>NZ_CP178738.1:0-4800000 GCF_047324255.1 Sodalis sp. RH15
CGCCTCTCGTTACACTCGAGGTATCGGCCTTAATGGATGCCTGGCAGTTCCCTACTCTCGCATGGGGAGACCCCACACTACCATCGGCGCTACGGCGTTTCACTACTGAGTTCGGCATGGGGTCAGGTGGGACCACCGCGCTAGTGCCGCCAGGCAAATTCGTTATCCAACCGTCATCTTTTACTGATGACCATTGGCCTTTATCCGGAACAGTCGCTGAAAATTCTCTCATCGCCCTTGCGGACAACGCTCTCATCGCTCAAACACCTTAGGTGTTGTAAGGTTAAGTCTCACGGGTCATTAGTATCGGTTAGCTCAACGCATCGCTGCGCTTACACACCCGACCTATCAACGTCATCGTCTTTAACGTCCCTTCAGGCGGCTTAAAGCCACAGGGAAGACTCATCTCGAGGCAAGTTTCCCGCTTAGATGCTTTCAGCGGTTATCTCTTCCGCACGTAGCTACCGGGCAATGCCATTGGCATGACAACCCGAACACCAGTGGTGCGTCCACTCCGGTCCTCTCGTACTAGGAGCAGCCCCTCTCAATCTTCCAACGCCCACGGCAGATAGGGACCGAACTGTCTCACGACGTTCTAAACCCAGCTCGCGTACCACTTTAAATGGCGAACAGCCATACCCTTGGGACCTACTTCAGCCCCAGGATGTGATGAGCCGACATCGAGGTGCCAAACACCGCCGTCGATATGAACTCTTGGGCGGTATCAGCCTGTTATCCCCGGAGTACCTTTTATCCGTTGAGCGATGGCCCTTCCATTCAGAACCACCGGATCACTAAGACCTGCTTTCGCACCTGCTCGAGCCGTCACTCTCGCAGTCAAGCTAGCTTATGCCTTTGCACTAACCTCACGATGTCCGACCGTGATTAGCTAACCTTCGTGCTCCTCCGTTACTCTTTAGGAGGAGACCGCCCCAGTCAAACTACCCACCAGACACTGTCCTCGACCCGGATTACGGGCCGGAGTTAGAACATCAAACATTAAAGGGTGGTATTTCAAGGTTGGCTCCATAAGGACTGGCGTCCCTACTTCTAAGCCTCCCACCTATCCTACACATCAAGGCTCAATGTTCAGTGTCAAGCTATAGTAAAGGTTCACGGGGTCTTTCCGTCTTGCCGCGGGTACACTGCATCTTCACAGCGAGTTCAATTTCACTGAGTCTCGGGTGGAGACAGCCTGGCCATCATTACGCCATTCGTGCAGGTCGGAACTTACCCGACAAGGAATTTCGCTACCTTAGGACCGTTATAGTTACGGCCGCCGTTTACCGGGGCTTCGATCAAGAGCTTCTCCTTGCGGATAACCCCATCAATTAACCTTCCGGCACCGGGCAGGCGTCACACCGTATACGTCCACTTTCGTGTTTGCACAGTGCTGTGTTTTTAATAAACAGTTGCAGCCAGCTGGTATCTGCGACTGGCTTCGGCTCGGGAAGCAAGTTCCTCCACCTAATGCCAGCGTGCCTTCTCCCGAAGTTACGGCACCATTTTGCCTAGTTCCTTCACCCGAGTTCTCTCAAGCGCCTCGGTATTCTCTACCTGACCACCTGTGTCGGTTTGGGGTACGATTCGATGTGACCTGGTGCTTAGAGGCTTTTCCTGGAAGCGTAGCATCAACCCCTTCACCACCGTAGTGGCTCGTCATCACGCCTCAGTGTTGATAAGAGAACGGATTTTCCTGTCCTCTCCACCTGCACGCTTGAACCGGGACAACCGTCGCCCGGCCGGTCTAGCTTTCTCCGTCCCCCCTTCGCAGTCACACCCAGTACAGGAATATTAACCTGTTTCCCATCGACTACGCCTTTCGGCCTCGCCTTAGGGGTCGACTCACCCTGCTCCGATTAACGTTGAACAGGAACCCTTGGTCTTCCGGCGAGCGGGCTTTTCACCCGCTTTATCGTTACTTATGTCAGCATTCGCACTTCTGATACCTCCAGCAACCCTCACAGGCCACCTTCTCAGGCTTACAGAACGCTCCCCTACCCAACGGGCGTATCCTTAAAACGCCTTACCGTGCCAGGCGGGCACAGGATAACGAGTCGTAAACACGCCGTGAATCCCTCCCTGGAGGCTCGATCCACGCCATCCATGGCGTGGACGGTTTACTCTTTCGTTACCCTGACCCGCCTCTTTGACGCCTTACGCGTCATCAGGCACCTTAACCCGCGCTGATACGCGATTAAGCATTTTAAGTGATACGCCCGCTGCCGCGGCTTCGGTGCATGGTTTAGCCCCGTTACATCTTCCGCGCAGGCCGACTCGACCAGTGAGCTATTACGCTTTCTTTAAATGATGGCTGCTTCTAAGCCAACATCCTGGCTGTCTATGCCTTCCCACATCGTTTCCCACTTAACCATGACTTTGGGACCTTAGCCGGCGGTCTGGGTTGTTTCCCTCTTCACGACGGACGTTAGCACCCGCCGTGTGTCTCCCGTGATAACATTCTTCGGTATTCGCAGTTTGCATCGGGTTGGTAATCCGGGGTGGACCCCTAGCCGAAACAGTGCTCTACCCCCGAAGATGAATTCACGAGGCGCTACCTAAATAGCTTTCGGGGAGAACCAGCTATCTCCCGGTTTGATTGGCCTTTCACCCCCAGCCACAGGTCATCCGCTAATTTTTCAACATTAGTCGGTTCGGTCCTCCAGTTAGTGTTACCCAACCTTCAACCTGCCCATGGCTAGATCACCGGGTTTCGGGTCTATACCCTGCAACTGTGCGCCCAGTTAAGACTCGGTTTCCCTACGGCTCCCCTATTCGGTTAACCTTGCTACAGAATATAAGTCGCTGACCCATTATACAAAAGGTACGCAGTCACCCCATCACTAAGCCCCCTCTGCTTATTTTGTCGGTTGGGCGTCGCTTTCGCTCCGCCTGCCGCACCTTTAGCAAAGGATGCATATGCAGCTTCACCACTGGCTTAGTGATGGGGCTCCCACTGCTTGTACGTACACGGTTTCAGGTTCTGTTTCACTCCCCTCGCCGGGGTTCTTTTCGCCTTTCCCTCACGGTACTGGTTCACTATCGGTCAGTCAGGAGTATTTAGCCTTGGAGGATGGTCCCCCCATCTTCAGACAGGATATCACGTGTCCCGCCCTACTCATCGAACCCACAACCTCTGCACCTTCGGATACGGGGCTATCACCCTCTGTCGCCGGACTTTCCAGACCGTTCTCCTGATGCAAAAGCTGATGGTGGTTCTGGGCTGTTCCCCGTTCGCTCGCCGCTACTGGGGGAATCTCGGTTGATTTCTTTTCCTCGGGGTACTGAGATGTTTCAGTTCCCCCGGTTCGCCTCATTGCGCTATGGATTCACGCAATGATAGTGCAACGAATTGCACTGGGTTTCCCCATTCGGACATCGCCGGCTAATAACGCTTCATATCAGCTTACCGACGCTTTTCGCAGATTAGCACGTCCTTCATCGCCTCTGACTGCCTAGGCATCCACCGTGTACGCTTAGTCACTTAACCTCACAACCCTAAAGTGTCTGCGGAATGGCTGCGAAAGGCCCCTGCCGGTGTTGCGCGGTGCTCGCCATGCTCATGGACATCTAGTCCACTCCGCTGGCTGCGCGCCGGGCGCCTTGGCCGGGGCTTTCTCGCTCATCCCTTAACAGGGCCATCACTGACGCGATGACCTGTTTAGGTTTGCTTGCTTTGAGAGACTCGCATACTGATTTTGCTCAGCATGTTTTTTCAAATTTTCAGCTTGTTCCGGATTGTTAAAGAGCAGTATTTCGCAGCATACTTAACGCGCGTTCACCCGCAGGTGCCGCCATATCAGTGTGCTCTGAAATAATTAAAGAAAAACCAGACAATCTCTCATTTCGCGGTGCGAAATGGTGGAGCTAAGCGGGATCGAACCGCTGACCCCCTGCGTGCAAAGCAGGTGCTCTCCCAGCTGAGCTATAGCCCCAAGTCGTTTCTAACCTTTTAGTATCGTATCAATTCTTTTTCACGCGAATATCGCTGTGCATCAATGAAGAATACAAAGCAACGTCGTTAAAAAGGAAAGCAACACGATAGCCCATTCGTTTCCAGGCAAGGCGTGGGGTCACGAAGTTTATAATAATAAACGAGTGGCGCCGCAACGCAGCATGGGAAGGAATGGTAGGCCTGAGTGGACTCGAACCACCGACCTCACCCTTATCAGGGGTGCGCTCTAACCACCTGAGCTACAAGCCTATAGAAGGTTTTTCTTGCTCAATACTGTTATCAGACAATCTGTGTGGACACGTCACTCGACGCGTATCTTTCGGTAAGGAGGTGATCCAACCGCAGGTTCCCCTACGGTTACCTTGTTACGACTTCACCCCAGTCATGAATCACAAAGTGGTAAGCGCCCTCCCGAAGGTTAAGCTACCTACTTCTTTTGCAACCCACTCCCATGGTGTGACGGGCGGTGTGTACAAGGCCCGGGAACGTATTCACCGTGGCATTCTGATCCACGATTACTAGCGATTCCGACTTCATGGAGTCGAGTTGCAGACTCCAATCCGGACTACGACGCACTTTGTGAGGTCCGCTTACCCTCGCGAGTTCGCTTCTCTTTGTATGCGCCATTGTAGCACGTGTGTAGCCCTACTCGTAAGGGCCATGATGACTTGACGTCATCCCCACCTTCCTCCGGTTTGTCACCGGCAGTCTCCTTTGAGTTCCCGACATTACTCGCTGGCAACAAAGGATAAGGGTTGCGCTCGTTGCGGGACTTAACCCAACATTTCACAACACGAGCTGACGACAGCCATGCAGCACCTGTCTCAGAGTTCCCGAAGGCACAACTCCATCTCTGAAGTCTTCTCTGGATGTCAAGAGTAGGTAAGGTTCTTCGCGTTGCATCGAATTAAACCACATGCTCCACCGCTTGTGCGGGCCCCCGTCAATTCATTTGAGTTTTAACCTTGCGGCCGTACTCCCCAGGCGGTCGATTTAACGCGTTAGCTCCGAAAGCCACGGCTCAAGGCCACAACCTTCAAATCGACATCGTTTACAGCGTGGACTACCAGGGTATCTAATCCTGTTTGCTCCCCACGCTTTCGTACCTGAGCGTCAGTCTTCGTCCAGGGGGCCGCCTTCGCCACCGGTATTCCTCCAGATCTCTACGCATTTCACCGCTACACCTGGAATTCTACCCCCCTCTACGAGACTCTAGCCTGCCAGTTTCAAATGCAGTTCCCGAGTTAAGCTCGGGGATTTCACATCTGACTTAACAAACCGCCTGCGTACGCTTTACGCCCAGTAATTCCGATTAACGCTCGCACCCTCCGTATTACCGCGGCTGCTGGCACGGAGTTAGCCGGTGCTTCTTCTGCGGGTAACGTCAATGATTGAATCTATTCAATCCAACCCCTTCCTCCCCGCTGAAAGTGCTTTACAACCCGAAGGCCTTCTTCACACACGCGGCATGGCTGCATCAGGCTTGCGCCCATTGTGCAATATTCCCCACTGCTGCCTCCCGTAGGAGTCTGGACCGTGTCTCAGTTCCAGTGTGGCTGGTCATCCTCTCAGACCAGCTAGGGATCGTCGCCTAGGTGAGCCGTTACCCCACCTACTAGCTAATCCCATCTGGGTTCATCCGATGGTGTGAGGCCCTAAGGTCCCCCACTTTGGTCTTGCGACGTTATGCGGTATTAGCTACCGTTTCCAGTAGTTATCCCCCTCCATCGGGCAGATCCCCAGACATTACTCACCCGTCCGCCGCTCGCCGGCAAAGTAGCAAGCTACTTTCCGCTGCCGCTCGACTTGCATGTGTTAGGCCTGCCGCCAGCGTTCAATCTGAGCCATGATCAAACTCTTCAATTAAAAGCTTGATGCTCAAAGATTTCATCTGGTTAATCTTTTGAATTAACTGTTTGTCACTCTTCAAGACTTGTATTGTTGTGTTTCGATACGGTCTTGTGAGTGCCCACACAGATTGTCTGATAAATTGTTAAAGAGCATGGCCGGGGAGGTCTAAATCTCACCTGGCGCGGGTTGCGTATATTACGTTTTCCCGCTGAAGAGTCAAGCTTTTATTTGTTTTAACAAAGCGCTTTTCCCTTCCCGACCCGGTCCGTCGCAGCGGTTAATCCCGGTCAGTGGAGGCGCATTATAGGGACTTCCCGAGGCGTGGCAAGCGCTTATTGCAGATTTTTCGCTGACAGGCTAATTCTTACTCAAGACGGCGTCGTCATAGACAATTTTTCCAGTGAAAAGAAGCCATAACGCTGCAAAACCGGCAACAATTCCATCGATTGCGGCGTCATGGTTAAACAATAGGCTTTATTTTCACTCGTAGAGCCGGTACCGGTTATTTCATGCGCGATAAGCCAGGCCGCGCGTTTCGCAATCGCGGAACCTGAATCCACCAGCCGGGTGCCATCAGGCAACACCGCTTTGAGCTCCTCCGCCAACAAGGGGAAATGGGTACAGCCCAGCACCACCGTATCGGGCGGCTCGACTAGCCGCAGCCAGGGCCGCAGAATTTTTTGCAAAACGGGGAGCGCAATGGTTTCACCATGCAGTTTGGCTTCCGCCAATTCAACCAGTTCGGCTGAACCCAAGGTGATGATATGGCAGTCGGCGGCAAACTTGGCGATCAAATCATGGGTATAGGTACGGTGTACCGTGGCGCGGGTAGCCAATAAGCCGACGATGCCATTGCGAGTAAGTTTGGCGGCAGGCTTGATCGCAGGCACCACGCCGACGATCGGGCAGGCAAAACGCTCCCGTAAAGCGGGTAAGGAGATAGTGCTGGCGGTATTACAGGCCACAATCACCATATCCAGCGCGTGCAATTGCTGAACAGCTGCGACGATATTGACCACTCGCTCGACAATAAAGTCTTCCGGCTTTTCGCCATAGGGGAACTCTTCATTATCGAAAACATAGATATAATGCGGATCCGGCAGTAACTCCCGCACTTCATCATAAATGGATAAACCACCCACCCCTGAATCAAAAATCAGGATGGTGGGTCGTTTTGTCTTGCTACCGTCAGAAGGAATAGGTTCCCGTGAGATAAAATTCTCGTCCTGCGGTCTGGTAGCCATAAGCTGTCTCATACTCTTTATCAAACAGATTGGCTATTCTACCACGAACCGTCAGGTGTGGCGTTAACGGATAAGAAGCGGCAATGTCCCATAAACTGACGCCCCCCATCTTCACCACCTGTTCAGTGTTATAATCCGTGTCATAACGCTGGCCGAGGTAATGGTAGTTAAGAGACCAGTCAATGGACGCCACTTGCCAATCCAACTGGTATTTTATCTGCTGCTTGGCCCGGCGGGCCAGGATCTGGTCCGTGGTGGCGTCTCGGGGATCGAGATATTCCAGGGTTAATTGATGCCGGAGCGGGCCGGTATCTACCGAGGCGGTCCATTCCACCCCTTTGATACGGGCTTTGCCGATATTGTAGTAGCGTTCATCCGCCGTATCGTAATCGATGAGATTATCAATATCGTTGCGATAAGCCGAAATACGCCAGTCCACCGGACCTGTCAGTCCTTCAACGCCGCCTTCCCATTGTTTGCTCTCTTCGGGATCCAGGTTGGCGTTACCGCCATAAGCGCCGTAGAGCTGGCCCAGGTTCGGCGCCTTGTACGCGGTGCCGTAAGAGCCGATCAGGCGGTAGCCTTCGATAAACTCCCAGGCGGCGCTGCTTTGCCAGGTGCCGTGCCAGCCAAATTGTGAATTGTCATCTCCCCGCACCGCGCCTTCCAATGTCACCGGTCCGAAAAGCTGCTGCGTCGTGGCATAGATGCCTGTGTTGTGCTGCTCGTAGCCATCGGTGAGGTAGTCGGTACCGGGTTCGGTTGTCTGTTTCTGCCAATCCACCCCGGCGCTGACCAGACCGTGAGTGACGTGGAGGGTATTGCCCCATTGCAGGTTGTATTGATCGGAATCGTCCAGGGTAGCGGAAGCCGAATAGGGTCCGTATTTGGGATCGTAGTTATAGTCCTTGGTATGGCTATAGCTGTATGAGAGCTGGGAGGCGTATATACCTTCCTGAAAACGCAGGCCGGTATCATAGGTGCGGCTATATAACTGGCGGGTATCGAGCAGCGCATCTTCATGCGCCGGGTCGGTATAGGCATAAGTGCCGTCATAAGCGGTACGATTGTCGTAGCCATACACCCGCGCGAAACCGCTGAACTGTTGATTGAACGTATGATCCAACGACGCGAACAGGGTCTTGCTCATGAATCCGTCCCGGTCGGGCTGCGCCGGATCGCCATAAGGGTCGGGCAAATTGGCCTGCACATCGAATCCGCGGGTATAGGTGTAATTTCCCGCCACCGTGGCCACGGTATTATCCCCCAGCCGCTGCTGAGTGGACCCATCGTAACTTTGGTAACCCTTTGAACCCATGCCGGCGCTCAGGGTGGTTCCGGGTTTTTCGCGGGTGGTGATGATATTGACCACCCCGCCGATGGCGTCCGAGCCGTAGACGGCGGAGCGCGGACCGCGGATAAATTCGATGCGCTGAACCAGAGAGATGGGAATTTGGCTAAGATCGGATGAGCCGGAAATCCCAGCCTGATTCAAACGCACGCCATCGATGAGCACCAGGGCGTGACTGGAATTGGTGCCGCGAATGAACAGAGAGCTTTGCTGTCCCAGTCCGCCGTATTGCGCGATATCCACGCCCGGTAAACGGCTTAAGGCTTCAGCTACCGATTTGATTTGGCCACGGTCGATATCCTCGCGTGTCACGACGCTGGTGGGCGCAAGCACTGATGAAACCGGCTGTGGAAAACGATTTGCCGAAACAATAAGTGTGTCATTACTGCCGTTTGGAGCGTTGTTATCCTGCGCCCACCCGGAGAATGTCGTAACGGACAATGCCGCCAGAACGGTATTTTTGATAGTCAACATTGACGTAGCATCCAATAGATAAAATAGGATGCCGCAGGTTCCGTGTTTGATAGCACGCGATAAACAGGGATATTGCGACGAAATACCGGCAGGTTTTCGGGCTTGGGATGTGTTTAACACCAGGCGACGACTTCCCGTCGAAAAGACAGTGTCTGCTTCCGCTATCGCCCTGACGTCCCCTCACCGCTGCGCGTCAGCTCCAGCTTAGAACTGGATTCCCTTTTAACTCACAAGAGACCGGGCAAATATCCTACAATCAAAGGGATAATTATGTCTATAGAACTCATTAGGTAAGAAATTATAAATTGAACAGCATTGGACATCATCCATTTATCCCCTACAATCCCCACAAACCGATAAAGTTGGCCCATATCGACGAGAAATCATCATGACTACCGAGACGTTGCCTATCGACGCTTACGAAACGCAATTGGCTGAAAAAGCCGCCCGACTAAAAGCGATGATGGCAGCTTACCGGGCGCCGGAGCCGGAAATATTCCGTTCACCGGTAAATCATTACCGGATGCGAGCCGAATTCAGGATTTGGCATGAAGAGCAGGACCTCTACCACATCATGTTTGATCCGCTCACCAAAGAGCGTATCCGCATCGATTTCTTTGCCGCCGGCAGCGAGTTAATCAATGGGTTGATGACGGCAATGATCCAGGCCTTGCGCCTTTCGCCGGTTTTACGCCGTAAGCTTTTTCAGCTGGATTATCTCACCACCATGAGCGGTAAAGCGGTCATCACGCTGATATACCACCGTCCGTTGGATGACGAATGGCGCGAGGCCGCCGCAGCGCTGCGGGATGAATTGCGGGCGCAGGGTTTTGCGGTAAATCTCATCGGCCGGGCCGCCAAAACCAAAATTTGCCTGGACCGGGATTATGCGGATGAAAGATTGCCGGTATCGGGAAGGGAACTCATCTACCGGCAGATTGAAAACAGCTTTACCCAGCCGAATGCCGCCGTCAATATCCATATGCTGGAGTGGGCGCTGGCGGCAACCCAAGACGCACGGGGAGACTTGCTGGAGCTGTACTGCGGCAACGGGAATTTTTCGCTGGCGCTGGCGCGTAACTTTGAGCGGGTGCTGGCGACGGAGATAGCCAAGCCTTCGGTGGAAGCGGCACAGTATAATATTGCCGCCAACCATATCGGCAATGTGCAGATCATCCGCATGTCGGCGGAGGAGTTTACCCAGGCCATGCAGGGTGTGCGGGAATTTACCCGGCTGAAAGATATCGACCTGGCCAGTTACCGCTGCGAAACTATTTTTGTCGATCCGCCGCGCAGCGGGTTGGATGACGCCACGGTGGAGCTGGTGCGGTGTTATCCGCGCATCCTGTATATCTCGTGCAATCCCGAGTCATTGTGCCGCAATTTGGAATCCCTTTCTCAAACTCACGACATCATACGCATGGCGCTGTTTGATCAATTCCCTTACACCCGTCATATGGAATGCGGCGTCTTATTGACGGCAAAAACGCCTGAATGAGCGGCGCCTGTTTCAGGGCGCTCTGCACTGCCGATTCCCGCATCGGCGAATAATCATTTCCCGCCATTACCGACACCACTGGCCCCATGACTGCAAACGCCTCCGTCGGGGGGCAATTTTCCCATTCTTATGCCCAACTCTTGGGCCCCTCCCTGCCAGGCCCTGAATATATTTTTACCGCCTTAATCGATATGTGACATGCTTCATATCAAAAATCCCATGTAAATTTAAAATATACTTTCACATTAAATAAAATGACGTTTTGTTTTTCAATGGGGTGAAGGATGTCTCGGACAAACTATCGATGGGTAATATGCGCATTGCTGTTTTTTGGTACCACCATAAATTATCTCGACCGGCAGGTGCTGAGCCTGTTGGAGCCGGCACTAGCCAAAGAATTCAGCTGGAGTAACAGCGACTACGCGAATATCGCAGCAGTGTTTCAATTTACTTACGCTATCGGGATGCTCTTTGCCGGACGGTTTGTCGATTTTACCGGAAGCAAGGTGGGGTACGCCTGGGTGTTAGGCATTTGGTCCCTTGGCGCGGTATTGCATGCCTTTGTGGCGCAGATAGGGGGTGGGATTTCCGCTATGCTGTCCTCGTTGAGTATATCGGTGCCAATAACGATAGCCGGATTTATGTTCGCCCGACTGGTTTTAGGATTGGGAGAATCGGGAAACTTCCCATGCGCTATTAAAGCCGTCGCCGAATGGTTTCCCAAGAAAGAGCGTTCTTTCGCCACCGGCATATTCAATTCGGGGGCAAATGTAGGCGCCATCCTCGCTCCCTTGGTCGTTCCGTGGTTAGCTTTACAATGGGGATGGGAATCAACGTTTGCCATCGTAGGTGTTATTGGCTTTGTTTGTTTATTCTTTTGGAAAAGATTGTTTGATTTGCCGTTGAAATTATTTACCAAAGGAAAATTGAATCAAGCAGAGTACGACTATATTTCCGAGGATGTGGATTCGAAACAAAACCGGGAACAGGAGCACGAAAAGATTTCCTGGTTTAGTTTGTTGGCCTATCGCCAGACCTGGGCATTCGCCATCGGTAAATTCTTAACCGACGGCGTATGGTGGTTCTTTATGTTCTGGCTACCGGCCTATCTGACCGCGCAATACAAGATGACAGGTACGCAAATGATGTTGCCCATCGCGACGATATATTGTATGACAATGGTGGGCAGTATCGGCGGCGGCTGGCTTCCCGCCATGTTCATGAAAAAAGGCCTTAATCCTTATGTTGCCCGTATGCGGGCTATGCTATTTATCGCCGTATTCCCGCTGTCCGCCCTTCTGGCCCAGCCATTGGGTCATGCAGGATTCTGGATGCCGGTTATCCTGATTGGTATTGCCGCCTCCGCTCATCAAGCATGGTCCGCGAATTTATTTACCACTGTATCTGATATGTTTCCTAACAAAGCCGTTGCCTCGGTAATTGGTATCGGCGGCATGGCGGGCGGATTCGGCGGCGTGGCCGTTACCAAGGTCGCCGGCGCGCTGTTCGATCATTATCAGGCGCTGGGAGAAATCAACGTGGGTTACGGCATTATGTTTATGTTTTGCGGATTAGCTTACCTCATTGCCTGGGCATTGATGAAAACGCTGGTGCCTCGATTTAAAGTCATTGAATTTGGTTAATGTTATTTAAATGTAACTGACGCTACGCAGTCGTACTCTCTAATATCAACGAATACAGCTTGATTGCACAACATATATTTGTGCTTTCAAGCTGTGAAGCAGCATCTCCCTCATCCTGCGGTCGGGTTATAATTTATATATTCATTTTAAAAATACATCCGGCCGAATTTCCTCGCGGCCATCTTCGTTACCAATATCTAACAACCAATTATCCGTTTTAACTTAATACATACCTCCATCAACCTTATTTTTCCGGCAGTGAAAACATATATTTCGCCTGCGCAGCCGATGCGGTAGATAAATATTTTGTTTCCATCATTGCATTGACACAATTGAAACAGATAGGTATGCATTGAGGTATCGCTTATTATCTCTTCCGGAGCAATTACATTAATGGCAACGTCAACATCCAAAGACCAGCAGCATGCCGCTTTGGCGGCGCGCTACGGCTCTGAATTGCCGCCCGAATGCGGCCCATGGAATGAAACCATCGCCGCTTTGCTGTCTCATCGCTCGGTACGGAAATATCTACCCAAACCATTACCGGATAATACGGTGACAACGCTCGCTGCTGCCGCCCAATCGGCCGCAACGTCATCTAATTTGCAAACCTGGTCGCTGATTGCCGTAACGGATCCTGCGCTTAAAGCACGTTTGTCCGCGGTTGCGGCCGGACAGAAACACATTATTGAATGCCCGCTATTTCTGGTGTGGGTGGCTGATTTATCAAGGCTGCGCCGCGTCGGCGAACAAAAACAGCAGCAGTTGGCGGCATTAAATTACCTGGAAATGCTATTGGTGGCCACCATTGACGCGGCGCTGGCAGCGCAGAATGCGGTGGTGGCGGCCGAATCCCTGGGATTGTCCACCGTCTATATCGGCGCGCTACGTAACGATACCCAGCGGGTGGCGGCTGAACTAAATTTGCCTGAAGGCGCGGTAGGCGTGTTCGGATTATGTGTGGGCTATGCCGATCACAGCGTTCCCGCCGAGGTTAAACCGCGCTTACCCCAATCGGTGGTGGTCCATCGGGATCAGTATGATGTCGCGGGCGAACCGGCCCGGTTGGACATCTATGACCAAGACCTGGCCGAGTTCAGCCGGCGAAATGAACTGTCGGTGAGTAATTGGACCAATCGGGTGATTGCGCGAACCAAAGAGCTCAGGGCGATGGCGGGACGAGATAAATTAGCCGCGGCACTGCGCGCGCTGGGATTCCCTTTGAGTTAAAGACAAATGATTAAAAAGGTATTAGTGCGAAAATGCTTTGATATATGTTCTATGGTTTCTAGTAGACACTACCCGGTTTATAGGTAACTGAAATTGCATAGTTAATGGCTATGGAAGGCGTAATGCTGATTAAAAATCCTGGTCCTCACCAGAACGGTCTAGCCGTTTTAATTTTCGTCCGATCCAAAACACCAGCACTACCGCCAGGATGGCCGGCACAAAATTGGAACCGATGGCCGGATACTCCGCCCGGATAATGGCGCTATAAAGCAACAGACCCAGTAGGAAACTCGCCGCGGCCAGAGAAGGAAATCCCTGGGGCATGGCGCGATCCTGGTAATGCTGATGCAGGCAGTACACCGACAGCACCAACGTTATAATGGGGAAAATGGAAAAGGGCACAATGGAACTGAATATGGCCGCGAAGGCGCCATTGATGGATAAGCCGGCGATCAATGCCAGGACTAATATTCCTTTTTCTCCGAGGGGTTTGTTCGTCATATCACCTACCTGCTTTCATCAAGAGAAAGGGCGGCCGCTTTTTCCTGCTCCCGGCGATACCAGTAAAAGGCCCCCTTTGAAATCATTCGCAGCTGCAATACCAGGCGCTCTTCCAGTTCGCGACGCTCTTTGATGTCCACATCCAGCGCCTCGGCGCCGGCATTGAAGACAATGATGACCATGGCCTCGGCCTGGGCCTCGGTAAAGCTGCGCGGCATATGATTTTCGATTTCGAGATAGTCGGCAAGTTCCGCGATAAAATGCTGGATTTCGCGGGCGACGGCGGCGCGGAAAGCGCTGGAGGTGCCCGACCGCTCACGAAGCAACAGGCGGAAAGCATTGGGATTATTGCCGATGAATTCCATAAAGGTGGCGACCGAGGTGCGAATGACGCTGCCGCCCTTGGCAATGCGCTGTCGCGCCTGGCGCATCAGTTGACGCAGCATCAGGCCGCTTTCATCCACCATAGTGAGGCCAAGCTCATCCACATCGCGGAAATGGCGATAAAAAGACGTTGGCGCGATGCCGGCTTCACGGGCGACTTCACGCAGGCTCAGGCTGGCAAAACTGCGTTCGGCGCTTAATTGGCTGAACGCCGCTTCGACAAGAGAACGTCGGGTCCGCTCTTTTTGTTGCGCTCTGACGCCCATAATTCAGTCCAGCCCTCAATACCCATAAAAAACCACTATATCAAAATTTGTTGCAACCGCGTTGATACAAAATCTGAATTTTTCCAAAAACGCCCTAGCCTGCGTCCGTTAACAACTGGAATAAGAAAAAGCCTTCGGGCGTTGGGATATTCGGGCTACAATGTTACATTAACGTTGTGAATTTGTATAATGACAGGTTTGACGCGAATGCAATCAGAATACGATTATGATGCCATTATTATTGGCTCCGGTCCCGGCGGCGAGGGTGCCGCCATGGGATTAACCAAACAGGGCGCCCGCGTCGCAGTGATTGAACGTTATAACAGCGTCGGCGGCGGTTGCACCCACTGGGGCACGATCCCGTCTAAAGCACTGCGTCAAGCGGTAAGCCGTATTATCGAATTCAACCAAAACCCGCTATACAGCGGCAGCGCCCATCTGCCCCGGGCCAGTTTTGCCGATATCCTCCATCACGCCGATATGGTCATCAAGCAGCAAATACGCATGCGGCAAGGGTTTTATGAACGTAACCAGTGTCAGATCATTACCGGTGACGCCAGCTTTGTCGATGCCCATACGGTGAAGGTCCGCTATCCGGATAACTCGGCTGAAACGTTCAGCGCGGCCCATATTGTCATTGCCTGCGGCTCACGGCCTTATCACCCCCAAAACGTGGACTTTAATCATCCCCGCATTTACGACAGCGATTCTATTCTGGATTTAAAACACGATCCCCAGCACGTGATTATCTATGGCGCCGGGGTTATCGGCTGTGAATACGCGTCAATTTTTCGGGGCTTGAACGTTAAAGTCGACTTAATCAATACCCGCGACCGGCTGCTGGCCTTCCTCGATCAGGAAATGTCGGATGCGCTTTCCTACCATTTCTGGGAAAACGGCGTGGTGATTCGCCACAATGAAGAATATGAACAGATTGAAGGCACCGACCAAGGCGTTGAAGTGCATTTCCGGTCAGGAAAACGGATGCGTGCCGACTGCCTGCTGTATGCCAATGGCCGTACCGGTAATACCGACTCGCTGGCGCTAGAAAGTATCGGATTGGAAGCGGACAGCCGGGGCCTGATCAAGGTCAACAGCATGTATCAGACCGCCATATCGCATATTTATGCCGTCGGCGATGTCATCGGCTATCCGAGCCTGGCTTCCGCTGCCTACGATCAGGGACGCATCGCGGCGCAGGTCATCATCAAGGGACAGGCCAACGTACAGTTGATTGAAAATATTCCCACCGGTATCTATACCATCCCGGAAATCAGTTCGGTGGGCAAAACCGAACAGGAACTGACGATGTTGAAAGTTCCTTATGAAGTGGGACGAGCGCAGTTCAAACATCTGGCGCGGGCGCAAATTGTCGGGATGAACGTGGGGAGCCTGAAAATTCTCTTTCATCGCGATACCCGGCAAATCCTGGGCATCCATTGCTTCGGGGAGCGCGCAGCCGAAATCATCCATATCGGCCAGGCCATTATGGAACAAAAGGGCGAAGGCAATACTCTCGATTATTTCGTGAATACCACCTTCAATTACCCCACCATGGCGGAAGCCTATCGGGTCGCGGCCTTGAATGGATTAAACCGCCTCTTTTAGCGGGTTGGTGCCCATATAGGTCTGCATATGAACGCGAATGGACTCGGCCAACTGTTCATAGCGCGCGCGCAGCGGCGAACCGGGACGATATACCAAGGCAATGGTGCGTTTCGGTTCAGGTTTGTAGCAGGGCAGATAGCATACGCCGTCACGTTTACGTTCGTTGGGTACCGCCAGCGCGGGCAGCAGGGTAATGCCGCTGCCGGCGGCCACCATGTTGCGCAGGGTTTCCAGACTGGTGGCCCGGAAATGGGTGTCTTCATCGGCGCCTGCCTGGAAACAGAATCCCAAAGCCTGATCCCGCAGGCAATGCCCATCCTCCAGCATCAACAGCTTTTCCCCCGCCAGGTCGGACATCGGTACCCGATCGCGATCCGCCCAGCGATGATCGGTATAAATGGCCAAAAGCATCGGCTCGTCGAACAGCGGAATTTCGATGAAGGCTTCCGATTCCTTAACCAACGCCAGGATCGCGCAATCGAGCTTGCCGCTGTCCAATTGCAGCAATAGCTGGCTGGTCTGAGCTTCGTGCAGGTACATTTCCAGTTTTGGAAAAGTCTCATGGAGTGTCGGAATAATATGCGGCAGCAAATAGGGACCGACAGTGGGGATCAGGCCGATATGCAACGGGCCGGACATGGACTCCCCCTGCTGGCTGGCCATCTCGCGCAGGATTTTTACTTCACGCAATATCGTCCGGGCCTGCTCCACCAGCAAAAGTCCGGCCTGGGTGAACAGCACTTTGCGGCTGGTGCGCTCCAGCAGCATAACGCCTAGCTCGTCTTCCAGCTTCCGAATCTGGCCGCTCAGTGTGGGCTGGCTGACATGGCTGGCATCGGCGGCTCGTCGGAAATGACGATGCTCCGCCAAGGCCACCAGATACTCAAGGTCGCGAATATTCATTAACATCCTCCAATCCGCGATAGTTCGCGTCGATAGATAGGATAGCAATCAACGATTATACCTATCAATAGTAAATATCAATAATAACCCCAACGCAGTATGACATGCTGTTTAATCTTTTTTTCCTTTTTATCGATGGAGTTTCTATGATAAATGCCCGTGAAGGTAAAACCGTGCCGCAGGTAATATTTCACACCCGCAAGGACGACAATTGGCTCGATTTGACTTCAGACGATCTGTTCAAAAACAAAACCGTCATCGTTTTTTCATTGCCGGGCGCTTTCACTCCCACCTGCTCTTCCAGCCACCTGCCTCGTTATAATGAGCTGGCCGGGCTATTCCATCAGTATGGTGTGGACAGTATTTTATGTATTTCCGTGAACGATACGTTCGTGATGAACGCCTGGCAAGCCGATCAAAACGCCGGGCATATCACCTTTATTCCCGACGGCAACGGCGAATTCACTAAAAGCATGGGGATGCTGGTTGAAAAAGCCGACTTGGGATTTGGGCCGCGCTCATGGCGCTATTCCATGCTGGTACGGGATGGCATTGTAGAAAAAATGTTTGTAGAGCCAAACAAACCCGGCGACCCGTTTGAGGTCTCCGACGCCGATACCATGCTGTGTTACCTGGCGCCGGAATGTAAAGTCCAGGAGTCAGTCTCGCTCTTTACCAAGCCGGGATGTCCCTTCTGCGCCAAGGCCAAGCAGATGCTGCAGGACCACGACATTCAGTATGAGGAGATCTCTTTGGGCAAAGACGCTACTACCGTAAGCCTTAGGGCCATGACCGGACGCGCCACGGTACCGCAGGTCTTTATTGGCGGACGCCATATCGGCGGCAGCGAAGAGCTGGAAAGCTATCTGCTGCAGCCGGCTTGAGGTTGTCTATGCGGGCTCACGCCCGCCGAGAGGGTTGACGATGTGTCCGGTCGAGCAGGCTAAGGGACTGAAGGTTATTTAGCATCAAGGCGCTTGTGCGCTTCGTCAATGGCGGATGATACCTGCCGCGGGGACACGCCGCCTTTTGCCGAGCGCTTATCCAGGCAGGAACGCAATGAAAGCGCCGGATAGACATCGTCGGCAATGACCGGACTGAATGCCTGCAACGCCGCCAGCGGCATCTCTTCCAGGGGCAGCGTCTGCTTTATCGCTTCCACTACCGCCTCACCGACGATATGGTGGGCTTCCCGGAAAGGCACGCCTTTGGCAACCAGATAATCGGCCAGCTCAGTGGCATTGGCATAGCCCTGCTGGGCTGCTTCCCGGCAGCGTTCGCGTTTGACCTGCAGGCCGTCCAGGACCAATGCCGCCATATGCAGGCAGTCCAACCAGGTATCCATGGCATCGAACAACCCTTCCTTGTCTTCCTGCATATCTTTGTTATAGGCCAGCGGCAATCCTTTAAGGGTGACCATCATGCCGGCGAGCGCACCCTGCACCCGGCCGCATTTGCCCCGGATCAATTCCAGGGCGTCCGGGTTTTTCTTTTGCGGCATCAGGGAGGAGCCGGATGTGACGCGATCCGATAACTCAATAAACGCGGACTCGCCGGAGTTGAAGAAAATCAGATCCTCGGCAAAACGCGAGAGATGCACCATGCTGATGGCGGCATCCGACAAGAGCTCCAGTACATGATCGCGATCGGATACGCTGTCCAGGCTGTTTCGAGTTGCAGAGGCGAACCCCAGCCAATCCGCCAACTGCTCGCGATCGATGGGATATGCGGTACCGGCCAGCGCGCCGGAGCCCAGCGGGCTGACATCAAGACGTTTCAAGGTATCCTGCAGACGGCTTTCGTCGCGCGCCAGCATTTCGGTATACGCCAGGCACCAATGGGCAAAGGTTATCGGCTGGGCGCGCTGCAAATGGGTATAACCGGGCATGACCGCGTCTTGCGTGGTTTGTGCGACGGCTACCAAGGCTTGTTGCAGTTGGCGAACAGCGGAAATCAATTCCGGAACCTGCATTTTACACCACAGTTTCAGGTCGGTGGCCACCTGATCGTTGCGGCTGCGTCCGGTATGCAGTTTTTTTCCCAAATCGCCCACTTTATCGATCAACCGCTGCTCCACCCAGCTGTGTATATCCTCCGCATCGCTGGTGAGGATCGCTTCCGGCGTGGCGCGTACTTCCTCCAGGATAAACGCCAGGGCTTCCTCCAACCGGATCTGTTCGTCCGCGGTCAGCACACCGACGGTCACCAATGCTTTGGACCAGGCCACGGAGCCGATAAGATCCTGCTCGGCCAGCCGGTAATCAAACCTCAGCGAGTCGTTAAAGAGCTTGAAACGCCGATCCGCCGCCTGACTGAACCGTCCACCCCAAAGTGCCATGTCTTACTCCCCTCGCTATACCCTTCATTTTTCAAAAAGCTTTTGGGTATTCTATTTTTTGAATACATCAAGCCAGAATACGGGTGCCGATGGCGACGCCGTTGAATAGCGCCGGAAGCTGATCGGCGTGGCGCCAACTGGCGATATCCACCGGCCGGCCCAGCGTGCGAGCGGCATCCAGCGCCGCGTTGACTTTTACGATCATGCCTTCAGTAATAATACCCTGGGCAATCAGCTGCTCGGCTTTTTGCGCGGTCATTTCCGCGATGCGCCGCCCTTTGCCGTCCAGGATGCCGCTGACGTCGGACAACAGAATCAAATCGGCGCCCAGAGTCTCTGCCAGTGCGGTGGCGGCCTGGTCGGCGTTGACATTCATCAGTTCGCCGTCGTCGGTAATCCCGATGGAACTCACTATCGGCAAATAACCCGCGCTCAGTAAAGACGTCAATAACGCCGGTGAGCCCGGCTGCGCTTTACCCACATGGCCCAGTTTCGCATCCAGCGGCGTGACTTTAACGCTATCGCCGTCGCCCAGGCATAATCCCACCGCCGGGATAGCATGCTTTTTGGCCCAGGAAAGCAGGGTTTTGTTCGCCGTGCCGGCCAGCGCGCCGGTGATGATGTCTATCTGATCCGCCGGCGTAACCCGAAGGCCATCAATTTTCACTACCGGCAATGCCAGTTTTTTCATCAACTCATCCACCAGGCAACCACCGCCGTGAACTATCACCAGCGGACGCTGATGTTGAGCGCGATAGCTGTCCAGCGCAGTAAACAGTCTTTCCAGCGCTTCTTCGCTATCCAGCAATACGCCGCCTAATTTTACAATTAACGGATTCATTATTTTGTGCCTCGTTATTAGCCGTTAAAGCAGCGCCAGGGTTTGCGAGAAACCAAACCGGATGTTAGCGCATTGAACTGCCTGCGCCGCCGCTCCCTTTAATAAATTGTCTTCTGCGGCTACGACAATAAGATGTTCGCCCTGCACCGCAAAACCGATATCGCAAAACGGTAAGCCTACCACGGCTTTTAGCGCCGGCACGCCTTTATCATACAGCCGCACCAGCGGTTTATCCTGATAGGCGTTGTGATAACATTCGGCCACGTCTTCCGCCGTGACGCCTGTCTTCAGCCGGCAGGTGATGGTCGCCAGGATGCCCCGGGCAAAATTGCCGAGATGGGGGGTAAATATTACCGGGATCCCCAGATGCGCGGCGATTTCCGGCTGATGGCGATGGGTAAAAATCCCGTAGGGTTGCAAACTGACTTCGCAAAAGCTGCTGCCCAGCGACGCTTTACGTCCCGCCCCGCTCACGCCGCTGACGGCATTGATTACCGGCCATTGTTCTGCATTTAGCAGCCCCCCGTCCACCAGGGGCTTAAGAGCCAGTTGAGACGCGGTGGGATAACAGCCCGGGACAGCAATCAGCTGTGCGTGTTTCAACGCCTCGCCCTGCCATTCCGCCAGGCCGTAAACCGCCTTGGCCAGCCAATCGCCGTGCTGATGCTCAAAACCGTAATAGCGGCTGTAAAATTCCGGCTGGTTCACTCGATATGCACCGGACAGATCAAACACGACACAGCCGGCGGCCAGGAACTCCGGCGCCAGATCGTGGCTGACTTCATGGGCGGTGGCAAGAAATACCACATCAACGGTTTTCGCCAGTTCGCTCACGTCGTCCCCCAGGGGCTGTAGCGGCAAATCGACGATGCCTTTGAGCTGGGGATGAAGATCGGAGAGCCGTTTTCCCGCATCCGCACTTTGCGCTGAAACCGCCAAAGCGGCTATGTTCATATGCGGGTGACGATTCAGGTAGGCCGCAAGCTCAGCTCCGGCATAACCGCTGGCACCGACAATCAGCGTATTCAGCATGACGTATGTACACCTTCTTAATCAATATTAACAACGAGAAGGGATCTCCAGCGTCTTCGCCCTACAGCGTTCAAGTTGCGGCAACTCAAAAACTATTGGGTATATTGGCTGTTCACCCGCGAGGCCAAGCGTAGTAGTCTGTTAAGAATCCGTTTACTTAACGCTCAACGTTAGTGTATTTTTATTCACTATTATTGCATGAATATTGATACTATCCAACCCAAAGGCTGTCAACAGTGAAGAATAATTTGCCCCCGTTTATTGAGTTGTACCGTGCCCTGATTGCCACACCGTCCATCAGCGCCACCGATAGCGCGCTGGACCAGAGTAATCAGACGCTAATCAATTTATTGGCAGGCTGGTTCAGCGCATTGGGGTTCCAGGTCGAGATCCAGCCGGTTCCCGGCACCCGGAATAAATTCAATATGCTGGCGAGTATCGGCAGCGGTTCGGGCGGTTTATTGCTGGCGGGCCACACCGATACCGTGCCTTTTGACGACGGTCGCTGGACCCGCGATCCTTTTACCCTCTCCGAACATGATAACAAGCTATATGGACTGGGCACCGCGGATATGAAGGGTTTTTTTGCTTTTATTCTTGATACCCTGCGGGATATTGACGGAAGTAAACTGACAAAACCCTTGTATGTTCTGGCTACCGCCGACGAAGAGACCACCATGGCCGGCGCCAGCTATTTCGCCTCATCCAGCCAGTTAAGACCGGATTGCGCCATTATCGGCGAGCCGACCTCTTTGCAGCCCATACGCGCCCATAAAGGCCATATCTCCAACGCCATACGCATCGTCGGCCAATCCGGACATTCCAGCGATCCGAGCCGCGGAGTCAACGCTATCGAACTCATGCATGACGCGATTTCTCATTTGCTGCTATTGCGCAACACGTTACAGCAGCGTTATCACCATGCCGCATTTGAAATTCCCTACCCCACCATGAACCTCGGCCATATCCACGGCGGGGATGCTTCCAACCGAATTTGCGGCTTCTGCGAATTGCATATGGATATCCGGCCGCTGCCGGGCCTTACCCTTAGCGATTTGAACGGACTGCTGGGGGAGGCACTGGCGCCGGTAAGTGAGAAATGGCCGGGCCGGTTGACTATCGAGGCCCTTCACCCGCCCATCCCCGGCTATGAATGTCCGGCGGATCACCGTTTGGTGTCAGTGGTGGAAAAATTGCTGGGCACCAAGACCGACGTGGTCAACTATTGCACCGAGGCGCCATTTATCCAGGAGGTTTGTCCTACGCTGGTGTTGGGCCCCGGTTCCATTAACCAGGCGCACCAGCCAGATGAATATCTCGATACCGCATTTATTAAACCGACACGGCAGTTGATTTCCCAGGTGGTACGACATTTTTGTCTGCAGTAACTCTCCCGGCACCGTTGGTCGCCCGGCAGATTCGCGCCGGAAGGGAAGAAATACGTGCAAAATGTGCCATTTTTATACTGTTGGATAAGTATTGCTTATATAGGGTCCATGTAATTAACTTTCACGAATTGCCGTGAATGCGCGGTTTTATGCCGTGAAATGATGTCATTTGACGAATCAATCGATACATGGCTAGATAATGGCGGGTGATCTACGTCATTCGGGTGTAACAAACTTTCAGGTAAGTTGGATCAGGGTCCTTATGAACGAACAATATTCGGCAATGCGCAGCAACGTTAGTATGCTCGGGAAGCTTCTGGGCGACACCATTAAAGATGCAATGGGTGAAAATATCCTGGATAAGGTAGAAACCATCCGGAAGCTGTCCAAATCCTCCCGGGCGGGTAGCGAGACGCATCGCCAGGAATTGCTAACCACGTTGCAAAACCTGTCCAATGACGAACTGCTGCCGGTGGCTCGTGCGTTTAGCCAGTTTTTGAATCTGACCAACACCGCGGAACAGTTTCATGCCATTTCCCCCCATGGGGAAGCCCTTAATAATCCGGAAGGATTAGGTAAGGTTTTTGCCCGCCTGAAAGATAATAAAGAGCTGGATGACAAAGATATCCGCGCCGCCGTGGAATCGTTGTCCATTGAATTGGTGTTGACCGCCCATCCCACTGAAATTGCCCGCCGGACCTTGATCCATATGCTGGTTGAAGTCAATAACTGCCTGAAACAGTTAGACCACAGCGATTTGGCGGATTATGAGCGCAAGCAAATCATGCGCCGGCTGCGTCAACTGGTGGCGCAATACTGGCATACCGATGAAATACGCCATAACCGTCCCTCCCCGGTTGACGAGGCCAAATGGGGATTCGCCAATGTGGAAAACAGCCTGTGGGAAGGCGTACCGCAATATTTGCGCGAGCTGAACGAACAGTTGGAAAGCGTGTTCGGATTCAGCCTGCCGGTGGAAAACGTACCGGTGCGCTTCACCTCCTGGATGGGGGGCGACCGCGACGGGAATCCCAATGTCACCGCCGACATTACGCGCCGCGTGTTGTTGCTCAGCCGCTGGAAAGCCGCGGATCTGTTCCTGCGCGATATCCAGGTTTTGGTTTCCGAATTATCCATGACGGAATGCACGCCGGAAATGCGGGCGCTGGCGGGCGGCGACGAGGTGCTGGAACCTTATCGCGTGGTGATGAAGCGCCTGCGCGGGCAATTGGTCGCCACTCAGAACTGGCTGACCGCGCAGGTAAAAGGCGAACACCTGCTGCCGCCGGATGATCTGCTGGAAAGCAACGATCAGCTTTGGCAGCCTTTGTATACCTGCTATCAATCGCTGAAAGCCTGCGGCATGAATATCATTGCCAGCGGCCAGCTGCTTGACACGCTGCGCCGTATCAAATGTTTCGGCATCCAGCTGGTCCGTATCGATGTGCGCCAGGAAAGCACCCGTCATACCGAAGCGTTAAGCGAGATCACCCGTTATCTGGGACTGGGGGATTATGAAAGCTGGTCCGAGGCTGACAAACAGGCATTTCTGATCCGCGAACTGAACTCCAAACGGCCTTTGCTGCCGCGTTATTATCAGTTAAGCGACGAGACCCACGAAGTGCTGGAAACCTGCCGGGTGATAGCCGATGCGCCGCAGGGTTCCATTGCCGCTTATGTCATCTCCATGGCGAAAACCCCTTCCGATGTGCTGGCGGTGCATTTATTGCTGAAAGAAGCCGGCTGCCAGTTCCCGTTGCCGGTCGCCCCGCTGTTTGAAACATTGGACGATCTGAATAACGCCGATGACGTGATGAGTCAATTGCTGGGTATCGATTGGTATCGCGGCTTTATCCAGGGCAAGCAGATGGTCATGATCGGCTATTCCGACTCCGCCAAAGACGCCGGGACCATGGCGGCCTCCTGGGCCCAGTACCGCGCGCAGGACGCGCTAATCAAGACCTGTGAAAAAGCCGGCATCGCCCTGACGCTGTTCCACGGACGCGGCGGCTCCATCGGACGAGGCGGCGCGCCGGCCCATGCGGCATTACTGTCGCAGCCCCCGGGAAGCCTGCGGGGCGGACTGCGGGTCACCGAGCAAGGCGAGATGATCCGTTTCAAGTTCGGCCTGCCGGAAGTGGCCATCAGCAGCCTGGCGCTCTACACCGGGGCGATACTGGAAGCCAATCTGCTGCCGCCGCCGGAACCTAAGCAGGAGTGGCGTACGCTGATGGACGACCTCTCCACCACCTCCTGCAATATGTATCGCGGTTATGTGCGTGAAAACCCCGACTTTGTGCCTTATTTCCGTTCAGCCACCCCGGAACAGGAACTCGGCAAACTACCGCTGGGATCGCGCCCGGCGAAACGGCGGCCCAACGGCGGCGTGGAAAGCCTGCGCGCCATTCCGTGGATTTTTGCCTGGACGCAGAACCGGCTGATGCTGCCGGCCTGGCTGGGGGCCGGCGCCGCCTTGCAAAAGGCCGTCGACGAAGGCAAGCAGGATGAGTTGGAAGCCATGTGCCGCGATTGGCCGTTTTTTTCCACCCGTATCGGTATGTTGGAGATGGTGTTCGCCAAAGCGGACTTATGGCTGGCGGAGTATTACGACCAGCGTCTGGTGGAAGAGAAGTTATGGCCCCTCGGGAAGCAGTTGCGCAAGCAATTGGCGGATGATATCAACGTGGTGCTTACCATTGCCAATGACGATCATTTAATGGCCGACCTGCCGTGGATCGCGGAGTCCATCGCCCTGCGCAACGTCTATACCGACCCGCTGAACGTACTTCAGGCGGAACTGTTGCATCGCTCGCGCCAGCAGGAACAGCCCGACCCTAGGGTGGAACAGGCGCTGATGGTGACCATCGCCGGCGTGGCGGCGGGAATGCGCAATACCGGTTAGCAGAAAGATATCGTCAAATTCAAACCGGGCCCTGAGGGCCCGGTTGAGCTTATCGACAAAGTGTCCGGTCGGGACAGGCTGCCAGATCGTAAACACGCCGTGAACCCGTCCCTGGGGGCTCGATCCGCGCCATCCCTGGCGCGGACGGTTTACTCTTCAGGCAGCCTGTCCCGCCTTATTGAATCCGAGCATGTTTGTCAGCAATCTGAACAGGGCACTGGGGGCCCGGTTCTGAATTGACGGACTCGCGACTTAAACCTGGGTCTGTTCGGCGGCGACCTGCGGCCTCACGCCGAGGGTATGGCAAATGGCGTAGGTCAAATCGGCGCGATTCAGGGTATAGAAATGAAAATCCTTCACCCCTTCCCGGCTGAGGATTTTCACCATATCCATAGCAATGGAGGCGCCGACCATTTTGCGGGTTTCAGCATCGTTATCCAAACCGTCAAACATGCTGGTCATCCAATTCGGCACCTTTACATTGGTCATGGCGGCGAAGCGTTGCAGCTGTTTGAAATTGGATACCGGCAGAATGCCGGGGACGATTTCGGTTTCAATGCCGGCGGCCACGCAGCGATCGCGAAAACGCAGATAGCTTTCCACATCAAAAAAGAACTGGGTGATGGCCCGGTTGGCGCCGGCTTCCACTTTCTTCTTCAGGTTAATCAGATCGGACTGGGCGCTTTTGGCTTCCGGATGCACTTCCGGATAGGCAGCCACGGAAATATCAAAGTCACCGACTTTTTTCAGCAACGTCACCAAATCGGCGGCGTACATGGCCGGTTTACCGCTGCCGGGGGGCAGGTCGCCGCGCAGCGCAACGATATGACGGATGCCGCTGTGCCAATAGTCTTCGGCAATCTTTTTCAGCTCCTCCGGCGTGGCGTCGATGCAGGTCAGGTGAGGCGCGGCATCCAGGCCGGTGCGCTCCTTGATATCCTTGATAATGCTATGGGTGCGGTCTCGCTCGCCTGAGTTGGCGCCGTAAGTCACCGAGACGAAAGTGGGTTTAAGAATGCTCAGGCGATCGATGGAGTGCCATAGCGTTTGCTCCATTTCGCTGGTGCGCGGAGGAAAAAACTCAAACGAGACGTTGATATCGCCCTGTAATTCAGCCAGATTTTGGTTCAGGGCTTCCCGCTGATTGGCGTGAAAAAAACTCATACCTTTTCCTCTTGCGCGTGGGATTGTTCATTGATGACTATACGCTGATGACGGTGCGTTGCGAACTCATCTTGGTATGCGTCTATACGTTTAGACGGCTAAATTGAATTTGACGGAAATCGTTAGCAGAGTCAACAAAATCATTGCCGACGATGGGGAGGAATGTTCACCAATGTTGAAAATTTTTCACTTTAACGTGATTGACGTTTGCCAACGACCCGGGCTATTCCTGGCGGTCGTTTGAGTGCATAAACTTCAGTTGGTTATGGAAGAGAAAATATTTTGAATATTGAAAAATGAGATCAAATCAAAAAAGACCAAACCAGTTGGACACGTTTGGAGATTTAACTGATTGCCTTTCTTGAATAAGTTCGGCTATCTTATCAAACCCTTTGCGCACTGCCAACTCATAGGCTGTCATCCCATATATATTCTTGATATCTAATTTTAAATTTGGGATTTGAAGTAACTTCTCGGTTACGCCAAAAAACTCATGGGCTACCGAAAAATGCAGCGCAGTATTATTTTGCCGGTCAATTAGGTTAACGTCTACACCTCTTTTCGCTAAATCCTCAATAAGATAGTGATAAGGACTCAATATAGCCAAATGCAATAATGTCTCTTTGTTATTGTTCTGGTGGTTTATTGCAATAGATTCTTTATCAAGGAATAGATCAATGATAGCTTTATTTATACCATTATGCTTTTTAGCAAAAGCATGTCTTAAAGCCAGATCCCCATTTTCATCACAGACATTAACATTAATTCTTTTATGATCCAGCAGTGTCTTCACAATGTCGAAATTACCACATTTCACCGCATAGTGCAGGAGAGGGAGATAATTTTGATCATCATCATCGAGATCGCTGATATTACAATTGTCATCCAAATCAATGCCTGGCATGTCAAGAAGTTTAGTTAATGTACTTATATCATTATTCTTAATAGCATAATGTAACGGCGTATATCCCTCTTTATTCCTGGCATTAATATCTACACTTTCAATCTTAAGTAGAATGCTACATATATCACTTTTCTGGCTTTGAACCGCTCAATGCAACAAGTTATTATCTGTCTTATCCTCTTTAACAAGAAAATAGTTAATATTCATTAAACGCAGAAGATTAATACTCTGACAATCACCCTTATCAACCAGCGAAAACATAGCTCCAGCTAAATCTTTACCAGTCGCTAACTCAATGTTACGCACGGCTTGGGATAAGAAGAGATGAGACGTCGCTGCCAACGGCAGTGATTCCGAGATTGACATATTCTTTAATATTTTACCAATAATTTCTACAGGCAACCTATCAAAATAAGTGATATTATTATTCTTCATGGTGTGAGCGCTATTTTGTACGCCTATTGGCGGCTTTTGCCATAAGCTGAAACTTTGCGTATTGGGATCATACATTATATAATTTCCACTAGGACTGGAAGCAGTAGTACTAATCATCATTTGATATTTCTCATTTATTTAATATTATTTTATCTAAATTAAATATTTAACTTATATATACATGAAAAAAAAATAATATGGCAAATTATGAATTTTTTAAAATATTAATCAATTATCTCATTTGCCGCTAGATTCCGTTCGAGCAGGCCAATTAATTAACCTGTCATATCATGGTATCGATAGCAACTGTTCAACACAGATATTATCGCCGATTTTTGAACAAGAGAAATGAACAAATCGGGCGGAGAAAACGTTCGGCAAAAAATGTTAAACTCGGTTGAAGTCGATTTGGTAGCACCGGCGGTACCGGAGCGTTTATTAACAGAGGACCGTCGTGAGCTCACCTTACTATTCAAAGCAAACGTTATTCAAATTTGCTTTCAGCCATTTGTCGCCGCGTCGCCATCTTACTGCAGCTTAGATCAGCCAAGGTGTATATCTTGATATCAGTGTTTGTGATTGCGTAAAAATTCTTGAGCGCTCATGATTTTTTTCCACTTAACCCCTCAAATAATTTTCCTGTCTCGCGATGACCCTTCCTCTACGCCATGAGTTGTAGATTTTGTATACGATATTGACTTAACCCCGTCTTAATTTGAGGATGACGGCTTGCGGAATTTGCCCTCGGGCGGCATTTGCACCACCCGGCAAATTGATTTACAACAGCTGCGCCAACCTGTTGAGATCCGACTGGATAGCGCCGGCGGTGACGTCCCGCCCCGCCCCTGGCCCGCGAATCACCAGCGGGTTATCCCGATACCAGCGGCTCTCGATGGCAAACACGTTGTCGCAGGGCAGCAATGCCGCCAGCGGATGCTCCCGGCGTACCGCCTCGACCCCGACGCGGGCCTTGCCATTGGCGTCAAAGCGCGCCACATAGCGCAAAACCAGACCCAATTCGCTGGCCGCCTCCAGCCGCCGGGTCATTTCTTCATTCAGGGCATCGCCATCTTCGAAAAACTGATCCACCGAGCCGCTTTCGCTGCTTGCGGAAACCAACGATTCCACCCGCACCTGATTCGGCTCGATGTCGTAACCCGCTTCCCGGGCCAGTATCACCAGCTTGCGCATGACATCCTGGCCGGACAGGTCCACCCTGGGATCGGGTTCGGTAAGACCTTGTTGCCAGGCTTGCTCAACCAAATCGGTAAAGGGCACCGTACCGTCGAATTGTAAAAACAGCCAGGAAAGCGTGCCGGAAAAAATACCGCTGATGGACAGGATACTGTCGCCGCTGTCACGCAGGTCGCGCACCGTATGGTTAACCGGTAGACCGGCGCCAACCGTGGCGTTATAGAGCCAATGCCGCCCCGTTTTGGCAAAAGCGTCGCGAATTTGGCGATAATTATCTCCGCTGGAGGCCCCCGCCAGTTTATTGGCGCTGATGACATGAAAACCGTAGCTGGCGAAATCAAGATATTGATCCGCCAGGATTTCGCTGGCGGTCACATCCAGCACCACCAGATCGTCATAGGGATGAGCGCGCATCCAGAGAAACAGTTCTTCCGGATCCTGCTCAACGGCTTCATCGTTGAAGAAGGCCAGCGCCCGGCTGGCGTTGAGTCCCTCATAGTCAAGGAGGCTGCGCTGGCTGTCCACTACGCCGCTGAGGATAAATTCAAAGCCGGTACGGGCCGACAGGCTTTCCTGTTCGCGGGCAAACAGCTCCAGCCAGCGGGAGCCGATATTGCCTTTGCCGAACAGCACCAGGCCGATGCGCTTTTCAGCGCGAAACAGCGAGGTATGCAAGCCCTGAATGACATGTTCGGTGGGACCGACGCGCAATACCGCCACCAGGCTGATGCCGTCTTCCGCCTGCCAGAAAAACTCCACCGGCTGATATTTAAGCTGCTGATAAAAACGGTGGCAGTGCAGGGGGTTTTTGGCGACGCCGGCCCCCACCATAGCCACCAGCGCCAATCCTTCGCGCAGCTGCAATTGACCGGGCAGCTCCGCCTTTTCCAGTACCTGATAGACACTGCCGGCCACTTCGGCGGTATAGCAAAGCTGAATCAACCGACGATCGCGATGGACCCCCATGGCCAACGGTTTGATTTGCGTTCTTTTCAGAGCCGCATCAATCTCTTTTTGCGCCTGGCTGAAATCATGCTGCGGCGCAACCGACAGCTCAATCAGGCAAACATCATCATGGCTGGTGACAATTTTGGCGCCGGTGCCTGACGCCAGCACCCTTTCTATACGGGTCGATCCCTGTTCCGGCTGATAGCTGCAGCGCAGCATCAGGTCGATATCGCTGCCGGACACCGGCTGCAAGGTACGGGTATGGAGGACCGGCGCGGCCAACCGCGCCAATTCGCTGGCTTCATCAAGACGCAGCAGCGGCAGCAGACAGGCATCCTTGACCTTGCGCGGATCGGCGCTGTACACCCCCGCCACATCACTCCAGATGGTGACTCGCGTTACCCCCGCCAGGGCGCCGATTTGGGTGGCGGAATAATCGCTGCCGTTACGCCCCAGCAATACCGTATCCCCCGCCTGGTTACGGCTGATAAATCCGGTTACCACCAGGCGCTTGTTGGGATATTGGGTCAAGATCCGCTGTAACAGCGGCCAGGAGAGGGCTTCGTCCACCTGCGGCTGTGCGGCATATTCGGCACGCAGGAAATCACGGGCATCTAGCCAGGCCGCATCGATATCCTGATGGTTGAGCACCGCGGCCATCAGCCGCGCAGACCAGATTTCCCCGTGTCCCACCACTTCGGCATAGACGGCTTCGGTCATCTTGCCGTCCAGCAAGACCGCCAGGCGCTCGAGATCGCGCACAAACTCGGCGAACATCGCATCCGCCTGATCGGAGGGTAGCAGGCCGCTTATCAGTTGATGCTGATAACGACGGAGAGTTTGCTGGATCTGATGCGCGGAGATACGATCGCTCTGGCTGAATTTAAGCCAACTAATTAGCTGGTTAGTGGTGCTTCCCGCTGCGGAGACTACCATCAGATCGCCGGGTTGGCTGTATTCGGCCATAATACCCGCCACCCGTTGATAACATTTCACATCCGCCAGACTGCTGCCGCCGAATTTATGCAGTTGCCTGCCCACCGGGCGTCCAATCGTCCCTAAAGCACTCATACTTACCTCTTAGTCGCTGCCTGGAAGGCTTGTTCCAAATCAGCTATCAAATCTTCACTGTCTTCGATACCCACCGACAGACGCAATAGGGTTTCGCCGATACCGGCCGCCGCGCGCGCTTCCGGCGCCATGCCGGCATGGGTCATGGTCGCCGCATGGGAAATCAGGCTCTCCACACCGCCAAGGGATTCCGCCAGTGTGAACAGCTCCAGGCTGGACAAAAAGCGTCGCAACACGGCTTCGTCGCCATCCAGTTCAAAGCTCAGCATGGCGCCGAAGCCCGACTGCTGGCGGCAGGCGATTTCATGGCCGGGATTGCCGGGCAACCCGGGATAATACAGTTTTTTTACCAGCGGCTGCCGCTGCAAGTAGTCCACTATATCCTGGGCATTGCTTTGCTGCTGCCGAATGCGCGGATTCAGGGTACGAATCCCGCGCAGCAGCAGATAGCTGTCGAATGCGCCGCCCGTGACGCCGATGTTATTGGCCCACCAGGCCAGTTCGGTGGCGAGGGCTTCATCTTTGGCAATCACCGCGCCGGCCACCACATCGGAATGTCCGTTCAGGTATTTGGTGCAGGAATGCACCACCAGATCGGCGCCCAATGTGAGCGGTTGCTGCAGCGCCGGACTCATAAAGGTATTATCCGCCACGCAGATGGCGCCGGCCTCATGGGCAGCCCGGCAAATCGCGGCGATATCCACTACCCTCAGCAACGGATTGCTCGGCGTCTCAATCAGCACCAGCTTGGGATGTTCGGCCAGTGCCGCCCTCAGCGCCGCTTCATCACCCTGATCGACGAATTTTACCCGATACGCGCCGCGTTTGCTCAGACTATCGAACAGGCGATAGCTTCCGCCATAACAATCATGAGGCGCCACCAGCAAATCGCCGGGCTGAAGGAAGACCGTGCAAACCAGATGTATCGCCGACATACCGCTGCTGGTCAGTACCGCGCCGGCGCCATTCTCCAAATCAGCCAAGGCCCGCTGCACGATATCACGGGTCGGATTGCCCCGCCGGGAGTAGTCATGCGCGCGGGGTTGATTGAAATCCACAAAGTTATAGGTGCTGGAAAGCGTGATTGGCGGAACAACGCAACCGAACTGTTCATCATCATTAAGCCCGCTGCGAACTGCGATTGTGGCCTGTTTGCGCGTCATGTACTCACATCCTGATCAGTGCTGGAGAGTGGAGGTAAAAGAGTAACCTCCTCTTAGATAGACGTCAATACATCTGGACATCTAAACTTCTTAGCGTATAGATTGAGCAAATTATCAATAACAGCTAAAATTATGCGGGTTTAAAGTGTTAAAATCTAATCTCTCTTTTACCGTGGGTAATGGTAGCGGTCGAGTGCGTTATGATAGGAAAAGCTGATAAGTCGCAAAATAAGCGGGCGTGGAGTAGTGAGTAACACGAAGTTCCGGCATAATTGGCTCGTTTTTAGCGAATTTTAATCATTTTATGAGAAATTAAGGTATCCCATGGCGGAATGGAAAGGCGAATATGTCAGCCCTTATGCTGAACATGGTAAAAAAAGTGAGCAGGTTAAAAAAATTACGGTATCCATTCCGCTGAAGGTTCTGAAAATTCTTACTGACGAAAGAACCCGGCGGCAGGTTAATAATTTACGTCACGCCACCAACAGTGAACTGCTTTGCGAAGCCTTCCTGCACGCATTCACCGGACAGCCATTGCCCGATGATAACGATCTTCGCAAAGAGCGAAACGATGAAATACCGGAAGTAGCCAAAGAGATGATGCGCGAAATGGGTATTGATCCTGAGACCTGGGATTATTAACGCATTATATGCCGTAACAGCGCGCTTGGCGTAATTGCCGATTTGTCCCGGGCGTTCACGGGATTAATTCCATGAGCCTGACGAACCGGCGGAATTCTCTCTGGAAAAGATGCAACACAGGCTCGGCCGGCATATGAAAATACAAGAAATAGTATCCGGCCGCCGGCGTTCATTCCAAATCGGTCATCAAGGCAAAGCGGTTGAGCAACTGGCTAAAACGCCGTTCAATCTGCTGACGCAAAACAGGCGACGGCTCCTCTCCCGTCTGGATCTGCTCATGATATTGCCGCAATAGTTCTTCCAGCGGCAGTGTGCGATGTAATGGTTGCTGGATGGAGAAGACCGCGGTTTTAAGGGCCGACACCGTCATGTAGCGGCCCTTGGATTGCTCCAGCTGGTTTAATTGTTGCCCCAGTTGTTCCAGGCGTGTACGCGCCAAAAAAAAATTTGCCAATTCTTCTTCGGGCGTTGCATTGGCCAAACGCTGCCGGCGCCAATCAGCGGAGAGGCGCTTGATCCGCTCGCTATAAGGCCATAATTGACGAGCCTGCGCTAATAAGCCATCGCCGTGGCGGTGCGCCCATAATGGCGGCAGTCCCCCCAGCTGTTCCAACCGTGCCCCGGTGGCCTGTATCACCGCCGGCTTGGCCTGCGCCCGCTCCGCCGGCGAATGATGTTGCTCCAGGACATTGATTCTGCGTGACGGTAACGCGGCCGGCAAGGGTTGCGTTGTTGCCAGCAGGGTTTGGTCCAGGGTTTCTGCGGAATGCCGTTGTATCAGCATGCATCCCGCTACAGTCAGGGCAGTGATGAATATGCCTGCCGCAAAACCTTGCCAGGCTTTCCAGCGCGGCAGCCTAAGTTCGGCGACATGTATGCGCGGATGCGCCTGGTTTTTGGTTTCGGCAATATAGATGAGGGGTTCACTTTGCAATCCGGTCATGGAAGAGATGGCCGAAAGGTGATTAGACCCGCCGGGCAGCGGCGGGTTATCCGCCCTGATAGAGGAATCGTCGGTATGTTCCAGACGCAGCGCGGTATCATGGATGGTTTGCCGCAAGATATCCAATTTGCAAAGATGATTGAGTTCGAGAGTGCGCAACGCATCGCAAATCGTCTCCATCCCCCGATCGGCACGGTATAACAGGGCCAAATCTCCGTAGTCCACGTGGATCATACGCCAGACCTGCTGCAACCGCTCGCAGAGACCCGCCAGCAGCGCCACTCTTGCATGGGTTGGCCGGGGCCAGAAAACTGCCCATTGCTGGATAACCAATGCCGCTATCAGTTCAACGCCCTCGCACAATCCCGCCAGACCCGCCACTCGGGCTCGCGCCAACGTAAAATCCACCGCGGTATGCAGTTCAACGCCGTTTCGGCGGAACAGCGCCAGGCAAAGTTGTTCAATGCGTAACCAGTCCACGTCCGGGCGGGCGGGATGATGTAATTTATCCAACTCATCACGCAATGCGGTAAATTCGGTAAAACCACGGGGATCGCCGCCGGTGCTGACCCTATGGCCAGTGGTCATCAATGACATAACGCCTCTGTCTAAATTATTAATTTCAGTGAATTAAAGCTGTTTCAGACGGCCGGTAATTCTGCACTTCCGGCATGAATTCACCACCGGCCCCCGCCTTGGGCGGCCAGTCTGAAACCAGAGCAAATGCAAGACGAAACGCATTATCAGATTAAAAAGCGCTGTTGCCGGAGATGGCGAACAAGCATTTTACCTTGAGCGCTAAAGGTGGTACCGAAGGTGATTGGGCCGATGCCTTTGAGTTCCGCTTCAATGGAATATTCCAACTGCCCCGGAAGACATTGTGGCAACAGACTAATGGCAACGCCTTCCAGGCGCGGCTCGTATTTCAGCAGTACTAATGTCATGGTGGTTAGCAGGCCATATGCCGAGCCGGGCATGCCCTGCAGGATTTGACTCATATCCGGCAGACCGTAATCCGGCAAATGGCTGAGAGTGCCGGCCCGGCAATTAAGAATGCGCTGCAGATTGTCCAGCACGGAGAGGATGACCTGATCGCTGCCGCTAATTTGATGCAGTTCCATCTCGCCGCTGAAATTGTGCATCATCATTTCATAGAGCGAGGGATTTTGATGTTGCATTTTTTACTCCTTCGGCGCTTTCAGGCTCAGGGTATTCTCCCCCAGTTCAATCACGCGTGGGCTATCCGGATCCAACTGCTCACGGGGGATAATAATCCGCCAGGTGTTCTTTACCGTATCCGGCGAGCGGAACAACCCTACCACCGCCACACACTTCGCCTCTTTTTCCATTGGCATATTGAGCTGTGCGCCTTCGCCCGGCTTCACCACCACTTCCCGCCAAGACAAAAGATCTTCCCGCAGCAAGGTTTCACCATCGGTCAGCAGGCGTTGGTAGGTCGCTTTATCTACCTTGCTACCGTCGCGAAGCTGATAGACCCGTACCATAGTCGGTACCGACAGGGCAGTCATATCCGTTTCATCAGTATTCAATGACGCCCGAGCGCTGAAATCCAGATACAGCGTCTTGATTTGTTTGTAGAAAATGGCTTTAGCGACGGAACCGGTGCCGTCCACCACGCTTTGCGTCAGACCGCAGCCGCTCAGCGAAGAAATGATAAAGGTTAATACAAGCGGCGTTTTAAAAGCGATAACGGACATTCTGACACTCCATTGCAACGGTATTCGGCTGTAATCCCTGATAGCGCCCCAGGCCGATGGTGATGGCAGCAGGTATAGCCGACGAGGGTTCGGCGGGCCTCAGTCCAAGTACGCCGGTTAACCCCAATTGCACCTGTTTTCCGCCCAGTACCGGCGCCGGTAAACAGCAGCTGGACAGCCTCAGCTTTAAACGGATCGAACAACGCCAGCCCAGATAAACCCTCAGCAAAACCAGAAAATCCCGCTGCAAGGGGCCGCCCGGCAACCAGTCCCGCGCCTCATTGGGATTTTCCGTTGCTAACGTCAGTAACAGTTGGCTGTTGACATCCCACCCCGAGCCGCCAAGCACCACCCGTTGACTTAGATTTACCCTACGGGTTTTATCCAGGGCCGCCGCGGGAGTCAGGGTGATTTTTTGCGGCCAGTGAGGTGTCACCGAAGCGACAGTATCGGGTGCCAGCAGGGCTACCAGCGCTACCATTCCTTCCGCGGTGCGGGTCGGCAGACGCATCAGGCCAAGCAGCGCCAGAAATCGCGACATCGGTGTGGCGATATGAGCTGCCGTCCCCGGTATCCCCAGGCCAATTAGCCCCAGCAGACATTGGGAGATGGCATCCGTGCCGCCGGCGGCAAACGTGGCCGGATAGGAATACTTGCGCCAGATACGGTAAAATTGAGTAAAGATGCGGTGGTTAAAGATATCGAGGAAGGCTTCAAGGGCCTCATGCCCTTCCCGCTGGCGGGTGATATCATCCAGGTACGGCGTCGGTAACGGCGAATCCACGCCGTACAATCCGAGAAAGGAGGTTCGTACCGTGGCCGGGCGTCCGGGGCGTTCTCCATCGGTCTCGATGGCTTTCAATTCGCTGACCGGAAACCCCATGCCGGGATGAGGCCTGAAACGCACCGGATCGTTTGCCGGGTCGGCGGTACTGCCCAAAGGAAGGCTATCCGGCACGGCCAGTTCCACCAGTTGGCAAAAACGGTATACATCCACCTCAGCCATCCGATCGGCCATCGCTTCAACCAGCCGGGTAGCCCTCAGCCGGGCACCCGCTGACTGTGGTTCTCTTTCCATCGCAAACATGTTCCCAAGGGTTGAAGATTTAGCGTTAGCCGGGTAAAGAGATGGACATCAGCGTACAGCGCAAAGAAACGGCTGAGCATCTCGCCGAACAGGCTGATATCCCCTTCGCCGGCAAAACCGTTGCTATCAAGAGTGATTTCGATGTCGACGCCTCGCAGCAGGAAGCCTTTTTCGAATCGTTGTGCCAAATGGTGTTTCACCTCGACTATGGCGGCCAGGCGACGGCGGTTGAGTTCATCTTCCGTCCAGTCATAAAGCGCCAGCGTGCCCCGCAGCACTTCAGCATTGTCCATCATCGACAGGAAATTCGATCCCAGATGACTCAATACCCGCCAGTGGAAGCGATCCCGGTTCGGAGGATAACAAGGATGGGTGGGCGCGCACAGATTGCGCACGGCGAGGCCCGTTTGCGTGGATTGCACTACCGTATCCAGCAGAGTGCTTTGCAACGCCTTGCGGGGCAGTTGTCCGTTAGTGCCGGTCAATGTCAGAGACAGACACTCATTGGCGCTGAGTTTGTCGGTGTCGAACGCCTCGCCGCCCAAAATCAGCCAGGTATCGTGTATACCGCTGGCGCCGCGTTTGACGCGGGAATGGAAATAGCGCTCCGGCGCCTGCGCACGCAGCATGCCACCCTTGTGGCGAAAGCTGCTGAACGGTACGTATTCTTGATGTCCGCTGTGTTTGGAGGAAATCACGCTGTCCACTGAATAGATTTCAGTATGGCCGTCCTGCATGCGCATGGGCCGCAGCAGATAATCGGTTGCCAACGGAGAAAGCGTCAACGGATCGGCCTCGAGGGGAAACAGGTTTATCACCGGCACGCAGTGCAGGCGGATACTTGTGGTATCGATCCGCAAGTCATGGCGCCATTGCTCGCTAAGCACCACGTCCAGCTCAAACCAGGGCATTCCCTGCGTTAAAACGATGTACTCCAGTCCGTGCAACGCCACGAACATGAATTTTTCCCGGAACGTGAAGTATTCAAGCAACAATTGGTAGCCGCTGAAGGCACAGTCCCCTTTCGGCCACAGCCGATCCCGGTCGCCAAACCCCAGCGGCGAAAAAAAGCCTTCCAGCGGCCGGCGGTCCGTGTCGCCGGGCAGCCGAATGTACATCCCCTGGGTTTTCAGCGTTAGCGCCCGATGCAGCGCGCAGGCCACCGTGCTGTCGGCATTGAGGTATAACGGCAGGCGGCACAGGTCAGTTTGGCTCCAATCCGCCAGTTCGCCGCAGCCGAACCGCAGCCGGATGACAGAGCGGCCGTCCGGTTCGGTAACAACGCCGGCCGATTCCACAGACAGCGGGGTTAACGTCATGTCCTGGGTGGTGGTGTAGCGGCAGCGTGTCCCCTGAGGCCCCATGGGCCTGGACATCACCTCGAACCCGCGGCCGACGGTCTCACTGTGCTTCATCAGGCGCCGGTCTGGCGTCAATTCAACGATGGATAGCGACGGTATGGTGCGTAGATAGTGCGGCCACAGCAGGCTCACCAGCCCTTCGGTCAGCTCGGGCAGATCATCATCAAGCTTTTCACGCAGCCGCCCCATCAGGAAGGCAAATCCCTCAAACAGGCGCTCTACATAGGGATCGCGCGCGCCGACCTTGTCGAGGTTGAGCATCGCCGCCCGGTCAGGGTGCGCTTCGGCGAATTCCTTGCCCGCCTCATGCAGATAGCGCATTTCGGCGTCAAAATAACGCAGGGTCAAATCATCCATGGGGAAAATTCTCATTAAAAGAGGGCAATATAAAAATCGGATTTGAAAGAAATCACGAGCAAAGGATGGCGGCCCGCACCGGATCGATAGCCACCAGCGCAGCCAATAGGGCTTCCATCCGCCGCGCCAGCGCCGTCTTGTCGGCATCGTTGCGCTGAGCTTTCAACCTCATAAGTTTCAGCAGCCGCGCTTTGACTTCAAAGCTCAGCTCCGGCTCCCAATCAGCTAACGGCAAACCGGCGGAGGTAGTGTTGAGCTCTCCCAACAGATGCAGAGCCAGGTCATTTTTGCCGTACTGCTCGGCCACCCTCGCCATCAATAAACGCAATAACCAGCGTTGGCGAACCGTTTGAGTGCCGGGCCGGGCCGCCAGCCATGCCAATGCGGCGTCCACTCCGTCGCTGTCCGCCTGGGCCAGTGCCTCGCTTTCCAAGGCCAGAATGTCATTGCCATCCGCCGGCGCCGTTACTGAGGTTACGGGTGCCCAATGCTCGGCACTCCCGCTGACCTGCTGGGCTATCCAACCGCGAGTCACATCGTCGGCAAACGGCGTGCCGTCATTCCAGCTCAGATTTTCCAGCCCGGGCAAGCGCGCCAGCAACATCCCGAGATCCTGCTTGACGAGATCCGCCCAACCGGAGAACGGCTGCCCCTGCTTGCTCAATGCCTGGCAGGCATACCATTGCAAATCCAGCCAAAAGTGGTTAACGCCCTCCGCATACATCCGCTCGACCTGTTCCAGCAGTTCGTCCCAGCTCTGCTGCAGATACAGGCGTTTAAGCTGGGCGCGACAGTCACTGCGCGGCGGGGTCAAGCGGGTATTGCCAGCCTTTTCCTGCTGCGGTAAAAGATGCACCGTGTCCCAACGCAGACTTTTCATCAGGCGGTGGCTTGCCAGCCAGCCTTGCGGCTGTTCGCGCAGGTAGCGCGAGAGCGCTTTTCCCTGTTCCAGCAGGTCGCGGCCCGACTGAACTTGACGCAATCCCGGCTTCAGCCCGGCGGAAGAGGAAAGCATTCCGGGGCCATCCACGGCGCTGTGTTGCGGCACCACCGCCTCCAGCCCACCCGATTGCGCCAGACGCAACTCCAATGCGCCGTATAGCGCCCCCAGGGCCGGCCGGTCAAGCTCAGACCATGCGCCGACAGCGTGTTCCAGCAGGGCCAGCGCCGCCACGATGCGCACCAGCTCGCTCTTCGCCACTTCCGGATAGCGGGCCAGACTATCCAGCATTTTGTTGCCCGCCAGCCATTCCAACGCCGTTCTGCGGCCGTTGGGACGAGCCGGCAGCACCCGTTCGCCAAAACGGTCGACCAGTCCGGCCAGCAGCATCAGCCCGTCAGCCAGCCCCGCCTCGCCGTCGCCATGCAGGCGCGCCCACAGATAATAGGTAGCAACGCGGACGTCCTTACAGACGGTGGTTAGCAGCGTCTCGGCCAACTGGCAGATGAGGCCGGTATCCGCCCCGGTGATTTTATTGACCTCCTCTCGCATGCGCTGGAAATCGTCGCAATAACACGGGTCATCGCCTACCGGGTTATCAGCGGAGAGAGGCAGCAACCATTTTTCCCACTGGACCATGTGCCCACGGGCCAGTTCAAGCGCGTTCCGTTCCGCCAGACAGGTAGTGATTAATGTTTGCAACATCACCCATCTCCTCCTATGGCCGCGGTATTTCGTGGCATTGTTCCACCGCCGGTATCAACATCGAATATTCGGGCCGGCAGTGAAAAACCCCGCAGCTTCAGCAGCGCCAAGGGTCCTTCGGCCAGTTCGGTGCGCAGGTTCCAGGTTAGCGGTAAATCATCCGGGCCGGTCAAGACCAGGCGGTAAAGGGTATCGCCGTCATCCAGCGCCGTGACCTTGGCTTGCTCCAGCAGGCGGATAAGCCCCCAGGTTCCTTGTTCATCGGCGAACAGGCGCGGGCCGGCGTTCACACTGCTCCAGCTCAGCATCACTCCTGGTTTGTCCGAAGCACCCGGCCAATGGAAATTTTGCCAGCTTTCCTTCTGGTTGAAGTACCTGAGCTTCTGACCATCGAGATTGAAGGTGGTTTCCACCACATCACGTACCGGTTTGGCCATCAGCTCGAAACTTATGCCCATACCGCCGTTAGTGTATAAAATGTCGGCAAGCTGACTAAGGTGGTTAACCGCCCGCAGGAAAGCCGGGTTAAAATGCAGCCCTTGGCTGTTCAGCTTGTCCGGCACCCAGCGATTGCCTTCCTTGTGCAATACTCCGCTTAACTGGCGGGTCAGGAACTGTTCGATGCGTCCGGATTCAGTGCGGACAAATTGCCCAAGCATCGGCAGAGACGCATCGCTGCGCGTGTCCGCAAACGGGTAGCGCCCATTGAAAGCCCGATCCCAATTATCCGCTATCGACGTTCGCCACTGCACATTCAGGCTGGCGGCGGATGGCTGCAGTACCTTCTGCCACGCCTGGGCCAGCGGCTGGACAAACACCGCCCGGCCAAAACCGCTCCACTCTTCCCCCAGGCTGGCGGCAAGCAGGCTGCCGTATTCCTGCGTGTCTGTCAGATCAATGCTCTTGCCTTGGAACACCGTCTGCGCCAATAGCTGGGTCATCTCCTGCGGGTCATTGGAGTTCGCCACCTGCTGGAGTTTGAGGCGCACCCTGGTGATACGGGTCAGGAAGGTTTGCAGGCTGAGAGAGCTGTCGCCGGTCATGACTCCCGCCGGGCTTCCCTTTCCCATCATTGCCAGCAGCGGGCCAAAGGTGCCGTCCAACGGACCGGTCAACCCCGCGGCGCGCTGGTCGATGGCGAGCAGGTCGTCTTTATGCAGCAGGCTCTGTACGGACTTCACCAGCGAATCTGACAAGGCCGCTCCCCGTTGTCCGGTTTGCCCCTGATAGCTAAGGGTGTTCATCAGGGCAATCAGCGGGGACTGACGCACATCGGCCATCAGGGTGAGCTGGTCGGTCACATCCGACAGATTTTTCGCCTGCTTCCATCGCAGACTATTGAGAAAATTCAGCCAGGCACCGCTGAAATCGGTAAAATAGCGTTCGGTAAGGCGTTCTTCAAGCGCTTCCGGCGACACCTCGGCCGTCACCGGATGTGTGGCGTCGCTGAGCACCCAGTCAATTTCCTCCCGGCGGGAGGCAACGGCCTCATCAATGGCCTTCTGCACCTGTCCTTCCCAGGCTTGACGGGTAAATACCCCCGGCACCACTTCGGTGGAGCTGAACAATCCCTGCGCGTCCCTATCTCCTACCATATGCATTAAGCCAAGTTCGGCGTAGTTGTTCGACACGGATTGCAGTATCTTCTGATAAAGCGTTGCCTCGGCGTTACGCTGCCCGATCTGCACCAGCAATAGCCGGCGCACCTGCGCCACCAGATCAGCATCGGGCACGATGCGCCATTCCGGGTGCTCCGCCAGATTCACGGCATAAAAACTCCATAGCCCCGGCGACAGGCTCCGCCATAAGCCGGTAGCAACCCCGGCACGGACCGGTTCGTTTTCTTCGAGGATTCGAGTCAAAAAGTCCGCATCGGCTTTTTCCGGATACGCCAGCATCAGGTAGGCTTTAAGCCGGCCGTAGCCCACCAGGGCTCGCTTGGCGCGTTGCGGACTGTGCGGCGGCAGGGCAACCAGTTCAGCGAGATGGAAGCTTAACTGTTTTGCCGCGCCGTCACGGACAAGGCGATTATTCATGGCGCCGTAGCGCGGCCATAAGGCGGCCGATAACATGCCGCTTTGATTTAAGCCAAAACGTTGATACCAGGGCGCCCCGTGCGAGGAAAGATACTGCAACCGCCCCAGTTCATTCGCCAGTTGACGAAGCGCCTTCAATTGTTCGCCGATGGGAACGTCTTCCCTCAGCGCCGTCAGTTGCTCCCTGGCGGTAACGATATGACTGCGGTTGGAGATAAAAGAGAGCAGGCTGCCGCCCCCCCACAGCAGCGTCAATCCCAGCACCGCATAAAAAGCGTTTCGCTCCCACGAAAAACCGGCGCGGCGGCCTCTGGCCGAACTATCGTTTACAATGCCTTGCCATGCCGGATCCGAACACCAACCGTGCCCCGTCCCGGACGCTTTGTCATTGACCGGCAGGCTGAACATCATGCCGCGCAGCGACAACGCGCAGGAGAAGTCTCGCCACAGCGGAACCAGCGCCTGCTGCCAGTGCGTTATACCCTCCCGCTCCAGATACAGTGACAAACGAAGCAGGAAATCATGTCGGGTAGTCGCCAACACCTGACCCATGCCCTCGCGGCGCAGCGGTGCAATCAGATCAAGCAAACGGGCGGATAAATATTCAGATGTACAGGCTGCCGGCAACAGGCATCCCACCGGCGCGCCAGGGCGATCTCCTTGCGCCCAGGCGCTGTCGCATACCTGCCACAGATAGAGCGGCGCCTGCCAGCCTAACCGCTGTCCCTGACGCAGAAGCTGGCGCAGACCAAGATAGATGTGCCTAGGCTGGGCGCCCTGGGTTTCAGTCACCGCCCAGACGATGCCGTCCAGGGGACGCCGCCGGCGCAACGCGCGAAGCCGGGCAATCAGTTCTTCATTCGGATCGGCTTGTACGCTGCCGCCCCACAGCAGCAATGTACTGTTGCCCTCCAGCCAGCGCTGCAATGTAAGACCGGGCGTGATGGCCTCTACCTGTTCAGGCTCGCCGATAACCAGCAGGATACGCACCTTGCGGCGCCAGAAACGACCGTGATGCAGGCGAAGGCCTTCCACCATAGGTTGGAGCGCATTTTCTTGCGCCTTTAACTGGGCAAGTCGCTGCTCCTGCTCAGGATATACCCCCGCTTTTTCTGCATCATTTTGAGCCTTCTTAAGAAGGTATAAAGGAACAATGATTGATATCAAGCGAATAAGAAGTATGAGAGTCAGAACAATAAACCACAGGGTTATCTTCTGTGCCCGACCGAGTATGCCAATGCCATCGCCGAAATAATCAATGCTCAGCCATAGACCAGATGCTATTGCAATAAAAAAAAGAATAGAACCTACCACTTTCCAGGGATTAGGCAGTATCATTATGCACCACCTCGGAAGATTGAATTGCATTAACCACCCAATTTTCTTCCCATCGCCCCAATACTATTTGATTTTCATTCATATGTTGAGCAATATCCGCAGCAACTCCTAATGCCATCCATCCTCCCAAGGGTCCCGTTTTCCCAACAAATTTTTCAAAATCTATAATATTTTCTGATAGGAATTCCATTATATATTTTCGGTGTTCTTGCAGGATCGTCATGTTGAATTCATTACTTTTCATATCCGCAAGCCATATTTTATTGGCTAGCCTGGACACATTTTGCATATTAAGCATAATGCTATATTTCGATTGGAAGTCATCGCTAATAGCATCCATTGTGCGGTAAACTTTAGCTTTACCCGACAATTTATGATCATCTGCCCAGTCGTCAGAAACGAAAACAAAGATTGCCGCCATTTCGGAACAATTGCACATTATTGGGAACTGGAGTGCGAGCAAAATATTTACATTTTCTTCAGAAGATTTTATCCAGTCATTTAATATCGTCTGGGGCAATGCTCTAACAATCTTGATGGATTGTTCAGGTCGAATTTCACCATTACTATCAACGAAGGCAGATCGAATAGCGTCGCAGATTTGAACGTCGTATTTTTCCTCTAGAGAAATAACAGTGATATACGGTTTAAAGGAATTTGGTAAATTCCTTAAAGTAGATGAAACAGAAGAAAGCAACGATAAAATTATTTTCCTAATCGTCAAGTCTGGAAATTGAGTTAATTTGTTGACTTGATTATACCTTACTTCTAATGAGTGGGCAGGATTAATCAAAGATGATGCGGTTAAACCCTCCGGTAAATACACCGTACTATTTATGACCATTAAATATCGGCTTGCCCAGCTTTGCCGGGCGGCTAACGCGTCTTTGTGTATTTGTTTGGTTTGGTTATACTGACTTACCCTATTACCATATAAAAGCAATTTAAAACCAAATAAGCCCGTCCAGATTAAAAGCAGTATGCCGAAGGTATATTGCCAAAAGGTCACGCTGCCCGTTTCAGTCCAACCCACGGGCCAAAAAAAATGTCCCATCAGGCAAATAACAGGAATTGAAATGAGCACGCCCCCCCACACTTTCAATGCTGTCAAAGCAGGGGAAGCTGTTGCAGGTAAAGTGAATATCTCCCACCCCATCGTATCATCCTAAACCGACGCCCGGCGTGCTTGAGATGACCACACAGCCGCATTCACAACGACAACCGTCCACGACAATCTCTTTGCCATCTGAGAACCACTCGGATGAGCCTTCGATAATAGAATTATTGCCATGGTCCGATATTGGACAACTGATCATATCACCTTTAAGAGCAACTTTTTCATTGTCTATTAACATGGAGGATGAGGCAGAAATCACTTCACCTCCGTGAGAGGTTTTATCGCTTAATAAAACAAAGCCTTTTGTCATACTCACTCCTTATATTATTAATAGTGTTAAAATTTTAGTTACAATTCAAATAAATAAAAAACCAGGTTTTTTATAAAAAATTAATATTTAATTTATTTTTAATGAATTACTCTTCAGAAAATGCGCTATGTCGACAAAAAAATTGTTACCATTCGCCGTAGGGGAACAGCATCATTGGTACTTAGGCTCGCAAAAGCATTATCTCCCCACTTACCCTCGCTGGCAGGATTAAGGCCGCCGGCTATCATGTGTCTGTCATTACAACTTACCACTCTCCATAAGGAAACTGTTTATCTTTTATAAAGTCCTTAGTATCTTGCGGAACTTGATATCCTACTATTTCAGGACACCATTTCATCTCCTTTTCAGAGACGCTGCTTCCTTCAGCAATAACAACCCTCTTTCCGTCAGGGCCCGGGTTTCTCAGCCAAGCTTTTATCGCTCCGCCTGGCGCCAGGCCGAAATAAACCACTCTTCGATACGCCCCTCTCATTCGACCTGAGTCCAAACGATAGAAAGCCTCTTCCTGCATCAAATCGCTCCCCTCCTTTGGAATGGTAATAGTGCTTTCATAGGTTTTTTGCTCCACTACCGAGAACCAGCATATGCTGAAAATCCAGGGCACTCCGGGGACAGCGTCATTGGTACTTATCATGGCAAAAGCATTATCTCCCCACTTTCCTTGGCTGGCAGGATTAAGGCCGCCGACACCCTTTAAAATCAAACCAGATTCGTATACATCACCCTTGGTGTTCATCATTCTTGCTATCCTTGGCTCTGCAGGAAACATATACGGGTCTACTATTGAATAATACCATTTCCCCGGCCATCCTGACGTGCCGGTTTTAATTGTCTCTTTATTACCGGCCTTACAGGAAATGAGTGAAAGCAATATTATAATTAATAATAGATACTTCATAATTTTTTTCCTTGTAAGTCATAAACGTTTCTTTTTCCATTCTCCGTAGGCCTGTTTGGAAAAAAAATAACGGCGAAACTTGCTCCATCATCAAAAATATCTTGCTGAGTTTTTGGGTTTTTCTTTATGGCTTTCCAATTTGCCGAGCAATGTATATATTTTTCTGCCAACAGAGCTAATTCATCGGAATTGAAAGGAATAATGTTTTCACCCTTCCTTATGGCTTTGCCTTGTGCGCGCGCTTTATCCATCAACGTATGCAGCACTGCCGGCACCGGATACCGATCGTTTATTTTACCCTTATCGAAAATACATCCCGCCTCTTCGGCCGCATCAAGCATCACCCGCAATATGGCTAATGACCAACCATTGGACACATTGCGCTGCATGCGTATGGCCGCACCAACATATTTCAACCTTCCCGATTGCTTTTCAGAAGGTACCGGCTCATCCCAAAGTTGAATCCAGGTATCCGCTTTTTGTAACATCGGTCCCCATATCGGATCGGCAAGTCGCGCCTTTTTTTCCAGCTCTGACCTTTTATAAGCGCTTGTAGAGTTGTTTTCCATTGATACCGGGACCGTATTGTACTCTGGGCGACTTATAAGGTAGTCTTCTGTTTCTAATGGATGATAACCGCCGCCAATATCGCTGTGCGCGCCTGGCAACGAGAGTTCCGGATAACCCGGCTTCACGCTGTTTAATGAAAAATTGTGCCTAAACTCATGCTCTGCAGTGATGTGAAAGACTCTTTTTGCTATGCCTACCGGAAGATAGATATTGACATCACCGGTATCTGAGCTGCTCGGGACAGGGGTGGCAACAGCTGCCACGGTATCAAATAACCCCATAAAACGTATAGAGTGATTGGCAAGATTTAAAATAGAAATTTCAGCGCTTTGAAAGATATCTGTTAGTGAGGAGAATAATTCATTATCTCGTTTTCTGATTCTATTAGAAAAATGGCGTGCGGCGGCGGCACCCCGGCTAAAACCAAAAATATCAAATTGAATTTTAACTATTTCCACATTTGTATAATATTCCAATGATACTGGTAAAGATTCTTTTATGACATCAATCGCCCGATTTGTTTTAGCGATAATACCGGTGCTGCTTCTTCCGGTAGCCATACCTATACTGGAATCAGACTCTCCATTAATAGTGCCTATACCTTCCACATAATATTTGAACTGAAGATTTTCTTCTGACGTCGAGAAATCTGGAACACTATCGTTTCTATATAAATTATATAAACAATGGATATTGGTATAAGAACCATCATAACTGATTCGCGCTATATCTCCCCGCAGGCCAAAACGATCTGCCTCGCAGGCATTTAAAATTCCTTGAGCCTCACTATCATTATAACCTACAGATTCCGCAGAGCAGTTCTTTTGACGCAGAGTCGAGTTAAACGCATTATTCCCGGTGCCGTCAAAAAACACCCCCAGCGTCAAGGTTATTTTTCTTTTCGGCATCGCCGAACATGACACCGGTATGCCTTTTGCAAAAGGTGCCGTATTTCCTGAACTGGTCACTACTGACTTTTCTTCGTTTTGTTGATTGTGTGGTTGTTGATTATCTTTCATATTATTGCTGTGGATATCGAATATTTCCGTGGCGGCATAAAAACAGACGACGCCTTATTATAGTCATCGTGCCGCAATGATCTTTGGTTAACGAATAATCGTCAAAATCATGAAAATTCAATGCTTATCTTTTCCGGAGATGACGTCGTAATTTCCATTGTTTTTCCCTCCATATCAGTGACGCCCTCAAATACCTTTCCTTCAGCGGTTGTTATGCGATAGCGTCTATTCGGCAGTACTTCCCCTGTTGTTTCATCCTTCGCGATAAAGAACTCGCTAAAGCCTGAAGGCAACGTAACCGTCGGCGCACTGTAGCTGGCGGCATTCATTTTTTGTACACAGGTTGATTTCAATAAAATATTATTCGGGCAACCCAATTCAATGTTTCCGCCTTTCATTCGAATATACGCATTCCCGCAATTCAGCAATAGTTCATCTTGGGCGGTGATCTGCACCTTACCTTCAACGCTTGCAATATCGATATTTTTTCCCGCTAAAACGGAGAGCGCATCATTTTGTGCTTGGATATCGACTTTGCCGCGATTAGCAAAGAGCTTCATTCCCTTATTTTTGGCGAACAGGCTAACTGCCTCACCCGCCGCGACCATAAATGTTTTCAGTACGCTGATATCAGCATTCTTTCCCGCCGTCAGCGACACCGAGCCTTGCCCTGATGAAAGCTGTACATTTTCCGGGCTAAGCACCGCAGCGCCATGGGGGGCATGGACCACAAGCCCGGCTTTGGCCAGTTGATGTAATGCTGAATTTAATCGCTGTTGTCCTGATTCTTCAGCCAGCTCGGCTTTAGCGAGTTCTGACGCCTGAGACAATGTTTTAACGATAGATAATGCCCTATCTAACTGCTCAATGGCCGCCTGCATATCCAGTTGATTTCCATTGGCCTTCGGCTGCGCATCGGCGCTGATGAAGATGCCCTTGGCCGCCCGTATTGCCCCGTGCAGGTCGGTTCGAATCTCAAACCCCTCGCCGCGGGGCTGCTTGCCGCTGTCCACCAGATGCCCCAGATTAAGCTGGGTTTTGCCGCCATACTCGGTGCTGAGCTTGATATGCTCCCGATCCCGCGTGTCGTCCAGCCGCAGTTTGTTGTTTGCCGGCGTGCGCAGCACGTTGCGCTTGTAGTTCTGCAGCGTGACGAGATCCGGGGTTTTGGAATCATGCAGGGCATAGGCGATATAGGGTTTGTCAGGATTGCCCTGTTCGAAGGCTATCGCCACTTCGGTGCCCGCCAACAGCGGCGTATGCAATCCATAGGTATCGCCGGCATAGGGCCGCGCCTGACGCAGCCACAGGCTCTCAAAGCCGGGTTGCCATTCATCACGATCGAAATCGAACGACACCCGGTAGCGTCCGTCACTGTCGATATGGCTGTAGGTGTCATTTACGCGCGTGCTGGTTACCCGGGCCGGCAAGGTGCCGGCCATTACCGGCTTCGCCGTCGGCTCGGGGCGGAAACAGACGATTTCCGAATAGGGGATGGCGGTAAACTCCACCTCAAGACCCCTGTCTCGCGCCGCACGGCTGCGGATGCCGGTTATCACCGCGCCTTCCTGGAATACACCCGGCGCATTCTCACCCCGGACCTTGAGTTCCTGGCCGGGAGCCAGTATGGCGGAGCTGGTAAAACCTTTCAGTTTGGTTTGCCGGTTCAGGTAGCGCTCATGGCGCAGCCGGGCGTAAAACGTTCCGCTTTCAGGCTCCGGGTCCGTCGCGTGTTTGTCGCCGATGGTGAGATAATTGTCCGCATAATGATAGGCTTCACCGTAGGTCGTCTTGTCCCCGCGGGTTACATCCGCCTCACCGTCCATAAGCGCCGAAGCATCGCGATAATTGTAGTCGCGGGTACTGACTCGGCCCTCCACCACCCGGTACGCCGTTTGCAAGTCCCAGACGCAGGAAGCCCCGCCGGCATCCAGGCCCGAGGGGTTACGTAGCGGCAGAAGCGAACCGGACCGATAGTGGCGCTGGTCGTCATAAAATTCCACCACGTCGATGTTGAGCCGCGGGTCGGCGGTGAAGAGAAACCAGATCCCCACTTCGGCCAGCAGACGACTGATAAAGGTCAAATCGTCCTCGCCGTATTGCATCACCAGTTCGCGTTTCGGGTAAACGCGGACCAAGGTGAATAAAAAGTCCTGGCCCTTAAAGCAGTGGCGGTCGCGCAATACCTTCTCCACAATTTCCGGTACGGATAAATGCTGGTAAATGCGGTGCTGCAGGCTGTTCCTCAGCAGAGCGAGGCGCGGGACCAAGGTAACTTCATAGCGGCTTTCGTCCCTGGAGGCGGAGAGGCGTTTAAATCCGGCAACCACGCCGTGGATCGAGCGTAACGGGGCCGCAGCCGGCGCCGGCAGTCCGAACTCCGGCAATACGGCAGGCGTTGCATTGAGGGTAAAAGTGGCATCCCGCATCAGCATTTGGGTTGAAGGAATATCCTTTGCCGGACTGGTGAGTTCGATACGGTAGCGAAACGGGCGGCTGAGATGCTCTTCGCCGGTAAACGCCAGCACATCCAGAGGCGTTTTATTGTCCCACACCAGGAGCTTATGCTGGCGATGCTCGAACGGCAGAATATTAGCGGCGTTTAACATGGCTTGCGCTCCTCGTGGCTAAAGTCCAGGGTAATGCCTTCATCTATGCTGTAGTCCAGTTTCAAGCCGAGCGGTTTGCGCAACTCGGCGTGACGCTGCAAAAGTTGCTGGCTCAGCACCGGTAAAATTTGTTGGTTCAGCAGGCTATCGATATTGCGCGCCCCGCTGTCCGGCAACAGGCAGGCGGCTGCCAGCGCCTCCGGCAGGCTGTCGGTGTATTCGCAGCGCAAACCGTAATGCTGGTGCAGGCGCCGGATTACCTGTTGCAATTTGATGTGGACAATGCGCTTCATGGCGGCGGCATCGAGCGAACGGTATATCAGGGTTTGGAAACGCGACAGCAGGGCGGGTTGAAAACGATCGCGCAAAATGGGGCGCAGCAGTTCGTGCAATGTGCTATCCGGTGCATCCGGCTGCTGTTCCAGCGCAGCCATCAGCCTATCGCTGCCGAGATTGGCGGTCATCATGATGACGGTATTGCGAAAATCGATCTCCCGTCCCTCGCCGTCCCTCATCACGCCCCGATCAAATACCTGATAGAACAGATTGAGTACGTCAGGGTGGGCTTTCTCCACCTCATCCAGCAGCACGACGCTGTAAGGACGTTTACGTACCGCCTCGGTGAGCACGCCGCCTTGGCCATACCCGACGTAGCCCGGCGGCGATCCCTTGAGCTGGGAAACGGTGTGAGGCTCTTGATATTCGGAAAGATTAATGGTTATCAAGGAACGGTTTCCGCCAAAAAGCGCATCGGCCAACGCCAGCGCGGTTTCTGTTTTGCCGGTGCCGCTCGATCCAACCAGCAGGAATACGCCTAAAGGACAGTTTTCAGGCGTCAACCCGGTTTTTGCCACCCGCAGCCGTTGCGCCAGGGACTCAATAGCGCGATGTTGACCGATGATCCTTTGCGACAGCGTGTTTTCCAGTCCCAGCAAATTGACCTGTTCATCTTTCAACAGACTGCCGAGGGGGATCCCGGTCCAATCCGCCACCACCGAGGCCACCATACGTACATTTACATCCGGCGATATCATTGGCGAATTACCCTGCAACAGCGCCAGCTTTTGCTGTAAAGCGTCGACATGGCCGTCGAGGATGTTATTCCCCCTGGCGGCCAGTAGCTGTTTCGTCAGCTCTTTCTCTTGTTGATAGCGTTCTTGGACGGCATTGAGCTTTTCGTGCAGCTTTTCACGGCGGATATCGATGTCAAGCAGCCGATCCGTGCCGGAGGTAAATCCGGTGGCTGAATCCTGTAGCAGTGACTCCCGTTCCATATCCAGCGCGGTAATCTGGTTTTGCAATTCCATGAGTTTATCCGGCCGGGTATTCAGGCTCATGTGTGCCCGCGCCCCGGCGGTATCAAGCAGGTCTACGGCCTTGTCGGGCAATTGCCGTCCGGTGAGATAACGGCGGGATAAGGCGACGGCGGCCCGTATCGCGTCGTCCTGGATATGCACGCCGTGATGGACGGCATAGCGCTCTTTGAGCCCGCGCAGCATCAGGCAGGCGGTGTCATCGTCCGGTTCGGCCACTTTCACCATTTGAAAACGCCGTTCCAAGGCGGCGTCACGTTCGAAATAGTGTTTATATTCCCCCCAGGTGGTGGCGGCGATAGTGCGAAGCTCGCCGCGGGCCAGCGCGGGTTTCAGCAGATTGGCGGCATCGGCGCCGCCCGCCTGGTTACCGGCGCCGATCAGGGTATGGGCTTCGTCGATAAACAGCAGTACCGGGCTGGGGGCATTTTGTACGGCCTCGATGATGTTTTTCAGACGCTGTTCAAATTCTCCTTTTACCCCCGCGCCAGCCTGAAGCAGACCTAGATCCAGGGTACGTACGCTGACGGATTTCAGGCTATCCGTCACCTCGCCGCTGATAATGCGCAGTGCCAGACCTTCAACCAGCGCGGTTTTACCCACGCCGGGCTCGCCCACCAGAATCGGATTGTTTTTGCGTCGCCGCGACAGGATATCGATCATCTGCCGGATTTCCGCGTCGCGCCCTAATACCGGGTCAATCTGCCCGGCACGGGCTTTGGCGGTTAAATCCAGCGTGAACTTGTCCAATATCTGTTGCGTCTGGGATACCGAAGGGGGATCTGTGGGCAGCGATGAAGACAGCATGGACGCAATGTCCGGCTGTGGGCACTGTGGCCGTTCATCCGATTGCATATCCAGCAGCGGCAGCAGACGGCTGAGCTGGGCATCGCCCAGGCCGGGCGGCAGCCAGGGCGTTTTGGTTTGCAACAACGAAGGCGTGGATATCAATGCAAACAGTAAATGCACCGAGCGTATTTGCTCAATGTTCTCTTGCAGCGAGGCCTCAAGCCAGGCCGATTTGATTAACCTCTGCAACGCATTGGAAAGCTGCGGTTTACTCTGGATGCTGCGGGGCAGCTTTTCAAGCTGTGATAACAGTCCCTGCCACAGGTCATCCATATCCCACTCATAGCGGCGGGCGATCACCGTGATATCCCCTTCTCCCTGCTCAAGCAGTTTGAGCAGCCAATGTTCGACGGTAATTTCCCCGTGGGCCCGCGTTTGGCATAAGGAGGCCGCGGCGGCTAAGGCTTCGGCGCAATAAGGGTTCAGTCGGCGCAATAACGGGGCACAATGGTTGTCCATATTGTCAGGTCTCGTCTCAGTGGCCTTGAAGGCGATAGCTACCGCACGGCCCGTGTCCCGGTCCGGTGAGGGAAGCATTGTGTATGGTCTTAGCTGAAGAGCGTTCCGGACGCCGCTCAGATAACGCCACTAAGGCCGCAGGCGGGCTTCCGCCTGCGAACCGGGTTATCAGGCGGAAGCCCGTTCGTTCCAGGAATCGGAATGAATAATGTTGCCGTCTTTATGGGTCCAGATTATTTTCTCGTAGCGGAATTCCACCTGCTCCAGGTGGTTGTGTCTCTCCTTGGCCGGATCTTTGATGTCATGCATCAGCGGGGCCACCTTCACGACCTTGACGTTTTCCAGCCGGGTGTTGAAGTACTCTACTTCCTGTCCGGCATCGTCGATTTTGTACCATTTGATTTCCGCCGATTTGAGCGTCTGGCCGGAGGTGACGGCTTTATAAAGGTAGGGACTTGACGCATCCACTTCCTTGGTGAAAACCAGGGGGGTATGGATGCGGGTGCCGGTCAGCTTGCCGGTGTTATTATCCGTGGGGATATAGAGGCTATGTTCCAGAGCCGTCATTTCTATACTGCCTTCGCGACCCTGAACGTTTACAGACCCTTTGATGTCTGCGCCGCCGTCGTCTTTCAGCCAGAGATATGCGGGAATTGCCATGGGTTAACTCCTGTTATTGATGAATATCGCCTTCATTGGCGAAGAGGTGGTGCCTGAATCCCGGCCACGGGTTGACATGCCCCCGGCTCCGGTATCAGTCTGATGTCGACCCGGCGGTTGGCCGCACGCCCGGCCACGGTGTCATTACCGGCAATGGGCCGGGCGGAACCGTGGCCCTGTACCGCAAAACAGCCGGACGGAATATTGCCCATGGTGCGCAGCCAATCACGCACCGCTTCGGCGCGAGCCAATGACAAATCCTGATTGCGCCGGTGGCTGCCGGTGTCGTCGGTATGGCCGGCGACGACTATCAGCCATCCCGGCTGCGCCTTGATATCCATCAAGGCGGCCACCAGCACCTTGGTGGCCTCGGGTTTAAGACTGGCGCTACCGGCATTGAATAACGACAGGCTGTTAAGATTGAGGGTTTGCGGACCCGGCGCATGGGGTTGCGGTGCATCCGATACAAATAGGGGCGGCATGTAACCGTCAATGGCCGCCAGCAGCCCGGCGTAAAGACTGGTGCCGGAATACAAGCCCAATCCAAGGCGCAGCGGTGTTCCCTGCCGATGGTAAAGCTCCAGTTCCTTGGCATCGTTAACCAGTACCGTCAGGGCTGACGCCTTGGGGCCATGGGCCGACGGGGGAATGTTATGATAACGTTGCAAATCGGCGGCGACGCGGATCAACAGGCGCTGGTTGTTCCAGGCCACGATGCAAAGCGCGGCAAGACAATATCCGGTCAGCACCGCCATACCCCAAGCCATCGCCCGCCGGCAGGCGGTCGGCCCTTGTGGCCGAGGCAGCATCCATAGCAGGGGATCGGGGAAAGGTAACGATATTTCCCTTGCGGAAGAAAAAGACACGGGCCGCAACAGTGTCCGGGCCGCAAGATGGCGTTGCCAGACATTGCCGCTCAAGACGGGCATTGACGTAAAGCGCACCGCCAGATCCGATTGGACTCGAGGTGGGCAGCCATATTTGTCGGCGGGTTTTTCCGCCATCAGCGTATCGCGGTACCAGGCCAACAGGGCCTGTGCTTCTATAATCTGGGGCAAGTGATGGATAGGCTCCCCGCCGCTTTTTATGGACAATCCGTCCTCTGTTTCCTGCCCGGACGCTGCCAGCTCGCCGATTATGCCGAGGGCTCCCTCTGTCGGGCAGAAATACCAGGGGCCGTCTTTGCCGTTGAGGAACAGGCATATCATTGCCGGCGGCCTGTGGCCGATATTGCGGGACATCCCCGCCAATTCATGATGCCAGCCGCGCAAAATCGTCCGGAGGACGCCCTGATCTGTATGCGACTGCGGAGACAAAAAAAACATTGCGGCCAGTTGCCGCCTCCAAGCCGGACGCTGCGCCAGGAGGACAGGCGTCAATCTGGCCAGCTCTTTGGCCGCGCCAAGCCGCAGGTAGCAGCCGTGGGGGATTTCACGCACCAATGCCGGGCCAAATAGTCTATCCAGATCGTCGCTGTCGCCGCAGACCAGCACTATGGGCGTGGAGCATTCACCGGGCAATGCCGCCAGCAGATGTTGATATTCGGCGGAGACGGGAAATGCCTTCCGCCCGCAAATTATCCAGGCTCCCGCCACGGCCGACAGCGTTAGCGCCCCGCTGAAGAATCGCGCCGTCATTCCCCAAGGCAGGACACCCAGACATAACATCAGCGTTAAACCGCCAATAAGCAGCCATAATCCGCGTTTCATGCGCACCGTCATGATTGGCATTTTATTGAGATTCCGGCAGCAGTTCTGTCAGCAGCATGTGAAGATGATGGTGCAGCCCCCACCAAAGCCCGGCCACTGAAAAGATGGCGATACCGCCCCAAAACCATAAAGAGCGCCTGCCGAAAAATTGATAAAGACTGTCAGCGTCCGGGCTGAGCAATACCGATGCCGGCGTTGTTTCAAGGGCAGGGATTTTGGTCTCCAGAACGGCTATCAATTGATCTCGCGGCCCTTGCGGCTGGTTACGATAGCGGCCCTGAAACCCCAGCACCAGGATGCGGTGAAAACAGATCAAAACCGTTTCATCGGGCGCGGGCTGGTTCAGTACCGTCCTTATCCGCTCAAATAAACGCTCGCCGGCTTGAAGAGTATTGAAAAAGTGAGCCTGCAGCGGTTTTGCCAGCCATATCTGATGCCCATCGTCAGGGATGTCATTGCCGAAACCGCGGCCTAATACGGTTTCATCCAGCAAAGCGCATTGCGCATAGGTAATATGATCGATGCTCTCGTCGGAATAGTCCGCCAGGAGCAATTGCCGACGGACCTCTTCAACCTGTCCCTGGCACTGCTGATAGAGTTTTTCGCCCTGCTCGGCGGCCGCCCCGTTGCGCAGCTGGATCACCGTCAGGAAGGTTTCGCACAGCAGGTTATCGATGGAAAGCGTTGTTTTCATGCGCGCAGCACCGCAAAAAGTTCGAGTTGTATATCAGGCAACGAGCCCGGCACATAAAGATAACAACAGCCGGCGGCCAGCATGGCTTGAGCCGCGGAATGGCTCAGATCCATGGCAAAGTATTGATTTTCAAGACGCAAAGGTATCGCGGCAGGCACTTGGCTCAGGCAAACCAGGGGGACTCCGTCCAGAGCGGTGTTAACCAGCTCGTGCACATCGTCCGGCGCCCCGATTTTGCACAGCGCGGGAAACTGGCTTTGTAACCTATGGGCGGGCACACTGGAGCGTACCGAGAGATAAAAATCCGCTTCTTCGCGCAGGCGAACATCATTCAGTGGTGCCTTCCAATAGTTGGGGCCGATGCTCTCAAGCGCCAGCGTCAGTACCCGCGAGGGCAGACTGGCCTCCAGTAAGGTTCCGATAAGGCCGAACAGCGGTGGAAAAACCGTCTCCAAGCGTTCATGGTCATAAGGAGGGATCGCATCGATATCCTGGTCAAGGGAAAACGTCAGCAGCGCACCGGCCAGTTTTATCAGTTCGCGATACAGCAGTTCCGGATGAACCGCCGGGTCTCTGAGTAAATCAGCCAGCACCGGCTCGCTGGAATTGAGGGCATTAAGCAGCCAGAACAGCGAAACATCCGCCACGGCGAAATCCGCCATCCTCTGGTTGCTTTCCCGGCGCATCCCCATCAAGCGTCGGCGCTTGGCCTGTAGCTGGCCCATCAGCAGGCCTAACGCGCGGTACATCTCATCACCGGCGCCAAACGATAATAACGGCGGAATGAACTGTCGATCCAATTCCCAGTTGCCGCGCCCGTCACGTAACAGCCGCGCCACCGGGCAGGTCAGATATTCGCCGTTTTTGTCGAAATCAAAACGCAGCGAGAGTTCATAGCGTTCCACCGCGATGGATTCGCTTTCATTGCCTAATACATCCTGTACCTCCGCCCACTCCTGGCGGTAACGGACCGGATGCCCTTTTTCCTCCTCTTGCCGCCGGCAGTTACCGCCGTTGGCGTGTTCCAGCGGCAATGCCAGCAAAACCTCCACCCGGCGAACATCGGCGGGAAGAACCTGGGCAATATCGCATGGGGGAGGCAACGTATCGCAGCGATCGGTGTCGATCAAACTCCCATCGGCCATGCGAACATGGAGATACTCCGCTTTTAGCCGGTTCAGCCGCAGCGCGTCGGTATCGAACCGGGCGGCCAGTACGCCCCAGGGATATCGCACGCTCAGTCGGTCAAGGCAGCTCCGGTGAAAAGCTTCCCAACGCGCCTGCTGCTGAAATTGCTGAGGCGCCAGAAAAGCGCCTTCGATCCAAAGAGGCCGGTAAATTTTCATGGGGGTTGTTGTCCCTCTCAAACCTTGGCCCGCGGCATTTGAGATACCAGTGAAAGATTCACATCCATCCCTTCCACCTGGAAATGGGGCACCGCATAGAGTTTGACGCGAAAGAAACCCGGGTTGTCATCAATATCTTCAACCGTCACCTTTGCGTCGCGCAGAGGATGCGACGCCTGTAAATCGTCCCCCGGATCGGTCATTTCCGTCACCAGGCCGCGGATCCAGTTATTCAGCTCCAGCTCCAACAGGCGGCGATCTTTGGTGGTACCGATATTTTCACGCTGGATAAGCTTCAGGTAATGAGCGATACGCGACAACAGGAAGATATAGGGCAGGCGGGAATTGATGCGGCTGTTGGCCGTAGCGGTCTGACTGTCGTATAACGCCGGTTTCTGCACCGAATTGGCGGAGAAAAAACAGGCATAGTCTCGATTTTTATAATAAGACAACGGGATAAAGCCCAGGTTGGCGAACTCGAACTCCCTGGTTTCCGGGATCATGACTTCCGAGGGGATCTTGACCTGATTGCCCGTGCCGAGATCATAAAGGTGGATAGGCAGGTCGGTCACCGCCCCACCTGCCTGTGGCCCGCGGATTTGCACGCACCAGCCGTTTTTGATAAAGCTTTTCACCATGTTGGCGGCAAAGGCGAAAGATGCATTGGTCCACAGGTAGCGATCGTGATCCGGTCCTTTTACCTGCTCAATGTAGTTGAAGCTACGCACAGGAACGGTATCAGGGCCGTAGGGCAGCCGGCCCAGCACGCGCGGCAAGGTCAGACCGATATAGCGGGCATCGTCGCTGTCGCGGAAAGCCTTCCATTTCAGGTATTCGGCGCGGTCGAAATAATTGCCGATATCTTTAATGGCGGCTACGTCTTCCATGGTCTCTTTACCGAAAAAGGCCGGCCCGACGGAGCCGATAAACGGCATATGGGCGGCGGCGGCCACTTTGGATATGTTACGCAGCAAGGCGATATCCCGCGGACCGCGATCGAACTCGTAGTTTGAAATGGCGGCGGCAATGGGCTCCCCGCCCGGCGTATCATACTCGTGGGTGTAGGTGATGGCGTAGAGACCGCTTTGGGCGATTTCCGGCGCATCGTCAAAATCCTGCACAAGATGATCTTTACTGATATCCAGCAGCTCAATTCGCACGTTATGGCGAAAATCGGTCTGATCAATCAGGGACTTTACTCCGCGCCAGGTGGATTCGAGGCGCTGGAAATCCGGATGATGCATGACCTGGTCCAATTGCCGGCTGATTTGGTTATCCAGCGCGGCGATATGGCTGTCCAAAAGCGTTTTATCCAGCCGCTCCACCCTTTGTCGCGACTGTCCGAGCAAGTCCATAAACACCCGAACCGCCGCCGTTACCCTTTCATCGGTGGAGACATCAGAAAGGGCATCGCTGTTCTGAAACGACTCGATAGCTGTAACGGAGGTTACCGGGGTAAGATTGATTTTCTCAAACAGAGCCGCATAGACACTTTTCGCCCCCTCGGCAGCGTTGTTTTGTACCTCAGTGGTTGCGTGATCACGAACGTTGTTTTCCTGTAACGACATAAATGCAGTTCCTTCTTTTCCGTGACGGATCAATTGACTGGCGGGACCAGGGCGGCCAAATCCATACGCAGTTCTTGGCTTAATGCCTCATCCTTCAGGATGTATTCCAATTCCCGGCGAAAAGCGGCGTTATCCAGCAAATTGGATTTAAGATCCCTCAGCAGGTTGCGCATCGCCAATAGGGCTCGCAGCTGCGGAATCTGGCGCGCCACCTGTTCAGGTTCAAAATCTTTCATATGCCGGAACGAGAGGGCTACCGCCGTCTCGGCATTATCGTCAGCCAGCGCGTCGGGCACGGAAATCGTCAGGTTTGGCTGTAAATCAGCCAGTACGCTGTTGAAATTATTTTTATCAATGGGCAGTTTGCTACGTTCGGACAACGGACGCTGTTCGCGGCCATTGCTATAGTCCCCCATAACCAAGAGCTTTAAGGGCAGTTCAACGTTTTTTCTGGCTCCGCCGGTATGGAGATCCAATTTTATATTGATTCGCGCTTTTGGTACTTCGTGTTGAAAACTGTCAGCCATAAACCAGCCTTTTAAATTTATTGGAAAAGAAATTATCACACATTATTTACTTACCCGGGATGACCACAATTAAAGGAACCATACCGATATTTAAACTTAGAATAATTAAAATAAGACATATGACACCTCATTCATACATATCCATGTAAAACTATGATCGTGCCAGGTCGGAAATAATTTTTCCTTGGGGGAGGAGTACGCAGAGTATATAAAGCTCAGATGAAAAATATCAAGTGATAATAATCCCCCATAATAAACATGGAAACCTGTCTCATCTTGGATGAGAGCGAATAATTGCCGAATTCATATTAATCATCCGTCAGTTGGCGGGTTGATGCGTGAATGAGCATGCTTTTGATTGAGCTATTAATGAGATATCGGCCAGAACGGTTAAACACCTACAATTAATACCCTTGGGTTTCATCAACCAACGGCACTTTATTTTTTATCAATTACACGAAGAGATAATATTTAAAAAAAACATCAACAAATAGTAGATTCAAATAGCCAATCGTTGAGCATTTTCAGTTATGGGGTCAATAATTTCGTAAAACAACCTTCCGCTGCTATGGAAAATAGTACCGTCCATTTTCTGAAATATTATTCCTTTTGGGCAACAAGAATAGAAAGCCTACCATCACTGCCGGCAGAACTTCCGCTCAGAGTATTACTCAGACATTGAGGCAGAAGGCAGCAAAGGAATACGAACTGAAAATCCGGTTTTGTAATCAAAAATGAAGTACGGCACAAGGGGCAATGAATATCCGCGATACCGGGTCGCCTTTGAGTTATTAGGGCATAAAAAATACGGAACGGGTTGTTTTACCGGCAGTACAAGCACAAAGCCCCGATCAATTGATCGGGGCTTTGTCAACCGGAAGCCTTCGTCCCATTGGGCGCAGGCTAATCCAGCGGGGATACTATTTCTTGGCGCCCGGAATACTGAAACGCTTGTTGAAGCGATCAACACGTCCGCCGGTATCAACAACACGTTGTTTACCGGTATAGAACGGATGGCATGCGCCGCAAACGTCCAGGGTCAGGTCGTGGCCCAGCGTGGAATGGGTCTTGATAACATTACCGCAAGAACAGGTTGCAGTAATTGCTACATATTTCGGATGGATATCTTTTTTCATGGAAAACCTCTTCATAAGGCCGCGTCGCTATCCGGTCTGCTTGCGCCGGACACCACGCGAAGGGAGTGTCGTTTCTCTGATATCGGATTATACCAAAGGCCGCGAATCATACAGAATGTCGCGGCCCTTTGCAAACACATCCGTGCATTGGAGTCGACACAGTGTACACTATCAGCGCTATTTTTTCTCCCGGGACTATCCGATGCCTGTTGTTCACGTTGCGTTACCGGTGCCATTGGCACGCACGTTTGATTACCTCTATCCCGACCATGCGCGTCCGGTTATCGGCGGGCGCGTTCGTGTACCCTTTGGACAGCGCAACGCCATCGGCATAGTCACGGGGTTAAGCGAAGGCAGTACACTGCCGCCGGACAAACTCAAGACCATTAACGAAGTGCTTGACGAGCGTTCGCTGTTTCCCGACAGTCTCTGGCGGATTCTCAATTGGGCTATCGGTTATTACCACTACCCTGCGGGAGAGGTCTTGTTCCATGCACTGCCGATTTTACTGCGCCAGGGCAAAGCCGCCGAAATGACGCCGTTATGGCAATGGTTCGCCACCGAGCAGGGGCGGGTCACTGCCCTGGATACCCTGAAGCGGGCGCCAAAGCAGCAGCAGGCGCTGGCGGCCCTATTGTCCGGTCCGCTCTATCGCCATGAGGTGGCGGAACACGCGCTGGCGGAGGGCGCGTTGCAGGCCTTGCGTGCCAAGGGATTAAGCGATCTGCGGGCCGCACGGGCGGACGGCGCCGACTGGCGCCGGGATTTTCGCGTGGAAGGTGAACGGCTGAGGCTGAATACCGAGCAGGCCACCGCGGTAGGGGCTATTCATGGCGATGACCAGCAGTTTGCCGTCTGGTTATTGGCGGGCGTGACCGGTTCGGGTAAAACCGAGGTTTACCTGACCGTACTGGAAAATATCCTGTCGAAAGGCAAACAGGCGCTGATCCTGGTGCCCGAAATCGGTTTGACGCCGCAAACCATCAGCCGCTTTCGCGAACGTTTCCATGCGCCGGTGGACGTGTTGCATTCCGGTTTGAATGACAGCGAGCGCCTCGCGGTCTGGCTCAAGGCCCGCAGCGGCGAAACGGCGATCGTTATCGGTACCCGTTCGGCGTTGTTTACCCCTTTTGCCCGGCTCGGTATCATCGTTATCGACGAAGAGCACGACAGTTCCTATAAACAGCATGAAGGCTGGCGCTACCATGCACGGGATTTGGCGGTATTTCGCGCCCGTGAGGAAAATATTCCCATCATTCTCGGTTCGGCCACGCCGGCCCTGGAATCCCTCTATAACGCCCAGCAAAAGAAATATCGCTATCTTACCCTTGGCAAACGCGCCGGCATTGCCAGGCCGGCCCACGAACAGCTCCAGGATTTGAAAGGCCTGGCGCTGACCAACGGCATGTCGCAACCGCTGTTGCATAAAATGCGGACCCATCTGGATGCCGGCAACCAGGTGATGTTATTTCTCAACCGGCGGGGATTCGCGCCGGCGTTGTTATGCCATGAATGCGGCTGGATTGCAGAATGTCCCCGCTGCGATCACTTTTATACGCTCCACCAGCAGCAGCGGCAGATGCGTTGCCATCATTGCGACAGCCAGCGGCCGATCCCAGACCAATGTCCCCAGTGCGGCTCAACCCAGCTGATACCCGTCGGCCTGGGCACCGAACAGCTTGAGGAGACGCTGGCTTCGCTCTTTCCCTCCACCCCCATTACCCGCATCGATCGCGATACCACCGCCCGCAAAGGCGCTCTGGAATTTCATCTTGCCCAGGTGCATCAGGGAGGAGCCCGAATTCTGATCGGCACGCAGATGCTGGCGAAAGGGCATCATTTTCGCGATGTCACCCTGGTTTCGCTGCTGGATGTGGACGGTGCGCTTTTTTCGGCGGACTTCCGCTCCGCGGAACGCTTCGCCCAGCTGTATACCCAGGTTGCCGGCCGGGCCGGACGGGCGGGTAAACAAGGTGAGGTTTTCCTGCAAACACACCATCCTGATCATCCGCTGTTGCAAGTCCTGCTGCATGACGGCTATATGGCTTTTGCGCAGCAAGCGCTGGCCGAACGGCAGGCCGTATCGTTACCGCCTTTTACCAGCCATATCCTGTTCCGGGCCGAAGATCTCGATAACCGGCAGGCCGCTCAGTTTCTAGAACGCCTGCGCCAGCTCCTTGATGCCAGTCCGTTGCGGGACGATGCGCTGTGGTTGATGGGGCCGATACCGGCGCTCCAGCCCAAACGCGGCGGGCGGTTTCGCTGGCAGCTACTGCTTCAGCACCCTTCCCGTGGACAGTTGCAACGATTGGTGGCCGCCAGCCTGCCCTTGGTAGACACGCTGACCCAGGCGCGAAAAGTCAAATGGTCGTTGGATGTGGATCCCATCGACATTTAACAGCGGTTTTTCATGCCGGATTTTTGTGATTGCCATTCGAATAATATTGAAAGATCCGACACCATCGGCCTTTTAAATACCCCAAGTCCCTCACAATCTGATAGAAAGGACAATATTCATTATTACGTGTTCTTTTAACAGCAACCCGTAACCGGGACGGTGCAACAATGCCCCGGCGACTGTAAATGGGATAGTAGGTTAATTCGTCAGCGTTAACCTGACGCCAGGAGATGAATGTGGAACTTAAAAGGCCTACCGTCGTGGCGACCATGAAGGATGTGGCGGAGAAGGCAGGGGTATCTACAGCCACTGTTTCCAGGGCATTGATGAATCCTGAAAAGGTTTCCGCCCAGACCCGGAAAAGAGTCCAGATTGCAGTACAATCTGTCGGTTACGATCCGCAACCCCTGGCCCGTCAGGTAAGGCGCAACGAAACCCGCAATTTATTGGTTATGGTGCCTGATATTTGCGACCCTTTTTTTTCCGAAATGTTGCGGGGAATTGAAGAAACCGCCGATGAGCAAGGGTATCTGGTCCTGATAGCCGATTGCGCGCACCAACATCCGGATAAAAAAAGCTTTAGCGATTTGATCATCGCCCGGCAAATCGATGGTATGTTGCTGCTGGGTTCCGTTCTGCCGTTCGCCATTGATAAAACTCAGCAGCAGAATTTACCGCCGATGGTCATGGCAAATGAATTTGTCCCCGAGCTTGAGTTGGCCACCGTACATATCGATAATCTTACCGCGGCCTATGAAGCGGCGGATTATCTGTTTAAACTCGGCCACCGGCGGATCGGCTGTATCAGCGGGCCGGCGGACCTGACATTGTGCCAATATCGGGTGCAGGGATTTATCCAGGCGCTGCGCCGCCACGGCATTCCGGCGGGCGAACATATGGTTTACCGGGGCGATATCAGTTTTCAGACCGGCGCGGCGGGGCTTAATGCATTAATATCGCAAACCAATCCGCCAACTGCTATCTTTTGTCACAGTGATATCATTGCGTTCGGCGCTTTGTCGCAGGCAAGGAAAATCGGCTTGAGCGTACCGAATGATTTGTCTCTGATAGGATTTGATGATATTACGCTGGCAAACTATTGCGATCCGCCGTTGACCACCGTGGCGCAGCCGAGTTTTCAGATCGGGCGGGAAGCGACGCTGTTGCTTTTGCAGCAGGTCAGGCAGCATCAGATGACGAATACCTCTTTGCTGCTGGACAGTAAATTGATCGTCCGGGGCAGCACCGCGGCGCCCCGTATAAAAACATGACGGGCTTTAGGAATACAGGCGCTAGTCAAATAATATTGCCTTCAGTAACATGACGGGCTGGTTACTTTCTTAAACTTAGCGAAATAATAGTGGCACAAAGAGACTATGTAAGCCGTGGAAGGACCAATACGCGGCGCAGAAAACCAAACAGTCGAAAAAAGCGCACGTCTTCCGGCATTTCAAAAACCATGATCGCTCTGGCGGTTGCCGTATTGATAACGTTTATCGGCGGTCTCTATTTTATTGCACACAATAAAACGGAAGAGGCGGTAATTTTACCAAGCCACGGCAATCACACCAATAACGGACTGCCGCCGAAACCCGAGGAGCGCTGGCGTTATATCAAAGAGCTTGAAAACCGGCAGATTGGCGTACAGTCCCCTACCGAACCTACCGCCGGCGGAGAAGTGCAATCGCCGGCGCAATTGACCGATGAACAGCGTCAGTTGCTTGAGCAAATGCAGGCGGATATGCGCCAGCAGCCCACTCATCTAAACGAAGTGCCTTATAACGATCAAACGAGGAACGCCGCGGCCAACACCGGCCGGTCCCCGGCGAACCCGTTCACGGCGCAGCCATTGCCGCGCCAGGCGCCTTCCGTCACGCAGACCACGCCCCGCCAGGCGGCGCCCGTTACGGCACAGCCCCGTCAGACGCCTTCCACGACCCTGGTCGCTCCACGCGAGGTTGCGCCCGCCGCCTCGCAGCCGCGCAAGACGCAGTCCGTCGCCGAGCAACCGCGCCAGGCGCCGATTACCGCCATCACCCAGCCTCGTCAGGCCGAGCCGTCGGCGCAGGCTTCACCAGCGCCGAAAGCCGAAGCCAAAACCGACAGCGCGGCGAAGGAAAAGTCCCAGCGCTGGGTAATACAGTGCGGATCCTATAAGGTCATGGATCAGGCCGAATCCGTCCGCGCCCAACTGGCGTTCGGCGGCGTTGAAAGCCGTATCACCACCAGCGGCGGCTGGAACCGCGTGATGTTGGGCCCCTATCCCAACCGCGCCAGCGCCGATAAATCGTTACAAAATCTCCGCGGCTCAGGGGTACCAAATTGTATCCCTATTGCCAGCGGGGGTTGAAAAAAGCCAATCCCGCCCCATTTATAATTTCAAATGCCCCGGATGAATGCCGGGGCTTCATTCTATCTCTACCGGAGAGTTGCTCGTGACAACAATCGTAAGCGTACGCCGCAACGGCCATGTGGTAATTGGTGGCGATGGCCAGGCCACTCTGGGAAATACTGTAATGAAGGGCAATGTAATCAAAGTCCGGCGCTTGCATAATGAACAGGTGCTCGCGGGCTTTGCCGGCGGCACTGCCGATGCCTTCACACTATTTGAATTATTTGAGCGTAAATTGGATCAGCATCAAGGCCATCTTTTGAAGGCCGCCGTGGAGCTGGCCAAGGATTGGCGTACCGATCGGATGCTGCGCAAGCTGGAAGCGCTGCTGGCGGTAGCGGATAAAAAGAATTCCCTTATCATCACCGGCAATGGCGATGTGATTCAGCCGGAAAACGACCTGATTGCCATCGGTTCCGGCGGGCCTTATGCTCAGGCAGCCGCGCGGGCATTGCTTGAAAATACTGAATTGGGCGCACGAGATATCGTCGAGAAAGCGTTGAGTATCGCCGGGGATATCTGTATTTATACCAATCAGTTCCATACTATTGAAGAATTAACGTACGAAGCGCAAGGATCCGAAATATGTCCGAAATGACCCCACGCGAAATCGTCAGCGAACTCGACGGCTATATCATAGGCCAGCATAATGCGAAACGGGCAGTGGCCATCGCATTACGCAATCGCTGGCGCCGCATGCAACTGGACGAAGCATTGCGCCACGAAGTCACGCCGAAAAATATTTTAATGATCGGCCCCACCGGCGTCGGCAAAACGGAAATTGCCCGCCGCCTCGCAAAACTGGCCAATGCGCCTTTTATCAAGGTTGAAGCGACCAAATTCACCGAAGTAGGCTACGTCGGCAAGGAAGTGGATTCCATTATCCGCGATCTCACCGATGCCGCCGTCAAGATGGTGCGTTTGCAATCCATGGATAAGAATCGCCACCGCGCCGAAGAACTGGCGGAAGAGCGGGTGCTTGACGTCCTGATCCCGCCGGCTAAAAACAACTGGGGCCAGCCGGAAGAAACGGCTGAACCTTCGGCTGCCCGGCAGAATTTCCGCAAAAAACTGCGTGAAGGGGAACTGGACGACAAAGAAATAGAAATCAATCTGGCTGCCGCGCCAATGGGTGTCGAAATCATGGCTCCTCCGGGCATGGAAGAGATGACCAATCAGCTGCAATCGATGTTTAAAAATCTGGCCGGACAGAAACAAAAACCGCGCAAGATTAAAATCAAGGAAGCGTTAAAGCTTCTGGTGGAAGAAGAAGCGGCCAAACTGGTAAATCCGGAAGAGCTGAAAGAGACGGCCATTGAAGCCGTCGAGCAGCACGGGATCGTGTTCATCGATGAGATTGATAAAATCTGTAAACGCGGCGAAACCTCCGGCCCGGACGTTTCACGGGAAGGGGTGCAGCGGGATTTGCTGCCGCTGGTGGAAGGCTGCACCGTTTCCACCAAGCACGGCATGGTGAAAACCGATCATATTCTGTTTATCGCCTCCGGCGCGTTCCAGGTCTCCAAACCGTCCGATCTGATTCCGGAATTACAGGGCCGCTTGCCCATCCGGGTTGAGCTGGAAGCCCTGACCACCAATGATTTCGAACGCATCCTGACCGAGCCCAGCGCGTCGCTGACTATTCAGTACAAAGCGCTGATGGCTACCGAAGGGGTGGATATCGAATTCACCAGCGACGGCATCCGCCGCATCGCGGAAGCGGCTTGGCAGGTCAATGAGCGTACCGAAAATATCGGTGCCCGCCGGTTGCATACCGTCCTTGAACGGCTTATGGAAGATATTTCATATGATGCCAGTGAATGGGATGGTAAAACTATTACAATTGATGCAGATTATGTTCGTAGCCATTTGGATGAGCTAATATCTGATGAAGATTTAAGCCGGTTTATCCTCTAAACGCTAAGGGATAAATGACATCCGAAACGGGAGGCTACGGTCTCCTTTTTTTTTACCAGAACCGGGTATTCACACAAAGATCCGTTAACTATGAGCCAAACCGTCACGTTAAGCCCCACCAAAGCCTGGATGGTCAGCCTGCGCCTGCGTACCCTGCCGCTGGCGTTGGCTTCCATTGTTACCGGTTCGGCTATGGCCGGCTGGCAAGGTCATTTCAAACCCGTTATTGCCCTGATGGCGCTGATAACGGCCGCGTTGCTGCAGATTTTATCCAATCTGGCCAATGACTACGGCGACGCGATTAAAGGCAGTGACGAAAAAGGCCGTATCGGGCCGCTGCGCGGGATGCAATTGGGCATTATTACCCGTGAACAAATGAGGGTCGCCCTGATGGCGGCCATTTTCCTGTCGCTATTATCCGGGGCGGTCTTGATCTGGATCGCCTGTGAAAAACCCGCCGATATTCTGGGCTTTCTGGTCTTGGGGGTATTGTCGGTTATCGCCGCCATCACCTATACCATGGGCACCCGCCCTTACGGCTATATGGGCCTTGGCGATTTGTCCGTGCTGATCTTTTTCGGCTGGCTCAGCGTCGGCGGCAGCTATTATCTGCAAACCGGCGCTTTTCACAGCGTGGTGATGTTGCCCGCCACCGCCTGCGGGCTATTAGCCGCGGCGGTATTGAATATCAATAACCTGCGCGATATTGAGAGCGATCGTCTCAACGGCAAAAATACCCTCGCGGTAAGGCTCGGCCCGACGCGGGCACGTTATTATCACGTCGCGCTGCTCACCGGCGCGGTGTTTTGTCTGGCAATTTTTACCCTGCTTGAACTGCATAACCTGGTGGGCTGGCTGTTTGTTTTGACCGTGCCCGCATTATATATGCAAGCACGCTATGTTTTACATGAAACCAGCCCGTCAGGCATCCGTCCGATGCTGGAAAAAACCGTCAAATGTGCATTATTAATCAATATCTTATTCGCAGTCGGCCTGCTGTTTAGCTAAACATGCGTCGTTCATTTTTCTGATGCGTATCAACTTAACAATTGATGATTTTGGCAACTGTCGTAAGAAAGCGATATACTTTGGGCTCCAGCGGCAAACCGACGTAAATCCTATGAAATACGATACCTCAGAACTGTGCGACATTTATCATGAAGACGTGAATGTTGTTGAACCTCTTTTCAGTAATTTTGGCGGGAGGACATCGTTTGGCGGGCAAATCATTACCGTGAAATGCTTCGAGGATAATGGTTTGTTATACGATGTGCTCGAGGAAAACGGGCTTGGCCGGGTGCTGGTTGTGGATGGCGGCGGTTCGGTCCGTCGGGCCCTGATCAATGCCGAGCTGGGTAACCTGGCGATGCAGAATCAATGGGAAGGTATCGTGGTTTATGGCGCGGTGCGCCAGGTGGATGATCTGGAAGAACTGGATCTGGGCATACAAGCCATGGCCGCCACGCCGGCGGGCGCCGCAAGCGAAGGTATCGGTGAAAGCGACATACGGGTCAATTTCGGCGGAGTGACCTTTTTCTCCGGCGATCATCTTTATGCCGACAATACCGGTATCATCCTGTCGGAAGACGCTCTCGACCTGGAATAACCGCTGCGGGTAACCAAAGGGCGGTTCGCCGTCGCCCTTTGGATCAAGGTTGTTACACCTCTTCCATTTTGCTGAGCAATGCGCGTAAACGCTCTTGCCATACACCCTGTTCCTGCTTCAGTTGTTCGTTTTCGTTAATCAACGATTCACGATTGCCGGCCGCTTGTTGGATTTCCTGCGTCAGGCTGTTGTTTTTCTCTTTTAATTCTTCAATTTCCATTTGTAAAAGCGTGATGGTATCAATTGCTTGCTGTACCTTCGCTTCCAACTTCTCAAATACTTCAAAAGCCATTTCAGCCCCCTTAAGCCTGCAAGGTGTCATCGTAAATTTGCGTTATACCCGTCATACTTCAAGCTGCAGGGATGTTGGCTTTCCTGCAACTCCAATTATTTAGGATATACACTTCTTATGTGCAACCAATGAAAATATCCGCACCATGCGCCGTGCACCATGGCCGGCGTGTGTAAAAATAACGTTGGTGCTGAAAGTCCGAAGAACGGATTTTATGTAGGCCCGTCCCCGCTGTCCAGCCGCGATCGTTCAAAAGATCGAATGCGTCCGACATTGTACGCTATACCACCCCAACGCCGCTGAAAGATTTACCTCCCTTTACTAAAATTTCCCCGTATTTTTAACATTAATATTTGAACTCCGGGTAGTCAAAATCAGCCTGTATTGGTGCTTTTCTAACACCTATTACGCGTATTCGCTCATTTTTATGACGTGACGCACACATTTTGATTTCGATATTTCTCGTTTTCGCTCATTAACGATAAATTTACAAGATGCCTACATTTGCTTCTAGGTTAAAACATTTCCGGTACGCAGAGGCCGCCCTTTGCTAAGACCTCAACTTAACGCCAGCAGGAAAAGTCTATGAGCCAATTAAAAACGCCTACGCTAACAGGCCAGTGCATCGCAGAATTTCTTGGAACAGCTCTGTTAATCTTCTTCGGCGTCGGCTGTGTCGCCGCGCTGAAGCTGGCGGGAGCCAGCTTAGGACAATGGGAAATCAGCATCATCTGGGGGCTCGGCGTCGCCATGGCGGTGTATCTCACCGCCGCGGTGTCCGGCGCCCACCTCAGTCCGGCGGTCTCCATCGCCTTGTGGTTATTCGGCAATTTTGAACGCCGTAAACTGCTGCCCTACATTATCTCGCAAATGCTCGGCGCCTTTATCGGCGCGGCGGTGGTCTATTTCCTTTATTACAACCTGTTTTTTGATTTCGAACAGGCCCACCATATGGTGCGGGGAAGCGTGGAAAGCCTGCAGCTCGCCGGCATTTTTTCCACCTATCCCAATGCGCACATCACCGTGATACAGGCATTCTTTGTGGAAACGGTTATCGCCGCCATTCTGCTGTGCCTGATCCTGGCGCTGACCGATGACGGCAACGGCATCCCCCGCGGCCCGCTGGCGCCGCTGCTCATCGGCCTGCTCATTGCGGTGATTGGCGCATCCATGGGACCGCTGACCGGCTTCGCCCTCAACCCGGCCCGTGATTTCGGACCCAAGGTATTTGCCTATCTGGCCGGCTGGGGCAAAGTGGCCTTTACCGGCGGACGCGATATTCCCTATTTCCTGGTTCCGCTGATTGCGCCGGTGGTGGGCGCCTGCCTTGGGGCGTTCGGCTACCGTGCGCTTATCGGCCCCTATCTGCCTTCCGCCGTAAACGAAGATGGCCTGGAAGAGACGCACCGCGCCGCCAGCGAGCATAAAGCATAATGACCGCCATGATCCGCGATGGAAATGGCAAGCCTTATACGCCATTAGAACGACAACTTTTGCAGGAAAACATCATGCCATCTGAAAAAAAATACATTGTAGCCCTCGACCAGGGCACCACCAGTTCCCGGGCGATTGTTCTCGACCACGAGGCTAATATCGTCAGCGTTTCGCAGCGCGAATTCACCCAAATCTATCCCAAGCCCGGCTGGGTGGAGCATGACCCGATGGAAATCTGGGCGTCGCAAAGCTCAACCCTGGTGGAGGTCCTGGCCAAGGCCGATATCAGCTCCGACCAGGTTGCCGGCATCGGCATCACCAACCAGCGTGAAACGGCGGTGGTGTGGGACAAAGAAACCGGGAAACCGGTGTACAACGCCATTGTCTGGCAATGCCGCCGCACCGCCGATATCTGCGAAAAACTGAAAAACGACGGGCTGGAAGAGTATGTCCGTGAAACCACCGGGCTGGTTATCGACCCCTATTTCTCCGGCACCAAGGTCAAATGGATCCTGGATAACGTCGAGGGCGCCAGGGAACGGGCCAGGCGCGGCGAGCTGCTGTTCGGCACCATTGATACCTGGCTGATTTGGCGCATGACCCAGGGCCGGGTGCATGTGACCGACTATACCAACGCTTCCCGCACCATGCTGTTCAATATCCATGCCCTGGACTGGGATGAGAAAATGCTGGATGTGCTGGATATCCCGCGCTCCATGCTGCCGACGGTGCGCTCCTCTTCGGAGGTCTACGGCCAGACCAATATCGGCGGTAAAGGAGGGACCCGTATTCCCATCGCCGGCATCGCCGGCGACCAGCAGGCCGCGCTGTACGGCCAGCTGTGCGTCGAGAAGGGCATGGCCAAGAATACCTACGGCACCGGCTGCTTCCTGCTGATGAATACCGGCACCGAAGCGGTACGGTCGAAACACGGCCTGCTGACCACCATCGCCTGCGGCCCGCGCGGCGAGGTGAACTATGCGCTGGAAGGGGCGGTGTTCGTCGCCGGCGCGGCCATCCAGTGGCTGCGTGATGAAATGAAGCTTATCAGCGACGCCGCCGACAGCGATTATTTCGCCTGCAAGGTAAAAGACACCAACGGCGTCTACGTGGTGCCGGCCTTTACCGGCCTGGGGGCCCCCTACTGGGACCCCTATGCGCGCGGGGCCATCTTCGGCATCACCCGCGGCGTCAACGCCAACCATATTATCCGCGCGACGCTTGAGTCCATCGCGTTCCAGACCCGGGATTTGCTTGATGCCATGCAAGGGGATTCCGGCGCCCGGCTGAAGTCGCTGCGGGTGGACGGCGGCGCGGTGGCCAATAACTTCCTGATGCAATTCCAGTCGGATATCCTGGGCACCCGGGTGGAGCGGCCGGAAGTGCGGGAAGTGACCGCGCTGGGGGCGGCCTACCTGGCCGGGCTGGCGGTGGGCTTCTGGAACGATCTGGACGAGGTGAGGAGCAAATCGGTTATCGAGCGGGAATTCCACCCCGGCATTGAAACCGTGGAGCGCAATGTGCGCTACAGTGGCTGGCAGAAGGCCGTGGCGCGCGCCCGCTCGTGGGAAGAGCATGAAGAACAGAAGGACTGAGGCATATGGCCCATTCAATGAATGGGCCTTATTTTTTCGGACAAATCATAGATTCAGGCAAATCATAGACCACCCGGAAAGCGTGACGAATGTGATAAACTTTGCAGCAAACTTCAATTTAAGTTGCGACGCAAGGTTTAGTCATGAAACGTGAATTAGCCATTGAATTTTCCAGGGTAACGGAAGCCGCCGCGCTGGCGGGCTATTGCTGGCTGGGCCGCGGCGATAAAAATGCCGCCGACAACGCCGCGGTCCAGGCCATGCGCATCATGCTCAATCAGGTGGACATCGATGGCCGTATAGTGATCGGCGAAGGGGAAATCGATGAAGCGCCGATGCTGTATATCGGCGAAGCGGTGGGCACGGGCCGGGGCGATTCGGTGGATATCGCGGTGGATCCCATCGAAGGAACCCGCATGACGGCGATGGGCCAACCCAATGCCTTGACCGTGATGGCGGTGGGGGAAAAAGACAGCTTTTTACATGCTCCCGATATGTATATGGAAAAAATAGCGGTGGGACCGGCGGCCAAAGGCGTTATCGACCTCGAGTCGCCCCTGGATGAGAATCTGCGCAACGTTGCCCGCAAACTGGGTAAACCATTGTCGCAACTTACGGTCATTATCCTGGCCAAACCGCGCCACGAACAAATTATCGCCGAACTGCAGCAATTGGGCGTACGGGTGTTTGCCATTCCTGACGGCGACGTGGCGGCGTCCCTACTCACCTGCATGCCGGACAGTGAAGTGGATGTCATGTACGGCATCGGCGGCGCGCCGGAAGGGGTGATTTCCGCGGCGGCAATCCGCGCCATGGACGGCGATATGCAGGGCCGCCTGCTGCCCCGCCATCAGGTCAAAGGCAACAGTGAAATAAACCTGCGCATCGGCGCCGATGAACTGGCCCGCTGCGCGGCCATGGGTATCGCCGCCAATACCGTGCTGCGGCTCAATGACATGGCGCGTAACGACAATGTGGTCTTTTCCGCCACCGGCATCACCAAAGGGGATTTGCTGAACGGCATTACCCGCAAAGGTCTGCTCGCCACCACGGACACCCTGCTGATTCGCGGCAACAGTCGGACGATCCGGCGCATTTCTTCCACCCATTATCTCGATCGTAAAGATCCCGCCCTGCATCCGTTTATCCTTTAGCGCCGTTGATGGCGTCTTTCGAATGCAACTTTTTCTTAACAAGAACCGACAGCCGGGCTGGATGCAATACCGAAATTAACTGATAATGGCGCCATCGCCTTTATCAAAAGCCGCTGTGACAGAGTGGAATATAATTTGCCGGTCAGATTATTTATTGAAAGACCAAGGGGAAATGCACTATGGCTGAATGGGTTAATGGGGAAATCTTACATGTTGAGCACTGGACGGAAAGTCTTTTCAGCCTGTATGTCCGCGCGCCGGTGGACGCTTTCACCGCGGGCCAGTTTGCCAAACTCGGCCTGGAGATCAACGGCGAACGCGTCCAGCGCGCCTATTCGTATGTGAATGCGCCGAATAACCCCAATCTAGAATTTTATCTGGTGACGGTACCGGAAGGAAAGCTCAGTCCGCCGCTGCATGCCATGCAACCGGGCGACCAACTGATGGTTACCAAAGAAGCCGCCGGTTTCTTTGTCCTTGACGAAATTCCCCCCTGTGAAACGCTGTGGATGTTGGCCACCGGCACGGCGTTGGGCCCGTTTCTGTCTATTTTGCAATTTGGAGAAGGGCTGGAGCGCTTTAAAGATATTGTCCTGGTGCATGCGGCGCGCTATGCCCGCGATCTCAGTTACCTGCCGTTGATGCTTGAACTGCAGCAGCGCTATAGCGGCAAACTGCATATTCAGACCGTGGTCAGCCGAGAAACGGTGCCCGGTTCACTCACCGGCCGTGTCCCGGCGCTGATCGCCGACGGTTCGTTGGAACAAGCGGTAGGAGTGGCACTGAGCGCGGAAAATGGCCATGTCATGCTCTGCGGTAATCCGCAAATGGTGCGTGATACTCAGCAATTATTGAAAGAAACGCGCGAAATGCGCAAACACCTGCGGCGCAAGCCGGGTCATATCACCAGCGAGCATTACTGGTAACCGGTGAGACTCGGTCTGATGGGTATCGCATAGGGTGGTTAACGGGGTTATAAATGGATAGGAACCGGTTCATCCGCTTCGCCGTCGCCAGTCTGCTGCTGGGCGTTGCCTGGACACATGTTCTGGCCGCCGATACCTCCGCCGCGGCAACGCCGGTGGCGCCATACCTGTTGGCCGGCGCACCGACGTTCGATTTAACCATCGTTAAATTTCGTGAAAGATATAACGACCATAACCCCAACTTACCTATCGGTGAATTTCGATCCATTGATAACCGAAACGATCTTATCAACCTGACCCGCGCCGCCAGCAAGATCAACAGCACTCTCTACGCATCCACCGCCCTGGAAAAGGGCAGCGGTAAAATAAAAACGCTGCAGATTACCTACCTGCCGGTGGTAGGCGGCGGCGAAAAAGCCGCCCGCGCCACCGCCGTCAATTATATGGCCGCGCTGGTGCGCGAGTTTGAACCCGGCTTAACGGTGGAGCAAAGCACGGCCCGGGTCATGGATTTATTGGCCAAAGGCCGGGGCGCCCATTTTTTTCAGCAATCCTGGGGGCCGTTACGCTATGTGGTGGCGGATGATGGCGATAAGGGCCTTACTTTTGCCGTCGAGCCCGTTAAACTCGCTTTAGCCGAGCCTTGATCCCCCTGCGTTTGATGACAAAAAACAAAGCCACCACAGCATTAAATCTCTATACTATGGGTCAGGTAAGAGTGCCTTACGGCAATCAATTTTCGCTTCGCGTTCCTGATTGGAGATTATAAAAAATGCGACATCCGTTAGTGATGGGTAACTGGAAACTGAATGGTAGCAAACATTTGGTGAACGATCTGATTACTGCCCTACGCAGTGAACTGAGTGGCGTCGTCGGCTGTGATGTGGCTATTGCGCCGCCGGTCATGTATCTGGATCAAGCCAAACACCAGCTTGCCGGCAGCCGCCTGGCATTGGGCGCCCAAAACGTCGACGTTAATCTGTCCGGCGCCTTTACCGGTGAAGTTTCCGCCGCCATGCTGAAAGACATCGGCGCCAAATACATCATCATCGGCCATTCCGAACGTCGAACCTACCATAAAGAAAGCGATGAGCTGATCGCGAAGAAATTTGCGGTACTGAAAGACGCCGGACTGATTCCGGTGCTCTGTATCGGTGAAAGCGAAGCTGAAAACGAAGCCGGGCAAACCGAAGCGGTATGCGCCCGTCAACTGGACGCCGTATTGACCACCCTGGGTGCCGGCGCGTTTGAAAACGCAGTGATCGCCTATGAACCCATTTGGGCCATCGGCACCGGCAAATCCGCCACCCCGGCACAGGCGCAAGCGGTGCATAAATTCATCCGCGACCATATCGCCAAACAGGACGCCGCGGTCGCCGAACAGGTTATTCTTCAGTACGGCGGCTCGGTTAACGCCGGCAACGCCGCTGAACTGTTCACCCAGCCGGATATCGACGGCGCGCTGGTGGGCGGCGCTTCACTGAAAGCCGATGCATTTGCCGTTATCGTTAAAGCCGCGGCACAAGCCAAACAGGCCTGATACTGAATCAAGACGAAAACGGGAACAGATGTTCCCGTTTTTTTTTTGCGCAATACCCAGCCATGAACAGTGCGAGAACATGCAACGGCCGGGTCGCATCGGCGAAAACTGATGACCTCATGGCACGACCCGCGATCGCCGGAGGTTACACCGAGCGTGTTAAAGGGAGACCGTGCTGATGGGGTCGAAGCGGGCGTGGTTTTACCGCCTGCCGGAGCGCCCCACAGCTCGGTAGGCCCGCGATCACCGGCGGTTAAACCAAGAGAAACGGGGCAATGGCGCCATCATCGACGCCCCACCGACGCCCGCTCCACCAGCTCCGGGGTCAGCACCAGCACTTGCGGTTCAGTCTCGGGATTTTGCAGCCGATAAATTAAGGTATCAATGGCCAGCTCGCCAAGGGAATCTTTCGGCTGATTAATGGTGGTCAGCGGCGGAGTAAGGTATTTGGCCAGCTCGATATCGTCATAACCCACCACCGCCATATCTCCCGGCACCGATAGCCCGGCCTGAAACAGCGCCTGGTAAACCCCAACCGCCACCGCGTCATTGCCGGTGAAAACCGCATGGGGCGGTTCGGGCAACGCCAAAAGCTGTTTCATCGCCGCCACACCGCCGCCAAATTCAAAATCGCTGAACACTTCATATCCGGCCGGAATAACCAGCCCGGCGCGATTCATGGCGAGACGATAGCCCTCCAACCGGTGGCGGGCAGTGGTTTTATCCTGGGGACCGGCAATACAGGCAATTTTATGATAACCACGGGAAATCAGATAACGGGTGGCCAGATCGCCCCCCAGCAACGAATTATCCTGGATGATATCCAGCGCGTCCTCAAACGGCGTCCAATCCATCATCACAATGGGCAATGAAGGATAACGACGCAACGCCAGCCGGGAGGGACGATTGTTTTCGGTACACATGATAAGCAGGCCGTCCACGCGTTTTTGCAGCAACGTCTCCATGCTGCGGCTCATGCGATCCGCATCCTCCTCGGTATTGCACAGGATCAAGCTATAACCGCGCTCATAGCAGCTGCGTTCCACCCCGTGCACCACTTCCGCATAAAACGGATTATTACTGGAGGTTATCAACATCCCGATGGTGCGCGTCTGGTTTATCTTCAAACTGCGGGCCAAGGCCGAAGGCGCGTAATTCAGCTGTTCCACCGCCGCCAGAACCTTATCTCGCACCGCATCGCTGACAAAACGATTGTCATTGATCACATGAGAAACCGTGGAGGTTGAAACGCCCGCCAAACGGGCGACATCTTTCATGGTGGACAAGCTAGTCTAACCCTTGCAAAAAGGCGTCGATTTCTTTGCGCCAGGGAATGGACGGCTGCGCACCCGAGCGGGTGACCGCAATGGCGGCGGCGGCATGGGCAAATCTCACTGCCTTGTCCATATCTTCCCCTTCCAGCAATGCCGTAACCAACGCGCCATTGAATGTATCCCCCGCCGCAATGGTATCCACCGCGTCGACCTTAAACCCCGGGATCAGTTTGCCATGACCCTGCCGGCTAAGCCATACGCCGCGGCTGCCCAGGGTAATCAATACCGTGGGAATGCCTTTGCCATGGAGTATTTGCGCGGCGCGGGCGGCGGAGGCGTCATCATTGATTGCGACGCCCGTCAGACGTTCCGCTTCAGTCTCATTCGGCGTGATGGTATCCACCAGGGCCAGCAACGGGTCCGGTAACTCACGGGCCGGAGCCGGATTCAGAATAACCTGCGTCTGATGCAGCTTTGCCAGCTTGGCGGCGGCAATCACCGTCTCCAGCGGCGACTCCAGCTGCATCAGCAGCACGGAGGCATCGATAATCTTTTTCTCGTATCGCGCCAGATAATCCGGCGTAAGCGCGGCGTTGGCGCCCGGATCGATGGCAATCACATTCTCACCATCCCGGTTCACGAAAATCAGCGCAACGCCGGTGGTTGTGCCGGGGCTGGCTTCCACCGATCCGACACCGATGTTGTCCGCCGCCAACTGCTTACGGATACGCTGCCCTATATCATCCTCGCCGACGCAGGCGACAAAATCGATATTCGCCCCGCTACGCCCGGCCGCCACCGCTTGATTGGCGCCTTTACCGCCGAAAGCGACGGTATAGTTTTTTCCAATAACCGTTTCACCGGGACGAGGAAATTGCTCAAGGTTGAGGATATGATCGGCATTGATACTACCCAGCACCACCAGCTTGTTTGTCGCCATCGTATTTATCCTGATTGAATGCGTTATCGTCCCCCGGCTGGCGGGTCGATAACGCAATACCTTGCTGTAGAAAGTGAACCGGCGTTATTTCGTGACCAGCTTAAGGGCTACCGGGATTATGGCATCCACCTTGCCGCCTTTTAATACTTTGTCTGCGGTTTCAACACCGATAATACCGATTTGATCGGGCTGCTGCGCCACGGTGGCGGCCATTCTTCCGCTTTGCACCGCTTTGAGTCCATCCGCCGTACCGTCAAAGCCTACCACCAGCACATCGGTTTTATTGACGGTTTGCAGGGCACGCATCGCGCCTAAGGCCATTTCGTCATTTTGCGCGAATACCGCTTGTACCGTCGGGTGGGCGGTCAGCAGGTTCTGCATGACGTTAAGACCTTTGGTGCGATCGAAATCAGCCGGCTGGCTGGCCAACATGGTGAATTTGTATTGATCGGCGGATTGCTTGAATCCTTCGCCGCGTTCACGGGCCACTGAGGTGCCGGCAATCCCTTCAAGTTCAATAACCTTGGCGCTGTTACCCAGTTTTTGCCCGATAAAATCACCCGCCATTTTGCCGCCGACCCGGTTGTCCGAGGCGATATGACTGACGATCTGGCCCTTGTTCGCCTTACGATCCAGGGTGATGACCGGGATCTTGGCTTGGTTGGCCAGGATAACGGCATTGCCCACGGCATCGGAATCCGTCGGGTTTATCATGACCAGCTTGACGCCGCGCACCGTCAGATCCTGCACGTTAGCCAATTCCTTGGCCGGATTGTTTTGCGAATCGAGGACTACCAATTGATAACCCAGTTTATTCGCTTCCTGTTGCGCCCCGTCTTTCATCGAAACAAAGAACGGATTGTTAAGAGTGGAAACCACCAGCGCAATAGTATCTTTTGCCAGGGCGTTGGCGCTGAAAGCGGCGCTTAACGCAACGGCGGACATCAAAACAGCTAATTTTTTCATTTTCATCTTTATGTTTCCTGCAGGGGAGGTTATTTACTGCTTTTGTTATCTACCAATACCGCCAACAAAATGACGACAGCCTTTACAATCATCTGATAGTAGGAAGAAACACTTAATAAATTCAGTCCGTTATTCAAAAATCCGAGGATCAGCGCGCCAATAAGGGTTCCCATGATGCGGCCTTTACCGCCGGACAGGCTGGTTCCCCCCAGCACCACGGCGGCAATGGCATCCAGTTCATACCCGGTACCGGCGGTGGGCTGCGCCGAAGAGAGCCGGGCCACTTCAATCACGCCGGCCAGCGCCGCCGTCAGCCCGCACAGCGAATAGACGATGACCTTGACCTTATCAACGCTGATGCCCGACAACCGCGTCGCGGCTTCATTGCCGCCCAATGCGTAGATATAGCGGCCCAAACGGGTGTGGTGCAGCATGTACCAGGCGGCGAGAAACACCACCGCCATAATCCACACCGGCGTAGGCACGCCCAGCGGACGGCCGATACCAAACCAGCCGAACGCATCGGCCGCATCGCTGAAGCCGGTATTCACCGGGCTGCCGTCGGTATATACCATGGTGACGCCCCGCAGCAGCAGCATCATCACCAGGGTCGCGATAAAGGCCTGTACCTTTCCTTTCGCCACAATGACCCCCGTCACGGCGCCGATTGCCGCGCCCAGCAATAGGGAGGCTCCCACCGCGACGAACACGTTGATTTCAAGCCCCACCACCGACGCGGCCACCGCACCGGTCAGGGCCAGCAGCGAACCCACGGAAAGATCGATACCGGCGGTCAAGATCACCAGCGTCATGCCCACCGCCATAATGGCGTTCACGGAGGTCTGTTGAAGAATATTGAACAAATTATTGAGGCTGAAGAAGTTCGAACTCATGGAAGACACCACGGCGATAAGCACCAGCAGCGCAATCAATGATTTCTGTTCTAATAGCCAAGTTTTGCTGAAACCGCGTTTAACGGGAATAATCCGGGTACTCATCATTGATTCTCCTGCTGGGTACTGTATTGCTTACCGACGGCCGCGGCCATCAGGACCTCTTGAGTGGCCTGCCCTATGGGGAAAATGCCGCTTAAGCGGCCCTCATGCATCACCATCACGCGATCGCTCATTCCCAGCACTTCGGGCATCTCCGAAGAGACCAAAATGATACTGAGCCCTTCTTCTTTGAACTGATTGATTAATTGATAAATCTCTTTTTTAGCGCCGACATCGACGCCGCGGGTCGGTTCATCCAGAATCAATACCTTGGGCCGGGTCATCAAGCCGCGGGCAATGGCGACTTTTTGTTGATTGCCGCCGGACAGCAGGCCTATTGGCTGCTCCATCGAGGGCGTTTTAATATTGAATAAACGAATAAAATCCCCTACCGCCTGCTGTTCTTCCGCGTGTTTCAATCCGCCGCCCTGACGGCTGAAATAGCGCAGGGCGGTGAGGGTCATGTTCTCCTTCACCGACATCCCCAGCACCAGCCCGTCCCGCTTACGATCTTCGGAAATGTAGACGATACCGTTAGCCAACCCGTCCTGAGGGGTGCGGGTCATAATGGCTCGCCCGTCCAGCACTACCGTGCCGCCGGTGCGTTTCGCCGCGCCATAGAGGGTTTTCATCAGTTCCGTGCGTCCCGCGCCCATCAAGCCCGCGACGCCGAGGATTTCACTGCGGCGCAGCGTAAAGCTGACATCGTCGACGCCGGGGCCGCTAAGATGATTGACCGCTAGACGTTCCTCGCCGAGAGGGACTTCAATGCGCGGGTATTGCTCTTCCAGGCGACGTCCCACCATCATTTCGATCAGGGCGTCTTCCTGTAACTCGGTTACCCGGCGTTCGGCGATAAACTGCCCGTCCCGAAGCACCGTGACATCGTCGCAGATTTGAAAAATCTCTTTTAACCGATGGGAAATATAAACGATGCCGCAGCCCTGCTGCCTGAGTTCGTTTATCACGCTGAACAGCGACGCCGTTTCGGTATCGGTGAGCGCATCGGTAGGCTCATCCATGATAATGACCCGGGACTTGAAGCTGATGACCTTGGCTATTTCCACCATCTGCTGATCGCCGATGGACAGCTCCCCCACCAGACGGTGGCTGCTATACCGCAGATTGAGCCGGGCCAACAGCTGGTCAGCTTCGCTGTACATCCGTTTCCAGTCGATACCGCCGAACCGATTGAGGAATTCGCGGCCGAGGAAGATATTTTCCGCAATGGTCAACTGAGGAATAAGATTCAATTCTTGATGGATAATGCCGATACCGGCTTCCTGGGATGCCTTCGGCCCGCTGAACGCCACCTCTTTTCCCAGGTATGACAGGGTGCCGGCATCTTTGCTGTAGATGCCGGTCAACACTTTCATCATGGTAGACTTGCCGGCGCCATTCTCTCCCACCAGCGCCATAACGCGGCCGGGATAAACCGTCAGCGCCGCGCCGGTAAGCGCCTTAACCCCCGGGAAGGATTTGTCTATCCCTGTCAATTGCAGTAACGGTTGCATAGATGCCTCAGAAGGTGACGCCGGAGCACAGGATGACATTGGCGAAAGGAGTGCATTCCCCACTGCGGATGACCGCGCGGCTATATGCGGTCTGGGCTTTGAATACCTGGTGGCTGATATACTCGATGGCAATGGTATTGCCCTGTTGCTGCTCAAGGGCCGTCAACTGATCCAGCAGCGCCTCATGCAGCTGAGGATTAATTTCCGCCATTTCCTTGGCCAAAATGGCCTTTTCTACCTGCATTTCGCTGACAACCGCGCTCACCACCTGTAAAAAGGTCGGCACACCCCGGGTCAACGCCAGATCAATCCTTTGGCTTGAAGAGGGAATGGGCAATCCCGCATCGGCAATCGTGACCTGATCCGTATGGCCCAGACGGGAGATGAGCGCAGAGACGTCAGCGTTCAGTAAAACACCTTTCTTCATTTTCCTGCCTCCACCAGCGAAACGTTTCGCTGAGGATGAAATTAGTTAAAAAAGCAGAGGTGTACAAGCTCAATCCATCAAAAATGTGATCGCCATCGAAACGTTTCGCTAGTGATAAAAAAGATTATTCACACAAGCAATTGAATTTGAGAGTGAAGCGAGAAGAGGATGCGGTCGCCGGAAAAACGTGGTCCGTCAGGGCAGCGGGAAGAAGATGTGAGGAAAAAAACCGACGGCTTATTGCCATCGGCCAGACTGTTGACAAATGCACTCGAAGTCAATAAGGCAGGGCAGGTTGCCAGAAGAGTAAACCGTCCGCGCCATGGGTGGCGCGGATCGAGCCTACAGGGATGTATTCACGGCGTGTTTACGATCTGGTAGCCTAACCCGACCGAACACTTTGTCAACAAGCTCACCGATGGCTTATAGCCATCGGCGTTATGCTTGGGTTAACGGTTAACGTTGGTTGATTTGATCGAAGCTGCCGCCGTCGGAGAAATGCACTTTTTGCACCTGCTGCCAGCTCCCGAACACATCCTTCAAGCTGTACAGCTTGAGCTGTGGGAATTTATCGGCAAATTCCTTCGCCACTGCCGGATCACGGGGACGATAATAGTTTCTGGCCGCGATACGCTGGCCTTCCGGCGAATAAAGATAGGTCAGATAAGCGGTAGCCACGTCGCGGGTTCCCCGTTTGTCCACCACTTTATCTACTACCGATACCGTAGGCTCCGCCACAATTGACTCGCTGGGAACAACGATATCGAATTGGCCTTTACCCACCTTATTCACCGCCAGCAAAGCCTCGTTTTCCCAGGCGATTAAAACGTCGCCGATGCCGCGTTCCACAAAGGTATTCGTGGAATCGCGGGCGCCTGAATCCAGTACGCTCACATTTTTATAAACCGCCTTGACGAAATCCTGGGCTTTCGCCTGATCGTTATTATTATGATGCAGCGCATAACCCCAGGCGGCCAGATAGTTCCAACGCGCGCCGCCGGAGGTCTTCGGGTTCGGCGTGATGATGGAGATGCCAGGCTTGATTAAATCAGGCCAGTCATGAATTTGCTTGGGATTGCCCTTACGTACCAGAAAAACAATAGTGGAGGTATAAGGCGCCGAGTTATCAGGCAGCCGGGTAATCCAGTTTTTATCAATCCGGCCGCGCGCTGCGATGGCGTCCACATCAGATTCCAGCGCCAATGTCACCACATCCGCATCAATACCGTTGATAACCGAGGTAGCCTGCTTACCTGACCCGCCGTGGGATTGCCGAATGGTGACCTTGTCGCCGGTCTTAGCCTGCCAGTATTTGCTGAAGGCAGCATTGTAGTCCTGATAAAGCTCCCGTGTCGGGTCATAGGACACGTTCAATAATTGGATATCTTTTGCCAGCGCGCTTCCCGACAATAAAATCAACAACAACCCTGCTTGCCACTTTGACATCGTTGCTCTCCCGAAGAGTCTTTTTATCACCTGAATATCGACTAAGCAGAGAGTGTCAGAAATCCTGTAACATTTTAAAGAATAAAAACGTAATTTATATAAGCAAAAGAGCTAAACCACAGAGGGTAAAAAAAACCCCCGATGACGGGGGCGTTAAATAGCGGGAAGTTGAAGCGATCAGTAGAGTTTTTTAGCACATTCCAGCAAATCACTTTTGAACGGCCGTTTCATGTTTTCTATGGCGTCGATAATGTCGTGATGGACCAATTTATCATTTTGCACCCCGACGCAGCGCCCGCCGTAGCCCTGCAGCAGCAGTTCGATGGAAAATGCCCCCATGCGCGAGGCCAGGATGCGGTCATAAGCTACCGGGCTGCCGCCACGCTGGATATGACCCAATACAGTGGCGCGGGTTTCACGGCCGGTTTCTTTTTCAATATATTGCGCCAATTCGCTGATATTGCAGATATGTTCGGTGATGGCAACGATGGCGTGCTTTTTACCCTTGGCGATACCGGCTTTAATTTCATAAACCAGATCTTCCGGTTTAAACTCCACTTCCGGCAGTACGATAAATTCGCATCCGCCGGCAATGGCCGCCGACATGGTCAAATCACCGCAGTAGCGGCCCATGACTTCAACGATGGAAATACGCTGGTGTGAAGAAGACGTATCGCGCAGCCGGTCAATAGCCTCGACCACCGTTTCCAAGGCGGTGAAATAACCGATGGTGTAGTCAGTGCCGGCCACATCGTTATCAATGGTGCCGGGCAAACCGATGCAGGGAAAGCCCATTTCAGTGAGACGCTTGGCACCCATATAAGAACCGTCGCCGCCGATAACCACCAGCGCATCGAGTTGACGTTTTTTCATGTTCTCAATGGAAATAACGCGGGTTCCCTCTTCACGGAACTCAGGGAAACGGGCCGAGCCCAAAAAGGTACCGCCACGGTTAATCATATCCGATACGCTATAGCGGTCGAGCTTGCTCATTCGATCCTGAAACAGTCCGAGGAAACCGTCATAGACGCCATAAACCTCCAAACCTTCGGAAAGTCCGGCGCGCACAACGCCCCGGATCGCTGCATTCATGCCCGGTGAATCACCACCGCTTGTCAGTACACCGATTTTCTTAATCATGACTACCTCTGAGCTTTAGCTATTATTTGTAGAATACACTATGCCGGTTAACTTTGAGGAACGGATTAAATCCGACCTATGGCTTATGGTGGAAATAGTATATCAAATCCCTTTTGCTGAATTGATTCAGGTCAGGCAATTTCCCACTATCCTCACGTTTATACCCTATGATAATGCATTACATTTACCAGTGTCTTAGCTTTTCACCACTCGGTACACCGGACAATTTGTAACCCAATGGGAAAAAGGATGGGTCTGGCTTGGCGCCGCAATTACCATAATGCCAATCATCGGCACATGCAGCACCACAGTTGATAAAAGATGTTGCAAACCGCGTGTTAGGTTATTTTCGCCAGATTGCAGAGATATGAAAGCGAGACCGGTGCCGGCCTGCCCGGGAGGCCGGCTTCCTTTGGTTTATGTCACACTTTTGCAAGACATTTTAGGATGCGGCACGGGAATATCGTAGCATTAACGCAGCGGAACTGCGGGCACTTTGCTTGTGTCTTATGTCGCCACATTCCAAGGACTTGTCATTGCCGGCATTGGTTTGCTGCTTGTCGATGATTGTAGGTGTCAGTCATTAAAAAAAACCCCACCTTTCGGTGGGGGAAGACAGGGATGGTGTCTATGGCAAGGAAAAATGAAGATGTCTTATTTAAGGGTCACACTCTGTACCGGCTTCTGGGCAGAAGATGGCATCATTTCCGATATTTGCGACGCCATTTCTGCCAGGCGTTGCTGATGATTCTGATTCAAAATTTGTCTTTGCTCCGGCGTCAGCAGGTTGTACATTTGATTCCGCACTTTAGCCATTTCAACCTGGCGAGCGACATTTTGCCGGGACATTTTTTCAATTTGGGCCCTAACAGCCGGCTCATCAAAATTTTCTGCTGTTACCAGTACATGCAACTGTTCCATTTCACTCACATTGATACGGGGAATATCAAGGCGAGCCTGACTCATCAAATCGCGCATTTGCTGCCGCTGGTGTTCCGTCAGCCTTACGCCTTCAAACATGCTGTAATGACTATCGCCGCATCGGTTTGCGATGTCATCCTGATGCCAACTTCCCGTTGCATTGTTCTCACCGGCCACAGTGCTTCCGGAAAAAAGAGTGGCGGCGATGAACATGGCGTTAAGTTTGTGCATCCCTAACCCCTACACCCATTACTAAGTTGCTTAACGATGAATTCATTCTACTGTCGCCGCTGCAAACTAGCGTCAGGGGATGTAAAGCTACGTAAAGTCATGGATTGGTAGTGATTGATGACGTATTTTGCGTTTGGAGGTGAGAAAATGAATAAAATCCTTTTGGTCGACGACGATCGTGAATTAACGGCATTGTTAAAAGAATTGCTTGAGATGGAAGGCTTTAACGTCCTGGTGGCTTATGACGGCGAACAGGCGTTGAATATGCTGGATAGCTCGGTTGATCTCTTATTGCTTGACGTAATGATGCCCAGGAAAAACGGTATCGATACGCTTAAGGAATTACGCCAGCAACACCAAACGCCGGTTATTATGCTCACGGCGCGCGGCAGCGAGCTGGATCGCGTGCTGGGACTCGAACTGGGCGCGGATGATTATCTGCCCAAGCCGTTCAACGATCGGGAATTGGTGGCGCGAATCAGAGCCATTTTGCGTCGTTCCCAGTGGACGGAACAGTTGCAAAACGGCGAAAACGGCACGCCATCGCTGGAAGTTGATTTTCTGCGCCTCAATCCCGGCCGGCAGGAGGCGACCTTTGACGGCGTTCCCCTGGAACTGACCGGGACGGAATTCACCCTGCTCTACTTACTGGCGCAGCATCTCGGCCAGGTGGTTTCACGGGAGCACCTCAGCCAGGAAGTCCTGGGTAAGCGCCTGACGCCGTTTGATCGGGCAATCGATATGCACATCTCCAATCTGCGGCGTAAATTGCCGGAGCGCAAAGACGGGCATCCCTGGTTCAAAACCCTGCGGGGCCGGGGTTACTTAATGGTATCGGCCGCATGATAAACAGTTTGACCGCGAGGATATTCGCCATCTTCTGGCTAACCCTGGCGCTGGTTTTGATGCTGGTGTTAATGGTTCCCAAACTGGATACCCGCCAGCTGACCCCGTTGCTGGACAGTGAACAGCGACAGGGCGTGATGCTGCAACAGCATGTCGAGGCCGAACTGGCCGCCGATCCGGCCAACGATCTGATGTGGTGGCGCCGCCTGTTTCGCGCCATCGACAAATGGGCGCCGCCGGGCCAGCGTTTGATTCTGGTCACCAGCGAGGGGCGTGTTATCGGCGGTCAGCGTAATGAAATGCAGGTTATCCGCAATTTCATCGGCCAGTCCGATAACTCGGATCAGCCGCAAAAGAAAAAATATGGCCGCATGGAATTGGTGGGGCCCTTCGCGGTGCGGGATGGAGACGATAATTATCAGCTCTATCAAATACGGCCGGCGGGCAATTCGCAATCGGATTTTATCAACTTGATGTTTGACAGGCCGTTTCTGCTGCTTATCGTTACCATGCTCATCAGCATTCCGTTGCTGCTTTGGCTTGCCTGGAGCCTGGCGAAACCGGCGCGTAAACTCAAATACGCCGCGGATGAAGTCGCCAGGGGCAATTTACGCCAGCATCCGGAACTGGAAGCCGGTCCACAGGAATTTTTAGCCACCGGCGTCAGCTTTAACCAGATGGTCAGCGCGCTTGAAAGAATGGTCAGCGCACAGCAACGGCTGCTGTCGGACATTTCCCATGAACTGCGTACCCCCCTCACCCGCCTGCAGCTGGCCACAGCGCTTATGCGGCGCAAGCATGGCGAAGGCAACGAACTGGCGCGTATTGAAACCGAGGCCCAGCGGCTGGATTCCATGATAAACGACCTGCTGGTATTGTCGCGTAATCAGCATAAAAACGAGTTGACGCGGGAGTTTATCAAAGCCAGCGAGTTATGGAACGATGTGCTGGACGACGCAAAGTTTGAAGCCGAACAAATGGGAAAAACCCTTGAAATTACCGCGCCTCCCGGCAGTTGGGTATTGGTGGGTAATCCGGCGGCGTTGGACAGCGCCCTGGAAAACGTTGTGCGCAACGCCTTGCGTTATTCTCATCAGCGTATCGCGGTGGCCTTCAGCGCCGACGCGCAGGGCGTCACTATCACCGTGGATGACGATGGTCCCGGCGTGAGCGAAGAGGATCGCGAACAGATTTTCCGTCCTTTCTATCGCACCGATGAAGCCCGCGATCGCGAGTCCGGCGGCTCGGGCCTTGGCCTGGCCATTGTTGAAAAAGCGGTTGAGCAGCACCATGGCTGGGTCAAGGCTGAGGATAGCCCGCTGGGCGGGCTGCGCCTGGTGATGTGGTTGCCATTGCAGCACCGTTGACCTGGTGATGCGGTTGCCATTGGAGCCTTGATGAACCTGAGGAAGTGGTTGCCTTGCGGCATCGTTAGCCAGTTGTAGCCCAAAGCGGCGGGGAGTTGCGGCGCGTTGGGCTTTTTTTTGTTATTCTTCGCCCTCTTCAAGGGGGCAGTATGTTAAATATCGTTTTATACGAACCGGAAATCCCGCCTAATACCGGCAATATCATTCGTTTGTGCGCCAATACCGGCTTTGCGTTGCATCTTATCGAGCCTTTGGGATTTACCTGGGACGATAAGCGTTTACGCCGCGCAGGCCTGGATTACCATGAATTCGCCCATATAAAACGCCACCACGATTACGCGGCGTTCCTGGCGCAAGAACAGCCGGCGCGGCTGTTTGCGTTGACCACGAAAGGCACGCCGGCACACAGCGAGGCGGAGTACCGGGCGGGGGACTATTTGCTGTTTGGGCCTGAGACCCGCGGATTGCCGCCGTTTATTCTGGATAACCTGCCCGTGGGCCAAAAAATTCGCATTCCCATGCAGCCGGGCAGCCGCAGCATGAATTTATCCAATGCCGTTTCGGTGGTGGTATATGAGGCATGGCGACAATTGGGGTATGCAGGCGCGGGCAGGTAGCGTTCGACTACGCCACGTGGCGTATGGATTTCAACCAACGCTGGAAACGAATCAGATGCCGTCGCCGTACTCAAAGCCATGGCTGCCGAAAAACTGATCCATATCCATGGAGGGTTTATCGCTGTCCGGCTTGCCGACAATCCTGGCGGGAACCCCCGCCGCAGTGGTGTGGGGCGGTACTGATTGTAATACCACCGAGCCCGCGCCGATTTTAGCGCCGCGTCCCACTTCGATATTGCCCAGAATGGTGGCATTGGCGCCGATCATGACCCCTTCGCGAATCTTGGGATGGCGATCGCCGCTGGTCTTCCCGGTACCGCCCAGCGTCACCGACTGCAGAATGGAGACGTCATTTTCAACAATGGCCGTCTCGCCGATAACAATTCCGGTGGCGTGGTCAAGCATGATGCCGCAGCCGATTTTGGCGGCCGGATGGATATCGACCCCGAAAGAAACCGAGATCTGGTTTTGAAGATAGATGGCCAGGGCCTGCCGATCCTGGCCCCATAGCCAGTGGCCGATACGGTAGGCCTGCAGGGCATGGAACCCTTTGAGATAGAGCAACGGCGTGGAGTATTTGTCCACCGCCGGGTCGCGCAGCCGCACGGCGGTGATATCGCGGGCCGCCGAATGGATCATTTGCTCGTCGTTCTTGTAGGCCTCTTCCACTATTTCACGAATGGCGATGGCCGGCATAATGGTATTGGCCAATTTATTCGCCAGCATATAGCTCAGGGCGCTGCCTAAATTTTCATGTTTCAGCAGAGTGGCATGAAAAAAACTGGCCAGCATGGGTTCACACTCCGCCAGCAAACGCGCTTCAGCTTTGATGTTATTCCATACCGCTTCCAATTCTTCAGTGGACATACTCACGACCCTTTTGCTGATGTAATCACTCTTGCCGGACGGCCGACAGCCGTCAACCACCTGTTTTCTCGTCTTTTTGGGCTCGTCCGAGCAGGCTAAGCGCCGCTTCATGGGCATTTTTGTTACGGTAGAGCACCTGGTAGATTTGTTCGGTGATCGGCATCTCGACCCCGTAACGCCCTGCCAGCGCCAGCACCTCTTTCGTATTGCGATAACCTTCCACTACCTGGCCGATGCGGTCCTGAGCGGTCTGAACGTCGACACCCTGACCGAGCAGCATGCCGAACCGACGGTTACGGGATTGGTTATCGGTGCAGGTCAAGACCAGGTCGCCGAGTCCCGCCATGCCCATAAACGTCCCCGGGTCCGCCCCCAGGGCGGCGCCAAGACGCGACATCTCCGCGAGTCCGCGGGTGATAAGCGCCGTACGGGCATTGGCGCCGAAGCCGATGCCATCCGACATGCCGGCGCCGATGGCTATCACATTCTTAACCGCGCCGCCCAGCTGGACGCCGATAAAATCAGCGTTGCCGTAGACGCGAAAGCTTTTGCCGCAATGCAGCAGATACTGTAAATCAGCCGAAAAATCGGCGTCGGTGGATGCCAGGGCAATGGCGGTGGGCAAACCCGCCGCCAGCTCCTTGGCGAAAGTCGGTCCCGAGATCACCGCAAGGGGGATCGTATCACCCAATACTTCACGGGCCACATCCGCCAATAAGCGGCCGGTGTCCGCCTCCAACCCTTTGGTTGCCCAGACCACGCGTGCATCGGGCCGCAAATGCGGCCGGATTTGCGTCAATACGCTGCCGAACACATGGCTCGGCACCACAATCAGCACGTCGCGGCTGAACAGCATGGCACGGGACAAATCCGTCTCAAGACGCAGCGAAGGCGGGAACGGCACATCGGGCAGAAAGACCTGGTTGCACCGCGCCGCCTCCAGGGTATGGATATGATCGGGATCATGCCCCCATAACAGTACCTCATGACCGTTTCGCGCCATGGTAATAGCAAGGGCCGTGCCGTAGGAGCCGGCACCGATAACAATCATGGAGGCACTTTTAGGCATCATCAGGCTTCCTGGGTCGGTTGGTTTCCTTCACCATCGGTCTGCTGTTGCAGATAGTTCATGAACAGTGCGTCAAAGTTCACCGGCGCCAGGTTAAGCTGCGGGAACGTACCACGGGATACCTGGCTGGTTATGCACTCGCGGGCATAGGGGAAAAGAATATTCGGGCAATACGCGCCCAGGCAATGAGCCAACTGCGTCCCGTCAATGCCTGAAATGGTAAAGATGCCGGCCTGCTGCACTTCACACAGGAAAGCGGTCTCTTCCCCCAGCAACGCCGTTACCGTCACGCGTAATACCACTTCATAGATGCCTTCCGCCAGCTGAGTGGAGGCGGTATCGAGGTCCAGCTTGATTTCCGGCTGCCATTCCTGCTGAAAAACCTTTGGTGCGTTAGGTGCTTCAAAAGAGACGTCCTTGGTGTAAACGCGCTGGATCTGGAACGTCATCTCGGTATTATTTTGCTCGGACATTAAAAAACCCTTTGGTTAATTTCGCTTCATGCACCCGGGCGCGCGTCTGGCTCCCGGCTTATTTAAGCAGGGGATCCAATCCACCGCGCGCATCAAGTGCGTGTAAATCATCACAGCCACCCACATGCTGTCCGTCGATGAAAATTTGTGGAACCGTGTTGCGGCCGCTGCGTTTAATCATTTCTTCCCGTTTATCCGCATCCCCGTCAATGGGTATTTCCTGGAATACGGCGTGCTTGCGGGTGAGTAAAGCCTTGGCGCGATGGCAATATGGACAAGTCGCTTTGGTATAGATTTCAATATTGGCCATGGTTCCCCCTTTCAGGTTTGTCTTACTTGCCCCGGACAAGGGGTAAGTTCTCTCCGCTCCAGCCGGATATGCCCTCCTTAAGGACATAAACCCGTTCAAAGCCCGCTTTGTTCAGGTTTTCCGCCGGCTCGCGCGACGTAGTGCCGGTTGCGCATACCACGATAACCGGTTTCGTTTTGGCTTTATCCAACTCGCCGAAATTGCCGCTTTTCACCTCGGACGAGGTGAGATTCAACGCGTTGGCAATGTGTCCTTTACGGTAGTCATCCCGGCTGCGCAAATCAACTATGACAGCGTCTTCCTTATTGATCAGACGGATGGCTTCGCCGCGGGTAATTTCATTCACCTTGGAAAAACGTGTTTTTACAGTGGTTACGATGACGGCGATCAATAAAGCGACCCAGGCCAGACAAAGCATGGGGTGATCGCTAACGAACGGCATAATTTCTTGCATGGGGTGTAAAAGCTCCCGTGAGTTGTGGCCACGCAGTAAAGGCTTCGAGTATACCCTCGCATTACGGCAAATTCAGCCAATATACATGGCCGGAAAGAAGAAACTAACCACATTGCGCCCCATGTCGCTAAAAATTGTGGCCTTTATCGCCTAATTTTATCTCTTACCCAGGCATGCAGACATGCGGGCGAAGGGATTTACGCCATAGATAACTGGTAAGCCGCTGTTCAACGTGGAATAATCTTGTCAATGAGGGGAAAGGCATCGTTGAAAAGAGTGAATACCGGGGAAAACGGCAGCCGAGGCCCTTTTCCAACGTTAAAGCATCATGTTTACGCCAGCCTGTTTTATGCTGGCGTAATGTTATTGCCTATAGCCGGCCACGCCGATGACAACAAGCAACAGCTTAAAACCCTGCAGCAAAATATCGCCGAGAAAGAAAAAAGCGTACAGCAACAGCAACAGCAGCGCGGCGCATTGCTGAGCCAGCTGAAAAAACAGGAAGAGTCCATTTCCAAATCCAGCCGTGCCCTGCGCGAGACGCAAGGCACGCTGGCGTCGCTGACTCAGGATATAGACAGGCTGAACCAATCCATCAAGCAGTTGCAAGCGCGCCAGGCCGCTCAGCAGAAGCTGCTGGCGCAGCAGTTGGACGCCGCGTTTCGCCAGGGCCGCAACTCCGGTCTGCAATTGATTTTAAGCGGGGAAGAAGGCCAGCGCAGCGAAAGGATCCTGGCGTATTTCAGCTATCTCAATCAGGCGCGGGAAAAATCCATTCAGGATCTCAAACAGACACGGCAGCAACTGGCGGGTCAGAAAACCGATCTGCAGCAAAAACAGCTTCAGCAGGCGACAATGCTGCGACAGCAGCAGTCCGAGCAGAAAACGCTGGAAAATGCCCGGCTGGCGCGAAAGAAAACGCTCTCCGCCCTCGATACCTCCATCCATCAAAATCAGCTCAGCCTGAACGAACTGCGGCAAAACGAAGCCCGCCTGCAAAACGATATCGCCCGCGCAGAACGGGAAGCCAAAGCCCGTGCCGAGCGGGAAGAACGCGAGGCGCAGCAGGTGCGGGAACGGCAGGAACAGGCTAAACGCCAGGGAGCGACCTATAAACCTTCCACCAGCGAACGCGAGCTAATGTCCCGTACCGGCGGACTGGGCCAGCCCGCCGGGCAAGCCATGTGGCCGGTCAGGGGCCGCACCCTGCATCAGTTCGGAGAAGCGCTGCAAGGCGAGCTGCGCTGGAAGGGCATGGTGATCGCCGCCCCCGAAGGCACCGAAGTCAAAGCCATTGCCGACGGCCGCGTGCTGATGGCCGACTGGCTCCAGGGCTATGGCCTGGTGGTGGTGCTTGAACACGGTCAAGGAGATATGAGTCTCTACGGCTACAATCAAAGCGCCCTGGTGAAGGTGGGGGATCAGGTTAAATCCGGCCAGCCCATCGCGCTGGTGGGCACCAGCGGCGGGCAGGATACCTCAGCCCTCTATTTCGAAATTCGTCGTCGCGGCCAAGCGATCAACCCCTTGCCATGGTTAGGAAGATAGCGTGTTGAATAAAAAAACCGGTGCCCTGGTACTGTTGCTCCTGCTCGGTATGGCTAAAACCGCTTTTGCCGGCAGGCTGGCCATCGTCATCGACGACTTCGGCTATCGTCCGCATACTGAATATCAAGTGCTGTCGATGCCCACCGCCGTATCCATCTCCGTCTTGCCCAATGCTCCCTTTGCCGCCGAGATGGCGCGCAAAGCCCATGCGCAGGGACGGGAAGTTCTGATTCACCTGCCGATGGCGCCGTTGAGCAAGCAGCCGCTGGAACGGGACACGCTGTTCCCAAGCATGAGCCGGGATGAGATCGCCCGCATCGTGCGCGATGCGGTGGGCAAAGTTCCGTATGCCGTCGGGGTGAACAACCATATGGGCAGCGCCATGACCTCCAGCCTGGCGGGCATGCAAAATGTCATGCAGGTACTGAGCCGCTATCCCTTTTATTTTCTCGACAGCATGACCATCGGCAACAGCCAGTCGCGCCAGGCGGCGGCCGGCACCGGCGTCAAGGTAATCAAACGCAATGTATTTCTGGACGACACGTCCAACCAGGACGACATCCGGCAGCAGTTCAACCGTGCCGTAGCCCTGGCCCGCCGTAACGGCTCGGCCATCGCTATCGGGCACCCTCATCCGGACACCATCAAGGTGCTGCAGCAGGTATTGTCGGCGTTGCCGTCGGATATCGTGCTGGTGCCCCCCAGCGCGCTGGTGAACGAGGCGGCTTCACCCTCCCCCGCGCCGACGCCGTTACCGGCCCCCGGCCGTCCGCGCCATCGGTTCCAGGGCGTTCCGCAATGTATTGTCAAGCAGGCTCCGCCGCCGGTTTATGCTGATGCGATGTTCAGCGTGATATTTTCCAGCTTGAATCAGACGTCTTGGGTGACGCAGATTAAACATTGGTTCGCTTCAGCGCCGGACGGATATTAAGCTTTCACCGAAAATGTTATGCTAAGAACCATAAAGGGGCAGACGCAGTGCCTGCTCCGCCAAGATTACACAAGGGTTAATCCATGATAGTCGTCACTGGTGGGGCCGGTTTTATCGGCAGCAATATTGTTAAGTCTCTGAATAATGTCGGATATAACGATATCCTGGTGGTGGATAACCTTAAGGATGGCACCAAATTCGTCAATCTGGCGGATCTGGATATTACCGATTATATGGATAAAGAGGATTTTATCGCCAGTATCATCGCCGGCGATGATTTCGGCGATATTGAAGCGGTATTCCACGAAGGCGCCTGTTCGTCCACCACCGAGTGGGACGGGAAGTATATGATGGACAATAACTATCAATACTCCAAGGAATTGCTGCATTACTGCCTTGAACGGACCATTCCCTTTCTTTATGCGTCTTCCGCCGCTACCTATGGCGGCAGGACGGAAAACTTTATCGAACAGCGTCAGTATGAACAGCCGCTGAACGTTTACGGCTATTCCAAATTCCTGTTCGACCAGTATGTGCGCACCCTGCTGCCGCAGACGGACTCTCAGATCTGCGGATTCCGCTATTTCAATGTGTACGGACCCCGTGAAGGCCACAAAGGCAGTATGGCCAGCGTGGCTTTCCACCTTAACAACCAGATCCTCGCCGGTGAAAATCCCAAATTATTTTCCGGCAGCGAAGGGTTCAAACGCGATTTCATCTACGTCGGCGACGTGGCCGAGGTGAATTTGTGGTTCTGGCAAAACGGCGTTTCCGGCATTTTCAACTGCGGTACCGGCCGGGCGGAATCATTCCAGGCGGTGGCCGATGCGGTGCTGGATTTCCATAAAAAGGGCCAGATCGAATATATTGATTTCCCCGAGAAACTCAAAGGTCGTTATCAGGCCTACACCCAAGCCGATTTAACCCAACTGCGCGCCGCGGGTTACGATAAGCCATTCAAAACAGTAGCCGAAGGCGTTTGTGCCTATTTGGCCTGGCTGAATCGCACCCGTTGAAATCAGCGCAAGGGAAGATAGCGGCGGCATGAAAATACTGGTTATCGGGCCATCCTGGGTGGGCGACATGATGATGTCGCAAAGTTTGTATCGCAGCATAAAGGATCTTCATCCCGCTGCGGAAATAGACGTGATGGCGCCGGCCTGGTGCCGTCCGCTGTTAAACCGGATGCCGGAGGTGCGCCGGGCGCTGCCCATGCCCCTTGGCCATGGGACGCTGCAGCTGGGTGAACGCCGCCGGCTCGGCCGGGAGTTGAGGGATGAACGCTACGATCGGGCGCTGATTCTGCCCAACTCGTTCAAGTCCGCCCTGGTGCCTTTTTTTGCCGGCATCCCGATACGTACCGGGTGGCGCGGCGAAATGCGCTACGGACTGCTCAACGATCTGCGGGTATTGGATAAAACCGCGTTTCCCCTGATGGTTCAGCGCTATGTCGCCTTGGCTTATCCCCCTACCGTCCGTTCGGCGAAAGCGTTGCCGAACCCTTTGCCTTGGCCGCGCCTGCGGGTCGATGAGAATGAATCAACCACCGCCGTCAGTGAATTCGGGCTCGATAACGGCCGTCCCCTGGTGGGTTTTTGTCCCGGAGCGGAGTTCGGGCCCGCCAAACGCTGGCCCCATTACCACTATGCAACCTTGGCGAAATCGCTGATAGACGGCGGTGATCAAATCGTTCTTTTCGGTTCGGCGAAAGACCGCCAGGCGGGGGACGAAATAATCGCCCTGCTGCCGGCAAACGAACGGCCTTATTGCCGTAATCTGGCCGGCGCCACCGCCCTGGAGCAGGCCGTCATCCTGATAGCCGCCTGCCGGGCCGTGGTGAGCAATGATTCAGGGCTGATGCATGTAGCCGCCGCGCTGGGGCGGCCGCTGGTGGCGCTTTATGGCCCCAGCAGTCCCGATTTTACCCCGCCGCTATCCCACCAGGCCAGGGTAATACGGCTGATTACCGGCTATCAGCGAGTGCGTAAAGGCGACGGCGATCAGGGTTATCATCAGAGTCTTATCGATATCCAGCCTGAACAGGTTATGGCCGAACTGGATACCCTTGCTGCAGCCGGTAAGGAAAACTGATGCGGGTGCTTATCGTCAAAACCTCTTCCATGGGAGATATCCTGCATACCCTGCCCGCCTTGACCGACGCTATGCATGCCATACCCGGCATTCGTTTCGACTGGGTGGTGGAAGAAGGTTTTGCGCAAATCCCTTCATGGCATCCGGCGGTGGAACAGGTGATCCCGGTGGCCATCAGGCGCTGGCGTAAAAACTGGTTCGGCAGCGTTGCCCGCCAGGAGCGCTGCGACTTCAAAAAACACTTGCGACGCCAGCAGTATGACCGGGTGATTGACGCCCAGGGACTTATCAAGAGCGCGGCCCTGGTCACCCGCGTCGCCCGGGGAGAAAAGCACGGCCTGGACTGTAAGAGCGCGCGCGAACCTTTTGCCAGCTGGTTCTATAACCAACGCCATGCCGTTGCACGCAGCCAGCACGCAGTGGAACGCATCCGCCAGCTCTTCGCCCTCAGCCTGGGTTATGACGTTCCGGCGGGTAAAGGCGATTATGCCATCGCGGGGCATTTCAGCTCTCTGACAAGCAAGTCGGCCGTCGAACCGTATCTGGTATTTTTACATGCCACGACACGGGCGGAAAAACATTGGCCGGAATCGCACTGGCGCGAATTGATAGGATTAATGGCGGCTCGCGGCCTTACCATCAAATTGCCTTGGGGTTCGGAGCCGGAATATAAGCGAGCGCTTCGACTTTCAGATGATTTCCCTTTTGTTGAGGTGCTTCCAAGACTTACACTCAGTGACGTCGCGCAGGTACTGGCCGGCGCTAAAGCGGTAGTGTCGGTAGACACCGGCTTGAGTCATTTGGCCGCTGCGCTCGATCGGCCGAATATCGTATTATATGGCCCTACCGATCCCAAATTGATTGGCAGTTACGGTAAAAACCAGATTTTTGTGACAGCGCCCGCCGGAAGCCATTATATGAAAGACATTAAACCCGCTAATATTGCAGAAGTGCTTGACAATATTGAGTGAACAATGAGTACATTTTTTAAGCAAATCTATCGATACACCCGGCCACGGGCCTATAGGCACAACGAGAATCTATGGCCTTACGTGAAAATTGCCCGTGCGCCCAGCGGAGAGATAACGTCATTGCGCTATCGTGGTGAATCGGTGAAGATACAGAAAATCTCATCATTGCAGCAAAGGCATACCGGGAACATTCTTATCACCGCCACCGGACCTTCCATCAACGATATGGATTTTTCCCGTTTCCCCGCAATGCCGGTAATGGGTGTCAACGGCGCTTATGCTCTGCGGGATAAGATAAATTTTCAATTTTATGTCATCGTTGATATGACTTTTATCGATAAAAAAATCGAGATGGTACAAGGAGTGATATCCGATCCGGCTATCACACTGTTTACCACCTTGCACGGCGTCGTTAAAATCATTAACGCGTTTACCACGTTAAAAATACAATGCAAAGTGGTCATCATTGAAGATGCTTGCTACAAAATTTATGAACGCAAAGTGATACCGGTGCAGATTTTAGACACTTATCGCAATGCCAAAGACGTGTCTATTTGCCCTGGGCATAAGCATATCGCTTTTAGTAATGACATCCGCAGCGGAATTTTCGATGCCGGCACCGTTGTTTATTGGGCATTGCAAATCGCGGCATTCATGGGTTTTCAGACGGTTTACATTGCCGGCCTGGACATGAATAATTTTACTCAGCCGCGTTTTTATGAAAATGAAACGAATAAATTGCCCTGTTTTCTTGATGAAAAATTTGCAAGTTTGATTGAACCTGCCTTTAGGCATGCCAGCATTGTGTTGAAGAAAAAAGGCGTTACCGTCAAAAATCTTTCCAAACATAGTGCATTGGGTAATGATATATTTGAAAAGGTCGATTTTTATGACGTCCATTAGAATTAAACAATTTTCTGAAAAGAATTATATTTTTTTCTACCAACTTTTTTTATTGCTTAGCGCTATATTTTGCGGCTATACCAAAGTTAACAATATATATCATTTGTCTCTTATCTTGCTGGGGATAACTCTTTTCACTGACAATAAAAAATTAATTAGACTCTTTCTTGAAGATACTGCTTTCAGAAGGGGCCTCACCATTACGGCCGTTTTCCTGATGTACTTCTGCCTGAGTACCTTTTGGTCTGATAATCCTCGTGATTTTATTTCAGCCATAACTCATTCTCTCTATCTGCTGGGTTTTTTATTCATTTACCGGCAAGCCTGCCTCAATGGAAAAAAAACAGGAATATTGCTTTTCGCGCTGGCAGGGATAATGATTCTGCTGATCTTGACTTTTTATTGTGTCGATAAGAAATCCATTCTTACCAATAGATTGATGGTTTCTTTTTTTGCCGCGCCATCAAACGTTATTGACCTGGCGGGATATTTTTGTATTGGGATTTTTTTATGCCTGATAATTATCAGAGATACTAACAATAAGTGGTTTTATCTGCCTATTCCCTTTTTATTTATCGGCGTAATTTTGACACAAAGCCGAGGACCACTGCTTTCGTTTGTGGTTTCACTGTTACCACTGCTGTTAATGAAACCGGCCATTAGAAAGCAGCATATATTCATTTTTCTAATTTTCATCATTATGCTCGCATCATTTATAGTAATGATGAATTTTGAATATATTTTATTCAACCGTTTTGAGACCGCGTATCAGCAAAGCTTCATTCGCGTCGGCATTTGGGCGCATACCCTGGATATGGTACAAATACACCCCTTTTTCGGTTGGGGCTTTAACAAAGAATTGCATTTTGTAAATAGTCTCAATGCGCCGGTCAAGACTACACACAGCCTTTACCTCTCAACACTGCTGAAGGGCGGTATCGCCGGACTTTTTTTGCTGGGGGGAGTTCTGTCCTATGGCCTGTACATGGCCAAAAAACATCTGGCTGATCGGCAGGGTTTTGAAGCGGCGCTTTTTTTATTCATGATTTTTTTCTTTACCACGCAAGGCATGTTTATCATCAGCAATCCCGGGGTAACATGGTATTTGTTCTGGTTCCCCCTGGCGGTGATATTAAGCCCGCCCGGCAAACAAACCACGCTGAGTGTCTGATACCCGCTTACGCTTTCGGTGACATAAGCGGTTCAGGGTGTAGGCCCATTTTTTTGATTTCGCCGAAAACCTCATCGGCGGAAATAATAGCCAACGGGAAATCCTTTGGCGACGACGCACCTGCATCCAAACGGTCTTTTACATAAATAATCTTGTGCAAATCCAGCGACTGCAATGGCCCGGTATGATGGGGATTCGCCGTTGCAAACAGGCTGATGGTTTTAACGTTCAGCGCAACCGCGATATGCAATGGCCCGGTATCGCCTGTTACCAATACATCCAGATTGGCAATGTTTGACAGCAGCTGCTTCAGATTGGTTTTTCCTACCAGCGAGACGATATATTCACGCTCTTCGGCATTCAGCGACCCTAGGTAGGCATCCGCCAGATGATTTTCCCTGGCGCTGCCTATCAGTATGATCCGGTATTGAACTGCCGCCGAATTCAGGGCCAGAATTGCCCGGGTCAGTTCAGCAAAGCGGTAAACCGGCCATTGCCGGATGGTTTCCGAAGCCCCCATCTGGAAACCTATATTGATTTGATGGGGAACCTTTTCAATATGCTCAAAAGCCACCGGTATATGCATCCTGATATCGTCGGTATCGCATCCCAGGACATTCAGCAGCTTTAATTTACGTAGGATGATATGGCCATTGAATCGTCCCGACGAGGCCGCCAATAAGGGATTAAGCAATTGCGAATCCGTCGCATAATTATCACGCATGATGTAATGGCTGCCTGCCATCACGGCGATAAGAACATCATAGGGCATATGCGAATGGAGTATTACCGTAAGCTGTGGCTTGGATTGCCGTAATTTTTTTATGACTCCATATGCGTGCTTTATTTTATTATCCCAATAGATGATTTTATTGAAATAAGTGCTGCCCTCCACCATAGCGCTGTTCTTGTTGCTCGAAACCAACGTCACATGGGCTGCAGGATAGCGTTTGCGTAACGCATGAATGGCCGGCGTATTAAATAGAAGGTCCCCTAATGCCGTCGTGGACATGATAACAATGCTGTCGAATTCAGAAGCTGCGCTTAACGTTGCGGTATTTTTTAAATGCCCGAAAATTTTATTATAAATATTGAGAAAAATATAAATCAGGAAAATTTTCTTTTTCTTCATTTCTCACGGCTCATGTCTTTTTTTGATAATATTCTGCCAGTGTCATGCCGACGACACGTCCGCTTAACCACTCAAACAGCTGCTCAAGATCCGCATATAACCGCTCAATGGCGGCCTCATCGGCAAAGGTGGGGCTGCCGCCGGGCATCAGTTCCGATGAATGGAGCATGAATTCAACATAATCGCTTCTCCGGGCCAGCATGGTATCAACCACCCATTGCATATTCGCCACATTGCCGCCATGAGGGCGCAGCCAGTGCACCGACGGCGTCCGGCTTTTACCCCTGAGACTGTCATAGAGGCTCTTGACGGAGTTGACCCATGCCGGGTGCTTGTAGCGGGTGCTCATGGGGACTTCCAGCAACGGGGAATCACCTGCGGCGGCAATATTTTCCGGGTTGATGAAATAGGCTTGATCGGGGAAGCCGATATAGTTGGTACCGCCCTGGCCTTGAGGCGCGCCGGGAGAACGGCGCCAGTCCACCCGAGGCGTGACGGAACAGTCGACGCGATAGCCGTGTTCAATCAATATTTTTACATAAAGCTCGTTCAACGCCCAACGCCCGGCGCGATGGCTGAGCATTTTGGTCTGGAAGGTCTCTTCCAGCAATTGCGTCTGGAACTTCACCTTAGCGGCAATGATTTCATCGGGATAATCGATCAAATACGGCTTGTGCCTACCGTCGTCGCCGGTTAAATCAAACAGCGGCGGGCTGTTCCAGGCATGCAGATGCATGCCCACTTCGCCTTGGGCCCGGGCGATGACATCTTTCGCAAACTCGACATATGCGCTATCCACCGCCATTTCATAGTTGGTGAGATAAACAGGCTTGAAACCGAATTTTTCGCACAGCGACTGGAACCGGGGCAAAAAAAGCGCATTTTCCGTCAGAATCTGCCCATGATTACGCCAAAGATTATCGCCCTCCGTATCAATTGTAATAATAAATGCGGGTTGATTCATGTGAAAAATCCCTGGAAATCAGAGTCCGGTATGTTACGCTGCCGAGCCCCTGAGGGCAAACGCCGTAGATAATGCTCCGATTGGACATTAGAACAAACGCATTGGCAAGATGTCTATCGCAAAAGGCAATAGACGGTCAATGTCCGCAGGATTTTATCGTTATCTTAGGGTAGGATCGCACCTTAATGACTCAGGCAGGGCAAAGGATAACAGCGCATGCGGGTATTGATGATCATCGACGGATTGCCGGGCGGCGGCGCGGAGAAAGTACTATTGACCCTGTCGCAAGGATTAATGGCCGCCGGTCACCGCGTTTCGCTGTTTTCATTACGCTCCGTTTGCGACTATACGCTGCCTGAGGAGATCGATTACCGGGTTATTGTCGATGATTGCCGAACTCCCTGGCGCAAGCTTACCGAACTTTCCCGTCGGGCGAAAAAACTGGATTCGGCTATTATCGAGGCCGAGCGGCGGGAGGGTAAATTCGATTTGGTGATATCCCATCTGCATAAAACCGACCGCATCGTCGCCCGCAGCCGCGCCCTTGATCCGAAAAAAGTCTGGTTTTGCCTCCACGGCATGTTTTCCCCTTCCTATCTTGGCCATCGCAAAGGGCTATCGCGCGCCTTGAAACGCTACAAAATCGGCCGGGTGTACCGGCATCGCAATATTACCGCCGTCTCCCGCGCGGTGCTGGAAGATATGACCGGCACATTTGCCGTGACTCCCGCTGAATCGGCGGTCATCTATAATCCGTTCGATATAGACGACATCCGCCGGCTGGCATCCGAACCCTGCGATATGGCGGGACAGGATTATCTTATTCATGTGGGCCGATTACATCCCCACAAACGCCATGACCGGTTGCTCAGGAGCTATGCCCTTACCGGTATCCAAGCGCCGCTGGTCATTATGGGCCAGGGCAGTGACCGGGAGCTCAGCGCGCTGAAAACCTTGGCCAATGAACTGAATATTGCCGATCGCGTCATATTCAAAGGTTTTACCGCGAATCCCTATCCTTATATCAAGCATGCCCGCATGCTCATTCTCTGTTCCGACAGCGAAGGGTTCGGTAATGTCTTGGTGGAAGCGCTGATTTGCCAGACGCCGGTGGTCAGTACCCGCTGTCCCGGCGGGCCCGCCGAAATATTAACTGGCGATTTGGCCCGCGGCCTGGCGGAATTGAACGATGACTCTCTGGCCGAAAAAATTCTTACAATTTATAATAATCCTCCCCTTATAAATCTCCACCAGCTGGAACCCTACGGTATCGCCGCTATTTGCCGAAAATATGCTGCATTAGCCAGGAGTTAATAGGTTAATTGAGCTAGCAACAGCAGAGCGCGGCGGGTTTCAGCGATCTCAACACATCAGCTTATGTTATTATTCAGTATGAATTTAACAGTTTCCTAATTGGACAGCTGGCGTTGATTGCAAAATGTTAGATAACCATAAGCCGCTACGTAAACTCAGCGTTATCGTTCCGTTGTATAATGCCGGTTCGATGTTTGAAGACTTTATGCGGTCATTGGTGGCCCAAACGCTTAAAGATTTAGAAATAATCATCGTTAATGATGGTTCGACCGATGGGTCCGACGCTCTTGCAAGGTTATATGCCGAGCGTTACGAAAACATTATTGTTATCGATCAGCCCAATGGCGGTGTTTCTAGGGCGCGTAACGCCGGTATGGCCATTGCCAGCGGCGAATATGTGACGTTTCCCGATGCGGACGACCGGCTTTATCCCGATATGTACCGAACGCTGGTGGATATGGCGCAGCGGGACGACCTTGATGTAGCCCAATGCAATGGCGAGCGGTATTTTATGGGTTCGAAAGAAATAAAAACCCTGATTCCTCTCGACCGGCTAACCTCCACCGACGTACTCGACGGGCCGACCTGGCTGCATAAGGCCTTAGGCACCAGACGCTATTTGCATGTGGTCTGGCTGGGTATTTATCGGCTGTCATTGATAAAACAGCTTAACCTGCAGTTTGTGCCGGGCTTGCATCACCAGGATATTCCCTGGACCACGGAATTAATGCTTAACGCCGGTCGGGTAAGGTACACGCAGGAAGTGTTTTATCGTTATTATATTCACGACCAATCCATCAGTAATCAGAAAAGAACCGGCATGAAAAATGTCGAATACCAGCGCCATTACATCCGCATTGCCGAATTGCTGGAGGATATCAACCACCGGTATCGTGGCAAAGTGAAAATGTATCGTGAATTTCCTTTGCAGGTGACTCATGAGGCATTATCCGTTTGCCATGCGGTGCGTCGCGAACCGGATCCTGTGGCCAGGCAGCTTATACTTAATGATATTTTCGCCAGCGGCACACATAAACGCATGATTCGCAATGCACGCGGCATAAAGCAGTGGTATCAGCTATTACTGTGGCTGAGAAGAATATATGCCTGGCGCAAGCCAAGATAATCCGCTTCTCTCCCGCCCTGTCTTGACCTAAAATCAACGCTGGATTTTCTTTGGTCAGACAACATGCCTATATCTCATGACGTATCACCGACTCCCGTCAAAAGGATTCTCCTGATCAAGCTACGCCATCACGGCGATATGCTGCTGACCACACCGGTTATCAACACTCTGCATCGGCAGTATCCCGCCGCTGAGATCGACATATTGTTATACAAGGAAACCGAGGCCATCCTCCGTTATCATCCTGCGCTAACCCATATCCATGTCATTGATCGATCATGGAAAAAACAGGGGGTCAGGCATCAGATTCAGCAAGAGACCGGGCTGATAAAAATCCTGCGATCGCGGCATTATGATATCGTGGTAAACCTGGCCGACCAGTGGCGCAGCGCGATAATCACCTACCTCAGCGGCGCGGCGGTGCGTATCGGCTTCGATTATCCCAAGCGACAATCTTTTTTATGGCGCCTGGCCCATAACCGGCTGGTTTCCACCGTTAATCACGGCCGGCTTCACACCGTTGAACAAAATCTCACCATTCTGGCGCCATTGGACATCGCCTTGACCGACCGGCGCACCTCGATGCATTATTCCCCCGCCGATGAGGCCCATCGCAACACCTTGCTGGCGTCAAAGGGCATTACCGGAGATTACCTGGTGATTCAGCCCACTTCCCGCTGGAGCTATAAATGCTGGGACGATGAAAAGGTGGCGGAACTGATAGACGCGCTGCAGGAACAGGATTTGCCCATCGTACTGACCGCCGCGCCGGATAAAAACGAGCTCGACATGATCGGGCATATTCTGTCCCTTTGCCATAATCCCCGGGTCGTCTCCCTGGCGGGAGAACTAACCTTAACGCAGCTGGCGTCGGTTATCGACGGCGCCAGGCTGTTTATCGGGGTCGATTCGGCGCCGATGCACATGGCGGCGGCGTTGAATACGCCCTGCGTCGCTCTGTTCGGTCCCACCAAGTTGACGTTCTGGCGGCCCTGGAGTGAGAACAGCACCGTTATCTGGGCCGGCGATTTTACTGAACTCCCGCCGCCGGATGACATCGACACCAAAACCCAACAGCGTTATTTAAGCGCCATCCCGGTGGATGCCGTCCTCCAGGCCGCACGGGGATATTTGTCATGAAAAAAATCCGGCTGGCTATAGTCCGGCAAAAATATCGCCCCGACGGCGGCGCCGAACGTTTTATTTCCCGGGCGTTGGAAGCCCTGGACAGCGACGAGCTGGAATTGAATATCCTGACCCGGCAATGGTCGGGAGAGCCGCGCCCGAACTGGCATGTTCATATTTGCAATCCGGCCAAATGGGGACGCGTCTCGCGGGAACGCGGTTTTGCCGAAGCGGCGAAACGCTGCTGGCAGCGTGAACATTTCGATTTGGTACAAAGCCACGAACGTATCGCCGGTTGCGACGTGTTCCGCGCAGGCGACGGCGTTCACCGGGTATGGCTGGAGCAGCGGGCGCGCATCGATACGCCATGGCAACGATGGCTGACCTCAATAAGCGGATATCATCGTTATGTGCTCGCAGCGGAAGAAGCGATGTTTCATTCTTCTTCATTGAAAAAAATCATCTGTAATTCCGCGATGGTGATGAACGACATTATCCGCTGTTATCAGGTGCCGGCGGATAAATTCGCCCTGATCTATAACGCCATTGATTCGTCGAGCTTTTATCCTGCAAGTTCGGAGCAGCGCCAACTGGCCCGTGAGAGGCTTTCCCTGCCTGATGAAGCCTGCGCGCTGATTTATGTGGGGTCCGGCTTTGAGCGCAAAGGATTGCGGCAGGCCATCGCCGCCATCGCCGCCACCGATCGTTATCTGGTTGTGGTAGGTCAGGACAAACACCAGCCCAAATATCTCGCTTATGCCAACAGCCTGGGATGCCGGCAACGCATCCGTTTCGTCGGCATACAAAAGGACGTGTTACCTTTTTATCACGCGGCGGACGGTTTGATCCTGCCGACACTGTATGATCCGTTCCCCAACGTGATATTGGAGGCCATGGCTTGCGGCTTGCCGGTGATTACCAGCCAGACTTGCGGCGGCGCCGAATTTATCGAACCGGGCATCCAAGGGTATGTTTGTGATGCCCTGGATCTGAAAACGCTTACAGAATTGGCGGCGGCCATACCGTTACGGCACCGGCGTCCCGACATGGGTCTCGCCGCCCGCGAACGGGTTAAAGAGTGCACCCCCGCCCGGTTGTCCAGTGAGCTGACGGAGCTCTACCGGCAACTGCTTGAGGATTAAAAGCACCGGATATCAATGAGGGATAGCCACTTATCTGTTAGCATGAATGCGCTTACCATGCGATTCTAATTATTTGGTTAAAAATTAACTCAGCACATCGGTCGCCGTGCCTTACAATAGCTAACTATAATGATCTATAACGTAATCATCTATTTTCTTCAGCCCTTTATATGGATCCGGTTATTATGGCGTAGTCGAAAAGCGCCGGCCTATCGCCGGCGTTGGGGGGAGCGCTACGGGTTTTGTCAGGGCAAAGTCAAACCGGGCGGCATCATGCTGCATTCGGTTTCGGTGGGTGAAACATTAGCGGCAATTCCCCTGGTGCGAGCCCTGCGCCACCGTTATCCTTTTTTACCCATTACCGTCACCACCATGACCCCCACCGGCTCCGAACGCGTTCAGTCCGCGTTCGGCAAAGATGTCGATCACGTTTACCTGCCGTATGACCTGCCGGGGGCGATGAACCGGTTTCTCAACCAGGTCAATCCCAAACTGGTGATCGTCATGGAAACCGAGTTATGGCCTAACCTGATCAAAGCCCTTTATCAGCGTAAAATTCCCTTGGTGGTGGCAAATGCGCGCTTATCCGCCCGTTCCGCCGCCGGCTATAAAAAATTCGGCAGTTTTACCGCGGGCATTATGGGTAAAATCACGCTTATCGCCGCACAAAACGAGGAAGACGGCGAGCGCTTTTTGTCCTTAGGGTTAAAGCGTAACCAATTGGCGCTAACCGGCAGCTTGAAATTCGATATTTCGGTCACTCCCGAACTGGCGGCCAGAGCATTGACGCTGCGCCGTCAATGGGCGCCCCATCGTCCGGTGTGGATAGCCACCAGCACTCATGAAGGGGAAGAGAGCCTGCTGTTGCAGGCTCATCGTCAATTATTGGCAAACTTTCCCAATCTACTGCTGATCTTGGTGCCACGGCATCCCGAGCGGTTCCCCGTGGCGAAAGAGATGACGCAAAGGGCCGGTTTCAGCCTTACCACCCGCAGCTCCGGTGAAGTGCCTTCGCCGGGTACGCAGGTGGTGATCGGCGATACCATGGGCGAACTGATGCTGCTATACGGCATTGCCGATATCGCCTTTGTCGGCGGCAGCCTGGTGGAACGGGGCGGTCATAATCCCCTGGAGGCCGCGGCCCACGCTGTCCCTGTTCTCATGGGCCCCCATATCTTCAATTTCCGGGATATATGCAGCAAACTGGCCGAAGCGGGCGGTCTGATTACCGTGACCGATGTCCCTTCGTTGGTGAAAGAGATTTCAACTTTGCTCACCGATGAGGATTACCGGTTATATTACGGTCGTCACGCGGTGGAGGTTTTGCACCAGAACCAGGGCGCGCTGCAGCGGCTGCTACAATTGCTGGAGCCTTATTTGCCACAGCGGAGCCAGTAGATGCCGACGGTAAAACGTCTTTCCGTGGTCCTCATCACCCGCAACGAAGCCGAGCTGCTGCCCGAGTGCCTCGAATCGGTGCGGTGGGCGGATGAAATCGTGGTGCTGGACAGCGCGAGTACCGATCTCACCCGTCAAATCGCCGAGCGGTACGGCGCGCAAGTCTTTTCGGCACCGGATTGGCCGGGATTCGGCAAACAGCGCCAGCGGGCGCAGGAACACGCCGTAGGGGATTATATCCTGATGCTCGACGCCGATGAGCGGGTCACTCCCGAGCTGCGCCGGTCCATTGAAGAGGTCTTGCGCCGCCCGTCTCCGGATACGGTTTACAGCTGCGCCCGCTCGAACCTGTTCCTGGGACGCTATATGCGGCACAGCGGCTGGTATCCGGACAAGGTGGTGCGGCTGTATGCCCGGGAAGCCTACCGTTATAACGACAGTCCGGTACATGAATCCCTCGATAGCCGCCAGGCCAAGGTCGTTACCCTGCACGGGCATCTGCAGCATTTGACCTGCCGCGACCTGATAGCGTTCCAGCGCAAGCAGCTGCAGTACGCTGAAGCCTGGGCAATGGAACGTCACCGTCAGCATAAAACCTGCGGTTTTCTTTCCATTATCGGTCATACCCTTGGGGCTTTTATCAAGACCTGGCTGCTGCGGGCCGGCTTTCTGGACGGAAAACAGGGTTGGTTGCTGGCAGTGGTGAACGCACAGTATACTTTCAACAAATATACCGCTTTATGGGCGCTGCGCCGTGCCGAGAGAGACGTATTATGACAACCAAGGCCATTTATCCCGGAACCTTCGATCCCTTCACCAACGGGCATTTGGATTTGGTGACCCGTGCCGCGAAAATGTTCGACGAAGTCATATTGGCCATCGCCTTCAGTCCCAGTAAAAAGCCGCTGTTTACCCTGGAAGAAAGAGTAGCGCTGGCAAAAGACGTTACCCGGCATTTAACCAACGTTGAGGTGGTGGGTTTTAGCGATTTGATGGCCAATTTCGCCCGGCAGCAGCACGCCAATATCCTGGTGCGGGGGCTGCGGGCGATTTCGGATTTCGAATATGAAATGCAGCTGGCGAAAATGAACCAGCATTTAATGCCGGAGCTGGAAAGCGTTTTCCTGATGCCGGACCAGGAATGGTCGTATATTTCTTCATCTCTGGTCAAGGAAGTGGCGCTGCACGGCGGGGATGTGGATCATTTCTTGCCCCCCGCCATCGCGAAAGAAGTGAAACTACGGCTTCATCCCTGATTTAATGCTGGCAATGAGGGCAAAAAAAACTGCTCCGCTGCCCGAGCCTGACGGTCTGGATAGGCGTACCGCATACCCGGCAGCTCTCGCCTTCACGGCCATAGACTTGCAGTTCCTGTGCAAAATAGCCGGGCTTACCGTCCGATTGCAGAAAATCACGCAAGGTGGTGCCGCCCTGTTCGATGGACCGCAGCAATACCGCCTTGATGGTACGCGCCAGCAGTTCCGCCTCGGCCAGAGTTAACGAACCGGCCTGCCGCACCGGCAGGATGCCCGATACAAACAGCGACTCGCTGGCATAAATATTCCCCACCCCCACCACCAGTTTGTTATCCATCAGCCAGGGTTTAACCTGCGTACGCTTATTGCGCGATTTATCGAACAGCCATTGACCGTCGAACTCGTCGCTCAGGGGTTCCGGACCCAGTTGGGAAAGCACCCGGCTGGTTTTAAGGTCATCGCTCCATAACCACGCGCCGAAGCGCCTGGGGTCGGTATAGCGGATGATACAGCCGTTGCTCATGATGAGATCCACATGATCGTGCTTTTCCGGCGGCTGCGGCTGCTGCAGGACGCGCAGGCTGCCCGACATACCCATATGGATGATGATCCAGCCCGGATCCAGCTCCAACAGCAGGTATTTCGCCCGCCGCCGGACGCTTACCACCAGGGCGTCGCGCAGAGCGATGATCTCGCTGGAAACCGGCCAGCGCAGACGCGCATTACGCACCTCCGCCCGGACTATCCTATGGCCGGCTACCCAGGGCTCAATGCCCCGGCGGCTGGTTTCAACCTCGGGCAACTCAGGCATGTTCGCCTCCGTGTAGCAGTTAACGCCAGCAAATAAAAAAACCCGCCGTGGCGGGTTTTTATGCAACTCACTAAAATTACTTGATTTTAGCTTCTTTGTAAATCACATGCTGGCGTACCACCGGATCGAATTTTTTCAATTCCAATTTTTCCGGTTTGGTGCGCTTGTTCTTCGTGGTGGTATAGTAGTGACCAGTACCAGCAGAAGAAACCAGCTTGATCTTCTCGCGAACACCTTTAGCCATGATTCATTTCCTTAATACTTTTCACCGCGGGCACGCAAATCGGTCAGAACCGTTTCGATGCCCTTCTTGTCGATTACACGCATACCTTTAGCAGATACACGCAGCGTAACAAAGCGTTTTTCGCTCTCAACCCAAAAACGGTGAGAGTGCAGGTTAGGCAGAAAACGGCGTTTGGTCGCATTCATTGCGTGGGAGCGGTTGTTGCCGCTCACCGGGCGCTTGCCAGTAACTTGGCAGACTCGGGACATGTCTATTCTCCAAAAATCAATCAGCTCGAGCTCAAAAAAAGGTGTCAGCCGCCTCGTCAGGCTTTAGAGCCCATCTCAGCACATTCACTGAGGAGAGACTTACAACAGGTTTGAACCTGCTGAGATAGGCTCTCAACGCTACACCCAAGATTCTCAAAGGTGGCGTAGTATACGCTTTGAAGCGCAAGTGCTCAAGTCCCGCGCAAGCAAAGATCCTGGTGGATCGCAAGAATAAAGCTCACAACCACCCTCTTTCGGCAAAAGAGACGCACTCTTCTGCCCCGATGACCAGGTGATCCAGCACCCTGATATCCAGAAAAAGACCTGCTTTCACCACCTGTTCGGTGACTTCGCGATCGGCGCGGCTGGGTTCGGCCCTACCCGAAGGGTGATTGTGCGCCAAAATAATCGCCGCCGCATTGACTTTAAGCGCCTCGCGAAGGATTTCGCGGGGATGCACCTCGACGCTGTTCACCGAGCCGTGAAATAATTCCATGTGTTTTATAAGATGGTGCTGATTATTTAAAAACAATACCACGAACACTTCCCGCTCCCGGTGCGCCAACATGATCTGCAGGTAATTCTGCGCAATATTCGGGCTGGTCATGGCGTCTTCGCGCATCAGGTGCGAACCGTAATACCGCTGCGCCATCTCCCTGATGGCCTGCAGCTGGGTATATTTTGACGGTCCCAGGCCTTTTGTGGCGCACAGGGTTTTACAATCGGCCGACATCAATTTATCCAAAGAGCCGAACCGGGCCATTAACTGCTCGGCAAGATGAATGACATGTGAACCCGGCAGACCGGTTCGCAAAAACAGGGCCAACAGCTCCGTATCCGACAATGCCGACGGGCCTAACAAGGTTAATTTTTCCCTGGGCGCCAGTCCATAGGGCCACTCCTTTTTGTTTCGCTTCGCCATATCCTTATCATCCCCCATTCGCCGCCTATCATGCCATCCGGCGCAAATTTGCTCGACGGTCAGATGACGAAATTACGGCAGGCATTGCAATTTGCGATGGATTGCCTCAAAGAGACAAATGATGGTTAACCGTAGGGTTATGATAAAATGTTACCTACTCAAGCTTTCAAGTGGACATTCGAGATGACGGAACTTGCCGGCAAACATATTGTACTTGGCATAAGCGGCGGCATCGCCGCCTACAAGAGCCCTGAACTGGTGCGCCGTTTACGTGACAGGGGCGCTGAGGTACGGGTTGTCATGACCCCCGCGGCAAAAGCGTTTATCACCCCGCTGACGCTCCAGGCGGTTTCCGGACATCCGGTAGCCGACGATTTGCTGGATCCCGCCGCCGAAGCCGCAATGGGGCATATCGAACTGGGCAAATGGGCCGATCTGGTCCTGCTGGCCCCTGCCAGCGCCGATGTGCTGGCCCGTATGGCGGCGGGCATGGCCAATGACCTGGTGACCACGATATGCCTCGCCACCGCCGCGCGCATTGCCGTGGCCCCGGCCATGAACCAGCAGATGTACCGGGCGAGCGCTACCCAGGCCAACCTGCAGACCCTGGCCGCGCGCGGCGTACTATTATGGGGTCCGGATGACGGCAGCCAGGCCTGCGGCGACATCGGCCCGGGCCGGATGCTCAATCCCCTGGAGCTGGTGGAGAGGGCGCGCCGTCATTTTACCATCGACCGCAGCCTGGAACATCTCAACATCATGGTCACCGCCGGCCCCACCCGGGAGTCCCTTGATCCGGTGCGTTATATCAGCAATCAAAGCTCCGGCCGGATGGGATTCGCCATCGCCAAGGCGGCGGCGGACCGGGGCGCCCATGTCACGCTGGTGGCCGGCCCGGTGGATTTGCCCACCCCGGCCAACGTCTGGCGCGTCAACGTTACCAGCGCGCTGGAGATGCATGACGCGGTAATGAATGATATCGAACTGCAGCAGATTTTTATCGGCTGCGCCGCGGTGGCGGATTATCGCGCCATTCAAACCGCCAGCGAAAAAATAAAAACCCAGGGTGACGAAATCACCATAAAAATGATAAAAAACCCTGATATTGTGGCCGAGGTGGGGGCCATGACCAAAAATCGCCCGTATGTGGTCGGATTTGCCGCCGAAACACAGAATATGGAAGAATACGCCCGGCAAAAGCGCATAAAGAAAAATCTCGATTTGATTTGCGCCAATGACGTGTCCCGGCAAGACCAGGGATTTAACAGCGAGACCAACGCCTTGCATTTATTTTGGCAGGATGGGGATCGCCTTTTGCCGCTAAGCGATAAGACCTTGCTTGGTCAACAATTAATCGACGAGATTATCAGCCGTTATGAAGAAAAAAATCGACGTTAAGATCCTTGATCGCCGCATCGGCGAGCAATTTCCCCTGCCGGCCTACGCCACTGAAGGCTCCGCCGGCCTGGATTTGCGCGCCTGTCTCGATAGCGCCGTTGTCCTGGCGCCGGGAGAAACCACCCTGGTTCCCACCGGCCTGGCCGTTCATATTGCCGATCCGGCGCTGGCGGCGGTGATATTGCCCCGATCCGGGCTGGGACATAAGCACGGCATTGTACTGGGCAACCTGGTGGGACTCATCGATTCGGACTACCAGGGGCCGCTGATGGTCTCGGTGTGGAACCGCGGTCAGCAGGTCTTTACTATTGAACCGGGCGAACGCCTCGCGCAGATGGTCTTCGTACCCGTAGTGCAGGTGGATTTTAACGTGGTGGACGATTTTACCGCCAGCGAACGTGGCGAAGGCGGCTTTGGTCATTCCGGACGCCACTAGTCCTTAATGGAAGCGTTAATGTAGACGTTAACGGGCAAACCTTCCCCGGCATTGATAATTCATTTTTTTAACGCCGTAACACAGGGTGATGTTACGGCCGATGCCTGATGTTGATTCGATTTGATTTTATTACCCAGGGACCCGTTAGGTATGACAGAACAAAAAAACAAGAAGCGTAATCGACGCGAGGAAATTCTTCAGGCATTGGCGCAAATGCTTGAATCCAGCGACGGCAGTCAACGGATCACCACCGCTAAACTGGCCGCGGCGGTGGGGGTATCGGAAGCCGCGCTTTACCGCCACTTCCCCAGCAAAACCCGCATGTTCGACAGCCTGATAGAATTTATCGAAGACAGCTTGAGCAGCCGCATCAATCTCATTCTGCAGGATGAAAAGGAAACCTTTAATCGTCTTCGTCTGATTTTACTGCTGATCCTGGGCTTTGCCGAACGCAACCCCGGCCTGACGCGCATCATGACCGGCCATGCCCTGATGTTCGAACAGGACCGTCTGCAGGGCCGCATCAATCAGCTTTATGAACGCATAGAAGCCCAGCTGCGCCAAGTGTTGCGGGAGCGCAAGCTGCGCGAAGGCCAAGGATTCGAAAGCGATGAAACCCTGCTGGCCAGCCAGCTGCTGGCCTATTGCGAAGGACTGCTGGCGCGTTTTGTCCGCACCGAATTCAAATATTTGCCGACCCGGGACTTTGAAGCGCGCTGGCCGCTGCTGCTGGCTCAGTTGAAGTAAATGCCGCCGCCCGGGGCGGCAATGCTTCAGACACCGTATTGCCGCTGGTAAGCATGCACCGCCGCCAAGTGATCGGCCATCTCGTTTTTTTCTTCCAGATAATCGATAAGATCGTCCAAGGTAATGATAGCCAGCACCCGGCAGTGATAATCCCGCTCCACTTCCTGGATCGCTGAAATATCCCCCCGGCCTTTTTCCCGGCGGTCGAGAGAAATCAACACCCCGGCAAGGGTGGCCTGATGGGCGGTGATGATTTCCATGGACTCGCGAATGGCGGTGCCGGCGGTGATAACATCATCCACCAGCATGACTTTCCCCTGCAAAGGACTGCCCACCAGGCTGCCCCCCTCCCCATGTTCCTTGGCTTCCTTGCGATTGAAACAGTAGGGCACATCCCGCTCATAGTGCTCCGCCAGGGCTACTACCGTGGTGGTGGCGATGGGGATGCCCTTATAGGCCGGCCCGAACACCACATCGAAATCAATACCGGAATCCATCAGCGCGGCGGCGTAGAATCGGCCCAGCAGCGCCAGATCGCGGCCGGTATTAAACAAACCGGCATTGAAAAAGTAAGGGCTCTTGCGCCCTGACTTCAGCGTAAATTCGCCAAATTTAAGCACCTGTTTATTTAATGCGAACTCTATAAATTCACGCTGGTAGTCTTTCATATACACTCCTTCCAACCCGCAGGCGGCGCATCGGCGCCGCCCGGCAACATTAAACCGACAGCGCCGCTTTCTGCGCCTGAATCAGGGTTTCGATGCCCCCGCGCGCCAGCTCAAGCAAGCCGAGCAGTTCCTGTTGGCTGAACGGCTCTCCTTCGGCGGTGCCCTGGACTTCTATCATCCGGCCGTCTTCCAGCATCACCACGTTCATATCGGTTTCCGCGGTGGAGTCTTCCACATATTCCAAATCGCATACCCCGCGGCCCGCCACTATACCTACCGATATAGCCGCCACAAAACCCTTGAAGGGGCTCACCTTGAGCTGGCCTTCCTTCACCATGCCGTTAAGGGCATCCACCAGCGCCACGCAGGCGCCGGTGATGGACGCGGTGCGGGTGCCGCCATCGGCCTGCAGCACATCGCAATCAAGGGTAATGGTATATTCGCCGAGCTTGGTCAAATCCACCGCCGCACGCAGGGAACGGGCAATCAGACGCTGGATTTCCATAGTCCGGCCTCCCTGCTTGCCGCGAGAGGCTTCCCGCGCATTGCGGGTGTGGGTTGCCCGGGGCAACATGCCGTACTCCGCGGTAATCCAGCCTTGTCCCTGCCCCTTGAGAAAACGCGGTACGCCTTCTTCCACCGTGGCAGTGCAAAGCACCCGGGTATCACCGAATTCTATCAGCACCGAACCCTCGGCATGTTTGGTGAAATGGCGGGTAATGGTGACGGGGCGCACTTGCTGTACTTCTCTGCCTGCTGGACGCATTGTGTCTCTCCGGACGGGTTAATCATGTATTGGCTGCGCATTATACGGTCTTCGTCGCCTTATGCCTATCATGCTCGTCCATGCGACGCTATAATCCCCCCATCTTTTTTAATGGACGGGTATGTTTATGATCCGCAGTATGACCGCTTTCGCCCGACGTGAGATCAAGGGTAACTGGGGCAATGCCACCTGGGAGCTACGCTCTGTCAATCAACGCTATCTGGAAACCTATATCCGGTTGCCGGAGCAATTTCGCGGGCTGGAGCCGGCCATTCGTGAACGCACCCGCAATCGCCTGACCCGCGGCAAGATTGAATGCAATTTGCGCTTTGAGGCCAATCCCCATATGCAAAGCGCGTTGATCTTAAACGAGGCATTGGCGAAACAGCTGGTGGAAGCCGCTCAATGGGTCAAGATGCAAAGCGACGAGGGTGAAATCGACCCGGTGGAAATCTTGCGCTGGCCCGGCGTGATGGCGGCGGAAGAGCAGGATCTGGACGCCATCAGCGCGGAACTGCTGGCGGCCCTGGACCAGACCCTGGATGATTTTATCCTGGTACGGGAAACCGAAGGCGCGGCAATGAAGCTGATGATCGAGCAGCGCCTGGCGAACGTCAGCGCCGAAGTCGCCAAGGTGCGCCAGCAAATGCCGGATATCCTGGTGTGGCAGCGGGAACGCCTGCTGGCCAAAATGGAAGACGCCAAGGTCCAGTTGGAGAACAACCGCCTTGAGCAGGAACTGGTGCTGCTGGCCCAGCGCATCGATGTCGCCGAGGAGCTGGATCGCCTGGAGGCCCACGTAAAAGAAACCTACAACATCCTCAATAAGAAAGAAGCCGTCGGCCGCCGCCTGGATTTCATGATGCAGGAGTTCAACCGGGAATCGAACACGCTGGGGTCGAAGTCCATCAATGCCAGCGTAACGACCTCGGCCATTGAGCTGAAGGTGCTGATTGAGCAGATGCGGGAGCAGATACAGAATATCGAATAAGGCCAAGCCGTTGCTGCGACAACTTCGCTTTCAGTCTGGCTTCCTTTAAACGAAATGGCAGAATGATAAGCCCGGCGCAGTGGATAGCTCTGCTGTGTTTTTCATGCCGATGAATGAAAAGAGAACAAACGATGTGTACACTTAATATGTACAACTTAGGAGAAACGATATGCTGACCTATACCTCGACTCAAGCCAGAGCTAATATCTCCGTAGTGCTGGATGTCGCTGTCAACGGCGAACCGGTTGAAATCACTCGTCGGGATGGCAGCGTTGCCGTGGTGATCAGCAAAGCGGAATTCGAGGCTTATCAGAATGCCTAACGGGATGCTGAGTTTGATATCATCATGCAACGGCACGGCCACACAATAGCGGCACTGACCGATCGATGAACTGGGTAGCTAACAAGATTGTGATCTTAGCTTAAACCAATCCCTGCAACGCAGATTCATGTTAAATGATTTAATTGAAAAACAAAAGAACCACCCAAGGCCGCTGCGTACTTATTCAGCGTTGAGAAATTCGGCGATACCAAACCATTTTCAATTCGGCTGATATTCTGCTTTTTTATCCCGGTCTTTAAGGCGATATCTTGCTGTGTAAGGTGCATAGCTTTGCGGGCTGTCTTGAGCTGAGCGGCGAGCGCTTTTCTGACTTGGATGTCGTTATAAGCTTCCTGTACATCCGGGTTTTTCAAGGCAATGGCTTTAACTTCAGCAAATGGGACGAGATCGAAGTCTTCATTTGTCATTTTTAAGCATCCTCTTCAACATATTCATGCGTTCTTTTGCCAGTTCCAATGCCGCTTTTGGTGTTTTTTGACTCTTCTTTTGTAGGATATGCACGACATAAATTTGCCGGTCAGCCTCAAAAAAGAAAAAGCCCCTGGCGATACCCTCTTGCGCGTTCGCACGCAGTTCTTTCAAGCCGTTGCCTATATCTCTAACTTTTGGTTCTTTTAAAGAGACTCCTGCCTCACCTAATTCTTCCATCAAATCAAGCATCGCCGCATACAGGCCGGCAGGCAGCTTGACTAACTCTTTTTGCGCCGCCCGGATAAGGCTAATGGTGAACATGAGTACATCCTTGTAATCAATTATGATTACTTTAGCATTCTCCTCTAAAGTAATCAAATATGAATTTTAAGTTACAATTCACTGATAATAAAGTAATTATTAACAGTTGTAGTTGCTTGTAATTTTGTAATAAAGAGTGGTTTCACGTATAGGGTATGGTTAGTGTTTCTCCGTTTTCAACGTTCCTCAAAACCTCCCAAGATATTTAACATCCATTTGTACGTAGTGCCGACTAATTTGATAAGGAATCAATTTACCGAATTTACGACGATTTGGCCTATTCTAGGCAAATCAAAGTGTGAAAGCGCGACTACAATGCCGAGAATATCCGGGATATCCGGCTATTAAAACAATGATTGTCCCACTCGGAGACCTAATCAAGGAGCTCGAACAGAATCCATCCTTGAGCTCCTCGGTATTTTACCGACTGCAAAGCATCAACATTGAAAATGATTAATACGCATATGCTCGGCCAGCAAGGCCCTGGCTTAATGCAGCACCTTGCTTTCAGGAATATCATCAATCCTGCTATTCACAATCAATTCCATGGCTTCGATGCCCCATTCCGTCAGCTGTGGCGGTTCGGTAAGGAAATCAGGGTCAACCAAATCACGTAAAAATTCACAGGCGTATTCCGGGCCATGTTCCAAACCATATTTAATTATATGATCGGCTTCAACTTGCCAAGCGATCTTGATTTCAAGCGCATCCAACGCCAATGGCTGGCCCATCCCTTTGGATAAGCAGAAATTTTGGTAAGCCAGTGCGGCAACGCGACGATACAGGGCAATACGAAGTTCGGTGGTGAGAATGGCGGTATTCATAATACAATCTCCATGGAGTAACATTAAGATTGCGCTGGCGCGCGTTCGCCATGGAGCTCATCGGGCTGCAAATCCCGGCTGCCGGCTCTTCGGCAGCAAGAGAATCATATTAAATTACGAATAATAAGAGAAGCGTTCTCAGTATAAAAATGGTTTTGTTGAACAAATATTTATTGTATAAACAAATTACTCGTTAAATTAACACTTCATGAATCTTATAAATAATTTTTATTATTGTTAGGGCCGATATCTAGTACTGAATTCATACTGAAGTAACTGGAATCCCGTCGGCAGGTTCTCTACAGCTCATACAGCAGCTGTACTTTCTCATCTGTTCACACCTTCTTTTTGTTCATGAGTCATGAACGTGTTAATTCAATGAACAAACGAACCTTTATAAAAAAGCCCAAAAAAATCTTTTACATTTGGCTTCCTTGCCTTTTGAATGAGCAAGCAAATAGGAAAAAGAGACGAGACAATTGACATAGTTCGCTACCGAACTATGCGCCTCGATGGAACCGATAGCCACGCCTCTTTCCCATCCCTGGTCGGGGGTGTTGAACGGAACCCTGGCGCGAAGCCTGGGCTTCCGGCCCGAAGTGCCAACGACATGGCAAGGTGAACCACCATAGAGAGGATCGATAAATGGCTGTTAACCAGGAAAACGTTTCAAAACCTTATACTGTAGAACGAGTGCAATCCGGTTTTCGTATTGAAAAACGTCTTCTAAAAGTACTTAAGGGTCTGGCTGAATATCACGATATAAGCTTGGGAAATCTTGTCGAAGGTATCGTACTACATGCCTTTGAAGGTAAGTGCGCATTCGGTGACCAAAGCCTTGCTCGTATAGGCGAGCTAAAGAAAATCTATGGCCTTGATTTGACTGCTGATGTATCCCACCAATTGGTGGAAATTGAAAAATAATCTGGCTGAAACGTCAAATTATAGTGCCATTCTTATATTGTGGACCAATGGCGATACACAAGTATCGCCTGGTTTAATATTAAAAGAATATGTAAAATGCATAATAAAAAAAGACGTCAGAATAAAAATTTTATTTTTTCTAGATTAAATATTTCTACTTCTAGGCCCAGGCTAATATTTGTTTTATATTCGAAATTTTGTATTTTCTTATACAAAAAGAAACTGCGTCGCAAAGCACGTATCGAACTGCTCAGAATGAATGATCGACAATTGCGTGACATTGGTTTAACTCGGGATGATCTACCCCGATAGCAATCCCGATTACCATCCCGCAATTTGTCCCCGCCATAGAATCTACCAAGCAACGGACGCTCGTCGCGTCGCAACCAAGGCGTGTGGCGGCAACTCGATTTTTTGCCGGGAAGATACGTGGCGGGGGTGAGGCCAATGCCATGCCATGAGCCACGCCGATTTGGCAATGGTTGGACCCGGACTTGTAAAAACCGGCAATACCGTGCTCATATTGACTTTTCACGGATTTAAGCTATTCCTTAAGAGGTGAGTAAAATAATTTTAACCCCCCCGCAAATTTTCTATAAAAAATAAGGTCAGGCAATGAAATACATTATCTCCATACTGGCTGTAACCGTTCTGTTTTCTGCCTCTACATTTGCGGCAAAGCAGACTACCCGTGAAGAGTCCGCTAATTACACCAAAATAGGCGATGTGTCTCTTACGCAGACGGGCACCCCTTCCATCGGTCATAAAAAACTGGCAAAAGAAGCAAATAAAAAATGTTGGGCATCGGGCAACGTAAAAGCACGTGATTGCTTCTATCTTATTGTCGATAGATCAGGTCACGAGTCGGATCATAAAACCGTTAATGCCGAAGTCTTCAAAAAATAAAGTATTAAAGCCTCGTATTTAATATTTTAAATCGTAAGCATGTGTATCTGATTAAATCTGATCTTAACGTTATATGTTTTTACAGGTGTCTGTCTGGTTAAATCTGGCTTAAATTTTCTAGGCCAGATGCGCCTGCAGTTTAGTAATGTTTCATCTACGACCGGGCACGGCATAATTTTAGCAGATGCTTCCGTTCATTCACTTTCAGTACCTTCGACAGTCAGTAAATTTGCCCAATCGTACTGCTGCTATCAAAACAATCGACTGCCGGTGCTTGCCGGTTCCAAACGACCCACACCTTGATAAAAATTCCTCTTGTACATGATGCAAGCTAATGTATTAAATATGAAACGCTACGGTGCCTTTGCCGCAACCGCCGCTCCGCTCAATGTTGAAGCGTTTTACAAACGACGATCCCGCATTGATACCAAGACAGCGCTTTTCGGAGAAAAAAATGGCTTTAGCTTATCCAATCTACCTATGTGATAACCGATCCGCCAACCTGCGCGCACTTATCTCCATTGTTACGGGAGAGCCATTCTGAAGGCGGAAATCTCCGTTGCGGAAGCACGTCGCGTCGCGCTTACGGCCCAGGGCTTTAACGGGCTGCATCGCCTGGAGGCTGTCGGCGCGGCTCAGCTGCGCAAGGGCGTTGAAAAGCTCGGTCTGCTTCAGATCGACAGCGTGAATATTCTAGTGCGCGCGCACTATATGCCGCTCTACTCACGCCTGGGCTCTTACGAACCGGCGCTCCTCGACGCGCTGTCGGCAGCCAGACCCAAGCGCTTCTTCGAATATTGGGGACATGAGGCGTCCATGCTGCCCATTGACTGTCAACCACTGCTGCGCTGGCGTATGAACCGCGCGCTTCGCGGCCAGGGCGTGTGGCGGCAACTCGAGCCCTTTGCCGGGGAGAAGCGGGGCGAGGCCGATGCCCTGCTTGCCCGCATTGAGGCAGAGGGTCCGCTGGCCGCATCCGATATAGCGGGCAGCCGAGCCGCAAAGGGCATGTGGGTATGGAGCGCCGCCAAGCATGCGCTGGAATGGCTGTTCTGGGCCGGGCTGGTTGCCTCAACCCACCGCAGGGGCAGCTTTGAGCGGGTCTACGATCTGCCCGAGCGGGTGTTGCCACGGGCTATCCTGCAACTCCCCACGCCAAGCGGCGTTGATGCCCGGCGGGCGCTTATCGAACGCTCCGGGCGCGCCTTGGGCATCGCGACGGTGGATGACCTGCGTGACTACTATCGCATCCCCGCGCCGGACGCAAGGTTGCCCATCGAACAGTTGGTGGAAGAGGGAACCCTCATCCCGGTGCGGGTGCGTGGCTGGCAGCAGCAGGCCTATTTACACAAAGAGGCCCGCGCCGGTCGCAAGCTTGAGGGCGCGGCACTTCTGTCGCCCTTCGACCCGCTTATATGGCACCGTCCGCGCACCGAGAGGGTATTCGGATTCCGCTATCGTCTTGAAATCTACACGCCCGCCCATAAGCGCGAGCACGGTTATTACGTACTGCCTTTCCTGCTGGATGGCGCGCTCGTCGCCCGCGTGGACCTGAAGGCGGAACGCAAAACCGGCACACTGCTTGTCCTGCGGGCACATCTCGAGCCCGGTGCGCCGCAGTGTACGGTGGAACGACTTATGGGAGAACTTCGCCTGATGGCGTCCTGGCTAGGACTGTCGAACCTGACCATTTTGCCGGCAGCGGCTGTCCATCCTCTATGTTGCGAGCAAGTCTGTTTTGGCAATATTAGAAACAGTTAAGGAACCATTTAGTCTCAGGATGGCACTCTACAGCCTCATTCTTTTGCTGTGTGCCATGGATGGGCAAGTGAGATCGGTCGGGCTGTCAGGTCCGACCTTTTTTTCAACCCGCCGGGTCTGTTTGCGATGTCATGCCCTTTCGAGTGACGAGCAGAAGTTGCGCGTGTAGATAACGCCATAAACCGACTGCATAGCCAACATTTCAAGGGATATCAGTTAATGGCCGTCAATACCAAATACGAAACATAGTGATGTTCGTTATGTTCCATTAGCTGTAACAATCTCGGATGGACAAAAAGCTGTTCTTTCCCAACCGCCATCTTGTTCGTTCATGTACGGATTTTTCATTTTTCAGGTAGCCATCGCCAGACCACCAGCGCCAGCAGGAGATGAACCAGCGCTGAAACCAGCATCAGCATCGCCAAAGGCGAGACGAGAAGCGAAAATACCAGGCCGGTCAGGGCGATACCCATCAGCGACCCCAGCTGACGCAGCGTGGTGTGTACCGCAGAGGCGGAAGCCACCATCGCTAAAGGCGCTCGGTGCAAGACGGTGGATGTCATCGGCGGCACGACAAAGGCGGCGCCTCCGGCCAAGAGTGCCATAGCGATAATCACCAAGGGGGTGATGTGATCTGCTAAAAACAGCATGCCAAGATAGCCGCAGGCGCTTAGCGCTAATCCAGTGATCATCTGGTTTTTGCCCCCCCAATGCGCCATCAACCGACCGGAGAGTATATTGCCGGCCATCAGGCAAAGCGCCAACGGCAGCAGCGCCATACCCGTACGCAAAGGGGACAGGTGCAAATGGTGCTGCAATTCCAGGCTCATGGCATAGATGCCGCCGAAGTAACATACGTTAATCATCATGCCGGTGAGATTGGCGATGGTAAACCCGGCATCCTGAAACAGGGACTGCGGGACCAGCGGCGAAACGGCGCGTCGTTCCACCATGATAAAGCCTGCCGCGCCCGCCAGGGAAATCCCTGCGGCAAGTTGGATCAAGCTGCTGGCCCATCCCAGCGCAGGCAGTTCTATCAGCAGATAACTCAACGCGGTCAGCGTCGTTATACCGAGCACTTGTCCCGCCATATCAAAATCCCGCTCGCGGCCGCCGTGAACTCGGGGCAACAGACGAAACGCCGCCAGCAGGCCGCACAGACCGATGGGAATATTGATCAAAAAAACGCTGCGCCAGCCGAAAAAATTGACCAGAAAACCCCCCAATATTGGTCCCGCCGCGGCGGCAAGGGAAACGACGGCGCCAAACAGGCCAATATTCCGTTGCCGGAGCGCATTGTCTGGCCAGATAAGAGGCATAAGCGCAAAGGATGCGGGAATAAATAACGCCGCGCCCATGCCCTGGATCAGCCTCAGCATAATCAATTGGCCGATTGAATGGGCCAGACCACACCCCAATGACGCGCCGATAAACAGCAGCAGGCCAAGCATCCATATACGACGGGCGCCGTGGCGATCGGCCAGCGCACCGGCGGACAGCATCAGGCCGGTCAGCGTCAGGTTGTAAGCGTCCACTGCCCAGGTAATGCCCGCTACCGTCGTTCGCAGCTCAGACTGTATGCTGGCGATAGCGATATTAATCACATTAACATCCAGAATCGCCATAAACATGCCGGCGCAGAGCACCAGCAAAACGGCAAATTGCCTCCTTTGGGCGGGAGTTTCGCCGCCGTTAGCTATAACTCTCGCTTCGGTCATGGTTTATTCCTTCTGTTTCCTTGTCTGCCATGAGTGTAAAGAGGAATCAGCGGGCTTAAAATGCAGCAAGAATAAGGTCAGGTGCGGCAAAAATGCAGCGGAGGAGAAATGAACTGGGATAATACGCGTTATTTATTGGCTATCGCCCGCACAGGCAGCCTGCGTGCGGCGGCGGCCAGCCTCGGCGTCGATCAGGCCACCGTTGCCCGTCGCCTGCGCACGCTGGAGCAGGAATTAAACATCGGCCTGTTTACCCGCCATCCCGAGGGTTATAGCCTGACGGCCGCCGGTAGGTTATTGGTGCCGGAAGCGGAAAAGATGGAAGCCGCCGCGGCGGCAATGGGGCGCAAAACCATCGGTTTGGACACAACCTTAGCCGGCACGGTGCATATTGCCTCAACGGAAACGCTGGCGCGCTGTTTTTTACTGCCGGCACTGCGGGAATTGCGCCAGTCGTCTCCCGGTATTACCGTAACGCTCTCCACCGCACCCGCGCTGTTGGATATTAAACGCGGCGAAGCCGACCTGGCGGTGCGCAGCGCGCGTCCGACGGACGGCAGCTTGATTATCCGCCGGCTGGCCACCGTACGGATGGGGTTGTACGCCTCGGCGGAGTATGTTTCCAGGCACGGCCTGCCGGTAGCCGGTAGCGCCTTTGCGGGACATGAGCTGGTCATGTTTCCCCGTGACGTGCTGCCCCAGTATTGGCAGGAATTGTGTGGCGAACCCTTGACCAACGGCAATATCGTTATGGAAACCGCCTCGCAATTGCTGATGATTGAAGCGGTCAGGCAAGGAATGGGGATCAGTATGATGGCGCAAGAAATAGTGGAAAGATGCTGCCCCGAACTGGTCAACGTGATGCCGTCCCGCAGCGACTCCGCCGATATCTGGCTGGTGGTCAATCCTGATGTCTGGTCTGCGGGGCGCGTCCGTGTGGTAATAGAGGCGATTAAGGACGCTTTTGGCTCGCGGTAAGTGAACGTGAATGAGATTGTATAATGGCAAGGCAAGTATAAAGGGTTCCCTAGCGGCTCCCGACGTTGTCGAATCCGCCATGCCCGCGTCAGAATTTGCCGCGTCTCGTTTGACATCGGTTCCCGGCTTGGATTTGAATTATTCCACCATGATCACCATACCTTTACCCGCCCATATTAAAAGGTAGGCTTGGAATTAGGTTTAAGACTGATGGCGGGTATGGAACACCAAGATACTAATACAGGAAAAGGCTAAGCGTATAAGGGGTAAAACGGCCGGCCATAAAAAACGGGCTGATTAAGATAAATCTAATCAGCCGCTGGAATGCCGTACCAGGCTTGGTCTATAAGTCATTATTTCTTGGTGCTGCCTTTTCCTTTTGACTTATCGCCCTTTTTATCATCACTTTTGTCCTTACCGGATGCCTTTGCTTTTTCCGCCGGCTTCTCTTTTGCAGGCGCCTTTTCCTTTGTTGGAGCAAACGTTCTCTTACCTTCTTGATATATAGTCATTTTAACTCCAATATAATACGTAAAAGTTAGGGTAAGGTATAAATTAAAATGCTTTTAGCATATAATCAACACTATGCATTTTATTCGCACTTACTTAAATAAGTTTAGTCATAGAGTGAGCTTATACAAATTTATTTTGCGATCTATTTAACACTATGCAGCATTGACGGATTTATTTTCTCGATTAACGTCACAGGTTTCCGTGCCTGACATTTTCTGGGCGAGTTTGCCGTCAATGACTTCGTCAATATAGGAAATAGGTAATGGTTCATTGCTAACCCGTGGGGAAACGGGTTTGGCAAAGGCCTGAACTTAGGTACCAGGTGCTGAAAGATTTTCCGACAAAGGCCATTGCCACGCTAAATCGCGATAATGACATCGGCTTACAAATCAGCGGGAACGGTATATTGCGTTCAGGAAAATTCCATTGCAGCATGGAGACTCGGCATTACGCTGGCGACGCTATTGCCACCGGGTCTTAGAGCCGTGCCCTTTCCCCTAAAAGAGCATTTCGATATGAATGGCGCAGAATCAGTAAGCAAGACGGTGAGCCTTGATTTCCAGAGTCACCTTGCGGAGCTTGAGGCACAGGGCCTGCTTGTTCGCATCGATCGTCCCATCAATAAAGATACCGAACTGCATCCTTTGGTCCGTTGCCAGTTTATCGGCGGGATCGCCGAGGACGATCGCCGGGCTTTTCTTTTTACCAATGTCGTCGATTCCGCCGGCCGCCGCTACGATATGCCTGTGGCGGTAGGCGCCTTTGCCGCGTCGCCGCGTATTTATGGACTGGGCATTGGCCGGACTCTGGAAGATATCGGCGCCGACTGGCTAAATGCCATCAAAAATCCCATCACGCCGGTTACGGTCACTGCGCCGCCTTGCCAGGAAATCATCATCACGGGTGACGAGCTCAAGCGTCCCGGCGGCGGGCTGGCAGCGCTGCCGGTACCGGTTTCAACGCCGGGCTTCGACGCCGCGCCGTATCTCACCGCAACCCTGTGCATTACCGCCGATCCTGATAGCGGGGTGCGCAATATCGGCACCTATCGGGCCGCTTTGAAAAGCACCAATCGGTTGGGGGTGCGGATGTCGTCACGCATCGGCGGCGCCGGCGGCTATCTACACTGGTGCAAATACCGCGATCGGGGAGAACGGATGCCCTGCGCCATTGTTATCGGCGCCGCTCCGGTGGTGATGTATACCGGCCCGGAAAAGCTGGCTATTGATCAGGATGAACTGTCGGTGGCCGGCGCCCTGGCCGGTACGGCAATAAGGACCGCACGGGGTGTGACGGTGGACCTTGAAGTCCCCGCCGACGCTGAGATTGTCATTGAAGGGCTAATCGATACCAGCCTGCTTGAACCGGAAGGACCGTTTGGCGAGAGCAACGGCTATGTCGCCCTGGAGGATTTCAATATGTCCATGGAAGTGACCGCCATCACGCACCGGCGGGCGCCCGTTTTTGCCTCTATGATAAGCCAGGTGTCCCCCAGCGAATCCAGCGTTATCAAAAAGCTGGCCCTGGAACCTCTGTTCCTGAACCACCTGCGCGAGCATCTGTCCCTGAAAAGCGCTTTGCGGGTGGTGATGCATGAGCCGCTGAGCAATCTGCGGCCGATCATCTTTGTCCAATTTGCCAATAACACGCCAAAAAGCGAAATCTGGCGGGGCCTGCAGGGCACAGCCGCCCGGCAGGCCGACAGCGGCAAAATGGTTATCGCCGTGAGCGAGGATATCGAACCGGAACATACGGACGCGGTAATGTGGTCTCTGGCCTATCGCTGTAATCCCATTGAAGACGTGCATATCGAGCCCTACCGTTCCGGCGGGCATTCGCCCAAATCGGGACCGGCCCACGCCGATTCCACCCTGCTTATCGATGCGACGCTTAAATATCCCATGGCGCCCCTCGCGCTGCCGGGGCGGGAATATATGGAACGGGCGCAGACGCTGTGGCGGGAACTCGGTCTGCCCGCCCTCACCCCGCGTTCACCCTGGTATGGGTATTCCATGGGAGACTGGAATGATATCTGGCAAGATTTCGCCCGCAATGCCGTCGCGGGAGAGTGGTCGAAAAACGGCGAGAATACCTGGCAACGGAGGCGTGGCGGACTGACGCCGGAAACACCGGCGCGTTTGGTGGAGACCGAAAAGAAGCCCAATAAATAGATTCAGCCTTTAACCCGTGCATCAACCGGCGCACGGGGGATACTTGCAGACATCGACAACCGGCACAGAAGAGCGGGTTAAGACTTCCGCTGCTTCAAAGCTATATTTCTCAGCTATTGGCTAACGACATAGTAAACGCCCACCGTGATCAGGATAACAGCGTTCTACCGGCTGACGGTCAGGATTGATTACCGCCATAGTCCCTCGCCCGTTATGCGTGCTGAACTGGAAATCATTGGTATTGATGTTGATATTGCCAATAGTATCGCGACGGTCGCCGGAGACGGTAATACTGAAAGAGCCGATATGCTGTAATTCGGCACTGGAGATATCGCCGGTAAAACGGTGTATTCCGTTAAATACCGAGGTGCTTGTTACCAGGACCGACAACGGCGGGCCAAAAGGATAAGCCTGGAGAATAAATTTACTGCCGGAATGAAGTTGGCCCAGTACGTTATCATTTATCGTCATGGGGTATTCGTTGGGATGCTGCGGCAGAACCCGTAAATAGCGAAATATAAATGACTCGGTTTTTACCGCCACCGCGGCGCCCTGACTGTCTTGGATAGCGGCGGGGGTTAACAGGGCTGCGTGGGTCTCCTCGTAACCCATCGCCATCGACGCGGTAATCAGCAACAAATAAGACATGCTAAAGAGTCTTTTCATGATGTTCACCTTACGGTTAGCGAAATGCGGCCACGATGGGAGAATTGGTATTCATCATTCTCACGGCATCCACTGAATCGATTGCTCCCATGGGAATACCCATCTGCGCGGTATAGCGTTGGGGAGTAGAGTAGAAAGGAATGGCATTACCGGCCATAATGGTGCGCGTAATCTGATCGCCTCGCGCCCATAGAGGCGTCGGCCGCTCATCACCGTGGTGAATGCCCATATTATGGCCGAATTCATGGCGCGTACCGGTCGTCGCGCAATCGACCGTCTCTGCGGCTACCATGGTTGAGGCGTTGGGTACGGTATTCACATAGGCTAACCCGCAATCCAGCGGGAGACCGATAGTGATATAGTTCACCGCGTCGGCGCTTACCGCATTACGCAATCCCTGAACTTCAGGGTTTACTACCAATTGCGGTAAAATACTGCTAAGCGAGGTCCAGCCCTCCGGCTGGGCCAACTCGTTTAACCCCACCAGCCGTACGCGGAAATTGGCGCCAGAGTTTTCCAGCCCATCATTAATGAGGCCAAATGCCTCAATATTCCTGGCCTCAATGGCCGCCTGTCCGAGACTACTCCTGGCTAAATCGCTATAGATCATCAACAAATCAACAGTGATGGTTTCCTTTTGCCATAGGCCGTTTTCCCCAACCCTAAACGAGACGACTTCTCCCGGCAGTGCCGAATAGGCGAGGCCGGAAAAGAGAACAGAGGTCGCTTGAGCCGCGTTGTTATTGATGATGACCCGGGCGCCCGGCAATTGGCCTTCGCGCAGGGTTATCTGTGGACGAAAATTGCCGGGACTCAATTCTATGCGGGTGCGCGGTGCCCGTAAGGTAGGGACCACTCCGCTTGGCAAATTTAATGCCGTATAAACGCGAATGGGGCTGGAAATCAGCTGCCAGCGCCTACCGGCCGGATTTTCCGTAATATAAAAAAAATGATACTCATTACCATTGGCTAATTCCATGGGACCGGAATAATGAGTATTGGCATTACTGATCGTTGCCGCAGAGGTGGCGGTTGATCGAATAATAATTTCATCGCGGTTATTGGCGGTTTGCGGTAACTGGATAGAAGAAATAAAATGCTGATTACTAAAGTTCACTTCAGTCAAAGGCACAATAGGCGGCGGCATTTGAGCAATGTCGGCATTGGTATCCAGCCTTTGCACCGGCGGCTGGGTTATTACCCAGCGTTGCAAATCCGTTCGGTATTGCAGACCGTAATTATCCGACACACGGATATTGGTCGTGCTGGCAAAGAGCAAATAGTCAGGTAAAAGCCGGGAACTGTTGGTTGCCCTTGAGCTTATTAATAATAAATTCTGCGGCGTGGCCTGCGATGGCAATCTTATTTCCGCCGCCCAGTTGCCATCATAGATCTCATAAATAGTAATACGCGCAGTGAGATTAGGAATATTTGGCCCCACCGAATTCGGTGACATCGATGTTACCTGGGCACCGGAAGGAATCCAACGCTGCTGGCCGGCATCAAAAGTGAACGTAAAAGTATCGCCATCAATTATTTCCATTTCCGGTCCGAGACCAACAGGCCGGGCATCGAGAAAAGAATTATACGAGGCGTGAGAAATAAGAGTAACCGAGCTATTGGCATTCGGCTGTAACGGCAAAGCGATATTCCTAACCCAATTGCCATTGGCCGTCGTAAAATTGATATGGCTGTATCCCGAGGGGAGCTGCCCGCTACCGCCGTTGGTATTGGGCGTAAGGTCAATACTGAAGGAGGCAGCGCTATAGAATGCAATTAATATGGTTAACATGAAAAACAGTTTTTTGAGATAAATGGTATTCATCTTTCACCTCTGACGTGGCCGCACTCATTATATAATTGATTGGGATAGGTGTTATTTAACTCGTGACGCTGAACGCGAGTATAAAAAAATCTACTCGGCGCAATGGATTTTCGTTACTCAAACACTCTATTTTGTTTTAAAAAAATCTTTATCAGCCAGCCAATTTATTGATAATGAATTACATTTTGTGGGCAATTATCATGAACTCGCTGATGAAATAAATTTATTCCATGCTTTTATCAAAAATTTATGATGCAGCCCAGGATCATTAAAACGCAGACGTCTTATTTTCAATATACTGGCCTTCAACTTATTTATAGTGTGCGCTATCACATCTTGCTTTTTTTGCCGATGCATAACGTGATAGATACAAAAATTATTAATAATAAGATATGCGCTTGGATGTTATCTAACAAACCCGCCTTCTTGACGCGCAATCAGCTGATCCTGCGCTTTATCGCTTGGCTGTCCGCCTTATGCACCAGGGGCGATACACGTTCAAAGTGCGAATAGCCGATAATGGTATAAAGGATATCGGTAATCATCAGTTGGGAGAGTCGGCCGGTCATGGAATCACTGGAAAAAACCGTGGTTTTCGCCGAGTAGGTCAATGTCAGGTCGGCAATTCTTGCCAGGGGTGAAAAGGGATCGTGGGTCATGGCCATCGTCCTGGCTCCGGCCTGTGCGGCGCTGCTGATGGCCGCCACCACCGGTTCGCTTCTGCCGGTATGGCTGATACCCATGGCGAGATCGCCGCTCTTTAACCCCGCCGATGAAATCATCATCAGATCGTTATCGGAATAACATGCCACCGGCAACCCCAGCTTGAGGAATTTATGGCGTATATCGATGCAGACCGTGGCGCTTCCTCCGATACCGTAAATATCAATCCTGCCGGCCTGGGCAATAGACTGCGCCGCCGCCAGCAACGCGTCGATATTCAACATTTTTTGGGTATCGGTCATGGACTGAGTGGTGGCCGCCACCAGCTTATCCCGTATCACCCCGACCTCGTCGCTGACGTTTAACGCCTCCCCCGACGCCGGCGGCGGAATCAACACCAGGTCCTTGGCAAGCCACACGCGTAGCTGTGAAAAGCCGCTGTAACCGCTGTTTTGCGCCAGCCGGGTCACCGTAGCGACGCTGACCTCAGCCGCCGCGGCCAATTCCGAAATAGTGCAATGAATGGCGCTGTCGGCGTGGGATAGGATGTAATCCGCCAGTTTTCTCTCGGTGGGCGTCAATGAGGAACGGACAGTTTCCAAACGAAGACGAACTTTTTCCAAAGGCACCAGAATGTCACTCATAAAGGACCGCTCGTGTTGTGCTCATGTTATTGAGACAGGGTTAGGAAGACTCGCGCAACCTTGTAGAAGTCAGTATAGAAAAGGATAAGTGAAATTAATGCGATCGGTTTATTAAGGGTACAATCGCCTTCGCAGCAGTACCGGCATTAGACGTTTTTTGGCAGAGGCAAGGGTATTTCACTATAATCCGCACTAGGTTTATGGATAATGAAAGCCTTAGCGCAACTCCTCCAGCCGTTGTTTTAACATCTCTATCATATGATTATCAAAATCCGCCTGCCGTTCAAGGGCGATTTTATATCTCTCATGGGCCCCTGAATTGGGATAAACCGTCCGGTTAACCGGAAATTCAATCTCTCCGCCCTGGCCCTGTTTTTCCAACACCAGCAGCGCCGCCCCGCGCAGCGATCCCTCTTCAATGTCTGAGACGTCAAGGGATTCCCCAAGGCAATCGGCGACAATCTGCGGCCAGACAGAGGAACGCAAAAAGCCGGCGCCGGTGGCGATAATCCGCCGTTTTCCTGGCCATGCCCGATCCAGCCGGTTTTTCAGGAAGGCAAAACGTAAACCGACGCTTTCCAGCATCGCGCGATAAATCTCCACCGACGTGGTGGCCGCCGTGATACCGCTAATGGCTGCGGTGCGCCCTTCCGACCACTGCGGGCTGCGGGAACCCAAAAAATAGGGCAGCACGCACAGGCCATGGTCATCCGGCGCCAAAGCCGCCACCCGATCATCAATATCCGCTGCGGATTCCTTATCCAGCAGCTGTCGCGCCCAGGCAGCGGCGTTTCCCCCTTCCGACAAGGCCATACCGCCGGCGAAGCGTTTGTCATCAACGCGATAACACCACAGTCCCGCATCAGGCACAGACACACTGTCGGCTTGCCACACCATACGCATGGATCCGCTGGTGCCCAGCATCAATACCAGTGAATCAAGGCTGTTTGCCCCTGCGCCGATATTGGAACAGGCGCCGTCACCCCATGCCGGATACCAAGGGATGGCAGCCAGCCTGGGCCAGCGCTCGCCCCATGGGGCAACCAATCCCCGCAGCGGTTCATCGGAGATGGGCGGCAACTGCTCCGGCTTGATGCGGGCGATACCGATAGCCTCACGTGACCATTGTTTTTGATTGAGATCGCACAGCCCGCTGCCTGAGGCCATGGAAACAGACGTGCCGATGCGGCCGAAGAGGCGAAGAAACAGCAGGTCGGCGGCGGATAACCAATAACGGGTCTGGGCGAACGCCGTTGCATGCTGTGCCGCCAGCCAGCGCAGACGCGCCGGCCAATAGCTGGAGTGCACCGGACATCCCGTCAAGGCATGGAGACGGCGGCCGATGCCGGAGTATTTCAACGCGGCGGCTTCATGGGCCGATCGGCCGTCCGCCCAGGTGATAATGGGAAAGGTAGCGGCTTGCCGATCGTTTATTCCCGTCAGGCTATGCCAGAACGTACTGATACCCACTCCGGTAATATTCAGCCGGTCCGGCGTAATGGACATCAGCTCATCCAACGCGCCGAACAGATCGTTAAACAGGGTATCGGCATCCAGGGTCGCCTTGCCCATGGCGTCGGTGTCCAGACTGTACCCGCGGCGGATACATTCCCCGCTCTGGCGGCCATAACCGTCAAACAGGGCTGCACGGAGCGAGGACGAACCTATGTCGATAGCCAATACATAAGTGGAATGCGTCATGCTAACCTCTTACTGCTTTACCGGCGGCCGGAAAGAGGCCAGCATCACCGCGCCAATCACGAAGGAAGCGCACAGAAACAGCAAACCGGCCCGCGGCGTCCCGGTCCAGTCCACCAGCATACCGACTATCCATGGGCCGAAGAAACCGCCCAAATTGCCCACCGAGTTGATGGCGGCAAGGCCGACGGCGGCGGACAGACCTGATAAAAAGGCCGTCGGGATGGTCCACCACACCGCGATATAGCCATAGGCGGCCACGGATATCAGGCACAGCCAGAGCATGGACAGCCAGGTGTTGGTGGTTATGGACAAAAGAAACATACCCACGGCCCCGATAAGAATTACCGTAACCACATGCCATTTCCGCTCCATGGTCTTATCCGAATGCCAACCGTTGATAAGCATGGCTATCCCCCCCACGACGGTTGGGATCACCACCAGGAAACCAATAACGGTGTTGGAAAAGTGCGCCTGAAAGCCCTTGATAAGGGTCGGCATCCAGAACGTGATGCCATAAATTGCCATGACAATCCATACATAGGTAACGGCTAAATAAAGAATATGTTTATCGCCCAGAATTTTCCACCAATGCACCTGCGGTGGCGTAGAATTCGCGGCTTCGATTTCCAGTTCATCTTTAACCCAGGACTTTTCCTCGGAGGAAAGCCATTTAACGTCTTGCGGGGAGTCATTAAGTACAAAAAATGTGGCGATGCCGAGCAGTATGGCGGGAACAGCTTCCAGTAAAATCATCCAGCGCCAGCCGGAGAAACCCAGCCAATGGATATTATCCATAATGATCCCGCTTAACGGCGCGCCCAGGCAATTACAAACGATTTGCGCCAGGAAAAATGTGGCCATGGCGCCGGCGCGGTGACGGCGCGGGAACCAATAGGTCAGATAAAAGGCGATGCCGGGGAAAAAACCGGCTTCCGCCGCACCCAGCAGGAAACGCAATATATATAAATGATATATTCCCGTGGCGAAAGCGGTTAAAAACGCCACGAGGCCCCAGGAGATTAATATACGGGCTATCCACTTTCTTGCACCGAATTTATGTAGAGCAACATTACTCGGCACTTCAAATATAAAATAGCCAATAAAAAAAATACTGGCCACCATACCGAACTGGCTGCCGGTTATTTTAAGCTCGCCATTCATTTGCAGCGCGGCATAGCTGATATTGGTGCGATCCAAATAGGCGATGGCATACAATATAAGTAAAAAAGGGATAAGCCTCCAGCGCATTTTTTTCAGAGTGGATTCTTCGATCTGCGTCATAGCTTGCAGGTTATTTTTTTGGGATATGATCTGGCTCAAGATATCCTCCTGATATTGTTTTTTTGCAGACAGCTCCCTGAATTACATTCAGGGGTAGGGTTGGTAAAACATTCAATTATTATTTATTGCAAATTGGCATGCCGTTTATCGAGGTCAGCATCCTGCTGGCCGCGCAAATGTTGAATACGCCATGCAATGGCGTCACCGGCTATCAATAGAGATTGCTCGAATAAAGAACCTGCATGTTGTTCGGTTGCCACCAGGGTACGGGACGGTATTTGAATATGAATATCCGCATCCACCTCTGGCGCCGGGGCTGAACTGATTAACACCACTTTCGCCCCAGCCTTGCGGGCCGCCGCTATATGGGAAAGCGTTACGGTGGTTTTCGCCGATGAGGAGACCGCCACTAATAATTCATTTTTTCCGATGGCGGGCGTGTTGCTCTCTCCGGCGACATATACCTGAATGCCGATATGCATCAGGCGTATGGCGATGGCTTTTACCATCAGGCCCGAGCGCCCCTGCCCGCTAAAAAAAACTCTGGGTGTTTGATGAATACTATCCGCCAGCCGATTCAGCCGTTCGCCATCCAGAGCATTTCTGATTTGGTCGAGTTCTGAAATAACGGTCAAAATTCTTTCCTTCGCATCATAGGCGGCCATTATTTTTCCTCACTCTTTTTAACCGCATGACCGCCAATAACCCCGCGCAGGGCGGCAATGCTTTTGATCGTCGGGGAATCATCCTGCTGCGAACGAAACCTTGCCTGCAGCGCGGCGCTGATGGTGGGCGTAGGAACCCGCAGCCGGATGGCTTCTTCAACCGTCCAGCGCCCCATGCCGGAATCGGCGGCGTACCCTTTCACCCCCTTAAGGGAAACATCCGGCGTTAATGCTTCGATGAGTTTTTCCAACAGATGGGAACGTATCGAGCAGCCGTTTTGCCACGCCTCCATGGTGGCCAAGACATCGACCTCAATGTCCGAGGCCGCCAAAAGCTCATACCCTTCACCATAAGCCTGCATCAAGGCATACTCGACGCCGTTATGGACCGCTTTGGTGAAATGGCCCGCGGCGCTGTTGCCGACCCGGGCCCAAGCGCCTTTTGCGGCCAGCGCCTCAAACAGCGGCGAAAGATTGGCGAATACCTGTTCGTTGGCCCCCACCAGTAAACCGCAGCCTTCCCTTGCGCCCTGCGTCCCGCCGCTGACGCCGGCATCAACAAAAATAATGCCTTTCTCGCCCAAGCTGCGGCCGCGGCGAAGGGTATCCCTAAAATCGGAATTACCGCCGTCAACGACAATATCCCCTTCGCCGAGAAGCGGCTTCAGCGTGGAGATAACCTGCTCGGTGGCGTTGCCCGGCGGCGTCATTACCCATAAAATACGGGGAAGCGGCAACAGACCGATGGCTTCTTCAATACTGGGACAGACGGTAATGTTATGGTTTTTCGCTTCTTCCAGCGCCACAGGATCCTTATCCACCGCCACCACCTCATGACCGGCGTTGTGCAAACGCCGCACCATGGCCCCGCCCATTTTGCCCAAACCAATAAAACCGAGTTTCATAACCCATCCCTTTTTCATTACCCTCAAGATTATTTTGACGTTACTCTGATGTTGCCTTTAAAGTAAAGAAGTAAATAAATTTCAGCATTGTTTACATTTCTGTAAATAAATATCAAAAAGGCAATCCTCAGGATTGCCAATATTAAATTGAGATCAATGTCTCATTATTCAGGATTGATTTTTAGAGCAATAAAATGAAATTAAAATAAAAGGTGATGGCGGGGATATATATTTCACTTGTTGTTTACAGAGTCATGGCAACCGCATGCACACATGACTCACTCTTTATCAGCCTTGCATATCTTTTCTGATCATATCCATGACTTTCAAATTCATGATACTTTCGTCCAGGGATAACAGCGGCGCGGAAGGGTCAAGCACGGCATCGGAAAAGTGAGTGATTTCCGCCTTGTAACGGTCCGATTCCGCTACCGGAATGGCACGCACGCCCTCGGCCTGGTGCAGATAGACTTCGCCCGCGTCATCCAGAAAGGTATTATCGATCCGCAGCATTCCCTTGGTGCCGATGATTTCCGCATAAATCCGGGAAAAAGCGTTAAATCCGCAATGTATATTGGCAATCAAGCCATCATCATACTGCAACAAGGCCGATAGATTGGTATCCACGCCCTGCTCCGTTTCCACCAGGGCCTTACAGCGCAGCGGCAGCCGTCCGGTCACCATGCCGACAAAATTGACCGGGTAACAACCGACATCATAAAGCGCGCCGCCGCCCAGTTCCGGCTTGGCTTTGATGGTATTCGGCCGGTCCAGCAGGAAGCGGAACGAGGCATTGATATGGCGCAGGTCGCCCAAGGCTCCGCTGTCCAGTATCTCCTTCACCACCTGCATGCGATCGGTATAGCGGTACATAAACGCTTCCATCAAAATACGCTGTTGCGCTTGGGCCGCCTGGTGCATCTCTTGCGCTTCGGCGGCGGTGAGCCCCAGGGGTTTTTCACACAGCACATGCTTGCCTGCCTTCAGCGCCTTAATCACCCAATCTTTATGCAAAGAATTCGGCAACGGAATATACACTGCCTGGATGTCATCATCGGCCAAGAGAGCCTCATAACTGTCATAAGTCCGTTCCCATTCTTTGGCGGGCAATTCCCCGGCGTTGCGCGAGGCTACCCCGAGCAGACGGGCATTAGACGCCCTGCCTATGGCCGGGATAACGGAAAGTCTTGCTATACGGGCATAGCCTAGCACACCCCAATTTACGATATCAGACATCTGATTTCCCTCACATGCTAAATGATATTTTATTGATAAATAATGAATTAAAAAATTATTCCGAACACCGCTTCTGCAGGCCGGCGCGACAGCGCCCATGATAGTTCAAACATATGACTAATGGTGTGACAGCTTTTACAGATTTATTGTACCAATAAAAATATTTATCATATAGGTGGAGGCTTTTAGGGAGCGCCGTCGCCTTTTACAACGCTGCGAGGTGCTGATACTGGCTATAACCGGCTACACGCTGCCAACGTGGTGTTCGGACTGGTAAATTAATAAGCAAGCCTCCAATCTGACTTCACCTCACGAAGGAGATCCAAAGGCCCATCCATCACGGCCAGGGGACAGTAATCAATCTTTATTGAGAATCTCCAGATATTTCAAATAGGCATAGACACGATGCCGTTTATGACCCGTAATCTCGGCGATTAAATGCTGTTCCTTTTCCAAAACGGTTAATACCTTACCTGTTGTGGCGGCGGTCAACCCTGTTCGCTCAACCAGCTTGCTGATGCTGGCGATAGGGTACTCGAAGAACGCATCCAAAATCAGTTTAGCCGACCCCGACAAACGGCCGAGTCCGGATAATAAAGCCTTATGCTCAATATGCAGTAGATTAAGCTCTTTGGTCATTTCAACAGCCTGAGTCGCTGTAGCGGCAACAGCATCGACAAAAAACAATAACCATGCCTCCCAATCACCGGTCATTCTTGTCTGCTGCAAACGCTCATAATAGATATGGCGGTGCTTTTTGAAAAACACAGATAAATAGAGCAACGGCTGCTGCAAGACCTTAGCTTCCACCAGAATTAACGGTATCAGCAAACGGCCCAAACGGCCATTACCATCCATAAAGGGATGTATGGTTTCAAATTGAGCATGGACCAAAGCGGCTTTGACCAAAGGATCGGTTGCCTCGGGCTGATCATTGATAAATTTTTCCAACTCGCTCCAACATTCGCCCAAAGCATGGCCCGGCGGAGGAACAAAAGCGGCCTCATCGGCCCTATGGCCGCCAATCCAAACTTGATGTTGCCTGAATTCGCCTGGGCCGCGGCTGATGCCTCGTCCGGAGGTCATGAGGGCCCGATGCATCTCTACGAGCAAACGAAATGTAATCGGATAGCCCTCATTGATACGCTGGACGCCCAGATAAAGTGCATTCACATAACAAGATACCTCCTGCACATCATCCATGGGTACGCCTGGAGAGCCTTTCATCTCAAACAGCATCAGGTCGTTTAAGGAAGATTGAGTCCCTTCAATTTGCGAGGACATAACGGCTTCTTTACGCACATAACTATAGAGAAAAAGCTTGGTATCAGGCAACAACATGCCGATAGCGTCCAGGCGGCCCAGTGCGCGATTGGCATCATTGATCCTTTTTTGCAATTTGCTATCGATTTGCAACGCCGGCGAGGGCGGCAGCGCATGGGGAATAAATGCTTGACAGCTGATGCTGCCCGCTATGCTGGGAACATAACGGCCGGTTAGTCCGCGTTGCATAGGGTCTCCTGGACGAAGTTAAAATTAGATTCTCCCTTATTTTAACTTAAGCCTTAACTTAAAATAATAGCATTCGTTATTTTAACTTGGTCCTTAACTTAAAATAAGATGATGTCTTATTTTAGTTTCACTCATGAATTATAACTTTGGAAATTAAATGCCGATTTGACGCGGTCACCGTAAACCGCAAGGTTATGCTCTCAGGTTCTAGCGTAATAGGCGGCCAATACGCTGCTTAAATGATCTTGCAGCGCTTTTTCCGCGCCGTCCGCATCGTGGCGACGGATGGCTTCGTAAAGCGTTACGTGCTGCTCATAGCTGCGGCTATTATGCCGAATAATCTTTTCCGGCTCGGTCAGTCCCACCCGCATGGCGATAAGCCAGTCCAGCAGCGCGTGATGGATGGTCAAAAAAAGCGGATTGCCGGGAATGGAGGCCAGCACGCGGTGAAACGCCACATCGGTGCGCACAAACAGCATATTATCCGCCAGTGCCCGGCTGTTGGCCTCCAGCGCCTGCTTTAGTTTGCTTATCTGCGCGTCGGTGGCGTGAACCGCGGCATGGCGTACCAGGCTGGACTCGAAAAACATACGCAACTGCTCGAAATGCTTGATGCCGCCCGGCTGGGTAAGGAAGTCCTTGGCCATACCGGAGAGTTCGCTTATCACGGTATCGGCGGACGGACGGCTCACCCTAGCCCGCTCGCCATTGCTAATCTGCACCAGGCCCTTGCGCTTAAGGGCCGCCAGCGCTTCGCGCACAGATGGCCGGCCCACATGGAAAAAATCCATCAGTTCCCGTTCGGAGGGCAATTGATCGCCTTCGACAAATTCGCCGCGACGAATCATGAACTCCAGTTCTTCCTCAACCATATCCGAAAGCTTCTTGCGCTTTACCGGACGGCTTTGCATAAAGGGAACCTGGTTGTCAGCGGTGGATTGCTTATTCAGACTTGTCATGGGCCTTTCCATTGAACGGATACCAGGGTCAAGGATAACCTATTATACCATCGCGCTACCACCAGGGACCGGCCGCATTTATTCAAATGCGTTGCGCTCGGATTCCTGCCTCAGGATCGTTTTTCCGACGCGCCCGCCAGCGGCTGTGCATTTTGCTGCAAAGCCGCGCTGTTCGCCCTGTGCCGCCGGCGTTGTTCTTTTTCATGCCTGCGCCATTCGTCCCGGGGCATGGCGCCGCTGAACGGCAATCCGTCCACCGTGTCGAATTTAAGCAGCGCCTGTGGACGCAGCCAGCGCTGCAACCGGGACGGCATATCAAAGCCGATAAGCAGCAGCGTCACGAAGGTCAGGCCGAATGACAACGAAGCCAGCGCCGTACCCAGATCCAGCCGCTGGGAAATAGCCGCTCCGAGCACCGGCGCCAGGGCGCCGCCCAGCGCGCCCACGTTGTAGGTGAATCCTAGCCCCGCAGCCCGCTGATGAGTATCGAAGTAGCCGCCCACCAGTTTGGGCAGCAGGCCGGAGATCCCCTGCCCCAGCATTTGCTGGAAAAATAGCAGCGCACCCAGAGCCACCAGATTGGATGAGGTCATGGCGAATACCGGGATGATAAGCAGTTGCGACAAAAACAGGCTATACACATAGGCTTTGCGCGTGCCGAGCCAGTCGCCGATAAAGCCGGCCAGGCAGCACCCCACCGCGGCGCCGAAGCCGCTGAAAAACAGAATATGGGCCACCAGGGTGGGATTGAGGCCCAGCTCGGTTTTAAGATAGGTGGGCAGCAGCGCCTGAATAGGCCAGGAGTAAAGAAAGGCGCTGAACACCACCAGCATCAGCATCACCCCGGTAGGCCAGCGATCGCCGCTGCTTTGCACCATAAAACTGATGAAGACGGCGGCGCAGGCGATGCCAAGAAACGCCGCCACCGCCGCCGGGCCGGCATGACCGGAGAAACAAAGATACAGCATGGCGATAACCGCCGCCGTGGCGATGGCATTCCAAACCCGATGCCTGCCGCGGTAAAGGATATCAATCATCGTCTGTTTATGCCCATGCTGGGTTTTCTGCGCTTGCCATTCCACCGTTTCCGGAATGCTGCGGCGTAGCCAGAGAGCGAAAATAATCGGGACGATACCGATGAAGAACAGCATCCGCCAGCCCCAGATGGGTATGATCACGCTGTAAATCTGCGCCGCAGCCACCGCGCCGATGGCAAAGCCGGAGATGAGAAAGCCGCTGGCCTTATTACGCAAGTGCTGCGGCCAAATTTCGATGACATAGGTCGAGCTGGCGCCATATTCCCCCGCCATGCCCATGCCGATGATCACCCGTGCGACGAAGAGAAAGGTATAGCCGGGCGCCAGTCCGCACGCCAGCGTCCCCAGTGAAAACAGCAGGATGCTGGTGACCATGGCCATACGACGGCCGTATTTATCCCCCAGCGCCCCCAGTATCAGCCCGCCGAACCAGCGGGAAATAAACGCGGCGCTGATAAGAGTAGCGGCCTGCACCGTAGTTAAACCGAAATCCTGTTTGACTTCGGTGAGTACTAGGGCCATCAGGACAAAATCAAAACCATCCAGGGCATAGCCGATCCAGGCCGCGGCGAAGGCCTTCCATTGCGGTAGCGATAGCTGACGATACCAGGGTAGGGTCACAGAGGGTTGACGCATGATAATCTCCTACACTTTGCAGTGCATGTTTATCAGGCCCGGCCGCAACGGAACCGGGAGTCGGCACATAAGGTAAAATAAACCGGTCCCGCTCGCGCGGGCCGGCAGTTTTTTCTAGTTTTTATGGTGTTGAAATTCCGCCTGCAACTCCCTTGCGATACGTTTCAATTCAGGCAGATGATTTTCTTGCACCGGTGAAAAAGGCTTGCGGCACGCGGCGCAGCGAATAACGCCCCATTCCTGGAGGATGGTTTTCAGGCCGCCGAACACGCCCGTTTTTACCAGAACGTCGATCACCTGGTTGCATGAGGACTGTATCCGACGCGCCAGGTCGATATCCCTGTTTGCCAAAGCACGCAGGATGCCTTGGTAGCGCCAGCCCATGACGTTATAGGTACTGCCGATGCCGCCCTGGGCGCCCGCCATCTGGCCGGACAGGAAAATTTCGTCATATCCGTTGTAAAGAATTTTATCGGGATAGGCCCGATGGATCTGTTCAAGCTGATAAAAGTCGCCGGAAGTATGTTTGAGAGCGGCCACGTTCGGCAGCGACAACAGTTCGCCGAGCTCTTCCATCCCGAGCTTCACGCCGCTCATTGCCGGGATATTGTAGATAATCATCGGCTTGCCCTGGGCGGCGGCGATAATGTCACTGTAATGAGCACGCAGTTCGGGAAAAGTGAATGGATAATAAAACGGTGTCACCGCTGACACCGCGTCATAACCATACTCCGCCGCCGCTTCCGCCAGGGCGCAGCTTTCGGCGGTGCTGATGCCGCCTATATGGGCCACCAGCGCCAGCTTGCCTTTTGCTTCTTCTGCCACGATGCGCAGTACCCCCCGCCGCTCGGCGCTGTTTTGCAGCAGCGCCTCAGCGGTGGAACCGCCCACATAAAGCCCATCAACGCCTTGTTGTATGTTATGGCGCACCAGGCTGCGCAGGCTTGCCTCATCAATGCGGAATTGTTCATCGTAGGGGGTCAGCAGTGCGGTAATAACGCCGGTTAATGCAGTTTTCATCATTCCTCCGGAGAGTTCTTTGATTGGAATAACTATATACCTTGATACCTTTTATACCAGTTTAAGAAAAGCAATCTCTAGAGTGAATACGCGTTTTGTGATGAGGATCCTGGTTCTGCCATCATCGCCGCTTATCGGTCAGATACGCGATAATGATAAAGGAATGCCATATCGATCGGTAACGATCGCTATCACTGGGAAATGAGCTAGACAGTTGGCTAAGCATTTAAATTATCATATGTGGTATATAGCTTTATTAAGTATTTACCCGAAGAAGCCCGGTGCTTTTTTGCTAATGAATTTTAGAGCGTGAAGGTAAAAAGATGAAGCTTTACAAATAGATTTATACAGGATATACCTTGAAGTTTGATGCAAACAAAGGCTACAATTCATTAAAAGTTGCAAAGCGGACAATAAATAGACCTGTTGAGAGAAACGAATAGATTGTGAAAAAACCCAGCAAATTATTTATCGTTGCATAGATAAAAAACAACAATTAAAAGCACTAGAACATTATATGAAACCAATCATTTTTAGCATACTAATGATCATCACCTCAAATTCTTTTGCATATGGTAATATACTTTTCTTTTGCACAACCGATGAGGACGACACTATATCCGTGCAAGAATATGAAAATAAACTTAGGATTAAAATAAATAGCTTAATATTTTTTTCCGACGAAAACATAGATTTAATAAAAGAAAGATATTTAAAGAGCATAAAAAAGGTACCTGAATATAATGTCATTACATTTCATGTAAAAGAGGTTGAATATAATCTAGGCTCATTTAAAACAACAGTGAACCAGGCCGAACCGAGCAGTAAGCTGTTTACTTTTTCGACTAAAATGCTACCCATAAAAGAGCTCTATTGTTCATTCGGTGAAGATAATAATAATTTTGAAATCTGGAAAAAGAACGGAAGTTAGATTGTTTTAGTAGCTTAGTTTTAATATCCTATTTTTTATAATGACTATTTTCTCTGCAGTACCCGATTTTTCATATAATGACAGTGCACGCTTATAAGCCTTAAGAGCTTCACCTTTGTCCTTCTTTGTTCCTACAATTTCATTTTTATTTGGATCGTGATATCCCCCCCACAAGTACGCATAGACCCGATTGTTATAAATTGCACTGCTCTCAAAATTGAATGCTCCGTCGGCCATTAAAGCATTCATATGTTGCGCCCGAAGTACTTCCACAGCCTTGTTAAAGTATTGGATTCTATCCTTGTAGCCGTTAAAACCTCCATTAACACGCGCTGTTACCATGTTGAAATCATCAGCTTTTGCGTAATTATTGATATTTTTATTATCGTATTTCATATAAAACCAAAAGGCAGAAGTAACACAATGAGGAGAAGAAAGCAATTTATCCCTACAAGCATCATCAGAAGTAAAATCTTTACCGACTGAAATGCCATATGCCTGGTAGGCGCTTTGAAAAGTTAATTGAATTAACCCCCTCCCATACCATGGAGCATAACTTTTTTTCTCACCATGTATCTCTTTAGTGAGTCTCAGTCCACCACTTTCATGACAGACCTGGGCCAGAAAATGTGCTTTTTCCCGGCAAGTGTCCATTCCATATTGTTTGAATCCGTCATTAAAGGCTTGAACATAAGTTTCCAGAATGCCTTTATTGGCTTCAGGTGCCATTGCACACAGCTCTTCAAGAGTGATATCCCTGTTACAGGCACAAGTATTGGCATCACTCTTAGATATCGCCTCCAAAAACGTCACCGGATGCAAATGCCACAGCGCCTCGCTGCTGCGTATCTCCGGCACGTCCTTCATCCATACCAGCGCATCTATAAACTGCCGGTTGTAAAGCGCCAGGGCCGGCTGATGTTTGCCCTGCTCATCCAGCGCCGCCCGCCACAGCGCCGACATTCCGTCATGCAGCCATTCGCTGTGGTGCTTGACAATAAGACGCTGAACCTGCTTGAGAATATGTGATTGCCGGTTGTGCAGAAACTGCCACAGTCTTTTACTGAATTTTTCCCCATCGCTTTCGAACTCCATCTCCTTGAGCAGCCGCTGGTAGCCCTCGATGTAGGTTAACGAATACATATCGCGGGTGTTCTGTTGCGCCAGCTCGGCGAGCCGCTGAAATCCCTGCCGCAGCCAGCCCTCTCGGGGCGTTTGTCGCACGGTCCGCGGCGGCTCATCCTGCTCCAGCAGGATAAATCCGCGCTTTGCCAGGTCAAACTGATTGACTACGGTCACGTCGCTCTCGGCCAGCCAGGACCTCTCCGCCGGAATCTCATACCACGCGTTATCCCCGGACTTCTGCCAGCGGGTTTTGCTTCGTGGAGTGAAGCGTTCTTCGCCGGTAAGTACCGGGTCGTCGCCGATGACGGACGCCACAAAGGTATTATCCCGCTCCCGGTGGAAATAGCGCGGCTTGCCACGGGGGGAATGAATAAAGGGCTCCCCGGCGGTAACCCCGGCCCGGTTGGCCACAAAATCCGGCAGCCGGCTGTCCTGGCTGAACACCTCAAGATGGCAGAAATGATGCGGGGCGCTGTGGGGCGATTCCAGATAGCCGAGGTGGCCGATAATCTCGCCGGCGCTGACCGGCAGCACGTTGTCGCCGGCCAGGGCGACCACCTCGTTGAATACGCCTTTTTTCCGGGCCGCTTTCATCCAGCGGGGAAGCGCGCCGGCGCCGCCCCGGCGTTTAAGATACTTCTCCTGCCCCGATATCCAGCCGCTCTCTCCCACCGCCAGCCCGGCGGATACCCCTTCGGGCACGGACATGACCCGCACGTACACAAACGGCACGGCCCGGCGGTCCAGCAGAAAGGTCGCCTCCTCCAGGATTTCCACCGTGCTGAGCCGAGGCAACTGCGTGTAGGTATCCCGCGGGGCCGGGTAACGGTTTTGCACATCGTAACAGGTCCGCGCCTGCGCCCCGTCGCCGCCGGGCAGTCCCTGCCGCACCCAGCCCGGCGCGGGATTGTCCCGGCGGACCTTAAGCGCCGTGGCGGCCACCTCGCCGATGACGGTGTCGCTCGCGCCGTACACCGACAGCGGCGCCAACTGCATCCACAGGGTATAAAAATCCAGCCCATGCGCCGGTCTGGCCTTATCGGGCACGCAGGTGGATTTCACCAGAATAAACGTCGTGCTGAATTTCAGGGCGCGTTTGTTGTGGACGGCGGCGCGGTAATCGTCGTTGAGCCGGTAGGCCACGATATGGCCGTCGGTCATGCTTTTCAGGCCGTGACCGGCCGGGCCGTCGGGACGGTAAATTGCCCCGGGGACGAAGCTGTCGAAAAGATGGAGGCCGCCGTGCCAATGGCCCTGCGATTTGAGCAGCCAAAAGGCATCGCCCTGGGTGCCCTGCAGGGCCGACATAAATTCGCTTGCCGATGAATACCCATCCGTGGGCAAAACCATTTTCATCCGTGATCCCTTGTTATATTTCAGGATTCCATTCCCTATGGCAGCATTGATCGCTTTGGAGCGATTTGCAGCCACTACGCCAACGCTGCTTGTCCATAAATTCAGAACGCGATACAACACGTTGAGTTTATTGATAAAAGCGTGGTGAGACAGCGACTTTTAGCATGGGTAGCGGGGGTGTTTCTTGCAAAAATCGCTCTTAACGGGCGGTCGCAGAGAAATATGCGATCCATGTAACATAAAAAGAATAATGATGTTAACAATGTGTTTTTATCATGAAATATTGTCGACAATATTCAATATTCAATCGCACTGCGTAAGGGAGAGTTCACCAGCGGCACAGGAACTGAGCTCTCGCAGAGAAACGCCCGAGCGGTGTAGAGACTTAAGCAATGCGTTTTTTTGTCATTTTCCGGCTGTACTCGTAAGGAACCGGGACGGTGAATGGCATGTTGCGGCGGCTTCTCCGGCGGTTATCCCACCATGGGAATAGACGCTCGGGGCGCCCCTTATCAGGCATCGTGGTCGGGGCGAACACCGACACGGAGGCCTTTACATGCGAGCCGATGGGGGATTGAACAGCCTCTTACCGGCAATGATTACCTGCAAAGCTTGTCGGCGGACGGTTGCCGCCAGGCTGCTACCCGTTTGACGGAGAGTATGACAATGAAATTGATAATGTTCCGGGGAGCGACGGGCAGAGTCTTTATGTTGATTTGCCTGATGTATTTTATTGAATATATAGATCGGGTGAATATCTCTATCGCTGCGCCGCTGCTCAAAACCGAGATGCATCTGTCCAACACGCAGTTGGGGCTTGTCCTTTCCGCTTTTGGTTACTGTTACGCTATTTTCCAGATCATCAACGGCTACATGGGCGATAAAATCGGTCCGCGTCGCATGTTGGCTCTGTCAGGCCTTTTTTGGGCGGCGGGAACGCTGGCCACCGGGCTGTCCGGCGGCCTTATTGCGCTGTTCTTCAGCCGCATGCTGGTAGGGTTGGGTGAAGCGGGAACCATTCCCAACGCCACGCGGGCTATGGGAAACTGGGTGCCGGTGGCGCGCCGCGGATTTGCGCAAGGCTTTACCCATTCGTCGGCACGCGCAGCGGCGGCGATAACGCCGCCTATCATGGTGGCGTTGATTCCGTTGATCGGCTGGCGCGGCGCCTTTGTGGTGCTGGGATGTGCCAGCCTGATATGGGTGGCGCTGTGGTGCTTCTATTTCCGTAACGATCCACGTAAACATCCGAAGGTCACGGAGGATGAGATTGCCCTGTTACCCCCCTATTCAGGACCGGCTCATCGCACACCGGTTCCCTGGCTGGCGCTGACCCGGCGTATCCTGCCGGTAACGCTGGTGTTTTTCTGCCATGCCTGGACATTGTGGCTTTATCTCAGCTGGCTGCCGAGCTTTTTTGTCGGCGAGTACGGCATCAATTTGAAAACATCCGCGCTATTTACCTCGGGCGTGTTTATCGCCGGCGTTCTGGGCAATACCGCCGGCGGGCTGTTAACCGATGCGTGGTTTCAGCGGACCAAGAATATCAATGCGGCGCGACGTAATATCATTATTTTCGCCTTTTTGGGTTCCCTGGCGTTTATGTCCTGCGTCCTGTTCATTCATCAGCAGAATGTGATTGCGCTGTGTCTGGCCGCATCGCTGTTTTTCCTGGAGCTGGCGGAGGGGCCTATCTGGGCGGTGCCGCTGGATGTGGCCCCCGCCTATGCCGGGGTGGCCAGCGGCTTTGTCAGCACCTCGGCGGGGATAGCGGGCGTTGTCTCTCCGCTGGCGTTTGGTTATATCAGCGATGTTACCGGCAGCTACCGGCTGCCGTTCATTATGTCCATTGCGCTGTTGTTATGCGGCGTGGTGCTTTCATTCTGGATCCGGCCGGACCGGCCGCTGCAACGTCTGGAAAAGCTTCCCCCGCAGATGAAATCCGCACGGGTTCATCAATAATTACGATAGGGCGGGATTTCCCCGCCAAAAGCTTGTCCCGGATTCGCCATGCCTTAACGGCATGGCTACTCTCTATCAATAGCCGGAGGTCTCCGCTACCGGGGCTTTGGGCGCATCGATCAAATGCTGCCTGAACACGGTAACAGCCTGAAGGAGTTTTATGGTGCGATCCCGCAGACCATCGGTCACGGAGGTGGTCTCTCCCACCAATAGAGCATTTTGCTGCATGGCCTCATCGAGCTGGGCAACGGCAATATTCACTTGACCGATGCCTTCCGATTGTTCGGTGGTGGCCAGGCTGATTTCACTGATCATTGACGATACGCGGGTTACCTGGTTCACAATATCATGCATGACTTCACCAGCGTTATTCGCCAGTTGGCTGCCGGTGGCGATTTTTTCCACACTGTCATTAATCAAGTCTTTGATTTCTTTGGCGGCATTGGCGCTGCGCTGCGCCAATGACCGCACTTCGCCGGCGACTACCGCGAATCCCCGTCCTGTTTCACCGGCACGCGCCGCTTCAACGGCGGCATTCAGCGCCAGGATATTGGTTTGGAAGGCAATGCCGTCGATGACCGAAATGATCTCGCTGATTTTTTTGCTCGAGCTGGTAATGGTGGCCATGGTTTTCACCACCTGTCCCACCACCGCGCCGCCTTTACTCGCGGCTTCACTGGCGGATTTGGCCTGTTTACTGGCGTTATGGGCGGTATCGGCATTATTTTTCACCGTTGCCGTCATCTGTTCCATGGAGGCGGCGGTTTGTTCAAGGCTGGAGGCCGCATCTTCGCTGCGGGAACTCAGTTCGCCATTGCCCCTGGCTATGCCGTCCCCCGCATGCTGCAAGCCGGATATTTGCTCATTGACATCATCGGTAAATGACCGCAGATTCAATCCCGCCTGATTGATGGCACGCAAAATCATGCCTACTTCATCAACGCGATTTAGAGACATATTACTGTCAAATTGGCCGGCGGCGACGCTAAGCGCCTGTTTCAGCACGCGTTCAAGCGGTCGTGATACCAAAATTTCCATCCAGAGTGAAAGCAATAGGGACATACAAGCGGCCACTGCCACGGTCAGCCCTATTTCTTGCGCAGGAAGCGCCAATAGATATGCGCTTATCAGGCTCAGGGGCACAATCGCCAATGCCCCGCAGCGAATGCGCCATCGCACCGACATGGTTTGCAGACAGGACATCCAGCCAAACAGCCCGCCGCGAAGGGCCAGCCCCTCGTGGAACTTGACGCCGCCGGTTTTACCCGCCGTAAAATTCCGATAAAACCGGTCCGTCTCCTCCACCTCTTTACGCGTTGGTTTGGTGCGAACCGACATATAACCGGTCAACTGGCCGTTGCGAATTATAGGAGTCACATTCGCCCGCACCCAATAATAATCGCCATTCTTGCGACGGTTTTTCACCAGCGCGGTCCATGAGCGGCCGGCCTGTATCGTTTTCCATAAATCGGCAAAGGCTTGGGAGGGCATGTCGGGATGGCGCACGATATTATGAGGCTGCCCCAGAAGTTCATTGGGTTGATAGCCGCTCGCCTGAATAAAGGCAGCATTGGCGTAGGTAATATGGCTCTGCGTATCCGTCACAGACATCAGGGTGGCGTCGTCTGGTAAAATATATTCGTTCTGGGTCACAGGCAGATTGCTACGCATGCTAAAAACCCTGCAATAAGAGGTGGGAAAAATAAAGCGATGGAATCTTATCGGCACCTATTGAACAAACTTTACCTGTTTAGCCTCGCCCTTGTTTAATTTATATCCTGCATCACACAGCGCGTGGTCCGGCGATATAGCCGATACGATAGCGATCCGGGAAGCCGGGTTCCTCCGGCCGGCTTGAGAAACGAGCGCGAAGCACACGCCAACGGCTGCAGTCCCAGGCCGTGAGCTCATTCCCGCCGCCCGGTTGCAACGCCTCCGTCAGAGTAGTGTAGGGTGTAATGATGTGGGTGGAGATCGTTGCGAAGAGGCAACCGTCAATGGCGGTCAGATCGGGCGAGGATATTACCGTCCAACACTCAATGACCGGCCAGCCAAAGTCGTGAATCAGCTTTTCAAAAGCGTCGCTTTGCAAAAAGCCGGTCATTGCCGTGCCGTCCCGCCATACATAGAGCGGCGCGTAGCGATTCTCTTTGCCGTCAGGGGACACTCCACCGCGACGGGCATACAGGTAGGTCTTGAATACCAGACCGGGATAATTATCCAGCCGGGCGCCATTATCATGGATGCGCTGTTCGATGATGGACATATCATAGTCAGCCGGCAGGGTGAAACGATATTGCATGGCAATCATACGCGCTCCGGGGAGTAAAGTTGGCCATTGCCGAAACACCAGTCTTCCGGCGAGTTAAAACGCACCACGATCATCACATCTTCCGGCCGGATGCCGGGGCTTTCTTCCAGTCGCTGCGTCAACAGCCGGTAGAAATTCGCCTTCTGATCGCGGCTTCGCGGGCGTCCGGCGGTGATGTGAAATTGCACCTGCAGTGGTGAACGGATGCCGGTGAGATAATGCGGATCGCTGATAAGGCGCGATTCAGGCAGGCATTCTATGACCTGGAAACGATCGCCGTCCGGCACGTCAAAAGCGTCCACCAGCGTGCGGTGTAGCTGATTCGATAGCTGTGCCAGCCATGTCTCGCTGCGGCCTTCGGCCAAGATAATACGGGTAAAAGGCATCAGGATTCCTCCTCGGGCAAACAGGCCAGCGCAGTGGCGGCGGCCGGCCAACCGGCGTAAAAAGCCAGATGGGTTATCATCTCCACCAGTTCCTGTCGCGTCAGGCCATTCGCTAACCCATAGCGGAAATGCCACGCTAATTGCCGCTCGCGTCCCAAGGCAATCAGCGCCGCCAGCGTTGCCAGGCTGCGATCCCGCGGCGACAGCGGCGAACGTTGCCAGATATCGCCAAACAGTATCTGTTCGCTGAGCTCCGCCAGTTTGGGGGCCACACTGATCATCTGTTGCAATGCCGCGTTTTCTGCCATGGTTAACTCCATCAATTGTTGATGTAGCTATTGTGAAAGCAGGGCTTGATTTATAAAATCAAAACTATCAGCATTGACGATCCCATAAAACAGGACATTTACTGAAACGACCGGTCACACTGGATGGTGAAGCCCTGCGTTCGTTTGTGTCAGGCATCGAGGCAGGAAGCTTCGCCATCGCCGCGCAGCGCTTAAACCGTTCCACTTCCGCCGTCAGCGCACATCTGAAAAAACTCGAACAGCAATGCGGCACTGCATTAGTGGTTAGAACCGGCCGGCATCTGACGCTGACCCCCAGCGGCGAAGTCCTGCTGGGTTTTGCCCGCCGCCTGCTGACGCTCAATGATGAAGCCTATCAAGCGCTGTGCGGCATGACCTTGCAGGGAGAAGTGAGGTTCGGCATGCAGGAAGACTTTGGCGAAACGCTGTTGCCCGCGGTATTGGGAGATTTTTCACGTGCTCATGGGGATGTACAGATTGCCGCACGCATTGGACGCAATCAGGAGTTGAAACAAGCCATTAAGGAGCAGCGATTGGATCTGGCGCTGATTTGGCAGGATGAAGCCCCGCCAATGCCGGGTGAACTGTTGACCGAACTGCCGGTGCGCTGGTTATCTCATCCCCGTTTGGACGCCGCGGCCCTGATTGCCGGCGGGCGGCCATTACCGCTGGTGATGTTTGAGACGCCCTGCCTGTTCCGCAAACGGGCGATAGAAGCGTTGGATCGCGCAGCCATTCCCTGGCGGGTGGTATTCGAAAGCCGCAGCCTCGGAGGCATCTGGGCGGCGGTAACGGCCGGGCTGGGCCTGACGTTACGTACCTTGATGGGCAAACCCGCTGAACTTAACGCCCTTCCCCATCCGTTGCTGCCGGATGCCGGTTCGTTAGGGGTAGCGCTGCTGCAATCGGACATTGCGCTGAGCCCCGCCGCAGAGCGGTTACGGGACATTATCCAACAGGCCCTGCTTGTGCATCACGCCCGCCTGGGCGGCGGATAAGCTCAAGGGGACCTTCCCGGTCCCCTTGGCTACTCTACTATCATCAAAAAATCTAATTATTATTCACAATGGCCGAAGATATCCTCGAAGAACAGCATTCTTGAACGGCTTTTCAATGAATGTTTTTGCTCATCCAGGTATCTACGAACTTGGCGGCTTGCAGGTTATTTTTCTCCAGCATGATGAAATGGCCGTTGCCGTTTATTCCTACGCTCGGCAGGCGAATAAAATCGTTTTTGACCCCCGCTTGCGCCAGGTATTTTGAAGTGCACAGGTCAAAGGGGACATGGTATGACGCCGCGCTGCCCACCATCAGGATAGGGACCTGAGCCAGAGCGGCCAGTTTACGAACCGGCTCTGCCTGCAGCCAGCAGGGGGCAATATCCGGCTTATCTGATTTTGTCTGCTCTACGGGCTTAAGGTCTGAGGTATCGACAAGAGGCGGATCATAGGTTAACTGAGTCTGCGTCAGGCCATAAGGCCGGGCTATTTTGTTGCCGTATTTGAACCACCCGGGCGCACCGGTATCCTTGATATTGTAAAAAGGCGGTCCGCTGGACTCGATGGCGATCACCCCTTTGACGCTCTTCGGGCGATCGTTCGCGATACCCCAGCCGATGGGGCCGGATTGTGAGTGGGTCAGCAGGATGACCGGTCCTATCTTATCAATCAGCGCATCGGCGGCGGCCCGGTTGAGCGTCTCGTTTTGCTGAAGATTGGTCATGTCCTCCATCTGCGAAGCGTAGAATTGATCGAAGGTCGCATCACCCGGCTTGCCCTCTCCCGGCCACTGGGTATGTTCCTTGGCTTGGGGATAAAGGGCCGTATCCTGCTGGCGGGAAAACCATTGGATGGAGTAGCTGGTATCGGGCTTGCGGGTCGGTCCGTAAGCATCGGGGAAATAGCCGGAACGTCCGCGCCCCACTTGATCCACCACGTATACCGCATAACCGCGGCTCAAGAAATAGGTTGCCCAGCCCTCGCGGCCGTCGGGCGTTTCATAATAGCCTTCACCCGTTTGCCCGCCGCCGTGAATCATTAACAACGGATAGGGGTGCGTTTGTTTAGCGGGAATCTGGTATTGCACATACATTTGCCCCGACATGCGCTGCCCCTTGCTTGTCGGCGTATATTTACCGACGACAAAAAAATTACCCTGGCTGGCAATGGAGATCGGCCCCCCTTCGATAGGCGCTGAATGGATGGCTTTCGCGGGTTCTTGCGCTGACGTGCTGGTGAGCGTTGCTCCATAAAAAACGGCGGTTATGCAGAGACATCCTAAAATATCCGGACCTTTCATCGTCGCTTACCTTCTTGTTGAGTAGGTTATTTTCACTACCGCTACCCCGGCTACTATTTCGACATCGACGGCTTAACCTGAAAAGTAGTCAATAATTTCCACATAGCAGAAAATATTTATTTACTACAGACATCACTGCGAGATATAAGAGATATTGAAGTCAGCGTCAAGAACAGCCGCCGTTTTACTATCGACAATGTGATGCAGGAATCTTTTTCGCTGGTTTTACGACCACGCGGATATATCAGCCATTGCCGGGAAGGGAGTAAAGCAGAGCAACGCCAACGGTTTATCGGGCTAAGGGCAAGCGGAGAACGTCGGCAAGATGATCGAGGATGACCCGCGTTTTGGGCGGCATACGGTGGCCAACGGGAATCAAGGCATGCACCGGCGCACCCTCGACGTCGGCTGCAGGCAGAACGTGATGCAGCGCCCCGGAGAGAACATAGGGTTGGGCAACCCTGTTGAACAGCTGGGCAATGCCCAGGCCGTTGATGGCGGCATCAACCATCGCCCCGCCATCGGACAGAATCATCGCGGGATCAGGGGAAAGGTCCATTGTTTGACCACCGTCCCATAGGGTCCATGGGCGCAGGCGGCCAGAGATGGTGCGAAACATGATGGCTTGCTGGTTGCACAACTGCTTCACTGACATGATGGGGTCGCGCTCTGCCAAATAAGCGGCTGACGCATACAATCCGAGACGGAGATCGCAAAGCTTGCGCACGGTCATCTCGCCCTCGGCGGGAAGATGCCCGATGCGAACCACGATATCCCATCCTTCCCCCACGGCGTCCACATGGCGATCGTCCAGGGTGAACTCCAGGGTAATTTTCGGGTAGCGTTTTTGGATGACGGTAAAGGTGGGTAATAACAGCCTGCCCAGACCCACCGGAACATTCAGACGCACCCGCCCGGCGGGATCTTCATGGCGCGCCGCCAGCAATACTTCCGCCTCGCTTAACCCTTCCAGCGCGGTCCGCGCCGCTTGCAGATAGATTTCCCCATCTTCCGTCAGACGGACTACCCGGGTAGTGCGCTGGAACAGACTGGTGCCGAGCCGGCGCTCCAGACGCTGCACCGCCTTGCCGACGTTTGATTTACTGGTGCCCAGCTGTTCGGCCGCGCGGGTAAAGCTGGCGTTCTGCGCCACCACGATGAACGTGGCGATATCCAGCATGGCGGGTGGAGATTGGACCATGGTTCTATCCAAAGCGACATTACGCGGTCAGTACGGTGGAATGTCGCCAGAGTGTAGATCAACGAGAGACTGTACGTCACGCCCCTCTTGCTTAAGCCATCCCTGCCGAAGCACTTTTCAACCGGCTCCGATATGCCTGATATCGTCTTCCTCGATAGTGCCATGATCCAGTCGGAAAACGCGGTTGCATAACCGTCTGATTAAATTATGATCGTGGGACGCAAATACAAATATATCCGTCCCGGCAATCCAATCGTGCATCCGCGTCTCCGCCTTTTTCTGGAAGGAAGCGTCGCCGGTAGCGAACATTTCGTCAATCAGCAGGATTTCCGGCCTGACGGATGTCGCTACCGAGAACATTAGCCGCATTGTCATGCCTGAAGAATAGGTCCGCACCGGCAGGACCAGGAAATCGCCTAACTCGCTGAAATCTTCGATATCGGGTATTTTTGCCTTGGCCGCCGAAACGGAATGCCCCATCAGCAACAGCATGCGCATGATATTTTCGTAACCCGAGAGTTCAGGGTCCATACCGGCGCCCAGTTCAAAAACCGTGGAGACCGACCCTGTCCGGATGATGCTTCCCGAGGTGGCGCCGTATATCCCGGCCATGGTACGCAATAAGGTACTTTTGCCGGCGCCGTTATGCCCGATCAGTCCGACGGCGTCCCCGTTGCCTAAAGCAAAACTGACATGATCCAGGGCAGTGACGGTCACGATGGCGTTGCCGCTGCTGCCAATGCATCCTCCTGAGCCGATCCTGACCAATTGATTGCGCAACGATTGCGAATGGGCGTTATAAATGGGATAGGTCACCGTGACATCATCAAAAACAAGGGCCGCCATGGTTATATCCAAAATGCCAGACGGGGAGCATGGCGGTTGAAAAACAGCAGCGTCGCCGTCCAGCCCCCTATGGCCATGATAATTACCGTTTGGTAAACAAAACCGGCGGGGACAGTGCCAAATATCGGATCGCGCACCAACGTGACAAAATAGGTAAAGGGATTCAGCCAGATAATGGCCTGGCTGACACCCCCATGACCGGCCTTGTAAATGACGGGGGTCAGGAAGAACACAATGGGCATCAGGGATTGCACTATCTGCTCCACATCACGAAAGCGGGCACCGATAAGGCCAAGCAATACCGAGATCCATAACAGATTAAGCACCACCAGGCCGAAACCGATGACGCTCAATAAATTTACCCAGCTCAATGATTGAGGATAAACCATCAAAACACCTACCAGCACCAGTAGATTATGGCCAAGAGAAATACATTGACGGGCAATCAGCTGAATGGGGTGGATAAAAAAAGGCAACTGCAAGTTGCGGATAATCTGCGACTGACGAACAAAAACGCCGGTACTCTCGGTGACGGTCCCGGAGATAAATTGCCACAGCAGCAATCCCACGGTTAACGAAGGAATAAACTGGCTGCGATCCTGATGCAGCAGCTGGCTCCAGACCAGGCCCAGGCCCACGACGCCAATCGCCGCTCCCAGCGTCAGCCAGAGCGGCCCGAGCATGCTTCTCTTGTACCGCGCTTTGGTATCGCTATAGGCCAAATGAGAAACGAGCGGCAGATGGCGAACGCTTTTTATTAAATCATTTATTGCAAAATACATTGCCGCAGCTAATCCTACATGAGATATCTATTTCCAGTCATAGTTATAGTCTGGCATGAATCATGAAATGCATTGCTTTTCCATGGCGGAAAGAAAATAAATTCAAAACGGTTCCCTTCCGGAGAGAGTGTAACGCCAGTTTAATAAAAAACACCAGGGTTTACTTTGGGCAGGATGTTATTTACTTTTTGCCTATTAACCTGGAAAAGCCTCTTAGACATCTGCTTCACTTCTGGAAGATACAAAATAACTAAATTACTGTTAATAACATATTTAACACATAAAGTAGAAATAACGTATTAATGCCCTCGCAACCCCGACTTCTTGAACTAACATAACCAACTGATATATTCCCTTCATCGTACATGACGATATTTCCATCTAAGCGCTTTGTTTCATCATTATTCCACCTTCGATTATAACTTTATGGATCAATGACTCAAACATACTCAAAGAAATATCAAACAGGAGCATTGATGGATATGGTGTACCAGCAAGATCGATTAACACTTAAGGTTGCCATTTTGATGGGTACTTATAATGCCCAACGATTTTTGGCAAGGCAATTGGATTCCATCGCGGCGCAAAGCTGGCAGGAGTGGTCGATCTGGATCTCCGATGATGGTTCCCGCGATGAGAGTTTGTCCATCATCTCTGCCTTCCAGCAAAAATGGGGGGCGAAACGGCTGGTGCTGTTGGCGGGTCCGCAAAGAGGATTTGCCGAAAACTTTATGTCCCTGGTATGCAATCCGGCCATCAAAGCGGATTATTATGCCTATGCCGATCAGGACGATATATGGGAGGCGGATAAGCTCAGCCGCGCCCTTGATATTTTGCGCAAAAATGGGCAAGGGTTACCCGCCATGTATTGTTCGAGGACAAGATTAATCGACGAGTTCGACCGTGAGCTGGGCTTATCTCCCTTATTTACCAAGCAGCCGAGCTTTGCCAATGCCTTAACGCAAAGTCTTGGCGGCGGAAATACCATGATATTTAATCAGTCGGCCCGGGAGCTTCTGCTTGAGGCCGGGCGAGTGACCGTTATTTCCCATGATTGGTGGACCTATATGGTTGTCACCGGCTGCGGCGGCTGCGCTATTTATGATGAATATCCATCGGTGCGTTACCGTCAGCATTCGAATAATTTAGTGGGTACCAATACAGGCTGGCGCAATAACATGACACGGATTCGCCGGCTATGGCGGGGTGAATTCAGAAAATGGATTGATTGTAATGTATTAGCCTTACAGCATATCAGCAAACATTTGAATCGGGAAAATGCCCGACTATTACACCAATTTATGGTGGCCCGCGGCATTTGGCTATTGCCGAGGCTGGTGGTCCTCAAGCAGACAGGTATTTACCGGCAAACGTGGCTTGGAAATCTGGGTTTGATATTTGCCGCTATTTTTAAAAAGGTTTGAAGATATGAGCATAATGGTAACCGGCGGCGCCGGGTTTATCGGCAGTAATTTTGTACTGGATTGGTTAGCGTTATCGAATGAGCCGGTGATTAACCTGGATAAGCTGACCTATGCTGGAAATAGAGGAAATCTGGCGACGCTGATTCACGATCCCCGCCATACCTTGGTTCAAGGGGATATCGGTGACGCATTGCTATTGGCCAGCCTGCTGGAAAAATTCCGGCCGCGCTGCGTAATCCATTTCGCGGCGGAAAGCCATGTCGATCGATCCATTTTAAATCCCGGCGATTTTATTCAAACCAATGTGGTAGGCACTTTTCATTTGCTGGAGGCGGTGCGGAAATACTGGATGTCCGGCGGCGACGCCTTGAAAGCCGGCTTTCGCTTTTTACATGTCTCAACGGATGAAGTCTATGGCTCCCTGGACAACGTAGCGCCGGCTTTTCGCGAAACGGACAGATACGAGCCCAACAGCCCCTATTCCGCCAGCAAGGCCGCAAGCGATCATCTGGTGCGCAGCTATTTCCATACCTACGGCCTGCCGGTGATAACCACCCACTGTTCCAACAATTATGGTCCGTACCAATTCCCGGAAAAATTGATTCCGCTGATTATCCATAACGCATTAACGGGCAAAACCCTGCCCCTGTATGGCGACGGCCGGCAGGTAAGAGACTGGTTATATGTGAAGGATCACTGCGCCGCCCTTCGCTGCGTACTGGCGGCCGGCGAAGTGGGGCAAACCTATAATATCGGCGGTTGGAATGAAAAAACCAATATCGAGGTCGTGCAGACTTTGTGCCTGATCCTGGATCGGTTATGCCCTCCGGCCAGGGGGAAATCCTATGCCGGGCAAATCGCCCATATACAAGATAGACCGGGGCACGATCGCCGGTATGCGCTGAATGCCTCCAAGCTTGAAAACCGATTGGGCTGGAAACCGGTGGAAACCTTCGAGACGGGAATGGATAAAACGGTGCGCTGGTATCTGGAGCACCGGTCCTGGGTGGAGAATGTCACCAGCGGTAGCTATCTGCGCTGGGTTGAAAAACAGTATCAGGGAAAAGAGGCTTTGCCATGACCGCGGCATCGTACCGTATTTGTGCGGTTATCGTCACCTATGAGCCTGATTTACCGCTATTTGCCGACGTAATAGCCGCCATAAGCGGACAGGTGCAGGAAGTCATCATCGTCGATAACGGGTCTGCGGCATGTTGCCGCGCCGCGCTGGGTGAAATCGTCCGGGTTTCAGCGCATCGGCATCTTCTCCTGCATGAAGATAACCAAGGCATCGCCGCCGGCCAAAATCGCGGTATTACCCTGTCCCGGGCGTGGGGATGTACCCATACGCTGCTGCTAGATCAAGACAGCATCCCCGCCGCCGATATGGTTCGGCAATTATTGATGGTGGAGTCCGGTCTGCTGGCGCGCGGCATCAAGGTGGGAGCCGTTGGCGCCACGGCGGTCGACCGGCGGACTTCCACCCGGGCCGGGTTCGTGCGCAAACGGGGGATGCTGATTCACCGCTGCACTCCCCCTCCGCGGGAAGAGCATATCGAGACCGATTTTCTCATTTCATCCGGAACCCTGATCCGCACCGCCGTTTTCAAAGATACCGGCCTGTTGAACGACGGCTATTTTATCGATCATGTCGATACGGAATGGTGCTTTCGGGCGACCCATAAGGGCTATCGTCTTTTTGGTTCGAAGAAAGCGCTGTTAAGCCATTGCCTCGGCGAGACCGTCATCAAAATATGGTTTGCCCGCTGGCGCGAGGTCCCGCAGCATAACCCGCTGAGAAATTATTATACGTTCAGAAATACCATCAGGATGATTTACCATACCCCCATGAGCGCCTCCTGGCGTCTCGCCCATTGCTACCGCCTGGCGATGTTCTTTACCTTTTGCCTCATCGCCGGCAAGCCGAGGTTATTGCGTCTGAAAATGATGCTCCTCGGTTTGGCCCACGGCGTTAAAGGCGTGCAGGGCATCTTTACCCCTGACAGAAGAACATGATCCGCACGGCAGGGCCGCTTGCTGACAAAGCGCCAGGCCCGGACAGGCCGGGCCTTTATGTCAACATCCCCCGGCACCGATCCGTTCAACCGGTCAGGATACCGGCTCCTCCCTAGGGGTCATTACCGCTGAATCCAGATTTTCCATTACGTACCGGTAGATGCCGTCCATTTGCTGCTCCCATGATAACGGCGCCATGGTGGCGAGGCCGCCGTCGGCCAGCCGCTGTCGCAGCGAACGGTCATGATAAAGCGCGCTGAACGCCTCCAGCATCGCCTGTGGTACGGGATCCGCCAGGCAGGCATTTATCCCGTGCCGGCAGTGCCACTCCACATGCGGGCCGTTGTTGCAAATGACCGGCACCCCGGAAGCCATTAACTCAACGGGCAAATAGGAAAGATTGGTCCCGGAAAAGGCCATGCCGATATCACAGGTACGGTAAAGATCGCCGGTCTCCTTAAGCGTCAAATTGCCCATCAGCGTCGCCGGAAAGGGGGGTCGGGCCTGTAAATCCAGCCCCGCGATCACAATTTCAACGTCAGGAAACCGTTCAGCGATTTTTTTCAGCGCGGCCATTCCCAAATCAAAGCAGCGGCGCTCCGTAGAGGGCCGGCCGTAAAAAAACAGCCGCGACACCTTCTCGCGTACGCGGTAGTCCTTCACGCGCGGAGGGTGGAAAATTTGGCGATCCGCGGCAAAAAGAAAGTTCCGCGCCCGGCCGCCATGGGATTCATAGCACTGTTTCAGCCAACCGCCGCCGGTAATACCGATAAAACCAAAACCGTAGGTGGCGTTTGCCTGCATGGATGTCGTGCCGTAAGCGTAAAAAAGGCTCTCGTAATCCTGCATAAAATAAAATTTTTTATTGGTAAACTCGAAGGCCCTTACGTCATAGGCGGACTGCCAGGTGGTGGCGATGGCGGCGGTGCAGGAAGGCAATAAAGCCGGATCGATCATAACCTCTAACTGGCAATCCGGCAGCGCCGACATAAGCTCCTCTTGCAAATGTTTTACCGAGTGATGCCGGCGATTATCATGGATAAAAATAATATTCCGAGTGTCAAACCTGGCGAAATGATTGGCAAAACGAAATAAGGTATAATGACCTCCGCCCCAAACATTCGTCCAATCCGGCACAAACCAGATGAATGTCGGCCGCGGGTCTTTATTGGCAACCGGAACCACGGTACCGCCGTATTCAGTCCAGGGCTTATAATCAAGCACCGTGCCATAAGTCATTTCCGGATCCAGGTTTGTCATACCGGGCCAGACGCAGTGATGGCCGGCATTGACCTTTTGGTGTAATAACACAAAGAAACGGGGAAACTGCTTGAATAAGGCGAAAATAACGGCGTTACCCCAGCCAAATTCCTTGGCGTATTGCATAAAAAGTTTGATTTTATCATTCATGATTATGTTATTAGCCTTGGAAAGTAGCAATATATCTTGCGAGATCATCTTTCCAGTAACCGGGATTAATCGACTCGTCCAATGTGGATAAATAAAGGGATTTAATACCTTCAGAAAAAGGCCGAGGGGCCGACAGTGGGAACATGGAAGACTGAACGGGAACAATATCCCCCCGATAGTTCAAAAGATCGCCAATGGCGCGCGCGATATCGAAGCGGCTGATGGTTCCATTGCTGGCGAAATGAAAGGTGCCGGTTTGGCGCTGATTAATTGCCCACAGGATAAATTCGCTTAACTGAACGGCGTAGGTAATACTCCCCAACCGATCGCTCACCGCTTTCAACTCTGCCGCTCCATTTTTTATTTGCTGAATGATCTTGCCGACAAATTTATGATCTTTCCCCGGCCCGCCGCCTATCATCCAGCCGGCACGAAGAATCAGGTGCCGCTCGGGGCAATTGGCTTTCACCGCTTCTTCGCCGTTTAACTTTGAGCGGCCGTAATAATTTGTGGGAATGGGAATATCCAGTTCGTTATAGCTGATTTTGCCTTCTGCGCCGAAAACGTTTGAAGAAGAAATATACAGTAACCATGCGCCGCAGGCTTCAGCCGCCTTGGCAATTTGTTCCGTTGCCAGATGATTGCATATACCGGCCCGTGCCGGTTCTCTTTCACATAAATCCACATCGGTTTCAGCGGCAAAATGCAAAATGACATTCGGCCTCGCTTCCCTGATAAAGGAATAAATACACTTGGGATTCGACAGATCAAAGCGGTGGCGGTCAGCAACCACTATTTCGCAATGGGTATCACTCAACGCATTGGCAACATAGACACCGAGCATGCCGGTGCCGCCGGTAATGAATATTTTATCAGACATTGTTAAAAAACCTCCGCACCGGCCAAGGAATCCCCGGCCTGATCTTTAAAAGAGATGATGGGGTCAATATCAGTGTGAGCCATATCCTGCCATTTGATATCAATATCCGGATCGTCAAAGCGTATACAGCGATCGTATTGCGGATACCAATAATCGGTCACCATATATTGTAATTTTGCACTATCGGATATCACCAGGAAACCATGGGCGAAACCCTCCGGTATCCAGAGCTGATGAAAATTTTCGTCAGATAATAGCGCCCCTGCCCACTGGCCGAAGGTAGGCGAATTTTTTCGTAGATCAACGGCAACATCAAATACGGTCCCTTTAACCACCCGTACTAATTTCCCCTGCGGTTTACTCACCTGATAATGCAAACCACGTATCACGTTTCTTTTAGAAAATGATTCGTTACTCTGAACGAAATGTATTTCGCGATTGACCGCCTGTTGAAAGGCTTTAAGCTGAAAGCTTTCATAGAAATAACCTCGTTCATCTTTAAAGACTTGAGGTTCAAAAAGTAATACATCAGGAATGGGTAGCTTTGAGGGTTTCATTGGGTATTCTCTTTGAGCAAAAAATGCAGATATTGCCCGTAGCCGTTTTTCATCAATGGCCGGGCCAGCTTCGCGAGTTGTTGATCGTCGATCCATTGTTGTTTATAAGCAATTTCTTCCGGGCATGATACTTTCAGACCCTGCCGGCTTTCCAAAGTGGCAATGAATTGACTGGCATCCAATAAGGATTTATGGGTACCGGCATCCAGCCAGGTATATCCTCGCCCCATGACCTGTACCCTAAGGGCATTTTTTTCTAGATAAAGCCGGTTTAAATCGGTTATCTCAAGTTCGCCCCGTGAAGAGAGTTTCAATGTCCTGGTCAATTCACACACATCTTTATCGTAAAAATAAAGTCCTGTGACGGCGCTGTTTGACTTGGGATCGGCGGGCTTTTCCTCAAGGCTGATAACCCTACCATCCGCGCTCAGCTTCGCGACGCCATAACGCTCAGGATCCTGGACATGATAAACAAAGATGCTGGCGCCGCTCTCACAATAGGTCGCATTTTTCAATAAATGAGGCAGGTCGTTGCCATGAAAGATATTATCCCCAAGAATAAGAGCACAGGGATCGCCATTGAGAAATTCCTCTCCCAGGATAAACGCCTGCGCCACCCCATTGGGGGTCGGCTGTACCTGATAACGCAGCCTTATGCCCCATTGTTCTCCGCTGCCCAGCAATTGTTTGAAACGCGGCGTATCCAGCTCGGTGGAAATGATGAGAATATCTTTAATACCCGCAAGCATAAGTGTGCTTAACGGGTAATATATCATCGGCTTATCAAATACGGGCAGCAGTTGCTTTGAAATGGCCAATGTTGCGGGATGCAAACGGGTACCCGCTCCGCCAGCGAGAATGATGCCTTTCCGTTTCATGTGTATTTTCCTTTGAACTCCCGTATAGGATCTCGGCAAGAGGAAGAATGACAACTTGCGCGACCCAAAGCATATTGGCAAAAATCAATGGCAGGGCAGATTGGCGTATAATGTAATGATAATCATGCAACCAATTAGACATATTAATTTTATAGATAGCGATTAATAACCAATGCCTAATGGCTGATAACGACCAAAGTCGCTTCAATATAGCCTAAAGGGATAATTTTAATACCCACCCTCGGGAAACATATCTTTGCATAATTACACGTAAAGGCGGCTCCTACGCCCTTCTTGCCTAAGGGGTTGTAGTAAGTAGGATTTCAGCGGTATGATCCCACTGCAAGGCAATAATAGGATTAAAACAAATACATATTAGCTCCCGGTCACTAACGCCGTTGGATTAATCTATTAACCACAACACTGCGTCAGGTGCTCCCTGAACGGTCGAATTTTTATATTATTAGAATTATGATCAACCAGACTTGATACGGCTATTTATTCATCTTTACGGCTGGCGATCTGTCTTTTGAAGCCGCGAATAATATGCAATCTGGTTTTTTCGCTATAAAGAACCGGATTTTTCTCCTCGATAGCTGAAATTATTTCGTCATGCTCATCGCACAGAATATCGAGGTCCGGCACTCCCTGTCCTTCGTGAAATAAAAAAAGCTGCGGACCAAAATCGAGTACTGTATACATATCGTTTATCAAGCTATTTCCCGCCGCGTTGACGATGACTTTATGAAACTCAGCATTCATGGAAATAAGATCGCTGTAATTATCATAAACCCCGTCATGACCATGGGTACGAATATCATGATTCAAGCGTTTTAATTCACCCAATTCATCTTGCGTTATTTTTTCGATTACCGCATCCGCAATAGAGGATTCAATGAGCACGCGAGCCTCATGCCACTGATAAATATCATTATTACAGGGCTTTGCGGCCACTCTGAAGCCTTTATTATGCTCTAATATCAATAATTTTTCAGCGGTCAGCCTTACTAAGGCCTCCCTGATAGGAATGCCGCTGATACCGAATTTTACACTTAGGGCGCTGACGATAAGATGCTCTCCCGGTTGCAATTGATTGTATATGATCTCCTTTTTGAGAATATCATAAACTTCATCACTGACGCTTTTATTTTTAAGCATAACCTGTTCTCTTTATTTATTATCATTTAGGATGACACGGATGGTATATAATATATCATTCAAAAATGTTAAAAAATTAAATATTATTTGCATTAGATAATTGTCAAATTGGAGATTGAAAGCCGCTTTAAGCGGTGATTATAACGATAACCATATCATTAAAAAGCATTTGTTTCTATTGCCGACCAGAATTGAGTAATTATCCGAATATCAATTAAGCCCGTGGAAACCATCATCCAATGTAATTAGTTTTTCTACAGAGATAATTATTATTTATACGAAAAAAATTTGATCACCGTTATCCGGCTCCAATGATATTAGCGCCTTTTCATTGGTCAAATTATTCAGCAGGCAGGGCATAAGCGACACCCATGCCTATCCTTTCTATGGAACCCAGGCTATGCGTTGTTGAGACCCGCTATTCCAGCGTTAACCGCTGATGCCGGTTATGTATGCGGCGCCAGGCGGCCGGGCCGAAGGGACAGCGGCTCAGCCTCCTCCCCCCCCTGCCGTGAAGGTCAGAACGTCAGTCGCGCCTTGCGGATGGCGGCAATATGCTCCGGCCCGATACCGCAACAACCGCCCACTATGGTCGCGCCCTGATTAACCCAGCGGCGGACCCATTTCAGATAGTTTTCCGGATCGAGATCGGGCCGTATGCCGGAAATACCCGCATAAGGCTCATCGCTCGGCGGTTCGGGCAAAAAGGCATTGGCATAAACGCCCAGCCCTGCCGCCGGTGTCGGTGAAGCATCTATCACCCGTCGTGCGGCCATGATCGCCTCGCTCATGACCTCCGGCTGGCTGCAGTTAAACAAAACGGCATCGGCTCCCGCCGCAAGCGAAGCCGCCACCGCTTCTCCCACGCCTTCACCCGAGCGGAGCTCCGGCGGGCCGATACGCCCCGCCTCATCCTTCAGGGTATAAGAGATATAAACAGGCAATGAATTGGTTTGCCGGATAAAAGCCAGGTCGGTTAACGCTTCGGCGGTGGAGCTTTGTGTCTCAATCAGCCAAAAGTCAATATGCGGCGCCAGCCCCTGCACCAGCGGGGCAAGAATCTCGGGGGCGCGGGCGGCGATAAATTTATCCGGCCGATAGCTTTCAAACAGCGGCGGCAAGGACCCCGCCACACGGACCGGGGATGCCGAACGTCGGTCAGCGGCTCCGTCCGCCACGGCGCGGGCCAGGCGTCCCGCCCGGTCGGCCAGCGTTTGGGCCTGGGCGTGAAACCGAGCCTCCCCCAGCATATGGGGCACCAGTCCGAAGGTATTGGTGGTAATAATATCCGCTCCGCTGTCGGCGAACGCCTGATAGGCGCGGCTGACATATTCCGGCGCTTCAATAAGCGCCAGCGCCGACCATTCGGGAAGACGGAACGGCGCTCCCAGTCTTTCCAGCAATCGTCCCATGCCGCCATCAAGAATGGTGACGGCCCGCTTCGGGGCATGGCTTTGATTTGTGGGATTTGTGGCGCTAGCGTTCATCAGATACCGTTCCTCTCAACGTTGCGAATGCTGTTGTTCATAACCCTGCCCGAAATGGCGCTCCAGCCGCTGCTGAAAAAGCTCCAGGACAATCGACATAAGCCAATAGACGGCCGCCGCGGTGGCCAGCATTTCCATATAATGATAGGTACTTCGGCCATAGGATTGGGCCAGGAAATTGAGTTCCCACAATCCCATCAGCGACACCAGCGACGAATCTTTAAGCATCGAAATAAAGAGCGATCCCACCGGCGGCAAAATGATGCGCAGCGCCTGCGGCGCCACCACATGGGTCAAAATCACGCCACGGGAGAGGCCGAGCGCCATTGCCGCCTCTTTTTGTCCGTTAGGCACCCCTATCACTCCGCTGCGAATGGTTTCCGCCAGATAGGCGCCGTAATTCAGCGACAGGGCAACTATCCCTGAACTGAACGCCCCCAGGACAATGCCCGCCTGGGGCAGCGCCAGATAGATTATCAATACCTGCACCAACAGCGGCGTGCCGCGGAATAACGAGACGTAAAAAGTAGCGCAGCCGAAAGCGATGGCGCTGGCGGATAACCGTCCGGCGGAGGCTATAATGCCCAGCAGGATGCAAAACAGCATGGAAATCAGGGTGATCACCAGGGTTAACGCCGCTCCCTGGATGAAACCGTCCGGCGAAAGGTGCAATCCGAGCATAAACGGCAATTTTTGCCGGATCAGGCCGGTATCAAGACCCATGCGGGAAAACAGGCAGAGCAGCAGCGTCAATAGCAGCAGCCAGGTAAGACCGGTACGCAACCGGAATCCAAGGCCGCCTTTGGCCACCGACGCCGGGGGAGTTTGCCGTGAGGGCGCCGTCTCATCCTCGCCGTCGTTTTTGTTCGGATGCAAAGAGAATGGCAAAGCCATTACAGCGATGCCCTGGTGATATCTTCGCCAAACCAGTGCTGCGAGATTTTTGCCAAGGTCCCGTCGGCGCGCAAGGCATTGATTGTATCGGCGACCTTTTTATTCCACTCTGCATCGCCTTTATCGGTGGCGACCCAGTTCGGTTCGGCATAGAGTTCGGCGGCAATACGGAAAGAACTGGTTTTGGCGATGCGCGCCTTGGCCGTTGCCAAATCGGAGACCACCGCATCCAGGCGCGTGCCGGCGCCTAACGCCAGGTTCTGAAAGGCCACGGTTTCATCCGTGGGAATGATTTGGACATGATTAAACGGAAAATCAATAGGCTTGGCTCCCGGAATGACTAAGGTTTTATTCAGGTAATTCTCATAGCTGGAACCAATGCCGACCCCCACTTTTTTATTACTCAAATCCGCGGCGCTTTTAATGTTCTTTTCATCTCTGTTCACCACCAGTACCGCCGGGGAGCTGTAATAGGGCGCCGGAAAATCGAGGACTTTGGCCCGCTCGGAATTAGGCGTCATTGAACAGATGCAGACATCCCAGCGCCCGTTCCATTTGCCGCCGACGATGGTTTCCCATCCGGGCGCGGTCAGTTCCAGCGTAACGCCCAGCTTTTGCGCCACCGCTTTCGCCACATCCACATCAAATCCGGCCAATTGGTTATTTTCATCAATAAAACCAAAGGGAGGGTAATCATTAACCAACACATCATGCAGCACTTTTGATTGATTTACCCGGTCAAGGGTTGAACCCGCGCTGGCGGGTTGCGCCCCAAAAAGGAAAATGGCGGCGGCCAGTGTCGATAGTCTTAGAAATGCGGACATTTTTTACCCTGATCTTTCCATAAGAGAAGCCTATGACCACAACTTAGTAAACCAACCAGCGCTTTCAAAATACCAAAGCGGTATATCTTATATAAATCATCTTCAAAGGGGGATTAAGCTGCAACGGGATTTGCTAAGTTTACGATTTCATGTAAACTAATCTTGATAAATCGTAAAGTTTTGGGGTGCCCATGGGAATAGTCGCTAAAAAAACCACTAACCATCAAATTGGCCGTCAGTCCGTTAGCCTTGACCACTCCGAACTGGTCAGGGCGCGTCTAGCCAACCTTGCGGAACACTTTATCGATGTGCTCAGAAATAAAGACGCGGACAATATCCATGCTTTATTAACACTACCGGACGACCAATTCTGGTCCGAAATCAAAGGGCGCGCTAACCATATCGAAATTGTGGAAATGAGTACTCCCGAGAAAATAGAGCATCAAGAATATATTGATAATCGAAATGCTTTTCTTGCTCATCTGGGAAAATACGGCGGGGTCTATAAATCCAGCATGGTAGCTGAAATCCTGGGCATCTCCCGTCCTACCGTCAATAAATACGGCGAGCAAAGCAAGATCATCGTCCTGAACTGGGGAAGCGAAAATCTCTACCCGGTTTTTCAATTTTCCACTGATGAAAATAACGGCGAGAGAGGCCTGCTGAAAGGGTTGCCGGAGATATTAGCCAGCTTGCGAAACGTCAGCAACGTAAGAAAGTGTAATTTTTTCACCCGCGAAATTGATACGCTGGACAAAGCGCTGGATAAGCCCACGACTGCCCTGGAAACATTGCGCAAAGGCGCCACGGAAGAGGAAATACGCCAATTGGTCAGGCTGGCGGGCATCTTCGGCACCCCCGACGCGGCGTAGCGGCGAACAAGGGCCACTACCGATTTTATACAGATACAGTCCTAATACCGACGGGCAGAACTCGCCATAGTCCACAGCGGCATTATCCGGTAATGCGAATGTCCAGGTGGTCTCTCAGCATATCCCTGGCGCTGACGCCTTCATGCTGAAAGTCGGACAGCCGCTTGACGGATTTAGTGGTGATGAGGCCTGCGCCTGACGAGTCCTCGCACCAGAATACCGTGCAGCATTGTCCGGTCATGCATGACAGGTATTCCAATCCATCCACGTGCTTTGACAGTATTGCCGCCAGCATTTGTGTATTACGGTAATTACCCCCCATCAATTCCCCTAGCGGAACATGCAGCAAGGGGGCCAGCGCCGTTAAATCGATAATCGACAGATCCCGTACCGCCGTGACGATTGCCATGCAATTTTTAGTAAAATCTTCCAGATCGATAAAACGTTCCCCTTTGTACATTTCAGCGCAGGCCGTTACCGGCACGGCCGTGACATAAAATGTGCCCTTGCTTCGATCGGGAATAGCGTAACGGGACTCTCTTTTAGGATCTTTATTAAAAAAAACGCCGTTCCCGTCGTAAAAATTATCCTGTAAACGAAAATAGTCAGTTGAAGCGGGGTATGTCTTGACAATTTTACTTCCGGCAACCTTTATTTTTTGAATTATTTGATCCATTCTATATTCAATGTTACCCCATACCTTTAGTAGCATAAAATATTTACTTTAAAGTGATTAGATAGAAACATTTATGCTTCCTTATGGTTTATAGGGCTGACTCCCTAATAGAAAATAATACTCAATTGATAAGATACGGAGCAAGCCTTCGGCAGGGATATTTAGGTAATGTTTATTTGTAAACGATTTTAATTATTATTTACCCATGTTTAAGAGCATGTCGATTATCTAAAATCCAGCTAACAATATAACAATTTTTATCAAGGGAATATTTTTGCAGATTTTTTCCGTTAAACGAAGTATAAATTATCTTTTAATAATAACCATATTAATTGTGTGTATATAAAAGGCCAATGTCGGGTAAAACAATGACTAGCGCAGAGCGTCTGAAGAGTATCTTGCAGGGTAAACCCGTTGATAGAACCCCTATTGCCGGTTGGTTGCATATGCCGTTGGTGGACAGGGTTATCCCGGAATTCGTCGGGGCGACCGTTCAGTTCACCGATGAGAATGAGTAGGATTTTGTCAAGGTCATGTCCAACGGACATTACATGGCCGAGGCCTATGGGGCCGATATCCTGTTTTCCACCGACCCAACGCAATGGTCGGGTACTTTCCGTTCATATCCGGTGAAAAGCCCTCGCGACCTCTTGACGCTACCGGTACTGGATAAAACCAATAGCGCACTGGCGCGGGAAATTTCGGTAACCGCTGCCCTGGTACAACATTATCAGGGAAAAGTACCCATTGTGGCGACGCTGTTCACTCCCCTTACCTGGATTCAGGAAATGAGCAGCTCCACCGATCCACGCCTGACCAGGGAGTTTATGCAACGGCATAAAAAAGCATTGCACAGGGGCCTTGAAGCCCTGCTCTCAACTCAGTTGAATTTTCTTGACGGGTTGCTGGCGGCGGGTATCGACGGTATTTTTCTGGCCTCGCAGTTTATCAGCGGCGAGGTCATCGGCCGGGAAGAATATCATGAATTCTGTCGCCCCTATGACCAGAGGATTCTGGACTATATCAAAGGCAGGACCTGGTTCAATATTCTGCATGTACACGGCAACAAGCGGTTGCTGTTCGATGAGTGCCTTGATTACGATGTGCAGGCATTTAATTGGGAAGACGCACCCTATGGCGTACCGGACACGCAGCGGAGCAGTATAAAAGCCATACGCGGCTTGACCGATAAAATCATCATAGGCGGTATCGATCAGCACCATGATTTTTCCCAGGAGGAGAATAACCGGGATGTCATTAGGGCGCGGCTCCAGCTGCAATATCAGCGCGCAATGCAAGAATCAGGCGGAAATAAGTTTATCTTCGCCCCCGGCTGCGCGCTGCCGCAAGATATACCCCGAGACATTTTCAAGCTGCTAAAAGAGGTAGTGGGACAGTCCTCACGCCCATGACTAGCCGAAGAGTTTGAACTGCGCGGTCAGCTTACGTACGTTTTTTTTACCACCGATAATCGCCATCCCCAGCAGTTGCAGCTGTTCGGTTTTCTGCCCCAGCACCATTGCGGTAAAGTCATCATAGCGGGTAGTCTCCTGCCCCTCAACGGGAAAGATGACCTTATCCACATCCTGGGCCCGGCAGCTTTCCAGCAGTATTTTCAGCTGGTCGGCCGACGCGGCCAGCACCGGTATTCCGATGGGGATCAGTCCTGGATATTCGCAGCGATCGCCGTCGATCAGGGGTTGTCCCACCAGAGCGGGATGGCGTTGTCCCACCGTCAAGGCGATGACCGCGGCGGCATTCACCGCTTTGCCGGCGGGTAAACCGTCATCAAGAATGATGACGCAGCGCTCAGGTTGAAGGGACATCGTTTCGTTTATCGGAATCGAACTCATGATCATTCTCCTGCTGAATCGAATTCCGAGCATAGATCAGATGTTTTTACCGGTCTGGAACGATTGTGCAGATCCGCCGGTAGGCCGCGGGGGTAAGATAATAAGCGCGTTTAAACCAGCGCCCCAGATGGCTTTGATCGGCGAAACCCGTCTGGGCGGCCGCGTCCGCCGGCAAAAAACCCTTAGCCAATAATGCCCGCGCTTTAACCAGCCTCAGCTGCACCAGATAGGCGTGGGGCGGCAGACCGTAACGATGCTGAAATTGACGGGTTAACCGGAACCGGTCCATACCCGCCAACGCGGCCAGTTCCGTTAAACCGATTTCTTCACTTATATTGTCATGCAGATAATCCCGCACCCGCTGAAGAGCCGGATTTTTATTATCCGCCGTGACCCTTTTCTTACGCCAGGGATAGCGGCGGGTTAAGGCTGAAATCAAATGTTGCATCCCATGATCTTTGACGATTTTGAAATCCTGGCGGTGCAGGGCATCGAAAGCCGATAGCGTGGCGGCGGCCAATAGATCATCCTGGAACAGGGTAACCGGGAAGGAGAACTCCGCCCGATCCGGCGCGTTCTCGAAAATCTCCGGCAATTCGCGGCGCAGCAGTTCCGGCGGAATATACAGCATACGATAGGTGAACCCGTCCCGGTCCACCGCATCGCCATCGTGCACCTCCCCCGGCGCCAGGGTAAAAACCTTGCCGGGGGTGCTGCGGTATCTCACCCGGCCGGAATGGAACTGCTGCACCCCCGCTTCGGTGACGCCCACCAGATAGCTGTCGTGCCAGTGCGCGTCATAAGCGTGTCCCTCGAAATGCGCCCGGATGGTTTCTACCTGCGAATCCTTATCCTTTACGATATCCACCCATTGCGTCGTGGTCATGGAAGCTTGCCCGGCCCGTTGATTGAGAAAAAACTATACTAGCAGACACAGTAAGCAAGGCAGTGCTGACAAGCCGTTTTTTTGTTCAAAAATGTAAAGCAACAAACTGCCGTTATGCTAAAAATAAGCATAATGCTTGACAATGTAGCTTGGCATCGTTGCCACTGTCGAGTCCATTAGAAATTAATATAATATTTATTTCGGAAATTGTTTTTATTGATATTGTTTTAATAAAAATTATATAATTTATTTCTACTTTTGGCATGCGAATAAGTTTTACCTATAATAAGTGGTCATTAACCAGGCCTTCTGCCCATCTCAACGCTGCGCAATAAAAGACTGGATATGTGGCAAAAAATAGGCAAATCTAACGATTACGGCTCTTTTAACGGCAAAATAATAGCCGCCCATCCTAATAAACAGCTTTCTCTAAAAAGCAAAATACCTACTTGTCGAAACAGTTAATTTGATATTTATTTCCCCCGTATAGTTACGTTAATGGCGTATTAAAAGCATATGTATGATTATTAACGTTTTGAATAACATAAGTTTTAAAATTTCAACTTTATTTTCATATGCCTTTAGGTGGCGGTTTGACAAATTGATACGGTACTATCACTCTAAATGAGCGTTAGTTATTATTATCAATATTTTATTGAATCAATTTATTATAAATATATTATGGAGCCATAAAAAATGCCTACACTTCACAAGCCAGCGATATATCTGCCGGAGCATATTATCACCCTCGAGGAAACGCTTGATCTTGCGAAAAAGAATTTCAAAGACAATCCCAATTTGGAAAAATCCATCGAGCTGATAACCAATACAGGCGTGAAAAAAAGGCACATCATACAACCAATCGAGCTGGCGACATTGCATCCGGGTTTTGGCTATCGGAATGCCGTATTTGAATATCAATCCAAGCGACTGGTACCTAACGTGATAGAGGAAGCGTTGAGCCATGCCGATATCACCGCCAAGGATGTTTCCGCAATCATTTATGTGTCATGTTCAGGTTTTCTAATGCCGTCGCTGACCGCCTGGCTGGTGAATAAAATGGGATTCCCTTTGCAGACGGTGCAAATCCCTATCGCGCAGCTCGGCTGCGCCGCCGGTGGTTCGGCCATTAATCGCGCCCATGATTTTATACTGGCGCATCCCGGCAGCAATGTGCTTATTGTCAGCTGCGAATTCTGCTCACTAAGCTATCAGCCCACGGATGGTGATATCGGCAGCCTGCTGTCCGACGGATTATTTGGCGATGCGATAACGGCGGCAGTGGTGACCAGCCGCGCCGGCAACGGTCTGGAATTACAAAGAAACAGCAGTTATCTCATTCCGGATACCGATGAATGGATACGCTATGCGGTAAAAGATACCGGCTTTCATTTCCGGCTGGATAAACGGGTACCGGGCACCATGGCGCCTTTGGCCCCGGTCATGGCAGAACTGGCTTCGACGCATCATTGGCAGATTGACAGTCTCGATTATTATATTATCCATGCCGGCGGTCCGAGGATCTTAGACGATTTATGCAAATACCTCGGCGTGCAAAGGGAGAAATTCTCCTATAGCCGAGACACGCTGGTGAATTGCGGTAATATCGCCAGTTCAGTGGTATTTGAAGCCTATCGGCGCATGCACGAAGACAGCATTTTCAAATCCGACCAGAGGGGGATCATTGCCGGTTTTGGCCCGGGAATTATCGCGGAAATGAACCTTTCACAATGGCGATCCGCCGAAATTTCGCGGCTCACGGCGTAGAATATCTCTCAGGCCCATAGGGCGGGCGTCCAGGCCGCCCGAATCGGCTGCCCGGTAGTCCTTTACCGCGCTGAAGACGGAACGTTCTCCATGCCGATATGCGGTATACCGTCTTCTTCATACAGCTCGGTGACCGCATGAAATCCGAAACGACCATAAAATTTCTGTAAATGCGCCTGGGCGGAGAGATGAATCTTCCGGCCCGGCCACCGCGACGCACAGGCCTCCAGCGCCTGTTCCATCAGCCGATTACCCAGATTCATCCCGCGAGCCCGGGGCGAGACGATAACCCGGCCTATGGACAAGGTATCTTCACCGGTAAGAATCCGGGCATACGCAACCAGTTCACCCGCCATATAGCCCGCGACATGGCGGTTGTCATCCAGAAGATCCTGGCCGTCGATATCCTGGTAGGGGCAGGTCTGCTCTACGATAAACACCGCATTACGCAACGCGAGAATGTCATATAGACGTTGTACCGTCAGCTCATGGTGATGCCAGTCGTACCACGTTACATTCATTGAGCTTCCTTAGAAATCGGCTGAAAATTATCAATTCGCCACCTTTATATCCACCATTACTGTAAAATGCAAATATAATTATTGGATTGAAATTAACAATGACTGTTATAAGCATCGGAACGCTACTTCCCCCTTCAATGAGACTGAATATTTAAGTTTCCACAGGTTATAATAGCCCATAAACAGAGCGATTAAATTATCGATAAATATTTAAAACGTCATGATTACAATAGTCTGAATGGCATATTTTTTTGCAAGTGTATTTATTGCGTTAACTTAATCTAAAATCATTTTTTTAATAACCATCTTCACGATGATAATTATGTGTTGGATACCATTGGCATATATAACAGATTGATATTTGTCCCTCAATAAATAATGCCTCCAATTTCTATTCAACAATAGATGGGCCGATTTTTTAATCTGTTAGATTATTATTTTCATTCAAAGAGAGTCATCATGAAAAGACAATTCGCAAGTGTTATCTCTCCGGTTGAATTAAAAACCATTCAACCCATCAGCAGTACGGAACGGCAAGGCAAGATCAGCGATTTATTCACTATCTGGTTTGGTTCCAATATCATGATGCTGACGGTGATCACCGGTTCGCTGGCGGTGTGTGTATTCAATTTATCTTTTTTCGCCGCGGCGGCGGCGGTGATTATAGGTAATCTGGCGGGGGCCGTTTTTATGGCCCTGCACTCAGCCCAAGGCTCACAGCTGGGCGTGCCGCAAATGATCCAAACCCGCGGTCAGTTCGGATCCTTCGGCGCCTTGCTGGTTGTGGTCTTAGTGGTGGTGATGTACCTGGGCTTTTTTGCCTCCAATCTGATATTGGGCGGCCAGGGGCTGCACGCCATCTGTCCCCCGCTCAGTATCAACGGCGGCATTGCCATCGTCGGCGTCTTGAGCGTTACCGCCACGGCTTTCGGCTATAAACTTATACACGCCTACACCCGAATCATGTCCTGGCTGTCCGGTACTGCCCTGTTACTGTGTTTTGGCTGGATTCTGCTGGTAACCGGTTTGCCGGAGGCGTTCTTTAGCCACCGTCCGCCGACGTTTGCCGGTTTTTTCGGCGCCCTGTCTATTGCCGCTCTGTGGCAGTTGGCCTATGCCCCCTATGTGTCCGACTACTCCCGTTACATGCCGGAAAACAGCCATCAGGGTAAAGTATTCTGGGCCAGCTATTGGGGCTGCTCCCTGGGGTCCATTCTTCCGATGATCCTGGGCGTGGTGATCGCCCTGTGCTGGAAAGACGATGATGTCGTTACCGGCCTGGTGACCCTCACCGGCGGAGCCAGCGCCCTGATAGTGGCGATTTTCTCCGTGGGCATCGCCGCCACCAACGCGATGAATCTGTATTGCGGAACGCTGTGCGCGTTAACCGTCGGCCAGACACTGGCGCCGGCATGGTCTCCCCGCTCCGGCGCGCGCATTATCCTGGCCCTGGGGATGTTTACCTTGTCACTGCTGCTGGCGGTGGCGGGCCAGGGAAATTTTCTGGTGAATTACATCCATTTCATTCTGTTGTTGCTGTATGTGTTGATCCCGTGGACCGCCATCAACCTGGTGGATTATTACCTCATCGCCCACGGCAGCTACCATGTCCCCTCTTTTTTTCGGCAAGACGGCGGTATCTACGGCTATTTCAATTACAGGGCCATAGCTTGCTACCTGCTGGGCATCCTGGTGCAAATCCCCTTTATCGCCACCGATGTCTACACCGGCTGCATCGCCCGCGCCATGGGAGGCGCGGATATCTCATGGATCGTCGGTCTGATGGTAGTCTGTCCGGTCTATTACCTGATGAGCAGGGGAGTACGGGCGTCAGCCCACAGTCCGGCCTGATTCGCCCGACCGTTTTTTAACGTATTCAGGCGAAAATCGATGTCGGTCCGCTGCCTGATGTCGTATTTGACGCCAAATCGGTCGCAATGTTGATGGCCCCGGAACGGCGCTATGCAAAGATGATGCAGCGGGCATTTTTCACTGTTAGAACACCTATTATGCGGATACCTTGATGCAGATACTTGAAACAGTCTGGATTACCTTGCAGGATGGCTGCAAGCTCGCGGCGCGGATCTGGCTGCCGGACGGTCCCCGGCCGGTGCCGGCGATACTAGAATACCTGCCCTATCGCCGGCGGGACAGGCATCGCGGCGATGATGCCATTCTCCATCCCGGCCTGGCGGAAAGCGGTTATGCGGCCGTGCGGGTGGATATGCGCGGCGCGGGGGATTCCGACGGCCTGATGAACGACGAATACACTCCCCGTGAGTGGGCCGACGCGTGCGAAGTCATCGCCTGGATTGCCCAACAGCCCTGGTGTTCGGGGGCGGTGGGCATGATTGGCATCTCCTGGAGCGGATTCAACTCTCTGCAAATCGCCGCGTTGCGTCCCCCGGCCTTGAAAGCCATCGTCACCGCCTGCTCTACCGACGATCGTTATGCCGACGATATGCATTACATGGGCGGGGTGCTGCTTAACGATAATCTGCAATATGGCTCCACGCTGTTTACCTGGACGCCGACCCCGCCGGATCCGGACATCGTCGGCGACAAGTGGAAATCAATGTGGCTCCAACGGCTGAACGCCATGGAGCTGCCCCCGGCGAGCCGCTGGATGGCGCATCCCACCCGTGATGATTACTGGCGCAGCGGCTCGGTATGCGAAGACTACTCCCGTATCGAGGTGCCGGTGCTGGCGGTGGGCGGCTGGGCCGACGGTTATACCAATACCGTGCTGCGTCTGCTGGAAAACCTGCCGGGACCGCGCAAAGGGCTTATCGGTCCTTGGGGCCATGCCTTTCCTCATGTCGCCACGCCGGGCCCGCGCATTGATTTCATCCGCTACGTGACGCGCTGGTTTGATCACTGGCTGAAGAATGAGCCCACCGGCATTATGGATGAGCCGATGCTGACCTACTGGCTGCAGGAGGCGGAACCGCCGCGGGTCAGTTATACCGAACGCCGCGGTCGCTGGGCCGCCGAACAGCATTGGCCCGCACCGGCCATTGCGCCCCAGCGGTGGGCGCTGTCTCCGGACGGACGGCTGGAGACGTCTTGGCTGGATGACGGCGCCGAGGATGGCGGCGCCGCGATTGTCCGCCGGGGAGAGCCCCGCCACGAGGGATTGGTTCCCTTTACCCAGTCCATTTGTTCCCCTGCCGCCACCGGCATCGTTTCCGGGGAATGGTGTCCTTATGGCAACGGGCCGGATATGCCGGGGGATCAGCGGGAGGATGATGCCGGCTCCGCCTGTTTTGACAGCCCGGTATTCACGGCGCCGTTGCAAATTACCGGCCGTCCGGTGATAAGACTCGGCCTGTCGTCCGACAGCAGCCAGGGAATGATTGCCGTGCGGCTGAACGCCGTGGCGCCGGACGGCACCTCGCTGCGTATCACTTATGGCCTGCTCAATCTCACCCAGCGTAACGGCCATGATCGGCGCGAACCGCTGACGGCGGGGGAGCGCTATGATGTGGCGTTAACGCTTAATGCCGCGGCGTTTATTCTGCCCGCCGGCTATCGTCTGCGGGTGGCGGTATCCACCGCTTACTGGCCGCTGGCGGCGCCGCTGCCGGTCCGCACGACCTTGACATTGCATAGCGGCACCCTTGAACTGCCGGTTCGCGACAGCGGGATTGCCTCAACCCCGCCCCCTTGTCTCGGCAGGCCGCCGGTTCCCCCCGCCCTGCCTTCCCGTATCATCGTGCCGCCGCAACGGGGACGGCTGCGCCTGATCCGGGATATGAACGACGGCGATACCACCCTGGAGGTTGTGCGCAATCTGGGAGCGATATACCTGGAAGAAACCGGGCTGCGGCTGGACGCCTTGGGCCGTGAAACCTATAAAGTCAACGCCCTGGACCCCTGCGCCGCCAGCTCCAGGGCGGTGCGCAGCGCCGGTTTTCACCGCGGCGAGTGGCACGCCAGGCTGGAGGTCAGCAGCCTGCTGACCGCCGATGACGGCGGATGGCGCCTGGTATCCAGCCTGGAAGCCTTTGACGGCGACAGCCGTATCTTTCATCGTCGCTGGGACGATTATTATCCTTTTTTCAGCGACATCGCTCCCAAGGGAGACGCAACATGAATATCGGCATTGCCCAAATAACGGGCACTCCCGCAAGGGAGAGTGAAATAGTGGATTGGGTTCGCGAATCCATGGACGCGTTGCCGGACGCCGACATGATTATGCTGCCGGAGTTGGCGTTGTGCGGTTATGACGATCCCCATCGGGTCCGCAGTCTGGCGCTGGAAAGAGAGGGGCCGGTGCTGGGGAAGCTGGCGCAATTGGCCGCGGAAAAAGAGCAGGCGCTGGTATTCGGCTACGCGGAACGCGACCCCGCCGGACTGTATAACTCTTTACAGGTGATTGACGGCCAGGGCCGGGTGCGGGCCGATTACCGCAAAATCCATCTCTGGTCCGGTTATGAGACGGCGCTGTTCCAGACCGGTGAAAGCTTTGCCAGCTTTGCCCTGGGGGGACTGCGCTTCGGCCTGCTGATTTGCTATGACCTTGATTTCCCCGAGTCGGTCCGGGCATTGGCCCTTAAGGGAATGGATTGCCTGTTGTGCCTTAGCGCCACCACTCCCGGTTATGATGTGGTGCCACGCCATGTGGTGCCGACCCGCGCCTATGAAAACGGCTGTTTTGTCGCGTTCGCCAACCGCGGCGACAGCGGCTGCATCGGACAAAGCCGGATTGTGGGACCCGACGGCGGTATCGTCGCGTCGCTGCCGGGCAGCGGAGCGGCGCTGCTCATGGGAGAAATCAGCCTGACGGCCCTTGAGCAGTGGCGCCTGGGCCATGCCTACCTGGCGGAGCGCCGCACGGATCTGTATTGATTATGAGAGATTTTTTTTCTGTCTGACGCGGCGCATGGCCGATGGCAAAACACCGAAGGTGCGGCGAAACCAGCCGGCGAAGTGCGATGTGGAGCCGAACCCTGCCGAAACCGCGATTTCGATAATCGACTGGTCGGAATAAATCAGCATCTCCCGCGCCTGCTCAAGGCGCAGCTCCAGATAAAAGCGCTGCGGCGTTTTATCGAAATAGTGTGCGAACAGCCGCTCGAGCTGGCGCTTACCGACGCCGGCCCGCTTGGCAACCTCCGGCAACGAGATGGGATCTTCTATATGCGCCTGCATAACGGCGATAGCGGCGCCAAGAGGGGCGGGCATCGCCGCGCCGGCGGGACGCCCGCCCCGCTGATCGTCTTCAGCGCTGCGAATCCGTTCATGATGAAACTGATTGGCGATGGAGGCGGCATGTTCATCGCCGTAGCGTTCGGCAATGAGATTAAGCATCATATCCATGGCCGCCGTCCCGCCGGAGCAGGTGAGTCTTCCGCGATCGATTTCAAAAATTTTATGGGTACATTGGATATCCGGATAGACTTCCTTAAACGCCGAACGGCTTTCCCAATGGATGGTGCAGCGATACCCTTTAAGCAGCCCGCATTTGGCCAGCAAAAAGGTTCCGGTGGAAAGCGAACCGATAATGATCCCGGCACGGGCGGCCTGCCGCATGGCCTTTTGGTAGCCGCGTTCATACTTGGGCGCCACCACCCGCTCGCCGCCGCAGATAAAAAGATAATGAGAGCCGGGCATGACGTCATCGATGGACCGGGTGGGGAAAGGAATGCCGTTGGCGGCCACCACCGGCTCTCCGTTCAAGCTGGCCAAGTGCCAATTGAAGGCCTGTTTTTCATACAGCCGATTATAGGAACGCAACGGCTCAATGGCCGAGGCCAGACTCATCATGGAAAAGTCATGGCCAAGTAAAAAAGTGAACACGAGGGGTTCGACAAGAGGCATAGGTTCAAATCACTTCAATCTATAATATCACCGGTAAACAATACCCTATAGCCGTCATCTTTCAAGCCGCAGCGTGAAAGCTATTGGGCATTGCTTAGGTATTAACCGCCAATTGTCTTGATTCTCGCCGGAAAGCGATGTTCCCATTGCCGCTGGAAAATCTCCCGATCGTTTTCCCAGGCGCTATAGCTTGAGTTCAATACCAGGCCGCCGTTTTGCCATGCCAGGCGGCTTTCGCTGCGCAGTTCGATATGCCAGCCGGGGCGCTGGTAGCGCTGTCGGCGTTCGGCCTGCCAGCGGGCGGTTTCCGCGGTGGCGCCGATCTCATATGCCTCATGGCCTTCGCTATCAAAACTCAATTCGCCGATGCGGGTTTTCTGCCGCCGGGCATCCATTGTCAGCCGGTGGGTATTGCTGCCGGCATCCCAACTGAGCCGGCGGGCGGTGACTTCCGGAGCCATGACCTCATGATCCAGCGCCGGCGCTGAGCGGGGGGGGCCAAAAGCATCAGGCTTATCCGGCAGGCTTTCGGTTCGCAGCGGCAGCCGGAACCGGCCGGTGGCGGGGAGTATCTGAACCGGCCCCTGCCCTGGTTCGGCCCAGGCCATGGGCCAATATGCCGTGGAGAGCGCCAGCCGGATCCGGCTGCCGGCGGAAAACCGGTAGACAACGCCTTTAAGAGGCAATACCACAGGAAAAGTCTGGCCGGCGGGGACGTCCGGCCGGCTCAGCCGGTGTATGCCAAAGGTCACCCGCGCCGAACGGCCGTGGACATCCACCTCGTTCAGCCGCAGAACCAGCATGGCCGACGGCGTTTCAAAGGCGATATCCACCGTCAACTCCGCCTTGCCGCACAAAATAAGCGGGGCTTCCAGTACCGGCGCATCGAAACACACCGACAAACCATCATCGGCGCGCTGATCCCCTTGGAATTCAGGCGCATTGCCGCCGCCATCAAGGGGACACCACTCGCCGCCCATGGCGCCGCAGTGCGCCGGGGTATCAATGAGCAACGGCGCCGCGGCGGCGGGTGCATCAGTCAACAGGCCGTCCCCAAGATAAAAGTCATGATGATTTGTGGTGGCCGGCCATTGGGACGCGGTGATCCAGTGGCCGTCCAGCGTCAGCGATGACGGGTCGGGACGCAGCTGTTCCCCCTGCCATAGATGCAGCATCGGTTCATCCATGATGCCGGTTTGTTCGCCAAGCAGCCAATGCCGCCAAAATCGCAGGCATTCTCCGAGAAAATCAATTGCCGGACCGGGAGTGCCCCAATTGGGGTAGATATGGGTCCAGGGACCGATAAGACCCTTGCGCGGCACGTCAAGGTGCTCCATCAACCGTAATATGGCGTCGGAATAACCGTCTGTCCAGCCCCCCACCGCGTACACGGCGCACTGAATGTCGCGATAATTTTCATTTATCGACCCGTGCCGCCAGTAGTCGTCACGTTCCATATGCGCCAGCCAGTGGGCCAGCGGCGGTTCCATGCCCTCCAGACGCGCCAGCCATTGCTCGCGCCAGCCGTCGCCTACATAGGCTGGATCAAGGGGGCGTCCCAGCTGGGTAAATAAACCGCTGCCCCATTGCAGACCGTCGGTGAGCAGCGCCCCACCCATAAAATGCACGTCGTCCGTGTAGCGATCGTCGGTGGAACAGCAGGTGATAATCGCCTTCAGGGCCGGCGGGCGCCGGGCGGCGATTTGCAGGGCCGCGAACCCGCCCCAGGAGATGCCGATCATGCCGACGTTGCCGTTGCTCCAGCTTTGCCCGGCAATCCAGGCAATCACTTCCACCGCGTCGTCTTGCTCCTGTGACAGGTATTCGTCCCGCAGCAGGCCCCCCGAATTACCGCTGCCGCGTAAATCGATGCGCATGGCGGCAATGCCGTGGGCGGCGAAATAACCGTGGATCATCGAATCCCCCACCGCGGTATTATCCGACTGGCGATAAGGAATCCATTCCAGCACCAACGGCACCCGCCCCGGCCCATTAGGCAGCCACAGCCTGGCCGTGAGTTGGGTACCATCCGAAAGGGGGACGGTTATCTGACGAAAAGCCGGTACAGTGAGAGTATTGTCTATGGTGTCCGACATGGTCGGTCCTCCTGGCGATAAATAGTTAAGAATGAGGCGGCGATAACCGGCGCCGGGTTCCGAAGCGTTCCCAGGCGGCAATGGCGGCAGCGCCCGCCAGGCACAGCAGGCCGCCGACAATCATGGTCAGCGGCAGTCCCATGATCTCCGCCACGCCGCCGCAGATAATGGCGCCTATGGGCACCGTGCCGATTAACATCATGGAATAAAACGACATCAGCCTGCCCCGCAGGCCGTCGGGAACCTGGTGTTGCAGCAGCGAGTTCGAGGTGAGGTTCTGGGTCAGGATGGCGTAACCGATAGGCGCGGCAATCAGCGCGCTCAGCCAAAACAGGTGGGACAGGCCAAGGCATATTTGCGCAATCCCCAGCATCAGTGCGGCCCATAGCGGCCAGGGGCGCATGGGTTCAATACTGCTGCTGTAAGCCAGGCGCAGCGCGGCCACCAGCGCGCCGATGCCGGTAATGCTCATCAGAATGCCCGATCCGGCCGGGCCGCCTTTTAATACCCGATCGGCCAGCATCGGCAGGAACGAGAAATAGGGCACGCTGGTGAGGCTGCACAATCCCACCAGCAGCAAAATGCGCAGGGCATCGGCGTCATGGCGCAGAAAGCGCAGTCCTTCGGCCATTTCCGCCAGCAGACCGCCGGTCCGAACGGTGGGGGGACGCTGGGGAATACGCATCCCTGCCAGAAAGAGAATCAGCGGCACATAAGAGAGGGCAATAAAGGCGAAACACCAGCCCTCCCCCAGCTTATCCACCAGCAGGCCGCCCAGGGCGGGGCCGATAAGCCGGGCGCCGTTGAATATCACCGAGTTAAGCGCCAGGGCGTTGCCTAAATCGTTATATTCCACCAGATCCACCACCAGTGATTGCCGGCCCGGCAAATCGAAGGCGCTGATAAGACCCAGTCCGAGGGCGATGAAAATGGCTATCCTGGCGGTTATCCAATGATTCAAGGTGAGTATCGCCAGCATTGAGACCAGCACCGTCAGGCCGATTTGCGTGGCCAACACCAATTTGCGCCGATCGCAGCGATCGACGATGACGCCGGTGAATAACCCGAATATTAAAATGGGACCCTGGCTGCAAAAGGCCAACAGGCCCAGCATTACCGGCGACGCGACCCCGAGACGCCAGATAAGCCAGCCCAGGGCAATGGTGTGAATCCAGTTACCGATTACCGATAACAGCTGACCGCCGAAAAACCGACGGTAATTAGGGTGCCTTAAAGCGCTGCCGGCGGACCGTAGGCTCTTTTTAGGCGCGAGGGGAAGACGGGCAGTACTCAAGGAAGCTCCCACGTTAAGACAGGGGCGAAAACAGCGCCACCGGCTTATTGATCTTTTTTTGTTGAAGGCCCGCACCGTCTCCGGGCCGTGAGGGTGAAAACTCTGTCGCGTTCGAACGCGCGGGAAATTTCACGTCCGAACGTTTTATGCAAGCCGTTCAGTCATGAACTTTTTCCCGCACGCATTTTCATCTCGCGCTTCGTATTTCTCTGCTTTTATCACACTGCTTTTATTTCCCGGAACAAGGGCCACTGGCCGTCAGGAGTCCAGGCGCCTTTGATGGTGTTGGGCGTCACCCAGGCGTTACTGCCGTGGTAGAGAAAGACATAGGCGCCGGTTTCCTCCAGTTGATCCTGCAGCTTGACATACATGGCGGCCCGTTTGCCCTGGTCCAGTTCATTGGCGGCATCGTCGCTCAGTTTGTCCCAGTCCTTGTCGCAGGTTCTTTGGGTATTCCAGATACCCACCTGCTTGCAGGTGAACCAGGCGGTAACCCAGCTGGCATCCGGCGCGGTGGTAAAGGTGGTCATCCGCAGCTGCGAGTCCTTCCAGGCGGTGCCTTCGGATTCCTGCCCGGCCGCCACAAAGGCCGCGCTGTCCATTTGATTGATTTGCAATTGAATACCCACTTCCGCCAATTGCGCCTGAATGACCTGGGCGACGGTGCCGCCGTCGGTGGAGGTGGTCAAGTCCAGCCGCAGCTGCAGCTTGGATACGCCGGCTTCCTTAAGCAGGCGTTTGGCGGCGTCCGTTGAGTAGGGATAGATATTTTTACTCCGGGCGCCGGGCAGCGGCGGCGGCACCAGACCGAAAGCCGGTTTTACCGCCCCGCCGAAAGCTGCGTCCAGAATGGAGGGCACGTCAATGGCTTGCTGGATCGCGCGACGGACCCGGATATCCTTAAGCAGCGGATGATCAACGTTCATGCCGAGCCAGGTATAGGCCAGCGCCGGTCGCACCGTCAGGGTGGTGCCGGCCACTCCCTGCTGGTATTTGGGTATGGCGCTGATATTGATTTTGGTCATGTCCAGATCCCCCGCTTCAAAGGCGATTTCGGCGGTATTCAGATCGCCGATGGGCACCAGTTGAATCTGGTCGTAAAAACAGTGCGGTCCACTCCAGTTCTCGTTACGCACCAGGGTCAGCCGCTCCCTGGGTTGCCACTCGCCGATGCGATAAGGCCCGGATGACGCCAAGGGATCGGTGGCGATTTTTTTATCCTTCGCCGCTTCCACGGCCTTTTTACAGATAATCAGGCCGGAGGCATGGGGCAAGGTACTGGTGAACAGCGGCGCGAAGGGATGTTTCAAATGAATGAGTCCCTCGTAGGTGCCCTTGATCTCCACATGATCGAGGGCCTCCCAGTCGGTGGCATAAATCGCCGCCAGTTTGGGATCGATGAACCGTTCAAAGGAGTACTTCACGTCTTCCGCGGTCATTTCGCCAAAATCACCGGTCCACTTGATGCCCGGTTTGAGCTTGAAATGCACCGTCAGCGGGTCCACCTGTTCCAATACCTCTGCCGCATCCAGCTGCCATCCCCATTCTGTGCCGGCCTTGTACTGGCATAAGCCGGAATAGACGGCAAACATGACCATTTCATCGTACCAGCCGCTGCGATTGGCCGGATCGAGGTTGGTGATATCCTGATCGTTTTGCACGCGCAGGATTTTATTTTTGTTATCGGCGGCAAAAGCCACCGTCCGTCCGCCAAGCGCCAGCGAACCGGATACCCCGGCGGCAAGGATCGCCATGGTTTTAATAAGCTCACGTCTGTTCATCGAGGGGCCTTTCATGGATGCATCTCCTTTTAAATGATGCGGCTTGGCCGGGCCATTTGGGGTTGGTTTGGGATTAACGGGGTATGACAAGTCACCTGATGCTCCGCGGTAAGCTGCCGCGGCGCCGGCGCTTCGCTTCGGCAACGTTCCGTCGCCAGGGGACAACGGGTGTGAAACTCGCAGCCGGCGGGCCGGCGGGATAAGGTGGGCACATCCCCCTGCAACACGCCGGCGCCCGGGGGGTTATGCTTGCTTTTAGCGTTGAGCAGCGCCCGGGTATAGGGATGCGCCGGCGCGCGGAAAATGGCCTCGGTGGGCCCGGTTTCCACAATTCGTCCCAGATACATAATGGCAATTCGGTCCGTGACATGGCGGGTAATGGCCAGATTATGGGTAATAATCAGATAACTCATGCCCAGTTCCCGCTGTAGCGAGGTCAGCAGGTTAAGCAACTCGCCCTGAACCGAAAGATCCAGGCCCGCCGTGGGCTCATCGGCGATGATAAGCTTGGGCCGCAGGGCAAGAGCCCTGGCTACCGCCACCCGCCGCGCCTGGCCGCCCGAAAGTTGATGGGGATAGCGGTCCAGAAACAGCGATGGCAGGCCCACCAGTTCGAGCAGTGCCGCCGCCGCGCCGCGGCGTTTATATTCGCGGCCGTTAACCGCAAAAGGTTCGGTGACCAGATATTCCACCGTCATGCGCGGATCGAGGGCGGCCATCGGGTCCTGGAATATCAGCCCGGTTTCCCGGCGGATAGTCCGCCAGGACAAATCACTGGCATCCAGCGGTTCCCGGCCGTTAACCTGGATACTGCCCTTGGTTACCGGGGTCAGGCCAATCACGGCTCGCCCCAGCGTGGTTTTGCCGCTGCCGCTCTCGCCGATAAGACCGACGGTCTTGCCCGGCGGCACATGCAGACTGACGCCGGCCAGCACATCCACATGCCCGACGGCGCCGGGCATCAGACGGCTCAACAGATTGCCGGTCTTGTAGCGAACCACTAAATCCTGAATTTCAAGCATCGGCATTCACCTTATGGCAGCGCACCGTCCGGCCCTTTTCCCCCAGCAGGGTTTCCGGCGGCGTCTCGCTGCCGCACGGCGCGAACGCCAGGCTGCAGCGGGGCTGGAACGGACAACCGACGCGGTGGACGCTCGGCATCGGCACCGAACCGGCGATAAACGGCAGTTCGCGGGTGGCCACTTCAATTCGCTCCGGATCGCAGGCCAATAACGCACGGGTATAAGGATGGGCGGGAGAGCCGAAAATCTCGCCGATGGGACCGGCTTCGACGATCTCTCCGGCGTACATCACCGCCACTTTGTCGCAAAGAGCGCTCACCAAATGCAAATCGTGAGTCACAAAGATAATGGCGCCGTCCACCAACTGGCGGCTGGCCTTAAGCACTTCCACCACCTGCATCTCGGTGGTGGCGTCCAATGCGGTAGTGGGTTCGTCGGCAATCAGCAGCTCCGGTTCGGTTAACAGCGCCGCCGCGATGGCGATACGCTGGCGAATACCGCCGCTGAGTTCATGGGGATATTGCTTCAGCCTCCCCTGAGGGTCTGAAATCCCTACACGTTCGAGCATTTTCACCGCATGATTCAGCTTATCTGCCTTCGAACCCGGCTTATGGTGCTGGAACGCCACCAGCTGCTTGCCGATGGTGATCACCGGATTGAGAGCGGTGAAGGGATCCTGGGACACGGTGGCGATACCGTTGCCCCGCAGGCGGCGCTTGGCGGATTCAGGCAGCGCAAGGAGGTCTTGTCCGTGGTAAAGCAGCTGCCCGGAAGCCTGGGCATTGGCGGGCAACAGCGTGAGCATGGCTCCCACCAAGGTTGATTTACCCGAACCGCTCTCCCCCACCAGACCCAGCACTTCGCCTTTTTCCACCTGCAGGGAAATCTGGCGAACGGCCTTTAGCGGACCCTTGTCGGACGCATAGGTGACCGACAGGTTGTGCATTTCCAACAGTGCCATCAGTTATCCCCCCGGGATTGTCTGGCGGTGCGGGGATCAAGCGCATCCCGTAACGCCTCGCCGAGAAAGGTAAAGCCAAGGGTGGCGATGATAATGGGAATGCCGGCGGCAATAACGATATGGGGCGCCTGGCGGATAAAGGAGTAGCCATCGTTGAGTACCGTACCCCAGCTGGCGTCCGGCGGCTGTACCCCCTGCCCCAGGAAACTCAGGCCCGACTCAATGGCGATAACCGCCGGAATATCCATCGCCACCAGCACCAGCAGCGTGCCGGTCATATTGGGAACCAAGTGGCGAAAAACCACGCTGACGGGTGAGGCGCCCATGGCGCGGGCGGCGACAATATACTCCATGCGTTTGAGAACGCGGGTCTGGCTGCGCACTACCCGAAAGTAGCCAGGCACCATAAAAGTGATGATAATCATGATGATGGTGCTCACGCTCGACCCTACCAGCGTCACTACCGCCAAGGCGAACAGAATCATCGGTATCGACATCAGCGAATCGCAGAACAGCATTAGCAAGGTATCTATCTGCCGCGGACCGTAACCCGCCAGCAGTCCCAGCATGGCGCCGATAAGCAGCGCGCCGCCGGTGCCCAGGAATGCCACCGTCATAGCGATCCGGCTGCCGTAAATCAGGCGCGACAGCACATCGCGGCCGAGCTGATCGTTGCCCAGCCAGTAGTCCATGCTCGGCCCTTTAAGACGCAGGGCCGCTTTGATGGCAATGGGATCGTGCGGAGCCAGCCAGGGGGCGAAGATGGCGCACAACAGCATTGCCGCCACGCAAATCAGGGCAAAACGCCCCATGGGGCCTGACCAAACGTGCCGCAGCACGCGAAACGGGTCCGGCCGGCCCGCGGCGGCAATGTCGCCGGGACTCAATGCCGGGGTGGTGGTGATGAGCGCCATGGTCAAAGCTCCTGCCGCACGCGCGGATCCAGAAAAGTGTTGATCAGGTCGGCGATGAGATTGGCCAGTACATAACATCCGGAGGTCACCACCACCGTCCCCATCACCACCGGAAAATTGCGGGAAATCACCGAGTCGTACGCCAGCTTGCCCAGGCCGGGCCGCGCGAACACGATCTCGGTCAACACCGCGCCGGAGAGCAGCGAACCAATGCCGACCCCTAATACCGACACCACCGGCACCACCGCGATGGGCAGGGCATAGCGCAGCGCAATCAACCGATCGCCGATGCCGAAGGCGCGGAAGGTGCGGATATGGTTTTCCTTCAGCACTTCCAGCATCGAGGCCCGCACCAGCCGGGCCAAATAACCGATCCAGCTTAATGCCACCGTCAGGGAGGGCAGTACCAGCGCCTGTAGCTGCGAGCCCAAATCCCCCTGCTGCCCCGCGCCGATGGCCGGAAACCACTTCAATGTCACTGAGAACACCAGCAGTGCGTAAATCGCCACCACAAAAGCCGGCAGGGCGATCACGCTGGTGGACAGCAGTCCTATCAGCCGGTCGAGCCAGGTATTGGGCCGCAAGGCCGCCCAGCACCCCAGCGGGATGCCGATAATAATGGCCCAGGCAATGGCCGACAGGGCCAGAATGAGGGTATTGGGTAAGGCGCGGGCAATAAGCTGATTCACCGGCCGATGAGTCAGGACATCTTCGCCGAGATCTCCTGCGGCCACATGGACGATAAATCGTCCGATTTGCACGATAGCCGGCTGATCAAGCCCCATGTGTTCACGCAATGCCTGCTTTTGCGCCTCGCTGGCCCTCGGTCCCAACGCTACCGAAGCCGGATCCCCGGGCACTAAAAACACCAGACAGAATAATATCGTGATTGCCACCAGCATCACTGACGCCGCCAGAACTAACCGGCGAAGCAGGTAAAAGAACATAAGCGCAGCCTGTTAAATTAATTTTGTCAATGAAACGACAGCCCACCATCCGGCGCCGGAGAGATCTTCCGTCACGTTTTACTCAATTCGGGTGGGAGATAACCGGAAAATCGTCGCCGGCCCGACCGGTTATTTCGCCGGCTTCGGCGGATTGCGGCGGTAAACGTAAGCAAGCTTGCCAGTGTTTTAACCAAACAAAGGCCACATTCACGACATGATTTATTAACAATGCGACATATAAGAACTACGTATGCATGTCCGGTCCTATCCGGTCCTGTCCGGCCAAAATAGCGTTCTGACCGCCGGATCATTCACCAGCGTCCTTTTCTTACGCCGCCGCGTTAAAAGCGTCGCGGCGTCTCTTATGACTTTTTTAGATTTTACTTCATTGAAGTCTAAGCAATAATTTCTTCCGCTGCTGTGCCGGCAGCGTTTTTATAAAAACATCACAACATAAAAATCAACGCGTTACGTTAAACCTCACGGGTTCCCGCGAATTGTTTTACGATCACGGCAAGGTATTTATTAAATTTATTTTTTTATTATTTTATAAAATGCACTATTACACTATGCTTGTACGTCATATTTACACCTTGTAGACATAATAAAAAAACTCCAATAAATCAACAAGATTTTATCTATATCATCTTTATGTTAATTGAAAATTAGCAGGCTACTTAGTTATCATAAAAGTAATAAAGTAAAATAACATATCAACGACGTAATATTTCTGTATAGCATCCGTATTTTTCAATTAGTCGTGTTTAAAAATAGAAAATATTCCTATAAACTGCGCTGGCAATTCGTTAAGTATATTGCATGGCCCGTTCTTCAATTCAGAGATAATTATCGATTCCCCTAATGAGACACCGGGAAATAGGAAGGAATTTTATCGCCTTGGATTGAGATGTGTCATTGAAAAATTTGTTAAAAATATGTTTTTAAATTATGAAAATGGCGGGATTATTAAATACCCCACCCTCCATTTATAACAAATTTTTAACCTGCAATCGCGGCGAGTGAATCGCCTTAATTTCACCTAGAGATTATAAAATGGAAAAAGTTAAAGATATTGCCGACACCGTGGAATCTTTATCACGTATCTATCATCGCTTACGTAAAGAAGTGAACGGACAATTGGTTAACGAAGGACTGTCATTATCCAAAATGAAAATTCTTCAATTGATAACCCATGGCAAAACCAGCGCGACGGATATCAAAAACTATATGGGCTTTTCATCCCGCACCGTGGTCACCGTGCTGGACGCCCTGGAAAAGGATCTTATGCTGCAACGCCAGCAAAGCCCTACTGACCGGCGGGTCAAGCACGTTTATATTACGGAGAAAGGGCTGGATAAACTGCATATCGCCCAACACACGCACCGGACCATTCTGGAGCGTTTGCTTGCCCCCTTATCCGAAACGCAATTGGAAAAACTTGGCGAAATCTGCAATATGCTAGAACTGAGTCAATAGTAATTTTGGACTTTATTTGCGAATACAAACGTTAAGTGATAATGGTTAATTTAACCCCTTACACTTAATATACTCTGAACATTCTTCATCAATTTTCACGTCCGGATTGATGAGGAAAACTTTCTCGGCGTCCAGACATATAAGTGATGTTTGATATATGCATGTGGATAGTTTTACCCTGGCGGATCGGGTCAGATGAGCGATCGTGCATTTAGGAATGGGGCATATCCGCAGAAATTCAGGGTTGCCGGTATGGCCGGCATCCTTTATTAATTTGATTCATTGTCTTCATCAACAAAAACTCTTCTTTTGATACTTAAATTTTTCTTAATATTATGCTCGAGGGACTACGCATTTTCTGCGCAGCATTGCCGATAATCTGCTTTTTAATCTTTTTACTGGAAATTTATTCCCCGCCGGCACATCGCCACCTTATGCCGGTGCGGCGCAAGGCCGCTTCCCGCTTCAGCGCCGCTTCGCCGTCGCCAGGCCATCGCTGGCCCGGACGTAAGGCTCGGATGGCATAAATTCCTCTCGCTGCAGCAAGTGAGGCTGCATCCGGCGCCAATGCCGTGTATAATAACCGCTGTGATCAATTATACCCACCATCTTTCAAGCGGCAGCTGACGCTTGAACGCCATCGGGTATAGATGCGTCGATTCATTAACCACAGTCGAAAATCCCAGTATGGTTCAAGGAACGCTTTACATTGTTTCCGCACCCAGCGGCGCGGGAAAATCCAGCCTGATTCAGGCGTTGCTTAAAACACAACCGCTTTACGACACTCAGGTTTCGGTTTCCCACACCACGCGCCCCGTTCGTCCGGGTGAAAAACAGGGTGAACATTATTATTTTGTTTCCAAGGCGGAATTCGAACGCATGATCAATGAAGACGCCTTTTTGGAGTATGCGAACGTCTTCGGTAATTATTACGGCACTTCCCGCGAAATGATCGAACAGGTGTTATCCACCGGCGTGGACGTCTTTTTGGATATCGATTGGCAAGGGGCGCAGCAAATCCGTAACAAAATGCCCCAGACGCGCAGTATCTTCGTGCTGCCGCCCTCCAAAGAGGAACTGGATCGCCGTCTGCGGGGCCGCGGACAGGACAGCGACGAAATCATCGCCGGGCGCATGGCGCAGGCGGTGGCCGAGATGTCCCATTATGCCGAATATGATTACCTGATCGTAAATGATGAATTTAATACGGCACTGATGGATTTGAAAACCATCATCCGTGCCGAACGTCTGCGTCTGAACCGCCAAAAACTGCGGCATGACGCTTTAATCACCAAACTGTTGGCGGACTGAGACAACTTTCAGTATGATGCCCAGTCATTTCTTCATCTGTGGAGTAGCTCGCATATGGCACGCGTAACTGTACAAGACGCCGTCGAAAAAATTGGTAACCGTTTTGACCTGGTGCTGGTCGCTGCTCGTCGAGCTCGGCAACTTCAGGTCGGCGGCAAAGACCCTCTGGTTGCTGAAGAAAACGATAAGTTCACCGTTATCGCCCTGCGTGAAATCGAAGAAGGCCTGATTACCAATCAGATCCTCGACCTGCGGGATCGTCAGGAACAGCAGGAGCAGGAAGCCGCGGAAATCCAGGCGGTAACCGCGATTGCTGAAGGCCGTCGCTAACCTCAAACAACGGTTCGCAATTGTATCTGTTTGAAAGTCTGAATCTATTGATTCAACGTTACCTGCCAGAGGATCAAATCAAACTCCTCCGGCAGGCGTATCTTGTCGCCCGTGATGCTCACGAGGGGCAGACACGCTCCAGCGGTGAGCCCTACATTACCCACCCTGTGGCCGTGGCATGCATCCTGGCGGAAATGCGCCTCGATTATGAAACGCTGATGGCGGCGTTGCTGCATGATGTCATCGAGGATACCCCCGCCACCTACCAGGACATGGAACAACTGTTCGGTAAAAGCGTGGCGGAGCTGGTGGAAGGGGTATCCAAGCTCGACAAGCTGAAGTTCCGCGACAAGAAAGAAGCCCAGGCGGAAAACTTTCGCAAGATGATCATGGCGATGGTGCAGGATATCCGGGTGGTGCTGATCAAGCTGGCGGACAGAACGCATAACATGCGCACCCTGGGTGCGCTGCGCCCCGACAAACGCCGGCGCATCGCCCGTGAAACGCTGGAAATATACAGCCCCCTGGCCCATCGCCTCGGCATCCACCATCTCAAGACGGAACTTGAGGAGCTGGGCTTCGAAGCGCTGTATCCGAACCGCTACCGGGTCATCAAAGAAGTGGTCAAGGCCGCGCGCGGCAACCGCAAAGAGATGATCCAGAAGATACTCGCCGAAATCGAAGGGCGACTGACCGAAGCCGGCATCCCCTGCCGGGTCAGCGGACGGGAAAAGCATCTTTATTCCATTTATTGCAAAATGCACCTTAAAGAGCAGCGTTTCCATTCCATTATGGATATCTATGCCTTTCGGGTGATCGTCGGCGAAGTGGACACCTGTTATCGCGTATTGGGACAGATGCACAGCCTGTATAAACCGCGCCCCGGGCGGGTGAAGGATTATATCGCCATTCCCAAGGCCAACGGCTACCAGTCCCTGCACACCTCCATGATCGGTCCCCATGGCGTTCCGGTCGAGGTGCAAATCCGCACCGAAGACATGGATCAAATGGCGGAAATGGGGGTGGCGGCGCACTGGGCTTATAAAGAACAGGGCGAAACCGGCACCACGGCCCAAATCCGCGCCCAGCGCTGGATGCAAAGCCTGCTGGAGCTGCAGCAGAGCGCCGGCAGCTCGTTTGAATTTATCGAAAGCGTCAAATCCGATTTGTTCCCGGATGAAATCTATGTGTTCACGCCGGAAGGCCGCATCGTCGAGCTGCCGGCGGGCGCCACCCCGGTGGATTTCGCTTATGCGGTGCATACCGATATCGGCCATGCCTGCGTCGGCGCCCGAGTGGATCGGCAGCCATATCCCCTGTCGCAGGCCTTGACCAGCGGACAGGCGGTGGAAATCATCACCGCTCCCGGCGCCCGTCCCAATGCGGCGTGGCTGAACTTTGTGGTCAGTTCCAAGGCCCGGGCCAAGATACGCCAGATGCTGAAGAACCTTAAGCGCGACGATTCCGTCAGCCTGGGCCGCAGACTATTGAATCACGCCCTGGGGGGCAGCCGGAAACTGGCCGAGGTGGCGCCGGAAAACCTTCAGCGCGAGCTGGACCGGATGAAACTGGCGTCCCTTGATGACCTGCTGGCGGAAATCGGCCTGGGCAACGCCATGAGCGTGGTTATAGCCCGCAATCTGCAGGGCGATCAGTCCAATATGGCGCAGCCCGGTCCGAAGACGCTGCCCATCAAAGGCGCCGACGGCGTATTGATCACCTTCGCCAAATGCTGCCGCCCCATCCCCGGTGATCCGATTATCGCCCACGTCAGCCCCGGCAAAGGCCTGGTGGTACACCATGAATCCTGCCGCAATATCCGCGGTATCCAGAAAGACGCGGAAAAATTCATGGCGGTGGAATGGCAGTTGGATACCGAGCAGGAATTTATTGCCGAAATCAAAGTGGACATGTTTAATCATCAGGGAGTACTGGCCAATCTGACCGCGGCCATTAACGCCGCCGATTCCAATATCCAGAGCCTGAACACCGAAGAAAAAGACGGCCGGGTCTATAGCGCGTTTATCCGTCTTACCACCCGCGACCGTGTCCATCTGGCCAACATCATGCGCAAAATACGCGTAATGCCGGATGTGATCAAGGTGACGCGCAACCGGAATTAACCCCCTTTGGGGTTAATCTGCCACGGAGAGCTGAAATGATGGAAGGCCGTCTGCTGAACGCCATACCGTTGAATACGCTTTCAGGGGTCGGTCCCGCACAGGCGGCCAAGCTCTCCCGGCTCGGGCTGGAAAATCTCCAGGATTTATTGCTGCATCTGCCTTTGCGCTACGAAGACCGCACCCGGTTATACGCCATCGGCGACGTCCTGCCCGGCATGTTTGTAACGGTGCAGGGGGAAGTGCTCGGGTCCGACATCAGCTTCGGCCGGCGGCGCATGCTGACCTGCCGGGTCCGCGACGACAGCGGCCTTATCACCCTGCGCTTTTTCAACTTCAACGCCTCGATGAAAAACAGCCTGGCCGCCGGTCGCCGGATTACCGCCTATGGCGAAATCCGGCGCGGGCAGCTGGGGGCCGAAATCATCCATCCGGAATACCATATCCTCGGCGATCACAGCGAGGTCGAACTGGCCCCGGCCCTGACGCCGGTGTATCCCACCACCGAAGGCGTCCGCCAGGCCTCACTGCGCAATCTGACGGATCAGGCGCTGCTTTTGCTCGATACCTATCCCATTGCCGAACTGCTGCCGCCGGAGCTGAGCCGGGGACTTATCGGCTTGCCCGAGGCGCTGCGCACGTTGCATCGCCCGCCGCCGGATATTTCGCTGGCGGATCTGGAGCAGGGCAAACATCCGGCCCAGCGGCGTCTGATCCTGGAAGAATTGCTGGCCCATAATCTCAGCATGCTGGCGGTACGGGCCGGGGTGCGCAAAGATCTGGCCCTGGCGTTAACCCCGGGACCGCAGTTGAAACAGCGGTTTCTCTCTTTGCTTCCCTTTACGCCCACCGGCGCGCAGCGGCGGGTGGTGGATGAAATAGAACAGGACCTGGCGCAGCCGGTGCCGATGATGCGGCTGGTGCAGGGGGATGTGGGTTCGGGAAAAACCCTGGTGGCGGCGCTGGCGGCATTGCGGGCCATCGGCGAGGGTAAGCAGGTGGCGCTGATGGCCCCCACCGAGCTGCTGGCGGAGCAGCATGCCATGACCTTCCGCGCCTGGTTCGAACCGCTGGGCATCGAGGTAGGCTGGCTGGCTGGCAAACAAAAGGGCAAGGCGCGCCAGGCCCAGCAGGACGCTATCGCGCAGGGGAGCGTGGGCATGGTGGTGGGTACCCATGCGATATTCCAGGAGCAGGTGCAATTTTCAGGGCTGGCGCTGGTTATCATTGATGAGCAGCACCGGTTTGGCGTCCATCAGCGTTTGGCTCTGTGGGAAAAGGGGCTGGCGCAGGGCTACCATCCACATCAGTTGATCATGACCGCCACTCCCATTCCCCGGACCCTGGCCATGACCGCTTATGCCGATCTGGATACCTCGGTTATCGATGAATTGCCCCCGGGGCGTACGCCGGTGACCACCGTGGCCATTCCGGATAGCCGGCGGACCGAGGTTATACAGCGGGTGCGGCAGGCTTGTTTGCAAGAGCAGCGCCAGGCTTATTGGGTCTGTACCCTGATTGATGAATCCGATTTGCTTGAGGCCCAGGCGGCGCAGGCCACTTGGGAAGACCTGCAGGCCGCCTTGCCGGAGCTGCGTATCGGTCTGGTGCACGGCCGGCTTAAGTCCAAGGAAAAGCAGGAGATTATGCGGGCGTTCAAGGCCGGGGAGATCCATTTGCTGGTGGCCACCACCGTGATAGAAGTGGGGGTGGATGTGCCTAATGCCAGCCTGATGATTATCGAGAATCCCGAACGTCTGGGCCTGGCGCAATTGCACCAGCTGCGCGGCCGGGTCGGCCGCGGCGCGGTAGCCTCCCATTGCGTGCTGTTATATAAGTCTCCCCTGAGTAAAACCGCCCAGAGGCGGTTACAGGTATTACGGGATACCAATGATGGTTTTGCCATCGCCCAGCACGATTTGGAAATCCGCGGTCCCGGGGAACTGCTGGGTACGCGCCAAACCGGCAATGCGGAGTTCAAAGTGGCGGATTTGCTGCGCGACCAGGCGATGATCCCGGAGGTCCAGCGGCTGGCGCGCCATATTCATGAGCATCATCCCGACTCCGCCCGGCTGCTGATTGAGCGCTGGATGCCGGAGCGGGCGCGTTACACCAATGCGTAGGCACGCCCTCCCTTTAACACGCTCGCGTTGAGCCCCGGCGTTAGCGGACGGCGTGAATTCGCCCTTGAGTTGACTTATATCAATCGGTTGGGATGCGGGTTGTAAGCAATCGATTGCTTTTAGAAACAAGTTGATTAAAATGCCTCCTTTGCCGCCTATGAAAGCCATTCAACATGACAATGCCTTCCTATGAAATCGATGACGCGCCGATTCCCGTTGTCAAAAGCGAGCTGATTTACCATCTTGACGATCGTCCGCCGCTGGCGGAAACCCTGTTTGCCGCCTGTCAGCATTTGCTGGCGATGTTTATCGCCGTTATCACCCCCGGGCTGCTGATCTGCCAGGCGCTGGGGCTGCCGGCGCAGGATACGCAGCATATTATCAGCATGTCGTTGTTCGCTTCCGGACTGGCTTCCATACTGCAAATCAAAACCTGGGGACCGGTGGGATCGGGGTTGTTATCCATTCAGGGTACCAGCTTCAACTTTGTCACGCCGCTTATCATGGGCGGGCTGGCCCTGAAAAACGGCGGCGCCGATGTGCCCACCATGATGGCGGCCCTGTTCGGTACCCTGATGGTGGCGTCCTGTACCGAGATTTTGCTCTCCCGCGTGCTGCATCTGGCGCGCCGCATTATCACGCCGCTGGTGTCCGGCATCGTGGTGATGATTATCGGTATTTCCCTTATCCAGGTGGGACTGACCTCTATCGGCGGCGGGTTTGCCGCCATGGGCGACCACACCTTCGGCGCGCCGAAAAATCTTCTGCTGGCGGGGATTGTGCTGGTGGTTATCATTTTACTTAACCGCCAGCGCAACCCGTATTTGCGGGTGGCTTCGCTGGTGATCGCCATGGCGGTGGGCTATGCGGCGGCCTGGTTGCTGGGCATGTTGCCGCCGTCCGGACCTGAGGCTCCCCATAAGCTTATCATGGTGCCGACCCCGCTTTATTACGGGTTGGGGTTCGATTGGAATCTGCTGGTGCCGCTGATATTGGTGTTTATGGTGACTTCCATAGAAACCATCGGCGATATCACCGCCACCTCGGATGTCTCTGAACAACCGGTACGCGGGCCGGTCTATATGCGCCGTCTGAAAGGCGGCGTGCTGGCCAACGGGCTGAATTCTTTTCTTTCCGCGGTGTTTAATACCTTTCCCAACTCCTGTTTCGGCCAGAACAACGGCGTCATCCAGCTCACCGGCGTCGCCAGCCGCTATGTGGGTTTTGTCGTGGCTTTGATGCTTATAGCCCTCGGGCTGTTTCCGGTGGTCAGCGGATTCGTCCAGCATATTCCGGAACCGGTGCTGGGGGGCGCTACCATTGTGATGTTCGGCACTATCGCCGCTTCGGGCGTCCGCATCGTCTCGCGGGAACGGCTAAACCGTCGCGCCATTATGATCATCGCCCTTTCTCTGGCGGTGGGCCTGGGGGTATCGCAGCAGCCCCTGATTCTGCAATTCGCGCCGCAATGGTTAAAAACGCTGTTGTCATCCGGTATCGCCGCCGGCGGCATTACCGCCATTATCCTGAATTTACTGTTCCCGCCGGAACACAATTAATTAACATTCCTCCTTTTATCAAGCCGCTGTCTCAATACAGCGGCTTTTTTTTTCGGAAAACACATTGCCTATTGAGAAGCGCCGCTAATTACGGCATAAACACTGTAACCTTTATGACAGCGATGGATTGAGCGATGAAATTTATTGGGAAACTCATATTATCAATACTTTTGATATTGCTATTGATAATCGTCCTGATCTACGTCTTGCTGCAAACTCCTTGGGGCGCGGGCTGGGTCAGCAAATGGGTTACCCAGCACAGCGATTTCCAACTGTCATTGGAAAAAATTGATCATTCCTGGTCCGATCCCACTGAAATTTCTTTTGTAAATATCACCTTCGGTCAAAAAGGACATCCGCCCACCCTGGTCGCCAAGCAGTTGGTGGCCGGTTTGGGCGCACGCCAACTCACCGACCCCTTCCATTTTTACCGGATCCAGATGCAGGACGGCACCCTGGATATGGATACCTCGCCGCCCCTCTCCTCGCTACAGGCGGACGTCCTGCAACTGAACGGTATGGCGGTGCGGTCTCCCCAGGGGGGCTGGCGGCTTAATGGGCAAAATGTCAACGCCGGCATCACGCCCTGGAAACCGGAAAAGGAATTTCCCCTCGGGCGTAACGCCCGCTTTCAGCTGAGCGCGCGCTCTTTGACCCTAAACGACGTGCCGGCGGAAAACGTATTGGTGCAAGGGGAAATCGATGACCATCAATTGAAGCTGGATAATCTCGGGGCCGATCTGTCCCAGGGCGAATTAACCGGCAATGCGAAGCGGGACGAGGACGGCAGCTGGCTGGTGGATAATCTGCGTCTGAGCAATGTACGGATGCAAACCGAAAAAAGCCTGAATGATTTTTTGCAGCAGATCTCCCAGGTGCCGAAAATCACCATCCATCGCTTCGATTTGATCGACGCGCGCATGGAGGGGAAGGATTGGGCCTTCAGCGACCTGGACCTGACCTTGCGGAATATCACCTTCCAGGACGGCGACTGGACCACCGATGACGGTTCACTGTCCTTCAACGCCACCGACCTTATCAACGGGACGGTGCATCTGAACGATCCCATCGCCAATCTGGCCCTATCGCCCCAGGGAATAGAAATCCGCCAGTTCAGCGGACGCTGGCAAGGCGGATTGATGCGCACCTCGGGCCGGTGGCTGCGCGACGGACAGCAGTTGGAACTGGACGAGTTCATGGTGGCGGGGCTGGAATATACCCTGCCGGCAAACTGGCGTGACAGCTGGCAGCAGCCGCTGCCTTCCTGGCTGGCGCAGGTCACCGTGGATAAATTCACCGCCAATCGGAACCTGTTGATTGATATCAATCCTTCATTCCCGTTCCAAATCACCGCGCTGGACGGATACGGCAAGCAGCTGGAGCTGGCGCGCAACCATCAATGGGGCATCTGGTCCGGCAGCCTGAATCTTAACGGCAGCGACGCCACCTTCAATAAAATCGACGTACGGCGTCCGTCGCTGGCGTTAACCGCCGATCCGGACAAAATCACCGTCACCGATCTGAGCGCCTTCGCCGGTGACGGATTGCTGGAGGCCACCGCCCTGATTAACCAGCAGCCTTCACGTAACTTTTCGCTCAACCTGAACGGCAAAGCGGTTCCGATAAACGTGCTGGAGCGCTGGGGATGGCCTGCCATGCCGTTATCGGGCAACGGCAACGTTCAGCTAACCCTCACCGGCCAGCTCGCCGCACAGGCGCCCCTGAGGCCGACACTGAACGGCAGGCTGCAGGCCGTCGACGCAAAAGGACAATCGCTTAACCAGACCATGAGCAATGGCCAGGTGGCGGAGGATACGGCCCATTGAGCCTTTGGGAAACCGTCCCCGAAACGCCGGAGGCTAAAGTGCAATTCCCTTGGGGCAAGGGGCGTTGCATGGCAAAATGGCGATCCGCAGAAGGCGCGGAGCGCCAGAGATAATCCGCATGGGAACCGAAGCGCTACAAATCAATCCGCATGGGAGCCGCCGCGCTCCAGCGGCCTATCATGCGCCGGCGGCAGCACCAGATAGATGCCTTTGAACACCGCGCCCAGTTTATCGTTGCCGAACAATTCCACTTCCAGCTGAACCCGCGCCTTGCGTCCGCGGGCCAGCCGGTCCAGGTCGCCGCTCAGTGAACCGAGATCCGCAATGGCGCAGGGCCGGCCGGTAACCGGCGTCGTATAGCGGATATGGGCGTCCGCCAGGATTATGGTGCCCCCCAGTTGGCGCTCGCGCAGCAATAGCCAGATCAATCCCCAGCCGGTGAGGGTGGCCAGTGAAAACAGGCTGCCGGCGAATAGCGTATGATGGGGATTCTGATTACCGGCTTCCGGCATAGTGGTCATGAATTTCTGGCCGGTGTACTGGCTTATGCGCACCCCCATTTTTTCACTCAGGGGAATATGCTCGTACCAGGCCTGCTGCAACTGGCCGCACCAATCCGGCCGGTGCAAAATATCATCCAGCGTGGCAATGGGTTTAATCATTAAAAAGTGCCGTATGGGCGTGGAGGACGGCGCCAGAATTTCACCCTGGTTGATAAAACCCAGCTTGGCGAAAAAATCCACCGCATCCTCGCGGGCGCTACAGACCACCCGCTTTACCCCTTCCTGGCGGGCGACGGATTCCAGCGTCATGGCCACCAGCGTGCCCAGGCCCTTATCCTGCACCTGCGGGTCCACCGCCAGAAAACGGATGGCCGCCTCGTTGTCGGCATTGATATACAGCCGGCCCACCGCCACGGGCTTCCCCTCTTCATCCACCACCATCTGGTGATGCGCCATGGCATCATAGGCATCACGCTCGGAGCCCGGCGGCTGATGCAAGGGCTTACGTAACATTTCCCAACGGAACTGATAGTATTCCTTTAACTCTTCCTCGGTTTGCGGAACGCGCAAGTGATACATGACAGACTCTCTCTTTGAGTGCTTCTACCGACTCAGACTTGCAACCAGAACGTCGCCGGCCCGTCATTCACCAGCTCCACCTGCATATCCGCCCCAAAGCGGCCGGTTTGCGTCCGGATATCCGCCCGGCGGCAGCACTCGGTAAAATGGTGGTAAAGCCGCTGTGCTTCCGCCGGCAATGCGCCGCGGGAGAAGCCGGGCCGCAGCCCTTTGTCGGTATCCGCCGCCAATGTAAACTGTGACACAATAAGCACGCTGCCGCCGGACTGGCGGACATCCAGGTTCATTTTGCCTTGTGAGTCACCGAAAATACGATAAGCCAGCACCCGCTGGCAAAGTTTTGCCGCGATCTGTTCATTATCCTGCTTTTCTACTCCCAGCAGAATCAACAGCCCCGGGCCGATTTCCCCCACCGCGGTTTCGTCCACGGTAACCCGTGCACGCAAAACACGCTGAATCAACGCAATCATCGGGAGACCGTCTCCTCTAACGCCGACTGCCGGTGTTCGGCCAGCGAGACGGTAATCTCCGCCCCCAGCAATACAATACACCAGCTCCAGTATACCCAGAGAAATAAGATTGGAATCACCGCCAACACGCCATAAATCAATTGGTAGGAGGGAAACATAGTGACATATAAACCAAAAACCTTTTTCCCCAGTTCAAAAAGCAGACCGGCCACCAGCGCGCCCGCCAGCGCATCCCTGCTCGGCACCCGTACCGTGGGCACCACGCTGTACAACAGCCAGAACGAGGCGCAGGAGAGCAATAGCGGAAAGACCCGCAGGGCGACGGTGGCAAACAGGCTGGAACCGGTGGATTGCAGCCAGGTGATGGATAAGAGATAAGAGCTGAGCGCCATGCTGGCGCCGGTTAATAACGGACCCAGGGTCAACACCATCCAGTAGACCGCAAACGAAAATATGAGAGGACGCTTCTTTTTGCTGCGCCAAATAGTGTTAAGCACGGTATCCACGGAATAAATCAGCAGCAGCGAGGTGACAATCAGACCGCAGGTGCCCACCACCGTCATTTTGCTGGTGTTAAGCATAAACTGCTCGAGGTAACGCTGAATTACATTGCCGGTGGCGGGCATAAAATTGTTAAAGATAAAATTTTTGAGTTCTACGCTCACATCCGAAAAGACCGGAAAAGCGGCAATCAGCGCAAACACCACGGTCACCAACGGCACCAGGGAGAGCAGCGAGACATAAGCCAGATGCCCGGCCAGCACCGTCAGCCGGTCCTGATCAATACGTATGACTAATAGCTTGATGAAGGAATAACAACGGCTGAATTCCTTCAGGTTAGGACGTCTCATCGCAATTTTCCTCAATGAACGGGCCGATGCGTTTTGAGCACCGCCTTGCGCGGGGTCCAGGTTCTGTCAGGCAAAATAAGCGGGAATGACGTCAGGATCGGTAACATGCACCGTTTGCAGACCGACCGTTTTCGCGCCGGCGATATTATCAGCGTTATCGTCGAAAAAGATGGCCTTTGCAGCGGCTACCCCTTCCTGCTCCAGCACATAGCGGTAAATGGCCGGGTCCGGCTTACGCATGCCCAAATCCTGCGATAGATAGAGTTTATCCACGCTTTGCTGTATTTCGGGATATTGGCTCGGCCAATAATTACAGTGGAGGCGGTTGGTATTGGACAGAACCACCACCCGATGTCCCTGCCGCCGCAAAGCCTGGATGATATCGATAACCTCGGTGCGCACACCGGCGAAAATCGCCTGCCAGCCGGTGGTGAACTGTTCAAAGCTCAGCGCAATGCCCAACTCCCCGCAAATCCTGGCGGCAAAGGCTTCATCGGTAATATCGCCCCGCTCATGCTGCTCAAAGGCCTCGCCCATGACGAACTTCTTTTTCAGGATTGCCAGCGGGACGCCGCTCAATTTGCTCCAGACGCCCAAAACCCGGCCGAAATCGATATTGATAACGACATTGCCTAAATCAAAGATATAAAGCATGGCTCCCTCCCTTCTTTGCATGGTGTTCTCACTGTAGCGGGAAATAATCCAACTGAACAGTAATCAACAGAGATTACGCGGTCATGTCGACGGCGGAAACGGCGCCGGGCGCATCATTGGATGCGCCCGGTACGGCAATGCAGGGGGTGGATAGTGTCTGGTTATCCGTCAAGGCCGGTGACCACGGTAAATTCCCGCGTTGCCCCCGCGGGCAGCTCGATGAGCGTCCCGGCCTGGCGCGCCGCGATATGTCCCTCGGGACGGCAGGTGCCGGGCAGGATAAACGCCGCCACCTTTTGGTCGCCATTATACAAAATCCAGCGGGTCGCGTAGTTGAACTGTTCGCTGGAAAACCGGGTAACGAAGCGCGGCCCTTTATCCGGCGCCTGCATAAAAAACTCCGGTTGCGGCGTGTATTGCGCCAGGTTATCGGCAAAAAACACAATTTCCGGATCGTAGAATTGTGGTTGATCCAACGCGCCGAAGGCCGAGGGAGTGTCCGTCAGGGTAGCGGTATAATCCAGCCATTGCGGCGTGGGATGCACATGTCCGGGAATGGAGGTGCGCAGTGAAAACGCCCCGTCGGGGATATTCTGGCTAAAGGAACCCCCCGGCAGATAGGCGTAGTTCATATGGCACATATACTGCAGCGGCATCGCCACGCTGGCAAGATTGGTCACCCGCATGGTAATGGTCATCAGGGTCTCGCCGGCCGCCAGCCTCACTGACGGCGACGCCAGGTAATGATGGCCGAAACCCTTGACGTATTCATAATCCCCCCCCAGGGCGACGCTATTCCCGTCCAGCAGCAGATAGGCGCGGTCCAGGGGGGCGCAGGGCATTTCGCCATGCAGGGGATGAACATCCTCCGGGGACGGGCAACCGTTGCTCAGCAGGCCGGAATGGAACGCAAAGCAGCCATAGGTATCCACCACCGACTCGCCCCGTTTCGGCTCGGTAAACGGATTGGTCATTTTCAAATCATGACCCTCAAACTGCGCGTCCCAAATCATTTGGCCGTAAAAAGGCAACAGGGTAATAAAACCGCGGCTGTTGCGCAGGGTCACCGCTTCAATGCCGGAACGGTATTTGAACAACGTAACGCTGAGCTCGGCGCTTTCCAGCAGACAAACCGGCTGTTCGCTGAATTGGTTGCGCTGAAGATGAATGACGGCTGACATAATCGCTTCTCCTGCGGTTAAAGTTTGCTATCCATGACCGAACGGGCGGGGTCTGCCAGCAACTGATGCTGATGGTTGCGCAATTCACCCCAGAAATAGAATCCCACGTAGGCAAAGCACAGCAGCGAGACGCTGAATGCCTCTTTCATCGAACCCAAATGATCGGAAACAAAGCCCTGGATTGCCGGCACCACGGCGGCGCCGACAATGGCCATGACGATAATCGCCCCGGCGACTTCGGTATATTTGTTGTCCACGGTATCCAGCGTGCCGGCGTAAATGGTGGCCCAGCAGGGTCCGAACAAGACGCTGACAAACACCGCGGCATATACGGCGGTAAAATTCGGCACCATCACCACATAGGCCAGAGTCGCGACCCCTAGTATGGAATAGGCGATCAGGACTTTTTGCGGCATAAAACGCGTCATCAGGAAATTGGCGATAAATTTACCGGCGAAGAAACATATAAAGCTGTAAATCATGAAGTTGGAGGCGTCCCGTTCATTGGCCGCACCCAGGTTCAGCGCCAAACGAATGGTAAACGACCATACCGCCACCTGCATCCCCACATAAAGGAACTGGGCGACTATACCCTTTTTGAAGCGGGCGTTACCGGCCAGATAACGCAGGGTTTCTCCCATACCCGGCGCGGCGGTTTTTTGTCGATCTACCACAGGCTTGCAACGGGGATAGCGGGTAATGGCAAACAAGACCAGCACCACTACCAGCACCATGATCAGATACTTATAAGGTTCGAGGGTGAGTTCCAGCATATTCAGGCGGAATTGATGCCCCTGCTCCGGCGTCATGGCGGCCAATTGGCTGCTCAGGCTGTCCCCTTGCTGGAAAACCAGATATTTGCCCAGCACAATGCCCATCAGCGCGCCGACGGGATAAAAGGTCTGGCTGATATTAAGCCGCAGCGTCGCATAGTCGCGATGACCGATCATCGAACTGTAGGTATTGGCCGCAGTTTCCAGAAAGCTCAAGCCGATGGCGATGGCGAAAATCGCCGCCAGGAACATGGTGTAGGTGGCCATATGAGACGCAGGATAAAACAGCACGCAGCCGATGATATACAGCGACAGGCCCGTCATAATGGCCACTTTATAGCTGGTTTTGCGAATGACCATCGAGGCCGGAATGGCAATCAGAAAGTAGCCGCCGTAAAACGCGCTTTGCACCAGCGCGCTGGCGAAATCGCTTAAGGCGAACACCGTTTTGAATTGGGTAATCAAGATATCGTTCAAACTGGCCGCACAGCCCCATAAAGGAAACAGGCAAGACAGCAGGATAAACTGAAACAGCGGTGTTTTATTCAGATAGCCGTCAGGCATTTGTACCGTATTGTGGTGCATGATGTTATTCCTGATGTAAGGTGGCGAGGAAATCATGGAACTGGGCGGCGTCGGCATAGGAACGCTGGGTGCCTTTGCCCCGTACGCTGAATGCGGCATAGGCCGAGGCATATGTCATAGCCTGCTTCACGTCTTGGCTGCCGACATAGTAATGGGCAAAACACCCTATATAGGCATCGCCCGCGCCGCTGGTATCCACGGCCTGTACCGGCACCGCATCCACCCGGTGGACGCTGTCGCCGGTCAACCACACCGAGCCGCGGTGTCCCATGGTGATAATCAGGTTTTTCAGCCCCCGGGAGAGCAGAGAGCGGCCGGCGGCAAGGATATGCTCTTCGCTGTCCACCGCCATACCGGTCAGGATTTCCAGCTCCGTTTCATTAGGCATGAAAAAATCGCACTGGCAGGCATAAGCAATATCCAGCTCCCGGCTGGCCGGCGCCGGATTAAGAATCACCGGCACATGAAGCCGCCGGGCAACGTCGATGGCGTGATACACCGTCGCCAGCGGAATCTCCAACTGCAGGATAATCACCTTGCAGTCCTTGAGCTGCTCCGCCGCACGGTCAACATCCGCCGGCGTCAAATGGTTATTGGCCCCTTTAATGATCAAGATGCGATTATGTGAATCCCGATCAACAAAAATCGGCGCCACTCCGCTGGAAACCCCCGGCACCTTCTCAACATAGCGGGTATCTACGCCGTACCGGCGCAGGTTATTTACCGTATTGTCGGCGAACAGATCGTCGCCGACCTTACTCATCATCATCACGCCGGCGCCCAGTTTGGCTGCCGCCACCGCCTGATTAGCGCCTTTACCGCCGCAACCGATCTCAAAATCCGGGGCTTCAAGCGTCTCCCCGGTTTTCGGCATCTCGGTGATATAGGTAATCAGATCCACCATGTTGGAACCAATAACCGCTATATCCATAATCATTTGCCTCTCTAATGTTTTCATAGCATTCAATGTTACTACGCTAACATTATCAACCCATAAATGTTAATAATATGACACCTATCACATCTCATGAGAAAAATTAACGGACAAATGGCTATATAACGGTGTTAGATAATGTTATTATTTTCACATTAACATCATCCCTCACGAGGACGCACTCATGAACAAAACAGAAATCGACTTTCCCCGATATATCGATCACACCCTGCTGGCGATGGACGCCACCGAGGCGCAAATAGCCGCTTTATGCGAAGAAGCAAAGCAGTATGGCTTTTATGCCGTCTGCGTAAATTCCGGTTATGTGCCGTTCGCCGCCCGTGCGCTGCAGGGAACCGACGTTAAAGTGTGCTCGGTGGTGGGTTTCCCTCTGGGAGCCGGCCTGACCGCCGCCAAGGCTTTTGAAGCAAAAGCGGCCATCGAAGCCGGGGCCGGGGAGATCGATATGGTGATTAACGTCGGCTGGCTGAAAAGCGGGAAAATCGACGCGGTAACCGCCGATATACAGGCAGTGCACCAGGTTTGCGCCGCCACACCATTGAAGGTTATATTGGAAACCTGCCTGTTGAGCGAAGAGCAGATCGTGCAAGTTTGCCAGATTTGCCGCGAACTTAAGGTGGCCTTTGTGAAAACGTCCACGGGTTTTAGCACCGGCGGCGCCCGGGAACAGGACGTCAGGCTGATGCGGCAGACCGTTGGGGCGGACGTAGGCGTCAAGGCATCCGGCGCCGTTCGCGATCGTCAGACCGCGCAAACCATGATACTGGCCGGCGCCACCCGTATCGGCACCAGTTCCGGGGTAAGTATTGTGACGGGCGCAGCAGCCACCGGCAAATATTGACTGTTCACACCGGCGAACATTGGAACAATTGACGCAGGGTACACTATGGAAACGCGGCGCGAAGAAAGGATTAACAGGCTGATACAGGCTTTAAAGCGGGAAGACAAAATCCATCTGAAGGATGCCGCCGTCCTGCTGGGCGTATCAGAAATGACCATCCGCCGCGATCTCAGCGCCGAGCCGGCGCAGGTGGTTCTGCTGGGGGGATATGTCGTCAACGATCCGAAAAACAGCTCAGTCACCCACTACTTTGTGTCGGATCAAAAAGCCAAGCACGTTAAAGAAAAAAGCATTACCGGCCGTATGGCGGCCCAAATGATTGAAAAAGACGACACGGTTTTTTTTGATTGCGGAACCACCACGCCATTCATTATCGACGCCATCAACCAAGACCTGGCATTCACCGGCATTTGCTACTCGCTGAATACGTTCCTGGCATTGCAGGATCTGCCCAACTGCAAAGTCATACTGTGCGGCGGTGAATTCCATCCGGCCAACTGCATATTCACTCCACTGACCCAATATTCCATTCTGGATAACATCTGTCCCGACAAGGCGTTTATTTCCGCCGCCGGGATAGATATTCACTACGGTGCGACCTGCTTCAATTTTGATGAGCTCACCATGAAGCACCGCGCTTTATCCCTGTCGCAGCAAGGAATTCTGGTGGCCGATCACAGCAAGTTCGACAATATCAAACCCGCCTGCATCGGCACCCTAACCCTCTTCGACACCCTTATCACCGATCAGTCCCCCCCGCGCAAATTCCACGACTACTGCCAGCAGCATAATATCGCCTTGATCTATCAGCCAGACTGACGAACCCGCCAACTCCGAAGCTGTACCGAGCGTGTTAAGGGAGACCGTGACAATGGGGTCGTAGCGGCCATCTGGTGGCCGCCGAGCACCCCATGGCGCGGTAAGCCCGCCAACTCCGAAGCTGTACCGAGCGTGTTAAAGGGAGACCGCGCCGATTTTCGGCAAAAAAATACCGGTCCATCTGCATGGACCGGCATCTTGTCTTCTCGTGCCTAAGATCAGACTTCTTTGCTGGAACGATTGGCGCGCTTACGATCGTTTTCAGTCAGATAACGTTTACGCAACCGAATGGAATGGGGAGTCACTTCCACCAGCTCATCATCATCAATAAATTCCAGCGCTTGTTCCAACGACAGCTTAATCGCCGTCACCAGCGTAGTGGCTTCATCGGTACCTGAAGCGCGCATGTTGGTTAATTTCTTGCCGGTCAGGCAGTTGACGGTCAAATCATTAGAACGGGTATGAATACCGATAATCTGGCCTTCATACACTTCCGCGCCGTGGCCCAGGAACAAGCGGCCGCGATCCTGCAGGCTGTACAGGGCGTAAGCAACCGCTTTACCCTGGCCGTTGGAAATCATCACGCCGTTCTGCCGCTGGCCGATTTCACCCGAACGCACATCGTCATAATGACTGAACGACGAATACAGCAGGCCGGTGCCGGAAGTCATGGTCAGGAACTCGGTACGAAAACCAATCAGGCCACGGCTGGGGATAATATAATCAAGACGGATACGGCCTTTGCCGTCCGGCAGCATATCGCGCATCTCGCCTTTGCGCATGCCCATCGCTTCCATCACCGGACCCTGGTTCTGCTCTTCGATATCAAGCGTAACCTGTTCGAACGGCTCCTGTTTTTTACCGTCAACGGTACGGTAGATAACCTTCGGACGGGAAACGCCGATTTCAAAACCTTCACGGCGCATATTCTCGATAAGCACCGACAAATGCAGCTCGCCGCGGCCCGACACCAGGAAGGTATCCGGGTCTTCGGTTTCTTCCACCCGCAGCGCCACATTATGCACCAGCTCTTTGTTCAGGCGCTCCAGGATCTGGCGGGACGTCACGTATTTGCCTTCTTTGCCGCAGAACGGCGAGGTGTTAACCCCAAAGGACATAGAGACGGTAGGCTCGTCCACGGTCAGCGGCGGCAGCGCTTCAACCTGGGCCGGATCGCAGATGGTATCGGAGATATTCAGTTCACCCAGACCGGTCAGGGCAATAATGTCACCGGCTTCAGCCAGTTTGGACTCGATACGCTGCAGGCCCATATGCCCGAGCACCTGACCCACTTTGCCATTGCGGCGCTTGCCTTCGTGGTCAATGATGGTCACTGCCTGGTTCGGTCTGACCGAACCGCGTTTGATGCGGCCGATACCGATAACGCCAACATAGCTGTTGTAGTCAAGCTGGGAGATTTGCATCTGGAACGCACCGTCGCTATCAACGTTGGGCGCTTCGACATTCTTCACGATCGACTCGAACAGCGGCGTCATATCCTCGGCCATGTTTTCATGTTCATAGCCTGCGACCCCGTTCAACGCGGAGGCATATATGATCGGAAAATCCAGTTGCTCATCGGTTGCGCCGAGGTTGACGAATAAATCGAACACCTGATCCACCACCCAATCGGGGCGTGCTCCGGGCCGGTCTACTTTGTTGATGACCACAATAGGCTTGAGACCGTAAGCAAAGGCTTTCTGGGTCACGAAACGGGTTTGCGGCATGGGTCCGTCCATGGCGTCCACCAGCAGCAGCACCGAGTCCACCATGGACATGACGCGCTCAACCTCACCGCCGAAATCGGCATGTCCGGGGGTATCAACGATATTGATACGGTACCCGTTCCAATTGATAGCGGTATTTTTCGCGAGGATGGTAATTCCCCGTTCTTTCTCCAAATCGTTGGAGTCCATCACGCGTTCGGTGGCGTCATTGCGGTCACCCAATGTTCCGGATTGTTGCAACAGCTTATCGACCAGGGTGGTTTTCCCATGGTCGACGTGCGCGATGATGGCGATGTTACGCAAATTTTCGATCACAACTTTGCCTCAGGCATTAGAAATAGCGCGTTATTGTACACGTTATAGGCGAAGGACTAAACAAGATCGCGCTGTTCTCTGCATTTGCGTCATTTTCAGCGCCCCATCATCCCTTTATCAGTGCAATGTTTCAATTATTCGCACGCATTGCACCAAAATAGTGCCCACTCAGCGCACAAATGCACTAAAATAGCACCCCCCCCCCAATCTGGTGCAGCTTGGCAACCGTTAAAAGGCCGCAATTCGGCGCCTCGCGTTCATTTAGCAATGTTGGCACAGTTTTAGCTTAGTTAAGCTTAGCCTAGGTAAGTTTAAAAAATCCATACCATACGATTTCGTTCCACGACGACAATGGCACATCCGGGAGAATATAAGTATGTCCGCTGAACACGTTTTGACGATGCTAAATGAACACGAAGTCAAATTCGTCGACTTGCGTTTCACTGATACGAAAGGGAAAGAACAGCACGTCACAATACCGGCCCATCAGGTGGATGCCGATTTTTTTGAAGACGGCAAAATGTTTGACGGTTCTTCAATCGGCGGCTGGAAAGGCATCAACGAATCAGACATGGTGCTGATGCCCGATGCAAGCACCGCCATGCTTGACCCGTTCTATGAAGAAACCACACTGATCATCCGCTGCGATATCCTTGAACCGGCCACCATGCAGGGTTACGATCGCGATCCGCGTTCCATCGCCAAGCGCGCTGAAGATTTTCTGAAATCATCCGGCATCGCCGATACCGTTTTTTTCGGACCTGAACCTGAATTCTTCCTGTTCGACGATATCCGTTTCGGTTCCTCCATTTCCGGTTCCCACGTTGCCATCGACGACGTCGAAGCGGCCTGGAATTCCGACAAGGTTATTGAAGGCGGCAACAAAGGCCACCGTCCGGGCATCAAAGGCGGCTATTTCCCCGTACCGCCGGTGGATTCATCACAGGATTTGCGTTCCGCCATGTGTTTGACCCTGGAAGAAATGGGTCTGGTGGTGGAAGCCCATCACCATGAAGTGGCTACCGCGGGCCAGAACGAAATCGCCACCCGCTTTAACACCCTGGTGAAAAAAGCCGACGAAATTCAAATTTACAAGTATGTCGTGCATAACGTCGCCCACGCCTTCGGCAAAACCGCGACCTTTATGCCCAAACCGATTTTCGGCGATAACGGCTCAGGCATGCATTGCCATATGTCTTTAAGCAAAGACGGCAACAACCTGTTCTCCGGCGACAAGTACGGCGGCCTGTCCGAAACGGCGCTGTTCTACATCGGCGGCGTAATCAAACACGCTAAAGCCATCAATGCGCTGACCAACCCCACCACCAACTCATACAAACGTCTGGTCCCGGGGTATGAAGCGCCGGTGATGCTGGCCTACTCCGCCCGCAACCGTTCCGCCTCAATCCGTATTCCGGTATCGCCGAGCCCGAAAGGACGCCGTATCGAAGTGCGCTTCCCGGATCCGGCCGCCAATCCGTATCTGGCCTTCGCCGCGCTGCTGATGGCCGGACTCGACGGCATCATCAACAAGATTCATCCCGGCGATGCCATGGACAAGAATCTGTACGATCTGCCTCCGGAAGAAGCGAAGGAAATTCCTCAGGTATGCGGATCGCTGGATGAAGCCCTGGCATCCCTCAGCGCGGATCGCGAGTTTTTGACCCGCGGCGGCGTCTTCACTGACGATACCATTGATGCTTACATCGAGCTGCGTACTGAAGAAGTTGACCGCATCCGTATGACGCCGCATCCGGTGGAATTCGAGTTGTATTACAGCGTTTAATTACATTGTGTTTTTTGTTGCCGTGGAAACTTTCAGCCCATCTTCGGATGGGCTTTTTTCTCCAGCAAACCTTGCGCGTAGCCATGCGCAATATTATCTAATGGACTAAAATGCACTAGAATAGTGCGGGAGACTGCTTTATGGCTACAGGCTCATTGCCCGATGCTGGGCAGATCCTAAATTCGTTAATAAACAGCATATTGCTGCTAGATAACGATCTTGCCGTTCATTACGCCAACCCGGCGGCGCAACAGCTGCTGGCGCAAAGTTCCCGTAAGCTTTTCGGTACGCCGTTGCCTGAATTAATGGGGTATTTTTCCCTCAACGTCGAATTGATGCGCGAAAGCCTTAATGCCGGACAAGGGTTTACCGATAATGAAGTTACCCTGGTGGTGGACGGACGGGCGCATATCCTTTCCCTTACCGTGCAACGCCTGCCGGAAGATTATTTCCTGATGGAACTGGCGCCGATGGACAATCAGCGGCGTCTGAGCCAGGAACAAATCCAGCATGCCCAGCAGGTGGCGGCGCGGGATCTGGTGCGCGGGCTGGCCCATGAAATCAAAAACCCCCTCGGCGGATTACGCGGCGCGGCGCAGCTGCTGGCAAAGGCGCTCCCCGATCCCTCCTTGCTGGAATATACCAAGGTCATCATCGAGCAGGCGGATCGCCTGCGCAACCTGGTGGATCGACTGCTGGGACCGCAGCAGCCCGGCATGCACGTGACGCAAAGCATCCATCAGGTGGCGGAACGGGTGTTTCAACTGGTCTCGCTGGAAAAACCGGACAATGTGACCTTGTTGCGGGATTACGATCCCAGTCTGCCCGAATTAGCCCACGATCCCGACCAAATGGAGCAGGTATTGCTGAATATCACCCGTAATTCGCTCCAGGCTTTGGGCGAAGACGGGGGAACGATAACCATCCGGACCCGAACGGCTTTCCAGCTTACGCTGCACGGCGTGCGCTATCGATTGGTAGCCCGTATCGATATTGAAGATGACGGCCCCGGCGTTCCCGCGCAATTGCAGGATACGCTTTTCTACCCGATGGTCAGCGGCCGCGAAGGAGGAACAGGCCTGGGGTTATCCATCGCCCGCAGTCTTGTCGATCAGAATTCGGGGAAAATTGAATTTAACAGTTGGCCGGGCCATACCGAATTTTCGGTTTACCTGCCTATTCGCCAGTGAGGTCACTATGCAACGAGGGATAGTCTGGATCGTCGACGACGATAGCTCCATCCGCTGGGTGCTCGAACGCGCCCTCACTGGAGCCGGGTTAACCTGCGCCACCTTTGAAGGCGGTAGCGAAGTGCTGGATGCGCTATCAACCCAAACCCCGGACGTGTTGTTATCGGATATCAGGATGCCCGGTATGGACGGTCTGGCGTTACTGAAACAGATCAAGCAGCGTCATCCCATGCTGCCGGTCATTATCATGACCGCCCATTCCGATCTGGATGCCGCAGTCAGCGCTTACCAGCAGGGCGCGTTCGATTACCTGCCTAAGCCTTTTGATATCGACGAAGCCGTCGCGCTGGTGGAGCGCGCGGTCAGCCATTATCTCGAACAGCAGCAGCCGGCGCGCGTCCAGCCCGCCAACGGCCCCACCACCGATATTATCGGTGAAGCGCCGGCCATGCAGGACGTTTTCCGCATTATCGGCCGCCTGTCCCGCTCCTCCATCAGCGTGCTGATCAACGGCGAGTCCGGTACCGGTAAAGAGCTGGTGGCCCATGCCCTGCATCGCCACAGTCCGCGCGCCAAATCCTCGTTTATCGCGTTGAATATGGCGGCCATTCCGAAGGATTTGATTGAATCGGAACTGTTCGGCCATGAGAAAGGCGCGTTTACCGGCGCCAATCAGGTCCGCCAGGGTCGGTTTGAACAGGCGGACGGCGGCACCCTGTTTCTGGATGAAATCGGCGATATGCCGCTGGATGTGCAAACCCGCTTGCTGCGGGTGCTGGCGGACGGTCAATTCTATCGGGTGGGGGGCTACGCGCCGGTCAAGGTGGATGTCAGGATCATAGCCGCCACCCATCAGAATCTTGAATTACGCGTCCAGGAAGGCAAGTTCCGCGAGGACCTGTTCCACCGGCTCAACGTAATCAGGGTGCACCTGCCGCCGCTGCGCGAGCGCCGGGAGGATATCCCGAAACTGGCGCGCTATTTCCTGCAGGTGGCGGCGAAAGAGCTGGGCGTGGAACCTAAAATCCTGCACCCGGAAACCGAAACCGCGCTGACCCGTCTGTCCTGGCAGGGCAATGTTCGTCAATTGGAAAACACCTGTCGCTGGCTCACGGTAATGGCCGCCGGCCAGGAAGTCTTGATCCAGGATTTGCCTCCGGAGCTGTTTGAAAGCACCACGCCGGACGCTTCGGTACAATCCCTGCCCGACAGCTGGGCCACGCTGCTGGCGCAATGGGCTGACCGCGCGCTGCGTTCCGGTCATCAAAATCTGCTGTCGGAAGCGCAGCCTGAGATGGAAAGGACGCTGTTGACCACGGCGTTGCGACATACCCAGGGACATAAACAGGAAGCGGCGCGATTGCTGGGCTGGGGAAGAAATACCCTGACGCGTAAACTGAAAGAACTGGGCATGGAATAACCCCGGCCGCCGGCGCTGTTGATCAGGCTTGTTGATGATTAAAAAAGCGACGGCGCCAGCAAAAATGCGGTTATTTTACTCTTTACATCCCGGGCTGACACAGTATGATCTTGTCGCTGACCCGGGAGGAAGACCATGTTGAATTCGTTGATCGCTTTGGTGACACACGGCGCGGATATGACGGCCGCCGCCGGCCATGCACCTCAGACGGCGCTGGCTGCGATACTCTGCGCTGCCCTGATCAATTTTTTTAGCTAACCGGCCGTCTTAGTCTTACCGGCCAAATTGCGAATCCATTCTTGAAATCCACCGTCAGGTGGATTTCAAGCTTCGTGTCGTCATGCCCCATTACACCGGCACCGCTCGCCCCCTCCCCGTTCAAATCACCTGAGAAAACTGGCGCTGGCGCAGCTTGTCACGCAAATAAACGTCAAAACACATACAGATATTGCGTATCAGCAAACGCCCCTTCGGGGTCACATTGATATCCCGGTCCGTTATGTCCAGCAAGCCGTCCCGCTCAAGGGGACGAAGCTGTGCCAGATCCTCGGCGAAATAGTCGACGAAACGGATGCCGTAACGGTTTTCCAACGCGTCAAAATTGATGGAAAACTGACAAATTAGCGCTTTTATGACATCCCGGCGCACGCAATCATCGGTGGTAAGGGCCACGCCCCGCCATAACCCGTTGCCCTGACGGGAGACGCTCTCGGCATAGCTCTTCATCTCTTTCTGGTTTTGCACATAACTGTCGCCAATCATGCTGATGGCCGATACGCCCATACCCAGCAATTCGCAGTCGCCGCGGGTGGTATACCCCTGAAAATTACGATGCAGCCGGCCGGCCCGCTGCGCAACGGCCAGTTCGTCGTCCGGGCGGGCAAAGTGATCCATACCGATAAACTGATAACCCGCGTCGCACAGGGTGGCTATCGTATGCTGCAGAATATCCATCTTCTGCGCGGCGCCCGGCAAATCCTGCTGTTTGATTTTTCTCTGGGCGGCAAACAGCGCCGGCATATGCGCGTAGTTGAATACGCTCAAACGCTGCGGGTTCAATTCGATTATCCGGCCCAGGGTATGCAGAAAGCTTGACAGGGTCTGGCTCGGCAGACCATAAATCAAATCGATATTGGTGGAAAGAAAGCCGAGCTCCTTTGCCCGCTCCAGCAGGGCGAAGATCAGCCCCTCATCCTGCTCCCGGTTCACCAGCCGCTGGACCTCCTTATCAAAATCCTGCACGCCCATGCTGATACGGTTAAAACCCTCACCGTGCAGGTGATCGATCATATCCAGGGCGATTTCCCGCGGATCGATTTCAATAGAGAGTTCGGCCCCTTGGGCAAAATCAAACTGCTCGCGCAGCAGGGCCATCAACCGGGATATTTGCGCCGGCGTAAGGAACGTCGGCGTGCCGCCGCCCCAATGCATCTGCGTAACGTGGCGGTGACGGAACAGCGGCGCGCGCTGACGGATCTCCTGTGCCAGGGTATCCAGATAACGCTCGACCCTTTCCGGCTGGCGGGTCACCATTTTATTGCAGGCGCAGAAATAACACAGCTTATGGCAGAAGGGGATATGGAGATATAACGATAGCGGACGATCCGGATAACGCTCCAGCGCGCGTTTAAACGCCGGTTCGTCGTAGCGCTCGCTGAATTCCAAGGCGGTAGGGTAGGAAGTATAACGCGGGCCCGATTGGTTATATTTTTGAATCAGGGCCGAATCCCATTCTATCGTTGACACTGACATGGCTGCTTACTCCTTCCGAATTTTCCGCCGACTCCGCCTGGCGGGCATAGCCGGCCGCCGTGCGGCGGCACGGGCCGAGCGTAACCGGTCTTTACGCCGCGAGAGCCGCCATAGTTTACTCAATAACCACACCAAATAACATGTCAGCGGCACGGCAATCAGCAGAAGCAACATGCAGCAGCCTAAAAGGAGTCCTTCTCAAAACCCCGTTTCAGCAACTGCAGCATATCCTCGTTTTTGGTCTCTTCTTCTTCGTCTTCATCGTCCAATTCTATACCCAGCTCAGTCATGAGCTGATCGATGCGATCCAGTTTCTCATCCACATAGGCCTGTTCTTCGGCGGACAGGATTTCGTCCTGTTCCAGCCTTATCAGCAGCGCATCCAGGCGGGTATCGTTTTCCAGGCTATCCAGTTCCGCCTGCGGAGAAAGAACCTCGGCGGGGATGATAACCTTGGGCGCCGCCGGTTTGGCCACGGCGCCGGCGGCGATCAACGGCACCGGTTTTTTACTGCCGATACGGGGATCGGCATTTGCCGACGTGGAGGAGCGTCCGCCGCTCTTGTTGCCTTCCTGGGACCGTGAACCGGCGGCCAGGCCGCGACGTTTTTTCTGACGCTGGCGGGTGCGGCCTTCAATATTCAGCTCTTCTCGTGTCTTGCGTTTGTTCCTGGCCGCGGCAGGTCTACCCCGTCCGCTTTTGGTTGTTGGTTTCATGATGTCTGCTCTTGGCTAGCGTTAATTAAGTATATACCCTTCACCTTTCGAGTTGCCGCCTTGCTGCAATTCGAAATCTATTGGGTATAGAATTGCGGCGGAATCTATCAGAAACCCAACAAATAAAAAAGGTGGCAATTATTCTGCCACCATAACATGAAGGTGCTTCGCGAGAAAAACCATCCTCCGGCGATGAACCTGACGGTCCACATCCTGTGTTTGAAGGTCGTCGCTGCGATGAAGATGTATTCTACGCTATACGAAGCAGATTGGTTAGAGTGTATTCCTTTACACGCCCATCCTGGGCCGCTTTACTTCCCTGAAAAGAGTATTGAATCGGCATAGGGCTACCAGTTTGCCCAGCCTGTGTGCAACTTTATCGTCTAGATGATTTTTTGAGGCGCTCCTTGCCTTGTCATCTAATGTAACCGCGTAAAAATAACCCGCAAGACGACCGGCAGGAGCAAATAGGGCGCTAAACTGAGAGTTAATTAATTAACACTATGATTTATAATATATTAATTTTTATAAAAACGAGATTACGTTACGGACAACGAGCAAATTTCCTACACCATAAATATCCTAAAAACCTCATCTTAGTACCGAAAGGTTTAAAAGAAGCCGCAGACGCCCATCAAACACATTGATTGCTGCAAGATAGCCGCAAGATAAAAACCGCATCTGACGCCATTACCCGTATAATCGACATTAAGACGGTGCTAAGTCATCCTGAGAGAGAGGAAATTTTGGCCACACTATTTAATTACCACATGACCCATTTTGTCATGAGCGCGCCGGATATCCGCCATTTGCCCACCGATGCCGGTATCGAAGTCGCCTTTGCCGGACGCTCCAATGCCGGTAAATCCAGCGCCCTGAACACACTGACCAACCAAAAAGGTCTGGCCAGGACCAGCAAGACGCCGGGACGTACCCAGCTTATCAACCTGTTTGAAATCGAGCCCGAGCGGCGCCTGGTGGATTTACCGGGTTACGGTTACGCTGAAGTCCCCGAGGAAGTAAAGCTCCATTGGCAACGCGCCCTGGGAGAGTATCTGCAAAAAAGAAACAGCCTGAAGGGTTTGGTGGTGATGATGGATATCCGCCATCCGCTAAAGGATCTTGATCAGCAGATGATCAAGTGGGCGGTGAGCGTCGCCATCCCGGTGCTGATTTTACTCACCAAGGCCGATAAACTGGCTTCCGGAGCACGCAAAGCGCAGCTTAACCAGGTGCGCAAAGACGTCCTGGCATTTACCGGCGATATTCAGGTGGAAGCGTTTTCGTCGCTGAAAAAAACCGGCGTGGATAAGCTGACGGAAAAATTGGACAGCTGGTTTGGCGAAACCACGCAGGCAGAGGACATAACGCCCGACGCGCTCTGAGGAAATTGAAACGGGTAAGGGCGGCTTCGCAAACAGGGGGGGCGCCAAGGCGCTCCGCCTCTGGCCGCGAGGCTTTATTGCGCCCAATAAAAAACGCCCCAGCCAATAATGACTGGGGCGGCTAATATTTAGCCAAATCCGATTACGTGAAGTAAAAGGTCTGAAAGATAGAACATCTTACCTCTGTACCCTACGACTCTAACTTTACATCAATTTTTGTCGGGGCAAAAGAATTTTTTGTTGTTAAATTTCATTTATTGCTATTGCAAGTGCGATTATAACTGTCCACATCACATATTTGTGTAGCTTAATTACAAAAAAAGCTTATTGATTCGCCACTTAGTGAGCTTGATCCCAATTCTCACCCAAACCCACATCAACCTGCAGCGGCACATCCAGCGCGTAGCACCCTTCCATTAACGATTTGATATGCGCCGATGCCGATTCAGCCGCGTCCCGCTGTATTTCAAAAACCAGCTCATCGTGCACCTGCATAATCATACGCACCGGCGGCTGCTCTTTTTGCAGCCATGCATCAATGGAAATCATCGCCCGTTTGATAATATCGGCGGCGGTGCCTTGCATCGGTGCGTTTATCGCCGCCCGTTCGGCGCCTTTTTTGCGTGCGCCGTTGCGGGAGTGAATGTCCGGCAAATAAAGACGGCGTCCGTCCAGGGTGGAAACATACCCCTGCTCGTTAGCCTGCTTGCGGGTACGCTCCATATAGGCCAGGACGCCTGGATAGCGCTCGAAGTAGAGATTCATGTATTTTTGCGCTTCCGAACGGGGCACCGAAAGCTGGCGCGCCAGTCCGAAAGCGCTCATGCCGTAAATCAGGCCGAAGTTGATAGCCTTGGCGCTGCGCCGCTGTTCTTGCGTCACCTTCTCAAGAGACTGGCCGAACACTTCGGCGGCGGTGGCCCGATGGATATCCTTGCCTTCGGCGAACGCCTTGAGCAGCCCCGCATCCCGGGACAGATGGGCCATAATGCGCAACTCGATTTGCGAGTAATCCGCCGCCACGATGACCGACCCTTCGGGCGCGATAAACGCCTGCCGGATACGCCGGCCTTCGTCGTTGCGCACCGGGATATTCTGCAGGTTGGGATCGCTGGAAGAAAGCCGGCCGGTAGCGGTAATCGCCTGGTGATATGAGGTATGCACCCGTTTCGTCAGCGGGTTGATCATCAGCGGCAGCTTATCGGTATAGGTGGATTTCAATTTCGCCAAACCACGGTGTTCAAGAATCAGCTTCGGCAGCGGATAATCCAGCGCCAGCTCCGCCAATACCTCTTCACCGGTGGACGGGGCGCCGCCGGGGGTCTTTTTCAGGATGGGCAGCTTCTGCTTGTCGTAAAGGATCGCCTGCAGCTGTTTGGTGGAAGAGAGATTAAAGGGTTCTCCCGCCAGAATATGGGCCTCGTTCTCCAGCTCCCCCAGCCGCTTGGTCAATTCCACCGAATGGGCCGCCAGGATGTTTTCATCAATCAGCACGCCGGTGCGTTCGACACGTGACAGCACCGGCACCAGCGGCATCTCGATTTCTTCAAAAACTTTTTTCAGGCCTTTGTCCTGCTCGATCTGCGGCCAGAGCTTTTCATGCAGCCGCCAGGTGACATCCGCATCCTCCGCCGCATAGGGCGCCGCCTGTTCCATCGCGATTTGATTAAAGGTCAGCTGGTTTTTGCCCTTACCGGCAATATCCTCAAACCCCACCGTCGTATGCTGCAGGTAACGATCCGCCAGGCTGTCCATATCGTGACGGCCGGATACGCTGTTGAGAACATAGGATTCCAGCATGGTATCGAATGCGATGCCCGCCAGTTCGATGTCGTAACGTTTTAACACGCCGCGATCGAATTTCAGGTTTTGGCCGACTTTACGCAGCCGGGGGTCCTCAAGCAGCGGCTTAAGCCGGGCAAGTACTTCGTCAAGATTCAGTTGGTCGGGCGCATCCAGATAATCATGCCCCACCGGCAAATAGGCCGCATCCCCCGGAGCGGTAGCGAAAGAGAGCCCCACCAGATTGGCCGTCAGCGTATCGAGACTGTCGGTTTCAGTGTCGAAGGCAAACAAGCCGGCCTGTTTGATTTTATCCAGCCATTGCTCCAGGCTCGCCATGGTCTCAATGATTTGATAACCCGCCTGGGATAACTGTTCCGCGGGCACATCCGCGTCAGGTGCCGCGGGCGCGTTGAAGGGGGTACGCAAAGCCGCCGCCGGCGTTTTACGGCCCTGTAACCACTTGCCGTCTTCCACATCCGCCAGCCAGCGTTTAAATTCGTATTTTTTGAACAGCTGCCGCAACTCATCCGCATCGGGCTCGCTGACCGTCAGCCGATCGAAAGGCAAATCCAGCGGCACATCGGTCTTGATGGTGGCCAATTGATAGGAGAGATAGGCCAGCTCTTTATTTTGTTCCAGCTTGGGCGCCATGGTTTTCGCCCCCCGGAACGCCAACTCCGCGACGCCGTTCAAATCGCCATAGATATTGTCCAGACTGCCCATCCCCTGCAGCAGCGCCTGGGCGGTTTTTTCACCCACGCCGGGAACGCCGGGGATATTATCCGAACTGTCCCCCATCAGGGCCAGATAATCGATAATCCGTTCCGGCGGAACGCCGAATTTCACCTTCACTTCCTCCGGCCCGAGAATGGTGTTGGACATGGTATTGATAAGCGTAATCATCGGCGTCACCAACTGCGCCATATCCTTGTCACCGGTACTGATCAGGACTTCACGTCCGGCGCGCTCGGCTTCCAGGGCCAAGGTGCCTATAACATCGTCCGCCTCGACGCCGGATATCGCCAATAACGGCAGCCCCATGGCTTTAACCATATTGTGCAGGGGTTCGATTTGGCTGCGCAGGTCGTCCGGCATCGGCGGTCTATGGGACTTATAATGTTCGAACAGCTCATCGCGGAAAGTCTTGCCTTTGGCATCAAATACCACCGCCACATGGCTGGGACGATATTGTGTCAGAAGACTGCGCAGCATGTTTAAAACGCCGTACATGGCGCCGGTGGGTTCGCCCGCGCTATTGGTCAGCGGCGGAAAGGCATGATAAGCGCGGTAAAGATAAGAGGAGCCATCCACCAAGATCAAGGGGTTGTCTGCGATATGGGCCATAGCGTAATTCGTTCTTTTTGGTCGAAAGACATAGGGTATAGCATGCCATAGCTGGCCGCCAGTGACGAACGTTAGCGTATCATAAGGCCGATAAAAATACTGAAGTTAGACCCGGATCCCCAGGATCATGCTGTGGATAACTTTGTGAGTAAAAAGATTTTTAAAGATTTATATATTCTTTGAAGAGCAATGCTTTAATAAAAAAATCATATATATCATCCAATTAGAACATTGCATTTGCTAATTGCTTATATTACATAGGTATTCCCGGTTTGTGGATATTAACTTAACCTTTCCCATGCCGTTTAATGACCGTTAAACTTAAGCCTGAAAAGAATATACATAAAAATCAATTTTCGACAGGCCGATTCCGGAAATAACTTACTGATGCCAATGGCGGCAATTGTAAACCGCACCACCAACTGAAAGACGTCTATTGTCCCTCATCCGAGGTGCGGTTCACATGACCGGCACTAAAACGCAGGAGAGAATGTTATTGTTGCGTCAGCAAAAACTTCACCACATCAGCGAACTGTTTAACATAGATATCCATGGAAGAGGTATCCAGGCCGTCATTTTTGACCATGTATTTTCCATTAACAAATATGGCGGGAACCCCGCGCAATTGCAGATCGGCTGCCGCTTTTTCCTCTTGCACCACTAATGATTTGACTACAAAACTATTTAAAGCAGAATCATATTCCTCGCCGCTTACGCCCGCTTTGATAAAGACATCGCGAATATCGGCCGGTGACTGAACGGTCTGGGTTTTCTGCACGGCTTCAAACATCAGGGGGCTGACTTTATCCTCAACGCCCAGCGCCATGGCCACTGCCCAGGCCTGGGTTAATTCCTTACCCAAAGGTCCAAGAAAATCAACGTGGTACTTGGTCATTTTGGTGCCGGCCGGCAGCGCTTGCCTGACGCTGGCGGAAATATGATAGGTTTGCTCGAATTCATAGCAATGGGGGCAATAAAAAGAGAAAAATTCCAATACTTGCGGTTCGCCGGTTACTGGCTTGTCAAGCTGGACATATTGCTGCCCTTCCGTAAATTGCGCAGCGGATACACTGAATGCAACAGCCATTAGAATACCCATTAACGCAAACCAAATTTTTTTCATATAAATGTTCTCTCTAAAGTTTAATACGAAGGCATAAGCTGTAACGGCGGCTCCCGTAATACCTTTACCTGTTCCGTAAAGATCACGGTTTGCTGCTCCCAAAATCCAGCTTCCACCATCCATGGGAAACTATGGGGGAACGCAGGATCGCCCCATCGCCTGCTGATCCAGGCAAGGTAATAGATCATGCGCATTGCGCGCAACGGCTCCATCAAGGCCAATTCACGCGGATTAAAAACCATGAACTCCTGGTAGGCGTCAAGTAAAAGTGACAATTGGTACTGCTGTTCCATGCGATCGCCATTGAGCAGCATCCAGAGATCCTGAACTGCCGGGCCGTTGCGTGCATCATCCAAATCGACAAACATCGGTCCGTCGCGCCACAGAATATTGCTGGCATGCAAATCGCCGTGCAAACGCAGCGGGAGCCAGTCATCACGCCAATATATCTTCACTTCGGCAATCAAAAGATCCACCGCGCGTAAAAATGCTTCCTTTTGCTTGCCGGCGATGAGGGTGCTCTGCTCCAGCTCGCGCCTGGGTTCGTACAGATACTCTTCCAATGAAATAGTGGGGCGGAAGGAGAAACGTTTTTCACCGTTATGGCGATGAATCCGGCCGATAAAACGGCCCACCCACTCCAGCTGCTCGTCGTTATCCTGCTCGAATTGCCGGCCGCCGACGCTTGGGAAAACGGCAAAACGAAAGCCTTCATGGTTCAACAGCGTCGAGCCGTTGATGCGCATCGGCGGGACCACAGGAATCTCCGCTTCCTCCAGTCCGAGCGACAGTTCGTGCTCCTCCAGGATTTGCTCGTCAGACCAGCGTTCAGGACGATAGAATTTCACCACGTAACGTTTTCTGTCTTCATCCAGAAACTGATAAACGCGGTTTTCATAGCTATTGAGCGCGGTTAGGCCGGAATCAATACGCAAGCCGACACTTTCCAGGGCATCCATAATCAATTCCGGCATCAACGTCTTGAAATTAAATGCTGTTATGTTCATAAAACGTTTTATCTATTTTAAGCCAGTAATAGACCAGACAGGTTGCCGGCAGGAACAACCGGGAGACTCTTTTTAGCAAGCAACATCTACTCTTTGATAATGCCGCGGGCCCGAAGGATGGCGGTTTTGAAGTCTTCTTCGTAATCCTTCTGCAAGCCGGGAATCATCTCGGCCTTGTCCGCGTCCCGCATTTTCAGGTGGTAAATCAGCGTATCGTCGGTGATTTCCGCCAGGCCGCCCTGATAACCGGCTTCATCAGCCAGTTTTTGCAAAAATTGCAGCAGATTGAGATCGGATTCTTTTCTCCAAGCGGGATGAAGAAGCTCGATAAGTTCGTCAACGCGATGATATTTCATAATCCAATCCTTCTGATGGTATCGGTCATAATGTAGCAAGATCCGCCGGGGGGGATAAACATCAATGTTAAGTAACCCCGGAAACATTGTATCTTAATATGTGGGCGACCAGCATACAGCATTTGGCAAACAGCGACTCCTTCCTAAAGAGTCGACGCGGCAATGCAGCGCTGATCTCGAATCTGGCTGTGTTAAAGACGTAAACCGCTTACAGGTAAACGCAACTTTTCCAAAAGCTGGTATCTTTAGCAGTAACGGCCAAACAATAAGAAATCTCCGGGAGACAACCATCATCAGCATATCAATAACCGGTGTCATCCTGGCGGGAGGACGTTCGAGCCGCATGGGCGGTGAAGATAAAGGGCTGATATTGCTCAACCAGCGGCCTCTTTACCGGCATGTCCTCGACCATCTGGCCGGGCAGGTGTCTACAGTCATTATCAATGCCAATCGCCATCTCGACCAATACCGGCAAAGCGGCCTGCAGGTAATTACCGACACGCTGCCCGATTTCCAAGGTCCGCTGGCCGGCATGCTCGCAGGCCTGAAAGCCGCCGGCACCTCATGGATAGTGTTCGTCCCCTGCGATGTACCGGTTTTCCCGGCTGATTTAGTTGCGCGTTTATGGGAAGGAAAAGGGAATGCCGATGCCGCTTTCGCCCATTCCGGTGAGCGCGATCATCCGGCTTTCGCGCTCCTTAACCGCTCGCTGATCCCGGCATTGGAAGATTTTCTATCCCGAGGAGAACGTAGGGTGATGTTGTTTTTCATGCAGGTTAACGCCGCAAGGGTTGTTTTTACGGCGCGGCATCCCGCCTTTTCAAACCTGAATACGCCGCGGGATATAGCAGACTGGCGTCAGTAAACGCCCATTGAGGATAAACATCATGGAAAAATCGCATCCGCCGCTATTGGCGATTACCGCATTTAGCGGGACAGGCAAAACAACATTATTGAAACAGCTCATACCCTTGCTCAATCAGGTGGGCGTTCGAGTCGGGCTCATCAAACACACCCATCACAAGGTCGACGTGGATACCCCGGGAAAAGACAGCTATGAATTGCGCAGAGCGGGTGCTCGGCAAACCATGGTGGCCAGTGACGCCCGTTGGGCACTAATGACCGAAAATCAGGATAATGAAATGCCCGCCCTTTCATGGCTGGCGGCACAAATGGACCCGAGGTTAGTGGACCTTATCCTGGTGGAAGGCTTTAAAAATGAGCCGGTGCCTAAAATTGCCCTATTCCGCTCGGATACCGGCAAGGACTGGCGCCCGTTGATTGATGAATACGTCATTGCGGTGGCCGGGGATGTAAAAGTGGATATGACATTGCCGGTGTTGGATATCAACCAGCCGGAAAGCATAGCCGCATTTATCAGCGAATGGTTGGTTGATAACCGATAGGATCTGATGCCATTTAACTATATAACCTTAAAGGTTACGAAGGTCATGCTTCGTTAGACCTTGACTTGTCCTTTTGAAAGATCCTTCACTTCAATTAAGCGTTTACGTTACGCAAATAAGCAGAAATATATTTTTATTATTTGATAGTCTTTCAACATTACCAATATACAAAATTTTTCTGTTTAAAATACCATCTAGACTTGAAAAATTAATGTGATCCAGACATTACTATTATTATTTTTATGAATAGGTTCTTTACCCATCATGCCTTTTTATGCTATTTATTGCCCGCTTTAAAAAATATGAGCGCACTCAATGATATAATTTTATATTTAAATATAATCACTTGGAATGATTTATATGGAGTATATATCGGCTAGAAACCACGAAAATACTTAATCTTTTAATGTGTTCAATTATTTTATAATTGAATTAATTTTCCTTTATCGTGTGAAGGTATTCCTATGATTCTCTTTTGTTAGAGTTATATTGCTATTTATCGTTTTACACCAACACGTAGTACAAAAACTTTCTCAAATCAAAACAAAGAAAATACTGAACAACTATGATCGCTTTCAAATGGTATGTCACTGTCATAAGTATGGCCGCCTTGCTGGTGGGCTGTTTATCTACGGAAAAGAAAAAAAAAATTGATAAAAACTCAATCCCAATGGGTCTAACACAGGATAGAAATCCATCAAATACTCATCAAAACGCATCGAATGCCCATGCCAGAAGAAAAAATCACAAGGAAATAGCGGAAGATAACGAAATAGAGGTAGTTGGCACAAGCCTTCACCAGAAGCAGAATGGCTATTCTTCAGAAGATGTTTCTACTCGTGAATCGGAGGAAAAACAGGGGTCGGCAGTCATTCATCTTCCATTGTTAGCCAAGTCGCTAAAATCTGCCTCCTTTGATTTCCTTTTGCCATTGAATAACGATGACGATAATTTAATCTTCAGCCAAATCGGAGCACGCCGCTACGATGGAAGAAATATTGTCAATTTTGGCGTAGGACAGCGGCACTTCTTCGACAGTTGGATGCTGGGTTATAATACTTTTTACGATAGGCAGATTTCAGGAAACCAGCATCAGCGATTAAGCGTTGGATTGGAGTTATGGAAAGATTACTTGAAATTTTCATCTAATAGTTACCACCGAATATCAGGTTGGAAGCCTTCAGCCTACCTTGACCGAAGTGTTGAACGCGTGGCCAAGGGCTTTGATCTGCGCTTGGAGGCGGCTTTATCAAGCTATCCCCAAATATCAGGTAATCTCAAATATGAACAGTACTTTGGCAGTCAGGTAGCAACGACCAATAGCCATGAACGGTACGATAATCCATCGGCATTTACTGCAGGCATGTCTTATACACCTTTCCCGTTAGTATCCCTTGGATTAGACCATTCTCGTTGGAATAATGGTAAGAACGACAATAAACTGAATTTATCCCTCAACTATAAAATCAACGTTCCGCTATCAAAGCAACTTGATTCTAGAATGATGCCACAGTTCAGGACATTATCGGCACAACGTTTGGATTTGGTCGATAGAAACCATAATATTGTCCTTGAACATAAGGACAAAAACATTGGCGATGCGATAAAACTCACGCTTCCTGCTGAATTCAAGGGTATTGAAGGCGAAAGAAAACAGGTCTATTTATCCATTACGTCGAAATACGAGATAGATCATGTCAAATGGTTTGCCGAAGATTTTATATCTCGTGGCGGGTCAATTACCACTAATTCCCCTTTAGATTACCAGATACAGTTGCCACAATTTGCTAACCAGGGCATAAACCAATTTGTCATCCAGGCCACCGCTTATGATAAGAAAGGCAACTCCTCAACTCCTAGCCAAATGACAATCTATACTGAGCGCTATACTCCCACTCAACTCGAAACTAATATTCCTCAATCACTAGCGGTACAAGAAAATATTACAAAAGAGGAACAATTAGTGGATCCTATCGATAACCTTAATGAAGAAGAGGATGATGATAATGATTTGAAGTCTGATAAATACGATAATTATTACCCCTCCCCGGATGAGGAAGATGAAGATCATCTATATGACACTGCGTATGAAACAGATTCGGATTCAAATGAGAGTCTTAACAATATTTCACTTTCTGATATTGATGATGATAATCCTTACACAGAAGAATCCACTACTGATACCGATTATGATTCCGGCTGGACTGATAGTGAAAATGAGAATATCGGTTCCAAACCTCTATTATCTTCGTCCTTTACCGAAGAGGATAAAAATAAACTAAACGACATTTTAAAAAATATTTCTGAAGAAGAAAAAAATAACTTAGCTGATAAACTCAGAGAGGTCTTAGAAAACAATTAAAAATCTCAAACCGATTTTAGTAATGGACTACCTCCACAGGTAACTTACGAGCAATAAAAGAAATCAACGGTCATTCATAATGATATTTCGGAAACCAAAGGCCTTACAATGGAGTAAGAAATCAAGAAGCATAGGGGAAAAAGAGGTTGGCCATATTTTCTAAGGTCAGTTTTGATGACAACTCTGACGAATTATGAAATGATGAATAAATCCTTATATTAAGTCTCCATTAATTCGTGCCTTTTTTGTAATCATTGTCTCCCTAAGATGCGGCTTAGACACCCAATGGAGTCAAGGGCAAAAAAGGCCACGAAGAAATTTTTGATGGAGTGGCATTCTCGCAGTTTATGTCCGCTTGCGCAGGTCTGTTACGGCTGGCGCAGACGGCTCCATTGAACCGGCTCTGCCGGTTGACCCACTTTAGGCTATTACATGAACTGATGGAGTAACGAACCGCCTGGTTTAGCAGGCAGAAAAAAGCCCTCTGTTTTCACAGAGGGCTTCGTTCAATTGGATGCCTGGCAGTTCCCTACTCTCGCATGGGGAGACCCCACACTACCATCGGCGCTACGGCGTTTCACTGCTGAGTTCGGCATGGGGTCAGGTGGGACCACCGCGCTAGTGCCGCCAGGCAAATTTCTCGTCTCTTCCTGAGACTCGCCCTGCGGGCCAGCGCTGTGCGCTGTACAAAATCGTTCCCGACGATTTTGTCATTTCCCCCGTGCAAGGCCAACGCTCCGCGTTGTTGACAGTCCGTCAGTGCTTCGACCGACTGTTTGTATTCTTTAGGTCCGGAACAATCGCTGAAAATTCTCTCATCGCCCTTGCGGACAACGCTCTCATCGCTCAAACACCTTAGGTGTTGTAAGGTTAAGTCTCACGGGTCATTAGTATCGGTTAGCTCAACGCATCGCTGCGCTTACACACCCGACCTATCAACGTCATCGTCTTTAACGTCCCTTCAGGTGGCTTAAAGCCACAGGGAAGACTCATCTCGAGGCAAGTTTCCCGCTTAGATGCTTTCAGCGGTTATCTCTTCCGCACGTAGCTACCGGGCAATGCCATTGGCATGACAACCCGAACACCAGTGGTGCGTCCACTCCGGTCCTCTCGTACTAGGAGCAGCCCCTCTCAATCTTCCAACGCCCACGGCAGATAGGGACCGAACTGTCTCACGACGTTCTAAACCCAGCTCGCGTACCACTTTAAATGGCGAACAGCCATACCCTTGGGACCTACTTCAGCCCCAGGATGTGATGAGCCGACATCGAGGTGCCAAACACCGCCGTCGATATGAACTCTTGGGCGGTATCAGCCTGTTATCCCCGGAGTACCTTTTATCCGTTGAGCGATGGCCCTTCCATTCAGAACCACCGGATCACTAAGACCTGCTTTCGCACCTGCTCGAGCCGTCACTCTCGCAGTCAAGCTAGCTTATGCCTTTGCACTAACCTCACGATGTCCGACCGTGATTAGCTAACCTTCGTGCTCCTCCGTTACTCTTTAGGAGGAGACCGCCCCAGTCAAACTACCCACCAGACACTGTCCTCGACCCGGATTACGGGCCGGAGTTAGAACATCAAACATTAAAGGGTGGTATTTCAAGGTTGGCTCCATAAGGACTGGCGTCCCTACTTCTAAGCCTCCCACCTATCCTACACATCAAGGCTCAATGTTCAGTGTCAAGCTATAGTAAAGGTTCACGGGGTCTTTCCGTCTTGCCGCGGGTACACTGCATCTTCACAGCGAGTTCAATTTCACTGAGTCTCGGGTGGAGACAGCCTGGCCATCATTACGCCATTCGTGCAGGTCGGAACTTACCCGACAAGGAATTTCGCTACCTTAGGACCGTTATAGTTACGGCCGCCGTTTACCGGGGCTTCGATCAAGAGCTTCTCCTTGCGGATAACCCCATCAATTAACCTTCCGGCACCGGGCAGGCGTCACACCGTATACGTCCACTTTCGTGTTTGCACAGTGCTGTGTTTTTAATAAACAGTTGCAGCCAGCTGGTATCTGCGACTGGCTTCAGCTCGGGAAGCAAGTTCCTCCACCTAATGCCAGCGTGCCTTCTCCCGAAGTTACGGCACCATTTTGCCTAGTTCCTTCACCCGAGTTCTCTCAAGCGCCTCGGTATTCTCTACCTGACCACCTGTGTCGGTTTGGGGTACGATTCGATGTGACCTGGTGCTTAGAGGCTTTTCCTGGAAGCGTAGCATCAACCCCTTCACCACCGTAGTGGCTCGTCATCACGCCTCAGTGTTACAAGAGAACGGATTTTCCTGTCCTCTCCACCTGCACGCTTGAACCGGGACAACCGTCGCCCGGCCGGTCTAGCTTTCTCCGTCCCCCCTTCGCAGTCACACCCAGTACAGGAATATTAACCTGTTTCCCATCGACTACGCCTTTCGGCCTCGCCTTAGGGGTCGACTCACCCTGCTCCGATTAACGTTGAACAGGAACCCTTGGTCTTCCGGCGAGCGGGCTTTTCACCCGCTTTATCGTTACTTATGTCAGCATTCGCACTTCTGATACCTCCAGCAACCCTCACAGGCCACCTTCTCAGGCTTACAGAACGCTCCCCTACCCAACAATACCCGAAGGTATCGCTGCCGCGGCTTCGGTGCATGGTTTAGCCCCGTTACATCTTCCGCGCAGGCCGACTCGACCAGTGAGCTATTACGCTTTCTTTAAATGATGGCTGCTTCTAAGCCAACATCCTGGCTGTCTATGCCTTCCCACATCGTTTCCCACTTAACCATGACTTTGGGACCTTAGCCGGCGGTCTGGGTTGTTTCCCTCTTCACGACGGACGTTAGCACCCGCCGTGTGTCTCCCGTGATAACATTCTTCGGTATTCGCAGTTTGCATCGGGTTGGTAATCCGGGGTGGACCCCTAGCCGAAACAGTGCTCTACCCCCGAAGATGAATTCACGAGGCGCTACCTAAATAGCTTTCGGGGAGAACCAGCTATCTCCCGGTTTGATTGGCCTTTCACCCCCAGCCACAAGTCATCCGCTAATTTTTCAACATTAGTCGGTTCGGTCCTCCAGTTAGTGTTACCCAACCTTCAACCTGCCCATGGCTAGATCACCGGGTTTCGGGTCTATACCCTGCAACTACACGCCCAGTTAAGACTCGGTTTCCCTACGGCTCCCCTATTCGGTTAACCTTGCTACAGAATATAAGTCGCTGACCCATTATACAAAAGGTACGCAGTCACCCCAATTTCTCAAGGCTCCCACTGCTTGTACGTACACGGTTTCAGGTTCTGTTTCACTCCCCTCGCCGGGGTTCTTTTCGCCTTTCCCTCACGGTACTGGTTCACTATCGGTCAGTCAGGAGTATTTAGCCTTGGAGGATGGTCCCCCCATCTTCAGACAGGATATCACGTGTCCCGCCCTACTCATCGAACCCACAACCTCTGCACCTTCGGATACGGGGCTATCACCCTCTGTCGCCGGACTTTCCAGACCGTTCTCCTGATGCAAAAGCTGATGGTGGTTCTGGGCTGTTCCCCGTTCGCTCGCCGCTACTGGGGGAATCTCGGTTGATTTCTTTTCCTCGGGGTACTGAGATGTTTCAGTTCCCCCGGTTCGCCTCATTGCGCTATGGATTCACGCAATGATAGTGCAACGAATTGCACTGGGTTTCCCCATTCGGACATCGCCGGCTAATAACGCTTCATATCAGCTTACCGACGCTTTTCGCAGATTAGCACGTCCTTCATCGCCTCTGACTGCCTAGGCATCCACCGTGTACGCTTAGTCACTTAACCTCACAACCCTAAGATGTCTCAGGTTTGCTTGCTTTGAGAGACTCGCATACTGATTTTGCTCAGCATGTTTTTTTCAAATTTTCAGCTTGTTCCGGATTGTTAAAGAGCAGTATTTCGCAGCGCACTCTTTCAAATGCGCTCTGAAATTTATCAGACACGTAGGCTGTTTGGCGTCCCCTAGGGGGTTCGAACCCCTGTTACCGCCGTGAAAGGGCAGTGTCCTAGGCCACTAGACGAAGGGGACAAAGATACGCGTTCGCGAAGCTGCGCTTCACAAACAAAACCATACGAGCTGTTTGCTCATCACTTCTATCAGACAATCTGTGTGGACACGTCACTCGACGCGCATCTTTCGGTAAGGAGGTGATCCAACCGCAGGTTCCCCTACGGTTACCTTGTTACGACTTCACCCCAGTCATGAATCACAAAGTGGTAAGCGCCCTCCCGAAGGTTAAGCTACCTACTTCTTTTGCAACCCACTCCCATGGTGTGACGGGCGGTGTGTACAAGGCCCGGGAACGTATTCACCGTGGCATTCTGATCCACGATTACTAGCGATTCCGACTTCATGGAGTCGAGTTGCAGACTCCAATCCGGACTACGACGCACTTTGTGAGGTCCGCTTACCCTCGCGAGTTCGCTTCTCTTTGTATGCGCCATTGTAGCACGTGTGTAGCCCTACTCGTAAGGGCCATGATGACTTGACGTCATCCCCACCTTCCTCCGGTTTGTCACCGGCAGTCTCCTTTGAGTTCCCACCATGACGTGCTGGCAACAAAGGATAAGGGTTGCGCTCGTTGCGGGACTTAACCCAACATTTCACAACACGAGCTGACGACAGCCATGCAGCACCTGTCTCAGAGCTCCCGAAGGCACAACTCCATCTCTGAAGTCTTCTCTGGATGTCAAGAGTAGGTAAGGTTCTTCGCGTTGCATCGAATTAAACCACATGCTCCACCGCTTGTGCGGGCCCCCGTCAATTCATTTGAGTTTTAACCTTGCGGCCGTACTCCCCAGGCGGTCGATTTAACGCGTTAGCTCCGAAAGCCACGGCTCAAGGCCACAACCTTCAAATCGACATCGTTTACAGCGTGGACTACCAGGGTATCTAATCCTGTTTGCTCCCCACGCTTTCGTACCTGAGCGTCAGTCTTCGTCCAGGGGGCCGCCTTCGCCACCGGTATTCCTCCAGATCTCTACGCATTTCACCGCTACACCTGGAATTCTACCCCCCTCTACGAGACTCTAGCCTGCCAGTTTCAAATGCAGTTCCCGAGTTAAGCTCGGGGATTTCACATCTGACTTAACAAACCGCCTGCGTACGCTTTACGCCCAGTAATTCCGATTAACGCTCGCACCCTCCGTATTACCGCGGCTGCTGGCACGGAGTTAGCCGGTGCTTCTTCTGCGGGTAACGTCAATGATTGAATCTATTCAATCCAACCCCTTCCTCCCCGCTGAAAGTGCTTTACAACCCGAAGGCCTTCTTCACACACGCGGCATGGCTGCATCAGGCTTGCGCCCATTGTGCAATATTCCCCACTGCTGCCTCCCGTAGGAGTCTGGACCGTGTCTCAGTTCCAGTGTGGCTGGTCATCCTCTCAGACCAGCTAGGGATCGTCGCCTAGGTGAGCCGTTACCCCACCTACTAGCTAATCCCATCTGGGTTCATCCGATGGTGTGAGGCCCTAAGGTCCCCCACTTTGGTCTTGCGACGTTATGCGGTATTAGCTACCGTTTCCAGTAGTTATCCCCCTCCATCGGGCAGATCCCCAGACATTACTCACCCGTCCGCCGCTCGCCGGCAAAGTAGCAAGCTACTTTCCGCTGCCGCTCGACTTGCATGTGTTAGGCCTGCCGCCAGCGTTCAATCTGAGCCATGATCAAACTCTTCAATTAAAAGCTTGATGCTCAAAGATTTCATCTGGTTAATCTTTTGAATTAACTGTTTGTCACTCTTCAAGACTTGTATTGTTGTGTTTCGATACGGTCTTGTGAGTGCCCACACAGATTGTCTGATAAATTGTTAAAGAGCATGGCCGGGGAGGTCTAAATCTCACCTGGCGCGGGTTGCGTATATTACGTTTTCCCGCTGAAGAGTCAAGCTTTTATTTGCTTTAGCGAAGCGCTTTTCCCTTCCCGACCAGGTCCGTCGCAGCGGTTAATCCCGGTCAGTGGAGGCGCATTATAGGGACTTATTAACGTCTGACAAGGCTTTATCGGCAAAAAAATACTGATCGGTTTATTTTTCGACAATCAATGTAAAAAATCAGGGATCGCCGCTGCATTTACAACATTTGTCCCGCCATCGAGACGCGCGAAAGTTTACTATGAAGTGAATTAAATCAGTACAGGACAGGCCACGATGCACTTAACAGCGCAACAGCAAGCCGCACAGCGAAACCTTTCCTATCTTCTGGCCGAGAAGCTGGGGCAGCGTATTTTGGCCGGTGAGTATGTAGCTGGGGATATATTGCCCGGAGAAATAGAGCTGGGCGATCTTTTTGGCGTCAGCCGAACTGCGGTGCGGGAAGCGGTGAAAATATTGGCCGCCAAAGGGATGCTTTTACCCAGGCCGCGTATCGGTACCCGGGTATTGCCGCGCCATCAGTGGAATTATCTCGACCAGGAATTGCTGAGTTGGTGGGTGACCCGGGAAAACTTCGACGATGTCATGGCGCACTTTCTGATTATGCGCACCAGCCTTGAACCGCAGGCCTGCGCATTGGCCGCCATCAATGCGGCGGAAGACGAGAAGTATAAACTGGTGCTGCTTATGGAAGAGATGAGCGCGCTGCACAAGCGTTTTGACCGGGAGCGTTGGATAAGCGTCGACGCCCAATTCCACCGGCATATTTACGAAATAAGCGGAAATCCGTTTCTTTCCTCGTTTGCCAATCTGTTCAGTTCCATTTACCAGAACTATTTCCGCGCCATCGTCAGCGATGAAGTCGTTAAGTTAGGTTCCCACCAGGCGATCGTAGACGCCATATTGGCATCCGATTCTCCTGCAGCCTTGGCAGCCTGCCAGCGGTTGCTGGCGGAAAATGACTGATAAGGCCCAGACAGCAGCAGCGGTGAAATAGCGAACCGGTATGATATGGCACTAGCCTATAAGTGACACCGGACTGGGGACATCAGATTTCCACCTGGGTGCCCAGTTCAATTACCCGGTTAGGTGGAATCAGGTATTGATCAGGAGCCCTTAGCGCATTTCGGCTCAGCGCAATAAACAACTTGCCGCGGATAAGCAGATACCACGGCCGTTTACCCAGAATCAGCGATTCATGGGACATAAAAAATGATGTTTCCATCATCCGGCAGGATAAGCCTTCCAGACCGCACCTGTGGAAAATTTCTTCCATATCAGGGGTCTCTTTGAAGCCGTAATTGGCCACAACCCGCCAGAAAGTCGGCGAAAGCTGTTCAATGGTGACGCGCCGGACGTTATGTACAAACGGCGCATCTTCCGTTCTGAGTGTCAACAGTACCACCCGTTCATGCAGTACCTTGTTATGTTTGAGGTTATGCAGTAACGCAAACGGAATGACATTCATGGCGCGGGACATGAACACCGCCGTACCGGACACTCTTACCGGCGGTGATTTTTCCAATGACGCAATCATGGCCTCAAGGGAATTGCCATGCTCATGCAAGCGGCGCAATAGCCGAAAACGTTCGCTTTTCCAGGTTGTCATGACGATAAACATCAGGAAGCCCAGCAGCAACGGCAGCCAGCCGCCGGAAAATATCTTGAGTACATTGGCGGAAAACATCGGGACATCCATCCCCAACAGCACCACCAGCAAAATAATCACCAAAAAACGATTCCAATGCCAGTTTTTCACGGCGACGGTACAGGACAGAATGCTGGTGATAACCATGGTGCCGGTCACGGCAATGCCGTAAGCCGCCGCCAGATTGCTTGAGTGCTCGAAACTCAGGATCACCAGCACCACCGCCGTATAAAGCAGCCAATTGATAAAAGGAATATATATCTGGCCGGATTCCATTTCGGAGGTATGGACGATACGCATAGGGGGCAAATATCCCAAACGAACCGCCTGGCGCGTTAAGGAGAAAACGCCGGATATCACCGCCTGGGAAGCAATAACCGTGGCGAGGGTAGCCAGAATCAATAGCGGAATCAACGCCCAGTCAGGTGCCAGCAAAAAGAACGGATTTTTTATCGCAGCGGGGTGCTTCAGCAATAACGCCCCTTGGCCGAAATAATTCAATACCAGCGAAGGTAATACCGCACTGAACCAGGCGAGGCGAATAGGCAGCTTGCCAAAATGTCCCATATCGGCATACAGCGCTTCTACCCCGGTAATGGCCAGCACCACTGCGCCAAGTGCAAAAAAGGATACTGCTTTATATTGGATAAAAAAATCCACCGCCCACTTGGGATTTAATGCATAGAGCACTTCAGGATTGATCCAGATTCCCCTGATGCCGAGAACGGCTAAGGTAAAAAACCACAACACCATGACCGGGGCGAATAATTTACCGATTCCGCCGGTTCCTTTTTTCTGTATGGCGAACAATAAGGTCAGAACCAAAACCGACAATGGAACGATATAGGTGTCCAGGGAGGGAGCGGCAATTTGCAGCCCTTCAATGGCCGAAAGCACTGAAATAGCCGGCGTTATTACTACCTCGCCATAGAAGAAGCTGCCGCCGATGAGGCCCATGATAACCAGAACCCAGGTTAAACGGGCAGAAGTGTTCCTGCCGGCCAGCGACATCAGCGTCAATATCCCCCCTTCGCCGGAGTTATCCGCTTTCATTACGAAGGTCAGGTATTTAAACGAAACGATGAGTATCAGCAGCCAAAATATCAATGAGAGGAAGCCGAATACCGCTCCCCGCTCAACGCCGAAGCCATAATGACCGGCCAGGCATTCTCTGAGGGTATATAGAGGACTGGTACCGATATCTCCATAAACCACGCCAATTGCGGCTAAGGTGACCGCCGGCAAGGATTGCTTTATCTCTCTGCTCATAACCTCTTCGCGCTGTAGTGTATCCGTAAGCGTTTGGTGGGCTTCGTCCTGAGCTCATCAAAAAGCGCACAGTATGCATGAAACTTGAAGAATACCTAATTTAATATCATCTTTATGAGTATAAAAAACGGTCGGCCAGTCCATCGACCCGCCGATGGACATATCTTTTCTCACCTATCATTCTAAAAATGAGTGGTTTATTGTTCTGGAATCACTCTTTTTGGGTTAACGCATTCATTATGGCTCATTCATCACTTCTGGTTGAGAGAATTTATCGTCTGAGCAATGCTTTGGAAAGCGGACTTTATGAGCGGCAACATACTATCCGTCTCTGTCTGCTGGCGGCATTGTGCGGTGAAAGCGTCTTTTTACTCGGGCCGCCCGGTATCGCCAAAAGCCTTATTGCCCGGCGGATTAAACTGGCGTTCAGCCACGCCAGGGCCTTTGATTATCTCATGACCCGCTTCTCCACGCCGGAAGAGGTATTCGGTCCCCTGTCACTGCAGGCGCTAAAAGAAGATGGTCGTTATGAACGGCTGACCAAGGGATATTTGCCGGAAGCGGAAATCGTTTTTCTCGATGAAATCTGGAAAGCAGGTCCGGCTATTCTGAACACATTATTAACTGCCATTAATGAACGGCGGTTTCGTAACGGTGATAAAGAGCAAGCACTTCCGATGAGGTTGCTGATTACCGCCTCCAATGAATTACCGGATGCTGAAAGCGGCTTGGAGGCCCTTTATGATCGCATGCTGATTCGTCTGTGGCTGCATAAGGTAAAAGATAAATCCAATTTCCACGCCCTGCTGACCCATCCGGCGGAGCCGGGTGGGGAAACCATCCCTGAGTCGGTGAAAATCAGCGATGAGGAGTATCGGTCCTGGCAGTCGCAAATCGATCAGGTCAGCTTATCATCGGAATGCTTCGAATTGATTTATCAATTACGCCAGCGCCTGGACGCGCTGACGGATGCGCCCTACGTTTCCGATCGGCGCTGGAAAAAAGCGCTGCGTTTATTGCAAGCCTGCGCTTTTTTCAGCGACCGGCAAGCCATCGCACCGGTGGATATCATTCTGCTCACCGAATGTTTATGGCATGACCCCGATAGCCTTAGCCTCATAGAGCAGCAGGTGGAAGGGGTGATTCTGGAACACGGTTACCAACAGCAGGCCATGCTGTTAAAAATCCAGGAAATTATCCGGCAAAAAATAGAGCATCGGCATAGGCACAGCGCCAGTGAATCTATAACGGTGGATGCGAAAAAGGGATTGATGGCCCGTCGGCCTGTCTACTCTCTGCCGGAGGCGCTCAATGACAAAACGCTGGTGCTGGTATTACAAACTCCATTGGTTTTACAGGATATACAGGTCACCCATATCGCCGTGGAGCGGGATACTTTACAGCAATGGCTGGTGAAAGGCGGGGCGTTGAAAGCGCGACTGAATAACATCGGTTTTGCCCAACCGCTGGAGGCGCGGATAAACGAGCAGCAGCAATTGGAAGTGCTGGATATCAGCCGGCGGGCCTCGTTGCTGGCGCGTGAGAGCAGGCTTTCCACTGAGGAGTTGCCCTCGGAGCTCAATGAAGCCCTGGTCGGTGTGGAACGGCAATTTAACCAGCAACGCAGTCGTTTCAGCGAACACCAATCCTGTCTGTTTATCACTAAAGATTGGGTGGCTAAAATCGAAGCCAGCTTATTGGAAGTCTCACAACAGCTTCAACTGGCCAGACAAGGCTAACCTATCATGCTGGCTTTAACCACGCTGGACATGTTTTTGTCGATTAACGACAGTGAACTGCTGGATAACTTTATCCTGACGCTGCTTGCCAGTCCGCAATTAGCGGTTTTCATGGAGAAATACCCTTCGCTTAAGAAAGCCCTTCTACATCGAACCCCGCTGATAAAGCAGCGATTGGAACAAACGGTAAAAGAGACCAGGGTGCCGCCGGAACTGGCTGCTGAGTTCCAGGCGTTTCAAGAGTGTCAGTTAATGGCGCAGAACGCCTTTAATGCGGCATTGCCGCAGATATTGGCCCGGCTGGAACGGCTGGGTTCGCCTTTTTCCTCCCAGGCCCGGACGTTGACCAGAAACGCAACCCTGAACAACACGCGGCCCGAAAGCAGCTTCCAGGTACTTTTTCTCCAGCGCTGGCGGCTAAGTCTGACCTTTCAGGCCACCACGCTGCATCAGCAGTTGCTTGAACAGGAACAGGATATATTGCTCGAGGAACTACAGCAGCACCTGGCGGCCAGCGCCGCATTGGTGCCGTTACTGGCGGAAAACGACAATTCGGCGGGAAAGTTGTGGGATATGACCGCCGGACAGTGGCAGCAGCTGGATTATCGTCAGCTGGTGCATTATGGCGAATTCTTGCGGCAACAACCCGAGCTTCAGGCCCTGGCCGATCAGTTGGGCCGCAGCCGCCATGCGAAAACCCATGCAGTAGCGGAAGCCACCCAACAATGGGTTCGATTGATGATCCGCGAACCGGCGATACTTCCGGAGGAAGTCAATGGTATTCATCAAAGCGACGATCTGCTGCGATTGCTGCCTTCCGAGCTGGTTACCCTTGGGATAAGCGATCTTGAGTTTGAGTTTTATCGCCGTCTGCTGGAAAAACGCCTTTTGACCTATCGATTACAAGGGGATACCTGGCGGGAGCGTATCAGTCAGCGGCCGGCACGGAGCGAGCGTATGGAATCGCAGCCCCGGGGACCCTTTATCGTTTGCGTAGATACATCCGGTTCCATGGGCGGCATTAACGAGGAATATGCAAAGGCATTTTGCCTGGCATTGATGCGCATTGCCCTGACGGATGACCGCCGTTGTTATGTCACTCTTTTTTCGACCGGAATGGTGAGCTATGAGCTCACGGCGCCGTCGGGACTGGAACAGGCAATTCGTTTTCTCGGACAAAGCTTCCGGGGAGGGACCGATCTCGTCGCCTGCCTGAGCGCGCTGGCGGATAAATTGGATACTCCACCCTGGCGGGACGCGGATGCGGTAGTGATTTCCGACTTTATTGCGCAGCGGTTGCCGGATGAGCTGATTACCCGCATCAGGCATCAGCAGCAGCGGCAAACGCAGCGTTTTCATGCTGTCGCCCTGTCAGCGATGGGAAAACCGGGTATTCTGAAGATATTTGATCATATCTGGCGGTTCGATACCGGTTTAAGAAGCCGGTTGATGCGTTTCTTGCGCCGCAGAAACTAAGCAATGCCTGGCGATATGCCGCGATGACGCGGACCGTTCATCGGCTATACAGAGGAAACCATGTCGGACCTATACCAGATAGATGACCTTGACCGCGCTATTTTAAAGGCATTAATGGCCAATGCCCGTACCGCTTATGCCGAACTGGCCAAGCAGCTTGCGGTCAGTGCCGGTACTATCCATGTGCGGGTGGAAAAGATGAAGCAGGCGGGCATTATCACCGGCGCCCGGGTGGATGTCAGCGCCAGGCATCTGGGCTACGACGTGTGCTGCTTTATCGGCATTATTTTAAAAAGCGCCAAGGACTATCCTTCGGCGCTCAAGAAACTCGAGGATCTGGAGGAAGTGGTGGAAGCCTATTACACCACCGGCCACTACAGTATCTTTATCAAAGTCATGTGCCGCTCCATCGATGCCCTGCAACAGGTACTTATCAACAAGATCCAGACCATTGATGAAATTCAGTCAACAGAGACGTTGATCTCGCTGCAGAACCCCATCAGCCGTACCATTGTGCCTTAAAGGTTATTTCTTATACCCCTATTATCCACAGGTAGATCCCAGGCCGTACACAGCGTACAATATCGGCTCATTTATCAGGCGGGAATAATATGGCCGATGTAACGTTAATCTCCGGCAGTACCCTGGGTAGCGCCGAATACGTGGCCGAGCATATCGCCGGTCTGTTGGAGCAGCAGGGATTCACCACCGAGATTTTGCACGGTCCCGAATGGGAAGAGCTGAGTCCGCAGGGGCTTTGGCTGATTATCACCTCCACCCATGGCGCCGGAGAGTTGCCCGACAATCTGCAGCCTTTATTTGAACAAATGGCCGCCGATCGCCCCTCGCTTTCTGGTGTGAAATATGGCGGTATAGGGATCGGCAGCAGTGAATACGATACCTTTTGCGGCGCCATCGAAGAGGTTGATCGTCAAATGATCGCATTAGGCGCGGAACGGATCGGTGAGATATTGAAGATCGATATCACTCAGCATGAAATTCCCGAGGATCCGGCTGAAGAGTGGGCCAAAAAGTGGATCGGTTTGATTAAATAGTAAAAAATATCTTCTTTTTTATGTGTATAACATAGCTTAAAACCGGCTTATAACCGGTAGTTATCCACTGTATAACCTTTGCTCGCTTATTGAGCTGTGCATAAGTAGCGATCTTGATCCCAGCTTATACCGCTCGGGATCACCACTCATTCACAGCAATCGATCGATCTCAATAAGTTGTTTTCCATCATGAAAAACGGCTTATCCACAGAAGATCGCGATCCTAGTAGTAGAGGTAATAAAGAGATCTTTAAATAAAAAGATCTTTCTTTAATTACCCGTGGATCCACGGGGCTTGTATCACTTCCAAAGTTGAGTAGAATCCACATTCCCGGAAGATCCAGACGATCCTTTGCTCCCAGAAACGAGGTTTATGCAACATGTTTTATCCCGATCAGTTTGACGTCATAATCATTGGTGGCGGCCATGCCGGAACTGAAGCGGCCATGGCGTCGGCTCGTATGGGATGTAAGACCCTGTTATTGACGCATAATATCGATACCCTCGGGCAAATGTCCTGTAATCCGGCCATCGGCGGCATAGGGAAGGGCCATCTGGTGAAGGAAATTGATGCTATGGGCGGTCTTATGGGAAAAGCCATCGACCGTGCCGGCATTCAGTTCAGGATACTAAACGCCAGTAAAGGACCTGCGGTTCGAGCTACCAGGGCTCAGGCGGATCGGCTGCTTTACCGATTGGCGATCCGGACCGCTCTGGAGAACCAGCCCAACCTCATGATCTTCCAGCAGGCGGTGGAGGATCTGATCGTTGAAAACGATCGGGTGGTGGGCGCGGTGACGCAGATGGGGCTCAAATTCCGCGGACGTTCGGTGGTGTTAACCGTCGGCACCTTCCTGGACGGCAAGATCCATATCGGCATGGATCATTACAGCGGCGGCAGGGCCGGCGATCCGCCGTCCATCGCCCTGTCAAAACGCCTGCGTGAATTGCCGTTCCGGGTCAAGCGGCTGAAAACGGGCACCCCGCCCCGCATCGATGCCCGCACCATCGATTTTAGCGTCCTGGCCACGCAACAAGGCGATAACCCGCTGCCGGTCTTTTCGTTTATGGGGTCAGTGACGGACCATCCCCGCCAGGTGCCTTGTTATATTACCTATACCAATGAACGGACCCATGAGGTCATCCGTCAAAATCTCGATCGCAGCCCGATGTATGCCGGCATCATCGAGGGCGTGGGTCCGCGATATTGTCCTTCCATCGAAGATAAGGTCATGCGCTTCGCCGATCGCGATTCCCACCAGATTTTCCTTGAACCGGAAGGGCTTACCAGCAACGAGGTCTATCCTAACGGCATCTCCACCAGTTTGCCCTTCGATGTGCAGATGAAAATCGTGCATTCCATGAAAGGCCTGGAAAACGCCCTGATCGTCCGCCCTGGCTATGCCATCGAGTATGACTTTTTTGATCCCCGCGACTTGAAACCGACGCTGGAAAGTAAATATATCGCCGGCCTGTTCTTTGCCGGACAGATCAACGGCACTACCGGTTATGAAGAAGCCGCTGCCCAGGGCATGCTGGCTGGTATCAACGCGGGGCGCGCCGCCAAGGATTTGGAGGGATGGTTCCCAAGGCGGGATCAAGCCTACCTGGGAGTTCTGGTGGACGATTTATGCACCCTGGGGACGAAAGAGCCTTATCGTATGTTCACTTCTCGTGCCGAATACCGTTTGCTGCTGCGTGAAGATAACGCTGATTTGCGGCTTACCGAAACCGGCAGGGAGTTGGGGCTGGTGGATGACGAGCGCTGGGCGCGCTTTAGCGAAAAACAGGAAGGTATCGAACGGGAACGCCAGCGCCTGCGCGACCTGTGGGTACACCCTCGCACCGATGAAGTGGAAAAGATCAACTCTCTGCTGAAAAGCCCGTTGACTCGCGAGGCCAGCGGCGAAGAGCTGCTGCGCCGCCCCGAAATGACCTATGACATTCTCACGTCATTACCGATGTTTTCGCCGGCGTTAGCCGATGCGCAGTCAGCGGAACAGGTGGAAATCCAGGTCAAATACCAAGGCTATATTTCACGACAGCAGGATGAAATCGACAGGCAGCTGCGTCATGAAAACACCCTGCTGCCGGTTGATTTGGATTATCTGCACGTGGCGGGCTTGTCCAACGAGGTGATTGCCAAACTCAACGATCATAAACCGGGTTCTATCGGCCAGGCGTCCCGCATCTCCGGGGTGACGCCCGCCGCAATCTCGATTTTGCTGGTCTGGCTTAAAAAGCAGGGTTTGTTGCGCCGCAGCGCCTGACATGCTGTTAGGTCAGGAGATGAGGCACCGTTAAAGGATGTATGCATGTTAGCTAAACTGGATGCCCTGCTGTCTCAGGGGGGAATTATGCTGTCCGATCGGCAAAAACAGCAATTGCTGCTTTACGTTCAGCTGCTCGACAAATGGAACAAGGCTTATAACCTGACGTCGGTGCGCGATCCCGAACAGATGTTGATACGCCATATCATGGACAGCATCGTGGTGAATGCCCATTTACAGGGACAGCGCTTTATCGATGTGGGCACCGGGGCCGGCTTGCCGGGCGTTCCCTTGGCCATTGTCCGACCCGCGTCCCGTTTCACCCTGCTGGACAGCCTGGGCAAGCGTATCCGGTTTTTACGCCAGGTGCAGCATGAGCTGCAATTGGAGAATATTGAAACGGTGCAAAGCCGTGTTGAGGATTATATTCCGCCGGCGCCTTATGACGGTATCATTAGCCGCGCGTTCGCTTCCGTTAACGATATGCTGTCCTGGTGTAAACATTTGGCCTCGCCCGGCCAAGGCCGGTTTTATGCCCTTAAAGGAACGATCCCGGCAACCGAACTGGCGGAACTGCCCGCGGGGTTCGAGATGGAATCAGTGATAAGACTCGATGTTCCAACGTTGGCGGAAGAGCGTCATTTGGTGATTCTGGGGCGGCGCTAAAATTGTTTTTTATCAATAAAAAGTCGAATAGCACCGTAGGGATAATTCAGTCAATGAACAGGTAGTGAAGTAATAATATTTCAAATATTGTTCACTATTATTTAACATTTAAAGATCATCCTTGTGGGCATAAATTTAGTTTTAACTCTAATAGTCACTATAGAAAATATATGTGTCGAAAAATGTCAATGATATTCCCTTATAGGATGGGAAAAAAAACTCCCGGTATTTTCCCTTTGACCGGATTGGCGGCCTATAAAGCCTATTTTATAATAAAAAATATATAACTTAATGATATTTATTGTTTTTATTGGAAATGATTTGCTGAAGTCGACAAGGTGTATTGAGCTGACAGAGAGACTTCCTTCTTATAAATGTGATCATGCGCACAGTTTGATATGTAATAATTGCTCAAGCAGTATGAAGTTATGCATGGTATGATTCCTGCGCTTTATAGCGAAAAACGGGCAAAACGAACGGATTTAAATTATTGTTCACCTTTTCGCTACTTATGGATTGAATTCATAGTATCGACCCGTATAATTTGCACGTTTTTAGCTGCTTGACTCATGACGCTAAAGGCAGTTTTATACTCCTTCAGTCTGACCAGAACGGGTGCGGAGAGAAGTTAAGTCATGTCCTTATCCCTCTACAGCGGGAAAGTCGCCGGAAAGTTGTTATTTATCCAGCTAATGACTTTTGTTCTGGTAAGCGCACTGTTTGCGCTGTTCAATTCGCATTGGAGCGCTTCCGCCCTGAGCGGTGGGCTGGCGGCTTGGCTGCCGAACGTATTGTTTGTGCTGTTTGCCTGGCGCCATCAGGTAAATGTTCCGGCCTCGGGACGTGTTGCCTGGTCGTTTGCCATCGGAGAGGCGCTCAAGGTCGTCGTTACGATAGTCTTGCTTATCGTGGCGCTTGGGGTGTTCAGGGCTGCGTTTGTTCCATTGGGCCTGACCTATTTATCGGTGCTGATTGTGCAGATATTGGCACCGGCCGTAATTAACAACAAAGGGTAAGAGGCATCATGTCTGCATCAGGAGAAATCTCTACTCCACAGGAATACATAGGGCATCACCTGAATAACCTTCAGCTGAACCTGCGTACTTTCGAACTGGTTAATCCCCACAACGGCCCGGCAACATTCTGGACGCTGAACATTGACTCCATGTTCTTTTCCTTGCTGCTGGGCGTGATCTTTATCTGGATCTTCGGTCGTGTCGCCAAAGGCGCCACCAGCGGCGTTCCCGGTAAACTGCAAACCGCCGTTGAACTGATTATCGGGTTTGTTGATGGCAGCGTACGGGATATGTTTCACGGCAAAAGCAAGCTTATCGCTCCGTTGGCGTTAACCATTTTCGTCTGGGTTTTTCTGATGAACCTGATGGATTTGCTGCCAATCGATTTGCTGCCTTATATCGGCGAACATGTTCTCGGGTTACCGGCGTTGCGCGTTGTTCCTTCCGCCGACGTGAATATCACGATTTCTATGGCCTTGGGCGTATTCATCCTCATTCTGTTCTACAGCGTGAAGATGAAAGGCATCGGCGGTTTTATCAAAGAACTTACCATGCAGCCGTTCAACCATTGGGCCTTTATCCCCATCAACTTTATTCTCGAAGGCGTTAGCTTGCTGTCCAAACCGGTTTCATTGGGCCTTCGGTTGTTTGGCAATATGTACGCGGGTGAGTTGATTTTCATCCTGATTGCCGGTCTGTTACCGTGGTGGTCTCAATGGATTCTCAATGTGCCCTGGGCCATTTTCCATATACTGATCATTACGTTACAAGCCTTTATCTTTATGGTGCTGACGATTGTCTATCTTGCGATGGCGTCTGAAGAACACTGATACTTTTTACAATAATGTTGCGTTTAATCTGAAACAAACTGGAGACTGTCATGGAAAACCTGAATCTCGATCTGCTGTACATGGCTGCCGCTGTGATGATGGGTCTGGCGGCAATCGGTGCTGCGATCGGTATCGGCATCCTGGGTGGTAAATTTTTGGAAGGTGCTGCGCGTCAGCCGGATTTGATTCCCCTGCTGCGTACACAGTTCTTTATCGTTATGGGTCTGGTTGACGCCATCCCCATGATCGCTGTAGGTCTGGGACTGTACGTGATGTTTGCTGTAGCGTAGTGTGTATCATTGCGTGATTTTAATACAACATCAATCCGTTAACTTTATAAGAGGCATTGTGCTGTGAATCTTAACGCAACAATCCTCGGCCAGGCCATCGCGTTTGTCCTGTTTGTCCTGTTCTGCATGAAATACATATGGCCGCCGCTGATGGCAGCCATCGAGAAGCGTCAAAAAGAAATTGCTGACGGTCTCGCTTCTGCGGATCTTGCCAAAAAAGAGGTGGACATAGCGCAAGCCAATGCGACCGATCAACTGAAGAAAGCGCGAGCCGAAGCCCAAGCAATCATTGAGCAAGCCAATAAACGGAAAGCTCAGATTGTGGACGAAGCGAAAGCGGAAGCAGAAGACGAACGCAATAAAATCGTGGCGCAGGCCCAGGCTGAAATCGAAGCCGAAACCAAACGCGCTCGCGAAGAGTTGCGCAAGCAAGTCGCACTGCTGGCTTTAGCGGGTGCCGAGAAAATTATCGAACGTTCCGTGGATGAAGCTGCCAACAGCGACATCGTTGATAAACTGGTCGCTGAACTGTAGGGAGGGAGGGGCTGATGTCTGAATTAGTAACTGTAGCTCGCCCCTACGCCAAAGCAGCTTTTGACTTTGCCGTCGAGCACCAAAGCGTTGAACATTGGCAGGATATGTTGTCGTTTACCGCTGAGGTAAGCCGCAACGATCAGATGGCGGAACTGTTATCCGGCGCTGTCGCTCCGGAGACGCTGTCGGATACGTTTATCGCTGTCTGTGGTGACCAACTCGACCCGGCGGGCCAGAACCTGATCAAGGTCATGGCCGAAAATGGACGCTTGGCGGTCTTGCCGGATGTGCTGGAACAGTTTATTCATCTGCGCGCGGCGCAGGAATCGACTGTGGAAGTGGAAGTCATTTCCGCAAGCCAGCTAAAAGATGAGCAACTGGCGAAGATTACTGCTGCGATGGAAAAACGTCTGGCACGCAAAGTTAAGCTGAATTGCAAAATTGATAAGTCTGTCATTGCCGGCGTAATTATTCGTGCAGGCGATATGGTGATAGATGGCAGCGTTCGCGGTCGTCTCGAACGCCTGACAGACGTATTGCAGTCTTAAGGGGACTGGAGCATGCAACTGAATTCCACCGAAATCAGCGAACTGATCAAGCAGCGCATTGCTCAGTTCAATGTGGTGAGCGAAGCTCACAATGAAGGTACGATCGTTTCCGTGAGTGACGGTATTATCCGTATTCATGGTCTGGCTGAAGTGATGCAGGGCGAAATGATAGCACTGCCCGGCAATCGCTTCGCCATTGCCCTTAACCTGGAACGCGACTCTGTCGGCGCCGTGGTGATGGGGCCTTATGAAGACCTGGCCGAAGGCCTGAAGGTCAAATGCACCGGCCGTATTTTGGAAGTGCCGGTGGGTCGCGGCCTGTTGGGCCGCGTGGTGAATACCCTGGGCGCTCCCATTGACGGGAAAGGTCCGGTTGAACATGACGGTTTCTCCGCGGTCGAGGCGATTGCCCCGGGCGTTATCGAACGTCAATCCGTCGATGAGCCGGTGCAGACCGGTTATAAATCCGTCGACGCCATGATTCCTATCGGTCGCGGACAGCGCGAACTGATTATCGGCGACCGTCAGACCGGTAAATCCGCCCTGGCTATCGATGCGATTATCAACCAGCGCGATTCCGGCATTAAATGCGTTTATGTCGCCATCGGCCAGAAAGCCTCCACCGTGGCTAACGTGGTGCGAAAACTGGAAGAACACGGCGCCCTGGCCAATACCATCGTTGTGGTGGCCACCGCGTCCGAATCCGCCGCTTTGCAATATCTGGCGCCGTATTCCGGCTGCGCCATGGGCGAATATTTCCGCGACCGCGGCGAAGATGCCCTGATCATCTATGATGATTTGTCCAAACAGGCCGTGGCATACCGTCAAATTTCCCTGCTGCTCCGTCGTCCGCCAGGACGTGAAGCTTATCCTGGGGACGTATTCTATCTCCATTCCCGTTTGCTGGAACGGGCATCCCGCGTAAATGCCGAGTATGTTGAAGCGTATACCAAGGGTGAAGTGAAGGGCAAAACCGGTTCGCTGACCGCATTACCGATCATCGAAACCCAGGCGGGTGACGTTTCAGCGTTTGTTCCGACCAACGTGATTTCCATCACCGACGGCCAGATCTTCCTGGAATCCAGCCTGTTTAACGCCGGTATTCGTCCTGCGGTAAACCCCGGTATTTCTGTATCTCGCGTGGGCGGTGCCGCTCAAACGAAGATCATGAAAAAACTGTCCGGCGGTATCCGTACAGCTCTGGCGCAGTACCGTGAATTGGCGGCCTTCTCCCAGTTCGCATCCGATCTGGATGAAGCTACCCGCAAACAGTTGAATCACGGTCAGAAAGTGACTGAATTGCTTAAACAGAAACAGTATGCGCCCATGTCGGTGGCTCAGCAGTCTCTGGTGCTGTTCGCGGCGGAACGCGGTTATTTGGAAGACGTTGAGCTGGCGAAAGTCGGTGATTTCGAAGCCGCGCTTGTAGCCTATGTTGACCGCGAACAAGGCGATTTGATGCAACAAATCAACCAGACCGGCGCTTATAACGATGATATCGAAGGCAAGCTGAAAGGCATCCTCGATAGCTTCAAGGCAACCCAGTCCTGGTAATGCGCCGCGGTCTGCTTCGGCGGGCCGCCAAGCTATGAGGAGGAGCAGAGATGGCCAACGCAAAAGAAATACGTACCAAGATCGCCAGCGTACAGAACACGCAGAAGATCACCAAAGCGATGGAGATGGTTTCCGCTTCTAAAATGCGAAAATCTCAAGATCGCATGGCGGCCAGCCGTCCTTATGCAGAAACGATGCGTAATGTGATTGGTCACCTTGCTTTGGGAAATCTGGAATATAAACACCCCTACCTGGAAGAACGCAAGGTTAAGCGCGTCGGGTATCTGGTGGTTTCCACCGACCGTGGTCTGGCCGGCGGTCTGAACATTAACCTGTTCAAAAAAGTGCTGACGGATATGAAGGGCTGGAGCGAGAAAGGCGTTGAATCCGAACTGGCTGTTATCGGATCCAAAGGCGTCTCTTTCTTCAATGCCATCGGCAGTAAAGTTGTCGCCCAGGTCACCGGTATGGGGGATAACCCCACCTTGTCGGAACTGATCGGTCCGGTAAAAGTCATGCTGCAGGCCTATGACGAAGGCCGTCTTGATAAGCTCTATATTGTCAGCAATAAATTCATTAACACCATGTCCCAGGTTCCGCAGCTTTTGCAGGTTTTACCCCTGCCGCCCGCGGAAGACGATGAAAATCTGAAGAAAAAAACCTGGGATTATCTGTATGAACCTGATCCCAAGTCCCTTTTGGATACGCTGCTGCGTCGTTATGTGGAATCTCAGGTTTATCAGGGCGTCGTTGAAAATCTGGCCAGTGAACAGGCCGCGCGCATGGTGGCGATGAAAGCTGCAACGGACAACGGCAGCAGTCTCATTAAAGAACTGCAGCTGGTTTACAATAAGGCTCGTCAATTCAGCATCACTCAGGAAATCACCGAGATCGTTTCGGGAGCCGCCGCAGTTTAGGTTAGGGTTACGAATTACGTAGAGGATTCAAGATGGCTACTGGAAATGTTATCCAGGTTATCGGCGCCGTGGTTGACGTCGAGTTCCCGCAAGATGCCGTACCTAAGGTGTACAACGCGCTTGAAGTGGAAAACGGTGCCACCAAATTGGTGCTGGAAGTTGAACAGCAATTAGGCGGCGGCGTCGTACGTTGCATCGCCATGGGCACATCCGACGGTTTGCGCCGGGGCCTTAAAGTGACCAACCTGGAACGTTCGATTGAAGTCCCCGTGGGTAAAGCCACACTGGGACGTATCATGAATGTGCTGGGTCAGCCTGTTGATATGAAAGGCGATATCGGCGAGGAAGAACGTTGGTCAATCCATCGTCCGGCGCCGAGCTATGAAGATTTGTCGAGTTCCCAGGAATTGCTGGAAACCGGCATCAAGGTAATAGACCTGATGTGCCCGTTTGCGAAGGGCGGTAAAGTGGGTCTGTTCGGCGGCGCCGGTGTCGGTAAAACCGTTAACATGATGGAACTCATCCGTAATATCGCCATCGAGCATTCGGGTTATTCAGTGTTTGCCGGCGTGGGCGAACGTACCCGTGAAGGGAACGACTTCTACCACGAAATGACCGAATCCAACGTTATCGACAAAGTATCGTTGGTCTACGGCCAGATGAACGAGCCGCCGGGAAACCGCCTGCGCGTGGCGTTGACCGGGCTGACCATGGCAGAAAAATTCCGTGATGAAGGCCGCGACGTCCTGCTGTTTATCGATAATATCTATCGTTATACCCTGGCCGGGACGGAAGTGTCCGCACTGCTGGGCCGTATGCCGTCGGCGGTAGGTTATCAGCCGACGCTGGCGGAAGAAATGGGCGTGCTGCAAGAACGCATCACCTCCACCAAAACCGGTTCTATTACCTCCGTGCAGGCCGTTTACGTCCCGGCGGATGACTTGACCGACCCGTCTCCGGCAACGACCTTCGCCCACCTTGACGCCACCGTGGTATTGAGCCGTCAAATCGCTTCCCTGGGTATCTACCCGGCGGTTGACCCCCTCGACTCCACCAGCCGTCAGCTGGACCCGCTGGTGGTGGGACAGGAACATTACGACGTTGCCCGCGGCGTGCAATCCACTCTTCAGCGTTATCAGGAGCTGAAAGATATCATTGCCATCCTGGGTATGGACGAGCTGTCGGAAGACGACAAGCTGGTGGTATCCCGCGCTCGTAAGATCCAGCGCTTCCTGTCTCAACCGTTCTTCGTTGCCGAAGTATTTACCGGTTCGCCGGGTAAATATGTTTCCCTGAAAGACACGATTCGTGGCTTTAAAGGCATCATGGACGGGGAATATGATCACCTGCCTGAGCAGGCGTTCTATATGGTGGGTTCCATTGATGAAGCAGTGGAAAAAGGCAAGAAACTGTAACGCTGTGAGAGGAGGGTGATATGGCTGCAAATACTTACCATCTGGATGTCGTCAGCGCGGAACAGAAAATGTTCTCCGGGCTGGTGGAAAAAATCCAGGTGACGGGGAGCGAAGGCGAGCTGGGTATTTATCCCGGTCATGCCCCGCTGCTCACTGCCATTAAGCCCGGTATGGTGCGTATCGTTAAAGAGCATAGCGAAGAGGAGTACATTTACCTGTCCGGTGGTGTGCTCGAGGTGCAACCCAGCATCGTTACCGTGCTTGCCGATACCGCTATTCGAGGCAAAGATCTGGATGAAGCGAGAGCGATGGAATCCAAGCGCATGGCGGAAGAGCATATCAATAATTCCCACGGCGACGTGGATTATGCTCAAGCCTCGGCTGAATTGTCGCGGGCTATGGCTAAATTGCGGGTTATTGAATTAACCAAACGGTCCATGTGATCAAGTCATCATCCATAAAAGGCCGGTCAACATGACCGGCCTTTTTTATTAAGGAGCCAGAAAATGTCCTGGATAGCGAATCTCAGTCACCTTTGCCGTCAGGTAAGGTTCTTAATTTCAGCCGCAAAATAAGTACGGCCTCCGAATCTCCCTATGGGGCCGCCATTGCTGTCAAAATAGCCTTTAATTTCCCTTCTTTTGCCCACGGATTGTCCAGCAGGCCCGGTTAAGGTTAATATTTTAGCTGGTACGGGTATTCTGCGGCCATATTGCATTTTTCTGACCAAAATATGTAGTAATCCCTGTTATGAACGGGTTTACTTTCGTCTATTGAATTTGATTCATCAGGATAGTTATGTCGAATCGAGCAATGAGCGTGGTGATACTTGCCGCGGGTAAAGGCACCCGCATGTATTCTGATCTGCCTAAGGTGTTGCACCCCCTGGCGGGAAAACCGCTGATTAGCCATGTTATCGATGCCGTTAGTACGCTAAACACCGAACATATCCATCTGGTTTACGGTCATGGCGGCGAATTATTACGGGAAAGGCTGGCGGACGGCGGTTCCCGATTGAACTGGGTGCTGCAATCCGAGCAGCGTGGCACGGGACACGCGGTACAGCAGGCGCTGCCCTATTTGCTTGATGATGAAGATGTGCTGATCCTGTATGCCGATGTTCCGCTTATCGCTCCCGAGACCCTCAAGCGTTTGCTGGCGGCCAAACCGGACGGCGGTATCGGCCTGTTGACCGTGACGCTGGACGATCCTTCCGGCTATGGGCGCATCGTGCGTGAAAACGGGCAGGTTACCGGCATCGTGGAGCAAAAGGATGCCTCGGAAGAGCAGCGCCGGATTAACGAAATCAATACCGGCATTATGGTGGCGGCGGGCGTGGATCTGAAGCGCTGGTTAGGTTCGCTGAACAATAATAATGTGCAGGGCGAGTATTACCTCACCGACATCATCGCCATGGCCTGGCATGAAGGACGGCAAATCAATACCGTGCAGCCAGGGCGGCTGTGGGAAGTGGACGGTGTGAATAACCGCCGCCAGCTGGCGGTGCTGGAGCGGGCCTATCAGCAGCAACTGGCGGAGGAGCTGTTGCTGGCCGGCGTCATGATTTGCGACCCGGCCCGCTTTGATCTGCGCGGTGAACTCAGGCACGGACGCGATGTGACCATTGATACCAATGTGATTATCGAAGGCCGCGTGGCGCTGGGCAATAACGTGGTCATCGGCACAGGCTGTGTCCTGAAGGATTGCGATATCGGCGATAACGTGGTCATCAGCCCTTATTCGGTAATAGATGGCGCCATATTAAGCGCCAATGCCTCCGTCGGACCGTTTGCCCGGCTGCGTCCCGGTTCGGAACTGGGAGAAGGCGCCCATGTGGGCAACTTTGTCGAAATGAAAAAAGCCCGGCTCGGCAAAGGCTCGAAAGCCGGACATTTGAGTTATCTCGGTGATGCCGAGATTGGCGCCGCGGTGAATATCGGCGCAGGCACCATCACTTGTAATTATGACGGCGCCAATAAGCATCAGACTATCATCGGCGATGACGTTTTTGTCGGTTCGGATACTCAACTGGTGGCACCGGTTACCGTAGCCAAGGGGGCGACCATCGCCGCCGGCACCACCATAACCTGCGATGTGGGTGAAAACGAGCTGGTGCTTAGCCGGGTGAAGCAAACGCATATCAGCGGCTGGCTGCGGCCGGTCAAGAAAAAAAAATAAGACATACATCCTAAATAGTTCGAGTTGCAGGAAAGCCAACGCGCCTGCAACGTGAAGTATGACAGGCATAACAATACCCCGCTCTACAGGCTCGGGGAAACCGGATAACCGGAATCGGTCGGATCAACGATATCGAAACGGCTCGTCAGGGCCGTTCATTAGGAATAACACAGATGTGTGGAATAGTAGGTGCAGTAGCCCAACGTGATATTGCTGAAATACTGTTGGAGGGGTTACGCCGGCTGGAATATCGCGGCTATGATTCCGCGGGTTTGGCGGTGGTGGATAATCAGGGACAGTTGCAGCGTCTGCGCCGGGTAGGCAAGGTCAGTGCGCTGTCCCGGGCGGTGGAGGAACATCCCCTGGCCGGAGGCACCGGGATAGCCCATACACGTTGGGCTACCCACGGCGAGCCGTCGGAATCCAATGCTCACCCCCATGTCTCAGGTCATATCGTGGTGGTGCATAACGGTATCATTGAAAATTTTGAATCCCTGCGCAGTGGCTTGATAGAACGGGGATACCGTTTCGCTTCCGAAACCGATACCGAAGTGATCGCCCATCTGGTCCATTGGGAACAGTCGCAGCACGGCGGTACGCTGGCGGAAGTGGTATTGCGGGTTATCCCGCAACTACGCGGCGCTTACGGCACGGTTATCATGGACAGTAAAGACCCCAGCGTGCTGGTGGCCGCACGTTCGGGCAGTCCGCTGGTGATAGGTCGCGGCGTGGGTGAGAATTTCCTGGCTTCCGATCAGTTGGCCCTGTTGCCGGTCACCCGGCGCTTTATCTTTTTGGAGGAAGGGGACGTTGCCGAAGTCACTCGCCGTACCGTGCGGGTGTGGGACATCCAGGGCAATCCGGTGGAACGGGAAGAGATTGAATCCCAGGTGAAATACGATGCCGGTGATAAAGGCCTCTATCGCCATTACATGCAAAAAGAGATTTTTGAACAGCCGCAGGCCATCAAAAATGCCCTGGAAGGCCGGTTCACTCACGGCGAAGTGACCCTGCCGGAGTTGGGCGAAGAGGGGAACAAGCTGTTATCGCAGGTGAAATATGTTCAGATTATCGCCTGCGGAACCTCCTTCCATTCCGCCATGGTGGCGCGCTATTGGTTTGAAGCGCTGGCCGGCATGCCCTGCGATGTGGAAATCGCTTCTGAATTCCGTTATCGAAAATCCGCCGTGCGGCCCGGCAGTCTGCTTATTACCCTTTCCCAGTCGGGCGAAACCGCCGATACCCTGGCGGCGTTACGTCTGACCAAAGGCCTAGGTTATCTGGGTTCGCTTGCGGTGTGTAACGTGCCAGGTTCGTCACTGGTGCGGGAGTCCGATTTAGCGCTGATGACCAAAGCCGGCACCGAAATCGGCGTGGCGTCCACCAAGGCCTTCACGACTCAGCTCACGGTGCTGCTGATGCTGGTGGCCCGTATCGGCCGACTGCGGGGCATTGACGGGGAGGTTGAGCGGCAGATTGTTCATGCCCTACAGGCCCTGCCGGCGCGCATTGAGCAAATGCTGGCGCTGGATAAGGCCATCGAAGCGCTGGCGGAAGGATTTATGGATAAACATCACGCCCTGTTCCTGGGACGGGGAGCTTTATATCCTATCGCCATGGAAGGAGCGCTGAAGCTGAAGGAAATATCTTATATCCATGCCGAAGCCTATGCCGCGGGTGAATTAAAACACGGTCCGCTGGCGCTTATTGATAGCGAAATGCCGGTTGTCGTGGTGGCGCCGAATAACGAGTTACTGGAAAAACTGAAATCAAATATTGAGGAAGTCCGCGCCCGGGGCGGCCAACTCTATGTCTTTGCCGATCAGGACGCCGGTTTTATCGATGACGACGCCATGACGATAATTCCGTTGCCCCACGTGGAGGATATCGTTGCGCCGATTTATTACAGTGTCCCCTTGCAGCTATTAGCCTATCACGTAGCTTTGATCAAAGGCACCGATGTTGATCAACCGCGTAATTTGGCGAAATCAGTTACTGTCGAATGATAATCTAACATCCGCAGCCTATCTGAGGGCTGCTTTTATAATCTGTAGCTGAATAGATCCGGTATGCTCTTCAAAAAGCATACCGGTTTTTTTCAGGCTAAAATCGTTATCTAACGGATTTATCGAAACCACCGATACTTAGGGCCGTTTTTTTCGTTGTTTATCAGAACCAGGCTTCCCACATTGCCCCGACATTAAAGGAATCAAGGTGCTTTCATCTTAACAAGTAAATGAGAATTGCCGTTCTATGTTGGTGGTTGTGCATTCCAAACATCATGAGCAATGACATCCTATATTCATAATTCGCTTGGCACCGCAGCCAATCCTAACTATATTTGAATCGCGTATTTTAGAATGAATCCAGTCATAAAAATGTCACATTACTGACATGTGACTGTCACCTAATTGTCCTATTTTCCTTCCTGCAGCTCTATAATTAAAGAAAGCGGCCTCTGGCCGATTTTAATATCCCACAGGAGGGATTATGAAACAGATGCATACAGCCGTTGCCAGCCTTGTTGCAGCTACATTCGCCTTGGCGAGTTTTTCTTCGTTTGCTGCTGCCAGTCTGACCGGCGCCGGCGGTACTTTCCCTGCCCCGGTTTATGCTAAATGGGCCGACACGTACCAAAAAGAAACCGGCACCAAAGTCAACTATCAAGGTATCGGTTCCTCTGGCGGCATTAAACAAATTGAAGCGAATACCGTTGATTTCGGCGCATCCGACGCCCCTTTAAGCGATGCTGATCTAAAATCAAACGGCCTGTTCCAGTTTCCCACCGTTATCGGCGGGGTCGTGATGGCGGTGAATATCCCCGGCATCAAAACCGGCCAGCTGACCCTGGACGGCCATACCCTGGGTGAAATCTATCTGGGTAATATCAAAAAATGGAACGACCCTGCCATCACCAAACTTAACCCGGGCGTTAAGCTGCCCGATCAGAATATCGCCGTGGTCCGCCGCGCTGACGGTTCGGGCACCTCTTATGTCTTCACCAGCTATCTGTCCAAAGTCAATGACTCCTGGAAACAGAAGATTGGCGCGGGCACCACGGTTAACTGGCCGGTGGGCTTGGGCGGTAAAGGCAATGATGGCGTAGCCGCGTTCGTTCAGCGTTTACCCGGCGCCATCGGTTATGTTGAATATGCTTACGCCAAGCAAAACAACCTGCCTTATACCAAGCTTATCTCCGCCGACGGCAAGCCGGTCGAGCCGAATCAGGATAACTTCAGCAACGCGGCCAAGGGCGCTAACTGGAAGGAGTCGTTCGCTCAAGACCTGACTAATCAGAAAGGCGATAATGCTTGGCCTATCACCTCCACAACCTTCATAATGCTTCATACCGCGCAGACCAAGCCGGAACAGGCGAAGGAAGTCTTCAAATTCTTCGACTGGGCTTATAACAAGGGCGGTGAGCAGGCCAATGCCCTTGACTATGCTACCCTGCCGACAGAAGTAGTTGCCCAGATTCGCGCCGCATGGAAAGCGAATATCAAAGACACCAACGGTAATGCGCTGTACTAAGCAAATGTGTTTCTTCCCTTCCTTGATGGGAAGGGAATACGAACCCACTGAAAGAGTATCCTATGGCTGACAATATGCCGGTACAGCATGCCCCCGGTAAAAAAGGCGACCTGATTTTCGGTACGTTGGTCAGACTTGCCGCCCTCATTACGCTGTTAATGTTGGGCGGCATTATCGTCTCGCTGATTGTTGCCTCATGGCCGAGCATCGAAAAGTTCGGTTTTGCATTTCTCTGGACCAAGGAGTGGGATCCACCCGGCGAGCAGTTTGGCGCGCTGGTGCCCATTTACGGTACGCTGGTAACCTCTTTCATTGCTTTGCTGATAGCCGTGCCGGTGAGTTTCGGCATCGCGCTGTTTCTGACAGAATTGGCGCCTGCCTGGTTAAAAAGACCGCTTGGCGTGGCCATTGAATTATTGGCTGCCATCCCGAGCATTGTTTACGGCATGTGGGGCCTGTTTGTCTTCGCACCGCTCTTCGCTCAATATTTCCAACAACCCCTGGGCGACGTATTGTCCAATATTCCCTTTGTCGGAGTATTGTTTCAGGGACCGGCGTTCGGCATAGGTATTCTGGCGGCGGGCATTATCCTGGCCATTATGATCATTCCCTATATTGCCGCCGTGATGCGCGATGTGTTCGAGCAAACGCCGGTAATGATGAAAGAGTCGGCCTACGGGATCGGCTGCACCACTTGGGAAGTTATCTGGCGCATCGTGCTGCCTTTCACCAAAAACGGCGTTATCGGCGGCGTTATGCTGGGCCTGGGGCGTGCGTTGGGCGAGACCATGGCGGTGACGTTTATTATCGGCAATACCAACCAGTTAACCAGTATTTCCCTGTTTATGCCCGGCAACAGCATCACCTCGGCGCTGGCGAATGAATTCGCGGAAGCGTCGGCAGGCCTGCATACCGCGGCGCTGATGGAACTGGGGCTGATTCTTTTTGTTATCACCTTTATCGTCCTGGCCTGCTCCAAGTTCATGATCATGCGTTTGGCGAAAAATGAGGGCGTGAAATAATGGCCACTGTCGAACATCAGATGACCCATACCCCCTCGCAAATGGAAGCCCGGCGTAAAAGACAGGCCTGGCGCCGCCAGAAAAACCGGTTGGCGCTGTTTTTATCGCTCATCACCATGGCGTTCGGCCTGTTTTGGCTCTGCTGGATTTTATTGACTACGGTAAGCCGCGGCTTCGAGGGATTGTCGTGGTCTTTGTTCACCGAAATGACCCCGCCGCCCAATACCGCCGGCGGCGGTCTGGCCAATGCCCTGGCGGGCAGCGGCTTATTGATCCTCTGGGCGACTATCGGCGGCACGCCGCTGGGCATAATGGCCGGGATTTACCTGGCGGAATACGGACGTAAATCCTTTCTGGCGGAGGTGATTCGGTTTATCAACGATATCCTGCTGTCCGCGCCTTCCATTGTTATCGGTCTGTTTGTTTACACCCTGGTGGTGGCGAAAATGGAGCATTTCTCCGGCTGGGCCGGCGTGATTGCCCTGGCGCTTTTACAGGTGCCCATCGTTATCCGCACCACGGAAAATATGATGCGGCTGGTGCCCGATACCATGCGTGAAGCCGCTTATGCCCTCGGCACGCCGAAATGGAAGATGATCTCCGCCATTACGTTCAAGGCGTCTATTTCGGGTGTTATCACCGGCGTGCTGCTTGCGGTGGCGCGTATCGCCGGCGAGACGGCGCCGCTGCTGTTTACGTCGCTCTCCAACCAGTTCTGGAGCACTGACCTGATGCAGCCCATCGCCAACCTTCCGGTCACCATATTCAAGTTCGCCATGAGTCCGTTTCCCGAATGGCAACAGCTGGCTTGGGTAGGGGTATTGCTGATTACCCTGTGCGTTTTGCTGTTGAATATCATCGCACGGATCATTTTTGCCAAAAAAACCAATTAAGAGTCAGGCGCCGACGCGTCTTTGAAAGAGAGAGTGTGCATGAGCAGGATAAACAACGCCACCGACAGCAAAATACAGGTCCGCGATCTGAATTTTTATTACGGCAAATTCCATGCGCTTAAAAATATCAGTCTTGATATTGCCCGTAATCAGGTGACAGCATTTATCGGTCCATCCGGTTGTGGCAAATCCACCCTGTTGCGCACCTTCAATAAAATGTACCAGCTTTATCCCGATCAGCGTGCGGAAGGGGAAATTCTGCTGGATGGGGAGAATATTCTTACCGATAAGCGCGACGTGTCTTTATTGCGCGCCCGCGTCGGTATGGTTTTTCAGAAACCGACGCCTTTCCCTATGTCAATTTATGACAATATCGCCTTCGGGGTGCGTTTATTTGAGAAGCTGTCCAGAACGGAAATGGAAGAACGGGTACAGTGGTCGCTGACAAAGGCGGCGCTGTGGAACGAGACCAAAGACAAGCTGCACCAAAGCGGCTACAGCCTGTCCGGCGGTCAGCAGCAACGTTTATGTATTGCGCGGGGCATTGCCATCCGGCCGGATGTTTTGTTGTTGGATGAGCCCTGTTCCGCGTTGGATCCTATCTCCACCGGGCGCATTGAAGAGCTGATTTCAGAATTGAAAACGGACTACACCGTGGTGATTGTTACTCATAATATGCAACAGGCAGCGCGTTGCTCGGATCACACGGCATTTATGTATCTCGGCGAGTTAATCGAATACAGCGATACTGACAGTATCTTTACCGCTCCAAAGAATAAACAAACCGAAGATTATATTACTGGCCGCTATGGTTAATCACGGGATATATCATGGAAAATCTGAATCTTAATAAACATATCTCCGGCCAGTTTAACGCTGAACTGGAGCACATCCGCACTCAGGTCATGGCCATGGGCGGCCTGGTGGAGCAACAGCTCACCGACGCCATCAGCGCCATGCACAGTCAGGATGAGGAGTTGGCCAAACGGGTCGTGGCCGGCGACGTTAAAGTGAATATGATGGAAGTGTCCATTGATGAGGCCTGCGTGCGCATCATTGCCAAACGCCAGCCCACCGCCAGCGATTTGCGGCTGGTGATTTCCATCATCAAAACCATCTCCGAACTGGAGCGTATCGGCGACGGGGCTGACAAGATTTGCCGTACCGCCCTGGAAAAATATTCCCAGCAGCACCTGCAGATGCTGGTGAGCCTGGAGTCGCTGGGCCGTCATACCATTCAAATGCTGCATGATGTTTTGGATGCGTTTGCCCGCATGGATTTGGATGAAGCCATCCGGATTTATCGGGAAGATAAAAAGGTGGATCAGGAATACGAGGGCATTGTCCGTCAGCTGATGACCTATATGATGGAAGATCCGCGCACCATACCGAGCGTACTCACCGCCCTCTTTTGCGCCCGATCCATTGAGCGTATCGGCGACCGCTGCCAGAATATTTGCGAATATATCTTTTACTTCGTCAAAGGACAGGATTTTCGCCATGTGGGCGGCGATGCGTTGGAAACATTGCTGACCGGCACCGGTAGGGATGTGTCCAACGATCTGGCGGCGCAGGCGCCGGATGAGAATCCCATTCCGCCGACGGAATAAAGGCAGCGTTTTACATCCGCTGGTTATCAAATGTGATAACCAGCGATAGCCGCTCTGCCCGTATTGAGTTCAATTGCCCCATCTTCCTGGCGAATTAAACGGCCCGATCATATCAATGCCGACGGCGTCCGCGTCAATATCCAGCCCCGCTCATGCCACAGCGCCGGCAATTGGCCCATGGCATCGAAGCGGGTCACCAGCGGATGGTCAATCGGCGGATTAAGTGGATCGGCGCAGTAATAGAACACCGGAATACCGGCGGCAATACCGGCCTGGGTTCCGGCGGCGGAATCCTCCACCAACAGGCATTGATTCACCGGCACCTGTAATTGGGCGGCGGCATGGTAAATAATGGCCGGGTCCGGTTTCCACCGTTGCAGATCGTAGCCGCTGTACAGCCGGTTTTTGAAAAAGGGTAGTAATTCCGTCAGCCCAAGGGAGTGCTGCATTTTGCTCACCGGTCCGTTGGATACCACCGCCAGCGGTACGATTATCTGCTGCAACAGTTCTCGGATTCCCTCGATAGGCGCCAGGCGCTCATCAAACAGACGCGCCACTTCGGCACGATACTCGGTTTCCAGTATGTCCACACGCTGATACAGCGGGTACCGCTGTTTAACGCGATCGATGATTTCGTAGAGTTTTATCCCTTTGAATTCTTTGACGACCTGTTCCAGAGTGATGTGAATACCGTATCTGGCGAACAAAATGACATAGGCTTCGCAGCAGAGAATCTCGCTGTCCACCAGCGTGCCGTCGCAATCAAACAATACGCATGAAATATCCGTCATTACCCCTGGCCTTTTATCAGCATTCATCGCTCTGAATAATACTTTACCTCATTGCGCCGCGGAAAGGATCGTTAATAACCGCGGGCCGGCCGGCGCGCCACGGCCAGGGCCGGCAATAAGAACAGCGGGCGGAAGGGACCGCTTTGGCGGAGCCGATGATGTGCCTTAAGGGTAATTCTACACACTGTTATTATGATAATAATAGCCATTTAAAATAATAAATGCTTATAAATCAATGTATAAATTAATCATCTATGACTCATGATCCATTTTATGTGTTTTATGTGTGTAAAATTACACACTGATCACATTTACTATTCACTTAACATGTTTTAATCATTCCACCTCTTCAAGCCGGGAATTAACATGAAACATATGATGATCTGCTGTGGCGCGGGCGTGGCAACCAGTACCGTGGCGTTAAAAAAACTGGAAGCCTATCTGAAAAGCGAGAACCTGTTGGACAAAGTGCGCATCTCTCAGGGCACGGTGGCGGAAGCCATTACCCACAGCGATCTGGACTTTATCGTTTCCACCTCGCCGGTAAAAGTCTCCGTTCCGGTAATAAATGCCTTGCCCCTGCTGACCGGCATGGGCGCCGATAAAGTCTTCACCAGCGTTAAAGCGTTGATTCTCGCTGAGGGTTAAGCCATGTTTATCATTGATTACATTGTCGGCATGGGCGCATCGGTAATGATGCCGCTGATTTTTATCATACTCGGCCTGATATTGCGGTTATCCATATCGAAATCCATAAAAGCCGGTTTGATGGTGGGGATTGGTTTTATTGGATTGAGCATTACCGTTAATCTGATGATCGATTCCTTAACACCGGTGAGTAACGCCATCGTCCAGCGCTTCGGTCTGCATCTCACCGTATTGGATATGGGCTGGCCCGCCGCCGCGGCCGTCGCCATGGGAACCCGGGTGGGCGCGCTGGTGATACCCGTCTGCGTGGCCATTAACGTTTTAATGCTTTATACCAAAACCACCCGCATCCTGAACGTGGATATCTGGAATTTGTGGCATCATGCCTTTACCGGTTCGCTGGTGGCGATTATCACCGGCAATCTCTGGCTGGGAGTATTGGCCGCCGGCCTCAACTGCATCGTTACCATGGTGATTGCCGACCGGACTACCGCCGATGTGGAAAAGTACCTGAATTTACCCGGCATTTCGGTGCCGCATGGTTTTTCAGCCTCTTTTGTTCCCGCGGCCTGGTTGGTGAACGCCATCGTTGATCGAATTCCCGGCGTGCGCGATATTAAAATCGACACCGACGTTATCCAGAAACGACTGTCCATTTTGGGCGATCCCGCCTGCCTGGGGGCGATTATCGGCGCTATCCTGGCCATTATCGCCGGTGTCGATGTGAAGTCTGTTTTGCAAACCGCCATTACCATGGCGGCGGTAATGACCATCATCCCCCGCATGGCCAAGATGCTGATGGAGGGAGTCTATCCAATCAGTGAACGTATTCAGGAAATCGCGCAATCCCGGGCAGGCTCGTTCGGCCGGATTTCCATCGGTCTTGATTCCGCGGTAAGCGTCGGCCATCCGGTAACCTTGTCGGTTTCCATGTTGATGATTCCCATCATGCTGATCCTGGCGGCTATTATACCGGGCAATGAATTTCTGCCCTTCGCCTCCCTTACCGGGCTGCCGTTCGCTTTCGTGCTGGTTACCGCCGTGTGCCGCGGCGATATGTTCCGTACCCTGCTTACCGGGCTGATTACCTTGAGCCTGGCGCTGCTGATTGGTACCGCCCTGGCGCCGTTGGTGACCAGTACAGCCATCAGTACCGGTTTCTCGTTGCCCCACGGCGCCACCAGCATCAGCAGCGTCGATTACGCCGGCGCCATGCTGCCCTGGGTGATCATCAAGGGTTTCTATTTCAAAACCATCGGCATCGCCGTGCTGATAATCTGCGCCCTGCTGTTGGCGCTGTGGAACCGTAAAAAAATCAGGCTTGAGGACCAGGAGCTGATGCAATCCGAGTCGGCTCAGGCGAGCATAGGGGAATAACCGGCATGTTCAGCGTAAATCGTATATTCACTATTAACCGGCCGATAAGCCGTACCGACCTGCTTACCCAGCTGGCGAAAAGCCTGCATGAAGATGGTTTCGTCAAGGAAAGCTTCTTGCAGGGGGTGCTGGACAGGGAAGCGGAGTACCCCACCGGAATCGATATGGAAACCCACAGTATCGCCATTCCGCATACCGAATTCGAGCACGTTAATAAAACCGGCTTTGCCGTCGCCATCAATCACGCCGGGGTGGAATTTCACCGCAGCGATGAGCCGGACAGCGTAGTGAAGCCAACGGTGGTGGTATTGATGGCTATCGATCCCAGCTGCGAAAAAGTGGCGGTCATTCAGTCGCTTTTTGCGCTGCTGTCGGATATTGAGCAGGTTAACAAAATCGCTCGAAACTCGCCGCAGGAAAACGCAAAGTTGTTCACTGAAGCCATCAGTACCCGGTAGAATGACCACATGGGACCTCACTCGACCGGATAGCGACGTCAGAGATATGCGATGTTAAGAATAAGCCAAGTGATTGAAATCGCGATGGTCAGTCGCAAGACTATCTATAACGCTATCAACAGTGGGCGGTTGAAATATCAATTGGTGCAGCTGGATAACCGTCAGGTACGGATGTTTGATGAAAACGACGTGCTTGACGCCTTTCCCAAAGCCAATCGCGCCTCACTGGAAGTACAGGCACTGCATCAGGAAATAGCGTCGCTCAAATTCGCGCTGGCTGAATTGCAAAAAGCCGTTGAGGCCATGGATCCCGCCGCCCAGGTGGAAATGATCTCCCCCAAGCCGAAAAAGAACAGGCCTTGATGAGCTGTTCAAACCCTGTTTTCTGACCGGTACGCCGCCGCGCTGCCTCGGTAAAATTGCCTCGTTCCTATACTTTAGCCATGTAAGATCAAAAAATAATTATTATGAATAGCGTATTTTATGTTATCCATTTTGCTGGGTGACCTTTATCAATAGGCTACATAATGACTAACGTTAAACAAACCGGCGCTAAAAAGAGGGCACTTTCCCTGCTGGCGCTGTTGCTGGCGGCCAATATCATCGCCTGGGCGTGGGCCTTGCTGGTTTTTAAGCATAACGCCGCCCTGATAGGCGCAGCGCTGCTGGCATACAGTTATGGGTTACGCCATGCGGTGGATGCGGACCATATTGCCGCTATAGATAACGTTACACGCAAGCTGATGCAACAGGGCCAGCAACCGGTGTCCGTCGGCGCCTATTTTTCGTTAGGCCATTCCACTATTGTGCTCATTGCCTGCGCCGCCATCGCGGCGACGTCCTTGGCATTTCAGGGACAGATGGGGTGGATACATGACTATGGCGGTATTATCGGCACCCTGGTTTCGGCTTTTTTTCTGCTGACTGTCGCCTTGATAAATTTAGCGATCCTGCGTACCGTTTATAAAACCTTCCAGCGCATCAAAAAAGGTGAGGCTGTCAGCGGTCTGGATATTGATACGCTGGCGGCAACAAACGGTGGCCTGATGACGCGGATATTTCGTTTCGCCTTTAGATTCGTTAATAAAAGCTGGCAAATGTACCTGGTGGGCTTTCTGTTCGGATTGGGATTTGATACCGCCACTGAAGTGGGACTGCTGGGAATATCCGCTGCCGGCGCGACGTCGGGAATGTCCCTCTGGTCGATAATGGTGTTTCCGGTATTGTTCGCCAGCGGCATGGCGCTCATCGACTCGCTGGATAATTTCGTGATGGTGGGCGCGTATGGCTGGGCTTTCACCAAACCGGTACGCAAGCTTTATTACAATATGACCATTACCGCCACCTCGGTCATTATCGCGCTGTTTATCGGCGGCCTGGAAACGCTGGGACTGATTGCCGGCCAGTTTGATTTGCATGGTGGTTTCTGGGATCTCATCGCTTATCTCAACGACAATATGGGCAATGTCGGTTATTGGGTGATCGGGCTCTTTATCTGCTTCTGGATTATTTCGGTCCTAAATTTCCGCTGGAGAAAATACGATAGCCTGGCGGTCCTTTAATAAGTATATGAAAGATTAATGTTTTGCTGTTTAACGAGCGTTTAGCCACAAGCCGATAAAAAATAGCTACTTCCCGAGAAGTATGGTGTTTATTACCCTTCTCCTTTCGGGCGTTAACCAGCAAAGGATTGATCAATGAAAGCGTCTAATCTGAATCTTCCGAAGCCCTCTCTTCATATTACTTCATCCGACAACGCTGTGGCCGCGGAGAAGGGTTCGTTTATCGCCAGACTACGCCGGATCGGACAGACATTAGCGGCACTGGCGTGCCGCTTTTTCTTAACGGGCCGGGATACTTTGCTCCGTATTAAAAATTCGGTACCGGCGATAATGTTGAATACCCTGAACGCCGTTGGCAATTATCTCCCGGATGCTTTTGATAAAACGTCAAGCCGGCCAGTGCTTGCACCGTCCGTGGAGCCGCCCTTGTTTGCTTTGGATAAACGGGACCGGGAGATTGCCGAAAAGATTATTGAGGAATTCGCGATTCCATTGGCATCGGAGTGGGAAAGAAAAAACGGCATGACCGGCAGCATTGAAAAACTCATCTGTCGTATCGGTATAGCCCTGAACCGTCTGGCGACCTCCTCCCGTAATGAACGTTCTGTAAGCCGCGCTAAACGGGAGGCGAAATTTCTCGATGGCCAAAAATTTCCCGGTCTGGCAATGTTGATGTATCTGTATAAGAATCGGGTTGGGGAAGGGTTTTTTGAAAGCCTGTTATTGTCCCAAGCGGGAAATTTCGGCGAACGGTATAAGACGGATAACCAAAGTGCACAGCACCAACAGGCCGTTCACGCTCTGGAAATATTATGGTCGATCATTATCGCTCAGCGCCCGGCTCCTTAGTGTTGGGCTTCTTCAGTGATTCAACGCAGCCCGCATTGATGGCATGAACAAACGCCAATAATGATGATTTATCCGCCGGTTAAAGGGTAAATCCAGGGTGTTTAATGAGCATGTATAGTCGATAATGAATCGGTAACCGTGTTGATAAAGCGTGGAGCTTGCAGATGAGTCGATTTTGTACGGATAGGCCCCCGTTTTCCACCTCCGGACTGTGGTTGGGCGTTGCCGTGCTGTTTTTGTCCGCCTGCGGGACTACCATGACCACCAGGCAGAGCGGTTTTCTAACCGATTACCAGCGCCTGTCGCCGGTATCCGCGAAAGGAGAACGTTCGCTTAAGACGCCGGTTGCGTTGAATCCGGCCCGTACCGCTATTACGGCGGTGGAATGGCGCGTTAAAAACGATGGTTTATCGCCGCAGGAACGCACCGCCTTGCTGGCTGCGTTACGGACCGATCTACAGCATCAGCTTGAGCTTTTACCCCAGTCGCCTGATGGCCGGCCCGCCGAGGTGCGTGCCGCCATTACCGATGTTTCCACCGTCTCTCCGTCGTTGAATGTGCTGAGTACCGCCATGTTTGCCGCGCCTCTGGAACGGGGCGGCGCCGCGGTGGAGATAGAGGCTGTGGAAACCGGCAGCCATCGGCAGCTGGCCGCCTTAAGTCTGGGATATTACGCGCCATTGAGCGATTTAAAAGCGCGGTACAGCAAACTGGCGCCGGCGCAGATCGCCCTGGACAAAGCCGCCGGCGATTTCGGCCCGCTTTTACACCCCTGAGGATTGAACAATGGCGGGAACGAAAATACGCCGGCGCTTGAGAGCACGCCTAGCCGGCTCGCCGTTAATGGCTTTGGTGATGATGCTGAAGTAAGCCGACGCGAGGGATAAACGTTAACGCATATAAGGCGCAAATGCCGACGATGGTATAGACCACGCGCGCCAGGGTGGCTTCTTGTCCGCCAAAAATGGCGCCCACCAGATCAAATCTGAACAACCCCACCAGCAGCCAGTTCAACCCGCCAATAATCAATAATACCAATGCAACCATGCTCAATGCTTTCATACGACCTCCTGCTATAAAAATAAAAGTTAACAACGACAAGTAACGCTAAATAACCTTATTACTCCTTCGTAAAAGAATAAAAAGTTAATGATAAATTCAGTATACATTCAATAATTGTTCACAACTTGATTAACAGGACAGAACATATGTCTTCAAATGCTTGGCAGGGTGAGACAAGTACAAACCAAATACTTATATTTTTCCTCAGCCTGTTTACCCTTTTTTAATTAATTCGCATAGCATATAGGCGTTCCATGCCATGAGGAAAGAAAGAGACATCATGTGAGGCCCGACACGTTGCCTGTTTCAGAACTGGTTGCGCCATGGAATAGCCGGGTTGAGAAGAAAACCCGTTTCTTTACCGACAGACGGTAGCGGCGGCGAAGGAGCGAAAGCTTGTCATTTCTCGCCAAAATGTAATAAATACTCACAGTTTTAATTTTTTTAAATCCTTAAGGTTAATAAAAGGAGTGTGATGTATCTTATTGTTATTTATTGGTTTTATGCGTATTTTGCTGCCCTGCCGGAAATCGTTGAAATGTCATTAGAGAAGCGAATTATAAACGGCACTACAACATGATGTTGGATTCAGCCACTCCGGTTTTATTTGCTCGATATAATAACTTCCACTAAACATAATTAGCCATATTGCCAAGTTAATCCTTGGCCGGAGATGTAATGTTATGACGCTTTCTGAAGCACAGATGTTGGAAGATGAAGCAAAGTACTGTTCATTTGGAGACACAGTCCATTATGTGAATCCGCCTAAGATTTTCCAAAGATGTCAGGGCAGCTATATATTTGATGGACAAGACATACCATACCTTGATCTGCAAATGTGGTACTCCGCGGTCAACTTTGGCTATGCTAATCCGCGGCTGGACAATGCCTTAAAAAATCAGATCGATGTGCTACCGCAAATCGCCAGCCAATATCTGCATCCGACGAAAATTGAACTCAGTAAAATCATTGCCCAGGACATGGAAAAGAAATTCGGCCTGCCGGGACGTGTCCATTACAATGTAGGCGGTTCACAATCCATCGATGACTCGCTGAAACTGGTGCGTAACTTTTGCAACGGCAAGAGCCGGATGTTCGCCTTTGAAGGCGGCTATCACGGACGGACGCTGGGTGCTTCCGCCATTACTTCCAGCTACCGTTATCGCCGCCGGTTCGGCCACTTCGGCGAAAGAGCGCAGTTTATCCCCTTCCCTTACCCCTTCCGGCGCCAGAAAGGCTTGTCGCCGGAAGAGTATGCGGACAAATTGATCGCTGATTTTGCCCGTCTGTTTGAAAACGAGTATCACGGCGTGTGGGATCCGAAAGTGCGGCAAGCCGAGTTTGCCGCATTTTATATCGAACCCATCCAGGGTACCGGCGGCTATATTATCCCGCCGCGCAACTTCTATAAGGGCTTGAAAAAGGTACTGGACGATCACGGTATTCTGCTGGTGGTGGATGAAATTCAGATGGGCTTTTACCGCACCGGTAAATTGTGGTCCATAGAACACTTTGGTATTACCCCGGACGTGCTGGTATTCGGTAAAGCGCTGACCAACGGCTTGAATCCGCTGGCAGGTATTTGGGCTCGTGAAGAAATGATCAATCCGGTGACCTTCCCGGTAGGTTCTACCCATTCCACTTTTGCTTCTAACCCGCTGGGTACCGCCGTCGGTCTTGAAGTCATGCACATGCTGGCGGAAAAAGATTACGAAACCCAGGTTATGAACAGCGGCGCCTATTTCCTCGAAGGGCTGAAAGCGCTGCAACTCCGCCATCCGGAAATTGGCGATGTGGACGGGCTGGGCCTGGCTCTGCACGCTGAACTTTGCGAAGCCGACGGTTTTACGCCGAACAAAGCGCTGTTGGACAAAATGGTGGACATCGGCCTGTCCGGCACCCTGGATTATAAAGGCCAGAAAATGGGCCTGGTATTGGATGTGGGCGGTTATTACAAGAATGTCATCACTTTCGCGCCGTCGTTGGAAATCAGCAGGTGCGAAATCGATCAGGCTATGGAACTGCTGGATCAATTAATTAGTCGTGCGAAACGCGAACTGTAAGCGTACGTGGTAAAAAGCGCACATCGGTGCGCTTTTTTTTTGAATGTTGATTTCGGACGCGACTTATGACTGGCCATAGTCGCCCGGGGGTTCTTTATGTAAACAATATAGAACCCCAGGCGCTCATCTTGAATTTTCACCGGTATCCACCGGTCGGTTTTAACGTCCGGATGTCAGAAAGTGGACTGCCGTATTTTTCCACCCGGTTTGATTTACTGACTACGATGGATAAAGACGTGCTTATAAAATTGCTTCGCTGGCCCGGATCTGGTTTATGGCGCCGGTGGCTCAGTGTCGTTACCAATTTTATCGGCACCACCGTCAATGAATATTCGCCTTTCCCGGCCGATATTACGCCGCAGGCATTATCCGGGTGGATCCAACGCCATTGCGCCGGGGAAAAAAAAATCACCATCATTAAAGATGTACCGCAGAATTCACCGTTGCTGCAAGACCGGGATAATCAGTATTCCCAAGCGTTGATAGCTGAATGTACCGGCCGTGGATTTATAAAGGTGGAGGGGCAGGCGTTAGCCTATGTGCCCATTGATTTTAAGGATGTAGACGACTATTTGTCGCGCTTGTCCCATAGCCGTCGGCGCAATATACGCCGTAAGCTGCGCAGCAGGCGGGATTTACGGCTGGAAGTGTTGCACACCGGCGATAATCGCTTTCACGATGCGCTTTGGCGGCAACGGCTTTATACACTTTATCAGGCGGTCTATGACCAAAGCGAAATTCATTTTGATTTGCTCAGCGCGGATTTTTTTGCCGGGCTGCTGCTGGATGCCGATAGCGGCGGGCGGGTATTCTGCTACTGGATGGGGCAGGAATTAGTGGGATATAATCTGTGCTATCAATGGGATGATAAGCTGATCGATAAATATATTGGTTTAAATTATCCCTTGGCATTAGAGTCTAATCTTTACGTTGTGAGCTGGTTTGCCAATTTGGAATATGCCCTTGAAAACAGATTGCGTTATTATGTGGCGGGCTGGACCGACCCCCAGGTAAAAGCCGATCTCGGCGCCCAATTCACCTTTACCGTTCATCTGGCGTGGGTGCGTAATCCTCTGTTGCGCCGGGTTTTAAACCGGTTTCGGCACTATTTTGAAAGCGATACGCGCTGGCATCAGGATAGACAATCATGACCCAGTCTCGACCGCCGTTGATTCTGAATTTTGATGATTCAGTGACGCTGGAAAATATCGACAGCGCTGTGCACATTCCTTTGCAAGACTGGCAGGAAAGCATCCGTTTCGGCTGCCGCTGGCCGCGGTTCCAACAGCTGGTCGCCGCGCTGGAACCACAGCTTGCCGTTGATTATGGCTGTGTATTCACCGGCAGCGGCGATTACCATCACCTGACGCATCTGTTATTGCAGCGCCAGGTTAAACAGCCGCCGTTCCAGCTCGTGATTTGTGATAACCATCCGGATAATATGCGATATCCTTTCGGTATCCATTGTGGATCTTGGGTATATTGGGCCAGCTTGCTGCCGCAGGTTGAGCATATTCATGTTCTGGGTATCGGTTCATCGGATATCGCTCTCGGCCATGCCTGGGAGAATCACTGGCGGCCATTGATGAGAAAAAAACTCTCCTATTGGAATATCAATGTGGACACCGGCTGGCTTAATTGGCTGGGAGCAAAGGACAGCAGTCGTCGTTATAACGATGCCGATGGATTGATGACGGATTTTTTATCGCGCTTTCGCTCCGGCAGCCGGCAATCGGTTTACCTCTCCATCGATAAGGATGTGCTGAGTCCTCAGGTGGTGAATACCAACTGGGATCAGGGATCGTTTCAGGAACGGCATCTGAATGAATTGATTGATGCCTGCCGGGGACGGCTTATAGGTGCTGATATTACCGGGGAAGTGTCGGTTTACCGTTATCTGAGCCGCTTCAAGCGTTGGCTCAGCGCCGCGGACGGACAGCAAGAACCCTCCATTGCCGAGGCGCTGGCCTGGCAGCAACGGCAAAATCAGCTGAACCAGCGGCTGCTTGAGCGGATAAACGGCTGCTGGAATTAACCCAGCGCAGCCCGCAATTGCGCCAGTACCCGGCCGAACATGTCGTCGGAGAGCCATGGGCTGTTAGTGATGGACAGGCCGCGGGTCGCAAGGGCTTGCGCGTTGGGAGACAACAGCTTCGGCTGTAAAAAAGGCGTTACCGCCGGGTAGCCCGCCAGGGTGTGAATAAACAAGCGGGTCACGCCCAATCCCGAGGTCCAAAGGCTCTCCATTGCCGCATCACGCGTTTTATTATCCGGCATCAGCAACAGAATAAACGGCCAGGTGCCCTGCTTGTCCGGCGAATCCGCCACGACGCCGACACCCGGTAATTGCCTTAACAAATCGACCCGACGCAGGGCGCGTTCTCGCCCCTGGCGGAGAAAAGCGGGCAATCGCGCCAGCGCAGCGGCGGCGACCCGCTGCCGGTAACGCCCGAGGGTGTGCAATGGGATTGCCTGCGCTGAAAAATCATCCCCCACCGCCGCCACCCTATCGCCATTAGCCAGGGCGCGTCGCAGCGGTTTACCATAGACATAATAGAGGCCGTGGGGCCGGTAAAACACCGTATATCCCCATAGCTCGGCGATCCGCTTGAGCTCCCAGCCGATGCTGAACGCCAAATCCTGCCGGCATTGCCGCTGCAAGGCCAGGTTCAGCTCGGGATTGCTGCTAAAAAGCACGCCGCCTTCCGCGGTGGTCAATCCTTTCCCCAGGGCCATACTGAAAAAAGCGATGTCGCCTTTGAGGCCTACGCTGCGTCCTTCATCCAGGGCCCCCATCGCCTGGGCGGCATCCTCGATAATCGCGGCCCCGGCCTTCGCCGTTATGGACCGTACGTTGTCCACATCGGCCACCCGGCCGGCAAGGTGCGTTACCACCACCGCCAGCGTTTGTTCATCGCACAGCGACGCCAGCTGCCCGACGTCCAGACTGATGCCGCCAGGCGCAAGATCGCAGGGAACAACGCGCAAAGGCGGACAGAAATGAACGGCCAGCGCCACCAGGGGACAGGTATATGCCGGAACTATCAAGGCGGTCCGTCCGGGCAAGCGCTGCTGCAATACCCGCAGCGCCACGATCAGGGCGGCAGTCCCGGAACAGGTCAGTGCGGGGAGGGGAATTGACAGCTGTTGCGCCAGGCCGGCGGCCAGATTGCCGGATAAAGCCAGAAGATCGCTCCATTGCGCGGGTAGGCCGGCGGTGGGAGGAATTTCCACCAAGGGAGGGAAGCGCGTCACGAATCGGCGGTCTCGCCTTTGGCCAGGCAGAGGATGCCCGATAATATCAGCAGGCCGCCGATGACCTTTACCGGATTGAGCTGATCGTCAAATAGCCAGACGGACACCAGGGTGACGCTGATAATTTCAAGATGCGACGCGGCAAAGGCCGGCCCCACCGGGGCATATTTCAACAGGGTCATCCAGGTAAAAAAAGCGCCGATGTAACCGATAAAGGCGCCATAAATCCACGGATGGCCGAACACGCGAACCAGCCATTGGACATCCATCATCAGCGGCGCGGCGTGCAGCGAGGCGTATTTAAAGCTCACCTGGGCCAGGGTATCAAACAGCATCAGCGCCAGGAAGCCGAACACATAAAAGCGTTTCATCATTCGATACCCACAACCAAAACACCGCAGGCGATAAGCAAAATGCCTATCAGCCGCCATTTGCTCAGGCTTTCCTTGAACCAAATGCGGCCGACTACCATGATGGCTACAATATTGATTGAGCCCAGCATGACCCCAACCGACAATGGCACCAGCGACAAGAAGGCCAGCCACAACAGGAATTCGAATACATAGCTGAAAATACCGACCCAAATCCATTTATGGGACAGCATATGGCGCCAATGGGCCAGGCCGGAATAGGCTGTACCGGACAATGCGGCGGCTTTGAAAGCCAGCTGGCCCAGCGTATCCACCAGCACGTTCATCACCCATAGAAGAATGGTTAATTTGCTCATGACCTGGTCTTGTATCCCTTTGTCATGCGCTCTGCATCGTCGAATTCAGCCCTGCCTGCAGGCCCGGGACGCTAAGCTGGCTGCCGCCGTTACGATCCGTCTGCGGAACGTTTTGCTGAATGAAGGTTATGGAACGGGATACCAGCTCCCGCCGATCGTTATCAATAGTAATCATATGGTAGCTGTTTTTCAGCAGTACCATCTTCACCGGCCCGCGAACGTTATCACGTACCAGTTCGCCGTTGCGGCGATGGGCGATATCGTCATTTTCCGCATGCATAATCAAGCAGGGCGAGGTTATCCGGTGCAGCGAGCGGCGCACGTTCCGCGTCAGGTAAACCAGCTGGCTCAAGGAAGGCCAGGGGTTGCCCGCCAAACCGGCCGCGCCGCTGTCGCCGCTTAACATGCTTTGGGAAATTTTACGGCGCAGCTGCTCGTTGCGTATGCCGTAGGGCGGCTCTTCGTTGAAGATACGGCGGCGGCCGAGATGGAGTATATCCGTCATTATCAGGAACCCCGGCGCCAGTATTCGCGTAATGAGCGGAACCGTCCAGCCGTCGAAGCGGAACGTCGCGCCGTACACCAGCACGCCGCGGGTGCGCTCTGGAAAATCGGATGCATATTTCAGCGCAAGTACCGCTCCCATCGACAGGCCGCCGACATACAGATAATCAACCTGCGAGCGCAGTTTCTCCGCGGCGTCGATAACGCTTTGGTACCAGTCTTTCCAATTGGTGGCGATGAGATCGTCCACATCGCCGCAATGGCCGGCCAGCTGCATGCCGTAGACGGTAAAACCGGCCCGATTGAATTCCCGCCCCACTCCCCGCATTTCGGTGGGCGTACCGGTCAGGCCATGGATCAACAGCACGCCGATGTTGCCGCCTTCCAGCATAAAATCATGATGGTTGATCACACATCCCCCGGATTATCAACTGCTCCATGGGCGCCAGATAGGCGCTCTCCCGCTGCTGCAAAAGCCGCTCCAGCTCGGCGGGGGCCTGGGAAAAGTCCTTCATGGCGGTAAAGGGAACGCCCATCCGCCGACATTCGGCAACCAGGCCGCCTTTGGCGAAAACATGATCGGCGATTTGAGAGACACAGAAATCCGAGCGCCCGTCGCCAATCATCAAAAATTTATCCGGCGCCACGGTTTTTGCTATGCCGCATTTACATACGCCGCTCGCCTTCAGGCAATTGGCGTTATGGTAGGGGAACTCCAGCGCCCAGCGCCGTTCGCTCACCTGCCGCAAACGGTTGGCCATCACCGGTATGCCGCTTATGCCGTGGGTTTGCAAAATATGATTAATCGCGTAGTCCAGTCCGTCGCTGACGATATGCAATGGTATGTTTTGCCGGCGGGCATAAGCGGCGAATTCGGCAAACCACGGATCGATGGCCAGGGTGGAAAGGCATTCGTTCAGCTCAAGGCGGGAGGTATCCAACAGGGCAATTTGCCCTGCCATGCATTCCCGCGAGCCTATCTCGCCGTTTTCCCATCGCTGCTCCAGCGCCTGCCAGCCCGGCATGCCAAACGCATCCAATAATGTATCGGTGACGTCTTTGAAACTGATGGTTCCGTCGAAGTCGCACAACACCGTCCATGACGGTAATCGCGGGATTGATTGAATGGATCTTGTTGCCATATATACAGCTATTAGCTCTGAAAGGGAGACGGTGGTAAAAGAGCTACTCAGCCCCGGGAGCAATGAGGAGCTTGCATTCATTGAATTCAGCGGATGCCGGGTATTTTACCTTAACAATAATAAATAGTTTATAAACGAAGTGATTGGAGAAGTAATATTAGGCTTAATATTACTTTATAGTACTAGTGTGTTGATTTTAAATAATTTTATTTTTATTAAATGACTCTTTTCTAAAAAAAACGCTAGAAATTGTAATTTATCCCCAAAGAGAATGCATAAATTTCATCCCCATCGACCATCGGACTGTCACGAACCGTTGAAGGCAGGAAATTGCCCCTTGCGCTGGCATACGTATCCCACCGCTCAGTGAGCTTATAGTCGGCGGTCAGGGAAACATAAGGCGTAATATTCGCCGAAGGGCGGTATTCGCTCAAGCCGCTGCGGCGGGCCTCCATGGACGATACGCCGTAATAGTAGCGGGTTTGCTGGCCGTTGGCCCCATCCACGCCGAACTCCGGTATGACCGTCAGCATGCCCAATCGCACCTGATTCAGATAGGAGATATTAGCCAGCACACCCTGGCTGTTATTCAGAATATCCCCCGCCAGCTGGACATGCACAGCCCCTATCGGGGTGGTGCGCTGATAGCTTATACCGGACATCACCGTGGACCGGCGATCGTTCAGCCTGCGCATCGCCGTAGTGCTCCCCCGGCTGGACTTATACTCCTGATCCAGGAAAAACGCTTTTAATTTCAGCTCATTGGCGTCATCGTTCATAAGATAGCGCCCGGCATCATCCCCTTGGATATACCAGGTATCATCGTCATAGTTGATTACCGGCCAAACCGAATGATCGTCTCTGTCCACCTTATAGGGTGAGGTGGTCAGAAAACCGCCGATACCCAGAGCGATATCCGCCGCCCAACCGTATACGGGGGCCAATAAAACCAAGAAAACTACGATTTGTTTAGGCGTTTTCATCGTTTGGTTATGGTGTGATCCTGATAATAGGTTTTCTTACATAGTGCTGGCGCTATGAATCCGCCAGCGCGTTTCCCGCGGGTCTGTGATTCACTCCGCCAGGGTGTCCAAGGCCTGATGCAAAGAACGGCCCATATTGTCTTTAAGCGTCGGTCAATCAAAAGAAATTTACACTTCTATTCAAATCAGCTTTTGACCCTGCCCTTAGGGGAAGGTGTAAATTCTTTTTTAACACTTTCTTTTGCAAAGAAAGCGGCTTGAATCGGCTGTGCATTCTTTTCATGCGAGGATATTTGAATATGAAAAATTTATCGGCTTACGCCATAAACACAATAATATTGGGCTCAGCCCTGGCTGCGTTCAGCCAGTTCTCTTATGCTCAAGATCAATCTTTTCTGGCAAAAAATGGTCTGGAAAATAAAACAACGCCACAAATGGTGGAATATATCAATCGCCTGCAGCAGGATCGGCCATTGAATTTTTCCGCCGCCGTCACCAGTACCGAACTTACCGTATCGGATGGTAAAGAAGCGCATTCCTACCCTCTCGGCGATAAGTTTTATCTGTCATTCGCCCCTTATATTACCTACACCCATCCTTGTTATAACCATAACCTGTCATCCTGTACCGGAGAATTAAAAAATACCGCGTTCAAGGTAAAAATCATCGATCAACAGGGTAAGGTCATTGCTAGCAATAACATGACCAGTTATCAAAACGGTTTTATCGGCGTCTGGCTGCCGAGAAATATTACCGGAACCATAAACGTGACCTACAACGGTCTTTCCGCCGTGACTCCTTTCGCCACAGGAAACGATAGCCAAACCTGCCTGACCAGTGTGAAGCTCGAGAAAACAATTTAACGGTCGTTCCGGCGGGCACTTTTAAATTTGAACGCTCGCGTAAGTTATCCGGACGATGAAGTATTAAAGGTTTCCGCCATGCCGGATAACCTGTTGACGTGTACTGCAACACCCTTTCGGGGGAGCCGGATGATTGTTACCGCCGTAGGCGGCATCCGGTTTTCCTGGATGACATCAACAGGAAACCGCTATGCGATATATAAAACTCGGCAATACCGGATTGGATGTTTCACCCATCGCCCTTGGCTGCATGACCTATGGCGAACCGAACCGCGGCCATCCGGTATGGTCACTGGATGAAGACGCCAGCCGCCCTTTGATTAAACAGGCGCTCGAAGCAGGGATCAATTTCTTCGATACCGCCAATATGTACTCCCAAGGTTCCAGCGAGGAGATCCTCGGCCGGGCTTTGCGGGATTACGCCGATCGGGATAACGTGGTTATCGCCACCAAAGTGCGCCATCCCATGCGCCCTGGTCCCAACGGCGCCGGACTGTCGCGTAAGGCGATTTTCACAGAAATCGACCATAGCCTTCGCCGGCTGGGGACCGACTATATCGATCTTTACCAGATTCATCGATTGGACAACGCGACGCCGCTGGAGGAAACCCTTGAAGCGCTAAACGATGTGGTGAAATCCGGTAAGGTGCGTTATCTCGGCGCATCGTCAATGCATGCCTGGCAATTCAGCAAGATATTACATCTGCAGCGCCAGCACGGCTGGGCGCGATTTGTCTCCATGCAGGATCATTACAATCTGCTGGCGCGGGAAGAAGAGCGTGAAATGCTGCCTCTTTGCAAAGATGAGGGCATCGGCATCATTGTCTGGAGCCCGCTGGCCCGCGGTCGCCTTGCCCGTGAGAGTGGCGCCGCCACCGGCCGTTCAGGCAGCGACCCCTTTGCCGATATGCTCTATACCCAGGAAAAAAGCGATGACGCCATCGTCGATGCCGTGGCGGCCGTCGCCCGTGCAAGGGGCGTTAGCCGGGCGCAGATTGCCCTGGCCTGGCTGCGGCGTAACCCGGTGGTGGCGGCGCCGCTGGTGGGCGCCGGCAAGCCCTCCCATATTGCCGATGCGGTGGCGTCGCTGGACATCGTCCTGACCGAGGAGGAAATCGCCGCCTTGGAAACCCCTTACACGCCGCGTGAAGATTTCCAGGGAGTGTCGGACGATGCCCTGCTGGCGCGCATCTCGGCCCGCATCGGCATCAAACCCGCCGGGGCCTGACGGCGTGAAGCCAATGCGTTTATTGCGCATTGGCTTCATTAAACAAGAGCATGTCCTGATTCAGCCGGTCATCTATTTCAACTATGCACCCTAAGACTGTGCCCATCCCGCCCCGGCGGGAAAAGATTCGCCATTTAATATGAACTCAGATTTACCGCGACCCCTCTCCTTGTTCCCACTCGGGGCTATAGCCCCCTAGCGCCGGGTGATACATTTCGTCGCCGGAATGTTGGGTAAACTCGACATTGAGGCGGTCGGCGCGCAGGCCCAAAATTTCGATGCAATGCGCACAGAGCGCTTTTGCCACTTCCATTCGCAGTTCAGGAGTTCTGCCTTTTCTAATATCCAGCATCATTACGGAAACCGGGGTCGGCTCGCCCCCGATATCCGGTACCCGCCATACCCCGCCTTCGCCCAGTTCACGAATGGCAACGCTGATGCGGCGAATATCCACCGACATCATTTGGGCATAGGTTTCGCTGATTTTCGCCGCAAGACGTTTTTTGTCCGCCACCGGGTAATGACCGTTTACGTCAAGTTGAAGATAAGGCATGTTCGACCTCCGGATGAGGGCCCTCATGACACGAAAGCAAAGCCGTTGCCAGGGTCGCGCCAAGGGCGTTAGGGAAAAGATACATGCATATGCCAGTATTGGTCAATCATCTTCAAAAAGCATGTGTTTAAGGCCGATATAAAACGGTGGCATACTCCGCCATCCCTGGCGGCTATGGTTTTATCTCCGATTAATCTGTGATCTTGCCAACAAAATCTTCTTATCAGTCTTGTATGGTAGATGGACAAGTGCGTATATTTGCGCTGCCTCATTAATCATTAGCATCAATCATTAATTAATCATCATTAAGCGATGTACTTATGTCGTTTTTGGCAATGTCATGAAATTCGCAGCTTTCCCATAAAAAGATGAGGGAAATTTTATGAAAATGTAAAAAGAAAAGCTAACGATAACATAATTACAACCTAAAAATTTTATAGGTAAAAGCGATGACTTTCGTTGAGATAGTCGTGCTTTAAGCCTAAGCGATTATATGGTTTGGACAGGGTTGGCCCGCATATTCAGGCACTGGCATGCTTGGTAAGGTCATTATAAAGCAATGCTATTTAAAATTTCTTTCACACGGAACGATTATTAAAAATGAAAAAATCCATATTAGGGATTTCTATTGGCCTGGTGTTGAGTGGTGTTTCTTTTATCTCGAATGCAGAAATTACCTTGCTAAAGCAAGATCCACAGCCTTATGACTTATTAAGCCGTCTCACCTTCCAGGTGGGGGGAAGCATCCGTCCGCAAATGAACCAGGTAACCGGTCAAAGATCCTATAAAGATAATGGTTTTGACGGCGGGACTCGTTTTCGTTTCTCTTCTGATTATTATTTGTTCGATGACGTCAGCTGGATCAATTATTACGAATTGGGTGTGAATATCCCCGCGGTCCTGGATTGGGATAACCATCATGCCGATGGAGCAAATAATACTATCCGCCGCCAGCTTTATACCGGTTTCAAAAGCAAAACCTTCGGCCAGTTAACCTTCGGCCAGCAGCTTAGCGTTTATTATGATGTGGTTGGGGCTAAAACCGACGTATGGGATGATGATATGCTCGCCCAGGCGCCGGGCAACGGCGTCAACGGCGACTATGACGGTTCTTACCGTTCTCGCAAGCAGTTGAAATACAAAGTCAGCGCCGGCAACGCCGATCTGTATGCCGCCTATTTGTTTTCTGATGAAGACTATTTGACTCCGGATAATTTCCACTACAAACGTAAAGGCGGCGGCTCGTTAGGCATCAACTATCATTTGACGCCCACACTGAGTTGGGGATTAGCATACAACTACACCAGCGCGGAAATTAAAGATCCGGTCAGCCACAAGTCGAATGATTATAATCAAAGCATTACCGGTACCGGCTTAAGCTGGACGCCCGGTCATTGGATGCTGTCCGCCACCGGTGGCTTATATCAAAACTTCTTAACCACCAAAATTAAAAATACCAATGATTACTTTGCCGGTAATGCTTATGGTATTGAATATTTTGCCGGCTACACCTTCCCAATTGATAGCTACGCGGTTAAAACAATAAAACCTTATGTTATGGGTGACCGTCTGGAATATATAGATGATCGCAATTATGAAAAACGAGATAATGGCGTAGGTATCTCGTTCCAATTGAAATATGGCTTCCGTGTTGACTATGAACACGTCATTACCAACGCCACTGGTCAGGATTATGGTACAAATATCATCCGTGCATGGTACGATTTCTGATACCGCCGCAATGAGATTGCTTATATTATCGTGAAAATAGCAAAGATAACCAAACGGGCCGGGTGCGCCGCGAACCTCCGCATGGCGTGCCCACCGTTTCGTTATCTTGCTGAGGAGAGCGTTCAATCTGGTTAGCGCCGATAAGGCAATTGTCATACCGTCAATATACATAGTAGGATGACTCTTCATGTATCGAAATAAGCCATCCAGACCGTCATGCCAAAAGCATTTGATTTCAACAACCATGAACTAATTAATCTGCAAGTTTACCGTTTTTTACGTAATGAAATAATCTCGTGCTCTATTGCTCCCGGCAGTGTGTTATCGGAAAAAGAGATTTCACTCTATATAGGCGTGTCGCGTCAGCTGATCAGAGAGGCCTTTATCAAACTGGCTGAAGCCGGTCTGGTCCAAATCCTTCCTCAGCGCGGTACGTTTGTGCGGCGTATTTCCGCTAAGCGCGTCGCCGAAGCGCGTTATATACGGCAGGTCATAGAGTGTGCCGTGGTGCGGCGCGCCTGTGCATGTATTACCGACGAACAGGTGCTGTCGCTGGAACATAATCTTCGCCGTCAGGCGCTGGCGGCGGACAATGATAAGTTCAGGGAATTTTTTGACCTTGACGATAGTTACCATCAGGCGCTGGCCGATATCGCCGAATGCCAACTCGCCTGGAAGACCATAGAATCCATCAAGTCCACCATGGACCGGGTGCGGTATCTGAGTCTGAGCGTTGTCTCGCCGCCTCGGGACCTTATCGCGGAGCATTATCACATTTTCGACGGTCTGAAAAAACGGGATGCCGATGCCGCGGAGCAGGCGCTCCGGCGCCATCTTGGGCACATGATTCTATCCATTGATCCTATTGCCGCACAACATCCTGACTGGTTTGAAGGATAACGGTCGAAGTGACCAGCTGACATTCTCCTTACCCATGTCCCCCTCTTTACCACTTATACTGGTAGGTTATAAGTATATAATGAATTTATCTTTTGAATGGTCCGCTGATAATCTAAGGCCCGGTCACTACTGGAGCAGGAGGTTTCATGTCCGTTCACTTATTGCATTCATTACCCAAACGTTTTCTTTTACCTCGTGAACCTCTGGGTCTGCTACCGGGGCTGATCTTAGCCGGCGTACTGACGGCGGCGGCCATCTGGACCGGCAATATTCCCTTGATCACGCATTTGGGCCTGGGTGCGCTGACGCTGGCGATTATTTTTGGCATTATCGCCGGTAACACGATTTATCCCTGGCTACAGCCGGCAAGCCATAGCGGCGTGCTTTTCGCCAAGCAGCGGCTGCTGCGTATCGGCATCATTCTGTATGGCTTTCGGTTAACCTTTCAGCAAATCGCCGATGTGGGCGCCACCGGTGTCGTCATTGATCTTTTAACCTTGAGCAGTACCTTTTTGCTGGCCTGCTGGCTGGGCCGAAAGGTGTTTGGCATGGATAGCCAGACCGTTATGCTTATCGGGGCTGGCAGCAGTATCTGCGGCGCGGCGGCGGTAATGGCCACCGAACCGGTACTAAAGGCCGAAGCCAGTAAAGTCACGGTCGCCGTGGCCACGGTGGTGGTGTTCGGTACCTTGGCCATTTTTGTTTACCCCTGGCTGTACCGCCTCAACCTACACTATCATTGGCTGTCGTTCAGCGAGCTCTCTTTCGGTATTTACGCCGGTTCCACCATTCATGAAGTGGCGCAAGTGGTCGCCGCCGCCCATTCCATCAGCCCCGAGGCGGAAAATGCCGCCGTGATTACCAAAATGATTCGCGTAATGATGCTGGCGCCCTTTTTGGTACTGGTTTCCGGCTACCTCAGCCGCCGTCACCACGGCATTACCGACACCGCTGGAAAATCGGCCATTACCATTCCCTGGTTCGCGGTGGTCTTTATTCTCGTGGCGGCATTCAATTCCTTTCACCTGCTGCCGGCGGCGCTGGTGAATCAACTCATTACCCTGGATACGGCCATGCTGGCCATGGCCATGGCGGCGCTGGGCCTGACAACCCATGCCGGCGCTATTCGGCAGGCGGGACTAAAACCTATCCTGCTCGCCACCCTGCTGTTTATCTGGCTGATTATCGGCGGCGGGGCAATTAATCAGCTGGTACGGCACCTGATTTAATTGCGTTTGACAGACAAGCCCAGCTTCCTTTCGGCCAAGCTCTGAGTCTACAGCTTCCAGCTCAGACCGCCCAGCTTGGGGGCGAATTCAAACAGCTCGGCGGCGGCATCGGACTGCTGCTGCTGAAAGATAATCCGTTCTCCGGCCAGGCGCCCCATTTCATGAGGATTTTGGTCGATGGAGGCGATGCGTTTACCCGCCAGCAGCGGAATTTCATTCAGGTCAAAGCCCACAAAACCGATATTATCCCGGGACAGGGCGGCCCAGTCGTCCAACGCTTTAATAACGCCGATGGTCATCAGGTTGTTGGTGACAAAAACGGAGTCAAAGACGATGCCCTCTTCCAGCAGCTGGCGAATCGCCGTATAGCCGCCTTCGATTCGATTATTGCCGTATTTGACCTTGGCGATATCCAGCAGGCCGGTTTTATTCACCGTGGCGGCGAACCCTTCCAGGCGTTTTTCGCTGGTAGGGTTCGGCGAACCGGCGATACAGACGGTTTTCCGGTAGCCGGCGGAGGTGAGGTAATTGGCCGCCAGTGCCCCGCCGGCGAAGTTATCCGTCAGCACCGTATCGTAGCGATTGTCCGGCAGGGAGCGGTCGACAATCACCACTGGAATACCGGCCTCGGTGAGTCCCGAGAGATCGGTGGCGTCCGAGGCCGGGGCGATCACCACGCCGCCCACCCGTTCGGCGATGGCGACATCCAGATAATGCCGCTCTTTTTGCGGATCGTCATCGGAACTGCCGACAAACACGCAGGTATTGCGCGGCAGGCAAATCTGTTCCAGCCCGCGGGCTAAACGGGTAAAAAAGGAGTTTTCGAAGTCCGGGACAATCAGTGCCCACAGATGCGACGTGGTCAGCCGCAGGCGCTGGGCCGTACGGTTCGGCCGAAAGCCAAGAATGGCAACGGACGCCAGTACGCGTTTAGCCAAATCCTCACGCACTTTTTGACCGTTCGTCACCCGCGAAACCGTTGCCACGGAGACATGGGCGTGTCGGGCTACGTCGTAGATAGTTACAGCTCGATGATCAATAGTCATTAGTGGTTTTATTCATCGCGTGCGGGGCCCGGCATAAAAAGCCGGGCCGGCCAGACTGCATTAAATCGGCGTTGTTATATTTCGCGCGCGGCCCATTTCACCATGCGCTCCCACATCAATCCGTAATTTTCCCACTCGTGAAGATTACCACACCAGTGATAGACAGGATCGGTGGTATAGGTGACGGAGCGGCCTTTACCGGGTTCCGCGACGGCCATAAACACATCGCCGCGCGTTTCCATCAAAAGCGTCGAGTCGGATTTCAAAAACACCCGATTATAACCGAGAATGATGCGATCTTTATCAAAAGTAACGCCCTTTAAGATGGGATGCTCAGGCACCAGGACATCCAGCTTGGCGCCGTCGGGCACTTCGATGCGGTCATCGATACCGCGTTCGCAGGTGACCGGCAATACAGCCTCTATCGGCGTGCCTCCCCATAATCCCTTACCCTCGATACCGGAATAGGTGGTATATCCGCCGGCCATGATCAGTCCGCCGCCGTTTTCCACCCATTTGCGGAAATTACCGATGCGGTCCGGCCCCATAGGGACTATACGCTCGCGGTTGCCGGGTAGCAGCGCGAAATTATTGTAACCGGTATCGCTGAGAATAATGACGTCCCACTGGGAGAAATCCTCTTCCGTCATGGGAAATTCCGCGCGGATACGGTCGGCGGACATATGGGTCAGCGCAATACCGGGACGGGGCGAGAGCGCATCGCGCAATACCTTGGCGGAATCGCGATAGTAATTAAGAATAAAAGTATCAATGCCTTTGGCGGATATTAACGTTTCCGTTTGGGTATCGCCGCAATATAAAACACGAATGGACATTTTTCTCTCCTGTATAGGGAATTAGCGTTAAGCGTCGGTAAATATCAGCCCCCTGGCTGATTGAAGCGAAGGCCGTCATTGACGGTGAATTTTTCCAGTCCGTTGGGCTGCATGCCCCACGCGCTGAGGATTTTTTGATAGCTGCCGTCTTTTTGCATCTCGCCCAGCGCGGCCTGTACGGCATCGCGCATGGCGGTATCGGCGCGGCGGAACGGCATGGCGTTATAGCCGGTGCCGTACTGCTCAAACGCCAGCACTTCCAGACCGGCGGCGTCAGGGGAGGTTTTGATCACGTAAGCGGCCACGCCGTATTGATACATGGTGGCATCCGCCCGGCGGGTACGAACCTGTAGCAAGGCCTGGTTGATATCCTGGAAAACCTGAATGTCGATTTTGGTGTCGCACTTTTTATTTTGTGCCTCAACCAATCCCTGCATAACGCTGCCTTGCAGCAGGGCAACGTGTTTACCGCACAAATCGCCGATTTTCTTGATGCCGGAGGGGTTGCCTTTGGCCACCACGATGGCGTTGCCGTCGGTGGAATAATCAACAAAATCCACCTCTTTTTCCCGCGCAGGCGTATCCCCCATGGCGCTGAGGGCGGTGTCAATCCTGCCCGCTTTTATCGCCGCCAGGATGCCGGGGAATTTCAGCGTCTGCCATTTGGCGTGCAGTCCCAGTTTGGCGGCGATGGCGTTGCCTAAATCGATATCCAGGCCCACCAGGGTCAGCCCGTCCTCGCGATAATAGGAATAGGGCGGCGTGCCGGGATCGGTGCCGATGGTAAAGATCCCGCCGGCATGGGGCACTTTGCCGGCCAGATCGGGTGAGGCGTTGACGCTTAACGGCTCTCCTTTGGGACCGATGCTCAACTCCGCGGCGTAAGCGGCGTGAGCGCACCAGAATGTCGCGACGACCAGCGTTGTCCGCCAGGTATTGACGAATAAGCTCATGGTGTAAACCTCTTATGGACCGCATGCCGCGGTGGATTAGCCGGCCATCCCCGGCCGGTTGTTGAGAAAACGGATTCAGCCGGCCCGGCGGGCTGCGCATCCTAGTGAAAAATGCTCATTGATATAGGGGTCGCCGTCGCGTTCGATAAGGTCGGCCACCGCCACCCCGACGGCGGGTGACATTTTGTAGCCGTGCCCAGAGAAACCTGTGGCGATAACGATGCGTTTGGTTTGCGGGTGGTAATCGATTACCGGGCGATCGTCGCCGGTAAAACCGTCCAGATAAACGCCGCTGCGCACCGGTTGATGATCAACCCCCTCCAGCAGGGTGCTTGCAACGCGCCGCATAATGGCGGTGTCGGCGTAAGAGACCGTTCTGTCCACCGCAGAGGGATCAATATCGCTGAGATAATTCACCGGCGGCATGATTTTAATGGTCCAGCCATCCATGCACGGAAAACCTGAGTAATCGATTTCTGACGTGCGCCTGATACAGACCGGAAAGCGGGACGGCAGATAAGCCTGCTTATCATCGATACCAAACCAGGTCCCTACCAGACGGCGGGCGATGAAATGAGGCGAAGGAACGTCAATCATGCGCGTTCCCCAGGCGCCGCTGGTGACCACCACGCGGTCAAAGCGCCGGGTATTGCCGTCACAGGTAACATCGACCCCGTCGGCATGGGGATGGATACGGGTTACCTCGCAGCCTTGATGCAGCGTCGCCCCGGCCGCCAGCGCGGCCTTTACCGCGGCTCTTACTCCCAGCTCAGGCCGCAGCAGGCCGCCGTCGAGATCAAGCAGGGCAAATTCGCCGCCGCTTAAACGGTGCTGGGGAAAACGGGCGCGCAGCGCCTGCTCGTCCAGCACTTCATGGCGCACATTATGTTCCCGCGCCCCTTCCAAGGTGCCGGTGAGCCACTCCGCACCCTTTTCACCGATGTACAGGCAGCCGATGGGGAAATGGAATTGGCGTTCGGAGGTGGACTGAAGCTCGCGCCACAGCGCCAGGGAGCGTTTCAGTAAGGGAATATATTCCGCGCCTTCCTTGTAGGCGAGGCGGAATATCCGCGATTCAGCGCCGTGGGCGCTGGTATCATGGGGTACGCCCATGCGATCGAAACCGGTAACCTGATACCCGCGTTGAGCCAACTGCCAGAGCGACATGCTGCCCATGGCGCCGACGCCGACGACCGCGACTGTTTGCGATGACATGATGAATCTCCTGTAAGAAAGAACTGTGGTGACGTATAGGATGACGCAAGCCGCGCTATTTGATTTTTGACAGGAACGCCCGCGTTCGCGTATGCGTCGGCGTGTTGATCACCTGGGCGCTGGGGCCTTCTTCCACAATGCATCCGCGATCCATAAACACCACCCGATGGCTCACCTCGCGCGCAAACCCCATTTCATGCGTTACCACCACCATGGTCATTCCCTGCCGGGCAAGCAGGGTCATCACCGACAGCACTTCATGCACCAGTTCCGGATCCAGCGCGGAGGTCGGCTCGTCAAACAACAAAACCTTGGGTTTCATCGCCACCGCGCGGGCAATGGCGACCCGCTGCTGCTGTCCCCCCGACATCTGCGTCGGCCGCCGGTGGGCATAGCTGTCCATGCCCACCGATGCCAGCACCGCCATGGCATTTTCCCGCGCCTGAGCCTTTGGGATATGCAGCACGTGGCGCAGCGCCAGGGCAACGTTTTCCAGCGCGCTCAGGTGAGGGAAAAGATTGAATCGCTGAAAGACCATGCTCATGGCCGCCCGTTGACGCGCGAAGTCCGGTGCCGGCAGCTCCCACAGCACTCCATTTGTTTCCCGGCAGCCGAAACGTTCGCCATCCAGCCATACGCCGCCGCTGTCCGGCATCTCCAAAAAATTCAGGCAGCGTAAAAACGTACTTTTGCCCGACCCGGACGGACCGATGATGCATACCACTTCGCCGCGCTCCACATCCAATGAGACATTGGTGAGCACTTGGTTGGCGCCGAAGCTTTTGCAGATATCGCGCGCGCAGAGCATGGGGCGATGCCAGGACACGGGCCGCAGTATCGGATTATCTTGTGGCAGCATGGCGGTCATCATGGTTAAACCCCCGTCTCGGAGAGCAAATTACGTGTGTTTTTGCCGTCAAGGTGGCGCTCGAGCCAGTACTGCAGGCCCGAGGCTACCGTGGTGAGAATCAGATACCAGATGGAGGCCACCACCAGCAGTTCGATAACATGAAAATTCCGCGCATAAATATCTTCGGATTTGGTTAACAGCTCCTGCGCCCCGATGACTGAGACCAGAGAGGTGTTTTTCAACATGCCGATGATTTGATTGGCGGTAGGCGGGGTGATTATTTTCAACGCCTGGGGAAAGACGATAAGGGTCATGACCTTGGTTCTGCTCAGGCCGATGCTGTGAGCCGCTTCGGTCTGCCCGCTGTCCACGGCGTTCAGGCCGGCCCGCACGATCTCCGCCATATAGGCGCCTTCATTCAGCCCCAGCCCCAATACCGCGGCGACAAAGGGGGTTATCAGCACATTCACCGATATCTGCCAGTCGCCGGTGCCGATAACCGGAAATACCAGGGCGATATTGAACCAGAAAATAAGCTGCACCAGTAACGGCGTGCCGCGAAACAGCCAGATATAGAGCATGGCGGCGGCGTTTACGATGGGATAGCGGGAGAGGGACATCACGGCCAGCAGGGTACCGAGAATAATGCCCGATAGCATGGAGAGTACCGTGAGTTGCAGCGTCATGACCAGCCCGTCAAGGATGGCCCGATGGAAGAAAAAGCTGGCCATGACCGACCAGTCAATCGCTCCGCTGATGGCAATGCGTACGATGAGCAACACCAGGAGAACGCTAACCAGCGCGGTAATCAGCAGGCGTTTGCTTCGGCCTGGAATCCTGGGCTTGCCCGAAAGATAGGGCTCGGGTTTTCCCGCATACTGGGATAGGGGTTTTGCAGTCACTCGCTACCTCACTTGCTGGTAAGTAAAAACGAATTTCCAATGTCTAGAAATCGATTTCTCATTGATGGCGAATTTCTCTTGAAAAGACGTTGCTGCACGCCATCAGAATATGAGTAATCGATTTCTTGTCAATATGGCGCCAGAGGGAAAAAGCGGTAAAAAACGGAATAGGGATAGGGATTCATGCTGCGGTAAACCGATTTATAAAATATTTAGAACCAGTAATCGGGTACACATCTGTGGTGATTACGTCTTGGCAACATAATCAACGATATTATTGTGCTTAATTTAACCAATTTATAGCAATGGAATCTATGCTGTTTTTACTTGTTGAAATTTCGATGAATTTTCAAATTCTATTATTGAGAAGGATATAGATAGTTTTCCAATGATAATCGGGATACACATCACATTTTCTTATTTCATCATGCCTGAAAAGAAGATCCTATGCTTTCCTAAATTTGTTTAAAAAAGAGGATGGCACTTACTGACAACGGGAATGTTATTATCCAATTGGGAATCGTTAGGTAAAATGCGGACATTCAAATTCGGGATATTTTATTCAGATACTCTTTTATGGTCTCGATATACGCTCAGGAATATCAATTAGTTATAACATTGTTCAAAACTACCCGTATTTAAAGGGGATTACCCAGGGACAACTTGCCGACGCTTTGGGTCGCCCGCAATCATTTATTGCAAAAGTGGAAAACGGTGAAAGACGATTGGCTATCGTTTAGTCTGTTCATTTGTCTCAATTGCTGGGGATTGAGCCGGAAATCATGATAAATAAAATCCCCCGTAAATTCAGTGCGCTTTACCCGTTATAATAATCGGATAACGGAGGTTTCCATGCCCATCAATCTAACGAAGCGCCAAGCGTCGCGATAAGCCCCCTGAACCACTGCTGAGCCGGATGCGGATCGCTGCGCCGGTGCCAGATCAGGTGAAAATCAATGGACGGCAGCACAATCGGCGGCGGAAACAGGACCAGATCCCGTTGAACGGACGAATGGAGCACGACCCGCTTCATTACCGTTGCCGTCATGTCGGTTTGAGAGATGACCGCGGGAACCGCAAGCATCTGCGGCAGGGTCAGCGCCAGGGTGCGGTGCTTGTTCATCTGCGCCAGCGCCTGGTCCACCAGGCCGTAGCGATCCCCTTCCGGCGACACCAACACATGGGACAGGGCCAGGAAGGCATCCATACTCATTCCCCTCTTCGCCGCGGCGCTGTCGCGGCGAACAATGGTCACGAATTCATCCCGGAAAATGGACTTGGTTAATATGCGGCTCTCCGGGCGTCGCGGGGGTACCCCTACCGCCAGATCGATGGTCCCCGTATCCAGCAGGTCCACTGCGCTATCCCGGCCGTTGAACGCATGCACGTTTAATGTGACGCCGGGGGCCCGCTTTTCCAGCGCCCGCGCCAGCGCCGGTAGCAACACAATGGCCGCATATTCGGACATCCCGAGGGTAAAGGTAAGCGACATCCGTTCGGGTACAAACTCCGGTTTTTCCACCAGGGCCGCCTCTATCTGCCTTAGCGCCTGGGAAATAGGGTTGGCGATATCCCTGGCGAGGGGGGTGGGCAGCAAGCCGTCCGCGCTGCGCAGGAACAGCCGATCGTCAAACAGCTGGCGCAGGCGCGACAGCGCCGCGCTCATTGCAGGCTGACTGACCCCCACGCGCGCCGCCGCGCGGGTCACGTTACGTTCAATCATCAGCGCATCAAACGCCGCCAGCAAATTTAAATTGATACCATGAAAATCCATATTTCAAATAATCATTCATATTGGATATTTGTTAGACAAATTTTAACGGGTTATACAGAATTGGCCATGGGTTCTTAAAAATTCAACGAGGATGAGAGGCATATGACCGACACCAACACGCTGGCCGATACCGAACGACTGAAAATTGAACGTCAGGCGGTGGAAACGCTGTATCGGGCGTTCAACGACAAAAACCCGGATCTGATGGATATCGCCGTCACCGCCGATTGGGAAGACATTCCGCTGGCGCCCGGCCAGGGACCCGGCCCGGAAGGACTAAAGCCGATCATCGGCCTTTTTTTACAGGCCATGCCCGATGTCAACATCATCGTTCATGACCTTATCCAGGTCGCCGGCCGCGCCGCCGTGCGGGCGGAAATTACCGGCACACATCTTGGCCCGCTGTTCGGTATTCCGGCCACCGGAAAAAAGGTCAGCTTCAGTATCCATGAGTTCCATGAATTCGAAGGAGAGCATATCAAAAGGACTTGGCATCTGGAGGACTGGTTCGGCCTGTTCCAGCAGTTGGGCGCCTACCCCCCGTTAGGTAATCATTGATGGCGGGAGGGATGTTTCACGCCGCGAAACAGGTGGACAGATAATCGATAAATACCCGGGTTTTCAGCGGCAGGTAAGGCCCGGAAGGCCATAGCAGCCAAAGCGGTTCGACGCGGATGGCATACTCATCCAGCACGCTCACCAAGGTGCCCTCATCCAGAGCGCCCTGGACGATATAATCCGGCAGCCAGGCCAACCCCACGCCGCGCTTGGCGAAGTCCAGCCGCCCCTGGATATTGTTGCATACCATCGCAACGGGCAGCGTACCCGCGGCGGCGGGTTCCAACCCCCTTATCTGCCAATGCTCTATTTTACCGCTATGAAGGAAGCGGTAATGCAAACAGGCATGGCGCAGTAAATCCGCCGGGTTTTCAGGCGTTCCGGCTTTGGCGAGATAATCGGGCGAGGCGACCACCTTTGAACTGAATACCGCCAGCTTTTTGGCCATCAGCCGGGAATCGCCGATATTGCCGCTGCGGACGACCACATCGAACCCTTCCTCGATGACATTCACCATGCGATCGGAGACCACCAGCTCCAGCTCGATATCCGGCCAGGCCAGGGCAAAATCCGCCATAAAGGACGACACCATGCTCTCTTCCGCCATGCTGACCTTAAGCTTGCCCCGCGGATATTTCCTGATTTGGGTCAGATCCTGTTCCGCGTCTTCAACGGCGCGCAGTATCACCAGTGTGTTCTGATAAAACCGGGTACCTTCCGCCGTCAGGGCGACGCTTCGCGTGCTTCTGTTAAGCAAGCGAACCTTTAACCTCGCCTCCAGCCGGGCGATGCCTTTGCTTACCGCCGAAGGCGATACGCCGGTAAGTCGGGCCGCCTCGACAAAACTTCCCGCCTTGGCCACCTGTACGAACAGTTCGAGACCACCCAAATGATCCATGCGCGCTCCATTCATGACCTATCCATTCATGACATAGCTGTCATCAGAGAATTGAATGCTACCTTATTTTTCTTTAATCGTTTAAAGATTATTGTGGGGGCCAGACATCGGTCTACACGACGGCGATGGTGACAACCGGATAAATAACGATGATTCGTGCTTTATTGGTATTGATGTTAGGCGCCTTTGTTTCCCAAACCACCGAGTATTTACCCATAGGACTGCTGCCTCGTATCGCTGAGGACCTCCAGGTGTCCCAGGCCGCCGTTGGCGCGCTGGTGACAGGCTATGCCTGGATCATTACCCTGACGGTCATTCCCATCACGCTTTTGACCAACCGGATAAACCGCCGCCCCCTGTTTCTCGCCCTGCTGGCTATTATCACCCTATGCAACGGACTGGCGCTGGTAGCTCATTCCTATTGGTTTCTGATGCTGTTAAGGATCGTTGCCGCCTTGGGGCATGGGGTATTCTGGTCCATTCTGGCCTCCTACGCGGTTAAAATCGCGCCGCGCATGCCGCCGGGCCGAACGACCGCCTGGGCCTATTCCGGCATCTCCCTTTCCATTGTCGGCGGCGTACCTTTATCCACCGCCCTGGGACAGGCCTTTGACTGGCAAGTGGGATTTGCCATATTCGGCGCGTTCGGACTGATCATTTTTATCCTGGGGTATTTTTGGCTACCGTCGGTGGCCGTCGCGATCCCGGATTCCGGGGGCAGCTTCCCACGCCGCAACTGGCCGCTGTATGGCGCGGTGGCGGTGACGCTGCTGATTATTACCGCCCACTTCAATGGTTACACCTATATCACCCCGCTGGTAACAGATACCCTGGGGATGCGGGGCCCTCGCCTGCCGCTGGCGTTACTGGTATTCGGCCTGTCCGGCGCGGCGGGAACATTACTGGCCGGCTGGCTCGGGGCACACCCCGCGCGTTTGGCGGTACTCTCCGCCAGCAATATCGTTATCAGCCAAGTGCTAATGCTTTATCTCGCCCCGCAGCCCGGTATCCCCTGGCTGGTGATGGCGGTTTGGGGCGCGGGCATCGCCATGCTGTTTATCGGCTTGCAGAGCTGGGTCATAGAGCTGGCGCCGGGTCAGGCCGAGGCGGCATCGGCGCTGTATGTAATGACGTGCAATATCGGCATTGGCGCCGGCGCGATGTCGGGCGGATTGTGGATGGTGCATTACGGCCCAAAAGCATTGTTGCAGGCGGGGGCGGTGTTGGGCATTGTTGCCCTGTGCAGCTTTATGCTGCCCGGTTATTTACGAAAGCGGCGGAAGGCTTATTCCCAGAACCGTTCGGTGCGCCGCTGAAGGCCGGGACCTTCGAGCGATTGTTCCCCGACTTGTGATGGAGAACATTGTATCTTTAGCGCGGATGATACTTTTTGGTAAAGATAATTATCTCTGGCGCAGATTGTACGCATTGACGAAAATTATTATTCACGCCATTTCCTCCTGTTTTAGCTTAATCGAACCAAGTCTCTTTATTGTTTTTTATAATGTCCAGGCTGCTTTTAATTTCAATGGGAACGATCCGCGTTAAGGATAATGGCGGCAGCTTTTGCGGATCGAAAAAATCAATATCAAGAGAATCCTCGCTTAATTGCAACGTGCCCCCCAGTTCTTTACAGAAGAATATCAGCTTATAGACATGCCAGGGATAAGGGGGATGTCCATGCAGATTTCTGTCCCATACTCCTAATAAACGTTCAACCCTGACTACCAGGCCGGTTTCCTCGACAACTTCCCGGCACACGGCGTCGGAGGGACGGTCTCCCACATCGGCCCAGCCGCCGGGCAAGCTCCATAATTTATCATCGGCTTCCTTTACCATCAGTATCTTACCCTCCCTTAGCACCACGGCCCTGGTATCAACCTTGGGTGTGGCGTAACCCTGCTGTTTGATAAATTCTTCCGCAAAGTGCAGCTTGTCCGCCGAAAACTGTTGAGCCATAAATTGCGCGGCGATATCACGCAGCTCCGTGTAACGCTCAATATCATAGCGATCTTTGGTAAAGGTCAGCCCGGTTTGCGCCATTGCCTGCAGTTTTTGTCCCAATGCAATCAACGATAATTCCGCTGTGTTTCCCTGATCGTCTTTTATATCATTTGAGCTCATAGCGCCCTCTCGTAAAATAAAAAATATCTGGCCAGTATAAAGAAAATAAAATATTCTTAAAGCACTTTGCTAATATTTTAAGAATAAGGTGCAAGATGAAATTTGGTTAATTTATGTTAAGCCTGATATATGAAGAACGAAACGTACCGGGCAAATAAAATTGCCGTCATGGCTAACGGTAAGTGAGTCTTGGATGGGTAGCGGGAAAGTCTTTAATTTATACAATTAATAGATATTTAATTCTTAATAATTTATTTTGTAAGCATAATATTTCAATATTAAGCAAGAAAAAATCCTTACCCGATTTACGTCGCCGGCGATGATTGTTTGTATTAGCATCGTCATGACTTGCTCGGATGAAGGTGACCGTAATGTTATTTGATCTGCCGGATGATGACATTCTTTACCAAGCGTTGATGGAACGGGATCCTTCCTATGAGGGGTTCGCTTATGTGGGTGTGAAAAGCACCGGCGTTTTCTGTAAGCTAACCTGCCCGGCGCGCAAACCGAAACGGGAAAACGTCCTGTTTCATACCTCTATAGCCGCCGCGCTGGAAGCGGGATTCCGGCCCTGCAAGCGTTGCCGACCCATGAACGCCGGGCTGACCCGTGAGCCGGCCATCGATCGATTGCTCGACGCATTGGAGCATGACCCCAATCAAAAGTGGTCGGAAAAAGAAATAATCGATATGGGGTATGATCCGTCCGCCGTCAGACGGGCTTTCCGGCGGCAGTTTGGCATCACCTTTTTAGAGATTGCCCGATTGAGGAGAATCGGACGGAGCATTGATTCGTTAGCTCATGGCGCCAAAGTCATCGAGGCGCAGGTAAATGCCAACTATGATTCAGGCAGCGGCTTTCGCAATGCCATCGCCAAATTGATAGGCGTTGCGCCCAAGAACGTCAATCACCTTTCTTATCTTAAAGCAGATTGGATAGAAACCCCCATCGGCACAATGATCGCCATTGGGGATAAGCGGGCGCTTTATTTATTGGAATTTCTTGATCGCAAGGCATTGCCCGGCGAAATAGTATCTATCAAAAAGGTCACCGGTTCCGAAATAGTCATGGGGCGGGAAGAGCCCATCGATTTGATTGAAGAGGAACTTGGTTTATATTTTGCGGGAAAGATTTCCGACTTCACCACGCCGCTGGCGAAATTCGGCACGCCTTTTACCAATACCGTCTGGGATGCGTTGAGAACCATCCCCATGGGACAGGTGCGCAGCTATTCGGACATAGCCAGGCAACTAGGCAATGGCAAAGCAACCCGCGCCGTTGCGAGAGCGAATGGCGCCAATCAAATCGCCATTGTTATCCCTTGCCATCGGGTCATTGGCGCTGACGGCTCTCTGACCGGCTATGGCGGCGGTCTCTGGCGGAAGAAGTGGCTTATTGAGCATGAACGCCGTATGACGCATGTACAGGGTTATCATGAATAAAAATAGAGAATGTATGAATGGTAAGAGGATCCTGAACGTGGCTGTAACATTGTTGCTTATATAGCCGTAACGCTGAGGTGATTTTTTGTATTTTTAATTATTTATCAAAGTGTTATGTGACATTTTATACAGGAAAAATGATGCTGTCATACGATTTGTTTATCCCTTTCTTTTTTACCACTATCATATTCGCCTATATTCCCGGCCCTGCGATGCTTTATACCGCCGCCCAGACCATTGCCAAGGGTCGGCGCGCGGGATTGATGGCCGCGCTAGGTATCCATTTAGGTGGTTATGCCCATGTTATCGCGGCAGCGGCGGGACTAACCTTGCTGTTTCATGTCGTTCCCATTCTTTATTTGGCGGTAAAGCTGCTGGGTGCGGCCTATTTAGTCTGGCTGGGTATACAGATGTTCCGTATCCGACCCTCTGGCGAGGTTGCGACATCCGACGTGAGAAGGGTTAAATCTGCAAAGCAGGCTTTTTTTGAGAGTGTTACGGTTGAGATTCTGAATCCTAAAACAGCCATTTTTTATCTGGCATTTTTGCCGCAGTTTATTGATGTTTCCGGAACTCTTCCGGTTTGGCTGCAATTTATCGCGCTGGGAAGCATCGTTAATCTGACATTTTCTTCTGCTGATATTGTTTGCGTGCTTTTGGCCGAAGTCATTTTATCCCGGCTGAAGAAGTCAAATCGCATGCAAAATGCCATGCAAAAGATCGGCGGCGCGATTTTCATCGGCTTAGGAGTAAATGTTGCATTGCAGAAAATTTAAATTTTATCAAATGAGGATAATAGATGGAGCTTTGCATCGCGGAGGTCAAAGACCTCGATAAAGTCGCCGAACTGGTTAACCAGGCCTATCGAGGTATTTCAGCGCCGGATTGGACGACCGAAGTCGGATTGATCGAAGGGCCACGTACCAACAGGCATTCGCTGGAAGAGATGATTGAGAACGGCGCATCGATCATTCTTGTGGCGCGTGGTAACGCTTCCGGCAAATTGGCCGGCTGTGTCGCCCTTACTCCGATGGACAGCGGCGAATGGTACCTCTCGATGCTGGCCGTGAGTCCTCAGGTGCAATCCTCCGGTCTGGGCCGCTCTCTAATGATGGGAGCGGAGAAATTCGCCCGCGACGCCGGCGCCCACAGTTTGAAAATCTCGGTCATCAATGTGCGTGAAAAGCTGATTGAATGGTATGAGAGGCGCGGTTTTGCGAAAACCGGACATATTGAGCCCTTTCCCTATGACGATCCCGGCGTAGGCGTCCCGCTGCGCGGCGATCTTACGCTGGTTACGCTGACCAAATCATTAATGGCCTGAAATCACGGATCGGGCTGTTTGCGTTCGTCCAAAACGGCAAGCGGCCGCAACGCCGCTGGCATAAACGCGTTGTGCGTATCAGTCCAGCGGCGGGACCACGCCTTCCGCCAACGTCTTGAGCAAACGCGCGCGGCGGCGCTCGAGATCGGCTATCTGACGTTCTATTGAGAGTAACCGCTTGCGCTGAGCTCTTACCGGCCCAGTGATTTTTTTTGAGTAAAAGGCTGCCAAATTAGACGATTGACCCTGACCTCGGCGTAAGGGTAACTGTAATCTCTTGTTCGTTAAAGAGAGTACCCTAAAATGGTTAAATTTAATCTCAGTCGCATCCTGTCAGTAATAGCGGTTATCGTTGCGTTGCTCTTTGGGACGCCCTTTGCTTTCGCGCAGCCCAAAAACTATACGGTCACTTCTTCCGACGGCGTTGTCATCGCTGTTCAGGAATCAGGAAACCCTAACGGTATCCCTGTGGTATTGATTCACGGACTGCTCGGCAGCCATCTGGATTGGGCGGGGCAGGTTAACAGCGCCCAGCTCGCACGCTATCGCCTGATCACCTACGATCTGCGCGGCCACGGTCTGTCCGGCAAACCCACGGCTGCCATTGCCTATACCGATGGATACCGCTGGGCTGACGACCTCGCCGCAGTCATCAATGGGGCGCACGCCCGCAAACCGGTATTGGTGGGGTGGTCCCTAGGCGGTATTACCCTCTCCAACTACTTGGCGAAGTATGGCGACGGTAATATTTCCAGCGTGATGTATGTGGATGGCGTGATAGAACTGACCGCCGATCTGATTACACCACATCCCGATGTCTACGCGAACCTGGTTTCACCCGATCTCCTGACACACCTCAATGCCATACGTGATTTCCTGAACCTGTGTTTTTATACCAGGCCTCCTCAGTCCACGTTTGAGCTGTTGTATGCCAGTGCCGCCATGGCCTCCTGGGATATGCAAGATAATATATTTTCAGTATCCGTCTTTGCCGTTCAAGGGTTAGGTAAAACCAAGGTGCCGGTATTGCTGCTCTTTGGCGCGAAAGACGCCCTGGTGCAGCCTAACCCGACCATCGCCAGGGCGAAAGCCATTAATCCCGCCGTTAAAAGCAAATTATATGCAAATTCCGGTCACTCGCCTTTTATCGAAGAAACGGTGCGGTTTAACGGCGATCTTTCGGCTTTCATCAGAGCTACCGCATCTCACTGAGGGTGTTCCCTCCCGGCCGGCAAAACCCCTGACGCTACAGATTTTCTTAATCTCTCATCCGCAGGCGTGAAAAGGTGCTGTTATCTGCAGCGGCCAGGGGTATTGGCCCGATATAATGGTGGGTCGGCCATTTATTATTCAAAACGTCCTATGCTTACTATAAGATTATCAATTATTACTGATATGAATCTGCTCGTGCATTGCTTGTCTGTCTCATCGATGTTAAGGAATGCTAAAGATGTTTTTACATAGACGTTGGCGAAAACTCGATGGTTCCTAAGCGCTTGAAGTCAGCACGGATAAGGGCAAATCTTACTCAGGTGGAGTTGGGTATTCTGGCGGGTATTGAGGAAGCAACGGCATATTCCCGCATGTCACATTATGAAAATGGCACTCACCGTCCTTCTTTTGAAATCGTCTGCGCATTTGCTCGCGTTTTAGATTTACCCGAAGCCTATTTTTATACCGTTGATGACAAACTTGCCGAGGCGGTACTTGAATTGTATCTGGAACATAAGGCGAATAAGCCGCGTGGAAAAAAACCGTTGTGATCCGCGCTATGGTCGGCAATTATCCTTTTTTTTATTTAAGAGAGTACTGTTGATATTCGCGAATAAAATCGATAAAGGCGCGCAGCGGCGTCGGCACCAGCCGTCTGTCGGGGTAATAAAGATAAGGGCCGGGAAAATCTTTCCACCAGGGTTCCAGTATGGGCTCCAGCGCGCCGCTGGCGAAGTGGGGTCTGAGCCACTCTTCAAACAGCTGGATGATCCCGATTCCCGCCATTGCCGTTTCCACCGCCAAATCGACCCCCGCGCCAATATTGACGATAAGCGGCCCTGACGGTTTTAGCTTGACAACCTCGCCGTTTTTTTCAAATACCCATTCCGGCAAGACGCCGCTGGCAAACTTGCCGCGAAGGCAAGCGTGGCGCAGCAGCTCTCGCGGATGCTCCGGCCGGCCCCTGCGGTCAAGGTAGCTGGGCGATGCGGCAATGGCGTAACGCTGCCTGCGGGGACCGATGGGCACGGCAATCATATCCTGTTCCAGATTCTCGTCGTAACGTATCCCCGCGTCGCTTCCGGCGCTGAAAATATCGATCACGTTGCTTTCCGCCGTGATTTCCAGCTGTATGTCTGGATACCTGGCCAAGAACGCGGGAACAATGCCTGGCAACACCAGGCGCGCCGCGCTGACGGGCACGTTCAGCCGCAATGTGCCGGCGGGGGTTTTACGAAATCCGTTAACCGCATCAAGGGCTGATTCCACTTCGCTCATGGCGGGCAGCAGTCGTTGCAAAAGGATTTCCCCGGCCTCCGTCAGGACAACGGTGCGGGTGGTTCGATGGAATAATCGTACCCCCAATTGCTGCTCGGCGCGCCGGACGGCATCGCTAAGGCGCGATGCATTGCTGCTGGTGGCCCGTGCCGCCTCCCGAAAGCCACCCGCTTTGGCAACGGCGATGACCGCATTCAACAGTCCGAGATCGATTTGCATTGTCCAGATTTCCGTACAGCCTGTTTCAACTTAACGGTATAGTCGCACAGGCATTTACCCCATACAATAAGTCACACATTGCAGAGGAGAGACATTATGGGAAGCCGCAACACATCCGGTAGTTATCAGCTTGGCCATCGTCAGGTCAAACGTATTGGCTACGGGGCGATGCAACTGGCGGGGCCGGGCGTATTTGGCCCGCCCAAAGATCCCGCTATGTGCCTGCGTGTTCTCCAGGAAGCGGTTGCCGCCGGCGTAGACCATATCGATACATCCGACTTCTACGGACCGCACATCACCAATAAACTTATCAAAGAAGCGCTGCATCCCTACGCGGACGATCTTTGCATTGTCACCAAGGTGGGCGCACGCAGGGATGAGAAGGGCGCTTGGCTTCCGGCCTTCTCGCCGGCGGAACTCATCAAGGCGGTGGAAGACAACCTGCGTCATCTAGGGCTAGATGTGCTTGATGTCGTCAATCTGCGCAGCATGTATGGTGAGCATCATCCTGAAGACGGCCCCCTTGAAGCCCAACTGACGGCCTTGGCCGAATTGAAGGAACGAGGTCTGATCCGGCATATCGGTCTGAGTCATGTGACGTCCGCGCAAATAGCTGACGCCCAAAAAATTACCCCCATCGCCTGCGTGCAGAATCTTTATAATCTGGCTTTACGTGATGACGATAGCCTAATCGATGAGCTTGCCGCTCAAGGTATCCCCTTTGTGCCGTTTTTCCCGCTGGGCGGTTTTTCACCTCTTCAATCCGAGGTGCTTAACGATGTCGCGCGCAAATTGGACGCCACACCCATGCAAGTGGCCCTGGCCTGGCTGTTGCAGCGCTCGCCGAATATTTTGCTGATTCCCGGTACGTCATCTCTCACGCATTTGAGAGAAAACCTGGCGGCGGCCGACGTGCGGCTGTCACAGGAAGATATTAGCTTGCTGGAGCAATAGGGCGGGCAAAGGTAAACGAAGCGTTGTCTTTAGATAAGGCACGGACGGCAGCCAAAGTACCGTCCGTGCAGGTAAGCGCAGCTTATTTCTGTTCAGGCAACGCGTAGGCGATAACGTAATCCCCTTCCGGTGTCATCATCCCATGATGGCCGCCGGCCATGATGATGACAAATTGCCGCCCGTTGACCTCATAGGTCATCGGCGTCGCTTGGCCCCCCGCAGGCAGCTGGTCCTTCCACAGCGTTTTGCCCGTATGCACATCGATGGCGCGCAGGTAGTCGTCCGTGGTGGCGCCGACAAAGGCCAAACCACTGGTGGTGGTCAATACCCCGCCATTGTTCGGCAATCCTATCTGGAATGGCAACATGGAATGCAGACCCCACGGGCCATTGCGCTCGGCGGTACCTAGCGGGCGATCCCAGAGGGTTTTACCGCTGGCAAGGTCTATCCCCTTGATCATGCCGAACGGCGGCTGTTTGCAAATAACGCCGATATTGGAGACCCAGCCGGTGTTCACGTCCTGACCGTAAGGCAAACCGGCCTGCGGACGGTTACGTCCCGGCGGCGGATTTTTGTAGCGTGGATCCCCCAGCCAGAACACGTTCATGGCATCGTCAACGGCGCGCGGCACCAGCTTGGAGTAACTGGGAAGGTCATTGTAATTTTCGATAATCAGACCATTGTGCACATCCACCGAAACGCTGCCCCAATCGGAGCCGCCGTTATTTCCCGGGTATTCAATCCAGGGTTTATCGGCGGTGGGCGCGGTAAATATGCCCTGATAGCTGGCAGACCGGTATTGTATCCGGCAGACCAACTGGTCAATGGGCGATATGCCCCACATCATTTTCTCGGTCAGGTCAGGCTTCTGGGTGCGGCTGTAAAGCGAACGTTTTTGCACCGGCGCCCGTTCGGCCGGCTCAACGCCGCCCTGGGGCACTTTTTGTTCCTCTACCTGGTGCAGAGGCTGCCCCGTACGCCTGTCCAGTACCCACAGGTCCCCCTGCTTGGTGGTGACGATCAATGCCGGAACATTGCCTTTATCGGTGGGAAAGTCCACCAGGCTGGGCTGTGCCGGCGTATCGTAATCCCATACATCATTCTTGACGAATTGATAGACCCAGCGCGGTTTACCGGTGGCGACGTCCAGCGCGGTAATCCCTGAGTCATATTTTCTCTCCTCATCATTACGGGTGGAGCTGTAATAGTCGCCCGCGGAACTTGCCATCGGCAGATAAACCAGGCCGAGTTTTTCATCCCCTACCGCCGTGGACCACATATTCGGCGTACCCAAAGAATAGGTGTTGCCGGGGGCGGGAAGGGTGGTGATATCCGGTTGTTCCATATCCCAGGCGAAACGCAGTTGACCGGTAACGGCGTCATAACCGCGTACTACGCCGGAAGGAGCGGACCTCAGTTGGCCATCCATCACCTGCTGCCCCGCCACCACCACGCCGCGAACGATGGTGGGCGCCGAGGTCTCGGAGACAATGCTTGGCGGCCATTTGCCCAGGCCTTGCATCAAATCAACGAAGCCGTGCGAGCCAAAATCCTCACAGGCCTGGCCGGTTTGAGCATCTACCGCCACCAGTTTAGCGTCCATGGTGCCGGCGATAATGCGCGTAGAACAGGCTTGCCCTGGTTGCGCTTGCGGATTGGCATAATACGACACGCCGCGACAGGCCGAGTTAGGCGCGGAAGATTCCGGCGGGGTTTTGGGATCAAACATCCACTTTTGTTTCCCCGTCGCCGCGTCCACGGCAAACACCTTATGGCGGATAGTACAGCCATACACCGTATCGCCGATTTTAATCGGTGTCAGTTCATTACCGTAGTTTGCCATGTGCGGCTCACCCGTCCGGTATACCCATGCGCGCTGTAACCCGCTGACGTTACTTGGGTTTATTTGCGATAGCGCCGAGAAACGCTGTGCGCCATAACCGCCGCCATAGGTCGGCCAGTCCTGGGAGGCGGGCGCGGTGACATCGTCAAAATAATTGCCCGGCTTGGTGGTGACGGCCGCGACCGGATAGGGTTTTTGCGCCATAGGCACGGCGATGCCCAATCCCACCACGGTTACCACCAGTAAGGCGATACCATAGGGACGATAGCCCTTTTCTCCATTGGCGCGTCGTGCCGGCATCAACAGCACGGCAAAGATCAAAAAAAGCAGCGGCAAATCAAGACGGGGCACCAAGGCCCAGCCGTTGAGTCCTGATTCCCAAAGCGACCAGATCAGGGTGGCGATGAAACTGATTGCATACAGATAAAGACCGGCGCCGCGTCTAAATAGCGTCAGTAATCCGGCAATCACCCATACCAGGCCGATGGTAAGGTAATAAGGACTGCCATGTAGCCTAAGGAGTTTGAAACCGAGCACAGCGAGGATAGCGCCGGCGATGATGAGCACTATCCCAAATACCACCATGCCAAAATATCTTAGGCGCGAATGTTTTACACTTCCTTCATTTGACGAATTCATGGGTAAACTCAGTTTGGATTGAATGCGATGGTGTGTTCAGCTGATATTCACATAAGCGAGATTTTTCGCAGAGAAGGTCCAGCCAGCTACCGCTATTGTTAATGAGTATTTAACAAAATGCGTGACGGATTTTAATAAAAACCATTTTCAATCTAGGTATTGCGGTTCCGGCTGTCAAGCATGCTAAAAATCATTTGATTGAATAACCTCATGTTTTGTAGAGGCTATGGTCGCAACAACACGATTTCCCTCAAGTTTAAAGAGAATGACTCTTGTTAAATTATTGTGATAAAATATTACATTACTGAAGTTATGAGGGAAGGGATTGATGAGCTGGCTGCTGCAAGGTTGATCAATGGTGTGGGTGTTCCAGAGCTGGAAAAGTGGATTATTGTCGCGGTGTAGACCTTGTGCCCGTACAAGTTGCTAATAAAACCGTTGTCCACAATCCGATATGTGTCTTAGCGGGTCAGATTTTTAAGTTCAGCGTTCATCAGTCCGCCAAGTTCTGCTTGAACTCAATGCGGTGGCCAAATATTGATATCCCTTGCTCTGATATGCTTTTGCACAAATTCCAACAGCGCGACTTTACGATGGGTTTTGATTTTGTCGCTCGGTATAACGATCACATCCATCAGGGTAAACCCGTGTTTTTTTACGTCATGACCTAAAGCGAGTCATGAACATTTTTTAGGGAATATATTTGCCGTTAGGAAATCATTAAGCTCTTCATATTTTAAGTTGCAGGTGCGTTGGTAATACTCGGCTCATCCATGAGCCTCGCTCATTCGGGCCCGACCAACGATGTGCTTACTTATATTTTTATCAAACTCGGGAATCCGTTTCTCTTCGATGATAAAGTAATTTAATAGCTCAATATTAAATTGATTAAATAATATATGCTGACTCAATTTCGATAATGAGCAAATCTTATATTCCTTACACTTTGCGACCGAAAAAGCATTTACCTACAAACTTCCCCACCGAGAAGCTTGATCCATTGAAGCGTCGTTGTTTGGCCCTTGATTTACGCTGCTGGCTCCATCAGGGCAACAAGTTCATTAGAGCTCAATCCGGTGGCACGTTCTATCGTGGCGCGATCTAAACCCATGGATAATAAATTAAGAGCGATTTCTCGGGCTTGCTCGCTCCGTCCTTCAAGTTTCAGGTTTTCTGCAAGAGTCATCATTTCCTCCCTGTAACGTGGCGTATTTTCCATAAGAATACGTAAAAGGGTTTCTAAGTCAAGATTATTTCCCTCCTGCGTAAGATAGCTCAAAAGCGATTTCACCTGCTCTTTGCTGGGATTTTCAAATTTCAGCAATAAGACAATATCCGGTAGCCAAACATTAATATCCCTTGCCCTGATATGCTTTTGTACAAATTCCAGCAGCGCGACTTTACGATGGGTTTTGATTTCATTGTCTGGGATAACCGTTATATCTACCAGGGGAAACGCTTGGTAATACAGCATTTGTGCCACGTCTGGGTTGTGGAAGCAGTCCAGCCAAAGGGTGCTGTACGGGTAGGGACTTTGTCTACCATGGTAAAACAACAACGGTATCACCAGCGGCAGTTTTTTATGACCTTGCTCAAGGTGGCGATGCATTGCCGCTATGCTGTAGCGCAGCAGCCGAAACGCCATCATCTCGTCCGCGCTGGACTGGTGTTCAATCAGGCAATAGACATAACCTTCTCCCTCCGAGGTGTGCATGCTGTAGAGCATGTCGGTGTACTGGGTGCTAAAGTTATCTTCGACAAAGGAGCCTGAAGTAATGGCCAGCGTGCCAAAGTCGCATATTTCCCGCAAAGCTGGCGGCAGGTGTATTTGCAGGAAATCATTGACGACGCTGGCATCGCTAAAGAATTTCTTGAACAACGAATCATGAGGTATAGGGATAGTTTTCATCGGTTCACTGTAGCGGTGTGAATATCTACACAATATAAACGGCATTTTGACCGGATTGAGCAAGGTATAAATTTTCTAGGTGCTTCGCACTTTAATGCAATACTGTATTTCTTATCGGTTACTTATTTTTATCAATGAATTTCCACAAATAAAATACTACGTTCGGATTATATTAATTGAGAAGAGTTTATTTATTAAGGTGTTTTTTAACTATTTTTGGTGGATTTTTAATCTTTGCACTGATAGAGCCGGTTTGTACTGCGTGAAATGAGTGGTCAGGTTTGGCTTACTCAGTTGGAAATGGCCGAGTTGTACCAGACCAGTGAACAAAATTTCGGCAAACACTTGAAAAGCGTGATCACTAAGGGGGGGCTGGCTGAGGAGGCGGTTGTAAACCAGAAGTTTACAACTGGCGCTGATGGTAAAGAGTATCTGACTTTGCTCTTTTCTCTGCCGATTGATCCGATGCTCAATTCGGACTGAATTCCATCAAAGAGATCTCCTATTTTGCAAAGCTATTTAGTGGCAAGATTCCCTGTGGGATACATTCGAACGACGTATGATTATTTCCGTGCCACACACTCAAGACGATATCTCTGCGAGCGCGATCACGACGATAAAAACACTCAGTGGTACAAGGTGCGTTAAGTCGCGGTGGCGCAAAACGGTCACCACCGCGGCCGCAATAATTGCTGTCCCAAGCGCCAGACCAACCATTCGACTGGCGGGCAGCGCAATCAGCAAGGCGCTTAATATTTCCAGGCCGCCGGTAAAACGGCCCCACCAGCGCGGGTAACCCCATCGGGCAAAATCGCGTCGCGTCGCGGCCGTGCCGATGGCGTTAACAAGGCCTGCTCCAAGGAAGCCGGAGGCCAGGAGCCAAACCGAAACAGCATGGACCATCTCAGCGTACCCCCATCAGTAAAGGAATAGCCGTTAAGATCATAAGCACGGCCGTAGGGGCATGAATGCCGAAGGCGCTTTTGGCGGAGCCTTTCGCAGCCAGAATCAGCAGCATGTCGCCGACAGGGACGATGGCTTCCACCAGCAGGATGATGCCGATCCCTTGGGGGGCGCCCCAGGCCATGAACGCCAGTATCAGCACTCCCGATGCAATGTCCCGCACCCCCTTGAGGCGGAGCCACCAAGGGATGTTGGCGCCGCTTTCAGGCAACGGCAGGCCGAAACTGCGTGTCGCGGTCATCGGTTTCAAAACATATTGGGTGCCGATCGCGATAATCGCCAGCGCCAGTAACAGCGCCATTCCCATCACAAGCCAATGCATGGCGGTAGTATCCTTAATGGTTAAATATAGCAATGAAATATAATCTATCATTGCTAGATAATCAAGCCTCCGTATAATAACAAGGCATATCGCACATCTGTGTCTGGGAGATCGAACGATGAGTATCGCCGAGCGGAAAGGCAGACAACGCGCTGAACGCGAATTCCGCATCATCGCGGCAGCGCGTGCGATCGCGGAGCGGGAAGGATGGAATGCCGTAACGATCCGCCGCCTGGCCGAAGAGATTGAATATAGTCAGCCGGTTCTCTATTCACATTTCGAGAACCGGGATGCGATTGTTGCAGCCGTCGCCATCGAGGGTTTCCAGGAGCTTACCGTCGCAATTCAGGAAGCGGCGCGTGAAGCCACCGGACCACGAAACGCCCTCGAGAATGTCGCCATGGCTTATTTCGACTTCGCATCGGGTCAGCCCGCACTCTACGAGGCCATGTTTATCCTGCCGACGGATCTGCGGTTCGCTGAAGCAGAAACCAGACCGGAACTGCGGGCGGCTTTCGACGCTATTGCTACGGTCATAACGCCGTTTTGCGACGACGAGGAGCTTGTGACCGAGACTTTTTGGGCGGCCTTGCATGGACTGGCCGAGCTTGAACGTTCAGGCCGAATCAGGCCCGGTGCGCGCGTTGAACGCATTATGCTGGTTGTTCGGGCGCTGCTCGTTTTCCGAAATAACTCACAGGACTCCGGCTCATAAGCCAAATTACCTTAAAAAATTCAATCTATAATAGGGGGTTTGCATAACAGAAAATGCTGTTGAAAATTATTAAATTAAATTTTAATAATTAAAAAATCATATTTTATTTGTTTGGACTCATCGGCCGAAAAATAACCATACACAAATCTTTCTACCGGTGAGTATGATTCTTGAAAGCCTGTATGATTAGCCCTTAATTCTTACCGCTAAATCCATCAACGCATCAAGCTCTATATTACTCAATCCCGTGGCCCGCTCTATCGTTGTGTGATCCAGACCCATAGACAATAAATTACGGGCGATTTCCCGGGCTTGCTCACTACGTCCTTCATTCCTTCCTTCATTCCTTCCTTCCAGTTTCAGATGTTCTGCTAGAGTCATCATTTCATCCCTGTAACGTGGCGTATTTTCCACAAGAATACGTAAAAAGGTTTTCGAGTCAAGAGTGTTTGTCTCCTGGGTGAGGTAGCGCAGCAGCGATTTTCCCTGGTCTTCGCTGAGTTGCGCTAAATCCATTAAAAAAGCAATATCCGGCAGCCGAAGGTTGATATCCCTTGCTTTGATATGTTTTTGCACATACTTAAGCAATGCCGCTTTGCCATGGGTTTTAATTTCACTGTTCGGTAACGGTGTGAATATCTACCGAATATAACCGTTATTTTGACCGAAGTGAGTGCGGTATAAATTTTCAAGGTGCTTTGCAATTTAATGCAACACGCTCGCTGTTTTCAGATACTAATTATCAATAATGAATTTCCACAAATAAAATACCAAGGTGGGATTATATGAAATGAACAGTGTTTAATTATTGTGAATTTTTCTAATATTTTTGGTGAATTTTTCATCATTGCACTGATGGGGCATTCAGTATAAATCTGACTTGTAGGGGAACCAAACCATCAATGCTTCCTTTCAGCCCGCCTTTTTATCAATGTAAAAATCTCTGTTTTCTCTTCCGGCGATAGCGTCAGGAATGCCAGCATCAATTCGGCTAACATATCATCGTCGGTATAAAAATAAGCTAACGGCACCTCCAGCACATCGGCTAACTGCTGGGCGGTCTTGATGCTGGCCTCATGGACGCCTTTCTCATAACGATTGATGCGGGCACTTGCGACAAACTCGTCAATCCCGGCGGCAATGCCGAGCTTCTTCTGTGATAAACCCTTAGCAAGCCGTGCCTGCTTGAGTCGCTGGTAAAAAACTTCATGGTAGTTTGGTTTAGATTTCATAACTACGATAATCGTAGTTATGGCTTGAAATCGATACTACGAATAACGTAGTATTGGGAGCCTATATTCTCTTAATGGCAAAGAGTTAAGGTTTACATGAAAAACGACTGGCATCCGGCGGATATAATCGCTGCCTTGCGAAAACAGGGCACCACATTGGCTGGGCTTTCACGCTCCGCCGGCCTTGGCTCATCGACACTGGCAAATGCGCTGACGCGTCCTTGGCCGAAAGGTGAATGGCTTATTGCCGAGGCACTGAGTATTCATCCTGCTGAGATTTGGCCGAGTCGCTATTATGATGGTGTGGGGGGGTTGATAGATCGTAAGATCAGAATTCGGGAAAAACGGCCGAAGTGACGCCTGAGCATTAATACACGCCGCCGCTGGTTATTCGCTTTCTAATATTTTTAGGCTTGCTGTGACATTATACGAATGCGAGTCTATTTCTGGTTAGTCCGCTATGAACCTACGCAGATACGATACAAAAGCTGGAAAAGTGGATATCCGGTTGATTTACCATTGTATTTATTGTCGTGTTTTTGTGCGGTGGGCACAATTTTAGACACGAAACGGAAATTGCTTATAACATTATGATTTTTTTGAGTTAATATCCCGCTTCTTTCTGATGCTGAAAGGCCAGCACATAAACACGGTCTTTTATTTTCTCGTAGCGGTACAACGCCACATAGCCGGAATCGCCGAATTCAATCATCAATTCCCGTAATACCGGCAGCTCAGTAAAAGGGCGGCCCATTTCGGGGTTGTTTCCCCGTTGCTCAAAATGCGCTTCGAGAACCTGACCCGCCCTAATGGCTGCCAGCGGATTTTTGCTGGTCAGGAACTCACGACAGCGCGTTAACCCGGTTGCAGTTCGTTGTGTGATGATTACTTGTGGCATTCAGGAATATCCGTTTCCGCTTCTGTTCCCCAGCCACGCAGCCAGGTTTTGACTTCATCACCCGTCAGATGCAGGCCGGTTTCCTGATACTCACGCCAAGAGTCGATGGCTTCCTGCTTAAAACTCTCGCGTGCCTCTTCGTGTTCAATATATTGTGTGATAGCGGCTATCATCAGATAGTGTGGGCTGCGATCGCGTGAATCCGCCAGTTTTTTGACACGCTCTTTGAGTCTGTCGTCGATCTTGAGTGTGGTGCTTGATGTTGACATGAAGCTGGCCTCTTATGGAGTATAAGGTGTTACCTGTTACCAGTTTCATGTGTGGATAGGGTAAGGGCAATACTTGAGAAGATGATTATTGTTTGGACCTATCAAAGCCAGGATAATCGGTGTCCATTTTAATTGTCCTATCTAACCAACATCACTTCCCGATACAAAAACTCGAAAATATCCGTCCCAGCAAATCATCCGAAGTGAATTCACCGGTAATTTCGCTTAATGCCTGCTGCGCCAGCCGTAATTCCTCCGCCAGTAGCTCACCAGCGTAAGCACTTACTAACTGTTCTTTGCCCATTATCAGATGTTCCGCCGCCGTATCCAGGGCCTGCAGATGACGCCGCCGGGCAAGGAAGCCCCCCTCCAGGTTGCCGTTGAAGCCGATGCTTTGCAGTAAATGGTCCCGCAGCAGGTCGATGCCGGCGCCGGAATGGGCGGAAAGGGTAATAAGTGAGTGGCCATTCACTTCGCTTACGGTTTCGGCTTCACCGGTCAGATCGGCTTTGTTACGGATAACGGTAATGGGCAACGCGGCGGGAACCCTGGCGACAAACTCCGGCCATAGGGTATTGGGGTCGTTTACCGCGGTGGTGGTGCCGTCCACCATCAGCAGCACATGGTCTGCCTGTTCTATCTCCTGCCAGGCGCGTTGGATGCCGATGCGTTCCACTGCATCACCCGCTTCTCGCAGGCCGGCGGTGTCGATAATATGCAGCGGCATGCCGTTCAGCAGGATATGTTCCCGCAGAACGTCGCGGGTGGTGCCGGCGATATCGGTGACAATGGCTGCTTCCCGACCGGCCAAGGCATTGAGCAGGCTGGATTTACCGGCGTTGGGGCGACCGGCTATCACCACCTTCATGCCTTCTCGCAGCAGGCTGCCCTGGCGGGCTTCGGAGCGTACCGTTTTAAGCTCGTCCATGACCTCGTTGAGCCGGCGTTCAATCCTGCCGTCGGAGAGAAAGTCGATTTCCTCGTCAGGGAAGTCGATGGCGGCTTCTACATAGATGCGAAGGTTAGTGACTGCTTCCACCAAATGCTGTATGCGTTGGGAAAAAACGCCCTGGAGCGAATTCACCGCCGAACGGGCGGCCTGCTGCGAACTGGCGTCAATCAGGTCGGCGATGGCCTCGGCCTGGGCCAAATCAAGCTTATCGTTGAGGAACGCCCGTTCAGAGAACTCTCCCGGACGGGCGATACGCACGCCTGGCAGCCCCAGGACGCGTTTTATCAACATATCCAATATCACCGGGCCACCGTGGCCGTGCAGTTCCAGCACGTCCTCGCCAGTAAAGGAATTCGGGCCGGGAAACCATAGGGCTATGCCTTGATCAAGCACAGCGCCGTCCTTGTCGCGAAACGGCAGATAATCGGCGTAGCGGGGTTTGGGCAGTTTGCCCAGCAGCCGGCGCGCCGCCTCGGCGGCCAAGCGGCCGGAAATCCGCACGATGCCTACCCCGCCGCGTCCCGGCGGCGTGGCGAGGGCTACAATGGTATCGGACTGGCTCATGCTGTTCTCTCTTCGCGCTTGGACGGCGCGCATAATAAAAAAGGCGGCCATATGACCGCCCTTGCATTTGCTGACGAAGTTTCCAGTCGGAACAGGATGCTAGATCGTAAACACGCCGTAAACCCATCCCTGGGGGCTCGATCCGCGCCGTCCATGGCGCGGACGGTTTACTCTTCTATCATCCTGTCCCGCCTCGTTGACTCCGAGAAAATTTGCATAACTGCTAGGTTTTCTTTTTATCCCGGCTGTGCAAACCGCGTTTTTCCAGGCCGCGATAAATCAGCTGCTGCTGGATAATGGTCACCATGTTGCTGATGATATAGTACAGCACCAGGCCCGACGGGAACCACAGGAAGAATACGGTAAAGATCACAGGCATAAAGGTCATGACCTTCTGCTGCATCGGGTCGGCAACGGTGGTGGGCGACATCTTCTGAATGAAGAACATCGTAATGCCCATCAGGATCGGCAGGATGTAATAGGGGTCCTGAGCGGAAAGATCTTGTATCCACAGGATAAACGGAGCGCCGCGCAGCTCGATGGAGCCCATCAGCATATAATACAGCGCCAGGAAGATAGGCATCTGCACCACCAGCGGCAGGCAACCCCCCAGCGGGTTGACCTTCTCGGTCTTATACAGCGCCATCATTTCCTGGCTCATGCGCTGCTTGTCGTCGCCGATACGCTCGCGCATGGCCGCCAGTTTGGGCTGCAGCATGCGCATTTTCGCCATGGAGGTGTATTGCGCTTTGGTCAGCGGATACATGATGCCACGGACGATAAAGGTGATGACGATAATCGAGAAGCCCCAGTTACCGACGTAGCTATGAATAAACTTCAGCAGCTTGAACAGCGGTTGACTGATAAACCACAGCCAGCCGTAATCCACGGTTAAATCCAGGTGCGGCGCGATGGCGGCCATTTTGTCCTGGATTTCCGGACCAACCCATAACGTCGCGTCCAAGGTGTTCTGCGCGCCGGGGGCCACGGTAACCGGGGTGGATTTGAAGCCTACCGCCGCCTGGCCGTTGTCCAGATTGCTGGTGAAGAAATTATGGTTGCCGGGGGTTTGCGGAATCCAGGCGGTGGCGAAATATTGCTGCAGCATGGCGACCCAGCCGCCCTGGGTATTGATGTTCAGGTTATCGTCTTTGATATTGCTGAAGCTGTATTTCTTGTATTTGGTATCGCTTGACGAGTAAGCCGCGCCGCGGTAGGTGTGCAGCGCAAAATTACTGCTGCTGGTATCGCGGTGCTTCGGCAGATCCACGGACTGCTTCAATTGGCCGAACATCACCAGTTCAAGGGGTTTGTCGCTGGTGTTGTTGACGCTGTATTCCACATTCACCGCATAGTCGCCGCGTTTGAGGATGAAAGTCTTGGTATAGGCGACGCCGTCCGGCGCGGTATAGGTCAGGGGAACGCGTAGCTCGCCCTGGTTATCCGCCAGGACATAGGTGTCCTGATTGATATTGTACAGAGGACGTTCGCCGTTGGCCGGATTATCCGGACCATTTTTGCCGGTCAGGCCGCTTTGCGCCTGATAAACAAATTCGGGGGAGGTTTCAAGCAAATGGAAAGGTTGATCTGAACCCAATTTATCAGGATAAGTCAGCAAGTGAGCCTGCTCGATATCGCCGCCACGGGTATTGATGGAAAGCGACAGAACGTCGGTTTTCACTTTGATCAATTGCCCTTGCCCACTGGCGGGTAAACCCTGATTTGCTGCGTCACCGGTAGCTGTGTTCGCTGTCTGTTGCGTAGTCTGAACCGTCGCAGGCTGCGGATTGTGGTCCGTTTGCCAGGCTTGCCAGATCATGAAAGACACGAACAGCAGAGCGATGAAAAGAAGATTGCGTTGCGAATCCATCGTTAATGTTCTCTGTTATCGTTGGTTTTCGGCGGCACGGGGTCATCGCCACCTGGGTTCAAAGGGTGGCATTTTAATACGCGTTTTAATGTCAACCAACTGCCTTTTAACATACCGAACCTGCGTATTGCCTCGATACCATACTGCGAGCATGTGGGCTGGAACCGGCAATGAGGCCCCAGCAGCGGGCTGATATAGAGTTGATACAAGCGTATCAGCCCGATCAGCAGCCCGGAGACTGGCGACAATGGCGGCGCCATAACTTTTCCAACGCTTCCGTCAAAGCGTGATTATCTAAATCCGCCACCCCTTTTTTGGCGATAACGACAAAATCCATTGCGGGCAGGGCGTGCTGGTGCGTCCGAAAGCTTTCTCGCGTAAGACGCTTGATGCGGTTTCGTTCATGAGCCCGTTTTACATGTTTTTTGGCGACTGTCAAACCGACGCGGGGATGCCCCAGCATGTTCAGGCGGCCGAGGATGGTGATTTGCGGCGTGCCGGCCCGTTGTGGCTGCTGGAAGACGAAAGTAAAATGATTGGGAGTTAACAACCGTAACTCCCTGGGAAATGCGAGCTTAACCACCCGGGGGGTTAGCTTTATTACTTCGAAGAGACGGTCAGACGTGCACGGCCTTTAGCACGACGGCGTGCCAAAACCAGACGACCATTCTTCGTTGCCATACGCGAGCGGAAACCGTGATCACGGTTACGTTTCAATACGGACGGTTGGAAAGTGCGTTTCATAGCGATTTCTACCTAACTAATATTTGACTTCACAGTAAACGCGTTTGGCTGTTCGGCGTGAAAAGACCGACGCCTCAATCGCATTACGCATTAAAGAGGCGGGATTGTAGTAATTGTACAGTCCTGAGTCAATTCCCATCACGTTTTACCCACCTGAATACTCGTGCCTGCCCGGAATCTTCGTCTGAAAACAGAACAAAGGAAACAGGCATCACGCGTAGGGGTGAGAATTATACGGGTTCCAGGCCAAAGCGCAAGGATCAGGCGGGATCTGCCACATTAAATTTAGGATCCCGCCAGAGAAGAGCAACCGTTGAAAATCAGACTATGCTTAATTTCACTGATATAAGACTTACATTTTATCCCAAGGATGGAGAATCGGTTACACTCATTCCCGCCCTTTTCAGCCTGTGGATAAAAAGGATCGAAACTGTGTAGAAGAGGAGGATCTCTGGCGCGCTTTGCGTTATGATCCGCAGTCCCCTGACGGGATCCTCAAGGGGTTTCGTTGCGGTAAACCGTTTAAGGCGGTTCGCGGATTGCCATCGCGGTAACCCGTGTCAAAAAGATGATCCTGAATCATACAGTTTTGTTCTTTTCCTTTGTTGATCTTGTTCGATTGGAGTCCGCCGTGTCACTTTCGCTTTGGCAGCAATGTCTTGCCCGACTACAGGATGAGTTACCTGCCACAGAATTCAGTATGTGGATACGCCCTCTTCAGGCGGAACTGAGTGACAACACTCTGGCATTGTACGCCCCCAACCGATTTGTCCTGGACTGGGTGCGCGATAAGTATTTGAATAACATCAATGGGTTGTTAAATGATTTTTGCGGTACCGATGCGCCTTTGCTGCGATTTGAAGTGGGAAGCAAGCCGCCGTTATCGGTGGTGGTCAATCCGCAGCCGGTGAACCATGTCAATGAGGCGCCGGTGCAGGCGGCCCGTCCCAGGCCCATGCGGCCAAGCTGGGACAGTTCGCCGGTGCAGCCGGAGCTGTCATATCGTTCGAATGTCAATCCCAAGCACAATTTCGATAACTTTGTCGAAGGGAAATCCAACCAGCTGGCGCGCGCGGCGGCGCGGCAGGTGGCGGACAATCCCGGCGGCGCTTACAACCCGCTGTTTCTGTACGGCGGGACGGGCCTGGGTAAAACGCATCTGCTGCATGCGGTGGGCAACGGCATTATGGCCCGTAAAGCCAATGCCAAGGTGGTCTATATGCATTCCGAGCGCTTTGTGCAGGATATGGTGAAAGCGCTGCAGAATAACGCTATCGAGGAGTTTAAACGCTATTATCGCTCCGTGGACGCCCTTCTTATTGATGATATTCAGTTTTTTGCCAATAAAGAGCGTTCGCAGGAAGAGTTTTTCCATACCTTCAATGCCTTGCTGGAAGGCAACCAGCAGATCATTCTGACGTCCGATCGCTATCCCAAAGAGATTAACGGCGTGGAAGATCGTTTGAAGTCGCGTTTCGGCTGGGGCCTGACGGTGGCCATCGAGCCGCCTGAGCTGGAAACCCGCGTGGCCATTCTGATGAAAAAAGCCGATGAAAACGACATCCGGCTGCCGGGAGAAGTGGCGTTTTTTATCGCCAAGCGCTTACGTTCCAATGTTCGCGAACTGGAAGGGGCGTTGAATCGGGTCATTGCCAACGCTAATTTCACCGGCCGGGCCATTACCATTGATTTTGTGCGCGAAGCGCTGCGGGATTTGCTGGCCCTGCAGGAAAAACTCGTCACCATCGATAATATCCAGAAAACCGTGGCGGAATATTATAAAATCAAAGTGGCCGATCTGCTGTCGAAACGGCGATCCCGTTCGGTGGCGCGGCCCAGGCAAATGGCTATGGCGCTGTCGAAAGAATTGACCAATCATAGCCTGCCGGAGATCGGCGACGCTTTCGGCGGGCGCGATCATACTACCGTGTTGCACGCCTGCCGCAAGATCGAGCAGTTGCGTGAAGAAAGTCACGATATAAAAGAAGATTTCTCCAACTTAATCAGAACATTATCTTCCTAACTATGAAATTTATCGTTGAACGCGAGCATCTGCTTAAACCTCTGCAACAGGTTAGCAGCCCGTTAGGCGGGCGACCCACCCTACCGATCCTGGGCAACTTATTGTTGCAGGTGGCGGAAGATCGGCTATCGCTGACCGGTACCGATCTGGAGATGGAAATGGTGGCGCAAGTCGCCCTGTCCCAACCCCATGAGCCCGGCGCCACCACCGTGCCCGCGCGCAAATTCTTCGATATTTGCCGTGGTTTGCCCGATGGGGCGGAAATTACCGTGACGCAGGAAAACGAACGCATGCTGATCCGGTCAGGACGCAGCCGTTTTTCCCTGTCCACCCTGCCCGCCACCGATTTCCCCAATCTTGATGACTGGCAAAGCGAGGTTGAATTCACCTTGCCCCAAGCCACGCTGAAACGGTTGATTGAATCCACCCAGTTCTCCATGGCGCATCAGGACGTGCGATACTATCTGAACGGCATGCTGTTCGAGACCGAGGGCGAAGAGCTACGTACCGTCGCCACCGACGGGCATCGCCTGGCGGTATGTTCCATGCCGGTGGGACAGGCGCTGCCGACCCATTCGGTGATCGTGCCTCGTAAAGGGGTGATGGAGCTGGTGAGGATGCTGGATGGCGGCGAAACGCCGTTAACGCTGCAAATCGGCAGCAATAATATCCGCGCCAGCCTCGGTGATTATATCTTTACCTCAAAACTGGTTGACGGCCGTTTTCCCGATTATCGCCGGGTGCTGCCGAAAAACCCGGACAAGACCCTGGAAGCCGGTTGTGATGTGCTTAAGCAGGCTTTTGCCCGCGCGGCCATTCTGTCCAATGAAAAATTCCGCGGCGTGCGCCTGTATCTGAGCAACGATCAGCTGAAAATCACCGCCAATAATCCTGAACAGGAAGAGGCTGAGGAAATTCTGGACGTCTCCTATCAGGGCACTGAAATGGAAATTGGTTTTAACGTCAGTTATGTGCTGGATGTGCTTAACGCGTTGAAAAGTGAACAGGTCCGGTTATTGCTGACCGATGGGGTGTCGAGCGTGCAAATCGAAGACTGCGCCAGCCAGGCGGCGGCCTATGTTGTTATGCCGATGCGTCTCTAGAGATGTGGTAAGGTAGTGTGACTGAATGGCCCTATCGCGTCTTCTCATCCGTGATTTTCGTAATATCGAGTCCGCCGATTTGGCCCCGGCCGCTGATTTCAATTTTTTGGTCGGTGCCAACGGAAGCGGAAAAACCAGCGTCCTGGAAGCCATTTATACCCTCGGACACGGCCGGGCATTCCGCAGCTTGCAGGTGGGGCGCGTTATTCGTCACGAGCAGCCGGAGTTTATGCTGCATGGCCGGATAGACGGGATGGGGTCGGACTCGCGGCAAACGTCGGTGGGTCTGAGTAAAAACCGGCTGGGGGATAACCGGGTACGCATTGATGGCAGCGACGGGCATAAAGTCGCTGAGCTCGCCCAGCTGTTGCCTATGCAGCTCATTACGCCGGAGGGATTCACCCTGCTGAACGGCGGTCCGAAATACCGTCGTGCCTTTATGGACTGGGGGTGTTTTCATAACGAGCCGGGTTTTTTCACCGCCTGGAGTAACCTGAAGCGTTTGCTCAAACAGCGAAATGCGGCTTTACGCCAGGTAAGCCGTTATGCGCAGCTGCGCGCCTGGGATCAGGAATTGATCCCCCTGGCGGCGCTGATAAGCCGCTGGCGGGCCCTGTACAGCGAAGCGATAGCGGTGGATATCACTGCGACCTGCGCCTTGTTTTTACCGGAGTTCCAACTGGACTTCAGTTTTCAGCGCGGCTGGGATCGCGAAAGTGACTACGGCGATCTGCTGGAACGGCAGTTTGAGCGCGATCGGGCATTGACATATACTGCTTCCGGCCCGCACAAGGCGGATTTTCGCATCCGCGCCGAGGGAGTCCCGGTTGAGGATTTGCTGTCCCGCGGCCAATTGAAATTATTGATGTGCGCCTTGCGCTTGGCGCAAGGCGAGTTTCTGACCCGCCAGAGCGGTAGACAGTGCCTCTATTTGATAGATGACTTTGCCTCAGAGCTGGACGCCGGCCGCCGCAGGCTGCTGGCGGAGCGCTTGAAAGCCACCCGGGCCCAGGTTTTCGTCAGCGCGCTGAGCGCTGAACAAATCCGTGATATTACGGATGAAAAGGGCAGGATGTTCCTGGTGGAACAAGGTAAAATACGTATTCAATCCGAAGTTTAAAATGAGCGAGAAACGTTGATGTCGAATTCTTATGACTCCTCAAGTATCAAAGTACTCAAGGGACTGGACGCAGTGCGTAAACGTCCGGGAATGTATATCGGTGATACGGATGACGGCACCGGTCTGCACCATATGGTATTCGAGGTTGTGGACAACGCTATCGACGAAGCCCTCGCCGGCTATTGTAAAGAAATTGTCGTTATCATTCATGAAGATAACTCTGTATCGGTTCAGGATGACGGGCGCGGTATTCCCACCGGCATCCATGAGGAAGAAGGTATCTCCGCCGTTGAAGTCATCATGACCGTGCTTCACGCCGGCGGTAAGTTCGATGACAATTCCTATAAGGTGTCCGGCGGTTTGCACGGCGTGGGCGTATCGGTCGTCAATGCCTTGTCGGAAAAGCTGGAACTGGTGGTTCGCCGCGAAGGCAAAGTCCATGAGCAGACCTATAAAGGCGGCATACCGCAGGCCCCGCTGGCCATCGTCGGCGAAACCGATCAAACCGGGACCACCGTGCGTTTCTGGCCGAGCCTGGAGACGTTCACCAACAATACCGAATTCCAGTATGAAATACTGGCCAAGCGCCTGCGGGAATTGTCTTTCCTCAATTCCGGCGTGGCCATCCGTTTGGTGGATAAACGGACCGATAAAGAAGATCTTTTTCATTATCAAGGCGGTATCAAAGCCTTTGTTGAATACCTGAATAAAAACAAGACGCCGATTCATCCTACTGTATTCTATTTTTCCACGGAAAAAGACGGTATCGGCGTGGAAGTCGCCCTGCAGTGGAATGACGGCTTCCAGGAAAATATTTATTGCTTCACTAACAATATTCCCCAGCGCGATGGCGGTACGCATTTGGTGGGATTCCGTGCCGCAATGACCCGTACCCTGAACTCCTATATGGACAAAGAGGGTTACAGCAAAAAAGCGAAGGTCAGCGCCACCGGCGATGACGCCCGTGAAGGATTGATAGCCGTGGTGTCGGTAAAAGTGCCGGACCCGAAATTCTCCTCCCAGACCAAGGACAAGCTGGTTTCCTCCGAGGTGAAAACCGCGGTGGAGACGCAGATGAATGAGCGGCTGGTGGCCTATCTGCTGGAAAACCCCACCGATGCCAAGATCGTGGTGGGCAAGATTATAGATGCCGCCCGCGCCCGTGAAGCGGCGCGCAAAGCGCGGGAAATGACCCGGCGTAAAGGGGCATTGGATTTGGCGGGGTTGCCGGGCAAGCTGGCGGACTGTCAGGAGCGGGATCCGGCGCTGTCAGAACTTTATCTGGTGGAAGGGGACTCGGCGGGCGGTTCGGCCAAACAGGGCCGGAACCGTAAAAATCAGGCGATTTTGCCGCTGAAAGGGAAAATCCTTAATGTGGAGAAAGCGCGTTTTGACAAGATGCTCTCTTCTCAGGAAGTGGCGACGCTGATTACCGCGCTGGGCTGCGGTATCGGCCGGGATGAATACAATCCCGATAAACTGCGTTATCACAATATCATCATCATGACCGATGCCGATGTGGATGGTTCCCATATCCGCACCCTGCTGCTGACCTTCTTTTATCGCCAAATGCCCGAGGTGATAGAACGCGGTCATGTCTTCATCGCCCAGCCGCCGCTATACAAGGTGAAGAAAGGCAAGCAAGAGCAGTACATCAAGGATGATGATGCCATGGATCAATATCAGATATCGCTGGCGATGGACGGTGCCGCGGTTCATCCCAACGAGCATGCCCCGGCATTGGCCGGCGAGCCGCTGGAGAAACTGGTTGCCGAGCATTATGCGGTGCAAAAGATGATTGGCCGTATGGAGCGTCGTTATCCGCGCGCCTTGTTGAATCATTTGATCTATCAGCCGACGCTCCATGAGCCGGATCTGGCGAACCAAGAGCATGTGGCAAGTTGGATCGGCGCCTTGGTGAACGATCTCAATCAGAACGAAAAACATGGCAGCAGCTATAGCTATACCGTGCGCGAAAACCGTGAACGCCAGCTGTACGAGGCGGTGCTGAAGATTCGTACCCATGGCGTGGATACCGATTATGTGATGGATTTCGAGTTTGTTCACGGCGGCGAATATCGCAAGCTTTGCTCGTTGGGTGAAAAACTGCGCGGCCTGATAGAATCGGACGCTTTTGTGGAGCGGGGTGAACGGCGCCTGCCGGTTACCACCTTTGAGCAGGCATTGGACTGGCTGGTAAAAGAGTCACGGCGCGGTCTGGCCATACAACGTTATAAAGGGCTGGGTGAAATGAATCCGGAGCAGCTGTGGGAAACCACCATGGATCCGGAAAGCCGCCGCATGCTGCGGGTGACCGTCAAAGACGCTATTGCCGCCGATCAGCTATTTACCACCCTGATGGGTGATGCGGTGGAACCGCGGCGCGCCTTCATTGAAGAGAATGCGTTGAAAGCGGCTAATATCGATATTTAACGTTTATCGATAGCGGCGGTCAGCTTTTGATTGGCGCTGAAAACAAAAAAGGCGGCCGTTGGCTGCCTTTCTTTTCAATTTATGGTTATGAATCATTTGAATTTATATAATATAAGTATATATAATCTCTATTATTTGTTTACTATTTTTATAGTTGTGTTTTGCTAGTTCGGATATTTACACGTCTACTCAACTTCTTATATAATGTCAACGTTGTCGAGTTAGGGGCAAGTCACTTTAAATGGAACGACAACGGTAACTGCCGCGCCATTATTTGGCGCGGCGTTTCCTTAGATAATAATATAATTTAATTATAACTAATAAAATATCAAATGAATTAGTATCAATGAACAACTCGCGATCTCGTCATCGTTCGAAAAAGAGTGCCCTCGATGATATAACACGTGATAGCCCTTGGCTCGAATAGCCATACTTCGACGCGCAGCTTTCCATTTTCCGGTTTAATCTTCACCAGTGATTTTGTTTTCATATATTCCCTTCCTTTGGGTTTGCTACTTTTTATGTCACTCAATGACGGCAATCAATAATAAATTATCCGCATAAGAAGTCTAACGAAAGAAGGTTAGAAATATTTCATAATAATGGGTTAAATCAATATTAATTTAATAGTCTGATGTATCTTTAATATTCAAGGATAAAATCATGAGCCCATTGAAATATCTTTCAGTCTAATTACCGGCAACGCAATCTGTGAGCATATTTACCTTCAGGGATGCCTGCAAACCGGAATCAACACGAAACATTCACCGTAAGCGGTGGATTTGCGCTATTATCGGTTGGTTTAGTATGATGATTGAGTGATGACGGAATGGCGACTTATTCTGGCTTTCCGCCACCGCCTAAAGAGGGTGCAATGACGATAAAACTTATAGCAATAGATATGGACGGGACCCTGTTAAATCATAAGCATGAGATAACCCCCGCGGTTAAACGCGCCATAAGCGCAGCGCGGGATAAGGGTGTCTATGTTGTCTTGGCCACCGGCCGGCCCTTTATCGGCATACAGCGCTACCTGCTTGAGCTGGATTTACAACAGGAAGGGCATTACTGCATTACCAATAACGGCGCGCTGGTCCAGCGGACGGTTAACGGCGATCGCGTATCGGAAATTACCCTCGATTTTGACGATTATCTTTATTTCGAGGCGTTGTCACGGCAGCTTGGTGTGCATTTTCATGCGCTGACTTTCTCTACACTCTATACGGCAAATCGGGATATCGGCCGCTATACCGTTTTTGAAGCTTTTCTGACCGGTATGCCGTTAAAATTCCGCCGGGTAGATGAAATGGACCGGGGTCTTCGGTTTCCTAAAGTGATGATGGTTGATGAGCCGGCTATTTTGGACCACGCCATCAGCCAGATCCCGCAGGAAGCCTTTGACAGATATACCATTATGAAAAGCGCCGAATATTACCTGGAATTGTTGCGCAAAGAGGCGAATAAAGGCGAGGGAGTCAAGGCATTGGCGGAGCATCTGCATATCACGGCTGATGAGGTAATGACGATCGGAGATCAGGCGAATGATTTAGCAATGATTAAGTATGCCGGCATTGGCGTGGCGATGGGGAATGGCATTGATGAAGTAAAAGCCGCCAGCCAGTTCGTGACCAAAAGCAATCTGGAAGACGGCGTTGCGGTGGCAATCGAGAAATTTGTACTGAATTCCCGCTAGCATTGGGGCTTGACGCGAAAACGACACTCAGAGCGGCGTCCCCTAGAGAAAGGGGGATGAAACATGGCGAAGAGGTGCCTGAATGCTATGCCACAAATCTCAGGATGTGCCGGTTAACGCGTAAATCTCAAATAACCAAGGCTTCCACCGTTATGACATAAAGGTTATGGTCATTTTGGGGAAGTCAGACTCAGTCTTATTCTCTGTTCACTTAGCGTTACCTTATATATTATTTGACACCATTTATAGATGATGTAAACAGGTATTTTATACTTCGCTGTACTTTTTTAACTTATTGCCGGGCAACTCACTTTATACGGCGCGAAATTATTATTGGTTGCATTAATTGAAATGAATTTTTCTCCGCACACTTTTAAGTTAGTTTAAAATTCGAACCTATTATTTGATAGCATTCAGCCGAGGACGATATAAGAATATTGTTCATATTGATTGTTCTCCTTCATTATATGCACCTAATTATTAATATGTGTTTGGCCTTGTCCATAAAGGTTCCTAACCATAATTATTCGGTATTTTTTTTCTTTGTCAGTCTCGGATTTATAACCTATTTTTTCTATAATTTTCTAAAGTCATGTTGTGTATTTCTCTACACCAGCGGTGAATGTTAGTACAACAAATATTGTAATGTTTGGCGACCTCATATACAGGCTTTTTAATGCCGCAAGCTTCCTGGACAATCTTTTCTTTTTCTAATGTAGTAAAAGTTTTTCTCTTTTTTTTTAACTCATAAGAATGAATTATGGTATCCAGTGCCAAAAAGGGAGTTTTATTAGCTGAAGGATTTTGATAAATATATTCCAGAATTTTTTTTAACTCTGTGATGGACATGGAAAAATGCTTTTTACACCATGCAAATATATATTGATGCGGAATGTCGTGTATTTTAGCCACCCTGCTACAGTTAGAATATGGGTGGCAAGCCTCAAGTACGATAGAACACTGTTCATCACGGCTTCTTGCTTTATGGCTGGCAATACAGCGGTGATGCGGCTTATTATTTTTTTTAAGTTTAATGCCATGTTGCGTTTGAAGTAATAAATCTTTTGCTTTTTCAATCTGAAATGATGAGGAAGGTTTGTTATCTTCACCACAACAATGGTCGTTTTTTCTTGCTATGGATAAATCAAGAGGAAGGTTATCCTCTTTTTTTGATAACTCTTGTTCAGAACGGTTTGACTGAACCAAGCTAAAAATATATATGTTTTTTGTATGTTTTTCGCTGCTCCCACCTTGATGCTGGTGCGTTTCATGGGATTTCATATCTACATTGTAAGCTTCTTTGAGTCCCATCTTCAGCTTAACATAATTGCCATTAAAACTGACATCGTAACTTTCCCCATGAGTTTTTTCCCAACCGGCAAGGGAACCTATAGTGTTCATTTTTATTTATCTCCATAATGTTATTATACTGTTTAATTGTTATAATAAGTCTTAACTTAAATAAGGTAAAATAACTATTTTTAATGAATTAATTGCCAGCAAATTTCTTCCTTTTTAAGGTTAAAAAATATAACACAGAATATATAAATTTTTTTTCAATAAAGATTCCATCAATAGCGGGTATGCTAGATCCATCTCACAGTTTTTTGTTAAATATTTTGTTGTTCATCATGCTCTTTAGTTAGAATGCTAACTCGTGGTAGTTATGGAGAAATCTATGAAAAACCCATGTTTTATCGGCGTGGATGTGGGATCCGCCAGCGTCCGCGCGGGCATTTTTGACGGGCAGGGTCAGCGGCTGGCTTTTGCTGTGCGCCCGATTCAACAATATCACCCGCGCCCGGGCGTGGTGGAGCAATCATCACGGCAAATCTGGTCTCAGGCCTGTGAGGCCATCAAAGAGGCGGTAAAAGAGGCCGGGGTAGCGCCGGACTCGGTGGTTTCGCTGGGCTTTGACGCCACCTGCTCGCTGGTGATGGTGGATGGCAGTGGGCAAGGTATTTCCGTATCTGAAGGCGGGGAAGCCGAGCGCGATATCGTCATGTGGATGGATCATCGGGCGGTAGAGGAAGCTCAGGCAATTAATGCCACCGGCGATGAAGCGCTTGCCTACGTGGGCGGAGAGGTGAGCGTTGAAATGGAGCTGCCGAAAGTATTATGGCTTAAGCGGCATTTCCCCGATCGATACCAGCGCGCCCGGCGCCTGTTTGATTTGGCTGATTTCCTGGTATGGCGCGCCACCGGCGCCGATGTTGCCAGTGTGTGCACCCTGACCTGCAAATGGAACTATCTGGCCCATGAGCACCGCTTTAGCACATCGCTTTTACAGGCCGTCGGATTAACGGATTTATTGGAAAAAGTGCCGTCAACCATCCTTGAACTGGGCCGACCGGCAGGCACCCTGAGCGAAACGGCGGCAAGCCAATGCGGCCTGACAACCGCTGTTATCGTGGCCGGCGGCATTATAGATGCCCATGCCGGCGGCCTGGCGCTGGTGAGCTCACGTCCCGAAGGGACGCTGGCGATTATCAGCGGTACGTCTAACTGCCATATGCTGGTAAATCAAAAAGAGATACACGTTCCCGGTGTCTGGGGACCGTATTGGGGCGCGATGTTGCCGGATTGGTGGCTTAGCGAGGGGGGGCAAAGCGCCGCCGGGGCCCTGGTGGACTGGACGCTGCGGCAACATGCCGCCTGGCCGCTCCTGCAGCAGCAAGCGGCGCTGGAACACTGCAATGAATATACCCTGCTTAATCGATGGGTGGCCGCTCTGGAACAGCGGGAACCCCTGCCCACCCGGCAGCTGCATGTGTTGGCGGATCACTACGGCAACCGTTCCCCCCGCGCCAACCCCCATGCCCGCGGCGCGGTTATCGGCCTTACCCTTGAAGAGGGACCGGATGCCCTGGCCCGGCTCTATCTCGCCACGCTTCAGTCCATTGCCTATGGTACCCGCCATATTATCGATGCCATGAATCAGGCCGGTCATCACATTACCCGGTTGATGATATGCGGCGGTGCGACAAAGAATCCCCTGTGGCTGCGTGAGTATGCCAATGTCACCGGTTGCGATATAGCGTTGTCGGCGGAAGACGATGTGGTGACGCTGGGGGCCGCGTTATTGGGGGCGGTTGCCGCTCAAGCTTATCCCACCTTGACCGAGGCCGCCCAGGCGCTGGTGCGGCCCGGATCAATATGTGCAGCGGATGCCGGCCAAGCCGCTTTCCACCAGGCGAAATATCAGGTTTATCTGCGCATGTATGAGGATTTGCAGCAGGCGGTGAAGATAATGCGTCCCTGGTGCTGACAGCGAAAGGGATGGCGGCGGATAAAAAAATTCGCCGTTACCCTGGCTAATCGGGCTAATCGGGCTAATTGGCGGCGGGGGGATTATCAGCGTTGGCTGAGGAGGCGCCATGCAGCATGCGTTCTCGGGGTGAATCAAGGCGTTTATCGCTGTTTCGGCGCAGGTAATCATAGGGCAGCAGCATGGTGTCGAGCACTGCGGAAAACGGTAAATCAATTGCCGCAAAGGGGATCATGCTCCAATTAGTATCGTCATCTTCCAATACTGCCATGCTGGCTCGGGTTCCGGGATAATAACCCTGGTTGGGGCCGGTATGGGTCATCACACTTGAACACCCTGTGCTGCCCATTAATGCGCAGCTTGCCGTGAGAAAGAGCAATGTCTGTTTTAACATAGTTTCTCTGCATCCATTTTTGTCATAATAATTTGATGGCTACGCATTAGTCGGAATGAGTAAATATGCTGCTGCTACGGCCTATTCAGTGTAAGTTATAATAAACTCTTCTCAATCTGATTTCCCTCAATCTGCGATATTTTTTTCGTATTCCCCCTTGAAAAAATTACGGCCGGCGCCATTTTATAGTTGTGGCCGGGAAAAATATGCCGTAAGGGTATTTGGTCACCGACCTGTCCATCCGGAAGGTTGTTTACCACCTCGCTGATTGCTGGAGGCTTTAACCATGCGTAATTTTGATTTATCACCTCTCTACCGTTCGGCCATTGGTTTTGATCGGCTGGTCAACCTGCTTGAATCCGGGCAGACCCAAAGTAACGGCGGTTATCCTCCCTATAATGTGGAATTGGTAAATGAAAACCAATATCGCATCGCCATTGCTGTAGCAGGTTTTGCCGAACATGAGCTCGATATTACCGCCCATGACAACCTGTTGACGGTCAAAGGCGCCCATGGGGACGAGCCCACGGAACGCAACTATTTGTATCAAGGCATCGCCGAGCGCAATTTCGAACGTAAATTCCAATTAGCTGAACATATCCAAATTAAAGGCGCAAATTTGGAAAATGGATTGCTCTATATCGATTTAGAGCGTGTGGTTCCGGAAACGTTGAAACCGCGCCGTATTGAAATCAAGTAAACCGGCCGCAGTCCGCAGCCACAGTATGTAATAACATCCGCCTGCCGAAAACGGGGGCAAGCTTAACCCTATCTATATACCCTAAAGATAAAGGGTATTACAGATTATCTCGCTTCAAAGAAGGAGTAAATATGATGCGTAACTATGATCTCTCTCCACTATTACGCCAGTGGATCGGTTTTGATAAATTAGCCAGCAGCATGCAGGGCAATCAGGATGACTTTAGCTTCCCGCCCTATAACATCGAAAAAAGCGACGATAACCATTATCGCATTTCGCTGGCATTGGCCGGGTTCCGGCAGGAAGATCTGACTATCGAGGTTGAAGGCCCGCGTTTAAGCATCGCCGGCAAACCCCTGGTGTCGGAGAAGAAGGTGGAATATCTCCATCATGGCCTGGTCAGCAAGCCTTTCTCCCTGAGCTTTACCCTGGCCGAACATATGTCCATAACCCACGCCGAATTTACCAACGGCTTATTGCATATCGATTTGGAACGCCATGTTCCCGAATCCTTGCAGCCCCGCCGTATCGCCATCAGCAGCGGCGAACGGTCCCCGGTGCTGGAACACCAGGCGGACGGGCAATAAAACATTCGACCGCGTTGTACGCCCCAGGTGTGCAAGGGTTGAACCGCCCGCGGGCATAACATTACCTACTGCGCCACATCCTATCCGAAGAGCTATTTGATGGGATGCGGCGCGGTTTTTGCGTTAAAGACAATCCTACGACGCTATTACCGACACATTATTCAGCGGCCGCTTCCCTGTGCGCCCGCTCCACTTCTTCCGCCAAAATGGCGATGCCCCTTTCGATTTTATCGGCCTCCGGGACATAATTCATGCGCATGCATTGATGAGCATGGGGCCAGTCCGGCTCAAGACCGGGGAAAAAATAGTGGCCCGGCACCATTAATACACCGCGCATTTTCAGCCGTTGATATAGCATCTCGGTGGTAATGGGCAGGTTTTGGAACCACAGCCATAAAAAAATGGCCCCCTCCGGTTTGTGGATCAGGCAGCGCTCCGGCGGCAGATAGCGCCGCAGCGTGGCGATAGTCTGCGTCACGCGCCGCTGGTAAAAAGGCCGAATGACGTCGGTGGCCAAAGACATCAGATCGCCACGGCGGATCATGGCGGCGGCCAGTGCCGGCCCAAGGCCGCCGGGGGCCAGGCTGATGATGCCGTTCATATTGCTGATGGCGGAAATCACCTCTTCATCGGCAATCACAATACCGCAGCGCACGCCGGGTAATCCCAGCTTAGACAGACTCATGCATAGAATGATATTGGAATTCCACAGCGGCGTGGCTTCGCTGAAGATAATACCCGGGAACGGCAGTCCATAGGCATTGTCGATTAATAAAGGAATATTGTGCTGTCGGGCCAGCTCATCCAGGCGCAGCAGCTCCTGGTCTGTAATCACGTTGCCGGTGGGGTTGGTGGGGCGAGAAACGCAAATCAGACCAATATCCTCACCCACCTGCAGATGCTCGAAATCAACATGGTATTTAAACTGGCCGTCCGGCAAGCGGGCAATGTTCGGCTTGGTTGAAACGAACATATCTTCTTCCAACCCGGCATCGGCATATCCCAGATATTCCGGCGCCAGCGGGAACAGCACCTTTTTCAGGCTGCCGTCTTGCGCTCGTCCCGCGAAAAGATTGAATAAATAGAAAAAAGCGCTCTGGCTGCCATTGGCCAGCGCAATATTTTTTTCGCTGACCGCCCAGCCGAGCTCCTGGCGCAGCAAGGCCGCCAACGCGGTCAGCAACACGTTTTTCCCCTGCGGACCGTCGTAATTGCATAATGCTTCGCCTAGGGTGCCTTCATCCAACATGGACCGGCAAAGATCATGAAAATATGTTTCCATCGCCGGAATGGCCGCAGGATTGCCCCCTCCGAGCATAATCGCCCCAGGGGTGCGCAGCCCGTCGTTCATATCGTCCATGAGCTGGGCAATGCCCGAATGGCGGGTGAATTTGGTTCCGAAAAGCGAAAAGGCCATGTTATTTATATGTTAAAAGTTGATGAGGGATGTGGTGATACCATACCGCCCTTGCTGCGCCAGGCAACCACTATTTAACGGCCGAAAAAAGTTAAATCAGGTCCAGGCTGCGCAGCTCGGTTTTAAGATAGGCGTAATAGATAGGCGCAGCCACCAGTCCCTCCAATCCAAAAGCGGCTTCGAATACCAGCATAGCCAATAGCAGCTCCCAGGATTTAGCCTGGATTCGGTTACCGACGATCTCCGCGTTGAGAAAATACTCCAGCTTGTGGATGAGTATCAGGTACAAAAGCATCACCCCGCCCACCGGCAAGGAGATTGATAGCGCCGAGATGATAAACATGAAATTTGAGATCAGGTTCCCGATTATCGGTAGTAAACCAAAAATAAACGTTGCCACCACCAGCGTCTTGGACAGCGGCAAATGAATTTTGAATAGGGGAAAGATAACAAAGATCAAAATGGACGTGAGGACAGTATTGACTAAAGACACCTTGATTTGCGCAAACACGATATTGCGAAAGGAGCTGGATAAATTCTGGATGCGCTGCAGCAGTTGTTCCCGAAAGTAGGTAGTGCGTCCGGACGGTTTGTTCAACGAAATGATGGCGCCGATAATCAAGCCAATCAGAATGGTGATAAAGCCATGCAGAAAGCTGCGCCCCATGTTCCTGATAGTGATGAGGTTTTTTTCCACCAGCGCGAACACTTCGTTTTTAAGCTCTTCGGCGCTTTCCGGCAGGAAAGCGGGGAAACTGGCGGGGATGCGGTTTTTGATGCCGGAAAAAATCCGGTTCGTTTCGGACGTTATATCAATGCCGCGCTGGATGTTCGAGGTCAGGAAGCTCACCAGGCTGACGATGGCGATGGTCAACACGATTACCACGACGGCGGCAATGATACTGACCACCAGCCATCTCGCCCTGGTACCGCCGATAAGGCGTTCAAACCAGGGTGTCATGGCGAAAATGATTTCATAGGCCAGGAAACCGGCGACAAAGCAGGGGAATAAATGCAGCGGGATGATGATGGCAATAAAAAAAATCATCAAAATATAGGTACTGATTTTTATATAGTCGTGACGGCTGGTCATCATAGTTCCTTGCTCAGTAGGTCCTTGCAAAACGCGTTGGTTCCATTCATATCGCTGTTAAAAGTAAAGCACATGCCTGCATAGCGGCAAAGGTCAATTTTCGCCGGCGGTAAAATCTGCGACCGGTCTTGCGCATCCCACGGGCATAGGGATGCCGCGGCAGCGCATATCATACGCTCTCGCGAGAAGTTCGTTAGCCGTTATTGTTTTGTTGCGGCACAAACGTGGGCGGATGCGGCCGGATGGCGCCTCGCAGCGATAAAGCAGACTCAGACTCAAAATACGGCCGGATGGCGCTCCTTCGCGATTTAACCCTGTCTGAGTGCGGTCGGGTAAGCGTCTTCCTGCGATATCCGACCGTTCAGGATTACTGGATAACCTGCGGATTGACGCAGTTTCGTTCCACTTTGCCGGTCAGGGCGGTAATAAGATTTTCCACCGCTGTAGCCGCCATGTCATAGCGTGTTTCATGGGTGGCGGAACCCACATGGGGCAATGCCACGACATTTGGCAAACGCAGCAGCGCGGAATCCGCAGGCAAGGGTTCGTGCTCAAAGACATCCAGGCCGGCGGCATGGATACGATGATTTTTCAGGGCGTCGATGAGGGCTTCCTCGTCCACCACCGGGCCGCGTCCGGCGTTAATCAAAATGGCGCTGGGTTTCATTTTCGCCAGCTGGTCGCGGCCGATCAAATGGTGGGTCTGTTCGTTCAGGGGCAAGGTGATGCAAACAAAATCGGACTCTGCCAGCAGGCTGTCTACATCACGATAGCCGGCGTTGAATCGCTGCTCCGCCTGCTCATGCCGATGGCGCGCGTTGTATAAAACCGGCATGGAAAATCCCCCGTGGGCCCGTTGCGCCAGGGCCATGCCAATGCGCCCCATGCCGATGATACCCAGCGTCTTGTGGTGGACATCGATGCCATACCAACTGGGATCCACGCTGTCGCGCCATTTGCCGGCTTTGGTGCGTTCAGCCAAATCAACCACCCGGCGTGCGGTGGACAATACCAGCGCCATCATCAAATCGGCCACCGTTTCAGTCAAGGCGTCCGGGGTATGCATCAGCGCGATACCGCGTGCGCTCATTTCTTCCACGTCGAATTGATCGTAGCCCGCCGATATCGTGGAGGCGACCTTAAGGCTGGGCAGCAGGTTCAATCGCTGCTTATCGAATTTGCCGCCTGAACCGATGATTCCTTGCGCTTTCTGCAGTACCTGAGCATATTTTTTGCAATTTTCTTCGCTTAATCCCTCAAACTCTGTCACCGCAAAATGCGTATCCAAGCGTTGACGCAGATCTTCAGGTAATGTTTTATAGGCAACAACAACAGGTTTCATCCTCTTTCCCCTTTCAGCGATATGTTTTATACCCTTCGGGTATACAGAAAGCAGCATAACAGTTTTGCCGGTGAACGAAATAGCCGCCGCCCCGCTAGGCCGTTTGCGGCTGCGTATTCTGCGCCGGTTTGACTATCAGCGTTAACCATACCGAAACCAGCAGGGCTATGGCCATAAACATATAGGATGCCGATGGCGAACCGGTGGCGCCGTTAAGATATCCCACCACCCAGGAGCCGACAAACGAACCGAGGGCTCCCATGCTATTGATAAGCGCCATTGCCCCGCCGGAAACGTTGCGCGGCAGCATTTCGGGCACGATGGCGAAAAATGGACCATACGGGGCGTACATAGCGGCGCCCGCAATGACCAATAATGTATATGAGCCCCAGAAATGATGAGCGCCCAGCATATAGGAAGACAAAAATGCCAAGGCGCCGATCAAAAGCAGCGGCCAAACAAAGATTTTTCTTTTCTGCAGCTTATCCGACGCCCATGACACGAGAATCATGGCGATAGTGGCCGCCAGATAAGGCACCGCCGACAGCCAGCCGGCCTGAACCATACCCATCTCCATTCCGTTGCGCAAAATGGACGGCAGCCATAATACGAAGCCGTAAACACCGATGCTCCAGGCGAAATATTGAATACTCAGAATAATGACATTACGGGAGCGAAACGCCTCAGCGTAATTATGAACCGCTTTTATACCCTCTTGTTCTTTTAACAGCTGCTGTTGCAAAGCCTGCTTTTCACTCTCGGACAGCCACTTTGCCTGAGCGGGTTTATCCTGCACCATAAACCACCAGCAGAACGCCCAGATAATGGCGGGAGCGCCTTCGAGAATAAACATTTCGCGCCAGCCGAAGGAGTTAATCAGGTAGCCGGATAACACCGACATCCACAGTACCGTTACCGGATTACCGAGGATAAGGAAGGTATTGGCCCGTGAGCGTTCGGATTTGGTGAACCAGTTACTGATATAAATCAGCAGCGCCGGCATGACCGCGGCTTCAACCACCCCCAGCGCGAATCGAATCACCATCAACATCGGGATATTGCTGACGATGCCGGTCAGAGAGGCGCAGCCGCCCCAGAGCAGCAGGCACCAGAAAATCAGCTTTTTTACGCTGCGTCGTTCCGCATAGATGGCTCCCGGTATCTGGAAAAAGAAATAACCCAGGAAGAACAACGCCCCCAGAAGGGATGAAATGGTTTTGGTAATGCCCAGATCGTCATTTATGCCTGCCGCGGAGGCGAAACTGAAATTAGCCCGATCGAGATATGCCAGACTGTAACTGATAAAGACAATCGGCATAATATACCACCAGCGCTTTGGTGCTATTTTCGCTATGCTCATCATGTTTCCTTAGTAAGGTAAGGTAGACAATTCCATTCACGGACAATCGTTTACTGGTTTATTGCAAGCGGGGCGGCTGCCCTCATCGAAAAAATGTAAATACGACCGTATGGTATCGGTTCCATTTGGGTCATTGCCTATTCGCCGCGCTTATTGCAACAAGCTGACGAAACGGCGGGTAACGGCGACCAAATCTTCTCCTTGCAACGGGAATTCAATACCGCGCGGGACGCTGTCCGGCAGCGCGGCCAGTAACTGCCGCCAGTTCTGCGCGCTGGCGTCAGGGGGCACGGCGCGCCAGCCGCCGTTTGCTTCAACCGCCGTTTTGACGTGTATATAACCCACATGGGCCGCCAGGATCCGGGCGGCCTCAAGCGCCCCCTGGCCGACCCAATGCCAGTTGCCCATATCAAAGGTCATATTAATGGGAGGCCCTGTGCCGGCCGACCGTTGGAAAAATGCCGTCAGCGGAGCCAGCGTTCCGCATTCGGTCTGATCGTTTTCCACCGTTAACGCGACTTGTCGCCCCGCCGGGAATGTCGCCAGAGGGGTAAGATCGGCAGCGGCGGAAAAATGGCCTAATGATAATTTTAGCCGCTCGGCGCCAAGTTGATTCGCTTCGGCAAATAAACGCGGCAGCTGGGTATTGAGCGAACCGTCAGGGGTAAACAGGGCTTCCGGCGCGGAATAAAAACAGCGTAATCCATAGCCGGCGATGGCCTGCCGTAATTCCGGCAGGCGCTTCAGGTCGGTTTGGGTCAGAAGTTCCCGGCGTATTTCCACGCCGGCCGCGCCGGATTGGGCGATGATAGGCAATAGCGGGCGCTGGCCGCCCAGGGCCGAGACGGTAGCATTGCCATATGCGGCGGTGACCACGAAAATATCGTGTTTCATCCTAACTCCTCGGCGGTTGCATTTCCCAGCTATGATTCAACGTTAGATGGGACCGGTTCCATTGAGAAGCTTGATAGGCAAAATTTATGATCATAATCACGAATTAAAGCCCGCTTTTGCCCGCTAGCGAGTGGTTGAGCCGCGTACGATCAGCTTGCCGCTGAACGCCTGTTCGCTTATAGGCTCGTCGGCGCCCTGGATCCGTTTCAACAGCTGTTCGAGGGCGGCATAGCCGATTTGATAAGTAGGCTGTTGGAACGTGGTGATGCCGACCCCCGCCAGTTCCGCCCAGGCCAGCTCATCGAAGCCAAGCAGGCCGATATCGCTGCCCCAGCGCAGATCCAGGCGACGCAAGGTGCGGGCGATTTGCAGCGTCAAGGCGCCATTGGCCGATAATATGGCCTTGCGCATTCCGCGATGGTGATGATTGAACTTCTGCAGGATGGTGTCCAATGCGGCATTGTCGTCCAGTGCGCTTTCCGCCTCCTCGGCCACAAGGTCGGGATGCGCCGCCATGCTATCGCGGAACGCCTGTAAACGTTCAATCCGGGTATTTACCGCGCCCAGTGGTTCGCTGAGAAACAGGATGGCTTCAAATCCCTGCTGAATCAGATGCTCAGTGGCGAGGATGGCCGCCTCACGATTGTCCAGCCCCACCACATCGCAGGAGAAACCGGGAATTTTACGATCAATCAGCACCATCGGCAGGGAAGATTGCTGCAGCATGCCGAGAGCGTCTTCATGCATCCCTACGGCGTTCACCACGATGCCTTCCACCTGGTAGCCGTTGAGCAGCTGCAAATAATGGCGTTCCTGATTAACCTCATTATTGGTGTTGCATACCAGCAGGGTGAAGCCGTGCTGGCGACAGGCGGCCTCTATGCCGCGCATCACCTCGACGGAGTAGGGATTGGTGATATCGGCGATAATCAGGCCGACAAGCCCGGTCTGGCCGCCTTTAAGACTGCGGGCCATCTGGCTGGGACGATAATTCAATTGGATAATGGCCGCTTCGATACGCTGTTTCATATCGTCGGAAAGCCGGTGATACTCACCGTTCAGGTAACGGGATACGCTGGTTTTGCCGCTGTTCGCGGCCTTGGCAACATCGCTGATGGTGGCGCGTGCCGGCGCGAAGGAGCCCTTCTTGCGGTTCAATGCTCAACTCTCCCGGTATAAAAAAAACGCTTATCCAATGGATCCGTTATAATGCGGGATCGGCGGGATTCGCGCCAGCATACCCGTCATCTTTCAAATTACAGCTGTGTTGGTTTTGTTACTCAGCTCATCCATGAGCGGGACAATCATTCAGTCTTCACGCCATTGCAGCGTCAATATGCGATGGCCGGTTTCAACGCTGAAAGCGCTGCCGATTTCCCGAAAGCCCTGCCGGTAATAAAAGGCGCGCGCCGGACGGTTCAATCGGTATACTTCCAATGACAGCACCGGATAATGCTGTTTGGCCTTTTCCATCAGCGCGCTGCCGATACCCTGGCGATAATAAGCCGGGGATACAAAGATCGCGCCGATGAATTGATCCATCAGCACGCTGATAAAACCGGTAAGTCTGCCGCCGCGTTCATCCACCCAGCTTACGGATTGCGGCAGATACTCATCCCGCACCAAGGGCAGGCTCTCCACCCAATAATCGCTGTGGATAAAGGGATGCGCCCGGATAGTGCTCTCCAGCCAGAGGTCCAGCAGGGGCGGCATATCCGCGGATTGAAAGGGCCGGATCATCCTGCCGCCTGCCGGTAAAAGGCCGCGCCGGGGCCGTTAAAAGCCGTTTTGGCCGGGCCGGGCCGGCTCTCGATAACCTTTGCCACTTTTCAACCTCCTCCCCGTCGTGGAATAGATTTCGACACAGACAATAATAAGCGGTATCTAATGCGGCCATGAGATTGACACTTGTTACCGCATTCGGGCTGTATATCTTACCGCCAGAGGGTATACTGGCGCATTCTTAATAAATCCACTTTTATCGCGTGCGAATTCAACATGCAAAAGTTTGATCCCAAGACCTTTCAGGGCCTGATCCTGACATTGCAGGATTACTGGGCGCGCCAGGGCTGTACCATTGTCCAACCGCTGGATATGGAAGTCGGCGCGGGTACTTCCCACCCTATGACCTGCCTGCGGGCGCTGGGTCCAGAGCCCATCGCCGCCGCTTACGTCCAGCCCTCCCGCCGTCCCACCGACGGCCGGTACGGTGAGAATCCGAACCGTTTACAGCACTATTACCAATTTCAGGTCATCATCAAGCCCTCGCCGGATAATATCCAGGAGCTGTATCTCGGTTCGCTGAAAGAGGTCGGGCTGGATCCCACCATCAACGATATCCGCTTCGTCGAAGACAACTGGGAGAATCCGACGCTGGGCGCCTGGGGTCTTGGCTGGGAAGTGTGGCTCAACGGCATGGAAGTCACCCAGTTCACCTACTTTCAGCAGGTGGGCGGGCTGGAGTGCCGTCCGGTAACCGGTGAAATCACCTACGGCCTGGAGCGCCTTGCCATGTATCTGCAAGGGGTGGACAGCGTTTACGATCTGACCTGGAGCAATGGCCCGCTGGGCAAGACGACCTATGGCGACGTATTCCATCAAAACGAAGTGGAACAGTCCACCTACAACTTTGAATACGCCGATGTCGATTTTCTGTTCGTCTGCTTTGATCAATACGAAAAAGAAGCGCAGAAGCTGCTGGCCCTGGATCAGCCGCTGCCGCTGCCGGCCTATGAACGCATTTTGAAGGCGGCGCACAGCTTTAACCTGCTGGATGCCCGCAAGGCCATATCGGTTACCGAACGCCAGCGTTATATCCTGCGCATCCGCACGCTGACCAAAGCCGTCGCCGAAGCGTATTACGCTTCCCGTGAAGCGCTGGGTTTCCCGATGTGTAAAAAGAACGAGAAATAAGAGGCAGCCATGACGCAACATACTTTTTTGGCGGAAATCGGCACGGAAGAGCTGCCGCCGAAGGCGCTTCGCCAGCTGGCGCAGTCTTTTGCCACTTTGTTTACCGCCGAGCTTGACGGCGCCAACCTGCCCCACGGCGAGGTTAAATGGTTCGCCTCCCCCCGCCGCCTGGCGCTCAAGGTAAGCGACCTGGGCGCCGCCCAGGCAGACAGCGAAATTGAAAAGCGCGGTCCCGCCGTTTCCCAGGCGTTCGACGCCGCGGGCAATGCCACCAAGGCGGCCGAGGGCTGGGCGCGCGGCTGCGGCATTACCGTTGAACAGGCTGAACGCCAGAAAACCGATAAAGGGGAGTGGCTGCTCTACCGGGCGTCCGTTAAAGGCAAACCCGCGCAAGAACTGCTGCTGGGCATGGTGACCGCCGCCCTTGGCAAACTGCCTATTCCCCGCATGATGCGCTGGGGCGACAGCGATACGCAGTTTATCCGTCCGGTGCATACCGTTACGCTATTGCTGGACAGCGAACTGATCGCGGGGCGCGTGCTGGGCATTGAGTCAGGGCGCACCGTGCGTGGACACCGCTTTATGGGTGAAGCCGAATTCACTATCGATAACGCCGATCAATACCCCGCCTTACTGCTGGAACGCGGCAAGGTGATAGCCGACTACGAAGAGCGTAAAGCGATTATCAAACGGGACGCACAAGCGGCCGCCGCGCGCATCGGCGGCAAAGCCGATTTGACCGACAGTCTGCTGGAAGAGGTGACTTCTCTGGTGGAATGGCCGGTGGTGCTGACGGCGAAATTTGAAGAAAAATTCCTTGCGGTGCCCCCCGAGGCGCTGGTCTACACCATGAAAGGGGATCAGAAATATTTCCCGGTGTATGACGCGCAGGAAAAGCTGCTGCCGAATTTTATTTTTGTCTCCAATATCGCATCCATCGATCCCCGGCAGGTGATTTCCGGCAATGAGAAAGTGGTGCGGCCGCGCCTGGCGGATGCGGAATTTTTCTACAACACCGACCTGAAAACCCGGCTGCAAGACCGGCTGCCCCGTCTGGATACGGTATTGTTCCAGCAGCAGCTCGGCACCCTGCGCGATAAAAGCGACCGTATCGAATCCCTTTCCGGCTGGGTTGCCGGAAAGATTGGCGCGGATGCGGAACACGCCGCCCGCGCCGGCCTGCTGTCCAAATGCGACCTTGTGACCAATATGGTGGTTGAGTTCACCGATACCCAGGGCGTGATGGGCATGCACTATGCCCGCCACGACGGCGAGCCGGAAGACGTGGCGCTGGCGCTGAAAGAGCAGTACCAGCCGCGTTTTTCCGGAGATGCCCTGCCCTCCACGCCGGTCTCCTGCGCGGTGGCCATCGCGGAGAAGATGGATACCCTGGCCGGTATTTTCGGCATCGGCCAGCATCCCAAAGGCGATAAGGACCCCTTCGCCCTGCGCCGCGCGGCGCTTGGAGTGTTGCGTATCATTGTCGAAAAGCGCCTGCCCCTGGACTTGACGGCCCTGGCGGAGGAAGCGGCTCGCCAGTATGGTGAAAAACTCACTAATCCCCGCGTAGTAGAGGATGTGGTGGACTTTATGCTCGGCCGCTTTCGCGCCTGGTATCAGGAAGAGGGCCATAGCGTCGATACCATCCTGGCGGTGCTGGCCCGCCGGCCCACCCGCCCGGCGGATTTCGACGCCCGCGTACGTGGGGTAAGCTATTTCCGCACCCTGGACGCGGCGGCATCCCTGGCGGCCGCCAATAAACGCGTGTCTAACATCCTGGCCAAAGCCACCGACACCCTGAACGACGACGTGCGGGCCGCGGTGCTGAAAGACGCGGCGGAAATCCAGCTGGCAGCGCACCTCCAGGTGCTGCGCGATAAGCTTGAGCCGCTGTTTGCCGAGGGCCGTTACCAGGAAGCGCTGGTGGAGCTGGCCGCCCTGCGGGAGCCGGTAGACGCCTTTTTCGATAAGGTGATGGTCATGGATGAAAATGCCGAGGTGCGGGTCAATCGTCTTACGCTGCTCGACCAACTGCAAAAGCTGTTTTTGCGGGTGGCGGATATCTCGCTGCTGCAATAGCGTCTAGGCGCGCCCGGCGGTTTGCCGGGCGCGTACCTGACCATCATGCCTCATGACAAGATAGGCCTAAAAATAATCTATTTAGTTAGGGGCGACTATTTTGCCAAGATCAAAACATTGGCTATAAATAATGATGTTGATACTTTATCTATTCGAATAGTCAAACTGAAAATAATGAATTAATTGACGATTCCTCATTGAAAACCATTGTTTTTATTGAGTATGGGTTGTCAGCGGTATAACTTACTTACTGCAATATTATGAAAATTAAGGCTTGATGCTGATGAGGGAAATCATTGAAAGATAATACCTCCCTTAATATGCTGAACGGCCTTGAGTTTATCAATCAAGTCTGCATAGTCAATCAACAAAAAAAGTATGAAATATCACTCTCCATTATCCTAATAGCCGGTGCTATCCAATAGATGTTTTGCCCAATAGGTAATACTAAAGGACAGTTTTAGCGTATTTATTCCGCTAAAAGTGGGCTATCCTTATGCTGCTATGAGGATGCGGCGATTCGCAAACCAGAGTAAACCAGTGAAATATTTTACAGGAGTATTCGGTCATGATGTTAAGGGATAGACTGGCGCAGCTGCGCTATGCGCTGATGATTCCAGTATTGATGCTGCTGGCGGTGCAGATCACCGCCTGCGGCGATAAAGAGCCCGATCAACGTAAGGCATTCATTCAGTTTCTACAAACCACCGTGCTGCCGGGCGGTGAGCGCCTGCCCACCCTTAGCGACGATCAAAAAAAGCAGTTCGGGCCTTATACCAATGATTATCAGGTGCTGTTGACCTTTACCCAGCAATATACCCAGTCGGTGAATACCAGCCTGCTGCCGGTATTGGATCTTATTAGCCAGATCAGGGTTCCGCAGGATTATCTCACCCGCCGCCAGGATGTGCAGCAATCCGCCGCCGCCCTCAACGCACTGGCGCCGCAAATCGCGCAGCTGAAAAAACAGGCCGATGATGCTCGCGCGGGCCTTAAGCAGCCGGCTGATTTGAAAACGGTTTATGATCAGGCCTACGCCAAATTGGTGACGCAGCCGGTGCAAAAAGTGGCGCCGGTGATTGCCGCGGCGTCCACACTGTCGTCCACGCTGGTGCAGGTAGGTGATTTCCTCAATACGCAGGGTAATCAGGTGACCTTTGGCGCCAATGCGGTGTCATTTCCCAACCGGTTGCCGGCGACGCAGTATAATGAACTGATGAAGGGCCTGGAAAGTCAGTACCAACAGCTGGTGCAGGCCCAAAACAATGGCGGCGCCACCTTGCCCTGAGGCATAAGCGCCGGCTGGGTTTTGGCCGGCACGGCCGCAGATCCATCATATTGCTTTCCCTATCGGCATGACTTGCCCGGCAGATATTCTCGTCGCCGGGCGAGACATTTACCGGTAAGTTTCTTACAAAACCTTGTTTTGTTTTGCCAAGGCTGTCGCAAATTTACGCATATCAATGCCGCTATACCTGTTAACAAAATTTTTACTCACAAATAATTTGTGACTCAACTCACATTTATCAAACAAACTCTCCCCATAAAATAGTGATATGTATCACATTACTGTCCTTGTTAGCTTACTAAAAGTTAAATTGTGATTTATTTACAATGCTTATTTGTGATGTAAATCACTAATATAGGGTGCTTTAGGGGGGGTATCCAGTGATATTCCTCACACTTTAGTCCCGGTAGTACGCTTAACTAACTGAGCGTGGTAGAGTCGCGCTGCTTATAGAACTACTGACAGTTTGTGCAACACTGTCGCAACAATATTCACGCGCCCTTATTGTCTGGCGCGTATCAATAGGGGTGAGTTTTTATGTCTTCATCGGATATCAAGGTCAAAGTACAAAATTTTGGCCGTTTCCTCAGCAATATGGTTATGCCGAATATCGCAGCCTTTATTGCCTGGGGGATTATTACCGCACTGTTTATACCCACCGGGTGGACTCCAAACGCCACATTGGCCAAGCTGGTAGGCCCGATGATCACCTATCTGCTGCCGCTGTTAATCGGTTATACCGGTGGACGGCTGGCGGGCGGCGAACGTGGCGGCGTAGTGGGTGCCATTACCACCATGGGTGTGATTGCCGGCGCCGATATGCCCATGTTCCTGGGCTCCATGATTGCCGGTCCTTTGGGCGGCTGGGCCATTAAGCGCTTTGACCGCGCGGTGGACGGCAAAATCAAGAGCGGCTTCGAGATGTTGGTTAACAACTTCTCAGCCGGTATCATCGGCATGATATTGGCCATCCTGTCATTCCTGCTGATCGGGCCGTTCGTTGAAATCATTTCCCATTTCCTGTCCGCCGGCGTAAACCTGATGGTTCGCCACGATTTGCTGCCGTTGGCGTCCATCTTTGTGGAACCGGGCAAGATCCTGTTTTTGAATAACGCCATCAATCACGGTATCTTCTCACCGTTGGGTATTCAGCAGGCTACCGCTACTGGCAAATCCATATTCTTCCTGATTGAAGCCAATCCCGGTCCGGGCATGGGCGTTTTGACCGCCTATATGATATTCGGGCGCGGAACCGCTAAACAATCAGCCGGCGGTGCGGCCATCATCCATTTCCTGGGTGGTATCCACGAAATCTACTTCCCTTACGTCCTGATGAACCCGCGCCTGCTGCTGGCGGTAATCCTTGGCGGTATGACCGGCGTATTCACCCTGGGCCTGCTGCACGGCGGCCTGGTGTCTCCGGCATCTCCGGGTTCCATCCTGGCGGTGCTGGCCATGACGCCCAGAGGGTCGTACTTTGCCAACATCTCCGCGGTAGTCGCCGCCTTTGCCGTCTCCTTTGTTATTTCGTGTATTCTGCTCAAGAGCACCAAAGCGAAAGAAGGGGATGATCTGGATGAAGCGACCCGTCGTGTGAAAGACATGAAAGCCCAGTCCAAAGGCATGGCCGCTCCGGTTACCGCCGGCGCCACCGGCGACCTGAGCTCGGTACGTAAAATCATCGTTGCCTGCGATGCCGGTATGGGTTCCAGCGCCATGGGCGCCGGTGTTCTGCGTAAGAAGGTGAATGAGGCCGGGCTGAAAAATATCAGCGTGACCAATGCCGCCATCAACGACCTGCCTGAAGATGTGGACCTGGTGATTACCCACCGTGATCTGACCGAGCGCGCTATGCGTCATGCTCCGCAGGCCCAGCATATTTCCCTGACCAACTTCCTCGACAGCGGCCTGTATACCGATCTGACGGCCCGCCTGGTAGCGGTGCAAAAGACCGATGCGAAGCAGCAAAAAGTCCTGTCGACCCTGGATGACAGCTTTGAGGGCAGCGAACAGAATCTGTTCCGTCTTACCGAAGCCAATATCTTCCTGGGACAGCATGCCGATCAGAAAGAGCAGGCCATCCGCTTCGCCGGTGAACAGCTGGTGAAAGGCGGCTATGTCCAACCCGAGTATGTTGATGCCATGCTGGAACGTGAAAAGCTGACCTCTACCTACCTGGGTGAATCCATTGCCGTTCCCCATGGTACCATCGAAGCCAAAGATAAGGTGTTACGCACCGGCGTCGTATTCTGCCAATATCCGGACGGTGTCCGGTTCGGTGACGAAGAAGACGATGTCGCCCGCCTGGTCATCGGTATCGCGGCCAGAAACAATGAACATATCCAGGTCATCACCAGCCTGACCAACGCCCTGGATGATGAAACCGTCATTGCGCGGTTAAGCACCACCACCAGCGTCGCTGAAGTGCTGGAGTTGCTGAAAGGCCAGAAGCCGGTCAGAAGCGCGTCGTAACGGATGGAACCGGTTGTATTTGAGAGGGGGCCGTCACGGCCCCTTTTTAGCTAAGAGAATCCAAGGTTAAATCTATGAAAGCATTACATTTCGGAGCAGGTAATATCGGTCGTGGATTCATCGGCAAGCTATTGGCCGATGCCGGGATTGAAGTGGTATTTGCGGACGTTAATCAGGTTGTGCTGGATGCGTTGAACGCGCGCCACGAATATGAAGTCCATGTCGTGGGTGAACAGTCTCGGGTCGAGATAGTGCGTAATGTCAGCGCCGTCCACAGCGGCAGCCCCGATGTGACGGCGTTAATCGCTACCGTGGATTTGGTGACCACTGCCATCGGCCCGCAGATTCTTGAGCGTATAGCCGCAGGCGTCGCCAAAGGGCTGATACAGCGCCATGATGCGGGTAACGCCCGTCCGCTGAATATCATCGCCTGTGAAAACATGGTGCGCGGCACCAGCCAATTGAAGCAGCATGTGCTGAAAGCGCTGCCGGACCAGTACCATGACTGGGTCGGTCAGAACGTGGGTTTCGTTGATTCGGCGGTGGATCGCATCGTCCCGCCGGCCCAGGCCGGCAGCCAGGATCCGCTGGCGGTCACGGTTGAAACCTTCAGTGAATGGATTGTGGATAAGACCCAGTTCAAAGGCGAGCCGCCGGCCATTGCCGGTATGGAACGGACCGATAATCTGATGGCGTTTGTGGAACGCAAACTCTTCACATTAAATACCGGCCATGCCATTACCGCGTATCTGGGACAGCAGGCGGGACATAAAACCATTCGCGACGCCATTCTCGATCCGGCGATCCGCCAGGTGGTGAAGGGGGCGATGGAAGAAAGCGGCGCGGTGCTGATTAACCGTTACGGTTTCGATCCGGAAAAACATGCCGCTTACATCAATAAAATCCTGCAGCGTTTTGAAAATCCCTATCTGCACGACGATGTGGAACGCGTCGGCCGCCAGCCGCTGCGTAAGCTCAGTGCCGGCGATCGGTTAATCAAACCGTTGCGCGGCACGCTGGAATACGGCCTACGTCACGACAACCTGATGAAAGGTATCGCCGCTGCGATGCATTACCATAGCGAGCAGGATCCCCAGGCGCAGGAATGGGCGGCATTACTGGAAAAATCTGGGCCGGAGGCTGCTTTGGCGCAGGTTTCCGGTCTTGAAAAAGACAGTGAGGTGGTTGAGCAGGTGGTGACTATTTATAACGCCATGCAATGATGATCGAGACCCGGGGGTAAGGCCTGCCTCGTCCCCGGATTTTACATGGTGTTAGGTGATGACGGAAAATACGCAACTGCATGAAAATCAGGTTCTGGAACAGCTGAACGCCGGTACGACGGTGAGGGATCTGATGGAAGCGGCGGTGACTTTATTGGCTGAAGCGGTCAATATCCTGGTGCTTCAAATATTTCGCAAGGATGATTACGCGGTGAAGTATGCCGTGGAACCGCTATTGGTTGGCGCCGGGCCGCTGGGAGAACTGCCGGTGCGTTTGAAATTGGTTTATGCCCTGGGGGTTATCAGCCGGCAGGAATATGAAGATGCTGAGCTGCTGCTGGCTTTGCATGAGGCCTTGCAGGACGATCCCAAAGAGTACCGTTTTACCGATGATGAAATTCTCGGTCCGTTCAGCGAACTGCATTGCGTTACGGCGTTTCCGCCATTGCCGGATTTTTCCCGTGTGCCGGGGGACGATGCGCTGGTAAGAATGCAGCAGCAGCGCTATCAGCAGATTGTGCGCTCCACCATGGTGTTGTCCACCACCGAATATCTCGTGCGCATCAGCGCGAAAAAGGCCTTCACGGATAAACTGCTGTTAAAATAAAAAACCATCCCGCGGGATGGTTTTTTCATTAATCAGCCGATAAAGCGGCGTTATTTGGCTTCAGAGAAGCGCTTGGCCGCTTCGTCCCAGTTCACCACGCTCCAGAACGCTTTGATATAATCAGGACGGCGGTTCTGGTATTTCAGGTAATAAGCGTGTTCCCATACATCCAGGCCGATAATCGGATAGCCTGATGCGCCGGAAATCGCTTCGCCCATCAGCGGGCTGTCCTGATTGGCGGTTGAGACCACCGCCAGCTTATCGCCTTTTTTCACCAGCCAGGCCCAGCCGGAGCCGAAGCGGGTGGCGGCGGCTTTCTCAAAGGTTTCCTTGAAAGCGTCCACGGAACCGAAATCGCGTTCGATGGCGGTTTTCAATTCACCCTGAAGCTGGGTGCCCAATTTCAGGCCTTTCCAGAACAGGCTGTGATTGTAATGGCCGCCGCCGTTGTTGCGCAGCGGGGTTTTTTTGTCCGCCGGCAGCTGATCCAGTTTTGTGATCAGTTCGTCTACGGGCAGGTTGGCAAATTCAGGCAGGCTTTCGAGCGCGGCATTGGCATTATTGACATAGGTCTGATGATGCTTGGTGTGGTGGATTTCCATCGTTTGTTTGTCAAAATGCGGTTCTAAGGCGTCGTAAGCGTACGGCAAGGATGGCAGTGTATAGCTCATAGTTATCTTCTCCATTTTTGTGGTGCGGCACCCGGAATAAATGTTAGTGCCGCGTAAGCAATCCGATCATTATAGTTAATTAAACGTTTATGAAAACGTTTATCAGTCCCTTTTAAAGAACATGTTTAGCTTTTGCTATCCAGGATTCGCTCGGGATGGGTATAAATCGTCGCCCGGCCCGGCTTGCTGAAGCCCACCAGAGTAAGCCGGCACCGCTGCGCCACGTCAACCGCCAGCGCGGTGGCGGCCGAGACGGCGAACAGGATTTCCACGCCGCACATGGCGGATTTCTGCACCATTTCATAGCTGGCCCGGCTGGACACCAGCACCGCACCGGGCATGGCCCCGGCCCGCGCGCGATAGCCCAGCAGTTTATCCAGCGCCACGTGACGGCCCACATCCTCGCAGCCTAAGGTCAGTTCTCCCGCCGGCGTAATCCAGGCCGCCGCGTGGGTACAACCGGTGAGCCGCCCGATGGGCTGCACGCTTTTCAACTGGGCCAGCGCCTGGTCCAGTCTTTCCAGCGGCCAGGTCTGGGTGAACGGCAGCGGACTGATGGGCTTGGCGATTTCGTCCAGCTGTTCGACGCCGCACACGCCGCATCCGGTGCGGCCGGCCATGGCGCGGCGATGTTCCTTCAACGCCATGAATCGGCGGCTGGACAGCTCAATATGCACTTCCATACCGTTGCAGGCCTGCATCACATCCATGCCGTAGATTTCAGCGGGGTGATCGATAATGCCTTCCGAGAGGGAAAAGCCCAGGGCGAACTGCTCAAGCTCTTTCGGCGTCGCCATCATAACCACATGGGATATGCCGTTATACACCAGCGCCACCGGCACCTCTTCCGCCAGCCAGTCCGGTTCGGACCGGGTGAGCTGCCCGCGCTGGCGGACCGGACATTGCCTGAGGCCCGCCATGGCGGCGGGGTCGGTATCCTGTGGCGAAGAGATTTTATTCACGGCGGTTTACCCAGGTAGCGGACGAAAAAGCATGCCGCATTATTGTATCCTAAGGGCGCGGATGAAAAATATCCCCTAGTGCGTTATTCACGAAAGCGGTCCAGGAAGCCGGGCTGGGACGCAACCTCCTTTGCCATATCAATAAACGCCCGCAGTTTCGGCTGCGTTTGCGAACGCTGGGGAAAATAGAGGAACACCCCGCTGTCGCTGGGAATATATTCCCGCAATACGCTTTCCAGCCGTCCGGCGGCGTAATGGTGGCGCACTTCGTAATCGCTGACAAAGGCCAGCCCCAGGCCCTGCAGGGCAAACTCGATCAGCAGATTGCGGTCGTTTACGATAATACCGCCTTTCACATCCACCACAAAATCCCGCCGGCCGCTGCGAAATTCCCATCGGTGAACGATTCGGGACGTGACGAACCGATAACGAATGGCCTCATGGCGCAACAGGTCTTCCGGGATAACCGGACGACCCGCCCGGATGAAATACTCCGGCGTCGCCGCGACCGACCAGGAGATTTCAGGGGTCAGGCGAACCGCCACCATATCGCCCTCAACCGATTCTCCCAAACGAATGCCGGCGTCAAATCCTTCGGCAACGATATCCACCAATCCGTCGTCCAGGGAGATATCCAGCATGACCTCCGGATAAGCTTGCCTGAAGCGGGGAACGATGGCGTTGAACAGATAATCCGCGGTGTTATTGCGGGGGGCGGTCACCCGCAGGGTTCCCTGCGGCCGGTGGCGATAATGTTCAAGGGTCTCTATGGCCGACAGCATATCGGCCACCGCGGGACGCATTTGCCGGTACAGACTGTCGCCGGCTTCGGTCAGGGCGACCCGCCGGGTGGTTCGCTGGAATAACACTACGCCGTAACGGTGCTCGAGAACCCTGATGGCCTTGCTGACCGCGGTAGGAGTAACTCCCAGGCGCGCCGCCGCCTCGGTAAAGCTTTTCAGCTCGGCTACCGCCATAAAAGGGGTGATTCCATCCAGTTGATCGTTAAGCATAGATGCCGATTATAAACCTCAGGTTCAAAGCAGATGTAGCTTACTCGTCTATATCTCATTAATCCAGAGGACTAGCATAAGTCCCGACGGTTGATAACACCTCCATCTTACGTGGGCCGGCGGCGTTATTAATGGTTTTCGTCAGGAAGGGTGGTTTACGCCTGTTCCCCACATTTGCGGAGAAGAAATATGTCGACTTTAAGCTGGTTCATCACCGGAACCTCCAGTGGTTTCGGCCGTGCTTTGACCGAACAATTATTGGCCCGCGGCGATCGGGTGTTTGCCACCCTGCGCAAAACCGCCGCGCTGGATGATTTGAAAAGCCGCTATGAGAACACCCTGGCGGTGGCGCAGTTGGACGTAACCGATACCGCCGCCATACGGCGGGTGGTGAAAGAAGCCTTTGAGCGGTTCGGTAAAATTGATGTCGTGATAAACAACGCCGGTTTCGGCGTGGCCGGCGCCGCCGAAGAGGCCACCGACGAGCAAATCCGCCGGCAAATCGATACCAATGTTATCGGATCGGTTCAGGTCACCCGGGCCGCCTTACCCTATTTGCGCGCCCAGGGCGGGGGGCGGATTTTGCAGCTGTCCTCCATGGGAGGACAGCTCTCTTTCCCGGGCCTGAGTTTTTACCATTTGAGCAAGTGGGCGATTGAAGGTTTTTATGAGGCGGTGATTCCGGAAATCGCGCCCTTCAATATCCAGGTTACGCTTATTGAACCGGGTGTGGCCCCCACCGGTTTTGGCGGCGAAAACCTGTCCCGTACGCCGGTAATGGCGGTGTATGAACCGACGCCGGTGGGCGATTTCCGCCGCAGCGTTGCTGCGGGCGCCTTTTCCACTACCGGCGATGCCGGCAAAATGGTGGCGGCCATGATAGATTCCGTGTCGATCAATCCCGCGCCCAAACGTCTGGCCCTTGGCAGTGATGCCTTCGACATGATTGGCGCGGCGTTGGTAGGCCGGCTGGCGGACCTGTACAATCAGAAAGCGGTGGCATTATCAACGGACCGGGTTCCCCGGACGGACCCTTTTTAACCCGTGACGTTCTTCCCTGCCGGGTCGGCGAACATCCGCGGGCCGGATTTTTGCCATGGTTTTTAATCTGATATGATGTTAAAAATGCCGCTGCGCTTGAAAAGTGGCTATCCTTTTAATATGACAATGCTTTTAAAGTCGGCTTTTTTGCACTGTGCATTGTATACCCTAAATAATTCGAGTTGCAGGAAAGCCAACGCACCTGCAACTTGAAGTATGACGGGTATACCGTCCGGTGGGACGGAGCGAATCATTGAAAAACAGATAAGGCCATGCCCATGCGCTATACCATTATCACGTCGTTGCTCATTCTGGCGGCATCAGCGCTGCCGATTGCCGGTGGGGCGACCCAAACCCCGGCCTCGCCAACCCCTGATGCGGCCGCAAACGCGCCGGCCGTTGCGGCGAATCAGGATATCAGCGTCGCCGTGCTCGACGGCAAAATCACTCTGCGATTGCCGGGGGATTTTGTTGATCAAAGCCGGAAAGACGCCGCCGGACAAAATTCAGGCGTCGTGGTCAGCCTGTACGTTAACAAATCCCGTTCCCAGGTGGTGGGCATCAGTGAGGTTCCCACCGCCGCCGGGGATGCCAACGACACCAGCGACGATGCCTTTAATAAAATGGCCCAGGGTGCGTTTTCCGGCCTCAAGACCCAATTCAACCATGTGACAAAAACCGGCCAGACCACGCCCGTGGCGGGGGGGCACAAATTTCTGCGTATTGACAGCAAACAGGAGATGAAAGGCGAAGCCATGATGGGCACCATACTGGTCACGCCTTACAGCGCGCGCGTCGTGACCCTGCAGATATTGACCCCGGAATCAGGTGCTTCAGGCCATGATCTGTTGGTTAAGCATATTCTGGACAGTATCGCGTTCCACTAAGTCGGCCGCGAGGCGTCAACAGTCGCGGCGAATTCCACTGTTTCTCCTTGCGTGCGCCATACTAAAGTCAGGATGACGGTAACCGGAGGCGAAGATGAAACTCATTGGCAGTTACACCAGCCCGTTTGTGCGGAAAATTTCGGTAATCCTGCTGGAAAAGAGTCTCCCCTTCCAGCTCATAAACGCATCGCCCTGGGAAGAAGACCCCCAGGTCATTGCCGTTAACCCTTTAGGTAAAGTACCGGTACTGATCACCGGGCAAGGGGAGCCCATCTTCGATTCACCGATTATCGCGGAATATCTTGAGCTTTTATGCGCTGAACCGGCGCTGCTGCCGGCGGACCGTCTGCAGGCCCTGCGGGTGCGCCAACTGGAAGCCCTGGCGGATGGCGTGACGGATGCCGCGATGGCCATTGTCAGGGAGTGCCGGCGGCAGGCGGACCGGCAAAACGAAAGTTTTATCCTCTATCATCGGGAGAAGATCCGCCGGGGCTTGAATGCGCTGGAACTCGCGGCTGGTGAGGGTAAATGGCTTAATACTTCCACCCTGTCCCTGGCGGATATCGCCGTGGCCTGTTCGCTGGGATTTATCAATTTTCGCCGGGTGATGCCGAACTGGTGTGTGGAAAGGCCGGCGCTGGTAGCAATGGCCGGACGTATATTGGCCAGAACCAGTTTTGCCCGAACGGCGCCGCCGGCGGCGGCCGATGTGTATACGAGTGAAATGTTATAAACGGAAATGTGAGACCTATCGTAAAGTGCAAATTCCTTCTTCTCCCGCCTATCTCCCCCGCTTCCCTGAAGCTAACGTTAACGGATAGCGTACAGACCGGCTTATCGCCGCGTGTCGAAGTTGTTCGCTGATAACGGCCCTCCAAGGCCGGTAAGGCATCGATCAGGCTATTGAGTGTAAAGGAGAAACCATGGCTCACAATCCCCCCTCAAGCCGGCTGATACCCGGCGAATATGGTTACCCGCTTGAACTGAAACCACGCTACAACAATTTTATCGGCGGCGAATGGGTCGCGCCGGTGAACGGTGAATATTTTGTCAATCTGACGCCGGTAACCGGCCAGCCGCTGTGCGAAATCGCCAGCTCCGGTCCCGGCGATATCGATCTGGCCCTGGATGCGGCCCATAAGGCCAAAGCGGAATGGGGCGGCATGTCCATACAGAACCGCGCCGCCATTCTTTTTCGCATCGCCGATCGCCTGGAGCAGAATGTTGAACTGCTGGCGGCGGTTGAAACCTGGGATAACGGCAAGCCCATCCGCGAAACCAGCGGCGCCGATGTGCCGCTGGCTATCGATCATTTCCGTTATTTCGCTTCCTGTATCCGCGCGCAGGAAGGGGGGATCAGCGAAATCGACGGCGATACCGTGGCTTATCATTTTCATGAGCCCCTGGGCGTCGTCGCCCAGATTATTCCGTGGAATTTCCCGTTGCTCATGGCCTGTTGGAAAATGGCGCCGGCCCTGGCGGCGGGCAACTGCATCGTATTGAAACCGGCTAAGCTGACCCCTTTGTCGGTCCTGGTGATGATGGAGCTGATCCAGGATTTGCTGCCGGCCGGGGTCATCAATGTGGTGAACGGCGCCGGCGGTGAAATCGGCGAATACCTGGCCACCTCCAAACGCATCGCCAAGGTGGCGTTTACCGGCTCCACCGAAGTGGGGCAGCAAATCATGAGTTATGCCTCGCAGAATGTGATCCCGGTGACCTTGGAGCTGGGCGGCAAATCGCCGAACATCTTTTTTGCCGACGTAATGGCAAAAGAGGACGCTTTCTTCGATAAAGCCCTGGAAGGTTTCGCCCTGTTCGCCTTCAACCAGGGCGAAGTCTGTACCTGCCCCAGCAGGGCGCTGGTGCAGGAGTCCATTTACGAGCGTTTTATGGAGCGGGCGGTGAAACGGGTCGAGGCAATCCGCAGCGGCAATCCGCTTGATAGCGGTACCATGATGGGGGCGCAGGTCTCCTTGGGACAAATGGATACCATCCTGAATTATATCGCCATCGGTAAAAAAGAGGGGGCCGAAGTCCTGACCGGCGGACGGCGTAAAGCCATGGAAGGGGAACTGGCCGAAGGGTATTACCTGGAACCCACCATCTTGTTCGGTAAAAACAGCATGCGGGTGTTCCAGGAGGAAATCTTCGGGCCGGTGCTGTCGGTCACCACGTTCAAGGATATGGACGAGGCGCTGGCGCTGGCCAATGATAGCGATTACGGGCTGGGGGCCGGCGTATGGAGCCGCGACGGCAATATTGCCTATAAGATGGGCCGGGGCATCCAGGCCGGCCGGGTATGGACCAATTGCTACCACGCCTATCCCGCCCACGCCGCCTTCGGCGGTTATAAGCAATCCGGCATCGGACGCGAGACCCATAAGATGATGCTGGAGCATTATCAGCAGACCAAATGCCTGCTGGTGAGCTACTCCGAGCAGCCGATGGGACTGTTCTAGATGAGAATATGGCCGGCACTCGCCGGCCATCACTAATACTAATGCGCCGCGGTGGGCAATGACGTCAGCGTCGAGGCGCGGCGGCGGATAAACACCCGCACCAGCGCATACCAGCCCAGCACGCTCAGCAGGTTAAACAGATTGAACAATCCGCTGCCGCCCTGTTCATACAGCACTTTGGCCAGCTCAATGCCCAAGGTATACACCACCATGTTCAGCATGCCCACCGCCGCCGAAACGGTGCCTTTGCTCATGGAGCTGGAGAACAGCGTCAGGCGATACAGGCCGGCGTTGGCGATGCCGATACCGAATGCATACAGGCTCAGGCCGGCAGTCATCCAAAGATAGGCATGGGGAGACCAGAGCGTTGCCGCGGCGGCAACCGTTAGCCCGCCGATAATAGGCGCGACGCCGAGCTTGATAAGCCTGTCCACGGTACGCCCGCCGCTTAAACGGGCCAGGGTGAGATTGCCGATAATCAGCGCGCCGAATATCGGCATTTGCAGCATGCCGTATTCAACCGGCGTCAGCCCCTCCTCCCCCATCAAAATGACCGGCGACTGAGCCAGCCACGAGAGCAGCGGCAGACAGGCCAGGCCGATGGCCATGGCGCCATAAATGAATTGGCGGTTGGTCAGCACTTTTTTATAGTCCTGCCACAGGCCGGCGGGGGACAACGGTTCGCCGATGCGTGAAGCGGTTTCCGGCATTGCGCGCCACAACCCCGCCAGGGCAATGGCCGCCACCGCGGCAAACAAAATGAACATTACCTGCCAGGAGGCGAATCGGACAATGAGGGATCCGCCCAGCGGGCCCAGCAGCGGCGCGATAAGCGCGACATTGGCCATTAGGGCGGTGATTTTGATGCACACCGACTCCTCGTAAGACTCCTGTATCGTGGCATAGCCTACCGCGCCGATGAAACACAGGCCAAACCCCTGCAAAAAACGCAGCGCGATAAATTGTTCAATGGTATTCACCAGCAGGATGCCCAGACAGGCGGCGATAAAAAACAGCACGCCCGCCAGCATGACCGGACGGCGCCCGCGGCGATCCGACAGCGGACCCAATAACCACTGCAGCACCATGCCGCCGGCCAGATAGGCTGTCATTGAAGTGGGAACCCATTCACGCCCGGCATTAAAGGTTTCGATGACCGCCATCATACCGGGCTGGATCATGTCATTGGCGATATAAACCGCAAATTCGAACAAAACCAGGCACAACGGAAACAGCAACGCCCGCCGTCCGGAGCGGGTAGCGGGGGAAAAAGCATTTTGCATAAACTAACCAATTGAATTTAGGGTGAAAAATAGTTCAACCCAGTAGTACAACCACTTCTGGCTGGCTATTTTGCAGACAAATATTGCCAGAAGCAACCCCCAAGATGGCCTGTCAGCACATTCTGGCCGTGGTTCTAAAGACTCGCCTGGCCGCAACGAGAATTCTATTGGGTAGATATTGTTTAATGCCGCTGAGTTATATAGCCTATTTTTAATATAGCCAGATCTACGTCAATGAGTACCGAGCGGGGAAAAGGATGATAACCGAGAACAACGACAATAGATTGTACTGGATAGATAACCTCCGCGCCACGGCCTGTCTTATGGTGATAATGATTCATACCACCTCTTTTTATGTCACTCATGGCCTGGGGGTGGGCGAATATAATTGGTTAATGGCTAATGTACTCAATTCCGCTTCGCGGGTGTCGGTTCCGCTTTTTTTCATGATTTCCGGTTTTCTTTTTTTTGGCGAGAGGCAAGCCGGTAAAAAACATTTTTGCCGCATAGCATGCTGTATACTATTTTATAGTATAATCTCTTTGATTTATATGAATTATTTAACCTCCATCAATACCGTGGAGGCGTTGAAGGATGTGTTTCAAAAGCCGATATTTTTTCATCTCTGGTTTTTTTATGCCTTGATCATCATCTATCTGCTATCGCCCCTTGTTCGGATAAAACCCGTATCGGCGAAAGGTTTGATCTGGATTGTCCTGTTGTTGGGCGTCCTGGCTAATCCCAATACCAATGTGGTAAATATAGGCAAAGTGTCCGTTCTACCCCTCAATTTCTATATCAGCGGCGATGCGTTTTATTATGTGTTATATGCCATGCTCGGGCGCGCTATAGGCGTAATGGACATACAGGGTAAATTCATCCCCTACGCCATGGGGGGGATTTTTTTGCTGGCGGTAGCCTTAATAGCGCTGGGTACGAAAAGGCAATTGATCATAAACGGAGAGTACGCTGAAACCTATTATATCTATTGCGGACCCCTGGTGTTTATTGCCGCCATCAGCCTGTTTATCGTGTTCAAGCAGGCGTTAACCCATCCGCCGGCCATGCCGTTACGGTTGATTTCACACTACTCGCTGGGCATTTATGGTTTCCATGCTTTTTTCATTAACTTTGCCCGCACCCATAATTGGGATAACAAAGCCTATCCGATGCTCGACATTCCGGTGCTGTTTGCGGTTACCCTGGTATGCAGTTTATTACTGGCGGTGGGGCTGGGAAAAATCGACAGACGCCATTGGGTAAGCTGAGGCCGGCTGTTCAGCTATTCCAGCGCAATTGCGCCCGCCGCAGCTGGCGGCTGGATGAGAACCCGGCCGCCAGAGCCGATTTCTCTATTCCCATGCCCTGTTGCAATCGCTGCTGCGCCACCGCGAGTTTCAACTGCTCATGATATTCCCGGACGCTAAGCCCCAAATGCTCGCGGAATAAGCGGGTCAGGTGGCGGCTGCTCATAAACACCTGCCGGGCCAGATCTTCCAACTGCCATTCGGCTTCCGGCTCATGGGCCAGAATATCCTGCGCCCGATGCACCGCCGGATGAAGATGATTGCGATAGCGCAGCCAGGGCGACAGCTGCGGATCGTCCCCGCCGCGGCGGAAAAAAACCACCATTTCGCGGGCAACGGCCATCGCCTGCCGGGCATCGACATACTTGCTCACCAGATAAAGGGCCAAATCAATGCCGGCGGTAATGCCGGCGCTGGTAAAGATGCCGCGATCCTCCACATAAATCCGGTTGTCTTTCACCAGCGCGGCGGGCGCCTGCTGGCGCAGCCGCTCCAGCACATCATGGTGGGTGGTGCAGCGATAGCCGTCCAACAGTCCGGCCCGTCCGGCCAGCAATGCGCCGGAGCAGACGCAAACCAGCGACCAGCGGCGGGACAGAACATGCTGCCGGCTTGCCTGCAGCCAAAGCTGTGCTTCCCTGGCGGGAGCGCTGTCCAACTGGTGCCGGGAATCCGCCACGCCGGGTATCAGCAACAGGCTGTCGTCGGGCAAATCCGCCGGGAGAGGGGCGATGTGCCCCACCGTCAGGCCCACCGACGTCATCGCCTCTTCCCGTGGGCCGATATAATGCAAGCGGAAGGCGCCGGATAAGGCCAATACCTCCGCCGGCCCGGTCAGATCCAGCGCCATCGTTTGCGGCAATACCAGAAAATAGACGTCGCGCATATGTGTGCCCTCGGTGGCCGGCGTCAATCTGCCGCGGTTAATTCAGCCAGGCATCCGGATACATCCCTGATAGCGGCGAAGCGATCTATCAGTACGGTTTCGGTATGAAATTTCAGCTCGGCGGTGCTGACGGCCTGGCCGGCGTGGGTCATGGGAAACGTCAGCGTCGCCTCGGTAACAAAGGTCACCCGGTACCCCAGATCGGAAGCGACCCGCGCGGTGGTCTCACAGCACTGCTCGGTACGCAGCCCGGCGATAATGAGATGTTTTATCCGCCGCTCCTGCAGCCAGGCATGTAATCCGGACTCGGTAAGGGCATTATGCACGTGTTTATAGACTGTGACATCGGCGGTATGGGTCAAAAAAGGGAGCCGGGTCACTAATCCTGAATCCAGAGCAAAAGGCCATTCGCCGTCGTCGTGGAAAATATCCACCAACAACGCTCCCCGTTGACGGCAGCCCTCTATCAGCGCCGTCAGCGCCTGTTTAAACGGGGGCAAATCCGCCTCGGACCAATAGGGACGGTGCAGAAAAGATGTCTGGACATCGATGATCAATAACGCGCTCTGTGCCATTTTCGGACTCCTCAGGTTGACTGTGGAATCATAGTGCCCCAGGGGCTGGGGAATAGACAGGTCAAAACCGGACATCATTATGGTGATACGGGACAGCTTCGGCAAAGTCGTCCAGGGCGAGATGAGAACGGTAGGGGAAAGCCGGTAGGGGGGTTATGAAAAAGGCCGGGGCAAGTCTGGCGGCGGGGTAGCGGTCAGACAGATTAAAATCCGGCCTGGGTATGACGGCCGGACGGTGCCGGCCGTCGGGGACGAAATCTTCCGGCCGGGTTAGGTTTCGGTCCAGACACCCAGAATATATCCCTCGGGATCTTTGAAATGCAACCGCTCTCCGCCCGGAAAGGCGAAGATGGGTTTCACGATCTCAGCTCCCGCGGCCTGCAGCTTTTTCTGGGTTTCAACGAGATTCTTGGCATAGAAAATCACCAGAGGGCCTCCTGCCGTGGTTATGGCCTCGGTGGTGGTAAATCCGCCGGTAATGCGGCCGTCGGAAAATTCGGTATAGGTTGGGCCGTAATCGGTAAAGAGCCAGTCAAACACCTCGCCATAGAATTTTTTAGCGCGGGGTATGTCGCTGACATTGAATTCGACATAGTCTACCTGCCCATTGGCGCCGATCTCTTTCATGGTCATATCCTCTGTTGCGTTGACATACCATAAGTATGGCCTATCGGTTGACGGTTAGCCGATCATCAAAACAAAAAACGTTCCCGGCCTTACCGACCGGGCGCTTAAATCCGATGCATTTAAATGATCATGATGTGGCAAATTGTTATTAAACTAATAATTTAATTATTTAAAAACAAAAGTCATTCGCAATGGGTTAGTCGATTAAAAATATAAATACTTAATGCCAATTGATAATTAATTTTATAATACATTATTATAAAGCGTTATCCGGCTGTCGCGGATGGCCTATACTCTTAGCCGACGGCGTTTCTTTAAGCCGCTTTTCGCCTAGTGAAAAAAATGTTCATGGCATTCACTGGAAAATTTGATAGGAGTTATTATGCTGGGAATCACTGAGGTTGTGGATCGTTTGTCCGCTTGTTTCAAATGTCCGTCGGATAACAATCCGGCTACGGATGAGGGACAAAGGGCCAAACCGGGGAATGTTAACAAGATCGTGAATATCACTTATACGCCCTCTTCTCCCTCCTTATCCGCACCCACCTTGCCTTCCCAGCATGATGCCGCGGCAGATTCCGATTGTACCGAAATCACATCCCAATGCCACCAAGGGGCGCGACAACATTCTGTTCGTTTTTCCGACGAGGTGGTAGTCGATCGGCCCCTACGACTTACACGGCCACAGCTAAAAAAAGTTACTCATGTCGTTAATCGAGAAGTAGCAAGACCCCAAACGCCCTTGCCGGAAAGGCAGAATACATTGTCGCTTAGTGAATAATCGATAATATAAGTAAAATGATGGCGACAGCACAGAGAGCTGCTGCCCGAAACAATATATAAATTTTTTATATGCATAAAAAATTTTATTTATAACTATATATATAATCTCCCGGTCGGCGACAGCTATTGCTAACCCCATTTTCCGATGTTAGTATGTCTCCGGCTGGTAACATTTCATTAACAAAAGCCATGGCTAATTTTATCGTCCTTTTTTCATAACGCGAAAGGCAGCGATGAATGCCTAAAATGATTGAATATGCCTAATGCCAAGGCTGTTGCAATACTCTAAAAATTACAAGGATAATAAATACCTTAAAAACAAATGCCACTATCAGAAACAAAAAACTAATCATTGCTTTTGAAAATATAAAATTAATTCTAAATTTTACTAATATCTATAATAATAGGAGATTGAGGTATGCTAACATTTTTGGATCATGCCAATTATAATAATCGGCTTTCGTTGATTATGCCGCCGGTAGCCAGCAAGAATAATAATTATCTCCCAAATTTACGCCAGGTCTCTAACCGCGATGATAAACCCTATACGAACAAGGCCGAAAAGAATTGTGACCACCTGGTTGATTTGTATCCATCAGCATTGATGTTCGCAACAGGAGAATCGCTGCCGGTAACATTCAAGCAGCTGTTTGTAGATCATTGCTTAAGGGATTTCTTTTCCTTGTGCCAAGGAAATGCTGATAAAACTTATGATAATTTTATCAATACCGATGCCGAAGAAATTTGGGTGCGAGAAAGCATCACTCTCTATGCATGCTCAAATTATATTGTAAAATACTATATTGAAACTTGTTCAATGCAAAAGCAATCCAATGTTAAAAAATTTCATAAGCATATAAAGGCATTGAGCAATCTTATGGTAGGTGACAGTTTCGATAGATCATCAAAATTTATAGTAGACATTGACGGGAGCCACAAAAATCATCCGCCATTGAGCACGCTTTTAAATAAAATAGGCGGCGATATTGTCAAAATATTTGATAATTGTCATGGCCCAAGTGATGATATCATTAATCTCATATTGCTTAACCACAGTATTCTAAATGTCAAAGGCAAGGACAAGGTAATAGTGGTAAATCATTCGTGGGATGGCGATATAAAGCATTTACAGCACATAGACAATGAAAGAGGTAAAACCCGGCAGCGAAGTTCATCCAGCACATCATATACTGAAGAACAATTAATTCGCGTAATCGGTACCCGGACCAAGTATCAATGTTTGAATATAAAAGGAAATAATAGTCAATGATTTCATCTATGCAAAGGTATAACGCTTGTATCCAACAAGCGCTTGTATCCAACAAGAGTGTCCTTCGTTATCCTCTTTAAGCAGATTATCAGGAGATGCCATAATGGACGGAGCCGCAGCATGTTTAGATATCGTGTTCCCTTGCTGTTATTTATCACCACAGACCGGGGCAAACAAAAGCGGGAATCTTTCAGCAGGGGAATCGAGAATCGCGGCAGCCTCTGCGGCTGCCAATAGACCTGTTCTTCCCGGTTTCAAGGATAGGCGGGCGCTCATCTCAACCGATTCGCGCTATAAGGTGTCTGGTCTATGTATATACTCTTTCCCGAGCTTTGTCGGGCCCCTGGAAGGCTTCACGCCCCCTCCAAGCGTATTCGTGATATGCAATAATAGGGGGCCGTCGCAGATTTGCGGCACCCTCAGCCCGGCACCCACCATAACGCGACAGCCGACATCAACGCCAAACCCGCTTATCACGGCCCCCGAAATGGATACCGTGCCGATTTCACTGAATCATCTATAGAACAGTATGCCTTTATTTGCCGTAATGCATGCCTTCCAGCTTCATGCCGTCAGGGTCTAGGAAGAATACCGCATAATAATCATCATAATATTCACCGGCGGGGTCGGCGATTTCGGCGCCGCTTCGTTCAAGCCAGGCCTGCAGCTCATCCACATCCTTACGGCTGTTAAGAGACCAGGCGTAATGATGAAAGCCTATATCGCCCTTGCGATAGGGATGCTTCTTGCCCTCCTGGTCTGCCTGATATATCCAGAAGCGGGTATTGCCGTTGCTCCAGCCCATGGCCTCGGGCATTTCGTTCATAATTTCAAAACCCAGGAAATCGAACAAGCCGCTGTAGAACTTCCTGGAAACCGCAAAGTCACTCACGCTGACCACTAAATGATCCACTGCCTGTACACGGGACATAGCCTTTCCTCCAGCTTGAAAGCCGGGCGGCATTGAGTGGGCGCTGCCTCACATGTCGTGCCGGCTGGGCAAAAAAACAGATTGGCGCTTAGGGTTAATGCGCGCTTGCACACAAAGTGCAAGCCGGGAAAGTTTCCCATCACCCTGTGCCTAAGTATAGCTTCAGGCTTGTTCGGGGTTATGCCACAGAGTGGTAATGCCTCCCCGATCGCCGGTAATCGGGTCGGTGGCGGGCAGGGGGACCTTGGCGATACGCTGACGGACCGCCGCCAGTTTGGCGGGATCATCGCGGCATAAGTCGGCGCTCATTCCGGGCGGATAAGCCCCCACCACCATAAAACCTTCCTCGGATTTGACGGCCTTATGGCCGACCCCGGCCGGAATAAGCACCACATCCCCTACGGTCAATGGCAATACCGGCCCGGTTTCCCCGCCGAACTGAACCTGGGCCTGTCCGGCATACACTCCCAGCAGCTCATGGGTCTCGGCGTGGAAATGGGTAAAGGGGTAGATAATATAACGCCATTGGGGCGGCCATTGATGTGCGGTGAAACACTGTTCAAGCCATGACGCCGGATCTTTTGTTTCAACCGGAATGATATTGCGGTAAATGACCAGCGGCAGCGGACTGTTGGGCACCCCGCCCACCGCCTCGTTCAGGTCCAGGGTTTCTATCGTCATCTGGAATTCCTCTGAAAACATGTTTTATCAGCATAGTTAATCATTAGAATGTCGCGAGAGATTTACAGACCCTACCCCAAGGAATAAGCTATCTGACGAATTGTAAGGTACGGATATCATTGTTCTCTAATTCGTTTTTAACGGGAGTCATCTCATGAGCAACGCTTTTTTAGACGCGATTACGGCTCGACGTTCAATCTATGCCATCGGCAAAAATGTCAGCCTGTCGGAGGACCAAATCACTTCGCTGATCAAACAAGCGGTGAAACACAGTCCCTCGTCCTTTAATTCTCAAAGCTCGCGCGTGGTGGTGCTTTTTGGCGCCCAGCATGAAAAATTATGGAATATCATTAAAGAGACCTTGCGAAAAATCGTTCCCGCCGAGGCTTTCTCCACTACTGAAACCAAACTCGCCTCCTTTGCCGCGGGCAAGGGTACGGTGCTGTTTTTTGAAGATACCCAGGTCATCGATACGCTGCAAAAACAGTTCGCTGCGTATGCCGACAACTTTCCCATTTGGTCGGAACATTCTACCGGTATTGCTCAGTTCGCCGTTTGGTCGACCTTGGCCCAGGAGCATATCGGCGCCACTGTTCAGCATTATAATCCGCTGATAGACGACGAGGTGAAAAGCACCTGGCATTTGCCGGACAGCTGGAAGCTGCGGGCGCAAATGCCGTTTGGCTCCATCGAGCAGCCGGCGGGAGAGAAAACGTTCATCTCCGACGAAGAGCGCTTTCGTATTTTTAAATAAGCAAAGAGTGTGAACCGCTCTTTACGTCCGGACCGATACGCTGCCGCGGGTATCGGTCTTTCAATATTGACGGCCTGACAGATAAAAGAGGCCGCCTTTCTCAAAAAAATCAGAAGCGGCTATAGTTAATGAGCTGAGCGGTCAAAAAATAAGCAGCGGGGTCGGCATCGGCTAACGCAATGGCCGGGGCCGGAAGATAAACGTGGTGAGTCACAGGAGAATGGCGATGACCAGGATTTTGATAGTATTTCTGTTTTTTGTAGCGATTTGCGCCGGAATCATGGTGGTACAGATGGGCGGCCGCTACCCTTGGATTTGATCTGCCCGCGGTAAGTCTTGCCTCCCTTGTGCCTGGTTGATTGATACGGCCGTTTCCTGTGAGTTTGGCCGGGAAAGGCTGTTGTCCGTTTGGTCCGGCTGAGGGCAGTGTGTTAGTTATGATTTGTCCGGCGGGCTGACTTTATGCAAGCCCGACCAAAGCTGCATGGTGTTGATAAAGACCATTAGCGCGGTGAAGACAAAAACCCAGCGAAACCCCAGTACCGCCGATACGCTGGAGCCAATGAGGGGGCCCACCACGTTGCCCATATACATAAAGGATTGATTATAACCAAAAATCCTTCCTGTCACCCGTTCGCTGGAATATTTGACCAGCAGGGTCTGGACGGCGGGCATAAGGGCACCGTCGGCGAAACCCAGCAGAAAGCGCAATATCCCCAACTGCAGGGGAGTCTGCACAAACGCCATAATGCAAAACAGCAGAATGCTGCCAATCATGGCGGTCATCAGGATACGGCCGGTGCCGATGCGATCCCCCAACTGGCCCAGTCGCGGGGCGGCAATAAGCGCCGACACCCCGGGCACGGCGGCGATGGCGCCGCTGATAAAGGCCAGGTTGCCGTTGTTGCCGGCAAGATCCTTGATAAACAGAGTCAGGATAGGGCTGATGGAGCTGTTGGTCAGCTGGATCATCATCGTGGTGATGAACAGGCTGAAAATCAGGGTGGGATAGGGCAGGGTTTCGAAAACCGCTCGCCCTTTGAGCATATTCGCCTTGGTGACCGTGACAACTTTTTCTTTAATCAAAAACAGCGTAATCAGGAAGCTGACAAACATCAGCAGCGCGGTAACCAGAAACACCGTCCGCAGCCCCAGATGGTCCGCCATAAATCCCCCCAGCAGCGGGCCGACGATAACGCCGGCCACCTGCCCGGTGGAAAGAGTACCCAGCGCCCAGCCGCTTTTATCGCGCGGCACCTGTGAGGCCACCAGCGCCATGGCATTGGGAATATAGCCGGAGGTTAGCCCCATCAGGGCGCGCAGCAGGAAGAGCTGGTAGACATTCTGGGCGAACCCTTGTAACGCGATGACCACCGCCATACCCAATGATGCCCGCAGCAGCATCAGTTTACGTCCTTTACGATCCGCCAGGCTGCCCCAGAGAGGGGATACTACCGAGGAGATAAGAAACGTGGCGCTGAAGACCAGACCCGACCAGATACTGAGGGCCTCATGGGAATGCACGCCCAACTGTTCAACATACAGCGGTAAAAACGGGAGTATTTGGCTCATGGCCAGTCCGGTAAAGAAGCAACCTAACCAGACGGAGATAATATTGACCTTCCAGGCTTCCATGTTTACACGCTTACGTTAAAGAAATAATGAGTTGCTTGTCGGGCAATATTAACAGCTTGGCGCGGCAAGACTCTATGTCGTTTATAATATGTAGCAAAATTATGGAGTATTGACATCATTATCCGGCCCTGGGGAAAGCCCGGTTAGCGGGCATCGAGGGAAAATTAAAAAAATAATTTGCTATTCTATAGTGTGCTATATAAAATAAAACCATGAAGTCACCACTTAACGGCAACACACCGATGGCTATGTCAATGTCGCTAGACCAACAGTTCTGCTTTGCCCTGTACTCCGCCAACCTGGCGCTGAATAAGGTGTATCGCAAATTACTGGCGAAGCTGAATCTCACCTATCCTCAATACCTGGTCATGCTGGTGTTATGGGAACGGGATGAAATCATGGTATCGGAAATCGGCGAGCAACTGTTTTTGGATTCCGCCACCCTCACCCCGCTGCTTAAGCGTCTGGAAGCTGCCGGTTTATTGCTGCGGTCCCGTTCCGCCGAGGATGAGCGCCAGGTGATCATCCGTTTGACCGATCAGGGCCGGGCATTGAAAGATGTTGCCAAATCGGTTCCGGACGATGTGCTGTGCGCCACCGCCTGTAGCGAAGAAAAATTAACCGGCTTGAAAAAACAGCTTGAATCCTTGCGCGCCCAGCTGGCGCAATGGTAAAACCGCCCAAGGCGACCCTTTAGCGGAACGCATTATGATCAGAACGGATCGGCTATAATTAATTGATGTGGTCCATTTATATTGCAAGCGATTTAATCGTGAATGAATACGCTCCGGCAAGCGGAGATAACATCCCATAACGTAAGAGGAAAAAACGATGTCTATTGAAAAAGTTCTTTATCGTGCCAAAGCCAAGGCTACCGGCGGACGTGACGGACGGGCAACCTCATCCGACGGCGTACTGGATGTGAAATTAGGCATACCCAAAGAAATGGGCGGACCCGGCGGGGCTTTCACCAACCCTGAACAATTATTTGCCGCCGGCTACTCGGCCTGTTTCCTTGGCGCGCTCAAGCATGTTGCCTCCCAGGAAAAAGTTAAATTACCGGCGGATGCGTATATCGAAGGCACCGTGGGCATTGGTCCCGTTCCCACCGGCTTTGCCATTGAAGCCCAATTGGATATCCATTTGGCGGGCATGGATCGTAACGTGGCGGAAGAGCTGGTCAAGAAGGCCCATGTGGTCTGTCCCTATTCCAACGCGACTCGCAATAACATTGATGTTAAGCTCAACGTCATTAACTAGTTTTGCATAAGACCGGACAGGCGCAAGACGAGGCCGCCGGCGACAGACAAAAAAAACCGCTCCGGGCTGCACGCCTCGGGCGGTTATTTTTTTATATGTTTAATACTGGCCTGGCTAAGCTGTGCATAAAACTTTTTAATGTTATGCGTGTCAAAAAGTATCTATTGTTGTTTTTTTTTAAGATTTTGTTAGCGCTGGTTAGACCTTAATCGTTGCATGTCCTGCAAAAAACACTGTAATAACAGCGACTAAAAAAATTATCACAAAAGTGCCAGGACTTTTTCATTGATGACTTTTGCAAAACTTTTTTCACAGCATAAATTCTCGATATTTCTTGCTGTTTATATTGGGTTTTTTCTTAATCTGTCGGTTTTCATACGCCGTTTTGATTTGCTGCACCCAAGCGCTACCCCTGCCAACATGCTGGTGGCCTTAACGGAGATCACCGCCGCGGTACTGTCCACCTTTTTCCTTATGCGGCTTATCTCATTGGGCGGCCGCTATTTTTACCGGACCGTGGCTTCATTATTGCTGCTGATCTCGGTTGCCGCCAGTTATTACATGACTTATTTCAATGTGGTCATCGGTTATGGCATTATCGCGTCGGTAATGACCACCGACATTGATTTATCCAAAGAAATGGTTGGCTTCCACTTTATCATCTGGATGGTGTCGGTCAGCGCCATCCCGCTGTTTATTATCTGGAAAAACGCCGTTAGCGGTACGCTTATCCAACAGCTGAAAATGCCGGGACAACGTATCAAAGCCTTGGCGGGCCTGCTGGTGGTTTTTGCCTTGATCTGGCTACCGGTCCGCTACCAGGAAAATTTGCAGAATCTGCATGAAAAATTGACCAACACCGATTTGCCCAGCTACGGCGGAGTGATTGCGCACTCCTACCTGCCCATCAACTGGATGGCGGCGCTGGGGCTGTTCACTTATACCCAGCTGGACGAGCGCCAGGATAACGCCTCGCTTTTCGATCCCGCCAAACACTTTACCTATATCCCCCCGGCCGGTATCGATGACACCTACGTGGTATTCATCATTGGTGAAACCACCCGCTGGGATCATATGGGCATACTCGGTTACACCCGGGACACGACCCCCATGCTGTCCAATGAAAAAAACCTGGTGGCCTTTCGCGGCCTTTCCTGTGATACCTCCACTAAACTCTCGCTGCGCTGCATGTTTGTTCGGGAGGGGGGGACGTCGGAAAATCAGCAGCGTACCCTGAAAGAACAAAATATTTTTGCCGTTTTGCATTCACTGGGGTTTACTTCCGAGCTGTTCGCCATGCAAAGCGAGGTTTGGTTTTATAATAATACCGATGCCAATAACTTCTCTTTCCGCGAAATGATTGGCGCGGAAAAACGCAATGACGGCAAAAATGTGGATGATATGCTGCTGGTGAACGAGATGCGGGAGTCAATGAACCGGTATCCCAAGGGCAAGCATCTGATCATTTTGCACACCAAAGGCTCCCATTACCTCTACTCACAACGCTACCCCCGCAGCTATGCCCGTTATCAGCCGGAGTGCATCGGCGTAGATCAGGCCTGCAGTAAAGCGCAGCTGGTTAATGCCTATGATAATAGCGTGCTATATACCGACAGCTTTATCGATAAGGTTATCGACCAGGTGCGGGGCAAGAAAGCCCTGGTATTTTATGCCTCCGATCACGGCGAATCCATTGATGAAAACTATCATTTTCACGGTACGCCGCGGGATATGGCTCCGCCGGAGCAATTCCGCGTGCCGATGATGGTGTGGGCCTCAGACTCGTTCTTGGCGGATCCCGCCCATCGCGATGGGTTTGAACGGTTACAGGCGCAGCAGCGCATCGGCATCACCCATCGCCATGTGGAGCTTTTCGACACGATCCTCGGTTGTCTGGGCTACACATCCCCTGACGGCGGTATCAAGGCGCAAAATAACTGGTGCCAGAAACCCCAGCATGAATCGGCGCTATAAGGACTCAGTCTTGTTGATGAGATTTCAGCCGAGCTTAGCCTTGGTCAGCTGACTGAATGCTTTGTAGACAGTTGTCGTTGATTGATAAAAAAGGGATTGACGCAAAAAGGCGGCCGCAGTAAGATGCGCCCGCATTCGGTGAGTGGCGCAGCCTGGTAGCGCAATACGTTCGGGACGTATGGGTCGGAGGTTCAAATCCTCTCTCACCGACCAATTTTCTCCAAGGCCATGCCGATTGTTTCCCGGGCATGGCCGGTAAGATAAAAGAAAACAGCACGTTATCATGACGCGCTGTTTTTTTTTGTCGGTCGGGTTCTCCTTTGATATAGCTTTCACCGCCCGGGAGTCATGTCCTGTTCCACGCCTGCCGGCTGAGGATGAGATGTGTGACGCCGCCGCCGATTAGCCCCCAAAACGCCGAACCTACGCCCAACAATGTGACACCGGAAGCCGTGATCAGAAACGTGATGATCGCCGAGTCGCGCTGGCGCTCATTTTCCAGCGCACGATACAAACTCCCGGCAATCGTGCCGAGCAACGCCAGCCCGGCGATGGTATGGATCAGCGCGGCAGGCAGCGCGGTAAGGACCATGCCGATAGAACCGCCAAACACACCGGCAATCAGATAAAAAGCGCCGGCTGCGACGGCAGCTATATAGCGTTTTTGCGGATCGGGATGAACGTCCTCCCCCATACAAATTGCGGCGGTAATGGCAGCGATGCAGACGGTAAATCCGCCGAACGGGGCAAGAATCAGCGCCGTCAGCGCCGTCCATGTGATCAAGGGAGAAACCGGCAACTGATAGCCGTGCGCTTTCAGCACGGCGATACCCGGCGCATTTTGCGATGCCATCGTTACCACGAAGAAAGGAATACCGATACCAAGAATCGAGGACAGAGTGAAATGCGGCATCTCAAACGCCGGAATGGCGAACGTTAGCGTCTGGCCGTGCGGTGCGATACCTCCCTGCAGTCCGGCCACAATCAGCCCGGCGGCCAGCGCGAGAACAATCGCATAGCGAGGCAGGACGCGTTTCGCCAGCAGATACACCAGGCACATCGAACCCGCCAGCGCGAAATTACTTTGCAGTGAGGTAAAGGCGTCCAACCCGAAACGCAGCAAAATCCCGCCCAGCATGGCTGCCGAAAGTGCCTGCGGTATGTAATGCATTAGTTTGGCGAATAAGCCGGTGACTCCGCACAGCAGAATCAGCCCGGTGGCAAACACAAAGACGCCAATGGCTTCGTTGATCGACGTGCCGGGAAGGCTGGTAACCAGTAGCGCCGCGCCGGGCGTTGACCATGCCGTGACCACCGGTGCGCGGTAATACAGCGATAAGCCGATGCTGGTGACGCCCATCCCCAGGCCAAGCATACTCAGCCAGCCGCCAATCTGCGCCATGCTGGCACCAGCCGCTTGAGCCGCTTGAAAGATGATCGCCGCAGAGCTGGTATAACCGACTAAAACGGCGACAAATCCGGCGATCAACGCCGAAAATGTCAAATCCTGAAAATTGAAACGCGGTGACATGCGTGAAAATCCTTCTGGTTAGCGGACGCTAGCGGTATGCTGTAGTGCGTTATAGCGCACAGAGGATGCGCCAAATATAGCACCGTGCGTTATAGCGCACAATCGCGATCGTCAAAGGAGCCAGGATGCAGGAAATCACCCGCCACATTGGCAGCCAGTTAAAGGCCGTGCGCAGCGAACGCGGCTGGAGCCTCAGCCAGACGGCGGAAAAAACCGGTGTCAGCAAAGCGATGCTGGGGCAAATTGAGCGCGGCGAATCCAGCCCGACGGTAGCGACACTGTGGAAAATCGCCAGCGGCCTGAATGTTTCTTTCTCGGAATTTCTTGAAACGCCACCCGCACAATCCGCGGCGCTGCATCGCTACGGTGTATTGACCACGTTCAATAGCGAGACGTCCGGGATGCGCGTCGTGCCGCTGTTTCCTTACGACGCCACGCTTCGCATGGATATGTTTGTTATCGATCTAAAACCGGGCGGACACAGTGAATCTACGCCGCATGAAGCGGGCGTTATCGAGCATGTGATCGTGATTGAGGGCGAGCTGACGCTGACGGTAGACGGAGTGACCCGCACGCTGATAGCCGGTGAGGCACTGCGCTTCGTGGCGGATTGCCCGCATGCTTACCGCAACGAAAGCGGTTATACCGTGCGTTTCCACGACCTCATACATTATCCCCACGGCCGCCCGTAACGGACTCATTTCCCGAGCCAAGAATAATCCTAATGTTGCCTCATTTTTACCGTCGCTCTCTCGTCTCCTTTTAGCTTTTTTATTGATATTGCTGGGGAAAAGTACCTCGGATCTTATCATTCAGTTATTTTGAATGTATTAAACAAAAATATTTTCTGGACTATTTTATTAATGAGCGTTAATATTACTTCATCGAAAGCGAAGAGCTTTCACACTCATAACGATTAACACAGGACTTACATCATGAAAAAGACAATCGCAGCACTTGCACTCATCGCAGCTATGGTCGCACCGGCAGTTTCTATGGCCGCACAGAGTGACTACCAGGACTATGCCCATACTTATCCGGTAAGTCAGGGTAACGCAAATCACGTTAATACCGCTGAGTAAAAACGTGTCAAACTGATACAAATAATTTCACTATATTCTCAATCCCGTGGCGTCTAACGCCGCGGGATTGTTGTTTTTGGCCTCATTTATCCCTACAAATGATTTTTTATCATTGCTCCGAATAGTTCCACAGCAGTCCGCCGTCGATTACCATGGTCGCGCCGGTGACATAGGCGGAATCGGGCCCGGCAAGGTAGGCCACCATACCGGCCACATCTGCCGGTTTGCCGAGACGACCCAGCGGGATATTGCCGATAAGCGCGGCGAGCAGTTCGGGGCTGTTGAGCAGCTTGGTATTGATAGGGGTTTCAACGGCGCCGGGAGCGATATTGTTTACCGTAATGCCGTGGGGCGCCAATTCAATGGCCAGGTTGCGCATCAGCATTTTGAGTCCCCCTTTGCTGGCGCAGTAGGTGCTGAAGTGGGGAAACGGCAGTTCCTCATGCACGGAGCTGATATTGATGATTCTCCCCGGACGATTGGTGTCCCGCAGGTGCTGTACCATCGCCTGGGTAATAAAAAAGGTTCCCTTGAGATCGACGTTGAGCACCGCGTTGTAATCCTCTTCGGTGATGTCCAAAAACGGCGCCCTGCGCTCTATGCCCGCATTGTTCACCAGAATATCGATCCGTCCCATTTGCGCGACGCTATCGCTGATGATGCGTTTATTGTCCGCCACGTCGGCGATATTTCCCGCGTCGATAATCACCCGGCGGCCCAATGCCTTGATTTCGGACAGAACCTCTTCAGCGCGATTATCGTCGGCGCGGTCGACAATAATGATATCGGCGCCTTCTTGCGCCAGCCGCACGGCGATGGCTTTACCGATGCCCTGGGCGCTGCCGGTCACCAGGGCGACTTTCCCTTGAAGCTTCGGTTCTTGAAGGCTCGATTCTTGAAGACTCATAGTAATCTCCCGCGTTGATTGGATGGGGCGGCGTTTGCCCGCGCCTGGTTGGTTTCATGATCTCCAAAAAGCGTCAATAGCATGCGTACGACGCCGTTGGTCCAGCCGAAGCCGTCCTGGAGCGGATATTCACCGCCGCCGCCGCCCCGCGAGCCCGCCGCGCCGGAAATATCGTATTTTTCCACCAGCTTGCAGTGCTGCCGGTAATGATCGCCTACGGTGTTGAGCCAGCGGGTGGCTATTTGGTCCGCCAGGAGGTTTTCGCCATATCGGCGCAGCCCTTGAATGGCCATCCATTGCAACGGCGCCCAGCCGTTGGGTTTGTCCCACTGCTGGCCGTTTGCCGACAGGGTGGTCATGATGCCGCCGGCGAACAGCAGCCGATCCGCTAGCGCCTTGGCCACCGCCTTGGCCTGCCGCGGGCTGGCCATACCGGCGAATAAGGGGACGGCACAGGCGGCGCAAAGGGCGCAAGGCCGTGATAAAACCCAGTCGTAATCGCGATAGGTCCCGCTTTCGCTATCCCATAGCAGCCTGTCGACGGCATCGCGCCGGCGCGATGCCCGGTCGCTGAACAGCCGCGCCGTGGCCGGGTCGCCGGTGTTTTTCGCCAGATCGGCGATGGTCGTTTCAAGCTTGAACATAAAGGCATTGAGGTCGATGGGCAGAATCGACGTCGTGCGAATGCTGCTGATATCATCGGCATTGCCGAACCAGCGTGATGAGTAGTCCCAGCCGGAGGCGGCGCCGGCGCGCAGCTCCCGGTAGATTTCATTGGCCGGACGCGAAGATTTGCGCGCGGTTTCCACATCTTCGAGATAGGATTCGTCCCGCGGCGTATCGCGATCGTCCCAGTAGCGGTTCAGCACGGCGCCGTCGGGCAATTTCACCACGTGCCGTTTGGCTTCTCCGGGGGTAAGCGCATCGGCTTCCCCCATCCAATAGTGATACTCCTTCAGCAGCTGCGGCAGATAATGTTCGGCGAAGTGTAATTCCTCTTTTTCGAACAGCTCCACCATCAAGGCGAATACCGGCGGCTGGGATCGACTGAGATAATAGGTACGGTTTCCGTTGGGAATATGGCCGTAATGATCGATGAGGTACGCGAAATTATTCGCCATATTGCGCAGCAAATCCGCCCGTCCGCTGGCGCACAGACCGAGCATGGTAAAATAGGAGTCCCAATAATACATTTCGCCGAAACGTCCTCCCGGCACCACATAAGGTTCCGGCAGCGGCAGTAGCGAAGATTGGGCCGGGTGGTCTTCCGGCCGGCGGATTAACACTTCCCATAAGCCGTCGATATGCTCGAGAATATTTTGTTTCGGGTCGGCAATATAATGACTGACCGGAGCTTGCGGCGGGGCAAAATACTCATTGATAAAATCGGCGAGGCTGAAATCGGGACCGGAAGAGCGCTGTTGATAGCGCGCCAGTATTTCCTCGGGGTCGATTTTAGGCGCACAGTCAACGAACGTCTTGCTGTCCGGGAAAATGCGTGACAGTTGCACCGCCTCAAACAGTGCTCCGTAGCGATCCGCCGGGCTTAATTCATCGGATTTCGGCAATCCGTCGATATGAACCGGCTTCGGCTCCCTATGGACGGGCCGGGCTGAAACGGCATGGGCCGGCGCGGCGTGGGCCGCGGCGTCTTGGACTCCGGCTTGATAGGCTGATTTATTGATAATGAATCCCCTCTCTGGCAACTGAGACTTGACATATACCCGTCATACTTTAAGTTGCAGGTTCGTTGGCAATACTCGGCTCATCCATGAGCCTCGCCCCTTCGGGGTCGCTGCGTCGTCGCCTCCCTGCACCTCGAATTATTTAGGGTATGGTGCGTATTATCGTAAGGCGATGCCGAGGTTAATATCGCTGGTCAATGTCGAATAATTTAAATTAGCTCAGCTTTATAAAAATATCTCTTAAGAATAGTCTGGTAAGCTCAATCTCATTATCTGAATTGGGCAAATAAATCTTTCCTCAAGAATATATTATTTCCAGAATGATCTGGACTTTATCAGTATAGTAAAAGCCGCGATTTTATCCGCTTCTTGGGTGAATTATTAGCAGGTGGAGTAAAAAACCTTAGCTCTTTTACCTTTGGTAAAATTCGCCGGTAATTCCCATGTTATTTTTATTCATAACGTATCTGAGTGTTACTGAAAGGCATTAATCACTTGTAGATTTCATGGTTATTTGAATTATCGAAATTAAAAGAATATATGTAAAAAGGGCAACGGATAAGGGCGATATCTCTTAAACGATTAAGCCTCACGCCCAGGGGCCGCCGGCGCAATGCTAACGGCTGGGCCCCTGGTTAAGGCCGGTGGATGTTTCAACAGGACAAATAACGCCGGGGAGTTTCTCCCAGGGTCTTTTTGAACATGGCGATAAACGCGCTGGGGCTCTGATAACCCAGCGAATTGGCCAGCAGGTTAATCGGCCGGCCCTGGGCCAGATGAGTCACGGCTTCCGCCAGGCGCAGCTGCTGGCGCCATTGGGAAAAGCCCATACCGGTTTCGTCGCGGAACAGCCGGGCCAGGGTGCGGGCGCTGGCGCCGACGCGGTTGCCCCAGTTTTCCAGCGTGTCGTTGTTTTCCGGTTCCCCCAGCAGGGTATCGCACACGCTGAGCACCCGCCGATCCCTAGGCAGCGGCACCATGCAGACGGTGGCGCGCGGGCAGCGGCGCAGCTCATCCAGCAGCAGGGTGGTGCTCATCTCTACGCGATTGAGCTCCGCCGCCTGCTGGGCCTGATGCCAGGATTTAATCAGTTCATACAGCAGCGGCGTGACCTGCAGGGCAACGTCGTCATACCAGAAATCACGCGTCAGCGGCGGAAACAGATAGATATTGTGCGTAGTGACGTCGTTGATGGCGTGCAGTTCATGGGGCATGCCCCCCGGCAGCCAGAGCGCGCGCCTGGGAGCCAGCGTCCAGATATGGCGCTCGGTAAGGACGCGCACCACCCCCTTCAGGGTAAATATCAGTTGCCCCTGTTCGTGTGCGTGCCAGTGTTGGCGTTCACCCTGGCGATAGGCGAGTTCAACATACCGCATTTTCTCTAACCGTTCGGGCTGCGCCGTGTCATACTTCTTTCGCCAGGTGGGTTCCATCGGGTCCTCTCGTTTATCGCTACTGTCTTTTTCAGCAATCGCCGCCAATAACGGAAATAACCGTCAACTACTGTCTGATTTGCGCTATTTCTCCACTTTATATCTTTCCTATACTGGCAGCATTGCTGCTTTTTGAAAAGCAAATGATTATCATTTTTATCCGCGTTGATGGCTGAAACGTTATCTATTGGCCCTTTGCGGTTGAAACATTTTTGTGGAAACGGCGTTTAGTGCGATTTTTGATTCCGGGGATAAGGTATGAACAAGAGAAAAACGGCCGCAAAGGGTGCGCTGCTGCTGTGGGCCGGGATGGCAGGCCACGCCATGGGCGCCCAGGAAACGCCCCAAACGCTGCCGGCGGTGACGGTATCCGGGGCTGACAGCGGCGGCGATGAGGATAACGTGGTTGCCCATAAGGCCGTCGGCGCGACGAAAACCAACACGCCTCTGATTGAAACCACCCAGAGCGTTTCGGTCATTACCCAGGCGCAAATGGCCTCGCAGGGAGCGAGAAACGTTCCGCAGGCGCTGCGCTACCTGGCGGGGGCCGAGTCGGAGGTCAGCGGGGCGGATTACCGTTTCGATACCATTATGCTGCGGGGGTTCGCGGCGGACGAGTACCTGGACGGTTTGCGCCTGCCCCAGGTGTCCTATTGGTCGCGGCCCCAATGGGACCCCTACCTGTTGGAACGCATCGAGGTAGTGAAAGGCCCTTCGTCGGTGCTTTACGGCCAGGTAAATCCGGGGGGTTTGATTAACCTCACCAGTAAAAAACCCACGGAAGAACCGGTGCACGAGGTCTATCTTACCGGCGGCAATCATAACCAGTTCGGCACCGGTTTTGATCTGTCCGGTCCCCTGGACGACCAAAAACAGTGGCTGGGACGGGTCGCCGGTACGCTGTTCCAGACCGATACCCAGGTGGATCACACCCGCTATAAGCACTACGACATTGCGCCGTCCCTGACCTGGCAACCGAACGACCGTACCAGCCTGACGCTGCTGGCGCAGCTGCGGCGCGATCCCGATTCCGGCTTTTTCAACATGCTGCCGGTTAACGGCACACTGGTGAGCAACCCCAACGGTAAAATCTCCGACCATTTCTACGGCGGCCAGCCGGGGACCGACAGCTACGAACGCAAGCAGGCCAGCGTGGGGTATCAGTTTTCACACGAGTTCAACGATGTCTGGACGTTCCGGCAGAACCTGCGGTATGTGAGCAGTACCAGCGATTATCAGATGGTGTATCCCTTCGGTACGGCCACCGATGCGCCGGCGGTGCACCGCTCCACCATGAATATCAACGAGACGCTGAACAGCTTTACCGTGGATAACCAGGCAGAGGCGAATGTCTCCACAGGCGCGGTGGGACACCAGATATTGATGGGGGTTGATTATCTGCACGACTCCCTGCATCAGAACTCCGGCTACGGCAGCACCTCGGACCTTAACTATCTCAATCCGGATTATAGCGCGCCGGTAGACCTGCCTGATGTGACCAACCGTAACCAGCAAACACAGTCCCAGACCGGTTTTTATCTGCAGGATCAGGCGAAATGGCAGCGGTGGGTGCTGAATCTGGGCGGACGTTATGATAAAGCAAACACCGTAACGCATAATCTGGTGGCCGCGAGCCGCAGCGAGGAGAATGACTACGCCACCACCGGCAGGGCCGGTCTGCTGTATCACTTCGACAGCGGATTCGCCCCCTATGTCAGCTACTCCACCTCGTTTGTGCCCACCAGCGGCACCGATTACAACGGCAACGCGTTTAAACCCACCAAGGGCAAACAGGCGGAAGCCGGCCTGAAATACCAGCCGAACGGTTTGGACGCATTGTTTACCGCCGCGGTATATAACCTGCGCCAGACCAATGTCGCCACGGCGGACCCCGATCATGCGAATTTTAGCGTACAGACCGGTGAAATCCGCTCTAAAGGTATTGAGCTGGAGGGTAAGGTTAACGTGACGCCGTCCTGGCTGGTTACCGCGTCCTATGCGCTGACCGATCCGGAAGTCACCAAATCCAACAACGGCGTTGAGGGCAATTCGCCGGTGGGCATCGCCCGTCAAAGCGCCACGCTCTGGAGCGAGTACAACCTGCCCGGTAAATTCGATGGCTTTACCGTGGGGGGCGGCGTGCGTTATGTCGGCACCAGCTACGCCAACACCGACAATACCATGAAGGTGCCCGCCGCCACGGTGTATGACGCCATGGCGCGCTATCGCCTTCAGCAGTGGCAGCTGGCGCTCAACGTGCAGAATCTGACCAATAAAACCTATCTGGCCAGCTGTCAGGATAATGGCTGCTATTACGGTTTGAAGCGTCAATATGTAGCCACCCTCAGCTATCAGTGGTAGGCCAAAGCATGCTGTCCCGCCGCGCTTTTCTGCAATTGGCCATGCTGGCCCCTCTCAGCGCCCGCGCGCTGGCGGAGGGGCCGCGGCCGGATGCGGACATGGATAAGATGGCTCTGCCAAATTCGTCGCCCGGGGTTTCGCCGCCGCGGGTGGCGATACTGGATTGGGGACTGACTGAAATGGCGCTGTCGCTGGGGATTGTCCCGGTAGGCGTGTCGGCGCCGGACTGGTATCGCCGGCTGTTCGCCTTACCGGTGCTGCCGCCGCAGGTGCAGGACGTCGGGCTGCTGTTTCAGCCCAACTTCGAGACTCTCAAGGCGCTGAACCTCGATGCCATCATTATCACGCCCGCGCACGCACTGCTGCGGGACGGGCTCACCGGTATCGCGCCGCTGCTGACCTTAGGCAATTGGGGCAGCCGGCCGATGGCGAATATTGAACGGGACACAAGGCTTATGGCCGGGGCATTCGGCCGGGACGGGGTGGCGGACCGGTTGCTGGAGCAGGCGGCGCAGCGGCTGGCCCGGGCGCAAACGCAGCTGGAGCCATTGCGGGGAACGGCGGTGTTTATCGCCACGGTGGTGGACGTACTGCATTTGAAGCTCCAGACCACCGGCGGCCTGTTCGACGAGGTTGCGCGCCGTTTGGGACTTCGGAACGCCTGGCGCGGCGGCGGCAACGGCCAGGGGGAGGCGCTGGTGGAACTCCAGCAGATTGCCGCTACGGCGGATGCGCGGCTGGTTTCGCTGGGAAACAGCGCCGGCGTACCCCCGGCGGCGGATACGCCGTTATGGCGCAGTCTGCCCCTGACGCAGGCCGGTAATATCGTGCCGTTGCCACCCGGCCTTTCTTCGACGGGGGCGATGTTAAGCGCCGTTCGCTTCGCCGAAGCGCTGGCGGCGGGATTGTTGCAGGCGGAGGGCGCGCGCCATGCATGATTTCTTCTGGCGGCGCTCGCCCCGCTGGCTGGGCGGGGCGCTGTTTCTGGCCGCCATCATCCTGGCCTGCCGGCAGTGTCCCTTCCCGTGGCCGTCTTTTGCGGCATTGCTGCGGGGCAGCGATTCCCACGCTATTATCCTGCGGGATATGTGGCTGCCGCGCCAGGCCATGGCGCTGCTGTGCGGCGCCACGCTGGCGCTTTGCGGGCTGGTGATGCAGCGGGCGCTACGCAACCCGCTGGCGGAACCGCTGACGCTGGGCGTGGCGTCCGGGGCGTCGCTGGCCCTGACCCTTACCACGCTGCTGGCGCCGGGCTGGCTGCTTTATGGCCGGGAGTGGCCGGCGCTGGGGGGATCCCTGCTGGCGCTGGCGGCGGTATTCATGCTGTCGGCGCGACAATGGCTGTCGCCGATGGCGCTGATTCTGGCGGGGCTGATTGTGAATTTATATGGCGGAGCCGTGACGCTGCTGTTCACCATCATTAACGATCGTTCGCTGCTGTCGGTAATGATTTGGGGCGGCGGAACGCTTGCCCAGCAGGATTGGTCAACCTTTGACTGGCTGCTGCCGCGCCTGCTCCTGTGTCTGCTGCCGCTGCTGATGCTGTTGCGTCCGCTGATGCTGCTCAGCCTGCGCGAGGATATCGGCAGGGGGCTCGGCAGCTCTCCCGGCCTGGTGCGCGGGCTGGCTCTGCTGTGTGCGCTGATGATGTCCAGCCTGGTGATAAGCGCCGTGGGCGTGTTCGGCTTTATCGGGCTGGCGGCGCCCCATCTGGCGGCGGCCTGCGGCGCGCGTACGCTGTACCGGCAATTTTTCTGGTCGCCGCTTATGGGCGCCGGCCTGTTGTGGCTGGCGGACCTGGCGGTGGGCAATATGACGGCGCTCAACGGCATGCTGCTGCCCACCGGCATGATGGTGGCATTGGCCGGCGGTCCCTTGCTGCTGCTGTTTTTACCCCGCGTCAGCCAGGTCCGCTCCGGATTGGTTTCTTCCTCGCCGCCCGCGACGGCCGCCCCGGCCGGATCCTGGCGGCCGATAGTCATTGCCGGCGCGCTGCTGTTGCCGGGCATCGCGCTTTCTTTATCGTTCGGCCATGCCCTGCACGGCTGGCATCTCAGCGGCTGGCAGGAGTTCACCGCCCTGTGGCGCTGGCGAGTGCCGCGCCTGGCGGCGGCGATGAGCGCCGGCGTGCTGCTGGCGGGAGCGGGAGTGCTGATTCAACGCCTTAGCGGCAATCCGCTGGCCAGCCCGGAAATCCTGGGTATCGGCGCCGGCGCGTCGTTAGGTATCACGCTATTTTTACTGCTGTCGGGGGGCGGCAGTTTGCCTTTGTTGATACTGAGCAGCGCGCTGGGGGCCTTTGTTACGCTGCTGGTGACGCTGCTGCAAAATCGCCGCAGCGCGTTCAATCCGGAGCGGGTACTGCTTACCGGACTGGCCATCAGCGCGTTTTTCCAGTCCGTCGCCACGGTGGTGATGGTCAATAACAGCCGCGCCGCCAATATGCTGATGCAGCTGATGAGCGGCAGTACCTACTATGTATCGCCGTTGATGGCCGCTATCGCGGCGGCGAGCGCGGTGCTGCTGCTGCTGCTTGCGCCTCTGTTCTATCGCTGGCTTATCCTGCTGCCGCTGCGGGAAACGGCGCCGTCCCTAGGCGTTAACGTGCCGGCGGCGCGGATGTCGGTGCTGGGGATGGCGGCGCTGATGACCGGTATCGCCACGCTTATCGTTGGACCGCTTTCCTTCGTCGGCCTGCTGGGGCCCCATATCGCCCGCCGGCTCGGCGCGAGGGGGCCGGTGGCGCAGCTGCTGACGGCGGCGATGATTGCCGGGCTTATCATGGCGACGGCGGACTGGATGGGGCGCAATCTGCTTTATCCGCGCCAACTGCCCGCCGGGCTTATGGCCACCCTGTTGGGCGGTCCGTGGCTGGCATGGCTACTGTTCCGCCGCGGGCGGGGTTAGGAGGAAAAAGGATGGCGAGTTTTCCTTGTAAACCCCGGTACGTCCTGCTGGCGATATTGGCCCACGGCCTGTTGTTATGGGCGGTGGCGGGACAGCGAAGCTCGCCGCCACGGCTGCTGACGCCGGCTTTGCAGCCGGTGATGGAGATAAGCCTGGCGCCGGAACCGGCTGCGCCCGCCCCGCCGATACCCGCCCCGCCGATAAAAGTACCGCCCCCTGTCCTTGCCCGGGATATACCGGCGCCGCCGCCGCCGGTGAAAGAGCCCGCGCCGTTGCCTGCGGAACCGAAGGCGCCGCCGGCGACTGAACCGGAGCCGCCGTCGCCTGTGCAACAGGTTGCGCAGCCTAAGCCGGTGGAGGTGGCTAAATCTGCCGCCAAACCAATTAAACGGCTTCACAAACCGGCGCCGCAAAAAACCGCTCCGGCACCCCCGGCGCCCCCGGCGCCGGTAAAAGAGTCTGCAACCGCGGCGGCAAGCCGTGTGCCGGATCAAACCCCAAGGGCGCAGGCAGTCACTCAGCCGGTATTCGACGCGGCTTATCTCAATAATCCGCCGCCAGACTATCCGCGCCTGGCGCGGCGGGCGCATCAGCAGGGCACGGTAATGCTTAACGTGCTGGTGACCGTAGGCGGCGGCGCCGGCGAGGTGAACATCGCGCAAAGCAGCGGCAGCGATGCATTGGACGACGCGGCGCGGCAGGCGGTGAAGCGCTGGCGCTTTATCCCGGCGAAACGCGGCGGTGAGCCGGTTGCCGGCTGGGTGCGCGTACCGGTGGTGTTCCGGCTTGACGGTTAGCCCCGTTGAGAAAGCAAAAAGAGGCTTTCCCGTTGCCGGTTAGTCCCGGCGGGAGAGAAACCGGGCGGGAGTAATACCCAGGTTTTTTTTGAACATGGTATTAAAACTGCGGGCGTTCATATAGCCCGTCTCGGCGGCCGCCTGTTTAACCGGCAGGCCTTGCGCCAATCGCAGTATGGCCTGCTGTAGACGATTCCGCCGCCGCCAGTCGCCGAAGGTCAGCCCGGTTTGGCGCACAAAACGACGGGCCAGCGTGCGCGGCTCGATACCGGTATGCTCACTCCACCAGGCCAACGGACGGTCATCGTCGGGACGCTCGTCCAGATACCGGCAAACAGCCGCCAGCCGGTGGTCGGCGGGCTGCGCCAGCCAGACGGCGGCACCGATCCGGCTGCGGTCCAGTTCGCTGCGTATCAGCGGCAGCGTCGGAGGCGGGACATCACCGTTATCCTCATCAATGACCCGCATCAGCAACGCATGCAGCAATGGCGAAATGTGCCGCGCGGCCGCGTGTTTTTCCCACGCCGGCTTGTCTCCCGACATGTACAGGCTTACCACCGGCGCATCGGTGAGGGATAACCAGCTATGAGGCTGCCCGCCCGGCAGCCAGACGGCCGTCAGGGCCGGAGATATCCAGCACTCCCCCCGCGTAAAGACCTGCAGGCCCCCCCGGCAGGCGTAGATCAGCTGGCCCTCTTCATGGGAGTGCCAGCCCTGGCCTTGTCCGGCGGCATAGGTATGTATCCAGCCGCTGACCTTGGGGGAAATAATGCTGAGCGACATGACCGGTCCTCCAGGGGCGGGTGATTGCGGTAAAAAGCGACAATGATTGTCACTCTTGCTGACTTCCGGCGGGATATGTCCCGAAGCGAACACTATGACCGCTGTTTTTTTAAAAGTAAATGATTATCATTTCGTTCATTAGGCGATCTAATAAATAACCATAATCATTTAACTTATTGATTCCGAGGGGATTCATCAATGAATTTGCTCCTGCCCGTTCGCCGCTGGGCGCCGGTTTTGGCTCTTACTTTTACCCATGCCATGACTGCCAGCGCCGCCGTCGCCAGCGCGGACACTGCCGGCACAGCCCCCGCCGCTACCCTATCGGCGAAGGGCGTTCCAGAGGCGCCGGCCGATTCAGTCACGTTGCCGGCGGTACGGGTGACCGCCGGCAATGAGCTGGACGCCGTCAGCGAAGGCACGCAAAGCTATGCCGCCGGGGCGGTTACGCTGTTCGGCAAGCAGCCCGTGGCGACTAAGGATATCCCCAGCTCGGTATCAGTGGTGACCCGCCAGCGCATGGACGACCAGAATATGACCACGGTAAGCGATGCGCTGAATTACAGTACCGGTATTACCGCCGTGGACTATGGCGACGGCACCACGTATTTCAAGTCGCGGGGATATGACGTCGGCATCGAGTTTGACGGCGTACCCCTGGCCAGCGGCATTCAGTATGAGCCGCAGTTTGACCTGGCGATGTACGATCGCGTGGAAGTGTTCCGTGGTCCGTCCGGACTGATGGATGGCGCCGGCGAGCCCGGCGGCACCGTTAACCTGGTGCGTAAAATGCCTGCCGACACCTTTCATTTTGGCTCTCAAACCAGCATCGGCAGCTATGGCGACTATCGCCAGCAGCTGGATGTCACCGGGCCGATGAACGACGAAGGGACGCTGCGCGGACGGGCGGTGGTGGTAGGCCAGGATCAGCATACTTTCCTGGAAAATGAAGTGAACAAGCACGTCATGGCTTACGGCGCATTGGAATATGACGTCTCCCCCGCGACGATGCTGTCTTTTTCCGGTGGAATACAAAGCAATCCCCTGCGAGGCTTTGACTACGGACCGTCCCTGTATACCGATGGCAGCCCGGTTCGTGGCCGCACCACCAGAAACTATAGTCCGGACTGGAACTACAGCGATATCAACATGCAGGAAGCGAACGCCGTTCTGTCGCATACTTTCAGCAATGACTGGAAATCCCGGACTACGCTCTTTTACCGGCATATCCTGTCCAAATCCGACTACGCCTATTCCGGCGGCGGGGTGGACCCGCAGACCAATGAATCGGATTATACCGGACAGCGGCAACGCATCGTCAACGACTGGTTCGGCCTCGACAGCAATCTCTCCGGGCCGGTGTCGGCTTTCGGGCGCCGGCACACGCTGACGCTGGGGGCCAATTACCAGCTTAACAAGCAGAGCAGCCGCAGCGGATTTGCCGATCTCGGTAATTACGATATTTTCTCTCCCAATGATATTCCCCGGCCGGACATTGATTTCACCAGCGGCACCCGCCAGCGTATTCAGCAGGTAGGGGTCTACGGGCAGGGCAACATCGAGCTGGCCGACCCGCTGCACCTGATCCTCGGCGGTCGTCTGGCGGCGTTCAGCCAAAAGAGCCAGCCTTTCCTGCCGGACAGCGGCGATTGGACCACCAGCTATAACGAGCGCCACAAATTTGTCCCCTACACCGGACTGGTGCTGGATTTGACGCCGCAGATTGCCACCTATGTGAGTTATACCAAGATCTTCTCGCCGCAGTCCGCCACCACGTGGGACGGACAAGGATTGCCGCCCCGTACCGGCGAACAGTACGAAACCGGCATCAAAGGTGACTTCATGGATCACCGTTTGCAAAGTTCGCTGGCGTTGTTCCGCATCAATGACGAACACCGCGCCATTGACGATCCGGATCATCCCACGGGCTCCGTGGCCGGCGGCCGGGCCCGCAGCGATGGTTTGGAACTGGAACTTAACGGCAATATCCTGCCGCAGTGGGATATCTACGCCAGCTATACGCTGCTGACCGCCAATTATGTCAACGATCCCACCTACGGAAATGCGCGTTTTGATGATGAAGAGCCGCGCCAGCAGGCCAAGCTCTGGACCCTTTGGCATTTCCGCGGAGGCGCTCTGGATGGTTTTCGCGTCGGCGGCGGCGTACGGGCGCAAAGCGAGACCGATCGCGATGCATGGCAGCAAGGGGGATATGCTTTGGTTGATCTTCAGGCCGGGTACCGCTTCAACAAACATTTAGATGCCAGCCTGACGTTGAATAATGTATTTGATCGCGACTATTACGCCCGCGTACCGTCCAGCTACTTCAGCGAACGTGGCGAGCCGCGCAATGTCATGCTGACAGTGAGCGTCGATTATTGAGGGTTTTGTCGGTTGGGGCATTGCTGGCCGGAACATCGCCGGACGGACAGTTGCTGTCTTTCCGGCGTATTTTTTGGGGGAATCCCGCCGAGCGGACAGGGGAATGGGTGACGCGGCCATCAAGGCAATTACAATGGCCGACATGGATTATAAGCTAATATTCAGCCGCTGTTATGCAAGCCGGCCGCTGTCTGGAGTGTGGTTATGCGTACCTTGTTACAGTTGGCCCGTGATGCCGGAGGATTATTATTGCTGGCATTGATTGCCAGCGTGGTGAGTGGATTCAGCAATGCGTCGCTCATAGCCCTGATCAACAAAACCCTCACCGTCGAGGCGGATGGATTGGCGTTGCTGGGACGGACCTTTATCGCGCTGACCCTGCTGATGCTTATCACCCGCGTGCTGTCCGAAACGGTATTTATGTATCTTGGCCAGCGCGCCAAAGCCCGGCTGCGCAACGAGGTGGTGGCCTGTATCGGCGACGCCGGCCTGCAAAGCGTCGAGAGCCTGGGCATGTCGCGGGCGATGGCGGTGCTGACGCAGGATTTGGATACTATCGTGGTGTTTTTTGTCGGCCTGCCCAACCTGGTGATGTATGGGGCGGTGATCGCCGGCTGCCTGTGCTACCTCGGTCTGCTCTCCTGGCCGGTATTGCTGTGCGCCCTGGTGACCATCACGTTGGGTTCGCTGGGCTTCTGGCTGATTCATGGCCGGGCGCTGACGCTGCTACGCAGTTCCCGGCGGCGCGAGGATACGCTGCTGCATCTGTTTCGCGCGCTGTTTGATGGCGTGAAAGAGCTCAAGCTCAACCCCGTCCGCCGCCGGCGGTTTATCAATAACGAAGTGGCGACAAATATCGAAGCGGTGCGCGCAGAACGCACCCGCGGTTATGTGCTGTATGGCATGGCCACCAGCTGGGGCAGCTTCCTGTTTTTTGCCTTTATCGGCGGCGTGCTGTTCTTGCTCGGACGCTGGCTCCCCCTTAGCCATCCGGTGATAACCGGCTATGCGATGGTTTTTCTGTATATGATTATCCCCATCGAAGGGCTGCTGTCCGCCCTGCCGAACATCGCCACCGCGCGAGTGGCGCTGGCGCGTATCCAGGACGTGCGGCGGCAATTGCCGGCAGAGCCCCTCCAGCGCGGCGCGCCGATGCCGGCGTTGAAAAGCCTTTCCCTTTGCGGCGTTACCCACCATTACCGGCGTGAACTGGATAACGCCTCTTTCCTGCTCGGCCCCATAACCCTGGCCTTACGGCCCGGCGAACTGACGTTTGTCATCGGCGGCAACGGCAGCGGCAAAACCACCTTGGCCAAACTGCTGGTGGGACTTTATCCCCCGGAGGAGGGCGTTATCCTGCTTAACGGCGAGCCTGTGGGCGAAGCGGACTGGGAACGCTACCGCCAGTGTTTCTCGGTGGTGTTCAGCGATTTTTATCTTTTCGATGATGTCAGCAGCGAACGTCCCGCCGATGACGGACAAATATCAACGCTGCTGGCGGCGCTGCAGCTGGAGCACAAGGTCAGCATCCGGCAGGGGCGGTTTTCAACCACCGCCCTGTCCCAAGGCCAGCGCAAGCGTTTGGCGCTGTTGCTGGCCTGGACCGAAGATCGCCCTTTCTATCTGTTCGATGAATGGGCAGCCGATCAGGACCCCGCCTTTAAAGCGGTGTTTTACCGACAAATTTTGCCCGATCTGAAAGCCCGGGGGAAAACCGTACTGGTGATAACCCATGACGATGCCTATTTCCCCTCGGCGGACCGGCTTATCAAGCTGGACGCCGGCCAGATAGTCTCGGATATCAGACAGGAGGGGCCGGTATGGGATAACAGCCGGCTCCACGCCGGGCAATCGGGAGGCTAGGCGGCGCATGCCGGGTTCTTTGCCGGCGCCGCGAACGGTTGGCCGTGCCGGTTTATTTTATCGGGTGCCGGTGTTTTTTACCGGCGCGCAATGGGGCGGTTGACTCAAGGCTTTACCGGCCTGCAATTTGCTGTTTATCTGCAGCAGGATTTCCGGATGCGCCAATAGATATTCGGCGGCGATTTTGCCTATTTGCGCCTGTTGTTCCGGTGAAAGTTCAGACGTGTCATCGGGAAATTCCGGTGCCGGCACCGGCGATATAGCCAGTGCGGCCTCGGCTGCCATTAAGCACGGTATTAATATAAGAATATTAATCAGCAGAGTTTTCATTGTCGTCGTCCTCAAGGACCTGACGTCGTCATAGACCGGGAGCGGGTCCGTCGCTTTCATTCCACTGCTATTCAATGGCGATGAAATAGATATTTCCGGTAAAGAAATACCCCCTATTAACGCATCATAATTAACTTAATCGGTGTGAAATAAAAAAGCCGTAAAAATCGCTCTTGAGAGTATAAAATTTTTGTATAAATCGGTGCGGCTGAATTAAAAGATATATTAATTGAAAGTGTTGGGAAGAGGGACCATTTTTATATTATTTTTACACGCCGCGCCATTATTTTTACGCGGCCTTTTCATTCAAAACATTACACTCAATCCTACCTCAATTCCCCTGTGGAGACGCATTGTGAATTTTTCACTGCTCGCCGGCATTGTGCTGGTGTTTTTATTGCTGGGCTATTTGATTTACGCCCTGGTTAAGGCGGAGGAGTTCTGATGGCTGCCAGCGCATTTTTATTGCTCGCCGGTTATATGGTGGTGTTGATGATTTTGGCCCGTCCTTTGGGCCGGGGACTGACGGGACTGATTAATGACCGACCGGCGCCGGGTTTCGCCGGGGTCGAGCGGCTGATATGGCGCGTATGCGGCATCGGCACCGACAGTATGCGGTGGAGCGGTTATTTATGGGCCGTCCTGTTATTTAATGCCTTGGGTATCCTGATTCTGTTCGTTCTGTTGCTGTTACAGGGGATACTGCCGCTGAATCCGCAGCACCTGCCCGGCCTGTCCTGGCATTTGGCGCTTAATACCGCCATCAGTTTTGCCAGTAATACCGACTGGCAATCCTATGGCGGCGAAAGCACCATGAGTTATTTCAGCCAGATGGCCGGACTGACGGTACAGAACTTTTTGTCGGCGGCCACCGGTATCGCCGTGGCCTTCGCGCTGATCCGGGGGTTCGCCAATCGTTCGGTGGCGACGCTGGGCAACGCCTGGCGGGATATCTACCGTATCACCCTCTATGTACTGTTGCCGATTTCGCTGATTATCGCCCTGATTTTCATCAGCCAGGGCACACCGCAGAATTGGGCGGATTACCTGCCGATACACACCCTTGAAGGCGCGAAGCAAATCCTGCCCATGGGGCCGGTGGCTTCGCAGGAAGCCATCAAAATGCTGGGCACCAACGGCGGCGGCTTTTTTAACGTGAACTCCGCTCATCCGTTCGAAAACCCCGATGCCTTGACCAATTTTATTCAAATGCTCGCCATTTTCCTGATTCCCGCCGCGCTCTGTTTCGCTTTTGGCGATGCCGTTCGCGACCGGCGCCAGGGAAACGCCTTGTTGTGGGCCATGTCGGTGATGTTTATCGCGGCGGCGGTGGCGGTGATGTGGGCCGAACTGAACGGTAATCCGCATTTGCTGGCCCTCGGCGCCGACAGCGCCATCAATATGGAGGGCAAAGAAACCCGCTTCGGTATCCTCAATTCCAGCCTGTTTGCCACCATTACCACGGCCGCGTCCTGCGGGGCGGTGAATGCCATGCACGATTCGTTCACCGCGCTGGGCGGCATGGTGCCGATGTGGCTGATTCAGCTTGGTGAAGTGATATTCGGCGGCGTGGGCTCCGGCCTGTACGGCATGCTGCTGTTCGTGCTGCTGGCGGTATTCATCGCCGGGCTGATGATTGGCCGTACGCCGGAATATCTGGGTAAAAAAATCGATGTATGGGAAATGAAAATGACCGCCCTGGCTATCCTTATCACCCCGTCGCTGGTCCTGTTGGGCACGGCCTTGGCCATGATGACCGCCGCCGGCCGCGGCGGAATGTCGAACCCAGGTACCCATGGTTTCAGCGAGGTGCTCTATGCCGTCTCTTCCGCCGCCAATAATAACGGCAGCGCCTTCGCCGGCCTAAGCACCAATACGCCGTTCTGGAACATGTTGCTGGCGGTGTGCATGCTGCTGGGCCGCTATGGGCCCATTGTGCCGGTGATGGCCATTGCCGGTTCGCTGGCGGTAAAAAAAGTGCAGCCGGTGGGCAACGGAACCTTGCCGACGCACGGTGTGCTGTTTATTTCGCTGCTGGTAGGCACAGTGATGCTGGTGGGCGCGCTGACATTTATCCCCGCCCTGGCGCTCGGCCCGATCGCGGAACATCTGCAATTGTTAGGTCATTAATCGCCGGAGAAATTTTCCATGAGTCGTAATCAAAAGTCATTGTTTGACGCGGCGTTAGTGCGTGTCGCCATGGTGGATGCCGTTAAAAAGCTGGACCCGCGGGTACAGTTCCGCAATCCGGTGATGTTTGTTGTTTATTTAGGCAGTATTTTAACCGCGCTACTGTCCGTGGGGATGGTGGCGAGGCTGGTGGCCGGGTCCGCCGGTTTTTCGGCGGCTATCTCCGTTTGGCTGTGGTTTACCGTGCTGTTCGCCAACTTTGCCGAAGCGCTGGCGGAAGGCCGCAGCAAGGCCCAAGCGGAAAGCCTGCGCGGGGTGCGAAAAAGCAATTGGGCCAAGAAGCTCTCCCAGCCTCATCATGACGCCGAACAACACAAAGTCGCGGCGGATTCATTGCGCAAAGGGGACGTGGTGCTGGCGGAAGCGGGGGATATTATCCCCTGCGACGGCGAGGTGCTGGAAGGGGGGGCCTCGGTGGACGAAAGCGCCATCACCGGTGAATCCGCGCCGGTCATCCGCGAGGCGGGAGGTGATTTTGCCTCCGTCACCGGCGGGACGAGGATTTTATCCGACTGGCTGGTGATTCGCTGCAGCGTCAACCCCGGCGAAACTTTCCTCGACCGCATGATTGCCATGGTGGAGGGGGCCAAGCGCCGCAAGACCCCTAATGAGATCGCCCTCACCATACTGCTGGTATCGCTGACCATTGTTTTATATTTAGCCACCGTCACGCTGTGGCCATTTTCCGCCTGGGGCGGCGAGCCGGTGAGCGTCACGGTGCTGGTGGCCTTATTGGTGTGCCTGATCCCCACTACCATCGGCGGTTTGCTGTCCGCCATCGGCGTGGCAGGCATGAGCCGGATGCTGGGGGCCAATGTGATCGCCACCAGCGGCCGCGCCGTCGAAGCGGCGGGGGATATTGACGTTTTGCTGCTGGATAAAACCGGCACCATTACGCTTGGGAACCGGCAGGCCACCCGGTTCGTCCCGGCGGCGGGCGTCAGCGAGCAGCAAATGGCCGCCGCCGCGCAGCTGGCGTCCCTGGCGGATGAAACGCCGGAAGGCCGCAGCATCGTGGTGCTGGCGAAGCAGAAATACAATCTTCGGGAGCTCGATATACAGAGTCTGGATGCCACCTTTATTCCTTTCTCGGCCCAGACCCGCATGAGCGGGGTGAATTTACAGCAGCGCATGATTCGCAAGGGGGCGGTGGATTCCATTCGCCGGCATATCGAATCCAACGGCGGCCGTTTTCCCGTTGAAGTGACCCGTATGGTGGAAGAGGTGGCGCGCGGCGGCGGCACGCCCCTAGTGGTATCGGAAGATGCCAGGGTGATGGGGGTGGTGGCGCTAAAGGATATTGTTAAGGGCGGTATTAAAGAGCGTTTCGCCGAACTGCGCCGCATGGGTATCAAGACCGTGATGATTACCGGCGACAATCCGCTGACCGCGGCGGCAATCGCCGCCGAGGCGGGAGTAGATGATTTCCTGTCGGAAGCCACGCCGGAAGCCAAGCTGGCGCTCATCCGTCAATACCAGGCCGAAGGGCGGCTGGTGGCAATGACCGGCGACGGCACCAACGACGCCCCGGCCCTGGCCCAGGCGGATGTGGCGGTGGCCATGAACTCCGGCACCCAGGCGGCCAAGGAGGCGGGCAATATGGTGGATCTGGATTCCAATCCCACCAAACTGCTGGAAGTGGTGCATATCGGCAAACAGATGCTGATGACCCGCGGCTCCCTGACCACCTTTAGTATCGCCAACGACGTTGCCAAGTATTTCGCCATTATTCCGGCGGCCTTTGCCGTGACCTATCCGGAGCTGAACCGGCTGAATGTGATGCATTTGCACTCCCCCGGTTCGGCAATATTGTCGGCGGTGATCTTTAACGCGCTGGTGATTGTGTTCCTGATCCCCCTGGCGCTGAAGGGAATCAGTTACCACCCCATGAGCGCCGCCGCGCTGCTGCGCCGTAATCTGCTGATTTACGGTCTGGGCGGCCTGCTGGTGCCTTTCGTCGGCATCAAGCTTATCGATATTGTGCTGACCGTCGCGGGCCTGGCCTAAAAAAAGAGGAATTATGATGAGTCAATTACGTCCGGCCGTGCTGTTAATGATATTGCTGACGCTGATGACCGGCGCCGTGTATCCGCTGCTCACCGGCGCGCTGGGGCAGTGGTGGTTCCCCGGCCAAGCCCAGGGTTCGCTGTTGGATATCGGCGGTGAAATACGCGGTTCCACCCTGATCGGACAGTCCTTTGTCCGTCCGGAATATTTTCAGGGCCGTCCGTCCGCCACGTCGGATTCCCCCTATAATGCATTGGCGTCCTCCGGCAGTAATCTGGCGGCGGGCAATCCGGATCTGGACAAGGCGTTTAAACAGCGTATAGCCGATCTGCGCGCCGCCAACCCTCTGGCCGCCCCGGCGGTACCGGTGGATCTGGTTGCCGCTTCCGGCAGCGGGCTGGACCCGGAGATTTCCCCCGCCGCCGCCCAATGGCAGGCGCAGCGGGTAGCGGCGGCGCGCCGGCTGCCCCTGGAAACGGTGCAGCGGCTGATTGAGGAAAACACCTCTCGTCCGCCGCTTTATTTTCTCGGCGACCCGGCGGTGAATGTGCTGGAGCTGAATATCGCCTTGGATTCCGTGCCGCGGCCATAATAAGGCGGAGCGAGAGAAAAGCCGACCGTCCGCGCGGGTGCGTGGGCGGTCTTGTTGGTAAACGCTGCGCCGTCCTGTTTCCACCAGCCGGCAAGGAGCCTGTATGAACGAGGAGCAACAGCGTCCCGATCCCGATGCGCTGTTAGTGCAAGCCGGGAATCCGCGCCGCGGCAAGCTCAAAGTCTATTTCGGCGCCTGCGCCGGGGTGGGCAAAACCTGGGCGATGCTGCAGGAGGCGCGCCGTCTGCGCGCTCAGGGGCTGGATGTGCTGGTGGGGGTGGTGGAAACCCACGGCCGGGCGGAAACCGCGGCGCAGCTGGAAGGACTTGCGGTCCTGCCCAGGCGGGCCGCAGGCCGGCACCGGCATCAGGAGTTCGATCTGGATGCGGCGCTGGCCCGCAGGCCGGCGGTCATCCTGATGGATGAGCTGGCGCACACCAATGCCCGCGGCTCCCGCCATCCGAAGCGCTGGCAGGACGTTGACGAACTGCTTAATGCCGGTATCGATGTCATCACCACGGTGAATGTCCAGCATCTGGAGAGCCTGAACGATATCGTCAGCGGCGTGACCGGCATCCGGGTGCGCGAAACCGTGCCGGATCCCTTTTTCGACTCCGCCGATGAAGTGGTGCTGGTGGATCTGCCCCCCGACGATCTGCTGCAACGGCTGAAAGAGGGCAAAGTGTATATCGGCGATCGCGCCGAACGGGCCATTGAGAACTTTTTCCGTAAAGGCAATCTGTTCGCTTTGCGGGAACTGGCGTTGCGCCGCACCGCCGATCGGGTGGACTTACAAATGCGCGCCTGGCGGGACGTCCAGGGCCGGGAAAAAGTCTGGCATACCCGGGATGCCATTCTGCTGTGCATCGGCAATAACGCCGGCAGCGAGAAACTGGTGCGCACCGCCGCCCGGCTGGCGGCCAAGCTCGGCAGCGTCTGGCATGCCGTGTATGTGGAAACGCCGGTATCGCACCGCCTGGCCGAACCGCGCCGCCGCGCTATTTTGCGTACCCTGCGGCTGGCCCAGGACCTGGGGGCGGAAACGTCCACCCTGTCGGACCCTGATGAAGTCAGGGCGGTGCTGCGCTACGCCCGGGAGCACAATCTCGGTAAAATCATCATCGGCCGGCGTCCGGCGCGGCGCTGGCGGCGGGACAGTTTCGCCGATCGGCTGGGGCGGCTCGGCCTGGACCTTGATCTGGTGATCGTGGCCCTGGATGAGCGGGTGGAAGCCGCTCCCGGCCCGCTGCAGGATAACCGGTCGTTTATCGATAAATGGCGGGTGCAGCTGCGGGGCTGCGTCGCGGCGATGCTGCTCTGCGCGCTGATTACCCTCGGCGGCAAATGGCTGTTGCCCGGCGTGGATGCCGTTAACCTGGTAATGATTTATCTGCTGGGGGTGGTGATCGTCGCCCTGCGTTACGGCCGCTGGCCTTCGGTGGTGGCGACGGTGCTGAACATCGTGGTTTTCGACATGGTGTTTGTCGCGCCTACCGGCACCATGGCGGTGTCGGACGTGCAGTATCTGGTGACGTTCGGCGTGATGCTGGCGGTGGGCATCATCATCGGCAATCTGACGGCGGGGGTCCGTTATCAGGCACGGGTGGCGCGCTACCGGGAACAGCGGGCCCGGCATCTTTATGAAATGTCCCGCGCGTTGAGCAGCGCCCGGGACGTGAACGATATCGTCGCCACCTGCCAGCGCATTATCAATATCACCCTGCAGGCGCGCAGCGAGCTGTTATTGCCTCGGGAAAACGGCGATCTCGGCCGGGTGGGTGAAACCAACCTTACCTCGATTCCCGACCGCGCCATCGCCCGCTGGAGTTTTGACCGGGGCCTGCCCGCCGGCGCCGGTACGGATACGCTGCCGGGGGTTCCCTGGCAGATGTTGCCGCTCAAGACCACCGGCAACGTTCTCGGCCTGTTGGTGATTGAGCCGGCGAATCTGCGCCAGCTGATGATCCCCGAGCAGCAGCGCATGCTGGAAACCTTCACCGTGCTGCTGGCCGGGGCGCTGGAGCGCATGGAACTCACCCGGCGCGAAGAGCGCGCCCGGCTGTCCGCCGAACGGGAAGAGCTGCGCAATTCCCTGCTGGCGGCCCTGTCCCATGATTTGCGCACGCCGCTGACGGTGCTGTTCGGCCAGTCGGAAATCCTGACGCTGGATTTGGCGGCGGAAGGCTCGAAGTACGCGCCGCAGGCCAGCCAGATTCGCCAGCAGACCCTCAGCACCATTCGTCTGGTGAACAATCTGCTGGATATGGCGCGAATTCAGTCGGGGGGTATCAATCTGCGGGCGGAGTGGGTGGCGCTGGAAGAGGTGGTGGGCGGCACGCTGAAAATCATGGAGCCGTTGCTGAACGGCCGCCAGGTCCAGCTCGATCTGCCGGACCATCTGCTGTTGATTAACGCCGACGGTCCATTGCTGGAACGGGTATTCAACAACCTGCTGGAGAATGCCCTAAAATACGCCGGCGAGCACGCCCAACTGGGTATCCGGGCCGAACAGCGCCAGGATCGGCTGGAAATCGAAGTCTGGGACAGCGGCCCCGGTATTCCGGAAGGGCAGGAAACCGCCATTTTCGAAAAATTCGCCCGCGGCACCAAGGAATCTGCGGTGCCCGGCGTGGGATTGGGCCTGGCCATCTGCAAAGCCATCGTTGAAATGCACGGCGGACATATTCGCGCCGGCAACCGGCCGGAAGGGGGCGCCTGCTTTTATATTCAACTGCCCATGGGGCAGCCGCCCGCGCTGCCGGAAGAGCAGGAGGAAACGCTTCCGCCGGAGTGATGTGTCCGCCGGCAGGCCGCCGTTATCCTTTCCGCGACGCCTGCCTTCGTTGTGCGAGTAACGCGCAGCGGGAGCGCCACTGCCATACGGCTTACGTGCGGCTAAGCAGGGTCTGCGGCCAGGCGGAGCCTTTGCCCCGCCTTGCCCCGCCACAGGGTGACGCTGTCTTCCGGCAGCACCAGCCCGTCGCTGGTCTGGATCCCCTCCCCCTCAAGCCGTTGCCACGCCACGCCGGACAGCAGCGGAGACCAGGGCAGCGTCGCCTGCCCCCCCTCGCCGCGCTGCAATGCCACCAGGATCCGTTCCTGCTGATAGACCCGCACGAACACCAGCAGGCCTTCCCGGGCAATCACTACCTGGCAGCCGCCGTAACGCAGCGCCGGGCTGTCGTGCCGTAACCAGGCCAGGCGGCGGTACAGTCCCAGCAGCGCCTGGTCCTGATCCGCCTCATGCCAGGGGAAGGGTTTACGGCAAAACGGGTCGTTGCCGCCGTCCAATCCCACCTCATCGCCGTAATAGATACAGGGCGCCCCCGGCCAGCAGAACAGCCAGACCACTCCAAGCGCCAGACGGCGGCCATGGCTGCCGAGCACCGTGATAAAGCGCGGGGTATCGTGACTGTCCAACTGATTGAACATGCGCAGCTGCTGCTGATGGGACAATCCGGCGCGGTACTCCTCCAGCCACCGGGCGCACTCCTGCGCCGTCAGCGAGATAGGATGGCCGGCGATATCTTTCCCGGCCAGAAAGGCCCATACCGGCAGGGTGAATCCGCGATAGTTCATCGCCGCGTCTTCCGCATCCGCCTGAAGCCAGGGGCGGGCGTCGCCAAAATGCTCTCCCACTATAAAGGACTGAGGGTTCACCGATTTTGCCGCCCGGGTGATGCCGTTGATGTGATGCAAATTGTTTTTCGCGCCGCCGGATTCTCCCAACATATGCGCCACGTCCAGCCGCCAGCCGTCTATTTGCCACGGAGGGCGCAGCCAGTGGCGCACCACGCTGTCCTTGCCGCTGTAGATTTCATGCACCAGCGCGGAAGAGGCATAATCGAGCTTCGGCAGGCTGGCATGGCCTTTCCAGTCCAGCGCCTCGCCTTCAGGAGTGAAGTTGTACCATTGCCGGTGGAGTGAGTCGGGGTGATGACAGGCGCCGCTACCTCCCTCGTCGTCACGATCGAACCACGGATGGGTCTCGCCGGTATGGTTGAATACGCCGTCCAGGATCAGGCGCATCCTAAGCCGTTGAGTGGCCTTGCGCAGCCGCAGCAGCGCCTGATCGCCGCCAAACCGTTCATCCACATGGCGGTAATCCTTGGTATCATACTTATGCACGCTGGGGGCGGAAAATATCGGGTTAAAATACAGGGCGGTCACGCCCAGCCGGGTCAGCCAAGGCAGCTTTGCCACCACGCCGTGCAGATCGCCGCCGAAAAAGGTGCCGGCGCTGCCATCTTCTTCAAAGTTTTGCCCCCAGCCCTGAGCGCACCCTGCCGACGGTTCACCCGGCAGAAAATCGTTATCCATCTCCGCTGTTGCCTGGCCGGGGCCGCGATTACCTGCTGCCGCTGCGGCCTGGTGGGGATCGCGATTTGACGCTGCCGTTACCGGCAGGACGTGGCCATGGTTATCGGCTGCCGCCGCGGCTTGGCGGGCCGCTCCCGGCTCGGCCGGCAGAGGATGGCGGCTGTCGGACGATATACCCCGCCCATAGGCGCCATTGAGATCGGCACCGGCGGCGAAGCGGTCGGTGAAAATCTGGTAGAACACCTGATCCGCCACCCATTGCGGACCGTTATCGGGCAGATCAACGGCAAATTGCGCCATCTGTCCGGGCGGCGCGGCGCTCCAGCCCAACGGCGTGAACCAGCTCTGGCTCTCTTGCCAGAGCAATTTAAAACAGTAACGCCGGCGCGGCTGCCCGGTGTCCAGCGGAATCTCGGTACGGTACCGCCGGCACCCCAGGCCGGACTGCTCCGGCAGAAGCTGCATAGGGAGCAGCCACTCTTCATTGTCCTGCTCATAACGCAGCAGCGCGGCATCCGGCAGTTCATCTCCCGCCAGCCACAAAGAGAGGATGAGATGCCGGTTACGCTTTTGCATAAAGGGCGCCACCGGAAGATGCCAGGCCTGCAACATACATAACCCTCTTTCTGATGCCTAAAACAACCTACTTTGCCATATATCCACCGGCCCGCCCTCCTCTCCCCCGAACGCAAACAGGGGGGAGCCGGGGGGAGGAGGCGGCAGGCCAGGCCCGCGATCACCGATGCTGAAGTGGGCGTGTTAAAGGGAGAGCGTGCTGATGGAGTCGAAGCGGGCATGGTTTTCCTGCCCGCCAGAGCGCCCCACAGCGCGCTAGGCCCGCCAACACCGGAGCCTGTAGCGGCGTGTTAAACGGAGGTCCGCCGCCAGACTTCCGGCACAGGGCAACGCGGCGGATGCCGGCTTAAAAAGAGAGATCCACCACCAGATTATCGCTATAGGTGCCGGCGGGCGGCGTGGCCTGGCCTGATAAAATTTGGGCCACATAGTTATAGGAACGCAGAGTGCCGTCGGTGCTGACGCCGCTGGCCAGGCTGCTGGACCAGCGATCGCCGCCGGTGTCGCCCCAGCGGCCGCCCCCGCTCCCTTTAAAAATATCATAGCTGATAAAGGAACCGCCATTGGCCATGTTCCGGACATTGTTCACCGCATTGTTGCCGTAATTCACTCCCACCGTATAGGTGCTGCCTTTGGTACAAATCACCGTAATGGACTGGGACACGGGACTGAACGCGGTAAGCAGCGGCGCATTGCCGAAGCTGATATTAGGGGCGGTAATCGTGGTGCAATCGTTGGTAATGGCAAGACTGACGGTCATGGGCACCACCGCGGAACCCGACTGGAGGCCGCCGGGCATGCACTGGCCCACGGCGCCGATGCCGGTACAAATCGCATAGCTGGTAAGCACATTCAGGGTGCCGCTATAGCTGCCGGCGGCCACGTTCTGGCCGGTAAGAGTGCGGATAAAAAGCGGAATGGAAAAATTCAATCCCCCCATCAGCCCGATCAGGTTAACCAACTGGCCGGAGTCATAGCTGGCCGGCGGACCGTTTACCGTCAGTTCCGTCGAGCAGTTGGCGGTGGAGCACAGCTGAATCGGGATCTGGTCGCCGCCGTTGTCATGTTTCAATACCGCACGGCCGCCGCTGATATGGGTTGCGCCGGTGAGCTGCAAACGGATGTAGTTGTCACCCAGCAGCGACAGGGTACTGCCCGAACCGCAGTTGAGATTGATATTGCCGCTGGCGGAGGAAACGCTGCTGTTAACGGTAAAGGATGTCACCGTACCCAGGCCGGCGGATGACGGAGGCAACTGGCAGGCGCCCTGGGCGCGCCAGCACAGGGCGATGGATAACATCATCAGGGCGGATAGCATTAAGCGGGTCATCACGGGGATTCCTCAGGGCAAAGGGGAAAGGGGGCAGGTCAGCGGCCCGTAGGTTTGCAATGGCCGGGGTTTGCCGCCGGGCAAGGCCAGAAACGCGGTACAACGGCGACCGTCCGGCGTGACGGCCCGCAGGCTATTCTCAGCGCCGAGATTATCCACCCAGGCGGTTCCGTCCCAGCCCACGTACTCTATGGACTGACCATCGCGCAATATTCGGCTGCCGGCCGGCAGAGGCTGGCCCTGTTGGTCGTGGAGAACGATCGCGGCGGCGCGCAGCGGTTCAATGGGAAAATGCAGCAAATAGCCGCTTCTGCGGCGCACCGCCACCCGCTGCTCAACGTTTTCCACCGACAGGTCGAGGGGCAGCGCCCGGGTATCGATATCGTATTTCGCCGGATAATAGGCGCTGATTCCCGGCACCAGCAGATAACCCTGTTCGTCGGTGCTTCCCACCAATTGATTTTCATAACGCACCGGAATATCGGGATAATCGGTTTTCACCAGGGCAAAGGCATTGCTTAATTGATCCGCCGCCAGCAAATGGCCGTCCATCAATACCAATGCGCCGTTCATATCGCCCCAAAGGGTGCCGCTGCCACCATAGCCGTACAATCCCGCCGAGGTTTTGAGGTGAGCATTGCGCCAGTTAAGAGTGGCCTGACGATAATCGCTCTCACGCTGCCGGCGGGCATAGGACAGATCCCAGCTAAAACCGCCGTCGCTGGGCATGGCGTGGGTTACCGATACGCGCTGGGCCGTGCCGCCGGGGCGATCGCGCTCCAGGCCGGCGCTGGCGCTGGCCCGCCCGCCGAAGGGGATCACCAGCGAGACGGCGCCGGAGCAGTCACGCTGCCCGGGGTCGTATGTGGCGGTGATAAACAGGCTGGATTCACGCCACAGGGATCTGCTCCAGGAAGCATTCCACAGGCGGATAGTTTCTCCCGCCGCGGTGCGGATATCGATATAGGTCGCGCCGACGCTGCCGTAGGGCTCCAGCGACAGGCTGGCATAATATTGCCCGCTGCGGCGATTGAGGGTCCAAAGGGCATCGGACATATGGTGCGCTCCGCTGTCCAGTATCGTCAGATTGCCGAAACGGCCGCTGCGCACCGTATGCCGCATACCCAAGCTGAAGTAGCGATTGTTGTAGTCATAACCCCAGTCATATTGGCCGCCATGGTCGCCGTACGTTCTGCTGTGGGTGACCGCGCCGTTCGCCACTCCCCACCGACCCAGCTTATACAGACTGCCCGCGCCCGCCAACGCCAGGGATTGCGCCCCTTCCGCATGGCTTTCCAGCGTCCATCCATCGTTAATACCCTGCCGGTAGGATCCGCTGGCCACCGGGATAGCGTAGTCGGCGTTGCGCAATCCGTAAGCCCGGCGCAGCGCGCCGGCGGCAAGGGAATAGTCCGGCAGGCCCGGCTTTAATAGACTGCTGGAAATATAAAAGGGCTGCGTGGTGGTGACCCGGCGGCCCAAGGCGTCGGTGGCCACCACCACCGCTTCCCCCGCCCCGTTAATGAAAGGCAGGTTATTGAAGGCGTACGGACCGGGCCGTACCTCGTTGCTGCCGGCCCGATAGCCGTCGACGAACAGATCAACCGTGGCGGGAACCGCCGCCCGTCCGGCAAACGAGGGCAAAGGGTAAGTCACGAGGTCCGGGCGCAGCGCAAAGTCCCTGGCGATTTGTATCCCGCCGATACGCACGCTGCCGCTCCATGACAGGGCATTGGTGATGACATCCCCGGCTTTCCAGCTTAAGGCGCTATCCTCTTCCTGATCGGCCCAGTAGGTGTCATAACGGATATAACCCTTGGCGGCGCTGCCCGTACCGGATAACGGCTGTTCAATTACGCCATCGGTGGAAAAATGCCCGAACCGGCCGAAAGCGCGCCATTCATTCCAGACGGCAACGCGCGTGGCGCCGCGATTGATGCGGCTGCCGTAGATATCATAATTGAGCAGGGCGCCGGTGCTGGTCAGCCCTTCATGTCGCGGGCTTCCCGGCGCGCCGGTAAAGGTTTGCTGCGGCAGCCATTCCGGCGGCACGGTTAATTTCAATAGCCGCCGTTGCCGGTCATAAATGACGTTCACCTGCGCCATGGCGGTGACGTCGGTTTCCACCGCCGCCAGCTGATCGGTGGGCAGCCCGGCCTGGGCCAAATCCGCCGAACGCAGCAGATAATGTCCGTTGTCGAACGCCACCGGCACAATCCTTCCGCTGTCGAAATCGTTGACCACCAGTTCCAGCATATGGCGCTGGCGCGTCTGGCCCGGAGCCAACGCCGGCGGCGGCGGGAGGGTATCGAAGGTTTCCGCGCCGCCGGCCAGGGGCGCGAGCAAGCCGCAATAGCCGGTAAGGGCCAAAGAGAAACGGCGCAGAGCAGGGCGAGGGGGCCGGTCCATAAAATCAATGGACGTCGGCCATACTGCGCCAGACGGTATTGCGGTTATCCAGGCTGGTTTCCAGCCACGCCTGCGGGGAGACCTTGTTTTTCAGCGGCCAGCGAAGGCTGGAGCCAGCCAGCACATAGCCCAGCAGCCCGTCGGTAAGGGTGTCATTACCCAGGCGTGTTTTGCTAAGCCGGGCATGTACGGGGCCGCCGTTGGTAATTTCCAGGTAGGGATTGCCTGACTCCATGACCATCCGCCAGCTCAGTATCGGCATCCCGCTATCAGGAGAACTTTGCCGGCCATAGGCAAACAGGGGAATGGAGTAACGCATCTGGAAATTAAGCGCATGGGATTTTTCATCCGGATGGCCGTAAGGGGTCGGAATCTCATCCAGCAGCACCCGGTAGGCCCGTTCCCGGTTCGCGGGGGGCGGCAGGCGCTTTATCAGCCTTATCAGCCGTTTTTGCCCTGATTCGAGCCGGATCATGGTGGGCAGGGGCTGGATATCTTGCTGGGTCGCATACTGTTCCCGGCCCGCCGTCTGGCGCCAGGCGTAGACCCTTACCTGCAGCAGGGTCGTGGCGTCGCCGCGGTTCTGCACCCAAAGTTCGGCGCCTTGGCTATTTTCGGTGATGACCGGATCCACCGGCCAGATAAGTACTGAATGGCCGGCCCCGGCCCGGACCGCCCACAAGAGGCATAACGCAAAAGCCGGCATCCATCCGCCGGCTGGCAAGATTTTCATCCGCAGTTCCCTTTGAAAAATCACCAGGACAGTACAACCGACAAGATATCGGTATAAGTCCCCCCCTGGTGGGTGCCGTCCAGTTGCAGTTGGCCGTAAATCGGTAACGTGATATTAGCGGCATTGGCAAAATCGACAGTCATAGACTGATTAACCGGGATTTCGCTGCCGGGAGTAAAGCCGGCGCTGGAGTAGAGCCGGTAAGCCACCCGGTCATTGCCGTTTAGCCGCATGAGGTTGCGGGTGGCGGTATAATGGCGGCCGCCGTCGATGCTGATGCTCAATGTCGTACCCGGCGTACAGGCGATGGTTAGGGCGGAGTTTTGCAGGAAAGCTGTACCCACCGGCCGGATATCGAGGGCCGAGTACGTGCCGAAATCCAAGGCACCCCATACCCCGCCGCCGCCCTCGATCTGGCAACCGGCCACCACGGAAGCCGATACCTGGAAGGATTGGCTGGGCAATGCCCGCGCCGGCCCGGCATACGGCGCAAGCAGGGCGGCGCACAGGGGAAGAAGCAAGGCGGGATGAAACCGCTTTTCCATGACCGGCATCTGGTGTGCTGACCGCGATTAATAAACTACTTGTACGTTAATGACATCGGTATAGGTGCCCGCCGGGATGGCGGTATTATTGCCGCCCTGGGTAATTCTTCCATACACCGGGAATATGGTGCCGTTAATGGGATCGGACGTGCCGGAGGGGATGAGGTTGGCATTGTTGGTGATGGGATTGTTGTACGCCGCGTCGTTATACAGGGTATAGGCAATGCCCTGGGTGGTGTCGTTGTTCAATACCATATAGCGCGGGCTGGTGCTTTGGGCGCCGTAAACCGTGCCGGGGGCGGAATTGCTGCCGGTAATTTGTACCGTATAGGTGGCGCCGTTACTGCAGCGGATACGAATACCGTTGCCGGTGGCGCCGGTCAGGGTGGCATTCAGGGTATCAAATGTCGCGGGAGAAACGCCGAAATCCAGCGTGCCGAAATTGGCATTGCTGGAGGCGGGATTACCGTTTATCAAACACCCGTTGGTGAGGGTCAGGGTTGCGTTTATCGTACCGTTGGTGGTGACCGCCCGGACCGGAATGACAAGCCAGATTCCCAGGGCGCAACCCATGGCTAAAAGCTTTATATTCATCTTATTTCCTTTTCAAAATAATGAACGCGCTCTTCGCCTGATGCTGAAAATAGGTTAATGGGTTAATGAGACTTAGCTAATTATATGACAGTAAAGAATCTTCGTGTTATGGATTTATAGAATATAGACGATTAAATTATTAGTATAAAATTTCAATAAATAAAAATCCGGGCAGGTTTCCGTCAGCACGGGGGATCGGCATGTCTCACCATAGAGAATTGGCGCCGGGAAGATTTCTTTCCGTTGGGCGGTAAAGCGGCAGGCAAGGCCGCATGATGCGGCCTTGCGCCAGGACAGATTTTGAACGCAGCCGGCGCTTTGGCAAGGCAAGGTTCAATTTTCCCGTTTAGCCCCGCAATGGCGTATTTATAGGATGTCTATGTACTAAATTGATTCAGCAACGTCCGATCAACTTTGCCGGATGAGGTTTTAGGCAATTCTTTGTATTCGAGGAAGAGATTCGGCAGCATATAGGAAGGAATCAGGTCTCGCAGACGAATCAGGGCACTACTCTCTTCTAAACGGGCATTTTCCACTAAAGAATAATGGCATATTATATTGCTTTTATCGCTTGATTTGGAAATTGTAATGCATAATTCATGAATTTCCTCCAAGCTGGCAACCGCAGCCTCTATACCGCCAATTTCAATTCGGTAGCCATTGATTTTATACATATGGTCTCTTCTGCCTTTATAATGCAGTTTGCCATCATCATCCAGATAACCATAATCGCCTGTCCTCCAATATCTAACAGGATAGGGATGGAACGGGCTGAGAATATGATGCCGCGCCGTTAACTCGGGCTGATTGATATAACCATGGGTTACGGTTCCTCCCCTGCACCATAATTCGCCGATTTCGTTAACATCACAAATTTTGTTTGCGTCATCATTGACCACGATAATCTCTGTATCATCAACGACTTTTCCCAACGGAATGCTATCACGCAGCAGATCTTCATCCTGTACCCAGTGATAGGTGATAATGTTGGTTTCAGTCGGACCATAGATATTGGCGATGGCAATATAAGGCGCAAGTCCTTTCAGCTTTTCAAGCTTAGCCACCGGGAAGGGCTCGCCGGCATACATGATGGTATGTAGATGGTTTTTGTTTTTTAAAAACTGCCCTTTTTCCATTAATGTCAATAGGGTTGACGGCGTGGTATAAAGCATGGTGGCTTTTTCATTTTCCAGAAGGGCGACATAATCCCGGTGTTTAATGCTAATGTCACGCCGTTTATTCCAATCGTAACAAATCAATGTCGCACCCACACTCAAGGTATTGAAAATATCAAATACCGATAAATCGAATTTAAGCGGCGCCCGTGAGATAATCCGGTCGTTATGGGTGAGCCTGAATTCTTTTTGCATCCAATCCACAAAGGTCATCGCATTCCTATGGCTTAACATAATGCCTTTTGGTGTGCCGGTTGACCCTGATGTATGAAGGATATACGCCAGATCATCCGAAACTTGACTTAAGGTGTCTGTTGTATCAAGCGATTCCATCAGCTCTCCTGGCTTCATCGTCTGCGTAAGCCCGATAGATTTAAAACAGGCATAAGCTGTCATTGCTTCCACCGGCAAATCAACCATTACTCCATCTTTGAAGGTAAAGAGGCAGGGGAAGGCATCGGTTTCGATAACTATCGCATATTTTAAATTGCAATGGAGGAATTGTCGTTGAAATTGATCAAACAAGGGACGGTCGATGAGCAGGATATCAAGGCTCAAATTCGCTATGACGCTGATGAGTAATTGTGCAGGGTAATAGGGATCTATCGGCACATAGGTTTTTTTAGCTTTGAGAATACCGAGAATACTGGCGATCCCATTAACATTTACATGGGATAGTATGCCGACAAAATTATTATTTTTAACACAAGAATTACTAATTTCATTTATTATTAAACTAATTAAATTGGCTTTCCTATTTAGCTGCCGATAGCTCGTCCGGTTTTGATATTCATCAACAATGGCCGTTGCGTTAGCGTATTGATCAACGGATCGGTGAAATCCATCATGTAACAGAGTCGTCATACTGATTCCTTTTGCTATACCCGTCATACATAAAGCTCCGTGCGCGTTGGCTTCGTTGCTATGTTCATTCATGAACCTCGCCGTCTTCCTGCATCTTATATTATTTAGGGTCAGTTTTGATAATTTACCGCTAACGCGGCATACAGCCGAGGCTGAATACTGTCTGAATATCAGCTAAATTATTGCCACTTCGAATAAATTATTATTTTTTGTTTGAGTGATAAAGCCGCTATCTGATCGTAACATTCCTTTGATCGACCTTTTCCTTGATAATATAACATCGGCGTTAAAAATATTTTTTTGATGATGTGGTAAAATACTTGAGTAATATTGTTCGAGCAAATTCCTCGATGTATTTTTTGTACGCCATGTTGAATTAATTATCAGATCGCCTTTTCGTATTCCTTGGGATTTCTCTATTAAATCCATATTTAAATGGCTTATGACATTAAACCAAAATATAAATATTTTATTTTCATCGCCGTCCCTTTGGGTGAGGTACTCCTCAAAGGTGGTTTTGATCAGTTGGGGACATTCAACTCTGGTGGCTAAAGGGTCTATGCCTAAGTAACTTAGGTTTGTGGCCTTTATTAATTCATAGTAGTTGTAATCGCCGCAGCCGACTACCACCGCCTGTTTGTAGTGCTTGAAGAGATTGAGTTTGCAACTTAGAAATTCTTTTTCGGTATCCAAAAAATCCTTTGCTATGTTCAAACTGTTTTCATCCAGCATTTTTTTATAGGTATTATGAATAAATTTCATTTTATCATCTAATCAATATTTCAGTAATTCGGCGTAGGGCATAACCATACCGGCCCCCAATGAATCTGTGGGCCTTATGATAAAACCCATTTTTCCATAAAAGCGCTCGCGCCCTAATGCGGCCATACCCAATATATCAGCCTCAGGACAGGCATGTACTTTTAGATAATGGAATATATTGTGCAGAATACGTACACCTATACCGTAACGATGCTGGAAATCAGGCTGGACCATGAGATCCATTATGCAAAAGATCAGGGAACCATCACCCACCACACGCCCGCTACCTACAATTTGTTGGCCCTGATAGGCGGAGCAGATATATAACGAATGCGCAAGAGCTTGTTCAGCGCATTGGTTAGTTGGCACAGACCAGCCAACGCTATTTCTTAATTCATTGTATTCTGTGGCCGTGATAATTTCATCAGTATATATTATTGCCATTATGTATTTTAAGCCTGATGTGTATTAGAGAAGTATTTCTTTTTTGTAATCCGAAAATGCCTGAATAATTTTTTTCAATTGCCAAGGCTCATTCATGGCGGTGATGGTCATACGGATACATTCACTGCCTTTCGGCATGGTGGGGTAAGGGCATGAAGTCACAAAGAGACCATAGTCCGAATAAAGTATTTTTGAAAAGGTAGTCAGCATTTCGGTGTTGGGTATTTTGACCGATACAATGGGGAAACCATTTTGGCAAAAAGTCTCAAACCCAAGCTGGGCCAATCCGGCCAATAATTCTTGCACCATGCCGTGTATTTTTATTTTCAGAACGTCGCCTTCCTGCGCCAGCAGATCCAGACCGGCATTAAGCAAACCGAAGGCAAAGGGAATGGGTTGCTGAGAATAGTCCAATGGCTTTGAGAACGCGAGCAGGGTGTTTTTCAATTTTTTCGATACGCCGGCAAACGCCATGGCGCAACCCATATTTTTGGCGGTGCCGGCGATGTAAAGTATATTATCATAGGAAAGATCGAGGTAATTAACGATACCCGAGCCATCGCCATAAGGATTCTGGCTTTTATCGGTATTGCCCAGCATACCGAAGCCATGGGCGTCATCAACGAATAATATTGCATTATATTTATGGGCAATTGCCTGTATTTCCGCCAAGCGAACATAATTACCGGTGATGCTGTAGACGCCATCCAGGCAAATCAACTTATGCCGGGCATGCTGATGGGATTTCAACAGCGTTTCGAGTTGGTCCAGGTCGTCGTGGGGATAGCTTTTTAATATTGCGCCTTTATCCCTTGCCAGCTGCGCACCGTGGAACATGATGGCATGGGCGGCTTTGTCCATGATCACCAGATCATTTTCCTCCAGAAGCGCCGGAATAATGCCTATGCTACCGAGAAAAGTGTTGGTGACTATCAATGCATCTTCGGCCCGGATAAAGCGGGCTAAACGCGCTTCAAGCTCCAGGCATAGTCCGTAATGCCCCGTCAGTCTTGCTCTGCCGGTGTGCAGGCCGTAGTCTTTTACCGCCTGTATGGCCGATGGCAGCAGTTCTTCTTGCCTTTTGTCGAAGCCGAGATAGTTGCCTGAAGCAAAATCAATGATTTCCTTGCCGTTTTTGTCAATAAAAACCCGGTTTCGAGATTTTGAAATAGTCACATCATACTGGGAGCTTTCATTTAATAATTTGAACAAATCTTTTCTGCTGCCTGATTTGATATTATCACTCATCTTATTTAATAGTTCATACATATATTAACGCCCTAACCACGATTCAACGATATTTCAATTAACGATTCCCTTGATTGATTATTTTTATCGAATGAGGGGATAAAAATCAAATTTTTTATATTTTAATAATATGATGCTTCCGTTTAATAAAAATTTATAGTTATGGGAGTATGATTTTCTATTTTTCTTCAAATGAAAATATAAAATTCAAGTGTTAATGTTTCACTAATGATATAGACATCATCGATGGTATTATAAATGGTAAGGTTTTAATGTGGCTGTTTGAGCCTGCGGCGGGAACTGGCCAGGCACCAGAGCGGGAACGGCAGCGTCACGACCAGCAACAGCCACAGTAATGAATATACCGCATCGATACCGTCGTTTTGCAAATTGATATAGAGCTTTACCGGAATGCCCTGCGGGAAATAAGAGAACACCAGCACAATACCGAATTCACCCACCACCCTGACCCAGGCGATGGCCAGGCCGGTGGCCAATCCCTGGCGGGCCAGGGGCAACGTTAAGCGTATCAGGATCTGCCACGGCGGCGCGCCGAGGACTTTCGCCGCTTCTTCCACCGTCGGCGGCACGCCTTCAAAAGCCACTCGGGCCGACATGACATAATAGGGCAGCGCGCCATAGATCTGCGCCAGCACAAAAGCGCCGGCATTGTTGGTCAGCGAGAGGCCCAGACGGGCGATGATACCCCCCACCGCGCCGTAGGGGCCGTAAACCGATATCAGCAATATTCCCAATGCCAGGGGCGGCGTCAGCAGAGGTATCAACACCATGATTTCCACCCAGTGACGCATAAATGATGTGGTGCGCGCCAGCCAAAGCGACAGCGGCGTGCCCAACAGGACAATACAGGGAATGGAAATGCAGCTTAATCCCAGCGACGTGGCGACGGAATTCCAATCGCCATAGGCGAGATGGAACCCGTGCCAGGGCGTGACGCCGATGAGCGTGATAAAGGGCAGCGCCAGCAACAGCAATGCCGGCGCCGCCAGCCAGCGGGACACCCGCTTAGGCCGTTGCGCGCTTATTGATAAAGCACCCCGCCCTTAGGCTGGCCGTAACCGTTTTTCTTAAGCTCCGCCTGGCCGGCGGGGCTTTGCAGAAAAGCGATAAATTTACGGCCCAGGGCGGCATCGGGGGCGTTTTTCAATACCGCGGCATAAAACACCAGCGGCTGGGTTTGCAGGGTTTTTTCCTGCCCCTTGGAATCAGTCACCTTGAAGCTTACTTTGCTATACCAGTCCTTGGTCATGGCGGGGTTGCTGAGATTGATTTCATCGGGCAAGGTGATGTAGGGCAGCTTTGACGAAATGGTCGCGCTTTCATAACCTGAAGCCGCGTCCACCTGCCCGGCTTCCATTCGGGTCAGTAATCCGCCTTCGGCGAACACCTGTTGCGGATTTTGCACATCGCCCAATACCTTGTGGGTTAAGCCGGGCTGTTGATAATATTTTTCCGCCAGCAGCATGGTGAAAATAATATTTTGTCCCTGCGGGTCATTGATGGGATCCGTGCGGCCGAACTTCAACCCCGGGGATTCCAGGACTTTCCACCAGGGCGCGGCGCCCGGTTTGGCGTTTTTAATGGCTTCAAAGGCGGGGGCGAAGGTGCTTTTGGGATTATAGGTAATCACCATGCTGGTACTGGCAACCGGCACGGCTTCATCAACCAGACCAGCCTGCTTGAGGATATCCATGGGTCCGGGAGTGATGGAAACAAAGACGTCCGCCACGACTTTCTTCGATTCCAGCAGGTGCGCCATGCCATAGGCGCCCTGCCCCTGGCCTTGATAAGCGGCATGCTCATTTTTGGCAAAGGTCGGGCCGAGATATTTATCCATCACCACGCCCATTGAACCGGCATAAGTCACTCGTATATCTTGCGCCGCCTGGACCGACAGGCTGGATATAGCTCCCAGCGCGCACAGTATCATGGCCGGCAAATATTTTTTCTTTATCATTTTGGGTTACCGTTATATAAAAAATTACATAACAATATCGGCTGCTTAAGTCAAAATGCAAGCTAAAAAAACTGTCAAATTATTAATGACGCTTTAGGATTATATGAGAGGATATGATTTACGCTGCCTGCCGCTGTAAAAGGGACTCTTACCTTTATATTGCCTGTTTTTTCCTAAAGTGGGGAATATAAGAGCCGCCAGGAAGAGCCGCGCGCATTGACGCGAAGTTTATTTAATTGCCGTCCCAGGATGAACCGACCACAGCGAAGTGCCGTGAACTTTCTTTAATCTGATAGGGGTACCAAATGATTACATCAGCCAGAAATCAGCTTACGGGAACCGTATCCGCCATCACAGCCGGCGCGGTTAATGATGAAATTGAGATTACCCTGCCTAACGGCAAGGCGTTGATTGCCACCATTACCCATAGCAGCGTGCAATACCTCGATCTCAAGCGGGGCGGAGAAGCCATCGCTTTTATCAAAGCGCCCTGGGTGATCCTGACCGCCGCCGATACCGGTCTGCGTTTTTCGGCGCGCAATCAATTCGCCGGTAACGTGAAGGCGGTGGTCAAAGGCGCGGTCAACAGTGAAGTGACGGTGGAGATCGATGCCACCATGTCACTGGTCTCGGTGATCACCAACGAAAGCGTCAACGGGTTGAAGCTTAAGGAAGGGGATGCGGTAACCGCGTTGGTTAAGGCCTCCAGTATCGTTATCGCCACCCGCGCCTGAGGGCGGCCATAAGAGGAGAGGGTATAGTGGCCCTCTTCGCTGCATCTATACATAAATGTACATTGTGAGGAATATATATACCCGAATGTATTTTGTCCGGAAATGAGGTTTTTAATTAAATAAACATCAGAGAACTTTTCTTTGAAAAAAAGTACCTGAATGTACTAATGAGCGAAAATCCCCTATCGAGTTCACAGTTTTGCGTTTAGCGGCCGTCATCCTGGCAAGAATAACAATAAGGAATAAACCCTGTTAATACAGGCGCTAAAGTCTCTCAGATAAAATTAAACGGCAATTTAACCCTGATTTAAAACCCCATGGCGGGTTATTGGCATGGGGTTTGCTCTATGTCTATGGCAAGCAATATTATCAGCAGTTTTTATTCATCAGAGGAGTTATTCATTGTGACTCGCAAACTGGCAATTTATGGTAAGGGTGGCATCGGTAAATCAACCACCACGCAAAATACCGCGGCCGCATTAGCCCACTTCCATCACCAAAAGATTTTTATCCATGGTTGTGATCCGAAAGCCGACTCAACCCGGCTTATTCTCGGCGGCATGCATCAGGAAACATTGATGGATGTATTGCGGGATCAAGGGGCGGAAAAAATCACTAATGATATGGTGGTGAAAACCGGCGTATTCGGCATCAGCTGCGTTGAGTCAGGCGGCCCGGAGCCGGGCGTAGGCTGCGCGGGACGCGGCGTCATCACCGCTATCGACCTGATGGAAAACAACAAAGCCTATTCCGAAGATCTTGATTTCATTTTCTTCGATGTATTGGGCGATGTGGTTTGCGGCGGTTTCGCCATGCCCATCCGCGAAGGTAAAGCCCAAGAAGTCTATATCGTTGCTTCCGGAGAAATGATGGCAATTTACGCCGCGAATAATATCTGTAAAGGTTTGGTTAAATATGCCAAGCAGAGCGGCGTTCGCCTCGGCGGGATTATTTGTAACAGCCGTAAGGTAGATGGTGAAAAAGAATTCGTTGAAGAGTTCACCGCGGCCATTGGTACGCAAATGATTCATTTTGTGCCCCGTGACAATATCGTGCAAAAAGCCGAGTTCAATAAAAAGACCGTGACTGAATATGATCCTGAATCTAACCAGGCCCATGAATACAGTGAGCTTGGTCGTAAGATTATTGAAAATAAAAACCTGGTTATTCCTAAGCCCTTGTCGATGGATGCCTTGGAAGCCATGGTGGTTAAATATGGCTTGGCGGATTGATTCCGGCCTTGCCCTAAAAAGTTAAGGGCCGGAGTCATGCTGGCCGCTTAGTGTATTACCGATGAAGTCGGGGATTGAATTATGCCACATCATGAGTTTGACGTTAGCAAATGTATTCCTGAGCGGAAGCTGCATGCTGTCGTTAAAGGAGCTGAAGAAGATTTATCGTCGGTGCTCCCGTTGGGCTATCTGAATACCATTCCGGGAACACTGTCTGAACGCGGCTGCGCCTATTGCGGTGCCAAGCATGTGATTGGCACCCCGATGAAGGATGTTATCCATATCAGTCACGGGCCGGTGGGCTGTACTTACGATACCTGGCAGACCAAACGCTACATCAGCGATAACGATAATTTCCAGCTTAAATATACCTTTGCCACCGATATGAAAGAAAAACATATCGTGTTCGGCGCGGAAAAGGTGCTCAAGCAGAACATCCTGGAAGCGTTCAAGGCACAGCCCACGATTAAGCGCATGACCATTTACCAAACCTGCGCCTCGGCGCTGATCGGCGACGACATCGCCGCGGTGGCCCAGGAAGTGATGGATGAAATGCCGGATGTGGATATTTTTGTCTGCAACTCGCCGGGTTTCGCCGGCCCAAGCCAGTCCGGCGGGCATCACAAAATCAATATCGCCTGGATCAACCAAAAAGTCGGCACGGTGGAACCGAAGATTACCAGCGATCATGTGATCAACTATGTGGGTGAATACAACATCCAGGGCGATCAGGAAGTGATGGTGGACTATTTCAAGCGCATGGGTATCCAGGTGCTGTCCACCTTTACCGGCAACGGTTCCTATGACGATTTGCGCTCCATGCAGGGCGCGCATCTGAATGTGCTGGAGTGCGCCCGCTCGGCGGAATATATCTGCAACGAATTACGGGTACGTTATGGCATCCCGCGTTTGGATATCGACGGTTTCGGTTTTGGACCGCTGTCGGATTCCCTGCGTAAGATCGGGCTGTTTTTCGGCATCGAAGATCGCGCCCAGGCCATTATCGATGAAGAAACCGCACGCTGGAAACCGGAACTTGACTGGTATCTGGCCCGCTTGAAAGGCAAAAAAGTCTGCTTATGGCCCGGCGGCTCCAAGCTGTGGCACTGGGCGCACGTTATCCATGAAGAGATGGGCGTGGAAGTGGTGTCGGTGTATACCAAATTCGGCCACCAAGGGGATATGGAAAAGGGTATCGCCCGCTGTGAATCCGGCGCGATGGCCATTGACGATCCCAACGAACTGGAAACCCTGGAAGCCATGTACCAGCTCAAGCCGGATGTGATTTTTACCGGCAAGCGGCCTGGTGAAGTGGCCAAGAAAATCCGGGTGCCTTACCTCAACGCCCATGCGTACCACAACGGGCCTTATAAAGGTTATGAAGGCTGGGTGCGGTTTGCCCGGGATATCTACAACGCCATTTATTCGCCGATCCATCAGCTCGCCCTGCTGGATATCAGCAAAGACGAGATCCCCACCGACAATGGCTTTGTGACCCAGAAGATGCTCTCCAGCTCCATGGTGAGCGAAGAGGTCAGTTCATCCACCACTTTGCGTCAATATACCGGCGGGTTCGACAGCGTGACGAAATTACGTGAACGTGTTTATCCCGCTTTCGCCAGACAGACTGTGAATACCGAGGAATAAGGAGGACACCATGGCAAGTCCGCTCGACAACCAGATTGAACAGCTGGTGGATTACATCATGAAAAATTGCCTGTGGCAGTTCCATTCCCGCGCCTGGGATCGGGAAAAGCAGAACGAGGGCATTTTATCCATCGCCGAACAGTTGCTGTGCGACGAACCGGTGGATTTGAGTACCCCGGCCGCACGGTGCTACTGGGCGGATGCCGTGGTGCTGGTGGATGCCTATAAGAGCCATTTTTCCTGGCTGGCCGCCATGTCAACGGCGGAGATCAAGCAGCTCATCGCGGCACTGCATGAGCGTTTGAACTACCTGACGATTACCGGATCGTTGAATAAAGAACTCACCGATCAGCGCTATTAGATAGAGGGCAATATCATGTCGTGTGAATTAAAAGCCAAAGACCGTGCCGGTGTGATCAACCCGATATTCACCTGTCAACCGGCGGGAGCGCAGTATGTCAGCATCGGTATCAAGGATTGTATCGGTATCGTCCACGGCGGCCAGGGGTGCGTGATGTTTGTGCGCCTGCTGATTTCCCAGCATTTGAAGGAGAGTTTCGAAATCGCCTCCTCTTCGGTGCATGAGGACGGCGCGGTATTCGGCGCCCTGGATCGCGTTGAGCAGGCCGTAGATGTCCTGCTGATGCGTTATCCCCATGTGAAGGTCATCCCCATCATCACCACCTGCTCCACTGAGGTGATCGGCGATGACGTGGACGGGGTGGTGAGAAAGCTGAACGAGGAGTTATTGCAGGAAAAATTCCCCGGACGTGAGGTTTACCTGATTCCGATCCATACGCCGAGTTTCGTCGGCAGCATGGTGAGCGGCTACGATGTGGCGGTGCGGGATTTTGTGAAATACTTCGCCAAGAAAACCGAACCCAACGGCAAGCTGAACGTGGTGACCGGCTGGGTAAACCCAGGGGATGTCACGGCGCTGAAACATCTGCTGGCGGAAATGCAGATCGACGCCACCGTGCTGTTTGAAATCGAAGATTTCGATTCGCCGGTCATGCCCAGCGGAAATACCGTTTCCCACGGCAATACCACCATTGAGGATTTACGTGGAACCGCCAACGCGCTGGGAACCATCGCCCTCAATCGTTACGAAGGACGCAAGGCCGCCGATTGGCTGGCGGAAAAATTCGATATCCCGACCATTATCGGGCCCACGCCCATCGGCATCCGCAATACGGATACCTTTTTGCAGAACCTGAAAAAGCTTACCGGCAAACCGATCCCGGAATCGCTGGTACGGGAACGCGGCATCGCCATCGACGCGCTGACGGATCTGGTGCATATGTTCCTGGCGGATAAGCGCGTCGCGATTTACGGTAATCCGGATTTGGTGATAGGCCTGGCGGAGTTCTGCCTGGATCTGGAAATGAAGCCGGTATTGGTCCTGCTTGGGGACGATAACGCCCATTACGACACCGATCCCCGCGTCACGGCACTGCAGGAAAAGGTCGATTTCGATATGGAAATAGTGACCAATGCGGATCTCTGGGATCTGGAAAAGCGCATCACGCAAGACGGCCTGAAACTGGATCTTATCCTCGGACATTCCAAAGGACGTTTCACCGCCATCGACAACCAGATCCCCATGGTGCGGGTGGGTTTCCCTACCTACGATCGGGCCGGATCCTACCGTCATCCGGTGGTAGGCTATGCCGGCGCCATCTGGCTGGCGGAGCAAATCGCCAACGCGCTGTTTACCGATATGGAATACAAGAAAAACAAGGAATGGCTGCTGAACGTTTGGTAAGGCGCCCCCCGTGATGCCGCTGTCCGGCGGCACCCGGGGCGCTGCGTCCATTGGCTTCTTACCGGAAGGCGAATCGCGGTCCGGTCACGCCTTCCGAGGATAAACCCGATGTCCAAATTGATTTTCGAAACCGAACAGAAAAAGTTTACCCGCCTTTCCGCCGATGCCCGTGGCTATCACCGCCGCGCGGTACTGTTTGCCGAACAGGCGCAATCGCCGGGGCTGATTTTCAACGTGGGGTCCATTGCCGTTGAATGCTATCTCATTGCCTTATGCGCCTATTACGGCAGCATGGCGTTTAATCATAACTATTCCAGCCTGATGGATACCGCGGAAGAGGTCGTTAACTTCCCGCCGGAATTAAGCCGGAAAATCCGGGCGCTGGATGAAATATTCGGTATCTGTTCCCTGGATAACTATCACCACGGCACTCCCACCGAGGCGGACGCCGCCGGGATCGTCGAAATTTGCCTGGCGCTGTCGGCGATGCTGGACGCCCTAGCGGTGAATAAGCTTCCTTATTAATTAAACGAGGACATTATGCAGTGGATGACAGGCGTTGCGCCCCATGGGCACCCTCATGGCGAAATGCGTCGGGATGATAGGGAGATAACCGATGCGGCGGAGATCAATGAAATCTTGAATGCCGCCAAAGTGATGTATATCTCCCTGGCGGATAACAACATTCCTTTTATGGTGCCGGTGTTTTACGCCTGGGACGGGATGTCCTTATATTTCCACTCGGCCCGCTCCGGCAGCAAGATAGATATCCTGAAAAGAAACAACGCTATCTGTTTTGCCGTTTCCATCGAGCAAGGGGTGGTGGAAGACGAGGTTATTTGTAATTTCGAGGCCAAACATCGCACGGTGATTGGCTTGGGTAACGCGGTATTTATTGAGGATGAACAGGAAAAAATCGCCGCCCTGAACCGCATCGTCGCCCGGTTCAGCGATAAAGCCTGGAGCTTTCCCCAGGCCAATCTGCGTTCCACCCTGGTATTGCGCATTGATGTGGTGTCCATAAAAGGTAAAAAACACGGTTTTTAACCGGAGGACAAAATGAAAATAGCGGTATTTGTCGATACCGAAGGTAAAACGGCGTCTTTGTATCAGCAAGGTACGATTCGGGTGTACGAATCCTTGCAGTCAGGCTGGCAACCGGTGCGGGAAATCCCCTTTGGCCTGAGGGAAGAGATGGGACTGGCGGAAATCCGTGCCCATATCCTGGCAATGCTCGCCGACCTGGACGGCTGCCGTCATTTTGTCGCCCGCGCCATTAACGGCGCGATGCTGTCCTATTTTGACGGTATGGGCATTGTAATGTGGAAGCTGGCGGGGGACCCGGTGGGTTTTTTACCGCGGATACAGCATATCGCCCTGGACAAAGCCCGTCAGGAGCAGACCGCGCAGGGGGCGACAGCCGCCACGTTTATCAAACCCGGCGACGCGGCGGGGGAATATCGGCTCAACCTTATCGACGCCTTGAAGAGCGATAGCGCATTAACCTCCAAACAGGTTTTGCAGCCTTTTTTGCGCCGGTCGGATTTTACCCGGCTTGAGATCGTTTGCGATCATTTGCCCAAATGGTTCGACAGGGAATTACCGGCGCTGGCATTGACCCTGGCGGCGGAGAAAAAGCCGGACGGCCGTTGTTATGCCGTGATCAGCCGTCCCTGAGGGCAACGCTTCGCCACGCTGCTTTTAGTTCAGGCCAAACGGTATTCCCTCCGTCGCGCTGCTTGATGACCGGGTCCCGGTCAGCATGTATCAGGCAATGATCCGCGCTTGAAGGAAGTCGGCGGCCCTGACCGGCTGCTTTCAATCAAGGATGGTCCACCCACCGTGCTAAAACGTACAATGCCGCCGAAGGATTGTCGTTTATGGTACAAAATACAGCCAACGGCGTAATGGCCCCGGCGGCAATATGATGCCAAATCATATCGTTATATATTTTATTACATAGCGACTTTTGGCGTCCGTCTTGCAATATCCTCTGCTCAAGCCAGCTATTTTCCGGCAGACACCGCTGAGGAGAGGGTCATGAATCACGTCGTTAACCCACTGACAAATCACGTCGCCACCCACTCTTTATTGACGGAGTCATTGTCCTTTTCCTGCCACTTGGGTGAGTGCCGTTCCGAACTGCTGCCCTTGCTGTCGGAAGTGAGCAAAGTGGTCAGCCGCGAGGGATCGTTATCCAAGACATTAAAGCTGGTGCTGGAATTGATGCAAAAACACCTCCAGGTCACCCGCGCGATGATTTCCCTATACGACGCCAGCTGCGATCAGATTTTTATCCATGAAAGCTTCGGACTGTCCCGAGAAGAGAGCGAAAAAGGGGTCTATTACCCCGGCGAAGGCATTACCGGCAAAGTGGTGGAAACCAGACAGCCGATTATCGTGCCGGTTATCGCCGACGAGCCGTTATTTCTCAATCGTACCGGCAGCTGGGATAGAAACCTGGATAGCCGTCTTTCCTTTATCTGCGTGCCCATCATGCGCGGCATGAAAGTCATGGGCACCATCGGGGTAGAGCGCTTATACAATAACCGGCAACTGCTGCACCTTGATCTCGAAGTGCTGGGGATTATCGCCACCACCATCGCCCAGGCGGTGGAGCTTCATCTGCTGGAGCGGGCCCACAAACAGGTGTTGCAGGCGCAAAGCGCCCGGCTGAACAGCGAATTAAAGGAAAAGTTCAAGCCCTCGAATATTATCGGCAATTCCAAAGCCATGCAGTCTGTTTACATGATGATTGATAAGGTCAGCCATGCCCGCACCACGGTGCTGATTCTGGGTGAAAGCGGCGTGGGTAAAGAGCGGGTGGCCAGCGCCATTCACTATAACAGCAGCTGCGCCCACGGGCCCTTTATCAAATTCAACTGCGCCTCGCTGCCGGAAAGCGTGATTGAAAGCGAGCTGTTCGGCCATGAAAAAGGCGCCTTCACCGGCGCGGTGGCGCGCCGGGCCGGCCGCTTCGAAGAGGCCCATGGCGGCACCCTGTTCCTGGACGAAGTGGGTGAGCTCTCTCCGGCGGTACAGGCGAAACTGTTGCGGGTCATCCAGGAACGCTGTTTCGAACGGCTCGGCAGTAATGAATCCATCAAGGTGAATGTACGTATTCTGGCGGCCACCCATTGCGATTTGACCGAAATGGTGGAAAAAGGCACCTTCCGCGAAGATCTGTTTTATCGACTGAACGTGTTTCCGATTACCATCCCGCCGCTGCGGGAACGGGGTAACGATATTCTGCTGCTCGCCGAGCATTTTAATGCCTATTTCGCCAAGGAGCAGCAGGTGGACGTCCCCACCATCGCCACGCCGGCGCTGAATTTGCTGCTGAGCTACGATTGGCCGGGCAATGTGCGGGAATTGGAAAACCTGATGGAGCGGGCGGTACTGCTGGCGGAGGGCGGCGTGATCCACAGCTATAACCTGCCTAACGGCCTGCAGCCCGCCGTGCTGGGTGAACTCGGCGGCCAGTCCGGCCTGGAAGCGCGGTTATCCCTGATGGAATACGAGATAATCGTCGAGTCCCTGTCGCGCCATCAAGGGAACATGTCCAAGGCAGCGGCGCAATTGGGCCTGACCCGGCGCATGCTCGGTTTGCGCATGGCAAAGTACCGGCTCAATTATAAAGATTACCGGTGCGGAGGTTAAAATGAGCACACAGACCGATCTCGTTAAAACCGGCGAGCAGGACCGGATATCCGTCCCGCGATTCAATCCCGCCCCAGGCCGGCCGGTCCACGGCCGGTCCCGCAAGCCCCACTCCAGGCACGAGGTGGACCACATCATCGCCCGCTCCCCCGCCATGAAAAATATCATGGCGATCCTCGCGCGCATAGCGCCGACCCGCACGGCGGTGCTGCTGCGCGGCGAGCCCGGCACCGGCAAGGACGTCATTGCCCGGGCGATACATAATCTGTCGCCGAACCGCGAAGGGCCTTTTATCAAAGTCTGCTGCGACTACCTTAATAATGAACAGACCCTGCTGGAGCTGTTCGGCTGCGATTCCGGCTATTCCCCCGGCGCCGCCCGCTACCCCGGCGATATCTCCCTGGCGGCGGGCGGCACGCTGTTTATCAGCGAAATCGGCCATTTTTCCCTGGCGCTGCAAAAAAGGCTGCTGCGAATGTTGCAGGACCAGCTCTATCGGCCCTTGGGGAGCACCGAAACCTTGCCAAGCGACGTGCGGATTATCTGCGCCACGGAAAAAAACCTGGAAGCAATGATGGTGCGGGGGGAATTTTTGCCGGAGCTCTATTACCGGATCCATATCGCCACCGTTAACCTGCCGCCGCTGCGGGACAGGAAAGAAGACATCCCCGCCCTGGCGGCCTATTTTTTTGAACGCTACAACCGGGTTAACGGCCTGCGGCTCTCCATCACCGAGGCGGCGTTGGCGCCGCTGTATGTATGCCACTGGCCCGGTAATGTCCGGGATCTGGAGAATTGCCTGGAACATGCCGCCCTGTTGGCCGCAGACGATGTAATCCGCCAACTGCCCTGCCTGGCGGGACGGTGCTTTCGCCAGCGGCTGAACCAGAAAATCAGCCGGCAGGAAGAGGTACCGCCGGCCCATGAAAGCAACGACGGCGTTCTTGCACCGGCGGTGGCCTGGCGGCCCGTAACCCCCGCAGGCCAAGGCACCCTATCCCCCCCGGCCCACGACGCCGCCTTAGTGGACGAGGACGACCCCCGTAACCGGTTAATCAGCGCGCTGGAAAAAAGCGGCGGCGTCAAAGCCAAAGCGGCCCGGTTGCTTAACATCACACCCCGCCAGCTCTATTACGCCCTCAAAAAACTGCAAATAGAAGTCAAGAAATTCTAGCGACTGCGTCGGGCTAATACCCTGTCCGCGAGTACCGCACTTTAAACCGTGCCCGGTCGGAGCAGGATGCTAGATCGTAAACACGCCGTAAATCCATCCCTGGAGGCTCGATCCGCGCCGTCCTGGCGCGGACGGTTTACTCTCCTAGCATCCTGCCCCGCCTCATAAACTCTGAGAACGTTTGCAAGTTCCCCACGGCCCGCGAGGCCCGCCATCACCATTCGTGCAACGAGCCTGTTAAAGGGCGCCCAAACCGATGCCGGTTTTTAGCGCGCCCCGCGCGCAATCATCAAGCAAAGACCCCAGCCAGCCAGGACCGCCAAAAATCCCCCGCAGCCTGCGCCAGCAACGGCGCATAGCGGCGGCTCTGCTCCCGCAATTGCGGCACGCTCACCCCCGCCCCGGCCAGCTCGGCGGCATGGCCCACATACCACGACTCCAAACCCGCCGCGGTCACCTCCAAATGACACTGGAATCCCAACGCATAGTCACCTAATGCAAAGGCCTGATTGGCATACCTGTCTGAGCCCGCCAAATGCCATGCCCCGGCCGGCAGATCAAAGGTATCCCCATGCCAATGCAACACCTTCACCTGCCGGTTCAACAGCCCGGACAGCGCCGGCAGCCGCGAGATGTCCCCACCGGCATGCAGCGCCCCCCAGCCGATTTCCTTACCCGCCGTACCGGGATAAACCCTGGCGCCCGCCGCCGCCGCCATAAGCTGCCCTCCCAGGCATATCCCAAGCGTCGGCCCTTGCCGCGCCAGCCTGGCGCGTATCAGTTCGATTTCAGGCACCAGGAAAGGATAGGCCTCCTGTTCATACACCCCGATAGGGCCGCCCAAGACAATCACCAGATCGTAGGCCAGCGGGTCCACCTCGGACCAGTCCAGCGCGCAGGCGTCGGCCATGGTGATGTTAAACCCGCTCCGGGTTAATATCCCCCCAAGGGATCCCAAGTCCTCAAAAGCGACGTGGTAAATGGCCAATGCATTACGCATTATATTCTTCCAGTAAAAGAGTTATTAATGAAAACGGGAATAGATATTTTTATCAGGTTAAATCTTTCGCGAAATAAAAATCTTTTATTTAATTGATCTCGGCATTGCCAATTGCTTAAAAATGTCTACCCCGCTGTTTAAGAGCGGTAAAAGACGGCAGGAACCACAACCAAAATATCAGACAACACCCCCTTGGCGCCGCGAATTATTCAGGGGAATATAGCGTGTCAAGGACGCGCCGACGCTGGTGATCCTCTGTTATTCTTATGGCTAGTCATATTGTTTTAATATAGTAGGCGGATAGTATGGCGATGTGAGCGGCAGAGTTGTCGAATCGCCAAATAACCTAATTAATGACAGCATTTTAACCTGCTTTTAACCCACATTCTTGAAACAACCGTTCATATATTAGCCATTCGGAAAGAAAGTTTTTTAGTTTTTAATTAGAATCTATGACCAGTAATCTTTGATAATATAGTGCAATACTTTGGTTTATTAACTATAAGCCTAATGTTCGTGCTGGTTTTATGATCAAATACCTGGTGTTTATGTTCGTTTGGCCTGCCCCGCAAAATGTGTAAATCCCTATTGGTTATATTGACGTCATGGCAAACTGTTGCCAAATTGGGAGCCTCGGAAGTCAGGGGGGCAAAGGATTGTTTGAATGTGTCCTGCATTCAGCATGTCGGTCGACGCTTTTCATCGGGCAGTCCGCACTCTTCTTTCCCCTCTTTCGTTCGGTTGCCGCAAGGCGCACAGCACAGACCGCAGCCTAAAAAAAACAGCGTCTGGCCGTATACACAACACACAACATCACATCACGTAATGGAGCATAATGATGACAATTTCCTTGACCAAATCAGGGATACTGAAGGTCGGCATTAGCCTGGCTGCTTTAGCTGTGGCTGCCAGCGTTCAGGCCAAAACCCTGGTGTATTGCTCAGAGGGTTCCCCTGAAGGGTTCAATCCGCAGCTGTTCACCTCCGGCACCACCTTTGACGCCAGTTCCGTTCCTATCTATAACCGCCTGGTGGATTTTAAACTCGGCACTACGGAAGTGATTCCGAGTCTGGCGGAAAAATGGGACATCAGCGCCGACGGTAAAACCTATACTTTCCATTTGCGTCACGGCGTCAAGTGGCAGGAAAGCAAGGATTTCAAACCGACGCGCGAACTTAACGCCGACGACGTCGTCTTCTCCTTTACGCGCATGAAAGATGCCAATGCCCCCTACCATAAAGTTTCCGGCGGCAGCTATGAATACTTTGACGGCATGGGCATGGGCGATTTGATAAGCAGCGTGGAAAAGGTCGACGATTATACCGTCCGCTTTAACCTGACCCGTGCAGAGGCGCCTTTCCTGGCCGATTTAGGCATGGACTTCGCTTCCATTATGTCCGCCGAATATGGGGATGTGATGATGAAAGCCGGCACGCCGGAAAAAATCGACCTGAACCCAATCGGCACCGGTCCGTTCCAACTGCTGCAGTATCAGAAGGATTCACGCATTCTGTATAAAGCGTTTGAAAACTACTGGGGCACCAAACCGAAAATCGATCGCCTGGTATTCTCCATTACCCCCGACGCGTCGGTACGTTACGCCAAACTGCAGAAAAACGAATGCCAGGTTATGCCGTACCCGAATCCGGCCGATATCGCCCGCATGAAGCAGGACAAAGATATCACCATGCTGTCCCAGCCGGGTCTGAACGTCGGTTATCTGTCGTTCAACGTACAAAAGAAACCGCTGGACAACCTGAAGGTCCGCCAGGCGCTGACCATGGCGGTGAATAAATCCGCCATCATCGACGCCGTTTACCAGGGCGCCGGCCAAGCGGCCAAGAACCTGATCCCACCGACCATGTGGAGCTATAACGACGCGGTGCAGGATTATCCTTACGATCCGGTCAAGGCTAAAGCGCTGCTGAAAGATGCCGGTTTCCCCGATGGCTTCTCCATCGATTTATGGGCGATGCCGGTACAGCGTCCCTACAACCCGAATGCCCGTCGCATGGCGGAGCTGATTCAGTCCGACTGGGCGAAAATCGGCGTGAAAGCCAAGATTGTCAGCTATGAATGGGGCGAGTATCTTAAACGCGCCAAAGCCGGCGAGCATCAGACCGTTATGATGGGCTGGACCGGCGACAATGGGGATCCGGACAACTTCTTCGCCACCCTGTTCAGCTGCGATGCGGCTAAAGACGGCTCCAACTATTCAAGATGGTGTTACAAACCGTTTGAGGACGTGATCCAGCCGGCCCGCAGCACTTCCGATCAGGCAAAACGTATCGAGCTGTACAAGCAGGCTCAGGTGGTGATGCACGATCAGGCCCCTGCGTTAATCATTGCCCACTCAACGGTGTACGAACCGGTGCGTAAAGAAGTCAAAGGGTACGTGGTTGATCCGTTAGGTAAACATCATTTCGAGAACGTATCTTTAGAGTAAAGGTCAATAAACCCTCCTTAACCCTATAGGGAGCCCCCTCCGTTCATGCGAGGGGGCGGGAACATCCCCTGTGCCGCACAGGGGAAGGTATCGCGCCAGCGAGGCCACGGGGGGGAATCCTGAAGATGTGAGCTTTGATAACCCGGTCGCCGCAAGCGACCGGGTAAACTATATACAGAAACAGAGAGTTCGGAATATGTTGCAGTTCATACTCCGACGTTTGGGACTTGTGATCCCGACGTTTATTGGTATTACCTTGCTGACGTTTGCGTTTGTCCATCTGATCCCGGGCGATCCGGTGTTGATCATGGCCGGCGAACGGGGCATGTCGCCGGCGCAGCACGCCCAGGCGATGGCGCAATTGGGCCTGGACAAACCGCTCTATGAGCAATATATCCGTTATGTCGTCGGCATTCTGCACGGCGATCTGGGTATATCCCTTAAAAGCCGCATACCCGTCTGGCAAGAGTTTGTGCCGCGTTTCAAGGCAACCCTCGAACTGGGTGTTTGCGCAATGATTTTCGCCGTGGCGCTGGGTATTCCGGCCGGCGTGCTGGCTGCGGTAAAACGCGGCTCGCTGTTTGATCATACCGCGGTCAGTATCTCCCTGGCCGGCTATTCGATGCCCATCTTCTGGTGGGGCATGATGCTTATCATGCTGGTGTCGGTGCACTGGAATCTCACGCCGGTCTCCGGGCGGGTCGGGGATACGGTGTTCCTGGACGATTCGCTGCCCCTCACCGGATTTATGCTGATTGATACCCTGATCTGGGGGCAGCCCGGTGATTTTATCGACGCCCTTAAGCATATGATTCTGCCGGCCATCGTGCTCGGCACCATTCCACTGGCGGTGATCGTGCGCATGACCCGCTCGGCGATGCTGGAAGTGCTGAGCGAAGATTATATCCGTACCGCCCGGGCCAAGGGCCTAAGCCGTATGCGGGTCATTATCGTCCATGCGCTGCGCAATGCCCTGCTGCCGGTGGTCACGGTCATCGGTTTGCAGGTGGGTACCCTGCTGGCGGGGGCAATCCTCACCGAGACCATTTTTTCCTGGCCGGGATTGGGGCGGTGGTTGATTGAAGCCTTGCAGCGCCGGGATTATCCGGTGGTGCAGGGCGGTGTGTTATTGGTAGCGATCCTGATTATTGTGGTGAACCTGCTGGTGGACGTGCTGTACGGCGTGGTTAACCCGCGTATTCGCCACAAGAAATAGGGGAATGGAAAATGACTGAAATTTCTGAGCCGGTGGTAGCCGGCGCACCTAAGCCCATGACCCCGTTGCAGGAGTTCTGGCACTATTTTCACCGCAATAAAGGCGCGGTAATCGGGCTGGGTTACATCGTACTGATGTTCGTGATTGCCATCGGCGCCGGGGTAATAGCGCCACACGGCCCGGCCGAGCAGTTCCGCGAAGCCCTGCTGCGGCCGCCGGTCTGGATGGAGGGCGGCAGCTGGCAGTTCATCCTGGGTACCGATGACGTCGGCCGCGATATCATGACCCGGTTGATGTACGGCGCCCGGCTGTCGCTGCTGGTGGGCTGCCTGGTGGTGGTGCTGTCGCTGATCTTCGGCGTGATATTCGGCCTGTTGTCCGGTTATATCGGCGGACTGGTGGACGTTATCATCATGCGTGTCGTGGATATCATGCTGGCGCTGCCCAGCCTGCTGCTGGCTCTGGTGCTGGTGGCGATATTCGGCCCCTCCATTGTGAATGCCTCCCTGGCGCTGACGTTCGTGGCATTGCCACACTATATCCGTTTAACGCGCGCGGCGGTGCTGGGGGAAGTGAACCGCGACTACGTGACCGCCTCCGGCGTTGCCGGCGCCGGCGCCATGCGGCAGATGTTTATCAATATTCTTCCCAACTGCCTGGCGCCGTTAATCGTGCAGGCGTCGCTGGGTTTCTCCAACGCCATCCTTGATATGGCGGCGCTGGGCTTTCTGGGCATGGGCGCGCAGCCGCCGACACCGGAGTGGGGCACCATGCTCGCCGACGTGTTGCAGTTTGCGCAAACTGCCTGGTGGGTAGTGACCTTCCCCGGGGTCATTATCCTGCTCACCGTTTTAGCCTTTAATTTGATGGGCGACGGGCTGCGTGATGCGCTCGACCCCAAACTCAAGCAGTAACGAGGAAGCAATGGCGTTATTAACCATAGATAAACTGTCGGTGCATTTCGGTGATGAAGGGACACCGTTTCGCGCCGTCGATCGTATCAGCTACCAGGTGGAGCAAGGCCAGGTGGTGGGTATCGTGGGCGAATCCGGCTCCGGTAAGTCGGTAAGTTCGCTGGCCATTATGGGCCTGATAGATTTTCCCGGCCGGGTGATGGCGGAAAACCTGGTATTCAACGGGCGGGATTTGCAAAAGATCTCCAATAGCGAGCGCCGCCAGCTGATCGGCGCCGATATTGCGATGATTTTCCAGGATCCGATGACCAGCCTGAATCCTTGCTACACCGTGGGTTACCAGATTATGGAAGCCATCAAGGTGCACCAGGGAGGCAACCGCAGAACCCGGCGCCAGCGGGCTATTGATCTGCTGACCCTGGTGGGAATTCCCGCCCCGGCTTCCCGTCTGGATGTCTATCCCCATCAGCTGTCCGGCGGCATGAGCCAGCGGGTGATGATAGCCATGGCCATTGCCTGCCGGCCGAAGTTATTGATTGCCGACGAGCCCACCACCGCGCTGGATGTGACTATCCAGGCGCAGATTATCGAACTGCTGCTGGATTTGCAGCAGCGGGAAAATATGGCCCTGGTGCTTATTACCCACGATCTGGCCCTGGTGGCGGAATCGGCTCATTATATTATCGTGATGTATGCCGGGCAGGTGGTGGAAACCGGCAAGGCGACGGAAATCTTCCGCGCGCCGCGCCATCCCTATACCCAGGCGCTGCTGCGCGCCCTGCCGGAGTTTGCCGCCGATAAATCGCGGCTGGCCTCGTTGCCGGGCATGGTGCCGGGTAAATACGACCGCCCGCTGGGATGCTTGCTTAATCCCCGCTGCCCCTATGCCGACGAGAAATGCCGCCAGGTGGAACCGGAGCTGATGACGCTGCCGGATCGGCAGTCGAAATGCCACTATCCGCTGGATGACGAGGGGAGACCCACCCGATGAGCGAACCTATTTACGATCCCGCGTCAACGGCGCTGCTGCATGCGGTTGATTTAAAGAAATACTATCCGGTGAAAAAGGGCATTTTCGCCAAGGAAACCCTGGTTAAGGCCCTGGATGGCGTCTCGTTTACCCTGGAGCGGGGTAAGACACTGGCGGTGGTGGGCGAATCCGGCTGCGGCAAATCCACCCTGGGCCGGCTGCTGACCATGATTGAAATGCCCACCGGCGGCGAACTCCATTATCTGGGCCAGGATTTGCTGAAACCGGACCAGACCGCGGAGCACTTGCGCCGGCAGAAAATCCAGATTGTGTTCCAAAACCCTTACGGCTCGCTGAATCCCCGTAAGAAAGTGGGGCAGATACTGGAGGAGCCTTTGATTATCAATACCTCCCTGAACCGGGAGCAGCGCCGTGAAAAAGCGTTGGCGATGATGGCAAAGGTGGGGTTGCGCACGGAGTACTACGAGCGCTATCCGCATATGTTTTCCGGCGGCCAGCGCCAGCGTATCGCCATTGCCCGCGGTTTGATGCTGGACCCGGATGTGGTGATTGCCGATGAGCCGGTTTCCGCCCTGGATGTGTCGGTTCGCGCCCAGGTCTTGAACCTGATGATGGACCTGCAACAGGAAATGGGGCTGTCCTATGTATTCATCTCCCACGATCTGTCGGTGGTGGAGCATATCGCCGATGAAGTGATGGTGATGTACCTGGGACGCTGCGTGGAGAAGGGCAGCAAGGCGGCGATATTCGACAATCCGCGCCATCCCTATACCCAGGCGCTGCTGTCCGCCACGCCGCGGCTGAACCCCGATTTGCGCCGCGAACGCATCAAGCTGACCGGTGAACTGCCAAGCCCGCTGAGCCCGCCGCCGGGCTGCGCCTTCAGCGCCCGCTGCCGCCGCCGCTTCGGTACCTGTACCGAGTTGCAGCCGCAGCTGAAAAAATACGGTGAACAGCTGGTGGCCTGTTTCGCCGTCGATCAGGACGAGGCGCAGGGCATTCGCTGATTTCGGCAATAAATAATAAAGCGGGCAGAGGCCAATCTCTGTCCGCTTTTTTTTGCCCCCGAGGTTACTTAAGGGACCAGTACGTCAACTGGTGCAGGCTGGCGGAGTAATAATCCTCTTGCGACAGGATGTTGTCGGTGACCTGGGCCTGATTTCCCATAATAGCGTCCCGGATGGCCAGCATGCCCGGCGTCAGCATGTAATTGGGCTTTTCGCCGGTGAGCACATCCACCCAGGCCGGGGTGCTCAGGCGGTCGAACTGCCGCCAATAGCCGACATAGGGCCCCAGGGCCAGGCTCCTGGGCTGCGCCCAATTGATGTAGAGGGGAATGCGAACGGCATCGAAGCTGAAGCGGGCGGGCTTGTTATCCGCCGGAGACAGGGTTTTATCCGATCTTAGGGTGACCCAGTCGGTGGGCAGCTGCGGGTCGCCAAAACGCATCTGCGCCAGCAGCTTCAGGCCGTCGGTGGATAAATCATTCCAGGTTTTCAGGTGGCCCTGCTGATAAAACGCCTGCCAGGCCGGGAAGATGAAATAGGAGGGATTGAGCGTTATCGCGCTGGTTTGATTGAACCCCGTCACACCGGGCAGCAAGACGGTATAGCCGGCGTACCGGATCACGTTGTGTTTGATCAGCGCCTCCTGAAGCTTGCCGGAGGCGGCGATATAGGCCGGCTGCTGCCATTTTTGGCCCGCCAGCAGCAGTGCCCAGGCGATAAGGGTATCGCCGTCGGATGCGGTATTGAGATCCGCCACCGGCGGGGTGCTGGCGGGGTCGTAGCGCCAGGAATAGAGGCCGATATCTTTGCGATACAGGTGGGCATCGCTCCATTTCAGCAACTGATCAAAAGTGGCGCGATCGTTATTGAACACCGCCAGCAGCATGCCGAAACCCTGTCCTTCGCTGTGGCTGATATTGTGGTTGCCGGTATCGATGATCCGGCCTTCCGGCAGCAGAAAGCGGCTTTTATAATTATGCCAGCCCATGGTTTCCCCCTGGGTGGAGCCGGAGATCAAGGCAAAAACCAAACCTATCAGCAGTGCGAAATGGCGAGCGAATTTCATAAAACGACCGTCCCTTATAAGCCGTTACGGTAACTGAACGTCATCACGCCTTCGGCGCTGTCTTGCTGCCAACGCAGCGCAACATGTGATTGACCCCCTTGCGCCACCAGCCATGCGGCGTAGGCGCCTTCCAGTATTGCCGCCAGCCCGGCAATCCATTGCGACTCATCCGCTCCGGCCGCCGCCGCCGGGAAGGCATAATGCTTAAGCGTCAGCGAGGCCTCCGCCGGCTGCAGACGCACATAACCCCAGTGAAAACCGGCCCACAGGCGGTTAAGCTCGTCCTCGAGATCGCCGACGGTTTGCGCCTGCGCCATGGGAAAACGCTGGGCAAGACGGCTGCCCATCAGGTTGAGAAACTGCCGCCGGTCTTCATCGCCGGCGTTCTCGGCGATGCCGGAGATCATAATATCCAGTATATCCTGCCAGCCGGACTGATATTGCCGCCGGCGATAATAGCCCAGCTCGGGAGAAGCGTTAAGCATATCCTGCATTCTTAATTACCACCCAATAAATATTTGAAATATAACAAGGCTGTGCTTTCGGAATAATCGCCGAATGTATCGTAACCCACCTGTCCGCCCACCGTTACATGAGGATTGATTTTATAGCTGCCGTTGGCATGCACATTATAACTTACGCCGTTTTTGCTTTGGGCGTCGTAATAGGCCGCGGTGCCGTAACCCGCCGCCACCAGGGCTTCCAATTCGGATTGCAGGGTGGAATTGCCGGGGAAATAAGCGGTCTTATCCTGGGTGTAGGATTGATAGCCCACCGAGCCCCCCAGGTTCAAGTTCCAGTCGTCGTAGGTTTGGTTGTAATTCACCGGCAGCGACACGCTGATATAGTTTTGCGGGCTGAAATACCCCCCCTGGCCGAAGCTGTAATAGCTCAGGTTTTTATCATAATCCATAAAGGTAATATTGACGCCGGTTCGCAGCTCGCTGTTGTCGTCGCGGTAAGGGCGCATATAGACGCCCTCAGAGGAGGTGATACCGGTATTGCGGGGAACGTTTTCCCCCACATAGCTGTAGCCGCCCACCCCGGCATATAATCCGGCGTCGCCGTCATCATAGGAGTACTGGATATAACCGCCGTTCTTGGTCACCTGTCCCCATTTATCGCCGCTGATTTTATCCCGGCTACCGACGTAGGCCAGCAAACTGTCGGTGACCGGCCGCCGTTCAGCGGTGATCGTCAGCTTGCTGAAATTGGTCAGGCTGGGGGACCATTGGAACCCGCCCACCAGGGTGCTTAGATCCTGTCCCAGCGGAGTGGAGCCGATATCCGCCTGATAGCTGTCGCCGCTCAGCGCCAGGTTCACTTCCGTACCGGTGGCTTTTTGCGAGCCGGGGGAGTCGGCGACATAATCGTCCGGGTTGACCGTGGTGGTGCTATCGGTGGTGGAGGAAGTGGTGGTGGTAGTGCTGCTCTGGGTCCCGTCGGCATTGGTGGTGGTGGACGTGGTGGTGGTGGACGTGGTGCTGTTCGCCGCGGCGGCGGTAGCGGCGGCGGCGGTTGCGGCCTCAACCATTCTTGCCTGCTGCAGCGCGCCGGTACCGAAACGGTTGCTGGAGGTGCCGGAGGTGGAGCCGGCGTCCAGTGAGACCGGCGTCACGGTGAGCTTAAGACGTGAGCTGTCGAACGGCACGCCGGAGAGAAGCAGGGGCGCCTTGACCTCGGTCAGGTTGCTAAGGCCGCTTTCGCCGTCGCGGCTGCGGATACCTATATCCCCCTCCACCCAGGTGGAGGTCGCGTCCTGCTCCTGATCGAGCAGTTGATTGATTTGCTTGAGCGTGCGCTCTGCCGGCGTTTGCGCCCGGACCGGGGTTTGCGCCACGCCCGTCAGGGGCAGCGGCGTCACGGTGTCGGAGCGCTGCCAGGGTAATATCGTGCCGTAGGCGGAGGCGGTACGCGGCGTAGGGGCATCGGTGCTCTTGTTGATAAAAGGATTGTCGGCGATTTCCAGTCCGCCCACCACCGGCGCGCCGCCGGCGCCGGAGGCGCTCATGCCGATAACCTGTCCCTTGGCCGAACGCAGGAGAGCGAGGGCCTGCTGGTGATCCCCTGCCGCTTCCGCAATGCGGGCTTCCAGTATCATGCGATCGACGGTACGCGGTCCCTGCATGCCCGCCACCAGCCGCTTGGCGCGGCCGATGTCCCCCTGCGCCAGCGCGGCATTGGCCGCGCCGGTACGGGCATCGTCATTATTGGGCTCTTTGGTCAGCACAAAGTCGTAGACCCGCATCGCCTGCTCGTTCATTTTGCCGGATTGATACAGGCGGGCCATGGCCAGCATCAAATCGACATTTTGCGGGTCGCTTTGCATCGCCGCGATGAGCTTATCGTAGGCGGCGGCATATTGTCCGCGCTCGCGCAAATCGTCCGCCTGCTGGATAACCGAACCCTGCCGGATGCGGCTCAGTTCGGCCGGGGTGCTGCCGGCCACAATCTTCGGATTGTTCAAAACGGCGTCCGCCTCGTCGTTAAGGCCCGCCTGGGTCAGTACGCCGATTTGCGCGGCATAGTCGTCAAGAGTGCCGTTAATCCCGGCCCGCATATTGCCGCGTACCAGGGACACCGCGGTGGCGCTATCCCCCAGCTTCATCAGATCCTGCGCCAGGTTGCCCACGTCGGACGGGGCGGACGGCGGCGTTTGCGCCAGGGCATGCAGCGTGTTCAACGCCGCGGTGCGGTTACCCTGCTGCATGTAAGCCTCGGCGCTGCTCATCTGTTCATTGAAGCTGACGCTGGCGGCCAGGTCGCGCATCGCCCGGTTACGGCGGTTTTGCGGTATCGAGGCCAGCAGTTGGGATGCCACGGACCAGCGCTTGGTTTCACTGGCGAACAGGGCGGCGGCATAGAGATTATCCGCCGGGGCGCCACGTTGGCCGGCGGCGGCCATCAGCGACTCCGCCTGAGCGCTGTTCCCCTGTTTTTGCAGAATGCGCGCCATATCCAGCCGGACCCAGATATTGGACGGCTGTTTTTGCAGCGCCTGCTGCAACAGGTTCAGCGCCCGTTGCGGATCCCCTGCCTGCAGCGCCTGGGCGGCCTGTTGCCGCAACGGATCCACATTGACGCCCACATAGACTTTCGGACGTTTATCCGCCGGAATGGTTTGCAATAACTGCTGCGCCTCGGCGCCTTTATGCTCCTGCTGCAGCGTGTAATACAGCCCCAGCTTGGCATCGGTATTCTGGCTGTCTTTGGCAAGCAGGCCGCGATAAGTCTGCTCCGCCCCCGGCAGGTCGTTTTTTCGGCGCTGCACATCGGCACGGAATAATTCCGCCGATGTGCCCTTGTCGCCTTCCTCCTGCGCCAGCGGTTCACTAAGGGCCAGGGCCGAATTCAAATCGCCGGAGGTTACCGCGCCCTTGGCTTTGTTCAACGCGCCGTAAAAATGCGCGTCCTTGGCCAGGGACGCCCACTGCGCGCTGTTGGGACCGCCCTGTTTCACCGCCTGGTTCAGATAGTTTTCCGCCGCGGCAAAATCGCCGCCGCGCATGGCGATATACCCCAATCCCGCCAGCGCATCGCCGTCATTGGGGTTAGTGGTCAGCACCGCTTCAAACCGGCTGCGCGCCGCGGCGAGATCGCCGCTGTTCAGCGCGGTATACCCCTGGCCCTTCTCCTGCCCGCCGACGCTTTGCTGGAAATGCGTCAGTACGCCGGCATCGTCTGGATGGCGCTGCATGTAGCTGTCGTAAACGGCTTTATCTTCCGGTTTCGGCGCCATCCAGATGAGCGCCTGGCGCAACGCGCTGTCCGCTTGTTTATTGCCGGCCGCCAGGGGCATCAGCAGGCCGATGCCTTCCCGGCGGCTGCTTTCGTCATAAGTCAGGATACGGCCAAGGGCCGCTTTGGCGGCATTGTCGGTGGGCTGCTGGCTCAGCCGGTCCCGCAGGCCGGCAATGGCTTCGGGGCGGGAGGCGGGTACGCCGGACAGCGTTTCGTAGTACTCCACCGCCAGGCTGTCCAGGGGCTTGTTGCCCTGAAACAGCGTGCGATAGCTTTCCAACGCGCGGGCGGTATTGCCCTGGGCCGCCAATTGACGGGCATTGGCCAGCTGGGTGGGAGAAATGGCCTGCATGACCTTGGCGTTATCAAGATTTTGCAGCCGGGGATCGTTCGGAGAAACCGCCTCCAGCCTTTGCCGCCATTGCTGGGCCTGGGCCCGCTGTCCGCTGCTTAGGGCATAAAGGGCCAGCAGGTAGAGCGCATCGGCGTTGTTGCTGTCCACCGCCAGAATTTTTTGCAGCGATTCTTCCGCCAGTTCGTTATGGGCTTTGTCATGCCAATAGGCGGCCTGTTGCAGCAGGGCATTGATGGCAGGGCTGTTTTGGGCCGCCGTGGCCATGGCGGAAAAGAACGATAGGCCCGCCAGGCCGACCAGGCACAGCGTTCTGAATTCTTTATTTTTGTCCTGTTTCATCTTCTCTTACCCATATGGCCCAGTGGTGCGATCCGTCTTTGAATCCCGTTATTTATTGGCGCTGTTCGCCAGGCGCTTGGCCGCGTGCCGCGCCAGCAGCACGGTCACGCTGCTGCCGATGACGATGGCGAACAGCAGGCCACATAATGAAAGGAAAATAATATGCTGGTTGGCATACCAGATAATCATCATGTACCAGGGCATCTCGCCGCGGGGGAACTGTGAACCCACACTAAAACTCTTGACCCCGTTTTCGCTGCTGATAACCGCAATGTCTCCGCGAATGCCTGCATTAATCGTCAATGACTGCAAATCGGTGTTCAGGGCGGCAAGCTGGTCGCTGTCGGTAGCGGTGGCCATAACCACCAGGCGGTTGCCGGGCCACGGAGAAGCGAAACTCAGAAAACCCCGCCAGGCGTCGGTGGAGGCCAAATAGCGATCCGCTTCCACCCCTTGCCGGAAAAAATTGCCGGAGAAATAGCCCTTGAGCTTGTCCGTTAAGGTCTCTGCTTTTACCGACAGTAATCCATTGCGCATTTCAAAGGGCGAGCTCGCGAGCAGATCCCCAATCAAGGCGGTTTGCTTGAGGGAGGAGAAGACCAGAATATCTTTATCCGCCAATTGGGCGTTGTCCCCCTGCAAACCGAGCCGCACTTCAACATGGTTCAAGGGAATGCCGGTGGCGTTGCCGGCGCGGGCGGCCATGGCCAGCAGGGCGGCGATCTCGCCCGCCTCGGGCTTGGCGGGCAACAGCATTACCGTCTCGGAAAAATCCGCCAGGCGGCTGAAGGGAAACGCCGCGCCGACGTAATACGAGAGGTTGGGCAATAAGGTAAAATGGTGTGTCTTGCTCAGATCAATGTAGGAATCGGGATCGATCCGGCTTTTGATATTGTTGCTGGTGAGCAGGCTGCACGGGGCATCCGGTTTCGGTTGCAGGGAGAAGTAGAATTCCAGCTGGTTGTCGCCATAGATAAGGTAGGGCGACAATTGCAGGCTGTAGGATTCCTGGCGGGTATCGCCCCCCAGCTTATGCCAGGCGGTTTCAACCAGACCGCGTTTATTCACCGACAGGCTGCGCAGAAAGGTGCCGTTCAGGGTGATGCTCAGTTGGGAGCGATCCTCGTCAATCCAGCTCTCGGTGGGAAAGCGGTAATCGATTTGCACCGGGAAAAAGTCGCCATCCCACAAGAACAGATCCGGCGCCGCGCGAAAGCCGATGCGGATACCGTCGTGATATAGGCCGTTGACGGTAAGCGAGTCCGTATTTTGCGCCAAATCCTTCAGGTAAACCGGTTTGCTGGTATCAATCCAGCGCGGGGCATCATAGGGTTGCCGCAGCGGAATGCCCTGGGTAGCGACCTGAATAATATCCTGCCGCGAGGGCAAGGGTGAAGAGATGGCCCGGTAAGCGGCCTGACGCAGCTCTTCGCTGTTGCGTCCCACCACCAGCAACAGCTTGTAGACCGGATTCAGCGGGTTATCAATCATTTGCAGGGTGGGGCCGCTGGCGGCGGGCAGGGTAATGTCGCCGATTTTCTCTCCCGGCGCGCCGAACAGTATGCCGTTTTGCACCGGCAGTTCGTTCAAATGCACCGGAAAATTCACGTTACGGTAATTCGACAACAGGCCGAAATAGGACGCCAGCATGGCGGCGGCGGTGACCGCTTCCGGTTTCACCGTCTGACCGAAAATAAACGATACTGAAGGAGATTGCATGGACAGCGGGTCGAAAAAAGGCCGGGGGAAATGGCCCAGATCCCGGCCGATATCCAGTATCTGGCTGCTTAGCTGTATGTGGCTGGCGGGTAAAATGGTGACCCAATATTTATCCGACTGGTTGCGATCGCATTGCAGAGTATTTTCGTCGCTGACGCTGAAGCTGAGGTTGTTATTGCCCACCACCATGGCCGCGGGAATATCCAGCTGGAAGACATTATCCACGGCATTCGCCTGGTTCAGCGCCACATTGCCGAGATCCTGGCCGTTAAGCGTCAGGCGCAGACTGGTATCGCGGGCGGCAAGCTCCGGCGAGACTTTTAGCGCCAGGAATAAGCGCGCGGTGGTGGCCACCTGATCCTGCGGCAGGGTGAAGACCACCCCCGACTGGAGCTGGCCGCCGCTTAAGGTCAGGCCGTTGGGCTGGCCCATGGTGGCGACGTTGATGGTTTCGTCCCGGATGGGGTTTATCTGCGCCGACTGGCCGTCCGCCGCTTGCCCGCCGCTATTGTCCTGGGGCGCGACGCTTATCACCGGCGGCGGAAAATCCATCGGCAGTCCGCCGGCCGACGCGCTGCCGCTATCGGATGACGCGGCGGCACCAGGGGCAGACGCAGGGGTAGCATCGGCGGAAGACCGGGCCGGGTCGGCTGATGCGGCGCCCGCCGCGCCTTGGGCATCAGCGCTGCCCGGCGGCAAAGCCTGGCCGCCGGCCGGTACCGGCAAGGGCGGCAATCGATAGACCGGTTTCGCCGGCTCAGCGTTGTCAGCGCCGTAAGCCGGATTGATTTGGGCAGAAAACCCAAGCCCTCCCATAATGGCAATAACCACAAAAAAACAAGCAATCTTCCCGATACGCTGTGGCATTCGAATTTTTCCGAGTTAAGTCGCTTCACCAGGTCCGGCGGACTTGGCACTCTTTCTTTTCTGGCCGCGTTCTTTCCACGTGTTATAAAACAGTTCAAAAACACAACGGACAATGCTGGCAAAAGAGTGCAGCGGGCGGTCGCGCGGATAGGGCGGCGTTATCCAGGCATCCGCCCGGGCCAGGACCACCCGCACCAGTTCGCGCCTTTTTTCCAACGGCATCTCTTCAAACATCATTCGGATGGTATTGGCATCGGCATCAATCAGGCTGACGGGAATACATACGCTTCCGGATTGGAGCAGCAATTCCACTTCCTCGATGCGATCGCGCTGATAGCGATCGTCGGGCGTGACCAATTTCACTCCGCCCATGGAGAGGTCCAGGGTTTCGGTGCGGGCGGAAATACCGCTGGCGAAGTGGATAATGGCCGGTATTTTGACATCAATGCGGATGGTTTTGCGCACCTGGCGCGTCTCTTTGGCGACCGCTATCGCCGCCAGCAGGATTATGACGCTGAGGGATGCCCAGACGACGTTGAGCAGGATAACGCGCGGATCGACATTAAAATAGTCGTGCATCACCGCGCGCACAATGCCGGCGGCAATGCCCAGCCCCAGCAGAACCGCCACAATCAGATGAGGTTTGACGATATGAAAGTCGAAAAAGCCGACATCCAGCAGCCCCCCCTTATCGGTAACGTTAAACTTGCCGTGTTTGGGGGAAATCAACGTCAGTACCGTAGGGATAATAAGATGGAAAGCCATCACCGTTTCATAGATTTCGCCCCAGAAGGCATAGCGGAAGCGGCCGTTCATGCGGGAATTGATGTAGATGGCCAAAAACAGGTGAGGGAGCACATAGGCAAAAATGGTGCTGGCCGAAGAGGCGATAATATTCTGGTTAAACAGAAGATAGGCCAGCGGCGCGGTTAAAAACACCACCCGCGGCAGGCCATACTGGAAATGCAGCATGGCGTTGAGATAACACAGGCGTTGCTGCCATTTCAGTCCTCGGCCGAACAGTGGATTATCCATACGGAATATTTGCGTCATACCCCGGGCCCAGCGGGTGCGCTGGATAACATGCAGTCCAAGGCGTTCCGTGGCGAGGCCGGCCGCCAGCGGTACCGATAAAAAGGCGGAGTTCCAGCCCAGGCGCTGCAGCTTCAGGGCCGTATGGGCGTCTTCGGTGACGGTTTCCACCGCAAAACCACCGATCTCTTCCAGGGCGCTGCGGCGGATGACCGCGCAGGAGCCGCAAAAAAACGTCGCGTTCCAGTTATCGTTGCCCTGCTGCACCGGTCCGTAGAATAGCGCCCCTTCATTGGGGATATCCCGGGCCGCCGACAGGTTGCGCTCAAAGGGGTCTGGGGAATAGAAATAGTGAGGGGTCTGGATCAGCGCCAGGCGATCGTCAATGAGAAAGCTGCCCACGGTGGCCTGGAGAAAACCCCGGGTGGCGACATGATCGCAATCGAACACGCAGATATATTCGCCTTTGGTAATGGTCATGGCGTGATTAAGATTTCCCGCCTTGGCATGCTTGTTATCGTTGCGGGTAATGTATCCCACGCCGGCGTCGGCGGCGAAAACCGCGAATTCGCTGCGTTTGCCGTCGTCGAGAATGTAGATTTTCATTTTATCGCGGGGATAATCGATGCACTGCGCCGCGAGCACCGTGTCCCGCACCACGTCAAGGCTTTCATTGTAGGACGGCACGTAGACGTCCACCGTAGGCCAGGTCGCCGGATCGTCCGGCATCGGTTCGATTTTGCGTTTCAGCGGCCAGGTGGTTTGCAGATAACCCAGCACCAGGATCAGCCAGGCGTAAAGCTCCGCAATAAACAAGCCAATGCCCAGACCCGCCTCGATAACCGAATTGAAATGCAGCGTTTCGGTGGCGCGCCAGTAGATATAGCGGGTTGACATCAAAAATGACATGACCACCATAATCACGCTAACCAAATGGCTTTTACTGACGCCCAACAGCAGCAGCAAAACAATGCTCAGCAGGCCGAAAACATATTGCTTATCACTGTCCATGGGCGTGATGATGATCACCACCGCCACGGGCAGCAACAATAACAGTAGAAAGGCAAATATCAGCTTATTCATACCTGAGCCTGTGCTTTATTTAATGCCTTGATTGGGCGCGGCGTAAAATTCCCCGTCACCCACTTTCACCCCGACGATAGCGGCGACCTTTTTACTGATAAGTTCGATATCAAAGGCAGCGGCGGAAACCGGGCTGAATTCGATGATGGAGCGCTGGGACGCATTGGCTTCCGGCACGCATTCGTCCCGATGGATGATGCCTAATAATCGGTCCCCGAGCCGCTGCTCGAAAAATTGCGAGACATCGCGGCTCAGATTCCGCCGCATATCGCTTTGGTTAACCACATAATATTCGCCGAGCCGGTTATTCATCGCCGAGCCGAGAAATTTATGATTTTCCATTTGCGGCAGCAGCGACAGCGAAGCGGTATCCGCCAGCATCACCACGATATGCAAATCCGCCAGGTTTTTCGCCGCTTTCAGCGCCGGGACCGGGCCGGGAGGGAAATCGGCGATAATCACCAGGCCGGGATAATTCAACACCGTATTCAACCCGCGCTGCAGAAAATGGGGATCATGGCTGACCGCGTTTTCAAATGCCAGCCGCTCTTCCTCTTCAACCTCGCCATAGGGCAGAACAAACAAATTGGCATCCGCTTTCAGGATAAATTGGCTCCAATCTACGGCCGTGGTCGCTTGGGCCACATAACCGCGGGTATCTGAAATAGGGACGCCAAAATGTAAACGCAGCGCGTTTTGCACATCAAAATCGATGACCAGCACCTTGCTGCCGCTTCGGGCAAGCGCATACGCAAGGTTGGCGCTGACGGTCGTTTTCCCTACTCCGCCTTTTGGCGAACAGACACACACTAACGGCATAAAGCGATATTCTCTAATAGAAGTGAAAGGGGCATATCCCGGCCCGGCGCAACTCCGGTCGTCAGTGGGGACTTGCGGTTGAATAATCTACTGAAGCGCATTTCATTGACCGGGGCGGCGGCGGGCTCGCGGCGGCCGATGCCGTCAAAAATCGACGGCCCGGCGGCGGGCTGGGCGCGCGCGTTATCCCTGTTCAATGGCGACGCCGGGGCGGCGGCGGGCTGCGGAAGCCCGCGGTCGACGCTGTCCAGGATGGACGGCCGGAACCCGCGCTCGCCGTGACCGGAGCCGCTCACCGGCGAAGAACCGGCCGACGGCCTCTCCTCTTCCGCATAACCGGCACCCTGTTCAGCGGAAAGGACCTTGCTCACGGCCGCCATCAGCGGCGAGGCAAAGGCGGGTTCCTTAATGCCCTGGGCATTGTTTTTGCTCAAATCGCGGGGCGATGGCATGGCCGCCGGTTTATCGAAAGCCGAGGCGGTGAATTCCTTATTGGAAACCTGCACCGGTACTGGCTGGGTGGTTTGCCCCTGATCCAGGGGATGATACGGCTCGTCGGCAGCGGCTATTTGCTTGAGGATGGCCCAATTATGCGGAGTATTATGAGGATTATTTTCGGCGATTTCTTTATAATCAATGCCTTCCATATTTAATTTTTCTTTGAACCGCTTAATATCATCATAATTATTCATTTTCAACCTCATAGGTTAAATTTGGACGGCATCCCGCCGAGGCGTCTTTGCAGTAAAGAAAGTTGACGCCGATCGGCTTATCGAGTCTTTTCGGTGGTTCTAGATGATGGATATAACAGATCTAAAGATAAACTAATACATGTCTCATTTTTTTACAAAATTAAATCCGCTGAAACACCGTTAATCGCGTTATCCTCAAACCGGAGCGTTGCCAGGCTAGGCGTGTAAAAAGCATTATTTTTCAGGGTGAAAAATACGTCATTACAAATATAGCCTTTATTCCGAGCAAAATGTCATTATCTGCAAGCCCTAAATAAAAGCCGTGAAAGACGTCGCGAAATGTTAAAGAAAACAGCAAATTCCGGCACGGCGGCAACGCGTTTATTCCCGCGGTCCGTTTTCGCACCGGCCTGATGCTTTCGCGGGTAACCGGCTGGCCGCCACGGTTCCGGTCCGGCTGTCCGGGACTGGAGCGAGGCCAAAGTTTATCCTAAGACAGAATATTCGTATGCATAATGTCAACTTTTACGAGCTCTATAGGTTATACGCACAGTTTGAACGAAATGCTTGTTTTAAAGAACAAAATGCCGCTCAAGATAGTATATATTAATATACATATCTTTACCTATAGACTCGAGCGGCAATCTACGTTGTCAAAAAAGGTCAATCATCTTGGGATGTCCCCGGTACGCCGCGCTGAAAGTTTCGGGGATGAATGCCGTTGCTGGTGCGGCGGGACGGAAGGAATTCTTTGGAGAACAGTTTGCGGATCAGACGCTCATTAACGATTAAACAAATGGCATCGGTGTCAGGCGTGACGCTGGTGGTTGTTTGCATCTTTATCGTGATCCAACTGTTCCATTTTGTTCAGCTCCGCCGTGAAGACTATGCCCAGCAGTTGCAAAATATCGCCATGTCGGTGCGACAACCTCTGGCCAACGCGGTGCTTAAAGCGGATGTGCAGCAAGCCGAACGGATACTCGATACCCTTAAACCGGTGGGCATATTAAGCCGGGCGGATGTGGTTTTACCGGATAACTTCCAGGTACTGCATGGGAATTTTCCTCCCGAGCGGCGGGTGCCGGATCTCATCGAATATCTATTCAGGCTGCCGGTGGAGATCTCCGTGCCGCTCTATGCGCTCCCCCATGTTTCCCATCCGCGCGCCCTGGCATCATTGGTGCTTCAGGCCGACTCGTACCGGCTGTATCAGTTTATCGCCAGTACGTTCTCCACCCTGCTGTCTACCTTTATCTTGCTGGCATTGATCATGACCGTGGCCATTACCTGGTGCATGAATCGTCTGGTGGTCCATCCTTTACGGGAAATCGCCCGTGAATTGGAAAAACTCGCGCCTGAGGATACGCCCCGGCACCAGCTTTCGCTGCCGGATATGCATCGCGACGATGAGCTGGGGGTGCTGGTTCGCAGCTATAATCGTAATCAGCAGGTATTGTCCGGCATGTTCGAGGAACTGAGCCGTCTTTCCACCCGCCACGCCGAGACCGCGCTGCCCAACAAGAATCTTTTCACCGCCATGCTGGATTCACAGATGGCCTTGCCGACAAAATCGAAACATTTCTGCTTACTGGCCATCAGTATCGGCACCTTGCAGGAAGCCACCGGCGTAATGACGGAAGCGCAGCGGGGAATCCTGCTGATGACCCTTATCCGGCAGATCAAACAGCATATCAATGAAAACCGGTTTCTCGGCCAGCTTAACCATAATGAATTCGCCATTTTCGATAACGGCATCCAAAATCCGTTCGAAGGGATGCAGTTAGCGCAAAAAATCTTGAAAAGCATCAACGAACCGCTGAATATCGGCAGTCTGTCGCTACGGCCGATGGCCAGTATCGGCATCGCCCTGGGCCAGCCTCTTGATGAATCCGCCCATCAATTATTGCGCCGTGCCACCTCCGCCATGATGTCGGCCCATGACAAAGGCAAAAACCAGATTTTATTCTTCGAGCCCAAGCTGATGGAAATGGTCCATCGGCGTTTGACGCTTGAGAGCACCATCCTCGAAGGCATTGAGTTGGGCCGTTGCAAACTGTTCTTCCAGCCCCAGGTGGATATCCGCAATCAGCAGCTGATTGGCGCTGAGGTACTGTTGCGCTGGCGGCGTGAAGACGGTACCTATTCCCTGCCGCCGGATTTTATCAGCGAGGCGGAAGAGATAGGCGCGATGGTGCCCCTGGGCAACTGGGTGCTTGAAGCCTCCTGCCAGGTATTGGCCGACTGGCGCAAGCAGGGCATCCATATTCCGCTGGCGGTGAATATATCCGCCAAACAGCTGCAGGAAGCCAATCTGGTGCCTTACCTTAAATTGCTGCTGTCGCGTTACGAAATCGGCCCTGCCCAACTGGTGCTGGAGATCACGGAGACCGCCGAGATCGATGAGTTTGAACAATCCCTGCTTTTACTGCGCCAGGTACGCGATTTGGGGATTTTGATCGCACTGGATGACTTCGGCATGGGTTACGCCAGTTTGTATTACCTGGACCGGTTGCGTAATCTGCCCATCGATCTGCTGAAAATAGATCGCAGTTTTATCGAGGGGCTGCCGGAAGATCCGGTCATGCTGCGTATTGTCAGCGCCATCGCACAGGTACTGGCATTACCTGTCATCGCCGAAGGCGTGGAGACCGAGGCGCAACGCCAATTCCTGCTGGAACAGAAAATCGCCTGGGGCCAGGGTTATCTCTTCGCCGAGCCTTTGCCGCAGAAGGTATTCGAACAGCGATTTCTGAATTTCGCCGCGGTGTAAGCCGCCGGCGCGACGCATCCGCCCTTGACTCGGACAAAATAACCGTTTGGTGTCTCAGGCCCGGCTCCGCCATGTCAATGCTTTTGTAAAGCCTTCTTGCCTCGTATTTTCCTGCTGTTTCAACGCGCAAGAGTAATATTTTCTGCGGTACGGTGACATCCGCAAAGGTCCGCGGTCTAACAACATGGTACACTTTGCGCCACACTTTTTTCCGACGGAAAAGTACTGACGATGGAACGCAAGTAGCCGTCTGACTGAGATACACATAATTTAATAGGTAGTTTTTGAGTAGGGGTTCACATGCAGGGCACCGGAATTCGTCTTTTCATGAGTGGAATGTTACTGGCGACGGTGGGTGGCAATGTGCGAGCAGAAGCATTACAACCCGATCCCGCCTGGCAACAGGGTAAACTCATCAATGGCTTCTCCTGGCAAGTATTGACGACACCGCAGCGGCCGAACGACCGGATTGAATTACGCCTGATGGTCAATACCGGTTCACTGGCGGAAAATGCGCAGCAGACCGGCTTCGCGCGGCTCTTGCCCCGGTTGGCGCTGGCCCACAGCGAAAATTTCTCCGCCACGCAGCTCAAATCGTTGTGGCAGCAGGGTGTCGATGCCGGACGTCCGCAAGCGCCGGCGGTCATTTCTTACGATTACACCCTATATAGCCTCAGCCTGCCCAACGGCCGACCCGATTTGCTGCGGGATGCATTCAGATGGATGGCGAACACCGGCGGGCGTCTCATCATTAATCCGGCGACAATACACAGCGCCACGCAGGGAGCCGATCCGGTGGCGACCGCTCCCGACAAGCCCGGCAGCACCTGGTGGCACTACCGCTTGAAAGGCTCGGTTTTGCTGGCGCACGATCCCGGCCAATCGGCCCGGCTACCCGTCAGCGGCCAGCAGTTGCAGCAATTCTACCAGCGCTGGTATACCCCTGACGCCATGACGCTGTACGTGGTGGGCAACGTGGACGGCCGCGGTTTGAACGAACAGATCGTGAAAGCGTTTTCTTCGCTGAAGGGTAAACGGGATACGCCTCCCCCCATGCCGGCGCTGTCGCCGCTGCCGTCTCAACCGGTCAGCCTGATAAGCGATAACGGCAAAGAGGATAGCCTGAAACTGATTTGGGACGCCCCGTGGCAGCCTATCAGGGACTCCCGTTCCCTGAACCTCTACTGGCGCAGCGATCTGGCGCGGGAGGCACTCTATATGCATGTGCAGCAAGCGCTGCAGGCGTCAAAGGACAATAATCTCAAACAGGCCAATCTGCGCTTCGATTGCAATGTCCATTATCAGCGCGCCCAATGCGCCTTTCATATCGATACCCCGGCTGAAAATCTGATGCCCACCATGACTTTTGTGGCCCATGAACTGGCCGGCTTGCGTAATTCCGGGCTTGGCAAGGCGGAATTCGATGCGCTGATGGCACGTAAGACCGGAGAGCTCAGCACGCTTTTTGCCACTTATGCCCGCACCGATACCGGTATATTGATGAGCCAGCGTTTGCGCTCGCAGCAAAATGACGTGGTGGATATCGCGCCGGAGCAATACCAGAAATTGCGCAACGAATTTTTGTCCCAATTATCGTTGCCGATGCTGAACCAGGAGCTGCGTAATCAATTATCCCAGAATGCGATCCTTGTCCTTATGCAGCCCAAAGATGAACCGGAAGTCAACATGAAGGCGCTGCAGGAAACCTACGATCATATCATGGCGCCGGGGCCGCAGCCCTCATCCATCGATGAGAGCAAACCGGAAGTCACGGACATCCCGCCGCAGTCCTGACGCATTTCAGCGCGGCCGGGGTGTTATACCGCAGCCGCGTTGTCTACAAGATTGGGCGCTCCTCTCTTCAAAACCGCCGGCAGAATTCACATGCCGGCCGGCGCGGCGCTAAAACCGTTTTTCCGCATGATGATATGGATTAGCCAGTACAACATACTCGCCACCAGCAATGAATTGATGGAAGGAATGCCCCAATGAACGAACAGGCCGAAAAGGCTGCCGATTATCCATGCGAACATGGCCGGCCAGCCGATGACCGGCGTAGCGGCGGCATCCGGTAATTGTCCGCTTATGCGGGTTGCCTCGAGGATGGATCGATGGGAGCGCAAAATATAATAATCAATCAGCATCACGCCGGCGATAGGGGGAAAAAACACGCCGAACAGCGTCAGTATCCCGGTGAATTGGTCGAGGATGCCCATGACCGACAGTGACGTGCCCACCACGCCCAGGAACAGCGTTAAACGCCGGTAGGACCATTTTTTGCCGGTAATGGCTTCCAACATAGTGGCGAAGCCCAAGGTGGAGGAATATAGATTGATATCGTTTATCTTCACCGCCGACAGCAGTGCCGCGGCCAAACCCAGCCAACCCGCGCTTTGCGTCATGATGGCCACCACATCTGACGTATGCAAGGCCTTGGCCACCAGAATGGCTATCCCGTTAACGATAAATTCCCCGATAAGAATGGAGAGCGTCATCATCCAGAAGACATGGCGGCCGCTCCGGCAATAACGGCTCATATCAGGGGAAACAATGGCGAACACCATATGGCCGCCGGCGATAATGGTGGCGGCCGCGCCAAGAGACAACGGCGGCCCGTCGGGCGCGGCATCCATGAGTTCCCGCAGGTCCTGGCCCTGTATCAGACCGAAGCAAATCCAGGCTATCGCCAGGAAAAACAGCGGCACCGCCACTTTTGCCGTCCATTTCAAACCTCGAAAGCCAAAGGCCACCAGAATGGTGAGCAACAGCCCTGATATGGCCGCCCCCCAACGAAAAATCCCCTGATGCTCCTTATCCAGATCCAGCGCGGAGATAGCCCCTTTAGCAAGAATGGCATTTTGTACGCCAAACCATCCCAGCATGCTGAAAGCAATGGCTAAGCCAATCATGGCCGAACCATATCGGCCAAAACCGCACCAGCGGGCCAGCAGGCTGGTGGACAATCCTTCCCGCGCAGCGGCAATACCTAAACCCAAACTGATGAATTCGAGGATGAGACTCCCCAATAGCGTAGCCCACATGGCCTGGGAGAGCGTCATGGAGTGCCCGAGCGTGGCGCCCAGCATGAATTGCACCAGCGACGTGGTGGCGCCGATGCGAATAAGGGCGACGCTGAACAGGCTGGCGCGGGCGGATGCCGGCACGCGGCCGGAGACGAAATCATCAGTGGAAATATGTTCTTTCATGGCTTCTCCTTGAAAATTGTTGCTGTCCTGAAATAGTGCCATGCACACCCTGTTTAAATGCTCAATCAATTTGAATTGTTAACCCCATTCACTGTAATCAATAAGCTTTTACTAAATTAATAAAATAATTAATTAAAAAAGTTATTTGCGATTTAATTGTAAATGCGAAGATAATATCTATGGTCTCAATATATTTAGACGCGACTAAATTGGAAAAATCGTAAAATGATGAGTTATTTTTTTCATCTATTATCATAAGAAAAAACGACAGTAACCCAGCGCGCCTGTCACTTGAAACCTGATGGGTATATTTGAGGGGCGGCAATGGTGGATGACATCTCATCCGTTGTGAATTAATACACCTAAATGGCTGCGTTATAATGGCTTAACGCTACAGCGCGGGCGAAGGTAACCAGAATGTTCCGCCGCGTCTTGTGCAAAAGGCGCGACGGAATAACCGGCTGGGGTCGACGAAGCGGGGACTCAGCGCGGCATGGCTTCCCGGGGAATAATGGCGCCCCGGTATTGAATCACCGTGCCGGCGGTGAGATGGCCGCATTTGGCCGCCGCCTCGGCATCGCCGCCGGTCAGCCGCACCGCCAGGTAGCCCGCGCTGAACGAGTCTCCCGCCGCGGTGGTGTCAACCACTTTTTCCTTCGGTAATTTTACGGCCGGTACGTCCAGCAGTTCACCGGCTTCGGTGGAGACCAGACAGGATTCGGCGCCGCGTTTGATCACGATTTCCCGCACGCCCCATTGGCGGGTGCGTGCGAGCACGTCGTCAACGCTGTGTTTTCCCCACAGCATGTCCTCATCGTCCAGCGTCAGAAAGGCGATATCGGTACAGGACAGGATATTACGGTAAGCCGCCTGGGTTTCTTCTTTGCTTTGCCACAGGCGCGGACGATAATTGTTGTCAAAAATCACTTTGCCGCCCTTGTCACGGCAGGCTTTTAACAAAGCCAGCAACCGTTCCCGGCTTTTCGCGCTTAAAATGGCGATACTGATGCCGCTGAGATAAAGATAATCAAATTCGGCCAACTGCCGGCATATACGCTCGGAATCGTCGCTTTCAAGCCAATAACGGGCGGCGGCTTCATTACGCCAGTAATAGAAGGTGCGCTCGCCGGTTTCATCCGTCTCGATATAGTATAACCCGGGCAAACGGTTATCCATTCGCTGAATCAAATCGGTTTGCACGCCTTCCTGCCGCCAGGCCCCCAGCATTTCCTCGCTGAAATTATCGGTACCCAGCGCGGTGACATAATGTACGCCGAGGGTTTCCGGCTTCACCAGCCGGGATAAATAGACCGAGGTATTCAGCGTGTCGCCGCCGAAGCCGCGCTTCACATCGGTCCCTTTTTGGGACAGTTCAATCATGCATTCGCCGATGACGGCAATGTTTTGGGTTGTCATTAACTGCGACCTGTATGAGTAAAAAAGAATGGATAACAATATAGCTAGTCTCAACAGATTGGTTGGTACAGTCAATAGCCGATGAAACGTTGTTTTAATTTTTCATGACCTGGATCGTCTCCCGTCCAAATGCCCATCGGCGGCAAACGCCATGCCAAAACGGCGGGGCGTACCGGAAATCCTCGACTATGATTAATGTTACAAAGACGCTTGTGGAGGGACGAAACAATCATGACACTGACCAAAAAAGCGATCGGTGGGACAGTATTGTTTCTGCTATTGGTAATCGTTGCCCTAATCATTTTTATCGCGACATTTGATCTCAATCGCCTAAAACCGACCATCAATGAAAAAGTGACCGCCGAGCTGCACCGCCCCTTTGCCATTAACGGCGACCTGGGCGTGCAATGGATGCGCCAACCGGACCAGGCGGGCTGGCGCTCCTGGGTCCCTTGGCCGCATCTCCATGCCGAAGACGTGGTCTTGGGCAACCCGCCCGAGGTTCCCGGCGACTATACCGCCCGGATAAAAAGGGTGGAGGCCAGCATTTCACCGCTTGCATTGTTGCATAGGGAAGTTTATCTGCCCCGCATTACGCTGGTTGAACCCGATGCCGCGCTAAAGCGTCTACAAAATGGTAAGAATAACTGGACCTTTAATCTGGCTAACAGCGATCAGCCGCAGCAGGGCACTCCGCCTTCCCCCTGGTCGTTCAAGGTGGACGATATCGCTTTTGACCAGGGAAAAATCGGTTTTCAGGATCCCATCACCAAAGCCGACGTGCAGGTTCTGGTGAACCCGCTGGGCAAGCCGGTACCGTTCGCCGAGCTGGCCGGCGGCGAGGAGAAAGCCACCGGTACCGCTTCTCAGAATGCGACTGAAACCTCTTCGAAGAAAACCGCCGGAACCACGTCGAAGGAAACCACCGGAACCACGTCGAAGGAAACTACTGGAACCACGTCGAAGGAAACCGCCGGAACCACGTCGAAGGAAACTACCGGTACCGCTTCGCAGAAAACCGATGATTATGTGTTCGGGTGGAAAGTCAGCGGTAAATACAACAATGAACCCTTGAAGGGGGACGGAAAAATCGGCGGCATGCTGGCCCTGCGCAGCAGCAACCGACCGTTCCCGCTGCAGGCGGATGTCAGCTCCGGCTCCACCCGCGTGGTGCTGGCGGGAACCCTGCAAGACCCCATGAATTTGGGCGGTCTGGATTTGCGGCTGAAATTGGCCGGCGACAGCCTGGGGGATCTCCACGGCCTTACCGGTGTCGTGTTGCCGGACACGCCGCCTTACTCCACCGACGGCCATTTGATTGCCCGTTTCCAGGAGAAAGCGGGTAACCGTTTCCGCTATGAAAAATTCAACGGCAAAATCGGCCAAAGCGATATACACGGTACGCTGGAATATATACAGGGTAAACCGCGTCCTTCGCTAAGCGGCGAAGTGGAGTCCAATCAGCTGCGTTTTGCTGATTTGGGCCCCTTGATTGGCGCCGATTCCGGTACCGCCGGCAAGAAACAACAGGCCAAGACCAATTCAATCCAGCCGCCGGATAAAGTCCTGCCGTACGATAAGTTCGATACCGACAAATGGAGCACCATGGATGCGGACGTGACTTTTAGCGGTAAACGCATCGAACATGGCAAATCCCTGCCCATCAGCGATCTGTTTACCCACGTCAAACTGGACGACGGCGTGCTGCTGCTGGACCCGCTGCGCTTTGGCATGGCAAGGGGCAACCTGAACTCCACCATACGGCTGGAAGGCAACCAGAAGCCCATGCGCGGCCGGGCCGACCTGCATGCGCGCAAACTCCAGCTTAAAGCGCTGTTCCCGGATGTGGCGGCGATGCGCAGCAGCATGGGGCAGTTAAACGGCGATGCGCAGTTCACCGGCACCGGTAATTCGGTGGCGGCCCTGCTGGGCAGCAGCAACGGTGAATTACGCATACTGATGAATGACGGCGTTATCAGCCGCAACCTGATGGAAATCGCCGGTCTGAACGTCGGCAACTACGTGGTGGGCAAGCTGTTCGGCGATGATCAGGTGAAGATCAACTGCGCGGCGGCGGATCTCGGCGTACGCAACGGTTTGGCCACCCCGAAGGTATTCGTTTTCGATACTGAAAACGCGGTGATCAAAATCGACGGCACCACCAACTTCGCCACTGAACGGCTGGATCTCTCCATTAACCCTGACAGTAAAGGGGTGCGAATCGTGACGCTGCGTTCACCGCTGTATGTGCGCGGGACCTTCAAACATCCGGATGCCGGAGTGAAACCCGGCCCGCTGATTGCCCGCGGCGCGGCGGCGGTGGCCCTGGGGACGGTATTGGCCCCGGCGGCGGCGCTCCTGGCGCTGATCTCCCCCAGCGGCGGCGAGGAGAACCAGTGCGGACCGATATTGCAGGAAATGAAAAACAGTAAATAAGCGCCGCTAATGACGCAAAATAGCGCAGCTGTGGTCCTGGATTTCCTCGGTAGAGGCATTATCGAAGTGCAGCAGACTGCGCTGGTTGGCCAACAGCGCAAAGGTTCCATCCGGCAACTGCGCCAGCGCCAAACCAAAGTGCCCCATGTCGCCGGCGGCGCCGGGAACCTCCCGCGCCAGGGTGATAAACGGGCTTTGCTCCGCCAGACCGGCGGCGGTGATGCGTTTGGCCAGGTAGGAATGACCCATCACCGCGGCGGGCAGCGGTTGCCAGGCTGAACCTATGCTGCCTGCTTCATCATCCAGCTGCCGGCGCACTTCGGGGCGCAGGCAGGAGATATGGATATGCAGCTGGTTTTGCGTCCGTGAGGAGGGTGAATTGATCGCCAGCGCCAAGGCCCGGTCGGGAACCGGCGCGCCGGCTTTTTCCGTCAGGTATTGCCGGGCTTGCCAGGCGTGATAAAAAAAGTTGGGCGTTTTTTCGTTCAACAGCACCGGACTTTCGATACCGACTATTTTTTCCACGGGAATCAGCAAATATTGCAGCGGGCCTTCAAGGTCTTTTAGTACCGTATACCCCGCATCCAGATTCACTTCGCGACAGGGATCCGGCCGGCCGAGCTGCTGCTGGTGGGGTACGCACTTCTGGCTGACTATCTGCCACAGGGCATCGGGATTGCCGGCCGCCGCCACGTGGCGATAGTAATAAAAACCGCTGGATGCGGCGATGGCCACCGCGGCAAAAAACAGGATAAAGGGGTTGCGGCCCCAGCGCCATTTCATCATGAGTTCTTCTCTGAGCGGGCTCCGAACGAACCGGATGACACGTCTTCCCGGCCGTTCTTATTCTAACGGACCGGCGGAATACATTCGCCGGTCCGCTTATCCTACGCTGTTTTAAATGAGAAATTATTACAATGCCAGATGACGGGTCTCGTGGGTGGCCAATAGCGCCAGCAGCGTCAGGACCGCCATGGAAGCCAGATAAATCCCCACATAGAATAGGCCATAATGGACCGTTAGCCAGGCGGCGATATAAGGGGCGACCGAGGCGCCGATAATGGACGCGACGTTATAGGAAAACGATGCGCCGGTATAGCGGACCTCCGTTGGGAACAGCTCAGGCAGTAATGCGCCCATGGGGCCGAATGTCAAACCCATCACAATAAAACCGCACAGCAGGAAGGCCATCACCAGCCAGGTCTCGCCGGAGCCGAGCATAAATGGAAAGACCAGCGCGAAAGCGATAATGACCAGGGTAATGACTATCATGGTCTTGCGGCGGCCGAAGCTGTCGGCCAGTTGCCCGGAAACCGGCACCAGCAAGCCGAAACCGACGACCCCCACCATCAGCATCAGCAGGAAATCATTACGGGAAATGCCCAGGCCCAGCGGCTTGGGCGCGGTGCCGTAGGTTAATGAATAGACGGTCATGATGTAAAACAGGGTATAGGTGGCCACCATGATAAAGGTGCCCAGAACCGTGGCTTTCAAATGCTTGCCGAGCAGGGTGCCGATGGGCATGCGCACCTGGGCTTTCGCCAGGGCGATTTTGGCGAATACCGGCGTCTCGTGCAGCGATATCCGCACATACAGGCCGATGATCACCAACACCGCCGACAGGATAAACGGCACGCGCCATCCCCAGCTCAGGAACTGTTCGTCCGTAAGCCCCCAGGAAAGCAATAAGAATATGCCGTTGGCAAAAAAGAAGCCGATAGGCGCCCCCAGCTGCGGGAAGGAACCATACAGCGCCCGCCGGTGCGCCGGGGCGTTTTCGGTGGCCAGCAGCGCCGCGCCGCCCCATTCGCCTCCCAGCCCAAGCCCCTGGCCGAATCGCGCCAGGGCCAGCAGTATCGGCGCCAGGATGCCGAGGGTGTGATAACCCGGCAGCAGCCCGATAACCACCGTCGATATGCCCATGGTCAGCAGCGAAGCCACCAACGTGACCTTGCGCCCGAGCCTGTCGCCGAAATGACCGAACAGCGCCGATCCGATGGGCCGGGCGACAAATGCCAGGGCGAAGGTGGCCAGCGACTGAAGCGTGGCGGCGGCGGCATCCCCGGGCGGAAAAAAGATATGCGGGAAGACGATAACCGCGGCGGTGGCATAGATATAAAAATCGAAAAATTCGATGGCGGTGCCGATTAACGACGCCACAAGGACTTTGCCCCGTGAATTGGTCGGGACGGTATCGGAATCAAGGACGGGCGCGATGGTGGACTGCATTATTGTTTCTTAATGATTAAATGTGTAAAAGAAAGGCATCTTAGACAGAGAAAATCGCAATTTCAATGGCGTTTTATTGACCATCGGCGGGCCGGCGGCGTCTAAAAGCAGATAATACAAGCGGACTCTCTTCCCGTAGCCAATCCCTCTCGTCAAAAGGGATATCGCAGGGTTAAACCCTGGCACGCCGGCGACAGGAGACGGCGAACCGGCGTTATATGCCGGATTATGGCTGAATTTTAGGAAAACCTGGTGACAACCACTGACGTAATCGCCTATGGGTAGGGTTATGCACTGGATTTTTCTTTGTGAGTGCTATGAGATAAGGAATGGCGTCTCTTAGGCCGGCCGGACACGGGCCGCGGACGCCAAGCCAAGGCTTAGGTGCGAGGCCCTGGTTCCTCCTTATAGTCGGCGGTGGCAATCCAGGCGGCGCAAAAAAGCGTCAGCCGGGCAAAGAAATAGAAAAAGGCCATTAACCCCAATACCGAACCGAAAGCGGCGCCGGAAGGCGAGGTGGCCAGTTTAGGCAGCGTTAGGGTCATAATGATTTTGATAACTTCAAAACCCACCGCCGCCAGCAGCGTTCCGCGAAAGATAGCCTTGCTATGGGGCCGGTGGCGGGGAATTATCCAAAATATCCACAAAAAAAGCAGATAATTGGCCGCAATGGACACGATGAACCCGGTGGCGGTCATGGCCGGGCGCAGCCATGCAATGCCGTCCAAGCCGAGGGCGGTGACGATGCTCTGCTGAGCGGCGCCGGCAATGGAGGTCAATGACAGCGTGACGATAAGCGCCACGATAAGACCGATCAGGGAAAGCAGGTCCCGCAGGTACTTCATATAAAATTTCTCTTCATCCTGGGGGTTGCGCTCCCATTCATCCCGCAACTGGGCGCGGATCGCTTCGCGCAAATTACCCATCCAGTTCAGACCGGAATACAGGGCTATCAACAGACCGGTGATGCCCACCGTGGTTCGCTGCGCCACTGCGGTTTTCACCGTGGTTTTCAACGTATCGGCCAACGTCCGGTCGCTGATACTGTCGACAATTTTATTAATCAGGTCGGTGAGAATATCGGGATTGAACGCCAGGAAAAATCCGACCCCGGCGAAAGACACCATCAAAATGGGAATCAGCGACAGGAAGGAAAAATAGGTAATCGCCGCGCCAAACTGGCTGCCCATGCGATCGTTGAATCGATCCGCCGCCCGTAGCAGATGGGCTATCACCGGGTAACCACTTACTTTTTGGATTAAGCGACCCGATTTCAAAGCAAGTTTGTCCACCCGTTCATTGCCGGTATGGATATCGGCGAATATCTGTGGGGATTTTGATTGCCGGGCGGTGGCGGTCGTTGGGTTTTTGTCGGCCATAAATTCTCTTATCCGCTGCGGAAACTTAACCAGATAGAATCATTATAGGAAAAAAATAGCGGCAACGGGGCGTGCCGGGGGTGACCTATGCGGCTTCGCGCCAATTTACCGGTATCGTTGCCATGGCGAGCGGCCTGGGGCGCGGGAAGCCGACGCCGGAGACTGGAATCTATTCTTGATATTTTTTTAACAAAAAGGGGTAAAATCATGAAAGCAGGAATCATAGCAATCAATATTAATTTTATTTTAATGATGATGGTTTTTGATGGAATTGATTGCCAAGAATCCAATAATTCTTCTTAAATTAACAATATAGAAATAAAAGAAATGTTAAACTTTCACTATTAACCTGGTTTTTTTATTATATTAAACTAACTAATTGAATTATTATCGTACGTATGAATTAGCTGTTTTAATGCTATTGGAAAATGTGGCGTAATCAATAAAAATTAATTTGCGATACAGCTCATTAATATGCTATCTACTATTTAGAAGTTAAAGAAAAAATTGGATTGAGATCACAATTTTGATTCTAAATATGGGATGAGGTTTTTATCCATCGTGAGTTAATGGGATTAACTATGGCAAACACCACGGAAAATAAATTATCTATTTGGTCACTCTCCGCGCTGGTTGTGGGATCGATGGTGGGGGCCGGTATTTTTTCTTTACCGGCAACCTTCGGCCGTGCAACCGGTGGTTTTGGCGCCCTTATTGCCTGGGGTATCGCGGGGGGAGGTATGCTGATGCTGGCATTTGTTTTCCAGTCGTTGGCTCAACGTAAACCCAATCTGGATTCCGGCGTCTTCATTTATGCAAAAGAAGGTTTCGGCGACTATTTAGGCTTTGCTTCAGCATTGGGTTTCTGGGCGGGGACCTGTATCGGCAATGTTTCCTATTTTGTGTTAATCAAGTCGACGTTGGGGGCTTTTTTCCCGGTCTTCGGCAACGGTAATACCGTGTCGGCTGTGCTGGTGGCTTCAGTTATTCTGTGGGGATTTCATATATTACTTTTAAGGGGGGTAAAAAGCGCGGCGTCAATAAATACAATTGCCACTTTTGCCAAGATTGTTCCCATATTCTGCTTTATTATCATCTTGATTATAGCTTTTGATCACAACCTTTTCGTTCTTAATTTCCATGGAGGAACCGATCCTGCTAATGCCGGTGTCCTGGCGCATCTGAATGATTACGGTTATGCCGGCCACGCGGCGCTGGCCATTACGTCGGCGGCGGGAACGGAATCCCTCTTTTCCCAGGTCCGCAGTACCATGCTGGTGACGGTATTTGTGTTCTTGGGTATTGAAGGGGCCAGCGTATACTCCCGTTACGCAGAAAAACGCAGTCATATCGGCCTGGCAACGGTGGTGGGATTTATCGGCGTGCTGTGCCTGCTGATATTGGTCACCATGCTGTCCTACGGCGTCATGCCGCGGGCCGATCTGGCGGCGCTGCGGCAGCCTTCCATGGCCGTCGTGCTTGAAGCGGTGGTGGGCCGCTGGGGCTCGATATTTATCAGTATCGGTCTGCTTATCTCAGTACTGGGCGCTTACCTTTCCTGGTCTCTGCTGGCCGCCGAAGTGCTGTTTTCCGCCGCCAGGCATCAAAGCATGCCGAGGGTCTTTACCACGGAGAATAGCCGGGGCGTGCCGTCCGCCGCGGTATGGCTCACCAATATCACCATTCAGGTTTTTTTGATTTTAACCTTATTCAGCGATTATGCATTCCAACTGGCGCTTGAATTAACCAGCTCGTTAACTCTCATTCCTTATTTGCTGGTGGCGGCCTATGGTTTCAAACTGGCCTGGACCGGCGAAACCTATGAAACCATTAAACGTGGGCATAAGAAAGATCTGGTCTTTGCCATTATCGCCACTTTTTATTCTTTATTGATGCTCTACGCCGGTGGCCTGAAATATATATTACTTTCGGCCATTATTTACGGCCCTGGCTCTGTTTTATATCTCATCACCAAACGTGAACAACATGCTGTTTTTTTTAATCCGGTTGAAAAAATAATTTTCATCATTGTCATGCTTGCCGCCATTGTGGCGTTGTGGAGTATCGCTACGGGCATTATCACGATCTAAGCGGATGGAGCTAAGATGACCAGAAAAAAAGATACTGTTAAATATGGCGTGTATTCCGAAGTAGGTAAATTACGCAAGGTGTTGGTGTGCGCACCGGGGCGGGCACATAATCGGCTGACCCCCAGTAACTGTGATGAATTGCTGTTCGACGATGTATTATGGGTAGAACGGGCGAAACGGGATCATTTTGATTTTATCGTCAAAATGCGCGAGCGCGGCGTGGATGTGCTGGAAATGCATAATTTATTGGCGACCACCCTGGAAAATCCGACGGCCAAGGCGTGGATTCTGGACCAGCAAATAGTGCCGAACGAGGTTTCACTGGGCATACTCAAGGAAACCCGCGACTTTCTCGACGGCCAGCCGTCCCGCCTATTAGCTGAAATCCTCATTGGCGGCCTTTCAACCACCGAACTGGCGGACGCCGGCCATTACGATAACGAAGAACTGAAATTGATTCGCGAAGCGGTGGGCATTACCGAATATATGTTGCCGCCGCTGCCCAATACGTTATACACCCGGGATACCACCTGCTGGATTTATGGCGGCGTGACGCTTAATCCGCTGTATTGGCCGGCCCGGCATGAAGAAACGCTGCTGACCGCCGCCATCTATAAATTCCATCCGGATTTTGTCCACGGGGATTTTGACATTTGGTATGGCGATCCCACACAGCACCATGGCACCGCCACTCTGGAAGGGGGGGATGTAATGCCTATCGGCAACAAGACCGTGCTTATCGGCATGAGTGAGCGTACCTCCCATCAGGCCATTACCCAACTGGCGGCCGCGCTGTTTGCCAATCCGCGTTCCGGTGTGGAGCGGGTAATGATTGCCGCCATGCCGAAACTGCGAGCGGCCATGCATTTGGACACGGTGTTCACTTTCTGCGATCGGGACGTGGTAACGCTCTATCCGACCATTGTTAATCAAATCAAAACTTTCTCCCTGCGCCCGGACAGCGGCCCCACCGGCATGAAGCTCAGCCGCGACGGCGGCAGCTTTGTGGAAGCGGTGGCGGCGGCGTTAAACCTGGACAAGCTTCGGGTGGTGGAGACCGAGGGCAACGATTACGACACCGAACGCCAGCAGTGGGACAGCGGCAATAATATGGTAGCCCTCTCGCCGGGGGTGGTGATGGCTTATGATCGCAACACCAAAACCAACACGCAATTGCGCAAAGAGGGCGTGGAGGTGATTGAAATCGTCGGCAGCGAGTTAGGCCGCGGCCGCGGCGGCGGTCATTGCATGACCTGCCCGCTGTGCCGTGACGCGGTGGAATGAAAGCAAGATGGCGCTAAACGCCAGGGGCGGTAATGCCATTTCGCATAATGATTCGCGAACCAGGGTGAAAATACACTAAGCTACCTTTTTCAGGAGCGTTTTATCTGGGCCGGGATAGCCCTTTTCTCCGAGTAAATTAAGGGGCTTTTATGCTGTTCCGCCGTTTTGAAAGCATGATCGATATTTTCCAGGAATCCCCCGCGTCCGCGCCGCCGGATCGGGTTTTACCCTTCTATGTGTATTATCTGCGCCAGGTGTGGCCTAGCTTCGCCGCTCTCCTGGTGGTGGGGCTTATCGGGGCGTTGATCGAGGTGGCGTTATTTCCTTACCTCAGCCGTCTTATCGACCTGGCGCAAAGCAGTGGTTCAGGTCAACGTTTCTTCAGCGAACACGGGCACGAACTGCTGTGGATGGCGGTGGTGATACTTATCCTGCGGCCGATTTTTTTGACACTGCACGATTTGCTGGTACACCAGACCATCAATCCCGGCATGACGAGCATGATCCGCTGGCAGAATCATAATTATGTCCTCAGGCAGAGCCTGGGGTTTTTCCAAAACGATTTCGCCGGCCGTATCGCCCAGCGCATTATGCAAACCGGCAATTCATTGCGTGATTCGGCGGTGCAGGCGGTGGACGCTTTATGGCATGTGCTGATCTACGCCGTCAGTTCGCTGGTGCTGTTCGCCGAAGCCGACTGGCGCCTTATGATTCCGCTGATCGTCTGGATAGTGGGCTATCTCTTTTGCCTGTATTATTTTGTGCCGCGGGTTAAATCCCGCTCGGCGGTCTCTTCCGCCGCCCGATCCCGCTTGATGGGGTGCATCGTCGACGGTTACACCAATATCGCCACGTTGAAGCTGTTCGCCCATACGGATCTCGAGCGTCAGTACGCCCGGGAAGCCATTACCGAGCAGACGGAAAAGACCCAGCTGGCGAGCCGGCTGGTGACCGGCATGGACGTCACCATTACCATCATGAACGGTCTGTTGATTGTCAGCACCACCGGGCTGGCGCTGTGGCTGTGGTCGCAGTCGTTGATAAGCGTCGGCGCCATCGCCCTGGCCACCGGCCTGGTGATTCGCCTGGTGAATATGTCCGGCTGGATCATGTGGGTGGTGAACGGTATCTTTGAAAATATCGGCATGGTGCAGGACGGTCTTAACACCATTTCGCAGCCGGTAAGCGTTACCGATCGCCCACTGGCGCCCAAACTGCAGGTGCGTGAGGGCGCGGTGAGCTTTGAAAATCTGCATTTCAATTATGGCAAAGGACGGGCGGTGATCGACGGCCTGAATCTGGCTATCCGTCCCGGTGAAAAAATCGGTCTGATTGGCCCCTCCGGCGCGGGCAAATCGACGCTGGTGAACCTGCTGCTGCGCCTATATGACCTCAACGGCGGGCGTATTATTATCGACGGGCAAAATATCGCCGAGGTGAGCCAGGAGAGCCTGCGGGCCGGTATCGGCATGATTACCCAGGACACGTCGCTGCTCCATCGCTCCATTCGCGAAAATCTGCTGTACGGCAGGCCCGGCGCCAGCGACGCCGAGCTGTGGCAAGCCATACATCGCGCCCGGGCCGATGAGTTTATCCCGATGCTATCCGATGCCGAAGGGCGCACCGGCCTTGATGCCCACGTGGGGGAACGGGGCGTGAAACTTTCAGGCGGCCAGCGCCAGCGTATCGCCATCGCCCGGGTACTGCTCAAGGACGCGCCGATCCTGATAATGGACGAAGCCACCTCGGCGCTGGATTCGGAAGTGGAAGCGGCCATCCAGGAAAGCCTGGAAGTGCTGATGCGGGGTAAAACGGTTATCGCCATCGCGCACCGCCTCTCCACCATTGCCAAAATGGACCGGCTGGTGGTGATGAACGAAGGGCGCATCGCTGAAATCGGCAGCCATAGCGAACTGCTGAGCCGGCAGGGGCTTTATGCGCGGCTGTGGCAATACCAGACCGGCGGTTTTGTCGGCGTGGACTGACTCTTGACGCTTACTCTTGACGATAGGGCAGCGCTTTACGCGCTTCTTCCGCCCAGGCGCGCACCGCGTCCCGTTCTTCGTTAAGAAACTCCGCCACCGCGGTTCGCAGCCCCGGATGGCGCAGGTAATGCCATGAGTCGGTCAGCACCGGCTCAAAGCCGCGAATCAGCTTATGTTCTCCCTGGGCGCCGGCGTCGAAGCGCGACAGACCGTGGGTGATGGCATATTCGATTCCCTGGTAGAAACAGGTTTCAAAGTGCAGGCGATCGAACTCCGCCAGGCAGCCCCAATAGCGGCCGTAAAAGGTGTCGTCGCTCACCAGACTGAACGCCATGGCAACGGGACGGTCCTGCCGGCTTGCCAGCACCACCCGGATTGCATCGGGCATCCGCTGCGCCAGCAGGCTGAAAAAATCCCGCGTCAGGTAAGGCGATTGGCCCCGCACTTCATAAGTATTGGCATAGCAGGTATAGATAAAGTCCCACTGCGCCTCGCTCACCAGTCCCCCTTCCAGCCATCTGAAATCAATGCCTTGCGCCGCCACCGCTTCGCGCTCCTTACGCATCTGCTTGCGCTTGCGCGAACTCAGGGCATCCATGAAATCCTGGAAATCCCGATAGCCGCGGTTATGCCAGTGATACTGGCAACCTAATCGATGCAGCCAGTCCGGCCGGGCCGCCAGAAGAGAACCGGCTTTGGCATCGGTGAAATTCACATGGGCGCCGGACCAGCCCTGTTCGGCCAGATAATCCGGCAGCGCATCCAGCAGTTTTGCCGCCGCCGTCTCCGCCCCCAGCACACGGGAGCCGGTTACCGGGCTGAAGGGCACCGCCCCCAGCCATTTGGGATAATACTGAATTCCGGCGCGATGGCAGGCTTCGGCCCAGCCGTGATCAAACACGTATTCTCCGCTGGAGTTTCTTTTGCGATAGCCGGGCATGGCGGCCAGGCAGCGGCCGTTTTCCTGCCACAGCAAATGATGGGGACGCCAGCCGGAAAGCGGTCCCAGGCTGCCGCTCTCTTCCAGGGTCGAGAGAAAAGCGTGCTGTAAAAAAGGCTGTCCCGCGGGGACCAGGGCATCCCACTCGCCGGCGGGTACATCGTTCAGGTGCGCCAGGGACGTCAAAGACATAACGTTGTGCTCCGGTTACATGCCGTCAACCACAGACAGTAGCCAGTTGCCGGGCGATACGCAAGACAAGGGGCACGCAGAGCCAAAAGCCGGGCGCACCCACGGGTGGAAATGTGCGTTGCTCACGGCTTAATTGTGAAAGCGGTCTCTGCCCTATCCGCTTCAGATCCAGACATAATCAGGGATCGTGGAAAAAATCGATCATACTGAAAGGAGAATAAAAACATTATCAGGAGACTCCATGGGTTTTACGGGATGGATAGCGGCCGTGGGCGGTCTGTTGTTGTTGATGTCGCTGGCCTCCGGCTGGATCCATCGCGGTCCAGTCACTTCTTTCGGGTTGTATTTGGCGGCGGGCATTGTCTGTGGTCCATGGGTCCTGAATCTGCTGCGGGTGGACGTGGCCGCCCATGCGGTGCTGATAGAGCGGGTGACCGAAATTGCCATGGCGGCTTCCCTGTTTATCACCGGTCTCAAGCTGCGGCTGCCGTTTCGCGATCCTGGCTGGCTCATGGGGGTGCGTCTGGCCTTTCCGGCCATGATCTTTACCGTGGTGGGCGTCACCGTGGCTGCTCATTTTCTGGCCGGCTTTTCCTGGCCGCTTTCCCTGGTCTTCGGCGCGATAGTGGCCCCCACCGATCCGGTGCTGGCCAGCCTAATCTCGGTCAACGATGCACGGGACGACGACAGCCTGCGGGTTTCCCTGTCCAGCGAAGCGGGCATGAACGACGGCACGGCGCTGCCGGTATTGATGCTGGCGATGCTGCTGCTTACCGCCCATCATCCGCTGTCGTTTGCCCAACTGGGCCATTGGGCGCTGGTGGATGTTCTTTGGTCGCTGCTGGGGGGGCTGGGCATCGGTTTCGGCCTGGGCCGGCTTATCGGACATTTGGCAACCCATTCCAAAATCAGCCAAAACGACACCGCCCCCAATGATTTCCTGGCCCTATCCCTGGTGGCGTTAAGCTATGCCGCGGCGCAAAGCCTGGACGCCTCGGGCTTTTTGGCCGCCTTTGCCGCCGGGGTCGGATTGCGCCGCACCGAACTGGGCATTTTTAACCGCCATCCGCCGGATCACCTGCCGGAAGAGGAGCGAGGCGGCACGGCGGAATCCCTGGTGAACCCTAACCAGCGTGAAGCTTCGGGCGCCACCGGGCCGCTGCGCTCCGTCGGCCTGGTGGTGAGCGACGCACTCTCTTTCGGCGATACCATGGAGCGACTGTTCGCCGCCGGTATCGTGATCGTGCTGGGCATCACCCTGGCCATGCATTGGGATCCCCTGGGGTTGCTGCTGGCCGCCATCCTGTTTTTGCTCATAAGGCCGGCCGCGGTTTACCTGGCGACCATCGGCAGCGGCGAGCCGCCCCTGCACCGGGCATTGATCGGCTGGCTGGGCATCCGCGGCATCGGCAGCATCAACTACATTACCTGGGCCTATAACCAGGGCCTGGCCGGCCCCGAGGCCGAACGCATGGCCAACATGGCCTTTACCCTGGTAGTGGCCAGCGTCATTGTGCACGGCGTTTCGGTGTCGCCCCTGCTGAACTGGCGGCAAGGCAAAATGGCGGCGGACGCGGAGCGGGAGAATAAGCAGTAATTTACCATCGATTTTGTTTTGTGGTAGTCCGGGCGCGACCAGTATCGACCTTACCCTACTTGCGGCATTGCACTTGTCCGGGCGGGATATTCGCTAATCACAGACGTTATTACTAACAGCGGATAGGCGCCTTGCATAAAAATAAAAGGGATTACCCTTGTCGCGGACGATTCCTTTGGTTTTATCTTTACCGCTCATAATAGGACGGCTTGGTTATCAAGCCGGGCCCTCATCGAAGATCTGCACGGTAATGGTTCTTGCAGTGACAACTTGATAGTATTTGGCAGAGCGGAGATCCTGACCTAAACCTGAACGTAGTGCAAGAACGGGGCTGATGCTATCAGTACTTAAATGTGTATAGTCAGATAATGCAAAACGACAATTTGTCGTATTTCTATCATATACATATCCTTCAGGACAAGCGCCCAGGTAAAGGCCTGCCGAGGGAATGCCTACAATCCTATAAACATGACCTTGAATGATATCAAGGGAACTCATAAAATCCTGAAGCCCTAAACCCATTGGAACTGCCGGTATCGGTATTACATTCGAGCCTAAATATATTCCCCTCGGAATAAAAGTGACTATGCTTGCGGCAAATACGACCCTATTGTTTACCACTTCCGCCCTGACGTTCACTTCACCGGGAGAAGAACTGGCAACATAGGCAGTATAAAGGCCGTCGAGTCCGGTGGTGACCAGCGTGGTAAGTTGGCCGGTCACAAACAATATTAGCTGCCCTGAGTAGGCTAGCCCGGCATAGGTTAAATAAAATTCCACTACGTTTGTGCTTCTGTCGTCGGCATATGCATTATTAACCACAATTCTAGATGATATTTCGTAAGTAGGAAGCGACACTGGTATAAAGCTTAACAAGCTATTGGCACTCACCGAGGTATCGGCGGCCAGGCTTGCGAAAAGCTGAATCGTTTCTGGTTCATAATTTATCGCCACCACATCGACAATGCCGCTATAATTGGTATTAGGGTGTCGGAATAATTAAAGTGGCGCTGCCGGAAACGGTAAACTCCAGCATTTGATTGGCCACCGGCAAATTCACCGGGCTGGAGAGGGTGAAGCGTACGCCATTGAGACTGAGGCCGTCCGCCGGCGCGTTATTAGCCAGAATTTGAGAGGAGAGCACATAATTGGCTAACGGCGAGACCGGGCATTCCGGCGGGGTAAGTGGATAACACGCATTATTCTTTTCCATAGGTAACCTCTTAAAAAATTCTGGTCGCTGGGTCGAAATTGTTTTCGCTCATAAAGTAGAAGAAAATAACCCTGCTTGACTAGCGTGCGCGATAAGCGTTCATTTTGGAAATCTCGAAGGCATAAGGCTTCGCGTTTTAATTTTCATATGTTTTTGAAAATCATTATTTTATCAAAAAAAGAAGCAAGTTTTTATTTGAACATTCTGCTGCCAAAAAATGCTAAATAATAAACGATGCCTTAAGCAGTTGCTTTCTCTTCATACATAGCACGAAGATTTTCCCCATGATCCAAATCTTATACAACGAAAGGAAAAAGGATTATCATTTGATACGGACAACCCCCTTTCCCAAGCATTAGGCCACGATTATTATCATCCTGGGCCGTTATCATAAACAGTGATGGTAAACGTGAGATACTGTGCAAAAGCAGGCCAGACGGCGAGACGGGACCGCAGATAACTGCCCTGGCCGGATGTAAGCGCACGAACCGGGGACATGCCGCTGCCCAAATGTTCATAATCACTGCTTACGCCGGTAAGGCAACTCTGACTGCCATTGTCAAAAACGCTTCCTTCGGGACAAACAGAATAGTTAAAGGCATTAGCTGGAGATATTGTAAAAGAATAAATATGACCCTCAATGACATTGAATCCCGCCATAAATCTTTGTATGCCGGCCAGCGTCCCTGCACCCGCCTGTTGGAACGTGATCACATTTGGACCTAGACGTATTGGATAAACTATTACCGGCGTAAAGGTCACTGTCTCGGACGTAAACACCGTCCTATCGTTCTCAACTTCCGCTATGACGGTAAAGGAACCGGATTCGGCGCTGCTAAAAGAAGCGATATAAGACCCGGTGGGTGCGGTAGTGACCACCTCGCTGAATGCGCCGTTAAAATACAATCGTAATTGAGCCGAAACGCCCACGCCGCCATACGATAGAAAAAATTCTACTTCGTTTCCGCTGCTGCCATTGGCAGGCGCGTCATTGACGATAATTCTGGATGTCAACTCGTAAATCGGTACAGGACCCGTTGATGTGAATGTCAACAAGCTATTGGCGCTCACCGTCGGGTCTGCCACCAGATTTGCGAAGAGCTGAACCGTCTCAGGCTGGGTGTTTCTCGCCACCACATCAACAATGCCGTTATTATTGGTATAGGATGTCGGAATGACCAACGCGGCGCTGCCGGTGACGGAAAATTCAAGCTCTTGGTGGGCCACCGGCAAACTCGCCGGACTGGAGAGGGTGAAGCGTACGCCATTAAGACTGACGCCGTCCGCCGGCGCGTTGTTAGCTAAAATTTGTGCCGTGAGCACATAGTTGGCTAAGGGCGACACCGGGCATCCCGGCGGGGTAAGTGGATAACACTCTTTGTTATTTTCCATAGGTGACCCCTGAAAATACTGATAGCTTGGTCGAAACTGTTTTTGCTCACAAAGTGGAAGTAAACAAAAACCAATTTTTGCTAGTGTTTGCAATGGGTATTCATAGTAAAAATCTACAACGCAAAACGTTGAGCGTTTATAAATTCCGAGAATTTGCTAAATCATAAAACCTGCGAGAAAATAATCAAGTTCATAAATTGGCATACTTTTGCCAAAAAAAAACAGAGGACATTTATGCCGTTTCGACATCCATCCCTAATTTCCACGACTAAATCAAGCATTACAACCAACAGGAAATTACGCTTAATGCCTCTTTAATGAGACTGATGATGAATATTAAAACCGTTGCTCATTGGCAGCACCTCAACAGTGCGGCTAAAGCGTATGGCGTAATATGGCCGGCCCTGTAATACCGGCTAATAAACATAAAAAGAGCTCCTCGTGCCGCGGCGCATTATCGTCATTGGGCAGTGTATCGGCCTGGAACGGAAATATCATATTTAACGCATTATCGTTTGCCTATCCAATAAATATTCTCCGTCCAAGCCTTGATTAAGCCCGACTATTCCACCAATATCAGTTGAACGTGATAAGGGTGGTATTTTCAGCATTGCCCGCCGAATATTCAGCAATAATGATGAAGCTACCGGTAGAAAAACTCTGTATACCAACGGTAATTTGTCCCAGGCCGTTGGTAAAGCCCACAGTTGGCGTTATAGTGGGTATCGCGGGACTGGAGCTAAAAGTCATCAAGTCGTTAGGAACGGGATTGCCGTCTATATCTCTGAGCGTATAACGAATACGATAGGTGCCCCCTGCGGGTACATTGATATCAAGAGGTTCGGCCGAAATGGTATGGGTAATGGGGGTGGAGAAACTGACCACGGTGTAATTATAGACCGTGGGCTGGCCATCCAAAACGGCCCTGACTTCCACCGCATCCGGTACACCGCTGCGTAAAGAAACCCGTGCCTGCCCCGAGGCGTTGGTGGTATCAAAAGTGTTATACAAACTTCCAGAACCACGGACTATTGAAAAGTTTAGCACCCTGCCCGGGACGGGCTGGTCGGTTGTAAAATCCTGCAATGTATATTGTATGACATTACTATCATAATCATTCGCCGCAGCGTAATTGCTTTCGACACTGGCGATAATGCCTAACCCGGTTATTTCTTCAGCACTTTCGAAAGTGGAGTAGCTTACCGCGGACATCCCGTCGAATTTGCAACTCACGGCCACGGTTTCTTGCCGGCAGTCGGTAAAATACACTGCCGCCTGACCCCGGCTATCCGTTATTGCGCTGGTTTGTTGAGCGCCATCGCAGAATGCGGCGCTGCCTGATAGCCAGAAGGTAACTTGACGTCCGCACAGCGGTTGCCCGTGACTATAGAGCGTCGCTATGGCATTATTTCTGTCTCTTCCGTCAGCCTTTGCTGTAGCGGAAGAGATTAAGGTAAGATAGTAATCTCTTTGAGGAGCATGATTAGGCGGATATTGATTTTGCATAAAGTACCTCCGGCAAATATTCTGTTTTTTTAACTATAAAAATAATATTGCTAATCTTTACTAAAATTGTATCCATTAATTTATTTGAACCTTCCGGCATAATTAAACTGTGCTATCCCTGGAATAAATATTGTCTCTAATTAAAAGTCACTCTGGTAAAGTTTTCCGTACCAAGTCCCGAAGCTAATAAAGCCGTAATTGTCACTATCCCACTCATTCGGTTGGTTAATGCTAGGGTAACGTAGCCATTTAAATCAGTAATCCCCGAGGATGGAGATAGCGCCGCGCCGTTGGTGGCGCTGAAATCGAGCCTGGCGTTGGCCACCGGCAAATCGCCGGCCAGGGTTCTGACCTGATAGCGTATCCGGTTAACTCCCAGACCATTTCCCTGCGCCTTGTCCGCTTGTACCTCGGCCGAAATGAGTTGTGTCAGCACGGCGCCGAAAAAGGTGAGCCTGATATGGCTGTAAACGGCAATCGGATCGGATGCAAGAACGGTATGCACCGTGACGGTTCCCGGCGTGCTGCTGAAGACGCGCAGTTGGGTATGCCCGTTGCCATCAGTGGTATCCGACACAGGCGGCACAAGCGTGGCGCTGCCATCGACGCTGTATTGCAACAAGCGGCCGGGAGCACCTACGCCCGCCGGAGTAATTAGCCAGTAATCAATGATATGTGGGATTCCGCTACCGGCCACAATGTTTGCGGTGCTCACCTCGGCTTCTAGTAACAAGGCGTTATTGGAAACTTCCACCAGAACAGTCTCGGATGACGTCGTATTGCCGAAACGGTCCTCTATGATATAAGAGACTAAATATCTTCCTATGGGGGCGAAGACTGCCGGTATGCGGATCACGATGGGAAAGCTTGGATTATAATCTGCTACGGTGTACTGTCCTCTACCTATAAAATTCCACAATACCGTTATCTGGTCTAAGGGCGCAGGATTGGTATAAGCTGGAATCAGGACTATCACGGCTCCATCATTCGTAACGCTTTGGATAGGTATTATGCCATCGACCGTTTGTGGAAAAATAGGATCCGCGAGTGCCATAGTTTTACCTTGTTTTAAATAAAATCCGTTAAATCAATGAAAGTATGACTTATGCTTTAAGGTTATGCATTGAACAATAGAATATATATAAAGGCTCACTCAAATAAGCAAGGTTAATATGCGCCATCGTTCTGCTAAAAAAGGCTAACGTATCGGACTCTTGAAGTTTTTACCGCAGATGGGGGGATAAAATCAAAAATATCCAAAAACGGCATTGTGAATGCTAATTTTTGTCATCTGATTATTAATGGAATTGTGGTATTTGATGCTGTAATAATAAAATGTATTATCAGACCACGCGTTGTACCTTTTAAAAGGTTAGAATGCTTTTCAATTCATTCGTCAACTAGCCCACTTTCTTTAAGGAACTGCTGCAAGGTACAAATATTGAATTGAACACAGCCCCTCCCATGATCGGTCGGGGCATCGGCAGCTATCACTGTCGTCCTGCGGTATTGCTAACGCTGCTTATCGCATGGTCACCAATTCTTCCGCCGCCGTGGGATGGATGGCCACGGTATTATCAAAATCGCGCTTGGTGGCGCCCATTTTGATCGCCACGGCAAAACCCTGCAGTATTTCATCCATGCCCAAGCCGATGCCGTGCAGTCCGACGATTTTTTCATCCGGCCCGACGCACACCAGCTTCATGCGGCAAGGCTGGCGATGATCGGTGACGGCGGTATACATGGAGGTAAAGCCGGTTTTATAGATTTTGACCTCTTTCTCGCCGTATTTCGCCAGCGCCTCCGGTTCGGTCAAGCCGATGGTGCCGATGGGGGGATGGCTGAACACCACGGTGGGAATCAGGTTGTAATCCAGGTGTTCTTCCGGCTTGCCGTTGAACAGGCGTTCGGACAGACGGCGGCCCGCCGCCACCGCTACCGGCGTCAATTCCACCGCGCCGGTATTGTCGCCGACGGCGTAAATTCCCGGGACGTTGGTGTTCTGGTATTTATCCACCCGGATATAGCCGTTGCTGTCGGTTTCCACGCCGGCGGCGGCCAGGTTCAGGTTGTCGGTGGAGGGTTCCCGGCCGATGGCCCAAATCAGCGCATCAACAATAAATTCGCCGCCGTTTTCCAAGGTCAGCGTCAGGCTGCCGTCGCTGTTTTTGACGATGGATTCCGGTATGGATCCGGTATGCAGGGTAGGGCCTTCCGCGTTCATGATCTCCACCAGGGTATCGATAATCAGCGGGTCGAAGGTACGCAGCGGCGCATGTTTGCGCACGAACAGGTGCGTTTCCGCCCCCAATGCGTTCAGCACTCCGGCGAGTTCCACCGCGATATAACCGGCGCCCACCACCGCCACCCGCCGGGGCATGGCATCCAGGGCAAAAAAGCCGTCTGAATCGATGCCGTATTCCTCGCCGACGATATCGATGTGGCTGGGACGGCCCCCGGTGGCAATCAGGATATGATCGGCGGTAATGCGTTCGCCGTTGACTTCAACGGTATGGGCGTCCACAAAGCGGGCGAAACCTTCGATAACATCTACTTTGTTATTGCCCAGCACCCGTTCATAGGATTGATGGATGCGGTCAATATACGCGCTGCGGCTTTTGACCAAAGTCCCCCAGTCGAGACGGTTGATGGTGGTGTCAAAACCGTAATCGGGGCCGTACAGTTTTATCGCCTCGGCAATCTGTGCCGCATGCCACATGATTTTTTTCGGGACGCAGCCGACATTGACACAGGTACCACCGAGATATTTGGCTTCAATCAGGGCGCATTTCTGGCCGTACATCGCCGCACGGTTAATGGAGGCGATGCCGCCGCTGCCGGCGCCAATAGCAAGGTAATCGTAATGTCTGGTCATCGGATCTTCCCTATGTTCATATCAATGGGCACAAGTTTAACCCGCAAAGGTAAATTGTCGCAAAGATTGCATCAATCCCTCCAATAGGCGAAACGGCTATACCGGGTTTATCCCGGCCCGGCCTGGATGACTCCGGGGATTTATTGCTGGATTCGTCGGCTAAAACAGGATTGGTCAGGATAGGGATCACTCCGGCGCCACCCAGCGCACCAGGGTATGGCCGATTCCCTCGGGCACCAGCGCCTGATGAATCCAGGGCAATAATTCATTCATCTGTTGTTCCAGCATCCAGGGGGGATTAATCACGATCATGCCCGATGCGGTCATGCCCCGTTGATCGCTGTCAGGGCGCAGCGCCAGCTCGATCTGCAAAATCCGGCGGATGCCGGTCTTCTCCAGCCCGGCCAGGATGCGTTTCACATTCTGACGCAGCACAACCGGATACCACAGGGCATAGACGCCGGTGGCGAAGCGTTTATAGCCCTCCTGGATGCCGGCCACCACGTCCTGATAGTCCGTTTTCATTTCATAAGGCGGGTCGATGAGTATCACGCCGCGCCGCGACGGCGGCGGCAGCTGGGATTTCAACTGCTGGTAGCCGTCGGCGCGCAGCACCTCGGCACGGGGGTCTTTTTGGAATTCGCTGCGCAGCAGCGGGTAATCGCTGGAGTGCAGTTCCGTCAGGTGCAGGCGATCGTGCTCCCGCAGCAATTGGCGGGCAATCAGCGGCGAACCGGGATAATAACGCAAGGTACCGCTGCGATTGTAGTGATTGATAACCGTCAGATACGGTTCCAGCAGCGCCGGACAATCTTCCCGCTGCCAGATACGGGCGATACCTTCGCGATATTCGCCGGTGCGTTCGGCCCGGTCGCTGTTGAGCAGATAGCGCCCGGCGCCGGCATGGGTATCCAGATAGAGAAAGGGCTTATCCTTCTCCTTCATGGCGGCCAGGATCAGGCTCAGTACCGTGTGCTTGAGCACATCGGCGTGATTGCCGGCGTGAAAACTGTGGCGATAACTTAACATTTATTTATATCCAATTGGAATTTATCGATTTTATTATAATTAGCATTTTCTTCATTTGTTGCTTTCACAAAAGACCGCGCTGGTACAAAACGGAGAAAGGATCACCGACCATAGTAATGGTATCAGACAGTTTATGGCTTCATTGACATTCCATAGACGATGGAGAGTAAAAAAACCGAGGAAATAAATGCACCTTGAGTTTCAGATACCGATTTAATCCTCTTGTTTTATTAAACGACCATCAAATGAAAAATCAACTTCTTTAACTGATCGCAATGCCTGCCGAAAATCAGTGTGTAGAGGATTTAAAATAGCATTGTTTTCTTGTGGAATAATGCATGAAGGAATTATTAAAGCAATACCTTCAATTGAGTCAAGCCAACCTGTTCCCAAGTCCATGGTGGAAAACGGAGCCGGATCCTCTCTCCAGTCATCAGGCAAATAAGCATTTTCGAGGTATTCAACCTGATCATCGGGCAACTCGATACTGAAAAGGGAGTACTGATTCAGTAGGCTATCATGAATTGAATGCACAAGAATTTCCAATGAGGCCAGAGCGATGGTGGTAGATACATAAACAGCCGCACTGCCTTTGTGATTCCATCTCCCTCCATAAATACTCGCGCCATAACCCGTCCATGCTTCCGCCGCATGGATTTTTTGTGTAAGCCTGTAAAAAATCATGAATAGACGCCGTGCTCAAGCCTGCCAATCAAATCAAGGACCTCAAGCGCACCACTCTCAGTGGAAAGAAGCGAGACCGGTGTTACATTTCCCAAGCCCTTTACGGGGCTTCTCAACCAGGTATAGGCATCGGGTTTATTACCGCCAAAAAGATGTACGCTTGCGTCCATCACCCGCACAAGCCGGGCGATACGTTCACTTTCATCGGGTGAAAAAGCCGTTCCTGTACTTTTACGCCTGGCCACGTTTCTTTCATTTATGCCGGCAATCCGCAGAATATCGGCCTTAGACATGTCTGACCATTTATGAATACTGTCAAGCACGTCAACCGGCAGGCCAATTTTCAGCACATTGGTCAACTCACGGCCTCTGCTGACGGGCAGACCGGCAAATTTCCACAAAGCATTATGTTGTGGTTCATGGGACGGAATATAAGCTCTCATGGCAATCTCTTCAGCAGACATTTGTCATGGGATAGTATAGACAATTGTCAGATGGGTATAAAGCACTATTTATGCGTATTTTGCCAACGCACCTGCAACTTGAGGTATGACGGGTATATACACAGTGAATGGCATCGTTTTGGGTCAGTCACCTCATTCCGGCAATGTTACAAAACCCCGGCGGGGCGAGATGCGTATCCGCCGCCCAACTGGTATGCTGGGGAAGTATGCCGGTTTACCCGCTGGCGGATGCCGACGGCGGGATTAAAGCCGTCTCTATTACCGCTATGAAATCACGGGAGGCAGCCATGGCTGCGATTAAACAGGTTTTGATAGCCTATGATGATTCTGACTGCGCCAAACAGGCGCTGGGATTTGCCTGCGAATTTGTCAGGCGTTTCGACGCCAGGTTACATATTGTTTCCGTCTGCCAATTGCCGCAATTCGGCAGCGGAACCGCGACGGAAATGATTATCGAAAATGCGCGAGGGATATATGGGAAATTCTTCGACGGCTTGAAAGATAATCCCGCTTACCGGGATATGGATCTGGTGAAGCAAATGGAAATCGGTAACCCGGCGGAAATGATCCTGCATTATGCGGAAAGCCACAAAATAGACCACATTATCGTCGGCCATCGCGGTTTTTCCAATATTGAACGCTGGTTAATGGGATCGGTGGCGCGACAGATTATCGACAACGCAGGCTGCCCGGTCACCGTGATCCGGGAATCCTCTTATTCAGCACAATAATAACAAAGCGGCATTCGGCTGATAAAAACGGCGAACGCCGGACTGATAGTTTGCCGGTGTATGGAAAGAGTCGGGCTGAATGACACGCCGGCGGTGTGGAAAAACTCGCCGGTATGTCACGTGCCGATTAACCGTTTTCAAACGACACGCTGCTTCCATCAATGGTCATTGGACGGGCCGCCTGCATCCCCATCGGCTATCCCCAGCGTGAAATGGGCCTTGGCGGGATCCCCCACCTGGCGCGGCAGGTCCGCTTCCCAGGCCAGATAGGCGGCGCTGGCGGCGGCATTGCCCTCATGGCGATCGTGCAGCCAAAATAAAAAATCGATTTGCTGAGCAACGGCAGGGGTTTGCGAACTGCTGTGCAGTTCCAGTCCGGCGGCCAGCCAATCCTGCCGTTTACCCTCAACCGCCGTGGCGTTGAAACCCGCGTCGCTCAAATCCAGGACCACCCCTTGCGCCAGCGCCGGATCTTCGGCGAATACCAGGATGTCCCGGGCATTGCCGGCGACGGCAGGCAGATCATCCAGCCGCGAGCGGTTTACCCAGTGGGTGCCGGCGGGATGATACCGGCGATAGTCCCAGCTGCGGTCGGCGGAGAGTCCGATGGCGCCGTTCAGAAGCCGTTGCCCCACGGCGGCGGCGTTTATCCGCGGGACGGTAGGCGGCGCAAGGAGACGGGACGGCGGGCGAATACCCTCGTCAATGCCTGCCAGCACATAGCATTGCCAGCCAAGCTGTATAAGCCAATGGGCAGTGGTGGCGGCCCGGACGCCGTCATTGTCGTTGAGCACAATTCGACTACCCCGCGTGCCCACCCATTTATCCAGCGCCTGAACCAGCTGCCCTCCCGGCACCCAGCGGGCGTCGGCCCGGTGGCCACGCCGGTATTCGTCCTCATGGCGGACATCAAACACGTAGGTGGTGCGCTTTTCATCCCCTTGCCACTGGCGGAGGGTGGCCGCATCAATGTGCGGTACATGGTAGCGCCGGGCCAGTTTTGCCGCTCGTTGCCGGGACGATTGGGCGGCGGTATCGCTTTGGGCCTGAAAGTAGCGATTGCCGTCCCGGACGGTGGCGAAATCCGCCAGCCGCCAGCCTTGGGTGCCGCCGGACAGCGCCACGACCCGATTGGGGACGCCGGCGTTTATCAGGGTTTGCGCGCCGATAATGCCGCGGGTTCGGCCGGCGCAGGAAACCACCACCAGGGTCTGCGGCGAGGGGACCAGATCGTCGAAGCGGTAAAGCAGTTCGGCGCTGGGCACGGATATGGCGCTCGGTACATGGAAGCGGTCGTACTCCTCCACCGTCCGGCTGTCCAAAAGAACGTAATCCCCCTGCTGTTCAATCAGGCGCGCCAGCGCGTCGGCTTCGATGGCCGGCGTCCGGTAATGATGTTCGACGAATTCGGCAAACGCCTTGTACGGCACATTCACGCCTTTGAACAGCGGCAGGCCGGCCTGTTCCCAGGCGCCTATCCCTCCCTCCAGGATGTGAATGTCCGAATAGCCCAGGGCCGACAGTCGTCCCGCGGCCCGTTCGCCCCCTCGGGTATCTTCCGCCAGCAGCACCGTGCGGGTATCGGCGCGGGGGACCAGCGCGGGGAACTGGCTTTCCAGCAGGCTGTAAGGCACGTTCACCGCCAGCAGAGGATGGCTGTCGCCATACAGCCCCTCTTCCCTGATATCGATAAAGGCCAGCTCTTCGCCGTCTTCAAGCCAATTAAGCAGATCGGACAGGGGGACGGCCGATCCGTAATCATTATATTTAGTCATAAGTAGCCCATTGATAGCCGTCATCTTTCACGTGGCAGCCGTGTTGGCCGCCTATACCCGTCATATTTTAAGTTGCAGGTGCGTTGGCAATACTCGGCTCATCCTTGGGCCTCGCCCCTTCGGGGCCGCTGTAAGCAGCGTTCAAATCTGCTTCAGGCAGATTTGTCGCTGCGTTGCCGCCTTCCTGCAACTCGAACTATTTAGGGTATAGTGAAGTTAAATAATTAAAAAACTTACAGACGCAGGCCCGCTTGTTTAAGCAGCGGCAGGATGCGTTCGCCGAAGTAAGCCAGTTCCGGTTCATAGTCCACAAAGCAGAGCTGCAGCCCGTCGCAGCCGATGGCCTTGAGGCGCAGTATTTGCCCGGTTATCTGTTCCGGCGTGCCCACCAGCTGGATATTGCCCCCCACGATGCGCTCATCACGCTGGTGGCCGCGCCAGGAACGGCTGTCGCCGGTGGCATGGGTATGGAAGAAGCCGTCCACCGCGCCATGGTCGGCCTGCCGGAGGATCTCCTGATAAACCCCATGGGCTTCTGCCTCGGTATCCCGGGCGATAATCATCGGATTCACCAGAATGCGGACGTTGCGGCCGATGGCCGCCGCCGCTTCCCGCACCTGGCGGGTGATGCCCGGCAGCGCCTCGATGGCCTCGTCGAAAGAGGCGCCGGCCGGGCTGGTGACGAATATCAAATCCGCCTGGCGCACCGCCTGGGCGATGCCGGCGGCGGAGCTGGTGGCGCTGACGATAATCGGCCGGCCATAGCGGGGTTTAGGCGTGACGAAGGCCTTGCTCAGCGTCCATTGTGCGCTGTGGTAGTCAAGATCCTCTTCGCCGGCCCACAGCTGTTGCAGCAGGGAGACATACTCATCCGCCAGCTCATAGCGGCGGTCGTGGTCGGGCTGCTGTTGGCCGAACATGGACCATTCATCTTTGCGAAAACCGGTAACGACGTTGAGCCCCCAGCGGCCGCCGGACATATGGTCAAGGGTGGCGCCGAACTTGGCCAAATGCAGCGGATGCCAAGGACCGTAGAAAATATGCACGGTGGAGATCAGCAAAATGCGCTCCGTCACCGCCGCCAGCCCCGCCGCCGCCATCAGCGTGTCTAGGGCGGTTTCGCGATAGCGTATCTCGCCGCCGAACCCCCCTTTGGACAACCAGTGGGCCGGTCCGAACACCAGATCGAATCCCAGGGCTTCGGCTTGGCGGGTCAGCGCCGCGTTGTAATCGAAGGTCCAGTCGGTGGCCCGCGGATAGGCGGACATGGTCCAGCCGCCGTTATGTATGGGTAAAAACAGCCCGAGTATCAGCGGTTGATCCAGCACTTTCCCCAGCGGACTGTCAGGGGGAAGCGGCGGTAAAACGGGGTAAGGCATAGGCCACCTCAAAATGTACTTAATCGCGATAATCGGGTTCGCGCCGGTCCAGCAGCCGCCTTAACGCTTCAAAATGCAGCTGATAGCCGGGTTTGTATTGTTCTCCCGGCGAATTGTGCAGGGGAGTGTTGTGGATTTGATCCTGCACCTTGTCCACCTGGGCCGGGCTTAAGCCCCGCAGGCGCTGGCCGGTCCACAGGGCGAACAGCTGGACCCGGGCGGCCCGTTCCAGGGTATAAAGGCGATCGTAGGCCTCGGCGGCGGAGCGGCCGGTCACCAGCACGCCGTGGTTGCCCATAAAAAGAATGGTTTTTTCACCCAGTATTGTCGCCAGGCGCTCCCCTTCCGCCGGATCGCGGGCCAGGCCGTCGTAGGCGTCATCGTAGGCAATCTGATCGAGCAATAATGCCTCCGTCTGGCCGAGAGCCAGCAGGTGCTGGCTCTCCAGCCGGGTCAGCGCGCCGGCATAGGGCATATGGGTATGGAATACCGCCTGGTGCTTGGCATGGGCGGCATGTATCGGCGCGTGAATGCAATACGCCGAGCGTTGGATAATGCCTTCCCCCGCCAGGAGCCTGCCGTCGAAACCGATGGTCATCAGCTGGCTGGCCTGGATTTCCGACCAATGCAGGCCGAACGGCGGCAGCAGAAAACGATCGTTGGTGCCCGGCACAGCCAGGGTGAAATGATTGTAGATACCTTCGCTGAAATCGTGCCAAACCGCGAGCCGGTGCGCGGCGGCCAGATCCCGCCTGGCCTCCAGCCTCGGCTGCTCATCGGCATCATCGGCGAAATCCCCTCCGGCCTCCGGCCGCGCCTGCTCGGCGGCAACCCCGGGGGCGCCCTGCCGTGACGACGGGCGGGTAGCATTGTCCGTGGCGGTTGCGGCGGTAAAAGGCTCGGTTTGTTCACGCGGGTCCTGTGGGTAGAAAGCGGTCATGATTATTTTCCTCCGGGTTCCAAAGACACGTCTTTAAGGGACGATAAAGCGCCGTCGGGAGCGGTGCTGACGCCTTTGAGCCGTGCGCTGTAGACGGTAAAATTCTGTTGTTCAACCAGGGGTATCACCGGCAGATCGGTTTGCGCCAGGCGCTGAAACTGGTGGAATTCGTCGGCGCGTTTGGCCGGGTCGCTTTCCACCTGCAGCGATGCAATCAGCGCATCCATCTTGGGATTGGTATAATTTGAGGCATTGGACCAAGGCGTTCCTTTGGCGATGTTCTTGCTCCAATAGTGGCGCAGCCCGCCAATCTGTGGGTCCATCATCGGCACCCAGCGGCCGGTCTCGATATCAAAATCGTAATCGCTGTAGATCCGCTTGATAAAGGTGGCCAGGTCCTGATTGCGCACCGTCAGTTCGATACCTATCTTGCTCAGGCTCTGGCGGATAAATTCGGCCTGGTTTTTAAAGCCGTCGTTAACCGGGAAATAGTCAATGGCCAGCTTAAAGCGAATACCGCCCGCCTTGCGGGGGTAGCCGGCCTCATCCAGCAGTTTTTCCGCGGCGGCGGGATCGTAGGGATACTGCGGTACGCCGTCGGCGGTGTAAAACTGCTTGAGGGAGGAGGGGATCGGACCGGTGGCCGGTTTTCCCAGGCCGTACCAGACCACATCCACCAGCGCCTGTTTATTGATGGCCCGGGCGATGGCCTGGCGGACCTTAAGATTCGCCAGGATGGGATTTCGCAGGTTGAACTCCAGGAAGGTATAGGCCGCCGAGGAATCGTAGCCCTGCTTGGTGACCACCAGCTGCGGATTTTGGCGCAAACGCTGTACGTCGGATAACGGCACCGAGTCATAAGGAGCGTACAGGGCTTCCCCGGTTTCCAACGCCGCCGCCCTGGAACCCGCGTCCGGAATGATGCTGAAAATGACTTTGTCTACTTTGGGTTTGCCGCTGTCCCAGTAGTCGGGATTGCGTTCCAGTTCGATATATTGTCCCCGCACCCACTTCACAAACTTGAAGGGTCCGGTACCCACCGGCTTGGCGTTGTAAAGGCTGGTGCGAATATCCGACCCGGCGAACAGATGCTCGGGCAGGATCTCCGCCTCATTGGCGTTAATGGAACTCATGATCACCAGGGAGGGGTGCTCAAGGCGGAATATTGCGGTATAAGCGTCCGGGGTTTCCACGTCTTTCAGGGCGGCAAAGGTGGTGCGCCCCCGCGGGTGGACTTTTTTCCACAGCTCCAGGGCGGAGTATTTCACGTCCGCCGAGGTAAAGGGCTGGCCATCGTGCCATTTCACGCCGTGACGCAAATGAAAGGTGATGCTCAAGCCGTCCGGCGCCACTTCCCATGAGGTGGCCAGGCTGGGTTCCGGCTGCATATCCTGGTTGTAAGTGACCAGGCCTTCGTAAATATTATTGGATACTACGCCGTTGGGAAAATTGGTGTTGAACGCCGTATTTAGCGCAACCGGTTCGGGCTGGACGATAGCGACCAAACTGCCCCCGGCGGCCAGTGAGGAAAACGCGGGGAAAATGCTGCAAAGACCCATGGCGGCGAATAGCGTTTGCCGCAAGGTTACACTGAATTTACGCATAGCAAATTATCTTATAACCTCGATGATGAACAACGAAACCTAATTCCATATAAATATTAAGGTGATGCCTGTTCAGTGATAAATCCCCGTTAAGAAGTCCGTTAAACAGAATGGGCGCTCATTTTTTAGTAACATATTAGAAACACTTAAAATAGAAATCTATAACCCGTTTAGCCAATGCTTTTTTTGTATTAGCAAAGAACAAACATGATAATAAGCCACAGAAGTAGCGCGTATTCAGATTTAGCCAAGATTACGGCGTGAACGGGGGATTGTCAGCTATTGGAGCGCATGATTAATTAAGACAGACTATTCAAAATATTGCGTAAGATGCGAGGATGGCGGAATTTGCATCGGGTTAATGCTTTTAATCGCTATGGTTATGCTTTATTGTTTTTAACATTCTTATAGCATTGAGATGTCTATAAACATCATTTATTGATATTTAGTAAATGAGCTTGCGCCGGGATAATATTTGTCGGGTTTACATTTCACCTGCGCCATTCGACAAATAATGTTTATTAGAAAAAAAGGGTTAATTCATGTCCCGGAAGTTTATATCCGCTTTATCCCTGGGGATAATACTGCTGGCGCTAAATGCCATGGGCCGGGTGCTGGCGGATGAGCAGACGCCGGTACGAGGCGGAACGCTGATCGCCGCTATATATCCTGAGCCGGTAACGTTGACGGCGACCTATAATAACCAATATGCCAATCGGGTTATCTCCGCTAATATTTTTGACGGCTTAGTGTATTATGACGATAACTACCGGCCCCAGCCCCGTCTGGCCACCTCCTGGGAGGTGGCGCCGGACGGCTTGAGCATCACCTTTCATTTGCGTCACGGCGTGAAATGGCATGACGGCCAGCCCTTTACCTCAGCGGATGTGAAATACTCCGCCCTGGAAGTCTGGAAAAAAGTCCATTCTCGCGGGCGGTCCACCTTTGCCGCCCTGAAAGATGTGGAAACCCCGGACGATTACACCGCCATCTTCCGCCTAAGTTCGCCGTCCCAGGTTATTCTCAGCGCACTGGACGGCGCGGAATCGCAGGTGGTGCCTAAGCATATTTTCGACGGCGGCGACATTCGCAAAAGCCCGGAAAACGCCCGGCCCATCGGCACCGGTCCCTTTCGTTTCAAGGAGTGGAAGCGCGGACAGTACGTTATCCTGGAACGTAATCCGGATTATTGGGACAAGGGAAAGCCCTATCTTGACCGGGTGATTTACCGTTTTATCCCCGACGCGGCGGCGCGCAGCGCGGCGTTGGAATCCGGCGAAGTGTCCTATATCCCCTACGCCGGGGTGCCGTTTTCGGATATAAACCGGCTTAAGCAAAATCCGGAACTGAAATTTGATTCCCGCGGGTACTCTTATGCGGCGCAAACCTATTTTCTCGGTTTCAATCTGCGTTCGGTCCCATTGTCCAATCTGAAAGTCAGGCAGGCCATTGCCCATATTATCGATAGGCAACGGATTATCGACACCGTCTGGTACGGTCAAAGTAATCCCGAATACAGCGTGGTGCCCCAATCATTGACCCAATTTTTCACGCCGGATATCCCCCGTTATGATTACAGCGTGAAGCAGGCCAATACTCTCCTGGACGAAGCCGGTTATCCCGTCAAGGCGGACGGAAAGCGCTTCACCCTGCGCCTTTATACCGACCCGAGTTCCAGCCAGTTCCTGCTGGCGGGGGAGTTCCTCCGCCAGGAGTTCAATAAAATCGGCATCGCTATCGACTTTACGCCGCTGGACAACGCCACCTTCCTCAAGAAGGTCTATACCGATTATGACTTCGATATTATTTTCCAGGGATTCGGCGTGATGCTGGATCCGCAAATGGGGTTAACCCGGGTCTATTACTCCAAAGCCCAATCGCCGGGGGTGCCCTATGCCAACGCCTTCGCTTACGTCAGTCCGGCCACCGACCGATTGATCGAGGCCTATCAGAATGAAGTTGACCCCAAAAAGCGCATTGCCGTGATTGCGGATTTCCAGCGGCAGACCCTTACCGATCTGCCGCTGTTGCCGGTCATGGCGGCGCCGTTTTTTACCGTTTACAACCGTAAACTGCACGGTCTGGATTTCTCGCCGGCGGGAGCGCATTCCGGCTTTCGCGACGCCTGGATAGCCGGGAAATAGGGGTGCAGGCAGCGGGCACAATGTCTCGACCGCCGATCATGAGACGCCCTTATCTTGGCGGTGGCCAGCAGGATGATTCCTCATAGTGGCGATGGCTTGGCGCAAGATTTCCTGATTAAGGTCGGGTCCTGTGCGGATCCGTTATTTTTCACCGTTTTTTGGAGCAGCGTTATGTCCTTGAATATGACTCCCCCCACCCCCGCCGAAACGCCGGAGGATCGTAACGGCCGGTTTGCCGGGCCGGTGGCCGGCCGGGATAGCCGGGACGATTTGCTCGCCGCGGCGCGGGATATCGGCGCCCGGTTGGCGGTGGACGCCTCGGTGCGGGATAAAGAACGTATTTTGCCCCACGATGAATTGAACTGGGTGTTACAGGCGGGCATTGCCGCCGCCAGGGTGCCCAAAACCCACGGCGGTCCTGAGCTGAACTACACCGACCTGGCGCGGATATCCATCCTGCTGGCGAAGGGCGACCCCAACGTCGCCCAGATATTGATCCCGCATTTTACCTCGGTTGAACGCATTCGCCTTACCGGCACCCCCCATCAGCAAACGCGCTATTTTCAGGGACTGCTGCGGGGGGATTTGATCAGCGGCGCCACCGGGGAACTGGGAGGAAAATTCGTGTCGGACATGACCACCCGGCTCAGTAATACCCCTCGGGGTTTGCGGCTGAGCGGCCAAAAATTCTACAGCACCGGCGGATTGATGGCGGACCGGCTGCGGGTCACGGCCAAGGATGATAGCGGCGATACGGTGTCGGTTTTCGTGCCGAGGGGGCGTGCGGGCATTGTGCAGCATGATAACTGGGACGGCATGGGACAGCGGTTAACCGCCAGCGGCACCACGGAGTTTCTCGATGTCGCGGTGGCCGAAGATGAAGTGATGTTTTACAGCGGCGAAGAGCGCAAGAAACGCAATTATCAGCCGGCCGCCACCCAAATGCTCCATTCCACCATTGAAGTGGGTATCGCCCTCGCGGTGCTGGACGACGCGGTGGCCTGGGCGCACCGCGGGGCGCGTCCCCGCGCCGACTCCGGCGTGCAGCGGTCGGTGGACGATCCCTACGTGCAGCATACCATCGGCAATATCATCGCCAACGCCCACGCCGCAGAGGCGGCGCTGCTGCGCGCCGCGGCGCTGGTGGATACGGCGGTGGCCGCCTGGTACGGCAACGCGGCGGCGGATGAATTGGAACAGCGGCTGATTGAAGGCTCCATTGCCGTCGCCGAAGCCAAGATAGTTTGCAACGGCGCGGCGCTGCGGGCGGCGGAACTGATTTATGAGGTGGGCGGCTCGTCCGCCACCCTGCGGGAGAATAATTTTGACCGCCATTGGCGCAACGCGCGTACCCATACCACCCACGATCCCATTAATCACCGCTATCGCGTGGTGGGGAATTATTACCTCAATCAGACGCCGCCCCCCATCACCATGTATGACTGATAAAGCCTCGGTCCGGGTCGGATAACCGTTTCGCCATGGGTGAAAATGATGACAAAACAGAAAAGACAGATGCATTTGGGGGCTTTTTTACAGGATGTCGGCCATCATATCGGCGCCTGGCGCCACCCGGACGCCCCGCGGAACGCCGGCATGAATCTTGAGCATTTCAAGCTGCTGGCGCGGCAGGCCGAAGACGCCAAATTCGACATGATTTTCCTCGGCGACCAGATGACCTTTCAATACGAGGAGGACGAGCATATCGGCCGCACCACCCGGACCGTCAATTTCGAGCCGCTGACCTTATTGTCCGCTCTGGCGATGCTCACCCGCCGCATCGGGCTGGTGGCGACGGCGTCCACCAGCTATAACGAGCCGTTTAACGTCGCGCGCAAATTCGCTTCGCTGGATCATATCAGCGGCGGGCGGGCCGGCTGGAATATCGTGACCTCCTGGACGCTGGGGGAAGCGCTGAATTTCAATCGCGACGAGGTCATGGATCACGGCCTGCGTTATCAGCGCGCCCAGGAGTTTGTGGACGTGGTGCAGGGGCTGTGGGACAGCTGGGAAGACGACGCGCTGCTCAACGATAAGAAAACCGGACTTTTCTTCGATCCGGACAAGCTGCATGTGCTGGATCACCAGGGCCGGTTCTTCAAGGTGCGGGGGCCGCTGAATATCTCCCGCGCCATCCAGGGCCAGCCGGTGCTGGTTCAGGCCGGTTCTTCTTCCGATGGCCAGGATCTGGCGGCCCGCAAAGCCGAGGTGATTTTCACCGCCCAGCGATCCCTCGCCGAGGCGCAGGGGTTTTATCGCAGCGTCAAAGAGCAGATGCAGGCCTACGGCCGCCAGCCTCATCAGTTGAAGATCATGCCGGGGGTGTTTCCCATCGTCGGCGAGTCCCGCGAGCATGCCGGGGAAAAGTTCGAACAGCTGCAAGAACTGGTGGATCCGGAAATCGGCTGGCCGGTGCTGGCCCGGCATTTAGGCGGCTTTGATTTGTCTGGCTATCCTATTGACGGTCCGGTGCCTGAAATTCCCCTGTCCCAGGGCAACCAGAGCCGGCAGCGGCTATTGGCGGATTTCGCCCGGCGGGAGAAACTGACCATACGGCAACTGTACTGGCATGTGACCGGCACCCGCGGCCACTGGGCGATTTTCGGCACGGCGTCGGACATTGCCGACCAGCTTGAAGAGCGCTTCACCGGCGGCGGCGCGGACGGCTTTAACATTATGGCCCCCTGGCTGCCGGGAGGATTGCTGGAGTTTATCCACCAGGTGGTGCCGGAACTGCGGCGGCGGGGGCTGTTTCGCACCGAGTACAGTGGGTCGACGCTGCGGGAGCATTTGGGTTTATCCGCGCCGCCGAACCGTTATACGCAGCCGGCTGCGGGAGCCGCCTTATGAGCGGGGCGCAGCGGCAGATGAACCTTGGGGTGTTTGTGGAGACTACCGGCCGGCACGTGGCCGGCTGGCGCCACGAAGGAGTTGATCCCCTGGCCCCGCTTGACGTCGGGCATTACCGGCAGGTGATCGGGATTGCCGAGCGCGGCCTGTTTGATCTGTTTTTCCTGGCGGACGGGCTGGCTATTCGCGATCGATCCGCCGAGCGCCTGGGCCGCGGGCCGAAAGCGCATTTCGAACCTTTGACCCTGTTGTCGGCCCTGAGCATGGTCTCCCGCCATATCGGACTGGTGGCCACGGCTTCCACGACCTTTAATGAGCCCTTTCATATCGCGCGTAAATTCGCCTCCCTGGATTTTCTCAGCGGCGGGCGGGCCGGCTGGAACATCGTCACCTCCTCAAGCCCGGCCGAAGCGGAAAACTTCGGCAACGGGCGGTTACCGCCGCCGGAGGAGCGCTACCGGCGGGCCGCTGAGTTTGTGGAGGCGGTGCGCGGGCTATGGGATAGCTGGGATGACGACGCCATCGTCGCCGATCGGGACTCGGGCGTCTATTTCCGCCCCGACGGCCTGCATGCCCTTCATCATCACGGCGAGTTTTTCGACATCCGGGGGCCGCTGAACATCGCCCGCCCGCCACAGGGACATCCGCTGCTGGTGCAGGCGGGATCGTCCTCCGCCGGTATCGGGCTGGGGGCCAGGGTCGGGGAGATCATCTATACCGCCCAGACCACCCTCGAGGATGCAAAATCTTTTTATGCCCGGCTAAAGGGATTGGCGCGGGAGGAGGGGCGTCAGCCCGAGTCGCTGCGCATTCTGCCGGGACTGTTCCCCATTGTCGGCCGCTCCCGCGACGAGGCCCGGGAAAAATTCGGCTATCTGCAATCCCTGATTCATCCCGAGGTGGGACTGGCGCAGCTTGAGCATCACCTCGGCGGAGTGGATCTGTCCGGCTATCCGGTGGACGGGCCTTTGCCGGAAGACGCATTGCCCGGAGAAGGCGCCGACAGCCGGAGCGGGTTGCTCCGGCATATTGCCCGGCGCGATAGCCTGAGCATTCGGGATCTCTATCTGCAGGTTTCCATCGCCCGCGGCCATCCGGTGTTAACCGGCACCGCGACGGATATTGCCGATTACATGGCCGCCTGGTTCCAGGAGGGCGGCGCGGACGGTTTTAATATCATGCCCGGCTGGCTGCCGGGCGGACTGGAGGATTTCGTCACGCTAGTGGTGCCCGAACTGCAGCGGCGGGGGCTGTTTCGCACCGAATACCGGGGTTCCACCACCCGGGAAATCATGGGGCTGGCGCGGCCGGTCAGTCGGTATGGGCGTCTTAATGAATAATCAGAGTTTAACGAGGGGAGTCAGGGGTGTCTGCATATTTTAAAGACAAAGGCCGGGTAGACCCCGCCGAATCGTGTACCGAGAAGATAACGGCATTATTGGCGCTGGCGGAGAAGTTCAGGCTGCGTTTTGCCGCCGGGGCGCCGCAGCGCGACCGCCAGCGGCTATTGCCCCATGAAGAGATGCTGGAGCTGCGCCGCAGCGGCCTGTTGGCCATGCGTGTACCGCGAGAGTACGGCGGCCCGGAGATAGACATGGTGAGTTTTTCCCGGATTATACGGCTGCTGGCTGCCGGCGATCCCAATATCGGCCAGGGCATTGCGCCGCATTTCACCAACCTGGAAAAACTTCGCATTTACGGAACGCCGGCGCAGCAAAAAGTCTACTTTGACCTGGTGTTGGAAGGCTGCTTGATGAGCAATGCCGCCGCCGAACGGGAAGGCGCATTTATCGGCGATGTCTCGACGCTGCTTTTCAGGGAGAATGGGGTCTGGCGTCTGCGGGGCAATAAGTATTACAGTACCGGCAGCCTATTCTCCAGCATTATCCTGGTGACGGCGGCTCACGAAGAGGGGGGCCGGGCGGCGATTTTTGTCCCGGTGGACCGGCCCGGCGTCACGGTGGCGGATGATTGGGACGGCATGGGGCAACGCACTACCGCCAGCGGCACCACCGCATTCGCCGACGTCGAAATTGCCGAGGAGGAGATTTTGCGTATTCCCGCCTATGGCGATCGCCGCACCCATGAGGGCGGCTTCGCCCAGTTGATACACGCCTCCATTGATGCCGGTATCGCCCGGGCGGCGCTGGAGGATGCCTGCGAATACGGCCGCACATCCGCGCGGGTATTGCGGGAAAGCGGCGTGCGCGGCGCCATAGAGGATCCTTATGTGCTCCACACCGTGGGGGAGATGGCCATTATCACCCACGGGGCGGAAAGCCTGCTGGAGCGGGGGGCGGCACTGCTGGAAAACGCGGTACGGGTTGCCTTCGCCGGCGGGGCGGATGCCGACAGGCTGCTGGGAGAGGCCTCGGTGGCGGTGGCCGAGGCAAAATACGCCACCACCGAAGCGGCTATCAAGGTGAGCGAGATGATATTCCGCATCGGCGGGGCATCGGCCACCTCAGCCCGGCTCAATCTGGACCGGCACTGGCGCAATGCGCGCACGCATACCACACACGACCCGGTGGCCTACAAGGCGCGGGCGGTGGGCGATTTTTATCTGAACGGCGCACTGCCGCCCATCAACACCAAAATCTAAGGGGTAGGGTCATGGAACTCGGTTTAGCGGGAAAAACGGTACTGGTGACCGGCGGCAGTAAAGGCATCGGTCTGGCGGTGGCTCGGGCGTTCATTCGCGAAGGAGCGCGGGTGGGTATTGTCTCCCGCGACGGGGGGAACCTGGAACAGGCGCGAAAGGTTCTGGAAGAAGAGGAAGGCGCGGTCATTGCCGTGGCCCGGGCTGACCTGAGCCAAAGCGAACAGGCCGATGCCGCCGTGGCGGCGATTACCCAACGGTTGGGGTCCATCGATATTCTGGTGAACAGCGCCGGCGCCGCCCGCCGGAATCCGCCGGAATCCCTTGACAGCGCCGCCTGGCACGCCGCCCTGGACGCCAAGTATTTTACCTACATCCATACCCAGGACGCGGTGCTGAAACGCTGGGTGGATAAGGCCCGTTCAGCGGGTACGGACCAGGCAGGCGGCGCGCCGTCGCGGCAGCTCGGCGCCATCGTCAATATCGTCGGCACCGGCGGACGTGTGCCTCATCCCTCCCATGTGGCGGGCGGCGCGGCCAATGCGGCGCTGCTGCTCTCCACCCTGGGACTGGCAAGCCATTACGCGCGCTACGGCATCCGGCTGAACGTGGTGAATCCGGGTTATACCCTGACCGAGCGCATGGACCAGACCGTGGCGCAGGAGGCGCTGCGCTTGGGGGTTTCACGCGAAAAGGCGTTAGAGCGGCTCAGCGCCGAATTGCCCCTGCGCCGTTTCGGCGAGCCGGATGAAATCGCCAATGTTGTGCTGTTCCTGGCCAGCGAACGCGCCAGCTATGTGGTGGGGGCATTAATCTCGGTGGACGGCGGCCAGCATCCCATAATTTAACTGATTGCCGGGTGCGTGCCGCAATTCCCATTGTTTAGCGGGGTATCCGGAGCGCCGCCGGGCCAAGCCGCTATTTTGATTAATAGAACCGATTATCCGGACGGCTATCGGACCCGAGTCGCTAAATCGAAGCGGCTCGTCCCCCCGAGCCGGCATTTCACGCCGCCGCCAGAATCAGATTGCGGGTATAGGCATGCACCGGGGCGGCCAAAATCGACATGGCCTCCCCGGCTTCGATAACGTTGCCGTCTTTCATCACGATAATCTGATGCGCCATGGCGGCCACCACCGAAACGTCATGGGTGATAATCAGGTAGCTTAGCCCGTGTTCCCGCTGTTGGCGCTGTAGCAGGGCGATGATCTGCCGCTGGATGGTGACATCCAGCGCGCTGGTGGGCTCGTCCAGCACCAGGATATCGGGATTGATGATCAGCGCCCGCGCAATGGCGATACGCTGGCGCTGTCCGCCTGAAAATTCATGAGGATAGCGTTGCAGCAGACCGGGGAACTGCTCTTGTGTCAGACCCACCTCGGCGAGCATAGCCACGATGCGCCGATCCCGCTCGCGAACCGACAGCTCGGGGTGATGAAAATGCAGATTTTCACCCACGATTTGCGCAATGGACATGCGCGGCGACAACGAAGAGAAGGGATCTTGGAACACTGCCTGGATTTTGCGGCGCAGGGACTTGCGTCCCTGCTTACTGCCGGCATTGGCCTGTTTCCACGATACTCCTTCCACCAGCAGGGAGCCTTCATGTCCCATCAGTCCCAACACCGCGGCGGCCAGGGTGCTTTTGCCCGAACCGGACTCGCCGATGACCCCCAGCGTCCGGCCCGGCGGCAGCGTAAAATCGGCATTTTTCACCGCATTGAAACGGTGGCGCCGAAACCAGTTGCTGATGCCCGGCTGGGATATGGGATAGCTTATATTGATGGCTTTGCCTTCCAGCCGCGGCGGCGTTCCCGCCGCAAAGGCCGGACTGTCGATATCCCGTTCGGGACGGCTGTTGATTAACCGGCGGGTATAGGGATGCCGGGGCGCCAGGAATAACTGCTCGGTGGGGGCGACTTCAACGATGTTTCCCGCCTCCATGACAATCACCCGATCGGCGAAGCGGCGCACCAAATGCAGATCGTGGGTGATCAGCAGAATGGACAAACCGTTCTTGCGCTGCAGGGCGGCCAACAGCTCCAGAATTTGCAGCCGCAGGGTGACATCCAGCGCCGTGGTGGGCTCATCCGCCAGCAGCAGCCTGGGCTCGCCCGCCAGCGCCATGGCTATCATGGCGCGCTGGCGCTGGCCGCCGGACAGCTGGTGCGGATAGGCATGGGCACGGCGCTCCGGCTCGGGGATGCCGGTTTCCGCCAGCCGCGCCACGGCGCGGATCCAGGCCTGTTTCTGGCTCATTCGGGATTTCAGCCGGTAGACCTCGGCGATTTGGTCGCCGACGGTATGCAGCGGATTGAGGGCGGTCATGGGATCCTGAAAAATCATGGCGATATCTTTGCCGCTGATATCGCGTATCTCCCGCTCCCCCAGCGCCAGCAAATCGGTGTTCTCGAACAAGGCCTTGCCCGATACCTCGGCGCCGGGAAGCAGATGCAGCAGGCTCATGGCGCTGACGCTTTTGCCTGAGCCGGATTCTCCCACCAGGGCCACCTTTTCATGGGGTTTGATGTGAAAAGAAATCCCTTTGACGATCTGTTCGCCGTTAAAGCCGATGCGCAGATCCCGGACATCAAGAAGGTTCATTGGCGTCTCCCCGCCCGGTGATGGTGACAGGCGTCTTGCGGGCTTTATGCAGGCGCGGATTGAACACATCGTTCAGACCGTTGCCTATCAGCATAAAAGCCATGACGGTGAGAAAAATAGCCAGCCCCGGCAGGGCGGTCATATACCAGGCGGTGCGCAGCACCTCGCGCCCCGAGCCCACCATGCCGCCCCAGGTAACGACGCTGGGATCGCCGAGGCCGAGAAAGGAGAGGGATGCCTCGGATAAAATCACCTGGGCCACCAAGACCGACGACGCCACCATCACCGGCGCGATACTGTTCGGCAGCACATGGCGGACGATAATGCGAAAATGCCCCAGTCCGATGGTGGTGGCGGCCCGGACGAACTCCAGCTCCCGCACGCGCAGAGCCTCGCCGCGCACCAGCCGGGCGATTTGCGGCCATGAGGTGGTGCCTAGGGCCAGGGAGATGCTGAACGTGGACGGACCCAACACCATCACCATGGCAATGGCGAACAGCAGGCGAGGCATGGTGAGAAAGACTTCGGTAAGCCGCATCAGGACATCGTCAACCCAGGATGCGCCGAAATAGCCGGCGATCACGCCGATAATAATGCCCAGCACCACTGACAGCGCGGTGGCGAACAGGCCAATCATCAGGGAGGTACGGGCGCCATACAGCAGGCCGGACAGCATATCCCGGCCCATCATGTCTGTGCCCAGGGGAAACCTCGGGTCGCTGCCGGGCCACATCGTCGGGCTGCCCACCATATCCCGCGGGTCCCCCGGGAAGAAATAGGAGGCGGAAACGGCGCCGAACAGAATCAGCAGCAGCAGTATCAGGCCGCACTGGGCGGAGGCGGAGTCCGCCAGGCGCTGGAGAAATCGGCGTGACCTCATGAACGGCGCCTCCCGATGCGCGGATCCAGCGCAACATACAATAAATCCACCGCCAGGTTCATCAGCACCACCAGCAGGGAGCTGAACAGGAAAATGCCCAGCAGCAGATTAAGGTCGCGGGAAAAAACCGCATCATAGGCAAGACGGCCGATGCCCGGCCAGCCGAAGACCGTTTCGATAACCACCGAGCCGCTCAGCAGACCGCCGATTTCAAGGCCGGTAATAGTGATGATGGGCAGCGCCGCATTGCGCATGATATGGCCGAAAATCACCTGCCATTCCCGTAGTCCTTTGGCCCTGGCGGTGCGTACAAAATCCAGCCCGTAGACTTCCAGCATCGACGAGCGGGTAATCCTGACATACATGGACAGGAAGAACAGGCTTAGGGATAACGCCGGCAAAATCAAATGCCGCCCAACGTCCAGCAGGTATTGGAAGGTATTGGCGTAATCCGCCCCCACCGTGGACAAACCGCTGACCGGTAGCCAGCGCAGCTGTATGGAAAACAAGACGATTAGCAGCAAACCGATCCAGAACAGCGGCGTGGCGAAGCCGATGGTGGAGAACACGGAAATGAGCCCGTCCAGGGCTGAACCCCGGTATCGGGCGGCGATCATTCCCAATAATACCCCGACCACCAGCGCAAAGATGATGGCGGTTAGCGAGAGGGTAATCGTCGCGGGGAGCCGGCTGACGATAAGTTCGGATACCGGCATGTTTTCACGGAATGAATAACCCAAATCGAAATGGGCCAATGAAACAATATAATGGATAAATTGCTGCCACACCGGCATATCCAGTCCGTACAGATGGCGCATTTGGGCCATATATTCCGGCGTGGCGCCGCCCGATTCCCCCGCCACCACGTCGATAACGTCGCCGGGCGCCAGCTTCATCAGCACAAACGCCAGTATGACGATGATAAATGTCGTCGGCAAAATCTGGAATAACCGCCAACCTATATACCCGATTCGGCCATGCATCGCTAATCTCCGGAATAACAAACAGAAAAACCTTCTAGGAGGCGGTTATGCCGTTAAATTGCGCCTGCCGTTCCATTGCGCGCGAAAAAGTCCCCAAAGATTCCATCAGCCGGGTTTCCAGCTCGGCGCTGAGCTGCGGGTTACGGTCGTAATGGGTTATCTGGCTGTCCTCGGCAAAGACGCCGTGCAGGATTTCCTGCGCTTTCAGCGCGTTAAGCACCGGTTTGAGGGCATAATCCAGCGCCAGCATATGCCCGCTGGAACCGCCGGTTGCCACCGGCAGCACCACCTTGTGTTCAAAGGCCCGCTCCGGCAGCAGGTCCAGCAGGGTTTTCAGCGCGCCGGCAAAAGAGGCCTTATAAATAGGCGTACTGATAATGATTCCGTCGGCGTCCGCCAATTGCTCGATAAATACCTTCAGCGCCGGGCTGTCAAAACGCGCGTACAGCAGGTCTTCCGGGTTGAAATTGAATAAATTCCAGGGAGTGACGTCGATACCTTGTCCCTCGAGCCAATGCTGCGCGACGGTAAGCAGTACGGCGGATCTTGAGGGAAACCTGGGGCTACCGGCCAAGGTAATAACATTCATGGCAACTCCTTAACTGCTTTCCAAAATGGCCTGATCACGTGATTTTTCGTCATGGTTAAGCCGCTGGTTCATACCGGTTCGGCAGCCTGATTTACATCTGGTTAACCATGTTATGATTTAAATCCTACAAATTAAAATACGTTTTATGGCTGACTATATTCAGAAATGGAGGATTGGCGGGGAATATTGATGGTCTTTAGAGGGATAGCGACACGCGTCGGGAGGCGTGCCTGCAGCTTGCAGTATGGCGAGTATAGGCTTGCAAAAAACAAAAAAGTGTAAAGCGACAGCTCCCATCTATCGGGGCGAAAACGGTAAATAAGATAGACTTCCTTAAAATGGAGCGGTTTAAGTGACAAGTTTCATACGGGAAAATCAACGCCTATTTCCCCCGAGGAAAAAATAAGCGTATATATTGTCAAAACACCTGACCATAAAGCACATGCAGCTAATGGAAACCACAAAGGACGAAAAATGTTTAGGTAAGGAATACCACGTTTGATAAGCAATATCTGCACCACTTAAGATTGACGCAGAAAATAATATCGATAAAAAGAGTAGAATATATCGAACTATTTTTTTTGTCATGAACAGGTTCTCTGTGCTGAAAATATTATCTAGACATAACATGCTAATATCGGCGGCGTTTATAGCAGATCTTTATCTCTTGTTGTTTACACTGTTATCGCCTTGACCCTTCCCTTTTTCAAAGCACCCACCGGCTATGGCGCCGCCGATCAGCCCTAATGTCAATCCCGGCGCGCCTCCCGCCGATCCCGCGACCATGTCCCCAATAACGCCATTATTGCAACTGATAACCTTATCGCCCAACTTATTATAATAACCACTAGAATTAGGCGCATTTTTCGAAGCGGCTTCAGCATTGCTGGCACTACTATGCTGGTTAACAGTAGATGAGTTATTCATAAGATTCTCCTTGTTAATAGTGATTATCTATTTTATCCGTTATGCTAATCAACCAATGGATTTCACAAAACGCTTAATAAAATAAGCCACTTATCATCATTGCCCATGAGGAAGTATCAAGGCTCAATGACATTTTTCCACTTTACTTATTGGCTTGGTTAATTTCAAGGGATTTTCAAGATTCTTTATTACACATAAGTGAAGTATTATATTTGCTGATTATTTATTATGATATGTCTTTTATTTAATTGAATGTCATCGCCTAGTGGGAATTTTCTTACTTAATAGGCGCACTCGTACCGCGCTTCGCATAAAATGCGAACCACATAATTCATAGACCCTATTTTTACGCTGAGGGGAGATGACTTCATCCCCTTTTGGCATCGCGGGTGGCCAGCCAGCACAGCAATGAACCGGCGGTCACCATCAGCACACCCAGCCAAAAGGAGAGCAGCAGTTGGGTGTTCAACAGCACGCCCGCCAGCAGCGAGGACAATACCGGAGTGAAGTAGGACGCGGTGGCCAACAGCATTAAATTACCCCGCATGATGCCGCGGTTCCACGCCGCATAGGCCACCGCCGAGGCGCCGCCGGCCACTAAAAAACGTACCACGGCGGCAACATCCATCTGCATCCCCCGTTCGTGGCTGAAGGCATATTGTATCCACAAGGTGACGGCGGTGAGGACAAAAAACAGCGTGACGCCGTCTTTTCCCTTGGCCCATTTCTTGGTGATATTACAATACGCCGCCCAAATCAGGGCGCCGCAAAAGGCCAGGCCGTAGCTCAGCGGGTTCGAGAGGATATTCCGGCCTATTCTCGGCAGCGACCAGCCCCCCTCGCCGCCCATGATCCAGCCGATGCCGTACAGGCATAGCAACAGCCCCGGTATCAGCCATTTATTGGCTTTTTCGCCGTTAATCAGTACCGCCATCAGTATGGTAAAGCTCGGCCAAAGATAATTCACCATGCCGATCTCGATGGCCTGGGCGCGGTTATTGGCGTAACCCAAGGCCAGAGAAAGAAAAATTTCATAGCTGGCAAACAGGATACCGCCGGCTATCAGATACTTGCGGGGAAAAGACCGCAGGGAAGGGAAACCCACCAGCAGCAGCAAAAACAGCGAACTGACGCTGTAGATAATAGCGGCCCCGCCGATGGGGCCCAGCGCTTCGCTGACGCCCCTGATTAAACCAATGGTGCTGCTCCAGAGCAGAATGGCCAACAATCCGCACCCGGTCGCCTTATTTTCCGGCGAAACGACAAACATCACTAACCCCTTAACTAAGTGCATCAATATGCTTATCGGCCACACATGTTCCCGGTCCACGCTTGATAAGCAAAATTCAAACCGCCGACAGGGAGGCGACACTGAAGCCCTATCGGCGAAGGGAAATTAACGCCAGTTCGGGTTCTTCATAATACTGATGCGGCCGCAGCCCAACAGCGCAATGGCCAGACCGGCGAAGAAAAACACCGCCATCACCTCTACGCCCCAGCCGCCGACCTTGTCCATGGTAAAGACCAGTTCGGGCTTGGTAATCAGCCAGGCGAATATCATGGTAAAGCAGAAGATCAGCGCCGCCGGACGAACCAGAATGCCTAGAATAAGCAGAATCGGCATCGCAACCTCGCCAACATAAACGCCATATCCCACAGATGCCGGCAGATCGTGGGCCACCACCATGGCGATGATATTGTCGATACCGTGAATGATTTTGTGTATGCCGTGCGGCAGCATCATGCCGCCGAAGGCCAGGCGAAGAATAAATTTCCCCAGATCCGGGTGGTCCAGCATCCGATTAAAAGCAGCTATCATTATAAATTATCCATTGATAAGAAGATGAATAGTTATCGTTACATGTGTCACTTTGATATTCAATGACAATTCCCGCCGCCGCCGCCATTGATTTTCGCTATAGTTAGCCTCATGTTATTCAGATAGATCTTTAACGATAATCAGGGCCGCCTTATGACTAATCCGTTACTTGCTTCTTTTATCCTGCCGCCTTTTTCCGCCATCAAGCCCGAGCATATCGTCCCGGCGGTAAAATCCGCCCTTGAGGATTGCCGCCGGACCGTGGAACAGGTAGTGGCGCTATCAGGCCCCTATAGCTGGGACAATCTGTGCCAGCCGCTGGCCGAGACGGACGATCGCCTGGGCCGTATCTGGTCGCCGGTGGGCCATCTCAATGCGGTGAAGAACAGTCCTGAACTGCGGGAAGCCTATGAACAAAGCCTGCCGCTGCTGTCAGAATACAGCACCTGGGTCGGCCAGCATAAGGGATTATACGACGCGTATCGCAATCTCCGCGACGGTGAGAACTACGGGGATTTGAGCGTGGCGCGCAAGAAGGCCATTGATAATGCCCTTCGTGATTTCGAGTTATCCGGTATCGGCCTGTCGCCGGAAAAACAAAAACGATACGGCGAAATCGCCGCCCGGCTGTCGGAATTAGGTTCCGCGTACAGCAACAACGTGCTGGATGCCACCATGGGCTGGAGCAAGCTTATTACCGATGAATCCGAACTGGGCGGCATGCCGGAAAGCGCGCTGGCCGCCGCCCGCGCCAAGGCCGAGGCCAAAGGGCAGGAGGGATGGCTGCTGACCCTGGACGTGCCCAGCTATTTGCCCGTGATGACCTATTGCGACAATGCCGCGCTGCGGGAAGAGCTCTATCGCGCCTATAATACCCGCGCTTCCGATCAGGGGCCGAATGCCGGTCAATGGGATAACGGTCCGATCATGAGCGAAATCCTGGCGCTGCGCCATGAACTGGGGCAACTGCTGGGATTCGCGAGTTACGCCGAGAAATCCCTGGCCACCAAAATGGCGCACGATCCGCAGCAGGTACTGGATTTCCTAACCGACCTGGCCAAACGGGCCCGGCCGCAGGGAGAGCAGGAGCTGGCGCAGCTGCGCGCGTTCGCCGCCGAGCACCATGGCCGCGACAATTTGCAGCCTTGGGATATCACCTACTACGGCGAAAAGCAAAAACAGCATCTGTATGCTATCAGCGATGAACAGCTGCGGCCGTATTTCCCGGAGCAGCGCGTCGTTAACGGCCTGTTTGAAGTGGTCAACCGGATTTATGGTGTGACCGCCGAAGAGCGAACCGATGTGGATACCTGGCACCCGGAGGTGCGTTTCTTCGATTTGTTCGACCACCAAGGGGAACTGCGCGGCAGTTTCTATCTGGATCTCTATGCCCGCGAAAACAAACGCGGCGGCGCCTGGATGGATGACTGCGTCGGTATGCTGCGCAAGGCCGACGGCAGCCTGCAAAAGCCGGTGGCTTACCTGACCTGTAATTTCAACCGCCCTGTCAGCGGCAAGCCGGCGCTGTTCACCCATGACGAAGTCACGACGCTATTCCATGAATTCGGCCACGGCCTGCATCATATGCTGACCCGTATCGACACCCCGGGAGTTGCCGGCATCAACGGTGTGCCCTGGGATGCGGTGGAACTGCCGAGCCAGTTTATGGAGAACTTCTGCTGGCAGCCGGAGGCGCTGGAGTTCATTTCCGGCCATTATGAAACCCACGAGCCATTGCCAAAAGAGATGCTGGACAAGCTGCTGGCGGCCAAGAACTATCAGGCCGCCCTGTTTATCCTGCGTCAGCTGGAGTTTGGTTTGTTTGATTTTCGCATGCATTACGAGTACAGCGCCGAGCAAGGCGCCCGCATCCTGGACACACTGGCGGAAGTGAAACAACAGGTGGCCGTGATGCCGGCGGTGGAGTGGAGCCGTTTCCCCCATGCGTTCAGCCATATTTTCGCCGGCGGATACGCGGCGGGTTATTACAGCTACCTATGGGCGGATGTGCTCGCGGCGGATGCCTGGTCCCGTTTTGAGGAAGAGGGCATTTTCAACCGCGAAACCGGCAAGTCGTTCCTGGACAATATCCTGTCCCGCGGCGGTTCGGAAGAACCGATGGTGTTGTTTACCCGTTTCCGCGGACGCGAACCTACACTGGATGCCATGCTGCATCATTACGGTATCCGTGGGTAATCCATTGAGCGCTATGCCATGCCGCGCTATGGCGGGTTTCGAGGATAACGAGTGAGTTCTGTGTGCCTGAGCCGTGAAGGCGACGTGGATGCGCAGCGGCTTATCGCCCTGGCGGAGCGCTGGGGCTTGATCAGCGATCCGTCGGCGGTGATGGAGCTGATGTTGACGCCACAGCGTCTGGAATTGCGCAAACGGGATGAGCCAAAGCTTGGGGCTATTTTCGTTGATTTTGCCGGCGGCGTCGCCGCCCATCGCCGCCGTTTCGGCGGCGGTCGCGGCGAGGCGGTGGCCAAGGCGGTGGGGGTCAAGGGCAGTCACCTGCCGGACGTTGTGGATGCCACGGCGGGGCTGGGGCGAGATGCGTTTGTCCTGGCTTCGCTGGGGTGTCGGGTGCGGATGTTTGAACGCCATCCGGCGGTGGCGGCGCTACTGGATGACGGCTTGCAGCGGGCCTACGCCGATCCGGAAGTGGGTGAGTGGTTGCGTCAGCGGCTTACCCTGGTCCATGGCTCCAGCCTGGAAGGCTTAACGGGAGTACTGCCCCGGCCGGAGGTGGTTTACCTGGACCCGATGTTTCCGCACCGGCCCAACAGCGCGCTGGTTAAAAAAGAGATGCGCGTTTTCCAGTCGCTGGTAGGCAGCGATGAAGACGCCGACAGGCTTTTAGCGCCGGCACGAGCGCTGGCGACCCGCCGGGTGGTGGTGAAACGGCCCGATTACGCGCCGCCTTTGGCCGGCATCGCGGCCCAGGCCCATATCACCACCAAGAACCATCGATTTGACTTGTATACGCCTGCGCCCGCCGGATCCTGATCACAACCCAGCTATTCCTCGTACACTTCTTCGTCGTTAAGCGGGACGATCAGCATATCCACATGTACGGTATTGATCAGCTGCCGCGCCGAAGACATCAGCTTGCTCCAGAAATCCTGATGGTGGCCGCATAACACCAAATCTACGTCGTACTTGTTAATGGCATCCACCAGCACCTGGGCGAGATCGCCGCTGCCGCTCAGCACTTCGGCAATGGGATAACCGGCGTTTTGCGACAGCTGGGTCATGGCGTGCGATGTCTCCTCGGAGATACGTTTTTGCATATCGCCCAAATTGACGTCAATCAGGCCGGTATAGAGATCGGAATAATTGACATCGACATGGATCAGCGAAACCTTGGCATTGTACGGTCTGGCCATCGACACGGCTTTTTCCACCAATACGTTACTTTCCGGTGAAAGGTCAACGGCGATAAGAATGTGTTTGTAAGACATAATCAGACTCCTTGTAAAATGTCACTCGTTAACTCGTCGCGGGTCATTCTTTCGGCCTGCCTGTGACAGAATGAGTTTACCACCCCGCGGCACCGGAGAAGTGATGCCGGGATCACGTCGAACCGAATAATATCAGCCGGTTGGCATAAACAACCATCACGTAAAGTACGGCAGCGTCTCAAAAAATCAGCAGAAATATATGTTGCTGAATGTTAATGGTTTGAATATCAATGTACTCGTTCTAGTATAGTCATTTATGGGAGCCGGGTCGCAACCTTGGCACCCCACCGGCGTTGGCAAAAAAAATTGCAAAAATGCACAAATTTTGTCGCTTCGGTTGCTTTCTTTTGACAAACCTTTTCTACACTCAATATTGTAGAACCTCATAATACTGTGAGTAAGTTGATCTAATCTCAGACATATCATTTTTGGGGTGGGCTTCTTCAGCTCTGTGGTAAGTTATTAAGAGGCGTAACCGCTGAGAGCCCGCGGGTCGGGGATTCAGTGTGGATTTGCGTCGCCGGGGAGGGGGTATGATCAACACCGTTGCGCTTTTTTGGGCTTTATGTGTCGTCTGCGTCATCAATATGGCGCGCTATTACTCTTCATTGCGGGCGTTATTAGTCGTACTTCGCGGCTGCGATCCGCTGCTCTATCAGTATGTTGACGGCAGCGGTTTTTTCACCGCTCACGGGCAACCCAGCAAGCAGTTAAGACTGGTTCGCTATATCTATGCGCAACGCTACCTTGATCATCACGATCAGGAATTTATACGCCGTTGCGAACGGGTGCGGCGACAGTTTATGCTCACCAGCGGGCTGTGCGGGTTGATTATCGTCAGCCTGATTTCCCTGGCTATCTGGCATTGAGAGAAGGGGAAGGCGACCCTCAGGCCGCCTGTGTTACGCTATTGAATACATTTCAGCGCCAGCCAATAAAGAGACCCTGACAGCACAATCGCCACCGGCAGGGTCAGTACCCAGGCCAGCAGGATATTCTGCACCGTCTTGCTTTGCACGCCGCCGCCGTCCACCACCATGGTGCCCGCCACCGCCGAGGAGAGGACATGGGTGGTGGAAACCGGCATGCCGGTATAACTGGCGACGCCGATGGAGACCGCGGCGGTCACCTGCGCCGAAAGCCCCTGCGCATACGTCATGCCCTTCTTGCCGATTTTCTCGCCGATGGTGGTGGCCACTCGCCGCCAGCCGATCATGGTGCCCAACGACAGCGCCAGCGCGACGGCAACGATAATCCATAGCGGGGCATATTCAACGGTGGCCAGCAGGTCCTTGCGCAAATTCCCCAGCAAACGTTTATCTTCACCGGAGGTTTGCGGCAGTTTGACCAGTTTATCCGTGGTGTCGGCGATGCACATCAGCAGGCGCCTGACGTGTGAACGCTCGCCGGGGCTGAGGTGATCGTAGCTTTGCAGATTTTCCAATAACGCCATGGTGCGGTCTATGGCGATGAGCGCCCGGCTGCCGTCGCAGTGGAATACCGTGGTGGCGGGCAGGGCTGAAGGAATGTCGGGCGCCGGTATTACCTGCGTATCAGTATCGGCGGTTTGCGGCAGGGTTGCCGCATGCAGATGATAAAACTGCTGCAGGTTGCCGACGGCATCCCTGGTGCGGGCGATATCATAGCCGGTGGAGTTCATATTCACCATAAAACCCGCCGGGGCGACGCCTATCAACACCAGCATAATCAGGCCAATCCCTTTTTGTCCATCATTGGCGCCGTGGGCGAAGCTCACGCCCGCCGCCGAGAGGATAAGCGCCGTTCGGGTCCAGAACGGCGGCTTGCGCTTGCCGTCCTTCTTTTCCCGTTCCGCGGGGGTCAGGTGGATACGGCGGCGTTTCGGCGTGCCGCTCCAGTAACGGCGCAAACAGAATACCAACGCGCCCGCCAGTACCAGCCCCACGATGGGCGAGATGATAAGGGACAGGAAAATCTCAATCAGCTTTGGAATATTCAGCGCCGCCAACACCGAGGTATGGGTCAGCAGCGCATTGGTCAGGCCGATACCGATAATGGCGCCAATCAATGTATGGGAGCTGGAGGCCGGCAAACCGAAATACCAGGTGCCCAGGTTCCAGATGATGGCCGCCAGCAGCATGGAGAACATCATTGCCAGTCCGTGGGTGGAGCTGACATTCAATAACAGATCCACCGGCAGCAGATGAACAATGGCGTAAGCCACGCTCAAACCGCCCAACAGCACCCCGAGAAAATTGAATACCCCGGACATTCCCACCGCCAGCTGAGAGCGAAGCGCGCGGGCATAGATTACGGTTGCCACCGCATTGGCCGTATCATGAAACCCATTGATAGCTTCATATATTAATACAAATATTAACGCGATAACCAACATAAGACCGGTATGAAATTCCAGGCCGGTAAATAGATGCAGCATAAGGTTACGCCATTTATTGGACATGAACGGGGCGCATTATCTGCGACAACGGGGGCGCTGGAAAAGCAAAATATGACCTTTTTATGACATTTTTATTGACGCTGCCCTTGCGCTTGCTGATGATTATCAATTTTATCAATAGGTTAATTCTGTTCCACCCGGCGTTTTTTCGCGCGGCTGGCGTCTGCCGCGGTGGATGGCTACAATCAGGTGCCCCGCCAAACGCGCCGACCGGGGGTATCCCCCTTAAAAACAAAGGCGGGTGCACATAAGTCAATTGAGCATGATTAGAGTATGAATAAGTTTGGTTTGTATTTATTGAGCGAATATAAATTGTTTAAGCATCAGTCGAAAGTGCAGACATTGAATGGATATAAATTGACTGAATACCAGTCGAGCAGGCTCCTGTTGAAGAGTGATAAATTGATTGAGAATCAGTCAAGCGAGAATAGATTGGCCGGGCTTAAGGTGATTGAGTGAGCACAGGGGAACAATTTGACGCCATTATCATCGGTGCCGGGGCCGCGGGCCTGTTTTGCGCCGCCCAGGCCGGTCAGCGCGGCCTCAGGGTACTGCTGCTGGATAACGGCAAAAAACCGGGCCGGAAGATCCTGATGTCCGGCGGCGGCCGCTGCAACTTCACCAACCTGCACGTGGAGCCCGCCGCCTTTCTCTCGCAAAATCCGCATTTTTGCAAATCGGCCCTATCCCGCTACAGCCAATGGGATTTTATCGAGCTGGTGCGGCGGCACCGCATTGCCTTCCATGAAAAAACCCTGGGGCAGCTGTTTTGCGACGATTCGGCCCAGCAGATCGTGACGCTGCTCCTGGACGAATGCCAGCGCGGCGGTGTGACCTTGCGGATGCGCAGCGAGGTGGCGGCGGTAGAAAAGCGTGATGAACAGTTCCATGTGCTCCTCCCCGGCGGCGAGGTCACGGCGCCGTCGCTGGTGGTCGCCACCGGCGGCCTCTCCATGCCCGGACTCGGCGCCACGCCGCTGGGTTACCGCATTGCCGAACGGTTCGGTATTCCGGTGGTGCCCACCCGCGCCGCGCTGGTGCCGTTTACCCTGCATAAACCGCTGCTGGAGTCTTTAGGCGCTCTCGCCGGCGTCGCCCTGCCAACGCAGGTGGAAGCCGCCGCAGGCATGTCCTTTCGGGAAAATCTGCTGTTTACCCATCGGGGCCTGTCCGGCCCGGCGATGCTGCAAATTTCCAGCTACTGGCAAAACGGCGAATTTCTTACCCTCAACCTGGTGCCGGAGCGGGATCTGGAGGCGTTTCTCACCGAAGAGCGACGGGATCACCCCAACCAAACGCTGAAAAATACCCTGGCAAAGGTGCTGCCGCGCCGGTTTGTAGAGTGCTGGCATACCCTGCTGGACATCCCGGAATGCACCTTGACGCAGCTCAGCCGCCGCCAGCAAAACGACTGGGTGATGTCTTTGCGGCAGTGGCGCGTACAGCCCAACGGCACCGAGGGCTATCGCACCGCCGAGGTCACCCAGGGCGGCGTGGACACCCGCCGCCTCTCCTCCAAAACCATGGAAAGCCGGCAGGTGCCGGGGCTCTATTTTATCGGCGAGGTGGCGGACGTCACCGGCTGGCTGGGGGGCTATAACTTCCAGTGGGCCTGGAGTTCGGCCTGGGCCTGCGGGCAGGCGCTTGCCGAAGTCGCCGGCATGTGATCAGAGGAACTTTAGCCCTTCTCAATGTCACCTCTATCTTGGCAGTGACTGTGCGGCTGGTTCGTCCGTAAACCACGGCGGAAAATCATCGATACAACTTGTCGAGAAATACGTGTATCGACGCTGCTATGTCGTCCACCTTCTCATCGAGCGCAAAGTGACCGGCATCAACCAGTTGAACCTCTGCATCAGGCACATCGCGCTGGTAGGCTTCAGCTCCCGGCACCAGGAACGAGCTGTCGTAGCGGCCCCATATCACCAGCGTCGGCGGCTTATGCGCGCGCAGCCATGCTTGCCACCGCGGATATGCCGCGACGTTGGTCTGATAGTCATACAGCAATGCCGTTTGGATCTCCTTTTCGCCGGGCCGGGAAAGAAAGGCGTATTCGTCCGTCCAGCTATCGGGGTTGTAACATTCCGGGTTTGGGCTGTCGCCGGCATGGCGGAATTTTGTACCCTCGAATGACATAAAGGCTTCAGGCACTTCCGGATGATTCTTTGGGTCGGCCCAATAAGCCCTGATGCCTTGCCATTTGGGCCCTAAGCCCTCTTCGTAGCTGTTGGCGTTTTGAATGATGAGGCCCTGAACGCGGGCCGGATGCGCCAACATGACGCGAAAACCCACGGGTCCGCCATAATCCTGCAGGTAAAGGCTGTAGCGATCAATCTTCAATTGCTCAAGCAGCCTATTGGTTGTTTCGGCCAGGTGGTTGAACGTATAGCGGTAATGGGACGGGGGAGGGGCGTCACTTTGCCCGAAGCCGGGATAGTCGGGCGCGACGACATGATAGCGTGTGGCGAGCAGCGGAATCAGCGTATCGAACATCCTTGATGATGAAGGGAAACCGTGGAGCAACACGATGGTCGGTGCGTCAGTGGGGCCTGCTTCGCGGTAAAAGATACCGACGCCGTCTACCTGGACCTTATGATAGGTCGTGTTCGAATGCGTGGCAGGAAGGGCCGCGGGTGTCTTGTCTGTAAATAAAGACAACGCGGCGGGAATGCTGGAACGGGACATTGCGTCCTCCTTTGGGCGTGCCTATGAATGGGTTGGACAGCGACCGATTAGCGCGGTACTGGCTCGACCGTAGCGTTCAGTTAACGTCGCGATGATTACATACAATTTTATCCGCCGCGACCCGTGAAAGAAAGCTCTACGGCTTTCGTATTCCGGATGGCTGGCTACGAACTTAAGGCTGGGTTCATGCATGGCATCTTTAGGATACTTGCAGGGCACATGGTTACTCCTATAATAGTAGTAGCTAGAGATATGAGCAAACCGAGCCTCGCTGTGGGATGACATCTTATGAAAACCTCCTCAAATGAGTGGGCAAAATTCATCGCAGCCCCTGAGTTGGGAATGCAGGGGCTACATGCCTATTTTAATAAGCATCAATACGAGCGCCACTCTCACGATTATTATGTCCTCGGCACCATAGACGCCGGCGCGCCGAAAGTCGCCCTGGAAAACAGCTCATTTATCGCCCCCGCGGGAAGCGCCATGATCATCAATCCGGGTGATTCCCACGATGGCAAGGCCTGCGGGGATCAGGGCTACCTGTACAGCATGGTCTACGTGGAGCCTTGGGCCATTGCGGACATTGCCGGGGAATTCGGCGTTTCCACGCCTGCTTCCATACTCTTTACCCGTTCGGTGGTTACCGATCCGGACGTGGTCTTCGCCTTGAGACGGCTCCATCGCACATTATTCTATGGGCAGGATCGGCTGGCGGCGGAAATCCATCTGATTGAAGCGCTGAAACCGCTGTTGACCCGGTATTCCACGCGCCCCGCGACGTTGAGGGCGAAGGCGCATGATCCTCGCATCGAGCGGGTGCGGGAGCTTATCCATGCCTGTTTTGCCGATTCGCTGACCACAGCGGATATGGCCGACGCCGCGGGTCTTAGCCGGGTTCGTTTAAACCAGCTGTTTCGCGCCGCCTATGGCTTGCCCCTTCATGCCTATCTCAATGGGGTTCGGCTTGAGGCCGCCAAAAAACTGCTGGCCTCCGGGCTACCGTCCGCTGGCGTCGCGGCATCCGTGGGCCTGTTCGATCAGAGCCATTTGATCCGGCGCTTCAAGGGCTGCTTCGGCATCACGCCGGCCCAGTTTGTCGATGCGCATTTTCCAGTTGTCCAATACGGTACGTCTTCAAGCCTTCCATAATCCCCTTCAGCCACAACAACCCACTTGGAGCGGACCGTATGCCTGATACAACCAATGAGCGGCAGCGTGGGCGCGCCTATGTCAGTCCTTCCGCCTGGGCCCTGGTAGTGATTGGCGCCGGAAGCGTGCTGTCATCCCTTGATCTTTTTGTAGTGAACGTAGCCTTTCCGGCGATCCGCGAGGGCTTTCCCGGCGTCACCAACCAGGCCATGTCTTGGGTGATAAGTGCTTACTCCATTGCGTTTGCCGCATTCCTGGTGCCCAGTGGCCGGATTGCCGATATTTACGGACGTAAGCGGGTTTTCAAAGCGGGTTTGCTGGTGTTCACGATTGCCAGCGTAGCCTGCGCATTCGCGCCCGGCGCGCTGACTCTGATTGGCGCCCGCGGCCTGCAAGGCTTGGGCGCGGCGCTGATGATCCCCACCAGCCTGGGTTTGCTGTTGGCGGCCTATCCCCAAGAGCACCACAAGCGGATGGTGGGCATCTGGGCGGCCACCGGGTCGGTTGCCTCGGCGCTGGGCCCTGTTCTGGGAGGCGCGCTGGTGGACATCGATTGGCGGCTGATTTTTATCGTCAATCTGTTTGTCGCCATGCCGGCATGGCGGCTAAGCAAACATTTGACCGAAACGCCCATCGTTAACAGCGCCTTCCCCGATGTCATGGGTTCGCTGATGCTGATTATAGGCCTTGCGCTGCTGGTGGCCGGGATTTCATATGCAGGCGATTGGGGTGTGACGAGCACGGCGCTTTGGTCGGTGTATTGTGGGGCAGCCCTGTCTTTGGCGCTATTTGTCCGGCGTTGCCTGACCTGCCCCTCGCCCGCATTGGATCTGCGCGTCTTTGCCGTATCCACTTTTACCGTCGCCACGGTGGGCATGGCCTTTTTCTACATGGGTTTCGCCATCATGCTGCTGGGCGGTTCGCTTTTCCTGACCGAGGTCTGGCGCTGGGCGCCGATGTCGACGGGCGCCGCCCTCGGCGTGGGCCCTTGCGCCGCGGTGGCGGCAGCGCTGCTGGCCGGCAGAACGACATTCTCGCCCAAACAGCTGACGCTCGCCGCCGGGCTGCTGTTCTTTATCGCCGGGCTTTGGTGGTATGCCCTGTTAGGCGCCGAATCTCAGTATTTTTTCGCCTATCTGCCCGGCATCCTACTGACCGGCGCGGGAGCGGGGATCGGGCAAACCGGATTTATTGCCGGGGGAGCTTCCGCTCTCCCTTCCCATCAATACGCCACCGGCACCGCCATTATCAATACCTCAAGGCAAATCGGCGCGGCTATCGGCGTCGCCGTATTCGTGGCGGTAGCCGGGACCGCGCTGCATGCCGGGCAGTTCAAAACCGCCTGGCTGCTGATGGCGGCGTTCGGTTTGATGGCGTCGCTTTCCGCGCTCTTGCTGACCGTCCCGGAATAGGCCGTTCATGCCCACTCAGTCAGCGTACTGGGCGATGCCGTTGCCAAATGACCAATTCTCCTTTTTCACCTCCACCAGATTGATGAAGACGTCGCCGGGGGGTATGCCGAGCTGATGGTTCAGCTCATCGGCGATAGTCTTGTAGAGTCTTTTTTTCTGATCTAGGGTTCGCCCTTCATTCAGGGTTATCTGGATCATCACCAGCCGGTCGGTTCGCTTGATGCCCAGGTATTTCGGGTCATAAACGAAATGCTCATGATCGTGCTCATTCAGCACCTGGAAATTGTCGTTTTCCGGAACGGAAATGGCGGTTCGCATGGCGTCGTACACGATATGGCCGATTTTTCCGATGTAGCCGCCGTCCTGATTCTTCATGGTATCTATGCGTACTATAGGCATCGCTGGTGCTCCTGTTGCCGAGAATGTTTGAATCAGAGACGCTGCGAAGAGCGTCCCAACAATATAAATGTCGCTAACGCCGATAGGGCGGCGATGACCGCCGCGCACCCCATCAGCAGGCTGAAGCCGAAAATGAATCCCTGATGGGCCGTTTGCAGCCAAAGGGCGGTATCGGCGGAGGGGATTTTTCCCGCCAGCCATGACTGCAGCTGGCCGGTTGCCACATGATGAACGGCGTCCCGCAGGTTGACGGTATCCGCCAGGGGAAGATTAAGACGCTTTAGAGCAAAAAAGCGGCTGATGCCCGCCGTTAACACCGCGCCGAGTCCGGTCAGCCCGATAAGCAGCCCGACAAACCGGAACGTGGATGCCAGCCCCGAGGCCATTCCGGCACGCTCCAACGGTACGACCTGCATGGAGACCCTGGCGGTTTCACCGTTAAGCAGGCCGGCGCCCATGCCCAATATAAACATGCCTATGGCGACAAAAAGGTAACTGCCCGCCGCGGCCCAGGCGATGGCGGCATTACCCGCCGCCGCCAGCAGCAGTCCGATAACCAGTATCCCCCGGCCGGAAAAGCGTTGCGAAAGGCGCGCGGCGAACCAGGGGCCGGCCAACAGGGGAATACTGAAAGGGAGCAGCGCCAGTCCGGTTTTACCCGGATTGGAAAAGAAGGTTCCCTGCAGGAAAACCGGCAGATAGGTGGTCATGACATAACAGGTGGACGCAAAGGCAAGCATCGCAAGGCTGCAACCGATAAATGCCGGGTTGCGAAAGAGCCGCAGATCCACCATCGGCCGTTTCTGGCGCCGTTCGGCGTAAATGAAGGCCATCATTAACAGGGCGCCGGCAAGAAAGAGCATCTTAACGGAAAGGAGGTTGAATCCCTGATTGCCGCCGTCAATCAATGCGGTGGCAAAGCAGGCCAATGCCGCGGCAAACAGTACCGCTCCGCCGATATCAAGGCGGGCGTGGAGCAGATCCCGTGATTCAATAACCGAACGCGTCGCCAGGATAAACAGCGCCGCGCCAATGGGCGCATTGATTAAAAAAGCCCATTGCCAGCCTATACCGGCGGTGATGACGCCGCCGACGATCGGCCCCGCCGTGGCCGCTACGCCTATCACCACGCCCCACGTCGCGAATGCCTTGGCTCGCTCGCTGCCCTGAAATTCATGGCCCAGGACGGCAAGGGCCGAGCTCAGCTGCAATGCGGCCCCGATCCCCTGCAGGGCCCGGCCGATATTGAGCTGCATAATGGTTTCCGACAAACCGCAGAGCACGGACGCCAAAGTGAATATCGCCACTCCCCATTGCAGGCTTTTTTTTCTGCCGAAGCGATCGGCTATGGCCCCGGCGGGCATCAGGCAGGCGACGAATGCCAGGATATAAGCGCTGACGACCCACTCCACGCCGCTGAAGGCGCTGTGCAGGGAGCCGGCGATGGACGGAAGAGAGACCGCAACAATATTGGCATCGAGCATGATCATAAACGAGACGCCGGAGGTCGCCACCAGGACTTCGTAACGCCGCTGCTTTTCCGACGGAGCCGCAATGATATTGGTTAAGGACATCGTCTTCTCTTTCGTTGAATGGCTAAAATAGATTATGACTATAATATATTTTAATCAACAAAAAAACTCAACGCAAATGAGAAGCCGAGGTCCGGCGCAGCAAGAGGAAACCGTGCCGCCGTTACTTATTCCGTAAGTTCCGCCGCCCTGCGTCTGTCATATTCCAGCTGGGCCCGTTCGATATCGGATTGATGGTGAGCCGCCCAGCCGTACAGGGCGGTAAAAGGTTCCTGCAATGAGTGTCCCAACGCGGTGAGAGAGTATTCCACCGCGATGGGGGATGAGGTGATGACCCGTCGGGAGACCAGCCCGTTTCTTTCAAGGCGGCGGAGCGCTTCGGTCAGCGCTTTGTGGGTGATCCCGTCCAGACGCCGTTTGATGGCGTTGAAACGCGCGGGTTCCGCGCAGAGGAAGGTGAGGATCAATACCGACCACTTATTCGCGATCTGGTCAAGAATCGGCCTGGTGGACAAGGCTTCTACCAGTAGGCAGTCTTTGATTTTCGGCCTGGCTTCTTCCCGTATCGGGTTCTCAATTTTCGGCATGGGGGTTACCTCGTCTATATCTGGGCTACTTCAGGTGCGTAATTGACATTAGATATACGTCGTATATCTTGATGTCAACCTAAAAGATGAGGAGTGACCATGTCGAGATTAAACGGAAAGATTGCGGTTATCACCGGCGGCAACAGCGGAATCGGCTTTGCCGTGGCGCAGCGGTTTGTGCGGGAAGGGGCCTATGTCTTTATTACCGGGCGCCGTCAGGGGGAGCTGGACAACGCGGCGGCATCGCTGGGAGCGAACGCCCAGGCGGTGTGCGGCGACATTACCTCTGAAGCGGATATGCAGCGTTTATACCAAACGGTGAAGGATAAAAAAGGCAAACTGGATATCCTGGTGGTGAACTCGGGAATATCGGAATACGCCACCTTGGACGACATCACGGCGTCCCATTTCGATAAGACTTTCAATCTGAACGCCCGCGCCTCGCTGTTCACCGTGCAAGGCGCCGTGCCGTTGATGCCTGATGGCGGCGCCATCGTGCTGATGGGGTCCATCGCCGGATTTATCGGCACGGAAGGATACGGCGTTTACGGCGCCACCAAGGCGGTGATGCGATCCTATTCCCGCACCTGGGCCAAGGAGCTTTCCGGCCGGGGTATTCGCGTGAACACCCTTAGCCCCGGTCCCATTGATACGCCGATGTTTGACAGCGCATCCGATGAACTGAGAAAAACGATGACGGCGCTGATTCCGCTGGGTCGTCTCGGTCGTCCGGAAGAGGTGGCGGCCGCCGCGCTTTTTCTCGCCTCGGACGAGAGCAGCTTTATCACCGGCGCGGAGCTCTGCATCGACGGCGGAATGGCGCAGGTCTGAACGCGCGTTTCGTTAAAGGCGCTTAAGCCGTTCGGCCAACAGTGCCAGAAAGCGCGGATTATCCACCTGGGTCATCACCTGTATATTCGGCGAGGCGTCGCCGGGATGGCCCGAGGCAAGGGTTACCAAGGTCTGGCCGCGCAAATCATCGTCTTGACAGTTAACCCGTACCCGTCCCGATACGCCGTCAAACAGCGACGGATCGATAAGCCAGGCGATCACGCAGGGGTCATGCAGGCAACGATCGCCGGTGCCGTAACGCTGGATCATGGCGCTGACTGACGACGGCAGCGGGCCGGACTGCCGCAGGCCATCAAGAAAGGGTCCGCTGGTTTTGGCCTGGTGGGTGACATCCAGCCCGAACATCACCTGGGGTATGCCGGCATCAAGGACAATCCGGGCGGCCCAGGGATCGAAAAAAAGATTGAATTCCGCCACCGGCGAGACGTTGCCCGGACAAAAAGCCGCGCCGCCCATAAAGACGATCTGTTTGATTTTTGGCGCGATGTCGGGCTGTTTGACGATGGCCAGGGCGATATTGGTCATCGGACCGATGGGACATAGCGTGATTTCACCCGGCGCCTCGCTGACGGTGCGGATAATGAAATCCACTCCGTGCAGGTCCTGCAGGGGTACCGTGGGCTCAGGAAACGGCGCATCCCCCAGCCCGTCGCTGCCGTGTATCGGGGCGGACCGGCCCTGGGCTTCAATCATCGGCCTGCCGCAACCGGCATATACCGGAATATCGCCGCGCCCGGCCAGTGTGCATATCCGGCGTGCATTATACTGAGTCTGTTCCAGCGGCCTGTTGCCCGCCACGGTGGTGATACCCACTACCTCTATTTCCGCCGGCGAGGCCAGCGCCAGCAGAATCGCCACGGCGTCATCCACCCCCGGATCGCAATCCAGAATAATTTTATGTGTTGCCATTGCGGTGCTCCACTCTCCACTGATACTTGGGCAAACGTCGGGCTTGTAAATAATGGATTGTTCGCGCTGCCTACACCGTCATAAATGCCAATGAGGTCAATTTCAGGCTATCCTTAGGACTCCCCGCGCCGGGTCCAGGGTGACGGTCTGGCCGTTATGAACCCGGTCCATTAAACCGGTTATGCCCACCAGTATGGGAATGCCCATCGCCCGCGCCAGGATAGCGGTATGGGACAGCGGATGCCCTCCCTCCAGGGCAATGCCCGCCACCTTGGCGCGGTCCAGCGACGCCAGCCGGGAGGGGTATAATTCCTTGCCGATCAGGATGTATTCTTCACTTGGCGGCGGTGGCGGCGGCGGAGCCGTGTCAATCAGCGCCAGTACCATGTCCCGCATATCGCGGACATCCAGCTCACGTACCCGTAAATACTCATCCTGCAGGCCGGCATAATCCGCTGCCATCGCCGCGGTCTCCTTACGCCAGGCGGCGGCCGCGCTGCCGAGCCGAGGGATATTTTCCGCAACCGCGTCCCGTAGCCCCTCGTCCGACAGCAGCATGGCCTGCGCCTCGAAAATGCCGGCGAAGCGCGGTCCCAGCCGCAGGCTGATGGCGGCGGCGAGCTGCTCCAACTGACGCTGCGCCTGATCAATCGCCCCGGCAAAACGCCGCTGCTCCGGCTGAATGCAATCTAATGAGGTATCCGCGCGCGGTTGCGCCGACTGGGTTTGATTGCCCGTCATGGCCGGGATCCCTACCGCATTTTGCCTCGGGTCGCCGGTAAGACGCCAGGCGCGGGCGGTGACAGAGGGCTCCGCTACCGTTGTTCCTTGCAGCACTTCACCCTCTTGCGTCGGGATGGTCTCGCCAAAGCCGGTCCGGGCCTCCTGGAGAAATGCCGCCAGCGCCGCGTCGGCCTGCTCGCCTTCAGCGTACAGCACTATCTCGTCCCCCTGGCGCACCTGCAGGGCGGCTACCTGGTTTAGCCGGTTTGCGTCGGCGAACTGTCCGGTTTTTTCCAGCGTCAGCCGGGCGGCGAACGGCGAGAGCACCGATACCAGCCGGGCGGCGGGACGGGCGTGTAAACCGTGGGGATTCTCTATTCGCCAGAACGCGCGGCGCGCGCCTTCCCCCGGCGGGGTTGCCTGCGCCCCGGCGGCAGCGGCGGTTTCATCCGGCGGCGCTTCCCCGCCGGCGGGCACGGTTTCCCCTAATTGGGCCCGTTTGGCGGCCAGGGCATTCATGGCGTCGGCCATCACCCGGTCAAGATCGGCGCCGTTGGAAGCCGCCACCGCGGCCGCCAGCGTGCCTTCCACCAGCGGTGCGGCACAGAGCCTGACCTGCCGCGCCATATCCGGATCAAGAAGTTCCAAGGCCGTTTCGGCGCTGAGCAACGCGCTGCCCAAATCCATCATGACCACCACGCCGGAGGGATCGAACACCTCTTCAATAGCCGCCATGATCTTTACCGCATCGGTCCCGATGGGGTGCGCTTCGTCATCCACGCCGGCCGCCGTGATGAGGCGGCAGCCGCCCTGTATCATTTGCCCCGCCAGTTCCGCCACCCCCTCCGCCAGTTTGGCGCTGTGGGAAACCACCACCAGATTCACCATAGCTTGCTCCATTCCGCCTGCCGCGCCGCTGACATCACGCCGTCGGCGTTTTCGCCGCCGGATTAACCTTGGCTAGCCCCGTTACCCTTGATGCACCGTGGCCGCCAGCGCCTCCACCATCAGCATCGCCGAGGTGGCGCCGGGATCCTGGTGACCGATGCTGCGCTCACCCAGATAGCTGGCGCGCCCTTTGCGCGCCTGCATGCCGACGGTTTCCTCCACTCCCCGGCGGGCCTCCGCCAAAGCGTGATCCAGCGCGGCGGCGAGGGTATCCCCTTCGCCCTGCGCCCGCTCGAGCGCCGCCACCACCGGCCGCCAGACGTCGCACATGGTTTTATCCCCCGGCTCCGCCTTGCCGCGCGCCGTCACGCCGTCCACGCCGTCCTTAATCATTCGATACAGTTCCGGTAGCTCAAGGCTCTCAAGGGAAGCGGTGCTTTGCGCGGCGCGGATAAAGAAAGAACCGAACAGCGGGCCGCTGGCCCCGCCGACGCTGGAGAGCAGGGTCATGCCGGTATTTTTCAGGATGAAACCGATATCCTTATCGGCGAAAGTGGGCAGCTTTTCCACTACCTTGCTGAATCCACGGTGCATATTAAGACCATGATCGCCATCGCCGATCTCGGTATCCAGTCCGGTGAGAAAATCCCGCTGCTGTTGAAAAACCTCGCCGCAGCGCTGTAGCCAAGCCACAATCTGCTGTTTGGTTAATGCCATGTCTGTCTCCCGTTAACAATGCCAGCGCAGGGCGGGGGTATTCACCGGCGCGTCCCATAGCGCTAGGGTTTCTTCATCGGCCCGCATCAGCGTGATGGAAACGCCATACATATCCAGCGACGTGCACCAGGAGCCCACCAGGTTGCGGGCAATTTCAATGCCGGCCTCGGCGCAACGCTCGGCAAGGCGCCGGTAAACGTCGTAGAGTTCGGAAAGCGGCGTGCCGCCAAGATTATTCACCACGGCAATGACCCGTTCACCCCGTTGCAGCGCGTGTTTATCCTGGATCTCATCCTGCCAGTCCCCGAGTTCGCGATCCCAGCGGCGGATAGTACGCTGGTAATTGCCGTTTTCAATCAGTGTAGCGAACATCTGGTCCACCGTGTCATCCAGGTTGTGAAAGTTCCGCCGCTCAATACCCGGCTCACCGTGGATGCCGACGCCGAATTCCATCTCGTTTTCCGCCAGGATAAACGACGGGCGGCCCGCGGCCGGCACGGTGCAGGCGCTGAGCGCTACGCCCAGGGAAAATCCGTCGTTGTTGAGCCGGTGCCCCAGGGCCTGCAGTTCATCGAGGTTGTCTCCCCGGGCCGTCGCCGCCCCCAGCAGTTTTTCCAGCACCACGGTATTGGCGACGCCGCGCCGACCGGCGGTGAAGAGGCTGTCCTTGACCGCGACGTCGTCGTCCACCAATACGGTGGCCACCGGAACGCCGGCATCGTGCAGCAGCTCGGCGGCGGTTTCGAAGTTCATCACATCGCCGGTATAGTTCTTGATAAGCAGCAGAACGCCGTGGCCGCCATCCAGCGCCATGGCGCATTCGAACATTTGATCCGGCGTCGGCGAGGTAAAGATCTCACCCGGACAGGCGCCGTCCAGCATGCCTTCGCCGACATAGCCGGCATGCATGGGCTCATGGCCGCTGCCGCCGCCGGAGAGCAGCGCCACCTTGCCGGTGACCGGCGCATCGACACGGGTAACATACACCGGGTCTCGGTGCAGAATAAGAGCGGGATGAGCCGCCACCAGGCCGGCCAGCTGACCGGCCAGCAGATCGTCCACGCCGTTAATGAATTTTTTCATAGTGCGTTCCTTGGAAATAAGGGGGCCTTCCGGCATCGTTGCCGATTAAAAGCAGCGCCTCCGGATGCCGGCAAAAGCCGGCAGCGAACCGGATAGTCTTCAACATGTGCCTTCTCCTGTTCAGAATAGGCGGTTTATGTCCAGAGGCTGTCGGGCGAATGCAAGGAGCAAAATTACTGCGGAAAATCATTGAATTGTAGGAGGGGTTGAGACCAATTTCTGAGGGTGGCGTCTCATAACGGAACATCCCGTTCCCGCCGATGATGTACGCCGATATAACGTTCATAACGGGCGGGTTTTAACTGGTGTAAATCCACCAGCACCAGGCCGTCGACGCAGTTGTTGAAGGCCGGATCGGAACCGAAGTCAATAAACTGCACGCCGCCCGCTTCGCACAGTTCGGAATACTGTTTATACAGCGGGGGTATACTGCAGCCGAAGTTGGCAAACAGGCGTTTTAGCCGGTGGAGGTCTTCCTGGTAGTTATCGCCGGTGAATTGGGCCAGGACTTCGGGCAGCGAAGCGGGGTAAGGCCGGCGGGACGCGGCCAGCGGCAGCGAGGGGGCAAAATAGAGCCGGTAGAAGGCAATCAGCAGATCCCGCGCCGCCACGGGCATGCCGCCGGAAATGGACACCGGGCCGAACAGGTAGCGGTACCGGGGGTATTTGGCCAGATAGGCGCCGATGCCAATCCAGAGATAATCCAGACTGCGTTTTCCCCAGTAGGCCGGCTGGACAAAACTTCGCCCAAGTTCGATACCCTGCGCCAGAATGTCGTCCATCTGGTGGCCGTAATGGAACAGGCTGTGGGTGTAAATACCGTCAATGCCTTTAAGCCGGTATTGTTCCGCCGTGGGAATAAAGCGATAGGCGCCGACAATTTCCAGCCCCTGGGCATCCCAGAGGATCAAATGATAATAATCATCGTCATAGCCGTCCAGATCACGGCGGCGGCCGCTGCCTTCACCCACCGCGCGAAAGGCGATTTCACGCAAACGCCCCAGCTCGCGCAGTATGGGGACATAATCCTCGCCGTTACGTCGGTACAGATAAATGATCTTGCCGTCCGGTAAATGGCCCAGGATTTCACTGCCCTCCAGGGCGCGTTTCAGCACGGCGCGGTCTTCCGCCCGCGCTATGGCGGATTCGCTGCGGAAAAACCCTTCTTTACCTTGCCCCAGCCGGTAAACATGGCGACGGAAACGTTCGGCGAGATCCTTGGCCTGGGTATGGCCGTCATGCCAGTTGGCAAAGGGGATGCGCGCGCCTACCCTCAGCCGCAGCCGGTTGCCGCCCTGCAGGAACATCTCCCGTACCAGCAACAGCATGGACAATGGCCGGTATAATAGGGCAGAGGCATAAAACAGCGCGCTGTTGCGTCCGCCGATGTGCACCGGCACGATGCAGGCGCGGGTTTTGGCCGCCAGACGGATAAATCCGGTGTGCCAGTGGCCGTCCCGGATGCCTTTGCCGCCGAGGCGGGAAACTTCGCCGGCCGGGAAGAGTATCAATACGCCTTGTTTCTCCAGATGCTGCTGCATCATGGCCACCTGGTTGCGGCTGGTGCGATTGCCCATGTTATCCACCGGGATCATCAGGCTGCCCAGGGCATCCACGCAGGATAATACGCGATTGGCCACCACCTTCACATCCGCCCTTACCGAAGAGACGGCATGCAGCAGCGCCAGGCCGTCCAAGATGCCCAGGGGATGATTGGCCACCAGGACCACCGGTCCGTAGCTGGGTATTTGCTCCAAATCCCGTTCGGACAGCTCACAGCGCAGGTTAAAATGCTCCAGCATCTGCTCCACCATATCCATGCCTTTGAGATGCCGGTAATCTTCCGCCAATTGCCGGAAATATTTTTCGCGGAATAAATAACGCAGCAGACTGAGTTTCCAGGGCGCGGTTTTATGCAGCGGATCAAGATCCTGCAGCACCATATCCATACTAAACATGGTATTACCTCCGGGTAAGTTGCTTTGAACATAATCCGGACAGATGACAGTTCAATGGCAGGTAAATGATGATAAGGAGAATGATGGGTGCTTCCTAAAAACGACCAGCGCCGCGAGGAAATTATCTGCGCCGGGCCAGACAGATATAAAATAGTTGCTCATAAAAAATAATCGCTGCACTGAACCGGACCTTAGGTATAGCATTCTGTGTCTGAAATAAAGATTTCATTTATATGACATTCCTGTGACCATCAGATCATGCGGTGTTATTGAGCTTGTACCGCGTTGGCACGATAAAAGAGATTGCTTTTATTTTATTAACTGTCGTAATAATGTTTTCTCATGATTTGACGATATGAAAAATGCCGGCGGAAATTACTCAGCAATTAAACTTTAACGATGAAGTGACCGGGCTTATTTACGGCTATGTTTTTGAACCGGATGCGGCGGCGCGTCGTATTCCCTCCCGTGAAGTGCTCAATGAATTTCAATCCATCGAGCCGGGCCGGGGGTTCATCTGGCTACATGTGAATCTTAATCACGCCACGGCCGAGAAATGGCTGAAAAAACATTTCGCCATGGCGGATTTTTTCTTCGAGGAGATTCGCCAGGGCTCGCGCAGTACCCGGATAGAACGCCAGGGCGAGGTGCTTTTCGCCGTGCTCAACGATGTGATATTTCGCCCCGAGGGCGGCGGGGAAGATGCGGCGACGCTCTGGCTCTATTGCCGGCCCCAACTGGTGGTGACCGCGCGCCATAAGCCGGTGCGCCTGATCGAGAATCTGTTTCGCAAGCTGGATCAATTGATGCCTGCGTCGCCTACGGCATTATTGGTCGACTTGCTGGAAGAGCAGGAGGATGTGCTGGAGCAAATAGTCCGCCAGGCCAACCTGTACGTAGACGCCATCGAGGAGCGGCTGCTCAGCCACCATATCAAAAACAACCGTACCGCCCTGGGCCGCCTGCGTCGGCTGTTGTTGCGCTATCAGCGTTTGCTGGCTCCCGAGCCGGCGGCATTATTTCGTCTGATGAGCCGTCCTCCGGCATGGCTCGAGACCGTGGTAGTGCAGGATATACGGCATTTCGCCGAAGAGTTCACGGTAGTGCTCAATGATTTGGTGGGTTTGACCGAGCGGATTCGTTTATTGCAAGAAGAGATAGCCGCCAAACAGATGGAGCAAAATAACCGTACGCTGTTTCAGTTGACCATCATCACGGTACTGGCGCTGCCGATTAATATCGTTGCCGGTTTTTTCGGCATGAATGTCGGCGGTATCCCCTTTGCCAATAATCGCCATGGCTTCCTGCTGCTGGTGCTTATCGTGACGGGCTTTACCCTGATTACGGCCTATTGGGCGCTTAGGCGCCGGGACAATGATTAAGCCGGTGGGATTTCAAGGCGTCGATCGTGAATGTCTCAACCCCCCGGCATGCCCGGAGCGAATAAATGCACGTCGGACGAACGTGAGAACCGTTACTGATTATTTAAAATCAATGCGCTCGGAATGTGATAATTGAGACGAATTTCCCGGCCGGCGGGAATATCTTCCGTGGCGAATAACGCGATAACATTCACTCTTCGCCCACCTTCGAGGCAGGCCTTGAATTTCGCGCTTTCAACATTGTAGCCGGTTTTTGCCTGGCTGACGGGCATGCCGTGATCATCGTATTTATAACGCGTATTGATTTTTGACAGTATGCCGTCACTGTCCAGATAGGTTATCGGCTGTCCTTTTAACGAGAGGTCGATAATATATGCATGGTCAAACAGATCGGCGTCTCCCATTTCCTGCGGCGAGACCAGGACACCGGCAAAAATCCCTAAACAGGTAGCCCGAGGGATGAGTTTGGCGGCCACCACTCCCCATTGCCCGATAAGGCGGGATTCCTGCGGCGGTACATCATCGCCGGTTAAGATGCGACAATCCAGATAATGAAATAACCTCCCTCTTTCGGCGCCGGTTGACGTTAATGATATAAAGGGCCTAACCGCCTGTGCACGGTAATGTTTCCCTGAATCGGCGATGGCGGAAAGGTCGGCGATATTTTGTATGGTTATGGTCTTTCCGGCGGTATCCCGGTATGGAGGCAAATCATTATCTCCGGAATAATAATCACGATTACGATTAATTATGGTTTGACGCAGCCGGTATTTTATCGCCATTTTCAATAAACCATTCATGGCCTGTCGGGAATAATAATGCATGGCGGCGCGCTCCCTATCGTCGGCCTGTGCTTCCGATTTGCCGTTACGCATATTCACCAAGCGGGTAATGTATATTAGGGTAGATTCCGGCAAGTCCTCCGTAGGGAGAGAGGCGGGGTTGATGCCGATGGGGGCCAGAGCGGCCCGATCTTCCAGCGTTATCAACCTGGCGCTAAGGGAACGCATGCATTTCAGGGCTATAAGGATAGGCTTGCTGGGATGCGCCGCATTCATCCCCCGGGCGGCGGCGGATAACAATGCGCTGTCCGCTATCTGCAGCCATTGCCGCCAGAGCGGACGGCAATGGCTGCAGCAATTCTGCGCGGCGCGCAGGCGTTGCAGTAAAGCCTCGGTTTGGCGGGGCAATTCATTACGCAAGGCAGGGAACGAGATAAGATAGCCTGCGACATCCGGGGGGGCGATAGCGTCCATAGTAGTTCCTCCTTTTTGAGGCAACGGCTTTTATGCGTTATGGATTGGGTCACTGAATGCTCAGCGTTTCCATAGGGTAACATCGCAGGAAAAAGAGTATAGGGCCGGGCATGCGCCGGAAGGAAAAGTGTTATTGCCGGGGGTGTCCCCGGCCTGATACGGTCACTCTGTAGCGGGTCGCTCGGAGGCGAAATAACATAATGCAATCGCCGGCAGTGCGGTGCCCAGAAGAGAAGCAAGCCCCCACCCGCCCTGGGCATAGGCCCATCCCCCCAGGGCCGAGCCTATGGCGCCGCCGACAAAAAAGGTGGCCATATAGATGCCGTTCAGACGGCTTCGGTAGTGTTCTCCCAGAGCAAAAATGGCCCGCTGGCCAATCACCAGGTTCATGGTGACGCCAAAATCCAGCAGTATCGCCGCCAAGACCAGGATGCCCAGCTTCAGGTGAGAACCCGTATCGCCGATATGGGTAAGCAGAAACGCCGTGCCGGCGGCCAGCATGGCAAACAGCGTGGCGGGCTTGCTTAAACCGCGATCGGCAACACGTCCGGCAATGGGTGCGGCGATGGCGCCGGCCACCCCGGCAAAGGCGAACAGCGCCACCCCCACCTGGGAAAGATGAAACTCCGGTCCGGTGAGGAGCAACGGCGTCACGGTCCAGAACAGGCTGAACGCGCCGAACAGGGCGGCGTGGTAAAGGGCGCGCCGCCGCAGGGTAAGATTATGCACCGCCAGGCTGCCGATAGAGGCCATCAGCGCGCGATAGCGTAGTCCCGGGGCCGGTCTGCGGACGGGTAAAACATATCCCAGCGTCAGCGTCAGCAGGATCATTACCAGGGTGGATATAATGAATACCATCCGCCACGACGACAAATGCGTGATCAGGCTCGATACCGGGCGGGCGAGCATGATGCCCAGCATCAGACCGCTCATCACGTCGCCCACCGCTTTGCCCCGCAGAGCGGGGGCGGAAAGATGCGCCGCATAGGGCACCAGTATTTGCACCGCCACCGAACCCAGCCCGATAAACACCGCGGCGGTCAAAAACAGGCTGACGGTATGGGCGAGTACCGCCGTCGCCAGGGCGGCAATACCCACGCCCATGACGCATAGCGTCAGCCCGCGGTTTTCGAACAGGTCACCCAGGGGCACGATCAAAAGCAGTCCCAGTCCATAGCCGATTTGCGTCATTGTCACGATAAGTCCGGCCGCCTGGGGCGATAGGCCAAGGGCGCGGCTGATTTCTCCGGCCAGGGGCTGGGCATAGTAGATATTGGCGACGATCAGGCCGCAGGCGGTGGCCAGGATCAGCGTCAGACGCCTGGATAAAGCCGGTGGTTGCGATGGTTGTGTCATGGGATCCCTTAAATGGGAATAACTATTCCCCAATAAAAAAGGGCCGATTTCTCAAGACGAAATCTACCCTACGACTTTAAGGGCCAGTTCAACCAGCCCAGGCATTTCTTCTTTGGCGCGTCCGGTTTTCCCCGGCACGCGCAAACCGAACCGTATGCATGACATCAGTTCCGCGTCGCTGCCGGCATAAATGCCGGCGGCGGTTTTTAATGCCATGGGCGGATTGTAGGTAATGAATGTTTCTCAATCAAATTAATCATTGGTAAATAACCATGGAATTTATTTTTTCGGCATGACGGCTGCCGCCGCCAGCAGCGTCAGCAGGATGGCGAGATAACCCACGCCTTGCCAGCCCGCCCGTTCCCAGGCCAGCATCGCGCACATGGAACCGAAAGTGCCGCCGAGAAACATCCCGCCCATAAACAGAGTATTCACCCGGCCTTTAGCCTCTTCGCGCAAACCGAAGATAATGTGTTGATTGGCCACCAGCGCGCTCTGCACCCCAAGGTCCAGCAATATTACGCCCACCGTTAAGCCGGTTAAGGATGTCCAGCCCACGAACAGCAGCCATGCCGCCAATACCAGCCCCACACCGCTCATGATTACCCGGCGGCCGCCAAGCTTGTCCGACAGCCTGCCGGCGGCGGGAGCGGCGAACACGCCCGCCGCGCCCACCACACCGAACAAACCGGCATATCCGGCGCCGAGGTGAAAGGCGGGCTGGGCCAGATAGAGCGCCAGTACGGTCCAAAAAGCGCTGAACGCGGCGAACAGCGCCCCTTGGGTCAGGGTTGCCTGGCGCAGGCGGGGTTCTTCACGCCACAGATGCACCAGGGAAGCCAACAGCGCGCCGTAGCCCAGGGCGGTTTGCGCCTGGGTTTTCGGCAGCATCCGGGCCATCAGCCAGGCGCCGAGCAGCGACAGGGGCACGCCCAGCATAAACATTCCCCGCCAGCCGACATAGACGGCTACCAGACCCGCCAGGGTTCTGCTCAGTAAAATGCCGCACAATAAACCGCTCATCACGCTGCCCACTACGGCGCCGCGACGGGCAGGTTCCGCCATGGAGGCCGCCAGCGGGACGATTTGCTGCGCCGCGGTGGCGCCGATGCCCAGCACCAGCGAAGCCGCCAACAGCACCCAGGCTGAAGGGGCAAACGCCGCCAGCAAGGACGCCAGCGCCAGAGTCAAAAACTGGGCCACTATCAATTTGCGCCTTTCCAGCAAATCCCCCAGCGGCACCAGTAGCAATAGCCCCGCCGCGTAACCCAACTGGGTGATGGTGGGTATAAGGCCGGTGGCGAACCGGCCGGGGAAACTGGCGGAAATGACCACCAGCATCGGCTGGTTGTAATAGATATTGGCGACCGCGATACCGCAGGCCGCCGCCATGGCGAAAATAAGCCAGGCGCCGAGCGCGTCGGTCTTTTCATTGGGTATTAACGTTGCGACAGACATCTTATTCCATCCATTCAGTGGCCGACTCCGGTCGGCGTTCGATGACGGAAGAATAAAGGATGTCCCGCCGGGCGGGTAGTGGGGGCAAAAAGATAGTATTTATTCCTGTTGAGAATAAAGTGGGTTCGCCATGGGCGACGAAGCGCCTTGAACCACTTCGGCGAGGTAGGCGACAAATGCCCGGGCCTTGGCGCTGGCCATGCGGCCGGTGGGAAAAACCGCCCATAGATCCATGGTGGGCAGATGCCAGTCGTTCAGCACCGGAACCACCAGGCCGGCGGCCAATTCCGGTGCGAACATCCATTCCGACGCCATGGCAAGCCCCAGACCCGACAGTACCAGGGTGCGGATGCCCTCCGCCGCGGATGCCCTCACCCGGCCCCGTCCATGGACGATGCGCTCCTCCCCATGGCGGCTGAAAACCCATTTGGAGCCGCCGCCGCCGCGCTGGGTATAGACTACCGCCTGATGGGCCACTAAATCCTCCGGTATCCGGGGTTCGCCGGCGCGGGCGAAATAGTCCGGCGTACCTAAAATCAGCAGGCGACAGGTAGCGAGGCGGCGGGCTATCAGGCTTGAATCCCGCAGATCGCCCAGCCGCAGCGCCACATCGATGCCTTCGGAAACAAGGTCGATATGGCGATCGTCCAGCACCACATCAATATAAAGGTCGGGATTGCGGGCCAGGAAGGCGCCCAGATGGGGCAGAATATGCAGGCGGGCAAAGGTGACCGGCGCGCAAATGCGCAGCCGGCCGGTTAATCCCGATCCCGAACCGCGGGCGGCCACCTCGGCTTCATTAATATCGTCCATGGCGCGTTTGGATCGCTGGTAATACTCCTCACCGGCCTCGGTGGGGGTCAGGCCGCGGGTAGAGCGAATCAATAGCCTGACGCCGAGCCGCTCTTCCAACTGGGCGACGGTTTTGGACACCGCCGGCTGGCCGAGATTCAAGCGCCGGGATGCCGCGGTAAACGATCCGCTTTCCACCACGCAAATGAACGTCTCCATCGCCGCCAGCCGGTCCATGGTATTCCTCCCGGGAATGATTAAATCACTCCCGGCAGTCTACCTTTCCGGCTGGGGAAGCGGAAGGGGAATGTGTTTCCCCTTTGTTTAAGTGCGGCAAAATAGTGCGGCCATAGCGTTAGCGGGCATGTCCCATCAGCGCCGCATCATGCAAATCCAGGCGTTGCCAGAAATTCTGCTCCCCTTCGCCGGCGGACAGCGGGTAGCCGTTCGGTATGGCGGTTTTAACCAGCAGGGCCCGGCGCTGAGCTGCCGAAAGGTTAGGCAACGGCCCTTCCAGTAACACTTCGGCGCCAGCGGGCACCTTGACGGCACTGGCCGGCGCGGCGCTATCCTTCGGCAAACCGTAGGTCATGGTATAGCGATAGAACGAGGTCATGCCGCTGCCCAGATAAGGGTCGGCCTGGCCCTGGCTTTTGGCGCATTCGGCCAACGAGACGCCGCACTCTTTCTCCAGCGCGCCGCGCAACTGCTGTTTAGCTTCTTCAAACAGTGCGCGGTAGCGGGGATCGTTAAGAAAATGGGCAACGTTGCGTTCAGCCACCATACGGGAACCGATGATATCCAGCGGATAATGCACCCCGAGCACGATACGGGAGTAGCCGTAGCGGGCGCCGCGATCCACCAGCGGTACGAAGCGTTCCGGGATCATCTCCCCCATCAGCAGGGCATCGGTGTAACCGGTATTGGTATGGCCGCTGGGGAAGGCGCCCTGGGTGGCTGTGTAAGGATGGTTATCCTGGACCACCATGTCATCCGGCACCAGATGAATTTCATTACCGGGCTGCAGGAAAGGGCGGGGATAATTGAAGTGGTCTTTGGCCGCGCCGGTGCTGATTTCCGAGGTTTTTATCAGCGCGGCGGCCTTGCCCATTTCGCCGTTTTGATAGGCGGCGAGGAAGGCTTTACCGAGCCGCGGACCGAGTGCATCGGCGATGAAAAACAGATAGTTCTGCCCTTCCGCATCCACCAGCGCCTGCTGCCGCTGTCCCTTGGTGGCGTCACGATTGATTTGGGTGACTATCGCCAAGCTGCGCTTTTGTACTTCCGGCGTTAACTGCGAAAAATCAGATAAAAGGGCGATGCCTGCCTGTTGATTTTGTTTAACGGCAAAATCATAGCCGGATTGGGTCAGCCACTTTTTATCCGCTTGCTTGGCGGTTTGCTTGGCTTTATCCAACTGCGGACGGGTCAGGGTTGCCGCGTCGCCTTGCAGCGATTTGCGCAACGCATCCTGCACGTGCTGATCCAGCTCCAGGTAGTCGGCGTTCAGGCTGTAGAACGAGGTGGTATCCACGATGGCGCTGATTTGGGCCGGATCCTCCGCATTCGGTCGCGCCCAGGCCGAGGAAATGAGCATCGCGGTAGCCGCGACGACGAAAGAATAGGTATGCCGCATGTCGAGTCCTTTTAGCTAATCGAGACAAAAGAAGGAAAACGTCACAACATCATTAAGCTAGGCCGCGTTTATGACAATTTAATGTCAACGATGCGGCGACAAACCGGCCGCTCAAACTCCACCTTGGCAAATGCGCTCTTCCTTTGACCCAGGCCCGATAGCGGTTTCGGCGCAACGTGCCTAAGCAGCTGATCTGCTTACCGCATCACCCTAGTCCGGCGGTACTGGCCGCCGGCCATGGCCTGATGGTTTCTTTAAGGTTCAATCATTCGGAACGGCAATTCAGGAAATTAACGCTGCGACCCCATCCCTTATCATGTATGCAAATAAACTATTCAATTACGATCCGACTTTAACGGTATAAGTCTTTTTAAATTCCGATCCGCTTTGCAGCATGGTGCCATGAATGGCACCTGCTATGGTCACCCGGATATCGCCGGTTTCTTTTGGCGTTCCGAATATCCTGATTCTGCCATAATCTTTTGCCGTTACAGGCAGCACCGGCCCTTCATAGTCACTGGGAGCCCAAGACAGGCCAGAATCCGCGGGGTATATTTTTACATTAACACTATTAGATATAGCCCATCCTACAATAATCACATCCTCATAAGGCTGGCTGACCTTGGCATCCTTTAGAAAAGGACCGTCGGGAAGGACACGGGCTTTTATTGCGCATGACGTCAAAAGAACACAAGAAATTAAAATAATGAATTTTCTCATTTCATTCCATTGGTTTGAAAACCAATCCTCCAAACACGTGACGACCCAGTAGCCGTTACGTACATAATCATTAAATATCCCCACATCATGCTGATTGATGTGGGATAAGCCGGTATTATCGAACACCTTTTGATATCCGGCTTTCTCAAACCACTGAGACAGCTTCCCCCAGGTGGTAATCCCGGCCGCCTTGTCATCCACGGCATCGTAACGCATAACGTAGTTTTCCGAGTCCCTGAGCCCCGCCAGCATCATCCAGTCCAGCCCGGAAACCCGCGGTAAACCTTTGTTATCGTAAAAGGACCCTTTGGGATGACGGCAGCCCTCGTTGGGGACGATATTCAGATTGCCTATTCCTTTGACCCAGGCCCGATAGCGGTTTCGGCGCAACGTGCCTAAACAGATGATATGCCTACCGCATCACCCTGGTCCGGCGGTACTGGCCGCCGGCCATGGCCTGATGGTTTCTATAAGGTTCAATTATTTGGAACGGCAATTCAGGAAATTAACGCTGCAACCCCATCCCTTATCATGTATGCAAATAAACTATTCAATTACGATCCGACTTTAACGGTATAAGTCTTTTTAAATTCCGATCCGCTTTGCAGCATGGTGCCATAAACGGTACCTGCTATGGTCACCCGGATATCGCCGGTTTCTTTTGGCGTTCCGAATATCCTGATTCTGCCATAATCTTTTGCCGTTACAGGCAGCACCGGCCCTTCATAGTCACTGGGAGCCCAAGACAGGCCAGAATCCGCGGGATATATTTCCGCAATAACTCTATTAGATATAGCCCCTCCTACAATAATCACATCCTCATAAGGCTGGCTGACCTTGGCATCCTTTAGAAAAGGACCGTCGGGAAGGACACGGGCTTTTATTGCGCATGACGTCAAAAGAACACAATAAATTAAAATAATGAATTTTCTCATTTCATTCCATTGGTTTGAAAACCAATCCTCCAAACACGTGACGACCCAGTAGCCGTTACGTACATAATCATTAAATATCCCCACATCATGCTGATTGATGTGGGATAAGCCGGTATTATCGAACACCTTTTGATATCCGGCTTTCTCAAACCACTGAGACAGCTTCCCCCAGGTGGTAATCCCGGCCGCCTTATCATCCACGGCATCGTAACGCATAACATAGTTTTCCGAGTCCCTGAGCCCCGCCAGCGTCATCCAGTCCAGCCCGGAAACCCGCGGGAAACCTTTGTTATCGTAAAAGGACCCTTTAGGATGACGGCAGCCCTCGCTGGGGACGATATTCAGATTGCCTATTTTTGTCCTGCCGTGGCGCCGGAGATCTCGCGCCGCCTGCGCATAGACATCAGGCCGATCCATTTGCAGGCAGTAAAAGAAAGCAGCGGAGCCACATAAGCTGGTATCCCCTTGGGTGGGGTAATCCATATGATGAAACCGAGAGAAAATCTGTTTTTCTATATCCTCCTGCTCAAACGGATCGCGAGGGTCGCCTATAGGGTATTTTTGCGCAACAAACGGTCTTTCAGGCTCAGAGATCGTGACAATATGGCCATTATTCCCTTCGTTTACCGGACGGGTTTGGCCGGTGGTTACAAAATAGCAGGGGTTTTCATGCTTGCTTGGAGAGAAGGCTTTACCGGTGGTGAATTCTTCGAGGCTGTACATCCGGGTAAATGGCTCCTCGACGACACAAATCGTTTTCAGCATGGTTTTCCGGTACAAAACCACTTCCATAATATAGATCACAGAAAGCGCGTCGCTGGTTTCCTGAGTAGTGTGCCTTTGTGTTTCGTAATTGTTGTTTAACGGCTGTTGTTTGACATCGAGAAGTGTGAATCTCTTTTTTTTCGAATCCAACCGGTAAATGCATAAATCATACAGCAAAGAGCTAGGGGGAATATTGGCATTGATTTTGGTGTATACCCTATAGGCTGGCATGGTTAATCCATAATATTATGCAGACTTATATTATCTGTCGTATCGAAAAAGTGTCATGCCGAAATATTAGGTAGAAAACCGGGTAAATAAAATATCGCTAAGTTAAACGAAACACTTTTGATTATGTACTATTTATCCACATGAAGCAGGGATAGACAGCGGTGCTTCGGCGGGGGGTAGGCGGCTAATCGGCCCGGTCGCCCCGTCATGGTTATAAATCCCTCAGGTAGCTGCCGATGCTCTGCGCCGCTTTGCGTCCTTCCGCGATGGCGGTGACGATCAGGTCCGCTCCGCGCACGATATCGCCGCCGGCGAATATTTTGGGGTTGCTGGTCTGCAGCGGATAACCCGACACCACCGGCGCCACTACCCGTCCCTGTTTATCCAGCGTCACGTTATGATCCGCCAGCCAGGACATGCGGTGCGGACGGAAACCAAACGCCAGCAGTACCGCATCGGCGCTAATTGTCTCCTCGGATCCGGCGATGGGCACCGCCTGCCGGCGGCCCGATCCATCCGGTTCGCCCATGGCGGTATGGATCATGGTAACGCCGGTGACTTGTCCCTGTTCATTAACCTCAAAGCGCAGGGGCTGGAGGTTGAACATGAATTCCGCCCCTTCCTCCCGGGCGTTTTTCACTTCCTTCTTCGAGCCGGGCATGTTTTTCTCATCGCGGCGATAGGCGCAGACAACCCGGGTGGCACCCTGGCGCAGCGAGGTGCGCACGCAGTCCATGGCGGTATCGCCGCCTCCCAATACCAGAACGGTTTTCTTTTCCATACTGGTAAAAGTGTGTTCATCGGTATCGGTATAGCCCATTAAATGGCGGGTATTGGCAATTAAAAAGGGCAGGGCGTCAAGCACGCCGGCGGAGTCTTCATGGTCCAGGCCGGAACGCATGGATTGATAGGTCCCCACCCCCAAAAACAACGCATCGAACTGTTCCAGTAATTGCTCCATGGTGATGTCCCGCCCGATTTCGGTATTCAACCGGAATTCCACGCCCATGGCGCTGAAAATTTCCCGCCGGCGGATCATGACGCTTTTGTCCAGCTTAAAGGCCGGAATGCCGAAGGTCAGCAGGCCGCCGATCTCGGGGTAACGGTCAAACACTACCGGCTGGATGCCGTTGCGCACCAGTATGTCGGCGCAGCCCAGCCCGGCGGGGCCGGCCCCGATTACCGCTACCCGTTTGCCGGTGGGCTTAACCTGCGTCAAATCCGGCCGCCAACCCGCGGCGAGCGCCGTTTCAGTAATGTAGCGCTCGATATGGCCGATGGTCACCGCGCCCTGGCGTTCGTTAAGGGTGCATGACTGTTCGCAGAGGCGATCCTGCGGACAGACCCGACCACAGACTTCAGGCAGGCTACTGGTGCTATGGCTGAGCTCCGCCGCCTCAATGATGCGGCCCTGTCCGGCCAGCGCGATCCACTGCGCAATGGCGTTGTGCAGCGGACAGGTCCATTGGCAAAAGGTCTGTTCGCCGCAATGCAGGCAGCGCGCGGACTGTTCGCCGATCTGCGCCTCGGTAAACGGCCGGTAAATCTCGGCGAAGGTGGTTTTTCGCTGTTCAAGGGGAATTTTGCCCGCTTCCAGCCGGGCAGGACGCGGCGCATCGAGCAGCTTTACCACCGGCAGCGGGCCGGGAACGGTAAACGATGGCGGCACAACGGTCCGGCGGTCCGGACCGAACAGATGGCCGGCGGGATCCCTGAGGGCGGCGGCCAGACGTTTTTGCTGCTGCCGTTCATTCATCTGCCGTTCATCCATGATGTGCAGCGCCCGTGTCGGGCAGGCGCGGACACAGGCCGGATCGTAGTTTTGGTCGGCGCATAAATCGCATTTTTGCGCTTCGGTCCGTTGGTAGGACTCCGCCAGACGACGGCTGGCGGGCTGCACGGTCTCGGTTACCACGGTTATCATGCCGAACGGACAGGCGATGACACAGCTTTTGCAACCGATGCAGAGCGCCTGACGCACCTGAATGGAATCATGGCTGCGGATAATGGCGTCGTTGGGACAGACGGCGGCGCAGGGGGCATCTTCGCAATGGCGGCAGGACACGGCAAAACTGGCGGCGGCGCCTTTCATTACCTGCAGCCGCGGCGTGAAGTATTCGCGTTTATCGGGGAAGAGGCCGCCGTGATGGCTGACGACACAGGCCACTTCGCAGCTGCGGCAGCCGATACAGGTTTCTGGTTCTGCGACGACAAATCTGTTCATGGTATTTTTCCTGCGGCGGGTATAGCCCCTCGCCGCATACATAATAGGAGAGTTCCGCCCGGAGCCGGGCAGTCAGGCGGCAAAATAACCTTATCTTTATAAAGGTTACTATTCCGCGAGCGCAATCCTTTTTTTACAATAAAACCGGGCGGCAGCGCCGGTTTGTGCAGGCTGCGGTAAACATTCCCCGCTTTTGGTGTAAATGCCCAACCCCGATGGGCGGGGTGGCAAAAGAGGCGCGCCTGCCTGCCGCCGCTTTTTCTGCGTGCCCACGGTTTCGCGGCTATTCTTTTGCTTAGAACCCATCGATTTTTGTATGCAGGAGACGTGTATGAGTCACTCACCCATTGCCCCTGAACGGGCCGAAACCGACCGGCAGGTGGAAGCCTTTCTCAAATCACTTAACGCCGCCGATGCGCCGCCGGTTGAATCCTTATCGCCACAGGCTGCCCGTGAAGTGCTGATCCGGCTGCAAAAATCTGTTGGGGTCAATCTCGACGGCATTGACGAGTCCGAACAAATCATTGTGGTGGACGGCCAGGAGCTGAGCCTGAATATCGTCCGTCCCGCCGGGCATAACGAAGCGTTACCGGCCTTTATGTTTTTCCACGGCGGCGGCTGGGTAATGGGTGACTACTTCACCCATCAACGCCTGCTGCGGGATTTGGTGGTGGAAAGCGGCGCAGCGGGAGTATTTGTCAACTATACCCCCTCCCCGCAAGCGCAATATCCGACGGCGATCCAGCAGGCATATGGCGCTACGCGTTGGGTGGCGGAGCATGGCGCCGCCGTCAATATCGACGGATCCCGGCTGGCGGTGGCGGGCAACAGCGTAGGCGGCAATATGGCGACGGTGGTCAGCCTGATGGCAAAAGAGCACGGCCGGCCTTCCCTTAAGTATCAGGTCTTGTTCTGGCCGGTGACCAATGCGGATTTTGCTACCGAATCCTACCAGCGTTATCCGGAAGGCTATTTTCTGACCAAGGGCATGATGGAGTGGTTCTGGGATAATTACACCACCGACCCGGCGCAGCGGCGGGAAATCACCGCCTCGCCCCTGCAGGCGCTGCCGGAACAATTGGCCGGTTTGCCGCCGGCCCTGGTTCAGGTGGCGGAGTACGATGTACTGAAAGATGAAGGCATCGCATATGCGCGTAAACTTAACGAGGCGGGCGTGGATACCACCCTGACATGCTATTACGGTTTGATCCATGATTTCGGCCTGCTCAATCCCTTGCAGCAGGTGCCGGGAGTGCGCAGCGCGCTGCTGCAGGCCGCGGCACAGCTGAAAGAACATCTGTTTTAACGCCTTGCGCAAGAAATAAGGGCCATGCAGGAGCACAAAAAGTGCGCTTTTGGGCAAATGCCCGGTGATTCTGGCATCCCCACGATGAATTGATCGTTACCATTCGTTATAGTTATTAACTATTTGTTCACAGGGCGGCTTCGGTGAGACCGCCCCTTTTGTATGAGTATGATGATGGCCATGCGTGGTACCTCTCCCCAGCCGGCCGCCAGCGGATGGCGTCTCAACCTGAAAATAATGTCCGTCGTTGTCTTTAATTTTGTTAATTATCTGACTATCGGACTGCCATTGGCGGTGTTACCCGGCTATGTGCATAACCATATGGGCTATAGCGCCTTTTGGGCCGGACTGGTCATCAGCCTGCAATATCTTGCTACCTTGATAAGCCGTCCCTGGGCCGGCCGGTATGCCGACCGGGTCGGGCCAAAACGCATTGTCGTGCTGGGATTGGGCGGCTGTCTGTTAAGCGGCGTAGGCTATCTGCTGTCATTACTTATGGATTCCTGGCCGGTAACGGCCCTGCTTTTCCTGTGCGCCGGACGCATCATTCTCGGTATCGGGCAGAGCTTTGTCGGTACCGGCGCCACCCTGTGGGGCGTGGGCTCGGTGGGATCTATGCATATCGGCCGGGTGATTTCCTGGAACGGCGTGGCCAGCTACGGCGCGCTGGCGGTTGGGGCGCCGCTGGGGGTCTGGCTGCACGCCATCGGCGGCCTGGGACTGCTGTCGGCATTTATCATCCTGGTGGCCGGCCTTGCCATCGCGGCGGCCATACCGCGTCCCAAGGTGAAAACCGTCGCCGGTAAACAAATCCCGTTCAGTGCGGTAGTTGGGATTATCTGGCGTTATGGCCTGGTTTTGGCCTTTGCCTCCTGCGGTTTCGGCGTTATTGCGACTTTCATCACCTTGTTTTATGCCGACAAGGACTGGAGCGGGGCGGCTTTTGCCCTTACGCTGTTCAGCGTGGCGTTTGTCGGTACCCGGCTGTTTTTCCCCAACAGTATTAATCGCTTCGGCGGCCTGCGGGTATCCATGGGCTGCTTTACCGTGGAAGCGCTGGGCCTGTTGCTGGTGTGGCAGGCCCCTTTGCCCTGGCTGGCGGGTGCGGGGGCATTGCTTACCGGGGCGGGATTTTCCCTGGTGTTCCCTGCGCTGGGGGTGGTGGCGATGAAAGAGGTGCCGCCGCAAAATCAGGGCAGCGCCCTGGCCACCTTCACGGCGTTTATGGATTTATCCCTGGGGATTGTCGGCCCCTTGGCGGGGCTGCTGATGGCCCACGCCGGCGTTTCGTCGATTTATCTCGCCGCCGCGGTTCTGGTGATAATCGCCTTGTTAATGACTCTGTCGCTTCAGCGTCGCGTTTTACGGCACCGGGCTTCCGGCCAGGAAGGCTGAAGGGCACGGGCTTGATACCGGAACACTTCGCAGTATGGGCCTGCCGGGGCGGGAGATTGCATTCCGGAGACGCATTCTACTCTCGCGTTAAGCGCTGCGGACAGCCGCCGGGATAGCGCCGGCGACGCATGCTTTACCGACGGCATTACGGCCCCTCGTCGCCGCGAGCCGTGGTCGCCGAGGGTAGCGCGGTTATTTGATGGTGATGGTATTCAGTATGGTTTGGGCGTCGCTTTGGGCTTTTTGCTGATTGCCGGCCGGCAGCGTGACTTGCATGGTCAACAAATGATTGTCCACCTTGCCGAAGACCACCGAGGAATAGGCCGGCTTGCCGCCGCTGGAAACGATGCTGTCCAGCTGTTGCAGGGGCGCTCCGTTAACGGTGATGGCTTTGTTGGTCACCACCTGCAGGTCCGGGTCACGGGCGCGCTGCTGCTCTTCCATCCGCTGCGCCAACTGCTCCAGGCTTTCGGGGGTGTCGTCGCCAAGAATCACGATAACCGCCTTATGGCCGGACTCATCGGCGTAAACGTGCATATTATTGGCCTGAGTGCCCACTTTACCGCTTTGATCGGTAATATCAGACGGCAAAGCAAAGGCCAGCTTGCCTCCCAGCAGATTCACCTTGTTGGTCGTCTGGGTCTGGGCCGCGCTGTTGCCGGCGGTGGCGTTTTGATCATTTTTATTATCACAAGCCGCCAGACCGATAACCAGCATGCCGATACCCACATACTTCGCTACATTCCGCATATATTTCCTCAATGACTCCATTTTCTCAGCCGGTAGGTCGGCATTTAGTCTGATAGCCCGTACGAATTAATCAGGGTATGAAAAGTCATTAACACTGAGTCAAAGGCTTTTTGCCAGCCATACCAAATTTTCCTCTTCAGCATCCTGCGCGTCCACTCGCGTCAACCGATAATGATTTGTTATGAGAAACAATAGCATCCCTTTGAAGCGGTTGCGTGTTTTTACAGTAATCTTACTATAACCCCGCGCTCGGGCCCACTCCTCCTGTGCCGTCCATAGGGCGCTGGCGTAACCCCGGCGGCGGTACTCGGGTGATACACCCCCCAGCCAGCTGCAAAATAGCATACTGTCCAGCGCATAACCGGCGATAAACCCCGCGGGACGACCGTCCGCTTCCGCCATCAGCAGATGATGCGGCTGGTTTTGCAGCCGCATTTCGATTTCCAGCAGGGTATGCCGCGTATCAAACTCGGGTAACTGAGCATAGAGCAGATGAATTTCTTTCGCACTGGCGGTGCGCAAGAAGACAGTCATGGCAATCTCCCGATAGCGAGTACGCCAAGAATAGACCAATCCGGACGTTAACTCAGTTGGAGAAATCCGGTTTCCGGCTGTTGCCTTAATTTCTTTAACAGCAGATTGAGCAACACCCCGTACATCGGCAAAAAGAAAAGCAAACTTATCAGTAGTTTAAAAGTATAGTCTACGATGGCTATTTCCACCCAATGGGTTGCCATAAAAGCATCGGTGCTGTGATAAAAAGCGATAAAAAAGAACGCCAGCGTATCGCTGAGATTGCCCAATACCGTTGATGCCGACGGCGCCACCCACCAGCGCCGGCCTTGGCGCAGGCGGTTAAATACATGGACATCAAGAATTTGGCCCAAAGCGTACGCCATGAAACTGGCGCAGGCGATGCGCGCCACGAACAGGTTGAATACGCCCAGGGCGCCAAACCCTTGGCACCGGCCCAGGAAGAATAGCGATGAGACGCCATAGGACACCAGCAGCGCCGGGACCATGACCGCCAGTATTATCCGGCGGGCCAGCGGCGCGCCAAAAATTCGTACCGTCAGGTCGGTGGCCAGAAAAATAAAGGGAAAGGTAAAGGCGCCCCAAGTGGTATGGAAACCCAGAATGGTCACCGGCAGTTGCACCAGGTAGTTACTCGAGGTAATGACAATGATATGAAACAAGGCAAGCCAGAACAGCGCGCGCAGACGCTGCCGGGGAGTAAATTCAAACATATTGCGGCCTTTTTTAGCTATGGGGTGAGGGAACCCAAAACAACCAGCGCGCCATTTTTGTTACGCGGCGCGCATCCTATCAGGTTATGCTGCTATCCGTTTATACTGATAACGCAGCCGCAGAGTTTATCATTGAACCCGCTGAAGCTTGCAACGGAATTTCACCGAGGTAAACTTCACGTGTACGGGTGAAAGCGGAATCAGGCATAGCGCTCGGGCTTAGCTGCTCAACGGAAGGCGAGCGCCCCACGGCGCGCTAGGCCCGCTATCACCGGACGTGCAACGAGCCTGTTAAAGGGAGAGCATGCCGCTGGGCGACAATATCCCCCTACGCTGTTCCTTTTATTTAGATACTGAATGCGGAAACATCTTTATGTCAGATCCATTCGCCGAAGCCGACCGTACCCTTGATGCCCAGGGGCTGCGATGTCCCGAACCGGTCATGCTGGTACGCAAAACCGTCCGCGACATGGATACCGGACAAACCCTGCTGATCATTGCCGACGATCCGGCCACCACCCGCGACATCCCCGGTTTTTGCCGCTATATGGAGCATACCCTGGTGGCGCAGACAATCGATCGTCCGCCCTACCGTTACCTGCTGCGCAAAGGGTAATATCAGACGTACAGCGAGCGAACGATCAAAAAGTGACCGGCGAAATAACCGGCTGCGATCACCGCCCTGGCCGCCCCGAACGGATAGCGGTAATGGCTGACCAGCCATACCACGGTAGCCAGCAGCAGCAGCGCGGTGCCGGCCAGCAATGAAAACCCATGGTCGTTGCTGCGGGCAAAATACTGCTCTCCCGCCACCCAAACCATCAGCAGTGTCATCGCGATATAGGTGCAAACCGGCCAGCGCAGCTCCTCAAGACGAGACCATATCACCGCTATCAACACCGCGCCAACGATCAACAATGCCGCCGGCAGCGGCCAGAAAACGGTAAAGGTCATCTGGCTGGCGAAACCGACGGTATAAAGCAGATGCGAGAGGAAATACGCGCCGATGACATACATCATCCGTTCCCTTGGCAAAAGCAGCAAGGTATCGGCCACCATGGTCGCCAGCAAACCAAGAATGATCAGATAACCGGTGGCGGTGATGACCGGCGCCTGGCATGCCAGGGCCAACAGCAGCAAAAGGGTGACCGGCCTGAATAACCAGCGCTGCCAGACCGGGCCGCGATAGGCGGCATCAACAAAAAGCCAGCCCGACAGCACAACCGCGATAAATGACCAGAGCATTTTTTTTCCTTATAGATGTGCAGAGCTAATAATCCATGAAACAGCGAAATCAAAAGTTGGAATTCGGGTGCCGATCGTCGCTCCAACGTAGGGATCGGTATATGTTTAAGCAAGATTAAGCAAGGAAGATGCGTCGCGACTGCGCTTCATGCTATGTTAGCGCCAGATTTTTTATATGCAAAATGCATTAACCCAGAATTTAGGGAGATAGCCGGGTTATGAGCAGCGAACAACCCCTATATCGGATTCAATTTATCAACAATGGCAAAAACTATCAGCTTTTTGTCCGTGAGCTTATCCAGAGCGCCATGTTCGGCTTTATTGAAATCGGTGATTTTGTTTTTTACAGTCATAGCACCGTGCTGGTGGATCCGTCCGAGGAGAAGCTGAAAACCGAATTCGAAGGCGTCACCCGCAGTTATATTCCGCTTCATGCCGTGATTCGTATTGATGTGGTGACCGAAAAAGGCAGCGCGCGAATTTCCGAACTGGGCGACAATGTCACGGTATTACCCTATTTTCCGGGTAAAAGCCCCAGAACATGAACCGTTCGCCGCGACACTTCTGAGCGCGCGGCGCCCCTGCGCGAAAGCCCTGCGTTTGACAAGCATTTGCGTATAACTCAGGGCCGCCGCAATTTTTTCTGCCAGGCCAGCATCTCGAATATGCCGAAAAGAAACATCCTGATCTGAAAGAGGATCGTGAATTTGGGCTCGTTTTTCGTCAGGGAGATCTTGAGCAGCAGCAGTTGCAAAACATGCATCAGCACCATGAATATCAGGGCAACATCAAAAAAATATTTCAGCGGCCTGGGGAAGGGCTGGATCACGTTCAGAATCAAAAAACACCAGACCAGCACCATCATTAAACGACCGAGATTAATCCACATCGTTGTGCTCCTGTGGTATGCCTTGACGGACAAATAGCCGGTATGCCACCTGGCCTGCGGATTTTTCGCGATGCAGGCGCCAGTTGGCGGGTATCGCCGGCGTACCGGTTTCCGTCTCTGTTTCGATATAAATCCAGGCGTCCGGCGACAGCCAGTGATGTTGTTCCAGTAATTGCGCCGTCTGTTCGATAAGCCCCTTGCGAAACGGCGGATCGAGGAAAACCACATCGTAGGGTTCTCCAGGCTGCGCCAGCCAGCGCAGGCTGTCGGTTACCACCACCTGTCCGTTGCCGGCCCCCAGCAGCCGCAGGTTTTTATCCAGCTGCGCCGCCACGGCCCGATCCTGTTCCAGCAGCGTGGCCGCCGCCGCATGGCGGGACAGCGCCTCCAGACCCAATGCGCCGCTGCCGGCGAAACAATCCAGGCAACGGGAGTCCTGCACCTTCGGCGCCAGCCAATTGAACAAGGTTTCCCGCACCCGGTCCGTGGTGGGGCGCAGGCCGGGGCTGTCGGGAACCGGCAATTTACGTCCGCGCCATTGACCGCCGATCAGACGTATTTGCCCGGCGGGACGGGAGGGGGGATTTTTCGCCATATGCGCCTTGTGGTCACTCAAACGGTTGATAAGCCGTATCAGGGGATATTCTACCGGCCCGATGGCCCGGGGGGAATGTTAATTCGTCACAGTTCGCCAATAGAGCTGAAAAGCCGAGCCTTACGTGTTGGGGCACGGGGAAAAGTGATAAACTATCAGGTTAATCAGTCACGTTATACCCAATAGCTTCAAAGATGACGGGTATATTCATCCGCCATGATTATCAGGCGAGGAGTCTAGTCGCAAATGGCAAAAGATAAAAAACGCGGTTTCTTGTCCTGGTTAGGCCTCAAGCGCCCGGATGAGGAACAGGAAAACCCCCGGCCGGCGCCGGGGGAAGCTGATGACCGGGCCGTTGAGCAAAATGCGGATACCGTAGCGAAGCAGGTTGCGCCCGTGGCGGGTGAATCTGACGCCGTGCGCACCGCCAAGGATATCGTCGACGTCACCGAGCGGGTGGCGCAAGAGCAGGCCGCGGTCACGCCGGCTGCCGATGGCGGCCGCAATACGGCGCCGGCGGCAGAAACGGCGTCCCCCTCTCCGGTGCCCCGTGATGCCTCCGTCTTGGACAGTGTTCCCACCCCCCGTGATGCCTCCGCCTTGGACAGTGTTCCCGCCCCCCGTGATGCCCCCGCCTTGGACAGTGTTTCTGCTCCCCGTGATGCCTCCGCCTTGGACGGTGTCCTCCCTCCGGCGGACGAGCGCCCCGTCCAACGCGATGAGGCCGCATTGACGCTGGCGGAGGATGTCCGCCCCGACCGGGATCTCGCGCCGGCGGACGAATGGGAACCGGAACCTTTGGGCGCCGTTATGGCTGAGCCGCCGGTTACCGAGCAGGCGCGCCCGACCCGCGAAGGTCTTTTTGCCCGTCTCAAACGGGGGCTGCTTAAAACCAAACAAAATCTCGGATCCGGATTTATCGGATTGTTCCGCGGTAAAAAAATAGACGATGATTTGTTCGACGAGCTGGAAGAGCAATTGCTGATTGCCGACGTGGGGGTGGAAACCACGCGCAAAATCATCTCCAGCCTGGTTGAACATGCCGATCGCAGCCATCTGAAAGACGCGGATGCGTTGTACGGCAAGCTCAAAGAGGAAATGGCCGCTATACTGGCCAAGGTCAGCCAGCCTTTGCAGGTGGGCGGCAAAACCCCGTTCGTTATTTTGATGGTGGGAGTGAACGGCGTCGGTAAAACCACCACTATCGGCAAATTGGCGCGCCAGTACCAAGCGGAAGGCAAAACCGTTATGCTGGCGGCCGGCGACACCTTCCGGGCGGCGGCGGTGGAGCAACTGCAAATCTGGGGCCAGCGCAATCAAATCCCAGTGGTGGCGCAGCATACCGGCGCCGATTCCGCATCGGTGATTTTTGATGCCATCCAGGCGGCCAAGGCCCGCGGCATCGATGTCCTGATTGCCGACACCGCCGGCCGATTGCAGAACAAAAGCCATCTTATGGATGAGCTGAAGAAGATTGTCCGCGTCATGAAAAAGCTGGACGCGGACGCCCCCCACGAGGTTATGCTGACCCTGGACGCCAGCACCGGCCAGAACGCCGTCAGCCAGGCGAGACTCTTTAATGAAACGGTGCCGTTAACCGGGATTACGCTGACGAAACTGGACGGCACCGCCAAGGGCGGGGTTATTTTTGCCGTAGCCGATCAGTTCGGCATCCCGATTCGTTATATCGGTGTCGGGGAAGGCATCGAAGATTTGCGGCCCTTTAACGCCGATGATTTTATAGAGGCACTATTTGCCCGAGAGGATTAACTAGGATGATTCGCTTTGAACACGTCAGCAAAGCTTATCTCGGCGGACGGCAGGCACTGCAAAGTGTCAATTTCCACCTTCGTCCGGCCGAGATGGCCTTTTTGACGGGCCATTCGGGAGCGGGTAAGAGTACCTTGCTCAAACTGATTTGCGGTATTGAACGGCCTAGCGCGGGTCATATCTTTTTTGACGGTCACGATATCAGCCGCTTGAGAAATGGCGAAGTGCCCTTCTTGCGTCGCCAGATCGGCATGATCTTCCAGGATCATCATTTGCTGCTGGACAGAACCATTTACGACAACGTGGCGATGCCGTTGATTATCTCGGGAGCGAGCACCGAGGATATCAGGCGCCGGGTGTCGGCGGCGCTGGACAAGGTCGGCTTGCTGGATAAAGCGCGTAACTATCCCATCCAATTGTCCGGCGGCGAACAGCAGCGGGTGGGCATTGCCCGCGCCGTGGTGAACAAGCCCGCGGTTCTGCTGGCGGATGAGCCCACCGGCAATCTTGACGACGCACTGTCGGAGGATATTTTGCGGCTGTTCGAAGAATTCAACCGGGTAGGCGTGACGGTACTGATGGCCACCCACGACCTGGCGCTGATCGCTCGGCGGCGGTATCGTATCATGTCGCTGAATCAGGGAAGAATGGGCGGGGGCGTTGATGGCGAATAAACTTAACCGGCCGCAGACCGCGAGCGGCGCCAAAGCGGCCAAGAGCAAGGCTCTGCGGGGCGGCTGGCGCGAACAGTGGGCTTATGCCTGGAGCAACGCCTTCGGAGATATGCGGCGCCAGCCGTTAGCGACTCTCCTAACCGTTACCGTTATTGCCATATCGTTGACGTTGCCCAGCATATGTTATCTGGTATGGAAAAATGTCAGCCAGGCGGCGGCGCAGTGGTATCCAAGCCCGCAGCTCACCGTCTATCTGGATAAAACCCTGGATGATGATGCGGCCCTCAAGGTCATGAATCGCCTGAAGCAGGAAGCCGGAGTGGATAAGGTGAATTACCTTTCCAAAGAAGAGGCGATGGGGGAATTCCGTAACTGGTCGGGCTTTGGCGGCGCGCTGGATATGCTGGAGCAGAATCCGCTGCCGGCGGTGGCCATCATCACGCCGAAGCTGGATTTCCAAAGCGCCGACACCCTTAAAACGCTGCGGGATCGGGTCGCGGCGGTGCCTGGGGTGGATGAGGTGCGAATGGACGACAGCTGGTTCGCCCGGCTGGCGGCCCTGACCGATTTGGTGGGACAGGTCGCGGCCACCATCGGCGTGTTGATGATCGTTGCGGTATTCCTGGTTATCGGCAACAGCATCCGTCTGAGCATCTTCAGCCGCCGTGACACCATCAACGTAATGAAGCTGCTGGGGGCCACCGATGGGTTTATCCTGCGGCCGTTTCTCAACGGCGGGGCTTTGCTGGGGCTGGGCGGCGCCATTGTTTCGCTGATCCTGTCGGAAGCCCTGGTATGGCGGCTGCAATCCGTGGTGGAGAAGGTGGCCTCGGTGTTCGGCACCACCTTTGCCCTGCACGGGCTTGACTGGTCGGAGATTCTGCTGCTATTACTGATTTCCACCATGATTGGCTGGCTGGCGGCCTGGCTGGCGACGGTGCAACATTTACGTCGTTTTACACCCCAATGATGTTTTTTTGTTATAATCGGACAACGATATTACAACCGCACAAGCTGATCTATGTTACGTTTTAACCTGAACTAATATGCTGCGAGTGGGTCTTAATATCGGCTGTTGATACAAAAGTTGCCCGTAATACAACGGCCGCTTGATGTGACAGCATATGAGAATTTAGCGAGAGGACTTGAATGATTAAAGATATGCAAGCTTTAGCCCTGGTTCCCCAAGGCAGTCTGGAAGCCTACATCCGGGCAGCCAATGCCTATCCTATGCTTACGGCGGAGGAAGAGCGGTCTTTGGCTGAACAACTGCATTATCAGGGCGATTTGGAGGCGGCCAAGCGGCTTATCCTGTCTCACCTGCGCTTTGTCGTCCATATCGCGCGTAATTATTCCGGTTATGGTCTGCCGCAGGCGGATTTAATCCAGGAAGGCAATATCGGCCTCATGAAAGCGGTGCGCCGCTTCAATCCTGAAGTAGGGGTCCGGCTGGTTTCTTTCGCCGTGCACTGGATTAAAGCTGAAATTCACGAATACGTTCTGCGCAACTGGCGCATCGTGAAGGTGGCCACCACCAAGGCCCAGCGCAAGCTGTTCTTCAATTTGCGCAAAACCAAACAGCGCCTGGGCTGGTTCAATCAGGCCGAAGTCGAGATGGTGGCGCAAGAACTCGGCGTCACCAGTAAAGACGTGCGTGAAATGGAATCGCGCATGGCGGCTCAGGACATGACCTTTGATCCGACCCCGGATGAAGATGTCCGCGAGGGGCAATCCATGGCCCCGATGCTCTATTTGCAGGATAAGTCTTCCGATTTCGCCGACGGCATTGAAGAAGACAACTGGGATGATCATGCGGCGGACAAGCTCGGCCTGGCGCTGGAAGGCCTGGATGAGCGCAGCCAGCATATTATCCGCGCCAGATGGCTGGATGACGACAACAAGACCACGCTGCAGGAACTGGCGGATAAATACGGCGTTTCTGCGGAACGCGTGCGCCAGCTGGAAAAAAACGCCATGAAAAAAATGCGGATGGCGATAGAGTCGTAATTTGCAAGGCCTGTCCCGACCGGGCAGTTTGTCAATAAGCTCAGGCCCCCTCATTGCCGAGGGCGGCCTTTTTGCTTTCGGTGGTTAACCCTTGACGCCGGCTACCACCTCGCGGGCGGTGCGCACGATGGCATCGGTCGTGATATCGAACTTGGCGTACACGTCTTGAATCTTGCCCGATTCGCCGAAGTCGTGCATGCCGACGAATTTGCCTTCAAAGCCGATGTACCTTTCCCAGCCCAGTTCAACCGCCGCCTCGATGGCGACTCTGGCCGCCGTATCCCCTAATACCGATTTTTGGTATTGGCGATCCTGCTCTTCAAAAAGCAGCCGGCACGGCATGGAGACCACGGCGGTGGGCACGCCTTCTTTTTGCATTATTTCCCGCGCCTCAACGGCAAGATGCAGTTCCGAGCCCGTTGCTATCAGGGTCAGCTGACGGGGTCCGCCCTGGGCCTCCAGCAGAACGTAGGCGCCCCGGGCCGATTTGTTTTCGGTCCCGGCTTCTTTTCGCAACAACGGCATGGGCTGCCGGGACAGCGCGATAAGGGCGGCGCGGCGCGGCTGCTCCAGGATCAGTTCCCAACATTCGGCGGTTTCCACCGGATCCCCCGGCCGGTATACGCCCAGATGGGGAATCGCCCTAAGCGCCGCCAGATGCTCAACGGGCTGATGCGTCGGTCCGTCTTCCCCCAGCCCGATGGAATCATGGGTCATGACAAAAATTGTGCGTATACGCATCATCGCCGCCAGCCGGATGGCCGGTCGGCAATAGTCGGAGAAGCAAAGAAACGTGCCGCCGTAGGGGATTAAACCGCCATGCAGCGCCAAACCGTTCATGGCCGCGGCCATGCCGTGCTCGCGCACGCCGTAATGGATATACGAGCCATCATAGTGACCGGGGGTGATCTCCACCTGATTTTTCGCTTTGGTATTGTTTGACGGCGTCAGATCCGCCGACCCTCCCAGCATTTCCGGTATCGCATCGAACAGATGATTAAGCACGGCACCGCTGGCTTGGCGGGTGGCCATGTCGGCTCCGCTTTTGATGAATTCTTCACGCGCGGCGGCGATGGCGGCTTTCCAGTTTACCGGCAGCTCACCGCGGGTGCGGCGTTCGAACTCCCTGCGCAGATCCTCAGGCGTATTTTTCACGCGTTCCGCCCAGGCCATCCGGGCGGTCCGGCCTTTTTCGCCGATGGCGCGCCACTCTTTTAACAACTCCTGCGGGATCACGAACGGCGGTGAATCCCAGCCGAGGATTTTACGGGCGCCGGCGATTTCTTCCTCGCCGGGAGCATCGCTATGGGCTTTCTGGGTCCCGGCCTTGGTAGGGAAGCCAAAACCGATGATGGTCTTGCAGGCAATCAAGGTGGGTTGATCTTCTATCCCACGAGCCGTGGTGATGGCGTTGCGGATGGCGTCGGTATCATGGCCGTCGATTTCCAATACGTACCAGCCTGACGCGCGGAAACGTTCAATCTCATTGTCAGAGACCGACAGGCTGGTGGCGCCGTCAATGGAGATGGAGTTGTTATCCCAAAACGCAATAAGGCGGCCTAGCTTGAGGTGGCCCGCCAGGGAGATAGCCTCCTGGCTGATCCCCTCCATCAAACAGCCGTCACCGAGAAAAACGTAAGTGTAGTGGTTAACCAGGTCATCGCCGAAGGTTGCATTCATGATGCGTTCGCCCAGCGCCATGCCGACCGATTCCGCAATGCCCTGGCCCAGCGGCCCGGTGGTCAGCTCAATCCCATCCGCATGCCGGTATTCAGGATGGCCCGGCGTCTTGCTCCCTACCTGGCGGAAACGCTCCAGTTCCTCCACCGGCATGTCCGCATAACCCGTCAAATACAACAGGCTATAGAGCAGCATCGATCCGTGGCCGTTGGAGAGCACGAAGCGGTCGCGGTCCAGCCAGTGCGGGTCCGCGGCATCGAACTGCATGAATTCTTTGAACAGGACGGTGGCGATGTCGGCCATACCCATGGGCGCGCCGGGATGGCCGCTTTTCGCCTTTTGTACAGCATCCATGGAAAGAAACCGGATACAGTCCGCCATATCGCGAAGGTGCCGGTCACGAGGCGCCGGTACGCTTTTCGGCGCTGTTGGTGTTCCGGAAGGTTGTTCTGTCATCGTTATACCCTCTTATGTCATTGACGTTTAGCGTTCATCATCGAGTAAATGGGTAAGCGCAAGGCGTAAGACAACGGCATCCTGACCGGTGGAGCGACGGCATCCCATCCAGCGGAGATTAGGCCGAGCGGACCGTCTATCGTTTTGCTCGGCATTGGCCCCATGTGCTGCCCGCAAGTCACTTCGACGATCAACAGCTTAGTGGGAAAGGTATTGATACCACGGCATCTGATGGTTCTCTGTTCTACATAATAGCGTAAGACGTCGGTTCACGCCGCTCTTCGGTCATCACCTGGCGGCTTTCGGGACGGCGACTTTCCTTTTGCGACGAACGGAGCCGGCATCGGTAGTCTTTTTGGTTATCAATAAAATAAAGATGCGGCTTCCCATACGCCTTTACCGCAATAATATTAATTGTTATTTTTGCCTGTTACCGAAGGAATATATAGCAGTGAAGGAAAAATATATTAATTTTCATAAAATGATTATTGTTAATATTTTAATTTTTTCATTGTAAGCGTGAACGGTATCTATCAATAACAACGCTGTCTCAAGGAGCGTAATAATGGACTATAGGGGCTATCTACATTCTTATTATCAGCCGCATGTATTACCTGTTTACCCGCGGCCGGGTCAATATAATACAATGAATATGCCGTTATATTACTACCCGGTCATGGGCAGTCACTACGTCCCGCTGCAGCGAGTGATGATGCCGTTAATCAATGTCGGTTATGCTTTACCCGGAGGATATGCCGCCAGGGCTGTACCGGAGTATATTCCCGCGGTGAATTGCATGCCGGGTATACGTGAAAGGCTCAGGGCCGCCGGGCAGGCCGCGCCGTTATTGCACTGTCCCTGCCTTAGTCATCGCCCGTCCCCCGTCGCCGCTCCGTTTAATACCGCCAGGGTATCCCGCGCCGCCTCCCGTCCGGTTGAGCATTCTCCCCCTCAACGGGCGCGAGCTCCTGGCTCCGCCCGTGGAGGACGAAATCCCGCATTGCCGTTAACCCGCCACAACGTCAAACAATGGGAGGGGGCGAATCCTGCGCCGGCAAATCCCAGTGGTGCGTGGCTGGTGAAAAAATGAATCACCGGTTAGCCATGGCGAAAGGGGGCGGGTGAAGTCCGGCGGAAATCACATTGCATACATTATACAAAAATGAGATATTGTATAAAATCATTGCCTATCAATGTGATTAAAAGAGGATTTCAATGAACACCGCCCCGGTCTATCTCAATCCCGAAGGCGCCTGCCCGGCGCAAGGACTCTATTCCCACGCGACGCGGGTGAGTACAGGCACGATGTATTATCTGGCCGGTCAGCTCTCCGTGGCGGAGGATGGCGGCGTTGCCGGGAAGGGAGACTTCGCCGCTCAGTTTATCCAGGTGTTCGCCAATCTTGAGGCGGTGCTGAAGGGCTTGGGTCTGGGCTGGCGGGATATCGTCAAATTCACCACCTTTATGGTGCACTCACAGCATATTGAATTGTTTATGCGGCTGCGCGCCGAGCACTTTCCCCGTTTTTTTTCCGGCGATCTGTTTCCCCCCAATACCTTGCTGGTGGTGAACCGGCTGGTGAAAGAGGACTTTTTGCTTGAAGTGGAGGCCATTGCCTGCAAAAGCGCTGAAGATTTAAGGTGAGATTGAAATAATTCCCGGCGGACAGGAAAGGCATGGAATAGTACACTGTTGCAATTGGCGGGGCCGATAAACAGCGATATTCCGGATGCCGCGCTGCGATAGCTCCGGGCTGGGGCGGCCTATGACAAATGAATTGATGACGGAATAACAACATGCCCTCAGTGATGCTCGCCGGCGGGTCCGCAATGCCGGAGCCGATGTCGTTGCCGGAAATAGTCTACCGAAAACTGCGTGATGCGATTCTCAACGGCGTCTATGCCCCCGGCGCCATGCTGCGCCAGGAAGAAGTGGCCGCCCAGTTGGGCGTCAGCCGCAATCCGCTGCGGGAGGCGCTGCCCCGTTTGGAGTCCGAGGGCATCGTGGTGCTGTATCCCCGGCGCGGTTATGCGGTGGTGAAACTGGATCCCACAGAAATATGCAATGTGTTTGATTTGCGTATTTTATTGGAAACGGACCTGGTGGCCCGCTCCATCGTGCTGAAAACCAAGGCCGATGAGCAGCGGGTCCAATCCATTCTCGACGACATGGCGCTGCTGGCGGAGCAGGCGGAAGCCGCCGACAGAACCCGCTGGTTCGATTTGAACCTGCGCTTTCATGACGCCATGCTGCTGCCGGCCCGCTGTCCGCACCATATGAAAGCGCTGGCCCAGTCGCGAGGTGCGCTGGAGGCCTATATACGCGCCGAGGTCCGGTTGACGGGGGATCTTAACCAGGCCCAAAGGGAACATGCCGAACTGACCCTGGCGTTTGTCTCCGGCGATAAGGACCGGCTGATCCGGCTGATCCGGGAACATTCCGAACATACCCGCGATCGACTGCTGCGCGGGCTGCCACGCTGGCAATAGACGTCCCCGAAGAAAGGGACTCATCGTCCCCCTTCCTGATTCAGCTCGCCTTCTTAAGATGACGGCTATAGGTTTCATACAGCCAGCGGTTGAATTCCGGCAGGATTTTTTCCAGATGGGAATAGCGGCCGCGGGGGGCGAAGCGGGATTTAAAGGCCTTCTGCATGGTCATATTGGTCTCTTCATCCTGCTCGCCGAAGGTTTCCGTTGAGGAAATCTGTACTTTGCGCATCCAGTCAAAATTGGGCAGTTCGGTGGTTTCCTTCGGATAGTAGAAGTTAATCAATAGATCGATGGAACCCACCGAACGGGGAAACACCCGGAAGGTGAATGCCTGGTCCGGCAGCAGACAGAAGAACAGCGTGGGGGGAACCGAGGAAAAAATCGTTCGGCGCCGCTCTTCGTCGGTAAGATCCTTTAGAATCGGAAATTGCGCTTTCTGGCTCGGGTTAAAGGCCGCATCCTGGCGCATACCTTCAAAGTAGGTGGAGTGGGTTAAGTAATTTTCACCCTCCTGCCAGTCGTCCCATTCGGAGAAACGGGCGTTTTCCGCCGGGGCTATTTCATGGAATCCCTTGTGCACATAGGAGGTGTGATAGGGTTCCAGGCCGTTTTCCAGCGTGATTTTCCAGTTCCAGGGATAATTCTGGTGCGCCAGGGTCGGCATCACCTGCATGTCGGCGAAATTATAGTGCCGCAGCTCTTCGTCGGCTTTCGCCAGGGTCGGCGCCAGCGGCGCGGCGTTCATATCGAAGTTGGCGAAAATAAAGCCGTGGAACAGCTCCATCTTGAGCTCCGGCAGCGCGGTATCTTCACGCTGCTGGGTAATGGGAATGGTCATGCCCATTTCCGGCGCCGCGCGCAGTTTACCGTCCAGGCGATAGGACCAGGCATGGTAAGGGCAGCTGAAGGTGACGCAGTTACCGGTTTTTTCCTCCGCGCAGTCACGTATCAGCGGATGGCCGCGATGCTGGCAGATGGCGGACAACACCTTGATGGAGCCGTCGTTTTGCCGTACCACCAGCAGCGGTTCGTCGATGATTTCAACGGTGAAATAATCTCCCGGATTGGGAATCTGGTTTTGATGGCCCAAAGCCAGCCAGCTTTTGGAAAAAACCGCCTGCTTTTCGAATTCGAAAAACGCCTCTGAGGTATAGAATTCACTTGGCAGCGAACGTGCCTGGGTGAAATCTTTAATGGACGCTTCCATCATTTTGAGCAGTTCATCGATATTCACATCTGATTGAGTTTGTTTAATGCCCACAGCTACCTCCGGCAATAATGAGTTGTCATGAGTGACATCGGGATGGGTTGTTGGTAAATGCTGCAACCCCACAGCGAATCAACATCAAAGGGTTCGGCCTTTATGATCAGGGCGATACCAATTCCATCTGCAATCCCCAGGGCGTCAGAAAATAAACCCAGCGGCGGCCCGCCAAGGGATGATCCGGACCGATGACCGAGGGTTCGCCGAGAATTTTTACCCCCGGCACCTGCCGCAGGGCCGCCAGCGCCTGCGGGAGATTGTGCACGGTGATGCCCAGATGGGCGCCGCCGGCGTCACAGTTCCTCGGCATGGCCCGGTTCAGGTCCGGCGCCCGGTATTCGAATAATTCCAGCGCCGTGCCCAGGAAATCGAGCTTGGCCAGGCGGCAGGCGGCCTCAGGGTGCGTATTGAAGCGTTCCGCCATTGACGCCGCGTTGTCCGCACCGGGCAGGTAATGGCGGCGATATAATTCGCGCGCTCCCAGGACTTGGGTAAAGAACGCCGTCGCCGCGTCCAGATCCGGGACGGTGAGGGCGACGTGATCCACCCTGCCGCATGACAGCACCGGCGCGGCGAGCGGCTGCGGAGTGTCGGGCTTCATGTTTTATCGTCCAGCGCGGCGAAGCGTTCTTTCAGCCAGCCCGCCTCATAAGGCGTGCGGAACTCGATATAGAGCTTGAGATGCCTGAAACGCCAGACGCCGTTACGGCGCTCAAACACATCGTCATAGCGGCCGCCCATCCACAGCGCCATCCGGTCCTGAAATATGCAGGGTTCGAGAAGTTTCCAACTGCCGCGGCCCCGTTCGCCGGCGACGTATATAGATTCGTTCATTAAATAATGAGTGGTAAAAGAGAGCCGGCGCGGGCTGGCCTCGAACATATCGGCAATGGCGTCATGGCCGGTAACCTTGTTGGCCGTTCCCTGCGCCTCGCTTTCCCAGATACCGTCCGGCCAGAACAAATCGGCCACCGCCCGCCCGAGCTTATCGTCGCAAGCCTGCATATAGTCCGCTTTCAAACGGCGGATGGCATCTTGGGATTCCAGGGCGTCCAGGCGCTGTAGCAAAGACTGTTCGTCACCGGTCAGGTTTCTGTCAATGGGCATGATGTTCTTTGGATATTATTTTGGATACAATATAAAATACAATATGCGCCGGTGATTTATCACTGTCAACAGGCAAAAGTGGATATTGGAAAATGCGTATGACATGCTAGATTTCCTTGCCGGACATGAAACTTTTAACTTTCTTTTTTCAGCGATATAAGAAAAACAACCTATGAAGACTTCGAAAAGGCAAACGGCCACCGGGCGGACAACCGAGCGCATCCGGGAACTGATCATCAGCGGCGAAATCGGTGCCGGCGAAACCTTGCGTCAGGAAGAACTTTCGGTCCGTCTGGGCGTTTCACGCACACCGCTGCGGGAAGCGATTATCATCCTGCAAGCCGAGGGTCTGGTGATTAATCATCCCCACAAAGGCACCGTGGTTTATAAACCCACCGTGGCGGAGCTTGAGGAAATTTACGCTACCCGCCTGCTGCTGGAGCCGGCGGCGGCCCGATTGGCGACCCGCAACATGACGCCGGAAGCGCTGCTGGACGTGGATCGCATCGTGCATGAGATGACCGCCACCACCACGCCCTGGCAGTTGATCCGCCTTAATCATGAATTCCGCTATACCTTTTATTCCGCTTCCGGCAACCGAACGCTGGCGGACACCATCCGCGGTCTGACGCTGCGCGCCGAACCCTATGTCGGCATACTGGTAAGCGGGCTGAACCGGCCTTTCACCGATCAAGCCTTCGCCGCCCTGTTGGACGCTATCCGCGCCGCTGACGGCGACCGCGCCGCCGCCGTCACCCAGGCGCACCTCGAGGCGACGGTGGCCAACGTTCTGCCGATGCTGCAGCGCTGAGTCCGCTAAGGCGCACCTAGGAGCGGCGGTGGCCGGCGTCCTGCCGATGCCGCGGCGCTAAAGCGCGTCGAGAAACCGGCTTACGATGCGGTTGAATTCGCCGGGATGCTCGTAAAAAGGCAAATGTCCGCACCGTTCAAGGGTGTGCAGCCGCGCCCTGGGGAAACATGCCACCGCGGCTTCGGCGCGGGCATGGCTGGCACGGGGATCCTGGCGTCCCCACAGCAGCAGGGTGGGGGCGGCGACCTCATTGAGCCGTTCGGCGACCCGGAAGGGCCGTGCCCGATTTACATCCAGCATGGCCGCCAGCAGCGATTTATAAGCCTGGGCGGCGCCTTCCCTGGCATAGGCCGTTAATTGGCTCAAAATCAGCGGGTCGAAATCCAGCGTTCCGTCAAAACAGAGATTCGCCAGGCGCTGCCGGCAACTGTCCCAGGTGGCGGTATCAAAGGCGCTGCTGCCGTTGGCCAGGGTCTTGCCCAGGGTTGCCACGGTTTCGGCTTCGGTTTGCAGCGCGGTGCCGCTGCCCACCACCACCAGGCGCTTTATCCGCGCCGGCATACGTAAGCCGAGCAGCAGGGCAAGCTGGGCGCCGAATGAGCTGCCGACAATGGAGAACTGTTCAAAGTCCAGCCGGTCCACCAGCGCCTCCAGATGCGTCATTAGGGCGGCATGGCCGATATCGCCGCGATCGTCATACAGATCGGTAAAACCATGGCCGAGCAGATCCGGCGCGCAAACGCGCCGCCGTGCCCCCAGGTCGGCCAGGTTACGCAGCCAGACATCGGCGGAAAACCCCACCGGATGCAATAACAGCAGCGGTTCTCCGCGACCCGATTCAATCACCCGGGTGCGGATGCCCCCCGCCGTCAAAAATTGGATATGCATGGTCAGGCCTCCTCGCGCAGGCAGGCCAATGCGTCGGCGCGGGAAGCTTCTCGGGGCAGGAGGGCGGCGCCGGTATAAAACGCGAGATAGATGCCGTTCGGGTCGCGGGCAAAACAGCGGGCGCCTTCCTGCCGGGTTTGCCGAGCCATCCCCGCCGGCATGGCCGGCTGGGAGAGCAGAAAGGATTGGGGGGCGATTAAAAACCACAGGGAGTGCAGTCCCGCCTGCTCATCCCTTCCCGCCGCCACCAGGGCCACGCAGGCATGTTGTTGCCCGGGCAGACCCAATAGCGCCGCCTCCCCGCTCTGGCTGATAAGCTCCAGACCGGCGATGCGCCGATAGAAATCCAGTGAGCGCGGCAAATCGGCGACAAAAAATGTCCCGCCGCAGATCTCCATCGACTGGAGGGCCGCGCCGTCCACCCGGGTGTCTAGCCGGGGCAAAGGCTCAAAGGCCGGGAAGGGCGGCGTTGTCAGCGGATCCCAGCGGGCGCTGATCAGGTTATTTTGGTTTTCGGCATAAAAACCGCGCCAGTCGGGCACGCTGTCGATATAGAACTCCACGGCGTTGCCGTCCGGATCGTAGAGATACAGGCTGCGGGACATGCCGTGATCCAGCGCCTTTTCCACTGCGATATCAAAACGTTCGGCGTTGCGGTAGGCCTCGATAAGCGACGCCTCGCTGCAGACGTGAAAAGCGATATGATTGAGGCCGGGCTGCCGGCCGCGAACCATGGTGTTCTGTACGCTGCCGTCCCGGCCGATCAGCGGGGCGCTGGAAACCTGCATTAATCCCATATCGTGATGAGTGGCGCCGTTGCTGAGGAATCCCGCCTTGATGCCGGGTTCGCGAAAGACTTCGGTCAGGCCGCAGACATCCCGGTAGAACGCCACGGACTCATTCACATCCGCCACGAAAATATTCGCATGGGCGAAGCGGTCGGGACGGAAAAGCGCTGTATTTGCGGACATTTTTCTCTCCAATCAATTACCCGGACATTACCGGAAGCGGGCGACGACGCTTTTTTCCAAGGCCGACATCACCAAAAACAGCAGGATGCCGAAACCGCCGGCCATCAGCGTCGCGGCCCACAGCAGGGCGATGCTGTCGCTTTGCATGGCGGAAATCAGCAGCGGGCCGATACCCTGATCCAGCCCGAACCATTCGCCGAAAATGGCCCCCACCATGGCGGCCGGCGCCGCCACTTTCAGGCCGGACATAAACGTCGGCAGGCATGCCGGCAGTTCCAGATGAAAAAATCGTTTGTTGCCGGGGCAGTCCAATACCGCGAACAGATCGTAATGGGCCTGGTTGACCTCGGCGAAACCGGACAATGTGGCGATAAATACGCTGAAAAAGACAAAAAAGGCGGCCACCGCGATGGGGAGATCCTGGCGTTCCATCGTCGCCAGCAGTACCGGCCCCAGGGCTATCACCGGCGTTGCGTTGATAATGGCCGCCAGCCGGGTGATACCCGGCCTGAGCCAATGGCCCAGCTGGGCCAGGACCGCCAGCAGCGTGCCGATAAGGATGCCGATAAAATAGCCGCGAAATGCGCTGTCGGCGGTGTGCAGCAGCGCATCAAGGAACACCGCGTGGTTTTCCGGCGCCAGAAATTGCCCGATAACCTCGCTCAGCGGCGGTATCACCCCGCGCAGCCAGGACGATCGGCCGCCGGCTTCCCATAACGCCAGCAAAATGAAGGCCCCGGCTAAAGCATACAGCCGCTGGCGCCGTAACAGGCGAGTCGTCATGTCGGCACCTCAGTCAACATAAATCCTCCCCGGCTTCCAGCTCATCCAGCGCCAGGGTCAATTCATCGGACAACGCATGAAACTGCGGGCTGCGCATGATCTCCGGCTGGCGCGGGCGCTGGAAAGGTATGCGCCTTTCCATCCGCACCCGGCCCGGCCGGGGCGACATCACAATGACCCGATCGGCGAGAAAAATGGCCTCTTCCACCGAGTGGGTGACCAATAACGTCGTCAGCCGTTCGGCGCTCCACAGCGCCTGTAATTCAATATTCAGCCGCCGTCTCGTCACCGCGTCCAGTGCGCCGAACGGCTCGTCCAGCAGCAGCAATTCCGGCCGCAAAACCAGGGATCGTGCAATGGCTACCCGCTGGCGCATGCCGCCGGAAAGCTGTTTCGGCCGGGATTTCTCGAAGCCGGTCAGGCCCATCAGATTGAGCAGCCAGGCGATGCGCTGTTCATTCACTTTATGTCCGGTGATTTTGCAAGGCAGCGCCACATTGTCCCAAGCGGAAAGCCAGGGCAGCAGAGCATGGTCCTGAAAGGCCACGCCTAATCGGTTGTTTTTGATGAACTCTCCCGGTCCGTCGCAGCCGTCCATCACCAGTTTCCCGCCGCTTGGGGTCTCAAGGCCCGCGATAAGGCGCAGAATGGTGGATTTACCGCAGCCCGACGGGCCAATCAGCGCGACGAATTCATATTTACCGATGTGCAGATCGACATTATCCAGCGCGGTGAATTCGCCGCCGCCGCTGGCAAACCGCTTGGAAACCTGCTTGAGATCCACCAGCACATGCTGCCCGGACGCGGGCTGTTGCGCCGGTATGATTTCTTCAGCCGGCGTCCCGGCGGTCGCCGCCGTAGAGGTTGATGAAAGCTGCATGGCGCGTCTCTTAGAGTAATTGGGTCCGATTGCCGAAGACCTCTTCGAGCAGGCTGGTATCCACATAGCTATCCACCGCGGGCAGTTGGGTTTCGCCGGCCGCGCGCAGCGCCGCATAAATGGGGCCGCTGATTTTGGTCTTGTCGATCCAGAGCATGCCTTTGTCGCGGGTCAAATCGCTTTGCGTCAGCGGAACCATGGCCTGATTGACCCGGAGCTGATGGGGCTGGTCGATTTTCATGGAGCCGGCGTAGCGTTCCGCCACCAGTTTCGGCGCCAGGGTGGGATCTTTGGCATTCATTTCCCAGCCTTTGATACTGCCGCGCAGGAAGCCGAGAATGACTTTGCGGTTTTTGGCGATGGCGTCGCTGCTGACCACAATCGGGCTGGTATAGGTGGGCAGTCCCATAGCGGCGAACAGGATCATATTGGTTTTCACCCCCTGTTCCGCCAGCGTCACCGGTTCGGAGGTGGCGAACACGCTGATGATGTCAACGCTGCCTTTGGTCAGCGGTGTGGAGTCATAGCCGATGGGCACAAAGGTATAGCCGTTGGCCGGCAGGCCATTGATTTTGAATACGGCGTCAAGCTCGCGCTGACGTCCTTGGGCGGCGCCGATCCGCTTGCCCACCAAATCCTTGGCGCTGTTCAGCGGCAGGCTTTGCAGGCTGATGAGGGCCAGGGGCGAAGTCTGGAATACGGAGCCGATGACCGTCAGCTTGGCCTGGTGCTGAACAGCATTGATAGTGCTGGTGAGAAAGGTCGGCAAGCCGGCGGTACCGGCGCCGCCGGCCACGACCTGCTCTACGCCCTGCATATTGGGGCCGCCGGGCAGGAACTTCACGCTGATGCCTTCCTGTTTGTAATAACCCAAGGCGTCGGCGATATAAAAGCCGGCGAAATCCACGCTCGGGATCCAGTTCAGCTGCAATGAGACCGTATTGCCGACGGCGGCAAGGACGACGCCGGGGCCGAACAGCGATGCGATGGTAATGCCTGCGCCGGCGGCGGTGAGTAAACGGCGACGGCTGATGTGACCTTCTTTCATTTTTTTTCCTCTTTATAATATCTGTGCAGGGAATTAACGAAACTTCATGCTCACTTTTCTTTCCAACCCGCTTGCGATACCGAAGATCACCAGCGATAGCACTACGCCGATCAGGCTGACTTGCCAGGCCTGGTCGGTATCCATAATCTGTTGCGCTTTTGCCAGCCGGTAGCCCAGGCCGCGGGTGCCCAGCAGCCACTCGGCGGTCAGCGCGCCCACCACGCTGAGCATGGCGCTGATGCGCAGCGCGGTGATGATGTTCGGCACCGCGGCAGGTAAGGCCACGTGCAGATAATGCCGGCGTTTGCCGGCCCCCAGCACGTGGAGCAAATCCGCGGCCCCCGGCGGTATGCTGTCCAGGCCGGAGCGCGTCAGCACAAAGGCCGGAAAATAGGAAATCAGCGCGGCGATGACGATGATGGTGTAAAGGGTGTAGCCGAATATCGACGCGACGATGGGAATCAGGGCGATGGACGGCAAGGTATTGAGCAAAATGGTCAGCGGCGTCAATACCCCCGACAGCATGGGAGAAAACCAGCTGAGGGAGGCCACCGTGATGCCTAGCAGCATTCCCAGGCCCAAGCCCGTACCGATGACCATCAGGGTGGTCAGCAGGTCGGGCAGGTATTGGGCGAATCCGGTCACCGTCCCGGCCAAGGTTTGCAGGGGGGAGGGGGCAATAAGCGCGGGAACATCGTCCAGCACCAGCCAACACTGCCACAGCAGGATGATCAGGCAGTAAGGCCATATCATCCGGATAAGTCCGGCGGCGGCCCGACCGGCTCCGCGGCCGATGACTTTTGTGCCGGCGGGCGGCGGCGCGGGTACTTCTCTTGCGGCCATAAAAATCCCCCTTGTCCCGTTACGTCCAAAAAACTGCATTTTTTTCGCCCGTGGCGGTTTGCACCGGCTTAATGCAATTTCGGATAAAATTTTGGATATTTTGAAATTTATGCAAAAGCCGCTCCAATTTCGGCGGCTTTACAGACAGAAGCAGTCTGTTTTTTGTACTTACCTTACTCGCGCAAGGCTAAAACGGGATTGACTAACCTACCGATAGGCTGAATCTCAATCTCCACACGGTCGCCGTGACGCAGGAATCGGGGTGGGGTGAAACCGATTCCGACCCCGGCGCAGGTGCCGGTGGCGATGATATCGCCGCTCTCAAGGGACATGGTTCGGCTGATGGTTTCAATCAGCGTGGGGATATCGAAAATCAGGTCGGCAACGCCGGCATGCTGCCGCAGCTCGCCGTTGACCCAGGTTTTAAGCTGCAATTGATCCGGGGCCGGGATTTCGTCCGCCGTGACGATGGCAGGCCCCATCGGGCAGTAGCCGTCCAGGCTTTTGCCCAGGAACCATTGGCGATGGGTCTGTTGCAGGGTGCGGGACGTCACGTCATTTACGATGGTATAGCCGAACACATGGGTAAGGGCGTCAGCTTTGGCGATATTACGGCCGCCCCGCCCTATTACCACCGCCAGTTCACCCTCGTAATCCGTGGATTCGCTGTAGTCGAGATAGGCGGGTATGGCCATCTCGGGGCCGATGACCGACGACGGCGCCTTGGTAAAAATGACGGGGAATTCAGGGGTGTTTTCGCTGGCGCTGGCATCAAACCCGCTGGCCTGGAACTCCACGGCGTGCTGATGGTAGTTTTTACCGACGCATAGAATATTGCGCGCCGGGCGGGGAATCGGGGCCAGCAGCTGTATCCGGTCCAGCGCCACCCAGTCGCCATGGTCTTCGTCGGGGTTATCTATCTGTGCAAACCGCCGGATCAGATGCAGCATATCGCTGCCCGCCTCACCGGGAAAAGCCTGTACCGCGGTGCCGGCGGCATTAAGGCGGCCGACCCGCACCACTCCTTCCAAGGCATAACTCACCAATTTCATGATTGGTTTTTCTCCTCTATGATCTCTGTAACGAGAAATGACAGCCTAGACCTTCCGGCACCCATATTCAACCAATATTGAATTGGACTGCATAATTGACTTAATTGGGCTGAAATTGGCTATTCCCCTTGGCAAACCGGCGGATTGCGCGGGCGCACGCACTGAATCAGCCCATCAACTGCCGCCACCGATAGCCTTTTGCACCTTTTGAAGGCAATACTCTTCTTCAATGGCGCAAAACAAGGGGGAACTGATTCATATTTAGCGCTCCGTAATCAGGATATGGTATCCTAATCTACGTTTCGGGCCGCCGTTGGTTGTTCCAATGGGTAACCAATCCATATCGGCCTGTTTTCCACCATTCCCGTACCGCAGGGTTCACGTCCCCTGGCAAACCCGCCGGGCCGTCGGCCGGCTCTGAAGGAGATCCCTATGAAACCCGCTATGGAAGCACAATCGACAGCATCCTCGGCATCGACGTCCGCCAGGATTAAAACAAAAACGCATTCCGTTGCCGATCAGATCAAATCCTACCTGGTCCAGCTGGATCTGGCGAAAGGCGCGCGGCTGCCCGCCGAGCGGGAGCTGGCCCAGGCGCTGGGGATTACGCGCTCGATTTTGCGCCGGGGGCTGGATCAGCTTGATGCGGAAGGCTTTATCTGGCGTCATGTCGGCAAAGGCACATTCATCGGTTCGTCCCCCGCCGGTACTGCTTCCCTCAGCGCCGGTATGGACAGCTACATGAACCCGCACGATTTAATGGAAGTGCGGCTTTTCCTGGAGCCTCCCGCCGTGGGCCTGGCGGCCATTCGCGCCACCACCGCCGAGCTCGATGAAATCCAGGCCTGCCTGGAGAATTCCCTGAAAGCCTCTACGGCGCTGGAATATGAACATTGGGACGGACGTTTGCACCGGGCCATCATCAAAAGCACGAAAAATTTGCTGTTGGTGAAAATCGGCGAATTGTTCGAGTCGGCGCGGGACGAACGGGTCTGGGGTAAGCTCAAGGAGCGCTCCTCCACCCCCGAGCGGCGCGAGCACTATAGCCGGCAGCACCGGGCCATCGTGAACGCGCTGCTCGATCGTAACCGTCATGAAGCCGAGTCGCAAATGCGCGAACACCTTATCGATGTTCAGACCGATCTGCTGCGGGCCAGCGGACAGGCCTAGCGAGATCGGGCGCGCCTTCGGGGCGCGGGGCCGCCACCGCTATGCCATGATGAACAGTTTATTTGCCCGGACCCGCCGGTGGTATAACCTTTTTTAAACCAATTTTGCATTAATCAAACCAATTTTGAGCCAATTTGCCTGCTTTACGCATGCAGCATTGGCGCTATCCTTGTTACAGCGTGTTTACTCTAAATTTTGTATAATCTCCCCGCTGTTTTTCCCTGACTTTGTCAAACCATTACAATATTGGTTGATTTCATCTCGGACCGAAGGCTATAGTTATCGCCGGGCACTGACGTGCAGCTGGTTATCCGTAGGTGGCAGAGGTTCTGAACATGACCCATTCTCCCGACACTCTCGCCGTAAGATTGGTGCGCGTTACGTATCTTACGGAGCATGTCAGCCTGTTTGAATTCGCCTCGCTGGACGGCGCCCCATTGCCGACCGCCGCCGCCGGCGCGCATATCGCTCTGCAACTGCCGAACCTGGGGGAACGCGCCTATTCCCTGGTTACCGACAGCAGACATCCCGAGCGCTACGCCATCGCCGTGAAGCGCGAACCGGCCGGACGGGGCGGTTCGCGGCATATGCACGATATGCTCAGGGTGGGGCAGGTGATTACCGTCACCCCGCCGCGCAATCTGTTTGAACTTAACGAGCAGGCGGAGGAAACGCTGCTGTTCGCCGGCGGTATCGGCGTCACGCCGATCCTGAGCATGGCCCGCCGTCTGCAAGCCCTTAACCGTCCGTTCAGGTTCTTCTATTCCAGCCGCTCCCGTATCCATGCGCCGTTTCTTGAAGAGATCGCCTGTTTTCCCGACAGTCATTGCCGTTTTGGCGATGAACACGGGCGCGATCCCTCCTTCGGGCAGATTCTCGCCGGCACCTCGAGAAATGCCCATCTCTACTGCTGCGGTCCGGTGCCGATGATGGACGACTTTTTGACGGCCGCCCGCGCCGCCGGTTTTGCCGAGGAACATATTCATGTGGAATATTTCGCCGCCAAGGAGACGCCGGCCCTGACGGGCGGTTTTGTGGTGAAACTGGCCCGCAGTAACCGCAGCCTGACGGTGAAGCCCGGACAATCCATATTGTCGGCCCTTCGTGCCGCCGGCGTGGCCATGACCACGTCCTGTGAACAGGGGATTTGCGGCGCCTGCGAAGTCCGGGTGCTTTCAGGCCTGCCGGACCATCGCGACAGCGTTTTGACGGATGAGGAGAAACTGGCCAACCAAACCATGATGGTGTGCTGTTCCGGCGCGTTAAGCGGTGAACTCGTCCTGGATTTATAACGGCCCTTGCGCCGCCGCCGGTACATTGTCGGCAGCGGAACGTTCAATTGTGGCACCGGCCACCCAGCAAAAGGAATATCCAGCGCCATGACGCAGAACAGGCTTTTTACCACCGTGCATGATGTACTCGATCCCCTGACCGGATTACGCCACTCTTTACGCTGGCCCGCCGGCGGCGCGCTGCTTCGGGCGGATGCCTGGCCGAAAGGGCAAGGGCGGGATATCGACGGCAGCCATTTGTTGGTGCTGCCGGCGCTGTATGATGCCGATGCCCATTTGCCCATGGTGCTGTTCGGGGTTCGTCAGAGTGATTTGTACCGCGCCATGGCGGGGGGGATAGGCCAGATGAACGTCGCGCTGCCCTGGCAGCAGGCAAGACTCTTCACTCTGCGGGAACTGGTTAACGACAGCGCCGGCTTTTTTCCGGCCATCGTGCCGGTGCTTTCGGTCTCGCCGAATGAGGACAGCCGCGATTTCTCGCAGTGGCTCAAGCAACATGCCGATGAGGTGAAAGAGTGCCTGCCGTCGGTGTGTAAATTATATTCCTACGATCCGCATTTCGAGCGCAACCTGGAGGCGGTGTGGCAGGCGGGGCTTAAGGCGGTGGTGTGGAACTCTACCGACGAAGCCCTTGAGCGTCTGGTGGCCAATGCTTCGGGCCGGCCGCTGCATCTGCGGCACGCCGTTTCGGCCGGCATGATTGCCGTGATGCGCCGTGCCCGCCAGGCCACGCTGCAAAGCAGCCCGCATTTTCTTCTGCCGCTGGGGGAGGGTAAGCGGGAATCCCTCACCGTTTTGCCTCCGCCCCGTGCGCCGGAGGATATCCAATCCCTGGCGGACAGCGTTTTAGATCAGGTGGATTTGCTTTCCAGCGATCATGGCGCGCCGCATCAGAGCGGCGTTTCCGTCGGGCCGGGTTTGCAAACCCAGCAGCATTTTCTGCCGGTGCTGCTTACCCTTTGCGAACGTTATTCCTGGCCGCTGGAATCCATATTGGCCAAAGTAACCCGGGCGCCGGCGAAGATTTTCGGCACTCGCGTGCCGCAGGGGGTGCTGCTGGTGGATCCTGATTACCGGGAAACCGTCGCCCCTTGGCCGAATCAGGCTTCGGACCGCGCGCCTTATGAGGGGCTGGAATTGACCGGCCGGGTATTGGCTATTAGCAATGACCGGCAGGTTTTGCTGGTGTAGGCGCCGCCACGGTCTCCCTTTAACACGCACGGTTCAAGCCTTGATGGTAGCGGGCCTACCGCGCTGAGGGGCGCTCGGTCGGGCAGGAAAACCATGCCCGATTCGACCCCATCAGCACGTTTTCCCTTTAACACGCACGGTTCAAGCCTTGGTGGTAGCGGGCCTACCGCGCTGTGGGGCGCTCGGTCGGGCAGAAAAACCATGCCCGATTCGACCCCATCAGCACGGTCTCCCTTTAACACGCACGGTTCAAGCCTTGGTGGTAGCGGGCCTACCGCGCTGAGGGGCGCTCGGTCGGGCAGGAAAACCATGCCCGATTCGACCCCATCAGCACGGTTTCCCTTTAACACGTACGGTTCAAGCCTTGGTGGTCGTAGGATTTCCCGCCGCTTCAGCGCCTTTTATGCCAGCCGTCCTGCTCCAGGCAAAATCCGCAGGCGGCCATGAATTGCTCCATTACCGCCCGATCTTCCATCGGCTGGGCGCCGCTTAACCACCAGTGATTGATCTCCGGCAACTGTCGCTGTGCTTCATTGAACAAATACAATCCCACGCCGCGGCGCCGGGTTACCGGCCGCACCAGGGGCGAGACCAGCCTGCCTTCGCCCCATTCGTTATCAATGACCACCTGCACCGCGCCCAGCAACCGATCGTTGAACCTGGCGGCAAATACCGCATAGGAAGGAGAGAGTTTGCCCGCCAGGGCGGGGATATCCTGTTCCGGCCATATTTTGGCCAGATCAATTTTATCCTGTTCGGTAAAATCGGAGAGTCGTTCGATTGTCAATTTCATGCGTGTAATCACTTAAAGACGTAAAGGAATAATGTAGCGAATTTGTTTATAAAAGATTATGTAAATCTTGCTATCGCAAAACCTCAAGAAACCTTATGTCATTCAAACATTTTCGGAGCAATTAAACTTACATAAAATGACAATCTAGCATGACTATCTGAAAGATTATCGAATGATGGTTAATTATACCATTATTTTGTGCTGCCAATGCAGGTTATTTCTTAAAGTATAAGTTGATTTACAGCATAATATTTCTGTTTAATAATATGAAAATAAAAGCTTATTTTGGATCTTGCGTTCCAGAAGGCTAAATCATTATTACGTATAATAAAAACATCTGGTTGCCGTGGAAAGCCGGTTAATAATCAGACAGCAAACACAACAAACATGGAGAAAAGGTGGATGAAATTCAACAAAGGTAACGCTTTGCTGGCCGGTTGTATGGCCATGGCGATGAGCCATACCGTCTGGGCGCAGGATATCAAGGTGGCGGTTGTCGGTGCAATGTCCGGTCCGGTTGCCCAATATGGCGACATGGAATTTACCGGCGCGCGCCAGGCGATTGCCGATATTAATGCCAAAGGCGGCATAAAAGGCAATAAACTGGTGGCGGTGGAATACGACGACGCTTGCGATCCGAAACAGGCGGTGGCGGTGGCCAATAAGGTGATTAATGACGGCATAAAATATGTCATCGGCCATCTGTGCTCTTCCTCCACGCAGCCGGCGTCGGATATCTATGAAGACGAAGGGGTCATCATGATCACCCCGGCGGCCACCAATGCCGATCTCACCACGCGCGGCTATAAAATGATTCTGCGCACCACCGGCCTGGATTCGGATCAGGGCCCCACCGCTGCGAAATATATCCTCGATGAGGTCAAACCCAAACGCATCGCCGTGGTCCATGACAAACAGCAATATGGTGAAGGATTGGCCCGCGCCGTGCAGGACAGCCTGAAGAAAAACGGCGGCAACGTGGTGCTGTTTGAGGGCATCACCGCCGGCGACAAGGATTTTTCCACCCTGGTGGCGCGTCTGAAGAAAGAAAACGTCGATTTTGTTTATTTCGGCGGTTACTACCCGGAAATGGGGCAAATCCTGCGGCAGTCCAGGCAAGCCGGGCTGAATATCCAGTTCATGGGGCCGGAAGGGGTGGGTAACTCATCACTGTCCAATATTGCCGGCGCCGCCTCCGAGGGCATGCTGGTGACCCTGCCGAAGCGTTATGACCAGGTGCCTTCCAACCAGCCGATTGTCGCCGAGTTCAAAGCCAAAAAACTGGATTATACCGGGCCTTTCGTCTGGACGACCTATGCGGCGGTGCAGTCCCTCACCACCGGCATGGAACGGGCCGGCATGGATCCGGCGGATATCGTGAAGAACCTCAAAGCCAACTCGGTGGATACCGTGATGGGACCGCTGAGCTGGGATGATAAAGGCGATCTGAAAGGTTTCGAATTCGGTGTATTCAAATGGCATGCAGACGGCACTTCCACCGCGGTGAAGTAATCTGCTCCCTCCCCTTGTCTTAAAAAATCGTCGCCCCCGGCATCGGTCCCGCGCCGGGGGCGGCTACAAAGGTTATGGTATGTCCGAGCAGTTCCTTTACTTTTTGCAGCAGTTGTTCAACGGTTTGACGTTGGGCAGCACCTATGCATTGATTGCCATTGGCTACACCATGGTTTACGGCATTATCGGCATGATTAACTTCGCCCATGGCGAGGTGTATATGATCGGTAGCTATGTTTCGTTTATTGTCATTGCCGCGTTGATGATGATGGGTATCGATGCCGGCTGGCTTTTGATAGGCGCCGGGTTTATCGCGGCCATCGTCATCGCCAGCGCGTATGGTTGGAGTATCGAACGGGTGGCCTACAAGCCCGTGCGCTCCTCAAAACGCCTGATAGCCCTGATTTCCGCTATCGGCATGTCCATCTTTCTGCAGAATTATGTCAGCCTGTCGCAGGGATCCCGCGATCTGGCGCTGCCTAACCTGGTGAGCGGCCAGTGGATCCTGGGGCAAAACAACGGTTTTGTTACCAGCATCAGTACCATGCAATTCATTATCTGGGCAGTGACCTTTGTCGCCATGCTGGCATTGACGCTGTTTATCCGCTATTCCCGCATGGGACGCGCCTGCCGCGCCTGTGCTGAAGATTTGAAGATGGCCAGCCTGCTGGGCATCAGTACCGACCGGGTGATTTCGCTGACGTTTGTGATCGGCGCGGCGATGGCGGCGGTGGCGGGCGTGTTGCTCGGCCAGTTTTACGGCGTGATCAATCCCTATATCGGCTTTATGGCCGGCATGAAGGCGTTTACCGCCGCGGTGCTGGGCGGTATCGGCAGTATTCCCGGCGCCATGCTGGGGGGATTGATTCTAGGCGTGGCGGAAGCCCTTACGTCGGCTTACCTGAGCAGCGAATACAAAGATGTGGTGTCGTTTGCCCTGCTTATCGTGGTGCTGCTGGTATTGCCTACCGGGATTCTGGGCCGTCCGGAGGTTGAGAAGGTATGAAGATCAATACGTTCTTCGGCGCGCTGTTGTCCGCGCTGATGTTATTAGTGCTGGCCTCTATCGTCATGGGGATGCAGCTTAGCCTGGACGGCACCCGCCTGGTGGTGCACGGCGCCGGACAGGTGCGCTGGTATTGGATTGGCGCCGGCTGCGGGGTAGTGTTCCTGTTCCAGCTGCTGCGGCCCTCGTTCCAGCAGGGCCTGCAAAAAATCAGCGGCCCGTCCTGGGTGCTGCCCAGCTTCGACGGTTCCACGCCGCGCCAGAAATGGCTGGCGCTGGTGATGATCCTGGCCGCCATCGCCTGGCCGTTCCTGGTGTCCCGCGGTACGGTGGATATCGCCACCCTGACCCTGATTTATATCATGCTGGGCCTCGGCCTGAACGTGGTGGTGGGGTTGTCCGGCTTATTGGTATTGGGCTATGGCGGCTTTTATGCCATCGGGGCGTATACCTATGCCCTGCTGACCCATTATTACGGCCTGAGTTTCTGGGAGTGCCTGCCGCTGTCCGGACTGGCGGCGGCGGTGTTCGGCCTGCTGCTGGGATTCCCGGTGTTGCGGCTGCGCGGGGACTATCTGGCGATTGTCACGCTGGGATTCGGCGAAATCGTCCGTATCCTGCTGCTGAATAACACCGAATTGACCGGCGGTCCGAACGGCATCAGCCAAATACCGAAACCGACCTTGTTCGGCCTTGAGTTCAGCCGTGAGGCACGGGAGGGGGGATGGGATACCTTTCATCACTTTTTCGGCCTGAAATATGACCCCAACGATCGCATCATCTTCTTATATATGGTGGCGCTACTGCTGGTTATCTTGACGCTGTTTATCATCAACCGCCTGCTGCGCATGCCGCTGGGCCGGGCCTGGGAGGCGCTGCGGGAAGATGAGATTGCCTGCCGTTCCCTGGGTTTGAGCCCGACAAGAATCAAACTGACCGCTTTCACCATCAGCTCGGCGTTCGCCGGTTTTGCCGGTACGCTGTTCGCCGCGCGGCAGGGGTTTGTCAGTCCGGAATCGTTCACCTTCGTCGAATCCGCCTTTGTGCTGGCCATTGTGGTCTTGGGAGGCATGGGATCGCAGTTCGCGGTGATCCTGGCGGCGATTCTGCTGGTGGTCTCCCGTGAACTGATGCGGGACCTGAACCAATACAGCATGCTGTTGCTGGGCGCCCTGATGGTATTGATGATGATCTGGCGGCCGCAGGGCCTGCTGCCGATGAAACGTCCGCAAATGAAAATGAAAACCGGTAAAGGAGCGCAGGCATGAGCGACGCTGCTTTACAGCCGTTATTGTCCGTCCGGCAATTGTCCATGCGTTTCGGCGGCCTGCTGGCGGTGAATCAAGTGGATCTGGACCTGTTCCCCGGCGAAATCGTCTCCCTTATCGGCCCCAACGGCGCCGGCAAGACCACGGTATTCAATTGCCTCACCGGTTTCTACCGCCCCACCGGCGGCACTATCCTGCTGCGGGATCAGCATCTGGAGGGACTGCCGGGCCAGAAAATCGCCCGGATGGGCGTGGTGCGGACATTCCAGCACGTGCGGCTGTTCCGCGAGATGACGGTGATTGAGAATTTGCTGGTGGCCCAACATCAGCACCTGAAGAGCGGGGTATTCGCCGGCTTGCTGAAAACCCGCGCCTTCCGCCAGGCGGAAGCCGAGGCGCAGGATTACGCCGGTACCTGGCTGGACCGCGTGGGCTTGCTGGAGATGGCCAACCGCCAGGCGGGGAATCTGGCTTACGGCCAGCAGCGCCGGCTGGAAATCGCCCGCTGCATGGTGACCCGTCCTTCGCTGTTGATGCTGGACGAGCCGGCGGCGGGCCTGAACCCGAATGAAACCGCCGAACTGAATAATCTGATCGCGGAGCTGCGTTCACAACATAACGTCTCGGTATTGTTAATCGAGCATGATATGAAGCTGGTGATGGGCATTTCCGATCGAATTTATGTCGTTAACCAGGGGACGCCTCTGGCGAACGGCACCCCCGCTGAAATCCGTTCCAATCCGGACGTGATTCGGGCTTACCTGGGTGAGGCCTGATGAGTAAGAGAACAGAGATGCTGTCATTTAATCAAGTATCGGCCCATTACGGTAAAATCCAGGCGCTGCACGAGGTGAGTCTGCATATCGAACAGGGTGAAATCGTGACGCTTATCGGCGCCAACGGCGCGGGCAAGACCACCCTGCTGGGCACATTATGCGGCGATCCCCGTGCCACCGCCGGGGAGATATTCTTCGACGGCAATGAGATAACCCATTGGCCCACGGCGCGCATTACTCGCGCCACCATCGCTATCGTACCGGAAGGCCGCCGGGTCTTTTCGCGCATGACGGTGGAAGAGAACCTGGCGATGGGGGGCTTTTTTGCCGACCGCGTGCAGTATCAGCAGCGCATCAAACGCGTATATGAACTGTTCCCCCGGCTCTACGAGCGGCGCATCCAGCGCGCCGGCACGATGTCCGGCGGCGAACAGCAGATGCTGGCCATCGGCCGGGCCCTGATGAGCCAGCCCAGGCTGCTGCTGCTGGACGAACCCTCCCTGGGCCTGGCGCCGATTATCATCCAGCAGATATTCGATACCATCGAGCAGCTGCGCCAGGAAGGGATGACCATCTTCCTGGTGGAACAGAACGCCAACCAGGCGCTAAAGCTGGCGGATCGCGGCTATGTGCTGGAAAACGGCCGCATCGTGCTGGAGGATACCGGCGCGGCGCTGCTGGCCAATGAAGCGGTGCGCAGCGCGTATTTGGGGGGATAAGGGCGGGGATTTGGTTCGGCTGAAAGGATGGCACGACAAACGAAAACCGCAGGTTAAGAGGAGGTCGGGCCCGAAAGCCCGACCGGCACGCAACGCGGACTTTCCCACAGGCATGCCTGTCTTGGCCATCGCTGATGGCGGGGCGGCGTGTCTTAGGCTATGCGGCCATCATCTGTAAAAAGCTATCCCGCAGCGCATCCTTTATGTCTGGATTCCATGCCACCCCAATCTGCCAAAGGGCGTGGCTTTCCTCCGGCTGCACAATACTCACGCCCGTCGGCAGAAAATGGCTGATACCGGAGGGCAGCAAAGCCACACCGTTTCCCGCCGCGAGTAATGCTAATAGGCTATGGATATCATCAGCGGCAAAGGAACATTTGGCGCTGAGATGATTTAATTTGAGGAAAAGGGCTGATTGCTCGGCCAGGCAGCGCCCGCGGCGCGGATTGATTTGCAGCAGCGGGTGCATTTCAAGTATGCGCTGGATATTCGCGGGATCCGCCTGAACGCTTGCAGGAACAGCCAGTACCAGTTTCTCTTCCATCAGCACCTTGGCTTTAAGGGGTTCGGGCATCGGCAAGCGGATAAAACCGGCCTGAAGTTGTCCCTCAATGAGCATTCGGCATTGTATATTGGACGGAATGTCATTTAACGATACTTCTACATTGGGGAATTGTTCACGAAAAGTATGTACCCAGGCAGGAGCAAGCTGAAATGACGATATGCCGAACCCAAGCGCCAGTTTTCCCTCGTTGCCTTCCCGTATTCGGGAGGTATATTCCTGAAAGTCATCGAAATGTTTCAGCAATTCGCCTGTTTTGGCATAAAGCTGTTTCCCCGCCAACGTGAGCATGGAACCATGGCGGCCGCGCCGGAAGAGACTGACGCCGATCTGGTGCTCAAGCGCTTGAATTTGCTTGGTCAATGCAGGTTGCGTCAAGCACAGGATTTCGGCCGCGGCGTGATAACTTCCCAGCTCCGCCAAGGTAACGAATGACCGCAATAGCTTTATATCCATTCATCCATTCCCGCCGCTTATCAAACCTGGAAAAAAAGTCATTATACAGTGTGGATTTTATGGGTGACATTGATATTCCTTTCAGGCAGTCGCCGCCACCCACATTAAGCGCGACGCGCTATTGTGTCATGGAGAAATAATAGATGAGTGAGAAAATAGCGGCGGTCTTGTTTGATATGGACGGCGTATTAATCGATTCCCGGGCCGTCATTGAGCAGGGATGGCGCGAGGCTGCCCAACTGTACGGGCGCCGGATCACACCGGATGACATCGTTAAGCACATCCACGGCCAGCCCGGGCCGCATACCATCCGCGCGCTGTTCCACGATCTGCCGCTTTCCGATCAGGCGAAGATTCAGTCGCATATTATCCATGTTGAAAATACCGCCGATTGCGAGCCCATTCCGGGCGTGGCGCAGCTTATCGCTTCCCTCGGTTCGGCCGGGATTCCGGTGGGTATCGTCACCAGCGGTTGGCGCCTGAAAATCGATCGGGTCATCGCGTTACTCCAGGCTGAGCCCTATATCTCGGTAATCGTTGAACGGGATGACGTGGCCCGTGGCAAACCCCACCCCGATCCCTACCTGCTCGCGGCCGAACGTCTGGGTATTCCCGCGAGCAGAACCGTCGTTTTCGAGGACGCCAAGAGCGGGGTGACTTCTGCTGTCGCCGCCGGCGCCTATTGCGTCGGCATCGGCGATGAAGACCTGATACCCCTTGGCGCAAAAGTCGTCGTACCCGACTTCCGGGGCATGAAAGTCATCGTCAACGACGCGACAGGCGCTATCCTTTCATTCTGCCCAGGGTATGAGGTAATCGTGGAGCGGATTTCTGCGCATCATGACAAACGGCCGGCGCTAAGAGGCGCCGGGGGCTAAGGGAACGGCGGGCGTGCATTTATTCTGACGGACCTGAAAGTCCTGCTATCGGCTCGTTATCTTACGAGACGTGTGCAGTACGCGCTCGATAAGCACCTCCTCGTACCGTACCCCAGCGGCCTTGCAGAGAGCGAGCTAGTTTTGTTGCCGCGCCAGTGTTCGGGTTATTCCACCTCGAACGCGCTTTCATATTGCCGGCCGCCGTGCCAGATGCCCGTGATGTTAACTTCCTGAGCTTCGTCATTCACCACTATGGCGATAATGGTGCGTTTTCGATAGTGGGTTATCCGTAACCCCGGCAACAGTTCGTCGCGCCGGTTTCCTCTGTACGGGAACTGCGCTAACGATTCGCAGTAACTCACAACGCCGTCCGTATAGCTTTGTGCTACACCCGCCGAAGCGGCGTCAGCGATATAGTCATAGAGTGCGATAAGCTGTTTGTTCGCTTCCGGTGCGAACACCACCCGATAGTCCGTCATGCCTTTTTGGTTTTCTCCCTGTGGGCCCGCGCTAGGTTAGCGCGCACTTCATCCGCGCTCATTCCCCTGCTTGGGTCGGCCTTAAGCGCTTGATACGCCGGGGCCACCTCTTCGCGCAGCCAGGTTTCCATGGCCCTATCGCGCGCGTCCAGCGCCCGCAAGCCCTCGCGGATAACTTCGCTTTCAGAGGCATATTCTCCACTGGCGACTTTGGATTTTACATTGGCTGCCATTTCATTGGGCAGGGTAATGCTCATTTGTTGTGTGGTGCGCATCGTGTTTCTCCTTCTAACGAGTAGGATTTAATCATACTCATTTTTGTCGCCCACGTCATCTGCCAGCAGGTCGGCCAGCAGTCCGGTGTCTTTCATCACCGTCCGGCCCTTCGCTCTGCGTCTGCTCCGCCGGATGCGTCGATGCATGCACCGCCGATAACGCCACCGGTCACCACGGTGGCTGTGCCTACCGCCGCCCCTAGTGCCGCATAACTGTAATAAAATGTTACTACCACTTTTAATCGGGCATTATGCGGCGCATTGAATGAAATTCAACTACTTATCGACCGGCGTTGTGATGTGGTTTATGGCCGATAGAGCATAGGTCCCCATAGCAGGAGGGAGGTTCAATTCGGTAATTTAAGGGATTCTTCATTTCTCGTAGCAAGCCCGCTGTCATCCCGCTGTCACAACCCTGTTCTTATTCTGTCATTTCGACATGTCATGTTACAGACCGATGAATTTTTTCGTTGGGCATTCAGGAGACAGGCATGTTGAAGCACAGTATCCGTATAACAACAATGAGCATTGCACTGACGCTGGCGTTAAGTACCGGCGCGCAGGCCGTAACCGAGATACCTTTCTGGCATTCGATGGAGGGCGCGCTGGGCACCGAGGTCGACTCCCTGGCGACCCGTTTTAACCAATCCCAGTCGGATTATCGCATTGTCCCTTCCTATAAAGGCAACTACGAACAAAGCCTGGCGGCGGGCATCGCCGCTTACCGCACCGGCAATGCGCCGGCCATTCTTCAGGTATATGAAGTAGGCACCGCCACCATGATGGCAAGCCATGCCATTAAACCGGTTTACCAGGTATTCGAGCAGGCCGGTATCAAAAACGATGAGTCGGCCTTCGTGCCAACGGTCTCGGGATATTACAGCGACAGCAAAACCGGCCATCTGCTCTCCCAGCCGTTCAATAGCTCCACGCCGGTGCTTTATTACAATAAAGACGCGTTCAAAAAAGCCGGTCTGAACCCCGATGTCGCGCCCAAGACCTGGCAGGAACTGGCGGAAGATGCGTCCAAACTGCGCGCCGCCGGCATGACCTGCGGTTACGCCAGCGGCTGGCAGGGCTGGATCCAGATTGAAAACTTCAGCGCCTGGCACGCCTTGCCGGTGGCCACCGAAAACAACGGCTTCAGCGGTTTCGACGCGGTGCTGGTGTTTAATAAACCTCTGCAGGTCAAGCATATCCAGCTGCTGGAGGATATGAACAAGAAAGGCGATTTCAGCTATTACGGCCGTAAAGATGAGTCCACCGCGAAATTCTATAACGGCGAATGCGCCATGACCACCGCCTCCTCCGGTTCGCTGGCGGATATCCGTCAATATGCCAAATTCAATTACGGCGTGGGTATGATGCCTTATGACGCCGACGTGAAAGACGCGCCGCAGAACGCCATTATCGGCGGCGCCAGCCTGTGGGTGATGAACGGTAAGGACGACAACACCTATAAAGGCGTGGCGGAGTTCCTGCAGTTCCTGTCCAAACCGGACATTGCCGCCGAATGGCACCAGAAAACCGGTTATCTGCCCATCACCACCGCCGCCTATGAATTAACCAAGTCCCAGGGTTTTTATGATAAAAATCCAGGTTCGGATATTGCCACCAAACAGATGCTGAACAAACCGCCGCTGCCGTTCACCAAGGGGTTACGGTTAGGCAATATGCCGCAAATCCGCACCGTGGTGGATGAAGAGCTGGAACGGGTCTGGACCGGTAAAGCCACGCCGCAGGAAGCATTGGACAATGCGGTAAAACGCGGTAACGAGCTGCTGCGCCGCTTTGAACAATCGGTACGTTAAATCCACCCTTTCGACCCGCGGGTTATTGCCCCGGGTCGTTTTGCGTCCACCGGATTGGGTTGTCTATGGCTAACGCTCCGCATCGCGGTTTTACCAACACATGGCTGCCTTATGTCCTGCTGCTGCCGCAATTGGCGATTACCGCGGTATTTTTTCTCTGGCCGGCGGGAAAAGCGCTCTGGTATTCGGTACAGCAGGTGGATCCCTTCGGCCTTTCCAGCACTTTTGTCGGCCTCGATAATTTCATCCGCCTGTCAAAGGATGAGTACTACCTGGCTTCTTTTGAAACCACGATGATTTTCAGCGCTCTGGTCACCGGTATCGGCCTGGTGGTCTCGCTATTTCTGGCCGCGCTGGTGGATCACGTCCTGCGGGCCAAGCGCATTTATCAAACCCTGTTGCTGTTGCCTTACGCCATCGCCCCGGCCGTGGCGGCGGTACTGTGGATGTTCCTGTTCAATCCCGGTATGGGATTGGTGAGTTATCTGCTGAACCACTTCGGCTATCTGTGGAATCATGCGCAGAATAGCGGCCAGGCGATGTTCCTGGTGGTGCTGATTTCCGTATGGCAGCAGGTCAGCTACAACTTTTTGTTTTTCCTCGCCGCGCTGCAGTCCATACCCCGTTCCCTGGTGGAAGCGGCGGCCATCGACGGAGCCGGTCCGGTCAGGCGCTTTTTTACCATTACGCTGCCGTTAATCTCGCCGGTGAGTTTTTTCCTGCTGGTGGTGAATCTGGTGTACGCCTTTTTCGATACTTTCCCGGTCATTGACGCGGCCACCGCCGGCGGTCCGGTGCAGGCCACCACCACGCTTATCTATAAAATTTATCGTGAAGGATTTGCCGGATTGGATCTGGCCAATTCGGCGGCGCAATCCGTGGTGTTGATGATCCTGGTAATGATTTTGACGGTTATTCAGTTTCGTTTTGTGGAACGTAAGGTGCGCTACCAATGATTGAACATCGCCGCGGACTGGATATCTTCAGCCACATCATGCTGATTCTGGGGGTGGCCATCATCCTGCTGCCGTTATACATCGCCCTGGTGGCGGCGACGCTGGATGATAAACAAGTATTCCAGGTGCCCCTTACCCTGCTGCCGGGCAGTGCGCTGTGGGATAATATCCGCCATGTCTGGCTGCAAGGCGTCGGTTCCCAGGCGGTGCCGTTCAGCCGGCTGCTGTTCAATAGTCTGGTCATGGCCCTGGGTATCACCATCGGCAAGATTTTTGTCTCGATTTTATCCGCTTATGCCATTGTCTATTTCCGCTTCCCGCTGCGCAGCCTGTTCTTTTGGTTGATTTTCATGACGCTGATGCTGCCGGTGGAAGTGCGTATTTTCCCCACCGTCGATGTCATCGCCAATCTGCATTTACTGGACAGCTATACCGGGTTGACCCTGCCGTTGATGGCTTCGGCCACCGCCACCTTCCTGTTCCGTCAGTTTTTTTTAACCGTACCCCATGAATTGCTGGAAGCGGCGCGCATCGACGGCGCCGGCCCGCTGCGGTTTTTTTGGGATATTTTGCTGCCGCTGTCGAAAACCAACTTGGCGGCATTGTTCGTGATCACCTTTATCTACGGCTGGAATCAGTATTTATGGCCGATTCTGATTATCAATAACGGCGCCATGGGTACGGCGGTGGCGGGCATTAAAAGCATGATATCCCTGGGAGACGGCACCACACAGTGGAATGACGTGATGGCGGCAATGCTGCTTACCATGCTTCCGCCGGTGGCGATCGTGCTGCTGATGCAGCGCTGGTTTGTGCGCGGGCTGGTTGACAGTGAGAAATAATTATCTATGGCAAGTCTAATTTTACGATCGGTGGTCAAAAGCTATGACGGCCGCACCCCGGTAATCGCGCCGCTGGATCTGGATGTGGCCGACGGTGAATTTATCGTGCTGGTGGGACCTTCCGGCTGCGGCAAATCCACTCTGCTGCGCATGGTGGCCGGGCTGGAAAGCGTGAGCAGCGGCGATATCTATATTGACGGCGAGCGGGTAACCGAACGCGAGCCCAAAGATCGCGGCATTGCCATGGTGTTTCAGAATTATGCCTTATATCCCCATATGAGCGTTTATGACAATATGGCCTACGGCCTGAAAATCCGCGGCTTCGGCAAGCAGCATATCCGCAAGCTGGTGGATAACGTCGCGCAAATGCTGGAGCTGGAGGGGTTGTTGGCCCGCAAACCGCGGGAACTCTCCGGCGGGCAGCGGCAGCGCGTGGCCATGGGGCGGGCATTGGTGCGCGAACCGGCGGTGTTTTTATTTGACGAGCCGCTATCAAACCTGGACGCGAAGCTGCGCACCCAGATGCGCCTGGAGCTGCAACTGCTGCACCGGCGCCTGCGGACCACCAGTCTCTATGTCACCCACGATCAGGTGGAGGCCATGACCCTGGCGGAGCGGGTGATAGTCATGAACAAAGGCCGGGTGGAGCAAATCGGCACCCCGACGGAAATTTACCGCCGGCCGGCGTCGCTGTTTGTGGCCGGTTTCATGGGATCGCCGGCGATGAATCTGCTGCCCGGCCGGGTCAGCGAAGACGGCGGTTTTTTTAACATAACGGGCGGTCCCTCCCTCCCTTTTCCCGGTTTTGCCGCATTATGGCGCGGACGCGAGTTGACCGCGGGTATCCGTCCGGAGCATATTGAACAATCCAGGTCCAAAACCGGGGGTGTTGAATTGGAAGTCGTGACCCTTGAACAGCTTGGGGCCGATAATCTGGTCCACGGACGCTGGGGCGCCTGCGATATCGTAATGCGGCTTTCCCATGACGACCAACCCGCCATCGGCACGGTCCTCCCTATATTGTGCCCGGCCCAGGCATGGCACTTTTTTGATCCCTTAAGCGGATCCCGGGTGGAAATATGACAGAAGATTGGCCTTACCCGACTATTGTAGCCCACCGCGGCGGCGGCGCGCAGGCGCCCGAAAACACCCTGTCCGCCATTGATACCGGAGCGCGTCTGGGACAGAAGATGATTGAAGTGGACGCCAAGCTCTCCGCTGACGGACAGATATTTTTGTTACATGACGATACCCTAGAACGCACCACCAACGGCCGGGGCATTGCCGGCGAGCAGCCTTGGGAGACGCTTTCCAGGCTGGATGCCGGCGAGTGGTACAGCGATGCTTTTCGCGAGGAGCCTTTGCCCCTGCTCACCGAGGTGGCGGCGCGCTGCGCCAAATATGGAATGGCGGTGAATATAGAAATAAAACCCACCACCGGCGCCGATGTTGAAACCGGCCGCGCCGTTGCGCTGGCGGCAAGGGAGCTGTGGCGCCATATGTCGCCGCCGCCGCTGTTATCCTCGTTTTCCATCGAGGCGCTGGCCGAGGCGCTGAAAAGCGCGCCGGAACTACCGCGCGGACTATTACTCGACGAATGGGACGACAACTGGCCGGCGCTGTCTCAGCGGCTGGAATGCAGCGCCCTGCATCTTAATCACGAACTGCTGACTGAAGAGCGCGTCACGAAGATTATCGACGCCGGTTTGCATATCCTGGCCTATACGGTGAACAGTCCCTATCGTGCGCGAACCCTGCTAAGCTGGGGCGTCGATTCCCTCTGCACCGACCGGATAGACCTGATTGACGCCGATTTCGGCGCCGATTTCACCGAGAGCGCGAATTAGCCTCCTGCTTAAACCGATCAAATTCCGCCGGCAACCGGCGCCCTGCGTAGTACGGTGAAAATTCCGCCGGGAAGGGCGCCATGCGTGAACGGTGCCGATTTCTCAATGAGCCGGCATCCTGTTTAAACGGTGCTGATTCTGCCGTTACGGGTTTTGCTGCAGTTGATTGGCCGGCGCGTTTTGCTGCGTTCGCTGCCGATCGGCATTGAGCTGGGATTGCAGCTGGCTGCGCTGCTGGTCTCGTTGCATTTGCTGTTGAAGCTGTAAGCGGGTTTGCTGCTGTTGCGCGTTCATTTGCATTTGCTGCTGCAAATGCTGCTGGGCCGGCGACGGCGTGAAGGGCGGGTAAGGCTGCCCGGCAACCCCGGGCTTTTGCGCCGCCGACACCGCGCAGGCCGCCAGCGCGACCGTCAAACCCAGCCATATCATTAATTTCATATACACCTCGTTGGGGACACCCTACGTTAATTTTACGCCAAACCGGTGGAAACGCAGGGTTAGACTGTGCTTATTGCGATTCATGCCGCAGGATAAAAAAACCATAGGGTGCTAAGTTAATTAATAATTCGTTAGTTAACCATTTGGGTGAAGAATGTTTCTTGCCATTGTCTCCCGTTGCCGGGCCGGCTTATTACTGGCGGCGCTGTTTTCCCAGGCACTGCTATTGCCGGCCGCCGGCGCACCCCTCACTTACGGGGTTGAAAGCGATATTCATCACCCGGTCACCGCCCGGCACGGCATGGTCTCCACCGTGGACGAGACGGCCACTCGGGTGGGGGTGGATGTACTGCGCGCCGGCGGCAATGCGGTGGATGCGGCGGTGGCGGTGGGTTATGCCCTGGCGGTGACACATCCGCAGGCGGGCAATCTCGGGGGCGGCGGCTTTATGCTGATTCGTACCGCCGCGGGCAAGACGGCGGCGGTGGATTTTCGGGAAATGGCGCCTGCCGGGGCCACCCGCAATATGTTTATCGGTACGGACGGAAAGGCCGACAGTCGGCTATCCCTGTTAAGTCCCCTAGCATCCGGCACCCCCGGCACGGTGGCGGGATTGTCCCTGGCGCTGGAACGATACGGTTCCTGGCCGTTGCAACGGGTGATGCAGCCGGCCATCGCCCTGGCAAAGAACGGATTTATCGTTAACCGGGCCCTGGCGTCCGATCTGGCCGGCTATGGCAAAGAAGTGCTCGTTAATCACCCGAACAGTAAAGCGGTATTTTTCAAGGCAGACGGACAGCCCTACGCAGAGGGGGAAAAACTGGTACAGCCGCAATTGGCCCATAGCTTGGAGTCCATCGCAGCCCAGGGGCCGGCGGCTTTTTATCAGGGCGCTATCGCCGATGACATCGCCGGCGAGATGCAGCGGCAGGGGGGATTGATTAGCAAGGCGGATCTGGCGGCCTACCGCGCGGTGGAACGCCAGCCGGTATCCGGCACCTATCGCGGCTACCGGGTTTACTCCATGCCGCCGCCGTCCTCCGGCGGTATCCATATCATCGAGATCCTGAATATTCTGGAGAATTTTGATTTGGCGAAAATGGGCGCCGGCAGCGCCGATGCCATCCAGGTGATGTCGGAAGCGATGAAATTCGCCTATGCCGATCGCTCGGAATACCTTGGCGATCCCGATTTTATCAACGTGCCGGTAGCCGCACTCACCAATAAAGCCTATGCCAAAACCCTGGCGCAGCGCATCGACCTGGCACATGCCATTCCTTCCACCCAGATCAAGCCCGGCCGGATTCAGCCTTACGAGAGCGACCAAACCACCCATTATTCCATTGTCGACGGGCAGGGGAACGCAGTGGCGGTAACCTATACCCTGAACACCTTCTTCGGCAGCGGTATCATGGCGGGCAACAGCGGCATCCTGTTGAATAATGAAATGGATGATTTTGCCGCCCAGCCGGGCGTACCGAACATGTACGGGCTGGTGGGAGGAGATGCCAACGCGGTACAGGCGCGCAAGCGGCCGCTGTCGTCCATGTCCCCCACCATTGTGGAAAAAGACGGTAAAGTCTGGCTGGTTACCGGCAGCCCGGGGGGCAGCCGAATTATTACCACCGTCCTGCAAATCCTGGTGGACACCATCGATTTCAAACAGAATATCGCCGACGCCACCGATGCGCCGCGTTTCCATCAGCAGTGGACGCCGGATGAGCTGCGGGTGGAAAAAGGCTTCAGTCCGGATACGCTGAGGCTGTTATCTGAAAAAGGCCAGCATGTGTCGGTTCAACCGGTCATGGGCAGCACGCAGAGCATCATGGTGATGCCCGACGGCACCCTCAGCGGCGCATCCGATCCGAGAACCATAGATGATTTGACCGCAGGATATTAGGGCCAGGACTGGCTCGATATACGAGAGGGCGTTGCGTTAACGCTCATCCAAACATAACGTCAGACTGACTATTCATTCTTGTTTATTCCAAATCAGCTCAACCAACCATGGTTCGCCATTTAGTAATAGGCTGTCGGTAGATTTCAAAATGAGTTTTTTACGCTCAAAGCTAAAGTATCGGCAAAATTGTGTGCCAATTTGATTGGGATTTTTACCGCTCTCAATATAATGAGTCACTTTATTTCTCATAAAATCAATACAATAACTGCCACAATATGTCTCGAAATTAGAGAAGTCCAACACAATTTGTTCAGGAGGAATGGCACGAATATCATTCGTGCTGAATTTTTTTCTCTCGTTGCTTGAAATGAAGACCATCATATATTGTTCGGTATAGATAAGCATCCCAAAAGGAGCTTCGCCTAAAGGAGAGATACTTCTAGCGCCATTTTTTCCGGTGCAAGATGCCAATTTCCAGCGGCCTAAAAATTTATTTTTACTGATATCCGACATAATTAACCCTCTTTTATATTAGCGAAGAGTATAAAATTACCCCTTTCGGCCAAAGCATCATGATAAGATAGGGCATCTGGTTATTTATCCTCGAAATGGTCGTCAATCATTTTGATCCATTTCGTGAAATTATCAGTAAACAATTTTCCATTGTCAGCGAGGATGACTTGACCTCGTACTGAATCCATTAAACCACTGCATAGTGCCATAATCACATTTCCAACGGCTTCGGGTTTGATGATAAAATCAGGATCGAATTTTCTGATAAATTTTTGTGCCTTCTTGCCAAATACAAGCTCAAAGGCTTCGGTGTCAACTACGCCGGGTGAAACACAATTTATAATAACATTGTCCCGTGCTGCAATATATTTTGCAAAGGTTTCCAGTACGGCTTTCGATGCCGCCACATAATCATAACCTTCAATATAACAACTACGATGACCTTCGGACGTCACTGCAACAACATAACGCGGGCAATGACCAAATACTTCTTTTATATTATTAAGATAGCTAATTAGTGGCCAAGCATTATGTTCGATACTGTTCAACAAACCGCGGTATTCATAATTCTCTTTGAATTGCGGAGCGAAAGCTGCATTGGCAATAAAAATATCAATGCCTTGATTTTCTTTGGCGATATTTTTGATTAAAGAGTATGTTGCATTTTCATCTTTTACATCTGAATATATAAAGCTAGGCGAGTTAGAATATTTCGAAAAATATTCTTCCAACTCCGTTAAGTTATCACCCCAGTAATAAGTGCCATAGACTTTTGCGCCGGCCTTAACAAAAATTTCAACAGTGGCACGGCCGATTCCCTTTGTGCCACCCGTGATTAAAACCACCATTTCGCTGAAGTTATTAAACATAATCAACCTGTATAATTATCTTGTATGTTTTTTTCAATATCAAGCTGGTTGAAAGAGATGTGATGCATAAATGCTTCGATGGTGCTTGTCTCCTCAAGGGACTTACGTCTTCCTATTGACATGTATTTTTTTAACAACTCTAAATTATGGCGTGGTTTTTCAGCAACAGCCGCGGCCAATTCCATTGCCTTATTCAAGACGGCAGCACGCGGTAAAATATAGTTAAAACAACATTTTCCTTTCAATTCCTTGCCTGTAAAGTGGTCACCGGTAATCATCATCTCAAAACCTGTATAATAACCAAACGCCGATTGACATAATGCGGTGGAACCCATCCCTGGGGTGAATCCCATGTTCATGAATGTTAGACCATAACGGCTCTCTTCTGCGGCGATTATAATGTCCGCATATAAACCTATAATTAATCCCCCACCCGTGGCGCTTCCTTCCATCGCCGCAATCACAGGAACGGGAATATTCAATATTTGTTTTAGATGGTTGGCATAATCATGCTCTATATTGGTTTTGTAATGGCTGATGAGGTTTTGTAAAAACGCTTTTGTACCACCGCTGCAAAATATATCAGGTAACCCGGTCATGATAATAACTTTTATGCTTTTGTTCTTTTTAATTTGATCTACTATGTCATACAATTGTATGCAAAATTCATCATCGATTGCGTTTTTTTTTGCTGGGTCGTTAATGTTCAAAGAAACAATTCCATCCCCATGAACGTCCAAGATAAATTTATTCATGTTTGTTCTCCGCGTATTCATCATTAAACAAACGGATGCATTCAAGGTAGTGACGTATTTTTTCAAGAGTTAGCGGGTCATTTAATCTTTCTCTGAGGAGATGGGCGCCTAGCTCCAGTGTTTTATCAAAAGATGAGCGCGGGTTTATAAGTAGTTTACTTTCCCGAATAACGTACTCGGGGATTTTTGAAAATTTATTGCACATCGTCCTGACATCTTGCTCAAGGTTTTCTATGGTGCTCATTTTATCAACCATACCCCATTCAAGGGCTTCTATTGCCGGAATAGCAGTAGCGCTCCATACGAGGGATTGAAGATGATGAGGAGCAATGCGCTCAAGCAAACAGGACATAGCGATTGATGGCGTTATCCCAATAGTTGATTCCGGCAAACTAAATGAAGCGGTGTCGCAGGCAATAACAAAATCTGCTAAGGACATAAGCGCAATCCCACCGGCAATAACATCCCCTTCCACCTTGGCTAAGACAGGTTTGGGGCTGTTTTTCACCATTTTTAGTATATTGTAAAATTGAGAAATAAAGAGTGGGTCGTATGATTTTGTTATATAATCAAGATCCATGCCCATACTAAACCAGGTGCGGCCACCTGTGAGTACGATAACATCAAACTGACTATTTTTTAACGCTGTTTCAAACCGACTCTCGAAATCTGATAATAAGTCAGGATTAAACTTTATAGGCACAGTAACGTATTCATACATAACGATAACCCCTCAAGTAATTATCGATATGTTCAAGGATGAGACGGTCGTTGCCGCTGTAGTAACGGGCATACCCGTCCAGCATATTATTTTCGTCTACTTTGTAGCCTTGACCTTGCATTTGAGCGCTTCGTGCTTCTTCCAATTGCTCATAGGCAGGCACGTCCAATATTTTTCGCTGAGCCAATAGTGCATCCAGTTTTTTAGCCTGTTGCCGGGCAATCGCTACTGCCTGTTCCCCGACAAGCATGCTAAAGTATTCAGCACAGGAGCCTGACCCATAGGAGTAAATCCCGATGCGCTCTCCGGGTTTGAGTCCCTGAGCCTGTGAAACAAGCGAAAACAAAGAGAGAAAAATACTACCACAATAGGTCGCACCCATTTGCTGGGAATAGTATAAGGAAGGTATTACCTTTTTCTTAAATGAAGCCGCGATGGCCTCCATACCAAATATCCCCTGTAACTCAAGCAAGACTTTATGCGCTTCTTTGCTGATGCCAGGGAAAGGCAGGTGATAAATATTATAATTAAAATAAGCGGTGTCTTTCGCTTCAGGCGTTATCTGACAATATTCTGCGAAAGCGCCTTCGAGTCCGTCCATATAGGAATAAAGGCTCGCCTGCACATCAAAAGCTATCTCTTTCCAAGGGAGAGGGCGGATGACATCGGTGACTTCATGGGTATGAACGCCTGATTTGCCCGTTTCAATCACTGCAAAAAGCGGTTTATTCGAAATGAGCAACGCAACAGCGCCAGCGCCAAGGCTATACTCCATCATTCCATGACGAGTCATATTATTGCTGATGTCGACGTTGATCAGCAGAGCCTTCTTGTCACGATTTAGACCGGAATATATCCACGATTCAGCCATCTTCAGCGAAGCGGCGCCGGCATGACAGGCAGATTTCAATTCAAAAACACGACAAGCGGCAGGTAGATTAAGATAGCGGTGCGCCCAGGTGCTAATCGCTTTTTCTTGGTCTAAGCCAGACTCTGTTGCAATGATAAACAGGCCGATGTCCGATCGATCTTCATTGGTCAGCATCTCTTTGGCGCTATTCACCGCAAGTGTGACCGCATCCTCGCATAAGGGAACCAAGCTACGTGTCGAAACCATTAAGGTTTCTTGAATATATTTCCTGTCACCAACTCGTGCGTGGGCCAGGTCAGATAACCTCAGGGCCAGACTGCTGGGATAAATACTTATTTTTTCAATACCAATAGTGTTCATCACGCCCCCGGAAATCAATAGACCCAATCAATACCACTCGTTACGTTGAGAACAGCACCGTTGACATAACTACTTTCTCTGCTGGCAAGGTATAAAATAGCTTCAGCAACTTCACTGGTTGAGCCAAGCCGCCTTAACGGGGAGTGCTGTGAAAAAAACTGTACGATACCTTTAACATCGTCAACAATAATGTCAGTATCAATTAATCCGGGAACCAACACGTTAGCCGTAATGCCAAAACGGCCATACTCCTTCGCCGTTGTTCCGGTTAATCCCACTAGGCCGGCCTTTGATGCAGCATAAGCCGCTTGTCCCGAGGAACCATCTTTAGCCAATGAGGAAACAGTGACAATTCGTCCGTATTTATTGGTGATGAATAACGGAAGAAAATAGCGAATAAGATAAAAAGCGCCCGTTAAGTTGGTATTGAGTATTAGTGCCCAATCTTCATCAGATATTGACACCAGATTACAGGGGATATCCATGCCTGCATTGCAAACAATCGCATCAATATCGTTAAAATCAGCAATGATACAATCGCCGGTCGACTCCACGGCTTTGCTGTCTGCCACATCCAGGGGATAGGCATGACATAATTGATTTGGAAATTTTGCACGGGCAATATCAAGAATCTGTTGAGCGCCATTTTTATTGCTGTGGTAGCTAAAGCCGACATGCCAGCCTTTTTCCAACGCGGCAATGACCACCCCTCGACCTATACCGCTGGCCCCACCGCTGACAAACAAATTCATACTAGCCATAATACCGCCTGAACAGGCTTGCACTGTTAATGCCTCCCATGCCAAAAGAGTTGTTCAAAAAAACATCAACGTCTTTTTTTACATTACCGGTGGCACACACATTCAAATCTACGGCAGGATCGAGCGTTTCTATATTGTGCGATTGATGGAACTCTCCACGTTTCATTTGCCAAATAGCAATGGCTGCTTCTATGACACCGGATGCCCACATGGTATGCCCAAGCAAAGATTTCGGTGCGTTGATAACAAGATTTCCCGCATGGCTGCCAAACACCTTTTTAATCGAATTTATTTCTACGATGTCACCTATTTTCGTGGAGGTTGCATGGGCACTGACAAAATCGACCTGCTCTTTGGCTATATGGCATTTTTGCAGTACATCCTGAATTACCCGAACCTGCCCTTCATGAGAAGGATCGCCAAGATGGTTGGCATCAGAATTGATACTGACACCCAGAAGTTCGGCATAAATCTTCGCGCCACGGCTTTCTGCGTGCTCGGCCTGTTCAAGAATTAATACTGCTCCTCCTTCACAGGGCAGGAAGCCACTTCGATTTATGTCATAAGGGCGACTGGCCTTGGCGGGAGAATCCTGATATTGGCTATAACAAATAGCTTCCAGAATCGTCAGTGAATGCAACATCATCGGGTGGAATGAGGCCATTGGGCAAACGACGGCAACCACCTTTTTTTGATCTACTCTGATCGCATTCACTGCGGCCTGCATGGTGACGTTGCCGGTGGCGCAGGTTCCTCCGATGAGATAGGCTAATCCTTTGGCATTCAATACTTGCGCCACAGAGGACGAATGGTCGGTATCGAGCGAGTTTAATCCAGATAAAGCATCAATAAATTCCGGCTCATCCAGAAAAATAGCTTGTTGATTAAGCAAATATTGATCAGTCAGGTTATGTCCGCCGCAAATGACACCATACTCGAAGGGATCAAGGGTTTGCTCGAATAATCCTGCGTCAAGCCAGGCGTCCATAGCCATCAATACCGAGAGCTGCACGTTCTTGGTGGTCTGCTTAAAAACCCGCTCAGCACGGTCGATGACGGCATCGGAAATACGATTGCTAAAAGTGCGCAGCTTGTCTTCAGAACTATAGTCTGGAAGCTGCCCACCGATTTTTGAATAGATATTACAGGTGTCCAAATTACGCCAGTAGCCAATGGCGGATTTTCCAGACATTAAATTATTCCCCACATTATCTAATGTGTCTCCAAGCGGTGTATTGATGGCTATGCCAGTTACCACTATGCGATCAGATGACACAAAATTCTCCTTTTCCGATGGTGACGATATTATTGTTAACCGTAATTTGAACAATGGCCGTGGCAATCAGAGCATCGTATTCTGTGATGCCGCAGCGAATGGTCATCAGATCTCCGGGAAGCACGGCACACAAATGAAAGACATCATATATTCGCGTGCCCACAGCGTTAGTAACCTGCTCGTTTTGCAAAGGTTCGGTAGTCTCATTAAGCAGGCAATATAATAAAATGAGTGCGCTTTGAAACATGCTTTCTTGCTGAAGCACCCCCGGGTATACCGGATGATGAGGGAAATGTCCTCTGAATACTGGGTCTTGCTCATCTATTTTTCTGGTTGTTTTGATTAATCTGCGCTTAAGATTAATCAACTCAACGCTGTCCACCAGGAGAAACGGTTGCCGATGGGGTATCATTCTTTTTATCTGCCGCTGGTCTAGAGTCTGCTTCAATTCATTAGCCACATTGTCAGAAAACAATAAATCTTCTTTCAATTGATATAGCTGTATTTTTTCTAAATTAAGGTCGTTGCCGTATTCTATATGATTGACTGATAGGGGATTATCTTGCGATAGGAGGCCATCGCTTTCCGAACCATTACTGCCATTTTCATCCATTTAAAACCTCACTAAAATGAGTGCCGCTAATAACGATCTTGCCAAGGGAATTAAAGTAGGCTTTCCAAAAAGTTATGGCTTCTTCGGCTGATTCTTTTGAAAAGACCTTCTCTATTTCAAACACTTCTGAGATTTGAGGATGATGGCGAATTTGCCAAGCATGCAATGCCTGATATGGACAGCGTTCTATTTGAAGTAATAAATCGGTTTCATCGGTATAAATCGATTTATCCAAATAATCAATAAGCAAACTGTCGTCACAGGTTCCACAAACACCATAAATACAAAAACAGGGGATGTGGGACATGATGAATAATCCTCATCAGAAAAGTGAAATGGCATGTCCTAAATTATTATTATCGTCCTCTTAAAAGACTACAATAAAGAACCTAAAAAAATGTGCGACAGATCGCATTATGAAAAAACGGTATTATTATTTAAACTATAATTGAAAGCATTAAAGTATATAAACTATTCAAACTTTCTTACCTAAAATTAAATATCATCGGAAGATTGATAGTTTTAATAAAAAAGATTATAACAAATGGGACACTATAATTTACATCAATGGTAAGGAGATATTATGAACAGAGAATATATCAAAAATGTTATAATAAAGCATATTGTTAGCGCCGTTAAAGACATCAATGAATCAGAAATTGATTTACAAAAATCTATGGCGGACTATGGTGCAAGCAGTTTAGATATTGTTTCCGTTGTTTCGGGAAGTATGAGAGAGTTGAAAATAAAAATTCCGCGAACCGAATTGAAGAATGTTAATTCAATTAACGGACTGATAGATTTGTTTGTCACCAGCAGTTCAAAAATGTAAGTTTTAGGATAAGCAATGCAAAGATATTGGGAGTACATGAAGTTTCGACATTTCTATGCAGAGTGACGGGGGAGTGAAGAACGTGACTTCTAAACAAGCTATACTATTCCCGGGCCAGGGTGCTCAGCGCTCAGGAATGAAGACAGTCGTTTTTGATATTTGGCCGGACTTACTGGCGAAGGCGGATGAAATTTCCGGATTTAGCATTCGTGAATTCTTCTTGAATTGCCCTGCTGATCGCTTTAGGAATACACGTTATGTTCAACCAGCGTTGTATACCATCAATGCTTTATATTACTTACATTATACTGAAGAAGGTAATCACCCCCCATTTTTTTTGGCCGGACATTCCTTAGGTGAATTCAATGCACTCCTTTGCGCCGGCGTGTTCGATTTTGAAACCGGACTGCATCTGGTAAACCGTCGCGCGCAGCTTATGTCTGAAATTGCGGGAGGCGGCATGGCGGCGGTACTCGGTCTTGATGCGGAGGAGGTGGTGCAGGTCCTTGCTAGAAATCGCCAACTTAACTTGTCAATCGCCAATCTAAATGCCGACTTCCAGATAGTTATCTCAGGCCCTATCGAGAGTATCCATCTTGCTGAGGAAGTATTCTACGACAATGACGCTGTGAAATATGTTGTACTGAACGTGAGCGGAGCTTTTCATAGTTCCATGCTGAATCATGCAGCCGCCCGGTTTGGTGAATACGTTGAAAGTTTTTCATTTTCAACTCCGCAAATTCCTGTGATCGCCAACAGGACAGCTCGGCCGTATAGCGCATCATCGGTGGTGCGCAATCTTTCTGAACATATTAATAAACCTGTTATGTGGCGACAATCCGTTATGTATATGCGAACCCATGGCGTTAATGATTTTGTGGAAATAGGAGACAGTTCTATATTGTTGGATATGATTAAAAATATTGAATTGAAATAAATACCAAAATTAATATATCAAGATCTTAAGGGCTATGGATGTGCTTCTATACAAAAATTACCCATTACATGCTGCCGATTTTAGCTGTTATCTAGCGTGCCGTATTAATCATCTGTACTTTTTTTGACATGAAAATACTAATGAGAAGGTTATTATTCCTATAAACGGTCCTATCGATAAAATTATGAGAGAAGATAAATTCTCGCCTGAAATTAATGAAGAAATGGCTAAATACTTATTAACCACGCCAACGGTAATATTTCCTATTCCCATCCCTATTCCTAGGCCAAGTCCAAAAAAGGTGATAATCATACCTGTGCTCGCAGGAGAAAAACCATAACGTACGTGTAGTGCCTCCCCCGTAAGGATAAACGTCGCCACGCCAGTCCCATTCTAAGCGCGATAGCCCATTCGAGCGTTGGGGGAAAAATAATAGCTATATTATCTATGCTATTTAATTAAATGGATATGAGAAGTAATTTTTGCTATTAATTTTTTCGTTTCGAAAGATAACCGATAATGGGAGCAGAAATGACGTAGGAAAATGCATATCCTGATATCGCTATAGCCGCTTTATCAACGGTGGTCCCAAATGCATCAGCCAGAGGAGGAAGCATTGAGGCCAGCATAAATTCTGCCACGCCAACAAAAAAATTGTTATTGAGAAAAAAGTAAGTTTTATTTACGTCAGCTCATTTTGTAAAGTACGCTTTTTTCAACATCATTATTTATCCTTTTTTCTTGATATAGAATAAATTATTTATCCTTATTATAAAAGCATTCTCAATTTTTTTGATTGGTGCTGTTTACGAGGTGATCGTTAAATAAGGCTATCGTCCGCAGGTCCGATCATCGATTGATTAATAATTATTCACTCGTAAACCATATTAGTCATAATTATGACTACCGCATCAGCTATCATAGCGTTTTGCATTACAGGACGATTGACGGTGCCGCTGCTTATTATCACCACTGTTTTATGGGCGTTTTCCTTCAGCTTGATTGGCGAGTATCTAGCCGGGCAGGTGGACAGCTGGTTTTCGGTGCTGGTGCGCCTGACGCTGGCGGCGCTGGTATTTCTGCCCTTTCTGCGCTGGCGCGGTTATCGCGCAACGCACCTGTTGCTGTATATGGCGGTAGGCGCCTGCCAATTGGGCATCATGTATATGATAAGCTACCAGGCTTATCTCTACCTGTCGGTACCGGAATTTCTCCTGTTCACCGTGATGACGCCGCTCTATGTCACCCTGGTTTATGATCTGCTGCGCCGTCGGCGACTGCGCTGGGGCTATGTATTGAGCGCCATGCTGGCCGTGGCGGGGGCGGCGATTATCCGCTACGACCATGTCAGCGAACATTACTGGCGCGGCCTGCTGCTGGTACAGGCCGCCAATCTGGTGTTCGCCGTGGGGCAGGTGGGTTACAAAAGATTGATGGAAGTCTATCCCATGCCGCAGCATACGGCATTTTCCTGGTTTTACCTTGGTTCATTCATCGTGGCGGTCATCGGCTGGTGGCTGTTCGGTAATGCCCGACAATTACCCACCACCTCGCTGCAATGGGGAATTTTAGTCTGGCTGGGGGTGGTTGCTTCCGCGCTGGGCTACTTTATGTGGAACTATGGCGCGACCCAGGTGGATGCCGGCACCCTCGGCATCATGAACAACTTCCATGTTCCCGCCGGATTACTGGTGAACCTGGCCATATGGCAGCAGCGGCCGCACTGGCCCAGCTTTATCGTCGGCGCCTCGGTGATTATGGCTTCGCTATGGGTGCACCGGCGCTGGATCGTTGCGCGTCCCGCACATAAGGCAGATGCGCGCACGCGTGCTGACGGGCCGAGCGAATAAACGCCTCGATGGCCGGCTGGCGCTGCTCGCCGTCCCGGGACGCCGCATATAGCCGGCTCCATAAGCCGCTGCCCAGCGTTTTGGTGACTATCAGCCCCTGATGTTCAAAACTCTCCACCACCCAGTGGGGCAGCGCGGCGATGCCCATGCGCGCCGACACCATCTGAATCAGCAACAGAGTATTGTCTACGCTTTTCAGCACCGGACTGACGCCGGCGGGCTGCAGGAACTGGCGCCAGACATCCATCCGCTGGCGCTGTACCGGGTAAATCATCAAAACTTCTTCACTGAGATCCTCGGGAGCGATGTGCTCTTTTTTCGCCAGAGGATGGTCCGGGGCCACCACCAGCCGTACCTCAAAATCAAACATCGGCGTATAAAACAATCCGCTGCGCGGCAGGATATCCGACGTCAGCACCAGATCAAGCTCCCCCTGCTGCAGGGCGGGCTGCGGGTCAAAGGTGACGCCGGAGCGGAAATCCACCAGCACCTCCGGCCATTGCTCGCGAAACTCGGTCAGCGCCGGCGTCAGCCATTGAATACAGCTATGGCACTCGATGGCCAGCCGCAGCGTCGTTTGATGCGGTTCCAGGCAATTTTGCAGCGCCTGCTGTACCTGAGGCAGGATTTGTTCGGCCAGCTGCAGCAGGATCTCTCCCTGGGGAGTAAAGCGGAGCGGCTGGCTTTTGCGAACGAATAGTCTGAAACCCAGCCGCTGCTCAAGATCGCTGAATTGATGGGACAGCGCGGACTGGGTTTGATGAAGCTGGGCCGATGCGGCCGCCAGCGATCCGCTGTTACGCAGGGCTTGCAGCGTCCGCAGATGTTTAAGTTCGATCATGAGGGTGTTTCACCTGGAAGTGAATAATTTGCGCTTGTGGTTAATACAGTACATGTTGATTATGGATGTGTAAACATCTGGACGTCCATATGGGAGAAGGTAATGACAATACTAAGCCACACACTGGGTTTTCCGCGCGTCGGTCTGCACCGTGAATTGAAAAAAGCGCAGGAAAGTTATTGGGCAGGAAAATCCTCGCAACAAGAGCTATTGGCGGTGGGGCGCGAACTGCGGTCCCGTCACTGGCAGCAGCAGAAAGATGCCGGGGTCGATCTGCTGCCGGTGGGTGATTTCGCTTGGTATGACCATGTGCTGACCACCAGCCTGATGGTGGATAATATCCCGGCACGGCACCGGCAGGGCGACGGGCCGGCGGATCTGGATACCCTGTTCCGCATCGGCCGCGGCCGCGCGCCGGGCGGCGAGCCCGCCGCCGCCGCCGAAATGACCAAATGGTTCAATACCAATTATCATTACATGGTGCCGGAATTTACCCGCGGACAATCATTCCGCCTGGGGTGGACCCAGTTGCTGGATGAAGTGGATGAAGCCCTGGCGCTGGGCCACCGGGTTAAACCGGTTATCCTCGGGCCGATAACCTACCTGTGGCTGGGCAAGACCAAGGGAGAGGCTTTTGATCGGCTATCGCTGCTGGCGGAACTGTTGCCGGTGTACCGGCAAATACTCGGCGAGCTGGCGCGGCGCGGTATCGAATGGGTGCAAATCGACGAACCCGCCCTGGTACTGGAGCTCCCCGCCGACTGGCAACAGGCCTATGAAACCGCTTACCGTGAATTGGCGGGACCGGTTAAATTGCTGCTGACCACTTACTTCGACAGCATCGGCCATCATCTGGATCTTATCCGATCGCTGCCGGTGCAGGGTTTGCATGTGGATCTGGTGGCGGGACAGGATTCACCCGACGAATTGCACCGGCGCCTGCCGGCCCACTGGCTGCTGTCTTTGGGCGTGATTAACGGACGCAACGTCTGGCGCGCCGATCTCGGCGCCTGGTTTGATCGTTTGCGCCTGCTATCGGGGCAACGGCCGATTTGGGTGGCCACCTCCTGCTCGCTGCTGCATAGCCCCATTGATTTATCGGTAGAATCGCGCCTGGATGAAGAAGTCAAAAGCTGGTTCGCCTTTGCCTTGCAGAAATGCGGCGAGCTGGGTTTGTTGCGTGCCGCCCTCAATCAGCCGGATGAGGCGCAGGTCTCCTTGTTGGAAGAGTACAGCCGGCCTATCCGCGCCCGCCGCCACTCGGACCGGGTGAACAATGCCCGGGTGCAGGCGCGTTTGACGCAGATTACCCCACGGGACAGCCAGCGCGGGCAAGCCTATGAACGGCGTGCCGAGCTGCAACGGCAGCGTTTTAATCTGCCGGCCTGGCCCACCACCACCATCGGTTCCTTCCCGCAAACCACGGAAATACGCGGCCTGCGTCTGGATTTCAAGCGGGGCAGCCTGGATAGCGCCCACTACCGTGCCGGTATCGGCGAACATATCCGTCAGGCGGTGGCCGAGCAGGAGCGTCTGGGACTGGATGTGCTGGTGCATGGGGAAGCCGAGCGCAACGATATGGTGGAATATTTCGGCGAACATCTGGATGGGTTTGTCTTTACCCAGAACGGCTGGGTGCAAAGCTACGGATCCCGTTGCGTGAAACCCCCGGTTATCATCGGCGATATCAGCCGACCGTCGCCAATAACCGTCGAATGGGCGAAATATGCCCAATCCTTAACGGATAAACCCATGAAGGGCATGCTCACCGGGCCGGTGACGATTCTATGCTGGTCTTTCCCCCGCGAGGACGTCAGCCGCAAAACCATCGCCCGGCAAATCGCCCTGGCATTGCGCGACGAAGTGGCGGATCTGGAACAGGCGGGCATCGGCATCATCCAGATCGATGAGCCGGCGCTGCGGGAAGGTTTGCCGCTGCGCCAGTCCGAATGGCGGGAATACCTTGATTGGGCGGTGGAGGCATTCAGACTGAATGCCGCGGTGGCCCGGGACGATACCCAGATCCACACCCATATGTGTTATTGCGAGTTCAACGACATCATGGATTCCATCGCGGCCCTGGACGCCGATGTCATCACCATAGAAACCTCGCGTTCGGATATGGAATTATTGGAAACCTTTAAGGAATTCGATTATCCCAATGAAATCGGACCGGGCGTCTATGACATCCACTCGCCTAACGTACCCAGCGAGGAGTGGATTGTGGCACTGCTGCGCAAGGCGTCGGAGCGTATTCCCGCCGAACGGCTTTGGGTTAATCCCGATTGCGGGCTGAAGACCCGCGCCTGGCCGGAAACGCGCCAATCCCTGGCGAATATGGTGAGCGCTGCGAAACGGCTGCGTGCTGAAAAGGTTTAAGGCGGCGATAAACGGGCGGCGGCGGATTATTTGCCGTCGCCGCTCATTCCGTGCTGCGAAAACCATTGCAACATGCGCCGCCAGCCGTCTTCCGCCGAGGCGGCATGATAATTAGGACGGTAATCGGCATAAAAAGCATGGCCGGCTTCGGGATATACCCGAATTTCGGCCTTGGCATTGGCGGCGCTGAGCGCACGGCGCATAGCGTCAATATGCTCCGGAAGGATGCCGGTGTCCTGTGCGCCGTACAGGCCCAGAACCGGCGTCACCAATTCCTTCGCCATATCAACCGGGTGCCGTGGCGTCGTCAGCGTTTTATCCCCCACTAATTTGCCATACCAAGCCGCCGCCGCTTTTAACTGGGGATTATGAGCGGCATATAGCCAAGCGATGCGACCGCCCCAGCAAAATCCGGTTACCGCCAAACGCTGTCCGTCGCCGCCATGGGTGGCTGCCCAATGGGCGGTATGATCCAAATCCGCCATCACCTGCGAGTCCGGCACTTTACTCACCAGCTCTTTGAATAATTGACCGATATCGTCATAGGCTGACGGATCTCCCTGGCGGAAATAGAGCTCCGGCGCAATCGCCAGATAGCCTTGCTTTGCCAGCCGGCGGCATATATCGCGGATATGTTCATGAACGCCAAAGATTTCCTGAATTACGATAACGATAGGCAAAGGCCGGCTTTCACCAGCGGGTTTCGCCATGTAAGCGGGCATCCGATCGCTTTGTGAAGGGATAGTGAACTGCCCCGCTTCCAGGCCGGCATCATCGGTATGAATGGTAGTAGATGCGACATTGCCTGCTGCCGGGGCAAAGGCGGCCGGTTTCCTGTTCAGATCGAGGGTATCGTCGATGTTCATATAGCTGCCTTGTTGAGTTTTAACGTTAGGTTGATTATAGCTAAAGTTAATGGCTTGTGAATCATTTTAACAAGACAGTTACGATAATAAAAGTCTCATCCAATAAATTATTTTTAATGTAATAAATATATAAAATAAAACGGATATGTAATATGTAAATATAATAGAATTTCTACTTCACGCATCTCGCCGCGAGGATTTTTGATAGCTGATAATATCATTAAAATCAATAGCTTTAGGTTATCCATCGATTGTTGATCCATTATTATGTAATAATGCTACATATATCCTCATGGCTAGAGTCATTTATAACGGGAAGAGAAGTATTGCCCGGCTGATATTTAAAATGTCCGTCACACTTTCAATTTTAATCTTCGCCCCGTGGTCGCTTTATGCAATTTATCCGCAGCGAAGCGTTATAAGTTTGATTTTCATTATCGATTTCTTTTATTAAGAATAGACCCAAGCGAGGAGGAGGGTATCAACAGCGGAATACGTTATTTTGTCGATAAATGCATACCAGATAATATCGATTTTAAATAATATTAAAAAAATTATAATAATGGAAAATTGTTATTTCTTTATTTAACACAATTTGAACTATTTCATGATGAAATTAATAGCTATGTTAAAAGAGCAATACTTTTAAAAATTCTGTTTTGGGAGTAACCACCATGACTATATCGATAGATTATTCCGTTGCCAAAACTCCACCTGCCGTTCATAACGGCGCGGCGGGCGCTGATACGGGCAATCTGGCCGCCAAGCTGGAATCCGTTAAAAATAGTCCTGATAACGTCTCGACATTCTCTCTAACGTCATCGCTATCTGCTTCCGCCGCTAAATTATCCACTCACCTGGGTTTGGACAAATTGATCAATGGATTGACATGGGTCGGCAGTCTGACCAGCAGTACGATGGGCAATGTTGTGCAATTCAGTCAGTACGCTGCGGATACCGTGCAAATGGTCCATGACGGCGCAAAAATCGTACAATATGGCATAGAGCATGGCATCAAAGGGTTGCTAAGCGAAATCATGGTCTTATTAAAAGCTCAGTCGTTGCCCATAGTGGAACGCTGGATCGATAAAGTTTACGAAGCCGGGAAAGACGTCACCTTGACGCAGGTCCTGAAGATCCTAATGGAATGTATTGCGAACGACAAAGAAATCAAAGGGTTGTTTAAAGAGATAATTGCAACCTGATAACGGTGTGAATGTGAGATGCCCCACGGACTTCGGCAGATAAATATTAGTATTCTAACGATATTATGTTTGGGTTAACATGTTATTTTTAGAGGTATCTGCCATGTCCTCATCCGATGTTTTTCATCTTGGTTTAACACACTCCGATCTGAAGGGGGCCACGCTCGCCATCATCCCGGGAGATCCGCAAAGGGTTGAAAAAATCGCCGCGCTGATGGAGAATCCGGTGCACCTGGCCTCTCACCGGGAATTTACCACCTGGCGAGCAGAAATATCAGGCAATCCGGTTATTATCTGTTCAACCGGCATTGGCGGACCCTCCACATCCATCGCCGTAGAAGAACTGTCCCAGTTGGGCATCCGCACTTTTTTACGGGTTGGTACCACCGGCGCGATTCAATCTTATATTCAGGTGGGTGACGTACTGATCACCACCGCCGCGGTACGTTTGGACGGGGCCAGCCTGCATTTCGCCCCTGTGGAGTATCCGGCGGTGGCGGATTTTGACTGCACTTCCGCTCTGGTGGGGGCGGCGAAACACCATCGAACGAAATTTCACATTGGGGTAACCGCGTCCTCCGATACCTTCTATCCGGGGCAGGAACGCTACGATACCTATTCCGGACGGGTGCTTAACCGCTTGAAAGGGTCCATGCAGGAGTGGCAAAGCCTGGGCGTCATGAATTATGAAATGGAATCCGCCACTCTGCTGACCATGTGCGCCACGCAAGGGTTGCGGGCAGGTATGGTGGCCGGCGTTATCGTTAACCGTACCCTGCAGGAGACCCCCGATGCCCGTTCCATGCAGCTGGCCGAAAGCGTCGCGGTAAACATCGTCGTCGATGCCGCCCGCCGCCTTATTATCTGATCCGGTTATGGCGACCGGTGCAAACACCCCGGTCGTTTCAGTCCGGTTTAACCTGAAGATTCGCTTCAATGGCATGATAAGCCGTGCCTTCCTTACCGATATCCCGCCGATGTTAATCATTATTTCCCCGTGAGGAGCCTTCTCTTGGAGGATATTCCACCGTGGCATCGCTGGCGCGGGGGGAGGTTGGGCAGAAGATGGCTTATCGGTCTTAACAACTGATATACCCTTCATCTTGCATCTTTCATTTTTTGAGTGGTGGCGGCGTTGGCTGAAAGCCGTAATCCATCGGGTATAAATGGGTCTGGACATTTATACAGTTCCCACTTAACGTGACGGTTGGCACAGGTTACGGCGGAGGTTATATGGATTTCAGCCTGTTATACGCGGCGGGGGGCGTGCTGGCGGGGCTGCTGCTCGGCCTGCTCATCGCAAGCCACCGATACCAGAAACGGCTGGCGGATCATCAGGCGGCGCTGGGTTTGCATGAACAATCCCTGGCATCGGCTCGGCAAGAGCTGGAGCGGGTAGAAGCGGCTCACCGTCAAAGCGGGCAGCAGCTCCGTGACGGCGAGCGCGAGCTGCGCGATCTCTACAGCCGGCTCGCCGCCGCGGAGGAGCGTCTGCAACCCCTGGAAAACTGGCGAAAAGAGTGTGAACAGCTCAACGGCGAATTGCGGGCGCTGCGGGAGGTGAATAGCGCGCAAGAGGCCGAACTGCGGGAAGTGACTATTCGCCTGGAAGAGACCCGCATCGGCGCGGAAGAAAAGCAGCGCTTGCTGATGAATAGCGAACAGCGGCTGGCATCGCAGTTCGAAAACCTCGCCAATCGAATTTTCGAGCAAAGCGGGCGCAAGGTGGATGAGCAGAATCGGCAAAGCCTGGATCTCCTGCTGACCCCTTTGCGTGAACAACTGGACGGGTTTCGCCGCCAGGTCCAGGACAGTTTCGGCCAAGAGGCGCGGGAACGCCATACCCTGACTCATGAGATCCGGAGTTTGCAGCAGCTTAACACGCAAATGGCGCGGGAAGCGGTCAACCTGACCAAGGCGCTCAAAGGGGATAACAAAACCCAGGGCAACTGGGGCGAGGTGGTATTAAGCCGTGTTCTCGAAGCTTCGGGTCTGCGGGAGGGCTACGAATATCAAACCCAGGTGAACATTCAAATCGATAATGCGCATCGGATGCAACCGGACGTTATCGTGCGTTTGCCACAGGGAAAAGATGTGATCATCGACGCCAAAATGTCACTGGTGGCTTATGAACGTTTTTTCAACAGTCAGGATGAAAGCGAGCGCCAGCTGGCGCTGACGGAGCATATTCAATCCCTGCGCGGGCATATGCGGCTGCTGGGGAGAAAAGATTACCAACAATTGCCCGGTTTACGCTCGCTGGATTATGTGTTGATGTTTATCCCGGTGGAGCCGGCCTTTATGCTGGCTATTGATAAGCAGCCCGAACTGATCGGCGAGGCCCAGAAACAGAATATCATGCTGGTGAGCCCCACTACGCTGCTGGTGGCCTTGCGGACCATCAGCAATCTTTGGCGCTACGAGCACCAGAGCCGCAATGCCCAGCATATTGCCGAGCGGGCCGCTCGCCTGTATGACAAGATGCGCCTGTTTGTGGACGACATGCTGGCCATAGGGCAAAGCCTCGACAAAGCCCAGGGCGGCTATCGTTCGGCCATGAATAAGCTGACGCAGGGCCGCGGCAATATTCTCAGCCAGGCCGAGGGGTTCAGGGCGCTCGGGGTGGAGATCAAGCGCCCCATCAATTCCGTGTTGGCGGAACAAGCGGAGCAGGGATATAACGACGCCGATATCAGCAATGCGCGAACTGCCGACGATGACCGCGATGGGCAAGACGAAACGCCGCTAACCATCCCCGATAATTGTCCGCCGTCGGTTGACGACAACGCTGTCCGGGGCGAAACTCCGGAGCAGGCGTAAGAGGAATATACGCCGACGATGCAAGCGGGCCCTCGGCGCGGAGCCATAAGACTTCCGCTGAGTTGACCAGCCCTGCTGTGGGGCTTTGCGCTCGCTTCTGTTACACTTCTCTGATATCTCATTAAGCAGGATGAATAACATGGCAGATGAAGACAAACGCGAAACGACCCATTTCGGCTTTCGCACCGTGCCCAAAGATGAGAAAGCGGTTATGGTGGCGGATGTCTTTCATTCCGTCGCGGCAAAATATGATTTGATGAATGATTTAATGTCTTTCGGCATTCATCGCCTGTGGAAGCGTTTCGCTATCCATTGCAGCGGCGTGCGGCGGGGTCAGAAAGTGTTGGATCTTGCCGGCGGCACCGGCGATTTGACGGCGAAATTCTCCCGGCTGGTGGGAGAAGAGGGTGAGGTGGTCTTGGCGGATATCAACGATTCGATGCTGAAAGTCGGTCGCGATAAACTGCGCAATAAAGGCATTATCGGCAATGTGAGTTATGTCCAGGCGAATGCTGAATCTCTGCCGTTCCCCGATGATACCTTCGATTGCATCACCATCTCGTTCGGCCTGCGCAATGTCACCGAAAAAGAGCAGGCGCTGCGCTCCATGTATCGGGTGCTGAAACCCGGCGGCCGTCTGCTGATCCTGGAATTTTCCACCCCGTTGTTCAAACCGTTGAACAAGGCATACGATCTCTACTCCTTTCACGTATTGCCGCGCATTGGCGAGATGGTGGCGCGGGATGCGGGCAGCTACCGTTACCTGGCCGAATCTATCCGCATGCATCCGGACCAGGAAACATTGAAAGCCATGATGCTCGACGCCGGTTTCGACTCCGCCGAGTATTTTAATATGACCGGAGGTATCGTTGCGCTGCACCGCGGTTATAAATTTTGATCGGGAAATCATATGCTGATGTCATTGATCGCCGCGACTCTTGAAATTGCTCTTAAACGCTTGCTGTATCAGGATCAATTCATGAAAACGGCTCGCCAGCGCCTCAAGGGTAAAACCCTGCGGTTTGAGCTGGCGGAACTGGACAGTCCGGTCATTTTGGTTTTTGGCGAATCACAGGCGGATGTTCTCACCTCTTGGGACGATCCGGCGGATTGCACCGTCAAAACGCATTTTTCCGCGATTCCGGCGCTGCGCCGGCGGCAACGGCTTCCCGCCCTGATTAAGCAGGGTGATCTAGAAGTGGATGGCGACATACAGGTGGTGCAGCAATTTGTCGCCCTACTGGATATGGCGGAATTCGATCCGGCCGAACTGCTGTCGCCCTATCTTGGCGATGTCCTGTCGGAAGGGCTGACGCAGCGCGTTTCCGCCCATGCCGATAATATAAAACGCCGCTGGACCGACCGGCAAACCCAATGGGGACAGGCGGTCACCGAAGAGTGGCGGCTATCCCCATCGGCCCTTGAGCTTGCCTGGTTCAGCGAAGAGGTAGACACCTTGGATCGGGATGGCGCCGCTCTGGCGGCCCGTCTGGAAAGAATGGAGATCAGCCGATGATTTTTGGAGAAATCGGCCGCCTTTATTATATCGTGCGGGTATTGCTCAGCTACGGACTGGATGAACTTATTCCCAAAGTGCGCCTGACCCTGCCGCTTCGCCTGGGGCGCAAGCTTTTGTTCTGGATCCCCAATGAGCATGCCCAGCAGCCCTTGGGTGAACGATTGCGGCTGGCCCTGGAGGAATTGGGACCGGTTTGGATCAAGTTCGGGCAAATGCTGTCCACCCGCCGCGATCTATTCCCGCCGGTGGTGGCCGATCAACTGGCGATGCTTCAGGACCGGGTGAAACCTTTTGACGGCGCCCTGGCGCGCCAGCATATCGAACGGGCAATGGGCAAACCGCTGGAGTCCTGGTTCGACGATTTCGATCAGCAGGCGCTGGCGTCGGCATCCATCGCCCAGGTCCATACCGCGCGCCTGAAAGAAAACGGTAAAGAGGTGGTGATCAAAGTGATCCGCCCCGACATCATGCCGATGATCAAAGCCGATATGCGGTTAATGTACCGGCTGGCCAGCTGGCTGCCGCGGCTGCTGCCCGACGGACGGCGTCTGCGGCCGGTGGAAGTCGTGCTTGAGTATGAAAAAACCCTGTTGGACGAACTGAACCTGCTGCGTGAAGCGGCGAACTCCATCCAGCTCAGGCGTAACTTTGAAAACAGCCCGATGCTCTATATACCGGAGGTCTATCCGGATTACTGTAGCGAGACCATGATGGTCATGGAACGCATCTATGGTGTTCCGGTGTCGGATGTGGCGGCCCTCGAGAAACAGGGAACCAATTTGAAATTACTGGCGGAACGTGGCGTGCAGGTCTTTTTTACGCAGGTGTTTCGTGATAGTTTTTTCCATGCGGACATGCATCCGGGCAATATTTTCGTCAGTTTTGAGCATCCGGAAAATCCGCAATATATCGGTATCGACTGCGGTATTGTCGGTTCGCTTAATAAAGAGGATAAACGGTACCTGGCGGAAAATTTCATCGCTTTTTTCAATCGCGATTACCGCAAGGTTGCCGAGCTGCACGTTGATTCCGGGTGGGTGCCCCCCGATACCAATGTGGAAGATTTTGAGTTTGCCATCCGTACCGTGTGTGAGCCGATATTCGAAAAACCGCTGGCGGATATCTCTTTCGGCCATGTTTTGTTGAATCTGTTCAACACCGCCCGGCGCTTCAATATGGAAGTACAGCCGCAGCTGGTGTTATTGCAAAAGACCCTGTTGTACGTCGAGGGAGTGGGACGCCAGTTATATCCGCAGCTCGATTTGTGGAAAACGGCCAAACCCTTTTTGGAAGACTGGATCAAAGATCAGGTGGGTATCCCGGCCATCATGCGGGCGCTCAAAGAAAAGGCTCCATTTTGGGCGGAAAAACTGCCGGAGTTGCCTGAGCTCATCTACGAGGGATTCAAGCATCATAAGTCACTGCAAAAAAGCGTGGATAAGCTGGCGGTGGAGTTTAAGCAGCAGCGCGTTAAACAGGGACAGGCGCGGTTTTTGTTCGGTATCGGCGCAACATTGCTGCTCTGCGGGACTTTTCTGTTATCGCAGGGAAACGAGATGTCGTCTTTTCCCGCCTGGTTGATGGCGGCCGGTATCGTAAGCTGGATCGTCGGCTGGAAACGCACTGAATAGTACGCACGACATAATAATAAATATCCTGCATCCGGTTTGTAACCGGCAATATGAATCAACTTAACACAGAGGTGCCTATGGGCGGTATCAGTATCCCACAATTGTTAATCATCGCGGTGATCGTCGTATTATTATTCGGCACCAACAAATTGCGCGGCCTGGGATCGGATCTCGGTGCGTCAATCAAGGGCTTCAAAAAAGCCATGAACGACGATGACGATAAAAAAACGCCGCCCAAGGCGGATCAAACCGTACAAGATGCGGACTTCACGACCCAACCCATTGCCCAATCCAGGCAATCCGAGTCGGAAGAGTCGAAAAGTAAAAATAAAGAGCAGGTATAATCCGTGTTTGATATTGGATTTGGTGAGCTGGCGCTGATATTCGTGATCGGGCTGGTGGTCCTCGGGCCCGAGCGTCTGCCGGTGGCGGTCAGAACGGTAGTGGGCTGGATCAAGGCATTGCGTTCGATGGCGGCGACGGTGCAAAACGAATTGAGCCAGGAATTGAAACTGCAGGAATTGCAGGACAGCTTGAAAAAAGTGGAAGAGGCCAGCAAAAATAATCTGTCGCCGGAGCTGAAAGCCTCCATGGAAGAACTGCGCGAGGCGGCCGATTCAATGAAAAAAACCTTTCAAAGCAAGCTGGTTCCCGATGAGGAAAACCCGCCACATACTATCCATAATCCGGTGGTCACTGATTCCGCGGCGACACACAGCGGCGTGACTCCGGCCGAAGGCGCCAGCCAGGCGCAAGCGCCGGCGATGGTCCCCGGCGCAGATGCCCCATCCCCGGACGAAATGGCCCGTCGGGCGGAAGAAGCATTGCCGGTCCCGTCGGGGATTGCCGATAGCGTCACGCCGGATACAACAGTCCGTCAGCGGGAAACGCCAACGGCGGTCCCGCAAGGAATTGCCGATAACGTCACGCCGGCTAAAGCGGCCCGCCTGGCACAAGCGCCGGCTGCGGTTCCTTCCACCCCCGGCGAGTCCGGCAATGATGGTAAAAATTCAGCCGTAGCGGAGCCGAGCCAGCACCAGGCGCCACCCATTCCTACATCACATAACGATCGCTAAAACATGGCCGTTGAAGATACTCAACCGCTTATCAGCCATTTGATTGAGCTGCGTAAGCGATTATTGAACTGCATTATCAGTGTGCTGGTGGTATTCCTGGCATTAGTCTATTTTGCAAACGACATCTACCAGATCGTGTCGGCGCCGCTGATCAGACATATGCCGGCGGGCGCCAGCATGATCGCCACCGATGTGGCGTCGCCGTTTTTTACCCCCATCAAGCTGACCATTATCGTCTCGGTGTTTGCTTCCGCTCCGCTGCTGCTTTACCAGGTCTGGGCTTTTATCGCCCCGGCCTTATATAAGCATGAGCGGCGCCTGGTCATGCCGCTGCTGTTCTCCAGCACCTTTTTATTTTATGCCGGCATGGCTTTCGCGTATTTCATCGTTTTCCCGCTGGCATTCACTTTCTTCGCGCATACCGCCCCGCACGGGGTACTGATTGCTACCGACATCAACAAGTATCTCGATTTTGTCATGTCGCTGTTTATGGCGTTCGGCGTGTCGTTCCAGGTCCCCATCGCCATCGTTCTGCTGTGCTGGACCGGCGTGGTGACCCCGGAAAGCCTGAAGAAGAAGCGGCCCTATGTCCTGGTGGGCGCCTTCGTGGTGGGCATGTTGCTGACGCCCCCGGACGTTTTTTCCCAGACGTTGCTGGCTATTCCACTGTACCTGCTGTTTGAAATCGGCTTGTTCTTCGCGCGCTTTTATGTCGGCAAGGGCCGCCGCGATGGGCAGGATACGGATGAAAACGAGGATAGCGGCGAGGGAGAGTAAGCGGACTACAACTCAGCGGTACAATCACTGACAAATCGTCTTGGAGCTCAAGAGGCGGGACGGGTTCACGGCTTGTTTGCGATCTAGCAATCTGTCTCGCCTGGACACTTTGTCATCGATCTCAGATAGTTTTTTATTGAGTAAAATAAACGCCGCCCTGGTTATGAACGGCGTTATTCAGGAGATAAGATTATGAGCAATGTCTATGGTGCGTATCCACATCGCCGCTTGCGCAGGGTTCGCCGCTACGACTTCAGCCGCCGGCTGGTGGCCGAAAATCAGCTGACGGTAAACGATCTGATTTACCCGGTGTTTGTGATGGAAGGCCACAACCGCCGGCAAGAGGTTCCCTCCATGCCCGGCGTTTACCGCATGACCCTGGATTTGCTGATAAAAGAGGCGGAAACGGTCGCCAAATTAGGGGTGCCGGTGCTATCGCTGTTTCCGGTAATAGAGTCCGATTATAAATCCCTTATGGCGGAAGAGGCCTACAACCCGGACGGGCTGGTGCCCCGCACCGTCCGGGCGCTGAAAGACGCGGTACCGGAATTGGGCTTGCTCACCGACGTGGCCCTCGATCCCTATACCACTCACGGCCAGGACGGCATCATTGATGACCAGGGTTATGTCATCAATGAAACCACCAAAGAGATTCTGGTTCGGCAGGCGCTGTGCCACGCCGAGGCGGGAGCTGAAATCGTCGCCCCCAGCGATATGATGGACGGGCGTATCGGCGCCATTCGTGAACGGTTTGAACAGCATGGCCTGGTGAACAACCAGATCATGGCCTATTCGGCCAAGTATGCCTCCTGTTATTACGGCCCCTTCCGCGACGCGGTGGGCTCAAGCGCCAATCTCAAGGGCGGCGACAAAAAGACCTACCAGATGGATCCGGCCAATAGCGACGAAGCCTTGCAGGAAGTGGCACAGGATTTACAAGAGGGGGCGGACATGGTGATGGTGAAACCGGGCATGCCTTATCTGGATATGATTCACCGGGTCAAGGAAGAGTTCGGCGTACCGACCTTCGCCTATCAGGTTTCAGGTGAATACGCCATGCACATGGCGGCAATCCAAAACGGTTGGCTGCAGGAAAAACCGGCGATAATGGAATCATTGCTGTGCTTTAAACGGGCCGGCGCGGACGGTATTCTGACCTATTTCTCCAAACGCGTGGCGCAGTGGCTGCATGATGACCATCAACGGGGCTATTAAAATACCCGTCATCTTTCAAGCCGCAGCGGCGTTGGCTGCGCCTGCTCATCCCAGTCACTTAGTAATCTAAGCTCCTGGGAATGCCCATGCTTGCCGCCTTGCTGCAACTCGAAATCTATAGGGTACTTATACCCGTCATCTTTCGAGCCGCAGCGGCGTTGGCTGCGGCCGCTCACTCGTTGACAATTTACTGCATCTTTTGGAATTGGCGATTGTCCAGGCTTTGGGAAATCTGCTTGTTAAGGAAATTAAGCAGCAGCATCGAGCGGGCTTCACCGTCCGGCTCGGTGTAAATTGCCTGCAGTCCCTCAAAGACGCCTTCGGTTATCAACACGGTATCGCCGGCATGGGGCGTTTGCGGATCCTTAATCCCTTCATAAGCATGTTCCCTCAGCTCATTGATAACATCTTCCGAAATGGTTACCGGTAAATTGCCGAAACGGACGAAATGGCTGACGCCGCGCGTGGCGCTGATGGTGGTGGTATGAATGCGCTCGGGATCGAACTCTATAAACAGATAATTGGGAAATAGCGGCTCATTAACCTCGGTGCGTTTGCCCCGGACGATTTTTTCCAAGGTGACCATAGGAGTCAGGCAAGCGACCGCCTGTCGTTCCAAATGTTCTTTAGCGCGCATTAACTGACCGCGTTTGCAATACAATAAATACCATGCTTCCATAATCTGCTTTACTCGGTTCACTGATAATTCAGCATAGCAAAAGCCTTGAACTATATATAGCATCCGCTTTTAATGCTGCAGACAGGTGGCATAAAAAATAATCTATTTACCCCGAATTTTGACAAAAGGCCAGCACGGTTGGTAAACAGACTTTATAATGCATCGATAACCCGGCTCCCGACGACTTTATGAAATACCGTGACTTGCGCGACTTTCTCTCTTTGCTGGAACAGCGAGGGGAGTTGAAACGAATAACCCTGCCCATCAGTCCCCATCTGGAAATGACGGAAATCGCCGATCGAACTCTGCGGGCCGGCGGACCCGCGCTGCTGTTCGAAAATCCCAAAGGTTATGCCATGCCGGTATTATGCAACCTGTTCGGTACCCCGGAACGGGTGGCGTTGGGTATGGGACAAGAGAGCGTCTTGGCATTGCGTGAAGTAGGGGAATTATTGGCTTTTCTTAAGGAACCGGAGCCGCCGAAGGGATTTCGCGACCTGCTGGATAAAGCGCCGAAGTTTCGCCAGGTACTGAATATGCCGGTGAAACGGCTCGGTTCGGCACCCTGCCAGGAGCAAATATGGCAGGGCGAAGATGTGGATTTATCACGCATCCCGGTAATGCACTGCTGGCCTGGAGATGCCGCCCCCCTGATTACCTGGGGTCTTACCGTGACACGAGGTCCTCATAAAGAACGACAGAATATGGGTATTTACCGTCAGCAGGTTCTGAGTAAAAACAAAGTCATCATGCGCTGGCTTTCCCATCGCGGCGGCGCGCTGGATTTCCAGGAGTGGCGCCAGGCCCATCCGGGAGAAAGATTCCCGGTGGCGGTGGCGCTGGGGGCTGACCCCGCCACTATCCTGGCGGCGGTAACGCCGATACCCGATACTCTTTCCGAATACGCTTTCGCCGGGTTGCTGCGCGGTTACAAAACCGAAGTGGTTAAATGCATTTCCTGCGATCTTGATGTGCCCGCCGGCGCCGAAATTGTCCTGGAGGGATACCTTGAGCCGGGGGAAACCGCACCGGAAGGCCCTTACGGCGATCACACCGGCTACTATAATGAAGTGGATGAGTTTCCGGTGTTTACCATTACGCACATTACTCAGCGGCGTGACGCTATTTATCACTCCACCTACACCGGCCGTCCGCCGGACGAACCGGCTGTAATGGGCGTGGCGCTTAATGAAGTATTCGTTCCGATTTTACGTAAACAGTTTCCGGAAATTGTCGATTTCTATTTGCCGCCGGAGGGCTGTTCCTACCGGCTGGCGGTGGTGACGATCAAGAAGCAGTATCCGGGCCATGCCAAGCGGGTCATGATGGGCGTCTGGTCTTTCCTGCGTCAATTCATGTATACCAAATTTGTCATCGTGTGCGATGATGATATTAACGCGCGTGATTGGAAAGATGTTATTTGGGCGATAACCACCCGCATGGATCCCGCGCGTGATACGGTGTTAATGGAAAATACGCCGATTGATTACCTGGATTTTGCCTCGCCGGTTTCCGGATTGGGTTCAAAAATGGGAATGGATGCCACCAATAAATGGCCGGGTGAAACACAACGGGAATGGGGCACGCCCATTCTTATGGACGCTGAGGTCCGCGCTCGTGTTGATGCGATCTGGGATGATCTGGCCATCTTTGAAAACAGTGGTAAAAGGCCGTGATATTTCTGGCTTTCTATTCCGTTTTGTATAATGACCCGACAGAGGGAATGCATGACAACAATGACCTGTAAGGTCACTTCCGTGGATGCTATCACCGATACGGTATATCGGGTGTGTTTAGTCCCTGAAGCGGCTTTTAGTTTTCGCGCCGGCCAATATCTGATGGTGGTAATGGATGAACGCGATAAACGCCCTTTTTCCATGGCTTCCACCCCGATGGAGAGTTCCTTTATCGAGCTGCACATTGGTGCTTCGGAGCTTAATCTTTATGCCATGGCCGTGATGGATCGCATTTTAAAGAACCGTGAAATCATCGTAGACATCCCCCATGGCGATGCCTGGCTCAGGGACGATACCCAGCGGCCGATCGTGTTGATTGCCGGCGGCACCGGATTTTCCTATGCCCGCTCCATTCTGCTGACCGTACTGGATAAACAACCGGAACGCGAAGTGGCCATTTACTGGGGCGGCCGCGAATTACAGCATCTGTACGATCTCAGCGAACTGGAAGCCCTGACGCTGCAGCATCCCCGTCTTAAAGTGGTCCCTGTGGTGGAACAGCCTGACGAAAATTGGCCGGGCAGAACCGGCACGGTGCTCAGCGCGGTCATGCAGGATTACGGCAACCTGGAGCAATACGACGTTTATATTGCCGGTCGTTTTGAAATGGCTAAAATCGCGCGGGAACGTTTCTGCGCTGAACGCGGCGCCACCGCGGAACGAATCTTCGGTGACGCGTTTGCCTTCATCTGACACTGGTTTGAATCCAGCGGTAAATTAAGGTCGGATTATGGAATCTTTTTCTTCTCTATATCAGGAGCATCTCGCGACGCTGCAAAAGCGGACCCGCGAGATCCTTGCCCGGCAGAATCTCGATGCGTTACTGATTCACTCCGGCGAACCCATCACGGCATTCCTCGACGATCAGGATTATCCCTTCCGGGTCAATCCACAGTTCAAGGCCTGGCTGCCGGTGACCAACGTCGCACATTGCTGGTTATGGGTCGACGGCGTGAACAAACCCATATTATGGTTCTACCTGCCGGTGGATTATTGGTACAGCGTAGAGCCGGTGCCCGACAGCTTCTGGACGCCTTTTATCACTATCGTACCCATCCGGAACCCCGACGATATTGGCGGATTGCTGCCGGCCCGCCGCGACAAGGTGGCATATCTGGGCTCCTCTGCTGCGCGGGCGTCAAGCCTCGGCCTGACGGCGGAAAACATCAATCCGAAACCGATATTGGATTTTCTGCATTTTCACCGGGCCTATAAGACCGACTATGAACTCGCCTGCATGCGTGAGGCGCAAAAAACCGCCGTTACCGGGCACCGCGCCGCCAAGGAAGCGTTCCTCTCCGGCATGAGCGAATTCGATATCAATATCGCCTATCTCAGCGCCACCGGCCACCGCGATATCGACGTTCCCTATGGCAACATTATCGCGCTGAACGAGCATTCGGCGGTATTGCATTACACTACGCTTGAAAACCGCTGCCCGGATGACGTCCGCAGCTTTCTCATTGACGCCGGAACGGAATACCACGGTTACGCAGCGGATCTGACCCGCACCTACGCCGCGCGGAAAGATTCCGAATTCGCACAGCTGGTGGCCGCCATGAATACGGAACAGCTGGCGTTAATCGACACCATCGAAGCCGGTGTCAGCTACATCGATTATCATATCCAGATGCACGGACGGATTGCCAAATTGCTCAAGACCTACGATATCGTCACCGGCATCAGTGAAGAAGCCATGGTGAAAGAGGGGATTACCGGTCCGTTCCTGCCGCATGGCCTGGGGCATCCACTCGGGCTGCAGGTCCATGATGTGGGGGGCTTCATGCAGGACGATACCGGTACCCATCTCGCCCCCCCGGCCGCTTATCCATACCTGCGCTGTACTCGCGTTATGGAGCCGGGTATGGTCATGACCATCGAGCCCGGCCTGTATTTTATCGAATCGCTGCTTTCGCCCTGGCGCAGCGGCGCATTCAGCAGACATTTCAACTGGCAGCGCATCGAGATGTTTAAGGCTTTTGGCGGTATCCGCATCGAAGACAATATCGTCATAAAAGAAAAGCAGACTGAAAACATGACCCGCGATTTGAAGCTGGCATAATGCAGGCCTATTTCGTTCCCGCGGCGCCGGTCACCGCGGTGATGGAAATTAAAAAAAGTCGTTTTATCACCTTCCTGTCACCTGCTCGAGGGATTGATGCCGCCAGGGAGTGCATCCGGCAGGCCCGCGAGCAGCACCCCTCGGCGACACACCATTGCTGGGCCTATATTGCCGGACCGCCGCAGGATTCATCGCAGTTCGGCTTTTCGGACGACGGCGAGCCCTCCGGCACCGCCGGACGTCCCATGCTGGCACAACTTCAGGGCTGCGGGGCGGGAGAAATCACGGCGGTAGTGGTGCGGTATTTCGGCGGCATAAAGCTGGGTACCGGCGGACTGGTAAGGGCTTACGGCGGCGGTGTGCAGCAGGCGCTAAAACTCATGGTCCGTGTGGAAATAGTCCCGCAGGTGGAATTCGTTGTATCTTGTCGTTATGAACAGCAGGTATGGATTGAAATGGCGGTCAAACAGGTTGCCGGCCGCATTGTCCAGAGCGAGTATGGCGAATCCATTAACTTTCGTGTGGCCATTCCCTTCGACAAAGTGGGCGAGGCTTCGCGGAAATTGGGCGATTTAAGTCGCGGCGCTTTGCATTTCTTGCCGATTACATAATAATCCCGTCCCCGGCTACCGTTGAATTTTTATTAAGGAACATGCTGAAATGCATTTTCGCGCCATAATCCGCATAGTCGGTCTGCTCGTCATGTTATTTTCCGGGACCATGATTGTTCCCGGTCTGGTGGCGTTGATTTATCGAGATGGGGCCGGCAGCGCCTTTACCCAGACCTTCTTTTTCACTTTGCTGATTGGTTTGCTGCTGTGGTTGCCGAACCGCCGCCAGAGGTATGAATTAAAACCCAGGGAAGGTTTTTTGATTGTGGTGCTGTTCTGGACGGTGCTGGGAAGCGTCGGCGCATTGCCGTTCCTGTTCGCCGATCACCCCGATCTGTCGCTGACCAATGCGTTTTTCGAGTCATTCTCCGGCCTGACCACCACCGGCGCCACCTCGCTGGTTGGCCTGGATAACCTGCCCAAGGCCATTCTCTTTTATCGGCAGATGCTGCAATGGTTCGGCGGCATGGGGATCATTGTGTTGGCGGTAGCAATTTTGCCAATACTGGGGGTTGGCGGCATGCAGCTTTACCGTGCCGAGATGCCCGGACCGTTAAAAGACAATAAAATGCGGCCGCGCATTGCCGAAACGGCTAAAACCCTCTGGCTGATATATCTCACTCTCACCATAATTTGCGCCGCGGCGCTCTGGGGCGCCGGGATGTCGGTTTTCGACGCCATCGGCCACAGTTTTTCCACCGTGGCCCTCGGCGGTTTTTCCACCCATGATGCCAGCATCGGCTATTACCACAGCCCGATGATTAACTCTATCGTGGCGGTTTTTTTACTGATTTCCGGTTGTAACTACGGACTGCATTTTGCCGTGCTGAGCGGGCATAACCTGCGGGTATACTGGCGCGACCCGGAGTTCAAGGTATTTATCTCCGTGCAGTTCATCCTGGTGGTGGTGGCCACGCTCATCCTTTGGCGTTTCAACGTGTACCAGACCGGACTACAAACCCTGAACCAGGCTTTTTTCCAAGTAGTTTCCATGGCCACCACCGCCGGTTTTACCACCGACAGCATCGCCCGCTGGCCGCTGTTCCTGCCGATACTGCTGTTGTGCTCGGCATTCATCGGCGGCTGCGCCGGTTCTACCGGCGGCGGCCTGAAAGTCATCCGTATTCTGCTGCTTTATCTGCAGGGTTCGCGGGAGCTGAAGCGCTTGGTACACCCGAATGCGGTCTATACCATCAAGCTCGGCACCAGGGCTTTGCCGGAACGTATCCTTGAGGCGGTGTGGGGGTTCTTTTCAGCCTACGCCCTGGTTTTTATTGTCAGTATGCTGGCGATTATCGCCACCGGCGTTGATAATTTCTCCGCGTTTGCTGCGGTAACCGCTACCCTGAATAATCTGGGCCCGGGGCTGGGGGTGGTTGCGGAAAATTTCACCGCCATGAATTCGGTGGCCAAATGGATACTGATTGCCGACATGCTGTTCGGCCGATTGGAGGTATTCACCGTATTGGTGCTCTTCACGCCCACTTTCTGGCGCGAGTAGGTTTGTTATGCATATTTTGATTCTTTATTCCAGCCGGGACGGACAAACCCGAAAAATTTCGCGGTTTATTGCGTCCGCCCTTACGGATACCGCGACCTGTGATGTCGTTGATCTCAGCCAGGCCGATGATTGTTCGCTTCAGAATTACGATGGCATTATTATCGGCGCCGCCATCCGGTACGGCCATTACGCCGCCGACCTGCATAATTTCATCCGGCGGCATCTGGACCGGCTGAATACGCTGCCCAGCGCTTTTTTCTCCGTTAATCTGACGGCGCGTAAACCGGATAAACGAACGCCCGAAACCAATGTGTATACCCGTAAATTCCTGGCCGCTACGCCCTGGCGACCTGATGGATGCGCCGTTTTCGCCGGTGCGCTGCGCTATCCGCAATACCGCTGGCTGGATCGGGTCATGATCCAGTTGATCATGCGGATGACCGGCGGCGAGACCGACAGTTCAAAAGAAGTCGAATACACCGACTGGGAACAGGTTACGGCCTTCGCCCGGGATTTTGCAGTTTTAACCGATAAAGCTTCCCGCCAGGAGGGCGAAGCGAAGGGATTTGGTGAAAAATAAACCGATCGGTGGAAATGTTGCAATTAGCACTTGTCTCGCCTCAGGAAATCCCTATAATGCGCCTCCACTGACCGGGATTAACCGCTGCGACGGGCCGGGTCGGAAAGGGAAAAGCGCTTTGCTAAAGCAAATAAAAGCTTGACTCTTCAACGGGAAAGCGTAATATACGCAACCCGCGCCAGGTGAGAATAGCGCTCCCCGACGCACGCTCTTTAACAATTTATCAGACAATCTGTGTGGGCACTCACAAGACCGTATCGAAACACAACAATACAAGTCTTGAAGAGTGACAAACAGTTAATTCAAAAGATTAACCAGATGAAATCTTTGAGCATCAAGCTTTTAATTGAAGAGTTTGATCATGGCTCAGATTGAACGCTGGCGGCAGGCCTAACACATGCAAGTCGAGCGGCAGCGGGAAGTAGCTTGCTACTTTGCCGGCGAGCGGCGGACGGGTGAGTAATGTCTGGGGATCTGCCCGATGGAGGGGGATAACTACTGGAAACGGTAGCTAATACCGCATAACGTCGCAAGACCAAAGTGGGGGACCTTAGGGCCTCACACCATCGGATGAACCCAGATGGGATTAGCTAGTAGGTGGGGTAACGGCTCACCTAGGCGACGATCCCTAGCTGGTCTGAGAGGATGACCAGCCACACTGGAACTGAGACACGGTCCAGACTCCTACGGGAGGCAGCAGTGGGGAATATTGCACAATGGGCGCAAGCCTGATGCAGCCATGCCGCGTGTGTGAAGAAGGCCTTCGGGTTGTAAAGCACTTTCAGCGGGGAGGAAGGGGTTGGGTTTAATAGATTCAATCATTGACGTTACCCGCAGAAGAAGCACCGGCTAACTCCGTGCCAGCAGCCGCGGTAATACGGAGGGTGCGAGCGTTAATCGGAATTACTGGGCGTAAAGCGTACGCAGGCGGTTTGTTAAGTCAGATGTGAAATCCCCGAGCTTAACTCGGGAACTGCATTTGAAACTGGCAGGCTAGAGTCTCGTAGAGGGGGGTAGAATTCCAGGTGTAGCGGTGAAATGCGTAGAGATCTGGAGGAATACCGGTGGCGAAGGCGGCCCCCTGGACGAAGACTGACGCTCAGGTACGAAAGCGTGGGGAGCAAACAGGATTAGATACCCTGGTAGTCCACGCTGTAAACGATGTCGATTTGAAGGTTGTGGCCTTGAGCCGTGGCTTTCGGAGCTAACGCGTTAAATCGACCGCCTGGGGAGTACGGCCGCAAGGTTAAAACTCAAATGAATTGACGGGGGCCCGCACAAGCGGTGGAGCATGTGGTTTAATTCGATGCAACGCGAAGAACCTTACCTACTCTTGACATCCAGAGAAGACTTCAGAGATGGAGTTGTGCCTTCGGGAACTCTGAGACAGGTGCTGCATGGCTGTCGTCAGCTCGTGTTGTGAAATGTTGGGTTAAGTCCCGCAACGAGCGCAACCCTTATCCTTTGTTGCCAGCGAGTAATGTCGGGAACTCAAAGGAGACTGCCGGTGACAAACCGGAGGAAGGTGGGGATGACGTCAAGTCATCATGGCCCTTACGAGTAGGGCTACACACGTGCTACAATGGCGCATACAAAGAGAAGCGAACTCGCGAGGGTAAGCGGACCTCACAAAGTGCGTCGTAGTCCGGATTGGAGTCTGCAACTCGACTCCATGAAGTCGGAATCGCTAGTAATCGTGGATCAGAATGCCACGGTGAATACGTTCCCGGGCCTTGTACACACCGCCCGTCACACCATGGGAGTGGGTTGCAAAAGAAGTAGGTAGCTTAACCTTCGGGAGGGCGCTTACCACTTTGTGATTCATGACTGGGGTGAAGTCGTAACAAGGTAACCGTAGGGGAACCTGCGGTTGGATCACCTCCTTACCGAAAGATACGCGTCAAGTGACGTGTCCACACAGATTGTCTGATAGAAGTGATGAGCAAACAGCTCGTATGGTTTTGTTTGTGAAGCGCAGCTTCGCGAACGCGTATCTTTGTCCCCTTCGTCTAGTGGCCTAGGACACTGCCCTTTCACGGCGGTAACAGGGGTTCGAACCCCCTAGGGGACGCCAAACAGCCTACGTATCTGATAAATTTCAGAGCGCATTTGAAAGAGTGCGCTGCGAAATACTGCTCTTTAACAATCCGGAACAAGCTGAAAATTTGAAAAAAACATGCTGAGCAAAATCAGTATGCGAGTCTCTCAAAGCAAGCAAACCTAAGCAGGTCATCGCGTCAGTGATGACCCTGTTGAGGGATGAGCGAGAAAGCCCCGGCCAAGGCGCCCGGCGCGCAGCCAGCGGAGTGGACTAGATGTCCATGAGCATGGCGAGCACCGCGCAACACCGGCAGGGGCCTTTCGCAGCCATTCCGCAGACACTTTAGGGTTGTGAGGTTAAGTGACTAAGCGTACACGGTGGATGCCTAGGCAGTCAGAGGCGATGAAGGACGTGCTAATCTGCGAAAAGCGTCGGTAAGCTGATATGAAGCGTTATTAGCCGGCGATGTCCGAATGGGGAAACCCAGTGCAATTCGTTGCACTATCATTGCGTGAATCCATAGCGCAATGAGGCGAACCGGGGGAACTGAAACATCTCAGTACCCCGAGGAAAAGAAATCAACCGAGATTCCCCCAGTAGCGGCGAGCGAACGGGGAACAGCCCAGAACCACCATCAGCTTTTGCATCAGGAGAACGGTCTGGAAAGTCCGGCGACAGAGGGTGATAGCCCCGTATCCGAAGGTGCAGAAGTTGTGGGTTCGATGAGTAGGGCGGGACACGTGATATCCTGTCTGAAGATGGGGGGACCATCCTCCAAGGCTAAATACTCCTGACTGACCGATAGTGAACCAGTACCGTGAGGGAAAGGCGAAAAGAACCCCGGCGAGGGGAGTGAAACAGAACCTGAAACCGTGTACGTACAAGCAGTGGGAGCCCCATCACTAAGCCAGTGGTGAAGCTGCATATGCATCCTTTGCTAAAGGTGCGGTAGGCGGAGCGAAAGCGACGCCCAACCGACAAAATAAGCAGAGGGGGCTTAGTGATGGGGTGACTGCGTACCTTTTGTATAATGGGTCAGCGACTTATATTCTGTAGCAAGGTTAACCGAATAGGGGAGCCGTAGGGAAACCGAGTCTTAACTGGGCGTGTAGTTGCAGGGTATAGACCCGAAACCCGGTGATCTAGCCATGGGCAGGTTGAAGGTTGGGTAACACTAACTGGAGGACCGAACCGACTAATGTTGAAAAATTAGCGGATGACTTGTGGCTGGGGGTGAAAGGCCAATCAAACCGGGAGATAGCTGGTTCTCCCCGAAAGCTATTTAGGTAGCGCCTCGTGAATTCATCTTCGGGGGTAGAGCACTGTTTCGGCTAGGGGTCCACCCCGGATTACCAACCCGATGCAAACTGCGAATACCGAAGAATGTTATCACGGGAGACACACGGCGGGTGCTAACGTCCGTCGTGAAGAGGGAAACAACCCAGACCGCCGGCTAAGGTCCCAAAGTCATGGTTAAGTGGGAAACGATGTGGGAAGGCATAGACAGCCAGGATGTTGGCTTAGAAGCAGCCATCATTTAAAGAAAGCGTAATAGCTCACTGGTCGAGTCGGCCTGCGCGGAAGATGTAACGGGGCTAAACCATGCACCGAAGCCGCGGCAGCGATACCCTCGGGTATTGTTGGGTAGGGGAGCGTTCTGTAAGCCTGAGAAGGTGGCCTGTGAGGGTTGCTGGAGGTATCAGAAGTGCGAATGCTGACATAAGTAACGATAAAGCGGGTGAAAAGCCCGCTCGCCGGAAGACCAAGGGTTCCTGTTCAACGTTAATCGGAGCAGGGTGAGTCGACCCCTAAGGCGAGGCCGAAAGGCGTAGTCGATGGGAAACAGGTTAATATTCCTGTACTGGGTGTGACTGCGAAGGGGGGACGGAGAAAGCTAGACCGGCCGGGCGACGGTTGTCCCGGTTCAAGCGTGCAGGTGGAGAGGACAGGAAAATCCGTTCTCTTGTAACACTGAGGCGTGATGACGAGCCACTACGGTGGTGAAGGGGTTGATGCTACGCTTCCAGGAAAAGCCTCTAAGCACCAGGTCACATCGAATCGTACCCCAAACCGACACAGGTGGTCAGGTAGAGAATACCGAGGCGCTTGAGAGAACTCGGGTGAAGGAACTAGGCAAAATGGTGCCGTAACTTCGGGAGAAGGCACGCTGGCATTAGGTGGAGGAACTTGCTTCCCGAGCTGAAGCCAGTCGCAGATACCAGCTGGCTGCAACTGTTTATTAAAAACACAGCACTGTGCAAACACGAAAGTGGACGTATACGGTGTGACGCCTGCCCGGTGCCGGAAGGTTAATTGATGGGGTTATCCGCAAGGAGAAGCTCTTGATCGAAGCCCCGGTAAACGGCGGCCGTAACTATAACGGTCCTAAGGTAGCGAAATTCCTTGTCGGGTAAGTTCCGACCTGCACGAATGGCGTAATGATGGCCAGGCTGTCTCCACCCGAGACTCAGTGAAATTGAACTCGCTGTGAAGATGCAGTGTACCCGCGGCAAGACGGAAAGACCCCGTGAACCTTTACTATAGCTTGACACTGAACATTGAGCCTTGATGTGTAGGATAGGTGGGAGGCTTAGAAGTAGGGACGCCAGTCCTTATGGAGCCAACCTTGAAATACCACCCTTTAATGTTTGATGTTCTAACTCCGGCCCGTAATCCGGGTCGAGGACAGTGTCTGGTGGGTAGTTTGACTGGGGCGGTCTCCTCCTAAAGAGTAACGGAGGAGCACGAAGGTTAGCTAATCACGGTCGGACATCGTGAGGTTAGTGCAAAGGCATAAGCTAGCTTGACTGCGAGAGTGACGGCTCGAGCAGGTGCGAAAGCAGGTCTTAGTGATCCGGTGGTTCTGAATGGAAGGGCCATCGCTCAACGGATAAAAGGTACTCCGGGGATAACAGGCTGATACCGCCCAAGAGTTCATATCGACGGCGGTGTTTGGCACCTCGATGTCGGCTCATCACATCCTGGGGCTGAAGTAGGTCCCAAGGGTATGGCTGTTCGCCATTTAAAGTGGTACGCGAGCTGGGTTTAGAACGTCGTGAGACAGTTCGGTCCCTATCTGCCGTGGGCGTTGGAAGATTGAGAGGGGCTGCTCCTAGTACGAGAGGACCGGAGTGGACGCACCACTGGTGTTCGGGTTGTCATGCCAATGGCATTGCCCGGTAGCTACGTGCGGAAGAGATAACCGCTGAAAGCATCTAAGCGGGAAACTTGCCTCGAGATGAGTCTTCCCTGTGGCTTTAAGCCACCTGAAGGGACGTTAAAGACGATGACGTTGATAGGTCGGGTGTGTAAGCGCAGCGATGCGTTGAGCTAACCGATACTAATGACCCGTGAGACTTAACCTTACAACACCTAAGGTGTTTGAGCTGTGAGAGCGTTGTCCGCAAGGGCGATGAGAGAATTTTCAGCGACTGTTCCGGATAAAGGCCAATGGTCATCAGTAAAAGATGACGGTTGGATAACGAATTTGCCTGGCGGCACTAGCGCGGTGGTCCCACCTGATCCCATGCCGAACTCAGCAGTGAAACGCCGTAGCGCCGATGGTAGTGTGGGGTCTCCCCATGCGAGAGTAGGGAACTGCCAGGCATCCATTAAGACCGATACCTCGAGTGTAACGAGAGGCGTTGGTGAAGCACCACAAACGGTTTTATGACATGCGTTGACCCCGCAAATGTTAAGTTTGGGTGTAGTACCGAATCGTGGTGCGGTAGTTCAGTCGGTTAGAATACCGGCCTGTCACGCCGGGGGTCGCGGGTTCGAGTCCCGTCCGCACCGCCACCCTATTTAGGGGCGTAGTTCAATTGGTAGAGCACCGGTCTCCAAAACCGGGTGTTGGGAGTTCGAGTCTCTCCGCCCCTGCCAGAAAACAGATAAAGCCCTTCGCTTACGCGAGGGGCTTTTTTTATATTTTTAAACGCAATACATCCCTCGTAGTATGGCGCTATTTTTGTTATGCACTTACACAAAATAATGCTCAGATAACCAGTCTACTTTTAACGATGGAAGTGTCATTGGCTGATGTTACCGCCCTTTGATAGGGCGGTTTTTATAAAATGATTTACCAGCCTGATTTCTTATGCGTTCCACAATTCGGACGCGGCGGGCAAGAGTACGGCGGAGGCGGATAGCACCCTGGGCGCGGCGGATAAAATGGCTGCCTATAATAAAGCGGCGGAGTAACAAAATAAGTACCGGCAGGCTCTAAACTGTATTGTCCATCATAGCCGACGGCGAACGCTTGGAAAGCATAATTAGTGTTCGGGTTCAATTATACAAAGCAAGCCAGGGAGTATTTCCATCGGTTTGTCCCGCCCAGTAGCCGGGGCTGGCGGCTTGCCATACATTATAGTATGCCACGGGCGCACCACCGATGCCGGGCGTCCAGCTAAGCAATGCTGACGTTGGAGTAAGATTGCTGGCCACCATATTGGCGGGCGATGCAGGCCTTTCATTGCTTGGCCGGTTACAGTAGGAAAAATTAGAATTCGTCATAATAATATCCTAAATATATCAGGTCAACACTATAATCAATCAGACGCGATATGAGTTACTTTTCTATAAACAGATGGCGATGTGCAATAAACATTGTTGGAGTGAAGGCATTTAACAGTAAATATAATTAACATTGGAATCTTAACTTTTTAGATAAAAATATATCCATAAGTTTTTATTAGAATTTTAAAATTATTATTTTTTTCTATAAAATATTGGTTGCGTGGAATGCCGTCAATTGCCAAATTTAAAATGAAAATTTCCTTTATCAATGCAAGAGGAAATATACTTTGGATAACATAGTTAACTATATGATTTTGAATTCAATTCTTATTACTAATAAATAGTTTGAAAGAAAAAAACAGAATTGATAAAAACAGCCATTCGAAAGCATGACTAAATAAGCTAGGGTGATCTGTCGGTTCGAGCCCCTTCACCCGATTCTCGTTTTACGGCGGGAGTGACCTCCACCAGCCATCACCGGGGCTTATAAAATTAAGCCGTCGCCAAGACTTTCAAGATCATAGCGAAATGCTTTCCCGGCAACTGCCGCCCCAGCCGTAGGCGATCTGGTCTGATGCAGGATTTCGTTGCAAAAATAGAATCCGGGGAAATAACAGCAATGTAATCCATATTTTCAAACCGATTTTACTAGGGGTTTCATATGATCGAGAGACACTGTGCAATGCCGCAGCTCAAAATGTTGCAATAAATGTGAAAAACCATAATGTTCTCGCCAAAAAATATATAGCAGATTAATGCATGGCTCAACTCATGTTACATGTTGATGAGTGAAATGTTAAGGCGGTATTTCCCTAATTTTGAAGCATTTAATTTTTCCTCTGTATGGACACTGTACAAAAATATATCCATAAGCCACAGATTTAAATGAAAAAAATTGCGATGCCTCTCTAGTCCTATTTGTCAAAAGTGTGATGCGCTACGATATAAAAAAGCCTTTTCTTGTTTAATTTTATTGTTGTTAGCCTTTAAGAAATACCCGTACATTTTATGATTATAAGAGGACGATGACTATGTGGAAGCGTTTACTTTTAGGATCTGCCATTTCTGTCGCGATGTCTGCAATGGCACTGGCCGCGCCGTTGACGGTGGGGTTTTCTCAGGTCGGCTCAGAGTCTGGCTGGCGCGCGGCGGAAACTACGGTAGCAAAAAGTGAAGCCCAGAAGCGCGGCATAACGTTGAAAATTGCCGATGGACAGCAAAAACAGGAAAACCAGATTAAAGCGGTCCGTTCATTCATTGCCCAGGGCGTAGACGCCATATTTATAGCGCCGGTGGTGCAAACCGGTTGGGAACCCGTTTTACAGGAAGCCAAAAGCGCTAAAATCCCGGTCTTCTTGCTGGACCGCGCTATTGTAGTCAAAGACAACTCGTTATATATGGCCGTAGTAACCGCTGATAATGTGCTTGAAGGCCGGCTGATAGGCGACTGGCTGGTGAAAACCATGAACGGCAAACCTTGTAACGTAGTGGAACTGCAGGGTACGGTGGGCGCCAGCGTGGCAATCGATCGTAAGAAAGGTTTTGCGGAAGCCATAGCAAAAGCGCCGGCAATAAAAATTATTCGCTCTCAGTCCGGTGACTTTACTCGCACTAACGGCAAAGTAGTCATGGAAAGTTTTATTAAAGCTGAAAACAATGGTAAAAATATTTGCATGGTTTTCGCCCATAATGATGACATGGCAATAGGTGCGATACAGGCAATCAAAGAAGCGGGGCTTAAACCGGGCAAGGATATTCTTACCGGTTCAATTGATGGTGTTCCTGATATTTATAAAGCAATGCTGGCGGGAGAAGCCAATGCTAACGTGGAATTGACGCCTAATATGGCTGGCCCGGCATTTGATGCGCTTAACGCATATTTAAAGGACGGAACAAAACCACCTAAAATCATTAAAACAGAAAGCAGATTATATCTGCCCGCCGACGCTCAGGCGCAGTTAGCCAAGAAAAGTGGCATGGGGTACTAAAAAGTCGCTGTTTTATACCTAAAAGAGGGAAGGTCGAACTGCGAGTGATCGCACATTATAAAAATTCGCCACTGGGACAGGGGCAGAGGGAATATTCAACGTAAAACATTCCGCGTCATGGGTCCCGCGCTAAGGCCCATGACGCGGCAACAGCACATGACCCGTGTTGTTTCAAACGCTCCTGGCCGGTGGGTTGCCAGCGGCGACGGTTTATTCTTCTGCATCCTGCTTGGCGGGTCGTGGCACGGTTTGTCAAAATCCGGGTCCTTAGGTGTATTGATAAGGCAGTTTTTCCGGCTACGTTTTCAGGAGCATATTCCGTGGGCATCAACGAAAAACACGATGAGGTATTACTCAGGATTACCGGTCTGAGTAAAAGCTTTCCCGGTGTCAAGGCGCTTAATGACGTTTCGTTAAGTCTGCGACGGGGTGAGATTATGGCGCTGCTCGGGGAAAATGGCGCAGGAAAATCCACATTAATCAAAGCGTTAACCGGTGTCTATCAGCGCGACAGCGGCTCAATCAATCTGGATGGTCAGGACATTCATCCCAAAAATACCGCTCATGCACAGTCGTTGGGTATCGGCACCGTGTATCAGGAAATCAACCTGCTGCCCAATCTGTCGGTTGCCGATAATCTCTTTATCGGCCGCGAGCCGCGGCGGTTTGGTTTTATCAATCGCAAGGAAATCAACCTCAGGGCACGGGACATTCTGGCCGGCTACGGCTTCGCCCTGGATGTAACGGAACCACTGGGACATTTCTCCGTCGCCATGCAGCAGATCGTGGCGATTTGCCGCGCGGTGGACCTGTCCGCCAAGGTGCTGATACTGGATGAACCCACCGCCAGCCTGGATGCCAACGAAGTTGAAATGCTGTTTACCATCATGCGGCAGTTGCGCGATCGGGGAATCAGCCTCATTTTCGTTACGCATTTTCTCGATCAGGTTTACAAGATTTCCGACCGGATTACGGTATTGCGCAACGGTGAATTCGTCGGTACCCGCGAGACCCGTGAGCTCCCCCATATAGAGCTGGTGAAGATGATGCTGGGGCGCGAACTGGATGAACATGCCCTGCAGCGGGCCGGGCGCACGCTGCTCAACGACAAGCCGGTGGTGGCGTTTGAAGGCTACGGTAAGAAGAATACCATCATGCCTTTCGATTTGGCGGTACGGCCGGGGGAAATTGTCGGTCTTGCCGGCTTGCTGGGATCGGGACGGACGGAAACCGCGGAGGTCATTTTCGGCATCCGCACGGCGGATTCGGGCAGCGCCCTCATCAAAGGGAAAAGAAAGGTTATACGCTCTCCCAACCAGGCCTCGCGGCTGGGGCTGGGCTTTTGCCCCGAGGACCGCAAAACCGACGGCATTATCGCCGCGGCGTCGGTACGGGAAAATATCATTCTTGCCTTGCAGGTTCAGCGCGGCTGGCTGCGACCCATTTCACGCAAGGAGCAAAACAATATTGCCGAGCGCTTTATCAGGCAGCTCGGGATTCGCACACCCAGTCCCGAACAGCCCGTTGACTTCCTTTCCGGCGGCAACCAGCAAAAAGTGCTGTTGTCCCGCTGGTTATTGACCAAACCGCAGTTCCTGATTCTCGATGAACCCACCAGGGGTATCGATGTCGGCGCCCATGCTGAAATCATTCGGCTGATTGAAACCTTGTGCGCCGATGGCCTTGCCCTGTTGGTTATCTCTTCGGAACTGGAGGAATTGGTGGGATACGCCGATCGGGTGGTTATCCTGCGTGACCGCAAACATATCACCACCATTCCCCTGGAAGAATTGTCGGTTACCGCCATTATGAATGCCATTGCCGCCTAAGGAGCATGAGGTTATGTCCGGTTCAACGCCTTCCTTGACTAAAACGGTTGCCGCCAAGCGGTGGCCGAGCGGCATGCCTCAGTTGGCTGCGCTGATCGTGGTATTGATCGCCGACGGTATTGTCGCCAATAATTTTTTCTCGATACATATGCAGGACGGCCGGCTGTTCGGCAGCCTGATTGATATTTTGAACCGCTGCGCGCCGGTGGCCTTGCTGTCCATCGGCATGACGCTGGTCATCGCCACCGGCGGCATCGATTTATCGGTGGGCGCGGTAATGGCCATCGCCGGTGCGGTGGCCGCCACGCTGACGGTACATGGCTACAGCCTGCCCGTTGTCATTTTGTCCACAATAGGCGTCGGTGTGCTATCCGGTTTGTGGAACGGCACGCTGGTGGCACTGTTAAAAATACAGCCTTTTGTCGCAACACTGATTCTGATGGTGGCCGGACGGGGTATCGCCCAATTGATTACCGAAGGGCAGATCGTTACCTTCGACAATCCGTCCCTGGCCTGGATTGGCAGCGGTTCACTGCTGTATTTCCCCGTACCGGTCTTTATTACCCTTATTACCCTGGTCCTGGCATGGCTGCTGACGCGTAAAACAGCGCTGGGGTTGTTTATCGAGGCGGTGGGAATCAATATCCGCGCCGCCAAGAACGCTGGCGTAAAAACGCGCGTCATCGTGATGTCCACCTACATACTGAGCGGAATATGCGCCGCCGTCGCCGGGCTTATCGTCGCCGCCGATATACGCGGCGCCGACGCCAACAATGCCGGTCTGTGGCTGGAGCTGGATGCCATCCTGTCGGTGGTTATCGGCGGAGGCTCGCTGATGGGCGGCCGTTTCAATCTGTTCCTGTCGCTGTTGGGCGCATTGATCATTCAGGGAATGAATACCGGCATTCTTCTCTCGGGCTTCCAGCCGGAACTTAACCAGGTGGTGAAAGCCGTCGTCGTGCTCTGCGTGCTGGTGATGCAGTCATCCAGTTTTATCGCTTTTCTCAGGAGGCGCCGCCGCCATGTTTAAACGCAACCTTCCCCTGGTGATCACCATCTCGGTCTTTATTCTGGGTTATCTGTTCTGTTTGACCCAGTTCCGTGGGTTCGCCTCCACCCGGGTCATTTGTAACATCCTGACGGATAATGCCTTTCTCGGCATCATTGCGGTGGGCATGACGTTTGTGATTCTTTCCGGCGGCATCGACCTGTCGGTGGGATCGGTTATCGCGTTTACCGGCGTTTTCCTGGCGCGGGTTATCGGCGACTATCATATGTCCCCGCTGCTGGCGTTTCCGCTGGTGCTGGTCATGGGCTGCGGGTTCGGCGCCTTTATGGGCTGGCTGGTGGATACCCTGAAGATTCCGGCCTTTATCATCACCCTGGCGGGCATGTTTTTTCTGCGCGGCGCCAGTTATCTGGTGTCGGAAGAGTCCCTGCCCATCAATCATCCCATCTATGACACTCTCTCCAACCTGGCCTGGCAGATCCCGGGGGGAGGGCGCCTGAGCGCCATGGGGGTACTGATGCTGCTGGTCATCGTATTCGGCATGATCCTGGCGCGCTATACCCGGTTCGGCAGCCAGGTATACGCCATCGGCGGCAACGCTACGGCCGCGAATCTGATGGGCGTCTCAACGCGCAGCACCACCATTCGTATTTACATGCTGTCAACCGGGCTGGCCACGCTTGCGGGCATCGTCTTTTCGATTTATACCTCCGCCGGCTATGCCTTGGCGGGAATGGGGGTGGAATTGGATGCCATCGCCTCGGTGGTTATCGGCGGCACCCTGCTCAGCGGCGGTATCGGCACGGTATTCGGCACCCTGTTCGGCGTGTTGATCCAGGGGCTGATCCAGACCTATATCAATTTTGACGGCACCCTTAGCTCGTGGTGGACCAAAATCGTCATCGGGATTTTGCTGTTTGCGTTTATCGCCTTGCAGCGCTTGCTGAATTCGCTGTGGGAAAACAATCAAAACGCCAAAGTTACCAACATTCCCCGTACCGTAGGGAATCAAAGCGTCAAAACATCAGGGGCGGGATTGTGATCGGTATCTCTTTAATCCGCCTAAAACGGCTTTTAACGCATTTTTAACCTGTAGAGGCTGTTGGGGGTTAGGCAGACGTTTTTTAAGAGAATATGGCCGCGTTAAGGCGCTTAAATAACGGGGGTTTTCAGCAGCTGGCGTATGAGCGTGCGTTGATCGCTATTTTGTAACCAAACCGCATACAAAGGACGGAGCAACGGCGGCATCTCGGCGATGGCGATGAGCTCGGGGAAACTTTCCGCCCAGTGGCTGGGTAAAAAAACGCATGCCTGGGTGGTGGGCAATAAATAACGTGCCAAATGTGCCGAAGTGGTGCTCATGATCGGATTCGGATTATGCACCAGCAACCGGCTTTCATACGTATGAAAATCCGCGCCCCATTCCAAACGGATATAAGGCCGCTCCTCTTCCTCCGGCTCGCTGGAGGCGGCAAAAAGTGTTAACGAAAAATTCCCCAGCAGCTGGCAGGTCAGCTCTTCCATTTTGGGAGCCTCCGTGGTTATGAGGAGATCCAACTGCCGTTCATGCAATTGATTTATCAGCGCGTGGCGCAAGGCGATGCGGGCCTCTACCTGCAGGGTAGGACGTTGCTGGTACAGCAACTGCAGCCATTGTCCCAGCCAAGCCTCCCAAAGCGACGCCGTGGCGCCGATAGACAACAGGTTATGCTGGAGCGAGCGTGTGACCTCCTGCTTGGCCAACTGCCAGGTGGCCATCAGGTTCTCAGCGTAGGGCAGCAGGCTCTCTCCGGCGGGGGTTAACCGGATATTATTGCGATGCCGGGTGAATAAACTGACGCCTAATTGTGTTTCCAATTGACGTATACGGAAGCTCACCGCGGACTGCGTCAGGTACAGCGCTTCGGCCGCGCGACCAAAGTGTCTGGTCCTGCTAACTTCCAAAAAGGTTTTAAGTAATTCCGTGTCCACGGCCATCTCCAAAAAATTTTTATCGTGACGATTTAAATGTTTTGTTTTACAGAAAGTCAAGCCTATCTAATACTCCGCGCCATAAACAGTACGGCTTATGAAAGGATGGGGAGCGCTTAAGATGGCGGACAGCTTTTCTACTACCAACCGGTATTTCGATAACAAAAACTACCCTCGCGGGTTTTCCCGACACGGCCATTTCACCATTCGGGAAGCCCAATTACTGGAACGTTGCGGCCATGCCTACAACGATCTGGACAGCGGCAAACGCGAGCCAGTGACCGACGAAGAGAAACAATTTGTCGCTGTATGTCACGGTGAACGGGAACCTTCAACGGAACATGAAAAAGTGTGGTTCAAGTACATAGAGCATATCCGTCGCCCCAAACGCTTCCACACATTGTCCGGCGGCAAACCGCAGATGGATGTAGTGGAAGATTATACCGATAGCGAAGATTAATCCTTTCATGGGGCTTTCGCCCCATGTTATTCCATTTGTTGCCAAAGTTGTTGCAGTAAGCGGTCGATGCTGCGGTAGCTGACGGCTTCCGCCAAATGGCAACGCCGTATCTCCGGCACACCGGCCAAATCAGCCAGAGTACGTGCGACCTTCAGCGTTCGGTGCCAGGCCCGGGCGGAAAGGCCAAGCTTTTCCATGACATTTTCCAAAAAAATCGCTTCAGCTTCGTCCAGTCGACAATAAACTCCTACCTCCTGATTATTCATATGCGCATTGATTTTCTGACAGCGGTCCAGCTGCATCTCCCGGGCTATCCGCACACGTTCCCGTACCGTAGCGCTCTCTTCGCCGTTCGTACCCGGCTGACGCAGCATGCCGGGAGGCAACAGTGGCACTTCAATGGACATATCGAAACGATCGAGGAACGGACCGGATAAACGGTTCAGATAACGCAAGGTCTGCTGCGGGCCGCTGCGGCTGTGGATGCCTTGGTAATCGCCGGAGGGGCTGGGATTCATCGCGCCGATCAACTGAAAGCGCGCCGGATAGAGAACCTTGGTCTGGGCGCGGGAGATATTGATTTCGCCTGCCTCCAGCGGCTCGCGCAACGCATCCAGTACCCGCCGCTGAAATTCCGGCAGTTCATCAAGGAACAGTACCCCGTTATGGGCCAGGGAAACTTCACCGGGTCGCGGTATGGCGCCGCCTCCCACCAATGCCGCCAAGGTGGCGCTGTGATGGGGCGCGCGGAAGGGACGTCGGCGCCAGTGCCGGCGGGCATTATCGACATTTATCAGACTGGCGATGGCGGCGGTTTCGATGGCCTCGTTATCGTCCAGGGGCGGCAACAACCCGGGCAGCCTGCTGGCCAGCATGGTTTTGCCGGTGCCCGGCGGCCCCATCAGCAACAGGTTATGGCCGCCGGCGGCGGCGATTTCCAGCGCTCGCTTGGCCTGCTGCTGGCCGATAACATCCCGCAAATCGGTCCCTTTATACTCGTCCGGCGGGTCGGCGTGGTGTGCCACCGAGGCCAGTTCTCCCGCGCCCTGTATAAACCGGCAGACCTCCTGCAGCCGTTCGGCTGTCAGAACACGACTATGGGGCACCAGCCCGGCTTCGGCGCCGTTGTGGTTCGACAGTATAAGTTGCCGCTCTGCCCGTGACGCTTCCAGCGCGGCGGGGATTGCCCCTTGCACCGGCCGTATTTCACCGGACAGCGCCAGTTCACCGAGAAATTCAAACCCGGCCAGCTCCTCAGGAGTGATCTGCTTTGACGCCGCCAGGATGGCCAAGGCAATAGGCAAATCATAACGTCCGCCCTCTTTGGGCAGATCCGCCGGCGCCAGACTGACGGTAATGCGCCGGGCGGGAAAATCGAAGCCATTATTCAATAATGCGCTGCGTACCCGATCCCGAGCGCCCTTGACGGTGGCGTCGGGTAGCCCCACCAGGGTAAATCCGGGCAATCCTTTGCTGATGTGGGCCTCCACTGTTATCAAGGGCGCCTGGATGCCGATTGAAGCCCGGGTATAGACGAATGCCAGTGACATAACTGCCTCCATGCCGTGTTTTTCCCATTCTGCCCGACGATGCCGTGAATAATGGCCGCAAAAAGCGATCTTGCGGCGCCCATGGGGAAACTATTTTTTCCCATGATGCCCATGACACGGGTTATGCGCCCGGTCTCGCACGCTCTTTTTGCGGTATGCCGCCGTGGTAATCCGGACGAACCACAGGGACAAAATGAAAAAAATTCATATGTAAACAAATTATTGAATATGTTTGTGTTTATGCGTTTTTTGCGCCGCCCTCCGCGGCACGGGAAATAAAAAAGAGTTGTCACCGGCGTCACTACTGTGATAACTCTGTAGGCATTCATTCGACCCGAAGTAAAATGAAAACCTATTTATGAAAGTCCTAGCCCAAGTGATTAGCCTAGTCGTGATTAGCGTGGTGGTGATTATTATCCCACCGTGCGGGGCTGCACTTGGACGACGAATAGCTTAGCAAACAAGCTTAACTCTCAAGAAAACCCCCGCACCGAAAGGACGGGGGTTTTTTTTTGCACCTTATTTTTTGGCAGGGTAAACGTAAAATGTATAAGGAACAGACCATGATTAACGGCAGAAAATCCTGTTCCTGCCACCAGCGGGCGGGGATGTGACTATGAACGGGGCTCAGTGGGTGGTACAGGCGTTGCGCGCTCAAGGCGTGGATATGGTGTTCGGTTATCCCGGCGGCGCTATCATGCCGGTATACGATGCGCTCTATGACGGCGGGGTGGAGCATCTGCTTTGCCGGCATGAACAGGGTGCGGCCATGGCGGCGATTGGCTACGCGCGGGCTACCGGCAAAGTAGGCGTTTGCATCGCCACCTCGGGTCCCGGCGCCACCAACCTTATCACCGGTCTGGCGGATGCTTTACTGGACTCTGTTCCGCTGGTGGCCATTACCGGCCAGGTGGGCTCGGCGCTGATAGGCACCGATGCCTTCCAGGAAATCGATGTGCTGGGGCTGTCTTTGGCCTGCACCAAACATAGCTTTTTGGTGGAGTCGCTGGAGGAGTTGCCGGCCATCATGACCGAGGCCTTCGCCATTGCCGCCGGCGGCCGGCCCGGACCGGTACTTATCGATATTCCCAAGGATATCCAACTGGCTGTCGGGGATCTCAACCCGCATTTAATAAGCGTCGACGACCAGAACGGCGTAGTCCAGGGCGATGTGGCGGCGGCGCGGGAGTTATTGAGCCAGGCCAAAAAACCGATGCTGTATATCGGCGGCGGGGTGGGCATGGCGCGCGCGGTTCCGGCGCTGCGGGATTTTATCGCCCAAACCGGCATGCCGAACGTGGCGACGCTCAAAGGTCTCGGCGCGCCGGATCCTGACGATGAGTGTTATCTGGGCATGCTGGGTATGCATGGTAATCAGGCGGCCAATCTGGCGGTGCAGTCCTGCGATCTGCTGATGGCGGTAGGGGCGCGTTTTGACGATCGGGTTACCGGTAAGCTCAATGCCTTTGCCCCCCATGCCAAAGTGATTCATCTGGATATCGATCCGGCGGAATTGGGTAAACTCCGGCAGCCGCATGTGGCCTTACAGGGTGACTTGAACCGGATACTGCCGGCTCTTGCGCAGCCGCTGTCCATAAACGGCTGGCGTTCCGAGACCCGGGCGCTGAAAGCGGAATACCGCTGGCGTTACGATCATCCCGGCCAGGCGATATACGCGCCGGCCTTGCTCGATAAGCTGTCCCGCCGGGCGCCGGAAAATACCGTCGTCACCACCGATGTCGGCCAGCATCAAATGTGGGCGGCGCAGCATATGCGTTTCAGCCGCCCGGAAAATTTCATTACTTCCAGCGGCCTGGGCAGCATGGGATTTGGTATCCCGGCGGCGGTAGGCGCGCAGGTAGCCCGTCCGCAGGATACCGTGGTCTGCGTTTCCGGCGACGGCTCGTTTATGATGAACGTCCAGGAATTAACCACCATCAAGCGAAAACGGTTGCCGTTAAAAATTGTTTTAATGGATAACCAGCGATTAGGCATGGTTCGACAGTGGCAACAATTGTTTTTCGATGCACGTTACAGCGAAACCATCCTCTCAGATAACCCCGATTTCCTTGTACTGGCCAGCGCTTTTGACATTCCCGGCCAACGAATCACCCGCAAAGACCAGATTGATGCCGCCCTTGAGACCATGTTCACCCACCAGGGTCCGTACCTGCTGCATGTCTCCATCGACGAAAACGATAACGTCTGGCCCCTGGTGCCTCCCGGCGCCGGCAATGAAACCATGTTGGAGAAATTATCATGATGCAGCATCAGCTTTCCATCGACGCCCGTTCCCGTCCCGAAGTATTGGAGCGAGTTTTGCGGGTGGTTCGCCATCGCGGATTCCGCGTCTGCGCGTTGAATATGGCGCCGCAAACCAACCCTGAAAATATAAATATTCAGTTGACCGTTGCAAGCCAACGCCCGGTCGATTTACTGTCTTCACAATTAAGTAAACTTATGGATGTCGCCTGTGTCGAGATCCTGCAATTGGCATCACAACAAATACGCGCCTAAGGCACGAGTAAGGAAAAGAAAATGACGACGAAGAAAGCTGATTTTATCTGGTTCAATGGCGAAATGGTTCCGTGGGCGGATGCCAAGGTCCATGTGATGTCCCATGCGCTGCATTATGGATCATCAGTCTTCGAAGGTGTGCGTTGCTATGATTCCCATAAAGGGCCGGTGGTTTTCCGTCATCGTGAACACATGCAGCGCCTGCGCGATTCCGCCAAGATTTATCGCATGCCGGTAAGCCAGAGCGTGGACGAATTGATGGCGGCAACCCGCGCGGTGCTGATCAAAAACAAACTGACGAGCGCCTATATCCGCCCGCTGATATTCGTGGGCGACGTGGGCATGGGCGTTAACCCGCCGCCGGACTACACCACCGATGTCATCATCGCCGCTTTCCCTTGGGGCGCGTATCTGGGCGAAGACGCATTGGATCAGGGTATCGACGCCATGGTCTCTTCCTGGAATCGCGTCGCGGCCAATACCATACCCACGGCGGCCAAAGCCGGCGGTAACTATCTTTCATCCATGCTGGTGGGCAGCGAAGCCCGCCGCCACGGCTATCAGGAAGGGATTGCGCTGGACGTGCACGGCTATGTTTCCGAAGGTGCCGGCGAAAACCTGTTTGAAGTGAAAGAAGGCATCCTGTTTACGCCGCCCTTTACCTCGTCCGCCTTGCCCGGCATCACACGCGACGCCATTATCAAACTGGCCAAGCAGCTCGGCATCGAGGTTCGCGAACAGGTCCTATCCCGTGAATCCCTCTACCTGGCGGACGAAGTGTTCATGTCCGGCACCGCCGCTGAAATCACCCCGGTGCGCAGCGTCGACGGTATCCAGGTGGGCATCGGCCGCTGCGGTCCGGTGACCAAGCAACTGCAACAGGCGTTCTTCGGCTTGTTTACCGGCAAAACCGAAGACAGATGGGGCTGGCTGGATCCGGTCAATAGCTGAAAAGAGATTACAGAGCAGGTGGCATCAGATTTCTCTGGTTGCTAGCCTGCCCGGGCACAAAATCAGAAATTTAGGCGGCATCGGCCGCCTGACAAAAAAGATTAACTGGAGTATTGAGCATGCCTAAGTACCGTTCCGCGACCACAACCCATGGCCGCAATATGGCCGGCGCCCGTGCCTTATGGCGCGCCACCGGAATGACCGATGATGATTTCGGCAAGCCGATTATCGCGGTGGTGAACTCCTTTACCCAATTTGTGCCGGGGCATGTCCACCTGCGCGATTTGGGTAAATTGGTCGCCGAACAAATCGAGGCGTCCGGCGGCGTAGCGAAAGAATTCAATACCATTGCCGTGGATGACGGCATCGCCATGGGCCACGGCGGCATGCTGTACTCATTGCCCTCCCGCGAGCTTATCGCCGATTCGGTGGAATACATGGTCAACGCCCACTGCGCCGATGCCATGGTCTGTATTTCCAACTGCGATAAAATCACCCCTGGGATGCTGATGGCGGCGCTGCGGCTCAATATCCCGGCGATTTTTGTGTCCGGCGGCCCGATGGAAGCCGGCAAAACCAAGTTATCCGACAAAATCATCAAGCTGGATCTGATTGACGCCATGATGCAGGGGGCCAATCCCAACGTGTCCGACGAAGACAGCAACCAGATTGAGCGCTCCGCCTGCCCCACCTGCGGTTCCTGTTCCGGTATGTTTACCGCCAACTCCATGAACTGCCTGACGGAAGCCCTCGGCCTTTCCCAGCCGGGCAATGGTTCGCTGCTGGCCACCCATGCCGATCGCAAGCAGCTGTTCCTCAATGCCGGTACCCGCATCGTTAATTTGGCCAAACGCTATTATGACCAGGACGATGAAAGCGTATTGCCGCGCAGCATCGCCAGCAAGGCCGCCTTTGAAAACGCCATGACGCTGGATATCGCCATGGGCGGTTCCACCAATACCGTATTGCATCTGCTGGCGGCGGCTCAGGAAGGGGAAGTGGACTTCACCATGGCGGATATCGATCGCCTGTCCCGTAAAGTGCCGCATCTGTGCAAAGTGGCGCCGAGCACGCAGAAATACCATATGGAAGACGTTCACCGCGCCGGCGGCGTGCTGGGTATTCTGGGAGAACTGGACCGCGCCGGGCTGCTTAACCGCGAGGTGGGCAACGTGCTGGGCCTGACATTACCGGAAACCTTGCGGCAATACGACGTGATGGTCACCGATGATCCGGCGGTGAAAAGCATGTATTCCGCCGGTCCGGCCGGTATTCGCACCACTCAGGCGTTCTCGCAGGACTGCCGCTGGCCGTCCCTGGATACCGATCGCAAAGACGGCTGTATCCGTACCCGTGAATCCGCCTACAGCCAGGACGGCGGACTGGCGGTGCTTTACGGCAATATTGCCGAAGACGGCTGTATCGTGAAAACCGCCGGTGTGGATAAGAACAGCTTGGTATTCCGCGGACCGGCCAAGGTCTATGAAAGCCAGGAAGAGGCGTCTGAAGCCATCCTCGGCGGTAAAGTGGTGGCGGGGGATGTGGTGGTTATTCGCTACGAAGGTCCCAAGGGCGGACCGGGCATGCAGGAAATGCTCTATCCCACCACCTTCCTGAAATCCATGGGCCTGGGCAAACAGTGCGCGCTGATTACCGACGGCCGGTTTTCCGGCGGCACCTCCGGGCTGTCCATCGGCCATGTTTCACCTGAAGCCGCCAGCGGCGGGCTGATTGGCCTGGTAAACGACGGCGATATCATCGCCATCAATATCCATGAGCGCAGTATCGCCCTGGACGTGGCGGACAGCGAGCTGGCCGCCCGGCGCGAATCTGAGCTGGCGCGCGGCGACGCCGCCTGGCACCCCCATGGCCGCGAGCGTCAGGTGTCGCTTGCCCTGCGAGCCTATGCCCTGCTCGCCACCAGCGCCGATAAAGGCGCGGTGCGTGATAAAAGCAAGCTGGGAGGCTAAGGCCATGGCAGATTCACAACCGCTTCCCGCCGCGCCGTGCGCCGCGGAGTATCTACGCGCCACGCTGCGCTCGCCGGTGTATGAAGTGGCCCAGGTCACGCCATTGCAGCACATGGACAAGCTGTCGGCGCGTCTTGGCAATAACGTTTTGGTGAAACGGGAAGACCGGCAGCCGGTGCACAGCTTCAAGCTGCGCGGCGCCTACGCCATGATTTCCGGCCTGACTGAAGAGCAGAAAGCCCACGGGGTGGTCACCGCCTCGGCGGGCAACCATGCCCAGGGGGTGGCGCTATCGGCCACTAAACTGGGCATCAAGTCCCTGATTGTCATGCCGGTGGCGACGGCGGACATCAAGGTGGACGCGGTGCGCGGCTTTGGCGGCGAGGCCCTGCTCTACGGCGCCAATTTTGACGAAGCCAAAGCTAAAGCCATCGAACTCTCACGGGAGTTCAATTACACCTTTGTGCCGCCGTTCGACCACCCGGCGGTGATCGCCGGGCAGGGCACGCTGGCCATGGAGCTGTTGCAACAGGATGCCCATCTGGATCGCATTTTTGTGCCGGTGGGCGGCGGCGGTCTGGCCGCCGGCGTCGCGGTGCTGATTAAGCACCTGATGCCGCAAATCCAGGTCATCGGCGTCGAGGCTGAGGAGTCCGCCTGCCTAAAGGCGGCGCTGGATGCCGGCGAACCGGTGGATTTGGCCCGCGTGGGCGGCTTTGCCGAAGGCGTGGCGGTGCGGCGTATCGGCGACGAAACCTTTCGTTTGTGCCGGGAATATCTGGATGATGTAGTGACGGTGGACAGTGACGCCATCTGCGCGGCGGTGAAGGATATTTTCGAAGATGTCCGCGCCATCGCGGAACCGGCGGGGGCGCTGGCGCTGGCGGGTATGAAGAAGTATATCCAGCAGCATAATATCCGCGGTGAGCGGCTGGCGCACATCCTGTCTGGCGCCAATGTGAATTTTCACGGGCTGCGGTATGTTTCGGAGCGTTGCGAACTGGGAGAACAGCGGGAAGCCCTGATGGCGGTCACCATTCCGGAACAAAAGGGCAGCTTCCTGAAGTTTTGCCAGCTATTGGGCGGCCGGGCGGTGACCGAATTCAACTACCGCTATGCCGATGCGGATAATGCCTGTATTTTTGTCGGTATTCGCCTGACCCGCGGCCATGCGGAACGAGATGAAATCCTGGCCGAACTCACCGCCGGCGGTTATCAGGTGGTGGATCTGTCCGATGACGAAATGGCCAAACTGCACGTGCGCTATATGGTAGGGGGCCGTCCTTCCAAGCCACTGCGCGAACGCCTCTACAGCTTTGAATTCCCGGAATCGCCGGGGGCGCTGTTGAAATTCCTGCAAACCCTTGGCACCCACTGGAATATTTCCCTGTTTCACTATCGCAGCCACGGCACCGATTACGGCCGGGTCATGGCGGGGTTTGAACTGTCAGAGCGGGAGCCGGAATTTGACAGGCACTTGTCGGCGCTGGGTTACGAATGCCATAACGAAACCCAAAACCCGGCGTTCCGGTTTTTCCTACAGGGCGCAGTAGAGAGGAATTGAGCTTCGTTTGGTTTTAATAAGCGGGCCTGTGGGGCAGGCCCGAAAGTCGACGTAATTTAAAACCCTCTCCGTTAAATCAATTATAAAAATCCCAAGACAATGGATGGCCAAAGAGGGCGGCGTTACGCATTGGTGAACCAATGAGTTTCAATATTTCCTGAGTCCCGTAGCAGGTTTAAATCGAGTGAAACATTCAGCCGCCGTTGGCCCCCTATAGTTTCAACGTCGAGGGAACGTTACCAAAAATGGAGATAAATAGCCTCTCGTCTGCAAAAAATTTCTTTAAGTCTATCGGTGACCCGGAAATTTTAGATTCAGAGCGTGGGCCACTGACAAATAATTTAATTAACTGTTGTTGCATTTTCGCCGGAAGCCGGGTCAACCTACGGTTATTTCTTAAATCCAAAAATTGCAAGGTAGCCGGCAGTGCCTCATCGAAATTCATCAAGTCGTTATTGTGCGCATCAAATTCAACAAGGAATAATGGTAATTGCGGTAATTTTTTCAGCCGATTGTTACCGATATTAAGTATCTCCAGCGCAGGTGGCAAATTATTAGACAGTACAGTAAGATGATTATGGCTGACATTGAGCGATTTTAATTTATAATGATTATTCATATCCGGAAGAATTGTAAGCCGGTTTTCACTGGCATTAAGTTCCATAAGGTTCGGCGCCAAAACCGGCGTTATATCGCTGAGTTGATTATCGTGTATATCTAATATTTGATGTTTCTTGGGCAGTACTGGCGGGAGGCTGGTCAAGCCAAGACTGCTCAGGTCTAGTATATTACTATCATTACGTTCGCATTCCATCATGCGTTGTACCGCGATGGATCTTTTTTCTCCCTGTCCCGGTCTCGCTTCGTTTTCCCAGATTTGCCATAGTAAGGTGCGTAAGGTCTCGGGGTCAGAGTAGTTTATGGTTACTGTTTGAGCAGATAAGCTTGAGCGGATATTTATCATTAAGGGTCTCCGTTAGAAACGTCGAAGATAATACCTTTACGTTTATAACGTGACTTAAACCTTTTATAGCTATGTCCGTTCCAGGCGCTGCCAGAACGCATCGATAAGCGGTTCCTGCAATCTTTTGATTTGTACGCAGACACCCAGCTCCAGCGGCGCCACCGGGGTGCCGTGTTCGATGATTTGTACGCGGTTGCGCACCGGCTCGGGGCTATTGTCCACCACCACCGATGGAATCAACGCTATGCCGCAGCCCAGCGCCACCATGGAAACAATGGCTTCGTGACCGGCCACGGTGGCATAAATTTGCGGGGTTGAGATATGGTTGCTGCGAAACCAGTGATCGATGCGGCGGCGCGCCGGACCGTGTTCCGGTAAAATAAACGGCGTGCGGGACCAATCAGGGGTTTGTGCCAGCGCCTGGGCGCGCACCGGACAGGGCAGCGCCGGGGCGATAAGGATCATCGGAATCTGGCCGATGGGGGCGAAATCGATGCTGGCGGGCAAGATCTCCGGATGGCCGGCGATGCCTAAATCCGCATCGTTGGACTGTACTTTTTCCACCGCATCGGCGGGGTCGCCGGTGGTAAGTTTAATCTCCACCAGCGGATGTTCGGCGCGGAAACGATCGAGAATGGGCGGCAGATGGCTGTATGCGGCGGTCACCGAGCAAAACAGGCGTAATTCCCCGCTCAGCGACGGGCCGTGCTGGCCCAGGCGGTGTGATAACTGTTGATATTGCAGCAATGTTTGCTGGGCGAAGATTTTCAATTGCTCGCCGGCGTCGGTAAGCTGAACAGTGCGATTATCACGTAAAAACAGGGTGCGGCCTACGTCCTCCTCCAGCCGCTGGATCTGCCGGGACAGCGTGGAAGGGCTGACATGGGTCGCTTTGGCGGTGCGGCCGAAATGGCGACTTTCCGCCAAGTGAAGGAATAATTTCAGATCTCTGAGATCCATAAAAGGGTCGCCTAAACGTCATTGCACAATCTGCAACATGAGATTGTTAATATATCAATTTCAGCAACGTGATGCATGCTTTATAGTGGGCAGCATATCGATCCCGCACAACGCTCCCGCCGGGCCAGTGATCCCTAGACCCGGCTGGAACCGGCCGATTGACTTCGGCGGGCCGTTGCCGGGAATTCATACCCTATAGATGTCATAGATACGGAGTAGCAAGATGGCCAATTATTTCAATAGTTTAAACCTGCGCCAGCAACTGGAGCAGTTGGGTAAGTGCCGCTTTATGGGCCGGGATGAATTTGCGGATGAAGCGGGTTATCTGAAAGGCAAGAAAGTGGTGATTGTCGGCTGCGGCGCCCAGGGGCTTAATCAAGGCCTGAATATGCGTGATTCCGGTCTGGATATCTCCTATGCCCTGCGCCAGGCCGCCATTGACGAGAAACGCCCCTCATGGCGCAAAGCCACGGAAAACGGCTTTAAAGTGGGAACCTACGAAGAGCTGATTCCCCAGGCGGATCTGGTGGTGAACCTGACGCCGGACAAACAGCACTCCTATGTGGTGAAAGCGGTGCAGCCGCTGATGAAAAAAGGCGCGGCGCTGGGCTATTCCCACGGCTTCAATATCGTTGAAGTGGGCGAACAGATCCGTAAAGACATTACCGTCATCATGGTAGCGCCGAAATGTCCGGGTACCGAAGTGCGTGAAGAGTACAAACGCGGCTTCGGCGTGCCGACCCTGATTGCCGTCCATCCGGAAAACGATCCCCAGGGCGAAGGCATGGCATTGGCCAAAGCCTGGGCCGCCGCCACCGGCGGTCATCGCGCCGGTGTGCTGGAATCCTCGTTCGTCGCCGAAGTGAAATCGGACCTGATGGGCGAACAGACCATCCTGTGCGGCATGCTGCAGGTGGGTTCACTGCTGTGCTACGACAAGCTGGTGGCCGACGGCGCCGATCCGGCCTATGCTGGCAAGCTGGTGCAATTCGGCTGGGAAACCACCACTGAAGCCCTGAAGCAGGGCGGCATTACCTTGATGCTGGACCGCCTGTCCAACAGCGCCAAACTGCGCGCCTTCGCGCTGTCCGAACAGCTGAAAACCCTGATGAAGCCGCTGTTTGAAAAACACATGGACGACATCATCAGCGGCGCATTCTCCAGCGGCATGATGGCCGACTGGGCTAATGACGACATCAAGCTGCTGACCTGGCGTGAAGAAACCGGCGCCACGGCGTTTGAAAACGCCCCGGTATACGAAGGCAAAATCAGCGAACAGGAATATTTCGATAACGGCGTGCTGATGATAGCCATGGCGAAAGCCGGCGTCGAGTTGGCCTTCGAAACCATGACCCGCTCAGGGATTATCGCCGAATCGGCCTATTACGAATCCCTGCATGAGCTGCCGCTGATCGCCAATACCGTCGCCCGCAAGCGCCTGTATGAAATGAACGTGGTGATTTCCGATACCGCCGAATACGGCAACTATCTGTTCGCCAACGCCGCCATTCCGCTGTTGAAAGAGAAATTCATGTCCAGCCTGCAGCCGGGGGATCTGGGCAAGCCGGCCGCCGCCGCTGAGATCGATAACGCCCAGCTGCGTGATGTGAACGAGGCTATACGCCAGCATCCCATCGAAGTTATCGGTGCCACCCTGCGCGGCTATATGAAAGACATGAAGCGCATCGCGGTAGCGAACTGAGTATGGTTCCGCGCCATTGCCGGCGCGGACGGCTTGGCTTTGCTGAATCCTGCCAGTTTCATTGACTCTGGATCGGTTTGCCCTGAGTTTGAAACCCATCGTTCATTGATTCAATTTGCTGAAAGTCTTGGCCCATCGGCCGGGACTTTGTCCTTTCTAGAAATATTTGCGCCAATCTATCAAAGTATCAAGCGCCAGTCATCACCGGTGCTTGAAGCTTCGAGCGCAGTAAGAATGCGCACCGTTAAATAGCCTAGCGGCCGTTCATCCGCCGCTTGTTTACTTTATTTCCGTAACGAAGGTCATCGTAACGGCAAATAACGCAATAAATTCTCAGTATCATCATGCTCAAACGACCGCTCCATTCGTTTAATTTCATCGCCGCTGAGACCATTGCGTTTCGCAACGTTGCGCCAATTTGATAAAGCGTAGGCAATCTTGACCAACGCTGTATTCATTTCAGTCTTTCCCGCACCGAAGAACTCCGCCAGCTCCAAACAGGTATCAAGGGAGGGCCTGGAACGGTCGCTATCGAATGACAGGTTATGATGTCGTCTCGCATAATGTTCCATCGTCGGGTTGATATCGTAAGCGGGGGCGAGCCGCCAACCCCTTGGCTCGCGTAAAAATCCATGATTACGCAAATGATCGTCGATATTGCCCGACATCGCGTTAAAAATCATGCGGCTGAACAGTTCCAGCTTATCCGCTGCGGGCTGTGGTGAGTAATGGGTGAGGGCATCGGCAATATCAACATAACTGGCGCCTTCTTTACTATTTTCTTTACGCTCCAGTAAGGTCATGGCGGAAATAAAGGGGATCCGCTTGCCCTTCACCCGATCAAACCGCTCCACCAGGAGCACAGGTCTGTCGCCGCCGCCATTAAGGACCCGGTAATGGGCAGTGCGAATTCCGGCGTTTTTTGCGAGGTCCAGCATGGTGGCCTCCCAAAGTGATACCCGTTCTGTGTCGGTATTGCTCTGAAACTTCGCCAGCCACAGCTTATTTTCGTCTTCCACTGAGGCTTTGGGGTGAGCCCCCCCAGGGAAGAACCGGGTTGCGCAATCATGACCAGATCCGCCGGGCTTTCCTGACCGGCTTCAAAACGATGAACGGCGGCTTCCAGTTCCCGTAAATTCACCAATTTCGGGACATCGTGGTTATCGGCTAAAAACACGTCTGACTGAGCGATATCGCTGAGGCGCAACGCCCCCAAACTCATATGATCGCTGACGCCAAGGAGAAAATCGCTTTCGGACAAATGGCGGTTTTGCACTCTTGACTGGACTAATCGTCCCCATCTGTCCGGAGAAATATCTTGGAATGCACCCCAAAGTTTATTTTCAGTATACGGAATACGGGGAATCAGTTCTAAGGCCGGATCAATGGCAAATCCATTCCTGGCCCAGTCTGTGGTAAAAGCGAACTGATAACGTTCCGTCCCTCTGGATGCGTACACGTCCAGTTGACCCACCAGGCGTTGGCTGCCGTGCCAGTCAATGACGACGTTGATAGACTTCATCCTTGTCTCCCGGTACGGATGCGAACGGGGAATTGTTCATCCATCAAATCCAGCCCTAGGGGATCACGCGTCCTGTCGATGATTTTTTCCAATTCATCCAGCTTGCCCAGCACATAGAGCGCTATGGCATAACTTCCCATGGAGACTTTCGGATCGCCGGCCTCCAGCCTGCTGAGCGTGGCGCGGGTGATGCCGATACGCTCCGCCATCAGCGACGTGCTGATGCGCCGCCGTTTACGCGCATCCTGTATATCGCGGCCCAGTTTCTTCAACCTGCTCAACGCAGAATATTCTTATATTGTATGCCATATTGAGCATTAAGAATGATAATGACCGATATAGCATTCATTTTTTTGCGACGCCACTTCAAGAGGTATAAACGAATATCGAAAATTCTTGCCGTTTGATTTACGCCGTTGCACTGTACTTTCGCGCCTGCAAAATCAGGCGTCGGGATTGGTCTCTTCGGTGGTGGTTTACAGATCACTTAGTGGAGGCTGCCTTTTGGCTATGATCCTTAACCAAAACACCCCTTGCTTTCACTCACGTTCAGTTCAACCACGGATTTCACCGAGCTGGCCGGATATTGCGAACGGTTCGCCGAAACCTTGCTGGAAAGCAGCGATCCCGGATTGCGGCATGCGATTTGCGAACGGCTTGCCGATTGTCTGGCGCTATTGCACCCTAAGCTTGGCGATCCCATTTCGCATTACATGATGGATAGACTTACGGTGGACGAACTTCCTCTGTCATCACCCCGTTTTGAACCCGATTCCGATTTGCTCTGCGAATATTGCCAGGTGCCGGCGGTCCGCGCTTAGCTGCGTGGCATTCTTATTTTTAAAGCGATTAATTATAGAATTATGTTGGATGAATGCAAATAACCGGCGCAACTCTATTATTTGCTTTTACAGCCTGTGACAATTTTCCTACGCTTTGATAAATATCGTTCAGAGGTAATCTAATGAAGATCGCATGCACTGAGTCAACATTATCTTGCACAGATACTACTTCGAAAATTAATTCACATAATAATAATTCTTCAGAAAAATTAGCAACGGCATTAAATAATGCCGGGAATAGCCCGATAACACCCTTTAAATATAATCAGCATGGCGATAAAGTCAGACTGACGGCCATCGCCGCCACGCTTGCTGCCGGTACGGCCACTCTTGGAATGACGGTTTTGGAGACCTGGCTGATTGCTTCGCCGGAGGCGCGCCTGGCTTCGTTAATCGCATGCACAACGGTAGGGTCGGCTACCGGCATGTTCATCGGCGGGAAGACCGGTCTTTACCTCTCGAAAAATATTTCCGGGGTCCCGGAGTTGGTAGGGGTAGGAATTGGGGGCTTATGCGCGGGTGCATGGGGAGGGGTGAGCGGAGCGATTCTTTCCCAAGTAGTCAACAATAGATAATTACGGTACATAAGTTCTTGCCAGGGTTGGGTTATTTTTAGGACTGGGGCCTTCGTCGTATAATGCAAACATTTTATATATGTAAACGCAGGTACTTGTCACGATCCTAAGACGATCTCTACCAGGCGCTATCCTCCGGGAAGCCCTCAACTCCCCCGCGCTTTCTGCTACAATCTCCCTCCGTCACTTTCAGCCCTATGAATCCCGGAAGCCTTATGCGTTTGAACCCCAGCCAGCAACATGCCGTAGAATTTGTTACCGGGCCCTGCCTGGTGCTGGCGGGCGCCGGATCGGGCAAGACGCGGGTCATTACCAATAAAATCGCCCACTTGATACGCCAGTGCGGTTATCAGGCGCGCCATATCGCCGCGGTGACCTTTACCAACAAAGCCGCGCGGGAAATGAAAGAGCGCGTGGCGCAGACCCTGGGACGGCAGGAAGCTCGGGGGTTGACCATCGCCACCTTCCATACCCTGGGCCTGGAAATTATTAAAAAGGAATACAAGGCGCTGGGGATGAAGGCGAAATTCTCCCTGTTCGATGAGTACGACCAGCAGGCGCTGCTAAAGGATCTGACCGAACAGTGGATCGATGGCGACAAGGATTTGCTCAAGCAATTGGCATCGGCCATCGGCAACTGGAAAAACGATCTGCTGGGTCCGGAGCAGGCCGAAGCCTTGGCGCGCACCGAACGGGAGAAGCTGTTCGCTCACTGTTACGGCCTGTACGACGCTCATCTCAGAGCCTGCAATGTGCTGGATTTCGATGATTTGATTCTTAGGCCCACGCTTTTGCTGCAGCGGGATGTCCAGGCCCGTGAGCGCTGGCAGAACCGGCTGCGCTATCTGCTGGTGGATGAGTACCAGGATACCAATACCAGCCAGTACGAGTTGGTGAAGATGCTGGTGGGCGCCCGCGCCCGTTTCACCGTGGTGGGAGATGATGATCAGTCTATTTACTCCTGGCGCGGCGCCCGGCCGCAAAACCTGGCATTGCTGCAGCAGGACTTTCCCGCCCTGCAGGTAATTAAGCTGGAGCAAAACTACCGCTCTACCGAACGTATCCTTAAAGCGGCCAATATCCTGATTGCCAACAATCCCCATTTGTATGAAAAGCGCCTATTTTCCAGCCTGGGTTATGGCGAAGCGCTCAAAGTGGTTACTGCCAATAACGAAGATCACGAGGCGGAGCGGGTGGTGGGTGAATTGATAGCCCATCATTTTATCCATAAAACCCGCTACGGTGATTATGCCATTCTGTATCGCGGCAACCATCAGTCCCGGCTGTTTGAAAAAATGCTGATGCAAAACCGCATTCCTTATCGTATTTCCGGCGGTACGTCGTTTTTTGCCCGACCGGAAATCAAGGACCTGTTGTCTTATTTGCGAGTACTTACTAACCCAGATGATGACAGCGCTTTTTTACGGGTAGTGAATACGCCGCGCCGTGAAATCGGTCCGGCGACGCTGCAAAAGCTCGGGGAGTGGGCGGCCACCCGTCAGAAAAGCCTGTACTCGGCGAGTTTTGATGTGGGGCTGAGCCAGACCCTTACCGGCCGCGGCCTGGAGTCGCTGCAGCAGTTCACCGGCTGGATGGCGCATATTGCCCGGCTGGCGGAAAGCGAGCCGGTGCCGGCGGTAAGGGATCTTGTCCGCGGCATGGAATACGAAAGCTGGCTGTATGAAACTTCTCCCAGCCCGAAAGCCGCCGAGATGCGGATGAAAAATGTCGATCAGCTGTTCGCCTGGATGACCGAGATGCTGGAAGGGTCGGATTTGAACGAGCCGATGACGCTGGATCAGGTGGTGACCCGTTTTACTCTGCGGGAAATGATGGAGCGGGGGGATAACGACGAAGAACTTGATCAGGTGCAGTTGATGACCCTACATGCCTCTAAAGGGCTGGAGTTTCCTTATGTCTTTCTGGTGGGTATGGAAGAGGGCCTGCTGCCGCACCAGAGCAGCATTGACGAGAACAATATCGACGAGGAGCGCCGGCTGGCCTATGTCGGCATCACCCGGGCGCAGAAGGAGCTGACCTTCACCCTGTGCCGCGAGCGGCGCCAGTACGGCGAAACCATCAAGCCCGAGCCCAGCCGGTTCTTACTGGAGCTGCCCCAGGACGATCTGGCCTGGGAAAGCAGCCGGAAAATCGTCAGCCCGGAAGACCGCATGGCTAAAGGACAGAGCCATCTGGCCAATATCAAGGCGCAACTGGCCAAAGCCAAAGGGCAAAGCCCGCAATAATCTTCTCTGCTGTACATGGTCACGGTATGTGGGCGTTGCGACCCGATCTAGCATCCTGTCCCGACCGGGAACTCAGAACTTTGTCAACAAGCTCGATTACCGGCTCTTTCGCTCACAGCGGCCCATGAACGTAGCTTTAATGAATTTCTTCCAGCAGCAGCGGCCAATGGACGTAGCTTTGCCACTGGCTCTCCTGCTCCAGGTATTCCGCCCGCAGCGGATGCGCCTTCAGCCAGCCGTGGGGCAACAGCACGTGCAGGGTATCGTCCAGCGCCCGCAGTTTGACCTCGGGAACCGTCTCGTCGCGGCGGCGGCTGGCGAAAATAATCGCCAAACGCATCAGGCGGCACAGGCGCTGCGCCATCCGGGGCGGCAGGCTGTTTTGCTGGTTTAGCTGGGCGACGTCAATCTGATGGCTCTGATTTTGCAAAAGCGTAGCGATGAGTTTCTGCTGGGCGGGGGTGAAACCGGGTAAATCGGTATGCCGGGTGAGATAGGCGGCATGTTGCGGGGCGTTTTTGATATCGATACTCAGTCCAATCTCATGAATCATGGTGGCACAGTGCAGCAAGGTGAAACATCGTTCATCCAACTGCCACGCCTTGGCCACCTGACGGGCGAAATCATCCGCCAGCCGGCTCACCCGCTGCGCCTGTTCGACATCAAGCTGATAGCGGTGCTGCAGATTTTTCAGCGTCCGTTCGCGGACATCCACGCATACCGAAATATTCAGCATGCCGTACATGATGCCTTCCCGCAGCGCGCCGCCGGCCAGTGTCATGGTTTTGATGCCCAGCTCATGGAAAATCGCCAGCAATATCGACAGGCCGCTGGGGAATACCAGCGCCCGCTCGAGGGTCAGTCCCTCGATTTCCAGTTCTTCCAGCTTGCCGCACTGAATGGCCCGCTGTTTGAGCTGAAGAAGCTTGCTCAGGGTGATGTGTTCGTCCATGCCCTGCGCCACCATGATTTCCTGCAGAGCCTGTACCGTGCCGGACGCGCCGACGCAAACCTGCCAGCCCGAGGCCAGAAGACTTGATGCCACCGGACGGATCATTTCCCGCGCCGCCTGTTCCGCCTGCTCGAAATTCTCTTTGGTCAGGCTGCGATCGTTAAACCAGCGTTCGAGCCAGGTAACGCATCCCATTTCCAGGCTGAACAGTTCCAGCGCCTGGGCGCCGCGTCCCACTATCAGCTCGGTGCTGCCGCCGCCGATATCCACCACCAGGCGCTCGTCCGACCCCCCGGTGGTGTGGGCCACGCCCTGATAAATCAGCCGCGCTTCTTCTTCGCCGCTGATGACCTGTACGGGGCTGCCCAGGATTTCTCGGGCGGGGACCAGAAAGGCGTCGGCATTGACGGCAATACGCAGCGTAGCGGTCGCCACCACGCGAATATGCGCCGGCGGAATATCCTGCAAATGTTCGGCAAAAAGCTTCAGGCAGTGCCAGCCGCGCTGCATGGCTTCCTGGGATAGCCGATTGTCGGCATCCAATCCGGCAGCCAGGCGCACTTTACGTTTAATGCGCGCCAGCGTCTGGATGGAGCCGCCCACCTCACGAACCACTAACATATGGAAACTGTTAGAGCCTAAGTCAATGGCGGCGTAAAGAGAGGTGCAGCTCGGCATCTTGGTTAGCCCGGACGTTTGCGGTTATGACGCGGCGCTCCGCTGCGACGGGATACGGAATGGCGGCGCGGGCCCGTACCAGGCCGGGCGCGCGTGAGCCGTTTCGGCGCAGGAAGCTCATTCAATAGCGCATCGCTATTGTATTTACTGACGGGGATTTGATGGCCAATATAGCTTTCAATCGCCGTTAGGTTCAATGCATATTCTTCACAGGCTAGGCTGATGGAACTGCCGCTTTCCCCGGCGCGTCCGGTCCGGCCGATACGATGGACATAATCTTCGCAATCATCGGGCAGATCGTAATTGAATACATGGGTAACCAGCGGGATATGAAGGCCGCGGGCGGCGACATCGGTGGCCACCAGGATATCCAGCGCTCCCTGGGTAAAGTCTTCCAGGATACGCAAACGCCTTTTTTGCGAAACGTCGCCGGTGAGCAGGCCCACACGATGTCCGTCGGCGGCCAGATGGCCCCAGATATCTTCGCAGCGGTGCTTGGTATTGGCGAAAATGATGCAGCGATCCGGCCACTCTTCTTCAATCAGCGTTTGCAGCAGGCGCATCTTTTCTTCGTTGGAGGGATAAAACAGCTCTTCCTGGATGCGGTAGCCGGTTTTTTGCAGGGGTTCCACTTCCACATATTCGGCGTTGTTCATATGTTCGAACGCCAGCTCGCGCACCCGGTAGGATAAGGTGGCGGAAAACAGCATATTCAGGCGTTGTTCAACGGCGGGCATACGCCGGAACAGCCAGCGGATATCCTTGATGAAACCCAAATCGAACATGCGATCGGCTTCGTCAAGCACCACCACCTGAATGGCGCCCATATTGACATAGTTCTGCTTGGTATAATCAATGAGACGGCCGGTGGTGCCCACCAGGATATCGACCCCGGATTCGAGAACCTTAAGCTGCTTATCGTAGCCGTCGCCACCGTAGGCCAGACCCATTTTCAGGCCGGTTGCCTGGGCTAAGGGTTCGGCATCCGAATGGATTTGCACCGCCAGCTCGCGGGTCGGCGCCATGATAAGAGCACGCGGCTGATTGATTTGGCGCTGCTCATCCGCGGGATGTGTCAGTAAATGATGAAACGCGGCCGCGAGGAAGGCCAGCGTCTTTCCGGTTCCGGTTTGCGCCTGGCCCGCCACATCTTTCCCGTCGAGGGTGATGGGCAACGTCAGCGCCTGAATAGGCGTACAATTACTAAATCCTTGTTTTAAAAGGGATTCAATAATCAGCGGGTGCAGGGCGAAGTCGGAAAACTTCTTTTCGGTTAAGTGTGTTTTGCTCATAGTGTGGTAGAATAACAGTTAACTATTGCATTACGAAAGCGTATCCAGTGAAATAAAGTCAACCCGGCGTCTGTAAGCTGTGAATCAGCCGGGTAATGATAATCCTGTGGAGTAGAACATGAGCGATAAAATTATTCACTTAAGTGACGACAGCTTCGACAAGGACGTGTTGCAGGCAAAGGGATTGTTCCTGGTGGATTTCTGGGCGGAGTGGTGCGGTCCCTGTAAGATGATAGCGCCTATACTCCTTGAAGTCGCTGATGAATTCGAAGGCAAATTGACCATCGCCAAGCTGAACATCGATGAGAATCCGGCCACGGCGCCTAAATATGGTATCCGGGGCATTCCGACGCTGTTGTTGTTCAAGGATGGCGAAGTGGTGGCAACCAAGGTCGGCGCGCTGTCCAAGGGTCAATTAAAAGAATTTCTGAATAAAAATTTGTAATTGCCTCAGGGTGATTTTTTGCCGGGCTCTGGCTTCATTATGATTTCTCGTATTGACCGCTAGACGCCCGCCAAGAACCATGCTAAGTTTATGTCCACTGCATTTAGATCTTACCCGTAGTTTGAATCTGAGCTTTACTCTTTGCCCGAGTCCCGTTATAGAACAGCATTGGCGTGATCAAGCAAGGTGTTCAGGCAATCTGGATTTGAATTGATCCGTTTTTAGGCGCTCTCAATCTTCAGTCTTCTTGTATTCATATTGCATGATTTGCTGTTCATCAGCCCAAACGGGATGCACTGGGATTAAATGCCGTTAGACAGGCACGATTTTACGCTGCCATACCATCCACAAGAATAGTTCGAGAAATACCCCGAGTTTAAGAACCCACCATTATGAACCTTACCGAATTAAAAAATACGCCGGTTTCTGAGCTAGTAACTCTCGGCGAAAATATGGGGCTGGAAAATCTGGCCCGCATGCGCAAACAAGACATCATCTTCGCCATTTTAAAGCAGCATGCCAAAAGTGGTGAGGATATCTTTGGCGATGGCGTTTTGGAAATATTGCAGGATGGATTCGGTTTCCTGCGCTCCAGTGACAGCTCCTACCTGGCCGGTCCCGACGATATCTATGTTTCTCCGAGCCAAATCCGCCGCTTCAACCTGCGAACAGGGGATACCATTTCCGGCAAGATCCGGCCGCCGAAAGAGGGCGAGCGTTACTTTGCACTGTTGAAAGTCAACGAAGTCAATTACGACAAGCCGGAAAATGCCCGTAATAAAATCCTGTTCGAAAACCTGACTCCGCTGCATGCCAACTCCCGTTTGCGCATGGAACGCGGTAACGGTTCCACCGAGGATCTCACCGCCCGGGTGCTGGATTTGGCCGCCCCTATCGGTCGCGGTCAGCGCGGACTGATTGTGGCCCCTCCCAAGGCCGGTAAGACCATGCTGCTGCAGAATATTGCGCAGAGCATCGCCTACAACCACCCTGATTGCGTGCTGATGGTGCTGCTGATCGACGAACGGCCGGAAGAAGTGACCGAAATGCAGCGTCTGGTGAAAGGCGAAGTCATTGCCTCAACGTTCGATGAACCGGCCTCACGCCATGTACAAGTGGCCGAGATGGTCATCGAAAAAGCCAAGCGTCTGGTGGAGCATAAAAAAGACGTTATCATCCTGCTGGACTCCATTACCCGCCTGGCCCGCGCCTACAACACCGTGGTGCCCGCGTCCGGTAAAGTATTGACCGGCGGCGTGGATGCCAACGCATTGCATCGCCCGAAACGTTTCTTCGGCGCGGCGCGTAATATGGAAGAAGGCGGCAGCCTGACCATTATCGCGACGGCGCTAATCGATACCGGCTCGAAGATGGACGAAGTCATATACGAAGAATTCAAAGGTACCGGTAATATGGAATTGCACCTTTCGCGGAAAATTGCGGAAAAACGCGTCTTTCCCGCCATTGATTACAATCGTTCCGGTACCCGTAAAGAAGAGCTGCTTACCACGCAGGAGGAGCTGCAAAAGATGTGGATCCTGCGTAAAATCATCCATCCCATGGGTGAAACCGATGCCATGGAATTCCTAATGAACAAATTGGCCATGACCAAAACCAATGATGAATTCTTTGACATGATGAAACGCTCTTAAACAACAAAAACTCGGGTAACGCCACGTCTAAACGTGGCGTTTTTTGTTTGTAATGCTAGGATAGTCGCATCTTGCTTGTCATACCTTTCTACCAAAGATATTTCAGGTTGCAGCTATTGGGTAAAGGCAAGCGGTCTTTTTGCTTCAGTAAACCTGGCGGAGAGCCGGGTACGATGAAAAAGATGAAAGAAAAAATATTTCAGTGTCACGGAATTTGGTGACAATTGAGGCAAAAAGTGCGAGGCGTACACCACAGTAGCGTCCCAAACAGCCCGATGGATGCAGAGAGCTTTCTATTGTGAACTTACTCAATATGAGTACTGATTTTATTGCCATTTTTCTGTTCTCAATGGTTTTTTTGTTTTTTCTGCGCAAGATTGCCAAGAAGATAGGTCTGGTGGACCGGCCCAATTACCGCAAACGCCATCAAGGGCAGATCCCGCTGGTGGGCGGCATATCAATCTTTGCCGGTATCTGTTTCACTTTCATTTATACTGATCTTGCCGTACCCCATATCGAACTCTATTTATTATGCGCGGGCATTCTGGTCATTACGGGTGCTCTTGATGATAAATACGATATCAGTGTTATATCCCGCGCCGCCATTCAGGCATTAGTCGCAATTGCCATGATGGTTTTCGGCGGTCTTTATATGAGTAGCCTGGGGTTCATCTTCGGCCCATGGGAGATGCTGCTCGGACTGTTTGGCTATCTGGTTACCCTATTCGCTGTATGGGCCTCAATTAACGCCTTTAACATGATGGACGGTATTGACGGTCTGCTGGGAGGACTGTCCTGCGTTTCCCTTGGCGCTATGGGCATACTCCTATGGCTGGACAATGATTTTGCCCTGGGGATGTGGTGCTTTGCCCTGATTGCCGCCATCTTGCCCTATATCCTGCTTAACCTCGGCATATTTGGCCGGCATTACAAAGTGTTTATGGGCGACGCCGGCAGCACCATGATCGGATTCAGCATCATCTGGCTAATTTTGCAAAGCACCCAAGGCGACGGCCATCCAATGCGCCCGGTTACCGCATTGTGGATTATCGCCGTTCCGCTCATGGACATGATAGCCATTATGTACCGCAGGATGCGCAAGGGAATGAGCCCGTTTTCTCCCGATCGGCAGCACATCCACCACCTAATTATGCGAGCCGGCTTTAGTTCCAGACAAGCCTTTGTTATTATTACCGTTACCGCAGCTTTGCTGGCTGCTTTCGGCGTCGCGGGAGAACGCTGGCTGGTCTGGCCTGAATCCGTGATGCTGATTTTATTCGTGCTGGTATTCTTGCTTTATGGCTATTTGCTTAAATGCGCCTGGCGAGTAGCGCGCTTCGTAAAGCGGACAAAGCGGCGGTTCGGCGATAAAAGATTACCGGCCGGCCGCACTTCGGGACGGAAATGACACCAGATAAACATGCTTCCTCACACGACCCCCGACTGGATAATGAACTGGATATTCGCGGTCTTGTTCTCCGGTTATGGCGCGGCAAGCGCTGGATTGTCGCCATGGCGGCGATTTTTGCCGCGTGCGCCTTGATCTACTCTCTATTGGTGAAGCAGGAATGGACCGCTACCGCCATCACCGATCGGCCGACGGTGAATATGTTGGGCAGTTATTTCTCACAACAGCAATTTTTACGTAACCTGGATGTGAAAAACTCTACCTTGCCGACGTCGGATATGCCGTCTATCGGGGATGAAGCCTACCAGGAGTTTATCCGCCAGCTCTCCTCCTATGATACCCGGCGTGATTTCTGGCTACAGAGCGCTTATTACATTGCCCGTAAAGAGGGACGTTCCCGTGCCGATGCGCTGCTGCTGGACGAGATGATCAATAACGTTCAGTTCGTTCCCCGCGACGATGCGAAAAAGTTGCCGGACCAGGTGACATTGACGGCCGAAACGGCGGCGGATGCCAATACGCTGCTGCGCGCGTATGTCGCTTATGCCAACCAGCGCGCGGACGGGGTTCTGAACGAAGATGTCACCGGCGCCTGGACGGCCCGTGCCATCTCACTTAAGGCCCAGGTCAAGCGTCAGGAAGCGGTGTCCCAGGCCATGTTTGAACGGGATGTGAATGCGCTTCGGCAAGCATTGGAGATTGCCAAGCGGCAAGGCATAAGCCATAGTCAAACCGATACGCCGGCGGAGTCTTTACCTCAATCCGCCCTTTACCTGCTGGGGCAACCGGTATTGCAAGCCAGGCTGTCGGCATTGCAGGCCGCCGGGCCCAATTTTGACCTGGAGTACGATCAGAATCGCGCAATGTTGGCTACGCTGAATGTAGGACCGGCATTGCAACATAAATTCCAGACATATCGTTATTTAAGAACGCCCGAGGAACCGGTAAAACGCGACAGACCTCGCCGGGTTTTCCTGCTCATTCTCTGGGGTGCCATGGGTGTGCTGGTGGGCGCAGGGATAGCGTTAAGCCGCCGTCTATGATGTTGCCGCAGCACAAAGTCTACCCTGAATAATTCGAGTTGCGGGAACGCCAACGCACCGGCAACTGGAAGTATGACGGGTTAGACCGGGCATCAATCCGGATAGATGCTTCGCCCGCCACGCGGCAGAACTTATACGAGCCATCCCGGTGGCTTACACGAGACGGAAGGGAATTGCTGTGAAAGTGTTGAGTGTCTTCGGCACCAGGCCGGAAGCCATTAAAATGGCACCGTTGATCTTGGCCCTGGCCAATGATCCGGCCTTCGAGTCAAGAATTTGCGTCACGGCCCAGCACAGGGAGATGCTGGATCAGGTTTTGCGTCTTTTCAATATCATTCCCGATTACGATTTGAATATCATGCAGCCGGATCAAGGGCTGACGGAAATCACCAGCCGGATCCTTACCGGAATGAAACCGGTTTTGCAGTCGTTTGAGCCCGATGTGGTGCTGGTGCACGGCGACACCACCACCACCCTGGCCACCAGCCTGGCGGCATTCTATCACCATATTCCGGTGGGCCATGTGGAAGCGGGATTGCGCACCGGCAATCTTTACTCGCCCTGGCCGGAAGAAGCCAATCGTAAACTGACCGGCCATCTGGCCATGTATCATTTCTCTCCCACCGAAAACGCCCGGCAAAATCTCTTGCGCGAGGGTTTGGCGGCGGAAAGGATTTTCATCACCGGCAACACCGTTGTCGATGCGCTGTTTTTGGTGCGCGATCGCGTCTTGAATAACGCCGCCTTGCGCGCCTCCCTTGAGCAGCGCTACGATTTTCTTGATGGACAAAAAAAACTGATTCTGGTTACCGGCCACCGCCGGGAGAGTTTTGGCGATGGTTTTGAGCGCATATGCAGCGCATTGGCCCATATTGCCCGCAACCATCCCGAGGTTCAGGTGGTGTATCCAGTGCATCTGAACCCCAACGTCAGCGAACCGGTTAACCGTATTCTGAGCGGCATAGCCAATATCAAACTCATCGATCCGCAGGATTATCTGCCGTTTGTCTATCTTATGGATCGGGCTTACATGATTCTCACCGACTCCGGCGGTATTCAGGAGGAAGCGCCTTCCCTGGGTAAACCGGTCCTGCTGATGCGTGACACCACCGAGCGGCCCGAGGCGGTAGCGGCGGGCACGGTACTGCTGGTGGGGACCGATCCCGCCAGGATACAGGCGGCGGTGTCGACCTTGCTTAATGACGTCGATGAATATCAGGCCATGAGTCGGGCTCATAACCCTTACGGTGATGGACAAGCGTGCCGGCGAATAATCGAAGCATTAAAAAATCATCAGGTGAAAGTATGAGTTTTGACACGATTTCCGTCATCGGGCTGGGCTACATCGGTCTGCCGACCGCTGCGGCGTTCGCCTCTCGCCAGAAACACGTGGTGGGGGTGGATGTCAACCAACGGGCGGTGGATACCATCAACCGCGGCGAAATTCATATTATCGAGCCGGATCTGGCGCGGCTGGTCAAGAGCGCTGTTGACGATGGTTATCTGCGGGCGGTGACCCGTCCCGAGGCGGCGGACGCCTTTCTGATCGCGGTACCGACCCCGTTTAAAGACGGCCATGAGCCGGATCTGACCTATGTCCGGGCGGCGGCCCTCTCCCTGGCGCCGATATTAAAACCGGGGGACCTGGTAATTCTTGAATCCACCTCGCCGGTGGGCACCACTGAACAAATGGCGTTATGGCTGGCGGATGCGCGTCCCGATCTGCATTTTCCCCAGACGGCGGGTGAGCTGGCGGATATCAATATCGCTTACTGCCCGGAGCGGGTCTTGCCGGGCAAAATCGTGGCCGAACTGATTAAAAACGATCGGGTGATCGGCGGGATGACCCCGCGCTGTTCCGCGCGCGCCAGCGAGCTTTATCGACTCTTTCTGGAAGGCGAATGTGTCATTACCGGCTCCCGTACCGCCGAGATGTGCAAGCTCACGGAAAACAGCTTCCGGGATGTGAATATTGCCTTCGCCAATGAGCTGTCGCTGATTTGCGCCGAGCAGGGCATCAATGTGTGGGAGCTTATCCGTCTGGCCAATCGCCATCCGCGGGTAAATATTTTACAGCCCGGCCCCGGCGTGGGCGGCCACTGCATTGCGGTGGATCCCTGGTTTATCGTCGCGCAGAACCCGCAGCAGGCGCGCTTGATCCGCACCGCGCGCCTGGTGAACGATGATAAGCCGGCCTGGGTGGTGGAACAGGTGAAGTCAGCGGTGGCGGAGTGCCTGTTTGAAACCAATAAACGGGCAGGGGAGGTGATTATCGCCTGTTTCGGGCTGGCGTTTAAACCGGATATCGATGATTTACGCGAAAGTCCGGCGGTATCCATTGTCCAACGGATAGTATCCTGGCATCAGGGCACGACCCTGGTGGTTGAACCCAATGTCCGGCAACTGCCCGAGGCGTTGGCCGGGCATGCCGCCCTCACCGCGCTGGAGGATGCGCTCAACCGGGCGGATGTGCTGGTAATGCTGGTGGATCATCGTCAGTTCAAAGCGCTGCCGCCCTCGGTAATACGCCAGAAATGGTTGGTGGATACAAGGGGGGTTTGGCGGTGAAGCGGATACTGGTTACCGGCGGCGCCGGGTTTATCGGTTCCGCGCTGGTCAGACATATCATCACCGCTACCCCGGACAGCGTGCTGGTGGCGGATAAGCTGACCTATGCCGGCAACCTGGACTCCCTGGAGCCTGTCGCAGGGGATGAACGCTATCATTTCCAACGGCTGGATATTTGCGACGGCCCGGCGCTGGACCGGCTTTTGCAGACCTACCGGCCCGACCTTATCATGCATCTGGCGGCGGAAAGCCATGTGGATCGCTCCATCGACGGGCCGGCGGAGTTTATCCACACCAATATCAACGGTACTTATATCCTTCTTGAAGCGGCTCTGCGCTATTGGCAGACGCTTGACCGGGTAAAGCAAGCGGCGTTTCGTCTGCACCATATTTCCACCGATGAAGTGTACGGGGATCTTGGCGCCTCCCAGGACCTGTTTACCGAAAATACCCCTTATGCCCCCAGCAGTCCCTATTCCGCTTCCAAAGCCGCCAGCGATCATCTGGTGCGGGCCTGGCTGCGGACTTTTGGTTTGCCCACGCTTATCACCAATTGTTCCAATAATTACGGTCCCTATCAGTTTCCGGAAAAGCTGATTCCGCTGGTCATCTTGAATGCCTTGGCGGGAAAACCGTTGCCGGTATACGGCGACGGCGGGCAGATTCGCGACTGGCTGTATGTGGAAGATCACGCACGGGCCTTGTATCGGGTGGCAGAGGCGGGGAAAATCGGTGAAACTTATAATATCGGCGGCCATAACGAACGTAAAAATATCGACGTTGTGGCCTCTATCTGCGGGATCTTGGAAGATAGTGGGGTAACCAAACCGGCCGGAGTGGTGAATTTTCTCGATTTAATCCAGTTTGTCACCGACAGGCCGGGGCACGATCGCCGCTATGCCATCGACGCCGGGAAGATCGAACGTGAATTGGGCTGGCTGCCGCGGGAGACATTCGACAGCGGTTTGCGTAAAACCGTGCAATGGTATCTTTCAAATCCGGCCTGGTGGCGTAGAGTGCAGGACGGTACCTATGCCGGCGAACGTCTGGGGCTGGCTCGCTGAGGCTCCGTCTGCGGCCGGACCGGTTGGTGTCCGGTCACGGCTGTATTTCATGAAACGACGGCAGGAGAGCCTATGAAAGGCATCGTTCTGGCGGGCGGCTCCGGCACCCGCCTACATCCCATCACCCGCGGCGTGTCCAAACAGCTGTTACCCGTATATGACAAGCCGATGATTTATTATCCCTTGTCGGTGCTGATGCTGGCCGGTATCCGTGACATCCTGATCATCACCACACCCGAGGACCAGCCTTCTTACCGGCGATTGCTGGGCAACGGCGACGAGTTCGGTATCCGCCTGAGCTATGCCGCTCAGTCAAGTCCCGATGGACTGGCGCAGGCTTTTCTGATCGGCGAAGCCTTTATCGCCGGTGAACCCTGCTGCCTGGTGCTGGGGGATAATATCTACTTCGGCCAGGGGTTCAGTCCGAAACTCAGGGAGGTGGCGGCGCGCACCCAGGGCGCGACTATTTTCGGATATCAGGTAATGGATCCAGAACGCTTCGGCGTGGTTGAATTCGATGATAATTTTCGGGCATTGTCGCTCGAAGAGAAACCGATCAAGGCCAAATCCAATTGGGCGGTTACCGGCCTCTATTTTTATGACGCCCAGGTGATAGAGTTCGCCAAACAAGTCACACCGTCATCCCGCGGCGAACTGGAGATCACTTCCATTAACCAGATGTACCTGGAGCGCGACCAGTTGCAGGTGCAGCTCCTTGGCCGGGGCTTCGCCTGGCTGGATACCGGCACTCACGACAGCCTGATCGAGGCCAGTATGTTTGTGCAGACGGTGGAAAAACGCCAGGGATTTAAAATCGCCTGCCTGGAGGAGATCGGCTGGCGTAACGGTTGGCTGGATGACGACGGCGTGCGCCGCGCGGCCCAGGCATTGTCAAAAACCGGCTACGGCCAATATCTGGTGAATTTACTTCATGCCCGTCCACGCCAATATTGAACCTTTGCGCTGGGAAAGCGATTTTTTCGGTTTCGCCAGCGGCAAACTGGTCTTTGACCCGGCGGCTCCGCCGGTGTCGTCAGCCGGCCTGGACGCCTTCAAAATCGTCCAGGCCAAAGTGGCGGCCCAGTGTCCGCAGCAGCTTGATGCGCTGGCGGCTCTGGGCTTTCGTCTTGTTGAGGGTGAAACCGACCTCAGCGTTGAAATAACACCGACCCTCAAACCCGCCAAGGACAAAAACGTTCAATCCGAGGCCAATTCAGGCCTCCCCGCGGAAATTCGTCTTGCCGGGGCGGCGGATATTCCGGCATTGCGCGCCATGGCCTCCACTGCATTTACCCTGAGCCGGTTTCGTGAGCCTTGGTATTCCAGCCCGGACAGCAGCCGTTTTTACGCCCTGTGGGCCGAGAACGCCGTGCTGGGGCGTTTTGATCACTGCTGCCTGGTAGCCGGCCCTCCGGGGGCCGTCATCGGCATGGCGACCCTGCGGGATATCTCTGCTGGCGAGGCGCGTATCGGGCTGCTGGCGGTGGACCCGGTATTCGGCGGCCGGGGCATCGGCCGCCTGCTGTTTAACGCGGCCCAGGACTGGTGCCGCGATCGTCACAAGAAACGCCTGCGGGTGGCAACCCAGACCGGCAATATCGCCGCGTTACGGCTATACATAGCATGCGGAGCGACCATTGACGGCGCCGCTTATTGGTTATACAGGTGAACATATGATTCCGTTTAACGCACCGCCGGTGGTGGGCACTGAAATCGATTTTATCCGCTCGGCGATGGGCAGCGGCAAACTCTGCGGCGACGGTGGTTTTACCCAGCGCTGCCAGCAGTGGCTGGAACAGCGTTTCGGCAGCGCCAAGGTATTGCTGACCCCTTCCTGCACCGCGTCGCTGGAGATGGCGGCTATTTTGCTGGATATCCGCCCCGGTGATGAAGTGATCATGCCCAGCTACACTTTTGTCTCCACCGCCAATGCCTTTGTGCTGCGCGGCGCCGTCATCGTATTCGTGGATATCCGCCCGGATACCCTGAATATGGACGAAACCCTGATTGAAGCGGCCATCACCGAGAAAACCCGCGTTATCGTGCCGGTTCACTATGCCGGCGTGGCCTGCGACATGGACCCTATCATGGCGCTGGCGAAAAAATACCGGCTGTTTGTGGTGGAGGATGCCGCCCAAGGCGTCATGTCCACCTATAAAGGCAAGGCTCTCGGCACCATCGGCCATATCGGCTGTTTCAGTTTCCATGAGACCAAAAACTACACGGCGGGGGGTGAGGGCGGCGCCACGCTGATAAATGACCCGGCGCTGATTGAGCGCGCGGAAATCATCAGGGAAAAAGGCACTGACCGCAGCCAGTTCTTTCGCGGCCAGGTGGATAAATACACCTGGAGGGATATCGGTTCCAGCTATCTCATGGCGGATATACAGGCCGCCTATCTCTGGGGGCAGTTGCAGGCGGCGGATGAGATTAACCAACGCCGCCTGGCCTTGTGGCACCGCTACCGGAACGCGTTGTCGCCCCTGGCGGAGCAGGGGCGCATCGATATCCCCTTTATCGCGCCGGGCTGCGTGCAAAACGGCCATATGTTTTACCTGAAGTTACGGGATATCCACGATCGTACGGCATTTATCAACCATATGAAGGCGGCGGATATCCTGACGGTATTCCACTATATCCCCCTCCATGACAGCCCGGCGGGACAGCGTTTCGGCCGCTTCCACGGCGAAGAGCGCTTTACCGGCCGGGAAAGCCGCCGGCTGGTGCGTTTGCCGCTGTTCTACAATCTTACCGACGATGTTCAATCCCGGATTATCGACGCCATAAACGGATATTTCTCCTGATATGTCGCTGGCGGGGGCGTCATTATGGACCGCCGCGTCGACGCTGGTAAAGATCGGCGCCGGCCTGCTGGTGGTGAAGCTGCTGGCGGTCTCCTTCGGACCCGGCGGCGTCGGCCAGGCGGGCAATTTCAGGCAGTTGGTGACGGTGCTGGGCGTACTGTCCGGAGCCGGTATTTTCAACGGCATCACCAAGTATGTGGCGCAGTATCAGCACCAGCCGGAGTCGCTGCGCAGAGTGCTGGGTACCGGTTCCACCCTGGTGCTGGGGTCTTCCGTCCTGCTGGCGCTGGTGTTCCTGTGGACCGCCGGACCTATAAGCCGCGTCCTGTTCGGTCATGACCAATATCGGTATGTGATCTACGCCGTGGCGTTTATTCAGCTCGGTATCGCCTATGCCAACCTGATGCTGGCCATTCTGAAAGGATTTCGCGATGCGGCGGGAAATGCCTTGGCCGTGGGCTCCGGCAGCATACTGGGAGCGGGCGCTTACTTTCTTAGTTATTATCTTGGCGGCTATCAGGGGGCCCTGGCCGGTGTGGCGCTGGTACCGGCCGCCACCCTGCTGCCGGCGGCCCTGATCGTTGCCCGACGGCGTAAGGTTCGCCTGGCCGATTTGCGCCCGGCATGGGATCGGATCCTGGCCACTGAGCTTGGCAAGTTCACCCTGATGGCGCTGATGACCTCCTTTACCCTGCCGGTAGCCTACATCCTGATGCGAAATTTGCTGGCGCGCCATTACAGCTGGGCGGAAGTGGGTATCTGGCAGGGCGTCAGCAGCATTTCCGACGCTTATCTCCAATTCATCACCGCCTCGTTTACCGTCTATCTGCTGCCCACGCTGGCGCGCTTGACCGATAAGCGCGATATCAGCAAAGAAATCGGCCGCACGCTGTTGTTCGTGCTGCCGGCGGTGGCCGTCGTCAGCCTGATGCTGTGGCTATTGCGCGATATTGCCATCCGTTTGCTGCTGTCCGCACAGTTCGATGCAATGCGCGATCTTTTTGCCTGGCAGCTGATTGGAGATGTACTGAAAGTGGGTGCTTACGTATTTGGTTATCTGGTGATTGCCAAAGCCTCTTTGCGCTTTTATCTTCTGACTGAATTGAGCCAATTTATTCTGTTGACCGGCTTTTCCCAATGGCTTATCCCTCTTCATGGGGCCCTTGGCGCGACCCAGGCCTATATGGCAACCTATATCGTCTATTTTTTACTTTGCGGCGGCGTGTTTACTCTCTATTCCAGGAAAAAATGACTTTGCTGATCCACGTATTGGGTGCCGATATACCCCATCACAATGTGACGGTTATGAAATTTTTCAATGACCGCCTGGCCGGAGCTTTGCCGGCTGAACAGGTGCGGCATTTTATGGTGGCGGCGTCTGATTTCGCCCGCTATTCGGACTTCCCGGCGTTGGACATTGCTGCCTATGCGGATAAACCCGCCTTGGCGCAGGCTGTCATCAAGCGCGCCGCCGCCGACCCTACTGCGCGTTTTTTCCTGCACGGGCAGTTTAATGCCGGCTTATGGCTGGCGCTGCTCACCGGCCGGCTACCCGCGGCGAGGGTGAGCTGGCATATTTGGGGGGCGGATTTATATGAGGAATCCGTTCAGTGGAAACATCGCCTGTTTTATCTGCTGCGCCGCCGCGCCCAGGGCCGCATCGGACACGTGTTCGCTACGCTTGGGGATCTCTCGGTTTATCAACCGCGTTATCCCAAGGTGCCGTGCGAGCCGCTCTATTTCCCCACCCGCATGGATCCCGACCTGTCTTATGCCCGTCCGGCGATGCCGGCGGGCAAAACATTGACCATCCTGCTGGGCAATTCCGGCGATAGCTCCAACCGGCATCTGGAGGGGCTGCAATCCATCCACCGGCAATTCGGCGCCCAGGTACGGATCGTTATACCCATGGGCTATCCGTCGAACAATGACGGCTATATCGCCCGGGTACGGGCGGAAGCGGAAAAGTATTTTCCCCCGGAGCAGTTGGAGTTATTAACCGAACCGGTGGTCTTTGCAGACTATCTCTCCTTGCTGCGGCGATGCGATCTGGGCTATTTTCTTTTTAACCGACAGCAGGGCATCGGTACGCTTTGCCTGCTGATTCAGTTCGGCGTGCCCTTCGTGCTGAGCCGGCAAAATCCGTTCTGGCGGGATTTAACGGAGCAGCAGGTGCCGGTATTATTCCATGGCGGTACCCTGGATACGGCGGTGGTAGGGGAAGCGCAGCGGCAGCTGGCCGCCGTGGACAAAAGCCGTATCGCGTTTTTCTATCCCAATTATATGCAGGGCTGGCGGCGTGCGCTGGCCGTTGCGGCGGGGACCACCCTATGACGCTGGGGCAGTTTGGCGGATTATTGCTCGTGTATCTGCTGGGACTGGTATTTGTCCTGACGCTGACCTATCGGGAATTCAGACGCATCAGATTTAACTTCAACGTTTTTTTCTCGGTGCTCTACCTGCTGACCTTTTATCTGGGATTTCCGTTCACCTGCGTGCTGGCCTTCCGTTATAACGTCCAGGTGGTGCCCGCGGAATACCTGATGTACGCCTTACTGGCGGCTACGTCATTTTACGGAGTGTATTATGTCAGCTATAAAACACGCTGGTTTGCCCCAACGCAAACCCGCCCCCTCGGGCTGCTGGCGTTTAACCGGGTAGAGACCCATCTGGTTTGGATATTACTGGCGCTCATTGCCGTGGGTACCGTGGGGGTCTTTTTTATACACAACGGTTTCCTGCTGTTTCGCCTGCAATCCTATAGCCAGATTTTTTCCCGCGATGTCTCCGATGTGGCGCTTAAACGGTTTTTCTATTTCTTTATCCCGGCAATGCTGGTGCTCTATTTTCTCAATCCCCATCGCCGCAGCTGGCTGCTGTTCCTGCTCAGTACCGTTGCCTTCGGCATCTTCACCTATATGGTGGTGGGAGGGACCCGGGCCAATATCATTATCGCCTTTGCCCTGTTCCTGTTTATCGGGATACAGCGCGGCTGGATAAGCCTGTGGGTGCTGGGTGGGGCAGGGGTGATGGCGATTGCGGGCATGTTCTGGCTGGCGCTGAAGCGCTATGGACTGAATGTCAAAGGCGACGAAGCTTTTTACACTTTTTTGTATCTGACGCGCGATACGTTCTCCCCCTGGGAAAACCTGGCGCTGCTATTGCAAAATTACGATAAAATCATTTTTCAGGGACTGGCGCCGATTATCCGGGATTTTTATGTTTTCATCCCCGGCTGGGTCTGGCCGGAACGGCCTAGTCTGGTGTTGAATACCGCCAATTATTTCACTTGGAATGTATTGGATAACCATTCCGGCCTGGCGATTTCCCCGACCCTTATCGGTTCTTTACTGGTGATGGGGGGCGTTGTATTCATTCCCCTCGGTGCTATCGCGGTGGGCCTGATTCTTAAGGGATTCGATACCTTATATGAGCATGGCAAGGCGGCGTCCGATCGCTATCGCTCGGCAATATTGCAGGCGTTCTGTTTTGGCGCGGTATTTAATATCATTGTGCTGGCCCGGGAAGGCGTTGATGCGTTCGTATCCCGGGTGGTGTTTTTTTGTTTGATCTACGGATTTTGCCTGGTACTGGCTAAATTGCTTTTTTGGTTGCTTGACCGTGCGGGCCTGATCCGGCCCCGACAGCCGCGCGGAACGACAGAGGCGTTATAATCACCCCTCTGCAAGGATAAAAAACATGGATAACATTGACGGGGTACCTCAGTATCGGATTCGCGGTTTGGCTATCTGGGGCTTTCGCGATCAACAACACTGTGTGGATTACCTGTTTGACGGCCAGCGGGTCAAAAGCGGCTGTCTGGTGGCGATGAATGCCGAGAAGGTGTTAAAGGCCGAACGGGACGCCGCCTTGTTTGCCCTGCTCGATAAAGCGGAAATCAAATATGCCGACGGCATCAGCATCGTGCGTTCCATCCGCCGCAAATACGCCTCAGCCCGGGTTACCCGCGTCGCCGGCGCCGATTTATGGGAAGGCATCATGGAGCGGGCGGGAAAGGAGGGTACGCCGGTATTTCTTGTCGGCGGCCGGCCGGCGGTGCTGGAGCAAACCGCGGCAATGCTGCGCGCCAGATGGAACGTCGCCATTGTCGGTTGTCGGGACGGTTATTTCACTGAAGATGAAAAGCCCGCTCTTTACAATCTGATCCGTGAGAGCGGTGCGGCCATCGTTACCGTGGCAATGGGATCGCCCCGGCAGGAAAACATCATGTACGAGTGCCGTCGCTATCACCCGGACGCGCTGTATATGGGCGTAGGCGGCACTTATGATGTTTTTACCGGACATGTCAAGCGCGCTCCTCTCATCTGGCGGAATATGGGCCTGGAATGGCTCTATCGGCTGATGAGCCAGCCGGGCCGTATTTGGCGCCAGTGCAAACTTTTACGTTTTGTGGGTTATTATGTCAGCGGGCGCCTTTAATGGGCAGGAAATGAGCAAAGCGTCATCAAACACATCAAAAGTATGAAAAAGCACTAGACAGTCAGGCCGCGATTCCGTACTATCCCCACCCGCAACGGCGCTAAGCGCCCGTAGCTCAGCTGGATAGAGCGCTGCCCTCCGGAGGCAGAGGTCTCAGGTTCGAATCCTGTCGGGCGCACCATTTTTAGTGCGCAAGTGCTGTAGCAGTTGCTTCGCCGCGTTGCGGTATTTGGTAATGGTGATTGTAGCTCAGTTGGTAGAGCCCTGGATTGTGATTCCAGTTGTCGTGGGTTCGAGTCCCATCAGTCACCCCAGAATCAGTGGGCATGCGAAGGTGGCGGAATTGGTAGACGCGCTAGCTTCAGGTGTTAGTGTCCTTACGGACGTGAGGGTTCAAGTCCCTCTCTTCGCACCACAACCTTGATATATCGATTGTCGGCATCCTGTGTTTTTCCCTGTATAGCCTTTCCGCGTAAACGGCGGCTGTTAATGCAGTGGCTTGTAGTATGCTGCGTCAGAAAATGTATAAATGCAAAAAATCGGCGAGTAGCGCAGCTTGGTAGCGCAACTGGTTTGGGACCAGTGGGTCGGAGGTTCGAATCCTCTCTCGCCGACCAAATTCCTTGTAAGCTTAGTCTGTGGACCTTCGGTCTGAGCTAAAAAATACTGAAAAACAGTAAGTTATTTTAACTTGCTGTTTTTTTTTGTTTGTAGCGTCTCCCGCATTCTCGTTATAACCTCCTGACATTGGCCGGTAGGGCGCCAGCGCATCCCTATGTTGTCAACCCAGCGATAAAGATCAATCACCGTTTTGCCCCAAAGACGAATCTGAAATTTGCTCTATACTTGTTTAGAGATTCTACGCATTTTCTCGTCCTCTTACACAAGGATGACTGGTATGTTGAGGAAAACAGAGTAGGCTGGTATATGGGTACTTTTAACTGAACATCACTGATGTTACCTATCATAAATATAAATTGAATTTGACGTGTTTTAGGAAGAAATTAGCGTCGTTCAATTGAAAAATCGGCTGAAAATACCTTTTTCTGCCATGAGAACGTCAAAAAGTGATTATTTATGGACAGCAAAACTGCCATATGACCGATAGCCGAGAATAATCGCAGGCGGGATGGTTATATGAAAAATTAAGTCGGACTTTGGAAGGATAAAATATCCTGCGGGTATCGGTAAAAAAGCTTATATCTATCAAACAGCCTACGCATGTTGTACGGTGCTGAAAATATATTCAGGAAACCTTTCCTGGAAGCCGTGATTTTTGCCAGGCAGTTTGAAATTCGCCAGAAGATAAAGCATGTGCCCTTTACAACGCATAAGAGTCGATGAGAGGTGACGAATGGAAGTTGATTTCTTATTAATTGAAAACGACGGGGAAACATCCGTTTATCGGGGTGAATTTCAAATTGGGCGTATCTTGGTGGTGCCAAAGATGACCTTGATGGGTATGGCCCAAAGCAAAAAGAGAAAATCAGCCCCGATTGCCAGGAGTTATGATACGGTTGTTCATATCAGCGCTGACGGACAGCGATACGCGGTGGCATTTTCAGGGAAAACGTTATCTGCACTTGAAACCGATGAGTTAATCAAAAGATCGGTTCCGAAACCGTTGCCTCTGTAAAAATTCATTTTCAAGCTATCGGCTTGCTCAGCGCGGATTAAAAAGGGTGTTGAGGCAGTTGGTGCTCCATTCCGGTTATTTCCCCGTCTTAGCAGATTGTTGCTTGATCAAAACCTAGGTTAGACGGGACATCTTTATGTCGAAAGAGGCAAGTCACTCATGTTAATGAGCATTAATCTCCGTGACTGATTTGGGAGGCCCTTGTGGCTAAATTTTTAATGATTGGCGGTTCCTTAGGTGGACAAATACTCGAAAAACCCTACCCGAGAGAAGTGATACATGAAATTGATAATAATATAAATATAGGGCCGAAAAGCGAGGCGGCGCAGAAACTGGAAATTAGCACTATTGAAACATATTATGTGCATTATGCCTATTTTGAAGGGAAATTTTACCTTTATGCCAGTATGGATGATCTTAAAGTTGAGAAAGTCAATGCGTTGATAAAAACGTCGGGTCTTGAAGCACTGAAGTAACTCGAAAAAAGATGCTCATCGTTTTACCTAAAGTGAGATGCTATACTTTTGACGACCCTAATAAATAAGGGTTTCTGCTTCTTTCAAGTAAATATTTGAAACAATTCTCCAGCCTGCTGCTCTTGCCTGACTTCCTTTATCCCCAGTAATTGTGTGACTTATCGTTTTTGATAAAAAATGGTGGTCGCCGGTGCGTATGCGATCTTACACTTTTAATTCGTACTCTTTGGCACGAATATGTCAAAAAGCAAAGTTAAAACAATCTTAGAATGGGGGCAATGAATGAAATTATTGCGTTATGGTCTACCCGGAGAAGAACGTCCCGGCATACTGGATAATCACGGCCGAATTCGCAGTCTAGATAAATATATTCTGGATGTGGGCGGTAGCGCATTATTGCCGGCTTCCCTTGATGTCCTGCGCGGATTGGATATCCAGCAGTTACCACTGGTGGGCGGCGAGCCCCGGCTGGGGCCTTGCGTCGGCGGCGTGGGAAAATTTATCTGCATCGGCCTCAATTACGCAGACCATGCCGCTGAAACCGGCGCGGCGATCCCCGGGGAACCTATTGTATTCAATAAGTGGACCAGCGCGATTATCGGGCCGAACGATGAGGTGCAAATTCCACGGGAATCGGTCAAAACCGACTGGGAAGTGGAATTGGGCGTCGTTATTGGCCAAGGGGGCCGCTATATCAGCGAGCAGGATGCCCTGGATCATGTGGCCGGTTATTGTGTGGTGAACGATATCTCCGAACGCGAATGGCAAATCGAGCGGGGCGGCACCTGGGATAAGGGCAAGGGTTGCGATACCTTCGGGCCCATTGGTCCCTGGCTGGTGACCGCAGATGAAATTCCCGATCCCCAGGCGTTGAATTTATGGCTGGAGGTTGACGGCAAGCGTTACCAGAACGGCAATACCGGTACGATGATTTTCGGCGTCAGGCACGTTATCAGTTATCTGAGCCGGTTCATGAGCTTGCAATCCGGCGATATCATCGCCACCGGGACGCCACCGGGCGTGGGCATGGGGCAAAAACCACAACCCGTATATCTCCGGGCCGGTCAAACCATGCGTTTGGGCGTGGAAGGGCTGGGCGAACAGCGCTTAAGAACCATTCAGGCCTGAATATAACGCTTTCCGGGGAATAATTCCCGGCATGGCGGCCCATGCCGGGTCACATTCAGATGCGGTTAATGGCCGGCGGCTTTATCGATGGCGGCTTGTAAGGCTTCCTGATCAACCGCGCCGGCAAAAACGGTGATATTGTCTTTGGTGGCGCCTGAAGTGGGCATAATGACGAAGCCGGGGGTGCCGCTAAAACCGATTTGCTGCGCCAGCTCGTTGATATGGCCCAGCGTGGCGACATTTTTATGGAGTTCCGCCGCCGACGGCTGTGGGAAATGGATTTGTTTAAGCACGCCGGAGATATCTTCATCAGTCAACTTGCCCTCGTTGTGGCCGGTTTTATAGATCCCGTTGTGATAAGCGATATACCCTTTGGCGCCTTGCTCTTTCCACACGCTCAGGCCGGTTTCGGCGGCGGTGATGGACGGCTGCCAGCGGCCGCCGAAAATCGGCCACTCCTTGAAGACAAATTTCACCTTGCCGTTAGCCTGCATCACGGATTCCATGATGGGGGCCATCTGATTGCAGTAGACGCATTGATAATCAAAGAATTCCACCACCGCCACCTTGGCATCCGCCGGACCTGCCGCGGGAGTATCCTTATCGGCGAGTAGCGCGGCCTGATTATTCAACACGCCTTCGGTCAAGGCGCTGGCCTGATCCTGGGCCTGTTGCGCCTGTAATTTCTGGCTGACCTGAACCAATATTTCAGGATGCGCCATCAAATAGTCGGCGGCAATTTTGCCGATGGCATCCTGCTGCGCCGGCGTGAAGGGCGCCTGTGCCGTGGTATCCGCCAGGGCGGTCCGGCTTATCAATGCAAGGGTCGTCACCAATACGGCATGTTTGAGTTTGAAATTCATCACATTTCCTTAGAGATCGTCGTGTATACAAACATGACATAAATAGGGAGATTTTAGGGTGGGAAAATGCAGCATATCATCCTCCCATCGCTGCGGTAACGTAAATCATATGGGGTGAATAGGCAATAAATGGCGGTAGCCTTACGCCGTTAGTATAGAATGTCACTGAATGGCGACATCTAACAGATTGAAAAAAATGATTATATTCCTGGTGAGAGAAAAACTGTCGTTATTCAGGGACAGTTAATGGCTGTGGGGATAATGATTTCGGGCATAGACGCCGGATGGAGGGATAAAAACTTGTGGATGTCATGGTATTTAATTATATGAATTTTAATGAGTTTTTCATGCAGTCGGCTTGTAGGGCCTGTTTCCTAATGTTCTTTTCGGCCATAACGCCTAGATGGCATAGGATATGCAGTAGCCTCGATGTAGATGCTCATTCCAACACTTATGTTCGCGTTTATGCTTCATAGCTACGCCTCATAAACCCGGGAATGACGCAGAGCCAAATTAGGGTGCCTATTGTCCATCCTCTTGATGAATTTTCATCAGACATCCCGGACAAACCGTTGAGTGAGGCACCACCTGTTGTCTTTGATCCGACCTTATGCACTTGCCTTGATGGCAAGTGTTTTTTTTATGCGCCGCAGGCTTCGCCCGCCACATGCGTCTTTGACAGATATCATTCCTGACCCTGTGTAATATTTACCGCAGAATCAAACCGTAAGCTCAGCACAATCGGTATGGCAATCGCATTAATAACCAAAGCCGATAGCCAGATGGCGTCTGGCCATTGTTGCCTGACGACGAAATAGACGTTAGAAAACACCAGCGGCCTGACTATCGATGCTAGGCTCATGGCAAGCCCACGGTTATCGGCTTGCCGTCGTAGAAGAGCCCGCCCGAGGGGCCGCCGTCCTCAAGCGTTGCCGCCCAGACGACGCCCTTGGCGGCTTCGGCCGGAGAACGGTCGTAGGCGTCGTCGCCTCGCTCGGGATGACTGGCGACCGGCCCCGGGTCCACAGCATTGATGAGAATCGGCGTGTCGGCGAGAGCCGCGGCGAGAGTGGCCGTCAGCGTATTGAGGGTGTGCTTGGCGAGGGAATAGGCGGGTGAGAAGAGCGGTCCGGAATCGCGGTTCTCTATTTGCCGGGCTGCGGCGCTTGAAACATTGACAATACGCGCGGCAGGCGCCTTTCTGAGAAGCGGGAGCAGTGACTGGATCAGACCCCAGCAGCCGAACACGATGATCTCGAACGCCGAGTGAAGCGCATCGAGATCGATTTCCAGCGCCGAACGGGTGCAAAAGTCGGGCATGGGGCTCGCGTTGTTCACCAGCACATCGAGACGATCGATCATGCGGGAGAGGCGATCGGCCGCTTCGTAGATACTAGACCGGTCGGCCAGATCGAGGCGCAGAGCCGTCGCATTGTGACCGGCTTCGCGCAGTTTTGCCGCTAGCCGTTCTGCTTGAGTCTCGTCCCTGGCGGCAAGGATGACGTGGTAATTCTGCTCGGCGAGCTGGCGGGCAACTGCGAAGCCAAGGCCCAGGGAACGGCTTACGCCAGTAATCAGCGCTGTATGGGAAACCGGGGAAAGATTTTGCATGGATCGCTCCTTTGTCGGCGTTCGACCGGAGCGGTTCGTCGGACTGCAGAACCACACGGACGAACAATGGATGCCTAAGCGGCATCGGATGTTCGTCGTGGGGTCTCAAGGGAGAGACAGAGCTTTCGTTTCCGAAAGGACTTGGGCTTACCAAACCAAGTCAGCCTTTTCCGACGGGGTTATTATAGCATCGGCTCATCCCTCTATCACTACCTCCCTAAGCGTGAAATCTTGCCTATGCACAGGCGATTTTCATTGCGACGGCGATTTCAGGGTCATCAGCAAACCGTCTCGGCGCATCTGCGCAGACTCTTCCGGCAAATGCAGGCGATCCAGCACATCCGCCAGCCAGGCGTAGTCATGGGCGTCCGGCCGCTGTTTGAGCGCGGCGCGAAAGGCTTCGGCGGCGCCCTGCCATTCCCCGCGCTTCATCAGCAATTGCCCAATGGTACTGTTAAGCAGCGGCGTGGCGCCTTGCTGTTTAATCTGCAGGCGCAGTACTTTTTCCAACTGTTCGGGATCGCCGGTTTTCAGCCGGGGAATCAGCAACAGCAACTGTTCGTCTTTTTGATTTTTCAGCCCTTTGACGATAATGGCCTGTGCGGTTTCATGATCATTGCATTCAATAAGATGTTCCGCCAGGGCCGCCAGCAGGCGCGTATCGCCGCGGGTTTTGCGGTCCTGGCCGCGCCACCAGCGGTTAAGCCCTTCACTGCCCTCATTTTCCATAATCTGGTCCATCAGGCCGGTGTAACCCTGATAGGCCAGCGCATCTATTTTCACTTCCTCATAGACGCGGACTTTACGCATGGCCGGCAGGATATCCAGCAACGCCTGCCAGGCATGAGTGCGGATAAACGCCTGTTCGGCCAGTCGCAAGACTTCCGGGTGCCGTGGGGCAATGGACAATAAATGGTCGACGCCATGGCGGGCAGCATGATTTTCATTGCGCGCCAACTGCAGCCGGACCCGGGTAATATCCACCGGCAACTGATCGCTATCGGCGGCTTCCATGGCGCGTTCAAGATGCTGGTTGGCCCGGATATCATCCCCCCGCTGCTGGGCGGCTTCAGCGGCGAGCAAGTAGTTCACCACCGGCTGCTCCGCATGCTCGGCGTCACGGGTCAATAATTTTTCCACCTGGCGGTAGTCCCCTTCGGCCAGCTTCATCATCGCCGCTTTGGTGTGCCTGCGGGCATTGTGGCCTTTACGGCCGACGAACCAACGCCGCGTGCGCGCACCGGTGCGGAACACCCTGCGCAGGATTGCTTCGATAACAAACAGCACGGAAAGCGACACAATCAATATGATGATGAGGCCTGTGACGCTGGTTTCAATATTGTAATTGTCGGTCTGAATCAATACGTAGCCTTGGTGACCGGCCACCATGGGACCGATAACAATGCCGGCAATCAACAGGATAAGCAGCAAGAATACCCGTAGCATGGTCTATTCCCCCTGGCTGGCGGCGGCAGCGGTGGGTTGCGCCAACAGGTTGCGCACGCGGGTTTGCATCAGTTTTTCCATTAGGGGCTGGCTGTGCAGCTGATCCGGTACGTTCAGGGACACGCTTTGCTGGCTCAGGGCGTCCACATCGGCGAGAAAGGCGCGGGTGCTGGCGTCATCGGTATCAAAATAGGCGCGTACCCAGGTGGACACGGTTTCCAGGGACTGTTGATACACTTCGTTCTGATGGCGAGGCACCGCCTGGGCGGCGATAAGCAGGCGGGAGCGGATATTTTCCCGCAGATAAATATCCTGATTAGGTGCCAGCAAAGGTTCGGCGCCGGTATCCCTACGGCGGATAGTAATGAAATCATTGATAAAATTATGCCAGCTTTTGCTGAGGTTCTGCCGCCATTCGCGCACCGATCCCGAAAGCTTGCTGTCACCGACGCCGTCCATCGGCGCTTCATCGCTGTCGTTATCCGCCAGGCGCAGGTTATCCACCTGATTCGACAGTTGATTCACTTTCAGAATAATGCCATCGAAATCAATCTGGCTGACGGCGGACAAACCGGCGATATCGTCGGTAATCGCGCGCCGCACCGGCATCAAACTGGGGTCGTTCATGTCCGCCAGGCTGGCGTCGGCGCTTTTCAGCAATGCGCCGGCGGTGAGGACGTCCTGATCGCTCCACAGTTTACGACCCGCCAGTTTTATCAGAAAATCCGCCTGCGCCAATAGCCATGTATTGGCTTCAGAGCCTGAAATAGTAGCGACTTTCTCTCGTAATTCCCCCAGTTGCCTGGTCTGATCCGCCGCCTGCTGCCGGGCGGCGGTCAATGCCTGGCCCTGCTGTTGCAAAGCGGTTTGGAATTGCTGCTGCTGCTGCTGTTGCGCCTGCTGCAGTTCGCTGAGGCGGGATTGCAGCTGCTGGCCGGCGGCGGCTTGCGCCTTGCCCTGGCGGACGGTGTAGGAATAGAGCGCGGCGGCCAGCAGCAGGGCGAGGATAATGGCAATGATCGCCAGGATGATTCCTATGGTCGGTTTAGCTCCGCCGGGACGGGCGTTTTTGCCTCCCGGCGCCGGCTGCGCCTCGCCTAATGGGGGTGCCGTTGCTCCGGACCGGGATGCGCCGGGGTTATCCGCTGTGCCGGTCACGTTTTCCTGCGGCATTGTTGGAGTAGTGTGTTCCGTCATATTGGCCTATCCCATGTTGAATTTAGAGCAGCACGCGCATAAGCGCATCATTGTCTGCCGCGTCGGCTACGACGATATCCGTCCAGCCCAATTGGCGGGCTAACGCCCCTAATCGTTCACTCACCACAATCAGCCGGCAGGCAAGCAGCCAGGAGTCGCGATAGTAAGCAGGAATTAAAGTATAGAATTGTTGTAACATTTCGCCGCTGGTTATGATCAAAGTATTTATACCCAGTTGCAGGCATCGCCGACTTTGCTCATCACCGTCGTAACTCACCGGGCTGCGGCGGTAGCATTCGCAGTAACCGACGTCCACGCCCCGTTGACGCAGCGTCTGTTCAAGAACTTCACGTCCGCCGTTACCGCGCAGAATCAAGGCCCGCCGCCCCGACACCCGTTGCAGGGCGGGAAGGTTGAGCAAATGCTCGCTGCTTTCGCCGTCGCGGGGATAGTCAACGTTTAATCCGCTCAAGGTGTGCAGCAGTAATCCGCTGGTACGGCCTACGGCGAAATAATTGAGCTGCGGGGGCCACGCCAGTCCTTGCCGGGTCAGCAAAGCATGCGCGTAATCAATGGCATATTTGGATACCGCGAACAGCATATCCCCCGCAGTCAGTGCCTCAAGGCGCGACGGCAATAATGCCAGTTCCTCGCCGGGAGAGAATTCAATCAAGGGTAAATGCCAGGCGGATTGTCCCCGGGAGCGCAGGCGATTGACCAACTGTTCGCCGGCCGGTGATGGGCGGGTGACCAGTATCGTCATTGCGGCGGGTTTCCCCGGTAGACCTGGTCGAGAATTTCACGGGCGCCGTCCCGCAGCAGTTCTTCCGCCAGCGCCTCGCCCAGTGCTTGCGCCTCGGCGAGCGGGGCGCTGCGCTGCGCGCGGATTACCCGGCTGCCGTCCGGACTGCCCACCAAGGCCCGCAGCCACAGCCGGTCGCCGTGGATTTCGGCATAGCTGCCGATAGGAACCTGGCAGCCGCCGTCAAGACGGGCGTTCATGGCCCGTTCGGCGCTGACCCGAATGGCGGTTTCCCGATGATGAAGAGGTTCCAGCAGCGTGATCGTGCGGCTGTCGTCCAGTCGGCATTCGATGCCCACCGCGCCCTGGCCGACGGCGGGCAGGCACGCTTCAGGCTCAAGGGGAGATCGGATACGATCTTCCAGGCCCAGCCGCTTAAGGCCGGCCACCGCCAGGATCACCGCATCGTAGTCTCCTTGATCCAGCTTGGCCAGACGGGTGCCCACGTTGCCGCGCAGATCGCGGATGATCAAATCCGGCCGGCGTTCCCGCACCTGGCACTGCCGGCGCAGGCTCGAGGTGCCCAGCACCGCCCCCGGCGGTAAATCTTCCAGGCTATGGTAACGGGAAGAGACAAAGGCATCGCGGGGATCTTCCCGTTCGCAAATCGTCACCAAACCCAGCCCATCGGGAAAGGAAACCGTGACGTCTTTCATGGAATGCACGGCGATATCGGCGCTGTCTTCCAACAGTGCCCGCTCAAGTTCCTTGATAAATAAACCTTTGCCGCCGACTTTGGCCAGCGGGGTGTCCAACAAAACGTCGCCGCGGGTTATCAGCGGCACCAGCTCCACCCGCAGATTCGGATGATGCCGCAGCAGCTCCCCCTGTACGTACCGGGCTTGCCACAATGCCAGGGGACTTTGCCGGGTGGCGATCCTTATCAGGTTATCTTGCATAGTGTTCGTTACCGTTTTAATCATTCACCGCCCATCCTATCATTGGATCCTATCATTGCATCCTATCATTGATGGTAAGGCTCTGTAAGGTATAGGGATCGGGGGGAAAAAGCGTCGGGCAACCCGCCGACATCTTGGAATTAAAGGTAGCAACAGGGAAAAGTGTTATAATTAATGAGTAGCTTAACTTCCTTTACGGTCAAACAGCAAGGTGTTAAATTGATCACGTTTCCAGCAATTACCAGCCGAGCATTCTTCTAATAACATTATATGCGGGCGGCTTTGGAAACGGGATTTTTTAGGCACCGGGATAACCAGGCGAGACGTCTTGTACTTCTATATCGAGACACTGAAACAGAGACTGGACGCGATCAACCAACTTAGGGTGGATCGGGCATTGGCGGCCATGGGGCCGGCCTTTCAGCAAGTCTACAGTCTGCTGCCAACCTTATTACATTATCATCACCCAATGCTTCCGGGTTACCTCGAAGGTAACGTACCCTGCGGCGTTTGCTTTTACACGTCCGATGATAAACAAACCGCCTTGCTGACCGAGATGACCAAAAAATCGGCCATTCCGCTGGTGGCTCCCGTGAGCGGCGAACGGCCCATTACCGGCGTCTACTCCATGGGCAGCACGTCTTCCATCGGCCAGAACGCCAATTCGGATCTGGATGTCTGGGTCTGTCACCAGTCCTGGCTCGACAATGTGGAACGGGCCCAATTGCAGCGCAAATGCCTGCTGCTGGAAAAATGGGCGGCGGCCCAGGGCGTGGAGGTCAATTTTTTCCTTATTGACGAAAATCGCTTCCGCCACAATGAAAGCGGCAATCTCGGCGACGATGATTGCGGATCCACGCAGCATATCCTGCTGCTGGACGAATTCTACCGCACCGCGGTACGCATGGCCGGCAAACGCATTTTGTGGAACATGGTGCCGGGTGATGAAGAAGATCATTACGATGAATATGTGATGTCGCTGTATGCCCGCGGCGCGCTGACCCCCAATGAGTGGCTGGATTTGGGCGGCCTGGGCACGCTTTCCGCCGAAGAGTATTTCGGCGCCAGCCTGTGGCAGCTTTATAAAAGCATCGACTCCCCCTATAAAGCGGTGCTGAAGACCCTGCTGCTGGAAGCCTACTCCTGGGAGTATCCCCACACCCAGCTGCTGGCGATGAATATCAAGCAGCATCTCCATGACGGCGAGATCGTCTCTTTCGGCCTGGATCCCTATTGCATGATGCTGGAACGGGTCACCCATTACCTGACCCAGATTAACGACATGACCCGGCTGGATCTGGTGCGGCGCTGTTTTTACCTTAAAGTCTGCGAGAAATTATCCTCCACCCCGGCAAGCGTGGTCTGGCGGCGGGAGATCCTCAGCCAGCAGGTGAAGGAGTGGGGCTGGGACGAAGCGCGTCTGAGCATGCTCGACGATCGCGCCAACTGGAAAATCGGCCAGGTGCGGGAAGCGCATAACGAATTGCTCGACGCCATGATGCAAAGCTACCGCAACCTGATTCGTTTCGCCCGGCGTAACAATCTGAGCGTCAGCGCCAGCCCGCAGGATATCGGGGTATTGACCCGCAAGCTCTATGCGGCATTCGAGGCGCTGCCCGGCAAGGTCACGCTTATCAACCCGCAGATTTCCCCGGATTTATCCGAGCAGCACCTGACGTTTATCCATGTGCCGCAGGGGCGGGCCAACCGGGCCGGCTGGTATCTGTATAACCAGTCGCCGTCGATGGAATCCATCATCAGCCATCAGCCGCTGGAATATAACCGCTATTTGAACAAGCTGGTGGCCTGGGCCTGGTTCAACGGCCTGTTGACGCCCAAGACCTGCCTGCATATCAAAGGCAGCGATGTGTGCGATCTGGGCCGGTTGCAGGAACTGGTGGCGGATGTGTCCCGCACTTTCCCGCTACGGGTTCCGGCGCCGACGCCCAAGGCGCTGTACAGCCCATGTGAAATCCGCCATCTGGCCATTATTGTCAATCTCGAATACGATCCCACCGCCGTTTTCCGCAATCAGGTGGTGCATTTCGATTTCCGGAAACTGGATGTCTTCAGCTTCGGCCAGCAGCAGGAGTGCCTGGTGGGCAGCATCGATCTGCTGTACCGCAACTCCTGGAACGAAGTGCGTACCCTGCATTTCAGCGGCGAGCAGGCGGTACTGGAAGCGTTGAAAACCATTCTCGGCAAGATGCATCAGGATGCCTCGCCTCCCGACACGGTGGAAGTGTTCTGCTACAGCCAGCATTTGCGCGGCTTGATCCGAACCCGCGTACAGCAGCTGGTGTCCGAATGTATCGAACTGCGGCTCTCCAGCACCCGCCAGGATCCGGCCCGTTTCAAAGCGGTGCGGGTTGCCGGCCAGACCTGGGGGCTGTTCTTCGAGCGTCTGAGCGTATCGGTGCAGAAGCTAGAAAACGCCATTGAATTTTACGGCGCCATTTCCAATAACAAGCTGCACGGCCTGTCCATCCAGATGGAAACCGATAAGGTGCATTTGCCGCCGGTGGTGGACGGCTTTGCCAGCGAAGGCATCATTCAGTTCTTCTTCGAAGAGAGCGCGGATGAACAGGGTTTCAATATTTATATTCTTGATGAAACCAACCGGGTCGAGGCATATCACCATTGCGAGGGAAGCAAGGAAGAGCTGGTGCGGGATGTGAGCCGTTTTTATTCATCATCCCACGATCGTTTTACCTACGGTTCGAGCTTTATCAACTTCAATTTGCCCCAGTTCTACCAGATTGTGCAGCTTGACGGGCGTATCCAGGTGGTGCCGTTCCGCAACAGCGTGCTGTCGCATCTGGTGGCCGCCGCTCCCTATGATCAGGATGCCTCTGCGCAGCAGGCGCGGTCGAACTGAACCTTCCGGTTTTGGCAACTGTCCCGCCTGCCGCGTCGTCTTGCGAACGTCCCGCATATCCTCAACCCAGAGCGCCAAGGGGTCCGCTAAACGGTGCAGCCTGGCGTGCTTCCTATCGATTCCTATTGCTTTTCAAGATCCAACTGCGATGATAGAGGGCTTGAGAGCATGAATGACAGGTAATGAATCGGATGAATAGTCAATTACGCCCCCTGATAACGGCGTTTTTAGTACTGGGATTGTACGGATGCGGGTTGAAAGGGCCGCTTTTTATGCCGCCGGCGCCTAAAACCACCGCTAAACCCGCTGAGACTCACAAGCTGACCACGACGGACACTTCCAGCCAATCACCGGTGCAAACGGCGAATCCGGGCAGCAATGCGCCTCATTCAGGGGATTCTGTCGTACCGTAAAAGTACCCCAAGTAGAATCGCATGGTGTCGTAAAAGTGTCGCAACTGGTGCTCAAAACGCGATTCTGTCGCATCCAGACAAGAGAAGCGCTATGCTGCGCACAGGGTAAGTCAGCGGAGTTCGATATGCAGTTTTCCAAAATGCACGGTCTGGGAAACGACTTTATGGTCGTTGACGCCGTTACGCAAAACGTCTATTTTTCGCCGGAGCTTATCCGTCGTCTAGCTGACCGGCATTGCGGCGTGGGGTTCGATCAACTGCTGGTGGTGGAGCCCCCGTACGATCCCGAACTGGATTTTCACTACCGTATCTTCAACGCCGACGGCAGCGAAGTGGCGCAATGCGGTAACGGCGCCCGCTGTTTCGCCCGTTTCGTCAGAATGAAAAGTTTGACCAATAAGCGGGAATTACACGTCAGTACCCAAACCGAGCGGATGATCATCACCATTACCGATGATGATCAGGTGCGGGTAAATATGGGCGAGCCGAAATTCGAGCCGCAGGACATCCCTTTTCGCGCCGCCAAAGCGGAAAAAACCTACATTATGCGGGTAGCGGAGCAGACGGTGCTGTGCGGCGTGGTCTCCATGGGTAATCCCCACTGCGTTATTCAGGTGGAGGATACCGACGCCGCGCCGGTATCCTCCCTCGGTCCGCTGCTGGAAAATCACGAGCGTTTTCCCGAACGGGCTAATATCGGTTTTATGCAGGTGGTCAATCCCCAGAACATTCGCCTGCGGGTGTTTGAGCGCGGGGTGGGGGAAACCCAGGCTTGCGGCAGCGGCGCCTGCGCCGCAGTGGCGGTGGGCATCCTGCAGGGCGTACTGTCGCAACAGGTGAAGGTAGATTTACTGGGCGGCAGTTTGGAAATCAGTTGGAAAGGTCCGGGCAACCCGCTCTTTATGACCGGGCCGGCGGTGCATATCTACGACGGGTTTATTCATCTATGAAGAATATCGGGGAGCAAGTCGAGACGGCGCCGGTCCTGGACGACAGTACGGTTTCGCAATTCCTGGTACAAAATCCGGACTTTTTTATCCGCAACGCTCTCCAGGTCGAACAGATGCGCATTCCCCATGTCAATCGGGGCAGCGTCTCCCTGCTGGAGTGGCAGATAACGCGCCAGCGCCGGCATATCCAGCAGTTGGAAGAGGACATCGGCCGGCTCATGGAGGCGGCGGCGGATAATGAACAGCTGTTCAATCGCCTGCTGGATTTGCAAACCGACCTGGCTACCGCCGAAAGCCTGCAGGATTTCCTGAGCCGGCTGCAACGCTGGGCGCGCAGCCTCGGCTTATCCGGTGCGCATGTGCGTTTATTCACCGATAAATGGCTGATTGGCGCGCCGTCGGATTTCACCCATCTCGGCCTGTCCAGAACCGCCTTTGAGCCTTTGCGCATCCAGCGCCTAGGCCAGGGTAATCATTATCTGGGCACCCTTAACGGCCCGGAGCTGCTGCTGTTGATACCCCAGGCCAGACAGGTCGGTTCGGTGGCCATGACCCTGATGGGTGATGACGGCTCCCTCGGCGTGGTGATCTTCACCAGCCGCGACAGCCAGCATTATCAATCCGGCATGGGCACCGTTTTATTGCAACAACTGGCCGCTCTGCTGCCCGGTTTGCTGGTGCGTTGGGTCGCTCGGCTATGACCGCCGGAGAATCGCCCCTACAGCCGAAGGTGGACGCCTTTTTGCGCTATCTGCGGGTGGAGCGGCAATTGAGTCCGCTGACCCAGGCCAGTTATGCCCATCAGTTAACCGCGCTGGTGGTAATTGCCGACGATCTCGGCGTCGCCGAATGGACGCAGCTGGACGTAAGCCATGTGCGTTCGATGGCGACCCGCAGCAAGCGCCAGGGCTTACAGGCCGCCAGCCTGGCATTGCGTCTGTCGGCGCTGCGCAGTTTTCTTGATTTCCTGGTGGGACGGGGAGAGCTGAAGGCCAATCCGGCCAAAGGCGTTTCCGCGCCCCGCAACGGCCGCCATCTGCCGAAAAACATGGACGTAGACGAAGTCGATCGCCTGCTGGACATTGACAGCACTGACCCGCTGGCGGTGCGCGATCGCGCCATGCTGGAAATCATGTATGGCGACGGCCTGCGTCTGGCGGAAATGGTGAATCTCGACTGCGGCCATATCGATTTGGACGCCGGTGAAGTGAGAGTGGTGGGGAAGGGCAACAAAGAGCGCAAGCTGCCGCTGGGCAAATCCGCCGTCGCCTGGCTGCGGCATTGGCTGGCGCTGCGGGAATTTTTCGCCCCCGAGGATAATGCGGTATTTTTGGCGAAAACCGGTAAACGCATCTCCATGCGCAATGTGCAAAAACGTTTTGCCGAATGGGGAATAAAACAGGGCGTTGAAAGCCATGTCCATCCCCATAAGCTGCGCCATTCGTTCGCCACCCACATGCTGGAATCAAGCGGCGATTTAAGGGCGGTGCAGGAATTGCTGGGCCATGCCAATCTCTCCACCACGCAAATCTATACTCACCTTGATTTTCAACATCTGGCCCAGGTTTATGATGCCGCGCATCCCAGGGCCAAGCGAGGGAAGTCTTGATGCGTTTTTACCGTCCCCTGCGCCCCCTGCGGGCATTAACCTTTGATTTAGACGATACCCTGTATGATAACCGGCCGGTGATCGCCCGTACCGAACGGGAATCGCTGCTGTTTTTGCAGAATTATCATCCGGCCCTGAAATCCCTTGACGCGTCATACTACCGCCGTATCCGGGCCGAGCTGCGCCAGCGGGAGCCGGAAATCTATCACGATGTGACGCGCTGGCGCTGGCGCGCGCTGGAACAGGGCTTGCGCAATCAGGGATTCAGCGATGCCGAGGCCGGCGCCGGCGCGGATGCCGCCATGGCGGAGTTCGCCCGCTGGCGCAGCAGCATTGATGTTCCCGCTATCACGCACCAAACGCTGCGCGCTCTCGGCGCACGCTGGCCGCTGGTGGCCATTACCAACGGCAATGCATCGCCCGCGGCCTGCGGCCTGGCCGGCTATTTTGCGTTTGTGCTGCGCGCCGGTCCCGACGGGCGCGCCAAACCTTTTCGCGATATGTACCATCTGGCGGCGGAAAAACTCGGCCTGCCGCCGCAGAGTATCCTGCACGTGGGCGATGATTTGGCGGCGGATATTACCGGTGCCGTACAAAGCGGCCTGCAGGCCTGCTGGATAAACGATCGCGGCGGCAATTTCCGCCAGGCCCCCGACGCCCGCTTGTTGCCGCATTTGGAAATTTCGCGGCTGGAATCCCTTACAGCCTTGCTATAAGCATCGCGGTTGCTGTATAAATAACCAGTATATACGTACTAAAAGGCTCTTTATGGACGTCACTGAACTGCTTGCTGGCCTGAATGACAAACAACGCGAAGCCGTCGCCGCCCCGCGGGGCAACCTGTTGGTGCTGGCCGGCGCGGGCAGCGGTAAAACCCGGGTTCTGGTGCACCGTATCGCCTGGCTGCTGTCGGTGGAAAACAGCTCGCCCTATTCCATCATGGCGGTGACCTTCACCAATAAAGCCGCGGCGGAGATGCGCCATCGCATCGAGCATCTGCTCGGCCCGGGCCAGGGCGGCATGTGGATCGGCACCTTCCATGGTCTGGCGCACCGCTTATTGCGTGCCCATCATATGGATGCCGGCCTGCCGCAGGATTTTCAGATCCTGGACAGCGAGGATCAGCTGCGGCTGCTCAAGCGGATCATCCGCGCGCTGAACATCGATGAAAAGCAGTGGCCGCCCCGGCAGGCCATGTGGTACATCGGCGGCAAAAAAGACGAAGGGCTGCGTCCGCAGCATGTGGAGACCTACGGCAACCCCATTGAAGCCACCTGGCTGCGTATTTATCAGGCCTATCAGGAGGCCTGCGATCGCGCCGGGCTGGTGGATTTCGCGGAACTGCTCCTGCGCGCCCATGAGCTATGGCTGAACAAACCGCATATCCTGCAGCACTATCGCGATCGGTTCCGCAATATCCTGGTGGATGAGTTCCAGGATACCAACCGCATTCAGTACGCCTGGATCCGCCTGCTGGCCGGCGACCAGGGCAACGTGATGATCGTGGGGGACGACGATCAGTCCATCTACGGCTGGCGCGGCGCGCAGGTGGAGAATATCCAGCGTTTCCTTGATGACTTTCCCGGCGCGCAGACTGTCCGCCTGGAGCAGAACTACCGCTCCACCAGCAATATCCTGACGGCGGCCAACGCCCTGATTGCCCATAACGGCAGCCGGCTGGGGAAAAACCTCTGGACCGAGGACGCCGCCGGAGAACCCATTTCCATTTACTGCGCGTTTAACGAACTGGACGAAGCGCGCTTTGTGGTCAACCGCATCAAAACCTGGCAAGAGGGCGGCGGCGCCCTTAACGACAGCGCCATTCTTTACCGCAGCAATGCCCAATCCCGCGTCTTGGAAGAAGCTCTGCTGCAAAGCGCCATGCCGTATCGTATCTACGGCGGCCAGCGGTTTTTCGAACGGCAGGAAATCAAGGACGCGCTGGCCTATCTGCGTCTTATCGCCAACCGCAACGACGACTCGGCCTTCGAGCGGGTGGTGAATACCCCCACCCGCGGCATCGGCGATCGTACCCTGGATGTGGTGAGGCAAGCAGCCCGGGATCGCCAGCTCACCCTTTGGCAGTCCACCCGCGAGTTGCTGAATGAGCAGGTACTGGCCGGCCGCGCCGCCTCGGCTATGCGGCGCTTTATCGAACTGGTGGACGCCCTGGCGGAAGAGACCGCCGATCTCCCCCTGCACGTGTTAACCGACCGGGTGATCAAGAACTCCGGGCTGTGGATGATGTATGAGCAGGAAAAAGGCGAAAAAGGCCAGGCGCGCATCGAAAACCTGGAGGAACTGGTAACCGCCACAAGGCAGTACAGCTACCAGGACGAGGATGAAGATCTGATGCCGCTGCAGGCCTTCCTGTCCCATGCCGCGCTGGAAGCCGGCGAAGGGCAGGCGGACGCGTATCAGGACGCGGTGCAGCTGATGACGCTGCATTCGGCTAAAGGCCTGGAGTTCAGGCAGGTGTTTATCGTCGGCATGGAAGAGGGCATGTTTCCCAGCCAGATGTCACTGGATGAGGGCGGACGTCTGGAGGAAGAGCGCCGGCTGGCCTATGTGGGCGTCACCCGGGCCATGGAAAAACTGACCCTCACCTACGCCGAAACCCGCCGCCTCTACGGCAAAGAGGCCTTTCACCGGCCGTCGCGGTTTGTGGGCGAACTGCCCCAGGAGTGCGTGGAAGAGGTGCGTCTGCGGGCCAGCGTGTCGCGGCCGGCGAACCATCAGCGCATGGGGACGCCCCTGAGCGAAAACGACAGCGGCTTCATCCTGGGGCAGCGGGTGCGCCATCCCAAATTTGGTGAAGGAACCGTTATCAATCTGGAAGGCAGCGGCGAGCACAGCCGCTTGCAGATAGCCTTCCAGGGGCAGGGCATCAAATGGCTGGTGGCGGCCTATGCCCGGCTGGAGACGGTTTGACTCAGCCTGTGCCGTGCCGGCCGGTATAAAAAATATCCGCGCCGGCAGGCTCCTGCGGCAGACGTCACAAATAATTCATCAATCAAAAAGCAGATTGTGCAAAAAATAGGCCATTGTGTCGTCGTTGCATATTGACAGCCTTTTTAATCTCGGCGTAACATGCGCGCACTATGATTGTGAGAGGATTACGCCTTGGACGCCCCCAGTAGATACTGGCTCGATAATCTGTTTATCAGGTACCACTAAGGCTTCCCCTATGCTGATGGCCTTAGCGGTTGTCAGCGACCCGCATGTATGTGTCGCGCTGAGTCAGATCTTTGATGGTCTGGAACTTGTCGGTGACATTCTCACCCCCCGGTTTCTCCTCTAATGCGTTTCCCGCTAGACACCGCTAAGGAAGCCATGGCGTATGCTTAACGCGTTTAAATTGGATCATAATCGCCTATCCCGTCTTGAATTGGATGAAGGCGATACGTTAACCGGTTCTCTCTGGGTGGATCTGATCGAGCCCGAGAACGGGGAGCGCGAAAAAGTTCAGGATGAGCTGGGACAAAGCCTGGCGACCCGCCTCGAACTGGAGGATATCGAAGCCTCCGCCCGTTTTTTCGAAGACGAGGACGGACTGCATATCCATTCGTTCTTTTTTTATGAAGACGCCGAGGATCATGCCGGTAACGCCACGGTAGCGTTCACCATCCGCGACGGCCGCCTCTACACCCTTCGCGAGCGTGAACTGCCGGCGTTCCGGCTGTACCGCATGCGCGCCCGCAGCCAGACCCTCACTGACGGCAATGCCTATGAGCTGCTGCTGGATTTGTTCGAAACAAAAATAGAGCAGTTGGCTGACGAGATTGAAAACATCTACAGCGATCTGGAAGCGCTGAGCCTGGTCATTATGGAAGGGCATCAGGGCGATGAATACGATGAAGCCTTGTCTACCCTGGCGGAATTGGAGGACGTGGGCTGGAAGGTCCGCCTGTGCCTGATGGATACCCAGCGCGCGCTCAATTTCCTGGTGCGCAAGGCGCGTTTACCTTCCGGCCAGCTGGAGCAGGCGCGTGAAATCCTGCGGGATATCGAATCGCTGTTGCCCCATAATGAATCGCTGTTCCAGAAGGTCAACTTCCTGATGCAAGCGGCAATGGGCTTTATCAACATCGAGCAAAACCGCATCATCAAAATCTTCTCCGTGGTATCGGTGGTCTTTCTGCCGCCGACGCTGGTGGCGTCCAGCTACGGCATGAACTTCGAGTTTATGCCCGAGCTGAAATGGTCGTTTGGCTATCCCGGCGCCATTGCATTGATGATCCTGGCAGGCCTGGCGCCTTACCTGTACTTCAAGCGTAAAAACTGGCTATAACGCTGAGGGCGCGCCGGAAATAAGAAGATAATTTGTACGATAATTACTTATCTTGTTTCTGGTTTATGCTAAAACAATATGTTTTAGCATTACAGACAATTAACAATGAAACATTTGCCGTTATCTCTCCAGTGGCTGATATTGCTGTTTTTCTCGTTGGCGCTGGGGTCCGCCCTGCAGTTGTATCACCTGCCGGCCGCCCTATTGCTCGGCCCGATGCTGGTGGGCGTGGTGATGGCTCTGTCCGGATCAACCCTGCATATCTCGCCTAAGGTTTTTATCGCTTGCCAGGCGGTGATCGGCTGCATGATAGCCTTGGTGCTCTCTCCGGCCATTCTCGGGATCCTGGTATCCTATTGGTGGCTGGTGGTAGTGGTGGTCTTGATGACGCTGGTGGCCAGCGGCCTGTCCGGCTTCCTGCTGGTGAGGTTCAGCAGCCTGCCCGGACCTACCGGGGCATGGGGCTCCTCGCCGGGAGGCGCGTCGGCCATGGTGGCCATGGCGGGGGAGTTCGGCGCGGATGTCAGGCTGGTGGCGTTTATGCAATACCTGCGCGTCTTGTTTGTGGCGGCGGCCGCCGCGATGGTAGCCCACCTCAGCCTCGGCGCGCAGAATAACGCGTCGGCGGAGATAATCTGGTTTCCCTCACTGGACTATCGTTTTGCCGCGACGCTTATCATTGCCGCCGTCGGCGCCTGGCTGGGCAGAAAACTGCATATACCGGCCGGGGCGCTGCTGATTCCCATGCTGGCGGGGGCGATGCTGCATATTACCGGTACCCTTACCATACAGGTCCCGCAGTGGCTATTGGCGCTGGCCTATGCTTTTATCGGCTGGAGCGTCGGCTTGCGGTTCACCCCGGCCATTGTGTTGCAAGCCTTGAAAACCCTTCCGCAGATGGTGGCGTCCATCGTGGGATTGATTCTGCTGTGCAGCGCGATGGCCTGGATTATGACCCTCTTGCTGCCGGTGAGCCTGCTTACCGCCTATTTGGCCACCAGCCCGGGCGGATTGGACACTGTGGCCATTATTGCCGCCGGCAGCCATGCGGATATGAGTTTTGTAATGGCCATGCAGAGCCTGCGGCTACTCTCCATCCTGTTGCTCGGCCCGGCCATAGCGCGCTTTATTTCACGCAATGCCGCGCCGCCCGTGGCGTGATTTTTTCTGCCAAAGCACGGCGTCGAAGATAAACACGGCCAGCGCCAGCCAGATAAAGCTGAACGCGTAGAGCTTGTCTTGGGTCATGGCCTCGCCATAGCAGAACACCGCCAGCAAAAACATCAGCGTCGGGCCGAGATACTGGAAAAATCCCAGGGTGGAAAGCCGCAGATTATTGGCGGCGTCGGCAAACATCAGCAGCGGCACCGTGGTGATGATCCCCGCCGAGATCAGAAGCAGATTCAGCGACAGGCTGTTATCCCCCAGGTGGCTGGTGGGGCTGTCGGCGAAGTAGAACAGATACCAGGCGCCCACCGGCAACAGCCATAAGGTTTCAATCAGCATGCCGATTTGCGGGTCGATGCCGAGCCTTTTTCGCAGCAGGCCGTAAAAGGCAAAGCTGAAGGCCAGGCCAAGGGCAATGAGCGGCAGCGAACCGAATCTCCACAGCTGCATCAGCACGCCGCATGCCGCCAGCAGCACCGCCAGCCATTGCAATTTCCGAAACCGCTCGCCGAGAAACAGAATGCCCAGCAGGATATTCACCAGCGGGTTGATAAAATAACCGAGGCTGGCTTCCAGCATATGGCGATGATTCACCGCCCAGATGTACAGCAGCCAGTTGCCCCCCACCAACAGCGAGGTCAGGCCCAGCATCAGCAGCGTCCTGCGCTGGCGGAATATTGCCCTGACCTGCGCCCATTTGCCGCAAAGGGTCAACAACGCCGCCATGAAAAATACCGACCAGATAATCCGGTGGGTCAGGATCTCGGTGGCGGGCACCTGCTGGATCTGCTTGAAATAGGCCGGCGCCAGTCCCCAAATCAAGTATGCGCCGAGCGCGCATAACACGCCTCGGCGCGTGGATTGTTTATACATGAATCAACCAGACGGCAGTAAAGAAGCCAGCAAGTATAAGCCAAGCCCGTCGGGTTTGGCAGAGAGTAAGGTTTTCGTTAAAAAAAATCATGTTTTGGCAAATCGTGATAAATAAAAGCTTATCGTTAATGAAAATAGCTATTTGTGTGTAAACTAATTCAATTGCATACTTTTTGCGTTGCGCACTTAGGAGATAAAAAATATGCGTAAGCTTTTGGGGGCCGTAGTACTTTTGGCAGGATCATCCACCGCTGTATATGCACAAGAAGCAACAGTAAAAACCGTTCCGGATGCACCCCCGGTCCGAGGCAGTATTATCGCCAATCTGCTGCAGGACCACGATAATCCCTTTCTTCTTTATCCCTATGAAAGCAACTATGTAATCTATACCTACACCAGCGACATCAATAAAGAGGCCATCAAGAGCTACGACTGGTCCGATCATGCCCGCAAAGATGAACTTGATTTCCAACTGAGCCTGGCATTCCCCCTCTGGCGCGGTATCGCCGGCGACAACTCGTTATTGGCGGCGTCCTATACCCAGGGATCCTGGTGGCAGGCCTCCAATACCAAAGAGTCCTCACCGTTTCGCGAAACCAATTATGAACCGCAGCTGTTTCTCGGCTGGGCTACCGACTATGATTTCGCCGGCTGGACACTGCGGGATGTGGAAGTGGGTGTCAACCATCAGTCCAACGGCCGGTCGGATCCCACTTCACGCAGCTGGGACCGCGCCTATACCCGCCTGATGGCGCAAAACGGCAACTGGCAGGTGGAGCTGAAACCCTGGCTGCACTTCGGCAGCATGGATGATAATCCGGATATCTCCAAGTACATGGGTTATTATCGTCTGAAAATCGGCTACGCTTGGGGACCCAGCGTGTTTTCGGTGGAGAGCCATTATAACTGGAACAGCGGTTACGGCAGCGGCCAGCTGGGTTGGAGCTATCCTCTTACCAAACACGTACGTTTCTACACCCAGCTTTTTAGTGGTTACGGCGAGTCGCTAATTGATTATAATCACCGCCAAACCCGAATCGGCGTGGGTTTCATGCTTAACGACATGATGTAAAATGTTGCGGTGTTAATGACGGGCGCGGGAAATGGCGCTGTTCTGCAGGGAATAAGTTGGGGATGATGTGTCGACGGCGTTGGTGATAGATCGGGAAGCGCTGGCTGAACAGGTGTTGCACGACACCTTCGGCTATCAGCAATTCAGGCCGGGTCAGCAAGCATTGATTAATGCCGTCATGGGCGGCAGGGATTGTCTGGCGGTTATGCCCACCGGCGGCGGCAAGTCCTTATGCTACCAGATACCCGCCCTGGTGATGGAGGGGCTGACGCTGGTGGTCTCGCCGCTGATTTCCCTGATGAAGGATCAGGTGGATCAGCTGCTGGCCTACGGCGTGGCCGCCGCCTGCCTGAACTCCACCCAGACCCGCGAGCAGCAGCATGAAATCATGGCGGCATGCCGTGAAGGACGCATCAAACTGCTCTATATCGCCCCCGAGCGTCTGATGATGGACAACATGCTCGATCAACTGCTGCAATGGCAACCGGCCATGATTGCGGTGGATGAAGCCCATTGCATCTCCCAATGGGGCCATGATTTCCGTCCGGAATACCGGGCGCTGGGGCAAATCAAGCGGCATTTCCCCGGTCTGCCGTTTATTGCCCTTACCGCCACCGCGGACGATACCACCCGGCAGGATATTGTCCGCCTGCTGGACTTGCAGGATCCGCTGATTCAAATCAGCAGTTTCGATCGCCCCAATATCCGCTATACGCTGGTGGAAAAATACAAACCTTTCGAACAGCTGTGGCATTTTGTGCAGGGGCAGCGCGGCAAATGCGGTATTATCTATTGCAATAGCCGATCGCGGGTGGAAGATATCAGCGCGCGCTTGCAAAGCAAGGGCATCAGCGCCGATGCCTATCATGCCGGCCTCAGCAACGATCGGCGCGGGCAGGTTCAGGAGGCCTTTCAGCGCGATGATCTGCAGATCGTCGTGGCCACGGTGGCTTTCGGAATGGGCATCAACAAGCCCAATGTGCGCTTTGTGCTGCATTACGACATCCCGCGCAATATCGAATCCTATTATCAGGAAACCGGCCGCGCCGGCCGCGACGGCCTGCCGGCGGAAGCCATTTTATTTTACGATCCGGCGGATATGGCCTGGCTGCGCCGCTGCCTTGAGGAAAAACCTCCCGGCGAGCAGCAGGATATCGAGCGCCATAAGCTCAACGCCATGGGCGCCTTTGCCGAAGCGCAAACCTGTCGCCGGCTGGTGTTGCTGAATTATTTCGGCGAGGGCCGCCAGCAGCCCTGCGGCAACTGCGACATTTGCCTCGATCCGCCGAAGCGCTATGACGGGCTGGAAGAGGCCCGCAAGGCCCTCTCCTGCGTTTACCGGGTGGGGCAGCGTTTCGGCATGGGCTATATCGTCGAGGTGCTGCGCGGCGCCAATAGCCAGCGTATACGAGAATATGCCCATGACCAGCTGCCGGTATACGGCATCGGCCGCGATCGCACCAGCGAGCATTGGGTCAGCGTACTGCGGCAGTTGATTCACCTGGGATTGGTAAGCCAGAATATTACCCGGCATTCGGCGCTGCAGTTGACCGAATCGGCCCGTCCGGTGCTTCGGGGCGAAGTGCCTCTGATGCTGGCGGAGCCGCGGGTGGCGAACCTGAAATCCCGCAGCGCGCCGAAAACCTATGGCGGCAACTATGACCGGCAACTGTTCGCCAAGCTGCGTAAACTGCGCAAGTCCCTGGCGGACGAGGCCAACGTGCCGCCCTATGTGGTGTTCAATGATGCCACTCTACTGGAAATGGCGGAACAATTGCCGGTCACCGCCAATGATTTATTAAGGGTGAACGGCGTCGGTCACCGCAAGCTCGATCGTTTCGGCATGCCTTTCCTGACGATCATCCGCGATCACCTGATTGACGACGACGCGTTGCCGGTGCGCTGATGCGCCGAGAATAGAATCAAGATACCCACACACCTGCAGCTTGAAGTATGACGGGTAGAGAGGAGAGTTAATAATGTTAATGCTGTTCGCCACCGTGGCCATGGTCCATCTGATTGCGCTGATGAGCCCGGGGCCGGATTTTTTCTTCATCTCCCAAACCGCGGTCAGCCGTTCCCGCCACGACGCCATGCTGGGCGTGCTGGGCATCAGCCTCGGCGTCGCCGTTTGGGCGGCGCTGGCGTTAATGGGCCTGCATCTGCTGCTGACGAAAATGCAGTGGCTGCATAGCATTATCACGGTGGGGGGCGGTATGTATCTTTGCTGGCTGGGCTGGCAGTTGCTGCGTTCCGCCCGCCATCCCGGGACGCAAACCGCCGAGCCGCTGCCGCATCAGGGATATAGCTTTTTGCGCGGCCTGTTTACCAATCTGGCCAACCCCAAGGCGCTGATTTATTTCGGCAGCGTCTTCTCGCTGTTCGTCGGCGATAATGTCGCCGCCGGCGCGCGCTGGGGCCTGTTTTTCATGATCGTCGGCGAGACCCTGTTCTGGTTCACGCTGGTGGCGATAGTGTTCGCCCTGCCGGCCATGCGCCGCGGCTACCAGCGCCTGGCGCGCTGGATAGACGGCGTGGCGGGAGTATTTTTCGCCGGTTTTGGCATCAGCCTGATTATTTCGCGGTAGCCAGCAGCGCGCCCACCATGATAAACAGCGAGCCGAAAGTGCGGTTCAGCCGCCGCATTTGACGGGGTCCTTTCAGGACGTGGGCAATGCGGGTTGCCAGGCCGGCATAGCCAATCATGACAATAATATCCATCACCAGGGTGGTAACGCCAAGCACCAGGTATTGTGCCCCCTGGGGATGTTGCGTCAGGACAAATTGCGGGAACAGCGCCGCCAGGAAGACAATGCTTTTGGGATTGGTGAGGTTGACAAAAACACCGCGCCGGAACAATTGCCGGCGCGGCATTTTGCCTGTCGGAGCGGCAAGGGTAAAGGTGCCGGCGGCGCGCCATTGCTGGATGCCCAGCCAGCAAAGATAAGCCACCCCCAGCCATTTCAGGATTTCAAATGCCAGCAGGGAATGCGAGAACAGCGTTCCAAGCCCGATACCCACCAGCAGAATATGCGTGGCCAGGCCCACCTGCAGCCCGGCAATGGACGCCACGGCGCCCCGATAACCATGGCTGATGCCGGTGCTCATGGTATTGATGGCGCCGGAACCGGGGGAAAGGCTAAGGAGGGTTGTGGTCAGGAGATAGGTAAGCCACCAGTCCCAGGTCATTAAATGCGCTCCCTGTATAGGTATTTTAATATCACTGCAACCCGAATAGTTTAGGTTGTATTACAATGTAAGCTTTTCCCCCACTTTACAGCAATATTTTCCGGCGCGCCGGACCTTAATTTTTTTGCCCCGCGTCATGCCAGGAGTATCAAGGGTGGTTTCAGGACATAAACAGAGCTGGTTGACACGCGAAGAACAATTCGCTGCTTTTTACACCGGTCCGCTGTTGGATTTTTGGCGCCGGCGCGAGGAGGGCGAATTTATCGGCGCCCAGGGCATGCCGATTCGTTTTGTCCGTTTACGTTCTCCCCGCCATAATAAAGTGGTGGTTATCAGCACCGGCCGCATTGAAAGCTACGTTAAATATCCTGAAATCGCTTATGATTTGTACCATTGCGGTTATGATGTGATGATAATCGATCATCGCGGCCAGGGGCGATCCGGCCGCCTGCTGGCGGATACCCATCGCGGACATGTTCTGCAATTCAATGATTATATTGCGGATTTTACTCAATTCTGGCAATGTTACGTTGAGACCGGCGGTTACAGCCGCCGTTTCGCCCTGGCGCACTCCATGGGGGGCGCGATATTGGCTTTGTTCCTGGCCGCCTACCCTGAATCCTGCGATGCCGCGGTATTATGCGCCCCCATGTTCGGTATCCGTTTACCGATGCCGCACTGGCTGGCCTGGAAGATACTGGAATGGACCGAACGGCGGCCCGCCATGCGCGATTATTACGCAATCGGCACCGGCCAGTGGCGTCCGATGCCTTTTATGCTTAATTTGCTGACCCACAGCTGGCAACGCTACCGGCGCAGTTTACGGTTTTATGCCGACGATCCGGAATTACGGATTGGCGGCCCGACCTATCATTGGGTCAGGGAGGGAATTCTGGCGGGCAACGATATCCTGGCCAAGGCCGCCGCCATTACCACGCCGCTGCTGCTGCTCCAGGCCGGTGAAGAAAAGGTTGTGGATAACCGTAGCCAGAATGCTTTCTGCCGGGCCATGGCCGACGCCGGTCACCCATGTGAAGGAAATAAACCCGTCAGGATCGAAGGCGCCCGGCACGAGATACTGTTCGAGAAGGATCCCTTGCGCGCCGAGGCGCTGAACATAATCACCGCTTTTTTCGCGCGGCATCATTAATTTTATTCCGGCGGTCTTCACCGTCGCTAACGCCAGAGGTTTAACAAGAATCATGTTTCACGTTGTCGTATCTGATTTGGACGGTACCCTGCTTGCGCCGGACCACACCCTCAAGCCTTACACCAAAGAAACTTTGCAACTGCTCACCGCCCGGGATATTCATTTTGTGTTCGCCACCGGCCGGCACCACATTGATGTGTCTCAAATCCGCGATAATCTGGGCATCAGCGCCTATATGATCACCTCCAACGGCGCTCGCGTGCATAATCCCGACGGTGAACTGATTTTCGCCCACGATCTGGACAGCGATATTGCCGGCGAGCTGTTCAGCCTGGTTCATGACGATCCGAAAATACTCACCAACGTTTATCGCCGTGATGACTGGTATATGAACCGTGACCGCCTCGATCAGCAGGATTTTTTCCGGGAGTCAGATTTCAACTACCAGCTGTTCGAACCGGGCATGCTGCCCACTGACGGCATCTGCAAAGTGTATTACACCAGTGACGATCATGACCGGTTAACGGAGCTGGAAGCCGCACTCAATGCGCGCTGGGGCGATCGGGTCAATGTCAGCTTCTCGCTGCCGGTTTGTCTGGAAGTCATGGCCGGCGGGGTCTCCAAGGGCCATGCGCTGGATCAGGTGGCTAAAACCATCGGTTACTCTTTGGCGGACTGTATCTCCTTTGGCGACGGTATGAATGATAAAGAGATGCTGGCCATGGCCGGTAAAGGTTTTATCATGGGTAATTCCCATCAGCGCTTGAAGGAGCTGCTGCCCGAGCTGGAAGTGATTGGCACCAATGAAGAAGAAGCCGTGTCCCGTTTATTGCGAAAGATGTATCTGGGCTAAAAAAAGACTTTACAAGTGCGAATGATAATGATTATTATCTCCATGCGTTCCGGATTTCCTCTCTGATGAGAGGGAGCCGCGAAAGCACGACATTGCTCACATTGCTTCCAGTAATACTTGAGCCGGCTTGGGTGCCGGCTTTTTTTTGCGCGTCGTAAGGCCAATGTCAAACCTCAGAATGACGCCCAGCTTTCCCCTTTGCCCGGTTGCCCCTCTTTGGCCGGCTGCGGGTCCTGGTCCGCGGAAGGTTTGTCCTCAATCGCCTCATGGTGCGAGAGGGCATCGGCCAGCGAGGCTGAAGTCAGTTTGAACGTACTGACTATTTGCGTCAGGGATGCCGCCTGGGCCTGAAGTGAAACTGCCGCCGAGGCTGCTTCTTCCACCAACGCCGCGTTTTGTTGCGTGGAACTGTCTATCTGTCCGACAGCGACATTGATTTGGTGAATGCCGTCGCTTTGTTCGTTACTGGCCTGGGAAATTTCCTTGATAATATCAGTGACATTGTTCACGTTGGCCACCATGTCCGCCATAGAAGTACCCGCTTCTTCAACAAGTTTCATACCGTCATGTATCTGATTGACGGATTCATCAATCAGGTTTTTGATCTCTTTGGCCGCGGTTGCGCTGCGTTGGGCTAAGGCCCTTACTTCACTGGCCACCACGGCAAAACCGCGACCGTTTTCGCCGGCGCGGGCGGCTTCGACCGCGGCATTCAGCGCCAGAATATTGGTCTGGAACGCAATGCTGTCGATAACGCCGATGATTTCCGACATAGACTCCGATGATTTGCGGATGCTGCGCATCTTGTCCGTGACATGCCCCATCAGTTCACCGTTGTGTTTCACTATGCCGGACGCCCGCGCCGACACATCCGTTGCCTCGGCGGTATTCGCCGCCGTGTTCTTGATAGTTGAAGTCAATTGCTCCAGTGAGGCCGCGGTTTCCTCGATGGAAGCAGCCTGTTCCTCGGTGCGTGATGAGAGATCCTGATTACCCGAGGCGATTTGAGCCGTGGCGGCGGCAATCGCCTCGGCGCCATCCCTGACACGCTGTACAATACGATGCAGGTTGATATTCATATCTTCCAACGCCCGCAGCAATAAGCCGGTCTCATCCTTGGCGGTGATGGTTGCCGAGCCGGTCAAGTCGCCTTCCGCCACCTTCCTGGCCACGTTTACCGCCCGCTGAAGCGGGTGGGTAATACTCAGCGTAATGCGCCAGGCAATGAGAATACCCATGGCGAGGCTACCGAGAATCAATATTATCAGCACCAAACGGATTAATTTAAAATCCTCTGAAACCCGGAACTGGGAATTGAGCATTTTACTATCTTGGAGGGCAATGAATTTTTTTATTCCCGAACGGTATTCGGCAATAAGGGGCAAAGATGTCTCCATAAACTCGCGGGTCGCCGTCGTTTTATCTCCGCTGAGCATAGCGGCCTCGAAACGTTTGTTGGACGCGATAAAATCCTGCCGTACGGTGATGAGGTCTTTCAAAATCTGCATGGAGGGCGGATCCGTCAGGGCGCTCGCCATTGAATCGTATTCTTCTCCGATCTGTTTCCGAATATCTATTATATGATTGATTTGGTGGTTGACACCGGTGGTATCGGCAGCCAGCAGAATATATTGCTGCGTTGCTATAATTTGATTGAATTCGTCGACGATATTATTTGCGCTGACAGTGACCGGGTAGTCCACTGAAACGATACGAATGATGTTTTTATTGAACTTAGCAAGATTAAAGATGGATATTACGCCGGATAGTAGAATTAAGATTAATAGCAACGTAAAACCTATCGTTAATCTGCGACCAATTTTTATATTCGCAAGCCTCATACTCACTCCTAGATAACTACAGCCATTTCATAACCCCTATCCCTGTGTGTCGTTTCAGATGGGGGAATGCGCTTTCCTAACGTGGAAAATGAAGACGATGTTTCTGCACTCAGCTTACTTATCGGATAGGCGGAGCGCTTCTTTACGATTTTGATCGGTTTAATCTTTCTTAGAAAATTTTATGATAGGCGGTGACTATCATGTTTTGTTTATTGATCGATTATAGTTATATGATTGTAAAGCGATGTTTATCTATCGGTACGTTATCTGAAAAAAAACGAATCTTCCAGCGTCCTTATCTGCAGGCAAAACCTCTGAAGCTACCGGCTTGATACATTCAAATTTTTTGATGTCTGCGGTGAGTTTTTTATCCTTTCATATTCTCAGCCCAGGGATAGACTGTAAAAAACATTGAGGAGACTTGAACATGATTTATTTACGTGCTGCAAAAGATCGGGGTCATGCCAACCATGGCTGGCTGGATAGCTGGCATTCGTTTTCGTTTTCCGACTACTACGATGCCAATTTCATGGGGTTTTCCGCTCTAAGGGTCATTAACGAAGACCGTATCGCGGAAGGTAAAGGTTTCGGGACCCATCCGCATAAGGACATGGAAATCCTGACCTACGTACTGGAAGGGACGGTGGAACACCAGGACAGCATGGGCAATAAAGAACAAATCCATGCCGGTGAGTTCCAGATCATGAGCGCCGGTACCGGCATACGCCATTCTGAATACAATGGCCGTGACGACGTTCCGCTGCACTTGTACCAGATTTGGATCCTGCCGCAAGAAGCCGGCCTGACGCCGCGCTACGAACAGCGCCGCTTTGACGCGCCGCAGGGACGGCAACTGGTGCTGTCGCCGGATGCGCGGGAAGGCTCGTTGAAGGTATTCCAGGATATGACCCTGACCCGCTGGGCTTTGGGAGCCGAGGCGCAGGACACGCTGGCGCTGGAACCCGGCCGCAGGGTTTGGATCCAGGTGGTGCGCGGCCAAGTGGATATCAATGGGCAACAGGCGCATGCCGGCGACGGGCTGGCGATATGGGATGAAAGCGTCTTAACCCTGCGGGCCACAGAGGACAGTGAAATACTGGTATTTGATTTACCGCCGGTATAAGGGATGCGTTTTGTCAATGAGACAGCGGCAAACGGGCGGTGAACGGACAGGTTTTCGGTATCTTGCCGAAAGCCTGTTTTTTTTGCCAAGCGTGCGGCGGTTTCCCAGCGGTCAAACCTGCCAGGACGACGGCAAGGCGGCGATAAAATCCATCACGATTTGTGTCCGCCTGGGAGTTAATCGCCTTTGCAGGCGCACGGCGGAGAGCGTTGACGCATCAGTCCGCCACTCTTTCAGGATTTCCACCACCCTGCCGCTGCGCAGGTCATCCAATCCCAGCCATGAGGGCGCCCAGCAGATGCCGAATCCGGCGCGGACCATCTCCCAAACCATTTCGCCATCATCGAATACATGCTCCGCCCGCGGAATGTGGCGTACATCGTCCCCGGTGGCCGGCGAGGTAAAATGCCAGTTATCAATCTGGCCGGTGGCCTTGTTTCTAAAACCAATCAATGCATGGGATGACAGCGCCGACGGTGTGTCCGGTATGCCATGGCGCTGGAGATAGTCCGGGGAGGCGCAGGCTATCCAGGGAAACCGGTAGAGTTCACGGGAAACATAGCCCGGCCAGCCGCCGAGCTCACCGGCGCGAATGGCGATATCGATGCCCCGCGCAGCCAGATCCGCGATATCGTCGCCAAACTGCAGCTCAATCTGGATTCCCTGATGCGTTCTCAGGAAAACGGGCAGCTCAGGCATAATGCACCTTCGCGCGAACGCGGCCGGAGCGGCTATCCTAACCCGTCCCGAGGCGCCGCCGTTGCCAAGGTCCGCCAGCAGATTTTCCGCCTGCGCGAGCTCGCTTATCAAACGGCGTCCTTCCACCAGCAAACGATCCCCCTCATCAGTCAGGGAGAGGGAGTGAGTCGTGCGGTGCAATAAGCGAACGCCATGGGCCTTTTCGAACCGGCTGACGGCTTTCGACATGGATGACGTGGTTGTGCCTGCCCGGCGGGCGGCTTCAGCGAAGGAACCTGCTTCGACAATACGGACAAACCATAACAGCTGAAGCAGTCCGGAGGGTAACGGTGGTATTGACATGAATTCAACACTAACATGAACCAGAGGTCTCTACCAGGATCGTTATTTCCCGCCGATACTTTTTATTTCCCATTGCGAAGGAGTTGAGAATGAAATTTCTGGCCCTGCTAACCCCCGCGGCGCAACGGACTCTCGCCGAGTTCGCGCCTTATGCTATTGAAGAGGAAATAGCCATATGGGGTGCGTATCGGAACGGACAACTGCGTGAATGCTATTTTCAATCCAGTCCGCCGGAGGTGACGTTGATTTACGAAGCGGCGGATGTGGCCGATGTCCATATCGAACTGGACCGACTGCCGATGATCAAAGCCGGCCTGCTGGAACGGCGGGTGGTTCATCTGGGCCCCTGGCTACCTATTGAGGCGGTATTCGATAAAACAATAATGGCTCCTCAATGAACCGGACCAGCATACTGCCGGGAATCGACGGTTGGGAACTGTGCCGGGTCAGGTCTGTTCCTTTACCGGCCGAAAGCGGCATCGCGCCGCTGGCGGCCGGCGCCGACCTGGCGGATGCGTTCGCCGTAGCGATACCGCCTCACGCCTCCCTGGATATAAACCAGTGGGCCGGCGCCGTACTCGAACATCCCGCACCCTGGGTCCGCACGCTTCTGGCGCTGCGGGATATCGCCGTGTCCGGTTTCGGTCTGAAGACCTCCGGCGAACTGCGCCGCGAGGCGCGGGCCGGCCACGAAAGCCCCATCGATTTTTTCCCCGTCAAATCGCGTTCGCCCCATGAGATTATCCTCGGCGCCGATGACCGGCATCTGGATTTCAGCCTTTCTCTGCTGATCCGCGCCGCGCCGGCGCATAAATCGGGCTACCAGCTGGTGGCCACGAGCATTGTTCATTGCCACAACCCTCTTGGCCGCGCCTATCTTAACGTCATTACGCCGTTTCACGTTTTGGTGGTCAAGAATGGATTGCGGCGTTCGGTGCGGTGGATTTCCCCCGCGCCCTCGGGGCTTTCGCTATAAACATACTCGCCGCCGGTTTTTTTTGCTAAACTACACCCCATTCCGAGCTGGGGCCGTTATCACGCTAATGAAGAAAAAAAGACCGGGTCTTCAAGATGTTGCCGATAAAGTGGGCGTCACCAAAATGACGGTGAGCCGTTATCTGCGCAACCCGGCTTTGGTTTCCGAAGCGTTGCAATGTAAAATCGCCGGCGCGCTGGACGAGCTGGGCTATATCCCCAACCGGGCGCCGGACATCCTGTCCAACGCCACCAGCCGGGCTATCGGCGTGCTGCTGCCCTCGCTGACCAACCAGGTTTTCGCCGAGGTGCTGCGCGGCATTGAAACCGTCACCGATGCCAACGGTTATCAAACCATGTTGGCCCACTACGGTTATCAACCGGAAACGGAAGAGCTGCGGCTGACCTCGCTGTTGTCCTATAACATCGACGGCCTGATCCTGGCGGAGCGTTCCCATACGCCCCGTACCCTGAAAATGATTGAAGTGGCGGGTATCCCGGTGGTGGAGATCATGGACAGCGTCTCGCCGTGCCTGGATATCGCGGTGGGTTTCGATAATTTCGAAGCGGCGCGGCAGATGACGCTGCTGATGCTGGATCGCGGCCACCGCCATATTGTCTATTTCGGCGCCCGCCTGGATGAGCGCACCATTATCAAACAGCGGGGTTACGAACAGGCCATGCGCGAACAGGGGTTGCCTGTCCATAGCGTAATGATCGTCGAGTCATCGTCCTATTCCACCGGCGTGGATTTGTTGCGCCAGGCTCGGCAAGAGTATCCGGCCATCGACGGCATAATCTGCACCAATGACGACCTGGCCATCGGCGCGGTGTTTGAATGCCAGCGGCTCGGCCTGCGCATTCCGCAGGACATTGCGGTGGCGGGTTTCCACGGCCATGATATAGGCCAGGTCATGCAACCCAAACTGGCCAGCGTGCTCACACCTCGCGAGGAGATGGGCCGCCTTGGCGCGGAAAAATTGCTGGCCCGGTTACGGGGCGAGGTTGTCGATCCGGTAAAAGTGGATCTTGGCTTTACGTTGCTGGCCGGCGAGAGTATCTGATTCACCTGTTCATTACCCCCCATCTTCTTCTTATTCATCGCAGCGTCATTTACCAGGGTCATATTTATGATCCACATCCCAAAACGCTAATTTAGTCTCCAGAGTGGATTCCTTATCTGCGAATGTTACCGGTATCATGATACCGGTAACATCACCAATACTACTATGCTCAAACGGTTGGTTGGGAAATCACCCCTAATTGCGCATCACTAACCCGAATGCATAACTACTCGAAGGCCGGGGAATTCAAACCCTTGCCGGGAAAAAAAGCCATTGAGGATTTTTTATGCCGCTCTTTATCGTTGCTGTCGGTGTGGCATTACTGCTGCTCCTGATGATTCGTTTTAAACTGAATGGATTTATTGCCTTGATCGTGGTGGCGCTATTGGTCGGCGTGCTTGAAGGAATGCCAGTGAGCAAGGTGCTTGATTCCATTAAAAATGGTGTCGGCGGGACATTAGGCAGCCTGGCGCTGATTATCGGCTTCGGCGCCATGCTGGGTAAGCTGCTGGCGGATTGCGGCGGCGCGCAGCGCATCGCCACCACCCTGATTGAAAAATTCGGTAAGCAAAACGTTCAATGGGCTGTGGTATTGACCGGCTTTACCGTGGGTTTCGCCTTGTTTTACGAAATCGGTTTCGTCTTGATGATCCCGCTGGTTTTCAGTATCGCCGCGACGGCGCGGATTCCGCTGCTGTATGTGGGGGTGCCCATGGCGGCCGCGCTGTCCGTCACCCATGGTTTCTTGCCGCCCCATCCCGGACCGACGGCGATAGCCACCATATTTCATGCTGATATGGGCAAGACCTTGCTGTTCGGCGCGATTTTGGCCGTGCCCACGGTTATCCTCGCCGGCCCGGTTTACAGCCGCTTTCTCAAAGATATCGATAAACCGGTGCCGGAAGGTCTGTATAACCCGAAAATCTTCACCGATGCGGAAATGCCAAGCTTCGGCGTCAGCGTCTGGACCTCGCTGATACCGGTGGTGCTGATGGCCTTGCGCGCGGTGGCGGAAATGTCTTTGCCCGCCGGCCACCCGATCCGGACCTATGCCGATTTCCTCGGCGACCCGATTATGGCGACGCTGATTTCAGTGCTGATTGCCATCTTTACCTTTGGCATCAACCGCGGCCGTACGGTGGATCAGGTGATGGGAAGCATCAGCGACGCGGTAAAGATCATTGCCATGATCCTGTTGATTATCGGCGGTGGCGGCGCGTTTAAACAGGTGCTGGTGGATAGCGGCGTGGGTACCTATATCGCTCGGCTGATGACGGGCAGTTCAATTTCACCCTTGTTGCTGGCCTGGTCCATCGCCGCCATCCTGCGTATCGCCCTGGGATCCGCCACGGTGGCGGCCATCACCGCCGGCGGTATCGCCGCGCCGCTCATTGCGTCCACCGGCGCCAGCCCCGAGCTGATGGTGATCGCCGTGGGTTCCGGCAGCGTTATCTTCTCCCATGTGAACGATCCGGGCTTCTGGCTGTTCAAGGAGTATTTCAACCTGACCATCATGGAAACCATCCGGTCATGGTCGGTACTGGAAACCATTATTTCGGTCTGCGGCCTGGTAGGCTGTCTGCTGCTGAATATGGCGATTGCCTAACGGACGTCCCGGCCCCCCGGCCGGGAATGTAATGCGCCGTCAGTGTGTCCGGATGATTTATTCACCCATCATCCCGCCGGCGATTTGCGATCCTCTCCGTCGACGCAAATTAGACAAAATCTTCAGTCCCTGCGCCCGGTTCCTACGCTATCAGGTTAGAAACTTCCAACATCTCCTGTGCGTTATGATCGGTCAGGATCAGCGTTTCTTTTCGATGGACATTTGCGCTATTAAACCTGTGGGCAAAATAATCCCGCAGACCCATACCGGACATACCTTGGCCCTTGATGGCTTTTCCGCCAGAAAACAAGATATCCTTTTGGACGTCATAGTAGCTGAAATGTCCCACTCCGCCGCTGATTTGTAGAATGCAGCCCTGAGGATAGGCGTTTACGATGTGAACCCGAAGGTTATCCGCATTTTCTTTCAGCATTTTTTCCGATGCCCTGATAAACAGGCTGGATTTATTTATAGAGCTTTTGTACTGCTCGACGTTGATATCACCGATATAAATCACGTCTTTTTCGCCGGAAATAAGGCAGCCAAAATCAATTTGCAGGCTACGTTTGGCTATGTACTCAAGTGAAGGAGGTAAGACAAATTTGTGTGGGTCCGTTGCGCCGCTGCGTAAATATTCCGAGATCACATAGCAGAGTGGTTCTATTTGGGCATGAATATTTATAATTATATCTAATTCATTATGTTTTCTTTCAGTATAATGTTTCAATACGGTAGCGTAAGTATCGGTGCCCTTGAAAAAATTCTTATTATTGAAGATAAAACGCTCAATAATTATGGGTATCTCTACGAAATTGATATAGTCAACAAAATATATTTTTTCCCCGATGGTCAGCACCATGCCGTCGCCGTTATTTTCGACAATGAAAACCATATTATTTGATAAGGTGACTCTCGTGCCCTCTGAGCCGGCAGACGATTCCAAGGCCAATGACAGGTAAATATTGTGCAGATCATTAATATAATCTTCTCTTTGAGCGCCGTTGAGGGTATAAAGAGGATTATCGGTTTCTAGGGCGTTAGGTTGCGAATGTCCGCTGTTAAGGCTTATCTTAAGCAGCTCAAGCATCCTCTTTCCCGGCGAACCGGAATAGGTGTTGTTCTCGTTGTTGAGAATATGCAACGGCATATGGGGTTGCTGGTTTGCGGATACTGGGAGCATATCTCACCCTTACGGAATATGAAGTGTTGGAGCGTAATGGATAATGGCGTCGAGCAGATAGGCTCACTGCTTCATCCTACAGGTAATAATTAAGAAATAAAGACCGAAGACGTTGAATTAGATTTTTTTCAGGAAGTTTATTTTGTATTTAATTTTAATTACATATTTGCTCGGAAATATTATCTTAAAAATTATTTTATGGACATATTTCTATATAAACAGTACTACATAAACTGTTCATACATTATCTCTGGTATTTTTCATCAGCAGCAATGCATTGCCATCCCGTGGCAAAGCCAGCGCCCTTAACTCAGCCGGCTCCAGAAAAAATCGGCGGTTGCCCGCCAGATGCTTCACCATAAAATCAATAAAGGTCCTTACCCTCAGCGGCAATTCCGTCCGCTGGCCGTAATACATATAGATACCTTCATGATCGGTGACATGCTGAACCAATAGCGGTATCAGCCTGCCGCTGCGGATAGGCTCGGCGGCGGTGAAGCTGCCCAACTGGCCGATGCCCAGCCCGTCGAGCACCGCCTGGGCCTCCCCTTCGATATCATTGGTGCAAAAACGGGGCGTTACGTCCTGATATACCAGTTCGTCGTTGACGCGAAACTCCCAGGGGGCGATTTTTCCGGTATTCGCCGTGCGGTAGCCGGTACAGGAATGCAGGGCAAGCTGTTCTATTGAGGCCGGCGCCCCGTGCCGTTCAATATAAGACGGCGCGGCGCAAACGATCATCTGAATCGGCAGCAGATGACGCGCAATGGCCCCCTCCGACGGCAGTGCGCCGCCCCGGAAACCCACGTCCGCCCGATCCCCCACCAGATCGGTGAAACGGTCTTCAAGCTGGACATCCAGCTGTACTTCCGGATAGGCATCACAAAAGGCCATGAAATAGGTATGAAACAACGATAGACCCAACGCTCTCGGGGCGCTGACCTTTAACGGTCCTTCAATGATCTCGGTGGAACGCCGCGCGGCGGCGTAGGCGCCGGTGACCAGTTCTATGCCGGGTTTCACGCTGTCCAGAAAACGTTGCCCTTCTTGCGTCAGGCTTAATTTGCGGGTGGTGCGATGGAACAAGCGGATACCAAGGCTATTTTCCAGTTGCATCACCGCCTGACTGGCCGCCTGGGGTGAAATCCCTTGGTCAATGGCGGCCTTGCGTAAACTACCCAGCGCCGCGGCCCGGATAAAAGTGGTTATCGCGCGAATTTCATTCATGGCCCGTCCCGTGATTCGCAAGTAAATACGGATTATCAGTCTAGCAAATGTCATCTAGTTTATTACAAACCATTCTTTATACTTTCTTCACTTTCAAAATACAGGGGCAAAAATCATGAAAAGCTATTCTACATTCAAACGCGTGTGGTTTATTACCGGCGCGGCGCGCGGGTTCGGCGCCCTGGTTGCCGAGGCCGCGCTGGCGGAAGGCGACGCGGTTATCGCCACAGCCCGGAATCCCGACGCCCTTGTCAAGCGTTTAGGCATCTCTCCCGGGCTATTGCCGCTGAAAATGGATGTGACCGATTCGGAACAAATCCATGCCGCGGTGAAAGCGGCGGTCGCCACCTTTGGGCGGATTGACGTGCTGGTGAATAACGCCGGATTCGGTCTGCTGGGGGCGGTTGAAGAATCGGCTCTGTCAGATGTGCGGCGGATGTATGACACCAATGTGTTCGGCCTGCTGAGCATGACCCAGGCGGTATTGCCGCAGATGCGCCAGCAGCGCGCCGGGCATATTATCAATTTTTCTTCTATTGGCGGTTACCGTTCCGCCGCCGGTTTCGGCGTTTACTGCTCCACCAAATTCGCCGTCGAAGGATTATCCGAGGCGTTGCATGACGAACTCAAGCCTTTGGGCATTCATGTCACGGTGGTGGAACCGGGTTATTTCCGTACTGATTTTCTCGATGCTTCTTCTCTGAGCAAATCCGCCCATATCATAGACGATTACGACGAGACCGCAGGCGCGGTACGCCGGGTCGCCGCCACGCTGAATCATAAACAGCCTGGCGATCCCGCCCGTTTGGCAGCCGCGATGATCCAACTGGTTAACGCCGAGACGCCGCCCCTGAGATTGCCCATGGGGACGGATACTCTCGCGGCGATTGCCAAGAAAAATGCCTTGGTTGAACAGGAGATGAACGCCTGGGCTGCGCTGTCAGCCTCGACGGACTTTGCTGAATAAACAACAGCGGAATGAATGCCGGTGCAATTACTTCTATTCCTCATTATGTAAGGAGAACTGTCATGTTGATTTTTAAACGCCGTCTCGGCAATGTAAAAAACAGCTTCGTCGGTTTTTGTGTCGTTTTGGCTTGGGTATTGCTGGTCCCGGCGACATGGGCGGAAGAGAATGGCGTTGAAGCGCAAAACAAGGCGATGGTCGTCGCCGGGTTCGACGCCTGGAAAAACGGTACCGGCAGTCCTTATGAGCAACTTGCCGATAATGCGACCTGGACTATCGAAGGCCATTCGCTGGCTTCCCGGACCTATCATGGCCGCGAGGATTTGATGGCAAACGTCATTCGCCCCTTCAACGCCCGGATGTCGGGACGCCTGATTCCGACTATCCGCAATATTTATACCGACGGCGACACGGTGATCGTGCATTTTGATGCCGCCGGCATGGCAAAGGACAATAAACCCTATCGTAATACGTATGCCTGGTTCTTAACCTATAAGGGCAACAAAATTGTTAACGCCACCGCCTTTTACGACAGCATCGCGTTTAATGATTTTTGGCAGCGCGTACAGCCCGCATCCTAAGGGATGCAAACCATCCGTTTCCGCTGGCGGGGACAGGATGTGAGGTCGATATTTAACCTGCAAGATGTGGAGAAGAAAATGCAATCACAACAAAAAGCGGTTTGGTTTATTACCGGCTGTTCCACCGGTTTTGGCCGTGAGCTGGCCGAGCTGACCCTGTCGCTGGGCTATCCCACCGTGGTGACGGCGCGTAATCCCGATCAGGTACAGGATTTAATCGCCGGCCATGAAGGCCATGCCCTGGTGCTGAAGCTGGACGTGACGCAGCAGGATCAGATTGACGAAGCCGTCAGCGCCGCGCTGAAGCATTTTGGCCGGATCGACGTTTTGGTGAATAACGCCGGTATCGGTTATTTCGGTTCATTTGAAGAGAGCCGGATGGAGGATGTGCACCGGATGTTCGATATCAATGTCTGGGGCCTGGCCGCCATGAGCCGGGCGGTATTGCCGACGTTGCGCAAGCAGCGGAGCGGTACGATAGTGAATATCTCTTCTATCGGCGGCATTACCACCTTCCCGGCGCTGAGTTTTTACCATGCCACCAAATTTGCGGTGGAAGCGCTTTCCGAGTCGCTGTCGCAGGAAGTGGCGCCGTTGGGTATCAACATTTTACTTGTCGAGCCCGGGCCTTTCCGGACCGATTGGGCCGGCCGGTCGGCCGCCGAAGCGCCGCAATCCATTGCCGATTATGCCGAGACCGCCCATAAGCGGACGCAGGTCAGCCGGGGCTATAGCGGAAAACAGATGGGGGACCCGGTGCGCGCCGTGAAAGCCATCGTCAAGGCGGTGGAGGCGGATAACCCGCCGCTGCGATTGCTGTTGGGTAATGCCGCTCTGGAGAATGCTTATAAAAAGATTCAGCTGCTGCAGCGGGATTTTGACGGTTGGGCCGAGGTGACTAAAGGGGCGGATTTCCCGGCAGGAGAATAAGTTTGGGCTGGGCGCTCTTCAACAGGTTCGTTGCACGATCGGTGGTAGCGGGCCTACCGTGGCATGGGGCGCTCCGCGGCCGACAATGGCCGCTTCGACCCCATCGCCGCGGTCTCCCTTCAACAGGTTCGTTGCACGATCGGTGGTAGCGGGCCTACCGTGGCATGGGGCGCTCCGCGGCCGACAATGGCCGCTTCGGCCCCATCGCCGCGGTCTCCCTTTAACAGGCTCGTTGCACGATCGGTGGTAGCGCCCCATACCGCGGTGATAGCCTGCTTCAGCTGCGCAAATAGGCCCGGGCGCCGTCCAGGAACATTTGGGTGGAGAGCATTACCAGCAGCAGGCCCATCAGCCTTTCCAGCGCATTGACGCCTTTATCCCCCAGCAACCGCAAAAACAGCGTGGATTGCATCAATATAATGACCGACAGGCCCCAGGCAATGAGCAACGCCACCACCAAGTGCGGGATCCGCTGCGGATACTGGTGGGACAACAGCATCAGGGTCGCCAGTATGGACGGGCCGGCCACCAGCGGGATGGCCAGCGGCACCAGAAAGGGCTCTTCCCCGGCCGGCAACCCGCTGCCGCCGCTTTCCGGCGTGGGAAAAATCATTTTCAGCGCGATCAGGAACATGATTATGCCGCCGGAAATCGATACGGTTTCCGTTCGCAGATTGAGAAATGACAAAATACTCTCACCGGCGAACAAAAACAGCAGCATAAGCAGCAGCGCAATCAGCATTTCACGAATGACAATTATCCGCCGCCTTTTCGGTTCCAGATGTTTTAATACCGACATGAAAATCGGCAGGTTTCCTAAAGGGTCCATGATCAAAAACAGCAAAACGGTAGCCGAAATCATTTCAGTCATTATTAATTACCTCGATTTTCAGCTTTTTAACCCATGCGCCATCAAACCTTATCCTTGAGGGTGGGTAGGATGCTAATCTACCCATTCCCTCACCATTTGGCGGATATAAGCAGCGCTGCTGAAAAATTTGCTCTAATCGAATAATTTCACTTGCAGCAATTCAATCACTTTTTGTAATGTGGTCGTTGTGTAACCTGCAAGTTCCATGCAGCCAAAACACTACCAAGTCTCTTTGTCACCCTCCAAGGCAGGACAGTTAACATGAAAAACGTTGGTTTTATAGGCTGGCGCGGTATGGTCGGTTCGGTGCTCATGCAGCGCATGGCCGAAGAACGCGATTTTGACGCCATCCGCCCGGTATTCTTTTCAACATCCCAGCATGGCCAGGCTGCGCCGGTCATTAACGGACAACAAGGGATGTTGCAGGATGCCTATGATCTGGACGCGCTCAGCGCGCTGGATATTATCGTCACCTGCCAGGGTGGGGATTATACCAACGAAATCTATACAAAGCTGAAGGAAATCGGCTGGCAGGGTTACTGGATCGATGCCGCGTCCTCCCTGCGCATGAACGATGACGCCATCATTATCCTGGATCCGGTGAATCAGGCGGTTATCCAGCAGGGTTTGAACGACGGTATCAAAACCTTTGTCGGCGGCAACTGCACCGTCAGCCTGATGCTGATGTCCTTAGGCGGGCTGTTTGCCCATGATCTGGTGGAATGGATTTCCGTGGCCACCTACCAGGCGGCTTCCGGCGCCGGTGCCCGCCATATGCGCGAACTGCTGGTACAAATGGGCCAGCTTCATAACGAAGTGGCCAAGGAATTGCAGGACCCGGCTTCGGCGATTTTGGATATCGAACGTAAAGTCACCGCCTTGACCCGTAGCGGCACCCTGGCGACGGATAACTTCGGTGTCCCGCTGGCGGGCAGCCTGATTCCCTGGATAGATAAGCAGCTGCCAAACGGGCAGAGCAAGGAAGAGTGGAAAGGGCAGGCGGAAACCAACAAAATCCTGAATACCGGGCATGTGATTCCCATTGATGGTTTGTGCGTGCGTATCGGCGCTTTGCGCTGCCATAGCCAGGCGTTCACCATCAAGCTTAAGCAGGATGTCGGATTACAGGATATCGAGCAGATGCTGGCGACCCACAACGATTGGGTTAATGTGGTGCCCAATGATCGTGAACTGTCGATGCGTGAATTAAGTCCGGCTGCGGTCACCGGCACGCTGAAAACGCCGGTGGGCCGTTTGCGTAAGCTTAACATGGGACCGGAGTACCTCGCGGCGTTTTCCGTGGGGGATCAACTGCTATGGGGCGCGGCTGAACCATTACGCCGCATGCTGCGCCTATTGGCCTGATCTTCCCCCGCCATCTATACACCGGTCCCAGGGCAGGGGACCGGCAGACGCCTGCTTGGTTGAACTTTCTTTGTTCCACGTCAATATATTAATAAAACTTAACAATCAATCTTCTCCTCTGTGATCAATCTCGACTTATTGCAATGATTAACAATAGAAATCTTGCAGCGAAGTGATGAATTTTCAATAGTTTAATAAATGATTTAAATTTTCATTGTTGAGTATTAATCTTTCCTTTAAACCTTTGTCTATGCTTATTATTGGATGGGTATGATTATGCCCACAGTGAAATAATCCTTTGAAGGGATTTCTGAGCATGCTGTCATCCCCCATTTTTCTTGCCGATACGGTCGGCAAGGATCGCTGCGCTTTGGGGAAACTGGGATGTGTGATGAAAGGATACGAACTGAATTTTTTGGAAATATTCTTTTATTTCATGGAGTAATCTAAGGAAGAATACCATGTCGGGATTTCCGGGCCATGAGGTCATCACAGCTTTGGTTTCAGGACGTTATGCGGATCCATTTTCAATTTTGGGTATGCATCTCACCAGCGAAGGATTGGAGATCAGGGCGTTATTACCAGACGCCAGTGCCGTGACATTAATTGAAAGTAAAACCGGACGTAAAATCACGGAATTAAACTGTGAAGACGACCGCGGGTTTTTTTCGGTGTTATTAAGCCGGCGCAAAAAACCGTTTCGCTATCAATTCGCCGTCACCTGGCACGAGCATACTTATATTATTGAAGATCCATACCGTTTTGGTCCCCTATTGCAGGACATTGATAGCTGGCTGCTGGCGGAAGGCACCCATTTACGGCCCTATGAGCGCTTAGGCGCCCACCCTGACGTTTTAGACGGGGTTGAAGGCATGCGTTTTGCGGTCTGGGCGCCCAATGCCCAGCGCGTTTCAGTAGTGGGCCAGTTCAATTTTTGGGACGGCCGGCGGCATCCCATGCGGCAGCGGCGCGAAAACGGAATTTGGGAACTGTTTTTACCGGCGGTAACGATCGGTCAGCTGTATAAATATGAAATCATTGACTGCAATGGCGAAACCCGTCTGAAAGCGGATCCTTATGCCTTTGAAGCGCAGATGCGCCCGGAGACCGCTTCGGTCACGCGGGGAATACCCGCCATTGCCGATGGAGATCCGGCCAGGAATGCAGCCAACGGGCGCCACCAGCCCATTTCCATCTATGAAGTGCATTTAGGCTCATGGCGCCGTCATGTGGAAAACAACTACTGGCTCAGCTACGGAGAATTGGCCCAACAGCTGGTGGATTATGTCAAATACATGGGCTTTACCCATCTCGAACTGTTGCCCATCAATGAGCATCCTTTCGACGGCAGCTGGGGCTATCAACCCTTGGGTATTTACGCGCCCACCCGGCGTTTCGGCACGCCGGAGGATTTCCGGCTGTTTATCGACGCCGCGCACCAGGCAGGCATCAACGTACTGCTGGATTGGGTGCCCGGCCATTTCCCCGGCGATGAGTTCGGCCTGGCGAAATTTGACGGCACCTCCTTGTATGAATATGCCGATCCCCGCGAAGGGCTGCATCAGGACTGGAATACCCTGATTTATAACTACGGCCGCAACGAGGTGCGCAACTATCTGGCGGGCAATGCTCTGTTCTGGCTGGAGCGGTACGGTATCGACGGGTTACGGGTGGATGCCGTGGCGTCGATGATCTATCGCGATTATAGCCGGCCGGCGGGCCAATGGGTGCCTAATCATTACGGCGGCAATGAAAATCTCGAGGCCATCGCCTTCCTGCGTTACACCAATCATACCGTCGGCACCCAGCGGGACGGCGCCATTACCGTGGCGGAAGAATCCACCTCGTTTTCCGGCGTCACCGCGCCCCCGGATTCGGGTGGGCTGGGATTCCATTACAAATGGAACATGGGCTGGATGAACGATACGCTGCGCTATATGCAGCTGGATCCGGTGCACCGCAAGTATCACCATCATCAAATGACCTTCAGTATGGTCTATGCCTACAGCGAAAATTTCGTCTTGCCGCTTTCCCACGATGAAGTGGTGCATGGCAAGCAATCCATCCTCAATCGCATGCCCGGCGATGTCTGGCAGAAATTCGCCAACCTGCGCGCGTATTACGGCTTTATGTGGGGCCATCCGGGCAAAAAACTGCTGTTTATGGGCAATGAATTCGCCCAATGGAAAGAATGGAACCACGATGTCAGCCTGGACTGGCATCTGCTTGACGATGCCGACAACATGCACAGCGGCGTGCAGCGGCTGGTGCGGGATCTGAATCAATGCTACCGGCAGCATTCGCCGCTCTATGATCTTGATTACCGCTATGACGGTTTTGAGTGGCTGGTGGCGGACGATGCGGAAAATTCGGTGTTCGCGTTTTTGCGCCGCGACAGCCATGGCAATGAAATGATCGTCGTCAGTAACTTTACGCCGGTGCCGCGCCTGGGATATCGCATCGGTATTCCGACTCCCGGCCGCTGGCGCGAGGTGCTCAACACTGACTCTCAGTATTACAACGGCAGCAATATGGGCAACAGCGGCGAACTGCACAGTGAACAGGTCCCCAGCCACCACCGTGAGCATTCACTGCTGCTCACCGTGCCGCCGCTGGCGACCATTTTCCTGGCCAGGGAGGCGTGATGATCCCACGGCCCGCCGGTTCCCCGGCCCCACAGGACGCTGGCTTTGACGGTGAAGGCGGATTGTCCGCAGGCTTTGCCGCGCCGATGGCGGACGCTGATCACGGTGAAAATGCGATATCCGCCGGCTCCGCGTCGCCGTTGGGGTCGAGTTATAACGGCAGCGGGGCGAATTTCAGCCTCTATTCCGCCCATGCCGAACGGGTGGTGTTATGCCTGTTCGATGAGCAGGGGCGGGAGAGGCAAATGGACTTGCCCGGACGCACCGGGGATATCCGGCACGGCTATCTGGCCGGCGTAAAGCCCGGCCAGCGATACGGCTATCGCCTCTACGGCCCGTTCGAGCCCCGGCAAGGGCATCGGTTCAATCCGACCAAGCTGGTCATCGATCCCTGCGCCCGGGCGCTGGACGGCAAGGTGCCCGATGACCCGGCCCTGAACGGCGGCCTGGCGCAGCCCGATACCGCCGACAGCGCGTCGGCGATGCCGAAATGCCTGGTGGTGGATGAGCGTTACGACTGGCAGGGCGATGAATTTCCCGCCGTGCCCTGGGGCGAAACCGTGATTTATGAAGCCCATGTGCGGGGGCTGACCCGATTACATCCGGACCTTCCGCAGTCGGTGCGCGGCACCTATGCCGGCCTGGCGCATCCGCTGATGATTGACTATCTGCGGCATCTCGGCATTACCGCCGTGGAGCTGTTGCCGGTGCAGCTGCATGTCGATGAACCGCGCCTGCAGCGGCAGGGCCTGCGCAATTACTGGGGGTATAACGTGCTGGCGCCTTATGCGGCGGAGCCGGGTTACGCCTCCGGCCTCGACGGTAAAAGCGCCCTGGATGAGTTCCGCGATATGGTGAAAGTACTGCACCGGGCGGGCATCGAAGTGATTTTGGACGTCGTGTTCAATCACAGCGCGGAACTGGATGTCGAGGGACCTACGCTCTCGCTGCGCGGTATCGATAATGCCGCTTATTACTGGCTGGATGAAGACGGCGATTATTGCAACTGGACCGGTTGCGGCAACACCCTGAACCTGAGCAGCCCGGCGGTCGCCGCCTGGGTGCTGGACTGTCTGGCCTTCTGGCGCCGGACCTGCCATGTGGACGGCTTTCGTTTCGACCTGGGCACGGTGCTCGGCCGCACCCCGGATTTCGTACGCGACGCGCCGCTGTTTGCCGCGCTGCGGGACAATCCAGACCTTGCGGGCTGCAAGTGGATTGCTGAACCTTGGGATATCGGGCCCGGCGGCTATCAGGTGGGACAATTCCCGCCGCCTTTCGGCGAATGGAATGACCATTTTCGTGACGATATGCGCCGGTTTTGGCTGCACGGCGATGTGCCGCTGGGAACGTTCGCCCGGCGTTTTGCCGCCTCCAGCGATCTCTTTGGCGCCCAGGGGCGATCCCCCTGCGCCTCGGTAAATATGCTGACCGCCCACGACGGTTTTACCCTGCAGGATGTGGTGAGCTACAACGAAAAACATAATCAGGCCAACGGTGAAAGCAACCGCGACGGGGCCGGCGATAACCATAGCAACAACCATGGCCAAGAGGGACCCAGTGCCGAACCCTCGGTCCGGCAGGCGCGGCGGGATAGCCAGCGGGCCTTGCTGGCAACGCTGTTGTTGTCCCAAGGCGCGCCGATGCTGTTGGCGGGAGATGAACTGGGCCACAGCCAGCAGGGCAATAACAATGCCTATTGCCAGGACAACGAATTGACCTGGCTGGACTGGCGGCGGGGGGATCGGGAATTGGCGGACTTTACCGCCGCCCTGATCCGCCTGCGCCAAAAGATACCCGCCCTCACAGACGATCGCTGGTGGCGGGAGAACGATGAGCAAACGGTACTTTGGTTAAATAGCCGCGGGCAGGCATTGAACGCACAAGAATGGGAACAGGGCGAACGCCAAATGCAAATCCGGCTCTCCCGAGATCATCTCTTTGTGATCAACGCCACGACAAAAGCCTGTGAAATGACCTTACCTGAAGGGAAGTGGACGTTAATTGAACCGTTCAAACGCCCAGAACAACCGGGATCGGCCGACCACTTTTTCGTGGAAGCCCGTGCGGTTTATGTGCTGGTAAAACGATAATAAGGAGTCGGCCATGGTTAGGTTTGAAAGTAGTGACCCGGTGATGTTGGCCAGACAATTACCCATTCAGTCCGTCGCGTTGATTCTGGCGGGCGGACGTGGTTCGCGTCTGAAGGATCTGACCGCTAAACGCGCCAAACCGGCGGTACATTTTGGCGGAAAATTCCGCATCATTGATTTTGCACTATCCAACTGCCTGAATTCCGGCATTCGCCGTATCGGCGTGATTACCCAGTACCAGTCCCATACCCTGGTGCAGCATATCCAGCGCGGCTGGTCTTTCCTTAATGAGGAAATGAACGAATTCGTCGATCTGCTGCCGGCGCAGCAGCGCTTCGCCACCGAAAACTGGTATCGCGGCACGGCGGATGCGGTGTATCAAAACCTGGATATCATCCGCCGCTACCGCGCCAAATATATCGTCATTCTGGCGGGTGATCATATCTATAAAATGGACTACTCCCGCCTGCTTATCGATCATGTGGAAAAGGGGGCGAAATGCACCGTGGCCTGTTTGCCGGTTCCGCGTCATGAAGGCAGGGATTTTGGCGTGATGGCGGTTGACGATGAGTACCGGGTGCTGGATTTCGTGGAAAAACCGGCGGATCCGCCGGCCATGCCCGGCTCGCCGGATCAGGCATTGGCCAGCATGGGCATCTATGTCTTTGATGCCGATTATCTTTTCCAACTGCTGGAAGAGGACATGCTCATCGACAGCTCCAATCATGATTTCGGCAAGGATATCATTCCGAAGATCACCGCCGCCGGAGAAGCCTGGGCGCACCCCTTTACCCTATCCTGCGTCTCCTCCGCCGAGGATGATTCGGCGCCGCCCTACTGGCGCGACGTGGGCACCCTCGACGCCTATTGGCGCGCCAATCTCGACCTGGCATCGGTAACGCCGGAACTGGACATGTACGATCAACAATGGCCGATCCGTACCCATATGGAGCCGCTGCCGCCGGCCAAGTTCGTGCAGGATCGGGCCGGCAACCATGGGGTGACCCTCAATTCGCTGGTGTCCGGCGGCTGCATTCTCTCCGGAACCCATGTCATGCATTCCGTCCTGTTTCCCAGGGTGAGGGTGAACTCATTTTGCACCCTGGATGAAGCGGTGGTGCTGCCGGATGTCAATGTGGGCCGCTCCTGCCGGCTACGGCGCTGCATTATCGATCGCGCCTGTTCCATTCCCGAAGGCATGGTGATCGGGGAGAACGCCGAAGAAGACGAAAGACGATTCTATCGCTCTGAAGAAGGAATCGTACTGGTGACACGCAAAATGCTGGCGAGTCTAAATTAATTAAGCCGATTACGTTTGCGGTCATAGAACAGCAATAAGATAAGAATGGGAGCGATAATGCAGGTTTTACATGTATGTTCCGAACTTTTTCCCCTACTGAAGACCGGGGGGCTGGCGGATGTGGTCGGCGCTTTGCCCGCCGCGCAAATTATCGAAGGCGATGATGTGCGGGTGCTGCTGCCCGCGTTTCCGGATTTACGTAAAGGTATACCGGATACCCGCATCGTGAATCAGTTCGATGCGTTTAACCAGCACGTCACGTTATTATACGGCCGGTTTAACGGGGTCGGAATCTATCTTATCGATGTCCCCAGCCTCTATGACCGTCCGGGCAGCCCGTATCACGACCAGGATCAGTATGCCTATATGGATAACTACCTGCGTTTCGCGCTGCTGGGCTGGGTGGGCAGCGAAATGGCCACCGGACTGGACAGGACCTGGCAGCCGGATATCGTGCAGGCCCATGACTGGCACGCCGGATTGACCTGTGCCTATCTGGCCGCCAAAGGCCGGCCGGCGAAATCGGTGTTCACGGTGCACAACCTGGCCTACCAGGGGCTGTTCTCCCCGCGCCACCTGCCGGAGCTGGGGTTGCCCGAGGGCTATTTCCAAACCTACGGCATGGAGTTTTTCGGCCAGATATCCTATTTGAAAGCCGGGCTGTTTTTCGCCGATCATGTCACCACCGTCAGCCCTACCTATGCCAGGGAAATCACCCAGCCGGCGTACGGCTACGGCATGGAGGGGCTACTGCTTTCGCTGCAATCCCAGGGGCGCCTGACGGGTATTCTCAACGGCGTCGACGACGCTATTTGGAACCCGACCCACGACCCCATGCTTTCCACTCGTTATAACCGCGACGTGCTGGAAGCCAAGGTTCATAACAAACGCCACTTGCAAACCGCCATGGGTTTGACGGTGGATGAAAAGGTTCCCCTGTTTGCCGTGGTCAGCCGCCTCACCAGCCAAAAGGGGCTGGATTTGGTGCTGGAAGTCCTGCCGGATTTACTGGACCAGGGCGGCCAGCTCACGCTGCTGGGGGCCGGCGACGCCACCTTGCAACAGGGATTCCTGGCGGCGGCGGCGGAATACCCCAGCCAGGTGGGTGTGCAGCTGGGTTATCACGAAGCCTTTTCCCACCGCATTATCGGCGGGGCGGACGTGATTATGGTGCCCAGCCGTTTCGAACCCTGCGGACTGACGCAGTTATATGGCTTGAAATACGGCACATTACCTTTGGTGCGGCGCACCGGCGGGCTGGCGGATACGGTGACCGACAGCTCGCTGGAAAACCTCTCCGACGGCATCGCCAGCGGTTTTGTGTTTGAGGATGCTACAGCGGCCGCTTTACAGCGGGCAATCCGCCGGGCTTTTGTGTTATGGTCAAGACCTGCCCTCTGGCGCTTTGTTCAGCGACAGGCGATGGGGCTGGATTTTAGCTGGCATGTCGCCGCCCGGGCTTATCAGTCTCTGTATCAACGCTTGTAGATATTCACTGATGGGGAATGAATGTCATGAACTCACCGTTTATTTATGCCTCACCCACGCTCAGCGTTGAAGCGCTGAAACATTCCATCGCGTATAAGCTCATGTTTACCATCGGCAAAGATCCTTCCGTGGCCAATAAACATGAATGGCTGAATGCGACGCTACTGGCGGTGCGGGACCGCATGGTAGAGCGCTGGCTGCGTTCCAACCGCGCCCAGCTGTCACAGGATGTGCGCCAGGTATATTATCTTTCGATGGAGTTCCTGCTCGGCCGGACGCTGTCCAACGCGCTGCTGGCCATGGGCATCTATGACGATACCAAAGCGGCCCTGGAGGATATGGGGTTTGAGCTGGACGACCTGCTGGAAGAGGAAAACGATCCGGGGCTGGGCAACGGCGGCTTGGGGCGGCTGGCCGCCTGTTTTCTTGATTCAATGGCGACCCTGGCGTTGCCGGGACGGGGTTACGGTATTCGTTATGAATACGGCATGTTCAAACAGAATATCATCAACGGGCAGCAGGCCGAATCGCCGGATTACTGGCTGGAATACGGCAACCCGTGGGAGTTCATGCGCCACTCCACCCGTTATAAAGTCCGTTTCGGCGGACGAGTGCAGCAGGAAGGCGCCAAAACCCGCTGGGTAGAGACGGAAGAGGTGCTGGCATGCGCCTACGACCAGATCATCCCCGGCTTTGATACAGACGCCACCAATACGCTACGGCTGTGGGGAGCGCAGGCCAGCAATGAAATCAACCTGGGCAAATTCAACCAGGGGGATTATTTCGCCGCGGTAGAGGATAAAAACTTTTCTGAAAACGTCTCTCGCGTGTTATACCCGGACGATTCCACCTATTCAGGCCGCGAATTGCGCCTGCGCCAGGAATACTTTTTGGTTTCCGCCACGATGCAGGATATCCTGAATCGCCACTGGCTGATGCATCAAACCTTCGATAATCTGGCGGATAAAATCGCCATCCATCTTAATGATACCCATCCGGTGCTCTCGATCCCGGAATTAATGCGCCTGTTAATCGACGACCATAAATTCACCTGGCAACAAGCCTGGGACGTGGTCTGCTCCGTTTTCTCCTATACCAACCATACCTTGATGAGCGAAGCGCTGGAGACCTGGCCGGTGGAGATGATGGGCAAAATCCTGCCCCGGCATTTACAAATCATCTTTGAAATCAATGACCACTTTTTGAACGGCGTACAGGAAGACATTCCTGATGACCCCGCCCTGCTGGCGCGGGTGTCGATTATCGACGAGAACGACGGCCGGCGGGTTAGAATGGCCTGGCTGGCGGTGATAGCCAGCCATAAGGTGAACGGCGTGTCCGCCCTGCACTCGGAGCTGATGGTACAGTCTCTTTTCGCCGATTTCGCCCGTATTTACCCCGATCGTTTTTGCAATAAAACCAACGGCGTTACGCCGCGCCGCTGGCTGGCGCTGGCGAACCGGCCGCTGTCGGCGGTGCTGGACGAGAATATCGGCCAGACCTGGCGTACCGATTTAAGCCAGTTGGAAGAGATAAAAGGCCAAATCGATTTCCCGGCCTTTATCCAGGACATTCAGAAAGCCAAGCTGAGCAACAAACGGGCCTTAGCTATCTATCTGGCGCGGGAGCTGAATGTCGTCACCGATCCGGCTGCCTTGTTCGATGTACAGATCAAGCGTATCCATGAATATAAACGCCAACTGCTGAACGTGCTTCACATCATTACCCGTTACAATCGTATCAAACAGGATCCTGACCTGGAGTGGGTGCCGCGGGTGAATATTTTCGCCGGCAAAGCCGCATCGGCCTACTACATGGCAAAACATATTATCCATTTGATTAACGATGTCGCGGCGGTAATCAACAGCGATCCGGTGGTGAAGAACCGGCTTAAAGTGGTCTTTATTCCCAATTACGGCGTCAGCCTGGCGCAATTGATTATTCCGGCGGCGGATCTGTCGGAACAGATCTCCCTGGCGGGAACCGAGGCCTCCGGCACCAGCAATATGAAATTTGCCCTCAACGGCGCACTGACTATCGGCACGCTGGACGGTGCCAATATCGAGATGGGCGAGCGTATGGGGAACGAAAATATCTTTATTTTCGGTAATACCGCTGAACAAGTGGAAGAACTGCGACGTAAAGGCTATAACCCGCGCGAGTATTTCGACCAGGATGCCGAACTGAACCAGGCGTTGACGCAAATCGCTACCGGCGCCTTCAGCCCCGGCGAACCCAACCGTTATAGAAATTTGTTCGATACCCTGGTGAATTTCGGCGATCATTATCAGCTGTTGGCGGATTATCGCAGCTATGTGGATACCCAGGATAAAGTGGATCTTCTCTATCACAATCAGGATGAATGGACGCGCCGTTGCGTAATGAATATCGCCAGCATGGGATATTTCTCTTCGGACCGCACCATCCAGGAATATGCCGATGAGATTTGGCATGTGAAACCGATACGGTTGTAGTGAAGCAACGCCTATTGCCACAGCCGCCGACGGGTGAATTCTCGTCGGCGGTTCAGTTTGTCAGGCAATAAATGAACATATTTTGCGCGTTTACGATAAATTTATAACCCCCCTCCTAAGTGATTACACTGTAATTTAAATATAGCCTGACGAAAAGTAAACGCTACTTTCGCGGGATGAAAATGTAATGCTCATCACAAATTAACGACTTAAAATTAATGTAACCACAGTAAAAAAGCGTTAGGAAATAAATCACATAAATCAAAAAACCTTATAATACAATCATTAAAAAACGCTTTAGTGATTCATATTTCTGTGATGCGCTGTAAGCATAACAAGAATATTAATGGGCATTAGTCAGGACTCATTCAAAAAATATAATGGGAATATGAAAACAGACCAGCAAGATTAACATCTTAGGGAAATAGCATGCATATCATTGATGTTGTCGAAAAGACCAAACCCATTGCCTCTCCTATTCGGAACGCATACATAGATTTTAGTAAAATGACCACCAGCCTGGTTGCCGTTGTTACCGATGTCGTCCGCGACGGGCAGCGCGTGGTGGGTTATGGCTTTAATTCCAACGGACGCTACGGGCAGGGCGGCTTGATCAGGGAGCGTTTTCGCAATCGGATTTTGGAGGCGCCGCCGGCAGCGCTATTAAATGAGGCAGGGGATAATCTTGAGCCTTCCCGTATCTGGGACATCATGATGACCAATGAAAAACCCGGCGGCCACGGAGAACGCTCGGTTGCCGTCGGCACCCTGGACATGGCTATATGGGACGCCACGGCGAAAATTGCCGGCAAGCCCTTGTTCCGGTTGCTTGCCGAAATGAAAGGACGTAAAGCCAATCCCCGTGTTTTTGTCTACGCGGCAGGGGGATATTATTACCCAGGTAAAGATCTTACCGCCCTGCGCACGGAAATGCGTAGTTATCTTAATCGTGGATATAATGTCGTCAAAATGAAAATCGGCGGCGCCTCTATTGACGAAGATCGCCGGCGTATCGATGCGGTATTGGCCGAAATAGGCGATGAAGCCAGGCTGGCGGTGGATGCCAATGGACGATTCGATCTTGAAACCGGCATCGCCTATGCCAAAATGTTGCGTGAATACCCTTTATTCTGGTATGAAGAAATCGGCGATCCGCTGGATTATGCGCTACAGGCGACCATTGCCGAATTCTATTCCGCCCCGATGGCTACCGGGGAAAACCTGTTCTCCCATCAGGATGCCAGGAATTTGCTGCGGTATGGCGGTATGCGCCCTGACCGCGATTACCTGCAGTTTGACTGCGCCTTGTCTTACGGCTGTGTGGAATATCTGCGGACCCTGGACGTGCTGGCTGCATTCGGCTGGTCTCCGTCGCGCTGCATCCCTCACGGCGGTCATCAAATGTCCCTCAATATCGCTGCCGGTCTGGGCTTGGGCGGCAATGAAAGTTATCCCGACCTATTCCAGCCTTACGGCGGTTTCCCTGATTCTGTCCGGGTTGAAGAAGGCCATATCGTTATGCCTGAACTGCCGGGGATCGGCTTTGAGGGAAAATCGGATCTGATTAAGGTTATGCGGGAGCTGGCGGAATAAACCAAACATAATGGCTTGGTATAAAAAGATTTCCTATTATGCCAAGTTATTATGCCGTTTCGCCGCTTAAGGGACAGCTTACCGATCTGTCAAATCCACATGCTGTATTTTAAGATTGTTTATTTATGACACCTTTAATTATGGTCGGCACGACGGGGGAAATATTGATGAAGCATTCTGTTTTTATTGCGTGAGAATCTTGAAATTGTAAGTGAAAAAAATAACAGCCTATAACCAATTTTAATTAAATGACTGTTATTGAGATTGAAAATAATATTTTTTATAGATTAAGCAATACCATTAGATAGCCATCGGTCATGTTTCCTACATTACAATTATGAGGCATAATATGTTTACTGAAGTATTATATCGCGTTGCTTTCCTGATTGCCGTATCTTTATTGGGATGGTACGTTGGGAAAAAATTTAAAATCAACAGTAAAGATATTTCCGGCTTATTGATTTATGTCTTCACGCCGGCCGCCTGTTTTATACTTATCTACGAATCCCCGGCCACGGTGGGGTATGTTGTGTATACCTTTGTTTTTTATATCGGTGCCAGTATCGCCGCACTCATCGCTTTCGCTATCGGCAAAGTGGTATGGAAAGACAGCCGCGCTAATTTATTTGGCGCGGTTGGTGGAGCAGGCAACGTCGGTTATTTTGTCTTGCCATTGGCTATCGGCCTGTTGAAGGGCACGGAATATGGAGCCGTGGCCATTGCCATTGTGGTTTTTGTCAAAGTATCGTCAAATATCTATGAGTTTACCACGGCTTTTTATCTCACCGCACGGGGAAAAAATTCCATCGTCGACAGCTTGATACTGGTCATGAAGATGCCGACGCTTTATGCTTCTGCCCTGGCCCTGGTGCTTAAACATTTCAACGTTGCTCTTTCTCCCATCGTGATATCCGGAATGGATACCTTTGTCGGCGGATACAGTGTATTAGGCATGATGATAATCGGGTTATCCCTGGCCAAATATGAAAAGCTGATCCTGGATTGGAAATTTATCGGTCTGGCATTGCTGTGGAAACATGTGATTTATACCGTGGCGGTGATCGTCCTGTTCTCTTCATGCTTCAATCTCTCTCAGCCTGAAAAAATAGTCGTAATTATGATCGCCTGTAATCCTTTGGCCAGTAATATTTCCGCGGTTGCCACATTATTGAATGTTCACCCTGAAAAAGCGGCATGCGCTATTATGGCAAGTACGCTTTTAGCGGTGATCACCGTTCCGTTTACTATCTCCCTGGCGCTGAAACTAATCTAAACACCATAACGGGTTTTTTTGTACAAGAAGGAGGGCATAATAGATTACATTGAAATTACTGATAACAGCGTGGCGCAGGTTTCTATGCATCAGAATATTCAAATAGAGTTAATCTGGCTCGAAGACTGTTTAGCCTTGAAGCAGACATTAAATTTTTCACAGGCCGCTTCAATCAGAAATATCACCCAGCCGGCGTTCAGTCGCCGGATTCAGTCTTTGGAAGGATGGATCGGCACAATGCTGTTTCAGCGTTCACGACGCAGCGTCACGCTGACAAAAGCCGGTGAAGTCTTTTGCGACGAGGCGGCGACGCTCATCAACCTGCTGTATAACGCCCGCAGGAAGACGCTGGAAACCTCGGAGTTATACGATGCGGAAGTTGTTTTTACTGCTACCCATTCTTTATCTTTTGCCTTTTTTCCCTCCTGGATAAAGAGGAGTAAAACCGCCAATCTCCTCAACACTTTTCAGCTGGTTTCCAATACCATGCGCGCCTGTGAAAGGATATTTACCCAAGGACAATCTCAATTCCTGCTTTGCCATCATCTTCCCAAAATGAACCTTAAGCTGGAATCCGGCGACTACATAAGCATAAAAGTCGGCTCGGATAATATGGTATTGGTCAGCGCTCCCGACCCGGATAGCGGCAAGCCTAAATGGAGCCTGGAAGATAAGGCAATTCCCTTCCTTTCCTACAGCGGCGAATCCGGCCTGGGAAGAATCTTATCCGGGCAACCGGCGGTGGTGAAATTGACCAGGCATATGCGGACGGTATTCACGTCTGATTTAGCCAGCACGCTTTTGGCGATGGCGGTGAGCGGGGAAGGGGTGGCCTGGCTGCCGTTTTCCATTGCATTAGGGGAGATGCTGCAAGGCAACCTGATGCAGGTGACGCCAATCGATACTGAATTGAAGATACCGGTTGAAGTTCGCCTGTTCAGACACGCCGCCCCGATGACCCGTACGGCGGAAGAGCTATGGGAGCATATCGTGCAAAACGCCGCGTTGACACCGGACTGATTAGCGGCGCTTCCCGCGGTGTTGCAAAGTCAACCGTCTCTCCCCGCGGTAGAAGACGGAACCATTTAGCGCCGCGCCTATGGGAGGAAAACCCCGGCGCAGCCGTCGTTTGCGCTACGACGCCAGCGACAGCGACCGGCCGGTCCTGGCGTGTTCCGCCAGCCACTCGCTGATATGCTGTTTTTGTTTATCATCCAGCCACATACCCAGCTTGGTACGCCGCCAGATAGCATCATCAAGGGCCACCACCCATTCGTGCGCCACCAGGTAATTCAGCTCCACTTCGTACAGACCGTGGCCGAAGTCTTCGCCGAGATCCATCATACGGGCGGTTCCCTTCAGCAGCAGTTCGCTTTGGCTGCCGTAGGTGCGGCTATACCGGCGCGCCAGGCTTTCCGGCAGAAAAGTGAATTTACGCCGCAGGGTGGCGGCATAATCATCCCGATCGCCATGGAGATCGCCGCCGGGCAATATCGCGCCTTTGGTCCAGGCTCCGGATGCGGATGGGTAATACTTCGCCAGCTTGTCCAAGGCATGTTCCGCCAGCTTGCGATAGGTGGTGAGTTTACCGCCGAACACCGACAGCAACGGGGCTTTGCCGTGTTCGTCGGTTACCGACAGGGTATAATCGCGGGTTACCGCCTGGGGAGAGTCGGATTCATCATCACAGAGCGGCCGGACGCCGGAATAGGTCCAGGCAATATCTTGGCGGCTTAACGGCTTTTTGAAATGGGCATTATAGACGTTCAATAGATAATCGATTTCGTTTTCATCAATGGCCACTCCCTTCGGGTCGCCGTGATATTCCACATCGGTAGTGCCGATAATGGAAAATTCATCCAGCCAAGGGATGACAAAAACGATGCGGTGGTCTTCGTTTTGCAAAATATAGGCTTGCTGGCCGTTATGCACGCGTGGCACCACGATATGGCTGCCCTTGATTAAACGGATGCCGTATTGAGACGGCAGCTTCAGGCTGTCATCAATAAACTCCTTCACCCACGGGCCGGTGGCGTTGGCCAATCCCTTGCACTGCCAGGTCAGGGTTTTGCCGGTTAAGGCATCCAGCGCTTCAACATGCCATAGGCCTTCTTTACGCCAGGCACGGGTCACCTTGGTCCGGGTACACACCTCGCCCCCTTTGGCCAGCACTTCCTGCGCATTGGCCACCACCAGCCGCGCATCATCCACCCAGCAGTCGGAATATTCAAAACCGCGCACAATCGACGGTTTCAAAACGGAATCCGCGCCAAAACGAATACCTCTGCTGGCCGGCAGGCTGGTGCGTTTGCCCAGATGGTCGTACATAAACAAGCCGAGGCGGATCATCCAGGCCGGACGAAGATGGGGGCGATGGGGCAGACGAAAACGCATCGGGAAAGCGATATGCGGCGCCATTTTTAATAAAACTTCCCGTTCAGCCAGGGCTTCGCTGACCAAACGAAATTCGTAATGTTCGAGATAGCGCAAACCGCCGTGAATAAGTTTGGAACTGGCGGATGAGGTTGCGCAGGCCAAATCATCTGCCTCCAGCAGCAGCACGGAGAGTCCGCGCCCGGCTGCATCGGCCGCAATGCCGGTCCCATTGATGCCGCCGCCAATCACAATCAGATCTTTGGTTTCCACAATCGCTTCCTCCAGATGTTCGAAAATGGTTCTTTTATTTTCGTTTTCGCTCAAGATTGTAATCGAAAACCAACATCTATGCCAAGTCTCTGTTGAAAATTTAAACTTATGCGTGATGGAGGTAACAGTTTCACCGGATCTGCTAAAAGGAATCCCTATGGAAAAAGGCTAGACGCCGGTGGAAGGATTGCTAAACTGGAAAAGCCCCGTGTGGGGGAAAATCTATGACTTCAAGCGAGGCGGCGGAGCACTATGGAACACTTTGAGTCGATAAGCGTAGAGCAGGCCCGTCAGCGTTTGCAGCAGGGCGATGCCGAATTGGTGGATATCCGCGATCCGCAAAGCTATGCCGCCGGGCATACGCCGGGAGCGTTTCACCTTACCAACGATACTCTGGGCGCATTTTTGCAACGGACCGACCCCGAACGTCCGGTCATGGTCATGTGCTATCACGGCAACAGCAGCAAGGGCGCCGCGCAATATCTGCTGCAACAGGGTTTAAAAGCGGCCTACAGTATCGACGGCGGATTTGAAGCCTGGCGAAATGCCTTTCCCGATGAAATCGCTGTCGCCGAATCAGCACAGTCATAAGGCAGGCCCTATCCCCTCGCCCCATCCCCGGCCTGTTGGCGGTGAAGGCGAGGTGGTTAAATCGCTCATCACTCTGCGCCATTTTTCCATAATAGAAATTGACCGCCCGGCATTAACTTATTATGATAATTTCCACAATATAGCATTTAGCGCAACAGACGAATTTTCATGGAGGATATATTATTTATTTCGGTTACTTTAAATTAAATAAAAATGTTTTACCTATAAATATGATAAGGCATTATCGAATAGCTAAGGGACGCTGGAAAGATAAATTAAGCGCATCGGTGTGCATCTATTATTATCGCCAATATTATAAATAAAGATCATCTTCTTGTGCCTAATATAATGTTCCTTAAAGGTAAATCAAACTTATCATCATGTATCCACTAGCCTTTTTTACTTGGAAATTGAGGCTCATTCAAAAACCTCCGTTAACATGGCCATCAAGATAAATAAGTGTACTGATGATAATAGTTATGAAGTTCCATAAATAAAGCTGTTGTCAATATTTCTATTAATATGAGGTGCTAACAATGTAAAAGATCATTTTAGGCTTATTACTCAATGCCAATATTGCATAAATTAATAAATACCATGAGAAAAGATGCTCTAATAAATATAATATTGGATATCTCATGACTTTCATAAAACCAATTGCACTGTTTATCATCTCCCGCTAAATCAAATATCAGATAAAGAGAGACGATAATCTTTTCCAGGGAATCAAAGGATATTTCTATGCTAGGACGGCATTATCATTACTTGCCCGCCCATTATTTTTTGCCGGCCAGGGTGTCGTTATGGCCGGTGCTGCTAAGGCCAATGTTGTTATGGTCAATGCTGCTATCGCCGCTCTGCTCTTTTCAGGCCTCGGCCAGCCAGGGCGGCGGACAAGATATGCACCAGCAGGCGCAGCAAAAGGCCCTTGAACGGCAATTAACGCCGCAGGCGCCGGATATCACGCTTTTCGCACCACCTTCGGACCGTTCGGCGCTGGTTTTTCCCACTGAATCTCCCTGCCAGATAATTCATCGCATCACAGTGGAAGGCACCGACGCCTTGCCGCGCTGGCTGCGGCTCAAGGATTTGACCGGGCATGCACAGGGCCATTGCCTCGGCGCCCAGGGGATCAATCAATTAATGGCCGCGCTGCAAAACCGGCTGACCGATCATGGCTGGATCACCACTCGCGTATTGGCGCCACAGCAGGATCTGCGCAGCGGGAATCTCAAATTGGTGATCTTACCCGGCCGGGTGGGTGAGGTTCGCTTTAGCGATGATTCTTCAAGTCACGCCGCCTTAGTAAATACTGTCCCGGCTCGCAAGGGTGATCTCTTAGACCTGCGGGATATCGAACAGGGCCTGGAAAATATGCAACGGTTGCCCACGGTAAAAGCCGATGTCGAGCTTAACCCCGGACAGCTTGCCGGTGAAAGCGACATCCGTATCCACCGCAGCCAATCGAGCTACTACCGTCTGGGAACCTGGCTGGACGACGGGGGCACCCAGGCCACCGGACGATACCAAAGCGGCCTGATGCTGGCTCTGGATAATCCGTTGTCCTTCAGCGATTTGTTTTATGTCACTTTGGGCCGGGATTTAGGTTTCGCCGGTAAAAAACAAATCAAAACCTACGGCGCCCATTATTCGGTGCCGTTCGGCTATTGGCTGTTCAGTATCAACGGCGGCCATTATGACTACACGCAAAACGCGGCGGAAATCGCCACGCGCGTCCCGCAATATAAACGCTATCAGGGCGACAGCGGCAACCTGTCGGTGCAGGCAAAGCGGGTGCTGCACCGCGGCGCCAGCCATAAGACTTCGCTGTCCTATGACGTCATGACGCGTAAGAGTAAAAACTCCTTCAATAATAACCGGTTGGACAACCATACGCGGCGTACCAGCGCTTGGAAAATGGGGTTATCCCATCGCCACCATATCGGCGCGGCAACCCTGGATGCCGGATTGAGCTATCAGCAGGGCACCCGCTGGTTCGGCGCCGTGCCTGCAAACGAAGAATACATCGGCACCGGCACCGCGCTGGGGAAAATCACCCGCTGGTCCGCTCTGCTCAATGCGCCCTTCTTCCTGGGGAGCGAACGTTTTCGCTACGTGGCGCAATACAGCCATCAATTGAGCCACAGGCTCCTGACGCCGCCGGATCAATTCGCCATCGGCAACCGCTGGACGGTGCGCGGTTTTGACGGCGGGCGCACCCTCAGTGCCGATAACGGCTGGTATCTGCGCAACGATATCGCCTGGCGCACCCCGGTGCCGAGCCAGGAACTCTACCTGGGCATCGATTACGGCGAATTGCACGGCAGAATCGACAGCAAGTCTCCCGGGCGGCGCCTGGCGGGGGGCGTGACCGGGTTGCGCGGCGCTTGGTCCGCCATCGGGCTTTCTTACGATGTGTTCAGCGGCGTCCCCCTGTCGAAACCGGACGGACTGGGAACCGACGGGCTCGCCTTCGGATTCAATCTGATTTGGCAGCACTGAATCATCATCTGCTATTCCCCCCATCACATGGACGCGGCATTTGGTCGGCAAGGAAACCAGGAAGACGCAATGAACAAACATCTATACCGAATCATTTTTAACCAGGCGCGCGGCATGCTGATGGTGGTGGCGGATATCGCTTGCGCCGGTCACGTATGCTCAGGGCGGGGCCAACCCGGCCGGATACTACCGAAGGCCGGTCGCCCCTGCCGGCTGGCGACGCTGAACTTTTGTTTGCTGATGGCTTTCGGGGGCATTTCATTTTCCGCCCGGGCCGGCTTCTCCGTCGATCCCCATGCTCCCGGAGATCAACAGCCCAATATCACCCAAACCGCCAACGGCATTCCGCAAATCGATATCCAAACGCCCAACGAACACGGACTTTCCCATAATTCTTTCAGCCAATTTGATGTGGATCCGTCCGGTGTGATCCTTAATAACAGCCGGGAACATACGCAAACGCAGCTCGGCGGTCTGGTGGACGGCAATTCATCCCTGGCCCGTGGCGAGGCCAGCGTGATACTCAATGAGGTGAATTCCCCCCACGGAAGCCACCTAAACGGTGCTATCGAAGTGGCCGGCGGCCGAGCGGACGTCATCATCGCCAATCCCTCAGGCATCACCTGCGACGGCTGTGGGTTTATCAACGCCCATAACGCCACCCTGGCCGCCGCCCAGGCGCTGGTGCAGGACGGCAGGCTGAAAGGGTTTGACGTTGAGCGCGGGGAGATAGTGTTTGAAGGCCGCAACGTCAACCTCAACACCAATCACGCTTTGCTCATAGCCCGCGCCGTGCGGGTCAACGTCGAGGTTCAGGCCGGCGAGCTGACCCTCGCCACCGGACGCAATGTAACGGACAGCCGGGGCAACGTCACCCACAAGAAAGCGGATAACGAGTCCCCTTCCCGCTATGCCCTGGATGTGGCGGCGCTGGGGGGCATGTACGCCCGTAAAATACAGTTGGTGGGCAATGAACACGGGCTGGGGGTGCGCAATGCCGGCCATATCGGCGCCGGCGTCGGCGAGATCGCCCTCACGATTGAAGGCCGGCTGGAAAACAGCGGCTCGATCTCCAGCGCGTCCGATCTGCGTATCATCGTGGCGGACGACGTGCATAATCCGGGGCGCATATCATCCCAAGGCGATGTCGTTCTGCAGGTGGCCGGTGAGTTAAACAGCAGCGGCACCATAGCGGCCCGCGGCGCTATTTCCGCCAACTCGGCCAGCCTGCGCAGCGGGAAAGGAAGTGTCTGGGAAGCCGGTCGGGATGAACAGGGGAATGCCATACCGCCGGGGCATCTGCTGTTGACTTCATCAGGCGCCATCACCCTCGGCGGAGACAGTCGGGCAAGCGGGACCCTGACGGTAGCGGGTTCGACCCTCGACTTGTCAGGCAGCCAAACAACGGCGCCGCGGATAAATCTCGGCGCGTCTCGAGGTGAAACCCGTCTGACCGGCGCCGTCGTCCATGCCCCGGGTGGCTCGCTCACGATTAACTCTCCTCGGGGAATCAATAGTGAGAACGGCAACCTGGTCGCCCAAGAGATAACCCTCACCACCGCCACCCTGAGCAATAAAAAGGGCGTCATTCACCAAACCGGATCCCAGGATTTGATCTTGGCGATTCAATCCCCGTCCGATAGCTCAGCCCCTCAGCCTTCGGGTTCCGGGGTGCGCAATGGCGGTATTCAGAATAACCAGGTAATTGATGGCGACAGCCCACAGGACGTCGTATCCCCCGATATTGCCGTCACGCTGAATAATGCCGGCGGCATGATACAGACCGCAGGCAATGTCACGGTGGTCACCGGACGCCTGGCCAATACGGACGGCACGATACAAGCGGCGGGAAACGCGTCGGTGCTGGCGAAGACTTTTGACAACCAAAAAGGCAAGCTGCTTTCTGAAGGGAATGCCTTGGTGGCCGTTTCAACGCTTGCCAACCAGGGTGGCGTCATTCAGGCACCGGATCGCGTCAAGATCAATGCCGGGACGCTGGATAATAGCGCCGAAGGCCGGATAGTTACGAAAGGCGATGGCGAGATAAAAGCCCGATCCCTGGATAACACTCAGGGCTTGATAGACGTCAGCGGCAACCTGAAGATACATGCCGGAACGCTGGACAACCATGCCGGTAAAATTCATACCTTGGGCGCCGCGGTAGTGGATGCCACAGAGCGGCTGGACAACACCCATGGGGAGTTACATGCCGCCGGCGTCACGCTGGGTATCGGCACACTGTACAACTATGCCGGCGAGATACACTCCTCCGGCAATGCGGTAATAAACAGCGCCAAAGAGCTGGACAATCGCCAGGGTGAGATACGTGCCGCCGATGTCACGCTTAACGCCGTCGAGCTGATTAATCATCACGGAAAAATTCTCACTCCGGGCAACGTCGCCATCAACAGCGCGGAACGACTAAATAATACCGACGGTGAGATATGTGCCGCCGGCGTTTCGCTGGATAGCGGCACAGTGATCAACCATGGCGGCAACATCCGCGCTTCAGGCAACGCGGCCATTGCCAGCGCCAAACGGTTGGACAACACCCAAGGCAAGATCCGGGCCGACGGAGACCTCACCTTAAATATCGGGGCGCTGGATAACAGCAGCGGAAATCTCTTTTCCCTGGGTGACACCTACGTTATGAACGCCAATCCGACTCTGGCCGGCACCTTTATCAATAACAACGGGCATATTCAGGGCAATCGTCATCTGGATATCGATACCGGCGGCGGCGGTTTTGACAACCGGAACGGTACGCTATCGTCTTTAAATACCCTTGAATTGAAATCAGCCGCCCTCGATAACCGGGATGGCCACGTCTCAATGGTGGATAAGGCTAACCTGATGATCGCTGAACGACTGGATAACGGTAATGGGATGATATTTAGCGACAATACGCTGACCATCCATGCCGATGAGGTGATTAACAGCAATACGCGCCGGGACGGGTCGGGCATTCAGGCTCCCCGTTTGCACATCAACGCCCGGCGGCTGGATAATGCAAAAGGCTCGCTCAAAGGCGGGGAACAGCTTGAGGTCACCCTCACCGAGACGCTGGACAACCGTCAGGGACAGCTGTCCGCCAAAAAAATCAAGCTTGGGGATGATGTTTTGGGACATCGGCTGGAAGCGGACAATGACGGCGGAGAAATGATTGCCGAGGAACAGGGTTTCTACCTCCTGCGCCGCCTGACGGGTGGCGGTCAAATCAGTTCGAGAGGGGATTTAATTATCGGGCTGCAAAATGATTTCCACCTTACCGGCGAGATAAATGCCGGCGGCAATTTGACGCTGAATACAACGGGCAGTATCCGCAATGACCATCTGTTAACCGCCGGCGGGATATCATTCCTCGACGCCGCCACATTGATCAATACCACATCGGCGCACCTCAAGGCCGGTGATTTGCAGCTCACCCTGCCCGGTACGCTGAGCAACCATGGTCAAATCGAGATCGGCACAGGGGAGCTTAGCGCCCAATCCTTAAACAATGCGGCAGGGGCGACCCTTAAAGCCGATGAGCTGCGACTCACTTTACAAAGCGGCCTGGATAACGGCGGCGTGATCAACGCCGGCACCACTCGGCTCAATGCAGCATTCCTGAATAACGCCACGGCGGCGCAAATCCACGCCAAAGCTTTGCTACTCACGCTGCGGGACGGACTTGAAAACAGCGGGCTGATTAACACCGCTAAAGGCCAGCTCAACGCGCAATCCCTGGTCAATGCATCGGCGGCAGAAATCACCGCCGCCGACCTGCACCTTACACTGCGCGACGGACTTGATAATGTTGGCCTGATTGACGCCGATACATTGCGTCTTGAAGCTAAAGCGCTTTCCAACGTCGGTAGCGGGCGCATTTTCGGCGATCATGTCGTCCTGCGAACCGATCGTCTGGAAAATCACGCCCAGGAAGGCCAGGCAGGCGTTATCGCCGCCCGTGAACGCCTGGATATCGGCGCCGGCCATATCGACAATCGCGATAAGGCACTGATTCTCAGCAACGGCAATATGTCCATCGGCGGCGGACTGGATGCCGATGGAAAAGTAACGGGCCGGGCCGGCAGCCTGGTTAATCATGACGCCGAGATAAACGCTGACGGCGATATGACCATAGCCGCCCGTGAAATCACCAACAGCAACGGCGGTCTGGTTCTGACCAGGGTTTCCAGCAAAGAAAACCGCCATGAAGCGGTATTAAAGGGCAAGACTACCCGCTACGACTGGAACAAAGTCAGGCGGAAAAAAGAAGCCTACGGGGTTCACGAAGCCTATATGCCTGATGGCAGCCACAACAATAACTTTTATGAATACCGCTATACCCGCCATATCACCGAAGATGCCGTACAGGAAAGCAATCCGGCGAAAATCCTGGCCGGCGGCCTGCTTACCGTAGATGCCGAAACCTTTATCAATCGCGACAGCCAGGTGAGCGCCGGTGGTGTCATAGACGCCAAAATCGGCGATCTGCGCAATGAATCGGCCCAAGGCGAACGGATCACTCAGGATCTTGGCAGGCAAACGCTCTGGTATGCAAAAAAACATAAGAATAAGGTGGGTGGCACCAAAACGTCCCAAGGTAGGGACGGCAGCAGATATCGTCCCATCCCCATCAGGGAAACCATCGACTTAAAAACCGCTGCCTGGAAGGAGAACACCCGTAGCGATTCCGGCCCGCCTGATTCCCGCCCAGCGCTTAGCGGCCTGTTCGGGCGCATTCGCCATAACGACGAAGAGTCATTTACCGAGCATTGGAATCACTCGCCCTTTAAGGCGCCTATCCCGCCGGAGGGTCCGGAGCAGCTGTTTTTCCGCCCGCTGGATTTGGCAGTGGGCGAGTTCTATGAGCATCCCTTGCCACCGGTGTTAACTGCCGGCAATACCTGGACGCCGGCGGTGCGCGTTATGGTGCCTGAGGTCCGTCTGCCTGCCAGCAGCCTGTTTACTCATCATCCCGGTCCGGCCAACCCTTATCTGGTGGAAACCAATCCACGATACACCCAGTACAAGCAGTGGATCGGCCTGGATTATATGCAGCAAAAAATGAAACTTGATCATAACTATACCCATAAACGCCTCGGGGATGGCTTTTACGAGCAGCGCCTGGTGCGGGATCAGGTGCTTAACCTCACCGGCCAGCGGTATCTCGACGGTTACACCAACGATAACGAACAGTTCAAAGCGCTGATGAACGCCGGGGTGCAATACGGCAAGGCTTTTAATCTGACGCCGGGGGTCATGCTCAGTCCCAGCCAGATGGCGTTGCTCACCACCGATATGGTGTGGCTGATAAATCAGGATGTTACCTTGAAGGACGGCAGCACCCAGCGGGTGCTGGTGCCCCAGGTCTACGCCAGGGTGGGCAAAGGCGATCTGTCCGGCGACGGCGCGCTGTTCTCCGGCCAGGACATCAAGCTGGAGGTGGCCGGCAACCTGGACAACAGCGGCGGCATCACCGCTCGTGAAACCCTGAAAGTGTCCGCGGAAAACGTTTCCCTCAGCGGACAGATGGCGGCGAAAGACATTGACGTACAGGCCAGGAAGGATATCAATCAGACCGGTGGACGCCTGTTCGGCGGCGACAGGCTCTCGCTGCTGGCCGGACAGGATATCCGCATCCAGTCCACGGCGCGCGGCGAGCAGGACAATCGCTGGCTGGATCGAACAGCGGGCATCTACGTACAAAATCCGGGCGGCGCGCTTGAACTCAAAGCCCTGAACAATATCACCCTCACCGCCGCCGATATCGCCAACCAGGGCGAAAGCGGGCGCACAAAGATCGCGGCGGGCAACGATCTCAAACTGGATACGCTGCGCACCGCCAAGACCGACATGGCGTATTGGGACCAGGATAATTATCGCCTGGAAAGCCAGCGGACAGACGCGGGTACCCGTATCACCAGCGGCGGTGGCCTCGCCCTGTCGGCGGGACGGGATGTCAGCGCCAGCGCGGCCAATATCGACGCCGCGCAGCGGCTGGATCTGGATGCGGGACGGGATATCACCCTGTCGGCGGGCCGGGCGGCTACCTCGGTTGTGGAACATATGAGACAAAGCAGCAGCGGCATGCTGTCGTCCATGTCCCTGGAAACCCATGACGAAGTCCATAGCCGGCTGGCCCTGGGCACCTTGCTTAGCGGAGATGCAATCAGCCTTAATGCCGGCCGTGATCTGACGGTTACCGGCGGCGGCATCGCCGGCACCCAAGATATCGCTTTAACGGCCGGCAACAACCTGACGCTGACCACAGCCCTGGAAACTCATCATGAAAATCACTTCAGGCAGGAGCAGAGCTCAGGCCTGATGGGCAGCGGCGGCATCGGTTTCACCGTGGGTTCTGAAAGCCTGACACTCACCGATGATACCCTCATCCACCAGCAAAAAGGCACCCTGGCGGGCAGCGCCGAAGGAAGCGCCACGCTGAGCGCGGGCGGGCGGCTAACCGTCCACGGCAGTGAACTGATCGCCGGTAACGGCATGGCTCTCAGCGGTGCTGACGTCGATCTTACCGCCGCTGAAAACAGCATTATCCAGCATCAAACCATGGAGCAAAAAAAAAGCGGCTTTACTCTGGCGCTCTCCGGCACCGTGGGCAGCGCCATCAACAGCGCGGTGGAAAGCGCCCAGCAGGCGGAAAAAACCGACAATTCCCGCCTGGCGGCCCTGCAGCGCACCAAGGCGGCGCTGAGCGGCGCACAGGCGGTGCAGGCCGGGCGCATAGCGGCGGCCCAGGGCGATTCGCCGGAAAACAATAATACCATCGGCGTCAGCCTCTCTTACGGCAGCCAGAGCGCCAAATCCGAACAACGCCATGAACAGCGCATGGCCCAGGGCAGCAGTCTTAGCGCCGGTGGCGCAATGACCGTCACCGCCACCGGCCGGGGCGGCGGGGGCGATATCATTTTACAGGGCGGTCAGCTTAAGGCGGGCAGCGATATCAGCTTCAAGGCCAAGCAGGATATCCATCTGCTTTCCGCCCTGAGCCGGGAAAAAACCGAGGGCAGCAACAGCAGCCAGGGCGGCTCGGTGGGGGTGGGCATCGGCGTCGGCCAGAACGGCTTCGGCATCAGCGTGTTCGCCGGTATCAACAAAGGCAAAGGCAGCGAGAAAGGCAACGGCACCTTCCACACCAACGCCCTGCTGGATGCGGGACGGCAGGTCCGCCTTGAAAGCGGGCGCGACGCCATCCTGTCCGGCGCGCAGGTCAAGGGGGAAACGGTAAAAGCCGATATCGGCCGCCATTTGCTGCTGCAAAGCCGGCAGGATAGCAATGACTACGATGCTAAACAGCAGAACGTCAGCGCCGGCGGCAGCTTCACCTTCGGCTCCATGACCGGCTCGGCCAGCGTCAACGTCAGCCGGGACAAGATACGCAGCAACTACAGCGCGGTACAGGAACAGACCGGCCTCTTTGCCGGCCAAGGCGGGGCGAATATCCGAGTGGGCGAACACACCCAACTGGACGGGGCGGTTATCGCCAGCGCCGCCGACGCAAGTAAAAACCGGCTGGACACCGGCACCCTGGGCTTCAGCGATATTCACAATGAGGCTGAGTTCAGCGCCGAACACCAAAGCATCGGCATGAGCAGCGGCGGCACCATCGGCGGCCAGTTCACCGGCAACCTGGCCAACGGCCTGCTGTCAGGGGGCAATAGCTCGGGCCATAGCAGCAATACCACCAGGGCGGCATTCAGCCCCGGCAGTCTGCTTATTCGCAATCAGGCAGGGCAAAGGCAGGATATCGCTGCCCTGAGCCGGGATGCGGAGCACGCCCACGAGACTTTAAGCCCAATATTTGACAAAGCCAAGGAGCAGGAGCGGCTGCAACAGGCGGCGCTGCTGGCGGATATCGGTAATCAGGTGAAGGATATCATCCTCAGCGAGGCGGCCATCGGCGCCCTGAATGCCGCCGATGAAAGGGCGGAAAACATCAGCGAGGCGGACCGTCAGGAGGCCCGTGATGCGCTGGCAAAGGGTAATAACCCCAACGAAACCCCAACGGATAAGCAAATCAAGGACTATATCCGTGGCAATGCCTATAATCAGGCATTGTCGGGATCGGGATTCGGCACCGGCGGCGGCAATCACAAGGCGCTCACGGCGGTGGTTGCGGCGGCGCAGGGACTGGCGGGCGGTAATCCGGGCCAGGCGATAGCCGGATTGGCGGCGCCTTATGTGGCCACGGAGATAAAAGAGCGTTTCGACACCGACACGGCGCGTATCACCGCCCATGCGGTGGCGGGCGCCATGCTGTCGCATCTGCAAGGCCACAGCGCCCTGGCGGGCGGCGCGGGGGCGTTAAGCGCCGAGGTGGCGGCCAAGGGAATAACCCACTATCTGTATCCGGGCATTGAACCGGGCCAGTTGACGGAAAAGCAAAAGGAGACGGTCAGCGCCATCAGCACGGCCCTGGGCGGCCTGGCGGGCGGATTGACAGGGACGGGTGGGGGAGATGTGGTGGCCGGAGCGCAGGCAGGGAAGAATGCGGTGGAGAATAATTTCTTTTACCCTGAATCCATGCCGAAAGGGTTAGCCGACCTAGGTAGTTCAGTCACCTCTTACGCCAAGTATGCCCAAGATAACAATCTGTCGCCGGAGCAGGTGCAAGCGGATTTAACCCGGATGGTCGAAGGTAACCTGCCGGAAGGCGCAGATATCGTTAAAGCGATACTGTCAAATACGCCGGTATCTGATACGGTAATGGCAGTACTGACGGCAGAAGAAGCCAAGGATTATGCGCTGGCACTACTGTCGGCCGTTCCGGCGGAAAGGGTGCTGACAGTCGTTGGTAAAGCGACAACTGCCTTCACGAATAAGCAGCTTATCAGGGCAGCGGAAAAGATCTCAACGGCGAAGCCGGGGCAGCAGTTTACGCAACCAAGGGATTTGAATGAGCAAACATTCTGGAAACAAATTGAATCAAACCCATTAAGTGGTATTGAGTTAAAAGGATTGAATAAAGATCCTCGTTTCCCTGCCTCGGCTGGATTTCAAAAAATGGAAGCGACCCATAAACTTCCAGACGGATCACCAATGAGTATTCATTATCAGTACAACTCAGCGACTGGCAAAACCTATGATATGAAGATTACCACGCCACGGCCTAATCCATCACAACCAGGGCCATCCCTCAAGGATATGAAATGAAAATTCAAGAAAAGGATGGTGAAATTGTTTCTGTTTATTCAATTTATTGGATAAACAATAAAACATTGTTCCTTGGATTTCCAAAAAATTATGGCGGGTTACGTGCTTATGATCTTGCAAACGTATCAGTGATAGAGCCTGATTTAATGGGAGATTTTGTCTTCTTTGAGGATGGTATTTACCACTCAGCCCTTATAAAAGAGCGATTGCTTGATGATATTTTAGAGCGTGATGAAACAGCCTACCACCGCTTCCTCGAAATCCTGAAAGCTGAAGGTCGTGTAGATCCTGATTTTTATTAATACCTTATCCCGGCCAATCACGCCGGGACTGCTGAATATTAACAGCAAAATCCCAGCCCCTGAGCCGGGATTTCATCTAACACGCCAGCTCGTTACCCCGCCTCAGTCAATATCACCAATCTCCCCGCTCCACCATCACCCGCACAGGTTGATCCGTGGAAAACCCTGCCTCTGTAAGCCACAGGCCTTTGAGATGAAGACTGGGGCTGCGGCTGAAGTAGGTTGTCAGCCGGGTCGCCCGCGTCTCATGCCGGACACTGATATACCCCACCTTTAGCCGACGCTGTGCTTTGGAAATGCCCGCCTCTGACTTACAATCGCGTTTAGCCATGGTAACTACCTCTTTAATTGCTTTTGGTTAGCATAATAATGGTGTTGGCGCACCGTTGTTCTGCGTCTATAAATTTCGTTTTTAGCGGCTATTTCTTCATCGTCCAGCGCTTGGCATCATGCATATGCAAAATGCTGGCGATGACAATATCCGCTGCTTCCCATTTCTTCTCTTCAAGATGGGAAGTCGCTTCAAACTCACCAAGGCTGCGTTCAGCCCCGGCAGCCCAACAGTGCGTAAACAGGTGAAGGATATCATCCTCAGCGAGGCGGACCGTCAGGAGGCCCGTGATGCGCTGGCAAAGGGTAAAAACCCCAACGAAACCCCAACAGATAAGCAAATCAAGGACTATATCCGTGGCAATGCCTATAATCAGGCATTGTCGGAATCGGGATTCGGCACCGGCGGCGGCAACCTCAAGGCGCTCACGGCGGTGGTTGCGGCGGCGCAGGGACTGGCGGGCGGTAATCCGGGCCAGGCGATAGCCGGATTGGCGGCGCCTTATGTGGCCACGGAGATAAAAGAGCGTTTTGACACCGACACGGCGCGCATCACCGCCCATGCGGTGGCGGGAGCCATGCTGTCGCATCTGCAAGGCCACAGCGCCCTGGCGGGCGGCGCGGGAGCGTTAAGCGCCGAGGTGGCGGCCAAGGGAATAACCCACTATCTGTATCCGGGCATTGAACCGGGCCAGTTGACGGAAAAGCAGAAGGAGACGGTCAGCGCCTGGAGCAGTATGGTAGGCGGCTTGGCCGGCGGATTGACAGGGAAAGGCGGGGGAGATGTGGTGGCAGGAGCGCAGGCAGGGAAGAATGCGGTGGAGAATAATTTATTTTACCCTGAATCCATGCCGAAAGGGTTAGCCGACCTAGGTAGTTCAGTCACCTCTTACGCCAAGTATGCCCAAGATAACAATCTGTCGCCGGAGCAGGTGCAAGCGGATTTAACCCGGATTGTCGAAGGTAACCTGCCGGAAGGCGCAGATATCGTTAAAGCGATACTGTCAAATACGCCGGTATCTGATACGGTAATGGCAGTACTGACGGCAGAAGAAGCCAAGGACTATGCGCTGGCCTTGCTGTCGACCCTTCCGGCAGAGAAAGCGCTGGCCGCAGCGGGTAAAGCGGCAAATGTCATCACCAATAAGCAGATTATCAAAGCAGCGGAAAAGATCTCGACGGCAAAACCGGGCAAGCAATTTACGCAACCAAGGGATCTCAATGAGCAAGTATTGTGGCATCAAGTGAAAGAGAGTCCGTCTGAAGGGAAGAAATTTTCTGATATGGGCTTAAATTTGAATAATGATCCTCGTTTCCCTCAATCTTCTGGATTTGAGAAAATGACAGCCTCACATAAATTGCCAAACGGTTCAAATATTGAGATCCATTATCAGTACAACTCTGTTACAGGTAAAGCCTATGACATGAAGATTGTTACACCTCAGCGGCCCATGTCTAATCCGTCCCATGTTATTGACTCAATTAAGGATAACATCAGATGAAGATTAAAGATGAATGGGGAAATACTGTTGATATATTTGGTATGTATTGGGTTATATCTGTCGACAAAACTTGTACAGAGACAATGTTACTGGGTATGCCTAAAGGTAATGGCGGATTGGCCACCTATAGAATTTCAGGTAAGCTCGCCGAAAAAGTAGATTTTATAGATCCATCAATACCAGAAGGATTTATATATTACCATTCAGGTATATATCATCATGCTTTAATCGAAGAGCATTTACTCGATGATCTTCGTGAATATGATGAAACCGCCTACCACCGCTTCCTTGAAATCCTGAAAGCTGAAGGCCGCATAGATCCTGATTTTTATTAGTTCGTGACCCCGGTCACTTCGCCGGGGTTCATTCTTTAACCGACCCAATCACCCAGCCCGACTTCCCTCGGCCAGCTTCTCTTTAAGCGCCAACCCCTGTATGACCTGCTCCAGCCACTTGCCCTTGAGCTTGACCTGCGGATAACGGTAGGCGTCTGGGGCGTAACCTACAACGCTCCGGCGCAGGGCTTGGGATATTACCGGTTCTGACTTATGATGCGCATCAGCCATAATCAACTCCTAACTAGTTGGTGGTGGTGAGCAGCGTTGCCGGGTGGCGACCCGGCAACGCTGCGTTAATAAAAATCGTCTCTTATGTAGCTAATGACTTCTACAATATAAGTAACTGCGTCATCTTAGAGCGCTTGAGCAAACTGTCCATCAGAACAATCAAAGCTTGCTGATCCTCATCAGACAACGAATCCATCTGCGCGGCCAGTGCCTGCAAATGCGGGTTATGTATCTGCGGCGGGGTCACCGGTGCCAGCCCTACCAATGAATCCACACTAGTCTGTAAAACCTGCGCCATCCTTACCACCGCATCGAGTTGTGGGACAGAGATGCCGCGCTCCCATCGGTTATAAACACGGCGATCGACGCTCAGTAACTCAGCCAGTCTGGCTTGCGTCATCTTGCGGACTTCCCTGGCTTCCTTTAGGCGGGCGGCAAACAGTTGCATATCTTCCTCACAAATCCAGCGTGATAACGATACGCTCATTGTAAGCCTCCCTTTTTAATCGCTTGACTTTCACGTCTGGCGGCGTTAACGCCCAATGCCATTACCAATCTGACCAGCGCCTACGTAAAACGCTCAGGGATAGACAAGCCGGTGCGTGTCACCTGTTCCGGCATGCGATGGCGACGCAGATGCTGGAGAATGGCGCGGACGTGCGCTGGATACAGGCGATGCTGGGCCACGCCAGCCCGGAGACGACGCAAATCTACACTTAGGTAAGCATCGGAGCGTTGCTGGCGGCACATGCGGCGACGCATCCGGTGGAGCAGGCGGAGAGCGACAGGCCGGACGGTGACGACGATGTTGGTCTGCTGGCCGCTCTGCTGGATGATGACGAGAGTGGAAAAAATGAGTATGATTAAATCCTACTCATTAGGAGGAAAGACGCAATGCGCACTACACAACAGATGAGCATTACCCTGCCCAACGAAATGGCAGCCAGTGTAAAATCCAAAGTCGCCAGCGGTGAATATGCCTCTGAAAGCGAAGTCATCCGCGAAGGCTTGCGGGCGCTGGACGCGCGCGATCGGGCTATGGAAACCTGGTTGCGCGAAGAGGTGGTCCCGGCATATCAGGCGCTCAAGGCGGACCCAAGCAGGGGACTGAGCGCGGACGAAGTGCGCGCCAACTTAGCGCGTGCCCACAAGGAGAAAACCAAAAAGACATGACGGACTATCGAGTGGTGTTCGCACCGGAAGCGAACAAGCAGCTTGTAGCGCTGTATGACTATATCGCTGAAGCCGCTTCGGCGGCCGTCGCAGAAAGCTATACGGATGGCGTTGTCGATTACTGCGAGTCGTTAGCGCAGTTCCCACACAGAGGAAATCAGCGCGACGACCTGGTGCCAGGGTTGCGCATAACCCACTACAAAAAAAGGACGGTGATCACGTTCGTGGTGGATGATGAAGCCCAGGAAGTTGACATTATGGGAATCTGGCACGGTGGTCAACAATATGAAGCGTTCTTCACTATCCAATGAACACAAGCGCTGACGCAACGAAAGCGAACCCACTCTCTGTCAGGCCGCTGGCAAGGTGACAGGCAAGAGGCGCGCCATCCGTGGCGCACCTCTTGCCCTTGTCGGCATAGGCGAGGGCGGGAATCAATGGCCGCCCGGCCCGCACAGGCTTCAGCACACCATGCAGGCCCTGTTGCGGGCCGTTCGGCCATTAAACAGAATGCGCGGGGATTATACGCCGCCGTCCCTGCAGGCGATAAAGGCTGAATCAGCCAAGGCAAGCGGTCCGTCTTCGCATAATCCGCATTATGTCGCGCGCCCCCGCTGTCGGCTCTTTAGCTCGGCGTGACGCACAGGGCGGCGCCGGTGGGCGGCTTGCCCTCTGCTGCAAACCTCGGTTATCCCCTTGGCCCCGCCGGTGGGGCCGCCATCCCTGGCGGCGTCAAAGCCGGTGCCCTTCTTCAGCAACATCAACATCAACACCTTAAAGGGTTGTCGGCCTCACGGCCTCCGCTTAAAGGCTTAATGCCCGCCCGGCTGCGTCTGCCCGTCACGGCTCGCAGTTGCTGCGCTCCTTGCTCGTTCCCGCGCCGGCCAGCTTCCGCCCCCCGCCCGGTGTGGAGCTGTCATGTCCCCCGTGCCCTTAACCGTCTGTGTCCCAAAGCGCCGCGCAACGTCGCTAGCGGGCCTCGCCAGCCCGCGCCCGGCAGACGGTTCGACGGACCGCAGGCAAGCTGCGCCCCGCCTCACCGCCGCGTCGTAAAAACCGCTTCGTATAAGAAATTGAGAGAAAAGCGTTGATACGCTGTTCTGGCAACGTCGCGTCAACAGGTGAAAAAGGCGCGTCGGGGTCTTCGGTTGGGACAGGTAAACCGTGCTGAGAAGAATGCCGACTAACACGCTGATAGCACAAGGAAAAACGACGTTCGATGAGAGGGCTTACATCAGGTGACGTTGTTGTGGAGAATAACTCTCTGAGCCTGCCCAAAGGCATGGAGAGCATTATCGATGCGCAAGGCAGCTTGTACGTGAATACCAATCTGACCGATGAAATGTGCAATGTGCTTAACCCTATGCCGGAAGAAGAGAAAGCGGCTGCGTCACAACGTATGGCGGCAGGAGACCTCCCGGCAGAACAGCCCGCCACGGCATTACTGACGCAATGGGGCAATATGCTCAGCGGCGTGGTGACGATGGGGCCGGGGGCAGCGGTAGGCACCGCCGCCGTGGTGACCGGCGGCGTCATTGGCGGTGTTGCCAATAGCGGCGTGCAGTTAACGACCAATGGCGATAAGCCGTTCAGCTATACCGATGCGCTTATTGCAACCGGTCTTGGTGCGGTCACGCAAGGCCGAGGTATCGTGGCTCAAGAGGCCATTAACATCGGTGGCGCTTATCTCGGCAGTACGATTAAAGGGGAAAATCCGGTAGGGCCGATGGTGGGGGCTGGCGTTGGGACAGCTACGGGGATGGCGGCTGGCAAGATGATCGCCGTAGGTCATCAGATGAAACCAATAGTTAATGATAGCTCTGCCCAACTAGGTGGGGCAGCATTAGGTGCTATTTCCTCAGAAATGACAGGCAATAAAATACAAAAGAAGTTTAAGGGGGAAGGAACCGAGTGATTATAAAAAACACTAAAAATTACTTACTTCCTAAACTTATATTTTATTGGATTATAATCACATTTATTTTTTCTTATTTATTGATACTGTCAATCTCGATTTTGGCTTACTTTAAGATAAACAAATTCAATTTCGGATACGATGATTTAATTTATTCATTAAAGGTCGGATTAGCGGGTGGAGGGCCTATAGGCATTGGTTGCTGGGTATTATACAAGCTACAAGAACATAAAGAGAAAAGTTCCTCATCTAATGATTAATACCGATAACCCCGGTCTCAGCGCCGGGGTTCCCCTCATCAGCCCACCTGATTACTCAGCCCGACTTCCCGCGTTCAGCTTCTCCTGAAGCGCCAATCCCTGTATCACCTGCTCAAGTTCCAGGATCCAGTATGGCACGACAGGAGAAGTTAAACTCTCGGATGTCATTGGCGCCGGTGTCATTGGTATGATAACAGGCGGTAAAGGTTATAACCCGACAGTGTCTTGGAACGCCGTAGGTGGTTATTACTCGGCTGAGATAAAAGGTGATGATCCCATGATGGGCGCATTGCTGAGTAAGACCGGTGCATCGCTGGGTTATGCTACTGGTAATTTAATTAAAGTGCCGATGGACAAGGTACTAAACCCCATATCTAAGCAGTATGAGTGGGTGCCAACAGGCGTATGGACGATAACTAAACCTGTCGCGATGAATCCGATGCCAAACTTAATGGGGAATATTGTGGGCAGCGGGGCATCTGAGTCAACAATGCACGGATTGACTGAAATGATTAAGGCGAATAATAAATGACGATAAAGAGCAATATAATGAGAATTTTTGTTCTCTCTCTTTACGTGGAACTCTCATTATTTTTTGGTCTTTTTGTCATTTTTTTATTCTTATCATGGTTGCAATTAGATTTAAATACAACATTGCATGAATGGAAAAATTCCATTTCCACTATTTTATTTTTAAGTTCTAAAATAAGTTTAGTGGGAATACCAATCGGTTTTGTTCTTTGGTTTTTTTATTATCGCAATATGTGAAAACATAACCCTGAACTTAATTTAGTCACATCCCGGCCACTGAGCCGGGATTTTAACGTTAAGGCTTCAGACGGTCGGTTCGGTTCTGATGGAATGTACTGACTGAGTTGAAAAATCGCGGTCTTCAAGACATCCTTATCGCCTGCGTGGATGGCTTAAAAGGCTTCCCAGAGGCGATAAACAGCGTTTACCCGCAAACACATATCCAGCTTTGCATTATTCACATGGTCCGCAACAGCCTGAAATTCGTCTCGTGGAAAGACTACTATAAGGGCGTTACTGCCGGGTTAAAGGCCGTCTATCAATCACCGACGGAAGAAGCCGCCCTGATGGCGCTGGATACGTTCGCAAACGTTTGGGACGGTAAATATCCGCAGATTAGCAAAAGCTGGCGAGCCAATTGGGGAAATCTCAATACCTTTTTTACTTATCCGCCCGATATCCGCAAGGCTATCTACACCACTAACGCGATAGAGTCTCTCAACAGCGTAATCCGTCAGGCAATAAAAAAGCGAAAAGTCTTCCCAACGGACGATTCGGTGCGGAAGGTGATTTACCTTGCGATAGGATCGGCGTCGAAAAAATGGAGTATGCCGATCCAAAACTGGCGGTTGGCGATGAGTCGATTTATTATTGAGTTCGGTGACCGTCTGAACGGCCACATTTAATAGGGTGGCAATTACACAGAATTATCTACAGGGTCTATAGAGCCTGATTTTTATTAGTTCATAGCCCCGGCCACTTCGCCGGGGTTCCTCCTTTAGCCCACCCGGTTACTTAACTCGGCTTCTCTATGTCAGCATCTCCCTAAGCGCCAGCCCCCCTATATCACCTGCTCCAGATCCAGCCGCGACTGAACCGACAGCCGGTCGGTCTGTTGCAGTACTTCGTTCATTAGCGCGTAGGGCTGGGTGGTGATCACCAAACAGCCCTCCATCACCCTGATGGCCAGCGGCGGCGACCCAGGGCTTGGGATATGACGGGTTCTGACTTACAATCGCGCTTAGTCACGGTAACTATCCTCTTTAGTTGCTTATGGTTAGCAAAATAATGGTGTTGGCGCACCGTTGTTCTGCGTCTATAAATTTCGTTTTTAGCGGCTATTTCTTCATCGTCCAGCGCTTGGCATCATGCATATGCAAAATGCCGGCAATGACAATATCCGCTGCTTCCCATTTCTTCTCTTCAAGATGGGAAGTCGCTTCAAACTCACCAAGGCTGCGTTCAGCCCCGGCAGCCCAATAGTGCGTAAACAGGTGAAGGATATCATCCCCAGCGAGGCGGACCGTCAGGAGGCCCGTGATGCGCTGGCAAAGGGTAAAAACCCCAACGAAACCCCAACAGATAAGCAAATCAAGGACTATATCCGCGCCGTCGCTTATAATCAGGCATTGTCGGGATCGGGATTCGGTACCGGCGGCGGCAACCTCAAGGCGCTCACGGCGGCGGTTGCGGCGGCGCAGGGACTGGCGGGCGTTAATCCGGGCCAGGCGCTCGCCGGACTGGCGGCGCCGTATGTGGCCACGGAGATAAAAGATCGTTTCGACACCGACACGGCGCGTATCACCGCCCATGCGGTGGCGGGCGCCATGCTGTCGCATCTGCAAGGCCACAGCGCCCTGGCGGGCGGCGCGGGCGCGTTAAGCGCCGAGGTGGCGGCCAAGGGAATAACCCACTATCTGTATCCGGGCATTGAACCGGGCCAGTTGACGGAAAAGCAGAAGGAGACGGTCAGCGCCTGGAGCAGCATGGTAGGCGGCTTGGCCGGCGGATTGACAGGGACAGGTGGGGGAGATGTGGTGGACGGAGCGCAGGCAGGGAAGAATGCGGTGGAGAATAACTCTCTGAGCCTGCCCAAAGGCATGGAGAGCATTATCGATGCGCAAGGCAGCTTGTACGTGAATACCAATCTGACCGATGAAATGTGCAATGTGCTTAACCCTATGCCGGAAGAAGAGAAAGCGGCTGCGTCACAACGTATGGCGGCAGGAGACCTCCCGGCAGAACAGCCCGCCACGGCATTACTGACGCAATGGGGCAATATGCTCAGCGGCGTGGTGACGATGGGGCCGGGGGCAGCGGTAGGCACCGCCGCCGTGGTGACCGGCGGCGTTATCGGCGGCGTGGCCCAAAGTAGCGTGCAGTTGGCAACCAAAGGTGATAAGCCGTTCAGCTATACTGATGCGCTGATAGCCATCGGTACCGGCGCGGTTACGCAAGGTCGGGGGATCATGGCGCAAGAAGCGATTAACATCGGCGGCGCTTACCTGGGCAGTTCGATTAAGGATGAAAGCCCGGTGGGGCCGATGGTTGGGGCTGGTTTCGGGACTTTGGTAGGGGCCGGGACGAATAAAGTTGTGGTTGATAAATTAAAGCCAGTTTTAGCAGAAAATACTGGGGAAATGATCGGTAATGTCATTGGTTCAATGAGTGCCGAGGCCGCAGATAATTCAATGCAAAACACATTAAATGAGAGGAAATGATTTAAATGAGGCCTAAAACTGTTGGGTTTTATTTATTGGTTTTTCTCATTTTATATTGCGTTGCACTTGCAATTGTCACTGTTTTAATGACAAAAGTGATAGTGTTCATTATTGGTTATTTATTTTTTGATGCATCCTATTTTGATTGGAAAGAAGATTCATTTTATGCGTTTAAAGCAGGAGTGGCCGGAGGTATTCCCCTTGGGATCGGTTGTTGGATATTATCCAAGCTAAAAGAAAATAAAGAGAAGAGTTCTCCATCTAGTTAATTAATACCGACAACCCCGGCCTCATTGCCGGGGTTACCTTATGAGTGAAATTACTTACTTAGCTTTACTTCACTAGTTAGCTTCTCGCGCAGCGCCAGCCCCTGTATCACCTGTTCCAACTCACGCCGTGACTTGGCCGACAGCCGGTCGGTCTGTTGCAGCACCTCGTTCATTAGCGCGCTGGGCTGGGTAGTTATAACTAGACAGCCATCCATCACCCTGATGGCAAGCGGCGTGCCGGTCAAAAAGCCAGCCTGCTCTAGCCACTTGCCCTTCAGCTTGACTTGTGGGTAACGGTAGGCGTCTGGAGCGTAGCCCACAATACTGTGGCGTAGGGCTTGGGATATAGCGGGTTCTGACTTATCATGTTGCTCAGCCATGGTAACTACCTCTAACTAGTTGTTATGGTTAGCGGTTAATGCAGGTTGCTGCCTGCTTTAGCCGCGCTCGGTTATCTGTTTAGCTTGGTATTTTAAAATCATTCCATCCAATAACGCCCGGACAATCCGGCGCTCTTCCTCCGGCATGCCGCTAACAGCTTCAAACTGCAGTGCTAAATCGTCAGATGGGCTGCGTTCGTGCTCATCAAACACCAAACCGTCCAAAGAGACATGCAATACTTTAGCCAACCGAATCAGGGCGTCTAAGGTGGGTTGCGCAGACCCCGCCTCATACCGGCGTATCTGGTTCACATGAACTGACGCCCCGTCAGCCAGGGCCTGTTGAGTCAGGTCAGCGGCTTTGCGAAGTTGTATCAATCGAGTGGGAAAATGCATCGGTAAAACCCAGGTAGTGGATGTCACCATACTGTAACCGCCCTCGCTGACAGCGCTTGGCATCATGCATATGCAAAATGCCGGTAATGACAATATCCGCTGCTTCCCATTTCTTCTCTTCAAGATGGGAAGTCGCTTCAAACTCACCAAGGTTGCGTTCAGCCCCGGCAGCCCAACAGTGCGTAAACAGGTGAAGGATATCATCCTCAGCGAGGCGGTTATCGGCGCCCTGAATACCGCCAACAAAAGGGCGGAAAACATCAGCGAGGCGGACCGTCAGGAGGCCCGTGATGCGCTGGCAAAGGGTAATAACCCCAACGAAACCCCAACGGATAAGCAAATCAAGGACTATATCCGTGGCAATGCCTATAATCAGGCATTGTCGGGATCGGGATTCGGCACCGGCGGCGGCAATCACAAGGCGCTCACGGCGGTGGTTGCGGCGGCGCAGGGACTGGCGGGCGGTAATCCGGGCCAGGCGATAGCCGGATTGGCGGCGCCTTATGTGGCCACGGAGATAAAAGAGCGTTTTGACACCGACACGGCGCGCATCACCGCCCATGCGGTGGCGGGAGCCATGCTGTCGCATCTGCAAGGCCACAGCGCCCTGGCGGGCGGCGCGGGAGCGTTAAGCGCCGAGGTGGCAGCCAAGGGAATAACCCACTATCTGTATCCGGGCATTGAACCGGGCCAGTTGACGGAAAAGCAGAAGGAGACGGTCAGCGCCTGGAGCAGTATGGTAGGCGGCTTGGCCGGCGGATTGACAGGGAAAGGCGGGGGAGATGTGGTGGCAGGAGCGCAGGCAGGGAAGAATGCGGTGGAGAATAACTCTCTGAGCCTGCCCAAAGGCATGGAGAGCATTATCGATGCGCAAGGCAGCCTGTACGTGAATACCAATCTGACCGATGAAATGGGCAATGTGCTTAACCCTATGCCGGAAGAAGAGAAAGCGGCTGCGTCACAACGTATGGCGGCAGGAGACCTCCCGGCAGAACAGCCCGCCACGGCATTATTAACACAATGGGGCAATATGCTCAGCGGCGTGGTGACGATGGGGCCGGGGGCAGCGGTAGGCACTGCCGCCGTGGTGACCGGCGGCGTTATCGGCGGTGTTGCCAATAGCGGCGTGCAGTTAACGACCAATGGCGATAAGCCGTTCAGTTATACCGATGCCCTTATTGCAACCGGTCTTGGTGCGGTCACGCAAGGCCGAAGTATCGTGGCTCAAGAGGCCATTAACATCGGTGGCGCTTATCTCGGCAGTACGATTAAAGGGGAAAATCCGGTAGGGCCGATGGTGGGGGCGGGGTTAGGAACTGCTGCGGGTGTGGCAACTGGGGGGGTAATTGCTGCAGGTCATCGAATGAAGCCGATAGTAAATGAAAACGTAGCTGAAACTTTAGGAAATATTGGCGGCTCGCTTGCCAATGAAATAATTAGCAATAAGACACAAGGTCCTAACCTTTTGATAAAAGAAAAAAATGAAAATCCATAAAGTCGGCTTTAACTTAATGATTTTATTGATGGTCTATTGTTCTATGAGCATGATTATTATTTCTTTGATGGCATATTTATGTGCGGCTATTTTCATATTTTTTGATACCGGTATATTCGATTTTAATTGGGGACTAGATGGGCCTTCGTCCATCAAGGCGGGATTAGCAGCTGGGATCCCGGCAAGCGTAGGGATTTGGATATTATCCAAATTAAAAGAGCAAAAAGAGAAAAGCTCCTCATCTAAAGATTAACACCGATACCCCGGTCTCAGTACCGGGGTTCCTCCTTTAGCCCGCTCGATAACTAAGCCCGGCTTCCCTCTGTCAGCTTCTCCCTGAGCGCCAGCCCCTGTATCACCTGCTCGAGCTCCAGCCGCGACTGGGCCGACAGCCGGTCGGACTGTTGCAGCACCTCGTTTAGCCGCGAGCCGGACTGGGTGGTGATGACCAGACACCCCTCCATCACCCTGACCACCAGTGACATGCCGGTCAAAAAACCGGCCTGCTCCAGCCACTTGCCCTTAAGCTTGACCTGCGGATAACGGTAGGCGTCTGGGGCGTAGCCCACAACGCTCTGGCGCAGGGCTTGGGATATGACGGGTTCTGATTTACAATCATTCTTAGCCATGATCAACTCCTTTATAGTTGGTGCTGGTGAGCGGACTGTAAGTGTTGCTGCACTTTCAGTCCGCGTTAGTTTTCATTAGTAGTACCTAATGTTCATTCTGCGCTTGTGTCAAGATTGCATTGTGTAAACCTGTGACCAGCTTTTGCTGGGCCTTAGGTAATCGCGGTCGATAGCCTCAATTTGCCGCTACCATTTAGACAAAGGGTTACGTTTACGCGATATTTTTGCCGGCTATTCATTAAATAATTCATCCAATGAAACGGAGAGTATTTCAGCGACTTTCGGTAGTATGGGTATTTGTATTCTACGTCGCCCAGCCTCCCACGCTTGAATGGTCTGTTGAGAAACATTGAGCACCTTGGCCATTTGTACTTGCGTCATACCATGAGCTTTGCGTAAACGGTTAATTCGCTTCCCTAATGCCACCAAAAATAATTGTTCTTCATTACTTATGGTAACCACCATAATTGCGTTTATCCGTATTTTTAGGATGAAAAATCATGACGCTCCATTTATGTTCCATTGCTTAAAATACTACTTAATGTAATGCATGGATGTCAATTTTTACAAAAATTATTTTTTGAATTGTCGAGAGTCTTCCAAAAATTATTGGAACAAGCCCGTCAGCTATCATAATAAAAATTATTGATTAGTGTATCAATAACCTATCTCAATTATATTATGCAATATCCATTAATTGATTTATGAATATGACATGAATATTGTTTTTTTATTCTTTATTTCAATAGTATATTTATCTCCATTTGTAGTAATTACCTTGGTTTTTTGGAATGAAACCCTTGTGATGCTCTCTTCATTATTTGACTTGATGGCAAGAGGTGGAAGGATCGTGGCGGCCCAGGTCGAGACTCGCCGGGAAACAACAACACCATCGGCATCGATCTCTCTTACGGCGGCCAGACCGCCAATTCCTAACAACGTCATGCCAGCGTATGGCCCAGGGAAGAGCTCTCAGCACCGGCGGCGTTATTGCCCACACCACTGAGGGCGGGAATGTAGGATCTTTAAACCATCTGTTCCGCCATGCTATGGACACTCAGATGCTGGAAAACGGCGCGGACCTGCGCTGGAGACAGGGATGCTGAGTCATGCGAGCGTCGAATCCGCCCAAATCTACACTTAGGTGATCATCAAAGCGCTGTCTACGGTGCAAGCGCCTACGCGTCCGGCAGAGCTTACGGAGAGCGAACGGTCGGATGCTGCTGAAGACATCAGACTGCTGGTCGACCTGCGAAGCAAACAAACAACTTATCGCGCAGTAGGACTATGTAGCTGACGCCGCTTCGGCGATTTTCGCTCTAAGCTAAACCGATACGCTGGTAGCAATCGGCACCGGTGCGTTAACGCAAGACCAGCGTGTTGTGGCGGAAGATGCGATTAATATCGGCGGTGTGTTCTTGGGCAGTTCGATTAAAGGGGAAAGCCAGGTGTGGCCGATGATAGTGGCTGACGTTGGGGCTGCGGTGGGTGTGGGGACTGGAAAAGTTGTTGTAGATATTTTTTAACAGCTAGTAGCATAAAATGCTGCTGAAACGTTAGGTAATATTAGTGGATAACTTTTCAGTGAAATTAATAACAATAATACACAAAGTCCCACCCGTTTATTAAAAAAATAGAACCCATGAAGTTGTTTTTAAATTGATGATCCTAATTAATGCCAATAGTTCTGGCCCCACTACCGGGTGACCTGCTCTCTTTTAGTTGCTCCATTCTGTCGACAATATTCTTGTTTAGCTAATCCGCGGCGTTGCCAAGCAAAAATATGCTGTTTTCGTTAAGTAAGGAAATATGGTTTAGCCATGATTTATCTTTTAGAGGCTAAATTGGGTGAGAAATAATTGCTGGAACGGTATCTCTTTAGCAAAGTGACATGATCGACGCTGACGTCAGTGCTCTGCGGATGATCGAGTAATATATCAGCAGCTTGGTTGCTGCCAAATCAAGATTAGGGTTTACCTGGTTGCTTGATCGCATGGGAAATGGTGATGTGACTGATGGTCATTACGCTTGACCGCCTTGGACGTAATGCCATGAACGTAAGGATAACAGTGTACAGATGTTCACCTCAAATAATCGTGTTCACTGCCTGGTCGGCAGTGTCGAACTTACCAGCCCGGCAGGGACTATGGTCATGCAGGTGTTTTCGTCCGTTGTTGAATTCTCTTGATACGTCCTCCTTGAGCGTGCACATTCTGAGATTTCGAGGACGAGTTCTTTCAGGAAACAATTTTGACGTCCGCCAGTGCTAAATAAAGGACAATTAAAAGTGGTACTCGGGAGTTTGAAAGAAGGTGTCAGCATAAGTGCTATGGCGCGTAAATGTAACACTAAGCCCTACAATTCTTAAAGTAAATATGGTGGAAAGCTAAATATAGTATTTTTTAGCTTCGCTCGCATTATGTCAAATTGTGGTGAGTCTCTGTATATTTTCAATAAAGTATAGAGTTAATCGCTAGGGTGTATAAATTAAGTATGATAAGAGATTTGATTATGAAGATGTTATGTAAAATTTCCGTAGTAATGATTTTTTCAGGTATTAGTTATAGTTGTTTAGCGTCCGAATCAGTGATCGAGGCACTCTCTGACTGCAATGCTTCTTTTTTTGAGAAACTGGAACGAAATAAATCCTTAAACATAATACCGGAACAGTTTTTTAAAATTGATATTAAAGAGAAAAAAGATTTTTCGCTTGATGTTAATCATACATCTTCAGAAGGGGTTGAACTGAACCAATTCAAAGTAATTTATAAAAACTTTGATGATTACGAAGAAATAACACCAATGGACGTTAAAGGTAAATTCTATTTCTGGGGGTTTGCTTCTAATCAACCATTACATACCATTATTAATGCTTTGTCAGGGGTTCTGGATTTAAAAAAAATAGGAGAAAAAATTTATGTCTATAATCCAATGATTAAAAGTGAGGGTGACGAGTGGAGTTACAACAAATCTGCTGTTAACGGAATAGCTCCAGCTGAGAAGACGACAGAAAAAATGTTTTTTATTGAAGAAACTCAAAGTAACCAAGTGACTATTATGTGTTCATTACAGGGGAATGTAAGTCAGAAAGACCTGATTGATTCGGGCCTGTTGAAATGATAAATAAAAAAATAGCATTGTTATTCACATTGTTAGTTTCAGGGTGTATTGGATCTAATGATAAGGATCCTATCCCCGAAGGCTTTAAGCTAGTAATGTCAACTAATAAAGATAATACTTATTTTAAGCGACCCGATACATGGCATTATCAGGGTAACAAAGATGTCATTCAGATGGAAAGAGTGATTTCTTTAAAAAGAGACGATATTGTGGCAGGTAAGAGATTCAGATCTATAAAAACAAAATATATTTATGATTGTAATCACGAGAATACATACGCAACTATGCCAGCAGGTTTTTTTGCTGACAAATATGCCACCGGAGAGCCTATCGTACCCTATCCTTTCAGTGCAAGTCGCTGGTTGATTGCAAAGGCAGATTCATCAGAAGCAATGTTTTGGAAAATATATTGTGTCCAGCTAAAGGCAACAATAGATGCACAATTATAGTGTCGTTATTTGTGAGTTTATTAAGTATCCTCCGGCAAAGCAGGAGACTTAAGGGTGAGTGCCTTATGGCACTTGCGACATTGGCATAGGTGGCGCCTGCATTAACGCATCCTGCGGTTCAGATGGACAGCGAAGTGTCGCCTAGTAATGGCAATGTAGGGCGGCCAACTTAACGGCAGATGATATGGGCTGGATGGAAAGTATAAAGATGACATCGACGGTGATCGCATGCATAATGACAACACAAATGACACCATAGTTGATGCCATGAGAGGGGTTCTTAATGAGCACAATCCACTTCCGTATAGATAACGATACCAAGCGTTTGGCAACGCAGGCGGCGGAAAGGCATAAAGTGAGTCTGACGGAGCTGATGCGGCAACGGGCGGAAGAACTGGCAGAAGAAGAGCGGGAATATCAGAGTCATCAACATGAATTTTGGCTTGAGCAGCAGATAGAAGACGCGTTCAGCCGTTATGATGCCGGTCAAGTCGAATTCATCAGCAATGAAGAAATGAATGCGCGAATGGACGCACTTAAGAAACTCGCAATACAGGGGAAACTGTGATAGCAGTGGTGCAATGGGCTAAACAAGCGCAGGCAGACCGAGAATCCATCTATGTCTATCTTTACCGAGAAGCCGGAATGGTCATAGCCGACTCGGTGGATGAAAAGTTCATCGCCATGGCAACATTGCTCGAAAAAACGCCGCTGTGCGGAGTTCAAACGGGAAACAAAAGCTCTCGACGCAAACTTGTTATGCCACGACTTCCGTTCATTATGGTGTATGCCATTGAAGCCCATAAAGTGCGAATCTTACGCATTTTGCACACGTCTCGTAAGATAACGAGTCGATACCAGCAACTTTAGCCAACTCCCTATAAGTATGCATGTGCCGGTTGTCCAGGCTTCAGCGCGTCGCTTTGATCAGGTTAATAAAGCGGCAAGCTCATTCTGTCGTTCGTCATTAGCGAGCAATATTTTATTGTTCCAGCATACGGATTTGACAACATTTGGAATTGTTAAGGAACCATTTAACCCAGGCATGCGACTATGCAATTTCACTCTTATCCGTTTGCTGTGGTCGTAGAGCGGTGAGTGTACCAAGCAGTACCGGTCAGGCCTTCGGGTTCGACCATCTTTTTTTGTTTAAATGATGTATGTGTAAAAGTCCCGGCCCGCCTTAATCGAAATGATCTTTATCTTCAATAATTAATTGGTTAACGGATTAATATTGTTCTGAGTTCGTTGCTTGCTTGAAAATCTATCCCGTTTGATCAAAGGCTGAGATGCGCGCGGTCAATATAAATTGACTTGCATAGCTTGGAAAATAGCGCACCGTTACTAAAATAGCATGGTATACTAAATGAAAATATATATTCTATTATCAGCATCTTTGTGTGCTTTGAGTCTGACTTCCTGTACGGCTTCGATTTACGGAAATAAAATATTAGCAGATAAGCAGTTAAGTGACAGCAGTATAAATTTAAAAATCATTGATAACAAATCGACCATGCAGATGGTCGATAATATTTTTGGTAAAAGAGATACTGGACGCTCAATCAAAATTCAATCTTTCCCTGATGGTAAATTATCTATCGCCACCTATCATGGCAATTTGAACGGGTTAGGCGGCACTTATGCACATCGTGTGCTTTACGTGGCTTACGATGCTAATGATAAGGTCATAAATCATGATATAATTACTAATAATTATAGCGACAAAAATAATTACGAAAAAGATTATTTAAAGTACAAGAATATCGCTTATTATGAGCTTGCTAGAAACGATAAAAAAGAAAAGGCAAAATCAATTTTAGGCGAGCCGAAGAAGATCACTTTTTCTGATGAAGGAAATTTGATGCTTGTTTATGAGAAAAATTTTAATTCAAGAGATGCATCTTCATACATTCCTATTTATAATTATGCAAACAGTACAGAATCAGGTATATCAGAAAGACTATACCTGGAGTTTGGGCGAAATGACGAGCTGGTGAATATTTACTCGGCTTCAGTTCAAATAATCCAAGGGAGAGGAATCGTCAACGCTGAAAGCTACGACGAGAAATTCATTAGATTATCTAAATTGCCCTGACGGGCGCTTAATCATTGGTGATGGACGTAACCTACCGCATTTTTGCTTTTAACGTTAACACTCCAGACCAGACTTTTTACCCGCCAAATGGGTTGGAAACATTAGGAACTGTTAAGGAACCATTTAGGCCTGATGTGCCATTCTAAACTCTCATTATTTTGCTGTATGCCATGGATGGGCTGGTAGTACCGGTCGGACTTTCGGGTCCGACCTTCTTTAAACACCCTGTTTCCCAAACGGCCCTCGGCATCAAACTGCTAAGTATGAACAGGCCCCAATCGGGAATAAAACATCTCGCCTCTTTCACGGTCTCTGTCGCTGCCGGCATCGGCAAACAAGGTTATCACCCGTTCGTCCGGCCCCAGTGCGCGAGCCAGGTAATAGGCGCTCCTCCAGTTCGCCGCTGATGACGCCCCGATGCGGATGCCGGTAAGATGATTAAATTCATACATGGCGCCCAATGCTTCTTCATATCCAACATGGTAAAACGGCACTTCGTCAGGAGTCATTCGGGTGATAAACGGTTGGCGAAAACCGAAACCCATCCCGCCGGCGCCTGCATACTTGTCCCGGCCATCGGGAGGAGCGAAGGTTGCAAAAGGCATCTCGCTGGGGGTGGTTCCCTGTACCTTAAGGTTCGGATTGTCGAATGCCAGCGCTGCGTATACGCCGGATAGCGTTCCGCCGGTTCCCACGGACGCCACCCAGCCATCGGCTCTGGCGCCTGCTAACTGACGCAGTATCTCTTTACCGGTCTGGTGCTGATGCACCGCCACGTTGGCCAGGTTCAAATGTTGTGACAATAGTGTCCAGCTGGGATCCCGCCGTTTGATTTCCTGGGCGCGGGCGATCATGCCCAACAAAAAATGCTGCTTATCCACCAGGGTGAGTTCGGCATTCGCCTCACGCAGGCAATTCACCAGCGTATCAGGTGAAGAATCGGGAATGACCAAATGCACGGGGATATCACAGAGATTGCCCAGCATCGCCAGCGCCCGGCCCATGTTGCCGCCGGAGGCATCCAGCAGCTTGAGCGGGCCCTGATTAAAATCGTGGCGATTGACGGCATCGCACATCAAGCCGAAAGCCGTACGATCCTTGACCGAGCCGAAAGGGTTGGCGGATTCCACTTTTGCCAGGATTCTGGCGCCTCCCTCGGGACCGGGTACCTCATGTAACGGGGTGTTGCCGAGGGCGTCATAGAATGAGGCTAATTGCGGAAACATTTTCAGCGTTTTGGTGGGATCCGGTACGCCCTGCTGGGGATTGAATATTTCAAAATTCATCGTCGCTCCTTAGTTGATAATTCGGTAAAATACCTTTTCCCGCCATATTTCAAGCTGCGGGTGCGTTGACTTTCACCTGCCGCTCGGATTATTTAGGCTAGATCCTTGATTTTTTCACAATCGCTCCCTGTCAGAGAAAACTTATCCATAATAAAAATAATGGTTATGGCAAAAGTAATAGCGCTGCTGAGAAAATGTATTTATATCTGAAAGTATAATGGTAATTTTCAGCCATATCTTCGATATTAATGCAAGAAGACCGCTTAATGAGTGACGTTAATTATGGACTATTGTTAACACCATAATTAGCATTGGGTCAATTATATTTTGCTAAATATATTATTGAATTAACAACATAACATATTAATTATTTCAATAAAAATTAATGCATTTTTTGGCGTGGGACATGATTCCGAACGACCTTATTTCTGTCCGATGCTAATTAAACTCGAATAAGATTAAGAAAGCAATATATCGATATCTGATGGGTAATGGCATGACGGTGAAAGCCGGCAGCATGGTCAGCTGCCGCTCATATACCCTCATCCATGGTTAAAGGGACGGTTATTCCTGGACAACGCAATCCTTGCCCGGCGACGTTTCCCGCTTCGGGGAGAGCAGGACAAGTACCGCCGCCGCGGCGGCCAGTGTAACGGTAACCAGTACGTATAACAGCATGGAAAACGCGGAATCATAGACGCCGGTGAGCGCCGCGCGCCCCATGGGGGCAAGCATGCCGGCGGACTTGTCAAGGTTGCCCGCGGCAAGCTGGCGGGCCGCTTCTCCAACATATTGGGCTGTTCCTTCCCCGGCAATGTTTTGCCTGACGGCGAAAAGCACCAGTGACGCGAGCAGTGCGTTCACCATGGCAAGGGTAATGCCTTCGCTTGCCACCTTGGTCGTGTTGAAGATGCCGCTGGCCATACCGGCTTTATCGCGGGGCACGACGGTGACGGAAAGGCCGTCCATCAGCCCCCAGGGGAAGCCGGTGCCGACGCCGATAAGCAGAAGCGGGCCGAAAAGCTCCGACATCGGGCCGCCGGAGCCGATTTGGCTGAGCCAGAACAGGCCCGCGGCAGCGGCGATAAGTCCTCCCCCCGCCAGCCGGCTCGCCGGGATGGTCTTCGCCAGCATACCGGCAATGGCGGGCACCGCCAGCATCGGGGCGGAAAGCGCGAGCATAAGAAGGCCGGCGTCCATCTCACTGTAGCCTTCTACCCCGACGAAACGCAACGGCAGCAGGATCAGCAGGACGACATAGGCATAACAGGTGGCAATCGGCAGTATCTGCACGCCGACAAACCTGCCATACCGGAACAGGGAGAGTTCCAGCAGCGGATGTTTGATATGGGTTTCGATAATGGCGAACACCGCCAATGCCCCCGCGCTGAGCGAAAACGCCCCGAGCACCGCGGGATCGGCCCAGCCGCGCTCCGGCGCCTGGTTCAGGCCGAGGGTCAGAAAACCGAGCGCGGCGATAAAGGATAACGCTCCGGGCCAGTCAAAGCGCGGGCTGTCCGGATTGCGGGTTTCGCGCATGACGGTAAGCGCTATAGCCAATGCCATGACATCAAGCAACGTTCCCGTCAGGAAGATGGAACGCCAGCCGAAACGTTCGATGAGGCTGCCGGACAAGAGCGGTCCGAGGGCAAGACCGATGCCGAAGGTGGTGCCGATCATGCTGAACGCGCGGGTCTGCGCGTGTCCGGTGAATTCCTGGGCCAGCGCCGCGGAGCCGCCCGCCAGCGCCGCGGCCGCGCCTGCGCCCTGCAGTGCGCGCAGGAGATTGAGAGTGACAATGCCGGGGGCAAAATCGAGCGCCAGGGAGCCAATGGCGAAGACGATGACACCGCCGATAAATACGCGCTTCCTGCCGTAGACATCGGCCAGCGCACCCGCGGGCAGCATAAAACTGCCAAAGGTAAGCATGAAACTGTTGGTGATCCAGTTAATCTGCGCGGCGCTTGCCTTGAATTCGATGCTAATAGTATGCGCGGCAAGCGCCCCACCGGTGAAGCTTATGGGCAGCGCCAGTGCCGCCAGGCAGACGGCAAGGAGCACCGCCAGCCCGTTTTTGCCGGTTGAAGACGCTAAGCTCGATGACATGGTATATCCCTCATTGTTCTGCGGTTGACAGCGTGATCCAGCAGGTTGCGGAATCATCTTGTCCTTTGTGCGGGCGCGGCCGTATTTATAACGCGCCGGCCCGTACACCTGGTCAGACTATTTGTTCAGCAATCCGGGCGCGGTGGGCGTTGACCACGTCGGCCTCGTCCCGCAGCGCTTTCAATACGGAAGGATGGGCATCCATCCGCGCCTTCCAGGCCGTCACGTTCGCCAGGTGACTGACGTTGATGCCGGAGCGTTCGCCCCAAAAGGTTGCCCAGAGATAAGCATCGGCCACCGTCAGCGTGTCTCCGGCGAGATACCGGCGGCCGTCGGAAAGACGATCGTCGAGGATCTGATAGGCGGCGATGATTCTGCTGCTGGTCCACGCGATACCGGCCTCCGTCATCAGTTTGCGCATCAGGGGAATGTGCTTTTGCGCGATCTCGGTGGCGATAAAAACCAGCAATTGGTCATACTTAACTCGCTCCAGGGTGCCCTGGGGCGGGATCAGACCGGCTTCGGGATACTGGTCGGCCAGATAGGAGGTGACGACGATGGTTTCCGACAGCCGCTCTTTCGCTTCGTCCAGAACCAGTAGGGGAACGTATTGCATTGGGTTTAATTCGGCAAAGTCGTCGCCATTGGAGGTGGACTTGCCGAAAACATCAAAATGAATGAGTTCAGGCGCAATACCAAGTTCATTGGCGATGATTTGCACAGCTTCGGAGCAGGTTTTGTCAGCGATATAAAGTTTCATTTCATAGTCCTCTCGGGGAATGTTTTTGACAAAATGAAGTCTATCTGTGCCTGGAGGAGGGATAAACACCGCGTTAGGCTAAGCTCTGTATCCTGTAGGGAGACAATCCGGCGAAGGTTTGCCCTGGGGCCGGGGCAGACCCATTGGGTCCTCCCCCGGCGTAATGCTAATTGCGGATGCTGCGGAATGCCTTACGGACTTCATCCGCGAAAAGGACCGGCTGTTCAAAGGCTGCGAAATGGCCGCCGCGGGACGTCTTGTTCCAATAGACCAGGTTGGGATAGGTCTGCCGCGCCCAGGACTCGGGGGGAGTCCAGATTTCTCCCGGAAAGACCGATACGCCCACCGGGATGTGGACCGGAATGGCATAAAAATCGAGGTCCGGATGTTCGGCGTACATGCGCGCCGAAGAGGCGCCGGTATTGGTGACCCAATACAGGGTGATATCGTCGAGGATTTTGTCATAACCCAATACGCTCACCGGATCGCCGTTGCTGTCCGTCCAGGACTCAAACTTGTCGTAAATCCAGCTTAACAATCCCACCGGCGAATCGGCCAGGGCGTAACCAATGGTCTGCGGCCGCGTGACCATCTGCCAATAATAGCCCGAACCGTCCGTGCCGAACCGGGCGAGTTGATCGAATGCCCGCTGTTCATCCGGGGTAGGGTAGGCTGGCTTATCTCTGGGCGTTACCAGCGGAAGGTTGGTATGGATGGCCTTAAGCCCTGGGAGCTGCAAGCGGGCCATCTCGATGGTGACGTGGCTACCCCAGTCGCCGCCCTGGGCGACATATTGGTCGTAACCGAGCCGGCGCATCAGAGCGTGCCAGGCTTTCGCGATGCGGTTTCGGTTCCAGCCTTTATCTTCCGGCTTGTCCGAGAAACCGTAGCCGGGAAGGGAAGGAATCACCAGATGGAACGCATCTTCCGCCTTACCGCCGTGGGCGATGGGATCCACCAGGGAGTCAATGATATCAAGGAATTCAATAACCGATCCCGGCCAGCCATGGGTCAGAATGAGCGGCATTGCGTCCGGATGGCGAGAGCGGACATGCAGGAAGTGAATGCCGAGTCCGTCGATGCCGGTTTTGAACTGCGGGTATTGATTCAACCGTTTCTCTACGCGGCGCCAGTCGTATTCGGTTTTCCAGTATTCGATGAGTTCCTTTATCCGGGCAAGACGTGGTCCCTGAGAGGCGTCCGGTACCGTCTCCTGTTCGGGTAAACGGGTCGCGTCCAGACGCCGTTTCAAATCCTCTAAAACGGCTTCGGGAATAGCAATGGTGAAGGGACTGAGAAACTCTGTCCGGCCGGGTGCGCTTTTCATGGGATCGATGAAATCTAACATAGCGGTGCTCCATTATATAAAATCATTGGCAGGGATTATTTCTGTTAAGAGACGGTAACTGTTTTCGGCGGCTGGATAAATTCGTCGGCAAGTGACGCTCTGTTTCGTTCCAGGCGACAATGCAAGGCAGCTGGGCTATGAAACCGGCTGCCGGGGGAGAAGCATCTGTCAAAAGGGGGGGAGCGGATGGATGCTTATAATGAAATGATCATTGGCGCCGGCTTGGACCGGCGCCGGCGCCAGGGTCTTTACACCGGCTATGCGGGCAGGGGGTGGCTAGGCGTCGGCAATTGTGATTACGACTTTGCCGAACGGTCCGCGGGCAAGGTGCTGATATGCTTGGCGGGCTTCGCTAAACGGATAGACCTTATCGATGACCGGTTTGATCTGATGCTGATTCAAGAAAATATTCATTCGCTCAAAGGATGTGCGGTGGCCTACGGCGATGCCGCGAATGGTCGTTTGACGGAACAGCAGCGGCATAATATCGAGCGACGCGGTCTGGCCGCTCAAAAAGCCGATTTGTGCAATCAGGCCGGCGGGTTTCGTGGCGGCCACAGACTGGTTCAGTCCGTTGCCGCCGGCGACGTCCAGTAAGAGATCGACACCGTTGCCGCCGGTAAGGGCGAGGGCTTCCTTTGCCCAATCAGGGTGTTTTTTATAATTGATGCCTTCGGCGGCGCCCAGCGCCCTGATCTTGGCCAGATTTTCATCTCTGCCCGACGTGGCGATAACGCGCGCGCCGAGGGCCGTTGCAATCTGCACCGCAAATAGGGAGACCCCTCCGGTACCTTGCACCAGCAGCGTCTGGCCCCTCTGCAAATGCCCCACATCCATCAGAGAGAACCATGCGGTGAGTGCCGCAATCGGTAACGTGGCGGTTTCCTCATCCGACAGAGTGTCGGGCGCCAGGACCGCGCTCTCTTCATGGATGATCATGTATTCGGCCAGTCCGCCGGGCAGCGGGGCGCCGAAGCAGTAGTCCGGCTCGTTCGGGCCCGGCGCGCCATCTATCCATCTGGAATAGAGCGTAGAGCTGACGCGATCCCCAATCTTGAACCGGCTGACGCCCGGACCGGTCTTGGCTACTTTCCCCGCCGCATCGCTGACTGGAATCAATGGCTTGGGGATCATATTCGGCTCGTACAGGCCTTCAACGATCACCTTGTCCCGATAGTTCAGCGACACGGCGCCCACCTTGATAAGCAGTTCGCCTGTTTTCGGTTCCGGGGTGGGTATTTCCTCCAACTGCAGATTTTCCATGCCAAAATCTTTCAAGAGCCAGGCTTTCATAGCATATTCCTGTTGAAAAAGGGTGCGGGTATGCGCGCCGGCAAAGGCCGCGCTTTGGAGAGGACCATCTTCCGGTTTTAAGCGGGCGGGATAAATATCCGCACCCCAACAGGACTGTTGCGTGCAGGGGAAACAATATGTGATGAACGCTTAACGCTTAACGCTTAACACTTAACACCCATTGCCCAATGCTCTACGTTTCACGTTAAGTCTCTAGCCAGTTGCCATGCAATGCGGGGAAATACTCCGTCACCCAATCGACAAATGCCCTTACCTGCGGGGCAAGATGCATCCTGCTGGGATAAAGCACAGATATGGGTCTTGGTTTGGGACGGTACTGCGGCAGCACTTCCACCAGGGCGCCGCTGGAAATATGATGGTCAACGCTTACCCCCAGCGCCTGGAGTATGCCGAAGCCGGCCAGACCGGCTTCGATGTAGGCCGCCGAGTCATTGACAAGAATCCCCGAGCGCAGATTAATCACGCGCTCTTTGCCATTGACCAGAAAACGCCATTCCAACGGCTTTCGCGACGCGCCGGAGAAATAATTCACCGCCTGGTGCCGGGCAAGCTCGTCCAAGGTCGCCGGATTGCCGAATTCAAGTAGATAACCCGGCGAGGCGCAGGTTATAAGGGGCGCCATGCCGATTCTTCGTCCTACCATGCTGGTGTTGGGCAGTTCACCCAGCCGGACGACGCAATCAACGCCTTCGGCAATAAGATCAATGGTGCGATCGGTGACTCCCAGAATCAACGAAATATTGGGATAGGTGCGGTTGAAGTCCCGCAGACTGGCCATAAAGCATGATTGGGCCAAAGCCACCGGCAGATCAATCCGCAGTCGTCCGCAGATGTTCTCGTCATTGGCCGAGAACAGCGAGGTGGCCTCGGCGATGTCGTTCAATATATCCGTCACGCGGCCGTAAAACGCCTCGCCCTCCGCTGTAAGGATGACCTTGCGGGTGGTGCGATGGAAAAGGCGTACCCCCAGCGATGCTTCCAATTCCTGGATAATATGCGTGACGTGAGGGCGGTTTATCTGCATGGCGTTGGCCGTCTTGGTAAAACTGCCGAGATCGGCCAGCCTGGCAAAAACCCGTAGTGATTGGAGTAGTTCCATGACGCCCTTTGGTTCGATGGCGGCGGTTCGATGCCGGCGATTGCGCAAGCGCGCGGATAGTGTCTTTTGCAGCAAGGGGGACGACCTGGTCATCACCCCGATTGGTTTTAACATTTCAACGCCTATTTTTCCACCTAAGGAAAAATAAGCGGGATGATAAGGACAAGCGCCGTTGACGCGCCTGATACACCATTATTTAACAATCTGGTCTTTGCCCGTCATGATTTACACCCTTTATCTCATCGTCAACCCGGCCTTAAAACACGTTAAAAACGTGAATCGGCTAGCAAAATCCACATTTTAATGGCCGGGAAACGGCCTAAAAAGTGTGATCCATCTCGACTGTTTCCCCAGGTTAAAAAATTCATATGACTGATAATTAACTCTATTTTCGAATTTATTTTTGTCTACAGCGGCATTGGCATTGCCATTGATGTCTTTATGTATTGAGTTTATAACATTATACATTCAATGGAGGAGAGCATGAGCAGATCAAAAGTATGTAGCGCGGATGTTGCAATATCCCGTATAGCCCCGGGTGCAACCGTGCTGATTGATGGTTCGGGCGGCGGCGTTAACGAGCCTGGTTTTGTATTGTCGGCATTAAAGGCCCACTTCGACAAAACCGGCCGTCCCGGGCATCTGACGGTCGTCCATCCCAGCGGCATGGGAGACGGACAGGGCGGCGGCATAGATTATCTTGCCGATCCGCACTTGGTGAGCAAGGTCATCGGCGGCCACTGGAGCTGGTGCCGGAAAATGCAGGATTTGGCCGTAACGGAGCAAATCGAGGCGTGGTGCCTGCCGCAGGGGGTGATGTCCCATCTGCTGCGCGTTATTGCCGGCAATGGCCCGGGGCTGATTAGCCGGGTCGGTCTGGGCACCTTTGTCGATCCGCGTATTGACGGCGGCCGCATCAACAAACGCGCCAAGGGCGACTACGTCAGCCTGATGAATATCAATGATGAAGAGTTCCTGTTCTTTAAGGCTTTCCCCATCGATGTCGCCATTATTCGCGGCACGGTAGCCGATGAAGAGGGCAATATCACCATGGAAGAAGAGGGACTCTTTGCCGAAACCCTCTCCGCGGCGCAGGCGGCAAAAAATTCCGGCGGGATAGTGATTGCCCAGGTGAAATACCTGGCGGAGCGCGGCAGTATTGATCCAAGAAAAGTCAAGGTTCCCGGCGTGCTGGTTGATGCGGTGGTGGTGGATGCAGGGCAGCGCCTGTCCTTTGCTACCGCCAGCGATCCCAGTCTGTGCGGCGAGCTGAGGATTCCCTCCGGGGGTTTTCCGGCGCTGCCGATGAACGCCAGAAAGGTGATCGCCCGGCGTGCCGCCAAGGCCCTGATAAAAGGGGACGTTGTCAACCTCGGTTACGGCATGCCTGACGGCGTCGCTTCCATCCTGGCGGAAGAAGGCCGCGGCGATGAGGTGACCTTTACCCTGGAGCAAGGGCATGTGGGCGGTATTCCCGCTACCGGATCGGATTTCGGCATGGTGCGGAATCAATGGGCCATGATTGACGCCGGCTATCAATTTGACTGGTACGACGGCGGCGGTTTGGATATCGCCATCCTTTCTTTTGCCGAAGTCGACGGGCAGGGCAATGTCAACGTGAGCAAGTTTGGCGGCAGGGTGGCGGGGATCGGCGGCTTCGTCAATATTTCCCAAGGGGCCAAACGAGTGGTTTTCGTCGGGACATTCAAAGCCGGAAAGCAGGCCCAGGGATTTGACGCCGACGGCGTACATATTAAACAGGAAGGGGTCGCCAAGAAATTTGTCCATCGGCTGGAACAGATTTCTTTCAGTGCGTTATATGCCCGAAAACGGCACCAACCGGTTATTTATGTCACCGAACGTTGCGTCTTTGAATTAGGTGAAAAAGGGCTGATGTTGATTGAAATTGCGCCGGGTATCGATCTCGAAAAGGATATTTTAAGTCAAATGGATTTTATGCCGGAGATTTCATCCAAACTCAAAATCATGGATGAACGGCTGTTCAGCGAATTTTCTCAACAGGTTGATCAAGAGGCCATTATATGAGCTCGCTGCTAGTGGAAAAAGAGAATCAGGTTGTTTTACTGACGCTTAATCGCCCTGAAAAAAGAAATGCCTTAAGTACGGAACTGCTCGAGTCATTAAAAAAAGTCCTGGCCGAGCTAAAAGATGCGACGGATATAAAAGCGCTGGTGATCACCGGTGCCGGAGATAAAGCTTTTTGCGCCGGTGCTGATATTAAAGAACAAACCCGGTTTACGCCGGAGCAGGCGTTTAATCATATGCGCTGGGGACAATCGATATTTGACGATATCGAACGGTTTCCCTTACCCACTATCGCCATGATCGATGGGTTTGCGCTCGGCGGCGGCCTTGAGCTGGCTTTGGCCTGCGATATGCGTTTTGCCTCTGCCCGGGCGACTTTCGGCAATCCGGAAATCACGCTGGGAAATCATCCCGGCTGGGGCGGCACCCAACGTTTGCCGAAGCTTGTCGGCCAGGCCCATGCGCGCCAGATCATGTTTACCGGTACGCCGGTGGACGCAGGACGGGCGTTGCGCATTGGATTGGTTAATGATGTTTATCCGGTGGAAACGCTTAAGGAGGGCGTATGGCAAACCGTTGATGCCATTGCGCGGCATTATGCGCCCGCGCTGAAAAGCGTGAAATCGGTTGTCCGCGTTTCTGAGCCGGATAATGCCTATGCCGGCATGCTGGCGGAAGCCTTTGGCGTCAGTCAGCTCTGGGGCGCGCAAGCGCAAAAAGAGGCGCAAAAAGAGTTTTTTGGAAAATAAGCAATAGCGCCAGCAGCCCGGCGGAAGGGTTAATTATCTGCCGGGTATAGCAATGCTGTTTCAGTTTGCATGTGCTTATTATTGACACTAAGTTGCCCTATTCATTTGAAACCCTATTACAATTGTAGGAGTAATTATGCACACTCATCCGTTGCCCATGCGCCGTTGGCTGTATGTCATGCCCCTTATATTTATCAGCTATAGCCTGGCATTTTTGGATAAGGCCAATTACAGCTTTGCCGCTGCCGGCGGTATTAATCGGGATCTGGGAATCACCCAGGGGTTATCCTCTTTAATCGGCTCGCTGTTTTTTTTGGGTTATTTTTTCTTTCAAATTCCCGGCGGTATTTTGGCGGAAAAAACCAGCGTACGTAAATTATTAGCATGCAGCCTGGTTATCTGGGGTATTTGCGCCACGGCTACCGGGCTGGTACACAGTATTCCGCTGCTCATTGTCATCCGGTTTATATTGGGAATCGTCGAAGCCGTGGTAATGCCCACCGTCTTGATTCTCACGGCCCGCTGGTTTACCAAGAAAGAGCGCTCCAAGGCCAATACCATTTTCCTGCTGGGGAATCCGGTGACCATCCTCTGGATGTCGATTCTTTCGGGTTATCTTATCGATAACTTCGGCTGGCGCCATATGTTTGTCGTCCAGGGGATACCAGCTATCGTCTGGGCGGCGGTGTGGTATCTGTTGATCCGCGACAAGCCGGAAGAGGCCGGTTGGCTGACCGCCCGGGAGAAGACCGCCCTGTCTGACGCCCTGAAGGCTGAGCAGACCGAAAAACCTCAACTGCTCAATTATGGTCAGGTGTTCCGGTCCCCGAATGTACTGAAATTGTCCGGCTGGCTGTTTTTCCAAAGCATCGGTTTTTATGGTTTTCTGATGTGGCTGCCTTCGATACTGCATTCCTCGTCTATCACCATGTCCCGTACCGGCCTGTTGACCTCGCTGCCCTATGGACTGGCGGTGGTATTCATGCTGCTCGCGGGCTGGCTGAGCGACCGGCTGCAAAAACGCATTCCCTTTATTGTCTATCCCATCCTGGTGGCCGGCTGCTGCTTTTTGGCGCTGGCGCTGCTGGGCATCAATCATTTCTGGGTGGCGTACGGCCTGCTTACCCTGGCGGGGGTGTGCATGTATATCCCGTTCGGTTCATTTTTCGCATCAATACCGGATGTTCTTCCCAGCTCCATGGTCGGCGGGGCGACGGGAATGGTGAACAGCATCGGATCCTTGGGGGCTTTCCTCGGCGCTTATGCCGTGGGTTTCCTCAATGGATTGATGCAAACCACCCAGGCCTCCTATTATTTGATGGCGGTGTGTCTCGGTTTGTCGGCGCTGTTCGGCCTGTGGATTAAAATTCCCAAAACCGTAAACAACGATTTGCCCAAAGAAGGGATGTCGCTTAATTTCCACTGAACTGAGTAGATAGATAAGCCCTGAAAATATCTTTCAGGGCTTGTTTACAGAAGGGGGATGGGGCACATCAATCAGCGGTTTTCTTTAGTTCCAGCAACGCTTTCAGAAAGTAGTAGTCGCCGTAAATGGTGGACTCATCGATGCCAAGGCCGTGGGGAAGATCGGCGGTGGCATGGGATAACAACCCTTCATTCTCATCGGACAGGCATCTTTCGCTCAAGGCTTTGAGCATCTCTTCGGCGCAGGATAGGTATTCGGCTTTTTGCGTAATCTTGAACAGGCGCAGCAAGCCAAAGGCGCTGATGGCGCCGGCGGAGGCATCTTTCGGGGCGCTGGCCGCGCCGTCCCGGTAATCCCATAGGGGGATCCGGTCGGCGGGTAAGTTTGCCATGATAAATTGCGCCACCTGCTGCGCAGCCTCGCGATAACGTTTGTTTCCCCGCGCGCCGGCGAGCATTGAAAGCCCCGCGATGGCCCAGCCCTGGCCCCTGGACCAAGCGCTGCCGGGGGCCAGCCCTTGATAGGTATCGCCTTGCAGGGGCTCGCCCTGGGGGGAGAAATGATACACATGGAATACGGAACCATCGGCGCGCAAATGGTTGTCCAGGGCTTTTGCGGTATGGGTGTCGACGACCCGTAACAGGCGGTCGCCGCCGTCATTATCGCTGGCCCACACCAGCAGAGGTAAATTCATCAGGGTGTCAATCAAGACCGCGCCGGCCCACTCCTCGCCGCCGAAAAATCCCCAGCCCGGGATAAACCCCCCCGCCTCGTTGAATTGTCTTGCCAGACTTTCCGCCGCGTTAAGGGCGGCCGCATGGTAGCTTTCTTCGCCGGTTAAGCGCCAGCCGGCGATGGCGCTGGGATAAAACATAAAGCCGAGATCGTGATTCCGGCTGTCGTTCGCCCGCGGCAAAAGGCGTTCCGTAAAACCCTTGGCCGCTGTTAATAATTCCGGGTCCCGCTGCTCTTCATAGCAAAGCCAAAGCAGGCCGGTCCAGAATCCTCCGGTCCACACCCCATCTAGGGTGAATTGATATTTACCCCCCTCGGTGATATGCGGAAAATCCTTGAATTTTCGGCTATTTAACGTCGTTTTGGTAACGCAGTGTTGTATCGCGGAGTCCAGCCAGTTCATATCATACCCCATGTTAAAACAGTCAATATAAATGTATTTAAGTTATGACATTATATCAATGATCTAATTTGATTTTTGTGACGACCGGAGGAGTTGGGTCGATATGACGCCGGCTATCATGGCTTGTGGGTATGGGGAACGACACATGCGTTAAGATGTGCGGCCAGGACACCTTTTAAAATCAATATGTTCCGGTGGCTTGAATTTTAAAGCACAAGCGGCCTATGATGTCATGTGTACATAACATGCAGTCATAAATGCTATATGTGATCCGGGGTAAAAGATGCTGTCTCATTTGGAAAAAACGGATTCCTTGTCCTCCCTGCTTGACCCGTCAAGCCCGATTCCCTTGTTCCATCAGTTGCGTGACATCCTTGAACGCTGGTTCTGTCAGGATTTTACCCTGCGTGATGATTTACCTACCGAGAAAGAGATTACCGAGCGTTTCGGCGTAAGCCGTATTACGGTACGCCGCGCTATCGATACGTTGATAAATGAATCGATCCTGATTCGTCCCAAATCGAGAGGGCGCCTGCGCCTGCAAAAGGTTCATCTGACGCAGAAGCTTAATCGGCTCAGGGGTTTTTTTACCGACGACCTACTGGCCGCCGGCATTAAAGCCAGTACCAAAGTCATTGATCTTTCCAGGGTCAAGATGGAGAAGGTCAACGATATATTAGGTTTGCAAAAAGATGATGAGTGTTACCGCGTCGAGCGCCTGCATTATGGCGACGGGAAACCCGTTGCACACCAGGTGTCATATATTCCGGTCAAACTGCTTCCGGATCTGGAGCAATACGATCTGTCCGCTTCATTGATGCAAATGTTTGACAAGCTGTTGAAAAAACCGGTGGTGCGGGGTGAACAACAGCTGGTGGTTCAGGAAATCACCATGGATGAGGCGACCTATCTTGATCTGCCCATCAATGCCTATGTCATCAAAATTTCCCGCACGGCCTATACCGAGGACAATCAAGCCATCGAATATTTTATCGCCACGCTAAATCCCAAATGTTATCAGTTCTCCATGTCGGTCTATGCTGAATGAGACGTGGCCGAACCGCTGTCCCCTAAAGGAGAAAGCTGCGGCATGGGGGATGTGCGGGCGGACATGTTATGATGGTAATCAGTTAATTATCGCGGTGGGTGGCTGAATCGTTCAGGTTGACGCCGTGCACCGTCAAATATAACAATCAGGGATAACCCCAGCGCTATGATCCGTGTAACGACCTTATCCAATCCCCGCCTGGCCCAGGCGTTTATCGATTATATGAAAAGCCAGGGCGTGGCGATGGAAATGCAGCTCCAGGGGCGCGCGGCGGAGTTGTGGCTGGCCGACGACGAGGAATTGGCCCGTGTGGAGGCGGCATTGGAGATCTTTTTGCAGGATCCGTTGCACCCGCGCTACCAGGCGGCCAGCTGGCATTCAGGAACCGTGGGGCGCGGGCACTTCCGGCCTCAGCCCGCATCCTGGCTGCCGGCCCTGCGCAGCAAGGCCGGGCCGCTGACCCTGGGCCTGACGATAGCCTGCGTGCTGGTCTATATACTGATGAACGTCCTGGGGGATGAGGTGGTGATGCGCTGGCTGGCCTTTCCCGCCGACCAGTCCCAGCGCGCGCAGCCGTGGCGCTGGGTAAGCCATATTCTGTTGCATTTTTCGCTGCTGCATTTATTGTTCAATCTGGTGTGGTGGTGGTATCTCGGCAGTGCGATGGAAAAATATCGCGGCTGGCTGCCGCTGGCGGTATTGACCTTGTTGTCGGCGGCAATCAGCGGGTTGGTGCAATTCCATTTCAGCGGCGCCTTGTTCGGCGGTCTCTCCGGCGTGGTCTATGCTCTGATGGGATATGTCTGGTGGTATGGCGAGAAAAATCCCGGCGGTCCGCTCCAGATGCCGCGCGGCGTCATCGTTTTCGCGTTGCTGTGGCTTATTGCCGGTTATTTCGATATTTTAGGCATCGCGATAGCCAATGCCGCCCATGTGGCAGGCTTGGCCATCGGGTTGTTAATGGCTTTCTGGGATACTCGCCGTAAAACAGGGGCAGGTCGCCATCGGTAACGGTAGGGCAGCAGAGGAATTCACGTGAAGCAAACGCAGCGGCATGATGCCATTATCGAGTTGGTACGTCGGCAGGGTTATGTCAGTACTGAAGAATTAGTGGAACATTTTGCGGTCAGTCCGCAAACCATCCGGCGCGATCTGAACGAACTGGCCGAGATCAATAAAATCCATCGCCACCATGGCGGGGCGGCTTTGCCTTCCAGCTCCGTTAATACCGCCTATCACGATCGCAAGGCCATGTGGTCGGCGGAAAAAGCGCGCATCGCCCAGCGGGTGGCGGCAGAAATCCCCAATGGCGCGACGCTGTTTATCGATATCGGCACCACGCCCGAAGCGGTGGCCCACGCATTGTTGGACCACAAGGATCTGCGGGTAGTGACCAATAACCTGAACGTTGCCACGCTGTTGACCGCGAAAGAGGATTTCCGCCTGATACTGGCCGGCGGCGAGGTGCGTACCCGCGATGGCGGCATCATGGGGGAAGCCACGCTGGACTTTATCTCCCAGTTCCGGCTGGATTACGGCATTCTCGGTATCAGCGGTATCGATATGGATGGTTCGCTGCTGGAGTTCGATTATCACGAGGTCCGCACCAAACGGGCCATTATCGATAATTCCCGCTGCGTGATGCTGGTTACCGACCACTCTAAATTCGGTCGTAACGCCATGGTTAATCTGGGGAAAATGTCACTGATAGATTATCTGTTCACCGATAAGATGCCCCCCCCCAGCGTGATGAGCATCATTGAACAATCCGAGGTGAAGCTGGAGCTGTGCTAGGCCCGGCCCGGCGTAAAAAGCAGCGGCGATCTCACCTTTTCAAGGCCGTTGACTATTCTTTGATCATCACAAACAAAACACTGTTTTTTTACGATAACTTGATATATCCATTTTATGGGGTTGTCCGTGATAATGACATGCCAGTGGGATGTCTTGCCGTATCCGGCGTTGATCAACTTATAACCAACAGGATAGAGACGCTCTTATGCCGAAAAACAAATTTGATAAAGCTGCCTTTCAGGCTGCCCTGGATCGGCGGTGGCAACATCTTGGCCTGCAAAATGCCCAGGAGATGACGCCGTTCCAGTGGTGGGATGCGGTCAGCGCCGCGGTCAACGAATTGATCCCCTGGCAACCGGCCACCGGCAGGCAGGACAGAAAAAACCCCCGTCACGTGAATTATCTTTCCATGGAATTCCTGATCGGCCGCCTCACCGGCAATAACCTCATTAATCTGGGCTGGTTCGATCCGGTCAAAAAGATCCTCGACGGCTATGGCATCAATCTAGGCGATCTCCTGGAACAGGAAGTGGATCCGGCGTTGGGCAACGGCGGGTTGGGCCGGCTGGCGGCCTGTTACATGGATTCCATGGCAACGGTGGGACAGGATGCCATCGGCTACGGGCTGAATTATCAATACGGCTTGTTCCGCCAGCGGTTTGCCTCCGGCGAGCAGTTTGAAACGCCGGATGACTGGCATCGTGAATCCTACCCCTGGTTCCGGCATAATCCGTCGTTAACCGTCCAGGTTGGGCTGGGGGGGCGTCTGGAAAAGAATGAGCAGGGGGAGGTGAACTGGGAACCGGCGTTTACCTTGAACGGCGAGGCTTGGGACCTGCCGGTGGTGGGTTATGAAAACGGCATTACCCTGCCGCTGCGGTTATGGCAGGCGACGCATCCCCATCCCTTTGATTTATCGCTTTTTAATGATGGAAAATTTCTCAAGGCGGAGCAGGCGGGTATAGACGCCGCCAAGCTGACGAAGGTACTTTATCCCAATGATAATCATCTGGAAGGAAAGCAGCTCCGGCTGATGCAGCAGTATTTCCAGTGCGCCTGCTCGGTGGCGGATATCCTGCGCCGGCATCATTTGGCCGGCCGTTCGATACACAGCCTGCCTGATTATGAAGTGATCCAGCTCAACGACACCCATCCCACCATCGCCATTCCCGAAATGCTGCGGATTCTGCTGGATGAGCATCAATTATCCTGGCAGGAAGCCTGGCATATCATTTCGCGCACCTTCGCCTATACCAATCACACCCTGATGCCTGAAGCGCTGGAGCGTTGGGATGAAAAACTGGTACGCACGCTGCTGCCGCGCCACTACGCCATCATTCAGCAGATCGACCGGGAATTCAAAAAGCTTGTGCAAGCGCATTGGCCGGACGATGAAGAGGTGTGGAGTAAGGTGGCGGTGCGGTACGATAAGCAGATCCGGATGGCCAACCTGTGCGTGGTGTGCGGCTTCGCCGTCAACGGCGTCGCCGCGTTGCATTCCGATTTGGTGAAAACCGATCTTTTCCCGGAATATTTTGCGCTTTGGCCGCAAAAATTTCATAACGTGACCAACGGCATTACCCCGCGCCGCTGGCTTAAACAGTGTAATCCGGCGCTGGCGAAACTCATTGACGATACCATCGGCAAAGGATGGGTAACCCGGCTGGAAAAACTGAAAGAGCTGGAGCCTTATGCGGAACAGGCGGATTTTTGCGCGCAGTACCAGCAAATCAAGCACGATAATAAACAAAAGCTGGCGGCGAAAATCAAGCAATTAACCGATATCACCGTCAACCCCGAAGCGCTGTTCGACGTGCAAATCAAACGGTTGCACGAGTACAAACGCCAGCATCTGAATTTATTGCATATTTTGTCCCTGTACCGTCAGTTGCGCAGCGATCCTAGCCTGGATATCGTGCCGCGGGTCGTGCTCTTTGGCGCCAAGGCCGCGCCGGGATATGCGCTGGCAAAAAATATTATATATGCTATCAACCAGTTGGCTGAAAAGATCAATAACGATCCCAAGATAAACGACCGGCTCAAGGTGGTCTTTCTGCCGGATTACCGGGTATCGGTGGCGGAGTGGATGATTCCGGCCGCTGATCTGTCGGAACAGATCTCCACCGCCGGTAAAGAAGCCTCCGGCACCGGCAATATGAAGCTGGCGCTGAACGGCGCGTTGACCATCGGCACGCTGGATGGCGCCAATGTGGAAATCGCCGAACAGGTGGGAGAAGATCATATCTTTATCTTCGGTAATACCGTGCCGCAGGTGAAAACCCTGCTGGCTTCCGGTTATAAGCCGGCGCAATTGCTGAAAAAGGATAAAAACCTGAAGGCGTTGCTCACCGAACTGGGCAGCGGCTTATACAGCAATAAGCACAAACACGCTTTTGATCCTTTGCTGCAAAGTCTGCAACAGGGCGGCGATCCCTACCTGGTGCTGGCGGATTTCGCCGCCTATTGCGAGGCGCAACAGCGTGTGGACGCGCTATTCCGCCGCCCGGAAGAGTGGACCCACAGCGCGGTGCTGAATACCGCGCGGGTGGGATTTTTCAGTTCCGATCGTTCGGTTCGCGATTATCAGCAGCGCATCTGGCAGGCAAAACGTTAAGGAGCAGCGATGGATCCCAAGGTATTGGATCAGGCCGCCGAGCGGGCGGGGATTATTCCGGAATATATTGACGCCTGGGGACAGCGCAAAGTAATCAGCACCGAGACCAAACGGCAATTGCTTAACGCCATGGCCGGTGTTGCCGACGATCTCGCCCTGGCGGCGCCGCTGCCGCCGGTATGGGTAGTCAGGGAAGGAGAAAGCGCCGTGCTGTCGGTGGCGTTAAGCGAACCGGCGGATTGGGTATTAACCGAGGAAACCGGCCGGCAGCATGCAGGCTACCTCAGCGGCGGCCGGTTAGCGTTGCCTGCCGGGCTGCCGGCCGGTTATCACCGTCTCGCCCTGCGCAGGGAACTGCGCCACTGGAGCTGCCAGGTGATTGTCGCGCCGCCCCGTTGTTATGAGCCGGCGGCGTTGCTGGCGGGCCATAAGCTTTGGGGCGCCACCATCCAGCTTTACACCCTGCGTTCGCAGCGGAATTGGGGAGTGGGGGATTTTGGCGATCTGGCGCTGATGATTGAGGGCACAGCGAAAAACGGCGGCGCCTTTGTCGGCCTTAATCCCATCCATGCGCTGTATCCCGCGTTGCCGGGCTGGGCCAGTCCCTACAGTCCCTCTTCCCGGCGCTGGCTGAATATTATTTATATCGATGTGGGCGCACTGGATGATTTCCAGCAAAGCTCCGCTGCGCAGCAATGGTGGTGTCTGCCGGAAACCCAGGGGACCTTGTCCGCGCTGCGTGACGGCGATCTGGTGGACTATGCCGGGGTGATGGCGTTAAAACTCAGTGGCTTAACCCTTGCCTTTCGGCACTTCATCACCCGCGGCCCGGAAGACCCGCAGCGTCGTTCATTCGAGGCGTTTGTCAGGGAGGGCGGCGAAAGCCTGCGGTTTCAGTCGACGTTTGATGCGCTGCATCGCCATCTTACCCTGGCGGGCCATCCGACGGAGGGCTGGCAGCAATGGCCGGAGCCCTTCCGCCAGGTTGACAGTGACGAAGTGCGCGAGTTCCGTCTAAAGCATCACCAGGACATCCGGTTTTTCAGCTATCTGCAATGGCTGGCGGCGCGGCAGTTTGATGACTGTTTCCAGCTCAGCCGCCGCTTGAATATGCCTATCGGATTGTATCGCGATTTGGCGGTGGGCGTCAGCGCCGGGGGGATGGAAACCTGGAGCGATCGCACGCTTTATCGCCTGGAGGTGTCCGTCGGTGCGCCACCGGACCGGCTCGGTCCCCAAGGGCAGAATTGGAGCCTGCCGCCGCAGGATCCCAATGTGCTTTTCGCTCGCGCTTATGAACCCTTTATCACCATGCTGCGCGCCAATATGCGCCACTGCGGCGCACTGCGCATTGATCATGTGATGTCTCTGCTGCGATTGTGGTGGGTCCCGCTGGCGGGCAGCCCGCAGCAAGGGGCCTATGTCCGTTATCCGGTGGATGATTTACTGGCGGTGTTGGCTCTGGAAAGCCATCGGCAGCAGTGCATGGTTATCGGTGAGGATTTGGGCACCGTTCCCCAGGAGATCACCGCCAAATTGCAGGCCGCGGGCATCTATTCATATAAGGTGCTGTTTTTCGAGCGCAAAGATCCCACGCAATACCGGGCTCCCGATGAATATGTCCCGCAGGCCATGGCTACCCTGACCACCCATGATTTAGCCACTCTGCGGGGATTCTGGCAACTGGAGGATTTGCGGCTGGGCAACAGGCTGCATCTCTACGCCGACGACGCAATCTATCAGCGACTGCTGGCGGACCGGCAAAAAGCCCGGCAGGCATTGCTTGATGCCCTGCATGCGTGGAAATGCGTACCGGCCAAATTAGGCAAGAATGCCGAGCGAGTGGTCATGTCGCCGATTTTGAACCGGGGAGCCCATCGTTATCTGGCGCTCAGCCAATCCGCTTTGCTGGGGCTGCAGCCGGAGGACTGGCTGGATATGGCGCTGCCGGTTAATGTGCCGGGCACCACCGATCAATATCCCAACTGGCGGCGAAAACTGGTGCGCGAGGTGGCTGAAATCTTCGACGATCAGGGCATTACCAGGCTATTGCGGGAAGTGGGCCGGCTACGCAATAAAAGCGCCGACGGCCAGAATTCTTCGCCACGGCCCGAATGACGGGCCGAGTAAAAAGCCAACACGCCTGCAGCTTGGAAGATAAAGGGTAGCGGCGGGCGCCTTAATAATAGGAGTGCTCGCCGCGCTGGTGTTCGGTTAAATCGCGAACCCCTTTCAATTCAGGGAATTTTTCCAGCAATTCCTTTTCAATGCCTTCCTTGAGGGTGTAATCCACCATCGAACAGCCGTTGCAGCCGCCGCCGAATTGCAGGATGGCCAGATTATCATCGGTGATTTCCATCAGCGTCACCTGGCCGCCGTGGCCGGCCAACTGCGGGTTGATCTGCGATTGCAGGACATATTCAACCCGTTCAATCAACGGCGCGTCATCGGAAACTTTGCGCATTTTTGCATTGGGCGCTTTCAGCGTTAACTGCGATCCTAACTTATCCGTTACAAAATCGATTTCCGCATCCTGCAAATAGGGGGCGCTAAGCTGATCGACATAAGCGGTGATTTTATCGAACGGCAGCACCGTATCAGTGGCTTCCACCGCGTCGGGAGGACAATAGGAGACGCCGCATTCCGCATTCGGGGTGCCGGGATTGATGACGAATACGCGAATTTGGGTGCCAGCTTCCTGATTGGCCAGTAATTTAGCAAAGTGTTCCTGGGCAGCATCGGTAATCCGTATCATGACATTCACTCAATAGTTGACTAATCTAGTCAGATATAATAACTCCATTAACCCGCCGACTACAAGGTACGGCAGATACACCACACCTGAACGGTTTTAGCCCGCCGGGACAGCAGCAGGCGGGTCAATTCCTCCACCGTACTGCCGGTGGTGACCACATCGTCCACCAATGCCACGGTTTTCCCCGCCACATCGATGCAGCAATCGAACGCCCCGCGCAAATTCCGGCGCCGGGCGCCGGCGTGCAGCGTTTGCTGCGGCGGCGCGGCGCGGATTCGCACCAGGGCATCGGCACGGTAATCCACCTCCAGCCAGCGGGACAGGGTATGGGCCAGCAGGTGGGTTTGATTATACCCTCTGCGCCAGTGCCGGTAAGCATGCAAAGGAACATTAAGTATAAGCTCGGGCCGGAAAACCTGTTGTTCCCGATGTGCTTCCTGCCAGCGCAGCAGCAGCAGCCGGGCGAGGACCCGCGCCAGGCCGATGCCGCCGTGATATTTTAGCCTTTTTATCAACTGGCTGATGGGGGGTTGATAATCGGTGACATACAATAGGATTTCCCAGGGCGGCGCTTTCAGGAGACAACGCCCGCAGGGGCGGCCGGCGTTCCCGGCCGGCAGGCCGCAGCGGGGACAGCACCGGTCCCTGGCGTCCAGCAGCCGGACGGCGCAGCATCGGCAGATACCCTGATGGCTGAACCAAAGCGGTTGCCGGCATAGCCAACACAGGGCGCCAATGGTTAACATAAGCCGTTTTCCTTAACCCATATCTTCAACAAAAGAGACTATAACCGATGACGCCACTCTATTGGCATACCACCGGCAGCGGAACGACTGAACTTGTGCTGCTCCATGGCTGGGGTTTGAATTCCCAGGTATGGTCTTACATTGTGCCGCGGCTTACGCCGCATTTTCGGGTCCATCTGGTGGACTTGCCGGGATATGGCCGCAGCCAGGGCTTCGGGACCATGACGCTCGAACAGATGGCTCAAACGGTGGCGGAACGGGCGCCGGAACACGCCTGGTGGCTGGGCTGGTCGTTGGGGGGACTGGTGGCGAGCCAGGTGGCGTTAACCCTGCCGCAGCGGGTGGACGGGTTGGTCACCGTGGCCTCATCGCCCCGTTTCAGCGCCACCGACGGCTGGCCCGGCATCAAGCCGGACGTCCTGGTGGGTTTCGAACAGCAATTGGCCGAAGATTTTCATAAGACGGTGGAGCGCTTCCTGGCGCTGCAAACCCTGGGAACGGAAACGGCCCGGCAGGATACCCGCCGTTTGAAACAGGTGGTGCTGGCGCAGCCCCTGCCGTCGGTGGACGTATTGACCGGCGGCTTGGATATTCTGCGCACCGCGGATCTGCGGCAGGCTATGGCGGCCCTGGATATGCCATTTCTACGTCTGTACGGTAGCCTTGACGGGCTGGTGCCGCGCAAGGTAGCGGCGCTTCTGGACCCGTTATGGCCCCAAAGCAGCAGCTACCTGTTTGAGAAAGCCGCCCACGCCCCGTTTGTTTCTCATCCCGATCTGTTTTGCCAGCAGCTCATCAAATATATCCGACCATGATGGGTCAGCGCCGCCGTAACCTTCCCGCGCTAAATAATGCCTGACATTTTACCGTCCCCTGCGGCGGTAAAAGAGTTCCTGACCGGCCGTGAAATGCTTATTAAGCAATTTATCCCATAATCATTAAGTGCGAGGCGGTTATACCCTAAATAATTCGAGAGGGTATCGTTTAATTCTTTGTTTCCCTTGTTAGCGACTCATTTTAATTGAGAGGTGGTCTATATGAAAAAATTAATATTATTCGCCATGACGCTTTGCGGTATTGTGTTTTCACTGAATGCGCTGGCGGCGCAAGAAATTTCCGCTCAGGAAGCCGTAGAAAAAGGCTATAAGAGAATAGGCACGATTCATACCACCGCCAAGGCGACGTCTCCTATGGATGCCAAGGCCATCCTGTCGCAACGGGCGGATGAAAAAGGCGGTAATTATTATGTGATTATCGCCGGTCGCGAACACGGCAGATTCAGCGCCACCGCCGAGGTCTATGAATAATTCCGGCCAGCGCCGGGCGCAATAAAATAAAGCGCCGAATCTTTTAAGCCGGTGCGGATTCTGCTTTGCACCGTGATTTTCTTTGCGGCCAAAAGCGTTTTGGCCGCGATAAACAAATCCGGCAACAAAAAACCGCCGTACCGGCCCTTCATTACCTTAAGGCTAACGATCGGTCGCCGGGGTTAATTGATGACCGCCGCCGCCGCGCCCTAAACTCCCTTATCGTTTATACCCGTCATCTTTCAAGCTGCGGCTGTGTTGGCCGCCTTGCCGCAACCCGAAATCTGTTGGGTATTTTACCGCTGTTCGTAAAAAAACAGTCAATGTACCGAGGAGCTTTATCATGCCGCTTCATCAAGCATCCGCCAAAGTCTGGGATTCGCGGCGTACGGAAAAAAAACGCCGACTCGACAATCTTCGTGCCGTCGCCGACGGAAAAGTCCTGCCCACCGATAAAATGACCGCTATTCTCGAGACTATTCTGGCCCCCGGAGATCGGGTGGTATTAGAAGGCAACAACCAAAAACAGGCCGATTTTCTTTCCCGCATGCTGGCTAAGGTCAATCCGGAAAAAATCCACGATTTGCATATGATCATGCCCAGCGTCAGCCGGTCCGAGCACCTTGACCTGTTCGAAAAAGGCATTGCCCGTAAGCTGGATTTCGCATTTTCCGGCCCGCAGAGCCTGCGTATATCCCAATTGCTGGAAGACGGGCTGATGGAAATCGGCGCCATCCATACCTACATTGAGCTGTACGCCCGCCTGTTTGTGGATTTGGTGCCCAATATCGCCCTGATTGCCGGTTTCAAGGCCGATCGCAAGGGCAATCTTTACACCGGTCCCAGCACCGAAGATACCCCGGCGCTGGTGGAAGCCACGGCGTTCAAAGACGGCATCGTTATCGCCCAGGTCAATGAGCTGGTGGATGATGAAAACGACCTGCCGCGAGTGGATATCCCCGGCTCATGGGTGGATTTTGTGGTGGTGGCGGATAAGCCTTTCTTTATCGAGCCGCTGTTTACCCGCGATCCCCGCTTGATTAAACCGGTGCACGTGTTGATGGCCATGATGGCGATTAAAGGCATCTACGCCAAACATCAGGTGCAGTCGCTGAATCACGGCATCGGATTCAATACCGCCGCCATCGAGCTGCTGTTGCCCACCTATGGCGAACAGCTGGGCCTGAAAGGCAAAATCTGCCGTCACTGGACGCTCAATCCCCATCCTACCCTGATCCCCGCCATTGAAAGCGGCTGGGTGGAAACCGTGCACTGCTTTGGCGGTGAACTGGGGATGGAAGACTATATCGCCGCCCGCCCGGACGTGTTCTTTACCGGCGCCGACGGCTCGATGCGCTCCAACCGCGCCTTCTGTCAATTGGCCGGTCAATATGCGGTGGACATGTTTATCGGTTCTACCCTGCAAATCGACGGTCTGGCCAACTCCTCCACCGTGACCCGCGGACGGCTGTCCGGTTTCGGCGGCGCGCCGAATATGGGGCACGATCCCCATGGCCGCCGGCATCCCACGCCCGCCTGGCTGGACATGATCGAAGAGCCGGATCCGATGCAGCGCGGTAAAAAGCTGGTGGTACAGATGGTGGAAACCTATCAGGCCGGAGCCAAACCGTCTTTCGTGGAAAAGCTGGAAGCGGTTGAAGTGGGCCAGGGCGCGGGTATGCCATTGGCGCCGGTAATGATTTACGGCGATGACGTGACCCATGTGCTCACCGAGGAAGGCATCGCTTATCTCTACCGGGCGCGTTCCATGGAAGAACGCCGGGCGATGGTGGCCGCCGTGGCGGGTATCACCGATATCGGCCTGGGAGTGGATGCCGCCAGGGTGGCGGATTTGCGCCGCCGGGAACTGGTGGTTTATCCCGAAGATATGGGCATCAAACGCGCCGACGCCGGCCGTTCCATGCTGGCCGCCGGCAGTATCGCCGATTTGGTGGAATGGTCGGGCGGGCTCTACCAGCCGCCGGCTAAATTCCGGAGCTGGTAATGAAAGCCCTTACGGCAGTCCCGGCATATGACGTTGAAGAGCAGGCGGACCGACTCTCCGCCCTGGCGGTGCGGGCGCTGATTGAAGAGGCCCGCCTGAGCCCTAAACCGGGACTGGTGGACAGCCGCGGCGCCGGGGCTCATCGGGATCTCAGTCTGGATCTCATGGAGCGCTCCGCCCTCAGCCTGCAGCCGACGTTTTACCGCCTGGCCTTGCACAGCTGGCTGCGGCCGGCCGACGGGGCGCTGCGCCAGGAAATCGGCCGCTTAGGCCGTGAAGGCGAGCAGCAGATGATGGCGGCCACCGACGGCGTTAATACCCATCGCGGCGCGATTTGGGCCCTGGGACTGCTGGTCAGCGCCAGCGCCATGCTGGGCGGTCGCGGCAGCGTGGCATTCATCGCCGCCGCCGCCGCGCAGCTGGCGTCGCTGCCGGATCCCTTCAGCCCCAAGAACTTTAGCAAGGGGCAGCGGGCGGTACAGCGCTACCGGGTGCCGGGGGCGCGGGATGAGGCCGTTGAAGGCTTTCCCCATGTGGTAAGCCGCGCATTGCCGCAATTACACCGCAGCCGCCGGCAGGGTGCCGGCGAATCCCAGGCCCGGCTGGATGCGTTAATGGCCATTATGTGCACGCTGACGGATACCTGCGTACTTAACCGTGGCGGTATGCCGGCGCTCAACGCCATGCACCGGGGCGCCTTGGCGGTCCTGGCGGCCGGTGGCGCCGCCACCCCCGCGGGGCGCGATGCCCTGGCCGAACTGGAGCGCCGTATGCTGCAAGACAACGCCTCGCCGGGCGGCGCGGCGGATCTGTTGGCGGCGACGATTTTCCTCGATTGGGTTAGCGCCTGATCATTTACATCATCATGAGGATGCTATGGAACGAATCGAATTGCATTTTCCCGCCGGTGAGGCATTGCCCGCACAGGCACTGGCCGGCGTAGTGGGTTCCGGCGATCTGGAGGTGCTTTATCAGCCCTCCGCGGATAAATCTCTGCAGGTCACGGTGACCTCGTCGGTGGATGGCGGCCGGCAGCGCTGGCAACACCTGTTTGAACGGGTCGGCGCCGCCCATGCCCTGCCGGCGGGACGACTGGAGATCAATGATTTCGGCGCCACGCCCGGCGTTGCCCGTCTGCGGATCGAACAGGTTTTCGAGGAGGCCGAACATGTCTGAACGAACCAGTTTTATTGAATTAAGCGCCCGGCAGCGGGCCCGCGCCATGCTGGACGAAGGCAGCTTTCGTGAACTGCTGGGGCCGTTTGAACACATTGTCTCCCCCTGGCTCGAACCCCAGGGCATCGTGCCCCAGTCCGACGACGGTATGGTGGTGGCGAAAGGGACTTTGGACGGCAAGCCCACAGTGGTGGTGGCCATCGAGGGCGCCTTCCAGGGCGGCAGCATGGGGGAAGTCTCCGGCGCCAAGATGGCGGCGGCCCTGGAGCTTGCGGCGGAAGACCACCGCCGGGGTATTAACACCCAGGCGGTACTGATGCTTGAAACCGGCGGCGTGCGTTTGCAAGAGGCCAATCTCGGCCTGGCCGCCATCGCCGATATTCACGCCGCCATTGTGGATTTGCGCCGTTACACCCCGGTTATCGGGATTGTGGCGGGCACGGTGGGCTGTTTCGGCGGGATGTCCATCGCCGCGGCCCTGTGCAGTCGCCTGATCGTGACCCGTGAGGCGCGTTTGGGCCTCAATGGTCCGCAGGTGATTGAACAGGAAGCGGGCCTGGAGGAGTACGACTCGCGGGATCGCCCGTTCATCTGGCGGATGACCGGCGGCGAAGTGCGCTACCAGGCCGGTTTTGTCGACGCCCTGGTGAAGGATTCGCTGGCGGAGGTCAGACAGACCACGGTGGATTTCCTGCGCCAAGGCGTACCGGCGCGGCTGCGCACCGACGACTACCGCCTGTATCTGTCCAAACTCAATGAATTCGACACCCGCCAGCAAGTGGAAAAAGAACAGACACTGGCGCTGTTTAGCCGGGAGGATCGCTCATGAATACCACCTACCTAAGCCGGGGAGATTATTGGTTTTCCCTGCTCACCGCCGGCGCGACTCCGCGCCATGGGCTATGCGCCTCGGTAAAAGCGGCCGACGGAGAGCTTAACGGCCAGCCGGCGCGCTATATCGCCGTGGTGCCCGATGCCGGTAATCATTACCCGCGCGCGGCGCTGGGGGAAGTCGGCCTGCTGGAAGGCTGGACGCTGGATGAAGTGGTCAGCGAGGTCATTGCCCTGGATAAAGATAACGCCGTTAAACGCGCCATCGTGGCCGTGGTGGATGTACCGAGCCAGGCCTATGGCCGCCGGGAAGAAGCCTTCGGCATCCACCAGTCATTGGCGGGAGCGGCCTCGGCCTATGCCCAAGCCCGGCTGGCGGGTCATCCGGTTATTGCCCTTATCGTCGGTAAAGCCATGTCCGGCGCTTTTTTGGCCCACGGTTACCAGGCCAATCAACTGATTGCCTTCAACGACCCGGCGGTCATGGTCCATGCCATGGGTAAGGAATCCGCCGCCCGTATCACCCTGCGCTCGGTGGCGGCGCTGGAAAAACTGGCGAAAACCATTCCGCCCATGGCCTATGACATCGAAAACTACGCCACCCTCGGTCTGCTGGCGCAATTACTCGACATCGCCAACCCGGACCAGGCCGGCGATGGGGACGTGCAGCGGGTGCGCGCCGCACTGACGGAAGCCTTGGCGAAAGCCCGTAAGCAAGGCAGCAGTCTGGCCAATCGGTTAACCGCCGAGAACCGCCACAGCTCGCTGCTGGTGAGGGAACGCATGCGTCAGGAGTGGTAACTAAAATCCAGCCCAGGCCTTCAACACCTGCCGTCACCGGGAAACGAGTGGTTTTAGATTACTGAGAAACTGGCCCGCCCAGGCGCTTTGTTTAGAAACTCGTTTTCCGGCTCACGAACAATAAAAATGCCATCGCGCCGGGCCAAAAACATTATTTTTCTTTATTGAACGGATGGTTATATGACTTATATTATTTTGCACGCTCTGGCGCCGATATTCGTGATCATGCTGCTGGGCTATTATGCCGGCAAAGCCAAAATGGTGGTGAACTCCAATGTTTCGCTGCTGAATGTGTTTGTGATGGACTTTGCGCTGCCCGCCGCGCTGTTCAGCGCCACGGTGCAAACCCCCTGGAAAGGGATAATCAGCCAGTCGCCGCTGATCCTGCTGCTGGTTTTATCCATGTGGATAGCCTATGCCGCGCTCTATTTCATCTGCACGCTGGGATTTAAAAAATCCCCCCAGGATGCGGCGGTGTTAACCCTGACGGTGGCGCTGCCGAACTATGCCGCCCTGGGCCTGCCGATTCTGGGCAGCGTGCTGGGGGAAAGCTCGGCCACCTCGCTGTCGGTGGCGGTGTCCATCGCCTGCGGTTCGGTATTGATGACGCCGTTTTGTCTGCTGATCCTCGAACGTGAAAAAGCCCGCGCCAGCGGGGAAAGCCATGGGTCCACGCTGATGCTGCTGCCGCTATTGATGTGGCGTTCGGTGAAAAAACCCATCGTCTGGGGCCCGTTGCTCGGGGTATTGCTGTCGGCCTGCGGAGTGAAGATGCCGGAAATCGTATTGGCTTCCATCAAGCCCCTGGGGCTCTCCGCCACCGCCTCGGCGCTGTTTCTCACCGGCGTTATCCTCTCGGCCCGTAAGCTGAAAATCAATGCGCCGGTACTGCTGTCCTGCCTGACCAAAAACATTATCCAGCCCTTTATAACCATAGGCCTGTTGTATGCTTTCGGGATTACCGGGCCGGTGGCCGTCACCGCGGTATTGATGATTGCCCTGTCGGCGGGTTTCTTCGGTATCGTGTTCGGTAACCGTTTCGGCGTGCAATCGCCGGATGCGGAGGCCACGCTGTTGATAAGCTCCATACTCTGTATCATCACGTTGCCGTTGTTTATTACGCTCAGCGCCGGACTGTAGCCGGAGGAGTCGTTATGCGTCCGCCGGCACCGCACGATTTGTTATGGATTGATGATGGCCGCCGGCTGCACTGGCGGCCATCGCCGCCGTCCTGGGTCGCCGCCCAATGGTCGCCGTTATTGCCGTTGGTGGTACGACGTGACGGCAGCTTGCCGGCCTCTATTCCGGTGGGGATTCGCGGCACGCAACGTTCCCTGCGGGCCGCGGCCTGGGTCAATGCCGATGCCGTCACCCGCACGGCCACGCCGGAAGCGCTGGTGGGGCAATTGGCCCGCAGCGACCTCGGAGCCAACGAGGCGCTGCCGGTGATGCAGGCATTGCGCCAGATGGCGGCGGCGGATTGGCCCTGGCCCTGGGGCGTCACCGGCAGCTGCGGTTATATGCTGGCCACCGGCTTGCCGGCGTGCCGAGCCGAAAGCGATCTGGATCTGCTGATCCGCAGCCCGCGGCCGCCGCGGCCGCGGGATTTCGCCCCCTTGATGGCGTTCATACCCGCCTTGCCCTGCCGGGTGGATATTCAACTGGAAACGCCTCTGGGAGGCTGCGCGCTGACGGAATGGCTGCGGGGCGGCAAAGTCATGGTCAAGACCGCCGATGGCCCGATACGGGTAACCGACCCCTGGGCGCATGAGGAACAGGGTGATTGCGGCGTCGCGGACCATCATTAATCGCGCGGTCTGTCGGATGCGAGGACAGGTTTTCCACCGTTTTACCATACCGGAGGGTTCGGTGAAAATTTTACTGACGTTTCCCGGCCAGGGGCCGCAGGTCCCCGGCATGCTGCATCACCTGCCCGATAACGATGAAACCCGTGGCCTGCTAGAGCGGGCCACGGCGATTCTCGGCGAGCCGGTGCTTGATTGGGATAGCGCAGAAGCGCTGCAATCCACCCGCGCCGTGCAGGTATGCCTCTATATCGCCGGGGTGGCCTATGCCCGGCAGGTACGGCAGGCCGGCATCCGGGCCGATTTCGTCAGCGGCCTGTCCATCGGCGCGTTTCCGGCGGCGGTGAGCGCCGGCGCGCTGGGCTTCGACGATGGCTTACGGCTGGTGGCGCTGCGGGGCGAATTGATGGAGCGGGCTTATCCCGACGGTTACGGACTGTCGGCCGTCACCGGCCTGTTGCAACGGCCGCTGGAACAGATTATCTCCCAGGTGTATCGGCCGGATAACCCGGTTTACCTGGCTAATCTGAATGCCGAGGATCAGTTCGTGATTGCCGGTAGCGAGCGGGCCATGGCACAGGTTTGCGTTCTGGCGCGGGAGCAGGGGGCGGGGCGCACCCAACGTCTGGCGGTGGCGGTGCCGTCCCATTGTGAACTGTTGCGGCAGCCGGCGACGGCACTGGCGGCCGCCATGGCGAAGGTCAGCCTGCGGCGTCCGGATATCGCTTATCTTAGCGGCAGCACCGGGCGGGTACTGTGGCAACCGGCGCGTATCGCCGACGATCTGGCGATGAACATGGCGCGGCCGGTACATTGGCAGGACGCCATGGTGAGCGCCTATGAACGGGATGTCCGCCTGGCGATTGAGATGCCGCCGGGGGCGGTGCTCACCGGCCTGACCAAACGCGTGATGGAACAGGGAGAGGCCATCGCCCTCGGCCAACATCCCCTGGAATTGATTATCGCCCTGGCCGGCCGCTTGTCTCGGCGGTGAGGGACGGGGCCGCCTGTGTTTCGCGAGTCCGGCGGCCGAGGGCATACATCCTGCCTTCCGCCAGCAGAGCCAGTAAATCCGGGTCGTGCTCGCGGTTGCGGGCAAAGACCAGGGCGATGGTTTGCCGCATTTGGTATGGCGCCGCCAGCGGCAGCATGCGAAAGGCGGGATCGTGGATTTTTTTCATCCGCCCCGGCAGCAGAGTGCAGCCGACGCCGGCCTGCACCAGATTTACCATGGAGAAGATGTCGTTAACGCGGGTGACGATGAGCGGTTCAAAGCCGGCGATATGAAAGGCTTCCTGGAAGCCGTGATAGGTGGCGAATCCTTCGGTGAGGGAGACGAACTTTTCGTCTTTGAAATCCCGCAGATCCGCCGGACCGTTAACGATATGCGCGGCGCAGGCGGGTACGGCCAAAAAAATATCGTCATTGAATAACGGCAGGGTTTCAAAACGCGCCGGGTCGATTTGGGTATCGCTGACCGACAGCAGGATGGCATCCAACTGCTGGTCCTCAAGACGCAGCAGCAGATCCTGATTCGACCCCATCTGTAATTCCAGCTCAAGGTTCGGCCGGCGCAGTTTTAATCCCATGATCAATCGCGGTACGGTATCAAGGGTGAGAGAATAGAGCGTGCCGAGTTTTAGCCGGCCCTGCCCGACCCCGCCGCTTTTGCGGGTTTCCTCAATGCCCCGTTTCATCAGACCCACCACCTCGCGGGCATATTCCGCCAGGGTTTCGGCCGCCGGTATGGGTGAAAGATTACGCCCCTGGTGGATAAACAGCGGGCAGCGGACGCTCTCTTCAAGGGTATGCAACGCGCGGTGAACGCTCACCGTGCTTAACCCCAACAGGTCGGCGGTACGGCTGATATTGCGCTTGTCCATGAAAGCCAGGAAGATTTCCAGCTTCCGAAAGGTGATATCGTTATCAATCATAAAATTGCTTATATCCCGGAGATCTGGAGCCGGTGAGTCCGGTTAGGGATTCGTCAGCCAGAAAAACTGATAAGGTTCCAGACTAAACGCTATTCCGCCGGTTATCTCACGACACGTTATCACATCCCGGTAATGGCCGTCGGGCAAAGTGCAATTGATGGGTTTGATGCTCAGGTTGTACAGGCAAAGGATACTCTGGCGCGGATGACGCCGGTGAAAAGCAAACAGGGCATTATCCAGTTCCAGTATTTCCATGGCGGCATCCGGATGAAACGCCGGCTGTTGCCGCCGGGTTTGTATTAATCCGCTTAATTGATGAAATACCCGCGAGCGCAGCGAGGTTTCATCCTGCAGCGCCGCCTCGATAGCCTTCAGCGGATATTTTTCCCGGTTGACCGCCCGGTTGTAACCGGCCGCTTTCACCCCTTCATAATCGTTGCGCGAACCCAGTATGCTTTGGATGTAAACCGCGGGGACGCCGGGGAACGCCAGCAAAATGGCATGGGCCAGCATAAAGCGGCGCAGCCTGATATCATCCGTATCCTTGCGCCGGTTAAGGGCATCCATAAAGGTGACGTTGATTTCATAGGGGCTGGTGGTGCCGTCGGTATTTTGCTTGTAGGAAACCAGCGCCCCTTCCGATTCCAGATCCCGTACCAGGTTGTTGATTTCCAGCTCCGGCAGAATGCCCCGCAGCGGGTTCATGCCGATGCCGTCGTGGGATGCCAGGAAATTTAAGTACGTGGTATCCGTGCGTCCCGTTTCCATGGAGGACGCCCACTGCCGCAGGGCGCGGCTGCTGCCGTTGTGGATAGCGTGCAGCACCAGCGGCGGCAAGGGGAATTGATACACCATCTGGGCTTCGTCATGGCCGTTGCCGAAGTAGCTGATATTGTCTTTATGGGGGACGTTGGTTTCGGTGATAATCACGGTACCCGGCGCCACCTCATCGACGATGGCGCGAAACAATTTCACCAGCAGATGCGTCTTCGGCAAATGGATGCAACGTGTGCCGAGCTCTTTCCACAAATACCCCACCGCATCCAGCCGAATGTATTCCGCCCCCTGCGTCAAATAGTGCAGCAGCACCCCGATGATGTTGATCAGCACATGGGGATTGGCAAAATTCAGATCCACCTGATCGGCGCTGAAGGTGGTCCAGAGATATTTGGTTTGCTCGTCTTTAGTGGTAAAGGGCGTCAAGAGCGGCGAGGTGCGGGGACGAGTGACGGTGCTAAGATCGGTGGCGGGGGGCAGGGCGATAAAAAAATCTTCATAATCCGTGAGCTGCTCCCGATACCCCGCCAGCCATTTGCTGTGGGATGAAATATGATTACAGACAAAATCGAACATCAGGCGGGCGTACTCGTTGAGTATGCTGATATGTTGCCAACTGCCGACGATGGGGTTTACCTGGTGATAGTCAATGACGGCAAAACCGTCATCGGAGGAGTAGGGATAAAAGGGCAACAGATGTATCAGGTTGAACGTCTCTTTCAGCCGCTGTTGAAAAAAAGTGGTCAGGCTCACCAGCGTGGGCTGTTCCGCCTCCATAAACTGGTCCGCATAGGTAATCAGCACCACGTCCTTTTGGTCCCAATGGCTTTTGCGCGGCTGTTGCAGGGTCGATTTGGCAAAATTGATTTTACTTTTGATGGTATCCAACTGAGCCTGGGTCAATGACGAGGCATAAATCTCTTCAAGTAACTGGGTAATGGCTTCCATCATTGCACCTTGTTGATGTGACGACGTCCTGAAACAGCGTGACCTTGGCAAACAAGCCATGTTGTCAATGTAGCCATTAGAAATAAAAGCGCAAACCTTCTTATATATTCCGCATTAGCGGCAGCCGGTCCATTTCAGTCTCCGACGGCCATTAATAACCTTAATTACAATAGGTTATTACGACAGGATTTTATTCTGCCGCTTTTATCGGGCGGGAGATTTGCGGAGCAGTCCGATGGGAGGAGTTAACGTCCGGCAGTAACCAGTCGGTAAGCCGGGGCACGGCATTGCCGTTTCTGCGGGCAATGCTTGCAGCCGCCGGTAGAGGCGTCGGCAACACGCTCAACCTGTCCCATGCTTACCAACTGTTCGAGCATGGCTTCGGTCATGGCGACGGAAAGGTTCAACTGAGCGCTTAGCCGAGGGGTATCGGCCTGGCCCAGCAGCGCCAGGGCATCACGTAATTGCAGCAGCTTGCCCACGGTTATTTCTCCGGTTGGCAGCAGCGGCCGGAAGCCGTAGCGTTCCGGGCGGGCCCGGGCCGGGCCAGTGACGGGGCAAAACGCTGCCTTAGCAGGTACAGTGACAAGATGAACAGCGCATTCGCCATCAATACCAGCAGGATGGCAAACGCGCTATCAGCCGGGTGGTCGGCAAAGGTTACCCCCTGGTAAAACAGCGTTGCCAATGAATAGGCCACGTTAATGCCCCAGAATATCGACAGGCTCATCCAGCCGCGATTGCTCTCGCGCGCGATGGCTCCCATCACTGAAACGCAGGGCACATACAGCAATACAAAGATAAGATAGCTGTAAGCGGCCACGGCGCCGCCGAATTTTTCGCTCATGATGCCCATTGACCCGCCGCTCATTTCGCCATCGCCCTTACTGGCTTCGATGGGGTTGGCAAGCACGCTCAGGCTCAGGGTGTCCAGCAGCTGTTGCCCGGTCAGCATCACGGCGTCGGCCAACTGGGCCAATAAATCATATTCATCCGCATCGAATGGCGCCTCGACACGATTTTCCGCGGTATAAAGCTGATTCAAGGTGCCCACCACCACTTCCTTGGCCAATACGCCGCTTAACAACCCCACCGTGGCCTGCCAGTTATCCGGGGAAACCCCCATTGGCGCCAGCAGGGGGGTAATGGCCTTACCCGCCGACGCCAGCGCTGAGGTATTGATTGTCTCCGCCGCCGTGCCGCGCAGGGTAAAACTGCTCAGCATGCCGACAACAATACCGGCGGCGATAATCACTTTTCCCGCTCCCAGCAGAAACATTTTGAGCCGCTGCCAGGTCTGCGCCAACAGGCTTCGGATATGGGGAACATGGTATACCGGCAGTTCCATGACAAATGGCGTGGTCTCGCCGCGCAGAAGGGTGAGTTTGAGCATCAGGCCGGTCAATATCGCCACCACAATGCCCAGCAAATAGAGTGAAAACACTATCAGGGCGCCCTGCTGCCCGTAAAACGCCGCGGCGAACACCGCAAAAATGGCCAGGCGGGCGCCGCAGGACATAAAAGGCGCCATCATGATGGTCATCAGCCGTTCACGGTGGGCATCCAGGGTGCGGGCACCCATTACCGCCGGCACATTGCAGCCAAAACCCACTATCAGCGGTACGAAGGATTTGCCCGGCAGGCCGAGGGCCAGCATCATCCGATCCATGACGAACGCGGCGCGGGCCATATAGCCGGTCTCCTCGAGAAATGACAAAAACAGATACATCATGCCGATTTGCGGGATTAACGGCAGCAGCGTATTGATGCCGCAGCCGATGCCCTGCGCCAGCAGCCGGGTCAGCCAAAACGGAAAATGCAGGGTATGGCCCAGCCATTGAATGCCGTCGATAAACAACGCCGCCGAGCCCAGCTCAAAGAAGGGCTTGAAGGCTCCGCCGAGATTGATGGCCAAAAAAAACATCAGGTACATCACCAGGAAAAAAAACGGTATCCCAAGCCAGCGATTCAGCGCCAGCATGTCCAGGAGCTGGGTTGGCCGGCCGCCTTCGGCCTGCTGTCCGTCGCTCACCGACTCGCATATCCGGCCGATTTCGCGATAGCGCGCATCGGCGATAATCAGCGCCGGCTCGTCTCCAAGCGTGAGGCCCAGTTTGTCCCGGATGTTTTCCTGATATTGACGGGCAAGTCCTGCCCGGGCGCAGCAGTGGATATCGCCTTCCAATATTTGCAGCGCCAGCCAATGCCGTTGGTCGCGGGGGAGTATGGGGGGTAAACGGGGCACCAAAGCGTCCACGGCTTCGGTCAGCTCCGGTGGATAGATTACCGGCCGCGGGGGACAAAGATCGGCCGCGCCGCTAATGGCTCTTTTCAGGGCGTCAATGCCGTTGCCGCGGGTGGAAACCAGCGGCAACACCGGACACCCCAGCCGCCGCGACAGTGCCGGAATATCGATGTGAATGCGCTGCCCGCGCGCTATATCCAGCATGTTCAGCGCCAGGATACAGGGCATTCCCAGTTCAAGTATTTGCAAGGTCAGATAGAGATTGCGCTCCAGATTCGACGCGTCCACCACGTTAATCAGCAGGTCGGCTTCCCGGCCGAGGATAAAATGACAGGGAATCTGCTCATCCAGGGAGGTCTGCGCTGAAAGAGTGGTTAAAGAATAGGTGCCGGGCAGGTCAACCAGGGTAACATGCCGGCCGTTGGCGATAAATTCCCCTTCTTTTCGCTCCACCGTCACCCCGGCCCAATTGCCGACGCGCTGGCGTCCGCCGGTTAATTGATTAAACAACGTGGTTTTTCCGGCATTGGGATTACCGATCAGGCCGATGGTAAGCTGGTTCATATCCTTTGGAGCTTCCGTAGTAAGAATGGGCTTAGATAAAAATGCGGGATGGATTGATACTCCGCCTTCATAAATAAAGGCCTTTAAAAAAAGTGTTCATGAAATATTTACATCATTAATAGGGGATCAGCATCCATCATTGAATATAATCTGTGCAAGGTCGTTTTTCCGTAACGCTAAGTGTGTTCCACGGGTCTCAATTTGAATAGGATCACCCAAAGGGGCAATACGAACGACGCGAAATGAGCTGCCCGGCAGCATACCCAGGGACAAAAGTTTTTGCCGGAAGGCCAGGCTGATTTTGCTGGTGTAGCCGGTGATGGTATAGCGTTGATGTGGAATGAGGTGCATGTAATATTATTTCTCATGAAATGGATGAACAACAATAAGATGTTATGAATTGAATAATATACTCAATATTGATAATGTAATTTATTAGAAGACTGTAATATCAATATATACATTCATTTCATGATAATAGACAGGAAGGCCATCGGATGGCACCGTTTTTAACACCAATGAGATTCATTTGCAAATAAAAAGTATTCTTAAATGGCGCAAACGCTGGATGTTTATTTGAGGTTAATAAGATATGTTTATTGGGGTTAATTGAATGAATCTGTGATAATATTATCTAACTAATAGTTATTAACTATATTAATATGAAAAAATATTACTCGGATCAATTAACGGTTAATGAATATCGTTTAAGGAGCATCAGCAATAAAAAAACCTGACTTGGTAGGTCAGGTTTTTTTATTCTGCTTCGCCGAGATGGGTGGTCACTTTGAAGTAGCACCGCATGTATCTGTTAGCTCTAGGCGAGTTTAGCATTTTTTTTGGTATCGTCAATCTAATGTGACTGTCCGTTTCAGATGGAGAACATATAATCGGCGAGCTAACAGTTATGCGGATGCGGTCCTCTGAGCAGTAGTTGCAATTTACTCACTTCAAGTTTACCCAATCAGAAACAGGTGGTGCTGTTTGATCTGCCTTTGCCCACAGAGCACTGCGTGTATCTGTTAGCGCTGATACCCGTCGCGAGGGAAACCCAAAGGCATAAGCGGCGTGTGGCGCTCTGTAATAAATAGGAGCAGCCTCAGTGATTAGTCTGAATGCCATAGTGGTAACGCTGAATATAATTCACGTCACCCTGCAGATAATCGTTGTCGTCAAGCAACTGACCGGACGTCCTTAAGGATCGAAGGAACTGAATAAAGGCGGAGGATTAACCACCTTCCGCCTTTTTAGTTGCTGAATCTTTAAATCACTCTGTATGTTTTCTGTAAATCAGCGTTTTTTACCTAACGCGGCGGCCAGCGCGTCGCCCATGGCGCTGTTGCCGGCGGCGGAGGGGCTGGCCTGACGGTTTTTCGACGCCGGCCGGGCCTGAGCCTCGCGCCGCTTATCGCCGCCGTCGCGGCGGCTGGCGGTTTCCCCCGGCTGCTCGTCCAGCCGCATGGTCAGGGCGATGCGTTTGCGCTGCAGGTCCACGTCCATGACCTTAACCTTGACGATATCGCCGGCTTTCACCACTTTATGGGGATCGTCCACATAATGCGTCGCCAGGGAGGAAATATGCACCAGGCCGTCCTGATGGACGCCGATATCCACGAATGCGCCGAAGTTGGTGACATTAGTGACGGTGCCTTCCAGTATCATGCCTAAGGACAGGTCATTCATGGTTTCCACCCCCTCGGCGAAGGTGGCGGTCTTGAATTCCGGCCGCGGGTCGCGCCCGGGTTTTTCAAGCTCTTTAAGGATGTCCGTCACCGTTGGCAACCCCACGCGCTCATCGGTAAAACGAACCGGGTCCAGAGTTCGCAGGGCGCCGCCGTTACCCATGACCTCTTCCAAGGGCAGCTGTATCGCCTGGAGGATGCGTTCCACCACCGGATAGCTCTCGGGATGCACGGTTGAGGCATCCAGCGGATTATCGCCGTGATTGATGCGTAAAAAACCGGCACACTGTTCGAAAGCCTTGGGTCCCAGACGACCGATCTTCAGCAATTGGTTACGATCCCGGAACCGGCCGTTTTCATCCCGCCAGTTGACGATATTTTGCGCCATCATACGGGTCAGCCCGGCCACCCGGCTCAGCAAAGGCACGGAGGCGGTATTCAGATCAACGCCGACGGCGTTCACGCAGTCTTCCACCACCGTATCCAGTTTTTTCGCCAGCAGGCTTTGGCTGACGTCATGCTGATACTGGCCGACGCCGATGGATTTCGGATCGATTTTCACCAGCTCAGCCAGCGGATCCTGCAGCCGGCGGGCAATGGACACCGCGCCGCGCAGCGACACATCCAGATCCGGGAATTCCAGCGCCGCCAGTTCCGAGGCGGAATAGACCGACGCTCCCGCCTCGCTGACGATGACCTTTTGCGCCGTGACGGCCGGGAACTGCTCTTTGACCTGGGCGAAGAACCGCTCGGTTTCACGGGACGCGGTGCCGTTGCCGATAGCCACCAGTTCCACCCGGTGCCTGACGCACAGGGCCGCCACGGCCGCCGCCGCTTTCGCCGTCTGGCCGGTATGGGGATAGATGGTATCCGTGGCCACCAGCTTGCCGGTATCGTCCACCACCGCCACCTTTACCCCGGTGCGCAAGCCCGGATCCAGTCCCATGGTGGGGCGCAGACCGGCCGGCGCGGCCATCATCAGGTCGTGCATATTGCGGGCGAATACCTGGATGGCCTCTTCTTCGGCCTTCTCCCGGATGGTGCCCAGCAGCTCGGTTTCCAGGTGCAGCAGGATTTTAATGCGCCAGGTCCAGTTCACCACGCTCCTGCGCCAGGCATCTCCCGGCGCCTGATCCAGCCGCAACTGCAGATGATCGACAATCATCTGTTCGCAGTAGCTTTCACGGGGCGGTTCGTCGGAGTGCGGATCGGCGTTGAGGGATATTTGCAAAACGCCTTCGTTGCGACCGCGGAACATGGCCAGCGCGCGATGGGACGGAACCTGCGACAGGGGTTCCTGATGAGCGAAATAATCGCGGAATTTCGCCCCCTCCTCTTCCTGGCCGGCGACGACCCGCGACACCAGATGGGCGTTTTTCCACAGATAATGGCGGATTTTGGCCAGCAGGGCCGCATCCTCGGCAAAACGCTCCATCAGGATATAACGCGCCCCGTCCAGGGCGGCCTTGGCATCGGCCACGCCTTTTTCGGCATTTACATAGTCCGCCGCCACTATTTCCGGCTGCCGGGAGGGATCCTGCCACAACAGATCGGCCAAGGGTTCCAGCCCCGCCTCGAGGGCGATTTGCCCGCGGGTGCGCCGCTTGAGTTTATACGGCAGATAGAGGTCTTCCAGCTCGGTTTTGCTCAGCGTCGCATTAATGGCGGCAGCCAGCGGTTCGGTCAGTTTGCCTTGGTCGTCGATGGATTTCAGAATAGTCTGACGCCGTTCCTCCAGTTCCCGCAGGTAACCGAGGCGGGTTTCCAACTGGCGTAGCTGGGTATCGTCCAGGCCGCCGGTGACCTCTTTGCGGTAACGGGCAATGAAAGGGACGGTATTTCCTTCGTCAAGCAGGCGGATCGCGGCGTCCACTTGTTCAGGACGGGCCTTCAACTCGGCGGCGATAAGGCGATTCAGGGGTTCATTCATCATACTGTTTTGGTCGTCATCACGTTATAGGTAACTTATGCAGTGGACAGTTATACGGATTGCGTGAGCAAAATGCCAGCCGCGCGAGCATCCCCGCCCCTGGTTTGAGAGGGGCGCCTCACCCAGCGCCGCGGTCTGTGGTATATTTTTATACCCGTCATAAGCTAGGTTGCATTTAGGATATATCGTCCGGCAATAATCCTTACGTTAAAAGGTCATGATGAAAACGAACCTTATTACCCGTCAGGGCTATCAGGAATTACAGGCGGAATTGGACCACCTGTGGAAGCGCTACCGGCCCGAAATCACCGAAAAAGTTTCCTGGGCCGCCAGCCTGGGGGATCGCAGTGAAAATGCCGATTATCATTACAACAAAAAAATACTGCGGGAAATCGATCGCCGGGTGCGTTATCTGCGTAAGGTATTAAAAGAAGCGCGGGTGGTGGATTACTCCCCCCAGCAGGAGGGCAAGGTTTTCTTCGGCGCCTGGGTGGAAGTGGAAAATGAGCAGGGGGAGCGTATTGGTTTTCGCATCGTCGGTCCTGATGAAATTTTCAAGCATAAATCCTACATTTCCATCGATTCGCCCATGGCGCGGGCGCTGATCAAAAAAGCGGTGGATGACGAAGCGGTGGTGCAAACCCCCGCCGGCCCCAAGACCTGGTATGTGACCGCCATTTCTTACCAGCCACGACCGGAATGATTCAGGATTATTTAACCGGGAAACAGGTTCTTAAATTTCGTAAACGGCGCACAATAAGAATGAAAGCTATTGGGTATAATCGGCGTCTTTGAAGCTCAAAATGTGGATAACTACGTATTTCCATATGCTTTGTAACAATTTTGCTTAGAATATACACCTGAAACCGCTGTCCGTGTCTTACAGGTTTCTGAACAATACGCTTACGGGTGTATCGCCTTTGGGAGAGAAACAATGCAAGAGAATTACAAAATTCTGGTCGTGGACGATGATATGCGTTTACGGGCATTACTGGAGCGGTATTTGACCGAACAGGGTTTTCAGGTACGCAGCGTCGCCAACGCCGAGCAAATGGATCGTTTGCTGACCCGCGAGTCGTTCCACCTGATGGTGCTCGATCTGATGCTGCCGGGTGAAGATGGTCTATCCATCTGCCGGCGCCTGCGCAGTCAAAGCAACCCGATGCCCATCATCATGGTCACGGCAAAAGGCGAAGAAGTGGACAGGATTGTCGGTTTGGAAATCGGCGCCGACGACTACATACCCAAGCCGTTCAATCCACGTGAATTGCTGGCCCGCATCCGCGCGGTCCTGCGGCGGCAGGCGAATGAATTACCGGGCGCGCCTTCCCAGGAAGAGGCGATTATCGCTTTCGGCAAATTCAAACTCAATCTCGGCACCCGCGAAATGTTTCGCGAGGACGAACCCATGCCCCTCACCAGCGGGGAGTTCGCGGTACTTAAGGCCCTGGTAAGCCACCCCCGCGAGCCGTTATCCCGCGACAAACTGATGAATCTTGCCCGCGGCCGCGAATACAGCGCCATGGAAAGGTCCATCGACGTACAGATTTCCCGCCTGCGCCGCATGGTTGAGGAAGATCCCGCCCACCCGCGTTATATCCAGACCGTATGGGGTTTGGGCTACGTATTCGTGCCGGACGGCAGTAAAGCATGAGGCGATGGCGCTTCTCTCCGCGCAGTTCGTTTGCCCGCAGTTTGCTATTAATCGTTACCTTGCTGTTCGTCAGCCTGGTGACGACCTACCTTGTGGTATTGAACTTCGCCATTCTGCCCAGTTTGCAGCAATTCAATAAGGTCCTGGCCTATGAAGTCAGGATGTTGATGACCGACCGTCTTCAGTTGGAGGACGGTACGCTGCTGGAGGTTCCCCCGGCGTTTCGGCGAGAAATCTATCGTGAGCTGGGTATTTCCCTTTATACCAAGGCAGCGGCGGAAGAGAGCGGGCTGCGGTGGGCGCAACATTATGAGTTCCTGAGCCAGCAGATGGCCCAGCAGCTTGGCGGGCCCACCGATGTGCGGGTGGAGGTGACAAAAAATTCGCCGGTGGTATGGCTGAAGACCTGGCTGTCGCCGGATATTTGGGTACGCATTCCCTTAACGGAAATCCACCAGGGGGATTTTTCACCCCTGTTCCGCTACACCCTGGCCATTATGCTCCTGGCCATAGGGGGAGCCTGGCTGTTTATCCGGATGCAAAACCGGCCGCTGGTGGATTTGGAACATGCCGCGCTACAGGTGGGAAAGGGGCTTATCCCGCCGCCGCTGCGCGAATATGGCGCCTCGGAGGTGCGCTCGGTCACCCGGGCCTTTAATCAAATGACCTCCGGCGTGAAAATGCTGGCGGACGATCGCACGCTGTTAATGGCCGGCGTCAGCCATGATTTGCGAACGCCGCTGACGCGTATCCGGCTGGCCACCGAGATGATGAGCGCCGAAGACGGCTATCTGGCGGAATCCATCAATAAAGATATCGAAGAGTGCAATGCCATTATCGAGCAGTTTATCGACTATCTGCGTACCGGGCAGGAGATGCAGACCGAAATGGCCGATCTCAACGCTATCCTGACGGAAGTGGTGGCCGCCGAAAGCGGTTACGAACGAATTATCGAAACCAGCCTGTTTGACGGCGAGCTGATGGTGAATGTGAATCCGTTATCCATCAAACGGGCGGCGGTCAACATGGTGGTCAACGCCGCCCGCTACGGTAACGGCTGGATCAAGGTGAACAGCGGCAAAGAGGCTCTGCGGGTCTGGTTCGAAGTGGAGGACGACGGTCCGGGTATCGAACCTTCCCAACTGAAGTACCTGTTCCAGCCCTTTGTGCGCGGCGACAGCGCCCGTAGCACCAGCGGTACCGGGCTGGGCCTGGCGATAGTACAGCGCATTGTGGACGCTCACACCGGCACGCTGGAGATTGGCAGCAGCGAGCGGGGCGGATTACGGATACGCGCTTATCTGCCGCTGCCGGTGAATGCCACGGATCATGCCGCGGGCACCGCCATGCTGAAGATGAGCTGAACATTCACGCGGGCACCGCCGCCAAGTCCGGGGTGAGCTGGCAGTGGCGAAACCCTCGCCATGCTGATGCCCTGCTGAAATTCGGCGGCGCATAAAAAAGCCCTTTACCACCGAGAGACTGCCTTTCGGGGTAAAGAGCGGATTGCTACAGGGTATTAGTCCATCATCAACCTGCCGGGGGGCTCTCATCCTTGAAAGCCGCTCCCTGTGTCGATAATCCTGCGGAACAACGACTTGCGGGCATTATTCCACGATTACCGGCATATGCGCCTTTAAAGCGCCGGCCCGGCTTTTACCAATGCCTGTCCTGCCTTGGTGTCGGTATATTTTTCAAAATTGGTGGTAAAGCGGCGGGCCAGATCCTCGGCTTTTTCCTGCCATGCCTTGGGATCCTCATAGGTCTTGCGAGGATCGAGGATATTGCTGTCTACCCCTTCCAGCTTCATCGGCACGGCAAGGTTGAATATCGGCAATGTAATGGTTTCTTCATCGTCGATATCGCCGCTTAATATGGCGTTGATGATAGTCCGGGTCGCTTTGATGGAAATACGTTTACCGGTACCGTTCCAGCCGGTGTTCACCAAATAAGCCTTGGCACCTACGGCGCTCATGCGTTTTGCCAGGACTTCGGCGTATTTTGTAGGATGCAGGGATAAGAATGCCGCGCCGAAGCAGGCGGAAAACGTCGGCGTAGGCGCCGTGATTCCCCGTTCCGTACCGGCCAGTTTAGCGGTAAATCCCGACAGGAAATGATATTGCGCCTGTTCCACGGTCAGCCTGGAAACCGGCGGCAGCACCCCGAAGGCATCGGCGGTGAGGAAAATCACTTTGGATGCATGGCCGGCTTTGGAAACGGGTTTAACGATATTTTCAATGTGGTAGATGGGATAGGAAACCCGGGTATTTTCGGTTTTGCTGCCGTCATCATAATCCACGGTGCCGTCGGCGCGGACCACCACGTTTTCCAGCAGGGCGTCGCGCCGGATGGCATGATAGATTTCCGGTTCGGCTTCTTCGGAAAGATGAATGGTCTTGGCGTAGCAGCCGCCTTCAAAATTGAAGACCCCGTCGTCATCCCAGCCATGTTCGTCGTCGCCGATGAGACGGCGGTTCGGATCGGTGGAAAGAGTGGTTTTGCCGGTGCCGGACAGGCCGAAGAATACCGCGACATCATCATCGGCGCCGACGTTGGCGGAACAGTGCATGGAGGCAATGCCTTGCAGCGGCAGGAGGTAGTTCATCATGGAGAACATACCCTTTTTCATTTCGCCGCCGTACCAGGTGCCGCCGATCAACTGCATCCGTTCGGTGAGATTGAATGCGACGAAGTTTTCCGAATGCATCCCCTGTTTTTGCCAATCCGGATTGGTGCATTTAGCGCCGTTCATCACCACGAAATCCGGTGTGAAACCGACTAATTCTTCTTTCGTCGGGCGGATAAACATGTTTTTGACAAAATGCGCCTGCCAGGCCACTTCGGTAATAAACCGAACCTTCAACCGGGTATTTTCATTGGCGCCGCAAAACGTATCCACAACAAACAGACGTTTGCCGGACAGCTGTTTCGCCACGAGCTGTTTAAGTTCGCTCCAGGTTTCCTGACTTAGCGGGTGATTGTCGTTATTGCCTTTACCCTGATCTGACCACCAGACCGTATCGCGGGTAACGTCATCGCGTACCAAATACTTGTCTTTCGGCGAACGCCCGGTAAAAATGCCGGTATCCACTGCTACTGCTCCGGACTGGGTCACGGTGCCACGCTCGAAACCCTCCAGGGAAGGATCTGTCTCTTCCTGGAATAATTGCGCAAAGCCCGGGTTATAAATCAACTCACTGCAGTCGGTGATGCCATAGCCGACAAGGTCATGCGCACTGATACCATAACTTGCCATCTGACGACTCCTTAGCTTTCGATTAATGCCTACTGCGATTGTAAGGTTTAATCATTCCATCACTGAGAGGTGGGTCATGAAATGACCTAAGTCAGCAGTCTTTACACTGATTTGTGTGCTGACGCATAAATTTTGCTTCAGCTTGGGGTAATATCAGCAGGTTATCCTGCCTGGATTTCCGCATGACAGAAATCACCTTTTCAGTGCAATTGCACGTCAGAGCCGCTGTGGTCTTGCTTAAGCGTTTTGATATCGTCTGCGTCAAAGCGGTAAAGACTGCCGCAGAAATCGCAATGCATATCTATTTTTCCATCCTGGACAAGCATCTCTTGCAGGTCGTGGTCCGGCAGCGTCAGCAGCGCGTCAGCACATCGCTGGCGCGAACAGGTGCAGCGGAAGCTCACTTCCTGCGCCGGATACAGCGTGACTTCTTCCTGATGATAAAGCCGGTATAACAGTTCGTCCGCCGGAAGGTTAAACAACTCTTCCCCCTTGACGGTGGCGGTCAGCTGCGCCAGATGGTCAAAATCTTCCTCGCTGGCGTTTTGCGCCGGCAGCACCTGCAGCAGCATGCCGGCGGCGGCCACTTCGCCGTTATGGATGCCGGTGCGGATAAACAGCCGGGTCAGGAGCTGTTCGGATTGCAAAAAATAGCTCTCCAGGCAGTCGGCGAGGCGTTCTCCTTCCAGCCCCACCACGCCCTGATAGCGCTCACCTTCGTCCGGCGTCAGCGTAATGACCAGATAACCGTTGCCCACCATTTCATGCAGGGTGCTGTTATCATCGATGGCGCCGTTGATACGCGCTACGCCGCGCATATGCTGCTCATGGTCGCCGTTGATAACCGCCAGACGCAACGGGCCGTCTCCCTGTAACTGTACGGTGATTTCACCCTTGAACTTCAGCGTGGCGGTGAGCAGGCTGGTGGCCACCAGCATTTCCCCGAGCAGGTTTTTCACGCATGGCGGGTAATCGTGCTGACCGAGGACTTGCCGATAGGTATCATGCAATGAAACCAGTTCACCCCGAACGGCATAATTCTCAAACAAATAACGGTGCAGCTGGTCTTGAATGGCCATAATCGTCTCTTTTACCGGAGGTGGCCGGTTTACTCCCCGGGCTCACCATATTTAAATTTAATCAGGTTGCGACGCTCTTTTTTGTCCGGACGCCGGTCCGGATGGGTCACATTCTGTGCGTTTATCTTGCGCGCCGCGGCCAGTTTTTCCCGTTTCGCCACGCTCGCCTGGGTTTCGCTATAGAGGAGTTGCGCTTCACTGGCTGACCGGCGTTGCAGCGTCAGCGTAAGCGCAATCACCGTCCGTTCATCGTCACCCTGGCGAAGCGTGATTTGGGCGCCGCTTTCCATGATTTTACTGGGTTTGGTCCGTTGCCCGTTGTAGTGAACCTTGCCGCCTTCCACCATCTCGCGGGCGATAGCGCGGGTTTTATAAAACCGGGCCGCCCATAGCCATTTATCGAGCCGGATACTTTCATCCTGACCCTGTTCCTGAGTGCCCTTACTTTTCATCATGCCTCCGCATCACTACTTGGGGATAACCAAACGTATGGGTAGAAAGTCATAAATCAAGGTGCCGGTCCGGCAAAGTGCCGTCCATAGCATGGATTACATTATCAATCTGATGCCAATGGATAGCAGGTGGCATGCATGCTCCCGGAATGGTGGACGGCGATACGTAAAACAGGGATGCCCGCGCCGGCCTGCGCCGGGGCGGACCTGTCCATTAGGGTAGCATATTTTTTTGTCGCACTGCGACGCGATGGGCTAAGGCAGCGTCTTCAGCGGCACATTGGGCAAATCGGGATTAAAGCAGCTTTCATAATACCGCTGGATATCCTGGTCGCGATGGCGGCTTTTCAGCAGGCGCCGCGCTGCCAGGCAGACATTCACCAGCGCGCTGATAATGACCAGCAATAACAATAAGGTGGTGCCCAGGTAACGCCAAACGGCAATGACATCCGGTTCGCTGTGCAGGGCTATGTGCCGGGTGCCGTTGACATCGACGCTGATATTGGTAATCACCCCCTGCGCGCTGAAAGGGGTGTGCAACAGCATGGACGAGAGACGCTGCAATTCCCGCCATTGGGCCACGCCGGTATAATCATATAACGAATTGACCGGCAAGGGGTGATCCACCAGCAGCTTGCCCTCGTCGCTGCTGATCAGGACCCCGCCCGGGGGAGGACTGTTAAGGGCGTTGGTGGCCAGGCGGGTCTCACTGGCGAAGAACGACCCCGTGGCGGCGTTGACCAGGTTTTCAAGGGTCTCGGCGCTGACCGGCCGCAATAACACATTCACTCCCTTCAGCGTCCCGCTGCGGGCGCGCTTGACCACCGACGGCCAGTCCCGGGCGTTGGCCAGATTGACCAGAGCGGTTTTAAGCCGGGCGCAGGCGGCATCGTCGCCGCACAAATCCTGCGTCTTCAGTACGATATTGGCAAAGTCGTCCAGCAGGATCATGCCGGATTTTTGAATTGCGTTCGCCAGCACCGGATTTATTTTCGGATCGGAATTCAATTCCGGATGCAGCTGGGTATCGACGGTATTAAGCAGCGCCACCGCCTTGTCTACGGTGTCCGATTCAGGGGTGGGCAGAGGAACGGCGTTATTCCAGTAAATACTGGAACAGTCGAAGGGCAGGAAGGGATTTTTCGGCGCGGTGGTAAGCGTAGTATCCACAAAACACATGCCGGTCCCCTGCACCTTCAACGTATCGCCGATACGCAAAGGCGCCGCTTCGAGGGTTTTGGCTTCTGTCGCCTGGATATTCTGCGCCCCCTTCAGCCAAGCCGTGCTCAGCGTCAGCGGCAGCGAGAGCGGAACATAGGCCAGCAACAGGCACAGGACAAGCATAGAGCTGCAAAACAATACCAGGTTCTTACCCCAGCGCTGAACCGGGAAATTCACCATTTCGTCATGCAGTGAAAGAAACCGGCCCTGACGTACCACCTGGCGATTGATGTAGATATCCACCTCGGTTTTTTTACCCAAATCATGGTCGATAAAAGGCAGCCAGTGGGGTGGGTAAGTCAAATCGATAATGCCCAGCGAAACGGTCGCAAGGCGGTTGTGGCCGGATTCGCCGAATAGGCCCCAGCGTTTGGGCGTGCCCCGCAGACAATGGATGTCGAGCCGGGTGCGCTGCGACGGCGGCCGGAACAGCATCCAGCCGCCGCAGAGAATCAACAGACCGGCGACCGCCACCAGCCAGGGCACGGCCACCACGGGCGCCAGCAAACTCATGAACAGCAGCAGCAGCGCCGCGCTGACCATGGCGGCCTCCCGTATCCCCGAGGGACGGTTGACCGCGTGCTCCTGCGGCGTCTCCTTGCGGATATTCAGCAATTCGACCTGTTCGTTCTCCTGCTCGCGCATGGAGGAGTTCGGTACCGTCTGCGGCGGATTGACGGTTTGCGGCGCGTAGACATAGTCCACCAGCGAATGCCCATTGAGGGCAATGACCAGCGGGATGCCGGCGGTTCTAATCAGTTCGACGTGGTTCTCTTCGGCGATGAATTGTTCCCATAGCGGGGGCAGGTGGATTTCCGTGCTGTCGAGATAATATCGCCACGTGTGAGGCGCGTCGGTGACCAGGCCGTAGCGGGTAATGGCGTGGGTAGCCGCATAGATGTTCTCGCTTTGCGGGGTCAGTGCCAGTGATTCCGCCGTCGAGGCGGGCGCCAGCGGCGAGCTCTGCAGATGCTCATTAAGCTTGAAATAGTGTTCAATGGCCGCACGTTCTTCCGCGGTCAGCTTGCGTGGGATCGGTTGCAGAAATGGCAAACGCTTGTTTGCGGCGGGGAGATGTCGTTTGCGATAAAGCCGGTAAGCAAGAACCGCGATCGCACAGGCAAACAGTACGGACAATACAAATGCTATTGTGCTCATGCCATCCCCATCGATACACGAAAAATTTGCGACACATCGAGAATATGATACGTATCAAGCTGGCGCCGTTTCGCGAGCATCCACCTTCGACAACGAAACATTCGATCCCTTGATTGATAAACCGCGCAGGAACGAAACAGGACGAGTATCAATACTTAGTACAGGTTAACAATCCATTCTTACCTGACATATCGGTATTTTCCTATTTTAATCTCAATAATTCTTTTCGCTTGCCACTAGATAACAATGAGTTGCCGATTCTTCCCGACACTGGCGGGAAAATGAGCGGAACCGCTATTGACGGTTGCGGCGAAGGTTCTCACTAATGCACAATGCGATCAAGCCTTAAAACCGGCTAACGTTAACATCGTCAATATCCGGCATGGGAAACGACCTTCATCGTCTGCATCTGTTGTTTCGCCGTTCAGGCGGTTATGCTATGCCATGTATGTCGTCGACTCCGGGATAACTATGGATAAGCATCTGCAAAAACCAAAAATACATAAAGTCGAAACTGTCGCGCAATCCCGGTTGTTTAATGTTGAATCCGTTGATCTCGAGTTCAGCAACGGGGCGCGAAGGATTTATGAAAGGATGCAGCCTTCGGATCGCGAGGCGGTCATGATCGTGCCGGTGATCGACTCACATATTGTGCTGATTCGCGAATATGCCGTGGCGATAGAAGACTATGAGCTGGGTTTTCCCAAGGGACTGATTGATCCTGGGGAGGATATTCTCACCGCGGCCAATCGGGAGCTGATGGAGGAGGTGGGTTTCGGCGCCGGCCGGATGGATATCCTGACCAAACTGACCATGGCGCCCTCCTATTTTTCCAGCCGGATGAATATTCTGGTGGCGCGGGATCTGTACCCGCAGCGGCGCCAGGGCGACGAACCCGAACCTTTACCGCAGGTGCGCTGGCCCATCGCCGCCATGATGGATCTGCTGAACGAGCCGGATTTTCGCGAGGCGCGCAATGTGAGCGCGCTGTTTTTGGCCCATGCGTGGCTCCTCCAGAACCAGAAATAAAACGGCCGACCTTCGGCGCGTTCACCCGCCGGCGGGGACTGTTAGGCCTGGAGTTTCACTGCTAACAAACGAGTCCGGAGTCAAAGAGTCGGGGCAGGATGATAGAGGAGTAAACCGTCCGCGCCAGGACGGCGCGGATCGAGCCTACATGGACGTATTCACGGCGTGTTTACGATCTAGCATCCTGCCCCGGCCGGGCACGGTTTAAGCCTTAGTGATAGCGGGCCTACCGCGCTGTGGGGCGCTCGGGCGGGCGAGAAAACCACGCCCGCTTCGACCCCACCAGCACGGTCTCCCTTTAACACGTCCCCTGTACGATCGAGGTTTCCCTTTAACAGGTCCGCTGCAAGATCAGCGATCGCGGGCCTGGCCCGCCGTTAGAACAGTTCGTGTGATTCGCCGTTATCCATTAGGGTGGTGCCCACTTCATGCACGACTTTATCTTTTGGCTGCGTGCCGTCGATAAAATATTCTTCGCGGCTGTTGCCGCCCCCATCGGATAACTTACCGCTGCTCTTGTCGATGCTGACGGTGACGATGCCCGGCGGCGGCGTGATTTTCTGCTCCGGTATGCCGTCCAGCGCCACTTTCATAAAATCATCCCAGGCCGGCTGGGCGCTTTGCGCACCGCCTTCGCCGCCGAAGGGGCTCCGGCCCAGGTCGCGACGGTGATCGTCGAAACCTATCCATACCGTGGTTACCGTCTGCGGACCGTAGCCGGAGAACCAGGCGTCCTTTGAACTGTTGGTGGTACCGGTTTTCCCGCCGATATCATGGCGTTTCAAATCGCGCCCGGCGCGCCAGCCGGTTCCCTGCCAGCCCGGTTCACCGAAGATATTGCTGTTCAGGGCGTCATGGATAAGAAAAGCCAGCGGGGTACTGATAACATGGGGGGCATATTGCTGCTCACCGTCCGCTGCGGCCTGTGCGGGAGAAACGGTTTCCAGCCGCGGCATGGGGACGGCATCGTTATTACCGGGCTGATGGGATACGGCGACATTTTCCATGTCGTCATCGGACAAAACCGCTGATTTATTGGTATCGCCATATATCACCGGCAGATTGCAGGTATCGCAGACGGTTTTCGGTTTGGCTTCGAACAGCACGTTGCCCGACTCGCCTTCGATTTTGGCGGTGAGGTAGGGATCTACCAGGTAGCCGCCGTTGGACAGCACCGCGTAGCCGCGCACCATTTGCAAAGGGGTAAACGAAGCGGAACCCAGCGCCAGCGATTCGGTATGTACGATGTTCTGGGGCGGGAAACCGAAGCGTTGCAGGTACTCGGCGGCATAGTCCACGCCCATGGCGCGCATGGCGCGCACCATAACGACGTTTTTAGACTGCCCCAGGCCCTGGCGCAGCCGAATCGGACCGTCATAGGTGGGGGGGGAGTTCTTCGGCCGCCAGTCGGCGCCGGCGCCCGCATCCCAGCGAGAAATGGGCGCGTCGTTCAAGATGGTGGCCAGGGTCAGGCCCTTGTCCAGGGCGGCGGTATACAGGAAGGGTTTGATATTGGACCCAACCTGCCGCAGCGCCTGGGTTGCCCGGTTGAATTTGCTCTGGTTGAAGTCGAAACCGCCCACCAGCGCTTTTACCGCTCCGGTGGAAGGGTCCAGGGACACCAGCGCCGAGTTGACGTCCGGTACCTGCGCCAGCCACCAATCGTTATCCACCTTGCGTACCCAGATCTGCTGGCCGGGTTGCACCACATCGGTGACTTTCTTCGGCACCGCGCCCTGCAGCCGGTCGGTTCTGAACGGGCGCGCCCAGTGCATGCCGGTCATGGTTAACTGCACGCTGGTGCCGTCCGACATCATGGCGGCGGCCTGTCCGGCGTCAGCCTGGGTGATCACCGCCGGCAGCAGCGGGCCGTAAACCGGCAGCAATTTCAGGCTGCCGGTGATGCGTTTTTGATCCCAGGGCGTTTCGCCGATTTTCCATAAAACATTGCTCGGGCCCCGGTAGCCGTGGCGCATATCGTAATCAATGACGTTGTTCCGCACCGAGTCCTGCGCCGCCAGCTGAAGCTTTTTGGTGATGGTTGTGTAGACCTTGTAACCGTCGGTGTAGGCATTATCCCCGTAGCGCTTGAGCATGTCCTGCCGGACCATTTCAGCGACGTAAGGCGCCGAGAAACTCATCTGCGGGGCATGGTAGTTGGCCACCAGCGGCGTATTGCGGGCCTGCTCGAACTGTTCGCGGGTAATGTAGTTCTCGTCCAGCATGCGGGACAAAACGAAATTGCGCCGCGCCAGCGCGCGATCGTGGGAGAACAGCGGGTTGAACGTGGAGGGGGCTTTGGGCAAGCCGGCAATCACCGCCATTTCAGCTAGGCTGAGCTGGCCCACATCTTTACCAAAGTAGACCTGGGCGGCGGCGCCGACGCCATAGGCGCGGTAGCCGAGATAGATTTTATTCAGGTACAATTCGATGATTTCGTCTTTCGTCAGCAGCTGCTCGATGCGAATGGCGAGAAAGGCTTCCTTGATCTTGCGGATCAATGTCCTTTCAGGACTCAAAAAGAAGTTGCGCGCCAGCTGCTGGGTGATGGTGCTGGCCCCTTGCGTGGCATGGCCGGACATGAGCGCAATGGAGGCGGCGCGCATGATGCCCACCGGATCTACGCCATGGTGTTCATAAAAGCGGCTGTCTTCGGTGGCGACAAAAGCATGCACCAGGTCAGGGGGTATTTGATCAAGCCGCAAGGGAATCCGGCGCTTTTCGCCGAACTGGGCGATCAATTCGCCGTCCGCGCTATAGACCTGCATCGGGATTTGCAATCGTACATCTTTCAGGGTGGCGACATCAGGCAGCTGCGGCTCAATGTATTTGTACATGCCGAATATCAACGCGGCTCCCAACAAGATGCAACACACTGCAAAAATTAATAAATATTTTACGAACTTCACCTGAGATTTCCCATTTCATGTCGTTTGGGCAGTTTATAAACAACCGCGCGCTAGTATAAAGGTAAGCCTGCACGTTGGATACGTACTTTTCATTACGGATGATAGGGAGCGGCAAAACATGGCATTCCGTCTTTGGCAGGTCGGATTGGAGATTGGAAACGGCGCGGTGCGGGCCCTGGCGGTGCAACGCCGGCGAGGGGGTTGGCAGCTTAGACATTGGTGGCAGCGCGCTTTGCCGGCGGCGTCGTTAAATGAGAAGGAGGGAACCCCTTGCGACGGCGTCGGTCGGCTGCTGGCCGAGTGGCGCAAACAGTTGCCCGGTAGCATTTCGTTACGAGTTTGTTTGCCGGCTCATCTGTTTTCGCAGCGGCGGATCAAAGCGCCGGACCGGAGGCTGCGTGAACCGGAACGGGAATGGTATGTCGGCTCCCATGCCAAACGCCATTTCCCGGAGGACAGCGGCCCGCTGCTGTTTGATTACCAGAACGATCCCCTGGTGCCGAATACCCTGCTGGTCACCGCCGCCCGGCAAACCGCCGTAGCGCAATGGCAATCTTGCCTGTCCGCCGCCGGTCTTGATCCGCAGATCATGGATTTCATGCCGTGCGCCCTGCGTTGTATGGCCCGCCATGCCGAACTGGAGCGGAACGCCATGCTGATTCACGGGCTGGACGACGGCTGGTGCTGGATATCCCCTTTGTCCCGTCCTCTTGAATTCGGCTTCGTCCGCCGCGAGGACGCCTTAGACTTCGAGGCCTTGCGCCGGATAATCGGCCCGCCGCCGTCCGGCGAGAGGGGCGCGGTTTGCCCGGGCGCGTATTTTAGCAGCATTGCAGGCGCGGACGCGCCGAAGGACGCGCTTGCCTGGCCGCCTTTCGACACCTTCTGGCAGATATTTCCTCCCGTTCCGCCCCGGCCGCAGGCCTTTCTTATCGCCGGGGGCCTGGCGCTGCGCCTGGAGGATGCCTGATGTACCAGGTGAATCTGCTGCCGTGGCGGCAGCAACGCCGCCGCCGCAGGGCAATGGCGGCGGGGGCCGTGCTGGCGGCTGAACTGCTGCTGGCTCTCTGTATCACCGGCGGGTTGGCCCTGCGCTGGCGGGAAGAGCAGACGGTGCTGTCGGCGCGCCAGGCGCTGCTGCTGCGGCAGCAAGAACAGGCCCGGCGGCAGCGGCATGAGCACCAACAGCGGATGGATCAATGCGCACGGCTGCAGGATACCCTGGACCGTTGCCGGCGGAACCGGCTCGTTAACCAGCGATATCAGCGTTTTTTTCAACATCTGCCGGCGCTGTTGCCGCCGGGATTGTGGTTGACCTCGCTGCGCTTGCGGGAGGGTCGATTGTTGGCCGAGGGCTGTAGCCGGAGTTATGCCGCCATCGCCGAAACTGATAGCCGCTTAAGGCATCATCCCCCGCTGGAAACGGCGCATTGGCGTGAAATTACCCGTTTGGAGAACGGCCTGCTGCGATTTCAGCTGCAAGCCTCCTGGCCGGGGGAGGCGATAAAAGATGCGCCCCGCTGAACACTGGCCGTGGCGCGGGGGGGGCCTGTCCTGGCGGGGTTTGACATCGGCGCTGGCTGCGTCGGCGGCGGTTATCGCCCTCGGCGCGTTGCTGCTGCTCCGTCCCGGTCACAGCGCTCTGGAAGATACGCGCCGGGATATCCGGCAGCTTGAACACGCGCTGCTGCAGCACCGGCGCGCCATGGCCGAATGGCCGGCGCAGGCGCGGCTTGAAACGCGCATTTCATCAATCCAGCGCGATTTGGCCGCCTGCGAAACGGCGCGCCGGAAACCGGCTGTCTTTATCAGATCCATCGATCCCGGCGTTGGCGGGAAATTAACCTGGCGGGCCGCCCCGCTATCCCCCGCCGGGCACGACTGTCCCCGCCGCTGGACCGTGGCGGCGACCACGGATTATCCGGGGCTGCGCCTGATGTTAAAACGTTTGGCCGAGCTGTCGGGCGGTTTATCTCTGGCCTCTTTTGCGGTGGCGGCACGCGGGAGCGTCCTGGATGTTGAGTTTGAGCTGGCGGAACCGGCGCCGGGGACGGACCATGATAAATAGCCGTCGGCGGGGGGCGCTATTCATCTGGTTAAGCATCCTGCCATTGCCGCCAGGCGCCGCGCCGGTATCGGCGGAGCGGGCAAGCGCTGAACGCAATCCCTTTGCCCCGGAACCGGACATCCGGGCAGGACGGACCGACGGCGCGCCGGTAAAAGGATGGGTGGGGGATAACGAATGCTGGCATCTTTGGACTACCGATAAGCAAGGCCGCTGGCATAAGCGCGAGGCGGAGGGGCCGGCCATTCCCCCTTTCGCCGCTGATTTTAACAAGCATGATTTTAACAAGGATGAAATACCGTGAAAGGACGCCGGTTAATTGCAGGATTGCTGTTTTTATTGTTGCCTATCGGGCTTTGCGCCGCGGAATCGCCCGCTGAATCTTCCGCCGGAAAAGGCAAGCCGGTGACGCTGGTGTTCGACGACGCCCCCATTCAGCAGGTATTGCGGGCCCTGGCTGAGCATCAGCGGCTCAACCTGGTGGTAGCGCCGGGTATCAAGGGCAATATCAGCCTCAATCTGCATGGCGTGCCCTGGCAGCAGGCGGTGGACCTGATCGTCGGTTCCGGCCGCCTTCACCTGGAGCGTCGGGGAAATGTGTTGCTGGTTTATCCCGCGGAGCAGCTTGCCGCCCGCCAGGAGCAGCAGGCCGAAGCGCAGCGCCGGCGGGAAAGTGAACAGCCGTTATCCAACCGGCTGGTGACGCTGCAGCACGCGGATGCCGCCGAAGTGGCGAAAAATATCGGGACATTGCGCAAAAGCCTTATGTCGCCCCGCGGTACCCTGGTGCTGGATAAACGTACCAACTCATTGGTGTTGCGGGATACCGACGAGGCGCTGGCCAACGTGACCGACTGGATAAAGATCTGGGATTTGCCGCTGGAGCAGGTCATGATTACCGCCCATATCGTGACCATCAGCCGCGATAATTTGCGCAATATCGGCGTCGACTGGCAACATTCCGCCGATATGGGGCGGCGAACGGCGAACATGGGGGTGAGTCTGCCCCTGGGGGAGCATTATGCCAGCATGGGGTTTCGTCTGGCGCGCCTGAGCGGTCGTTTGCTGGAATTGGAACTGACCGCCCTGGAACAGGAAAACAAGGTGGATATCCTGGCCAGCCCGCGGTTGTATACCGCCCATCAGCGCACCGCCAGCATCAAGCAAGGCACGGAACTGCCCTATCAGATGAAAAAGAGCAAAAGCAAAGGCTCGTCCATTCAGTTCAAAGAGGCGGTGCTGAAAATGGAAGTGACGCCGAAAATACTGCGCAACGGCAAGGTCACTCTCGATTTGCGCCTCAGTCAAAACGTACCCGGACAAATGCTCAAGCAAGGCGGCAATGAGGGTATTTCCATCGACATGGAGGAAATTAAAACCCAAGTGACCATTGCCGATGGGGAAACCATTGTTTTGGGCGGCATTTTCCAGCGCCAAAAACACGAAACCAAGGATAAAATTCCGCTGCTGGCGGACATCCCCTGGCTTGGACATCTGTTTAAACGCCAACAGGGACACTATAAACAGCGTGAACTGGTTATTTTTATAACGCCCACGCGAATATCAGGGTAAACTTGATTATCTCAATTTGGGCAAAATCGGGGCCTTAGCAACAAATTATGCGTTTTTTTCGCGATCAATTTGACGCTGTGACAGATTTCGCTTACAAGGGTAACCCATTGAGCATCGCTGTTTTTGCGTCACCTGTAATTTCGATAGCGATATCGGAATTCTTCCTTGCGGTGTGAGCATCGATTTAATCGGTTGCCAAACTACCCCGAGTGTTGAGATAATTTTTCGTCTGATTCTCGCACTATCGCTCATGAGGTTTCAGTTTAGGTCCCGCCGCTAATTTGATTGGCGGGGCGGGTTGTCATTAACGAATAATCTTAGTAATACCGAAAAACATGGCAGAGAAACGCAATATCTTTCTGGTTGGGCCTATGGGTGCCGGCAAAAGCACTATTGGGCGTCAGTTGGCCCAACAACTTAATATGGAGTTTTTCGATTCTGATCAAGAGATTGAGCGACGCACCGGGGCTGATGTAGGCTGGGTATTCGACGTGGAAGGCGAAGATGGCTTTCGCGATCGTGAAGAAAAAGTCATTAACGAACTTACTGAAAAACAAGGGATCGTATTGGCTACAGGCGGTGGATCAGTAAAATCGCGTGAGACACGTAACCGCCTTTCTGCCCGTGGTGTGGTCGTTTATCTTGAAACCACTATTGAAAAACAGCTGGCGAGAACCCAGCGCGATAAGAAACGCCCCTTGCTGCAGGTTGAAGCCCCGCCGCGCGAAGTACTGGAAGCGCTGGCCAGGGAACGCAATCCTTTGTATGAAGAAATTGCGGATGTCACCATTCGTACCGACGAGCAAAGTGCTAAGGTTGTTGCCAACCAAATCATCAATATGTTGGAAAGCAACTGATCTAGTGTGTAACGAGATGCCGAAAAGGTCATTAAGCACCCCATGGAGAGGATTACTGTAACATTAGGGGAGCGTAGCTACCCGATTACGATAGCAGCCGGGTTATTCAGTGACCCGGCTTCTTTCCTACCGCTGAAAAGCGGCGCTCAAGTCATGGTGGTGACCAACGAAACGTTGGCGCCGCTTTATCTTAATCCTGTCCGGGCGATGCTCGAACACGCCGGAATCATCGTCGATCAGGTGATATTGCCCGATGGCGAACAGTACAAAACGTTAGCCGTCCTGGAGCGGATATTCACCGCCTTGCTGGAAAAGCCGCACGGTCGCGACACCACGCTCATTGCCTTGGGCGGCGGCGTTATCGGCGATATGGCCGGCTTTGCCGCCGCCAGCTATCAGCGCGGCGTCCGGTTTATCCAGGTACCCACCACGCTGCTTGCTCAGGTTGACTCGTCAGTGGGAGGGAAAACCGCGGTTAATCACCCCCTCGGCAAAAACATGATAGGCGCCTTTTATCAGCCGGCCTCGGTGATCATCGATTTGGATTGCCTGAAGTCCCTGCCGCCGCGGGAATTATCCTCGGGCCTGGCGGAAGTGATCAAATACGGCATCATTTTGGACTATGCTTTTTTTGTCTGGCTTGAAGAGCATATGGACAGCCTGCTTGCTCTCGATCCCGATGCGCTGTCTTATTGCATCCGCCGCTGCTGCGAACTGAAAGCGGAGGTGGTCGCCGCCGACGAACGTGAAACCGGCCTGCGGGCTTTACTCAATCTGGGCCACACCTACGGCCACGCCATTGAAACCCATATGGGCTACGGTAATTGGCTGCATGGTGAAGCGGTGGCGGCGGGCATGGTGATGGCGGCGCATGCCGCCCGGCGGCTGGGGCAATTCTCCGCCGACGACCTGCTGCGGGTTACCGGATTGCTGGCGCGCGCCGGATTGCCGGTGGCCGGGCCGGAAGGCATGGCGCCGGAAGAGTACCTGCCGCATATGATGCGTGACAAAAAAGTTGTTTCCGGCAAACTGCGGTTGATATTGCCCCAGGGCCTTGGCAAGGCTGAAGTGCGTGCCGGCGTGCCCGATGATATCGTATTGGCGTCAATCGCCGATTGCCGCACCTGAATCAGCCTTCTTGCCCCGGTCCCCTATGGGGGAGGGAAGATTAAGCTGGTTTAATCGCTTTAACCCTCCGCCGGGCCTTTGCGCCCGGTGGAATAATCTCTCAGTTGGAGAGTTGTAAATGGATGAGTTCAAGTCGGAAGACGAACTGAGACCTGACAGCAGTGATCGTCGTCCCCCACGTCAACGGAAAGGCCCCTCGGTTCCTAAAGTCGCGATGTCCAGACAGCATATGATGATTGGCATCGGTATCCTGGTATTGCTGCTGGTGGTTATCGGCGTCGGCTCGGCGTTGAAATCGCCGACCCAGCCGGATGCCGGCCAGCAAAACCCGACGACGGGTGAAAAGAATATCGATCTGTCCGGTTCCGCCGGTTCCTCCTCCGCGCCGGTGAATGGAACCGCGCCGGCGGCCAATTCCGCCAATCCGGATGCCAATAGTCCCGGCAGCGCCAACGGCGGGCTCTCCGCGCCATCCCAGGCCAACGGCGTTAACGGTACTGCTTCACCGTCCCAGGCCAACGGCGTTAACGGCGCTTCTTCGCAGCCGCAAACCCTGAACGCGCCCCCCATTGCCTCAACGCCGACCCAGGCACCGCCGGTTGTCGGCGCCGCGCCGCAGCACCGCATCGATTTGCCCGGCAATATGGCGGACGCGCTGTCGCAGCAAGGCAATCAGGTTAACGGCATGACCGAACAGATGAATAACGAGGGTTCCGCCTCGACCCTGCCCACCGCACCGGCCACGGTGGCGCCGGCGGGCAAGGAGCCGGCCCATAAATCCGGCGCGGTCAATACCTCCGTACCACCGGTCCACAAGGCGGCCAGGCCCCATGCCACGGTAGGCGCCAATGGACATGCAGTGGCCCCGGCTCCCATGGCCGCCGTCGGCCAGCAGCATAACTCCGCAACCGTCAGGAATACGCCTGCTGCGCCCGCCGGCAGGAATACCCACGCAGCGGTTGCCGGCAGGAATACAGCCGCCGCCGCGCCCGTATCCGCGCCTGTATCCGCCGGCGCCCTGGCTCCGGCAACGCCCGCCCATGCGTCATCCGGTGCCATCCAGACCGCTCCCGCCGGTTTCTACACCCTGCAGCTCAGCAGCGCTTCGCAGGCGGCGACTCTGAACGCCTATGCCCACAAGCAGCAGTTGAGCCAGTACTGGGTCTATGAGACCCGCCGCGAAGGAAAACCCTGGTATGTATTGGTAAGCGGCGTTTATCCGACTTCGTCGCAGGCCAAGAGCGCGGTTGCGCAATTACCGGCTGATGTACAGGCTAATAAACCCTGGGCCAGGCAAATAGGCCAGGTCAAACAGGATCAGAACAAATAGTTCTTGAATTTAGCACTGATGTGCTGTCATAAACAGAGTACAATCCGCGGCTCTGAAGAGTGTATGAGTATCAATCGACGGCATGAAGAAGAACCGCGCGTTTTTAAAATGGGCTGGCGGTAAATATCCGCTAATAGAAGATATCCGCCGCCATTTACCGGCGGGCGATTGCCTTATAGAGCCTTTTGTCGGCGCAGGTTCGGTGTTTCTGAACACCGATTATGAGAAATATATTCTTGCTGATATCAATAGCGATCTCATCAACCTGTACAACATTGTAAAAGAGCGCACCGATGAATTCATCGGTGATGCTCGCCAACTATTTTATGCCGAGGCCAATACCCCGCAAATCTATTATTCGATGCGCAGCGAGTTTAACCTCTGTACTGATGCTTATCGGCGCGCGGTGCTATTTCTTTATCTTAATCGGCATTGTTACAACGGCCTGTGCCGTTATAATCTGAGCGGCGAGTTCAACGTTCCGTTCGGGCGGTACAAGAAGCCCTATTTTCCGGAAATCGAATTAAACTGGTTTGCCGAAAAGGCGCAAAGTGCGGTTTTCGTCTGCGAGCATTACCAGAAAACGCTGATGAAAGCCGAGTGGGGCTCGGTGGTGTATTGTGATCCTCCGTACGTGCCGCTATCGACGACGGCCAACTTTACGGCTTACCATACCAACAGTTTCAACAATATCGAGCAGCAGAACCTGGCGCGGATAGCTCATCAACTCGCCAGCGAAGTCCGGGTGCCGGTGCTGATTTCCAACCACGATACGTTGTTGACCCGTGAGTGGTACTGCGACGCGGTACTCCATGTGGTGAAAGGGCGTCGTACCATCAGCCGGAATATCCTGGGTCGTACCAAAGTGAATGAACTGCTGGCGCTGTATCATTATGCGGACCAGCAAGGAACGCCTGCGTCCGACCCTAACTGATTGGAGAAGCGGATGAAAAAATTCTTGATCGCCCCATCCATCCTGTCGGCGGATTTTGCCCGCCTGGGTGAGGATACCGCCCGGGTATTGGCGGCCGGGGCCGACGTGGTGCATTTTGATGTGATGGACAATCATTATGTTCCCAATCTCACCATGGGCCCGATGGTTCTCAAAGCCCTGCGGGATTTCGGCATTACCGCCCCTATCGATGTGCATCTGATGGTCAAGCCGGTGGACCGGATCATTCCGGATTTCGCCGACGCAGGCGCCAGTTACATTACTTTCCATCCCGAAGGATCGGAGCATGTCCACCGCTCCCTGCAGTTGATAAAATCTCACGGCTGCAAAGCCGGCCTGGTATTCAACCCGGCGACGCCCCTGAGTTATCTCGACTATGTCATGGATCAGCTGGATGTCATTTTGCTGATGTCGGTGAATCCCGGTTTTGGCGGACAATCCTTTATTCCCGGCACGCTGGATAAGCTGCGCCAGGTCCGCCGGCTGATTGACGACAGCGGGCGGGATATCCGTCTCGAGGTGGACGGCGGCGTCAAAGTGGATAATATCGGCGCCATCGCCGCGGCCGGGGCGGATATGTTTGTCGCCGGATCGGCGATTTTCGGCCATTCGGATTATCAGGAAATCATTGAGGCCATGCGCCGCGAATTAAACGGGATTAAACATGGCTGATGTGACGCGGATACGCGCCTTGGCATTTGACCTGGACGGTACGCTGACGGATACCGCGCCGGGATTGAGCAGCGCGCTCGATGGGGCGTTGCAGGCCCAGGGGTTGCCCGCGGCGGGGCAGGCGCGGGTCTCCACCTGGATTGGCAACGGCGCCGACATCCTGGTGGAGCGGGCGCTGAAGTGGGCGGGCGCAGAACCGGAAATCACGCTGTGCCGCCAGACCCGCCTGCTGTTCGACCAGTTTTACGCCCAGACGGTGGAGCAGGGCAGCCGGCTTTTCCCGCAGGTGAAGGCCACCCTGGCACGCCTGGCGGAGCAGGGATTCCCCATGGCGGTGGTGACCAATAAACCCACGCCCTTCGTCGCGCCTCTGCTGGCCTCGCTGGAGATTGACCGTTATTTCTCCCTGCTTATCGGCGCGGATGACGTGGCGGCGAAAAAACCCCATCCCGCGCCGCTCTATCTGGTGCTGGGCAAGCTGGGATTATATGTGAACGAACTGCTGTTCGTGGGGGATTCACGCAACGATATCATGGCGGCCAAAGCGGCGGGCTGTCCCTGTGTCGGCATGACCTACGGCTATAACTACGGCGAATCAATCGCTGATAGTCACCCGGACTATCTGCTGGATCATTTTGCCGATCTTCTGCCCGTCCTCGGGTTGCCAACTTTACATAATCAGGAAACATATAATGAGTAAGCCCATAGTATTCAGCGGCGCGCAGCCGTCGGGTGAATTGACCATAGGCAACTATATGGGTGCGCTGCGTCAGTGGGTTAACCTGCAAGACGATTACGATTGCATATATTGTATTGTTGACCTTCATGCCATTACCGTTCGCCAGGATCCCCTCAAGCTGAGAAAGGCCACGCTGGACGTGCTGGCCCTGTACCTGGCGTGCGGCATCGATCCCCAAAAAAGCACCATCTTCGTGCAGTCCCATGTGCCGGAGCATACCCAACTGGGCTGGCTGCTGAACTGCTATACCTACTTCGGCGAACTCAGCCGCATGACCCAGTTCAAGGACAAGTCGGCCCGTTATGCTGAAAACATCAACGCCGGCCTGTTCGCCTATCCGGTACTGATGGCGGCGGATATCCTGCTTTACCAGACCAACCAGGTGCCGGTGGGGGAAGATCAAAAGCAGCACCTTGAGCTAAGCCGGGATATCGCCCAGCGCTTCAATACTCTCTACGGCGATATTTTTACCGTTCCGGAACCCTTTATTCCCAAATCCGGCGCCCGGGTCATGTCGCTGCTGGAACCGACGAAAAAAATGTCCAAGTCCGACGAGAATCGCAACAACGTCATTACCCTGTTGGAAGATCCCAAGTCGGTGGTGAAAAAGCTCAAACGCGCCATGACCGACTCCGACGAGCCGCCGGTGGTGCGTTACGATATAGCCAATAAGCCCGGCGTGTCCAATTTGCTGGATATCCTGTCCGGCGTGACGGGCAAACCTATCGCCGAGCTGGAACAGGAGTTCGCCGGAAAAATGTACGGCCATCTCAAGGGCAGCGTGGCGGATGCCGTTTCCGGCATGTTGATTGAATTGCAGCGCCGTTATCACGACTTCCGGGCGGACGAAGAACTGCTTAACCGGATTATGCGCGACGGCGCGGCCAAAGCCCGTGCCCGTGCCCGTGAAACGCTGGACAAAGTCTACGAGGCCGTGGGTTTTGTGGCGCATCCATGATCTGAATGCTGCACCGGCGTCCCAGGCGCGCTAAGATTGGAAATATCAGATCCACACCACTCGAGGCGCGCCGTGCAAATGCTTCCTTTGCTAAGAATCACCAACGTTCGTCTGCCCCAGCGTGAAGGCCTCTGGCAGATTGATATCGAACAAGAGCGGTTTCGCCAGATAAGCGCCGGCGGAACCGCCGGGCAAGCCCCCGCCGGGACCCTGGATGCCATGGGCGGACTGGCGGTGCCGCCCTTTGTCGAACCCCATATCCATCTGGATACCACCCAGACCGCGGGCTCCCCCCGCTGGAATCAATCCGGCACGCTGTTTGAAGGCATTGAGCGCTGGGCAGAGCGCAAAGCGCAGCTCACCCATGAGGATGTCAAACAGCGCGCCTGGCAAACGCTGAAATGGCAAATCGCCAACGGTATCCAATATGTCCGCAGCCATGTGGATGTGTCCGATCCCCATCTGACGGCGCTGAAAGCCATGCTGGAAGTAAAACGGGAGGTGGCCCCCTGGCTTGAGCTGCAGCTGGTGGCATTCCCGCAGGAGGGCATACTCTCTTATCCGCGGGGAGAAGAATTATTGGAAGAGGCGCTGCGTTTGGGCGCCGATGCGGTGGGCGCGATTCCGCATTTCGAATTCACCCGTGAATACGGCGTTGAGTCTTTGCATAAAGCCTTTGCCCTCGCGCTGCGCTATGACCGGCTGGTGGATGTGCACTGCGATGAAATCGACGATGAGCAGTCGCGCTTTGTGGAAACCGTGGCGGCGCTGGCCCTACGCCACCATATCGGCCCTCGGGTTACCGCCAGCCACACCACCGCCATGCACTCCTACAACGGCGCCTATACCGCGCGGCTGTTTCGGCTGCTAAAGCTCTCCGGCATTCATTTCGTGGCCAATCCGCTGGTGAATATCCATTTACAGGGGCGTTTTGATGATTATCCCAAGCGTCGCGGGGTCACCAGGGTCAAAGAGCTGATGGCGGCGGGCATTAATGTCTGCTTTGGCCATGACGACGTGTTCGACCCCTGGTATCCCCTGGGTACCGGCAATATGCTGCAGGTCCTGCATATGGGGCTGCACGTTTGCCAGCTTATGGGATACGAACAAATCAATCAGGGACTGGATTTGATCACGGTGAACAGCGCGCGAACCATGAACCTTGGCGATTATGGCATTGCCGTCGGACATGGCGCCAACCTGGTGATTCTGCCGGCGGAAAATGGCTTTGATGCCGTAAGACGTCAGGTTCCGCCCCGTTACGTTATCCGCCGCGGACGGATAATCGCCCAGACCGAGCCGGCACAATCCACCCTGTTTCTCGCAGATTCACCGGAAATCGTCGATTTCAAGCGTTAACTTCATCCAATTGCCGTTTCACGGCGTTGCCGATGGTTTTAACCGCCTGTTCGATGGCGGGGGTAAGGGCAAGCGCGTAGCTCAGGCGCATGCAGTGGCGGTACTTGCCGGATGCGGAAAAAATCGGCCCTACCGCAATTTGCACCCCCACCTGATCCAATTGGCGGTTCAGGCGCAGCGAATCGAAGTGCTCCGGCATTTCAATCCACAGCAAAAAGCTCCCCTGCGGCCTGCTTACCCGGGTTTCAGGCGGGAAATAGGTCTTGATCCAACCGGTCATGATGTCGCAGTTATGTTGATAGTGGGCACGCATCCGGCGCAAATGCTTCTGATATCCCCCCTGACGCACGAACTCGGCCACCGCCAGTTGCGGTTGCAGCGCGGTAGCGCCGGTACTGATGTATTTCATGTGGGTTGCCTGCTCCATGTACCGGCCGGGGGCAATCCAGCCGATACGCAGGCCGGGCGCCAGGGTTTTGGAAAACGAACTGCATAACAATACCCGGCCGTCTTCATCCAGGGATTTGATGGTCACCGGCCGGGGATAGCGGTAGGCCAGATCGCCATAGACATCGTCTTCGATAATCGGCGTATCGTAGCCTTGCGCCAGCGTCAGCAACGCCTGTTTATGGCTGTCCGGCATGATATATCCCAGGGGATTATTGCAATTGGGCGTTACCTGAATGGCTTTGATCGGCCACTGTTCGAGAGCCAGCTCCAGCGCCTCCAGACTGATGCCGGTCACCGGGTCGGTGGGGATTTCCAACGCCTTGATGCCGAATGCTTTTAAAGTCTGGGTCACGCCATGGAAACTTGGCGAGTCCACCGCCACGATATCGCCGGGCTGGCACAGGGCATGAATGGCAATGGAGAGCGCCTCGTGGCAGCCGGAGGTGATCATGATATCCTCCCATGACAACAGGTTGCCGCTGTCCACCAGGAGGCGGGCGATTTGTTCCCGCAGGGCGGGAGCGCCGCAAATATCGCCATAGGCCATGCCGCGCAAATCCGGCTGCAGCGCGATGCGGCTCAGGGCCTTCATCAACGGCCTCAGGGTCGGCGAGCTGATATCCGGCATGCCGATCCCCAGATGCACCATGCCGTCCTCCGGATCCGCCCGCAGCAGTTTGAGCACCAAATCCCACTGGGAGATCTCGACCGGTCGCTGCGCCGGTCTGCTCATGGCCGGCAGCGCCGCTAATTCATGCTGCTGGCTGACAAAGTAGCCCGATTTCGGCCGCGCCTCGATCAGCTGCCGCTCTTCCAGTACCCGGTACGCCTGCTGAACGGTACTGATGCTCACTTCATGTTCCTGGCTTAAGGTACGCACCGAAGGCAGCCGCTCGCCGCAGGTGTATAAGCCCTGTTCTATGCGCTCGCCGATAATGCCGGCCAATTGATCGTAGCGTGTCATGCTGGTTCCATACAGATATAAGTGTACTTGTGAAAATCAATACAGATTGGCCCGGATAATACCATGACAGAAGATAAAAATGCGTATTGTATGGTAAAAATAATGGCTTTCTGAATCTGTACGGTGAGCGCCGATCCCTTCATCATAGTGGCAACATTTAACAAGGAGCAACCATGATGAAAACCCTGACAAAAACCTTCCAGGCCGTTCCTTTTTCATTACCACATCGCGCCGTGAACCCAATCCCGCAGCCTGATACGCTTTTCCGTCGGTTCATGGCCTGGAACCATCGTCGCCGCAATCGCGCCATTCTGATGCAATTAAACGACGATCAGCTGAAGGATATCGGGCTTTCCCGTGAGGATGTCCTGCATTACGGTGAAAAATAAACGGTTGTTGCCGCCTCATCGACTCCGAGCATGTTTGTCAGCAATCTGCTATCGCGGGCATGCTACTTGGCTCCGTGGCCGTACAGGCGGTGTTTGCTGACGAATCCCAGCAATAGGCAAAGAATGAACACTGCCAGATAGAGGCTGTTGGCGGTGGTCAACGCGGCTTTTGCGCCATATGACGCCACGATGGGCCCGGTGACCACAAACGTCAGCATGGTACCGACGGTGCCGCAGGTGAGGATAAAATTCACCAGTTTGGGCGACGTCACCCGGGTTTGCTGCGAACCCAGCGTAATGAGGGTGGTATAGATGGCGCTGGAGATAAATCCCAGTCCCAGCAGATAATAATGCAGGTGCGCCGGCCGATCGGTGGCGATAAACAGATACATGATGACTGCGGACAGCGCGGCAAGCAGGGTGACCATCCGCTGTAAATCCGTGAAACGCAGTACCGCGCTGAAAACCCACATCCCCAGCATATAGGCAATCCAGAATTGACTTACCAAACCCCCCGTCTGCTGTTGGCTCATGCCGAAGTTCAAGGCGGCGTATTCGGGTACCCAGGCGATAAACCCCAATTGGCCGAGGATATAGCATAACGCGGCGGCGCAGAGCAGCACAACTCCCAGTCCCCATTTCTCCTTTGACGACGGTTGCCCTCGCAGGGAGGCGTCTTGAGCGGCCGGCGCCGGAAACTCGGACAGCAGGGTCAGGATAAATATCGCCACATAGACCAGGCCGATACAGGCATACACCCAATACCAGGTAATATGCCGCGCCAGCATGACGCCGGCCAGCATGGGAAACAGCGTGCCGGCCATGCTGAAAAAGGAGTCGGAGAACAGCAGGCGCGCCCCCCGCTGGCGGCCGTCATAAAGATAGGTGATCAGATAGGTGCCGATGGACATGGTAATCCCGCTCACCACGCCTAATATAAAGATGGAAAATGAGAACAGGGCAATATTCCGGCCGCTCATTAATCCAAGCACCGCCACCGCCATCAGCACGAAACCGGCAATCAACTGCCGTTTCATGGGTATGATGGATATCAGCCAGGCATTGAGAAAAATCGATAACAGAATGCCGGAATTCAAAAAGGTGAAGGTGGAACCCATGCCGGATATCGGCAGATTAAAATAGTCGGCGATGTTGCCTAATACCACGCCGGTGACAATCACTAAGGCGCCGGTTAATCCATAAGAAAGAAAACTAATCCATGTTAGCCGCGAGCGATTGCTATTATTCATTATAAACCTGTGAAAATCATACGATGGATGGCTGGCGCCGGTGGCGCAAAAGAGATTGGTTTCAACCGATATGGCAGCATATCATACCATTACAGCGTTAATTTTGGAGCTAAAAGTCATTTCATCGGGGCGTATCAGCGTTTTTTACAAGAACGCCATGACGAATTTTTATGCCCTGTTACGTAAAAATAGGTAAATGGGTAGCGTTAGGCTGACACCCTCTTTAGAATCTAAGCGCTTCCTGTTGCCCATGTCTTTACAAAGGAACCTTTCATGCTGAAACAAAAACTGGCGACCGCCGCATTATTTTTTTCTCTCGCCGCTTTGTCCTCCTCTGCGCTGGCTGCGCAGAAAGAGACTCATGTACTGCTCACCACTTCCGCAGGGAAAATTGAGCTGGCTCTTGACAGCCAAAAAGCGCCGGTCTCGGTTGGGAATTTTCTCGAATATGTGAAGAGCGGGTTTTATGACAATACTATTTTCCATAGGGTCATCCCCGGCTTTATGCTGCAGGGGGGCGGCTTCAATAAAGATATGACGCAAAAGCCGACCCAGGCGCCGATCAAAAACGAAGCCGATAACGGTTTGCGCAATTTACGCGGCACCGTGGCCATGGCCCGTACCGCCGATAAAGACAGCGCCACCAGCCAATTCTTTATCAATATTGCCGATAACGCTTTTCTCGATCACGGGCAACGTGATTTCGGTTATGCGGTGTTTGGCAAAGTGATCAAAGGCATGGATGTCGCCGACAAAATTGCCCAGGCACCCACTAAAAATATCGGGCCTTATCAGAACGTTCCGACGAAACCCATCGTTATCCTGTCCGCCAAGATTCTGCCCTAACGTCCTTCGTCCCGCCAGGGGGGAACGGTCGCTACGGCCTTTTCCCCCTCATGCCCCTATCCCGTCCCCCTTCCGGCGAATCCGCCATTGCCGGTTATACCCGTCATACTTCAAGTTGCGGGTACGTTGGCAATACTCGGCCCCTTCATGGGCCTCGCCCCTTCGGGGCCGCTGCAAGCAGCGATCAAATCTGCTCCTGGCAGATTTGTCCTCGCTCGCCCCAGTCACTTACTCGAGTAAGTGACTGGGGATAAATGAACCTCATCCCTGAGGTTCACCCTGCGGGCCAGCGCAAACGCTGTTCAAATCTGTTCCTGACAGATTTGTCGCGGCGTCGCCGTCTTCCTGCAGCTCGAATTATTTAGGGTATATACTTTAGGTAATTAACCGGGCCGATCGTTGACAGGGCTTCCCCATGAAAAAAATGACCGACAAGCAAAAAGCGCGATTATATCAGCAACGCCGTAATGAGAATTATAGAGAAAGCCAAAGGCTTCAAGGTTTTTCCGCCGAGCTGATCACCCTGACGCCACAAGAGGCGTTACGGCGAATCGACGAGCTCAGGAGCCATTATGAACGATAAATTCGGCGATGACCGCGATCCCTATTTTTACCCCGGCATCAAGGTGCTGCGCAATAAACTCAATATCCATGAGGCCGCCGGGCTGCTGGAGGCCGAACTGGCCTTGACGTCCCTGCGGGCCGCAACCCTTGAGCTGGGTACCGCCAAATTGGGGCTACCGTGGCTATGCGCCATTCACCATACCTTATTTCAGGATGTATACGATTGGGCCGGACAACTGCGGACGGTGGATATCTATCAAGACGATACGCGTTATTGCCACTTTGATTATCTTGAAAAAGAGGGCAATGCCGTGATGCAGCAACTGGAGGATGAAAATTACCTGCAAGGCCTGTCCAAGGAGGAAATATGCCCTCGTCTGGCTCAATATTATGCGGATATCAATATGCTGCACCCGTTTCGCGAAGGCAACGGCCGTGCGCAGCGGATATTTTTCGAGCAGTTGATGGTGCACGCCGGCTACGATCCCCGTTGGCGAACCGTTGAACGGGACGAATGGCTGGCCGCCAATCGGGCCGGCGCGGTTGGCGAGCTGGAACCGCTCACCGCCCTGTTCATGCGGGTGGTGAATGAGCCGGGAGAAACGGAGTAGCCGCGGCCGGCCCGCTGCATGACGCTACCCCTCAGAGGACGGCGACGCTTTGATGCTGTCGACCCGGTCCGGATAAAATGCGACATGGTTTTTGATGGCCGCCACCGCGTCGTAAGGGTTTTCATAAGACCAGACGGCGTTAACCGATCGCAGGCCGCCGGGAGTAATGCTGTAATAAGAGCAATCTCCTTTGTAAGGGCAATACGTGTGGTGTTCGGTGCGCGTCAACAGGGACATATCGATGTCTTCACGGGGGATATAATACACCGGCGGATAATCCGCCTCCCGCAGCGTTAACGCCTGCCGCGTATCGGCGATGGTTTTGCCGGCAACGGCCACCACAATATGCGAAGGGCTGGCCTCAACGGTAATGGGATGATCGGGGCCGGGAATCTTAACGGGCTTGGTAGTCATGGGACTCTCCTCTGCAAGACTGCATGTTATTGACCCCCATGGGCCTGAAAAACGAGTATGGAGTCGTTATCTCAGGGAGTCAATTTCATTACGGCTGTACGTATTTTAATTCAGCCGTTCCCGCAGGACCGCCTTGCCTAGATAAGCGAATTACGGTTTTCAGCCCAAGTCAGCAGCGCATCCAGCGCCGGACACAACGCTTGGCCCCAAGGCGTCAAACGATAGTCTACCTTGGGCGGGACCTGCTTATAGTCGGTGCGTATCACAATCCCGTCGGCTTCCAGCTGGCGCAATTGCTGGGCCAGCATCTTTTGCGAAATATCGGGGATCAGTTTTTCCAGGTCGGAGTAGCGTTGCACTTGCCCGCCGAACAAATGGAAAAGGATAACCAGTTTCCAGCGGCCTTCCAGCAGGCGAAGCACCGACTCTACGCCGCTGGCGGCGGTCAGGGCGGTATAGGTTTTGTTGGTCATGGGCGCCTTTTTTAAACTTACTTTTTCGTGCGTACTTCCTAAAAAGAGAGCTTAAGGGGAAAATCCGGTAAAGGCAACCACCCGAACGGAGCAATCATGACAATCCTCTTACCTGAACCCATTGCCGGCTATTTCGCCGCGGACAATCAATTTACCCCCCAAAGCCTGGAACGTTTTTTTATGCCGGACGCCATCGTACATGATGAGGGCAAGAGCTATCGCGGCCTGGCGGCCATCACCGAATGGCGGCGTGCGGCCAAAGGAAAATATCAGTACACCGTCGAGCCGCTGCATTTCACGCAGCAGGACCAGGTAATCAGCCTGGTGGCCCGGGTAGCCGGTAATTTTCCCGGCAGCCCGGTTGAATTGACCTACACCTTCGGCCTCAGCGACGGGAAAATCGCCAATCTGGAGATTCGCCTATGATGGCTGAGACTGAATTTTCCGGCCGCCGCGTGCTGGTCACCGGCGGCACCAAAGGCATCGGCAAGGCCGTGGCCGCTCGCCTGCTTGCCGCGGGAGCCAGGGTGCTGATAACCGCGAGAAACCGGCCCGACCCAGTGCCGGAAGGCCAATGGTTCGTGGCGGCGGATATCGCTACACCGGAAGGATGCGCCGCCATAGCGGACGCCGTAACGGCCACGCTGGGCGGTATCGATATTGCGGTCCATGTGGCGGGGGGATCGTCGTCCCCCGGCGGCGGTTTCGCCTCCCTTGGGGAGAAAGAGTGGGCGGCGGAACTCAATCTCAACCTGATGCCGGCGGTGCGCCTGGATCGCGCCTTGCTTCCCGCCATGCTGGCCCAAGGATCCGGCGTTATCATCCATGTCACCTCCATCCAGCGGCAACTGCCGCTGCCTGATTCCACCACCGCCTATGCCGCCGCCAAAGCTGCCCTCAGCACTTACAGTAAAAGCCTGTCGAAGGAGGTCGGCCCGCGGGGCGTTCGCGTGGTGCGGGTGTCGCCGGGCTGGGTGGAAACGGAGGCCGCCGCCGGCATGCTGCGGGGGATCGCCGGGCGGGAAGGCACGGATCTCGACGGCGCCCGCCGGATCCTGATGGATTCCCTGGGGGGTATCCCCCTGGGCCGCCCGGCCCGGCCCGACGAGGTAGCCGAACTGGTGGCCTTTCTGGCGTCCGGACGCGCTTCGGCGATTACCGGCACCGAATACGTCATCGACGGCGGCACCGTGCCGACGGCGTGATATTCCCCGTTTAAGCGGTATAGCCGCCGTCGATGGTGAGCAGCGAGCCGGTAATGAAGCCCGCTTGCGGACCGGCAAGATAGGCCACCAGACTGGCAACCTCCCAATCCTTGCCCATGCGCCCCAGCGCCATCATGGGGCGCAGCATGGCGCGTTGGCTCTCGATATCGTTAATATCGGTTTCGGTGGGACCGGGCTGTACCGCATTCACCGTGATGCCCCGCGGGCCGAGATCCCGCGCGAAGCCGCGCGTCATGGCGCTCACCGCACCCTTGGTCATGGAGTAAATGGAAGCGCCGGGAAAACCGGTGTAGTCGGCCACTACGCTTCCGGTGGTGATAATGCGGCCTCCCGTCGTCATATGCTTAATGGCGGCCTGTACGGCGACAAACACCGCCCGTACGTTAACGTCCACCATTCGGTCAAAATCCTCCAGGGCAAACTCATCCACCTTGCCGTGGATCAAAATACCGGCGTTGTTCACCAGGATATCCAAAACGCCGAACGCGCCGGCGGTTCGGGCTACTGCCCGCCGCACCGCCTCGGCATCCCCACTGTCCGCTTTGATTGCCAATACTTTGCCGCCAAGGGCCTCAACCTCGGCAACCAATGCCAGCGCCCGCTCCTCTGAAGCGGCAAAGGTGAACGCGACGGCGGCGCCGTCGGCGGCCAGTCGGCGGACTATTGCAGCGCCGATGCCGCGCGATCCCCCCGTGACCAGGGCGACTTTACCGAGCAAAATTTTCGTCATGGGGTGTTTCTCCGGTAGGTTCAAATAGTTTTTCTATTCTGGATTAATCAGTCCAAAAAAGGGTAAAAAAAGGATGCCCGTTATTTCAGACTCCGCAGCGCGGTGCGCGTGATGGAGCGCAGCGCTTCCGGGTCGGCCCCTCCGCGCGCCATGACCTTCAGGGCGATAAACGTCGCATTGAGGAATAGAGCCGCTTCCTGCGGTTGCACATCGGCGGCGATCTCCCCCTGTACGATGGCTTGTTTTATCGCGGATTCGAAAATGTGCTGCAAGGCAGCGCCGCTGGCGTCGCCAATGGCGGTAACTTCGCGGTCGCGCCGGCCGAATTCGCACAGGGCGTTTACCCCAAGGCAACCGCTTTCAGAGGAGGCATGGGCGCGCAGGGCAAAGCTCAGCAGGGCCGCCTCAATGCCGGCCAGGGGCGAACCGCCACCCCGCAGGGCCGCCGCGATAGTGCCTATGCTCTCGAAACAATAGCGTTGCAGCGCTTCCAGAAAAAGCCGGCGTTTGTCGCCGAACGTATCGTACATGCTTTGACGGCTGATGCGCATTGCCTGCAACAGCGCCTCGGTGGAGGTGCCTTCATAGCCGTGCTCGGCAAAAACGCGGATTGCGCACGCCAGCGCTGTTTCGCGGTTAAATTCTTTAGGTCTCGCCATACTCAGCAGAGTAATGATAATAGATTAATCTGTCAATAATCAGATTGTGATGTGGGTTTGCCGGCTAAAGTATTGAGAGTCCGATGCCGATAGCTTAGGACAAGGCAGGTGATATCACCGGCACTTTCCAACGGGCAGGATGTTTTGCCGCCACGTTTATATCAATCATATTGGGGGCTTCAATGCAGGTTCCATCTTCCATAGCCGCCGCGCTGTTCAACATCGCCAATGCGGACGCGGCGAGCCAGCGGCAGGCTATGTCGTCCAACGGCGCCGAAGCGTCAAACACGGCGCTGCAGGCGGATGAATCATCCACCAACGTCGTGCTGAGCGCCCAGGGGCAAAACGCCCTCGCCGCCGAGCAGGCCGCCAAGGCAAGCGCCGCCAATGCGGCGTCGTTCGCCAAACTTGGCGGATTCGGGATAAAGGCCTCGACGACGTCCTTCGCCGATGTTTACCAGAGTCAGCTGTTGCAGGCGGTGGATCCCAACGGCAGCGGCACCGTAACCGAGGATTCCCTCGAGCAGCAGGTTACGGCCGGTGGCGGCACTAAGGCCGAAGCCGATACGCTGTATAAGGCCATGGACGAGGACGGCGACGGCAAGGTTTCAGACCAGGAATTCAAGGACAGCATCCCGAGCCCGTTCAATACCCCGGATTTCGGCAAGGAATTCATCGCGCAGCAGATGTCGGGCGGCGGCGATGCGGCGGCAACGCCCAGCCTTGATTCCAGCCTGATTCTCGCCAATCTGGCGATGCAGGAGTCCGGCAAGGCATGAATTGACGGCGATTTCCTCCGCCGTCTCACGAGCTGGAAAGCCTGCTGGCGTTATTCGCGAACTTTATTCACGAATGAAGCGAATGGAATGGCACTACCGGGACATTTGGGAAAGGCCAATACTGAATCCGTAAACCATACAGCAGACGGGGAGCACTCCCCGTCTCTTAACCTTAAGGATTCAAGCATGTCTAAACCACTTAGCAATAAACTCGCCCTGGTCACGGGTTCTTCCCGTGGTATCGGCGCCGCGGTGGCGGCCCGTCTGGCGGCCGACGGCGCATCGGTCATCATTACCTATGCCGCCGGCCGGGAACGCGCCGAGGCGGTGGTTAATGAAATCCGCGCCGCCGGCGGCGAAGCGGAAGCGGTTGGCGCCGATCTCGGCGACCCTAAGGGAATAGCTACCCTCATTGCCGCCGTCGATGGCGCTTTCAGCGGTAAATTCAACGGTCGTCTTGATATCCTGGTGAATAACGCCGGCACGGTGGAGTACGGCCCGTTTCTCGAAACGTCCGACCAAAGCTACGACAATCATTTCAATTTGAATGTCCGTGCGCCCATGGCCTTGGCCAAAGATGCCGGCAGGCGCATGGCGAAAACGGGCTGGGGACGCATCATCAACATCAGCTCGGCGTTTGGCGAAGCCGCGCCGCTGCCCGGCGTGACTCTCTATATCGCCACCAAGTTCGCCCTGTCCGGTTTTACCAAAGGTCTTTCCCGTGAGCTCGGTCCAATGGGCATTACGGTTAACGGCGTCCAGCCCGGTCCCATCGACACCGAGCTGAGTCCGAACCCCGGCACGCCGGAATATGACGCCATGGTCAAGCTCACAAGCGTCGGCCGTTTCGGCAAGGTGAAAGAGATAGCCGCCGCCGTCGCTTATCTGGCTCACCCGGACGCCTCTTATACCAACGGCGAAAATCTTACCGTCGATGGCGGCTGGAACGCCTAGGATGCCGTATCCTTTTCACGGAATTGTTCCACCAGAAAATCCACGAACAGCCGGGCACGGATCGGCAGTTGGCGGCCAAAGGGATGCAGCGCGTGGATAGGGGATACCAGCATGGGAAACCCGGGCAGGACGTGGATCAACGTTCCGGCCGCGATGTCGTCGGCGACCGCGAACCGGGGGATTTGAATAATCCCCATCCCCTCGACGGCGGCCTGGCGAAGCGTGGCGCCGTCGCTGGTATCGAGAGGACCGTCGGGGATGATGGAGGTGCCGCCGGCAAACGCGTAGGGGAAGGGACGTCCCGCAATAAGGAAACGCAGGCAGTCGTGATGTTGCAGATCGTCAAGGGCAAGGGGAGCGCCGCGGCGCTTCAGGTATGCCGGCGACGCGGCCAAAATATGATCGGTATAGCCCAGTAAGCGGGCATTCAGCCCGGAATCCGGCAGGGCGCCGATACGCAAGGCGAGATCAAATCCTTCCCGGATGATATCGACGTTTCGATCGGTGACGTCGAGATCGAATTTAAGGCGTGGATAGAGAAGGACAAATTTCGCCACCCACCGCGCCATCAGCACGCGTCCCACCAAAACCGGCACGCTGATGCGGATAAGGCCCTGCGGTGTCTCGTTGGACTGGACATGATTTTCCGCTTCTTCCATTGCCTGCAGCAAAGGCGCCACCCGTTCATAATAATCCGTGCCTTCCACCGTCAGCCTCAGTGTCCGGGTTGACCGTTGAAATAGCCTCACCCCCAGGCGCCCTTCGAGACGGGCCACGCTTTTGGAGACGGCCGAGGGACTGGCCCCGATAATACGTCCCGCGCTGGCAAAGGAGCCGTTTTGGACCGTGCGGACAAAGGCGACAAGTCCGGTGGTCTTTTCCATGATGGTGGTCATTCAGGAACTTTGCTCACTAATTAAGTCAATTATGAGCAATATACGGCCTTTTATTCCGCTATTCCATTATTTGACTTCAGATATCCGATGCCTGACCTCTGGTTTTGACCTTCTGTCCCAGAATAGGTACGCGCGCCGCGCCAAGGCTCGATTTGCCTCACGCTAAAGCCGGTGAATCCCCCCGCCCGATGTTCGACAGCGGGATATGGAGCACGTTATACTTGGCTGAAATCCCGATGCGTGGGACAAGCTGACCCATTTCTTCATTTTCCTGCCTGAACAACCGGTAAAAATAGGCCACCCTTACCATGTTGCTGATCATCGATAACTATGATTCCTTTACCTATAACCTGTACCAATATTTCTGCGAACTGGGCGCACATGTAGAGGTTAAACGCCACGATGAGGTGCAACTGGACGATATCGACCGTATGGCGCCCGAGAGGCTGGTGATTTCTCCCGGCCCCGGTACCCCTGACGAGTCAGGCATCTCCATGGCGGCCATTGCGCATTTTGCCGGCAAGATACCGGTTTTGGGGGTTTGCCTCGGCCACCAGGCCATAGCGCAGGTATTCGGCGCCCGCGTTGTGCGGGCAAAGCAGGTTATGCACGGTAAGACCTCACCTATCGTCCATGACGGCCGGGGGGTTTTCGCCGGGTTGCCCGCGGATTTGACCATGACCCGCTACCATTCGCTGGTGGTGGAGACCGCCGGTTTGCCGCCCTGCCTGGAGGTTTCCGCCTGGAGCCTGCAAGAAGGCGTTCACGATGAAATCATGGGCATCCGTCATCGTACCTTGCCCCTTGAAGGTGTACAGTTTCATCCTGAGAGCATTCTCAGCGAACAGGGACATCGGTTGCTGGCGAATTTCCTGGCGATGTAAGCCGATGGCCCGCCGCGAATGCTTCAACCGGCCCGGCGTCGGTAGCGGATATAATTTTTTGCCGTTGAACGGCGATAAAAGATTGCATTGAAGTGATTTTTTATTCATATTTTATGATTATAATTTCATTTATCTTTTGCGGCGGATAGAGTAAAAAGCTTATGAAAACACATGATGACGCGGTAACCAGGGAAACGTTTGATCAGGTCATTTTGCCAGTTTATGCACCTGCTCAATTTATTCCCGTCAGAGGCAAAGGCAGCCGGGTATGGGACCAGGAAGGCAAGGAGTACATTGATTTCTCCGGCGGTATCGCCGTGACCGCCCTGGGCCATTGCCATCCGGCGCTGGTGGCGGCGCTGAAAAGCCAGGGTGAAACCCTGTGGCACACCAGTAATGTCTTTACCAATGAACCGGCGCTGCGGCTGGCGCGCAAACTTATCGATGCCACCTTTGCCGATAGGGTCTTCTTCGCCAATTCGGGAGGTGAAGCCAACGAAGCCGCCTTTAAGCTGGCCCGTCATTATGCCATCACCCGCCACAGCCCTTATAAAACCAAAATCATCGCGTTCCACAACGCCTTTCACGGCCGTACGCTCTTTACCGTCACGGTGGGCGGCCAACCCAAATATTCCGATGGTTTCGGACCGAAACCCGGTGATATCGTCCACGTGCCGTTCAACGATTTGGCGGCGGTAAAAGCGGTGATGGACGATCATACCTGCGCGGTGGTGGTTGAGCCGATACAGGGCGAGGGCGGGATCACGCCGGCCACGCCGGAATTCCTGCAGGGGCTTAGGGATCTGTGCGATCAATACCAGGCCCTGCTGGTGATGGACGAAGTGCAGTGCGGTATGGGCCGGACCGGTAAGTTATTCACTTATATGCATTATGGTGTCCTGCCGGATATTCTCACCACCGCCAAAGCGCTGGGAGGCGGTTTCCCCATCAGCGCCATGCTTACTACCGAGGAGATTTCGTCGGTGATGGCGGTGGGAACCCACGGCACCACCTATGGCGGCAATCCGCTGGCCTGCGCGGTGGCCGAGGCGGCGCTGGACGTCATTAACCAGCCGGCGGTGCTGGCGGGAATCAATGAACGGCATGACAGGTTTTTCAGCGCGCTGCAGAAGATTAACGACCGCTATCATGTGTTCGAAGAAATTCGGGGCATGGGCTTGCTGATTGGCGCCGCGCTGAAACCCGGCTATCACGGCCGGGCACGGGAATTCCTTCATGCCAGCGCCGCCAACGGTCTGATGATCCTGAACGCCGGCCCGGACGTGGTGCGTTTCGCCCCGTCGCTGGTGGTGGAATTTGACGATATCGATCAGGGAATGGCCAGGTTTGAACAGGCGGTGGCCCAGGTTACCGCCGGCTGAGCTCACTGAGAAAGAGCCTGGCGCGGACGGTTCACTTATCAAACCGCCTTTCTCGACCGGGCACTTTGCCAACACGCTCAGCCGCCATTATCGGCGGCTATTGGGCATTTTCCCCCAATCGCCGCGATAGCCAGCGGCCGTGCTGCGGTCGCTGGCGCCAGGCAACCGACGAGATGGTATGCATGACTCCCAAATGGAACAGGATACGCCGCAGATGGCGTTCCATCGGGGTGCCCGGCTGCTCCGGCGTATCGCCGGCGGTGGCCAGTACCGGCTGTTCGCTGCTCGGACCATCGTATTCCAGCCGTTGCTGGCAGGTTTGCAGCGCCACCTCGCAGGCGGTCAGGTATTTTTCCGCCAGCATTGGCGTCAGCATGTAGTGATCCCGCGCCAGTATCGTCATGGCATTGATATGCTCAATAATAAACTGGCTATGGGTCACCCATAGGCGCATATCGATGAGGTAGCGGGAGTTGAAACCGGGCTCCTGCATGGCCTGGCTTAGTGAGGTGAACAGGGCGTTATGGGCCTGGTTGGCCCGCATACGGGCATAGGCCAGCGCCGCCGGCTCCGGATTCGCCTGTAATAACAGACGCAATGCGTCCTGATCCCTTTCCAGCGCCTGATGGGCGTTTTTGCGCAGCAGGCCGCTTTGCCACTGCGGCCACAGCCAGAGCGTACCGCCGAACGCCAGCATGCATCCGATCAGGGTATCCACCAGCCGCGGTACCAGAAAATGCGTACCGTTCAGGGACAATAGCTGCAGGGTGTAAACGGCGGTTACGGTGAAGCCGGTCATCGCCAGGCCGTAATTTTTCCGCAAAACCAGGTAAGCCGCCAGGGTCACCACCAGCATAAACAATAAAACCGTGCCGTCCCCCAGATGGAGCTGCAGGGTCGCGGCGGCGATAACCAGGCCGGCCAAGGTTCCCAGCGCCCGATGCTGGATACGTACCCGGGTGGCGTTATAGCCGTTCTGGCTGACAAACATCACCGTCATCAGAATCCAGTAGGGTTTAGGCAGGTTGAACACCAGTCCCAGGCTGCTGCCGATGGCCAGCATAATGCCCAGCCGGGCGGCGTTGCGCAGCGCCATGGATTTGAGCGAACAGTAGCTGCGCAGCGCCTGCCAGAAAGAGAGCCGTTGCTGGTTATCCGCCATGATATCCCGCCGGTAGAGCGGACGTTGCGTCCTGAGCAGCCGGGCGATGCGGCTGAAGTGATAAAAACAAAATTGCCCCACCGGATTATCCGGATTTCGCTGGGCAATTTTTTCCACCGCCGACAGGGCTTCCGCCATGGTGAAACGGCCCGATAACCGATGATAAAGAATATCGTCCGCTACCACCCGCAGCCGGGCGGCAATCAATTGGGCATTATAGCGGATCACCGCTTCAGCGTGACTCTGCTCCACCAGCTTCTGCACTTCGTCCGGCTGATGCAAACTGACGGCGATATGCTCTTGCAGGTCCAGAGCCACCTGAAATGTCCGCAGCAGACGTTTGTACTGAAGCTGATGGTTGGCCGACAGCATATGCAGCTGCTGGTAAATTTGCGCAATCAGATCAATCACCCGCTGCTGCCGGGCAAACAGCGGCGGCAGGGCGGTTTCCGGGTCGGTATGCTGGGTCAGCAGGCTGTATTTCGCCTCGATATAATCCGCGAGCTCTCTATAGAGCAGGCTGAGGGTTTCCCGCATCGGCTGCTCTTTAAGCCATCGGAACCACAGGCCGGTAAACAGCCCGTACCAGGCGGTACCGGCGATATACAGCAGCGGCGGGATCCACACCGGGGCGTTGCCGGTCAGGCCGAGGGTAAAAATGGCGGCGATAAGGGAGGCGGGTAATAACCGCCCGTGCAACGGACTGATTTCACCGGTGACGCCCAGCACCAGCGCCAGGCCCACCATGATAAAGGGCAAGGGTACGTGTACAAAGAGCAGCCACTGGATCAGTACGCTGCTGACGGCGAACAGCGTACCGCCGATGGCCAGGCGTTTAAAAAAGCGTTTATGCAGGGTATCCAGGCCGGCGATGTTGCAACAGGCGGGCACCAGGGAGAACAGCAGGCCGTTCTGCAGGCTGCCGAACAATAGCCCTATCGCCACCGGCAGGCAAAGCACGATGGTTTGCCGCAAGGCATAGTTGACTTCGGGGTGATAGATCAGTCGACGCCACATGCTGCCAACAAGCAGGCGTGGCACAGAGTACCACGCCTGTTTGATTAACGTTTAACGCGTACCGTAAACGACAATGGTCTTGCCGTGTGCGGAGATGAGATTTTGATCTTCCAGCATTTTCAGAATACGGCCCACCGTTTCACGGGAACAGCCGACAATCTGGCCGATTTCCTGGCGGGTAATCTTGATTTGCATGCCGTCGGGGTGGGTCATGGCGTCGGGTTGTTTCGCCAGATTAAGCAAGGTTTGCGCGATACGTCCCGTGACGTCGAGAAACGCCAGATTACCGACTTTTTCCGAGGTGACCTGCAAGCGGCTGGCCATCTGCGCCGACAGACGCATCAGGATATCCGGATTCACCTGAATCAGTTGCCGGAATTTTTTATAAGAAATTTCAGCCACTTCACAAGCGGTTTTCGCACGAACCCAGGCGCTGCGCTCCTGGCCTTCTTCGAATAAGCCCAATTCCCCGATAAAATCCCCCTGGTTAAGGTAGGACAAGATCATCTCTTTACCTTCTTCATCTTTTATCAGCACCGCGACGGCGCCTTTGACGATGTAGTAAAGTGTTTCAGCTTTTTCGCCTTGATGTATTAGCGTACTCTTCGATGGATACTTGTGAATATGGCAATGAGACAGGAACCATTCGAGAGTCGGGTCTGTTTGCGGTTTGCCGAGAACCATTCGCTGTTATCCTCTTTTGTCATCGCTGTCCTTGTTCAGGACATCGTATTCCCTATTACGGCGCTGTTTTATCGATCCATCTCCGTTGTAAACGGAGCGACGTTAGGGAACTTATTAGGGTCTGGTTTTAGTGATGTTCCGATCGCTCTCTTGCCCTTTCATTATCATGAGGTCGATCCAGCCTTGTTTTTAGCATAGGTTTGAAGCAGTGTCTTCTGTTGTCTTGCATCAGCATGAAGTATGTTAGGTAACATTGCCACCTTTCCAATAAAAATGTAGGGTGCAGGAAAAACTTTTTATCTGGAGTCATCATAATGCAAGCACGAGTAAAATGGGTCGAAGGTCTGTCTTTTATAGGTGAATCCGCCTCCGGCCACCAGATTTTGATGGATGGCAACGCAGGGGAAAAAGCGCCCAGCCCAATGGAAATGGTACTTATGGCGGCTGGGGGGTGCAGCGCCATCGACGTGGTATCGATTCTGCAAAAAGGGCGTCAGGATGTGCGTGATTGCGAAGTCAAGCTGACCTCTGAACGCCGCGACGAAGCGCCGAGGTTATTTACCCATATTAATTTACACTTCATAGTTTCCGGCACGGGGCTCACCGACAAAATCGTCGAAAGGGCGGTGGAGCTGTCAGCGGAAAAGTATTGCTCGGTGTCTTTGATGCTCGGCAAATCCGTGAACGTTACCCATAGTTTTGAAGTGCGTTTGCCGTCCTGAATGACGGATGCGTTACCGCGGGCGCGACGCTCCGGCCGCGCCCGGTTTATTCAATGCGTTTGCCTTCCAGTAGCTGCTTTACCAATGGTCCCATGATCAGTTCCATCGCCAGCCCCATTTTCCCTCCCGGTACCACCAGCGTATTGATATTGGAAATAAACGACCCCTGCAGCATCGCCAGCAGATAGGGAAAGTCGATATGATCCAGGCCGCGAAAGTGAATTACCACAAAGCTTTCGTCCAGCGAAGGGATGGCCTTGGCGGCAAAGGGGTTGGACGTGTCCACCGTGGGAACCCGTTGAAAATTGATATGGGTACGGGAAAATTGCGGTGTGATGTAGTTGATATAGTCTTCCATCGATCGCACCACGGAATCCATCACCGCTTCCCGGGAGTGTCCGCGTTCGCTGGTATCGCGCACCAGCTTTTGTATCCATTCCAGGTTGACGATGGGTACTACACCCACCAGGAGATCCACATGCTGCGCCACATTATGGTGGTCGGTAACCACCCCGCCGTGCAGCCCCTCGTAAAACAGCACATCCGTCGGCTCCGGCAGCGGCTGCCAGGGAGTAAAGGTGCCGGGAATCTGATTGTAGGGAACGGCTTCGTCATAGGTGTGCAGATATTTTCGCGCTTTGCCGTGGCCGGTGAGCCCATACTGCAGGAAGGTGTGTTCCAATAGGCCGAAGTCATTGGCTTCCGGCCCGAAATAGCTGATATGTCGCCCGAGATCGCGGGCCTTGCGAATGGCCATGTCCATTTCCGGACGGGTAAAATGGTGGAAACTGTCCCCTTCCAGCTCGGCGGCGTGAATATTCAACTGGTGAAAAATTTTACGGAAAGCCAGACTGGTGGTGGTGGTGCCGGCGCCGCTGGAGCCGGTAACGGCAATAATGGGATGTTGTGCTGACATGGTAACCCTACGCTTCGTTATATGACGGCGTGATACCCTCAATAACTCAGGTTGCAGGAAAGCGGACGCACCTGCAACTTGAAGTATGACGGGTAGATTCACATGCGCCCGGCATGAAAGACTTGATTATTGTTATCATGTTTAGCGGCGCAGGGCCAATTTGCGTTATTCCGGATGAAACTGGCCGCGGGGCATAATATTGATGGTCTCATGCAGTTCCGACCATACCACTACCGCTTCGCCGCTTATCAGTTGACGTTTGACATCGGCGACTTTGGCCTCCAATGTCTTTTCCTGTTCGCCGTAATCGGTGCCTTCTCGCAAGACAAAGGATTCAAGCAGGTTATACAGGGTGTCGGAGTCGATTTCTTCCCACGGAATAATCATCATGTTATGTCCAGTTTGTTAATGATTCAATGCCTTGAGGAAATTTCACCAGCAAAGCCTTGTGCGGATACAAGCGCGCTGTTAGTTTCTTACCTTCATTAAAGGGAGGGGAGCCCCCGAAACGTGGAACCGAGTCTTTTTCTTTCAATGTTGGGTTTTCTTTGGGTCGCTGCCATTACGCCCGGTCCTAATAATATGCTGCTTACCGCTTCCGGCGCGAATTTCGGTTTTTGGCGTTCAATGCCGTTGATGCTGGGTATTATGCTCGGGATGCAGTGCATATTGCTATTGGTGGCTTTCGGTATCGGCGGTTTAATTACCCTGTATCCGTCATTGCATTTTATGCTCAAAGTGGCCGGTTCCCTTTATCTGCTGTGGTTAGCCTGGAAGATTGCCACCGCGGCGTATGAAACATTGGAGACGGATGCGCCGCCGCCACGCCCCATTCCGTTTTACCAGGGCGGACTGCTGCAGTTCCTGAATCCCAAAGCCTGGTTGATGGCGCTGGGGGCTGTAGCCAGTTTCAGCCTGACGGGTAATGCCTATATTACTTCGGTGGGGGCCATCAGTATTGGTATTGTGACGGTGAATATCGTTTCCGGGACTATTTGGCTCGGCTTTGGTACGCTTATCGGCCGTTTGCTCAGCAGTAAACGCGCCTGGACGGTATTTAATGTCGCCATGGGATTGCTTACTGCGGCCTGCGTGCTGTTGATTTGGCGCTGATAAGGCCGCGCAATTTTTGCGGTCTTCCTTTAACACGCTAGGTTCACGCGCCGGCGATCGCGGGCCTACCGTGCCATGAGGCGCTTCGGCGGGCGGGAAAACCACGCCCGCTTCGACCTCATTGGCGCGGTCTCCCTTGAACACGTTCGGTTCACGCGCCGGTGATCGCGGGCCTACCGTGCCATGAGGCGCTCCGGCGGGCGGGAAAACCACGTCCGCTTCGACCTCATTGGCGCGGTCTCCCTTGAACACGCTCGGTGCGGCTTCGGTGCTGGCGCGGTCTCCCTTTAACACGCCCGGTGCGGCTTCGGTGCTGGCGGTTGACTATAAAGGGCTATTCCCCTTCAAACTCTTTTATCAGGGTTTCAAGCTGTTCCTGGGCATCCAGCCACGCTGTTTCCGCCTGTTCCAATTGGGATTTTACCTGGGCCTGGCGCTGCAGACAGGCGGCGAGATCTCCTTTACGGGCGATATCGTACAGCGCTGAATCCGCCAGCTCGGCTTCCACTTTCGCCAGTTCGCTGCCCAGGGTTTCCAGCGCTTTTTCGTGGCGTTCGATGGATTTGCGCAGCGGCTGGGTTTGGCTGCGGAACTCGGCTTCGCGCCGCTTTTGGTCCTTTCTGGACTGGGCGTTATTGGCGGAGGCGGGAATATCCTCGCGGCCGTCGGCGCCCTGCGCCGCCTGGCGCTGCTGGTCCGCCAGCCATTGCTGGTAATCCTCCAGGTCTCCCTCGAAGGGCTCTACCAGCCCGTCATGAACCAGATAGAAATCGTCGGTGGTGGAACGCAGCAAATGCCGGTCATGGGATACCACTACCAGGGCGCCCTCAAAGTCAATCAGCGCCTCGGTGAGCGCCTGGCGCATATCCAGATCCAGATGGTTGGTGGGCTCATCCAGCAACAGCAGGTTAGGGCGCTGCCAGACGATCAGCGCCAGCACCAGCCGGGCTTTCTCGCCGCCGGAGAACCGTTCCGTACGCTCGGTGACCTTATCACCCTGAAAACCAAATCCGCCGAGATAATCCCGCAACGCCTGCTCATACTCCTGCGGCGCCATCCGGTTCATATGCTGCAGCGGCGATTCGTCGGCCCGTAGGAACTCAAGCTGATGCTGGGCGAAATAGCCGAGCTTGATGCCTTTGGCCAGGGAGACCCTGCCCGACTGAGGCTCCAGCGTACCGGCCAGCAGTTTGATAAGCGTTGATTTACCGGCGCCGTTGCGTCCCAGCAGCCCGATGCGCGAACCGGGCACCAGGTTAAACTTGATGGAATTCAGGACAGTGCGATCGCCATAGCCGGCGCTGACCTTTTCCATCGTCAGTAATGGATTGGGCAGGCTTTCCGGGTCGCGAAACCGGAATTGGAACGGATTATCCACATGGGCCGGAGCAATAAGCTCCATGCGTTCCAGCATTTTAATCCGGCTCTGCGCCTGGCGGGATTTGGTGGCTTTGGCGCGAAAGCGGTCGATGTAATGCTGCAGGTGCGCCACTTTTTCCTGCTGATGCTGATAAAGGGACTGCTGTTGCGCCAGTTTGGTCACACGTTGCAGCTCAAAAGAGGAATAATTACCGGTATATTCGTTCAATGACTGCTGTTCGATATGGAGTATCTTATTGACGACGGGATCGAGGAAGTCCCGGTCATGGGAAATCAGGATCAGCGTGCCGTTGTAATTTTTCAGCCACTTTTCCAGCCACATGACCGCATCAAGATCCAGATGGTTGGTGGGTTCATCCAGCAGCAGCAAATCGGAACGGCAGATCAGCGCCTGCGCCAGATTAAGGCGCATCCGCCAGCCGCCGGAAAAATCGCTCACCGGTTTTTGCAGCTGTTCCTGGCTGAAACCCAGGCCGTGCAGCAGGCTGGATGCGCGTGGCCGTATGGTCCAGGCGTCGATGACATCCAGTTTGCCATGCAGCGTGGCGATGGCGTGACCGTCATTTTTTTCGTTGGCCAGCTGTAATTCGGATTCCAACTGACGATATTCCCGATCGCCGTCGATAACATAGTCTATAGCCGGTTCGTCCAGCGCGGGCGTTTCCTGGTTTACCCAGGCCAGGGACCAGTTGGCCGGGTAAGTGACATTGCCGGCATCGGCGCTGAGTTCATGTTTCAACAATGCCAAAAGGGTTGATTTGCCGCAGCCGTTTTTGCCCACCAGCCCGACTTTTTGCCCCGGGTTTACCGTGGCGGTCGCATTATCAAGCAGTACCCGGGTACCGCGACGAATTTGCACAGATGAGAAGACAATCATAAAGCGCCATAGTTTGAGAGTATGTTAAATTGACATTATTGAATGCAAGCCAGAGTGAAACGTCCTGGTTTTCGACTTCGCGGAGCATGGTAGCGGAAAACCCGCGCCCTGACGACGCTTTGGAGGGGAATTGATTACACAACCACCCAAAGTTTTGTTGCTGTATGCCCATCCCGAATCGCAGGATTCGGTTGCCAACCGGATTTTGCTGCAGGCGGCATCGCCCCTGGCGCATGTCACCGTACATGATCTTTACGCGCATTATCCGGATTTTTTTATCGATATTCATTATGAACAGCAATTGTTGCGAGAGCATCAGGTGATCGTGTTCCAGCATCCCCTTTATACTTATAGTTGCCCGGCGCTGCTCAAGGAGTGGCTCGACCGTGTATTGACGCGGGGCTTCGCCAGCGGCATCGGCGGCAATGCCCTGACCGGAAAGTATTGGCGGTCGGTCATTACCACCGGCGAGCCGGAAACTGCTTATCAGCATTTGGGATATAACCGCACTACCATGGAAGAGGTTCTGCGTCCCTTTGAACTGGCCGCGACCCTGTGTCGCATGCAATGGGTGTCGCCCTTGGTGGTTTACTGGGCCAGACGGCAAACCCATGACGCCTTGATGCGTCATGCCGATGCGTATGCGCGCTGGCTTAATGAGCCGGTGCAGGAAAGAGGGCAGCGTCTTGGGTAGCAGTCCGTCATTTTTAACCGCCGTCGTGCTGTTCCTGTTTGCCGCCGTGGTGGCGGTGCCCATTGCCCAGCGCCTGGGCATCGGCGCGGTAATAGGCTATCTGGCGGCGGGTATCGCCATCGGCCCCTGGGGTCTGGGTTTTATCCGCGACGTGGATGAAATCCTGCACTTCTCTGAACTGGGGGTGGTGTTCCTGATGTTTATCATCGGTCTGGAGCTGAACCCCGGCAAATTATGGGAATTGCGGCGTTCCATTTTCGGGCTCGGCACGGCGCAGCTTGTCATTACCGCCGTTTTACTGGGCACCGTCTTGCTGCTGACCCACGCCTCATGGCAATCGGCGCTTATCGGCGGCATCGGTTTGGCCATGTCCTCAACCGCTATCGCGCTGCAGCTTATGCGCGACAAAGGCATGAACCGCAATGAAGGCGGCCAGCTCGGATTTTCGGTGTTGCTGTTTCAGGATATGGCGGTAATACCGGCGCTGGCGGTCATTCCTTTCCTCAGCGGCGGCAGCGGCGTACCCAGCGATTGGACGAAGATCGGCATGAAGGTGGCGGCGTTTTTCGTCATGCTGGTGGGCGGCCGTTACCTGTTGCGCCCGCTGTTTCGCTATATCGCCGCCGCCAACGTGCGGGAAGTCTTTACCGCCGCCGCGCTGCTGCTGGTGCTGGGAGCGGCGCTGTTCATGGATATGCTGGGCGCCTCCATGGCGCTCGGGACCTTTATCGCCGGGGTACTGCTGGCTGAAAGCGAATACCGCCACGAGCTGGAAATCGCCATTGAGCCGTTCAAAGGCTTGCTGCTGGGGCTGTTTTTCATCTCGGTGGGCATGGCGCTCAATCTGGGCGTCCTGTATGTCCATGTGCTGCAGGTCTTGGCCGGTCTGGCGATACTGGTGCTGCTGAAGGGAACGGTACTGTATATTCTGGCGCGCATTTTCGGTTTGCGTCGTTCGGTCCGGTTGCAATTCGCCGGGGTGCTGAGCCAGGGCGGTGAATTTGCCTTTGTGCTGTTCTCCGCGGCGGGGGCGCAGAAAATCCTGTCGCCGGATCAGCTGTCGCTGCTGCTGGTGACCGTAACCCTGTCGATGATCACCACGCCGCTGCTGATGAAGCTTATCGACGGCATTCTGACCCGCCGCTATAACGCCCAGGAGGAGCATGACGAAAAGCCGTTCGTGAACGACGACGAGCCGCAGGTGATTATTGTCGGTTTCGGCCGTTTCGGTCAGGTCGTGGGGCGGCTGCTGATGGCCAATAAAATGCGCATCACGGTGCTTGAGAGGGATATCAGTGTGGTCAGCCTGATGCGCAGCTATGGTTATAAGGTGTATTACGGCGATGCCACGGAGCTTGAACTGCTTCGCGCCGCCGGCGCGGAAAAGGCCCAGGCGATTGTGGTGACCGCCAATACCCCGGAGGCGAACATGGCGGTAGTGCATTTGTGCCAGCAGCATTTTCCCCATTTGAAAATCCTGGCGCGCGCCCGCGGCCGTGTAGAGGCCCATGAATTATTGCAGGCCGGCGTGACTCATTTTTCCCGTGAGACCTTTGCCAGCGCTCTGGATCTGGGCCGCAAGGCACTGCTGGAACTGGGCATGCATCCCCACCAGGCCCATCGTGCGCAGCAGCATTTTCGCCGGCTCGATGTGCGGATGCTGCGGGAGCTGATGCCGCAGATGCAGGGGGATTTGGCGCAGATATCCCGCGTCAAGGAATCCCGGCGCGAGCTGGAGGATATTTTCCAACGGGAAATGATGAAGGAACGCTGGCAGCTAAACGGTTGGGAAGATGACGATCAACAGGGAGATAAACCTTATGACGGTTAAGCGTAAACGCTTTATTGCCGGCGCGGTATGCCCTCACTGCCAAAGCAAGGATACTCTGGCCCTGTGGAGTGATAACGATGTCGAGAGCTTTATCTGTGTGAAATGCGGTTTCACCCAGCAGCAAACTGACGGAACAAACGCGGAGAAAAGGCCGCTCCCGGAGCACATTATCGGTATTTTCCATCCGGAGTAGCCTTCACGGTCAGGTTTTTTTAAGCTGAAGGATACATACGTGCATTTTTTCGTTAGAATCTGCGCCAGTTTAGTTTCCAACGGTAGGAGATATCATGAAAGTTTCAAAAGATCTGGTGGTCAGTCTGGCCTATCAGGTACGTACAGAAGATGGCGTTTTGGTCGATGAGTCTCCGGTGAGTGCGCCGTTGGACTATCTGCATGGTTATGGTTCACTGATTTCCGGCCTGGAAAAAGCATTGGAAGGACATGACGTCGGTGATCATTTCGACGTGCATATTACCGCCAATGACGCCTACGGCCATTATGACGAAAACCTGGTTCAGCGAGTTCCCAAGGATGTGTTTATGGGCGTGGAAGAGCTGGAAGTCGGCATGCGCTTTTTGGCTGAGACCGATCAAGGCCCGGTTCCGGTGGAAATTACCGAAGTCGACGGCGATCATGTGGTGGTGGACGGCAATCACATGCTGGCCGGCCAAAACCTCAATTTCAATGTGGAAGTGCTGGCCATCCGCGAAGCCACCGCTGAAGAGCTTGAGCACGGACATGTCCACGGCGAACACGATCATCATCATGAGCACGATCATGAGCATGGCGATGACTGCTGCGGCGGACATGGTCACGACCATGAAGGCGGCGGTTGCGACGGTAAAGGCGGCTGCGGCTGTCATTAAGGGAGGGGCCGGCTGCCGCCGGCCAGAAAAACCATGCCCGATTCGACCCCACCGGCACGGTTTCCCTTTAACACGATTGTTGCACGATCGGCGAACGCGGGCTTACCGTGCTGTGGGGCGCTCGGTCGGGCAGGAAAACCATGCCCGATTCGACCCCACCAGCGCGGTTTCCCTTTAACACGCTCATTTGACCTCTGGTGTTAGAGAGCTAACCGCCATGCGCAATGATAATCAATAGTGCGGCGGGGGCGTCTCTTCCGACTGTGAGGCGATCATCGAGGTTTGCTGCGTGCGCAGCTTCTCGGACAATAAGCGCAGCAGTTCCTGCAGGCGGCTGATATCCCGCTCATGGGCTACGACGGTTTGGTTTAATTCTTCTATGGTGACTTCCTGAAAAGCCAGTCGGCCTTCCAGCAACTCCAGCCGTTGTTCGAATTGTGATAATTCCATGATGTTTTCCTCAGTGCTACCCTTGACCCACCCTATTCTAACGATAAAACGTCTCCATTGCCCGTCCTAAGCCTGTCTTGCGGAGCGCTTAAGCCACTTGGTTTCTTGACCCGCTGCGGTAGGCGATAAACAGGCGGGGGAGGGAAGGGGGGGCGGGGCGGGGGAATCTGGGCGTTGGCGCTAATAAAAGTAGCGCTATCGTCCTGGCTTCCCTACAATGGAAAACAGGGTCTATATTGATAGCAGGGATTTAGGATTGCAGGTGAAAAAAGAAAACGCCAATTCAACCATTATTGATATAGCGCGGCGCGCAAATGTCACCAATATCACGGTTTCGCGCGTGTTTAATCAACCCCATTTAGTTAAATCCGAGACGCGGGAAAAAATACTTTCCATCGCCAAGGAGCTTAATTATGTACCCAATGCATTTGCGCAAGGGTTGAAAAAAAACAGCAGCCGTATTATCGGCGTGGTAACCAGCAGTACCTATAATCCCTTTTATTCACACCTGATCCAGACCGTATCAAGAATCGCCAGGAATAAAGGCTATCAGATAATGTTATTTGATACTGATGACAGCGAAGCGGCGGAGAAGTTGGCTATTCAAACCCTGTTTAGTTACCAGGCCTGCGGGATATTGCTTTCCGCCGTGCGTGATGATAAAGCATATTCTCCGGCTTACCTGGATCTGGCGGACGTTTATCGAATTCCCTTGGTGCTTATCGACCGCGATATCTACGGAAAAAAACTGAGCGGCGTATTCCTGAATAATATCGAAATCGGCGTGCGCGCCGGCCGCTTTCTGGCGGAGCAGCCGGAGCAGCGCCTGCTGATCGTCGGGGGGCCAGAGGATTCGGAGATCACCAAAGATCGTACGGCCGGTATCATGGGAGCATTGATCGGCAATAATAAAGAGGTGGAAATAATATATGGGGATTATAAATTCGATTCCCAGGAGCAGGCTCTGCGTAATTTACTGTCAGACAAAGAACGATGGCCTCAATATATTGTTGGCCTGAATGGCATTATTACCTTAGGCGCTATGTCGATTTGCAACCAGCTTAATATTTATAATCAGATTAAATTTTTTTCCATCGATACTCCTCCTTATTGTGAATCCTATGGTCAGCGGATCCCAGGTATATATCACAATACGGTATTACTGGGAGAAAAAGCGGCGGAGATATTATTCAAGCTCATTGAGAAGCCAAAAAATATGCAGGCGCCGCTGCGTGAATATGTTCCCGGCGAACTGACCGTTTAAGCCGTAAATCTATACCCTAGATAATTAGAGTTGCAGGAAGGCGGCAACGCTGCTTGCAGCGGCCCCGAAGGGGCGAGGCCCATGGAGGGGCCGAGTATTGCCAACGCACTTGTAACTTGAAGTATGGCGGGTATATATCGGATGAGTTCGGGTATAATGTTCCTCTCCCTGTTAAGGGTGAATAATCACTTTCCGTCGGCGCCAGCGCCGTTCGGCAAATATTGTTATTGACCGTAATAGGCGTTTTTTCCGTGCTTGCGCAGAAAATGCTTATTTAACAGGTCGGTTTGCATTGGCGCGATGGCCGGCGCCAATTGGCAGGTAAACAGCGCCATGGCGGCCACTTCCTCCAGCACCACCGCATTGTGTACCGCGTTGGCGGCATCTTTTCCCCAGGCGAAAGGGCCGTGGGAAAGCACCAGCACGCCGGGCATCTCCCCTGGTGAGCATTGTTGCCGCCGGAACGTCCGCACGATCAGTTCGCCGGTTTCCCGTTCGTAGTCTCCTTCTATTTCCTGCCGGCTTAACGGCCCGGTGCAGGGAATCTCGCCGTAAAAATAATCCCCGTGGGTGGTGCCCAGCGCCGGGATGGGGCGTCCGGCCTGCGACCAGACGGTGGCATAGCGGCTGTGGGTATGCACCACGGCGCCAATCTCCGGAAAATGCTGATACAGCACCAGATGGGTTGCAGTGTCAGACGAAGGCCTCCGGCGCCCTTCGACGATTCGGCCCGTTAAATCCACCACCACCAGGTCTTCCGCCGTCATGTCGGCATAATCGATGCCGGAAGGCTTGATGACGACCAATCCCTGTTGACGGTCGATAGCAGACACATTTCCCCAGGTAAACGTCACCAGTCCATATGTCGGCAGGCTCAGGTTGGCCGCCAGCACTTGCTGTTTCAGGTCATTCAACATGCTAACCCCCCCAGCCGCATCTGCTGCTCAATCCAGGTTTTGGCATAACGCACCCGATCGATGTCGTCCGTTTTGCCCCGTGCCCACATCTCCAGCAGATAGGGGCCGCGATAGTCCAGTTCCCGAAGAGTCTCGAAGGCATTAACAAAATCCACACAGCCGTCGCCGAAGGGCACATCGCGAAATTTGCCCGGCGAATCCGGCGTCACCGGCGAGGTGTCTTTAAGGTGGATGGCAGTGATCTTATTAATGCCTTTGGTCAATTCCCCCGCCACGTTATTGCCCCAGGCGCTGAGATTGCCAAGATCGGGATACACGGTAAACCAGGGGTTTTGAATGAGTTGGTCGAACTCCAGCCACTTGCTGATGCTATTGATAAACGTCGTATCCATTACCTCAATGGACAGCATCACTTGCGCCTTGGCCGCCTGTTCCACCGCCCAGTGAATGCCGTCGATAAACCGCGCCCGGGTATGGCGATCGGAAGGTTCATAATAGACATCATAGCCCGCCAGCTGGATATTCCTGATGCCGAGATCCACCGCCAGCGCCAGCGCTTTCTCCATCAGCTGATAGGCCCGTTGGCGGATAATGCCGTCCCGGCTGCCGAATGGGAAACGGCGATGGGCCGACAGGCACATGCTGGGCACCGCCACGCCGCTGTCCAATTTGGCCTGGGTAAACGCCAGGCGTTCCCGCCGATCCCAATCCAGGCGCCGCTGCCGCTCCGGCTGTTCATCAATGGAGATTTCCAGGAAATCAAATCCCAGGTCCCGGGCGGTATCCAGGCGCTGCGGCCAGTCCAGCTGCAAAGGCAGGGCTTTTTCATAGATACCCAGGCAAATCCTTTTATCCGCCGGCTTGCCGTCGTTATCAAGCATAACTCACCTCGCTTAACGCCTTGGCGGTATCAAGGTAGCGGGCCATTTGCCGGCGCAGCTGCAGATGGGCGTCCCGTTGCGGTGTATAGGTCCGGACCTCAGGCTGGGTTGCGGCGATGGCCGCGGCGAAATCGGCATAATATCCCCGGCCGACGGCGGCGCATAATGCCGCGGCGCGACAGCCGCTTTGCTTGATATCAATGACATCCAGCGGCAAGTTGCCGGCATCGGCGAACATCTGCATCCATACCGGAGAATGGGTCGGCCCGCCGGTGATGCGGATGCGTTTGACCTGCGGATTGAGCTGCAAAATACGATCCTGGTGTAGGAGATGGGAAAACACAATGCCTTCGTAGAGGGCGTAGATAATGTCCGCTTTTTCATGATGGGACCGCATTCCCACCAATCCCCCCGCCAGATTGAGGCTGTAATTGGAACCGAACAGATAGGGCAGGAACACGATTTCCGTATCATGCCCGCTGCGTTCGGCCACCCATTGATCAAACTGCTGGAAAGGGGTCTCTTCGTCGCCGCAGAAATTACGCATAAACCAGGCCAGATTGGCCGCCGATGTCGGACTGCCCTCGTGCACGAAATACTTTCCCGGTACACAGTAGCTCCCCCAGACATAGGGATACTCCGCCGGGATAATGCTGTCGGTGACGCAGGTAGCGATGGACCAGGTGCCGGCCACGGCGCTGAGGGTCTGGTTATCGCACACGCCGGAACACACCGCCGATGCCACCACGTCAAACAAACCGCCGTAGACCGGCGTGCCGGCGGCCAGCCCGCAGGCTTGGGCCGCGGGCTCCGTTACCGACCCGGTCTGCTCGGCGGAGCCTACCACCGGGGCGGTTTTATGGCGCACTTCACTGATGCCGAAATCCTCCATCAGCTGCGGGTCATAGTCGCGTGTATGCTGGTTATAGAGATTGCTGCCGGAGATATTGGTCACTTCCGCCGCAATGACGCCGGTCAAGCGGTAGCGGACGTAATCGTGCACCATCAGCACCGACGAAATACGGTCGTAGTTTTCCGGTTCGTTGATTTTCAGCCAGCGCAGCAGGGTGGCCGGATGCGCGGTCCACAGCTGTTGCAGTCCGCGGGGGTAGGTAAGGCGGTCGATACCCTGTTTCTGCCACTGCTGCACCAGCGCCAGCGCCCGGGTATCGGATGAGATGATGCCGTTGCGTACCGGGCGGCCTTCATGATCGATAGCGTAGAGCCCCTTGCCGTGAGAGGAGAAGCTGACGCCGAGGATGTCGGCGGGGTTCACTCCGCTATCCCCAATCACCTGCCGGACAACGCTGCATACCGTTTGCCAAAGTTCTCCCATATCCCGTTCGGTAAAACCCGGCTGCGGCGATAACACCTCGGCGTCGCGTTCGGCCACGCCTATCTCATGCCCATCGGCGCTATATAAACCGGCCTTGGTGACCGTCCCGCCGATGTCAATGCCTAGAAAACAGGCCATAGGGCCTCCTTGATAAAAGAATCACTTACGCTTCTCTGAGCTGATATAAATCGCCGCCAGGATAATGCCGCCCTTGATGACGTTTTGGACATAGGGGGAAACCCCCATCAGGTTCAGTCCGTTATTGAGGATGCCCAACATCATGGCGCCCACTAGCGTACCGATGATGGCTCCTTTACCGCCGGTAATGGCCGTGCCCCCCAGCACCACCGCCGCGATGGCGTCCAGTTCGAATCCTTCCCCGGCATTGGGCTGCCCGCTCATTAGCCGGGAGGTCAACACCAGGCCCGCCAGGGCCGCGGTTATACCGCTGATGATGTACACCAGCAGTTTGTAGCGCGTGATGCGAATGCCGCTCAGACGGGCGGCCTCTTCATTACCGCCGATGGCATAGACATACCGTCCGAACGACATATGGTTGAGCATGGCGTAGGCAATGATGTAGATGCCGGCCATAATCAAAATCGGCACCTGGATGCCCATCACCTCGCCGCGGCCGAAAAAGGCGAACGGATCCGGCAGGCCGGAAACGGGATAACCGCCGGTATAAATCAAGGCGAGTCCCCTGGCTACGCTCATGGAGGCCAGGGTAACGATGATCGGCGGCATCCGGGCGTAAGCCACGCAGGCGCCGTTGATGGCGCCGAACAGCCCGCCGATTGCCAAACCGGCGAGCAGCGCCAGGGGCATCGGTATGCCGGTTATCATCAAACCTGCCGCCACCGTGCCCGATAACGCCATCACCGATCCCACCGACAGGTCAATCCCGCCGGTGAGAATGGCGCAGGTCATGCCCACGGCGATAATGGCGTTGATAGAAACCTGCCGCGCCACATTGGTGAGGTTATTGAAGGTTAAAAAGCTGTCGCTCAGTAAAACCATCAGGACAAACAGCATGATGAATCCCAGCAAAGGGAAAACCGCCGGATGGCGCATGCATTTATCCCAATAGATGCGGCGTGGCGATGGGGTCATCACATCGCGGGAAGAAGGATTGCCGATACTGCTCATAATGAGCTCCCCGTTGCATGTAACATAATAGTGTTTGACTCGATCTGTTCGCCGGTGAGTTCCGCTACGATATGTCCGCCGCGAAAAACCAATACCCGATCGCAAATGCCGATGATTTCAGGGAGTTCGGACGATACCATGATGATCGAGATGCCTTTTTCAGTCAGCTGCTGCATCAGTTGATAGATTTCCGCCTTTGCTCCCACGTCGATTCCCCGTGTCGGCTCGTCAAAAATCAGGATATTGCAATCGTTGTTCAGCCAACGGGCTATCACCACCTTTTGCTGATTACCGCCGCTGAGGGTATTCACCTGAGTATCCCCGCCCGGAGTCTTAACCCCCACGGCTTTGATCAATCGCTGGACAATGCCGCGCTCTTTACGGGCATTGATAAAAATGCGGGCGGCTTTTTCATGGCGATTAAGGGTGATGTTTTGCGACACGGTAAAGGGCAGCACCAGACCTTCGGTTTTGCGGCTTTCAGGCAGCAGCCCGATGCCGTGTTCAAGGGCCTGGGCCGGAGAACGAAGCACGGTCGCTTCCCCCCGAAGCTTGATGTCTTTGCGATAGCAGGGCCGAGCGCCGATCATTGCCGATACCAGTTCCGTCCGGCCCGATCCCACCAGGCCGGCAAAACCGAGAATCTCCCCTTTCAGCAGATGGAATTCATCGGTGACGCCGTTTTTTTTGTGCTGAATGCTGGCCTCAAGCAAGCGGGTATCGGGATCGATGAGATGGTTTTTCACCGGAAAGGCATTTTCCACCTTGCGGCCCACCATCATGTTCACCAGTTGTTCTATGTCGGTGGAGCCGGTGGGAACGGTACTAATGTACTCTCCGTCACGCAGCACCGTAATCTGGTCGCATATCTGGAAAATTTCCTCCAGATGATGGGAAATAAACACCATGCCGACCCCGAGCAATTTAAGATCGCGCATGACGCTGAACAAATGCTCCGCCTCTCCCGGCGTGAGCGTTGCCGTGGGTTCGTCCAATACCAGGATTTTCGCGTCCAGGGACAATGCCTTGGCGATTTCGACAAACTGCTGCTGGGCCACGCTCAGTTGCTCCACCGGCCGTTCCAGATCCAGTTGTACCTCCAGGCGTTTGAAAATTTGATTTACCCGGCGGCGCATGGCTTTCCTGTCTAAAAAACCGCAGCGGTTATGTATTTCCCGATTGAGAAAAATATTCTCAACCGCATCCAGGTAAGGAATTAAGGAAAACTCCTGAAAAATGATACCGACACCGGCGTTAATCGCTTCCCGATAATTTCCAAATTTCTTGGTTTCCCCTTCGATAATAATATCGCCGTCATCAGGGCGATAAATACCGCACAACACTTTAACTAACGTGGATTTGCCTGCCCCGTTTTCACCGAGTAGTGCATGAATCTCCCCGTGTTCAACGGTCAGATTAATACCGTTTAATGCGTTAACGCCGGGAAATGACTTTTTTATCTGCCTGAGTTGCAATAAAGACGTCATGATAAATTCCTCGCCGGGCAAATGCGGCCGCTGCCGTTTGGCGGCGGCCGGAAATATATATACCCTTCATGTCTCGAATGGGTATCACCGCCGGTTACCAGCTAAAACCTTGTGCATTGGATTTATCAATCAATTTGACATCGACCGGTATTGTCTTGGGAACATTGGCGCCCCAATATTTGGCCAGCGCAATGCCTAAGCCGATTCTGACCTGATCGCGAGGAAATTGTGCGGCGGTGGCGATAAAGGGAGAATTGGGTTTCAGGATTTCTTTAATCGCTTCCGGATGACCGTCTACGCTCACCAGCTTGACTTTCGAGCCGCTGGCTTGGATGGCGGCCAGGGCACCCAGCGCGCCCACGTCATTCACGCTGAAAATTCCCGCCAGGTCCGGATTGGCCTGCAGCATATTTTCAGTTACCGTCAGCGCGGTATCACGTTCCTGTTTACCATTTTGTTTAGTAACGATTTTAATATCCGGATAGGCTTTCATCGCCGCCTCGAAACCCCGTACCCGTTCCAGGATAGGCACCACCGGAATGCCGTCCAGGATGGCGACTTTCCCTTTGCCGTTCAGGTTCTTGCCGAGGTATTGGCCGGCCAGAAAGCCCGCATCGTAGTTTTTGGAACCGACAAAAGAATCCAGCGGGCCTTGTGCCTGGGCGTCGATGGCAACCACCACCGCACCGGCATTATGGGCGGAAAGCACCGCGGACTGAACGCCCACCGAATCCGCCGGGTTAATCAGCAGAATATCGATTTTCTTTTGCAGCATATCCTCCACGTCATTTATTTGTTTGGAGACATCATGACGGGCATCGGCCACATACACGGTTGCGCCAATATCCTTGCCGGCTTGATCCAATGCTGCTTTCATGGTGACGAAGTAAGGATTATTCATCTCCTGAAAAGACATGCCGATGGTTATTGGCTTCGCCATGAGGCTTTGGCTAATAAAAGGCGTGAGTGCAATACAGCATACCGCAAATGTTTTTCTAATCGTAGACAACATATTATCTCTCCTGTAGGGTGTCGAGTTTTTTATTATCAATATTTGTTGATCGATATTATTCTTGCGTATATGTATACGGGCCTGTCATTGCTGACAGACAAATGCTTTTTTCACATCGACAGTAATACGCTGCCGGGAAATATTAATATGACAACGTGAACATGATGCTAACTAACATCACTACCGCGCATTGTGATTCAGTGCAAACATTTGACTTTGTCATATATTTAACAGCGTTAAATAATACCGCTTTTAAAATGACCCGGCGGCTGTCCCGGCTTAGCCAGGGCAATCGGATAAAGACCGTTCATTGGCCAACATTCTCAACCGATGCATATTCTCTTTTAAATTAAGATAAACCTCCCGGTATTGTTCAAAGAGGCGATCGTAATGGGCATGGCGCATCGCATCCGGCTGTGCCCGTTCTGCAAGCGTGCTCCAGGTTTTGACAATATTCACGTCGCGAATCAATCCAACCCCCAATGCCGCCAGCAGCGCATCCCCCAGCGGCGCTTCCACCTCCTCTTTGAGCGTGAATACCGGATAACCGGTCACGTCGGCGATGATCTGCATCCACAGATCGGAACGCGCCGCCCCTCCCACGACGATCAGGCGCGGCTCCAGCCGCACGGCGCCTTTTTGTCCGCACTCCATATTATCCCGCAGGGCAAAGGCAATGCCCTCCAGCACGGCGCGATAAAGATGTCCTTTGGTATGAACCAGCGTCATGCCCAAAAAAACACCCGAGGCAAAGGGATCCCACAGCGGACTGCGTTCCCCCATCAGATAAGGCAGGAATAAAATGCCTTCGCTGCCCGCTCCGACGCTAAGCGCCTGGCGCTCCAGTAATTGATGAACATCTACGCCGGGCGATTGCGCCGCGGACTGCACCTCAGACTGGCAGAACGTATCGCGAAACCAGCTGACCGCCGCCCCGGCGGTTCCGGCCCCGCCGAAAATATAGTTATCGCGCCGGCCGTTAATGACATAGGGCATGGAAATCAGCCGGTTGGCGGCATCCACTTCAGGATTGATATAGCCCCAGCACATGCTGGTGCCCATCATGGCCACATGATCCCCCGGCGCCACCACGCCTGCCGCCAGCGTCGCCACGGCGGCGTCGACCCCGCCTGCCATCACCGGCGTTTCGGGCTGCAGCCCCAGTTCGGCGGCGACTGACGGCAACAGCCCGCCCACTACCGCGCTGCTGTCCACCAGCCGATCCGGCATGAAGCGGCGGGGTATACCCAGCATATCCAGCGCCGTATCGGACCATAGGCGGGCGTCGATATCATACACGCCGCCGATATTCCCGGCGGAACAGTGATCCACCGCCACCTGTCCGGTCAGTAAATAATTGACGTAGCTATTGGGTGGCAAAAATTGATGGACCTCCCGCCATATATCAGGGCGGTGCTGTTTGATCCAGAGCATTTTGGTGTAGCCATAATAGCTGTCCAGGCTATTGCCGGTGATACGAAACAGCTTTTCCGTATCCACATGCTCATTCACCCAGGCCACGGCATCCGCCGCGCGGCGGTCCATCCAGATCAAACAGGGATATAGCGGCCGCATTTCTTTATTCACCGGAATACCGGCGCCGCCATACAGGCTGCTGACGCAAACCCCGCGGATCTCCTCCGGCGCCACCCCGGACGCCCGTACACAGGCGGCAATGGTTTGGCAAACGGCCTTGTACCACACATCCGGCCATTGTTCCGCCCACATGGGCTGCGGCTGGTCCACCTGATAACCGGCGGACGCCTGGCCCACAATCTTGCCGTCAAGACGCAATACGATGGCTTTGGTGCTTTGCGTCCCGATATCGACTCCAATGACATAATCCATCACCGCCTCCCGCCGTGCTAAGGATTGATGACCACTTTGATCGAGTCGGCCGAATCCGCCAGGGCGAAAGCGGCATCACACTCTTCAATGGGATAGCTGTGGGTCACGATGCCTTCCGCGGTCACCAGGCCGCGTTCAAACAGATCGATGGCGATTTCATAACTGTATGGGCCGAGATGGGCGCCGCGGATATCCAGTTCTTTACGATCGCCGATAACCGACCAATCAACAGTGGTCTCTTTGCCAAATACGCTAAACTCCACAAAACGGCCCAGTTTGCGGATCATCTGCAGTCCCTGGGTCACGCCCACGGGCGCGCCGGTGGCTTCTATGTAGACATCGCAGCCGTAGCCGTCGGTCATGCCTTTGACGATAGCGTCCACATCCTGTGTTTTCGGATTGAGCACCACATCGGCTCCCAACGACTTGGCCAGTTCCAGCCGTTCATCAATGGCATCAATCACCACCAGTTTCTTTGGCGTTTTCAGCCGCGCCACCTGCACCATGCAAAGTCCCAGCGGGCCGGCGCCGGCCAGTACCACCACATCATCCAGTTGGATATCGGCCCGTTCCACGGTATGAATGGCGCAGGCCATAGGTTCGATCAACGCGGCATCTTTATGAGAAAGGCTTTCAGGGATTTTATGGATGATGGCCCGTTCAGAGAACCGCATGTATTCCGCCATGCCCCCTTCGGCGACCGTTTTTTGAAAACCGTAAATATCATGTTTTTCACACATCCAATACTTGCCGGATTTGCAATAACGGCATTCCCAGCACGGAACAATTTGTTCGGCTAATATCCGGTCACCCGGTTTGATATGGAATTTTTCAGCGGCGCCTACGCCTAATTCAACCACGCGGCCATAAAATTCGTGCCCCGGCACCACCGGCGTTTTCACCCAGGGATCGTCGCCCCAGAACATTTGCGCGCCGCTTTTTGCTTTGCAATCTCCCGCGCAAATACCGCAGCCATCGACTTTTATTACCACCTCTTTCGGACCGGGTTTTGGGGTGGGAATATGCTCAAATCTGTAGTCATGAGGGCCGTGACAGACGACTGCCTTCATAGATTCCGGTAATTGGCTCATTTTCAGCTCCATGTTAGCTATTTTTGAATAATAATAGAAAATGTTGACGTTATCATTTTTTAACTAAAAACACATTATCGAGAAAAATACATCATTTTATGGTAACGAAAACGACGGATACGGTAAGGATCTGCTGGTGTTATTTGCTTAATGACAACGTTAACATTTCGAGATGATAATAGTTTGGAATGGGAATAAAGTGAGTCAACTCACAAAATGTTAATGTTTAATCATATGGTGGAGGTTTTGTTATGATTTTGTGATGCCGCGATAAGATTGCAAAAGGGAAAAACGAAACTTCCCTTTGGAAAAAAAGTCTGAGAAAGACCCGATTAGTCGGGATAGAGATTGTGTTGTGTTTACGCTCACAGCTATAGTATCGGCTTAACTTAGTCATAAAACTTGGGAAGAGATAGCCCAGGCTATGGAGAAATGGATGAAATCACTGTTTAAAGTCACGCTGCTGGCCGCCACAATGGCGTTTGCGCTCAATACCGTTCATGTGCTGGCCGCGGATACCGCAGCAGCAGCCCCTGCGGCTAATGCGGATGCTCCTGCCGCAGCGCCGGCCGCCAATGCCGATGCTCCCGCCGCCGCGGGCACCACGGCGGCTCCCGCCGCCGCCCCGGCCAACGCCGTCTCGGACAAATTCAAAAGCAGCGAAGAACAGGCGGCTTATGCGCTGGGGGCGTCTTTGGGACGCTATATGGATAACTCCCTCAAGGAGCAGGAAAAGCTTGGCATTAAGCTTGATAAAGACCAGTTAATCGCCGGTGTCCAGGATGCCTTCGCCAATAAGAGCAAGCTGACGGATGAAGAGATTGAAGCCACTCTCCAGGGATTTGAAGCCCGCGTGAAAGAAGCAGCGCAGGCTAAAATGGAGCAGGAAGCCAAAGATAACGCCGACAAGGGCGATAAATACCGCGCCGATTTCGCCAAACAAAAAGGCGTGAAGAAAACCCCGGGCGGCGTACTGTATAAAGTCGAAAAAGTCGGCACCGGCAAAGCCCCAACCAACACCGATACCGTGGTGGTGAACTATAAAGGCACGCTGGTTGACGGCACGGAATTCGATAACTCCTACAAGCGCGGCGAACCGCTGTCGTTCCGTCTTGACGGCGTAATACCCGGCTGGACCGAAGGTCTGAAAGAAGTGCGCAAGGGCGGCAAGATTGAACTGGTCATCCCGCCGGAACAAGCGTACGGAAAAACCGGCGTACCGGGCATTCCCGCCAATTCCACCCTGATTTTCGAGGTTGAATTGCTGGACATCAAACCGGCGGCCAAAACACCTGACGAAGGGAAGCCGTCGGCAGATCAGCCGGCAGCCGGGGCTGAAACGGGCAAATAGGCTCCTGTCCCAGGTCGCCGCGGCGTGTTGATTCTTTAACATTCCGTCCCGGCCTGGCGGATTGCCGACACGCAAAGGCGGTGTTCTTCCGGCAAGGAGAACGCCGCTTTTTTGTAACATTGCCATGGGGATACGTAAGGTCGGGACAAGGGTTACGCCTTGGCGGGAGTGAACCTTGTCTCGGTTCGCCGGCTGAAAATCCCGTGAAATTCTTAAAAAAGGTATTACCGGTCATGAAGTTGCAAAAAATCTGTCCAAACACAAGGACAGCGTTTTACGGTATTTGCTAGACTAGCGGCCAGTAAATTTTTTATACAGCCGAGTCTGCCCCCCGATTGCGCGACAGGCTCTCTATAACGGGTGGTGTCTGCACATGTCTACTTCTCTTCCGATCCCAGATTTTACCGAACTGGATGTTTTGGACGAACGGCCATTCAGTCAGGTAGATCACGAAATCCTCGCCTCCTACGAAGCCGCTGTCGACGGGCTGGCCATGTTAATCGGCGAACATTGCGAAATTGTCCTGCATTCGCTGGAGGATCTGAAAAGTTCCGCCATACGCATTGCCAACGGCGAACATACCGGGCGCAAAATCGGATCGCCCATTTCCGATTTGGCGCTGCGCATGCTCCACGATATGGCCGGTGAGGACAGCAGCGTATCCAAAGCCTACTTTACCCGGGCTAAAAACGGCGTCTTGATGAAATCAGTCACCATTGCCATTCGCAACCGCGAGCAGCGGGTTATCGGTTTGCTGTGCATCAATATGAATCTTGACGTGCCGTTTTCGCAAATTATGCAAACCTTTATCCCCCCTGAGACGCAGGAGAACGCCACCTCCGTCAATTTCGCCTCGTCGGTGGACGATTTGGTGGCGCAGGCCCTGGAATTCACCATCGAAGAGGTGAACGCCGATCGCGGCGTGTCCAACAACGCCAAGAATCGCCAGATTGTTTTGAATCTCTATGAAAAAGGCATTTTCGATATCAAAGACGCCATCAATCAGGTAGCGGATCGGCTGAATATCTCCAAGCACACGGTTTATCTCTATATCCGCCAGTTCAAAAGCGGCGATTTCCTGGGTTTGGACCGGTGAGCCTGGAATATTGCCTGATGGTGTCCGGTCCTGCGTACGGTACCCAGCAGTCCGCCAGCGCCCTGCAGTTTGCCCGGGCGCTGCTGGCGGCGGGACACCGGATTGGCACGGTTTTTTTTTATCAGGACGGCGTGCTTAATGCCAATATCTATACCTCCCCCGCCGGCGACGAGGCGGATCTTGTCCGCGCATGGCGGCAGTTTGGCCAGGAACACGGCGTGGCCCTGGAGGTCTGCGTCGCCGCCGCCCTGCGCCGCGGTATTGTCGATGAACGGGAAGCCGAACAGTTGAATTTGCCCGGAAATAATCTGCAGCCGGGATTCGTCCTGAGCGGCCTGGGGGCGCTGGCGCAAGCGGTTGCCCACTGCGATCGCTTCATTCAGTTTTAGGGTGCCGCCATGAAACGCCTCGCTTTTGTTTTCACCCACGGCCCCCATGGCAGCGCCTGCGGACGTGAAGGACTCGATGCCCTCCTGGCCGCTTCCTCTGTCTGCGAAGGTATCGGCGTTTTTTTCATTGCCGATGGCGTGTTGCTGCTATTGCCGGGACAACGACCGGCGGACATTCTGGCCCGCGATTTTATCGCCACCTTCGGCGTACTGCCGATTTACGACGTCGACTGCTTTTATATCTGTGGGGAGTCGCTGGCTGAACGCGGACTGGACGCGGGGCAACAATGGGTGCTCAAGACCGAAATCCTGCCGGCGGCGGATTGGCGGCAGCGGTTGTCCGAATTTGATATTGTGCTGACCTTCTAAGCTTCCGGAATCCACGATGCTCTATACCTTAAGCCGTTCCCCCTACGCCTCCGATCTGGCCTCGCTGTTGCTCACCGCCCGTGCCGGGGACGATTTGCTCCTGCTGCAGGACGGCGTCATCGCCGGGCTGGCGGGCACGCCGGCGCTGGAAAAACTACTCGCCGCGCCGCTGGGGCTGTATGCGCTGGACGTGGATGTGGCCGCCCGCGGATTGACTGCTCATTTTTCAGACAAAATTGCCGTTATCGGCTATAATGATTTCGTCTCCCTCACGGTAAAACAGCCGCAACAAATGGCATGGTAAGCAGGGTTTATTGTATATTTCTTGACACCTTTACCCGCGAGCCATAAAATTCTGCGTCCTCGTACTCTGCCTTGCGGCAAAACGAGGTGATTTATTACGTGTTTACGAAGCAAAAACCAGGAGCTTTATTGAATGGCAACAATTAACCAGCTGGTACGCAAACCCCGCACCATGAAGGTTGCTAAAAGCAACGTTCCGGCGCTGGAAGCCTGCCCGCAGAAACGTGGCGTATGTACCCGCGTATATACCACCACCCCGAAAAAACCGAACTCCGCGCTGCGTAAAGTATGCCGTGTTCGTCTGACCAACGGTTTTGAAGTCACCTCCTATATCGGCGGTGAAGGTCATAACCTGCAGGAACACTCCGTGATCCTGATCCGTGGCGGCCGTGTTAAAGACCTCCCGGGTGTGCGTTACCACACCGTTCGCGGCGCGCTCGACTGCTCCGGCGTTAAAGACCGTAAGCAAGGCCGCTCCAAGTACGGCGTGAAGAAGCCAAAGGCTTAATGGTTCTCCGTTAAGTAAGGCCAAACATTTTATTATTAATGTCAAAGAACTCATTGAGTTTTGGACAATCCTGAATTAACAACGGAGTTATCTCATGCCACGTCGTCGCGTCATTGGTCAACGTAAAATCCTGCCGGATCCTAAGTTCGGATCTGAGCTGTTGGCAAAATTTGTCAATATCCTGATGGTAGACGGTAAAAAATCTACCGCTGAAGCAATTGTCTATACCGCGCTGGAGACCCTGGCTCAGCGTTCCGGTAAAGGCCATCTGGAAGCTTTCGAAGTAGCTCTGGACAACGTGCGCCCGACTGTCGAAGTCAAGTCGCGCCGCGTCGGTGGTTCTACTTATCAGGTGCCAGTTGAAGTGCGTCCGGTCCGCCGCAATGCCCTGGCAATGCGCTGGATTGTAGAAGCTGCTCGTAAACGCGGTGATAAATCTATGGCTCTGCGCCTGGCGAACGAACTTTCCGATGCGGCAGAAAATAAAGGCACCGCCGTTAAGAAACGTGAAGACGTTCACCGTATGGCAGATGCCAACAAGGCGTTCGCCCACTACCGCTGGTAACCGCCTCGCAGTAGTTATGCTAACCAAGCGGGCGGGATAAAAAGTTCGCCCGCTTGGGCTAGCTCGAATAGAACGCCCCAGTAATCGAGGATACAAATGGCTCGTATAACACCTATTGCACGCTACCGTAATATCGGTATCAGTGCACACATCGACGCCGGTAAAACCACCACCACGGAACGCATTCTGTTCTATACCGGTGTAAACCATAAAATCGGTGAAGTCCATGACGGCGCCGCTACTATGGACTGGATGGAACAAGAGCAAGAGCGCGGGATCACCATTACTTCCGCTGCGACCACCTGTTTCTGGTCCGGTATGGCCAAGCAGTTTGATGCCCACCGCATCAACATCATCGACACCCCGGGGCACGTTGACTTCACTATCGAAGTTGAACGTTCCATGCGTGTCCTTGACGGCGCGGTGATGGTCTACTGTGCGGTAGGCGGTGTGCAACCACAGTCTGAAACCGTATGGCGCCAGGCAAACAAATACAAGGTTCCGCGCATTGCGTTCGTTAATAAAATGGACCGCATGGGCGCGAACTACCTGCGTGTTGTTGATCAGTTGAAAACCCGTCTCGCCGCTAACCCGGTGCCGATTCAACTGGCCATCGGCGCGGAAGAAAAATTCACCGGCGTTGTCGACCTGGTGAAAATGAAAGCCATCAACTGGAGCGAAGCCGACCAGGGCATCACCTTCAATTATGAAGAGATTCCGGCGGATCTGGCTGATTTGGCCCATACCTGGCACCAGCACCTGGTTGAGTCCGCAGCGGAAGCCAACGAAGAGCTGATGGACAAATACCTCGGCGGCGAAGAGCTGACCGAAGAAGAAATCAAGCACGGCCTGCGCCAGCGCGTGCTGAACAACGAAATCATCCTGGTAACCTGCGGTTCTGCGTTCAAGAACAAGGGCGTACAGGCGATGCTGGATGCGGTTATCGAATATCTGCCCGCGCCCACCGATGTTCAGGCCATCAACGGCGTGCTGGAAGACGGCGAAACCCATGCGGAACGCCATTCCAGCGATTCAGAACCGTTCTCGGCGCTGGCGTTTAAAATCGCCACCGACCCGTTTGTGGGTAACCTGACTTTCTTCCGCGTGTATTCCGGCGTGGTTAATTCCGGCGATACCGTGCTGAACTCCGTTAAAGACAAACGCGAACGTTTCGGCCGTATCGTGCAGATGCACGCCAACAAACGTGAAGAAATCAAAGAAGTGCGCGCGGGCGACATCGCCGCGGCCATCGGTTTGAAAGATGTTACCACCGGCGATACCCTGTGCGATCAAAGCGCGCCGATTATCCTGGAGCGTATGGAGTTTCCGGAACCGGTTATCTCCGTTGCCGTTGAACCGAAAACCAAAGCCGACCAGGAAAAAATGGGTCTGGCATTGGGGCGTCTGGCGCAGGAAGACCCGTCTTTCCGCGTATGGACCGATGAAGAATCCGGTCAGACCATCATCGCCGGTATGGGTGAGCTGCATCTTGAAATCCTCGTTGACCGCATGCGTCGCGAATTCAATGTTGAAGCTAACGTCGGCAAACCGCAGGTGGCTTACCGTGAAACAATCCGCAATACTGTAGAACAAGAAGGCAAGTTTGTTCGTCAGTCCGGCGGTCGTGGCCAGTTCGGTCATATCTGGCTGCGTATCGAACCGATGGAGCCCGGTGGTAAAGGCTACGAATTCCTTAATGAAATCGTCGGCGGCGTTGTTCCGAAAGAATACGTCCCCGCGGTGGATAAAGGCGTGCAGGAGCAGCTGAAGAACGGCGTTTTGGCCGGTTATCCGATTGTGGATGTCCGTGTCGCGGCTTTCGATGGTTCTTACCACGAAGTCGACTCCTCGGAAATGGCGTTTAAGATTGCCGCTTCAATGGCGTTTAAAGAAGGCTTCATGAAAGCCAAACCGGTTCTGCTGGAACCTATCATGAAAGTCGAAGTTGAAACGCCTGAAGACTATATGGGTGACGTGATCGGTGACCTGAACCGTCGTCGCGGTATGATCGACGGCATGGAAGATACTGCGACCGGCAAAACGGTTCGTGCGCAGGTCCCCTTGTCTGAAATGTTTGGTTATGCTACAGATCTGCGTTCACAGACTCAGGGCCGTGCTTCTTACTCCATGGAGTTCCTGAAGTACAATGAGGCACCGAACAACGTTGCTCAGGCCATTATCGAAGCCCGTAAAGCTAAATAAGTTTTAGGGTTTAAAATTATTATCCCGTGCTCTCGCTTAAGGTGAGAGCATAAGAGTAAGGAATATAGCCGTGTCTAAAGAAAAGTTTCAACGTACAAAACCGCACGTTAACGTCGGCACCATCGGCCACGTTGACCATGGTAAAACGACCCTGACCGCCGCCATCACCACCGTATTGGCTAAAGCCTACGGCGGCAGCGCCCGCGCCTTCGATCAGATCGACAACGCGCCGGAAGAAAAGGCCCGTGGTATCACCATCAACACCTCTCACGTTGAATACGATACCCCGTCCCGCCACTACGCGCACGTTGACTGCCCCGGGCATGCCGACTACGTGAAAAACATGATCACCGGTGCAGCCCAGATGGACGGCGCGATCCTGGTGGTAGCGGCAACCGACGGCCCGATGCCGCAGACCCGCGAGCACATCCTGCTGGCTCGCCAGGTAGGCGTGCCTTACATCATCGTCTTCATGAACAAATGCGACATGGTGGATGACGAAGAGCTGCTGGAACTGGTTGAAATGGAAGTACGCGAACTGCTGTCGCAGTACGATTTCCCGGGCGACGACACGCCGGTAATCCGCGGTTCCGCCCTGAAAGCGCTGGAAGGCGACGAAGCCTGGACCTCCAAGATCCTGGAACTGGCCGAAGCGCTGGACACCTACATCCCGGAACCGGTTCGCGCCATTGACAAGCCGTTCCTGCTGCCGATCGAAGACGTATTCTCCATCTCCGGCCGCGGCACCGTGGTAACCGGTCGTGTGGAACGCGGCGTGGTGAAAGTAGGTGAAGAAGTTGAAATCGTCGGCATCAAACCGACCGTGAAAACCACCTGCACCGGCGTTGAAATGTTCCGTAAACTGCTGGATGAAGGCCGTGCCGGTGAAAACGTGGGCGTGCTGCTGCGCGGTACCAAACGTGATGAAGTTGAACGCGGCCAGGTACTGGCTAAACCGGGTACCATCCATCCGCATACCCAGTTCGAATCAGAAGTCTATATTCTGAGCAAAGATGAAGGCGGCCGCCATACGCCGTTCTTCAAAGGCTACCGTCCTCAGTTCTACTTCCGTACCACTGACGTGACCGGAACCATCGAACTGCCGGAAGGCGTGGAAATGGTGATGCCTGGCGACAACATCAAGATGGTTGTAAACCTGATTGCCCCTATCGCCATGGACGACGGCTTGCGTTTCGCTATTCGCGAAGGCGGCCGTACCGTTGGCGCCGGCGTGGTAGCCAAGGTTATCGCTTAAGACTTCCATCTTCCTGGAGTCTGGCAAAGAAAGGGCGCTTCGGCGCCCTTTTTATTTCTTTTCATTTGATATTAACCCTATGGAATACCTCAAATTTACAAAACAATTATAATTCACCTATTGAAATGACAAGCGTTCTCATTTAAATTATTCGCAAGTTGGTTTAGAGAAGACGCAAATGTACGTTTGTTTATGTAATGCGGTAAGTGACGAAGCCATCCGTGATGCTGTCAGACAGTACCAACCCGTGTCGCTTCAAGAGCTTAAACAGATTGTTCCGGTAGGCACCAAATGCGGTAAGTGCACCTGCAAGGCGCGGGTCATCATGGAAGATGAACTACAGATCATTATGAGTTATGAAAAAATTGCTTAATTAGTAGGGTTATTACCTTGATTTACTCTGCTCCGGTTATATTCTGTACTTAACCGTAACGGAGGAGTGCACTATGAAAGGCGATGCCCAAGTAATAACCCATCTCAATAAACTGCTCGGCAACGAGCTGGTTGCCATCAATCAGTATTTCCTGCATGCACGGATGTTCAAAAATTGGGGTCTGATGCGGCTAAACGACGTCGAATATCACGAATCCATTGATGAAATGAAGCATGCCGATCGTTATATCGAACGCATACTTTTCCTGGAAGGGCTGCCGAATCTGCAGGACCTAGGCCCGCTTAACATCGGCCAGGATGTGGAAGAAATGCTGCGCTCGGATCTTAACCTTGAACTGCAAGGGGCCCAGGATCTCCGTGAAGGCATCAATTATGCCGATAGCGTTCGGGATTATGTGAGCCGCGATATGCTCATCGAAATTCTCACGGATGAAGAAGAACATATTGATTTTCTTGAAACCGAGCTGGAACTGATCGGCCGCATCGGCGCGCAAAATTACCTCCAATCCCAGTTGAAAGATGCTGCGCAATAACGAGCGAGCCTGGATGATACTTCGCCGGTACTTTTACCGGCACGGTTCTAAACTGTCGTATAAATACGAAGATTCATAATAAACCCGTCCGCAAGCCGCATCAGTTCGTAGCAGGATTTTCTACGGACTGATGTATATCACCCAGCCGGCCAACGCCAGGCATGGGCCGAAGGGGATTTTCCCCTGTGTGCTTCCGCTTACGGCACAGACGGCCAGTCCGCTTAACGCCGCGTAGCAGCATAATCCCGGCAACGCCTGCCACCCCAGCCAGGCACCAAGGGCAGCCAGCAGCTTAATATCGCCGCCCCCTAGACCCTCATAACCCTTTACCCGCCGAAACAGGCGTTTAACACCCCAGAGCGCCATAGCGCCGCATATCGCCCCAAGCAGCCCGTTCTTGAACGCATCTGCCCCATCCCATGCAGTGACGTGGCTTGCGAGCCCGCAGGCCAGAAGCGGGCCGTTCAGCCGGTCCGGCAACAGCAGGGTAAGGGCGTCGACCCAGCTGAGTGTCAGCAAAAACCAGCCAAAGAGCAGCCCGACGGGAAGATTCATCCCGGGCCCGCCGATAATTAGCATGGCGGTGAACACCAGGGCACAACTGCTTTCACAGCCGTATGAGCCGGCGTATGAATCACGTGGGCGGTTCCGCCCCAAATCCGGCCGCCGGTATGCCGGCGAGCCGTAACCGACGCCCCGCGCGCCGGCGGAAAATGCCCATGCCGGCATCGATTGCAGGATACGCCCGGTCAGATGCCCCATTATCACGCCATACAGCGCGACAGGGGCGATAAACAGCCACTGCGCCACTATTTTTACCCTCCCTGGTTGCGGTTTTCATGGTTATGCGCTTTTATCGGGCGCATAATTCTCACGCAGTGAAGCATGCAATATCCTTCCCGCTATGCCAAATGGTCTTGACAGTAATGGAATTCACTTCGCATGGCCATATCCCGCTTGCTTCCTGAGCGTATTTGCGTATAATGCGCGGGCTTATCTCGCATAAGTAAGGAATAAGCCGGCTCAATGTTACGTTGAGTTCGCGCTGGCACCACAGACGCATCCGCCAAAAGAAAGGGGGGTGTGGAAATGGCAAGTCAGCACACAACATCCCCGATATGGGGATAATACTGAACGATTACACTCCCCCATCAATCGAAATGGGTGCGAGGAGTAATTTTCTGCGTTTATAAATAATTGGAGCTCTGGTCTCATGCAGAACCAAAGAATCCGTATCCGTTTGAAAGCGTTTGATCATCGTTTGATCGATCAATCAACCGCGGAAATCGTCGAGACTGCCAAACGTACCGGTGCTCAGGTACGGGGTCCGATCCCGCTGCCGACCCGCAAAGAGCGCTTTACCGTTCTGATTTCTCCGCACGTCAATAAAGATGCGCGCGATCAATACGAAATCCGCACTCACAAGCGTCTGGTTGACATCGTTGAGCCAACCGAAAAAACCGTTGATGCGCTGATGCGTCTGGACCTGGCTGCTGGTGTTGATGTGCAGATCAGCCTGGGTTAATCAGGTCACCAAACGATTGAGAGGTTGAAACAATGAAGGGTTTAGTCGGTCGTAAAGTGGGCATGACTCGCATCTTCACCGAAGATGGCGTTTCTATCCCGGTAACCGTTATCGAAATCGAAGCAAACCGCGTTACCCAGGTCAAAGATCTGGACAACGACGGATATCGCGCTATTCAGGTCACGACAGGCACTAAAAAAGCCAACCGTGTCACCAAGCCTGAAGCCGGCCACTTTGCCAAGGCTGGTGTAGAAGCCGGCCGCGGCCTGTGGGAATTCCGCGTCGAAGACGTTGAAGATATTGCCGCCGGTCAAAGCATCAGCGTTGAACTGTTTGCCGATGTTAAAAAAGTAGACGTTACCGGTACCTCCAAAGGTAAAGGATTCGCAGGCGTGACCAAGCGCTGGAACTTCCGTACCCAGGATGCTACCCATGGTAACTCCTTGTCCCACCGCGGCCATGGTTCAATCGGTATGAACCAGACGCCGGGTAAAGTATTCAAGGGCAAGAAAATGGCAGGTCAGATGGGCAATGAGCGCGTCACCGTTCTCAGCCTGGACGTAGTGCGTGTTGACGTTGAGCGCAACCTGCTGCTGGTCAAAGGTGCCGTCCCGGGAGCTACCGGCGGTGACCTGATCGTTAAACCGGCTGTCAAGGCGTAACGTCGAGGAGATAGGAATGGAATTGGTATTGAAAGACGCGCAAAGCGCGCTGACTGTTTCCGAAACTACCTTCGGGCGTGACTTCAATGAAGCGCTGGTACACCAGGTTGTTGTTGCTTACGCAGCAGGTGCCCGTCAAGGTACTCGCGCTCAGAAGACCCGTGCCGAAGTAACTGGTTCCGGTAAAAAACCCTGGCGTCAGAAAGGTACCGGCCGCGCACGTTCAGGTGATATCGCAAGCCCGATCTGGCGTTCCGGTGGCGTGACTTTTGCAGCCAAGCCGCAGGATCACAGTCAAAAGGTTAACAAGAAAATGTACCGTGGGGCGCTGAAAAGCATCCTGTCGGAACTGGTGCGTCAAGAACGTCTGATTGTTGTTGAATCATTTTCTGTCGAAGCGCCTAAAACCAGGCTGCTGGTTCAGAAACTGAAAGACATGTCGCTCACGGATGTGCTGATCATTACCGGCGAACTCGATGAAAATCTGTTCCTGGCCGCGCGCAACCTCTACAAAGTAGACGTTCGCGATGTCGCAGGTATCGATCCGGTTAGCTTGATCGCCTTCGACAAAGTCGTTATGACGGCTGACGCTGTGAAGCAAGTTGAGGAGATGCTGGCATGATTCGTGAAGAACGTTTGCTGAAAGTATTGCGCGCGCCGCACGTTTCTGAAAAAGCGTCTGCAGCGATGGAAAAGCACAACACCATCGTTCTCAAGGTAGCTATTGAAGCGACCAAAGCAGAAATAAAAGCCGCCGTGCACAAACTGTTTGAAGTCGAAGTCACTGATGTTCGCACCCTGGTCGTTAAAGGGAAAACGAAGCGTCATGGACAGCGTATCGGTCGTCGTAGTGACTGGAAAAAAGCTTACGTCACCCTGAAAGAAGGCCAGAACATGGACTTCATCGGCGGCGCAGAGTAAGTCGGAGGAGAAGAACAATGGCAATTGTTAAATGTAAACCGACATCTCCGGGTCGTCGCCACGTAGTTAAAGTGGTCAACCCTGAGCTGCACAAGGGCAAGCCTTACGGCCCGTTGGTGGAAAAACTCACTAAATCCGGTGGACGTAACAACAATGGCCGTATCACTACGCGCCATATCGGTGGTGGTCATAAACAACAGTACCGTATTGTCGACTTTAAACGTGATAAAGACGGTATCCCGGCAATCGTAGAGCGCCTGGAATATGATCCGAACCGTTCCGCCAACATCGCCTTGGTTTTATACAAAGACGGTGAACGTCGTTACGTGCTGGCGCCGAAAGGCCTGAAAGCCGGCGATCAAATACAATCTGGCGTCGATGCGGCCATCAAAGCCGGCAACACGCTGCCGATGCGCAATATTCCGGTGGGTTCCACTGTCCATAATGTGGAAATGAAACCGGGTAAAGGCGGTCAATTGGCACGTTCAGCCGGCGCCTATGTTCAGATCGTTGCTCGTGACGGCGCTTATGTCACGCTGCGTCTTCGCTCCGGCGAAATGCGCAAGGTACAGTCTGAATGCCGGGCGACCATGGGTGAAGTAGGTAATGCCGAACACATGTTGCGAGTACTGGGTAAAGCCGGTGCAACACGTTGGCGCGGTATTCGTCCGACCGTTCGCGGTACGGCGATGAACCCGGTGGATCACCCGCATGGTGGTGGTGAAGGTCGTAACTTTGGTAAGCATCCGGTCAGTCCGTGGGGCCTGCAGACCAAAGGTAAGAAGACCCGCAGTAATAAGCGTACTGATAAGTTCATCGTACGTCGCCGTAGTAAATAATTATTAGAGGATAAGCCATGCCACGTTCTCTCAAGAAAGGTCCATTCATAGACCTGCACTTGCTGAAGAAGGTAGAGAAAGCGGTGGAAAGCGGTGACAAGAAGCCTATACGCACTTGGTCCCGTCGTTCAACGATCTTTCCAACAATGATCGGTTTGACCATCGCTGTCCATAATGGTCGTCAGCACGTACCGGTGTTTGTTTCCGATGAAATGGTCGGTCATAAACTGGGTGAATTCGCGCCGACGCGTACTTATCGCGGTCATGCGGCCGATAGAAAGGCTAAAAAACGCTAAGGTAGGAGGAAGAGATGGAAACTATCGCTCAACATCGCCACGCTCGTTCTTCTGCTCAGAAGGTTCGCCTGGTGGCTGACCTGATCCGCGGTAAGAAAGTGTCGCAAGCTCTGGAAGTTTTGACCTACACCAACAAGAAAGCTGCTGGCCTGGTTAAAAAAGTACTGGAGTCTGCCATTGCTAACGCTGAACACAACGATGGCGCAGATATCGATGATCTGAAAGTCGCGAAGATTTTCGTCGACGCCGGCCCCAGCATGAAGCGTATCATGCCTCGTGCAAAAGGTCGGGCGGATCGCATCCTGAAGCGCACCAGCCACATCACTGTGGTTGTGTCCGATCGCTGAGACTCTGGAGACTAGCAATGGGTCAGAAAGTACATCCTAATGGTATTCGCCTGGGTATTGTCAAACCTTGGAACTCTACCTGGTACGCGAATACCAAAGAATTCGCTGATAACCTGGACAGCGATTTTAAAGTTCGCCAATTCCTGACCAAGGAACTGGAGAAGGCTTCCGTTTCTCGCATCGTTATCGAGCGTCCGGCCAAAAGCATCCGTGTGACTATTCACACCGCTCGTCCGGGCATCGTTATCGGCCAGAAAGGTGAAGACGTAGAAAAACTGCGGAAGGTCGTGGCTGATATAGCCGGCGTACCGGCGCAGATTATTATTGCCGAAATCCGTAAACCGGAACTGGACGCCAAATTGGTGGCTGACAGCATCTCTTCACAGCTGAAACGTCGTGTCATGTTCCGTCGGGCTATGAAGCGTGCCGTACAGAACGCCATGCGTCTGGGCGCCAAAGGGATCAAGGTGGAAGTCAGCGGCCGTCTCGGCGGTGCTGAAATCGCACGTACCGAATGGTACCGTGAAGGTCGTGTTCCGTTGCATACGCTGCGTGCGGATATCGACTACAACACCTCCGAAGCGCGCACCACTTATGGTGTCATCGGCGTAAAAGTGTGGATCTTCAAAGGTGAGATTCTGGGTGGTATGGCTGCCGTTGAACAACCGGAAATTCCGGCTGCTCGACCTAAAAAGCAGCAGCGTAAAGGCCGCAAGTAAGGAGAGTCGCTGATGTTACAACCAAAGCGTACAAAATTCCGTAAGATGCACAAAGGCCGTAACCGTGGTCTGGCTGCGGGCACGGATATTAGCTTCGGTACTTTCGGTCTGAAAGCTGTTGGCCGTGGTCGTCTGACTGCTCGTCAAATCGAAGCTGCGCGTCGTGCAATGACGCGTGCAGTTAAGCGTCAAGGTAAGATCTGGATCCGTATTTTCCCGGACAAACCGATCACCGAAAAGCCGCTTGAAGTGCGTATGGGTAAAGGTAAAGGTAACGTAGAGTATTGGGTTGCCTTGATTCAACCGGGTAAAGTCCTGTATGAAATGGACGGTGTTCCGGAAGAAGTTGCCCGCGAAGCATTTCAGCTGGCAGCAGCGAAACTGCCGATTAAAACCACCTTTGTAACTAAGACGGTGATGTAATGAAAGCAAAAGAGCTGCGTGAAAAAAGCGTTGAAGAGTTGAACGCCGAGCTGCTGAATCTGCTGCGTGAGCAGTTTAACCTGCGCATGCAGGCGGCAAGCGGGCAACTGCAACAGTCTCATCTGTTGTTGCAAGTGCGTCGCAATGTTGCGCGCGTGAAAACCTTATTGACTGAGAAGGCGGGTGCGTAATGAGTGACAAGATCCGTACTCTGCAAGGTCGTGTGGTCAGCGACAAAATGGAGAAATCCATCGTTGTTGCCATCGAACGTTTTGTGAAACACCCGATTTACGGCAAATTCATCAAGCGCACGACCAAGCTGCACGTACACGACGAGACCAATGTGAGCGCAATCGGCGACATCGTTGAAATCAGCGAATGCCGTCCGATTTCCAAGACCAAGTCTTGGACACTTGTTCGCGTTGTAGAGAAAGCGATTCTGTAATACAGTAAGCGCCCTCAAAAAGGTAAACGGCTCGGACTAGGGGCCGTTTATTTTTTCTACCCATATCCTAGGTGCGGTGTTATAATGCTGCGCCCTGTATTATGGGGTTTTTTTAACGACCTGTAATAGGTCCTTAAGTTGTAGTTGACATTAGCGGAGCACTAACATGATCCAAGAACAGACTATGCTGAACGTGGCCGACAACTCCGGCGCGCGTCGCGTAATGTGTATCAAGGTTCTAGGTGGCTCGCACCGTCGCTACGCAGGCGTCGGCGACATCATCAAAATTACCATCAAGGAAGCAATTCCGCGTGGCAAAGTAAAAAAAGGTGATGTCCTGAAGGCGGTAGTGGTGCGCACCAAGAAGGGTGTCCGTCGCCCTGACGGTTCTGTCGTTCGCTTCGATGGTAATGCTTGTGTTTTGTTGAATAACAATAGTGAGCAACCTATCGGTACGCGTATTTTTGGGCCGGTGACTCGTGAACTGCGTACCGAAAAGTTCATGAAAATTATTTCTCTGGCACCTGAAGTACTTTAAGGAGCGAATCATGGCAGCGAAAATCCGTCGTGATGACGAAGTTATCGTGCTGACCGGCAAAGATAAAGGTAAGCGCGGTAAAGTAAAGAATGTTCTGTCTACGGGCAAGGCCATTGTTGAAGGTATAAACCTGGTTAAGAAACATCAAAAACCAGTTCCGGCTACGAACCAGCCGGGCGGCATCGTTGAACAGGAAGCGGCAATTCAGCTTTCCAACATTGCCATCTTCAACGGGGCTGCCAACAAGGCGGACCGTGTAGGCTTTAAGATTGAAGACGGCAAAAAAGTCCGTATTTTCAAATCTAACGGCGAAACTATTAAGTAACTTGGAGTAGTACGATGGCGAAACTGCATGATTACTACAAAGACGAAGTGGTCGAGAAGTTAATGAAAGAATTCGACTATCATTCTGTCATGCAAGTCCCTCGGGTCGAGAAGATCACCCTGAACATGGGTGTGGGTGAAGCGATTGCTGATAAAAAATTGCTGGATAATGCTGCCAACGATTTAGCAGCGATTTCAGGTCAAAAACCGCTTATCACCAAGGCGCGCAGATCCGTTGCGGGCTTCAAAATCCGTCAGGGCTATCCGATCGGCTGTAAAGTAACCCTGCGTGGTGAACGCATGTGGGAGTTCTTTGAGCGACTGATAACCATTGCTGTGCCGCGTATCCGTGACTTCCGTGGCCTGTCCACCAAGTCATTCGATGGCCGTGGCAACTACAGCATGGGCGTGCGTGAGCAGATCATCTTCCCGGAAATCGATTATGACAAAGTCGATCGCGTTCGTGGTTTGGATATTACCATCACCACTACTGCGAAATCCGATGATGAAGGTCGTGCACTATTGGACGCCTTTAACTTCCCATTCCGCAAGTAAGGCAGGGTTCTAATGGCTAAGCAATCCATGAAAGCACGCGAAGTCAAGCGCGTGAAATTAGCTGAAAAATACTTCGCAAAACGCGCTGAACTTAAAACCATCATCTCGAGCGTGACTTCTTCTGATGAAGAGCGTTGGGATGCGGTTCTCAAGCTGCAGACTCTGCCGCGTGATTCCAGCCCGTCTCGTCAGCGTAACCGCTGCCGCCAAACTGGTCGTCCGCACGCTTTCCTGCGGAAATTCGGGTTGAGCCGTATCAAGGTCCGTGAAACTGCCATGCGTGGCGAGATCCCGGGTCTGAGAAAGGCTAGCTGGTAATTGTCACCAATTGAATCACGGGAGTAAAGACAGATGAGCATGCAAGATCCGATCGCGGATATGCTGACCCGTATCCGCAACGGTCAAACCGCTAACAAAACAGCGGTCTCCATGCCTTCCTCCAAGCTTAAAGTGGCAATCGCCCATTTGCTGAAAGAAGAAGGCTTTATTGAAGATTATAAAATTGAAGGCGACACCAAGCCTACATTGGAACTTGAACTCAAGTACTTCCAAGGTAAGCCGGTGGTAGAAACCATTCAGCGTATCAGCCGCCCTGGTCTGCGTATCTATAAGAAAAAAGATGCGCTGCCGAAAGTTATGGCCGGTTTGGGTATCGCGGTTGTTTCCACCTCTAAAGGTGTCATGACTGATCGTGCGGCTCGCCAGGCTGGTCTTGGTGGCGAGATTATCTGCTACGTAGCTTAATCGGGAGGAAAACATGTCTCGTGTTGCAAAAGCACATGTCGTAGTTCCTGCCGGCGTAGAGATAAAACTCGACGGTCAGAACATTACGATCAAAGGTAAAAACGGCGAGCTGAGCCGTACTATCCACGACGCAGTTCATGTCAACTATGCGGACAATAACCTGACGTTTCTGCCCCGTGAAGGCGAAGCGAACGGTTGGGCCCTGGCGGGTACGACCCGTGCACTGTTGCATGCAATGATTGTCGGTGTTACTGAAGGCTTCACCAAGAAGCTGCAGCTGGTAGGCGTAGGTTATCGCGCCGCGGTAAAAGGCAATGTGGTGAATTTGGCCCTTGGCTATTCACACCCCATTGACCATGTTTTACCGGCAGGCATCACCGCTGAATGTCCAAGCCAGACTGAAATCGTGCTGAAAGGCGCTGATAAGCAGGCTGTTGGGCAGATCGCGGCTGATTTGCGGGCCTATCGTCGTCCTGAGCCCTACAAAGGCAAGGGTGTCCGTTACGCCGACGAAGTCGTGCGTACCAAAGAGGCTAAGAAAAAGTAAGGTAACACTATGGATAAGAAAGCAGCTCGTATCCGTCGTGCGACCCGCGCACGCCGCAAGCTCCACGAACTGGGCGCAACTCGCCTGGTTATACATCGTACCCCGCGCCATATTTATGCGCAGGTCATTGCCCCGAATGGTGCTGAAGTATTGGTGGCCGCTTCTACTTTAGAAAAAGCCATCGCGGAGCAATTAAAGGGTACCGGTAACAAAGACGCCGCCAGCGCCGTGGGTAAAACCATCGCCGAACGCGCTTTGGAAAAAGGCATCAAGGTTGTGGCCTTTGATCGTTCCGGATTCCAATATCATGGTCGTGTCCAGGCACTGGCAGATGCTGCCCGTGAAGCTGGCCTTCAGTTCTAAGGTAGGGGTGTAAGATGTCACAACACACTGAGAAGCAAGCTGGCGAACTGCAGGAAAAGCTGATCGCGGTAAATCGCGTATCCAAAACCGTAAAAGGTGGCCGTATTTTCAGTTTTACCGCTCTGACAGTTGTCGGTGACGGTAACGGTCGCGTAGGTTTTGGTTACGGCAAGGCACGCGAAGTTCCGGCAGCAATCCAGAAAGCGATGGAAAAAGCCCGTCGCAATATGTTGAATGTCGCGCTGAACAGCGGCACCCTGCAGCATCCTGTCAAAGGTGCTCACACGGGGTCGCGTGTGTTCATGCAGCCGGCTTCCCAAGGTACCGGTATTATCGCCGGTGGTGCTATGCGCGCCGTCCTTGAAGTCGCAGGAGTTCACAACGTGTTAGCAAAAACATATGGTTCCACCAACCCGATTAACGTGGTTCGTGCAACTATCGATGCGCTCGCTAACATGAAGTCTCCCGAAATGGTCGCTGCCAAGCGTGGTAAATCCGTTGAAGAAATTCTGGGGTAATTGACCATGGCACAGACTATTAAAATAACACAGACTCGCAGTTCCATCGGTCGTCTGCCGAAACACAGGGCAACTCTGGTTGGCTTGGGCCTGCGTCGCATTGGTCACACCGTTGAGCGCGAGGATACTCCTGCGATTCGCGGTATGGTCAATTTGGTTTCCTACATGGTCAAAGTTGAGGAGTAAGAGATGCGCTTAAATACTCTGTCTCCGGCTGAGGGTTCCAAACACGCGCCAAGGCGTGTTGGCCGTGGCATCGGTTCCGGTCTGGGTAAAACCGGCGGACGCGGTGTCAAAGGTCAGAAATCTCGTTCTGGCGGTGGCGTGCGTCGCGGTTTCGAAGGCGGCCAGATGCCATTGTACCGTCGTCTGCCGAAATTCGGCTTCACTTCGCGCAAAGCAGCAATTACGGCGGAAATTCGCCTGTCCGAGCTGGCGAAGGTAGACGGTGAGGTTATCGATCTGAATACGCTTAAAGCCGCTAACGTTGTTGGCACCCAGATTGAGTTCGCGAAAGTCATGCTTTCCGGCGAAATCAATCGCGCAGTAACCCTGCGCGGTCTGCGTGTCACCAAAGGCGCTCGTGCTGCAATCGAAGCCGCCGGCGGTAAAATTGAGGAATAAGTAGCAGATGGCCAAACAACCAGGATTAGACTTTCAAAGTGCTAAAGGCGGATTAGGCGAATTGCGACGCAGGCTTTTGTTTGTGGTCGGCGCTCTGATTGTCTTCCGTATCGGCTCTTTTATTCCGATTCCTGGTATCGATGCCGCTGTGCTTGCGAAATTGCTCGAACAGCAAAGAGGCACCATCATTGAAATGTTCAACATGTTCTCTGGTGGCGCGCTCAGCCGTGCTTCTATCTTCGCGTTGGGGATCATGCCGTATATTTCGGCATCGATCATCATACAGCTGCTGACTGTGGTTCACCCGGCGCTGGCGGAGATAAAAAAAGAAGGTGAGGCTGGCCGTCGCAAGATAAGCCAGTACACCCGCTATGGCACGTTGGTATTGGGGATATTCCAGTCGATCGGTATTGCTACCGGTTTACCGAATATGCCCGGGATGCAAGGCCTGGTTTATAATCCGGGCTTCGCGTTTTACTTTACCGCTGTCGTGAGCCTGGTCACCGGGACAATGTTCCTGATGTGGTTGGGCGAGCAGATAACTGAACGGGGTATCGGTAACGGTATCTCCATCATTATCTTTGCCGGTATCGTTGCGGGTCTCCCGCCGGCCATCGGCCATACCATTGAGCAAGCTCGACAAGGCGACATGCACTTCCTCGTGTTGCTATTGATTGTGGTTCTCGTATTTGCAGTGACGTTTTTTGTTGTATTTGTCGAGCGTGGCCAGCGGCGTATTGTCGTTAACTATGCCAAACGTCAGCAAGGGCGTCGTGTTTATGCGGCACAAAGTACACATTTGCCGTTGAAGGTGAATATGGCCGGTGTAATCCCGGCGATTTTCGCTTCCAGCATCATTCTGTTTCCGGCCACGATTGCATCTTGGTTCGGCGGCGGTACCGGTTGGGGTTGGCTGACAGCTATTTCATTGTATTTGCAGCCTGGTCAACCGCTTTATGTGTTACTCTATGCGTCTGCAATCATATTCTTCTGTTTCTTTTACACGGCATTGGTGTTTAACCCGCGCGAGACAGCAGATAACCTGAAGAAGTCCGGTGCATTTGTACCAGGCATTCGTCCGGGAGAGCAAACGGCTAAATATATAGATAAAGTAATGACCCGTCTGACCCTGGTCGGGGCAATGTATATTACTTTTATCTGCCTTATCCCGGAGTTCATGCGTGACGCAATGAAAGTTCCCTTCTACTTTGGGGGCACATCTTTATTGATTGTCGTTGTGGTAATCATGGACTTTATGGCTCAAGTGCAGACTCTGATGATGTCAAGTCAATATGAGTCGGCATTGAAGAAAGCAAACCTTAAAGGCTATAACCGCTGATTCGGTGAGCTTGCGAAGTTACGGAGAGGAAAAATGAAAGTTCGTGCTTCCGTCAAGAAGTTGTGTCGTAACTGCAAGATTGTAAGACGCCACGGTGTCGTACGTGTGATTTGCAGTGAGCCAAAGCATAAACAGCGCCAAGGCTAAAAATTCCGGCATTTTTTTCTTGCAAAGTTGGGTTGAGCTGGCTAGATTAGCCAGCCAATCTTTTGTATATCAACGCAACATCGTTTGAGTATCCTGAAAACGGGCTTTTCAGAATGGTGTTGCCGTTTACATTTTTAGGAGTGCATAGTGGCCCGTATAGCAGGCATTAACATTCCTGATCATAAACATGCCGTGATTGCATTGACCGCTATCTACGGTATCGGTAAAACCCGTTCGCAATCTATTTGTGAGAGTGCGGGCATAGCTGAACATGTTAAGATCAGTGAGCTGTCTGAAGAGCAGATCGACACGCTGCGTGAAGCAGTGGCTAAATTTGTGGTCGAAGGTGATTTGCGCCGTGAAGTTACCCTGAGTATCAAACGTCTTATGGACCTTGGTACTTATCGTGGTTTGCGTCATCGTCGTGGTCTTCCAGTCCGCGGTCAGCGTACTAAGACCAACGCCCGTACCCGTAAGGGTCCGCGTAAACCGATCAAGAAATAATCGGGGTGATTAAATAATGGCTAAGGCACCTATTCGTGCACGCAAGCGTGTTAAAAAGCAAGTTTCAGATGGTGTGGCTCATATCCATGCGTCTTTCAACAATACCATCGTAACAATTACCGATCGTCAGGGTAATGCGTTGGGTTGGGCGACGGCCGGAGGTTCCGGTTTCCGTGGTTCTCGTAAGTCTACTCCGTTTGCCGCACAGGTTGCAGCAGAACGCTGCGCTGAAGCAGTGAAAGAGTATGGCATCAAGAATCTGGAAGTTATGGTTAAAGGACCTGGTCCGGGCCGTGAGTCTACCGTTCGCGCGTTAAACGCGGCTGGTTTTCGCATCACTAACATTACTGATGTGACTCCGATCCCCCATAACGGTTGTCGTCCGCCTAAAAAGCGCCGCGTATAACGCCGCTTTTAGGTTAGTTGGAGAAAGAAAATGGCAAGATATTTGGGTCCTAAGCTCAAGCTGAGCCGTCGTGAGGGCACCGACCTGTTCCTGAAGTCAGGTGTTCGAGCGATCGATACCAAAGGCAAGATTGAACAGCCCCCTGGACAGCATGGCGCGCGTAAGCCGCGTCTGTCCGATTACGGGGTGCAGTTGCGTGAAAAACAAAAAGTCCGTCGTATTTACGGCGTTCTGGAACGTCAATTCCGCAACTATTACAAAGAAGCAGCGCGTCTTAAAGGCAATACCGGTGAAAACCTGTTGCAGTTGCTCGAAGGCCGTCTGGACAACGTTGTTTACCGTATGGGTTTTGGTGCCACTCGCGCTGAATCACGTCAATTGGTCAGCCACAAGGCGATCATGGTAAACGGACGTGTAGTCAACATCGCTTCTTACCAGGTTACTCCGAATGACGTTGTTAGCATCCGTGAGAAAGCGAAAAAGCAATCCCGTGTTCGTGCCTCATTGGAACTGGCTGAACAGCGTGAAAAGCCGACCTGGCTTGAAGTTGACGCTGCTAAGATGGAAGGGGTGTTCAAGCGCATTCCAGAACGTACCGATCTGTCTGCGGACATTAATGAACACCTGATAGTCGAGCTTTACTCCAAGTAAGGCTTAGTACCAAAGAGAGGACACAATGCAGGGTTCTGTGACAGAGTTTCTAAAACCGCGCCTGGTAGATATCGAGCAAATCAGTTCGACGCACGCCAAGGTGACCCTTGAACCTTTAGAGCGTGGCTTTGGCCATACTCTAGGTAACGCACTGCGCCGTATTCTGCTTTCGTCGATGCCGGGTTGCGCGGTGACCGAGGTTGAGATTGATGGTGTACTGCACGAGTACAGCACCAAAGAAGGTGTACAGGAAGACATCCTGGAGATTCTGCTCAACCTGAAAGGGCTGGCGGTGAGAGTTCAAGGTAAAGATGACGTTATCCTTACTCTGAATAAATCTGGCATTGGCCCTGTAACCGCAGCCGACATTACCCATGACGGGGATGTCGAAATCGTCAAGCCGCAGCATGTGCTGTGTCACCTGACCGATGAGAACGCAGCAATCAATATGCGTATCAAAGTTCAGCGTGGTCGTGGTTATGTGCCGGCTTCTGCCCGAATTCATTCGGAAGAAGACGAGCGCCCGATCGGTCGTTTGCTGGTCGATGCGTGCTATAGCCCTGTAGAGCGGATCGCCTACAATGTTGAAGCTGCACGTGTTGAACAGCGTACCGATCTGGATAAGCTGGTCATCGAAATGGAAACCAACGGTACGATCGATCCTGAAGAGGCGATCCGCCGCGCGGCGACCATTCTGGCTGAACAACTTGAAGCTTTTGTTGATTTACGTGATGTACGTCAGCCGGAAGTGAAAGAAGAAAAACCAGAATTCGATCCGATCTTGCTGCGCCCGGTTGACGATCTGGAATTGACTGTCCGCTCTGCTAACTGCCTTAAGGCAGAAGCCATCCACTACATCGGTGATCTGGTACAGCGCACCGAGGTTGAGCTCCTTAAAACGCCCAACCTGGGTAAAAAATCTCTCACTGAGATTAAAGATGTGTTGGCTTCCCGTGGGTTATCTCTGGGCATGCGCCTTGAGAATTGGCCTCCGGCAAGTATTGCTGATGAATAACCCGATCACAGGGTAAGGTTTTACTGAGAAGGATAAGGTCATGCGCCATCGTAAGAGTGGTCGTCAACTGAACCGTAACAGCAGCCATCGCCAGGCTATGTTCCGTAACATGGCCGGCTCTTTGGTTCGTCATGAGATAATCAAGACGACTCTGCCAAAAGCGAAAGAGCTGCGCCGTGTTGTTGAACCGCTGATTACACTTGCCAAGACCGACAGCGTTGCAAATCGTCGTCTGGCATTCGCCCGTACTCGTGATAACGAGATCGTGGCAAAACTGTTTAACGAGCTTGGACCGCGTTTTGCGAGCCGTGCCGGTGGTTACACTCGTATTTTAAAGTGTGGATTCCGTGCAGGTGACAATGCGCCGATGGCTTACATCGAACTGCTTGATCGTGCGGCAGAGTCACAAGTTCCAGCGGAAGCGGTTACAGAGTAATCTATAGCCGTCAGCTTACAAAACCCGGCCTTGGCCGGGTTTTTTATTTAGTGCGCCGGGCGCCTGAAACATCATTGGCCGGGCTTCAGGCCCAGCGTGGGATAGTCGGTCAAACCGTGCGCGCCGCCGCCGAACAGGGTGTCGCGGTCATGCATATTGAGTTGCGCTCCGGTGCGCAGACGCTGCGGTAGGTCGGGATTAGCCACGAACGGACGGCCGAAACCGATCAAATCCGCCCAGCCTTCACGCAACGCCGTGCGGGCGCGCTCCGCATTGTAGTGGCCGGCGTAAATCAGCGTGCCGGGGAACACCTCCCGAAGCCGCTGCTTGAAACCTGTCGGCATATCAGGTGCATCGTCCCAATCTGCCTCGGCGATGTGAATATAGCCCACGCCGATATCGCCCAGCAGCTTTGCCGCTGCGGTGTAGGTGGTCTCTGGGTCATCATCGACGCAGCCGTTGAGGGTGGTCAGCGGGGCCAGGCGAATACCGACGCGGGTCTGGTCGCCAGTGCCCTCCACCAGGGCTTGCGCTACCTCGCCGAGAAAACGCAGACGGTTCTCTAGCGAACCGCCATACTCATCGCTTCGGCCGTTGGCGCCGGAGTCGATGAACTGGTTGATCAGGTAGCCGTTGGCACCGTGCAGTTCAACACCGTCAAAGCCTGCGGCCATCGCGTTGCGTGCGGCCTGGCGGAACTCATCGACAATGGCGTGGATTTCTTCCACCTGGAGCGCACGCGGTTTGGATGCCGGCACAAAGCTCGGCATACCGTCGCTTTCAGCAACAAAGACATTCACGCCCTCGGCCTGGATGGCCGTGGACGATACCGGGGACTGCCCTTCGAGCAGGCTGATGTGGCTCAGGCGGCCGACGTGCCAGAGCTGCGCGAATATGCGTCCGCCCGCGGCGTGCGTGGCTTGGGTCACCTTGCGCCAGCCGGCGAGCTGCGCAGGCGTATGGATGCCCGGCGTCCATGCATAGCCTTTGCCGAGCGGTGAGATCCAGGTGCCTTCGCTGACGATCAGACCGGCTCCGGCACGCTGCGCGTAATAAGCGGCCATCAGATCGTTCGGCACGTCGCCAGGTTGACTGGCGCGCGAGCGGGTCATCGGCGGCATCACGATGCGGTTGGGCAGTTCGAGGCCACCCAGGAAATAGGGTTGGAACAGCGGGTCTTGGATATCAGACATGATGGGTCTCCGCGACCGGCGCAGCCGCGCCGGTGGCTTGGGTAGGAAAAAGGGACAACGGGTACCAGTCGTTGTCGAGTGGGGCCTCGACGCCGATGCTGAATCCACCGGCGGCACGACGGCAAGCAGTGCAAGTGGTATGGTTGTGATTCAGGATATTGAACAAGGGTCACAGTATGCTGGGTTTACATTTGTAGATTAAGCCCTGTATAAGCCAAATTCTTTTGATATAAAATCAATAATGAAAACTACCTTAGACGAATTACAAGCGTTTGTTGCCGTTGTAGATACGGGCTCAATCACCGCAGCGGCGGAACAGCTGGACCTGACCATTTCGGCTACCAGCCGCACGCTCAGTCGTTTGGAGGAAAAGTTACAGACGACCCTGCTGCGGCGCACCACGCGGCGGCTGGAGCTGACTGAGGAGGGAACGGACTTTTTGCAGCACGCGCGCACTATCCTTGCCTCGGTTGATGAAGCCGAAGAGCAAATGGCGGCAAGACGGATGCGGCCTGCCGGACGGCTGCGGGTTGATGCGGCTACTCCTTTCATGCTGCACGTTATCGTGCCGCTGCTGGAGGGGTTCCGTACCCGCTACCCGGACATAGAGCTGGAGCTCCACTCCACCGAGGGCATTATCGATTTGATCGAAAGGCGTACCGACGTGGCGTTCCGCATCGGGCCCCTGAAAGACTCTACTCTACACGCACGCCCCATCGGTAGCAGTCGTGTCCGCGTGCTCGCAAGTCCGGACTATCTGACACGCTATGGTATGCCGACTACGCTGGCCCAGCTCGGGACACACGCTCTTCTGGGATTTAATCATCCCGAATCTCTGAACGATTGGCCACTGCGCGAAGCGAGCGGGGTCACCTTGCACATCAAGCCATCGATTGCATCGTCCAGCGGTGAGACACTCAGGCAAATGGCGCTGTCCGGCCTCGGCATCGCCTGCCTTTCTGACTTCATGACCCGCGAGGACCGCCAGAGTGGGCGGCTGGTGCAATTGTTCTCCACGCAAACCCTTGACGTGCGTCAGCCCATCAACGCGGTGTACTACCGCAACACGACGCTGGCATCGCGCATCACCTGCTTTGTTGACCATGTCACCGGCGTGCTGGGTAAACAGCCATTCGGTGAATGACGGGTGGTCTTTCAATATAAGCAATGCCAGGCAGTTCCAGGGTGTCATTGAACCGTGGCAATGCTGCACCTTATTCCCGTGCCTCTTATCATCGATTGCCCAATGCGTTATTCTTAACCGGCAAGCTATATAGATAAGGAGTGGCTTAGACAATGTGGTTATTCGATGAATGGGCCGAGCAACATATTCAGCAAGCGCAGAAGAACGGCGATTTTGATAATTTGCCTGGATACGGCAGGCCCCTGCAGCTTGATGATGATAGTGCCGTACCGGAGGAGTTGCGCACCGGTTATCGCCTGTTGAAAAATGCCGGCTATTTGCCGCCGGAATTACAAGACCGTAAAGATGCGCTGCAGCTCAAGGATTTATTGCAGGGCATTGAAGATAGCGACGCCAGGCATACCGAGATCGCCGCGCGGTTAAGGCTGCTGGAAATCAAGCTCCGTCAGGCTGGATTGAGCACTGATTTTCTGCATCAGGGATATCAGCCGCAGCTGCAGCGACGTTTCAGTAAAACGGGGAAATAGAGGGATGCCATGATTGGCTTTACCGCCTATCAACGGCAGAGGATTGAATGAGCAACGTAGAAAACGATTTGCTATAATTGCGCCCGCAGTGAAAAGGCACCCAGTGCCAGGCTTAACTTTTCATACCATTAAGACAGCAGGAAGAGAACATCATGACTGACAAGTATCAACACACCAAAGGCATCATCAAGGACAATGCCCTGGCGGCACTCCTCAACGACCCGTTGTTTCGCCAGCGCCGCGAAAAAAATCTCAAGGGCAAAGGCAGTTATTGCCGCAAAGGAAAAAACGCAAAGGCCCGCGATTGGGAGGGCAGTGGCAAAATTATTTCACGTGATTTTACCACTGCCCTTCTGCCTGCATACCATTCCCGCGCGAACTAATGTCCTGTCCGCATTGTCCCGTCGTCTTTGTCGCAACGCCCGGCGGAAAATAGTGACTTAATATCCACGCTTATTCTATCGGTCTGCCGGCCTGGGTTTGCTGCTGCTGTTTTAACAAATCCCGAATTTCGGTCAGTAACGTTTCCTCAGCGCTGGGGGGGGGCGGCGCGGCCGGCGCCTCTTCCTGTTTACGATGCATGCTGTTGATCAGTTTGACCACGCAAAATACGGCCAGCGCGACAATAATGAAGTCAAAAATATTTTGCAGAAAAATGCCGTATTGCATCACTACCGCCGGCGTATCTCCCTGCGCCGGTTTTAACACCCAGGCAAACTGTTTGAAATCGACACCGCCAATCAGCAGTCCCAGAGGCGGCATAATGACGTTTGCCACCAGTGACGAGACGATTCTGCCGAAAGCAGCACCGATAATCACACCTACCGCCAGGTCTACTACGTTGCCGCGCATGGCAAATTTACGAAATTCCTGCAAAAAACTCATAGGCTTGTTCCCTTAGGTTAATAACAAATTAATTCTAACAAAGGATCATTATTTTGCCAGAATGCTTCGAAGGTGAAGGTTATCGGGCCCTCAATATAAGGAATAGTCCGACATTAAGCGTCCTGTCAACGACCGAGCGGGATAATATCCCTAATAAGAATGAGCCCTTTATTTTACAGCAGCATTTTTGTAGGTCTGGGCGGCCATTTTTTCATTGCCCGGCGCTAGAACCGGGCAACTTAAAAATGACCGAAATATTGTTATGTTAAAACACATTAATATTTTTTATAGAAAGAAGGGGCTAGGTTGGAATAAGCGTTCCACATCGGTAATGAATTTTTTGTCGGTCAAAAACATAATCACATGATCCCCTTGCTGAATATGACTGTTTTTATTGGCGATGATCACCTCGTCGCCCCGGACAATAGCGCCAATAACCGTGCCGGGGGGCAATTTGATGGCGTCGATAGCCCGACCCACTACTTTTGACGTGCTCTCATCGCCGTGGGCGATAGCCTCTATGGCCTCGGCCACCCCACGGCGTAACGAGGACACGCTGACAATATCCGCTTTTCGCACATGGCCTAATAGCGCTGAGATCGTGGCCTGCTGCGGCGAGATGGCGATATCGATCACGCTGCCCTGCACCAGATCCACATAGGCGCGGCGTTGAATCAATACCAGCACTTTTTTGGCGCCCATGCGTTTGGCCAGCATGGCGGACATAATGTTGGCTTCGTCATCATTGGTGATGGCGATAAACACATCGATTTGTTCAATATGCTCTTCCGCCAGCAGCTCCTGATCGGATGCATCGCCGTAAAATACGATGGTATCCTGCAACAGTTCCGCCAGCTCAGCCGCCCGCTGCTGATCGCGTTCAATCAGTTTTACGCTGTAATCCTTCTCCAGCCGCTGCGCCAATCCGGCGCCTATATTGCCGCCGCCGACGATCATGATACGTTTATAGGGTTTTTCCAGTCGCTGGAGTTCGCTCATTACCGCCCTGATATGCGGCGATGCGGCCACAAAAAAGACTTCATCCCCCGCCTCGATAACCGTGGATCCCTGGGGACGAATCGGCCGATCCTGCCTAAATATGGCGGCGACGCGGGTGTCGATATGCGGCATATGCTCGCGCAGGGAAGACAGGGCGTTGCCCACCAGCGGACCGCCATAATAGGCCTTCACCGCTGCGATACTGACTTTGCCCTGGGCAAAATTCACTACCTGCAGCGCACCGGGGTATTCCACCAGCTTATAGATGCTTTCAATAACCAGTTGCTCGGGTGATATCAAGTGATCGATAGGCACGACTTCCGTCGAAAAGAGCCTGGCGGATTCCCGGATATAATCCGCCGAACGAATGCGCGCGATACGGTTGGGGGTTTTGAACAGGGTATAGGCAATCTGGCAGGCTACCATATTGGTTTCGTCGGAGTTGGTGACGGCGACCAGCATGTCCGCGTCTTCCGCGCCGGCTTCCCGGAGCACCCTGGGATGCGAAGCATGGCCCTGGATGGTCCGTAAATCGAACTTATCCTGCAGCTGTCGCAGAGGGTTGGGGTTGGTATCGACGATAGTAATATCGTTGTTCTCCCCCGCCAGGTTTTCCGCCAGCGTGCCGCCAACCTGTCCCGCACCAAGGATGATTATTTTCATTATCGACTCTTCATACTTATTTTGTCCGCGCCGGGTTATCGGCTGTTTGCCCTTTCGTTATCTTAGCGTAAAAGAAACCATCGCCCTCATTCGGGGCCGGCAAACATTGTAAACCGGGCTGCTCGGCGTCACCCGTGCCGGCGAGTTCGGCATCGGCATTTTCCTGCAAAAAGCGCCGGATCTGTTCGCGATTTTCTTCCGGCAATACCGAACAGGTGGCATACAGCAGCGTCCCGCCGGGTTTAAGCCGCGGCCAAATGGCGGTCAGAATTTGCCGTTGCAGCGCGGCCAGTTCGGCAATATCGCTGTCGCGGCGCAGCCATTTGATATCGGGATGCCGGCGGATAACGCCGGTGGCGGAGCAGGGCGCATCCAGCAAAATACGGTCCCACGTTTGCCCCTCGCTCCACTGCGCCGGCAATCGTCCGTCACCGACGATGACATTAGCATGCTGTCCGAGACGCTGCAGGTTTTCTTTGATCCGGCCGGCCCTCTGGGTATCCACATCCACGGCAGTGACCCGGGCCAAGGGAGCCAGTTCCAATATATGGGTGGTTTTTCCTCCCGGCGCGGCGCATAAATCCAGAATATCTTCCCCCGCCTGCGGATCAAGCCACAGCGCGCAACCTTGCGCCGCCGCATCCTGTACCGTCACCCAGCCGCGGTCAAAGCCCGGCAGCCGACCGACATTACAGGGAGTTTCCAGCCTGACCGCCTCCGGCAGCGCCGGGTGGGGGTAGGCGATGATATCCTCCCCGGCCAGCAGCTGCAGGTATTCATCGCGGCTGTTGAACAGCCGGTTAACGCGCAGCCACATAGGGGGCCGCTGATTGTTGGCGTCCATAATGGCCGAGGCTTCTTCGGGGTAAGCGGCCTGCAGCCGTCTAGCCAGCCACGAGGGATGAAGAAAACGGCTCTCCTGGCGGTCGTCGGCGGCCATCAGTTCTTCCTGTCGCCGTTGGAATTGGCGCAATACGCCGTTCACCAGCCCCTTGAGCTGCGGGTGCTTCAACGCAACTGCGCCGTCGACGGTTTCCGCCAGCGCGGCATGAGGGGGAATTCGGGTGAAGAGTAATTGATATATGCCCACCATCAGCAGGTAATGCACCGTTCGCTGTTTGCCGGTGAGCGGTTTGGCCATCAGTTGCCTGATGTATCCTTCAAGCTGCGGCAGCGTGCGCAAAATACCAAAACATAGCTCCTGCAATAATGCGCGATCCTTGTCGGCCAGGGGCGTTTGCAGCGACGGCAACACCTGGCTGAGGGATAATCCTTGATCGAGCACCTGGGCGACAGCCTTCGCCGCCAATGCGCGGAGGTTATAATGTTTATTCATAATTGACCGGAGGATGGTGGAAACAGCCGGAACGTAACCACCCGGTTTTTCTTGCAAAAACCGGGCGATAACCCCCTGTAAAAATCAGACCAGAATTGTACCCGGAGTAAACCATTCACGGCGCGAATTAAGCAAATCCTGCGCCGACATGGGTTTTTTGCCCGCGGGTTGCAATAATAGGAGATTGAGCGCGCCCTGAGCCGTGGCCACCAGGATGCCGTTCTTGTCAGCACGGACGATGGTGCCGGGAATCGCATCGGGTGAAACGTCCGCGGCCGTATCCTCCACCGCCGACCGCCAGATTTTCACCGGCTGACCGGCGATCGTGATAAAGCTGACGGGCCAGGGGTTAAAGGCGCGCACGCAGCGTTCCAGGTCGGCCGCGGGCAATTGCCAATTCAGGCGTGCTTCTTCCTTCGTTAACTTTTCGGCGTAGGTCGCCCGGCTCTCGTCTTGTTTTTCCGGCGCCAAATGACCCGCGGCGCTGCGGTCAAGGGTCTCGAGCAGGGCGCCGGGGCCGAGAGCCGCCAATTTTTCATACAGGCTGGCGCTGGTGTCTTCCGGGGTGATGGGGCAGGAAAGTTTCAGCAGCATCGCGCCGGTATCAAGACCGGCATCCATTTGCATGATGGTGATACCCGTGGCGTCATCGCCGGCCCACAGGGCGCGTTGGATTGGCGCCGCGCCCCGCCAGCGCGGCAACAGTGAGCCATGGACGTTCAGGCATCCCAGACGCGGCATATCCAGCACTGCCTGAGGCAGAATCAAGCCATAGGCCACCACCACCATGATATCCGCTGCCAGCTCCGCCACCAGGCGCTGATTTTCCGGCGGGCGTAATGATTTTGGCTGGAAGACCGGCAGGTGATGCTGCTGCGCCAGCTCCTTGACCGGGCTGGCCGTAAGCCGGTTGCCCCGGCCGGCCGGGCGATCCGGCTGGGTAAACACCCCGACGACTTTATGTCTGGAACCGAGCAATGCGCTGAGATGGCGCGCGGCGAAATCGGGCGTACCGGCAAAAATGACACGTAGAGAATCGGACACGTTAATTCCTGTATGGCGACGATTATTTTTCGGCGCGGGCGTTGATCTTCGCCATCTTTTCCATTTTCTGACGTATGCGCTGACGCTTTAAGGGCGAAAGATAGTCGACAAACAATTTACCTACCAGATGGTCCATCTCATGCTGGATACAAATGGCCAACAGCCCGTCCGCTTCAAGCTCGAATGACTCTCCTTCCCGATTCAGCGCACGCACTGTCACTTTTTCGGCCCGGGGCACAAAACCCCGTTGATCGGGGATCGACAGGCACCCTTCCTCAATCCCGGTCTCGCCGCTTTTGCTCAGCAGCTCAGGGTTGATCAAGACATGACGCTGATCATGGGTCTCCGATACATCTATGACGATAATACGCTGATGTATATTGACCTGGGTTGCGGCCAGGCCAATTCCCTCTTCGACGTACATGGTTTCAAACATATCATCCACAATACGGCGAATAGCGTCATTAACTTCTTTTACCGGTTTCGCAACAATGCGAAGCCGCTCATCTGGATAATGTAATACCTGCAATACTGGCATATGAGTCTATATCTGCGTCCGATTATGAAAACTATTCCACCTCTTATTCTAGACATTTCCCGTCCTGATTGACAGCATCGGTGCATAAATGTCGCGTCACCGGCAATACGCACGGATGCAGAGGTCAGCATGACGTTAATGGAAATATGGATGCGCCTGGCGGCGGTAAAGGGCTTGAATGGCGCAAAGGCGTTTGAATGTCTGTCACAATTGCCACTCTCCGCTGACTTTGATCGGCAAGGGGCGCTTTTTGCCTACCTTACTCCTCGCCAGCGCCAGCGATTTCATCAGTATCCTTCCGCCAATATCGAAGCTGCGCTTCGCTGGCTGGAGCATCCCGGCCACCATTTTGTCAGCTTTTCCGATGAGGCTTATCCCCACCGGCTTCGAAATCTCGCCTGTCCGCCTCCCGCGCTGTTTGTCAAAGGAGATATTGGCTGCCTGAACTCAAAGCAGCTGGCCATGGTCGGCAGCCGTCGCTATACGGTATACGGGGAGCAGTGGGGATCCTGTTTTGCCGCGGCGCTGTCCCGGTGCGGTCTCACCATTACCAGCGGGCTGGCGCTGGGCATCGATGGCATCAGCCATCGTGCGGCATTGGACGCCAAGGGGCGTACCGTCGCGGTATTGGGCAGCGGGCTGCAGAACGTCTATCCGGCGCAGCACCATAAGCTCGCCGAGCGTATCGTTGGGGAGGGCGGCGCGCTGGTTTCGGAGTTTGTTTTGGACGCGGCGCCTCTGGCGAGCCATTTCCCCTATCGTAACCGCATCATCAGCGGGCTGAGCCTCGGGGTGCTGGTGGTGGAGGCCGCCGCCAGAAGCGGCTCGCTGGTTACCGCGCGATATGCCCTCGACCAGGGCAAGGATGTCTATGCCTTGCCCGGTCCGCTCGGCAATTCCGGTACCGAAGGAACCCATTGGCTGATTCAGCAGGGCGCTTATCTGATTACGCAGCCAAAAGAAATCCTGGATCAGCTCGGCAGCGGCCTGAATTGGCTGACTTTGGAGCAGGATAAAATTATTTATGCGGCAGAACGCGAAGTTGAATTGCCATTTGCCGATGTGTTGGCTAACGTAGGAGATGAGGTTACACCTGTTGACGTCGTCGCTGAACGTGCCGGCCAACCTGTGCCAGAGGTGGTGATTAAGCTGCTTGAGCTGGAGTTAGCAGGATGGATCGCAGTTGTACCCGGCGGCTATGTCCGTTTAAGGAGGGCAGGCCATGTTCGACGTACTAATGTACTTGTTTGAGACATATATCCACAATGAAGTCGAAATGCGTGTGGATCAAGATAAGTTGACCGATGATTTAACCCGTGCGGGTTTTCATCAGGATGACATTTATAACGCGCTGAACTGGTTGGAGAAACTGGCTGATTTACAGGATGGGCAAAGCAAAACCTTTACGATGAGTGCCGATCCGCTCGCTTTACGTATTTATACCGATGAAGAGAGCCAGTTCCTGGATACGGAATGTCGTGGATTCTTACTGTTTCTTGAACAGATTCAGGTGCTGAACCTTGAAACCCGTGAAATGGTTATCGATCGCGTCATGGCCCTGGATGCCGCTGAGTTTGATCTGGAAGATCTCAAATGGGTTATCCTGATGGTGCTTTTTAATATCCCAGGATATGAAAATGCATACCAGCAAATGGAAGATCTCGTATTTGAGGAAGATGAAAACCATCTGCATTAAAGAATGACAGACTTACTGATGATTGGAATTTATGGCAAAAGCCGCGCTTTTTACCGCCAGGCCCACTGAGCGCTGCCCTGATTGCGGGGCAGAGCTCGTCATCAGGTCCGGTCAGCATGGCCCGTTCCTCGGTTGCTCTCAATACCCCCGTTGCGCTTATATCAAACCGCTAAAACAGCATGCTGACGGACATATCGTCACCGTGCTGGAAGGGCAGACCTGTCCGGCCTGTCAGGGGACCCTGGTGTTGCGCCAGGGGCGCTACGGCATGTTTATCGGTTGTTCCAACTATCCCGTCTGCGATTATATCGCGGCGACGGACAAACCTGATGAGACCGCTTTTACCTGCCCGCAATGCCGGACGGGAAATCTGGTGCAGCGGACATCCCGTTTTGGTAAAACGTTTTACGCCTGCGATGCCTACCCCCGATGCCGGTTCGTGGTCAATTTTAAACCTGTCGCGGGGGAATGCGCTTATTGCCGCTTTCCGCTGTTAATAGAAAAAAATACCTCACGGGGCGCCATACTTTATTGTGCCGATAAACGCTGCGGCAAACCGGTTACAGTCAAAGAGAATGATGAAGAATAATCTGTCGGATCTGTCCGAATTGGTAAATAAACTGGGCCGGGACCAGGTGGTGGCATATCCCACCGAAGCCGTTTACGGCCTGGGCTGCGATCCTGACAGCGAAACGGCGGTGCGGGCATTGCTGGCGCTGAAGCTTCGTCCCTGGACCAAAGGATTGATACTGGTGGCCGCCGAGTACCGGCAGCTGCTGCCTTATATTGACGACAGCGCATTAACCCATCCGCAGATGGAACGGATTATGTCCAGCTGGCCGGGGCCGGTGACCTGGGTCATGCCCGCCAGGCCGGAAACGCCCCGCTACCTTACCGGGCAATTTTCGACCCTGGCGGTGCGCGTCAGCGCTTTTGAGCCGGTGCGGCAGCTCTGCCTGGCATTCGGAAAACCGCTGGTATCCACCAGCGCCAATCTGTCCGGCCGGGAGCCTGCCCGGACCGCGGCGGAGGTACGGCTGCAGTTTGGTAATGATTTTCCGCTGATGGACGGCAACGTCGAGGGGCGGCTAAACCCTTCGGAAATTCGAGATGCCTTGACTGGCACCCTTATCCGCCAAGGCTGAAAAGACGAGAAAAGATTATGGAAACCTACGCCGTATTCGGTAATCCGATAAAACACAGCAGATCGCCCCGTATCCATGCGCTGTTCGCCGAGCAAACCGGTATCCCCCATACCTATGGCCGGGTATTGGCTCCCCCGGATGATTTTGAACAGGTTTTACGGTCATTTTTTGCCGATGGTGGTGAAGGGGCCAATATCACCATGCCGTTCAAAGAACGGGCCTTCGGCCTTTGTGACCAGCTGACCGAGCGGGCGTCCCAGGCCGGGGCGGTGAATACCGTCAAAAAACAGTCTGACGGAACGTTATTGGGAGACAATACCGACGGCATCGGCCTGTTAACGGATTTGCGCCGTCTGGAACTGATTCGGCCGGAAAGCCGCATTCTGCTGGTGGGCGCCGGCGGCGCGGCGCGCGGCGTTATCTTGCCTTTGCTGTCTTACGGCTGTTCAATAATGCTTACCAACCGGACATTTGAACGGGCGCGTGAGCTGGTATCGTTTTATCAGCATGTGGGCACTATCAACGCACAGCCGTTAAACGAACTCGCCGAACCGGATTTTGATCTCGTCATTAACGCCACGACTTCCGGTGTCCATGGCGAGGTACCGGCCCTGGCGGGCTCGTTGATTAATTCGTCGATAAACTGCTATGACATGTTTTATCAGAAAGGACTGACGCCTTTCCTGCAGTGGTGTGTCAATAGAGGCAGCGAGCATTACGCTGACGGCCTCGGTATGCTGGTAGGCCAGGCCGCCTATTCGTTTTTGTTATGGCATGGCGTCCTGCCCCAAATCAAGCCGGTATTAGATTTATTACGCCAGGAGCAATCGACTTAACTCCCTTGGGCAAGATACTCGTCTTTCCAGCGTACATAGTTATCAGATGAATAGAGTAGTCTGCCGATTTCTTTTGGCGTCAGCGCCCTGGATCTTCTGGCCGGGCTACCCACATAAAGATAACCGCTTTCCAGACGCTTCCCTGGCGCTACCAGGCTGCCGGCGCCGATCATGACGTCCTCTTCAATCACCGCGCCGTCGAGTATAATGGATCCCATGCCCACCAAGACCCGGTTGCCGATGGTGCAGCCATGCAACATGGCTTTATGGCCTATTGTAACATCATCGCCAATGATCAACGGGTTGCCGGCCGGATTGTAATCGGATTTATGGGTCACATGCAGTACGCTGCCGTCCTGGATATTGGTTCTTGCCCCGATGATGACTTTGTTGACGTCGCCACGAATGGCCACCAACGGCCAAATGCCGACGTCATCCGCCAGCCTGACGTCCCCGATCACGACGCTGGAAGGATCGATCATGACCCGTTGACCCAGTTCCGGCACCATACCCTGGTATGGGCGCAGCGATCCTGAAGGTTGTAACATGACGATTACCTCAAGCAAATAAATTTAACTGACTTTATCGCCGAGATGGCCGCCATGACAACAACCGATGTGGCCAAATTCGCTTTTTTTATCGAGTCGGGTCAGGCTAGGATCTGAACGCGGCAGGGGTCCTCGATCTTCAAACCCGGGACGATCTCGGCACCGGATCGTTTAAGATCAATACGGCGGGGTTGAAAAATAAGCAATCAGCTGGAAAAGATCAAAAAACGCTTGTGCAATATAATCGGATCCCTATAATGCGCCTCCATCGACCGGGACTGTGAGCAGCTTCACAAGGACCGAAAACGAGTCAGAAGCAAGCCTGACGGGCTTGACACTGATAGGGGAAAGCGTAATATACGCCACCTCGCGCCAGACTGAATCATAGCGGCGCACGCTCTTTAACAATTTATCAGACAATCTGTGTGGGCACTCACAAGACCGTATCGAAACACAACAATACAAGTCTTGAAGAGTGACAAACAGTTAATTCAAAAGATTAACCAGATGAAATCTTTGAGCATCAAGCTTTTAATTGAAGAGTTTGATCATGGCTCAGATTGAACGCTGGCGGCAGGCCTAACACATGCAAGTCGAGCGGCAGCGGGAAGTAGCTTGCTACTTTGCCGGCGAGCGGCGGACGGGTGAGTAATGTCTGGGGATCTGCCCGATGGAGGGGGATAACTACTGGAAACGGTAGCTAATACCGCATAATGTCGCAAGACCAAAGTGGGGGACCTTAGGGCCTCACACCATCGGATGAACCCAGATGGGATTAGCTAGTAGGTGGGGTAACGGCTCACCTAGGCGACGATCCCTAGCTGGTCTGAGAGGATGACCAGCCACACTGGAACTGAGACACGGTCCAGACTCCTACGGGAGGCAGCAGTGGGGAATATTGCACAATGGGCGCAAGCCTGATGCAGCCATGCCGCGTGTGTGAAGAAGGCCTTCGGGTTGTAAAGCACTTTCAGCGGGGAGGAAGGGGTTGGGTTTAATAGATTCAATCATTGACGTTACCCGCAGAAGAAGCACCGGCTAACTCCGTGCCAGCAGCCGCGGTAATACGGAGGGTGCGAGCGTTAATCGGAATTACTGGGCGTAAAGCGTACGCAGGCGGTTTGTTAAGTCAGATGTGAAATCCCCGAGCTTAACTCGGGAACTGCATTTGAAACTGGCAGGCTAGAGTCTCGTAGAGGGGGGTAGAATTCCAGGTGTAGCGGTGAAATGCGTAGAGATCTGGAGGAATACCGGTGGCGAAGGCGGCCCCCTGGACGAAGACTGACGCTCAGGTACGAAAGCGTGGGGAGCAAACAGGATTAGATACCCTGGTAGTCCACGCTGTAAACGATGTCGATTTGAAGGTTGTGGCCTTGAGCCGTGGCTTTCGGAGCTAACGCGTTAAATCGACCGCCTGGGGAGTACGGCCGCAAGGTTAAAACTCAAATGAATTGACGGGGGCCCGCACAAGCGGTGGAGCATGTGGTTTAATTCGATGCAACGCGAAGAACCTTACCTACTCTTGACATCCAGAGAAGACTTCAGAGATGGAGTTGTGCCTTCGGGAACTCTGAGACAGGTGCTGCATGGCTGTCGTCAGCTCGTGTTGTGAAATGTTGGGTTAAGTCCCGCAACGAGCGCAACCCTTATCCTTTGTTGCCAGCACGTAATGGTGGGAACTCAAAGGAGACTGCCGGTGACAAACCGGAGGAAGGTGGGGATGACGTCAAGTCATCATGGCCCTTACGAGTAGGGCTACACACGTGCTACAATGGCGCATACAAAGAGAAGCGAACTCGCGAGAGTAAGCGGACCTCACAAAGTGCGTCGTAGTCCGGATTGGAGTCTGCAACTCGACTCCATGAAGTCGGAATCGCTAGTAATCGTGGATCAGAATGCCACGGTGAATACGTTCCCGGGCCTTGTACACACCGCCCGTCACACCATGGGAGTGGGTTGCAAAAGAAGTAGGTAGCTTAACCTTCGGGAGGGCGCTTACCACTTTGTGATTCATGACTGGGGTGAAGTCGTAACAAGGTAACCGTAGGGGAACCTGCGGTTGGATCACCTCCTTACCGAAAGATGCGCGTCAAGTGACGTGTCCACACAGATTGTCTGATAACAGTATTGAGCAAGAAAAACCTTCTATAGGCTTGTAGCTCAGGTGGTTAGAGCGCACCCCTGATAAGGGTGAGGTCGGTGGTTCGAGTCCACTCAGGCCTACCATTCCTTCCCATGCTGCGTTGCGGCGCCACTCGTTTATTATTATAAACTTCGTGACCCCACGCCTTGCCTGGAAACGAATGGGCTATCGTGTTGTTTCTCTCCCAAAAGAATATTGCTACTGGCGTTGATAACCAATGCAAGTTTGCGGTGCCGGGAAAAAGACGACAGGATGATAAAAGGTTAGAAACGACTTGGGGCTATAGCTCAGCTGGGAGAGCACCTGCTTTGCACGCAGGGGGTCAGCGGTTCGATCCCGCTTAGCTCCACCATTTCGCGCCGCGAAATGAGAGATTGTCTGGTTTTTCTTTAATTATTTCAGAGCACACTGATATGGCGACGCCTGCGGGTGGACGCGCGTTAAGTATGCTGCGAAATACTGCTCTTTAACAATCCGGAACAAGCTGAAAATTTGAAAAAACATGCTGAGCAAAATCAGTATGCGAGTCTCTCAAAGCAAGCAAACCTAGAATGCTGTTATGTCGATAACAGCCTCTGTCCAACGCTGGCGATGTCCGTAACAGGCCGCGCCGAAGCAAGACTGAGCGAACGAATGCAGGGCAAGGCGCCCGGCACGGAGAAACCGGAGTGGACTGTATGTCCATGAGGATTTCGAGTACCGGAGCAACGCGGCCATGTATTTGTGCAGCCGGTCGGACAGAACAAACACTTTAGGGTTGTGAGGTTAAGTGACTAAGCGTACACGGTGGATGCCTAGGCAGTCAGAGGCGATGAAGGACGTGCTAATCTGCGAAAAGCGTCGGTAAGCTGATATGAAGCGTTATTAGCCGGCGATGTCCGAATGGGGAAACCCAGTGCAATTCGTTGCACTATCATTGCGTGAATCCATAGCGCAATGAGGCGAACCGGGGGAACTGAAACATCTCAGTACCCCGAGGAAAAGAAATCAACCGAGATTCCCCCAGTAGCGGCGAGCGAACGGGGAACAGCCCAGAACCACCATCAGCTTTTGCATCAGGAGAACGGTCTGGAAAGTCCGGCGACAGAGGGTGATAGCCCCGTATCCGAAGGTGCAGGAGTTGTGGGTTCGATGAGTAGGGCGGGACACGTGATATCCTGTCTGAAGATGGGGGGACCATCCTCCAAGGCTAAATACTCCTGACTGACCGATAGTGAACCAGTACCGTGAGGGAAAGGCGAAAAGAACCCCGGCGAGGGGAGTGAAACAGAACCTGAAACCGTGTACGTACAAGCAGTGGGAGCCTTGAGAAATTGGGGTGACTGCGTACCTTTTGTATAATGGGTCAGCGACTTATATTCTGTAGCAAGGTTAACCGAATAGGGGAGCCGTAGGGAAACCGAGTCTTAACTGGGCGTGTAGTTGCAGGGTATAGACCCGAAACCCGGTGATCTAGCCATGGGCAGGTTGAAGGTTGGGTAACACTAACTGGAGGACCGAACCGACTAATGTTGAAAAATTAGCGGATGACTTGTGGCTGGGGGTGAAAGGCCAATCAAACCGGGAGATAGCTGGTTCTCCCCGAAAGCTATTTAGGTAGCGCCTCGTGAATTCATCTTCGGGGGTAGAGCACTGTTTCGGCTAGGGGTCCACCCCGGATTACCAACCCGATGCAAACTGCGAATACCGAAGAATGTTATCACGGGAGACACACGGCGGGTGCTAACGTCCGTCGTGAAGAGGGAAACAACCCAGACCGCCGGCTAAGGTCCCAAAGTCATGGTTAAGTGGGAAACGATGTGGGAAGGCATAGACAGCCAGGATGTTGGCTTAGAAGCAGCCATCATTTAAAGAAAGCGTAATAGCTCACTGGTCGAGTCGGCCTGCGCGGAAGATGTAACGGGGCTAAACCATGCACCGAAGCCGCGGCAGCGATACCTTCGGGTATTGTTGGGTAGGGGAGCGTTCTGTAAGCCTGAGAAGGTGGCCTGTGAGGGTTGCTGGAGGTATCAGAAGTGCGAATGCTGACATAAGTAACGATAAAGCGGGTGAAAAGCCCGCTCGCCGGAAGACCAAGGGTTCCTGTTCAACGTTAATCGGAGCAGGGTGAGTCGACCCCTAAGGCGAGGCCGAAAGGCGTAGTCGATGGGAAACAGGTTAATATTCCTGTACTGGGTGTGACTGCGAAGGGGGGACGGAGAAAGCTAGACCGGCCGGGCGACGGTTGTCCCGGTTCAAGCGTGCAGGTGGAGAGGACAGGAAAATCCGTTCTCTTGTAACACTGAGGCGTGATGACGAGCCACTACGGTGGTGAAGGGGTTGATGCTACGCTTCCAGGAAAAGCCTCTAAGCACCAGGTCACATCGAATCGTACCCCAAACCGACACAGGTGGTCAGGTAGAGAATACCGAGGCGCTTGAGAGAACTCGGGTGAAGGAACTAGGCAAAATGGTGCCGTAACTTCGGGAGAAGGCACGCTGGCATTAGGTGGAGGAACTTGCTTCCCGAGCTGAAGCCAGTCGCAGATACCAGCTGGCTGCAACTGTTTATTAAAAACACAGCACTGTGCAAACACGAAAGTGGACGTATACGGTGTGACGCCTGCCCGGTGCCGGAAGGTTAATTGATGGGGTTATCCGCAAGGAGAAGCTCTTGATCGAAGCCCCGGTAAACGGCGGCCGTAACTATAACGGTCCTAAGGTAGCGAAATTCCTTGTCGGGTAAGTTCCGACCTGCACGAATGGCGTAATGATGGCCAGGCTGTCTCCACCCGAGACTCAGTGAAATTGAACTCGCTGTGAAGATGCAGTGTACCCGCGGCAAGACGGAAAGACCCCGTGAACCTTTACTATAGCTTGACACTGAACATTGAGCCTTGATGTGTAGGATAGGTGGGAGGCTTAGAAGTAGGGACGCCAGTCCTTATGGAGCCAACCTTGAAATACCACCCTTTAATGTTTGATGTTCTAACTCCGGCCCGTAATCCGGGTCGAGGACAGTGTCTGGTGGGTAGTTTGACTGGGGCGGTCTCCTCCTAAAGAGTAACGGAGGAGCACGAAGGTTAGCTAATCACGGTCGGACATCGTGAGGTTAGTGCAAAGGCATAAGCTAGCTTGACTGCGAGAGTGACGGCTCGAGCAGGTGCGAAAGCAGGTCTTAGTGATCCGGTGGTTCTGAATGGAAGGGCCATCGCTCAACGGATAAAAGGTACTCCGGGGATAACAGGCTGATACCGCCCAAGAGTTCATATCGACGGCGGTGTTTGGCACCTCGATGTCGGCTCATCACATCCTGGGGCTGAAGTAGGTCCCAAGGGTATGGCTGTTCGCCATTTAAAGTGGTACGCGAGCTGGGTTTAGAACGTCGTGAGACAGTTCGGTCCCTATCTGCCGTGGGCGTTGGAAGATTGAGAGGGGCTGCTCCTAGTACGAGAGGACCGGAGTGGACGCACCACTGGTGTTCGGGTTGTCATGCCAATGGCATTGCCCGGTAGCTACGTGCGGAAGAGATAACCGCTGAAAGCATCTAAGCGGGAAACTTGCCTCGAGATGAGTCTTCCCTGTGGCTTTAAGCCACCTGAAGGGACGTTAAAGACGATGACGTTGATAGGTCGGGTGTGTAAGCGCAGCGATGCGTTGAGCTAACCGATACTAATGACCCGTGAGACTTAACCTTACAACACCTAAGGTGTTTGAGCTGTGAGAGCGTTGTCCGCAAGGGCGATGAGAGAATTTTCAGCGACTGTTCCGGATAAAGGCCAATGGTCATCAGTAAAAGATGACGGTTGGATAGCGAATTTGCCTGGCGGCACTAGCGCGGTGGTCCCACCTGATCCCATGCCGAACTCAGTAGTGAAACGCCGTAGCGCCGATGGTAGTGTGGGGTCTCCCCATGCGAGAGTAGGGAACTGCCAGGCATCCATTAAGGCCGATACCTCGAGTGTAACGAGAGGTGTGGTCAATAAAAGCTTAGAGCGCTGATATGGCTCAGTTGGTAGAGCGCACCCTTGGTAAGGGTGAGGTCCCCAGTTCGACTCTGGGTATCAGCACCAGTTAATATGGCGGAGTTCGGCAAATAAAGAATTTGCCTGGCGGCACTAGCGCGGTGGTCCCACCTGACCCCATGCCGAACTCAGCAGTGAAACGCCGTAGCGCCGATGGTAGTGTGGGGTCTCCCCATGCGAGAGTAGGGAACTGCCAGGCATCCAATTGAACGAAGCCCTCTGTGAAAACAGAGGGCTTTTTCATATGCGTCAAACTGGCGGTTCGCTACTCGGTCAGTTCGTATAAAAGGCAGAGTAGGGCAACCGGCAAAGCCGGTTGAACGAAGCCGAAGGCGACGGCCAGTTAAAAATAGTCTACGAATAATTATCATTTCGTCGATTTATGAAAGTCCTCTTTGCCATTCCTGCTTATCATGGCGATAAAAATCAGGAGGCACCTGCCATGACATGTTCAATACTATCCTGTAATAGCGGGAAATCATCCGATGTTTTATCTCATTTATCCGACACACAATGCCAAGGCGTTGGGACAGCGGTGAAGTCAGCGGGAAATCGGAATTTAACATTTACCGGCAATTCTGGTTTATCATCGAACTCATTTCCCGGCAAAAATGGCCTGGTCCAAAGCCCTGCGCTTCTCGAGATGGGGGGCAAAATCCCTATTTTTAGCATTGCCGCCCCAAGCGATGGAGTCGACTCAGCGGATGGGCAATCGGCAACATCAAAGTGTAACCCAGCAAATGCGCCAGTAAATATTGTCAAAACCGAGCCGGCAACGAAAAATGCCAATAAACCCGCCAATGCCAAAATAAAGATCATTACAGAAAAAATAAAGAAAGCCACCCCATTGATCTTAATGGTATTGTCCACGGTTATACTCACGGGAATAGCGGTGGCGGGAACGTTCAGTTTATCTTTTCCGCCGTTGATAATAGCGAGTATCGTTGTGTATGTTTTGTACGTTTTGTGGCGCGCTTGTAACGCCGACAAAAAAGATTGGGCAGCTATAATGATAGGTTCCTGGGCATCTAATAAAGCAAAGCCGGTGCAAAACGCTGCTGCAGGCTTTATTGCGGGGGTATCTGCTAAATTTAATGGCGCTAACTTGAAAGCCACATGGCTTGCAATGAAGTTAAGTTTTTATAAAAGCCGAGAAAAAGGTACCGAAACCGGCATGGCCTGCGCTAATGGGGTGGGAGTAAGCGTTGCCAAGGTACAAAAGCTGGCAAAGCAACAGGATTGTAAGGTCTCAGAGGCAAGTTATGCAGGAGCTATGGCCGGCTCGAACGCTGGAATTGATATTAATGGGACAATCGAAGGCAGTTCGAAAATAGGTGAAATGGCCGGAAGCGGTGCATTCCACGGCGCTATGGTTGGCAGGGAAGTGGATATGCTAGCTGAAAAGGGGGCGGACTTAGCCACGGCGGGTATACATGCCTACTGGCGCTTTTGGCTGCCGGATATCTTCCCGGCCCAGCCAGATGGAGAACGTTCCGCAGCGGGTGATAACAGGCTGTTCCGCAGCGCCGACCTAAGCAAACATGACGAAAGCTACGTGACGGGGTTGGTCAATGCCTATTGGCGGTTTTGGCTCCAGGATGCCGTCGCCCCGGCCTACAGTCAGAGAAGCGCTTTTACGATGGGTAACGATGCGGCATTTATCGAAAAAGATAAGTTGGCAGAAAAATCTCCCTCGATTGTCCATGTCGATAGCCGATTAGGCAAAACAAAGCCTGATGCGCAACGGACTAATCCGAAAAGGGATAGAACGACAAATGGCGAAGTCAGTGCGGGCCTTGGCGAGTGGTTTGGCGCCTATACCGGCGGCATGGCCGGCGGCTTATATGCTGGGTTGGATCACCGCTCAGGTGGCCGCTTTAAACATGCCGCTTCGGCTATCGGCCAGCAGGTAAGCGCGGTGCGAAATTTCATGGGCACCAGCACTGTTGCGTCAACGCGAAACAGGCCGGCTTTCCCCGAAATTGATTAAGGGTTTTTGACAGACAGTAAAGAATGTCTGGCATGATGTCACGCGCCGGCATGATTTTCCGTAAGCCGCTGACCGCTGGCAGTGTCAAACAGGTGAAGGCTCTGCGCCTTCACCTCCAGCCACAAGGGCTGGCCCGGCGGGTTATTTAATCGGCCGGCGAACTGAACATGCAGCGGAAATCCGCCCCAGTCCACGTGGAGCAAGCTGGTTTCGCCGGTGATTTCCTGTAGCCGAAGCGTGGCGGGCGGCTGTGAAGAGGCGGCTACCTGCATGAAATCATGGGGACGGATACCCAGCGTCACCGGCGAACTTCCCTGCTGGCGTGCGGCGGCATGCCATTTTGCCGGCAAAGGAAACCACAGTTCGCCGCATTTCACGCCTGGCACGCCATCGCGAATTTCCGTCAGGCCGTTCAGCAGGTTCATGGGCGGAGAGCCGATAAAACGCGCGACAAAGGTATTCACCGGCCGGTCGTAAATCTCCAGCGGTTGCCCCTGCTGGACAATACTGCCCTCCTTCATCACGACGATTTGGTCCGCCAGGGTCATGGCCTCGACCTGATCGTGAGTGACATACACCGTGGTGGTTTTCAACTGCTGATGCAGGGATTTGATTTCAGCCCGTAACTCCATGCGCAGTTGGGCATCAAGGTTGGACAGCGGCTCGTCAAACAAGAATACCCGGGGATTACGCACCATAGCCCGCCCCATGGCGACCCGCTGGCGCTGGCCGCCGGACAAGGCCTTGGGCAAGCGCCGCAACAACGGTTCGATACCCAGCATGCGGGCCACCTGCTGTACTTTACCGTGCTGCTCCTCGCGGGGTACTTTCTTAACCTGCATATGAAACGCCAGATTCTCCGCCACGGTAAGATGGGGGTAGAGGGCATAGCTTTGGAACACCATGGCGATATCCCGATCGGCGGGATCGAGATTATTTATTTGCTGGCTATCAATAAAAATATCACCGTCGGACACCGTGTCCAGCCCGGCCAGTAGACGCAGCAAAGTCGATTTACCACAGCCGGAGGGGCCCACCAGAACCGTAAAGCTGCCGTCAGGGATTTTCAGATCCAGCGGATGCAGCACGGCATGTTTGCCATAACGTTTGGCGACTTTGACTAATTCTACGCTCGCCATGGACTACTCCTTCCCGGCAAAAGATTGAAGTGAGGCGCGGTCAGGATACTGGCGCGGCGAACTGCTGATGGCCCGTCCGGCGACCCTGGTGCCCCAATAGAGCGCCTGCCGGCGGTTAAAACCATACAACAGCGCGCTCAGGAAACCGGCGTTAAAGCTGTCGCCGGCGCCAATGGTATCCACCACCTGTACCGGTTCCGCGCCGCAGGAAAAAATTTCAAGGCCGTCGCAGACCATCGCCCCCTGGCTACCGTATTTGATGACGCAGGCGCCCCCTGGCGCCAGCCGCCGTGCCAGGGAGTGACCCGCCGCCGCCAGGTCGCCGCTGTCCGCCAGCCCCAGGGTCTCCACTTCATTCAACAGCAGATAATCGCAGCGGCTGAGCCAGCCCTGGATCCGTTGGCGCAGTTCGCTGTTCCAGCCCGAAGGGGGCCAGCCGGTATCCACCGCCACCTTAAAGCCGCGCCGCTGTAATGTCGCCAGTAGCTCGGAATATTCGTCGAAGAGGCGCAGGCAGAGAAAGGTGCCGCACAGCAATACCATATCTCCCGGCGCCGCCTGCGGCGGTAATTGCCGCAGGACATCCTGTTGCGACAGCCGCACGATGTGCCCTTGGTTGCTGAAAAACGTACGTTCGTTATCGGGATGGGTGATGCCCACCGTCAGCGAGGTTTCACAGTCGTAGCGCGGCCAAAAGGGCGCGCTGTCGGCAAAATAGTCCGCCAGCCAACGGGCGAAATGATCGTTGCCCTGATTGGCCACCGCGCGGTGCCTGGTGCCCAAAGCCGCCAGGGCGAGCACGCAGTTGCCCGCCGACCCGCCGGGACGCAATGCGCTGTGCTCGAGCATTGCCTCGGTGCCGCGGGCGGGCCATTCAAGCAACGTACCCATAATCAGGTCGATATTGATATTGCCCACTACATATAAAGTGGCCTCGGGTGCGGATGTAGTCATAGTCTATTGATATCGTCCTGTGATTAACCTTTGCTGCCGCCGCTGGTTAAACCGCTTACCAGGAATTTTTGCAGCCAAATGGCGATAAACAGCGGCGGAACCGACGCCAGAATGCCGACGGCGGCCACCAAACCGTCGTCGGTGGCCCGGCCGGCGGTAAAACCGGCGATAGTGACCGGCAGTGTTTGTGCCTGGATGTTATTGGTAAACAGCAGTGCGTAAAAAAACTCATCCCAGGCCAGCAGCCAGCCGAATACCGCCGAGGCGGCCAGCGACGGTTTCGCCAGCGGCAGGGTGATCCGCAGCAGTACCTGCCAGAAGCGCAGACCGTCCAGTCGGGCCGCCTGTTCAATATCCAGTGGCAGGGCATCGAACTGGTTTTTCAGCATCCAGGTCAGAAACGGCAGTATCAGCGAGCAATACACCAGAATGAGTCCCAGGTGGGTATTCAGCAGCGACAGCTGCTGCAGCACAAAATAGAGCGGCAGCACAAAGGCAACCGGCGGCACCATATAAATGGCCAGACTGCCCATCAGCCAGCCGTCGCGGCCCGGATAGCGGGAGAAGCTGAACGCCGCCGGAATGGCCAGCGCCAATGAAATCAGCGTGGCGCCGGTTGCGGTGATAATGCTATTGGCCAGAGCGTGCAAAAACAGGTCTCCCGGCTGGCCCGGCTCAAGGGACAACAGCCGGCCGTAGCGGCTGAAGTCCCATTGGCGCGGTATCCACTCCAGGGGAATCCGGGCGAGATCCGCCGATGAGCTGACGCTCATCAAAAACAGCCACAGCAAGGGGGCAAGAATGGACATCGCCAGCACCAGCGCCGCTCCATAGCGGAGCATTGTCCTGATATAACGTTTCATTGCTCAATTCCCCGTCGGCGCTGTCGCGCGATCATCAGCATGTAAATGGCGATCAGGATCCCGCACAGTAAGGTCATCAATATGGCGTAGGCGGCGCCGCTGCCGGCGCGCAAATAGCTGAAAGACTCCTGATAGACAAAAAAGCTCAGGGTCTTGGTGCTGTCCACCGGACCGCCGCGGGTCATCACGTAAATAATGTCGAAAATCTTGAACGCGTCAATGGTGCGCAATATCAGGGCTACGCCCAGCGGGCCGAGAATGGCCGGGAAAGTAATGGCGCGAAAGCGCCGCCAGGCGGATGCGCCGTCAATGCGCGCCGCCTCGAATAAGTCGTCCGGAATAGATTGCAACGCCGCCAGTGTCAGTAGCGTCACCAAAGGATAATTTTTCCAAATATCGGCCAGCATCACCGCATTCATGGCCGAGTCGGGAGAGCCCAGCCAGCTGCGGTAGCTCCCGATCAGTCCGAGCTGGGTCAGCAAGGCGTTGATGCTGCCGTAATCCGGGTTGAAATTGAGCCGCCACATCATGGCGTTGACAATGGTGGGCAGCGCCCAGGGTAATATCACCAAGACCCTCAACAGGCTACGGCCGTGGAATTGTTGATTCAGCAGCAATGCCACCAATACCCCTATCACCCCTTCGAGCGCTACCGAGACGACGGTGAAATAGAGCGTACGCGCCAGGGCGGCGAGGAAATCGGGATCGGTCAAGGCATAGAGATAATTGTCGAAGCCCACCGGCTGCGGCGCCGCCCCGCCCCCAATCAGCGCGGCATCGGTAAAACTCAGCCAGATGGTGCGGGCCAGCGGCCAGGCGGTCAGTAAAAACATCATCACCAGCATGGGTGCCAACAGCACCCATGCCTGACGACGCTCACGTTGCGGCAAACTGAGCATGAAGCAATCCTTAGTGCAAACGATCCGCAGCCTTGGTCGCCGCCTGCATGCCGGCCTCCGGCGTCACCTGGTTTTGCAATACCTGCTGCAGGTTCTGCTGCAGTATATTGGAGAGCTGTGAATATTGATCGGTGGCCGGGCGCGACAACATCACATTCAGGGATTGTTTCGCCGCGGCGATTAACGGCTCCTGCCCTTGCTGTACCGCCGGGTCGTCATAGGACGATTTCCATACCGGAAGGCTCAGCTTGGCATATTTGTCCTGCACCGGCTGTGAGACCATGTAGGTAATATACTGCCAGGCCTGTTCAGGATGCTGGCTGGCCTTGGCGATACCCAGCCCCATGGAGCCGTTGACGCCGGAAACGTCCCCCGCCTTGCCGCCCGGCGCCGGGACAATGCCCACATCCCCGGCCACTTTGCTTTGTTTGGGATCATTGGCCATGTTGTACATATAGGTCCAATTCAGCGCAAAAGCCGCATCGCCATTGGAGAAGGATTTACGGACGTCCTCTTCCAGATATTCCCGCGAGTTGGGGTTGGTCAGGCCTTTGTCCAGCGTTTCTTTCATATAGGTGACGGCTTTCAGGGCGCCGGGATTGGTAAAATTGAATTTCCCCTGCTGGGTAAATTCGCCGCCGAATGCCTGGACCAGGGTGGTGTAATCGCAAATCAGCGCTTCCGCCTGTGACCAGCTCCAGACCAGGGGGTATTTAACGATGCCCTTTTGTTTCAGGATTTCCGACTGCTGTTCCACCTGCTCCCAGGTTTGCGGCGGGGTAGTGATGCCGGCCTTGGTGAGCATGGCCTTGTTGTAGTAAAGATATTTGGTGTCCAGAATCCACGGCAGGCCCCAAATTTTGTCTTTATAGGTGACGGTGCTCATGGCGCCGGAGAAGATCTTTTTGCTGTCATCGCCGTTAATGCGCGGGGTCACATCCTGCAGCAGGCCGAATTTATAAAATTCCGCCGGCCATATGGCGTCAAACAGCACCACATCGTAGCCATTGCCTCCGGCGCCTCTGGCGGCAACGATCTTGTCGTGCAACGCTTCGTACGGCACGAACTCCAGATTGACGTCAATATCGGGATGCTGCTTGGTGAAATCGGCGGTCATGGCGCGAATGTCATTTTCGCTGTAGGCGGCCTGGGTCATAAACAACGCGCTGATTTGGGTTTTGGCCAGGGCTTGCGCCGAGAGTCCCAGCGAGAGGACTGATAGCGCACAAAGGGTCAGGGCGGGGCACATTCTCTTTATATTCATAACGTCTCTCCGGAAACAGCCAATGTTGGGGTGGGGATTAAATCAATTTGATTGTTTTAATAGGCGAAAGCAACAAGGACCTCTTTGTCCTGTGATGCCTGTCGCCGATACCCTTCATCTTTCGAGCTGCAACTCGAAATCTAATGGGTATAGCTAAGCAAATGGCGTGCCGGGAAAGGCCGTCTGGAATAATTAAATCAATTTGATTGCTATAAAGCATATGCACATACTGGCGCTACGGGTGATGAGCGGTAGGGAGCAAATGAGAAATTCAGGAACCAATCTGGAACACGCCAGGGCCCATAACCGCCGGGTAGTGATCGAAGCCATCCGGCTGCAGGGAGAACTGACCAGGGCGGAATTGGCGCGTCTTACGGCGCTGACTCCGCAAACGGTGTCCAACATTGTCCTGGAATTACAGCAGGCGGGGATTCTGTCATCTCATCTGCCGCGGCATGTGGGGGGACGAGGACAACCGGCGGTTCCCATCACATTAAACCCCGATAGCGCCTACTCCATCGGTATCCATCTCGATCATCAAACCCTGCTGGTAGTGCTGGTGGATCTTACCGGCAACGTCCGTTTCAGACGCCTTTGTTTGGTGCGAAAGCCCCAACCGGGTGCAACCTTGGTCTTGATTAAACAAATACTGGCGGAAATGAAAGAGCAAGAGGTGATCGATTGGCGCAAATTGCTGGGCATCGGCGTGGTTATGCCGGGGCCTTTCGGAGTGGAAGGTATTTCGTCCCAGGGGCCGACAACGCTGCACGGCTGGGAAAATATTGATGTTGCGGCAGAGCTGTCGGCGGCCACCGGCCTGCCGGTCACGCTGGAAAATGATGCTACCGTGGCGGCCATCGGCGAGCGTTTCCACGGCGTGGCCAAGCAGCTGGATTCCTTTATTTATCTTTATATTGGAACCGGCTTGGGGGCCGGCATTTTTACCGACGGCCACATCTACACCGGCCATGCCCATAACGCCGGCGAGGTAGGCCATATGGTGGTACAGCCGGACGGCCGGCCTTGCGCCTGCGGTAATCATGGCTGCCTGGAGTGCTATCTTTCGCTGCAGTCGGCCTATGAAGCCTGCGGGCTCGATCCGATGACCGCCATGCCGGAGGATCTGCTGCAGGTGGACGTGGCCTGTTTCGATCGCTGGGTTGAATCCGCCTTGCCGGCCACCCGCCAGGGTATCAATATTATCGAGTGTATTTTTGATGCCGAAACGGTGATCATCGGCGGCCAGATGCCTCAGCCGCTGGTGGAAAAGATTGTCCGGCGGCTGCATCCGCTATTGCGCTCGGTGCGCAGTAAATACCGTGACGAACAGCGGGTGCGCATCGGTATGACCGGCACCGATACCGCAGCGCTGGGGGCCGCGGCCCTGCCGATATTCGATGAATTCAATCCGCAATACGAAGTGCTGCTGAAATAAAAGCCCGCTGCGCGCGGGCTACCGGCCTCAATGAAGTATCTGCGACAGAAACGCGCGGGTGCGCTCGGATTTAGGCTGGGTAAAGAATTCGTCCGGCGGGGCTTGTTCGACGATCTCCCCGCGATCCATAAAGATCACCCGGTCGGCCACCGTGCGGGCAAAGCCCATTTCATGGGTAACGCACAGCATGGTCATACCGTCGTTGGCCAGGCCAATCATGGTATCCAGCACTTCTTTCACCATTTCCGGGTCCAGCGCCGAGGTAGGCTCATCGAACAGCATGATTTTCGGCTTCATGCACAACGAGCGGGCTATGGCTACCCGCTGCTGCTGACCGCCGGAAAGCTGGCCGGGAAACTTATTGGCGTGCTCGACGATGTGTACCCGCTGCAGATAATGCATGGCCAGCTCTTCGGCTTCTTTTTTCGGCATTTTGCGCACCCAGATCGGCGCCAGGGTGCAATTCTGCAGCACCGTCAGGTGTGGAAACAGGTTAAAATGCTGGAACACCATGCCCACTTCGGTACGCACCCGTTCGATATTGCGCAGATCGTCATCCAGCAGGGTACCGTCAACCACTATAGTTCCCTGCTGATGCTCTTCCAGATGATTGATGCACCTGATGGTGGTGGACTTTCCTGAACCGGAAGGACCGCACAACACGATACGTTCGCCGGATTTCACCTGTAGATTGATGTCTTTCAGCACATGGAACTGGCCGAACCATTTATTGACGTTTTCCAGCGTAATCATCAATCGTTCGTTTGGGTTGGCGTTATTGTCGCTCATGGGTTACCTCAATGCGTGGAAGAATGCCCGGTATGAAAACGCCTTTCCAAATGCTGGCTATAGCGGGACATGCCAAAACAGAAAATCCAGTAGACGAGCGCGGCAAAGACGTATCCTTCCGTGGACATTCCCAGCCAGGCCGGGTCAACCGTGGCCTGTTGAACGCTACTGAACAAATCGAACAAACCGATAATAACCACCAGACTGGTATCTTTGAACAGTTCGATAATGGTGTTGACCAGACTGGGGATGACCATTTTCAGCGCCTGGGGCAAAATAACCAATCCCTGGGTTTTCCAATAACCCAGGGCCAGGGATTCCGCCGCTTCATACTGTCCCTTCGGCAACGCCTGCAAACCGCCGCGCACCACTTCCGCCACATAGGCGGACTGGAACATGATAACGCCCACCAGTGCGCGGATAAGCTTATCGATATTGGTGCCTTCCGACAGGAACAGCGGCAGCATCACCGAGGACATAAACAGGACGGTAATCAGCGGTACGCCGCGCCACAGCTCGATAAAAACAATGGAAAACCACTTCACCACCGGCATTTTCGACCGGCGGCCAAGGGCCAGCAGCACGCCTAGGGGCAAGGCGCCGGCGATACCCACCGAGGCGATAATCAGAGTCAAGGTCAAGCCGCCCCACTGGCGGGTTTCAACCCGGCTGAGGCCGAAAAAGCCGCCGTACAGCATGATCCAGGTAAAAAGCGGGAATGCCACCACCCAGCAGACGATGTAACGGCCGCGGCGGGGCATGGCTTTCCAGAATATCGGTATCAGGCTCAGAAGCCCTACCACCAGGGTAAGATTGATGCGCCAGCGCTGATCGATAGGATATAAACCGTACATGAACTGGCCGAAGCGAGCGTGGATAAACACCCAGCATGCGCCGTCACGGGTACAGTCGCTACGGGTCGCGCCGGTCCAGTTGGCCTGGAATATCAACCAGTTCAGCAACGGCGGTACCACCACCCAAAGCAGCCAGAGACAGAACAGTGTCAGAATGCTGTTGGTAACGCTGGAAAACAGGTTTTGCCGTATCCAGAACAGGGCCAGGCCCAGCCGGCTACGCGTCGGGGTTGCTACGGGTTCATGGGGAGTTAATGTCATGGTCATGGATTTCCCTTAGCGCTCAACCAATGCTTTACGCCGGTTATAAAGGTTCATCAAGAACGAAATCAGCAGGCTGATAATCAAATAAACCGACATGGTGATGGCGATGGTTTCGATTGCCTGCCCGGTTTGGTTCAATACCGTACCGGCAAAGAGAGACACCATATCCGGGTAACCGATGGCGGCCGCCAGCGAAGAGTTTTTTACAATGTTTAAATACTGGCTGGTGAGCGGCGGAATGATCACCCGCAGCGCCTGCGGCAAAATGACCTGGTTTAGCGTGACGGGATTTGGTAATCCCAGCGATCGGGCCGCTTCATGCTGGCCATAGGGAACCGACTGAATGCCGGCGCGGATGATCTCGGCGATAAAACTCGAGGTGTAAATGGACAGCGCCAGCGTCAGGGCCGCCAGTTCGGGAATCAGCGCCATACCGCCGCGGAAGTTGAAGCCCCTGAGCGCAGGGACATCCCAATGAAGGGCATCGCCGAAAATAAACTGCGCCAGTGCCGGCAGGCCCAGGATAAGTATGATAATCCACGGCCAGCTGCGCCGCAGTTCGCCTGTGGCCATCTGATGCCGGCGGTTGAACCGGTAAAGCACCAGCGAGACCGCAACGGCTATCACTACGGCCAACAGTGTGGGAATGGCGCCAGTGCCGGCGAGCGGCATGGGCATATAGAGGCCGCGATTGCTGAGGAAAATCATATCAAAGGCGTTGATTGACTGGCGGGGGCCGGGCAGATTACGCAGTACGGCGAAATACCAGAAAAATATCTGCAGCAACAGCGGAATGTTACGGAAAGTTTCGACATAGATGGTGGAAAGTTTGCGTAACAGCCAGTTATCGGACAGCCTCGCCAGCCCGAGGAAAAATCCGAGGATTGACGCAAAAACGATCCCCAGCGCGGAAACCAGCAGGGTATTGAGCAAACCGATAATAAAGACTCGCCCGTAAGTATCGCCATCCTGAAAAGAAATCAGATGTTGTATGATGCCGAAACCAGCGGCGTCGTTGAGAAACCCAAAACCGGAAGTGATGCCGCGATGATGTAAATTGGTCAGGGTATTGTGCAGAATGTAGCCGACAAATGAAAATAACACCACGACCGCGAGGATCTGATAAACCCAGGCGCGTACCGCAGGGTTTGTCAAGGAAAATGCGCCTTTTGCAGTTTGGCGTTGTTGCATGTGGAAAGCCCCGAAAATAAATCTGATGGAAAAACACTGGCGCCATGCGCCAGTGTTCCCGCCTATTGACAGTTTTAATTAACGTACGGGCGGGGCGTATTGGATACCGCCCTGATTCCATAAGGCATTCAAGCCGCGTTTGATTTTCAGTTCGCTACCCTGGCCGACGTTACGTTCAAAACTTTCGCCGTAGTTGCCCACTTGCTTGACAATCTTGTATGCCCAATCGTTTGGCAGTTTCAACTGTTCGCCGAAGTTGCCTTCTTTACCCAGTAGATGGGCCATATCGGGATTGGTGGGGGTGGCGAGCATCTGATCGACGTTCTTGGAGTTGACGCCCATTTCTTCCGCGTCCAGCATGGCGTACAGCGACCATTTCACAATGGCGAACCAGTCATCATCGCCGCGGCGGACCACCGGGCCTAAAGGTTCTTTGGAGATCACTTCCGGCAGGACCACATAATCATCGGGTTTACCCAGTTTGATGCGCAGCGCATAAAGCTGCGACTGATCGGAAGAGAGCGTATCGCAGCGGCCGGATTCCAGCGCCTTGGCCGTTTCGTCGGAGCGGTCGAATGTCAGCGGGGTATACTGCATTTTATTGGCTTTAAAGTAATCGGCGACATTCAGCTCGGTATCGGTACCGGACTGCAGACATACGGTTGCGCCATCCAGATCTTTGGCGCTTTTCAGCCCGGCTTTCTTTTTGGTCAAAAAGCCGATGCCGTCATAATAGTTGACGCCGGCAAACACAATGCCCATGGACGCATCGCGGGAAGAGGTCCAGGTGGTATTACGTGAGAGCACATCCACCTCGCCCGATTGCAGCGCGGTGAAACGCTCTTTGGCAGTCAGGGGAGTGTATTTAACTTTGCTGTCATCACCAAAAACGGCAGAAGCAACGGCCCGGCAAACGTCCACGTCCACGCCGGTAAACTTGCCGCTGGCGTCAGCGTAGGAAAAGCCCGGCAAACCGTCGCTGATGCCGCATTGTACGAAACCTTTTTTCTTAACCGCATCCAAAGTCGTGCCCGCATGTGCCTGGTTAGCTATCGCAAAGAGGGTTGCTGCGGCGGCTAACGCGGAAATCATAATTTTTTTCATAAAGCATCCTGTGAGGCCGAAAATAAAGCTAATGGTTTGATGCACTTTTGCCGCGCATCTGTCCTGTCAATGGCATATCGCCAGTATCCTCATAGCAAAGGGGATGCCAATTCGGCAATCGCATGTCTGCCGCGACATCACGGGTGTTTGGGACATGGGAACAGGCCTTTATGGGGCAAGCGAGCACTTATTTGGTGCAATGGCGGCGCCAATGCACCACTTTACGGCAATGAGTTCCATTATATGGGAATGTTGTTCACATTTTGCGCAATATGCAATTTGAGCGGCACTTTTGATAGCGCTTGTGATGGCAATGCGGGATAACGCTTGCATCCGAGGCGTCGATATGAGTTAATAGTGTCAACGGTTTGTAGCGCAGACCTATTTATGAAAGCCATTTTAGTAAAGTTGTTCTAGTAAAAGCGATAGTCTACCATCACTTCTTCGACGAATTTCCTTCTTAAGTGCCACCATAAGTAATCCCTGATAAACAGACCTCATCGCCACAATGTGGCACAAATAATTATGAAGGAAGTATCTATGTCTGACAAAGTGAAAGGTTTAGTAAAATGGTTCGACGCTGGTAAAGGTTTTGGTTTTATCACTCCTGAAGACGGCAGCAAAGATGTATTCGTACATTTTTCCGCTATCCAGAGCAATGATTTCAAAACGTTAGACGAAGGTCAACGTGTAGAATTCACGATCGAAAAAGGCCAGAAAGGCCCGTCTGCTGCGAACGTTGTCGCACTGTAAGTCCCGCTATTGTCAGTACCCGCTTGGCCAGCGCGGACGTTTAGTCTGCACGCTGTGACCCTATAGCAGTTACCTGATAGCAAAATTTAAGACCCTGACTTCTGTCGGGGTTTTTTTATTTGAAAACCGACATGATTTTGTTATCCGTTAAACGCCCTCACCCACTTATCGCCATGATCGGTTATAAAAAAATCATAATAAGATATGGAATATTATCAATGTTGACATTAATTGAAAATTTAATTCTAATCAATACTCGTTTTGCTTATAAAATAACTTATTTTAATTAAAAAGAGTTAATATTGGTGAATATTAATGAGTATAACAAACTTTTTTTATAGAAAAAATATCGGCGAATACAATAATCATAAAAATCAAAAAGCACCTTCTCATCAACAACAGCAGTTATTTATCAACCGTTTGTCTGAGATGCCTGCTCATAGGGCCAGATATGATAATGCATCGCTATGGTTAAAAATAATATTATTGCTCACCAATGCCGCTCAACTGTCTCAAGGAGCCTCATTGTCGGCCAGTACGATTTCAAAACAGTTATATTTAAATGAAAGTAATGATTTGCCCATTCCTAAAAAACTTATTGCCATAGTCAATGTCAAAAATAATCCCACTGCTATCATACCAAAACAGCATTCAATCTATTATTATAGCGTCGACAATAAAGATGAAAAACATTTAACCTCTGAGCGGTTAAACCGTCGTAAAAAAAAGAGTCACGTCAAGGCAGGTCACAGAAATAAAATAATTTTAGATAACGGAGTTCGCAAATCCAAAAGTGATGTCGATGGCTTGAGAAAAATTGATATGGATTTAAAGCCTGCATTAACGGTTTCCAATAGTTTTAAGTATTTTAATAAATACGAGTCGATTAAGACGTTCTTAAACGCTTATAAAAATAACTACCCTAATCTGTTTAAAGTGGCAGCTGATGAAATCAAAAAAGCGATAATCAAGAAAACCGGTTTGTCTCTCGACCCTGATAAAATCTATTTTCATCGGTTCACATCGGCGCAGAATGATCCCGCCTCGGTGACCGGGTGGCGCCATGATAGCACCACAGCCATAGAGTCAAGGACGTTGACTGAGTGTGTGCTGTACAACTTCTCTGCAGATGCTCGTGACAATATGGATGTTGTCGATCAGATGACGGGTATTTATAACGCTTCAACCTTACCCACAGGATGCTTTGGCGGCGAGAATCAGGTGCCGATCAAACCTTCCACCGTGGCTAATCTTATCATAGAGATGGATTTTTTTAATTTATATATATATAAATTGAATAAATATTGGCAGTCGGATATTCCGGAATATATCTTTTTAGCCCAATTTCTTTTAGAAATAAGCCAGCCAACGCAATCTAATAAAAAGTATGCCGGCTTATTTCTACAGGCTTTTGGTCTTGTTCCCCAGATGAAAACCGCCATAAAAAAATATTTATTCGACATTAATGGTTTTAAGTCTACTGATATCATTATATTTAGTTTTGATGATTCTCAACATTACGGTATGTATGTACCAGAGAAGCCTGGGGGGATTTTTTACTTTCACACGCTTGAAACCATGAAAACATGGTTCTTAAAAAGTTGCATGGAAAAAGGGAGTCGTGAAATTATTGCCGGCCATTTTTCAATTGACACCAGGCAGGAAGGAATTCTTCTTGATGGAGTCAATAGCTGGCTTGATTTTTTTGGAGAAGATGCCGATGCGATAAACTACTTGGATAGGATCTGGTGGAGACGTGATGAAATCACGGATGATTTAGTTCGGTTTATCGTTATGCAACAGAAAAACAGGGCATTGAGCGACGCGGACAGTCTGATTAAATCCAATGCGGAGGTGCGAAGGGATATGGCTATAAAATATTTTTCCATTATGAATATGCTTTTGCCTAATCCTGTTACTCCCTTTATTTCCTTGGGGCTGGACATTGACAAAATGGTCAATGGCGATGATGAGCCAGAAAGAAAAGAGGCGGCACGCTTGGTGCTGGGCGATGGTATAAACGTGGCGCTAATCGCCATGGGAGGACTGCTGGAGGGAAGGATGTCCATTGCTTATAATGAAGGCGCTGAGTTTCGGTTTGGGGGTATGCCGGTATCGGAGCAGCTGAAAAATGAAATGTATCATATTGATTCAGCCGGGCCTCAAACATCAGGGAAGGCTTTTTCGTTTGAAAAAAACTTTTTGTACTCAATCCGCGATGAGATAAATGATAAAATAACTTTTCATAAAAATGTCTTAACAAATATTGATAAACTCGATATCAAAGGAGTGAATATATCAACTTCAGCATTATCCAAAATCAATAACTTCGGTATTTTTCATGATGCAGTGGGCGATCAGTACCTCAAGATTAAAAACGCGGTTTATCAAATAAAACCTGCCGGACATCCAGGTTATTATTTCCTTGGTGAAAAAAATAATATTGGCATCATCTTTAATAAGAAATTAAATCGATATCGGTTAATTGACTTGGAAAAGCTGCGCCTAACTGATCCCATTCCTTGTAAGACAACAAGGTCAATCAGCATAGTGGGTAACCGCCTTTGCCTCCCGCAATTTTCCCCGCAGGTAAGGCGGATTTTAGCCAGGCACATAGAAATAAATCCTTTATATGATTATAACGAATCTGCTATTGTATATGATAGGGATGGGAATTTTTTTAGAGATAGAGCTAATAATCAGAAATATATACTTTTCTCTAATAGATACTTTCCTGTTGAAGATATTGAGAATGGTTTTGTTATATACAAACCAGGGGAGCATGGGCATGGGGATAAGCTGACTCGGGTTTATTTCAGTCTCGATAATAAACCGTCTTACCTGATTACTCGCATGGAACGCATTGGAGAAATATTCAGTCAGGCGCTGATCAAGCCTGATCTATTAAAGATGAGAAATACACGGCCTCTGAACGCTCATGAGACGCAAGCGTTGGCAGACTTTCAATACAAGAATATGCGACAAGTTAATGAGGCTTTGCATAAGCGCGTGTCTACCAGGCATCGCCCGGTGGTTATTGACTCGGATGTTTTGCGACAAATAGAAAATATCCATTCCGCCTTGGCTAAGATGAAACCAGCGCAATGCACCGTAGTAAAAATCGGCAGAATGCAAAAAAGTGATTTTCTCAAACTTAAACCTAACGATGTGTTTATGGCTGAGAGCTTTATGCTGGCCGGTCTTAAAAAACCAGTGGGGAAAGATATAAACTTGTATTGGAACTCTGAGGAAATACCGGTTGAATTTTCCGTACAGCTTAAAAACAGAGGATATCCTATCAATTTACATGTCGGGGATGTCTCGGACATTGCTATTCTGGTAAAGGATAAAACCTTTTTCAGGACCACTGATATACAAGGGCTCAAGGTAAGCTTGAAGGAAATTTCTTCATATGATGTAAGAAAGTATACTTCGAGCCTCAATGAGATACGGTCACTTAATGTTGATGTTTCCCATGATGGCATAGACAGTTTAAAGAAAGAAGTGCATCTCATGCAGGGATTACTCAAGAATAAATATTCCAGCTTACATAATGCGCCTGAGTATATGGAAAAATATTCAAAACTGCTGTACGGTCTGGCGGAAAAACAGATTTACTCTTCCGCCCTGGAAGAATACACCGAGGCCGGCAGCGATTTTATCAATGACTGGCTGCGGTTCGGCACCCGGTCCAAGGATACGGCAATTTTATCAGCTGATGAAGAGGCGGCCGAGCTGCTGTCCGACTATGACAAAATGCATGATTTCAATGGTTACGCCTTTCGAGTAGCTGAATATCCCCGCGGCGTTTACGGCCAGGCGGTGCAGGAGGGCGACATTGTGGCGGATAAGGGGTTTATGTCTGCCTCCGCGTTGCCCGTTAACTGCGTGGGCTGGAAAGAGGGCTGGACCAGGCAGTTTTCCAAAACCAGGGGGGATCAGATAATCGTCATATTCGATAAAAATGTGCCTAAAAAAATCGCCGGCACCGGTTTCCTTATCGATCACATCCTGGTAAAACCACGCACTCCGCTGAACGTGGTCAGTATTACACCGGCCGATGATCTCAAGGGCAACCCGGTCCTTATCGTTAGTGTCAGCCGCGCCAAAAGCGCCCGGCGCATTAAGGATATATTCACCGGCAAGGTAATAATCTGATATTTGCCGGACTAGGGTTTTATCGGATAAGTAGAGATGATTTCCAGCATACCGTTTATGACAAACTGTACGCCCATACAGACCAGCAAAAATCCCATCACCCGGCAGACTGCCTCGATGCCGCTTTCCCCTATCAGGCGCATGATGGCGCCGGAACTGAGCAAACATCCCCACAAGATGAGGCTGATGCAAAGAAAAATAAGCACCGGTGCGACGGTAATGACCCAGGGTGAGAAATAAACCGAGTCTTTTACGGTGGAGACCGAACTGATAATCATGGCGATAGTGCCGGGGCCGGCGGTGCTGGGCATGGCCAGCGGGACGAAGGCAATGTTGGGGGCGGGGTGGTGGTGTATTCCGTCGCCGGGCTGCAACTGGTCATCGGACTCATCTTTCTGCTGCGGGAACAGCATGCGAAAACCGATAAAAGCGACGATAAGGCCGCCGGCAATGCGCAGGCCGGGTATAGAGATGCCGAAGGTATTCATCACCACCGTGCCGGCATAATACGCCGTCATCATGATGATAAAGACATACACCGAGGCCATGAGCGATTGCCGTCTCCGCTCCTCCTGGCTCATGTGTTTGCCCAGGGCCAGAAATAATGCCACGGTTGTCAAAGGATTGGCCAGCGGCAACAGCACCAGCAAGCCTAAGCCTATCGCCCTGAAGAGTTCGCCCATAGTATTTAATTTCCTTATTAAAAAAGCGCTAACGGTCTCCCGTTAACGCTTTTATTATTAATAAGTTAAGTTACAGTATCAATTCATACCGTACTTTTTCAATTTCTTACGCAGCGTGCCGCGGTTGATACCCATCATCAGGGCCGCGCGGGTTTGATTACCGCGGGTATATTGCATGACCATGTCCAACAGTGGCTGTTCCACCTCAGCCAGCACCAGCTCATACAAATCATTAACATCCTGACCATTTAATTGAGCAAAATAGTTCTTCAGTGCTTGTTTCACCGAGTCCCGCAGCGGTTTTTTTGTTACCTGATCCTGAGAGTTAACGGTGGAAACGGTCAGTACGTCAGAATTTTCGCGTTGTTCGAACATAGTTCTGTCAGCTCTTTTTTCAATTACGCAAGATTTTCAAAATATGCCTCCAACGCCTCCAGCTGTTCGCCGGCATCCTCTATGGCGTTGAATGTGCGCCTAAACTGGTTGTCGGGGGCATGCTCCTGTAAGTACCAGGAAACGTGCTTTCGAGCAATGCGGAATCCTTTGCCTGGACCATAAAAGTCGTGCAATTCCCGTATATGTTCTATCAGCAAACGCTTTACCTCGCCTAACGGCAGCGGCGGCAGCGTTTCCCCCGTATCCAGATAATGCTGGATTTCCCGGAAGATCCAGGGTCTTCCCTGAGCGGCGCGTCCTATCATCAGGGCGTCGGCCCCGGTGTAGTCCAATACCGCTCTGGCTTTATGCGGGTCAGTGATGTCGCCATTCGCGATAACCGGAATGGCGACAGACTGCTTAACTGCCCGAATACTGTCGTACTCCGCGTGACCGTTAAACAAACAGGCGCGGGTGCGGCCATGAATCGTGATGGCCTGTATACCACAATTTTCGGCCAATTGGGCAATTTCTACACAGTTACGGTGTTCCGGCGACCAGCCCGTGCGTATTTTCAGCATGACCGGCACGTCTACCGACTTGACCACGGATAACAGGATCTGTTTCACCAGATCCGGAAACTGCAGCAAGGCGGAACCCGCCATTTTCCGGTTCACTTTTTTAGCGGGACAACCCATGTTGATATCAATCAGCTGCGCGCCGTTCGCCACGTTAATGACGGCGGCGGCAGCCATATCCACAGGGCAGCACCCGGCAATCTGCACGGCCCGGATACCGGGCTCATCACTATGTACCATACGCAGACGCGACTTATCCGTGCGCCATACCTCAGGATTAGAGGAAAGCATCTCGGAAAACGTCAATCCGGCCCCCATTGCATGACAAAGCGCTCTGAATGGCCGATCTGTCACACCGGCCATCGGAGCGGCCATCAGGCAATTATCGAGCTGAAGCTGTCCAATACGCATAGACAAAGAGTGACCATACTGTGTCCGCAAGGGCGCGTATATTACGCATTTTTTTCGTCAGATGAAAGGCCAAACTTTGAACAATCCTGTGCTATAGATCAATGAAAATGTTCATAGGATGGCCTGCGTGACTATTTTTTTATAAATTACAAAGGGTTATTCTCATAAACACCTTTTGTGCGGTGGAAATTTTTTCACCAACAACTCATTTCTGTCGCGACGGAGGCTGGGGCCGGGCCCGGCCTTTGCCTCATTCGCGGCGGCGACCGGTTAACCGGCACCATTCCTCTTTCTCCGCCACGGGGTCCAGCAGGAAAGCGTCGGCATAGGCCGCCGCAACGCCCTCCGCCTGGCTGGCGAGAATGCCGGACAAACCGATAACACCGCCTTTTTTTTCCGGCAAGGCGCAGAGCAGCGGGGCCAGCTCACGCAGCGGCCCGGCCAGGATATTCGCCACCACCACATCGGCGCGCAGGTTGTCGGGCTTGTCCTGGGATAAAAACAGGGTGAGGCGCTCTTCCACCCCGTTACGGCGGGCATTGTCCCGGCTTGCCTGAATGGCCTGCGGGTCGATATCGATACCGATGGCGCGGGCCGCGCCCAGTTTCAGCGCCGCGATGGCCAGGATACCGGAGCCGCAGCCGAAATCGATAAGGGTCTTGCCGGCGAGATCGAGCCCGTCCAGCCATTGCAGGCAGAGGGCGGTGGTAGGGTGGGTGCCGGTGCCGAAGGCGAGGCCGGGATCAAGCATGACGTTTACCGCGCCGGCGTCGGGCACCGGTCGCCAGCTAGGGCAAATCCATAGCCGGCGGCCGAATCGCATGGGATGGAAGTTATCCATCCATTCCCGCTCCCAATCTTTATCCTCAAGCTGTTCGATTTTGTGGGTAAAACCCTCTCCCAGCAGCGGATGGCCCGCCAAGGCCTCTATTACCGCCGCCATATCGGCGTCGGCGGCAAACAGGCCTATGACATCGGTATCGCCCCATAAACGCGTCTCGCCCGGCAGCGGCTCGAAAACCGGGTTGTCGTGCGTATCCTGAAAGGTGATCGAGACCGCGCCGTATTCCATTAGCGCGTCGCTCAGGGTTTCCGCGTCGGCGCCGGTGGTATTGATCTTAAGTTGAATCCAGGGCATGGCTGCTCCGATAAAAAAGTGAATGGCCGGCCGGTTCCGCCTTGCCGCTATGTTTAAAAGGTCACAGACCGGCCTGTTCCGCCTGGCGGCCCGTTTTGCCGAACCTGTTGCCCGCCACAAAGGCCAGCAGGCTCAGCAGCAGCGAGGGCACAATGGGATGAAAACCGCCGGGTTGTATATTAAGCGTGGCCAGCACGGCGTAACAGACGCCGCCGCATATCATAGAACTTAGCGCACCGGCGGCGTTGGCGCGTTCCCAGTAAAGACCCAGCACCAGCGGCCAGAGAAATACCGCTTCAAGGCCGCCGAACGCCAACAGGTTCAGCCAGATGATCATTTCCGGCGGGCGCCAGGCGGCCAGCAGCAGCAGCAGGCCGAGAATAAGCGTTACCGTGCCGGACATTCTGGTGAGCAGGCGTTGGTTGCCGGCCTGATGCGGGCGCAGGCTGAGGTAGAGATCCTTGACGATCGTCGCGGAGGATTGCAGCAGCTGCGCATTGATGGTTGACATAATGGCCGCCAGCGGCGCCGCCAGGAAGATGCCGGCCACAAACGGCGGCAGTACGGTGATCATCAGCGTCGGGATGACCTGATCGGGGATCTTCAGGTCGGGAAGGATCGCCCGTCCCAGCGCCCCCGCCAGATGCATGCCGAGCATCAATACGCCGATCACCAGAGTGCCGATGATAATACCGCGGTGCACCGCTTTGCTGTCCCGGTAGGAAATACAGCGTACCGCGGTATGGGGCAGGCCGATTACCCCGAAACAGACCAGGATCCAGAACGACGCCATAAACGGCGGCGACAGAATATGATCCACCCCGCTGGGGGCGGTGAGCGCCGGCTGGATTTGGTGCAGTTTGGTCACTGCCGCGGACAGGCCGCCGGCGGCGTGAATGACGCCGTACAGCAGAACAAACGTACCCAGCAGCATCACCAGCCCTTGAAAGGCATCGTTGAGCACGCTGGCGCGAAAGCCGCCGAAGGCGGTATAGAGCGCGATGGTCACGCCGAAAATCAGCAGACCGGTATCATAGGGTATGCCGGCGGCGGTCTCCAGTAGGCGCGCGCCGCCGATAAACTGGACCGTCATGGCGCCGATAAACGCCACCAGCAGGCTTATGCTGGCCAGCCAGACCAGCAGCGGACTGTTATAACGGGCCAGCAGCGTATCGTTCAGGGTCACCGCGTTATAGCGCCGGGCCAGGATGGCGAATTTTTTTCCCAGCACGCCCAGGGAGAGCCAGACGGTGGGCACCTGGATCATGGCCAGCAGCACCCAGCCGAGGCCGTATTTGTAAGCGGCGCCCGGCCCGCCGATAAACGAGCTGGCGCTGATATAGGTGGCGGTAAGGGTCATCGCCAGCACGAAGCCGCCCATGGAGCGGTTGCCCAGGAAATATTCGTTGAGGAAGTCGCCTTTCCGGCGGCGGCGGTAAGCATAGACGGAGAGGATAAATACCAGCGCCAGATAAGCTATCAGGGGGATGACAACCTTAGTTTGCATCGTTATCCTCCAGCGGTATATCGCGATAGATAAAGCGCACCATAAGGCAGCAGAGCAGCAGGAACAGCAACGGCACCCATAGGCAGGCCATTTCGAACCAGTGGGGTAGGCCGGTAATGCCCTGCTTATCGTCCGGCAGGTAGGCGGCCAGCAGCCAGGCAATCAGGTAAGCCACCGCCAGGCCGAACGCCCAGCGGGCTTCGCGGTGAGCCTGCCCAAATCGTTTATCCATGATGTTTATGCCGATAGAAGTCATAAAATAGGCCGGTAAGAACCGGCCTGTTTCGCCTACATAGCGTCCTGCCCCGCCTCTTTAACTCCGGGATCGTTTTTCAACGAGGTAAGACATATAATCTATTGTTAATACTGTTATTTTTCCTGCAGGCCAAGTTTTTTCTCCAGATAATGGATATTGGTGCCGCCGTGCTGGAAGTTTTCGTCATTCATGATTCTGAGCTGCAAATCGATATTGGTCTTGATGCCGTCGATAATCAGCTCCGCCAGGGCATTTTTCATGCGCGCGATAGCCACGTCGCGGTTTTCGCCGTAACAAATCAGCTTGCCGATCATGGAATCATAATAAGGCGGTACGGTATAGCCGCCGTAAATATGCGATTCCCAGCGGACGCCGAAACCGCCCGGCGCATGAAAACGGGTGATCTTGCCCGGGTTGGGCATAAAGGTGTTGGGGTCTTCGGCATTGATACGGCATTCCACCGCATGGCCGCGCACCACCACTTCTTCCTGCTTGATGGACAACGGCTGGCCGGCGGCCACCCGCAGCTGCTCTTTGATGAGATCAATGCCGGTGATCATCTCGGTCACCGGATGCTCCACCTGGATACGGGTGTTCATTTCAATAAAGAAAAACTCGCCGTTTTCATACAGGAACTCAAAGGTACCGGCGCCGCGGTAACCGATGTCCCGGCAGGCCTTGGAGCAGCGTTCGCCGATGTAATGGCGCATGGCTTCGGTAATGCCCGGCGCGGGCGCTTCTTCCACGACCTTCTGGTGGCGGCGCTGCATGGAGCAGTCGCGCTCCGCCAGGTAAATGGCGTTGCCCTGGCCGTCCGCCAGCACCTGGACCTCGATATGCCGGGGATTTTCCAGGTACTTTTCCATATAGACCATGTCGTTGCTGAACGCGGCCTTGGCTTCGGCGCGGGTCATGACGATGGAGGATTCCAGTTCATGGTCGCTGCGCACTACGCGCATGCCGCGACCGCCGCCGCCGCCGGAGGCTTTGATGATAACCGGATAACCGATGCGCTTGGCGATGGCGCGGTTTTTCTCCATATCATCCCCCACCGGCCCATCGGAGCCGGGCACACAGGGTACGCCGGCTTTTTTCATGGCGCTGATGGCGGAGACCTTATCACCCATTAATCGGATGGTTTCGGCGCGCGGTCCGATAAAGATAAATCCTGAACGTTCCACCTGTTCGGCGAAGTCGGCGTTTTCCGACAGAAAGCCGTAACCGGGGTGAATGGCCACGGCGCCGGTGATTTCCGCCGCTGAAATAATGGCCGGGATATTCAGATAGCTTTTTACGGAGGGGGGCGGCCCGATGCAAATGGTTTCATCCGCCAGCAGAACATGTTTAAGGTCGCGATCCACCGTGGAGTGTACCGCCACGGTTTTGATGCCTAATTCCTTGCATGCGCGCAAAATACGCAGCGCAATTTCACCACGATTGGCGATGACTATTTTATCTAGCATGTGGCGCCTCGTTATTCGATGACGACCAGCGGCTCGTCAAATTCAACCGGTTGACCGTTATCCAGCAAAATGGCTTTAACAACGCCGGCCTTATCGGATTCGATCTGGTTCATCATTTTCATCGCTTCGACAATGCATAATGTGTCGCCGACATTGACCTTCTGGCCGACTTCCACAAAAGGTTTGGCGTCCGGGCTCGGCGTGCGATAGAAGGTGCCCACCATCGGCGAGCGTACCAGATGGCCGCTCATGGTGGCGGGTACGGCGGATTCCGCCGCGGGCGCGGCGGCGGGAGCAGGGGCAATTGCCGGCGCCGCCTGCTGCTGCTGGGCGGGTATATACGCCTGTTGCATCATCGGATAGGCCTGCATCGCCGGGGCGCGGCTAATACGAACCGATTCTTCGCCTTCGGAGATTTCCAGCTCTGAAATGCCGGATTCTTCAACCAGTTCAATCAGTTTCTTGATCTTACGAATATCCATGAGTGGGTTCCATACACTAATTAATTGGATGCAGACAGCCGCTTAACCGCCGTCTGAAAAGCAAAATAATAACCGTCGGCGCCGAGGCCGCAGATAACGCCGACTGCAATATCGGAGAGATAGGAGTGATGGCGGAAAGGCTCACGCGCATGCACATTGGAAAGATGAATTTCAATAAACGGAATATCTACCGCCAGCAGCGCGTCCCGCAGGGCTACGCTTGTGTGGGTGAACGCCGCGGGATTGATGACGATGAAGTCGGTATTGCCACGGGCCTGATGGATACGTTCTATCAGGACATGCTCCGCATTGGATTGGAGATGGCTGAACGTAACGTCGTACTCCTTGGCCAGCGTATCGAGATGGCTGACAATATCCGCAAGGGTGGTTCGTCCGTATTTATCCGGCTCCCGCGTCCCCAACAAATTCAGATTGGGGCCGTTAAGAAGCAAAATGTGCAATTTATCCGCCATCGTGCCGCTATCTCCCGTTAATTGACGATACCCGGTAGAAAATAACCTTATGGTATCAATTTGTCATCTTTTTGCTGCAAAATTCGCCGCAAATTGCCGGCCGCTTTATACATTATAAAGATATCGCGGCTTTTAGCCGCTAAATGCTGGCGAAATCCGCGAAGTTTACCTTGGCGCCTGCCGCAAAGTGGAGAGCAAGATAGCGCATTTTGAACGGGGATAGAAATAAAAACTTATTGTTTCATGACCACCAATGGCGAAATTTTTTATAACGCAGAGCCAAAAGCACCGCCGCCCCTAGGGCATACATCAGGGGCAGCGGCGACAAAATTTTCACCGACCAAAGATAATGAATCGGGGCGAGGATCGCCACCACATAGATCAGGTTGTGCAGCGTTTGCCACCGGCCTTTCAATTTGCGCTGGGCGCGCTGGGTTGAGGTGACCGCCAGCGCCAATAATATGAACCAACTGACAATTCCCAGCGTCAGGTAGGGCCGGCTCACCAGTTCGCTGCCCAACAGGCCGAGATTATCGATGCCCAGCTCCAGCAGCGCATAACTGAGCAAATGCAGGGTGACCCAGGCAAAGCACCACAGGCCCAGCATGCGGCGGCAGCGGATCAGCAGCGGCTGGCGGCCGTAGCGGGCCAGCGGCGTCACCAGTAGAGAGGCCAGTAGCAGCTTAAGGGCTGTCCGCCCGGTGAAATGCTGGATATCCTTGGCCGGGTCGGCGCTGAAATCTCCTTGCAATACCGCATAAACCAGCCAGACCAACGGCAGAAACGCCGCCAGGTGCAGCAGGATTTTGAGCCAGAAAATGTGCTTGAGGGTCAATCGCACTTAAAAATTCTCCCGTAGATCCAGTCCGCGATAGAGTCCGGCCACCTGTCCGGCATAGCCGTTGAACAACAGGGTCGGCTGGCGCTTTACATCAAGGATGCCGCCGGAACCTATCACCCGCTCCGTTGCCTGGGACCAGCGCGGGTGATCCACATGGGGATTGACGTTGGCGTAGAAGCCATACTCGTTCGGCGCCGCGAGATTCCAGGTGGTGGGCGGCTGGTCGTGGGTCAGCCGGATACTGACTATGGATTTTATGCCCTTGAACCCGTATTTCCAGGGAGTGATCAATCTGATGGGGGCGCCGTTTTGCGGCGGCAGGGTTTTGCCGTAGACGCCCACCGTCATCAGCGCCAGGGGGTGCATGGCTTCGTCAAGGCGCAGCCCCTCAACATAAGGATAGGCCAGGCCGCCCCCCAGCAGGCTATCTTTTTCGCCGGGCAACTGGGAGGGATCGTCCAGCGTCTGGAACGCCACGAAACGCGCCTGGCCGGTGGGTTCCGCCAGTTTAAGCAGCTTTCCAAGCTCAAAGCCTATCCAGGGCACTACCATTGACCAGCCTTCAACGCAGCGCATCCGGTAAATCCGCTCTTCCAGGGGGAAACGCTTGAGGATATCGTCCATATCCAGGGTGACGGGTTTCGCCACTTCGCCGTCGATGCGCACCTTCCAGCCGTCGGTTTTTAAGCCGCCGGCATTATGTGACGGGTCGGATTTGTCCATGCCGAATTCATAAAAGTTATTATAGCCGGTGACTTTTTCCTCCGGCGTTAACGGCAGCCCGGCGTGCCACTGCGCCGGCTGGGTGAAGGTCAGGGCTTTGCCGGGCGGAGCCTTGGGCGGCTCGTGCCGTTTTATCCAGGAGGCGATATCCGCCCGGGCCTGAAACGGCAGACTCAGCGCAGCAGCGGTGAGCCCCAAGGCTTTCAATACTTTCCTGCGCTGGAAAAAGGCTTCTTCAGCGGTGACATCGGCGTCGCGCAATGCACGGTAACGGTTCATGACGGGCTCCACAGGATCAAACCACAGGCTTTCACATTATTTATAAGTATGATGCATAAAAATCATTTTCATTCCCGCTACGCTTCAACGTGCTGTCAACTCCCCCTCGCTGACTGACGATTTTGGGGGATTTATAAACGTATTGGCTAAAAATATGTCATTTTAAACCAACTACCGATACACTTATTTTGATTTGCAACCGGCGGTAAAGGCGGCGACGGGGACGGACATTGCGCCTTCCATCTTCCGGCTACGAGGGCGGCGACAGGTGATGTTGCGCTTTTCATACTCTGGTCGCAGATTAACCTCAGACTTTTATCGGGGCACAGGGATGCGATTGATAGTCAAACTCTCCGCAATGATGGCCTTATTGTGCTCGCTGGTGATGTTGTTGATGCTGTCGAGCAGCGCCTTAAGTTTTTTTTATCTTAATCAGCACCGCACCGATCGACAAATGGCGGCGCTGGCCTCGTCGCTGGATCAGGCGTTATTGACCGAGCCGCTGACCGCTCTTGACCATTGGTTGCCCTATGCGCTGAAAAGCACCGGCGTCGGCGGGCTGGAAATCCGGCAGGGAGAGAAGGTCCTGTACCGTTTCCCGCTGTCCGCCGAACCCGTGGCGCCCCCTTATGGTTACCGCCAGCGCCGGCTTGCGCTGGCTCACCGTCCGGACCTGCTGGTGACCGCGTCCTATCGGGCGGCGCCCCTGAGCGAGGGCCGTACTCTTGAGGTTACGGCGCCGGTGAGTATCGCCATTGTGCTGGCGGTATTATCCTTGCTGGCGGGATTCAACTGGCTGCGACGGCAAATCCAGCCCCAGGAGACCCTTGAGCACCGGGCCAAACGTATCATCCACGGCGAACGGGACAGCGTGCGGGAAAATGCCGGCGAGCCTCCTTCCCTGACCGGCAGCGCCATTGATCGTTTGCTGAGCGACCTGGCCCAGGCCCGCGAACAGCGCAGCCGGGTGGATATTCTTATCCGGGCTTTTGCCGCGCGGGATGCGAAAACCGGCCTGAGCAACCGGCTGTTTTTTGATAACCAGCTCGGGCTGCAATTGGAAGATAACCAGGAGATGGGCGCCCACGGCGTGGTCATGCTGCTGCGATCCACCGATGCGGATATCATGGAAGACCGGTCCGGCAACCCGCAAGACAACGGATTGCTGCACGCATTGATCAATCTTGTTTCAAGCTTTGTCATGCGCTATCCCAACGCCTTGCTGGCGCGCTATTTTCACGGCGATTTGGCGGTGCTGCTGCCCAACTGCTCCTTAAAGGAGGCGGAGTCCCTCGGGGCGCAAATCATCGGCGGGCTAAATACCCTGACGGCGTTGCCGGTACGGCAGCGGGATGATTTCCTGAATATCGGCATCTATCGCTACCGCAAGGGACAAACGGCGGTTGAGGTCATGGAATCCGTGGAGCGGGCCACCCGTGAAGCCGTTTTGCAAGGGGGGAATACCTGGTCGGTTTACGATAGCCGGGTGCCCGAGTCGGTGCGCGGCAATGTAAAGTGGCGAACCCTGCTTGAACGCACATTATCAGAAGACGGGCCGCGGTTATTTGCCAGGGAGGCCTATACTCGCGAGGGCCGTCTCGATCATCTGGTGATGATTAACCGCATTATCGAGGGCGGACAGACTGTGACCGCCGCCGAGTTTTTGCCGATGCTGCGACAATTGGGCCTGATTGAGCGCTACGATCGCCAGCAATTAAGCCGGATTATCCCCTTGCTGGCCCAATTGCCGGATCATGTGCTGGCTTTCAGCATCAGCATTGACTCGCTGCTGCGCCGCGGATTTCTGGTGTGGCTGCGCAATATGTTGATGCAATGCGAAAAATCCCGGCGCCAGCAAATTATGTTTGAACTTGTTGAGGCGGATCTGTGTCAACACTTGGTGTCGCTGCGTCCGGCGTTACGCTTGCTGACCGGGCTGGGCTGCCGTCTTGCCGTGGTGGAGGCGGGTTTGACCATCGTCAGCACCGCGTATATAACGGCGGTGCCCATCGCCATGATCAAGCTGCATCCCGGCCTGGTGAGGGATATCCACCGGCGATCGGAAAACCAGCTGTTTGTGCAAAGCCTGCCGGAAGCCTGTATCGGCACGTCGACACACGTTTTTGCCGCCGGCGTCAGAACGCGGTCGGAATGGCAAACGTTAACGGATCATGCCGTGGCGGGGGGGCAAGGGGACTTTTTTGCCCCGATTGCGTCGTTGGATGAGTTGGTAAAAAAATATTCACGCCATGATGCGTGATTAGTATAAAAGTTCGTGAAAAATTAACGTACAATACGCCCATTAACCGAAATGGTTAGTAGGCACTTACATTACCTGGGATCAGGTGGCCTGTCAGATTTTCTGCTTGGTGTTATCACCATCGACTGCAAGCAAGAGAATTTTTCTCACAGGAAGCCTGGCTTAAAACCGCGTCAGGGATTTCATCGGTGTGTGGGAATGTTAACGGGGACGTATTTTCATTGAAGTAGCGCCTTGTCGCTGCTTCTCGTGGTTGGTAAAGTAGGCGGATTTTATTTTCGCCCCAGCTTGCAGGATTATCCTTCAGTTATGTTTAAAAAATTTCGTGGCATGTTTTCCAACGACTTGTCCATCGACCTGGGTACAGCCAATACCCTGATTTATGTAAAAGGACAGGGCATTGTCCTGAATGAACCTTCCGTCGTCGCGATTCGACAGGATCGCGCCGGCTCGCCTAAAAGCGTTGCTGCCGTCGGCCATGAAGCCAAACAAATGCTGGGACGTACTCCCGGCAATATTGCGGCAATACGTCCGATGAAGGATGGTGTGATTGCCGATTTCTTCGTGACCGAAAAAATGCTGCAACACTTTATCAAGCAAGTTCACAGCAACAGCTTTATGCGTCCCAGTCCCCGCGTGCTGGTATGCGTTCCGGTGGGCGCCACCCAGGTTGAACGCCGCGCTATTCGCGAATCCGCCCAGGGCGCGGGCGCTCGCGAGGTTTTCCTGATAGAGGAACCCATGGCTGCGGCCATCGGCGCAGGCCTGCCGGTTTCCGAGGCCACCGGTTCGATGGTGGTGGATATCGGCGGCGGCACCACGGAAGTGGCGGTCATTTCCCTCAACGGCGTGGTGTATTCCTCTTCGGTGCGGATTGGCGGGGATCGCTTTGATGAAGCTATTATTAATTATGTTCGCCGCAATTACGGATCGCTTATCGGCGAAGCCACCGCGGAACGCATCAAGCATGAAATCGGCTCCGCTTATCCGGGGGACGAAGTCAGGGAAATCGAAGTACGCGGCCGCAATCTGGCCGAAGGGGTTCCCCGGGGTTTTACCCTGAACTCCAACGAAATCCTTGAGGCGTTGCAGGAGCCCCTTACCGGCATTGTCAGCGCGGTAATGGTGGCCCTTGAACAGTGTCCGCCGGAATTGGCGTCCGATATTTCCGAACGCGGCATGGTTTTGACCGGCGGCGGCGCGTTGTTGAGAAATCTCGATCGCCTGCTGATGGAAGAAACCGGCATACCCGTAGTGGTGGCGGAAGATCCTTTGACCTGCGTCGCTCGCGGCGGCGGCAAGGCATTGGAAATGATCGACATGCACGGCGGCGATTTGTTCAGCGAAGAATAACCTGCCTCGAAAAGGGGGGAACCAGCCGGGTGAACGCTGAGATTACTCATCCTGGTCGGCGCCCCCCTTTTTTGTTGAGGAAAATGCATAGCTTATGAAGCCGATTTTTAGCAGGGGACCCTCTCTGCAACTCCGTTTGTTCCTGGCTGTCATGGTTGCCATTGCGGTAATTGTCGCCGACAGTCGGCTCGGTTCGTTTGTCCAGATACGCGCCTATATGGACACCGCCGTCAGCCCGTTCTATTTTCTGGCCAACGGTCCGCGCAAGGTGTTGGATAATATCTCGCAGACTCTGGCGTCCCGGGATCAGCTGGAGCTGGAAAACCACGCGCTGCGCCAGGAACTGCTGCTGAAGAACAGCGAGCAGTTGCTGCTGGGGCAATACCGGCAGGAAAACGCCCGACTGCGCGAACTGCTCGGTTCGCCGCTGCGGCAGGATGAACAGAAAATGGTGACGCAGGTTATCTCCACCAGTACCGATCCCTACAGCGATCAGGTGGTGATTGACAAGGGCGTGGACAACGGCGTGTACGTGGGACAGCCGGTCATCAGCGATAAAGGCGTGGTGGGCCAGGTGGTTGCCGCCGGCAAACTCACCAGCCGGGTACTGCTGATTTGCGATGCCTCGCACGCACTGCCTATCCAGGTACTGCGCAACGATATCCGGGTTATCGTGGCCGGCAACGGCTGTACAGAGGATTTGCAGCTGGAGCACCTGCCGGGCAATACCGATATCCGGGTGGGCGATGTCTTGGTGACTTCGGGTCTCGGCGGTCGCTTCCCTGAAGGGTATCCGGTGGCGGTGGTCTCCTCGGTCAAGGTGGACACCCAGCGGGCGTATACCGTGATTCAGGCCAGGCCCACCGCCCAGCTCCAGCGCTTGCGCTATCTATTGCTGTTATGGGGCGCCGATCCCCGTGGGGAAGTGCCGCTGCCGCCCGCCGAAGTCCATCGGGTAGCCAATGAGCGGCTGATGCAAATGATGCCGCAGGTTTTGCCGTCCCAGGATATCATGGGACCCGCGGCGCCCGCGGCACCGTCAACTACGCCCGCGGCGCCGTCAACTACGCCGGCGTCCCGGACGGGCGGATCCGCGGCGGATCCGTCGGCCGGGGATAACCAATGAACCGTTATCGCCGCAACGGCAGCTGGGTCATTTGGCTTTCTTTCCTGATAGCAATCATTTTACAAATCATGCCTTGGCCGGATGAGCTCTATCTTTTCCGGCCCTCCTGGCTGAGCCTGGTGCTGATTTACTGGGTCATGGCCATTCCGCACCGGGTGAATGTCGGCACCGGTTTCCTGCTCGGTCTGGTGATGGACCTGGTGCTGGGCTCCATTCTCGGCGTCAGGGCCTTGGCGTTAAGCATCCTGGCCTATCTGGTGGCGTTCAAATTCCAACTATTCAGGAATATGGCCTTATGGCAGCAATCACTCATCGTGGTGGTGCTGTCATTAAGCATGCACGTCATTGTATTTTGGGCCGAATTCCTGGTGATCAATATTTCGTTCCGGCCGGAAATCTTTTGGAGCAGCGTGGTGGACGGCGTGCTGTGGCCCTGGCTGTTTTTGCTGATGCGTAAAGTCCGTCGCCAATTTTCCGTGCAATGAGGACGATAATGACCCCTATATACCTCGCGTCCGGTTCGCCGCGCCGTAAAGAGCTGCTCACCCTGCTGGGTGTGCCGTTCGAGGTGCTGCGGGCGCCGATTGTCGAGCAACGGCAACCGCTGGAGCTTCCACGGGACTACGTGCGGCGGCTGGCGCTGGAGAAAGCGCTGGCGGGGGTAGCCATAGCGCCGGAATCGCGGCCGGTATTGGGGGCGGATACGATAGTGGTGCTTGACGACCGCATTTTGGAAAAACCCTTGGACAGGGATGATGCCGCCATGATGCTGACCGCTTTATCCGGCAGGAGCCATCGGGTGATGACGGCCGTGGCCCTGGCGGACGCGCAACACCGGCTTTGCCATGACGTCGTGACCGAGGTCACTTTCCGCCAGTTGTCGGAACAGGATATTCATCGCTATATTGCAACAGGTGAACCGATGGATAAAGCCGGTGCCTACGGTATACAGGGATTGGGTGGAGCATTTGTCAGAGCAATCAATGGCAGCTATCACGGCGTCGTGGGATTACCGCTGGTGGAAACCTCTGAGCTGCTATGCCGATTCACGGCACTAGAATGGCGCTAAACAAGGTACGAGGATAACATGGCAGCTGAATTACTGGTCAATATCACGCCCTCCGAAACGCGGGTCGCCTATATCGACGGCGGCATTCTGCAGGAAATTCATATCGAACGTGAAGCGCGGCGCGGTATTGTCGGTAATATTTACAAGGGCCGCGTCAGCCGGGTCCTGCCGGGCATGCAGGCGGCCTTTGTGGATATCGGACTGGAAAAAGCGGCGTTTCTGCACGCGTCCGATATTATGCCGCACACTGAATGCGTGGCCGGTGAAGAGCAAAAAAATTTCCACGTGCGTGATATCGCCGAACTGGTCAGGCAGGGCCAGGATATTATGGTCCAGGTGGTGAAGGATCCCCTGGGCACCAAAGGCGCGCGCCTGACCACCGATATCACCCTGCCGTCCCGCTACCTGGTATTTATGCCCGGCGCGGCCCATGTGGGGGTGTCGCAACGCATCGACAGCGAAGAAGAGCGCGAGCGCCTGAAGCGTACCGTGGCGGGGTATTGCGACGAACAGGGCGGTTTTATTATCCGTACGGCCGCCGAGGGTATCGGCGAAGAGGAACTGTCCCAGGATGCGGCCTTTCTAAAACGCCTGTGGACCAAGGTCATGGAGCGCAAGCGCCGCGGCCAAAGCAAATACATGCTTTACGGCGAATTGGCGCTGGCGCAGCGCATCCTGCGTGATTTTGCCGGCGCGGCCCTGGACCGTATCCGGGTGGATTCCCGGCTGACCTTCGATTTGCTGCTGGAGTTTACCGCGGAATATATCCCGGAAATGACCCATAAGCTCGAACACTACAACGGCAAGCAGCCTATTTTTGATTTATATGATGTGGAAAACGAAATCCAGCGCTCCCTGGAGCGTAAAGTCGAGCTGAAATCCGGCGGTTATCTGATTATCGATCAGACCGAAGCCATGACCACCATCGATATCAATACCGGCGCTTTTGTCGGCCACCGGAATCTCGACGAAACCATTTTCAATACCAATATCGAGGCGACCCAGGCCATTGCGCGCCAGCTGCGATTGCGCAATCTGGGGGGAATCATCATTATTGATTTCATCGATATGAATAACGAAGAGCACCGGCGGCGGGTGCTGCACTCCCTGGAGCAGGCGTTAAGCAAGGACCGGGTGAAAACCGGTATCAACGGCTTCTCGCAGCTGGGCCTGGTGGAGATGACCCGTAAGCGTACCCGTGAAAGTATTGAACATGTGCTTTGCAGCGAGTGTCCTGCCTGTCATGGGCGCGGTACGGTGAAAACCATCGAAACCGTCTGTTATGAAATTATGCGGGAGATTGTGCGGGTTCACCATGCCTATGACTCCGATCGGTTTTTGGTCTACGCTTCCCCGGCGGTGGGGGACGCGTTAAAAAGCGATGAGTCCCATGCGCTGGCGGAAGTGGAAATCTTCGTCGGTAAACAGGTCAAGGTTCAGATTGAGCCGCTTTACAGTCAGGAACAGTTTGATGTAGTGATGATGTAGGCCTGCCTTCATTAAAGTCGATTGCGGGGCCGGGTATAAAAATAACACGCTTTTCGTGGGCGGAGAGCGACGGGAAGCAAGGAGAAAGGCGTGAAGCGACTGCCGGGGATATTGCTGGCCCTATGTGCAACCCTGATTGTCCTGATGGCGTTAGCGGTTAGCGGGTTACGTCTGACGCTGCCCTATCTGGATACTTTCCGACCGCAAATCATTGGGCGGCTCAACGCCGTTTACGGCGCCAATATCCAGGCGCGCGAAATGCACGGCAGCTGGCAGTCATTTGGCCCAACCCTGGATATCGGCGGTATCGAGTCCGTCACCGAAGACGAGAAACTGCACATCCAGCGGGTCACGGTGGCGCTGGACGTCTGGCAGTCCCTGTTGCACTGGCGCTGGCAATTCCGCGATGTCACCTTCTACCGGCTGCGGCTGGATCTCAATTCAACCTTGCTTGGCCGCGATCATCAAGGCAGCCCGATAAAATCCGATCAGCTTTCCGACCTGTTTTTACGCCAGTTCGACCATTTTACCCTGCGCGACAGCGAGCTCTCCTTCCTCACGCCTTCAGGAGAACGCAGCACCTTATCGGTGCCGCAGCTTACCTGGCTCAATAGCCCTCAGCGGCATCGTGCGGAGGGCCTTATCAGCCTGTCCAACGTCGAGGTGCATCAGGGGGCCATCCAGCTGCGCATGGACCTCAACGATGAAAAAGGCCTGCTGGACAACGGTAAAGTCTATCTTCGCGCGGATAATATCGATCTCAAACCCTGGTTCAGCCAATGGCTGCGCGACCAGACCGGGCTGAAAAGCGCCGACTTCAGCCTGGCCGCCTGGCTGGACCTCGATCATGGGGATATCACCGGCGGCGATGTCTTTTTCAGCCACGGCACCGCCCAATGGCAGGACGGGAGCGACCAGCACCGGCTTGATGTCTCGAAGCTGGCCATGCACCTGAGCCAGCAGGGCGATGGCTGGCAATTGGATATGCCGGCGCTTAACATCGCCACCGATGGCGATACCTGGGCTCCCGGCGCATTATCCCTGTTTTGGCTGCCGGAGAAAAATCGGCTGTTCGCGCCGGATCAGGCCGGAGAAATCCGGGTGCGCGCCAAAAACCTGATGCTGGAAAGGTTCAGTCCGCTGCTGCCGCTGGTGTCGTTTATTACCCCCGCGTTACGGGCGCGCTGGCAGGACCTGCAGCCCAAGGGCACCCTGTCGTCCCTGGCGCTGGATGTTCCCCTTAAAAATCCGGAGCAAATCCGTTTTCAGGGAAGCTGGCACGATGTGGCCTGGCGGCAATGGCAGTTGTTGCCCGGCGCCGATCGCGTGGCCGGTTCGGTGGCCGGCACCCTGGCGGACGGTGAGCTTAGCGTGGCGCTGGATAACAGTACCCTGCCTTATCAGAATATGTTCCGCGCGCCTCTGGCAGTGCAAAAAGCGCGGGTTACGCTTAATTGGCAGAATAATGAACAAGGCTTGGCCTTGTGGGGCAAAAATCTCGACGTACGCGCCGATGCGCTGTGGATGACCGGCGATTTTTATTTCCACCAGCCCATCAATGGCGAGCCCTGGCTGGATGTCCTGTCCGGCATCCGGCTTTACGACGCGGCCCAGGCCTGGCGTTATTTCCCCGAGCCCCTGATGGGCACTCATCTGGTGGATTACCTCACCGGCGCGCTGAAAGGCGGGCAGGTGGACAATGCCACGCTGGTCTTCGCCGGCGATCCCAAGCAGTTTCCTTTCAAACATAACGACGGCCAGTTCGAGGTATATGTGCCGCTGCGCCATGCCGACTATGAGTTTGAGCCCGGCTGGCCGCATTTGCCGGACCTGGCCATTGATCTTGATTTCCTAAACGACGGCCTGTTCATGCACGCGCCCCTGGCGCAGCTTGGGGATGCCGCCGGCCACGACGTCGTGGCGGCGATTCCAGATTATTCCAAAGAGCTGTTGTTGATTGATGCGAGTATCAACGGCTCGGGCAAGGCGGTGGGAGACTATTTCCACCAGACGCCGCTGAAGGAATCCCTCGGTGCGGCACTGGACGAGCTGCAAATAGGCGGAAATGTTAGTGGGGACTTACATCTCGATATTCCTTTGACGGGCCAGCCTGTTACCGCATCGGGCAACGTGAATTTAAACAACAATACCTTGTTGATAAAACCCCTGGGTATGACCATGACCGGCATGAACGGCCAATTCCGCTATCGCAACGGCAATCTGGACAGCGAGGGCATGAAGGCGCAGTGGCTCGGACAGCCCATCAATATCGGTTTTAATACCCAAGAGCTGCCGGAGCACTATGCTATCAACGTCGGTTTGCAAAGCGTGCTGGCTATGGACCGCCTGACCGGCATTCCGGCGCCGTTCCGTCAGGCGCTGTCCGGCCAGGCGGACTGGCAAAGCACCATCGCGGTGACGCTGCCGGTACACGGCAAGCCCACCTACGATATAGGCGTAACCGGCGATCTTAAAAATGTAAGCAGTCACTTACCTCCTCCGCTGAATAAACAGAGCGGAGTACCGTTCCAACTGGCGGTAAAAGCCCTCGGTACCCTCTCCGGTTTTACCCTGAGCGGCAGCGCCGGCAAGAATACGTTTAATACCGAATGGCTTTTAACCAAACAGGTCACCTTGAAAAGGGGTGCCTGGGCGGTAGCGGGCGGCAAAGTACCGCCGTTGCCCGCCGATGACAGCCTGACCCTGAATTTGCCTTCCCTGGACGGCGAGCAGTGGCTGGCGCTGATGACGCCGCAATCGCGCTCGGAGGGTAAGGCGGTGGTCAGCCGGTTCCGTTTCCCCGATGCGCTGACGCTGAATACGCCGTTGTTGACCCTGGGGGGACAGCAGTGGCACGACCTGGCGCTGACCCGGGCCAATATCCCCGGCGGCAGCGCCGTCGTGGCGCGCGGGAAGGAAATCAACGGTAAGCTGACGCTCCCGGATAGGGGGCCCTGGCAAGCGGACATCCAGTATCTTTATTACAATCCGCTTTGGCCCAAGACGCAGGCAACGGCCGCCGGCAAGGATCAGAATGCCCTGTTAGGCGGTGACGATACCGCGCCCTCATTCAGCGATTGGCCGTCCATCGCATTGCGCTGCCAGGAATGCTGGATAATGGGACAAAACCTGGGACGGGTGAAGGCGGATATCGTGCCCCGCGGAAACTCCCTTGAGGTCGCCAACGGCGAGGTGGATACCGGCAAGTCCCGGCTTACCCTCGCCGGCGCCTGGTCAAGGCACGGCGCGCAGAACCAGACCGATGTGAAAGGCAAGCTCAGCGGCAAGGATATCGGCGAGGCCAATGACTATCTCGGCATCGATACGCCGCTGCGTAACGCGCCGTTTGATGTGGATTACGATCTGCACTGGCAGTCCGCCCCGTGGAGTGTGGATATCCCCACCCTGAACGGCGTTTTGCATGCTAATCTGGGCAAAGGCAAGATTGACGATATCAGCAGCGGCCGGGCCGGACGATTATTGCGGCTGGTGAGTTTTGACGCCTTGCTGCGTAAACTGCAATTTGATTTCAGCGATACCTTCGGTAAAGGCTTCTATTTCGACTCCATCAAAGGCACCGCCTGGCTTAAATCGGGCGTACTGCACACCAACGATTTGCTGGTGGACGGACTGGAGGCGGATATCGCCATGTCCGGCGATGTGAATTTCAATCAGCAGCAAATCAATATGGAAGCCGTGGTGGCCCCTGAAATTTCCGCCACAGTCGGGGTGGCCACCGCCTTTGCCATCAACCCGGTGGTTGGGGCGGCGGTCTTTGCCGCCAGTAAGGTCCTGGCGCCGCTGTGGAATAAAATTTCGGTGATTCGCTATCACATCAGCGGCAATCTGGACCAGCCGAAAATCCAGGAAGTATTGCGCCAGCCTCGCCAGCCCGCCGTTAAAGCCAAATAGGCCGCGTGCCCGCCATCGAAATCCCTTGGTGATATTGCGCCGGCCCGCAGATGATTGAATTCGTTTTACCCATTTGACGTCGGCGGGGAATTGCCGCAGTCTATATCTAATAGCATGCATGGCATGTAGCAAAGCGTTCCAGCCGTTGCTGGCCATTCCATCAAATACAAGAGTGAAAACCTATGAGTCTGGCATTTGTCAGTGAGCAATTACTCGCGGCCAACAACCTGAGTCACAACGATCTTTTTACCCTTTTGGGGCAAATGACCGAGCGTCGCCTGGATTACGCCGATCTCTACTTCCAGTCCAGCTATCATGAAGCCTGGATGATTGAAGACGGCATCATCAAGGACGGCTCTTACAATATCGATCAAGGTGTGGGCGTTCGGGCGGTAAGCGGCGAAAAAACCGGCTTCGCCTATGCCGACCAATTGACGCTGAATGCCCTTGAACTGAGCGTCAATGCGGCGCGCAGCATTGTCAAAGAGCAGGGTAACGGCCGGGTGCATACCCTTGGGGAAATCCCTTATAAAAAGCTCTACCCGTTGCTGGACCCTCTGAACAGTTTGCCGCGGGAAGAAAAAATCGCCTTATTGCACCGGGTAGACAAAGTCGCCCGCGCCGCCGACGCGCGGGTGCGGGAAGTCAACGCCAGCCTGTCCGGGGTATATGAGCAGGTCTTGGTCGCCGCCAGCGACGGCACCCTGGCGGCGGATGTGCGCCCCCTGGTGCGGTTGTCCATCAGCGTACAGGTGGAGCAGGATGGTAAACGCGAGCGCGGATCCAGCGGCGGCGGCGGCCGTTTCGGTTATGACTTTTTCCTGGCGGACGACGGCGGCGATGTGCGTGCGGACAATTGGGCGCGGGAAGCGGTGCGCGTCGCGCTGGTGAATCTGTCCGCCGTCTCGGCGCCCGCCGGCGCCATGCCGGTGGTGCTGGGCGCGGGCTGGCCCGGCGTATTGCTCCACGAAGCGGTGGGTCACGGCCTGGAAGGGGATTTTAACCGTCGCGGCAGTTCGGTATTCAGCGGCCAAATGGGCAAGCTGGTGGCTTCTCCGCTGTGCACCGTGGTGGATGACGGCACGCTGGCCGGTTTGCGCGGTTCGTTGGCCATCGACGACGAAGGGGTGCCGGGCCAGTATAATATGCTGATTGAAAACGGAATTCTTAAAGGCTATATGCAGGATAAATTGAACGCGCGGCTGATGGGCGTTCCTCCTACCGGTAACGGCCGGCGCGAGTCCTATGCCCATTTGCCGATGCCCCGTATGACCAATACCTATATGCTGGCCGGCCAGTCAACGCCCGAGGATATTATCGCCAGCGTTGAATATGGGCTGTATGCGCCGAATTTCGGCGGCGGCCAGGTGGATATCACCTCGGGCAAATTTGTTTTTTCCACGTCGGAAGCCTATCTGATCGAAAAGGGTAAGGTCACCAGCGCGGTGAAAGGGGCGACGCTTATCGGTTCCGGCATCGAGGCGATGCGGCAGATTTCCATGGTGGGCAACGATTTGGCGTTGGATAAAGGGGTCGGCGTGTGCGGTAAGGAAGGACAGAGCGTGCCGGTGGGCGTTGGCCAGCCGACGCTGAAGCTGGATAAGCTTACCGTGGGCGGCACCGCTTGAGGTTTGGCCCGGTGCGGCGGGCCGGGGCTGCTTTGTGTGCTCCGGCGGCCATCGGCACGGTATACCTTTAACCGGCTCGTTGCACGATCGGCGATCGCGGGCCTACCGAGCCATGGGGCGCTCTCCCTTTAACACGTTCATTTCAAGCTCGGTGGCGGCGGGCCTCTCCCTATTTAAGTATTACTATCTTGACGGAATGCCTGATAGACCGTGGCGACGTTTTTAAAGTAGTCCTGCAGATAGTTAATGCACACCTGCACCTTCAGCGGCAGTGTGTCCTTTTGGGTATAAACCGCATATACCGGGCGCGGATCGGAAAGATAGTGGTTGAACAGGATCTCGACGTCGCCGCGCTTGATTTCATCCAGCACCCACATGATAGGCACATAGGCAATGCCGGCGCCGGCGGTGAGCCAGCGGACCAGGGTCTGGGAATCGTTGGTGGCGAAACGGCCCTGGGGCGCCAGATGGAGGGTAATGCCTTCCGGCGCGATGAGCTCAAATTCACTGTCCGGCCGGACGTCGTACTCCAGCCAGGAAAAATTCGCCATATCACCGGGCTTCTCCGGAGCGCCATGGGCGGCAAGATAGCTCTTGGCGGCGCATACCACCATCGGCATGGCGCCGAGCCGTTTTGAAAACAGGCCGGAATCTTGCAACGCCCCGACCCGAATCACCAGGTCGAGCCCGTAGGCAATAATATCCGGCGCCGGGATGCCGGTCACCAGATTAACCGACAAGCCGGGATACTCTTTGAGCATCTCGGCGGTCATGGTGGCGAGAACGTTATGCGCCATGGTGGATGAACTGCCGATGCGCAGCGTGCCGATGGGGGTGTTATTAAAGGCGTAAAGCTGCTCATGCACTTCGTTAAACTCAATCAGCATGCGGCGGCATCCCTGGTAATAAATTTTGCCGGCCTCCGTCAGGCCGATGCTGCGGGTGCTGCGATTCATCAATTTGACCTGCAGCTCGCTTTCCAGCTTGGCCACGATCTGGCTGACGGACGACACGCTCATTTGCAGCTGTCTGGCCGCGGCGGTGAAGGACCCGCCTTCCACCACTTTGGCAAACACCCGCATCCGATTAAGTCTTTCCATTATTTACTCTGAGTTAAAAGTGATTTAGATCACGTAAAGTTGAAAATCCTATACATCCGGGACTATTATATACCTATCGGTTCACCAGATCGCACAGCGGCATCCCTGCATATTCCTTACTTTTATTGCCTTTTAATAAACAGTTACATTTGGGATGCGATGCTGCCCATCTGTCTAACCCTATTATGTCTATCTAAAATATCCATCGGTATACCCGTCATACTTCAAGTTGCAGGTATGTTGGCTTCCTCGCCCACCCTCGTCACTTACTTAAGTAAGCTCCTGGGGATTCGCTGCGTCGCCGCCTTCCTGCAACTCGAATTATTTAGGGTATAAACTTCCCGCTTTTGACTAACCTTGTGTAGTACGGGTGAAAAATTCCTGTGGGCCGGGTTAATCCGCATGAGAGGTCAACATTGATCCGGTCTGCCGGAGAGGGTTGAAGGAAAGTTAAGGAAAAGTAATGAGTTTGCTCCCGGTTATGGTGATATTCGGCCTGTCGTTTCCGCCGGTATTTTTTGAATTGCTGGTGTCCATGGCGCTGTTTTTCCTGCTGCGCCTGTTACTACAGCCGACGGGTATCTATGATTTTGTCTGGCATCCCGCCCTGTTTAATACCGCCTTGTACTGCTGCACGTACTACTTGATTTCTTGTCTTTTCGTCTGAGGCCGCTGTGAAAACTGTTGTAACAAAAATAATCAGAGTCGCGATTACCCTGCTATTGGTCCTGATCGCCGCCATCGCTATTTTCCGAGCTTGGGTGTTTTATACCGAATCCCCCTGGACCAGAGACGCTAAATTCACCGCCGATGTGGTAGCCATTGCACCGGATGTCAGCGGCCTGCTCACCGACGTTCGGGTGAGCGACAATCAGCTGGTGCAGCAAGGACAAGTGTTGTTTGTGGTGGATCAGCCGCGCTATCAGCAGGCATTGGATGAGGCGCAGGCCGATGTGGATTATTATCAGGCGCTGGCGAATGAAAAACGCCGCGAGGCGGGACGGCGGGTACGGTTGGGCACCAACGCCATGTCGCAGGAATTGATCGATCAGGCCAATAACGATTTCATCACCGTAAGCCATCAGCTCGCCAAGGCGGTGGCGGCCCGCGATCTGGCGAAAATCGATTTGGATCGCACCATTATCCGCGCACCGGCGGAAGGGTGGGTAACCAATCTCAGTGTCCATGCCGGTGAATTCATTACCCGCGGCACGGTGTCGGTGGCCCTGGTGAAACGAAATTCGTTTTATCTGCTGGCCTATTTGGAGGAAACCAAGCTGGAGAGGGTGCGGCCCGGCTATCGGGCGGAAATCACGCCGCTGGGCAGCAATGTGGTGTTTTACGGTACGGTCGACAGCATTGCCGCCGGGGTGACCAATACGAATGCGGTAGCGGACAAAAAAGGGTTGGCCACGGTGGATTCCAATTTGGAATGGGTCCGTCTGGCGCAGCGGGTGCCGGTGAAAATCCGGCTCGATGAGCAGCAGGGCGACCTCTATCCCACCGGCACTACCGCGACGGTGGTGATTACCGGCAGCAAGGATCGCCAGCCCGCCAGGTTATCGCCGATGATGCAATTGATACGTCGTCTACGGGAATTCGGCTAAGCGTAAGGTAATCAATTATTATGCTTTATCCTATTTTCATACGCTGCCGTTTCGCGATTAAATTGACCTTCGCCGTACTGCTGGCGCTGTTTGTCGGTTTCCATTTTCAAATGGAGACGCCGCGCTGGTCGGCGCTGACCGCGGCCATCGTCGCGGGCGGGCCGGCCTTTGCCGCCGGCGGCGAGCCATTTGCCGGCGCCATTAAGTATCGCGGCATGCTGCGTATCATCGGTACCTTTATCGGCTGTATCGGCGCCCTGGTGATTATCACCGCCACCATCCGGGCGCCGGTGGTCATGCTGTTGCTGAGCTGTATTTGGGCGGGCTTCTGTACCTGGTACTCTTCGCTGGTGAAAGTGCAAAACTCTTATGCGCTGGCGCTTTCCGGCTACACCGCGCTGATTATCATTGTCGGCATCCAGACGGCGCCCCTGACGGCGCCGCAATATGCCATCGAACGCTGCAGCGAGATAGTCCTGGGCATCCTTTGCGCCATTCTGGCGGACGTGCTGTTTTCTCCCCGCTCCATCAAGCAGGATATCGATCGGGCGGTGGATCGGCTTTTGCTGGATCAATATCACTTGCTGATGTTGTGTCTTAATAACGCGCCGAAAGAAGATATTGATAAATCCTGGGGCGATTTGGTGAAGCGGACCACCGCTCTGGATGGCATGCGCAGTAATCTGATGATGGAATCTTCCCATTGGACCCGCTGCAACCGTCGCCTGAGGGCCATGAATACCCTGTCCCTGACGCTGATTACCCAGGCCTGCGAAACCTACCTGATTTTGCAAACCCATCCTGAGTTCGTTAATACCCAATTGCTGCTGTTGTTCAACGAGCCGGTGGTCACGGTAGCGGATATCCATAAGCGGATGAAGCTGATGCGCCAGGTGATCGCCGATACCCCGGCCAGACGGACTCCCCATACGCTTTATACCTGGGTGGGCACCGCCACGCGTTTTCTGCTGTTGATTAAAGGGGTTAAAAACAATACCCGTATCAGTAAAATCGAAGAGCAGGTCCTGGAGGATCAGGTGATTGTCGCCGCCCCGTCGGCGGAGCACCATCATGCCTTGATCAACGGCCTTCGAACCGGAGTGGCCACCGCGCTGGGCTTCCTGTTCTGGCTGTGGACCGGTTGGACCTCCGGCAGCGGCGCGGTGATAATGATTACCGTCATTACCGCCCTGGCGATGCGGGCGCCCAATCCGATGATGGTATGTAAAGATCTGCTCTACGGCATGACGGCGGCGCTGCCCGTCGGCGCTGTCTTCTATATGTACATCATGCCGGCGACCCAGCAAAGCCTGCTGCTGCTGTTCATTTCCCTGGGCGTCTTGACGTTTATTGTCGGTTTCGCGGTGCAAAAACAGATATTGGGATCCATTGGCCTGATGGCGGGTACGCTCACGATTATCGGCCTGACCAATCCCATGTCGTTTTCCATCAACGGTTTCCTCGACGGCGCCATGGGTCAAATCATCGGCTGCGCGTTGGCGACGCTGGTGGTGATGTTGATTCGGGATAGTTCCAAAGCCCGCATCGGCCGGGTGCTGCTGAACCGGTTTGTGTTCGGCGCGGTATCGGCGCTGTCCACCAATAAGGCCCGGCGCAGGGAAAATCATCTGCCGGCGTTATATCAGCAACTGTTCCAGTTGTTGACGCTGTTTCCCAGCGATATCGCCAAGTATCGCTTGGCGTTGATGTTGATCATCTCCCACCAGCGCCTGCGTACGGTGGATATCCCGGTGAATGCGGATTTATCGGCGTATCACCGCCGGATCCGCGCCACCGCCGACCGGGTGATCAATGCCCGCAATGAAATTCGCCGCGGCGAGCATTTCAACCGACTGTTGGAAGAGATGGGTATCTATCGGCAAAAGCTGCTGGATTATGACGCGCCCGCCGCCGTCATCGAACCGGTGGAGCGCTTAACCGATACGCTATTACGTTACCGGCATGCACTAAGCGGTTAAACGCCGCTCCCTATCTCCGTCGTGCAACTATACTTACTCCAAAAGATGGGAGGATATCATGCACGAAAATTCATCTATTCAGGATCATATCCTGTTTAACACCGGCTACCTGGTTAACGGCGAGTGGCATCGTGGCATAGAGACGTTTGACGTGCTTAATCCGGCCACCGGGGAGGTGATCGCCAACGTGGCCAAAAGCGGCAAAACCGAAACCGAGGCCGCCATCGCCGCGGCCGCCGCCGCATTTCCCGCCTGGCGGGCCAAGACCGCCAAAGAACGCTCTGAAATCCTGTATCGCTGGTACAATTTAATCATGGAAAACCAGCCGTATCTGGCAAAATTGATGACCGCCGAACAGGGTAAACCGGTAAAAGAGGCCGCGGGCGAAGTGGCTTATGCCGCCAGTTTTATCCAGTGGTTCGCCGAGCAGGCCAAACGCGCCAACGGCGAGATTATCCCCCCCGCCAAGGCGCATTCCCGCATCCTCGCCACGCGCGAGCCGGTAGGGGTGGTTGCGGCCATCACGCCGTGGAATTTCCCCCTGGCCATGTTGACCCGCAAGCTGGGTCCGGCCTTGGCGGCCGGCTGTACCGCCCTGATCAAACCCGCCAATAATACCCCGCTTTCGGCGTTTGCCCTCTTGGCGCTGGCGCACCAGGCCGGTGTGCCAAAAGGAGTGGTAAACGGCGTGGCGGGTGATACCGCTGCCATCAGCGATGCCATCATGGCCAGCTCCGACGTCCGTAAGATAACCTTCACCGGTTCCACGGCGGTGGGGAAGACCCTGATGCGCCGCGCCGCCGACACCATGAAAAAAATCTCCCTGGAACTGGGGGGCAACGCGCCCTATATCGTATTTGATGATGCGGATATCGACGCCGCGGTGGCAGGGGCCATTGCCAATAAATTCCGCAACGCGGGCCAGGTATGCGTCAGCGTGAACCGCTTCTATATCCAGGCGGGGGTGTATGATGAATTTGTCCGCCGTCTGGCGGAGGAAGTGGCGAAACTCAAGGTAGGCAACGGCATGGATGACGGCGTGGTTGTCGGGCCGCTTATCAACCAGGCCGGTGTGGATAAGGTTCAAGAGCATGTCAGGGATGCGTTGGCCAAAGGGGGTCGCGCGGTAATCGGCGGCCAGCCCCATGCCCTCGGAGGTAATTTCTATCAGCCGACGGTCATCGCCGGGGCCAATGAGCAGATGGCGCTGGCCCATGAGGAAACCTTCGGCCCCCTGGCGGCCTGCTTCCGCTTCGATACCGAAGAGGAGGTGATAGCAAGGGCCAACAACACTCCTTTCGGCCTGGCGGCGTATTTTTATACCCAGAACCTGCAGCGGGTCTTTCGCGTTTCGGCGATGCTGGAAAGCGGCATGGTGGGGGTGAACGAATGCGCGGTGTCTACTGAGCTTGGGCCGTTCGGCGGCGTTAAGGAATCGGGACTGGGCCGGGAAGGTTCGGTATTGGGCCTGGATGAATATCTGGAAGTGAAAACGCTGCATATCGGCGGCCTGTGACAGCTTTTTTAGCCACACCCGCCGCGGGCGCGGTATGGCATGCTCCCTGGATGACGGGTATATTGATAAAACGTGGTGCGGAGAACGCTAGATGGAGAAAGTATCCTTTGATTTCAGCCAGATACCTGATCTACCGGCTTTTTACCGTGACTTTGGCCGTCAGTTCGCGCTGTCGGAACCCCGGGATAGCAACCTTGACGAATTATGGCAAACCGTCACCCGCCGTTTGCCCTTACCGGTGGAAATCGAATTTCTCCATCTGAACGGGGCGAAAAAACGCCGCTTCGGCGCGTTGATACTGTTGTTTGATGAAGCGGAGGAGGAGCTGGAAGGACGGCTGCACTTCAACGTGCGGGGATAGTACGCGCGACGGTTAATCCGCCGCGGCAACTGACCTCAGGTACTGGAAAATCAGGCGGGCGGTCTTCCCCGGTTTGCCGGCCGCCAGTTCTTTTTGCGCGTTGCGTACCAGCGAGCGCAATTGCTGCCTGTCCGCCTCGGGATAGACGGCCATCACTTCCGCCACGCCGTCATCTCCCTGTTCAATGAGATGATCCCGCAGCGTTTCCAGCTTATGGAACAGGGTTATCTGCTGGTTATGCCGGTTTTTCAGCTTGTCCAGCGCCTGATGGATGGGTTCCACATCCCGGGCGCGCAGCATTTTGCCAATCAGCTGGATCTGGCGGCGGCGGCCCTCTTTTTTGATCCGCTGCGCCAGCTCTATGGCCGCCAGCAGATCGTCGTCGAGGGGGATTTTTTCCAGTCCGTTTTTGCCCAGTTCCACCAGTTCAACCCCGAGCTTTTTCAGCGCTTCGGCGTCGCGTTTGATTTCGCTTTTGCTGACCCAAATGATTTCGTCTTCATCTTCATCGGGTTGCGCGTCTGGCTGTTCGTCGAGCCAGTCGTCCGGTTGTTTGCTCATTATGCGGTTCCTCAAAAAGAGGCTCATCCTAACAGGTTGCAGAGGATCTTCAATGCCCTTATTTTACGCTATACCCTAAATAATTCGAGTTGCAGGTGCGTTGGCCCTCCTCGCTCACCCCAGTCACTGACTCAAGTAAGCTCATGGGGATTCGCTGCGTTGCCGCCTTCCTGCAACTTGAATTATTTGGGGTATATACACCATCATACCCTTAATGGAGCGCGGTGCTTTTGCTTTTGTTTACAGTTGTTCCGGCAACCACTGCTGTTGCATACCGTGCCAAATGCTTTGCGTACTGATAGACTTATCGTTAATAGATGACCTTGGCTTCAGGCCGGTGGATATCACAATCCGACTCTGTTCGTCCTGCGGTAGCGTCACCCTCTTGCGGATAACCTTATAAACCTGGCGGATCAATGAAATTAGTCACTCAAGTTGCAGAACAGCGAAAATTATTGGAAAACGCGGTTGCGCAAGCGCTGGAGCTGGCTGGCGCCGGTTCGGACGCGGCGGAAGTCGCGGTGACCAAAACCACCGGCATCGGCGTCAGTACGCGTTATGGCGAGGTGGAAAACGTCGAATTCAACAGTGACGGGGCTTTGGGCATCACCGTTTACTACCAGCAGCGCAAAGGCAGCGCTTCTTCCACCGATTTGAGTCCGGACGCTATTGCGCGCACCGTCGGCGCCGCGCTGGATATCGCCCGTTATACCTCTCCCGACCCGTTCGCCGGGCCGGCGGATAAAGAATTATTGGCCTTCGATGCCCCGGAACTGGATCTGTTCCATCCCGCCGAGCTTGATGCGGAACGCGGCGCGGAGCTGGCGGCGCGGGCTGAGATGACCGCCCTGAAGGCCGATAAGCGTATTACCAATACCGAAGGCGGCAACTTTAATAGCCATTACAGCACTAAAGTTTACGGCAATAGCCACGGTATGCTCAGCAGCTATAACAGCAGCCGCCACTCCATCTCCAGCAGCGTTATTGCGGAAAGCGGCGGGAATATGGAACGCAACTACGCCTATACCATCAGCCGGGTGTTTGAGGATCTGCGCTCGCCGGAGTGGGTGGGTGAAGAGAGCGCGCGCCGCACCCTGGAACACCTCAATCCCCGTAAGCTGGATACCATGCAGGCGCCGGTACTGTTCGCCGCCGAGGTGGCGACCGGGCTGTTCGGCCATCTGGTGGGCGCTATCAGCGGCGGCAGCGTCTATCGTAAAGCCACGTTTTTGCTTAACGATCTGGGTAAACCCGTTTTGCCCGATTGGATGACCATTGAAGAGTATCCTCATTTGGCGAGAGGCCTGGCTTCTTCCCCCTTTGACAGTGAGGGCGTCCGTACCGAGGATCGCACCATCGTTAAAGAAGGCGTTTTGCAGACCTGGCTATTAAGCAGTTATTCGGCGCGCAAGCTGGGTATGAAGACCACGGGCCATGCGGGGGGGATACATAACTGGCGCATCGCCGGCCGGGGTCTTGATTTCGCGGGGCTTCTAAAACAGATGGATCGGGGCCTGGTGGTCACCGAGCTGATGGGACAAGGGGTCAGCGCCATCACCGGCGATTATTCCCGTGGCGCGGCCGGTTTTTGGGTCGAACACGGTGAAATTCAGTATCCGGTAAGCGAGATAACCATTGCCGGAAATTTGCGGGACATGCTGCGCAATATTGTAACCGTAGGGGATGATATCGAGACGCGAAGCAATATACAGTGTGGCTCGATATTATTACCGATGATGAAAATCGCTGGTCAATAAAAGGTCATCAATAATGAAAATAAAAGCAGTAGCAATGTTGTCGTTAACCCTTCTCATGTTAAGCCCGCTGGCGGCGCAGGCCCGCGATCTCGGCGACGACATGGACGCCTTGGCGGCCAATTACAGCGCGGTAATGAAAACCGACGATCCGGCCACTCTTCAGCATGCGCTGAACGGCATGCACGATGCGGCGCTGGATGCGCGCAACGGCACCCCGCCCAAGCTTAAAGGACAGCCGGCCGACAGCGCGCAGATGAAAGACTTTCGTCAAGGCATCACGGATCTCATCGGCCAGATAGAGCAGGCGCAGGCCCTGGCGCAAAAGGGCGATATCAAGCAAGCCAAGGCAGTGGCGGCGCAATTCAAACAAACCGAAAAAGTCAATCACGCCAAATTCCGCTAAACACCCATCCATGATGGCCATTGCTCCCGCGCCCGGCGCAGGGCGGCAATGGCCTTACCCGCCGCCATCCTGTCCCGGCAAAGCAGCGTCGGGCCCGCATCTTTTATTATCCGCCGTCGATGCCTCGTTGCCGCAGCGTTTATATCCCCTGCCAGGCCAGCATAAACAGCAACATCCTGACGGGTTCCTGCGAGGGATGTTCACAGGAACGGTGGTTAAGCTGTGCATGCAAATGCAGCAATAAATGGCTGAACCTGTCCGCGTCGTTCAGGATCATTTTGACTCGAGCCAGGGCCTTGGTGCGGAATAATTGTCTGGCCAGCTTCTTATCGGATAAAAAGGCCACATGCTGAACGTTTGCCGCTTCGGATAAACTCACCAGGCTGTTGATTTCATCGCTGCTCATGTTTCCCGACTGTAGTCGGGCCATCAGCAACGGGAAATCGTCTTTAAACACCGGATTCACCAAGGTCTCTTCCTCCGTGACGCTTCCTTTGCCCACCGAACGGCTGATGGAGGCGATATTTTCCCCGGAGGGAATTTCCTTGCAACCGTAGCGGCAATAATGCGCCAGATAATGGTTATGAGGCCCCTTCGACTGGCGATACCGGACATTGAACCATAGCCGCTTCAGCGGATCGGATTTCAGGGCTACCGTGGCAATGGCAAAGGAATCAAAGGAAGCTCCCCAAACCCGGCCGTAGTCGTCTCCGGTATGGTTATCCAGCAAGGCCAACGTTTTTTTCAGGTTGCTAATGAAAAGCGACCAGGCGCGGTGCTGTATATTCTGGCCTGCGCCGGTTATTTGCAGCGCGGAATAGAACAGGGGCCGCAGCCGCGGCTGCTCTTTTGAGGACAGCAATTCCCGCATCAAAGCGTCACACAGGGAAAGTCCTTTACGAATAGCATTTGCCTGCGGCGCATAACGCGGACTCAGCGCGATCTCTGTTTCCCCTAATCCATAAAAAATGATTTTTTTCAAACCGGAATGCGCCAGGCTTTTTTCAGCGGCCAGGGCCAGCCGACAGGATTTATCATTGGGCAATCTGAAACCTTGCCGATAGCTAAGGCGTGAATCAATTCCGTGTTCCAACATCGCCGCTGATAGTGTTTTTTGGTAAGAAGCCAGTACCTGATCTCTGCCGGGAATATAAAAGAATTTTTTCTTCTTGTTATCAAACCTTATTTTTAACTCAATATTTTTATCGCCCCGCAATAGAAAAACGTTCTCGCCAGGCCCAGCGGATATTTCAAAATAATGGTTTTTTATTGTTAAATAGTCTACGCCGTCAGCATCCTTGGCGATACCCAGGCTATTTACCGGTGTTAAATCGCCGGTTTTTTTGCAAAGCTCATTTAAATTTTCCATAAGCTTTTCATAAAGCCTGATGGAAATATCGCTGTATACCGCCATGGAAATCGCCCACCGCGCGTGATATTCACGGCCGGTTAAGCGTCCGAACTGCCAATGGTTTTTCTCATTAAGGCATACCGGGTAGCCGGCATTGTCCTCATGGTGAATATCAAAGACTTCGTAGGCTTTCAGCCGGCTGTTGAAACGCAGCGGCATGACCTTGCCAAACAGGCGGACAGCCTGGAGATTTTCCCGCCTCTGTCCGCTTGCCGGCGGCAGAGTGATGCTGAAATGCATGTCAATCCTACCGTTAGGCCATGTGCGCAGGGTGCGGACATAACCGGAGGGCATCACCGATAATGCCGTTAAAACCCGCTCTATACCCCCATTGACGTGCTGGGCGCCCTGCATTGCTTGCATATCATAGTTAATTAGGGTCCGAAATAACGACAGCGCTATTTTCGGCCCGTCTGAAAAATGAATAACACCTTCATCATCAAAGGGCAGTATTTCGCCGGCGGCGGAAAACAATAACGATAACGCCAGCCGAGACGGATCGGGAACAGGTGAATAGAACGAACCAGAAACAGGCGATTGAAGCGCCGTCTGTCGCGCAGGCGGGTGATACGGACCGTCTCCTTCCAGCGGCTCAAGGGCGGTGAATGGCGCGATGGGCAAGGCGTAGAGTTGGTTGAGCCAGAGAACGGAATCGCCATATCCGTTCTGCGGCCGGGCTTGCCGAACGTCAGGTAAATAAGCGGCATCGGCCCATGCCCGCTCCAGCTGCCGTTCGCTCACTATCTCATACAGCAGTCCGGAGGCTTTTTCTTTGTTTTGCCAAATATGTTCCGGATAATCCGCGATGTTTTCCAACCAACGCTCTACTCCCCACCGTCCGAAGATCACATTGCTGCCCTTACTGTCCCGCAAGGCAAAGTGCTTTAGGAGTTCTTGCCGTGCGAAGCTGTCGCGGCTTTGCCCGACGACCCATTCCCTCATGGCCGCACCGTTTTCAAAGCGGCGAAAGGGCTGTTGGGCCCGGGGCAGATAGAGCAGCACATCCGGCGCCCCCGGCGCTTCTATCACCGCCAGATCGGTAGCGAGACAGCCGTTGATATCAAAAAGAGAGATATTTAAACGATGGCGGCCGTCCTCCCCAAGCCCCAGGGCTTGCATGTATATGCCAATATCCCCCGGGCTGGGCTGCTCCCGGTGGTGGCTTAGCGCGTTTACGATATGGATTAGATTCGCCAGGGCATGGAATTCTTGGTTGACGCGCCGGTAATGGTGCAGGGCATGCTGGTAAACCGCCGTCGGCTTCAGAGAGTCCAGCAGCGGATCCAGGTCCGATGGCTTGAAGAGCAATAGATCGCCGCGCCGGGTACCTGTCACGCTTGGGTTGCCGCGATACACGCCATAATCATCATCCAGGGCCGCCAGGTCTTCCGCCTCGCCGGTAAGATATTTTTTGATGGCAAATTCCGTGAGGGTCAGAGAACCTTTCGGCCTGTCCTCAAGACCCCGGCTGACGGGAGAATCAGGCGTGGACCGGGAAGTATCATTACGATGCAAAAAACAGTGGTCCGGATTGATTGAGACGCCAAAGCGCCGGCTGATGGCCTCGGCCAACTGCTGCGCCACAATGTTGGTTATGGCGGGATAACTGTCCCGCAGGTAATGCCGTAACTGTACATAAGGCGCCGCCCAAAATGGGCCGCGGAACATCGTGTTTTGGGTGGTCGTCTCCGGTGGTAACAAGGTCTCTGATGACAGGTTCAATTTTGTCGCCAACAACGCTTTCAGCGTAACCGTCTCCGGGTAGGCCAAGGCTTCGGACGGTGGCGTTGCCGCGAACTCGGTAATGGCGTTTGGCGGCGGCGCCAAAACAGCGGCAGACCTGCCGGGCGCGGCGCCGCTGACGGCGGGGAAGGGCATCGCCACGGCCATCAAACCCTGTGCGAGCACCTGCAATGCGCGGCGGACTGGGGCAATGACCGTGGAGAATAAAGCTGCGGACAACGAAGAGGCGGCAGATCCGGCAAGAGCCTGGCGATCATGGCGCCGATCCGTTCCCGGCCTGGTTGCCGTGGCGGGTATGTGCGGCTTTTTTATGCCGTAATAGGCTTCCGCGATGCGCTCCCGCTGAATTTGCCGGCGACGGCTGTCACAGGCCCAGAGCCGCGCCAGCCTGCGACCCTCCCTTTGTTCCCTTTTTTCCGCCGGATTCAGGATTATCCGGCCAAAGGGATCTGCCGCGGGCGTAGGGCTCTCCATGGCGGTTGCGCATAAGAGATGCCAGTATCGGCAGATGCGGGTAAAAAGCTGCGCCAGGGCCACGGGCAGTTTTAAACCGGCGCGGCGGGGAGCCGGTACAGAATGCCCGGCAAGATAATATTCGCCCAACAGCGCCAGCACGCCCAGTACCAGATAATCGCCTTCCGTGGGCGTGTTAAACCCGGCCAGAAAAGGAAGATTATCGAGCCCCACCCGATCCTCGATATGATTCTTGATAAAATTTGCCAAGAGCATCAATTTTTCGCTTTGGGGTAAAATGGTCAGGGCGAAAAAGGGGAATCCCTCTATCAGCACGCTGCCGATATTTTCTTCCCTGCGCCAGAGGCGATAAAATGAATGAGCGGCTGCCAGCAGGGAAAAAGGAATGCCCAGGCCGGTTTTATACAAGAGCGAGAGGGATAAACGATCCGCTTCACAGGAAGTGACTATTTTAATCAAGTGAAACAGCGTTCTTTTAAGATCTTCCGTGAACGGAACATTTTCTGTCGGTAATTCTTCAGGAAGGTCGTAATATATTTCACTATCATCATCTGTTTCATAATTCGGATCTTCACAATCAAAAAATTCTATTTCAGAATCATTGTTGTAAATATTATAATAATCTTTAAAGCCTTCGGTGATCTGCATTAATTTCCCCTTGTGGATTTATTATGGGTATTGGCGTGATATCCTTCTGACGGTATTTTTCCGAATCGCTGAGCAAGAGAAGTTAACCCATAATAAAAATCGGCACGCCGGGTTTACGGCATAAAAGTGGTAAATAACTCTTTATAGGCAATAAATAAAAGACGAAAATCGCTTGATGTTAATATGGAATGTTAATGAGATAAAGTTAATGGACTAATTATATAAGCAATATTACTGCCGTTCCATACCGGCAATGGGACGAAAATGTTCGTTATCGGAGCTGATCATATGATATGAACCTCCTATGCGTCATAGCCTGGCCGCACCTGGGGACGTTCGCAATTGCGATATCCACCGGGCTTGAAAGGCCATCATGGGTGCCGGCAGGCGCCTGGATTAGCATGATATTCCTGCATTAAAGGGGGCGATTTGACGAGGGGTATGACAGTTGGGGCGAATGAAATATCAAAATTTATCATATATTAAACTTATATTTTAAAAATGAAGTATTATTTTATTAATTCATCAAAAACTGCATTTTCATGCTGGTTAACGAGGCTAGGTGAGTTAAAAAGCGCTTTGCGGCCGCATTAAGCGGGTCAGATCACTTTCGTGAACGTTATTTCCGTTTCAAACTGGAAAAATAGCGGCTACAAACCCGGCGATATTAACGCTAGGGTAAATCATCAATAGCCCCACCATTGGGTGGCGCTGCAACTTGAAATCTATTGGGCATATTCATTTCGCTAAGGACGATATGGGAGTACACAGTGGTGGATAAAGCCGTACCCGCGACCGGGGGAAAGAATGAACTGGAACCGTTGTCCGCGGCGCTGATCGAAAAAGTGTTGGCGGGCATCATGGAGATGATGAAAACGAGAAATATTCAGGTCAATACCGTGCAGGAACAAATGCTGCATTCCCATGTACGGGCAATGGTTCTGCGGTCCCTTACCGGTGAGCCGTTACCCGAGGTGGATGAAAGCCTGTTTGATGAAATCTCTCCGGATTCCATGTTAATGGCAAAAAAAGTGGTAAATGAATTAGGCAATTTACCGGTGGAAGAGGCCTATTTATTATCGGTTCATTTTGAAGTGGCGAAAGACAATACCGCTAAATAAAGTTGGAGGACATTTTATGGGTCAGGTAACAGTGGTCATCGGCGATCGTTTGGGTAAAGGCCAGAAAGTAGCCCAGGGCATTGAGCAGGCCGGCGGCAAAGCGATTGTCGTGCCCGGCATGGCCGCGGATATGAAGCTAGGGGACGTCATGCAAAAAGAGCAGGCGGATTTCGGCATCTCTTTTTGCGGCAGCGGCGGCGCCGGCGCCATTACCGCGCAGAATAAATACGGTTATAAAGCGAAATACGGCATGAGGTCCATTGAAGAGGGCGTCACTGCTATTCAGGAAGGATGCAAAGTGCTGGGTTTCGGTTTTATGGATAAGGAAGAGTTGGGGAAAAAGCTGATTGAAACCTGGCTTAAAAAATACGGCGCCGCCTGATGAAAGAGCAGTCGGTCATTAAAGTCAGGGTGGCGGGCAAAGGCGAAACCAAGAACGGTGCGCTGGCCGCCGCGTTAAGCCAGGTTCAGCCGTCGGTAATGAAATCCACCGGCGCCGTTTTGCTGCGTATCGAACCCATGCAGGTGGACGTGGTGAGCGCGGAAGAAATCCGCACGGTGGAAAAATTTCTTTTTTTCTTTCTGCCCCGGGAAAAGAGGAGCTACAGCGTGGTGTTGGATATTACGGTCAGCATCATCATGATCGATCCCGAAAAAATCCCTTTTTCTCAGCGTTAATCAGGTGGGTTAATACAAAAGGATAATCCGATGTTTCTCATCATTTTAATCAAGTCTCTTATTATCGGTGGGCTGGTGGGATTTGGCGTGGGCGCCGGAGCGGCCCGCATGTTCCATGCTCCCACCATTCAGGGCATGGGGGCGTTTCGTACCTTGGGAGAGCTGAATTCGTGCGAAGGGGATCCTGCATCCCATTTTTCCTTCGGCCTGGGATTTTTCTTTAACGCCTGGGCGTCTTCGGTGGCGGCCGGGTCTTTTACCCAGGATGTGGATCACCGCATTATCCCGCACTGGGGCGCGGCGGTGCTGATGATAAAAAACCGCCGGCTGGACCAGACCATGCACGATCCGCGGCGTATGGCCATTGCCTGCGGCATCATCGGCATGGTGGTGGTGGCGTTTCTTAACTCCACGGCTTCCGCCGTTCCGGCCGCGCTGCAGGTGACGGCGGTGAAGGTGCTGGTGCCTGCCGCCAATATTCTGGTGAACACCGTGATGCCGGTTATTTTCTGGCTGGCGGCCATTGATGCCGGCAAACGTTCGGGTTTTTGGGCGACGATTTTCGGCGGCCTGGCGCAATTGATCATGGGTAACGCCGTGCCGGGACTGGTGCTGGGGATTCTGATCGGCAAAGGGGTGGAAGAGGGCGGCTGGAACAAGATTACCGGCATCATGATGACGGCCATCGTGGCGCTGTTTGTCCTGAGCGGATTTTTCCGCGGTTTCGATATGAAAATGCTGCAGTCTTTCAGCCTGGGCGTTCCCGGCTGGCTGGACGCTATCCATAACCAGCTGAGCGGTAAATAACCTCGAGGGGATCCTGAAAATGGAACAAGAAAAACGCGGTTTTTGGTATGCCGACTGGTCTTTCCCGATCTTTGTCGGGGTACTGTCCGCCGGCATTTTCGCCGGTACCCATATGTATTATCTCTACGGCATCGGGGCGTTCAATGAAGTGGCGTTTGTCTCCATGCTGCGCACCGGCATAGATACCGGGGTATACGGCGCGGTGGCGGCCTTTGGCGCCAGCTTTCTGTTTGCCCGCATTATCGAAGGTTCGCTGGTGGGAATCCTGGATATCGGCGGCGCGCTACAGACCGGCGTAGGACTTGGGGTACCGGCGCTGCTGCTGGGGGCCGGCATTAAATATCCGCTGCAGAATTTCGCCGCGTCGCTGGCCACCGGCCTGGTGCTGGGGATAATTATCGGCTGCCTGATTATCCTGGCGCGCAAGTTCACCATCAACCAGAGCAATTCCACTTATGGGGCGGATGTCATGATGGGCGCGGGTAACGCCTCCGGCCGTTTTCTCGGCCCGCTGATCATCCTGTCCGCCATCACGGCGTCGATCCCTATCGGTTTGGGTTCTCTGCTGGGGGCGCTGCTGTTTTATCTCTGGAATAAGCCCATAACCGGCGGCGCCATTCTGGGCGCGATGATACTCGGGGCAATCTTCCCCATAGCGCTGTAACCACGTATATCAGGTGCGTTATACGGAGAATGGCAAATGTATGATCTCATTATAAGACGGGCAAAAAACAGTGACGGCAGCCTGACGGACATTGCCGTCCGTAACGGCAGGATAGCGGTTGTCGGGGAGGTGGACGAGCACGCCGCCGCCGCACAAACCCTCGACTTGCAGGGGGCGGTTTTCGCCAGCGCCGGCTGGATTGATGCCCATGTCCATTGTTACGCCAAATCGCCGGTTTATCACGATGAGCCGGATTTGGTAGGGGTTGCCGGCGGGGTCACCACCGTTATTGACGCCGGCAGCACCGGCGCCGATGACGTGGACGATTTCTACCGGCTCACCCGGGCGGCCGAGACTCAGGTGTACGCGTTTTTAAATATTGCCCGTACCGGCATCGTCACGCAGGATGAACTGGCGGACATGACGCGAATCGATCCGGTTGCCGTCCGTGAGGCGCTGCAAAACCATCCCGGTTTTATTATCGGTCTCAAGGCGCGCATCAGCAGCAGCGTGGTGGGAAGCAACGGCATCAAGCCACTGGCGCGCGCCAAGGAGATGCAGCGGGAAACGCCTTCGCTGCCGCTGATGGTGCACATCGGCAATAACCCGCCGAGCCTGGATGAAATCGCGGATCTGCTCACTTCCGGCGACATCATTACCCACTGTTTCAACGGCAAACCCAACCGGATTTTATCCGCCAACGGCGAACTGCGCTCCTCGATAAAACGCGCGCTGGGGCGTGGTGTGCGCCTGGACGTCGGACATGGCACCGCCAGCTTCAGCTTCGCCGTCGCCGAACAGGCGATCAAACAGGGCATTTTGCCCTATACCATCAGTTCCGATATTTATTGCCGAAACCGCATCAACGGCCCGGTGCATAGCCTGGCGGCGGTCATGTCGAAATTTTTTACCCTCGGCATGAGCCTTGAAGAGGTTATCCAATGTGTCACCGCACACGCCGCCGAGGTATTGCGTTTACCGTCTAAAGGACGCCTGGCCGTGGGCGCCGATGCGGATTTGACGTTGTTCGATATCCGTACCGAACCTCAGGTCCTGGTGGATTCCGAAGGACTGTCCGTTACCGGCGAACGCCATCTGGCGCCGCTGGCGGCCGTGGTGGCGGGTAAGGTCCTGTTAACCGATGAAGGGAAATCAAAAAATGTCTTCAATCTATGAGCAGTATCAGCTGAAGCAGGTAATAAACGCCTCCGGACGCATGACGATTCTGGGCGTGTCCACCCCGGCCTCGGACGTGGCTGAGGCGGTTAATTACGGCTTGAACCACTTTTTTGAAATGAAGGATCTGGTGAATAAAACCGGGGCCTATATCGCCGGCCTGCTGAAGGTGGAAAGCGCGGTGGTGGTTTCCTGCGCCTCCGCCGGCATCGCCCAATCCGTTGCCGCGGTGATTGTCAAAGACGATGCGTGGCTGTTGGAAAACCCGTATGAAACGGCATCCGGCGTGGCCCGGGATATCGTGTTGCCAAAAGGCCACAACGTGAATTTCGGTGCGCCGGTCTCCACCATGGTGGCCCTGGGGGGCGGTAAGGTCGTGGAAGCCGGCTATGCCAACGAATGTTCCGCCGCCCAGCTGGCGGCCTGCATTACGCCGCGCACCGCCGCCATTCTCTACATCAAGTCCCACCATTCGGTGCAAAAAAGCATGCTGTCGGTGGCACAGGCCGCCGCCGTCGCCCGTGAACACCATGTGCCCCTCATTGTCGACGCCGCCGCCGAAGAAGATCTGACGGTCTATTACCAACAGGGGGCGGACCTGGTGATTTACAGCGGCGCGAAGGCCATTGAAGGCCCCACCAGCGGTTTGGTCCTGGGTAAAAAACAGTTCGTGGAGTGGGTAAAGCTGCAGTCCGGCGGTATCGGCCGCGCGATGAAAGTGGGCAAGGAGGGCATTCTCGGCCTGACCCAGGCGATAGAGAGCTATACCCGGCTGCCCAAGACCACCGGACGGCAAATGGTGGATAAAATGACGCCGTTTATCAGCAGTCTGAACGCGCTGCGCGGCATATCGGCACGCGTGGTATGGGATAGCGCCGGACGGGATATCGCCCGCACGGAAATCACCTTTGATGAAGCCGCGCTCGGCTGGAAAACCAAGGATATCGTCGACGCGCTGAAAAACGGCGACATCGCCATTTATTTTCGGGGCTATCGCGCCAATGAAGGCAAGATTGAAGTGGATGTGCGCAGCGTGACGCCGCCGCAGCTGGAGACCATTGCCGCCTGTATCGAAAATCTGTTTAAAGGAGCCGAGGCATGAAACTTACGCCGAATTTTTACCGCGATCGCGTATGTTTGAACGTGCTGGCGGGATCCAAAGATAACGCCCGCGCTATCCATGCCGCCGCCGAGGGCCATGTGCTGGTGGGCGTGCTGTCTAAAAATTATGCCGATGTTCCGTCCGCCGTGGCGGATATGCGCGATTACGCTGCGCTGATCGACAATGCGCTGTCGGTGGGATTGGGAGCGGGGGACCCGCGCCAATCGCTGATGGTCAGCCTGATTTCCCGGCAGGTCCAGCCGCAGCATGTCAATCAGGTCTTTACCGGCGTCGGCGCCAGCCGCGCCCTGCTGGGCCAAAGCGAGAGCGTGGTGAACGGCCTGGTTTCCCCCACCGGTAAAGCGGGCTGGGTGAAGATTTCCACCGGGCCCCTCAGCTCGGCGGCGCCCGACGCCATAGTGCCCATTGAAACCGCCATCGCGCTGTTGAAAGACATGGGCGGCAGTTCGGTGAAGTATTTCCCCATGGGAGGATTGAAAACCCGGGAAGAATTTGCGGCGGTGGCCCGCGCCTGCGCCGAACATGATTTTGCCCTGGAGCCTACCGGCGGTATCGATTTGGCGAATTTTGAACCGATTTTGACCATCGCGCTGGAAGCCGGCGTCGGCAAAATCATCCCCCATATCTACAGTTCGATTATCGACCAAACCAGCGGGCTGACTCGTCCGGTGGACGTCAAGGCCCTGCTGGCGATGGTGAAAAAGCTGCTGGGCTGAACGTCCGCTCGCGGAATCCCCGTTTATCCGACACGCCGTGAGAGATAAGGAAAAATATGAAAAGTAATTACGGGTTTATGATTTCCGGCTTAACCGCCGCGATGCTGGCCGTATCCGCCACGCCGCTATACGCCGCCCCAAAAGCCCCGGCCGCGCGTTATGCTTACGTCGGCACCTATAATCCGAACGGCGAGGGCGTTTACCGTTTTGATTTCAACGGCAAAACCGGGGCGCTCACCAACCGGACGCTGGTAAGCCAGTTGCCGAACCAGGCGCAAATGGTGGCGGCTCGCGACGGCCAGACGCTGTATATCGGCAACGAAATCGACAATTACAACGGCGGCAAGCACGGCGCGGTGGCGGCTTACCATATCAATCCCCAGGATGGCAGCCTGAGCCTTATCAATCAGGTGGACTCCCAGGGCGCCGGCCCGGTCTTTCTTTCGCTGACGCCCAAGGGCGACCATCTGCTGGTGGCAAACTATATCAGCGGCGTGGTGGCGTCATTCCCCATCGACGCCGGCGGTAAAATAGGTGAGACCGGCTCAAGCCAGCAGGATTCCGGTCCGGCCGGGGCGGGAAAACCGGCGGCGGCGGCGGAGGGCAGCTTTGCCGTCAGCGATCATAATGGTCCCCATGCCCATATGGTCGCGGCCGATCCCAGCGGCAAATTCGCTTTCTCCACCGATTTGGGACTGGACCGGATTTATCAGTGGAAATTGAACGATGCCACTGGGGCGCTGGAAGCCAACGATCCGCCCTTTATCAACGCGTCATCGGCCGGCGCCGGTCCGCGCCATTTCGTATTCCATCCCAACGGCAAGGTCGTCTTCCTGATTAACGAAGAGGCCTCGGTGCTCACCAGCTATCGCTTCGACAATGCGAAGGGCACCCTGACGCAGTTGCACAGCCTCTCTTCGTTGCCGGCGAATTTCAAAGGCACCAATTTCGCCGCCGGCATCGTGTTGAGTAAAGACGGCCGCCATCTTTATGTGGCCAATCGCCTGCATAACAGCATCGCGCAAATCAACGTTACCGGCGAGGGCGCCATGGCCTGGGGCGGCGAGATCTGGACGCGCGGAGATTACCCGCGCACACTGACGATGTCGCCGGACGGCAGATATATTTTCGCAATGAATCAGCGAAGCGATAACATCACCCGGTTCCGGGTGGCCGGCGGCAGCGGCAAATTAGCGTTTGTTGACGATTACATTCCGGTGGGCAGCCCATCGCAGATGGTGATTGCCCCTTGAAAAGAGAATTCCTTGCACAGAGTATTCCCTAACCAGCGATACGCCGGGCTGACGGCGTAAGTAGGTACAGCGGCACGGGATAACAGGATGCCGTCCCGGACCGAATCGAAAGCGCTGTTTGCCGGCAATAATGATTGGAAGGATAATGGTGAGATTTCCCTATCAACGATTGGCCCACTTGTTTGACGCGCTGCAGCTCGAAACGCTGCCGCAGGACGAGCTGGCAAAACGCCTGGCAGTCTCAACACGCACCGTGCGGGCGGATATTATTGCTTTAAACGAAATTATCGCGCAGTACGGGGCCGCCTTTGTGTATAACCGCGGCAGCGGCTATCAATTGAAAGTAGATGACCCGTCGCTATTCTCCACCCTGCAACAGACGGTAAACCATCGCGTCAATCCGACGCCGCGCACCGCCTCGGATCGGGTGGATTATCTGTTGATCCGCTTTTTGACCTCCGCGTTCTCGTTAAAGCTGGAGGATCTGGCGGATGAATGGTTTGTCAGCCGTGGAACGCTGCAAAATGATATGGCCGAGGTGCGTGAGCATCTGGCGCGCTATAACCTGAATATTGAAACCAAGCCGCGCTACGGCATGAAACTGTTCGGCGCCGAGCTGTCTATCCGGGCCTGTTTGACCGACCTCTTGTTCCAGCTCGATGCCGGGGATCACGCCAATCCGCTGCTGAAAACCGAAAGCCTGGATCGCGGGACCTATGAAAAGCTTACCCGTTTTATGCATCAACTGCTGGCGCAATCGTCCATCCGCCTCACCGATGAAAGCGAGCGTTATCTGAATTTTTATTGCGCCGTGGCCATCAAGCGCATCGCCGGCGGTTTTCCCCTGACGGAGTTCGAGGCGGAAGAGGGCGATCCGGCGGTGAAACAGATATCGGTGCGGCTGATGGCAGAGCTGAAATCCCTGGCGGGCAAAGAGATCCCGGCGGCGGAAGAGGCTTACCTCAGGGTGAATATCGCCGCGCGGCGGGTGCAGAATATCCTGCCCACGGATATTAACGCTGACGACGACGAGTCGCTGGTGGACTATATCCTGTCCTATATCAATACCCACTATAACTACGATTTACGTGGCGATAAGCAGTTGTGTACCGATCTGCTTACTCACATCAAGACCATGATTACCAGGGTAAAATATCAGATTAATATCCCCAATCCGCTGTTGGCCAAAGCCAAGCAGCATTATCCCATGGCCTATGATGTCACCCTGGCGGCGGTGAACAGCTGGGGCAAATATACGCCGTATGTGATAAGCGAAAATGAAATCGGCTTCCTGGTGCTGCATATCGGCGTGGGTCTGGAGCGCCATTATGATATCGGCTATCAGCGTCATCCCCAGGTGCTGCTGGTGTGCGATAGCGGTAACTCTACGGTGCGTATGATTCAGGCGCTGCTGAGCCGCAAATACCCGCAAATCAGCGTGACCCGGGTCATTTCATTGCGGGAATACGAGAGATTGCCGGCGTTGGAGGAGGATTTTGTGATTTCCACCGTTCGGCTGGAGGAAAAGAACAAGCCGGTGATGGTACTGGCGCCGTTTCCCAGTGATTACCAGCTTGAGCAACTGGGTAAACTGGTGCTGGTGGATCGTACCCGGCCTTATATGCTGGAAAAGTTTTTTCATGAAAATTATTTTATGATCGTTGATAAGCCCATGGATCAACAGGATCTGTTCAAGCGGGTGTGCGGGCAATTGAAACGCGATGGGTTGGTGGGTAAAGATTTTTATCCGTCGGTGGTTGAGCGGGAAGCCATTGTCAGCACGCTGCTGGGGGACGGTATCGCATTGCCCCATTCGCTGGGATTGCTGGCGAAAAAAACGGTGATTTATACCATATTGGCGCCCCAGGGTATTCCGTGGGGCGATGGCGAAATCGCCTACGTGGTTTTTTTGCTGGCCATTAACAAGACTGATTATGAAGAGGCGATGGCGATTTACGAGCTGTTCGTGAATTTTGTCCGTGCGCGCGCCATGCCCAGGCTGCGGGAGAGCCGTGATTTCGCCGGCTTCAAGGCGGTGGCCATTGATAGCCTGAGCCGGGCTTAATCAGTCTTCGTTAAAGCCGGCGTTGAAGAGTTCAATGATAGCCGCCAGCGCCCGTTCTTCATCAGGGCCGGTGGCTTCGATTTCAATCAGCCCGCCCTTGGCGGAATCCAGCATCAGCAGCGCGATAACGCTGCTGGCTTCCGCTTCGGTCCCGAAGTCGTTGCGCAACAGCACCTCGGCGTCAAAGCTTTGCACCAGATCGAATAATTTCATGGCTGGCCGGGCATGCATGCCGAGACGATTCTTGATTTCCACCGTTTGCTTGACTGTCATGAGCGTTTTTCCAGGGTTCGGTGTCTGGATTGGACATTTTTGCCGCGGGAGCGGAAATAATCCGCCAACTGCTCGGCAACATACACTGAACGGTGTTTGCCGCCGGTACAGCCAATGGCCACCGTTAAATAGCTGCGGTTGTTGGTCTCCAGCATCGGCAGCCACAGTTCGAGATAACTTCGGGTTTGGTAAATGAAATTATGGACTTCGGTGTGCCGGTCGAGAAAGGCCGCCACCGGTTTATCCAGACCGGTCATCGGCCGCAGTTTCGGATCCCAGTGCGGGTTGGGCAGGAATCGTACGTCAAAAACATAGTCCGCATCGATGGGCAGGCCGTGTTTGTAGCCGAAGGACTCAAACACCATGGTCAATTCGCGCTCGCGTTTGCCCAGCAGCCGGGTGCGGAGCATTTCCGCCAGTTCATGCACCGACATTTCCGAGGTGTCGATAATCAAATCGGCCCTGGAGCGCAGCGGTTCCAGCAGTTCGTTCTCCTGATCGATGGCGCTTTCCAGCGACAGGTTCTTGCTCGACAGCGGGTGCAGGCGCCGGGTATCGCTATAACGGCGGATCAGGGTGCTGCGCTCGGCGTCGAGAAACAGCAACTGCGGCGAAAAGCTTTGCGGCAGGTTATCCATTGCATGCTCGAAAATTTCCGGCGTTTCGGGCATGTTGCGCACGTCAATACTGACCGCGGCGGAAATATTGCGATCCGCCAGGGTGGCGGCCAGCTGCGGCAGCAATACCACAGGCAGGTTATCGACGCAATAAAACCCCATATCTTCCAGCGCGCGTAGCGCCACTGACTTCCCTGAACCGGATCGACCGCTGACAATCATCAGCACCATGACGACTCCCCTCTGGCATTAACATCGACGCATTGGCGAAGAGGCCGCTATTTCCGCCAATCAAACCCCGCGGGTCGGTAAGCGTAGGACACTGCGCGTTAAGACCCGGCTTCTGTTTCCGTCATGATTTCATAAAGTTCTTCGTCGCTTTGAGCGGCGCGTAGCCGGCGGCAGACCGTTTTATCAGCCAGACGCTTGGCTACCAACGATAGCGTATGCAGGTGCGTTTTGCATTGTTCCGCCGGCACCAGCAGGGCAAAAAGCAAATCCACCGGTTGATTATCGATGGCATCGAAGGCGATGGGCTGCTCCAGGCGGATAAATACCCCCACCGCCCGCAGCGTGTCCTCTTCCAGTTTGCCGTGGGGGATCGCGATTCCATTACCGATACCGGTACTGCCCATGCGTTCACGGGTTAATACGGCGTCAAATACCACCTGCGGCGCCAGGTTAAGCTGTTTGGCCGCCAGTTCGCTGATAATTTCCAGCGCGCGTTTTTTGCTCTGGCACTGAATGGAGCCGCGGGTGCATTCAAGGCTTAACACCGTATTGATTTGCATTGCTGTATCGTTAGTCATTTCGTTTCACTTAGGCGCTGATTCACCTTTAAGACTCATCGGCCCATTATACCCGTCATCTTGCGAGTCGCGGGTGTGTTGGCTTAGTTACTCGGCTCATCCATGAGCCTCGCCATTACGAGCCGATGCGAGGTCAGGCTGCGACAATGGCTACAGTGAATTAAAACTGTTTCAGTTTATCTTTATGCTTATTAAGTTGACGCGCCAGCTTATCTATCAGCAGATCGATGGCGGCATACATATCATCCGCTTCCGAAGTCGCGTGCAGCTCGCCGCCATTGACATGTATCGTCGCTTCAGCGATCTTCTGCACCTTTTCGACTTTTAGAACAATATATACCTGATTGATTCGGTCGAAGTACTGTTCAAGCTTGGAAAATTTCGCAGTAACGAAATCGCGTAACGCATCGGTGATATCAACACGCTGTCCGGTAATATTCAGCTGCATAGTGTCTTCCTTCTCTGTGGAGGTCAAACCAATTGTTTTCGCTGGTTCGACGGCGGGATGGATAAGGACTCACGATATTTTGCCACGGTACGCCGTGCTACCATAATACCCTGATCGGAAAGCAGGGTAGTCAGCTTGCTGTCGCTGAGCGGCTTCGCCGGGTTTTCTGCGGCGATCAGTTTTTTCACCAGCGCGCGAATGGCCGTTGAGGAAGCTTCTCCGCCCCCTTCGGTATTGACGTGACTGGAGAAAAAATATTTAAGTTCGTAGATACCGCGCGGGCTGTGCAGATATTTTTGCGTGGTAACGCGAGATATGGTTGATTCATGCATATCCACCGCCTGGGCGATATCCGCCAGCACCATGGGACGCATAAACTCTTCCCCCTGTTCGAAAAATGCCTGCTGCTGCTCTACGATGCAGCGGGTGACTTTCAACAGGGTGTCATTACGGCTTTCAAGACTTTTAATCAGCCAGCGGGCTTCCTGCAGGTGGCTGCGGATAAACTGCCCGTCCGCATCGTTTCGGGTGGTGTTGCCCAGCGCCGCGTATTGCTGATTGATTTTAAGGTTGGGAATGCTGTCGGTATTGAGTTCCACCGTCCAGCGGTTATGCACTTTGCGCACCAGGACATCGGGTATCACATACTGCGATTCGGTGGTATTGATGGATTGGCCCGGGCGGGGATCCAGGGATTGAATCAGCGCCATCGCCGATTTCAACACCTCTTCTTTCAGCCGCGTCGACCTCAGCAGGGTACGGAAATCGTGGCTGGCCAGCAAATCCAGGTAATCGGTGACGATAAGCCTGGCTTCCGCCAGATACGGAAAATCCTTTGACAGCTGCGACAGCTGAATGAGCAGGCAATCACGTAAATCCCGCGCCGCCACACCCACCGGATCGAATCGCTGGACTCGTTTCAGCACCGCTTCCACTTCATCCATGGTCACGCTCTCTACGCCGATGCTCTCCAGGATATCTTCCAGCGGCACGGTGAGATAACCAGTCTCATCCACCGCATCCACGATGGAGGTGGCGATAGCGATGTCGGTGTCGGAAAAAGGCGTCAGCTCCACTTGCCACATCAGGTAATCCTGCAGCGTCTGAATGGTCTCGCCCTGGTAAATCGGCAGCTCCTCGTCGCGGTAATCCGTACCGGTGCCGGACGGGGTGCCCGCTGAATACATTTCGTCCCAGGTAGCGTCCAGCGGCAGTTCTTCCGGCATATCCTTTTGCTCCATCGCCTCGCGGGTATCGAGGGATTCGGAGTCGGGAGCGTCGTGCGGCGTGTCTATTTCTTCATGAACGTCCGATTGTTCGAGTAAAGGATTGCTTTCCAGCGCAGTCTGTATTTCCTGCTGGAGTTCAAGCGTGGACAATTGCAACAGACGTATCGCCTGCTGTAACTGCGGAGTCATGGCCAGTTGCTGACTAAACCTGAGTTGCAAACCTTGCTTCATATGATGCGTTAATTAACCTCATGGCCCTTCATTCTTCAGGACACCTTATCAGAGGCGGAACTCTTCGCCCAGATAAACACGTTTCACCTGCTCGTCCTGGAGGATTTCAGCCGGGGACCCGTGCGCGATGAGTTTACCCTGACTGACTATATAAGCACGCTCGCACACGTCCAGCGTCTCGCGCACATTATGATCGGTAATCAACACCCCGAGCCCGCTGTCGCGCAAATGTTCGATAATTTTTTTGATATCGATAACGGAAATCGGATCCACACCGGCAAAAGGTTCATCAAGCAAAATGAATTTAGGGTTGGCGGCCAGGGCGCGGGCGATTTCCACCCGGCGCCGCTCGCCGCCGGAAAGAGATTGTCCCATATGATCGCGCAGATGGGCGATATGGAACTCCTCCATCAGGGCATTGGCCCGGTCCTCGCGCTGGGCGCCGCTCAAATCCTTCCTGATTTGCAGCACCGCCATCAGATTATCATAGACGCTGAGGCGGCGGAAAATGGAGGCTTCCTGCGGCAGATAGCCGATACCCCGGCGCGCGCGGGTATGCAGCGGCAGGATACTGATGTCGTCGTCGTCAATAACGATGCGGCCGGCGTCGCGCTGAATGATGCCCACAACCATATAAAACGTGGTGGTTTTGCCCGCACCGTTGGGTCCCAGCAATCCGACAATTTCGCCTGAACTGACCTTGAGGCTGACGTTTTCCACCACGTGGCGGCCTTTGTAAGCTTTAGCCAGGTTTTCCGCGATTAATGTTGCCATAGGAGCTGTTAACCTTGTTAATTAGCGGTGGGTTTAACCGCCGGAGCGGCCTTCTTGGCCGGTGCGGCTTTAGCAGCCGGTGCGCCCGGCGCGGCCGGGGTTTTATCCTGCAACTGGGACGGCACCAGCACGGTTGTCACCCGCTTGCCTTTGTCGCTGAAGGCCTCCATCTGCTGCTGTTTCACCAGATAGGTAATACGATCGCCTTTGACGTTGCTGTCCAGCTGTTCGATGTAAGCGTCACCGGTAAGAATGACATAGTCGTTGGCCAATTCGTAACGCACCTTCTGCGCATGGCCCTTCACCGGTTTACCGCTGTCCTGCATCTGGTAGAAGGTAACCGGATTCCCGTAGCCTTCCACCACTTCCTTGCCCTGCACGCCGTTGGGACGGGTAATGACGACCTTATCCGCCCTGATATCGATGGAACCTTGTTTTACCACCACCGTGCCGGTCAGCGTCACGGTATTGGTGAGCATATCAACCGCCTGCTGCGCGGAGTCAACATTGATCGGCTGGTCGGTATCGCCGGTCAGCGCCATGGCCTTGGCGCTGAGCAGTAACAGCGCGCCGGCGGCGATGATGTTATGGATTTTGCTGCTGGTTCTGAATTTCATAAGAGGTCTTGACCTTTTCAATCAACTGGGCAGTCTTGCTTCGCAGATTTCCGCGCATCTTTGTGCCTACAGAGTTAAAGCCGACGCCATATAAGGTGACTACGTCATCAGAAGACACATCCTGCGTCACCAGATTCACTACCGCGTTATCGGTTCTGATGTGCTGCAGCTGTGATGTGTCGGTCAGGCTGTCTACCTGAACATGGCCATATAAATAAAGCATTTTATCACCGGTCAGCTTGGCCTGATCGGCTTTGACTGTCCAGGTCGCGACCTTGTTTTCATCGTACATCGTCGCCACCGGTCGGGTAAACCAGGTGATTTGTTCCACGGCATATTGTTTTACATGATCGGATATCAGCCGGTAGTTCAGGCTCCCCAAAGGGTTATAGACCGTAGTGACGGTATGCTCGCTCTGATAGGTCGGCTCGCCGGTATCCGTCACCGCCGGGGCCGTCGCGTTGTCGTTATCCGCCAGGTTCCAGCCGATGAGCACCAATACCACGATAACCAGCAGCAGGGTAACCCAATATTTTGTCTTACTCATACCGACTGCCCTTTGGCATCCTCAAGCTTCCCCTGCGCCAGCAACAACAGATCACAGACTTCCCGCACCGCGCCGCGGCCGCCGCGGATATGCGTCACGTAATCGGCCTTGGGCGATAACAGCGGATGGGCATCCGCTACGGCGATAGCCAGGCCAACCCGCGCCATCACCGGCCAATCAATCAGGTCATCGCCGACGTAAGCCACCTGCTCCTCTGTTAAAGAGAGTTTATCCAACAGGGCTTCAAAGGCCAAAAGCTTATCCGATTGCCCCTGATAAAGATGGACGATGCCCAGGGTTTTACAACGATCCTCCACCAATTTGGCGGAGCGGCCGGTAATAATAGCGACCTCGATGCCGGATGTCAGCAAGCTTCGGATACCGTAGCCGTCGCGCACGTTGAATGCTTTCAGTTCTTCGCCCTGGTTGCCTTGGTAGATCAGGCCGTCGGACAATACGCCGTCGACGTCGCAAATCAGCAGCCGGATATCCCGGGCGCGCCGTAAAACGGATTCTTCAACCGGTCCGTAGCATGTATCAATACGGGGGGTATCATGCATGGCGCAGTTCCTTCCTTGTTAAATGACGCCGGCGCGTAGCATATCATGCATATGCACCACGCCCAGCAGACGGTTTTGTTCCGCCACCAGCACCGAAGTGATATGCCGCGATTGCATAAGATTAAGCGCTTCCACCGCCAGGATGTTAGGGGTGACGCGGATACCGCCCGCCGTCATCAGGTCGGCGATGCGTGCCTTATTGAGATCCACGCCCATATCGAATACCCGCCGCAGATCGCCGTCGGTAAAAATACCTTCGATATTACCTTTCTCATCACAGATAACGGTCATACCGAGATTTTTACGGGTCATTTCCAACAGAGCGTCCCGCAGCGACGCGTCGCGGGGGGTAATGGGGATTTCATCGCCATTGTGCATGATATCGGCCACCCGCAGCAGCAATTTGCGGCCCAGCGAGCCGCCGGGATGGGAGAGGGCGAAATCTTCTGAGGTGAAGCCGCGGGCCTGCAGCAGCGCCACCGCCAGGGCGTCCCCCATGACCAGCGCGGCGGTGGTGCTGGCGGTGGGCGCCAGGCCGAGAGGGCAGGCTTCCAGGGGAACATGGACGCAAATATGGATATCCGCGGCTTTGGCCATGGCGCTTTCCGGCTTGCCGGTCATGCAGATCAGCGGAATGCTTAAGCGTTTCAACACTGGGATCAGCGCCAGGATCTCATTGGCTTCGCCGGAGTTCGACAGGGCAATAACGATATCCTGGGCTGCAACCATGCCCAAATCGCCGTGGCTGGCTTCGCCGGGGTGGACAAAAAACGCCGGCGTGCCGGTGCTGGCGAAAGTGGCCGCCATCTTGCGACCGATGTGGCCGGATTTGCCCATGCCCATCACCACGACCTTGCCGCTGCAAAAAAATATTTTTTCACAGGCGCGGCGGAAATCGTCGTTGATATATTGATCCAGCTGCGCTAGACCGGCCCGCTCTACGGCGAGAACCTGCTTACCGGCTGCCGGAAAGTCAAAGTCCGGCGCTAATGATAAATGTGACATAAATTCATCCTGATGGCCCGGCGGTGTATCCGGGCTAAATAAACAGCACCGTAAGATAGGCGGCGAAGGCACCTAACAGCAGACCGCCCATCATTGAATTGATCCTGTGGTGTTTGCGTAAACAGAACGCCGCCAATACTATGCTGGCCGCCAGCATGACCCAATAATCCCGCCGGACCGCCAGCGGGTCCAGCGGCCCGGGGGAGAGCAGGGCGGGGACGCACAGCACCAGGAGGCTATTGACGATATTGGAGCCAATGAGATTTCCCAGGGCAATATCGTTTTCTCCTTTCAGCGCGCCGGCAATCACCGTTGCCAGCTCCGGCAGGCTGGTGCCGACGGCCACGACCGTCAGGCCGATGACCAGCTCTCCCACCCCCAGCTGCCGCGCCAGTACGCCGGCGTTATCAATAACCATATGCGCCGAGACGGGCATGATGATAAACGCCAGCGCCAGCCACAGCACCGCTACGGTGTTGCCGCCGCCCCGCGGCAGCTCCGCCATCTGCTGACGGGTCAGGCTGTCGTCCGGCGAACGCAGTGCCGGCCGGGACATGTTCACTACGGCGGCAATATAACCGATGCCCGCCAGTAACAGTATCATACCATCCCGGCGGCTCAGGATGTTATCCGCCAGCAACATACCGCACAATGCCGTGGCAAACAGCAGCAACGGCAGCTCCCGCCGCAGGATATCCGAGTGGAACGCTATCGGCCTGAAAAGGGCCGCGCCCCCGGCGATAAGCAGGATATTGGCGATATTGGAGCCGATGATATTTCCTACCGCCAGGTCGTTTTCGTGATTCAGGGCGGCGGTAACCGAAATCATCAATTCCGGCAGGGAGGTACCCAACGACACCACGGTGCAGCCGATAAGCCATGGCGCGATCCCCAGCGAACGACTCAGGACGGCAGCACTGTAAACCAATCTATCCGCGCCATAAACGAGTAGAATAAGGCCGATAATAAGTAATGACGTGGTCAAAAACATGTAAAATCCTTGATTTGACTATAATCCTGGCCTGCCGGCGGCCGCTTCCTCCCCGCGGCGGGATAAATAAGTGCGTCTCATCTATGGCGTTGTCTGATTTTGACCGCCAGTAGACAAAAAGTAAAATCCGGCCGCCGATCCTATCTTAACGCCGATAGGTAAGTTTATGTAAAAGTTCGATGATTTGGCGCTATTCATTTAATATCGTAGGTTAGAGCTCTCAGTGAGAACGTATAGGCAGTGAAATAATATGAATCAAACGGCACCTCTGGTGGACATCCGCGGATTGAGTTTCCGCCGCGGCAATCGCCCGATATTCGATAACATCACCTTGCATGTCCCCAGAGGGAAAATCACTGCCATCATGGGGCCATCGGGCATCGGCAAAACCACTCTGCTGCGTCTGATAGGCGGTCAATTGGCCCCCGACAGTGGTGAAATCTGGTTCGATGGTGATAATATCCCGGCCTTGTCGCGGCGGCGGCTCTATGACGTGCGCAAGAAAATCAGCATGTTATTCCAGTCCGGCGCGCTGTTCACGGATATCAACGTGTTCGAGAACGTGGCGTTTCCCCTGCGGCAACATACCCGGTTGCCCGAGCCGGTACTGCGCACCACGGTGATGATGAAGCTTGAGGCGGTGGGTCTGCGCGGCGCCGCTTCCCTGATGCCGTCGGAGCTCTCCGGCGGCATGGCCAGGCGGGCGGCGCTGGCGCGGGCCATCGCTCTCGATCCGGAACTTATCATGTTCGACGAGCCTTTTGTCGGGCAGGATCCCATTACCATGGGGGTCTTGGTGAAGCTCATTGATGAATTGAACCACGCGCTGGGGGTCACCTGCATCGTGGTTTCCCATGACGTGCCGGAGGTGCTGAGTATCGCTGACTATGCTTATATCGTGGCCGAACAGCACGTCGTGGCGGAAGGGACGCCGGAGCAGCTGCGCACTAACGATGATGCCAGGGTGCGCCAATTTTTGGACGGCATTGCCGACGGGCCGGTTCCCTTCAATTATCCCGCCGCGGATTATAAAACCCAGCTTTTAGGTTCAGGGAGTTGACCGAGCCATGCTAACGCAAGCATTAGCGTCCATCGGACGCCGGGGCATTGAAGTCTGCCTTGCCTTCGGGCGGGCAGGCCTGCTGCTGTTTAACGCGCTGGTGGGTAAACCCGACTTTCGCCAACAGTGGCCGCTGCTTATCAAGCAGTTGTATAGCGTCGGGGTGCAGTCCCTGATGATAATTATCGTTTCCGGGCTGTTTATCGGCATGGTGCTGGGGTTGCAGGGTTATATCATCCTGACCACCTACAGCGCCGAGGCCAGCCTGGGCATGCTGGTGGCGCTATCGCTGCTGCGCGAACTGGGGCCGGTGGTCACCGCGCTGCTGTTCGCCGGCCGCGCCGGCTCGGCGCTCACCGCCGAGATTGGCTTAATGAAGGCCACCGAACAGTTGTCCAGCCTTGAAATGATGGCGGTGGATCCCCTGCGTCGCATTGTGGCCCCGCGGTTTTGGGCCGGGGTCATCAGCATGCCGCTGCTGACGGCGATTTTTGTCGCGGTGGGTATCTGGGGCGGCGGGGTGGTAGGCGTGGATTGGAAAGGTATCGATAGCGGCTATTTCTGGTCCGCTATGCAGGGCGCGGTGGACTGGCGTCAGGATTTGGTGAATTGCCTGATCAAAGGCGTGGTTTTCGCCATCACCGTGACCTGGATTGCGTTGTTCAACGGTTATGATGCGATTCCCACCTCCGAGGGCATCAGCCGGGCAACCACCAGAACCGTGGTTCATGCGTCCCTGGCGGTGTTGGGACTGGATTTCGTGCTGACAGCACTGATGTTTGGGAAGTGAGTTAATGCAAACGAAAAAAAGCGAAATATGGGTCGGCGTGTTTATGATTATCGCTTTATGCGCCATCGTCTTTCTCTGCCTGCAGGTGGCGAATATCCGCTCCTTTGGGAATACCGCCACTTATCGTATTTCCGCCTCGTTCGATAATATCGGCGGACTGAAGGTTCGCTCGCCGGTGAAGGTGGGCGGCGTGGTGATCGGTCGGGTGGCGGACATTACCCTCGATCCTAAAACCTATGCCCCCAAGGTGGCGATGGATATCGAATCCACCTACAACCACATCCCGGATACCAGTTCACTGGCGATCCGGACCTCGGGCCTGCTGGGAGAGCAATACCTGGCGCTCAACATCGGCTTTGAAGATCCCGATATGGGCACCTCCATCCTCAAGGACGGCGGCACCATTCAGGACACCAAGTCGGCACTGGTGCTGGAAGACTTGATCGGCCAGTTCCTGTACAAGAGCGGCGGCGACAACAAGTCGGCGCCGGACGGCGGCAAAAATCCTGCGGATGGAACGAACAGCGCGCCGGCCGCCGGCGGTGCCTCCGCTCCCGCGGCATCCGGCAACGGCGCCCAGCCCGCCGCGACGAATCACTGAGAGGAAATGACCTATGTTTAAGCGTTTGATAATGATAGCCCTGCTGGTGGTGATAGCGCCTTTGGCGCAGGCGGTGGACCAGACCAACCCCTACGCCTTGATGAATGAAGCGGCGGGAAAAACTTTTACCCGCCTGAAAAACGAGCAGAGCCAGATCCGGCAGAACCCCGATTATCTGCGCACCATCGTGCGGGACGAGCTGCTGCCCTATGTCCAGATAAAATACGCCGGCGCCCTGGTGCTGGGCTCCTATTACCGCGATGCGACCCCGGCCCAGCGCGATGCCTATTTCAAGGCATTCCAAAGCTATCTGGAGCAGGCTTACGGACAGGCCCTGGCCATGTACCGCAACCAAACCTTCCAGGTTGAGCCGGAAAAACCGCTGGGTGACGCCACTATCATCGCCATACGGGTGACCATTGTGGATCAGGGCGGCCGGCCGCCGGTCCGGCTTGATTTTCAATGGCGCAAGAACAGCCAGACGGGCAACTGGCAGGCCTACGATATGATAGCCGAAGGCGTGAGCATGATTACCACGAAGCAAAACGAGTGGGCTTCCACCCTGCGCCAGAAAGGCATCGACGGCCTGACACAGCAGCTACAGGCAGCCGCCGGCCAGCCCATTACGCTGGATAAGCAAAACAATGGCTGAGTCCCTGAGCTGGCAAGCCGACGGCGACACCCTGCTGTTGCGGGGCGAGCTGGATCGCGACACGCTGCTCTCCTTTTGGACGCAGCGGGATAGTCTCTTGCCGGGTATCCGCTTTCTGGATGTTTCAATGCTGGATCGCGTGGATTCCGCCGGCGTGGCCATGATGCTGCATTTATGCGCGTCGCAGGCTAAACAAGGCGGAGCGTTGGCATTAACCGGCGTCACGGAAAAACTGCGCACGCTGATTACCCTCTACAAGCTGCAAGATATTCTTCCTTCCGTAGATGATAAGCTGGCTTGAGCTTATTGACGAAGTGTTCGGTCGGGACAGGCCGCCCGGTCGTAAACACGCCGTGAACCCATCCCTGGGGGCTCGATCCGCGCCGTCCCTGGCGCGGACGGTTTACTCTACTGGCAGCCTGTCCCACCTTATTGACTCCGAGTACGTTTGTCAGCAGCCACAGCCGGCGTAAGCCGGCTTCATACCCCTGATAATAACCCACTGTCCTCCAAGCTGTTTTTGTTCGGCTGTGCTTAAAGGCCAAAGGATTATCGTTATGCCTGTTTCCGATGGCGACGTATTCATCTAAGATAGCGGCTTGTTTCCCGACCCATGACAGTGATTTGACCATTATGGAAAACCACGAAATCAAAGAAGTTCTGATGAGCGCCCTGGCACTGCAAGAAGCTCATGTATCGGGCGACGGCAGCCATTTTCAGGTCATCGTCGTGAGTGAGCAATTTGCCGGTATGAGCCGGATCAAAAAGCAACAGGCGGTGTATGCCCCGTTGGCGGAATATATTTCGGATAATCGTATACATGCGCTTTCCATCAAGGCCTATACGCCTGATGAATGGCAGCGCGATCGCAAACTGAACGGCTTTTAGGCCGTCGGCGGCGTCCGGCGGCATTGCACCCGTTAATAAGAGAGCAGTTGTAATGGATAAATTTCGTGTCCAGGGTCCGACCCGGTTAAGCGGAGAAGTGACCATATCCGGCGCCAAAAATGCTGCGCTGCCGATATTGTTTGCCGCCTTGTTGGCGGAAAAGCCGGTTGAAATACAAAACGTCCCCAAATTGAAAGATATCGATACCACCATGAAGCTGCTGAGCCAGCTTGGGGCGAAGGTGGAACGTAATGGTTCGGTGCATGTGGATGCCAGCGGCGTCAATGTCTTCTGCGCCCCTTATGATCTGGTGAAAACCATGCGCGCGTCCATTTGGGCGCTGGGACCGCTGGTGGCCCGCTTCGGCCAGGGCCAGGTTTCCCTGCCCGGCGGTTGCGCCATCGGCGCCCGGCCGGTGGATTTGCATATTTCCGGCCTTGAGCAGTTAGGCGCCACCATCAAGCTTGAGGAAGGGTATGTGAAGGCGTCCGTCGATGGTCGCCTGCGGGGCGCGCACATCGTGATGGATAAGGTCAGCGTGGGCGCCACGGTGACCATTATGAGCGCCGCCACCCTGGCGGACGGCACCACCATAATCGAAAATGCCGCACGGGAACCGGAGATTGTCGATACCGCCAATTTCCTGATTACCCTCGGGGCCAACATCAGCGGCGCCGGCACCGATAAAATCACTATTGAAGGAGTGGCCCGCCTGGGTGGCGGTGTATATCGCGTACTGCCGGACCGCATCGAAACCGGAACCTTCCTGGTGGCGGCGGCCATTTCCGGCGGTAATGTTACCTGCCGCGCTACCCGTCCGGACACGCTGGACGCTGTATTGGCCAAATTGCGTGAAGCCGGCGCGGATATCGACATCGGCGAAGACTGGATAAGTCTTGATATGCATGGCAAACGTCCGAAGGCCATTACGGTGCGTACTGCTCCGCATCCCGGCTTTCCTACGGATATGCAGGCACAGTTCAGCTTGTTGAATCTTGTGGCGGAGGGAACCGGCGTTATCACTGAAACCATCTTTGAAAACCGGTTTATGCATGTGCCCGAATTGATTCGCATGGGTGCCCGAGCGGAAATCGAAAGCAACACCGTGATTTGCCATGGGGTGGAAACGCTCTCCGGGGCACAGGTTATGGCAACCGATTTACGCGCATCCGCCAGCCTGGTGTTGGCCGGCTGCATCGCCGAGGGCGTTACGGTGGTGGATCGTATTTATCATATCGATCGCGGTTATGATTGCATCGAAGCTAAACTGCGCAAGCTTGGCGCAAACATCGAGCGCATCAGCGGTGAATAGGCAGTAATTCTGAAACGGGCCGCCGGCGGCGGCCCTTCCACAGGTTATCCACAAGTCAATCACAGGGTTATACCGCGACACCGTTTTGCTGGGTTCCCGAAACCGGGCGATTATTGCCGTACTGAGATAATACAAACTGCTTTATCACTTTGTTCAATACCGGAGTGGACGTAATGCCGTAACGTGCCGCTATGACCCGGTAGTTCCCACCGGAACGGATATCCGCCATGGCCCGATCTAAATAGCATTCTTCTAATGCAACACGCGCGATTGGAGAGATGATACCGAATCGCTCGGCGAGCGTTTGGCAATTTTCACCGGCAAGCACCCCGTTGCCGGCGACGGCATTAACGCAATCTGACTGCAGCACATCAAGGCTGGCCATGAGTTGGATGCCGTATTTCCTGGCAATGTCACGCCAATGGCCGCCGGCCTGGATGTCCTTCTGTATGTCCCCGCCTTTGATCAGTTTATTTTCAAGCGTTGCCACCGCCTTTGGCTGAGTAATCCGATATTTTTCCCGAATTTTAACGGCATTAAGGCCGCCTTCCATTTTGGAATCGAGAATAAAATCAATAGTGGATAATTCCAGCTGGAGCCGTGCGGCTTCGGTTTTGAGACCCAGCCTTACGGCGATGCTATGGCAATCATTCTCACACTTGATATACCGCGTCCCCCTGGTGCTCACTACGTGATTTTCCAAAGCGACGCGCACCTCATCAGTAACGATGCCATATTTGGCGACAATCTGATGGCAAGTCAGGCGCAGATTGCCTTTTCGCGTATTCAGACTCTGTAAAGAGCATTTTTCCAAGGCGACGCGGGCATTTGGATGAGATATGCCATGCCTGGTGGCTAACAGTTGACAGTTATTACCTTGACGGGCGTAAGCCCCGGCCAGGCCTTCAACGGCATGGTTTTCTAATACGCCACGGGCGTTATGGCTGATTATTCCGTAATGTTTGGCCACGATATCGCAGTGCTTACCCAACTGAACTTCCGCTTTGGCAACACCGTTTATGGCATAGCTTTCGAGCAGCGTGCGTCCTTCAGGCGTAACGATACCGTAGAGTCTGGCCAGTTCATGACAGTTATTACCGATGTGCGCCATTTCCCAAAGTCGGGTACGAATCGAAAAATTCTCAATTTCGTTTCTCATTGCAGGGGTACATATGCCATATTTCTCGGCCAGCATAAGGCAATTACCGCCGGACCCTGCTTCTATTCCCAGGACGCCTCCTAACGCATAATACTCTAGATATTCTCGCCCGGTGGCGGTAATGATCTCATATTGTTGCGCCAGGATTACGCAGTTCTCGCCTCTTTGCGCCTTGATGCCGATGCAGTGTCTGACCATATAGGTTTCAAGCTGTATGCGTCCTGAAGAGGTAAAAACACCATATCGCTCGGCAATATCCCCACAGGTGTCCGTTTCATTGATTAGAGGCCGGTATGCCTCGGTAAAAATATATTGCTCAAGCAGCGCAATACTCCCTTCTTCGCCGATGCCGAATTTAACGGCGACGTTACGGGCATTTTTTCCCGCCCATCCTCCTTCGCCCGCCAAGGTGTTAACAATCAACCGTTCGAGTTCCTGTAGGGACGACGGGCTGGTAATGGCATACCTCGCTGCAACATCCCTCAAGCTGCTCTCGGCGGTAATTTGGTCAATCAGCAAACGGCAAAAGGACGTTTTATCCTCGATAGCCCGCAGCTGAGATGCCAGGGAAGGGGTGCTTTCATAGTGAAGCCTCGCCTCGGCGGCATAGAGTGCCATGGCGATAGGCCGATCCTCTGGATTCATCTCGTAGATATGCCCGCCGAGACGTATCAGCGGCAGGACCCGCTGTTTTGCCCTCAATGCCTGTATTTTCGCCAAAGCGGTATCAAAATCCCTGATTGTGATTACCCATGACAACGTATCGCTAACGATATGACCATAGTTGATTTCCTTGGCGAAATAGGCTTTTTGTTTCGTGTTGAATATCGTCGCCAGCGGCACCATATCTTCAGGCCGGATATAGCCGATAATGGTTTTCAATACCAAGTCGGGCATTTCCGCCAGCGTCGGCGCCGCTGCCTTTGCCGATCGGGTAGAACCAAAGACAGCGTCGCCGGACGCTATCAATGGCCGTTTAAGAGCGCTATTGCTTAGACGGGTCAAGGTGGACGATACGGACCCGCCGGAATTCATTTCTTTATCAAGGCCGGTTAATGGATTTACAGAGGGGAAATTTCCCGGTAAAGCCGATGTTATAGGCAGCATTCCTCATTATCCTTAATAATATAGGATGAATAATTAGCGTTGCCATCACCGAGTCCTTCAAGACGATGTGGCAGATAATGATGCCAACGGTCTATCGGCCTGCGGTGAATGGCAACGAGGATATAAAAAATCCGCTTATTAATTATCATCCGTCCGGTCACCGGGAAATAAACCATCAAAGGAAAACTGCCGTCACATTAACTATGGTTTAGATGGCATTTTAGTGGGAGTGGTCCGTGGGGAGAAAAATTATTCCTGAATCGACCGTGAGTTTCCGCCTTTTTTTGCAGAATAAGGCTGATAGTGTGCTGGGTTTGATCGTGATCATATTGTTACACGATCAACTTGTCTAACGGCGCGGACATGAAGTAAATTATCTTTAAGTTTTCTCCGGCTTTTGCTTGTTAAAATACCATACCTACTGGCTACCGTACGCCAATCTTTAGCTTTAAGCAACGCTGCTCCTGCTACATGTTTAATGGATAATTCTTCCATGGCAATACGCGATGTCTCATTGTGAAGGTCAATATAATATAATTGACTAAGCTGAAAACAATTACCCCCGGCCATTATTTTTTTCGCGATAGAATGATATTGATATAGCCGATTGCGGCCCATGGGAGTGGATATATTATATCTAACGGCGATATTATCCGCACTTTCTCCCTTTAATACGTCCACCCCGGCCCGATATTCGACAAACTTATGCTCTAACAGCTCAAGAACGCAGGATTCGAAAAAACCGTATTTAAGGGCAATTTCCTTATGTGAATGGCTTTTTTCCACTTCCTCATGGGATAACAGTTCAAAACCGCGGTGTTCAAGATTATGCAATACTTCCTCCTGAGTGACACCATATTTGATAGCAATTTCATGGCAATTTTTTTCTGTCTTGAGCTGTTTAAAAATGAAGCAGCTAAAATTTTCGATTAACTGGGCGTTATCGTTGACGTCGTTCAGAACATTGACCAAATTTTTCAGTGAAGGATTCTGGTTGCCAAGTGACGTGGCTTCTTCTATATACGCAATTATTGCAAGCCTCAGGGGTTTTGGATCTGTCAAATTCAACAAGCTGCCGCTTAATGCTTCCAACGCCCTAACTTGATCCGATCGTAACAGTGTGGGAATATCCCGCAGCGCGGCAAGAAAGTCCTTGAGAGTCGCTATCTCAGATACTCGGGTAATTATAAATTCGCTTAATTTGAGCTCATTGGCAATATATCTGCCCAGACCCATGTTCGAGTTAAGGGCATCTGATAGCGATTTACGATCTGTCAAAGGGGTGGCCCGGGCGATTAGTTGCAGTATATTCTCCGGCATGATATCCAGATATGTCAAATCTGGCTTAGGGTCTTGACCACTATTGTTAACGGCCAAAAGTGCCGACAATTGCTTGTTGGCGCTACTTCCAGCCACGGTGTTTTTTAAAAACAGACCCGTATCCGACAACGTTATGTTCGATGTTAATTGATCGGTTGGCTTCATATTGAGGGTGCCCTAAAGTAAATTCATCTCGTATTATTTTTTAAATATTAATACCGCCAAGTCCGGATAGAAAACAACGTTGGCAAAAAGAACAACCGAGCGGCGATTGTTAAACAGACGCCATATGACCTTAATTGCCAGATATCCGGCGCTGTGATCATATCGCAAAATTTATTCAGCCAAACAGGCAAGCCGTTTCCTGTTTGGCCGTCGTTAAATATTGGCAGGGGGACATCACCACCCGGCATCGGTAAAATTCCTATAATCTTTGCTTCATTCAGATGATGGGTACTCTTGAATTGTCACCTGCAGGGTCATTTTGGCGCCGTTGCGCATTATCACTACAGGGATAACCGACCCCGGCCTGATTTCCGCCACCTGATCCATGGTTTCAATGGCGGACAGCGCCGCTCTGTTATTGACGCTCAATATCACGTCATTGACCTTAATGCCGGCTTGCGCCGCCGGGCCGCCGGGCGTGACTTCATTGACGATAATGCCCTGGATGCGATCCTGGCTGGTGCTGCTGGCATGCAACGGGGCCACTTCGCGCCCGCCGATGCCGATATAGCCGCGAATCACCCTGCCGTCCCGGATAAGCTTGTTCATGACTTTGGTGGCCAGGGCGGTGGGGATGGCAAAACCAATGCCTTCCGGAGTCTCGCCGTTATTGCTTTTATCGAATGACAGGGTATTGATGCCCACCAGCTCCCCCAGGGAGTTGATCAGCGCGCCGCCGGAGTTGCCTTGATTGATGGAGGCATCGGTTTGAAGAAAGTTCTGCCGTCCGGACGGACTCAGGCCGATGCGGCCGGTGGCGCTGATAATGCCCTGGGTCACGGTCTGGCCCAGGTTATAGGGATTGCCGATGGCCAGCACCACATCGCCGATATGCGGGGCACGGTCAGGGTTGATGGGAATGACCGGCAGGTTGTTGGCATCAATCTTTAACACCGCCAGATCGGTGAGGCTGTCAGAGCCCACCAGCAACGCTTCATATACCCGGCCGTCTTGCAATGCCACGATGATCTGCTCAGCGTTATTGATGACATGCTTATTGGTGAGCACGTAACCCTTCTGGTTCATGATAACGCCGGAACCGAGGGTACGGATTTGCAGCTCGTTATGGGAATCGCTGTTCACGCTGCGGTTATAGACATTCACCACCGCGGGAGCGCCGCGCCGAACCGCCTGGTTAAAACTGAGGGGCGTTTCGCCATCGCCGCCGAAATGGCCGCTGAGCAGCGCGCCGGTCGTAGAGCGCAACGTAGGCACCGCCAGCAGTAAGATGCCCGCGATGACAAAACCGAAAATGACCGCACGTATAAGCTTAACCAGCATGGTAACCGACTATCGAAAAAGGGATGGGAGAAATAGCGGCAGGATAGCATGAGTTAATCGGGCACCGCAGTGCCGGCACCCGATTTTTTGTCAAATCAACGCAATAACAGGAAAATACTCTCGTCCCCACGGATAATGTTCATTGCCATTACCGGCGGTTTGGCATCCAGCACCTTGCGCAGCTGGACGAGATTTTCCACCCGTTCACGATTGATGCCGATAATCACATCGCCTTTGTGCAGGCCAATCTGCGCGGCGGGGGAATCTTTCACCACATCATCCACGGCGACGCCCTTGGTACCGTCTTTCAACTGGCCGTCGCTCAATGACGCACCCTGCAGCGAGGGTGAAAGCACTTCGGCGCTGGTGGTGCTGGAGGCGCTGTCATCCAGGGTGACGGTGACATCCAACGGTTTACCGTTGCGCAGCAAACCTATCTTGACGGCTTTACCCGGCGGTGTCGTGCCTATCTTCACCCGCAGCTCGGCAAAGCTGGTGATGGGTTTGCCTTCAATAGCGACGATAATATCGCCGGCCTTGATGCCGGCCTTGGCAGCGGCGGAGCCGGGCAGGACTTCGCTGACGAATGCCCCGCGCTGGGTGTTGATATTGAATGCCTTCGCCATGTCGGCGGTCATTTCGCTGCCCTTGATGCCGAGCAGGCCGCGTTTAACCGTGCCGAACTCGATCAACTGCTGGCTAAGGTTTTGCACCATATTGCTGGGAATGGCGAAGCCGATGCCGATATTGCCGCCGCCGGGAGCCAGGATGGCGGTATTGATGCCGATGAGTTCGCCGTTGAGATTAATCAGCGCGCCGCCGGAGTTGCCCCGGTTGATGGAGGCGTCGGTCTGGATGAAGTTTTCCAGCCCTTCCAGATTCAGACCGCTGCGCCCCAGCGCCGAGATGATCCCGGAGGTGGCGGTTTGTCCCAAGCCGAAGGGGTTACCCACCGCCACGGCGAAATCCCCCACCCTTAACGCGTCGGAATCCGCCATTTTGATTTCGGTCAGGTTGGTGGGATTCGGCAACTGCAGCAGCGCCAAATCGGTCTGCTCGTCGCGGCCCACCAGTTTGGCATCGAATTCGCGGCCATCGTTTAACTGGACCTTGATTTTGTCGGCGCCGTTTACCACATGGTTATTGGTAATGACATAACCTTTGGCGGCGTTGATGATGACGCCGGACCCCAGCCCTTCAAACGGACGGGTATCTCCCTGCTGCCCCTGCTGCGGGTCAACCGGCCCGTTGGGTCCGAAAAAGTATTTGAATTCTTTCGGCAGGTTTTGCCGTTGTACCTGCTGGGTGCCCTCCACATGCACGCTGACCACCGCCGGCAAGACTTTTTCCAGCATGGGGGCCAGGCTCGGCATGGTTTGCCCGGGTACGGTGGCCGGCAATGCCGCTTCGACAGGAATAAAAGGAGTTAAACCGAGTCCGATGCAAAGTGCTAAGGCGCTGATTAAAGGGGTTTTCTTCATTAAGTTATTAACTCGTTTGCTGTCTGTGGACGACGTCATTAATAAGGGATCCTAATAAAACGCCACGTAATGACTCTAAGACCCTGCGGCCCTGACGAAAGTTCAGTAACGCCGCAAAGGTTGCGCCGGCGGCGCGGTGTCAACGTTACCCGCCGGCAACTGCCAAATTATTTACGCGGTTCCCGCGTGGTGCGCAGCAATCCGCTGGCGCTCTCGGGATAGTCGCGCGGCTGCATCCCAGGCGGAACCTGGTCGTTGTCGGCTTCCGCCTCGGTCAAACGATAATGGAACGGATTGCTTTCGCCGGGCAGGTTGGGCAGCAGGCTATCGGAGCCTTTGGCCATATGCTGGTAAAGCTGGCGGTAATCGTGCGCCATATTATCCAGCAACTCCGCGCTGCGGGCGAAATGGCCGGTTAATTCCTGCCGGTACTCTTCCAGTTCCGCTTTGCTTTTTTCCAATTCATGCTGCAATGTCTGCTGCTGACGTAGCTTACGGTTACCGAACCGCATTCCGACCGCACCGATGATGACACCAGCAACTAATCCTATCAGCGCATATTCCCAGGTCATAATGACTCCTATATTTGACTTCGTTGTCCCGTAGGGTTTTCCAGACTCTATACCTCCCACTATAACCGTTTACCCGGCCGGAGTGGAACCCGTTAGCATGATGCCCGTCAAAGGGCGATTATTTGTTGCCGGGTTGTGTTCCGCACCGGGGCTGTTTAGGATGTCTCAGGCAAGAAATTGCGACTCGAAAGCTTTTGGGTATATCTATTTCATAATCAGCAGCCGGGAACATCCCTCACCATGCAAGAAATATCGCCATTGTTCCTTTATCAGCGCATGCTGGCGGAAGGGGAGTATCGGGCCGATGCCGTCCAGGCCGAGGCCATCGGTAAGCTGGATCGATTGCACCGCGAATTGCTGGCGCGCCGCGCCGAGCCCCCGGCGGATGCCGGCGGTATCTTCGGTCGCCTGGGCAAGAAATTATTGGGTAAAACCCCCGCCGCGGAGCCGGTGCGGGGATTGTACATGTGGGGCGGAGTGGGGCGCGGTAAAACCTGGCTGATGGATCTCTTTTATCAGAGCCTGCCGGAAGAGCGGAAGCTGCGCCTGCACTTCCACCGGTTTATGCTGCGGGTCCATGAAGAGCTGGCCGTCCTGCAGGGGCGCGAGGATCCGCTCGAGATCGTGGCCGACGGTTTCAAAGCGCAAACCGACATACTCTGCTTTGATGAATTTTATGTCTCGGACATTACCGATGCCATGCTGCTGGGCACGTTGATGCAGGCGCTGTTCGCCCGGGGTATGACCCTGGTGGCCACCTCCAATATTCCGCCGGACGATTTATACCGCAATGGCTTGCAGCGTTCGCGCTTTCTGCCGGCTATTGAGATGATTAAACGCCATTGCGAGGTGATGAACGTAGACGCCGGCATCGATTACCGACTGCGCACCCTCACCCAGGCGAATCTTTACCTCACGCCCAACGACCCGCGCACCGCGGACGCCATGACCCGCATATTCACCCGGCTGGCGGGCAAGGGGCCCGGCAACGCGCCGGTACTTACGGTCAATCATCGCCCGCTGCCCACGCTCGGCGCCGAGGGGGGCGTGGTGGCCCTGGATTTCGACACCCTTTGCGCCGGCCCGCGCAGCCAGAATGACTATATCGTTCTCTCCCGTTTGTACCACAGCGTATTGCTGCAAAACGTACACGCCATGGGCCGCACGGAGGAGAACACCGCCCGGCGTTTTATCGCCCTGGTGGACGAATTCTACGAACGCCGGGTCAAACTGGTGATGGCCGCCGATGTCCCCATGGCGGACTTGTACCGGGGGGACCTGCTTAAATTCGAATTCCGCCGCTGCCTCTCCAGGCTGCAGGAAATGCAGAGCGAAGAGTACCTGGCGGAGCCACATCAACCCTGAACGCCCAATGGCAGGGTAGGCCCGCGATCACCGGTCGTGCAGCGAGCGTGTTAAAGGGAGACTGTGCTGATGGGGCCGAATCGGGCATGGTTTTCCTGCCCGACAGAGCGCCCCACAGCGCGGTAAGCCCGCGATCATCGAACGTGCGACGAGCGTGTTAAAGGGAGACCGTGCTGATGGGGCCGAATCGGGCATGGTTTTCCTGCCCGACAGAGCGCCCCACAGCGCGGTAGGCCCGCGATCACCGGTCGTGCAGCGAGCGTGTTAAAGGGCGCCGCGCCGCTCGGCGCAAATAGTAGTCGACCTTTGCCGCTGACTTCTCTATAATCTTGCGACCCCACGTTACAAGAAGTTTTTTTCCCGAAAACTTCGATCGCGCCAGCAACGGCTACTCGAAGGGGTGGGTTTGCTGGACTAGATAGCCGTGTGAGCCTCATAACTCTTAACGTTTGGGTGTTCACCAACGTGTAACTTCAATTGGGTAAGCTTTTAATGAAAACATTTACAGCAAAACCAGAAACCGTCAAACGCGACTGGTATGTTGTCGACGCCAGCGGAAAAACCCTGGGTCGTCTTGCCACCGAACTGGCCAGTCGCCTACGCGGGAAGCATAAACCGGAATATACGCCGCATGTTGATACCGGTGATTACATTATCGTGTTGAACGCCGAAAAAATTGCCGTCACCGGCAAAAAGCGTACCGACAAGATTTATTATCACCATACCGGTTTCATCGGCGGTATCAAAGAAACGACCTTTGAAGAGATGATTGCCCGCCATCCTGAGCGTGTGATTGAAATCGCGGTTAAAGGCATGCTGCCAAAAGGCCCGCTGGGTCGTGCAATGTACCGTAAACTGAAAGTTTACGCGGGTACCACGCACAACCACGCGGCTCAGCAACCGCAAGTTCTGGACATTTAATCGGGATTATAGGCAATGGCTGAAAATCAATATTACGGCACTGGTCGCCGCAAAAGCTCTTCCGCACGGGTTTTCATTAAACCGGGTCGCGGCAACATCGTTATCAACCAGCGTAGCCTGGATCAATACTTCGGTCGTGAAACTGCCCGCATGGTAGTTCGCCAGCCGTTGGAACTGGTCGACATGGTTGAGAAGTTCGATCTCTTCATCACCGTTTCCGGTGGTGGTATTTCCGGTCAGGCCGGGGCTATCCGTCACGGTATCACCCGTGCGCTGATGGAATATGATGAATCGCTGCGCGGCGAGTTGCGCAAAGCCGGTTTCGTCACCCGAGACGCCCGTAAAGTTGAACGTAAGAAAGTCGGCCTGCGTAAAGCACGTCGCCGTCCGCAGTTCTCCAAGCGTTAATTTCCGGCTGTTTTCACGGCCACCGAAGCCCGACATTGTTCGGGCTTTATTATTTTTCAAACGTTGATTTACCGTCAAATCTCTGATTGCGTCCATTTATTCAACATGAATTGCCCTCGCCATCCCCCTAAACATGCAAAAATCTGGTAAACTGTTCCACACTTTTATGCCTGTTTTTACTTGGCCGGCGTTTTTTCATACTGATGCAACCAGGGTTGGTTGCGGCCATGCCGGTAAAGTAACGATGGGTAACGGTGAAACAATTCAGGATAGTAGCCGGGTTGTATGGCTATTCGCGGTATTTTCTAGATAAACTTGGAGGTTTTCATGGCTGTCGCTGCCAACAAACGTTCGGTGATGACGCTGTTTTCCGGCCCGACCGACATTTTTAGCCATCAAGTACGGATCGTACTGGCGGAAAAAGGTGTCAGTGTCGAAATCGAGCAGGTAGAGATGGATAATCTGCCCCAGGACCTGATTGACCTCAACCCTTACCGCACCGTACCGACTTTGGTCGATCGCGAGTTGACCCTGTATGAATCGCGCATCATTATGGAATACCTGGATGAACGTTTTCCCCATCCGCCCTTGATGCCCGTTTATCCGGTGGCCCGCGGCACCAGCCGTTTAATGATGCATCGCATTGAAAGCGATTGGTACTCCCTGATGCGTAAAATCGAACAGGGCAACGCCCAGGAAGCGGAAAGCGCACGTCGTCAATTGCGCGAAGAACTGCTGGCGGTGGCCCCTGTCTTCAACGAGGCACCCTATTTCATGAGCGAAGAGTTCAGCCTGGTGGATTGCTATCTGGCACCTCTGCTGTGGCGTTTGCCGCAAATGGGTATCGAACTGGCGGGTGCCGGCGCCAAAGAGTTGAAAGGCTATATGACGCGAGTATTCGAACGCGACGCCTTTCTGGCCTCCCTCACCGAAGCCGAGCGCGAAATGCGCCTGCAGACCCGGGGTTAGCTGGTATGGAAGTCTCTCAACTTTCTCCTCGTCGCCCTTATCTGCTGCGGGCATTTTATGATTGGCTGCTGGATAATGAGCTGACGCCGCACGTGGTGGTGGATGTTACCGTTGACGGCGTTTCGGTGCCGATGGAATTTGCCCGTGACGGTCAAATCGTGCTGAATATCGCGCCGCGCGCGGTGGCTTCCCTTGAAATGACCAACGATGTGGTGAGCTTCAACGCTCGCTTCGGCGGTATACCGCGCCAGGTCAGCGTGCCCATGGCGGCGGTACTGGCGATCTACGCCCGTGAAAACGGCGCCGGCACCATGTTTGAGCCGGAAGTCGGTTATGAACAATACAGCGCGGAAGCGGGCGCATCAGCCCCTGATAAAGGTTCGGAGACGGTCATGTCCATTATTGACGGCGATCGCCCCGATAGCCAGGATGATACCCGTCCGGACGATGATGAACCGCCAACGCCGCCCCGCGGCGGCCGTCCATCGTTACGCGTGGTTAAATAAGCCCTTTTCGCAGGTATTCCCGCCCATTCGGGCGGGACATCCAGAATCAGACCTCAAGATAATTCATGATGCCGTCGGCAGCTTTGCGGCCTTCGGCAATTGCCGTGACCACCAGGTCGGAACCCCGTACCGCATCGCCGCCGGCAAAGATTTTCGGATTACTGGTCTGGAAGGCGGCCTCGCTGTTTTCCGGCGCGATAATCCGCCCCTGTCCGTCGAGCTCCACGCTAAAATCAGCCAGCCAGGACATGGCGTGCGGACGGAAACCAAACGCCAGCACCACCGTATCCGCTGCCAGCACATGCTCCGACCCGGCGATGATTTCCGCACGGCGCCGACCGTGGGCATCGGGTTCGCCCATTTCAGTACGCACCATCTTGACGCCGCACACCTGTCCGGCGCCGTCGATTTCAATACTCACCGGCTGTAGATTGAACATAAATTCAACCCCTTCCTCGCGGGAGTTCTTCACCTCACGGCGAGAGCCGGGCATATTGGCCTCATCGCGACGGTAAGCGCAGATCACGCTGGATGCGCCCTGGCGGATAGCGGTACGCACACAGTCCATGGCGGTGTCGCCGCCGCCCAATACCACCACACGCTTGCCTTCCATGGAGACATAAGGCGCGGCGGGGGCATTTTCAAACCCCATCAGCCGTTTGGTATTGGCTATCAGGAACGGCAGCGCGTCCACCACGCCGGGGGCATCTTCATTATCCAGGCCGCCGCGCATGGATTGATAGGTGCCGACGCCAAGGAATACCGCGTCGAATTCACCCAACAGGTCGCTTAACATAATATCTTTGCCGACCTCGGTATTCAGACGAAATTCGATGCCCATCTCGCTGAAAATTTCCCGCCGCTTGATCATGACATCTTTTTCCAGCTTGAACGACGGAATGCCGAAAGTCAGCAAGCCGCCGATTTCCGGATGACGATCAAATACCACAGCCTGCACACCGTTGCGGATCAGCACATCGGCACAGGCCAGCCCGGCGGGGCCGGCGCCGATAATCGCCACTCGCTTGCCGGTGGAAACCACATCGCCGACGCTGGGTTTCCAGCCCATCTCGATGGCTTTATCGTTGATATAACGCTCGATATTGCCGATGGTGACGGCGCCGAATTCGTCATTCAGCGTACAGGATCCTTCGCACAAACGATCCTGGGGACACACGCGTCCGCATACTTCCGGCAGGCTGTTGGTCTGATGCGACAGCTCCGCCGCCTCGATAATCCGCCCTTCGTTGGCCAGCTTCAGCCAGTTCGGAATATAGTTGTGCACCGGGCATTTCCATTCGCAATAGGGATTGCCGCAGGAAATGCACCGATCCGCCTGCGCTTTGGTCTGCGAATCGGAGAAGGGTTCGTAGATTTCCACAAACTCAATTTTTCGGATCTTCAGCGGCTTTTTCGGCGGATCCACACGCTGCAAGTCGATAAATTGATAAACATTTTGACTCATTATTAACCTCTTACTGCGCTTGTACGCGTAGTTCCGCTGCGGAACGGCTACGGTGACCCAGCAATGCTTTCACATCACTTGATTTCGGTTTTACCAGGGTAAACCTGGAGGCCCAGGCCGGCCAATCCGCCAGGATCTCTTCCCCGCGGTGCGAACCGGTCAAGTGCACATGTTCGGTAATCAGGCCGCGCAGATGCTCTTCATGGATAGCCAACTGATCGACATCCAGCACTTCCACCAGTTCGGGATTGACGCGTTTACGGAACTCTCCCGTCTCATCAAGCACATAAGCGAATCCGCCGGTCATGCCGGCGCCGAAATTGACGCCGGTGCGGCCCAGCACACACACAATGCCGCCGGTCATATATTCACAGCCGTTGTCGCCAATGCCCTCCACCACGGTAATCGCACCGGAATTACGCACGGCAAAGCGTTCTCCGGCCCGTCCGGCGGCGAACAGCTTGCCGCCGGTGGCGCCGTACAGGCAGGTGTTGCCGATAATCGTCGCTTCGTGGCTGCGAAACGCCGAACCCACCGGCGGGCGGATGACGATGCTGCCGCCGGCCATGCCTTTACCCACATAGTCGTTGGCATCGCCGGTGAGGGTCAGCTCCACGCCGCCGGCATTCCAAACGCCGAAGCTCTGGCCGGCGGTGCCGGTAAAATGCGCCTTGATGGGATCGGCGGACATGCCCTGATCGCCATGCAGCGCGGCGATGGCGCCGGACAGCGTAGCGCCCATCGAACGATCGGTATTATGTATGTCGTAATAGAAGGTTTTGCTCTGCCGGGCTTCCACATGGGGCATGGCCTGCTCCAGCAGAGTTTTATTCATTAGGCCTTTGTCAAACGGCGGATTGCTGCCTTCCGTGCAATAGAGCGCCTTGCCGGGATGCGGCTGCGCGGTTTGCAGCAGCGGCGACAAGTCCAGCTTATGCTGCCGGGCGGAAATACCGTCCAGCTCAAGCAGCAAATCGGTGCGGCCAATGAGATCCACCAGCCGGGTCACCCCTAGTTCCGCCATCATTTCGCGGGTTTCCTGCGCAATGAAATGGAAGTAGTTGGTCACCAGCTCCGGCAGACCGCGGTAATGATCGCGCCGCAATTTTTCGTCCTGGGTCGCCACGCCGGTGGCGCAATTGTTCAGATGGCAGATGCGCAGATATTTACAGCCCAGCGCCACCATAGGGCCGGTACCGAAGCCAAAGCTTTCCGCGCCGAGAATCGCCGCCTTGATAATATCCTGGCCGGTCTTTAACCCGCCGTCCACCTGCAAACGGATTTTGTGGCGCAGGCCGTTTGCCACCAGGGCCTGCTGTGTTTCCACCAGTCCCAGTTCCCACGGACAGCCGGCATATTTTACCGAGGAGAGCGGGCTGGCGCCGGTGCCGCCGTCGTAGCCGGCAATGGTGATCAAATCTGCATAGGCCTTCGCCACGCCGGTGGCGATGGTGCCGACGCCGGGTTCGGAAACCAGTTTGACCGATACCAGGGCCTTTGGATTCACCTGCTTCAAATCGAAAATCAGCTGCGCCAGGTCTTCGATGGAGTAGATATCGTGATGGGGCGGCGGCGAAATCAGCGTGACGCCGGGCACCGAGTAGCGCAAGCGGGCTATATAGGGCGTGACCTTATCTCCAGGCAACTGGCCGCCCTCACCGGGCTTGGCGCCCTGCGCCACCTTGATCTGGATAACGTCGGCACTGGCCAGGTAGGCCGGCGTCACGCCGAAACGGCCCGACGCCACCTGCTTGATCCGCGACACCTTATTGGTGCCGTAGCGGGCCGGGTCTTCGCCACCCTCGCCGGAGTTGGAGAAACCACCCAGCCCGTTCATGGCCTGCGCCAGGGATTCGTGGGCTTCAGGGCTCAGCGCCCCGATGGACATGGCAGCGGTATCGAACCGTTTAAACAGATTTTCCGCCGGTTCCACCTGATCCAGGGTAACCGCCTGGCCGTTGGGTTTGATGGCCAGCAGATCGCGCAGTACGGCCACCGGACGCTCGTTCACCAGTTTGGCATACTGCTGATAATCACTGTACAGGCCGCTTTGCACCGCTTTTTGCAGCGTTTTAACCACGTCTGGGTTATAGGTGTGATATTCACCGCCGTGGACATATTTCAGCAGACCGCCTTGATCCAGCGGCTTGCGCTTAAGCCAGGCGCGTTTGGACAGATTCAGCAAATCCTGTTCGAAATCGCTGAAGTCGGCGCCGCCGATACGGCTTACCACGCCCTGGAAACACAAATCGGTCACGTCGCGATGCAGACCCACCGCCTCGAACAGTTTGGAGCAGCGGTACGAGGCCACGGTGGAAATGCCCATTTTGGACATGATCTTGTACAGGCCCTTATTGATGCCGTTGCGATAGTTCAGCATCACGGTACGGTAATCTTTTTCGATGGTGCCGTTGTCGATCAGGGCCGCCAGGGTTTCATAAGCCAGATACGGGTAAATGGCGGTGGCGCCGAAGCCAATGAGCACCGCGAAATGATGGGGATCGCGGGTGCTGGCGGTTTCAACGATCAGATTGGCGTCGCAGCGCAGGTTTTTTTCCACCAGGCGGGTGTGTATGGCGCCCACCGCCATCGGCGCGGGCACCGGCAGCCGGGTCGGGGAAATCAGCCGGTCGCTTAGCACCAGCAGTACCGTCCCCTGGCGCACTTTCTCTTCCGCCTCGTCGCACATCGCCAGCAGGGTCTGCTGCATATTCCGCTGCGTCGGATCGTAGGTAATATCCAGCTTGTCGGCGCGATAGTGGCTCTCTTCCTGGGTGGTGAGCTGGGTAAAGTCGGAATAGAGCAGGATCGGCGATTTGAAGGCCAGCCGGAACGCCTGTCCTTCCGCTTCGCAGAATACGTTCATCTCCCGGCCGATACAGGTGGCCAGGGACATGACGTGGGCTTCCCGCAGGGAGTCGATAGGCGGGTTGGTTACCTGGGCGAATTGCTGGCGGAAGTAATCGTAAATCACCCTCGGCCTGCTGGACAGCACGGCGAACGGGGTATCGTCCCCCATGGAGCCGGTGGCTTCCTGGCCGTTCTCCCCCAGCACGCGCAAAATGGAATCCAGCTCTTCATTAGAGTAGCCGAACTGTTTTTGATAACTGGCCAGCCGGCTGTCGTCCAGTTCGCGATGGCCTACCTGGTCGTCGGCGAGCTCTTCAAACGGCGTCAGGCGACGGACATTCTTTTCCATCCACTCTTTATAGGGATGGCGGCTTTTCAAATCGTCATCGGTTTCCGCCGAATGGAGGATGCGCCCGTTGCGGGTATCGATAACCATCAGTTCGCCGGGTCCGACGCGGCCCTTTTCCACCACTTCATCCGGCTGGTAGTCCCAGATCCCGACCTCGGACGCGCAGGTGATCAATTTGTCGGTAGTGATGACATAGCGCGCCGGACGCAGGCCGTTGCGATCCAGGTTGCAGGCGGCGAAACGGCCGTCGGACATCACCAGGCCGGCCGGTCCGTCCCAGGGTTCCATATGCATGGAGTTGAAATCGAAAAAGGCGCGCAGCTCCGGATCCATGTTCGGATTGTTCTGCCAGGCCGGCGGCACCAGCAGGCGCATGGCGCGAATCAGGTCCATGCCGCCGCTGAGGAACAGTTCCAGCATATTGTCCAGCGAGCTGGAGTCCGAACCGGTTTCATTGACGAACGGCGCGGCGTCCTGCAAATCCGGAATCAGGGGGGTTTTCAGCTTATACGCACGGGCCCGCGCCCACTGACGGTTGCCGGTGATGGTATTGATCTCGCCGTTGTGGGCCAGATAACGGAAAGGCTGGGCCAGCGGCCAGCGCGGCACGGTATTGGTGGAGAAGCGCTGATGGAACAGGCAAATGGCCGATTCCAGCCGCAGATCCGCCAGGTCCAGGTAAAAACGCGGCAAATCCGCCGGCATGCACAGGCCTTTATAAATGGTCACCAGGTTCGAGAGGCTGCAAACATAAAAGCTGTCGTCAACCACCCGTTTTTCCACGCGGCGGCGCGCCACATACAGACGGCGTTCCATATCGCGCGGGCGCCAGCCGGCCGGGGCGTTGACGAAAATCTGCTCGATGCGGGGTAGGGAGGAGAGGGCGATATCACCCAACACGTCCGGATTGATGGGAACCTCGCGCCAGCCGATGATGGACAGCGTTTCGTTTTGCAGTTCCTCTTCCATTATCTTCCGGCTGGCGCGGGCTTCCTCTTCATCCTGGCTGAGGAAAATCATGCCCACCGCATAGTTCTTGGCCAAACGCCAGCCGCGCTCTTGCGCCACCATGCGGTAGAACCGATCCGGCTTTTGCAACAGCAAGCCGCAGCCGTCGCCGGTCTTGCCGTCGGCCAGGATCGCGCCGCGATGCTGCATACGGGCCAGCGCATGAATTGCAGTACGCACCACTTTATGGCTGGGCTCGCCTTCGATATGGGCAATCAGGCCGAAGCCGCAGTTGTCTTTTACTTGGGATTCATCGTACAACATATTCATGGACCTCCCCAGGCTCCAGGTGACTCTTACAACCTACTGCGAACAGGCGTATCAATATCGAGCGGCAGCGGATCAAACGCGTCAACACGCTGTTTTACCGCTGGCCCGCTCCGCGAAAACCTTATCGTGGCGGTCTTACTCATGATAAACGACTTGCTTTAAGAAGGAATCTCATTAACTGCATAATTATGACGCGTCGTCAGCCCCGCCGGAATTCTTCCAGCGGCCTTCCAAATTAACGAGAAACACCACGCAGGTCAAATATGCCCGTCGACCGTCCCGGTTAGGGCCAAAACACGATTAACCATATGATTAGAAATAACTTAATAGCTATTTAATAACCATTATCCCTGCAAATCATCCCCTGCCAATCATGCGCTGTCGCACTATAGTGCAGCCATTGGATCTCTGCACCATGCTAGGGCGGACAGCTTTAATAGCAGGATATGCTGATATGGAGTGTTTTTGCCCATTATGTCTCTGTTTTTACAAATTAGTGACTATTTGAATAAGCCACCCGGCTCGAATAAGAAATATTAATCATAGCAGGTATGATTTATTTCTCATTATTATTGCATAATTATGCTTCTTTGGCGGCGGCTGCAGGGGGCTTTGATCGATATCATCATGCAAAGATGATAATTCCGCTAGCATTAACGGCCATACCCGAACCGGATGTAAAGAATATGCAGTTGCCGCAAGTAGTCAATATGTTTGGCGGGGATCTTTTGCGCCGCTATGGACAGAAGGTCTATAAACTCTCGCTGCATGGCGGGTTTAGCTGTCCCAACCGTGACGGGACCCTGGGCCGGGGCGGCTGTACTTTTTGCAATGTTGCCTCGTTTGCCGATGAAAATCGGCAATTCCTGAGCGTGGCCGAGCAGTTCGCCGAACAGACAGGCCGTATCGATCGGGCAAAACGCTACCTGGCCTATTTCCAGGCCTATACCAGTACTTATGCAGAAGTGCGCGAACTCGATCGGCTCTACCGGCAGGCCTTGGAACAGGCGGATATCGTCGGTATTTGTATCGGCACCCGTCCCGACTGCGTCCCGCCGGCGGTGCTGGATTTACTGGCGGAATACCGGCAGCAGGGGTATGAAGTCTGGCTGGAGCTGGGGTTGCAAAGCGCACAGGATAAAACTCTGCACCGGATCAATCGCGGTCATGATTTCGCCTGCTACCAGCGCACCGCCGTCCTGGCCCGCCAGCGGGGACTGCAAGTGTGCGCCCATTTGATCATAGGTTTGCCGGGAGAAGACATCGCCCACAACCGGGATACGCTGGAAAAGGTATTGGCCGCCGGGGTAGACGGCCTGAAACTGCACCCGCTGCTGGTGGTGGAGGGCAGCACCATGGCGGCCGCCTGGCGGGCGGGACGGTTACCGGTGTTGACGCTGGAACACTACACTGCCCTGGCCGGCGAATTGATCCGTCGCACACCGCCTGAGGTGCTGTTTCACCGCATCAGCGCCAGCGCCCGCCGTCCGACGCTGCTTGCACCGTTATGGTGCGAAAACACGTTCACCGGCATGAATGCCATCTATCAGGACCTGTTGGCCAACGGTCCCCAGGGCGCCGCCCTCGGCACACCCTATCAAGGGATGAAGCCGCGCTTATCATAAACTGCGAGGTTCTTTCCTATCAGGCAACCTCAAGCCGCGGATTTCGCTAAAAAACTGTTTTTTGAGGTATCATTGACCCTAATGCTACTTAAGGAAACCGCTATGAAGCAAATCCGCCTGCTGGCGCAATATTACGTCGATCTGATGGTGAAATTAGGGCTGGTGCGGTTCTCGCTCCTGCTGGCGTCGGCGCTGGTGGTGCTGGCGATGATTGTGCAAATGGCCGTCACCATGCTATTGCGCGGGGAAGTGGAAAGCATCGACGTGGTGCGATCAATCTTTTTCGGCCTGCTGATAACGCCCTGGGCGGTATATTTCCTTTCGGTGGTGGTGGAACAGCTTGAGGAGTCGCGCCAGCGGCTGGCCCGACTGGTGGATAAGCTCGAAGAGATGCGCAACCGCGATTTACTGCTTAATCAGCAGTTGCAGGAAAATATCGCGCAACTGAACCAGGAAATCGCCGATCGCGAAAAAGCCGAAGACGCCCGCCAGGGCGCGCTGAACAAGCTGACCGAAGAAATGGCGCGCCGTGAACAGGCGCAAATCGAGCTTGAACAGCAATCCTCCCTGCTGCGTTCTTTTTTGGACGCCTCTCCCGACCTGGTGTATTACCGCAATGAAAATAAAGAATTCTCCGGCTGCAACCGGGCAATGGAGCTGCTGGTGGGTAAAAGCGAGAAGCAGTTGATAGGCCTGACGCCCAAGGACGTTTACGGACCGGAAATTGCCGATAAAGTCATTGAGACCGACGAAAAGGTCTTCCGCCATAACGTCTCGCTGACCTATGAACAGTGGCTGGTCTATCCTGACGGGCGCCGGGCCTGCTTCGAGCTGCGCAAGGTGCCGTTTTACGATCGCGTGGGCAAACGGCATGGGCTAATGGGTTTTGGCCGCGATATAACCGAGCGTAAGCGCTACCAGGACGCGCTGGAGAACGCCAGCAGGGAGAAGACCACCTTCATCTCTACCATCAGCCACGAGCTGCGTACGCCCCTTAACGGCATTGTAGGGTTAAGCCGTATTCTGCTGGATACCGACCTCAACAAAGAACAGCTCAATTACCTTAAAACCGTGCACGTCAGCGCCATTACCCTGGGAAATATTTTCAACGATATTATCGAAATGGACAAACTGGAGCGCCGCCACGTCCAGCTGGATAACCAGCCGCTGGACTTCACCGCCTTCCTGGTGGATTTGGAGAACCTCTCCGGTCTGCTGGTACAGCCCAAAGGGCTGAAGCTGGTGATGGACGCCCAGGAGCCGCTGCCGCGCAATATCGTCGCCGACGGTACCCGGTTGCGGCAAATCCTCTGGAATCTCATCGGCAATGCGGTGAAATTCACCCAGCAGGGAAAAATCACCATCCGCATCCACCGGGAAGAGCCGGATCTGCTCTGTTTCGACGTACAGGATTCCGGCATTGGCATCCCTGAAGAAGAGCAGGATAAGATTTTTGCCATGTATTACCAGGTCAAGGATCAGCAAGGAGGCAAACCGGCCACCGGCACCGGTATCGGCCTGGCGGTATCGAAACGCCTGGCGCAGGCCATGGGCGGCGATATCCAGGTGAAGAGCCGCCGGGGCGAGGGGGCCTGTTTCAGCCTATCCATCGTCGCGTCTGAGGTCGTTCCCGACGAGGGAAATGAAGAGGAAGAACTGCCTTTGCCGGCGCTCAACGTCTTGCTGGTGGAAGATATCGAACTCAATGTAGTGGTGGCCCGCTCGGTGCTGGAGAAGCTGGGCAGCAGCGTGGATGTCGCCATGAACGGCCACGATGCGTTGACCATGTTTGATCCGGACGAATACGACCTGGTGTTGCTGGATATCCAGTTGCCGGACATGACCGGCCTGGATATCTCGCGCCAGCTGCGTAAGCGTTACAGCGATCGGCATTTGCCGCCGTTAATCGCCCTGACCGCCAATGTGCTCAAAGATAAGAAAGAGTATCTGGACGCCGGCATGGACGATGTGCTGAGCAAGCCGCTGTCGGTATCGGCCCTCACCGCCATGATAAAAAAATTCTGGGACCAGCCGGATAAAGCCGCCGATGACGATGATGATGACTCGGCGGCGGAGCAAGAGCAGCAGGCCGTTCTGGATATCGCCATGCTGGAACAGTATCTGGATCTGGTGGGGCCGTCGCTCATCAGCCAAAGCCTGGAGATGTTCGAGAAGATGATGCCGGAGTATCTGGCGGCTCTTGACGGCACCATGGCCGCCCGGGATCAGCGCGCCATTGCCGAGGAAGGCCACAAAATCAAGGGCGCCGCCGGTTCAATCGGCTTGGTGCGTCTACAGCGCCTGGCGCAACAGATTCAGTCGCCGGATATGCCCGGATGGTGGGATAACGTGCAGGGCTGGGTCGATGATTTGCACCGGGAATGGCCGAACGATGTGCTGACGCTTAAGGCTTGGGCTGGGAAGGCAAAAAAATGACCCCGACGTAAGCCGGGGTGCGCGAATATAGCGCCAACACCAGGGAAACTGATTCTCGCCACTGTGCAGAGTTATCGGGCGTTCTTGGTTGGCAAGTCACTAAAATTCATTAAGCGTTAGTAAACAACATAGCAAAAGAACGAGATAATGTTACAAGAACCATTAAAATTTGGGATGTAGAATAGACTTTGTCAATAGAAATAAGATTTTGACCGCCATGACAGAAGAGAGATTTCTATGAAACGTGTGGGCCTCGTTTTAAGCGGCTGTGGTGTGTATGACGGCAGCGAAATACATGAAACGGTACTGACGCTGCTGGCTCTCGAACGGGCGGGCGCCGAAGTAATATGTTTTGCGCCGGATAAGATGCAACCTATTGTGATTAATCATCTTTCCGGTGAAGAAATGACGGAGAAACGCAACATGCTGGTGGAGTCCGCGCGCCTGGCCAGGGGTAAAATCCACCCCCTTTCCGAGGCGGATGCGGATAAGCTCGATGCCCTGATTGTGCCCGGCGGTTTTGGTGCCGTACGCAACCTCAGCGATATTGCCTTAAGGGGAATCGAGGGAGAAGTCGATGCCGATTTACGACAGCTGACCCGTCAAATACATAAGCAAAATAAAGCAATTGGTTTTATTTGCATCGCCCCGGCGTTATTGCCGAAACTCATCGACACCCCCGAACCTCTGCGGTTGACCATCGGCACCGACAGCGATACGGCGGAGATGATCGATGATATGGGCGCGACCCATGTTATCTGCCCGGTGGACGATATCGTGCTGGATGCCGCAAACAAAGTGGTCACCACCCCGGGCTATATGCTGGCCACCTCCCTCGCCGATCTGGCTAAAGGTATCGATAAACTGGTATCCCGGGTATTGGCATTGTGCGAATGAGGTTTCGGTCCGGCGGAAAATCCGGACTATTTCGCCGAAGCGCGCGGTGGCTGCTGATTGGCTGCGGGGCCATTCTTGCCCTCTGGGTGGCCGCCATTCTGCTCTTCTCCTTTGTGCCGGTGCCTTTCTCGGCGGTAATGGCGGAGCGCCAGCTGGGGGCCTGGCTGCGCGGCGACGGCGGTTATGTGGCCCACTCCCGCTGGGTGGCGATGGATGACATCGCCCCGTCCATGGCGTTGGCGGTGATTGCGGCGGAAGATCAAAAATTCCCCTGGCACTGGGGATTTGACATTGAAGCCATACAGGCCGCCGCCGCCCACAATGAGCGCAGCCAACGCATCCGCGGCGCCTCCACCCTGTCGCAGCAAACGGCGAAAAATCTGCTGCTGTGGGACGGACGAAGCTACTTCAGAAAAGGGCTGGAGGCCGGTTTAACCCTGGCGATGGAAACGGTCTGGACCAAACGGCGTATTTTGACGGTCTATTTAAACGTTGCGGAATTCGGTCGCGGCACCTTTGGCGTCGAGGCCGCGTCGCAACGCTATTTTCATAAGCCCGCCGCACGCCTGACCCCATCGGAGGCAGCGCTGCTCGCGGCGGTATTACCCAATCCGCTGCATTTTCGCGCCGAAGCGCCCTCGCGCTATGTGCAGATGCGCCAGCAGTGGATATTGCGGCAGATGCGCCAAATGGGCGGGGAACAATTTTTGCGGGAAAACCATCTTCGTTAGCCGGCCCCGCCGCGGCGGCGGGGGGCATGATGTTATTTCAGAATGGTAAAGGCAGTAGTGACATGCTGTACGCCGCTGACCCGGCTGGCGATTTCCGCCGCCGACTGGGCCTCTTTATTGGTCACCAGCCCCAGTAAAAACACCTCGCCGTTTTCCGTCGTGACCTTCACGTTGGATGATTTCACCGAGTCGCTGGCCAGCAGCTGCGAACGGATTTTGGTGGTAATCCAGGTGTCCATGGAAGCACGTCCCATGCTTACCGGCTGGCCCTGGCGAATTTCGTTATACACCTCGGAGGCGCCATCGACGCCGATGGCGATTTGTTTGGCGCGGTTGGCCAGTTCGGTGGTGGGCGCCTGACCGGTTAACAAGACTTTGCCTTGATAGGCGGTTGCCACGATGCGGGCTTCTTTCTTGATCTGCTGATCTTTAGCCAAGGCGTTGCCCACGCGCGCTTCCAGCGTGCCGTCATCGACCTGGGTGCCTACGGTGCGCGGGTCGGTGGCGGATTTGGTCGCCACCGCGGCGCTGCCGACCACGACAGCACCGACGCATCCCTGAAGCAGCAGGGCGGTGAACAGCAGTACAAATGGGTAATGCACCTTCATTTGAGCTCCTTAATCGTCCTGGTGAGGAAACAATGAATTATCGATCAAATCACATAAACAATTCACCGTCAGCATGTGCATTTCCTGTATGCGCGCGCTGCGGTGGGAGGGAATTCGGATTTCAACGTCCTGGGGACCGAGCAATCCGGCCAGTTCGCCGCCGTCGTATCCCGTCAGGGCAATAATGGTCATATCCCGGGTCACCGCGGCTTCCACCGCTTTCACAATATCACGGCTGTTGCCGCGCGTGGAGATAGCCAGCAGAATATCGCCGGCCTGGCCGAGGGCGCGCACCTGCTTGGCATAGACTTCCTGTTGCAGGCGATCGTTGGCGATGGCGGTAAGCACCACGCTGTCCGCGTTCAGGGCGACCGCGGGCAGACTCGGCCGCTCGGTTTCGTAGCGATTGATCATGCTGGCGGCGAAATGCTGAGCGTTGGCGGCGGAGGTGCCGTTGCCGCAGCATAAAATCTTGTTGCCGTTGAGCAGCGCGTGCACCAGGGCGGTGGCGGCGCGTGAAATCGCGTCGGGCAAGGCCTCCGCCGCCGCGATTTGGGTTTGTATACTTTCGGTGAAACAGCCTTTTATTCTTTCCAGCACAGTCATTGAACCTAATAAGTAATGGAGGAAACGGTTATACCCGGCATACTTCAAGTTGCAGGTGCGTTGCCGCCTTCCCGCAGCTCGAATGATTTAGGGTATATTAACCCGATGCGCCGAAGGCGTTTTGCAGCCATTCTAGCCGGTTACCGGTAATTGCCAAAATATCGAAACGGCAAGCGGATGTGTCTAGGCTCCCGCCCTGGCGCGACAGCCAAACCGCTGCCGCGAGCAGTAAACGGCGCTGCTTGCGAGGAGTGACGCTCTCGGCGGCGTTGCCGAAAGCGTTATCGCGTCGATAGCGCACCTCGACAAACACCCAGGTGTGTTGATCTTTCATGATTAAATCGATCTCGCCGCCGCGCACCCGCATATTGGCGGCGATAAAACGCAATCCCGCGTTTTCAAGATGGCGGCGCGCCCGGTCTTCCGCCTGCGCGCCCGCCTGCTGTCGATTTACATAATCTGCGTGATTTGTCCCTGTTGATATTTCAGCCAAGATAACTTCCTGTTAATAACACAATCCGGCGTCGCCGTCAGCACGCCGGTGTCGCCTGAGACCTGGAAACCGGGAATTTGACGCATTTGTGAGAAATGGTTTACTAAAGTCCAGGCATCCATCCCCATGGCATACAAACGCACCAGGGAATAATCTTCCTTGAACTGGGCGCTGACTTGCTGCAGCAAGGCCGGGTTCGATCCCGCCAGCAGCGGGATATCGCTGAACTCCAGCCCTTCCATTTCCAGACGGTAATCCGGACCGGCATCGGCCTGGTAGCTGCGCGAGCTGGCGTACAGCCCCAACTGCGAGCGCGAACTGACGCGCATATCGATGGAGGGTTTGATTAACGCCAATTCAGACGGCGTTGCGATGATATAGACCGCATCCACCGGACCACCGGTGGCGGAAGGAGAGACGGCGGCATCGCTGGGCGGGGCCGGGATGGTCAGGCCGGCGATGGTGACCGCCTGCGGCTGGGCCGCCGCCGCCGGGGCGGTGGAGACCGGCTGGCCGGTAAGCTGGATGCCGCCGCTGTTGATGGCCTGTTTCAAATCACCCATAGAGCCGATGCGCTGCTCAAGCACCGTACCGCCGCCCGCCTTGCTCCAGGCGTCGGCGAAGGCCTTGACGATCCGATCTCCCAGCGAACCGGTGGGCACCAGCAGCAGGGGTTGTTGCCTGTGCTGCTGGAAAATATGGTTCGCCGCGTCCCGGGCCTCGTCTTCCGGAGATAACGAAAAATAACAGATATTCGGCCGGTTTTGCAGGTTTTCAGGTTGGTTAAGCGCCAGGATATTCAGGCTGTTCTGGCTGGTGTAAAGCTGTTCCACTTCGTTTTTCAGCAGCGGGCCGACGATGACGGTGGCGCCGTCCTGCTGTGCCTGGGCCAGTAATGCCGGCAGCGGCTGTGCGGAAGTATCGTAGATTTTTATCTGCGGGCCGGCGGCGGATCCCACGGGGGCAGTTGCCAAGGGCGGGTTCGCCGCGGCATCCGGCGCGGCCGTGGTGACGGCGCCCTGCGGTTGGGCCGCCGCGGTATCCGGCGTGGCCGCGGTGACGGCGCCCTGCGGTTGGGCCGCTGCGGCAACCTGCGCGCCATCGGCGGGGGATTGACCGCCGGCAGGGGCCGGCTGGGGGGCTCCCGCCGCGCCGTTCCTGGCCGCGTTAAAACCCTGCTGGATAGCGTCGGAGAACACCTGTGCCTGGCCGGTCATCGGTAAAAACAACGCTATTTGCCCAGTGGACGTGGGCTGGTAGTTCAGGACCTGGTTCAGCTGTGTCGGCAGGGTCTTGGCCGCCGGGTTTTGCGGGTAGCGGGTCTGCCAGTCCTTGATGCCGGCTTTCAGCAGTGACGGATCCTGCTTGTTGTCCTGATAAACATGCTGTAAATCCAGCCAGCCCTGCAGGACGTTTTCATTGGCGTTGATGACGAGGTTGGTCTGGGACTGCGCCGACATGGCCAGCAGCGTTTGCCAGGTCGCATCGATATTTTGCTGATGCGCCTGGTCCTTGAGCAAGGGTTCCTGGGCGATATAGGCGCGGATCACATCCAGGGACGGCTGCGACTGGCCCGCGGCGATTTGCACCTGATAATAGCGCGCCTGCTGATCGGGCGTCAGCTGGCTGCTGTCCATTTTTTGCGTGATGGCCGCGGCGTCCTGCGGACGCTTTTGCGCCACCGCCAGTTCGGCGGACAGCAGGAGTTGTTCATGTTGTTGGACATCGCTCAGCTGTTGGGGTAGCGTGCCGAGCTGCTGCTGCGCCTGATCGAGGCGGCCTTCGTTGATAAGTGCCCGTATGGCGAGTAATTGGTAGTCGGTCTTGCTATCATTGCCTGCCTGCTGCATTTGCTGCAAATAATAATCGGCGTTGGCGCCGGTTTTGATCTGGGCCGTGCCGGAAGGGGTTTGCGGCGCCTGGCCGGAACAGGCGGCCAGGATCAGTGCGACCAGCACGGCGGGTATAAAACGCCCTGTTTTAAAACTCATGACATATGAGGAAAGCATACTGTGTCCAGTGATGTTTTTTTCAAGATGCTCAATATTAAATCGGCAATCCGGATGAGACAATGAATCAACACCAACAAGCGGATATTTCCGCATCAACGCTTTATGTGGTACCGACTCCCATTGGTAATCTGGAAGACATCACCCAACGGGCGCTGTCGATACTTCAGCGTGTTGATTTGATTGCCGCAGAAGATACCCGTCATACCGGCTTATTGTTACAACATTTTGCCATAAATGCGCGCTTGTTCGCGTTACATGATCATAACGAACAGCAAAAAGCGGAAGTATTACTGGCGAAACTGCAAGAAGGACAGAGTATAGCGCTGGTTTCAGATGCAGGCACGCCGCTGATTAACGATCCGGGCTATCATTTGGTGCGCCGCTGCCGTGACGCCGGTATCCGCGTGGTGCCGTTGCCGGGGCCCTGCGCCGCCATTACCGCGCTGTCCGCCGCCGGACTGCCCTCCGATCGTTTTTGTTACGAAGGTTTTCTGCCGGCCAAACGCAAAGGCAGGCAGGACAACCTGCGGGCCCTGGAACACGAACCGCGCACCCTGATCTTTTACGAGTCCACCCACCGCTTGCTGGAGAGCCTGCAGGACATGGAGGCGGTATGGGGGCCGGAACGGTATGTGGTGCTGGCGCGGGAGCTGACCAAGACCTGGGAAAATATCCACGGCGCGCCGGTGGGAGAATTGCTGGCCTGGGTCCTGGAGGATGAAAACCGCTCACGGGGCGAAATGGTGCTGATTGTGGAAGGATTCCACCCGCAGGAAGATGCGTTGCCGCCGGAATCGCTGCGTACCCTGGCCCTGTTGCAAAAAGAGCTGCCGCTGAATAAAGCCGCCGCTCTGGCCGCCGAAATCCACGGCGTGAAAAAAAATGCGCTCTATCGTTATGCCTTAGATAAGCTTGGGGATGACAATTGAATGAAAAGCCCTTATACTCCGCGCCGGAGTTGACCAGACAGTCGCCGCGCAACCGGTTATTTTCGGAATACAGCTGTGAAGTACGGCTTTCGGAAAGAACAGTTGCGGGGAGGAAAGTCCGGGCTCCATAGGGCAGGGTGCCAGGTAACGCCTGGGGGGTGCAAACCCACGACAAGTGCAACAGAGAGCAAACCGCCGATGGCCCGCATGCGGGATCAGGTAAGGGTGAAAGGGTGCGGTAAGAGCGCACCGCGCGGCTGGCAACAGTCTGCGGCACGGTAAACTCCACCCGGAGCAAGGCCAAATAGGGGTTCACAAGGTACGGCCCGTACTGAACCCGGGTAGGCTGCTTGAGCCAGCGCGCGAGCGCTGGCCTAGATGAATGACTGTCCACGACAGAACCCGGCTTACCGGTCATCTCCGACATTGCGTTAACCCCGTGCCCGTCAATGGCATGGGGTTTTTTTTATCCCGCCAAATCAATCAGCAGCGCCCGCAGCGATGAATGGGCCCGTACCCTGATTTGCTGCTCATCATGAATAAACGCGCCGTCGCCGCAAGCCAGCGTGAGCAGATTCGTCTGGTGGTTGCCGATGTCCATGCCGCCGTGAATGGATTGCAAATAGGCCCGCGATCCTTTCGGCTTCAGGGTCAGGCTTTGGCCCGCCGCCAGCGCGATATGCCAGATCCACGCCTGCTGGCGTAAAACCACGCTGCCCTCCTCCCCATCGGGGGACGCCAGTAACGCCAGCGGACGTTCGGGCAGGGAAAAATGCTGGATCAACGGATTATCCCGCGCCGGACAGGCATCCAGCCAAAGCTGCATCCGGGTGAGGGGCGTGGCGCAAATATTGCGCTCGCTGTAACTGACGCCGGGCTGCGCCGCCAGCAGCAGGATATCACCCGCGCCGGCTTGAACATGGTTGCCTTCGCTGTCACGGTATTCCGCCCGGCCCTGCAAAATCAGGTTAAAAATATCCACTTGCGGGTAGGTGCGGGGCTGGAAAACGGCGCCGGGGCTCAAGACCTCCTGATTGAGAACCCGCAACGAGGCGTAACCCAGCATGTCGGGATCAAAGTAGTGCCCGAAAGAGAAGGTATAGCGGGCCTGTAGCCAGCCGTAATCCGCATGGCCGCACTGTTTGGCTGTTCTGTAAGTCATCATGGTGCATTCTGCTTATTTTGAGGTTTTGTAGGGTAAGGCTTGCCGCCCGCCGGCCCGTGGCGTTTGTGAAACGGTAACGCTAAAATCACTGTATAAATTGTAAGGGTCTGGACGGCGGAATGTTAGCAAGTTAATCTGGTCTCCATATTCAAAATTTCTGAATGAGACCCCGATGGCCAAAGAACGAGCACTAACGCTTGAAGCATTAAGGGTAATGGATGCTATTGATCGGCGCGGCAGCTTTGCCTCGGCGGCGGATGAGCTGGGCCGGGTGCCCTCGGCATTAAGCTATACCATGCAAAAACTTGAAGAAGAGTTGGATGTGGTCCTTTTCGATCGCTCAGGCCATCGCACCAAATTCACCAACGTCGGGAGAATGCTGCTGGAGCGCGGCAGAATACTGCTTGAGGCCGCGGACAAGCTCACCACCGACGCCGAAGCCCTGGCAAGGGGCTGGGAAACCCATATTACTCTGGTCACCGAGGCGTTGGTGCCCACCGAAAAGCTGTTTCCCCTGATTGAAAAACTGGCTCTCAAGGCCAATACCCAGGTTTCCCTTACCACCGAAGTGCTGGCGGGCGCCTGGGAACGCCTAGAGCAGGGGCGGGCGGATATCGTTATCGCTCCCGATATGCATTTTCGCGCGTCGTCGGAAATCAACAGCCGCAAACTCTATTCCGTATTGAATGTCTATGTCGCAAGTCCGGATCACCCGATTCACCAGGAACCGGAACCGTTATCCGAAGTGACCCGGGTCAAATACCGCGGCATCGCCATCGCCGATACCGCCCGGGAACGGCCGGTGCTGACCGTGCAACTGCTGGATAAGCAGCAGCGGCTAACGGTGAGTTCGATGCATGATAAACGGCAGGCGCTGCTGGCGGGTCTGGGCGTCGCCACCATGCCTTATCCGCTGGTGGCCGAGGATATCGCCGCCGGCCGTCTGCGCGTGGTCAGTCCGGAGTATAGCGTGGAGAGCGATATTATCATGGCCTGGCGCCGTGACAGCATGGGAGAAGCCAAATCCTGGTTCCTGCGGGAAATCCCCCGGTTGTTCGCCTGAGCCAATCAGTTATCCGCCGCCGGGCGGAAACGGTTATCGCGCCCATGGGGTTCGTTCAAATCCTGCTCCGGTCCGATGGAAATAATGCCGTACGGATTAATGGTGGCATGGCTGCGGTAATAGTGGTTGCGAATATGCTCAAAATTCACCGTATCGGCTATTCCCGGCATTTGGTAAATATCGCGCAAAAAGCCGGATAAATTCAGATAATCCTCAATCCTGCGGCGATCGCATTTGAAATGGGTGACATAAACCGGATCAAACCGGATAAGCGTGGTCCACAAACGCAAATCCGCCTCCGTCAGGCGATCGCCGGTCAGGTAGCGGTGTCGGCCCAAAAGCTCCTCAAGCCTGTCCAGCGCCGCGAACACGCCGGTTACCGCCTCGTCGTAAGCCCCCTGCGTGGTGGCGAAACCGGCCTTGTACACGCCGTTATTCACCTGGTCGTAAACCCAGCCGTTGATTTCGTCTATCCGTGAACGGAGTTCCTGCGGATAATAGTCGCCGGCGCGGGCGCCGACCGCATCAAACGCGCTGTTGAACATGCGGATAATATCCGCGGATTCATTGCTGACGATGGTCTGCCGCTCTTTATCCCACAATACCGGCACGGTGGCGCGTCCGCTATAGTCGGAATCCGCCTGGAGATAAAGCTGGTAGAGAAAATCCTTGTGGTAAAGCGGATCGCCGGTGGCGGCGGGAAAATCGGTGCCGAACGTCCAGCCGTTTTCCAGCATCAGCGGATGCACTACCGAAACCGGTATTATCTGATCCAATCCTTTCAGGTTCCGCATCAGCAGCGTACGGTGCGCCCAAGGACACGCCAGGGAAACGTACAGATGATAGCGATTGGCCGCCGCCTGATAGCCGTCGCCGCCCGAGGGGCCGGCTGCACCGTCGGCGGTGACCCAATTACGGAACTGCGAGGCCGAGCGTTCAAAACGGCCCCCGGTGGATTTGGTGTCGTACCATTTATCTTGCCATTGGCCTTCCACGAGCAGTCCCATGATGTATCCTTGGCTAAATCGGGTAATCAAATAGGCTATACGAGTTTGTTGACAAAGTGCCCGTCCCGCCTTTTTGACGCCGAGCACGTCTGTCAGCAGTCTGTCCCGCTTAATTATAAGCGGTTTACCATTTTTTGTTCAGAATGCGATCGATGCTGAAATATCCGGCGCCAAGCACCGCCAGCAGCAGGTAGCCGCCGGAAATCGACAGGTTCTTCATAAAGTTTATCTGATTGGCCGCCTGTGAAAAGTCGCTATGAAAGATAAACGCGGTCAATAGCACGAAGACCACTGTCACCAGCGCGACGGTACGGGTCAGGAAACCGAACAGTATCGCCAGGCCGCCGCCAAATTCCAGCAGGATGGTCAGGGGCAGCAGGAATCCCGGGACGCCCATGGACGCCATATACTGCTCCGTGCCGGCATAGCCGCCGCCCATTTTGCCGAAACCCGATACCACAAACAGTATCGGCATTAAAATACGCGCCACGAGAATGGCAGTATCATCTAATTTTTTCATTGTATTCCCACCCGATATTATAATGGCGGCATTCATAATGAACGCCGGTAACGCCAGGTTTTAAGCGGACTTATTCGGCTTAACATCCCTGATGTGCTTGATGGGGGGAATAGTATCCGGCGGGGGAGCAGGGCGATAGCAAGTAAAATTGTCTATTTCTATCAAATAAATTGAGTGAAACGTGGCGGCATAAAAAATTGCCTGACGGCAGTTTAGACTGCTGACAAATGTACCCGGAGTCAATAAGGCGGGACGGGCTGCTAGAAGAGTAAACCGTCCACGCCAGGGATGACGCGGATCGAGCCTACAGGGAGGTATTTAAGGCGTATTTACGATCCGGCAGCCTGTCCCGGCAGAACACTTTGTCAACAAACTCAACTGCCTGACGGCAGTTGAGCGATTAGCGTGATTGCAGGGTGGAGCGGATCAATTTGAGCGTGCCGAGGATACCCACCGCCCGTTTGGTCCAGCGTATGAACCGGCTGGGATGGCGGATATTGTAAAGGGCCAGCAGGCTTGAGCCGGCGATAAGATATTTACGCAGGTGAACCAGCCGGATCCAACTGCGGTCATAGCGGTAAGTGGCATACAACCACTCCCGCTTTTGTACCGAGAGGTCCAACCGTTGCTGATGGATACGCCGCAGAAGCTCGGCTTTGGTCTGTCGGGAATGGGGCATTATCTGGCCTCCCTTTCTCTTTTACGCTCCCGTTCCTCTTCCTGGATTTCATCCTGCACTTTTTCCAGAATATTGCGATCGGCCAGCAGCTCTTCCCGGCTGGAGCCCAGCAGCGTCGATTTACGCGCTTTGCTCAGGGTCCAAAACGCGCCGATGATCGCCAGCAGGAACAGCACACCGGTTGTGGTGGCGATGGCCGTCAGGCGGTATTGCGGATCAATGGCCCAAATCAATAACACCAACAGGCTCATGAGTCCGAATGCGGCCAGCAGCAGCGTAATCCCCGCCATCATCAACAGCTGGATTATATTGGCCTTTTCTTGCTCCAGTTCAACCACCGCCAGCCGCAGGCGGGTTTCAGCCATACCGACAAGAATGGTAATAATCCGCTGGCCGATGGCGAATACACCCTTACCCGGGCCTTGAGTCTGCGATTCAATCATAATCAGCGCCGCGTGAATAATGCGCCGAGGACAAAGCCCACCAGGGCACCCACGCCGATTCCCGCCCAGGGATTTTCATGGACATATTCATCAGCCTTGCCCGCCACGACCTTGGTCTGTTCGGCCAGGCGTTCGCCGCTGTCTCCAAGACGGTTGCGGGTTTCTTTCAGTGCGCTTTCGGCTTTGTTGCGTAAATTATCGAATTCCGCTTTAGATTTCTGAGAGGAGCCGCGCAGCACTTCTTCCAGCGTATCCGCCAATGATTTTAATTCAGCGCGTAAATGTTCAGAGGTAGTGTCTTTAGCCATTTTTTACTCCTTAGACGTTTACGAATAATGGCGGCCTGAAGGGACATAGTCCCTGAGCCTTCCTGGTCGGCAGATGAATGCTAACAATCAGCTTATCTACTGATATTTAATGTATGTTTAAAGCGTAGCCCTGGATTTAACAAACCGCAAAAACTTATAGCTTTTACGTGGGCTTAATTTTATGCCACGGCGCCGGGCGGCGGCGAAACGCGTCCGCCCGGCGCCGTGGCGAGGCCGGATCCACCCTCAGATAGCGGATATATCCCGATTGAAGCAGTAAAGCCACCGCCAGCGGGGATACTGACGGCTGTGGGATATCCTGTAGGTCTCCGGCAGCAAATCTTCCAGAGCGGTTTGCGCCGCCGAAGCCTGCTCCGGTGAATCCAGCAGGATAATGAGACTGTCTTTGGCAGGCGTAATGCTTTTGATCCTGATACCGCGCTCATCCAGTCGCTGGTAAATATAAAAACCGTCGGGCAGCGATCCGCGTTCGTTGGCAAGGGTTATTTGCAGCGCGGTTTCTTTTGTGAACAGGGCGGGCGCCAGCACCAGCACCAACAGCAGCGCCATCACCGCGGTCAGTCCCGACCGCCAGGAAATTTTTTCTTGAAGCCTCGTAAACATTACAGTCCTTTACCGATGTCGGGCGCGTTTTTCTTGCGCCACAATATCACCAGGGATCCCGCCAGACCGATAACCAGGAAGACCAAGGGCAGCAGCATCAAGCACAGCATCAATTCGTCTTCGTAGTACTGGAACAAGGCGGTTTTACCCAGGGCAAAACCTACCGTGGTCAGGAGGAATACCCATATCAGGGCGCTTATCCAATTAAAAAACTGGAAGCGGATATTGCTCAGCCCCGATAACCCGGCGATGGTGGGCAGCAGTGTCCGCACAAACGCCACGAACCGGCCGATAAGCAGCGCTGACAGGCCGTGGCGATGGAACATTAAATGGGCCCGTTCATGGTAGTGTCGCGGCAAATGGGATAACCAGCTTTGCACCAGCCGGGTATTGCCCAGCCACTTGCCTTGAATATAACTTATCCAGGATCCCAAACTGGCGGCGACGGTCAAGACCAGCAGCGTAAGGGGGAAGTTCATCGCCCCTTTCGATATCAGCACGCCCACCAGGATAAGCAGGCTGTCCCCGGGCAGAAATGCCGCCGGCAGCAGGCCGTTTTCCAAAAACAAAATGACAAACAGCATCAGATAGATGGTCCAAACCAGCGTTGGGTCGGAAAGTGTTTCAAAATCCTGTTGCCAAAGGGCATGAACCAGGTCTTTCAATATATCCATGCAGCATTCCTAACGTGTAACAGCATCAGATTGCTCCCCGGCGGCCAGAGCAGTTTTAATAGGTGTCCGGAACGGGGGCGGCGTAGCAGAATAAAGTCGCAGTAACGGTCTCACCCGTCGGCGGGGCAAGGAGCATGGCCAGTCCGGCAAGCGCAAAACCAGGTTGCGCATGGGACGGCATCTGAAATGCAGCAGGCGTGAATACGCTGCTGATGTGCTCAAAATTGTAAATAAAACGACTTCACTGTAACAAAATTAAACAGACTGAGACAGAGGAATATACGCGAGAATGCCAGAGACGGGAGGCTTTTTTTTGACAAAAAAGGTTAATTCAGGCCATTTTTACCTGACCTGACAGAAAGAGAACAATTATTGACTCGTTCCGCCTTCCCCGAGGGAAGCCGGAACAGCAAAATCGGCGGCGCTATTTTGTGCCGGTGGCGACGTTATCCAGATGAACCACTGGATTTTCGGTAAACATATACCGGTCTACGTTGAATTCGAAATCATCTGTGGTGGCATGAAACAGCATCTGCTTGGTGTTTTCCAGGTGTTGCCACATGGCCAGTTTGGCTGCGTAGGGATCCTTGCGGATTAACGCCTTGAGAATATGGTCGTGATCCTCGCACCAGCTTTCGATGGATTTATCATCGATATGTTCATGCAGCTTGCGCCAGTAAGGGTTATGCAGGCGCTGGCTCCACATTTGCTCGACGATGGTGGCCATGGCGGTATTCTGCGTCGCCAGCGCCACCTGGACATGGAATTTCAGGTCCCACTTCGAATCGCGGAACCGGTCTTCCTGCCGGGCGTTTTCCTGGATATCCATAAGCAGCACGATATCTTGCCGGGTCACCTGGGTGGCGGCAAATTCGGCGACATTGCTTTCAATCAGCTGGCGCGCCTGCAGCAGTTCGAAAGGCCCAGGGGTAGTGAACAACACTTCGCCGCTGGGGACCAGTAGATTTTTTTGCTGGTTTGACACGACATGAATGCCCGAGCCTTTACGTACTTCAACGTAACCTTCCACCTCGAGCATGATGATGGCTTCGCGCACTACGGTGCGGCTGACATTCATTTCTTCCGAGATAAAACGTTCCGCGGGCAGTTTTTCACCAACGCGATAGACACCGGACTCAATCCGCTTTTTCAGTTCAGCGGCCAGCTGTTGATATAATCGCCGGGTTTCTGTGAATTCCATAATGCGTGCTCTTAAAGGTAGGTAAACGTATCATCCGCTCGCGTACAGTCCGTCGCCATATTCACTATGGAACTGACGAGAAGCCATTATTTGTTATACCACTTAACCCTGTCAGCGCCTAGATGGCACTGTGTCCGTGATCGTACTTTTAACCGGTTTATTTTTCCGTTAAGGAAAAAAATCCCCGGCGGTGCTTTGGGCATTGGCCGGGGATATTGCCCTTCAAAACAGGGAGTGATGCTTGCCGCGTGTTTTAGCGCGGCAAGCATGGTTATTACCCGTGCGCCGGTTTAAGCGGCTCGATATTGGCAACAGGCGGCTGTACCGGGTTATTACGCAACAGGATCCAGATAAAGAATACGGCCAGCAAATCGAACACCGACAGGATGGCGAACAGCGGGCTGAAACCAATGGTATCGGCCAATGCACCCACCACCAGGGCGAACAGGGTACTGGCGGTCCAGGCAGCCATACCGGTCAAACCGTTGGCGGTAGCCACTTCGTTACGACCGAAGACGTCTGACGACAGGGTTATCAACGAACCGGACAGGGACTGATGGGCAAAACCACCGATACACAGCAAGGCAATTGCCACGTAGGGGCTGGTGAACAGACCGATAAGCCCTGGGCCAATCATCAGGAAACCACCCAGCGTTACCACGAGTTTACGGGAAATGATCAGGTTCACGCCGAATACGCGCTGGAAGAACGGGGGCATATAACCACCCAGTACGCAGCCGAGGTCCGCAAACAGCATCGGCATCCAGGCAAACATCGCGATTTCTTTCAGGTTAAAGCCATAGGCTTTGAACATGAACAGCGGGATCCAGGCATTAAAGGTACCCCAGGCCGGCTCGGCCAGGAAACGCGGAATGGCGATACCCCAGAAATCACGTTTTTGAATGATCTGCCAGGCAGACATTTTTTTCGTATTGTTAATCTGGTGCTGTGCTTCCTGACCACCAAGAATATACTCGCGCTCTTCGTCGCTGAGCTTGGTCTGGTTTTTCGGGTGTTTGTAGAAAATCAGCCAGGAAATCGCCCAGGCCAGGCTCAATGCGCCCACCAGCACGAACGCCAGCTGCCAGCTGTGGATCATGATGGCCCATACCACCAGCGGCGGAGCAATCATCCCGCCGATTGACGAACCGACGTTAAACCAGCCAACCGCGATGGAACGCTCTTTGGCGGGGAACCATTCACTGCTGGCCTTCAGGCCGGCCGGAATCATTGCCGCTTCCGCCATACCTACCGCGCCACGTGCAATGGCCAGGCCGCCCCAGCTGGTTGCCAGCGCGGTCGCCATACAGAACAGCGCCCAGACGATAGCGAATACCGCGTAGCCAACTTTGGTACCCAGCATGTCCAGAACATATCCGGCTACTGGTTGCATGATGGTATAACAGGCGGAATAGGCCGCGATGATATACGAATATTGCTGTGTGCTAATGTGCAGCTGCCCCATAAGGGTAGGAGCCGCTACGGCAACGGCGTTACGCGTTAGGTAACCTAGTATCGTGCCGACGGTGACCAGCGCTATCATATACCAGCGTAACCCTTTTATTTTACGCATTACCACTTCTCCCGATGAGTATGAACCGCCATCTCAATTTCCCAGATATGATGGGATGGCGGATACCTGAGCCAGTCCGGAGGACTCTCCCTCCGGGTGTAGTTATAGTCTGGCGGATCGTGGCTTAACCTTGCCGACAACGCCTTGCCAACGTTGTCGCCTGGCGCTGCGAATCACCACCCAAAAACTTCGGCGGAAACCCCGCACCCCGACCTGCCGGATGAGGCAATGACTCAAAATGCAGTCATTGCAACAAAAATGATTGAGTCCAAACTCAATGTGGCGCTACGATAACTTGTCATACAGATTTAAAAGTTGAGAGCCATCACAAAAACCATTTTTTATTTAGGGGATAATCATTTTGTCCCGTTAGCCGGGGCGAAAGCCCAAAGCTGACCAATAGATAGTGAGTTTTTGTTACTTTTGGCAGGAAAAGCTATAACGATTCAGGCAGAAACGTTCAAATCTGCTAAATTGGTATAACACCTTCCAATAATTTAGAAACATAACTCATGAGAAATGAAGGTGAGGAGCCTGAAATGTCCCAGTTTTTGACTGAAGATTTTTTACTGGATAGCGAATTTGCTCGCCGTTTGTATAACGAATATGCCGTTGATCAACCGATTTTTGACTATCATTGCCATTTGCCGCCGGAACAAATCGCGGGAAATTACCGTTTCAAAAATCTGTATGATATCTGGTTGAAGGGTGATCATTATAAATGGCGTGCCATGCGCACCAACGGTGTGGCTGAGCGTTTTTGCACCGGCGACGCCGGCGACTGGGAAAAATTTGAAGCCTGGGCGCAAACGGTACCGCACACCATTGGTAATCCTCTTTATCATTGGACTCATTTGGAACTGCGCCGTCCGTTCGGTATTACCGATACGCTGCTTTCCGGTGAAACCGCCCGCCAGACCTGGGATCGCTGCAACGCGCTGCTGGCGAAGGATGACTTCACTGCCCGCGGCATCATCTCGCAGATGAACGTGAAAGTGATTTGTACCACCGACGATCCGGTGGATTCCCTGGAACATCACAGCACCATTGCGGCTGACGGCAGCTTCAAGACCAAGGTATTGCCGGCCTGGCGTCCGGATAAAGCGTTTAATATCGAGGCGGCGGGTTTCAACGATTATCTGAAACGCTTGGAAGAAGTCTCCGACACCGCCATCAGCGGATTCGGCGCGTTCCGCACCGCGTTGACCAAACGCCTGGATCACTTTGCCGCCCACGGCTGCAAACTGTCCGACCATGCGCTGGACGTCGTGGTTTACGGCGAAGCGGATGAAAATACCCTTAACGGCATATTGAGCCGTCGCCTGAGCGGCACCTTGCCGACCCAGGAAGAAATTGCCCAATTCAAGACTGCCGTACTGGTATTCCTTGGCGGCGAATATGCCCGCCGCGGATGGGTGCAGCAATACCATATCGGCGCGCTGCGCAACAATAACAGCCGCTTGTTCAAACAGCTCGGGCCGGATGTCGGTTTCGATTCCACCAACGACCAGCCGGTGGCCATGGCGCTGTCCCGCTTACTGGATGCCCAGGCTAAAGAGAATGCGCTGCCGAAGACCATTATTTATTGCCTGAACCCGTCGGATAATGAAGTTATCGGCACCATGATCGGCAATTTCCAGGGCGAAGGTATGCCCGGCAAAATGCAGTTCGGTTCCGGCTGGTGGTTTAACGATCAGAAAGACGGCATGCAGCGTCAGATGACCCAGTTGGCAACCCTTGGTTTGCTGAGCCGCTTCGTAGGCATGCTCACCGATAGCCGCAGTTTCCTGTCTTACACCCGTCATGAGTATTTCCGTCGCATTCTGTGCCGGATGATCGGCCATTGGGTACAGGATGGCGAAGCGCCTGCGGATATCAAGCTGCTGGGTGACATGGTGAAAAACATTTGTTTCGATAATGCGAAAAACTACTTTGACGTAGGGCTTTGATAACTATGGCAGGCCAGACGGCCTGCCTGGTTTCAGCGATCAAGCGATTTTTTATTGCCCGACAGCGGGTAATTTTTAAGGTAAATACAGAATGAAAACGTTAAACCGTCAAAACTTCCCGGGTCGTCAATATACGGATCGCGTGATCCAATTCGGCGAAGGAAATTTTCTGCGTGCTTTTGTCGACTGGCAGCTTGATTTGCTCAATGAGCATACCGACCTCGATGCCGGGGTTGTGATCGTTCGTCCCATCAATTCCGATTTTCCGCCGTCGCTGGATACCCAGGACGGTCTATATACCACCATTATCCGCGGCCTGAACGAACAGGGCGAAGCGGTGCGTGAGCCGCGCCTCATCCGTTCGGTGAACCGGGAAATCAATATCTACAAGCAGTTCGACGAGTATTTAGCGCTGGCCCATGACGCCAATATTCGTTTTGTCTTCTCCAATACCACCGAAGCCGGCATCAGCTACGTTGCCGACGATAAACTCACCGATACGCCGCCCGCCAGCTATCCGGCCAAATTAACCCGCCTGCTTTATGAACGCTTCAGCCATTTTGACGGCGCTGCGGATAAAGGCTGGGTATTGCTGCCGTGCGAACTCATCGATTATAACGGCAAGGCTCTGAAAGAGCTGGTATTGCGTTACGCGCAGCAGTGGGCGTTGCCGGCGCAATTCACCACCTGGCTGAACGAACACAATACCTTCTGTTCGACGCTGGTGGATCGCATCGTTACCGGGCACCCCCGCGGTGAAGTTGATGCGTTGCAGGCGGAGCTGGGCTATCAAGATACCTTCCTCGATACCGCCGAATATTTTTACCTGTTTGTTATCCAGGGACCGCAGTGGCTGGCGAAAGAACTGCGCCTGGACAAGCTTGAACTGAACGTCCGCATCGTCGACGACATCAAACCCTATAAAGAACGTAAAGTGGCTATTCTCAACGGCGCCCATACCGCGCTGGTGCCGGTGGCGTTCCTGTCCGGGCTCAATACCGTCGGCGAGGCCATGAACGACAAACTGATAAGCGGTTATGTGGAAAAAACCATTGCCGAAGATATTGTACCGGTACTGGACCTGCCCCACGACGAACTGACGTCGTTTGCCCAGGCGGTATTGAGCCGTTTCCGCAATCCCTTTATCCAGCATCAATTATTATCCATTGCGCTCAACGGGATGACAAAATTCCGCACCCGTATCCTGCCGCAATTGTTGACCTACCGTGAACAACACGGCGAGCTGCCTGCCCGGCTCACTTTTGCCTTGGCCGCGCTGATTGCGTTTTATCGCGGCGAACGCGATGGCGAAAGTTATCCGTTGCAGGACGATGATAAATGGCTCACCCGTTACAAATCGCTTTGGAGCGGTGTGAACAGTGGTGAAATCGCGTTAAGCACATTAGTGAATGACGTACTCGGTGATACCGGGCATTGGGAGCAGGATCTGCTCAAGGTTCCCGGTCTGGCGGAACAGGTGGAACAGCAGTTGCAGGCCATTCTAGACAATGGCATGCGCGCTGCGGTTACCGCCTACAGCTAAACGCATAAAGGTTATTTCATGCAAATTATTAAAATACATCCATTGGACAATGTGGCGGTCGCCCTGCAAGACCTCGACGCAAATGACACGGTGGATATAGACGGCGTGACCATCACGCTGCCGCAACCCATCGCTCGGGGGCATAAGTTTGCCCTGGCGCCTATCGGCGAAGGAGAGATGATTGTCAAGTATGGCCTGCCCATCGGCCATGCCCTCAGTAACATCGCTCCGGGTCAGCATATTCATTCCCAGAACGCCAAGACCAATCTTAGCGATCTGGATGAATATCAATACCAGCCGGCGTTCCGGACCCTGCCGGCGCAAATGCCGGATCGCGAGATCCAGATTTATCGGCGCAAAAACGGCCTGGTGGGGATCCGTAATGAACTGTGGATCCTGCCTACCGTCGGCTGCGTTAACGGCATCGCCAAGCAAATCCAGCAGCGTTTCCTTAAAGAGACGTTTGGGGCGGAGGATATCGACGGCGTGCATCTGTTCACGCACCCGTTCGGCTGCTCGCAATTGGGGCAGGATCATGAAAACACCCGCACCATGTTGCAGAACATGGTACGCCATCCCAATGCCGGCGCAGTGCTGGTAATTGGTTTGGGCTGTGAAAACAATCAGGTGGATGTCTTTCGTAAAACCCTGGGTGAATACGATCCCGACCGCGTAACCTTTATGGTCTGCCAGCAGCAGGATGATGAAGTGGAAGCGGGGCTGGAATGCCTGCGCGCCTTGTATCTGGCCATGCGTGAAGACAAGCGCCAGCCGGGCAAACTCAGTGAACTGAAGTTTGGTTTGGAATGCGGCGGCTCCGACGGGCTGTCCGGTATTACCGCCAACCCGCTGCTGGGCCGTTTTTCAGATTATGTTATCGCCAATGGCGGCACATCGGTACTGACGGAAGTGCCTGAAATGTTCGGCGCCGAACGGATCCTGATGAGCCGTTGCCGCGACGAAGAGACCTTCACCAAAACCGTCAACATGGTCAATGATTTCAAAAGATACTTCATGGCCCATGAGCAGCCGATTTATGAAAATCCCTCGCCGGGGAACAAGGCGGGCGGCATCACCACCCTGGAGGAGAAATCCCTGGGATGTACGCAAAAAGCCGGTCAAAGCAAGGTCATGGATGTGTTGAAGTATGGCGAACGTCTGCATGTGCCGGGGCTTAACCTGCTGAGCGCGCCGGGCAACGATGCGGTGGCCACCAGTGCGCTGGCGGGCGCCGGGTGCCATATGGTGCTGTTCAGTACCGGTCGCGGTACGCCTTACGGCGGTTTTGTGCCGACGGTGAAATTGGCCACCAACAGCGAACTGGCGAATAAAAAGCCGCATTGGATTGATTTCGACGCCGGCAGGCTTATCCACGGTATGTCCATGGAAGAAGTGCTGGGGCAATTTATCGATTTGATCGCGGAAATCGCCAGCGGCAAACATACGCGTAATGAAGTTAATGACTTTCGCGAACTGGCTATTTTCAAAAGCGGCGTAACATTGTAATTAACCGCTCTTGGTCTTAGTATAGAAACGGTGTTTCAATTTTGAAGCACCGTTTGTTTTTATGCGCCATACAGTTTTGCGTCATTTAATAGGAACGCCGTACCATGAGCCTTTACTGGATCGCCCAAGCAGTGGGGGGATTGGCTTTTATCGTCGGCATCACCATGTTTATCAAGCGTGATGACCGCAAATTCAAACTGCAGCTTTCTTTATACAGCGCCATTATCGGTTGCCACTTCTTTTTAATGGGCGCCAACGCCGCGGGCGCGAGCGCGGAGCTTAATGCGCTGCGCACCCTGATAGCCACCCGCACCCGCAGTATCATGGTGATGTTTGTCTTTATCATCCTGACCACGGCGCTGGGCCTTGGCGAAGTGAAGCACTGGGTCGAACTGTTGCCGGTTACCGGCACGGTAGCCAGCACCTGGGCGCTGTTTCGTACCCGCGGACTCACCACCCGTTGCATTATGTGGTGCTCCACCGCCGGCTGGGTGACCCATAATCTGTGGCTGGGTTCCATTGGCGGTTCGTTGACCGAGGGCAGTTTTCTTATCGTCAACGGCATTGCCATCATCCGTTTTCGCCGTATGCAGCTGCGCGGCATCGACCCGTTCAAGGACGAGACCACGGCGGTCAGCACCCGATAGTCTTGCCGATGCCTGACCCAGGCATTACTGGTTACCGCGCGTATCCCGGCGATGATTGATCCAGGCGTTGATTATCAGCGTGCCGGCTAATATCGCCGCCACCGCGCCCAGCGAAACGGAAATCGGGATATGGATAAAATCCACTATCATCATTTTCACGCCGATAAAAACCAGGATCACCGCCAGCCCGTATTTCAATAGCGAGAAGCGTTCGGCAACCCCGGCCAGCATAAAATACATAGCGCGCAGGCCGAGGATGGCAAACAGATTGGATGTCAGGACGATAAAGGGATCTGTGGTCACGGCAAAAATGGCCGGGATGCTATCGACGGCGAATATCACGTCGCTGAATTCCACCAGTATCAGCACCAGCAACAGGGGAGTGGCAAACAGCAGGCCGTTGCGCCGGATAAAAAAGCGCTCTCCCTGCAATTGATCGGTCATGCGTAAATGCCCGCGCAGCCAGCGGACCAATGGTTTTTCACCCAATACGGCGTCGTCCTCTTTTGAGAAGGCCATCTTGATGCCGGTCAGCAGTAGAAACGCGCCGAACAGATAGAGCAGCCACTGGAATTGCGTCACCAGCCAACTGCCGCCGAAAATCATCAGGGTACGCAGCACGATGGCTCCCAGTACCCCGTAAATCAATACCCGGCGCTGCATCTGGGTCGGGATGGCAAAATAACCGAACAGCATCAGCCAGACAAACACGTTGTCCACCGCCAGGGCTTTCTCTATAAGGTAGCCGGTGAGAAAAGCCAGCGCTTGGGTGTCGGCGACGGCCCGCCCTTGGGTGTCGGAGAGATGCCACCATAAGGCGGCGTTGAACAGCAGGGACAGCGAAACCCAGACCACCGACCACCAGGCGGCGCGTTTGAGCGTCATGGTGCGGCCCTGGAGCAACAGATCCACGGCCAGCATAATCACCACCACCAGGATAAAACCGCCCCACAGCAGAGGCGTGCCAACGGTATTCATATGCGATTTCCTTCATAAAAAAAACGGCTAACCGCGGAAGGCGTCAGCCGTTTTCCCCATTCCGGGCTGTAAACGAACCTTGCCTTCCGGCAAGGTCTCACTTACAACGCAGATGAATTTTTCTATTCTGGTTGCCCGGTAGCCGGATGCGCAAGCATCGTAATGACGGCAAACCGACGAAGAAGTTACTCCCCTTTGCTAAGGGAACAATAATGTAAAAATTTGCGACAGTCAACTTGCCCGCCGCCGTCGCGCTTTTCGCCGTCAGCTTCCGCTGCACGCCGGCTGTTTAAACCGCGAGGCTCGGGTTAAAGCGCGGCAAAGGGTCACGACCCTTTGCGTAAAATATAGCGGTTAACAAATGTCGCCATCAGATCCCGGCTTTGCGGCGTACCGCTAATACCGGTGCCCACCCGTGCCAGCTCCAGCTCCCGTTCCGGCTGTTCCTCCGTCATGGACCGCAGAAAGCCGTGCATGACTTCAGCGGTGAATTCCGGATGGAACTGCACGGTTATCGTATTTTCGCCATAGCGCAGGATCTGATGGGGATCTCGCTGGGAACGGGCCAATACCACCGCCTCCGGCGGAGGGGTCAGCACGGTTTGTGAATGGATAAGGTTCACCGGGAAGCCCTGCGTCAACGATGCCAGCAAGGGATCTTGCCCAGCCGCCGGCAACAGTTCGATATCCAAGGTGCCCAGCTCCATGCCGCCGGGATGATAGTCCACCTCGCCGCCCATGGCGTAGGCCAGCAGCTGATGTCCATAACATACCCCGAAAATCGGCACGCGTTCCGCCATGGCCTGGCGCAGCCAGCCGGCGGCGAATTCACTCCAGGGCAAGCGGTCGGTCACCATGGCCGATGAACCGGTAATCAACACACCGCCATAGGCGCCGGGCTCCTGCGGCCGTTCACCCGACGGCAAATGCACCACCGCCGCCTGTTCCGGCCGCAGACCCGCGGCGGCGAGAAACATACGGTCATAGTTACCGTTAGCCTGGCTGACCTCCTCGGGGGCATCGCCGGTTTGCAGAATCAATACCGGTAGGGACCGCGCCATTATGCCACCGTATCGGCACGGGAACGGTCAGCGGGGAAGACAACCCCGGTCTGGCGCCGTATCTCCGTCAGCAGTTTAGCCGTACTGCGGGATACTGCCAGGCCATCATGGTTGACGTCGCCATTTTCCACCAGCGCGGCGAACCGCTCCGCCTCGTATAGCATGGTATTGATATGCTGCGGCTGGCTCAAATCCTGTTTGTTGCCGTTGCGCGGAACCAGGAAAAGCTGCTGGCATTCAGACATTTTCTCGATGACCAATGAACCGTCCTCTCCCTGGATTTCGCAGGGCAATACCGTTTGGCTGACTTTGGAGTGCAGCAATGTGACATCAAAATCACCGTAGTTCAGGCAGACCGTGCCATGGGCGTCAACGCCGCTTGCCAGAAGCGTCGCGCTGGCCTGCAAAGAATGGGGTTCGCCCCACAGCGCCACGGCGGCGGCCAGCATATAAAACCCGATATCCATAATCGAACCGTTGGAGAAGGCCGGATTAAAGGTATTCGGCAGCTCGCCGTCCAGATATTTCTGGTAGCGGGAAGAGTACTGGCAGTAATTCAGCAGCGCCTTGCGAACCTTGCCGATACGAGGCAATGCCTGTTGAAGCGCCAGGAAATTAGGTAAACTGACGGTTTTGAATGCCTCGAACAGCACCACCTGATGCTCCCGCGCGCAGGTTATCATCTGTTCCACTTCCCACAGGTTCGAGGCCAAGGGCTTTTCGCAAATGACGTGCTTTTTATTGCGCATAAACAGCAATGCCTGGGGGCAATGAAAAGAATTGGGACTGGCGATATATACCGCATCCACGGCATCGGATGCCGCCATTGCTTCCAAAGAATCAAAATAATGTTCTACGGGATAATCCTTTCCCATTTTTTGCGCTGCCGCGATATCCCGGGAATAGATAGCGGACAGTTTCAGTTTGCCGCTCTCATGGGCGGCATCGATAAATTGGCGAGTGATCCAATTGGTACCTATCACAGCGAAGCGAATCATACCTAATTTTTACCCTACGCAATATTTGGATACCCTAGATTATCATGCTAACCAAATCAGGCCAATATTCCCTTAATTCTCAAGATTGGGAGGAATTTGTCGACAAATCCTATAGGGCAATGACGCCCGGTCGGACTACTATAGTCACCAAACGAGCCGGCCCTTTGCCCGCGCCGCCGCCATAAGGTTTGTTGGTTGGCCGGTCACTCGTTATACTTCGCTAAGGGTGAATTTTAAGGAACCATCATGTTGTTGCAAGAGTTCGAAGTACGTATAAATAATGCCTTAACGGAGCTTGAGCAAAGCTTTGCGCGACACCAGCGGCAATGGCAGCTGGATCGTGAGGCATTGCAACAGCAATTGGATCTGAGCATGCGGCGCGAGGCGAAACTGCGCGAGCAAAATGCATTACTGATAAGCCAGCTCAATAATCTCGACACGTCGCCCGATCGCAACCCGCTAATCCATAAGATTAAAATACTCAGTGCGCACATTGATGCGCTGGCAAAGGATGCAGCGGCTTTTCGTCAATCTTGCCGCATGTGACATCACGCCGGCCCATGGTCTTGTTCCCTGTCTTTCTCCCGCTCTTTTTTACTGAGTTCTTTAAAGGTAACAGTCGGAACATTATTTCCCTTTCTACCAGGACCGGCGGGCGTCAGGGGAAATACGTTTCTCAGATGAGTTCGCAGATTATTCCAAAGGGTCGGGGCAGGGCGGGTGTTCTTTTTTTCAAATACCACGGGCATGTCGTATGCCTGCGGCTTATAAAGCAGTTCAAGCATATCATCCCGGTCCTGCAAACCGTCGACATAGCCGTTTATCATACAATCCAGCACAAATTGAAAACGAAGCAGGGAGCTGGTGGTCCGTCTGCCTGCCTGCAACACGATGTTAAGAGTTTCCAAATGGACAATATAATTTTCGAACATCTCCCCCAGGAGATTGGGTTCATCACGGGCGGCGTAGTGCGCAGATAAGCACAGTTTGAAAAAGTTGTAGGTATGGAGGCCGCAGTCATTGTGGTATTGAAACGGTTGGCGCAGAGCGATGATTTTCGCCTCCTCACCCGGCTCAATCAGGCACTTAATCAATGCTGACTTATTATCATTTGTGTCGGGTGGGCTATTGCTGTCAAAAAGGGTAAAGTGATAACCCTCAGTCGTCTTGACGGCGAGGACCGCGCTGAAATGCCCGTCCGCCGCCCGTTGCGAGCTGTTATTAAGGGATGTGGACAGGATTGGGAACAGCAGTTTTTGCCCTGGAACAAGCCGCTTGAGTGTTTCCTTGGCGTTGTTTTTGAATAATACCGATTCGTCTTTGAGGTACTTGCCGAGATCAAAAGGGTCAATAGCCTCGTTCTCACTATACAGTAGCGTGCTGGAGAAAAAGATACCATCTTTGTCCACGGTAAGTAAGTAAATGGCGGTATCCAGTACCTGTCTGTCCATAGGATGGTAGGTGTGAGTCATGGGCGCAAGCGCCTTTGGAATTGTCAGAAAATGACCTATACTCTGAAATAAATCCGTTAATTCAGTTAAGTCGTCGGCTAATCTGGTCATTTTTATATTGGACAACGTCATGGCGCAGAGTCTGGCTTTGATTCTTGTATTCAAATGCTCAAGATTAATCTGCCGTCGGACGGCGGCATAAAATAACAGTGATGCGCTTTGGTAAATCCTATCCCTTACCTGATTCCCCTGCCCCTCGCAGATCATAACGTCGTAAAGTTTTATCCCCAGAACGACTGATTTGCTGATGTCGCAATGACCAAGCGGATTCGCTGGGGCAACGGGACACTGTTGCCATAGCTGGACAATAATGTCTGCTCTGGTACCTATATCCCCGTCATAGAACCTGTGCATTACCCTTCTTTCGTCGTTCCGACAACGAAAATCAAGAGTGGGTATGGTCTGGGATGCAAGGGAATTTCCATTCAAGTGAAGCATACAAGCCTCTTGGAAAATTTATTTAAGGATATTTTCACTCTCTAAACCTGATTCAATTATTTATTAAATTCTTGTGATTATTTAAGTGAGATATAATTCAAAACTATTAGCTTAATATTTATCTGCATATTTACAAGCTTTTCGCTTTTTAGAAAAACACCTTAAAAGAAGAGACGTAAACTGTGAATTAAAAATTAAGCCAATTTATAATTAACCGTCTGATACGGTAAGCTATGGTCATAACAAGCGGTTCGCCGAAATGTCGTAGGAGACGTTATCGTTTTTTCAGATAATGTCAGCACAAATAGGTGTTTCAATATGGAAAGAAATTGCGCTTTACTGTGGATCTGCATCGATTGTTGGCTGCGACGAGGTTTATCATGAAAAATACGTCAGTTTCTCCCGTAAGAGGCATGTTCTGGCAGCGCATCCGGGATAAGTTCATCTTTCCGGCCCAGCGGGATCCCGCCATGGATGTTGCGCGCAGATTGGCCGCGTTTTTGCCCTTGGGGTGCTTATACGGCGTTGAAATCGAAATGGAGTCCCTCGACCCGTCCCGCCATGACAGGGAGTAGTCACTGCCTCCTGATGGTGGACGTCAGCATGATGCCAGTTATGATGACGTCCGTCCGTACAGGCGCCGGATGGCTGAATACTTAGTGTGCCCCCCCCACGTTTATTTCTGCTCCTAAGCATAAAATTTTATAGTCAATTGCCGATAATAAAGCCATTGCCATTTTCGCCAGGCATATCTCCCCATGATAGGGCTTCGCTTAACGTTCACTGCAACTGAACGCTAACGTGACGCGGATCGCTCGTGGGCATGTGCTGTCAGGAAAAAAACAGCAAAGTGACATTGCAAGGGTGCTTGTATGAATTTTATAAAAAATATAAAGATAAGAACGGCGGTGATGGTTATTCTTATTTTCTTCTCTTTGCTGTGGCTAGGTGTTTCCGCATATACCCTTTATTCCCTTAATCAAGTCAATCAAACCTTGCAGCTGAGCAACAACGAACAGCTAAACAGCGACATCATCAATGGCGCCAATGACCATTATTATCGTGTCGTCACGACATTGGAACGTGCGGCCCGCGCCGGACAATCGGGCGCCCGTGCCGATGCCGACATGGAGTTGGGCTCGGTGGCCTCGGAGCTGGAGCTTATCGACCAGGGTTTGACGCAGTTCAAAGGCATCGATCACGGCCAGCTGGATCCGCTGCTGGTGGATAAAATTTACAACAGCTCGCTGCAGCTGCGTACCCTTGGCATACAGCCGCTCCTGCTGGCGGTAAAGGACGGGCGGTATGACGATTTCAACCAGGGTCTACACGACACCTATTTACCGCTGCGTAAGCAATTCACTTCGGTAATGCAGGAATACGACGGCGCGGTGGACGCTATCAAGAACGCATCCAATGAACGGATCGCCCTGTTGACGACCCTGTGCCAACGGGCATTACTGGCGGCGCTGTTGGCCGGAGTGGTAATTTTACTGTTTACAGACCGTTATCTTGTGCGTCATCTGGTGAGGCCGCTTAATGCCATTAAAGGGCATTTTCGGTCACTGGCCGCCGGTCAGCTCGGTTTCACCATCACCGATATGGGTCGCAACTGTGTCGGCGAACTTATTCCGTTTCTGCGTGACATGCAAACCCACTGGGTTAATACGGTAACGCAAATCCGCGGCAGCGCGGAATCCATCTACCAAGGCGCCGGCGAGATTTCCCAAGGCAATACCGATCTTTCCTCGCGCACGGAGCAGCAGGCTTCCGCTCTGGAACAGACCGCCGCCAGTATGGAACAGCTCAACTCAACGGTAAGACACAACACAGAAAATGCCCACCAGGCCAGTAAACTGGCGAAAGACGCCTCGGAGACCGCCAAGAAGGGCGGCATCATTGTCGAGGAAGTTGTGGCGACCATGGGCAGCATAGCCGCCAGTTCAAAGAAAATCGTCGAAATCATCGATGTTATCAACGGCATTGCTTTCCAGACCAATATTCTGGCCCTCAACGCGGCGGTGGAAGCAGCCCGGGCCGGCGAACAGGGCCGGGGATTCGCCGTGGTGGCGGGTGAAGTGCGCAGCCTGGCGCAGCGCAGCGGACAGGCGGCGAAAGAGATTCAAACCCTGATCGGCGAATCGGTGGAGCGCGTCGGTATCGGTTCTAAACAGGTTGCCAATGCGGGCGCCACTATGGGGGATATCGTCAAGGCCATCACCCATGTGACGGATATTATGGGAGAAATCGCCTCTGCATCCGATGAGCAAGGTAAGGGAATTGCACAAATCGGCCAGGCGGTGACGGAAATGGATAGCGTTACCCAGCAAAATTCCTCGCTGGTACAAGAATCCGCCGCCGCCTCGGCGTCTCTGGAAGAGCAGGCCCATTATCTCACCGAAATGGTGGCGCTATTCCAACTGGCGCCGGTAACCACCGTCCCGGGGCGAGCCAAGGCGCTGGTAGGTGAACTGGTGGCCCAGGACCGTTCGCAAATGGGTGAGCGGGCTGTGCAAAACCGTGCCGGAACATCCGCCGTTGAGCCGTTAGCGCAAGGCCGCGTCAGAGCATCCTCCGTTGAGCCGTTATACCAGAGTCGGGCACGGGCAGCGGCGTCGATGCAGGCAGCTCAACGAGCCGGTAGCCTGAACGATGCGGCTACGGGACAGACCTTCGCAAGAATCCCGGCCAATGGTACGTCCGCTCAAAAACAGCGCAGGGCACCGGCTAAAAAGACGCCGGCCGTGGTCGGCAAGCTTAAAAATTTGGCGCCGGACGCGAACTGGCAAACTTTTTAGTCCCTCACTGAACAATCAGGGTAATGAACGCCCGGCCTTAAGGGCCGGGTAGGGTGGCTGTAAGTCTAATAGCCATGGTTTTAATTTCAGTTGGTAGGGGCGACTACTCAAGGGGAGAATATTGCAAAAAGTGCAATTTTTACTACACTATTTGCAGATAATTCTTCTAATATGCTGGAATTTTTAAATGAAAGTTAAGGGAATGAATGAAGGTTTCTTTGTTTTATTGTTAGTAATCAGTACTATTGCTTTTATTCTTGTTCTTAAGGCTTATTACTCCGCAATTCTTTGGGCCGCAATCCTTGCCCTGCTTTTTTATCCTATAAAAACAAAGATAAGAGAAAAACTCAAAGACAAAAATGGACTGGCCTCTTTTATAACTATTATTTTTATTTGCCTCATTGTTTTCATACCTCTTTCATTAATAACAACCTCGCTTGCAATTGAATGCAATGATTTATATAACGCAGTTCAACATAACCAGATACCGTTTGCCACCATTTTCAACGGCGCCCTGGAGCACCTTCCCAAAAGAATGCAGGAATACATTTCCGTACACGATTTGAGCAATATCACGACGCTGCAACACAAATTATCCGATGTATTTATGCGGGGGAGTCAAACGCTCGCCAACAGTGTGCTTTTGATCGGCGAGAGTACTTTTAGTTTCACGGTCAGCTTTGGCATTATGTTATATCTGATGTTTTTCTTTTTGAAAGATGGATCTCATCTTGTTAAATTGATCCTCGACTCGCTCCCTTTATCCAGATATATCAAACACCATCTGTTTGTAAAATTCGCCGCCGTAGCAAAAGCAACGGTAAAAGGGACTGTTATTGTCGCTCTTGTCCAAGGCGCTTTAGGCGCCATGGCGTTTTATATCGTGGGCGTTAAAGGGGTTATGCTTTGGGGCGCGCTGATGGCATTCCTTTCGCTCATTCCCGCTATTGGTTCAGCCATCATCTGGGCGCCCGTTGCTATCTATTTCTTCTTTGCCGGCGTTGTCTGGAAGGGCTTCTTTTTAGTGGTATTTTTCGTCGTCATTATTGGTTTGGTGGACAATATCCTCAGGCCGCTGCTCGTGGGTAAAGACACTAAATTGCCTGACTATGTGGTGCTTATCTCTACCCTTGGCGGCATGGCATTCTTCGGCCTTAATGGATTTATCATCGGCCCGCTGATTGCCTCCCTTTTTATCGCTTGTTGGAATTTACTCTCCGGCAGAGATCATCGGGGGAATGTGGTAGAGATAGATGAAGATATTATAACTGAAGCACAAGAAAGCGAAAATCTCATGGTACAGCAAGCAATAGATAAACTTGATAAAATCGAGAAAAGCGAAAGCATAGACAAGCCTTAAGGTTATTTTTGGTCTATATGACCAGACACCATCCCTGCCAACGGCCTTGCATCTTGGTTTTCAAACGTGTCCATAGGGCATCTTTGCTTCCAAAACATGTTCAACATGTATAGCATCATGCATTATATGAGTTTCTATATAATGGTTGATGCCGAGGTCTAGCTATATGAATTTGTACATGTTTTATCTGGGCGGCAATGCAGGCAAGTCTAATATCGAAGTTCACGACGTGCAGTTTGCCGCAGTGGAAACGCCTGAACAGGCCTGGCCGCTTTTGCGTGAAGCCTGGTATGGCGACAAAGACAAGATTCATCTTGACGGCTATACGATCATAAAGTGGACCGACGGCTATGATGTCACGTTGTCCACCGAACCCTATCAGGGCAAACAGAAGCTCTTTTTCGTTAATGCCGGCGGATACCGGCCGGATACCCTGGCGGAATTGCATGAGTTCGATCTGTTTGTGGCCGAGGATGCCGATGCCGCCAAAAGCCGGGCGCTAAAGACGCTGTTGCTCGGGACCGACCAGCAGCACAAGGATAACCTGAAGGACGTTGATGACTGCCTGCTATTGGATAAGGTGGGGGGATTTTATCTGCATCTTCATGAGAACCCCAATGGCGAGCCGGCGAAGCCTGCCTGGCAAGGTTATTTGCCCATCGGGGAATGATGGGCGCCTGCCGGAACCAGGCGCGCCGGCGGTGATGGTTTATTTATCTGATAGGCTATTGGCTGCTTTTTCAATGAGCGCGGCGACCTTGCCTGGCTGCGAAATATACACGGCGTGGCTGCCTTTAACTTCCACAACCTGGCTTTTGGCCCTGCTCGCCATGAAGCGTTCCAGATCGGGGTTGATGGATCGGTCTTGGGTGGCGACCAGTGTCCAGCTAGGTTTGGTCTTCCATGCGGGCTGCCCCGCTGGCGTGCCGAAAATGGCCGCGGCGGGCATTACCTGGGAACGGGCCATGAAACCGGCCTGGCTGGCGGATATATCGGCTGCGAAATCAGCATGATAAACCTTGGGGTCAAGATACAGGAAATGGTCGGGAGTAGCGGTAATGCCCTTGCTGGCCTGGGGAATTCTTCCCGCCAGGGCGCCCAGTGTTTCCCCTTTTTCCGGCTGGAAGGCGGCAATATAAACCAGCCCCGCCACCTGCGGATCCTGGCCCGCTTCGCTGATGATAAACCCGCCGTAGCTATGGCCTACCAGCAGCGTTTTACCCTGCTGTTGATGAATGACACGCTGGGTGGCGGCCACATCGTCAGCCAATGAGGTTTCCGGTTCTTGAACCAGCGAAACGTTGTAGCCTTTCTTATCCAGGATCCTAGTGACCGCCTGCCAGCCAGATGCATCGGCAAACGCGCCGTGCACCAGTACGATATTTTTTACCGGCTGGGCCTGTACCGCGCCTTGGGCCGAAAGTGAAAGCACGATGCCGGCAGCTAGCATACTCAGTGATCTTTTAAACATGATAAATCTCCTAAACAGGTAAATGGGTTGAAAACAGGCCTTGCCCGCTCGCGGTGTATCGTCTTCATTGCAAAGCATGATGATAATTGTTTATCGCGATAAGTATTGCTGCGATAGATAATGATGAAAGCATCGGAGCGTGTCAAGCGATTTGTTATTGCGATAGATAAAATCTGGATTTGTTGCTATGCTGATCGTCGACCTATCCATCTGGCATCATGCAAAACAACCCTGGAGTCTGAAGTGACAAAGCCGCCGCGCCTGGAAGACCAGCTGTGTTATTCGATTTATTCAACCGCGTTGGCCATCAAAAGGCTTTATAAACCGATGCTGGATGCCATGGGCGTCACCTATCCGCAGTTTTTGGTGTTAAATGTGTTATGGGAGCAGGGGGAGCAGCCTATCGGCGCCATTGGCGAAAAGCTGGCGCTGGAAACCAGCACCCTGACGCCGTTGTTAAAACGCCTGGAAAACGAAGGATTTATTCAGCGGCTCCGCAACGTTCATGATGAGCGCCAGGTCATGATAACCTTGACCGATAAGGGCGCCGCCGTGCATGACAAGTCCGCTTGCCTGTCTATGACGCTGTTGTCCAGTTCACACCTGGAGTTGGGGCAGTTGCAGCGTTTGAATAAAGAGATCATCGCACTGCGTGATAACATCATTCAAAAGGTGTAAGCGAGTGATTAATCCGGTCTCCATTGCGTCAATCATTATTTATGCGGACAAGAGCGCATAATCAACCCGGCACGATGTCTTTTATTGGTGTTTTCTGTGGTATTCTTAACGCATACAATGGAGGCCATATGAAAAGATTCTTTAAGAAAAAAAAAGAAAGTGATGATTATTCACCTGAAAAGGTTAGGCGTCTTGCTGAAGAAGTAATGCAGGCCCTCGCAGACCAAAAAATTATTTCTGGTCTTATTGATATCGATATTGTCAACCATCCTGAAAGGTGGCCTAAGATACCTAATAAGTCACGCGATGATTTCAATGATATTATGTGGAGTAATTTATCAATAAGGGAGCGATTTAAGATTCACTGCCGCGCAGGGTTCACTGTGTGCCATGCCTTCATTCGCAAGTGGGTTTTCAATGATAGGAAGATGGCAGAGTCGATTGAGCACAAAAAGATACTACAAGCGGTGTTTCTAAAAATTCTTAAGCAAAATAATAGTTATTATGATTAATATAATCCTGATAAGGTAGGCTTATTTTGCATAGACGAAAGATATCATTAGGTTTAAATTCCCCTCCAAAGCAATATGTGTATAATTCGCTGATCATTAGAGAAGATAAGCATGAACAGATACTGGCGTATGCACTTTATAAAGTTTATAAAAACAAAGTTATTAAACAAGCTCGGCACGAACTATGGAGTGGACCCCAACTCGCGTTACAGCTTAAAAATCTGCATGATTCGGTGATTCAACAGGAGGGCATGCGGCAACACTTCTATCAGCAGGCAAGGGAAATGTCTGAGAAATTCATTAACGAGACGAAGGAAAGAATCAAAAGAGATGCTGTGTATGAATATCAGGAAAAGGTTGCGCAGTACCGGAGAATAATCACGCCACCCTGGGTGAAATTTGTCAAATGGCTTGGCGTTGGTTTATCAGGGCTTATCGCTTCAGTTGTTGTGATTGTCATGCTTACCGGCTTCAGCGCGCTATTTCTTGGCAAGGAGGGCAGGACGCAGATTGCGGTGGCAGCGGGAAAAACAATCTTTAAAATCCTGAACTCAGATATTCCCGTAGCGGATCATCTAAATGTCGATAAGCACAAATAAAATCTCGTTGCTGCTTTTTTCTAGCCGGGGGCTGTACTCCTCCCCTCTCGTTATAGGTCTGCATGGGCATAAATAGACTGCTGCGTTAGGTCACTGCGTTAATTCGATATCAGTTTTGATTGATCGGGCAGGCGGCACCAGCATTTCCAACTGCTGCTGTTTCTCTATAAGGGTATATAACAGCAATTCCCTGATGTTTTCATCTTCGATTTTATAGGCGGCAAAGGCCAGCGCCTGGCATTGGCACTGCACGTCGTCAAAGCACTTTTTGGAGGTATCAAGAAGGTTTTCCATGGTAATCACCTGATAAAGGCGAGGTGCAGCGTAGATGTTCCATAAGAGGCAGGAAAACAGATACGGTGACCTCAGTTGCGAGTACCACCGCACAAAAATTTATCAATGGCGGTGGCCCAAATCGGGTTCTCACAACCGGGGCTTACTGTTTCTCGGCCAGCTCTAAAGCTGCCCGACCTGAGCCACCATTGATATTACAACAAGTTTTGACTTGCTGTTCAATGATTACTTAGAAGACGACATAATACAACCAGCATATTATGCCGCCGTAAGCCAACCAGGGAGTGAGAGTCCCTACATTAAAATATTAATGCCGGGCTATAATAACGGAGTTATTTTAAGAATGGCAAGAGAAAATAATAAAAATATTACTTGCTATGTTAATATAATCAATAGCTTATATAAATTTTCTGGATGAGGAGGTTTATATTTATACATTAATTTATTTTCACATAAATATTTTTATCTTTATTGATTGGCGGCATTTTAGTCATAGGTAAACTTAGGTAAATATTCGTTGGATCTGCAATTAATGATGTGATTACATCGTTAATTTATGTGACTGCCTTATTTTTATAGAGGTAGAACTGGGCTTTATCCGCGAATAAAAAAATGAGTTAATGCGATCTCTTACGCAAATACCCAATTTTAAGGAACAATTTGTTTTTTGATAAATTTCTCCTGATTCATAATTGACTTAAATTACGAAGGTGGGTATTATACCCACCATGGAAGACAAGGATGTCAGATGACCAGCGGAGAACTGATCAAGGGTTTGCAAGATGACGGGTGGAATATCAGGAAGATGGGTCCGAGAAAAACCAAAGGGAGTCACGTTACGCTGACCAAGCCTGGGTGGTTCCATATCATTACTCTCCCTCATCCGCGCAAGGATGTATCAAAAGGGCTCATCAAGCAGGTACAGCGGATATCCGGTATCGCATTTATCTGACAACGTGGTGGGAGAGGTTTTATAGGAGGGTGTAATGATTTATCCGATTTTTATCTTTAGAAACGATCATGGTTTCGACGGTTACTTCCCCGGCATTGAGGGCTGTTTTTTCGCCAGTGATACCTTGGCAGGCGTAAGCAAAGATGCAGAAGAAGCGTTTGCGGTGCATATTGAGGCTTTGATTGAAGAAGGGCATCCACTTCCGCCACCGCCTAAGGATGTGCAATGTTATCTGGGGGATGCCAGATTGGCCGAGGAGAACGGCATAGTGGGATTTGTGGACATCGATCCGACGAAATATGAGCGTAAGGCGGTGAAATTCAATCTTACCATGCCGCAGAATCTGCTCACGGCCATTGACCGGTATATTACCACCAGCCGCCATTATAAAAATCGCAGCCAATTCCTGTCTGAACTGGCCAGAGAGAAAATTGCCCATTAATGGCATGCTCATTCCAACGGGGGATGCATGAGTGAATTAACCGGTAAAGTCGCCCTGGTCACCGGCGGTTCCAGGGGGATTGGCCGCGATGCCGCCCTTGCATTGGCCAAAGCGGGCTGCCAGGTTGCGATCAGCTATCTTCAGGCCGACGAGCAGGCCCGGCAGGTGGTGGATGAAATACATCACAACGGCGGCCAGGCAATCGCCTTCAAAGGCGATATCAGCTCACCGGAGCAGGTGAACCGGATCGTGCTGCAAACCCGCGGGGCCTTCGGTGAAATTGACATTCTGGTGAATAACGCCGGTATTGCCAAAGTCAAGGACTGGCAGGATATCACCCCGGACGATTGGGGGGCGGTGCTGGCGGCTAACCTCACCTCGTCATTTTTGATGTCCCACGCGGTATTGCCCGCCATGCAGCGGCGCGGCTGGGGCAGGGTGATTATGATCTCATCCATGGCGGCCCAAACCGGCGGGGTGATAGGGCCCCATTACGCCGCCAGCAAAGCCGGGCAGTTGGGATTGATGCACAGCTATGCCAATCTGATGGCGGGTAAGGGCGTGACGGTGAACGCCATCGCGCCGGCATTGATTGAAACCGACATGATCAAAAACAACCCGAAGATCACGCCGGATCTTTTGCCGGTAAAACGCTTCGGCAAAACGGAAGAGGTGACGGCAGTGCTGATGATGCTGCTTAACAATGGCTACATCACCGGACAAACCATCAATGTCAACGGCGGCTGGTATATGAGCTGAATATCGGCGCGAGTCGGCGGTATCTCCCCACCCTCGTATAGCAATTAGATATACACTAAGCTATTATAGGCGTATAGCAATCCGCTATACGGGGTAAAAGAGTGATGAGATTAGCGAAAACAATTGCCAAAGAAACGCCCATCAATATCAGGGCCAAGTCGTCACAGCGGGAACTTATTGATATGGCAGCCAGCCTGTTGTCAAAATCCCGCACGGAGTTTGTCCTTGATGCGGCATGCCGTGCGGCGGAGGAGGTGTTGTTGGATCAACGTCTGTTTATGATTGATGAAGAGCGATTCAGCGCATTCATTAACGCCCTTGAAAAGCCTGTTTCCGCCAATGAAAGATTACATGCACTGCTCGATAGGAAATCGCCGTGGGAATAGCTGTACCAGAATTGCTTGCTCTGAAGCATATTACCGGAGATTTCCATTGTTCAGACCCCTCATTGGATGAATGGCTTAAACGTAAAGCGCTGAAAAACCAAACCAGTGGCGCATCCCGGACCTTTATCATCCGCGAATCGGACTCTAAGCAGGTCATCGGTTTTTACGCATTGGCAACGGGCAGTGTACAGCGACAAATCGTGTCTGGAGCGTTAAGGCGTAACATGCCCGAGCCTATACCCGTTCTGGTTTTGGGGCGTCTGGCGGTAGATGAACGTCACCATGGGCTCGGTCTGGGCGTCGGATTGCTGAAAGACGCCGTTTTACGCTCCCGGCAAGTCGCTGAGCAGGTTGGCACCAAAGCGTTGTTGGTTCATGCATTATCTGATAATGCCCATGCTTTTTACCGGCATTGGGGATTTATCCCCTCAGAAATACAGCCAAGCACATTACTCCTACCCTTATGGTGATTAACCCTCTGTTGGCGAGCTAGAATTTTCTCTCATCCCGGTAGGGCAGGTCGCCACGGCTTAGCCCGATATCCCGTAATTGACTCTCGTTCAACGACATCAATGCCCTACGATCGCGCCTGCGAGCCCGCCAGTGTTGATAGCGGCGAAATAACGCAACCCACCATGGAGGGCGTTTTACGGCGATGTGCAATAGTTTTGCGTCGCTGCCGGTGTTGAAGTCACTCTTTTGCATTGCATTTTTCATGGCCGTTGTCCTTCTGGAACGCTTGGCAACAGCATGAAGCTTTTAAACAAAAGAGAGTAGATTCAATCCATTAGTGCTTTGACATATACAGATGGCGCAACCATGACACAATGTGCTATTTATAGGGGTAATCTGTACTCTTTTTTCCGGTCTTTTACCCTTGCCGGATGCGAAGTGATATCTGCTTATGGCTATAACGCGTTACCAAAATCTGGCTTCCATACTGAGTCAGCGTATTGAACAAGGTCTTTATCCTGCCGGTGTCCGCCTGCCGTCCATCCGGGTACTGAGCAAGGAACACGGGGTCAGCATTACCACCGTGCAACAGGCCTATCGGGAGCTGGAAGATCAGCAACTGGTGGAAGCGCGCCCCAAATCCGGCTATTTCGTGTCGCCGTTGAAAACCCGCCCCGAACTGCCCGCGGTGTGTTCTATGTCTCAGTGCTCCCTGTCGATTCCGCAGTGGGATCAGGTGCTGGAGATGGTGGGCCCCCTTAAGGAGGGCGAAATAACGTTTGTGTCGGCCGCCCCCGATGTCAGCGTCAGCAGCCTGAGGCCGTTAACCCGGGCGTTAAGCCATTTGAGCCAGCGGCACGATCTGCGCACCCTGAGTTATGATGATGTCAGGGGGTCTCTCGAGCTGCGTGAGCAAATCGCCCGGCTGCTTATTGACAGCGGCAGCCATATGGATGCCGGAAATATCATGATTACCAATGGATGCCGTGAAGCGCTGTCCATTGCCGTACGCTGCGTCTGCGCGCCGGGAGATATCGTTGCGGTGGAGAGCCCGAGTTTTCACGGCAGCTTACAGCTTCTGCACGGGCTGGGCATGAAAGTGCTGGAAATCCCCACCGACCCGGTGAACGGCATCAGCGTCGAAGCGTTGGAACTGGCGCTGGATCAATGGCCGGTCAAGGCCATTATGGTGACCCCCACCGCGCATAATCCGTTGGGTTATAATATGCCCCTCGAGCGCCGGCAAGCGCTGTTAAAGCTGGCTCAACATTATGATGTGGCCATCGTGGAAGACGATGTCTACGGGGAACTCTCATTCGGCTATCCCCGGCCCGCCACGATAACCTCCATGGATGATGAAGGCCGGGTGTTGTTATGCAGCTCTTTTTCCAAAACGCTGGCGCCGGGCCTGCGGGTGGGCTGGATAGCGCCGGGCAGTTATATGAATCGCGCCGTCCACATGAAATACACCGGTTCGGGCTCAACCGCCAGCCTGACGCAGCTGGCCATTGTGGAGTTTATCAAACAGGGCCATTACCATAAGCATGTCCGCCGTATGCGAGGTCAGTATCAGCGTAATCTTGATATCATGACCGGCTGGATAACGAAATATTTCCCCTGCGGCACGCGTATCAGCCGCCCCCAGGGAGGATGTTTGCTGTGGATCGAGCTTGATCAGGGCATCGACACTCAACAGTTGAACGCCCTGTTGGCGGAGCACAACATCAGTATAGCCGTCGGTGCGGTGTTCTCTACCGCCGGAAAATTCCACAGTTGCATGCGGATAAATTATGCGCAGCCTTTAACCGCCGACATTGAAAATGCCATACGGCAGATCGGCGTTGTCATACATCAGCTGTTAAGCCGTTCCGGTTTCGGGAATAGTGTTAAGTAATCGTTAACGCCGGTAAATCTTTGTCAAATAGCAGTTTTTAAGATATTTCGTGATCCATATAGTCCCTATATTAACTATTATTAATGCATTACTGGCTATACAAGCAGTTTGTCATGGAGATCATGAATATGAAAAAAACAACATTGGCGATAGTGATGACGCTGATTGCTACCAGCTCCTGCCTGCCCATTGCGTCCTTCGCCGACGACCATGGCGGACAAGACCAGCAGTGGCATCAAAAAGGCCATGAAGCACAACGGGGCCACGAGGGACCGCAGGGCCATGCCAGCCCGCAACGTGGTGACTTCCGTGGCCGTGAACGGGATCATTTTGCCGCCAACGGCCATGATTTCCGCCGCGGACGCCCATTGCCGCCCCAATATCGCAACGATCACTACCGTGTGCATGATTGGCGTCAACGCGGCCTGTATGAGCCGCCCCGGGGCGAAGAGTGGGCTTACGTGAACGGTAACTATGTGTTAGTGGCCGTGGCGACGGGAATAATCACTTCCATTCTTATCGGTAACGCCTTAAACAACTAATTTTTCGCGATGCTGATGGCGGACTCGTTATCAACGCCGCTGCAATAACCTTAGCCGATGCCCTGTGCATCGGCTTTTTGTTGTCGTTTTCCGCCTCAAATCCACTCCTCAGCACTTTCAGCGCCAACCCTCCTTTGCAAAAGAATCATATTATTCATTTACACAAAGTATAAAATTATTCATAATAAATAAACTGAAATAAACGATACTACCGGAGAGCACGATGTCTTCAAAGGATACACTTGAGTTTCATGTCCCTGAGCTGGAGCTGACCTTCAGAGCAAAACTACTGACCGATGACAATCCTGACGTGGTTCGGCAAGTGTTGGCGCAGCTGCCCCTGCACAGCATGCTGGGCCATGTGGTTATTTCCGGCGAAGCCGTATGGATGCCCACCCGCATTGTGCATCTTGGCCGCAGCAATATGGTGCCGCGCTCTCCTGGAGCGGTGTATCTCTACGCGCCCGGGCAATCGATTTGCCTGACCTACGGCCGTATTACCGAAAGCGCGAAAGTGAATAAATTCGGCGAGGTCTTTGCGGAGGATCTGCCCGCGCTGCAGCGGCTTGGCGCTCACGTTTGGGAACATACCGTTGCGCAACCCCGGCGCAATACCGTTGAAATCATTGTGAGGAAGGCCGCCTGATGTCTAGCATCACGAAATTTGAAGGTCACTGGCGTGACGCAAAAGCCATTATCGAGAAAGAAATTGATCGCGTCTGGCTGCATGAACCCGAAGAAATCCAGAAAATTCGCTGGGGCATTATCGACAGCGGCGCCGGCAGCGGTGAACAGTCCTTTTCGGTATTGGTGCATCTTGAGGCCTATTTGATGCTGGTGGGCGCTGACGTGATGTATCGTTTCCTGAAAATATCCCAATACGACGATATGCAGTTGCCTACCCTCAATCGTATTACCCGCGAATTTTTAACGGCAACCTTTAACGTATTTGAATTCATGACCGATCTCGGCCTGACCAATATGCATGCCATGGGACAAATGTATTCCGACGCATTGGATACGCTGGCCACCAAGGAAGAATACGTTGAGCTTACCGGCGCAATGATGACCTATGTAATTCGCATGCATCGCTGGATCCATTATATATTTCCGTGGAATCTAGGCGTGGCTTTCCCGCACCGCAAGCCGGAGGAGCTGTTCGCCATGGCGAAGGTTTTGCCGGTTATTTAAATAGCCTTATATACCCGTCATACTTCAAGTCGCAGGGGTGTTGGCTTGCCAGTAACTCGAATTATTTAGGGTATAAATCAGTATATTGTAAGTTGGCGTCCAATAAATGTGGTAAACGAAGGGTCGCAGTCCGGTAGCGGTAGATACTAATTTTGTATAGACTGCAGGCTGAAATATAGGGTGATAAGCATGGCTGAAAGTGAATTCGTCGACCACTTCGACACTCTTCCCACAGGAATCACAATGGCTGACAGTGAGTTTAACAAAGACCTCAACATTCCTGATATGCCAGGCGTTACCGCTATCAGCACGCAAAACGAGCGGCAAGCCATTTATGCCGAGCTTGAGCGGCGTGCCCAGGGCCAGCGTCTCACGCCGGCACAGCGGCGGATTGCCCAATGCCTGATTGAAAACAGCAATGAAATCGGCTTTCTTTCCAGTCTCGAGCTGGCAAAGCTTGCCAATGTCAGCCAGCCCTCTGTGACCCGATTCGCCACCTCTCTGGGTTTTGGCGGCTATCTTGAGATGCGCAGACATCTTCGTTCCGGTCTAAGCGTCACCGAAGCCCGGTCGGAAACCCTGGCCAATCGCTATCAGGCGGCGGCGCAAGCGGAAATGCACAACCTTGAAGAGCTGGGGAAAATGCTTGCCGATGAGAGCCTGATTGATTCCTTCGGCGAGGCCCTTGCTTCATCCCGGCCGCTGGCCGTCCTCGGGCTGCGGGCGTCAAGCGGCCTGGCGGCGCAATTTTCCTACTTCGCCTCGAAGGTGCATCCCGATGTCCGTCTGCTGACCGGCGGCGGTTCCATCAATGAAGATCTGCTTGAGCAGGTAAAAGCCGCCGGCGGTAAAACCTTGCTGGCCTTCATGATGCCGTTGTATCCACGGGAAACGGTGCGGGCCCTGGAGTTTGCCCGGGAAATCGGTATATCCGTGGCCCTGGTGGCGGATGCCGGTTTGGCGGATTACTCCCGTTGGTCGGACAGGCTGCTGCAGGTGCCTATCAATACCAGCCTGGTGTTTGATTCCTATTCCGCCCCTGCCGTCATTGTGTCGGTGCTGCTGGACGCCATGTGTAATCATATGAAAAACGAGGCGGAAAGACGCCTGGATCATCTTGATCACTCTTCGCGCAAACGCAAGGTATTTACCGGCTGATATCAAGCCGACTGACTTTTTAAATTCAGCCATGTATCGGCAATATCATTCATCCTGATAAGGCGAATGTATACCCGCCGTAGGGCTTCTTTTATCTGACAACTGATTGTGAGACTACTATGGGCATTATATTAAAACCCGGTCATGTGACCCTTGCCATGCTGGAGTCCATTTACTGGACAGGTGAAATAGCATGCCTGGATCGCAGCTTCGATGACGCCATAAAAGCGGGCGCGTCACGCATCGCTGAAATAGCCCAGGGGAGTGCGGCTGTTTATGGCGTAAATACCGGTTTTGGCAAACTCGCCTCGATAAAAATCGATGGAAAGGACGTGGTTACGCTCCAGCGTAATCTTATTTTGTCCCACTGTTGCGGCATGGGTGCGCCATTGCCCGAGAGTATCGTGCGGCTGATTATGTCTCTGAAGCTTATTTCGCTGGGTCGCGGCGCATCCGGCGTCCGGCTTGAGCTGGTGCGGTTGATCGAGGATATGCTGGCGAAAGGCGTGATCCCGGTTATTCCTGAAAAAGGCTCGGTTGGGGCTTCCGGCGATCTGGCGCCGTTGGCGCATATGGCCGCCGTGATGCTGGGGGAAGGGGAAGCCTTCTTCAGCGGTGAAAGAATGAACGGCGCCGATGCGTTGGCAAGGGCCGGTCTGTCGCCCATTATCCTGGCGGCAAAAGAAGGGCTGGCGCTGATTAACGGCACCCAGGCTTCCACGGCGCTGGCGCTGGCGGGATTGTTCCGCGCCTATCGCGCCGCCCAGGCCTCGCTGATAACCGGCGCCATGTCCACCGAGGCGGCCATGGGATCGGCGGCGCCTTTCCATCCGGATATCCATACGCTGCGCGGCCATCGCGGTCAGATTGACGCGGCGGCGGCCCTGCGGGCATTGCTGAAGGATTCCGATATACTGGCCAGTCATGTGGTGAATGACGAACGGGTGCAGGATCCCTATTGTATCCGCTGCCAGCCCCAGGTGGCCGGGGCCTGTATCGATCTATTGCGCTCCGTTGCCCATACCCTGGAAACCGAGGCCAATGCGGTCACCGATAATCCGCTGATTCTGTCGGATGGAACGGTGATTTCCGGCGGTAATTTCCATGCCGAGCCGGTGGCTTTCGCCGCCGATCAAACCGCTATCGCGGTATGTGAAATCGGCGCCATCGCCCAGCGGCGCATCGCGCTATTGGTGGATCCGTCGCTGTCTTACGGCCTGCCGGCGTTCCTGGCTAAAAAACCCGGCCTGAACTCCGGCATGATGATAGCCGAAGTGACCTCCGCCGCGCTGATGTCGGAAAATAAACAGATGTCCCACCCGGCATCGGTGGATTCCACCCCCACCTCAGCCAATCAGGAAGACCATGTTTCCATGGCCTGCCACGGGGCGCGCCGCCTGCTGCAGATGACGGATAATCTGTTCGGTATTATCGGCATCGAAGCCATGGCCGCCGCCCAGGGCATCGAACTGCGTGCCCCCCTGGCCACCAGCCCTGAATTGAGCCGCGCCCTGGAGGCCGTGCGCGCCGTAGTCCCTTCCCTGGAGGTGGACCGCTATATGGCCGACGATCTGGAACAGGTCCGTCAACTGGTATTAACCGGCGCCCTGCATGCCGCGGTGTCCGCCGAGTGTGTGCCCCGGCTATCCGGGCACGATGCGTCTGCCTGATATTAATTTGTGTCCAGGCCGTAAGATACCAAAGGCCGCATTTTGGCGTCGGTTGTCTTTGTTTGGTGTTTGTTGACTTGTGCAGCGGCCAATCATTCCGTATAGTTATGCTATACGGATAGGGCGCGCTCGCAGATGATTAAAAGTTTCAAGCACAAAGGATTGGAAAAGTTTTATAAAACGGGTTCTGCCGCCGGCATTCAAACTGCCCACGCTTCGCGATTACGCAGGCAGTTGTTTGCCTTAAGCAAGGCTAAAAAGCCTTGTGATATGGGCGCTCCGGGATGGGATCTCCATCCCTTGAAAGGAAACGAGGCTGGCGTTTGGTCTGTGTCGGTCAACGGTAACCGGCGTATGGCGTTTCGTTTTGATGCTGATGGCGACGCCGTTCTCGTCGATTATCGTGACTATCACTAATGGAGGCAATTATGCGTATGTTTAATCCGCCTCACCCCGGTGAGGTTTTGCGTGATTACCTGGAAGGGGTTAGCGTGACCGACGCCGCGGCGTCGCTAAAGATAACGCGCACGCAACTGTCCCGTATCCTGAATGCACATGCGGCGATTACTGCTGACATGGCGCTGCGTTTATCCAGTCTGCTTGGCACAAGTGCGGAAATGTGGGTGGATATGCAGTCTGAATATGAACTCTGGCAGGCGGCGCAAAGGCCGCGCCCGGTTATCGAACCGCTGCATAGACCGCACGTTCACGCCTAAAAGACCACGCCGGCATCCAACCGGCGTGATCTTTTTTGCCGCTTTTCCCCTAAGCCAGGTTATTGCCCATCGTACTAGATGTCATCGTTAGCCCTGTTTGACGGCTACGCCAGCGGGAGAACGATATTGGTTATTACTCTCCGATTTCTACCCGCCTTTCCCCTATCCATATCTTCTCGCTAACGCCTTCCCGACAGGAAATGAATAGCTTTTTTCTTTATAATTTATTATTGCATTTATTATTCACATACTTTAGATTGATTTAAGTGGTTGAGATTTGTTCGCCCGGAGACAGTGTGTGAATAACGAGAGCTTTTTTACGTTGGTGGGGTTTAGCGCGAAGGGCTGGGGCGCCATCCTGCTCTCCGGCGTCGCGGTCACCCTGGCGGCGGCCGTCAGCGGTTTGGTGCTCGGACTGCTCATCGGCGTATTCGGCGCCTGGGCTAAAATATCCGGCGGCAAAACCCTCCGTTTTTTAGCCGATGCCTATACCACTCTGCTGCGGGGCGTACCCGATCTGCTGGTCATTTATTTGTTTTATTTCGGCAGCAGCTCCATCCTGACCGCCATCGCCGGTTACTTCGGCAGCAAGGGCTTTTTCGCCCTGCCGGGTTTCATTGCCGGCACCATCGCCATCGCCGTCATCGCCGGCGCCTTGAGTACCGAAGTGCTGCGCGGCGCATTCCAGGCGGTATCCAAAGGCGAACTGGAGGCGGCCCGGGCGTACGGCATGGGTTTTTTCCTGCGGTTTCGGCGGATTATCACGCCCTTGACGCTTCGTCACGCCCTGCCCGGTATCAGCAATGTCTGGCTGGGGCTGCTTAAGGAGTCCTCGTTGCTGTCGGTCACGGGCGTGGCGGAGCTGATGCGGCAGGCCCAGGTGGCTTCCGGATCTACCCGCCTGCCGTTCAACTTCTTTCTGGCGGCCGCCGCGCTGTATATCATCCTGGCGTCCCTCTCCGGCGTGCTGGTGCATCTGTCTGAACGCCACTATTCACGCGGCACCAGGAGGACATGATGGATCTCCCGTTTATTGTCGACTGCCTGCGGCGCATGCTGGCCGGCGTCCCGCTGACGCTGCAGCTGGCCGCCATCTCGCTGCTATGCGGGGCATTGCTGGGGTTGCTGATTGCCTTTGCCCGCCTGTCCGGTAATCGGCTGGTGGCCGCGTTCGGCTGGATTTATGTTCAGGTGATACGCAGCACGCCGCTGCTGGTATTGCTGTTCCTGATGTATTACGGGCCGGGCCAGTTTCCGGCCATTCGCCACAGCGTATTATGGCCGTTCCTGCGCGAGCCCTACTATTGCGCGCTGCTGGCGCTGATGATTAACAGTTCGGGATACGCCGCTGAAATTATCCGCGGCGGCCTGCTCTCCGTACCCCACAATGAAATCGAAGCCGCCCGTGCCTGCGGCATGTCCGGCGTGCTGTTATACCGGCGCATTATCCTGCCCATTGCCATTCGCCAGGCGCTGCCCGCGTTCAGCAACGAAGTGATTGCCATGATAAAAGCCACCTCGCTGGTATCCCTGGTGACCTTGATGGAAATCACCGGCATCGCCACCGATATCGCCTCGGAAAGCTACCGGCCGATTCCGGTGTTTATCGCCGCCGGCGCCATTTACCTGCTGATCAATTTTGTCCTGACCCGGATTATCCGGGTCATTGAACACGGTTTAACGCCCCATCTGCGTCCGCCTCCGGTGAATATCATCTTGAAGGAGTCCCCCTACGACCACAACTAGACTTCCCTTTTGCAGTGCCAACATTCAACCATATAGGAAAAGTTACATGAAGATGTCTGTTGCTACCCGGATCGCTTTCGCTACCGCCATTACGCTGATGGGATGCCTCGGCGCCCATGCCGAACCCCAAAAATGGACCACCGTTAAAATCGTCACGGAAGGGGGATTCTTCCCGTGGAATTACACCAAGCCCGACGGCACCCTGGGCGGCTTTGAAATCGATTTGGCCAATAATCTGTGCAAACGCATGGGGGTGAGCTGCACCATTACCGCCCAGGCATTCGACAGCATGATTCCGGCCCTGAACGCCGGGAAATTCGATGCCATTATCGATGATGTGGCCATCACGCCGAAACGTAAAGAGGCCATCGCGTTCTCCGTGCCTTACGCTTCACTGTGCTATACCTTCGCCACCGGCAAGAACAGCGATATCGCCAAGTCCCTCCCGCCGGAAGATAAAGTGATTTCCCTTGATGACAACGCCGCGTCGTCCGATGCCATAAAACGCGTGGCCGCCGCCCTGAAGGGCAAGACCATCGGCACGTTATCCGCCGGCACTTCCGTCACCTTTGTGAATACCTATCTGAAAGATGCGGTGCAGGTTCGCCAGTATAAAACGCCTGAATCGCGGGATCTTGATTTAGTCTCTGATCGGGTGGATGTCATTGTTGGTTCCAAAGACGCCATGCTCGGGGTCATCAAAAAACAGGGCAGCCAGAATATCGCCCTGTCCGGTCCCTGCTTCCAGGGCGGCGTCGTGGGCGAGGGTTCGGGCGTCGGCTTGCGTAAAGGGGATACCGAACTTAAGGCCATGTTCGATAAAGCCATCAAAGAAGCCCAGGCCGACGGCACCATTAAAAAGCTGTCCGAAGCGACTTTCGGCATGGACGTCACGCCGCTTTAACCTCTGGTCCGGCGCTTTAATCGGCATGCCCCTTCCGGCGGCGTGCCATAACGGTCTGTAGATACCGCGATATGCATCCGGCACGCTACAGCCCACTCGATATCAGGATTTTTAACGGAGAGAATGACTGTGGCTTCCACTGCCGTAACGCAGCGTCAGGTCAGAATCGGCGTCGATTCCGGCGGCACCTTTACGGACATCTGTATCTATGATGTGGCCGAGGGTTCCATTCACGTTTGGAAAGTGAGCAGTACGCCGGCGGATCCTTCCATCGGCATCGCCGACGGCATTGCCCAGGGCATCGCGTCGTTAGGGTTGGGGGCGGGTGAGTCTGTGAATGTGACTTACCTCGGGCACGGCACCACCGTGGCCACCAATGCGCTGATTGTCGGCAGCGGGGCGGCAACCGGCATGATTACCACGGCGGGTTTTCGCGATATTATCGAATTAAGACGGCAAAAGCGTGACGGCCTGTATGACGTGCAAACCGAAAAACCGCGCATCCTGGCCTTGCGCAATCAGCGGCTGGAAGTGAACGAACGGGTGCTGTTCGACGGCAGCATCATGACCCCCCTGGATGAGGAAGAAGTCCGCGGCGCGGCGCGCCGGCTGCGTGAGGACGGCATCCGCGCCATCGCGGTGTGCTGCCTGTTCAGCTATCTTGAGCCCCGCCATGAGCAGCGTATCAAGGCGATCCTGGCCGAGGAGATTCCCGGCGCTTTCATCAGCGTTTCCCATGAGGTGAACCCGGAATTCCGCGAGTACGAGCGCTTTTCAACCACCGTGGTGAACGCCTATCTCGGGCCTATCATGCAGCGCTACCTGCAACGGCTCCAGCCTCGCCTGGAGGCCATTGGCATTGCCGCCCACCCTCATCTCACCCAGTCCAACGGCGGCGTGATTTCCGCCGATACGGCGCAGCAATTCCCGGCGCGTACCGTCCTTTCCGGCCCGGCGGCGGGGGTGATGGGGGCCACTACCATCGGTACGCTGTCGGGTTTTGATAATATCATTACCTTCGATATGGGGGGCACCTCAACGGACGTTTCGCTGATTTCCGACGGCCGGCCGCAGATGGCGAACGAATCGATCGTACACGGCTACCCGCTGAAACTGCCGATGCTGGACATCCATGCCGTGGGCGCCGGCGGCGGGTCCATCGCCTCCATCGACGCAGGCGGCCTGTTGCAGGTAGGGCCGCAGAGCGCCGCCGCCGATCCCGGCCCCATCTGCTACGGCCTGGGCAACGAGGATAACCCCACCGTCACCGACGCCAATGTGGTGCTGCAGGTGCTCAATCCCACCCATCTGCTGAACGGGCGCCTGCCCATTGACCAGGCCAAGGCGAAAAGGGCGATTGCGCGGCTCGGTGAGCGCATCGGCATGGATGTCATGTCGGTGGCGCAGGGTATTATCAGCGTGGTGGTCAGCAACATGGCCAAAGCCATCCGGGTCATTTCGGTGGAAAGGGGCTACGACCCCAGGGATTATACCCTGTTCGGCTTTGGCGGCGCCGGCCCCATCCATGCCTCCCGGCTGGCGCGGGCGCTGGATATGCCCCGGGTGGTGATTCCCAAACACCCCGGCATCATGTGCGCCATCGGCCTGCTGCTCACCGACCTGCGCACCAATTTTTCCACCTCCCGGCTGATGCACCTGGAAGAGAGCAGCACCGGTGCCATGAAAGCGGCGTTCACCGATCTCGAGCAACGGGCAGGCGCCTGGTTTACCCATGAAAAAATTTCTCCCGACAATCGCGTTATGGTGCGCTCCGTCGACCTGCGCTACGGCGGACAAGGATATGAACTGAATATTCCCTGTCCCGCCAAAGTGATTGACGCCGCCGCCGTGGAGGCGTTGAAAAAAACGTTCGCGGCCTATCATCAGCAGATGTACGGCTACATTGCCGAGGGGGAACCTATCCACCTCACTACCCTGCGACTGGAGGTCATCGGCCGCGTGCCAAAAGCGGATCTCAAACCGCTGGATAATGCCGCCACCCCCGTGTCGGCGGCGCGGCAGGGAGAACGGCAGGTTTGGCTGCCGGAAATGGGCGGTTTCACCCTTTGCCCGGTGTACGATCGCGAGCGCCTGGGGCCAGGCCATTGCCTCTCCGGGCCGGCCATTATCGAGCAGATGGACTCCACCACGCTTATCCTGCCGGGCCAGAACGCCACTATCGATAGCTATTTGAATATTATTATTGAGGAAGCCTAGGCCATGTCCGATAGCAACGTCTCATTACCGGCGCAGGCAGCGTATCAAAGAACATGCGATCCGATCACCGTGGCGGTGATCGCCAGCGCCTTGTCCACCATTGCCGAAGAGATGGGTAAATCGGTTATCCGTTCCGCCTATTCCACCAATATCAAGGAACGCCAGGACTGCTCCACCGCCGTTTTCGACCCCGAAGGCCGTACCATTGCGCTGGCGGAACATATCCCCATCCACCTCGGCTCGCTGCTGGGTATCGCCAAATACGTGCTCGATCATAACGATCTCTCGGATCTGCGTCCGGGTGATGCTTTTATCGGTAACGACGCGTATACCGGCGGCGGTACGCATTTAAACGATTTCGTGCTGATGGAGCCGGTGTTTCACGATGGGAAGCTGGTGGCCTGGGTAGCCAACCTGGCCCACCATTCCGATTTCGTTGATCGCAGCCACAAGCATATCTTCCAGGAAGGCCTGCGCATCCCGCCGGTGCGCCTCTATCGCGCCGGGATATTGCAGCAGGACATCCAGGCCCTGATTTTGCTTAATTGCCAGGTGCCCAGGGAGCGCATCAACGATTTGCGCGCGCAGATGGCCGCCAACCGGCTTGGGGTACAACGGGTCCAGAGCCTGTGCGGCAAATATGGCGCGGAACTGATGGCCAACGCCGCGCGGGAGTTTTTGCTCTCCACGGAACGGAGGACCCGTGCCGGTATTGCCGGCATCCCCGACGGCGTCTATGAATTCCGCCACGATTTCGACACCAATCTTATCGACGGCATTCTCGACCTGCAGGTACGCATCGCCGTGCAAGGCGATGAAATGTTCTTTGAGTTCCCCGACGCGCCGCCGCAGATGCCCGCGCCCATCAATATGGTCTATACCGCCCTGCTGGCGACTATCTATTTTGCCGTTAAGGCCCTGATCGATCCCGACATTGCCGTAAATGAAGGCTTTTATCGCCCGATTCACGTTGACGCGGCCGAGGGCAGCGTATTGAATTCGTTGCCGCCGGCCGCGGTTTACAGCCGGACGGATATCGCGCAACGATTGGTGGACATGATTTTCGCCGCGCTGGCGCCGGTGGTTCCCGAACGCGTGGCCGCCGGGTCCACCGGCGGTACGCTGCTGACCACCAGCGGCATGCATCCCCGCACCGGGCGTTTCTATGTGTACAATGAAATGCAGGGCGGCGGCATGGGCGCACGCGCCGACAAGGACGGCCTGGACGGCGTACAGGTGAATATCACCAACACCGCCAACCTGCCTATAGAAGCGCTGGAAAGCGAGCATCCGATCCTGATTGAACGCTATGAGCTGGTGCGTGATTCCGGCGGCCCCGGCCGGTTTCGCGGCGGCATGACCATGCGGCGGCGGGTCAGGGTCCTTGACCATGTCGCCATCATCTCAGCCGGCGGCACCAACAGCCTGATTGCCCCCTTCGGCCTCTCCGGCGGCCTGCCGGGATTGCCGGCGCGCGTTGACCTGCCGGAAGGAGCGCCGCCGCTGCACCGCCGCGCCGGCGTGCTGCAACCGGGCGAGAGCGTGGATATGATTGCCGCCGGCGGCGGCGGTTTCGGTGATCCGAAGCAGCGAGACCGCGCCCTGGTATTGCGCGACCTGAAGGAAGATCGGATTTCACTGAGTGCCGCCCTGGATATTTACGGGATGAAGATGGACGAGATCCAAGATATATAAGGAGAAGGGCAGGGGGCCTTAGCCGGGTCCCCTTTGTTGAACCAGACTGATTTTACATGTATTGATACTGTGGATGCTTAATGCATTCGAGCACGGTGCATGAGTACGGTAGGTATAATCCTTCCATAGTATGCTGCTGTGCTGTAGGGATGCAGATGCTCAATATGATTGAACGCTTTCGAGATCAGTGGCTTGTGGGATTTTTTCTTTATAATAAAAAGCATAAGAAATCCCTTCAAATATAAAGGAAAGGCTATCGACCTCTATTTCTGGCTGAATTTGAAAACGAACGTGGATATATGGGAAGTGCAAAATAAAATCATTGCGTTTATTTATTCTGTAATAGAACGGAAATTAACTCCTGGTTTAATTTCCGTTTTTCCCATCACATCTCGAAGAAGATATCACCGGTCTCGGCTTTTAGGATCTTGCCTTCATCGTTGGTGATAAGAACATAGTTCCCGCCCATATAGGTCCAATGGCTGCCATCTTCCGGCGCCGGGAGATGTCTGATATTCCACTGGACTATCTCATAAGGCTTGGTGCGATACAGATCCGGCACGATGTCACCAATCTTATACTGTTTGGAATCCAGATAGAACGACTGAATCTCATAAGAATGAACGGCGGGCGGGTTTTGTGCTGAATCGGTAGGCGGCGTTTGCGTCGAATCAACCGGTGGATTCTGAGTAGAATCGGCAGGCGGATTTTGCGTCGAATCGGCAGGGGGGTTTTGTGACGAAATGCTAGGCGGCGTTGGTACGCCGACGCCCTGTGCATCTTCAGCATAGGCGGAAGAAATGAAGGGCAGCGCCCCTATAAAAAAAACTGCAGAAAACAACACGACCTTCGACTTACCCATAGCTTCTCCGAATTTCAACCGTCATTCCCGGTACGTAGATTTTAAAATTCACACAAATCAAAAGGTTATGTCATTACATTCTATTTTGATATGCACTTTTGTCGCGCTTGAGCGTCCAGAAACCCGTCCGGTCACGTTAAAGCACGGTGTAGAAGATAAAGAAATTCTTCTGCGGGCGGATGTAATTTTTGTAAAAAAACATGATCGCAGCAATTATCAGAAAAGAAAGATGATTTGGCAACAGATAATAGCAGCCGGTGCAGGAAGAAACCCCCTGCCACCGCACTGCTTATACTGGATTCTGGCGAGCCCGCGTCATTGACGCTACCGCCACGGGGTCAACAATTTTTCGGGTTGGCATTGGGGCGGGCAGCACTCACCTAACGATTTTAAAAATAAGTAATATCAGCGGCATGCCTATGAAAAAACCATAGAACCCCACATCCATCCCATAGTCATGTTGTTTAGCCAGGATGCCCATGGCTTCAACACAAGACTATGAGGGCATTGACTCCCCGCGGAATTGCTCTTGCAGATCTTTTTTGGTCATATAGTACAAAAAGTCCAACCAAAGATGTGCCAATAGAGAGCAAGCGGAAATAAGAGTTATAGCGCTCCATCGTAGAAGCGTTTTTTTGTTCAGATTCATTTTTTTTCTGAAACCATTAACAGTGACCTCAAGTGTGGCAGATAATGGGCTTTGGGCGAATAATCTATCAAGGACAAATGTAATTTCCTTTTGCATGGTAGGAGTGATACAAAATGGGCCAAACGCTAATAATTATTACCGTGATATGTTTATGGATCCAATCAGTTCTAGCGCATTGACGGCTAAGGTAATTTTGATAAAAAATATCGATTTTTATCCCGGCACGTCTTGATCATATCTGGTGCTCCTGATTATAAACATGGGCATTTGCAACCCTTAAAAAATTCAGTTTTCCACCATTGCATATTCCGCCGGATAATGAGAACAGCGGCTAAACGATATTCCCTGGGAAATGATCACAATACCCTTAACTCCTCATAAGAGACCATGACATGTTCCCTAAAGGCCGGCCGGCGGGTCAATCGCCGATAATAGTCTTGCACGGCAGGCAGCTTAGGGCGGGCAATGTCGATGTCAAAATAGCGGTAAAGCAGATGGCCGAACTGAATGTCGGCCAAGGTGAAATGCTCACCGGATAAATAGGCGTGGGAGGATAATTGTTTTTCGGCGATAGTCAACATTACCGTCAGATTGGCGACGGCTTCATCGATTGCCGGTTTATTTTGGTCTTTCGGCGCCGTACGCACCACACGCCAAAATACCGGGGCGGTAAAACCCAGCGCCACGTTAATTTTGGCCCACTCCGCCCACATATCGATTTTTGTTCTTGCGTCCAGATCCCGCGGCCAGAAGGCCGCATCCCCATAGCGCGCAGCCAGGTATCGGAGTATGGCGCCGGTTTCCCATAATGCCGGGCCGTCGCCATCCTTAAGCACGGGAACGGTACCGTTCGGGTTCATGGCTAAAAAGGCCGGCGTATCATTGCCGCCGTACCTATGGCCGACATCATATCGCAGATAATCCAGGCCAAATTCGCCGATACACCACATCAGCGCCTGGACGTTGGAGGATGTCTTTCTTCCCCATACTTGCAGCATAAAGCGCCATTCCTTTGTTTAAGAACCGTTTTTCATGGCCAACATAACGATGGCTTCATCCTCATCCTGTAAAAGCGAATCAGTAAGGGGTCCCGTCCTGGTGTGTGAAATGCCATTTTCCGTCATCGCCCCTGACTGCTGCAATATCATCCGATGGATAAGAGACCTCGTCGCCCACTGATCGATCGCCTACTTCAAGGACAACACAGGTCTTATCAGTGCGATTTTCCAGATGATGGGCTGTGCCGCTCGCAGCAAAGCCAGCGACCATGCCCGGCTTCAACTGGATCTCGCCTTCGTCGGTGAGCAGCGTAGGTTCGCCATTGATGACATATATAAACTCATCTTGCCGGGAATGTCGATGGTGCAGCGCTGAGACCGAGCCAGGAGAAAGGCTGGTCAGGTTGACGCCAAAATTGGACAAGCCAAACAGGTCGCCAAGGGGCCGTTTTACCCTGCCTGCCATGAGTGAGGCGAACGGCTCGGGATAGTTGCTCGGTTTGATGCGAGGCGGTGCATCGCTCGCGTATAGTGCTGCAATCTTCTCAGGCATGGTGTACACCTCCCATGGGGACGAGGCCGGGACCTCAATTGTTGTCGCAGTGACAGCTATATATAAGCCTAGTGAGTATTTCGATTCAACATTTTATATGTGAACAGAATTTTGGGGTAGGTACATCATCGAACCATAATATGACACTAAGCCCACTTGTCATGGTGTCATTTTGTGATACTATAAATTCATGAACAAACGACACCAGAAAACGCTGTCAGATGTGTTCACCCGTCCAGTCAATAGTTCGATAAAATGGGCTGATATTGAAGCTCTTTTCATCGGTCTAGGCGCGGAAGTACACGAAAGGGAAGGTTCAAGGATCGCGGTGTTGTTGAAAGGTGAAAAGAAAATCTTTCATCGGCCACACCCGAGACCCACCACTGACAAGGGGGCGGTTAACTCCATCAGGATATGGTTGGAAAGCTTAGGAATCAAACCATGAATAATGTGCTTAAAATCAACGGCCATACGGCTGTTATCATCTTCGACCCAGACATCGAAATGTTTCGCGGTGAGTTTATCGGTCTTAACGGTGGAGCGGACTTTTACGCCTACAGCGTGGAAGAGCTAAAAAAAGAGGGCGCCATTTCTCTGTCTGTCTTCTTGGATGAATGTAAGAAAGACGGTATACCGCCATACAAATCTTATAGCGGTAAGGTGACAACGCGGCTAACGCCGGAAAGGCATCAAGCGTTGACGGTGACGGCACAAGCCACGGGGCATTCTATTAATGACCTTTTGAATGAAGGTGCGGATATGGTGACTCAAAAATATGCCTAACCGATAATTGATTCAAGGTTCCTGCCACGAGTGGGGCGTAGGGTTCGGGACAGTTGCTCGGTATGATGCGAAGCGGGGCATCGCTCGCGAATAGGACCGCAATCTTCTCAGGCATGGTGTAGGTCTCCCGTGGGGATTAAGCCGGGATCTCAATCGTTATCGAAGTGACAGCTATATATAAGCCTAGTGAGTATTTCGATTCAACATTTTATATGAAGGCAGTGGCAGTGCCGATATAGGACGAATTGCCGCTTTATTGTCCTAACTGGATTCACACGGTCCGAAACCAACAACAAACGATACGGATTTAGGTTATAGCTGCCTGCGAAAGCAGGTTTTTTTACGCCTGTAATTTGCCCTTTTTTGAAGCCTAAAATGCGTCACAGACGAGGCACGAAATTTTTTGGTGAGGCACTTTTGAGACACTTTGCTAAAACAGTGAAATTCGAGGCGGAGAATGGTGATTGTAACTTAATAATTTATAACAATTTTCTTGGTGGCCCCTGCTGGACTTGAACCAGCGACCAAGCGATTATGAGTCCTAAACCATAATCTTTAAAATCAGTAAATTACTGATTATTAAAATAAATAATAATCATATTCTGATAAATACCGTTTAGTATTGGTTTCCGCTGCTGCCACTTTGCTGCCATTTTCCAGTAGGGTTAGGGGATTGTGCGTGATGGCGTCATTAAGATGCTCGGGGGCAAAATGAGCATAGCGCATCGTCACCTTGATGTCGGTGTGGCCGAGTATGCGTTGTAACACAAGAATATTCCCGCCGGTCATCATAAAATGACTGCCGAAAGTATGCCGCAAAATGTGCGATAGCTAGCCCGGCGGTGTTTCGATTCCCGCGCGGTTTAGCTCTATGCGAAAGGCTGAATAGCATGGAGTAAAAGTGTTTTGCTGCCTTTCTTTTTAGGCAGCTCTTTGAACAAACTATCGCTGATGGGTATAGTGCGGTTTCTTTTACCTTTGGTTTTGATAAATGTTACTCGGCCATTGGCAACTTGTCCGCCGGTTAGGCTTTCGGCTTCTGACCATCTGGCCACGGCAGTCAAACACACTTTGACGATCAGCAATAAATCTTTGGCCCTGCTTTGTTCGCATTCAATGTAGTGTTTTTCCATATCCTCTTTTGTGAGATAGGACATTTTGCTTCATCGGTTTTATATGCGCGCACCCGTTCAAGCGGATGAGAGCCAGCCCATTCATCAAGTCGGATCAATTCATTGAACATTGCGTGGAAATAAGCCAGTTCAAGGTTAACGGTTCTGGGTGTCAACTTGGTGATACGGTTGGAACGGGTAATTTTGTCGCGTAAGCCTAGTTCACGATAAGCTGAAAAAAGTTTGGCGTTGAATTTTCTCGCCAATGGTATTATAAGCAAATTCCATAGAACTTTTGCCCTTCACGCCGTCTTTAAGCGTGACGGCATGGGCCTTATACCAGGTTGTTATTAAGTCTGTAAGTTGACGATTTTCTGTTTTCTCACCAAGCTATGGCTTATCTTCTGACTGCTCTTTGATATATCGTTCGTAACCTAATGCCTCACCTTTGGTTGTGAACAATTTTCTGATGCGTTTTCCATCCCGGCCATTAAGAAATACTTGTGTGAGCCATTGCCCATTAGAAAGTTTTTTATTGTCATTTTAAAATGGAATTTGTATTACTTTAGCGAGACCGCATGTATCGGAAACAATGAAGTTAGTTTTATTATCAAAGTCATCTTGGAATTAATATCTTTTGTTACGATAGTCCCAACGAACAAATTCACCAATAATTGTTTCCTCATGAAAAAGTTTCTTCCTTTAGCTATTCTATGGCCCTCTGAAAGGCTAATCAATTCCTTAAAATTCATTTTTTCGATAGCTGTCTTAGCTAGTGCTTCACTTAAGGAATTATTACCTAAAATATCTATTTTTTTGATAATTAATTGATGGAATTAAATATCATTGTGTCTTGGGGACTGAGTCTTGTCTTGTTCCCAACAGTTGCGACTTCTATTTTAAGAAGTTGCACAATAGAATTGATGTCGCCTGTTGCGGAATAGGTCGACGTCAATGCTTCCGAAATTGATATAATATCCTTGTTTACATAATCGGTACGTAATGAGCTATCATACTCAGTATAACGAAAAGCCTGGACGTCAAAAGGGCTTGTTGTTTTTTCACCTTTTATTAAAATTGTCTTTTTGTTGAATGCTTGTCTTAGGCCTAATTCATACATTACGTTAGGATTATTTCAACTTAAATCACATATGACTAAATCATATTCGACAATTTTCTTCAATATGTCTAACACTATAAAATTTAAATTTTTTTCATTATCGGCACGGACGGAAATAAAACCTGCAGGAATACATGCTGGCTTTATCAAATGTTCATAAACTATTGAAAATGCCACTTTCGTAACTATGCATGTCAGCGATCGGCATAATGATAAAACACTTTAACTGTCGAGATTCAATACCTTCATTGGCCATTGTTGTATGCCTATAATTATGAATAATTCTCAGTTTTACTTAAAAGTTTCCCGCTGACCACTATCTCTTCAATACCGCATTCAAATATTCTTTGCTGTTTTCAACTCGTATCCAAAATAACTGAAGCCGATGCTCGGTTGGTCGCTCATGTGGTTGATAGCGGCGATTACACAAATGAAGACATGAGGGTAGCGCTTGTTTGGATTTCTAAGTTGATTAAAAATCTTTCAGATCGCTTACAGGATTTTGATGAAAAACCATGTTGAAACTAATTTATAGTTTCTGAAATTAAATAATATCTTTGGGCTAACGATAAAAACAGCCGCAGTGTGCGGCTTTATTTTTTATACTCTTTGACAGCTGTATCAATCCAATTTGGTTGCTGTAAATTTTTAACAAACCAATTAATGAACCCATCAGAGTACCTATGTCTCTTATCTATTTCATAATGCATATCTAAATGCCTGCCATTTTTAATTTGATGTTTTTTTATTACTGCTCTGAATTTATACCCATTTATTTTGCAAGTGTCCTGACGCTGATTTATTTCGATTATGGCCTGTCCTTCATAATAGGGGTGTGTTATTGTTGGGTCTTTAGGGACATTTATTAATATTGCTTTTTGAGCCGCATCGCCAATGTTTAGATTTACATCACTTGCGTTTTTATTTTTGCTTAATGTTAGCTTGTACTCAATTGGAATGCTAAATTCTGCAGATTTGATATTTTCTGATGCTTCAGTTAACCTGTTTAAAAAATCTGATACGATCGATGCTGTTAACTCGCCATAACTATCTTTAATTACAGCTATTTCACTATTTGGTCCATCAACTACTAGGCTTAGCATACCTACGCTTTGTCCTGTTAGTGGTGAATTGCCCATTTCATTTTTATATCTGAGTTGATAATTTAAGACAGTTGATTGAAAAAGTCGTGATAACTGTGGTTGAAGTTCCTTAATTAACAGGTGAGACGCCATATTTCGCAGTTCAGTTAAGGTTTCAAGATTTTTTCTAACCGGATCGTTTTCTTGTAATCTTAAATTTATTGCCTCAGTTAAAGTAATGGAGTTCCCGTTTTTCTCAAAAACGCGATTTGTTCCTAATGTTTTCAAAATTTCGGCTTTAAGTAATAATTCCCATGAGTTTACGGCTAATATACAAAAGGATTCCACTCTATTTTCAAGGGTAGGGCGATTATAAATCTCCAAAGCTAGGGTGAAGGAATCAAGGCTACGTTTAATTAATTTGTAATAAAATTTTTGCTCGGGCGTGGTTTGTAGTGAATGTAAGGTTTGTGACATTAATCTATAAAATTCATCATTAGATAATTTTTTTATTCCTTCAGATTTCCAGTATAGATTATCTATCTTATGGATATAAAAACCATTGAGCTTTTCATGAATATATTTCCTTATGGAGTTCTCGGTATAACCGGTTCTTACAGCTAATTCGGCAATAGTGAATTTCGCATTGTCTAATTCAAACTCTCGCAAAACTTCAGCCAATTTCCCTAACTTGCCAATGCGGGCCATCGTGAGTCCTCTTTACCCTTAGGATGATGTCCTATCATGCATGAAATTGCGTGAGCGAAAAAGGATCTCGATCTCTGAATGGCCCTAGCACCACAGGGCCTTCCTCCCATTCATGACACTGCATGAAAAGCACTAGAACAAGCGGGCAGGCATGGCGGGGCTATGCTTGCCCGCTTGTGGTTATTTTATCACTATTTTGGCGCAATATCCGGGCCGTCACGGGGCTATCTATGGTATGGCAAGCATCGGCGTTGTGAGTCAGGCCCGTGGATAACGTGGCTTACAGGCGTTTTGGTGAAGGATACTTAAAAACCGCCCGTAGGCGGTGGAGGGGTTGGGCAGGTTAGTTGGGCCGGATAACCGAGATATTGTTATCGGCTACGTCCAGTACATAAGGCTCAAAGGCGATCACCTCCTCGCCCAGCCAATTATTTAGCTCCATCATCTGGCGCGGCAGCGATATCAAATCATTGCGCACAAACACCTTGCTGGCCTTGCCGGCGTCGCCAATTCCGCCGGCATCCTGGGGATGATGCCCATCATCTGCGGCGGTAACATCGCGGTGGCCATAGGCAAATGTCGCAAGATCTGGTCGTTCTTGCCCTGTACCGGTTACGGCCAGCATGAAAATACCTTAGCGGTATTGTTAGCGCAGTATCAGTGCACAGCCGGGGTTACATTATGAGCTGGCCGCTACCTAAAGCCTGGACCGTTGTAGCGGTTGTGCCAGCGCTAGCGCTATTGCTGGCCGGTGTCGGTGTGCAAAGCTGGCGGCTAAGCCATGCCGCACAGCTTAACGATGCTCTGCAAAACAACCTCAACGATAAAGACGGGATCATTAAAGATAAAGGGCAACAGTCGGCGGATAAAAAACAGACAGCTAATGGCCATATCCCTGGTGTCCGCCGCCAATGGAAACGCCCAGCGCGACCTCCGCCAGCGAGCGGCAACCCTGCAAACCCAACTGACCGCGCGTCAGGAAAAAATTAAGGAACTCATCAATGAAAATGCGGAGCTTAAACGCTGGGCTGATACCCGTTTGCCTGTTGATATTGATCGGTTGCGCACCCGTCCCGCCTTCACCGGAGCAGCGGCTTATCGTGCTTGGCTATCCCAAAGTGACAACCTGTCGGTTTCCGGCGACGCATCTGTTAACCAACGGTGATTTAAACGCTAACCATGACGCGCTGGAAGGTGCGCTGGCGTTATGTGCCGATAAGGTGGATACCCTAATTAACGGCCAGGAACGCAACGATGCACAAGCCCGTATCCTTACGCAAAGCCCTCAATGAGGGCGTGCCGCATATCCGGGATAAGCCGGGAAGCCTGCGTATTTTTGTTGATGCCGGGAACGTGGTGGCGACGCTGGCACCCTCGCTGTCCTATGAATACCGCTATACTCTAAACCTTATCGTGACCGATTTTGCCGGTGATCAAAACCTGCTGATGGTGCCGATCCTCTGCTGGCTTAAGAAAAATCAGCCTGACCTCATGGCCAATAACGAACTGCGCGAGCGCGGGTTTTCCTTTGAGGTGGATATTCTCAATCACAAAACCTGCGACACCGGCATCGATCTCAAGCTGACGGAACGGGTAGCGGTGAGGAAAGAGGCCGAAACCGTGATAGTGGAGGCGGTACTGGAGCCGCATGATCCAGAAGATTGGACCAGCGCATGAATGACTTGTTAGAGTTGGACGACTGGCTGGCGGGGTTGATCGAACGTCTCGAACCACTGCAGCGCAAAAAGTTAATGCAGCAATGGGCACACACGCTGCGCCGTCGCCAGCAAAAAAGCATCCAGCAACGGCAAAATCCCGACGGCACCCCCTTTGCCCAGCGCAAACCGCAAAAGCGGGAAAAGGCCGGACGGGTTCGCCGCAAGATGTTTACCAAACTGCGCACCGCAAGGTTTTTGAAAGTCAAGGACACCACTAATACGGCAGAAGTGACCTTTGCGGGTGGTGCTGCGCAGCGGATAGCGCAGGTGCATCATTATGGGCCGAGGGACAGAGTGGGGCGTAGAGGCGTCATATTCAAATATCCTGAACGCCAGTTATTAGAGTTCAACGATACTATTGAAAATGATGTCTCAGGAGCATTGATCGAGCACTTAATAAAATAGAGCTAACTTGGTGTTTTGGGGGTTCTAATGAATTCAGTCAGTTCCTTTTGCATTCGAATAGCAGTGCCGTCAGTATAAAAGGATGAATGAAAACTGTTTTTTGATAATTCAGTCTCTTCAACTGGCCACTGTAGTAAATTTAATATAATTCGCGCTAAGCAAGATTGTAAACAAGCATGCGCAAGCAAAATCCCTGGAAGAACGTTTGTTGGGAATGACTCCCCGTGTGCTAACATGTTCCTTATACTAGCTAAGCCAATTATATCTTCAGTATCGAAAATCGGCCAAAATTCTTCAATTTGCAAGTTAAGAGATTTTTCCATGCTTTCAAAAGAATTTTTCAGTGAAGGTCGATTCAATTCACTAATTTTCCCTTGCATTTTTTTTATTTCTTTTGGTGTTAATTCATTTAAAAGACATTCTTTTAAACTAAATTTTATCTTTGTCTTTAATTCATCCCATCGAGTAATATCTATTATATACTCAGTGCCATCTAACCTTTTATAGGTAATGACTAATGATTCTAGAGCCTGAAACATGGTTAGAAAAGATAATTCAACTATAGTATCATTGTTTGTGATGACTGCATTGATGGCTCTGGTGATAGATTCTTTAAATCTACTTGATTGATAAATAACAAGGCTTCGATTTAAAAAAGTTTCTATCTCATCTTTTTTAATTATGCCCACACGGAAATCTCTTATATCATCAACTTTGAATGTGTTATTTCTGTAATAGCGAAAACAATTGTTTATGCTAAACACAGTCCAACCGGAACATCGAATTTTTCCTGCTTGTGCAAAAGAAGCCAAAGTCAGCATATCATCGATTTTTAAAAGATAGTCAATGTTAATTTTTTCAGGAATTTGAGCTTCACTGTCTACGTTGAAATCTAAGGTCAGAACTTGATAAGGCTGCATAACAGTTTCATATTTATCTTCTTTTATATTATAAAATAAATCACCATGAATTGTATTATCTTGGTCAATGTTTATTTTGGGTTGCCATGTCCTTTTCCTGATGATATTTCCATTAATATCTGTATCGGTGCTTATATTTGGAGATAAAACCGGTGCTTTATTAATATTGAACATTACTAATGCATTACTTGGTGAGCAAGTAAGGTTGCCGCTTATAATGTATACATCCTCAGGTAAAAGAACTAATTCTCTCTTTACTTCATGGTTGGGTAATATAGTTTCTGATACGGATTTCTGATGGGCGTTTTCAATAATGAATGTTTCAATTAGAGTTCCAATAATATTATATCTATGACCAATTATTTTAAATGGACTATTATTATATGAAATTTGATCGGGTATTTTCTCATTAAATAATAAATGTATTTCATTATCTGCATTGTAATTTTTTGAAATTATAAGAGAGCATTCAATAGCTCCAATTTTGAAATTACCACATTCTATAATGGCAGTGTAATTTTGTGTATTGTTATCATTTATTTCCATATTTATTTCCAGCCTAATAATTTACTAAAATTAATTAGTAATAAATTGTATCAGATCTGGCACAAAATCTGTTTGTTCTTTCCATGCTTTCTTCCCCGCATAATCGCCATATGAACGAACAACTAACCGAACTTATCCCCCTACTGCGCAACCTTATCCGCGTCGGCACTGGCAATTTAGAAACGAACTGGCTTCCGTGGTTGGCTATCTTTGCCGCGCTGCATGTGGAAGGGGTGGAACTGCTCTCTTCAGCGGAAGATGTGGTGTTGGATAAAACCCAAATAGCATTTTGCACCGGCTGGCAGGTGACGCTAGAGGGCATGGATGACTAATATAAGCCTGTTGCTGCCCGCGTCGTCCGAGTTGGAACGCCGACTGGCGCTAGCCTGTGCCGACATTACGAATCTGGATGTGCCTTTGCGTCAGCTAACGGAGCATTTACCAGCCTGGATGCGGCCCGGCAACGCAGGTAAACGTTAACCACGGCAAACCCGCCGCCACGCGCGCCAACCCATTGGCGCGCGGTGATACGGGGATGGGTTTCGCCGGGATGTACGTTACCGGCGGGCGGATACCCGGCGGCAAGTTTGGTATCGTTGGCGAACACGGGCCGGAAATTATTAACGGACCGGTCAATGTGATTGGCCGTCGCCAGACCGCCAGCATGGTGGCGACGTTAGGCATGGGGCTTGCTATTTCGGGCATGGCGGCACCGCTACACCCGTATAGCCTGCCGGCCAGTGACTATCGCGCCGCCGGTCTGGTGGGTGGCGCGGTCATCAGCAGTAATCAGCAGGGTGGGACGCAAAACTTTTTTCATATCACCGCCGCCCCGGGGCAGTCACCGCAGGATATCGCCGCGATGATGGCCCACACATACTGGACGAACGCGAGCGCAAGCACGCCGCCCGTGGGCGTAGCTCGTTCAGTGATCGGGGAGATTTTTCATTATGATGGCGGTATTGGGCTTATTCGTTTTTATGCTGCTGACGGTGGCTTATCAAGAGCTGAAGCATCAGCAAACATGGCGGCATCTGACCAGCAGCCGGATAGGACGTCGGCCATCCACCCAGTTTTTAGGGCCACGGCACCAGTACATTAACCGGCGTGCTGCTGCCCGCATTGGTTGTCCATGCTGACATTGCAAGTTATGGCCGATAGCGGTAAAGCATGGACACTGCCGGACGGCAGCGGCACCATATACGGCATGTTTGTGATTGAAAGCATCAGCCAGAATAAAAGCATCTTCTTTCAGGACGGCCCGGCCCAGCGCATTGTATCCACCATTACCTTAAAGCGTGTTGATGAATCACTGGTGGAAACCCTGGGAGATTTAACCGACCAATTGGGCCAACTAAAAAAGCAAGTTAGCCAGAAAATCACGGGGTTACTGGCATGATCCAAATTGACGCGGAGACCGGCAAAGACAGCGCCCCAGCGTTTCAATTGGTGATGGAAGGTGAGGACATCACCGTGCGTATCCACCTATGCCAACCGGGCCAATGCGGAAAGAGCGGTAAAAGCGGCATGGGGAAAACTTCAACGCGGCATGGCCACTTTTTCATTACAACTGGCGCGTGGTCGGGCGGATCTCTATCTAGAAATGCCGGTGAAAGTAACTGGCTTTAAAACCGAAATCGACCAAGCGGAATGGCTGCTGACGGCGGTCACGCATACGCTAAATGAACCACGATGGTAGAAATGGAAGTGAAAATTGATGATCTCACTATGTAATAAAATATTTCACAAATGAGATTTTGATGAAATAATGTACAAAAGTTGGTATCATTAAGATTGGAGGGAAGTTGCGATGATGAAGTATCCGCTGTGTGGATGTGCGGTGCATATGAACAGTAGTTTTAAAGTCTAAACGAGACGAAAGAAAGATATAATCAATGCTCGGATATTAATTGTGGTCATACGTTTGTGACTCACGAAACTTATGTGAGATCCATCGCACAGCCAAGCATTGTCGCTCCAGTAGCACCTCATCCTTCCTTGAGTAACCAGACTATATTGAATTTTTGATTTCATAGATAGTAAGTTAAGTATAAGGTATTGGTTAACAAAAAAGATTAGCTCATCGAGAAAATATTATATTTCCTTTTCCTGTGATCCTACGTTGATAGTCAATTTACTCTTACTTTTTAAACCTAAATTATCGTATGTAAATATACAAATCATATCGTTTGATGGTGAATAACTGACCCCTTTTCCGCCATAGGTGGCTAAATAATAAAATACTTCGTTTTTATCATTTGAACAATAAGAGTTGTTGACCATCAAAATGACATCTTTACCATTTTTTATGTTATTCCCGTCTAATGCTCCTTTGTCAAGCATGAGTGCGGGTAACATTATGATACTGTATAAAAGTATTAGGCGGAGATTTGCGTTTATGTTTGGAATGATATTTTTATTGGTAATGATAAAATATGAAGAAGATGATAATACTAAGACACTAATTGCCTTGTAGTATTCTAAATTAGCATCTGAATCAAAATATTTCCACAAGTAATATATAGATGTTAATCCGCTGATCGTGAACAATATATAAAAAAGAATTTTGTAGCCAGAGGATTTTTTTTCTTTGAATGTTAGATAATCACTGTAAGTATTTTTCTTTATTAAATAGCCATCGGAATAAGTAATAAGTGAATGCATAAGACTTAATCCTATAATTGATAACATTGGCAAAATACTTGCTTTAATAATATCAGCTACATCTAAAAGTTGTATGATGGTCTTAATTTCAATGTCAAAATTATCCCAATACCCCCATAGATAGGCAAAGCCACATATTAATATATAAGTGGTAAGTATCGCGGATATAGGTAAATTAAATTTCATATATGACCCTTTCTCTTATAATTAGAATCAATGTGCTATAACATATAGATTACAATTTGTCATTGCAAAAAGAGAAAAAAGAATGATTTTTTTGCTCTCGATAGAGAGCATCTCTTTGCATGGAAATGAGGGATTTTAGCTTCCCAAAAATTGGGCAAATACTATGGTATGATACTAATATTTTCAATAGTTATAATCACATAAAGAAATCAATTGCGAGATCACAAACTCTTCTGATGATAGTGAAATACACTTCAACTAAATTGCTGCTGTCATTTTGCTGCCACTGTATAGCGACAACAAAAAGACCACCTCGTCTAAATGTGGCTTAATCTACTGAATTTTATCATTTTTTTTGGTGGCCCCTGCTGGACTTGAACCAGCGACCAAGCGATTATGAGTAGTGTAAAGGGCCTAATAAAATCAATGAGATATATTTAAAAACAATGGTTTACGTATCAAATACTCACGAGGATTATTGAATATATGTTTCCTCGTGAGACACTTTTGCGACACTTTTCGCCAATGGATTAAGCCTGACCGCTTCGTCCAAATGATCGGGGGAGAAGTGTGAATAACGCATTGTCATCTTGATATCGGTGTGGCCGAGGATGCGCTGCAATACCAAAATGTTGCCGCCATTCATCATAAAATGACTGGCGAAAGTATGGCGTAATACATGAGATGATTGACCGGCCGGTAACTCGATATTGGCCCGGGCGATCGCTTTACGGAATGCTGCATAACAAGACGCAAACAGCGGGCCGTTGGTTTTCGGCAATTGCTCGTAAAGCTCCTCGCTTATCGGCACCGTCCGGTTACGTCGGCCCTTGGTCTTGATAAAGATAATTTTGTGCTTGGTGAGCTGCGAGGATTTGATGGTTTCCGCTTCCGACCAGCGAGCTCCAGTTGAAAGGCAAATTTTCACCACCAATAGGAGTGATTCCGAGCGGCTGTTTTCACATTCCGCCAATAGCCTATCGATTTGTTCGGCTGTCAAAAATGCCATTTCGCTTTCTTCGGTTTGAAAAGGGCGAACGCTTTTTAACGGATTATCATTTTTCCATTCGCCGAGCCGTTCCAACTCGTTAAACATTGCCCGGAAATAGGCTAGCTCCAGGTTTAACGTACGGGGCGAAACAATACTAATACGCGTGGAACGGGCGAAGCCGCCTTTCAGTCGTTTTTCCCGGTAGCGTGAGAAAAGCTGAGCGTTGAACTCGATAGCGCTAGGTCTACCCATGCATTCGTCGGCATGAGTCATGGCGCCTTTTCTTTTTTGCCCATCGTCCAGCGTCACGCCGTGAGCGTTGTACCAGGATTCAATCAGGTCGGCCAAACGGCGTTTATCGGCTTGCTCTTCCAGCCAGGGTTTATTCTGAGTGGGATCCAATGCAAAGCGTTCAAAGGCTAATGCTTCGCCTTTAGTGGCGAATTTTTTCCGCGTGCGCTTGCCTGCAGATCTCCCCAAAGGATAGAAATCAGCAACCCATTGTCCGGTGTCTAACTTTTTGACAGTCATGAAACGGTATCTTCTAGCTGCAGGTCATCACCACGCGAGCCAGGATCTCGATATCCTTTAGGTCGCACTCAAAAGGCATTTCACCTCCCTTAACCTTTACCCGATTGACCGGTATACGGATTACATCGCGAATGAATATTTTTCCTTCAATTTTGAGCAACCAACGTCCGTCTTGAACCTCTTCAAAATCATGGGTGATGATGTACTGAATCGCGCCATCGGCCACGATAGAGGGGTTCTTAACCGGGCTTTGCGGCGTGCTGAAAAATTTCTCGTCGATTTTAAGCGGATTCATTTCATACAGTTCACCATCAACCAGCTTTGAGGCGGGCAGGCTGCTTACATCGTCTTTGTCTTCGGCATGTTTTTTACCTCTACCTGTTGCCAGCCATTCGAGGGTTACCCCGGTATCCGCCATGCATCTGACCACGATATCCGCCGGAAAAAAATCCCGCTTATAGCGCATGGCAAGGCTACTGCTTGAGATATCAAGTAAATGGCATAAGGCTAATTTAGTGTCGAAACCATAAGCCTCAAGCACTCTGTTAAGTACCTCCTTGCCACCTTTCGTTAAATCAATGTGTAGTCTCAAGTTATTTTTCTCTTGATTTGTAGCTTTAAGTGAGTGTAGGATTCACTTTGTAGATTTAAGTGAATATTGCCGAATACTAATGAGCTTGAAGCAACTATGGATGATGCCTTATGCGCCCAAACATTACCATTACCATCCCAACCCCTTACATACCCTTGGAAGAGTACTGCCGCCTTACAAATCTGGCAGTTGGAACGGCCCGCGAGATGATTCGCGACGGACGCCTGCCAATTAAACCTAAAGGCAATAAACCACGGGCGCTGGTAGAAATCAATATGGCCGCCTTGACTGTACAAGCTTTAAGTGAATGCCATATCTCACTCAACGCGTAGTTTACCCTATTTTAATCGTTAGCGTGAACAAGGATTGATTGCCGTTTTGCTCACAAACCTTTTGATGGCGCGCCAGTTCGCAATGCCCAAGTGCAAGACCTGACCAGGTTTGGGTCGGTCGGCATCCAGGCATATTCAGTGAACGCTCTTTTGATATCAATACATATATCTGCGCTTCGTTAGTAATGAGTTGAGGTTGTCTATGACTATTGCGATAGCTTCATTGCTAAAAAAACAGTGCCCCTCACGCCATTTCGGCCATGGCTGGATTGAATTACCCGGCGGCCGGCGATGGAACCCGGGCCGCGCAGTAATCGTTAAACCGCTGACTAAAAGCTTTTTCAAAAAATAGTATTTTAAAAGAGGGAACAGCATATGAATCGATACGCTTTTACCACGTCACATATTCAGACGTTGCCGGTTAATCTGCGCGCCCTTATTGGTAAATTTTTTGCCCATTCCCGCTGGCAAGAAACCTGTGATTTTTATAACGCCTTACCGGAACGTTATCGGGCCACCGTCTGCTTTCACGCGGGCTTGAAAAAACGCCATACGGTTATTTTCCTGCATGAAATGAACGACGCCGATCGGGAATGTCTGGTTAATGCCATGGATGAGTTGCGCAAAGCTTTTGCGAAATATCGCAAGCAAGAGGTGTGCAATGTCGCTTATATGCAGCGCCTGACGATAAGCGAGCGCAAAACCTTATTCATGCATGCCGGTTTAACCGTGGCGGAATTTAGTCAACCGCTGTGGCGCATTGATGATATCGAATGCGGATGGCGCGAGCCGTTGCTAAAGGCGATTCGGGAAATGATTGCCATTTTTGAAGACGCGCCGACTATCCTGACCGCTATTAAACCCGAAGCTTATATCCGAAATTAATTAACCCCTATTCAAAACAAGACGCCTCACCGCGCCGGGCATCGTTTTGCCTGAATTTAAGGAATCAGAAAGAATGAATCAATTTTTACCCACAAGAATGCAACCCGAAACAAACGTTGGCAACCCGCAACCGAGCTATAAGCTGATCCGCCGTCAGGCAATGAATGACGCCGCCGTGCTGTTTTCCAGCCACCTTGATCGCTTTGCCACCCATGCTGAAATCGCGCAGTTGTCGGGATTGGAAATTATCGAGCTGCTGCGCCAGGAATCGGAAAAATTCAACCTTGCCGGGTTTGACGCCTTGGCTCACCGAGCTTAAGGAGGCTGGTCATGCCGGATTTACTCGATCATATTCAAGAGCAGCAGCTCGCCACCCTGGCCCGCCAGATTGCGGATGCGCGTTACCAGGTTAACGCCCATTCCGCCTTTGTCTGCGAAGACTGCGATGCCCCCATACCACAACCACGCCGCATCGCACTGCCAGGGGTGCAGTGCTGCATCAGTTGCCAACAAATACGCGAGGCCCGTAACCGCCACTATCGGCAGGAGCGGTGAGCTGATGAGACTCGATATTGATAGCCGTTATGCCCTTACCCGGCATAACGCCGCTTGTGTGCTGGATAGGTTGACCTGGGACGAACCTGGAGAGGCTTACCTAACGGTGCTTGCCACTTATCTAACCCGCATGGAACACGTAAGCGGCCTGAGTAATGTCGCTACCCGCCGCGCCGGGGCGAATAATATTCCGGCCTTACAGTCTAAAATTCAACGCCTGGCCGGTTTCTGCCAGTACGCTTTTGAACGTAGCACTCCATGACTGCAGTCAGCCGGGACCGTGTTGCCCTTTCACTAACCGAGCCGGACACCGACCGGCTGCCACCGTTCGGCCCCTATCCCTGGAATGCCCCGCGGTCTGCTATCGCCGTCGATAAAAAAACGCTTACCCGTGAACAACACCTTCAGGGGCAAGCGGTTTTATTTCGCATCCGTAATATGCCGCGCTTTTTGCGGCCCTATCTGGAGAACCGCTACGACTATTTGCTCCAAAACCAAGGGCTGATCGCTGCCCATAAATTCTTGATGCTCACGGTACAGAAGCAGCTTTTGCCGCGCATCGACGCGGTGATGAGACGCAACGGTATGAAGGAACAATACTCTTCCCATTTTATCAGCGAGGCGGATAGCTATCGCTGGTTGCCGGATATGACGGATAAATCCCTGGATAGGTTTGCCGGGCGTATCGCCGCGCAACTTCGGGAAGCCTACGAGCTGAAGTGTGATGCAGTCATTGCCGATCATAACGGAGACAATGCCGCGATATTTGATGACCAGACTCAGGCCGAAATCTTTGAACATGTGGCAGGAATGGCCCGGGCGCTTAACGTCATGCCGCTGCACTGGCAAGCCTACCGCAAGGGCAAATTGACCCTGCGTAAAGCGTTCTCCAGCATAAGCCGGCTGGTTAATGATGAATGGTGGGCCCGTCAGCTAAAAGCCCAACGTACCCGCTGGCGCGAGGCGCTGCTGATTGCCATCGGCCAGGTCAATCGCAACGTAACGCCTTATGCCAGTAAACAAGCGGTGCGCGAAGTGCAAGCCCGCCGTCTGGCAAACATGGAATACATCAAAAGCCGCGAGCTGGAAAACGTCGAAACCGGCGAACGTTTTGACCTGATTGATAAAGTGATGGCAAGCATTTCCAACCCGGAGATCCGCCGCATGGAGCTGATGAACACTATCGCCGGTATCGAGCGTTACGCCGCCGCACAAGGTGACGTCGGCATGTTCCTGACCATCACCACGCCATCAAAATATCATCCCACCCGCACCAAAGGCCAAGGCGAGCGAAAGACCGCGCAGTTTAACCACTCATGGGATAAACACGCCTTTTCGCCCAAAGACGGTCAGCGTTATCTGGTGAGCGTGTGGGGCAAAATCCGCACCGCGTTTAAAGACCATGATATCAAGGTGTACGGCATACGCGTTGTGGAACCGCATCATGACGGCACGCCGCACTGGCACATGATGCTCTTTACCCAACAGCAACATCGCCATGACGTTATCGACATCATGCGCCGTTATGCCATGAAGGAAGACGGCCACGAGCGGGGTGCTGCCAAAAATCGTTTTGATTGTAAACACCTTAACAAAGGCGGAGCCGCCGGGTATATCGCCAAATATATTGCCAAGAATATCGATGGTTACGCCCTGGAGGGCGATATCGATAAAGAATCCGGTAAGCCGCTCCAGGGCATTGCCGCAGCCGTCACCGCCTGGGCGTCAACCTGGCGCATACCGCAGTTTCATTTGATTGGCGTTCCCACCATCGGCGCTTATCGAGAATGCCGCCTAATAATGCATATAAGCCTGGCTGATAATTTTGATGAGCAGGTCGAAGCGGTACGGGCTGCGGCGGACGCCGGAGACTTCACCCTCTATATGCAAGCGCAAGGGGGCGCGAACGTGGCTCGAAAAAGCCAAACCGTGAGAGTGGCGCGTCAAGCACATGACAATCTCAACGAATACGACGAAGAAGTACAGAAGGTTGTAGGCATCTTTGCGCCGCACCTGGGGGAGACGCATATCCATCAAACCCGATTAACGGAATGGCGCATCGTTGCCAAAGCTGTTGACGTTGATCTTTTGAATTCAAAAAGCGGCTCTGCCGCGCCTCGGAGTCCTGTCAATAACTGTGGGTGGGGTATCCGAAACGTGGGTAAAAATGGGCAAATTAACCCACCAGAACAGGCCATGGAAGAACGTACTAAAGTAGGGTGGGGGGTAATTGATTGGCACGACGATGAAATCGTCAGGGCGCTTGCGCGTTCGCTCAAAAAAGAACAACGGAACATGAGGCCACAACCAGACAGTATACCGGCTTGGATAAAGGAAAACGCTCCGTCAACCCGATTGAACCAATATGAGCGAAGTCGGTTGAAATATATAAAAAATGATTTAACAAAATACGGGATTTCGGCGGAGGGCTGGATATTAAATATTTTGTCAAGAGGAGTAATATTCAATATAGAAGGTGAAGTAATACAATATGACCATTTAAATGATTTTTATTTCCATGATAACAATATTTGATAAAATTTTTTGAATTTTTGTTTAGTAACGTCTTGGTTAGTAAGTGTCTGGAATTTCTATTACTTTTTATTTGTGGTTATAATATGTTATGTAAGTACAAACAGCAAAATGTTAAGGGAGTGATTTAATGGATCATCGGTTCGAACAAGCATTAATTTTTGAACGTATTGAAATAATTGCAAGACTTGCTGTTTTAGAGGGGAGTACCGCCAAAGACCGTGAAAGCGTATTAATTTTCATTGCTGATATTATGCGGGGGCTTTTGAAAAACCCCTCATATTATTTTGAATAAGTCTATACTACATATTCATTCATTATCATGCCATGAATTAATTTGCTGTGGTTTGACATAACCGGGATGAAGCTTTTCTAAATGATGTTGCTTTTCAAGTAAGGTGAAAAGCAGCATTTCTCTAATATCTTCTTCGGAAATTTTGTAAGCTGCGTAAGCCAATGCCCTGCATTGGCAATTAACATCATCATAGGTGGATGTTGTTGGGTCAAAAAGGTTTTCCATGCTTAACGCCTCCGTTTTCAGAGGTGCCGTAGAAGGGAGTAACCCGGACTGGGCATAGTGCGGAGTACAATTACGGCGACCCTGTTGATTAGCGCCACCTGTAAATGCATATCAATGGCGGTGGCCCAAAACGGGATCTCACTACCGACGTCAACAGCTTGCACGGCCAGCATAAATGCTGCCCGGATTGAGCCACCATTGATAAATTTCAAACGGTGCAAACGGCACCGTCATCAATGATTACTTCAAAAAGGACATAATACCATAAAGATATTATGTCACTGTCGACGTTTGGGAGTGAGAGTTCCCTGCACCACAAGTGGTGCGGGGTGACTATAACTTAATGCTTTTTGCTAAAGCAAGTAAAAAGAAGGTTACAAAAGGTATAATATATTATATTAATCATGTAGTTATGTATGTTTATTTTTCCATGAACTGCTTTTTTGCCCTAGCTTTAGCCATTTTATTTTCACCTTTTTTTAAGAAAAAATGGAGGGGTAAGCACGAGGGTTTCAGCAGTTTTTCTTCCCGTATTTTCAGACATTTATTCTGACTTCTCTCCCTTGAAACAATAAATTTTTTCGGCCTGGGATGACAATCAAGTCGAGGATGATTTTATAGCAAGCTGGATCGCGGCAGTTGGTGCGACTTGAATACTGTATAAAAATACAGTATAACGACAAAGGGAAGAATGAACCCTTTTCGCGACAAAATTCGTCGTCCTGAAACGTGACGAACGCATCGCCTAGCTAATTAACAATCGGCGGATGTGGCGATAAAGGCAAGGAGATGCATTGGTCATGATGGCGGAGCAGGGGTTGGCCCTTATGAAAAGGTTAGGGACGGTCCTCAGTATTACCCCGTCTAGCTGTCATGGCGGACTTATAACGATGATGTTTCTTGCTGGAATGTTGAGACAAAAACGGTTGGCTAACTTTGGGTAGCCTTTACCGTAGGGTGAGTGCTGAAAATGATAAGAGAAAAAGAGTTAAGCGAAGCCTTCATACATGCGGTTTGCGTCGGGGTTAAAGGCGAACGCATCCGTACCGCCGACCTGATCGAGCAAGCCCGGGCCAGGGGGATACATTTAACGCCGGAAGAGGCCAATACTTACTTGGCACGAGTTGCTAAGGGAATGAGGTTAATCGCCGAGGGACGGCATAATCTCAATACCTATCTCAAAATCGGTTGATGCATGCATAGGGCGCGTGGATTTGCATGGTGAGCCGCTATGTTAGCATCCTGCTGAGCACCTGCGCTGGTGTGGGTCGCGTTGGATCAGGCGAGTGCATGAAATGTGACCGGTAAAGCGGGCAGGCGAGGAGGGAATAGCATTGCGCGCAATCTGTGAAATAGTCCACATTAATGACATTAAAATCCTAAAGTAATGATTTTCTTGTTAATAATTTATTTATCTTCCTATTGGGTTGAAAAAGATCAGGAAAAGGAATAATTTTTCTTAATCTTTTGAGAAATTTAGCTCATGGAGTTGATATGAATGTTAACCCGAAGGGTTTTGATCTAAGTAACTCCGTGGTATCATCCTTAGTCAGAATATTGGAAAGGTCAGAACTCCATCTTGACGATGCTGAAATATTTTTCGATTTTCCAATGTATAAAAGTGATGATGATAACTTGGTAATTTCTCAGATTCTTTTAATTAGCCCCACTTATGGCGTGGTGGTATTTTATTCTACGGGTGCTACAAATTATAATATTGAGCAGTTAAAAAAAGACGATAGAAGCCTCGAGCGGATAGCTGGCTTTGTTGTATCAAGACTGATTAGGAATGATCGGTTAAGAAACGGGATGATGGGATTCAATTTGCCGGTACATTCCTTATTATATGCTCCATCAATTGATGAAGAGAATGTTAATCTTGATTTTTTACGCAATACAATTATTACAACGGAAAGAAAGCTCATTGGTACTATAAATTCTTTTGATAAAATTTTTCCGAAAGTGATATTCTCCGAGACTATTTCGACTATCCAAGGCGCTAAAGGTCTTTTAAAACCAGAAGACAGAAAAATTGACACTTTACCCCCTGACTCCAAGGCAGTAAAAATTAACGATGCAGAGTCAAAAATCCTTATGTTTGATAGGGATCAGCAGGAGGGATATATACCCGCCTTAAATGGTCCGCAAAGGATAAGGGGGCTTGCTGGCTCGGGTAAAACTGTCATTCTTGCAATGAAGGTTGCGCAAACATTAATCCGAGACGAAACTAAAAAAGCCACTATACTTTATACATTCAGTACAAAAAGTCTTTATCAGCATGTAACACGTCTCATCCAAAGATTTTACCGTGAATTTCATGATGACTCAACGAATCTTGACAGAGTCAATGTAATGCATTCATGGGGGGGCAGATCTAACTCTGGTGTTTACTATGAAGCATGTGAGGCTTTCGGTTACCCTTTTTTAACTTTTCCAGCAGCCCAATCAGCTAGTCCTATAGGGGGTGATGCTTTTGAGTATGCATGCAAAGAGCTTCTCGATAATATTAATATAACTCCTTTATATGATTATGTTTTCGTGGATGAAGCTCAAGACTATGGTGTGCATTTTTTACGCTTATGTACAAAACTTGCTCGAAATAAACAAGTTTGCTTTGGGGCAGATGTTTTCCAGAATATATTTCAGAAAAAGACTCCTACCGCCAAAGACATTTTTGATGATGGAACCGAGTTTGTTAAAGACCAGTTTCTTGAAGTTTGCTACAGGACTCCATTGGCTATTCTAGTAAGCGCTCATGCAATTGGTTTGGGCGTATATGGAAAACAAGTGCAAAAAATTGAATCAGTTAGATATTGGCGAGATTTAGGATATACAGTAGTGTCGCGCGATGATGGCGAATTTCAAGAATCAGAGGATATAGAGGTCCTAAGAGACGTAAGCAAATCACCAACGCTATCAGACGAAGACAAAAGACAACTTGTTACTTATAACTTCCGATGTAGAGATATTGATGAAGAATTGAGTAAAGTTGTTGCGCTAATTGAAAATGATATTAGATCGGAAGGTCTTTTGCCTGAAGATATATTAGTGATTTGCGCTGACGATTATCACTGCAGTAATTATTTTAATAAATTAACAAAGATTCTTAATTCTCGCGACATATCGACTAATAATATTCATGCCGAAAAAATATCTATTTACGATTTTAAAGTGAAGGGAAGAGTGACTCTAAGTACAGTACATAAAGCTAAGGGCAATGAGGCTTATTCTGTGTATGTTTTAGGTACGGATTTTTTATGCCATAATCTCAATATTAAGAATCGTAATTTATTATTTACAGCCATGACAAGAACTAAAGGATGGCTGTATTTGAGTGGCATAGGTGAAAGTACTATATGCTTAGAAAGGGAGATTGATGAAGCATTAGATAAATCCCCCCGCATAAAGTTTAAATATCCAACAGCCAAAGAAGCTGAGCAAATTGAATATGATATTAAACATGCTGAGCAAATATCTACTAAAGAGTTAAGTGACCTGGAAGCAATGATTCACCGTTTTGGCAGTCTTGAAAAAATGCAAGAATACATGAAAGAGCAAGCTAGCAGAAAGGGGCGAAAATGAACGTTCATAGAGAATTTTCTGATATAGAAGGTTCAGTTGATTTAGTTGACAAAGCCGGACTATTAGGCACTTCTAATGGTTCTGTTGAATTACCGCTAAATTATGTTTCCCAAGTAAAAGGATTACCCTATAGGGAATATTGGGAAAAGTACAATAAAAGTTTTTGGTATCATATTAAACTTGAGGATGAAAGTTTGATTCTTTTTGAAGAGTCAAGTTTTAGATACATCATGTGTCCAATTAATATACCAACTGAAGAAGATTTTATCTATTCTGATCTTGGCGAACACTGGGATATTTTTAGTATTGAAGAAAAAGAGCAGTATATATCTTCTGATGATTTTAGAGTTTCATATGAAAAATATGTTGAGACAACCGCTCATTATAAAAGCCATACGCCAGTGAGATTAGATAAACATCCCAATCAGCATAAGCCAATAGATCACCCTGCGCATCATCTTCATATTGGTTATGAAAATGATTCAAGAATTCCAGTAAAAAGAATTTTGTCGCCTTTAGCATTCACGGCGTTTATCATATCAACCTTTTATCCCAAAGCTTGGGTTAAATTATATAAAGAAGATATTTTAAGTCCTGAGATGTTAGCGACTATAAAAGTAAATTTAGGAATGGTTAGCCATTTGGATCAGCGTTTTTGGGATGATGATCTTGAAGAAAAGAGATTGTATTTGGTATGAGGTTTTGAATTAAATGATGATGTTTTCTCATAAATTTATTTTCGTCATTTTATGATTGTGCATTATTTTATAAATGATAATTAAAATGCAGATATAAATATTTAGTGTAATATAACTGCGTATTTAAAAAATATTAAATCTATTAATTTAAAGCATATGATTTAAATGTGGTAATATCGTCATTTGCCCATAAATTAATTTGCTTCATCCTTTCTTGTAATGGTGTCAGTTCATTTCTAACAAAAACTTCCGCCGCCTTCTGCACATCCCCAAACCCTCCCACATTATCCGGTATGATCCCCATCATCTGCGGCGGTACTCTATGTGCACTAAGCAAATCATCCCGACTGGACCTTTTAATATTAAAAAAGTCATCCCTGGTCGCCACCTCGCTAAGCGGCAAAATCTGTATCCCATCTTTCTTGCCGTTCGGAGCATACATAAACAGATTACGAAAATTCCCCAGTCCTTTGGTGTCCCGCATGGCCTTACGCATTTGGTCGATATCACTGCTGCTTTGCGCCGCGTCGGTCATGTAGAGGATATATCCGGCATGCGCGCCATTCTGGTAATATTTGCGTCTAAATAAGGTGGCCGACTCGTTAAGCCAGGCGGAATTCAGCGCGCTAAGATATTCCGGCAAGCCGTACAGCTCCTGGTTAATATCCGGCTCAATCAGATGAAATACGCTGCCGGTTTCAAACCTATGCGGCTGTTTCCCTTGTTGCACAAACCAGTAGGTGTCCGGTTCCACGCCTCGGCGTGTGTATTTGGCTGGTATACATTCCAGGCGTAGCGGTTCGCCAAGCTGATTTTTACGAAGTTCCAGAAACGCATTACCGAATACCAGGTAATCCAGCACAAAGCGGCTAAATTCTTGCTGGCTTAATAGAGGGTGGGGGATATAAGTGGAGGCCAGTATATTGCGCTTTACGTATATCGGCGAGCTGTGGTGCACTGCGGCCCTGAGGCTGCGGGCCAGGCCGTCAAAACTTATGGGCGGCTCGTACCATTTGCCGTTGCCGGTACATTCAATGAAATCCAGGATTTCCCGCCGGTCGAGTACCGGGATCGGCTCGCCAAAGCTAAACGCCTGGGCCTGCTTTAAATCAACCTGTTTATGCTTTGTTTCAGCATGGTCATGCTGTGCAACACCTTTCGGCGCGGCGGTAATCTTCGAGGCTTGTTTGCTGGCTCGACGGCCTTTGCGTTGGCTCATTAATAGAACTCCAGAATATTGGGGCTGTGACCACCGTTGGCAGCGGTGAGCGGTTCATTGAGAAGCGCATGCATAATGGCCCAGGCCACATCGGCGTGGCTGGCCTCTTCGCTGCGGCTGGCCTCAAAGGTGGAGCGGTTGCCGCTGGCGGTCATTGTTTTGCGGATTGCCATAAAGGATTGGGTGATATCGGTATGACCGGCGTCATACTCCAAACGACCGCTTGTGATGGTATCCTTGGCTTTGAGCACCATGGCGGTTTTGATTTCCGGCGTGTAGCGGATTTCCCGTGCCGCCGGGAAGAACTGCTGCACCAGTTGGAATACGCCCTGACCAATGGAGGTGGCATCGATACCGATATACTCCACCACATACCGTTCGGTCAGCTCTTTGATGGATTGAGCCTGGGCGGCAAAGTCCATGCCTTTCCACTGATGGCGCTCCAGCACCCGGAACTTGCCGCCGGGCACCAGGGGCGGCGCGATGACTGCACATCCCGCGCTGTCGCCGGTGTGGGACGGGTCGTAACCAATCCACGCCGGGCGATAACCAAACGGGCGGAGGGCGTAGGGGTTGAAGTCTTCCCATTCTTCCAGACTGTCCACCATGCAGCTTTGCAACTCGGCGAACGGGAATACCGACGCCTTATCATCCACAAACTCGCACATGAGCAGGTTTTGATATTCCGCCGGGCTGTATTCCAGGGAGAGCTGATCCAGGTCGAACAGGTTACAACCGCCGGTAAGCGCGTCTTCAACCGTTACAATCTGTCGCCATTGGCCGTCAGCGCAAAGCGCACCTTGGGATAAGTGGCTATGGCTTAAATCTAGGTGGACGTGATCGGCCTTATTGCCGCGTCCTTTGTTAAACAGCTCTCCGGACCAGAACGGGTACGCGCTGTGCGCCAGGCTTGACGGGGTGGAAAAATAGGTGGTGCGCCACTTTTTATGCAGCGACATACCCGACGCCACTTTGCGCAGCTCCTGAAACTTCGGTATCCAGAAATATTCATCCAGGTACAGGTTGCCGGTGTAGCTCTGCGCGGTGCGCACGTTGGTGCCGAGGAAAAACAGCCTGGCCCCGTTGCCGAGCACCATCGGGTCGCCTTTTAAATCAACCTCTACCATGCGGGCAAAATCGATAATGTAGTTTTTAAAGACATGTGCCTGGGCCTTGCTGGCCGAAAGAAAGATTTGATTGCGCCCGGTGGTCAGCGCGTCCAGCAACGCCTCGCGGGCAAAATAGAACGTCGCGCCAATTTGGCGAGATTTAAGGATGTTGCGGATGCGATGTTGCAGCCCGGCCTGATACCAGCCTTTTTGATAATTAAAGGACGTTTCGTGGAAGAGGGTTTCGAGCTGCGCCACCGCCCCGTCGCTAAACACATTCTTTTCCGGCGGTTTGCGCTCACCTTTATTGCGGTTGCGCACGTTGGGATTGAGATCCGCCTCGTTGCCGGTCTGGCTGTAGCGATTAACCCGCGCCAGGCGCTCAATTTGTCGGCCTAACAGATCGATCTCTTTATAGTCGCAACCTTCCTTTTGCGTTTTCATGATGAGTTGTATTAGCCGCGCTTCCAAGCTGGTCTCGATGCGTGAAATAGGCGCGACCGCCTCCCACCGATCGCGCTGTTTCCAGCTCTGTACGGTGGGCGCTTTGAGGTTTAGCGTTTCGGCAATCTGGCGCACGGAAAAGCCCTGCCAGTAAAGCAGGGCCGCCTGTCGCCGTGGGTCGCTAATGATAGTGGCCGGTGTTGTAATCATGGCGCTAAGGCTACGCGACGCGCCCGCTCCCGCGCCTGTGCCGCCTGTTGTGCCAGCCTAACCACAACCCTGATGCGTTGTGGCCCTCCCGCTATCCCTGGACACTACCCCTAATCTGATTAACCCCCGCAAAGGAAGCCGTTGCGATGGCAAAGAAAGTATCGAAATTTTTCCGTATCGGCGTCGAAGGCGATACCTGCGACGGACGCATGATTAACGCCGACGATATCCAGCAAATGGCCGAGACCTTTGACCCCCGCGTCTATGGTTGCCGCATCAACCTGGAGCACCTCAAGGGCTTGCTGCCCGACGGCGTGTTTCGTCGTTATGGCGACGTGCTGGCACTTAAAGCCGAGCAAATCGCGGATGATTCGGTACTGAACGGCAAATGGGCGCTATTCGCCAAAATTTCCCCCACCGACGATTTGCTGTTGCTCAATCAGTCACGGCAGAAAATCTATACCTCTATGGAAGTGCAGCCGAACTTTGCCAATAGTGGTAAGGCCTATCTGGTCGGCCTGGCGGTGACTGATGATCCGGCCAGCCTCGGCAATGAAATGCTGGCCTTTAGCGCCAGTGCGCAATGCAACCCGCTGGCAGGCCGAAAAGCATCGCCGGACAACCTGTTTACGGCAGCGGTTGAAGTGGCTCTTGAATTTGAAGAGGTGGCCGAGCCGGGACAGTCGCTATTTTCCCGCGTTAAAAGCCTGCTTACCGGCAGACAAGCCACCGATGATGCCCGCTTGGCCGACATGCATAAAGCCGTCGAGGCGGTGGCCGAGCATGTTCAATTCAACGCTATCGAGCAGGACTCCAAGCTAAGCGCGTTGGAAACCATCCTCACCGAGCGCCTTGATGCGTTGGAACAATCGGTGGTGGCCGACCATAACCGAGTCACCGCGCTCACTACCAAACTCACCGAAACCGACTGCCACTATCAGTCTCGCCGCCCGCTGGCGACCGGCGGTCGTGAAGCGCCCGACGAGGTATTAACCGACTGCTAAATCCAGTCGTGTGAGGGCAATGGATTATTCGCATTCCCTGTTTAGGAAACTCAATGAAAACCACCACCCGCTTTAAATTCAATACTTTTTTGACCCGTCTTGCCGAACTAAACGGGGTAGGGGCCAATGACTTGAACAAAAAGTTCAGCGTCGAACCGAACGTGACCCAAACCCTGATGACTCGCACCCAGGAATCATCGGAATTTCTGACCCGCATCAATATTGTGCCGGTGGCGGAAATGAAAGGGGAGAAAATCGGCATCGGCGTATCCGGCTCCATTGCCAGCACCACCGACACCGCCGCCGGTGACGAACGCGAGACGGCGGATTTTGCCACCCTGGATTCGGAAGGATATTTCTGCCAGCAGGTGAACTACGATTTTCATATCCGCTATAACACCCTTGACCTGTGGGCGCGTTACCAGGACTTCCAGGCCCGGCTGCGCGATGCCATTGTCAAACGCCAGGCGCTTGACCGTATCATGGTAGGCTTTAACGGCGTGAGCCGGGCCAAGACCTCCAATCGACTGGCTAACCCGTTGTTGCAGGATGTGGCGGTGGGCTGGCTGCATAAGTACCGCGACAATGCCCCGGCCAGAGTGATGAGCAGTATCACAGCCGAGGACGGCACGGTTTCCGAAAGCATACGCGTCGGTGAGGGCGGCGATTATGCCAATCTTGACGCCCTGGTGATGGACGCAACCACCCAACTGATTGCCCCCTGGTATCAGGAAGACCCGGAACTGGTGGTGATTTGCGGCCGCCAATTGCTGGCGGATAAATACTTCCCCCTGGTAAACCAGACCCAGCCCAATACCGAAACCCTTGCCGCCGACCTGATTGTCAGCCAGCGACGCATCGGTAATCTGCCTGCGGTGCGGGTGCCGTATTTCCCGCCCAATGCCCTAATGATCACCCGCCTGGATAACCTGTCCATCTACTGGCAGGAAGGCACCCATCGCCGCCTGATTGATGAGGTGGCGAAGCGTGATCGCATTGAAAACTATGAGTCCATTAACGAGGACTTTGTGATCGAGGATTACGCCTGCGGCGGGCTGATTGAAAATATCGACATGCTCGACTTTCAGGAAAAAGCGAAGGAGCCGGATGCGGCCAAGTCCGCCGCGGTGATTGATTACGAGGCGCTTGCCACCGCAACCGTGGCGGCGGTACAGGCTGCTGCCAACGCCAACGCCAACGCCAACGCCAACGCCAACGCCAACGCCAACGCCCATGTCTCGGCCACAACCGGCCCGAGGCCCAAGGCATGATAAGCCCCGCTCGCCGTCATGTGCTGCGCCAGAACGCGATTGAGGCCGCGCAGCGTGTGGATGACCCGTTGCGTCATGCCACCGGCTACGAGCTGATGCTGCTTAAGCTCAACGAGGATAGACGCAAACTCAAGCAGGTACGCTCCCAGGAGCGTAAGGCCGAGCTGAAACGGCAGATGCTGCCGGACTACGTGCCATGGGTGGCCGGCGTGCTGGAGCATGGACGCGGCGCGCAGGATGCCATCCTGATGACCGTTATGATTTGGCGACTGGATGCGGGGGATATCCCCGGCGCGCTGGACATCGCGCGTTATGCCCTGCGATACAAGCTGGTCACGCCGGAGACCTTTACCCGGCCCACGCCTTATCTGCTGGCGGAGGATGTCGCCGAGGCGGCTATCCGTGCCCACACGGCGGGCGAGCCGGTCAATGCGGATCATCTGCTGATGACGCTGGAGCTGACCGATAGCGAGGACATGCCCGACCAGGTGCGCGCCAAGCTGCATAAAATCATCGGCTACGTGTTACGCGACGAGGGTAGGTCAGAACGGGCTTTAGACCATTTGAAAAGGGCGTTGCAGCTACATAGTCGCTGCGGCGTTATCAAGGATATCGAGCGACTGGAGCGGCTAATGCGCAATACCGCCCCCCGGTCGGCTTAACGAACGCGCCCCGCGCCGGGCGGCACGACTGATAGCGATAGTACTTTGCCCTTATCAACATCGGTCGTTCACCGCCCACCTATTTGAGGGATTTATGTCGTCACTGGTGATACCCGCGCCGCGCCCGGACGCTGAGGCCGAGCCGCTTATACAAAACACCTCTTTCTGGCCCGCGGTGGATCCGGCAATGATGCGCGACATTCTGCGTTATGAAGGCACCATTACGCCTTTGCGCTTACGTCACGCTTTGAAAAGCGCCATCGCCGAGGTTAACACCGAACTCTGGGAGTACCGCAAGGAACAAATGACCCTCGGGTTCACTACGCTGGAGGACGTGCCGGCGGACCACATCGACGGGGAAAGCATCAAGCTATCCGAGTATCGCCGCGCCGTCAGTGCCATCACCGCCGCCAGTCTGACCGAGCGTTATCGGGGCTATGACGCCAGCGCCCACGGTGGCAAAAAGGCCGAAGAGATGGAAAGCCGCATTGATGATCTGTGGCGCGATGCGCGTATCAGTATCAGCAACGTGGCCGGAAAACGGCACTGCATTATCGGGCTGCTGTAATGAAAATCTATGCGCTGCAAGGGGATACGGTAGACGCTATTTGCTGGCGTTGCTATGGGCGCACGCAAGGGGTGGTTGAGCAGGTCTTCGCCGTCAATGCGGGCCTGGCGGATCTGGGGGCTATCCTGCCCCACGGCACCGCGTTGGAACTGCCCGATATTCCCAATGCAGCGGTTAAGGAAAGCCTTCAATTATGGGACTGAACCATGGAGCGAATCACCTCGGCTTTTGCCTATTGCGTTGCCGTTACCCTGGCCTGGTTGGGGAGAATGTCAGCGCAGGATATGGCGTTTTTAGTCGGCACGGCAGTGGGTGTCGGTACTTTTTTCGTTAATTGGTACTACCGCCGCAAAAGTTATCAGCTGTTGGCTCGCAATGGACTGTGCCGGAGAGCGTATGACGAACTCAACCGTTAAGCGCTGCGCAGCCGTTACCATCCTGGCACTCGCCGCATTGCAGCCGCAGTTTAAAATGCTGCATACCTCCCCGGTTGGGCTTCGGCTGATTGCCGATTTTGAAGGCTGCCAGCTCTCGCCTTATCGGTGTCGCGCCGGTGTCTGGACCAACGGCATCGGCCACACCGAGAGCGTGCTTCCAAACTCATCCATCACGGAACGTCAGGCGGCGGTCAACCTGATAGCCGATGTGTTGAAAGTAGAAGCAGGTATTGCTCGTTGCATGCCGGTCACTAAGATGCCGCAGGCGGTGTATGACGCGGTGGTGGCCTTTGCCTTTAACGTCGGCGTGCGCGCCGCCTGCGGTTCCGCGATGGCTTTTTTTGTCAAAGAATCACAGTGGCGAAATGCCTGCCTTCAGTTACCCCGGTGGGTATATGTGAATGGGATTAGATCGGCGGGCCTGGAACGCCGCCGCAAAGCTGAAATGGCGTTATGCCTGAGCGGGGCCTGATGTGCGTCTGCTAAATACGATGCTCCTGTCGGCGGCCATTTTCATCGCCGCGCTGCTTTGGTTCGTGGCCGAGCAGAATAACAACTTGGGACAGCAATCTCGCATTGTAGACGCGCTTTCGGACGGTATTGAAAGCCGCGATAGGGTGATTTCGCGCTTGCAACAAGAGGCGCAAGACCAGGCCCAAGCCGAGCTGGCCCTGCGCCACTCCCTCACCGCCGCAGGAAGCCTGGCGCAAAAACATGAACAACAAATACAAAAATTGCTTAATGACAATCAAACCCTGCGCGAATGGTATAGCGCTGCTTTGCCTGACGCTGCTATCCGCCTGCACCAACGACCGGCCTTTGCCAGCGCCGCAGATTATCTACGTTGGCTGTCCGAAGGTGAGCAGTTGCCCGATACCGGCGAGCCGACCTAAAACTAACGGCGATTTAAGCGCCGATATCCGACAATTGGAATCCGCGCTGCTGGCCTGCGGCCTACAAGTGGAGGCGGTAAAACAATGCCAGGAACAACATGATGCTCAAACCCGCGCAACTGCGCCAGGCACTAACGGCCAGTGTCCTACTGCTACAAAACAATCCCGATAATTTGCATCTCTTTATCGACAATGGCCGCATCGTCTCCACCTTGGCGCCGTCGCTGTCGTTTGAATATCAGTACCAGCTTAATCTGGTGATCACCGATTACGCCGGGGACGCGGACCTGATTATGGTGCCAGTGCTGGCCTGGTTGCGGGAGAATCAGCCGGACATTATGGCCACCGAGCACAAACGGCAAACCGGCTTCACCTTCAAGGTGGATGTGTTAAGCGATACCCTGAGTGATATCAGTATCGATCTGCAGTTGACCGAGCGGGTGATTGTGAAGGAGCTTAATGGCGCGCTGCACGTTGACCATGTTCCGGAGCCGCCGCTTCCGGAAGACATCACCCGGCCCATGGCGCTTTATCTCCATAACGAACTGGTAAGCCGTTGGCATGAATGAACTAGAACATTTTGACCAGCGTCTAGAAGGGCTGATTGCCGCGCTAAGTCCGCAGACGCGCAAGGCCATGGCGGCAACAATCGCTAAAAAGCTGCGCGCCAGTCAGCAGCAGCGCATCAAACGCCAGCAGGCACCGGATGGCACGACCTATGCGCCACGTAAGCCACAGCTGCTACGGAAAAAGAAAGGGCGGGTTAAGAGGGAGATGTTTTGTAAGCTGCGGACTAATCGGTATATGAAGGCGAAGGGTGATAGGGATAGCGCGGTGGTTGAGTTTACCGACAGGGTGCAAGGGATGGCGGGAGTGCATCATTATGGATTGGACGAAAAAAATAAGTCGTCGACAAAAATAATTAGTTATCCTCATCGCAATTTGTTTGGTTTTGATAAACACATTTTTTTTGAAGTTGAAAAAACCATGGAAAGGTTTTTTTAAGAAAGAAAATCATAAAAACTCTTTTTTTTCAGATGAAATGATAATGACATATTGAAAATCGTCATAAGATCACATTTATCGATTATAGATTTATCATTTCATTGGTTGCATTCATCGTAAACAAGTTTATTATGATCTTGCTGTATCACAGGTGTAGACGCCTGTTGCTGCTCTTTAAAATGCCATTATTCAGGATATCGATGCCGAAAGGCGATCCTTAACAAAGGATCATGACCGGCCATGTGGGAGTCTTTTGGATTTATATGTCGCTTTGAATTTAGCCCCATATAAACCGCAAAATATAACGACAGTTGTCTGGCGTAAAAGGTTAGAAGTTGTTAGAGTCAATATATTTATCCTGATGATTAGTCTTCTGGTCTGGCCATGCATATGCATGATAACCGCTGGAGACGTAATGATGAAAATTTCGTTAAATATTAAAATGGCATTGAATTTTAATAAGAGCTTAGCGACGTATTCCCTAGAGGGAAATGAAGCGAATAAGCAAGTTGACTCTAACAATACAAAATTGTGGATAGCGGTAATTACTGCTATTCCCATATTGGTTACTACTATAGATAAGCTTCTTGTCTTTTTTAGTAATTAACTTCTAACCATTTTCGATACTTTAAATAAGGTATTTTATGGACAAGCCTTATTATCCTCATCAAGCGATTGCATCAATAGAGGTCCTTGCTAAGACCTTAGGTATACATCCAGGAATGCTTGAGAGAATTTCGAACAATGTTGATAACTCCTATACTGAGTTTGTAGTCCCCTCCAAAAATAAAGAAAGAACGGTTTATGAGCCAAAATATGAATTAAAAAAATTACAAAAGAGAATTAATAAAAGAATTTTTGAAAATGTAGATTATCCATTATATCTACATGGGGGGATTAAAGACCCTATTAATAAAAGAGATTATGTGGAAAATGCCAAGGCACACTCTATTAATAAAACAAAAACATTGATAAGTCTTGATATTAAATCATTCTATGATAACATAGCGTCTGACAAAGTTTTTGCTATTTATAAGTATCTGTTCAAATTTCCTGATAATGTTTGTAATCTTCTTACAACTTTGACAACTTTCAAAAATAAGGTTCCACAAGGGGCTTGCACATCGTCATACATTGCAAATCTTGTTTTCTTTAATTCAGAATATTCGTTAGTCTCAGGATTTAGAAACAAAGGCATAACCTATACTAGATTATTAGATGATGTAACCTTATCTTCTGAAAATATCTTGCCCCAAATCATTATTGACCAAAGCGTTAAGAGAGTGATTGGCTTATTTAAAAAGCATGATTTAAAACAAAACGACGGAAAAACTAAAGTTGAATTATATCGACACTCGTCTGGTGGCTTCGAGGTCACAGGCCTATGGATAGGTAAAAATAAACCTCAGGCTCGCCGAAGTAATCGTAGATATATAAGATTAATGGTATATATTTGCGAAAGAGAATACGAAAAATCTCCCTATACAGAAGAGTATCATACTATATGGAATAAAGTTTCCGGTTTAGTTGCAAAACTTCATCGATTAGATCAATCCAATCATAAGGCATTGAGGGAGAGACTGCAAAAGATATTGCCCTTATACGATGATCGAGCAAAAGCAAAAATAATACATGACTGTAAAAGTCTATTGCGATTAGACAATTCAAAACAGTATTCATTTGGGCAAATTGAAAGGATAAATAAAAATTATTCGCGATTATCGATTTTATCGAGAAATAACAATGGATTATCTACCTCATGGAGACGTAGATTAAAAAAACATTTTGCGAACCTACCATCGAAAAAGGAATTCTGGACATGATTAATGATACTTTTGAGTTTGGCATTATTAAAACTTTCGACTCATTCAAGGGTTTTGGTTTCATAACTCGAGAAAAAGGGAAAGATGTATTTTTCTTCTATGAGGAGATAGTAGGAGGTGATAAATATCTTCATGGTGGTGACCATGTGAGATTCGTTATAAAAATGCAGCCCAGAGGGCCGAGGGCTTACCAGGTAACAAAAATTGGCTGAGATAGTTTAAAAGATAAGTTCTTTTCCGTATTTCTTACAAAACCTCGTTGTACCATCTCGCACCAACCCAATTCCATATTGAAAATATGATTTTTTTCTCTCAAGCTATATTATGGAAAAATTAATTCAGACATACGATGTGCAGCGCCAACTTAGAAATATTCAGAATATCGGAACAGTAAGCCACATAAATCTTGTTGATGGTACTTGTCGTGCTTCGATTGGCAACAACACAACAACCTGGCTCCCCTGGCTGACCCCACGCGCCGGTCGTACCCGCACCTGGTGGGCACCCTCCATTGGCGAGCAAGTTTTGGTGCTGTCCCTCGGCGGCGAACTCGATACAGCCTTTGTTCTGCCGGGCATTTTTTCCGATAAATTCCCCGCGCCGTCCGCTTCCGCCGATGCCATCCATATTGCCTTCCCGGATGGTGCAATAATCGAGTACGAACCCTTAACCGGCGCACTGGTAGCCACCGGCATGAAAACCGCCACCATCAACGCCGATGAATACGTGTCCGTCACCGCCCCACAAATTACCTGCACCGCTTCCACCCGCATCACCCTGGACACGCCCGAGGTAATCTGCACCCAAAAGCTCACCGCCCAGACCCTCGACATTCAGCAAGGCGGCACTATCACCGGCAATCTGACCCACAGCGGCGGCAGCCTGTTTTCCAACGGTGTGGTGGTGCATACCCATACCCATTTGGGTGTGCACGGGCCGACGGGCGGTCCGTTATGAACAACGCCACCTATCTGGGCATGAACCGCGACAACGGGCGTACGCTGACGGACATTGACCATATCCGCCAAAGCGTGGCCGATATTTTAATGACCCCCATCGGCTCCCGGCCCATGCGACGGGCCTATGGCTCGCTCTTGTCCGAGTTGATAGACCAGCCGCAAAACGCCGCCCTGCGTCTGCAAATCATGGCGGTGTGTTACAGCGCCATTTTGCGATGGGAGCCGCGTGTCTCCTTATCCGGTATAACCTTTGCCACGACCTATGACGGCAAGATGGTGGTGGAACTGTCCGGCAACACGGTCAGTCCCAAGGCTGATATTTCTTTATCCATTCCGGTGAGCTGACCATGCCCTCCATCGACCTGAGTCAATTACCCGCACCCGAAGTGGTCGAAACCCTGGACTACGAGGCGTTGCTCGCCGAACGCAAGGCCACGTTGATTTCCCTATATCCGCCCGAGCAACAGGCGTCCATCGCCCGCATCCTGGCGCTGGAGTCCGAACCGATGGTTAAGCTATTGCAAGAGAACGCCTATCGGGAGTTGATATTGCGCCAGCGTATTAACGAGGCGGCGCAGGCGGTGATGGTGGCTTACGCCAACGGGCCTGACCTGGACCAGATGGCGGCGAATTTTAACGTCTCCCGTCTGCTGGTTCAGCCCGCGGATGGGGTGGCGGTGCCGCCGATGGCTGCACTCTATGAGTCCGATACCGATTTGCGCCTGCGCACGCCGCAGGCCTTTGAGGGTTTGAGCGTGGCCGGGCCCACCGGCGCGTATGAATATCACGCCCGCAGCGCCGACGGTCGGGTGGCGGATGCGTCGGCTATCAGCCCGTCGCCGGCCTGTGTGACGATATCCATCCTGTCGCGGGAGGGCGACGGATGTGCATCGGAAGAGCTGCTGGTCGTGGTTGCAGCGGCGCTTAATGATGAAGACGTCCGCCCGGTGGCCGACCGGGTGACGGTGCAATCAGCGAAAATTATCCCTTACCGTATCGATGCCACGCTCTATCTTTTCCCCGGCCCGGAGGCGGGACCGGTACGGGACGCGGCGGAAAAACGCTTAACGGCCTTTATAACCGAAAAGCGACGCTTGGGTCGTAACATCCGCCGCTCGGCGCTTAATGCCGCCTTGCATGTGGAGGGGGTAGAGCGCGTCGAAATATCGCTCCCTGTGGAAGATGTAGTGCTGGATAAAACCCAGGCCGCCTATTGTACGGGCTATGAGATTACCCTGGGCGGTGCCGATGCGTAACCGCTTGCTGCCGGTGGGTTCCAGTCAGCTCGAAGTGGCCGCCGCCGAGGCCTGTGCGCGGCTGGGAGAACTGGCCGTGCCGCTTCGCACTTTGTGGAATCCTGACGCCTGCCCGCTGCCGCTGCTGCCGTATCTGGCCTGGGCGTTTTCCGTGGACCGCTGGGACGAAAGCTGGAGCGAAGAGGCCAAGCGCGCCGTGGTGCGCGCCTCGTTTTTTATTCATAAGCACAAAGGCACCATCGGCGCGTTGCGCCGGGTGGTGGAGCCGCTCGGCTATCTTATCCAGGTGACGGAATGGTGGCAGACCGATGATGTCCCCGGCACGTTCCGCCTGGATGTCGGCATGGTGGAGACCGGCATCACAGAGGAGATTTACAGCGAACTGTTGCGCCTGGTTAATGATGCCAAGCCGGTCAGTCGCCACCTGACCGGACTGTCCGTGCATCTGGAGACACCGGGCATTATCTCGGTAAGCGCCGCGAGCTATGACGGCGATGAACTGACCGTCTATCCCTATTTTCCCGACACCCTTACCGTGGCCGGCCAGTATGTCACCGGCGTTGGGGTGCATCTTATCGACACGCTACGAGTCTCTTTATGACCATCAAATATTTTGCGCTGCTCACACAGCAGGGGGCGGCAAAACTCGCCAATGCCGCTGCCCTGGGCACCAAGCTTGAACTTACCCATCTGGCGGTGGGCGACGGCGGCGGAAGCCTGCCCACCCCCGACCCGGCGATGACCACGTTAATTCATGAACAGCGACGCGCGCCGCTGAACTCGCTCTTTGTGGATGCGGACAACCCCAACCAGATTATCGCCGAGCAAATCATTCCGGAAAACGAGGGCGGATTCTGGATACGGGAAATCGGCTTATTCGACAGCGACGGCGATTTAATTGCCATCGCCAACTGCCCCGAAACCTACAAACCCCGGCTGCAGGAAGGCAGCGGACGCACGCAGATTGTGCGTTTAATGTTAATCGTCAGCCATACCCAGGCGGTCAACCTGAAAATCGACCCGTCGGTGGTGCTGGCCTCACGTCAATTCGTGACGGATGCACTTAAGCGGCTGGCCGAGAAACTTCACCGGGAGATGTTGGAGCATGGCAAATCTTACGACCTTGCGGATGCCAGCCTGACGGCCAAAGGCGTAGTTCAATTATGCAACGACATTGATTCGGGCAGCGACACGGTTGCCGCGACGGCCAGCGCGCTGAAAAAGGTCAACGACCTGGCGCTGGGCATCGCCGACAACCTGGCGAAAATGCTGGGCGACCCGGTTGCCGCTCGTCACCATCTTGGCCTGGGTGAGTTGGCGCAAAAAGACACCCTGAGCGCCAAGGATGTTAACGCCATCGCGGTTGATGAGCTGGCGGGAATACCGTTGCCCTGGACCCAGGCGGTCCCTCCCGACGGCTGGCTAAATTGCAATGGCGCCTATTTTGATAAACAACGTTATCCGGCGCTGGCAAAAGCCTACCCCAGGGGAAGAATACCCGACCTGCGGGGGCAGTTTATTCGCGGATGGTACGGTGACCGTGTCCCCGGTAAAGACTTCGCAATATTGTGTACGCAAAGTAGCGTTTATACAGGGCCTGTCATGACCACATTGAAATATAACAGTGTCGAAGTCGTTGGATCCTCCGGCGACAGTGGGTCGCATAATAATCCGGATAGCGAGATACAGGACCCGGTTTGGGTCTCCAAGGCGGTCCCGGGCGTTAAGTACAAAGAGATGTTTTTAAGTACCGATGGCCCGGAAATCACTTTTTATAATTACATCACAAGGGCAGCGTAATGGCCGACTATTCATTGAACATTCCCCAAGCCGTATTAAATGAACAGGGCCTTGCCAAGCAGGCCGGCTGGATAACCGTCTATGGCGCACATCCTTTAACCCGCGAATATTGCCATGCGTCCATGGAATATTTGCCCCTGGGCATTGGCTTACCGGAGCACGGTTATCAAGACGCGCCGACGTTACCGGGAAATAACGCCGCCATCTTGCGCACTGAAGACGGCAGCGCGTGGGTGACCCGGCCGGATTATCGCGGCCAGACGGCATATGAAACGGCAACTCGCCAAGCCCTTGTGATTACCGAACCGGGTGAACTGCCGCCGTCATTAACCTTATTGGCGCCCGCCACCGATTATGATATCTGGACCGGCAAGCGCTGGAAAACCGATATCCAGGCACAAAGGGCTGCCGTGATAGCCCACGCGGAAAAAGAAAAAACCGACCTCACCGAGCAGGCGGACCGGCAGATTACCGCCCTGGCGCGGGCGGTGAAATTAGGCATTGCCACCCCGGAGGAAAAAACACGGCTGATGCAATGGGAGACCTACAGCGTTTTACTGTGCCGGGTAGATACCGCAAAGGCGCCGTCCGTCATCTGGCCCGCGGTGCCGGGAGCCGGCACTGAGTAAAAACGTCATGAAAATAGCAACGGCGGTTTAATCCGGCCCATTTTTTGAAGGCCATAAACCGCCCTGTATTCCAATCAGCCCGTTCAAATCGGCGGGCGGACATACTTTACAGGTCAAAACAAGCACGGATTATCGTCACATTCCCCGGTGCGCATATCATTCACCGCATGGGTTACCACGCCCCAACAAATCGTTTCTTCGCCCATCACCTCCTCGCCCTCGGCATAAAGGGTGATGTCATTAGAGCCATCCAATTTTTCCAGACCGCGCACCGGATAGAGCCGCACCCGGCGTAACGCGAATTCGCTGCCTATTTCGGCCACGATGATACTGCCGTCCACGGGCGCTAATGACCTGTCCACAACCAGCAGGGCATCCGGGAAAATGCCGACCCGATGCGCGCCTTGTGACACGCGCATAAGGAAGGTGGAGGCCGGATGACGGATACAGGCAGCGTCCAGGCTGGCACGGTTTTCTAAATAATCCTGCGCGGGAGAAGGAAAGGCCATAGTTTTTATCTCATATCACTGTATATAATTACAGGCTATGATATAAACAGGCGTTTGTGAAGCGTTGCTTAAGCTTTAAACAGTCGAACCGTCGAAACCATCTGGTTTTGTTGAAAAAATAAATGTGTCAATTTGACCGCATCGCTGTTGTCCTGAACCTGCCACGGCGCGTCCCCCAAGACGGCTTATCACCCGTTCCGTATGCTTGGCCGATACTCCACTCTTTGAGGTCAGCATGCCTTTTCAGCAACACACCATCGGCTCGGCAACGCTTTACTGCGGCGACAGCCTGGACATCCTGCGTGAGCTAAATGAACCGGTGGACGCCCTGATAACCGACCCGCCGTACAGCAGCGGCGGTCTGCACCACAGCGCCCGAGCCCGGTTGCCGGGTGATAAATACCTCAACAGTACTAAATATCATGAATTTTTTGGCGATAACAGAGATGCACGCTCCTGGTCTTTTTGGATGACGCAGTGGCTAAGCCAAACCCGCAGACTGGTGAAACCCGGCGGGTACGCCATGGTCTTTTCCGACTGGCGGCAGTTGCCTACCCTGACGGATGTGTTGCAGGCCGGGGGATACATCTGGCGCGGTCTGGTGCCTTGGGACAAGACCGCCTCCAGCCGTGCGCCGCACACCGGCTACTTTCGCCATCAATGTGAATATGTGGTATGGGGTAGTGTCGGTACCTTGCCCAAATGCCGGCATGGCGGACCCTGGCCGGGACTGATTGCAAAGCGGGTTATTCCGTCGGAAAAGCTGCACATGACCGGAAAACCGGTGGAACTGATGTAGCAACTGATTAAGCCGGTGACGCCGGGCGGGCTGATCCTCGACCCGTTTATGGGCAGCGCGTCAACGGGTGTGGCGGCGTTGCGTCTGGGGTATCGGTTTGTTGGGATCGAGATGAGTCAGGAGTATTTCGATATTTCGTGTGAGCGCTTGGAGAATTTTACTCTGAAGAGTTAATAAATTGCAGGATTGTCTTTTTTTATTAAGATTAAAACTTATACCAACCATATTGTGGTGGAGAGAATTTCATGTTCACTTCATCCGAGCTGAAGAGTCTTTGAAACTATTTACAAACATATAAAATTTAATATTTATTTTGCATTATTTTTAATTTTGAAAATGTTTTCATATCTTGTTTTTTGTAATTTATCGCTGATTCAAGGATACTTAATGCATAAGTATTTTTCCTTTGTACTTCAATAAAAACACCAAATAAAATGACAATTGATAAAAAAAATAATGAAAGAGATAATAATATAGGAAATGGGATGCCATCAAAAAAATGCTGGGCATCTAATTTTAAAAAAATTGACAAGGTAGGCCATGATGATATTAGAAATACAAACATGGCGCCCGTCATTATATAATATTTTATTTCATTACTCGTTTTAGCCAAGTTTACACTGACAATGATTTTCATGGTGTTTAGTTCAAAAGCACTCAGCTTACTATTTTGTACTATCAGAGTATAATTATGTCTAGCCTCATTATTTTTCCTACCACGAGATAGAACATCTACTCCATGGCAACACGATAAAAAAATGAAAAATAGCGAGACTACACATGCATAAATAATTAAAGAATTTATTGCCACGGTACGGTAGTCAAGATAATTCATGATAAATCCAAACATCTGTGGAAGAGGTTTTTTTAATACATCATTAAATATATAAAATAATACAAGCAGAGCGCCTACTACAATTGGAATTAAAACTAGCCAAAACATAATTTTATCAATTATACCATTTTTACCCCACACTAAATAAGGACTAATGGCCGATACTTTATCTATAATATCTTGATCGACATCACTATCTTCCACAAAATTATCTCCTAAATCCGTTAAGTAATATTTATCGGCTACATTTCGATAATCTTGATATGTGACAAGATGTTCTGGTTAAATTTTATCCTCGTTGTATCGGCCTCGATCAAACAGAAACGCCATGCCCATTGGAAGCATTCCTTGCATCATGCCCATAACCATAAACAAGAGATCTTCACGATGGCTAATTACCACCACGGCGTCCGCGTCCTTGAAATCAATGACGGCGCACGCACCATTTCCACCGCATCCACCGCTATCGTTGGTCTAGTCTGCACCGGCGACGATGCCGATGCCGCCACTTTCCCGCTCAACACGCCGGTGCTTATCACCAATATCCTGACCGCTGCCGCAAAAGCGGGTAGCACCGGCACCCTCAAATCTTCATTGCTCGCCATCGCCGCCCAGGCCAAACCGGTCACCATCGTGGTACGCGTGGCCGAAGGTAAAGACGAAGCCGCCATAACCGCCAATATCATCGGCGGCGTGGATGCCGAAGGTCGTTACATCGGCCTCAATGCTTTGCTGGCTGCTCAGTCGGAAACCGGCGTCAAGCCGCGCATCATCGCCGTGCCCGGCCTGGATAACCTTGAGGTTGCCACTGCCCTGGCCTCTATTTGCCAGCAGCTCCGGGCCTTCGGTTATATCAGCGCCTGGAACTGCAAAACGGTGCCTGAAGCCATTAATTACCGCGCCAATTTCAGCCAGCGCGAGCTGATGCTTATATGGCCGGAATTCCTGGCGTGGAATACGGTTACCGCCGCCACTGATACCGCTTATGCCACCGCCTACGCTCTAGGGTTACGCGCCAAAATCGACAACGACACCGGCTGGCACAAGACGCTGTCCAATGTGGACGTTAACGGTGTTACCGGCGTTTCACGTCATGTCTATTGGGATTTGCAAACCACCGGTACCGATGCCGATTTGCTCAATGAAGCCTGCATTACCACGCTGATCCGCAAGGACGGCTTTAAGTTCTGGGGCTCACGTACCTGTAGCAACGACCCGCTGTTTGCTTTTGAAAATTACACCCGCACCGCGCAGGTGTTGGCGGATACCCTGGCCGAGGCGCACCTGTGGGCCATGGATAAACCCGTCACGCCGACGCTGGTCCGCGACCTGATGGAAGGGGTAAACGCCAAGTTCCGCGAGTTGAAATCCGCCGGATACATCATTGACGGCACATGCTGGTATGACGATTCCGCCAACGACAAAAACACACTGAAGGCCGGAAAGCTGTTTATCGATTACGACTACACCCCGGTCCCGCCGCTGGAGGATTTGACCTTCCGCCAGCGCATCACCGACCGCTATCTCATGAGCTTTTCTTCTAACGTGAACACTTAAAGGAAATTTATGGCTTTGCCTCGCAAATTAAAACTGCTGAACCTGTTTAACGACGGGTTCAGCTATCAGGGTGTGGTCACCTCCATGACCCTGCCCAAGCTCACCCGCAAGCTGGAGAACTATCGCGGCGGCGGCATGCACGGCGTCGCGCCGGTGGATTTGGGCCTGGATGACGACGCCTTGTCGGTGGAATGGTCCATAGGCGGCATTGATGACCTGGTGCTGACCCAATGGGGCGCGGCGGGGGTGAACGCGGTGCCACTGCGTTTTGTCGGATCGTTCCAGCGTGATGATACCGGCGACGTGACGGCGGTCGAGGTGGCCCTGCGTGGCCGCCATAAGGAAATTGACTCCGGCGATTACAAGCAGGGCGAGGACACCGAGACCAAAGTCTCCACCCAATGCACCTATTACAAGTTGACCGTCGGCGGCAATGTGCTGATTGAAATCGATACCGTCAACCTGGTGGAAATCGTCAATGGCGTGGACCGGCTGGCGGAACATCGCCGCGCCATCGGTTTGTAATGATTCCCCTTTTTAAGCGTAACGGTTACGGATAAACCGATATAAATTCACCCTTCAAATAGGAAATAAAAATAATGAATACTTTGGTCAAACTCGATACCCCCATTAAACGCGGTGAAACCCTGATTACCAACGTGGAAGTGCTCAAACCCAACGCAGGCGCGCTGCGCGGCGTGCGTCTGGCGGATGTAGCGAACGCCGATGTGGACGCGCTGTTAATCGTGCTGCCGCGCATTACCTCGCCGCAGTTGACCCAGCATGAATGCGCGCAGCTTGGTCTGCCGGATATGGTGGCTTTGGCGGGGCAGGTGATCGGTTTTTTGTCGCCGAAATCGGACGAGTTGGCATCCCCGCAGGCTTGACGGTGGATGACCTGATGGCGGATATCGCGGTGATATTTCACTGGCCGCCGTCGGAATTATTCCCCCTGTCACTCACTGAGTTAATCGCCTGGCGCACTCGCGCCCTTAAACGCAGCGGGCAAACCGATGAGTAATAAGCTTCAGCTTCAGGTACTGCTAAAAGCGGTGGATAAGGCCACACGGCCATTTCGGGCGGTGCAGACCGCCAGCCGTAACCTGGCCGGCGATATTCGCGCCACGGAAAAAACCTTGCGTACCCTCGACCAGCAGGCCGGGAAAATCGATAGATTCAAAAAGGTCAAAGCGCAGCTCACCGCCACCGGCGTGGGCCTGCGCCAGGCTCGGCAGGAAGCGGCGAACCTTGAAAAAACCTTTAGCGCATTGGATAACCCCACCGCCAAACAAAGCCGCGAGATGGACAAGGCACGGCGCAACGTGGCGGCGCTGGAAGAGAAATACCGCAGCCTGCGCCAGTCGGTAAAATCACAGCGTTCCGAGCTGAGCGGCGCGGGCATTGCCACCAACCGTCTCACCTCTGAGCAAAAGCGCCTGGGCGAGAACGCTGACGCCGCCACCCGCACCCTGAATCGGCAACGGGATGCGCTCGCCAAACTAAGCCAACAGCAACAGCGTCTAACCCGTATCAAAGAGCGCTACCAGGCTGGCAAGGAGATGGCCGGAAACATCGCCGGGAAAAGTACCGCCGCGCTCGGCATGGTCACCGGTACGCTGTACGCCGAGGGCCGGTTTATCGCACCGGGAGTGGCATTCGACCGGCAAATGTCCAGCTCTCAGGCCATCCTGGGGCTGGATAAAAAAGACACCAAGCTCCAGGTCATGCGCCAGCAGGCGCGGGATATCGGCGCCACCACGGCGTTTTCCCCTACCGATGTGGCGCGCACGCAAACCACCTTGGCCCGTTCCGGGTACGATGCCGATGCCATTCTTAAATCTACCGACATCACGGTTAACCTCTCCCTGGCCGGTGAGGTGGATATTGCCGAGGCGGCGGACATCGTCACTAATATGCAATCCGCCTTCCAAATCCCCCTAGACCATATCGGCCGAGTGGCGGACGTGATGACCAAGGGGTTTACCAGTTCCAATACTTCGCTGATTGAACTGGGCGAAGCGATGAAATATGCCGCGCCCATCGCCCGCGCCGCCGGGGCCAGTATCGAGGACGCCACCGCCATGCTCGGTGTGCTGGCGGATAACGGCATCAAAGGTAGCATGGCCGGTACCGGTGTCAGCGCGGTGTTTACCCGCTTGCAGGCACCTACCGGTGAATCCGCAGCGGCTTTGGGCGAGCTGAAGGTCACCACCCGCGATAAGCAGGGCAACTTCTTACCCATTGAACAGGTGCTAAAAGGCGTCGCCGGCTCCTTGAAAAAGCACAATCTCGGCACGGCGCAACGGGCGGAATACTTTAAGGCCATCTTTGGCGAAGAGGCGATGAAGTCGGCGCAAAACCTGGTGGAAGCGGCGGAAAGCGGCAAGCTCGGTCAAAAGAAACAGGGCTTATTGCATTCCCAGGGCAAGGCTCGGGAGGTGGCCCGGATCCAGACCGATAACCTGGTGGGGGATTTAAAAAACCTGACGTCAGCATGGGAAGATATCCGCATTGAGCTGTTCGACGGACAGGACGGCAGCCTGCGCAAGCTGACCCAAGCCGCCATTAAATGGCTCACCATCGCAGGGGAATGGACGAAAAAAAATCCGCAGCTTGCCAAGCAGCTTACCGCCATGGCGGGCGTGGTAACCGCGTTAGTGGGCGGATTGGCAATACTCGGCCTGGCCGCGTGGCCGGTTATCGCCGGGTTTAATCTGCTGCTGTCGGGTAGTCAGTTATTGGCTGTCGGGCTGGCCGTGGCGGGGAAGGGCATAGCGGCCACCTTTGCCACGCTGGCGCTGCCGATTACGCTTACCGTGGCGGCACTTATTGCCGGGGCGCTGATGGTGCGCAAATATTGGCAACCGATTAAGGCGTTTATCGGCGGTGCGGTTGAGGGCTTTACGGCGGCGATGGGGCCGATTGCCGCTGGCTTTGCGCCGCTCAGGCCGGTTTTTACCTTGATGACCGATAAGCTGAAAGCCATCTTTAACGGGTTCGAGAATCTGATCGCGCCGGTGAAAGCCACGCAGGAATCCCTCGCCAGCGCCAGCCATGCCGGTAAGATATTCGGCGAGGGGGTGGCAACCGCCTTAGCCCTGCCCATGACCGCGTTGAAACAGCTGCGGCAGGGTATCGATTGGGTGCTGGACAAGCTCGGACTTATCGATAAACAGTCCGACGGCCTGGCCGATAAAGGAAAACGGTCGAATCCGGCAACCGCACCTCAAGCCTTTCAGGGTGCTGACCTTCCCTTATCTGGCGCGACCCCTCCCACCTTCTACGGCAATCAGCCCGGCGCTACCTCTGCCACCTCTTACGGTAATCAGCTCGGTGCCGCTCCGGCCACTGCTTACGGCTACCAGCCAGGCACCATGTTGCATAACGCCCATCCCATCCTGGGACAAATTCAGCAGGCGGATAAACCGATTTATGCAACCCAGCCCGCCCCGGCCACAACGCTTAATATCACCGTACCCTATACCCCAAAAAGTGGTGAAACCCTGACACCGCAGGACGTCGGGCGCATCGCCGCCGGTGCCGCCGCTGATGAGTGGGATAAACGGCAACGCAAGCAGCGCGCCCGCAACCGCAGCAGCATGACCTATGAGGCCCAGCCATGATGATGATCCTCGGGCTGTTTGTGTTCACTCTGAGCACCGCTCCGTATCAAACCTTAAACCGCTCGCTGGAATACCGTTGGCCCACCAATAGCCGGGTGGGATTGCTGCCGGCGGCGCAGTTTCTGGGCCAGGATAACGACGCTATTACCCTGTCCGGCGTGCTGTTGCCGGAGGTCACCGGCGGACGGCTGTCGCTCTTGGCGTTGGAAACCATGGCGGCGCAGGGCAAAGCCTGGCCGCTGATAGAAGGCAGTGGTCGCATATACGGCACGTTTGTGGTCACCGGCTTTACCGAGACCCGGACGGAGTTTTTTGCCGACGGCGCGGCCCGGCGTATTGAATTCACCCTCAACCTGATGCGGGTAGATGAAAGCCTGACGGCGATGTTTGGCGATTTAAAAGATCAGGCCGGAAGTCTGTTGAGCAAAGCCAAAACCCTGGCGGGCAAAGCGCAGTCCGTCCTCGGGGGATTCGGTTCATGATTAACACGCGGATGCCCTCCGCCGGTGCCACCGTCGCGCCGGATTTTCGGCTAATGATGAATGAAAAGGATATCACCGCAGACCTGCGCCCGCGCCTGCTGTCGCTGACCCTCACCGACAACCGCGGATTTGATGCCGACCAGTTGGATATTGAACTGAATGACGCCGACGGTCAGTTACAGATGCCGGGGCGCGGGGCGGTTATCAGCGTGTTTTTAGGCTGGTTGGGTGAGGCGCTTTACGGTAAAGGGGATTTTACCGTGGATGAAGTGGAGCACCACGGCGCGCCGGATACGCTGATTATTCGCGCCCGCAGCGCGGACTTTCGCGGCTCTTTAAATTCCCGGCGCGAGGTGTCCTATCATGACACTAATTTAAACGATATCGTTAGCCAGATAGCCACCCGCAACAGCCTGACACCGGCGGTCTCCGATGAGTTGAAAGCTATCAAAATTCCCCATATCGACCAGACCCAGGAAACCGACGCGGCGTTTATCACCCGCCTGGCGGAATTAAACGGCGCGGTGGCGGCTATCAAGGCGGGCCGGTTGATGCTGTTCAAACCCGGTAGCGGCAAGACCGTCTCCGGCAAAGCCATCCCGCAAATGAGCATTGAACGCCGCGACGGGGACCGGCACAGCTTTACAATCGCCGATCGTGGCGCTTATACCGGCGTGACCGCAAGCTGGCTGCATACCAAAGATCCCAAGCAGGCCAATGCGAAAACCACCGTGCAGCGCAAACCGAAAGCGCGGCACCTGCGCGCCTTGCAGCATCCCAATACCAAGGTGCGCCATCTGCGAGCGTTACAACAGCCCAGCACCACGGCTAAGTCTGTTGCCCCGAAAGGTGTAAAAACGCCGGAAGCCAGGGAGGGGGAGTATATGGCGGGAAGCTCGGATAACGTGCTGGCGCTGACCACTGTTTATGCCACAAAAGCCGCCGCCATGCGCGCCGCCACCGCGAAATGGGAGAAGCTGCAACGCGGTGTCGCCGAGTTTTCCCTGACGCTGGCAATGGGCCGTGCCGATCTTTACCCGGAGACGCCGGTGGCGGTGAAAGGCTTTAAATCGGTGATTGACGCGCAGCCATGGATTATCAACAAGGTGACCCATAACCTGAGCAATAGCGGCTACACCACCACGTTAAATTTGGAAGTCTTATTGAGCAACGTTAATTTTGAAACCGATAAATAGGGAATGTTATTTAGAATAAAGTTAATTTTAGTGCCTTTATTCACTAATAGTGAATTTTAAAATGGCTAATGATAAAATTGTCGGCAGATTAAAACGGAAGGAATATTTATTTTATGATGCATTGCCCGTTATGCAAAAACGCCGCTCATGCCCGCTCAAGCCGTTATCTCAGTGACTCAACCAAAGAACGTTATCACCAATGCACCAACATCAATTGCGGCCATACCTTTAAGACCATGGAAAGCATTACCGATTCCATTATGATCCCCGGTCGGGTGAATCCTGCGCCGCCTCATCCTAAGGGTATACAAGATACGTTTTGCTTCTGAGCCAAGCCTGCGAAAGCGGGTTTTTTCACGCCTGAAATTTGCCCTTTTTTGAAGCCTAAAATGCGTTACGGACGAGGCACGAAATTTTCTGGTGAGACACTTTTGAGACACTTTGCTAAAACAGTGAAATTCGAGGCGGAGAAGGGTGATTGTAACTTAATGATTTATAACAATTTTCTTGGTGGCCCCTGCTGGACTTGAACCAGCGACCAAGCGATTATGAGTCGCCTGCTCTAACCAACTGAGCTAAGGGGCCGAGTGGGCGTTGATTATAGAGGAACGGCACAAACAGATCCATAGGGGCGCGCACTAGATGGCTGATTTATCGCCAAATCCCGGCTATTATGATTGTATAACAATAGCTAGGCATCATAAAGGAGCCGAATAGATGCTTGAGGATATCCTGTCGCCAGGGTTAAGGGTTGTGTTTTGCGGTATCAATCCCGGGTTGTCCAGCGCCCATAAAGGACTTCATTTCGCCAACCCCAATAATCGTTTTTGGAAGATCCTCCACCAGTCCGGTTTCACCGAGCGCCAGTTCAAGCCGGAAGAGGGGCCTGAGCTATTGGGTAGCGGCTGCGGACTCACGGTGCTGGTGGAGCGGCCCACGGTGGAAGCGGCGGAGGTCACGCTATCGGAGATTCGTGAAGGGGGCCCGCGCCTGATTGAAAAAATAGAATTTTATCAGCCTAAGGCGCTGGCGGTTTTAGGCAAGCAGGTCTACCGGCAGGCCTTTCGGGTGCGCGACGTGATGTGGGGCAAACAGGAGATGACCATCGGCAATACCGAAATCTGGGTGCTGCCCAATCCCAGCGGCCTGAACCGCATGAGCTTCGGCACGTTGCTCAAATCCTATCGCGAATTGAATATTGCGCTGCCGCCGCTGAAGGATACTGCCATAAAAAACCTCGGCGCTATGGCGGATGGCGGCGTGGAAAAATACACCGGCACTATGAAGGAGCCCGGCCTCGAAAGCCCACCGGCGCTTTAGGTGAGTAGAACCAGGTAAAGCTCACGGCGCTACGGAGAATGAGTGTTGTAAAAGCCCACCGGCGCTACGGAGGATTGAAGGCATAAAAAAAGCCCCGCTGACCTGGCGGGGCTTTTTAGGATAAAAGCATCTAACGGCAATGATGTCATGGCGCCCTTATTCATTACATCAATGAAACAAGGGCCGCCAGGGCACGTGCCGTTCTAGTCGTCCAGGAAGCTGCGCAGCACTTCCGAACGGCTCGGATGACGCAGCTTGCGCAGCGCCTTCGCTTCTATCTGACGGATACGTTCGCGGGTGACATCGAACTGTTTACCCACTTCTTCCAGCGTATGGTCGGTATTCATATCGATGCCGAAACGCATGCGCAGCACTTTCGCTTCACGGGCGGTTAAACCGGCCAATACGTCATGGGTCGCCGAACGCAGGCTTTCCGACGTGGCGGAGTCCAGCGGCAATTCCAGGGTGGTATCTTCGATAAAATCACCTAAATGGGAATCTTCATCGTCGCCGATGGGGGTTTCCATGGAAATCGGTTCCTTAGCGATTTTCAGCACTTTGCGGATTTTATCTTCCGGCATCAGCATACGTTCCGCCAGCTCTTCAGGGGTAGGCTCGCGTCCCATTTCCTGCAGCATCTGACGGGAGATACGGTTGAGCTTGTTGATGGTCTCAATCATATGCACCGGTATACGGATGGTACGCGCCTGGTCGGCAATGGAGCGGGTGATGGCCTGCCGTATCCACCAGGTGGCATAGGTTGAGAACTTGTAGCCGCGGCGGTATTCGAACTTGTCTACCGCTTTCATCAAACCGATGTTGCCTTCCTGGATCAAATCCAGGAACTGCAGGCCGCGGTTGGTGTATTTTTTGGCGATGGAGATAACCAGGCGCAGGTTTGCCTCAACCATCTCTTTCTTGGCGCGGCGGGCCTTGGCTTCGCCAATGGACATCCGGCGGTTGATATCCTTCACCTGCTCGATGGTCAGGCCGGTTTCTTCTTCGATCTGACGGAGTTTTTGCAGGTTGCGATGGACGTCTTCATCCACTTCGCGCAGTTTTTCCGACCAGGGCTTGTTCATGGCCAGCGCGGCCTTGAACCAGGCTTCGCTGGTTTCATTACCGGAGAACAGCGTGACGAAGTTTTTCTTCGGCATTTTGCAGATTTCAACGCACAGCTTCATGATCAAGCGTTCCTGGGTACGCACGCGGTCCATCATGGAACGCATGTTGTTCACCAGGTAGTCGAACTGCTTGGGCACCAGTCGGAACTGTTTGAACACCTCGGACAGCTTGAGGATTTCGTCCGTTGATTTGGCATGGCTGCGGCCGTTGGTTTTGATAACGGTTCGCGTCGCTTCATACTGCTCGCGCAGCTCGACGAATTTCTGGCGGGCCAGCTCGGGATCGATGCTGTTATCATCGTCGCTGCTGTCTTCGTCGTCTTCTTCGTCATCGTCGTCGTCGTTCGCCAGCTCTTCAGTGGTTAACTCGGAACCGATATGGGTGGCGGTAGGGGCCAAATCTTCTTCGGCGTTGGGATCGACAAAGCCGGTGATCAAATCCGACAGCCGTGCTTCCCCCGCTTCGACGCGGTCGTACTGTTCCAGCAGGTAGGTGATAGCCTCAGGATACTCCGCGACGGAGCATTGAACCTGATTAATCCCGTCCTCGATACGCTTGGCGATGTCGATTTCGCCTTCACGGGTCAGCAGTTCCACTGTACCCATTTCACGCATGTACATACGCACCGGATCGGTGGTGCGTCCAATTTCGGATTCGACACTCGATAGCACTTGGGCTGCCGCTTCGGCGGCGTCTTCGTCGGTGTCGGAGGTATTTTCCGCCAACAGGAGATCATCGGCATCGGGTGCTTCTTCCATCACCTGGATGCCCATGTCATTTATCATCTGGATGATGTCTTCGATCTGATCGGAGTCGACGATATCCTCCGGCAGATGGTCATTGACCTCGGCAAAGGTCAAATAGCCTTGCTCCTTACCACGAGTGACAAGTAGCTTGAGCTGTGACTGCGGGTTTTGCTCCATAAGACGGTATCCACACTTCAGAGTAATTTCGGTGTTGGTCGGTGAAATTTCATCACCAACAAGAGATCAGGCCATTATTTAACGCCGCAGCCCACTACGGCATCGCACAGGGCATTGCCCTGACATTTATAGGCATTTAAGCCTCGTCATTCATTTTTTTTTGGCCAACGCTTTATTTAGCGACCAAAGCTCTTTACGTTCTTCGGCAGTTAACCGGTGCGTTCTGTCGCGGGCGATTAACACTTCCTGACGTTGTTCAAGTATGGAGTCGTACAGGCTCGTCAGGGTATCGATAAAAGTTTCTTCGACCATATCATCTATGATCATGTGGTTCCAGGTTGCCAGGGTTTCAAGCTGTCGGCTGGATTTATTATCCCGATAATGCTCGAGCAACTGTCCCGTGGTAATGCCTGGTTGCGCCTGACAGGTTTGCACTAACTCGATAAACAAAGGTACACCCGGCTGATTTGCCTGCTCTAAACCCGCAATTGACGGGATAAGAGCGCAAAGGCGCGGGTTTTGCACCAACAATCCTATAAGTATACGCATGGTTGTGCGTTTTATCCGGGGCTGGGGCGAAATATTTGTATTGCCCCCCTGTTGCGGTAGCAGCTTTTCCAGCTGGCTATCGTCCAAAATGCCCAATTTATTGCCTAATTGCTGGCGCAGGTACATACGCAGTGTTTCTCCCGGCACCTGTCCGATGAGAGGCAGGGCCAGGGTGCTCAATTTCGCCCGTCCGTCCGGGCTGCTCAGATCCACCTGGGGCATCAGCGTCTCGAACAAAAATACCGACAGCGGCTGTGCTTGCTCGATAAGCTGCTCGAACGCTTCTTTGCCAATCTGGCGCACCAGGGTATCCGGGTCTTCTCCGTCCGGCAGAAACATAAAACGCAGCTGACGGCCGTCGCTGAGATAAGGCAGCGCCGTTTCCAGCGCCCGCCAGGCGGCCTCGCGGCCGGCGCGGTCGCCGTCATAACAGCAGATAACCTGTTCCGTGGCGCGGTACAGCAACTGTATATGCTCGGCTGTGGTGGCGGTTCCCAGCGAGGCGACGGCATAATCTATGCCGAACTGCGCCAGCGCCACGACATCCATGTAACCCTCCACCACCAGCAGGCGCGAGAGTTCCGGATGCTGCTGCTGCGCCTCATAAAGGCCATACAGCTGGCGGCCTTTGTGGAAAATCTCGGTTTCCGGCGAGTTCAGATATTTGGGCTGGCCTTCGCCCAGAATACGGCCGCCGAAGGCGATAACCCGGCCCCTACGGTCCCGGATGGGGAACATCACCCGTTCACGGAAGCGATCATAGGTCCTTCCCTGATCGTTAGTCACCAACATTCCGGCATCGTTCAATGCTTCTCTTTCTTCCGCCGACCGGCCGAAGCGCTTTAGAACGTTGTCCCAGCCCGGAGGAGCGTAGCCGATGGCGAAATGGCCGATGACCTCCGCGCTCAGCCCGCGTTTGGCCAGATACTGCTGCGGGGCCGTGGCGGTGTTCTGCTTGAGGGCCTGTGCGTAAAAACCGCTCAGCTGCTCCATAACCTGATACAGGCTCTGGCGCTGATGGCGTTCCTGCTGGTTGGGTCCGGCCCCCGCTTCGTAGGGAACCTCCAGACCGTGCATGGTCGCCAACTCTTCGATGGATTCGACAAACTCCAGCCGGTCAAAATTCATCAAGAAGTCAATTGCGTTGCCGTGGGCGCCGCAGCCGAAGCAATGATAGAACTGCTTATCGCCATTAACGGTAAACGACGGGGTTTTTTCATGGTGAAACGGACAACAGGCGTGATAATTTTTGCCTTGCTTTTTAAGCTTCACACGAGCATCGACCAGGTCGATAATGTCGGTGCGCGCCAGCAAGTCATTGATAAATACGCGTGGAATTCGTCCAGCCATAAGCCCTGATTGGTTAGCCTATAAACGAGAACAAGCCGTGTAACCCTTGCGGATCCCACGGCCTTCGTTTGCAACTTTCTGTATGCAACTACTAAGTCGTATGCAACTTCTAAGTCTGCGGATTAATCACGCGGTCGGGGTTTTGACCCCGAAATATTAATACAGACGAGTGCGGCGTGCGTTTTCGCGGGCCAATTTTTTAGCATGACGTTTTACTGCGGACGCTTTGGCGCGTTTGCGTTCGGTAGTCGGCTTTTCATAGAACTCACGACGACGGACTTCGGCCAGAACACCTGCCTTTTCACAGGAACGTTTAAAGCGACGCAGTGCTACGTCGAACGGCTCGTTTTCACGTACTTTAATTACCGGCATGTAACTCTCACCTCGATAGAATTCGGTTTTTGCTGCTGACCTGTTGTCAGCCATTTCAAAATGGTGCGGAATTTTACTTCAAGCATAGCTGTCTTGTAAAGCGCTAAGGACAACTCTCTTGCCGGCGAAGCGTTCGGCCGCCGCGTTTCCGGCTGATTTCTGTATAAGAGTATAGCGCAAAGCGCTTAAAATTGCCGCATCTGATTGGTTTTATCAATCAAAAAAGGTAATATCAAGCGGCTGTACCTTGCAAATCAAGATCCTCCCGGCCAATACCGGATCTTCAGGGTCAGCAAGGGGCATACTTGTAGCATGGCCCGGACAAGAAAGACACTGATTTTGCACCGGGCCATGGTCAGGTGCGCCTCCCGCGGGCGGAGATTATGGTAGACTGTGCGCCGCTTTGGAGTGGAGCTGGTAAAAAATTATGCGTGTATTGGGTATTGAAACGTCCTGCGACGAAACCGGTGTGGCGATTTATGACCAACAGGCGGGCCTGCTGGCCAATCAGCTATACAGCCAGGTGAAGCTGCATGCCGATTACGGCGGCGTGGTGCCCGAGCTGGCCTCGCGGGATCATGTACGTAAAGCCGTTCCGCTGATCCAGGCGGCGCTGCTGGAAGCCGGCATGGGGGCGAAGGATATTGACGGCGTGGCCTATACCGCCGGTCCCGGCCTGGTGGGCGCGCTGATGGTGGGCGCCACGGTGGGACGGGCGCTGGCCTATGCCTGGGGGGTGCCGGCCGTTGCGGTACATCATATGGAAGGCCATTTGCTGGCGCCGATGCTGGAAGAGAATCCGCCGGTGTTTCCCTTTGTGGCGTTATTGGTCTCCGGCGGCCATACCCAATTGATCCATGTGGCCGGCATCGGCCGCTATACGCTGCTGGGTGAATCCATCGACGATGCCGCCGGCGAGGCGTTTGATAAGACCGCCAAGCTGCTGGGGCTGGATTATCCCGGCGGTCCTCTGCTGTCGCAACTGGCGCGGCAGGGCGTCGCCGGACGCTTTACCTTTCCGCGCCCCATGACCGATCGCCCCGGTCTGGATTTCAGTTTCTCCGGTTTGAAAACCTTTGCCGCCAATACTGTGCGCGCTAATGATGGCGATCCCCAGACCCGGGCGGACATCGCACGGGCGTTTGAGGACGCGGTGGTGGATACGCTGCTTATCAAGTGCCGGCGGGCGCTGGAACAAACCGGGCTCGAACGCCTGGTCATCGCAGGCGGCGTAAGCGCCAACAGTGCCCTGCGCGAACGCCTGGCGGCCATGATGCGAAGCCGAGGCGGCCAGGTATTTTATGCCCGTCCGGAGTTTTGTACCGATAACGGCGCCATGATTGCCTATGCCGGGATGGTGCGTTTGCAAAACGGGATCATGGGGGATTTGGCCATCACGGTAAGGCCGCGCTGGCCGCTGGCGGAATTACCGGCGCTGTAAGCTTCGCCAGGCCAGGCTGCTGACAAACGTACTCGGAGTCAATCAAGGAGGGACACAGGCTGCCAGAAGAGTAAACCGTCCGCGCCAGGGATGGCGCGGATCGAGCCTACAAGGACGTATTTACGGCGTGTTTACGATCTGGCAGCCTGTCACGACCGGGTACTTTGTCAACAAGCTCCGTTATCAGCTTTTATGATTTTGCCGATCATCGATATCCAAATCCTTTTTGCGTTTGCGCCATAGGCGGCTTTCCTGGCCGCGCCATAAGCGCTGGATATTGTCATGGTGGCGCAACAAGACCAGGCACGACAGCATCGACACGGGAAAAGTGAACTGCGGTTTAAACCACCAGACATAAAACGGCGCTATCAGGGCGCTGATGATAGCGCCCAGGGATGAATAACCGCTTAACAGCACCGTCAGCAGCCAAGTGCCGGCCATCAGCCCGGTCAGGTCCCAGCCGATGGGCGCGATGGCGCCGAACGCCGTGGCGACGCCTTTGCCGCCCTGGAAGTGAAAGAATACCGGGTAGATATGCCCGATACAGGCGGCAATGGCCACCAGGCCCAGGTAAAACGGCGGTATCCCCAGCCGGTAACCCAGCCAGACCGGCAGCATCCCTTTGAGCACGTCGAACACCATGACGCCGGCGGCGGCGAACCGGCCGCCCAGGCGCAGGACATTGGTGGCCCCAGGATTGCCGGAGCCGTGAGTGCGGGGATCGGGCAGGCGGGCTATCCTGCAGATCAGGATCGCGCTTGATACCGAGCCGCAAAGATAGGCGAAGATTATCATGCCGATCGAAAGAGCATTCATAACCAAATTCCATCCCGTCATCATCGTTTTTCGTGGCCTAGCTGTGGATAATACGCATATTCCGTGCTAAGTGGTATCAGACATCCACAAAAACCGAGTATGGCTCATGGACATTGTATTTATAAAAGCATTAACGGTTATGGCGTTTATCGGCGTTTACGAGTGGGAACAGGAGCGCCGGCAGAAACTGGTTTTTGATATCGAAATGGGATGGGACAACCGGCCGGCGGCCGGCAGCGATGATGTGGCGGATTGCCTGAGCTACGCCGATGTCAGTGAAGCGGTGCTTGCCTTTGTGGCCGGTGGCCGTTTCGCCCTGGTGGAGCGGGTGGCGGAGGAGGTGGCCGATTTGCTGCTGCAGCGTTTCGCCCTGCCCTGGGTGCGGATCGTTCTTAGCAAACCCGGGGCGGTACCCCAGGCCGAGAGCGTCGGCGTTATTATCGAGCGTACTCGCTGAAAAGTCTGAAAAAAAGACTTCTTAAGCTAAATTTCATGCAACGGAAACAGGGATACCGTATGTTATGTCTCATTTTCCGAATTGTTAGCGGCCGGAGTTTTAAACTGCCGCTTTTTTGTTGTCGGTTGATTGAGGGGACGGTTTTGTATGACAGGTCTGCATGATTTATTTGTCGCGTTTATTTTAGGGATAGTCGAAGGGTTAACTGAATTTTTGCCGGTCTCTTCTACAGGACATATGATTCTGGCGGGCACGTTGCTGGGTTTTACCGATGACAGAGCGAAGACCTTCGAGGTGATAATCCAATTGGGTTCTATCCTGGCGGTGGTGGTGATGTTCTGGCGGCGGTTGTTTGGTTTGATCGGCATTCATTTCGGCGAAGTCAAGCATGAGGGCATCGGACAGGGGCGGTTAACCCTGGTGCATATCATTCTGGGCATGGTGCCGGCGGTTATTATGGGCCTGGTGCTGCATGAGCAAATCAAAGCGCTGTTTGAAGCAAAATATGTCATGTACGCCCTGGTGGTGGGCGGTGTGCTGTTGCTGGCGGGCGAGTGGCTGAAACCCAAGCTGCCCCGGGCGCAGGGGATCGATGATATCACCTATCTGCAGGCCCTTCTGATCGGCTGTTTCCAGTGCCTGGCGCTGTGGCCGGGATTTTCCCGTTCGGGTGCTACCATCAGCGGTGGTTTGCTGATGGGCGTCAGCCGTTACGCGGCGTCCGAGTTTTCCTTTATTCTGGCGGTGCCGATGATGATTGGCGCCACGGGGCTGGATCTGTATAAAAGCCTGCCGTTCCTGTCGTGGCATGATTTTCCGATGTTTGCGGTGGGGTTTGTGACAGCCTTTATCGTCGCCCTGCTGGCCATAAAATTCTTCTTGCAAATCATCAAGCGGATTTCGTTTGTGCCCTTCGCCATCTACCGGTTTGTTCTGGCGGCGGTGGTCTACTGGGTGATGATGTAACGGGCTGGAACGGCGAATTTTCCTGCCGCTACCTGTCCTTCCGGTATGCGGCGGGACAGGCTAGTCCTCTATAACCGCCGTTCGTGAGTGCTCTTTTTGCTGTTTCCATGAAGTCAGGGCGCGCAGGCGGCGCAGGCGAATCTCTTCGCCGATCCCGGCGCCGACGAAGCCGTCTTCAATCACCTCCCGGTTGGTCACCGAGGCCGCCACTTTGAAGGCCTCCCGCAGATAATCTCCCTGCGGGTACGCATTGTTTTCAAAACCGGTGCGGCCGCGGGCATCGGCTTCGCTGGCCGTGATCATTTGCTCCAGGCGCTGCGGTTTGCGCCAGACGTCGATGGCATGGAATAACTTCATCAGCGTCTTGGGCGTTAAACGGTCCACGGTATGGATCAAGTCATGATATTCGGCGACGACTGTAGCCAGTTCCCGTATGTGGTTCGGTACCCGCAAGCGTTCGCACAGGGTTTGCACCAGCCTGACTCCCGCCGGGCCGTGCCCGTGGTGGTGCGGCCATTGATCGCGCGGAGTCAGGCCCTTGCCCAGATCGTGGCACAGGGTGGCGAACCGCACGTCCACATCGGGCGTCAGCTGCGCCGCCACCGCCAGGGTCATCAGAGTATGTATGCCGGTGTCGATTTCCGGATGCCATTTGGCCGGGGCGGGCACGCCGAACAGGTTGTCGATCTCCGGGAACAGCGCCGCCAGCGCTCCGCAGTCGCGCAGAACCTGGAAATAGACCTGCGGATTGCGGGTGGCCAGGGCCTTCTCAGTTTCTTTCCATACCCGTTCTGTCGAAATAAGCGGCAGTTCTCCCGCCAGTGTCATCTGCCGCATCAGCGCCAGGGTTTCCGGGGCAATACGGAAATTCAAATGGGCGAAGCGGGCGGCGAAGCGGGCGACCCGCAAAACCCGTAAAGGGTCCTCGCCGAAGGCGTCCGAGACGTGGCGTAATAGGCGCTGTTCAATATCCCGCCGGCCTTGGAACGGGTCGATAAGCGCGCCGTCTTCATCCTGAGCGATGGCGTTGATGGTCAGGTCACGGCGCAGCAGGTCCTGCTCCAGGGTGACGTCCGGGGCCGCATAGCAGGTAAAGCCGGTATATCCCTGCCCGGATTTTCGTTCGGTGCGCGCCAGGGCATACTCTTCGCGGGATTGCGGATGCAGGAAAACGGGGAAATCCTTGCCCACCTGCTGATAGCCCTGCGCAATAAGCTCATCGGGGGTTGCCCCCACCACGACCCAGTCTTTTTCCCGCACCGGCAAATGTAATAAACTGTCGCGAACGGCGCCGCCGACCAGATATCTTTTCACGCTCCACTCCTGACCATGTCGGTTTTGCCATCATGTCTTAATTGTAGTCCCATCCGCAATACTGTTGCCGCGCATTGTGCGGCTTTGCCGGGGTGAACCCGCGGGAGGGTCAGTTCATCCAGCGATTGTCCCGTTTGCGGCGGGGGATGATATGCGGCAGCAGCAATCCAAGGATAAGGCCAACCCCGGCGACGCCGCCGCCGTACAAAAACCACTGCATGATAATGGCCCGCTGCTTGTCATCCAGCTGTACCGCATCGGCGTCCGCTTTTTTCCGCGCCACCGTCAGCTGGTCTTTCAGACCCTGGTTTTCATTGCGCAGACCCTGGAGCGTACTGTCGTTTTCGGCTACTTTCTTCTGCATATCAGCGGTGCGCCGGTTCCAGTCCGCATCAATGGTGGCGAGTTTTTGCGTCAGGGTCTGCACCTGTTGTTCCAGGGAGGGGACTTTTACGCGCAGGCTGGGCTGGTCGCTCAATTGATCCAGCGGGATCCAGGCGGTTCGGCCTTTGCCATCGCGGATCTGGCCGTAATTGGTGCTATCGTTCACACCCAGCAGCGCAACTTGCTCTCCCGAGTTCAGCGTGCCGACAATACGGAATTGATTGCCCGGCCCGCTGTGAATATAGGTGGTGAGATCGTCGGATATATAACGCGTCTCATCGGCATGAGTGCTAGCGGCGAAGCTTAGACTCAATAACGCGAAGCAAATATGGCGTAATTTGTGCATAGTTCCGTCGTTTTTCGGCTAATGTCGGTGGATAGTAAAGGGTTAAGTTTGACGGCGCAATGCTTAAACAAAAATGAGAACTATCTTACTATCAGGCTGCGCCCGGCTTCGCTGGGCGTGTTTGCGGCCCTTAGCCGGGGGTAATAATGCCGGTTGAGGGAAATGCGTTAATTGTTTTACTGCTTAGAACGCTTTATGGCGCCATAAGCCGTGAAAGGAGGCACAAGCGGGGCGGGAAGGATTCATTTTTTGTCATAAATTTTCATTTAAATTATCACCATACTTGTTCAAATTATGCTTTAAGGTGATGATTACGCTCTTTAACATGACGATTCCGGCGTGTTTTCTGTTCTTAAGCGGCGCCGCCGATCGTCAGACATCAAACTATGTGTGTGGCCGAAGCTATGAGTGAAGAAATAGAAATAAAGTTTATCGTTCATCCCGAGGCGCTATCATCGCTGGCGGAAAGAGTATCCGCCGGCGAGGGTGTCCATACCCCGCCGCAACGTCTGATCAATATCTATTTTGAAACCGCCGACCTGTTTTTGCGTCATCATGGCATCGGTTTGCGCATACGCGGCAATGGCGACCGTTATGAAATGACCGCAAAAACCGCCGGCAAAGTTACCGGCGGGCTGCACCAGCACCCGGAGTACAATATCCCGCTATCCGGTCCCGAACTGGATCTGTCGCTGCTGCCGGCGGAAATCTGGCCTGCCGGGACGGATATCCCCAATCTGCAAAACCAGCTGAAACCGCTGTTTCGCACCGATTACCAGCGTGAAAAATGGGTAGTGGCCTTTGGCGAGAGCGAAATTGAAGTCGCTTTCGATCGGGGCGAGGTGACTGCCGGTGAACTGCGCGAACCCATCTGTGAGCTGGAACTTGAACTGTTGCGGGGTAATACGGCGGATTTGCTGGCCTATGGGCAAACCTTGTCTGCCGGGGGAGGGCTGCGGCTGGGCAGCCTGAGTAAAGCGGCGCGGGGATATCATCTCGCCGAGGGCAATCCGCCCCATGAGGTGCGCGCCCTGCCGCTGCCGAGGCCGAACCCCAAGGCCACCGTGGAGCAGGGACTAAGCGAAGCGCTGTCACTGGCGCTGGCGCACTGGCAGTATCATGAGGAGATCTGGCTGCGGGGCGTGGCGCCGGCGCGGGATGCCATTCTGACCGCCATTACTTTGATACGGGAAACCTTCGTGGTGATGGGCAATATGATCCCGCGCAAGGCCACCACCCATTTGCGCGCTATGCTGGCGGATTTGTCGCCCCTTATCGTCAGGGCCGACTGCTCACCGCAGACCCTGTGTTATGAGGCCGCCTATCTTGAGTGCAAACTGGCCCTGACCTCATGGCTTATTCTGTCCGGTTGGCAAAAAAGCATTGACGACGACGGTCGCCGGAAGCTGAACGGCTCTTTCAAGCGTTTCTCGGATATCACCCTGTCGCGCTGTGCCGCCGAGCTGAAGGTGGCGTTCGGCCGCACGCTGTCGCCGGAAGAATATCTCCAGCAATTGCCGCGCCTGGAGCGGCGAATCATGGCCTTTCATCTGCTTTCCGGCGCTTATCCCGCTAAAAAGGTTTTATCCTATATACTGCACTGGCAGGCGCTGGAACAGGCGATTCTGCTGCCGGGCACCAATGACGTGGAACATATGCGGCGCCAGGCGGTCACACAGCCTGGATTCTGGCGCAGCGTGAACCAGCGCTGATTTAATGCCGGGCAGGCCGGGAAAAGGATGCGGGTAACAGGTTCACCCGCGACGTCGGGTGCTCGGGGCATGAGAGGAAGAGAACAATGGCGCAGCCGCTACCGCCGATATTACACCGTCAGGCACAATCCGTCCTGGCCGGGATGCCGTTCACGATACCTGCGGGGGACGAGGGGCTGGGGGTATTGGCCATCAGCGATTTTATCGCGGCGGCGCTGACAGCCCGTCCCGACTGGTATGAAGAGCTGCGCCGGCAGCCGCCGGCGGCCGATGAATGGCGGCAGTACGATGCATTGCTCGGGCAGCGGCTGGCGGCGGTGGCGGATGAAGCGGACCTGATGCGGGAACTGCGGCTGTTTCGTCGCCGTACCCTGATGCGTATCGCCTGGTCGCAGGCGCTGCTCACCAGTGAGACCCCGCAGACCCTGACCCAGCTTAGCCGGCTGGCGGAAGTGCTGGTGTGCGCGGCGCGGGACTGGCTTTATCAGGCCTGCTGCCGGGATTGGGGCACGCCCTGCAATGGGGAGGGCGTACCGCAGCCGCTGCTGGTGCTGGGCATGGGCAAACTGGGTGGCGGCGAACTGAACTTCTCCTCCGATATCGATTTGATTTTCGCCTATCCGGAAAATGGCCATACCCGGCACGGGCGCCGGGAGCTGGACAATGCCCAATTTTTTACCCGCCTGGGGCAGCGCCTGATAAAAGTGCTGGATCAAACCACCGTCGACGGATTCGTCTACCGGGTGGACATGCGGCTGCGCCCGTTCGGCGATAGCGGACCCCTGGTCCTCAGTTTCTCCGCGCTGGAAGATTATTATCAGGAGCAGGGCCGGGATTGGGAGCGGTATGCCATGATCAAAGCCAGGCTGCTGGGCTTTGATGATGATGCCTACAGCCGTGAATTGCACCGGATGCTGCGTCCGTTTGTCTTTCGGCGCTACATTGATTTCAGCGTTATCCAATCGTTGCGCAACATGAAAAGCATGATTGCCCGCGAGGTCCGGCGCCGGGGGCTGGCGGATAATATCAAGCTGGGCGCCGGCGGTATCCGCGAGATTGAATTTATCACCCAGGTTTTCCAATTGATTCGCGGCGGCCGGGAACCGCGCCTGCAAGGACGCGCCCTATTGCCCACCCTGAGCGCTATCGGCGAGCTGGGTCTGCTGGATGCCGGACAGACCGAACGGCTGAGCCGCGCCTATCTTTATTTGCGCCGGCTGGAAAATCTGCTGCAGGCCATCAATGATGAACAGACCCAGACCTTACCGGTGGATGAACTAAACCGATGCCGCCTGGCCTATGGTATGAACGAGGCGGATTGGCCGTCGTTATACCGTGCTCTCGGCACGCATATGCAGCAGGTGCGCCGCATCTTTGATGAACTCATCGGGGACGATGCGCCCGACCCGGCGGATCCGGCGGATTTTGGCCGTTACGGCACCCTGTGGGTGGATGAGGGTGAAGAGCCTGAACCGGATTTCTGGGAGCCGCACCTGACCGAGCCTTCTCGCCAGCGGCTGTTGGAACAGCTAACCGGCTTTCGCCGCGACGTGGCGAAGCGGACCATCGGACCGCGCGGACGCGAGGTGCTGGATCAATTGATGCCGCGTTTGCTGGGAGAAATCTGCCCGCGCCCGGACGCCGATATGGCGTTCAGCCGTTTGGCGCCCATCTTGCTCAGCATCGTCTCCCGCACCACCTACCTCGAATTGCTGCTGGAGTATCCCAAGGCGCTGATGCATTTGATTCGCCTGTGCGCCGCCTCGGAAATGATCGCCAGCCAGCTGGCGCTTCATCCCCTGTTGCTGGATGAATTGCTTGACCCCGCCACGCTGTACAACCCGCCGGCGCCGCAGGCCTATGCCGATGAGCTGCGCCAGTATCTTATCCGGGTGCCCGATGAGGATGAGGAGCAGCAAATGGACGCGCTGCGGCAGTTCAAACAGGCGCAACAGCTTCGCATCGCCGCCGGCGATATTACCGGCGTGCTGCCGGTGATGCGGGTGAGCGATCATCTTACCTACCTGGCGGAGGCCATCATTGCCGACGTGGTTCGGCAGGCCTGGCGCACCATGGTATCCCGTTACGGCCGTCCGGGGCATCTGGATGAAGAAAGCGGGCAGGGATTCGCGGTAATCGGCTACGGCAAGCTTGGGGGATGGGAATTGGGTTACGGGTCCGATCTCGACCTGGTGTTTTTGCATGATTGCCCGCCCGACGTCATGACCGATGGAGAACGCCAAATCGACGGACGGCAGTTTTATTTACGGCTGGCCCAGCGCGTCATGCACCTGTTCAGCACCCGGACCCCCACCGGCATCCTGTATGAGGTGGATCCCAGGCTTCGCCCCTCCGGCGCGGCCGGTATGCTGGTAAGCACCCTGGATGCCTTCGGGGATTACCAGGCCCACGAAGCCTGGACCTGGGAGCATCAGGCGCTGGTGCGGGCGCGTATGGTCTATGGCGATCCGGCCCTGGGGGCGCGCTTTGGCGAGATCCGCCGGGCGGTGCTGTGCCGGGAGCGGGATCCGGCGGCGTTACGCACCGACGTCAGCGAGATGCGGGGGAAAATGCGCCGGCATTTGGCCGGCAAAAGCGGCGATATGTTCGATATCAAAGCGGATGAAGGGGGCATTACCGATATTGAATTCCTGGCGCAATATCTGGTGCTGCGCTATGCCGCCGCCATTCCCGAACTGACCCGCTGGTCCGATAATGTCCGCATTTTTGAACTGATGGCCCGCCACGATATTCTCGACCCGCGGACAGCGGAGGCGTTAAGTCAATCCTATATTACCCTGCGGGATGAAATCCATCATTTGGCACTGCAGGCACAGCCGGGCAGAGTAGCGGCCGACCGGTTCCCGGCCGAGCGCGCCTTGATTACCCAATGCTGGCGAAAGTGGCTGGACTGAGCCCTTTTTTGCCGGTGGAAAAACGCATTTCCCCGGCGGTGAACGAGAGAATTCAACCCGCCTGTGCTACTATCCGGCGCAATAAATTGTTAAAGCGAGAGCGAATGGATGAAAGTAACGTTGCCTGATTTTCGCCGTGCTGGCGTGCTGGTGGTGGGTGATGTCATGCTGGACCGGTATTGGTATGGCCCCACAAACCGTATCTCCCCGGAAGCACCGGTGCCGGTCGTGAAAGTCGAGACTATCGAAGAACGGCCCGGCGGCGCCGCCAACGTTGCCATGAATATCGCCGCGCTGGGAGCGGGTTCGCGCCTGGTGGGCCTGACCGGCATGGATGATGCCGCCCGTGCGCTGGCGGATAGGCTGGGCGAGGTCAGCGTCACCTGTGATTTCGTCGCGGTATCCACCCATCCCACCATTACCAAACTGCGAATCTTGTCGCGCAATCAACAATTAATCCGCCTTGATTTCGAGCAGGGGTTCAACGGCGTCGACGCCGCGCCGATGCTTGAGCGCATCCGCCAGGCGCTGCCCGCCGCCGGCGCCCTGGTATTGTCGGATTACGCCAAGGGAGCGCTGGAAAAGGTGCAGGATATCATTCGCCTGGCGCGGGATGCCGGGGTTCCGGTATTGGTGGATCCGAAGGGTACCGATTTTACCCGCTATCGCGGCGCCACCATGCTGACGCCGAATCTGTCCGAATTCGAAGCGGTGGCCGGACAGTGCCGGGACGAGGACGAACTGGTGAGCCGGGGCATGAAGCTGATTGCCGATTATGATCTGTCGGCTCTGCTTATCACCCGTTCGGAACAGGGCATGACCCTGCTGCAACCCGGCAAGGAGCCGCTGCATTTGCCGACCCAGGCGCAGGAAGTCTACGATGTCACCGGCGCGGGAGACACGGTGATCGGGGTGCTGGCGGCAGCGCTGGCGGCGGGCAACTCCCTGGAGGAAAGCTGTTTTCTGGCTAATGCCGCCGCCGGGGTGGTGGTGGGCAAGCTGGGAACCTCCACCGTCAGTCCCATCGAGCTGGAAAACGCCATCCACGGCCGGGCCGACGCCGGTTTCGGCATCATGACCGAAACGGAGCTGGCCCAGGCGGTGGCTCAGGCCCGCCGGCGCGGCGAGAAAGTGGTGATGACCAACGGGATTTTCGATATCTTGCATGCGGGCCACGTCTCTTATCTGGCCAATGCCCGGCGGCTGGGGGACCGGTTGATTGTCGCGGTCAACAGCGATGCTTCCACCCAGCGGCTGAAAGGCGAACACCGGCCGGTGAACCCCTTGGCCCAGCGGATGATCGTGCTGAGCGCATTGGAGGCGGTGGACTGGGTGGTGTCGTTCGAAGAGGATACCCCGCAGCGCCTGATTGCCGAAATCCTGCCGGATTTGCTGGTGAAGGGGGGCGATTATAAACCCGAGGAAATCGCCGGCAGCAAGGAAGTGTGGGCCAACGGCGGCGATGTGCGGGTGCTGAATTTCGAGGACGGCTGTTCCACCACCAATATCATCAATTCGATCAAAAGCGGCAAGCGGGGCTAAAGCTCAGTGCAGGCGTGAAAAACCCGGCAATCAATGGTTGCCGGGTAGGTTTGATTTTATATCATTTTTTCGGTTCGGCCGACGTATCGTCCGCCACATCGCCGGCCTCCGGCTCGTCAATGTCCGTCTTGGCGACGGCGGGTCCGGTTTCGGCCGCCACCGTCGGGGTCACGGCATTTCCCGGCATCGTTTCCAGGGCATTGATCCGCAATTCCAGCTGGCTCAGCTTTTCCCGGGTGCGCAGTAATACCTGAGTCTGCACGTCAAACTCCTGCCGGCTGACCAGATCCATGCGGCTAAACTGGCTTTGCAACACCTGACGGATTTTCTTCTCGACATCATCACCCAGTTCACGAATGCCTTTGGGCAGGGATTCATGGATTTGACGGGCAAGCTGTTCAATTTTTTTAGTATCAATCATCGGTGAGTTTCCTAGCGCGTAAGATAAGGTTAAGTGTAATGCCTGTTCGATAGAGAAGAAACTAAAACAGCGACACATTAATTATATCTCTTTATAGCCGCAAATTTTCCGCTTTGCCCCTCGCCGTTATTGCCCTGCAATTTCATTGGCGCTATAGTTATTGCGCTTATTCTCAGGGCGGGGCGAAACTCCCCACCGGCGGTAAACCTCTGCAACTATTGCGTGCAATAGTCGGGGGAAGCCCGCGAGCGCTCAGATTGCTGGTTAATCTGAGGTCAGCAGATCCGGTGTAATTCCGGGGCCGACGGTTATAGTCCGGACGGGAGAGAGTAACGGCTTACTATGGGCTTGCGCCCATTCTCGTTATTTTTCAGCCTTCAATGGCTCGCTCCTAAGTCCGCCCTGGTTCTGGTAATCCATATACTTTATGAGGTTTTATTTACCATGAATCAGACGCTTCTTTCCAAATTCGGTACACCGATGGAACGCGTGGAAAATGCACTCACCTCGCTGCGCGATGGCCGCGGTGTGCTGGTGCTCGATAACGAAGATCGTGAAAACGAAGGCGACATGATTTTTGCCGCCGAAAACATGACGGTTGAACAAATGGCGCTGGCTATTCGTCATGGCAGCGGTATCGTTTGCCTGTGCCTGACGGAAGAGCGGCGCCAGCAGCTGGATTTACCGATGATGGTGGAACGCAATTCCAGCCATTACCAAACCGCGTTCACCGTGACCATCGAAGCGGCGGAAGGGGTGACCACCGGCGTTTCCGCCGCCGATCGCCTGACCACCATTCGCGCCGCCATCAAAGATGGCGCCAAGCCCGGCGATCTCAATCGTCCCGGCCACGTCTTCCCGCTGCGGGCGCAGCCGGGCGGGGTATTGACCCGTGGCGGCCATACCGAGGCCAGTATCGATTTGTGCACCCTGGCGGGGCTCAAACCTATGGGCGTGCTGTGCGAAGTCACTAATGACGACGGCAGCATGGCCCACGCGCCGGAAGTCATCGAGTTTGCCCAAAAGCACGCTATGCCGGTGGTGACCATTGAGGATTTGGTGGCCTATCGCCAGGCGTTGGCCCAGCGGGCCAGCTGAGTTCAGGCCCGGAGGCAGCGGGCTTACCGCGCCGTGGGGCGCTCCGGCCGCCGCTGGACGGCGGCTTCGACCCCATCGGCACGGTCTCCCTTTAACACGGTCGTTGCACACCCGGTGATAGCGGGCCTACCGAGCCATGGGGCACTCCGGCCGCCGCTGGACGGCGGCTTCGACCCCATCGGCACGGTCTCCCTTTAACAGGCTTGGTTTCACTCCGGCGTTAGTGGGCCTGCCACGGGGCGCTTTCTGGCCAGCAGGGTGGCGAACCGCAGCTTGATGCGGTTGCCGTCGGCATCGGTTTTATGCAGTTCCCCCGGGTCCTCGTTATATTTGATAATCTCCCATCCCTCGTAATACCGCTTCAGTTCGCCGGGTCCAAAGGTAAAGGGAAACGGGATGGGGCAGGGAAAGTCCGGCGTCGACATGGCGGCGACAATCAGGTTCATTCCCCCCGGCAGCGTGCTGCGCTGCATGTCGCCTATCAGGCGGCTGATACAGCCGGCTGGTAAAAACATCATCACCACCGTGGAAAGAATAAACTGATACTGCCCGCTGATGGTCTCTTCGCTGATATCCAGCACCGAAGCGCTGATATTCTGCCGTTCCTCGGCGGCGATAATCTCATTAAGGGCCGCGATGCTCTGGGGATTTTTATCATGGGCGGTTACCCTAAAGCCCAGCAGATCGAGATATAGCGCATTGCGGCCGCCACCGCAGCCCAGGTCCAGCGCCTTGCCGGGCAACAACCCGTTGCCGGGCAATAAATAATTACCGGCATTAATGACTTCGGAATGAGTACGGGTTAAGCCGTATTTCAAATGATAATAATCTTCCGGCCGGCAGTAAAACGCCAGCCGGCACCGGATATCATCTGACACGGCGGCAATGCGGTGCCACTGCTGCGGTTCCACCTGCGGCGGCTGCCGTAGGCTGGAAAACGTCCCGCTTTGCAGAATATCGCTATCCTCGTTAAGCAGATCAAAGGTCAGGCTGCCTTGCAATACCGTCAACCGGGCCCAGACGCCCTCTTTGGTATTGTGGCGCTCGCGAAAGGCCGCCGGGATCGTTTCGGCCGTCCAGATAGGCATGGTTTGATAACACAACAGTTCCTGCATTTGACTCTCCGTTATTGATTGCCCAGTTGGCGTAACAGTGAAAACGCCTCCTGCATACGTGCTTCGCCGGCCCCCATTGTAAAGGTTTAGTGATAAATGATGGGATAAAGGTTGCATAGAGCGTGCCAGTGCCTATCTGTATGAATATTAATATTATTTTAAAGTAAACTGTTAAAATGACTATGTTTTTTATTTGTCTTTTTGACATAAATAGTGTCATAATTACAATCCTATGCCTTTATCCATTGAAACCTTAAGTCATCTCGCCATTGAGCTGCAATCAGGCATGTCCAGCCAAGACCGGTTTGCGCGGCTGATTACCGGCCTGCGGCGGCGGCTGGGCTGCGATGCCGTTGCGTTGCTGAGCTATGAGCAGCAGTTGTTCCGTCCGCTGGCCACCGCCGGGTTATCGCCGGATGTCTTGGGGCGGCGGTTTCGTTTGGCCGAGCATCCGCGCCTTGAAGCTATCGCCCGCGCCGGCGATGTGGTGCGTTTTCCGGCGGACAGCCAATTGCCGGATCCCTACGACGGATTAATTCCCGGCCACCAGCAGTTCAAGGTACATGCCTGTATCGGCCTGCCGCTGTTTATCCACCAGACCCTGATCGGCGCGCTGACCCTGGACGGTATGGATCCCCATCAGCTCGATCATTTCAGCGATGAGGAACTGCGGCTGGTGGCGGCGCTCTCCTCGGCGGCTCTCAGCAATGCCCTGCTGGTGGAGCGGCTGGAGAGACAGGTCATAGCGCCGGTGAGCTCCGGCAGCGTATCGACGGCGGTTGACGGCGACGAAATGATCGGGCTATCGGCGGTGATGCGACAGCTGAAAAAAGAGATCGGTATCGTCGCGAACTCGGATCTGAATGTGCTGATTACCGGGGAAACCGGCGTAGGTAAGGAACTGGTGGCCCGGGCTATCCATCAGGGGTCGCCCCGGGCGGCCAATGCCTTGATTTATCTGAACTGTGCGGCGTTGCCGGAATCGGTGGCGGAGAGCGAACTGTTCGGCCATGTAAAAGGCGCCTTTACCGGCGCCATTCACCATCGTATCGGAAAATTTGAGCTGGCGGATAACGGTACGCTGTTTTTAGATGAAATCGGCGAGCTCTCCCTGACGCTGCAGGCAAAACTGCTGCGCGTGCTGCAATATGGCGACCTGCAGCGGGTCGGGGATGATCAAAGCCTGCGGGTGAACGTCCGCGTACTGGCCGCCACCAATCGGGTGCTGAAAGATGCGGTGGTGGCCGGCGAGTTTCGCGCCGATCTGTTTCATCGCCTGAGCGTGTTTCCGATCCATGTGCCGCCGTTGCGGGAACGGGAACAGGATATCGCCCTGCTGGCGGGATTTTTTTGCGAGCGCAGCCGGGAAAAGCTGGGGCTGGGCAGCCTGGTACTGGCCCCCGGCACGCTGGCATTGCTTACCGGTAATCACTGGCCGGGCAATGTGCGGGAATTGGAGCATGCTGTTTATCGCGCCACGGTATTGGCGCGTGCGGAACAAGGCGGGGGCGATATCCTGCTGCAGCCGCAGCATTTTGCCCTGGACGCGGCGCGTCCGGCGGCGGATAGCCGGCCTGATTCGCCGGAACGGGTGGAACTGGTCAGCCTGCGCCAAGGGACCGATAACTACCAGCGGCACTTGATCCGCCTGGCGTTGGAAAGCTGTGGAAACAATTGGTCGGCCTGCGCGCGCCGGCTGGCCATGGATCCGGGCAATTTGCATCGTCTGGCGAAGCGGCTGGGCGTCAAATAAAAGCCACGGAACGAGCATGTCGAGGGGATTCCCCATGGTCTGATAGGTTAATGTTCAATATTTTTGAATGTCTTTATCATGCTTATCCGAGTTCATTTTGTGAACGAAGCGCGTACCTTAACGGTTATGAAGCGCCTGGTGCGCCATACCATTAAGGAATAAGCATGAGTGAATCCCGCATGCCCGCGCTGTTTCTCGGCCACGGCAGTCCGATGAACGTGCTGGAAGATAATCGTTATACCCAGGCCTGGGAACATCTGGGGCAAACCCTGCCGCGTCCCCGCGCCATTGTGGCGGTGTCCGCCCATTGGTATACCCGTGGAACCGCGGTGACCGCCATGGAAAATCCGCGCACCATTCATGATTTCGGCGGGTTTCCCCAGGCGCTGTTTGATATCCGTTATCCGGCCCCCGGTTCGCCGGCGCTGGCGAAAACGATCCAGGAAATCCTGTTGCCGGTTGAGGTGGCCGCCGATCAATCCTGGGGATTCGATCACGGCTCCTGGGGCGTGGTGAAAAAGATGTATCCCGCGGCGGATATTCCCATGGTGCAGTTGAGCATCGACGGGACAAAACCCGCCGAATATCATTACCGGCTGGGACGTGAACTTTCCGCGCTGCGTGACCAGGGGGTGATGATTATCGCCAGCGGCAATGTGGTGCATAATTTACGCATGGTAATCTGGCAGGGCGCGGCCGAGCCCTATCCCTGGGCCGAGTCATTCAATCAATTTGTTCGCGACAATATCGCTTGGCAAGGGGAGGGGCAGCACCCGCTGGTGGACTTTATGCGCCATGAAGGGGCGGCGTTGTCAAATCCTACGCCGGATCATTATCTGCCGCTGTTGTATATTCTCGGTGCCTGGGACGGTAAAGAACCCATCTCGATACCGGTGGACGGCATCGAAATGGCCTCGCTGAGCATGCTGTCGGTCCAGGTGGGGTGATTATCCTGCCCGCCTGAAAAGGCCAGGATATAAGGCGCACCGCTAACGGACCACGCACCCGGTCAACCCAGTATGATGTGGGGATAAAACCGCGACAGATCCTGGGTTATCCGCTCTTTATCCTCGCGGATACCGATACCGCATGGCTGGTCGTTCACCAGCCAGCTGCCGATAACGGTATAACTGTCGCCAAAAAGCGGCAGCGGGCAGTATTGCTGGATAATATACCCCTCTTCGCCATAGGGACCGTCCACGCGGGCGGTTTCCTGGCCGTTTTCAACGATGCGGATATTGGCCCCTTCCCGTGAAAACAGGGGTTTCACCACATAGCTGTCCATGGGCGGCGGATTGTCTTCGCTGAAATAGGCCGGCAGCAGGTTGGGGTGGCCGGGAAACATTTCCCACAGCATGGGCAGCAGGGCTTTGTTGGACAGAATGGCCTTCCAGGCCGGCTCCAGCCAGCGCACCCCGGCATCCTCCAGCTTGGTGGAAAAGATCTCCTTGAGCATGAACTCCCAGGGATACAGCTTGAACATATTGCCGATCACCTGGTTTTCGGTGTCGGTAAACTGTCCTTTTTCTCCCAGGCCGATCTCCTCGATAAACAGGAACTCATTGGCCAGTCCTGCTTCTAGCGCGCAATCCTGCAGGTATTGCACCGTACCGCGATCTTCATCGGTATCCCGGCAGCAGGCGAAATGCAGCGCCCCGAAGCCATGGCGCTCTTTCAGCTCGCGGAAGCGATCGATTAATTTTTCCTGCAGGCTGTTGTATTGATCGGCTCCGGCAGGCAATTGACCGGTCTTGATCTGATCTTCCAGCCAGATCCATTGGAAAAATGCCGATTCAAACAGGGAGGTGGGGGTATCGGCATTGTTTTCCAGCAGCTTGGGCGCCTGCCGGCCGTCATAGACCAGGTCGAGACGGGAATAGAGCGAGGGCTGGCCGCTGTGCCAGGCGTTGCGGACAAATTGCCAGGTATGCTTCGGGATATGGAATTTGGCCATCAGCGCATCGCTGGCCACCACCTTTTCTACCACCTTCAGGCACATGCGGTGGATATCGGCGGTGGCGTCTTCCAGCGTTTCGATTTGCGCCAGCGTGAACTGATAATAGGCGTCTTCGCACCAATAAGGTTCACCGTACATGGTATGGAAATCAAAGCCATATTCGGCGGCTTTTTCACGCCAGTCCGGGCGCTCATACAACGTAACTCGTTTCATCCGTCAGCCGCCCATACTGCGACGCGGCATGGAGGCGGCGGAACTGCGCTGCATCGTGGTATTCTGTTTGGCCACGGTTTCGCCGAAACCGCCGCGGGTCACGGTATTGGTGGCGGCGGGCTTGGGCGCCATGGCGCTTTTCGGCACATTCATGCTGCGGCCGCCGGTCGCCGGGCCGTAATTGCGGCCGCTGGCATCGACGAATTTGCCGTTGGCCGGGCTATTGGGCGCGCGGGAGGTGAACAAAGGCTGCTGGGAATAACCGCCGCCCATCATCCGGCCCATCATATAACCGGCCATCAGCGGCATCCAGAAGCTGCCGCTTTGCTGCGGTTCAGCCGCCGTGCCAGCCTGGGCCGGCACCTGGGTGCACTGTTCTTCGCCGAACTCCGCCACGCAATCGGCGCGGGAAGCGTATTTGGGGGCGGTTTTCTTGGCTTCCGCCATGGCATTCTTATAGGCGGTGGCGCACTGTTCGCTCATGGAGGGATTGGCGCGGGAACAGTCGTCGCTGTTTTGATAAAGCGTCACGTTTTCGTCGCTTTTTTCACAGCCGGCCAGAACGAATACCGCGCCTATCGCCAGCGCGGCCGGTGCCATTCGATAAACCCGCCAGCGCTTGCGAAAGTCGGCGTGGTTGATTTCTTTTGTCCGTTTCATTATTCTCCTGCTTTATTAATGTTTTAACTTACCCAGAGTTCCCCCTAAGGATAGGGGAAAAGCGTTTAAATAAGAAGCGTCGGCAACAACCATGAAACAACTTTACAAAGTTATACACAACGATGGGATCGGGGCGGGAGGATCAACGGGATCAAGCCAGGCGGGAACGGACCCGCCTGGATATGGCTTAGTGCTGGAACGGATTGCGTTTTTTCGCCGACGAGGATGCCGGTACGGTGGCGCTCACCGGAGTGGCGGACTGCCTGGCCGATTGGGCGGCATCGGACGGATTACTGCGGGGCGCCCGGGAGGTCTGGCTTGGGTTAACGCCTTCGGCATTGGCGTCCTGATTGGGATTCACCGGCGCCACGCTCTCGGGACTGGTGGCGATGGGTTGCCCAAGGGAGGCGTTCAGCGTACGGATATCATCCTCGTTGAGGGTGCCCAGGGCATTTTTAAGCGTCAGCTGGTTGATTACATAGTTATAGCGGGCGGTGGAAAGATTGCGTTTGGCGTCATACAGCGTGGTGGTGGCGTCCAGCACGTCGACAATGGTGCGGGTGCCAACTTCATAACCGGCTTCCGAGGCATCCAGAGAGCTTTGCGCCGAAATCACCGCCTGGCGATAAGCATCGATGCTGCTGATGGAGGCGGATATGTTATTAAAAGATGACCGCACGGTTTGCACCACGCTGCGATGGGCGCTTTCCAGCTGTTCGCTGGCGCTGACGAAGCTGTACTGCGCCTGTTTGACCTGCGAGGTCACCGCGCCGCCGGAATAGATAGGCACGCTCAGGCTAAGGCCGATGGCGTTCTGGCCGATATTGGTATTGTTATAATTGGCATTTCCGTTGGTCCGCGAACCGTTATAATCGGTATTGCTTAACGATGAACTGGCGGTCAGGGCTAACGTCGGATAATGGCCGGTTTCTTCCAAACGAATCTGTTCCCGCGCAACATCCTGCGACAAGCGGGCGCTTAGCAGGGTCAGGTTGCGCATTTCCGCTTCTTTCAACAGCGCGTTGATTGGCTGCGGCTGGGCGGCTTTAAAACGATCGATATTCAGCGACGCCAGCTGCGGATAAAAGTTGCCGCTGATCTGGCGCAGGCTTTCCAATGCATTATCCACGGTATTGCGGGCATTCACTTCGTCGGCCAACACGGTATCATAGTTGGAGCGGGCGTTTTGCACGTCGGTAATAGCCACCAGGCCGACGTTAAAGCGCTGCGTGGTCTGGTCCAGCTCCCGGTAAATCGATTGCTTTTGCGCTTCGGTATAAGAAAGTGCGTCGATGGCGCTTAATACGTTAAAATAGGCGGTAGCGGTATTAAGAATCAGCGTCTGCTGCTGGGTTTGATAAGTCACATCCTGGACACCGGCGGTTTTTTCCTGCACCGTCAGCGCGCGCCATTTCGACATATCAAAAATGGTCTGGGTGAGCTGCAGCGAGCCGCTGGTCTCATTGGAATTGATATCCCTCTGATCGCGAAAGCCATTGTTATAGGTGTAGTCCACCCCGAGTCCAAGCTGTGGCAGCAGGGGGCTGCGGGCTTCGTTGATCTTTTCAAATGCTGCGTCGCGGTCAGCTGCCGATGCGCGAAGATCCGGATTGGATAGCCGTGCCTGCTGATACACTTGAAGCAGATTTTCTGCCTGACTTAAAGTACTGAATCCGCCGAGGCTCAGTCCAATAAGAAGGGGGAGCAGTTTCTTCATTTGCATTCCTTTTGATACAGCAAAATTGCTATGGTAGCGCTGTCGACAGATAAATATCGCCCGATTCTATCAGAGTCAGCGGAGTGTATGAGGTGGCTGAACGTGCCATCTTGTCTCTATATCACAAAATTTATCACAAACCTGCACTTTGCGGCACAGTGATTGCTTCAGCAACCACGAAATCGCCGATTATACAGACTAGGAGTCGTTAAAATGGCATTAACCGAACCCACACCCGTTACATTCGGTAAAGAAGATGTAGAAATTATTGCACGGGATAAACTTTACCAAGGTTTTTTTTCGTTGGAGCTGTATCGGTTCCGTCATCGCCTGTTTAACGGCGAAATGAGTGGAGAAGTCACCCGGGAAATTTTTGAGCGCGGCCACGCCGTGGTCCTGCTGCCTTATGATCCGATACGTGATGAAGTTGTATTATTGGAACAAATTCGCATTGCCTCTTATGATAGCAGTCCGACCCCCTGGCTGTTGGAGCTGGTAGCCGGTATGATCGAACCCGGAGAAACCCTCGAGCAGGTGGCTCGCCGGGAGTCGGTGGAGGAAGCGGGGCTTCGGGTCGGACGCTGCAAACGGATGCTAAGCTATTTGGCAAGCCCGGGCGGCACCAGCGAACGCCTGACCATTATGGCCGGGGAAGTTGATGCCGGGCTGGCAGAAGGTATCCATGGATTGGTGGAAGAAAACGAAGATATACGTCTTCACGTGGTGAGCCGCGAGCAGGCTTACCGCTGGGTGGAAGAGGGCGTTATCGATAACGCGGCCTCCGTCATTGCCCTGCAGTGGCTGGCCTTACACCATGAATCCTTACGAAAAGAGTGGGCGGATTAATGACCAAGCGCTATACCCCTGATTTCCCGGAAATGATGCGCCTGTGCGAAACGAACTTCGCCCAGCTGCGCCGGCTATTGCCCCGCATTAATGAAGTAGGGGAAATGATAGCCTATCAGGTTAACGGCGCCAGTTATCGCCTGACCATTCTGGAAGCGACCCGTTACACCACCCTGGTGCAAATCATCCAGACCGAACCGCTGGTCAGTTTCTGGAGCCTGCCGTCCATGAGCGTCCGGCTGTATCACGACGCCATGGTTGCGGAAGTGTGTTCCAGTCAGCAGATCTATCGTTTCAAGGCACGGTATGATTACCCTAATAAAAAGTTACATCAACGTGACGAAAAACATCAAATCAACCAGTTCCTCGCGGATTGGCTACGCTATTGTTTAGCGTACGGGGCGATGGCAATTCCAGTGTGTTAGGCAGATTTCAATAACCAAGGATACCCTTTGGAAAGCCTGTTGAGACTTCCTGTGGCGAATGGGGCCATAATCAGGATTTTACAAATCACAGACACTCATCTGTTTGCCGGTGAGGATGAGGCGCTGCTTGGGGTGAACACCTATCGTAGCTATTGTGCGGTACTGGACGCGATAGAAGCGGAACAGCATCGGTATGATTTGGTGGTGGCCACCGGGGATCTGGCCCAGGATCATTCACTTGAAGCGTATCAGCTTTTCGCCAAGGGCATTTCGCGCCTGCCCGCTCCCTGCGTTTGGCTGCCGGGCAACCACGATTTCCAGCCGGCGATGGTTAAGGTGCTTGACGAGTGCGGCATTTCGCCGTCCAAGCATGTGCTTCTGGGTGACAATTGGCAGTTGATCCTGCTGGATAGTCAGGTATTCGGCGTGCCTCACGGCGAACTGAGCGAATACCAGCTGGAATGGCTGGATAAAACCCTTCGGCTGCAGCCGGAGCGCCACACGCTGCTGCTGCTGCACCATCATCCTTCCGCTTCGGGATGCATCTGGCTGGATCAGCACAGCTTGCGCAATGCCCATATGCTGGCGGCGGTGCTGAATAATTTCCCGCGGGTTAAGACCTTATTGTGCGGTCATATCCATCAGGAACTGGATTTGGACTGGCAAGGCCGGCGCGTTCTGGCGTCACCCTCCACCTGCGTGCAGTTCAAACCCCATTGCACCAATTTCACCATCGATTCCGTCGGCCCGGGCTGGCGTTATCTCGATCTCTATCCGGACGGCAAGCTTGAAACCGAAGTCCACCGGTTATCGGGCGTGGCGTATTTGCCGGATACGGATTCGGAAGGCTATTAATGGCTGTTCTGCTCTATCTGCACGGTTTCAACAGTTCCCCTTTATCCTCCAAGGCGACTTCACTCAAGGCCTGGCTGCCTCAGCACCATCCCTCCGTGAAAATGATCGTGCCGCAGCTGCCGATGTATCCCGCCGAGACCGCGGAATTGCTCGAAAGGCTGGTGCTGGAGAACGCCGGCGAACCGCTGGGACTGGTGGGGTCATCCCTCGGCGGCTATTACGCCACCTGGCTATCGCAAACCTTCAAGCTGCCCGCCGTGGTGGTTAACCCGGTGGTACGTCCCTATGAGCTGCTGACGGGATTTTTAGGCGTTAACGAGAATCCCTACACCGGTCAGCGTTATGTGCTAGAGTCTCGTCATATTTACGATTTGAAGTCCATGCAGGTGGAGAAGCCGGCATCGCCGGATCTTATCTGGCTACTGCAGCAAACGGGGGACGAGATCCTGGATTACCGCCAGGCGCAGGAGTACTACACTCATTGCCGTCAAACGGTGGAGTCAGGGGGGAATCATGCATTTATCGGCTTCGAACATTATTTCTCCCCCATCGTGGATTTCCTCGGGCTCGCCGCTGTCTGAATCCTCTGCGCATCGTCTTGTGCGAATTAACACTTTCCGAACCGGTGCCCTTTGCGGTAGGCTCTCCAACAATTTGTCACGATAGTCGATTAAACCATGACACAAGAAACCTATAATGCCGACGCGATAGAAGTGCTCAGCGGACTGGAGCCGGTGCGCCGCCGTCCCGGCATGTATACTGATACCACGCGCCCCAACCATTTGGGACAAGAGGTTGTCGATAACAGCGTCGATGAGGCGCTTGCCGGCCATGCCAAGCGCATTGAGGTGATTCTTTACGCCGATCAATCCCTGGAAGTGACCGATGACGGCCGCGGCATGCCCGTGGACATCCATACGGAAGAGGGCGTGCCGGCGGTGGAACTGATCATGTGCCGCCTGCACGCGGGCGGTAAGTTTTCCAACAAGAGCTATCAGTTTTCCGGCGGCTTGCACGGCGTCGGCATCTCGGTGGTGAATGCACTTTCCATCCGGGTGGATGTCACCGTTCGCCGCAACGGCAATATCTACGGCATCGCCTTCGAGAACGGCGATAAAGTAGAAGATCTATCGATAAAAGGCACCTGCCCCAAACGCAATACCGGCACCAGCGTACATTTTTGGCCCGATCCGCAGTTCTTCGACAGCCCGCGCTTTTCCGCCTCGCGCCTGACCCATCTGCTGAAGGCGAAAGCGGTGCTCTGTCCCGGCGTTGAAATTGTGTTTATCGATCAGGTGAATAACACTGAGCAGAGCTGGTGCTATCAGTCCGGCCTCACCGATTATCTCAATCAGGCGATCAATGGCCTGATTACCCTGCCGGAAGCGCCGTTTGTCGGCAGCTTCGCCAGCGATACCGAAACGGTGGATTGGGCGCTGCTCTGGCTGCCGGAGGGCGGCGAGCTGTTGACCGAAAGTTATGTCAACCTGATCCCAACGCCCCAGGGCGGCACCCACGTTAACGGCCTGCGGCAGGGGCTGCTGGACGCTATGCGGGACTTCTGCGAATACCGCAATATCCTGCCCCGCGGCGTCAAGCTGTCGGCGGAAGATATTTGGGAGCGCTGCGCCTACGTGCTGTCGGTGAAAATGCAGGACCCGCAGTTCGCCGGCCAGACCAAGGAACGTCTCTCTTCCAGGCAGTGCGCCGCTTTTGTTTCCGGCGTGGTGAAAGATGCGTTCAGCCTGTGGCTGAATCAGAATATCCAGGTCGCCGAGCAGTTGGCGGAGCTGGCGATTTCCAGCGCCCAGCGGCGCCTGCGGGCGTCGAAAAAAGTGGTGCGCAAAAAGCTCACCAGCGGACCGGCCCTGCCGGGCAAATTGGCGGATTGCACCGCCCAGGACCTGGCCCGTACCGAACTGTTCCTGGTGGAAGGTGATTCGGCGGGCGGTTCGGCCAAACAGGCGCGGGATCGCGAATACCAGGCCATCATGCCGCTGAAGGGCAAAATCCTCAACACCTGGGAAGTCTCTTCCGATGAGGTGTTGGCGTCCCAGGAAGTGCATGATATTTCGGTGGCCATCGGCATCGATCCCGATAGCGATGATTTAAGCCAGTTGCGCTACGGCAAGATTTGTATCCTGGCGGATGCCGACTCGGACGGTTTGCATATCGCCACCCTGCTGTGCGCCTTGTTCGTGCGGCATTTTCGACCGGTAGTGAAAGGCGGCCATGTCTACGTCGCCATGCCGCCGCTCTATCGCATCGATCTTGGCAAAGAGGTCTATTACGCCTTGGACGAGAGCGAGAAAGCCGGCGTGCTCGAACAGCTCAAACGCAAAAAAGGCACGCCTAACGTGCAGCGTTTCAAAGGGCTGGGGGAAATGAATCCGCTGCAACTGCGGGAGACGACCCTCGATCCCAACACCCGCCGGCTGGTGCAACTGACCATTGATGATGAAGACGTGGAACAAACGCTGCTGATGATGGATATGCTGTTAGCGAAGAAACGCTCGGAAGACCGGCGCAACTGGCTGCAGGAAAAAGGCGACGAAGCTGAAATCGAAGTATGATAATTCCCTCGCGCTCCGCATTTGTCCGGAGCGCGACCTGTCCTTTATCGCCATCCGCCGGGCCGGTATATAAAGCTGCCTGATTACGCGCTTGCGCTGCTTGCCTATAAAAATCATTCTGCCATATCAAGCCATATCCTTTTGCCCGCGCGCTCCGAAACCCTCTGTGTACGCTGTTGCCGCCACATTAACCCGATGTTACTATTTCTGGCTGTAAAGACATACGGACGGTTACACGGCTATATTTCCCGGACTGAGAGACTGCGCTTCTGGAGAATGGATACTTATGATAGTGACTCAGCAATTAGCCGAGCTGGTGGCCGCATGCCATTGGATCGGCGCAAAGGGCTGGTGCCCGGCCACCGGCGGCAATATGTCGGTACGCCTGGACGGGCAAATCTGCCTTATCAGCGAGTCGGGCCAGGATAAAGGCTGCCTGGAGGCCGAACATTTTTTGCGGGTGGATATTTTGAACCAGCGGGTGGACGACCACCGCAGGCCGTCGGCGGAGACCGCACTGCATACGCTGATTTATCGCCGTGACCCGCTGGTAGGGGCGATATTGCATACCCATTCGGTGAATGCCACCGTACTCTCGCTCGCGCAAGCGGGTGATTCGCTGGTCCTGAACGGATATGAAATGCAAAAATCCCTCGCCGGCGTTCATAGTCATTTAACTCCGGTGACCGTCGCAATATTCGATAACGATCAGGATATCGCCGCCCTGGCGGAGCGGGTGGCGGCACGCGATAAGCTGGAGGGACTGCGTCATGGTTTTCTGGTGCGCGGCCACGGCCTGTATTGCTGGGGACGGGATGTTAAAGAAGCCCGACGCCATTTGGAAGGGCTGGAGTTCCTGTTTCAATGCGCGTTGCAGCGTCGTTTGCTGGAGGCGAAATGATCAAGGCCGTCGTGACCGATATCGAAGGTACCACCAGCGATATCCGCTTTGTACATCAGGTCCTGTTCCCTTATGCCCGGGAGCGGCTGTCCGAATTCCTGCGCCGGCGCGAACATGAACCGGAAGTGGCCGCGGCTTTGTCGGAATTGCGCCATGAAATAGCCCGTCCTGGCGCCACCGTAGCCGATATGATTGCTGAATTGTTCAGTTTTATGGATGAGGATTGGAAATCCACCGCCCTGAAAATCATACAGGGCATGATTTGGCGTGAAGGCTACCTGAAAGGGGACTTCCAGGGCCATCTCTATCCCGACGTCGCTCCCCGGTTGGCTGAGTGGCGGCAACAGGGAATCTCCCTTTATGCCTATTCTTCCGGCTCGGTAGAAGCTCAGCAGCTGCTGTTTGGCTACAGCGAGTCGGGAGACTTGCGTCCGCTGTTCAACGGCTATTTCGACACCCGCATAGGGGCTAAACGACAAGCGGCATCCTATCGCAATATTGCCGCCCGCTTGCAGTGCCCGCCTAAGGAAATACTTTTTTTATCAGACATTATCCAAGAGCTTGATGCCGCGCGGGAGGCGGGCTGGCGTACCTGTCAGCTGATTCGGGACCCGGTGAAATGCCCGCCGCTGCATCCCCAGGCAACTCATTTTAACCAAATTGATTTACAGGAGCTGGCCTCATGAGCGCGTTAACCATTTTCACCGATTCCGATGCGAGCCGGCCCATTTGGCAAAGCCGTGACGCCGATGCCATCCGCGGGCAGCTGAATGCGGTCGGCGTCCGTTTCGAACGCTGGCGAGCCGACCGCGAACTGGGCGGCGATCCGCAGCCGGAGGAGGTCCTTGCCGCTTATCAACAGGCCATCCAACGGCTGGTGGCGGAGAAAGGCTATCAAACCTGGGACGTGATCAGCATGCGCGCAGATCACCCCCAACGGCAGGAGCTGCGCGCCAAATTCCTCTCTGAACATACCCATGGTGAAGATGAGGTGCGGTTTTTTGTCGAAGGCTCTGGTCTGTTTTGCCTGCACATCGCGGGGAAAATCCTGCAAATCTTGTGCGAAAAAAACGATTTGATCTCCGTGCCGGCGGGCACACCCCACTGGTTCGATATGGGTGCCGCGCCGCATTTCACCGCCATCAGACTGTTCGACAATCCCGAGGGCTGGGTAGCCCGCTTCACCGGCGATCCCATCGCCGATAACTACCCGCGGCTGGAACGCTAAGACCCGGCCCGCGATCGCCGATCGTGCAGCCAACGTGTTGAAGGCCCACTGTGCAAGGTATGCGGGTTTTGAAAAAGCAATCAGCTAACCAGCGGTCGCCGGAAAACCCCCGCGGCCACCTGCCCGGAGGTAATAACGCCGCTATCCAGCACCCAGGCGCTGATAAGTGATGCAGGAGTCACATCAAAGGCCGGATTATAAACCTCCGCGCATTCCGGCGCCCAGCGGCAGCTGCCGAAACCGCCGCTTACGCCGGTAACTTCCCCCGCATCCCGCTGCTCAATAGGAATCGCACCCCCATCGGCGCACGCCGCGTCATGGGTGGTATGTGGCGCGGCGACATAAAACGGGACGCCATGGTAATGCGCCAGCACCGCCAGGCCATAGGTGCCGATTTTATTGGCCACGTCGCCGTTGGCGGCGATGCGATCCGCCCCCGCCCAAACGGCGTCCACCTCGCCCCGGGCCATAAGCCCGGCGGCCATGGAATCGCAAATCAGGGTATAGGGTATGGACAGTTCGCCCAGCTCCCAGGCGGTCAGGCGTCCGCCCTGCAGCAGCGGCCGGGTTTCACCCACCCACACCCGTTTCACTTTGCCCTGTCGATGCGCGCGGCGTATCACTCCCAGCGCGGTGCCGATACCGGCGGTAGCCAGCCCGCCGGTATTGCAATGGGTCAACAGGCGGCTGCCGGGACTCACCAGCGTCGCGCCATGGCCGGCGATAGCCTCGCAAAGCGCCCGATCTTCCTCCACCAGCCGCAGCGCTTCCCGTCCCATGGCATCGCAATAATCGGCCGTTGCCAGCGCTTCGCCCATCCGCGCCAGGTTATTCATCAGATTCACGGCGGTGGGGCGCGCCGCCAGCAATTGCGCCAGGGCGGACAACAGCTCCGTGCGCGACATCCCTTGCTCCGCCAGCAGGCCCAGCAGCAGGCTGGCGGTCAAACCAATCAGCGGCGCGCCGCGTACCCGAAGGGCGCGGACATGATCAATAAGCTCATGCACAGTGGAGACCCGATACCAGTTTTTTTGCTGCGGCAGCGCCTGCTGATCCAATATCCACAAGCGGTTATCCAGCACCCGCAAACTGGTGGCGTTAATGTTCTGCATCAGTTGTTAAATCCTTTTAGGTTATTGCGCCAAAAAAGGTATTCTGCCAACATGACGTAAAGAAGTATAGACGTCCATACTCTTAAATAGAGGTGCTGAAATATGTCCGCTTACCGTACGCTTACCGCCGCCGATGCCGTTGATTATGCCCGCCGTTATGCCGGGCTCAGCGACGCGGAAACGTTGATAAACGCCGAGGAGGTGGGGGACGGCAATCTCAATCTGGTGTTTAAAATCCTCGACGGCCAAGGCGTTAGCCGGGTAGTGGTCAAACAGGCGTTGCCCTATGTGCGCTGCGTCGGCGAATCATGGCCACTCACCCTCGATCGCGCCCGTATCGAGGCAGAAACCCTCCTTGCCCATGGCCGTTATTGTCCGCAGCATACCGTGCGAGTCCTGCATCATAACGCCGGTCTGGCGGTGATGATTCAGGAGGATTTGTCTTCCATGGCCATCTGGCGGCGGGAACTGGCCTATGGCCGCTATTATCCCCAGGCCGCCCGCCAATTGGGGGAGTATCTGGCCAGAACCCTGTTTCATACCTCGGATTTCTATCAGCATCCCCACGAAAAAAAAGCCGAGGTGGGCCGGTTCAGCAATCCGGAAATGTGCCAGATCACCGAAGATCTGTTTTTCACCGATCCCTACGGCGGCCACGACCGTAACTCCTACGAGCCGGCGCTGAACGAAGCGGTGGCCTCATTACAAAGCGATTCCGATCTCAAGCTGGCGGTGGCGGCGCTTAAGCATCGTTTCCTCACTAAAGCGGAAGCATTGCTGCATGGCGATATCCATACCGGATCGATCTTTGTCGCCGAAGACCGGCTAAAGGTTATCGATGCGGAGTTCGGTTATTACGGCCCCATCGGGTTTGATATCGGCACCGCCATCGGCAATCTGCTGCTGAACTACTGCGGCCTGCCGGGATTGCTGGGGCCGCCTGAGGCCGCCGCGGGCCGTGAACAGCGTCTGCAGGATATCGGCGAACTGTGGCAGGCCTTTGCCGGGAGATTCCGGACGCTGGCGGCGGAAAACACCCGAGACCCCGCCCTTGCCGAATCGGGCTATGCCGGCTATTTCCTCCGGCAGGTCTGGACCGATGCCCTGGGCTATTGCGGTACCGAATTGATTCGCCGCACCATCGGCCTGGCCCATGTGGCGGATCTGGATACCGTGACCGATGCCGCCATGCGGCATAAATGCCAGCATCATGCATTGAAGCTGGGTAAAATGCTGATCCTGTCGGCGCCGCGCATCGACGATGCGGCGGCGTTGATGGCCTGCATACGGCAGAGCGGCTAAGGTTCCGTCCGGGGCGGCTTAATACAGCCCCGGCCTGTCAATTTCATTTTCTTCTTCTATACTCATTTAAAGATATCATCCACTTAACTCCGCATTGATGATATCCCACCTCACAAGAAGGAAACGGAATGAAAATATTTCTCTGGATTATCGCAATTATCTTTATTGTCGGCCTGCTGACCATTACCGGCGTATTTAAATTAATCTTCTAGGACAACATCGGCGCCAATCAGGTCAGGCGTTCCCGGCCACCTTGCGAGGCCGCAATGAACGCCTTAACTGAGTGACCCCGTTTCAGCATGCTACTCCGCTGCGGCGTCGGTTAAGGCGGGCCGTTTTGTTTCGCTGAGCATAGTCAATAACAGCAACAGCACCGCCAGGACGCAGCCGCCTATCATGACCATGAAACCGCCGTCCCAGCCGAAGAAATCCACGGTATAGCCGATAACGGCGCTGGCGGCTATGGAACCGCCCAGATAACCGAACAGGCCGGTAAAACCAGCGGCGGTACCGGCGGCTTTTTTCGGCGCCAGCTCAAGCGCATGCAGGCCTATCAGCATGACCGGACCGTAAATCAGGAAACCGATGACCAGCATGCACAACATGTCCACACCGGGGTTGCCGGCCGGATTGAGCCAGTACACCACCGTGGCGATGGTCACCAGCACCATGAAAAAGACGCCGGTGGCGCCGCGATTCCTGTTAAAGACCTTGTCGGACATCCAGCCGCACAGCAAGGTACCGGGAATACCGGCGTATTCATAAAGAAAATAGCTCCAGGACGATTTTTCCAGCGTGAAGTGTTTCACTTCTTTCAGGTAGGTGGGCGACCAGTCCAGAATGCCATAGCGCAGCAAATAGATAAAAACGTTCGCCAGCGCGATGTACCACAATAACCTGCTGGGCAAGACGTACTTCAACAGGATTTCACGGGTGGTGAGTTCCCGTTCGGCGTTTTCCCCGTCGTAGTGCTCCGGAAAATCATTTTTATATTCTTCGATGGGCGGCAGTCCGCAGGATTGCGGCGTATCGCGCACCAGCAGCCATGCCACCAGCGCCATGGCCATGGCCGCCAGCGCCGGCAGATAGAGTTTGCTGTGCCAGTCGCCAAACAAGGCCATGCCCACCATGGCTAATAGTGGCGGTATACCGCCGCCGACATTGTGGGCGCAGTTCCATACCGAGACAATCGGCCCCCGTTCCTTATGGGACCACCAGTGCACCATCACCCTGCCGCAGGCGGGCCAGCCCATGCCCTGAAACCAGCCGCAGATGAACAGCAGGACATACATGATGGCGATACCGGAGGTCGCCCAGGGCACCAGCCCCATGAAAAGCATTACCGCCCCGGCGAGAAACAGGCCGGTGGGTAGAAACAGGCGGGCATTGGACCGGTCGGAAACCGATCCCATGACAAATTTGGAAATACCATAAGCCAGGGAAACGCCGGACAGGGCAATGCCCAGATCTCCTTTTGAAAATCCCTGTTCCATCAGTTGGGGCATCGCCAGGGCGAAGTTTTTCCGCACCAGATAATAAGCGGCATAGCCAAAAAAAATGCCGAGAAACAATTGCCGGCGCAAACGGCGATAAAGAGGATCGGTGCTTTGATCCGGTACCCTTGGCCGATGGGCGGCGGGTTTGAACAAACTTAACATCTTATCTCCGGTATTGTCATGGTATGGGCTGCCTGCGGTTTCAGGCGGCGGAAGTATGAACGTCGAAACAAGTCATGTCGCCAAGGGAAATGACCTTCTGTGAAGACAGAGCGGATGGGAGTTCAATATATGACAGGAATTTGCCTTAATCAGATAATAACTCTATAAACTTTAGGGTAATAGCCGGCGGGCGGCGCATAATTCACGGCGAGGCTACCGTGAATATTTCATTAAGATGCCCGAGCCTAACATTTTTTTAAGGATATTTTTTGGCACAGGGCATCCCAACCGGCGACAAACGCGAGCCTCCACCTGGGTTGGGATGATTCCCGCGGCCGGTTTGACAAGGCGGGTTCGGATACCGACTGTATCGCGGACACTACGTCTTCGTTGTGGTTATCGGCTTCCCGCTCATCGACGGTGAAAAACGCCGCCGCAGGTCCGTGCCCGGCGGCGTCGGTGCTCAGGCGGGCCCATTCCGCAGGCAGCGTTGTCAGCAGGCTTTTATTGATAAAAAGGACGCGCAGCGATAATGGCGATAATGGCGGTTTTTCCGATAAGCGCGACAGCCGGTTATTTTGGACATTAAGGATCTCAAGGGAATCGGGCAAATGCGTCGGCAGCCTGCTTAATTTATTGTTGGCGGCGTTTAGCTCCTTTAAATCGGTAAGCTTCCTCGCCGAAATTTTTTTTAGCCGGTTATGGCCGACGTTGAGCTTGCGCAGATTCGGCGGCAAATCGTTCGGCAGGGATGTCAGCTTATTATTGTGGACGTCAAGTATTTCCAACCAATAAAGATGCGACATATTAGGCGGCAGGGTGGTGAGATTAAGATCGACCAAGCTTAACTGATTACATTTTCTTTGCCAGCAGTCCTCAAGCATATCCACGGCTATCTGCCGCAATTCGTCGCTGCCGTGAGCCGCCTGATTTTGCCAGTAACCCCATGAATCATACAATTCGTTACTGAGTAATCCAACGCATTCAATACTTTCACATGCCGCAGTGGAATAACATGTCTTTAATGTTGAAAAATTCATAGGGCATGGAATCCTTAATTGGTGTCATAAATATTTTTTAAAATTGGATTATTAAAATAAATATAATTTTTGCCTTAACCATTCTAAGACTCGAAAAAAGCCAAAATACTCACTGAGAGATATTATATAATATGTATTCCTCTGACTCCTGCCGAGGGCCATTCAATCCGTTATGTTAATGAAAGATATTCAAAACAAGAGTATCGGCATCGGCCATGGCTGGCTTAATTTTCCAAAATCAGTAACTGTAAAATGATATATTTTAGTTTCTAACGCATTTATCATCATTTGTAAAATATATTTTTCAAGCATGTGTAATGGCTGTTGGCGATGCTTCTTTTTCACTGATCATGGCTATTTTTATAATAATCATTATCCGCATTATCAATATCAGTAAAAGTATTCATTATCTCAAAGCAGGTGTTGAAACCATGAAATTAATTAACCCTCCATGGTAACAAGGACCCTGCCACGGCGGCGACTATATAATACTACAATGCGGACGGCACGGTGTAAATTAGCGAAGGGCCAATTTCAATCTCATCAATGGCATCTTAATCCCCCCGGAGATAATCCGACAACCACCTGCATAACGCCAGTGATTGTCGGAGGCAGTGCTTACGGCAAATCGCCATCGATATAGGCGTTAATCAATCGGTACGCTTCTCCAGAATATGGAAAGTGACATCCATAACGTCGTTCCTGATGTGGGCGCGGTGCGCATCCATGTGCGGCGCCTGTTGATGCTGTTCAAGATGACGTATGCTTTTCCACTGCTCCAGCATGAAGATGGAGTCAGGGGCGGTTTTGCGCCACGGCACTTGCGCTTTGTAGTCGGTCAGCAAAGTATATTCACCGCAGCCATCTTCGGCCAGCACGTTGGGCCGCAGTGCCTGGATAGCTGCTAAAACCGCTTCTCGTCGTCCCGGTTTAACTTTGATTTCTGCAATTACCGTGATCATTACTTCCTCTGTCTTTGGATAAAAATGGGGGCGCCCACTAGTTAACCAAAGACGCGGCCCAGATGCTCGCGATATTTTATAATGTCTTGATCGATGAGCGGCTGCTTTAGGAAATCATTGCATATGAAGGCCGGCGCCGCGGCAATTAACCCCTGTGACAGCCATAGGCCGGATAAGGTACTATCATTGGCTTGAAACCAACATACCCCAGGGTGTGCCAATCTACTCCCGAACACACCGCGGTAAGAGGAAGAACAATCAATGAGTGATTTGGCTCATGACGGCGCGGAACGCCTGGCGCTGCATAAATTCACCGAAAATGCGTACCTTAACTACTCCATGTACGTCATCATGGATCGCGCATTACCCTTTATCGGCGACGGGCTGAAGCCGGTACAGCGCCGTATCGTCTATGCGATGTCGGAACTGGGATTAAACGCCAACGCGAAATACAAAAAGTCCGCCCGAACCGTCGGCGACGTCTTGGGTAAGTATCATCCCCACGGCGACAGCGCCTGCTACGAAGCCATGGTGCTGATGGCCCAGCCTTTTTCCTACCGCTATCCGCTGGTGGACGGCCAGGGTAACTGGGGGGCGCCGGATGACCCGAAATCCTTCGCCGCCATGCGGTATACCGAGTCCCGCCTTTCCAAGTACGCGGAGCTGCTGCTGAGCGAACTGGGGCAGGGGACGGTGGATTATGCCCCTAATTTCGACGGGACGCTGCAAGAGCCGAAAACGCTGCCGGCGCGGTTGCCCAACATTCTGTTGAACGGCACCACCGGCATTGCCGTCGGTATGGCCACCGACATTCCGCCCCATAATGTCGCCGAGGTGGGCGCCGCCATCATCGAGCTGCTGAATAATCCCGCAGCCACCCTGGAAGACTTGCTTAATCATGTGAAGGGGCCGGATTTCCCCACCGATGCGGAAATCATTACCCCCCGCGATGAAATCCTCAAAATATACCAAAGCGGGCGCGGATCGGTGCGCATGCGCGCCTTATGGCATATGGAGGATGGCGATGCCGTTATCACCGCATTGCCTCACCAGGTGTCAGGGGCGAAAGTGCTGGAACAGATCGCCAGCCAGATGCGCGCAAAAAAACTGCCGATGGTGGAGGATCTGCGGGATGAATCGGATCATGAAAACCCCACCCGGCTGGTGGTGGTGCCCCGATCGAACCGCATCGATCTGGAACAGGTCATGAATCATCTGTTCGCCACCACCGATTTGGAGCGCAGCTATCGTATCAATATGAATATGATCGGCCTGGATGCCAGGCCGGCGGTGAAGAACCTGCTGGAAATTCTCACCGAATGGCTGGTTTACCGCCGGAATACGGTCCGGCGCCGCCTGAACTTCCGGCTGGAAAAAGTGCTGCGCCGCCTGCATATTCTCGAAGGGCTGCTGGTGGCCTATCTCAACCTTGACGAGGTGATCCGCATCATCCGTACCGAGGATGAGCCCAAACAGGTGTTAATGCAGGCTTTCGCGCTGAGCGATACCCAGGCCGACGCCATTCTGGAATTGAAACTGCGTCATTTGGCCAAGCTCGAAGAGATGAAAATCCGCGGTGAACAGGCGGAGCTGGAGAAAGAGCGTGAAAAGCTCCAGGGCATTCTCGCCTCTGAACGCAAGCTCAGCAATCTGCTGAAAAAAGAAATCGAGACGGATGTCTCCGCCTATGGCGATCCCCGTCGTTCGCCTTTGGTGGCGCGAGATGAGGCCAAGGCCCTCAGCGAGCATGAACTGGTTCCCTCCGAGCCGGTAACCATTGTCCTCTCCACCATGGGGTGGGTGCGCAGCGCCAAAGGCCATGATATCGACCCGGGCGCGTTGAACTACAAATCCGGCGACACCTTCCTCTCCGCCGCGCGGGGCATCAGCAATCAGCCGGTGGTCTTTATTGATTCCACCGGCCGCAGCTATGCATTAGATCCCTCCTCCCTGCCTTCGGCCCGGGGACAGGGCGAGCCCTTAACCGGCAAACTCACCCTGCCGCCGGGGGCGACCGTCGACCGGATGCTGACCGCCCCCAGCGATCAAAAATTGCTGCTGGCCTCGGACGCGGGTTATGGGTTCTTGTGTACCTTCGAAGACCTGGTCGCCCGGAACCGGGCCGGCAAGGCCATGCTGACCCTGCCGGAAAACGCCAAAGTCATGGCGCCGCTTTGGGTTAACGACGCTGTCGATTCCCTATTGCTGGTGATAACCGAGGCCGGCCGGATACTGTTATTCCCGGTGGGGGATTTGCCGCTGCTCTCCAAAGGCAAGGGCAATAAAATCATTTCCATTGCGGCGGCGGACGCGGCGTCGGGCAAGGATCGTATGGCCTGGCTGCTGTTGCTTTCCACCAAGGCGTCGGTGACCTTCTTTGTCGGTAAACGCAAACTCACTCTGCGTCCCGAGGATTTACAGAAATACCGTGCCGAACGCGGCCGTAAAGGCACCCTGCTGCCTCGCGGCCTGCAGCGTATCGATCGCATTGAGCTGGATGATCCGTTAGCGGCTGCTCTCTCCCCGGAAGGGGATGCGCCGGATCGCTGAGTATGATCTCGCCTGCCCGCGTCGCGGGCGGGCAGGCCGCACTCGACTACCCTAAATAATTCAAGTCGCGGGAAAGCCAACGCACCGGCAGCTTGAAGTTTGAGGGGATAAAAAATAAAAACCGTGGATCCGGCCGGTTGGGCCGGATCCGAGCCGGTAATAGCCGTGTAATTTGTCATCAAGCCGGTATACTGGCGGTGGCTGAGGGTTAAGAGGTTAATATGTTAGCGATTATTCGCACAATTCTGGTGATAGTGCTGTCTGCTTGTATCTGCGTCTTTGGGTTGATTTATTGTCTTTTCAGTCCGCGAAATCCTCGCCATGTCGCTACCTTCGGCCATATGTTCGGCCGTCTGGCGCCGCTTTTAGGGCTAAAGGTGGAGATACGTTGCCCTTCATCCATGACGACCCGGCAAAACTGCATTTATATTGCTAATCATCAAAATAATTATGATATGGTGACCGCCGCGAGCGCTGTGCAGCCCAGAACGGTTACGGTGGGGAAAAAAAGCCTGCTGTGGATACCCTTATTTGGCCAACTGTATTGGCTGGCGGGCAATTTATTGATAGATAGGGAAAATCGTTCCAAGGCGCACGGTACTATCAACGAAGTCGTTCGCCAAATCAAAAAGAAAAATATCTCCATCTGGATGTTTCCGGAAGGGACCCGGAGCCGGGGCCGGGGGCTGATGCCGTTCAAAACCGGCGCTTTCCATGCGGCCATCGCCGCCGGAGTGCCGATTGTGCCGATTTGCGTGTCTAACACCTCCAATAAAATCAAGCTTAATCGCTGGTCGAACGGGCTGGTCATTGTTGAAGTCATGCCGCCGGTGGATACCGCAGCCTACAGCCGCGATAAGGTGCGGGTGCTGACGGAAGATTGCCGCAACATCATGGCGGCCAAGCTGGCGGAACTGAATGCGGAAGTGGCTGAGCGCGAAGCGCGGATAAAATAGGCGGGCTTCTTTGTCCCGTGCCGTTACCGGCGGGACCGCCGCCGGATATATATACCCTTAATACTTCAGGTTGCAGGGTTCTTGTGGAGTAGATATGTCACTCAGTCGACGTCAGTTCATTCAGGCTTCGGGCATTGCGCTTTGTTCCGGCGCCATACCGCTGAGGGCAGGGGCCTCCGGACAGCCGGCCGCCTTACCGGTGCCGCCGTTGCTGGAGTCCCGTCGCGGCCAGCCGCTGTTTTTAACCCTGCAGCAGGCGCATTGGGAATTTATCCCCGGCCGCAGGACGGCGACCTGGGGCATCAACGGCGGTTATCTGGGGCCGACGGTGCGGGTTTATAACGGCGACGACGTCAAGCTTATCTATAACAACCGCCTCAACGAGCCGGTGGCCATGACCGTCAGCGGCCTGCAGGTGCCCGGTTCACTGATGGGCGGGGCGCCCCGCATGATGTCCCCCAATGTCGACTGGTCTCCGGTATTGCCTATCCGCCAGCCGGCGGCAACCTGCTGGTATCATGCCAATACCCCTAACCGCATGGCCCAACATGTTTATAATGGACTGGCCGGACTTTGGCTGGTGGAAGATGAGGTAAGCAAAGGACTGCCGTTGCCCAATCATTACGGAGTGGATGATTTTCCGGTGATTATCCAGGATAAACGGCTGGATAATTTCGGCGCGCCGGTGTACGACCCGCCCTCCAGCGGCGGCTTTCTCGGCGATACCTTATTGACCAACGGCGTGCAAAGCCCATTCCTTGAAGTCTCCCGCGGCTGGGTGCGGCTGCGGTTGATCAACGCGTCCAATGCCCGCAACTACCGGCTGCAGCTCAGCGACGGCCGGTCAATGCAGGTGGTGGCCGGCGACCAGGGCTTTTTACCAGCGCCGGTTGCGGTGACCCAATTGTCACTGGTGCCCGGCGAGCGCCGTGAAATCCTCATTGATATGTCGAAAGGGGAAGAAGTGTCCATTACCGTCGGTGCCGCGGCGGGCCTGATGGACAGGGTCCGGGGCTTTTTTGAGCCTTCGACCATATTGATTTCCACCGTGGTCTTGACCTTGAAGCCAACCGGCCTGCTGCCGCTGGTGACGGATAATTTGCCCATGCGCCTGCTGCCGGATCAGTTCGTGGACGGCAATATCAGCCGCACCCGCGAGTTCCGTCTGGGAGGGAGCCTGCCGGGAATCAACGGCGCCCTCTGGGACATGAACCGCACGGATTTCCAGGCGCTGCAGGGCAGTTTTGAACGGTGGATAATTTATGCCGATACGCCACAGCCCTTTCATATCCAGGGCGTAGCGTTTTTGATCAAACGGGTTAACGGCAACGCGCCGCTGCCGGAAGATCAGGGCTGGAAGGATACGGTTTGGGTGGAGACCGAAATAGAGCTGATGGTCTGGTATCCCCAGGTCTCCTCGGGTCATTTCCCCTTTATGTATTATAACCAGGTCCTGGAACTGGCCGACCGCGGCTGCGCCGGCCAGTTTATCGTGCAAACTTCCTCATAAAACTGGGCATGTACAGATGATTCGGAGCCAATAAGGGTGGGAAAGGGTGCGAGAGGAGTAATCCGTCCGCGCCAGGGATGGCGCGGATCGAGCCCCCAGGGAAGGATTCACGGCGAGTTTACCCTCTCGCACTCTGTCCCGACCTTGCACCTTGGACATTCAGCCTGCGGTTAGGGTTTAACAAAGGTATCCGGGTTCGGCCCCAGGCGTTTGCCGCTATCCAACCGCCCGATGGCGTCCAGTTCGCTTTGTTCCAGCTTGAAATCGAAAACCTCGGCATTTTCCTTGATACGCGCCGGGGTGACGGATTTCGGGATCACTACACGCTGGGAATCCAGATGCCAACGGATAACGATCTGCGCCGGGGTCTTGCCATATTTTTCCGCCAGCTGGCGAATAATCGGCTGATCAAATACCCCTTTCCCGCCTTGGGCCAGCGGGCTCCAGGCCTCGGTGATAATGTCATGGGCAGCGTTGAACTTGCTTAGTTCGCGCTGTTGCAGCAACGGATGGAGTTCGATCTGGTTGATAACCGGAACCACGCCGGTTTCATCAAACAGCCGTTGCAGATGGGGGGCATGGAAGTTACACACCCCTATGCTTTTGGCCAGCCCCTCTTCCTTTAGCTTGACCATATCCCGCCAGGCCCGGACATAGGTGTCCTGCGCCGGCGCCGGCCAGTGCATCAGATAGAGGTCAACGTAATCAAGCTGGAGTTTTTTCAGGCTCTCTTCCATGGCTTTAGGCGCGGCGCTTTGGTCCGCGTTCCAAAGTTTGGTGGTGATAAACAGCTCTTCGCGGGGAAGCGCGGCGGCTTTGATCCCTTGCCCTACGCCCACTTCATTACGGTAAATGGCGGCGGTATCAATGGAGCGATAACCCAGTTTTAATGCTTCCCGGACCGAGGATAAGGCCTCTTCGTTACTGGCCTGCCACACGCCTAAGCCAAACTGCGGCATGGTCTGCCCATCATGAAAAGTCACTGTAGGTTGCGTTGCCATAGTATCTCCTTTATAGCCGGTTGCCGGCGCGCAATAGGCCGGCAGTGGTAAAATCTGTATCACTAGTCTAGTAGACGCCACGGGATGCGGCAGGTCATGAGGTATACATTCCTATCCTCTATTGTGATTAACGCGGCATCGTGATTCAATGCATATTCCTCCTCGCTGTTTGCCTATTTATCCTAATAATTAGAGAAATATCGCCATAAATGGCAAAATAAATGTTGAATCATTCAATAGAGAGAATCCGTACGATGACAGAGAACCACTCCATTTGTACCCGGTTATCGATACGCGCCATGGAGTTGCTGCAGCAGAAAAACCGGGTAACCATACCCTATGTCAGGCTGCTGTTTACCGATACCTATTGTGCCCGCACGCCGGTTATGTATGAGCCGGGCATTATCATTCTTTTCCAGGGGCGAAAAACCGGCTATCTCGGCAACAAGGTCTTTGACTATAACGCCAGCAAATATTTATTGCTGAGCGTGCCGCTGCCGTTTGAATGCGAAACCTTTGCCTCGGCGCAAGAACCTCTGGTGGGGTTGGCGATTGGCGTGGATACCCTGATGTTGCAGGATCTGATTATCTCCATGGGAGATGACGCGCAGTTCCGGCCGGTAACCGCCCGCTCCAGCGGCATCAATGCGGCGCCCTTGACCGAGGAGCTGTTCTGCGCCGCGGAACGCCTGCTGGATATTATGGATAAGCCCATGGATGCAAGAGTGCTGGGGCCGAATATCGTGCGGGAAATCATCTATTATCTGCTGCAGGACGTCTGCGGAGATGCGCTGTTTGCGCTGGCGAACCGGCAAACGCATTTCAATCAGATCGCCAAGATACTTAAAAAAATAGAAAGGCAGTTCGCCGATAACCTGACCATTGAACAGCTGGCCGCCGACGTCAACATGAGCCTGTCGGCTTTTCATCATAATTTCAAGGCGGTGACCAGCACCTCGCCGCTGCAGTATCTTAAAACCTATCGGCTGCATAAGGCGCGGGTGTTGATGCTGCATGACGGTTTGAATGCCGGCACCGCCGCCATGCGGGTGGGGTATGAAAGCCCGTCCCAGTTCAGCCGGGAATTCAAACGCTACTTCGGCGTTTCCCCCAGGGAAGACGTGGCGCGAATTCGAACTCCCGGCTCCGGTTCGGCTATGCAGATTTAATTATTTCAGGCGGTATCTTTTATCTTGCGTTTACGCCAGAGCAGCAGCAGGGTTCCCACCAGCCCGCTGCACAGCAATATCAGCGGCAACACCATCAGGATCATCATGACCTGATCTTCATGGTGTTTCAGCAATGGCATATGGCTTAAGGAGTACCCCAGCGTCAGCAAGGCGCTGACCCATATCAGCGCGCTCAGCCAGTTGAAAAGCTGAAAGCGGGTATTGCTCAGTCCGGAAATACCGGCGATGGTCGGCAGCAGGGTGCGGACAAAGGCCAAAAAGCGGCCCACCAGCAGCGCCATCAGTCCGTGGCGGTTGAACATGGTGTAGGCGCGTTGATGATAATGGGCGGGCAGATGGAGCAGCCAGCTTCTGACAATGCGGGTGTCACCCAGCCAGCGCCCCTGTAGATAACTGAACCAGCAGCCCAGGCCCGCGGCGGCGGTGAGAATCAGCAGCGTGGGGACAAAACTCATTACCCCTTTCGCCACCATGGCGCCGGAAAGCAATAATAAACTGTCACCAGGTAAAAATGAGGCCGGCAGTAGTCCATTTTCCAAGAACAACATCGTGAATATTACGCAATAGACCACCCAAATTACCCGCGGGTTGGCTAATGCGGCAAAATCCTGTTGCCAAAGTGCGCGGACAATCTCATGTAATACACCCATTCGAACCTGCTCATCTCGTTTTAGTGCCACAGCGTATCGTCAATAGACCGGCTTGTCCTCGACGGCCCGCCCAATCAGACAATTTTCATTAACTATTTTAGACCTCTTTGGGTCAATGAGCGATTACCCCGCCTCCCCGATCCGAACAAAACCGGCTTCCAGATCGGCGATAAGGTCATCGACATTCTCCAGACCGATATGAACCCTCACCAGGGTCCCGGTGAAATCCACCCCGCCGGCCGGCCGTATGGCCGCGATCTCTTCGGGCTGATTGGCCAGTATCAAGGATTCATACCCTCCCCACGAGTAAGCCATGCTGAAATGCTCGAAATGATCGAGGTAGTGTTCAAGCTGCCGCTGGCTCAGCCTCTTTGCCAAAATAAAGGAAAACAGCCCGCTGGCGCCCTTGAAATCCCGCAGGAAGAATTCATGGCCCCGGCTGCCGGGCAGGGCCGGATGATTTACCGTCGCCACTTCAGGGCGTTCGGCCAGCCAACGCGCCACCCGCAGGCCGTTTGCCTCGTGCTGTTTAAGCCGGACGCCCAGCGTCCGCAGACCACGGGCGGCCATATATGCCGTATCGGCATCCGCCATTTGACCCATCAGATAGGATTGCTCGCGCAACTGATCCCAGCAGCGGGCGTTGGCTACCGCGGTGCCCAGCATGGCGTCGGAGTGGCCGATAATATACTTCGTACCGGCCTGGATGGAGATATCCACGCCCAGCGCCAGCGCCGGCAAGAGAATACCCGCGGCCCAGGTGTTATCCAGCATAATCACAATCTGGGGATTAACGGATCGCACTGCCCGCACGATGGCCGGAATGTCCTGCACCTCCATGGTGATGGATCCCGGCGATTCCAAAAACACCACGCGGGTGTTTTCCTGGATAAGATCCGCTATGCCGGCGCCTATCATCGGGTCAAACCAGGTGGTGGCGACATTCAGCTTGCCCAGAATATGCCGGCAAAAATCCGTGGTGGGTTCATAAACGGATCCGGTAACCAAAACATGATCCCCGGCGGAAACGAAAGAGAGGATGGAATTGGTTACGGCGGCGGCTCCGCAAGGATACAGAGCGCAGCCTGCTCCGCCTTCCAGTTCCACCATGGCTTGTTGCAATGAGAAATGGGTCAGGGTACCCCGCCGGCCGTAAAACAGTTCCCCGTTCGCCCGCTGCTCGGTAGCGTGCTTTTTGGCCTGAACCGAATCAAAAACCAACGAGGAAGCCCGTTGAATGACCGCATTGACCGAGCCCTGGGTGAATTTTTTATCTCTCCCGGCAGCGATCAGCGCCGTTTCAATTTTCTTAACCGTCATGTTCTGCGCTATGCCTTTCGCTTATGGTTTCACTTACGATTCCGCAGGCCGGGGAAAGCCTCGATTACACCCCCCTTTCGCGTAGTTAAGTTAACACGATTGCACGCCGACGGCAGGCGTTTTAACGCGTTAAAAAACCATTAACGCCTTTCATGATTCAGCGGCGTAAAATGATGGCTGGAGAACGGACGCTAAAACCTCCCGCTGTCGGTAATCTTGATAAATACGTTACAAATTAAGCTACCATTTATTAATGAAGTGAAACTATTGGGTAGATTTCTGGCCGCATAATAAAATTGATACAAATAATAATGAGAACCACTATCAATTCGCGTCCTGTTTGTTATCATTCTCGCTGATTAAATTTCCTGTAACAGATTCCGGTGGAGGCATTTCGTGAAGACGGCTGTCATGACGATTATCCAGGACCTATCCTTTAAGGCTCGGCGATGCGCCGGCCCGCTGCCTGCGATCCTGCGCGGCCTGGCGGCGGCGTCACTATTTTCATGTGCATTAAGCGCCGCGGCGCCGCCGCAGGCCGCCGCCCAAGACCCCGGCGCCCAAAATGTTCAACAGGCGCCGTCCCAAGATGCCGCCCTGGACCAAAACATCCAGCGGACCCCCGCGTTATCCGGACCTTTGAGTACCGATATGGGTTCGGCCCAGCAGCTTGCCCAAATGGATCTGTCGGTATGGGGAATGTACCGGCATGCCGATGTGGTGGTGAAAACCGTGCTGGTCGGTCTGCTGATAGCATCGATTATCACCTGGGCGCTTTTCTTCGGCAAAGGTATCGAACTGATGTCGGCCAAACGGCGTCTGCGTGATGAATTGAGAACGTTAAAAAACGTACGCAGTCTGGATGAGGCGATTGAAACCGTCGCCGCATTTCGGACCGAAGGCGTCAGCTCCCGTCTGGTGGCTGAAGTGCAAAATGAACTGGATTTATCCGCTGGAACCAACGATAGCGCAGGCATCAAAGAGCGCGCCGCTTTTCGATTGGAACGGCGGGTGGCGGCTGCCAGCCGGATGATGGGCAAAGGCAACGGATTTTTAGCCACTATCGGCGCCATATCCCCCTTTATCGGCCTGTTTGGTACGGTATGGGGCATAATGAACAGTTTTATCGGCATAGCGCATACTCAAACCACCAACCTGGCGGTGGTGGCGCCGGGTATAGCCGAAGCATTACTGGCCACGGCCGTGGGTTTATTCGCCGCCATTCCGGCGGTGGTGATTTACAATATCTTTGCCCGCACCATTGCCGGCTATAAGGCCATGGTAGGGGACAGCGCGGCGCAAATTCTCCTGCTGCTGGGGCGCGATCTGGATTTGGCCGCCGGCGCCGGCAACCGCGAACACAAAGCCGTTGCAAAGCTTCGGTTAGGGTAGACTATGGCGATGCATTTGAACGAAGACATCGATGGCGACGGCGAAATGCATGATATCAACGTGACGCCTTTCATTGACGTCATGCTGGTGTTGTTGATTATATTCATGGTGGCCGCCCCGTTGGCAACGGTGGATATCCGGGTGAATTTGCCTAACTCCACCGCTTTGGCCCAGCCCCGGCCGGTAAAGCCGGTTTATTTATCGGTCAAAGCGGATAAGCAGCTGTTTATCGGCGATCGGGCGGTGGATATGAATACGCTGGCAGACGCTCTTAACCTTCAGACCCAGGGTAATAAAGACACCACCATCTTTTTTCAAGCCGATAAACAGGTGGATTATGAAACCATGATGTCGGTGATGGACGGTTTGCGCAAGGCGGGCTATTTCAAAGTGGGCCTGGTGGGTATGGAAACCCCCGGACAACGGTGATTCCCATGGCATCCCCTTGGCGCAAAAGTATAATCAAGAGTAAAACATACCTATCCCCGCATCATTAACCTAAATGGTTGCCGCCGGTCACGCCGTGTACTTCAGCGGTGACATAACTGGATTCCTGGGATGCCAGATAGACATAGATCGGCGCCAGTTCGGCGGGCTGTCCGGCACGTCCCATCGGCGTCTGCGAACCGAAATGCGGGAGCTTTTCAATGGGCTGGCCGCCGGTAACCTGCAGCGCGGTCCAGATGGGGCCGGGGGCGACGCTGTTTACTCTTATCCCCTTTGAGATAACCTGCTTTGCCAACGCGCGGGTATAGGTGAGGATGGCGGCTTTGGTGGAAGCGTAATCCAGCAGGGAAGGACTGGGCTGGTATGCCTGAATGGACGAGGTGGTAATGATTGAGGCGCCCGCCGGCATATGCGGCACTGCGGCTTTGGTTATCCAGAACAGCGAGAAGACATTGGTTTCAAACGTTTTGCGAAATTGCTCGGTGGTCAGTTCGGCAATATCATCGACCGCGGTTTGCTTACCGGCCACTATCGCCAAAATATCTAGGCCTCCGAGCTGATTGAGCGCGTTTTCCACCGTTTTGATGTTGACGGACTCATCGCTTAAATCTCCCGGCAACATCACCAGGTTTCGGCCGGCCTCTTTAATCAGCTCCGCGACCTGATCGGCATCTTTTTGTTCATCCGGATGATAAGAGAGGGCGATATCCGCGCCTTCACGGGCAAAAGCGATAGCCACTGCGCGGCCGATACCGGAGTCGCCCCCCGTGATCAGCGCCTTGCGCCCCGTCAGCCGGCCGCTGCCCCGATAGGTGCTCTCGCCGCAATCCGGAACCGGCCCCATCTCCGATTGCAGACCCGGCGATGACTGCTGTTGTTTTGGGAACTCGCCCGCCGGATATTGGGTTAAAGGATTTTGCATTTTATATTGATCTGATTCGGCCATTTTAATCACCTTGAGCTCGTTCGGACTGTAATAATTATTAGTAAGCCTAGTCGATTTTGACGCTTTGTCTAATGAGTGAAAATGGGGAATATTAAGTTGCGAAACCCATCAGGACCTATATTAAAGGTGTGTTTACCCGTCGCTTTATTAACGAGAAGATCACTTAGGGCGTTATAAATAGGCTTAATTTTTAAAAAATAAAATATTATTTAGTTTTGAAGTTGACGGAAATGTATAATTTAAATATCAATCACTTTGCCTTTTATATCGTTCATGACGCATGTCTCCTTTTCGCAATACGCCGGATACCTAACGCTCTGGATGAATTGCAAATGGTTATCATGCCAACGATTTATGGCAATCTTCCGCTGTGTATTGTAGGATTGCTGCGGGTACCGGCATGCCGTCGCGGTACAGTTCGCTTCCTTGACGGCCGGAATATCGGGTATAATGGGCTTAGAATGCGTATCCTGCGGGGCGCCGGCAACCACCGGGCAGCCAGTGCCGCCGCGCTCCGTTTCGGTGTCATTCGTGGCCTTGGCAGCACACTGCTGCGTTTCTTTTTCCGTGACCAGCGTCAGATTGCCCTCGGCATCTTCATAAACAATACAAAAGTTGCCCTGAAGTAATTCGACAATTTTCATACCATAACGTTTTACCGCCAGGCAGATGATGTCCAAGCTGAGAACCTCATGTTGTGATGGATAATGGCTATATAATAAATAATTCAGCAGCGGTAGATTGTCTATATGTCCAATAATATGCCATGACTCACTTTTTATATCAAAAGTGTGATATGGCGTGCGGTCGCCGATGAATAAAAATCCCTGTTTTATTTTATAAATTTTATCCTGAAGTGGGGTCGCAAAAGTTAATATAGTGTTTCCTTCGTTCAAAATGATGCAAAATCGATTGCTCATAGGTTCCCTTATAACTATCATAAACGTTAATAATGACTGGAGTGAATACGGGTTAGTGAAATACATTACTCGTTAATTTAATATCTTTAAAGCTGATATATAGTGTAGTTATTACCCTAGACTTTAGTACAGGTTGTGAGGATTTTCCTTTACTGATACCATAAAATCACTTTGTATTTAGTTAGAACAAAGGTAGTTAATTCATCATAACGATAACAGGATGGGGTATGTTTAATTTAATTAGTGTAGATTACCAGGATATTATCAATGATAAGCTTGACGAATTATATTTGCTGCGAAAAAGGACATTTAAAGATCGCCTCAATTGGCAGGTAGCCTGTGTGGGGGACCGGGAGTTTGATCAGTACGATAATGAACATACCCACTATCTACTGGGCTGTTACGATGGCTACATTGTCAGCAGCGTGCGTTTTATCAGCATGAAGTATCCGAACATGATTACCGGCCCGTTCAAGGCATTTTTCAATTATCAAGCAGCGGAGGATGAAACCCTGCTGGAGTCGAGCCGGTTTTTTGTCGATAAGGAGCGGGTGAAATCGCTGTCTGAAACTAAGCTGCCCTTCTGCCACCTATTATTTTTAGGTATGGTGAATTATACGCGTACTATCGGTAAAACGGCCATCATGACCGTATGCAGTAAATCAATGTATACGCTTTTGAAACGAAGTGGCTGGAATATTACCATTGTGAGCATTGGATTGTCCGAAAAAAAAGAGCCCGTTTATCTGCTTCGTTTGGGCATTGATGACGAGAGTCAGGATAGTCTGATCAAATATATACGTCGTTATCATTATTGTGAAGAGGATTATCTGAAAAAATGGCCTATTTATCTTTGATATTTTACTTTATAAAAATAAACATCAACATAGCGCTTTCAACATGTAAATTCTTGCATGGCTAGAAATAAGCTTAACAGGTTAATGAAAATTCCGTTGGGTAACATCATGTCAATGACATGGGAAAGATAATGGCCGTAGTAATCATTCCATTTCTTTATGGTGTAACGTAATCCATGTCATTGACGCTTGATTATTCATAAATTTGCAGAAGATGTAAGTCAGACGCCTTTCTTATTGCATGTTTCGCATTAACCACGCCGAGTTTGACGATGAGATTGCCGATATGAAACTTGACCGTACTTTCAGTGATCCCCATAATAATAGCGATCTCATTATATGTTTTACCGAGGCTTGCCCAGCGAAGCGTTTCTATTTCTCGCGACGTTAATTCCTTTTCAAGTTTTTCCCGGAAAAGTTTACGATCGTACCTTCGCTCGATGATATAACGCTCATGGATTGTTAATAGCAACTGCTGCAGATTTTTTTTATTTTTCACCACATAATCTTGAAAGCAATCTGTATCTCCCTCCGTGTACAGGCTGAGGGTGGCGAGATTATTTTCATGATCGTGCAAAGGGAAAGTATGTCCGTTGGAAATATTGTACTTTCCGGCAACTTTGAAAATCTCTTCATGGCGTGTGTCGTCAGAGGACAGGGTTTTATCGTTCCAGGTGAAGGGCATGATGCGCTGTAGTGCAATGATGATGACCGGGTCATGATGATATAGCGTCATATTGATATACGTATTAATCCATTCTGTGGGATAGTTAGAATATATGACCGGCTGATCCAAATGACGTTTATTGATTACCGAATAAGCAAAGCGAGTATGTTCAGGAAAATTGATCTCCCGATGTATAAGATCATTGATTTCATCCGTAATGAGAACATGTTTATTATCTCGGGCTGATTTGACATTTATAAGCATTATGTTTCTCTATATTTACATGCAATGGTATTGGCAAGAACTGATTAGTCAAGGGCTGGATTGAGTACGAAATAGGGATTATTATTTAATTTGATAGTAAAACAAATAACGGGTTCGGTCAACGATAAATTATTTTCATCAATTAAAATAATATGCAAATAAAAGAATATCAACAATAATTACTAGGAAGTTAATTAAAAATTAAAGTGTATCAATAATATTTACTAAACAGATGAAAACAATCATCCCAGTCCTTCTTAGAAGCAAAGCTACTTTCTGTTGCGTGATGAATGCCGGCTAAATATTCCACATGACCTGCTATGCCCCAATGTTCGCCATGCCCCCGATGGCTCCTGCCGCTCCTGCTACCCTCCTTGCTGCCCGCCCAATGCCTCTATTGCGTCCGCTGTGCCGGCCCCCTGCCTATGTTTAAAGGTTTCTAAGATCCCCCACCTCATTACGGTAAGTTGAAAGTTATTCATTAGGTGTATAATCTTCATGTGCGGCTAGGGTTTAACTGACTCCGGGATGCGGGATAATCTCTTCGCCGCGAAGAAGTAATGATGAGAAGGGAACATAGATGCGATGGTCACTGGATGCACCCGTTTTAGCAAAACTCACCAACAAACATCTGATGCTGCTATGGGTGGTAATCCCGCTATGCCTTTTTGTTGTTTCATTAGTTGTAATCGGCGCTATCGCGCAGCACACACTGAAAAAAAGAGCCGATAACGATATTCACAGCACGATAAAATTTATCGATACCATATTAGATGACGCCAGCGGCACGGCTGAAGAGGCGCTGACGCTGCTTGGACGGCCCTGCGGGGATGTGGTGGATCAATTACGCATCATGAGCGTGAAACATTCCCTGGTGCGCACGGTGAATCTAATTCATAACAATGTAATTTATTGTGGCACGGTGCCCTTGACGCCGCACCTACAGCTGATACCCCATACCCCCGGCGACAACTCATCCGCGACTTCCATTCAATTTCACAATGGTACCGCTCTATTTCCCAATATCGCCGTTATAATAATGCATAAATACCGCGGCAACGATGGCGTCAGTACCATTATCGATACGCAGTATATGTCTTATATGATGAATATCGTCGGTACCGATAATCAGGTCATGGTTATCATCGGCAATCAATTTTTGTCGCCGCTGGGCAAGCTTGCGCCGGTCAGCGGTCTGGTAAACGAGTATATTGGCGTTACAGGGCATTCGCAAAAGTATCCCTACAAGCTGCAGGTTAGTATCTCCCGCCACCGCTTTTTTGCGGATCTCCTCGATACTTACGGTGTGGTAGTGCTTTTTTTGGCGGTGGTATCGATAGTCACCTCGTTACTGATCCGCAATTGGCTCAAGGCGCTGACATCCATCAGGACCACGATGGCGCACGGATTAAAGCGCAGTGAATTCGAGGCTTTTTTTCAACCGGTCATGGACGCGAAAAACAATTGTTGTACCGGTGTGGAAATCCTGGCTCGCTGGAACCATCCCACCGATGGAGTGGTTTCCCCGGAAGTGTTTATTCCCTTGGCGGAAGAGTCCGGCATGATCGTTCCGCTGACGCAGCAGCTAATGAAACAGGTTGCGGAGGTTGTGGCCAGAACGCCGGTTTTTTGGCGGGAAAGCTTGCATATAGCCGTGAATATCTCGGCGATTCATTTGCTAAACCTGCAGATCGTTGATGACTGCCGCGAGTTTTTACAGAGCGTGCAGGGCAAAAAGATCACCTTATTGCTTGAGTTGACTGAACGGCAGTCCATTGAAATCAATGACGTCACTTTGCAGGTTTTATCGGCTCTGCAAGAGATTGGCGTTCGTATCGGTATCGATGATTTCGGCACCGGGTACTCCGGTCTTTCTTATTTAAGTAAAATGAATATCGATTTTCTTAAGCTGGATAAATCCTTTATCGCTATGATTGCGCTTGAAAGCACCACCAAGATCATCGTTGATGTGGTCATTGATCTGGCACAAAAGCTGAACATGCAAGTCATTGCTGAAGGCGTGGAGCATTTACACCAAAAACAGTATTTGCTCGACAAAAAGGTTATCTTTCAGCAAGGCTTCTTATTTTCAAAACCTTTACCCATAGCTCAATTCCAACGCTATTTCAGCCAAGAGCATGAACGGCGCAAACAATGAGTGTATATTCATTCATGTTGATTGCATTCGTAACAGTATTGAAAAATAATCAATAACTCTTTGCAAGATGGCCGGAGTTAACAGCAATTGTGGGCATAACTTACTGAAAAAAATATATTATTTTGAGCACCCGCTGCGTAAGGATTGATGACTAATTATTAGCAGGTTATTTATTTTTTGACTTGTCTGTTTTTGTTTTTAATAGTAAGGTTAGTAAAAGATACTTTCATAATTTGATTGTGGCTAATTAATCCAGTATCTAACTCGTTATCAATCTAAATAATTTTTTTAAAAATTAATCAAACAATGAACTAAATTCAATTACATTAAGCACATTGAGTCGGCACAAGACAGTGCTATATAATGGACCGGTTATTAGCGAAAAAAGTAATAGCTTGCATTCGTTTAAAATAATTATCGTAAAAATTATAAATAGAATCATTTTGTCATGAAGATGAGTGGTTCATGATTCAAGGAGAAAAGTCGATGGACATAGAGCGGCATACTGTTGTCTCCCAGAGCAATAAACTGGCGGTACGGTTATTTCCCGCACGTTGTGCGACCCCGTATCCTGCGCCGGTAATCCTGCTTTGCCATGGCTTTTTTGGCATCCAGGACCTCCTGTTGCCGGTATTCGCCGACCTTTTCGCCGAGAACGGTTATACGGCGGTAACCTTTGATTACCGCGGGTTTGGCGACAGTGGCGGTGAGACCGGCAGAATTGTTCCAGAACAGCAGATCAACGATATCATCGCCGTGCTGGAGTGGTGTAAAAACCGGCCGGATATAGACGTGAAACGCATCGCGCTATGGGGAACCTCACTGGGGGGCTGCCATGTGATGGAAGTTGCCGTGCGGCATCCTGAAGTGAAATGCATCATCAGCCAAATGGGTTTCGCCGATGGGGAACAACTGGTGACGGGAGATATGGGCCATGATGAAAAAAAGAGATTTCTCAATACTATGGCGCGAATGGAACGGAAGAAGCGGCAATTGGGAAAAGAGCTGTTTGTGCCCATTAACAAGGTGATGACCGACGAGGAATCCCGCGTTTTTTTTGAAAAAAATAAAAATAATTACCCGGCGCTGGATATCAAGGTGCCTTACATGACGGTGTGGGAAGCGATTCAATATCGCCCGGCCGCGGCGGCTGAGAAGGTCACCCAGCCGACATTGATGATTTTCGCGCAGAACGATAAAGTTATTGCGCTGGAGTACGGTTTGGCGTTCTATCAAGCCGTTGCGGCGGAGAAGAAATGCTATATACAGCCGAAGGCCGGCCATTATGATCTCTTTGCCGGCAAGCATTTTTCGCAGGTGGCGGAGCGCCAGTTGCACTGGCTGCGTGAATATCTCTAAATGGCATAAACACCCGCTGCCGCCTCGTTGCCACCCGACGAACGGCGCAATGCGCCGGTCGCCGGTTTTAATTTTCCGCAGCGGTCGCATTTGTCAAACGCCCGTGGGACGCCTGACCATAAACCTCAACGGGATCAGTACAAGTTTTTAAGTATCGATACTTCCAGGGGTTTCACCGTAAGCAACGCCAATTCATCTACCATCGTTTTAATATGTGCGGACTGGCCGTGCTTAGCCAGGATCTCATTGCTGGCCCAATGTTCGACGAAGATAAAATGTTCGGGGCGGTCTTGATCCTGATGAAGCTGATATTTCAAACAGCCCTCTTCCTTTCGCGTCGCTTCGACGCAAGGTTGGGTAACCGCTTTGATAGCTTCGGCACAGCCCGGTTTTCCTTCGATTACGGCAACTACATGGATATCGGTGGACATTGACTTCTCCTTTATTAAGGCGACTGGCCCGGTTCCAACCCCGGGGCAATGTATTTTCACTTTCCAATATACTCCATTGAATAGCGTAGCATCATACCATCAGGATTTTTTGCGAACCCTGGTTCCGGATGCCATGAGCTTGCGGGCAAGCCGGGAACGTTACCATAATAGCGTTAACGGCCGCAGCGGTTTCGTCTATTTATTTTAAAGAAAAAAATTACGGTGCGCAGTATGCTAAAAATATTAATTTCCTTCCCGATATTCAGGGACTTGAATATGATGTTGTTTGCTCAGGATGAATTTATTTTCAGCGCAATTTGTTTCAAGGTGTAAATAAGGCTTGTCAGCTGAGGTGAGTCGACTAGGATCAAACATAACGGTTGTTTAACCATTCTATGATTAAGCAACCAGAGATGATAGATAGTTATTTTTTATTAAGAATACTATGTATTACGGCATGAACTTTTAACTCACTCGGAGGTCTCTGATGGCTACTCATCGTGGCGGTTCAGGTAATTTTGCTGAAGATCGTGAAAAAGCGTCCAGCGCAGGCAAGAAAGGCGGCCAGCACAGCGGCGGCAATTTCAAGAACGATCCGCAACGCGCAGCTGAAGCCGGTGAAAAAGGCGGCCGCAACAGCCATGGCGGCGGAAGAAAACCTGCCCGGTAATCGGTCGGGAAATATGAATATGCAACAGCCACATAATTAAGCTTCGTTTAGTTATCCGGACGGCAATCATCCTGATGGATAGCGCAGCCTAATTATAGGGTCGCCATAGCTGATAACTGTCGGATTAATCTCCGGCAGTTTTTTTATGTGTTGATAAAATAAAACCAAATAAGGGAATTAATTATTTAATGCAGATAATTTAAAGGCCGCCATAGCCGAATGATTGCTGATGAATTCGCCGCTCAGGCATCCATGACTGTTATTAAAATAACGTGCACCGAAACGTGGAAAACGCGATACTGGGGATTGATGGGATAACATTATTTGGCCAGACTGGAGGGATAACCCCAATGAGCAACATTACCCTTTATCATAACCCTGCTTGCGGCACCTCCCGCAATACGCTGGCGCTGATTCGCCAGCAGGGATATGAACCCACGATCGTTGAATATTTGAAAACGCCCCCTGACCGGGAACAATTGGCAAAGCTGATTGGCGATATGGGCATCCCGGCGCGCGCGTTGATAAGGACCAACAACGACATCTATGAGCAGCTCGGTTTGGCGGAGGAGCGCTGGAGCGATGAGCAGCTGATTGATTTTATGGTGAACAATCCGATTTTAATCAACCGACCTATCGTTGTCACCCCGCTGGGCACCCGGCTGTGCCGTCCCAAGGAGCGCGTGCTGGACATTTTACCCCATGGCTGAGCAGTCGGGACAACTCGGTAGGGCATCTGTCAGGTCCGCTAATGATTAGTTTTTGAGCGGACTCACAGAATTCACATGCGGCGGCGCGGCGTGCTTGTTAAATTTCCGGTCTCGCTTCATTATCGTAACCCGTACTTGGTTTCAGATTGTCAGCTAACTAAAACCTAAATCTCCTGTTTCTATTGCCCCTGGCAGTGGCGGACAAGCGGTTTAGGTTTTTTGCTTTAATACTACCTGATTAAATCCCGAGAACAATGACGTCAATATGACATGGTATGAACAATGTTAAATTGTGCTATCCGCGGGCCGTATCTCTTTTCCCTTATTCCATATCGTATTTAATCCTGTTTTATCCCTGCGGCCGCATAAGCGGCGGTAAAAACGCCATTGGCTTGTTTTTTATGTTGAAACGACCGTTTTTTTGTCGACGTTTATGCCGGATTATTTCTTTTGGTCAGTGGTTTATTGGGTTTTTTGTTAAACATTTATTAAAATTCACCTAATAAGGGCAGTAAAGCAGTGTTAATGCCTGAAGTTGGTGCATAAAAAATACCCGATAGGGGCGTCATGGAGTGACTAGACGATAAATTTCTATTTAACTTATTGATATAAATCTTATTTTTAGATATTCCCTCTTTGGCACGGCCTGTGCTTGATGTGGTTATCCCGCTGACGCCAGCGCCATGTTTGTCTAAAGAGTAACAGACAGCTGCTGCCGGTGAGGCCGATCCCTAGACAGCTCACTTTATCGAGGCGCTTAAAATGGAAATTCAAAAACCCTACCTGTTGTTTCTGGCTGATGCCCACGATCGGCTGGCGGCAAAAGTCGCCACCGGCATTCGCTACTGGCATCCGGAATATTGCGTCGGTCAACTGAGGATGGCGGGTTGCCAGGTGGATTGCGAACTGCCTGATCTGGATATAGACGCCGCCGCGGCCAAAGGCGCCAAGACGCTGGTGGTGGGAGTGGCCAATCGCGGCGGCGTTATCAGCGAAAGTTGGGTGGCGCTGCTGCAACAGGCGCTGGAAAGGGGCATGGATTTGGCGGCGGGATTGCATAACCGTCTGTCCGATGTGCCGGTATTGAAAGAGACCGCCCGGCGCCTTGGGCGCAGCCTGTTCGACGTGCGCCACACCAGCGCGGTCCTGCCGGTGGGCAGCGGGCGTAAACGCAGCGGCAAACGCCTGCTGCCGGTGGGTACCGATTGCTCCTGCGGCAAAATGTATACCGCCCTGGCCATTGAAAAGGCGCTGCTGGCCCGTGGGCAAAAGGCGACTTTTCGCGCCACCGGCCAGACCGGTATTCTGGTAAGCGGCGCGGGCATCAGCATCGACGCGGTGGTGGCGGATTTCATCGCCGGCGCCGTGGAAGTGCTGGCGCCGGACAATGAGCCGGACCATTGGGATGTGATAGAAGGGCAGGGCTCGCTGTTTCATCCCTCCTTCGCCGGGGTAACCACCGGTTTGATTCACGGCGCCCAGCCCGATGCCCTGGTGTTATGCCACGAGCCCACGCGTACCGCCATGCGCGGGGTGGATTATCCGCTGCCGGATCTGGCGGATTGCATGGCGCTTAACCTTAAGATGGCGCAATTAACCAATCCCCTGGCGCGTTTTGTCGGCATCTCCATCAATAGCGCGCATCTGTCCGAGCCGAAGGCGCTGGAGTATATGGCGGACCTTGAGCGTCAATTCGGCCTGCTGGTGGCGGATCCGTTCCGCCAGGGCGTGGACCGTATCATTGATAATCTTTAATAGGGCGGGAAAATAGAATGACCAGAACCGTTTATATCAACGGCGACTTTGTGCCGGAGTCTGAGGCAAAAATATCTATTTTCGACCGCGGCTTTCTATTTGCCGATGCGGTATATGAAGTCATGGCGGTATTGAACGGCAGATTACTGGAAAATGCCGGCCATATCACGCGCCTTGAGCGCTCCTGCCGGGAACTGAAGCTGCGGCTGCCGGTGACCGCCGCCGCCCTGGAAGCTATCCAGAATAAGCTTATCGCCGTTAACCAGCTGCGGGAAGGAGCGATATATCTGCAGTTAAGCCGCGGCAGCACCGGGGATCGGGAGTTCGATTTTCCGCAGGCCGAGGTGGAGCCGACGCTTTTGTTGTTTACCCAGGCCCGCCCGGTTATCGACAACGTCAAGGCCCGAACCGGGATCCGGGTGGTGACGGTGGAAGACATCCGCTGGCATCGCCGTGATATTAAAACTGTCGGCTTACTGGCCCCTTGCCTAGCGAAAGAGTACGCCCACAGCCAGGGCGCGGACGACGCCTTCCTGGTGGAAGACGGTTTTATAACCGAAGGCAGCTCTTCCAATGCCTGGATCGTCACCGAACAGGGCACGTTGGTCACCCGGCAGCTCAGTACGGATATCTTGCACGGCATTACCCGCCGATCGCTGCTGGCACTGGCGGCGCGTCACGGCATCCCGTTTGAAGAACGCCCCTTCAGCGTTGAAGAAGTTTATCGCGCCGGCGAGGCATTTATCAGTTCCGCGACGTCTTTTATCTGGCCGGTGGTGGAAATCGACGGCAAACCCATCGGCGACGGCAAGCCCGGACAGGTCACCCTGGCTTTGCGCAATATCTATGTGGAAATGGCGTTGGCAGCCACCGGCAACAGCGCAGGCGGCTGAGTGCGGCACATCCAGGAGTGAAATTGATTGTGATGTTTGTCGGGTTTGTTACTCGTACTTTGTACGGCGCGACAAATTCTGACCTTTAATTATCGTGCCGGGAGTTTGAGGTGCGAATGGGCCGTGGTATCGCTTATTGTGAATCTCTACGCACCGTTTTAAGGCAGGCGCCTGCCTAATGGGTTGTCTTTTAGACTATCTGCGGTAGGGATATCACCCGCTATAGGCGGTGCCCGCCAAAGTGGCAGAAATATTGCTTACTTAGAATGCTATCGTTTCCACCATCGCCAGGATTCGGTTTTATCCCGGCGAATACATGGGTTGTACGTTTTTGCTTTTGGATAACGGGTCCGCGCCGCTGGCGTATTGCTAAAAACAGTATAAAGGAACCAGATAATGTCATTAAAACTGCTGAGAACTCCGCTTTCCGCTGTGCTTATCGCCTGCCTGGGCACGGCCTTTGCCGCCCATGCCGATGTGGTTATCGGCGTCGCCGGCCCCTTCACCGGGCCCAATGCCACCTACGGGGATCAATATTGGCACGGCGCCTCGCAGGCGGCGGCGGATATCAATGCCGCCGGCGGCATCAAGGGGCAAAAAATTACCCTGGTGCAGGGGGATGACGCCTGTGAACCGAAACAGGCGGTGGCCGTCGCCAACCGTTTGGTGGATGAAAACCATGTCGCCGCGGTGGTGGGGCACTTTTGTTCTTCCTCCACCATGCCGGCGTCGGCGGTGTATGACGAGGCCGGCATTATCGCCATCACACCCGGATCCACCAATCCGCAGATTACCGAACGCGGCCAGACCGCCATGTTCCGCATGTGCGGCCGGGACGATCAGCAGGGCCTGGTGGCCGGCAATTACATCATTGATAAGCTGAAAGCGAAAAAAGTGGCCATTATCCATGATAAAGATACCTACGGTCAGGGATTGGCGGACGCCACCAAAGCGCAGCTTAACAGCCGGGGCGTGAAGGAAGTGATGTATGAGGGGTTATCCCGCGGCGAAAAGGATTTCAACGCGCTGGTGACCAAGATCCGCTCGGCGGATCCGGACGTGGTGTATTTCGGCGGCTGCCATCCTGAAGCCGGTCCGCTGGTGCGCCAGATGCGCGAACAGGGCGTGAAGGCCACCTTTTTCTCCGGCGACTGTATTGTCACCGCCGACATGGTGACCGCCGCCGGCGGTCCGCAATATACCAAGGGCGTGTTGATGACCTTTGGTAAAGATCCCCGTCAAATTCCGGACGGCAAAGCGGTGATTGAAAAATTCCGCGCCGCCAAGTTCGAACCTGAAGGTTATACACTCTACTCTTATGCCTCGGTCCAGGCCCTGGCCGCTGCCTTTAACGCCGTCGGCGTCGATTCCGCCAAGGCCAGCGCCTGGCTGAAATCCCACCCGGTGAGTACGGTTATGGGGCAAAAAACCTGGGACAGCAAAGGCGATTTGAAAGTCTCCGATTACGTGGTTTATCAGTGGGACGATCAGGGTAAATATCACGAAGTCCCGTAATCCGCCGCTGAACGCCGACAAGCCTGAGTTCCATGGGGACTGTGCCGGATGTCAGGCGCGGCGACCATGGGATAACCGGTTCAAACGAGACTGCTGAATGATGGATGCTACCTTTTTGCAACAAATGCTTAATGGTTTAACGCTTGGAGCGGTCTATGGTCTGATCGCCATCGGCTACACCATGGTGTACGGCATTATCGGCATGATTAACTTCGCCCACGGCGAAGTCTATATGATTTCCGCCTATCTGTGCGCCATCGCCCTGGCCCTGCTCTCTTTTTTCGGCCTGCATTCGTTCCCCCTGCTGATTCTCGGCACCCTGGTGTTCACCATTGTCGTCATCGGTGTGTACGGCTGGGTTATCGAGCGTATCGCCTACAGGCCTCTGAGGAATTCCACCCGCCTGGCGCCGCTGATTTCCGCCATCGGCATGTCCCTGATCCTGCAGAACTATGCCCAGATCAGCCAAGGGCCGCGCCAGCAGGGTATTCCCACCATGATGGACGGGGTATTTAAATTCACCCTTGGCGGCGATTTTGTTCAAATCACCTATACCAAGGTTTTCATTCTGATGGCCTCCCTGGCGGGGATGCTGGCGCTGACTTACCTTATCGGCCATACCCGGCTCGGCCGGATGTGCCGGGCCACCCAACAGGACCGTAAAATGGCGTCGATGCTGGGTATCAATACCGATCGGGTGATTTCCCTGGTGTTCGTGATCGGCGCCGCCATGGCCGGGCTGGCGGGGGTGCTTATCACCATGAACTACGGCACCTTCGACTTTTATGCCGGCTTTATTATCGGCATCAAAGCCTTTACCGCCGCGGTGCTCGGCGGCATCGGCTCGCTGCCGGGGGCTATGCTGGGGGGACTTATTCTCGGCGTGGCGGAGGCGCAGTTCGCCGGCATGGTCAATTCCGATTATAAAGATGTGTTTTCATTTTCATTATTGGTGGTCATTTTGATTTTTCGTCCGCAGGGCCTGCTTGGCCGGCCCATGGTGGCCAAGGTATAAAGGGAGCTTGTATGTCGCAACCCGTAACGCGCGGCGCCATTGATTTCAGGCAATGCGCCGTGGATACCGTATTGGCCGGACTTCTCGCGCTGATCATTTTCGGCCCCATGGTGGGGGTGGTGCTTAACGGATACAGTTTCGACTTTCAGCCCCGGCGGCTGATGTGGGTTATCCTGGTGGTGATGGCGGGCCGCGCCCTGGTGAGCCTGTTTTTGCAAACCGGTCCGGGGCTGCGTTTCCAGTCCCGTTTCCACAGCGACAGCGGCGGGGTGTATGTCTTGCCGGCGGGCTATAAAAGCCGTCTGCGCTGGATTATGCCGCTTATCGTGCTGCTGGCGGTGATATTTCCCTTTGTAGCCACCAAATATGTCCTGACGGTGGGGATTTTGGGCCTGATTTATGTGCTGCTGGGCCTGGGACTGAATATCGTGGTGGGACTGGCGGGCCTGCTGGACCTGGGCTATGTGGCGTTTTACGCCATCGGCGCCTACGGGCTGGCGCTGGGGCATGAATACCTGGGACTGGGCTTCTGGACCATGCTGCCGCTGGGGGCGCTGCTGGCGGCCCTGGCCGGCGCCCTGCTGGGCTTTCCGGTATTGCGCATGCACGGGGATTACCTGGCCATCGTTACCCTGGGATTCGGCGAAATCATCCGGCTGATTCTGAATAACGCCCTGGCGTTTACCGGCGGCCCCAACGGGGTCGAGGTGCCGTCTCCCACCTTTTTCGGTCTGGAATTCGGCCGCCGGGCCAGGGAAGGGGGCGTGCCGATTCATGAGTTTTTGCATATTCCCTACAACCCGAACCTGAAATTCGTGTTTATTTATGCCGTACTGACCCTGGTGGTCTTGCTGGTGCTGTATATCAATCAGCGCCTAAGGCGCATGCCCATCGGCAGGGCTTGGGAAGCGCTGCGTGAAGACGAGGTGGCCTGCCGCTCCCTGGGACTCAACCATGTGCTGGTAAAACTGTCGGCCTTTACCCTCGGCGCGTCCACCGCCGGGGTGGCTGGGGTGTTTTTCGCCACCTACCAGGGTTTTGTCAATCCCACCTCGTTTACCTTTTTTGAATCGGCGCTGATCCTGGCCATTGTGGTGCTGGGAGGGATGGGATCCACCGTCGGCGTGGTGATGGCGGCGTTTGTGCTGACGGTGGCGCCGGAGCTGTTGCGCAGTTTCGCCGAGTATCGCGTGCTGCTGTTCGGTATATTGATGGTGGCGATGATGATTTGGCGGCCGCGCGGACTGATTCGCATCAGCCGTTCCGGCTTTGCGGCGCGCAAGGGGGTGGCGCCATGAGCGATGCCATTCTCAAGGTCGAGCATTTGATGATGCAGTTCGGCGGCATCAAGGCCCTTAACGATGTCAACCTCGAGGTGGAGCGCGGCTCCATCACCGCCCTTATCGGTCCCAACGGCGCCGGTAAAACCACGGTATTCAATTGCCTTACCGGGTTTTACCGGGCCTCCGGCGGGCGTATCGAACTCAATACCCGGCAGCGTAGCGTGGATATCATCCAAATCCTCGGCCAAAAATTCCGCTGCGAGGATTGGCTGCACCCGGCGCGCTGGGGCCGGCGGGTCTTCTACAAAATGTTCGGCGGCACCCACCTGGTGAATCGCGCCGGGCTGGCGCGCACCTTTCAGAATATTCGCTTGTTCCGGGAAATGTCGGTGGTGGAAAACCTGTTGGTGGCACAGCACCGGCAAAGCAACCGTAACCTGATTGCCGGCATACTGAATACCAAGGGCTACCGCCGGGCGGAGAACCGGGCGCTGGACCGGGCTTTTTACTGGCTGGAGGTGGTGGATCTGGTGGACTGCGCCAACCGGCTGGCGGGTGAGATGTCTTACGGCCAGCAGCGCCGGCTGGAAATCGCGCGCGCCATGTGCACCGATCCAGAGGTGGTCTGTCTGGACGAACCCGCCGCCGGCCTTAATCCGGTGGAAACCCGCACCTTGAGCGGCATTATTCGCTTCCTGCGCGACAAGCACGGCATCACGGTGCTGCTGATAGAACATGATATGGGCATGGTGATGGAGATTTCGGATCATATTATCGTCTTGGATCACGGCGATGTGATTGCCCGCGGCGCGCCGCACTATATCCAGCATCATGACAGCGTCATCGCCGCCTATCTCGGCGCTGACGATGAAGAGGGGGAGATATGAACCGGATGCTGGAGTTCCGTGAGGTGGATGTATTTTACGGCCCGATCCAGGCGTTGCAGCAGGTCTCTCTAGAGGTTAACGAGGGAGAGACAGTGGCGCTTATCGGCGCCAATGGCGCCGGTAAATCCACGCTGCTGATGTCCATCTTCGGCCAGCCCCGCATCGCCGGCGGGCAAATTCTGTTTCGCGGCGAGGATATCAGCCGCAAATCAACTCACTCCATTGCCGCCGCCGGTATCGCCCAGGCGCCGGAGGGGCGGCGGGTTTTTCCGGATATGACGGTGACGGAAAATCTGCAAATGGGCACTATTCCCATCGGCAATCGCCATGAAGCGGAGGATTTGCAGCGCATGTTCACGCTGTTTCCTCATCTGGAAGAGCGCCGCCACCAGCGGGCGATGACCCTGTCCGGCGGCGAGCAGCAAATGCTGGCCATTGCCCGGGCGCTGATGAGCCGGCCTAAATTACTGCTGTTGGACGAACCAAGCCTGGGGCTGGCGCCGCTGGTGGTAAAACAGATTTTCCAGACCCTGCGCGAGCTGGCCCGTGAGGGCATGACCCTGTTTCTGGTGGAACAAAACGCCCACCATGCCCTTAAGCTTTCGGACCGGGGCTATGTGATGGCGAACGGCCGCATCCGCCTGCAGGGCTCAGGCGCACAGCTGCTGGAAAACCGGGAGGTAAGGCAGGCTTATCTGGGGGGAATATGATGCCGGCAGCGGGGCGGGAGTGGGTTGGCTCCCGCCGATTCTTGCCAATGGGTGGATAAATCACTCATCTTTTGCCGGTTCTTGCGTCAACTCTTCAGTGGATAATCCAGATACATTTTCGTTGGATTCTTCAGTCGACGCGCCAAAGGATTCTTGCGCTAACTCTTCTGTTAAGGACCCCTGCCCTGCCGTATCGATATGTGTGGCTAGCGGCAAAGAATGGGTTATACGTCCCCCCCCCGCCGGGGCGATATCATAAACGAATTCCCCCTTCACGTTATCCAGCCCCGCAAGCAGGCCGCTGCGGTGGGTAATCTCGAAACTGATCGCTCTGTCGCTTGCGGACACCGTACCGGAGGCGATATGCCGGGTTTCGGCCGGTTCATGGCTGTGGATACCGGGGATGATGTTAAGATTGATGCGGTAGGTATAACCCGCCTTGATTTCAGGCTGCGCCGGTATGCGGATGGTAACGCCGCGACGGGCGGCCTCACGGTCGATTTTATCGTCCAACGAAGCGGGCAGCAGTACCGGCGCCAGCAGTTTGGAATAATCGCCGCCGGTAACGGTGATGTATTTCGGCTTGCACACGGCGACATTGCCGGCCTGATCAAAAACAGCATAATAGACCGCATAACGGCCGTCTTTGAGTACCGTATCGGGGGCAAACTGGGTTTTAAGGTTTAGCACCCAGGGCACGCCATACGGCAAGCCATCTATTTCGCTTTCTATCAAACGCTGCCGGGTGGCCTCTCCCCAATGGAAGTCAAACAGATAACCGGCGGCGATTTTCCCCGGCGAGGGGATTTCAGCCTGAACGCCGGATTTGATGGAATATTGATTGATATGGTCATGGGGTGCATTGGTCACCCTGACCTGCGCCAGTCCGGGAGAATAGGCAAATACCGAGGCTGTGGCCGATGGACCGTGATGAAGGGCCGCGGTAATAGTTATCACGCCGCCTAAAGGATAGGTTAACCGCTGAACAGCTTTACCGGCGTGGTCGGTGGCTACAGTTGCCGGTTGAAAATTGAACAGTGGTGAGCTGAAGGTGACCTCAACATGGCGTGCCGGATCGCCGTGTTCGTTGACCACCGTCGCGGTTACGGTCACGGTCGTTATTGACTCTGCCGATACGGGATAACTTTCGGGCGTGGCTGTTAGGGAAATGGAATTTGGCATACGTTATTCCTTAATATGAAACTTTTATAAAAGGCAAATGCTAATTTAGATAATGAAGTATTTAGGTGAATTCCATTAGATATACAATGTTTTTTTTTAACGCGGTTATGTCGAAATTTGATGCTGAGAAATTATTTGATATTAATTTTATTATCCGGAAAAGGGACGATAGCAAATAGCTATCGTCCTATCAACTAAATTATAATTATAGGTTAATGAATGTTGCCGTTACTTGTGGATATTTACCTATCAATTATCATATCGTGGATTGTCAACTTTTTCCCTGCGATATTATTTATCGTCTCGGTCCCACCCCGGGCGGTGATCATGCCCGTGTCCGTGTCCGCCATGATGGTGATGATCGTCCTCGTCATCGACTTCGACAAAGGGGCCAACGGTATCAACCAGTATCCCTAAATGGCGGGAAGTTGATGCCGGGCCGGTAGCGGGCGAATAGACATAATAAACGTCCCCGATGCTATCGTCTATCCCGGCCAAAGTGGCAGCCGGAACGTTGAAGGTAATACCATCTGCGGGAATAGGTGTTGGAACGGGCTGGTCGAGGGCCAGGGTTCTGCTGATGGGGCCGGTTGCGCCGGGGCCTTGCGGCGTGGCGACTAAAAATATGCTATATGTCCCACTTCCAGCGGAAATTGCTGGTTGCGGAGGGATACGGATCTGCACGCCAATGGCGGCGGCAAGCGCATTGATTTTGTTATTCAAGCTGGCAGGGAGCAACAGGGGCGCCAGAAGGGTGGCGGGAGAGATAGCGCTGCCTTGTACGGTAATCGTCCTCGGCGTGCTTGACCCAGCATTTGAAGTGGGACTTGAGGGATCTTCGGTTACCGTATAGAAAGTCAAATAGCGGCCGTCCGTTAATACACTGGCGGTGGGGAAATTCGTTTTAAGATTGATAACCCATGGCAATCCCAAAATCACTCCGGTGTCACTCACATCGATAATGCGAGATCTTTGTACTCTTCCCCAATAGAAAGTTACCAGTGATCCGGCTGCGATACCTGGCTGGAGGGGGATGGTCGTCTGGATGCCGGAATTGATATCGTATTGATCAATGATACCATCTTCCGCATTAGTGACATAGAGCGGTGCTTTATTGGGATCGTACACCGGGACGGTGACCGTAGCGGAATCGTCCGGGATGGTGGCGGTTACTTTTATCACACCCACCAGTGCGCCGATTGCTGCGCTTAAGGTAATGCTAACTGTGGCAATTCCGGTTGCTGGATCTGTCGTTGCTGTAACCGGTGATCCTGGTGGGACAGGTGCCGGTTCGAACTCAAGCAGCGGGGTTGGGGATTCAAATGTGACCACGACACCGCCTTGGGGTGCTCCGGTGACCGCATCTACCACCAATGCTTCCAGTGCTATATTGGGGGGGGGAGTTAGAGTCCTGGAATATTGATTCGGAGTGGCCGTTAAGGTAATAATATTAGGCATAGAAATATCCTCAGTGAATTTAAATAATTCATCAGTTGCTGCCAAGGAATATTGTTATAGAAAGATAAAATCTTCAATGTTCATTTTTATCGACGACAGTGGTAAAAAAAAACATCGCTGCATTTCAGATATTAAGACACGGGAGGCCAAAACTGCCGCTTACCGTGTCTTAATCCAAGTTTAAGGCGAAATAAAAGTCAGGTTCGCCGCCGGTATATAAGGGCGAACGGCCGAACCTTGGCCGCCATCGTTAAAGTCCAACATCTGTACGATGACATAGACCAAACTGGTGGGAGTGGGGCTGATTACGTAGCCGGTAGTCTCACCAGCGCCATCGGTGATGGCGCTGGTATTTACCATCACCGCCGGGGTCGGTTCCGGGGTACCGCTGACATACCGTTGCGCACTTAACCCCAGATTGCTACCGACTACCGGGTTCCCGCGGGGGGATATTAGCCTGATGAGCACGCTGGCCGGCGTGGTGTTATCCGCCGGCGCCGTGGCCACCAGAGGTGTCATGGTCAAGGTGGGCAGTGCGAAATTCCCCCCGGAGGCGCTAAGCTCCGTACCGTTGGATGCATGGGCGGTTAAGGATGTTCCGCTTACATAGGTATTGGTGTATTGGACTCTTAGAATGCCGTCGCTGCCGGTGGTGCCTTGGGTGGTGGCGCCCGGTAGGGGTGAGGTAAATCTGAATGTCCCCGCGCCGTTGATGCCGCTTACTGTTAACTCCGCACCGGATAATGGCGCGCCGGCGGCATTGTGCACCAGTATATCGGCGGTATTGGGCTCCAGGCCATTGGCCAAACCGTTATTTTCCGTCACGGTAATGCTGACGATAAAGATATTGCGCGCGAAGTTGACGGTTTCTGTGGCGGATACGCCGCCGGCTAATTGCGCGGTCACCACGCTATCGCCTTCCGTCTCGCTGACCAGGGTCGCGGTGGCGATGCCGTCCGGGCCGGTGGGATTGATGACCGCCGTAGCAGTGGCGCCATTCGTGGCGGTAAAGGTCACGGTTTGTCCGTCCAGCCTGTTGCCGTTGGCGTCTTCCACCAGGGCGCTGACCTCGTTGGTGGCGATGCCGTCAGCCACGGCGCCGGTGTGCACCACGGTCAGCACGACCCGTGCGGTGGCGATGTCGGCGATAAAGTCGATAGCCACCGTTTGATTGGCGCCGTTGGTTAATGTGGCGGTAACCGTACCGTCGCCGGAGTTGTTGCTGACAATGGTGGCGGTGGCGATGCCGTTCGCGCCGGTGGGATTGATGACCGCCGTGACGGTGCCGAGCGTCGTGGTAAAGGTGACGGTTAGCCCCTCCAGATTATTGCCGTTGGCATCGGTGACATGGGCGCTGACCTCGTTGGTGGCGATGCCGTTGGCCACGGCGCCGGTGCGTACCGGCGTCAGGGTAATCCGGGCGGTGGAGACGTCGGCGATAAAGCCGATATCCTTGGTTTGATTGGCGCCGTTAGTCAATGTGGCGGTAACCGTACCGTTGCCGGAGTTATCACTGACGATGGTGGCGGTAGCGATGCCGTCCGCGCCGGTGGGGTTAATGACCGACGTGACGGTACCAAGCGTCGAGGTGAAAGTAATGGTTTGCCCCTCCAGTTTATTGCCGTTGGCATCCTCCACCAGGGCGCTGACCTCGTTGGTGGCGATGCCGTCAGCCACGGCGCCGGTATGCACCACGGTCAGCACGACCCGTGCGGTGGCGGTGTCGGCGATAAATTCAATATCTTTACTGGCATTGTTGCCGTTGGTCAGGGTGGCGACCACCGTACTGCCGACCGCCTTATGGCTGGTGAAAGTCGCACTCACCGTGCCGTCGGCGCCGGTGATTAGCGTCACCGGGCTGATATCGACGTCATTGGCGGTAAAGGTGACGGATTGTCCGGCCAGGTTATTGCCCAGGGCATCGGTGACATGGGCGCTGACCTCATTGGTGGCGGTGCCGTTGGCCACCGCGCCGGTGTGAATCACGGTCAGTTCCACTTTCGCGGTGACGGTATCGGGTATGAAGACAATATTCTCCGCCTGGCTGCTGCCGTTGCCCAGGGTGGCGGTGACCGCCATGGTGCCGGGGCTTTTGCTGATAAAGGTGGCGGTGACGATGCCGCCCGCGTCGGTTGGATTGGTGGTCGCAAAAAGCAGAGCGGGAGCGGCGACGGTAAAGTTGACGGTTTGTCCGGCCAGATTATTGCCGTTGGCATCGGTGACGTGGGCCCGAACCTCGTTGCGATTAACGCCGTCCGCCGTCGCGCCGCTGTTCACCACGCTCAGCACGAGGCGCGCAGTGGTGACATCGGCAATAAATGCAACGTCTTTTCCCTGGCTGCTGCCGTTGGTCAGCGTGGCGGTGACCGTGCTGGAACCGGCCTCGAGGCTGGTGAGGGTGGCTGTGGCGATGCCGTCCGCGCCGGTGGGGTTGATGACCGCCGTGACGGTGCCGAGTGTCGCGGTAAAGGCGACGGTTTGGCCGGAAAGCGGATTACCGTTGGCATCTTCCACTAAAGCGCTGACCTCGTTGGTGGCGGTGCCGTTGGCCACCACGCCGGTGCGTACCACCGACAGCGTCACTTTCGCGGTAGACGGGTCAGGGTTAAAGTTTGTGTTAACCGAACGGCTTACGCCGTTCAGGGTGGCGGTGACCACGCTGGTGCCGGCGCGCAGATTGGTGAGGGTGGCGATGGCGAAGCCGTCCGCCCCGGTGGTGCCGGTAACCGTGGTGACCGTAGCGCCGTTGGTGGCGGTAAAGGTCACCGTTTGCCCGGCCACCGGATTACCGGCCGCATCGGTAACCTTGGCCCGTACCTCGTTGTAATCGCTGCCGTTGGCAATGGCATTGTTTTTAGTGGCATTGAGGTTGGCGGCGGTGATTTGCGCCGCGACGGGCAATACCTCGATACGGGTGGAGGCGGTATTGGAGGCATTCTTTCTGACGTCGTAAGCCACCGCGCTCAGGTTATACAGGTTGGTGGCGGCGCCGGCGTGCTGATAGGGCGGCAAGGTGACGGTGAGGGTGTTTTGTCCCGCTTGCGTGACTTTACCGCCGGCGGCGATGATTTCCGCGTCATTCCAATCGATATGATCCAGGGCGTATTTCGAGGTGATCTGGGCGGTGACCGTCAGCGGGTCTCCTTCATAGCCGGTGACATGGTCCGGCAGCCTGAGCTCAATCACCTGCTGTTTCTGGTATTGCAATACAATATCATAGTTGCGATCCACCAGATCGTAGCGGTTGCCGGCCAGCGTCCTGAGCGACGCCACGCCGTCGGCACTGATTTGCGATTGCCAGGATGCCCCGAGCCGGTAATTCATCTGCAGGTTGAAGGTGGTGTCGTTCATATCGCCTTTGCCCTGGCGATAATCGACGCCAAGGGTGACCAGGCTAATGGGGGTGTAGTTCATGCCAAGGGTCACGGCGTAGGGATTATTTTGCAGATTGTCCTTGCCGAACAGCGCCACGTTATCGCCGCGGTACTGTTCGAAAATCAATTTGCCCCCCAACTGGGGATAAGAGGGTAAATACGCCTCGGCACGGATATCAAATCCATTGGCGGGGCGTTCATTATAATCTTCCAAATCCCTTGACTCGCGCCAATCGGAAAGCCGGAAATAATTATTGGCGGAAAGTTTAAGATAATCCCGCCAGGCTTCCAGGCCCATGCCGAACCGGCGGTTATGGGCGGTAATATCCTCGTCATAAAAAGCGTTCATGCCGTACATCCAGCTCCCTAGCCAGGTACGGGCGCCGGCGCCGATATTAATGGTGTTGCGGCTGTCCTTATTCCGGTAACCCCACTGGCTAAACAGCATTTCGTCGGGTTTGTCATACAGCGGCACCAGCAAATCGAACGCGCTGCCGTCCAGATGAAAGTCATCATTAACGTTTAGCTGTATCCGGGCGGTGCCGAATTGATTAAGCCATTGCTGGGCTTTCTGACCTATTTCCCCGGTGGCGGCGGAACGGAGCATGGCGTTGGCGGCCTCGCGGTTTTGATCCGCCGGCGCGGGAGCGCCGACGGAATTGCCGTCTGTGGTGAATATGCCGTTACCGGCGGACGGTTGCGCATTGAAGACAGACATTCCGCCGAAGTTGCCCAAAGAGAGGGCTTGGGGTTTAGATACCGGGCCGTGGGCGGAAAAATCAGCGACATTCAGCGGAACGTCGATTTCATCCCCGACACCTGATTGTTCGAAAGGCTTGGAGAATGTCCGGAATTGATTAAATTTTTTGAGTTCATCCACGCTGAGATGATATTTGTGCGCAACGGAAAACGGAGATTCACCCGGCCCCAGGACATAAGGTTGGGTTGCGATAATGGTTTGCGGTTTTATCGCGGCGGCAATGGCCGGCGAAAATGCAATACTGATGGGAAACAAGAATTGGAAAACAAGGGTGATCCATACCATCAGATTAAATAATCTTAATTTATCCGCTGAGTAGCAACCCGCCAAATTAACTGTTTTTTTGAAACTATGCGCGGCATGGATGAGCAATACGATCAAATAATTATTAAGAGAGTTAACCATTTTTGTTATCCTGCCGTCTATTTCGTTTGGACGCGTGAAACCATTACTCAGTATTCACTGAAAGCTTTTAATTAAATAATTTTCAATTAACGCATGTGGTTAATGTATGAATGGATTCTAAAATAAAATTGTTTTATCGATATCAAATACCCTTGTATTAAAATCCGGTGATTACATTAACATTGCTAATATTCTTTCAGAATATGTAAGTTCTGACTGGGTTATAATATCGAGAGTGCCACATCACACATGACAATTCCATCATTTTTTATACATAGTCTATATTGAAAGTTAATTAACCTCAGTCACATAAATCGAAATTTGTTGCTCATTTGACAGCGGGAATGGGATATGGAGGAGGCGGACCGAGTCCGGTGGCGTCGGTTGGTGAGCAGGCCCAAGATGGCGCTCAGACAGGAGAAAGTCAAAACAGGATTGGATCTGATAACCCCTGCTTATCACCTTGAATATGGCCGTTCATGGGCATTTTTACTTCAGGATAGCCGGTAAAAAAGTTGGCGAGCCGCTATGGTCAAAGACAAGCTTAGTTCATGACTATCGTATTCTTATGATTATGCTATTAGCACCTAATCACTATTCAGGAATAAATTATATGAATCTATTATCTTGCTAAGCAATAAATATAGCTTGTATACAGCATGACGGTCTCCGCTGATCCGCTACGGTCTCAGCCCGGGCTGGAATTTGAGTTAATTAACGTGGAGACGGATATACCTTGGCAGGTCTTAATCTTTGTCGGTAACAGTGGCGGGAAAAACGGGTGCTCGTCGCAGGTTCTTGTCATAAGCGATTGTATTAACATGCTAAAAGAAGAAAATCGGGCGTTGATATCCGCAATACTTGAATCCATCCCCGTTCCTTCATTGATGCCCGGCGTGACGACATGGAAGGTGCCGGCGGCATCGGTGGCATTGAACCGTGCCTTGTTGTAATCGCTGCCGTTGGCAATGGAATCATTTTTAGTGGCATTCAGGTTGGCGGCGATAATTTGCGCCGCGACTTGCAATACCCCGATACGAGTGCAGGAGGTATTAGAGCCCGGTTTACCGGTAAGGACCGAGGGATGGCGCTTTGGAGAGGTAAGAATGAAAAAGAGGATAATTTTTGCCGTGTCGCTCTCCATAGCCATGAATTTTTATTTTAGAGTATCACTGGTTAACCATTTAAAAACTGCATCAAATTAATTTGATAATTAAGGTTTGCCAGTGATACTGTGTATGGAAATGTCAATACAAGCAAGGTAAAAATTATCCTGTTAAGCACTTATCATCATGATTAGTGATCAAAGGCATCATTTTTTCCTCCATAAATGCTTGATAGGCACGAGTGTAATAGATATGACGTTCTATGACTAACTTTTTATCATCGCAATCAAAAGGTATAAATTTCACCTTGAAGTTTCGATCGTTGATGATGTTAATTATGGATGACGGCATGAGCCCTATGGCGTCGCCTTTTTCAATCATAGACAATTGTACATACAATTCAGGAATAAATACTCGCTTCGGATTTAGCTGATTCTTCGCAATATATCCTTCGATGTCATCGAATATCTCTTCATTTTTGTTTGCTTCATATTGAACCAGGATTTTATTCATAAAAAGTTCGTTTTGGCTATAGTCTTCAGTCTTAAGATCGCTTTTAACCGCCAGCATGATGGTGTCAGTTGACAATGCTTGGTGTAATAATCCCGGCGGACATTGAATCTTTTTCTGGGTAAAAAATATCTGACACAAACCTTTATTAAGAATGTCTCCGATATCTGTCTCATCAGAAGTGAAATATTCCAATGAGATATTATTTTTTGTGTCCTTAAATACTGGTGAAGATAAGAAAGGCGATAAATACGAATAGTCACGATGATCAAGTCCTATTTTTAAACTTGATTTCCCACTCTGAATTTGATGAGTCTTTTTAATCACTTTTTTTTCAATTTCACAAATTTCCTGGTATAATGGAAGTAATGTTGCATACAGATCACGTCCATAATTAGTGAGTTTTAAGCCATTATTGGTTCTGGTAAATAATTTATGCCCCAGATTCAATTCAAAAATTTTAATTGTCCGGCAAAGGGGAGACGGAGTAATGCAGAGTATAAGCGCCGCCATTCTTATGGATTGCTCTTGTGCGGTAACTATAAAATATCTTAATGTCTTAGATAATAGAATCATGTTAAACCTCCAACGTTACTCACTCATTTTAGGACGTCAAAAACAGTTCATTTGGTAGACAAATTTTATAGAAAGGCTTAATAAACCATCCATAACAAAAATTTTAATTTTCGTTTAAAAAACTATAGCGTTGCAAAGACTGAATTTGTGTCTAATAAACATTTTTGCATAACATAATTCAGACGTGAGGCATAAAAATATCCATTTATTTTGATTAGCCTTAGGCACGCTTAAAACTTCGCAATTCTCTGTTGATTTTTTCTGTCGGTAGATATCTTCTTTTGCCTTCCTTTTGGTATTTTCCGAGGCCAATCATTACAGCCGGAATTTATCGCGCCTGTTTTATCATGCGGTTTGCCGCAACGTGGCTTGACCATAACCGGTATGTGCCGGCCATCATCCGCAGACAGCGCTATGGTACCGGTCACGCCGGCTATCTGTAGGAGTGGATATATGTAGATATTTAATGCTAACCCCGCCGGGTGGATAAAGGGCGAACTCAGTAGTTCTCATCACTCCAGTTTTTTTGCTGTATCAAGAGTTATCGCGTTACATCAGCATTTGTTAACAAATCCTCTGAGATCTTTATGTTACTGGTATTGATAAAAGGTACGACGCAGTGTACAACTTGACAAGCATTTCGTATGAGGAAATTAAAAAATTGCATGATATTGTTATCCAGCTCACGCTTAATAAACAAGCTTGACAATAAAGGAAAGACATTACTAAAGGCAATGCTAATTTTCAACATTCAGGGGATATTATTATTTATTCACGATTCTTGTTGAGAGAGGAAAATCGTTATTTTCAACCATCAGTAAAATTAATATTTCTTTATAAAAATCAACTTTATCAATAGATTAGAATATCTTCTTTATTAAAAAAATGCTTTACGCTAGGCCACTTTTCCACAATAAAATTATTAAAAAAATTAGGAAAAAGGCTTATAAAATGGTGTTTTAATCTGTGATGACTGTAACATATCCGGTAAAGACAGTCATTTTAGTTTAGCTCCCGAACAGAACGTCTATAAATATGCTACTCACGTCCGGGATTAATAAATAAAAGCAATGGTTAGACCTGCTTTGGATAGGTGCGGCGCAGCCCGTATCTGTCGAAAAGAAATTTATTAAGATCTTTTTAACCATTATCATGAAGAGTGTTAATGCGGTCCAGCGGTGCTTATGGTCATTTTTATCATAAAAATCAATAAGAAAATGAGAAAACAGCCGATTCTCATCGTCCATAAATTAGACACAAATTTATATAAATTTGTGTAGTTGGTAAGCTGGTAAATCATAAATATTAATTTACAATCAAACTAAATATTAAATATATCTTATCTATCAGCGCGTTATAGCAGGATACTTTTATGGACGCAAAATCAAAAAAAACAGCTTGAGGAATTGCGGACCAGTAGCCGAAGCGAGCGCGCTACCTTACTGATGCCCTCTTCGGATTTTGTTGCTCCCAGAACCTTAGGCCAACGGCTGGCGGACAAGCTCACCTCAATGATTGGCACCTGCACGTTTATATGAACGCAAGCCATTATCATTCCAGGCCGCGTATACCGCCCCTGCCATCATGATGAATCAGGAGAGGGAAGGGGAAGTGGGTCGCTAACGTGCTGAAATCGCCTCCAATGTCAACGTGAATGCCGATTTGGAAATGTATGCGCTGCACGACAAGATTGACGATCTGGAAGGGGATATTGTTAACTCTCTCAAAGAGCAATTGGCGTATACTTCACGCCAGTTGGAAGAACTGCAGTCAAAACAGAGATAGCCGTTGCCCCTCTCGGCGGAAAACGAGCCAACGCGGGTTACAGCGTGGCTTTCGCGGCATGGACCCGAGGCAATATCGCCGAAAACAGCAGGTCCCTGAAGCGTTCCACCGGTGCGGGGTTAAGCTGGGCTTTCGCCAGTAGATTGGCGCCTTGGAGCGATGAGACTATAAATCCCGCCATTTCTTCACTGTCCAGATGCGCATCCAGTTCGCCGGCTTTAACCGCGGCGCGCAGGCAATAAGCCAAGGATTGCTGGATCTCGTCGAATACGTCATTTAACCGCTGCCTGATGGGCTCGCTCCAGCCGCTGGCTTCGGCGGCGAAATTGCCAAGCAGGCACCCGTCGCGCATATGGTTTTTATTAAGCCTGTCGATACCGGCGTCAATATAGGCACGCAAACGTTGCAGCGGCGGCAGTTGGTCATTACGCAGCGTTTCGCTGATGGTCTTGCGGGCATTGGCGAAGTAAAGGTCGATTACTTCCAGCCCGAACGCTTCCTTAGAAGCGAAATGGTTGGTAAACGACCCTTGGGGTACACCTGCCGCCTGGACGATATCCCTTACGCTCGCACCGGCAAAGCCATGTGCATGGACGACCTGCATGCCGACGGTCAGGATTTTTGCTTTATGAGATGCTCTAGCCATAAAAGTAATATAGTCGTACGTATTAGTTTAGTCAACCGCTTACCCCTAGGCCGCCGAAGCCACCCGCAATATCCGGGTAGTGAAGGTTTTGTATGAGGCCGCTGCCGGTCTTTTTACGGCCAGACCCCGGCGAAATCGCGGACAAGTCCGGCAACGGTCGGTATTTCCGCGATTTTAGTGATAATATTGATATTATTTCGCTTTGCCGCGCCGGGTAGGCGTCAGCCATTATCGGCATAACGCCGCAAGGTGCGGTTCCTTATCTGAAGCGAAGGCGCTTTTTATAGGCAAAAGGAGTTTTTCCCATGATCAGGGTGACCATTGCGGGGGGGACATGGACGGCGGTGGATAAACTGACCGATACATTGGCCGCGCAAGGGGCCAGGGTGCGGGTGCTAACCGATGCTCCCCATTTGGCTCGTGGGCATCGCGACAAGGGAAACGTTGAATATATGGCTATCCAACGGGAGGATTCATTGTCGTTGCGGGTTGCATTCCAGGATACCGATCGGGCCTTTCTGGCCGGAGGGGACCCGCAGAGACCTTCCCGCTACGATCTTGCCATGATCGACGCAGCGGTGCAGGCGGAAGTGCCCTATCTGGTCAACCTATCGGAAGGCGGCGGATGCCCTAGGCAATCGGCAAGGCAATGGCAGAGTGAGACCGATAGGCATCTCGCCGCTCAAAGCATCACGGCCACCCGGATACATCCGGCATTATCGCTGGATGCCGTTTTAGCCGTAGCGGCGCGCTTTGTTCCGTTGGGATTATGGGGCGGGATCGCGGGTTCCGGTCAGGCGGCGCTGGTGGACTCATCGGATGTAGCGGCCGCCGCGGCGCGGATATTACTGGAAGGCGCCGAGCGCCACGCTGATAAGGTTTATCATCTCACCGGACCCACGGCGGTGACGATGGGTTATATCGCCGATTATCTCGAAGAAAACCTGTCGCGGCGGGTAAGATATCACTACCGCGCCCGAGACGAGCAGCGGACGCTCTACCTGAGAGCCGGTCTGCTTCCGCCGCTGATTGAGGCACTGCTTGGGCAAGATACATTAATACGTGAAGGATTTTATGCCGAGACAACGCCAGACCTGTTTGCTCTTACCCAACGACCGGCATTAACAGTCATCGATTGGATTAAAGAACATCGCGGGGATTTTATCGCCGGGGAATAATCCGGCTTATGGTGTTACCTATAAATTCTTTCTCTTAAGGATTAATTAATAATACCGTGGGGGATGATAATGCTAATCTCATCGCAATTTCTCCATGCCATTTTTGATAGCTATTCAGCTTTAAGAGCAACAGGAGTATTATGTAAGAAAGTTTATTCGAAAAAAATAAAACTTACCTATCAAAATAATGTGATACAACCAAACTACGCCTCTTTTTGGTTAAAGCTTTCGGCCGGGGCGGTACCTTTGTTTTCGGCGGTTGCGTCGCCGATCGCCGTTCGGCGGGTAAAAAGAGGGCTTACCCGTTGATTTATCGGGAGAAGGCTTAGTTAATAAAGTGCGTTGCCCATGAATTAAGCCGAATTCCCTCATAATCGATTAATTAAAGTCCAGAATGGGTGCAGTTATTCCTATTAAATTTAATCTTCGTTTAATAAACAGGGATTATAGTTACTATCAAAATGCATTTATTACTGTGGTAACGAATATGGATCTCCTGCTGCCTTTTTCCCGCCCCTCAATCGGTGCAGAAGAGATAAACGCCGTTGAGCAGGTATTACAATCGGGCTGGATTACCACCGGTCCGCGGAATCGGCAATTGGAAATCGATTTTAGCGCGGCGTTCGGCTGCCGGCACGCTATTGCCGTCAGTTCCGCTACCGCCGGTATGCATATCGCCTTGATGGCTTTAGGCATCGGTCCCGGTGATGAAGTCATTACTCCATCCCAAACCTGGGTCTCCACGGCCAATATGATCGAACTGCTCGGCGCCCGGCCGGTGATGATCGATGTGGACCGCGATACGCTGATGGTGGATGCCGACGCGGTGGAAAAGGCCATCACTCCCAGGACCAGGGCCATTGTCCCGGTTCATTACGCCGGCGCGCCGCTGGATCTGGATCCGCTGCGCGCCGTGGCCCTGCGTTACGGCATTCCGCTGGTTGAAGACGCCGCACACGCGGTGGGCGCACGCTATAAAGACGAATGGATAGGTGCTCGCGGCACCGCGATATTCTCTTTCCATGCCATCAAAAACATGACTTGCGCCGAAGGCGGTTTGATTGCCACCGACGACGATATGCTGGCCGAACGGGTACGCAGACTGAAATTCCACGGTCTCGGGGTGGACGCTTTCGATCGCGACAGGCTGGGGCGTAAACCACAGGCCGAAGTGGTGGAGCCCGGCTTCAAATATAATCTTTCCGATATCCACGCGGCTATCGCCGTGGTGCAGCTGGCGCGTCTTCCTGAGATGAACGCCCGCCGCCGCCGGCTGGCGGAACAATATCGCCGGCGGCTCGCGGAGTCGCCCTTCCTGCCGCTGGGGTTGCCGGACTACGCCCATGGGCATGCCTGGCATTTGTTTATGATACGCGTCGATCCGGAGCGCTGCGGCCTGGATCGAGACCAATTGATGGAGCGCCTGCAGGATAAGGGGATCGGTACCGGACTGCATTTTCGCGCCGTCCATACCCAAAAATTCTACCGTGAGCGTTATCCGCAGCTGTCGTTACCCGACACCGAATGGAATTCGGCGCGTCTGTGCACTTTGCCGTTATTTCCCGATATGACCCAGGAAGATGTCGATCTGGTGGTCAATGCCTTGTTTTCACTAGTGGAGCCGCCCAGTGCCTCGCGTTGAACCTCTTAATACCGTTTCGATCGTCATTCCGGTATTTAACGAACAAGAAAGCTTAACGGCGCTGATTGGCCGTACCAGCGCCGCCTGCGGTCAATTACGCCAGCGTTATGAGATTATCCTGGTGGACGACGGCAGCAGCGATAATTCCGCCGATATTCTGTCGGCGGCGGCGGAACGGCCGGACAGCCATATCATTGCCGTGCTGCTGAATCGCAACTACGGCCAGCACTCGGCGATCATGGCCGGTTTTCTGCAGGCTACCGGCGATTTAGTCATTACCCTGGACGCCGATCTGCAAAACCCGCCGGAGGAAATCCCCCGCCTGGTGAGCGTTGCGGAAGAGGGTTATGACGTGGTGGGATCGGTTCGGGCCAACCGGCAAGATTCCTGGTTCCGCAAAACCGCCTCGCACATGATCAACAAATTGATCCAACGCTCCACCGGCAAAGCCATGGGGGATTACGGCTGCATGTTGCGGGCCTATCGGCGCCAGGTGGTGGAGGCCATGCTGCATTGCCATGAGCGCAGCACTTTTATTCCCATCCTGGCGAATTCCTTTGCCAGGCGAACCACCGAAATCAACGTCAGCCACGCCGAGCGGGAGTTCGGCGATTCCAAATACAGCCTTTTGAAGCTTATCAATTTGATGTACGACTTGATCACCTGCCTGACCACCACGCCGTTGCGGTTGTTGAGTCTGGTGGGCAGCGTGATTGCCGTATCCGGTTTTACCCTTTCGGTGATATTAATCGCCATGCGCCTGATCTTGGGTCCCCAATGGGCGGCGAACGGCGTTTTTACCCTGTTCGCCGTACTGTTTACCTTTATTGGCGCTCAGTTCGTCGGTATGGGGTTACTGGGGGAGTACATCGGCCGTATCTACAACGATGTCCGCGCCCGTCCCCGCTATTTTGTGCAGAAAGTGATCGGCCGGCAGCAGTCCTCGCATACTCAGGAAAATGAATGATGAAAGCTATCGTATTTGCTTACCATGATATCGGCTGTGTCGGGTTAACCGCCCTGGTGGAGGCCGGCTACGACGTTCAGGCTGTGTTTACCCATACCGACGAGCCCGGTGAAAATAAATTCTTCTCTTCCGTGGCGAGGCTGGGGGCCGATCTCGATGTGCCGGTGTATGCGCCGGAGGACGTCAACCATCCGTTATGGGTGGAACATATCCGCAAGCTGCGGCCGGATATTATCTTTTCCTTTTATTATCGCCATATGCTGAGCGAGGAAATTCTGTCCCTGGCGCCCTGTGGAGGCTTCAATCTGCACGGCTCGCTGCTGCCGCGCTACCGCGGCCGCGCGCCGGTTAACTGGGTGCTGGTCAATGGCGAAACCCAGACCGGCATCACGCTGCACCGTATGGTGAAAAGAGCCGATGCCGGCGACATTGTCGCCCAGACCATCCTGCCTATCGAGGATAACGATACCGCATTGAGCCTGCACGCCAAGATGCGCGAGGCGGCGAAACCGCTGCTGGACGATCTGTTGCCGTTGCTCAAGGCCGGAAATGTCGAATGCATGCCGCAAAACGAGGCCGAAGCCAGCTACTTCGGTCGCCGCACCGCCGCGGACGGCGAAATTTTCTGGCATAAGCCGGCTCGGGAGATAGCCAATCTGGTGCGGGCGGTTACCGAACCTTACCCGGGGGCATTCACTTATCTTGGGGAGCGAAAGCTGATCATCTGGCGCAGCATGGCGCTGGATACTGTTCACGACAAGCAGCCCGGTACGGTGCTTAGCACCTCTCCGCTCACTATCGCCTGTGGCGAGGGCGCGCTGGTTATACAAAGCGGCCAGGGCGAGACCGCTTTGTATATGCAAGGCAACCGTCTGGCCCAGGAAATGGGTATTATGCCCGGCGTGCGCCTGGCGGCCAGGCCCGCGGCGGCGCATGGACGCAGGGTTCGGGTGCTGATTCTCGGTGTGAACGGTTTCATCGGTAATCATCTGACCGAACGCCTGCTGCGTGAAGATCGGTACGATATTTACGGGCTGGATATCGGTTCCGATGCCATTGAGCGCTTCCTGGATAACCCGCACTTTCACTTTGTCGAAGGGGACATCAGCATTCATTCCGAATGGGTCGAATACCATATTAAAAAATGCGATGTGGTCGTGCCGCTGGTGGCAATTGCCACGCCCATTGAATATACCCGTAACCCGCTGCGGGTGTTCGAGCTGGATTTCGAGGAAAACCTGAAAATCGTGCGTGACTGCGTGAAGTATCACAAACGCATTATCTTCCCCTCCACCTCGGAAGTATACGGCATGTGCGACGATCCGGAGTTTAACGAAGATACCTCCCGGCTGATCGTCGGGCCCATCAATAAACAGCGCTGGATCTATTCGGTTTCCAAGCAGTTGCTGGATAGGGTCATTTGGGCCTACGGCGCCAAAGAGGGATTGAAGTTCACCCTCTTTCGGCCTTTCAATTGGATGGGACCGCGCCTGGACAACCTTGACGCCGCCCGTATCGGCAGTTCTCGGGCCATCACCCAATTGATCCTTAACCTGGTGGAAGGATCGCCCATCAAGCTGGTGGACGGCGGGGCGCAAAAACGCTGCTTCACCGATATCAACGACGGCATAGAAGCCCTTTATCGCATCATTGAAAACCGTGACGGGCGCTGCGACGGACAGATTGTGAATATCGGTAATCCCGCCAACGAGGCCAGTATCCGTGAACTGGGGGAGATGCTGCTGGCCAGCTTTGAGCGTCACCCGCTGCGCGATCGCTTCCCGCCTTTTGCCGGCTTCAAAAATGTCGAAAGCAAAAACTATTACGGCCAGGGTTACCAGGACGTTGAGCATCGAAAGCCGAGTATAGAAAATGCCCGCCGGCTGTTGAACTGGCAGCCGGCCATTGCCATGGAGCAGACCGTTGCCGATACTCTGGATTTCTTCCTGCGCTGCACCGTTTCCGCGGGTAGAAAAGGGTGAAACGAGTCGGATTACGGGTAGATGTGGATACCTTCAGCGGCACCCGGGACGGGGTGCCGCGTTTGTTGGCGCTTTTTGAACGCTATAATATTGTCGCCAGCTTCTTTTTCAGCGTCGGGCCGGACAATATGGGCCGCCATCTTTGGCGGCTGATGTATCCGCGCTTTTTGCTGAAAATGCTGCGTTCCCATGCCGTGTCGCTTTATGGCTGGGATATCCTGCTGGCCGGCACGGCCTGGCCCGGCAGGAATATTGCCCGCTCGCTGGGGCCGCTTATGGCGCAGACCGCCGACGCCGGGCATGAAACAGGCTTGCATGCCTGGGATCACCAGGGCTGGCAGGCCATGGCGGGGCGCTGGCCGTCAGCCGAACTGGAACGGCAGATCCGGCTCGGCGTGGACGCGCTGCAGGCCGGCATCGGCCGGCCGGTGACCTGCTCCGCGGCGGCGGGGTGGCGCGCCGACGGACGGGTGCTGGCGGCAAAGCAGAATTTTGGCTTTCGCTACAACAGCGACTGCCGCGGCGTCCATCCCTTCAGGCCGCTGTTGGATGATAATCGCATCGGCACCGTGCAAATCCCGGTAACGCTGCCGACGTTCGATGAAGCGATCGGGCGTGAAATACAGCTGGAGGATTACAACGACTATATTCTCGATTTGATCGCCAAAGATATCGGTCCAACCGTTTATACCATCCACACTGAAGTAGAAGGCCGCTCGCAGTCGGGGATGTTTGAACAATTACTGCAACGGGCGCAACAGCAGGACATTCTTTTTTGTCCCCTAAGCGCGTTATTGCCGGCGGATATCAATTCATTGCCTCTTGGGCGCGTGGTTCGCACACCGTTTCCGGGGCGCGAAGGATGGCTGGGATGTCAGGTCCCGGTGGTTGAAACATGATGAAAATCTTGCAAAATGTCCGGGCCGCCGCCGGCGGCGTGGTCCTTTTTTTTGTCTTGCTCTATCTGCTTCCCCTGAACGGCCGTTTATTGTGGCAGCCCGATGAAACCCGTTATGCCGAGATCAGCCGGGAAATGCTGCAGCGCGGCGACTGGGTGGTGCCCCATTTGCTCGGGCTGCGCTATTTCGAGAAGCCGGTGGCGGGCTATTGGTTGAACAATATCAGCCAGTGGCTATTCGGCGACTCCAATTTCGCCCTTCGTTTTGCGGTGGCGTTCAGCAGCGGTATTACCGCCCTTTTGGTCTTCGCCCTGGCAATGATGATGTGGCGGCAGCGCAGCACGGCGCTGCTCGCCGCCCTGATTTTTCTTTCCATGACGTTAGTGTTCGGCGTCGGCACCTACAACGTGCTGGATCCGATGATTACGCTGTGGCTTACGGCGGCTATGGCCTGCTTTTACCTGGGGTGGCGCGCCGAAAGCCCGGGCAAAAAATGGGCGGCCTACATATTGCTGGGATTGGCCTGCGCCATGGGCGTCATGACCAAGGGGTTCCTGGCTCTGGCGGTACCGGTGTTCGCCGTGCTGCCCATCGCCATACAGCAGCGCCGTTTCCGGGAGCTGTTAATCTATGGCCCGTCGGCGGTGATGGCGGCGATATTGCTCTGCTTGCCCTGGGCACTGGCGGTGGCGCACCGTGAACCGGATTTCTGGCACTATTTTTTCTGGGTGCAGCATATTCAGCGTTTTGCCGAGGACAACGCTCAGCATAAGGCGCCGTTCTGGTATTATCTGCCGGTGATCGTGGGCGGATCCATGCCCTGGCTTGGTTTGCTGCCGGGATCGTTGCTAAAAGGCTGGTTTGAGCGCCGCGTCCGGCCCGAGCTGTTTGTCCTGTTCTCCTGGGTCGTGATGCCGTTGCTGTTTTTCAGCATCGCCAAAGGCAAGCTCCCGACCTATATTTTGCCCTGCATGGCGCCATTGGCGCTGCTGATGGCCGCCTATGCCGCCGACTGCGCCGCGGCGTTACGTCATCGCGTTTTCCGGCTGAACGCGGTCATCAATATTATTTTCGGTGGGGTGTGCATCGTGGCGCTGGCGGCCATGGGCTTCGGCTTGTTCCATCACCCGCTGTACGGCCGGCAGGAGTGGCCGAAAATCGCCATCGGCATTATCGCCTTCGCGGGCTGGGTATTGTTCGCCGTTTTATCCCTGCGCCGCGCCGGACAACGCTTTGCATGGGTCGCGGCTTGTCCGCTGCTGCTCGGGCTGCTGGTGGGATATGCGATTCCGCAGCATACCATCGACAATAAACAGCCGCAGCACTTTATCCGGCTTAACGCCGATCTGCTGGATCGCGGCGGCTATATATTAAGCAACAATGTCGGCGTGGCTACCTCGCTGGCATGGGAGCTTAAGCGCGGCGATATCGAAATGTACCGGGAGAAAGGTGAATTGAGCTACGGGCTGGCTTATCCCGATGCGCAGGGTCACTTTGTCAGCGGGCAGGATTTTACCCACTGGTTGTCGCAGGCGCGGCAGCACGGCAATGTGTCTCTGGTGCTGCGGCTGCGTGAGGGCCATGATGTGGCAGGCGATCTGCCCCCCGCCGACGCCGTGCGGCAGCTAAACGAGTTAGTGCTGTATTTCTACCGGCAACGGCCATGAACGGCTATCTCCTGGTGTTGCTGGCGAGCCTGCTGGCATGCGGCGGTCAGCTGTGTCAAAAGCAGGCCGCCTTGTGCTGGCGGCGGCGCCGGACGCCACAGCATCGCCGCCGGGCAACCCTGGGCTGGCTGGCGGCGGCGGCGGTGCTGTTGATTATTGCCATGGCCGTCTGGCTCAGCGTGCTGCAACGTTTGCCCCTGAGCCAGGCTTACCCCATGCTCAGTTTGAATTTTGTTCTTGTCGCCTTATGCGCGCACTGGCTTTTTCATGAGCGGATTACGCTGCGCCAGTGGTGCGGTGTTGCATCCATTATCCTGGGTATAGCGTTGATGGGGCTGTTTGCATGAAGGGATTATCCTGGGCGGCGGCCAGCGTCCTGTTGGTGACGGTGGCGCAACTGCTGATGAAATGGGGCATGGCGCAAATCCCCCTGCTGCCGTTGAATCTCATTGCTCCGGGCCTTGTTGCCTATTACGGGCTGCCGCTGCTGGCGTTAGCCGGCGGCATCCTGGCTTATGCCTTCTCCATGCTGTGCTGGTTTTATGCTTTGCTCTATTTGCCGTTAAGCACGGCTTATCCGTTAATCAGTATCAGCTATGCCCTGGTGTATTTTGCCGCCGTTTTGCTGCCGTGGTTCAATGAAACGGCTACATTCTTTAAAACCTTCGGTGTCGCCTTTATTTTATTCGGCGTGTGGTTGATCAACGGCAAGCACTCCGGGAAATAGCGATTTTCCGTCTCTGTTTCGTGCTTTTTTTTGCATCTCTTGTTGCACATTGAGCAGGTGAATGCCTTTAACGTTTACACCCTGAGCCCACTGTCCTTATGCAGCCCGCTGGCGCTGCCGGCCGGCTGGGCATCGGCGTCCCGCGGTCTGGGCTCGACAATGGTGACGACAAAGATCAGGCAGAGCATTGCCCCGACGGATAAGGCGAAAAAAACCATATTCCAGCTATAGTGGTCCAGAATCATTCCCACGATAAAGGGCAGGCACATTCCCCCCAATTGTCCGCCCATATTGATAATGCCATAAGCGATAGGATAGGTGGCTTTGTTCACCCGGCCCATGGCATACACGGAAAAAGCCGAATAGCCCAGGGCTAACAGCAGGCCGGTCACGAAAAACAGCGCGGTCAGCAGCCACTGATTTTCCGGTGCGTGGATAATGAGATTCATGGAAACAATGGTGGAAATGGCGCTGACCATCATCAGGGGTTTCCTCCTTTTTCCCAAGACATTATCGGACAGCCAGCCCCCAAGCAGATTGCCGATAAGCGTGCCGACAAAAGGGGAGGCCGCCAGCATGGCGGAATGCATTACCGAAAATCCCTTCTCCTGTAACAGGTATTTCGGCAGCCATGACATCAGAACGCCAACGGTGCCTACCATAAAAAAGTAGCCCAGCGCCGCGCCGTAAATATCCCAGCAGCGGAAACACTGTTTTGAACTGGTGAGGTCCGCCACTTCCCTGGTGCGAATCACGCGATCCAGCCAGTAAAAGCGGAATGCCTTGATCTCCCGTGCCTGGTTATTGAGCGAGGAGACGCCGCTCTTGATATATTTCAGCTCTTCTTTGGACACGAATTTACTTTGTTCGGGATGGTTACAGACCATTACCGCCCAGATAATCGCCAAAAGGATGCCGGGAATACTAAACAGGATAAAAATATAGCGCCAATCGAAATTCATCAGGATCCAGGCGCTGATCAACGGCACAATAAGCGGCCCCATATTGGAGCTGGCCAAAAAAATACCGGTGGCCGTTCCCTTTTCTTTGGCGGGAAACCAGTTATTGATGGTTACCGTGGAGCCGATAACCACGGTGGACTCGCTGATCCCCACCAGCGTTCTCAGCATCTTGAGATGCAGGGCCGAATTCACTATACCCATCAGACCTGTACAAATAGCGGTGAGAAAAATGCCCAGCGAATAAGTTATTTTAACGCCGAATTTATTGACCAAAAACCCGGCTGGGATTTGCATGATGGCATAACCGGCAAAAAAAAGGCTTACCAGAAGGCCTGCCTGTGTGTTGTCCAGATTATATTCTTTTTGAATAAACGGCAGGGCAAAGCCGATATTAGCCCGGTCCGCATATTCCACCGTGTAAACAATAAATATTAAACTCATGACCCACCAGTGATACTGAGTCATCCTTTTTTTCTGTATATTAGCCATGGGGATATCTCCTGAATAATATCCTTAAAAATAGGTTATAAGAGGCAATGGCAAAAGTATTGTCGGGGTAATAGTTTAGGGATATATATTACCCCGAGCTAAAAGTAAAATTTTGATAATACTAATTTAACTATTTACTGTTTTCATAATCCGCTTTGCGACCGGTATAATACTTTTCTTCCGCCGCCCTGATTTCCGGTAAATTCAGCAATTGGTTAAATTCCTCAAAAGGGATCATGTATTTGATGAAATTTTCAGTGGTGCCTTCCCGTTTTAATGTTTTCATTAATTCAGAAACGGCCCGGGCTTCGGCATACACTGAAGAGACGCAGAAAATAACCAGATTGTAGCCGATATCCTGCAGCCTCCCGGCGGAGAGCAGCGGGGTCCGCCCATGTTCAAGCATATTAGCCAATACGGGCACATTGAAACTGCTGGTGACGACGCGCATTTCCTCTTCCGATTCCACCGATTCGATAAACAATACATCCGCCCCGGCTTTTTCATACGCTTTACCGCGTTTTATCGCTTCTTCAAGACCATAATTGGTTCGTGCGTCGGTGCGGGCCATTATCAGCATATCGCCACGGCGAGCGTCGCAAGCCGCCTGGATTTTGCCTACCATTTCTTCCAGCGGCACCACGTCGCGACCCAGCATATGCCCGCATTTCTTAGGCGCAACCTGGTCCTCAATCTGCATCATGGCCACGCCGGCGCTTTCATAAAGCCGGGTGGTTCTGATCATATTCACGGCATTGCCAAACCCGGTATCGGCATCGGCAATAACCGGAATGTTGACGCGATCGACAATATTCCTGGCCCGCGTGGCCATCTCGACCTGAGTTAAAAGACCTACATCGGGCTGACCGAGCATGCTGGCGGCGGTGCCGTACCCTGTCATATACACGGCTTCAAAACCGGTGTCTTCAATGATTTTCGCCGTTAAAACATCATGGGCGCCCGGCGCCACCAGAATATTTTTTTGCTGCAGTCTTGCTTTTAATTTTGTTCCCATTCCACTCATGTCAATTATTCCCGTACAATAAAGATGATTGTTTCTTTGCCGAAAGCTGATGCCTGTGGCAAACATCTTTCAGCGGCTCAGTACAGGAACAGCAGTTATCGTGCCAGAAACAATGCCCGATATTTATTTTTTAAATAACCTTAAAATTCAATTGAATGCATGATGTCGTTTTTTAAGCGGCTTAATTTTTCCCATGTGTAGAACGGTTGTTTTATCAATATTGATAAATATATATCATTTATGTTATATCAATTTTGATATGCCATTATCAGCAGCGTGAATAAAGTGAAAATAGCGGCAAGAGAATGCAAAAATTTATTCTTTATCTGCCTCACCGGCGGGATGATTATCCGACTCGCTATATTTCATCTCCTGAAGTTTACGCCAAAGGCTCATGGTGCTGATCCCCAGTTTCTGCGCCACCTTGCTGTGACTCCCCTGGCATTCCGCCAGGCAGCGCATGATGATTTGCTGTTCGTGACGCTTAATCATGGTTTTCAGCGGCAAAGAGTCCCTTTCGGCCGGTGGCGGCAGGGAAAAATCGCCGGAGGCGCCGTCATCGGCGATGAGGTTCGGCGCAGCGCTTTTGATGCGAAGAAAAAGCCGGTCAAGCAGCAAACGCCGCTTTTTTTCGTCTTTGATTTGAAATAGCAGGGCGATGCGTTCCACGACGCTTTGCAATTCGCGCACATTGCCCGGCCACGGCCAGGTCACAAAGGTCTTCTCCATAAAAGGATAGATCGCCGCCAACTGCTGCTCATCATGAATCCGCCGCGCCAGCAAACGTTTGCCGATGATCAGCGCGTCGTCGCCCCGCGCTCTCAGAGGGGGAATATCCAGGGAGAGAATGTTAAGGCGGTAATACAGATCTTCCCTGAACCCGCCGCTGGCGCAAAGCTGGCTTAAGTTTTTATTGGTGGCGCAGACGATGCGCACGTCAATTGAGAGAGTGCTGTGGCCCCCCACCCGGCGCACTTCTTTTTCCTGCAATATCCGCAGCAGCTTAACCTGGAAGGACAGGGGCAGCTCACCCATCTCATCAAGAAAGAGGGTTCCTTTATCGGCCAGTTCAAAAAGACCTGGTTTCCCTTTGCTTCTGGCGCCGGTAAAGGCGCCGGCTTCATAACCGAACAGTTCGCTTTCCAACAGGTTCTCGGGAATTGTGGCGCAATTAAGGGCGACAAAAGGGTTATCCCGGCGGGCACTGGCATGATGTATTCCCTGGGCAAAAAGTTCTTTGCCGGTACCTGACTCCCCTTGAATAAGCACCGTCGAGTCGGTTTTGGCGTAGATAGCGGCCAGCTCGATAATTTCACGCATATCCCCGTGCCCGGTGACGATATCTTCCAGACGGTATTTGGCGGCGAAGCCGGTTTGCTTAAGCTTGCGCAGCCGCATCTCCTGGTGCTTGATATCCGCCGCTTCGGTAAAGGTACAAACCACTCCCCAGCAGGAGGAGTCGATGATAATAGGTACCCTGTTGGTGACGATGGTGGCGTTGCCGATATCTTGCAGTTCGCCGTATTCGGCGCGTTTGCTGTTTAAAACGCTCTCGACATTGGTATTAGGGATGACGTCGCGGGCTTTATGGCCGAGCACGGAGCTGAAATCCACGTTCATGATGGATTCGGCCCGTTTATTCATGTGGGTAATATGATTGTCGGTATCGGTGACCAGGACGCCGTCCCACACGCTGTCCAAAATGGTTTGCAGCATAAAATTACGCTGGGTCAAAACGCGCCGGGTACCGGCAATATTGCATGCTTCATTAAAAGCGATCCGCACCGAATCCTCTTCGGACTCCAGTACCTTGGCCCTAAGACCGTATTTTACCGCCAGGGGCGGGATCAATTGCCCGCCCAACAGCAGCTCCGCCCCGGCTTCTTTTGCCAGAATTATTTTATTTTCCAGCTCCTGAAAATTATCGAAAACAGCGTTGGTAATGCTGCAACGCAGGGCCTGGGCCACCTGCTGCAAACCGTAAATTTCGTGCCCGAAGCTAAAACAGACGATTTTGCCGGCGGCGTCACCGGGGGCGGCGGACCGGTTGAAATCCAGCAGAGTCCGAAGAACGTTCAGCGCGGTAGTATGGACGGATACAATAGGTATATCATTAAAATTATTGCGTAAATATCCCGCCGTGCCGCCGCGGCTGATGATAATCTCGGTATGGGAATCCAGAGACTTGCGCGCCATCTCCGCAGCGTTGTCCAATACGCCGCGTACCAGCGTGATGCTGCAATCGAACTCCGGCGCGATCTTGCAGACCATTTTTGTCAGATCGTTGGTGGGGGAGACGACTAAGAAGTGATAATCTTTTTTTTCCATGGTCAATAGCAAGATCCCGTAGACACGTCAACGCGGATCATCTCACGCTCATGCAATAGTTTCAGCGGCCATGCGGGGACGTTAACAGCCTTATCCACTCATTTTCTGCGGGTTGTGTTGCAAAATTCAAATTTGTTTATGTTTCCGGACAAGAGAACCGGAGGGACTCTGAAAGATATCCTGCTCTCAGCCGGCGGCGCGCATTTCACTGACATAGGCACCCCTCATTACGATAGGCGTTAAATAATATTTACCCGTTACACCGTTTATCCGCACGTAATAATAAGCAATGCATTATCCTATTTTATTAATCAGCCTTCGAAACTATATTGGCTTAATTTGTCTCATAACCCGGTGGTATTTTATTAACTGAGACATTCTTTACTCCCCACGCAGAACTAAATCGGCCTTACGAAGCCAATTTCTTTACATCATGCTAAAAAAAGCCATTCAAAAAGTAGAGTTGGTGGATAGGACCCGCAGAAAGAAAGGAATCAACCAATCGGACAATAATAATGCATCTTCAACAATGCCAGGTCGGCTTGCCATTCCTTACCGTATATTATCGCCATAATATATTTATTATAACTTTAATCGGCAGAAAAAAAATCCATCTATGAAGGAAAAAAAGAGTGCAACAGAAAAAACGGTGACTAAATTCCTTGTTTATTAACAGGCTGTAAGAATTTAAGGTTTAGAAACAGCGAAAAATTTACAGATTTTACGCAATAAAAAATGAGGAGTAGCGGTAACCGCTTAGCCTCCTAACCATCTGTTTTTGATCTCTTTTTTTCCGGCATAACCATAAAGTTTCTAAGGTGCCGGTCGATAAAGATACTATATCAGTAAACCGTTTTACAGGGAGCGGAAATTAGCTGATATTTCGCTTAATAAAGACGAGGGCATTTCCCTCATACGTCTTCAACAGAGAATGCGTTTAATAGCAAATTTGAAAATTTATGTTTTTACATCCTGCACGCCTTTTCACACATATGCGCAGAAGTCAGCATAGATATAATTGACAGGAGCCTTACCATGAGCTTACTTAAAAATACCAGTATCAGGGTTATCCTACTAATTACGCTTGGTTTTTTTTTGATTTTATGGGGCGGGGTTTCCGCGTTTACTCTCTCTTCCCTAAATCAGGTAACTCAATTTTTAGCGACCAGTGAAGAGCAAAAGGCCGATATAGATATCATAAGCCGCGGCAACGATCAGTACTTTCGCACCGTCACGCGACTGGCCAGGGCGATGGATTTTGTGCAAACCGGGGAAATGGCGGACGCGGATAAAGTTCTGGCAACGGCGGCGGACTCCTTTCAGAACGCCAAAGATGCCCTGGCCTCATTTAAGGCCAACCCGCACTTATCCAGCGATACCGCCGTTACGGATGCCATGATTGATAGCTGGACCAAACTTATCAATCAAGCCCTTGAGCCGATGTTCCAGGCGGCGCGGGCCAAGCAGCTGGATCAATACCGCCAATTTTTCAGAACGCAATATCCGCCGTTTAGCGTGGCGTTTGGCGCGGCGGCCGAAAAATTCAAAGCACAGGCCCGTTCGGATGAATCTGTCAAACAGGTTTATACACTGGTGGATTTAAGCCGTAAGATCTTGATTGCCGCACTTGTTGCCGGCATTGCCATTCTGCTGCTCACTGACCGTTATCTGATCAATTTCATGATTAAACCGCTAAAGCGTATTGAATCCCAGCTTGAAACCCTGTCGGACGGACATCTGGGCGAGACTATCGCTGAATTCGGCCGCAACAATGTCGGACAGCTGATTCCTCATTTACAGAGTATGCAGCAAAGCCTGATCCGGACCGTGACGGCCATTCGGGACAGTTCGGCCTCTATCTACCAGGGTTCGGGAGAAATCAGTTTAGGCAACAGCGATTTATCATCCCGTACCGAACAACAGGCTTCCGCCCTGGAGGAAACCGCCGCCAGCATGGAACAGCTGAGCGCGACGGTGAAACAGAATACCGAAAATGTATTTCAGGCCAACAAGATGGTGCAGGACGCCTCGGATACCGCTAAAAAGGGCGGCGCTATTGTTGATGAGGTTGTGGAGACCATGAGCAGCATCAGCACCAGCTCGAAAAAGATCGCCGATATTACCGGGGTCATCAACGGCATAGCGTTCCAGACCAATATTCTGGCGTTGAACGCGGCGGTTGAAGCGGCGAGAGCCGGCGAACAGGGCCGTGGCTTCGCCGTGGTGGCGGGAGAAGTGCGTAGCCTGGCCCAGCGCAGCGCACAGGCGGCGAAGGAAATCGAAGGGTTGATCAGCGAGTCGGTTGAACGGGTCAACACCGGTTCGGTTCAGGCTTCCCGTGCCGGTGAAACCATGCATAATATTGTCCAGGCGGTGGCCAAGGTCACCGATCTGATGGGGGAAATTTCCTCTGCTTCCGATGAGCAGAGCAGGGGGATCAGTCAGGTAGGGCAAGCGGTATCGGAAATGGACAGCGTTACCCAGCAAAATGCGGCGCTGGTTCAGGAATCCGCCGCAGCGGCCGCGTCCCTTGAAGAACAGGCCCGTCTTTTGACTCAAACCGTGGCCATTTTCCATCTGCCCGCCGGGGGAAATAACGTCAATAACGCGCCGCCGGCCGAGGATAAGCCGGAGAAACGCCTGCTGTCGCCGCTTACCGCTTCACCGGAGCAGGAACATACATCGGAAAATTGGGAAACATTTTAATTTTTAAGCTCTGAATTCCAACACGGGTTTTCGCAGCCACAAAGGGGCAGCGAAAACCCGGTTTATGTAATCTGTGCCTCTTTTATTACGAATTACCCGATATAGCCGAACCGCCTTTTTTCAGACAGGGTTGCCGCCGCCGGGGCGGGGCCGTTAATAAGCCTTTCATATGTGTCCGCTATCATTCCGATTATTTGACTTACGGCCGGATGATTATCTTTATAGTTACCGGTCTGTCCGGCTGTAACGATTCTGAAATAAAGTGATCGAATACTGCTTTTTATTTAGCGCGGATAAAAAGATGTCTATTATCAAACCAGTGGTTCACTGGCCGAAAATCCTGAGGTTTCGACATCTGTCGCTGCCGGGATGGATGACCAGCCTGCGAGGCGGTTTCATACTTTTTACCCTGATATTTTGTTTGCTGCAGTGCGCTTCTATCGCTTTGTTAACCCGGTTGGTGACGCAAACGACGACCAATGTCACCACCGCCCGCATGATGACCGAACGGCAATCTCTGTTGAACAAATCACGCATAGAACTCTTGACCGCCAGCGACAATATCAATCGTGCCGGCATCTATTACATGCAGGATAAGCAAAGCGGTTCGGTGGGCAGTTGGAATGCCCTGGCGGACAGCGCCGATGCATCCCTCAAAGCCGCGCAGGGTTACTACTCTTCTTACCAGAAATTGAGTTCGGGACAGGATGACAGCGCTCTGCAGCAAAGCTTTTCCATGGTATTCGACGGCCTTCATGAGCAGTTAAAAGGCATCAGGGCCGATAATATCGACTCATTTTTTATGGTGCCGATCCAGGCCTTCCAGGAACAATTCAACGGTCTGTTTTATCAATGGATGCAGCAGGATAATGCCGATGCCGAGCATTTTAACCAAACCATGCTGGCTTCATTGACCCATAACCGTAATATCTCCCTGAGTATCTCGGTATTGCTGATGGGTTTATTGGTCTTAGCCTGCCTGGTGTTATCCTTTGCGGTGGTGACGCCGCTCAATCGCGCTTTGCGCCATTTGGCGTCAATCGCCACCGGCAACATTGCCCATGCATTACCGGCTTCACGCTGGCAGTCCCGTGAAATCCACTGGCTTAACCAGGGTATCGATGAGATGCAGCGGGGCTTGCAGCACATCATTCAAGAAATCAATGAAATATCATCCCTGGTAATGCACAGCGCCAATGATATTGCCCAGCATAACCAGGGTTATAGCCGGCAAAACCAGCAACAAATGGCCGCCTTCGATGCCATCAGCGATAAACTGGACAGCATTGCCCAGGATGTGGATAACGGGGCGCGTTTCGCCGGTAACGCCACCAGGCAGATGAGCGACGCGGAAGCCTTAACCCGGCATTGCGGTGAAATGGTCACGGAAGTTGATCGTAAAATGCATGAAATTGTGGCCGAATCAGAAAAAATCGCCGGTATTATCACGATGCTGGACGGGATCTCCATGCAAACCAAGCTGTTGGCGCTGAATGCCGCCATCGAGTCAGCCCATGCCGGTCTATACGGCCGCAGTTTTTCCGTCGTGGCGAAAGAAATCGGCTTATTGTCTCAAAAAAGCGGCAGCTCCACGCGGGAAATCGATCATCTGATCCACTCCACCCATAAGCATATCGACAGCGGTTTTAGCCGGGTTAAAGCACTGGATACCTTTTATCTGGATATCATCAAATCGGTGCGGGGGGTGTCGGTGTTGTTAGAGGAATTACAGCAGAACGCCAATCAGCAAAGTTTCCAGGTCAATACCATCGCCGGTGAGATTAAACGGCTGAACGATCAGATACATCAAAGCCATTCCCTGACGGTGGCCAGTGCCCAGGCTTCCGATTCGCTGATTTCCCATTCCCAGCGGTTGCGGCAAAGCGTCAGTAAATTCTCGCTGACCTTGTAGAAGCCAAACGGAAAACAAACGGTAACCGCAGCCGCCCGAAGGTTCCGCCGCCCTGAAAGGCGGCCATGTCCCGGCATTGGAAGAAACAATATTTAACACAGTGCCGGCCAGAATCAGTGGCAACCTCTTTTCATATCCCTGTACTCTGACAATATCCGTATTCCTTCGGCACCCTTTATTAAGCGACACTATTTACGAGGCGGTTGCAGGATCGCTCCGAATGAGGAGAACATTTTGGATAAACAGCTACCTATACGCATCGCGGTGATCGATGATTGGCAATCCGTTGCGGAGCAAGCCGTGGATTGGTCGGTTTTACACTCCCTGGGATCGGTGACTTTTCTTCATGATTACCCGGCGGCGCCCCCGCAAATGGCGGAGCGGCTGCAATCCTACGATGTTATTTGTCTTATGCGGGAACGCAGCCGGTTTGATAAGGACCTACTGACCCGGTTACCCCGATTGAAACTGCTGCTCACCAGCGGCATGCGTAATGCGGCAGTGGATATGGAGGCCGCCGCGCAGTCCGGCATTCTGGTCTGCGGGACCGAGAGCGGGAAGCATGCGGCGGCCGAATTGACCTGGGCGTTGATTATGGCCGTGACCCGTAACCTGGCCGACGAAGCGGGCTCCCTGAAAACAGGGGGATGGCAGGTAAGCCTGGGCGGCGGATTATACGGTAAGACGCTGGGCATTCTGGGTTTGGGTAAAATCGGCCAACGGGTTGCCGGTTATGCCCAGGCTTTCGGTATGCGGGTGATTGGCTGGAGCCAGAATCTCACCGCCGAGGGCGCGCAGCAGCACGGCGTGTCCTATGTCGCCAAGGAAGAACTCTTCAGGCAATCTGATGTGCTATCCATTCATTTAGTCTTGAGCGACCGCAGCCGGGGCATTGTCGATGCGTCTTCCATAGCTGTGATGAAACCCACCGCCTATCTGGTTAATACGTCGCGCGGACCGTTGGTAAATGAAGCGGCGCTAATCAAAGCCCTGCGGGAACATCATATCGCCGGCGCGGCGCTGGATGTATACGATCAGGAACCCTTGCCGCGGGATCACCCGTTCCGCCGCATGGATAACGTCCTGGCGACTCCCCATATCGGTTATGTCACCCAGGAGGATTACCGCATCTTTTTCACGCAGATGATTGAAGATATCCTGGCCTGGCATGAGGGCCGGCCCATGCGGACCCTCTCTTGAACCGGTAGGCGCGACGTCGCAAAGCTAACCGCCATCGGCGTACTCCCCGCGCAGCCCCCCGCGGCGAAACGCCGTCGGGGACAAATTCTCATGGGTTCTGAACTGGTGCCGCAGCGTCGCTTCCGAGGAGTGCCCGGAGACTTCGGCAATTTTGGCAATGGAAAATGAGCCGTTGACCAGTAATTCCTTGGCGTATTCCAGCCGGCACAACGCCAGCCACTGCATAATGGGCAAGCCCATGGTTTCCTGAAAATGGCGCTGCAGGGTCCGTTCGGACATCATGGCCCGTTTCGCCAGGGATGACACCGTATGGGGCAACGCAAGATTGGCCCTCAGCCAGTCCACCAGGCCGGCAATCCGGTTTTCGCCTTTTTCCACCGCCTTGGTTTTAGGCAACTGCTGCTGGCGGCCTTCGCGGTGAAAAGAGATAACCAGCCGCTGAGCCACCCTATTGGCGACCCGGTGGCCGTAATCGGATTTGACCAAATGCAGCAGCATGTCCAATCCCGCGGCGGAGCCGGCGGAGGTCATTATCTGGCCTTCATCCACATACAGCGCCGAAGGCAAAACGTTGGTATCGGGATAGCGCTGCGCCAGCAGGCGCGCATGATGCCAGTGGGTGGTAACGCTTTTGCCATGGAGTAATCCGGCCGCAGCCAGTACAAATACCCCGGTACAGATGCTGCATATTCTGACGCCCCGTTGATAAGCGTCCCGCAGGCTTTGTAATAAACGCTCGGGAGGCGCTTCATCGATGTCACGCCAGGCCGGGATCACGATGGTGTCCGCGGTTTCCAGTATTTCCAATCCGTGCTGAATTTCCATGACCAGACCGCCGACGGCATGGATTCGATGCTCTTCCGCCGTACATACCGAGAAGCGATACCAATCAACATTCAGCTCGGGACGCTGCACGGCAAAAAACTCAATCACGCAGCCAAATTCGAAGGTACGCAGCCGATCGTAGGCCACGGCCACGACGTGATGTTTCTTTTTGGCAGAATTTATACGCATGTTGACTCTTCACATTCTATGAAGCAAGCAGATCGTCAAGGGATAATATCCCTGTTTTAAAGGCTTGGCGACGGCTAATTCGTTCATGTGATGCCGGACGCCTGGCATTTAATTGATGTTATATGAGGAGTAGGACATGCGCATCGCTCTGATTAATCCGGAAACCGAGACGCCGGACATGCGAGAGCTCTATGGCCATTATGAAAATCTGGCGCTGGGACTCATTGCGGCACAATTGCGTTCGGCCGGCTACAGTGTCGAACTTTTTGATTTGCGGGTGGATGGCTTTACCGAACATGAGATGGTGACGAAAATCATCAAAGGCCGGTTTACCCTGGTGGCGTTCAGCGTTAATTACGTCACGCTTCAATCCGCCCTGCGGATCAGCCAGCGTCTTTATCAGTTCGCCGAAGCAAAACCCTTTATTGTCCTTGGGGGTGAACATGTCTCTTATGAAGATGTCGGTATCCTTACGGCCTATCAGTCCATCGATGCCATCTGTCGCGGCGAGGGTGAAATCAGCCTGAAACGGCTGGTGGATACGGTCAGCAATGATTTCCCGCTAAACGACGTCGATGGGATAACGTTCCGGGATCCGCAGACCGGACTGATACATATCAATAATAACCGGCTACCGAACAGCGAGCTGGACGGTCTTTCGTTCGCGGCACACGACATAGCCCATCGAGGCATAAAAACCGGCAGGCCGGTAAAAACGGGGATATTGATCAATCGAGGCTGTCCCTATCCCTGTGTTTTTTGCAATGCCCAGCGTTTCTTGGGCAATGAGTCAACCGGGGTCAGAACCCGCTCGCCGGCAAATGCCGTCAAGGAAATAGCCGCATTGGAACCCCTGATTAGACAGACCAAAGATTATCTGCATATTTATGATGCGACGTTTGTGACGCCGTCGAAAGAGAACAGATTATGGATGAACGCCTTCTGCGAGGAAATGGAACGCAGGGAACTGTCGCTGCCGCTTAATGTGTTTATCCGGGCGGACAGCTTCAATATTGATAAAGAAAAAGATCACCAATTGCTTATGCGGTTACGCGCTATAGGCATGATAAGCACTTATCTGGGACTGGAGGCGGGGGACGATGAACAATTGGACACCTATAATAAAAAAATCATCCCTTCTGAATCCAGCAGAGTTTTCCAGTATCTAAAATCCAAGGGAATAGCGGGCTCCACCAACGGTTGCATTACCTTTTTCCAGGATGTCACTTTAAAACAGGTACAAAAAACCATTCTTTTTTTATACGGCGCCGGTTTGGCTTCGTTCTGGAATATTTCTTCACGAGCGGAAACCCTGCCGGGAATACGGCTTAACCAGCATACCCTGATGGAGCACAGGTATGTACCCTGGGATGTTACGAATTATCATTTCAGCGACGGGAAAGTTGCGCAGCTTTATGCTTATGTAAAAAGGATTCATGACCGGTATGAAATCATCCGACTGGAAGATCGCTTGTTACGGGAAATTCGCGATCAGATAAAAATCACAAATTTCCATAAGGGCCTGCTGGGTTATTCAGAGAGAGAAGCGGAGTTTGATCGCTATATTGAACTGATACAAGCAAATACGGTGGAATTTTTACTTGGGCTAATCAATGAGTTAGATGCTACCGGCTCGATATCGGATCGTTTCATGAAAGAGGAATTCAGCTATATCCCACGTTTGGAAAAAATGATAAGAGAATTATCTATAATATTTGGAGTGAATTGAATGAACATCAAAGTCTATATCGCACTCTCCCTTTCCGCTTTTTTCTGGGGTGGTTCCGCCATCGCGGGTAAATATGCTTTAGATGTCTTTGTGCCCTCTATTGTCACGTTTTTACGGTTTTTTATCGCAGCATTGATAATCTTATGTTTCATCAAGGATAAAAATAAACTTATCCGTATCGATTTAATTACCCATCTAAGAATGTTCGTTACGGCGATTTTTGGCGTAACGCTATGCTATTATTTTTACTTCAACGGATTGAACGGCAGCAGCGCTTTTAATGCGGGAATCATTGAAGCGACCATCCCCTTGATCACGTTGCTTATTGCCGCCATGTCGGGCATGGAGCATGTCAAACCCTGGCAGTTATTTGGCTTGATAATAGCCTATCTCGGCGTAACTATCACCATCACCGGCGGCGATTTGAATATTTTGTCTGCCGCGTCCTACAATATAGGCGATGTCATGCTGCTTGTCAGTACCTTGTGTTTCGGTATCTATAATGTATTGATTAAACGCTGGGTTATCCCCTTGCCGGGCATGATAAGAATGTTTTATCTGTTCTTTTACGGCAGTATAGCCTTCCTGCCATGGGTTGTGGCGGACGCTTTTCATCTGCAATTTTATTGCTATCCCGGGAAAAGCATCACATTTATAAGTATTGCTTCATTGTTGTTCATGTCCATCGGCGGCTCGGTGCTGGCCTACCTTTTTTTCAATCAGGGCATCGATAAAATAGGCGCCACCAAAGCGGCTTCATTCATCAATTTGGTGCCTTTTATCACGGTGCTGCTGTCAGTGTTTGTTTTAAAAGAGCCGGCCGGTTTGTTCAAATGGTTGGGTGCGTTAATTATCATCGCCGGCGTAATGCTGTCCAACAGAGCGACGGCGGCAAAGCCGCAAACCACCCCGTCGCCATGATCCCGGCGGAAATGGTTATGCCAATCCCCGTGATTATCGCTATGATAAATATTCCCCACTCTGCCTGAGCGGGATTATCCCCCGCACCATGGGTTTAATTTGTTCCCCTTCCTTATGTCAGGTATATCGCTTAGAATGGACAACGCAATCATCTCTTTTGAGATTGATTTAATCAAATTTCCATAAAGCGAAGCAATACTTGAACGCTTAATCATAGCTAAAATTCCGCTTTATATCTTTTTTTTTGGCAAATTAAATGTTTCTTTTTAAATATAAATAGTAATAAAACTGTAAGAAATTTAATTTAACATTAATTATTCTAACTATTAGAACGCTTATCAATGAAATCAATAATTCTAAGCATTATTGTTACAGCACATAATAGCGGAAAATATCTGGCGGCCTGTCTGTGCTCATTGAAGCTTGCCTTAGGGGATCATTTTGACTTATGCGAAATATTACTCATTAATGATGCATCATCTGACGATAGTGAGAGCATATACGATCAATTTGCCCTCGGCTATGAAAACGTAAAAAAATTTAATGTTTCATATGAAAACATCGGGATGGTAAGAAACTTTGCGGTCCACAAGTGCAGTGGCCAATATATCACCATGCTGGATGGGGACGATCTGTTCATACGGGCTTCACTGATAGACATTTTGAATTTTCTCCGCTCCCGCAGACCCGATATGTTGATCACCAAGTTAAATGAAGTGATTGTAGAAGCGCCGGAAGGCAAGGTTGCGCCCTTTTCCGCCAGGAAGATCGGTCAAGACAGGGCCATCAGAGAGTATCTCATTCATAAATCCTTTCAGGCGCATTTCATCGGGAAGTTTATCAAAAGTGAAATTCTTAAAGACCATCATTTTCCTGACTTTATATGTTATGAAGATGCATTTCTTTTTTTAGAAGTTTTGCAGCATTGCGATAAAATATTTTATTCAGGTTCGGGACCCTATTTATATATCAAAAGAGCTAACTCTTTATCAGCGAAAATTGACGAGGGAAAAATTAAGCTTTATAAAATTTCGCTGGAAAGAATGGAGTCTATTCTCGGTGGCGACTATAAGTCACTACAACTTTGTCATTGGATAGATTTCGTTAATCGATATCATAATATCATCGCTCTTTGGCACGATCGCGGCGGGGTGAAACAGTGCCTGGAGAATGTAAGAACCTTGCCTTTTATGCTAAATCCCTATGTGCGCTTGAGTTTCAAACTAAAGCTTCTAAAAGTAAAAAAAATAACCAAAGCTTGGTGATAAGAATAAAATTCTCCCTCAGATAAAAATCCATGTCAATCCGCCAGTCACGGCGCCGGTACCTGAAGTTAATTTTTTGTTTATTAAAACATTATATGTTTTAATATAGGGTTTTAGCGCCATTGTGCTTACCTGGACGACTCCACCACGGCCGTTTTCCATCGTTGCCCGCTTTAGACAACTCTCAATGGTCATGGCCCATTGCACGGCTTTGCTGGTGCGGCTAGGGAAGGATTTTTTATAAGGCTATAATATTATTATGAAAGTTAAATCGAACCGTCTTGTCGATCGGGCCGAGCCGGCAAAGATACCGCTTTATCAAAAGATGAAAGACGATCTGGTGCAGCGGGTTCTGAGCGGTGAATGGCGTCCGGGGGAGCTGGTGCCCAGCGAAACGGCGTTGGCAAATGAATATTCCGTCAGCGTCGGCACCGCCCGCAAAGCCATTGAGCAGTTGGCGCAGGAACGGATGGTGGTGCGCCAGCGGGGGCGCGGCACGACTATTGCCACCAACAGGGGCGGGAGCACTAAGCCGTTTCGCTTTCTGAAATTTTTCTCTCGGGATCATATTCGAACGGAAGAGTCGATATATCTTGAGATTATGCCGGGCAAGGCCACGGCGCAGGAAGCCAAGTCCTTTGGTATCGAGGCAGGCGCACCGGTGGCGCGCATGGTTCGGCTGCGGGCCGCGAACAAGATGCCCATGCTCATCGAAAGAGCCGCCATCAGGGAAGATTTATGCCCTAAAGCCAGCCAACTGATTACCCTTCATCGTCCGGTGAGCATCTCCAGCTTTCTCGACCGCATGTTCAATATTCTGATTATGCGGATCGATGAAAAGATATGCGCGGCGCTGGCCGACGAGGAGGATATCAAGCATCTCGGCGCCGCGGCGGGTGACCCTGTGCTGGCGGTAGAGCGTTTGTCTTACGATCTCGCCGGCCGGCTTATCCAGATAAGCCAATTGCATGTAGCCAAAGAGGCCTACTACGCCACCAGTACCAAGTGAATCACGTCATCAGGGACGCCATACCGGCCGCAAATCATCATCTATTGCCCAGTGCGGCCCGCCGCTCCTGATGCGCACTCCGCCAACCCATCGTTCCATTCCGGCTTGATCAAACCAGTAGGCGCAGCCTGCCGTTACCCGTTGTCCCAAGGATGTCAGCGTCAGCGTGCGTTCATGCCAGAGGCGCTCGGTTCCGGTCTCGGTTATCAACGGGGAGCGTGCGTCAATCAGCGGGCGAAGCAGGGCATGGAACATAGTATCGCCCAGGTACGGAAGCGGCTCCCGTTTCGCCATGAGCTCGGCGAATACTCGGCCAAAAGCAACCGTCCCTTTTTCACGTATGATCTCCAGCGCGAGATGTTCGGTTAACGAAAGACCGGTGCGAAGCGCCGGCAATTCCCTTAATTGCCGTAATAACGCCGGCGCCAGAAAAGGCAATGGCGGACTGGGAGCGTGCGCCAGCGCCGCCCAGGGCAGGGGTGATGAAGAACGATAGGCGGCCCAGGCACGGCGGGCCAGGCGCAACGCATCCTCACCCAGCGGCCGGCGCTGCGGCCAAAGCCAGGCAAGCAAATCGGGGGCGAGTTGGCCGATGCCGATAAATCGTTCCACACCGGGCACGTGATTGATTTCTATCAGCTCCAGCCGAGGGGGGAGATGCCGCAGTCCGGCCAGTAAACGGATCAGGAAAAGCTGATCGTAGGCATCCGCTTCGCACCACAGCACGACATGAGGGGAGTGCGCCAACTGGTCGATAGCGGCGTATTCCTGAGCCAGGCGCTGCCTGCTTTCTGCTTCGTCCATGGCGAAGGCGCGGCTGATAAACTTACTCCGGACCGCCTGGAATTCCGGCGCCGGCAGGTCAGGTACCGGCCCCATGCATAAGGGATCGGTGAACATTCGGAATTCGCCCTTGAAGCCGGCGACGCGCAGAGTATGGGCTATGTCGTTGCCGCAACGCCAATGCACGGAATTTGCTTCATCGTCCGAATCGAATCCGGGGTGGCGGGCGGCGAAAGCAATGGCGTCAATATGCGCCTTCAGCTTCGGCCAGCTGGGAAAGCCCAAGTCTTGGGCAATTAACCATTGCGCATCGGACAAACGACGGGGGTGGGATGAAAATCCGGCGCCCGTAAGGCGTTCTTCCAGGTTGGGTGCGGCGCCGTTCCGTAGCTGCTTGAGCAGCTCTTTGGCACGCTTGCGCTGCTGTTCGAGGTTGATTTTACCGTCGTGGCGGGAAGAATATTGCGGATGTTGAGGCATACGATCTCCATGCTAAGCCTTGTCCGCTGTAAGGCCGGGAGCCGTATGGGCTATTCGTCTGGCTGATGACCTGGGCGCAGCCCTTTCCGCGGACGGGAGGCGTGGAGGACGCCATGTCCCACTATAGCCGAAGAGAAGATAATGACGCCACGCCTTTTAGGCGGAGGGTGTGAACGTGCGCTCATGTTCGTTAGGCGAGGGTTGCAAAGGGCCTTTACTGGGTGTCGCCGCGAAAACGTGCCAGGAGAGGAGAGCGCTGGACATCCGGCATCCATCGGCTAAAATAAATACTGTGTGCATATACAGGTTATGCCAATGACGATGGATCTTTTTGAAGACGCGTTGCCGCCGCCGTGGCACGAACAAATCGCCCCCGGCGCGGTGGTGCTGCATGGTTTTGTCCGCGATCACGGTCCGGAGCTGCTGGCAGCGGTAAACAGCGTGGTAGCGCAGGTGCCTTGGCGCCACATGATCACGCCGGGGGGTTACCGCATGTCGGTGGCGATGAGCTGGTGCGGCAACGGCTGGACCAGCGATAATCGCGGTTATCGCTATTCGGATCGGGATACCCGCACCGGCAAACCCTGGCCGCCGATTCCGGAAATATTGATGGCGCTGGCGGATGAAGCCGCTGTGCAGGCGGGATTCGGCCATTATGTACCGGACTCATGCCTGATGAACCGCTACGATCCCGGCAGCAAGCTTTCCCTGCACCAGGATAAGGATGAAAATGATTTTGGCGCGCCTATTGTATCGGTCTCCCTTGGATTGCCGGCGGTATTTCAGTTCGGCGGCCTGCAGCGCGGCGACAAGGCTAGGCGCGTCCCGCTGGCCCACGGCGACGTGGTGGTGTGGGGCGGGCCGTCCAGACTCAATTATCACGGTATTTTACCGGTGAAGGAGGGGTATCATTCGCTGGTGGGGCCGCATCGTATCAATATTACACTGCGCAAGGCGTTATAGTCGGGTATTGTCATGAATCGCGGTTACCGGCCCGTCTGTTTAAACTGCCGCTGCATATAATTTATTTGTTATTTTATCTACTCACGGCAAAGATACATATTGTGTTTAGGTGTCGTTAATTGCAAAGGCAATCGCATTAATCGAGGATGTATTTATCCCGAATATTCTAATAGTTAAGTAACGGGCCGCTGTCAGAAGGTAAAGCAACGAAGCTTTATGCCAAAACAATTTCAATAAAAATAAGAATGTTATCAAACAAAAAAACCAGCCGCTAAGCTGGTTTCTCAAAACAGTGGTGCCCGGACTCGGAATCGAACCAAGGACACGGGGATTTTCAATCCCCTGCTCTACCGACTGAGCTATCCGGGCAACGGGGCGCATTAAACCGTATCACAAGGATAACGTCAACGGCTTTATCACCTTTGCCCGCTCGGTTGACGAGATTTCATGCAGCCCTCATCCCACCGCCTGGAGGCATATCCGGCTGCCTTTGGAAAGGCATTGAAGCAATAAGTTATGTCATAATTTATCAAAATTAATTAATTTATCTATTAATCAAGTAGTTATGATCAATTTGGATTTTGTTTATTTTGAAGATTTTTTCTTGAACAGAGAGTAAAAAAATGCAATTATTGCCCGAATTTCTCTTATTATTCCAAAAGGTCAATGGGGGCCGCAGGTATGAACAATTCCTTGCTGCTGCGCTGCCACATCAGTCAACTTTGTCTGATGGCATTCTCCTATTGTCTCATCGATCCCTATTTTTCTTTCCCGCTCACGCCCACCATGCGGTGAGGTTACCCCTGACCAGCTTGTAAGCATGACTGAAATCAGAGGGCTCCTCTGCTTTTCCTTATGCTTATTGGCTGCCGTCATCAGCGGTTTCTTCCATAAATGCCGAATTTCCTAGTGGAAAACCTTGAAAGTTAATGCGGGTTGAGAAATTTCTCTCCCATTTACGTGCCTTCCGGCACATACACTCATCCTTAACCTTTTGGGATCGGTGACATGAAACTACTTAAGATCGCGGCTAGCGCCAGCCTTGTCGGGCAACTGCAGACGGCACGGGAAATCGTGCCGTTGACCGAGACTGATTTTACCGATGTGGCCGCATTGGTGGTCACTCCGGACGATGTCCGGGCGGGGTTGCTGAATATACTGCGGAACACCGGGCTGTCGATTCCGGCGTTTGTGGCGATAAATGAGCAGGCGCAGGCTGCGGGCATGGCACTACCGAAAGAGGCCTCAGCGCTGGTATTGAACGGTTCAAAAGAGAGTGCGGCCCTCTTGGAAGCCGCGGCGGATACTTATCAACAGACGTTGCTACCGCCGTTTTTCGATACCCTGACCAAATATGTCGCCATGGGCAACAGTACCTTTGCCTGCCCGGGACACCAGGGCGGCCAGTTCTTTCGTAAGCATCCCGCCGGCCGTCAGTTCTATGAGTTTTTTGGTGAAAACCTGTTTCGCGCCGATATGTGCAATGCCGATGTGAAGCTGGGGGATCTGTTGATACATGAGGGTTCGGCCAAAGAGGCGCAGAAATTTGCCGCCAAGGTGTTTAATGCCGATAAGACCTATTTTGTACTCAACGGCACTTCATCCGCCAACAAGGTCGTGACCAACGCCTTGCTGACCAGGGGGGATTTGGTCCTATTCGATCGTAATAATCATAAGTCCGTGCATCATGGCGCGCTAATCCAGGCCGGGGCGACGCCAATCTATCTTGAAACCGCCCGTAATCCGTTTGGTTTAATCGGCGGTATCGATGCTCACTGTTTCGAAGAGAGGTATCTCCGGCGCCAGGTGGCGGAAGTCGCTCCGTGGCGGGCCGATGAGCAGCGCCCGTTCCGTCTGGCGGTAATCCAGCTGGGTACCTATGACGGCACCATCTATAATGCCCGCCAGGTGGTGGACAAGATCGGGCATCTGTGCGATTACATCCTGTTTGATTCCGCCTGGGTGGGTTACGAACAATTTATCCCGATAATGGAACAATGCTCGCCGCTCTTATTGGATCTCAACGAACACGATCCGGGGATTTTTGTGACCCAGTCGGTACATAAACAGCAGGCGGGATTCTCACAGACCTCGCAAATCCATAAAAAAGACGCCCATATCAAAGGGCAAAAAAGATTCTGTAACCATAAGCGTTTTAATAATGCGTTTATGCTGCATGCCTCCACCAGTCCCTTCTATCCCTTGTTCGCCGCATTGGAGATCAACGCCAAAATGCATGAAGGCGCCAGCGGCCGGCGTCTGTGGCAGGACTGTGTGACATTGGGAATCGATACGCGCAAGGAATTGCTGGCGCAATGCCGGCTTATCCGGCCCTTTATTCCTGAAACCGTCAACGGCAGACCCTGGCAGGATTACGATACCGGCGTCATGTCCGAGGATGTGCGGTTCTTCAATTTTGAACCGGGCGAGAGCTGGCACGCGTTCAGCGGCTATACCGACAATCAGTATTTTGTCGATCCCTGTAAATTATTATTGACCACCCCCGGTATCGATCGGGTGAGCGGAAATTATTCAGCGTTCGGTATACCCGCCACCATCCTGGCGACCTATTTGCGCGAGCAGGGCATCGTGCCGGAAAAATGCGATCTGAATTCAATCCTGTTCCTGCTCACGCCGGCGGAAGATCGTCCAAAGATGCAGCGGCTGGTGGCGGCGCTGGTGCAGTTTGAACGCTATATCGAGCAAGACGCGCCGCTGTGCGACGTGCTGCCCAGTATTTATGAGAAGCATACCGATCGTTATGAAGGCTATACCCTGCGCCGGCTATGCCAGGAAATGCATGATTTATACGTCAGTTTCGATGTGAAGCAGCTACAGCGGGATATGTTCCGGCGGGAGTGCTTGCCGCAGGTGGCGATGAATCCGCAAGAAGCGAACATCGCCTTTGTGCGCGGTGAAGTGGAGTGTGTCGCCATTAGCAAAGCCGAAGGGCGCGTTGCCGCGGAGGGGGCGCTGCCTTATCCTCCCGGCGTATTGTGCGTGGTGCCCGGAGAAGTCTGGGGCGGGGCGGCGCAGCGTTATTTCCTGGCCCTGGAGGAGGGGCTGAACCTGCTGCCCGGCTTCTCGCCGGAATTGCAGGGCGTCTACGCCATCGAGCAAGAGGACGGCATCAAACGCCTCTATGGCCACGTTATCAGCCGTTAGTCCGAGGGCCGGCTGTCCGGCCCTGAGCTTGTTGACAAAGTGCTCGGTCGAGACAGACTGCCAGATCGTAAACACGCCGTGAACCCGTCCCTGGGGGCTCGATCCGCGCCGTCCCTGGCGCGGACGGTTTACTCTTCTGGCAGTCTGTCCCGCCTTTTTGACTCCGAGTACGTTTGTCAGCAGTCTGCCCTTTAGTATTTTTATTTCCCCCTTAGCGCCGGTAGTATTTCTGCAGGGTATTCACCTTATACAGATAACGCCGCGACTCGGCTGACGGATGTTTGGTGGTCAGGGTTTCATACACGTCCGCAGGCTGCAGTTCGTTGATAAGCTCGAAGGCCTGGTTTTTGTCGCTGGAGAACACCCGCAGAACGCTGCCCGCGCCGCCGTTATAGGCGGTGATGACCGCATAGCGCCTTGAGGTGGGATTGGCGATGCCTGCCAGGTAATTCGACTGCAGCAGGGCCAGATAGGCGGTCCCCGTGTCGATATTATTTTCCGGATCGAACAGGAAGCTGCGGCTTGGCTGGCCCCAACGGCCTTGCATTTTGAACACATCCCGGCCGGCGCTGTGCTGAACCACCTGCATCAGACCCAAGGCATCGGTATGACTGACCGCGTAAGGGTTGAAGCTGGATTCAGTCTGCATGATTGCCAAGATCAGGGATTCGTCCACGCCATATTTTTGCGCGGCGTTACGCACCATCGGCAAATATTTATGGGCACGCTTATCTAGATGGTTAGGCACGAGCTGAATGGTAATCGACCATATCACGTGCAGATCGGAAGTCCGGCTCTGGAGCCGGGTTTGCAGCAGATAATCGGCAAAACTGGCGGCCCGTCCCTCCCAGCGAATGGGCTGGCCGGTGTTATCCACCACCTGGCCGTACAGGAAGGGTTCCTTGCTGATCTGGATATCATTGGCGTCGGAGTAAAGGTCGGTGCTGCTCGGATCGTCCCCCATCAGCAGGGTGCTGATAATCGCCTGCCGCAGATGCGCCGCAGGATCGGTGCCGGCGATGGTTTCCACCGTGATGGTGCCGGCGTCAAAGTTGATATGACTGCGGGTTAGGTATTGGTCGGTGTATTTAACGTAATCCTTTGGTCCGGCAATCAGGACTTCATTTATGCCCCAGATGTTTTCAACGTTATTGGCAAATTGCCCCATCAATATATCGAAGCCGTTGGTGTCTTTCACATAGGCTTCATTGTCTTCATTTTTATGGCTGGAACACGAGAACAACATGGGCGCTATAACTAGCAAAGCTAAAATTTTATTCATCTTACATGCCGTGTCGGGACGAAAAATACATAAGGGCTAATTCCGCCCTGAAACATACCCTAAAGAATTCGAGCCGCAGAAAGACAGCGACAAATCCGTCCGGAACAGATTTGAACAGCGCCTGCGCTGGCCCGAAGGGGCGAGGCCCATGGAGGGGCCGGGTATTGCCAACGCGCCAGCAACATGAAGCATGACGGGTCGAAACGTCATTTGCTGGGCGGAGTATAGCCTTCGACATGCACATCCTGGCCCTCGAACAGGAACTTGACCATTTCCTGTTCGAGTATTTTCCGGTCGGCGGGATTCATCATGCTGAGTTTTTTTTCGTTGATAAGCATAGTCTGTTTGGACATCCACAACGCCCAGGCTTCTTTGGAAATGGTTTCAAAGATGCGTTTACCCAACTCGCCGGGATACAACTGAAAATCCTGCCCTTCGGCCTCGCGTTTAAGATAGGTGCAATAAATCGTTCTGCTCATCGTTATTCCTCTTTGGCGACAGGCTGTAGCAATGCCGGTTGCCATGGTTTACCCACTTGTTTTAATAAGCGTTCTACCGGCGCGGCCAGTCCCACTGACGGTGGCTGCGCTAAGTTATACCAGAGTCCGGCGCCTTCATCCATGCAACCTTGCATATCGGTAAGATCCATGCGCAGAGGGACGATGTCCAGATGAAAATGGCTGAACGTATGGCGAAAAGCCACCATTTGCTCGCCGCGTTGGATATCCATGCCGCGTCTTTCAAGCCACAGCGCCAGATCTTCCCGCCGGGAAAACTGCGGGAAACAAAACAGCCCGCCCCACAGGCCGACGGCCGGACGCTGTTCCAGCCAAATCCGCTGGCCTGACTGCAATAATAAAAACCAGGCGGTCTTTTCGGGCAAAACCTGCCGGGGTTTTTTGCCGGGATAGCGGGCCCAGGTCCCGGCGGCATAGGCTTCGCACCCCGTATGCAGCGGGCAGAGCTCGCATTTGGGCCTGGTGCGGGTGCACACCATGGCGCCCAGGTCCATCATGGCCTGGTTGAATGCCCCGGCGTCCCGGGCCGGTGTGAGCTGTTCGCTTAAGGCCCACAGCCGCTGCTCCACCTCTTTTTTACCCGGCCAGCCTTCAATGGCAAAACAACGGGCCAATACGCGCTTCACATTGCCATCAAGGATAGGATAATGTTGGCCAAGCGCCAATGATAATACCGCGCCGGCGGTGGAGCGACCGATACCGGGCAGCTCCGTGATATCTTCATAGTTCGTTGGAAACACGCCATTGTGCCGGGAGGCTATCAGCCGGGCCGCCTTATGCAGATTGCGCCCGCGGGCGTAATAGCCCAGGCCGGTCCACTGATGCAGCACTTCGTCCAGCGGCGCCGCCGCCAGCGCGCCTACCGTGGGAAATTTCGCTAAAAAACGCTCGAAATAAGGAATAACGGTGGCAACCTGGGTTTGTTGCAGCATAATTTCAGACAGCCATACTTTATACGGCGTTTTCTCCAACTGCCATGGCAGGGTCTTGCGGCCGAAGCGCTGGTACCAGTCCAGCACTTGCTGCGCGAACTGTTGCGCTTGTATCATCTGGGGAGTTTCACTCTCTGGCGGGTCTCGGGGTCGACGCTTCTGGCAGCGATTCCAGCACAGAGTTGCCACCCTGTAAACAGGAACTTTCTGAGGCCGACCACTTGCTAATCAAGGTTATCTTTGCATAATGCGCGTTTGCCCATCAACTTGTACGACACGAAACCACTATGAGCAATAATGTTATCTCCCCCGAGTTTGACGAGCAGGGGCGTCCGCTGCGGCGTATTCGCAGTTTTGTCCGGCGGCAGGGTCGTTTGACCAAAGGTCAGCAACTGGCGGTGGATAAATTCTGGCCGGCAATGGGGGTGGACTATCAGGCCATTCCGATAGCGTTCTCTTCGCTGTTCGGACGGGAGGCTCCGGTAACCCTGGAAATCGGTTTCGGCATGGGGGCTTCGCTGGTCCAGACCGCCGCAGCGCATCCGGATCAGGATTATCTGGGCATTGAAGTACATTTACCCGGCGTCGGCGCCTGTTTGTCCAGTGCAAATGAATCCGGTATCGATAATTTGCGGGTCATGTGCCATGACGCGGTGGAAGTGCTGGAGAATATGATCCCCGATGACAGCCTGGCGCTGGTTCAGCTCTATTTCCCCGATCCCTGGCATAAGGCACGGCATCATAAACGGCGTATCGTACAGGGACCGTTCGTGGATCTGGTGCGCCGAAAACTGCGGGCGGGGGGCGTATTCCACATGGCCACCGATTGGCAGCCTTATGCGGAACATATGCTCGATGTCATGAATCAGGCGGCGCATTTTCGCAATCTTTCGTCACAAAATGATTACGTGCCGCGCCCGGAACACAGGCCGTTGACCAAATTTGAACAGCGCGGACAAAGATTAGGGCACGGTGTGTGGGATTTAATGTTCGAAAAAGTGGTCTGATAGTGCGGGCTATACCGCCGTCGATTTTCAGGAGAAGGTATGTTGCGCAAATTGGTGCTGGGTTTATTGATGTTAACGGCATGGCAGGCTCAGGCGGATTATCAGTGTCCGGTCAAGCCGCAGGACGATATTTTTATCAGCTCGCAGCAGGTGAGGGTGGCGGGGGCCAGCGGCGATATCACCATCACTCCCGATGGCCAGGTGGCGCGCAACGGCCAGCCGCTGAACCTGAACGGCGAACAGCGGCGCCAGGCGGCGGATTATCAGGCGTCGGTGCGGGAACAACTGCCCTGGATCGATGAGGGCGCACGCAGCCGACTGGAAAAGGGACGCATTGCCCTGGACCGGATTATCGTACAGCAGTTGGGTAGCGACAGTCATGTGCGCGAACGGTTGACCACTTTGGATCGGCAATTGAAGCAGCAGATGAACCGTATTATTGAACACCGTCCCGAAGGGCTGGCCTTCCACCACCAGGCCATCGCCCAGGTTGAGCAGGACGGACGTCGCATTGTCCAGGACAGCATGGGGGGCGTGGTGCAGGACAGCCTGAACGAGATGGGGACGCAGCAAGCCATGAAAGCCGCCACCGGCAGCAGCCCGTTGCAAGCGGTTATGGGCAATCTGGGGAGTTTGCAGCAAGCGATTCAAAATGAGTGGAACAGCCAGGAACAGGATTTCCAGCAGTTCGGTCATCAGGTTTGCCAGCGGGTGACTCATCTTGAGCAGCAGCGCGGGGATTTGATGAAATCCCTGCAATAGCCCCGCAAAGCGCCCGTTCCCGCGCGGTCAGGTGTTTCACTCTAAAAACCACGCGCCTGTTCCGGCGGTCGCGTGATTTATTCCATAAACATTTCCAGTAACGGGTTCAGGAACAGTTTGCCTTTCTCGGTAACCTGCCAGCAGCTGTCGTCTTCGGAGATATAACCGCCCGCCAGGGCCTGGTCAAGGGCAGGACGGACCGTTTCTTCATCCAGACCGGTAAAGGCGCTGAACTCCTGCCGTGGGGTGGGTTCCGTGAGCCGAAAACGGTTCATGAAGTACTCAAAGGGCAAATCCGCCGGTTCCACCCCATAGCGCTTCTCCAGGTAGTTTCCTTGCATATAGCCACGGGGATGGCGCGTTTTGACCGTGCGCAGCAGGGTGCCGTCGGCCTGGGACAGCTTGCCGTGGGCGCCGCAACCGATGCCGAGATAATCGCCGAAGCGCCAGTAATTCAGGTTATGCTCGCATTGAAAGCCCGGTTTGGCATAAGCGGAGGTTTCGTATTGCCGGTAACCGGCGGCGGCGAGAAGGTGGTTTCCCTGCTCGAAGATATCCCACAAGGCGTCGTCGTCCGGCAGGACCGGCGGACGGGAACCGAACAGCGTATTGGGTTCGATGGTCAACTGGTACCAGGACAGATGCGACGGATTGAGGGCGATGGCCTGGCGCAAATCGTCCAGGGCCTGTTCCAGCGTCTGATCGGGCAAACCGTGCATCAAATCGAGATTAAAGCTGCGCAAGCCCAGACCGGCGGCCAGGCGGGCGGCCCCGCGGGCCTCCTGCGCGCCATGAATCCGTCCCAGACGGATCAGTTTCTCTTCATTGAAGCTCTGCACCCCGATGGAAATGCGGTTTACACCGGCCTGATGATAGGCGTGAAAACGTTCGGCCTCTACCGTGCCCGGATTGGCTTCCATGGTAATTTCCGCGAAGGCGTTCACCGGCAATCGCCGGCGTACGCCATCCAGCAGGCGTTGCATGGCCTCGGAGCTGAGCAGGCTGGGAGTGCCGCCGCCGATAAAAATCGTGCTGATTTCGCGACCGCCGGTGTAGGCCAGATCCTGGTCCAGATCCGCCAGCAGATGATTCACGTACTCCTCATGGGGAACGTCGCCCTTCAGCGCATGTGAATTGAAATCGCAATAGGGGCATTTCTGCACGCACCAGGGGATATGGATGTACAGGCTGAGAGGCGGCAAGCTAAGCATGACGCAGGCCGTCCAGCAACAGCGCCAGGGCTTGGCCGCGATGGGACAAGCTCTGTTTCTCAGTCCGGCTCAATTCGGCGGCGCTGCAATCCAGCGCGGGGATCCGGAACACCGGATCATAACCGAACCCGCCGTCGCCCACTGCATCAGGCCCGATAACGCCGCGCCAGGCGCCGTGGCAAACCAGGGGAATGGGATCGTCGGCGTGGCGCAGATAGACCAGTACGCAATGGAAGCTGGCGCCGCGCTGGTGTTCCGGTACGCCTTTAAGGGCGTTTAACAGTTTTTCCAGATTTTGCCGGTCATCGGCATCGGGGCCGGCATAGCGGGCCGAGTATATTCCCGGCGCGCCGCCAAGATGGTCCACCGCCAGCCCGGAGTCATCGGCAATGGCGGGCAGGCCGGTGAGGCGGGCGGCATGGCGCGCTTTAAGCAGGGCATTTTCAATAAAAGTCAGGCCGGTTTCTTCCGCCGACTCCACCCCGAGCGAGGCCTGCGACACCACCTCCAGGCCGAAATCCGTCAGCAGTCCGGCCAATTCGGCGACTTTACCGGCATTACCGGTGGCCAATACGATTTTTTGCATAGTCCTGGTCCTTACGGATACCGCTTACAGCTGATACCACAGCCCCTGAAACAGATCCATCCCCAGGTAGTTCAGCAGATAGAGGATCAAAATAACAACCATGGCGGAGAAGTCGATACCGCCCATGGCCGGAATAATGCGCCGAATCGGCGCCATCAGCGGTTCGCTGAGCTGAAACAGCACGTAATCCATCGGGCTGCGGCCCTGGCTGACCCAGCTCATCAAGGAGCGGATGATAATCACCCAGAACACCAGCTGCCCGGCGGCTTTCAGCAGCGTCAGCAGCCCCACCAGCAAATTCAGCGGATCCACCGCTAACGCGCCGGCCTGAATCAGCATCAACAGCGGGAATTTCAGCGTGGCCAGAATATAGGCCAGTAGCAGCGACGCGCTGTCAATGGGGCCCAGCGACGGAATAATACGGCGCAGGGGGCCGATAATCGGCTGGGTTATCTTGACGATAAATTGCGAAAACGGATTATAAAAATCGCAACGTACCCATTGCATCCAGATACGCAGCAATAGCACCATGATATAGAGATCAATCACGGTGGTGACCAAAAACGTCAGCGTCAACATAAGAAGAAAGTGTCCTTAATAACGTTAAATTGCACGGAGTCGCGAAGTATCAGAATAATTTTTCCATTTCTTCCGCGCGCTTGACCGCCGCCCGCATGGCCTCGGCGACGGTTTGCGACAGTTGCCGTTCATCGAACACCCGCAGCGCCGCGGCGGTGGTGCCGCCTTTCGATGTGACATTTTGCCGCAATGTCCCAAGGGGGGTATCGGGACTTTTTTCAGCCAGTTCGGCGGCGCCGATGGCTGCCTGCCTCACCAGCATGGCCGCCGTCTCCTGGTCGAATCCCTGGTTGACGGCTTCTTGCTGCATGGCTTCCATCAACAGGAAAAAATAGGCCGGCGCGCTGCCCGCTGCGGCGATGATTCCGTTGATATCGCTCTCTTTCCCCAGCCAGCAGGTTTTACCCACCGCGCCCATCAGGCCGGCGGTGAAGTCGCGGTCGGCCCGGCTCACCTGTTCCGGCGCGTAAAGCCCGCTCATGCCTTTACCCACCAGCGAGGGGGTGTTCGGCATAATCCGCACCAGATTTATGGATTCACCCAGCAGCGCCCGAAAGCGGCTCAGGTTTACCCCGGCGGCGATGGACAGCACCAGTTTGCCGGAAAAATCCACGTTCTCAAAAAGCTGGCGGCAAACATCCGCCATCAGCTGTGGTTTCACCGCCAGAACCACCACATCCGCCGATTGGGCGGCAGCGGTGTTGTCATCGACGGCGTGTACTGAAAAACGTTCCGCCAGCGCGTCGCGGCGCTGGGCCGTCGGCGCGCAAACGGTGATAAGTTCGGCGGGATAGCCTTGCGCCACCAGGCCGGAGATGATGGCCTGCGCCATATTGCCGGCGCCGATAAAGGCGATTTTGCGCTGTTGCATGCTCTTCCTCATCATTATGATTATGCTGTGGGGGCGCCGTAATCCCTGGCGCCGAAAATAGCGGTACCGATTCTTACCAGGGTACTGCCGGCCGCAATCGCCGCCGCCATATCGCCGGTCATCCCCAGAGACAGGGTGTCGGCCTGGGGGAATTGCCGGCGTAAACCGTTAAAAAGCGACGCCATCCGCTGAAATACCGCCAGCTGCCGCTGATAATCGCTTTCCACCGCCGGGATGGCCATCAGTCCGCGCAGCCGCAAGCGGGGCAGTTCCGCCACCGCCGCCGCCAGTTCAGGCAGCCTGTCGGGCATAATACCCGACTTGCTCTCCTCGCCACTGATATTTATCTGAATCAGCACGTTCAACGGCGCCGATTCCTCCGGGCGCTGATGGTTCAGTCTCTGTGCCAGTTGCAGGCGATCCAAGGTGTGCAGCCAGTGAAAATGTTCCGCCACCAGGCGGCTTTTATTCGATTGCAACGGGCCGATAAAGTGCCATGACAGGGGAGGGATAAATTCCCGCTGCTGAAAATAATGGATTTTTTCGACGCCTTCCTGCACATAATTTTCGCCAAAAGCCCGCTGGCCGGCGGCAATGGCTTCTTCGATCGCCTCCACAGATTTGGTTTTGCTGACCGCGAGCAAAGAAATTTCCCCGGGATCGCGGCCGCATTCCCTGGCGGTAGCCGAGATTCTTGCTGTTACCTGCTGTAAATTCTGTTCGATAGCGCTCATGTTTTCAGGAGGTCGTATGAATATGGATGAACTGGTGGCCCATAGTGTAAAGCATAATGCGTCAGATCTGCACCTTTGTCCGGGTTTGGCGCCCATCGTTCGTATCGACGGCGAGCTGCGCTCCCTGAAGACTCTACCACCCCTCGGCGAAGATATTATTACCGGCTGGTGCGAAGGCTTTCTCGGCCCCCGCGGCCGGGACGCGCTGGCACTGTCCGGCCAGGCGGACGGCGTGACGGCGCTGGCCGGCGGCCGGCGTCTGCGCGCTCATTTTTTCCGCCAGCATACCGGCGTTTCGGCCGCCTTCAGGCTGATTCCCGCGCAGATACCCGCGCTCTGCGCGTTAGGGGTGCCGCCGGAGATAACTGAACTGCTGGCCCGGTCCCAGGGCCTGCTGCTGGTGACCGGCGCCGCCGGCAGCGGCAAATCCTGCTCGCTGGCGGCCATGGTGGATCATCTTAACCATCTCCGCCGGCAACATATCATTACCCTGGAAGACCCGGTGGAATTTATCCATCAGCCGGATCGCTGTCTCATCCAGCAGCGGCAAATCGGCGAACATTGCCGAAATTTCCGGGCCGGCCTGCTGGGGGCGCTGCGGGAGGATCCGGACGTTATCCTACTGGGGGAGTTGCGCGACGCCGCCACTGTTCGTTTGGCGCTCACCGCCGCAGAAACCGGCCACCTGGTGCTGGCGACGCTGCACGCCAGGCATGCCTGCCAGGCCGTCAATCGGCTCCTGGACGCGTTCTGCGCCCAGGAGCAGGATTTTGCCCGCGGCATGCTGGCCGATAGCCTGCTGGCGGTAATGGCGCAACAATTGGTGGCGCGGCAGCAGGGGGGCCGCATGGGTCTGTTTGAGCTGATGATCGCCACGCCGGCGGTGCGCAACCTTATCCGCGAAGGTAAAACCCATCTGCTGCCGGGACTGCTGCAGACCGGAAAGGGACAGGGCATGTTGACTTTTGAGCAAAACTCTCGGCAGCGGGGCGGCGGTTAGACCCCCGTTGTCCACGGTTCCATGATTTACCAAGGGGGCCGCTAGGGTCATGAAATCTTAACAAACTGATGGGAGCAATTTTGCCATATAGTTTTTACCGCGATGAGGAATATTTCTATTTATAGACACGCCGTTTATTTTGAAAAACGTTTATTGTGAAGAATGGTGTAATAAATAACTAAGCCGGTATATCCAACTAAAAAAACGCGTGACGTCGTTGCTGGCTAAGAATATCAGAATAGGGGAATGGAATAAAAACCGCAGGGCAACAAAGAAGAGGCTATTGGACGGTCAAAAAAAATGACAATAACTTAACCGTTTCCCGTGGTGCCGTGTTTTTTTTTCTGAAACCGCTGACGATATTGCCGGGGGGAGATACCGTAGGATTGATTGAACACCACGGAAAAATAATTGCTGTCGTCGAATCCGCATTGGGAAGCCACCTCGCCGATGGTTTGTTTCCCGCGGCGCAATAGGTCCATGGCTTTGCAAAGCCTTAGCTGCCGTAAATACTGGTTAACGCCAATGCCGGTCTGCTGTTTGAACAGCGATTTCAAACTGCGGGCATTCAACTGGTGTTGCCGGCAAAAGTCTTCCAGACGAAAGGGCTCATTGATACTGACGCGTAACGCCATCAGTAACAAATCCAGCTGTTCGGCATCGGAAAGCAGCAGACTGTCCGGAGAGTGGCGGAACCGTTTGAGCAACAGCGCCACCTGGAGAAACAGCGCTTCGCTGAGCATAATCGACAGCGGGTCGGTTTTCATGCATTCCCGCGCCAGCGCATCCACTTCCCGCCGCAGGACCGACATGCCCGGCGTGCTCAGCCGCCAATATCGCTGGGCCTGATCGACGTTTTCCCCCGGCAGCAGGGAGTCCCAGTCGGAGGATAGCGTCAGGCGATGGCGGCAATACAGGATATTATCCAGCTCCAGGTCATTGACGGATTCATAGCTGTGTTTATCGGCGGCGTTGATATAAAACAAATCGCCGCAGGTAATGGTGTAGGGCACATCGTTCAGGATATGCAGGCCGTTGCCCCGCCAGACGATGACCAGTTCATTGAATTCATGGGTATGGGTCGAGAAGGCCGGCTGCGGATGACGATCCTCGACGGTGATTGCATTTTTATCTGACAGGAAATAATCAGTAGTATCCAGTTTCAGATGAGACATCGTGACCTTCCCCGGCACCTACACAAAAGGGGAATAATGGCACGTTCGCGAGAGCGATTTATTGCGCCGGGCATCATTTGCCATAATTCACCGTTAACTCATTGAAATCAATGTTCCCCGTTACGGAGCGTTTTAGGGGATAAAGAAAACTCTCGGCGGAACTGGGTGGAAAAATGATTACTGTCGCTAAAGCCGCAGGCGTGGGCAATTTCGGTAATGGTTTTATCGCTTTGCTGTAATTGCTTACGTGCTTCCAATAAGCGCAGCCGGTTCAGGTAGCGCTGCGGGGTCATGCCGGTTTGCTGCTTAAGCTGGCGATGCAGGGTGCGCAGCGGCAGGGAAAACTGTTCCGCCAGGGCCAGCCAGTCGATATCGTTGCAAAAGTTATGCTGCAACCAGCGTAACAAACCCTGCAAGCGCTGCTCCCGGTTGCCGTCGCCGCGGTTTTGGAAACAGCCGTTGCGCAGCATGATAAGCAATTGCAAAAACTGCCCTTCGCTGGCGGCAATGCTTTCCGGCGAAATGTCCGCCATCAAGTCGCTCAAGGCGCGGATATACTGTTTGGCCTGTTGCATCTGCGCATGATTTATCTGCCAGCTCAACTGGCCGTCCGGCAGGTCGCGCGAGGGCAAAAAATCACTGAGGTCGGCCAGGTAGCGAAATCCGTGGGGGGAACGGTACAACACGTTAATCAAATTCAGATCGTCGACGTTTTCAAAGAGATGATGATCGTCGGCACGAATAAAACAGACAGTTCCGCTGCCTAGCACGTAGGGTTGATCGTTGAGAACATGGATACCCGATCCCTTTTCAACGAGGACTATCTCCCAAAAATCGTGGTAGTGCTCGGGGAATGCAGGCTGAGGCCAGCGTGGTTCAATGGCCACCGTCGCGTCTTTTGAAATAAAGAAATCCTCACCGCAGAGTAAAGTCATTGCCGGTACCTCACCGTTATAGGGACTTTATAGTAAGGCGTGCTACTAAAATATAACCTTAAATTATTGACCGGCATCAGTGTCATTCGGGTTATTTTTTAAAGATTGGTGATAGTAAGATCAAAATTGCGGCGGTGATCACAGATGCGCCGACAATATATTTTTTTACATCAGGGACCCTGGCTGCCTGCCATATTTGTGATCTGCTTCACATTCATCTTCGCTATTCTGCCACCCATGCATTCGGGGTGGCATTCACCGGAAGGTGATTAATGAACAAAGTTCTTACACTGCCAGCCATAGAATAAAAGAAATAATCGTAATGGCCGTGGGGAATATTCTCGCTGTCCATCTGACAGAGGAAGCTTATTATGAGTCAATCCATTGAAAATGCCTGGCAATTGGCAAGGCAGCGTTATGCGGATATTAATGTCGACGTTGACGCAGCCTTGACATTGCTGGATACCTTGCCGGTTTCAATGCACTGCTGGCAGGGTGACGATGTGGCCGGTTTCGAGAACCCCACCGGATCGCTGACCGGCGGCATTCAGGCCACCGGCAATTACCCCGGCAAAGCGCGTAATGTCCGTGAGCTGCGTGGGGATTTGGAGCTGGCTTTCCAGTTGATTCCCGGCCCGAAGCGGCTGAATCTCCACGCCATTTATCTGGAGGCCGAGGGTCGGGTTGAGCGTAATGAAATCGAGCCGAAGCACTTCGCCGGCTGGGTGGACTGGGCGCGTAATCACGATTTGGGCCTGGACTTCAATCCTACCTGTTTTTCACACCCCCTCAGCGCCGATGGCTTTACCCTGTCCCATGCCGATGCAGGCATCCGCCGCTTCTGGATTGAACACTGCCAGGCCAGCCGCCGGATATCCGCCTACTTTGGCCGCGAACTGGGTACGCCGTCGGTGATGAATATCTGGGTCCCGGACGGGATGAAGGACGTCACCATCGACCGGCTGGCGCCCCGGCAGCGCTTTATGGCCGCACTGGACGAGGTGATAGCCGAAAAGCTGGATAGCCGCCACCATATCGACGCCGTCGAAAGCAAACTGTTCGGCATCGGCGCCGAAAGCTATACCGTGGGATCCAGTGAATTCTGCCTGGGTTACGCCAGCAGCCGCGGTATCGCCCTTTGTCTGGATGCCGGCCATTTCCATCCCACCGAGGTTATTTCCGACAAGATCTCCAGCGCCATGCTGTTTGTGCCCCGGCTGCTGCTGCACGTCAGCCGGCCGGTGCGCTGGGACAGCGATCATGTGGTATTGCTGGACGATGAGACCCAGGCCATCGCCAATGAAATCATCCGCCATGATTTGTTTGATCGCGTGCATATCGGACTGGATTTTTTTGATGCGTCCATTAACCGCATCGCCGCTTGGGTCATCGGTACCCGCAATATGAAAAAAGCGCTTCTGCGGGCTCTTGTGGAGCCCACGGGGCAACTGCGTGAATTGGAGCAGCAAGGAGATTACACCGCGCGCCTGGCGTTGCTGGAAGAGACCAAATCACTGCCCTGGCAGGCGGTGTGGGATAAATATTGTCAACTTCACGATGTACCGGTCGGCGGCGATTGGCTGCGGGTGGTTCGTGAATATGAAAGTTCCGTATCAAGCAAACGCTGAGGATAATGAGTTATGCAAACCATACTTTCTTCCTGGTTCGTACAGGGAATGGTCAAAGCCACCACCGACATGTGGCTTAAAGGTTGGGATGAGCGCAATGGCGGTAACGTCAGCCTGCGTCTGACGCCGGAGGATGTCGCTCCGTACCGTGCGGAATTCAGCCCCCAGCCCCGTACCGAATCCTTGACCCAGGGGGTGCCGGAATTAGCCAATTCCTATTTTTTGGTTACCGGTTCGGGAAAGTTTTTCCGCAATGTGCAATTATCCCCGTCGGATAATCTGGTGCTACTGCAAGTCAATGCCGAAGGAAACGGCTACAGTATTCTCTGGGGTCTGACCGCCGGCGGTCTGCCCACCTCCGAACTGGCGTCTCATTTCCAGTCCCATGTGGTGCGCAAGCAGGTGACGAAGGATAGCAACCGGGTCATTATGCATTGCCACGCCACCAATCTTATTGCCCTGAGCTACGTGCTTGATCTGGATAGCGCCCGCTTTACCCGCGAGCTGTGGGAAGGCAGCACCGAATGTCTGGTGGTGTTCCCGGACGGCGTGGGCATCGTGCCCTGGATGGTGCCGGGCACCGACGGCATCGGCGCGGCCACCGCTGAACAGATGGAATCCCATCCGCTGGTTTTATGGCCGTTCCACGGTATTTTTGCCAGCGGCCCAACCCTTGATGATGCCTTCGGTCTTATCGACACCGCGGAAAAGTCGGCGGAAATCATGGTTAAGGTCCGCTCCATGGGCGGGAAAAAACAGACTATCAGCCGGGAGGAACTGATTGCCTTGGGCCGCCGGTTCGGGGTGACGCCGATGGCGGCGGCGCTGGACGTGCAAAATGATTAGAAAGGCTTTCGTCATGCAGGTGAATCCCGAGGCCCATGAGGAGTACCGCCACCGCCACAATCCCATCTGGCCGGAGCTGGCGCAAACCCTCAAGGCCCACGGCGCACATCACTACAGCATTTTTATGGATGAAGAACGCCACCTGCTGTTTGCCTATGTTGAAATGGAATCCGAGGAGCGCTGGAATGCGGTGGCGCAAACCGACGTATGCCGGCGCTGGTGGAAATACATGACCGCCGTAATGCCGTCCAACGAGGATAACAGCCCGGTGAGCACCGAATTGAAAGCGGTGTTTTATCTGGAGTGAGGCGTGTTCCCGGTCATCTGCTGTTCAAAGTAGCTTTCCAGGATAATGACCGCCGAGCCGGCATCGACCCGGCCCTTGCTCAAGGCACGGAATCCCCCGCGTTCGAATAAACCGGCGCGGGCTTCCACGGTGCTCAGCCGTTCATCGTGCAGCACGACCTCGTAGCCGAAACGGCCGTGCAGACGGTTGGCGAACTTGCGCGCCCGCAGGGTGAGGGGCTGTTCGCTGCCGTCCATATTCAATGGCAGTCCTACCACCACCAGATCCGGTTGCCACTCATGCAATAATTTTTCCACCTGCAACCAGTCGGGAACGCCTTCCTGCGCCTTGAACGCCGTTAATGGCCGCGCGGTACAGGTAATCTCCTGGCCGATGGCCACACCGATGCTTTTGGTACCGAAATCAAACGCCATCATAGTGCGATTGGACATTATGCATGGCCTGCTTCGTTGGCGATATTATGCATATCGATACCTAATTTGCGCGCCGCGTCGCGCCAGCGGGACGCGATGGGGGTGCGAAACAGGATTTCGCTGTCGGCGGGAATAGTCAACCAGGCGTTTTCCAGCAGCTCATCTTCCAACTGCCCTTTTTCCCAACCGGCGTAGCCCAGCGCCACCAGGACGTCCTGCGGCTGTTGGGCCGTTCCAAGGGTTTCCAGTACGTCTTTGGATGTGGTGATCATGGTTTCTTCGGAAATAGCGATGCTGGAGCCGAATCCTTCTTTAGGCGTGTGGAGGATAAACCCCCGATCGTCCGCCAGCGGACCGCCGGCAAATACCGGCTTATCCAGCCGGATGGCAGGGTCTCTCTCTACCGGCATGATTTTCAGCTTGAGGAGCACACTTTCTACTGTGAATTGCTCCACCGGCTTATTGATGATCAATCCCATGGCCCCCTCATCGTTATGTTCGCAGATATAGATTACCGAGCGCTTAAATAACGGATCCTGGAGTGAGGGCATGGCGATAAGGAAGTGATGCTGTAAATTCATTCTGACTTTTTTTATATAAAGAGTTTAATAAATAGGCGAAGAGCAAGTATGCGGGTAAACGGTGAATAAGTCACTGGCCGCAAGGTAAATCCTCTTGCGACCAGCCACAAATCAGTTTTTTCCCTGGGCTAATCTTTTTTCAATGGCGTCTAACAGCATGCCGGTGATGGAGATGGGAAATGCGGCTTCGATTTCCCGCACGCAGGTGGGACTGGTGACGTTTATCTCCGTCAGCTTGTCGCCGATAATGTCCAGACCGACAAAAATCAGGCCTTTTTCTTTTAATATCGGGCCAACGTCGCGGGCGATTTTCCAATCGCTTTCCGTCAGCGCTCGGGCTTCGCCACGGCCGCCCGCCGCCAGATTGCCGCGGGTTTCACCGGTTTTGGGGATGCGTGCCAGGCAGTAAGGCACCGGTTCGCCGTCTACCACCAAGACCCGTTTATCGCCATCCTTGATGGCCGGCAGGAAATTTTGCGCCATGCAAAAATGCCGGCCGTAACCGGTGAGGGTTTCGATGATTACCGAGAGGTTGGGATCTTCGGGTTTCACCCGGAATATGGAGGTGCCGCCCATGCCATCCAGGGGTTTGAGAATGATGTCCCCATGCTGGTGCCAAAAAGCGCGGATATGATCGTCCCGGCGGCTCACCAGCGTATCGGGGGTATGGTGGGCAAACCAGGCGGTAAACAGCTTTTCATTGCAATCGCGCAGGCTTTGGGGCTTGTTGACAATCAGGGCGCCTTTATCTTCGGCCCGTTCCAGGATATAGGTCGCATAGATGAATTCGGTGTCGAACGGCGGATCCTTGCGCATCAGGATGACGTCGAGGGAGCCCAGTTCTATATCCTGCTCCTCATGAAAACTATACCAGTCGTCATAATCCTGCTTTACCGCCAGCAGCCGGGTGGTGGCCCTGGCTTCGCCGCCGCGCAGGTAGAGCGAACTCATTTCCATGTAATGAATCTGCCAGCCGCGGCGTTGCGCTTCGAGCAGCATGGCGAAACTGGTATCTTTCTTGATGTTGATGGACGAAATGGGGTCCATAACAATGCCGATCTTTATCATTGATTTCTCCTTTAACCCAGATCACCGAAACGAACCTGTAAAGCCGTAATGGCGGTGAGCGCTGTGGTTTCTGTGCGCAAAACTCGGGGCCCCAGCTGGATTTCGGTAAATCCGTGGCTGGAGGTCATGGCAATTTCTTCGGAGGACAAGCCTCCTTCCGGACCGATGAGCAACCGCACCCGTTCCACCGGCAGCGGCAGGGTATTAATGCTGTGCCGGGCCCGCGGATGCAGATTGAGTTTCAGTCCCGGTTCATGTTCCGCGCACCAATCGTCGAGATTCATGGCGTCGCGGATCTGCGGCAAGGCGTTGCGGCCGCATTGTTCACAGGCGCCGATAGCGATTTTCCGCCACTGCTGGATCTTTTTTGCCAGGCGCTCTCCTTCCAGCTTGATGCCGCAGCGTTCTGAAAACAATGGGGTAATGACATTCACTCCCAACTCGATGGATTTCTGGATGGTGAACTCCATTTTTTCGCCCCGGGACATCACCTGGCCCAAATGCAGGTGTAGCGGCGATTCGCAGTCCTGGGGCCGTACGGCATGGACCTGAGCCACGACGTTTTTTTTGTCCGCCACGGTAATCCGGGCATCGAAGACATGATTGCTGCCGTCAAAAAGATGCAGGGGCTGTCCTTCGGACAGGCGCAGCACCCGGGTCAGGTGGTGGGTGGCATCCTCGCTGAGCTTCACGCTGCCCTCGGCCGGGAGCGGCCCGGCATGATAGATACGCGGTATACGCATGCTGTTATCGTTTTTCCTGGAGTCGAAAATACCCGCTGCGCGTCGCGGTTACGCAGCCTGGAGTCGCTTTCCGGCGCCGTTTGGCCGCGCGTCGGGTTGTCTTATAGTAGGTCAGGGGTTTTATGACTGGCAAGCCCGCTGAACATAAGGATTGGCATTCCCTTGCACCGCCTCGATGCGCCTGTCGCGTTGGCATTCCCAGGGCGTGACCGGATAAAGCCGGTCCCAGGCCTCGAACAGCTGGGTTTGCTGGCTCGACAGGTGCAAGCGATAGCGATCGCGCATATAAAAATAGGTGCGGGCAATGGTGCCCCGTGCGCGGGCCGGCGGCTCCGCCAGCTTATTTTGGAAATCGATTTTCATGGCGCATTGGCCGTATTGTCCTTCACCGCCGTTCCATTGACCGTACTGGAAGTTTTCCCGGTCGCCGTTGATTTCGCCGACGGCGGGCTGCAGATTGTGCAAATCATTTTCCATTTGCCGGTAGCCGGCGTCTTCGGCGCAATGTTTGCGGCCGCCGTTTTGCCAGCATTGCCGCTGATGTCCGAACTCCCAGGCCGGTACCACATGCTCCCATTCGATACGGTTGGCGCGCAGGGCGCTTTTGCGAATTTGGTAACCGCAGGAAGCCAGGTCCGGGATGCCTTTTTTACCTTGCCAGGTGATTTTACAGCCGCAGTAAAAGCTGCCCGGGGCGTCCTGATTGATTTTGACCGCCGCCGCCTTGGCCTGGCTGAAGTTATTGATTCCTTTGGCCGGTGCGAGGGCGGGCATCAGCAGTGTGAGGGAACAGAGTAAGGAAAGTAAAAGAGCCCGGAGCGTTTTATTTGGCATAACGGTTATTCAACAAAAGGAAAAACGCAGGGTAGCGAATCTCGCGGCTGTAGGCAAATCGGAGGGGGTCAGGCATTTTCATCGTAATGGAGGATATTGCCGCACTGGCGGCAGCGATATTGGGCTTCGCCCCGGCGGATGCGATTATGTCGGCGGATGGTTAAATCATGGCGCCGGCATCCGCACGCGTATGGGTAGGTATGGGTACGTACCGTGGCAAGGTCGAACTCATGGGTGCGGCGGGGATCGGACTTTAGGACTTCGGACATCATCCAGCGCCATTCCTTGCCGTGAGGCGCTACGCGGCCAAACTGGCGGAATACCAGTAAATGCGCCAGTTCATGGGGAACGACTTCTTCAATAAAGCTGGCCTGGTTGGCCAGGAGGAGGACCGGATTGATGCGGATTTCCCATTTTTCCAGCCAGGCGGTGCCCGCCGATGTGCCTCGTTGCCGATAGGTTAGCGTCGGTTCAGGGAAATCGCAGTTAAAATATTGGCCGGCCAGGCGCAGGTTTTCGCGCAAGCACTGCATGACGGCTTGCTGAAGGGCTATGGGGATGCGGATCGGTTTCATGAGAGCAAGATAAACCAGCTTTGGGGCCGGTGGCAAGTGGGGGGGGCCCGATGGCGGCGGGCCGGCCGCTTCGGACTGTTGGCGCGGTTTCCCTTTAACACGTTTGCTGCACGTCAGGTGATAGCGGGCTTACCGCGCTGTGGGGCGCTCGGTCGGGCAGGAAAACCATGCCCGATTTGACCCCATCAGCACGGTTTCCCTTAACACGCTCGCTGCATGCCCGATGCTCGCGGTTTCCCTTTAACACGTTTGCTGCACGTCAGGTGATAGCGGGCTTACCGCGCTGTGGGGCGCTCGGTCGGGCAGGAAAACCATGCCCGATTCGACCCCATCAGCACGGTTTCCCTTAACACGCTCGCTGTATGCCCGATGCTCGCGGTTTCCCTTTAACACGCGCTCACTTTGACAGGCGCGTTGTCACGTTCGGTGAAAGCGCTCTGTTTGTTAGGCGCGATCGCCGATCTCACGCAGGGATTTGCCGGTCATCAGGTTCCGTTCGATATGTTCGAGGGAGATGTTTTTGGTTTCCGGTATCAGCCAGTAGGTCAGGAGGATAAACAGGACGTTCAGGCCGCCGTAGACCCAGAAGGTGTTGGCGTTGCCCAATTTATCCAGCATGGTCAGGAAAGTGGCGCCGACTATCATGTTGGCGATCCAGTTGGTGGCGGTGGAGACCGTGATGCCGAAATCACGGCCTTTGAGCGGCTGTATTTCGGAACACAGTACCCAAATCAGCGGACCGGCGCTCATGGCGAAACCGACGATAAACATCATCAGCATGACAATGGCGAAATATTTTCTAAAGTCGGTTTCGACGCCGATATGCAGCAGCGTACCCAATACGCCCATGCCGACGGCCATGACCAGGAAGCCCAGCTTGAGGGTGGGTTTGCGGCCCCAGCGATCCACCAGGCCGATGGCGATAAAGGTGGCCAGTACGTTCACCAAACCGACAATGACCGTTCCCCACATTTGATCGGCGGTACCGGAGAAACCGGCGATGCCGAAAATCTTCGGCGCATAATACATGATGACGTTCATGCCGGTGAACTGCTGCATTACCTGCAGCAAGATGCCCAGATAAACTACACGGCGGAAGTTGCCGTTGCTGGTAAACAGTGCCCAGCCGCTTTGTTTGATCTTCAGGCTTTCGCGGATTTCATCCAGTTCCTTTTTGGCCTGCGCCGAGGTATCCCGCAGCATATCCAGAACTTTCTGCGCTTCCATGAAACGCCCTCGCGCCGCCAGCCAGCGCGGGCTGCCCGGCAGGAACAGAACGCCGATGAACAGCAAAACCGCCGGGATGGTTATCACCCCCAGCATCCAGCGCCAGGATCCGCTGTAGCTAAAGCCGGTATCGGATAAATAGGCCGCCAGGATGCCGATGGTAATCATCAATTGATACATGGAAATCATGCTGCCGCGAATTTTTTCCGGCGCGATTTCCGATAGGTATAACGGGGCGGTGTAAGAGGCGACACCTACCGCCAGGCCGAGGATAACCCTGGCGACGATCAGCAGTTCAACGCTTGGCGTAAACGCGGAGCATAACGAGCCGATGACAAACAGGAGCGCGCCAATCAGCAGACTGTATTTACGGCCGAGTTTCGCTGACAGCCAACCGGCGCCTACCGCGCCCACCGCCGCGCCGAACATCATTGAACTGACCACCCATTCCTGTTCATGGGGGGTGATTTGGAAATCTTTCGACAGGAAGGGCAACGCACCGGCAATCACGCCGATATCCAAGCCAAAAAGCAAGCCGGCAAGGGCGGCCATAAAACAGACGAAAAAGGTTATGCGAGCATTAGAGCTGCCTGACCTATGTTTGGCAGTACTCATAAGTACCTCCCTAATAACTTCAAAAATTAATAATTATGTATGTTAGGCAAATGCCTGTGGGCATTATGTGCGCCAGATCACAACTATGTAATCGATTACACTCACATATTTTTGTTTAGAAAGCATTTATGCCTAAGACGGCGGTTAAAAACTTTTTAAAAGCGCGTCATTTTGCCGTTGGCAAAACCGTATCCCGGTATCAATAAGCTATAGCTGAAAACGAAGCGGTAGGCAAAAAATTTACTATGCTAATTGGAGGTTAACCGAATGAAATTTATGAAAATGAGAAGGTGTAACCGGTTTCAATAAAACACATAAAAAAACGACGATCAAGAAGATCGTCGCTGTTGAGTGTAGCCGAAGAAAAATTTTTTGCTTTAAAGGATGAATTTACCGTTTATTTTAAACCGGCGGCGTCGCGCAGCAAATGCGCCTTATCGGTTTTTTCCCACGGGAAATGTTCGCGGCCGAAATGCCCATAAGCGGCGGTTTCGCGGTAAATAGGCTGCAACAAATCCAGCATGGTGATCAAGCCGTACGGACGCAGATCGAAGAATTCGCGCACCAGCGGGATCAATTTATCATCGGCTATTTTACCGGTGCCGAATGTCTCGATGGAGATGGATGTCGGTTCCGCCACGCCGATGGCATAAGACACCTGGATTTCACAGCGGCTGGCCAGGCCCGCGGCGACGATATTCTTGGCAACGTAGCGGGCGGCATAGGCGGCGGAACGGTCCACCTTGGACGGATCCTTGCCGGAAAATGCGCCGCCGCCATGGCGAGCCATGCCGCCGTAGGTATCGACGATGATTTTACGTCCCGTCAGACCGCAGTCTCCCATCGGGCCGCCGATAACAAAACGGCCGGTGGGATTGATGAAATATTTGGTGGCGGGAGAGAGCCATTCGGCGGGCAGCACCGGCTTGATGATCTCTTCCATCACGCCTTCATGGAGATCCGCCAGCGAGATGTCATCGGAATGCTGGGTGGAGAGCACCACGGTATCGATACCGACGACTTTATCATTATCGTAGGCAAAGGTGACCTGGCTTTTGGCATCTGGACGCAGCCAGGGCAGGGTGCCGTTTTTCCGCACCTGCGACTGGCGTGAAACCAGGCGGTGGGCGTAGGTAATCGGGGCGGGCATCAATACGTCGGTTTCGTTGGTGGCATAACCGAACATCAGGCCCTGGTCCCCGGCGCCCTGTTCCAGCGGATCGGTACGGTCCACGCCCTGATTGATATCGGGGGACTGTTTGCCGATAGCGCTGAGCACCGCGCACGAGTTGGCGTCAAAACCCATTTCCGAATTGATATAACCGATTTCGCGAATGGTCCTGCGGGTTAACTCTTCGATATCCACCCAGGCGCTGGTGGTGATTTCGCCGCCGACCAGCACCATGCCGGTTTTCACATAGGTCTCGCAGGCCACGCGGGCTTTGGGATCCTGTGCCAGGATCGCATCAAGCACGGCATCGGAAATTTGATCCGCGATTTTATCAGGATGTCCTTCTGAAACGGATTCGGACGTAAATAGGTGTTTAGCCATCGGTCTCTTTACCTTAGAATACGGGTTAGAAATGACTGCGTAGCGCTGTGGATAAACCACCGGGAAAAGCGATTTTCCTCTGATGGCATTACGCGTCCTGCAACGTCCCGCGGATTAATAGCATTAAGCAGTGAGTCGCTGAGTTAATCGGTCATACCCCAATACATGGATGGATTAACTTCTGGATGGCTATTCTAGGACACCCAGGCGTCTAAACGCCAGCAATTTTTCTTCTGAAATGTGTCCGTCAGGGGCTAATGGCAACGATTCACCCGCTGAAAATGCTTTGTCATGATTTTCATTTTGCATTTTAAGGGCGTTGGCTGTATAAATTCGCGCGCACATACATAGAGCGCGATGTGAATGGCCTTCGTTTACATCTTGTAACTTTTTATCTGCACCGGACCGGCTCCCGCGCCGCCGGATGCGCCAGCCCGGGGGTGACACAGTTAATGATCCGCACTTCATCGGTCGTCACCGACCCTATTCTCCGCTGTCTCGCATGCCCGGTAACCTATACTTATTCCGCGTCATTCCCAGTTTCTCGCCGATGTTACCGATACTTCGGCCTGACGCCGGCCGCCGGAACCGGCAGTTCATCCGCCGGCAACTGAGCCGGCAGCGCCAGGCATTTCATGCGGCCCATTTTTAATGGGTTTCTTCTGTCCCGTAGCACGGAGTTCATCAAGGTGTTTTACAATTATGGTACCGATGTACCGGATGCCTGCTGCATCCGGCGGCGTTTATTGCTGTTGGCGGCCTGTGGGCGCACGCTTAACCATGCCACCGTCGGTGGTTTTTACGCTGTAAAAACGGTGCACGGGATCATCAACGTGAACCGTGGGAGAGAGCAACATCATGTTTGATGATCAAAAACACCAAGGGCCTCACCGTACCGGCCACCATGATACTTTGCGTTCCATGCAGGAGGTCGCCATGAATGACAGCGATGCCAGTAAAATGATGCGCACCTACAATGTCGCTTACTGGGGCAACAATTACTTTGATGTCAACGAACTGGGCCATATCAGCGTATGCCCCGATCCGGATTTCCCCGAAGCGCGCGTGGATTTGGCCGAATTGGTCAAAGAGCGGCAAAACGACGGCCAGCGGCTGCCGGCGCTGTTTTGCTTTCCACAAATCCTTCAGCACCGGCTGCGTTCCATCAACGGCGCCTTCAAGCGCGCCCGGGAATCATTCGGTTACCAAGGCGGTTATTTCCTGGTTTATCCGATTAAGGTGAACCAGCATCGTCGGGTCATCGAATCCCTGATCAATTCCGGCGAGCCCCTGGGTCTTGAAGCGGGCTCCAAGGCGGAATTAATGGCGGTATTGGCCCATGCCGGCATGACCCGGACCGTGATTGTCTGTAATGGTTATAAGGATCGCGAGTACATCCGCCTGGCATTGATTGGCGAGAAGCTGGGTCACAAAGTCTATCTGGTGATTGAAAAGCTTAGCGAAATCAAACTGGTACTGGAAGAGGCCGAGCGGCTGAACGTGGTGCCCCGTCTGGGCGTGCGCGCCCGCCTGGCGTCGCAGGGCTCCGGCAAATGGCAATCCAGCGGCGGCGAAAAATCCAAATTCGGACTGGCGGCGGTCCAGGTACTGCAACTGGTGGAACTCCTGCGCAGCAAAGGCCGCCTCGACAGCCTGCAACTGCTGCATTTCCATCTCGGGTCACAATTGTCCAACATCCGCGATATTGCTTCCGGCGTGCGTGAATCGGCGCGGTTTTATGTGGAACTCCACCGGCTGGGGGTCAACATCGAATGTTTCGACGTGGGCGGCGGGCTGGGCGTGGATTACGAAGGCACCCGTTCCCAATCGGACTGCTCCGCCAACTACGGTCTCAATGAATATGCCAACAATGTGATTTGGGGCATCGGCGACGCCTGTAACGAATTCGATCTGCCCCATCCCACGGTGATTACCGAATCCGGCCGGGCGGTCACCGCCCATCATACGGTGCTGGTATCGAATATCATCGGCGTCGAGCGTAATGAGTTCAGCGAGCCGAACCCGCCGGATGAAGACGCGCCGCGCGCGCTGGAAAGCCTGTGGCAGACCTGGCAGGAAATGCAGGAACCCCTTAATCGGCGCTCTCTGCGCGAATGGCTGCACGACAGCCAGATGGATCTGCACGATGTCCATACCCAATATACCCACGGCATGCTGGATCTGACCCAGCGGGCCTGGGCGGAGCAGCTCTATCTGAATATTTGCCGCATGATCCAGGTACAGCTTGATCCCAGCAACCGCGCCCATCGCCCGATTATCGACGAACTGCAGGAGCGCATGGCGGATAAGCTGTATGTGAACTTCTCGCTGTTCCAGTCAATGCCGGACGCCTGGGGCATCGATCAGCTCTTCCCGGTGCTGCCGCTGGAGGGATTGGACAAACCCCCCGAAGGCCGCGCCGTGCTGCTGGACATCACCTGCGATTCCGACGGCACCATCGATCACTACATCGACGGCGACGGCATCGCCACCACCATGCCGATGCCTCCTTATGATGTGGATAACCCGCCGTTGCTGGGATTCTTCATGGTGGGCGCCTATCAGGAAATCCTCGGCAATATGCATAATCTGTTCGGCGATACCGCGGCGGTGGACGTGTTTGTCTTTAAAGACGGCAGCGTGGAGCTCAATGAATCCGATGAAGGGGATTCCGTGGCCGATATGCTGCAATATGTACAGCTTGAGCCGGATGTACTGCTCGCCCGCTTCCGCGATCAGGTCAAAGAGACCGATCTTGATCCGGCGCTGCAGGCGGAATTCCTCGAAGAGTTCGAGGCCGGGCTTTATGGTTACACCTATCTCGAAGATGAATAATGATGAATAACGAAGGAACAAACATGAGCACCCTGGGCCATCAATACGATAACTCCCTGGTTTCCAATGCGTTCGGTTTTCTGCGGCTGCCGCTGGAATTCAACCCCTACGACAGCGATGCCGATTGGGTTATCACCGGTATACCTTTCGATATGGCCACCAGCGGACGTTCCGGCAGCCGGCACGGTCCGGCGGCTATTCGCCAGGTCTCCACCAACCTGGCCTGGGAAGGCTGCCGCTGGCCCTGGAATTTTGATGTCCGCCAGCGCCTGAAGGTAGTGGATTGCGGCGACCTGGTATTTGAGTTCGGCGATGCCCAGGATTTCAGCGACAAATTGCAACAACATGCGGAACGCCTGCTGGCCGCGGGCAAACGGCTGTTATCGTTCGGCGGCGATCATTTTGTCACGCTTCCACTGCTGCGCGCCCATGCCAGGCAATTTGGCAAAATGGCGCTGGTGCATTTCGACGCCCATACCGATACCTATGCCAACGGCAGCAAATTCGATCACGGCACCATGTTCTTCCACGCCCCTAACGAGGGGTTGATCGACCCGCTGCACTCGGTGCAGATCGGCATTCGCACCGAATACGATCGCGATAACGGCTTCACCGTGCTGGACGCGGCGCAGGTTAACGATCGCCGCGTGGAAGATATCATTGCCCAGGTAAAAGGCATTGTCGGCGATTTGCCGGTTTACCTGACATTTGATATCGATTGCCTGGATCCGGCCCATGCGCCGGGTACCGGCACGCCGGTGATCGGCGGACTCAGCACCGATCGGGCCTTAAAGCTGGTGCGCGGCCTGCAGTCGCTGAATATCGTCGGCATGGATCTGGTGGAAGTGGCGCCGTCCTACGACCACGCGCAAATCACCGCCCTGGCCGCCGCCACTCTGGCCCTGGAAATGCTCTATATCCAAGGCGCAAAAAAGCCTGATAACTCCCCAAACACCGAAAGCTAAACCGGGCGTGTTAAAGGGAGACCGCGCCAATGGTGCCGAAGCGGCCATCCTGTGGCCGCCGGAGCGCACCATGGCACGGTAGGCCCGCTACCACTGAAGCTTCAACCCGGCGTGTAAAAGGGAGACCGCACCATGGCACGGTAGACCCCCTATCGCTGAAGCTGCAACCCGGCGTGTTAAAGGGAGACCGCGCCAATGGTGTCGAAGCGGCCATCTTGTGGCCGCCGGAGCGCACCATGGCACGGTAGGCCCGCTACCACTGAAGCTTCAACCTGACTTGTAAAAGGGAGACCGCGCCATGGCACGGTAGGCCCGCTACCACTGAAGCTTCAACCTGACTTGTAAAAGGGAGACCGCGCCATGGCACGGTAAGCCTGCTATCACTGAAGCTGCAACCCAGCGTAACATCAGCGCCCATCCTGCCGGAAACCACCCGCCATTACCCGCCCCCGGCGGCTCGAACACCCCTCCGCCTGAATCTCACCTCATATTTCGCGCATTCCTGCATATACATTTATTACCAATTTAGGTTACATTTAGCGATATTTTCTTTCTTAGTCTCTGAAGTTAAGTGATTGATTTTCATATAGCTTGGTCAACGAGACACTATTCAATCCGAACTGGAGTATAAAAATGACACCCCGTAAAACATTGGCGAACGCCATTCGCGCTTTGAGCATGGATGCTGTGCAAAAAGCTAAATCCGGCCATCCCGGCGCCCCCATGGGCATGGCCGACATCGCCGAAGTCCTGTGGCGAGACTATCTGCAGCACAATCCGTCCAACCCGAAATGGGCCGGCCGCGATCGCTTTGTCCTGTCCAACGGCCATGGCTCCATGCTGCTGTACAGCCTGCTGCATCTCACCGGCTATAACCTGCCGATGTCCGAACTGCAAAACTTCCGCCAACTGCATTCCAAAACCCCCGGACACCCGGAATACGGCTACACCGATGGGGTTGAAACCACCACAGGACCCCTGGGGCAGGGCATTGCCAACGCCGTGGGCATGGCCATTGCCGAACGTACCCTGGCGGCGCAGTTCAACCGTGCGGGCCATGACATCGTCGATCACCACACCTATGTGTTTATGGGCGACGGCTGCATGATGGAAGGGATTTCCCACGAAGTCTGCTCATTAGCCGGCACCATGAAGCTGGGTAAGCTGACGGCGTTTTACGACGACAACGGCATCTCCATCGACGGGCATGTGGAAGGCTGGTTCAGCGACGACACCGCCAAACGGTTTGAAGCCTACGGCTGGCACGTGGTGCGCGGCGTAGACGGGCATGACAGCGAAGCCATCAAGGCCGCCATTGAACAGGCCAAAGCCGTTACCGATCGGCCCTCGCTGCTGATGTGCAAAACGGTGATTGGCTTCGGTTCGCCGAACAAGGCCGGTTCCCATGACGCCCACGGCGCGCCGCTGGGTGATGCCGAAGTGGCCGCCACCCGCAAGCAGCTGGACTGGAACGAAGCGCCGTTCGTCATCCCGCAGGAAATTTACGACGCCTGGGACGCCAAGTCCGCCGGCGCCGCCCGTGAAGCCGCCTGGAACGAAAAATTCGCCGCTTACGAAAAAGCCTACCCGGAACTGGCGACGGAATTCAAACGCCGCATCGAAGGCCGTCTGCCCGCCGATTGGCGGCAGCAAAGCCAAGCCTACATCGAAAAGCTCCAGGCCAATCCGGCCAGCATCGCCAGCCGCAAGGCATCGCAAAACGCCCTGGAAGCCTTTGGGCCGCTATTGCCTGAATTTTTGGGCGGCTCCGCCGACCTGGCCCCCAGCAATCTCACCATTTGGTCGAAGTCGGTTTCTCTTGGCGACAACCAGGCAGGCAACTATATCCACTATGGCGTGCGCGAGTTCGGCATGACCGCCATCGCCAACGGTATCGCCGTGCACGGCGGTTTTATACCCTATACCGCCACCTTTCTGATGTTTGTGGAGTATGCCCGTAACGCGGTGCGCATGGCGGCATTGATGAAAATCCGCTCCATCTACGTCTATACCCATGACTCAATCGGCCTGGGGGAAGACGGACCAACCCACCAGCCGGTGGAACAGCTGGCCAGCCTGCGCCTGACGCCGAACATGCGCACCTGGCGGCCCTGCGATCAGGTGGAATCCGCCGTGGCCTGGCAGCAGGCCATAGAACATGCCCATGGCCCGAGCACCCTGGTGTTATCCCGGCAGAATCTGGCGCAGCAGCAGCGTACGCCGCAACAGTTGGCCGATATCGCCCGCGGCGGCTATATCCTGAAAGATACCGACGGTACGCCTGAGCTGATTATTATCGCCACCGGTTCGGAAGTGGCGCTGGCGGTAACCGCGTGGGAAAAACTCAGTGGGGAAGGCCGCAAGGTCCGGCTGGTATCATTGCCCTCGCCTGAGGTGTTCGATTTGCAGGATGCGGCCTATCGCGAAGCGGTACTGCCGAAAGCGGTGTCGACGCGTCTGGCCGTTGAAGCGGGTATCGCGGATTACTGGTACAAATACGTTGGCCTGAACGGGGCAATCATCGGCATGACCGGTTTCGGCGAATCGGCTCCGGCCGAAGAACTGTTCAAACTGTTCGGTTTCACCGCCGAAAATGTATTGGATAAGGCGCGCACGCTGCTGGCGTAAATTCAATAAAATCTTTCAAGGCACCCTCGGGTGCCTTTTTTATGGTACGCCCGGAACGGAGGCAAATCTTCGGCTGGTTTTAGCGTGGGTTCATGGCGGCGAATATGGCGTCATAGCGACCATCCCGCTCGGCCCAGCGCCGGGTTCTGTCGTGCTCCACCAGCACTTCGCCGCCGGGGTGATCCCCCGCCGCCAGCAACTGCATAACCTCCGCCACGTATGCCGCGAGCGGAACCGCGCGCGGGTCGGAGGCCTGCTGTTCGCCCGTGAGTTCCGTCTGTACGTAGGGCGGCGCCAGTTCAAGCACCTCGACGGGAACATGACGCAACTGATGGCGCAGCGATTGAAGCCAGGAGTGCAGGAATGCCTTGCTGGCGCAATAACTCGGAAAATCGGCCCGGGGTACGAAAGCCAGGTTGGAACTGGTCGCCATGATTGCCGCGTCCGGCCGCCCTTGCAGCACCGGCAGGAAAGCCGCGGTCACGCGCAGCACTCCCAGGATGTTCGTCTCCACTATCGCCTGGGCGGCACAAACATCCCAGCCATCCGCGGTCATGTCCTCTGCCCGAGAAATACCGGCGTTGGCGATAAGCACGTTCAGTTCTGGAAAACGCGCGCGCACGTCGCCGGCAAATTGAGACAATGAGGCCGGGTCGTTGAGATCGAGCGTCATTCCAATCAGGCCAGGCCGGCTTGCCGTTATTTCATCAAGCAGGGACTGCCTTCGCCCTGCGATGACAACCCGATTGCCGCGGTCGTGGAAAGCTTCGGCGAGCGCCCGGCCGATGCCGCTGGTACCGCCGGTGATGAGGATAGTGTTGCCGGTCATTTTCATGGTTCGCTGCTCCTTTATGATGGACTTCGAGACACTCCCTGCTGGGATCCTCTCGACAAAGGACGCGTTGGATGACGGTAACGCCTACGACAGCGCCCTGCGGGCAACTGCAGAAACGATTATTGCGTGGCTGCATTGGCATCGTCAATATTTTCCAAACGGGATTTTCCCAAAAAGGCCTTGCCAAGCCTCTGAGAATGGGACCTCTCCTGTAAAACAGACGGCAATGGTGACCGCGTCCCGCTCGTTTGGCTTAAGTCTGATTTTTCGTGACTATTTGTGCAAAAAAACACCGTTTTATCCAGCGAAAGCGGATCTTCATCACATATTTGCCAAAATAATTCCGCTGCGCTCTTTTTTTGATTATTCTAGCTGAAGCGTTTCAGTCAACCATATGAGCGCGCTTTTGTTCATGTGGATGACCGTTTATAATCGGAACCGTCAACGTTGTCACCATCCGAGCAGTCCCTTGTTCAGCGGTCTTTTTAACAGCCGTCCGTCGGGCTTGAATTTTCGCAAAAAGCGGCATGGGACGCATTTAGTGGTATAGTTGACTGTATAACATGCTCTACCGTCACGATCGTTTTTCAACATTATCCTCGTCCGGACGGACGGCGGCCTACCGCGGGACACGTGAGCACGACAAGCAACGATTCCTCCAGGCCGGTATGTTAAAAACCCCGGTGATAAAACAAGAGCGGGACATATATAAAAGCGCGGCACCGCCGTCCGGGCACTCTTCCGACGGGCGTAGACCGTAAGCAGCTTCCAGGCCGGCGGACGGCAACCCGTCTTCCCGCCGCCCAGGCAACTTTACAAGAATCAAACAAGAGGGTTCACCATGGCTGTAATTAAGATGACTGATCTGGATCTTGCTGGTAAACGAGTACTCATCCGCTCGGATCTGAACGTTCCGGTTAAAGACGGCAAAGTAACGTCCGATGCGCGCATCCGCGCTTCATTGCCTACCATTGAAGCCGCGTTGAAACAGGGCGCGCATGTAATGGTGACGTCCCATCTCGGCCGTCCGACCGAAGGCGAATATAATGAAGAATACTCTTTGCTGCCGGTGGTCAATTATCTGAAGGACAAGCTGTCGTCGCCGGTTCGTCTGGCCAAGGATTATCTGGACGGCGTGGACGTGGCTGCCGGTGAGCTGGTGGTGCTGGAAAATGTCCGCTTCAATAAAGGCGAAAAGAAAGACGACGAAACCCTGTCGAAAAAATATGCCGCCCTGTGCGACGTCTATGTTATGGATGCCTTTGGTACTGCCCATCGCGCCCAGGCTTCCACTCACGGCGTCGGCAAGTTTGCCCCGGTAGCCTGTGCCGGCCCGCTGCTGTCCAATGAACTGGAAGCCCTGGGCAAAGCCCTGGGCAACCCGGCGCGTCCGATGGTTGCCATCGTCGGCGGTTCCAAGGTCTCCACCAAGCTGACCGTGCTGGATTCGCTGTCCAAGATTGCCGACCAGCTCATTGTCGGCGGCGGTATCGCCAATACCTTTATTGCCGCCCAGGGACACAATGTCGGCAAATCCTTGTACGAAGCCGATTTGATCCCCGAAGCCAAACGCCTGCTGCAAACCTGTGAAATCCCGGTGCCCGCCGACGTGCGCGTCGCCACTGAATTCTCTGAAACCGCCGCGGCGACCCTGAAGTCGGCCAGCGATATCAAAGACAATGAACAGGTGCTCGATATCGGCGATGCTTCCGCCGCACAACTGGCGGAAATCCTGAAAAAAGCCAAGACCATTCTTTGGAATGGTCCGGTGGGCGTATTCGAATTCCCTAATTTCCGTAAAGGTACCGAAATCGTCGCCAAGGCCATCGCCGAAAGCGAAGCGTTCTCCATTGCCGGCGGCGGCGACACCCTGGCGGCCATCGATCTTTTCGGCATTGCCGATCAAATTTCCTATATTTCCACCGGCGGCGGCGCTTTCCTGGAGTTTGTGGAAGGTAAAAAACTGCCTGCCGTGGTGATGCTTGAAGAGCGAGCCAAACAGTAACGCGACAGCAAGCCGGGCGCGCGCCATTATCGGCGCGCGCTTTCGCCGTTGCGAAGTCTGTACGGGGCAACGGTGTCCAATCCCTCTTTTTTAATGGCCTACAAAACAGGACAAAGCAATATGTCTAAGATTTTCGATATTGTAAAACCAGGTGTTATCACCGGTGACGATGTACAGAAAGTATTTGCCGTAGCGAAGGAAAACCACTTTGCTCTGCCCGCCGCTAACTGTGTAGGTACCGATTCAATTAACGCCGTGCTGGAAGCCGCCGCGAAAGTGCGCGCTCCGGTCATCGTTCAGTTCTCCAATGGCGGCGCGGCATTCATCGCCGGCAAAGGCCTGAAGGCCGAAGGCCAGACGCCGTCCGTATTGGGCGCTATTTCCGGTGCGCTGCATGTGCATCATATGGCCGAACACTACGGCGTGCCGGTTATCCTGCACACCGACCATTGCGCTAAAAAACTGCTGCCGTGGCTTGACGGCCTGCTTGATGCCGGCGAAAAACATTTTGCCAAGACCGGTAAGCCGCTGTTCTCATCCCACATGATCGACCTGTCGGAAGAGTCGCTGGAAGAAAACGTCGCCATTTGCAGCAAGTACCTGGCACGCATGGCTAAGATGAACATGACCCTGGAAATTGAACTGGGTTGTACCGGCGGTGAAGAAGACGGCGTGGATAACAGCCATCTGGACAACTCTTCACTCTATACCCAGCCGGAAGACGTGGCCTATGCCTATGAAAAGCTGAATGCCATCAGCCCACGTTTCACCATCGCCGCCTCCTTCGGTAACGTTCATGGCGTATACAAGCCGGGCAACGTGAAGCTTACCCCGAAAATCCTGGATAACTCGCAGAAATTCGTTTCCGAAAAATACGGTTTGCCGGCCAATTCCCTGAACCTGGTGTTCCACGGCGGTTCGGGCTCCACTCCGGAAGAAATCAAGGAAGCGGTAAGCTACGGCGTGGTTAAAATGAACATCGATACCGATACCCAATGGGCAACCTGGGAAGGTATTTTGAAGTATTACCACAAAAATGCCGGTTATCTGGAATCGCAGTTGGGCAACCCCGAAGGCGAAGATAAACCGAACAAGAAATACTACGATCCCCGCGCCTGGCTGCGTGCCGGCCAAGCGTCCATGGCTGCCCGTCTTGAGCTGGCGTTCCATGAACTGAACGCTGTCGACGTATTGTAATTTCCGTTCTGCAAAAGACGTTGTGATAAAAGGCCTCCAAACCGGAGGCCTTTAACATAATGAATTATAGGAATATTCCTGCCCTTTTTTCAGCCGTTGATTGGCGTCGAAAACGATTATTGGTTACGCTTAAGAAACTCCGTTGTTGTCGGCAGGTATGGCCGGCCGGTTTTTTTTCGCCTTACACCAGAGGGTAGGATAATAGAATGGAAGACCTAAACGTCGTCGATAAAATCGACCATGCCGGCAACTGGCTGGTTAATAACGAGCAGTTACTGCTTTCTTACGCAGTGAATATCGTGGCCGCGCTGGTGATTCTCTTTGCAGGGATCCTCATCGCCCGAGTGATTTCCCGCACCATCAATCAGCTTATGCGATCCCGCCATATCGATATCACGGTGGCGGACTTCCTGTCGTCCATCATCCGTTATGGCGTCATTATCTTTACGGTGATTGCCGCGCTGGGCCGGGTGGGCGTTCAGACCGCGTCGGTTATCGCGGTCATCGGCGCTGCCGGCCTGGCGGTAGGTTTGGCCCTGCAAGGTTCGCTGGCCAATTTTGCCGCCGGCGTGCTGCTGGTGACATTCCGGCCTTTCCGCGCCGGCGAGTATGTGGATTTCGGCGGAACCGCGGGCACGGTGCTGATCGTGCAGATTTTTTCCACCACCCTGCGCACCTACGACGGCTTAATGATCGTGGTGCCCAACGGCAAAATCCTGGCAGGCAATATCACCAATTTTTCCCGCGAGCCCAACCGGCTGGTGAATCTCACCATCAGCGTCAGCTACGACGCCGATATCAACACGGTTAAATCCGTGATCACTGACATTATCAAGGCGGACAGCCGCGTACTGAAAAATATGGGCATTACCGTGGGGCTCAACAACCTGGGAGCATCGTCACTGGATTTTATGGTACGGGCCTGGGTCAAGAGCGGCGACCTGCAAAACGTCACCTTCGACTGGCTGGAACGGTTCAAACACGCGTTTGATGAACGCCAAATCGGCATACCCTATCCGCAAATGGATGTGCATATGTATCGCACCCCCAAACCGCAGACCGCCGCCAACGAGGATGAGTCCAAAAAGCCGGCCCCGGCGGCGGAGGGGCCCACGGCAGGCTAGTCCCGACATCCTCGAATTTTGAACCGAGTATGCGTAAGGGATCGCGTGTCAAAGGGCGAGCACCCAACGTGCAACGAACCTGTTAAAGGGGGACCGCGCCAATGGGGTCGAAGCGGGCGTGGTTTCCCCGCCCGCCAGAGCGCCCCATGGCTCGGTAGGCCCACTATCACCGAACGTGCAGCAAACGTGTTAAAGGGAGGCCACATTGAAGATGGCATCTACCCATGGCAGCCCGGCCCGCTGCCTCGGGCCAAACGCCAATTATTAGTTTTGCTAATTATTAATTAGAAATTTCCATTTCAACTGATGATGGCTTTTCATTACACTGCCGGTATTTTCTATTGCATAACAAAAGGAATACGGCATGTGGACTGTACTGTTCCAAGGGTTCGCCCTCGGCATGGCGACCATTGTCCCGCTTGGACCGCAGAACGTACTGGTCATGAATCAGGGCATCCGCCGGCAATATCATCTGTTGATTGCTTCTCTGTGCCTGCTCAGCGATATGGTGCTTATCTCGGCGGGCGTGTTTGGCGGCAGCGCGCTGCTGTCGCGCTCGCCCGTACTGCTGCAAGCCGTCACCCTGGCGGGGGTGGCGTTTCTCTCCTGGTATGGATTTAACGCCGTCAGGCATGCCTGGCGCGGCGACGAGGCGATGGCGGACCGGGCCGGTATGCTCCCCGCCAGCCGAGGCCGGGTGGTGATGACCATGCTGGCGGTGACCTGGCTCAATCCCCATGTCTATCTTGATACCCTGGTAGTGCTGGGCAGCCTCGGCGGTCAGTTAGATCCGTTGGCGCGACGCTTCTTTGCCGCCGGCTCCATCGGCGCCTCGGTGGTGTGGTTTTACGGACTGGCCCTGCTGTCGGCACGGCTTTCCCCCTGGCTGAACCGGCCGCCGGTACAAAGGGGCATCCAGCTGTTCGTGGGAATGGTGATGTGGATGGTGGCGCTGAAACTGGCGCGTCAGTCCTGGCCGCTGTCGTTGCTGATGACGCATTTACAATAGCTTACCGCAAATGCCCCGTTTGAAGACTCCTCCTATATTTTACCGGACGCACGGCGCGTTAATCTGCCGATGCAGCATAACCAAACGGTAAATAACTGCAAATAACATAGCCATAAGATGAAATTCGGTAATGATATGCTGCATCAGGATGAGTATATCTGCAATCCAACTCGACGGGAGGTACCATGAAGGTCAAGGCATTAGCATTAGCCGCCATATTGGGGTGGGGGGCGTTATCCACCCAGGCGCCGGCCGCGGAGCTGCCCGCCGGGCCGCACGTCATCACCTCCGGCGCCGCAAGCGTGGAGGTGGTGCCGGACATCGCCACCCTGACCATTGAAGTCTCCATTTCGTCCAAGGACGCCGGCGACGCCAAGAAACAGGCGGACGCGCGCGTTGCGCAATACTTTGATTTTCTGGCTAAAAACGGCGTAGAGAAGAAAGACATCAATGCCGCCAATCTGCGCACCCAGCCGGAATATGACTTCCTGAAAACCGGCGAATCGGTGCTGAAAGGCTACCGCGCGGTGCGCCAGGTCCAGGTTACGCTGCGGCAGCTTGATAAACTCAATGAACTATTGGACGGCGCGCTGAAATCCGGCCTGAACGAAATCAGGGCGGTGGAACTGGGCGTGGCCAATCCGGACGTCTATCGCGACAAGGCGCGCAGCCAGGCTATGGAAAATGCCTCCTCCCAGGCCCGTGCGCTGGCGGAAGGCTTCAAGGCCCAGCTGGGACCGATTTACAGTATCCGTTACCACGTGGCCAACTATCAGCCGGTTCCGGTAGCCCGGATGTTCAAAGCCAATGACGCCATGGCGCAAACCGATGCCGCGCAAACCTATGCGCAGCAGACCATTCGTTTCGACGATCAGGTCGACGTGGTATTTGAACTGCGGCCTCAGCCTTAAACCTGGCGCAAAGCCTGGCGGCCGTGGGAAAGCAAGGCATCGGTCACTTTACGCATCATCCGGCTTTCCGGCGCAAAACGATGCCAGAACAGCATCCGGCGCTGGAACAGCCCTGGCGTAAGATCAATCAGCTCGCCGCTGTCCAGCTCTCTTTCGATTTGCAAATGGGGGATCATGCAACAGGTGGTGCCCTGGCGAGCCAGCTGCACAAACGCTTCCGATGAGTTGACGATATGGCAGGGCACGCTGCCCGGCGGCAGATCGAAATTCTGCTGTAAAAACGCCTGATGCATGTCGTCAAGATGATCGAACGCCACCGCCGGCGCTTTCAGCAGCGCGCTGCGGGTGACGCCGTTCGGAAAGTAGCGGTCGGCAAAAGGTTTTGATGCCACGAACAGGTAATCCAGGGCGCCCAGTTGATCCACCAGGCAGCTGGGCAGGGGCTGGGGCTGGATACTCACCGCCCCCACCACTTCACCGCGCCGAAGGCGCTCCTGGGTGCGGGTTTCATCCTCAACCTGCAAATTAAGCCGGATGGGCGAATCGGTCAGTACCGGTTTCAGCGCCGGCAGCAGCCAGGTGGCTAGGCTGTCGGCATTGACCGCCAGGGATAACAACAGGGGAGTATCGCTGCCGTTATCGGTGCCGAGCCATTCATCTTCCAGCAACTCCACCTGATGCAATAATGCCAGCAGCTTTTGGCCCTGTTCCGTCGGCCGGGGCGGGACGGTACGTACCAGCAGCGGCTGGCCGAAAAGATTTTCCAACTGTTTTATGCGTTGCGATACCGCGGATTGCGTTATACAGAGTTTCTGCGCGGCACGTTCAAAACCTCGTTCACGTATCACGGCGTCGAGCGCCTGCAGCGTTCGATAGTCCGGGCGTTTCATTCAATCTTCGTCCCCTAACGTCGGTGTATCCCTGCACTATGCCATAGTTTTGCCCCGGTAAGGTCTTAAAATCTTATGGATGAGGGTGGAGTGGTCCGGGCGCGTACGGTTGCGGCGGAATTCAAGCTTTTTGGCCGGATATTGCTTTATAATACCGGCAAGTTGGATTTCCATAGGAAAAACATGCCATGACGCAGGATGAACTTAAAAAAGCGGTAGGCTGGGCGGCATTGAAATATGTTCAACCCGGTACCATCGTCGGGGTCGGCACCGGTACCACCGCCGCGCATTTTATTGACGCTCTGGGCACCATGAAACACCAGATAGACGGGGCGGTATCCAGCTCCGAGGCTTCGTCGGCGAAATTGAAAGCGCTGGGGATCCCTTTGCTTGATTTAAACAGCGTGGATTCGCTGGATATCTATGTCGACGGGGCGGATGAGATCAACAGCCATATGCAGATGATTAAAGGCGGCGGCGCGGCGTTGACCCGTGAAAAAATCATCTCCGCCGTGGCGCGCCGTTTTATCTGCATTGCCGACGCGTCCAAACAGGTAGACGTATTGGGAAGATTTCCCCTGCCGGTTGAAGTGATCCCTATGGCGCGGGCGTATGTGGCCCGTGAGCTGGTGAAATTGGGCGGTTTGCCCGAATATCGCCAGGGGGTGGTGACCGATAACGGCAATATCATTCTTGATGTGCGTAACCTGCAAATATTGGATGCAGTGGCGCTGGAAGATAAAATCAACGCTCTGCCGGGGGTGGTTACCGTCGGGCTGTTTGCGCGGCGCGGCGCTGACGTAGCGCTGATCGGCACTCCGGAGGGCGTCAAGGTTATCGAATAAGCCGCGGATTTCCCATGAGCGGGCCGGCCGGGCAGGGATATTGTTACCGATGCCGGCCTGACTGCGGGCGACGGATAAGTGTTAATTTTGTTTACATAGCATTTTTTAATTCTTTATCTGAAATTCAGTGATAAATATCACATTTAAGTCATTTAACTGCCATATATAGGACGTATGCCTGTCCCTCCAGAAGAATTATCCATAGCAATCACTTATGTTCGGCGCTTGTGCTGGGCGGACTTTGGTCAATGAACTTGCCGATGCGGCAATATTTGTTATTTTGTCCGGGTGCTGTGTTTTGCAGCCGCTTCTGAAGTATCAAAAAGGGTCGGGAAATGGCGAAAGTATCGTTGGAAAAAGACAAAATCAAATTTCTATTGGTAGAGGGCGTGCATCAGACCGCCATCGATAATCTGCGGCATGCCGGTTATACCAATATCGAATACCATAAAGGCGCATTGGACACCGAGTCATTGAAGGCATCCATTCGCGATGCGCATTTCGTCGGCATCCGATCCCGCACCAACCTGACGGAAGAGGTGTTTGCCGCCGCGGAAAAATTGGTGGCGGTGGGCTGTTTTTGTATCGGCACCAATCAGGTTGATCTCAAGGCCGCGCTGAAACGGGGCGTGCCGGTATTCAATGCGCCTTTTTCCAATACACGTTCCGTGGCCGAGCTGGTCATCGGCGAGATGCTGCTGATGATCCGCGGTGTGCCGGAAGCCAATGCCAAAGCCCATCGCGGCCAGTGGAACAAGCAGGCCCAGGGCAGCTACGAGGCCCGGGGCAAAAAGCTTGGCATCATCGGTTACGGCCATATCGGTACGCAATTGGGTATCCTGGCGGAAGGCCTGGGTATGCAGGTTTACTTTTACGATATCGAGAGCAAGCTGCCGCTGGGCAATGCCCATCAGGTGGATTCGCTGCCAGAATTGCTTGGCCTCAGCGATGTGGTGACCCTGCATGTGCCCGATACCCAGTCCACTCGGAATATGATGAGCTCGGCGGAATTCGGCCAGATGAAAAAAGGCGCGCTGTTTATCAACGCCGCGCGCGGTACGGTGGTGGATATTCCGGCGCTGTGCGATGCCCTGGCCAGTAAACATCTTGCCGGCGCCGCCGTGGACGTTTTCCCTGAAGAACCGGCCACCAATACCGATCCGTTTGTTTCGCCCCTGTGCGAATTCGATAATGTTATCCTGACGCCGCATATCGGCGGGTCGACCCAGGAAGCGCAGGAGAATATCGGTACGGAGGTGGCGGGTAAGCTGGCGAAATATTCCGATAACGGGTCTACTCTGTCCGCGGTGAATTTCCCGGAGGTTTCTTTGCCGGAGCATGGTGAAAACGTCAGCCGGCTGCTGCATATTCATGAGAACCGTCCCGGTATTTTGACCCGTATAAACCAGATTTTCGCCGAACAGAGCATTAATATTGCCGCCCAGTATCTGCAAACCACGGCGGATATCGGCTATGTGGTGATAGACGTGGAAACCGATGCGGAAAATACCGCTTTGCAATTGCTTAAGGCGATACCCGGCACGATCCGGGCGCGTTTGCTGTACTGAGGTTTTGGCCCCAGGGCGGGGGCCGGCGCCTTGGGGGGACTGCGGCGGCTGCGAGATAGCCGCTGCATCCCCGTTGGTACGGTCTCCCTTTAACAGGTTCGCTGCACTCCCGGTGTTTGCGGGCCTACCGCGCCATGGGGCGCTCGGTCGGGCGGGAAAACCACGCCCAATTCGACCCCATTGTCACGGTCTCCCTTTAACAGGTTCGCTGCACTCCCGGTGTCTGCGGGCCTACCGCGCCATGGGGCGCTCGGTCGGGCGGGAAAACCACGCCCAATTCGACCCCATTGTCACGGTCTCCCTTTAACAGGTTCGTTGCACTCCGGGTGTCTGCGGGCCTACCGTGCCATGGGGCGCTCGGTCGGGCGGGAAAACCACGCCCAATTCGACCCCATTGTCACGGTCTCCCTTTAACAGGTTCGCTGCACTCCCGGTGTCTGCGGGCCTACCGCGCCATGGGGCGCTCGGTCGGGCGGGAAAACCACGCCCGATTCGACCCCATTGTCACGGTCTCCCTTTAACACGCGACTCCCTTTAACACGCGACCCCCCCTTTAACGGGCGATTGTGCTGTTGTGATTCTATTCAATCAAATTGGTCTTATTCATAATCATTTCAGTTTATCATGACTGGTAATAATCAGATCTAGATCGCATTTTTTATATTTTGACTCAATATAATCATTATGATTAAATGTAATCATACATGTGAGGGCAGAATGAAAATCAAAGCAACCATTGAGAGAATGCCGGGGGGGATGATGCTGGTCCCGCTGATTCTCGCCGCTTTACTCAATACCTTTGCGCCGCAATCGCTGGAGATCGGGGGGTTTACTTCGGCGCTGTTTAAGCACGGCGCCCTGCCGCTTATCGGCGCATTTTTACTCTGCATGGGGGCCGGTATCAGTTTTAAGGCCGCTCCGCGGGCGTTGCTGCAAGGGACCACCATCACGGTGACCAAGGTTTTGGTGGGGGTGGTGTTAGGCTTTGGTATTGAACATTTGTTTGGCACCGGCGGTATCTACGGCCTTTCCAGCCTGACGGTTATCGTGGCGATGGCGAATGCCAACGGTGGTCTTTACGCCGCGCTGGTGGGTGAGTATGGCACCGAACGGGACCTCGGGGCCATTTCCATTTTGTCTCTGGGGGACGGCCCGCTGTTTACCATGATAGCCCTGGGGGCGGCGGGGATGGCTAATATTCCGTTTATGGCGCTGGTGGCGGTATTGGTGCCGATTGTGGTGGGCATGATTTTGGGTAACCTTGATCATCAAATGCGTGATTTTCTTACCCGCGGCGGTCCGATTTTGATTCCGCTGTTCGCCTTCGCTCTGGGGGCGGGCATTAATCTTGATATGCTGGTAAAAGGCGGGGTGGCCGGGGTTGTGCTGGGCATACTGGTCACCGTCCTGGGCGGTTTCTTTAATATACGGGTCGATCGGCTGGTGGGGGGATCGGGGATCGCCGGCGCCGCGGCATCAAGCACCGCGGGCAACGCAGTGGCGACTCCGCTGGCCATAGCCCAGGCCGATCCTTCCATGGCGTCAGCCGCCGCCGCCGCCGCACCGCTGATTGCCGCATCGGTGATTACCACCGCCATCCTGACCCCGTTGCTTTGTGCCTGCGTGGCAAAACGTAATGCAGCATCCGTACTTCGGGAGAATAAAGCATGAAACTGGTAGTGGTGGCCGATGATTTTACCGGGGCTAACGACACCGGCGTGCAGTTGGCGAAGAAGGGGGCGAGAACCGAGGTGCTGCTTGACGAGCGGGCTACCGTGTCGCCGCGGGCCGATGTTCTGGTTATCAATACTGAAAGCCGTGCGCTGAGCGCGGAGGAGGCGGGGCTGAAGGTCAGCGAGGCGCTGCGGCCGTTTTTTCAGGAAAAAGCCGGGCAACCGATTATCTACAAAAAAATCGACTCTACTTTTCGCGGTAACGTCGGGGCGGAGATCGCCGCCGCCATGAAGGCAAGCGGCGCAATGCTTGCCATTATCGCCGCCGCCATTCCGGCTGCGGGCCGCACCACCCGCGAGGGCCAGTGTCTGGTCCAGGGAATTCCCCTGGTGGAAACCGAGTTTGCCAGCGATCCGAAAACACCGATTTTATCCTCGCATATCGGCACGCTGATCGGTTTACAAAGCACATTGCCGGTTTACGAGGCATGCCTTGAGACTGTCCGGGGCAACGAGCTTAGCGTCTTTTTGCAGCAATTGGCGACCAAAGGACCCTGCTGTGTGGTTATGGATGCCGAACTCGATGGTGATTTGGTGCAAATAGCCCAGGCGGTGGGCAATTTGACGGCTTCTTATATTTTGGTCGGCGCCGCGGGCCTGGCCAACGCCTTGCCCCCCGCGAGCTATCTCACGCCCAAACAGCGCCTGCCGGTATTGGCGGTGGCCGGGTCCATGAGTGAAATAACCCAGCGGCAAATAGCGTATGCCGCACGGGAGAAGTCGCTGGGCATCGTGGATATCGATGTGGAAACACTGCTGGCGTCGCCGGAACCGGAAACCCTCCTCCCTTATGTCCGGGCGGCGGTGACGGTGCTGGAGGATCGGCAGCACTGCGTGTTGCGCACCTGTCGTGACGTCGGGGCACGGCAAGCCATTGACGAGCTGTGCCGCCGCTACGGCTATACGCGCCAGCAGTTAGGTGATTACATCGGTTTACGTCTTGGCGAAATCACCCGGCAAATCATCGCCGGCGCACAAATCGGCGGACTGTTTCTCACCGGCGGCGATATTGCCATCGCCGTGGCCCGGGCGCTTGGGGCCGAGGGATATCGCATTGCCGCCGAGGTGGCGCCCTGCGTGCCCTGCGGCACTTTTGTGAACAGTGAGATTGATGATTTACCAGTGATAACCAAAGCCGGCGGTTTTGGTAATGAAACCACCTTGCGCGATGCACTTTATTTTATTGAGGAGATGTACAGTGGTAAATAAAACGATAGCAATCACTATGGGTGATCCGGCAGGCATCGGTCCGGAAATTATTTTGAAATCCCTGGCGCAGGGCGAACTGTCCGGATGCAGGGCCGTGGTGGTGGGCTGTCTGCAAACCCTTCGGCGCATTCAGGCACTGGGCATTACGCCGCCGGCGGAGCTGAAGTCCATAGAAAGAGCGGATCGGGCAGTTTTCGCCCCCGGCGTCATTAACGTTATCGATGTGCCGCTGGAGGACCCGGCAGCGCTGGTGGCGGGACAAGTGCAACCCGCCGCCGGCGATTTGGCCTATCGCTGCATCGCCAAGGCCTCGGCCATGGCCATGGCGGGAGAGGTGCAGGGGATAGCCACCGCCCCCCTGAACAAGGAAGCGCTGCATGCCGCCGGGCATATCTATCCGGGGCATACCGAACTGCTGGCCGAACTGACCGGCAGCAGCGATTTCGCCATGGTGCTTTATACCGATAAGCTGAAGGTGATCCATGTCAGCACCCATATCGCGCTGCGGAAATTCCTCGACACGCTCAGCCGCGAACGCATTAAAACGGTTATCGGCATCGCCGATACCTTTCTTAAACGGGTAGGATTTTCAGCGCCGCGCATCGCGGTGGCCGGGGTCAACCCCCATGCCGGCGAACATGGTTTATTCGGCGATGAAGAGATTACCATCGTCGGTCCGGCCATTGAGGAGATGAAGGCCCAAAAGATAAATGTATTCGGTCCCTGTCCGCCGGATACCGTTTTCCTGCAAGCCTATGAAGGGCAATATGACATGGTGGTGGCGATGTATCACGATCAGGGACATATTCCGTTGAAATTACTTGGTTTTTATGATGGAGTGAATATCACCGCCGGGCTGCCTTTTATTCGGACTTCAGCCGACCACGGTACCGCCTTCGATATTGCCTGGACAGGCAAAGCCAAGTCTGAGAGCATGGCCATATCGATTCAGTTAGCCATGCAACTGGCCTAGTCATGGTATAGTCATGGCATAGTCATGATACAGTTAAGCGGATGTTATGAAAGGACAAAGTCGTCTGGATCAGATTATGGATTTTCTTAAAAGCCATAATCTGGTCACTGTAGATCAACTGGTCGCGGCCGTATCTGCTTCACCTGCGACCATCCGGCGCGATCTGATCAAACTCGATGAACAGGGTGTGATCAGCCGCAGCCATGGTGGAGTGACCTTAAATCGATTTGTTCCGAGCCAGCCCACCACCAATGAAAAAATGCAGCGCAATCTGCCGGAAAAAAGGGCTATCGCCCAATTGGCGGCGCAGCTGGTGCAGCCCGGCGATTCGGTGGTGCTGGATGCCGGCACCACCATGCTGGAACTGGCGCGCAACCTTACCCATTTGCCGCTGCGGGTGATTACCGCCGATTTGCATATCGCCCTGCTTCTGTCCGAATTCAAACAGATCGAAGTGACCATCATCGGCGGCCGTATCGATGACAGCAGCCAGTCCTGTATCGGCGAGCACGGTCGCCAGCTGCTGCGCAATATCTACCCGGATATCGCCTTTATCAGCTGCAACTCCTGGAGCCTGCCCAAAGGCATCACCACCCCCACCGAAGAGAAGGCCGGCCTGAAGCGGGATCTGGCTGCCAATGCCCGTCGGCGGGTGCTGCTGGCGGACAGCAGCAAATATGGCGCCTATTCCCTGTTCTGCGTATCGCCCCTGTCCGACCTGACGCAGGTGATAACCGATCGCGGCATCCCCGCCGAGATTGAATCCGCTCTGCGGCAGCAGCCGTTTACCCTGACGCTGGCCTGACCGCCTAAGCCGGCTTGATTTGCTTGGCGTAATGAGGCCGACTGATTCCATTGGCCGGAGGGAGCTCATTGGCGTGACCGCCGCCTCAGGCGTGATTGAGATTTACCATTGCCATTGACGAGAGGGCGTGATGATTTCCGGCAGGGGGATATCCCAGGATTCAACCGGCACCTGTTCCACCTGCTGGCAATCATGGGCCAGACCGATGGGGTAAAAACCCGATTCCCGCCGCCAGTGCCGCAAGGTGCGATCATAAAAACCGCCGCCCATGCCGAGCCGCTGGCCCTGTGCATCAAACGCCACCAGCGGGGTAAACAGCACATCCAACCGCGCCGGGGGCAGCAGGCGGGTGATATCCAGTTTGGGTTCGCTGATGCGCAGGCGGTTGACCGTAAGCGGGGTATCGGCATCATAGCGCAGGAACAGCAAATGTCCCGGGCTGAACGGGTGCAGCACCGGCAGGTAAATCTGCTGGCCGCGCCGGCGGAGGGCATCGATTATCGGCCGGGTATCCAGTTCGCCGTCAAAGGATAAAAACAGCGCCAGGGTTTTGGCGGCGGCGATGCGCGGATGCGCCAGCAAGCGTTCGGTAACCGCGTTTGAGGCGTCGGCCTGCTGCCGGGGGCTTAACGCTCGCCGTGCTTGACGGATTTGATTGCGGATGGACTGCCGCAGGATTGATTTGTCCGACGCTGGAGTCATAGAAAAGACGATGGTATGGAAAGGGGATCTCCGAGATGCCGCCGCAGGCTGTAACCCTTGAACCCATGGTTCAAGGTGAACGCAGCGTTCTAACCTTAAGGCTTCTCGGACGAACCGAGCATGCGCACCAGTTAAAGATCGCCACATTCTTGTGGTATAAATTATCGGCTCAGGGGACTGGCCCGCTGGCGAACACCTCAGAGAAATTTTATTTGTACGATTCGCGGGCTGAAACCCCGGCGACTATCGTTATTTGTACTGCTTGCTGCTATTCGAACCCCTTGCCGCTGTTCGAACTGCATACCGCTATTCGAACTGCGTTCCCGGACGTTCGGAAATCCGTCCTTGCTCTACCAAGGCTTGTTCGATCGTTTGCTGCAATAACCGGATTCGCTGCTCCATATTGGCCGCATAATCGCGCGTTTTCAACCTTTCTTGCGCCAGTTCGTGACAGACGTTCAAGGCCGCGATAAAAACAAGCTGTTCCGTATTGGTGACTCTAGTTCGAACTTTAAGATCTTGCAACCGCTGATTAAGATCCTCGGCCGCCTGGTTCAACGCTTCTTGTTGTTCCGGCGGGCAATTCACCCTCAACGTGCGGCCGAATATTTGAATATCTACCGGTTGTGCGGACATACCACCTTCCTGCATTGTTGCCGCGCCAACGCTTATCGCCACCCGTTTCACCATTGCGGGAGCAAAAGCGGACGCTACTATAATCAATCTATATAAAACAATCTATATAAAACAGAAGTTACAAGCCCTTTCTGGTATAGCGACGGACCTTGGTGGTAGCATAACACGAACTTATCCTGCCAACGACGATGAAAGCGCATGTCTATACAAAATACCTTGCCGGACTATGAAAATCTGAATCAGCTGCTTACCCAGCAGGCGGTGGCGTTAACGTCGGCGGAAATGCATGGTTTGATCAGCGGAATGCTGTGCGGCGGAAACCGGGACCACAGCTGGCAGACCCTGGTGCATGAGTTGACCAATGAAGGGCTGGCTTTCTCGCAGACCCTGGCGGAACCCTTGCGCCAGCTGCATGAGAGCACCGCCCACTCCCTGGAGGACGAAGAGTTCATGTTCCAGCTGCTGCTGCCGGATGACGAAAGTGCGACGGTGTTTGACCGGGTGGACGCCCTGGCGGGCTGGGTCAATCATTTCCTGCTGGGGCTGGGAGTTGTCCAGCCCCAGCTGGATAAAGTCAAAGGAGAGGTGCGGGAGGCGATTGACGATTTGCGTAATATCGGCCAGCTGGGTTATGACGAAGACGAAGATCAGGAGGAGTTGGCGCAATCCCTGGAAGAAGTCATCGAATATGTCCGTATGGCGGCGATTCTTTGTCATAATGATTTTACGCACCCGGAATCATCCGCGCCGCAGGAAAAACCCAAACCGACCTTGCATTGAGCCTTTGGCCCGCTCAGGTATCAGGCCGCCGGCACGGCGATAGCCGGTCAATACCATCACCATGAAAAGGCAGGAGAGAGTGATGACTCAACAAGAATATTTACGCCGTCGTCAGGCGTTGCTGGCAAAGATGTCTCCGGCCAGCGCCGCCGTAATTTTCGCTGCGCCGGAAGCGACACGTAATGCCGACAGTGAATATCCTTACCGTCAAAACAGCGATTTCTGGTACTTCACCGGCTTTAACGAGCCCGAAGCCGCGCTGATCCTGATTAAAAGCGATGAAACCCACCATCACAGCGTACTGTTCAACCGGGTGCGGGATTTAACCGCGGAAACCTGGTTCGGCCGCCGCCTGGGCCAGGAAGCCGCGCCGGCCAAGCTGGGGGTGGATCGGGCCTTGCCCTGGGATGAGATCAAAAATCAGCTGCACCTGTTATTGAACGGCCTGGATGTGGTGTATCACGCGCAGGGGGAATATCCGTTCGCCGACGAACTGGTGTTCAATGCCCTGGCAACGCTGCGGCGCGGTTATCGCCAGCAGTTAAAGGCGCCGGCTACGCTGACTGATTGGCGTCCCTGGGCACATGAGCTGCGCTTGTTCAAATCGGCGGAAGAAATCGCCGTGATGCGCCGCGCCGGTGAAATCACCGCCCTGGGCCATACCCGCGCTATGCGGGCCTGCCGGCCGGGCATGTATGAGTATCAGCTGGAAGGGGAAATCCTGCACGAATTCAACCGCCACGGCGCGCGTTTCCCCTCTTATAACACTATTGTCGGCAGCGGTGTGAACGGCTGCATTCTGCATTACACCGAAAATGAAGCGATCATGAAGGACGGCGATCTGGTGCTGATTGACGCCGGCTGCGAGTATCGGGGCTATGCGGGGGATATCACCCGGACCTTCCCGGTGGGCGGCAAGTTCAGCGCCGAACAGCGTGCCGTCTATGATATCGTGCTGGCGTCGCTGAATGCCTCGCTGGCGCTCTTCAAACCGGGCACCAGTATCCGCGACGTGACCGAGGAAGTGGTGAAAATCATGGTAACCGGCCTGGTGAAGCTGGGGGTCCTGAAGGGTGAGGTAACCACCCTGATCGGCCAGCAGGCCCATCGGCGTTTCTTCATGCACGGGCTGAGCCACTGGCTGGGGATGGATGTCCATGACGTGGGGGATTACGGTACGCCCGAACGGGGCCGGATCCTGGCGCCGGGCATGGTGCTGACCATTGAGCCGGGCATCTATATCGCTCTGGATGCAGACGTGCCTCCAGCCTATCGCGGTATCGGCATCCGCATCGAAGATAACATCCTCATTACCGAACAGGGCAACGAAAACCTTACCGATTCGGTGGTGAAGGATCCGGACGCCATCGAAGCGCTAATGGCGGCGGCGCGCTAATTCATGACGGTAATCATCATTGGCGGCGGCATGGCCGGCGCCACCCTGGCGCTGGCATTGTCCCATCTGACCGGGGGGCGGCTCGACATCGATCTGGTGGAAAGCGCCGCTCCTGAAAGCCATCGCCACCCCGGCTATGACGGCCGGTCCATTGCCCTTGCCCAGGGGACCTGCCGGCAATTAACCGCTATAGGCGTCTGGCCGGCGCTGATGCCCGGCGCTACCGCCATTACCCAGGTGCAGGTCAGCGATCGCGGCCACCTCGGTAAGGTGCGGCTTGACGCCGGGGATTACCGGGTGCCCGCGCTGGGTTACGTGGTGGAGCTGCATGACGCGGGGCAGCGGCTGTTTTCGCTGTTGCGCCGGGCGCCCGGCGTCAGGCTGCATTGTCCCGCCACCGTCGCCACCCTGACCCGGCGCCGGGACGATGTGGAAGTGCGGCTGGATAACGGCGGAGTATTAACCGGCCGGCTGGCGGTGGCGGCGGACGGTTCCCATTCTCCCGTGGCCCGGCAATGCAATATCCAGTGGCGGCAGCAGGATTACCGGCAACTGGCGGTCATTGCCAACGTTTCCACCGCCATGCCCCACCGGGGCAGGGCCTTTGAGCGCTTTACCGAACACGGTCCGCTGGCGTTACTGCCCTTGTCGGGGGGACGCAGCGCGCTGGTCTGGTGCTTGCCCGAGTCACGGCGGGAAGAGGTCGGCGTCTGGGATGACGCCCGGTTCCGGGAGGCGTTGCAGACGGCGTTCGGCTGGTCCCTCGGGCGGATTGTTACCGTGGGGCAACGGCAGATTTATCCCCTGCACCTGCGTACCGCCTCGCATCATATCTCCCATCGCCTGGCGCTGGTGGGCAATGCGGCGCAAACCCTGCACCCCATCGCCGGGCAGGGGTTCAATCTGGGGTTGCGCGACGTGATGACCCTGGCGGAGACGCTGGCGGACGCGGCGGGACAGGGGCTCGATCCCGGCGGCTATGCGGTATTGCAGCGCTATCAACAGCGCCGGTTGCCCGATCAGTCCGGAACGGTAGGCATTACCGACGGGCTAATCGACGTGTTTGCCAACGGACACCCGCCGCTGGTGATTGCCCGTAATCTGGGGCTGCTGGCCATGGCGCATTCACCCTGGCTGCGGGACACCCTCGCGCGACGCACCCTGGGCTGGGTGGAGCGTTAATTTCCGGCCTTCAACAAGGACTTCAGCTATGCAAGCATTCGATGTGGTGATCAACGGCGGCGGAATGGTGGGTTTGACCCTGGCCTGCGGTCTGCAGGGCAGCGGCTTGCGCGTCGCGGTGGTGGAGCAGCGGATGCCGGAAGCGATTCCCCCGGCCGAAAGTCCGGCGCTTCGGGTCTCCGCCATCAATGCCGCCAGTCAGCGCCTGTTGCGGCATGTCCGGGTATGGGACGATATCGTCGCGGTGCGCGCCACGCCCTACCGGGGCATGGAAGTCTGGGATAACGACAGCTTCGGTAAAATCGCCTTTGACGGCGGTCCCTTGGGATTCGAGCAGCTTGGGCACATTATCGAAAATCCGGTCATCCATCAGGCACTGTGGCGCCGGGCCGCCGGGTTATCGGATGTCGAGCTGTTTTGCCCGGCGTCGCTACGGCAAGTAGCCTGGGGCGAAAACGAGGCGTTTATTACCCTGGATGACGATCGGATGCTGACCGCCCGACTGGTGGTGGGGGCGGACGGCGCCGATTCCTGGCTGCGGCGCTATGCCGATATTCCGCTGACTTTCTGGGATTACCAGCATCATGCCCTGGTAGCCACCGTGCGTACCGAGCGCCCCCACGGCGGCATCGCCCGCCAGGCGTTTCACGGCGACGGAATTCTGGCGTTTCTGCCGCTGGCGCAGCCCGATGTCTGTTCCATCGTCTGGTCCCTGCCGCCGGAGTCGGCGGAGCAGCGGCGGCAAATGCCGGCGGAGCAATTCACCGCGCAATTGGCCCGGCACTTTAATCTGGCCCTCGGTTTATGCACGCTGGAAAGCGAACGGTTGACATTCCCCCTTACCGGCCGCTATGCCCGGGATTTCGCCGCGCACCGTCTGGTGCTGGTGGGAGACGCGGCGCATACCGTCCATCCGCTGGCGGGGCAGGGGGTGAATCTGGGATTGATGGATGTGGCCGAATTGCTGTCTGAACTGCAGCGATTGCAAATCGCCGGCAAGGATATCGGCCATTATGCCTATCTGCGCCGCTATGAACGGCGCCGCAAGCACAGCGCCGCCGTTATGCTGGCGGGCATGCAGGCCCTGCGTGAGCTGTTTGACGGCAATAATCCCCTCAAAAAATGGGTTCGTGACGCCGGATTGCGTTTAGCGGATACGCTGCCCGGTGTAAAACCGCGCCTGATCCGGCAGGCCATGGGGCTTACCGAACTGCCGGCCTGGCTGGATGAAGACGCCCGTTCGACTGAAAAAATCTAATCCAAGGGTTTTTTTTCATTATTATTTCTAATCCGAAGCCTCGGCAAAACGTATTCCAACAGCGTTTCGTCGGGGTTTTTTGTTATCAAATTTTGCGTTGAGGTCCTCCGATTTACCGTTTGTGCGCCGTTATAATCCCTTTGTCAGCATATCATGCTGATGAGGCGGGGAGCGTCGTTTAACATTATACTTCCCGGCGGGATAATTTAATTTATGGTTTCCCCCTGGATTAGGTGGTAACTTCTGGCAAAAGGTATCGTTTGCGCCGATGGAAGCCTATTTTTCGTATAGGTCGAAAGCGTCGGCGCCTTCCAGGACATTTGTTGTATAGCCTCAATAATTCGAGTTGCAATAAAGCCAATGTAATGCAACGTGAAGCATGGCGGTTATATCGTCTGAATTGACCACAAAGAGAGAAAAGATGGCCCAGCTGACATCGCTGTACGAACAGCACATCGCGTGCGGCGCAAAAATGGTGGATTTCCATGGCTGGATGATGCCGTTGCATTATGGTTCGCAACTGGAGGAGCATCACCAGGTCCGCCGGGACGCCGGCATGTTCGATGTTTCCCATATGACCATCATCGATCTCCAGGGATCCCGCACCCGTGAATTTTTGCGCTACCTGCTGGCCAATGATGTGGCAAAGCTGACCCAGCCGGGCAAGGCCCTGTACACCGGGATGCTGAATGCGTCCGGCGGCGTGATTGACGATTTGATCGTTTATTTCCTGGCTGAAGAGGATTTCCGCCTGGTGGTGAATTCCGCCACCCGCGAAAAAGACGTTGCCTGGGTCACGGACCATGCCGAACCGTTTAATGTCCGGGTAACCGTGCGTGACGATTTAGCGTTGATCGCCGTGCAGGGACCGCAGGCCCAGGCCAAGGCGCGGACGCTCTTTACGCCCGAGCAGCTGGCGGCGGTGGCCGGTATGAAGCCCTTTTTCGGCGTGCAGTCGCAGCATTTGTTTATCGCCACTACCGGCTATACCGGCGAGGCGGGCTATGAAATCGCCCTGCCGAAAACCCGGGTGGAGTCGTTCTGGCAACAATTGCTGTCAGCCGGGGTCAAACCCTGTGGCCTGGGAGCGCGGGATACCCTGCGCCTCGAAGCCGGCATGAATTTATATGGGCAGGAAATGGACGAAAGAATTTCGCCCCTGGCCGCCAACATGGGCTGGACCATCACCTGGCAGCCGGAAGACCGTGATTTTATCGGCCGTGAGGCGCTGGAAGCCCAGCGCCGCGCCGGCACCGAACAGCTGGTGGGCCTGGTGCTGACCGAAAAAGGGGTGCTGCGCAACGAACAAACGGTGCATTTCACCGACAGCAACGGCAACCGGCAGACGGGGATCATCACCAGCGGCTCCTTTTCCCCGACGCTTGGGGTCAGTATTGCCCTGGCCCGCGTACCCGCCGGTATCGGCGAGCAGGCTATAGTATTAATCCGTAACCGCGAAATGCCGGTTAAGGTGACCAAACCCGGTTTTGTCCGCGCCGGTAAACCGGTCGTTCAATTTTAACTTTGCGAGAGTGAGGATGGCGATGAGCAGCAGCGTGCCTAAAGAACTAAAATACACCACGTCCCATGAGTGGGTCCGTGACGAGGGCGAAGGCGTTTACAGCGTCGGTATCACCGAACATGCCCAGGAGTTGCTGGGAGACATGGTATTTATCGATCTGCCGGAAGTGGGCGCCGAATTCGCCGCCAGCGATGATTGCGCCGTGGCGGAGTCGGTAAAGGCCGCTTCGGATATCTACGCGCCCATCAGCGGTGAAATCGTGGCGGTGAATGAAGAGCTTGAAGCTTCGCCGGAGCTGGTGAACAGCGCGCCTTATACCGAAGGCTGGCTGTTTCAAATCAAAGCCGCCGACGAGAGTGAAGTAGCCGCATTGCTCGATGCCGATGCCTATGAGGCCACCCTCGACGAAGAAGACGACGAAGACGAATAACCGCCGCACGGCCCCGGTGAACCATCCGGGGCTTTTCCCGACCCGTTTGTGATTTCCCCCGTCCCATGCCCGATGCAGGAATTGTAGTTTATGACCCAGACTCTCAGCCAGCTTGAACACCATGACGCGTTTATACAGCGCCATATCGGCCCTTCCCCGGAACAGCGGGCGCATATGCTTTCAGCCGTCGGCGCCGCCACTCTGGACGCGCTGATTGGCCAAATCGTTCCCGCGGATATTCAGCTTTCCGCCCCGCCGGCGGTGGGCGAGGCCGCCACCGAAGCCCGGGCGCTGGCTGAGCTGAAAGCCATTGCCGGCCGGAACCGGATCTGCAAAACCTATATCGGCATGGGCTACAGTGCGGTCATCACCCCGCCGGTGATTTTGCGCAACATGCTGGAGAACCCGGGCTGGTATACCGCCTATACGCCTTACCAGCCGGAGGTGTCGCAGGGCAGACTGGAAGCCTTGCTGAATTTTCAACAGCTGACGCTGGACTTGACCGGCCTGGATATCGCTTCCGCCTCGCTGCTGGATGAAGCCACCGCGGCGGCGGAAGCCATGGCGCTGGCCAAACGCGCCAGTAAACTGAAACAGGCCAACTGCTTTTTTGTCGCCGACGATGTGCACCCGCAGACGCTGGATGTCGTGCGCACCCGGGCGCGCACCTTCGGTTTCGATCTGGTGGTGGGACAAGCCGAAGCGGCGCTTGAACAGCCGGGGGTATTCGGCGTCTTGCTGCAGCAGGTAGGCACCACCGGAGAGCTCCATGATTACCGCGAACTGCTGGCGGCCCTGAAAGCCCGTCGGATAGTCAGCTGCGTGGCGGCGGACATGATGGCGCTGGTGCTTTTGGCGGCGCCGGGGGCCCAGGGGGCCGATGTGGTGTTCGGTTCTTCCCAGCGTTTTGGCGTACCTATGGGGTACGGCGGACCGCACGCGGCATTTTTCGCCGCCCGCGACGAGGTGAAACGTTCCATGCCGGGCCGCATTATCGGCGTTTCCCGCGACGCGGCGGGCAATACCGCCCTGCGCATGGCGATGCAAACCCGCGAGCAGCATATCCGGCGCGAAAAGGCCAATTCCAATATTTGCACCTCGCAGGTTCTGCTGGCGAATATCGCCGGCTTGTATGCCGTTTACCACGGACCGGCCGGGCTTAAACGTATCGCCGGGCGTATCCACCGCCTGACCTCAATCCTGGCGGCGGGCTTGACCGCCGCCGGCATCACGCCGCGTTTTGCCCGCTGGTTCGATACCCTGACGCTGGATGTGGCGGATAAGGCCGCGGTGCTGGAGCGCGCGCGGGAAGCCGGCGTTAACCTGCGTGCCGACCTGGACGGCGCGGTGGGGATTACCCTGGATGAAACCACCGGGCGCGAGGATATCGCCGCCCTGTATGCCATTCTCACCGGCAGCCGGCAGGCGCTGGATATCGATGCCCTGGATGCCGGCATCGGCGAGGTGATTCCGGCGCAATGGCTGCGTACCACCCCCATCCTGACCCATCCGGTCTTTAACCGCTATCATAGCGAAACCGACATGATGCGGTATATGCACCGGTTGGAGAACAAAGACTTGGCGCTGAACCAGGCGATGATCCCCCTGGGCTCCTGTACCATGAAGCTGAACGCCGCCGCGGAAATGATCCCCATTACCTGGCCGGAGTTCGCCGAACTGCATCCGTTCTGCCCGCCGGAACAGGCTGCCGGCTATCAGCAGATGATAGCGCAGCTCTCCCGTTGGCTGGTGCAGTTGACCGGCTATGACGCGCTGTGCATGCAGCCCAACTCCGGCGCCCAGGGCGAGTATGCCGGCATGCTGACCATACGGCGCTATCATGAGAGCCGTAACGAGGGCAACCGCCATATCTGCCTTATCCCCAGCTCAGCCCACGGCACCAATCCGGCCTCGGCGCAGATGGCGGGTATGTCGGTTATCGTGGTGGCCTGCGATAAGCACGGCAATATCGATTTGCACGATTTGCGTGAGAAAGCCGAACAGGCCGGCGACGAGCTGTCCTGCATCATGGTGACCTACCCTTCCACCCACGGCGTTTACGAAGAGACGATCCGCGAGGTGTGCCAGATAGTTCATCAGTACGGCGGCCAGGTTTACCTGGACGGCGCCAATATGAACGCCCAGGTGGGCATTACCTCGCCGGGCTATATCGGCGCGGACGTGTCGCATCTTAACCTGCATAAAACATTCTGCATTCCCCACGGCGGCGGCGGACCGGGTATGGGACCCATCGGCGTGAAAGCCCATTTGGCGCCGTTTGTGCCGGGCCATGCGGTGCTGCATATGGACGGCGTGCTGACCCGGCAGGGCGCGGTCGCCGCCGCGCCGTTCGGCAGCGCCTCCATTCTGCCCATCAGCTGGATGTATATTCGCATGATGGGGGCCGAGGGTCTCAAACAGGCCAGCCAGGTGGCGATTTTAAATGCTAACTATATCGCCAGCCGTTTGAACGCCGCGTTTCCGGTGCTCTACAGCGGTCGCGACGGCCGGGTGGCCCATGAGTGTATTCTGGATATCCGTCCGCTGAAGGAGGCGACCGGTATCAGTGAAATGGATATCGCCAAGCGTTTGATCGACTATGGTTTCCATGCGCCCACCATGTCGTTCCCGGTGGCCGGTACGCTGATGGTGGAGCCCACCGAATCGGAAAGTCAGGGGGAGCTGGATCGCTTTATCGACGCCATGCTGGCGATTCGCGGCGAGATTGATAGAGTTGCTAAAGGGGAGTGGCCGCTGGAGGATAATCCGCTGGTTAACGCGCCGCATATCGAGCGCGAGCTGGCGGGGGAGTGGACTCATCCCTATAGCCGTGAGACGGCGGCGTTTCCGGCGGGCTTTGAGCATAAGTACTGGCCGAGCGTCAAGCGGCTGGATGATGTGTATGGGGATCGCAACCTGTTCTGTTCCTGTGTGCCGGTAAGCGATTACGAGTAGGGAAACGGCGGGCAGAGCCGGAATGCGCTCCCTTTAACACGCTCGTTGCATGTCCGGCGATCGCGGGCCTAGCGCGCCATGAGGCACTCGGTCGGGCGGAAAAACCACGCCCGATTCGACCTCATTGCCACGCTCTCCCTTTAACACGCTCGTTGCATGTCCGGCGTTCGCGGCCCTTCGTTAAATTGCTGTATGGGGTTTCGATGAGGCGGCTTGTTGTGTACAATGCAACAAATGTCGGATAAGGTCATCTCATCATTGTCGAATAACAAATCAAATATGCCAATAACCCGAGACGTGCGCCTGCCGGTGCAGGAGCGTTCAGCGGCTCGTATGGCCAAGGTGCTGGACGCCGCGGAGCGCATGCTGGCGGACGTGGGGCCGGAAAAAACGTCGATTCCCGCCCTGGCTGAAGCGGCGGATGTTCCCCGCGCCGCCATTTATCCCTTCTTTCCCGATAAATATGCCCTGTTTTCCCACCTGGCGCGTATTCATATGGAGCGCCTGCTGGATGCCTTGGCGCATTCCCGGACCGGGCACGCCGGTACCTGGCGGGCATGGGTCGAGACGGCAATCGAGGAGACGGCGGATTATTATAACGCCCATCCGGTGGCGAGCGTGCTGTTGCTAAGGGGCTCATTCGCCGACAGCGATCATGATGCTCATGGCGCCAAGAATGCGGCTATTGGCGATCTGCTGCGCGCCAAGGCGGCAAGCCTGGGGGAACTGCGGGCGCTGCCGGCGGTGCCGGATGCGGCGACTATCGCCGTTGAGATTGCGTTCGCCTGTATGAAGCACGGCTACGGGAAGGAAGGCCGGATATCGCCGGCGATTTGCCGGGAGGCGACACGGGCCGTGACGGCGTATCTTGCGCGCTGGGACGGTGGCGATGTCGGCGATTCACCGGCATAGCATTATACTGCACCGGTCCGCCTCGTGACTTTTTTGCGCAGCAACGCATAGCATTGCGCCAGTATAAACAGGCCGGCCTGGGTAAGCACAATACAAGGGCCGGTGGCGCCGTCGATATGGAAACTCAGCAGCGTGCCGGCAAAGCATGACAGGACCGATACCGCCGTCGCCGTGAGCAGCAGCCGGTCGAAGTGCCGGCATAGCAGCAGGGCGGTCATGCCCGGCGCTATCAGCATGGCGATGACCAGTATTATTCCCACCGCCTGCAGGGCGGCGACGATGGTGAGCGCCAGCAGGCACAGTAGGCCGTAATGCAGCCGGCCTACCGGCAGCCCTTGTATCCTTGCTTGCGCCGGGTCGAAACAATACAGCATCAGGTCCCGGCGCTTCACCAGGATAATCACCGACGCCGCGGCGATTATCCCCAACTGGTGGTTCAGACCGGACCGGCTGATGCCCAATACATTGCCGAACAGAATATGGCTGAGGTGCTGGTGGGTATCGACCCGGGAAAATAGCACCAGCCCCAGGGCGAACATGCCCGAATAGACAATGCCCATCACCGTGTCTTCCTTGACCCGGCAGTGATCCTTGATATAGCCGGTGGCGGCGGCGCAGGCGATGCCGGCGCCAAAAGCACCGACAATCATCGGCAGGCCGGCCAGATAGGCCAGTATGATGCCCGGCAAAACCGCATGGGAAATGGCGTCCCCCATCAGCGACCAGCCTTTTAATACCAAAAAGCACGACAGCAGGGCGCAGACGATGCCGGTGGCGACGGCGGCAATCATCGCCCGCTGCATAAACGGGAACACAAAGGGCTCCGTTACATAGTCAAGCCAGCCGGTCATAACGGTTTGCCCGTGATGCGGCGACGGGCCGCCAGCAGGCCGTGCCGGGGGGCGAACAGGAACGCCAGCAGGAAGAGCAGGGTTTGCAGCGTGACAATCACACCGCCGGTGGCCCCGTCGATAAAGTAGCTTAACCAGGCGCCGCCGGCGCCGGTGATAATACCGGTAAGCACGGCGATGATGATCAGCCGCGGGAAACGGTCGGTGAGCAGATAGGCCGTCGCGCCGGGAGTGATGACCATCGCGATCACCAGGATGGCCCCCACGGTTTGCAATGCTGCGACGGTGCACGCGCTCAGCAGGGTGAAAAAGATGATTTTCAGCCGCAGAGGCGACAGACCGATGGTGGCGGCATGGCCCTCGTCGAAAAACACCGCCAGCAGATCCCGCCAGATAAGACATAGCACCAGAAAGGAAATGCCGATGATAATCATCACCTGCCTGGCATCCTCATCGGCGATGCCGAGGATATTGCCGAAAATAATCGACTGAACGTTAACGCCGGTAGGGTTGAGGGAGACAATCAGCAGGCCGGCGGCAAAAAACGCGCTGAATACCAGGCCGATTACCGCATCTTCGCGCAGGCGGGAATAGTGGCGGGCCAGCGCCATCAGCAGCGCCGCCAGCATGCCGGTAAAAAACGCCCCGGCGGCGATGGGCCATCCTAACGCATAGGCGCCCGCCGCACCCGGCACCACCGAATGGGATAACGCATCCCCCATCAGCGACCAGCCCTTGAGCATAAGATAAGCGGACAGAAACCCGCAAACGCCGCCTACCATGGCGCTCATCCAGATGGCCTTGGCCATATAGTCATACTGCCAGGGTTGCAGCAGCAGCGACATCATGGCCGAATCCTCATACCATCGACATCGACATCGGCATTGCCGGTGCCAATATCAGCGCCGGCGCCGGTTGTGGCAAGGGCTGTCGGTGGGTGCTCCGGCAGCGTGCCGAGCCGCAATGCGCCGCCGAAAACCCGCTCCAGATTCTGGCGGGTAAAGGTGGTGTCCACCGGGCCGGCCGCCATAACGGTGCGATTGATCATCACTACCCGATCGCAGTACTCCGGTATGCCGGCCAAATCATGGGAGGCCACCAGGATCAGATGGCCCTGATCCCGCAGCGACCGAAGCAGCCCGATGAGGATATCTTCCGTTTGCACATCGACCCCGGTGAAAGGCTCATCCAGCAGCATCACCCGGCCCTGCTGCGCCAGCGCCCGGGCCAGGAACACCCGCTTGCGCTGGCCGCCGGAAAGCTCGCCGATCTGGCGATGGCGCAAGTCCCATAGACCGACGCGGTGGAGCGCCTGCTCTACCCACTTTTTGTCCCGGGCCGAGGGAATGCGCAAAAAAGACATGGCGCCGTACCGGCCCATCATTACCACATCCCTCACCAGCACCGGGAAACTCCAGTCCACCTCTTCCGCCTGGGGGACATAGGCGATAAGGTTTTTTCGCAACGCGTCGGCCACCGGCAGGTTGTCCAATGTGACCGTGCCCGCGGCGGGCCGCACCATGCCCAATATGCTTTTAAACAGGGTGGATTTGCCGCTGCCGTTCATGCCGATTAAGGCGCAAAGCGTACCGCCGCAGAGGTGGAAATTGGCGTTGCTCAGGGCGGTATGGCCGTTGTTATAGGTTACGGTCACTCCGTCCATCCGCAGCTCGGGCCGATAGAGCGGGGTCATAAGCCGAATCCTTTGGCAATGGTGTCCGTGGTTTGGTAAAGCAGGCTAAGGTAGGTGGGCACCGGCCCGCCGGCCGCCGAAAGGGAATCCACATACAGCACGCCGCCATAGCGAGCGCCGGTCTCCTTGCTGACCTGGCGGGCCGGCTTGTCCGATACGGTGCTTTCGCTGAAGATCACCGGGATGCCATACTCGCGCACCTGGTCAATGACATGGCGGACCTGCCGGGGCGTGCCCTGTTCTTCCGCATTGATGGGCCAGAGGTAAAGCTCGCGCAGGGCATAATCCCGCGCCAGGTAGCTGAAGGCTCCTTCACTGGTGACCAGCCAGCGAAGAGTAGCGGGGATCCGGTTCAGCCGCGCTCGCAGCGGCGCGTCCAGGGCGGCGATTTTAGCCGCGTAATCCCGGGCGTTGCGGTTGTAATCGGCGGCATGGGCCGGATCGTGCAACACCAGCGCTTTACGGATGTTTTCCACATAGATAAGGGCATTGCCGGCGGACATCCAGGCATGAGGATTGGGATTGCCGCGATAGGGACCGGCACGGATCGGCAACGGCTCGACGCCCTCGCTGACAACCGCCGAGGGGACGTCACGGACATTTTCATAAAAACGCTGGAACCAGCGCTCCAGGTTCAAGCCGTTCCAGAGCACCAGATCCGCCGACTGGCTTTTGACGATATCCCGCGGCGTCGGCTGGTAATCATGGATTTCCGCCCCGGGTTTGGTAATGGACTCCACCATAGCCGCATCCCCGGCCACATTTTGCGCTATATCCTGCAGCACGGTAAAGGTGGTGATGACCCTGAATTTTTTTTCGCCGTGGGCGCCGCCGGCGGCGAAAAACAGCAGACAGCCCAGCAGGATCCACCATGACGCGGCGGTTGGAAAGGGTTGGCGCTTTAGCGGGTTCGTCAGCATACAGTCGATTGGCGGCAATATCATTAACAGGTGATAAAATTATGTCCATATATAGCACAGGCTATATTGTATAGCAAAGGCAATTTTAATGGACATCAACCAACAGACCGCCGCTGCCGGGTTGTTTATCATCCGCCGACGGTTACAATGCTATGCTTGCCGTTGTAGCTGCCGGCAGACAGAAAATCCAGGCCGAAAAACAACCATGAGGAAATACCATGAACCGCCCGGAGAAAGACGCGTTCCCCATTCCCGCCGGCCAATTGGTCGATGCGAGGGAACATGCCCAGGGGTTTATGCAGGTCAGGCAGGCCCACCGGTCGGAACTGATGGACGATTACATCGAGCTGATTGCCGACCTTATCCAGGAGCGGGGAGAGGTTCGCCAGGTGGAGCTGGCCGCCCGCCTGGGGGTGGCGCAGCCCACGGTGGCCAAGATGATCAAAAAATTGTCCGCCGCCGGTTTGATCAGGCAGCTCCCCTACCGGGGCGTATTTCTCACCGCCGAAGGGGAGATCATGGCGGCAAAAAGCCGTAAACGGCACCAGATTGTGGAATCATTCCTGCTGGCGCTGGGTATCAGCGCGGAAACTGCCCGCCGGGACGCCGAGGGCCTGGAACATTATGTTAGCGAGGAAACCCTGGATGTATTCCAGCGGTTTACCGAACAGGCCCAAAGAGGGAACGGACGATGAGGGTGTGCGGTGAACCGCGTCAAAGTCCGCCGCCCGCTCGGACAAGCGTCGGTCGCCACAGGCGATTAATTAAGCGATAATCCGAAATTTCCATACTGCTTTTGCCCCGGGCCACGTATAATCCCCTCCCGGCGAAATAACCCCTTCAAGAGTGCATGTATGGTTTCCACCAGTTTGATCCAACCCGAACGCGACCTGTTCTCCTATCCGCTCTATTGGGCGGAATGCTACGGCACCGCGCCGTTTCTACCCATGTCGCGCGAGGAAATGGACCAATTGGGCTGGGATAGCTGCGACGTGATTATCGTCACCGGCGATGCCTATGTGGACCATCCGAGCTTCGGCATGGCCATCGTCGGCCGCATGCTTGAGTCGCAGGGGTTTCGCGTCGGCATCATCGCCCAGCCGGACTGGACCGATAAGCAGGACTTTATGCGGCTGGGCAGGCCCAACCTGTTTTTCGGCGTGACCGCCGGCAACATGGATTCCATGATCAACCGCTATACGGCGGATCGCAAACTGCGGCATGACGATGCCTATACGCCGGGCAATGCCGGCGGCAAGCGCCCGGATCGCGCCACGCTGGTATACAGCCAGCGCTGCAAGGAAGCCTATAGCGAGGTACCGGTGGTGCTGGGAGGGATTGAGGCCAGCCTGCGGCGTATCGCCCATTACGATTACTGGTCCGACACCGTGCGCCGTTCGGTCCTGGTGGATGCCAAAGCCGATATGCTGATCTACGGCAATGGCGAACGGCCCCTGGTGGAGCTGGCGCATCGGCTGGCGGCGGGCGAATCCATCGGCGACATACAGGATGTACGGAATACCGCGGTGATGCGCAAAGGCCCCTTGCCAGGCTGGAGCGGCGTGGATTCCACCCGGCTCGATACCCCGGGGCGCATCGAGCCTATGCTCAATCCTTACGGCGACGACCTGCCGTGCGCCGAGGGCGAGGTGCCGGCATCCCGTGGTAAACCCGTCACCGTGCGGGCCGCCAAACCCAAGCCCTGGGAAAAGACCTACGTGCTGCTGCCCTCCTTCGACAAGGTCAAGGGCGATAAAGTCATGTACGCCCACGCCTCGCGTATTCTTCACCATGAAACCAACCCCGGCTGCGCCCGGGCGCTGATGCAGCAGCACGGCGACAGGTATGTCTGGATCAATCCGCCGGCCATCCCCCTTAGCACGCCGGAAATGGACAGCGTTTTTGCCCTGCCGTTCCAGCGCCTGCCGCACCCGGCGTACGGCAAGCAGGTGATACCGGCTTACGAAATGATCTACACCTCGGTCAATATCATGCGCGGCTGCTTCGGCGGCTGTGCGTTTTGTTCCATCACCGAGCATGAAGGCCGCATTATCCAGAGCCGTTCGGAAGAGTCCATTATCCGCGAAATCGAAGAGATACGCGACAAAGTACCGGGCTTTACCGGTATCATCTCCGATCTCGGCGGCCCCACCGCCAATATGTATATGCTGCGCTGCACTTCGCCGCGCGCCGAACAGACCTGCCGGCGGGCATCCTGCGTCTATCCGGAAATCTGTCCCCATATGGATACCGACCACGCGCCCACCATCAAGCTCTATCGCCGCGCCCGCGCCTTGCCGGGCATCAAGAAGATCCTGATTGCCTCAGGGGTCCGCTATGATCTGGCGGTAGAAGATCCGGCCTATATCAAAGAGCTGGCGATGCATCACGTAGGGGGCTATCTGAAGATCGCGCCGGAGCATACCGAACCGGAACCGCTGTCCAAAATGATGAAGCCGGGCATGGGCAGCTATAAACGCTTCAAGGAACTGTTTGACCTTTATTCCAATCAGGCGGGTAAAAAGCAGTACCTCATCCCTTATTTTATTGCCGCCCATCCCGGTACCCGGGACGAGGATATGGTCAATCTGGCGTTATGGCTTAAGAAAAACCGCTACCGCCTCGATCAGGTGCAGAATTTTTATCCTTCGCCGCTGTCCAGCTCCACCACCATGTATTACAGCGGCAAGAATCCCTTGGGGAAGGTGGATTATGACAGCGAAGACGTGGTGATACCCAAAGGGGATCGCCAGCGCCGGCTGCATAAGGCCCTGCTGCGCTACCACGATCCCGCCAATTTCCCGTTGATTCGCGCCGCGCTGGAACAAATGGGCAGGCAAGACTTGATTGGCGGTCGCCGAGAATGCCTGGTGCCGGCTCCCGGCATTGAAGAACAGCGCGAACTGCGCCGCACGCGGCGCTACACCCGGCCGGCGATGACCAAACATACCGGCGCCGCCCCGCAGCCGGCGATGACCAAACATACCGGCGCTGCCCCGCAGCCGGCGATAGCCAAACGTACCGGAGCTGCCCCGCGGCCGGCGATAGCCAAACGTACCGGAGCTGCCCCGCGGCCGGCGGCGGCGGTGAAACCGGCCCTAAAGCCCGCGCGCAGCCGTAAACCTTGAGAATGACAGGAGGGCTTATTTCAGCCAGCCGTTTTGCTGAGCCTGGTTGAGATGGTGTTTCAAATGCTCCCAAAGTGCGGGATAGACATCGCCGATAAAGGCGTTGCGGGTTAATACCTGCTCCAGCCGGATACCGTTTTCCACCCAGCTTTGCCCTTGATTATGCAGATTCATCAGTACCGGCATCAGCCTGTCGAGCAGCAGGGCAAATTGCGCGTCCGCCGTTTCGCCCGCTTCATATTCCAGCCACAGCTGGTGAAAGTGTTGGCGCTGCGGTTCCGGCAGCAGGCCGAACAGCCTGACCGCCGCCGTTTCTTCCAGATCGTGCACCGCATGACGGCCCGCCAGATCGTACACCAGCACATCGCCGGCATCGATTTCAACGATATCGTGCACCAGCGCCATCTGGGTCACCCGGTTGATATCCACCTTGTCGCCGGCGTAGGGCGCCAGGGCCATGGCCGCCACGGCGAAATGCCAGCTGTGCTCGGCGGTATTCTCCTGCCGCTGCGTGCCCAAAACCTTGGTACGGCGTTGAATGCTCTTGAGTTTATCGATTTCCATCAAAAAAGCGACGACGTCGGTTAATTCTCCGAACGCCAATGCCGGTAATTCCTGCAACATGCTTACCCCAACGGCCAGACAGTGAAGCGCATCATTGTAGGGCAAAAAGGGTTTGAATTCGAATGCGGCGATAAAGGAATATCGGTTGATGGCGGACATATTTTGTTTAGCTTACGCGTGTACACTGGAATTATTCTCAGTTAAGCTTGTCCATGTACCAGATGTTTTAGCAAAAGACGTACGAGGAAGTGTAAGAATGGCTAATAAATTATTAGCTCAAGGCTATACGCTGGCGGAAGAGATAGCCAACAGCGTCAGCCACGGTGTCGGTTTGATATTCGGTATCGTCGGGCTGGTTCTGTTGCTGGTGCAGGCCGGGGATGTGGGCGCCGACGTCACCGCCATGACCAGCTACAGTCTATACGGCGGCAGCATGATCCTGCTGTTCCTGGCCTCCACCCTCTATCACGCCATCCCCCATCCACCCGCCAAGCGGTGGTTGAAAAAACTGGACCACTGCGCCATTTACCTGCTGATTGCCGGCACCTATACGCCTTTTTTGCTGGTGGGACTGGCCTCGCCGCTGGCGAAAGGGCTGATGGTCGTCATCTGGGGCATGGCGTTAGTAGGGGTGATTTTCAAACTGGCGTTTGCCCATCGATTCGAGGTGGTGTCGCTGATTACCTATCTCACCATGGGCTGGCTGTCGCTGGTGGTGATTTATCAACTGGCGCAACGTCTGCCGGTGGGCGGCCTGACGCTGCTGGCGGTGGGCGGGCTAATCTATACGGTGGGGGTGATTTTTTACGCCTGCAACCGCATCCCGTTCAACCATGCCATATGGCACGGTTTTGTGCTGGGCGGCAGCCTGTGCCATTTTCTGGCCATCTATTTCTATATCTGAATTCCATATCTGACCAACGGCATGCCGGCCTGGCCGGCCCTCTACTCCCTGGCGAAGTGCGGGGCCGGTGCGGCCGCAATGACATCAATAGCCGTAACGGATGGCATCCTTGCTTTTTTGCATCAGCGCGTCGATTTTTTGCGCATACGCCTCAATGCCCTGGCTGTCTCCGGAGCGGGCGCTTTCACGCTGTTTCTGATTATAGACTTTCATCAACTGTGCCTGGGCAAAGCCGGGTTTACCGTAGCACTCCATGCTTTTTTCCCAGCAGGCAATGGCGCTATCGATATCATTTTGCTCGGAAAAGCGTTTACCCAAGTCATTAAGCGCTTTCGCGCAGTCCTGGGGCGACAGCCCCCGGGCCAGAATTTCCTCTATAGTGGTGTCCATAGGATCTCCATTATCGATCAATGAAAGAAATTGAGTATATGTCCGAATATCAGACCGACGCTGATAACATCCGAATCGCTGAAGGTGACATTGGCGAAGCCATACTGGCCGAGCAGCGGTAACAGCAGCGCCGGCAGCAGGGTTATAAAGAGCCCGTGAAAGATGCCGCCGATAATCGCACCCCGCCGTCCGCCCACCGCATTACTGAATATTCCGGCGGTGCCGCCGGCAAAAAAGTTGGTCAGCATGCCCGGCAGGATCATTGCCAATCCGACCCAGGGGAAAAGAAACATACCGATCACCGAACCGATGGTGGTGGAGATAAAGCCGATGATTACCGCATTAGGCGCGTAGGGGAACAGCACCGGGCAATCGAGGGCGGGTACGGCGTTCGGCACAATGCGCATGGCGATGCCGCGAAACGCAGGCACGATCTCCGCCAGCAGTAAACGTACCCCGGATAATAATACATAGACGCCGACGACGAATTGTATCGCTTGTAAAAATGAGAACACCAGATAGTTGACCCCTTTCGAGTAAGCGGCAACGACATCCGGGCCGGCGGCGATGGACGGGATCAGATAAATGGGTATCATCACCACCATCATCGATAAATAGGTGTCTTGCAAAAACGACAGCGATTGGGGAAGTTCGAGATCTTCGGTGCTTTTGCTGACGTCGCCGGTCAATTTCGCCACTCCGGCCTGAACGATATATCCCACGGTACAAAAATGGCCAAGGGCAATATCATCGGAGCCGGTTATCTTGCGGACAATGGGTTGCGCCAGGGCAGGCATACATACTGCCATCAGTCCGGCAATAACGCCGCCTATAATAATCAGTTCTGCTCCCCGTAACCCGCCCATATAGCCGATAACGGAGCATACCGTTGCCATCCAGAGCGAAGCCTGTCCGGTTAGAAAAATATATTTGAAACGAGTGAAACGGGCGATGAGTATATTGACGCAAAAAGCCAAAACCATAATGAGCGCCGTTTCCCGCCCCAGAGTTTGCTGCGCTATACCGGCGATAGAACCTACGTCGGTCACCACGCCACGCATATTGAACCCTTTTTGGAAGACCTCTCCCAAAAAATTGAGCGCATTGACAATGATATTAGCACCGGCCAACAGAACTAAAAAACCCAGCAGCGTTTTCAAGGTTCCGGTTATCACTTGGCCCGGGCTTTTCTGCTGGGCAATAAGCCCGATCATGGCGATTAGCGAGATCAATATCGATGCCTGTCCCAGCACATCATTGACGATAAAATGAAGGAAAGCCATATAAAGCCCCTGTATGGGTTAGCGGTAAGCTTATTAATGATGAATAATGTTATTATGCTAAGTAGCCCAGATTTTGCAGGATAGGCGTTAGCTTTGTTTTAATTTCCGTTTTGTCCACCAGTCTTTTCAGGTAAACAATGGTGGCATTTACCGTGTAATGTTGAAACTGAGAACGAAAGTTTTCGCCGGTGACAATAATATCCACCCGCATGGAAGTGGCGCTGGAAATATCGCAATGGGAAAGGTCCGCTTCCACGCCAAGATCTTTTAATGCCGATTCGATACTCATTTCACAGGCAAAACTGCTGCCCAGACCGGCCCCGCATACTGCCAAAATGGATAACTTTTTCATAGAATATTCCTTAATTGATCATATGGAGATGTCGCGCTGCCGAGACCAAATGGGGATCAAGCTGTCTTTTCCCGCTTAATGCCTTATTCAGCTCACAGCTAACGGCCTGTCCGTTCAAAATGCCTATCAACATTCCGTGCCCGCCGGCTAGAATGACGTCTGCTGCTTTCTGGCCCAGGGCTATTGCCAATAAACGATCTTTCACTGAGGGTGAAGGGGCCCGCTGGCAAAAACCCAAAACCGTATGACGAATTTTAAACCCTATGTTTTCTTCAATTATTTTGCCAATCTTTATCGACACGCCCTGTGTTCCCGCCAGAAAGGCATTTTCCATCGGATAACCTTCGGCACAGACCACCAATGCATAACCCTGGGGCGCCGCCAGGCACTGTCTGATTCTGTTGCACAGACCGCCCATATCCTGCGGATATTCAGGCAGCAATACCGCATGGGCGCCCCCCGCCAGGGCGCTGCCCAGGGCGATATGGCCGGCATCGGCGCCAAAGACCTCCAACAAAAACACCCGTCCTTCCATGTTCCGGGCGGTATTGTGCAATTGATCCAACGCGTTGGTCGCCACCGCCAGCGCGCTGTCAAAGCCGATGGTAAATTCAGTACCGGCGATATCATTATCAATGGACATGGGGAGCACCACCGTGGGTAAACCCTCCCGGTCCAGCAATAACGCCGCCTGCGACGAACCTCCCCCGCCAAACACCAGCAAGGTTTGCACGTCCAGAGACCGCAGGCGGCTTCGGATGGCATGGCGGCCCGCCGGGGTCCAGGGCGAACGGCTGCGTGCGCTGCGCAACAGGTTTTTGCCGGAAGACACCGATGAACCCATCTCCGCAAACGATAACGCAAAAGGAGATTGTTCAATAATACCGTCATAACCACCGTGGAATGCTAATATATCAAATTCCTCCCGCTGAGCGATTTGCGCGATGGCCGAATTAATACCCGCTGCATCGCCGCCGCTGGCGATAATGGCTATTCTTTTCATTTTTTCACTTATCAGAACTGACCGATAATATCCAGCACCTGCTGTTTATTAATCGCTAATTTAAGATTTTTTACCGCCTCTTCATCGCAAAAAAATTGTGAAAGACTCGCAATCATTTCAATATGTGAATTACTGTCTACCGCCGAGAGTCCAAAAATAATATATACCGGATCATTGTCTTCGCTGCCGAAGTTCACGCCTTCTTTGACTAAAACCAAAGATAATGCGGTTTTGATTACTCCCTCCTCCGGCCGCGCATGGGGCATGGCAATTCCCTCGCCCAATACATAGTAAGGCCCAATTTGTTCATGCATGGCATAGATAGCCTGCAGATATCTGCTTTCCACAGCCTGTTGCGCTATTAATGACTGCACAGCCAATTCCACCGCGCTTTGCCAGTTATTAACCTGGTTAACTAAGGTGATATTGGCGTCATTAATCCAGTCCGTTAACATAAGAAACCTCATTAAGATATAAAACGTTTTTATAAGTATGGATTCGATAAATAAATAAAACTGTGATCCATCCATACCTATTTACTATTAACTAAAATCAATGACGATGCAATATAATTATAGAAACGCGTTAGATATCCGCAGTTATCTCATGGGAATAACCAGTGAAAATTATTATAAATAAAAAATTGCTATTCTCTTTTTTTGCCGTTTTGTAATAACTCCTTAAGCCGGTTTATTAATATCGACGGGTGACTCGAAGACCTGAGCGATCCAGTCATTCAATGCATTTATATCAACAAACTGATTTTGCCGTGCCAGATATACGGGGCCGAAAGCCATAGGCTCCGCGCGGTTTGCCAGCGCAATCAATTCAGGGACATATTCTTTCCCAGGGTGTCCGGGTAATCGCTGATCAAGGCGGGCGAGATAGCGTTCCGCAGCCAATTCCCCTGAAATATCGCACCAGACTTCGGCCAGACGGGTTACATTCGCCTGTAACAGGTAATTCCTGAGCACTTCTTTTGGTTGAAAACCAAACCAGGCATCAATAATAAAGGTACTTCCCGGGGGCGCGTCGGCGACGATAGACCAGATGGCCTGATAGCTTGCTCTGCCCAATACCCGGTTAAAGGCGCGATCCACACCGTCGATAAGCTGAAGGAAAGGATTCTTTATGCCGTCAAGAGATAAGTGCAACCAGCCGGTATGTTTAGAGAGCTCAACGGCGACAGTGCTTTTGCCGGACGCGGGAATTCCGTTGACCAGCACAACGCGTTTGCCGTTTCCCGCGACAGGGCGCCCATCTTCCGACGGCCTTGCGTCAGCAAAATGAGTTTTACCCGGTTCGTCGTGAGACGCTGCTCTGGTATCAGCCATGGTGTACCTGTCCCGCCAATGCGCCTTGGTTAAGTTTGTCCGCACGATAATACTGCCGGATAACGGCCTGGATTTCATTCAGGCGAGGCACCGCCAGCGTCTCCAGTTTGCCTTTCGTCAATGCGCTGTCCAGGGAAATGCAGTCCTTCCAAAGGGAACGTCCGGCAATCACCCCCGAAGCGCCGTTGCTCATGGCGTCGGCCACCTGTTTCAAAAACGTGGCGTGATCGACGCCGGCGGAAAGCACGGCCCAGGGAACATCGCCGGCGATGCGGGTAATCTCGGCACAGGCCTGCGGCGAGCCGGGATAGGGCAGCTTCAATACCTTGGCGCCGCATTCCAGGGCAATCTTCGCGCCGCCTTTAATAAGCTCCGGGAATTTGGCTTTATACTCTTCGTCGCTTTCACCCTCAAGCTGATAGGTAAGATACTCAACCACCAGCAATATATCTTCCTTGGCGAAATCTTCCACGCACTGACGCAGTATAGCGATATTGTGACGGTTCGCCTCGTCATGATCGGAACGCAGGTATACCATTATCTTGCCGCCGGTGCCCCCCAGCTCGCGCACATGCCGGGCGTTCACATTGGGTACCAGCCGGGAAAGGCGGTAACCCTCAGGGGAAGTATCCCAGCCTGAGGCGTCCAGGCCAATCAACAGGGCTGTATTGCGGGAAATCACGCCGTCGTCAACCAACTGCGGTACCGCGCAGACAGGATCCACCAGTACGCAGGAGGCATTGCTGGCCAAATAACGGGTGATATCGGCCTTAATCGTTCCCAACTGCTTTTCGGAAATTTTCGACTGCAGTTCCGGGTCGCTGGTGAGCAGGCTGCGCATAGCGCCGCGCTGGTCGCAGGCGATGACCATCATTGCGCCGTTATTGCCGCAGATTTGCTGATAGCCTCGTAACTCTGAAGTAGACATCTTTGACATTTATTACTCCTGGGCGTGAAATTTGTTGCATATTCACAAACGTTAATGCGACTGGCCGCGGCGTCATCCGACGTGCAAGAACAGGGTCAAACGCGCTCCGCAGGCCGGTTCATAAGGGGTTTACGCCAATGCTGGTCGTTGCAATTTCACTGGCATTGAGCAATAATTCCCCTATGTCAAAAACAGTGTAATACATTGCAGAAAGGAATTTCAAGCTGAAAGAACCAATTTTGCAAGATGTGACGGCAACGCGCGCCATGATGCATATGGTGGCGAAGCTGCACTATGAGTCAGATATGTCCCAGGTGGACATAGCCCGGAAGCTGGGTTTATCAACCGCGACCATTTCACGTTTGCTTAACAAAGCGCGCGCGGCGGGAATTATCAGGATTGAGGTCATTGAATTGACGTCGCCGGAAAATATGACTGACGAATTGATCCAGCGCCTTGGATTGAAGACGGCGTCGGTGGTGGAAACCCCGCCCAGCAATATTTTAAGCTCGCTGGCGACGCCTTTGTCCTCTCTCCTGCAGCAGGCGAAACTGGGCAGCGGTTCGGTGGTAGGCATTGGTTGGGGCCGGGCGATAAGGGAGGTGACCGTGGCGGGGTTGCCCCGCATACCGGGGATATTGACCGTCGCGCTGAACGGCGGTATGCAGCAGGCCGCGCCCCATTTCCAGATCAATGAGTTCGTCCGTCTGGCCGCGCAGCACATGGAGGGCACCCCCTATTTTCTGCATGCGCCTTATATCTCTTCCGCTGAACTGCGCGATGCTTTTCTCAGCGACCACAGCGTTCAGGGTATTATTTCGCTGTGGGACCGGCTGGATGTCGCTATTGTCGGCGTCGGCTTGACCCATGCCCCCAAACCCAGCGAGTCCACCGCCGCCACTCTTGATGAGCAAGCGCTCAGCCAGGCCGCCGGCGATGTGCTGCGCCACTATGTGACCGAGTCGGGGGGAATCCTGCATTGGGAAGGGGAGGAGCGGATGATTGCCGCGTCGCCGGAGCAGCTGCGCCGCACGCCGCTGACCATCGGCGTCGCCGCCACGCCGGAGAAAGCCGCCGGGATTATCGGCGCCGTGCGATCCGGCATGATCAATTCTCTGGTGACCGATGTGAATACCGCCCAGGCAATACTGGATCGGTTAACCGCACAGGAAGGGGCGGAGCCGGCAAAAAAACCGGCATAAAAACGCCCTTCGCCTGGTTTGCGATGGCTAGTCCGTGAGGGTATAGGGCAACGGCTGAATGGCCAGCGCCCCGGTGGTATCCTCTTTCACCCGCAGATGACTGTCCGGCGCCAAATCGTTGTTTAAAACCGCCTGCACCCAGACCGTGCCGTCCTCCAGTTGGCAGGCGGCCAGCACCGTGCCGGTGCGGCGCCAGTTTTCCCCGAGCTGCAGTTCCAGATCGTCGCCGACGGCCGGGACGTGGCCGGCTTTACCGGCAAGCCAGTAAAGGGCGCGTTTATTGGCGCCGCGGTATTTGGCGCGGGCCACCATTTCCTGACCGGCGTAGCAGCCCTTATCGAAACTGATGCCGCCCAGCGCCTGGAGATTGACCGCCTGGGGAATAAACTGCGTGCTGTTGGCGCTGTCTATCACCGCCAATCCCGCTTCGATATTCAGCGCCAGCCACTGTTGGCTGTCGTTGAACTGCGCCTGGCCCGCCAGCTTGTCCAGCAAACGCTGCAGCACCGCCTCGGTGGTCACCAGCAAAAAACGCTCAGCCGGCAGGCTGAAATGCAAAAGCGTGGTTTCCCCTTCCTGCACCACCGCATGCTGCGGGTCGGGCAGGTTGTCGAATATGCCGCTCAGGGCCGCCCGCGCCTGGAAACCGGCAACGCCTAACAACAGGATGCCGTCGTCGGCGGCGATGGTGACCTTGGAGAATACCGCATATTTTTTCAGTTCCGCCAGCTGCGCGTCCCGCACGCTGCGGCGTTCAATATACGCCATGCCTTCATTGCGGTGAAAGATCCGCAAATCGCTCCACATTTTGCCTTTTGCGTCGCAATGCGCCCCCAGAATATGCTGATCGGCAGCCATGGCGGCGACGTCGGTGGTCACTTGTCCCTGCAGATATTTCTCGGTATCCGGGCCGGTAAGCGTTACCAGCGCCCAGTCTTCCAGCGAAATCAGGGTTAAGGGCAAGTGGCTGGACGGCGTCGGCAACCGTGGGGGGAAAGGAACGTTAAGCGACATATGACACTCCTGTGCTGTGAGGCAAAATATAGGTCAATGGTAAAATAGCCTCAGGGCTTTGCAAGCGGTTATTTCGCCGGATTTTTGCCTATCCGTGCGATATGCATCCGGAAAAATTAGCAGAACGTGTCGGAATGTATCGTTTTATGTAATGCGCAATAGCAAAACAGGTTAAACTAGCTGCCGAAATGTCAGCATGGGAGGTATAAAGTCCATATGGATATCGATAATAGAGCCCGCATCCACTGGGCCTGCCGCCGGGGCATGCGTGAACTGGATATCTCGATAATGCCGTTTTTTGAATACGATTTCGACACCCTGAGCGACGAGGACAAAGGTTTGTTCGTGCGTCTGCTGGAATGCGACGACCCGGATCTTTTCAACTGGCTGATGAATCATGGCGAGCCCCAGGATAGCGGATTGAAAAAAATGATTAACCTGATACAAACACGAAATAAAGCCCGTGGCCCTCTGGCGCTGTGATGTAAGGGTGTCGTGGCGCACGCAAATCTTCTCCCTGGTGATTCACGGGATATTGACGCTATTGATTCTGTTATCCCCCTGGCCCGAGAACTACGGTCTGGTTTGGGTCACGCTTATTACGCTTGTGGTCTTCGAGTGCATTCGCAGTCAGAGAAATATCATGGCCTGTCGGGGGGAACTCGTGCTGCAAAGCGGCCTGCACCTGCGCTGGCATAATAAAGACTGGTTAATCAGGGGAACGCCCTGGATGCTGAAAAGCGGCATCCTGATCTCGTTACGCCAGGTGGGGGGAAGGCGCACACGCAAACTCTGGCTGGCGGCGGACAGCATGGACCAGCGCGAATGGCGCAGCCTGCGCCAGGCTTTGCTGCATGCCGCCTCGGTGCAGCAGCGGCACGATCGTTAATTTCTTATAGCAGGGCGGCCATTTCGTTTAGAATTTGCTCGCACCATTGCTGCAGACGGCTGTCGCTCAGATCGTACTGGTTCACCTCGTCCAAGGCCAGACCGACAAAATGCCGTCCGTCGGGGCTCAGGGCTTTCGGACTGGTGAATTCGTAGCCTTTGATCGGCCAATAGCCGATAAACCGCGCGCCGGTGGGCGTCAGGGCGTCGTGCAGATAGCCCAGCGCGTCCAAAAACCATTCGCCGTAGCCCAATTGATCGCCCATACCGTATAAGGCGATGATTTTACCGGACAGATCCAGCCCGGACAGCTGCGGCCAGACCGCATCCCAATCCTCCTGGATTTCGCCGAAATCCCAGGTGGGGATGCCTAGGATCAATACCGGATAATCTTCCATGCGCTGTGGCGGCACATCTTTGATATTATGCAGCTCCACCAGGTCCGCACCGAGAATATCGCGAATTTTTTCCGCGGCCATTTCGGTGTAGCAGGTACTGGAGCCATAAAACAAACCGACTTTCATCTTTAGCCATACTCTTCATGACAACCTGATAACAACAAGTGTACCAGATTTACCTTCGTATCAGGCATAATGTAGCCTGTCGTAAACCAGCAGGGGCCTAGATGCAACAGCAGAATAACCCATGGATCGAACAGTTCCTTGATGCCCTTTGGCTGGAGCGCAACCTGGCGGAGAATACCCTGTCGGCCTACCGCCTCGATTTGCAGCAGCTTGACGATTGGCTGGTCCGGCAGCAAAGCTCCCTTTTGAGCGCCGGGGCACCGGATTTGCAATCCTATCTCGCCGCCCGCCTGGCGGAAGGCTACAAAGCGGCCAGCTCAGCGCGGCTGCTCAGCGCCATGCGGCGTTTTTTCCAGTATCTGTATCGGGAAAAAGTGCGCGACGACGATCCCAGCGCCCTGTTGGCGGCCCCCAAGCTGCCCCAGCGCTTGCCCAAGGATCTCAGCGAGGCGCAGGTGTCGGCATTGCTTAACGCGCCGGTGCTGGAACAGCCCATAGAGATACGGGACAAAGCCATGCTGGAAGTGCTGTACGCCACCGGCCTTCGGGTTTCCGAACTGGTGGGGCTGACCATGAGCGATATCAGCCTGCGCCAGGGCGTGGTGCGGGTGGTGGGCAAAGGAGATAAAGAACGGTTGGTGCCGCTGGGAGAAGAAGCGGTACACTGGGTGGAGTATTATCTGGAACATGCCCGTCCCTGGCTGATGAATGAACACAGCTCGGATATCCTGTTTCCCAGCAATCGCAGCCAGAAAATGACCCGGCAGACGTTCTGGCATCGCATCAAACATTATGCGATTCTGGCGGGTATCGACAGTGCGCGGCTCTCGCCCCATGTCCTGCGGCATGCGTTCGCCACTCACCTGCTGAATCATGGCGCGGACCTGCGCGTGGTACAGCTGTTGCTGGGGCATAGCGATCTCTCCACCACCCAGATTTACACCCATGTGGCCACCGAGCGCTTGAAACTGATACACCAGCAGCATCATCCCCGGGGGTGAGCCGGTATAGGTTCAACCGGCCGGCATGATCACGGCCGTGATACCTCCCAATGCCGATAGAGGGATGTATCCAAGGGCCGCCTGCTAACGGACTTTACAAATACCATTAGGACAGATAATCAAAGGACTTAACAATGAAAAAAAGGCTGCTATTGCTCTCTTTCGTGGCGCTGGCCACCGCCCGCCTGGCTTATGCCGACGACGCCGCGATCACGCACGCCCTTGACCGCCTGGGCGTGCATCGCGCCGAAATCCAGCCCTCGCCGGTGGCGGGCCTGAAAACCGTGCTTACGGAAAGCGGCGTGCTCTATGTCTCCGATGACGGTAGGCATGTCATACAGGGCCCGATGTACGATGTCGGCAGCAGCCAGCCGGTGAATGTCACCAATCAATTATTGAACAAACGATTAAACGCCATGCAGGACGAGATGATCGTTTACCAAGCGCCTGTGCAAAAACACGTCATCACCGTCTTTACCGATGTCACCTGCGGGTACTGCCACAAGCTCCATGAACAGATAAAAGACTACAACGCGCTGGGCATTACCATCCGCTACCTGGCTTTTCCGCGCCAGGGCCTGAATTCCCAATCGGAGAAAGACATGGTTTCGGTCTGGTGCAGCGCCGACCCCAAAACGGCCTTTGATAAAGCCATGAAAGGCGATGCGGTGCCTCCGGCCACCTGTAAGACCGATCTCAGCCGGCATTACCAGCTTGGCGTCCAGTACGGCATCCAGGGCACGCCGGCCATCCTGCTGGAAAGCGGGGTCATGGTCCCGGGCTATCAAAGCCCGAAAGAGATGGCGGCGATGCTCGATCAGCAATCGCCAAACGGCGCGACGGGCGGCTGATAACGTGACGGACATGAAAACGGTATTACGGCGTCGCCCGGCGGCGGCCGACGACGGGTTGCTTGACGTGGATCTTCCCCCCCTGCTAAGGCGCCTTTACGCGCTGCGGGGCATCAAGACCGGCGACGACCTCGAGCGCGGCGTCCGGGGTTTGCTGGCCTATCAGCAGTTGGACGGCATCGAACTTGCCGTGGATATGCTGGTGGGCGCGCTGGCGGATAACCGCCGATTAATGGTGGTGGGGGATTTTGACGCCGACGGCGCCACCAGCACCGCCGTCATGGTGCTCGCGCTGCGCCAGATGGGCGGGGAACATATCGATTACCTGGTGCCCAATCGTTTCGAGGACGGTTACGGCCTGAGCCCCGAAGTGGTGGAACAGGCCATGGCGCGCGGCGCGCAAATCATCGTGACGGTGGATAACGGCATTTCCTCCCATTCGGGCGTCGAGCTGGCGCACCGGCACGGCATCCCGGTGCTGATTACCGATCATCACCTGCCCGGCGAGACCTTGCCCGACGCCGATGCCATCGTGAACCCCAATTTGAACGGCTGCGCCTTTCCCTCCAAATCCCTGGCGGGAGTCGGCGTGTCTTTTTACCTGATGCTGGCGCTGCGCGCCCGGCTGCACGAAAGCGGCTGGTTCGGGCAAAAAAACCTGCCGGCGCCCAAGCTGGCTGAGCTGCTGGATCTGGTGGCTCTCGGCACGGTGGCCGATGTGGTGCCCCTTGACCGCAATAATCGCATCCTGGTGCATCAGGGCATCAGCCGGATCCGCGCCGGCCGCTGCCGGCCGGGTATTCGTGCCCTGGCGGAAATCGCCAATCGCGACACTGCCCGGCTCTGCGCCGCCGATCTCGGTTTTGCCCTGGGGCCGCGCCTGAACGCCGCCGGCCGCCTGGACGATATGTCGGTGGGGGTTGAACTGCTGTTGACCGAGGATCTGTCCCAGGCCCGCATGCTGGCCGGTGAGCTGGATTCATTGAATCAAACCCGGCGCGAGATCGAGCAGGGCATGGAAACGGAAGCCCTGGCGCTGTGCGGCGAGATGGAGCGCAGCCAAACGGCACTCCCCTACGGTTTGGCGATTTATCACGCCGAATGGCACCAGGGCGTGGTGGGAATACTGGCTTCCCGCATCAAGGAACGCTTCCATCGCCCGGTTATCGCCTTCGCCCCGGCGGGGGAGGGCCTGTTGAAAGGATCCGGCCGATCGGTGGCCGGTTTGCATTTACGCGATCTGCTGGAAAGACTGGATACGCTCTATCCCGGCATGATCCTGAAATTCGGCGGGCACGCCATGGCCGCCGGGCTCTCCCTGGAGCAGGTCCAATACGAACCCTTCCGGCAGCGTTTCGCCGAACTGGTGAACGAGTGGCTGGATCCGGCGCAGCTGGACGGCGTGGTCTGGTCCGATGGCGAACTGTCAGGCGCCGAACTGAACCTGCCCACCGCCGAACTCCTGCGCGACGGCGGCCCCTGGGGGCAAGCCTTTCCCGAACCGCTGTTCGACGGCAGATTCCGTGTGCTGCAACAGCGGCTGGTGGGTGAAAAACACCTAAAGCTCATGGTTGAACCCCTGACCGGCGGGCCGCTGCTGGACGGCATCGCGTTTAATATCGATAACCGGATTTGGCCCGACAACAGCGTCCGCACCGTTGAGATGGCCTATAAGCTGGATGTGAACGAATATCGCGGTAATCGAACGGTTCAATTATTAATCCAGCATCTCTGGCCGCTCTAAGCCTAAGACGCTACAAACATTGGCGCGGATCCGCTAGAATAGCCGGTTAATACGCACTCTATCTCTTTACGAGCAAATGACACTCATGTTTGAAATCAATCCGGTAAAAAACCGCATCCAGGACCTGTCTGAACGGACGGAAGTTCTCAGGGGGTATCTTTGACTACGATCTCAAGAAGGAACGTCTCGAAGAGGTCATAGCCGAGCTGGAACAGCCCGGCGTCTGGAACGAACCCGAACGCGCGCAGGCGCTGGGCAAGGAACGCTCCTCGCTGGAAGCCATTGTTGAAACCATCGATCAGATGACCCGCGGACTGGACGATGTCTCCGGCCTGCTGGAACTGGCGGTGGAAGAAGACGACGAAGAAACCCTTAACGACACAGTGGCCGAGCTGGACCAGTTGGAAGCCAAGCTGGCCCAGCTGGAATTCCGCCGCATGTTCTCCGGTGAATACGACAGCTCCGATTGTTATCTTGATATCCAGTCCGGCTCCGGCGGCACCGAAGCGCAGGATTGGGCCAGCATGCTGATGCGCATGTATCTGCGCTGGGCGGAAGCCCGCGGCTTCAAGACCGAAATCATCGAACAGTCCGACGGCGAAGTAGCCGGCATCAAATCGGTGACCATCAAGATCATGGGCGAATACGCCTTCGGCTGGCTGCGCACCGAAACCGGCGTGCACCGTCTGGTGCGCAAAAGCCCGTTTGATTCCGGCGGACGCCGCCACACCTCCTTTAGCTCGGCGTTTGTCTATCCGGAAGTGGACGACGATATCGATATCGAAATCAACCCGGCGGATTTACGCATCGATGTATACCGTGCCTCCGGAGCCGGGGGCCAGCACGTTAACCGTACCGAATCCGCGGTGCGCATTACCCATCTCCCCACCAATATCGTGACCCAGTGCCAGAACGACCGTTCGCAGCACAAGAACAAAGAACAGGCCATGAAGCAGCTCAAAGCCAAGCTGTATGAGTATGAGCTGCAAAAGAAAAACGCGGAAAAACAAGCGCTGGAAGACACCAAGTCAGACATAGGCTGGGGCAGCCAGATCCGCTCTTACGTCCTGGACGATTCCCGTATCAAGGACCTGCGTACCGGCGTGGAAACACGCAACACGCAGGCGGTGCTGGATGGCGATCTGGATAAATTTATTGAAGCAAGTCTTAAAGCCGGGTTATGAGGAACCAAGATGTCTGAATCACAATCACAGGAAGGTGCCCCCCAGGCGCTGGATTTAAATAACGAATTGACCGCCCGCCGCGAAAAGCTGGCGCAGCTGCGCGAGTCGGGTAATGCGTTCCCGAACGATTTTCGGCGCGACACCACCTCCGACAAGCTCCATGCCGCCTATGACGGTAAGTCCGCCGAAGAGCTTGAGGCCCTGGGGGTGGAAGTCAGCGTCGCCGGCCGCATGATGACCCGTCGTATCATGGGCAAAGCCTCGTTCGCCAATCTCCAGGACGTGGGCGGCAATATCCAGCTTTATGTCGCCCGCGACGAGCTGGCGGAAGGCGTTTACAACGAACAGTTCAAAAAATGGGATCTGGGGGATATTCTCGGCGCCCGCGGCCGGGTTTTCAAAACCCGCACCGGCGAATTATCGATCCATTGCACCGAGATTCGTCTGCTGACCAAAGCCATGCGCCCGCTGCCGGATAAATTCCACGGCCTGGCCGATCAGGAAACCCGCTACCGCCAGCGTTATCTGGATCTTATCGCCAACAGTGAATCCCGCCACACTTTCAAAGTGCGTTCGCAGATCATGGTGGAAATCCGCCGCTTTATGGTGGACAACGGCTTTATGGAAGTGGAAACCCCGATGATGCAAAGCATCCCCGGAGGCGCCGCCGCCCGTCCGTTTATTACCCACCACAATGCGCTGGATATCGATATGTATCTGCGCATCGCGCCGGAGCTCTATCTGAAACGCCTGGTAGTGGGCGGCTTTGAACGGGTGTTTGAAATCAACCGCAATTTCCGTAACGAAGGTATTTCGCCGCGCCATAACCCCGAGTTCACCATGATGGAACTCTATATGGCCTACGCGGATTACCGGGATTTGATCGTGTTGACCGAAGACTTGTTCCGTACCCTGACGCAGCGGGTCTTGGGCAGCAGCAAGGTGGAATATGGCGATCATACCTTTGATTTCGGCCAGCCCTTCGTCAAGATGACCATGCGGGAAGCCATTTGCCATTATCGGCCGGAAACGAACCCCGCCGATTTGGACGACATGGCCAAGGCCAGCGCCATCGCCGAATCCTTAGGCATCCATGTGGAAAAAAGCTGGGGCCTGGGCCGGGTGCAAACCGAGATATTTGAAGAGACCGCGGAAAGCCACCTGATCCAGCCGACCTTCATTACCCAATACCCGGCGGAAGTGTCGCCGCTGGCGCGCCGCAACGATGAAAACCCGTTCTTTACCGACCGGTTTGAATTCTTTATCGGCGGCCGTGAAATCGGCAACGGTTTCTCCGAGCTGAACGACGCCGAAGATCAGGCGCAGCGCTTTGCCGATCAGGTCCGCGCCAAGGATGCCGGCGACGACGAAGCCATGTTTTATGACGAAGACTACGTCACGGCCCTGGAGCACGGCTTGCCGCCCACCGCCGGCCTGGGCATCGGCATCGACCGGATGATCATGCTGTTCACCAACAGCCATACCATCCGCGACGTGATCCTGTTCCCGGCGCTACGCCCGCAGAAGTAAGGCGGTTGCCCCATCCGGTAAGAATGGGGTCCCCGGCAGGAGCGTATTGGCAATCCCAAAGGGCCGTCTAAAAAATCGCCGGCCCTTTTGTTTGGCGATAATCGTTTAAAACTCACGCAGTTAGTCGCCGGACCGCTTGTCAGCCGCCGACATAAGGTTATAATGCTCTGCGCGTTTCTCCCCGCGGGTGTAGTTCAATGGTAGAACGAGAGCTTCCCAAGCTCTATACGAGGGTTCGATTCCCTTCACCCGCTCCAAATCTTCCCTCTATGCCAAGCATTCCTTAGCAAACACTACATCGGTGCATGGGAAAGCCTTTTGGAATCCTTGGAAAGTTTCCCTCAAGCAAAGCGAGAGACCTACTTTAAAAACGTAATATCCAAAAACATAAGCTTGTTTTAGCGGATTTCCGACAGTAGATCGGGATGGCGGTCCAGCACCTGTAACAATTTAATGGTTGATGGATGAGGCTGTGCCTGACCCTTTTCGTAACGGGAGAATGCATTAACGCCTCCGCCAAATATTTCGCTGGCTTCTTTCTGATTTAATCCGAGCTTTTTACGAATTTGAACAATAAATTCAGGGGCGATAATTTCATTATTAACCCTCTTACGGCACTGCATGGTCTTGGTCATAAAGGCTTCAGACTCGGTTGAATCCAAGATGGATTCACCGCAGGCAGGGCAGAAGTCGCCTGTTACGTCGCCAATAACGAATTTGTGCCCTTTGTATATAAAAGGAACGTCACGGGTTTGATGGACAAGGTCCGCACTGCCGCAAATAGGACATTTCATCATTAAAGCGTATTTACCTTGAACTGTCGGGTATGAGGGATGAACTTTTCCATGTTTTTAATGCTCCATACATCCGTTGATAAAAATAACCTAATAGGTTATTTTTGGCAAGCTTTTTCACCTAATAGGTTAATTATGCTTCTCTGTCGGATTTTTTTACGTCATTGCACGCTATATCTGTTTTGCCGATTACGATTATGTGCGGTGTATTCCACGTAAAGGCCGCGTTCTGGACTGGTTTCAGCCAGCCGCCTTCAAAAGCGCGGCTTCCAGCTCCCGGTCGAGGTAGCGCCCGACTTCGGTGACCCGTTCATCGCCAAGCTGGCCGCTGCTTGACGGCTGCGCAATATGACCGGGTGATGGCAGTATGATCCTGATGAGACGGAATAGGGCGTATCGAACGGCCTAGGCGGCGCATCCAGAACGCTGGTCAGGAGAAACAAAATCTTGAGTAAGACTAATCGTTCTCAGATGTTATGGCTTCGCCCGTATTTTTATTTAGGTGGGAAAGTAAGAATGTTAGCGCATGGGCATTGAAGCCCGCCCAAAATCATTGATAATGAATTAAAGGATCCCAGGCTGGGTTAGCTGCCTGATAGATTGGCACGTTTAACCTGCAAACCTGACTTTCAGACTCGCTTTATGGGGAGAACGCCTTGCTTTGCCCACGACGATTTCCACATCGCGCCCCAAACGGATGAGACATTCCATCATTTTAGCCTCACTGATGCCCCGGAATTGACCACGCAGCATCCCGGATAATTTGGGTTGTGGGATACCGAGAAGCTCGGATGCCTGTATCTGTGTGAGGTGTTTTGCCCGAATGATCCCGGCGATTTTTGTAGCCAGTTGGGCTTTAACCTGCATTTCTGCTGCATCAAAAAAGCCAAGATCTTCGTAGACATTCCCGCTGCCGGTTTCAATTTGTTCTGACATTTCAGCCCCCTTTTGCATGTTTTTCTGCTTGCTTGAGACGTTCGTTGATTTTGTCCATATCGGGTTTGGGTGTTGCAATCCCAGAAGTTGATTTTTTTTGAAATACATGGAGGACATATACAGCATCACTGAATTTAACTGTATAGACCGCCCGATAGGTATTTGTTGAATAGTCCTCCACCACTTCTATTACCCCGCCGCCACCGAAGCCTTTCATGGCCTTAGCATCGGGATGTTTCCCCCCAGCCTGCGCGAGATGAAGTGCAAATCCAAAAACATCCTGCACATCATCGGGAAGCGACGTTAAATCCTTTTTAGTGCTGCCCAGCCAAAATAGTGGCTTCATTGTTTTTCCTATAACATAATTATACCTATTTGGGTATAATGCCACAATATCAAAATCCGGTTAGAAAGACAATCATGGTACTCAATACGCAAGCTGAATTTCCTCGTCAGAGGAATTAGCCGGCCGCCTTCAAAAGCGCGGCTTCCAGCTCCCGGTCGAGGTAGCGCCCGATTTCGGTGACCCGTTCGTTGCCAAGCTGGCTGAAGAGCGTGGAGGGTTTGTCATATTCGAAAACGGTCTCCCCGCCGTCGGTTTCAAACAGCGCGACGCGGAGCGGCGCATAGAGCGCCGCGCCCAGATTGTGCCGCGTCATCGTCGCGGTGGTCATGATGGGGTGCCTTTTAAAAATGAGAGAAATGGACGCGGGGTCATACTGGTGTCGCGCCGCTGCTTGATTGGGCAAGACTCAAAGGAACAGGTCTTCTCCGACGTCATTACCGAGCAGCGCTCCGAGCTGGCCGGACAGCGAAAGTACCGGGCCCAGAGGGCTCATGGTAATGGATACGCGGTGAACGCCGCCTTGCGCGTTGCGCTCGATGACGGCCACGCCGGTTAACGGCATTCCGTTGGTAAGCTCGGCTTCATATTGCAGAAAGCTGCGTGACCCGACGGTTTCGAGAAAAATCGGCGTTTGCGATTTGTACAGCGTGGCGACGGTTTCGATGAGCTTTTTGATGTTTTCGCGACCGGAAACAGGCCGGCGCAGGGCTGTACCTGTCATTTCCGCGTCAGATGTCAGGTCATCCAGGAACGGGTGGCGCTGGTGCGCTTCATGGGCCATTTTTTTCTCCAGTCTGCTGGTACGGGTTCAGGTGTCGGGAAGCCGATTTCGTCGGCGCATAGTCAAATGCTATCGCGGCTCCAGTGGCGCGAACCACGCGCCGGCAAAACCATCGCGGGTGGTATAATGGATGCGATGATTATAATATAGCGATCGTTATTCTATGGTGCAATGCTTACCGTGATATATTTGGAGAATGAGGAATGAGATATCCGCCGGATCAGAAGGCTAAGGCCAAGGAGGCCATCCTACAGGCGGGAGCGCAGGCTCTCAGGACGAACGGTTTCAACGGGATCGGCGTCGACGGTTTGGCGGCGGCGGCCGGCGTCACGTCGGGGGCTTTCTATTCAAATTTCCCGAACAAGCAGGCGCTGCTGGAGGGCGTCATCGAATCTTGCCTGGGCAAGTCCTTTATCGATTCGGATACCGGCAGCGTCGCCGAGCGGCGGGATCTTCTCCGGCAATGGCTAACCGAGTACATCAGCGCCAGTCATCGGGAGAATCCGGCATCGGGCTGCGTCATGCCGACCTTGAGCGCCGATGTTGCCCGTGCCGCCCCGGCGGTCCGGGAGGCATACCGGCTCAGGATGGCGGAACTGATCCGCAAAGTGTCGGCTGTTCTTGACGGTAACGAAGCGGATCGCGAACGGCGCGCATGGAGCATCGTCTCGATGATGGTTGGCGCGATTAGCATCTCGCGAGCCATGCCCGATGGCGAGGAGGCCAACCGCGCCATCCACCATGCCCTTGAGACCGCCGTCTCGCTTATAGGCTAAGAGCATGCCGCCCTGAGCGGGCCGGAGAGCCCGGCGTTTCGCTCCGCTGGCAGGCGTTGCGCCGCTATGAAACATTCACTTTCGGCGGCATAAACTCGGTCAGCTTTCGCTTTTGTTTACCGCTTTCGTTTAGGTTATCCGGGCTTAGCCAAAGCTGCATGGCTTGACGAATCCCGGACCATTCATTATCGATAATAGAGTACCAGCGGACGTCGCGACTGTGTCCTTTGGAAACTTGCATTTGTCTGAAAATGCCCTCGTATTGAAATCCCAGCCGCTCCGCGGCATTGATTGCTGATTGATGAAGGCTGTCGCACTTCCACGCGCAGCGCCGGTATTGCAGGGTGTCGAGGACGTATGACAGTAAAAGGAATATTGCTTCAGTGCTGTAAATGGTACGTTTCATCATCGGCGACCAGTTAATCCAACCAATCTCTATAGCGCCATTATTCGGGTCGATACGTTGCAAGGCCAAGAAACCGATAGCTTTTTTCGAGGAATGACTGATAACTGCATAAAAAAGAGGGTCTTTACTGGCGGCTAGAGATGCAATGTAATGATCACATTGCTTGATAGTGATGGGTCTATTGATGTGAAAGTAGGTCCAGTCTCGGTCGTCGTCAATGCTGTGCCAAACGTTAAATAAATCCTGGCTGTGTTTGATATCAATAGGTTCAAGCTGGCAATAGTTTCCTTTTAGAGCAATTTTTTGTGGGTTAGCCCGCGGCTGCCAATTGGGGAGGGGACTCCCTAAGCCTTGGCCATATTGATTAAATACTGTCGTCATAAATTCTACCTGCGTTATAGAATTAAAAAAATTACAACGGCTTATTCTACCCAGTCTGCTTTTTATGTGTAGCCGCTCCTGAGATATTGACGCCAGATAGAGAATTTTAACGGCCTGTGATCGGTGATATCGGTAAGCAAGGGACAGACTCACTTTGTCTGCAAGCAAGGGCTCAGGCTTTCAGTACGAGCGTATTCAACGGGGTTGGCGTCGCCTGTATCTTTGATGCCAACCGACGTGAAAGCCGGTAATAATGAGATATCAGAGATGTTAATTGGAAAATCCAAATATATTTCACCTTGAGCATCCTGGTACCTAAATCCTTCCATTAAACGACCGCCACAAAGCGCTAGACTACAAATTAACCAATCTGATAGATCCGCTGCAATAGCTTGTCATGGGATTCTCTGTTCCACAGCGTCAAGGGTGCGCAACGAATAAACGAGCGCCGCGCCGGCGTTTACCGAAATCGCGACGCCTAGCGCCTCGGCGATTTCCTCGCGGGTCGCTCCCGCCTTTAACGCCGCATCGGTATGCGTGGTGATGCAACCATCGCAACGCAGCGTCACCGCGACGGCAAGCGCAATCAGTTCGCGCGTTTTGGCGCCAAGCAGATTTGCCTTATGCCCGGCGGAGCTCAGACCGACATATCCTTGTATTGTCCCGGGGCTCAGCTTACCAAACGCCGTGATTCCAGACTTAATTTGCGATAAATAGGCATTCCAATCGAGCATTGACATTGTCTTCTCCTGGTGGTGTTCGCAATACGCTGGCGGATTACTCGAAAGCCTTGCGGTTTCTTGCGACAAATTCGGCGACCGATTCCGGTTTATGGCCGGTAAGTTTCTCCACGATGTCATTGGTTCCCGCCATGTGGCCCGCGTTGTGTGCGAGAACAATGCCATGGAGATGCTGCGCGCCGAAGGGAAATTCGCCGCCGAAAACGTTTTGGATCCACTCTTCAGGTGTGATTTGCCGGTAGCGCATCTGTTTGCCGAGCGTATCAGCGACGATTTCGGCAATTTGCGGCGGCGTGAGCTCCACCGGTCCAAACAGAGGATAGGTTTTCCCTTGGTGTCCGTCCGGTTCAGCCAGGATGGCTGCGATGACCTGGCCCTGATCCCGTGCGGAAACGGGGGCAAAACGGCCTGTGGGTCCAAACGGAACGCCATACTCTCCATCACGGATTTTGCCTCGCGTGTAGAGAAGCCATTCGTTGAAAGCGGTTGGCCTTAAATGGGTGACAGGTATGCCGGACCACTGGAAAACCCTTTCCGCCAGCCAATGCTGGAGCGCTGACTCGCTTTCTGCGTCCTCGCGAGACGTTCTTTGCGATATGTTGACGATGTGTTCAATCTTTGCCTCCTGCGCCGCCTGGGCGAAATGGACTGTCGCTTGTACGATGCCCGGCCGGATCGGATAAACAAAGTATGCCCGCTGCACGCCTTTAAAGGCGCGCTGAAGGGATCGGAAATCCTGATAGTCGCCGAGGACAATGTCTGCCCCCAGCGCATTGAGTTGTTGCGAGCGCTCATCTTCAGCGTGGACCAGGGCGCGAACGGGAAAGCCCTGCTCAAGCAGAATTTTTGCAGCCACGCCGCCGGTCGCGCCCGTGGCGCCGGCGATAAGAATGGTCGGTTTCATAATTCGTCGGCGCCTCCCGCGCTTATTAGTCTTGAAGCAGCATGCCGAGGGGGGCCAGCGGGCCGACCGACATGAACTCATACTGCGCGAAGCCGTTGGTCACCAGGGGCAGCGCTTCAATGGTCGCCTTGGCCTTTTCCACCGACTCGACGTTCATGAGGAAGATCACGCCGGGTTTATCGGTGCGATACCAGAACTGCTCAAGGGTGCCGTCAAGGTAGTGTTTAAGGGTGTCGGGCACTTCCTTCGACATGACTTGCTGACGTTGCTCCGGCGACATGGGTTTGATGATGGTTCCTATAGCGATAACTTTCATGATGGTATTCCTTATGCGGGATGGGTTGTAAGAAGGTTTGAGTCTAGGCTGGGGGACTGAATAACAGAACAGTCGTAAACGACATTTTTACTGCGATTTACGCCATTGGCCAGCTAAGAAAGGAATCGTCTTTCGACTGTGACTCCGGTATAGTCGTAAACGACAACTTTAAGGTCTTTTACGCCATGAAAATTTTTATACTTGCCCTGGATGGGGTGTTTGATACCGGGCTGACCGTGCTGCTTGACGCGCTCAGGCTCGCACACAAATTTGCGGCCCAGCAAATGGGGGGAGCGCTGACTTTCGAGGTGTCTATCGTCGGCATGAGAAAGAAGATCAAGACCAGCCACGGGCTGGCGATACCCGTGCAGGGGATAATGCCGGACGTTAAGCCGGACTGGGTAATCGTTCCGGCGCTCAATACCGGCAGTCCGGAGACGCTGATTCCGGCGCTGGGACGGCGGGATGTACGCCAGGGAATGGAGCAGTTAAGGAAATGGCACGCCGAAGGCGCCCATATCGCGGCTTCCTGTATCGGGACGTTTTTGCTGGCGGAAGCCGGGCTTCTCGATGGGGGTGAGGCCACGACGACGTGGTGGCTCGCGCCGCTGTTTCGGCAGCGGTACCCGAATATTCTACTCGACGAAACCCGGATGCTCGTGCCGTGGAGCAGGATTGTTACCGCCGGGGCCGCCATGGGCCATCTGGATCTTGCCCTCTGGCTGGTACGCAAGTACAGCCCGGAGCTGGCGGCGGTGGTTTCCCGCTACCTGCTCGCCGACTTCCGTTCCTCACAGGCGCCCTATATCATTCCCAACCATCTGGCGCAGGCGGATCCGGTCATTCAGCGCTTTGAGCGGTGGGCGCGGGATCATCTCAAGGAAGGCTTTTCGCTGGCGGAGGCGGCAGGCGCGCTGGCCACCAGTCCCCGGACATTGCAGCGGCGCTGCCAGGCGGTGCTCGGTAAATCGCCGCTCTCCTACTTTCAGGACCTGCGTGTGGAACGGGCAAGATCCCTTATCCAGGGGAGCAGTCTCGATCTGGATACCATCGCGGCCGAAGTGGGCTATGTTGACGGAACCACGCTAGGCACGCTGCTGCGCGAACGCCTGGGACGCGGAGTGCGTGAGCTTCGCGCCGATCTGCGTTGATTCAGACGGCTGACAAACATACTCGGAGTCGATCTGGCAGCCTGTCTCGACCGGGCACTATGTCAACAAGCTCAAATTGTCTCGTTTTACGGGCGGTTTTTTTCGCCGCCATGCATGCTTTTTCCCTGCGCATTCGGCCGGTCAGGAGCCCGTCACCGCCTCATACAGCACTTGTAGCCGCAAGCGCAAAAACAGGACGGCCTGATGCTTGCGTGATAGCAGCGTTTCAACGGCGGTACCGGTTTCCTCGGCAAGCTGCTTGAAGGAGTAGCCCTGCAGCTCGGTTTTTTCAAATGCCTCCCGCTGCGCCGCCGGCATATCTTCCAGCGCCAGCGCCAGTTCCTCCCAAACCAGCTGGCGCAGGTAGTCGTCCTCGGCGCCGCTTTGGGGATTGAACAGTATCTCGCCCAGTTCTTCACCGGCGGGCCACTCGCTGTCGAATTCGCCAGAGAGCGGCAGCTCGCGCTTTTTACGCGACCGGTCGATAAGCTCGTTGCGGGCGGCGCGATACAGCCAGGCGGCGACCTGCTCAATGGGGTGCAGATAGCTATCGGCCTTGAGCAGCTGATAGCTTACTTCCTGATAGACATCTTCCGCATCGGCGATATTACCGGTACGTCCGGCGATAAACGCCCGCAGCCGCTGCTGGCAGCCACGCAGCGCAGCCATCAGGACGTGGCGCCGGTCCGCGGCGTTAGTCATTAGGCCTGGCCGTTGTCGTCGGTGCGCGGTTCATTGTCCCGATCCCTCTGGTGGCAGCGTCCATGCCAGCGTCCGTGCCAATGGCCCGCGCCGCGCTGTTTGATAAAGGCTTCACGCTCCTCGGGAGTCATCGCCATCCAGCGCTCGCGCATTTCTTGTCTTCTGCGCGCGAACATGCCGTGGCCGTGAAAGCTGCCGAACAGGATTTTACTGAGGATAAGCAATCCCAGCGCCTGGAAAAAGCCAATGCTCTTGACGCCGAAAATGACCGGCAGCAGCGCATTCCACAGCAGCATCACCAGCGTGGTGACGGCGGCGACAGCCACCACGGCCATAACCAATATCTTAAACTTGCGATCTCTCATGTTGTCCACTCCATACGGTTCAGATACAGAGGTAGACGAATCAGCCGGGAAAATATTTGCGTCGGCGACAGTTTTTTTATTTATTTGCCGGCAGAAGAGTAAGCCGCCAATGGCTACCGGCCGAAATAAGGCAGTCGGCCGCCCTTGAGAAAAAGAAACGCCAGCAACAGACCGCCCCACAGCGCCATTGTGATGTAACTGCTTATTCCCATGATATTCAGTCCGCTTTCCAGCATTTGCAGCAGGATCAACGCCAATACCATACCGACAATCTTGCCGAAGCCGCCATCGGGATTAACGCCTCCCAAGACCGCCGCCAGGATACTGGTCAGCAAAAAGGATTCGCCGTAGCCGGCTTTGGCGGAGTTCAGCTTTGACATCATCATCAGCGCGGCCACCAGGCACAATAGCGAGGAGATAATATAGGTTGCCATAAGCGTGCGCGGCGTATTGATGCCGGAGTAATGGGCCGCCCGCTGGTTGGAGCCGATAAGGTAGATTCGCCGGCCCAGCGGGGAACGCTCCAGCACAATCCACATAACAATTGCTACCAGCGCAAAGAGATACAGCGGCACCGGGATGCCCAGCCAATTATTGCTGTTAAGCCACAGCACATAGGCGGGGAAATTGGAAATCGCCGTTCCCTTGGATATCAGGATGGTTATTCCCTTAAGCAGGGTCATGGTGCCAAGGGTAGCCAATATGGGCGAGACGCGGATAACGGCTATCAATATGCCGTTCAGCAGGCCGATGACCAAGGCCATGCCGATGCCGGCCAGCAGCATTAGCAGGGCGCTGCCCGCGGACGGGGCGAAATGGGTGGCCACCCACGCCATGACCAGGGCGCAGCAGTTGGTGGTGGCGATAATCGACAGATTGATGCCGCCGGTCAGCATGGTTACCGCCATGGCGAACGCCAGCACGCCCAGAACCGGCAGCTGTGAACCGATAGACTGGAAATTCGACGCCGACCAGAATACGTCCGGGATCTGCGTGCTGAAAACCACGATGATCAGCAGCAGCAAGACCACCAGATACACTTCCACATGGTCTTTTACTTTCAGGCTATTCATGACAGGATCTCCGATTTACTGCGCTGGCTCCAAGCGGTGGAGCTGATGCTGACCACGATGACCAGGCCGGTAATCACCATTTGCCAGTAAGAGGAAATGCCCATCAGGTTCAGGCCGTTTTGCAGCATGGCCAGCAATATGACCCCAAGCATCGTACCCAACAGCGTGCCGCGCCCGCCGATAATGCTGGTCCCCCCCAGCACCACCGCCGCCAGGACGGTCAGCTCATAGCCCAGCAGGGAGTCCGGGGCCACCGTCATGACGGTATAGGATTGCACCACCCCGGCGATACCTGACAGCAGCCCCATAAAACCATAGACGAACAGCTGCAGTTTGAAGATGCCGAAGCCCAGCCGGGAGGCCGCCTCGCGGTTGCCGCCCATGGCATAGATCTTGCGGCCGATGCTGCTGCGCTTCATCAGCAGGCCGGTGACTATCAGCACCGCCAGCAAGGTCATGATGGGCAGGTTCAGTCCGTAGTCATTGCCGTCGGAAGCGGTAAAGGTGAATATCGTCAGTCCGTTTTCAAACCAGTCGGGATATTTATAAAGCCAGACCCCTTTGGAAAAGTAGAGCAGCAAGCCGTAAAAGATATTCAAGGTGGAAATGGTGACGATGATGGAGGGGACTTTGAGCCGGTTGACCAATACAGCGTTGATAAGACCCAGAGCCGTTCCGACGCCGCCGGCGATAAGGAACGCCACCAGGAAATTACCGCCGTATTTCAGCAGCGCGGTGACCATGACGTACTGGGCAATAATGGTCATGGGCGGAAATGAAATATCAATACCGCCGGAAATTAGGACGATAAACAGCCCGCACGCCAGAATCATCAGCATGGCATAGTTGTTGACCAGGTCATAGAGGTTGCCGAAGGTCAGGAAATCATCGCTTTTCAGGCTGAAAACCACTCCCAGGATAAGGATAGTCAAGATAAGCAGCCCTTCATGGCGATGCAATTCCGTTTTGTTAACCATTGACCACCTCCGCCAGCGCCGCCTCGGTCGTCTGTGACGTAAGAAATTCAGCCACCAGCTCACCCCCACGCATCACCAGGATACGGTGGCTGTTATAATAGGCCTCCTCGATCTCGTCGCAAATCATCAACACCGCGATGCCCTGTTCGGCAAGCGCATTGATAATCTGGTAGATGCCCGCTTTATTGGCTATATCAACCCCCACCGTGGGCGAGTCGAGGATCAGCAGGCGCGGATGGGTCGCCAGCCACTTGGCTATGGCTACCCGCTGGGCATTGCCGCCGGAAAGCGTATTGACCGGAAGCGACGTATCGTCCGACTTGATGGTCAGCCGGCGGATCATCTCATCCACCAGGCGCTGTACACGCTGCCGGTCTATAAGGCGCCAGCGGTCCTTCACCTGCGGCAAGACCGTCGAGATGATATTATCCCCGATGGACTGTTCCATGACCAAACCGGTGCTAAGACGATCTTCCGAGACATAACCGATGCCCGCGGCAATGGCGTCGCGGTTGCTGTTGAAATGCACCGGCCGGCCGTCAATCTTGATCACGCCGCTGTCCGGACGGGTCAGGCCGAACAGGCTCAGACACAGTTCGGTTCTCCCCGCGCCCAGCAATCCGGTGATGGCGACGATTTCCCCCTGATGCACCCTGAGGGAAATATCATGATATTGGCCGCGGCGGCTTAACCCTTCCACCTCCAGCACCACCGGTTTACCGCCCGGATAAGGGGCCAGTACCCGGTAGTCGAACGCCAGGCCGGTCATCAGAAAAGCCAACTGTTTACTGCCCATGTCGGCCGCGGGGAAGGTCCCGATATGTACGCCGTCCTGCAACACGGTAATACGATCCGACACGTCCAACACCTCATCCAGGCGGTGGCTGATAAATACCACGCAGATACCCCGTTCCTTCAACTGGCGGATGAGCCTGAACAGCCCTTTGACTTCCGTCATGGTAAGCGATGCGGTGGGTTCATCCATGATAATCAGCCGGGCGTCCTGCGCCAGCGCCCGGCAAATCGCCACCAGCTGGCGCTGCGCGATGGAGAGCGTCTCCAGCTGCGCGTGCAAATCAAGGGTAACGCCGATATCATTCAGAGTATGCTGCGCCAGTTGATACAGGCGGCGCTTGTTCACCCAAAAATGCCGATGGTAAAGATTGATGGCGATATTTTCCGCCACGCTCAGGTTGGGGAATAAAGAGAGATCCTGGTAAATCACCTGAATACCGCGTTTGACCGATTCCGCCGGCGTCAAATGGGAGAACAGATGATCGTCAATGGTGATTTTCGCTCCGGCATCCGGTTGATAGACGCCGGAGATGATTTTAATCAGCGTCGACTTGCCGCAGCCGTTTTGCCCTGCCAGGCTATGCACCTCTCCGGGCAATAGGGTCAGGGCAATATCATTAAGCGCTTTCACCCCGTAAAACGTTTTGCTGACATTTTCCATAGCGATTAGCGGCTTCATTGCAACCTCATCATCAAGCGTCCAGGCGACCGGCCGGGGTCGCTGCGGTCCTGCTCCGGCCACTGCGTTGTCTCAGGATGTCAATTGCGGGAACCCATCAATACAGGCTATCGATATTGTCTTTGGTCACCAGCAGCACTTTATGGAACTTAATGACTTTCTTGTCGGTATCGACGTCTGCTTTGCCGATATTTTTGACTTCGTATCCGGAACCGATGTTTTCACCTTTAAGCAGGCTGGATGCCACCGCCGTCAGCGCATATCCCGCGGTTGCCGGATCGTAGGTAATCCCCTCGGTGATATCGCCGCTTTTGATCAGCGACGCGGCCTGGGACGGGATCATCATGCCGTAGACATGGACCTTGTTTTTGGCGCGTTTTTCTTTAACCGCGCGCCCCGCCCCGATGGGCCCCTGGGATCCGAAGGCAACAATGGTGTTCAGATCCGGATGGGCTTTCATCAGATCAAGGGTAGTGCGGCGGGAATCATCAATACTCTCCGACACCGGCATACGGCTGGTTACTTCATGCATATCGGGATAGTGCTCTTTCTGGTATTTCACGAACAGGTCCGCCCAGAGATTGTGCTGGGGCACCGTCAGGCTGCCCACATAAAGCACATAGCCTCCCTTGCCGCCGTTGAACTTGGCCACTTGCTCAACATTGTCGGCGGCGAACTGCTGGTTATCGATGATCTCGATATCCCAATTGGCGCTGGGCTGGCCTGGCGATTCGTTGGTCAGCACCACGATGCCCGCATCGCGCGCTTTTTTGAATACCGGCTCCAGGACATCGGCGTCATTGGGCACGATGGTTATCGCGCTGACTTTTTTCGCGATCAGATCCTCGATGATCTTTACCTGCTGCGGCGCATCGGTGCTGGACGGGCCTATCTGAGTGGCATTCAGCGAGAAATCCTTACCGCCCTGGGTGACGCCTTCACCCATGCGGTTAAACCAGGGCATTCCGGCAATCTTGGAGATATTGACAACTTCCGGCTGTGCGGCAAGCGCGCCGGACGCGCTTATCAACAGGCCCAGACAGCCCGCGGTTAACCAATTCTGAAGGGCGTTTGTTTTCATTTTATTATCCTCATGCGTTAGGAGGGTAGGGATGGCCAGAGTAGATACAGATAAAAGGCAAGAATCTATATTTCTGAAAAATAAGAAAATTAATCATTATAGTTACAAGGGTTAATTAGGATTTACACAGATGAAACATTTGAAATATGAATTGTTACAGGCGAGTAATCTATATACATACTGGCTGAATATATGGATAAATAAGGCACTATTCGGGTTTAAGATTGAGCTCACAAAGCCATCAGTGGAAACTTTACAAAGGGAAATGAGGTGATACTTTTAAAACAGCCATGCCCAATATTACTGTCCCCGTTATGCGCCTTTGCGGCGACGTCCCGCCGCGTTGCCACGCCGCTTTGCAAGAGATGACCTGAACATGAAGGATTCGGATATTTCATTGACGGCAATACGCGCCTTGGTCGCTATCGGCCGTCATGGAAATTTTACCCGCGCGGCGGCTGAGCTGGGCATTACGCAAAGCGCGGTAAGCCGCCACGTGGCGAATTTGGAAGCGGTCTCTGACGGACCGCTTTTCGAGCGACGAGGCGCGACGGTTGTCTTTACGCCGCGCGGATCTCAATTTTACGAATCGGTCAAAGACGCCATTTCCACCATTGAACTGGCGACTCAGCAGCTGGCCTACCGCGGACATTCTCTTAACCGAATCCGGGTCCGGACTTCAATGCCGAGCTTCGCAACGGCTGTTATGGCGCCCTTATTGGGTGGCTACACGGAGCGAAACGACGTTCAAATCGATCTCTTTACCTCCCTGTCGTTTCCATTGCCGCAGGATGAGTATGATGTTCTGATCACCCGAGACCTCGTCCTGCCGAACACAGAGCGCTGGGAATTGGCTCGCGAAGGTTTGGTGTGCGTCGCGTCGCCGGGCCTGGCGGCAATCGTCGCCGAAGGCAGCGAATCGGAAGCCTGGCCCATGATAGCCGCCCGCTCGCGTCCGGATGCCATCGCCAAATGGGCGGCGGCCCATAAACGGCAAGCGGACCGTCTGAGCGTCCGGGCCACCTATGACCACTACTTCCTGGCGGTGGCCGCGGCGGCAGGCGGCGCCGGTTTGCTGGTTGTTCCCCATCTGCTGGTGCGCGATCGGTTGCGCGACGGCACGCTGGTGCTCATCGACGACGTGGTCGTTCAGTCCGGTGATGCTTACACGGCTTACGTCAATCCCCGCAGCCCCTATAAACAACATGCGCGTGCTTTTTGCCAGTGGCTGGACGAGATCCTGAATCAGCCCACAGGAGAGTGATGCTGGGCCGTTATTACCTTGAGCGGCAGCAATAGCGGCAAAATACACAGCAGTAATATCGCAATGACAATCAGCGTATGAGATATGCCTAACCGATCCCCCAGCAGCCCGTACACTAAAGGCATCACGGCGCCGCACCCCAATGATGCCGTATAAAAAACCGCAAATGCCCGGGTTTGCCGGCGGGGTTTGGCCAGTTCGCCCACGGTGCCGTAGAGCACGGACGATGTCCCGTTCAAGGCGATGCCCAAGGGCACCAGCAGCAGATAGATGGCCGGTAAGGGGATTTGCGTGAGCGCCAGAATGATTCCCGCCGTAACGATTTCGCTGACGGCCACCGTCTTCAATATGCCCAGGCGCGGAGCCAGGGCGCCGCATACCAGTTTACCCAGCGCGCCGCCGATAAAAATAACGGTCAGGGCAAAACCCACCTGAGTCGCCGAAGCCCCTTTGGACGCCAGCAGAAAGGGCAGGAAAGTGAGCGTGCCGGTACGGGTCGCATTATCCAGACTGCCGATGGTACATAATGAAGCGAATGCCCTTTTTCTCTGCGTTTCAGTAAACAGCGGAGCCCCCGCGTCAGCCGTTTGCGTCGCCGTGTCGTCTGATGCTGAAGGCCGCGGCGCCATGGTCTTGGGCAAGCGTTTTTCAGAAGATAACAACCCGCTCAGGCAACCGGCAATAAGCAAGCCCGAGACGGCAATCAGTTGAACCGAGTGGCCCCAGACGGTAATCAGCAGCAGGGCGGAAAGCGCGCTGGGAATGATGGCCTTCCCCACATCCCCGAAAAAATTGTAGGTACTCAGGGCCAGGCGCGCCTGCAAACGGGGAAAGCTCTGCGAGATGTAACTGGATGACAACGGATGCTGGACGCTAGCCCCGACGCCGCCTAGAACGATCAATCCCATTAGGACCGGCAGGGTAGTGGCGAACCCGTAGCAGAATATCGCCGCCGTAAGCAGCAAGGTCCCGCCGATAAGGACCTTTTTCTCTCCGGCAATTCTCCCCAGCTCGCCGGCCGGAATTTGCAGCGCCGACATGGCGCCGGAAAACAGCATCTTCAACAGCCCGACCTGCGCCAGCGACAACCCGAACTGCTGCTGCCATATGGCAAACAGCAGGTAGTGCATGTCTGTGGCGCCGTCATGGAACAGGTGCGCCAGACTGGTGGCGCCGAGTATTCGTCTGCTCTGCGATTTTGACGCGGCGCCGTCGATAAATACCTCACTACTCTGCCGAGACATTCAGCGGCCCCCCTTTTTTCAATTTATCCATTACCAACATGCCGAACCGACTGCCTGGCGTTGCGCCGGTGGGTCTGGTTGATTGAATTCTCTTTCTCAATGTGCGTTTCTCTTCATCTACATCGCGTCTGATGCTGGTTGTCATCAAAGTGTCATAATGGAACATGATATGTTTTGGCGCCAATAATTTTTACGTCTGGATAAAATTGAAAGTGATATTATGATAAAAACAGATGGGTCTATGATTAAAATAGATAGAGATATTGAAGCATCGATGACGGTGTATTTTTGAGCTGAAAATAGTTCAATGAAAGCGGTTTTAATAAATTATTTACTATTTTCATGACAGAGAAATATTAGATGGTGATTTTTGCGGATTAATATTAACGAATCTTTTTAAAGAAAATATCCATATTTCAATGACGACTTTAATTAACTTAAAATTATAAATGACTATTGTATAACGGCCCTCCATCACAGCGACCTTGCCCATCGGCTGGAACAATGCAACATCGCTACCGGAAACCAAGGGAATAGGTTCGGACTGGTATGCGGCAGGCGGCTCAGTGGGATTGATGGTTCCCTCGGTTATCAGCTAACGCTTAGCCGTAGGGTGATTGTTAATTTATTCGAAAATTTACTTTTTCTCTTTATTGCGAGTCCATATCGTTTATGCGACAGCTGCCGTACAGGCAACCCCGAAAAGAACGGCGTACCATCATGGTCATTTAGTGGGTTTATCGGACAGATAATGAGGCTACTAATTTACTTTAAGTTCAGTCAGCCACTGCCCGCGTCGGCGACGCTGAATATTTTCGGCTATTTAAAACGTTCACGCTAGAGCTGCTCGGATCGACTGATAAACTGTTATTTATGCGACAGCGTAAAACAGCGTAAAAGTTTCATCATTTTATTTTGACATAACTTTAAGCAGCGTGGCGCCGGAAATAATCAACGCAACGGCAATAATCCGGTAAGGGTTGAGACTTTCGCCAAATAATATCACGCCAATAATAAACGCGCCTATCGCGCCTATTCCCACCCACAGGGTGTAGGCGGTTCCCAGCGGCAATGTTTTCATGGCTATGGCCAGTAGGATAAAGCTTAATATCATGAAAATCAGCGTTATGGCGCTCGGTATCAGGTGGGTGAAACCCTCAGACGCTTTCATTGCGGTAGCCCAGACTACTTCAAACAGACCCGCTAATAACAGATATAACCAAGCCATGATATCACTCCGATAACAGGGCCGTCCCTAAATGAGTTAAAGTCTGTCTGGTCGTCCAGAGAGAATATGAGCCTAGCACAGTTTAAAGGAAATTCAAACCCGGCATTAATACACGAATGTTGCCTGAATTTACTTAAATAAATATGATGTATAAATTATTTAATTATGAGGCATAACATGATCAGGGCAATTTACGATACCGATCCGGGCGTGGATGATGCTGTCGCCCTGCATTTCGCCGCTGAAAGCCAGGATATCGAGCTTGTCGGGATGACAACGGTGTTCGGCAACAACACCCTTGAGGTAACCACCCGCAATGCCCTGTTTCTCAGGGAAGAACTGGATATCTCCTGTCCGGTGGCGCGGGGCTGCGGAGTCCCGCTTATCATCGAACCCAATGCCCCGTCGGTGGCGGCGCACGGCCGTGACGGGCTGGGGGATGCCTTTCATATCGCGCCCCGCGGCGGGTTGGATAAACGCCATGCCGCGCAATTTATTATCGATACCGTGCGGGCCAATCCCGGGGAAATATCGCTGATAGCCGTCGGCCCGCTGACCAATGTGGCGCTGGCCTGCCGTCTGGATCCGGCTATTGCCGGTTTGATAAAGCAGGTGGTCATCATGGGGGGAACCACTTTGCGCAACGGCCACTTCGGTAATAAATCGCCGGTTGCCGAGGCCAATATCCACCGTGACCCCCATGCGGCTCAAATCGTATTTAACAGCGGCCTGAAGCTGACGATGGTCGGCCTGGATGTGACCCATGAGGTGCTGCTCGATAATTCACGCTTGCGCCAATTGGAAAATCACCCTAACAAGCATCATCAAATCCTGTTTCGCCTCATTCAGGGCTATGTGGCCTATGCCAAAGCGCGCTATGGCCTGGACGGGATGCGCCCCCACGATTTGCAGGCATTTATCTGCGCCATCCATCCGGAGTTTTATCGCACCGTCGCCGGCAATGTGCAGGTGGTACTGGAAGGCCCCGCCGCGGGCCAGACGCTGCATTATTTCGGCGAGCATTTAAAGGGCCGCGAACATCTCTCTTCAACCGAGGTGTGTGTTGCCGTGGAGGCGCAACGGGTGGCGGAGTGTTATTTCAACGCGCTGCTTAGGTAATTTTCCGGCCCGTTACCGGGCAGTTTGAGACAAGGAGGCAACCAAGGCGCGGACCCGTTCATAATCCGCCGGCGTTGCCGGGTTGTAGACAACCATGCTGAGATCGGGCCGGCCATCGACGGCAAAGGACGAATATTCCATGGCGATAAGTCCGGCCAGAGGGTGCTTCAGGCTTTTTAAGCCCTCGCCATGCGCGCGCACGTCATTGTCCCGCCACATTGCCTCGAATTCCGGACTTTGGCGGCAGAGCTCGTCCACCAATGCCTCAATATTCTTCGCGGCGCCCGCCCGCACGGCGTCCGCCCGGAACGCTGCCACCACGAACCGGGCGACGCTTTCCCAGTCAAGCTGTGCCGCGCGGGTCTCGGGATTGAGGAATATCCGACGCAGGATATTGAGCTGTCCGGGGACGAGGGATCCGTAATCGAACACCGCCGAGGCGGCATGGTTCCACGCCACCACGTCCCAGGTGCAGGTCTTTACAAAGGCCGGGCTGAACGGCAGCGCATCGAGCACGCCCTGCAGCCGCGGCGATATGCCTTCGCCCGCCTGGTAATGGACTTCGGGGGGGCGGCCCAGGGCAAGCAGGAAAAGATGCTCGCGTTCAACGCCGGTCAGCATCAGTGCGCCGGCTATCCGGTCCAGCACCTCGGCCGATGGCGCGCCTCCCCGGCCCTGTTCGAGCCAGGTGTACCACGTCGGGCTGACATTGGCGCGCTGGGCCACTTCCTCGCGCCGCAGCCCCGGTGTCCGCCGGCGTGTCAATGAAAAGCCAAAAGCCGCCGGATCGAGTTTGCCGCGGCGATCCTTGAGGTAGGTTCCAAGCTGATTGGTAGAGGTGGCCGGCATGCTCATCCTGTTTATCCTTATACCCGTATAAAGTGACTGCTTTACCCCTATAAGATAAAGGCGAGAGCAATCTGTGTCTATACATGGCGGTGACTTCATAAATTGACTTCACCAAAGCTAATCGCTATATTAATGTCAATCACTGAACTCATGGATGAGTTAATGCGACAGAAAATTACCGGCCTACGTAAGAAGCAACGGACGGTGTTAAATCAAATTTTTAAAACGCCGGTACCCTCTGGCGTCAAATGGTCTGATATTGAGTCACTCGTTTGCGCATTAGGGGGTGAAATCAAGGAAGGCAGCGGGTCTCGGGTAAGGCTTTTACTTAATGGCGGTATTGCCCGGTTTCATCGTCCCCATCCGTCGCCTGACGCTGACAAGGGGGCGTTAGCCGACTTGAGGGAATGGCTGGAGAGCATAGGAGTCGAACCATGACAAAAGTATTGAAAACCCCTAATACCATGGTTGTTGCCGGACAGCCGGCCATTATCAGCTATGTTCCGGAAATTGGCATGTTCCGCGGTAAGTTTATCGGCCTATCGGGCTATTGTGACTTTGTTGCCGATAGCATCGACGGTTTGAAAAGCGAAGGGGAGGTGTCGTTGCGTGAATACCTGGAAGATTGCCGGGAAAATCGCATCGACCCTTACGAACGGGAAGAGAAAGTGAAAACCTTTACCCTCCGCTACCCTGAATCGTTCGGGGAGCAGTTGGCCGTTGCTGCCGCTGAACATCATGTCTCGGTGAATTCATTTATTGTTGAAACGTTAAATGAACGCCTTAAACACGCCTGAACCCTCGCCTTGGGAAGACGCTGCTTGCGAAAAACAGGCAGGCGGTGCAAGCAATGTGACGTAGCTGAACGTTGAGTTTAGGGGATTTTTTGTGATATGTATCACACAATGGCATGTTATGCTGGTGGGGTTTGTGCGTGGCATAACAGAAACAGAGGTGTGAGCATGATTACCGGATTGCGCATTGCAACCGTGCTGCAAATGATATTAAACATCGGACTGGTCTGTCTGGGGATTATTCTTATCATTTTTTTGGGCAAGGAAACTTACCATCTGGGCGAGGTGCTGCTGCATACGGACGCGGAGTCGTCAACCTACCTGCTTATTGAAGGTATTGTTAATTATTTTTTATATTTCGAATTTATCGCGCTGATTGTGAAATACTTCCAGTCCGGCTATCACTTCCCGCTGCGCTATTTTGTGTATATCAGTATTACCGCAATTATTCGCCTGATTATCGTCGACCATAAAAATTCTCTGGATACGCTCTATTATTCGGCGGCAATCTTGATTCTGGTGTTCACCCTGTGGCTGGCAAACAGCAATCGCCTGAAGCGAGAATAGAGTGCCCATGGGGCGGCGCGGTCATTTTTTGACGTCCGCGCTATTGATTTTCGCTTTTTTCTGGTAATGATATTCATGTCAATGAGTTGGATTGATATAAAAATTTTCGACCTTTATTGCGGAGCTATTAATGTTAAACAGTATCGGCATTTTCTGTGGTTCCAGCGCGGGCCTTAACCCCGTGTATCTTCAGGCGGCCAGAAATATCGGTGCTTTTTTTGCAAAAAATCATTTAAAAATTGTGTATGGCGGCGGGAAAGTAGGCCTTATGGGCGCCATCGCCGATGCGGCCATCCAACATGACGGCCAGGTGATAGGCGTTATGCCGCAGTCGCTGGTTGAAAAAGAGATTGCCCATACCGGTTTGACAAAACTCTATGTCGTGAAAGATATGCATGAACGAAAATATATGATGGCGAATCTTTCCGATGCCTTCCTGACCCTTCCCGGCGGCGCCGGCACGCTGGAAGAAATATTCGAACAATGGACGTGGGCGCAGCTGGGATTACATCAAAAGCCCTGTGCCTTTCTGAACGTCAATGATTATTTTTCTCATTTGCTGTCCATGATACGGCGCATGGCCGATGAGGGTTTCCTGAAAACTGAATATCTGGATATGCTGATCGTGGAACACCAACCGGATGTCATTTTGGAAAAATTCAGAAATTATCAGCCGCCGAAACATAAGTGGCAATAAATCATATATTCATCAGCGCCGGGCGTTGCTCAACGTACCGGCGCATCAATCCCGTCAGCGGTGACATGAGTGTTCTCGCACATCAGTTAGACACCACCGTATTGAATGGCCGCCATTATAGCAACCCTGGGAGGCCAGGATATATCGCCTGTTGCGCCCTTAGCCCGGCAAGATCGCTTTTTTGTCCGCCCGTGCTGAAATGGCGGGCCGTAAGTAAACAGTAAGTCGTTGGGTTTTAAAGTCGTGCCGTCCTTTTTCAAACTCAAGAGCACGATTGTGACAAAATTTCTTAGCCATAGGTCCTGGTTGCCGTTATTGGCGGCGTCGGTTTTGCTGTACACGGGTGCGATTTGGGCGGAAGGTGTCAACGAGTCCGCCGGTGAGGATTTCGGCTTTACGCTGCTAAGCGATGCCCCGGATACCACCCAGTGGGGCCTGGGAGCTGGGCTGGGTTACCACCAATCGCCCTACAGCGGTTATGGTTCCGACTTTACGCCGCTTCCTTTGGTCTATTTTGAGGACAAATGGGTGCGTGTCCTGGGGACCACCGTGGACGCAAAGGTCGGTAAATGGGGCGGCCTGCAGCTTACCCTGCGCGGCAGGTATGCCCTTGGAGACGGCTACAAGGGATCGGACGCGCCGATACTCAACGACATGCAAAAACGCAAAGGCGCCTTCTGGTTCGGCCCGGCGGCGGCGTGGGATATGGGATTCGGCACGCTTTCCGCTGACTTCCTGACCGCGGGCAGCAAAGGGCAAAAGGCCGATATCGAATTCGGCAAGTCCTTCGCCTTTGGGGATTTTACCATCAAACCCTATTTGGGCGCCCAGTGGCTCAGCGATAAGAATGTCGATTATTATTATGGCGTGATGCCGTCGGAAGCTCGTCCCGGACGTAACCAGTACAATGGCAAATCCACCTACAATACGTCGGTGGGTACAAGCTTTGGCTATAGCTTAACGCCGAACCAGAGCATAAGCCTTGACGTCGGGGTCACCCGCCTGGGCGGCGGCATTACCGATAGCCCGCTGGTGGGCAAAACCTATATTCCCGAGGCGAAGTTCGGTTATCTTTATACATTCAGGTGAGTAACGGCCTATGTCACGAGTGGCGCTGATCGAGGATCAGCAGCGCCTGGCGCAGATGATCCGCCAGGCGTTATTGAGCGCGGGAGTGGAAACGGATATTTTCGCCAATCTTTCCGAAGCTGCCTATGGGATGAAGCAGGCGGAGTATGCGGTACTGTTGGTGGATCGTGGATTACCGGACGGGGACGGGCTTAACTTTTTACGCAACCTGCGCGCCGGCGGCCAGATGACGCCGTGCTTGATGTTAACCGCCAGAGATGCATTGCACGATCGGATCGAGGGCCTGGAGAGCGGGGCGGACGATTATGTAAGCAAGCCCTTTGAAATGAGCGAACTGGTGGCACGGGTGCGTACGCTGATGCGACGGCCGGTTAAAATGACCGCGCTGGTGCAGCGTTTTGCCGATATCTCCGTGGACCCGCAGGAGCACGCGCTGCGCTGCGGCGCCCGAGTAACGATATTGGCGCCGGCGGAGCTGCAGATCATGTTGTCGCTGCTCGGCGCCGCAGGGCAGACCGTGCGCCATGCGGTATTGGAGCATGCGGCATGGGGGCTGGCGGATGCGGTTACGCCCAATGCATTGGAGGTTACGGTCCATCGGCTGCGTAAAAAGCTGGCCGGCGTCGGCGCTACGGTACGCATCGCAAATATCCGCGGCGTGGGTTTTTCCCTGCAGTCCGCCGCATAAGGCCTTCATACCGCAACATGCCCGCCGCCGGGCGACAGCACAGGAAGGAAAGTCAGTATGTTCAGGTATTGGATCAGCAGCCTGTCCGCCCGGCTATGGCTCATCAGCGTAGCCGCGCTGGCGCTGAGCCTGCCGATTATTACCGCTATTGTTCTGTACGTTTTCAATCAGTTCCCGGAATTCATGTGGCAGCGGGATAAGGATATGAAGACGGCGCAGGAGGTGGCGGCCGGGCTTCGGTTTGACGATAGCGGCCGGCCGGCATCAATAGTATTCGACCAGCAAACGGCATGGCTGGTCAAGACCGCCGCCAGCGAAATCCTCTATCGCGTATGCGATGAGGCCGGTAATATTCTGCTGCAATCTCCCCAGGGCCGGCTCTTCGGCACGCTGGACAGCAAGAATCTGGCCAACGAGGCGACCCTGCGCGAAAAGGTGATGATAGACGGACGGCGGTTCGATCTGGTGACGTTAGGCATCGATCAACAGGGGACGCGATTCTATGTCCAGGTCGCCACCAGCGAGATTTTCAATAAAGCCATCATGAATCTGAAACTCAAGCCGATCCCGGAAATTTTCGGCTGGTCGCTATTCATTACTATGATTTTATTCAGTCTGACCTTTCCCTTCACGGTGCGCCGGGTCATGCGTCCGGTAAGAGTCGCCTCGGGCGCCGCCGCGTCCATTACCCCGGCCAATTTGAAAACCCGGTTGTCCTATAACGACATTCCAAGCGAGATAAAGCCGCTGCTCCTGGCGTTTAACGATGCCTTGGCGCGGCTGGAAAACGGCTTCAAAGTGCAGCAGGAATTCCTGGCCTCGGCCGCCCATGAGCTGCAAACGCCCCTGACCCTGATTCGCGGCCAGATTGAGCTGCAACCGGAAATCAAAGACAAGGAACTGCTGTTTTTTGAAATCGATTTGATGGCAAGGCACGTACGGCAACTTTTGCATCTGGCGGAAGTGAGCGAGTCGCAGAATTATCATTTTGCCGGCGTGGACACGGTGGATGTCGCTCAGGATGTGGTGGAGTATCTGGCCCGCAAGGCCGATAAGAACCAGGTGAAACTGCAGGTGGACGCGCCGGACGCCCTGCCGTTGTTAACCGCTGACCGTAGCGCTTTGTTTATCTTGTTGAAAAATATCATTGAAAACGCCATCAACGTTACGCCGCCCTATGGCGCCGTCAGCGTTGCCATCAGTGACAGTTCGATTCAGGTACAAGACAGCGGACCGGGCATTAAGGCCGAATATCTGCCTTTCCTGTTCGATCGGTTTTGGCGGGCTCCCGACGCCGTCCATGAAGGAGCCGGGCTGGGCCTGTCTATTTGCAAGGAGATCGCGGTGGCCCATCGCTGGCGGCTGTCGGTGACGCCTTCCGCGCCGGGAACCCGGTTTATTGTCAGATTTTAAGCCGGCCCGGCAGCTTAAAGCAGAGGTAGGGCAGCCAGCGCGCAGCATGCTCATGATTTATCTCCCTGTAGCGACAGGGTGAAATGCAGTCCTTTGGACAGCAGGCCCCGGCGGAAGTAAAAGCGCTGCGCCAGAGCATTTGCCAGGCCGGTATCCAGCACCAGATAGGCGCACTCCCGGCGCATCGCTTCCCGGCGTAACGCCGCCATCAGGTCGCGGCCCTGTCCTTGGCTGCGGACACGAGCGGTTGCCACCAGGTCGTCGACGTAAAGAAAGCGCCCGTACAGCAGGTTTTCCTGCAGGCGGTAGCCCGCCAAGGCAGTGATTTGTTCGTCTTGCCACGCCGCCAGCAGCCGATAGCCTTGGCCGGCCTGCCGCCCTACCTGCTCGGCGAATGCCTGTGCGCCGGCAAGATGCGGCCTGAGTTCCCGCATAACGTCAAAGCAGGCAAGGCAATCCTGCTCGCTGTCGATATGGCTTATCCTGATGGGGGTCATAGCCGGTTTCCTTGTCGTCTTGATTGTTGAGTCTTAACAGTAGACAAAGAATGCCCCAGCCAACAGGTGCAAGAATTAACAATGAAAATAGGCCATGATCATGATTCCAATCTCTGCCCACGCTGCGCAGGCATGCGGCGCGGGGGCAGCAGGCGAGACTAAACCGAAATTGGCTATTTTTTGTATGAAATGAACGTTAAATCATGATATTCAAGCCAATAACCCGCTACTTTTTATCCCGCTTTGGGTTAGACTGCCAATGGCGGAATTTCCCCCGCCCATTTTGAATATTCAGGATAAATAATGAACAAGATTCTTGCTGCTGGCGCTGTCGCCAGCCTGATGTTTGCCGCCGCATCAGCCAGTGCCGCCAGCGTCACCGGTGAAGTGGGTGAACATTATACTAACCTGGGTTTTGGTTTCGGTACCACCACGCCCGGCCTGGCATTGACCGGTAACTGGGCGCACAACGACGACAACGGCGATGTGGCCGGTTTAGGCCTGGGGTACAATATTCCTTTCGGCCCGTTTATGGCCACCGCCGGCGGCAAAGGCCTGTATATGGGGCCGAAAGACGGCGATGAAGGGTACGCCGTCGCGGTGGGCGGCGGGCTGCAGCTGCCGGTGGCCGGCCTGTTCAGTCTGTACGGCGATTATTATTATTCCCCAGAGTCGCTTTCCAGCAGTATCGGCAATTACACCGAAGCCGGCGCCGGGGTGCGTTTGACGGCGATTCCGGTGGTGACGGTCAGCGTCGGCTATCGTTATATGGCGATAGACGGTAAAGACGGCGACCGCGACAACATTGTGGCTGACGGCCCTTATATCGGCGGAGCGTTCAACTTCTGACGGCTGCGCCGGCGGCCACATCCGCAGGGTTCCCTTTGACCGGCTCGTTGCACGATAGGTGATCGCGGGCCCTGCCGTTCCATAGAGGGCACGCGTCAGGCGTCTTACTCCACAATCATCCATTCATCGGCGTTTTCGAACATCTCTTCCACCAGGCGATTCAATACCGCCTTTTCCTGTTTATTGGCGTCGGTGTTGATGCCGTTGGCCTGCATGGCTTTTACCTTTACTTCGGCGGCAGGGAAAACGCGATGGACGCGTTTCGCCAGCTCCGCCTCGATTAACGCGCCGGCGTTTGGTAAACCGCTGACGTTGCGCTTGTCATAAATCAATTCTACCCGCATAAAACCTCCCTTTTAGTGGCACTGGTTTTTTATACAGATTATTCCGGGCGGGATCAATGGAAATGGCGGATTTCCCGCCATTTATTTAGGCCGTAATCCGCTGGGTTCAGGTTTAGGCAAGCCTAGGCAAACGGGAGCCGCCCAAGGTCAGGCCAGGGCGATATCGCTTTCTAACCGGCAACTGCAGGCCAACACGTAGCCTTCGGCGATCTCCGCCGGGCTCAGGGTCATGGTACTGGTGGTGGTATAGCGGCCGGTGAGGATCCGGGTTTTGCAGCAGCCGCAAACGCCGGCGCGGCAGGCGGCGTTAACCGGGATTTTATTGGCCTCCAGCGCCGCCAGCAGGGTAACACCCACCGGCGCGCTGAATTCCCGCTGCAGCCGCGCCAGGGTGATCTTAAGCTGCCGCGTGCCGGTCACCGCCGGGGCATGGAATCGCTCCTGCATAAAAGCGGTGGCCCCCAGCGCCATGGCATCTTTTTCCACCTGATCCATATAAGGCGCCGGACCGCAGGCCATGACTCGGCGGATGGCGATATCCGGCACCAGCGCCGCCAGGTGTTCCCGCGTCAGACGGCCGGCCAGCACGGGGGGAAGGGCCTGCTGTTCGGCAAACAGCGTCAATTTCAGCCAGGGCTGCAGCGTCGGCCAGGTTTTGGCGAAAATCACCTCACGGGGTGAACGCACGCTGTAAATAACCTGAACATCCGCCCGCGGACGATTGGCCGCCAGCCAGCGGCACATGGACATGATTGGCGTCACGCCGCAGCCGGCGGCAAGAAACAGATACCGTTCGTCCTCTTGCCGGGCGCAGGTGAAGTCCCCTTGGGCATCCGACAGCCAGAGGTTGTCGCCGGTTTTTACCCGCTGTGTCAGCCAGCCCGATCCGCTGCCGTTTTCCAGACGGCGCACCGTCAATGTGACAAAACGGCTTTGCCCCGGCGTTGAAGAAAGGGTATAAGCCCGCAGGGTCTCGCTGTTGTTGATGCTGACCAGGGCGAACTGCCCCGGTTGGTAAGCATAAACATCGTGGCTGATCAGGGATAGAGTCCAGACATCGGGGGTCTCCTGCTCTATGTGATGGACCTGCATGGCGTGCGTGCATAACGCGTGAGGTGCAAACATCATGGCTCCTTAGGCGCAGGCGGCGAAAATGGCATCGAGATCCCGGGTCGCTTCGGTGATGGGACGCAGGCCGAATTGCTGATTAAGCACCGCCAGCAGATTGTCGGTGAGAAAGGCGGGCGCGGTGGGGCCGACAAAGATATTTTTTACCCCCAGGGACAGCAGCGTAAGCAAGATCACGATGGCCTTCTGTTCAAACCAAGACAGCACCAGGCTGAGCGGCAGATCATTGACGCCGCAGCCCAATTTTTCCGCCAGTTTTACCGCCAGGGTAATAGCCGAGTAGGCATCGTTGCATTGCCCTACGTCCAGCAGGCGGGGAAGCCCTTCCAGGGTGCCGAAATCCAGCTTGTTGAAACGGTATTTGCCGCACGCCAGGGTCATGACCAGACAGTCCTGCGGTACGCCGAGGGCAAAATCGGTGTAGTAGCTGCGTTCTTCCCGGCTGCCGTCGCAACCGCCCACCAGGAAGATATGCCGCAGCTTTTGCTGCGCCACCAGGTCGATGACCGTATCGGCGGCGTCCAGCAGCGTTTGGCGGCCGAATCCGATGGTTATCATATGCTCGATTTCACTGTAAGGAAAACCCGGCATGCTCTGGGCCTGTTTGATAACCGGCGAGAAATCCTCCCCTTCCAGGTGCTTTACCCCCGGCCAGCCGACGATGCTGCGGGTCCAGATCCTTTCGTCATATTGCCCGACGAAGGGATCGATAATGCAGTTGGAGGTCATCACCACTGGTCCGGGGAAACGGGCGAATTCAGTCTGCTGGTTCTGCCAGCCGCTGCCGTAATTACCCGCCAGATGGGCAAATTTTTTCAGCTCCGGATAGCCGTGGGCGGGCAGCATCTCGCCGTGGGTATAAACATTGATCCCGGTGCCCTCGGTCTGCTCCAGCAGCATCCGCAAGTCCCGCAGGTCATGGCCGGAAATCAGTATGGCCTTGCCCGCCACCGCTTTCACGTTCACGCGGGTGGGCTTCGGATTGCCATAGGTTTCGGTCTCGCCGCGGTCTAGCATGGCCAGTATGGAAAAATTCATTTTGCCGATATTCATCGACTGCGCCAGCAGGTCGTCCATTTGCGCAGGCCGGGTGCCGAGCCAGGACATAATCTCATGGTATTGACGGTAGACTTCATCGTCATACTGCCCCAGTACATGGGCATGTTCCAGATAGGCGGCGGCGCCTTTCAGGCCGTACAGGCAAAGCATTCGCAATCCGTGTATGTCAGCGCCCACTTCGTCTTTATCGGTATTGAGGGCGAAACGTTGCGCTTCCGCCTGCAGCCCGGCCAGCGACAGGGCGGGCAGCGTGATATGGGCCATGGGATGCGAAATGTCCGCTCCCGGTGCCAGGGCCCGGCAGCGCGCAATCAATCTCTCGCGCAGGGCTATGGTTTCATGGGCATATTCGACGATGCGCGCCGAATCGAAGTTCACATTGGTCAGGGTGGCGAAAAAAGCCCGGGGTGCAAAGCTGTCTACCCGATGATCGACGATGCCCAATTCACGAGCCCGTATCGCCCAGGCCGATAAGCCATGGAGCACCGCAATCAGCAGGTCCTGTAAATCGGAGGTTTCGGCGGTTTTACCGCACATTCCCTGCGCGTAGGCGCAGCCGTTAGCCAGAGGCGTACGGATGGTTTGTTCACATTGCACACAAAACATAATGAGATCTCCTTAAAGATGCATTTTAAATGCATCTTTAAGATAGAACGCCGCCGCTGAATGTAATAGTGCAATTTCCGCTAGTTAATCATTACTTGATATAGCGCAATTTTCGCGGGTAATCCGGATTGTCGCTTCATAGTCCATTGAAATCGTTGCCGGCAGAAACTACCGCACGAAATGATCAGTAACAGTTCTAACGCAAAATTGAGCGGTAAAAACGAAGCGGTTTCTATAGACTTCTTTCATTCTTTACCCTTTGTCCCCAGGCTAGCGCTTCTTATGATTTCCTCCCTTTGCGATGGCATCATCGCCTTCGACTTGATGTGAGACCGACTCCATGTCTTTTATACAAATCGTTATCCTCGCTATCGTGCAGGGTCTGGCCGAATTGCTGCCGGTATCCAGTTCCGCCCATGTGATCATGGCCGAGAAGCTGCTGGGTCTGGATCCCACCGCGCCTGAAATGACGTTATTACTGGTGATGCTGCATACCGGCACCATGTTTGCGGTAATTCTTTATTTCTGGAAAACCTGGCGCAGCACCTATTTCAGCTCCGGCAAGGCCTTCCGCCACAATGCCTTTTATATTGTTTTGGCCACCGCGGTGACCGGCGTGGTGGGATTGACCCTGCAAAGCCTGATTAAACATCTTTATGCCCACAATGCCGCGGATTTTGAAATTGAGCATCTGTTTGGCAACAGCAGGCTTATTGCGGCGGGGCTGGCCGCCGCCGGCGTTTTGATTATCGCCTCGTCACGTTTTGGCGAACGCGAGGGCGGTGAAATATCCAGCGTCAGGGCGGTGGTCATCGGTTTGGTTCAGGGGCTCTGTTTGCCTTTTCGCGGATTTTCCCGATCGGGGGCCACCATCTCAACCGGACTTGCCATGGGGGTGACGCGCCGACGCGCCGAAGAGTTCAGCTTTGCCCTGGCGGTGGTGCTTACGCCGGTGGTGATCGCTAAAGAAGCGCTGCGTGCCTTACATGGCGGCGCGGCGAATCACCCGTTGCCGTCAGGCGCAATCATGCCGATGCTGTGGCCCAGCCTGCTGGGGATGGTGTTCAGTTTTATTGCCGGCCTGGTTGCCCTGCGCTGGCTGTCGCGCTGGCTGGAACACGACCGCTGGCATCTGTTCGGCGGCTACTGCATTCTCGCCGCGCTGCTGGTATTTTGGCTCGGCTGACGTCGGGGATTATTGATCGGAGAAGATCAGCAGATCGTTAAAATGGTGGCGCTGCACCAGTAAATCCGCCAGGGTGTATTTATCCAGCACGGCGAAAAACGCCCGGGTAGCCTCGCTCAGCACCCCGGGCAGGCCGCAGACGGGGGCAATCACGCACCGGGTGCAGTCCACCAGCTTCTGGTTTTTCTCGGTGTGGCGGATAAGCGTGCCGAGATTGATATCCCGCGCCGGCCGCCCCAGGCGGATGCCGCCGCTGCGGCCGCGGATCGCCTCGACATAGCCCAGATGGGCCAAATCCTGCACTACCTTCATTAGGTTATTGCGCGAGATGTCATATAAGGCGGAAATTTCAGCGATGGACGACAGGCCGTCATCCCGCGAACCGAGGTAAATAATTACCCGTAATGCGTAGTCGGTATATCGCGTGAGCTTCATAAGCCCTCCTGACAGCCAAAGAGAGGCGGATAGTATAATTGCAAGCAGCAGATTCGCCTATGGCTAAACGTGTGCCAGCCGGCGGACACTTGTCTCCCTTCTGCTGCCCTTTGATTATGCAGCGCTATCTATTAAACCGCGACATCAGGCTGATAATGTTTTTCAGCCGATCCCCCTGCAGCAAACGGTGCTTGGTGGGGTTCAGGTCCGGGGTCAGGGTTTCGAAAACGCCGCCGGGATAGACCACATTAATTAAATCCGGCGAGACCACGGCATAATTATAATAACTGCCGACAATCATATCCTGCGACTGCGGGGCCGAGGGATCCAGCATATTCTGGCCCACGCTGTAATCGTTGACGGGCGTTTTTACCCCGGCCACCGTCGCCATCAGGGTCGGTACCACATCGAAATGCGTGGTGCGCCGGTCGATATCGCCGCTTTGCCCATCCGGCAGACGCATAAACATCGGAACATGAATCTGCACATCGCTGTAGTTGCTGCCGTGCCCCCAGTAATTCTTTTTGTGATCGTTAAATTCCTCGCCGTGATCGGACGTGATGATCACCAGGGTATTTTTATCCAGCCCGGCCTGCTGCAGTTTGGTTAATACCTGGCCAATCAGCCCATCATCGTAATAAAGCGCATTACGGTAGAGGTTATGATAAGGCGTGGGATCAAAATCATTATTCAGCTTGATATGGTCTACCCGATCCCAGTAAGGCTGGAACGGCGTTACCGGGTTAGGAGGCAGGTCATAACCGTGGGCGGCATCGTAAAACAGGAAACCAAAGAACGGCCGCGAGCCGTCGCGCTTGTCGATAAATTGCTTGAAATCATCGGTTATCTCTTGATCCCGCAGGGCGGGAGTGCGGGCGCCGTTGCTGATCTTCAAATTGGGAATCTGGGCAAACACCGTTCGATCAAACGGCGGATGATTGATATTGGCGGAGCCGTGTATGGAGAATTCATATCCCTGGTCCGCCAGGGTTTGCATTAACACCGGACGCTGGCCGCTGTTGCGTACCGACAGCCAATAGGTATCGGGCAGGCTATAGAACAAGCTGAATATACCCGGTTCGGTGGAATTGCCGCCGCTGCGGTGCTGATGAAAGCGCAAAGCCTGCTGGGCAAAGCGGCTGACGTTAGGGGTCACCTGCGGATTGGCGTCATCGTAGCGCCAGGCATCGATAAGGATAAACAGGATGTTGGGCTGCTGGGCCGGTTTCTGGAATTGGATAGCCTGCAAGGGATAATGCAGTACCCCCTCGCTCGCAACATGCAGATTGTTTTCCTTGTTCAGGGCCACCGAAGGATCCACTAGACCCCATTTTACCAGGCGGCTCTTGGCGGTTAAGGGGTAGTACAGCGGAAATTGCCGGGTATAGCCGGGGATCTGGGTTTTATAATTGGCATCGTCCCAGACATGCAGCCCCTGGCTGACCAGAATACTGACCGCCATTAACACATAGGCCGGCTTGCGCAGCCGCTGCAGGCGTGGCATCCTCGTTGCCATGGCGCTGAACAGGCATTGCACCGCCAGCAATACCAGACCGATGCAACCGCCTATCAGCCAGGTATACCAGGAGAGATCGATGATATCCCGTCCCTGGAACAGCATTTCCAGCACCACGCCGTTCAGGTGAAAACGGTATTGAGCGTACACCAGGGTATCCACGACCAGCAGCGCACTGAGGAAAAACGCCATGAGGATACCGACGGAGCGGAACAGCCTGGGGGGCAAAAAACACACCAGGCATTGAATAATCATCGCCAGCACGCAGAAGGCGCCGAACAGCCCGTACTGCGTGGTGAGCAAATACACCAGCGAGCGGATATCCCCTGGGGGAATGGAGATCCACTGCCAAAAGCGAAAAGCGACTGCCGTCAGTAAAAAGGCGTTCAACAACCAGAACATGCCGGCCCATTTAAGATTGAGCTTAGAGGAATGGAAGGCATTTAGTCTGAACATATTTTCAACAATCCTGCTTTTCAGTGGCAACGAGATAATTTGGGCGGTGAGATTTAACACCCAAATGGCTTTTATTCATTATCTCTTTGGTAAAAAACTGTTACCTATCTTGCCGGAGAGATGAGAAATGGCTTAATGAATAATGCATGTTAAGTAAAGTATAGATGCCGCGATCGGCGCGGCGGTATGCGGAAAATGTCTTTTGTAATGCCGGCTTCATGGGGGCGGGCGCATTTGCCTGTCTGGACAAGCCATAGATATTAGTGCAAAAGCGGTAAAAGCATTAGAAAAAACGCACAATACGTGCGTTGTTTATATCGGAGGCCGTCGGGAATTAATTAAAAATTGTAACCGGTCAGCCATGCAGCCCGGCGAAAAAGAGGCTTTTCCCGCCGGGATTGGCTTAATGCATCGCCGTATGCGAGGAATTATCGATGCTGATCTTTTTCCACCGGACGGCCGGACCAGTAACCGGCCAGCACGGAACCGGACAGATTATGCCAAACCGAGAACAGCGCGCCGGGCAGGGCGGCCAGCGGCGTGAAATATATCTTGCCCAGTGTTGCCGCCAATCCCGAGTTCTGCATGCCCACTTCAAGCGCCATGGTGCGGCAGGTGGTTTCGTCGAAGCCGAACAGTTTGCCGCCCCAGTAGCCGCCGAGCAGGCCGATACCGTTATGCAGGATCACCGCCGCAATGACCACCAGGCCCACCGAGCCGATAAATCCCTGGCTGCCGGCCACCACCGCGCTGATGATGGCGAGGATGCAGACCATGGAAAGCGCCGGCAGCCCCGGTTCAATGCGCTTGACGGCCTTGGTGAATAAATGATGGATAACCAGGCCGGCAAAAATCGGAATGACCACGATTTGCAGGATGCTCAGCAGCATGCCCGCCACATCCACCTTGATATGGGTATCTACATAGAGCCGGGTCAGCAACGGCGTGGCGAATACCCCCACCAGGGTGGATACCGCCGAGATGGTGACGGACAAAGCCACATCGCCTTTGGCCAGGTAAATCATCACATTGGACGCTGTCCCGCTCGACACGCTGCCCACCAGTATCATGCCGGCCGACAGATCCGCGGGCATATGAAACAGTTTGGCCAATAACCAGGCGGCCAGCGGCATCACCAGATAATGCAGGAAAGTGGCCGCCACCACCGGCGCCGGACGCGTGAGAACCCGTTTGAAATCGCCGGCTCTTAGGGTTACGCCCATGGCGAACATAATAAGCATCAGCAAATACCCCACATAGGGACCCATGGGGGTAAACGTTCCCGGGGAGTAATAGGCGATAACCGACAGCAAAACGGCCCACAGCGGGAACAGGCGGGTAATCTTGGCTAACATAGGGGGTCCTTGTCGTCTTTTTAATAATGGATGGGGTATAACCGCCGAAATTTCGGGTTTCGGCTCTTGCCACAGCGGAAGTATTTTTACCTTCAATTGCCGCCGGTAGCAATCACTCTGCTGCAAAAACGCTAATATTCCTTCGGTGAATATTCATCCACTGGAGGTGTCGCTTCGGTGGGATAATGTCAAGCACCGCCTTGGGGGAAGCGCAACAGATTGTTTTTTTTGCATTGTGTGCAAACGGCGACCGCAAAACGGCCACCGTGAATGAGGGTTATTATCAAATATTGTTTGCCGATGGGTTAAACCTGGACATTGCTTTTCATTTTTGCGGTGATGTCATCAACCAAATAGAGCCATTCCTCTTCCTCTATATCGTTTTGAAGCGTGTTATCTGAATTTCCACTGAAATACTGGTCTTTGACATTGTAAATATCGATGGGATGAAATATTTCCGCTTCGTCATCCCACATGATGTTACCCTCGTGGAGATCACCGTGTAATATGCCGACATGATTAAGTTTTTCCAGCATGTCCACGTACCGCTCAATGGCGTCAGGGGGTAAAGTGTCTGGGGGAAGCTGCGGAACCGTTCTACCTGGAATACGGTACATTCGCAGATAAAAATCTTCCTCTTCATTATGATATAATGTTGCCGAGTCCTCGCCGTAATAACGGCGGAATGAGTTGGATTCGTTATTGGTCAACGTTTTTATGTCAATCTGAAGATATTTATTGTCACGGACATATTTTTTTATGACATAGTTATTATCACTGGCATCAGTAAAAACCTTACCATAGCAGCCCTCCCCTAATATGTCTCCCAGCTTCAGTTCAATAGGATGTTCGGGTTGGCCCACTGCAAACACTGAAACCGTTTTCTGCGCTTCTGATTGAGCGTTTTCAGGGCTATGGGACTTCTTGAATCTCTTGGCCCACCGAGGTACTTTACCCGTTTGCTCAATTTCAAGAGCAAAATTATAATCATCAAAAAAACCATCTTTAGGGAACTGATATTCAAGCAGCAATTCCCTGGCGCTGCCTTCAGTAAACCCATCCTGCTCTTTCAAAACGTCCAAGGCAAGTGTTCGTTTTCTTCCGCTCAAGCCTTCGGTAAGGATATTGTTCAACCTCTCGCGAGCTGTCTCGACAGAGAATTTTTCATTGTTATATCGGAGATATATGCGATTACCCTTCATAGGTGCTTTAATACTGTATCTATTGCCATTTAATTTTTTTATCGGCAGGTATTTATTGTGGACCTTCAAATAGGATTTCTCTCGGGCGTCCCATCTTAATCCTCTATGGCCCGGTGCTGATAGCTGGCTGGCATCCATGTCGACGAGCATATCCCGCGTAACGGCTTTTTTCAGTGAATTGGATGCATGAATGGACGTCGGGCGTTCAAAGAGCCAGCGAGCGCCGTCAAACTCAACCGGGTAGGTCTCTTTTTGATTATTAGAAATATCGAATATTTCATAATGCAGACGATTTTTCGATGTGATACGCTCTCTCACCGGCACCACCATGCCATTCATCTCAATGGCTTTATAGAATATATCGTTTGAATAAGCATCGGTGTCTTCCACCCGGTATATTATTCCGGCGCCATACCTCTTTTGATTGCCGTTCTGTTCCGCGATGTACTTAACGGGTTTGCCGATTGGAATATTAAAATCATTAATAATTTTCTTCTGTCTGGTATTGAATACAGAATGCCCGTTGTGTTCTTCTAAATGCCATTCACGTGACAACGGTTCCCTATAGACAGGAAGATATTCCTTGGTACCGGATGTCTTATGAACAACGGCTTCATATTGTCGGTGACGATTCATACGTAATTCATGTTTCTCTCCTTGCAAGTGAATAAACGACTTGCCTTTACTGAATTGTACATTGAGCTCGGCGGCATCAACGCTATCGGCATATCGCCAGGTTGATTTCTCTTCATCAAAGATGACTCTCCTTTCCGGTAAGTCCGGCTTGGCGGGATGAGAATGATAAGTCATAAACTCATTTTGATCCGTCGGTTTCAGGTAAATGTTGTCTTTGCCATCGTGGGTCGCGCTCGCTGTTTTTTTGTTATCTACTATTTTTATCAGCAGTTCCTCTTGGACCCCGGTAGCAGGGTTGCGCAGCGAGTAGGCTGCCCGCTCGGACAGGGGAACCGAATGCATTATTTCTCGCGGTTTTAGGATTGGCGCTTTTCCCCGATGTCTGAACGCAAATCCCTCGACATTAATACCAGTAGCGAGTTCAGCTATGATCAGATGGCGCTGTCTTTCTGCGCATATCTCGTCTCCTTGCGATAGGTAGTATTCTCTTCTAAGATAATTGGCAATAAGATTTCCAATGAGGGGTTTTAAGCCCAGAGTCAAAATGTCAGAGAAAAAATTCAGCCCGCTTGTTACTTGCAGTGTTAAAGGGGATGGGCTTTCATCGGTATTGTCATATATCATTCGAAGAGGATTTTCTAACCGTCCAGCCCAGAACATAAAGGCTTTTCCTTCATTTTCGCCTTTAGTATTAAGCACGTCTGCTTCATAAGCGCAATGTTCTCGAATATGTTCGCCGATATACCGGTTTCTATCCGCCTCAGAGATCCTTTTCGCTCTTGATGACTCATTCTCGAATTTTATTACGGGCGTGAGAAAAAAAGGAATGCCGGAGGTGTTTTCTTTTACATAGGTTTCAAGTTTTTCTGCGCCTGAGTCCGTTAATTGTCCGCTAACGACAAGGAAATTGAGTAACGATTCAATAAATTTTTTCTTTGTCAATTCACTCTTTATGACATAGATATGATTATTCTGATCCCAGTAGGCCCCGTTTTGAGATAAATAACCAGTGCCCACAGGCGTTGCGTCGGCCGTGGGAAATCTGAGCGGGTCATATTGGGTTACCAGCGCATCAAGCTTTTGCATGCACTGATAAAAAAATTCAGAGGCGGTTTTTCCCATATGTTGATATAAATTGCTTTTTATATTTGTATTCTCGGAAATAATGTTGGGAATCCTATGATTTTGAATCGGAGCCGGTCTAGATTCAGCCTTAGGATAGTTTGTGTTCCTGGCGGCAGCCGCCATAATCTGTGCTTTACCGTTATGGCTGGGGGTGTTCTGCGCCGTGCCATTATACATGACGATACCCCCGCGGGGCTCCGCCGACGAATTCACGACCATTTTAATATGGGGTAAAATAGCGGAAAGGGTATAGAGAACAGCTATTCCACCCGGTTTGACCGGTACTTTCTCCTGTTGTGAACGGGCTATGCTAATAATCTGTTCCTGGATAATATTAGTATTATATTTTAGAAATTTATTTTCAAATGTACCTACATTCTTTCTGTGACCCACTGCGCTTATCGGCATGACGAGCTCTTCTCCGTTGAGTAAAAGTGTTATTGACACATCGCGGGAAAATACTACCAGATAACGCACCGCCGAATAATGAACGCCGGATTGACGAGCGGCGTTTGTGAAATGTTTTATGGGCATTCATTCGGTGGCCGCCATGGCGAATCCGAACATCAGCAAAGCCTGGCTGTGGGTAATTCCCCCCAGCGGGTGGTATAGGCGGGGGATAACATATCCCGGCGCATCGCCCATGAGGGGGCAATGCCTTGACCGGCGAACCAGACCCGGCCGATGCCGGTGTGGTTGATTTTATCCAGCACCGCCATCAGCTCCATACTGGCGCGCCGGGGGGGACAGGCGTCGAATAAATGCAGTTGCGCCTGGCGGGTCGGGGAAAAATCATTCAGCATTACCCCGGCCTTGGCATAGCGCGGTCCCTCTTTCCAAATCCGTTCCAGCCCGCGCATGGCGGCGGCGACTATATCCCGCGTGTCCTGGGTGGCGGTCAGCAGGTTTTCGCTGGCGCCGTTGGCATAATAAGGTTCATTGACGGCATAGGGCGAGGAGCGGACAAACACGGCTATCTGCCGGCAGTATTGTTGTTCCTGGCGTAATTTTTCCGCCGCCCGCTCCGCATAGCGGCAAACCGCCTGCCTCATATCGGCCAAGGCAGTGACGCGACCGCCGAACGAGCGGCTGCAGACAATTTGTTGCTTTACCGGCGTTTGCTCCTCCAGGGCGATACAGGATTCTCCCTGCAGTTCCCGCACCGTGCGTTCCAATACCACGCTGAAAGTCTTGCGGATAAACGAAATATTCGATTCCGCCAGCTGCAAGGCGTTATGAATCCCCACGGCATTGAGCCGGCGGGAGATGCGGCGGCCCACGCCCCAAACCTCCTCCACCGGCACCAGCGACATCAGTTTGCGCAGGCGCGCCGGGTCGTTGAGAGCCACTACCCCGCCGGTGGCCGGCCACTGTTTGGCCGCGTGATTGCACAGCTTAGCCAGGGTTTTGGTGCGGGCGATGCCTACCCCTACCGTCAGGCCGGTGTCTTGCCGGACCCTGGTTCGCACCCGATGGCCGAATTCCGTGTAGGGCATGCTGGCTTCGATGCCGCTAACGTCCATCCAGGCTTCGTCAATGGAGTAGATTTCGGTGCGCGGCGCCATGGCTTCCAGAATAGACATGACCCGGGCCGACATATCGGCATACAGCGCATAGTTGGACGAGAAAATCGCGATGCGGTGCTTGCGCAGCAATTCCCCCAGCTGAAAATAAGGCAGGCCCATTTTTATGCCAAGCTGTTTGGCTTCTCGGGAACGGGCAATGACGCAGCCGTCATTGTTGCTCAGCACCACCACCGGCAACCCTTGCAGATCCGGCCGGAATACCGTTTCGCAGGAGGCGTAGAAGCTGTTCACGTCCGCCAGGGCAAACATGGCTAGTTCCGGGTATTGTGGATGGCGTACAGCACCACGCCGAAGATTTCCAAGGCATCCGGCTGGGGATAGAGCGTCGGAAAGGCCGGATTCATCGGTTGCAGCGCCAGGCGCGGCTTAAGGCACAGCCGTTTGACGGTGAATTCGCCATCGACGGCGGCAATGACGATATCGCCATGACCGGCGGTTTCACCGCGATCCACCACCAATAAATCGCCGTCGCCGATCCCGGCTTCAATCATCGATTCGCCGCTGGCGCGGACAAAATAGGTGGCGCTGGGATGGCGGATGCAATACTCGTTCAGGTCGAGCGTTTTTTCCACATAGTCCTGCGCCGGAGAAGGAAAGCCCGCCCGGCATTGATCGGCAAACAAGGGGAGCGATAGCACCGGCAGCATGGCATGGGCGCCGGAAAAGTCTGCGATAATCTTCATTCTTTCAACTCATTTATACTGTTTATGTGTCCAGTATAAATAAATTGTTTTGTTTGAAAAGACAGGGATTGAGGAGATTCGGCGGGAAGTTAATTAGCTCTATGATTAATATAAAGATCAAAAATAAGAATATCATTGGGAATGAGCAAAAGGTTTAACGGTAATTAATTAGCTATGCTAATCATTAGTTTCGTATAGTTATTTATCAAAAGCGATGTTATTTTGGCATTGATTATTAGCCAACCTATATTAAATATGCCGGCGGCGGTTCCGCCGGTATTGTTATATTTCACCCAGAGCGCAGCGATCTTGCCTTTAATCCCCTGGGCAAAAGCACCCGGACTTTACTACTGTAATGCCAGGCAGGCGTTTTTGATGCGCGCGCAGGCTTCATGCAGGCGATCATCGTCAATGGCATAGGCGATGCGGATATAGGGCGATGCGCCGAAGGCCGACCCTTGCAGCGTGGCCACATGGGCATTCTCCACCAGATAGGCGGCGAAATCGCTGTCGCTGTCTATTGTCTTCCCTTGCGGCGTACGTTTGCCCAGCATCCCCCGGCAGTTGGCAAACACGTAAAATGCCCCCGGCGGTAATTCGGCGCCGAGTCCCGGCACCTCGGCAATCATCGACATGACCACGGCGCGCCGGGCCGCCAGCCGCCGCAGCCAGTCGGCGTGGAAAACGGCCGGTGTCGTCAGCGCCTCAACCGCCGCCGCCTGGGAGATGGAGCTGGGGTTGGAGGTACTTTGGGATTGCAATATCTGCATGGCCGAGATAAGCCAGGCCGGGCCGCCGGCATAGCCGATACGCCAGCCGGTCATGGAGTAGCCCTTCGACAGGCCGTTCACCGTCAGCGTTCTGTCTCGCAGGCGGGGTTCGATTTGCGCCAGGGTGACAAAGGGCTCGGCATCGTGGCGCATATGTTCGTAAATATCGTCGGACAGGATCATCACCTGGGGAGAATCCAGCAGCACCTTAGCCAGGGCTTGCAGCTCTTCGCGGGAATACACCGCGCCGGTGGGATTATTGGGGGAATTCAATATCAGCCAACGGGTACGGGGGGTGATGGCGGCGGCCAGGTCGGCGACCTGCAATTTCCAGCCCGATTGCTCGCTGCAGGGGACAATACGGGGCTCGCCTTCGGCCAGGGCCACCATGTCCGGGTAGGAAACCCAGTAAGGCGCCGGCACGATAACCTCATCGCCCGGTGAGATTGTTGCCAGGAAGGCATTAAAAATCAGCTGCTTGGCGCCGCATCCGGCAATGATCTCTTCCGGCTGGAAGACCAGCCCGTTTTCACGTTGGAATTTGCCGATAATGGCCCGTTTCAGCGCCTCGGTACCGGATACGGCGGTGTATTTGGTGTCGCCGCGTTCGATAGCATCGATACCCGCCTGTTTGATAGATTGGGGAGTATCGAAGTCCAGCTCACCCTCACCCAGGTTGATAATGTCGATGCCGTTTTGCTGCATGGCGCGCACGATATCGGAAATCACGGCGGTGGGGGAGGGACGTACGCGCTTCATACGCCGGGCGATAAGTTCTGCTGACATGGATGCCTCTTCAAAGTGGGATAAGAAAATTGTATTATTTGACACATATAGTTCAATTTACATTAACATGGCCGAACCGGCCTTTCCTTTGTTGATTCCCTAAAGGAACCTATCCATGACGACCCTACTGGTGGTGCACGACACGCCGGAACCCGCGCTGTACGGCCTGATGGCGGCGATCGTGGCGGCGCAGCGCCAGCTCCCCCTGCTGCATCTGGCGGCGGACTACGACACCGGACGGTTTCCCGATGCCTGCCAGCATGTGCTGCGTCACGGCGGGCTGGTGACCAGCGGGCTGCTCTGGCTTGAACGCATGACCGGCCGCTCGCCCGACGCCGCCTTAACCCCCTCCGCCTGCGCGCAGCGGGCGGCACGGGAGGATTGCGTGGTGCCCATCGGACCATCGCAGCGGGACGCTTTATCCGTCCTGATCCCGTTGCTTGAGCAGGGCGGCGTCCCGTACCGTCTCTGGCATACGGTGAACCGCCGGGGCCGCCTGGTCCTGGAAGACCGCTCCGGCGGCGCGGCCATCGAGGGCGAATGGCGACCCGATACCTTCGGCCGCTGGCATGCCACGTCGCCACCGTCCTCGCCGCCGCATTCCACCCGCGGCGCGGGAAAACTCCGCATCGCCCTTATCGGCGCAAGGCAGGATCAGGCCGCCGCCTATCCCGCCACCCTGGCGGCCCTGGGGGATGCCGCCGACGCACTGGGCATTACCCTTGACGTGCTGTTCGTCCCGCCCAAAACGCTGTCGCCGGATGATGGCCTGCTGCCGGCAACGGTGGCGGGGATACTGCTGCCCGGCGGCGCGGATATGGGCAATGTGTCCGGACAGCTGGCGGTGGCGCGTTATGCCCTGCAACAGGGCATACCCACCCTCGGGTTATGCCTGGGCATGCAGACCATGGCCACCGCCGCCCTGCAACAGCTGCCGGCATTACGGCGGGCCAACCTGCAGGAAGCCGACCCGGACGCGCCGGTGAAAACCTTTGTGCCGCTGCGGGATCCGAACCGCTATGGCGTGCATCGCTCCGGGGAGCATGACATGCGGCTGCGTACCGGCAGCCGGCTGGCGTCCATCCTGGCGACAGATAACCGGCTGCGCTATAACCACCGCTATCAGCTCAATCCCGATCTGCTGGAGATGCTTCCCCGCTGCGGCCTGACGGTGAGCGCCACCGATAGCGCCGGCGCCATCGCCGACGGCATCGAACTGGCCGACCATCCGTTTTATCTCGGCGTACAGGGACATCCCGAACTGACCTCCGCCCCGGCGGCGGCACACCCGCTTATCATGGCCTGGCTGAAACAGGCCGCCTTGTCGGGGCGTTGATATATCCGCCCGTTTCTGCCGGCGCCGCACCGTACTCCAGACGTCATGCCTCGCGGGCGGACATGGCATATGCCCGCCCGCGATTTCAGTTTTTCAAAACCACGCCGCTGCGGCTGTCCGCCGCCAGCCTGGTTAATTCTTCCTTAAGCTGGGCTATCACCGGTTCGGCCACGTCTATCAGCGGCGAACGCACATGTCCGCCGTCGAAACCGCGCAGGTTCATGGCGGCCTTGACCAATTGCGGCTGGCCGAAACGGCGCGCCAGACCCCGGTAGCCGTACCACAGACGATGCAAATCCCGCGCGGTATGGGCATCTCCCCGTTCCAGCGCCCGATAGGCCGCCAGGATAAGCTCCGGCAGCGCGCCGCTGTTGGTACTGCTGATGCCGTCGAATCCGCACATCATCGGCCCCAGGAAGGCCAGATCAGAGGCGCAAAACAGCCGCAGGCGTCCCGACAGGCGATTAGCCAACTGGTCGATAACGGTGGGATTCAGGTCGCCCTGTTTGATCCCCACCACCTGCGGAATGTCCGCCAGCTGTTCCAGCAGGGCCGGCGCCAGGGTGATGCCGATGCCCGGCGCGTTATACACCAGGATGCCGGTGCGGGATAAGGGCGCCATCTGTTTGAAAAAGCTGACGATCTGCTCGTCGGTGACCTCTGAAACAAACGGCGGCGTCACCATCGGCAGGCCGCCGAGATCCCCCGCCAGGGCCGTCAGCTCCTTCACCGCCCGGGGATCGGAACCGGCGCTGCACAGCATGACCGGTACCCGGTCATTCACCAAATCCATCACCCGGCGGAAGATAGCGGCCCGTTCGGCCACCGTGAGCGTAGGGAATTCCCCATAGGTGCCGCCGATAAGAATGCCGTCATACCCCAGGGTAATGACGCGCTCCACGTTGCGGCAGAGTCCGTCAAAATCAATCTCGCCGTCGGCGGTGAAGGGCGTAACGGTAATATTAAAAATGCCCTTCAGGCGTTCGCGGCTTTCGACCAAATCTTTCATTGCAATTTCCTTTGATAAAATGGGGGTGGCAGGCCACCCCCGGCGATTATGACCCTAACTGATAGAGCGGACGCTCGGTTGAACCCAGTACCCGGTAGCCGGTTTCGGTGACGACAATGGTTTCGCTGACGCCGACGGTAAATTCCCCGTAAACCCGCAGCGCCGGCGGGATATGGAACGTCATGCCCGGCCGCAGTTCGGTGGTGATGCCGCTATAGAGGCTCAGGATCGCCCCTTCGCCCCAGTCCGGCGCAAAGGCGATGCCGATGGAATAGCCGGTGCGTTTTTTGAAGTTTTCGGTATAGCCGGCGCGGTCAATCACCCGCTGGCAGGCGATATGCGGGGTTTCGCAGGTAGCGCCGGGACGGATGGCGTCCAGGGCGGCCTGCAAGGCTTCCTGGCAGGTCTTCTCCATATCCAGCGCGACGGCGGGCGGGGTGCCCAGCCAGGCGGAACGCATCAGCGCGGCATGATAGCGATCGTGGGTGGCGGACATTTCCAGAAATACCGCATCCCCCGCGGCGATGCGGCGGCGGCGCCAGGTACCGTGCGGCACGCCGCTGCGCGGTCCGGTGGAGACCAGCGGTTCCATGCCGACATATTCCGAGCCGGCGGCGATGGCCTGTCCCATCATGGCGGCCACCAGGTCGTTCTCGGTGGCGCCGGCGGCAATGGCATCGCGGCCCGCTTTCATGCCGGCATCCACATAGCGCGCGGCCAGCGCCATTTTTTCGATTTCCGCCGGCGACTTCACCGCCCGCAGCTGTTCGACGATGCCCGCCGCGTCATGGATAACCCCCAGTTTTTCCTGCAAGGCCTCATAGACGCTGATGGGCAGGAACCAGCCCCGTTTATCGATACCGATGCGGCTATCGAGCCATCCCCGTCCGCGCAGCACCTCCAGCAGGAAATTCACCGGATTATCCCCGTCCTGGTAGATGGCGGCGTCGCTGATAAAGGTATTGGAGATAAAATTGAAATATTCCAGCTGCCGGATAACAAACACCGGCTCGCCGTCAACCGGCAGGACCATGGCCTGGAAAGTGTAATACCCCGGCGTCTGCTGGCCGGTGAGGTAGAAAATATTCTCCGGTCCGGTGATGATCATCAGGTCCAGACCGGCATCGGTCAGCAGCCGGCGCGCCCGCTGTACCCGGCCACGGTACTCTTCCGGGGCGAAAGCGGATTGACTGCCCTGGACAATATTACCCACGTTTTGCATTAGTTAAACTCCTGAATAAACACAGCCCGGCCCGCATCAAAATGAATACCCAGACCGGTGGAATAAGAACAGCTGACCTGGCCCCGGCCGTAGATCACCCCGCTGACCGGATCGTCGATAATGCCGTCGGCGCCATAGAGTTCGGCAAAGCGGGGCTGGGTGAGGTAAGCCACCTGAAGCGCCGCGGCGGTGGCGGCGGCGCCTTCGTTCATTTGGCCAATCATAAAGGGGATGCCGGCGTCCCGCAGCCGCCGGGCGGCCCGCACCGTCGGGGCGATGCCGCCGAGCTTCACCAGCTTCAGATGGGCCCAAACCTTGCCCTGAAGGGCAATGACCCGGTCGACGTCGGCCTCGCAGCTGACGCTTTCATCCAGCATCCAGGGGATGGGACTGTGCTCCGCCAGCCGGGGGATTTCATCCGGCCACTGGGGCCCGATGGGCTGCTCCACATAGCTCAGGCCGAAAGGCGCCAAGGCTCGCAGACGTTCAGCGGCTTGTTCGGGCGTCCACTGGCCGTTGGCATCGGCGGCCAGATGGATGCGATCGCCGAAACGGTCACGCAGCGTCGCCAGACGCTGGATATCCTGCTCCGGCGTGCCGATGGCGATGCGGACTTTGAGCTGGGTGAAGCCCCGCGCCACATAGGCCTCGGCCTGCTGCAAAAAGACCTCCGGCGTGCTCCAGAACAGGGTTTGGTTGGTGGCGGAAGACACGGGAAACGCCTCCGGCGCGCCTAATAGTCCGGCCACGCTGGTACCCGCTTGGGCGGCGGCCATATCATGCAGCGCCAGATCCAGCAGCATGCGGGTCGGCGCCAGGTAAGGGGATAGCGTCGATTCCGAATGCTCCAGCAGCGTGGCGGCGGGCAACGACCAGTCTTGGCCGGCGAGGGCCCGGCGCACATCCGCCATGACCTGTTCGGCGGTAAAACCGTTGAGGTAGGCGATATTCAGCCTGACTTCCCCGATGCCCCTGCCGTGGCCGTCGTCCAGTACCAGATAGAGCGACTCAAGGGCGGGGATGCTGCCGGAAGAGGCGGTATGCAGCTGCAGTCCCCGATAGTGCAGATCGGCGCGATAAAGAGCGGCTTTCACTTGGCGTTCTCCGCGGGCAGCATAGCGCAGGCCACCTGCTGATAAATCCGGCCGGCATTGATAAATTCATCCAACGGCACGAACTCGTCGGGTTTATGCGCTACCGCCAGCGAGCCCGGCCCGATGACGATGCCCTTGGTGCCGAGGCTGCGAAAATGCACCAGATCGCAGCCGCCCTGAAAACCGAAGGGCCCCGGCTCAGACTGGCCATGGGCACGGCAGGCCGCCAGGCCGGCCTGAACAATGGCTTCATCGGCGGCGGTTTCGGTGGCGCCGCCGGTGGTGGGCTGGTACCGCAAGACGCCGGCCCGCACGCCGAAACGTTCGCGAGCCACCGTCAGCAGGTGTTCCAGCTCCTGTTTCACCACCTCTTCATCCTCGCCGGGCACCATGCGGCGATCCAGCAGGATGTCGCAGGCGCCGGGCAGGACATTATCGGCATGGCCGCCCTGGATACGGGTAACCGTCAGGCTGGCGGATCCCACCAGCGGATGGCAGCGGCATTTCACCTCGGTATGATGCTGCTCTTCGATCAAGCCCAGCAACTGCCCGGCGCGGAAGATCGCATTCTCTCCCAGATCCGGCGTGCCGGAGTGGGCGGTGACGCCTTCCACCCGCACCCAGGGCCGCAGGCTGCCTTTATGGGCTGAGAAGGTGGCGTTGGAGGTGGGTTCGCCAATCACCGCAAAGTCGATGGCCGGCGGATTGTTGCGGACATAAAATTTCGCCCCTTCGCTGGCCGCCTCTTCATCAGCCACAAATACCCCCATCAGCGTGCCGGACCACTTGTGGCGATGGGCGGCCATCTGACGCATCGCCTCCAGCATGGCCACCAGCGGACCCTTGGCGTCGCAGGAGCCGCGCCCGTACAGGCGGCCCTCCCGTTCCGTCAGCGTAAAGGGATCCGTGGACCAGCCTTCACCGGCCGGCACCACATCGATGTGGGTATTGAAGGCAAAGCAGGGACCCTCGCCATTGTTGAGCACGGCGATAACGTTGGTGCGGCCGGGCTGATACTCGCTGTAGCTCAGATCAAAACCGGCATCCGCCAGCAAACCGGCGATAAGCTCCGCCGCTTCCCGTTCGCGGCCGGGAGGATTTTCGGTATTGACCGCCACCAGGGCGGCAAGATCCTGTTTCATGCGAGCGATATCGGGCTCGGCGCAAATCATGGTCTTCTCCAAAATGACACCCTTCTTAATGTAAAATCTGATCGAGAAAGCGCTGGGCGCGCTCGCTGACATCCCCACCGAAGAAATCCCGGCCGGTGGCGTTTTCAATGATTTCACCGCGCTCCATAAACACGATGCGGTTAGCGGCCCGTTTGGCGAATCCCATCTCATGGGTAACCACCACGCTGGTCATGCCTTCGGCGCTCAGATCGGTCATGACATCCAGCACTTCGCGGATCATTTCCGGATCCAGGGCCGAGGTGGGCTCGTCATACAGCATCAGCTTGGGCTTCATCGCCAGGGCGCGGGCAATGGCCACCCGCTGCTGCTGTCCGCCGGACAGCTCATCGGGAAAGGCATCGGCTTTATCGGGAATACGCACCTTGCCCAGCAGTTCCAACGCGATGTCGTGGGCATCGGCCCGGCTCATGCCCAACACCGTCATCGGGGCGAGCATGATGTTCTCCGCCGCCGACAGGTGAGAAAACAGCTCATAGTTTTGAAATACCATACCGATCTCCTGCCGGATCCGGTGCGGCACCACCTCGGCGGCGGTGATTTCCTGGTTACCGAAAAATATGGCGCCCCCGTCCACCGGCTCCAGCAGATTCACGCAGCGCAGCAGGGTGGATTTACCTGAGCCAGAGGGCCCGATGAGCACCACCGTTTCCCCTTTATGTACGTTAATCGAGCAATTTTTAAGAATGTGGTTACGGCCGAAAAACTTGTCGATGCCGATAATTTCCAGCATGGGTTTAGCGGTAGTTAAAGGATTTACAGTTATTGGTTCCATAAGGGCTCCTTAGCGTGGGGCCGGCTGGCGGGCGGCGCGGATCAGCCGATCCGTAAGCGAACCCGCGGGCTTGCGGCGTTTTTTCGGATCAAGCGCACGCTCCAGCCACGCCTGGAACACCATAAACAGGCTGGTGAGCACCAGATAATAAATACCCGCCGCGCACAGGGCCTCAAAATAGCGGAAGCTGGCGCTGGCGGTCTGGTTGGCCACCAGCAGCAGTTCCTGTACCGCAATCACCGAGACCAGGGCGCTGGATTTCAACATGCTGATCATCTGGTTGCCCATAGGCGGCAGCACGATGCGCGCCGCCTGGGGCAGTACCACCTTGCGCATGATCTGGCCGCCGGTCATGCCCAGCGCCATGCCGGCGGTGCGCTGGCCGCTTCTCACCGCCTGCAGACCGGAGCGCAGAATCTCGGCCATATAGGCGCCTTCATTCAGGGATAGCGCGAGCACCGCGCAGGTAAAGGCGGAGAAGCGCAGTCCGAATGTCGGCAGTACGTTGTAGACAAAGATTATCTGGAATAGCACCGGCGTACCGCGAAACAGCCAAAGATAGACAAAGGCCAGCGCCGGGCCGGCTCTGAAACGCGACTCCTGCAGCAACGCCAGAATAAGTCCCATCACGACGCCGAAAAACAGCGAACACAGGGTCAGCAGCAGGGTCATTACCGCGCCCTGGAAGAATGCCGGTGAACACAAATATTGCCAGACAAGATCAATGGACATACCTTTTCCTCATAACGCGTTGCCCCGGGTCTTTAAAAGATTGATACGGAAGCGGGAAATTTCCATTTATCAATTAATTGCTTATAGGTTCCGTCCGCTACCACCGCCTTCAGGCCGGTTTCCAGGGTTTGCTTCATGGCGGCATCGCCTTTGCGCACCGCAAAGCCGATATGGGTGTCGGATTCAAACTCCGGACCGGTGGTCTCGAATACATCGCCTTTTTCGCTCAGCAGCGCCACCGCGCCGGGGGTGGAAACGAACTCGGCGTCGGCCCTGCCCTGGGCGACGGATACGGCGGAATCGGTGGCGGCGGGGAAGGTCATGACGTTAATCTCCTTCAGACCGGCGGCCAGGCAGTTCTTGTTATCCGCCCGCGCCTGGCTCTCTTCGATGCCCCCCAGGGTGACGGCAACATTTTTGCCGCACAAGGAATGGTCGCGTCCGGTTATCTTGGCCGGATTACCTTTACGCACCACAACCCGGCCGCCGATTTTCAGATAGGGCACGAAATCAACCTGCTCCGCACGGGCGGGATTGATGTACATGGCCGAATTGATGAGATCGATGCGCTTGCCTTGCAGCGCAGGAATCAACCCCTTAAACTCCATAGAAAGCGGCGCGGGCGTCAAAGACAGTTTCTTCGCCAGCGCATTGATCAAATCGATATCGAATCCAGTGATGGTATTGTCTTTAGTGAATTCAAACGGCATAAAGGTCGCGGCGGTGCCGTAGGTCATGCGGCCTTTTTCTACCCATTCAGGCTCCGCCGCCCGGCTGAAGAACGATACGCTCAGGCAGGTGACAACCAATGACATCAGGGCATAACGGCGTAATGGGGCTTTCTTGGTCATAACGGGCTCCGGTTTTCAAATGATTGGATTGCTCTTTGTGAGTCAATTAATACAATTATGAAGATAGTTAACTGCTCTGTTTTGGTGCGCTTTCCGCACCAGATTAGGGCAGTATTCAGGTCTATTCTTGTCTGTTCGCCGACCGCAATATTGTATATTATAAGTCAATAAATACATTAATCAGGGCGTTTATCCCATGGAGCAGCGTTCTACGGCTACCAGCCGGCGGTTGGCGAATCAAATCCTTGACCTGATATGTGAAGCAAGATTCGAGCCAGGTCATCATTTACGGGAACAACAGTTGGCCGATACCATCGGCGTATCGCGCACGCCGGTGCGTGCCGGTCTGAATTTACTCACCGGCCTGGGCATTCTGGAAGCGCGCCGCAACCAGGGGTTTTTTCTGGTAAAACCCTATGACGAACTGCAACGGATTAAAATCGACGTGCCTTCCAGCACCGATCAGGAGCTTTACGAACAGTTGGTGAAAGATCGTATCGCCGGCATTTTACCCGAATCCTTGACCCAGACCGACATTGCCCAACGCTACGATGCCGATCGGGGAGTATTGTCCCGGGCTTTGCTGCGCCTGGCGGAGGACGGCCTTATCGCACGCAACCAGGGCCATGGCTGGCGTTTTCAGCCTACGCTCAACACCGATGTGGCTTTGCGCAACGGCTACGGTTTCCGACTGATGATCGAACCCGCCAATTTGCTGACGCCGGGGTTCAAGGCGGATAAACGCGCCCTGAAACGGCTGCGTTTGCAACACCTGTTCCTGATTTCCCACCCCGATATCACTCAGGTGGAGAGCCGCCAGATCTTTGAAACCGATGCCAGCTTCCACGAACTGCTGGCGGAATGCAGCGGCAATTTTTTTGTCCTGCAGGCTATCCAGCAGCAAAACCGTCTGCGCCGGCTGCTGGAGTTCGGCAGCTATACCAACCGGCAGCGGGTGAGGGAGTGGTGTGAAGAGCATGTGTCCATTATGGACGCGATACGCGATGGCGAAATGGCCCAGGCGGCGGAGAAAATGCGCCATCACCTGCAGTCCGCTTACGACATGGTGGCGGATAAAGTCAGTAAAAAAAATACCTAGCTTGCCAAGAAAGAGAGAAGAATATGAATTTCGCGATAAATGACAAAGTGGCGCTGGTTACCGGGGCCGGCGGAGGTCTCGGACGCGCCATCGCGCTGGCGCTGGCGGCTGAGGGGGCTGCCGTGGCGGTAACCGGCCGCACGGCGGCCACCATAGAGGAAACCGTAGCGCTTATTGAGCAGGCCGGCGGTCGGGCGCGGCGCTATATCCTGGATCTGGCCCGGCCGGAGACGTTTGACGGCGTGCTGGCGGAGATCCGCCGGGATCTCGGCCCCATCGGTATTCTGGTGAACAATTCCGGCGGACCGCCCCCCGGCAAAGCCAGCGGCGTCGAGCCGCGGGTCTGGCAGGAGCAGTTTAACGCCATGGTGGCGTCGCTGATTCAACTGACCGATAAAGTGCTGCCGGATATGCGCCAGGCGGGATGGGGCCGGATTGTGACCAGCACGTCTTCCGGCGTCGTGGCGCCTATTGCCAATCTGGCGATATCCAACAGCCTGCGGATGGCGCTGATCGGCTGGTCAAAAACCCTGGCCGGTGAAGTGGCGCGCGAGGGCATTACCGCCAACGTTATTGTCCCGGGCCGTATCGCCACCGCCCGTGTCAGCCAGCTGGATGCCGCCCGCGCCGGGCGCGAGAATATCAGTCAGCAGCAGGTAAAGGCCAATAGCCTGGCGACGATTCCGGCGGGCCGTTACGGCGAGCCGGAAGAGTATGGCTCGGCGGTGGCGTTTCTCGCCAGCCGGCAGGCTTCCTACATCACCGGATCCGTACTGCGCGTAGACGGCGGCATGATCCCCGCCTGCTAAGGATTGGATCATCTCCTGGTGCCGGAATGCGGCGGCAAATCCCCTGGGATATGCCGCGGTTTAAGATATTGAGACTATCGTGCGGATAAGCTGGGCGCTGTCCGGTGCCATTTGTCCTTGAATCAATGACGGGAAGGGTGCGCGGATAACCTGTGCATTTTCACGAGGTCATTCAGGATGAAAACGGTACTGCCCACGGATGGGTATTCATCGGCAAGCGAATTCATGTCAGCCCTGCAGGGCACCCAGGGCGATGCCTTTTGGCTGCTCAAATCGCAGGGCCATTGGCACGGCGGCCTCCATCTTTTCGACAGCTTCGTCCCCGGGGCAATTTACCGTCCCGACGGCCCGGCCGGTCACGGCCTGAAAAGCATGACCGACGGCCATATCGTGGCCTACCGGCTCAACGACGATTACCGCGCCGCCGCCCACAACAAACGCGCCCTGAAATTCAGCACGACGTTTATTCTGGTGAAATCCACCTGCGTGCCCGATAAGGCCAGACCGGCGCACGGGCTGGATTTTTATACCCTGTGGATGCAGTTGGCGCCGCTGTCGGTGTACGGCGCGAGCGACACCGTCATCGGCGAGGTGGCCGCCACGGCGCTTAAGGTCCGCCGGGACAATCCCGCGCCGGGCTGGGTGCGGCAGGGACTGCCCGGCGGCGACGGGGCGCAGGCGCGGACCTGTTACGATGTGCAAAACCGTTACCCGGCCCCGCGGGATACCTACACGCAGTTGCCTCGGCTCAGCACGGTGGAAATCCTGGAGGAGGCGACCTTTCTGCTGGACCGCCGGGCCGTGCCGTTTGTGTACGTGCGGGTCATGTCCGTGCCCGAAGGGGTATCCGCCGGGCTGGCGGTGGGAGAGAGCGGCTGGATATCGGGGCAGGAGAAGTATCTTAAACGCCGGGGCGGCGCCGGCGCGCTTCCCCGCTGGATGAAAGCGGCCCGGAAAAAAGGCGTATTCAACGAGGTGGTCGCCCTGGCCGGCGACAACGTGCTGCCGGTCAGCGCCGGCGAGATTATCGGCCACCTCGGCTATCTGGAATCGCCCCACAGCGCCCCGCATCATTTCTGCCATCTTGAGGTGTTCAGCCAGGACAGCCGGCTGCCGGATTTTGTGGCCAACCGGGCCGGGGTTACCGCCGGGGAGCCCTTTATTCATTCCCCCCGTGGCAAGCCGCGCTATTTCCACCGGGAGCGGGATAATACCTTTGTGGCGTCCGTCATCGGCGACGACCCGGTACTTACCGGCGAAGAACGCTTCACTCCACGAAGCAAAACCCGCTGGCAGAAGTCCGGGGATAACGCGTGGTATGAGATTCCGGCGGAGAGGTCCTGGCTGGCCGAGAGCGACGTGACCGTAGTCAATCAGTTTGACCTGGCAAAGCGCGGATTTATCCTGCTGGAGCAGGATGAGCCGCCGCGGACCGTGCGACAAACGCCCCGAGAGGGCTGGCTGCGGCAGGGATTTCAGCGGCTCGCCGAGCTGGCGCAACAGAACACCCGCGATATGTATTCGTTAACCTACATCGAGGGCTACCAGCGGCTGCTCAAGGAGATGGAGTTCGAAAGCGATGGGGAAAAATTCAGTAAAAGACTGTGGCAGTTTCTGCACAACCGGCAATCACATATTCTCAAGCAGGTTCAGCGTCTTATTGTCAAGCACCACAGCGAATGGCTGCATGACGGAATGTCGGCGCTGTGGCGGGCAGCGCTGGATGAGCAGGGCAAACATCAGCCGGCCCTGGCGCTTTACAACCGGCAGTTTATAGATGCGCTGGTATGGATGAAGGACGTGCCGGAGATACGCAGCAGCGAGGCGCTGTGGCATTTGCATCCGGTGACGTTTTTGGAGGCGATATCTACGAAAAATGCTGGCCCGATTACGCTTGAAATGCTGCGTAAAATTTGGACAGATTCAAAATACGCCAGTGATGAAACCTTGCAGGGAGTTGCGGATGAATTAAATGCTAATTTGGAACGCTGTCATCTGAATACAAAAAACCGACTATATCATTTTATGGCGCAAGTTTATCAGGAGGTGGGGTTTAGATTTCGGATTATTGAATCATTGGATTATCCTCCCGAAGGGCTTATAGTTCAATTCAAGTATTATAGAAATCACCGACATGAAGCAACTGAAGATGGCAGAAATTCGGCGCATCCAGCCCAACAAGAAACAATAGCAAATAAGGCCTATGGTGGAAGAGGTGGTAATGACAATATCGGTGATGGTTGGCGATATAGAGGGAGAGGAATGAAGCAATTGACCTTCAAAGATAACTATAAGATGTTTACCGATTATCATACAAGCAAATGGGGTGAGGTGGTTGACTTTGTTATGAATCCTGAAATTTTATCAAATATAAAATATACGGTACGTTCTGCTCTTGCTTATTGGGATAAAAATCATCTTTATCTTATTGCTGATAGAGGAATTAATTGGGAGGCATCATGTGAAATCAGTAAAGTTATCAATAAATATACTGACTCTAAAAAAGCGAGATATAATAATTTAACTCAATTTGTCAATGGGAATGTTTTTGATTTCTAAGCGTTAACCGAAAGTATTTTTTATTCCAATTCTAAGATATTATCTTTAACTGTGTTTATAATACAATATATTGTCGCGATATTTTTTTGATTTTTTTCAACATTAATATAATAACTTTGTTTATTCTCTTCAATTCTATCCGCTTGAAAAACCACATAGTAGACATATTCTTTGTTTTTGAATCCAATTGAATTCGTAGTATAACGACCTTCTGCATTTTCGAAATCTTTTATCACATTTTTTGTTGTTGTGACTATTTTCAAGCTTGGATGATTTAATTGTTTACCAAATTTGTATTCAAGGATCTCTCCATTTTTGATTACTGATATATGCTGGTTATTATCGGTTTTGCAACTAAATATTAATTCGTCCTTTCCAGCTTGTGCAGAAAAAATGATGAAATAAAATATTAAAGAATAAAAAAAATTAATTTTCATGAGGGTGCCTATTAATTTTAATGCTATGCATTTCTATAAAAACAATATCCTGAGTCTGATAGACTTGATCTAGATAGCCTTTGAATAAAAGAGATTTGAATGATTTCATATCAGTTTTGGATGAAAAATGTTGTTGTAAATATTAAGGGTAATAAAATTTATCTGAATAGGATAACTTTAAACCTTATGAGGCTTCAAGTAAGATTTTGCAAAAGTCCAATTACATCAACCTGTCCGATTTGGACTTTCTGGTTTGAGACTTGTCAACTCTGCTCGGTGAGTTTGTTCACTTGCCTGTATATCCCCCGACTCACCTTAGCGATCAGAGCGAGCACAGTCATACCCTTTATCCGCTTTGCCGTTGCCACGGCATAGGGCTATTATCCCTATAATCTACCCTAACAGGACAAGAGTCATGACTGCTATTGCCATTCCCTCAGTAATGCAAGCGATTGATATCAAACAGCCCGGCGGACCGGAGCAATTAGTGGCTATTGAAATGCCGGTTCCCCGGCCGGATGCGGGTTATTTGCTGGTGAGAGTGGCGGCGGCGGGGGTCAACCGTCCCGATGTGATGCAACGGGCGGGATCATATCCGCCCCCTCCTGGCGCCTCCCTGATTCCCGGACTGGAAATCGCCGGTGAAGTGGTGGCCGTGGGCCCGGATGTCAGCCGTTTTGCGGTGGGAGATAAGGTCTGCGCCCTGATTGCCGGCGGCGGTTACGCCGAATATTGCGTCGTCCATGAAACCAACGCGCTCCCTATCCCACGCGGCTTCTCTTTATTGCAGGCGGCGGCGCTGCCGGAGACATTTTTTACCGTCTGGGCCAACCTGTTCCAGCGCGGGAAACTCCAGGCCGGCGAAATCCTGCTGGTGCATGGCGGGACCTCCGGTATCGGTACGGTTTCCATCATGCTGGCAAAAGCGTTCGGCGCCACGGTCCTGACCACCGTGGGGTCGGAGGAAAAATGCGCGGCGGCCATTAAGCTTGGCGCCGACAGCGCCATTAATTACCGCACCCATGATTTTGTCGCCGAAACGAAACGGCTGACCGGCGGGCACGGCGCGGATGTGATTGTGGATTTGGTCGCCGGCGATTATGTGGCGAGAAACTATGCCGCCGCGGCGGTGGAAGGACGTATTTTGCAAATCGGTATACAGCACGGTCCGGCCAGGGAACTCAATTTGATGCCGTTGTTATCCAAACGTTTGACCCACACCGGCACCACGTTACGTCCAAGGTCAATTGAGGAAAAAGCGGCCATTGCCGCTGATTTGCTGGAGAAAGTCTGGCCGTTGCTGGCGGATGGCCGTTTGCAGCCGCTAATCGATAGCACTTTTCCTTTATACCGGGCCTGCGATGCCCATACCACGATGGAGGCCAGCACGCATATCGGCAAGATAATGCTGGTGACGCCGGGTTACGCCGACCTGTTGGTCTGAAAGGAAATAGCCGGATTTTAGACAGACGTGCCCGCATCGGGCACGTTGTCTGTCTTGTCAATCTGCAAGCCTAGCGGCTAAAGCCAATATTGTCGTCAATCACCGCTGTGGGGCCGATGGGCACGCGTCCAGGCTGGGTGAGGGGCAGCTTGCGAAAGATAATCTTCTCTTTCCAAACTTTGCGCAAAAAATCCTCAAACACCCGGATGGTGAGTTGTTCCCCCGGACACCGGCGATAGCTGAACCCAAATGGGGCGAAGCCGGCAAAATCACATACCGGACTGGGCTGTCCGTCCGCCACGCCGAATACCGTGCCGAAACCGCTGTTGGTAATGCTCACCTTGCGCCCGTCTTTAACCTCGAAGGAGGTCATGTCGAACGGACAGCGCGCCAGTCCTACCTGCCGGCATTTTTCCTCGTCGATGTCGGCACTGGTGGGAACCTCGCGGTAACGATCGGGATCGAACGTATCAGGCTCTTTCCACAGCTCTCGGCTGAAGCTGGTGGCGGTATGCGGCGTAATCAGATAGCTGTGGCGTTCAAAGGAAAGGCCAAGGCTGCGATGGGGCGATTCGCCATAAGCGGAATCGCGGGCGTCGCGGATGGCTGAAATACTGCCGCTGTTGGGAGAGATGGTGCGGAACAACTCCATAACGAACAATTCCAGCGGAGTATAAGGCGCGCCGTTGGCATGGTCGAAGTCCCCGCTCATGGTTTTTTGGAAACTGCTCCGAACCGCCTTGTCGCCGTCATTTTCACTTAAGCGCGACATTATGCCGTACAGGGAATTTCCCCATTGGCTCAGGGCGACAAAGTTGTGGAAACACTCGAAAATGATATCCTTTTTACTGAAATGCGTACCGTCGCCGGCATTTTTCAGCCAATACCATGCCAGGGTTTTTTCGGGATTGGCAATGCGGCCATTGGCAATATCCTCCACCCGTTCATCGATCCAGGTCCTCAGGAAATCCAGCCGTTTACGTACCGCCATGTAGTTTTCATAAACGATGGGTTGCAGCGGATTGCGATAGGCCAGCACCGTATTGAATGCTTCACCGATTTCACGCACCTCGGCGGGAATGGCATTTCCTTTTACGCCCACATGCAAATCCCAATAGAGATCGAAGTAGTAGTCCAGGTAATGGCGCATAAAAGGGATGTCGGCAAATTTCGGATCCATCAGCTCATCAAAGAAAGCGCTCACCTTCTCGCTATACATCGGTTTGTAAAGGTCCGTTGTCATCGCGGAAAAGTAAATTCGTTTACGCAGATTATTTTCACCACGGTTCTCCAATCCCTGTAAAAATACCGTACTGCCTTCTTCCGGCGTCGGTTGCCACTCTGAATAAATGAGGCCCCAAAGATCTTGGGGCAAGGCATTTTCTTTGCTCAGTATAAGATCTATTAATGGCAGCTTCGGTCTTTCCCCTTCGTAAAAGCTGCTGAGGAAATACGGGACTACAACATTCTCCACATAGGCCCGATCGAAATTGACCGGGATCGTTGCGCGAAAACGCGCCAGCGCCGTGGCAATTTCATCCGGCAACGCCGTAATCCCCCCGGAAGGGGGACTTTCGGCGGCGACCGCTCGGGCTGCCGATGTTCCCGCGGTGAGACCTAATGCAGCGGCACCTGTTAAAAATGTACGTCTCTTCATATTGGCGCTCCTCATAAAACAAAAAAAATTCTGTTTGATTCAGTACCAGGTGGTAGGAAGTGTTATAAAAAAGAGTTTCCCATGGGTTAAGCGAATTAAAATAACTCATTAGCCGCATTGGATGATTTATTCAAAGCGGTCTTATTAATATTTGGATATATAGGTGGTCATTATGCAAAAGCGCCGGCCGTAACCGGTATCAATTGACTTTATACATTACCTTTTATTAAATCAATGGCAAGGAGGGTAAAGGGTAGAATGATTTTCTGTGCTGTATATCAGTTCTCTCTATATTGATATTAATGTCACGACAAAAAAGAGGCTTGATTCATAAATTATTTGCAGTTCATTAGCATTAAATATCAAATAGACTTATATTCTTTTTTCAAAGGCATTTTATTTCTCATAAATCTGCTTTACGCTTTGGATTCCCCCGTTATAGCGCAACGGAAATAAACAGCGCATTTGCGACCCGGCTCGCTAAGATATTGGCATTAAAACATCAGCACACCTTATACCGTAAGCGCCGGCTTTACTTATCGTTCCCCGCATATCATTATTGCTATCGGATAATGTTCTCGACAATTAATGAGTGATTATGCACTGGAAATGTAAAGCGTGGGCATTGCTGGCCGGGTTCTATGCCGTTACCGGTTTTGCGTCGCAGGAAGAACAGATCAAAACCGACTGCGGCAAGATAGACGGCTATGGGCAGGCGGGAACGGCGGCCTACCGGCAGGGAGATATGGCCCGCGCCGTTGAAGAGTTTACCGCCCAGGCTGCCTGGGGGGAATTTTGCCGCCTGCCGGCGCCGGCGCTTGCCACCGCTTATAATAATACCGCGCTGGCCTTGTTTCGATCCGGTGAACCCTTGAAAGCCAACGCCTGGCTTTCACTGGCGCCGGACGATCCTAAAAGCCGGGTGAATCTGGCGCTGCTCCAACCGATATTGGCGCGGCTTGCTCCCGCGCTGGCGGCCACGCCGATGGGGAATTACTGGCGTTATGCCGGTCAGGGCGTGTGGAGCGTGCTGTCGGTCGTGCCCGCGGACGGCAATGCCTGGAAAATCACCTTTAACGGATATTATATGCCCGGCATGGGGATGTATTATGGTCCGAACATGGGTTCTTTTTCGGTGGTAGAGCCCATTAGCGATGGCAAGGCTACCTATAGCCAGGACGCCGCTGACAGCGGTTCGGCCTGCCAGGTGAATATGACCTTTTCCCCAGGCGACGTGCAGCTTGATACGGTCTCTGGGGATTGCGGCTTCGGTATGAACGTCCGGGCCGACGGCAGGTTTTTGCGGGTTTCGCTCTATTGATAGCGCGGCGTTGGCGCGGCATAACAATTGTGTTACTTTTCTAATTATAAAAAAAACGATCTTCCTCTTTATCCCTCCTGTTTTTTTCACAGCCCGCCCGGCCCGCGGCGGTTAAGTCATGGAGTGTGTTATGCCTATTGCCCTATTGGCCCTGGCCCTGAGCGCCTTTGCCATTGGAACCACCGAATTCGTTATCATGGGGTTACTGCCGCAGGTGGCGGCGGATCTCAAGGTGTCGCTGCCGGATGCCGGCTGGCTGATTAGCGGCTACGCCCTCGGGGTGGCCGTGGGCGCGCCGATCATGGCGGTGCTTACCGCACGCTTGCCGCGCAAAAGCTGTCTGGCGTTGTTGATGGTGATCTTTGTGGTGGGTAATGCCTTGTGCGCCTGGGCCTATGGTTATGGCTTGCTGATGTTTGCCCGGGTAGTGACGGCGCTGTGTCACGGCGCGTTTTTTGGTATCGGGTCGGTGGTGGCCGCCGGGCTGGTGGCGCCGAATCGCCGGGCTTCGGCGGTGGCGCTGATGTTTACCGGCTTAACGCTGGCCAATGTGCTCGGGGTGCCCATCGGCACCTGGCTGGGGCAGCTTTACGGCTGGCGGGCCACCTTCTGGTGCGTGTCGGCGCTCGGCGTGGCGGCCTTTATCGCGTTGCTGGCAAGCCTGCCGTCACAGCGAAATGCGGAGTCCCCGGATCTGGCCAGGGAGTTCGCCGCCCTGCGCAACGGCAGCCTGCTGCTGTCGCTGCTGATGACGGTCTGTTTTGCCGCGGCGATGTTCACCTTATTCAGTTACATTGCGCCGCTGCTGCTGCAGGTTACCGGCGTGGGCAATCGCGGCGTCAGCTGGACGCTGTTTTTGATCGGCGCAGGCCTGACTCTGGGGAATTTTATCGGCGGCCGACTGGCCGACTGGCGGCTTTCCGCCAGCCTGCTGCTGAGCTTTTCGTTTATTGCGGTCTTTTCGCTGCTGTTCAGTTGGACCAGTCATCAGCTTCTGCCGGCGGAAATTACCCTGTTTTTATGGGCGTTGGCCACCTTCAGCACCGTGCCGGCATTGCAAATCAACGTTGTGACCCACGGCGATGATGCGCCCAATCTGGTGTCGACCCTGAATATCTCGGCGTTTAATATCGGTAATGCGCTGGGAGCCTGGGCCGGCGGCAAGGTTATTGCCATTGGTTTTGGTCTGACCCGGGTGCCCATGGCCGCCTGTGCGTTGGCGCTGATAGGGCTGGCGGTCTGCCTGGTCACTTTCCGTCGTCCGCCGCGCCGCCCGGCGGTGGCATAATATTTCGCGCCGGCTTATTAATTACTGCCGGTGGCCTGCGCCAGCCTGGCCGGAATGCTATCGGCAAGCGCCTGCAAATGGTGGATGAACTGCGTCGCCAGCGAGGAGGCCGGCCGATGCAGCGGCCTGACCAAGCTCACGGTGAAAGGCACGCCGATGCTGAAGGGCTTGATCACTACCCCGCTGGCGGCGTAGTCCAGGGCGGTGAGGGGATTGACAATGGAGATGCCCACACCGGCACGCACCATGGCGCATACCGATGCGGCGCTGTGCGTTTCCAGCACCAGTCGGCGGGTTATCTCCCGCTGTTCGAACAGCCGGTCCAGCAGTTGGCGATAGCCGTCGGTGACGGAGAGGCTGATAAAGGGCAGGTGGTGAAAATCTTCCGGCGTCAGGACGTCTTTTACGCTCAGGGGATGTCCCGCCGGCAGTACGCAAACCTCGTTCAGTGTCATCAGGGTTTGCCGTTCGGTACCGGCGGGAGTGAAGGTGTTTTCCGTCAGGCCGAGGTCATGGCGCTGGGCGGAAAGCCATTCATCCAGCAACGGCGACTCCTGCGGGACGACGCTCAGGCTCGCCTCCGGGTAGCGCTGGAAAAAGGTCCGGCACGCTTCAGGCAGCAGGGACTGGGAAAATACCGGCAGGCAGGCCACCGAAAGCTGGGTTTGCCGGTATTGCCGGATAGCCTGGGCCGCCCCGAGAATCCGATCCAGCCCATAGTAGGAACGCTGCACCTCTTCAAACAGTCGCAACCCTTCGCCGGTGGGTTTCAGCCGGCCCTTGGTCCGCTCAAACAGGGTTAACTGCAGCAAATGCTCAAAGCGCGCCAGCTCACGGCTTACGGTGGGCTGCGAGGTGTGCAGCAGCGCCGCGGCGGCGGTGAGGTTACCGGTGGTCATTACCGCATGAAAAATATCGATATGGCGCAAGGTGATGGCGGCCATGCAGTCGCTCCGGAAGTGCAAAGCCATATCATAAATGAATAGCTTTGCCCTATATAGATATTTTATCACCCGGGCGAGGATCACGGATAATAGCCGGCGGTGGAACGTCCCGGTAATCAGGTCAAGAACGAGGAAACCATGCCCCATAGCCTTTATGAAAACGCCGGCGCCTTGAACGCGAATAATCTCCGTTCCCTGGCGCAACGCTTCGGCGGCCCGGTTTGGGTATATGAAGCGGAAATTATCATCCAGCGCATTCGTCAGCTGCGACAATTCGATGTTATCCGTTTCGCGCAAAAAGCCTGTTCCAATACGCATATATTGCGTCTGATGCGGGAGCACGGGGTGAAAGTGGATTCGGTTTCCCTGGGGGAGATCGAACGCGCCTTGCTGGCGGGCTTCACACCGGGACAGTCGCCGAGCGAGATCGTGTTCACCGCGGATGTGTTCGACGAGCCGACCTTGCAGCGGGTGGCGGAACTGGGGATACCTGTGAACGCCGGCTCGGTGGATATGCTGACGCAGCTGGGCGAGCGCTCACCGGGGCACGGGGTCTGGCTGCGGATAAATCCGGGTTTCGGCCATGGCCACAGCCAGAAAACCAATACCGGCGGCGAAAACAGTAAACACGGCATTTGGCACGGGGATTTGCCGCGGGCTTTCGCCGAGATCCGGCGCTATGGACTGAAGCTGATTGGTTTTCATATGCATATCGGCTCCGGGGTGGATTACGATCATTTGCAGCAGGTGTGCGAGGCCATGGTGGAAGCCGTTATCGCCTCCGGTCAGGATTTGCACGCCATTTCCGCCGGCGGCGGTTTATCCGTACCCTACCGGTTCGGCGAGGAGGCCATCAATACCGAGCACTATTTTGGCCTGTGGGATGCCGCGCGCCGGAAAATAAGCCGCCATCTGGGACATCCGGTGACGCTGGAAATTGAACCGGGCCGTTTTTTGGTGGCGGAAGCCGGCGTGCTGGTGTCTCAGGTTCGGGCGGTGAAAGAGATGGGCAGCCGCCATTTCGTGCTGGTGGACGCCGGATTCAACGATCTGATGCGCCCGGCCATGTACGGCAGCTATCACCATATTTCGCTGATCCCCGCCGACGGCCGTCCGCCCGTGGAGCAGGGCGACCGTGCCACGGTGGTGGCCGGTCCGTTATGCGAATCCGGCGACGTCTTCACGCAGCTGGCCGGCGGCGGCGTGGAACCGCGCATGCTGCCCGAGGCGCGGGTGGGGGATTATCTGGTGTTCCATGACACCGGCGCTTACGGCGCGTCCATGTCGTCAAACTACAACAGCCGGCCGTTATTGCCGGAGGTGTTATATGAACAAGGACACCCGCGCCTTATTCGTCGGCGCCAAACGCTGGACGAACTGCTGGCGCTGGAACAGGTGCCGGAAGATCTCCCTCCGGCCTAATCGTTAGCCCGCGCCGGAGCGAGTAACGGAAGCGCCCTGCGGCGTAACCGCTGCTACCCGGCGGGCGGGGATAGCGCCAGGCGGATGGCGCCGTCCGCCAGGCTTGCGACGCTGATTTGCCGCCAGCTTTGGATAATGCCTTCGACAGCGCCATAACAGGCCTGCTCGCCTCCCACCTGCACCGCCCGGCAACCGGCGGCCAGCGCGCTGGCTATACCGGCGGGCGCGTCTTCGAATACCAGGCAATCCCCGGGATCGATGCCCAGCCGCCGCGCCGCCAGGAGGTAAGGCTCCGCGTCGGGCTTGCCCAGCACCACATCCTGAGAACCTATCAGTATCGCGGGAACGCGCAATCCGCAGGCGGCCAGTTTATGCAACGCCACCCGCCGGCTGGCGGAAGTCACCACCGCCCAGGGCAGGGGGCCGATATCCCGCAAAAAGCCGGCCGCTCCCGGTAGCGCCGAGACGCCGGCGAAATGGCTGATTTCCAGCTCGTCCAGCAGCGCGATGTGCCGCTCCAAGTCCAGATGGGGCGCCACCTGCCGGATGATATCCCGCGAGCGTACCCCGTGACAGATAGCGAGCACCCGCTCCGGCGGAATACCGTTGTCCCTGCACCACTGGGTCCAGATAAGTTCCACATTGTGGGTGGATTCCACCAGCGTGCCGTCCATGTCCAACAATACCGCTTTTGCCTCAATGGAGATCATAACGTTTCACCTTGTTGTGGGCTTCTTGCCGGTACCACTACAACAGGCGCACGGCGGCTTGTATAATCAAATAAAGTTCACCGGTGATAGAGGATTGGAATGGAGATTCGGCAACTGCGGGCCTTTGTCGCTCTGGCGGAGCGTTTGAATTATCGTGAAGCCGCCGCAAGATTATGTCTGACCCAGCCGACGCTAACCAAACAAATCAAGATGCTGGAGGCGGAAGCGGGTTTGCAGCTGTTTCGGCGCGATAATCAGGGGACCCGGCTGAGCCGCCAAGGGCAGTTGCTCTATGAGGACGCCAAACAGCTGGTGGAGCGGTTCAGCGCTTTCAAAACCCGCTGCAGACAGCTCGGCAGCGGCCGGGACGCATCGCTATCCATCGGATTTATCGGCTCCGCCACCAGCATCATGCCTGACATCATCACCCGTTTTAGCCAGCTTAATCCGGATATCGTTATTCAATTGCAAGACCTCTCCTCGCCCCGGCAACAGCAATTGATTTTGTCGGGACAGCTGCAGGCCGGTTTTATGCGCCTGCCGGTGGGAGCGCCGTTAACCTTCGAACGGACCGGGCATGATTGCCTGTGCCTGATCTTTCATAAAAATCTCAGCCCCGAACCGGAGGGGATCGGTCGTTTGCTTAACGTCACCACCCTATATGTGCTGGATGCTGAAAACTGTCCCGGTTCCGCGCGGCAAATCGATAGTTTCATCAGCGCCGGAGGCCTTAGCCGGCGGCGGCTGCAGGCGATTAAAGATGCCCGCACCATCATGACCCTGGTGGAATCGCAAATGGGTGTCGCGATACTGCCCCGCAGCGCCATGACGTCCCGTCATCCGGAAGTGCGATGCCAGCGCCTGTCCGGCGCCTATGCCGACTGGGATGTGGGGCTGGTTTGGAACGAAAATATTCCCGATCCCCACCGCGATGTGTTTATCCGCGAAGTGGTCAAGCTCACCGCCGCGGCGGGTAAGCCTTGATGCCTGCGGATATTGCTTTCCTGGCGGACTGTCCCTGGCATAAGGAACTGGTGACGGACTGGTTATGGCAGGCCTTCGGCGATGGCGCCGGCCGCGAATTTTACGCCGCGATAGTTGAAAATGGTCTGCGGCGGCAGGGCTTGCCCATTACCTTTATCGCCCTGGAGCAGGGACGGCCGGTGGGAACCGTGGGCCTGTGGCGCAGCGACCTTTTGAGCCGGCAGGATTTGACGCCCTGGCTGGCGGCGCTTTATATCGATGAGGCGCACCGGGGCAGGGGATTGGGCCGGCAACTGCTGGAATTTGTCACGACGTTCAGCCGCCGGGCGGGTTTCCATCGCCTCTATCTTTACGCCGCCTTTACCGGCTATTACGAACGTTTCGGCTGGTTATACCTGGGGGAAGGGGTGGAATACCCCCGCAAGCGGGTTTATCTTTATAGCTATCAGGGAAGGAGCTCATGATGCTTCCGACGGCGGCGGCGCGACAGAATGGCGTCTTACCAGCGTCGGACTGAAGGTATTGGTCACCTCCGGCAACGGATCGCCGTTGGCCAGCGCCAGCGCCAGCTGCGCCGCCTGGGTAGCCATCGCCACCACCGGATAGCGTATGGTGGTCAGGCGGGGGCGCAGGTAGCGCGATATCAGGACATCGTCAAAACCCACCAGCGAGATCTGTTCCGGCACATCGATACCATTGTCGCTTAACACCGCCAGCGCGCCGGCGGCCATGGAATCGTTATAGCAGGCGATGGCGGTAAAATGCCGGCCGCGCCCCAATAAATCGGTAATGGCTTGCTCGCCCCCCACTTCATCCGGCTCGCCGTAGGCAATGAGCTTCTCGTCGATGTCGATCTGATGATCCGTCAAAGCGTCCAGATAACCCTGCAGGCGATCCGTGCTGTCGGATATCGGATGGCTTGAACAGATAAAAGCGATGCGCCGGTGGCCCTGCTGAATCAAATGCCGGGTGGCCAGCCAGGCGCCATACCGGTCGTCCAGCGCCACGCAGCGGTGGACATAATCCGGCAATATGCGATTAATCAGCACCATCCCGGGAATATGCGCCATCAGCGCGCTGAGTTCCGCCTCTGGTATCATCTGGGCGTGCACCACCAGCGCAGCGCAGCGGTGCCGTATCAGCTGCTCGATGGCCTGACGCTCTTTGTCGATGATATGATAGCCGTTGCCGATCAATAAAAAATTGCCGGTGCGGTACGCAACCTGTTCCACCGCCTTGACCATCGCGCCAAAAAAAGGATCGGAGACATCCGCCACAATCAACCCCAGGGTTTCCGTCGACTGTTGCGCCAGTGCGCGCGCATTGGCATTCGGATGGTATTGTAGCTCTTCCATGGCGCCGAGCACCGCCTGACGCGAACTATCACTGGCTTTTGGCGAATTATTGATAACCCGCGAAACGGTGGCGACGGATACGCCCGCCAGTTTCGCTACGTCCTTAATGGTGGCCATATCGCTTACAGGCTCTCAAAGAAAAAATCGTTTACCCGTTAAGTTTTACGGAAAAGGCCCGACGATGCAAGGCGTTAGCGCACAGGTTGAGCAAACAGTTCACAAATAGGATTATCGGCAACGCCGGAATGCCGTTGTTCCCGGTTTCCTTTCCCTCTTCATCACGCCAAGGCCCGCGCCAAACCGGCGCCGCGGCTTTAAACCGGCTGTGGATATAATCCTGGGGTAAATTTTACAGTTGGTTTCATTTCGAGCAGCAATCTTTCGATTGAGCGGTAGTTTATTCATATCACCCCCATTAGAGTAGGTATTCCCAGAGGTATTGATTGGTGAGAAATCAGCATACCTTGTATGCTGAGACCATTTCAGTTGCACCAACCTACGCGGATGCGTAGGTTTTTTTTTGTCTGTCGTTTACCTCCGGATTTTCCTCGGACCTATCGAGTTTGCGGTATTGATCGCGTCTTTCACCGGCTTTTCCTGAAGTCGGTTGCGCAGGTTCCCTGTTTTAAGGCAAGTTATTCAAAGGCGAATCTTTTTCAGCTCATGCCGAATTCCTGCTTTCCAAGGAGATCCAACCGATGCCTGCCGTGAATCAATATGATCAGCCCCTGGGTGACGCCCTGCCTGACTGGCAACCCAGGGAACGCCCTGAAAAACGGATACTGACCGGCCGCTTTTGTCGTCTGGAGCCGTTGTCCCTCAAGCATAGCGCCGCGCTGTTCAATGCCTGGCACAGCATCAACGATGAGCGTGACTGGACCTATTTTTCCATCGCGCGCCCGGCCACACAGTCGGCGTGCGATACCCTGATAGCCGGCAATGCGGCTTCCGGCGACCCGATGCATTACGCGGTGATTGATTTGACCACCGGCCTGGCGGTGGGTACGGTGGCGCTGATGCGCATCGACCCGGCCAACGGAGTGCTGGAGATTGGCTGGGTCAACTGGTCGCCGCTGATGAAACGCTCGGTATGCGGTACCGAAGCACTGTTCCTGCTGCTGAATTATACCTTCGATACCCTGGGCTACCGGCGTTGCGAATGGAAATGCCACAGCCTGAACCAGGCCTCCGCGCTGGCGGCCAAACGCCTGGGCTTCCAGTACGAAGGAACCTTTCGCCAGGCGGTGGTCAATAAAGGCCATAATCGCGATACCTGCTGGTATTCCATTATCGATAAAGAGTGGCCGGCCATCAGCCGGGCGCTGCAGGGTTGGCTGCGGGCGGATAATTTCACCGCCGTGGGGGGACAAAAGCGGCGGCTGGGAGATTTTATGGCCGCCAGGAGCGGGTCGTAGCCGTTGGCGTACGCGGGCAATCGGTTGTGTGCCATGTGTTCCCCGGCGCCGTTATCACTATGCCGTTGATTAAAAGGCCTCTTAACCTGCTAATATAAACTTTACCTGATTCTGCTTGCGGGAAGCCGGCTTAGGGCGCTCTTATGCCAGCCACACTATTCAATGACAAGGAGACGGCATGCTTTTTTCCCTGCTGCGACATTTTTTCCGGCTGCTTTACCGGGTGGAGATCATCGGCGATACGCAGGTGCTGGAACAGCCCGGGGTAATGATTACCCCTAACCATGTGTCCTTTCTCGACGGCATACTGCTGGCCGTTTTTTTGCCGGTAAAACCGGTATTCGCTATTTATGCCGATATCACCGACGCCTGGTTTATGCCCGTGATCAGGCGTTATGTGGATGTCCTGCCGCTGGATCCCACCAAGCCGCTAAGCATTAAAAAACTCATCAAATACGTCGGTCACGGCCGGCCGGTAGTGGTATTTCCGGAAGGACGGATTTCGGTTACCGGCTCACTGATGAAAATCTATGACGGCGCCGCTTTTGTCGCCTCACGCTCCGGCGCCACCGTGGTGCCCGTCTGGCTGGACGGGCCGGAGCTGACGCCCTTTAGCCGCATGGGCGGCATCATCAAGCGGCACTGGTTCCCCAAAATTACCATCCACGTTCGGGCTCCCACTAAGCTACCCATGCCGGAAGCCCCGCGGGCACGGGATCGACGCCGTATCGCCGGTGAAAATCTGCATCGGATCATGATGGAGGCGCGGATGGCGTCCCGCCCGCATCCCACTCTGTACCGGGCGCTGCTGGCGGCGGCATGGCGCTATGGCGCCGGCAAACTCTGTATTGAGGATATCGCCTTCAAAGCGGACAGCTATCGCGGGTTGTTGAAAAAAATCTTCGGCGTCAGCCGCATACTCGAACGTTTGAGCGCGCCGGGGGAGCCCCTGGGGTTATTGCTGCCCAATGCCGCCATTACCGCGGCGGTTATTCTCGGCGCCAGCCTGCGCGGACGCGTCCCGGCCATGCTTAACTACACCGCCGGCGCCAGCGGCCTGAACAATGCCGTGAAAGCCGCGCAATTGAAAACCATCGTCAGTTCGCGCCAGTTTCTGGACAAAGCGAAATTGACCGCCTTGCCGGGGCAGGTGACCGGCGTGCGCTGGGTCTATCTGGAAGATCTGAAAGACAGCCTGGACCTGCGGGATAAGCTTTGGATTCTCTTCCATTTATTGGCGCCTTATCATGCCGAAGCGCCGCAACAGGCTCATGGCGATGCGCTCATTCTGTTCACATCGGGCTCAGAGGGTACGCCCAAAGGCGTAGTGCATTCCCACGACAGCATCCTGGCGAATATAGAACAAATCCGCTCGGTGGCGGATTTTACCCCCCGGGACAAGTTTTTATCGGCGCTGCCGCTGTTTCATGCCTTCGGCCTGACGGTGGGATTGTTTACCCCTTTGCTGACCGGCGCCAGGGTGCTGCTTTACCCCAGTCCGTTACACTATCGGGTGATACCTGAACTGGTGTATGACCAGAATTGTACCGTACTGTTCGGTACGTCGACGTTTCTGGCCCAGTATGGCCGCCTGGCCCACCAGTATGATTTCGCCCGGGTGCGTTATATCGTCGCCGGGGCGGAAAAACTGGCGGAAAACACAAGGCAGCTGTGGCTGGATAAATTCGGCATCCGTATCCTGGAAGGCTATGGCGTGACGGAATGTGCGCCGGTTGTGTCCATCAATGTCCCATTGGCGGCAAAACCGCATACCGTCGGCCAAATCCTGCCGGGTATGACCGCGCGCATCATCCCCGTGCCGGGTATTGAACAGGGCGGGCAGCTGCAATTGCGCGGACCGAATATCATGAACGGCTATCTTCGGGTGGAGCATCCGGGGGTATTGGAGACGCCGGCCGCTGAAAACGCGGACGGACGGCGGGAGGAGGGGTGGTATGATACCGGGGATATCGTCTTTATCGACAGCCAGGGGTTCTGCACCATCCAAGGCCGTGTCAAGCGCTTTGCCAAGCTGGCGGGAGAAATGGTTTCTCTGGAGAGCATCGAAGGGCTGGCGGCACGCGTTTCGCCGGATGCCCACCATGGCGCGGCGGCGAAAACCGATCGCGTGAAAGGAGAATCACTGGTGCTGTTTACCACCGATACGGCGTTAACCCGCGATATGCTGCTACAGCAGGCGCGTAAAGACGGCATGGCTGAGATTGCCGTACCGCGCGATATCCGCCCTGTCAAGGAAATACCTTTGCTGGGCAGCGGCAAGCCCGATTTTGCCGCGTTGAAAAAGATGGCGGAAACCCCGGAGACCCAGGCATGAGCCAATCGGCGGTATTATCCGATCGCCTGCTGTCACGGCCCATGATAGCGGTGATCAGCGCGCAGTTTTTTTCCGCATTCGGCGATAATGCCCTGCTGTTCGCCACCTTGGCGCTTATCAAGCAGCAGCACTATCCCGCCTGGAGCCAACCGGTATTGCAGATGCTGTTTGTCGCCGCCTATATCTTCCTGGCGCCCTTTGTCGGCAAATTTGCCGATAACTTCCCCAAGGGCCGGGTATTGATGGCGGCCAACGGCCTGAAGCTGGCAGGGGCGTTATTGATTTGCGCCGGTCTCAATCCTTTTTTCGGCTATTGCCTGGTGGGAGTCGGGGCGGCCGCCTACTCCCCCGCCAAGTACGGTATCCTGGGTGAACTCACCCAGGGCGGTCTGCTGGTAAAGGCCAATGGTTTAATCGAAGCGTCCACCATTGCCGCCATTCTTATCGGTTCGGTGGCCGGCGGGTTACTGGCGGACTGGCATGTGCTCGCGGCGCTGTCCGTGTGTGCCGTGACCTATGGCGTGGCGGTGGTGGCTAATCTCTTTATCCCGCGGCTGGTTCCGGCGCGCTCCGGCGGTTCCTGGCATCCCGTCCGGATGTTAGGCGCCTTCACCGCCGCCTGCCGCAGCCTTTGGCAGGATGGCGAAACGCGTTTTTCCATTATCGGCACCAGCCTGTTCTGGGGAGCCGGCGTGACGCTGCGTTTTCTGCTGGTGCTCTGGGTGCCGGTGGCGCTGGGCATCAACGATAACGCCACCCCAACCATGCTTAATGCCATGGTGGCGGTAGGCATCGTGTTCGGCGCCGCGGCGGCGGCGAAACTCATCAGCCTGGAAACGGTACGGCGCTGCATGCCGGCGGGTGTCATCATGGGAGGAGTGGTGGTGGCCCTGAGTTTGCAGCACCACCTGATGCCATCCTACCTGCTGCTGGCATTCATCGGTATCCTGGGCGGCTTTTTTATCGTGCCGCTCAATGCCTTGCTGCAGCATCGCGGCAAACAGAGCGTGGGGGCGGGCAATGCCATCGCCGTACAGAATTTCGGCGAGAATACCGCCATGCTGCTGATGCTGGGGCTTTATTCGCTGGTGGTGAAACTGAATGTTCCTGCGGTGGTGGTCGGTATGGGTTTTGGCCTGCTGTTTTCGGCGGCGATAGCGACGCTGTGGTTTGCGACCCGAGCCGGTAAAAGCACCCGTACCGGCGGCTTCAAGTGATAAGAAAGCCGCCGGACCTTGGGATTAGGGTGCGGGAAAGGTAAAGCGCTGATGGATTTCTTCCAAGGCGTCGATGATTTCGTCATCCAGCCGCAGCGTCAGGCTGGCCAGATTGCTTTTTAACTGATCCAGTGTGGTGGCGCCCAGCAGGGTAGATGCCACAAAGGGCTGCCGGCGTACAAACGCCAGGGCCATTTGCGCCGGGTCCAGGCCAAAACGTCCCGCCAGGGCGACATACTCGGCGATCGCCCGCTGGGTGTGCGGCGAGCTATAGCGAGTGAACCGGCTGAACAGGGTATTGCGCGCGCCGGCGGGCTTTGCGCCGTTGAGGTACTTGCCGGTCAGGGTGCCGAACGCCAGGCTGGAATAAGCCAGCAGTTCCAGCCCTTCAAACTGGCTGATTTCCGCCATGCCGACTTCGAAACTGCGATTGAGCAGGCTATAGGGATTCTGCACCGTAACAATGCGCGGAAGATCGTGTTTTTCCGCCAACTGGAGATAACGCATGGCGCCCCATGGGGTCTCGTTGGAAATACCCAAATAGCGGATTTTACCGGCCCGCACCTGCTCGTTCAGCGCTTCCAGGGTTTCCAGTATGGTCACCGCCAGCTTTTCATCGGTGTAGCGGTAATTCAGTTGGCCGAAACAGTTGGTGGCCCGCTGCGGCCAGTGCACCTGGTAAAGATCCACATAATCGGTTTGCAGCCGCTGCAGGCTGTCGTCCAGCGCCTTGCGGATGTTTTTGCGATCGAGAATCTGCTGTGGCCGGATTGATGCGTCATTGCCCCGTGACGGGCCGGTGACTTTGGTGGCCAGGATGATTTTTTCCCGCTGGCCGTGTCTGTGCAGCCAGTTACCGATATAAGTCTCCGTCAGTCCCTGGGTTTCAGGCCGGGGCGGGACCGGATACATTTCAGCCGTGTCGATCAGGTTGACGCCTGCTGCGACGGCATGATCCAGCTGCTCATGGGCCTGGGCCTCCGTGTTTTGTTCACCAAAAGTCATGGTGCCCAATCCCAGAACGCTGACTTCAAGAGAACTGTGGGGGATACGGTGATAATACATTGAGGCTGGTTCCTTAGTGTCTGAAAAGAGCGGGCGTTGATCTTCCTCCGATGTAATCGACTATAACCAAGCCAGGCCGCGGGGAAAAGCAAAAACGGCCCGGCCAATGGGTATTCATCGCCAGGGAGGAATCAACGTTCGATCATTTGCGACACGTCATTACCGTTGATTTGCATTTCATTGCCCTGCTCATCGGTATAACTTATCATCCCGGTGGATTTATCCACTTCGGGTTTTCCCTTGGTCAGAATCATCCGACCGTCTTTGGTGGCCATAACATAATCACTTGCACATCCCGACAGTAAACCCGTCAGGAGAATAGCCGAACAGATCATGATGCTTTTTTTCATTGTGATTTTCCGTCCATTGAGCGTTGGGATAGGCAATAAGTTTAGCAAAACACCAGGCTGCTATGCCTTTGCCAGGCTTTTTTAAGACTGCTTTTCAGACAAAAGAAAAGCTGTTCAATGGGCCCGGTACCCCATAAGAACTCCATCATCCCTCAAGATCCGAGCCGGAGCGCCCGGCCTGATCGGTTTTTTTGCTTCTGGCGAGATTCAGCGCTTCCACCGCCATCGAAAAGAACATGGCGAAATAAATGTATCCCTTGGGCACATGAACATCAACGCTTTCCAAAATCAGCGTGAAGCCTATTAAAATCAGAAACGACAGGGCCAGCATCTTCACGGAAGGGTGCCTGGCGACAAACTCGCCGATGGGCCGGGCGGCATACAGCATTACCCCCACGGAGATCACCACCGCCAGCATCATGATGAACAGATGATTGGACAAACCCACCGCGGTTATCACCGAATCCAGGCTGAAGATGATATCCAGCAGCATAATCTGCACGATGGCGCCGGTAAAGGAGCTGACGCGGCTGTTTTGCGCCTCTTCGCTCCCTTCCAGCGACTGGTGGATTTCCTTGCTGGATTTCCAAATCAGGAACAACCCGCCGAGCATGAGAATCAAATCCCGCAGGGAGATGGCGTTGCCCAGAACGGTGAACAGGGGAAACGTTAAACGGATCACCCAGGAAATAGATGCCAGCAGACATAACCGCATCACCATGGCGCCGAACAGCCCCATGCCGCGAGCTTTGCCTTGCTGGGCAGGGGGAAGCTTGGCGACTACCAGAGAAAGGAAAATGATATTGTCGATACCAAGGACGATTTCCAAGATAGTCAGGGTGCCCAGCGCCAGCCACGCGTTGGGGTCCAGGATCCAATCAAACATAAAGAGTTAACAACCTAAACGAATATTAAACGAATAGTATATACCCAAAAGATTTCATACTGCAGCCAACACAGCTGTAACGTGAAAGATGATGGGTATAAACAATACTGAATGCCCGCGGGCAGGCAATGACTGTCTAAATCAGGAAATGCCGGGCCAGCAGCGGGCCGGTGAAGGTTTTCTTCAGGTAGAATCCCCTAGGCAAGGTCATGATCGGCTGCCCGAATTCGCCGATGGCGGCGGTAAGAGCCCGGCTATTAGCGGCTTTGGGACGCAGCTGCAGAACCTCGCCGTGCCGGGCAGTGATTTTTTCCACCTGCCCCAATACGATAAGATCCATCAATTCCTCCCAGTCCTGCTTTAGCCTCAGCTCTTCTTGGGCGTCAGGGCTCCACAGCAACGGCGTGCCGACCCGGCGCGCGGCCAACGGAATATCCCGGCTGCCTTCCACCGGTATCCACAGCACCCGCGCCAGCTTATAGCGTACATGGCTGGTTTCCCAGGTGACGCCGCTATTGCCGGTGAGGGGCGCCACGCAGACAAAGGTGGTTTCCAGCGGCCTTCCCGCGCTATCCACCGGGATGGTCTTGAGTTCAACGCCGATATCGGCAAAGTCTTGTTCCGGTTTGCTGCCGGCGCTGGCACCGAGATAACGCTCCAGCAGCACGCCGATCCAGCCTTTGTCGCGCTTGAGATTGGCGGGCAGCACCAGTCCGGCATGGGTTGCCAGCTCACCCAGGGTATAACCCGCCAGGGCACTGGCGCGGGCCAATAATTCAACTTCATTGACCGGCGGCGTCACGAGGGTTGAAACCAACGGCAGGGTCATCGCTGTGTTATCCGCATGGTGTTTAAAAACTAGGCTGTCATTTTCAATGAGCCGTATTTAATGATCATATAAATTGACGCCATTAATAATAGCATGATTTTTCTATTATTTTTATTCCATTATCTGAACTCTACAACGGTAAGCAAAAGGGTTGTGCACCAGTAGAGGAGAACAATGAACAGGATCTTACACCAGGTTATCCACAGATTTATGGGATAACCTTAATAAAAACTCACTACTGTAGCTATTTACAGCCTTGACGGCCTGTTATATTGCTGGTTTGTTCCGATATGGCAGTGATTTATCCACGAAATTGTGGATAAAACCAGCATTGACTGATTTTTAGCCTTACCGGCCCCCGGAATGAAGCCACAAGATCCCGATGGATCCCGTCGTGGCGGCATGGGATCCTTAGCCGCATGAAATCCCAAAGGATTTCTCCGCCGGGAATTCGTTTCCCGAAGGGTTGGCTAAAAGTTTTCCCCTACTAATTCAGCGTTCTGCACAGTACTATCCACAGAAAAAGTGCATAAAGCCATACGGCGCGGTTCGAAACTGTTGATAACCTGGCCGCCAAATCCCGCTGAAACCGCGATTGAGGCCGGACTTACTGAAAAGCAGTGGTTTACCCTATTGAGGGGATGTGAAACAATCAAGTCATGTTTGCACTATAAGTAATCGAGGTAGTCCAGTGATCGATGATGATGGCTACCGCCCGAATGTTGGTATCGTAATCTGTAATCGTGACGGACAGGTCTTGTGGGCCAGGCGCTACGGACAACACTCATGGCAATTCCCCCAGGGCGGCATTAATGCCGGCGAGACCGCTGAGCAGGCAATGTACCGTGAATTGTTCGAAGAGGTGGGATTAAGTCGCAAAGATGTGCGCATACTCGCCGCTACCCGCAACTGGCTGCGTTACAAACTGCCAAAGCGGCTGGTTCGCTGGGACACAAAGCCGGTCTGTATCGGGCAAAAGCAAAAGTGGTTTTTGCTACAGATTATGTGTCAGGACGCCGATATCAATATGCAGCGCGGGGGCACACCTGAATTTGATGGCTGGCGCTGGGTCAGCTTTTGGTACCCTGTCCGCCAGGTGGTTTCGTTCAAGAGGGACGTTTACCGCCGGGTCATGAAAGAATTCTCTACCACTGTCATGCCGTTGCAGGAAGGCGCTCCGCAACGGTCTTGTCCTGCTTATCGACGAAAGAGGGGATGAGCTACGCAGAACATGCTCACGCGTTTACGAGAGATCGTTGAGAAGGTTGCCGCCGCGCCGCGTTTGTCGGATACGCTGGATATCCTGGTTAATGAAACCTGTCTGGCGATGAACACTGAGGTTTGCTCGGTTTATCTGGCGGACAACGATCGTCGCTGCTACTACCTTATGGCTACGCGCGGTTTACAGAAACCGCGCGGGCGCACCATCACGTTGGCATTCGACCAAGGGATCGTCGGGCTGGTGGGACGGCTGGCGGAACCCATCAACCTGGCCGATGCCCATACCCATCCCAGTTTTCAATACATCCCCGCCGTAAAAGAAGAACGTTTTCGTTCCTTCCTCGGCGTACCGATTATCCATCGCCGCCAACTGCTGGGCGTGCTAGTGGTGCAGCAGCGCGAACATCGCCAGTTCGATGAAAGCGAAGAGTCGTTTATGGTGACGCTGGCCACGCAAATGGCCGGCATTCTTTCGCAGTCCCAGTTGAACGCCCTGTTCGGCCAGTATCGCCAGACACGTATCCGCGCGCTGGCGGCCGCGCCGGGGGTGGCTATCGCCCAGGGCTGGGTGGATACCAGCCAGCCGTCTCTGGATCAGGTCTTTCCGGCGTCGTCACTGGACAGCGCCCTGGAACGGGAGCGGCTGACCTTTGCCCTTGGCGAGGCGGCGGCGGAATTTCGCCGTTTCAGCAAACGTTTTAACGCCAGCGCCCAGCAAGACAGCGCGGCCATCTTCGATCTTTATTCCCATTTGCTTAACGATGCCCGCCTCAAGCGCGAGCTGTTTGCACAAATCGACGGCGGATCGGTAGCGGAATGGGCGGTGAAATATGTCATTGAACAGTTCGCCGAACAGTTCGCCCAGCTTAACGACAGCTACATGCGCGAGCGGGCCAACGATTTACGGGCATTGGGGCAACGGCTGCTGTTCCATTTGGACGACAGCACCCAGCGCGTGACGCAGTGGCCGTCCCGTTTTGTGCTGGTGGCCGATGAGCTGAGCGCCACGCTGCTGGCGGAAGTGCCGCAAAGTAAAATGGTCGGCGTGGTGGTGCGCGACGGGGCCGCCAATTCCCACGCCGCCATACTGGTCCGGGCCATGGGCATTCCGACGGTGATGGGCGCGGATATCCAACCCTTGCTGCTGAACCAGCGCCTGCTGGTGGTGGACGGTTATCGCGGCGAGCTGCTGGTGGATCCGGAACCGGTGCTGGTGCAGGAGTATCAGCGCCTCATCAGCGAGGAAAAAGAGCTCAGCCGCCTGGCGGAAGATGATGTGGAACAGCCGGCGCGGCTTAAAAGCGGCGAGCGGATCCAAATCATGCTGAATGCCGGTCTAAGCGCCGAACACGAACAGCGGCTGGGTGACCGGGTGGATGGGGTCGGGCTGTATCGTACCGAAATCCCTTTTATGCTGCAAAGCGGTTTTCCGTCGGAAGATGAGCAGGTGGCGCAATATCAGGGCATGCTGCAGCTGTTTCCCAGCAAATCCGTTACGCTGCGTACCCTGGATGTGGGATCGGATAAACAGCTGCCCTACATGGCCCCCATCAACGAAGAGAACCCGTGCCTCGGCTGGCGCGGAATCCGCATTACCCTGGATCAGCCGGAAATCTTCCTGATCCAGGTGCGGGCCATGCTGCGCGCCAATGCGGCCACCGGCAACCTCAGCATTTTACTGCCGATGATCACAAGCGTGGACGAAATTGACGAGGCCCGGCGGATGATCGACCGGGCCGGCCGCGAAGTGGAAGAGATGCTGGGCTATGCGTTGCCGCCCCTGCGGGTGGGTATCATGATTGAAGTGCCTGCCATGGTGTTTATGCTATCTTCCCTGGTGAACCGGGTGGATTTTATTTCGGTGGGCACCAACGATTTGACCCAATATCTGCTGGCGGTGGATCGTAACAATACCCGGGTGGCGGCTATGTATGACAGCCTGCACCCGGCGATGCTGCAGGTGCTGCAAAAGATTATCGTGGAATGCGGGCGGCTGGGGCTCGATTGCAGCCTGTGCGGGGAGATGGCGGGGGACCCCATGGGGGCACTGCTGCTCACCGGCATGGGCTATCGGTCCCTGAGTATGAACGGACGCACCGTGGCCAGAATCAAATATCTGCTTCGCAACGTGGAGCTCAGCGATGCCGAACAGCTGGCGGAGCGGGTACTGGTGGCGCATAACGCCATTGACGTACGCCATCAGGTGGCGGCATTTTTAGAACGTCGCGGCCTGGGCGGCCTGATTCGCGGCGGTCGCTGAATACCGCCGTCAATGAATATAGCGTACACGAGCGACGGGTAAATTTACCGCCGGTCCGCCGCGAAAAATGTACCCCCTATGCTATGATACCCTAAATAATCCAAGTTGCAGGCAGGCCAACGTACCTGCAATTCAACGTATGACGGGTATATACGCCCTGAAATAAACTCTGTTGTGGTGATGAATGACAACGAATTATCTGGCTTTTCCTCAATTTGACCCGGTGATTTTCTCCGTGGGTCCGGTTGCCCTTCATTGGTACGGTCTCATGTACCTGATTGGTTTCGTTTTTGCCATGTGGCTGGCGGTGCGCCGGGCCAATCGTCCCGGCAGCGGCTGGACCAAAGAGGAAGTGGAAAACCTGTTATATGCCGGTTTTCTGGGCGTGTTTCTGGGCGGACGCATCGGCTATGTGCTGTTTTATAACCTGCCGCTGTTTCTTGACAATCCGCTTTATCTCTTCAAGGTCTGGGACGGAGGCATGTCGTTCCATGGCGGTTTGATTGGCGTGATCTGCGTCATGCTGTGGTTTGCCCACCGCACCAAACGCCACTTCTTCCAGGTGGCGGATTTTATCGCGCCGATGGTTCCCTTCGGGCTGGGGGCCGGCCGGCTTGGCAACTTCATCAATGGCGAACTCTGGGGGCGGGTGACCACCGATACCCCGTGGGCCATGCTGTTCCCCGGATCCCGCGACGAGGATTTAGCGCTGTTGCCGTTTCATCCGGAATGGCAGACGATCTTTGACCGTTATGGGGTATTGCCCCGCCATCCCTCGCAGCTATATGAATTATTGCTGGAAGGGATAGTGCTGTTTATCATTCTCAACTTTTTCATCCGCAAACCGCGCCCGTTGGGCAGCGTATCGGGCCTGTTTCTCATCTGTTACGGCGCGTTTCGCATTATCGTGGAATTCTTCCGCCAGCCCGATGCGCAATTGGGGTTATTCGACGATGCCATCAGCATGGGGCAGATCCTGTCGCTGCCGATGATTATTGCCGGTGTGATTATGATTATCTGGGCCTATCGCCGTCGTCCGCAGCAACAATTGTCCTGAGGTTACATGAAACAGTATTTGGAATTGATGAGGCTGGTCCGTGAACAAGGCACGCCGAAAGCGGATCGCACCGGTACCGGCACTCTGTCGATTTTCGGCCACCAGATGCGCTTTGATTTGCGGCAGGGTTTTCCGCTGGTGACCACCAAGCGGTGCCATCTTCGTTCGATTATTTACGAGCTGCTGTGGTTTCTCAACGGCGACACTCATGTCGGTTATCTTCATGACCATAACGTTTCCATTTGGGACGAATGGGCGGATGAAAACGGCAATCTCGGTCCGGTTTACGGTAAGCAGTGGCGCGCCTGGGGTGCGGCGGACGGTCGCCAAATCGATCAGTTAAGCCGGGTGCTTGAACAACTGCGCCAGGATCCGGATTCGCGTCGCATCATGGTTTCCGCCTGGAACGTGGGGGAGCTGGACCAGATGAAGCTGGCCCCCTGCCATGCGCTGTTCCAGTTTTATGTTGCCGACGGTACGCTTTCCTGCCAGCTTTACCAGCGCTCCTGCGATATTTTCCTCGGTCTGCCGTTTAATATAGCCAGCTATGCGCTGTTGGTGCATATGGTGGCGCAGCAGTGCGATCTGAAGGTGGGGGATTTTGTCTGGACCGGTGGTGATACCCATTTGTACAGCAACCATCTGGATCAGGCGGATTTGCAGTTGACCCGCGAGCCGCGTCCTTTGCCGACGCTGACGATTAAGCGTAAGCCCGCTTCGCTGTTTGATTACCGCTTTGAGGATTTCGATATCCAGGGTTACGATCCCTATCCCGCCATCAAGGCGCCTGTGGCGGTTTAAGCCAGGATTTTGTCTTGACCGGGCATGGTCTCCCTTGAACACGTTCGATGCATGCCCGGTGGTCGCGGGCCTACCGCACCATGGGGTGCTCCGGCGGGCGGTGAAACCACGCCCGCTTCGACCCCATCGGTACGGTCTCCCTTGAACACGTTCGTTGCACGCCCGGTGGTAGCGGGCCAGTCTCCAATTGCGGTTTGTCTCGCATTTTTTTGTCGTTTTGCCTTCTCCTCCTCGATTGTTTGCGCGCTGCTTTCCTCCCTGATATTAATCCCGTGGCATGGCCGGGCGGTATCGCGTTACGCTTTACGGCATGAAGAACCCTATTTCCTCGCAGCAGGGTTATACCCTGATAGAAATGATGCTGGTGCTGCTGTTGGCGGCGCTGATGACGCTTTCCGGCAGCGTTTGCTGGCAACACCACCGTAACCAGTGCCGGTTATCCCAGGCCAGCCAGCAGATCGCGGACTTTTTGTCGCGTTTGCAAGCGCACGCGGCGCGTAATAATCACAATTGCCGCATTGCGATGAAAACCGGCGTCGGTGGGGAGCTCTCCGCTGTCTGTACCTCCCGTCCGGATGAGATGCTTCGGTTCGGGCCGCCGCTCTCCGATATGCGCCTGGAGATGTCGTCGCCGGGGTATCTCACCTTCAGAGGGTTGCACAATACCGCCACGCCGGCGCACGTTGTGCTCAGTAATCCGGCCGGACGCATCAAAATCATCGTATCCGGCGCCGGACGGGTGCGATTGTGCAGCGTGAAGGGGAGTTTTGGAGGCATCTCGCCATGCTGAAAGCCGGTGAATCAGGTTTTAGCCTGGCCGAAACCCTGTGCGCGATGGCGGTGGTAAGCCTGGTACTGTTATCCGGCATGCGTCTGTTACCGGTGATGTACGGCCAATGCTACGGCGGCATCCAGCATATGCGGTTGATTCGGAACCTTAACCACGGCCTGCTGTTGATTGAAAAAGATCTCCGGCGCGCCGGACACTGCTCGCCTTCCTGCGGACGACCGGCCGTGGTCATCGGCCATCGGCGAGGAGAGGGGCAACAATCCTGCCTGGTGGCTACTTACGCTTTTATACCCTCCTCGGGCGTAGCCGCCGGCGGAGTGCTGGAAAACGAAACCTTCGGCTACCGGCTGCATCGGGGGGCGCTGGAGACGCAGCGCGGCGTAACGCACTGCAACGGCCCGGGGTGGGTCAAGATGCACGATCCGCAGTTATGGATAATAAAGCAGTTGCGGTTTGAAACAGTGGGGAACAATGCCTATCGGGTAACCCTGACCGGCGCTGCGCGAAGCACGCCGTCAATCAGGCATCGCGCCAGCCGGATTATGGTGGGGCGTAACGGATGACGTCGGTAGAAGAGCAAGGCAGCGGCGCGCTGGCGGTGTTGCCGATCCTGCTGATTATCGGCTTGACGGCCATGCTGGGCTGGCAGCGTTTTTTAGATGGCGCGGTACCCCTGATTCATGACGAGCAGCGTTATCTGACAGCATTCCATCGCGCTGAATCCGCATTATCCTGGGCAATGACCGTGCCCTGGCGGGGGGAGGACGGCGAGTGCCGCCGCCCTGAAGGAGAAGCCTTCCGGGCCTGTCTTTGCGCGCCGCGTCTGACGGTCGGCTGGGTGCTGCATGCGCAAAGCGGCGTCCTGGAAGGCGCGCGCGGGCCTGGTGAGATAAACCTCTATCGGCGGGTGGCGCTGACTAGAATGAAAGAAGACCTTGAGGAGACAGGTAAGGAGAGGCGAAGCTGCATGCTGACGCCGCTGGCCAGTGGCTGGCTGGATTATTATCCAGGCTGACTGTGCGTGGCCGGATAGCGTACCGGCACCGCGGCATACCGGCGTCGGTATTCGGCGGCGGATTGAATGGTTCTTCTGGCCGTACACAAGACCGGGGAGCCTTGCATGTTGCCAAGTGTTCAACTGACGGCGAGTTTGCCCCGGGAGCGAGAGCCGGTAGCCGGGGCAGCGGAACCCGACGCGAAGGAGACAGTCTATGCAGGGTGGCGATGAGCGGGGACTGGGCATGCCGGAAGCCATGGTGACGGTGCTGCTGTTTTCCGTGATTGCCCTGGCCTTTATAAATTACCTGCAAGCGCTTAAGCAGACCCAGGACGGACTGGTTCAGCGCCAGCAGGCGTTGGCCTTTGCTCACCAGGCGCTGGAGCTTCATCGTCTTGGAGGACGGGACCTCCCATGGGATCTGCCCCAGGGCTGGCGGATAGACAGGGTAGAGCAGCCCCGCGGACCGGCTTGCCGACGGGTTACCGTCGAAGTGCGAATCCCGTCGGGGGGTAGCGCTGCGCTTAGCGAATGGTTTTGTCGAAAAGATTCCGGCGGTGCTTCGCCATAGCAACTGATGACAGCTTGTTTTCAGCGCCAATCCGGTTAAAGTGTCCCCATGAGTAGCGGGGAGCGGCAGGGAAGGCCAGGCTCGGAGGGGCGGCATGTTTAGAATTTATCACTCAAATCAGTTGGATTTACTTAAATCCCTGGCCGCTGCCTTGATTGAAGGGCAACCGCTGCCGGATCCCTTCCAGCCGGAAGTGATTCTAGTGCAAAGCACCGGGATGGCCCAATGGCTGCAAATGGAATTGGCGGCGCGTTTCGGTATTGCCGCCAATATCGAATTCCCGCTGCCGGCCAGTTTTATCTGGCAGATGTTTACCCGTGTATTGCCTGATATTCCCGCGGAGAGCGCTTTTTCCAAGGATGCAATGACCTGGAAACTGATGGCCCTGCTGCCGCAGCTCTGCGAGCAGCCCGGGTTTGAGGTGATTTGCCGATACCTTGAAGACGACGGTGACCAGCGGAAATGCCATCAGTTTGCCGCCAGACTGGCGGACCTTTACGATCAGTACCTGGTGTTCCGCCCCGACTGGCTGGAAAGCTGGCAACGGGGCGAGAGGGTGACGGGATTGGGGGAAGAGCAACAGTGGCAGGCCCCGCTCTGGCTGGCATTGGTTGAGTATACCGCCCGGGCGGGCCAGTCTCCTTGGCACCGGGCCAATCTTTATGAGCGCTTCATCCATGCCCTGGAGCAGGCGGAGCACTGCCCGCCGGGATTGCCGCCGCGCGTGTTCATCTGCGGCATATCCGCGCTGCCGCCCACCTATCTCCACGCTTTGCAGGCGCTGGGCCGCCATATCGATATCCATCTGCTGTTCACCAACCCCTGCCGTTATTACTGGGGCGACATCCGCGATCGGACTTTCCTTGCCAGGCTGCAAAACCGCACGCGCAGCCATTACCAGGACCGGCTGGAGAAGGGTATATTCCGTCGGCCGGAGCAGGCCGGCAGCCTGTTTAACGACGAAGGAGAGCAGGCGGTAGGGAATCCGCTGCTGGCCTCATGGGGAAAACTGGGCCGGGATAATATTTTTTTGCTGGCCCAGCTCGACAATGCCCAGGAGGTGGATGCGTTTGTCGACCCTTCCGATGAAGGACTGCTCTCCCTGTTACAGCGGGATATCCTTGAACTTGAAGACCATAGCTGGGTGGGAACGAGCGCCGAGACGCTGTCCAACAGCCGGGGCAAACGCCTGTTGGCGGCCGATGATCGGACATTGAGCCTGCATGTCTGCCACAGTCCGCAACGGGAGGTGGAAGTATTGCATGACCAGCTGCTGGCCATGATGGGCGCCGATGCGGAACTCTCGCCGCGGGACATTATCGTGATGGTGGCGGACATTGATCGTTATACCCCCGCTATTCAGGCGGTATTCGGTAATATCGCCACCGGCCGCCAGCTGCCGTTCGCCATTTCCGACCGGCGGGCGCGGCAGATTCATCCGGCGCTGCCGGCGTTTCTCTCCTTGCTGGAACTGCCGCGCAGCCGCTTTGCCGCCGAAGAGGTACTGGCGCTGCTGGAGGTCCCGGCCCTGGCCGCCCGCTTCGCAATCAAAGAAGAGGATCGGAAACTGCTCCGGCAGTGGGTGGATGAATCAGGGATTCGCTGGGGACTGGACGACGAGAATATCCGCGAACTGATGCTGCCCGCCACCGGACAGCACACCTGGCAGTTCGGCCTGACGCGCATGCTGCTTGGTTACGCCATGGACAGCCATAGCGGCGATTGGCGCGGAATATTGCCCTATGACGAATCCAGCGGATTGATTGCCGAACTGGTGGGACATCTGGCGGAGCTGCTGGCGCAGCTCAGGCGCTGGCGCGACATCCTGAGCCGGCCACGCATGCTGGAGGACTGGTTGCCCTGTTGCCGGGCGTTGATAACCGATTTTTTCCTGCCGGATGCCGAAGCCGAGATAGCCCTGGCGCTGCTTGAAACCCAATGGCAGCAGATTGTGCAGTTTGGTTTGCAGGGAGGTCTCGATAAGCCTGTTGCCGTGACCCTGCTGCGGGACGAGTTGTCCACGCGTCTGGATCAAGAGCGGGTAAGCCAGAGATTCCTGGCCGGGACCATCAATTTTTGCACCCTGATGCCGATGCGTTCCATCCCCTTCAAAGTCGTCTGCCTGCTGGGCATGAATGACGGCGTCTATCCCCGCTCGCTGCCGCCGATGGGTTTTGATCTCATGGCAAGACAGCCCAGGCGCGGCGACCGCAGCCGCCGCGACGACGATCGCTACCTGTTTCTGGAGGCCATGCTCTCGGCGCAGCGGCGTTTTTATATCAGCTTTATCGGCCGCTCCATTCAGGACAATACCTTGCGTTATCCTTCGGTGCTGGTGAGCGAGCTCACCGACTATATCGCCCAGAGCTTTTATCTGGCCGGGGATGAAGACGCTGATGCGGATGCCAGCGCCGAACGGATACGTGAACATCTTTACCAATGGCATCCCAGAATGCCGTTCGCGGCGGAAAACTTTATCGCCGGAACCGAACTGCAAAGTTATGCCGCGGAATGGTTGCCCGCCGCCAGCGCCGGCGGCACGCCCCATCCCGAGTTCAGCCGGCCGCTGGAGAATCGGCCTATCGCGGCGTTGTCCTTCGACTCCCTCAAACGCTTTTACAGCCATCCGGTACGCGCTTTTTTCCAGCAGCGCCTGGGGGTCTATTTCCGCCTGGAAGAGCGGGAGCTCTCCGCCGACGAGCCCTTTGTCATCGAGGGCCTGACGCGCTATCAGCTTAATGATCAATTGCTCAATACCCTGATTGCCGACGAGGACCCCGGGCAGCTATTCCGTAAAGTCCGGGCCGCCGGCTATCTGCCCTACGGCGCGTTCGGCGAGCTTTACTGGAACCGGCAGTGCGACGAAATGTCCCGGCTGGCTGAAACGGTGCGCGAACACCGCCGCGAGGAAGCGCACAGCCAGGAAGTGTACCTGATGCTGGATGAGGTCGAATTAAGCGGCTGGCTTTCCCAGGTGCAAAGCGACGGTTTGCTACGCTGGCGGCCCGGCGCTTTGTCCATGAAGGACGGACTCTCCTTATGGCTGGAGCACCTGGTCTGGTGCGCCATGGGCGGCATGGGTGAAAGCCGCATGTTCGGCACCAAGGGAGAGTGGCGGTTCGCGCCTTTATCCCCTGAACAGGCAAAATCATTTTTAGTTACGCTGGTATCAGGTTATGTTCAAGGGATGAATTCCCCGCTGTTGTTATTGCACCGTTCAGGCGGCGCATGGCTTGATTACTGTTTTGACCGTGACAAGGGCGACATCGACTGGAGCGAAGAGCGCCAGCGCCCGGCACGGGATAAACTCTTGTACGCGTGGCTGGGGGACGATTATATGCCCGGTGATAGCCAGGATCCCTATATACAGCGCCTCATGCGCCAGTTGGACGGGGATCGTGTCGAGGCGATAATCCAGGCCGCGCAAAACTATTTATTAACGCCGTTCAGCCTTAATCTGGCCGCGACATCGGAAAAGTCAAAGCGGCCCCGGGCGGCTCTGTAGGGATTTGCTGGAGAGTGGAATGCGAAGACTGGTTAGCGGATTATTAAGCGGTATTTTAATTGGCGTTTTTTGCTTTTCAACCGGCTGGGCCGCCACCGGTTGGCAACCCATCAACGAGACGATTCAAAAAAGCAGCAAGGATGCCCGGCAATACCAGGCCGTCAAACTGGCCAACGGCATGACTGTTCTGCTGGTCAGTGATAAGCAGGCGGTGAAATCCCTGTCCGCCATAGCGGTGCCGGTGGGTACGCTGCAAAGTCCCGACAGCCAGCTCGGGTTGGCCCATTATCTTGAACATATGATTCTGATGGGCTCCAAAAAATACCCGCAGCCGGAAAACCTGTCGGAATTCCTTAAAAAGCACGGCGGCGACCATAATGCCAGCACGGCCTCCCACCGCACCGCTTTTTATCTCGAGGTGGAAAACAGCGCCCTGCTGCCGGCGGTGGATCGTCTGGCGGACGCCATTGCCGAACCGCTGCTGGACCCTGCCAGCGCGGACAAAGAACGCCATGCGGTGAATGCCGAGCTCACCATGGGCCGTTCCAACGACGCTTTGCGAATGGCGCAAATCCGGGCCGAAACCATGAATCCGGCCCATCCGGCGGCCCGGTTCTCCGGCGGCAATCTGGAAACCCTGCGGGATAAACCCGGCAGCAACCTGCACCAGACGTTAACGGCATTCTATCATCGTTATTATTCCGCCAACCTCATGGTGGCGGTGATTTATGGTAACCAGCCGCTGCCGCAGCTGGCGGCGATCGCCACACAAACCTACGGACGCGTCGCCAATCACAACGCCGTGGTGCCGCCCATTACCGTACCGGCGGTGACCAAAAAACAAACCGGCATCGTGATTCACTACCAGCCGGTGCAGCCGCAGAAAATGCTGCGCATAGAATTTCCCATTGCCAATAACAGCCGTGCGTTCCGCAGTAAAAGCGACACCTATATCAGTTACCTAATTGGCAACCACAGCCCCAATACCCTGGCGGACTGGCTGCAAAAGCAGGGCCTGGCGGATGCTATCGACGCCGGCGCGGATCCGATGGTGGATGGAAACGGCGGCGTTTTCTCCATCGCCGTATCCCTGAGCGATAAAGGCTTCGCCCAGCGGGATGAGGTGATCGCCGCGATTTTCAGCTACCTCAAGACCCTGCGCGAACACGGCATCCAGCGGCAATATTTCGACGAAATCGCCCATGTGCTGCAGCAGGATTTTCGTTATCCCATTATTACCCGCGATATGGATTATATCGAGTGGCTGGTGGATTCCATGCTCAAGGTGCCGGTACAGCACGTCCTGGACGCCCCCTATCTGGCGGATCGCTACGATCCCAAGGCAATCGCCGCCCGTCTGGACAGCATGAAACCGGAAAATGCCCGTATCTGGTTTATCAGTCCCGACGAACCCCATGATAAGGTCGCCTATTTCATGAACGCGCCCTACCGGGTGGATGCATTGACGCCGGAACACATGGCGGCCTGGCGGCAAAGAGAACAGAACATCGGTTTGTCGCTGCCGACGCTCAATCCGTATATCGCCAGCGATTTCTCCCTGATCAAAGCGGGCAAGGTCCCCGCGCACCCTGAAACCCTTGTTGATAAACCCGGACTGCGTCTGCTGTACATGCCCAGCCGCTATTTCGCCGATGAGCCGCGGGCCGATATTACCCTGAATTTCCGCAACCCCAATCTGATGGATACGCCCCGGGATCAGGTGCTGTATGCCATGAATGATTACATCGCCGGCCTGAATCTGGCGGAGCTGAGCAATCAGTCCTATGTCGGCGGCATTAATTTCTCCACCTTTGAAAGCGATGGATTAACCGTCAAAGCCAGCGGTTATACCCAGCGGCTGCCGCAATTGGTGATAAGCCTTATCGAACGCTATGCCGCCTTCACGCCCACCGAAGATCAGCTGGCACAGGCCAAGACCTGGTATCGTCAGCAGCTTGACGGCACCGATAAAGGCAAGGCCTATTCCCAGGCCGTGATTCCGGCCAGGGTGCTTTCCGAATGGCCTTACGTGGAGCGGGATGAACGGCGGGGGCTGATTGACGGCATGACGCTGCAGGATTTGATCGATTATCGCCAGAAAGTATTCAAACCCGCCGCGCTGGAAATGCTGGTGGTGGGCAATTTGACGCCGCAGCAGTCTACGGCGCTGGCCGATCAGCTGAAAAAACACGTCGGCTGGACCGGTATCCGCTGGCAGCGAACCCCCAGGGTGGAAATCAGGCAACCGCAGCTGGCGCTGATCCAAAAAACCGGCAGCACCACCGATTCGGCGCTGGCGGCGGCCTACGTACCCACCGGTTACGATCGGATTGCGGGCATGGTCAATAGCTATATGCTGTCGCAGATTGTCGAATCCTGGTTTTATCAGCAGCTCCGTACACAGGAACAATTGGGTTATGCCATCTTTATGACGCCGGTTTTTGTCGGCGATCAGGGGGGCGTCGAATTTGTGCTGCAGAGCAGTACGAAACAGCCCGCTTATCTTTATGATCGATTCCAGGCGTTCTTCGGCCAGACCGAACAGCGTTTACGCGCCATGTCGCCGGCGGATTTCGAACAGTACAAACAGGGCGTTATCAGCCAGGTGCTACAGCAGCCGCAGACATTGGGTGAGGAAGTGGATCAATATACCGATGAGATGGCCCGGGACAATGCCGCCTTCGATACCCGTGACAAAGTAGTGGCGGGGCTGCGGCAATTGACCCTGGACCAAATGGCGGAGTTTTTTCACCGGGCGGTGATCGAGCCGCAGGGCCTGGCGTTATTGTCGCAAATCGGCGGCCAGGGTCACGACCCGGTCTCCTTTGCCGCGCCCCCAGGCTGGACGCTGTATCCGAACGCGGCGGCGCTGCAAAAAACCTTGCCGGTCATCCGGCCCCAGTAAAGGAATCGGTTATCCTTGACCCCGTTGACACTTGATCCGCTGACCCTGCCGCTGCGTGGGACGAGCCTGATAGAGGCCTCTGCGGGCACCGGTAAAACCTATACCCTGGCGGCGCTCTATCTGCGCCTGCTGCTGGGCCTGGGACAACAGGCGGCTTATCCCCGTCCGTTGAGCGTGGAAGAGATCCTGGTGGTAACCTTTACCGAAGCGGCCACCGAGGAGCTGCGGGGCCGTATCCGGGATAATATCCATCGATTGCGGCTGGCATGCGTGCGCGGCGTCAGCCGTAATCCCTTGTTCAGCAGCCTGCTGGAACATATTCCCGATACGGACTATGCCGCCCGTCTTCTGCTTGCGGCGGAACGGCAAATGGATGAAGCGGCGATTTACACTATCCATGGTTTCTGCCAGCGGATGCTCAGCCACAGTACCGTTGAATCCGGCCTGCTGTTTCAACAAACCCTGGTGGAAGACGAATCGGATTTGCGGCGCCAGGTATGCGCCGATTTTTGGCGTCGCCACTGCTACCCGCTGCCGGTGGCCGTGGCACGGGTCATCAATAAAGACTGGGATGGTCCCCAAAAGCTTCTGGCGGAGTTGCTTCCCTATTTGCAGGGGGAGGCGCCGGTGGTGCGCAACCCGCCGGAAAAGGCCGAAACCATCCTTGAGCGCCATGGGCGAATCGTCGCCCGTATCGATGAACTCAAACGGCGCTGGCGCCTGGCCGCCCCAAATCTGTTGCCTCTCATCAGCGGATCGGGGGTGGACAAACGCGCCTACAGCAGTAAAAACCTGCCGGCGTGGCTGGAAAAAATCTCCCTTTGGGCCGCCGCGCCCACCGAAGATTATGATGTGCCAAAGGAGATTGAGCGTTTCCGGCAATCGGTGCTGGCGGCTAAAACCCTCAAAGGAACGCCGCCGGTCCATGAGGTGTTTGACCATATAGAAGAATTTTTGCGGCAGACGCTGACCCTGCGTGAATTGATTTTTGTGCTGGCGCTGGATGAGCTGCGCCTGGCGCTGGCGCAGGAGAAGCGGCTGCGGGGCGAAATGGGCTTTGATGATTTGCTGAGCCGTTTCGACCAGGCGCTGCAAGGGGAAGGGGGTGAGGCATTGGCGCTGTCGGTTCGCGCGCGTTATCCGGTGGCGTTGATCGATGAATTCCAGGATACCGACCCGCAGCAATACCGTATTTTCCGTCGCCTCTACCAGGGGCGGCCTGACTGCGGACTGGTGCTGATAGGGGACCCCAAACAGGCGATTTATGCGTTTCGCGGCGCGGATATTTTCACCTATATGCGCGCCCGGAGTGAGGTGAGCGCCCACTATACTTTAGACACCAATTGGCGTTCGTCACAGGCGATGATCAATGGAGTCAACCGGCTGTTCCAGTCGCTGCCGCAGCCGTTTATCTTTGAACAAATCCCCTTTTTGCCGGTGCGTGCTGCGGCGGATAACCGCGGCCTGGCGCTGGAAATCAACCAGCAGGTCCAGCCGGCCCTGGAGCTGTGGCTGCAGCCGGGAGCGGGGGTTGGTGTAAGTGAGTACCAACACCTGATGGCGCGCCATTGCGCCGCCACCATTCGCCACTGGCTGAGCGCAGGTCAGGACGGCCGGGCCGTTCTGGTGGGCCCTGAAGGGCGTCAAGGGCTGCAGGCGTCCGATATTACGGTGCTGGTGCGTAACCGCAATGAAGCGGCCCTGATTCGCGATACCTTAAGCGCACTGTCGATTCCGGCGGTCTATCTATCCAATCGCGACAGCGTGTATGAAACTCCCGAAGCACGGGAGCTGCTCTGGCTGTTGCAGGCAATACTGATCCCGGGGCAGGACAACGCCCTGCGCTGCGCGCTGGCTACCAGCCTGATGGGGCTGGATGCCCCGGCCATTGAAGATATCAATAACAACGGGCCGGCATGGGATGCCCTGGTGGATGAATTCGCCGGGTATCGCCAGGTATGGCGGCAGCGTGGCGTATTGCCGATGTTGCGCCAACTGATGATTCGCCACCGCATGGCGGAAAATCTGCTGGCGTCGGTGAATGGCGAGCGGCGTTTGACGGACCTTATGCACCTGGCGGAGCTGTTGCAGGAAGCCTCGGCGCAGCTGGAGAACGAGCACGGGCTGGTTCGCTGGCTGGCGTTGCAGATTGAATTGCCCGATACCCAGGCTGAAAATCAGCAGTTAAGGTTGGAAAGCGATCGCCATCTGGTGAGGATAATCACGGTGCATAAGTCCAAAGGGCTGGAGTTTCCCGTGGTGTTTTTGCCGTTTATCGCCGATTTTCGCCAGCAAAAACGCCCGTTGTTTCACGATCGCCGCGATTTTCAAGCCTGGCTGGATCTTTCCGAATCTGCTGAAAGTCTGCAACTGGCGGAGGAGGAGCGTCTGGCGGAAGATCTTCGCCTGCTCTACGTGGCGGTGACCCGTTCCATCTACCACTGCGGCATCGGCATCGCCCCGCTGTTTCGCGGCCAGCGGAGCAAAACCGGCAACACCGATTTGCACCTGGGCGCGCTGGGTTATCTGGTCCAGGGGGGCGAAGCCTGTGACGCCGCCGCGCTTTTATCCCGCCTGCAGTCGCTGGCGACGGAAGATATTGCCGTCACCGTTATCGGCCAGCCCGATGCTTTGCCCTGGCGGCCGCAGGACAGCGCCCGGCAACGTTTGTCGGCCCGTGAATACCGGCCACGCGCCGCTGAAAACTGGCGCGTTACCAGCTATTCCGGGCTGCAGCAGCATGGCGGAGGCTCATCGCTGATGGATTTGCAGCCCCGGCTGGACGGCGACGCGGTGGGCGAACGGCAACGGGACGCGGAACGGGAGCATTCTCCCCATACGTTTCCCCGCGGCGCGTCGCCGGGCACGTTTTTGCACGGCCTGTTTGAAACGGTAGACTTTACCCAACCGCTGGATCCGGTGTGGCTGGACGCGCAGCTCTTGCAGTACGGCATTGATGAAAGCTGGCAGCCGACTCTCGCCCGTTGGCTGGAGGATGTACTGCACGCGCCCCTCAACCAGGAGGGTATCCAGCTGTCGCGCATCGCCCCGGCGGACCGGCAGGCCGAGCTGCAATTCTATCTTCCCATCGACGCGCTTATCACCGCCGCTGGGCTTGATGCGCTGTGCAAACGTTACGACCCCCTGTCCGCCGCCTGTCCGCCCCTGAACTTCCCCCAGGTCAAAGGGATGCTGAAAGGCTTTATCGATCTGGTTTTTCGCTACGACGGCCGTTATTACCTGCTGGATTATAAATCCAACTGGCTGGGGGAGGATAATGCCGCCTACACGCCCGAGGCGATGCTGGGCGCCATGGCTGAGCATCGCTATGATTTGCAATACCAGCTTTATACCCTGGCATTGCACCGCTACCTGCGGCACCGCCTGCGGGATTATGATTACCGCCGCCATTTCGGCGGAGTATTTTATGTCTTTTTGCGCGGGGTCTCACCGGACAATCCCGGTGACGGCGTGGTGTTCCGCCGCCCGGAACCGGCATTTGTGGATGCGCTGGACGCCCTGTTCGGCGGGGAAACGCCGTTATCGGCTGAACCTGAGGCGAATAAATGAATTCACTCATTGAACAGGCGCAGCAGCTTAGGCTCTGGCGGCCGCTGGACATCCAGTTCGCCCGCATGCTGGCGGCGCCGGATGAAATAGCCGTCATGCTGGCCTGCGCCTGCCTTAGCGCCGACGCCGGCGACGGACACGTCTGCCTGCCGTTGAGCCGCCTGTTGCCCGAGGGATTGTTTGACGGCCGTTATCCCGAACTGGCCCGCCGGGCCTGGGGGCTTGCCGGCGAACCGTCCCTGGCGGACTGGCGGGAGATATTGCTGGCCTCGCCGGCGGTAAGCGATGGTACCAGGCCCACGCCCCTGGTACTGGACAACCAGCGGTTATATCTGCAGCGCATGTGGCAAAACGAGTGCCGGGTGGCGGAATTTTTCAACGCCATCCGGCCCGCGGACCTGGCGGATGAAGCCGGAATCCGGCAGGTTTTGCAGCGCTTTTTCCCTGCCGGCGATGGGGCGCCGGACTGGCAGAAGGTAGCGGCCGCGGTGGCGGTCAGCCATCCGGTGAGTCTGATTTCCGGCGGCCCCGGTACCGGCAAAACCACGACGGTGGCTAAGATACTGGCATCTCTGGTGGTGCTGGGGCAGGGCAAGCGCATGCGCATCCAGCTGGCGGCGCCTACCGGCAAGGCCGCGGCGCGCCTGAGCGAATCCCTGGGAGACGCCCTGGACGCCCTGCGGCTTGACGAAGAGCAAAAGCGGCTGTTTCCGCCGGAAGCGGTGACGTTGCATCGCCTGCTGGGGGCGCAGCCCAACAGCCAGCGTTTGCGGTACCACCGGGGCAATCCGCTCCACGTTGATGTATTGGTGGTGGATGAAGCCTCAATGGTGGATCTGCCGATGATGGCCAATCTGATTGCCGCGCTGCCGGCGCAGGCCAAGGTGATTTTTCTCGGTGACCGCTGTCAATTGGCCTCGGTGGAAGCAGGCGCGGTACTGGGGGATATTTGTTATTTCGCTGAAAACGGCTACAGCGCGGCCCGCAACCAACAGCTGGCGCGGTTAACCGGCTGTGTCCTCCCCCCTTGCAACGACGGCACGGGACCCGCCGTTGGGGACAGCCTGTGCCTGCTGCAAAAAAGCTACCGGTTCGATGATGGTTCGGGCATCGGCCGGCTGGCCAATGCCGTCAATGCCGGCGATACCGCCGGTTCCCTGGCGTTATTGCACGCCGGCAGGGATGACGATGTCCGCTATGCCCCCGTGCGGGACGGTGATGACTACCGGCGCCTGCTGGAAGGGGCTGTGGCAGGCTATCGGGACTACCTGTCGCGGGTCGGGGCCAATGAAAGCCCGGCGGTTATCCTCAAGGCGTTCAACCGCTTCCGGCTGCTCTGCGCCTTGCGGGAAGGGCCGTTCGGCATCACCGGCTTGAACAGCCGCATCGAGCAGGCCCTGTCCCGGGCCGGCCTGATAAATCCTCCGGCGGATTCCCTGGCCAAGGGCTATGCCGGACGCCCGGTCATGATCGTGCGCAATGCTCCTTCCCTCGGCCTCTCCAATGGCGATATCGGCATTATGCTTGCCGATGAGGCGTCGGAATTGCGGGTCTATTTCTCCTTGCCCGACGGTACGCCCAAGGCGGTTCCCCTGAGCCGGTTGCCCGAGCATGAGACCGCTTTCGCCATGACGGTGCATAAATCCCAGGGGTCGGAATTCTTGCATACCGCGCTGGTGCTGCCCAATCAGCTGTTGCCGGTGTTGACGCGGGAACTGGTCTATACCGCCATCACCCGGGCCCGCCGGTCTTTGTCCCTTTATGCCAACGATGATGTATTGAGCTACGCCATCGCCACGCCGACCCAGCGGCGCAGCGGACTTATCGATCGCTTACGGAAAGGGGCGGCGGGCTAACCCGGCTCAGCTATCAAGCAGGTCCGTCACCAGAATCTTGGAACGCCGGTGGTAATTATAAAGGGCCTGTTTTTGCTGCGGCAGCACTTCCACCTCCGCCGGCGTAAAGCCGCGCTCCTGAAACCAGTGAATGCTGCGGGTGGTGAGCACAAACAGCTTCTTCAGTCCCAGTTGGCGCGCTTGCTGCATGATGCGCTGCAACAGCATTTCCCCGCGCGAGGAGCTGCGGTAATCGGGATGCACCGCCACACACGCCATTTCACCTACCTGCTCCTCCGGGAAAGGATACAAGGCGGCGCAGGCGATGGTCAGATTGTCCCGTTCGATAATGGTGAATTTATCGATTTCCATTTCCAGCTGTTCCCTGGAACGGCGCACCAGAATCCCCTGCTGTTCCAACGGGCGGATCAGCTCCAGAATACCGCCGATATCGTTAATGGTCGCCCGGCGAACCTGTTCGGCGCTTTCCATGACAATCTGCGTGCCGATACCTTCCCGGGAAAACAGTTCCTGCACCAGGGCGCCGTCGTCCTGGTAGCTTATCAAATGACAGCGCCGCACGCCGCTGCGGCAGGCTTTAACCGCACCGCGTAAAAAACGGACCGTGCCCGAGTAGTAATCCCCGGTTTTCTCAAGCGCATCGATATGCTGCTGCGCATCGTTGGGAAACAGCTCGGAGATGATCTCCCCTTTGTTATCAATAACCCCCTGGGAAGAGCAAAAACCGATCATCTTCTCTGCTTTAAGCTTTATCGCCAGTTGGGTGGCCACTTCTTCCGCCGTCAGGTTAAAACTTTCCCCGGTAACGGATACCGCCACCGGCCCCAGCAGCACAATGGCGTTACTGTCCAGTTGGCGATGGATGGCTTCGTCATCAATGCGCCGTATGCGCCCGCTATGGCAATAATCCACCCCGTCATCGACGCCCAGGGGTTGCGCGATGATGAAATTACCGCTCACCACGTTGATGTGCGCCCCCTGTAGCGGCGTATTGTTCAGGCTCATGGATAAACGGGCGGTGATATCCAGCTGCAGCAACCCCGCCGCCTGCTTCACCAGCTCGAGGGTTTGGGCATCCGTGACCCGGGTATGCTTGTGGTAAATGGGTTCCAGATGATGCACCGCCAGATTGGCGTCAATCTGCGGCCGGGCGCCGTATACCAGCACCAGACGAATGCCCAGGCTATGAAGGAGACCAATATCGTTAACGATATTGGCGAAGTTTTCATGTTCTATGGCTTCACCGCCCAGCATGACGACAAACGTCTTGCCACGATGAGCATTGATATAGGGAACTGAGTGGCGAAAGCCCTGGACCAGTTCAGTACTACGTTCCTTCACGGCAAACCCTCTGTGAATGGTTATTCGGATTTCGTGTATTTTTATGCTATTAACGCCAGGTTGGCAAGCAGCATTTATCGCCAATTTTCATTGTAAAGAAAGGAAAATAATCCCTTGGCAGATAAGCATAGAGTCTTTTGGAGGTGACATAAACCCGCAGATTGGGTAAAGTTTTTGGCATGCTAAAAAAAAGCCTGATTTATCATTAGAATAACTTCAAGTAAAGGGGGTTCATGCCGGATCATGATTTTGCACCGTCTCGCCGCCGCCTGTTAAAGGGGGCGGCGGCCACCTGGCTGCTGAGTCTCAGCCGGGCGGGCGCGGCCGCGCCGGTGGCGCTGGTTGCGGTGCGTATCTGGCCGGCCACGAGTTATACCCGCATGACATTGGAATCCCAGTCAGTGTTGCAGTACCGTCATTTCATGCTCCGCGATCCCCTTCGTCTGGTGGTGGATATCCAGGGGATGCATTTGAATGCAATCATGCGAGGCGTGGGCGCACTGGTGAAAGAGCAGGATCCCTATATCAGGGGGGTGAGGGCGGGGCAGTTCGACGGCCATACCGCCCGGCTGGTGGTGGAACTCAAACAACCGGTGGTGCCGCGCTTTTTGACCCTGCCGCCGGTGGCCGGCTTCAAACACCGGCTGGTGATGGATCTTTACCCCAAAGCCGGCAGCCGGGGCGCCGTGCAGGACGATCCGCTGCTGGCGCTGCTGGAGGATTACAATCAGGGCGATCTGGCGCGAAATCTGCCGCCGGAGTCTCAGGGACCGCGGGCAGGAAAAGCCGGGCGCGATCGTCCCATCGTGATTATGCTGGATCCCGGCCATGGCGGCGAGGATCCGGGAGCCATCGGCAAGCGGCGCACCCGTGAAAAGGATATTGTATTAAAGATCGCGCGGCATCTGCGGACGTTAATTGAACGCGAAGCCCATATGAAAGTGTATATGACCCGCAATGAAGACGTCTTTATTCCACTGCAGGTTCGGGTGGCGAAAGCGCGCAAACTCCGGGCGGATCTGTTTGTATCCATACATGCCGATGCCTTTACCGACCGTTCTGCCCGCGGCGCCTCGGTATTTGCCCTGTCCACCAAAGGCGCCACCAGCGCCGCCGCGCGTTTTCTGGCGCAAACGCAAAATGCCGCCGATGAAATAGGCGGCGTGGGCAAGAGCGGCGATAGGTACCTCGATCATACCCTGTTTGATTTGATGCAAACCGCCACCATCACCGACAGCCTGAAATTCGGCCGGCAGGTATTGTCCCGACTGGGTAAAATCGCGCATTTGCATAAAAACACCGTTGATCAGGCCGGTTTTGCGGTGCTTAAAGCGCCGGATATCCCTTCAATCCTGGTAGAGACCGGGTTTATAAGCAACATCGACGAAGAGCGGCGGTTGGCCACCTCCAGGTATCAACGGCAACTGGCGGAATCAATCTTGGCCGGCATCAAGGGATACTTTGCCGCGGGCGGGGTATTGGCGCATCGTTGAAAGGGGACTAAGGGCTGTTTTGCCGCGGGAAACGCCTTGGCGAAGGAAATAACACAAAAACCCGCCTGAAAAGGAGGGGAGAAATACGACTGAATGTTTTACGGCAGGCTTGCTTGAAGTTGGTTGCGGGGGCCGGATTTGAACCGACGACCTTCGGGTTATGAGCCCGACGAGCTACCAGGCTGCTCCACCCCGCGTCCGATAATGACATCTGTGAGCAGTCAGATGTTGACTTCGTACGGTATGACGTTTTGTTGATTGGTTGCGGGGGCCGGATTTGAACCGACGACCTTCGGGTTATGAGCCCGACGAGCTACCAGGCTGCTCCACCCCGCGTCCGTGGATGCGCACTATACTCCGGACAGTAACTGATGCAACCCCTTTTTGCGATTAATCGCGTAGAATAATGATTTTTGTTTATACAGAGGCATTTTTGCTGGTTTTATAGACATATCCTCATGTTCTTTTTGAATTAATACATTTATCTATTGATTAACGTTTGCTATCTTTCGGCGTAAATGCAAGAGCATGGTTTTCACATGAGAGCAATATGAACAAGCACTGGCTTCGCTATCTTTCCATTGGTCTGGCTATCGCCATCCTGGCCGGATGTTCGTCCCGGCCCACCGATCGCGGGCAGCAATATAAAGATGGTCATCTTACGGAGCCCTTTGGGCTGGTTAACGAGCCTAACGCCAAAGGCCGACCGGTGAATGCCAAGGATTTTGCCGATCAGGTGACGCAAACCCAGTTTGCCGCCACCGGGCTTTATAACCGCAATTACGCCGATTATGATGCGGTCAAGCGCTGGGCGATGGCGGGGGCCGATACCCGGCAACTGAGCCAGTTCGGTATTAAAGCCTATCAGATGGAAGGTGTGGATAATTACGGTAACGTTCAGTTCACCGGTTATTATACTCCGGTGATCCATGCCCGCTATACGCCGCAGGGGGAGTTCCAATATCCTCTATACCGTATGCCGCCGCGAGGGGCCAAGCGCCGGTTGCCCGATCGCGCGGCCATCTATGCCGGCGCCCTTGAGGGCCGGGGACAGGCTATCGCCTATAGTAATTCGATGCTGGATAATTTCCTGATGGAAGTTCAGGGCAGCGGTTATGTGGATTATGATGACGGGCGGCCGCTGATGTTTTTCGGTTATGGCGGCAATAATGGCCATCCTTATCGCAGCATCGGCAAAGTACTTATCGACCGCGGGGAAGTGGCGCGGGAAAATATGTCGATGCAGGCGATACGGCAATGGGCCGCCCGCCACAGCCCGTCTGAAGTGCAGGAACTGCTGGAACAGAATCCGTCCTATGTGTTCTTTAAACCGATTCCCTTTGCGCCGGTGAAAGGCGCCAGCGCCGTACCTCTGGTAGCCAAAGCATCGGTGGCGTCTGACCGTTCGCTGGTTCCGGCAGGAACCACTTTGCTGGCGGAAGTGCCGTTATTGGATGATAACGGTAAATTTACCGGCAAATATGAAATGCGGTTGATGATAGCCCTCGATGTGGGCGGCGCCATCAAAGGCCAGCATTTTGATATTTACCAGGGAATCGGTCCGCAGGCGGGCCAGGCCGCCGGCTATTACAATCATTATGGCCGGGTCTGGGTGCTGAAGGGGACGGGGTCGCTGAACGCGGTACCGTTAATGATCGGCAATAGCGGCGCATCCGCCGCTGCGGCCAATACCGTGCAGGTCAGTTACGATAACTGAACGGCCAACCGAGGTTTCAGCCATGAGCGGTCAATATACAGACGCCTATTTACAACGTTTTGGCGGCACCGCCCGGTTATACGGTCAACAAGCGCTGGCAGTGTTTCATCGCGCCCATGTTTGCGTGATAGGTATCGGCGGCGTGGGGTCCTGGGCGGCGGAAGCGCTGGCGCGTACCGGGATCGGCGCGTTGACCTTAATCGATATGGACGATGTCTGCGTCACCAATACCAACCGGCAGATCCATGCGCTGAAGGAACAGGTGGGACGGCCTAAGACCGAGGTTATGGCGGCGCGCATCGCCTCCATTAATCCGGAATGCGTCGTGACCAGCGTGGATGATTTCATTACCGTGGATAATGTCGCCGCTTTACTGGATCGCGGTTTTGATTATGTTATCGATGCGATTGACAGCGTGCGGCCGAAAGCGGCCCTGCTGGCCTATTGCCGGCGCAATAAAATTCCGGTGGTGACCATCGGCGGCGCCGGCGGACAAATCGACCCGACGCAAATCCGCGTCGCCGATTTGGCGAAAACCATCCAGGATCCGCTGGCGGCAAAGCTGCGTGAACGGCTTAAGCATGATTTCAACGTGGTGAAAAGCAGCAAGGGAAAGCTCGGCATCGACTGTGTGTTTTCCACTGAGCAGCTGGTTTATCCGCAGGCGGACGGTACGGTGTGCGCGTCGCCCTCCACCGCCGAGGGGCCCAAGCGTATGGATTGCGCCTCCGGTTTCGGCGCGGCCGCTATGGTTACCGCCAGCTTTGGTTTTATCGCGGTTTCCCATGCGCTGAAGAAGATGCTTGCCCGGCAGGCGCGGCTGGCTGAAGCCGCCACGTCGCCTGAATCTCGGCCCGAGCCTGAGGTACAGTGCGCGGCCGGCGGCGGGCAATAATCCCGCCGCCTTAGCACCGGAGTCAACCGCCGTGCCGGCGGCCACATCACTTTCCCGCTATGCCTTTTTCGGCCATGGTTCCATCACCTCCCCACCATCAATTGGCGATATAGCTGTCGACAATGGCGTTGATGCGGCCGGCAATGGCGGCGAGTCCGCCGGCCCGGCTGACGCTGAGTTCAGTCCGCAGGCCCAGGTCATCGAACGGCGCGAGGGGATCCTGCCCTGCCAGCTGTGCCGGCGTTTTACCTTCCACCGCCGTCAATACGATGGCCAGCAGGCCTTTAACGATACGGCCGTCGCTGGCGGCATAAAAATGCAGGCTGCCGTCCTCTTGCCGCACGTGGCCAAGCCAGACGCGGTTTTCACACCCAGACAGGGCGGTTTCAGGCGTCTTCAATGCTTCCGGTAATTCCGGCAGGGCCTTGGCCAGCAGAATAATCTGTCGCAGGCGCTCTTCCCATTGCCGGCAGCCGGCAAAACGCGCCCTGATTTCCTCGCTGGAAATAGCGTGGCCGAAAGGGTGTCGGTCCGTTATCGGTTCGTTCATGGCGTCAATGTTTCCGTCGGTTTTATCGTGGACTATCAATCCCGCAGCAGCGTCAGCGCTTTTTCCACCGCCGCCGCCAGACGGTGAACGTCCCGGCGGGTGTTATAGGGGGCGAACGAGGCGCGCAGCATGCCGGTAACCCCCAACGCCGCCATCAGCGGCTGGGCGCAGTGCTGCCCGGCGCGCAGGGCAATGCCTTCCTGTGCCAGTATCATGGCGATATCCTGGTGATGAATACCGGCAAAGTCGAACGAAAGCAGGCTCGAACCGGGACAACGAAAGGCGCGAAAGCCCGGCAGCGCCGACAGGAGTTCTTGCGCCAGGTCCGCCAGGGAGACGCTGTAGCGTTCCGCCCCATCCCGGTCTTGCCGTGAAAGCCAGTCCAGGGCGGCGCCAAGCCCTATCACGCCGGCGATATTCGGCGTGCCTGCCTCAAAGCGCTGCGGCGGAGCCATGGGAGTGAATCCCTCGAAAGCGGCCGCGCTCAGCATTTTGCCGCCGCCTTGCCAGGGCGGCATTTGCGCCAAAAGTTGCGGTTTGCCGTAGAGCACGCCAATCCCGGTGGGACCGTACAGCTTATGGCCGGAAAAGGCATAAAAATCAATATCTTCTTTTATCAGGTCCGGCGGCCGGTGTACTGCTCCCTGGGCTCCGTCCAGTACGATGACCGCCTGGGGAAAACGGCGGACGAGCGCGATTATCGCTGCCAGGTCCGGGCAGCCTCCGGTTACGTTTGACATTTGCGAGACGGCCACCAGGCGGGTCCGATCGTTCAATAATGGCGCCAGACCGGCCGGCGAGGGCAATAAATCCGCAGCCAGCGGCCATTTGACGACCTTGGCGCCGGTTTGTTGCGCCACCATCAGCCAGGGCACCAAATTGGCGTGATGCTCGGCTTCACTGACAATAATCTCATCCCCCGGCCGCAGGCGAGGTCGCGCATAGCTTTGCGCCACGAGGTTGAGGGATTCGGTGGCGCCGCGAGTCCAGACTATGCTGTCAGGCCCCGGCGCATTCAGCCAGTCCGCCACCTGCCGCCGGGCCTGTTCGTAACGAACCGTGAGGGCCATGGCCGCTGCATACTGGCTGCGATGTACGTTGCCGCTATCATGGCGATAAAACGCCTCGGTGGCGGCAATCACCACCTCCGGTTTCAACGCGGTGGCGGCACTGTCCAAATACACCACCTCATCGTTCAGCGCCGGGAATTGCCGGCCATAGGCCATGAAATCAAATTCACTCATCACCACGTTCTCACTGTCATAAAATTACAGACTTGTCCTATTATCGCCGTCTGTGGCGGGGAAGCGGCAGGATTTAATCCCGTTTTGTGGAAAAATGTCGATTGCTTGTTATGCTAATTATCATAAGGTAAGAAAAATGACCTGCTTGCCTAAATGTTTCAGTTAAGTTTTTTTAATCTGCGAGGAGTTAATGATGAAGAAAACAGCCGCAGTTATCTCTGTTTTTCTGCTTGGGTTAACCCTGAGTGCCTGTTCGAGCAATTATGTCATGCATACCAACGATGGTCGCACCATTGTCTCTGACGGTAAACCCAAAGTCGATGATGAAACCGGCATGATAAGCTACAAGGACGCCAACGGTACACAACAGCAGATCAACCGTGCCGATGTGAAAGAAATGATGGAAGCGAAATAATATAGACTTTTTATACCGCCTCCTTATTTTGGCAGCATAAAAAAGCACCGCTTCCGCGGTGCTACATATTCACTAGGGACAGACAGAGAAATGTACAGAAATGCCAAGGAGTAATTAAAGCGGCCTGAATCCAGGCCAAATCTGCAAACACAACATCACTCGGCAAGCCAAAAGCCATCCGGACTCCCCAACATTCAAGAACCCGCATACCTTTTCGTTCCGGCTCACCGGTGGCGGAACTATAGGTATTTGCTGGTGCATCCACAACGGACAATTTATAATGCCTCGGATAAAAAAAACTAATAGGTCAGGTATCTGTGTTTAATTTTCAATCCACCAGCGCCGATAAAGTGTCCCAACATGTCTAAACGCTTACCGCCGCTCAACGCCCTACGGGCTTTCGATGCGGCAGCGCGCCATTTGAGCTTTACCAAAGCGGCGGAAGAACTGTTCGTAACCCAGGCGGCGGTCAGCCATCAAATCAAATCGCTGGAGGATTTCCTTGGGCTTAAGCTGTTTCGCCGGCGCAACCGCTCGCTGCTGCTGACGGAAGAGGGTCAGAGTTATTACCTTGATATAAAAGAGATTTTTTCTGATCTGGCTGACGCTACCCGTAAACTGCAGTCCCGCAGCGCGAAAGGCGCGCTCACCGTCAGTCTATTACCCAGCTTCGCTATTCAGTGGCTGGTGCCGCGGCTGTCCAGTTTTAATGCCGCCTGGCCGGGCATCGACGTGCTGATCCAGGCGGTGGATCGCGAGGAAGACAAGCTGGCGGACGACGTGGATGTGGCGATATTTTACGGGCGCGGCAACTGGCCGGGGCTCAAGGTGGAGAAACTCTATGCCGAGTATCTTTTACCGGTGTGCTCGCCGTCACTGCTCAGCGGCCTGCATCCGCTGGCCTCCCCGGCGGATTTGATTCATCACACCCTCTTGCACGATGCTTCGCGCCGGGACTGGCAGGCTTATACCCGCCAGTTGGGGCTGACGCACATCAACGTTCAGCAGGGGCCGATTTTCAGCCACAGTGCCATGGTCTTGCAGGCGGCGATCCACGGTCAGGGCGTTGCCTTGGCAAATAACGTCATGGCGCAGACCGAGATAGAAGCAGGCAGGCTTATCTGCCCCTTCAACGAAGTGCTGGTAAGTAAAAACGCTTTTTATCTGGTTTGTCATGACAGCCAGGCTGAAGTAGGTAAAATAGCCGCCTTTCGTCAGTGGATAGTCGGGCGTGCCGCCAGCGAGCAGGAAAAATTCCGGGTCCGTTACAATAACGGCCAGACAGTCGAACCACAATAACACTGATAATATACCCAAAAGATTCCAAGCTGAGGGCAGCCAAAACGCCTGCGGCTTGAAAGGTGAAGGGTATAACAGCGTAATCATTAGGATTGTAAGATGCGAAGTCGCGCCATGTTGGTTTTTGCCGCCGTCAGCGGCCTGGTCTATGTCGTGCTCGGCGCTTTCGGCGCCCATGTGTTGAGCCAGACGCTGGGTGAAACGGAGATGTCCTGGCTGAAAACCGGCCTGCAATACCAGGCGTTCCATACGCTGGCCATTATGGCGCTCAGCGTCGCCACGCAGCGCCACGCCAGCCTGTGGTTTTATTGGAGCGGCGTCATGTTGGCTATCGGAATCGTGCTGTTTAGCGGCAGCCTTTATTGCCTGGCTTTGTCGCACCTGCGCATGTGGGTGTATATCACGCCGGTGGGCGGGGTCTGCTTTTTGGCCGGGTGGATTTTAATGTTGTCAGGCGCGTTGCGTCTTAAAAAGAAGGCCGAACGCCGTGAATAAAGTGATTTTATATTGCCGCCCCGGATTTGAAAAAGAGTGTGCGGCGGAAATAACCGACAAGGCCGCCGCACTGGAGATTTTTGGCTTTGTCCGGGTGAAGGAGCACAGCGGTTATATCATATTCGAGTGTTATCAGCATGATGAAGCCGATCGTTTGCTGCGGGAAATCCCCTTCGCCGACCTGATATTCGCCAGGCAAATGCTGCTGACCGGCGAGCTGTTGCGTGATTTACCGCCGGAGGATCGCATAACCCCCATCATCGGCATGCTGACCGGCGCCGTTAACGGCGCGGGGGACGTGCGGGTGGAAGTGCCCGATACCAATGAAAGCAAAGAGCTGATGAAGTTCTGCCGTAAATTTACGGTGCCCCTGCGCGGGGCGCTGCGGGCCCAGAAGCTGCTGACCCCGCAGGAAAAAGCCAATCGTCCGGTTATCCATGTATTTTTTATCGCGCCGGGCTGTTGTTATGTGGGGTATTCCTACAGCAATAACAACTCGCCTTTTTATATGGGCATCCCCCGCCTCAAATTTCCCACTGAAGCTCCCAGCCGGTCCACGCTGAAGCTGGAAGAGGCGTTTCATGTCTTTATCCCCAGCGATGAATGGGATGAGCGGCTGGGCAGCGGCATGTACGCGGTGGATTTGGGCGCCAGCCCCGGCGGCTGGACCTATCAACTGGTGAAACGCAGCATGATGGTGCATGCGGTGGATAACGGCGACATGGCCGCCAGCCTGATGGACACCGGCCAGGTCATCCACCATCGAGCCGATGGGTTTAAATTCGAGCCGCCGCGCAATAATGTCTACTGGCTGGTGTGCGATATGGTGGAACAACCGGCGCGTGTGGCGCAGCTTGCCGCCGACTGGCTGGTTAAGGGCTGGTGTCGCGAGGCTATCATCAATCTCAAACTGCCGATGAAAAAGCGTTATGAGGAAGTCTGCCAAAACCTGGACCTGCTGCGCAACAGCCTGAAGGAAAACAGCGTTTACGGAGAGATCCATGCCAAACAGCTCTATCACGATCGGGAAGAGGTGACGGTGCATATCCGCCGTTTCTGGAGCGCAGTGCCCGGACGCCGGGACGAGCGATAAGCCGCGAACCCGGCGGCTCAATGGTCCGCAATGGCTTGCGCTCGCAGGCATCCCGCCGCTTACAGACACCGCCGCGGCCACCGAGGCGAATGATATTGACCGCGTCACGATGCCCGCTATGGCTGCTTGCGGCGCCTAGTTTGTCAGTCCGAAACCGCGGGGGTATTTCAGCTCCGCGACATGCCTGCGGCTATTGGCATTATAGATATTGACCGGCAGTTTGCCCCGAGGCGGCAGTTTGCCGATAATAATCTCGGCGGCTGCATTTAGAGACGAGTCTGGTGAACTTCCCTTTTTTGAAGCATAAAAAGAGTAAGTCGCCAATACCGCTTCTGCCTTGTCGTGATAATCAACAACGTCATAGGGCGTTTTTAACGAGAGATATATCACTTTTTTACCGGCTGCTTTGGCGGTGATGATGGCGTCTTGAATTTTATTTTTTGCAGTAGTGCCCGGATGGGTTGGCTGCGGTAATCCAGGGACGTTTTCTCCCTCGCTGACAGAGTCCGACATACCGCCGATAATCAAAATATCGTATTTCCTTATGCTCAAATTCCGCAGCCAGGTCATTTCAGTTAAATCTCCACTCAGTACCGAATGGTAGCCATTTTCACGCAGAGTATATTCAATAGCCGCCCCCTGTTCGGTCCGTGGCATCAAAATAAAGATGGATTGAATCTCATTTTTCAAAGGAATAAGTTGTTTGGCATTTTTTAATAAAGTAATTGAATTGTCGGTAATCTCCCTTTCCAATTTTCTGCTCTTCGCTTCATCATGGAAAAAACATTTTTCAACCGGCGTTATAATATTTTTGTCCAGTTTTAAATCAATAATCCGGCTGACGGAGGCCGAAATGACCTTTTCATCAAGGACTTTGTCAGTAATATTTTTGGCTAGATATTCTATCAATGTCTTTAATTTAAACTCGTCTTCAGCGCAGTAGATGCGGACGGGCATAAGGGCTATATCAACGCCGGCCTTGAAGACTTCTTGCATGACGGTATGTATATCAAAATTATCGCTGATGGCTTTCATGTCCAGCGCATCGGTAATAGTGACCCCTTTGAATCCCAGTTCGCCGCGCAATATATCGGTCTGTATTTTTCCGGACAAGGTTGCCGGCCGGACAATCTCTTTTCCTGCCTTATTCTTCAGCGTCGTGTCGTCAAGAGCCGGATATCGGATATGGGCGGTCATAATCATATCCGGCGCTTCATCGGAGGCTATCGCGTCGCGATAGGGCGCCAGATCGATCTCATTGGCGTCTTGGCGGTTTTTGTTCACCATCGGCAAGCCAAAATGGGAATCGGTCACCGTGTCCCCATGGCCGGGAAAATGCTTGGCGACGCTCACTACGCCTTTGCTGCCGATGCCGGCTATCATTTCCCGTGCCAATCGCCCTACGCTGGCCGGGTCGTCGCCGAATGAACGAACATTAATCACCGGATTATTTGGGTTGCTGTTGACATCCATCACCGGCGCGAAAATGGTATTAATGCCGAGAGATGACAAATCCCGGGCTATAACGCATCCCTGTCTATAAGCCAATTTGTTATCCCCCGTACCGGCAACGGCGGCGCCCAGCGCCATATTGCCCGGGAAAGCAGAGAACTCGCCGCGGGGCAGCCGAAAGACGCTGCCCCCCTCGTTATCAGTGGCAATAAATAACGGGATGCCGTCCGCCGGCATGACTCCCCGCAGATCGTCAGTGAGTTTTTGTATTTGTTCTTTATCCTTTAAATTATTGGCAAACAGGATAATTCCACCAATAAAATTGTTCCTGATGATTTTTGTGATTGTTGCCGTGAGCTGCACCATATCCTTCTTATCGTTTGTTTTGGCATCTTCTCGCCAATAACGGAAGTCCAGCATGATTTTCTGACCTATTTTTTCTTTTAAAGTCATTTTTGCTACTATTTCATCGCTTTGACTTGCCGCTGTCAGATTTTTTCCAATAGACAGATGATTTGACGCGTTACGGTGCAAATCAATGGGGCGTGAAGGGGAGGGCATGGAATTGGCACAGGCGGAGTGTGATTCTGATATCATATATGACTCACGTTATTAAGATGGAACAGCAGGGTAAATAAATCACTCAGATAAGCACCAATGTAAGAATATAGTTCTTTTGAAATAAAGAGATTATCTTACCGGAGAAACTTGAACAGGAGGGAAACGCAGATGAAATATCAACTCAGGAGGCTTCGCATATTTTCTATATGAAAATATCAAAGCATTTTTTTGTGCCAACGGTGGCCGCCGGCCACCGGCGGGGGGATTAGCGGGGTAAACGCAGCTGCTGCAGGTTCCCTTCCAGGGTTACGCCGGTATCCAGCGTCGCAACCCGGCGGCATATAAAGGCCATTTCCCGCTGCGGTTCCAGTTTATTCCGCCATTTAGGCGGGATATCGGCCAATCGCCCATAAAGCGTTTCCAGGCTGCCGGCCTGGCTGATTAACTGCGCGGCGGTTTTGGCGCCGATACCGGCGACCCCGGGAATCTTACTGCCGCTGATGCCGGCCAATCCCCAGTAATCGGGCAATTGTTGCGGCTGCACGCCGAAGGTCTCGGTAATAAAGGGCAGATCCAGCCAGCGTTTTTGAAAATAGTCCCTGATGTGGATTGCCGGCGATAATAGCTGGCAATATCCCTTATCGGTTGAAATCAGCGTCACGCGATGTCCGGCGGCGGCGACTTTGAAGGCCAGCGTCGCGGCGATATCGTCCGCTTCGTATCCTTTTAGCTGCCACGATGCCACGCCGGTTTGGCTGAACAGCCGCCTGATGTCCGGCAACAGTGCGCGCAGCTCGTCGGGCATCGGCGCGCGTCCGCCTTTATAGGCCGGTAAGAGTTGATGACGCCAGCTTTCGTCGCGTTGTTCATCGTCAAATACCGCCACCGCGTGGGTCGGTTCACTATGAAAAATCAGCTGCTTTAGCGCATGGGCGCACGCTGATGGACAGGAAGAACCCTGGGTGGCATGCATGCGGCGAATCAGGTTCAACGCATCCACAATCAATAAATGAACCGTCATGGCGTGTCGTCCTTATCATCATCCATTGGGAAGCGGGACAGGACGCCGGGATTGGCTTTGTCCTGTCGTCAAGTCGGGCCCGGCGTTAAATACAGATTTCGTAGCAAGGGATATAGGCGCTGCCCGGTAATTTCATGCGGTGCTGCGCGACAAAACCCTGTAATAGGAAATCCATGCGTTTCATAATGTCCGGATCGCCGCGCAGCTTGTAGGGGCCGTGCTGCTCTATGGACTGGATGCCGTTTTCCTTTACGTTGCCGGCAACAATGCCGGAAAACGCCCGCCGCAGCGCCGCCGCCAGCTGTTCGGCCGGCTGGTCGCGATGCAGATTCAGGTTGGCCATGTTTTCATGGGTGGGATCGAACGGGTGCTGAAGATCCTGCGCCACCTTCAGCGACCAATTGAAGCTATAGGCATCGCCGCTGCTGCGCCGGTTTTCCTTGACCCTGGGCATGGCTTTTTTCATTTGGCGGGCCACTTCCGCCGCATCGTCAATGATGATGGTGTAATATTTGCGGGCCTGCTCACCCAGGGTACTGACGACAAATTCATCCAGCACCCGGAAGTAATCGGCGCTGATGCCCGGACCGGTAAGAATCAGGGGCAGCACCTGTTCTTTATTGGCCGGATTCATCATGATCCCCAGCAGGTACAGCAGCTCTTCCGCGGTGCCCACCCCGCCCGGGAAAATAATGATGCCGTGGCCGATACGGACAAACGCTTCCAGCCGTTTTTCAATATCCGGCATGATAATCAGCTCATTCACCAGCGGATTGGGCGGTTCGGCGGCGATAATGGACGGTTCGGTCATGCCGATAAAGCGTCCTTCCTTGTAGCGCTGCTGGGCGTGGCCCACCGCCGCGCCTTTCATCGGCGCCTCCATGGCGCCCGGTCCGCAGCCGGTGCAGATATTGAGTTCACGCAGACCCAGCTGGCTGCCTACTTTGCGGGCATAGAGATATTCGGTTTCGCTGATGGAATGGCCGCCCCAGCAGACAATCATATTCGGCGCTTCGCCCACGTGCAGGCCGCGGGCGTTGCGCATAATGGAGAATATCAAGTTGGTGATATGCACCGAGTTATTCAGGTTAAGGCTCTGATGGTGGCCGGCTGAGGCAATCTGTCCGTTGACGAACAGAATATCCCGCAGCACGGCAAACAGATTCGCCTGGATGGAGCGGATAAGACTGCCGTCGACAAAAGCTTCTTCGGGCGGGTTCACCAGCTCAAGCTTCACGCCGCGCTCGCGGCGCAGCACATTAATATCGAAATCCTGGAAACGGGCCAGCAGTTCTTTGCTGCTGTCGGTTTGGGCGCCTGAATTCAATACCGCCAGCGAACAGTTGCGAAACAGACGATAGAGATCGCTGCTGGCGGTACGTTTGAGCATATCCACTTCGAGTTGTGACAGTAAATCCATGGAGCCTAGGGGGCTGATATGGGTAATCAAAATAACTCCTTGGTGCGCGGTTTCGCACAAAATTTTTCTTCAAACGCGTCTTGTTGTAGCATTATTGCCGCGCCAGCCGGCCGGCTGAGGGTATGAATGGCGTATTGCTCCGCCACGGGTTGATATCCAGCCCGCCGCGACGGGTGTAGCGGGCATAAACCGACAGCTGCTCGGGATGACAAAAATGCATCAGGTCGGTAAAAATCCGTTCCACGCACTGTTCATGGAATTCATTATGATGGCGGAAAGAGACCAGATAGCGCAATAAGGCTTCCCGATTGATGCGCGGGCCGCGATAGGTGATTTGCACCGATCCCCAATCCGGCTGGTGGGTGATCAGGCAATTGGATTTCAGGAGGTGGCTGACCAGGGTCTCGCTGACCTGCGCGTTATCGTCCGCGGCGTGCCGAAGCCATTCGTTGCTGAAGGTATAATCATCAATGAGGATATCCTGCTCATCAATGCACTCGCCGGCAAAGTCGGCGATGCAACGGCCGGCTATATCGCCGAGGCGGAACAAATCCACATTCACGTCACCTGCGGCGCAGCGGGCGAGGTCGCGGATCAAAACATCCCGTACCTGGTCCCAGTGGGCGAATCGCGTCTGGTTAAAGCTGTTAAGATAAAGCTTGAAGCTTTTGGATTCGATAAGGTTGCGACTGGCGGCGTCAAGGCGCATTTCGCCGATGGCCACCTGCGGCACGCCCTTGTCGTTGAGCCAGGACAGTTCGTACAGCGTCCAGATATCGGCACCGTGGAATCCCAGCGTATGCGGCGCCAGACCCAACGGTTCCCGGTTGAGCGCGCGCGGTACTCCTTGCAGCAAGGCGGCATCGTATCGATCGCTATAGGGGGTGGGTTTGCCCAGTGTCAGCGATCCTAACGCCGGTTGATTTTCATAATCGGACATATTATAAGCGGACATAAATAAATGGTTACCCTGAATCCTTCTTATTACACAAGGTCTAGTGTAACGTAGAGCGCCGCAAGATGAGAGAGATTATGGATTACCAAGTGTCACAGGCATTGCAGGCATTCACCCGCCGCTACCAGCAGCACTGGCGTACCGCTACCGGCGGCGCTCCGGCAAGCCGCGCGCTGTTCGGCGTGCCGTCCCCTTGCGTGATCGGCGAGAATGGGGATCAGGTCTACTGGCAGCCTTGCCCGCCGCCTGAAAGCCTGACCCTGGCGGGGGTGGAACGGGCGTTGGAGCTGCGGTTGCAGCCGGCGGCGGAAGCATTTTATTGCAGCCAGCTGGCGGGAGATATGGCGGCAAGCTATCTCGCGCGCCCGCTGGAATTGCTGCAGGTTTGGAGCGAGGCCGATGGTATCCGCATCCAGGAAAATCTTATCGGCCATCTGCTGATGCAAAAGAGGCTGAAACTGTCGCCGACGCTGTTTATCGCCACTACGGATTCCGAATTGACGCTTATCTCAATTTGCAATCTCAGCGGGCAAATCCTCCTTGAAGAGCTCGGGCGCAAAAATCGCACGGTGCTGGCTGATAATCTGCAGGATTTCCTATCCCTGCTGGAACCTAAAGTAGCATGAATGTATCTGTCGTGTTTGTTGAATAGAATGTAAGAGATCTCCTACAAATACTGTGAGACATTGCCGGCAATATATATTTACACCCTAAAGGTTAACGCTAATTATTCTAATTTAATCAATGAATTAATTAGCAACATTAACTGTGCAACTTGGAACAATATCTGCGGCTATGCATAACCGTCTTGTATATTGCCTTCGATTAAGCGATCTTATCAATCAATTTGACGATGCGGCTATCACGTTCGTTTTCCGCTTTTAGCCGCTGGCTGACAAGGATGGGTTCAGGACGAACCGCTATAGGGAGGGCCGCAGGACCGCGCCCGGATGTTTCAGGACGATGATCGGGACACCTCCAGGATGGAGAATGTGAGTGGATCAGGAAGATTCCGCGGGCAGGAAGGCCAAAAGGACATACGTCGGACGACGTAGCCGGTTTCAAGGATGGGATTGCCGATACGGAGCGTTTCAAGGTTATAGTGATTATAACTTTTCACGGATGAACGCAGGGAGCACAGCGATAGCGGGAATGCTATAAATGAACCGGGGGTACTGTTTCGACAGTACCCCCTTTTCTTTTATCTGATTTTCTCCTCGTCAATGGCAGAGATCCCTCATGATGGCTTATCATAGGCCACTATAATTCATAAAGGACCTTCGCTATGTTTTCAGCCGCCCAGGCAGCGGATGTCAATCTGCTGGCATCCTTTTTGTCTTGCGATCAGACCCTTGACGCCACGCCGCAACGGCTGGCCGGGCGTGGCAAAGCCGATCTGCTGGTGTTGCTGGGCAATGCGGTGCTCATTACCGCCGAGCGCGTGTTCCAGGCGGCCTGTGCCGGCGTCGCGCCGAAAATCCTTATCGCCGGCGGCGTGGGGCATGCCACCGAACTGTTATACCGGGCGGTGCGGCAGCATCCCCTTTATCATGACATTGCCACCGCCGGGCGCAGCGAAGCGGAAATATTGCGGGATATCGGCCGGCGTTTTTTCGGTTTGGCCGATGACCGGATATTGCTGGAAACCCAGTCCGCCAACTGCGGCGACAATGCCCTGCGGGCCCGCCAGGTATTGACGGCGGCCGGTGAACAACCTCATACCGTGATCCTCACGCAGGATCCGCTGATGCAGCGGCGAACCGATGCCAGTTTCCGCAAGGTCTGGCAGGATAGCCCGGATGTGCGTTTCATCAACTGGCCGACGCTGATACCGCGCTTTGAAGTGAACGCGGGACAAGTGGCATGGGGCAGCCGGGAGTGCGCTGAATCCTGGCCGCTGCCGCGATTCGTTTCCCTGCTGCTGGGGGAGATCCCGCGCCTGCGCGACGCCCCCGGCGGCTACGGCCCGGCGGGGGCCGGCTTTATTGCCCATGTGGATATTCCGCCGCACGTTGAAGCGGCGTATGCCCGTCTCGCGCCCGCGCTCAGAACCGAATTCGGCGACCGGTTGATTTGAGCGCCAAAGCCGCCATTAGCGCCCGGACGCGTTCAATGCTATCCTCAGCCGTTTTGCGAAGGGCCGTTACGGCGGAGTTGCGCCGTTTTTGCAACCGCGAGGGCGTCCCGCCAGCAGGATTTATGCTGTTTTACCACCGGCGGCGGCCTTTGGGTCAGGAGCACACCATGAGCTTACATCTTGAAATCCGTCAGCATTTGTTTGATATCGAACAAACGATGCGGACCCTGGCGATTTGGCAGGCGCAGCCGCCGGCGCGGGCGGCTTTTGAAAGCGTTGAGCCTTTTTGTATCGATACCATGCAGGCGGAGCAGTGGCTGCAGTGGATATTGTTGCCCCGCATGCATGCGTTACTGGATAAGCGCGCACCGCTGCCGGCCCGTTTCTCCATTGCCCCGTATTTTGAAGAAGCATTGCCTGACGCCGCGCCGCTGTTGGTACAGCTGCGCCGGTTGGACGATTTGCTCAACTCGAGCCCCACTTCCGGCGCGCGGATAATCCAGCATGATTGAAATATGTTATCGGGATGAGTTTTTGGTGGCGGTGAACAAACCGGCCGGCTGGCTGGTGCATCGCAGCTGGCTGGATCGCCGGGAGAAGATTGTGGTCATGCAAACGGTACGGGATATGCTGGGACAGCATGTGTTTACCGTGCACCGACTGGACCGGCCCACCTCGGGGGTGTTGCTGCTGGCGTTGTCCGCCGAGGTAGCCCACACCCTGTCCGGGCAGTTCGAGCAGCACCGGGTGAAAAAAACCTACCATGCGGTAGTGCGGGGCTATATGGAAGGCGACGGCACCATCGATTATGCCCTGACGCAGGAGCTGGATAAGATCGCCGATAAATTCGCCCAGCCGGACAAAGCGCCGCAGCCGGCGGTCAGCCATTATCGCGGACTGGCCCAAGTGGAGATGCCGGTGGCTATCGGCCGCTATCCCACCTCCCGATACAGCCTGATGGAACTTACGCCGCAAACCGGCCGAAAGCACCAGCTGCGCCGCCATCTCTCCCATATGCACCATCCGCTGATTGGCGACTCGACCCATGGCGATCTGCGGCAGAATCGCGGTTTCGCCCGCACATTCGACTGTTCTCGCCTGATGCTGCACGCCAGCCGGCTGGAGTTGGCGCATCCGGTGACCGGACTGCCGCTGGTTATAGACGCCAGATGGGACCAGACCTGGCAAAACCTGGTGCAGCGGTTTCACTGGAACGGCATTCTCCCTGCTTATGAAAGGGTTGAGTTTGCCGCGGTCACAGGTCAGGATATGGCGACATTTATCTGAAAGCATCAATGAAAGGGAGTTATGCCAATGGCACAAGTGGGCATTTTTGTCGGCACGGTGTACGGTAATGCATTGCTGGTGGCCGAAGAAGCGGAAACCATTCTGGTGGAACAAGGCCACGAGGTGAAATTGTTCGAAGAGGGTACGCTGGAATCCTGGCAGTTTTATCGCCATCATTTTGTGCTGATCATTACCTCCACCACCGGTCAGGGAGATTTTCCCGACAGTATTGCCCCGCTGTTCCAGGCGGTGAAAGACCATGTGGGTTATCAGCCGGAATTGCGTTACGGTTTGATTGCCCTTGGCGACAGCAGCTACGAGAATTTCTGCGGCGCGGGGCATACCTTTGATGCGCTGCTCCAGGAGCAGGGGGCGGTCAGGATCGGCGAACTGCTGGAAATCGACGCGCAGGAAAACCCTGAGCCGGAAGTCGTGGCCGGCCCTTGGGTGGAAAAATGGAGCGGGCTTCTCGGCGCCTGAAGCGTCCGGCCCTGGACTGTCTGACCGCCGGGGCGGCGGCCTGGATCTTGCCCTTAGGATTTGCCGCGGGTCAGTTTTTCCAGATCCGCTTCGATCTCGGCAATCTTGTTGGTGACCACGCTGTCGAGGTGGCGCAGATCGTCGAGGATTTTTTGCTTCAAATCCACTTCGGTCTGATCCCGCAGGCAGAGTTGATCCAGTTCGTCGATGACATAACGGAGGTTGGGACTGATTTCGTTGATTTCGCGATAACCTTCGGCGACGTTGTCGGAAACCACGGTCTTACGCTGGCGCGGATATTTGAACTTCACGCTTTTAGCGAAGAATTCACCTTTATCCCGGCGAAAATAAATTTTCAGAATGTCGTTATTGGCTTCCTGACGCAGGCTGTAACGGTCGATATCGTCCGGATGATTTACGCCAAGGCTTTTCAAGTTATCGTACATAGCACTACCTCTGGTGTGTAATATCCTGTGATGAGTATAACGCCCGGGGGCGCCATATACCCTTTATACCCGTCATACTTCAAGTTGCAGGTGTGTTGGCAATACTCGGCCCCTCCATGGGCCTCGCCCCTTCGGGGCCGCTGCATGCAGCGTTCAAATCTGCTCCCGGCAGATTTGTCCTCGCTTACCCCAGTCACTTACTTGAGTAAGCTCCTGGGGATTCGCTGCGTCGCCGCCTTCCTGCAACTCGAAGTATTTAGGGTATATCTTGCTGAAGCCTTGCCGCAGCAAGAAATCAATCGGGTATAGAGTGTGATAAACGGCTTACATTACAGCCGGCTCTCTATCCATGGGGGCCGCGCGGGAAGCGCATTCGCCAATAAAGATATTAGTCTATCGTCCGTAATAACTCATTGATACCCACCTTACCGCGGGTCTTCTCGTCGACTTTTTTGACGATGACCGCACAATACAGGCTATAGCGCCCGTCTTTGGAAGGCAGATTGCCGGAGACCACCACGGAACCGGCCGGAACGCGTCCATAATGCACCTCGCCGGTTTCCCTATCGTAAATCTTGGTGCTTTGGCCGATAAAAACCCCCATGGAAATTACCGAGCCGGTTTCCACGATTACCCCTTCCACGACCTCGGAGCGCGCGCCGATAAAGCAGTTATCTTCAATAATGGTGGGATTGGCCTGTAACGGCTCAAGTACGCCGCCGATGCCGACGCCGCCGGACAAATGGACATTCTTGCCGATTTGCGCGCAGGATCCCACGGTCGCCCAGGTATCAACCATGGTGCCTTCGTCGACATAGGCGCCGATATTGACATAAGAGGGCATCAACACGGTATTGCGGGCGATAAACGCGCCCTGGCGGACGGTGGCGGGGGGCACTACCCTGAAACCTTCCCGCTGGAAGCGCGCCTGATCGTAACCGGCGAACTTCATCGGCACTTTATCGAAGTAACGCGTTTCCGCTCCGTCCATAAGCTGGTTGTCGCTGATGCGAAATGACAGCAATACCGCTTTTTTCAACCATTGATGGGTTATCCATTCACCATTGATTTTTTCCGCCACCCGCAACGTACCGCTATCAAGACGGGCGATAACCTGGTTAACCGCGTCGCGGGTAACGCTGTCCGCCGTTGCCGGCGTGATGTCCCCGCGGCGCTCAAAGGCGTTTTCAATGATCTGTTGTAATTGCTGCATCCTATCTGTGTCCCGTATCTTGTCGAATGAAATAAATTATACCCATCATCACTTGTATCATACTTTTTCGTTCGGGGTGAGAGCCTCCGTCAGCTGCCGCTGCAATTCCTCACGGATCTCCCGGCTCAATGCGCGCCGGTCGCTGCCGGCCAGGATAAACAGGTCCTCCACCCGTTCGCCGATGGTGGAAATCCGGGCGCCGTGGAGCGATACGCCCAAATCCACGAACACCTCGCTGACCCGGGCCAGCAGGCCGGGCTGGTCCAGCGCCGTCAATTCTAGATAACTGCGCCGGTCCGAGTGCCCCGGCAGGAAATCCACCACGGTAGGCACAAAGAAGTGACGGAGTTTGGGGGAGGGGCGCCGTGAGCGCGGATGCTGGTATTTGCCGGGCTGCAGCGTTTGCAGCAGCGCCTGGCGAATGATGCTGTGGCGATCCGGCGCCAGCGGGCTGCCGTCCGGCTCAAGCACCACAAAGGTGTCCATGGCCATGCCGTCGCGATTGGTGAAAATCTGCGCGTCGTGGACGCTCAGGTTGCGCCGGTCCAATTCCCCCGCCACGGCGGCGAACAGGTAAGGACGATCCTGGCTCCAGATGAATATTTCCGTACCGCCGCGGGTAGCCTGGGGGCTGATGAGCACCAGGGGCTGGTCGCTATGGTGTTCCAGCAGATGGCGGGCGTGCCAGGTCAGCTGATTGGGGGAGTGGCGCAGGAAATAATCCGCGCGGCAACGGCTCCAGAGGCGATGCAGCGCCTCTTCGTCGACGTTTTCCATGCGCAGCAGTGCCAGCGCCTGCGAACGGTGGTGCCGGATGCGCGCGCGCATGTCCGGCATATTCTGCATGCCGCGCCGCAGCTGTTTTTCCGTGGCGAAAAAGAGTTCGCGCAGCAGGCTTTGTTTCCAGCTGTTCCACAGGGTTTCATTGGTGGCGCATATATCGGCCACCGTCAGGCAAAGCAAATAGTGCAGCCGGCTTTCCGTCTGCACTTCGGCGGCAAAGTGCTGCACTACCGCCGGATCCTGGATATCGCGCCGCTGGGCCGTTACCGACATGACCAGATGGAACCGCACCAGCCAGGCCACCAGCTGCGCTTCCCGGGAATGCAGGCCGTGCAGCTCGGCGAATTCCATCGCATCCTTGGCGCCCAGGGTGGAGTGATCGCCGCCGCGCCCTTTGGCGATATCGTGAAACAGCGCCGCCAGCAATAACAGGTGGGGGTGCGCCAGCCGGGGAAACAGCTCCACGCACAGCGGATGCCTGGGCCGCTCGCGCTCATCGGCGAAAGTCTCCAGCTTCATCAGGACCTGGATGGTATGCTCATCCACGGTATAGGCGTGGAACAGGTCGAACTGCATCTGACCGACGATATTGCCCCACTGCGGCATGTAGGCCCACAGCACGCTGTGCCGGTGCATGGGCAGCAAGGCATGCTTGACCGCCCCCGGGTGGCGCAGGATAGCCATGAAAAGCTGCCTGGCCTCGGGTATATTGCACAGCGGGCCGTCGAGATGGCGGCGAGCGTAGCGCAGTTGGCGAAGGGTGGAGGAATAGATGCCTGAGATGTTCTGATGCTGCACCATGCGGTAGAACATACGCAGTATCGCTTCAGGCTGGCGGGCGAACAGGGTCTCGTCCCGTAAATCGATGAGATCGCCGCGCAGCTGGAAGTCATCGTCCAGCGGCTGCGGTTTTTCATCGGGCGCCAGGGCCAGGATAGCCTCATCGAACAACTGCAGCAGCATCTGATTGAGTTCGCTGACGCGGCGGGTGACGCGGAAAAAATCCTTCATCATGCGTTCCACCGGCACATTGCCCTCGCCGCGATAGCGCAGTATCTGCGCCACGCTTTGCTGCCGGTCGAACAACAGACGATTATCATAGCGGCTGATGGCCAGATGCAGCGCAAAACGAATACGCCACAGGAAACTCTGGCATTCGTTGAGCTCATCGCGCTCCGCCTGGGTCAAAAAACCGAACCCCACCATTTCGTCCAGGGAAGTGGCGCCGAAATGGCGATGGGCCACCCATAACAGCGTATGGATGTCCCGCAAACCACCGGGACTGCTTTTGATATCCGGCTCCAGGTTGTAACTGGTGCCGTGGTAGCGCTGGTGGCGCTCCTCCTGCTCCGCCAGCTTGGCGGGGAAAAATTGGCTCGAGGGCCAGAAATCCTCGCTGAAAATGCTCTTTTGCAATTTTAGGAACAGCGCCACATCGCCGCAGATCAGCCGGGACTCGATAAGATTGGTGGCGATGGTCAGATCGGCCTTGCCCTCTTGCAGGCATTGGTCGATGCTGCGAACGCTTTGGCCCACTTCCAGTTTCAAATCCCACAACAGCGTCAGCAATTCGCTGATATGCTGCGCCTGCCCGGCGGTAAGAGGGTTCTGGCTCAATACCAGTACATCGATATCGGATAACGGATGCAGTTCGGCGCGTCCATAGCCGCCCACCGCCACCAGCGCGGTTTCCGGCGCCGCGTCGAAACCGTGAAAGCGCCAAAGCTGCCGCAGCAGCTGATCGATATAGAGGGCACGGGCGTCAATGAGCGTCTCCGCCGGAACGCCGGCGTTGAAGGCATCCGCCAGCCAGGCATGGAAATCATCCAGCCGGTCCTTGAGAAATGCGCGATTCAGCGCCTCATCGGGCCAGGTCAACGGCGATGCGGGTTTGACAGGCAACGCGCTGTCGACGGGAGGGGCGGCGTACTGAAGGATTTTGTCCGGCATATAAGGCCCATGATAAAGCCGGTAAGTCCGTGGTGGGGGCAGCCCAACCCCGGCGTTACCGCACGAGTAGTAGGTCTGTGCCGGGGAACGGGGGTCGGCAACTGCCGCCGGTGGCCCGCCCCGGGGTACTGATTAAGCCCGCCGCTTCAGCTCCGGGCCCGCTGCGGTAGCGGCCCGCGTCGCAAAAAAGCCGGACCGGCGCTCAGGCCGGGTGCGTGATAACCGTGGGCAGGGTATCGTCGCTGCGCAAGGTCATAATTTCGCATCCGTTATCCGTTACCACAATAGTATGTTCATATTGCGCCGACAAGCTGCGATCCTTGGTTTTTACCGTCCAGCCGTCTTTCATGGTGCGGATGCGGTAGTCACCCGCGTTGACCATGGGTTCGATGGTGAACGCCATGCCCGGCTGCAGCACTACGCCGCCGTCATCGGCATCATAATGCAGCACTTGCGGCTCTTCATGGAAGCCTTGGCCGATGCCGTGGCCGCAGTACTCCCGCACCACGGAAAACCCCTCCGCCTCGACGAATTTCTGGATGGCCTTGCCCAGGCTGCGCAGGCGAATGCCCGGCTTCACCATCTTGATGGCCAGATAGAGGCTCTCCTGGGTGATTCGGCACAGGCGCTCGCCGAGGATGGTGGGTTTGCCCACGAGGTACATTTTCGAGGTATCGCCATGGAAACCGTCTTTGATGACCGTAACATCGATATTGATGATATCGCCGTCTTTCAGCTTTTTTTCATCCGAGGGAATTCCGTGGCAAACCACTTCGTTCACCGAAATACAAACCGATTTGGGAAAGCCGTGATAGTTAAGGCTTGCGGAAATGGCGTGCTGATGCTCGGTGATATGCTGATGGCAGAGCCGATCCAATTCCCCGGTGCTGACTCCCGGCACAACATAAGGTTCGATGATTTCCAGCACTTCGGCGGCCAGACGGCCGGCAACGCGCATTTTTGCTATATCGTCTGAATTTTTAATGGGAATAGCCATGAATAGATCCGCAGTCGGCGTGTATGTCGACGATTTATGATTACAATAAAATAAAGGATAATGTTATCAGCCAAGCCGTGGACTGCCAAATTATCATTTGGCGCGGCGCCGTCTGTGAACAAATGGTGGAGTCTCGGCGCGGATTATGGTATAAAGCGCGCCGACGATCGGCGTAGAGTATTTTGGTCTTATGCGCCGTTCAGATCAACTATACCTAAGTGTTATTACACACACGTATCGGCACATGTGCCGGGGTGCCTTGGCCTGGATGGCGGGGTCGGCCGCATGGGATACGTGGAGGCATAACCCCAAACTATCTATAGAGGTTTAATCATGGCAACTGTTTCCATGCGTGACATGCTCAAGGCCGGTGTGCATTTCGGCCACCAGACCCGTTACTGGAATCCGAAAATGAAACCCTTCATTTTTGGTGCGCGTAATAAAGTTCACATCATCAACCTTGAGCAAACCGTACCGATGTTCAACGACGCCCTGGCCGAGCTGAACAAGATTGCCTCCCGCAAAGGCAAAATCCTCTTTGTCGGCACCAAGCGCGCGGCAAGTGAAGCGGTAAAAGAAGCGGCCAACAGCTGCGATCAATTCTTCGTGAATCATCGCTGGTTAGGCGGGATGTTGACCAACTGGAAAACGGTTCGTCAATCCATCAAGCGTTTGAAGGATCTGGAAACCCAGTCCCAGGACGGCACTTTCGAAAAGCTGACCAAGAAAGAGGCGCTGATGCGCACTCGCGAACTGGACAAGCTGGAAAACAGCCTGGGCGGTATCAAGGACATGGGCGGGTTGCCTGACGCGCTGTTTGTTATCGATGCGGAACACGAACACATCGCTATCAAAGAAGCCAACAACCTGGGCATTCCGGTGTTCTCCGTGGTGGATACCAACTCTGATCCGGACGGCGTTGATTTCATCATCCCGGGTAACGACGATGCCATCCGTGCCATCAATCTCTACCTGAGCGCCGTGTCCACCGCCGTTCGCGAAGGCCGCTCGCAGGATTTGGTTGAACAGGCCGAAGAAAGCTTTGTGGAAACTGAATAATAAGGCATGCTCTTTTTGAGCCCTTATTAACCAAGTTTAAACTATGTTGGTTAGAGGGCCTGTCTTCAGGCCCTCTTTTTTACCTATCCCGCCACGGGATAACGAGGAAAAAATAATGGCTGATATTACCGCCGCCCTGGTTAAAGAACTGCGCGAACGTACCGGCGCAGGCATGATGGAATGTAAGAAAGCCCTGGTTGAAGCGCAGGGCGATATCGAGCTGGCTATCGATAACATGCGTAAATCCGGTCAGGCAAAGGCGGCTAAGAAAGCCGGCCGTGTCGCCGCCGAAGGCGTGATCCTGACGAAAATCGCTCAGGACGGAAAATACGGCGTTATCGTTGAACTCAACTGTGAAACTGATTTCGTGGCCAAAGACGGCGGATTCAAAGCCTTCGGCGACGAAGTGGTGAGCGCCGCCCTGGCGGATCGCATTACCGATATTGAAGCGCTGAAAGCCAAATTCGAAGATCAGCGCGCCGCGATGGTGGCCAAGATCGGTGAACATATCAATATCCGCCGCGTGGCCGCGCTGGAAGGGGACGTGCTGGGTTCATACCTTCATGGCGCCCGTATCGGCGTTCTGGTTGCCGCCAGCGGCGCCGACGATGAGCTGGTGAAGCATGTGGCCATGCATATCGCCGCCAGCAAACCCGAATATGTCAATGCCGAAGATGTGCCGGCCGACGTTGTGGCGCGTGAGCACCAGATTCAGCTGGATATCGCCATGCAGTCCGGCAAGCCTCGTGAAATCGCCGAAAAAATGGTGGAAGGCCGTATGCGCAAATTCACCGGCGAAATCTCCCTTACCGGTCAACACTTCGTCATGGATCCTAACAAGACCGTCGGCCAATTGCTGCAAGAGCATAAAGCCGGCGTGACGGGCTTTATCCGTTTTGAAGTGGGCGAAGGCATCGAAAAAGCGGAAGTGGACTTTGCCGCTGAAGTCGCCGCCATGAGCAAACAGTCTTAATAAGCCGGTCCGAACTGCTGTCGCGGGCTCGGACCGGGCAAGCTGTCTTTATGCCCTGAATCCATCGGTGGCCCCCGTGGCGCCGATGGCGTTTGTCAGCAAGTTGGTTTTTAACAAAAAGTCAGGCGACTTGTGCCGCATCTAACCAGCCGAATGCGGTATGGAAGTCAAATCCTCTCATCTTGTTATCGCTGCTTTAGGAACAGAAAAATGGCAACCAATGCGAAACCCGTCTACCAGCGTATCCTGCTTAAATTGAGTGGCGAAGCCTTGCAAGGCGCGGAAGGTTTCGGTATCGACGCGAGCGTTCTGGACCGCATGGCCCAGGAAGTGAAGGAACTGGTGGAGTTGGGCATTCAGGTCGGGGTGGTGATCGGCGGCGGCAATCTGTTCCGCGGCGCGGGATTGGCCCAGGCCGGCATGAATCGCGTCGTGGGCGACCATATGGGCATGCTGGCGACGGTGATGAACGGATTAGCGATGCGCGATGCGCTTCATCGCGCCTATGTCAATGCCCGCCTGATGTCGGCTATTCCGCTGAACGGCGTTTGCGATAACTACAGCTGGGCTGAAGCCATCAGCCTGCTGCGAAACAATCGGGTAGTGATTTTCGCCGCCGGTACCGGCAATCCTTTTTTTACCACGGATTCAGCCGCCTGCCTGCGCGGTATCGAAATCGAAGCCGATGTCGTGCTGAAAGCCACCAAGGTGGACGGCGTTTTTTCCGCCGATCCGGTGAAAAATCCCGATGCTACACTGTATGAACAGCTCAGCTACCAGGATGTTCTGGAGCAGGAGCTCAAGGTGATGGATTTGGCGGCCTTTACCCTGGCCCGTGATCATAATATCCCTATCAGGGTATTTAATATGAACAAGCCGGGTGCGCTTCGGCGTGTCGTGATGGGCGAAAAGGAAGGTACGCTCATCTGCAAATAGCGGCATGTACTCCATAGATTTGCACATCGAAAGATGAAAGCTGTAGCGGTAAAAAAACAGTATTATGCTGTATACCTTAAATACGTCGAGCTGCTGGAAAGCCAACGCGTCAGCAACTTGAAGTATGACGGGTATAGATAGGAGAGGGCGAAATGCCTAATGTCAGAACCTGCCGCCGCGGGTGTTGACTATCATGGGCTTGGCATACGCTTAAGCCCGCCCGGATAACTCGTTTCCAAGGGTTCGCAACGTGATCAATGAAATTCGCAAAGATGCCGAAATGCGTATGGAAAAATGCGTCGAGGCATTCAAAAACCACATTAGCAAAATCCGTACCGGCCGCGCCTCCCCGGGCCTGCTTGATGGCATTCACGTTGAGTATTACGGTACGGCGACACCGTTGCGCCAGTTGGCTAACGTGGTAGCCGAAGACTCCCGCACGCTGGCCATAACGGTATTCGACCGCTCGCTGGCCCCCGCGGTGGAAAAAGCGATCATGGCGTCCGATCTGGGATTGAATCCTTCGTCCGCCGGTACCGTGATCCGTGTTCCGCTGCCGGCTCTGACCGAGGAACGCCGCCGCGACCTGATCAAGGTTGTCCGGTCCGAAGCAGAGCAGGGCAGGGTCTCGGTGCGCAACGTGCGCCGCGACGCCAATGAAAAAGTGAAGGCTATGCTGAAGGATAAAGTTATCAGCGAAGACGAGGATCGGCGTTCGCAGGACGATATCCAGAAGCTTACCGATGCGTTTATTAAAAAAGTCGACAGCGCGCTGGCCGAGAAAGAAGCCGAATTAATGGAGATTTAACCTACCGGCGCTAAGCTCGGCCGTAGCGGCAGATCCCGCGGGATCTGCCGCTACGGTTTTTTTTTGTCGGTAACGTCATAGACAAATGTTGCGCAACGTTTCAGACTACTGTGCTTCCATCATTCCTTTGACTTGCGGTTTTCAGAGTACCTCATGAGGCATTTGACGATTCTTGGTTCTACCGGTTCCGTTGGCACCAATACGCTGGCCGTAATTAAACAAAATCCCGATAAATTCACCGTCCGCGCGCTGGTGGCCGGCAAAAATGTCGACATAATGACCGAACAATGCCTGGCCTTCCGTCCCGCCTATGCCTGCATGGCTGACGAGGCGTCGGCGCGGGAGTTAAAACGGCGCCTGCACGACGCCGGGGCAACCACGGAAGTGATGGCGGGCGCCGATGCCGCCTGCGAACTGGCGAAGCTGGACGGGGTGGATCAGGTGATGGCGGCCATCGTCGGCGCCGCCGGTTTAATGCCGACCCTGGCGGCGCTGCGCGCCGGGAAGAGCGTATTGTTGGCAAACAAAGAGGCGCTGGTGACCTGCGGTCGGCTATTCATGAACGAAGCGCGGCGCAGCAATGCGCAGCTTTTGCCGGTGGACAGCGAACATAACGCGATTTTTCAGAGTTTACCTGAACCAATCCAGCGCCAGTTAGGTTACTCTTCACTGGAAGATCATGGCGTCTCCCGCATCATCCTTACCGGTTCCGGCGGTCCTTTCAGAGAAACCCCGCTGGCGGATTTGGCGGCCAAAACGCCGGATCAGGCCTGTGCTCATCCTAACTGGTCAATGGGACGCAAAATCTCGGTGGACTCGGCGACGATGATGAACAAAGGACTGGAATATATTGAAGCACGCTGGTTATTCAACGCCTCGGCGGAGCAAATGGAAGTGATAGTGCATCCGCAATCGGTAATTCATTCCATGGTTCGTTATCGCGACGGCAGCGTGCTGGCACAGCTGGGCTCGCCGGATATGCGTACGCCCATAGCCCATGCCATGGCTTATCCCCAGCGGGTGGTCGCCGGGGTGGAAGCCCTTGATTTCCACCGCATCGGCCAATTGACATTCGACCGCCCGGACTACGCGCGCTACCCTTGTTTGCAGCTGGCCATCCTTGCGTCCGATCTCGGCCAGGCGGCCACCACGACGCTGAATGCCGCCAATGAAGTGGCGGTCGCTGCTTTTTTGCAGGGCGACATCGGATTTACCGATATCGCGGCATTAAACCGTAACGTGCTGGAAGGCACGGCTCTGACCGAGCCCCACAGCATCGAAGACGTATTGGCCATCGATCTGGAGGCGCGCAGCAACGCGGAGCGTGAAATCAGGATGTTAATGCATTGACGTGTTTTCCCCGGAGCGCTTGCCTGATTTGTTCCGCCGCTGTCGAAATGTTATAGTCAGCGCCACCTCTCTCCTGGGATGACGGCTGGCTGGCTAAAGGTCAGGAGCGAGCCGTGTGAGCGCACGGTTTTTTTTGCATATTCGGGGCCTTTTGTTCCGGAAAGACGGGTGAATACCCAAAAGAATTCGAATTGCGGAATGGTCAACACACCGGCAATTTGAAGTATGGCGGGTATATTCTTATTGAGGAAATACGTAAGCGTTATGTCGTCCGAAAATCAGCAAGAGGCTACTGTTCCGCTATCATCCGTTCCACGGCATGTGGCCATCATTATGGATGGCAACGGTCGCTGGGCGAAGAATCGCGGAAAGTTACGTATCTTCGGCCATAAAGCGGGAGTGAAATCGGTCCGGCGCGCGGTCAGCTTCGCTGTCAGCCATCATTTCGATGCGCTGACGCTCTATGCGTTCAGCAGCGAGAACTGGAATCGGCCGATGCAGGAAGTCTCCGCTCTGATGGAATTGTTTGTCAGGGCGTTGGACAGCGAAGTGAAAAGCCTGCATAAGCATAACGTACGCTTACGTATTATCGGCGATACCAGCCGTTTCGGCCTTCGTCTGCAGGAGCGGATTCGTCGCTCCGAGGCGCTAACGCACAATAACGATGGGCTGACGTTAAATATTGCCGCGAATTATGGTGGCCGTTGGGATATCATTCAGAGCGTGAAAAAGCTGGCTGAAAAAGTGCAGGAAGGAATTTTGCGTCCGGACCAGATTGATGAGGATGCGCTGTGCCAGTACGTCTGCTTAAACGAACTGTCGCCGGTGGATCTGGTGATCCGTACCGGCGGCGAACACCGCATCAGTAATTTTCTGTTATGGCAGATAGCCTATGCCGAACTCTATTTTACCGATGTGCTGTGGCCGGATTTTGATGAAAACGTTTTTGAAGGTGCGCTGAATGCATTTGCTCAACGCGAGCGGCGTTTCGGGAGAACAACACCTAATGATGCCGACGCGTCCTAGGGAGGATTTTTGCTGAAGTCTCGCTTGATTACCGCCTTTATTTTGATTCCGATCGTTATTGCCGCGCTCTTTTTGCTGCCTCCGGTGGGATTTGCGCTGGTTACCCTGGCGGTATGCATGCTGGCCGCTTGGGAGTGGGGGCAGTTCGCGGGTTTGGCGACCCGCAGCCAGCGGATCTGGCTGGCAATCTTGTGCGGCTTGCTGCTGGCGCTGATGATGCTGACCATTCCCGATTACCATCCCTTTACCTCGGCCTGGCAGGTGGAATACGCGTTGAGCGCCTCGCTGGTCTGGTGGCTGGCCGCCCTGGTGCTGGTATTGTGCTATCCGCAATCCGCGGCTTTGTGGCGCCGCTCAAGCACCCTGCGGCTGTTATTCGGTATTCTGACCATCGTGCCTTTTTTTTGGGGCATGCTGGCGCTGCGCCAGCATCAGTATACGCTTAATCATTTTATCGGCGCCTGGTGGCTGCTCTATGTCATGCTGCTGGTTTGGGGCGCGGATTCCGGCGCCTACCTGTTCGGCCGGGCGTTGGGCAAGCATAAGCTGGCGCCCAGGGTTTCCCCCGGCAAAACCTGGGAGGGCCTGGCGGGCGGCCTGCTGACCTCGGCGGTGCTGTCCTGGCTGTTCGGCAAGTACGCGCCGCTGGAAGCCGCTCCGCTGAGCCTGCTGCTGTGCTCGGTCATCGCCGTGCTGGCCTCGGTGCTGGGGGATTTGACGGAAAGCATGTTCAAACGTGAAGCAGGCATCAAGGACAGCGGCCAATTGATTCCGGGACACGGCGGCATTTTGGATCGCATCGATAGCCTGACCGCCGCGGTGCCGGTTTTCGCCTGTTTGATGCTGCTGATTTTCAGAGCTATTTAATCGAGGGGCCAGGAGTTATCATGTTGCATTTTCTCTGGAGTCTCGCTGCATTTATCATTGCACTGGGCATATTGATTACGGTGCATGAGTTCGGCCATTTCTGGGTGGCGCGCCGGTGCGGCGTCACGGTGGAGCGCTTCTCCATCGGTTTTGGCCGCGCCCTGTGGCGATGGACGGATCGCCGTGGCACCGAGTATGTTATTGCGGCCATCCCCCTGGGGGGATATGTAAAAATGCTCGACGAACGGGTGGATACCGTGCCCCCGGAACGCCGTCATGAGGCCTTCAACCATAAAAAGGTGTGGCAGCGCGCCGCCATTATCAGCGCGGGACCCATCGCCAATTTTATTTTCGCGGTGTTTGCCTATTGGCTGGTGTTTATTATCGGTGTGCCGAGTTTTCGTCCGGTTATCGGCGAAGTCACCCCTGATTCCATCGTCGCGCAGGCGGAAATTTCACCGGGCATGGAACTAAAGTCGGTTGACGGCATCGAAACGCCTGACTGGGATTCGGTTCGTTTAGAATTGATTGGTAAAATAGGCGATAGCCAGACCACGGTGGGCGTTGCCCCGTTCGGTTCCTCCCAGGTGGAGAGAAAAACGCTCGATTTGCGTGACTGGAAATTCGAGCCGGATAAGCAGGATCCGATTATCGCGCTGGGGATTATTCCCCGCGGTCCGCGCATAGAACCGGTGCTGGCGGAAGTCCAAAAAGCGTCCGCGGCGGAAAAAGCCGGTTTGCAAGCAGGCGACAGGATCGTTAAAGTCGATAGTCGTCCGCTGGTGCGCTGGCAGGATTTTGTCATGCAGGTGCGCGACAAACCCGGCCAGCCGCTGCTGCTGGAAGTAGAAAGGCGGGGAGAAACGTTGCCGATTACCCTGATTCCCGATGAAAAAACGGTGGGTAGAGGCGAGGTGGAAGGTTTTGCGGGCGTGGTGCCACAGGTGATACCGCTGCCCGAGGAGTATAAAACGATACGCCAGTACGGCCTGATTCCCGCGGTTTATCAGGCTGGCGACAAAACCTGGCAACTGATGAAGTTGACCGTCGGTATGCTGGGTAAACTGGTGACGGGGGATGTGAAGCTGAATAACCTGAGCGGGCCGATTTCCATAGCCCAGGGCGCGGGGATGTCGGCGGAATATGGTTTGGTGTACTACCTGATGTTCCTGGCGCTGATAAGCGTCAACCTGGGTATCATTAATCTTTTCCCGTTACCGGTGTTAGATGGTGGTCACTTGCTCTTCCTGGCGATTGAAAAGCTTAAGGGTGGGCCGGTTTCCGAGCGAGTGCAGGATTTCAGTTACCGCATCGGTTCGATTTTGCTGGTGTTGTTAATGGGACTTGCCCTTTTCAATGATTTCTCCCGGCTCTAGCGCCGGGGATTATGTTAGGAAGAACGCATAACCACGATGGCGATGAAAAAGTTGCTCATAGCGTCGCTGCTTCTTAGCAGCGCCACCGTATACGGTGCAGACGGGTTCGTAGTGAAGGACATTCATTTCGAAGGACTGCAACGAGTCGCCGTCGGTGCGGCGTTACTCAGTATGCCGGTTCGTGTCGGAGACACGGCCAGTGATGAAGATATCGGCAATACTATCCGCGCCTTATTCGCCACCGGAAACTTTGAGGATGTCCGGGTGCTGCGTGATGGAGATACGCTGGTTGTTCAGGTCAAGGAGCGCCCCTCCATTGCCAGCATCACCTTTTCCGGCAATAAAGCGGTGAAAGAAGAACAGCTCAAGCAGAATCTTGACGCCCAAGGGGTCCGCGTCGGCGAAGCGCTGGATCGCACCACCATCTCCAATATCGAGAAGGGGCTTGAGGATTTCTATTACAGCGCCGGTAAGTACAGCGCGACGGTGAAAGCCGTGGTGACGCCGTTGCCTCGAAACCGGGTGGACTTGAAGTTTGTCTTTACCGAAGGCCTGTCGGCCAAAATCCAGCAGATCAATATTGTCGGCAACCATGCCTTCACTACCGATGAGCTGGTATCCCGGTTCCAGCTGCGGGACGAAGTGCCGTGGTGGAACGTGGTGGGGGATCGCAAATACGAGAAGCAAAAGCTGGCGGGCGACCTTGAAACCCTGCGCAGTTTCTACCTGGATCGCGGCTATGCGCGCTTTAGTATCGATTCCACCCAGGTCAGTCTGACGCCGGACAAAAAAGGCATCTATATCACCCTGAACATTACCGAAGGCGCGCAGTATACGCTGGCCGGTACGGTGGTGAACGGCAATCTGGCGGGCCATTCCGCTGAAATCGACGCCATTGCCACGGTTAAACCCGGCGATTTATACAGCGGCGCCAAAGTCACCAAAATGGAAAGCGACATCAAGCAGCTGCTGGGTCGCTACGGCTATGCCTATCCCCGCGTGGTGACGCAGCCCGAGATAGACGACGCCGCCAAGACCGTGAAGCTCCATATCAACGTCGACGCGGGTAACCGCTACTACGTCCGGCGCATACGGTTCGAAGGCAACGACATCACCAAGGACGAAGTCTTGCGCCGTCAGATGCGCCAGATGGAAGGCGCCTGGCTGGGCAGCAATCTGGTGGATCAGGGCAAGGAGCGTTTGAACCGGCTCGGCTATTTTGAAACCGTCGATGTGGACACCCAGCGGGTGCCAGGCACCGATGATCAGGTTGACGTGGTTTACAAAGTCAAAGAGCGTAACACCGGCAGCATCAACTTCGGTATCGGTTTCGGCACCGAGAGCGGCGTCAGCTTCCAGTTCGGCATACAGCAGGACAACTGGCTGGGTACCGGTAATTCGGTGGGCATCAGCGGTACCAAGAACGACTATCAGACCTATGCCGAGCTTTCCCTTACCGATCCGTTCTTCACCGTCGACGGCGTGAGCCTGGGCGGTCGTATTTTCTATAACGACTTTAAGGCGGATGACGCCGATCTGTCTGATTATACCAATAAGAGCTACGGTATCGGCTCTACGCTGGGCTTCCCCATCAGTGACACCCATTCACTGAACGTGGGCGTCAATTATGTCCACAATGACCTGTCGAACATGGAACCCCAGATAGCCATGTGGCGTTATCTGAATTCCAACGGCATTCACCCTCCAATCGTAGTGGGGGAAAATGAAACCAGCGACTCCGATTTCAGCACCGACGACTTCTTCTTCAACACCGGGTGGAGCTATAACAACCTCGACCGGGGATACTTCCCGACGTCCGGTACCACCGCCAGCCTGAACGGCAAAATTACCGTTCCGGGTTCCGACAACAAATATTATAAAGTGACCTTCGACACCACCAGCTACCTGCCGCTCACCGATTCCGGCAGCTGGGTGCTGATGGGCCGGGGCCGCGCCGGTTATGCCGATGGCCTGGGCGGCATGGAAGTGCCGTTCTACGATAACTTCTTCGCCGGCGGTTCCACCACGGTGCGTGGTTTCCGGTCCAATACCATCGGGCCGAAAGCCATTTATTATAATTGCGCCGCCGGGGCCACCTCCTACAGCACCTGCCCGTTGGATAAATCCAGCGACGCGGTGGGTGGTAACGCCATGGCGCTGTTAAGCGCGGAACTGATCGTGCCGACGCCGTTCGTCAGCGCGAAATACGCCAACTCCATCCGTACCTCGTTCTTCGTGGACAGCGGCACGGTATGGGATACCGCCTGGCAGAATACCGCGCAGACCCGCGCCGCCGGCGTGCCGGACTACAGCGATCCGGGCAATATCCGCGTATCCAGCGGTTTTGCCCTGCAGTGGATGTCCCCGCTGGGGCCGCTGGTATTCTCCTATGCCCAGCCGGTTAAAAAGCAAGAAGGCGACAAAGCCGAGCAGTTCCAGTTTAATATTGGTAAAACGTGGTAGTATTGCGTCGATTTGAAATGATTTTAAACATACATGTAGGGTTAAGGAGTTTATAGTGAAAAAGTGGTTGTATGCCGCGGGCCTCGGATTAGCATTGGCTGCCTCAGCCAGCGTGCAAGCTGCTGATAAAATTGCTGTCGTCAATATTGCGAGTATTTTTCAGCAATTGCCTCAGCGCGCTACTGTAGCTGCGCAGCTTGAAAATGAGTTCAAGGGCCGCGCTGCGGATCTGCAAGCTCAGGAAAAGGACCTGCAAAGTAAAATGCAACGTCTGCAACGTGACGGTTCTACCATGAAGGCCAGCGATCGCAGCCGGATGGAAAAAGACGTCATGGCGCAGCGTGAAGATTTCTCCGCCAAAGCCCAGGCTTTTGAGCAGGATAACCGCCGCCGTCAGGCAGAAGAACGCAATAAAATCCTGAGCCGTATTCAGGATGCGGTGAAAACCGTTGCCAGCAAACAAGGCTATGATATCGTTATCGATACCAACGCCGTGGCGTATGCCGGCGCTTCGCAAGACATTACTGCCGACGTGTTGAAACAGGTCAAATAAGTCATGCCTTCAATTCGACTTGCTGATTTAGCGCAGCAGTTGGATGCACAATTGCACGGTGATGGCGATATCGTCATCACCGGCATTGCTTCCATGGATTCCGCCACCGCCGGTCAAATCACTTTTCTGGCCGACAGCCGCTTTCGCGAAAAACTTTCCACCTCCCATGCCTCGGCCGTAGTGCTTTCCGCCGACGATCTGCCGTATTGCCAATGCGCCGCGCTGGTAGTGAAAAATCCCTACCTGACCTATGCCCGCATGGCGCAACTGATGGATACCACGCCGGCTCCGGCACAAGATATCGCCGCCAGCGCGGTCATATCCCCCGACGCGCGATTGGGCAAACAGGTAGCCGTCGGCGCTAATGCGGTTATTGAATCCGGCGTCATCCTTGGGGATAACGTGGTTATCGGCCCGGGCTGCTTTATTGGTAAAAATAGCAAAATCGGGACAGGCACAAGGTTATGGGCCAATGTCACCGTATATCATGAAGTCCGTATCGGCGAACGCTGCCTGATACAGTCCGGGACGGTTATCGGCGCCGATGGTTTCGGTTATGCCAACGATCGCGGTACCTGGATCAAAATTCCCCAGTTGGGCACGGTTGTCGTGGGCGACAGGGTTGAAATCGGCGCCTGTACCACCATCGATCGCGGCGCCCTGGATGATACCGTTATAGGTAATGGCGTCATCATCGATAATCAGTGCCAGATCGCACATAACGTTGTTATCGGCGACAATACGGCGGTAGCCGGCGGTGTTATCATGGCCGGCAGCCTGACAATCGGTCGTTATTGTATGATTGGCGGCGCCAGCGTCATTAACGGCCATATGGAAATTTGTGACAAGGTGACCATCACCGGTATGGGAATGGTGATGAGACCTATCACCGAACCCGGCGTATACTCTTCGGGGATTCCATTGCAGCCCAATAAAGTTTGGCGAAAGACCGCAGCGCTGGTCATGAATATCAGCGAGATGAGCAAGCGATTAAAAGCTATCGAGCGAAAATCAGCAAAAGACTAACCGCCTTCGCCAACTGAGCTGATAATGTGCGTTCAGGCCTTTAGGCCTGACGAAAACATTTTTTATTTGCGGCCTGCTAACGTACCCTTAATCGGGTTATTGCAGGCCGTGTTGTTACTGCCATCGTTTTTTTTCAGACAGGAAGAGTATTTTGACTACTGACACACATACTCTTGAAATAGAAGAGATATTGGAATTATTGCCCCACCGCTTTCCATTTCTGCTCGTGGATCGCGTGCTGGATTTTGAAAAAGGGAAATTTTTGCGCGCGGTAAAAAATGTCTCATACAATGAGCCGTTTTTTCAGGGGCATTTCCCCGGTAAGCCTATTTTCCCCGGCGTGCTGATTCTCGAAGCGATGGCTCAGGCTACGGGAATACTGGCATTCAAGAGCGTCGGTAAATTGGAACCCGGTGAACTATACTATTTTGCAGCAGTGGATAACGCTCGTTTCAAACGTCCGGTTCAGCCCGGCGATCAGATGATCCTCGAGGTTGAATTTATCAAAGAGCGCCGCGGAGTTGCTCGTTTTCAGGGAGTTGCCAAAGTAGACGGTGAAATTGCCTGCGAAGCGTCAATGATGTGCGCCCGACGTCGGGAGTCCTGATAACGTGATTGATCAATCCGCCTTTATCCATCCCAGCTCCATCGTTGAAGACGGTGCCATAATTCATGCCGGCGTTCACATAGGTCCCTTCTGTGTTGTCGGTCCGCAGGTGGAAATCGGTGCCGGTACGGTGCTGAAATCCCATGTGGTCATCAACGGCATCACCCGGATCGGTGAAGAAAACCAGATCTATCAGTTCGCCACCCTCGGAGAGGTGAATCAGGACCTGAAATACGCCGGTGAACCCACCCGGGTGGAAATCGGCAACCGCAATCGGATCCGCGAAAGCGTGACTATCCATCGCGGTACCGTGCAAGGCGGTGAAGTGACTCGGGTCGGCGATGATAATCTGCTGATGGTCAATACCCACATCGCCCATGACTGCCGCGTGGCCAATCACTGTATTCTGGCGAACAACGCCACCCTCGGGGGCCATGTCTCCATTGATGATTACGCCATTATAGGCGGCATGACCGCGGTGCATCAGTTCTGCTCCATCGGCGCCCATGTGATGGTGGGGGGATGTTCCGGCGTCGCCCAGGACGTCCCGCCCTATTTGATAGCCCAGGGCAACCATGCCACGCCATTCGGCCTTAATATCGAAGGGCTCAAGCGACGCGGTTTCGACAAAGAAGCGCTGCAAGCCATTCGGGCCGCCTACAAACTGATCTACCGCAGCGGCAAGACCTTGGAAGAAATCAAGCCGGAACTCGAGGCGATGGCGGCAGAGCATCCGTCGGTAGGCGCATTTACCGAATTCCTTGCCCGTTCACAGCGGGGCATCATCCGCTGATTATGCCCGCGCCTTCCGTGGTTATCGGCCTGGTGGCCGGAGAGGCGTCAGGGGATACCCTCGGCGCGGGATTGATTCGTGCCCTCCGGCGGCACTTGCCCGACGCCCGTTTTGTCGGCGTGGCCGGGCCGCGCATGCTGGCCGAGGGGTGCGAGGCCTGGTATGAAATGGAAGAGCTGGCGGTGATGGGTGTGGTGGAAGTGGTGGAACGCTTGCCGCGTTTGCTGAAGATCCGCCGTGACCTGACCCGGCGTTTCAGCGCGTTGATGCCGGATGTGTTTGTCGGCATTGACGCCCCCGATTTTAATATCACCCTGGAAGGCCGCTTGAAGCGGCGCGGCATTCATACCATTCATTACGTCAGCCCCTCGGTGTGGGCCTGGCGCCAGAAGCGGGTATTCAAAATCGGCCGCGCTACCGACAATGTGCTGGCGTTTTTGCCTTTTGAGAAAGCCTTCTACGATCGTTTCAACGTCCCCTGCCAGTTTATCGGCCACACCCTGGCGGACGCCATGCCCCTGGTGCCCGACAAAGCCGCGGCGCGGCAGAGCCTGGATATTCCCGTTGCGGCCCGCTGTCTGGCGCTGCTGCCGGGCAGCCGCAGCGCCGAGGTGGAGATGCTCAGCGCCGACTTCCTGCATACCGCCCAATTGCTCAGCCGCCATTTCCCCGATCTTGAAATTCTGGTGCCGCTGGTAAACGCCCGCCGACGCGAACAGTTCGAAAAAATCAAAGCGCGGGTCGCCCCGGATCTTAGGGTACATTTACTGGACGGCCAGGCGCGGGAAGCTATGATAGCCGCCGACGCCGCGTTACTGGCTTCGGGCACCGCCGCCCTGGAGTGCATGTTGGCCAAATGCCCGATGGTGGTGGGCTATCGCATGAAACCGCTGACCTTCTGGCTGGCCCGCCGGCTGGTGAAAACGCCCTACGTTTCCTTGCCCAATCTGTTGGCCGGCCGGGAATTGGTGACAGAACTGCTCCAGGAAGAGTGCGTGCCGGACAAGCTGGCGGCGGCGCTGCTGCCGCTGTTGAACAACGACGCCCGCAGCCGGGAGCTGAAAGAAACCTTTTTGGCCCTGCATCAGAGTATTCGCTGCAATGCCGACGAACAGGCCGCCCAGGCGGTGATGAAATTCATAAAACGATGACCGAATTGTTTATATACCCCATAGCCAGCTGCATCGCCGGCGTCGATGAAGTGGGACGCGGCCCGCTGGTGGGGGCGGTGGTGACCGCCGCGGTGATCCTTGATCCCGCCCGTCCTATTCGCGGACTGGCGGATTCAAAAAAACTCAGTGAGAAACGCCGCCTGTCGCTTTACGATGAAATCAGCGACAAGGCCCTGGCCTGGAGCCTGGGCCGCGCCGAAGCGGTGGAAATCGATCGGCTGAACATCTTTCACGCTACGCTGCTGGCCATGCAGCGGGCGATACAGGGGTTGTCGCTGACGCCGGATTATGTCTTGATCGACGGTAATCGCTGTCCGCTGTTGCCCATGCCGTCCCTGGCGGTGGTGAAAGGGGATAACCTGGTGGCGGAAATCAGCGCCGCATCGATTATGGCCAAAGTGTCGCGAGATCGTGAAATGGCGGAATTGGATCTGGAGTTTCCCGAATACGGTTTTGCTCAACATAAAGGCTACCCCACCGCGTATCATCTGGAAAAACTGGCGCTGCTGGGAGCGACGGCGCATCATCGGCGAAGTTTCGGCCCGGTGAAGCGGGTGCTGGGACTGTGATGAAATTTCATTATGCCGTGCGGTTTGTAGGCCCATAAATTAAAATACCCCCAATAATTCAAGGTGCAGGAAAGCCAACGCACCTGCAACCTGAAGCATGACGGGTATAATCAACCTTTGGTGGCAGGATAATGACCGAACCCCGTTTCATTCACCTGCGGGTGCACAGCGATTACTCCATGATAGACGGGTTGGCGAAAGTCGGCCCGTTGGTTAAAAAAGCCGCGGCCCTCAACATGCCCGCGCTGGCCATCACCGATTTCACCAACCTGTGCGGATTGGTGAAATTTTATGGCAGCGCCCACGGTGCGGGTATCAAACCCATCGTCGGCGCGGATGTTCTGGTGCAAAGCGACATGCTGGGGGAAGAGCTGGCGGAACTGACCATTCTGGCCACCGACAACACCGGCTATCAAAACCTGACGCTGCTGGTTTCCGAAGCCTATCAGCGGGGCTATGGGCCTGCCGGTCCGATTATCGACCGGGATTGGCTGATGAACCGGAACGAGGGGCTGCTATTGCTCTCGGGAGCCCGCAAAGGCGACGTGGGCAAGTTCCTGCTGCGCGGCAACAAACCGCAGGTGGAGCAGTGCCTGGAATTCTATCAGCAGTATTTTCCCAATCGATACTATCTTGAACTGATACGTACCGGCCGCCCTGATGAAGAGACCTATCTGCACGCCGCGGTGGCCGTCGCCATTGAACATAAATTGCCGGTGGTGGCCACCAATGACGTGCGTTTCATCGCCGAGGAAGATTTCGATGCTCATGAAATCCGCGTGGCGATCCATGACGGCTTTACTTTGGACGACCCCAAACGGCCGCGTCATTACAGCGCCCAGCAGTTTATGCGCAGCGAAGAGCAAATGTGCGAGCTGTTCGCCGACCTGCCGGAAGCGCTGGAAAACAGCGTTGAAATCGCCAAGCGCTGTAACGTCACTATCCGTCTGGGGGAATATTTTCTGCCGCAGTTCCCCACCGGCGATATGTCCACCGAAGACTTTCTGGTGGCCCGCGCTCACGAAGGGCTTGAAGAGCGGCTGGCGTTTCTGTTCCCCGATCCGCAGGAGCGCCTGGAAAAACGGACGCCTTATGACGAGCGGCTGGAGCGGGAACTGCAGGTTATCAACCAGATGGGGTTCCCCGGCTACTTCCTGATTGTGATGGAGTTTATCCAGTGGTCCAAGGATAACGGCGTGCCGGTCGGTCCGGGACGCGGCTCGGGCGCCGGATCGGTGGTGGCCTATTCGCTGAAAATCACCGATCTGGATCCCCTGGCGTTCGATTTGCTGTTTGAACGGTTCCTGAATCCCGAACGTGTCTCCATGCCTGACTTCGATGTGGATTTTTGCATGGAGAAGCGGGATCTGGTGATAGATCACGTGGCGGAAACCTACGGGCGGGACGCGGTTTCCCAGATTATCACCTTCGGCACCATGGCGGCCAAAGCGGTTATCCGCGACGTCGGCCGGGTGCTGGGCCATCCCTACGGTTTTGTGGATCGTATCTCTAAGCTGGTGCCGCCCGATCCGGGCATGACGCTGGAAAAAGCTTTTGTCGCCGAGCCGCAGCTGCAGGCCATTTATGACGCCGACGAAGAGGTCAAGGCGCTCATCGATATGGCGCGCAAGCTGGAGGGGGTCACCCGCAACGCCGGTAAACATGCCGGCGGCGTGGTTATTTCCCCCACCAAGATTACCGATTTCGCGCCGCTTTATTGCGATGCCGAGGGCAATCATCCGGTCACCCAGTTTGATAAAAACGATGTGGAATACACCGGGCTGGTGAAGTTTGACTTCCTGGGCCTGCGCACCCTGACCATCATCAACTGGGCGTTGGAGATGATCAACGCCCGGCGCGGCAAGCAGGGCCTGCCGCCGGTGGATATCGCCGCCATTCCGCTGGATGATAAAAAAAGCTTCGACATGCTGCAGCGTTCGGAAACCACCGCGGTATTCCAGTTGGAATCCCGCGGCATGAAGGATCTTATCAAGCGCCTGCAGCCTGACTGCTTCGAAGACATGATAGCCCTGGTGGCATTGTTCCGTCCCGGACCGCTGCAGTCCGGCATGGTGGATAACTTTATCGACCGTAAGCACGGCCGCGAAGCGCTCTCCTATCCGGATATCGAATGGCAGCACGAATCCCTGCGGCCGGTACTGGAGCCCACCTACGGCATTATCCTGTACCAGGAACAGGTGATGCAGATCGCCCAAGTGTTGGCGGGATATACCCTTGGGGGAGCGGATATGCTGCGCCGGGCCATGGGTAAAAAGAAACCGGAGGAGATGGCCAAGCAGCGATCGGTGTTCAAGGCCGGGGCGGAAAGTATCGGCGTCGACGGCGAACTGGCGATGCATATCTTCGATCTGGTGGAAAAGTTCGCCGGTTATGGTTTTAACAAATCCCACTCCGCCGCCTATGCGCTGGTTTCCTACCAGACGCTATGGCTAAAGGCGCACTATCCGGCCGAGTTCATGGCGGCGGTCATGACCGCCGATATGGACAATACGGAAAAGGTGGTGGGACTGGTGGACGAATGCTGGCGCATGGGACTCAAGGTATTGCCGCCGGACATCAACAGCGGGCTATACCATTTCCACGTCAATGACGAAGGGGAAATCGTCTATGGCATCGGCGCCATCAAAGGGGTGGGGGAAGGGCCGATTGAGGCCATTATCGACGCCCGCAACCAGGACGGCCATTTCAAAGAGCTGTTTGATCTGTGCGCCCGCACCGACATTAAAAAGCTTAACCGCCGGATGCTGGAGAAACTCATCATGTCCGGCGCCTTCGACCGGCTTGGTCCCCATCGCGCGGCATTGATGAATTCCCTGGGGGATGCCCTGAAAGCAGCCGAGCAGCACTCCAAAGCCGAAGCCATCGGGCAGGGGGATATGTTCGGCGTATTGGCTGAGGCGCCGGAAGCGGTGGAAGCGTCCTACAGTACGGTTCCGCCCTGGCCGGAACATGTGGTGCTGGACGGTGAACGGGAGACCTTGGGGCTTTACCTCACCGGCCATCCCATCACACGCTATCTGAAGGAAATCGAGCGCTATGGCGGCGGCCTACGCCTGAAGGATATGCATCCCACCGACCGTGGTAAAATGGTCACCGCGGTGGGACTGGTGCTGTCGGCCCGTGTCATGGTGACCAAACGGGGCAACCGCATCGGCGTTTGTACACTGGACGACCGTTCCGGGCGTTTGGATGTCATGCTGTTCACCGATGCCTTGGAAAAATATCAGCATTTGCTGGAAAAAGACCGTATCCTGATAGCTCAGGGACAGGTCAGCTTTGACGACTTTAACGGCGGCCTTAAAATGACTGCCCGCGAACTGATGGATATCAGCGAAGCGCGTGAAAAATATGCCCGCGGGCTTGCTATATCGCTGACCGACAGGCAAATTGATGACCAGCTTTTAAACCGTCTCCGCCTATCGTTGGAACCGCATCGATCGGGGACGATTCCAGTGCATCTTTATTATCAACGTGAAGATGCTCGTGCCAGGTTAAGGTTTGGCGCGACATGGCGTGTCACGCCGACCGACCGATTGCTGAATGATTTGCGTACTCTGGTGGGCAACGAGCAGGTGGAACTGGAATTTGACTAATATAGGAATAATATGAGTCTGAATTTTCTTGATTTTGAACAGCCGATTGCAGAGCTGGAAGCGAAAATTGACTCGCTGACCGCAGTCAGCCGTCAAGACGAAAAATTAGATATTAATCTGGATGAGGAAGTCCAGAGACTGCGTGAGAAAAGCGTAGAGCTGACCCGCAAGATCTTTTCCGATCTGGGCGCCTGGCAAATTGCCCAGTTGGCCCGGCACCCCCGCCGGCCGTATACGCTGGATTACATCCAGCACGTCTTCAGCGATTTTGATGAACTCGCAGGGGATCGCGCTTATGCCGACGATAAGGCCATTGTCGGCGGTACGGCTCGTCTCGACGGGCGGCCGGTGATGATTATCGGTCACCAAAAGGGGCGTGAAACCAAAGAGAAAATTCGCCGCAATTTCGGCATGCCGGCGCCGGAAGGCTACCGCAAGGCCCTGCGCCTGATGGAAATGGCGGACCGGTTCAAGATGCCGCTGCTTACCTTTATCGATACCCCCGGTGCGTATCCGGGGGTCGGTGCGGAAGAGCGCGGACAGTCGGAAGCCATTGCCCATAACCTGCGGGAAATGTCGGGTTTGCGAATTCCGGTTATTTGCACCGTTATCGGTGAGGGGGGGTCCGGCGGCGCGTTGGCTATCGGCGTGGGGGATAAGGTCAACATGCTGCAATACAGCACCTATTCGGTGATTTCGCCGGAAGGCTGCGCCTCCATATTATGGAAGAGTGCGGATAAGGCGCCCGTTGCCGCCGAGGCTATGGGCATCATTGCTTCGCGTCTGAAGGAGCTGGAGCTGATTGACAGTATTGTCCCGGAGCCTCTGGGCGGCGCGCATCGGGATGTGCCGGCTATTGCCGCGTCGCTGAAAGCGCAGCTGCTGTCGGATCTGGGGGAACTGGATACCTTTAGTGAAGAAGAGTTATTGAATCGCCGTTACCAGCGGTTGATGAATTACGGTTATTGCTGATCGGTCTCCCTTCAACGCGCTCGTTGCACGATCGATGATAGCGGGTCTAGCGCGCTGTGGGGCGCTCCGGCGGGCGGTAATACCACGCCCGCTTCGACCCCATCAAGCACAGTCTCCCTTTAACACGGTCGTTGCACGATCGGTGATAGCGGGCCTAGCGCGTCATGGGGCGCTCGGTCGGGCGGGAGAACCACGCCCGATTCGACCCCATTGCCACGCTCTCCCTTTGACACGCACGGTTCAAGCGCCGGTGATCGCGTGTCTGCCACGCCAAATGTGGTGTATTCTTACCTATCATTAATTTTGAATATTTTCTGAAAAATTTTCAGCGAAGCAGCCCGAAATATAAGGATTGGCTGAATGAATATCATTGCAATTTTGAGTCCGGAACAGGTGTTTTATAAACATGAACCGATCCGGGAATTGGATGAAGCGCTGAAAGCACAGGGGTTTCAGCTAGTCTATCCTAACGGCAGCGAGGATTTGCTAAAGCTTATTGAGCAAAATCCTCGGATATGCGGCGTGGTTTTCGACTGGGATCAGCACAGTATGGATCTCTGCACCGAAATCAACGAGTTGAACGAGTATCTGCCGCTTTACGCTTTTATCAATACGCAGTCCTCTCTGGATGTGAGCCTGAACGAGATGCGGATGGTGCTGTATTTTTTTGAATACGGACTCGGCGCGGCGGACGATATCAGCACCCGGATACGGCAATATACCGACGAATATATCGACACCATTATTCCGCCTTTCACTAAAGCCCTGTTCAATTACGTTAAAGAGGGCAAATACACGTTTTGCACTCCCGGACATATGGCGGGTACGGCGTATCAGAAAAGCCCGGTGGGCAGCCTGTTTTATGATTTTTTTGGTGCCAATACCCTGAAATCCGATGTCTCCATCTCGGTAACGGAACTAGGATCCTTACTTGATCATTCCGGGCCGCATCTGGAGGCGGAGGAGTTTATCGCCCGGGTATTTGGCGCCGAGCAGAGTTATATGGTGACCAACGGCACCTCCACCGCCAATAAAATGGTGGGCATGTATGCCGCGCCGGCGGGAGGGACGGTGCTGATCGATCGTAATTGCCATAAGTCCCTGACCCATTTGCTGATGATGAGCGACGTGGTACCCATCTACCTGTGTCCGATTCGCAACGCCTACGGTATTCTGGGGGGCATCCCGAAAAGCCAGTTCCAGCGGGAGAGCATCGCCGCGAAGGTAGCGGATACCCCCCGTGCCAGCTGGCCGGTGTATGCGGCTATCACCAACTCCACCTATGACGGCTTGCTTTATAACACCCGCTATATCAAAGAAACCCTGGATGTGCCGGCAATCCACTTCGATTCCGCCTGGGTGCCCTATACCCATTTTCACCCTATCTACCAGGGCAAAAGCGGTATGAGCGGCGAACGCACTCCTGGCAAAGTCATCTTCGAAACACAGTCCACCCATAAGCTCCTGGCGGCGTTCTCTCAAGCATCACTGATTCATATCAAAGGTGATTATGACGAACGTACCTTCAACGAAGCCTATATGATGCACACAACTACCTCGCCTAATTACGGGATTGTGGCGTCCATCGAGACGGCGGCGGCGATGGTACGCGGCAAATCGGGACGGCGGCTTATTCTGCGCTCCATCGAACGGGCGCTGCATTTTCGCAAAGAGGTACAGCGGCTGCGGGAGGAATCCGAAGGGTGGTTCTTCGATATCTGGCAGCCGGAAATTATCGATGAGGCGGTATGCTGGCCCATTGAACCCGGCGCCCCTTGGCATGGTTTCAAGGGTGCCGATGCAGATCATATGTATCTTGATCCCATTAAGGTCACGATACTGACACCCGGCATGGATGAATCCGGCGCCATGGCCGATGAGGGCATACCGGCGGCGCTGGTGGCCAAGTTCCTGGACGAGCGCGGCGTGGTGGTGGAAAAAACCGGACCCTATAATTTATTGTTCCTGTTCAGCATCGGCATCGATAAAACCAAAGCCATGAGCCTGCTGCGGGGATTGACTGAATTCAAACGCTCCTTTGATCTCAATTTACGCATCAAAAATATGCTGCCGGACCTCTACGCGGAAGATCCGGATTTCTACCGCAACATGCGTATACAGGATTTGGCCCGCGGCATACACAGCCTTATCCGCCGGCATCGTCTGCCGCAGCTGATGCTTACCGCCTTCGATGTTTTGCCCGAAATGAAAATGACGCCTCATGACGCATTCCAGCAACAGGTACGCGGCAACGTTGAAACCGTGGAACTGCCGGCGTTAATCGGCCGGATTTCCGCCAATATGCTGCTGCCTTATCCGCCGGGAGTGCCGGTGGTGATGCCCGGCGAGATGATCACCGAGCAAAGCCGCGGAGTATTGGATTTTCTGATCATGCTTTGCAGCATCGGCATTCAGTACCCGGGATTTGAAACCGATATCCACGGTGCGCAGCTGACGGAGGACGGCCGATACCTGGTGCGGGTATTGAAAACCGATCCCGTCGGCGGCGAAAGCCCGATTTAGCCCGGGACGAAAAATTTTTTGGCGGAAAAAATATCACCGATGAATGCGTTAAAATGCTGCGCCATATCGACGGCGGATGCTTCGGTGTCCACCACCCGTCGGGCCACCACGATACCCTCCTCCGCGCCGTAGATGGTGTCGCCCTGGCAGTTGAGCGCCAGCAACGCCATTAGCGAATGCTGCTCGTGAGGCACGGGAAAACAGGGGCAAAGCAGAGTGATGACGTCGCTCTGTTCGCCAAGATAGATAAACGTGTCTTCATCGACATTGAAGACATTGTCTTCATCGGGAAGCAGCTCGAAATGGTCATAAACCGATTGAATAAACCTCTCCAATTGAACCACCTATACATAGTCGGATAAGCCTTTAGCTCTATCCGCGATATCATTATTTCCAAGACGCTCCCGCAGCATTAAGCCGCCGGCAAACGCATTGACCAGTTTATTGTTTTTAAGGGTTTTATTTCCCTCGGCCCCGGTATTATATTTTTGTATTTCCTGATTGCCGCTATTAAGTATGACTGTTTGCATCAGGCGCTGTCCCTCTTTATCCAACATCCCGATTGCGCCGCCGGCCAGACCCAGATAGACCGCCGCCGCCTCACGCTTCATTTCCACGTCCAGCATACCGGTGCGATCCTTGCCGCTCTTACAGTTCCAGCAAGGTACAATGCCGATTTCATGAGACAACAATCCGATACGCATCGCGGCCTTATAGGGCTCGCCGCCGTCGTGATGATGGGCTTTGTCTGCAATAATGGTTTTTAATTGCTTCGCCAGCATGGACACCCGCTCGGCATTTTTCGGATTGTTGGCGAGGTATTGCCCTACCCATCCGCCGGGAGCGGCATCCGGTGAAAGATTTTTGCCCAGCAATTTACGCAATGCGTCCTGATTAATGTTATCAGATATGCCGTGCCCCAATTGCAATGAGCCCAATGCCAGTTCATTAACGCCGAAGTTAAACGCGGCCACGTCAACCGTGATCTTGACCGGCACTAACTCACCGCAGGAATTTCTGATCTTCAAATACAATGGCTTGGCGCTTATGGCGGCCCATGCCGCTACCTGATCGTTTAATTGGGACTTTTCCGTCAAAGGACCAATGTCAACGGGGGTCAATAAGCTGGTGGAGGTTAACGCCAGCTCGACTTCGTTGACCTCCAGGGCCCGCTTCATTTTTTCCGGTTGCTGGTAGAGGGCGGCGACAACGACTTCCCGGGCCCTGGCCAGCGCCCCCCGGCTGCGTTCTTCGCTATCAGCCTTGAGGCCGTAGGGACTGAGCACCCCATGGCGTATGCCTTCAAACAGGGTGTGCCGGGAATCCCCCTGCGCTACGGAAAACGTCGAGGACCACAGGTTTACCGCATGGACGGTTTCGTCACTGGACTTACTGCAGATCCCTTTATTGTTATAGCCGGCGGCATGAATATCATCGGCGCCCAATTTCATTTGTCCGGCGGGAACCAAGGTGCTGAAAAATGTTTTATCCTTATAGTTGAACTGGTTTTCAACGGTCTTCCAACAGGCATCATTCAGCAGCTCTTTAATACTTTGCTCAAACTGATTTTTAGCCTCTCGTTTTGCTTCATTGCCGTTACAACCGTTTTTATTCTTTACAAAGGCGGCCAAGTTGGCAATTTGGTCTTTTTTAAACGCCAGCATGGCTGAAACGTCTTTTTCCCGACCGGGGCCATATCGTATTCAACATTATCCTCATTATCCACCGCTGCCTCACTCTGTTCCCCTTGTGCCGTACCTCTCCCCTGGCGTAGCGCGCGCAAGCCCGCTTGACGATACAATTTCTGCAATGAATGTATCTGGCCGCGTACGACGGCGGGCTGTCCCTTTACCGGGGAAATTTTCACCGGGGCAGAGGGTAGGGCCTGATTGACCCGTTGTACAATGCCACGCATAATTTGTGTCATGCGCTGACCCGTGGCCTGCCCGGTTTTTTGCTCCGAGGCTAATCGTAAGTGTCTGTACAGAGGATGAAGAGGAATCTGCATAATTATCCCAGGGTTGAAATATTAAAATAGATACTGTCATTACCCCGGATAATAAGGCATGTTTGTTTTATTGACTATTTAACATATAGAATATAAGCGTTTTATGTATCTTCCTGATAGCGGAAACGCTGATAATGAGATATGAAGAGGGAATTGGCGATCTTGGTTAACTACGGGTTGAATAAGCTATTTTATTTGAAATAATCAGGAAGTGAAATGCCGATGCTTAAACTTAACAATGTTCATCATATCGCCATTATCGCGGCGGATTATGAGGTGAGTAAGCGTTTTTATTGCGATGTTTTGGGCTTCCAACTGCAAAGCGAGACGTACCGCGCCGAGCGTGCTTCTTGGAAAGGCGATCTGGCGCTGAACGGCGTTTATCTCATCGAGCTGTTCTCTTTTCCAGACGCGCCCGACCGCCTCAGCCGCCCCGAAGCCCTGGGATTGCGTCATTTGGCGTTCAGCGTCGACAATCTGGCGGTTGCCGTGACGTCACTGACAAACGCGGGCGTGGAGGTGGAGCCCATCCGCCGGGATGCCCTGACGGAAAAACAGTTTACCTTTTTCAGCGATCCCGATGGATTGCCGCTGGAACTCTATGAAGCCTGAGCACTCGACCCGATTCGCCGCCGTTCATGGTTCCGTTGCGACCGATGATGGACTCGTACCGGCCGATGATGACTCCGCTCCGGCCGATGATGACTCCGCTCCGGCCGATGATGAACGCTCCAGCGGCCCTTCGGTTTGTGACCCCGCCGTGGCGCTTTGCGGGCATCTTGCCGAAACGCTGGGGTCTCGCAGAAAGCTGCTGGTGGCCTTTAGCGGAGGTTTGGACTCCACCGTATTATTGGATGCCCTGGTCTTTCTGCGGCAGCGGCAATGGCCTGATTTAACGATTCGCGCAGTCTATATTCATCACGGCCTGAGCGTTCACGCCGATGACTGGGCCGCCCATTGCCTTGCCCAGTGCCATAGCCGCGACGTGGGGTTTCAATCCATACCGGTGCTGGTCAATCCCGCATCGGCCGGCCTGGAAGGGGCGGCGCGCGAAGCGCGCTATCTGGCGCTGCAGCAGGCGCTGCTACCTGGAGAGACACTGGTTACCGCCCAGCATCTGGATGACCAAAGCGAGACCTTCCTGTTGGCGTTAAAACGGGGCAGCGGTCCGACAGGACTGTCGGCTATGGCGGCTTCCACGCCCTTTCACGGCCATGAGCTTTTGCGGCCCCTGCTGGACTGGAGCCGGGGACAGTTGCAGGAATACGCTTTACAGCGTGAGCTGCGCTGGATTGAAGACGACAGCAACCGAGACGAGCGCTTCGACAGGAATTTTCTTCGCCGGCAAATCCTGCCCCTGCTGACCCGGCGCTGGCCGCATTTCACTCAGGCGGTGGCGCGCAGCGCCCGCCTTTGCGCCGAACAGGAAGCTTTGCTGGATGAATTGCTGCAGGAAACCCTGGGCCTGTTGACGTCCCCCGACGGTTCGCTTGACCTGGCGCCCATGATGGCCATGAGTGCTTCCCGGCGGGGGGCGCTATTGCGCCGCTGGCTGGCCGGCGCCGGGGCGCGGATGCCTGCCAAGGACCAGTTGGAGCGCCTTTGGACCGAGGTGGCGCTAAGCCGGCCGGACGCGGAGCCCCGCTTCCAGCTGGCGGATCGGCAGGTGCGGCGCTTTCGCCGGCGGCTCTATATTTTGCCGCTTTGGCCTTCCCTTAAAGAGCTTATCATCCCCTGGACGGAAACCAGCCGCCCCTTGACGCTGCCCAATGGCCTGGGATGTTTGCAGCGGGCCCCGTCGGGCGCGGCAGTACGGGCCGCCGGCGAAGATGAAAAGATTACAGTGAGATTTGCCGCCGCCGGCACGCTGCATATTGTCGGTCGCCGGCATGGACGGCAAATCAAAAAGCTGTGGCAGGAACTGGGCATTGCCCCCTGGCTGCGGGAGCGAACGCCCATGCTGTTTTATAATGAGGTGTTAATTGCCGCGCCGGGCATATTCACTACCCGCGAAGGGCAGGCACAGGATGACAAAAGGGTATGGCATATAGAATGGCTGTGTGATAAAAACGGCAACGGGCAGTAAATCACTGCCCGTCATAGTACGTATGGCGCAAGGCTGTTAAACGCTTACCACCACCGTGCCGAGTTCCGGATGAGTGAAGCTGGCTATATGATCCAATCGCAGTTCGTTACTGGTGCCCGCATTATCAATAACCAGATATTCCACATGCTTTCTTGAGATCATATCACGCGCTACACCGGTCACGGTATCTCCATTCCGAAGCGTCAGGCTAAGGACCCAATGGCGCTGACAGGCGAGCTCAAGATTATCGTAATCATCGCAATTAATGGGTTGATATTCTTCATTCGTTGACATAATAGCTCACCTACATGTTACGGCGGCCTGGTACCGCCTATTCCCTGAGGGCGGAACAAGGGCTCTGCTAAAGAGGTCCTGATCCCGCCACCATCGTTCAACAGTATTTTCCTTATGAGACTATAGCACAGAGCATCCATTACTCTGTGATTAAAGGGGCGGCTGAATGCCCCTTTTTGTTGCTTTTCTGGCGATGCCCGCGCATTGTCGGTTACACTGCCGGCCCGGACTCACCCCATGAGGATATAATGGCATTAAAAGCAACCATTCATAAAGCGGCGGTTAATATTGCCGATATGGATCGAAATTATTTCTCGGATGTTAACCTTGTTTTAGCACAACATCCTTCAGAAACGCCGCAGCGCATGATGTTGCGCTTGTTGGCCTGGGTCTATCATGCCGATGACCGCCTGGAGTTTACCAAAGGACTCAGCGCGGAAGATGAACCGGCGTTATGGCTGCGTAGCGATAGCGGCGAACTGGAATTATGGATTGAATTAGGACTGCCTGATGAAAAAAGGCTGCGCAAAGCCTGCCATCTGGCGCGCCAGGTAGTGTTGTATGCCTATAACGAACGGGCGGCACGGGTTTGGTGGCAGCAGGCGGAACCCAACCTGTCCCAGCACGGCAATCTCTGCGTACGGTTTGTCGACGACGGGCAGATGGCACAGCTGGCAGCGCTGGCGGCACGCAATATGTCCCTCCAGGCAACGCTGCAAGACGGGCTGCTGTGGCTCTCAGACCAGCAAACCAATCTGGAAATCCAGTTGCAGACCTGGAAAAGCGCGGCGGAATAATGACAGGTCATCGCGCCGAAGTCCCGATCGTCAGCAAGACCGGGGCCGGTGCGTCAAGCACATATCATGGCCGGATTAATGATGCAATGACGGTCTAAGCATATGCCGCATGCCTGAGTGCTTATATGATTAAATATTGATTAACTTAAGGTGGCGTTGACGCACGGCAATGGCAAAAGTTACTGTTCGCTAGCAGATACAATTAAACGGCATTCTCTTTTAAAGGGTAATACCTGGGGTATTTACTCCTCAGAAAACGTTTATTAAAAACCATACTGGATAAGGATGCCATATTTATGCTTACCGCGGATAAGACTCAATCACCTGCATTAATTTCTGTAAGTAATGATAGTAAAGAAATTAATGCTAGGTTGCCATTTTTAGAAGAAATAAATTCTATAAAAAATATATCAAATAGCAAAATAATTGCTAATGACACTGCTGTCGACCTCCCCTTTGACAATGAAGCAACAGCTGGGACCGGTGAAAATACTACTTCATTCGATAACTCGCCTTCCGCGGGGAGCGCTGGTTCTGGTGGAACACGAGGGTTCTCATGGGGAGTAAAAATATTCTCTTTATTGACGGCTATTTTCGGCGGGGGGAAGTTTATCCATTATATGCGCAGCGGCGATGGGAAGCCGCACGGTAAAAAATGGTTTTCCGAATTGCCCCCTGAAGAGTATATGAAGGCGAAAAAAATTAATGCTATTGTTAGAAATAATTCAATAGGTTTGCCGATTTATTCCACGCCGCGTAATATGAATATTTCCGAAGCGTTATTAAGGACCCTTATCTCTATCAGGTTGTCGCCGGATATTTACGGCCAAGCGTCGATATTTCCCACGGGGATGAGTCATGCCGGACAGGCGATGGGACTTGAAAAAAATAATGATGGCTATGCCTTTGAAGATACCCCCCTTGATGCACATACGCTTCGCAAGCAGCCACTGGGTCCGGAGGCCGCGATTGAGGGTGGATATTGGATAATGACCAAAAGGACGACGGCAACCAAACCGCTAATGCGTCATTCCAAGCGGAAGAAAAGAGAGGTTGTGCAAAATTTTTCGAAATTCAATCTTCCTGCTTGCGTCATTGACAACCATTTCCGAGAATATTGGGTCGATTTATTGACCAATATTGAAAAATATTATGATATTAACCAAATGCTCACCAAAACAGCCGGAAATCGGGAGCGTTTACAACCCTCTAATCTATTACCCGATGGTGAGCTATCTACCGATACATCATTGGATGGATATCAAAAAAAAAGTGAAAGGAACCGATGGCTGCATACTTTCGGTATTTCCAATGAGTACTTGTCTGCAAATGCTAATCTGACTATTAATTTTATAGATATAATGCTAAGCGATATTATACAGAGGGATTACGGCCTCTCCCTAACCTCACAAGATCTTGATAAGCTGTTAACTATTGATATTATCTATACTAAAAAAGTTGGGGAATTAGAACCCCATAAATATATTGCTCATGGTGAGTATTCGCTCAGGAAAATCCTTTTACGAGAACCATTTAAAGTTTTATTAAAGCCAAATGAATCAGAATATACGCACCTTACTATACTCAGAACTAATATCAAAGAATCTGATAAGAAAGATTTCATATCTTATCTGGAATTTATAGTAAATGGCGAACCCTCCAACATAACTGCTGAAATCGAAAGGTTGTTAACTTTTTTTTCAACCAGTGAGGACATTAACGACACTTATATTACCATGGCAAAAGATCGGTTAGCCATTGCGTTATTTAGTCTTATGACCAATGACACAGATAGCACATTAAGAAACATTATTGAATTATGGATGGATGGTTCGATTAAAGAAAAATTGGTGGGTTTTGTCAGCCCGGAGGGACAATTCATGGTGCCGGGAATTGTCGCTATTACTCAACCGACTGGAGGATTAATGATATCTCTGGCCACAGGCGCAATTTATCTCTGGACCCCTGATGACGCCTCGGCGGCACTCAAAAATTTTATCGCCGGTCACCTTTCGCTACAGCATAAGGCCTGGCTGGAATCCGTCATCCTGACACCGAAAATAGATATGAAGGCATGTGCTATAAAACCTCCGCTCCTCTTAATGGACGCAAAAGATCTTTGGGCCGATTTAAAAGCTCTTGAGATTGAAAAGCTGGGGGAACATCTGAGCTATCATCCCCTCTTTAGTACTGGTCCCGAAAAATCTGTTCCTGCGGAGCAGGCGTCACAGCGTTTGCTGGCCTCCGGCAACGCTTTATCGCTGCTGGCCTTCTTTTTTACCGGCGGGACATCCGCAGGTTGTGCCGCCATGATGTTAAGCAACGTCGTGACGGGAACCGGTAGCGCATTATATCTCTACCAAGCAGTTAACGCGCAGGACCTGCAAAAACGCAAGGAGGCTTGGAAATCGGCAATGCTAGGCATCATGATCATCGGCTTGTCCGGTACGACCGATATCTATAGTTTAATAAAAGCCTCAGGTTACCACGGATACAAGCTAATGCATGAGGCGGCGACCCAGTTGCGAGATGTACTAACGTTATCTGATTCCAACAGTGTCGCTAAGGCTTTTGTCAAAGGGGGGGCTCGCGTGCGGGCAATCATGTTGGTGGAGGCCCTGATTAAGGAAAACGTCGGTCAGCTGGAAATATTGGGTCAAAACAGCGTCGGGGTAATGTCAAAGGTTTTGCAGATTTGTGGCCGTATAGATGCCCACCAATCCCGGCTATTGAGTGAAAAATCTTTTATTGCCGAAATTTTCAGTCAAATAAGAAGTATACATGATAAGGCTTCATTGGCCTCTATCCCAGCCGGCTATGAGCTGATTTTGCTTGATAACGAAACTAATAAATCAAGCTTGATGCTGCTTTCTCTTGGCAATGACAGATTTGCGGGATTTGATATAAAAAGCCTGACTCAGCCAGCAATATTTTCTTCTCATAAAGGGTGGCAAGTGGTCAGTAGTGATGATTTTATTTTTGACAAAAACAGCGTTATGTTAAACGACGGCAGCACTGCAACTCTATATGCTGAAGATTTGCATGGTGCGTCATTGGCAACTCTCGGTGATGATATGACTCGTCATGAAAGTGAACTGGCCACAAAATTACGGCGTTATTGTAATAGATTCAAATTTGACGGAAATACAATAAACATGTTTAGCGGGGTCGAACGCTTTGCTTATAACAATGGATTTTATAATATACGCTATCGCGCCTTATTTATTTTCGATCCTGTTATGGAAAGTCAGACAGTCCGACATTATGTTCTGGTAGCTACGCATGCGGAGGTAACGTACATCATAGAACCCAATGCTGAAAAAATTCGTTATATCAATATTCCCGATATTGAGGATGTAATGATTTTAACAGAAGATAGATGGAGGAAGTGTTTTGAAAAATCAAGATCTAGGGCCTTGATTACTTATAAGGATTTCCTCACGGAACAAAGTGCCAGAGATTATTATCACAACTTTAATATTAAGGAGAGCTCTGAACATATATTGCTGTCACCGGCAGGTTTTGTTGAGTTGGAAGAATCGTCTGCCCCTGTCACGTTTCCATTGTTTTTATCATATTATGAAGGCATGGGGCAACAATTATTGCTGCAGAAGAAAATTCGTAACAGTATTATCAAAGATAGGAAATCAAGAAGCAGTTACGAATTCATAATGTCGCTATTAAAAGCAACCGGCACGATTTCGGCCGGCCGGAAAGACGATTTAGTAAACTTCTACCATGAGCATCCGCAGGAAGCGTTGCTCGAGGTTATAGACAGTCCCAAACAAATAAGAACATTTCGCGATATGTTATGTGTGGAACCGGGCAAACTGGTTCGCTTTACCAATTTGAATGACAGTTCAGTTTTTCATTTGATGATAAGCCTTGGTAACGGCAGGTTTGCCGGTATGAACAATAATTTACTGGATTCGACCTTGAGTAGCGAAAAGCGCATTCTTATCGCAGAACAGCTAGGATTATTCCGGGATGATGTTTTATGTTCATTTGATAAACTTACTTCTTTCATCATTGAAAAGGGTGATTTGCCGCATTCATCACCACCACGGAAATGTTTGATGGATATCGCCACAGAAACTATTCATGAGACCATTAGTGAGAAAAGCAGTACTCATTTTGCTCTGGAATTTTTAGTCGCCGCCCAACAATTGGTCCCTCAGCAGGCTGATGCATTGGAACGATTGGTTATGTTGATAACCGGAAAATTAGATGGCGAGAAGATATCAATAATAAAATTGAATAAATTTTTAATTATCGATAAATATATAGATAACAATGCTGAGCTGAAAAATATTGCTGAATGTAAACTCGTGGTTTTTTATACGGAAGATAAACATTTTCATACGATGGTCAGCCTTGGTGACAATCAATTTTTAGGAATAAATAACCATATCATTAATAATGAAATTAATAGAAATCAAATGATAATTTCCTCTCAAGAGATGGGGGAAATTATCGCCGGCAAGAGATTCAACAATCAAAATGTCTTCAAGGTCATAGTGGGTGATGTTAATTTAGAAAAAACGAGAATCTCAGCTTTGTTAGGTCCGGATGGGCGCATCGAGTATGTTCGTTATGGGTTAAATGATCTGCAAATGGAAATCAAGGCACATGGTGCTTTGGCCAGCATCAATCACTATGACGCGATAGAACTTGCGGATATTATTGCTGGCATACACCGTTCAATGTACCCGGAGCAATCCCTCAAGCGTCTCGAACTTATATCATGCTTCGGAGCGTTGGGGGGCAGGCGATCGTCCGCTCAAATCATTTCCGATCGCCTGGGCGCCAACGTTTTAAGCTATAAAGGTATTGTTACTGACAGTAAATCCCGCAATCGAGGATCGGGGGTTATGTTTGAGCCGCATGTGGGTTACGGCATTGAAAGATTGCGGGAAGATGAACGTTGGCATCGGAGAATTCATAATTTTATTGAAAATGTATTAGGTCTGTTCGGCCATCTGCCGTTTAGGCGCCACGGCAGGGCGATCGGTGAAAATATTCCCTTCGCCATGGTGGTCATTGATGTCCTGCATTTTCTGCGCAAGGAGATTAGCGCCGAAACGCTTATGCGCCTTTATCCCGGCCTGATGTCTGAGAAGTCACTGAGCGAGGCCGGTTTGCTGGCTAACCCCGTTAGTCAGGAAGAAGCGCTGATAGCCGCCTTGTTGACCATTTTTTATGGTAACAGCAATATAACCAATGCCATGGATGCCTATATTTTGGCCGGCGAATATCAAAATCAGTCTTCAGGGTCGGTGGTGAGGTACGGTGAAAATTTACTTCAACCGCTATATTGGGAAGATATCGTACCCGAGCTGGCGACATTCCGGCAATTACCGGCCGTGATTGTTGAAAATGATTTGTTAGGCGGAAGCAATATTTATATTTCCATGAAAAATGATGATGATAATCTGCAGGAATATATGATCCGCGTCGGTAGCAAATGCAATAATAGAAGACTATGGCCACTTTTACTCGCGAATTTTTTCAGTGAACAGCCGGGTTCTTTCCCGGTTATGGCCGGCCTGAAGGAGCAGGATATCTTGAGAATGGGATTCGATTTTACCCATTTTCATTTTTACCTGAATTCGTGGTTCAGGAATGATTTCAGCCTGCAGATAGATATGCCCCCCCCTGAGATAAGCCCCGAATCCTGCCGGCCGGCCGACTATGTCCATTTCAGCGGAAGGGGACGAAAGACAGATACCCGGGAAGATATCGGGTTGGGCCATTCTTTGCTTTTGGAGCAGGATGGGAGGCTGGCATTGCAGCTGAAAGATACATTGTCCGTGGAACGTCCGGCCGGCCTCGGTGATAGCGGCCAACCGCCGGCTAATGCCTCCCCATTGCTGTCCATGCCGAGAGTGGTGATGACCCTGGTGGAAAATGACGAAAGATTGATCATGCTGCAGAGAAATATTCCCACGGAAATTTTATCAAATAACGGGGAAATCGCTTTTTTTATTGCCGGGGAAATTAATAAATATACCCGAAGCATTAAAGTAGGCGTCAAAAATAGTGAGAATATCCTACCCACAAAATCAAACGTAGCAAACTCTGTCTATAGCGATCCCGTGGCTCTGCAAAAAAGCTGGATATTGGTCAATTTGATTCATAACGATTAGCTTATACCCGTCATACTTTAAGTGGCAGGTGTGTTGGCAATATTCGGCTCATCCATGGGCCTCGCCCCTTCGGGGCCGCTGCAAGCAGCGCTCCCGCAACTCGAATGATTTAGGGCAAATAGTGATTGCTCACTCCACCAGGCTGCAAAAAAATACCCGGCCGCGACGGGCCGGGTAGTCGGGATCAATGCAAAGGGGATTAACGCTGTGCCTTGCTGATTTCGCCTGCCAGATAGTCGACGATGTCGCTGATTTTTATCATTTGTTTCTCACCGGCGCCGCGGTGTTTATATTCAACCTCTTCGCTGTCGAGGTTGCGATCGCCGATAACAACGGTATGCGGAATTCCAATCAGCTCCATATCGGCGAACATGACACCCGGCCGTTCCTTGCGGTCGTCCAGCAGCACCTCGATGCCTTTGGCGCGCAGCTTCTCGTACAGCCCCTCGGCCGCATCCTTGACCCGGAAGGATTTATGCATGTTCATCGGCAAGATGGCGACATGAAACGGCGCAATGGCTTCAGGCCATAAAATACCGCGCTCATCATGGTTTTGCTCAATGGCGGCGGCCACCACGCGGGTCACCCCGATACCGTAACAACCCATGGTTAGCGTTTGGTTGCGTCCGTCTTCTCCCTGTACCGTGGCTTTCATCGCGTCGGAATACTTGGTGCCGAGCTGGAAGATATGCCCAACTTCAATACCGCGTTTAATGAGCAGCGTGCCCTTGCCGTCCGGGCTGGCATCTCCCTCCGCCACTTTCCGCAAATCGGCAACCTGGGGCAGCGGCAGATCCCGCTGCCAGTTGATGCCGAAATAGTGCTTGCCGTCGATGTTGGCGCCGGCGCCGAAATCACTCATGGCCGCTACGCTGCGATCGATGACCAGCGGCAGCGGCAAATTCACCGGCCCCAGGGAACCGGGACCGGCGCCAATGGCGGCGCGGATCTCTTCTTCAGCGGCGAATTCCAGCGGACTGGCCACCAGGGGATGTTTCTCAGCCTTGATTTCATTGAGCTGATGATCGCCCCGCACCAGCAGCGCCACCAGTGGATAACCGGAATCTTCCCGGCCATGGACAATCAGGGTCTTGACGGTTTTTTCCACGGGTAAAGCGAACTGTTCCACCAGCTGTGCGATGGTTTTGGCGTCGGGCGTGTCAACCAGGCGCAATTCCTCGGCGGCTTCGCCACGAGGGGTAGCCGGCGCCACGGCTTCCGCCAGTTCGATATTGGCGGCGTAGTCAGAACCGCTGGAAAAGACGATATCGTCCTCGCCGCTGTCCGCCAGCACCTGAAACTCATGGGAGGCGCTGCCGCCAATGGAACCGGTATCTGCCTGTACCGCGCGGAAGTTCAGGCCCATGCGGGTGAATATCGCGCTGTAGGCTTGATACATCGCATCATAGGTGGCCTGCAGGGATTCCTGTGTGGTATGGAACGAATAGGCATCCTTCATCACAAATTCCCGTGAGCGCATCACGCCGAAGCGCGGGCGGACTTCGTCGCGGAATTTGGTCTGGATCTGATAAAAGTTCAGCGGCAGCTGTTTATAGGAGCTGATTTCATTGCGGACCAGATCGGTGATAACCTCTTCATGGGTCGGGCCGAGCACGAACGGCCGCTCGCCGCGATCGTTGAAGCGCAGCAGCTCGGGGCCGTACTGCATCCAGCGACCGCTTTCCTGCCAGAGGTCCGCCGGCTGGACCACCGGCATGGATATCTCAATGGCCCCGGCCCTGTCCATCTCCTCGCGCACAATGTTTTCAACCTTGCGCAAAACCCGCAGCCCGGTGGGTAACCAGGTATAAAGGCCCGAGGCCAGCTTGCGGATCATGCCGGCGCGCAGCATCAATTGATGGCTAATGACTTCAGCGTCGGCGGGAGTCTCCTTAAGGGTGGAGAGTAGATATTGGCTAGTACGCATAATAATCAGGTTCCAAAAGGACGGCTAAACGCCATGGCTGCATCACGGCAGCGAAATATAAAAAGTGGCTTAGTTTACCAGTGCCGGCGGGCGGTCAAAAGAGACAGGACAAAAAATTAACCAAAAGCGTCTATTTTTTATTGAAGTTGTTTTGCTTTGAGGTATCGGCCAAGGAGCGTGGCGCCGTACGTAAGTGACCCTTCAGCCGACCGCGGGCGGAGGGGAATTCATGGCGGCGGCATCTTCAATGGCAATGACCTCGGCGATGTTGCCGGTGACGCGCCAGCGGATATTGAATTCCATAAGCCGTACCGCATAGGTCTGCTCGCCGCCGTGAGTTTTACGATAGGCCGGGCGGGGATCCTGCGCCAGTACATCGCTGATGAAACGCCGCAAATGCGGATAACGGGGGACAAGAGCCTCTATCCGTGCGGCCGCGCCGAGGGAAAAGTCCACCCCCATGTCAGCGGCGGGAATCTGTTGGGCAAAGCCCGCCCGAGCCGACGGGATGCTCTCCGCGTAGGGTAAATAGGGTTTGATGTCCACTACCGGGGTACCGTCCACTAGGTCCAGGCTGCCCAGTTCAAGCACCACTTCGGTTTTGAAAATGCGCACGGCGTTTAAGGCCACCAGGGACATGCCGATGGCATTGGGCCGGAAGGTGGAACGGGTCGCGAAGACGCCGATCCGGCTGTTGCCGCCCAGGCGCGGCGGGCGCACAGTGGGATGCCAGCCTTGCCCCATGGTTTGGTTGAAGATAAACAGCAACCAGATATGGCTGAACGCATCCAGGCCGCGTACCGCTTCCGGCTGATTATAAGGCGCCAGTAAATGCAGCTCGCCGGTGCCGTCCGGCACCAGACCCGGCTGCCGGGGTACCGCGAATTTTTCTTTATAATGCGAGCGAATTACGCCGATTTGGCTAAGGCCGAACTCGCTCATTGCGTCACTTTAAGCGCCGTACCCTGGCAGACCGCTTGCGCGTAGCATCCGGCCACCGACCTGACCATTTCGCATTGGTGCAACAGCACGGCGTTGCCCTTCATACGGGCTGCCCGGACCTGCATGTCCTTGCGAGCCGCGGCGATACTCGGCGGCGGATCCTGCAGATTGACCTGGCAGGTGGAACCATAGACTTCCCCTAAATCACGGAAGGGCTTGCCCACCAATTCTTCCGCGGATTTGTATAATTTTGCCGGCAGCGGGCGCACTGCGGGTTTGTGGCTCGTCAAGGGACTACTAAACGGCGTGATGGCGGTATGTTGATTTGCGGTTGATGACGCGGGCGAATGTATCCATGAACATCCTGTCAGCGAGAGCACCAAGATACATCCTGGTAAGGCACGCATACGTTTTCCTCGGATTGGAGTTGTTATTTAACTGGCGCTATTGAATCAATGTACGGCCAAAATAACAAGGCGGGCCGAAGCCCGTCTTGATAAAAGCGCACTAAAGTGACAAAAAAATTTTACCAGCCTTTCACCGCACCGCCATTAAAGATTTTATTGGCCGCGTCGTTAACTTCATCGGACTCATAGGCCTGAACGAATTTTTTGACGTTTTCCGCGTTTTTATTATCTTCCCGGGCCACGATCAGATTGACATAGGGAGACTCTTTATCTTCCACAAACAGCCCGTCCTTGGTGGGGGTCAGGCCGATCTGGCTGGCATAAGTAGTATTAATGATGGCCAGGGCGATCTGCTGGTCGTCAAGGGAACGAGGCAACTGCGGCGCTTCCAATTCCACCAGCTTCAGGTTTTTCGGATTTCCCACGACATCCAATACGGTGGGTTGCAGGCCGGTGCCGTCTTTCAATGTAATAAGCCCGACTTTTTGCAGCAGCAGCAAGGAACGGCCCAGGTTGGTGGGATCGTTAGGCAGCGCTACCTGTGAGCCGTCCTTCAATTCACTAAGGGATTTTATCTGTTTTGAATAGCCGGCGATGGGGTAGACAAAGGTATTACCTACCGGAACCAGCTTATAGCCGCGATCCTTGATTTGCTGATCCAGATAAGGTTTATGCTGGAAAGCATTGGCATCGATATCCCCTTTGCTCAGCGCCTCGTTAGGCAACACGTAATCATTGAAGGTCACCAGTTCCACGTCAAGGCCGTATTTCTCTTTAGCGACTTTCTGCGCGACTTCCGCCACCTGCTGTTCCGCGCCGACGATGACCCCGACCTTGATATGGTTCGGATCTTTCTTGTCCTGCCCGCAAGCAGTCAACGCCAATGCGCCTACCAAAGCGCCAACGGTTGCCAGGGTCCTGAAATTAAAAGACATATCCCTTTCCTCTTATGGGTTGATTATTATTTCATTGAAGCGCCGGCATGGCGGCTTCATTTTTTTAAAGACTATCATTTACTTATGAGTAACCGCTTTAACGATTTTATCGCCGCTGATTTGTATCAAAAACACCAGGACAACCAGTAAAATCAGTACGGTATTCATCACCGTGGCGTTATAACCGATATAGCCGTATTGGATACCGATTTGCCCAAGTCCGCCTGCGCCCACGGCGCCGCCCATGGCAGAATAGCCCACCAGGGTAATCAGCGTAATGGTGGCGGCGTTAACCAGCCCGGGCAGAGCCTCGGGTAATAAAACCTTGCGGATGATTTGCATCGGCGTCGCGCCCATGGCGCGGGAGGCTTCAATAAGCCCGGTGGGTATTTCCAGCAGCGCATTTTCCACCATACGGGCAATAAAAGGCGCGGCGCCGACGGTTAACGGCACGATGGCCGCCTGCAGTCCGATGGACGTGCCGACGATCATGCGGGTAAAGGGGATCATCCAGACCAGTAAAATAATAAACGGAATAGACCGGAAGATATTCACTATCGCGGAAGTGGTTCGGTAAAGCCTGGGATTTTCGATGATCTGCCCGGGGCGGCTGGTATAAAGTAAAACGCCGATGGGCAATCCCACCACAAAACCAAAGAAACCGGAAACAAAGGTCATCGCCAGCGTCTCCCAGATCCCTTTGGCAAACAGCCCTAACATGGCTTCAGACATACCCTAATACCTCCACCTTAACGTGCTGTTCCTGCAAAAAAGCGATGGCGGCACGGGAGTTTTCCGCATCACCCGCCATCTCCGCCAGCATAATGCCGAATTTAACCCCGCCGGCGTAATCCATCTGGGCGCTGATGATATTGTTATTGACATTGAAGCGCCTGGCGGCTTCGGACAACAGCGGCGCATCCACCGACTGGCCGGTAAACTCCAACTGCAGGATGGGAATTTTCCCCTCGGCGGGCTGGGGCGACATCCGCTGCAAATAGTCCTCCGGAATATCGAGGTGCAGGGTAGAGCGGATAAACTGCTGCGCCAGCGGCGTTTTCGGATGGGAAAACATTTCGCTCACCGTATCTTGTTCTATAAGTTCTCCCTGGCTGATGACCGCGACCTGATCACAGATGCGTTTCACCACGTCCATCTCGTGAGTAATTAATAAAATGGTCAATCCCAGCCGGCGATTAATATCCTTTAATAATGCCAAAATCGAACGGGTGGTAGCCGGATCCAATGCGCTGGTGGCTTCGTCGCATAGCAGGACTTTGGGATTACTGGCCAGGGCGCGGGCGATGGCTACCCGCTGCTTCTGGCCGCCGGACAGATTAGCGGGATAGGCATCGGCTTTATCTTCCAGTCCCACCAAGGCCAACAGCTCCGCAACACGTTTTTTGATGTCGTTTTTCGGCAGGTTGTCCAACTCCAGCGGCAGGGCGATATTGCCCGAAACCGTACGGGAAGAAAGCAGATTGAAATGTTGAAAAATCATGCCCATTTGCCGGCGGGCAATGATGAGCTGCCGCTCCGATAGGGTGGTCAGATCCTGTCCGTCCACCAATACCGAACCGCTGGTGGGACGTTCCAACAGGTTTACGCAGCGGATCAAGGTACTTTTGCCGGCGCCGGATGCGCCGATAACCCCGTATATCTGGCCGGCGGTCACGTGCAGGCTGACATCAGACAATGCGGCTATGGTCTGCGTTCCCTGGATAAAGTGCTTAGTAATATGAGAGAGTTTAATCATATTTTTTATTGTAAACAGTTACCTGTGGCAAGGATGAAATTATGTTATTAACGCCAACGGGTGCTAATGGGGTGGATGTTAGGGCGTCTAGACGTCTAAGTCAACCAGGATTCATTTTCTAGGTTTTCCACTGTCTAAAACGTGCGATACTACCCGCTGTTTATATCCTCAGGAGCCAATCAGTGGCACAGCTTGTTCCCGCAATATTTTTAGACCGCGACGGTACCATTAATGTCGATCACGGTTACGTATTTGAGATCGATGATTTTCAGTTTATTGATGGTGCTATCGAAGCCATGCAGGAACTGAAAAAAATGGGTTTTGCCCTGGTGGTGGTGACTAACCAGGCCGGCATCGCCCGCGGCAAATTCACCGAAGACCAATTTATGCGCTTGACCGAATGGATGGATTGGTCGCTGGCGGATCGCGAAGTGGAATTGGACGGTATCTATTTTTGCCCGCACCATCCGGACGTTGGTGAAGGCGAATATCGTCAGGATTGCGACTGCCGCAAACCCAAACCCGGGATGTTGCTGGATGCGCAAAAATTTCTGCACATCGATATGGCCGCTTCTTATATGGTGGGCGACTCAGCCAAGGATATGCTGGCTGGCCGGGCGGCGGGCGTCGGCACCACTGTCTTGGTGCGTACCGGCAAGCCGCTTGATGAAGAGGGCCAAAAGCTGGCGGATTGGGTCATTGACAGCCTGGCGCAACTGCCGGACGCGATAAAACGGCAGTCGGCAAGGGCATAACGGGCAAATTTTGACCGATCAAAAAAAATTTGACGATATTCGCTTGCCATTTCACAGCACCCCCCTATAATGCGCCTCCATCGACCGGGACTGTGAGCAGCTTCACAAGGACCGAAAACGAGTCAGAAGCAAGCCTGACGGGCTTGACACTGATAGGGGAAAGCGTAATATACGCCACCTCGCGCCAGACTGAATCATAGCGGCGCACGCTCTTTAACAATTTATCAGACAATCTGTGTGGGCACTCACAAGACCGTATCGAAACACAACAATACAAGTCTTGAAGAGTGACAAACAGTTAATTCAAAAGATTAACCAGATGAAATCTTTGAGCATCAAGCTTTTAATTGAAGAGTTTGATCATGGCTCAGATTGAACGCTGGCGGCAGGCCTAACACATGCAAGTCGAGCGGCAGCGGAAAGTAGCTTGCTACTTTGCCGGCGAGCGGCGGACGGGTGAGTAATGTCTGGGGATCTGCCCGATGGAGGGGGATAACTACTGGAAACGGTAGCTAATACCGCATAACGTCGCAAGACCAAAGTGGGGGACCTTAGGGCCTCACGCCATCGGATGAACCCAGATGGGATTAGCTAGTAGGTGGGGTAACGGCTCACCTAGGCGACGATCCCTAGCTGGTCTGAGAGGATGACCAGCCACACTGGAACTGAGACACGGTCCAGACTCCTACGGGAGGCAGCAGTGGGGAATATTGCACAATGGGCGCAAGCCTGATGCAGCCATGCCGCGTGTGTGAAGAAGGCCTTCGGGTTGTAAAGCACTTTCAGCGGGGAGGAAGGGGTTGGGTTTAATAGATTCAATCATTGACGTTACCCGCAGAAGAAGCACCGGCTAACTCCGTGCCAGCAGCCGCGGTAATACGGAGGGTGCGAGCGTTAATCGGAATTACTGGGCGTAAAGCGTACGCAGGCGGTTTGTTAAGTCAGATGTGAAATCCCCGAGCTTAACTCGGGAACTGCATTTGAAACTGGCAGGCTAGAGTCTCGTAGAGGGGGGTAGAATTCCAGGTGTAGCGGTGAAATGCGTAGAGATCTGGAGGAATACCGGTGGCGAAGGCGGCCCCCTGGACGAAGACTGACGCTCAGGTACGAAAGCGTGGGGAGCAAACAGGATTAGATACCCTGGTAGTCCACGCTGTAAACGATGTCGATTTGAAGGTTGTGGCCTTGAGCCGTGGCTTTCGGAGCTAACGCGTTAAATCGACCGCCTGGGGAGTACGGCCGCAAGGTTAAAACTCAAATGAATTGACGGGGGCCCGCACAAGCGGTGGAGCATGTGGTTTAATTCGATGCAACGCGAAGAACCTTACCTACTCTTGACATCCAGAGAAGACTTCAGAGATGAGGTTGTGCCTTCGGGAACTCTGAGACAGGTGCTGCATGGCTGTCGTCAGCTCGTGTTGTGAAATGTTGGGTTAAGTCCCGCAACGAGCGCAACCCTTATCCTTTGTTGCCAGCACGTCATGGTGGGAACTCAAAGGAGACTGCCGGTGACAAACCGGAGGAAGGTGGGGATGACGTCAAGTCATCATGGCCCTTACGAGTAGGGCTACACACGTGCTACAATGGCGCATACAAAGAGAAGCGAACTCGCGAGAGTAAGCGGACCTCACAAAGTGCGTCGTAGTCCGGATTGGAGTCTGCAACTCGACTCCATGAAGTCGGAATCGCTAGTAATCGTGGATCAGAATGCCACGGTGAATACGTTCCCGGGCCTTGTACACACCGCCCGTCACACCATGGGAGTGGGTTGCAAAAGAAGTAGGTAGCTTAACCTTCGGGAGGGCGCTTACCACTTTGTGATTCATGACTGGGGTGAAGTCGTAACAAGGTAACCGTAGGGGAACCTGCGGTTGGATCACCTCCTTACCGAAAGATGCGCGTCAAGTGACGTGTCCACACAGATTGTCTGATAGAAGTGATGAGCAAACAGCTCGTATGGTTTACACGTGAAGCCCGGCTTCGCACGTGCAAGGCATCGTCCGATGATAGGAGAGCAACGCGATGCGTTGTTCGACTAGAAAGAGGTCGCTTACTTTCATTAATGAAAGTTTCGCCTTACACGGAAAAGCAACGCGGTGCGTTGCAAGCATTTTCCGTGTCCCCTTCGTCTAGTGGCCTAGGACACTGCCCTTTCACGGCGGTAACAGGGGTTCGAACCCCCTAGGGGACGCCAAACAGCCTACGTGTCTGATAAATTTCAGAGCGCATTTGAAAGAGTGCGCTGCGAAATACTGCTCTTTAACAATCCGGAACAAGCTGAAAATTTGAAAAAACATGCTGAGCAAAATCAGTATGCGAGTCTCTCAAAGCAAGCAAACCTGAGACATCTTAGGGTTGTGAGGTTAAGTGACTAAGCGTACACGGTGGATGCCTAGGCAGTCAGAGGCGATGAAGGACGTGCTAATCTGCGAAAAGCGTCGGTAAGCTGATATGAAGCGTTATTAGCCGGCGATGTCCGAATGGGGAAACCCAGTGCAATTCGTTGCACTATCATTGCGTGAATCCATAGCGCAATGAGGCGAACCGGGGGAACTGAAACATCTCAGTACCCCGAGGAAAAGAAATCAACCGAGATTCCCCCAGTAGCGGCGAGCGAACGGGGAACAGCCCAGAACCACCATCAGCTTTTGCATCAGGAGAACGGTCTGGAAAGTCCGGCGACAGAGGGTGATAGCCCCGTATCCGAAGGTGCAGGAGTTGTGGGTTCGATGAGTAGGGCGGGACACGTGATATCCTGTCTGAAGATGGGGGGACCATCCTCCAAGGCTAAATACTCCTGACTGACCGATAGTGAACCAGTACCGTGAGGGAAAGGCGAAAAGAACCCCGGCGAGGGGAGTGAAACAGAACCTGAAACCGTGTACGTACAAGCAGTGGGAGCCTTGAGAAATTGGGGTGACTGCGTACCTTTTGTATAATGGGTCAGCGACTTATATTCTGTAGCAAGGTTAACCGAATAGGGGAGCCGTAGGGAAACCGAGTCTTAACTGGGCGTGTAGTTGCAGGGTATAGACCCGAAACCCGGTGATCTAGCCATGGGCAGGTTGAAGGTTGGGTAACACTAACTGGAGGACCGAACCGACTAATGTTGAAAAATTAGCGGATGACTTGTGGCTGGGGGTGAAAGGCCAATCAAACCGGGAGATAGCTGGTTCTCCCCGAAAGCTATTTAGGTAGCGCCTCGTGAATTCATCTTCGGGGGTAGAGCACTGTTTCGGCTAGGGGTCCACCCCGGATTACCAACCCGATGCAAACTGCGAATACCGAAGAATGTTATCACGGGAGACACACGGCGGGTGCTAACGTCCGTCGTGAAGAGGGAAACAACCCAGACCGCCGGCTAAGGTCCCAAAGTCATGGTTAAGTGGGAAACGATGTGGGAAGGCATAGACAGCCAGGATGTTGGCTTAGAAGCAGCCATCATTTAAAGAAAGCGTAATAGCTCACTGGTCGAGTCGGCCTGCGCGGAAGATGTAACGGGGCTAAACCATGCACCGAAGCCGCGGCAGCGATACCTTCGGGTATTGTTGGGTAGGGGAGCGTTCTGTAAGCCTGAGAAGGTGGCCTGTGAGGGTTGCTGGAGGTATCAGAAGTGCGAATGCTGACATAAGTAACGATAAAGCGGGTGAAAAGCCCGCTCGCCGGAAGACCAAGGGTTCCTGTTCAACGTTAATCGGAGCAGGGTGAGTCGACCCCTAAGGCGAGGCCGAAAGGCGTAGTCGATGGGAAACAGGTTAATATTCCTGTACTGGGTGTGACTGCGAAGGGGGGACGGAGAAAGCTAGACCGGCCGGGCGACGGTTGTCCCGGTTCAAGCGTGCAGGTGGAGAGGACAGGAAAATCCGTTCTCTTATAACACTGAGGCGTGATGACGAGCCACTACGGTGGTGAAGGGGTTGATGCTACGCTTCCAGGAAAAGCCTCTAAGCACCAGGTCACATCGAATCGTACCCCAAACCGACACAGGTGGTCAGGTAGAGAATACCGAGGCGCTTGAGAGAACTCGGGTGAAGGAACTAGGCAAAATGGTGCCGTAACTTCGGGAGAAGGCACGCTGGCATTAGGTGGAGGAACTTGCTTCCCGAGCTGAAGCCAGTCGCAGATACCAGCTGGCTGCAACTGTTTATTAAAAACACAGCACTGTGCAAACACGAAAGTGGACGTATACGGTGTGACGCCTGCCCGGTGCCGGAAGGTTAATTGATGGGGTTATCCGCAAGGAGAAGCTCTTGATCGAAGCCCCGGTAAACGGCGGCCGTAACTATAACGGTCCTAAGGTAGCGAAATTCCTTGTCGGGTAAGTTCCGACCTGCACGAATGGCGTAATGATGGCCAGGCTGTCTCCACCCGAGACTCAGTGAAATTGAACTCGCTGTGAAGATGCAGTGTACCCGCGGCAAGACGGAAAGACCCCGTGAACCTTTACTATAGCTTGACACTGAACATTGAGCCTTGATGTGTAGGATAGGTGGGAGGCTTAGAAGTAGGGACGCCAGTCCTTATGGAGCCAACCTTGAAATACCACCCTTTAATGTTTGATGTTCTAACTCCGGCCCGTAATCCGGGTCGAGGACAGTGTCTGGTGGGTAGTTTGACTGGGGCGGTCTCCTCCTAAAGAGTAACGGAGGAGCACGAAGGTTAGCTAATCACGGTCGGACATCGTGAGGTTAGTGCAAAGGCATAAGCTAGCTTGACTGCGAGAGTGACGGCTCGAGCAGGTGCGAAAGCAGGTCTTAGTGATCCGGTGGTTCTGAATGGAAGGGCCATCGCTCAACGGATAAAAGGTACTCCGGGGATAACAGGCTGATACCGCCCAAGAGTTCATATCGACGGCGGTGTTTGGCACCTCGATGTCGGCTCATCACATCCTGGGGCTGAAGTAGGTCCCAAGGGTATGGCTGTTCGCCATTTAAAGTGGTACGCGAGCTGGGTTTAGAACGTCGTGAGACAGTTCGGTCCCTATCTGCCGTGGGCGTTGGAAGATTGAGAGGGGCTGCTCCTAGTACGAGAGGACCGGAGTGGACGCACCACTGGTGTTCGGGTTGTCATGCCAATGGCATTGCCCGGTAGCTACGTGCGGAAGAGATAACCGCTGAAAGCATCTAAGCGGGAAACTTGCCTCGAGATGAGTCTTCCCTGTGGCTTTAAGCCACCTGAAGGGACGTTAAAGACGATGACGTTGATAGGTCGGGTGTGTAAGCGCAGCGATGCGTTGAGCTAACCGATACTAATGACCCGTGAGACTTAACCTTACAACACCTAAGGTGTTTGGGCTGTGAGAGCGTTGTCCGCAAGGGCGATGAGAGAATTTTCAGCGACTGTTCCGGATAAAGGCCAATGGTCATCGTTGAAAGATGACGGTTGGATAGCGAATTTGCCTGGCGGCACTAGCGCGGTGGTCCCACCTGACCCCATGCCGAACTCAGCAGTGAAACGCCGTAGCGCCGATGGTAGTGTGGGGTCTCCCCATGCGAGAGTAGGGAACTGCCAGGCATCCATTAAGGCCGATACCTCGAGTGTAACGAGAGGCGTCGTGAAGTAAACCCTGGCAGTTCGCTACTCGAGTAAGAGAGTAGGACAACCGGCTTTGCCGGTTGAACGAAGCCGAAGGCGCCGGCCCGCAGGGTGCCCGCCGCAGGCGGGCATCAACTGCCAGGCATCCAATTGAACGAAGCCCTCTGTGAAAACAGAGGGCTTTTTTCTGCCTGTCGAACTGGCATTTCGCTACTCAAGGGCTTTTTAATGTCTATCATATCAATCAATACGGTGTTGGGCTGGGGCTGACATTGTCGTCAGCCGGTCTCGAACCTGTCTGATGTCTCTTACCGGGGGAGCGCCGAACATGCGGCTATACTCCCGTGTGAATTGCGGCACGCTTTCATAACCCACTTCATAAGCCACATGGCTAGGAAGTTTTCCGTCGGCCAGCATGATCCTGCGCGCCTCGATCAGCCGCAGCTGCTTTTGGAACTGGAGGGGTGACAAGGAGGTTACGGTTCGAAAATGTTGATGAAAACTGGAAATGCTCATACCGGCCGCTTGCGCCAGGCGTTCTACCCGAAGGGGGTGTGAGAACTCCTCACGAATGATAGCCACGGCTTTGCTTATCCGTTGAGCATGGCTTTGCGCGACGCCAAGCGCCCGTATAGATGCCCCGTGATGTCCCACTAACAGCCAATAATGCATTTCACGTATCAACTGCGACTGAAGGAGAGGCAGGGCCTCAGGGCGTTCAAGTAATCGCATCAGACGCAGCGCCGCATCGGCGACTTCATTCTCTGTCGCGGCGACTCTGACCGGAAAGTTCTTACTGTCGCGGGCAGCGTTCATCTCCATGGCCAGCGTCTCAATCACCGCCGGATCAAATTCAAGTACCAGTGAATAGTAAGGCACACCAAGGCTCGCCTTGGTGATCTGGCTTATCGTGGGTACATGGGCGGCGATGACTAATGAATCCCCTTCACCGAAACTGAATGATCGGCTTCCCGTTGTGACACGTTTTCCGCCTTGCAGCACCAGTGCCGCCAATGGGCGGGAGATTGCGTATTGCAGTTCGCTGGGCATAGTTGCGCGTATAACGCTCAGGCCCGGAATCGGCGTACGGGCCACGCCGCTTGAATCTGCATGGGTATCCGCATATCGCCCTACAGCGCTCAGCAAAGAATGGTTCATGCTTTCCACAAGACTAAACCAAAAGGAGGAATCATCCCAACATACCCAGAATGAAGCCGCTTGCAAACTATTTGGAGAATCAGGCAAGTATAAACACGATTCTGGCAACCACGCGCAACCAATCCGGGCCAACATGTTCTCTGTCAGCGCAACCTTCCCATTAAGCGTTTAAACGAGGAAATAACGATGAGTAAAATCACAATCGTAACCGGCGCCAGCCGCGGGATTGGCCGTAATACAGCCCTTGGCATCGCCCGGAACGGCGGCGACGTTGTGCTCACTTACCGGAGCAGCCGGGCAGAGGCCATGGCTGTGGTGGCTGAAATCCGGGCCTTGGGCCGCCAGGCCGTTGCTTTACAGCTTGATGTCGGCAATGTATCCACCTTCCCGGCATTCGTTGAGCAACTGCGCGCGGTACTCAACGAAACCTGGCGGCGCGAAAGTTTCGACCATCTGGTCAACAACGCCGGCCATGGTGATATGGCCCTGATTGCCGAGATGGACGAAGATTCATTCGACAAACTGGTGAATGTCCACTTCAAAGGCGTGTTTTTCCTTACCCAGAAACTCCTGCCGCTTATCGGCGACGGCGGCCGCATCGTGAATATTTCTTCCGGACTGACCCGCGTGTCCGCCGAAGGCTGGTCGGCATATGCCGCCGTCAAGGGAGCCATTGAAGTTCTTACCGTCTATATGGCGAAGGAACTGGGCAGTCGCCGCATCGCAGTCAATACCGTGGCGCCGGGAGCGATTGAGACGGATTTTTTGGGCGGCGCCGTCCGGGATACGCCGGAGTACAACCGGTTCTTTGCCGGCATGACCGCGCTTGGCCGCGTTGGGGTGGCGGACGATATCGGCCCGATGATCGCCGGGCTGCTGGGTGAGGATAGTCGCTGGATCAATGCTCAACGCATTGAAGTATCCGGTGGCCAGGGTATTTGAAGCGCAAGGGATAGGGGAGGGAATATCAAGGAAGAAATCGGAACATGCCATCCCTGGCTTGAGACAGTGTACCAAAAAGCGTCCAAAGACGTTTCAACGTTGTTCAAATCTGGTTGTCCCAGGCGGCGAGCTGATGCGCTTTAAGCATATCCTCCACCGCCTGGGGCACGACGTTGCGAAACTTGCCCGTATCGGCGGGGACGATTTCAATCATGCGATCAATCATCTCCTGGGCGTCGAAGTGGCCGAAGGGCGACGCCAGCTCTTCATCGAACTGCGTGCGCAGATCGGCGCGTTTGGTGACATTTTTCCCGTCGTCGAGCCAGCGGAATGCCGTGTCGGCCATGGTCTCGTTAAAGCCGGTATAAAAAGCGCCGGGATTGATGGTTTGAACCTTGATGCCATGACCGGCCAATTCCTGCTGCATGGCTTCGGCAACCGATTCCAGCGCATGCTTGGTGGCGGCGTACACGCCCCATTTGGCCGGGGAAAACAGCCCGCTCATCGATGAGGTAAAGACCACCTTCCCCTGTTTATTCTGCTCGATCCACTTTTTGACGAAAGCCTGCGTCAGGGTGAGCGGAAGAAAAACGTTGATTTCGAAGTTCCGGCGAACGAGATCGAGCGGGATCTCGAAAACCGGCCCGCCTTCTCCCATGCCGGCATTGTTCCAAAGCACGTCGATATCCCAGCGCTGGGCAAAAGCCATGTCATAGGGATCGCACAGATCAAGCTTCTCGACCCGCAGGTTCGGGAGGCCGAGGGCCTTGGCCTTCTCCCGCAGCGGTGTGACCTGCGGCGAAAGCTGCGCAGTGGCGATGACATTATGTCCGTTGCGGGCCAGGCCGATGGCGGCCGCTTCGCCGAAACCCGAGCCGGCGCCGGTAATAAGGATGGTCTTGATCATGCTAGGTACTCCCTAAAGATATGGATGAGATCATGGGCGGGGCCATGACGTTGATCGGCTTGAATGCTATATCCAACATTTGTTGGTTTAAAAACTAACATATGTTGGATTTTGATGCAATAGCCTTTAAACGAAAATTTTTTCGCAACAATGACCCTATCGGGAGACGCATAAGGGGGGAACGCCGTCGGTAAACCAGGAATGGGGGACGGGAAATTAATCGCTGAGATAATAAAGCGTATAGCCGGTAGCTGCGCCGGCCACATCCCAGGCAAAGTCTTTCCAGCTCCATCCGGTGCCGGCGGCGCGGCTGTCGAAGCCCTCTTTGGCGGCGCCAAGAGAGATGGAAAAAGCAAAACCGATATTACGGCTACGGGCCGGTGAAGCGTTTTGATGCTCCGCTACGGCGCCGCCCGCCATGGCGAGCGCGGCGGAGGCGGCAAAATGCACCGTTTTATCCTGCCCGGTCCAAGTATCCTGCGCCATATGGGCGCAGGCGGTGCACCCTATCAACGGCAGCAACACCGAGAATTTCCACGCATTGCCGATACGCGTTTGCAGCATTATTTCCTCATAAGCTATCGGCATCAGCCGGCTGAACAGCGAGATCCCGACGGCCGCGTTAAGGGGGGGCCGCTTTTGGGAGATGACATGTCACAGGATTCGGCTGATGAGACGATCGATACGGATGCGGCGTAAACGACGAATCAGCTTACGCACTTTTATTGGGTAATCGCCGATTCTATCCAGCTCGGTAAAATGCTTTATGACCTGGGTATGGGTACGGATCAGATGGAGTTCATGCTCCCGTTGCTCCCGCAATGATTGCAGGGGATCATGGATCAGCAGCGCATTCTCCAAATCCAGCCGCCAGGCGCGGGGATTGAGGTTATTGCCGGTGAGCAATTGCCATTCATCATCGACCCACATCCCTTTCAGATGATAGCTGTTGTCACCGTCTTTCCATAAGCGCACCACAAGCTGGCCATTATCCACATAGCGCTGCAGGCGTCCGAGGAAGCGGCGCAAATTGATTTCGTACAGATAAGGCAACGCGCCGATAATCTTAAAGGGCTGATCTTCCGGGATATAAAAATCATTGGCGGTTTTATCGCCGACAATGATTTCCACCTGTTTGTTCTGGCGCAGCAGAGAGATAATGTTCCTGACCAATAAGGCGGGCATATTGAAATAGGGTGTACACATTATGAGCTTGCTGTCGGTACAAGACATCAAATGGTGGATGGTCTTGTTCAGCGGGCTTCTCTTACCCAGCCCTACCAGCGGGGTCACGGCCAGCTGCCGGTCAGAGGCCGTGCCGGGGTAGGAGTAGGCCGCATCCCGCAGGGATTGACGAAACAGCCGGGTATCGTTGCGAATTTCTATGCTTTTGGGCCGATCGGGATTATCCAGCCGGTTTACTGCGGGGGCGGTTAACAGCCGCTGCTTGAGATAATCCAGCATGCTATCGGCCAGAACCGGGTTGTTGATAATCTGATAGCGATCGTAGCGGTACTTGTCCAACTGGTGCAGGTAAACGTCATTAAGGCTGGCGCCGCTGTAGATAACGGTATCGTCGATGATAAAGCCTTTTAAATGCAGCACGCCCAAAGCTTCACGGGTATTCACCGGTACGCCGAATATCGGCACCGAAATATCGGGGTGTTCTTTCGCCAGGCGGCAGTACCAATCGGCATTGGTATTCGCCGCCGCGACGCCGATGCGCCCGCGCTGTGCCCGATGCCAATCCACCAGTACGCAGACCTCCAATTCCGGATATTGCTGCCTGGCCCGGTACAGGGCCGAGAGAACGGCATCGCCGCCTTCATCTTGTTCAAGGTAGAGCGCCACCAGATAAATACGCCGCCGGGCTCCCTTAATGGCATTCAACAGGGCGATACGGAATTCTTCTGGACTGGATAGCGTTTTTACATCTTCAACCGTCTGGGGAATTTTTGGCAGTTGTGCAAGGTGTTGTTGGTGTTTGGTACGTCTAAAGTTTGACAACATCACAGTGCGCTTCTTCTCTTGTCATCGTATGGTGGAATGACCATATGCAAAACATAATTATGCGGAATCTGCCATAATAACATTACTTTCAGCCGTTGTGGCCTTGTTTCGCCTCAGGTTGATTAGCCCTTGAGGTAATTTTGTCCGTCGCGGCAGGAGATTCGGCTGTTAGCCTCAGCGATAAAGCGACGATGCCGTCCTCTAACTGCAGCTTGACGGTAAACCCCAGCTTTTTCGCCAGCGCTATCATGCCCTGGTTGCTGGGCATGGTAATGGCGGTTAAACGATCAAGTCCGTGTTCCCGGGCATAGCCGATCATTTTTTCCAGCAGCAAGCGCCCCAGACCCAGTTTTTTCAGATCGGATCTCACCAGCACCGCGAATTCAGCGTCGATATTGTCAGGATCGGCAATGACCCGGGTAACGCCGACGATGGTTGATTCGAGGCCGTGACGTCTTACCGCGACAAAAGCCATTTCACGATCGTAGTCGATTTGGGTCATGTAAGCCAAATCTTCATGGGTAAATTCAGTGATCTCGCTGAAATAGCGATAGTAGAGATCTTCCGGCGTGACCTGGCCGATGAACTGTTTGAGCATGGGTTCGTCTTCCGGCAGGATGGGCCTGAGCAGGCAGCGTTCGCCGTTTTTCAGCAAAATCTCGGATTCAAGCTTTTGCGGATAGGGGCGGATGGCCAGGCGCGCTTCCGGATCGCCGCGGCATTCCGCCAACGTCAGGCTGACATCCAGCAAGGTCATATCGTCGCCGCAGGCCAGCAGGGGGTGGATATCGAGATGGACTATCTCGGGACAGTCCAGCAGGAGCGTGGATATCTTCACCAGCAGCTGGCTTAATGCGGCGACGTCCAGCGGGTAGAGCGGGCGCCGGTCGCGGATTGCGCCCTTTTTCAGCCCCTGCAATACCATATTATGCGCCAGGGCCATGTTCAGGGGCGGCAGCCCCACAGCCATCTGATCCGCCTGGCGCCACTCGCTTTCGCTTTCCCCCATCAGGATCAGCGGGCCGAACACCGGATCCTCCTCCACCAGGATCCGGAGTTCCAACGTGCCGGCGCGGTTGGCCATGCTTTGTACCAGCATACCGTCGATTCGCGCCTGGGGATAAGCCTGCGCGACCCGTTCAATCATGGCGTTGGCCGCCTGTTCTACCTCCCGGGCGTTGCGCAGGGAGAGCATGACGCCCTGTACGTCGGACTTGTGTGGGATATCCGGCGATCGCAGTTTAAGCGCCACCGGGTAACCTATCTTGTCGGCGATGGCAACCGCCTCGGCGCTGTCGCCGGCAATCCAGGTGGGCAGGGTAGCGATGCCGTAGGCTTCGACGATCGGCCTGATTTCATGGGTGGCCAGCTGAAAAACCCCTTCATCCAGCGCCTGGCGGATGAGCTCATGGGCCTGTGCGGTATCCGCCGCCAGGCTGACCGGCAATGCCGGCGTCTCCATAAGCTGCTTTTGGTTGCGGCGGTATTCCGCCATATGCATAAATGCGGTAACCGAACCTTCCGGCGTACGGTACGTGGGGAGCCCCGCCTCGGTAAAATGGCGCCTGGCGTCGCGGGAGGAGAATTCGCCGCTCCAGTTGGTCAGCACGGTAACCTGTTTGCCGCGGGGGTGCTGCTTGAACAGCTCGATAACCTGCAGCGCGGTTTCACTGCTGGGGGAGACGGCGCTGGGGGCGTGGAGGATCAGTACCGCGTCATAATCCCGGCTGTCCAGCAGGCACGATAGCGCCGCCCGGTAGCGGGCCGGATCGGCGTCGTCCCCTAAATCCAGCGGATTGGCGGCCGCGATTTGCGCCGGCAATACGCTTTGCAGCGCCTGGCGGCTGGCGGGACTCAATGTGGCCAGCTTGCCGTGCCGGCTGAGGAGTTCATCAAGCGCCAACGCCGCCGGCGCGATGCCGTTGCTGACTATCATCAGACGCTCGCCGCGCAGCGGACGCATGTGACTCAAGGTTTCCACCGCCGAGAACAGCTCATGGGTGTCCCGTACCCGCAGCATTCCGGCGCGCTGGATGGCGGCGTCATAGGCGGCGTCCCGGCCCTGGGGGTAATTCAGCAGCCGCTGCGCCTGCGGCGTACGGCCGCTCTTGATCACCAGAATGGGTTTATTGCGCGCCGCGCCGCGGGCGGCTGATAAGAAGCGCCGCGCGTCGCTCAGATGTTCAAGATGCAGCAGTATCGCGCTGGTTTTGCCGTCACGGGCCAGAAAGTCAAGCACATCGTCCACGTCGATATCGATGCTGTCCCCCAGGGCGATAAAATAGGAAAAGCCGATTTCCCGCTGCTGCGCCCAATCCATGATGGTGTTGGCCACTGCGGCGGATTGGGAAATAAAGGCCAGCTTGCCTTTGTGGATATGGATGGGCACCGGAGAGAAGCTGGCGTTAAGCCCTTGCCAGGGTGAAACCAGGCCCAGGCTGTTGGGACCGAGCAGGCGCATGCCGTAACGCTGGGCACAGGCTTTTAATTCGGCGAATTGTGCCAAAGGCGAGGAAAGGATAATCACGGTTTTGCAGCCGTGCCGCCCCAGTTCATCCAGCAGTCCTGGGTTACGGCGGGCGTGGGTGCAAATCACCGCCAGGTCCGGTATTAGCGGCAGGCTGGCGACGTCGGGGTAGCTCAATACACCGCAGACCGCCGAATATCGCGGCGTAACCGGCAGCACCGGGCCGCCGAATCCGCCGGCCAGTAAATTACGCATCATCAGGTAGCCGGCGCGTCCCGGCGTGTCCGACGCGCCCAGAACGGCAATGGATTTAGGCCTGAGCAGCGCGTCCAATCCTCGTTGACTCATTCGTTTCCCCTCCTGGCGCACTGGCTAAGTGTATGCGTTTTTAGGGAACAGGTGTTGTGATGGCGCGAGGAATTTGCAGTGTATTGTGGTGTGATTTACCCGCCAGGTATCGGTTGCGAAACAGGGCGAAGTGATCTGCCAGGCCCTTCGCCGCCGCGTTATCGCCGGCCTGGTACAGCAGGGTGGCGGCCACTTCGGCGGTGCAATGATGCCCGTCGCCGTGGGATTCCCGTAGCCGGTAGGAGGATAGGGTGTGCAAATCCAGGGATAACACCGGAAAATCAGCCAGATAAGGACTCTTGCGGAACATCTTTCCCGCTTCCGGCCAGGTGCCGTCCAGCAAAATGAACAGCGGCGGCAACGCCTGCGGTCTGATTTCATTGAGCACCCGCCGGCCGGCCGGGACATTCTGTGCCGGGAATACCACGTAGGGCTGCCGTCCGCTGTCATTCACCGCTGCCAGCAGCGCCGGCGCCGGTTCGGTGCGGGACCAGAGAAACGCCTGGGTGTCCGGCAGGATATCCGCAATCAGCCGCCCGGTATTGCTGGGTTTCAACGGTTCCGAATCAAACATGATCAGACAAAACCGGCTCAGGGCCTGGCGGGGCGTGATATGATCGCACAGGCAAACGGGAAGCGGCAGCAGGCAGCCTTCACAGCGTTTGACCCGGCAACCGCGGGCGCGAAAAGGTCTGGTGGCGAGTGCAAGGCGGTATTGACGCAAGGCCAGCACGGCATTTTGTGTCATAGGTTGCTCAAGTAAAAGAGAGAGTTTACCGGACCTATGGCAAGAAAAGGTAATTTTTTTCAGTGGGCGAGGCTTTGCAGCCGTGGCGGGAATCTCTCCCCGGCACGGCTGCGGATAGCGACGACTCAGGAGGCTTTTTGGATGGAGAGCCCTTCGTCAAGCCACTCTTCAAACGGCCCCTTGGGCATGGCGCCGTGCAGTGAATCCACCATTTGGCCCTGTTTGAAGACCATGATGGTGGGAATGCTGCGGATCTTGAAGCGGGCGGCCAGCTGCGGTTCGGCCTCGGTGTTGACCTTGAGGAACCGCACCTTGCCGCGGCGTTCGCCGGCCACGGCTTCATAAACTGGTGCAAAACCGACGCAGGGACCGCACCAGGGCGCCCAGAAGTCGATTACCACCGGCAGGTCGTCCTGCAGCAGCTTGTCCAGGGTCTGGGCAGTGGCGTGGGTGACTTTACCGTCCAACAGCGCCTCGCCGCAGCGGCCGCACTTGGCGCCGTCGCTGACTCTTTCGTCCGGCAGGCGGTTGGTGGCCTGGCATGATGGGCATACCGTATTCATATAATAACCTCGCGGAGCGGCGAGCGGCCGCTCTTTATCTGAGCAATGATCTCAAGTATGGTGAAAGACCGGGCGGGTGACAAAATGATTTACCCGATGGCTTTGATAGTTGCCGGCTTTAACGCCGGTGCGGTAGCTAAAAAGAGCAAGATCGGGTAATCTTCGCGCCCAGCACTCGGGTGGAGAAACAAATGAGCGATTCGCTGAAGGGTAAAAACAATAAAGTCCGCGTCATGTACGTGCGTAAAGATGAAGAGGAAGCGCCCCGTCGTCCCGCGCGTTCTGCGCCGCAAGGCCGCGACAGCGCCAATAAGCGCGGGGAAGCGCCGCGCCGCGGCGAGGGGCGTCCCCGCCGTGACCGACCGGACGACGGGGCCGGCCGCCGGGATAAACCCGCCGCCATGCCGGATTCGCCGTGGAAAACCCATTATCAGAGCGAGGATGAACCGCTGGCGGCCGATCACGGCGGCATCAGCGGCAAAAGTTTTATCGACCCCGAGCAGCTGCGCCGCCAGCGTGCTGAAGAGACCCGCGTCTACGGTGAGAACGCCTGTCAGGCATTATATAAAAGCCGCCCCGACTCTATTGTCCGCGCCTGGTTCGTGCAATCCGTCACGCCCCGTTTTCGCGATGCGCTGCGCTGGATGGCCGCCAATCGTAAAGCCTATCATGTGGTTGATGATGAAGAGCTGGCCAAGGCTTCCGGCACCGAACATCACGGCGGCGTCTGTTTTTTGATTAAAAAACGTACCGGCCTGGACGCTGAATCCTACCTGCAACAGACGGTGGCAGTGGAAAAGGACTGCGTTATGGCGCTGGAAGACGTGTCCAATCCCCATAACCTCGGCGCCATATTGCGCAGTTGCGCGCATTTCGGCGTCAAAGGGGTGATGGTTGATGATAGCGCGGCGCTGGAATCCGGCGCCGCCATACGCACCGCCGAAGGCGGCGCTGAGCATATCAGCGCGATCCAGACCGATAATTTGCCGGAGGATCTTGAACGCTTCCGCCAGGCGGGATATACGGTGGTGATTAATTCCGGCCGGCAGGGCAAGCCGCTGGCCTCGGTGACGATGCCGGCAAAGATGGTGCTGGTGCTGGGCCAGGAAGGCAACGGACAATCGGAAGTGATGGCCGAAACCGGGGATCTGTCGGTGTCTATCGGCGGTACCGGCCGGGTCGCCGGCCTGAACGTATCGGTGGCGGCCGGGATTTTGCTGGCGGAGTGGTGGCGGCAGCATCTTTAAAGTGTCAACCCGCCTATCAGGCGGGGTTATTTTCAACCAGCAATTCATCCAGCTTATCCAGCAGCTTGCGGGTCACCGCTTCAAGCTGCTGTTTCTCTTCAGACGTCAACGTCGACCATAACGCCATTAGACTTTTATGCTGCGGCGGCAGCAGGCTGTTCAGGAAGGCTTCCCCGGCGTCGGTGAGATGCAGATGCAGGCAGCGGCGATCGCTTTCGCTCTCCTTGCGCTCAATCCAGCCGCGTTTTTCCAGCTCGTCGGCGATACGGGTGGCATTGGTACGGGAGGATCCCAGCGCGGAGCTGAGTTCCGAAGGTTGTATGCTGAAATTGTCCTGGGACTCCAGAGTGAGCAGCGCCATAAACAGCGTTTCGTTTATTCCCTGGGCTTTCAGCATGCGATTGCGGTTTTCCAGCAGTTTTCCCTGCATATGCATGCACAGGCGGGTCAGCAAGATTTCCTGGAAAGGAAAACCGGCCCGCCGCTGGGCGCGCTGGGTCAACATATGCTCTATGGGCGTAAAGGAACTTTCCATAATGATTATCACCTCATTAGTTACTGTAGGTATAGTAACTAATGTAATCACTGGTGTATATATTTTCTACATAAAAAAATAAGCAGCCTATGTATAGCGCCATCAGAACGGCAGAAATTTAAAGACCAGTCCGTAACACAGCGCTCCGGCCAAGGTGGCGATTATGATGCTGCGGGTTCGGTAAAACAGCGCTATCAGCACCGTGAATCCGGCCAGGGTGGGCACCAGCTTATGCGTGTCGCGCAGGACGTCCGGTACGCTTGAAACCACCAGCAGGGCGCAAATGGAGGCGATGCCGATACCGTCCAATATCCGGCCTATCCAGCGGCCTGGATAATGTTCGCCTTTGCCGGCGCCCGACCCCAGACGCAGGGGAAGATAGCGGAACAGATAATTGGCCAGGCCGACCACCAAACCGATAATGATGACGGTGTGACTCATCCGCGCTCCTTGGCGGCTGTTTTACCCGGAACGGCCAGGGCGGCCAGGCAGCCGCCGCCGATGCCCGCCAGTATCGCCATGGGGATCGACAGCAGCAGCAGGCCCGCCAGCGCTCCCGTCAAGGCGGCCGCCAGTACCGGCGCCTGGCGGCGCTGGAACGCCGCCAGCAGGAAACCGAGGAATAACGCCGGCAGCATAAAGGTCAATGCCGCTTCCAGCGCCGGGTAGGCATTCAGCGGACCGTTGCCGCACAGCGCGCCGGCGGCGGTGCCCAGCACCCAGGACCCCCACGAGCATGCCGCGACGCTTAGCATCCAGTTTTCCGACCAGCGCCGGTTGTCCTTGATTAATTTGGCGATGGCCGCGGCGAATACCTCGTCGGTCAGGCCAAAGGCCCATACGGCGGTTTTACGCGGCGACAGGCCGCCCCGTATATGATGGCGCAGCGCCGGACCATACAGCAGATGCCGCACATCCATGGCCATTACCGTTAACGCCGCGACCCAGATGGATATGCCGGCGCTCAGCAGGGTGGTTATCACGAACTGGCTGGCGCCGGCGTAGATAATGCAGGAGAGGAAAATGCCTTCCAGCGGGGTGAAACCCAGTTTGACGGCGTTCATTCCAAAAGCGAACGCCACCGGCACATAACCGATAACGATGGGCAGGCTGTCAAAAACGCCCTCGCCGAATGTCGCCTTCGGCAGCGGCAGGGTGTCGTGGGGATATTCCATATACGCGGTCCTCTCCGTGCTTTATCCGCATCCCGGCGTGAGATTCACGGGAAAATCCGGATAGAAAATGGAAAAGATTATTCCCGATCCGCGGCGAAAATACGAGGGGCGAACGTGCTGCCTGTCCGCCGGCCCGCCCGCTATGGCATCACCCATGCGCGCCTTCCAACTCCTTGCCGTCGCTCCGGCGCTTAACCGGGTTTCGCTATTTTGCCGTGGCGGCGGTGCTTATCCAGCTGTCAAACAGCTCTTGATGAGCAGCAATCCAGCCATTGGCGTGCCGTTCGATATCTGCCGACGAAGCCTGTCCTTCGTGCATGCGAAGATTCTGTGCATTCACATCGGCGATGGGCAGCTTCATGATAGCAAACAGTTTCGCCGCGGCCGGATTGGCCTGCGCCCACTGCTTGTTGGCGACGATGCGCATACTGTTGACCGGAAAACCGTAATCGGCGCCATTGGGGAGTTTGGTGCTGAGGGTTTTCTGCGGACCGGGCAGCGAAGAGAACGGCACCTGTAACCAGACCACGTCCCGGCCGGGCACCAACACATCGCTCACCCAGTATGGCGTCCAGGTATAATAAAGAATCGGTTTTCCTTCTTTGAATCGGGCAATGGTGTCGGCGATGATCGCCGCATAATTTCCCTGGTTATGTTCGACCGTATCGCCCAGTCCATAGGCTTTGATTTGATGGTTAATCACCGCCTCACAGCCCCAGCCCGGCGTACAGCCGGCCAAATCGGCCTTGCCGTCGCCATTGGCATCAAACAGCGCGGCCAGTTTGGGATCTTTTAACTGGTCGATGAAGACAATGTGGTATTTGTCAGCGGTTTTTTTATCGATCAAATAGCCTTGGGCGGCGCCTTGCACATACTGGCCCTGGCGATAAAATTTATCCCCGCCCCCGGCGGCCTGGTATTGATCGGCATGGAGCGGATCCCAGTTCACCGCCATAAAGGTGGCGTCGCCGGCGGCAATAGACGTGTAAGCCACGTTATAATCCACCTCGCGTATGGGCTTGATATCGTAGCCCAGTTTTTCCAGGGCTTTATCCACCAGCAGGGTCTGAAACGTCTCTTCGGTCAGGGTACTTTGCAGCGGTTGCACCGCGATGCCTTTACCGGGCTGGCCGGCGGCAAAAGAAGTCTGTGCGGCCATGGCCGCGGTGAACGTCAGCGCCCAAATCGTTTTATTTCCCATGGGTAGTCCTTATCAAATAGTCAGTAGGTGTAGCGAAATGCGCGGCATTCCGGCCCGGCATCGAAGCGGGAACGGGTCCGGAAGATCATCGCGATTTTATAACCTGCCCGGTGAGGGCAGGCCGTTAACAGAACGAGGCTATGCCATCCGCCGGTGCTTAAAGCGTCGGTTTTTTGATGAAGGGCCGGGTGAGCAGACCTAACGGGCCGCCGGCATACCAACGGCCATGCACGCGGTTACGGCTATCCCGCCCCATGGATTGCGTCAGCCGATCGAGGATAATGGCCAGGATCACGATGCCGGCGCCGCCGATGGTCGCCAGGCCCATGTCCAGCCGGCCGATGCCGCGCAGTACCATCTGGCCCAGTCCCCCTACCGCAATCATGGAGGCGATGACCACCATGGAGAGCGCCAGCATCAGCGTCTGGTTGATGCCGGCCATAATGGTGGGCAGCGCCAGCGGCAGCTGTACCTTGAACAGCAGCTGGCCTGGGCTGGCGCCGAAAGATCCGGCGGCCTCCAGTAAATCCGCCGGCACCTGTTTGATACCGAGTATCGTCATGCGCACCACCGGCGGCAGTGCGAAGATAATGGTCACCACCACCCCCGGCACATTGCCGATGCCGAACAACATGACTATGGGTACCAGATAGACAAACGCCGGCGTGGTCTGCATAGCATCCAGCAAGGGCCGGATATAGCGGGCGGCCCTTTGGCTACGGGCCAGCCAGATGCCCAAAGGCAGGCCTAAAACGATACAGAACAGCAGCGAGGTCAGCACCAGCGCCAGGGTGACCATGGCCTGTCCCCAGGCGCCGATGGCACCGATAATCGTCAGCGACGCCAGGGTGGCGACGCCCATGGCCGGGGTCGCTATCTGCCAGGCCAGCAGGGCGAACAGCACGATGGCGATAGGCGCCGGCAGCGCCAGCAAAACATGCTGGAAGCCGCTCAGAATGAAATCCACCGGTACACGGATGCCCTGGAAGAACGGGCGAAAATGCAGCACCAGCCAGTTAATACCAAGGGTTACCCAGCTATCCAAAGGGATGAGCGTATGGTGAAACGGATCCAGCAGCGTGAAATGCTCCGGCGCCGCCGCCGGTCCGCTGTTCAGCCAGTCGGCGCCCGGTTGGGCCAGAGGGTGGCCGGCCGCGGCGGAGTGGCTGGAGGCGGCGTTGTTCCATGCATCGGCGGGGGCATTCGCCCCGCCGGCCTGGGCGCTTTGCGCCGCCGTGTCCCCTTGGGGCAACGGCGCGCTGTTCCACGGATCGGCGGCAGGGGATGCGGCGCTCTGGACGCCGGTAGCGTTGGCCGATGAGGCGCCGGCCTCTGATGGGCTTGGTAATTTATTCATTGGTCGCTCCTTCCCGATCTAATGCCTGCAGCAACATGCCTTTGGAGATCACGCCGATATAGCGGTTTTCCTCACCTACCACCGGTACGGCACAGGGCGCCTGAGCCACGGTGGAGATCATCTCGTTTAACGGCGTATCGGCGGGTACCGGGATCGGACTGTCGAGCAAGGCCTGTTCCAGCGGCAGATTAGCGGCCAGGACGGCCTTCAGTGAATCCACCGACACCACGCCGATGAACTTTTGCCCCCGTTCCAACAGATAACCGAAGTCGCGATCCTCATCCTGCAAAAGCTTCAAGGCGGAGCGCGGGCCGAAGCCAGGGGTTTTGCGGATCAAGGTGACCGGGCGCCGCAAGGCGATATCCCGGGCATTAAAAACATGGCTGACATCCACGCCGCGAAAGAAGGTGCGGACATAGTCATTGGCCGGGTTCTTCAGAATGTCCTCCGGCGTGCCCACCTGTACCACTTCGCCGCCCTGCATAATGGCAATGCGATCGCCGATGCGCATGGCTTCGTCGAGATCGTGGGAGATAAATACGATGGTGCGCTGGTGGCGGGCCTGCAGGTTGATGAGCTCATCTTGCATCTCGGCCCGGATCAAGGGGTCAAGGGCCGAAAAGGCTTCGTCCATCAGCAGGATATCGGGGTTATTGGCCAGCGCCCGCGCCAGACCCACACGCTGGCGCATGCCGCCGGAGAGCTGGTCCGGCCAGGAAAACGCCTGCATCTCCAATCCCACCTGGGCCAATGCCTCGACGGCCTTGGTCCGGCGTTCGCCCGCGGGTATGCCGGCCAGCATCATGCCGAAGGCGGTATTGTCCACCACGTTGAGGTGGGGCATCAGGGCGAAGGATTGGAATACCATGCTGATTTTCTTGCGCCGCACCTCGCGCATGGCTTTATCCGAGATCTTGGCGATATCGACGCCGTCAATCAGGACTTCGCCCCGGGTCGGTTCTATCAGACGATTGAGAAGGCGTACCAACGTGGATTTGCCGGAACCGGATAATCCCATGATGACGAATATCTCGCCTTCTTCAATGGCCAGAGAGGCATTTTTCACGCCCACCGTCAGACCGGTTTTTTCGAATATTTTATCTTTGTCGAGTCCCGTTTTCAGAAGCTTAAGCGCCCGTTCGGGATGGTCGCCGAATATTTTATACAGATTCTTAACTTCAAGTTTAACAGCCATGCAATTATTATTTCCCTGTGTTGCTTATACTATTTTGATTAGCCCTGGTACATAGAAAAAGGTTGTATACCCTAACATACTGAGCTCATTAGACAACCCCTAATCGACCCGTGCATGCCATATTCTACCGGCGGGGAAAACGTATTTCCTGCGATTTATCCAGCTATGACAGGCGTTTGGCGGACTATTTCCGCCCTTGGATTCATTGCTGCCGCTTATGGCGCAAGAGGGCTTATTTTGTCTTGGATGTTGAAAATAGCCGGTATGGTAAAGCTGATTTCTGCTTCAGGGAGAATGTTCTATGCGATTATTTTTTTATAAAATTTTAAATGAAAAAGAGGTATTTTAAGAAGAGGATATATTGTTTTAGATCTATCAGAATTCACTATTTATTAAATGACCGTAGAAAAGGGATATTACCACCGTTACCAGGGTAATATCCCGCAGGGTATATATATTAAAATGCCCAGTCCTCGTCTTCGGTATTCACCGCCCGGCCCATGACATACGAGGAGCCGGAGCCGGAGAAAAAGTCATGATTTTCATCCGCATTGGGCGACAGGGCGGATAAAATCGCCGGATTGACCGCGGTCATGGCCGCCGGGAACAGCGCCTCATAACCCAGATTCATCAGCGCCTTATTGGCGTTGTAATGAAGAAAAGCCTTTACATCCTCGATCCAGCCGACGCCGTCATATAATTCCGCGCTGTAGACCAGTTCATTCTCGTACAAATCCTGCAACAGGTCATAGGCGAAGCTCTTGACGGATTCCCGCCGCGCCGCCGTACAGTGTTCCAGCCCGCGCTGGAACTTATAGCCGATATAGTAGCCATGCACCGCTTCATCACGAATAATCAGACGGATAAGGTCGGCGGTATTGGTGAGTTTCGCCCGGCTGGAATAATACATGGGCAGGTAGAAGCCGGAATAAAACAGGAAAGATTCCAAAAAGACGCTGGCGATTTTTTTCGTCAGCGGATCTTTCTCGCGGTAATATTTTTCGATAATGGCCGCTTTATTTTGCAGCGCGCCGTTCTGCTCGCTCCAGCGGTATGCGGCATCTACGTCCGCCATCGGACACAGCGTGGAAAATATCGAACTGTAGGACCGCGCATGCACCGCTTCCATAAAGCTGATATTCGAAAAAACCGCTTCTTCATGAGGCGTGGCCGCATCCGCCATCAGGGCCGGCGCGCCGACGGTATTTTGCACCGTGTCCAACAACGTCAGGCCGGTAAATACCCTGATGGTCAGCTGTTGTTCCCGGTGGGAAAGTGTCCCCCAGGAAGTCACATCATTGGACAGGGGTATTTTTTCCGGCAGCCAGAAATTGGCGGTGAGGCGATTCCAGACCTCCAGATCCTTATCGTCTTCCAGGCGATTCCAGTTGACCGCCTTGATGGTACGCAGCGTGCGAGCTGTTGTCATGGCCGTGGGTTCCTTGGTTTACAGTGCGCAGGAGACGCAGCCGGCGACTTCCGTCCCCTCCAGCGCCAACTGACGGATGCGGATGTAATACAGCGTCTTGATGCCTTTTTTCCAGGCATAGATCTGCGCCTTGTTGATATCCCGGGTGGTGGCGGTATCACGGAAAAACAGCGTCAGCGACAGGCCCTGATCCACATGCCGCGTGGCGGCGGCGTAGGTGTCGATAATTTTTTCCGGCCCGATCTCATAGGCGTCCTGGAAATACTGCAGATTGTCGTTATCCATATAGGGAGCCGGATAATAGACCCGTCCGGTCTTGCCCTCCTTGCGGATCTCGATGGGAGACACGATGGGATGGATGCTGGAGGTGGAATGATTAATGTAAGAGATAGAGCCGGTGGGAGGCACCGCCTGCAAGTTTTGGTTATACAACCCGTGCGCCATCACCGAGTCACGCAGAGCCAGCCACTCCTCGCGGCCCGGCAGGGCGATGCCGGCGTCGGCGAATAAACTTCGCACCCGTTCCGTTTGCGGTTGCCAAACCTGCTCCAGGTACGGACGAAAGTACTCGCCGGAAGCATAACGGGAATCGCCGAAGCCGCTGAACGACTTCCCCCGTTCAATGGCCAGCCGGTTGGAGGCCCGCAGGGCATGATAGGTCACGGTATAAAAATAGATATTGGTAAAATCCACCCCTTCTTCGGAACCGTAGTAAATATGTTCCCGCGCCAGGTAGCCGTGCAGATTCATTTGCCCCAAACCGATGGCATGGGATTCGTCATTGCCTTTGACAATGGAGGGAACGGAAGCGATCCGGCTCATGTCCGACACCGCGGTTAAGCCGCGCACGGCGGTTTCCACCGTATTGCCGAAATCCGGCGAATCCATGGTGCGGGCGATATTCAGCGAACCGAGGTTACAGGAAATATCCTTGCCCACCTCGCGGTAGCTTAAATCCTCATTGTAAAGCGTGGCGCTGTTCACCTGCAGGATCTCCGAACAGAGGTTGCTCATATTGATCCGGCCGGCGATGGGGTTGGCGCGGTTAACCGTATCCTCGAAAACCATATAGGGATAACCGGATTCGAACTGGATCTCCGCCAGGGTCTGGAAAAACTGCCGGGCGTTGACGGCGGTTTTGCGGATGCGGCTGTCCGCCGCCATCTCATGGTATTTCTCGCTGATATTGAGCTGGGAAAATGGCGCGCCATAGACCCGTTCCACGTCATAGGGAGAAAACAGATACATCGGGCGGTTGTCACGCGCCAGTTCAAATGTGATATCGGGGATGACCACGCCCAGGGACAGGGTTTTGATGCGGATTTTTTCATCGGCGTTTTCCCGCTTGGTATCGAGAAAGCGCATGATGTCGGGGTGGTGGGCATGGAGATAGACCGCGCCGGCGCCCTGGCGCGCCCCCAGCTGATTGGCATAGGAAAAGGCGTCTTCCAGCATTTTCATCACCGGGATCACCCCTGAAGACTGGTTTTCAATGCGTTTAATGGGCGCCCCAGCTTCCCGCAGGTTGGTGAGCATAAACGCCACGCCGCCGCCGCGTTTCGACAGCTGCAGCGCCGCATTGACCGAGCGGCCGATGGACTCCATATTGTCTTCGATGCGCAGCAGGAAACAGGAGACATATTCCCCGCGCTGCTGTTTGCCGCAGTTGAGAAAGGTCGGCGTGGCGGGCTGGAAGCGGCCGGTCATCATCTCTTCCATCAAGCGGACGGCCAGGGCGCCGTCGCCGGCGGCCAGGGTCAGCGCCACCATGCAGACCCGGTCTTCATAACGTTCGAGATAGTGCCGGCCGTCAAAGGTTTTCAGGGCATAACCGGTGTAGAACTTCAGGGCTCCCATAAAGGTCTGGAAACGGAAATGGTGCGCATCCGCCCGTTGGTACAGCTCGGCGATAAATTCAGCGGAGTAGGGCGCCAGTACCCCCGCTTCGTAATAACCTTCCGCCACCAGGGCGTCCAACCTGGCCGCGGGGGACGGAAACCGCCGGCTGTTGGGGATGACATGCTGCTGTAGGTAGCAGTCTATGGCCTGACGATCTTTATGGAATTGTATCTTGCCTTCCGAGTCATACAGATTCAGCATGGCGTTTAAAGCATGATAATCCGCCAGTTCCGGACCGGGGCGGGTGATGTTCAGTTCTGTCGTTGCCAAAATTCGGTCACTCCTTCACGTACCTGGCGCACGTCTTCCGCTGTTCCCAGTAATTCGAAACGATAAAGAAAGGGAACCTGGCACTTTTTGGCGATGATGTCGCCCGCCAGACAGAACGCCGCGCCAAAATTCCGGTTACCGGCGCCGATGACGCCGCGCAGCCAGGAACGATTCGTTGCATCATTGAGAAAACGGATCACCTGGGGCGGTACCGCCCCGTGCCGGCTACCGCCGCCATAGCTGGGAGTAATCAGGATATAGGGGCTATCCATTCGCAGCCGCTGCGACGTCGCCAGGGGAATCCGCACGCTGGGCAGGGAGACCTTGCCGACGAAGCGGTGCGTATTCTCCGAGCTGCTGGAAAAATAAACCAGGGTGGCCATAGCGGTTTACGAGGCCATGGCCGCGGCGGCCAGACCGCTTATCTTGTCCGGCCTGAAGCCGCTCCAGCTGTCGCCGGCGGTTTCCACCACCGGCACCTGCTGGTAGCCCAGGGAACGGACATAATCCAGCGCCTGCCTATCCTGCAGAATATCCACTTTCCGATATAGAAGGCCTTTGCTGTCCAGGGCGCGACAGGTGGCGTGACATTGAACGCAATCCGGTTTAGTGTAAATAGTAATGCTCATGATTCGTATTTACCTCTCAAGTAACAATCCCAAGTGGATTTGTGCGGCACGGGTAGTGGTGGAATCTGTCGTTAATACTATATGTAGATATTATTTTTATCAACCACGCAATATATGGTGTTAATGCAGGGGGAAGGCAAAGCGGCGACATAAAAAAACCGCTCTTTGGCAAGAGCGGTCAGACTGCCGACAAACGTACTCGGCGTTAATAAGTAGGGACAGGCTGCCAGAAGAGTAAACCGTCCGCGCCAGGGACGGCGCGGATCGAGCCTCCAGGGACGGATTTACGGCGTGTTTACGATCTGGCGGCCTGTCCCCACCGGGCACTTTGTCAACAAGCTCGCCGCTCTTTGGCAAGAGCGGTCAATATTGCCTGGTCAGGAGGGTCAGCGGCCGGACACCCGGCCGGGCAGTAATTTTAACGGCGGGATAATAGCACGCCGAGGACTATGCCTACCGCGGTGGTGATGCCCAGGCTCTGCCAGGGTTTTTCAACAACATAATTTTTGGTCTGAATAGCGGTATCGCGCGCATACTGGCCCAGACGGCTGGTGCCGTTCACGCGGGCACGGGCATCTTTCAATACGCCTTTGGCTTTGCTGCGCAACGCGTCCAGCTGTTCTTGCGTTGTTTTTTCGGAAGTGTTGAGCAATTCATCCAAAGTGTCGGCTAACAGAGAAACATCGTCTTTGATATCCCGTTGGATCCCGTCTTTTTCAGTATTCGTAAACATGTGTTTCTCCCTTTCGGTTATTGAGTGATTTAACTTTAGTTCATTCAGGGGCTTCTTGCTGGCATGCCGGCGGTTTCGGGCTGGATTACACGAGATAAAAACAAAATTCCAGCAGGGGACACGCAGGGGCCGGGATAGGCGAAACGGGCGGCCGGTCAAGCCTTTACAGGCGAAGCGGGGGAAAGGGATAGGAAAAGTTTTCCGATTTTTGGAATATTCCGAAAAAGCGCCGGCCGTCTACAGACGAGCCCCTTAACTGATTACATTACTGTGAAACTTCACCCGGACTAAAAGAGGACGAACCATGTATTTAAGACCCGATGAAGTCGCTCGCGTACTTGAAAACGCCGGTTTTGAAAGAGATTATATCACTCAACAATGCTACGGTTACCGCAAAGGGCATCATTATGTCTACGTTAACCGGGAAGCCAAAATGGGCCGAACCGCCCTGGTGGTACACCCTTCCCTGCGGGATAAAAGCAGCCTGTTTGCCGCCCCGACCTCGCCGGTACGCTCCAGCGACAGCTACCGCGCTTTCCCCGCCGACCCTCAGGGCACGCCGGACAGTCATTACGGAATACCCCACGGCTTCAGTTCCCGCGCGTCGCTGCACCATTATTTGAAAAAGATGTTCAATTAAGCGACTCATTAAGGGACCGCGCCATTATGGCATACAGCTCGGCGCGCCCATGGCGATTGAACAGACGCTGCTCTTCAACGCTGTCGAGGTGGGTTGCGGAGAATTGTCCGGCAAAGCTTCTGAGCGTTTCCTTGGGGTAGGCTTTCCCAACCCGCGAAAGTGAATCTCCGGCAAGACTTTCCATAGCTTTAGCAACAAAAAGACCACAGGCGTTGGGTGCGTTTTCTTGTAAATTATCGTCGATAAATGTCACCTCTTGCTGCTGTCCGACCCCGCAGCGATGGGCAAGATCAACCAGGTAATTTTTCTCGTCGTTATTCAAATAATGCGAGCTGTCCAGGACGATCGCTTCTTTTTGCTCATCTGCGTTGATAAACCAGCCGAACAGAATCCAGTGGTCACGGAAAAGCAACGGAATAAAGCCGGCCGCGGGTTCCGAGGCGGATATGCCGTCGGAAGCATTATAGGCTCCGCCAAACGACATGCGCCGGGAGTCGGCATCAGGGGATTCCAGCGATAAGAGCACCCGTCTGTGGTTCCCATCAGTAACCTCACTCTGGGAAACGTTGGCGGCGGGATAGAATGTGAGGGTGCTATCGACCTCAAGCGCGTTGGCAAAAGCGTCTATTTCGGCTGAGGAAATGAATCGATTGGTTGCCAAAGCCGATTCAGCGGTATTCTCTTCCAATTCACTGACATAGTGTAAGAATATTGATGAATTCTGTAATTTACCAAAGAGTTCAGCCTGCTGTTCCGACCCGCTTTGGGCTTCGAAAGCGGCCATAAGCAACAATGAGGCAGGCAATTCCCATATGTCGGTGCTTTCACGCCGCGTGTTTTGGTTTCTTTGCTGAACCAGGGTAAAAAGCCGCAGGCTGTCTTTGCCTATCTGCTCTCTTAGCCGGGTATCGTCGGGTCCCTTGCCGCGATATAAATCGAAAAGACAATCTTCAGCCTCGGCCCCCCTCTCACTGGCTTCGCAGGCCAGGGTGAAGAGGTATTCAATACTTGCGGTATCGTTTCGTGTGGCCCGCTCCTTAAGTTCGTCAAGCAAACGGCGGTCTTCCGTGGGCCACCGATCGTAAAAGGAATTTTTTTCCGGATAATCAGACGGTATGCCCTTAGTATTTACCGGCGATGGTTGAATATCGAAGGCCATTTTTTTCCCTTTAATAAGCAAGTTAGTTCAATTCTATAATTTGTATTTCCTCTTGGCTTTCATATATCGCCATTAGCGATTCGCTGCTTGGCTTTGCTGTGTAGCAGCGGAAACGCCTGCACTTTTTTGATGAAAAAATGCAACATTTGCACTCTTAACGCTCATTTATTATACGCCCAGGGACGCTGGCGCCGGCAGCAAACCTAATGATTACATAATTAATCAGTTAATTAATTGATTAGTTAATTGATGGCACGCTAGTTGCTAATTTAAAGGGTAACGCCAGGTCACGGCCACGGGCGTTAGGACACATTTTTGGCTGATCCGCCCTGATTATCGGGTTAACCGGGTAAAGACGTTTCAGGAGTTCCGAGGAATGAGAAAACTATTTATGCTGCCCCATACGCTGTTGCTGTGCGCAGGTTTGGCTCTGGGAAGTATGGTTTACGCAGCGGACGGCACGCCTATCGCCATGGATAAAACCTTGCACGATATGCTGCCGGAAAACATCAAGAACCACGGCTATATCAATCTGGTTACCGATGCCCACTATCCTCCCTGCGAAGTCTTCGCCGAGGATAACAAAACCATGCTGGGGTTCGAACCCGATTTGTGGGATGCCCTGGGCAAGGTGCTAGGGGTGGCGGTAAAGCCGGTATCCATTGATTTCGACGGTTTGATTCCCGGCGTGAAAAGCGGCCGTTACGATATGGCCATGGAGTGCATCTCCGACAGCCTGGAGCGGGAAAAACAGGTTACGTTCGTGAATTACGCCTATGCCACCAATGAAGTCTATACCCTGGCGGGCAACAAAAGCATCGTCAGCGATCCGTTGTCCCTCTGCGGCCTGAAGGTGGGCGTACAGTCCGGCACTGATTTCCAGCATGCCGTGACGGAAATTTTCAGCCCCAACTGCGTTAAGAACGGCAAGCCGGCGATTAACGTCACCACGCTGCCTTCGGCGGATGCCGTACTGCTGGCCCTCTATTCCGGCCGTATCGATTTTGTCCTGAATGACGCCGCCGCGGCGGCAGCCATTAAAAAAGCGGCGCCACGTCCGATACGCACCGTCACCATGCCCCTGATGCCGAGGTATTATCTGGGCATCGTGGTGAAGCCGGATAACCAGCAGCTGGCCCAGGCCTTGCTGGGGGCGTTAAAGGTGCTGTGGGACAACGGCGAGTATGACCGCATCATGAAAAAGTGGGATTTGGATCCGGTGAAGCTGGAGCAGCCGGGCATCAATCTCTTCACCACCCGTCCCATGTAATCCGGCGGTGGCGGGCAATATGCAATCGGTAAGTCCGGCGCGGGGAGCAGGCCCGCTTGTCGCCGACGTCACCATGGCGTGCGACGTGCTGGTGGTGGGGTCGGGAAGCGCGGCCCTCAGCGCGGCCCTCGCCGCGTCCGTGGCGGGGCTGTCGGTACTGGTGATGGAAAAGGCCGAAAGCCTGGGAGGGACCTCTGCCATGTCCGGCGGCGCGGTGTGGGTGCCGGCCAATCATCACGCCCTGGCGCAGGGGGTGGCGGACAGCCCGGAAGAAGCGTTGACCTATTTACGCGCCACCGCCCCGGACGGATGGCGGGAGACGGAGGACCCTCTTTGGCAGCAGTTTTGCCGCTGCGCGCCGGAGATGCTGGCCTTTTTGGAAAAACACACCCCGCTGCGCTTTGAGCTGACGCCGGAATCCGATCCCCTCATGGCCTTTGACGGGGCCAAAGCCTTCGGCAGGATGGTAACCCCCGCGCCTTTGCGGGCGGCGGTGCTGGGCTCCCGCCCCTGGCCCATCAGGACATCGCCGCTGCCGCAGGTGTACACCTATCAGGAAGTGATCCGCGAAGACATTTATCATCATCCGTTCCGGGTGGCGGCCAAACTGGCGCCGCGCCTGGTCTGGCGGCGGCTTACATCTACCCGGACCAAAGGCGCGGCGCTGATTACCGGGCTGCTGGCGGGGTGTCTGGCCAACGGCTGCCGGGTGAAGACGGCGGCGCGGGTGCTGGAACTGATTACCGAGGGGGAACAGGGGGTCACCGGGGCATGGGTCGCCCGGCACGGCCGCCTGATCAAGGTGACGGCGGCCCGGGGCGTAGTGTTGGCCAGCGGGGGATTCGAATGGGATGCCCGGCGCCGGGCCGTCCATTTTCCCGGTCCTTTCGATGCCATCTCCAGCCCGCGGACCAACGAAGGCGACGGGCATCGCATGGCGGAGGCGGCGGGCGCGCAGCTGGCCCATATGGATCAGGCCAACATCAGCGGATCCCTGCCCACCCGCTATGAAGGCCGGCCTTACGGTTTGTCGGTGTTTTTTCAATATGAACCGAACATCATTCTGGTGAACCGCCACGGCCGGCGGTTTACCAACGAATTCCAGTTCAATCTCGGCGAGGCGCTGGACGAGCGCTGTGAACAAAGCGGCCTGCCGCTGCATCTTCCCGCGTGGCTTATCGCCGACAGCCGGCTGCTGTGGCGGGCGCCGCTTTTGTCGGTCTGTGCCCTGCGCAGCAAAGGCTGGCTGCGCCGCGAGGCGACCTTGGGCGGGCTGGCGGCCCTGCTGGGGCTGCCGCCTGGCGCGCTGGAGGAGACGGTGGCGCGCTTCAACGCCTGTTGCGAACGGGGTGTGGACGAGGATTTTCAGCGCCATCTGGCCACCGGCCATGGGGCGGGAGATCGCCGTTTTCACGGCGGGTTAATGAAAATAGCGCGCGGTCCGTTTATCGCGATACCGTTCAACCGAACCTTCCTGGCCACTAAAGGCGGCCCGCGTACGGATGAATTCGGCCGGGTGATACACCGCGACGGCACGGTTATCCGCGGCCTGTATTGCGCCGGCGTCGCTATGGCCAATCCCATCGGCACCCGCGGCGTGGGCGCCGGCACCACCCTGGGACCGAATCTGACCTGGGGTTATATCTGCGGACGCGCCCTGGTGCATGGCGGCGACTCCGCTTCCTCTTCACCGGAGAAATAAAAGTAATGGAAAATACGCTGATGGCGGGGAAAACCGCGCTTATCACCGGCGGATCAAAAGGCATCGGCCGGGCTATTGCCCTGCGGCTGGCACAGGCTGGCGCCAATATTGCATTACTCCTCAGGCAGGATCGGGCCGCCGGGGAGAGCCTAATGGCGGAAATCCGCGCCCTGGGCGGCCGGGGAGCGGCCTATTATGGCGATATTACCGAGCGGGAGCAGGTAAGGGAGCACATTGCGGCCATCACCGCCGGCTTCGGCGGTATCCATATGCTGGTGAACAATGCCGGCGCCGTCGCCCAAGGCGCCTTATTGACCCTGGATGACCAGCAATGGCGGCAGGTGATTGCCACCAACCTCACCGGCTGTTTTGTGGTGGCCACCGAGGCGGCGAAACAGATGCGCGCCCAGGGCGGCGGCGGCATCGTCAATATCGCCGGCGCCTCGGCGCACCGTTGCTATCCCGGCGCCGGCGCTTTCGGCGCCAGTAAAGCGGCGGTAGTCAACCTGACCCGGCAAATGGCCGTTGAATGGGCGGATTACGGCATCCGGGTTAATGGCGTCAGCCCGGGGCCCATCCGGGACGCCGACGATGACTGGCAGCAACGGGAGCCGCAGCTGGCGGCGGAAGTGGCCCGCTTGCCGCTGCGCCGCGCGGGTTTGCCGGAGGAAGTGGCGTCGGCGGTGTTCTATCTGCTCAGCGACGCCGCCTATACCACCGGCCATATGCTGGCGGTGGACGGCGGTGGCCTTTGCACCTGGTATATGACCCGATGAACAGCCGGGCTTTTCATTCTTATTCATAAAGAGGAACCCAACATGCCCGACACCACGACGCCGGCGGTTGCCGCATACCAAGTGGTAAAACAATTCCACGGCAATGAGATCCTCAAAGGCGTGGACATCCGGATCCGGCGGGGGGAGGTTGCGTGCCTCATCGGCCCTTCCGGCTCCGGTAAGTCCACCTTTTTACGCTGCATCAACCATCTGGAGAAAATCGACGGCGGGGCGCTGTATGTGGAAGGTGAGCTGATGGGCTACCGTCAGGTGGGGGATAAGCTTTATGAGCTCAAGGAAGCGGAGATCGCCCGAAAACGCGCCGGAATCGGCATGGTCTTTCAGCGCTTCAATCTTTTCGGCCATATGACCGCCCTGGAGAATGTCATCGAGGCGCCGCAGCGGGTACGCAAAATACCGCGTGCCGAGGCGCTGGAGCAGGGCAAGGCGCTGCTGGCACGGGTGGGATTGTCCCATAGGTTTGACGCCTATCCCTCGCAGCTTTCCGGCGGCCAGCAGCAGCGGGTGGCCATTGCCCGCGCGCTGGCGATGAAGCCTACCCTGATGCTGTTTGACGAGCCCACCAGCGCGCTGGATCCGGAATTGGTGGGAGAAGTGCTGGATGTGATGCGGGATTTGGCAAAAGAGGGAATGACCATGGTGGTGGTAACCCATGAAATGGCGTTTGCCCGGGAAGTGGGGGACAGCGTCGCGTTTATGGATAACGGCGCGATCATTGAGAAGAGCTCGCCGGAGGAACTGTTCCAGCGGCCGCAGCACCCGCGAACCCGCTCGTTTTTGGCTAAATATCTTTCACAGTGATGGGCTATGTTTAATATATTGTTTTTAAAGTATTTATTGTTAATTGAAAAATTAAATTCAGCGCTGGATTTTCATTGACAGTAAGAGAATGCAAGTGCATATTATTAATTAACTGATTAATTAAATGTGTGGCTGCCATTGCGCTATCCTTCTGCGGTTAAGAGAGATGAGATGACAGACAATCAGCAATACCGTGCCATGCGGCAGCGACAAATAGACGCCGCGCACGAAAAAGCGTTTCCCCATGATGCCCTGGTGGTCATACCCACCCGTTACCCCGGGCGCTGGATTTCAGTGGCGGTGTGCGTTTTGCTGCTGATCCTGCTTATCCGGTCCATGGTGATGAATGAGAATTTCGGCTGGTCCATTGTGGGGCACTACCTGTTTTCTCCCATTATCCTGTCGGGATTATGGGTAACGGTATGGCTGACGGCGGTGATTATGGCCTTGGCGATTGTGCTCAGTGTTTTTATCGCCACGCTGCGGTTATCCGCCAACCCGCTGTTGTCGCGTTTCAGTTCCGGCTATATCTGGTTCTTTCGCGGTACGCCGGTGCTGGTGCAGTTGATTTTCTGGTATAACCTGGCCGCGCTTTATCCAGAGGTCTATATCGGCATACCCCACGTGTTTACGCTATACCAGGGCAGTATGAACGATCTGATTACCCCCTATACCGCCGCCATATTGGGATTGGGATTGAACGAGGCGGCCTACATGGCGGAGATCATCCGGGCGGGCATGTCATCGGTGGATACCGGTCAGCAGGAGGCGGCTCGCGCGCTGGGCATGAATAAAGGATTGTGGTTGCGACGCATTATTTTGCCGCAGGCGATACCCTTTATTATCCCTCCCACCGGGAACCAGGTGATAGGGATGCTGAAAACCACCTCGTTGGTCAGCGTGATTTCGTTATCGGATTTGTTGTATTCGGCACAATCTATTTATTCTCGGACGTTTGAAAATATTCCGTTACTGATTGTTGCCTGTATTTGGTATTTATTTGCCACCACGATATTGAGCTGGATACAGGGGCGGATTGAAAACATATTCCGTAAAGGTCAAACCGCCGATAGATTCGCTCGGAATTAAAGGTTGGACGGGAGCAGGCAATGAAATTGGGATTGTTTAATTTAATGTCATACCAGGATAATCCGCAGGGAATCCAGGGCGTCATTAATGATATGCGCAGCATGGTCGGCCTGGCGGAAGAAATAGGGTTTGAAACCGCCTGGTTTGCCGAACACCATTTCAGCAATTATTCCATCAGCGTATCGCCGCTGTTAATGGCCGCGCATATGGCGGGATACTGCCGGCGAATCAAACTCGGTACCGCGGTTATCGTTTTGCCGCTGTATGAACCCATGCGCCTGGCGCAGGAAATCGCCCTCGTGGACCGGTTGACCGACGGCCGCCTGGTGTTGGGCATCGGCAGCGGCTACCAGGCCTACGAATTTGACCGCTATGGCATGGACGTGGCGCGGCGCAACGATATCCTGCTGGATAAGTGGGCATTTATCGAGTCGGCGCTGGTGGACGGACAGACCGAGACGCTGTCATGGCAAGGGCAGCACATTAAAACGGACTTTTTGCTCAGGCCGCTGCAGCAGCCCCTGCCGCCGGTGTTTATCACCACCGCCCAGCCGGCGCTGTTGCAGCGATTCAGCCGTTGGCGGCCCACCGCCTTCATGACCGCCGGCTGGCGCGGTTCGCCGCGGCTGAAAACCATGGTGGACGACGCCCGGCGGGAATGGCATGAGGCCGGCCTGCCGGCGGATACGCCGGTGGCGGTACAGCAGTATATCCATGTCACCGACAGCAAAAAAGCCGCCCTGGAAGCCGCCGAGCGGGCGCTGTTCGTGGCCCGGATGATTGCGGCGCTGCACGGCAAGGAGATGAGTACCGAAGGCGCTTTTATCCACGCCCCCAAATTCCCTGATGAACCGGATGCCTCGGTGATTCGGGATAATCTGATTATTGGCGATGCCCAGCATGTGGCCGAACGTATTATCCAGGAAGTCAAGGATTTGAATCCGTCCCATTACAACTGTTTTTTCCAATTTGGCGATATGCCCATTGCCGCCGCCAGGCAATCATTGGAAAAATTCGGCCTGGAGGTGATTCCATTATTGGAACGGGCCTTGGGTAAAGTCACGGTGGATATTCGTTAAGTCTTATTACGTTAAATGTATTACCCAATATGCTTTGTTATTAAAGGGGAGAGTCCATGCCTGAATATTCACAGCGAATACCTGTTGCCGGTGACGACTGCGGGATGATAATCGAAAAGATTAAACGGCAGCAGTCCGATAATTCCGCCCTGGCCGAGACGTTACCGCCGGAAGCCTATAATAGCGATGCATTTTTTTCTCATGAAATGGAAAAAATATTTCGCGGCGATTGGGTATTCGTCGGCCATGTATCGCAAATTCCGGCGCTGGGGGATTATTTCACGCTGGATATCGTTAACGAGCCGCTGGTGGTGGTACGCAACGCCGAGGGCGTCAGCGTCATGTCCGCCGTCTGCCTGCACCGCTGGGCGCCGGTGGTGAGCGGCCAGGGCAACTGCAAGGCGTTTGTCTGCCCGTTCCATAACTGGACCTACGATATTACGGGTAACCTTATCGGCACGCCCTATATGAATCAGGCGGCGGATTTCGACCGCAAGCAGTGCCGTCTGCCGGTCATTCGCAGTGAAATCGTTCACGGCATGATTTTCATTACCTTTTCAGAGCAGGTGGAATCCATTGCCCAGCGGTTAAAGCCCCTCAACGCCCTATTGGATAAATACCAGGTGGCTGAACTGGACACCGCCTATACCCTGGACTACGACTGCCCGTTCAACTGGAAAATGGCGGTGGAGACCTTTATGGAGTGCTATCACCACTCCGCGGTGCACCGTACCACCCTGGAAGACAGTTTTCCCGGCCGGCTGAGTTATATCGGCGAAGACGGCCCCGGCTGGACCCTGTGCCACCAGCCGCTGCGCAAAAACGGCGAACTGTCCGAAGTGCTGACGGAAGGGCTGATTCCTTTAACCGGCTTTAGCGAAGAGGATATGCGGCAAATCCATCTGATGCTGATTTATCCCGGCTGCCTGATAGGCCTCAATCCGGATCGGCTCAGTATCAGCACCCTGCTGCCCATCAATAAGCACATGACCGTCTGGCATCGTCTGGTGCTGGTGTCCAAGGCCTCCAGCGCGCAGCCCTCTTTTGCGCAGACCGCCGCCGATATGAAAGCATCCAGCCTCTCCATCATCGATGAAGATCTGATGATTAATTCGGCCCAGCAACGGGGCAGCGCATCGCAGCTGGCCGGGCCGGGACGCCTGGGACATTTGGAAACCACGGTCTGGCATTTGGCGAACTATATACGTACTCGCATCTGACGCGCGGGCTCACGCCGGCAGGATAAAAAAGGTAATCGGCATGAAAATGAAAAAACTCGGACGGTCCGGGCTGGACGTCTCCGCGCTGTGTTTAGGCTGCATGACCTATGGCGCGCCGGACAAAAGCGGCTATAGCTGGACCCTGGATGAACGGCAAAGCCGCACGTTTATTCAAAAAGCGCTGGAGCTGGGCATCAATTTTTTTGATACCGCCAACGCCTATTCCAAGGGGCACAGCGAAGAAATCCTCGGCCGCGCACTGCGGGATTTCGCCCGTCGCGACGAGGTGGTGATCACCAGCAAAGTGTTTAATCCCATGCATTCGGGGCCGAACGGCAAGGGTCTGTCCCGCAAGGCCATTATGACGGAAATAGATGCCAGCCTGACGCGGCTGAACACCGATTACATTGATTTATACCAGATTCATCGCTGGGACTACGAGACGCCTCTTGAAGAGACGCTGGAAGCGCTGCACGACCTGGTGAAGATGGGCAAGGTGCGTTATCTCGGCGCGTCGTCCATGTATGCCTGGCAGTTCTGCAAGGCGCTTCATGTGGCGCGGGAAAACGGCTGGACGCCGTTTATCGCCATGCAAAACCATCTCAATCTGCTGTATCGGGAAGAGGAGCGGGAAATGATGGGGCTGTGTCGGGCCGAGGGCATCGGCGTCACCCCGTGGAGTCCGCTGGCGCGGGGACGGCTCAGCCGGCCGTGGCAGCAGAGCGCCGCCACCGATCGCGGCGCCGACGATGCCTACGCCCGCTTTCTTTATACCGCCACCGAACAGGCGGACCGGGAAGTCATCCAGGCGGTAACGGATGTCGCCGCCCGGCGCGGGGTGTGCCAAGCCCAGGTGGCGCTGGCCTGGCTGTTCACCAAGCCATCGGTGACGGCGCCCATTATCGGCGCCACCGCGTTCAGCCACCTCACCGATGCCGTCGCGGCGACGGAGCTGGTGCTGACGGAGCAAGAAATAGCCGCCCTTGAGGCGCCCTACATTCCCCATCAGGTGGTTGAACATACCTGAGCCGGTATTTTTTATCTTTCTTATACAGAGCCTATTATGAAAAAAAGTCATCAGCAGATAGCGGACATCGCGGAACAGTTGAAGCAAAAAGGGGTGGAGTATTGCATGGGCGCCTATGTGGATATCCACGGCGTGCCCAAGGGCAAAGTGGTCCCCCTCAGCCATTTCAGCCAGATGGCGGCCGGTTCGGAGCGCTATACCGGCTATGCCCTGGACGGTCTGGGCCAGCTTCCCAATGAGGACGAACTCACCTCGGTGCCGGACCTGGATCATATTATCCAGCTGCCCTGGGAACCGAAAATCGCCTGGATGCCGGCGGATAATGCCTTTAAAGGCGAGCCCTATGCGTTAAACACTCGGGTGGCGCTGAAAAACGTCTTGGCGCAGGCCAACAAGATGGGCTTTGGGTTCAATCTCGGCATCGAATGTGAAATCTATCTGTTGAAACGGGATGAAGACGGTGGGTTATCAGTACCGGACGCGGATAATAAATTAAACAAGCCATGCTATGATCTGCAGGGATTTGTCGATCAGTTCGACTGGCTGGATACCATGTCCCGTACTATTAACGATCTGGGCTGGGATCTCTATTCGCTGGATCATGAAGACGGCAATTCCCAGTTTGAATTCGATTTTAACTATGCCGATGCGTTAACCAGCTGCGATCGTTTTATTTTCTTCCGTTTCATGGCGAAGCATTACGCCAAGGAACGGGGACTGGTGGCCACCATGATGCCGAAACCCTTCGCCAATAAAACCGGTACCGGCGCGCATTTCAATATGTCTTTATATGATATCGCCAGCGGCGAGAATATCTTTGCTTCCCGGGATGACCCGCGCGGCCTGGGCCTGTCCGACACCGGCTACTATTTTATCGGCGGCTTGCTCAAGCACGGCCGGGCGCTGTGCGCGGCATTCGCGCCCACCGTCAACAGCTACAAACGTCTGGTGCGCCAGGGGGCCATGAGCTACTTCTCCTGGGCGCCGGTATTCAATTCCTACGGCTCCAATAACCGCACCAACTCGGTTCGGGTCCCGGCCGGGGGCGGTCGCTGCGAATCCCGCAATGCCGACGGCGCGGTGAATCCCTACCTGGCCGCCACCCTGGCATTGGCCGCCGGGCTGGAAGGCATTCGCGAGAAAATCGATCCGCGGGAGCCCAACGAAGACAATCTCTATTCCATCAGCGAACAGGAACGGCGGGCGCGGGGCATTGATTTCCTGCCGCAGAACCTGCTGGAAGCGGTGGAAGCCTTTGCCGCCGACCCCTTTGTCGAAGCCACCCTCGGCACCGCGCTGCGGGATGAATTCGTTAAGTACAAGACCCAGGAATGGAACAATTACCATCTCCATGTCAGCCAATGGGAAATCGACCAGTACAGTACAATATTCTGATGAGCGGACAACCTGAATTGTTTGAGGTGGTGGTGGCGGAGAGGAAGGATCGGGGCACCGGCGTCATCATTATCACCCTGGCCCGTCCCGACGGCGGGCCGCTGCCGCCCTTTGCCGCCGGCGCGCATATCCCGGTGCAGCTGCCGGGGGGATTGCTGCGCTACTATTCGCTGTGCGGCGATCCGGCGCAGCGTACCCGTTATAAGCTGGCGGTTCTGGTGACCCGGCACTCGCAGGGCGGCGGCCAGGTCATCCGCGAAAAACTGCTGCCGGGGGTGGCCTTGGCTGTCGGCGAGCCGCGCAATCACTTTCCGCTGGAACCGCATCCCGGCCCGACGCTGTTGCTGGCGGGGGGCATCGGCATTACGCCGTTGTTATTGATGGCGTTGGCCCTCAAGCGCCAGGGCCGGGAGTATCTGCTGCACTATTTCGGCCGTGCCGACACCTTGGCGGCCCTGGCGGAGGAGCCGGACTATAGGGAGATAGCGGGTGATATCCTGGTGGATACGCAAACCCGGCCGCCCCGGCAGGCAGCGGTCCAGGTGGATGCGGCCTTGGGGCCGCCGTCGGATCCGCTGCCTGAGGATGCGGCGGCCATGGCGTCCGCCGGGGATGCCGCTATGTCAGGCCGAGACGGATCGCTGGAAGGGATATTGCATGACTGGCGGCAGCGTTACCGGCGGTTTGAGCTCTATTACTGTGGCTCGACGGAATTTATGCAAACCATCCGCGATCGCTGTGTTGCTCTGGGCATACCGTCGGAGGATTGCCATTGTGAATCTTTCGCTCCGCCCAAGGTGGCCGGCGAAAAAGCCTTTGCGGTAAAAATCCACGGCACCGGCGAAATTATCCCGGTCAGCGCCGAGCAGACCATTGCCGACGCGCTGAATGATGCCGGTGTCGGGGTAGAGATTTCCTGTGGCCAGGGGTTGTGCGGTACCTGCCTGGCACAGGTGAAAGAGGGAGTACCGGATCATCGGGATGAGTATTTAAGTGCGGATGAGAAGGCGGCCAACACGAAGATTTTGCTTTGTTGTTCCCGTTCGCTTTCATCAACCCTGGTTATTGACCTTTAATTGTTAGCAGAGGAATCACACTATGTCCGTAGCGCCTTTTCATCTTGCGATACCGGTTTACGACCTGGCCGCCGCCCGCCATTTTTATGGCGATATCTTCGGGTGCGAGGAGGGGCGCAGCAGTGAGCAGTGGGTGGATTTTGACTTTTTCGGTCATCAGTTGGTTATCCATGAGCATCCGAAAACCGCCAGTCAGGATCATGCCCATACCAATCCGGTGGACGGCCATGATGTGCCGGTGCCGCATTTCGGCGTGGTGCTGGCCTGGGATGATTGGGAGGCGCTGGCGAAACGGCTGACGGAGCGAAATACCGCCTTTGTGATTGAGCCGTATATTCGATTTAAAGGGCAGGTGGGGGAGCAGGCGACGATGTTTTTGCTCGATCCGTGCCAGAATGCGTTGGAATTCAAGGCGTTTAAGGATATCGGCCAGCTGTTTGCCAAGTGAGGGGCGACCTTTAACACGCTCGTTGCGCGTTCGGCGATCGCGGGCCTAGCGTGCCATGGGGCGCTTCGGCGGGCGGTAAAACCACGCCCGCGTCGACCCCATTGGCGCGCTCTCCCTTTAACACGCTCGTTGCATGTTCGGCGATCGCGGGCCTAGCGTGCCATGGGGCGCTTCGGCGGGCGGTAAAACCACGCCCGCGTCGACCCCATTGGCGCGCTCTCCCTTTAACACGTTCGTTGCGCGTTCGGCGATCGCGGGCCTGGTTTATGGGGCCGGTTTGATTTCCAGGTGTTCAAACACGAATTCACGCATGCAGCTGATGGCGTGTTTATATTTGAATTTGGGGAACATTACGGTGCGGAATAATACGCCGTCGAGAAAAGTTGAAATAAACATCGCCATATCCACCGGATTGACATCCCGGAATACGCCGGCGGTTATGCCGTCTTTGAGGGTATTTTTCAGTATCACGGACTCTTTTTCATAGAATTTCCGAATAGCTTTATCTATTTCGGGGGTGCGTCCGTTGGTGCCTGCGTAATCAAGACTGATTTTGGCCAGTTTTTGCAGCAGGTAAAATTGTAAAATATGAATCTGGATCCAAAGAAACAGTACGTCTTTTGGGTTTGAGGCGTTCATCTTGATGGAGTCAAATTTCTCAAAGGCCTTTTCTACCGTGGATTCAATGACTTTTAGAAACAGATTTTCTTTGGAGCCGAAATAGTAATAGATGAGCGCGGAATTAAGGCCGGTGGCCTCGGCAATGTCTTTTATACGTACCGATGAGTAATTTTGCTTGGCAAATAATTCCAGCGCCGAGTCCTGTAAGATATTGGCTACATCGTTTTGAGCATGCTTACCATTTTTGATTGTGGATTTTTCGTTGGTTTCACTGTTTTTCATAGAAGATGCCGCGGCCGGTGCCTGCTGTTCCCGTCACGCAACATGACGAGGGGGACTCAATGGCTAAATTCTACCATAGCCAAGAAATCATCAACAAGTTAACTATTTGATTAATTAATACCTACCTTAGCTTTGCGTTGATAAGGAAAAACCATGGCAGATTATGAACGTTATGCGCTGGGCAACTTCCGGCTTCAATCCGGAGAGGTGCTTGATGACGCCGTTTTGGCTTACGAAACCCACGGGACCTTGAATAGCCGGGGGGACAATGCCGTGCTGTTGCCGTCGTGGTATACCGGTACCCACCGTTCATGGCGTTCAATCATCGGTGCGGGCCGGGCGCTGGATCCGGCCCGTTATTTCATCATTGCTGTGAATATGTTTGGAAACGGTATTTCCAGTTCGCCAAGCAATTCACCACGCCAGGGCGGGGCGGGTTTTCCCGCCGTCAGCGTGGGGGATAATGTCCGCGCGCAATATCAACTGCTGACGGAACATCTGCGGGTGAGGGAACTGGCCCTGGTGGCGGGCTGGTCAATGGGGGCGATGCAGGCGTGGCACTGGGCGGCGCTATACCCGCAACAGGTAAAAGCGTTTCTGTCCATTTGCGGCAGCGCACGCTGCTGGCCGCTGAACTTTGTCTTTCTCGAGGGAGTGAAAGCCGCATTGCTGGCGGACGCGGCTTTTGATCACGGCAACTATCGCCAACCGCCGCGGGCCGGCTTGGCTGCCTTTGGCCGCTGTTATGCCGGTTGGGCCTATTCAGCGGCGTTTTATCGCGATGAATTATACCGGAACCTTAATTTTGCCACCGTGGAGGACCTGCTGCGGGAGTGGGAGCGGGATCACTGCCAATGGGATGCCAACGATCTGTTGTGCATGCTGGCGACCTGGCAGCAGGCGGATATTAGCCGGGATCCGGCGTTTGGCGGCCGGTTCGAGGAGGCGATAAGCGGGATTAGGGCCAGGGCGATTATCATGCCCTGCGATACGGATAGCTATTTTACCGAGGAGGAGGCGTTTAAAGAATACCGGCTGTTAAGCCGCGCCGTATGGCGTCCTATCCGGTCGCCATACGGTCATTGTGCCGGCGCTCCCGGCCGTTTTGCCGCTGAAACCGCGCTGATAGAGCAGGGAATGGCTGAGTTATTGCCGCAAAAAGACTGACGCCTCAATAAAACGGGTGAATGCTTTGCGGCCGGCGCTATTCGATAATTTCCAGCTCCACCACCCGTCCCTGGTCAAACCAGGTTTCCAGGCCGGTGACGCGCAAGGGCAATTCACCTTCGATAACTTCGCCGATATAGGAGATAGGCAGCGGTTCTTCGGCGGTATCATCGCCGTACACCACGCAAAACTGCTGGCGGGGGCTGTAAAAGCAAACCGAGCCGGTGCACTTGCCGTATTTTTCCCGGCGCATTTTTCCCACTTCTTCTGTTCTGAATTTATTTTCCCAGGGCGCCACGATAGGCATGGTAAAAAAGACCATATCGCCGATGAGCTTACCGTGCTGCAATACGCTTTTCATCGGCAGTTTCTTTCGCAGTTCCTTGACCAGATTAGGGACTTTATCTTCCCATACCTCGATAACGCAAATCGGCTGGTCTGCAACGTTCATTCTGAGTTTCATTCTGTTTCCTGTTATTTGAGGAGAAAAGGGATAAGAAGCGGATCAGGCCGGTTTTACCCGACGGAATCCATCGCCAAGGCCCCAGGGCAGAATAAAATCGACCCACATATGCAAACGGTTGGCATAGGACAATGCCGCATGGGACAAACGGCACAGTTCGTCCAGCGTGGTGCATTTGCAGGCGGTGTCCACATATAAATGAATCAGGCTGGCGGCGTGGGGCAGGCTGACGAAATCAAAAAAATCCGCTTTATAACCGATGATTTCTTTGATGATGGCTTGCAGGGTCGGCAGATCCGCTTGGGTATCTTCCGCCACCCTGATAAGCCCCCACAGCATTTCATCCGCCATGGTTCTCGCTTCGCCTTCGGCGAAAATGATGGTGCTGAGGTATTGTCCGCGCGATCCGGTATTCCGGGGGACGATGCCATTGCCCAGGTCTCGCACTTCAGCGGGCTGTTCAAACCAGATTTTCTCACGTTCCTCTTCGAAACGTTTTATCACTTCATCAACGGACATGTTGGTCTCCATCATCATGAAAAAGGCGTGTTAATTAATTAACTAATTAATAAGCAAGGAGTATGCCAACGCTCATGCGTGATTAATATCTATTCAAATCAGAATGTTGTGGTCGGCCCTGGAAAGGAGGATACGCGCCGGTTCAGGGATGTTTTACCATGGTGCATGGGTTGCACCCGGTTCGGGCGCATCGGTTCCGGTTGGCATGGCTTGGCTCTGGGAGGATGATCGCGCCCTTCGGGGAGGGGTTCACGGCCTGATTTACCCTATTGCTACGATCTGGCAGCCTGGGGCGCGTTGTCAACGAGCCCAGGCCATCATCTTTTGAGATGACGGCCTGCCGTTATGGCCCCGCCGGGGGGAACCGCCATGGGTCAGCTACGGGCGTGGGCGGCCGCGCGCTGTACCAGCTCATGGTCCGGGCGAACGCCGGTATACAGAACGAATTGTTCCAGCGCCTGGATCGCGATGACTTCGGCACCGGTAATCACCGGTTTGTTCTGCGCCTGCGCGGCTTGAATCAGCGGAGTCCGCGCCGGCAACGCCACGACGTCAAACACGATTTCGGCCTGCGCTATGCGCTGCTCGCTAAAGGAGAGGGCGTCTGCGCCGGCGCCGCCGGCCATACCCACCGGGGTAACATTGATCAGCAAGGCGGCGGGGGTTGTGCTGTCGTCCTCCTGCCAGGCATAACCATACAAATCCGCCAGCCGCCGGCCGGTTTCCTCGTTGCGCGCGACAATGGTGCCGTTGTGGAATCCGGCGTCATGGAACGCGGCGGCCACCGCTTTTGCCATGCCGCCGCTGCCGCGCAGGACAAAGGAGGTCTGCGGATTGATACCATGCTGTTTTATCAACTGCGCAATGGCGATATAGTCGGTGTTATAGGCTTTTAGATAGCCATCGGTATTCACGATGGTATTGACGGAATCGATGGCTTTTGCCGAAGGATCAAGTTCGTCCAGATAGGGAATGCACGCTTCTTTAAAGGGCATCGACACCGCGCAGCCGCGGATTCCAAGTGCGCGGATCCCGCCGATGGCGGCCGGCAGATCCTGCGTGGTGAAGGCTTTATAGATGTAATTCAGATTGAGCTGTTCATAGAGATAATTATGGAAACGGGTGCCGAAATTACCCGGCCGCGCGGCCAAAGACATGCAAAGCAAGGTATCTTTATTGATATTCATGGCGGTTATCCTGTGTCTCTTTTTTTTCAAGAATTGTCTGTTATGCCGGAATGTCGCTTAGATACAGCGGTGCCAAGTTGCTGCCCGGCCTGGTTTTATCCTTAACCGGCAGCATATCACATCGCTAATCCTTCAGGCACCGGCCGGCGAGCGATGTAGATTCGCCGTGCGGACTTCTGGCAGAACCGCAAAGCGGTACTACACTTCGAACATGGTCTGTTACTTCCACCCCGGACTCATACGAAAAGCAACGCCCAATACCTGTTTTAAATTTATGTGCCATCAGCCATTGATTCCAAAGGCGGGTTAATTATTGCCCGCTCCGGGAGCGATGCCGTCATCGGCACGGGTTAAGGCAGCGGAAGTCGGAATTCGTCTAAATGCGCGCAGGAGAAGAATTGGATGGCCAAGGGATCCTCGAAGAAAAATGAAGTGGTTTTTCCTACCACCACAACCACCATGGCAAGCAAAGTCGATAACCAGGTGGAAATTACCATTGATGACAAAGGGGTGCGTATCGTCCACCCCAATTCAGATAACGATATTGTCCAGCGGCTGGACGCCGATCGCAAAACCCGCGTCAGGGAAGGCAAGCCGGTGCCCCTTGGCGCGACCTGGGACGGCCTTGGGGTGAATTTTGCCCTCTTCTCCGCCCATGCCACCAAGGTGGAACTCTGTCTGTTCGACGAGGAAGGCGTTGAGTATGACCGCATCGAACTGCCGGAATATACCGATGAAGTCTGGCACGTCTATCTGCCGGATGCCCGGCCGGGTCTGCTGTATGGTTATCGCGTGCATGGCCCACATGCCCCGGAGGAGGGGCATCGCTTCAATCCGGCTAAGCTGCTGCTCGACCCTTATGCCAAGCAGATCCGTGGCGAATTGAAATGGGATGATGCGCTGTTCGGTTATGATTTTAACGCCGACGATAAAGACCTGAGCATAGATGAACGGGACAGCGCGCCTTTCATGCCTAAGTGCCGGGTTATCGATCCGGCGTTTTCCTGGCCGGCGAACGGCAAGAGTTTTATCCCCTGGGAAAAAACCCTGATCTACGAAACCCACGTGCGCGGCTATACCATGCGCCATCCGGCGGTGCCCGAACATCTGCGCGGCACCTTTTCGGCCCTGAGCGTACCCCAGATCGTGGATTACATTAAGTCTCTCGGCGTTACCGCTATTGAGCTGATGCCGATCCATGCTTTCACCGACGATCGCCATTTACAGGAAAAAGGGCTGCACAATTTCTGGGGCTACAATACCCTGTGCTTTTTCGCCCCGCATCCGCAATACATGGCCACGTCGTCGGTTTATGAATTCAAGCAGATGATAGCCACCCTTCATGCCGCCGGCATCGAAGTGATTCTGGACGTGGTGTATAACCATACCGCCGAAGGGAATGAACTGGGGCCGACCCTCTCTTTGAAAGGCATAGACAATGCCAGTTATTACCGGCTGTTTCCCGAAGAGAAGCGTTATTACATCAACGATACCGGTACCGGCAATACGTTGAATTTAAGCCATCCGCGGGTGCTGCAAATGGTCACCGACTCCCTGCGTTACTGGGCAACGGAGATGCAGGTGGATGGCTTTCGCTTCGACCTGGCCACCATCCTCGGGCGGGAGATTTACGGCTTTGACGAAGGCTGCGGGTTTCTGGATACCTGCCGCCAGGATCCGGTGCTCAGCCAATGTAAACTGATTGCCGAACCTTGGGATTGCGGCCCCGGCGGGTATCAGGTGGGCGGTTTTCCTCCAGGCTGGTCGGAGTGGAACGATCGGTATCGCGATTCGGTGCGCAAATTCTGGCGCGGCGATGAGGGCCAATTGGCGGAATTCACCACCCGGCTGGCCGGCTCGGCGGATATTTTCAACCACCGCGGACGAAAGCCCCATGCGTCGGTGAATTTTATCACTGCCCATGACGGTTTTACCCTCAACGATCTGGTTTCCTATGAGAACAAGCATAACGAAGCCAATGGAGAGGATAACCGCGACGGCCATAGCGATAATAATTCCGCCAACTATGGCGTTGAGGGGCCCACCGAAGACCCGGCCATCAATGCTTTGCGGCTAAGGCAGATGCGCAATATGCTGGCGAGCCTGATGTTTTCCCAAGGCACGCCGATGCTGCTGGCGGGGGATGAATTCGCCCGTACCCAGCAGGGCAATAATAACGGTTATTGCCAGGACGATGATATCTCCTGGGTGGATTGGAATATCACCGATAAAGGAGAATCGCTGATTCTCTTTACCTATCGGCTTATCGCGTTGCGGGATCGGTTCCCGATTTTGCATCGGGGACGTTTCCTCACCGGGCAGCGCAATGAAAAACTGGACATCAAGGATGTGACCTGGTTCCAGCCCAATGGCGAGGAGATGACCGAGGAGTCATGGGGTGATGCCCAGCTGAAAAGTATCGGTATGCTGCTGGACGGTCGTTCACAGCCCACCGGCCTGCTGCGGGTCGGCTCCCTCAGTACCGTTTTGCTGCTGTTCAGCGCCTCCCATGAGGATGTGGTGTATACCTTGCCGGAAGTGGCCCACGGTTACGGTTGGCGGCATATCTTTGATACGTTCCAGCCGGACGATATCAATGAGCACAGCTTCGGCTTCGGCCATAAATATACTTGTCCCTCCAGGACCGTGGCGCTGTTTGAGCTGGTGAATACCAAGACCACCATGGTGCGGGGGTAAGGGCCGGTAGGACGGCGTGCTCCTTTACACGTCGGCTGCACGTCTGGCGATAGCGGGCATACCGTGCCATGTGGCGCTCGGTTGGGCGGGAAAACCACGCCCGATTCCACCACATCGGCACGCTCACCCTTTAACAGGTCCGTTGCACGCTCGGCGATCGCGGGCCCGGGCCGCCATGGGCCGACGCTACTCACAGGCCGACTGGCGAAGGGCCAGATATTCCTCTTGAAAGATACACATCCGGATGGTGTTGCGGTATTCGCCGTTAACGAAAAATTCCTTGATCAATACCCCCTCCACGTTGAATCCCAGCTTGCTGTAGATGTGGATGGCCTTTTCATTCTCCTGGTCAACAATGAGGTAGAGTTTATGCAGGTTTAGCACCAGGAACCCATATTCCATGGCCAGCCGGGCGGCGATGCCGGCATAGCCATGCCCCTGATGCGTCGGATCGATCAAAATCTGGAATTCGGCGCGGCGATGGATATGGTTGATTTCCACCAGTTCCACCAGACCGATTTTGATGCCTTCCTTATCGATGATAAAACGCCGCTCGCTTTGATCGTGAATATGCTTGTCGTAGAGGTCGTTCAGTTCCACAAATGCTTCATAGGGTTCCTCGAACCAGTAACGCATTACGCTTTCATTATTATCCAGCTGATGGACGAAATAAAGATCCTCGCGTTCCAATGGGCGTAATTTTATATTGTAGGTGTTAGAGAGTTTATTTTCTACGATCATAATTTATTTATTAATAATAAGATAATAATGATTTTAATCGGGCCGGGGCGCTGCGTTTCAATGCTCCGGCGCGGTGGATGTCAGGTTAATAACTAATACTCCGGTGATAATAAGCGCCATGCCGAGTATAGCGTAAAGATCCAGCTTTTGATCGAAGAACAGATAGCCGGCAATGGCCACGAAAACGATGCCCAAGCCTGCCCAGAGCGCGTAGGCTATGCCCACCGGGATGGATTTGAGTACTAATGATAATAATAAAAAGGAAGTAATATAGCCGGCAATCACCAGAATGGAGGGATAGAGTTTCGTAAAACCCGCCGAGGCTTTAAGTGATGTGGTAGCAATAACTTCGGATAAAATAGCGATCAGGAGATATAAATACGTCATAGGCATTAATCATTTTCTCTAACAAAGGCCGCCAATATTACCACGTTAATATGGAATGTGAAATTGACAATTTACCGCTGTTTTTAATATTCGGCAGGATGATTATTATTCTATAAAGAATTTGACGATTTATACCGCCGGCCTATTGATTCAGCCATATCGGCGTTTCCGGCCGGACCCCGCTGTGTTGGGAGGGGCCGGCAGTGCGCGCGGCGGCACGGTTCCTCCGGGGGAAGCAGATTCCTTAAAATGGGAAAAAAACGAAGCTTAATGGAAATCATTTTCATCGTGCCGTGGCCGCCCGAAGAAAATGTGTAACAAGGTTCAAAAGCTTGGGACGGCTCACGGATCGACAATAAAACCGTCCCGGGGCTCATCCTCCGCTTATTTATGCCGATAAACCTTTACCCCTCTTCAAGGACGGTTTTGGTTATGAAAAAATTAGTACATTTACCTTTTTTGGTTCAAATGATAAGTGGTTTTGCAGTCGTTATTTTTATGATGCTTTGCTTGGGCGGAGTATCGTTGTACCACCTTAGCAATACCAATGCCCATATAGACGACTACCGCAACAACTGGCTGCCCGGCGTGCGCTACACCCTGGAGATGCGCGAAAATCTGGCGGAGCTGCGGTTGCAGCAGATACAGTATATCTCCTCGGCGACGGAGAGCGACCGCGAGGGGCATCGGGTAGAGCTCATGCAGGCGGTGGCGAACTATCGTCGTGCTCAGGATCATTATATTGCTTTGCACAGTCCGTTAAGCTCCACCCCGTTATTCAGCCAGATCATCGCCAATTTTGATCAGTTCAGCCAGGCGAATGATGAGGTGGTGAAAGCCATGAGCGCCGGCGATGTGACGTCGGCCATCCAAATCAGCGGTGATAATTCACGCAAATACCGCACTCAACTGATGATTGATCTGGCCACCATGGTGGATCGGGAAATCAGCGGCAGCAACAAGGCCGCCGACGAATCAAGCCAGGGGTATTTTATCGCCAAAACTTCTCTGCTGGGACTGGGGCTGTTCGCCCTGGTGATTTCCGGCCTGCTGGCGACGGTCATCGCCCGAAATCTGTGGCGGCAGCTGGGCGGCGAGCCGGCTTATGCCACGGCCATTATGCGTAAAATCGCCGAGGGCGACCTGACCACGGGCATCCAGGTGAGGGCGAAGGACAGCGGCAGTCTGCTGGCGGCGCTGAATGCCATGAGCCAGCAGCTGCGCGATACCATTAACGGTATCATCCGCGGCAGCGAATCCATTTCGGTGGCCTCGGGCCAGATTGCGCAGGGAAATACCGATCTTTCCCAGCGTACCGAAGAACAGGCGTCTTCGTTGATCCAGACGTCGGCCAATATGCAGCAGCTGACGCAGACCGTGCATCAGAACGCCGATAATGCCAAAGAGGCCAGCGAGCTTGCCACGGTAACGTCGCGTACCGCTTCCCAAGGCGGTAAGATCGTTGCCGAAATGCTGACTCAGATGCGCGATATTTCGCAAAGCTCGAAAAAAATCGTTAATATCATTTCTGTCATTGAAGGTATCGCCTTCCAAACCAACCTGCTGGCGCTTAACGCGGCGGTTGAAGCGGCCCGGGCCGGTACCCAGGGCAAGGGTTTCGCGGTGGTGGCCAGCGAAGTCAGAACCCTGGCGCAAAAGAGCGCCGACGCGGCCAAAGAGATTAAATCCTTGATTGAAGGCACGGTGGAGAAAATCACCGCCGGCTCTGACCGCGCCGATCATGCCAGTAAAGCGATGACGGAAGTGGTGGATTCGGTGGATAAAGTGGCCGCCATTATCCGTGAGATCGCCAATGCCAGCAGCGAGCAGCATTTGGGCATCCAGGAAGTGGGGCAGGCGGTTGCGCAAATGGATCAGGTGACCCAGCAAAATGCGGCGCTGGTTGAAGAGGCCGCCGCCGCAGCCCGGTCGCTTACCGAACAAGGAGAGGAATTGCGTAAAACCGTCAGCTTTTTCCAGACCGCCTGATTGGCGGTCCGGCCAAGCAGAGGTAATCATAAGGACAGCGGTATGCCGGTAGAGCATTATCCCTATGTATCACAGTGGTCCGCGCCGGGACTGAATCAGCGAATACTGGCCGGCGCCGATCCCTGCGGGGATCCGGATTGGCGGGAACAGTCCGGCTTTAGCGATGCCCAGGAGTATCGCTTCTGGTCCTGGCGAATCTGCGGGATCGCCTGTTTTCAATCGCTATTGCTATACCGGCGCCGGCACGGGGCGACGCCGGACCCGTCCCTCTGCTCGCGTTATGCCATCTGGCGCCATGCCATGGCGGCAAAAGCCTATATCCCGCAGCCGGACGGCTCGGTTAAGGGGTTGATTTATGCCCCTTTTGTGGAGATGATCGTACGCCTGTACGGCATTTCGGCCCGGGTGGATACCGCCATCAGCCGGGAGAGCCTGGCGGACTGCCTGTCAAGGGGGATGCCGGTAATGGCGTCGGTTTCGCCTAAGATCCGCCATGCCGACGGATACAATAGCGATCCCGGCGCAAACGGCGGCCATTTGGTGTTGTGCTACGGGCTGGAGGGGGATCGGGTGTGGTTCAATAATCCCTCGGCCACCGAGACGGCCCCTTACCACTCTTCACTGCCGCTGGACGCGTTTTTTTCCTGGTGCGCCGGCCGGGGCGTGGTGTTTGACGCGGCGTCCTGCCCCGCTTCGACCTAAGGTTAATCCTCTCGCGCCGTCAGGTAGCGGTACCGGCGGCGGCAACCACGGGGATAGCCGTGCCGGCGCCTCCGGCAACGTCTCGATCAAGCCCTAACGGCCGGAAGCCGGTTTTCGTTTTACCGGCTGCGGTTTGCGCGAGACCGATTCCCCCGCGTTGGCGGGCAATCGCAGCAGATCCACCAGCCCTATCAGCGACATCAGGGTAATCAGCACAAACGCCAGCCGATAGCTGATGCCGGGCAAATCCCCCATACCCAAGAGCGGCGCCGCTTTCTCTCCGATCCGCACGCCGATGGCGCCGATGGTGATGCCCATGCCGATGGAGAGCTGCACCGCCGTACTGAACAGGGTATTGGCATAATTCATGTCGCTCTGCGGGATATCGGCGAAGGCCAGGGTGCTGATGCCGGTAAACTGCATCGATCGGCATAGGCCGCCGTAAAACAGTACGCTAAGAATGACCCAGCTCGGCGTCGTCGGCGTCAGAAAGGCGCAGGCCAGCAGCGACAGCGCCCCAAGAGTGCCGTTTACCAGCAGGACCTTGCGGAAACCGAAGTGCCGGATAAGCGGCGTGGTGGCGGGTTTCATCGCCAGGTTGCCGGCAAACACCGCCAGCACCAGAGAACCGGCATGGAACGCGTCCATGCCGAATCCCACTTGGAACATAATGGGCAGTAAAAACGGCACCGCGCCGATGGCCATGCGAAATAACGAACCGCCGCCGAGAGTCACCCTGAAGGTCAATACCTTAATGGAATTCAACCGGATCATCGGGTTTTCGGCCCGCTGCAAATGGCGCAGGGTCAAAAACAGGGCCAGCAGGCCCACCAGCAGATACAACAGCATGTAAGGCCAGGGGGCATCTTGCCGGCCGGTCAGTTCCAGTCCGTAGACCAGGCTGAGCATCGCGATGCCGCTGGTGACAAAACCAATCAGGTCAAACGGCGGCCGTACCGTGCGGGGCGGGTTGGGAATAAGCTTCCAGGCGGCAAAGATGGCCACTATTCCCAGGGGCAGGTTGATAAAAAAGATCCAGCGCCAGCTTGAGTAGTCGGTAATAAACCCCCCCAGGGGCGGCCCCAGGATCGGCGCCACCAGCGCCGGCCAGGTTAACGTGGCGATAGCTTTGATCAACTGCGGTTTAGGCGTGCTTCTGAGCACCGCCAGGCGCCCCACCGGCACCATTAATGCGCCGCCGGCCCCTTGCAGGATGCGCATCAGGACAAATTGCGGCACGTTTTGCGTCAGGCCGCACAGCACCGACGACAGGGTAAAAATGGCCAGCGCGACGGTAAAGACCTGCCGGGAGCCGAAGCGATCGGCGATCCAGCCGCTGGCGGGGATCAATACCGCCAACGTCAGCAGATAGGCGCTCATGCCGATATTCAGATCCACCGCGGAAACGCCGAAGGTCACGCCCATTTGCGGTAATGCGGTAGCGATGACCGTGCCGTCGATATACTCCATAAAAAACGCGCCGGCTACCAGCAGCGCCATGCCCGATATCCCGCCGGAAGACACCTGTTCAGGCGGGTTATCCGCTGTGTCGGCGTCCCTGATCTCCGTCAACGCGGAAGTCGGTTGTTTCTCATTCGCCATTGCCTGCTCAAATCCTTAAAACACGTTTTTACCTACCCGTCGGTATCAGAATACCGGCAAACCTGACCCGCTACGCGCGGGGTATGGATATTACTTTACCTCCGGGGAATAATTTGTCATACAAAAAAATGAGTGATTATACCAGTGGGCATAAAGATGTAGGACCGGCAACAATCGTGCCGGTGTTTTCGGGCGAAAGGAGAAATGTTAACCCGCCGGTTTGCCGGAATCGCGGCGGGTTTTGACCACCGGCTCCAGATTGCCGGCGGAGTGCCTGCCGGCGGTGATGGATTTGCCCACCATGACTATCATGACCGCGAGGATAATAATACCCAGCGCCGTCCATTCCGTCCCCGTGAGACGTTCACCGGCGAAACCCATGCCCAGCAGTACCGCCACCACCGGATTGACATAGGCATAGCTGGTGGCCAGCGCCGGACGGGCGTGTTTGAGGAGGAACATATAGGCACTGATGGCAATGATTGAACCGAACAGGATCAAATAGCCCACCGCCAGAATGCCGGCCATATCCGGCATCCGCACCAGTCGTTCGCCGCTGATGCGGCTGGCGCAAAGCAGTACCGTCCCGGCCACCAGCATCTCCATTGCTCCGGCCATCAAACCTTGCGGTAGCTGGAGTTTGCTTCCCCATATGGAACCGAACGCCCAGCTGATGGAGCCGACGATCAACAGCATGGCTCCCAGCGGATGTTCAGTGAGATTGCCGGACGTATTCAACAAGATAATCCCCGCCAGTCCGATGGCAATGCCCAGCCATTCAAGCCCGGTGGCGCGGATGCCCCACAGGCTGCCGAAAGCCACGGTGAACAGCGGTACGGTGGCGACCACCACGGCGGCAATGCCGGACGGCACCTGCATATGCTCCGCCACGGTGACCAGCCCGTTGCCGATGGCCAGCAGCAATATGCCTATCGCGCCGGCGTTCACCGTCTGGCGCAGGGTGGGAAGACGGTCGCCTTTAAGCAGCAGCACCGTCAGCAACAGGGCGCCGGCCAGGAAAAACCGGACTCCGGCCATCATCAGCGGCGGACAGGCGCCGACGCCGACGCGGATAAAATAATAGGTGGAACCCCAAATGACATAAAGCGTAAACAGGGCCAGTGCGAGTTTGAAACCGGGCGAATCCTTTAAGCGCATTTTTTTTCCTGTAAATGTCTAGCAATTGAATCCTAACTTAACCTATTTTATTAGCACTCAATGAGGTATTTACGCACCGTTTACCCGATGAAAGCACGGGAAAACCACCCATATACCTTCGATTCAACGTTCAACGGCCGGCGGACAAAATATGGATAAATTCGACGAATTGATATTGCACGCGCTGATGGAAAACGGGCGATTGAGCTATGCCGAGCTGGCGCGCCGGGTGAACCTTTCACCGCCGGCGGTGGCCGAGCGCGTGGCCAAGCTGGAAGCAAAAAAAGTCATCACCGGCTACCATGCCCATATCAATCTGGAAAAAATGGGGCTGGATATCTCTTTTATTGTTGAACTGCGTCTTAATCATAACCACTGGCAGAATATCCTGCAGGCATTGACCCAGATGCCGCAGATTTTGCAGTGCTACCGGGTCACCGGCGAAGCCTGCGTGATGATAAGGGGCGCGGTGCGCAATATGGCGGCTTTGGAAGCTTTTATCGAAGAAGTCAGCCGTTTTGGGGCCACCAAAACGTCCATCATCCTGTCGGCACCGGTAGAGCGTATCGCGCCGCTGTCGCTGAGCTAATTGCCGAAGGTAAAAACGCTTTCCGGAAAAACGTGATATGCATCACATAAATTTGACAGGCCATCCCCTTTTGCCTAGTATAAAAGTGTGATTTACATCACAAATTAATAGCTAATCCGAGGAATCTGCCATGAAAGTGCTGCGCAAAATGAAAGCGTTTTTGAAGAAGCAAGGCGATATACATGCACAAGCCGCCAGGCTCGCCATGTTTTAACCAGGCGCATTCACGCCTATTCCAGTTCGATGATCTCATGACGCCCGCTTAAGATCGGCCCGCTGAGGATTTTGTAGCCGTCGCGGTCGAAATTTTTCGCCACTTTATTCAGGGCCGCGGCGTCGGACAGATTGTTTACAGACCCCAGATAATACCAATTATTCACCACGTGGATTTGGCGAAACGCCGCCCCCTGTTCCACCAGGCCTATTGCCCCCGCATAGGGCCAGCTGAATATGCGCATCTGCTGCAGCGCGTCCATCAGGCGAAGATGATGCTCCTGCGGCGTCTCCTTACCGCAGCAGGCCCCGGCGCAGCGTCCGAGATGAAAGCGGAAACAGGGGCGGCCGTGACTGATCCTTTCCAACCCCAGCAGGCTGTAACATAAAAATTCGCTGTCGCCGATATCCAGCAGCCTTTGCTGCGCGGAATGGCGGTTGGAGAACAGCCCGTATAAATCCGCTGCGCGGGCGAAGTCTATCTCCTTGGCCGAGACAATAACCGGCATACCGTTCACCAATTGGATGGAGCAGAGCTGGCGGCTGCGCCGCAGCCTCTTGTTATGCAGCGGCTGATATTGCTTGATCATCTGCGCCTCCAGCAACAGCGCGCCGATTTCTCCGGCGGTGGGGTAATAGCTGACGCGCCGGGCCTGGCGCAGCATGCGCGCTTCCTCGGCGGTACGAAAATGGGACATCACTCGGCTGCGGATATTGATGCTTTTACCTATATACAGCGGCATGACGTCGCTGTCGCCATGGAAAACGTACACGCCGGGGGCGGCGGGGAGGCTGTCGATAAATGAACGCAGATGTTCCGGATACTGATAAATCTCGGCGGGATCGAATTCCCGCCGGACGGTGGTGAGACGCTTGCGCACTGAATAAAACCCGCTCTACTGTTGTTTTGTACAGCATAGCAGGTTATATTTTAACATAACAGCCTAAAATATCGCCGGCAGGGTAGAAAATGAGCATATCCTGCCGGAAAATCCACGCTGACGCTATTGCCGGCTAGGACGAGCCATCTGCCGCCCGGTTCCGCCCGGGGAAGGCGGCGCGGACGCCATCAGTGCTTATGCCCGTGATCGTGGCCGCCGCGGGGCGTTGGGGACGGGTTGGCGTCAACCGCCAGTTCCGCCGCCTCCAGCGGAATCAGGTTGATGCTGCCGTGGCGCACGCCGGTCTGGGCAATCACCGACTGGGCAAACTCAGTCAGTTGCCGCAGCGGTCCGCGCAAAATAGCGGTTTCCACGCATTCGTCATGGCTCAGATGGGCATGCATGGTGGAAATGGTCAGTTCATGATGATCATGCTGCAGTTCGGTAAGACGGGCGGACAGCTGGCGTTCGTGGTGGTCGTAGACATAGCTGAGTATGGCGATAAAGGGCGTATTCACGTCGCTGGCGGCCACCTGGCGTCCCAGCTCGCGCCGCAGCATATCGCGGAAGGCTTCGGAGCGGCTGGCGTAGCCGTTGCGCCGCATTAATTCGTCGAAAGCGAGCGCCAGCTCATCGTCCAGGGAAAGGGTCAAACGTTGCATGTCTTTGTTCCGGGTTAAAGGCTATAAGCCAGTGTGAAACATTTTTATCCCCAATCATAGACGCAGTATGTTAAATGGTGACCAATCCCCGCACTCCTTCCGCTTCCATATCCGCTCCGCGCCCGCGCTGCACGATCTGGCCGCGGGACATGACCAGATAACTGTCCGCCAGGGCGGCGGCAAAATCATAAAACTGTTCCACCAGTAAAATGGCCATATCTCCCCGGGCCGCCAGGGTTTTGATGACGAGGCCGATCTCCTTGATAACCGAAGGCTGTATGCCTTCAGTGGGTTCATCGAGGATCAATAATTGCGGCCGGCAGGCCAGGGCGCGGGCGATGGCCAGTTGCTGCTGCTGGCCGCCGGAGAGATCGCCGCCGCGCCTTTGTTTCATTTCAGCCAGTATGGGAAACAGCGAATAGACTTCCGCCGGCGGCTGTTTGGCCTGGGCGCCCGGAAAGCGCGATAAGCCCAGCAGGATGTTCTCCTCCACCGTCATGCGCGGAAAGATTTCCCGTCCCTGCGGCACATAGGCGATACCCGCCTGGACGCGCTGGTGGGTTTTGCGCCCGTTTATCAGCTCGCCCTGCCAGCGGATGCGGCCGGTTTTAACCGGCAGCAGTCCCATAAGGCATTTGAGCAGGGTGGTTTTACCCACGCCATTGCGTCCCAGCAGGCAGGTGACCTGGCCGACGCGCGCCTCAAACGACAGGCCGCGCAGGATATGGCTGCCGCCGTAAAACTGATTCAACTCTTCCACCTGCAGCATCCGGTTTCTCCCCAGGTAAAAATTTGGTTTTCCCGCTATCGCCCCAACGGAATGCGATTATCGCCCCAGATAGACTTCAATCACCTGCTCATTGGCCTGGACTTCCCGGAGCGATCCCTCCGCCAATACCTGACCCTGGTGCAACACCGTGACATGGTCGGCGATGGTTTCCACAAATCCCATATCGTGCTCCACCACCATAAGCGAGTGCTTACCCGCCAGCGAGCGGAACAGCTCGGCGGTATAGGCGGTTTCGGCATCGGTCATGCCGGCGGCGGGCTCATCCAGCAACAGCAGATGCGGTTCCTGCACCAGCAGCATACCTATTTCAAGGAATTGTTTTTGTCCGTGGGACAGCATGCCGGCCGCGCGATGCCGCTCATGGCTCAGGCGCAGCGTCGATAGCATGGCGTCAATGCGGTCCCGCTGTTCGCTGGTGAGCTTATTGCGCAAACAGGCCCAGACCGATTTATCGGTTTTCAGCGCCAGTTCCAGGTTTTCAAATACCGTTAAGGCTTCAAATACCGTCGGCTTCTGAAATTTACGGCCGATGCCGGCCCGGGCTATTTGGGTCGGGCTGAGCCGGGTCAGATCGGTCTGCTGATCGTAAATGGCCCGGCCGCTCTGGGGACGGGTTTTACCGGTGATGACATCCATCAGCGTGGTCTTGCCGGCGCCGTTGGGGCCGATAACGCAGCGCAGTTCGCCGACGCCTATCTGAAAGGAGAGGGAGGTTAGGGCGCGAAAACCGTCGAAGCTGACGTTGATGTTTTCCAGCGACAGCACCGGGTCGCGCCGATCCCGCCTGGCGTCCGCCGGATAGGTTTGCGTCAGTAGGCCTTCATTCATAAGCCCCTCCTTTTACGCAGCAGGCCGATGACGCCCTGGGGCAACAGCAGGGTGACCACGATAAACATCAGGCCGAGAAACAGCTGCCAATATTCCGGCATCGCCACAGTGAACCAGCTTTTGGCGCCATTGACGATGCCGGCCCCCAGCAAAGGGCCGATCAGGGTGCCCCGCCCGCCCAGCGCCACCCAGATCGCCGCTTCAATGGAGTTGGTGGGGGACATTTCCCCCGGATTGATGATCCCCACCTGCGGCACATACAGCGCGCCCGCCAGACCGCACAGTACCGCCGACAAGGTCCAGATGAACAGCTTGAAGCCCTTGGGATCGTAACCGCAGAACACCAGACGGTTTTCCGCGTCCCTTATCGCCGTCAGCACCCGGCCGAACTTGCTTTGCGCCAGGGCGAAACCCAGCAATAAACTGGCGGCCAACAGCAGTACCGTTACCATGAACAGTGCGATCCGGGTGGACGTGGCGGTTACCGTATAGCCCAGTAGGGTGGTAAAACCGGTAAAACCGTTATTACCGCCAAAACCGGTTTCATTGCGGAAAAACAGCAGCATGGCGGCATAGGTCAGCGCCTGGGTCATGATGGAAAAATAGACCCCTTTGATTTTCGAACGAAATGAAAAATAACCGAAAACCAGCGCCAGCAGGCCGGGGGCCAGGATAATCAGACAGAGCGCCCAGGCGAAATGCTCGGTGCCGGTCCAGTACCACGGCAGTTGAGTCCAGGATAAAAAGGACATAAACGGCGGCAAACCGTCCCCCGCCGCCTGGCGCATAAGGTACATGCCCATGCCGTAGCCCCCCAGCGCGAAAAACAGCCCGTGTCCCAGGGACAGCAGCCCGGCGTAGCCCCATACCAGATCCAGGGCGATGGCCACCACGGCATAGCAGAGGATTTTACCCACCAGTGTCAGGGTATAAGTGGAGATAGCCAGCGGATGCCCCTCGGGCAGCAGGGCCAGCAGCGGGAAAATCACCAGCGCGATAAAGCCCAGTCCGGTGAGCGTGATGGCGATGCGCGGCGCTTTTTGCACCGCGGTTATGGTTAAGGGCTGGCTCATCAGTCAATCACCCGGCCTTTCACGGCGAACAGACCCTGCGGCCGCTTTTGGATAAACAGCACAATCAATGCCAGGATAAGGATTTTACCCAGCACGGCGCCGATCTCCGGCTCGAGGATTTTGTTGACGATACCCAGCCCAAATGCGGCCGCCACGGTGCCCGCCAACTGGCCCACGCCCCCCAGCACCACCACCAGGAACGAATCGATAATATAACCCTGGCCCAGTTCGGGTCCGACATTGCCCAATTGGGACAACGCGACGCCCCCCAGGCCGGCGATGCCGGAACCCAGGCCGAAGGCCAGCATATCCACCCGGCCGGTGGGAACGCCGCAGCAGGCGGCCATGGCCCGGTTTTGAGTTACCGCACGGATATTCATGCCCAGCCGGGTTTTATTCAGCAGCAGCCAGCACAGCGCCAGTACGGCGAGCACAAACAAAATTACCGCTATGCGGTTCCAGGGCAAGACCAGATTCGGCAGCAGTTGAATACCGCCGGACAGCCAGTCAGGATTGGCCACCTCCACGTTTTGGGCGCCGAACAGCATGCGGACTCCCTGGATAAGCACCAGGCTGATACCCCAGGTAGCCAGCAGGGTTTCCAGCGGGCGGCCGTAAAGGTGGCGTATCACCGTGCGCTCCAGCAGCATGCCGATGCCGCCGGTGACGGCAAAGGCCACCGGCAGGGCCGCCAGCGGATAAAAAGCCAGTAATTGCGGGGTAAACTGCTGCATCAGCATCTGTACCAGATAGGTAGAATAGGCGCCGAGCATCAGCATTTCGCCATGGGCCATATTGATTACCCCCAGCAGGCCGTAGGTAATGGCCAGTCCCAGCGCCGCCAGCAATAATATCGAACCCAGCGAGAGTCCGGTAAAGGCCTGGCCCAGCAGGTCTCCCAGCAGCAGCCGATGCCTTACCTGTTTTAAACTGTTGATAGCGGCGGCACGGACCTGGGCATCGGGTTCGGTGTTAACGTTGGTGAGGGATGCCAGACGCGCCTGGGTATCCGGATCGCCGGATTGGCCCAATAGCGTCACCGCCTGGAGCCGCACCTGGGGATTGGCATCGTTTAATTGCAGATTGGCCAGGGCGGCCAGCAACGCACCGTGCACCGACGGATCCTGCTCCGCTTTTAAACGGGCGGTCAGCAACGGCAACTGGTCCGCCTGGGCTTCCCGTTGCAATACCTTGGCGGCCTGTAACCGCACGCGGCGATCGTTGCTCACCAGCTGATGAGCGGACAGCGCATTGGCGATAAGATTGCGCAGCCGGTTATTCAGCCAGACTTTTTTAACCGCGCCCTGCGGTTTGCCATCGCCTTCCATGGGCAACAGCTGCGTATCCCTTTGGATAAAAGGCCGGCCCGCCTCGTCGATAACCACCTCTTCCCGCCGCAATGACTCCAGCAACGGTAAACGCGAGGCATCCGGCGCCACGGACCAGTTTTCCAGCATCTTGGCCTGCATGCTGCGGTTTGCAGCGACAAAATCGGCGGCGGGACCGGCTAAGGCCCCCAGCGGCTGGCATAAGCACAATGCCAGGGCTACCCACCGTAATAAACGAATTAAACCGCTCATGATATTCACCCGTTCTGGCGCCGGAATAATCAGGCGCCGGCCACGCTCCGGCACCCATACCATACCCTCTCGCTGGCCTTACTCAGATCACATGGCGCTTTTCACCGGATGATCCGGTTTTTTCTCATCGCCGGGAATATAAGGGCTCCAAGGCTGGGCGCGAATGGGTTTATCCGTCTGCCAGACCACGTTGAACTGACCGTTATCCTCGATCTCGCCAATCATGACCGGCTTATGGAGGTGGTGATTGGTCTTATCCATGGTCAGCGTGAAGCCTGACGGCGCCGCGTAGGTCTGTCCCGCCATGGCCGCCCGGACTTTATCCACGTCCGTTGACTTGGCTTTTTCCACCGCCTGGGCCCACATATGAATGCCCACGTAGGTGGCTTCCATGGGGTCGTTGGTCACCACCGTAGCGGCATTGGGCAGATTATGGGCTTTGGCATAGGCCCGGTAATCGGCGACAAATTTCTTGTTGGTGGGATTATCCACCGACTCGAAATAGTTCCAGGCCGCCAGATTGCCCACCAGGGGTTTGGTATCGATACCCCGCAGTTCTTCCTCGCCTACCGAGAAGGCGATAACCGGAACGTCGGTGGCCTTGATGCCCTGGTTGGCCAGCTCTTTATAGAACGGCACGTTGGAATCGCCGTTAATAGTGGAAATGACCGCGGTTTTACCGCCGGCGGAGAATTTCTTGATATTGGCGACGATGGTCTGATAATCGCTGTAGCCGAAGGGGGTATAGACTTCTTCGATATCTTTATCCGCCACGCCTTTGGAATGCAGGAACGAGCGCAGGATCTTGTTGGTGGTGCGGGGATAGACATAATCGGTACCGAGCAGGAAGAAGCGTTTGGCGCCGCCGCCGTCTTCGCTCATGAGATATTCCACCGCCGGGATAGCCTGCTGGTTAGGGGCCGCGCCGGTATAAAATACGTTCGGCGACATCTCTTCCCCTTCATATTGCACCGGATAGAACAACAGGCCGTTCAGCTCTTCAAACACCGGCAGCACTGATTTTCGCGATACCGAGGTCCAGCAGCCGAACACCACCGCCACTTTGTCCTGGGTTAACAGCTGACGGGCTTTCTCGGCAAACAGAGGCCAGTTCGACGCGGGATCCACCACCACCGGCTCCAGCTGTTTACCTAAAACCCCGCCGTGGGCATTGATATCATCAATGGTCATCAGGGCCACATCTTTCAGCGGCGTTTCAGAAATCGCCATGGTGCCGGACAGTGAATGCATTATGCCGACTTTGATGGTATCCGCGGCCAGGGCGCCCCAACTGATGCCCATGCCGATAACGGTAGCGGAGAGGGCAAAGGCTTTAAGCAAACTACGTCGTTGCATACAATTCACTCCAAAATGAGTTGTGGATAAACATAAACGGCCCGTTGTAAAGGGTGACAATGTCTTTTGATGCCGCGATAGTGATTGCCGGTTCGGCCTGCCTGGCGTCCGGCGGTTACGCTTTGCCCCTGCGGTGGCCGGGGATGCTTTGAGCAAAGCAAACGCCGTGCCAGATACCTCTGGTCTAGCCCACCGGCTTTTCTCCTCTTTACCATGGGCATAAAAAACCAGGCGTGCACCAGCGGCGGGCATCGATGCGGCATGGCGGGGCGGAAAGGCTATTTATCATCCAATCCGGGGGGAAAGAAGGGCTAACGGAGTGCAGAGGACCGATAAGATGTTATATAAACCGTGCAGAGCGGATAGGGCCTCGCGGTGTCGATCCCCCTTATCTTAAGAGGTGCCGCTGGGGAAATTAGTAAGAGAAGCTAAACTTTCAATTGTCCCAAAAGGCACTTTTGTTCAGTGCTGATTTCTTCTTTGAAGGGTGCATGATGGCCGATTGACATGCTAATGGCCTGGGCTGGTGACGCGACGCCCCCGCCATGGAACAGCGGGCGCAGGCGATTGGCGATTGGCGATTTGGCAGGGCAGTGAATTTTGAACAGATAATAATGCTATCAAAAACGCCGTATAGCGGCGAGAGAGTTATTGCCGAGTTCAGGCTTTAGACCATTGTGGTTTGCGCCAAACATTGAGGGGTTTTTATGGTGGCCTAAGCCATATATAAAAAATTAAATAATCATATCAACCCTATAAAAAACATGAATAAATAAATCACAGCTCAGGCAATTTTTCATATTGTCCGAGCCGTGGCTTTAAGCAAAATAAATAAGGCATAACCTGGGGAATATATTAGCCGGCTATATTGACTTTCATCGTCGCCAATTTAGACAGTTTAATATCGGTGTCTTTTTCTTCCTTTAAGGTTTCAGCCAGCAGCGCCTTCCCTTCGCTATATTTCAACAGTTCAGCCAAAGCGCAAAGAGTGCCGTAGGTGGCAATTTCGTAGTGCTCCACCTTTTGGGCCGCGGCAATAAGTCCCGCATCGCGCACCGGGCCTTTTTCCACTTCGTCGATAATTTCTTGTCCCTCTTCAACCAATCCTTCCATTGCCAAGCACTTCATCCGCTTGATCTTCACATTAGGGGTCGCTTCCACCAATTTATCAATACGTTCTATCTGACCGTGCGTTTGCTCAAGATGCGCTTGGAATGCCGTGACCAACTCGGGATCTGTTGCGGCGCGGGCCATTTTCGGTAATGCGCGGGTAATTTGCTTTTCAGCACTGTACACATCCGATAGGGCATGGATAAAAAGGTCTTCCAGAGTTTTGATATTCATTTATGTCTCCGCGGCAGGTTTTAAAACATTAATAAGAAAGGCCCTTTTTCAATGAAAATCCCTTTATGATATAAGTTTAGTCAGAGAGTGGTAATAAAACAAACAGTGGCGTTAATATAAGAGAGTGAAATGATAATTGCTATCATGAATAATAATAAATTCATGGGGTTGGCGCTGCGTTTTTTTTCATATTTTCCCATTGCTAGAATAATAAATCGAGAGGTAGAAGGTATTTAGAATAATGCAACCTAAAATATAAGCCGATAACGGCCTATTTGTCGTTTGGACCATAGCCTCATGAGATACGAAAAAAACTTTTGTGGCCTTTAGTTTTATCACCCTGGCGGGGCTTTTGGCTATGCCGGCTTTCGTAGCGCATATGCAGCAGCGACGCTGTCGGCTGGATCACATTTTTTACTCGAGAATGCACGTCACAACCTTCAAGACGTTTAATCCTCCTTTCAGGTCTGCCGCCATCGCGGTAGGATAATTGAAGTAAGGCATAACATAAGCAGTGGCACTTTCAGTAACGTGCCGGGGAGAAGGGCGCGGATCGCGCTTTTATAGCCGCCGGCGAGCCTAACAGGCCCCGATAATTCAAATAAGGATGCAAGAATGGTTAATTTCAAAGAATTTATGCGTTTTTTCCGCGAGAAGATAAAGCACCCGCATAACGCCACGGTGCCGCACGATCCGGATATCACTTCATTGATTTCCGCGCTGGGCGAGCAGGAAAATATCGTTGATGTGGATGCCTGTATCACGCGTTTGCGGGTGAAGGTCAAGGATTTGAGCAAGGTGGATACGGGGGAAATCCAGCATTTGGGCGCCGTGGGGGTGGTTGTGATAGGCCAGGAAATCCAGGCCATTTTCGGACGGCAATCGGATAATCTACGCCGCGAGCTGGCGGAACGTTTCGGTCTGGAGGACAAGTAGGGGCGAATCGCCTTCGATCCTGTTTGCGCTCCCCCTTTAATAGGCCCGGTCCTTCGCCATCGCCGGCAGGTCAAATCGACCCATGGCCTCTTTCCGGCAAGAGGACATAATCGATAACGTCATTGGCCTGTTCGGGCGGTTTGGTGCATTTCAACATCGGCAGTGGCGCGATAACCGTACCGCCGGCGGGAAAGATGGCCTTTCGTGGGTAACTCGCCCCGGACGGACGAGGCGGAACGGGGACAAAAAAATAAGGCGCAGAGCACGGCATCCGGTGATGGCTTAATACCGGAGCCTGGCCGCTGCGCCAAGGACAGGCGGGCGTACATATTGTTATTCTTTTTTGGACTTAATTGAAGCTGAAGTATAAAGAATCAATATGACGTTTTTATTGCCATGCCGCGTTGACGCTGTCCGATGACGGAATCATGAATCAAATTTGATAATTTTAAAAAGTGATCATTTCAATGCACGATCCGCGATGGCGCAGGCGTCACCGCTTTAGCCGCATTATATCGGCTCAATCTCCGCCGGCGATCCCGGCAGCGGCACATAGCGCTGCCATTGCCTGTCGATGAATCTAAAAATGAGCTGTTCAATGAAACGATCCTGTCCCGACTCGGAAAGTAAATGGACATGCAGTTCCCTTTCGCTTTCTTCCAGCAATAAGCCGACATAGATCGTTCTTAATGCAATATCGGCCCCTCGGGGCAAGGGGTGGCAACTTTGTTCCCACTGACTGACGATCGTCGCGCCCACGCCCATTTTCTCTCCCAGTTCCCTTGTTAATAGATTCATTTCGCTGCGTATAAAATACATCTCCCGTCCGGTCAGAGATCCCCGGCGATTAATTAATGCCTTGGCGATTAATCGATGTAAACCGGATTTATCTTCAATGCGGTAGGCGAAGCCCTTATTCATTTTCTCTTGCACATAACCGTTGATGAGCCAAACAATTGATAATCCGCAATCTTTATAATGAAACATAATTTTCCTTATTAATAATACATCCTAGTTAATTTGATATGTAATCAATACTGGCGTGCCGGATAATGATCGCTAAAATAGCATGATTGAGCTCATTTAATAGCACGTGGATCATATAAGAAAAATTTTATAATTACAGTGAGCTGCCAGGAGGTAATAACACTCTTTCCCCTCTTCTTGAAGAATTGGCTCAACAGGGAAGGGTATTTATTACAAAAAGAGTAATATTGGAACTATACTTTTTATAATTATATATTTTCTATGAATGGGTATTGTTTGCTTTCTGTCCAGGGTACGCTCGGCGCGGGCGTTGAATTCGTCGCCGATGCCAATGATACCGCGCCCTAGAGGCTTTGCCGCCGGCCGGCGTCCGCTGTTACTCTGTGGACGTCCATGGGTTGGCTAATAATGCGGTACTGTCGCGATCCACCAGAGTGAAACCCACATCCATCATTACCGGCGGGGACGTTGTGTTACCCTTCAGCCGCTCCAGCAAAGCCGCGGCCGCCCGGCGGCCGATACCGGCACCGTCGATTCTTACCGTGGACAGCGACGGGAAGGTAAACGCGGCGAAATTCATATCGCCAAAACCCATGACGGCAAATTCACCGGGAACGTTTATTCCCTGGCAAGCGGCCTCGGTCAGCACGCCATGGGCCAGCGTATCCGATGAACAGACGATCATCAGCGGCCGCTGCCGCAATGGCAGCAGCGTCAGAAGGGCTGCCCGTCCCTGGGACAGCGCCGGCAATCCATGAAAGGTTTGGCGATGGCGGGGAGCTATACCGTGCAGCGCGAGCTCCCTTATGAAGCTTTCGCTGCGCCGATGGCCGCGCGGATCGTCCACTTCCACAATAGCAAAATCCCGATAGCCTTTCGCCAGCAGATGCTGCGCTTCCCGCCGTCCTATCTCCTCATGGGAAAAACCGATGAGCATATCAATGGGTTCTTCGGTCATATCCCAGGTTTCAACCACCGGGATGCCGGTGGATTGCAGTCGCCTACGGCTCAGTTCGGTGTGAATGGTACCGGTCAGGATAATGCCGTCGGGGCGGCGGCTGAGGACAACGTCAATCAATTCCTCTTCCTGCTCGGCATGGTAGCCGGAAATGCCTAGCAAGACCTGGTAGTCGGCTTTGGCCAGCCAGGTCGCTATGGCCTGGTAGGTATCGGAAAAAATCGGATTGGTGAGTACCGGCACGATGACCGCCACCAGCCGGGTGCGGTTGGATGCCAGCGAACCGGCGATTTGATTGCGCACGTAGCCGGTTTCTTCAATCACCTGCCGTACCCTCAACAGCGTGGCTTCTTTAACCTTGCCGGGCTCGTTCAGTACGCGTGAAACGGTAATGGGCGCCACGCCCGCCAGACGGGCCACTTCAAATACGGTAACGCCCTGGGTTGACCGGGCACTGACATTGCGGGGTTTTTGCGGCTTGGGCATGGGGTTGCTCGGAAAGAAGACCGGTGCCAATGCTACAACGCCGGGGATATCCGGGCAACCCAAACCGCCTGGGGCCGGCTGCCTTCCGGGCGTCCATTATTGACAACCTTTTTAACCATATGAATATTCTATGTTCAGATTTACATTTTATCGGTCGTCGCCGCAGGGTATTTAATATCTTTCATTTCAGGGCATTGAAACCGCACGGCGGTGAAAGGCCGGTTCTAAGGCGCGTTGAGGCGCCAGAGATACAAAAAAAAGCTTTCCCGCGGGAACGGTTTGCGTTTATAACGGTATTACCGTCATCTTCGGGCGGTACGCTGCCAATTCACCCGACCAACAGGCCTTGCTCTTCAGGCCAGGAGCATCGAGATGATTATTGAACATTTAAAGCGTCTGTTTCTTGTCTTACCTGAAGAACCCAGCGCCGACCGGGCTTCCTGTTCCGAAACCGATGCATTGTTCAGCGCCATGGGCTGCGATCATATGCCGGTTTACATGCCCGCCGAAGTCTGGCAACGGGTCAGCGATATGGAGTACGACCAGCACCGGGTATGAATATGAACTGCCGGGCGCGGTTTCAAGCGATGCGCAGCCGTGCCGGGCCGATATCTGATTACACTCATTGATTGAATGCACGTTAGCGCGCTAACGTCTAAAACCTCCAATCCGCTAGGCAATAGCCCGCTCTTTTCCTCCGAGTCGCGCCCAGATAATTCTATTTTCCCCTATGGCGTTTCCTTAATAATAATTAACCCTCTATAACCACTGCGAATTTATAAATTTCATTTAAAGATGTTTTCGTTTTGTTATTGTTGTTTAATAATAGTATCTAATAACGTTCATATGTTGAACTCAATAAAAATCTGGCGGTCAGTAAAGCGTTCGGCAAGGGCCGCAACGGGCAATCCGGCCTTTACGATAAATCCGAATCTCTTCGTTTGGGCGAGGCCGGCCGGCATGTTTAACGCGGGTTTTGCCTGGACATATCCATCGGTCCGGTGGGGCAGATTAACGGCTAACCGCCGGCGCCCATGAAACCCCCGAGGGTGCGCAAGCAGGATATTTCAATTGATGGTTCACTGCTATGCGTTGTTTTAAAACAAAAAAATATCATGTGATGCTCTCTTTTCCTATGGCGGCCGGCGGAAATAATCAGCGTGTCCATTTGACAGTGGCGCTCCCGCCGCGCCGCGCCCGACGGGGCCATAGCCTGGTTAGGGCGCTTGCGCCGGGAAGAATAAACGTTTCGGGCTTGTTCCGGATGTCCATGAATAGTTCAGTAGTGGCTATAGTTATAAGTCTGCTACGAATTTCGCGGCCGCGGCCAGATTAGCCGGATGGCGTATAAAAAAGGAGAAAAACCTATGATTACACGCTCTTTCAGGTGGACCTGGAAAAGATTTCTGACATTGGGCATGGCGCTGGGAGCAGCTTCAGGCCTGGCTCTCTCTACGAGTACAACTAAAAATAAAACAAATATTCCTTCCTTGCTGGGGCCGGACATATTATTGGGCCAGCTCTATATCGACGTGCAAACGGCGAAATTATTCCCCGACCAGAAAACTTTTGCGGATGCGGTACCGCGCCGGACTCCGTCGGCGATTGTGGCCGATTATCAAGTAAAAAAACGGCGTAAAAAATTCAATCTGCGAACCTTTGTCGACAAGAATTTTATCTTTCCCCCGGATCGGGTGAAATATGTGCCGCCCACCGGCCAGACGTTACGTGAACATATCAACACGCTATGGCCGGTATTGACCCGTAATACCGCCACCGTACGGCCTTACGATTCGCTGCTGCCTCTGCCCAACGATTATGTGGTGCCGGGGGGCCGGTTCCGGGAAGTCTATTATTGGGATAGCTACTTCACCATGCTGGGCCTGGCGGAAAGCGACAAATGGGAACTGGTCAGGGATATGACCAATAACTTCGCCCATGAAATCGAAAAATACGGCCATATTCCCAACGGGAACCGCAGCTATTACCTGAGCCGTTCCCAGCCGCCCTTTTTCGCCTTGATGATCGATTTGCTGGCGACCCACGATGGCGAGGGGGTTTACCTCAAGTACCTGCCGCAATTGAAAAAAGAGTACGAGTACTGGATGGCAGGCAGCGAGAACCTGGAAAATGGCGAAGCCAACAAACGGGTGGTGCGTTTGCCGGACGGTTCGTTACTGAACCGGTATTGGGATGATCTGGATACCCCGCGCACGGAATCCTATATGGAGGACGTGCTGACCGCCAGCGAGGCCAAAGACCGGCCGGCGGCGGAAGTTTATCGTGATTTGCGGGCCGGCGCCGCCTCTGGCTGGGATTATAGTTCGCGCTGGTTCTACAACCCGCTGGAACTCTCGTCCATCCGCACCACCTCATTCCTGCCGGTGGACCTGAACGCCTTGCTGTATCATCTTGAGCATACCCTGGCCAACGCCAGTTTGCTGGCCAAGGATCAGAAAGCGGCCAATGATTACAGCCAGCGGGCCGAACGCCGGAAGCAGGCTATCAACCAGCACCTGTGGAACGATCAGGAGGGCTATTACGCCGACTACAACTGGCAGCAGGGCAAGCTGAGCGAACAGCTTACCGCCGCCACCGTGTTTCCGCTCTACGCAAAAATCGCGCCGATGGATCGCGCCAATCGCACCGCGCAAACCATACGGTCGCAGCTGCTTAAGCAAGGCGGCTTGACCACCACTACCCATACCACCGGCCAGCAATGGGATGCCCCCAATGGCTGGGCGCCGCTGCAATGGGTTGCGGTTGAAGGGTTGCGTAATTACGGCAATGATGCCCTGGCGGAAGATATCGCCACCCGGTTTTTAGGCAACGTGCAGCGGCTTTATAATAATCAGCACAAGCTGGTGGAAAAATATGTTGTTGAAGGCAGCGGCCTCGGCGGCGGCGGCGGCGGTGAATATCCGCTGCAGGATGGCTTCGGCTGGACTAATGGCGTCACCCTGAAATTACTGGATATGTATTGCGATAAAACGCCGGGCTGCGAGGACAAACAAAGCTCGGACGAGAGTGCAAAAGAGGCTACGGCGGCCCATTAGCATAGGATGGCGCCATGGCCGCCCTATGAGTCTATCGCCCCGTTGACCCGTCAGCGGCACATAAACGGGGCCCTGGGCATAGGGCCGGCACCGTCTTTTAGAATCTGATGAATTTTATCCGACGCCGGTCATTATTCATTCTTATCGATCCCGCGCATAAAACCAGCCCGTTGATTATCGCCGCTTCTTCGCGCCTGTGACTATACTTAATAGGCATAACCCTTCTAAAGCATTGTCAATTATTATGTTTATAATTATTTGAAGAGGCAAATATGACGTATCCGCCGTTGGGTCAGGATGAAGAAAAGCGTTTGGCAATTCTTGAGGAATTCGGAATTCATTCGCCAATAGCGGATATGGCTTTTAACCGATTAATCCAATTAACGGCCAATATATTCAATGTTCCCATCGTATTGATTTCCCTTATTGAAGCGGAGCGGCAGCTGTTTGTCGCCAGCACCGGCATCGCTACCTGTGAAACGCCGCGGGACATTTCCTTTTGTACCCATACCATCCAAACTCGAAATATCCTGGTGATACCGGATACCCTGGCGGATCTTTTATTCCGGGATAATCCACTGGTGACCGGGGAGCCCTTTATCCGTTTTTACGCCGGAATACCACTGTTTACGCGAACGGGCTACGCCATCGGCTCATTGTGCATTATCGATCGGGTACCGCGACCGGATCTTAACGGCGGCGATAGGCAGAATATGCAGGATTTGGCGGCGCTGGTGATGGATAAGCTGGAAATGCGCCGACTGGAACGGGCGCGCGGCGCCAGCCAGGGCCGTTTTGAAAATATCGCGCATACCTCGCCGGATGCGATTATCTGCGCCGACGAAATCGGTACCATTACATTTTGGAACGCCGCCGCCCGTAAATTATTGGGTTATGACAGCAAGGATATTATCGGACAAAATATCAATATATTGATACCGGGCGGTCCGGTGGCCCGATTGCGCCGTCTGGTGGCGGATAAAGAAGCCTTGCAGCATGGCGGCACGCTGGAACTGAAGGTTCGGGCCGCGGACGGCGCCTGGATTCCGGTGGAGCTGTCCGCCTCGATGTGGGTCGATGATCAGCATGTCAGCTTTGGCGCCATCCTGCGGGATATTACCGAACGTCGCCGCAATGAGGAGCGCCTGTTCCAACTGGCGCATATGGATCATCTTACCGGACTGGCCAATCGGACCCTGCTGACGTCGAGTCTCGAACAGGTATTGAGGAATGAAGACGCCGCCATCATCATGCTGGTGGATCTGGACGGCTTCAAGGACGTCAATGATAACCTGGGACATGCCGGCGGTGATGCGGTTCTGGTGGAAGTGGGCTATAAACTGCAGCACTGCGTGCGATCCGGCGATGTGGTGGCCCGCATGGGCGGCGATGAGTTCGCCATGCTGATGCCGGGCCTGTCGGATCCGCAGCGGGCGGCGGAAATCGCCGACCAGATCATTGATGAAATATCAAAAATTTTGGCCGTCGACGGACAGCCGGTGAATATCGGCGCCAGCGTCGGTATCGTGATTTATCCCATCCACGGCCTGACTATCCAGGAACTGCTTACCAGCGCGGATCTGGCGCTCTATCAGGCGAAAGCCGAGGGACGCCACTGCCGCCGTTTCTTTACCCGCGAACTGCGTGAGCTATCGCAGGCGAAACGCTCCTACCAAACCGAACTCGGCCGCGCTTTCGAGCAGAATGAATTTGAATTGTTTTATCAGCCTCAGGTACGTTTGTCCGACGAAGCGATTGTCGGCGCGGAAGCCCTGCTGCGCTGGCAACATCCGGTAAAAGGATTGCTTGGTCCGGCCGCTTTTTTACCGGCGTTGGAATCCGGTCCGTGGGCGGAACGGGTCGGGGAGTGGGTGATAAAGACCGCTTGCCGCCAGACGGCGGCCTGGCGCAAGGCCGGCGTTGAAAATTTCCGTACCGGCGTCAATCTCTTTAGCGCTCAGTTCAGAACCGGAAACCTGGCGCGGCAGGTTCGCGCCATTCTGGCCGAAACCGGGTTACCGCCCCAGGCGCTGGAATTGGAAATCACCGAGAATATTATCCTGCGCCATGATGAAACGATGCTGCTTCCGCTGCGCGAATTATGCCAAGATGGCGTGGGGATCGCTTTTGATGACTATGGAACGGGATATGCTTCCCTCAGCATGCTCAAGCATTACCCGGTCACCCGGCTGAAGGTGGATCAAACCTTTGTCCGCGCCATGTGCGAATCCCCGCCGGATGCGGCGATCGTCAGGGCAATACTCTATTTGGGCAGCAGCTTCAAACTGGAGGTTATCGCCGAAGGCGTTGAAACCGTGGAACAGTGCGAACGCTTGCGTAAAAAAGGCTGTCTTGAAGCCCAGGGCTATCTGTTCGGCAAACCCATGCCCGCGGCGGAGTTTGCCCTGCGGTTGGGACTGGGACGCTGAAGACGATGACGATGCCCATGAGTTCTTTTGACGCGGTCGGGACAATCGTCTTACCAAGGCCGCCAGAACCGCCCCATCTGGGCCATGTCTCCGTTTGCCGCCTGCCGTTGCAAAACCGGCAGGGGACGGGAACCCGCCCTTCCGTTGTTTGTGCCACTTTTGCCTTGAGCGCTACGGTGGGTTCCGGCCGCTTTCTCCGCCGGGCCATTATTGCCCTGCTGTGCGGCGAGTAGGGAAGAGTTGACCTCTAAAATCCTTTTATGGAGCAATTCTGCCGAAAGGCCGCCATCGTCAAGATTTCCTGTCCATGCCGGACATTCTTTCAACCATTTCATGAGTCTCGTACGGGGAACACCGTATTTCTTTACCACAGAATATATGCTCAGGTGTTTATTCGTTACCTCATCCAGGCATGCTTTTTTGATGTTTTGATAATAGATCTCTTTTTCCCATTTTTTCCGCGCTGTAATAGCGGCGTACCTTGACCGATACGGCATTTGTCTGTACTGATTGGTAGCCTTGGCGTTAAGCGAATCGCCAATTGTATGCACAGAGCAATGAGCATGGAGATTGTGGTTATTCTGCCCGCCCATGATTGATTGAGGTAAACCGGCAGTAATTTCAGAGCCGCCGGTCCATGATCCGCCATGTATTGAAGGTGGGAGCTGAGCACTATCGCGTGACGCTGCAGGGATTTTGTTAAATTTCACACTGCTGTTGGAAACGCTTATTCCTGGCGCCATTCGTGATGTATTGGCAGAAAAGGGTTCATGCGTATTAGCTCCGGCTCCAAGTCCATCCATCGAGGCACATCCGCTAAAAGTCACCGTCCCGTTATTAGCCGACAGCGTATTGTTCATGCAAAGCTCCAAAACGTTTCATCATTTTTTTTAGTATCATAATGAAATTGTGCATCTGCTCAACAAATATTTCGGCTATTTTAAATAGCAGATAAAACTATTTTTTTTTAAAACAAACTTGGCCGAAACAGGGGATGTTCCGCCGAACCCTCGTTAAAGCCCCGATTTTCAACCTATCGTCATTTAAATATTTCTGCCCATCTTCCCTCTGTCAAACCGGGTTACGCCTAGCCTCGGGGGAGCTCCCCCAGCCTGCATGCTTACGGTTTACTTCCTGAAAGCCATTCTTTCGATATCTTTCGTTTAAGTTCAAACGAAGGTTTATTATGATCAGGATCACAAACGTAAATAGAAGATAAATACAATAAATAAAAATAGGTTGCGTAAATGAGCGATAATCAAAAGCAATTGTGTTGAAATTAACGGCATTGGGCGGATTGTTGTTACTGGTTATTATTTTTTCGGTGACCAGCGGCAGTTTCCTGACCATGAATAATATCATGACGGTGGGATTGCAAACCTCCACCATTGCCTTTATCGGCATGGGCGCCACCTGCGTTATCCTCACCGGCGGCATTGAATTAAGCATCGGATCCGTTGTCGCCCTGTCGGGCGTGGCGGCGAGGCTATCGATCAAGGCCGGTTTGCCGGTGGAGCTCGGCCTGCTGGCCGCTATCTCTACGCCATCGGATCCAATGAGGCGGCCTCGCGCCTGTCAGGCATAAAGCCGATCGCGTTAAGCTGTACGCCTACGCCCTCTGCGGCGCGGACGGTATTGATGCCCGTATCGGCATTTCGTCTTTTAACGAGGGTTTCGCCATCAGCGGCGTGATGGCGAACGCGGCTAAAAAAGTGGTTGCGGTGCTGGATTCCAGCAAGTTCGGCCGTAACGGATTCAATCTGGTGCTGCCTATCGATAAAATTCACACCTTGATCACTGATGACGGAATCAATGACAAGGATCGAACCGACCTGGAACAGCAGGGCATTGAGGTCATCATCGTCTGATGATTTGCCTGGCCGGCCGCATCGGTCAGCTATTGCGTCATCCAGGACAGCATATTGATCAATAACTGCCTGTAGCCTGGCCAGTCCATAAAGCTTTGCGGCAGCCAGTGCGGGCTGATATCCGATGTCCACACCAGCGTACGCCCTTGCTGATAGCGGCCGGTCACCAGCAGCGGATGGCCGCCGGCGGCTTTTGGCAAGCGCGCCAGCACTTCGCTGCCGGGTTTGACGATCACTTCGTTTATCCCCAGCAATACCGGCCATTCGCCGGTAATATCACTGAACATGGCATGGCCTTGATACGCCGGCTCTATTTCCGGGCGGAATCCTTCGGGTATTTCGATCCGATCGTCATAGGGCAGACATTCCACCGGCAACGCCTGTTCCACCGGGGTCCGATGCCAGCGCGCCTTGCCGTCGATGCCCTGGAAACTCAGATAGCCGCCGAACATGGCCAGGGCGCCTCCCTGGGCGGTCCAATCCCTTAACAGCGCCAGGCGATTGGCCACGGTTTTGCCGTTCAGCCAGACATCGGGGTGCAACAGCAGCGAATTGGCGCCGATATCCGACAGCAGGACGGCATCGTAAGCGCTGAGCCCCTCTGCGGTAAAGGGGAAATCTTCCACCGCCTGATGCGCAGGCAGATGGGTGATCTCAAACTCCGTGTCGGCCAGTGCGGCCATCAGACCTTTGGCCCCCGAGTGGAAGGTCACGCTGCCGAACTGATCGAAACCCTTGAAATGCGTTGCCGAGGTAACCCATGTTTCACCTACCAGCAGTACTTTTTTTCGACTCATTGTGAGGCCCTCCCCGAGCCGTATTAAAAAATTGGGTGTTATAGTGCTCTATTGATATGTCAGTCATCACCGTTATTGAACCGGTTCAATAAACAAAATTGTCATCTTAATGCTTTTTAATCAAGCAAAAAAAAAGATATTATCGAGATACAATGGTAAATTATTGAACCGTTTCAATTTCCATTTTATCCGCCAGGTTGCGGTGGTTCGGCGGCGGCGGTTGTGGAATACTGATAACCGAAGGGAAGCCATTGATTGTAGCGTACCGGGATATCCGGATTGAAAAGAGGCCACCGCATGACATCTGCCAAGTTATCGATCCGACAGGTCAGCCGGCGCTTTGGGGCGATGACGGCGCTGGCGCCCACCAGTCTTGACATCGCGCCGGGGGAGTTCGTCTGCGTGGTGGGGCCGTCCGGCTGCGGCAAAAGCACCTTGTTCAATCTTATTTCCGGGATTTTGCCCCCGGACAGCGGCGCGATTGTTCTTGACGGCAGGGATGTTACCGGCCGCACCGGCCATGTGGGATATATGCTGCAAAAGGATCTGCTGCTGCCCTGGATGACGGTTATCGACAATATCGTGCTCGGCGCCATCCTTAACGGCGGCGCCGGCCGGGCGCAGCGGGCGGCCGGGGTAGCGCTGGCGGAACGCTACGGCCTCGGGGAGTTCATCAATCACTATCCGGCGGCACTGTCCGGCGGGATGCGGCAGCGGGTGGCGCTGATGCGCACCCTGGCCATGGAGCATGACGTCATGCTGCTGGACGAACCCTTCGGCGCGCTGGATTCGCAAACCCGTTTGTCCATGCAGCAGTGGCTGTTGACCGTCTGGACCGAGCAGCACCGGACGGTGATTTTCGTCACCCATGATATCGACGAAGCGGTTTACCTGGCGGACCGGGTGGTGGTAATGACGCCCCGTCCCGGCCGTATCCAGGAAATCTTTACCGTGAATATTCCCCGGCCGCGGCCTTTGTCCTGTCTGACCGGGGAGGAATTCATCCGGTTGAAGCGCCGGATATTGAGCCTGATTTACAGCGAAATTCCCCAACAGGACGTTCATGCCGATGAAACACCTTCGTAAATTGTTGTTACCCCTGCTGGGGCCCCTGGCGGCGTTGATGCTGGTGCTGCTGGCATGGGACCTGGCGGTGCGTTATTACCACATTCCCCCCTATGTCCTGCCTTCGCCGGAAATGACCTGGCGCCATGTGCTGTCGGACTGGGCGGTATTATGGATTGGTTTTCAAAGTACGTTTACCACCTTCTTGCTGGGGTTTGTTCTCGGCGCCGGCGCCGGGTTCCTGTTTGCGGTGGCCATGGATTCCACCCGCTGGATTCGCAGCGTGCTCTATCCGATTCTCATTGCCAGCCAGGCAGTGCCGGTGATCGCCATTTCCGCCGCGCTGACCATCTGGCTGGGGTTCGGCCTGGCGCCCAAACTGGTTATCGTGGCGCTGGTGGTATTTTTCCCGGTGGTGGTGAACGTGCTGGACGGCCTGAACTCCGTTGACGGCGATATGCTGAACCTGGTGAGGTCCATGGGCGGCTCCCGCTGGAGCATCTTTCGCTATGTCAAACTGCCGGCCACCTATACGCCGCTGTTTTCCGCCCTGAAACTGTCCGCCACGTTCAGCGTGACCGGCGCGGTGATCGGCGAATGGACCGCCTCCACCAGCGGCGGCCTGGGCGCTTATCTGCTGCAGGCCAACTCGCGGTTGAACACCGCCGGGACCTTTTCCGCCATCGGTTTCCTGGCCTTATTGGGCGTGCTCAGTTTCCTGCTGGTGATTGTGCTGGAGTATCTGGTCACTCCATGGCGCACTTCGTCCAAGGCCCGCCGCTGGTCGCGGCGCTACTGGCGCCGTTCCCCCTAACCCGCACAGGCTTGATCAAGCATGGAAAACAGCATCAAATCCGCCCGGCCGGTTCGGCCCACCATTCGTGATGTGGCGCGGCTGGCCGGGGTTTCAATCGGCACCGTCAGCGCCGTGATCAACAATAGCGCCCGGCCGGTGGCGGAGGATACCCGCCGCCACGTCCTGCGCTGCATCGCCGAACTGAACTTCGAACCGAACAGCGCCGCCAGGAGCCTTAAGCATCAACGCATCTCATCCATCGGTTTTGTCGTGCCGGATTTGGGCAATGCGTTTTTCGTCGATGTCGCCCAGGGTATCCAGAGCGTGCTGGATACCGTCGATTGCCTGCTGGTGTTGTGTCTGACCTGGTCGGATACCCGGCGGGAGGAGTATTACGCCCAGGTGTTGCGCACCCAGCGGCTGAACGGAGTGATTTATCTCTCCGGCACCGGCTTGCCCAGTCCGTCGCTTACCGCCTTGGCGACAAAGGGGTCGGTGGTGTTTGTGGATGAATATCTGCCCGGCATGGTGTCCGGCATAGCCCCCGGGATAGAAGTGCCGTTTATCAGTTCGCAAAATCTTATCGGCGCCCGTACCCTGGGACAATATGTCTTGGCCAGGCACCACCGTCGCCTGGCGCTGGTAAGCGGTCCGCGGGGGTTATGGACCAGTGAGCAGCGCCAGGCGGGATTTCGCGAGGCCCTTGCCGGTGCCGGCATCCCGCCGGACAGCGTGCCGGTGATACGCGGCGATTACACCGAGCAGGCAGGCCGCCGGGCGGCGGACGAGATCCTGGCCCTGGCGGCGCGGCCCACGGCGGTGCTGTGCGCCAACGATCTGATGGCCATTGGTTTTATTCGCCGCTGCCTGGAGCTGCACGTACGGGTGCCGGAGGATATCAGCGTTACCGGTTTCGACGATATTCCCGAAGCGCGGCTGCTTCACCCCGAACTGACCACCGTGCGCCAGCCGGGTCGGGACATGGGCCGCGCCGCGGCGACCCTGCTGCTGCAGCGCATGGGCGCCGTCACCGACGGTCCGGCGCAAAAAGATTTTCCCACCGAACTTTGTATCCGCCGTTCGGTGGGTTTATCGCCACCCAACGATATTGTGCCGGGGTAAATCCCCTAGGCACTGTGGGTTCACACCGGCCGGTGGATTTCTTGCCACTGCCAATCCCGCACTTCCGGCAGGTCGTCGCCGTGTTCCCGCACATAATGATAATGCTCATCCAGCTTGGCACGGAACAGGGCCAGGGCGGCGGCGGCCGGTTGTTGCGCTTTCAGCCCCGGCACCCGCTCAATGGCGGAGATGGCCAGGTGAAATCTGTCCAGCTGATTAAGCACAGCCATATCAAACGGCGTAGTGGTGGTGCCTTCTTCCATGAAACCATGTACGTGGATATTGTCATGGTTTTTGCGTTGATAGGTCAGGCGATGGATCAGGACCGGATAACCGTGAAAAGCGAATATCACCGGCCGGTCGGGGGTAAACAGCGCATCGAAGACGTTATCGGGGCGGCCGTGGGGATGGCTTTCCGGTGATTGCAGCGCCAGCAGGTCCACCACGTTGACCACCCGGATGCGCAGGGCCGGCACATGGCGGCGCAGCAGTTCCACCGCCGCCAGCGTTTCCATGGTGGGGACATCCCCGGCGCAGGCCATCACCACATCCGGCGGCGTGCGGCCGTCTTCGTTGCCCGCCCAGCGCCAGATGCCCATGCCCGACTCGCAGTGCTTGACCGCTTCATCCAGAGGCAGCCACTGCGGTTCCGGCTGTTTGCCCGCCACAATGACATTGATGCGATCGTAGGTGTTCAGACAGTGATCGCCCACCCACAGCAGGGTATTGGCGTCCGGCGGAAGATAAATGCGCACGATATCGGCTTTCTTGTTGGCCACCAGATCCATAAATCCCGGATCCTGGTGGCTATACCCGTTGTGATCCTGCCGCCAGACATGGGACGACAAGAGATAATTCAGGGACGATATGGGCCGGCGCCATGGCAAAGCACGGGATACCTTCAGCCACTTGGCATGCTGGTTGAACATGGAGTCGACGATATGGATAAAGGCTTCGTAACAGGTAAACACGCCGTGGCGACCGGTAAGCAGATAGCCCTCCAGCCAGCCCTGGCAAAGATGCTCGCTCAGGACTTCCATCACGCGGCCGTCCGTTGCCAACTGCTCGTCGTAAGGTTTTACCTCCTCCATCCAAACCCGATGGGTGGCTTCAAAAACCGAGCTCAGCCGGTTTGACGCCGTCTCGTCCGGGCCGAACAGGCGAAAATTGGCGTTATCCGCATTCAGCCTGAAAATATCCCGCAAATATTCACTGAAAATTTTGGTGGATTCCGCCTGGATTCCACCCCGCCGGCTTACCGCCACCTGATAGTCGTCGATGGCCGGCGTGCGCAGGGCCTTGCGCAGCAGTCCCCCGTTGGCATGAGGATTAGCCCCCATGCGCCGGGCGCCGGCGGGGGCCAACTGACGCAGGTCGTCCTGCAGCCTGCCCTCGGCGTCGAACAGTTCTTCAGGGTGGTAACTGCGCAGCCAGTCCTCCAGTATTTTCCGGTGGGCGTCGTTCTCGCGGCAGCCCGCCACCGGAACCTGGTGGGCGCGCCAGAAGCCTTCCACTTTTTTGCCGTCCACTTCTTTCGGGCCGGTCCAGCCCTTCGGGCTGCGAAATACGATCAGCGGCCAATGGGGCACCTCATGTTTCGGCGCACCGCCGGCGGCGGCATCCCGTTGTATTTCGTGGATAGCGTCGAAGGCCAGATCAAAAGCGGCAATCATTTTACGGTGCATATCCAGGGGTTCATCCCCTTCGACAAAAATCGGCCGATAGCCATAACCCCCGAACAGTTGCCGCAGGTCGCCATCGCTGCAACGCGCCAGCAGGGTGGGGTTGGCTATTTTGTAGCCGTTAAGGTGCAGAATGGGCAGCACGGCGCCGTCGCGGGCCGGATTAATGAATTTGTTGGCGTGCCAGCTGGCGGCCAACGGGCCGGTTTCCGCTTCACCGTCGCCGATAACACAGGCGGCGATTAGGCTTGGGTTATCGAACACCGCGCCGTAGGCGTGCACCAGAGAATAGCCCAGTTCGCCGCCTTCATTGATGGAACCGGGCGTCTCCGCCGCCGCGTGGCTCGGGATGCCGCCCGGGAACGAGAATTGCCGGAACAGTTTGCGCATCCCCTCGGCGTCCGCACCGACGGCCGGATAAATTTCGCTATAGGTGCCCTCAAGCCAGGTATTGGCTACCATCCCGGGCCCGCCGTGCCCCGGCCCGCAAATAAAGATAATTTCCGCATCGCGATGGCGGATGATGCGATTGAGATGGGTATAGATAAAATTGAGTCCGGGCGTAGTACCCCAGTGGCCGAGCAGGCGAGGCTTGATATGTTCGGGCAGCAGCGGCCGGCGGAGCAGGGGATTGTCCATCAGATAGATTTGTCCCACCGACAGGTAATTGGCCGCCCGCCAATAGCGATCCATAAGCGCCAGTTCTCGGGCATCGGGGGTGGAGGAAACGGTTTCTGCGGCGGTGGTATGCATCGGAGCCTCCTCGGCAGACTTGATAAGACATAGCTCAAGTCTAGACCGGTATCTTCCGCTATGCCTGGGGGAGGGCGCGCGGGCGGACAGTCAGTGATGAATCAGAGAAGCGTTCCGCAGGAAGAACGGATAATCAGTTCGCCGCGGAGCTGCAAATGGCGGGGGGCCGTCTGCGGAAACTGTAGACGGTTAAGCATCAGGAAAATGGCGTTTTCCGCGATATCGCCGAAGGGTTGTTTATAGGTGGTCAGGGGGATGCCGAGCAAAGCCGAATATTCGTTATCATCAAAGCCGACAACGTTCACTTTGCGGTTGATTTGAGTGCAGACTGATAACAGCTTCATGGCGGTGAAATCGTTGGCGCAAACAATATCGGTGGCGCCGGAATCGAGTATACGGTTAATAAACTTTTTATCCCCCACGGCGCCCTCATGCACCCACTCCGCTACGGCGGGCAGTGCGGCTTCCAGCAATGCCAGCCTATATCCCATAATGCGCATGGAGACCGTATGAGCCGAGTAGTTTTCACAAAGAAAATCAACGCGCCGCGTTTTATTTTGCAGCAAATGGCGCGTCACTTCATAACCGGCGGCGATATTGTCGATACCCACCAGGTCGTAGGCGCTTTTATCCGGATAAGCGGCAAAATCGCTGTCCACCAGGACCACCTTGATATTGTATTGCGATAATTTATGCAGAATCAGGTTGTTGATCTCATCCGCAAAGGGGTGAAATTCAATGGGAATGAAAAATATTCCGTGCACGTTATTTTTGATATAGCGATCGATGATTTTTTCAATGATCTCGATGATTTTTTGTTTACTGGCCTCCGATCCCATGGTGACCACACCGTTCCAGACCAGGGAAAAATTGAATTGCTGCGATAATGACGCCATGGACTTGAAAATTTGTTCGAAGAGAAAGCCGCTTTCATTGGCCTCAAGGCGAGGAGATAATATACCGAGGATCAGTTCTTGCGGCGCAAGGGGAGATTCCTGACGCTGAACGCAGACATAATGACCTGAGCCCTGAGTACTGCTGATCAATCCCAGTTCTCTTAATTTAGCCAAGGCTTTGGATATTGTGGGCCGGGAGACGGAAAATTCATCACATAAAATTTTTTCCGATGGTAAACGTTGATCTTCTTCGTAGATCCCATCAAGGATACGCTGTTTTATCGTCAAGAATACCGCGTCAAGTTTACCTCTTTTTGCCATGATGATTTTTTTCGCCCATTCTAAAAGTAATTAAGCAATTCAAAATTATCCGTGGGCCGGGAAATAACACCGACACGAAATAACCAGCACCCGACAATATTTTAAAAACACCATAAATGATAAAAGTTGTAAAATCAAGCGCGTTATTTGGTCAAGATTTATACCGTCCGAGGCCGCTGCCGCCATTGTGATTATCGTGCAGGAGATAAAAATAAACCCGTACCGAGCACACTAAATAAAGATTTTTTTCTTTATCACGAGTGGCGTCACAATCTTAATCCCTCGCCCTTACGGTATTGACTTCAATGAATTGATCCCAGCGGCGATTCTGCCCCATCCGACAACCTTTGGCAAGTCGCTGCCAAGCGGCAACGCGTCCCCGAGTCCTCTTCCCGATGGGGGAGTTTAGACGGCTTTTTTTACCCTGCGGCGTTACAACAGCGCTGCTGTGGAGATACTGGAGGGGCTGTAATTCTTTCGGATAATTAATGTGAGTGCGATCACTTTAATGACAAAACGGTGCTTTTTTTTAACAAATTTGCAAAAAAAATGTGATCGGTATCGATAGTTACGCTACAAATTTATCGTATGTTGTATGCACATATCAACTAAATTAGTTTACAAATTTTTTGATATGTAAAAGTAAATCATCAATGCCGATTAAACTAAAACTGAGGATTTTTTTGATGTACACCTACAAGAACCTCGTTGAACAGGTAATAGCTGAAAACAAAACGACGCTGCTGGCGGTTGATGAAAATGAAATTAGCCAGTTGATGGATGAAATATGTAAAGCAAAAACGATTCAGTTGTATGCTATGGGTAGAATGCAACTTTCCGTTCGCGCTTTTGCCATGCGGCTGAAGCATATGGGATTCGACAGTTATGTGGTTTATGACACCACCACCCCCTGCATCGGGGAGGGGGACCTGCTTATCGTCCACTGCGGGGTCACCAATGTCGAACTCAATATCATCAAGCTGGCTAAGGAAGCCGGCGCCCGCATCGCTTTACTCACCGCGCATCCGGAAAACGAACATGGCGGTTATGCCGATTTAACGGTGCGGGTACCGGGCCAGATTTTTGGCGGCGCTGAGGAAGTGGCATCCATTCAGCCCATGTCGTCCCTGCTGGAACAATCGCTCTTTTTGTTTGTTGATATTATTACCATGCTGTTGATTGAAAAAACCGGTATTTCCCTCGACGAGATGAAAAAGCGCCATACCAATCTTGAAGGGTTGCCGCATAAATTTGCCTAACGTTGATTTTATTTAGCCAAAAGGCCCGATTATGAAAGATGGTGACATAATACAAATCGCACATCTGGTATCCAATCTGGATGATGCAATTGAGCATTATTATCATGTATGTAATATCGGTCCATGGGATATATACACCTATGGACCGCATAATATCAAAAATTCACTTTATCGCGGTAAGCCGGCGGAGCATGTTTATAAAATCGCCGTATGCTGGGTAAACGGTGTTCAAATGGAATTAATGCAGCCTGTAAGCGGATATAGCATCTATGATGAGTATATCGAAAAGCATGGTTACGGTTTGCATCATTTGAAGCTTTATTTTAAAGATTGCCGACAGGCGATAGCCGATTATGAAAAACGCGGCTACCAGGTGGTACAAAGCGGCAATATCGGTGACGATGTTTTTTATTATCTTGATACCGAAGAGCGGTTCCAGGGCGCGGTGATCGAATTAGGCAACGCCGGTGCCATACCTGAACCGGAAAGCCGGTATCCCGCCTGATATACCCGTCGCTTGCAACTCGTAGTATTGAGGATAAAGAGCATATTGTCAGTCATGAGGAATAAACATGAAAAAACTCAACGCAATTGCGCTGTGCCTGCTGCTTGGCGCCGCCATCAATACCTATCCTATGATCGCCAACGCCGCGGGCGAGCAGCAATTAACCATGGTCGGTATTCCGAAATTACGTTCCGCCTGGTTTAACGATTATGAAAAAGGGTTAAAAAAAGCCGGCAAGGATTTCGGCGTCAATGTTTACCAGCAGGCGCCCGCGTCCCCGGATGAAGCGCAACAGGTCCGTATTATTGAAGACTCCATCAGCCAGGGGGTTAACGCGGTACTGGTGGTGCCGAATAACGCCAGCTCCTGTGAGCCGGTTTTCGCCCGCGCCCATGATAAAGGCATCGTGGTCATTACCCATGAGTCGGTGAACCAGCCTAACGCCGATTTTGACGTGGAAATGATCGAAAACGAAAAATTCGGCAAATACATGCTGGATCAGTTCGCCCAGCATGTGAACGGCAGCGGCGAATACGCCATTTATGTCGGTTCGTTAACGGTGCCCGCCCACAATATCTGGGCGGATGCGGCGATAAAAGAAGCGAAGGCGAAATACCCCAATCTGAAGCTGGTGGCCGAGCGTTTCCCCGTCAGCGAGGATCGCAACGCCTCGCGTCAGAAGACCCTGGAACTGCTCTCCACCTATCCCGATCTGAAAGGCGTAATTTCATTCGGCAGCCAGGGTGGGCCGGGGGCGGCGCAGGCGCTGCGGGAGAAGGGCCTGGTGGGTAAATTGACCGTCATGGGCACCACCTCGCCGAAAGAAGGAGCGTCATTCCTGAAAGACGGTTCGCTGACCGAGCTGATTTTGTGGAGCCCGGGCGATGCCGCGTATTCCATGACCTATATCGCCAAAATGATCGCTGAAGGCAAGCGCGATCAGATTAAAAACGGACTGGAAATCCCCGGCATCGGCAAACCGGATATCAACGGTAAAAACATTATTTTTGATAAACCGCTCACCGTGACCAAAGACAACTACAGCAAATACGATTTTTAATCGGACGCCTGGACAGGGGCGGACTGCGCCGTGCCCCTGTCTGCCGCCGGAGGACCCTACAATGCAATTTCTTGCCGCTGAACATATTACCAAGACCTTTGACGGGGTGACCGCCCTGAATGATGTCAGTTTCGACATCAATGTCGGGGAAATTCATGGATTGGTGGGTGAAAACGGCTGCGGTAAATCCACCTTGATGAAAATCATCGCCGGCGTGCTGGATTTCCATCGCGGCACCCTGCGGATCAACGGCCGCCAAATGGATAAATATTCCGCCATTGAAGCGGTAAAGCAAGGTATCGGCATCATCTATCAGGATCTGTCGCTGTTTCCCAATCTGACGGTATTGGAAAATATTTATATCAGTCAAATGGTGAATGACAATCAATCACTCGTGTTTTCATCGGCCTATAAAGACAAGGTCGGAACGATTATCCAGCAATTGGGCATCAGCCTCGATCTGGAGGCGGATGTGGATGATTTACCCATCGCCAAGCAGCAGCTGGTGGCCATTGCCCGCGCGCTGATTAATGACTCACGGCTGATTATTCTGGATGAGCCCACCACGGCGTTGACCCGTACCGAAATCAAGCATCTCTTCACCATCCTCAACCGTCTGCGCACGCAGGGCATATCGTTTATTTTTATCAGCCACAAGCTTAATGAACTACTGGAAATCTGCGATCGCATTACCGTGATGCGCGACGGCAAATTAATCGACACGGTGGACGGCGGCGAAGCCACAACGGCAAAAATCGAAGCCTTGATGCTGGGTTATGAACTGACCTATCCCCCGCGGCAAACCCATGCTACGGACGAGGTGCTGCTCAGGGTGCGCGGCCTGTGTAAAAAAAACAGCTTTCAGGATATCAGTTTTGATTTGCATAAAGGCGAAGTGCTGGGCATCGCCGGATTATTGGGCGCCGGCCGTACCGAACTTGCCCTGGCGCTGTTTGGCATAGAACCGGCGCAAAGCGGCGAAATCTTTATTGAAAACCGTCCGGTGGTCATCGGGAGCGTCGGCACCGCCGTGGCCAACGGCATCGCTTACGTGCCGGAGGACAGATTACTGCAGGGGCTGGTGATGCAGCAAAGCATCGCCGCCAACGCCGCGCTCTGCTCATTGAAATCCTATCTTAACCCGTTGGGACTGCTGGACGGCGGCAAGATGCGCCGTGCGGTGAGCGGCCTGCTCAAAGGCATGCAGGTGAAGTATGACAATATGGATAAAGAGATCAGAATGCTTTCCGGCGGTAACCAGCAGAAGGTGGTGCTGGCGAAATGGCTCGCCACCCATCCGCGGATTTTCATCCTGGACAGCCCGACGGTGGGTATAGACGTGGGGGCAAAAAGCTATATCTACCAAACGGTGAAAGAGAAGGCCGCCGAGGGCATGGGGATTGTGTTTATTTCCGACGAACTGCCCGAGCTATTGGCCAATTGCGACCGGATTATCATGATGAACCGGGGCCGTTTCGGTAAGGAATATGCCACCGATGCCATTGATAATGAAACATTGCAGCACGAAATGGAAAACGTCTGATGTCGTCGGTGTAAAAAAGCGGGTGAGGTTATTTTATTATGGATATGACCAAAATGTTCAAATCGCGGGAGTGGCTGCTGCTCTTGCTGATTATAGTATTCTCCATTGCCATTACCTATATCAATCCGGCATTTATGTCGCTGGATAATATTGCAGATTTACTCAAGGCAAACACGGTATTGGGCATTTTCGCCCTGGGTGTTCTGCTGGTGTTGATTTCCGGCGGATTCGACGTTTCTTTCACCGCCATCGCCCAGGTGGTGCAATACGCCGTGGTCTATTACTTCCTGCAGGCCAATCTGGATAACATCTATCTGGCGATATTGTGCAGCATCATAATCGGTGGGGTGATGGGGTCGCTGAACGGCGTGATCATTTATTATTTCAAGATTACCGCGATCATTGTCACCATCGCCACCAACAGCCTGTTCTACGGCCTGTTATACGTCGTGACCCAGGGCGATCTGATTTATGATATTCCGCCGTCGTTCCTGGGGTTGGCTGAGCTGAAAATTTTTCCGATGCATGCCGCCAACGGCGCATTGTACGGGATCAGTTTTGTCACCTGCCTGTGGTTCCTGCTGGCGCTGGGCATGCATTTATTCCTGCGCCATACCGTGCTGGGGCGCAGCGTGTATGCCATCGGCGGCAATCCCGTTTCGGCGGAACGAGTGGGGTTCAACCTTAAAAAAACCACGCTGTTTATCTATACCCTGGTGGGCGCCATTTCCGGCTTTGCCAGTATTGTCCAGGTGTCGATTGTGCAAACCGTCATTCCCAATTCCATCGTCGGTTCGGAACTGCAGGTGATTGCCGCCGTGGTCCTGGGCGGGGCTTCGGTTACCGGCGGCCGCGGCAGCGTAGCGGGGACCCTGCTGGGAGTGCTGTTGTTCTCCATTCTCAGCAACAGCCTGACCCTCATGAAAATATCCCCCTATTACTACAACGTGTTCACCGGCCTGGTGATTTTATTCAGCGTCGCCGTTAATGCTGTGCAGGTTATCAGACAACGGCGTTCCCGCGTGCGGGTGCTGGTGGATATCAAGGAGCCCTCATGAAAGCGATAGCAGTCGATAAAAAGCAACCGGGCAGAGCGCCGTTGCCGCCGATTATCCGCGAAAACGCCTCGCTATATCTGGTGTTGGCGGCGGTATTCCTGTTGATGTATAGCCTTAACGGCGCCAAGTTTTTAAGCGTGCAGAATTTCAGCTCCATGGCGTATCAGCTGCCCATCGTCGGTTTTTTGTCCCTGGGGATGATGATATCCATGCTGTCGGGGGGGATTAACCTGTCGATTATCGCCACCACCAATCTGAACGGCATCGTGATCGCGCTGTTTTTGCAATCGTTCGCTCCCCAAGGCATGAAGCTGGCGTCGGGGGAAATGATCGCCCTGGCGATTGCGCTGGGGCTGGCGGCCTGCGTGCTGGTGGGGGTGATAAACGGTTTACTGATTGCCTTGCTGAAGATCCCGGATATTTTGGTGACCCTTGGCACCATGACCCTGATTTCCGGCTTGAACGTGGTTTTCACCAAAGGCTACACCATTACCGGCTTTCCGGCGGGGTTGGTGAATATCGGCAACGGCCAGAGTTTCGGCGTGCCCAATTCCCTGTTCCTGTTTGTGGCCGCCGCCATTGTCGCGTCGGTCATCCTGAACAAAACCCGCTTTGGTTTTAACCTTTATATGATGGGTTCCAATCCGGTGGCGGCCCGTTTTTCCAATATCAGCATCGTCAAGGTTACGGTTATTCAGTATGTGCTGTCGTCCTGTTTCGCCGCCCTTACCGCGCTGGTGATGATTGGCCAGCTGAACTCGGTCAAGGCCAGCTATGCCGATTCCTACCTGCTGGTGGCGGTATTGGCGGCGTTTCTCGGCAAGGTCAGCCCGTTTGGCGGTTTCGGCCGGGTGTCGGGGGTTGTGCTGGCGGTCATCATTTTGCAATTGATTTCCAGCGGCCTGAATCTGATGCGCCTGGATCCGTTCATGATCACGGCAACCTGGGGCGGTATCATTATTATTATCGTGCTGTGCCGCGGGCTTTTTTCCGCTATCAACCGGCAAATGAAACAGCGTCGCCGGGTTTAGCGCCGGCATGGAGCCGGTTGTCGCTGTCCCGGCGCATCGTCAACATTTGCTGCATACGGCATTTAAAAATAAAGGCTTATCCTATGTATATCGGTATTGATTTGGGCGGCACTAAAACGGAAGTCATCGCTCTTGACGCGGATGGGCGGGAATTGTACCGGCACCGGGTGCCGACGCCGCGTAATGATTATGATCAAACACTTATCGCCATTCGCGATCTCATTTTACTGGCGGAGCGGGAGACGGGACAGCAGGGCACCATCGGCATCGGTATTCCCGGTACGGTCTCGCAGTTAACCGGAAAAATCAAAAACGCCAATTCGGTATGGCTGAACGGCCGCTTTTTCGAGCAGGATTTAGCCGCGCTGCTGCAACGCCCGTTCAAGGTCGCCAATGACGCCAACTGCCTGGCGATTTCAGAAGCCACCGATGGCGCCGGGGCCGGGGTGGAAATCGTATTCGCGGTGATTATCGGCACCGGCTGCGGCGGGGGCTTGGCCATCAATACCCGCGTTTATCAGGGAAGCAGCGGTATTGCCGGCGAATGGGGACATAATCCTTTACCCTGGCCCGACGAGGTGGAACAGGTGTATCAGCGTGAGGTGCCCTGCTACTGCGGCAAGGTGGGGTGCAATGAAACCTTTATCTCCGGTACCGGTTTTGCCACCGCCTATCGGCGCATCAGCGGCAAATCCCTGCCGGGAGATGAGATAGCCCGCCTGGCCGAGGCAGGCGACGCAGCCGCCGGGCAAGCGTTGCAGCAGTATGAAATGCGGCTGGCCAAGGCGCTGGCCGGGGTCGTGAATATCATCGACCCGGGGGTCATCGTGCTGGGAGGCGGTATGAGCAATGTGGATCGATTATATTCCACCCTGCCGACGCTGATGCCGCAGTGGATTTTCGGCGGGGAATTCTCCACCCCCATCCGTAAAGCGAAACACGGCGACTCAAGCGGGGTGCGGGGAGCGGCCTGGCTGCCTAAATTAATGGGCTGATGGCGCGGTCTCGCTTGTGCGATAAGGGCGATAATAACTAAAGCCATTAGCATAATTAGGGCTATGCTTACCTCATCATGATAAGTATAGGGAGCAGCGTTTTATGACAACCCCAAATAATCCCGCGCCAGCGGACCAAAAACCGGACCAAAAACCCGAAGATGTGACCGTCAGCGAAGGCCTGGCCAAAATACTTGAAGCGGACGCGCTGCTGACGCCGGAACAGGAGAATGCCATGGCGGATAAAGCCAGGGCGGCCGCCAAAGAGAGCCAGGATGCCCATAATAATCACCGGGATGAGTAATCACGGGCAACCGATAACGCCTTTGCGTCTTGTGTAACGTTGAATCCGGGCCGATTCGTCGCCCGGTTTCAGGCTTTGATGCCGGGTCCCTACGGCCCGGTTTTCCCCAAACATCCCGTCATTGTCTTATAGCCGATAGCCATTTTTTTCCTGCCGGAAACCCTCCGCTATTTTCGTGATTTAGCTCTCTTCATCTCATACATTTGCACAAAGAAATTGCCTGCGCCCGCTTTAATGCTGTGCCCTTGACCGGTGTCGCCGGCACATCCGCCCTCTATAATCACTCATGTGACAATGCTTTAACATTATTGATATAAAACCCTGTTGAAGACCTTTGCAAACCAGCGATGCATGACTGCCCGAAGGTTCTCTACATGAGGCACCCGTGATGAAAATTACCGACATTGAAGTGATGCGCCTGGCGATGCCTTTTACTTCCGGTAGAAGCAGCGACCGGCAAAAGGGTTCGGCGGAGGATGCCTATAACGCCGCCTCCCCGGAGCTGACCCGTATGGAAACCCTGCTGGTGCGGCTGACGGCGGACAATGGTTTGCAAGGATGGGGCGAGGGTTTCGGCCATCTTTCCAACCCGGTGACCTTTGCCGCGCTGGAGGGGCCGGTGGGGCGGTTTTTCCTTGGACAAACCTTTGCGGACACGCCGGAGGGAGTAGGGCAGCTGATGGATCGGGCGCAACGCGCTTTCCACGCCTTTGGACGCAGCGGACCGGTGCAATTTGCCCTATCGGCCCTGGATATCGCGCTGTGGGATCTTTGCGCCCAGGCGGCGGGGATGCCGCTCTGGCAATTGCTCGGGGCGCCGCGCCGGGAGATTGGCGTCTATGCCAGTCTGGTGAGCTATGGCAACGATCCCGCTCAGGTGGCTGCCCATGCCATGCGCGCTTACGGCCAAGGCTTTCGGTCCATCAAACTCCATGAAACCGAGTACCGGGCCATTGCGGCGGCCCGTGATGCGCTGCCGGCCGATGCGCGGTTAATGGTGGACGTTAATTGCCCGTGGACGGTAGAGGAAGCGTGCCGGCAAGCCCGGTCGCTCAACGAACTGGGACTGGCCTGGCTGGAAGAGCCGGTATGGCCGCCGGATGATTTGGCCGGGCTGGCGGCGGTAAAGGCCTGCGGGACCCCGGTGGCCGCCGGGGAAAATGCCCAGGGGGTGGAGGGTTTCAGGCAACTGTTTGAAGCCGGCGCCGTAAGCGTAGCCCAGCCCAGCGTGGCGAAAATAGGCGGCATCAGCGCCGCGCTGGAGGTTTACCGTCTGGCGCAGCAGTATCGGGTAAAAGTGGTGCCGCACTGTTTTTATTACGGTGCGGCCCTGATGGCCACCGCGCATCTGGTGGCTACCCTGCCGGAAGACGTTGCGCTGGAAGTGCCTTATCTGCAATGGCCTGAACCGCTGTATGCCGAACTGGATTTCCGGCCGCGCCTGCGTCTGGCCGATACGCCGGGTTTGGGTTTCCGGCCTGCTGAAGATATTCTGCGCCGTTATCGCATTGCCCATCGAACCCTCTCGTCGGAGATGACCTCATGCTAAAACATAAATATCGCTTGGTGGTGGCGCTGTTGCTGTTTTTCGCCGGTATGCTGAATTATCTGGACCGGTCGGCGCTGTCGGTGATGGCGCCGTTGATAAAAAAGGATTTGCACATCGATGATGCGCAAATGGGCATTCTGTTTAGCTTCTTTTTTGTGGGCTACTGCCTGTTCTGTTTTGTCGGCGGATGGGGCGCGGATAAATTCGGCCCGCGGCGGGTTTATGCCTGGGCGGCCGGCGTCTGGTCATTTTTCTGCGGCGCCACGGCGCTTGCCACCGGTTTTGGCTATCTGATGTTCGTGCGTATTCTGTTCGGCATCGGCGAAGGCCCCATGGGCACCACCACCAATAAATCCATTTCAAATTGGTTTCCCCGTAAGGAAGTAGGGCGGGCGGTGGGTTTTACCAATGCCGGCCAGCCGCTGGGCGCGGCTATCTCGGCGCCCATCGTCGGCCTGGTGGGGCTTAACTTCGGTTGGCGCATTTCATTTCTGGTTATTGCCCTGCTGGGGTTTATCTGGCTGGGCTGCTGGCTGATTTTCTTTCGCGATCGGCCTGAACTGCATCGCCGGGTTTCCGCCGAGGAAGTGGCGCTTATTACCGCCGACCGCCCGGCGAATCCGGCCGCGCCGGTGCTGCCCGCCGACCTGTCGCGGCAGAAAAAGCACGGTATTTTGTTTTATGTGTTATCGATGCCGGTGCTGGGCGTGGCGGCGGCCTTTTTCTGTTTCAATTATATCCAGTTCTTTTTCCTTTCGTGGCTGCCCAGCTACCTGACGGATTATCAGCATCTGGATATCAAAAGCATGAGCATCATCGGCGTATTGCCCTGGCTGGGGGCGACGCTCGGTTTTGTCGGCGGCGGCGTGGTGTGTGACGGCATATTCAAGAAAACCGGTAACTTCCTGCTGTCGCGCAAGCTGGTGATTATCTTCGGTCTGGCCATTGCCGCGGTGTGCGTGCTGATGACCGCCTATGCGGCGACGCTTGGGTCGGCGGTGACGCTGATTACCGTGGCCAGCCTTTTTGCCTACATGACGCCTCAGGCTTGTTGGTCGCTGCTGCAGGATATTGTTCCGGCCTCCCGTATCGGCTCCGCCGGCGGCTTTGTGCATTTGCTGGCTAACCTGGCGGGAATTCTGTCGCCGAGCATTACGGGATTTCTGATCCAGTACGGCGGCGGCTACCGGTCGGCGTTTATTCTGTCCAGTATACTGGCGGTGGCGGGTATTGTGGTGATGCTGCTGTTCGTGCGTCAGCGTAAGGTGGACAGTATCAGGTTGCAGGCGGCCTGAGCTGTTGCTCTCCCTTTAACAGGTTCGCTTTGAGCTTCGGTGGTAGCGGGCCTACCGTGGCATGGGGCGCTCCGCGGCCGGCAATGGCCGCTTCGACCCCATTGCCGCGGTCTCCCTTTAACAGGTCCGCATTGAGCTTCGGTGGTAGCGGGCTTACCGTGGCATGGGGCGCTCCGCGGCCGACAATGGCCGCTTCGACCCCATTGCCGCGGTCTCCCTTTAACAGGTTTGCTTTGAGCTTCGGTGATAGCGGGCTTACCGTGGCATGGGGCGCTCCGCGGCCGACAATGGCCGCTTCGACCCCATTGCCGCGGTCTCCCTTTAACAGGTACGCTTTGAGCTTCAGTTAAGTCGGTTGGCGGTCGGCCCATAGTCTGAATGACAAGGCTGTAAGGGCAAAAAATGCCGCAATAGGTTGCATAACGCGACCTAATGTGGCATTTTAGCGTTATGAGACGTTGCGACGCGGATCGAACTCTGTCATCTGAAGTTTGCGTTCCCCGGATGCAGTCAATAATCTATTACGAAAGAGGCTCCCGACATGTCAATCAGTGTACGTTTAGACGATGAATTTGTTAGCGACATCAAGGTTCATGCTGAAGCGGCAAGCCGAAGCATACCCAAGCAAATTGAGCATTGGGCCAAAATAGGGCGTATTGCCGAAGAAAACCCGGATCTGCCCTATGGTTTTATTCTTGAGACGCTGTTAGCGCAGAGTGAAGTTAAAAACAATAAGGTATCCCGCTATGCCAGAAGGACAAGCCGGTCGAAGGATTGATGTATACGAGACGCGCCGTTTCTCGAAGGCCCTGGCAAAGCTGCCCAGGGATGTGCTCGCAGCCGTTGAGGACGAGATTGACGCCATCATCGCCGATCCTTCCCTCGGCGAACAGAAAAAAGGGGATTTGCGCTTCCTGCAGGTACATAAGTTTTCATTGAACAACCAATTGATGCTAATCGGGTATAGCTGGATTGAGAACCGGCTGGAACTCTACCTGCTGAGTTTTGGTACTCATGAAAATTTTTACCTGGAGCAAAAAATTCATCGTAAAGCCGATCTTAAGCTTATTGAATAACGCCGGCCTTCGGGTTGCAGAGTTTGGCGTAGCGTATAAATCAGCAGGTATTTAACCCTATTAATATTAAGGACAACCTGGCCCGTTTGGCGGTAAACTTGCCTATCGTTTGCCAGGGAGCACGTTCGGAAAATGCAAGTAGATGAAGCGGCGATGAGGCAATTGATAGAACGCTGGCGCGGCGATCCGGCCGGTACCTATCAGAGCTGGTTTTTATGGCCGGAGCGCATCTAGAATTTCCGCTCCATCCGCCGCGGGATTGCCCTGGTGGTGTCGGAAATTGAAGCCGGTACCTTCGGCAATCTGTATCGAGGTTCTTCGCTTGAGACCATCGTGCATTCCATTGCCGAACAGCGCCAGATCTTCAAAGGCGCCGATCACGCTTTTTTATGGAAGCCGAAGCTGCGCATTCCCGATATTTATGAAAATCCCGGCAATCAACGGGCGTTTGGGCATCTGCTGTTTTCCTGCGCCGGCTGTATCCACGCTGAGCAAATTATCCACGCTATCCATGATATCGACAGGCTAGGGATCAAAGGGCTGGGACCGGCGGTGGCTAATCTGCTGTATTTTCTGCACCCTACGCTTATGCCGCCGTTTAATACCGCTATCGTCAAAGGCTACAACGCGCTGACCGGCGCCAATGTGAAACTTGGCAAATGGACGGAATATCTTGCCATGCGGCAGGGCATCATGGCCCTTAACCATCGCTACGGCCCTTTGTTATCCAACGATCTCGGCGCCATGGCCGGGCTACTGTTCGATCTGGGCAATGAGCGATATCCCGCACCGCCCAGGGCTGATGACCTGGGGGCTCGGGAGCGGTGGGCGGCGGATTTGGCACAGGTGCGGGCGGAGGGCGCCGCCATGGCAAAAGCGCGGCAACAGGCCGGTGACAATGACCGTACCCATACCGAAATCCAGGGCTGGCTGCGCGATTTGGGGCTGGCCTTGGGCTACAGCGTCTGGATTGCCGCCAACGATCGCCGCCGCGCTTACGACGGCGGTGTGCTGGGACAAGGCTGCCTGGAACAGCTGCCGCCGGATATTATCGCTTCCCCGGCCGCCGATGCTATCCGCCTCATCGACGTACTTTGGCTTGACGCAGGGCGGCAGCGGGTGATGGCGGCTTTTGAAGTGGAGCATACCACCTCGATCTATTCCGGGATCGTGCGCATGCTGGATTTGGCCCTGAGCGGAGATACCCAGGCCAGCGAAGGCCTTTTCCTGGTGGCGCCCGACAATCGCGAGGCGGAAGTGCTGGCGCAGCTGCGCCGTCCGGCGTTCAGCCGGGTGGCGGATCTGCGGGTGCGCTACCTGACCTATGGCGAATTGGCGGAGAATCGCCAGGCGCTGGCGCGTTTCGGGCAAGGGATCAAAGGCATGTACGCCATTTCCAAATGCTTGCTATAACATCCTGTTCTCTAATGATTATCTTGCAATCGATTCCGCCAATGCCCATCGGTGCGGCAAATAAAGACAATAGCCGCAAAATCGCATCCCCTTACGGGGGGGCAAGAATCCCCCGTAGCTATATTAGCCAAAATCAAACCGCGTATTCACCTCATCCCGGTCGTTAAAGCTTAATTCCACCGTTTCACCGGTTATCTCCACGTCATCGCGCTTTTTCAGTTCGTCCAGGCAGGATGCGGAAACATAGATATATTCCAGATGGAGGGTGTCTTTGATCCACACCACCTTGGCCCGGTCAAATTCAATGCGATTACAGGTCTTAATGGCTACCGCCAGCGCGATGCGATCGTTGGGCAGGATTAGCGGCAGCTTGCCGGCGTTGAGATTGGAGGAGGTAATGACATTGGTGTAAAACGCCGAGAAGTCGATTTTATTGAAAAAGTTACTGGTAATGATATCGGCATTGTTGATACAGGCGGCATTGCCATGGGACTCGTCCGTCAGGTCGCGCACCCAGATTTTCTGGATGGGGGGCGCGACAAATCCCTCTTTCACATTGGTTGAATTCCGGCCGGTGACATTGGGATCCATGCCGGCGCCGCTGACCTCTTTGCCGAACCGCTCCACCACCAGCACGTCTATACTCTTTAGCAGCAGTTTTGGCAATCGGGTCTTGGCCCGTGCCAGGATCGCCGGTTCTTCCGCCGCGATATCCTCCACCGGCAGCGCGACGATTTCGCAGGTTTGGTCATAGGCGTTTTCCACCAGGCCGATGCCGATGGCTATCGGGGCCTTTTCCATCACCAGTTTCGCGGCAATGGGCATCAACTGGCCGAACGAGGGTATTTCATGGCGGTGTATGGAGCTGGCGCCTATGTGCTTGCCCAGGCCGATAACCATCATTTTCTGGATGCCGCTTTCCACCGGACCCTTGAAGTCGGTATGGGGCTTGACGCGCCCGATGGCGATTACCGCATCGCTTTCATAGGCATTTTTATCAAACCAGATCCGCAGGCCGTTTTCCAATTGTCCCAATTCCACCGTATCCATGGAGGAGACAACGGGACAGCCGACGTTACCTTCAGTAATGCCGAAGCCGGCGATGACCTGGCGCTGGCCTTCGGCGGTGGCGCCGCCGTGGCTGCCCATGGCGGGGACCACAAAGGGACTCCCGCCCCGTTGTTTTACTTCGTGCACCACGGCGGTAATAATTTCCCGCAAATTGGCGATGCCCCGGCTACCCGCGGTAAGCGCCACCCGCATCCCCGGCCGGATTTTGGCGCTCACGGCGGGTTTGGCAAATTCCGCCGCCACCTTGGCTGGAATGTTCTCTACCCGCTGGGGGTTGAATTTCTGTTTTACCCGATGCAGTCTCGGCCACGCCATATCAAAGCCGTCCTGCAGTTTTATGTCGGTATTCTCAAACATGGCCTGACCTTATGCTCCGGTTTCACGGCTGGTATTTGTCGCTTTAGGCAACCCGGCGGCGGCTTCAGGTGACTTTGGGTGGGTAAGGTGCCCCGGCAGGGTCAGTGTGGTGAGAAATCCCACCAGCAATATACCCGCCAGGCAATAAATGCCGGTGGAAAGGCTGTATTGAGAAGTCATCCAGCCAATCATGAACGGGCCGACAAATCCCCCCAGATTACCCAGGGCGTTAATCACGCCGCGCGCGCCGCCGGCCAGATGATGGGGAAACAGCACCGGCGGTATGGTCCAAAATACGCTGGAAGCAGATTCATAAAACAGCCCGCACAGCACCAGAAAGGTAAATGATACCCAGATATAATGGCTGAATTGCGCCGAACAGATTAAAAACAGCGCAAATCCGAATAGGGATAGCGCGATGAAAAATTTCCGGTTGTTTCTTTTATCCGACAGCGACGAAATAGCATAGGTGCCGATAAGCATGGCGACATAAGGTAATGTGGATAAGAATCCCACCGCGCCGATGCCCATGGTGGTGAGGTTTTTAATCATCGTCGGCAGCCAGAAGCTGAAGCCATATATACCGGTCTGGTAGCAAAAATAAATGACTACCAGTTTCCATAGGCTGTTTTGTTTTAAAATTTCCATCAGCGAGCCGGTATGAATACTTGCTTCCTGCTCTTCTCTGATTTTGTTGTTGATATAACTACGCTCTTCTTCGCTTATCCAATCGGCGTCATCCGGCCGGTTGCTGATAATCGGGAACCAGATAAACAGCAATAACAGCGACATCACCCCTTCGATAATAAACAGTTCCCGCCAGCTCCAGCGGCTGATAATCCAGCCGGCAATGGGACCGTTGATAAAGTTGGCGATAAAGACAATACCGCCGATAAATATCGCGTTGGCCCGGGCGCGTTCGGCGTTGGGAAACCAGTTGGAGATAATGATCAGCAGCGCCGGAAAGACACCGCCTTCCGCCACCCCCAAAATGAAGCGCAGCGTCAGCACCTGCCAGTCTTTTTCCACAAAGCCCATCAGAATCGAGGTGGCGCCCCAGCCGACAATGGTATAGGCGATGAATTTTTTAGCGCTGCCCCCGGCGGCAATCAGCCCGCCGGGTATTTGCAGCAGCAGATAGCCGATAAAGAAAATACCCGCCACCAGTCCGGCAAAGGTGGTTGATAAACCCAGATCTTTATCCATGCCGCCGGCGATGGCGAAACCAATATTCACCCGATCCATCAGGGCAACGATATAAACCAGAAGAATCGGCGGCAGGATCCTTACCCATCTTTTATTGGGAATCACGTGCGGATCATTGAGCATAGCATTGCCTCTCATTGTGTTTGGTTCGCAGCTGAAGTTGTTATATTGACTCGCCATACTCCAAGGGACTGACTGTCTGTTTTTCAGTGCGTCCACTTCGCTAACATCATTTTGTCTATGGTTTTCATTAAAACTGTTTGGATTTCTTAAGCCCGCTTCAAACCGCCGCGGTTGTGATTTATTAACCACCAATAACCCGCTGTGGTTTTTGTGAACTGCCTCTCATTGATAATCGTTTTTTAATGAAAGATGTCTTGTCTGTTAACGAGATTATGAATAACCTGTAATCCTGTCAAACAGGTTGTGGCGTTAGCGTCCGCTGTTTTCTTGAATTGCGAAACTAATCACAAAAAGCACCGAGTGAGCCGACATGAATACGTTTGAAGACTTGGGTTATTGCAAAGTGGATGTCCAGCGCGAGAGCCGGACCGGTTTCCCCGAGGTGATTTTTGGTCAGGGCAAAACCGTTGCGCAGATAGCCGGTATCTTTGATCGCTTGCTAAGTCATCATGGTAAGGCCATGGTGACACGGCTTGGACCAGGCAAGGCGGCGCAGGTAATGGCGGCCTTTCCTGAGGCCCGCTACGACGCCGGGGCGCGCATTCTGTGCCAGGGAGGCGCCAAAGCCCGCTTTGCCGGAGAAGTGATGGTGCTGTGCGCCGGAACCTCGGATCTGCCGGTGGCGGAAGAGGCGGCGCTCACCGCCGAATGGATGGGGTGCCGGGTCCGCCGCCGCTACGATGTGGGCGTCGCGGGCATCGACCGGCTATTGGCCTACCGCGACGAAATCGCCCGGGCCAGCGTGCTGATTGTGGTGGCCGGCATGGAAGGGGCGTTGCCAAGCGTGGTGGGCGGCTTGACCGGCAGCCCGGTGATAGCCGTGCCCACTTCGGTGGGTTATGGCGCGCATTTCCAGGGGGTGACGCCGTTGCTGACCATGCTGACGTCGTGCGCCGCCGGCGTCAGCGTGGTGAATATCGATAACGGTTTCGGCGCCGCTTACCAGGCGGCGCAGATCATGAGGCTGGTGAATGAAGGGGCCCCACATGCCGCTGCTCTATCTTGACTGCCAGTACGGTATTGCCGGGGATATGATGCTCTGCGCCCTTGTCGGCGCCGGGGCGGATCTCGACTATGTCATCAGGCACTTGAACGGCCTGCCGGTGGATCCCTTTGTGCTGGGGGTCTCGCCGGTTAACCAGCACGGCATCGAGGCGAAAACCCTGCAGCTTTTCTTCCCGCTGGCCGATGCCGGACCGGCGCCTTTGGCCGCGCCCGCGCGGCATCTCCATCACCGTCGGGCCGCCGCCATATTGTCGATGATTGAAAGCAGTTCGCTGCCGCCGCGGGTAAAACAGCGGGCAGCGGCGGTTTTCAGCGTACTTGCCCGGGCCGAAGGGAAAATCCACGGTATCCCGCCGGGTGAGGTGCATTTCCACGAAGTGGGGGCGATGGACTCCATTATCGATATCATCGGCGTTTGCCTGGCGTTGGAAAGCCTGGATATTGACCGTATCATCGCCTCTCCGGTGGCGGTGGGCGGCGGTAAAAAGCAGATGGCCCATGGCTGTTATCCTATCCCGGCCCCGGCCACCGCCGAGCTGCTGCTGGGTATTCCCCTGGCGGATTTTCCGGTGGAAGGGGAACTGACCACTCCCACCGGGGCGGCGTTTCTCAATGCCCTGGCGGCCGAGTTCCGGGGCCTGCCGGCGGTCACCGTCAGGGCTATCGGCTATGGCGCCGGTAAAAAGCGGTTCAGCCATCCCAACATCCTGCGGGTAATGGTTTGCGAGAGCGCGGATAGCCGGCCGGAGCGTGAAACGGTGTTGACGCTGCAGTGCGAAGTGGACGATATCAGCGGCGAGAATCTCGGTTACGTCATGGAACGGCTGTTTGAGCAGCAGGCTTTGGATGTCTATTACACGCCGGTCTACATGAAGAAAAACCGCCCCGGCACCCTGGTGACGGTGCTGTGCCGGCCAGAGGACAGCGCCGCGCTGGAAGAGATACTGCTGCTGGAAACCTCCACCTTCGGCGTGCGCCAAACCCGCCACAGCCGGCTTATTTTACAACGGCGTATGGAACAGGTTGCCACACCCTATGGCGATATCGCGGTGAAGATCGGCTTTCGCGGCCGGCGGGTTTATCACATTGCCCCGGAATATGAACAGGTGCGGCAGGCGGCCAAAAACCACCGGGTGCCGTTTGACCAGGTATGGGACGCGGTCCGGCAATCGGCCAATGCCGACTGGGCGGACGCTTGCCTGAAGACCACCCAAGGAGTCCAAGATGCTGGAACAAAAATATGACGTGTTAAAGCAATCCCTGCAGGCGCTGGGCGACGTGGTGATTGCCTTTTCCGGCGGCGTGGACAGCACCCTGCTGCTGAAAGTGGCGCTGGATACACTGGGGCGGGACAGGGTGCTGGCGGTCACCGCCGACAGCGAAACCTACCCAAGGGAAGAGCTGCGGGCGGCGCAACGGCTGGCCGCCGAGCTGGACGCCCGTCATGAAGTCATCGCCACCTCCGAGCTGGCCATCGCCGGTTATGCGGAAAATACCCCCAATCGCTGTTATTTCTGTAAAAAGAATCTCTTTGTGAACATACTGCCGCTGATGGAGCGGCAAGGTTACCATCATCTCGCCTTCGGCCTGATTGCCGATGATATGGGAGAACACCGTCCCGGCGTCAAGGCGGCGCAGGAGTACCGGGTGCGGGCGCCGCTGCAGGAAGCGGATTTGTATAAAGCGGAGATTCGCGAACTGGCCCTGCACCTGGGGCTGTCCAACTGGGATAAGCCCTCCTATGCCTGCCTGTCGTCGCGGGTGGTTTACGGCGAGGAGATAACCCTGGTCAAGCTGCGGCGTATCGAGGAATCGGAGCGTTACATCCGGTCGCTGGGTATCCGCCAGGTCAGGGTGAGGGTCCACGGTGAAATGGCCCGTGTGGAGGTGGAGCCGGACGCCATGCCGTTGTTACTGATTCAACACGACGCCGTATCCCGGCGGCTGCGGGAACTGGGCTTCAAATGGGTAGCGATGGATCTGGGGGGTTACCAGAGCGGCAGTATGAACCGGATACTGGTGACGGAGATGGGAGACGGTGCGGCAAAATAGCGGGTTCTGGGGCGAGGAACCGAGTTGTAAAACGCCAAATAGCGGTTGGGACTCATTTGCCTGCCGACGATGTTAACCGGTCGATGGCAGAGCAGGTCTTTTTGATCAACGGCGCAGCATGTCCCAAGGCAAATAACGTCACTCTCCATCAACGGCCTGTGCTGTGTTTATGGCGATGAGCAATTGCACAGGCGCCGAATCCGTAATGCGTAGGGGGTTGGGGGGAAGTTTGATTTTCACCGTTCATCTCAAAATTATGAAAATTTGAGATCAATAGTTGCTGTCATGGGTTTTAAAAGCAAGCCTCGTCAACGAAAAGGCATTATCCCGCCTTCCCTTATTTCGGCACAGACCGACCAGACAGGATGGGTAAATCGCTCCGTATTCACACCGATGTAATGCTTTTGCCATTCATTTCGCTGCCCTGCTCAATCAGTGAGTTCACTGCGGTATCGAAGTGCTCCATCATGGCTTTTTTGGCGTTCTCGGCGTCCCGGGCGCAGACGAAGTCGCAAATCTTCTGATGCAGCTCAACGATGCGCTGTTCATATTGCAAATGCTCTTTTTGCGCCTCCAGACCGGCATAGACGGACTGTTTCAGCTGGGCGTGCAGGGCCTGCAGCAAAATCATGAACAGCGGGTTTTTCGAGGCCTGGGAAAGCACCAGGTGGAAGTGGATGTCATGCTCCACAAAGCTTTCGGTATTGTGGAAATTCTCGCGAATCAGCCGCATTTCCTGCTGCAGTAAGGCGAAATCCTGCTCGGTGCCGTTAACCGCCGCCATTTCGGCGCAGCCGATCTCCAGCCAGCGGCGTACCGAGAGGATTTGCGACGCCGTCACCTGCTCCGTGGCGGAAGCGAAGCCGAAGATAAGCTGCAATACGCTGGCATCGAAGTGTTTGATGCGCGGCACTTTGCCGCTTTTGATCTCCAGTACCCCCAGGGCCGACAGGGATCGGTATGATTCCCGCACCACACCGCGGCTGACGCCGAGATCCTGAATGATCTGCATCTCGCTGGGCACCGCCATGCCGGCGGTGAGATTTTCCCGAGGGATCAGTTCCAGGATGTAGTTTTGCACCTGGCTCGATAGCGTATTATGTTCCAGCAGCTTTTTAGTGGTCATGGCGATTCAATTCCCTCTTGATGAACGGTATGCGTCATACCGTTCAGTCCGGTGATAAATACCGCAAACAGTGCAGATATCAGACTGCTGACAACATGCACGGAACTCAAGCAGCCTGTTCCCACCGGGCACTTTGTTGTCAAACCCAGATATCATCGTTTTCTTCCCGCCCGCCGTCAATGCGCCCTATTGTCCGGTAAATTCCCGCCAAAAACCAGCCACCCGAGGCGGACGGTCATTAACCTTATGCAAAGGGACCGGCCCTGCGGCTAACGTTAATAGAAAGTGTGATCATATTATCAAATATGTTAACGATCCTGTAAACCTGTTTGACAGGTTTCAAGGCAAAATATACCCTTCCTCTAAGCTCCATATTCCCTGTCTCTTCTCCAAGATGACCGTTACCGACAACCTCACAGGATGATTGTTATGTGGAAAAACGATAAAGAGCTGTTTCAACTGATGCGCAGCAGGCTTTTTACCGCCGTGGTGGGGGACATCCTCGACACCCTGGGCTATTTGCATCAGTTCGTTTCTCCGGCCATCAAACCCCTGCACCCGGATATGGTGGTGGCCGGGCGGGCCATGCCGGTATTGGAAGCCGATGTGTATGAACAGCGCTCCACCTCCGGCCGCACCGCCATCGGTGAAAAGCCGTTCGGCATCATGTTCGAGGCGCTGGACTCTTTGCAGGAAGATGAAGTGTATATCACCACCGGAAGTTCACTGCGCTATGCGCTGTGGGGCGGCCTGATGTCCACGCGCGCCATGCATTTGCATGCCGCCGGGGCGGTGCTGGACGGTTTTGTCCGCGATTCGGCGGAGATTCTCGAACTCGGTCTGCCGACCTTTTCCCACGGCACCTATGCGCAGGATCAGGGGCCGCGCGGCAAGGTCATCGACTTTCGGGTGCCTATTGAATTTCACGGCGTCGCCGTGAAACCGGGGGATATCGTGTATGGCGACCGCGACGGCCTGTTGATTATTCCGCGGGAAATCGAGGGGGAAGCCATTTCCCGGGCGCTGGAAAAGGTCAATACCGAAAGCGATGTCCGCCGCGCCATTAAGGACGGTATGAGCACCGTGGAAGCATTTGAAAAATTCGGCGTGATGTAGCGCCATTGTCGGCGCGCTCAATCCGCTTGGGGTTCACCGCATACCGGGGACAGTGCATTCCCGGTATTAAGGAGATAAAGGCATGTTCAAAAAACACTATTCGAAGATCCTATTTTTGTTATTTATCGCCGGCATCGTGAATTATCTGGACCGGGCGGCATTCTCGGTTGCCATGCCCTATATCAAGGATCACCTTCATCTTTCTCCCACCGAAGTGGGGGTGATGCTCAGCAGCTTTTTCTTCGGCTATGCCCTGTTTAATTTTGTCGGCGGCCATCTGTCGGATATATACGGTCCGAGAAAAGTGTTTGCCATCGCCATGGTGTCATGGTCGCTGTTTTGCGGACTGACCGGCCTGGCGTTCGGATATGGCATGCTGTTTGTCGTTCGCCTGCTGTTCGGCATGAGCGAGGGGCCCATCAGCACCACCATTAACAAATGCATCAGCAATTGGGTGCCGCTGAGCCAGCGATCGCGGGCCGTGGGGATCGCCAATGCCGGCAACCCGCTGGGCGGGGCTATCGCCGGGCCTATCGTTGGTATCATCGCCGTGATGTGGAACTGGCGTATTTCATTTATCATCCTGATGGTGCTGGGTTTTGTCTGGACGTTCTTCTGGCTGCGATCCTTTACCGACCGGCCCCATTCCAATCCCCATACTTCCGCTCAGGAAGTGTCCGAATACGATGAAGAACAGCAAACCCTCCTTGCCGGGCAAGGGGACAGGCATAAGCTGCCTCTGCGTTTCTACCTCGCCCAGCCCATTGTGCTGTTTACCGGGCTGGCGTTTTTTTCCATCAATTACATCCTGTATTTCTTTTTGACCTGGTTCCCCAGCTATCTGTCGATGGAAAGGGGCCTGAATATAAAGGAAATCAGCATCGCCTCCGCCATCCCGTGGCTTATCGGCAGCGTCGGTATCGCCATTGGCGGCGCCACCTCCGACTGGATATTCCGTAAAACCCATAACCTGTTGTTTTCGAGAAAAATCATGCTGGTGGGGGGACTGATCCTGTCGGCAATCTGCTTAAGTTTCGCCGGCAGCGTGACGTCGGTGAACAGCGCGGTCAGCCTGATGGCCCTGGGGATCTTTTTCATGTACTTCTCCGCCGCGGCGCCCTGGTCCATCATTTCCGAGCATATTTCACCGGACAAGGTCGGCGGCGTGGGCGGGTTTGTCCACCTGATGGCCAACACTTCGGGCATGATCGCGCCGATCCTGACCGGCGTAATCGTGCAATACACCGGCAGCTTTATCGCGGCATTTATCCTGGCGGGGGCGGTGGGCGTGGTGGGGGCGTTAGGCGTGGCGCTGTTCGTCAAGCCGATACCCGGCGGAATCGTTAACGGGAGCCTTATCCATGACAATCGCTAATGCCTTCTCACTGGCCGGCAAAACTGCCCTTATCACCGGCGGGGCCAGCGGCCTCGGTTATGCCATGGCGGAATGCATGACCGCCGCCGGCGCAAAGGTGATCGTCGCCGGACGCAACGGCGAGGCCGCGCGCCAGGCGGCGCAAAACCTCGGTCCCGAGGCCGCCTGGGCGTCGTTTGATATCGGTGAAACCGGCAAGACCCAGGGATGGGTAGACAATCTGCTCACCACCCACGGGCAGATCGATATTCTGGTGAACAATGCCGGCAACCACTGCAAAAAGCCCATTGAAGAGATGACGGTGGCGGAATTCGAATCGGTGCTGGATGTGCATGTGGTCGGGGCCTTTGCCCTCACCAAGGCCCTGGTGCCGCATATGAAGCAGCACGGCAGCGGCAGCGTGCTGTTCATCGCTTCCATGACATCGTTCCTGGGGCAGCCCTATGTCAGCGGCTACGCGGCGGCGAAATCCGCCTATCTCGGGCTTATACACAGCCTGGCCACCGAGCTGTCCGGCGCCGGGATCCGGGTGAACGGCATCGCCCCCGGCTGGATCGACACGCCGATGCTGCGCAAGGCTATCGCCGGGGATGATGAGCGGAAAAATAAAATTCTCGGCCGCACGCCGATGAAAAAATTCGGCAAACCGCAGGATATCGGCTGGGCCGCCACTTACCTGGCCTCCGACGCCGCGGCGTTTGTCAGCGGTCACGTCCTGGTGGTGGACGGCGGGGCGCTGATCGGCTTTTGATTTATCCGGACGGGCTACGCTTCCCGCCCCGTGGAGTATCCCATGAGCAAAAGAGCACTGTTGTTAAACCCGAAAGATAATTGCGTGGTGGCGCTGGAGGACATCGCCAAGGGGGATGAGGTGAATTATGAGGGCGGTGAATTTACCGCCCTTCATGATGTGACCCTGGGACATAAGTTGGCCATTGTGGATATGGAGAGCGGCGCGCAGGTTTACAAATACGGCGCGATTATCGGGTCGGCGACCCAGACTATCGGCCGGGGCAGCCATATTCACTCTCATAACCTGAAGAGTAATTATATCGAAGGCTATCACCATGACGACGCCGGCTATTCGGCCTCGGGGGAGCAGGCATAATGCAAGGCTATATCAGGCCGGACGGAAGTGTCGGCATCCGCAACTCGGTACAAGTCATTTTTATGGTGGAGTGCGCCAGCCATGTGGCGAAGAATATCGCCGAATCTTTTCAGCGGCCGGACGTGCAATTTTTCGGTTTCTCCGGCTGCTACCCCAGCGACTATGGCTACCGGCTGGTAAAGAATCTGGCGACCCACAGCAACGTCGGCGCGGTCCTGATAGTTTCCCTGGGGTGCGAAAACTTCGATCGCGATGGGCTGGCCCGGGAGGTAAAAGCCAGCGGGCGTCCCTGCCATCTGCTGGTGATCCAGGAGAACGGCGGCACGCTTGAGACCATCAAACGCGGGAAAGCCCTGGTGGCGGATATGCTGGAAGAGATTGCCCGGGTTCCCCGGCGTGAAATCGACTTCAGTGATTTGATTATCGGTACTATTTGCGGCGGTTCCGACGGCACCAGCGGCATCACCGGCAATCCTGCGGTGGGCCGGGCCTTCGATTACCTGCTGACCCAGGGTGCCAGATGCATGTTTGAAGAGAGCGGGGAGCTCATCGGCTGCGAGGATCATATGATGGCGCGGGCGGCCAGCGAAACGGCCCGCGAACAAATCGACCTGGCGATGCGCAAGGCTAAACGCTACTACTCCATCATGGGGCTGGGCAGCTTTTCCAACGGCAATGCCGTGGGCGGCTTGACCACGCAGGAGGAGAAATCCCTCGGCGCTTACACCAAATCAGGCGACAGTCCCATCAACGGCGTGATCTTGCCGACGGAAGTGCCTCCGCGGCCGGGTTTGTATCTTATGGATGTGGTGCCCGACGGCGAGCCGCGTTTTGGTTACCCCAATATTAACGATACCTCGGAAATCATCGAGCTCATCGCCACCGGTTGCCATGTGATACTGTTCACTACCGGCCGGGGATCGGTGGTGGGATCGGTCATCTCGCCGGTTATCAAGATTTGCAATAACCCGCAAACTTACCGCAACCTCAGCGACGATATGGATGTCAACGCCGGGCGCATTATCAGTGAAGGGGCTTCTTTGGATGATGTGGCGCAAGACATTCTGAACTGCATCCGCGCTGTCGCCGGCCAGGAGCTCAGCTGTTCCGAACGGCTGGGACACAGCGAATTTGTCCTGACCTATAAAGCCTTTGATTATGAGAAGAGCGGCTGCCGTATCGCCTGAGATAAGCACGGCAGGCGGCCTGGCGTTTGGGGGCTCCCCAAACGCCGTCCCATACCTTATTTGCCGCATGGTCCGCCCCCAGCGGAGTTTTTCCAAACGACGCCCGCAGCGCAGCATCGCCGCTGCGTTGACATCTGCTATTCAGCATTGATCACCGTAAAAATGCCTCATGTTTTAAAATATATTTCCATTTTTTGCCATGGTATTAATTTATTTAAAACAAAGTTTGTTCTTTATAAATTTATGTTCGTCAAAAATGTCGTGGCGACAGTATCGACATTAATGCCGTTCATCGCCGGGGCGCAAATAAATAACCCAGTACGTCAACCCCACTAACAGGCCGCCGCCGATAATATTGCCGATGGTTACCGGAATAAGATTGTCGGTAATAAATTGACCCACCGTCAGGGCAGGAAATTGATCCGGCGTGGCGTGAATTCCTTGCCAAAAAGCCGGGGACGAATAATCACGGATAATAATAGCCAATGGAATGAGAAACATATTGGCGATACTGTGCTCGAATCCGCTGGCGACAAACATTCCAATGGGCAGCAGCATGGCGAACATTTTATCGCTCAGGGTGTGTCCGGAATAACTCAGCCATACCGCCAGGCAAACCATTAAATTGGCCAGAATACCAAGGAATACCGCCTCCACAAAGGTATGGTGCATCTTATGATCGGCGGTCTGCAATACGTTTAATCCCCAACCGCCGTTGGATGACATGCCCTGCCCGGCAAACCAGATCAAGGCAACGAAAAACAGCGCCCCCGCCAGATTGCCGAAATAGACATTAATCCAATTCAACGCCAGCTGTTTCCAGGTGATGCGGCCGCTGGCCTTGGCCACTACCGTTAATACCGTGGAGGTAAAAAGATCGGCGCCGCATACCACCACCAGAATCAGGCCGAGGGAAAAACAAAGGCCGCCCACCAGTTTTACCAAACCGCTGGCCGGGGCCGGTCCGGCGGTCACGGTAATATAAAATGCAAAAGCAATGGAGATAAACATACCGGCGGTCATTGCCAGGAAAAAGGTGATTTCCGGTTTTTTCATGGTCTTATAAACGCCGGCCTGCTCGGCCACTTTTGCCATTTCCGCCGGCAGGCGCAGATCAAATGAATTTTCGATGTTCATAATGACTCCCGATTATTAATTATCTATGGCATGGTAATAACGGTTATTGCTCAATAAAGTAGGGACTTGGAAAATAAAGGTCCTTAAATTAAATGCATTTCTCATACCATAAAGATGGAAAAGATATGTTCCTGATGGCTTTTCGTGGTAAACCGGAAGACTGACAGCAAATATATCGCGTAATAAGAATTATTTACATTTACCGTTTACGATTGGGAGGAATGAAAACCGCTATGTATTTAATTATACAACGAATTGCTTTTACGGCGCTAATGTCTCCCCGTCGGCAGAGATAGGCCATAAAACACCGTATCAGATCAAATTAATGAACCGGCCGAATATTCTTTCCATCCGTACTCCTTTAAACTGAAAAAAATGTTTAGGATGGCCACGAAGCAACGCTGATGCTGAAAACGTCGAATGATAGTGAAATAAACGACCAATGGCAGGAAGCGATAATCCGGATCTCGCAAACCCTCTTTTTTCAGCGGGACGACGCATCGATATTATCCGCTCTGATGCCTTTGCCGATTCCCTGCCGGTTCATCGATCTGGTGCTGTTCCTGCCGCGCCGCCATTTCAGCTGCGATCGGGACGGGCCCCGAGCCGGCCCCGAGCCGGATCTCGAGCAAGATCTGCCGGAAAATCACAGCCGCTGCGTGCTGCCGGTAGCCTCTCCCCGCCGCCGGTTCGGCGACGTTTATTTTACCCGGACCGACGGATATCATTACAGCCAGGATGAGCGTGCGTTTTTACGCCGTCTGGCGCAGCTGCTGGCGGTAGCGCTGGAAAATCTCGCTGTGCAGGATACCCTGCGTCTGGAAAACGAGGTATTGCGCCATGAGCGGGATCACCACCGGATTTTGGTGGATGTAACCAATTCCGTGCTCTCCTGCCTGGATATGGACGCGTTGGCGTCAGAAGTGTCGAAGGAGATCCATCGGTTTTTCGGCATTGACTATATCAGTCTGGCGCTATGCGAGAACGCCGGGGAAAACGTTCGTCTTAATCGGTATGTCACTCACTATCAAGCCGGCAAGCCCATGCGGCGCGAGCAAACACGTGTCCCCCTGGCCGGTAATGCCCTGGCGCAAAGGGCACTGGCGCAAACTGAACCCCTGGTTATCAATTTGCAGGATGAGCCGCAGTGGGCGGAGGATGATCCGCACCTGGCCGCAATGCTGCGGGAAGGGGTACACACCCTGTGCCTGTTGCCGATGCTGTTCGGCCATAAGCCGCTGGGGATTCTGAAACTGGCGCAATACCAGCAGGGTATCTTCAGCGAGTCCAACCTGCGGTTGCTGAGCCAGATTACCGCCCGCATCGCCATCGCGGTGGATAACGCCCGCGCCTACGACGAAATAACCCGGCTGAAAGACAATCTGGAACACGAAAATATCTGGCTCAACGAACAGATGTACAACAGCGGCAGCTTCGGCGAGATTATCTGGAAAAGCGCGGCGATGGGGGCGCTGCTTGAGCAGGTGCAAATGGTGGCGGACAGCGACAGTACGGTACTGATCCTCGGTGAGACCGGCACCGGCAAGGAGCTCATTGCCCGCGCGATCCACGAGCTCAGCGCGCGCAACGGCAAACCCATGGTGAAGATGAATTGCGCCGCGGTCCCGTCCGGCCTGCTGGAAAGCGATCTGTTCGGCCATGAAAAGGGAGCGTTTACCGGCGCCACCACCACCCGTCACGGCCGCTTTGAACTGGCGGAAGGGGGAACGCTGTTTCTCGACGAGGTGGGGGATTTGCCGCTGGAGCTGCAGCCCAAGCTGTTGCGGGTGCTGCAGGAGCGGGAAATCGAACGGCTGGGGGGCAGCAAAGTAATACCGGTGAATGTCCGGCTCATCGCCGCCACCAACCGCGACCTCAAGGACATGGTGGCTGAGCGACAGTACCGCAGCGATCTCTACTACCGGCTGAATGTCTTCCCGATTCTCATTCCCCCCCTGCGTGAGCGGCCGGAAGATATTCCGCTGCTGGCAAAGTTCTTCACCCAGAAGATTGCCCGCCGCATGAACCGCACCATCGACAGCATCCCCGGCGAAACCCTGCGCCGGCTCAGCCAGCTCTCCTGGCCCGGTAACGTCCGCGAGCTTGAGAACGTCATCGAGCGGGCGGTGATACTGACCCGTGGTACCCAGCTTAATCTGCGGCTGGATGAACTGCAGCCCGCCGTATCGCCGCCCGTCGTTCGCCCCCCCGCACCGGAACCCGCCATGCACCGCCCGGCGCCCGTCCCGCTGGAAAACGACGAGACTGAGCGCCAGCGCATCATACAGGCGCTGCGGGAAGCGAACGGCATCGTAGCGGGTCCGCGCGGCGCCGCCATGAAGCTGGGGGTTAAACGTACGACGCTGTTGTCCAGAATGCAGCGGCTGGGCATCTCCCCGCAGGCATGGTAGGCCCGCGATCACCGAACGTGCCGCAAAGGTGTTAAAGGGAAAGCATGCCGAAGGGGTCGAAGCGGGCGTGGTTTCCCCGCCCGCCGGAGCGACCCTTGGCATGGTAGGCCCGATGCCACGGGCCCGATGGATGTTCTAAGCAGTAGTGATGGCAGGAGTGATAGCGTCATCCACCGCATTACGCAGCCGCGCCTTCAAATGGCTGTATTCGGTTTGCACATAGTTTTCCGCCCAGCGCTGATCGTCAATCATTTCCAATTTCACCGCGCAATACTTATACTCCGGCGTCTTGGAAATAGGATCCAGATGATCAATGGTCAGCTCATTACAGGCGCCAATCCACCATTGGTAGGTCATATAGACCGCCCCAAGGTTAATGCGCTCGCTCACCGCCGCACGGGTAATGACCTTACCGCGGCGGGAAGAGACCCACACCAATTGCTGATCGCGAATGCCCAGCTTCTCGGCGTCCTTAGGATTAACCTGCACATAACCCGGCTCATCCGCCAGGGTGGCCAGCGCCGTACAGTTACCGGTCATAGAACGGCAAGAGTAATGGCCCACCTCCCGAACGGTGCAGAGCACCAGCGGGAACGCATCATCCACTTGATCCAGCGGCGGCCGCCATTCGGCGGCGAACAGCAGGCCCTTACCGCCGGGACGGTCGAATTTATTGCCTTCATACAGCCACGGCGTGCCCGGACTGCTTTCTTCCGTACAGGGCCAGGGAACATAACCGAATCCGGCCAGTTTCTCATAGGTGGCGCCGACGTATAACGGGCACAGCCCCCGCAGTTCGTCCCAGATCTCCTTGGTATTATTGTAAAACATCGGATAACCCAGGGCGGTGGCCATCAGGCTGATGATCTGCCAGTCGGTCTTGACGTTGAACTTCGGTTCCACCGCTTTTTCGAAGTGTTGGAAGCCGCGGTCGGCGGCGGTATAGACCCCTTCGTGCTCGCCCCAGGAGGTGGACGGCAATATCACATCCGCCACCGACGCGGTTTTGGTCATAAAGATGTCCTGCACAATCAGCAGTTCCAGCTCGCTGAACGCCTGACGCATCACCGACAAATCCGGTTCGGTCTGCAACGGATCTTCACCCATGACATAGTTGGCTTTGATTTCGCCGCTAAGGATTTTGTGCGGCACATCGGTCAGGGTAAACCCGGGCTCGGCGGGCAGGGATTCAACACCCCAGGCGCGGGCGAATTTTTCCCGGGCCGCCGGGTCGGTCACCGGCTGATAGCCGGGGAACATATTCGGCAGCGCGCCCATATCGCAGGCGCCCTGCACGTTATTCTGGCCGCGTACCGGGCCGACGCCCACATTGGGTTTACCCAGGTTGCCGGTCATCAGCGCCAGTCCGGACAGTCCCTTCACCACATCCACCGCCTGGCCCCACTGGGTGACGCCCATGCCCCACAGAATGGTGGCGGTGGGCGCGGCGGCATACATGCGGATGGCTTCGCGGATCTGCTGCGCCGGCAGGCCGGTGATCTCTTCTACATATTCGGGGGTGTACTTGGCGACGATGGATTTGTATTCGTCAAAGCCTTCGGTATTGCGCGCCACGTAATCCGCATCGTACAGATTTTCATTAATCAGCACGTTGGCAAAGGCATTCACCAGCGCCATATTGGAACCATTTTTCAGCGGCAGCCACAGGTCGGCCAGGCGGGCGGTTTCAATGCGCCGCGGGTCGCAGACAATGATTTTCGCGCCTTTCTGTTTGGCCTTGAGGATGCGCCGCGCCACGATGGGATGCGAATCGGCGGCATTGTAGCCGAACACCAGCAGGCATTTGGTATCTTCGATTTCACAAATCGAATTGCTCATGGCGCCGTTGCCAAGCGTCACCTGTAAACCGGACACCGACGGGCCGTGGCAGACACGGGCGCAGCAGTCGACATTGTTGTTGCCCATGACGGCACGGGCGAACTTCTGCATGACATAATTGGTTTCATTACCGGTGCCGCGGGACGAACCGGTTTGCATAATGGCCTTGGGGCCATATTTCTCTTTGATATGGCGCAGCCGAGAGCTGGCGAATTCGATGGCCTCGTCCCAGGATACCTCTTCCAGATTACCGCCTTTTTCCCGGCGGATCATCGGGCTGCGCAGCCGTGGCGTCAGCAGGCGGGTATCATTGAGAAAATCCCAGCCGTAATATCCCTTCAGGCAAAGCTGGCCCTGATTGGTGACGCCATTGGCCGCCTCGGCGCCGACGACGTTCCCGTTTTCAACCAACAAATTGATTTTGCAGCCGGAGCCGCAGTACGGACATACGGTAAGTGCTTTATGCATTATGCCATACCCCTTGTGGAGGATTTTTTACTCATAAATCCCGTGTTGAATTAATAAGCGGTCAGGACAGGATGGCGCCGAAGCCTTCCAACGCGGCCCGCTGCCGTTTTTTCAGTTTCATGTTTTCCACCGCTTCATTGGTCATCAGGACCAATGCGTCGGTGGGGCAGGCGCTGACGCAAGCCTGGCCTTCGGGGCGGCCTTCGCATAAATCGCATTTCTGCGCTTCAGCCTTGATACTGTGCCCCGCCAACGGATTGCGTTCGTCGTAAACGTGCCGGGTAACGATATCCATGGCGCCATAGGGACATGCCACGGCGCAGGTCTTGCAGCCGATGCATTTTTCCTGCAAGACCTGGATATGGTCTTTGGCGTGAATAATCGCGCCGTTCGGACAGGCATTGGCGCAGGGCGCGTCTTCACATTGCCGACACAGCACCGGCGTACTGATGTTCCACTCCTTGATGACTTTCAGCCGGGGCAAAAAGTTCTCGGGATTCAGCGCGCCGGGGCGATTGCCGTTATGCGCGACCACGCAAGCGACTTCACAGGTAAAGCAGCCAATGCATTTTTGGGGATCGGCTATAACAAACCGGTTCATGTATTTCTCCTCGCGGTGCCGATGGTGGAAATGCCCCGGCCCGCCTCGGGCGATTAATAGCCTTATATAAAGCAGGGTTTATGCCAGTTTGCAAGTGAAACGGAATTATTTTAACCAATTGATATTTAATTGTTTTTTAACAGAGCTTAACAAATATATCTTGAAAATCATGCCCTTTATCGTCATATCGACAAAATTGACGATGCCGGCCCTGCTTCGACACAGCGGCCTGTCACCGCTGTATTATCCCTGCTGCCGCTGGTTTGGCTGTTGGACCCGTCGCTATTGAAATTGACACGGACGGCATCCGGCCGTTCACTCATTGCCATCGGTGGCATTGTCAGGGACCAGCCAGGGGAGCCCGCCGTCTCCCCGCCACTGCTCCAGCCGCTGGTAAAGCGCGTTCACCGCCCGGGTGACCGGTTCGGTCATGGGAAAATAAAACGCCACCACGTCCGGCTGAATGCCGACAAACCAGACCTCGGCAATATCTTCTTTCAACTGTTCGATAACAAAGCTGAGGGGCAGGTTATGGGTGCTCATGATAAACATCCCGGCGATATCCGCCGGATCGATAAGCCGGATGTCTCCGGGTATGAGCGTCATGTCGGCGGCGTCCACCACTACCACCCGCCGCGGCCGCAGGGCCCTTACGCGGTGGACGACATTTTCCGGCGTGGCGCCGCCGTCCACCGCCGTCCAGCCGGCGACCGGCTTGAGGGTCATCAGCTCCGCCAGCAGCGGACCGGCGCCGTCGTCCCCCATCATGCTGTTGCCGACGGTCAGCACAACGCTGAGATCGCTAGTATTGGCATTCATTTCCAGCTTCCTATGATAAGAAGACACAATGACATCAGGCCGACCGATCCAGTGAGCATCGGGCCTAGCCTGCCGTGGGGAGCCCGGTCGGCTTGCGCCGATTCGACCCCGCTTGGCATGCTCTCCCGATGTTCAGGCTCTCGGCAAACAGGCTCATATGCGTACGCATAGCAGCCTGTCCCGACCTGGCATTTTTGGCATACTCAGGTGCTTACGCACGGTTTTATACCCTTCTGACGATAAGATAGATGGCCGGCTCGCGGGAGATTTCCCCCAGCAGGGCTATGAGCCGGGCGCTCCATTCGTTAAAGGGCGCCGGCGCCTGGGATTGCAACGGGGCCAGCGCGTTGGCCAGCAGGTCGGTATGGCTGCTGTCGATGATGATTTCGCCGAAGGTCAGCAGACCGTGCATTTTGCGCCGCGCCTCCCCCTCGGGCAGCAGTTCCACCCATTCCCGATACTGCTCGAGGGGGCAGATAAGCTCTTTGTTGAGGCAGTCGATCACCCCTACGTGGTGGCCGATGGCCAGGGAGTAATACATGACCTGCTGCGCCTGGGCCGGCATATCGTCGTCGCTGTCGAGGAACTTCTGGCGCAATGACCAGATATAGACATCAGCCATGATGCAATTCACCCTGTAAGGTGTGCAGCAGCCGCTGGACGATCTCCCGCAGGCGGGGGTCGTCTTCGCGGCGCAGCCACTCCTCGACGCGCTGCGCCAGGACCGGGACGGTGGCGCCCGCCAGCAGGCCCAGCAGGCGGTCGCTGATTTTTCGGCCTTCCCGGTAGCCCGCCAGTTGCCGGGCTTCGCGCTCGACAATCACCCGGGCATGCAACGGCACGTCCGGCAGCAGCAGCGAGGCTTTCTCCCCCGGCTGTTCGATGTGCGTCTCGCCTTTGAGCTTTTGCTCCAGCAGGCCGAGGGCCACGGCGAAGCCATAAATGGTGGCCGCCGGCGTGGGCGGGCAGCCGGGAATCCAGACATCAATGGGCACGATGCTTTCGCTGCCGCTCCATACGCAGTAGAGATCGTGGAAAATACCGCCGCCGCAGCCGCAGGCGCCGTAAGAAATGCAGATTTTCGGATCCGGCGCCGCATCATAGGCGCGCAGGGCCGGGGTGCGCATGGCGCGGGTGACCGCGCCGGTAAACAGCAGGATATCGGCGTGGCGCGGCGACGCCACCACCTTGATGCCGAAACGCTCGGCGTCGAACAGCGGCGTAATGGCGGCGAAAATTTCGATTTCACAGCCGTTGCAGCCGCCGCAGTCAACGCGGTAGACGTAGGCCGAACGCTTGATATCCTTCAGCAGGGTCTTTTTCAGCGCCAGCGTGTGTTCATCGGGAGTCACGGGAACGCTGACATGATGATTCAACGGAATGTCCAGGCTCATTGGTTCTCTCTCCCCGTATTATGCCGCAACCGAAGGTTACGGTTGGCATGGAGGTTTTGATGGCGTTTGCAGTCCGGACAGGTTTCGAACTGCGGGCGCAGCGCCTCTACCGCCCCGTCGTCCAGACCCGAATGGGCCAGCAACGCCATCGCGTACTCGACGGATTTTTTCGCGATAAACGGCTGATGGCAAACCCGGCACTCTTGCAGGGCGAAGGTGGCGGTCACGTACAAATCCGCTTTTTGCGTGACCGCCATTTCGAACTCTTCCGACAGCGCGATGGCGCGGGTGGGGCAGACCTCTTCGCAGCGGCCGCAGAAAATGCAGCGCCCGAGGAACAGCTGCCAGCGCCGCTCGCCGCTGGCGATATCGGTTTCCATGGTCAGTGCGTTGGCCGGACAAACGCTGGTACAGGCGGCGCAGGCAATGCACTGTGCGGGGTCGTACTTCGGTTTACCGCGAAAGCCGGGGCAGACCTCCAGCGGCTTGAACGGATATTTGACCGTGGCCTCACCGGCTTTCAGGATGGTTTTAAACAGTTTAAACATTGTCCAGCCCTCTACTTAAGCGGCGAATGGGTACGCTCAATGCCATAGCGTTCCAATTCCTGGTAGGGCACGGTTTTCGCCCGGCGTTTGTTCACATCCACCAGCGTCACGCGGTCGGTACAGGAGTAGCAGGGATCGAGGCTGCCGATAATCAGCGGCGCGTCGGAAACGGTGTTGCCGCGCAGCATATAGCGCAGCACCGGCCAGTTGGCGTAGGTGGCGGCCCGGCAGCGCCAGCGGAACAGCTTCTGGTTATCCCCCAGCATGCTCCAGTGCACGTCCTCTCCCCGGGGCGCTTCAACGAATCCCAGCGCGAATTTATGCGGCTGATAGGTAAAGCCTTCGGTGAGCAGCGGTCCGCCGGGCAGGTTATCCAGTCCGTATTCAATCATGGCCATGGAGTCCAGTACCTCTTTCACCCGCACCATCAGCCTGGAATAGACATCGCCGTTATCCTGGGTAAACAGGGTTTTCGGCAGATTGGCGTAGTTGGCGTAGGGGTGATCGAAACGCAGGTCGCGGTTAAAGCCGCTGGCGCGAATCATCGGTCCCACCGGGCTGTAATCCCTGGCGGTCTTCCGGTCCAATATGCCGATACCCTGGGTGCGCTGCGCCATGTTCGGCGTGCTGAGCAGCATATCCACCAGCTGAACGAACTCTTTGCGCATTTCCGCCACCAGCAGCTGGGTTTTCAGGCGCTGATCCTTAAGGATATCCCGCCGCACGCCGCCGATGAGGTTCATGCCGTAGGTTTTTCGGGCGCCGGTGAGCAGTTCCGCCATGGTCATGGATTTTTCCCGCACGCGGAAAAACTGCATAAAGCCGGTATCGAAGCCGACGAAGTGGCTGGAGAGGCCGATATTCAGCAAATGGCTGTGCAGGCGTTCCACCTCCAGCAGGATGCTGCGGATGGCATGGGCGCGCGGCGGAACCACGATGCCCAGGGCATTTTCCACCGAGCTGGTATAGGCCACGCTGTGGGCGAACCCGCAGATACCGCAGACCCGGTCGGAGAGGAAGGTCACCTCGTTGTAACCCATTCGGGTTTCCGCCAGCTTTTCCATGCCGCGGTGGACATAGAACAACCGGTAGTCGGCGTCGACTATCTGTTCGCCGTCCACGAACAGCCGGAAGTGGCCCGGTTCGTCGGAGGTGATATGCAGCGGGCCGATGGGCACTACCCGGGTCTCGCCGGGGGCGGCGTTTTCAAAGGGGTAGGTTTCGCCGTCGCTGGTGGGCGCCGGCCGCTGGCGATAGTCCATGCTGTCTTTTCGCAGCGGGTAGAGATCTTCCGGCCAATCGTCCGGCAGCACCAGACGGCGCTCGTCCGGCAGTCCCACCGGGATCAGGCCGTACATATCGCGGATTTCACGCTCGCCCCATACCGCCGCCGGTACCCGCGGCGTGACGGACGGAAACTCCAGGGTAAGTGCGCTTACCAGCGCTTTCACCGTGATCCAGCACTTTTCCCCCTGTTCCATGGATAGCACGTAATAGACGGCATAGTCGCCGCACAGGGTCCGCTCGTCGTTGCCGAACAGCACCGGCAGCCAGCCCCCCAGGTTGTAATAAAGGAACTCCACCACCTCCGGCAGGGTGTTGACCTTAACCGTGATGGTGAGCTGATTGGCGGTTTGCCACTCCTCAGCCAGGATTGCCGCCGGAAATTTTTCATGTACCTGCGCCAGGTAACCCAGGCCGCCTTTCTTTTCGCTGAACGCACCGGAAGGAGCATCGGTAAGGTTATTGGAAATGTTATCAGTCACTTTACTTCTCCAGACGGGGTATGGGGGGTAACGGCGGCGGTATCCGGCGCGGCCCAGGGCCAGTGAAACGTGGTGGCGTCGCGCTGCAGGACGATGGCGGCGGCGTTTTCCAGCAGGTGGACTACCGGCCGCGGAATATAGGTGCCCATGACCAGCATCAGCACCAGCAGCACGGCCATGGGCACCGTGGTGAGCCAGCCCAGCTCCCCTTTGCTGACCGCCTCGGGCTGGCTGCCGAAAACCGTCAGGGCAACCATGCGCACCAGGCCGCCCAGTACTACGGTAAGCAGCAGCAATAACACCAGGGTCAGCAGGATATGGCCGGACGCCAAACCGGCGGTGACCGTCATGAATTCGCTGAGAAAAATATTGAACGGCGGCATGCCGCCCAGGGCCAGCGCGCCGCCGGCCATAAGTACGGCGGTAAAGGGTATCACCCGCAGCATGCCTTTTACCGCGCCCATATCACGGGTGCCGTACTTCAGCAGCACGTTGCCGGAGCCGCAGAACAGCAGGGTTTTTGCCAGGCTGTGGTTGAGGGTATGGAGCAGCGCCGCCAATACCCCCAGCGGTCCGCCGATGCCGACGGCCACCGCGATAAGCCCCATGTTTTCGACGCTGGAGTAGGCCAGCAGCCGCTTGATGTCATGCTGCACCAGAATAAAAAAGGCCGCCACCGCCACCGACAGCAACCCGAACACCAGCAGCAGGCGGCCGGGAAACAGCGGGCCGATGGCGCCGCTCACCAGGATGTAGTAGCGCAGGATAACCAGCAGGGCGCAGTTCAGCAGCACCGCCGACAGCAAGGCGCTGGTGGGACTGGGGGCTTCGCTGTGGGCATCCGGCAGCCAGGCGTGCATGGGGAACAGGCCGGTCTTGGTGCCGAACCCGATCAGCACAAACACGAACGACAGATGCATCAGGGCGGGATCGAGCCGGGCGGTGTTTTTCAGCACTTCGGTCCAGAAAATCGCCTGGCCGGCATCGGGCATGATATTGGCGGCGTTGGCGTACATCAGAATGGTGCCGTACAGGCCGAAAGCGACGCCGACGGTACAGATGATGATGTATTTCCAGGCCGCTTCCAGCGATGAACGCTGGCCGTACAGCCCCACCAGAAACGCCGAACTCAGGGTAGTGGCTTCCACCGCCGCCCACATCAGGATCAGGTTATTGCTGCTCACCACCAGCAGCATGGTGAACAGGAACAGGTGGAAAAAGCCGTAGTAATGGCACAGGGTGGTCACCGAAATCTCGCCGGTATCCACTTCATGGCGCATATATCCCATGGAGTAAAGCCCGGTGATAAAGCCGATGATGCCGAGTATGGAAAGAAACAGCGCGCTCAGGCTGTCCAGATAGAGCCACTGGTGCGCCGCCAGCACGCTTCCCTGTGCGGCCACCCTGGCGACCACCCAGGCCACTTCCGCCAGCAGGACGATTATGCCCAGGCTATGCAACGCGGTTACCGCGCCCCGCGCGCCGTTGCCCAGCCACCGGCAGGCAAAGGCCAGCAGGGAGAAAATCAGCGGCGTTGCCAGCAGTATGAACATCATAGCGGTATTACTCATCTCATTACCCCTTCAGCGCCGTCAGTTGGGACACATCGAGCGTATGGAGCGTCCGGTAGATTTTGCGCGCCATTACCGCCATGACGATCACCGCGAAGATGGCGTCGGTGGCAATACCGATTTCAACCAGCTCCGGCGCACGGTTGGCCAGCAGCGCCAGGGTCAGGTGCGAGCCGTTTTCCATCAGGCAATAACCGAACACCTGTTTGAGAATGTTGCGCTGACTGACGATACAGAGCAGACCGAGCAGGAAGTGGCCCAGGGATACCGCCAGGGCCGGTTTCAGCGTGGCGGCTATCGGCAGCTCCACCGGCGCCACCACAAACCAGCACAGCACCACGATTACCGCCGCCGCCAACATCAGCATAGGCGGCGAGATAAACCCGCCGTCCGCGCCGGGGTCCGCCAGCTTGCTGAACGCCCGCGCCATGATCAGCGGCACCAGTATCACCTTGGTGATCAGCGCGCTGAGGGACCAGAGCAGTAGCTGATGCGCCTGCAGGGTTTCCGCCAGGGTGAAGAAAATAGCTACCAGCACCAGGGACTGCAGGGCATACCAGCAGCAGGAGACCACGGGGCGTTTGGCGCCGATCACCAGCAGCGAGGTGATCATCATCAGCCCCGCCAGGTTATTGACAATAAGCGATCCGGTCATATTCATTTTCCTTATCCAAGCCAGGCGACGGCAATAAAGCTGGAGCACAGCGACATCACGATCAGAACCACCAGCACGACACTCATGGCCAGCGGAACCGGGGCGGCCTGCGCCACCTCCTCGCTGGGCTTGCCGGGCACCACCCGACCGAACCAGTAAATAAGCCAGACGAAGCTGGCGACGGATTCAATCAGCACCAGGATCATCATCGGCGTCAGCACCCAATACTGGCTCGACAGGGCGAAGCCGGCGGCAAAAATCGGGAACTTGCTGAAAAAGCCGTTAAACGGCGGTACGCCGGTAATGGCCAGCGCCGCGACGCAAAAGCCGATGCCCGCCAGGGGCATTTTCCCCAGCACCCCGCGCAGGCGCGGCAGCAACCGGGTGCCGCAGCTGTAGCTAAGGGTACCGGCCACCAGGAAGAACAGGCTCTTGGCGAAAGCGTGGTTGAAGATGTAGGCGATGCCGCCGAGGAACGCCTCTTTGGAGCCGAAAATCGCCAGGGACAAGGCAAAAAAGATATAGGCCAACTGGGTGATGGTGGACCAGGCCAGCAGCCGCTTCATATCCTTTTGCGGCAGGTACATCAGAAAGCCGTAGACCATGGTGATGAGCGACATGACCATGCCTACCCAGCCGATGATATGCGGCACATCGCCGGCGGACAGGATGGCGCGGGCGAAGATATACACACCTACTTTCACCATTGACGCCGCATGGAGATAGGCGCTCACCGGGGTCGGCGCCTCCATGGCGTCCGGCAGCCAGGCCTGCAACGGCAGTTGTGCGGATTTGCCCCAGGCGGCGAACAGAATGCCGCCGAACACCACCAGCGCCGCCGGGCCTTGTATTTGACCCAGGGCGCTGAGGGCGAAGGTGCCGGTATGCAGGAACAGGGTGGCCGCCGCCAGGTAGAGGCCGATGGACGCCACGTGGGTGATAAGCAGGGCCTTCAGGGCCGAACGCTGGGCTTTCGGCGTTTGGTAATAACCGATCAGCGCCCAGGAGCAGCCGCCGGTGATTTCGAAAAACAGCAGTTGGCCCAGCAGGGTGGATGAGAGCACCAGTCCCGCCATGGCGCCGATAAACACCAGCAGGAAGGCGTAGTAGCGGTTGGTGCCTTCATGGGGATGTTCCCGGTTGCCGGTGGTGAGATAGCCGGTGGAATAGAGGCTCACCAGCAGTCCCAGGAACACCACGGCAAAAACAATCAGGGTACTGACGCGATCGACGGTAATCCCCATCAGGGCGGCATTGCCATACTGCAGCAGGGTGTAGGTGGCATCGGCTTTACCGCCGGAATGGAACGCCCAGGCCAGCGAGAGCGTGCCCAGGGTGGCCAGCAGGGCGAACAGGGTACAGACCCATTTCGCCATGCGCCGGGGCAGGCAGGCGGTCAGCAGCGCGCCGACGAACGGGACCAGAACGGTCGCAAGGGCTATATTTTCCATAATGAATTTCCTGGCTCCTTAAAGACCGGTGAGGTAAAAGACGAAAGAGAGCGCCGCAACGCCGAACCCGAGCCAGGTCACCCTGGGAATCAACAAAAAGCGCCCGCGCGCCAGGCTGTTTTCCATCACGGAGGCGAGAACAAACACCAGGGTTAGCTTGATGAACGCGGTCGCCAGCCCCCACAGCAGCGACGGAGCGGTAAGCATCTGCGCCTTGCCGAAGGGGATGAACACCGCCAGAAAGAGTTCCGCCATCACCACCTGTTTCAGGCCCATACCCCACTTCACCAGCGCCAGGCCGGATCCGCTGTATTCGGTCAGCGGTCCTTCCTGCAGCTCCTGTTCCGCTTCCGCCACATCGAACGGGATTTTGCCCATTTCGATAAAGGTGGCGAAGCCGCAGGCCAGCAGGGCCAAAAAGGTGGCGGTGGGGGAGATCCAGCCGGCGGTAAGAGAGGCGCTGATGGCGCCGATATTGGTGGATCCGGTAATCAGCGCCACCACCAGCAGCGCCAGGATAAGGGTCGGCTCCACCAGGATGCCCAGGGTCAGCTCGCGGCTGGCGCCGATGCCGGCAAAGGTGCTGCCGGTATCCAGCCCCGCCAGTGAAAAGACGAACCGGAACAGGGCGAACAGATACAGCAGGGTAATCAGATCCCCCGCCGCGCCGAACGGCGAAAAGCGGGTGAATACCGGCAGGGTCATGGCCACCAGAAGCATGGTGCCCAGCAGCACATATGGCATTAGCCGGAACACGGGTCCGGCCTGGGCCGGCGCCACTTCCTGCCGTTTAAGCAGCTTGGCGATATCCCGGTAATCCTGCCAAATGCCCGGTCCGCGCCGGGAGTGCATCAGGGCGCGGATTTGGCGCGAGATGCCGGTCATCAGCGGGGTCAGCGCCAGCAGCAGCAGGGCCTGTATCAGGGCGAACAGCCCCAGGGTCAGCGTCGGCGCGGGTTGCATGAACATGGACTCTCTCCTCAGACGGCGGTGACAAGCAGCAGAATAACCAGGGCGGCGACCACGTACAGGCAGTAGATGCGAAAATCCCCGCCCTGTAATACCTGGACCTGACCGCCCGCCCGCTGGGTGATACGTACCAATGGATTGATAATTCTGTCGTCCCAGAACGGCTCGACGCGCCCGGCCCCTTCGGTTGTGCGATCCAGTAAACGTTTGAGGCCGGGTGAGGGGTCGAGCTGGCGGCGCAGCCGGTAAAGGACTGCGAACATGACGCGCAGCGGCTGGGTAAAACTGCCCGCCGACATGGACATGGCCGCTTCCCAGCCGTAGCCGCAGGCCCAGGGATCGCCGCGGCGGCGATAATCCGGCTGGCTGCCTTTGCGCAGTTGATAAATTCCCAGCGGAATCAGCGGCAGCACCAGCAGCAGGATAAAGATCAGCAACGGCGACAGCATGGCCTGCCGGGCTTGATCCGGCACCAGCAGCAGCCCCTGCGCCACGGTAATATCATGGCTGTGGGCGAGCCCGGCGGCCACCGCCGCCAGCACCGGCGCGATGACAGGCGCGGCGATACCCAGCAGCACGCACAGCAGGGCCAGCAGCAGCATGGCAACGGTCATCTGCCAGGGCACCTCGCGGGCCAAAGCGGCTTTTTCGCTGCGTGGCGCGCCGCAGAAACTGATGCCGTACACTTTGACAAAGCACATCGCCGCCAGCGCGCCGGTGATGGCCAGCAACACGATGGCCACCGGACCGCTCAGGCGCAGGAGGAACCCGCCGTCGCGGCTCATGGCGAACAGGGATTGATAGGTGTACCACTCGCTGACGAAGCCATTCAGGGGCGGCAGGGCGGAAATGGCCATACAGCCGACGATAAAGGCCAGAGCGGTTAAGGGCATCAGGCGGCCCAATCCCCCCATTTTCTCCATATCACGGGTGTGCACCCGCCAGATAATGGCGCCGGCGCCGAGAAACAGCAGGCCCTTGAAGACCGCGTGGTTCAGCAGGTGATAAAGGGCCCCCAGCAGGCCCAGCGCGGCGATGACCGGATGATGGGCGGCGATACCGGCCATGCCGACCCCTACCCCCATCAGGATAATGCCGATGTTTTCCACCGTGTGCCAGGCCAGCAGACGTTTGATGTCGTGCTCCGCCAGGGCATACAGCACGCCCAGCACCGAGGAGACCGCGCCGAACGCCAGCACCAGGATACCCCACCACAGTTCGCTGGCTCCCAGCAGATCGATACCTACCTTGATGATGCCGAAGATGCCGATTTTCACCATCACCCCGGACATCAGCGCCGATGCATGGGACGGCGCGGCGGGATGGGCGCGCGGCAGCCAGCTGTGCAGCGGCAGCATGCCGGCCTTGGCGCCGAAGCCGAAAAACGCCAGCAGGAATACCACCGAGGCGCCGGCGGGACTTAAGGACAGGGTGCGGAACGATGCGAATTCCAGACTGCCGCTCTGGCGGTACATCAGGAAGAAGGCAATCATGATCAGCACCGACCCGGCGTGGGCGATAAAGAAATACAGCAAACCGGCATTGATGGACTCTTCATCCTGGTCGGCGATGACCAGGAACCAGGAGGCCAGCGACATCATCTCGAAGAAAATGATGAACCAGAAGGCATTGTCCATCACCACCAGCGTGGCCATGGAGGCGATAAACAGGTTCATAAAGAACCCCATCGCCGCCGCCCCTTTTCCCAGATACTCCCGCACATAGGCCAGGGAGTAGAGGGCGCACACCGTCACCAGCAGCGAAATCACCAACAGCATAAAAGCCGCCAGGCTATCGAGCCGGACGCTGAAGGCGGCAAACGGGAAGGGCCCAGCGGCGCTGTAGGTCAGGGTCTCGCCGCTGTACAGCACGCTGGCGGCCGCCAGCAGGCCAAGGATGCCGCCGGCCATGGCCGTCAGCCCGGCGGCCTGGATAGCCAGCGTTTCCCGCCGCGCCAGCAGCAATGACAGGATGGCGCCCACCGCATAGCAACCGAGGGAGCCGCCAAGTAACCGAAATGCGTCCATGTTTACTCCTGCTCCGGTTGAGAGGGGGAAAGCGAGTCCAGACCAGCGGAGAGCCAGCGCGCGGCATACTGGCGGCGCGACATACTGACCTGTTCCACCGCGCCGTCGCTTACCAGCACCAGCGCGTCGGTAGGACAGACCCGCACACACTGCGGTCCGTCGGGATGAAAGCCGCAGAGATCGCACTTCACCGCGACGCTGCGTATCCCGGCGTTCCAGGCCAGAAAGGGGTTCATATTCGCCGGGCTCTCCGGCACATCCGCCATTTGCTGCGACGGGATGAAATTCTCAAACATCGTCGGTATATTCACCGGTTTGCTGCCGGAGGGCGTAATGGCGCCGAACGGACAGGCCAATCCGCATAACTTACAGCCGATGCACAGGCTTTCATTGAGCACGATGGCGTCGGGGCCGTGGGTAATGGCATTCACCGGGCAGACCCGGGCGCAAGGCGCATCTTCACATTGGCGGCAGAGCATGGGGGCGCTTTCTTCATCGGTCCGCGTAACGGACAGTCTGGGATGCGCCTGCAATCCGGCGGCCTTATGGACCTGGGAACAGGCGGCCATACAGGTATTACATCCAATACAAAGCTGTGGCTCCGCGATAACAAAGCGGTTCATAACCCTCTCCTCCGGGAGAAACGGATGACAGTCAGGCTGCTTGGTTTATTCATACCGGCACCTAAGCATTTTCCATGCCATGAGTAGGGTTATTGCCCGGGGAGGCCATAGGCCGGGGGGTAACGCGACCATCAATGGTAAAAACAGGCTGCAGAGAAGGGGATATCGTCATAAGTGTCGACAGGCCGGGCCCCTGGGCCGTCGTCACTTATGACGACGGGATTGCGCGCTCTGTCCGAAGGCGCCGCGAATGGAAATTATTTTTTAATTGATTGATTTAACTTATTAAAACCGAGTCTCCGCCGGCGCTCAGCCTGCGGCGGATGTCCGTTTTCCCGCTGGCACCCGTCTTGCATAGCTTTATAGGAGAGACATCGGTGGTACCGCGGAGAGACCCATGCACGAATTGACGCTGGCGCAAAATACGCTGGAGATCCTGGAACAGCAGGGGCGGGCGAACGGCGCGCGGCGTATTACCGCCGTCTGGTTGTCCCTTGGGGCCTTTTCCTGTGTGGAAGCGGAGTCTTTGAATTTCTGTTTCGATATGGTGTGCCGCGGGACACTGGCCGAAGGATGTGTATTGCATCTTGAGCAGCAGCCGGCAGAGGCCTGGTGCGGCCATTGCCGGAGGCAGGTTACCCTGCCGGGCGTCCCGATCCTGGTCTGCCCTTTGTGCGGCGGACATCAATTACACACCGACGCCCACGACCATATCCAGATCAAACGATTGGAAGTGGCTTGAGGGTATACTCCCCAGGGTGGGGTTAGCGGCCACGCCACTTTCATAATGACAGGAGACATGCCATGTGCAGTACCTGCGGCTGTGCCGAGGGTGAACGTCATATCGAAGGCGATGAAAATCAACCGGGTGACGGCCTTCACGGACATCAGCATGGAGAGCATAAACATACTCGCCATGGTCATGACCACGACGAGCATCAACATAGCCACGATGGCCGGGACCATGGCGATCGTTACCATTGCCACGATGGCCACGACCATGGCGATCATTACCATAGCCACGATGGTCCGGCGTATGGCGGCCATCAGCACACACACTATGATCCCGAGCGCGAAGTCCGGCCCTCCGCGGCGCTGGCGCCAAGGCATGTGGTGTTTCCCGCCGCGCCGGCGCAGGTCATTCACCACCATCACTATCATGGGGAAGTCCACAATCATTATTACCAGCTCGCCCCCGGCCAAACACTGCCGTTAACCGCCGCCGGTGAACCCGGCCCGGTTCCGGCGGCGGGTCCGGCCGGGTTCACCCCCCTGGCCGATGCGCGGGGGGACCTGGATTATGGCCGGGGGGAGGCGGGCACTCATGCGCCGGGCCTCAGCCAGCGGCGGATGGTGGAAATCGAAATTGATGTCCTGGATAAAAACAACCGGCTGGCGCACCATAACCGGCACTATTTCCAGCAGCGCGCCATCCTGGCGCTGAACCTGGTCTCCAGCCCCGGCTCGGGCAAGACCAGCCTGTTAACGGAAACGCTGCTGCGGCTGAAAGACCGCATCCCCTGTGCCGTCATCGAGGGCGATCAGCAAACCACCAATGATGCCGAACGTATCCGCGCCACCGGGGCGCCGGCGATCCAGGTCAATACCGGTAAAGGCTGTCATCTGGATGCGCAGATGGTGCATGACGCCGCCTTGCGTCTGGATCCCGCGGAAAACAGCCTGCTGTTCATCGAAAATGTCGGCAATCTGGTTTGTCCCGCCGGTTTTGATCTCGGCGAACGTTGTAAAGTCGTGGTGCTGTCGGTGACCGAAGGGGAGGACAAGCCGTTAAAGTACCCCCATATGTTTGCCGCCGCCGGGCTGATGATCCTCAATAAAATTGATTTATTGCCCTGGGTGCGTTTCGATGTCGATACCTGTATCGCCAATGCCCGCCGGGTCAATCCTTCCATTGCGGTACTGATGGTGTCCGCCACCGGCGGCGAGGGCATGGATGCCTGGCTGAGCTGGCTGGAAGAGCAGCGGCGCCTGTAATCGTCGCCGATCACTATGCCTGCGGGAGCGGGCTGGAGAAAAAACATGTGTATAGGCATCCCCGGTCAGGTGGTGGAGCTCGATAACGACGGCTACGGCAACGCCTGGGTGGACGTCTGCGGCGTCAAACGGCGGGTCAATGTCCGTCTGGTTTGCGCCGATGATGCCGACATGGCGGCGCTGCCGGGAAAATGGGTCCTGGTGCACGTAGGGTTTGCCATGAGCCTGCTGGATGAGTCCGAGGCGCGGGACACGCTGGAAGCCTTGCAGGCAATGGGGGAGGTGGAAGCGGACGTAGGCTATTTCCTGCGGGGAGGCGAAACCGATGCGATTCGTTGATGGCTGTTTTTTGCGCAAAGGCGAAACCGATGCGATTCGTTGATGGCTGTTTTTTGCACAATGGTGAAACCGATGCGATTCGTTGATGAATATCGCCAGCCGGAGCTGGTGAGAGGGTTGGTGGCGCGCATCGGCGAACGTATGTCCCATACGGTTTATACCGCCGAGCAGCCTTTACAGGTAATGGAAGTCTGCGGCGGCCATACCCATGCCATTTTCAAGTTCGGCCTGGATAAGCTGCTGCCGCCGTCGCTGGAGTTTATCCACGGTCCGGGATGTCCGGTCTGCGTCCTGCCGGCCGGCCGCATCGACGCCTGTGTGCAAATCGCCATGCGGCCCGAGGTCATTTTCTGTACCTTCGGCGACGCCATGCGGGTGCCCGGCCGGAACGGATCCCTGCTGACCGCGCGCCAGCAGGGGGCGGATGTGCGCATGGTCTGGTCGCCGCTGGATGCCCTGGCCATTGCCAAAAACAATCCGGATCGGCAGGTGGTGTTTTTCGGTATTGGCTTTGAAACCACCATGCCCGCCAGCGCCATGACCCTGCAGCAGGCGCGGGCCGACGGCGTGGAGAACTTCTTCCTTTTCTGCCAGCATATTACCCTGATGCCCACCTTGAAAAGCCTGTTGGCTCAACCGGATGTGCGCATCGACGGCTTTATCGCCCCGGGCCATGTCAGCATGGTTATCGGCCAGCGGCCTTATGCCTATATCAGCGATATCTGCCATAAACCGGTGGTGGTGACCGGCTTTGAACCCGGCGATATCCTGCAGGGATTGCTGATGCTGTGCGAGCAATATGTGGACGGACGCTGTACAGTGGAAAACCAATACCGGCGTGTGGTGCCGGACGAAGGCAACAGACTGGCGCAGGAGGCGATGGACCGGGTTTTTATCACCGAAGGCGCCAGCGAGTGGCGCGGCCTGGGGGTCATCGACGATTCCCGCGTCAGCCTGCGGCCGGAGTGGTCGGCCTATGATGCCGAAGGGCGTTTCAATCCCGATCCGCAGCCGGTGGCGGACGATCCCCGCGCCCGCTGCGGCGCGGTGCTGACCGGCCGCTGCAAACCGGCGGATTGTCCGTTGTTTGGCGGAGTATGCACGCCGGAAAACGCCTTCGGGGCGTTGATGGTTTCCTCGGAAGGGGCGTGCGCCGCCTGGTATCAATATCGTCGGAGTGAGGCATGAAACAGATTACGCTGGCGCACGGCAACGGCGGCGGCGCCATGCAGGCGTTGATTTCAGGCGTGTTTGTCAGCGCCTTTGACAATCCGCTGCTGGCCACCGGGGAAGATCAGGCCCGGCTGGCATTAAGCGAACTGAATGCCTTGGGCGACCGGCTGGCCTTTACCACCGACAGCTACGTTGTCGATCCGCTGTTTTTTCCCGGCGGCGATATCGGCAAGCTGGCGGTATGCGGCACCGCCAACGATTTGGCGGTAAGCGGCGCGACGCCGCGCTGGCTCTCCTGCGGTTTTATCCTGGAAGAGGGGCTGGCGCTGGAAACTCTGGAGGCCGTGGTGCGCTCCATGGCCGATACCGCCCGCGGCGCCGGCATACAGATTATCACCGGCGACACCAAGGTGGTGCCCCGCGGCGCGGTGGACAAACTGTTTATCAATACCGCCGGCCTGGGGGTGATCCCCGCGACGGTGGAATGGGGCGTGACTGCTATCCGCCCCGGCGACAGTATTCTGGTGAGCGGCACCCTGGGAGATCACGGCGCCACCATTCTGAATCTGCGGGAGAACCTCGGCATGGAGGCGGATTTGTCCAGCGATTGCGCGGTGCTGGCTCCGTTGATTGCGCCGCTGCGGGACATCGCCGGTATCCGCACCCTGCGGGATGCCACACGGGGCGGCGTGACCGCCATTCTGCATGAGTTCGCCCGCGGCAGCGGCTGCGGCATGACCGTGGACGAAGCGGCGCTGCCGGTGAAAACTACGGTACGGGGGATATGCGAACTGCTGGGATTGGATGCGCTGAACTTCGCCAATGAGGGAAAATTGCTGCTGGTGGTAGAGGCGGCGGCGGAGCAGCAGGTTCTCCAGGCGCTGCGCCGGCACCCATTGGGACGCGACGCGGCGGTAATAGGCCGGGTGACCGACGACAAGCAGGTGAGATTGCGGGGACTCTATGGCGTCAGCCGCATTCTGGATCTGCCCCATGACGAGCCGCTGCCCCGTATTTGCTAGTTAGGCAGACGAGGCGACGTTATTCTAGTAAGGTCCGCTCTGGTGCGTGCCCCGGCGGCGAATGCCAGTGGAATACAAGTTAGGATGTCGCCGGGGCCCAGGTTCCGTTCAGCGGAGGAAAAATATGTCCCACAACGGTATCCTGCTGCGCATCAAGGGTAAGGTGCAGGGCGTGGGGTTTCGGCCGGTGGTCTGGCAACTGGCCCATGAGCTGGGATTAACCGGCGATGTCAGCAACAATGGCGCCGGCGTCGAGGTGCGCCTGCGGTGTGACGACGCCGGGATATTTATCCGGCGGCTGCGGCAGGCCTGCCCGCCGCTGGCGGAAATCCACAGCGTTGAAACCCTGCCCTGGCGCTGGGACGAGGCGCCGGCGGGCTTTACCATTCTCCCCAGCGGGGGCGGCGGTATGTCCACCCAGGTAGTGCCGGATGCGGCAACCTGCGATGCCTGCCTGGCGGAACTGAACGATCCGGCCGACCGGCGCTTTCATTATCCCTTTATCAATTGTACCCACTGCGGCCCGCGTTTCACGCTCATACGCCGCATGCCCTACGATCGGCCCAATACCGCCATGGACGCTTTTCCCTTGTGTCCCCGCTGTTTGGCCGAGTACCAAAATCCCGCCGATCGGCGTTTCCACGCCCAGCCCAATGCCTGCCCCGACTGCGGTCCGCGGGTCTGGCTGGCGGACCGGGACGGCAAGGAACTGTCCGGTGGCGATGACGCCGTAAACAGCGCGGCGGAGCGGCTTCTGGCCGGGGAGATCGTTGCTATCAAGGGGCTGGGAGGATTCCATCTGGCCTGCGATGCCGCCAACCCGGCGGCGGTGGCGAAACTGCGGCGGCGCAAACGCCGGCCGTCCAAGCCGCTGGCGGTCATGATGCCGGATATCCACTGGCTGCGCCGCTGCGCCGATCCGGTATCGGACGCCTTGATTGCCCTGCTGCGATCTCCAGCCGCGCCCATTGTGCTTATTCCGCAGCCGGGGATGGCGACGGTTTCCGCCTCGGGACCGGTCGTCCTTGGCGAACCCGTTAAGCCGGGATCCGTTGCAGGGTATCCCGACGGAAAGCAAGAACAGGCGTTATGTTCCCTGATAGCACCCGGCCTGCATGAGATCGGTGTGATGCTGCCCTCCAACCCGTTGCAGCATTTGCTGTTGCAACGGGTTGGGCGTCCGCTGGTCATGACCTCGGGCAATCTCAACGGCCGTCCGCCGGCTCTGGATAATGCGCGGGCGCTGGCGGATCTTTCGGCTATCGCGGACAGCTGGCTGTTGCATGACCGGGATATCCTGCAGCGCGCCGATGACTCACTGGTGCGGCTGGCGGGTGATAAGGTGGAAATGCTGCGCCGTTCCAGGGGGTATGTGCCGGATGCCCTCCCGCTGCCCCCCGGTTTTGAACAGTGCCCGCCGGTATTGGCCATGGGATCGGATTTGAAAAATACCTTCTGCCTGCTGCGGGACGGGCAGGCGGTACTTAGCCAGCATCTTGGCGATCTGGCGGATGAGGGGATCCGCCAACAGCAGCAGCGGGCGCTGTCGCTGTTCAGCGCCATTTGGAATTTTATCCCGGACCGGATTGCGGTGGATGCCCATCCCGGTTACCTCAGCCGTCGCTGGGGCGCCACCCTGGCAGAGGAATTGGGTCTGCCCTGCGTTACCGTTTTACACCACCATGCGCATATTGTCGCCTGCCTGGCGGAACACGGCTGGGGCCGCAACGCCGGACCGGTTATCGGCTTGGCGCTGGATGGTCTGGGCTTTGGCCGGGAACGATCCGGCAATCCGGCTGATCTAAGTTCAAATCTACCGGGCGACGATCCCGGCGCGCTGTGGGGGGGCGAGTGTCTGAAGGTGGATTATCTCGGCTGCGAATGGCTGGGGGGATTACCGGCCGTTCCCCTGCCGGGGGGAGATATGGCGGCGCGCCAGCCGTGGCGTAATCTATTGGCGCAATGGCTGCGCTTCGTGCCCGGCTGGCGGGACCTGCCGGAAGCGGAGGCCATTCCGCCGGCCCTGGGAGAGCCTCTGGCGCGGGCGGTGGCGCGGGGCATTAACGCGCCGGAAGCCTCGTCGACGGGAAGGCTGTTCGACGCGGTTGCCGCGGCGCTCGGGCTGTGTCCGCGGGAAATCAGCTGGGAAGGCGAGGCCGCCTGCCGGCTGGAGGCCCTGGCCTGGGAAGCGGTATCCGTCCGAATGGCGGATATACCGGTTACCGTGCCTGTGCTGGACAACCGGCTGGATCTGGCGGTGTTCTGGCGGCAGTGGCTGGCCTGGCGGGCCGAACCGCCCCTGCGTGCTTATGGCTTTCATTTGGCCCTGGCCCGGGGCTTTGCCGCGCTGGCGCGCCAAGCGGCACGCCGGGAAGGTATCGACACCGTCGTCCTGTCGGGCGGGGTGCTGCATAATCGTCTTTTTAAGGAGCTGTTGCTGCAGGAGCTGGGGGGGCTGCGGGTGCTGGCGCCGGCCCGTCTGCCGGCGGGAGACGGCGGCTTGGCCCTGGGTCAGGCATTGATCGCCGCCGCGGTCTCCCTTTAACAAGTCCGCTGTGCGATCGGTGATCGCGGGCCTACCGAGCCGGGGGGCGCTCCGGCGGGCGGTAAAACCACGCCCGCTTCGACCCCCTCGGCACGGTCTCCCTTTAACATGGCCGCTGCGCGATCGGTGATCGCGGGCCTACCGAGCCGGGGGGCGCTCCGGCGGGCGGTAAAACCACGCCCGCTTCGACCCCCTCGGCACGGTCTCCCTTTAACACGTCCGCTGCGCGATCGGTGATCGCGGGCCTACCGAGCCGGGGGGCGCTCCGGCGGGCGGTAAAACCACGCCCGCTTCGACCCCCTCGGCACGGTCTCCCTTTAACATGGCCGCTGCGCGATCGGTGATCGCGATTCCCATCGCTATCAGCGCTAAAATGTGTGCCGGATTATTTACCCGCGGCGGTGCGGGGCTTATTATCACAAGAATTGACTCACCGGGTTTCCGAAAAAATTGACATATATCAATTCAAACGTGATTGAAACGGATCTATGATTTGTCATACAAAACGTTTAGAAAAAGAGTGTTTTCCAACAAAAATAAATATTGGCAAGGTAGAGGTAATTAAGATGGAAAGTTTAAGTGTAAAGCTAAATCATTTCATCGTTAGTTCCATGTCTCCGGTATTATTCGCACTGATCAATAATACCGATGAGAACAACTTTGAAAAGATATTTAGCCTCGGGGCGAAATTCGCCAAAGACAGTAAAGAGGATTTGCTTAAATTGGCCCGGCTGGCTCATGATAGGGATCCCATGTTATCCGGCTGGATTAGGGCATTGCGTGGGCTGAATAAAACCGCCCGAGAAAAATTAGTAAAAAATTTAATATTTAATCACCTTATCTATGGTGAAAATATCAGGGGAATAAAAGGCAAGGAGTTTGCTACCCATATCCCTTTTTTGGTGCTGATTTCTCCTACTTATGCCTGTAACCTGCGCTGTAAGGGGTGTTATTCGGCTTTATACGGAGATCGCTATCATTTCGAAGAAGACGAAATGATGAATATCCTGCAGCAGTTCTATGACCTCGGAGTACGCTTTTTTACCTTTACCGGCGGGGAGCCTTTTGTCTATCCCGCCATTATGCGCATTTTTGAAAAATTCAGCGATTGCTATTTCATGGTGTACACCAACGGCACGCTGCTGACGGAGTCCCGGGTGAAGCGCCTGGCCAAATTGGGTAACGTGGCCATTACCATCTCCATTGAAGGTTGGGAAGACATGACCGACTGGCGGCGGGGGGAGGGGGTATTTCAAAAGATTGTCACCGCCTATCACCGATTACGCGAGGCGGGCATTCTTTGCGGCGCGTCCATGATGGCAACCCGTAAAAACCACGATCAGTTGATGAATGATGACTATTGGCAATTTATCCAGGATCTCGGCGTGGAATATATCTGGGTATTCCAATATATGCCCATAGGCCGCGATGCCACCTTTGATCTGGTTCCCACACCCGAGCAGCGCTATGCGCGTTTTCATAAAATCGAGCAGCTCCGTCTTTCAGGGCGGTTCGCGTTTATCGCCGATTTTTGGAATCATGGTTTTTTGGTCAACGGCTGTATGTCCGGCGGGGCCAATTATTTGCATATTAATGCCAAAGGCGGCGTTGAACCTTGCGTATTCCAGCAATATGCAGTGGATAACATCCGGGATAAAAGCGTTATCGAGGTGCTTAAATCACCGTTCTTTGAGGGATTCAAACAGCAGATTCCCTTTAATAAAAATTTGATGCAGCCTTGTCCTATAATAGATAACCCGGCCAAATTCAGAGAACATATTCTGAAATACAAAGCCACTCCCCAGCATGAAGGCAGCGACAGCTATTTTAAATTCAGCCATGAATTGGATAACCTGGCGGAAGAATGGAAGAAATATGCGATAAAAATCTGGGACGACGAGGGTTACGGAGATCATTATAAGGCTGAAATGGATCTTTATCAGCAGCCGGCCGTTAAAGAGAGCTGATATCCTGGCCGGGCGGTGTATTAAGCCTGCCCGGTAATTGAGGTCGCTTACCCTCCGGAGCACTATATTTTCAATATGCCGCAAATATCTGTCTCAGGGGCTGAGCGTGCTGTGCTTTGTCGCTGCGTTGTCGCGTGTGGCCATTGTCATCCCTCTTTAAGCATCTACGCAGTCGCTTTCTCCACAAAAACGTACTACGTTTTAAGCATTCTCATGGGAACGTTTATAATGAATTCAGGTTATGTTGCCGCCCGGCACAGATAGGCCTGCTGCAGTTCCAGGCAGGCCGTTTTGACGCGGTCGTAAAGCTGCTGCACCGCCGGCGACAATTGGCGCCGGTGAGGACAAACCAGGCTCAGGGGCAGCGATTCCCCTTGATATTCCGGCAACAGCAGTTCTAGATTGCCCTTCAGTACATCCTGAGCCACATCCAGCCATGATTTGTAGGCGATGCCCTCGCCGGCAATCGCCAGCCGGCGTATCACTTCGGCATCATCGCTTATCACCGTTCCGCTCACCGGCACCTCCTGTTTTTCTCCTTCACGGAACAGCAGCCATTTATCATAGACCCGTCCGCGCAGCACGAAGGTCAGGCAGTTGTGCCGGGCCAGTTCGGCTAAATCGCCGGGCCGCCCGTGCCGGCGCAGGTAGTCGGGGGATGCCACCAGCACGCGGTGATTATCCGGGGCCAGCGGCAGGGCAATGTAACTGGCGTCGTCGAAAATGCCGTAACGAAAAGCCACGTCCACCGGATCCTTGAAGACGTCCGCTATCTGATCGGAAAAATAGAGCCGTAGATTCAGCCGCGGATGGTCGCGGTGAAAAGCGTTAATCCACGGCAAAAGCACGTTGCGGCCTAAATCGGAAGGTGCGGCGATTTGCAGCATGCCGTACAGACCGGCGGGATCCTGGCGCAGTGATTCCTGGCCTTCCCGCAGGGTTTGCAGCACGCCGGCGGCATAGGGCAGATATTGCTCTCCTTCGGAAGTCAGGCGCAGGCTGCGCGTGGAACGGGCAAACAAACGTATATCAAGTTCCCGTTCCAACCGCTTAATCGCCGCGCTGACCTGGGCGGGGAGTAAATCCACCTCACGGGCCGCATTGGAAAAACTGCCCAAGGCGGCGGAACGGACAAATAACGCCAGGTCATCAAACCTGATCATGAAAAATTTCCACCCATAGCTGATGCATTCTATCGCGGCTCTTTGAGACGGACCGCGCTCCGGCTTAATCGTAACGCGTCCAGGCAGATAGGCAAAGCGCCGCAGGTTGTTACCAATATTTACACTTAGTTATGGAGGGTAACAAATCCCTCTAAATTGCATGGTTATAACGTGCTATAAACAAATAGTTAACATTTATCCTTTATCTTTCCAGTGACAGCTTTGTTGGCAGCGCAAGCGCTGTAACTCGAAATCTATTGGGTAGGTATAAAAGAATTGTTTTTGCAGAACGACACCTTTCGGGTGACAGGGAAATATCCCCGGCAGTTTACCTGACCATAGCTTATTTTTTCTGCGCCGCGTTCCTCGGCCACCTTAAAGATAGGACAATCACTATGTTCAATTGGACCTCAGTACAGCGCAATGTGGCGACGGCTTGCTTTGCCTGTTGGATGCTGGATGCCTTCGATTTCTTTATCCTGGTGTTTGTATTAAGCGACCTCGCCAGCTGGTTTCATACCGATATCGCCAGCGTGTCCATCTCTATTATGCTGACTCTGGCGGTGCGTCCCCTGGGGGCGCTGCTTTTCGGCCGACTGGCGGAGAAATTCGGCCGGCGTCCCATACTGATGGTAAATGTCTTTATGTTCTCGCTGTTTGAATTGCTCTCCGCCTGGTCGCCGACGTTGGCGGCGTTTATTACCTTCCGGCTGCTGTATGGCGTGGCGATGGGCGGTATCTGGGGTGTGGCGTCGTCCCTGGCGATGGAAACCATTCCCGACCGCTCACGCGGGCTGATGTCGGGAATCTTCCAGGCCGGTTATCCCGCCGGGTATTTGCTGGCGGCGATCGTCTTTGGCCTGTTTGTCACAAGCGTAGGCTGGCGCGGCCTGTTCCTGATCGGCGCACTGCCGATTCTGCTGCTGCCGTATATCTATTTCAAAGTCCCCGAATCGCCGGTGTGGCTGGCGGCCCGTCAGCGGAAAGAGAGCGTGGCGCTGCTGCCTATTATCCGCACCCATTGGCGGCTATGTATTTATATGGTGATACTGATGGCCTGTTTCAACTTTTTCAGCCACGGTACCCAGGACTTATATCCCACCTTCCTGAAAGTGCAGCATGGCTTTGCCCCGCATACCGTCAGTATCATTGCTATCTGCTATAACATCGCCGCGATGCTCGGCGGGATCGTTTTCGGCACCTTCTCGGAAAAAATCGGCCGTAAAAAGGCGATGATTATCGCTTCGCTGCTGACGCTGCCGGTGTTACCGCTGTGGGCGTTTTCCACCGGTTCGGTCATGATCGGCGTCGGCGCGTTTTTGATGCAGTTCATGGTGCAGGGCGCCTGGGGCGTGGTGCCCACCTATCTGACGGAGCTGGTTCCAGCCAATTCACGGGCGGTACTGCCGGGGTTTGTTTATCAGCTGGGCAACTTGATTGCGTCGGTAAACGCTACCCTGCAGGCCCGTATCGCCGAAGCGCACGGCAATAATTACGGCCTGGCGATGGCCCTGGTGGCCGGCACCGTGGCGATACTGATCTGCGTGCTGGTTTCCTTTGGCCGTGAAACGCAGGGCATTAAAATTTCCGGGGCGGTGTCCGCGTCTCCCGAGGGCAACAAATAACGCGGGCTCAGGCGATATTGCGGCGGAATATCCCATACGCGGCGCTGCCGGTGGTGGCGGTGATCACCAGCAGCGGCCACAGGCTGTGCCAGATAATGCTGAAACCGGCATTTTTCAGGTAGATCTGCTTAATAATATCGGTGAAATGGCGCACCGGGTTTATCCAGGTCAGGGTTTGCAGCCACTGCGGCATATTTTCCACCGGCGCCACATAGCCCGATAACAGTATCGCCGGCATGATAAAGACGAAAACGCCGATAAACGCCTGCTGCTGGGTGGCGCACAGCGAGGAGATAAGCAGGCCGAACCCCACCAGCGACAGGCCGTAAATCAGCATGGCGGCGTAAAACAGCCACAGCGAGCCGGCAAAGGGGATCTGATAACCGAATATGCCTATCAACAGAATGAGGGTGGCCTGAAAGCCCGCCACCACCAGTGCCGGCACCGCTTTGCCGATAAAAATCTGCCCGGTGGTGAGCGGCGACACCAGCAATTGTTCCAACGTGCCCTGTTCCCGTTCCCGGGCCACCGACAGCGAGGTGACTATCAACACGCCGATGGTGGTGATCAGGGCAATCAGCGAGGGCACCACAAACCAGGTGTAATCCAGGTTCGGATTGTACCAGTTGCGGATGATCAACTGGCTGTTATCGACAGTTCCCTGCTGCCCGTTCAGCTCCAGCTGGTAGGCGGCGACGATCTGCTGGATATAATTGGCGGCGATTTGCGCGCTGTTGGAATTGCGCCCGTCGAGGATCAATTGCAGCGGCGCCGGAACGCCGCCGGCCAAATCCCGGGAGAACGCCGCCGGAAAGCGGATCAATAGCAGCGCCCGCTGGTTATCGAGGGTAGTTTGGATCTCCTTCGGGCTGCGCAACCATAAAATCCTGGAAAACGCCTGGGCTTTGGCGAAGCGCTGAGTCAGTTCAACCGCCGCCTGGCCGTTATCTTCGCTGTAAATAGCAATGGCGGCGTGCTTGACTTCAAGGGTAGCGGCAAAGGGAAACAGCACCGCTTGAAAAATCACCGGCATAATCAGCAGCGCCCGGGTCTGCGGGTCGCGCAGCAGGGCCTGAAGTTCCTTGATGATAAGCGTCCATAACCGGTGCAGCATAACGACTCCTTAATCCAGCCTGCGCCGGGTTTTCCAGGCGGTCAGGCCGATAAATCCCGCGGCGGAGGCCATGAGGAACAGGGTGTTTATCACCAGTATCCCGCCGATATTGCCCGCCAGAAACAGGCTTTGCAGGGTGCTGACAAAGTAGCGGGCCGGAATGATATAGGTGATGGCACGGACCACGGCGGGCATGCTGTCGATTTGAAAGATGAACCCGGACAGCATCACGGCGGGCAGAAAGGCCGCGTTCAGCGCCACCATGGCGGCATTGAACTGATTGCGGGTGAGGGTGGATATCAGCAGTCCCATGCCCAGCGTACTGGCGAGAAACAGACTGCTGATACCGAATAAAAGCCACAGCGAACCGCGAAACGGCACGTCCATCACAAACACCGACACCGCCATGCACAGCGCCATGGCCGCCATGCCGAGCACATAATAGGGCAAGAGCTTGGATAACAGCAGTTCGCCGCGGGTGACCTGGGTGGACAGCAGCGCTTCCATGGTGCCGCGCTCCCACTCGCGGGCTATCACCAGCGAGGTCAGGATGGCGCCGATCACCGTCATGATAATGGTGATGGCGCCGGGAATGATAAAATTCCGGCTGACCGCCGCCGGATTGAACCAGTAGCGCATTCTGATATCTATTGATTGCCCCAGGGGCTGGCCATGATCTTCGGCGCGCTGCTGTCGCCAAAGCTGCCAGATTCCCTGAGCGTATCCCTGGACAAAATTGGCGGTATTGGGCTCGCTGCCGTCGGTGATCACCTGGATGGGCGCGCTGTTGCCGGCGCGCTCCATATTAATGTCAAAGTCCGCCGGAATAACAATCAGGCCGCGGATGTCGCCGGACTGCATCCGGGCAATGAGCTGCCGCCGATTGGTGCCGATGGTGGGAGAGATATAAGGCGAGCCGGCAAAGGCGTAGGCCAGTTCGCGGGCCGGCGCGCTTTGCTGCTCCATTAGTATGCCGATATGCAGGCGGCTGGAATCCAGATTGATGCCGTAGCCGAAAATGAACAGCAGCATAATGGGAATGACAAAGGCTATCAGTCCGCTGCTGGGATCGCGCAGGATCTGGCGGGTTTCCTTGAGGCATAAGGCGCGCAGTCGGCGCCAGGAAAGGCCGCCGCCGTCATGCCGCTTCATCGCCGCTCTCCTTATCGTATTGCCCGATGAGCGCGATAAACGCCTGTTCCATGGTGGGGGACGCCGTCTGCGCATCCGCCGCCCGGCGCTTCAAGTCGTCGGGGGTGCCGCTGGCAATCAATTTGCCGTGGTACACCAGCCCGATGCGATCGCAGTACTCCGCTTCCTCCATGAAATGGGTGGTGACCATGACCGTCACGCCTTTTTCCACCATGCCGTTGATATGCAGCCAAAATTCCCGGCGGGTAATGGGATCGACGCCGGAAGTGGGTTCATCGAGAAAGAGGATAGCCGGCTCATGCATCAGCGAGCAGGCCAGCGCCAGACGCTGTTTGAATCCCAGCGGCAGGGTATCCGGCGTTTTTTTAAAAATAGGTTTGAAATCAAAAGCATCGCTCATGGCGGCAATTTTTTCCCGCTGACGTTTACCCCATAGGCCGTACACACCGGAAAAAAATCGCAGGTTTTGTTCCACGGTCAGATTCCCGTACAGGGAAAATTTTTGCGCCATATATCCCAGGCGCTGGCGCGCTTTGCCGGAGCTGGTCTTTAAATCCATTCCCAGTACCAGCGCTTTACCGCCGGTGGGCGCCATCAAACCGCACATCATTTTAAAGGTGGTGGATTTTCCGGCGCCGTTGGGACCCAGCAAGCCGAAGATTTCTCCGCGGCGCACCCGGAAGCTCACCCGGTCGGTAGCGGCGAAATCACCGAATTTTTTTGTCAGATCCCGCGCTTCGATGACAACTTCCCCCCGATCCCCCGCCACCGAAGGCATAATGTCCGCCAGGGCGGTTTTGATGGAGGGACCGCCGCCGAGCAAATCGATAAAGGCATCCTCGAATCGCGGGTCGGTTTCGGTGATATTTTCCGGCGGCAGCATGAGCGCGCCGGCAAGGGTCGCGGGATCGGCATCTTTAGCCAGGATCAGACGCACCGATCGGCCCTGTATTACCGCGTCGCTGATATGCGGCAGACGCAGCGCCCGCTGCAGCAATTGACGATGGGTACCGGACCGCGTACCGGCCAGAAGGGTGCGGCCGGCCATCCGGCCGGTGAGATCTTTCGGCGCGCCCTGGTATAACAAACGTCCTTCGTTAAGCAGCATAATGTCGCGGCACTGTTCCGCTTCATCCAGATAAGAAGTGCTCCAGAGGATCAGCATACCGTCGTCCGCCAGTTCATGCACCATGCGCCAGAGTTCGCGCCGGGAAATGGGATCCACCCCCACCCCCGGTTCGTCCAGCAGCAGGACCCTGGGCTGGCCGATGAGGGTACAGGCCAGGCCGAGTTTTTGCTTCATGCCGCCGGACAGCTTGCCGGCCAGGCGGCCGGTAAAATGGGTCAGATCGGTAAACTGCAATAATTTTGCGAAGGTGTCATGGCGCTGTTGGCCGGTAACGCCGCGCAAATCCGCATACAGCGCTAGATTTTCCTGTACCGTCAAATCTTCATACAGGCCGAATTTTTGCGGCATGTAACCGAGAACGGCACGCAGCCGGCGTTCATCCTTGATGGGGTCCAACCCCATGACGCGCACCGTGCCGCCGGTGGGGGTCAATAAACCGGCCAGCATGCGCAACAGGGTGGTTTTACCCGCGCCGTCAGGCCCCACCAATCCGGTTACCGCACCGCTTTGTATTACCATATCCAGGCTTGCCACCGCCGGTTTATCAAGCCCCGGGAAGGTTTTCTCCAACGCACTGAGCACAATAGGGTTAGCGGGCATCGGCGACGCCTGCGATGGAAGGAAAGCGCAACGTCACCGGCATACCTTGCCGCAGCCGGTCATCGGCGTCGGTAACGATGATTCGCAGGCGATACACCAGGTCCGTGCGCAATTCCGGCGTTTCGACGCTTTTGGGCGTGAACTCGGCGGTGGGCGAAACAAAACCGATTTTGCCGTGATAGACCTTGCCGGGAAGTCCGTCGGCGCTGATGTCCACCGCGCTGCCGGGCACCGCCTGGTCAAGATAACGTTCATCTATATAGGCCCGGATCCACACCGGCCGGGTCAGCGACAGGGTAAAGACGGTGCCGCCGGCATTCAGCATACTGCCGGACTCCTGGGCGCGGGTCAGTATAGTGCCGGCGGAGGGGGACAACAGCACGGTATCGGCCACATCCAGCGCCGCCTGAGCCAGAGCCGCCTGTGCCTGGGCGGCATCCGCCTGCGCGGAGGCGATCTCCTGCGGCCGGTTACCGGTCTGGTATTGCTGCAATTTATCCTTGGCCGCCTGTAAATTCGCTTTGGCCTGGTTGCGGGCGGTCAAGGCGTCGTCCATCTGGTCGGCGGAAATAGCCCGCTTTGCCCATGCCCCCTGCTGGCGCTGGAAGAAACTTTCGGCATAATTATAGGCCGCCTGCTGCTGCGCCAACTGCGAGCGCACCTGGGCGATTTCTTCGCTACGATAGCCGGCCAACTGCAAATCCAGTTTGGCCTGCGCGCTTGCAACATTGGCCTGCGCCTGCTGCAGGGCGTTGCGATAAGGCCCGTCATCCAATGTAGCCAGCACCTGGCCCGGTCGGATACTGTCCCCCTCGTCCACCGCCAGCTGCGCCAGGCGGCCTCCCACCCGGAAAGCGAGATTGACGGTACGGATATCCACGTTACCGTATAAGGTCAACGCCTGGTTTTGCCGGCCACGGTACGCCATCACGCCATAGACGGCTGCGGCAATCAGCGCCAGGATAACCACCGCCAAGGCTATTTTTTTTATATTCATGATATTTCGCCTGTTATCGGGCATTTGCAGCCCGCAATCCTTCGAGCAGCCAGTGGCTATGTTGTACCAAAACGGCATTGATAAGTGTGATTTGCGCCGGACTGAGCGCTTGCAGGCCGGTTTGCAAGGGCAGGTAAATTTTCTTCAGGGCAAAAAATAAGGGTTTACATATTTAATTAACGGTTATTAAAAAAATACTTGATCGTTGGCGGGATCGCGTCTATTATTTAATTATCGAACGTTAAGATATTAACGTCCCGTTTATAACTGATTAACGAGAAGAGATTAGACATTATGAAAAACCTGAAATTAGCTATCGCAGCCATTGCCCTGAGTACGTTATCTTTTGCCAGCTTAGCCGCTCAGGAAGTCACTTCACGCCCCGCCAATGAACAACCCGTGGGTATGGTTTCCGCCAGTACCACAGGTTCGCTGACCGATCTGCAATCCCAGCTGGCCGCCAAGGCGCAGGCAGCTGATGCTTCGTCTTACCGCATCGTTGCGGCCGGCGGCAACAATACGCTGCGCGGCAGTGCCGAACTGTATAAATAAGCATAAATAACAGCAGTAAATAAAAAGGCGGCCCCGGAGGGTCGCCTTTTCGTATCGGCCATCATCAAGTCAACTGCGGGGCAAGGGTTGAAATATCCGCAGCCGGTGGTGATAACGTTATTAGAACTGGTAGTTCAAACCAACACCCACCTGATTGTGGTAAGCGATACCCAGCTGGTTATCGCTGTCGATGCGGTTGATTTTGTAATCCACATAGGCGTTCATGTTCTTGTTGAAGTAATAGGTGGTGGATACGATATAGTATTTCACCAGATCCGCATCACCTACGCCTTCAACATCTTTGGCTTTCGACTGGAAGTAACCAACCAACGGTTTCAAGCCGAAATCGAACAGATAAGACGCGACAACTTCATAGTTCTGGGTTTTATTGGCGAACCCATTAGAGGAAATCGGCGTCATATTCTGGGTCTCGCCATACAAACCGGCAAGATAAACGCCCTGATGGTCATATTTCACACCGGCCGCCCACATTTCAGCCCGGTCGCCGTTGCCGTATTTCAGGCTGGTGACCTGCTGATTGTTGGTACGATCAGAGTTGGTATAGGTACCCAGGACCGATATATCGATAGGCGTGGTATAAGATACCGAGAAACCGTAACCGTCGCCGTTAGACTGTTTTTCGCCGCGGGCATTGGCGGTGCTTTCGTCATTGGCGCCCTGATACTGCATGCCGATATTCAAGCCGTCAACCAGGCCGAAGAAGCCGTTATTACGATACGTTGCCACGCCGGTGGCACGGCCGTTCATATAGTTGTCGGCGAAGCTGTAGGTCAGGTCATCGAAGATGGGCGCGATATCGGTGATGGACGCTACGTCGTACGCGATACCCCAGTTACGGCCGTAATCGAACGAACCAAATTTATTGAATTTCAAACCAGCAAAACCAAGACGGGTTTTATTACCAGTCTGGCTATCCGAGCCGCCTTCGGTATTGTTGTTCTGGAAGTTATATTCCCATTGGCCGTAACCGGTAATGTCATCATTGATCTTGGTTTGTCCCTTGAAGCCCAAACGCAAGAAGCTGTTGTCACCATCAATGGAGGTGGTTTTACTAAAGTAATGTCGTGCGCGCAAGCTGCCGTATAAGTCCAGCTTATTGCCGTCGGCGTCGTATATCACCGCGGCATGAACAGCTGGTGCTAACAATGTAGCTAAAACGGCTAATGCTATCTTCTTCATCACTATTTCCTTACCAAATACTTTCGTGTTTAAGTAAAGGACTCACCCTTTTGATGGCTGATGTCCGGGGCTAACCAAAATGTTATTTGTTTGATAAAAGCTCAAATGTCATGGGATCGTCCCTAGAGAAATTATCCTGTCGCCTAATTTCGGAGGATAGTATCAGCTAAAGGGCCATGTTGATTGTGAACTTTTCATTAAATTAGCAGTCTGCGATTTTTGTGCTACGGTCTCCCTTCCTCGGCAAAAACCCGATTATTTACCTTAAATGCGTTTTCACGACACCCCGGAACTCAATATCGGGCCATTTACCAGATCACAATAATTTAAAGTCAATTAACATCTGGTTAAGTTTTTATGATCTCTTTGCGCCTCATTGCATGCCGTTTTTTTACTAAACGAAAACCAGGCGTCTAATACGGCAATCCGAGACAACGCACGTTATGCACCCGGCGTGCTGCAGGAAAAACATCCAGCGCGTCATTTAACCGCTACATCGACGCCGTGAAGTCCTGCGGAAATCATCGGGTGCTACGATAACTTGTCATACAGATTTAAAAGTTGAGAGCCATCACAAAACCCTATTTTATTACAGGATATTCAATCTATGTCCAGTAGTATCATTTTGAGGCGCTTTTCCGCTTCTTGATGATATTTTGTGTTGATAACTTTGCGTAAATGTTAAATTTGTTAAACATTGAACGATATATCTCATACCAAAACCGTCTAAAACTGAATTGGTATAACATATTTCAACATTTAGGAAACATTCCTTTGGCGTTCAATCTTTTGACGACACATCTATCCACTGAATTTTCTCCCATATTGCCTGTCCAATTTCCCCATACAGCATTTTCTGCGTTTCGACGGCTGCGGGTGATTGCATGAAATGTGATGCGGTTCAAATTTTTCATGCACCATGGTTTCTCGCAATCAAATATGTATGACATCTGCCCGCAAACAAACCCAGGCATTGCGTTCTTTAACGAAGCTCGCGCATCAATACCGATGCCGTACATTCCCTCTGCAGATGAAAAAATCAGCACAATAATAAAGCGGTTCGTATTTTGAACAAAATAAAATGCCCATAACATCGGGAAAAATGTCATGTCTTCTTTTATCCGTCTCTCTGCGGCAGTTATTATCGGGGCGATTTTAGGCGTCCGTGGGACTTTGCCTCATTGATTGGGTAAGTACAAATACTTTTTTTTGCTATGAATTGTCACATCGATATAGGCTAACGGCTTTTGTCTCATAAGGCTTCGGCGAAGCGTCCACTCTTATTAGGACATTTGCCCATTTTCAGGCGAAATTATATACACACTATTTCGAATTTTTTAATGAAATTAATTACTTTAGTTCGCAATAAAATTCATGGTTTTCTCCGGCCGACCTCTTTGGATTCCGGACGACGGATTAAGTCCTGGCATGGTTCGGACGGCTAATCAGACTGGCGGAAAGCCGATCGAGCATCATCGCCAATAGCACCACCACGATGCCGCTTTGCAATCCCTGGCCGATATCCAACTGCTGTATGCTGGTCAAAACATCATTGCCCAGCCCGCCGGCCCCCACCATGGAAGCGATAATAACCATCGACATGGCCATCATGATGGTTTGATTAACGCCGGCCATAATAGAAGGCAGGGCGTTCGGCAATTGCACTTTCCATAATAATTGCCGTCGGGTGCAGCCAAAAGCCAGGCCGGCCTCGATCAGGCTCTTTTCCACCTGACGGATACCCAAATCGGTTAACCGCACCACCGGCGGCATGGCAAACAGCACGGTGGCGAAAATACCCGGCGGCCGGCCGAGACCGAATAAAATGACGGCGGGAATCAGATAGACAAATGCGGGCATGGTTTGCATGAAATCCAGCATGGGCCTGACGATGGTCCCGGCCCGTTGGCGGCGGGCGATCGTGATACCCAGGGGGATGCCCGCCAGCAGGCTGAAAAGGGTGGAGGAGAGGGTGAGGGCCAGCGTTACCGTGGCATGTTCGCCATAACCGCTGTAGATAATATACAGGGTCGCGGCAGTAGTGAATAACGCAAAACCCACGCCGATGCGCCACAGGCTCACCCCCACCGCGATAGCCATTAGACCCCAGGGCGACAGCCAGCCCAGTCCCTGTTCCAATCCGCCGGCCACGCCATCGATGATCCGGGAGACGGCATCAAAAAACGGACCGCCGTGGGAGAGCAGGTAACGGATGCCGCTGTCGATTTCGGCGCTGAAATCAAAGGGTGTGGTCATGGGCGCCCTCAGTGGCCGGATGGCCGAACGCACCGGCGAAATTTTCCGCCAGCACATAACGGGAGGTATCGATGCCCGAGAAGAAGCGTCGGACGTAAGCATTGGCCGGCGCGTTGATAATCTCTTCGGCGGTGCCTATCTGGATGACTTTTCCCTGTTCCATAATGGCGATGCGGCTGCCGATGCGCAGCGCCTCTTCGATGTCATGGGTGACGAAGATCAGCGTCCGCTGCCGCTGCGCCTGGAGATCCAGCAAGAGATCCTGCATTTCCCGACGGTTGATGGGGTCCAGGGCGGAAAAGGCCTCATCCATTAATAACAGCGTCGGATTAACCGCCAGGGCGCGCGCCAGTCCCACCCGTTGCTGCATGCCGCCGGATAATTGATAGGGCAGTTGCCGCGCTACCTGCGCCAGTCCCACCTGTTCCAGCACCGCCATCGCCTGCCGGTGCCGCTGCCGGACATCGACGCCGGCCAGTTCCAGCCCAAAGGCGGCGTTGTCCAGTACGGTTCGGGTCGGCAGCAGGGCGAAGGATTGAAATACCATGCTCATGTCATGGCGGCGCAGGGCGATGAGCTCAGCGTCGGATAATGCCGACATGGCGGCGCCGTTAAAATAGACTTCTCCGTCGCTTGGGGCAATAAGCCGGTTGACCGTCCGCAGCAGGGTAGACTTTCCCGATCCCGACAGGCCCACCAGCACAAAAATTTCGCCGCGGTTTACCGTCAGGGAAATATCATTCAGGGCCACCGACCAATTATGCCGCGCAAATAACTGTGCCGGGTCCGCCCCCTGTCGCAAATGCGCCAGGGCATTCTGCGCGCCGGGGCCGAATATTTTAAAAAGCCTGTTTATGCTGACCAGAGTTTCACTCATAAAGAATTTCTAATAGCATGACTATTGCCATCGGCACAGGCTATAAGAAAACACGTATCGTCCTATACATTATTATCATATGAGTTATAGCTAAAAAGTTTAAACAAAATTCACGACGGCCGGGGTATTTTCTTCCCGCGGATAAAAGCTTAGCGCCTCCCTTAAAAGCCATTCTTTGACTTTCAGGTTCAAGGGACTGTCACTTTCCGGTATCGGTTGAATTAAATAATAGCCCCGCTCGGTGCGGCACTCCGGCCCGCAGGTCACCAGCTCGCCGCTGGATAAAAACTGATCCACCAGGGGCCGCCAGCCCAATGCCACGCCTTGGCCCTTTATGGCCGCCTGGATAACCAGGGTATAGGCGTTAAACGTCAGCGAGGTGACACCCTCGCCGGGGTCCAAACGCTGCCGGCGAAACCATTCCGTCCAATTGAGCCAGCGGGAGGGGCGGGGATCGGGCAGATTCAGTAGCGGCAGGCGCAGCAGGCTTTCCGCGCTCTCCGGCCGGCCGTGGGCCAGGAAAAATTGCGGGCTGCAGACCGGCACCACCCGTTCAGGAAACAGCTTATCGCTCCGGCAGCCGGGCACCTGCCCGTCGCCAAAAGAGATGGCCAGATGGGCGCTGCTGTCGCGCAGCGAAAATTCATTGGGTGAGGTGGAAATCTGCACATCCACATTGGGAATCAAGCGTTGCAACGGGTCCAGCCGCGGCAGGAGCCAGTAGCCGGCAAAACCCATATCGGTGTCGATACGCAATACATCCCTTTGTATTTTCGACTGAATTTTCTCAATCTGCCGACTGATGCCCTGCAGGCTGGCGCGGACGATTTGATAGAGCTGTTCGCCGGTTTCCGTCAGTACCACGCCGCGGTGACGACGCTCGAACAGGGGCGTGCCCAGTTGATTTTCCAGCGCATTGATGCGCTGGCTGACCGCCGGCTGCGAGGAACCTAATTCCAGCGAGGCGGCGGTGAAATTCAAATGCCGCGCCGCCGCTTCAAATACAGCCAATGCCTGTAACGGCGGGAGCCGAGATTTGCCAGACATAACGTCTCCTTATTGACCGATAAGAAAATACCCGGTTCACAGAAAAAAATGTTTGTGCGATAAAAGTACCACTGCCAAGGTGGGTTATTTAAAGCGAATTATTAACTATGCTTAGAAAGAAACCGAATATCGTAATATTAATGGCCGATCAATTGAGCGCCGGAGCGTTATCCGCTTATGGAAATACCGTCAGCCTGACACCGCATATTGATTCTCTCGCGCGGGAGGGCGTAATATTCAATTCGGCTTATTGCAATAGTCCATTATGTGCCCCTTCCCGATCGTCATTAATGACCGGACAATTTATTTCCCATAACGGCGTCTATGATAATGCCGCGGAATTTCGCGCCGAGAATCCGACCTTTTGTCATTATTTACGCCGTGAGGGTTATAAGACCTATCTGTCCGGGAAAATGCATTTTTGCGGCCCCGATCAGTTGCATGGTTTTGATGAACGCCTGACCACCGATATCTATCCGGCGGACTTCGGCTGGACGCCGGACTGGCGCAATCCCCAGCGGCGGTTGGATTGGTATCATAACATGAGCTCGGTGCTGGATGCCGGAGAGTGCATCCGTACCAATCAGCTGGATTTTGATGACGAGGCGCTGTTTTTCGCCCGGCAAAAATTGTTCGATATCGCCCGCCAGGGTAATGAACAGCCGTTTCTGCTGGTGATGTCCCTGACCCATCCCCACGATCCCTTCGCCATACCGCGTCGTTACCTGGAGAGATACCGGGAACAGGACATCGATCTGCCGCGGGTATCGGCCGCGGATGTGGCGGACGATCCTCACTCCCGGCGGCTGCGCAGTATGTATCAGCTGACCGACGGCCTGTTGAGCCAACAGCAGATACGCCGGGCACGGCATGCCTATTATGGCGCGCTGGCCTATGTTGACGATCAGTTCGGCCAGATCAAAGAGACCCTGGCGGCTACCGGCCTGGCTGAGGACACCATCACCATCGTGCTCTCCGATCATGGGGAAATGCTGGGGGAGCGGGGCCTTTGGTACAAAATGAATTTTTATGAAGGCGCGGCGCGTGTTCCCCTTATCGTGCACGCTCCCGGCCGTTTTGCCCCTCGACATATTTCGCAGAACGTGTCGCTGGTGGATGTGCTGCCGACGTTGGTTGAGCTGGCGGCGGGCAGTGCGCCGACGCCGGAACAGAGCGCCGCTCCCCTGGACGGGCGCAGCCTGGTGCCCTATCTAACAGGAGAAACGGGCGGCGATGGCGGCGATAACGTCGCTTACGGCGAATATTTGGCGGAAGGCGCGCTGGCGCCGATTGTCATGATTCGCCGCGGACCGTGGAAATATATCGCCTCCCCCGGCGAACCGGCGCAGTTATACGATATCAGCCGGGACCCGCTGGAGCTGCATAATCTGGCGGCATCCCCCGAATACGGCAATGACATTGCCGGCTTTGAACGGGAGGCGGCTCTGCGCTGGGATCTGGACGCCCTTAACCGGCAGGTGCTGGCCAGCCAGCACAAGCGCTTATTTCTTAATGAAGTCCTGGGGGAAGCGGCGGCATGGGATTACCAGCCGCGCCAGGACGCAGGCCAACGATACATCCGTAATAACCAGACCCTGGATGAGCAGGAGGCGCGGGCGCGCTATCCTCGCCCGTCCTCAACCCGCTCATGATGATTATAACGAGGTATAAAATGCGTGTGTTTTCTGCTGTATTTACTCTGGGGATGTCTCTGGCCGCCGGTCTGCCTATGGCCTATGCCGCCGACAATGCCGACTGCGGCGTAGTGAAGATGTCCGATCCGGGCTGGACCGATATCGGCGCCACCAATGGCGTGGCCGGCGTGCTGCTGGAGGGATTGGGCTATAAACAGCAGGTACAGAATCTCTCCGTGGCCCTGGCCTATCAAGGGCTTAAAACCGGTCAGCTGGATGTGTTTCTCGGTAACTGGATGCCGGCCCAGCGGCCGGTGATATCGAAATTCACCGGCGATGGCTCGGTGCAGGTGCTGGGGGCCAATCTCAACAGCGCCAAGTTCACCCTGGCGGTGCCGGACTACGTAGCCCGGGGCGGCGTGAAGGACTTTGCCGACCTGGCCGGATACGGCGATAAGTTCGATCGCAAAATCTATGGCATCGCCCCCGGCGCGCCGGCCAACCAGAATATCAAGACCATGCTGGATAAGCATGATTTTAACCTGACCGGCTGGACGCTGGTGGAATCCAGCGAAAGCGGCATGCTGGCGCAGGTGGATCGGGCGGTGGCGAAACAGCAGTGGATTGTGTTTCTCGGCTGGGAGCCCCATGCGATGAATACCCATCATAAGCTGGTCTATCTCAGCGGCGGGGATAAATACTTCGGCCCCAATTACGGCAGCGCCACGGTGAATACCGTGACCCGCAAAGACTATAGCGCGTTATGCCCTAATGCCGGCCGGCTGTTCAGCCAGCTGACGTTTACCGTGGATTTGGAAAATGTGCTCATCAAGCGCGCACTGGATGATAAACAAACCCCCCGCGATGCCGCGCGCGAGGAGCTCAAGCAGCATCCGGAGCTGTTGTCCCGCTGGCTGGACGGCGTCACCACCCTCCAGGGGCAGCCGGGCCTGGCGGCGGTACGGCAGTCGCTGGCGCTGTAGATCTTTTACATGAACCCCGACAGGGCTCGGTATAACATTGGTGTGTATCTCACCCTAGCCAAGCGCTTGATTATATCTGGCGCTTGGTATGTTTATTATTATATGATTCGATAGGATAAATTTTTTAACTTGAGGCGATCATATTATATTATTGGACTTTAAAGCCAGACAGCGAAAGTCCGACAAGATCACAAATATGATTTATATTATTGCGTTTCTAAAACTTTGAAACACAGTGATCCCGCCATTTGAAACCGCCGCTGCGCTGGCCCAATCGGGCATTTATTCAGCCCGCCCGCGGCGGGCTAAGCTAAACTCACTCTTTTCCGGTAAACGCCGAATAGCGCCGCTGGGCTAGGATACCTGGCCGAAGCAGTCATGCCAGGACCGGTTTGGAAATAAACAGAAATTATCCGTTATTTATCGAGCCGTTCATTAGTTTGAAAACCAAGCCAAAAAAGACAAGAACATTCAGTTCAAACATGACCATATTCGTCAAACATAATTACTTTAGAGATATTATTACCATTATTAAAAATTTAAATTTAGAAATAATTATATGCTCAAAAATTTAAATCCATCATTTTTTTATGATAATTTAATATGGTGTAATAATTAAAAATTTTCATCATTAAAAATTAATTTTAAGTTAAATTTTGCTTTATGATATAAAAAATTCCTAGTGTTTAAGGGCATAAGTGGATCATTTTAAAACAAATTAATATATTGAAAATATTACCTATTGATCAATTTTCGCTAATGCTACTAATTCAATGGTAGGATATTTTTTTGATAATGATAATTCACTGCATCAAAAGAATAACTTGTCTTATTAGCTCTGCTCCCACGATGGCTCCCCCTGATTTCTTTACTTGCCTTCTATATCTGAACGGGTATAATTTATGACTCATAAACGTAAAATCCTCTATTGGGAGAGCTCTTCGAAAAGAGATTTCAAAACCTTCCCGGTTTCCGTTCAAAAGGACATGGGCATCGGATTGTTTGTGGTGCAGTTGGGCCAAACTCCCGAGTCGGTAAGATCTTGGAAAGGGCTCGGTCCGGGAGTCTACGAGCTGGTAGGTGACCACCGAGGCGATACATTTCGGGCTGTTTACACATTACGGATCAAAGAGGCAATACATGTTTTGCACGCATTTCAAAAGAAATCAAAGTCCGGCATCGCCACGCCGCGGCCGGATGTGGAACTGATCGAAAAAAGGTTTAAGGCAGTACTCACTCGCTATGCGGAGGACAGGAGATAGTGATGACCAACAAAAGCCATGCTCAAGGTTCTGATAATGTATTGTTTGATCTTGGATTTGAAGACGCGGAAGAACTATCGGCAAAAGCGGCGCTGGCGATTAAACTCAACGAATTAATCAAAAAGAGAGGCCTAAGTCAGGTGGAAGCTGCCGAAATAACCGGTATGACTCAGCCTAAGATATCTCAGGTTCGCCGTTATAAGCTGCAAAACATTTCTCTGGAAAGGCTCATGCAGGCTCTGGTGTCGTTTGACCAGCATGTGGAGATCAGCGTCCAGCCCGCGCGCCAGGCTTATGCCGCCGGTATTACGGTTGCGGCATGACGGAAACGGACCTTAAGCATCGCATCTAACCGTGGTGTAGATATATCCATTTTGAAGGCTCGGATTGACGAATCAAGTGAATTTATTTATATCCTTTATCATCTTGCTGCCGCACAAACCCCCGGCGAAGTGACCGTGTTTAGAATGGTGAAACAACCGGTGGACTATCAGCAGCGATATCAGCCCGCACGCGGCGGGCTAAGCTAAGCTCACTCTTTTCCGGCAAACGCCGGGCAGCTATCGTTCGGCGACACCAGCCGATCGTGGCGGCGGCATAACCGCGAATCGCCGATGCTGGCGCCGAAGGCCGATCCCAGCATGGCGAGGCCGGGTATCAGCTGCTCGGTTCCGCCGCGATCCCGCAGGCAAAAGCGGCAGTGTTCGCAGCGACGTTCGGCGGGGGTGTTCATCAGGAATTACCCAGCTGATTCCAGAAATCCGCGAAGACATGCACCGACAGGAAATAGCCCAGCAGCACGTTGATTACCACGCCGACGGTAAACGCCCAGAACGGACGCAGTCCGGTGCTGGTCAGGCTGGCAAAGCGGGTGCTCAGGCCGATGCTCAGGAAGCAGAAAATAAAGGCCCAGGTGCGCAGCGCGGTAATCGGCGCGATAAAGGCCGGGGTGACGGTGGTGCGGTATTCAGCCAGGGAGTAATGGCTGCTCAGCCAGGTGACGAACACCGAAGCCACGACGAACCCGATCACGAATTTCGGGAAACGCCGCCAGATTTCCCCGGAACCGGCTCTGGCGCTGACGGTGCCATCTTCACCGCGCCACCAGGTGGTGGCCACGATGGCCAGGGCGAAGGCCCAGATGCCGATCCAGATATCCCGGCCGATAACCTTCATCAGGGTAAAAGCCTGCACGGCGGCATCGGGATTGCCGGCAATGGCGCCCCCAGAGTGGGCGGCAAAATCACTGTAGGTTTGCGCGGCGGCGATGCCGGCGGCATCGGCGAACTCCGAGGTGCCTATCCAGGCGCCGGCCACGCCGGTGGACAGTCCCAGCGCCCGGGAGATAAACGGCAGCGCCAGCAGCGATACGATGGCCCAGATGATCACCAGGGAGATGGCGACGGAAGCCTGTTCCCGTTTGGCTCGCACGGCACCCGCCACGGCAATGGCCGCGGATACGCCGCACACCGCGCCGCCGACGCCCAGTACGGCGGCGAAGCGGTTTTCCAGACCGAGCAAGCGGCCGGTGATAAAAATGGCGAAAAAGGTCACCAGGGAGACAATGGCCGCCTGGCCTATGGCCACCGGTCCGGCCCATTGAATCAGCGTCAGCGGCAGCGTCGCCCCCAACAGCACGATACCGATTTTGATGTAATATTCCACCCGTAGACTGCGCGCCAGCCAGTCCGGAATTTGCCAGATATTGGATACCACCAGCCCTAATACCAGCGCCAGCAACGGCGGTTCGAGGTTATAACGAGACGCACTGGCCCAGGCGCCGAGCTGGAAAATAAAGACCGAAACAATAAACAGGACAGTGAAGCCGCCGAGGAATTTTCGGCTGTCATGTCCGATAATGGCGCTGCTGATGGTTAATAATACCGCCCATACCAGATAGAGGCCGCCTAATGCCGGCAAGCGGCGCAGTAAATCGGCGCCGGCTTCACCCAGCGTGGTCCATTTGGTCGGCCCGGTGGCCAGCCATTTCAGGCTGCCGCCCTGGGAAAAAAGAATATACGCGGCGCTGATTAATATCAGCGCCAGGAAAATCGACCACCAATCCTCCTGCTGCCACCAGCGGGAAGAGGACCGCCCGTCAGGTGATTTTATTACCACGTCGCTGCTTTCACTTGTGCTCATGATTTTGCCTCTATTTTGCCTTGCCGAATGGAGAAAAATATTTTTTTAACTTTTTATGCTTTGAAGAGAAAATAGCGAAATTGATACCCCGAGGATATTATCTTTCTGTTATGGGTAATAACCATTTAATCTATAATATGCAGCCGGTAAGCAGCTCTTATTTATGCAGGCAAATAACCGGCATGTTTTAATACGTAAATTGCATTACGTTAGATAAAATACAGCTATGATTGGCCTTCTCGTGCGTCAAGCATGTTGCCATTGCCATTGCCATTGCCATTGCCATTGCCTATGGCAGATTGGCTGTAATAAAACGCCGGAAGATTTTATATTGCCGATACTTATTTCTCAAAGGGTTCTCCCAGTGTCAGCATTAAACGATTGGCCCAGGCGAAAAAGGCGGTGGCTTGTACCAGATCCAGCAATTCCAGATCGCCTAACCCCAACTCCCGCAGCCGGGCGATATGCTCCGGCGCGGCCACGGCGGGGGTGGCGGACAACGCCGCGGCAAAATCGATTTCCGCCTGCCAGCGGGGGGATTGGCCGGCGCTCAATTTGACTCCTGGCTGCGTGTCCAGCAGGCGCTGGATGTCATCCGGCTGTTTGGATAATTGGGCGGCTTTGCGGGCATGCACCGAGGCGCAGTATATGCAGCCGTTGACTTTGCTGGCCACCGCCGCCGCCAGTTCCCGTTCCTGGCGAGCCAGGCCGCCGGCGGTATAGAAGATGCCTTTATCGGTGAGGGTGCGTTGCTCCAGGACCGGGAGATTGCGGCCGAGCAGGCGGAAATAATCGGAATCGGCATGGCCGTTGTGTTCAAGGGTCGCCTGTTGCTGCAAGGTAAATTCCTTCAGCGGCTTGGCGGCCAGCCACGGCTCCCAGCCCAGCTCCCGTTGGGTAAATGCATGGGGCGCGGGACGGCCGCCGTGGGTGGCGCCGACGGTACGCCAGGCGGCGGCGCCCACCGGCAGAGGCAGGGGGTTGTCCACGGGCTGTCCGGCTATTAAACGATAACCCCTCAGCAGTCGGCTCTGGAAGCTGACATAGGCCACCAACTGGGACAAGGTGACAATGGCATCCGGCCCCCAGCCCGCCCGGCGCAGCTCTTCCAGATGCGCCGGCGTGGCGGCGGAGGGATGGCGGCTGAGCCGTTCGGCGTGATGTAACGCGCTTTGCAGCCGGGAACCGCCGGTACCCGGATCGGGATTGGACAGACGACCGGCATAATGTGCGGTCAAACGGCTGTCTTCATGCCACTCAGCCACCTGGCGCGCCACCGCCAGCCGGTCCGGCAAGCTAAAATCTATGCCGTCGTCGGCGAACAGCGCCAGATAGCTGCCCTGAATATGCTGGGTCGCCGCATCGCGGGTAATGCGCGCCGCCGCCAGCGGCGAGTCCGGCGCAATGTCTGCCAGCCGATCGAGCAGATCCGCCGCCGTTAGGGTATGTGTCATCTGATGTCCTCAGGTAAAGGGTCGGTGCGGGGCGGCGTCAACTCCGTCGCGGGGCGTTGTCGTATCCATCCCAATGCGGGCGCCACCTGCCGGGCAATCAGTTCAATGGATCGCAGGATATAAGAATGGGGCGGATCGATGGAGTGCACCTGGAACGCCAGGTCTGTGACCCGCGCCAAGGCGCTGTCCCGTTGCAGGGAGGCCAGTACCTGTTCGGCGCTGCCGAGATGGACGTCAAACGCGGCGATAAAATCATCAAGCCGGTCGCCGGCAAGGGGTTGTCCGTTGGCGCGGGCATTTTCCGCCTGGCGGCGCAGTCCCGCTTCCGCCAGTTGCCGGGCCTGTTGGGGATTGTCGGTGACAAAGGCGGTGCGTGACCCGAGAATGCGCGGCGTCGCCCCGGCGGGCAGGGCATCAAGGTAGGCATCGATAATGGGATTCTGGATTTCGTCCAGGGGTAAATCGAGGCTATCGGCGGGACGCGGCTGGGTGCGGGATAACATCAGCCCGTCGCCGGCGGTTCCGGCGCGGGCGGCGCCGTCAACGGAGAAAGTGGCCTGCCATACCCGGCGGGCCAACTGCGGGGCCGGAGGATAGAGGCGGTTGCCGCCGTCGCTCAAGGTCTCGTTGCGCCAGGCCGATCGCAGGATGGCAAGATTGTCGGCATAGGCGGCGGCGCGTTCGTCGCTGAGCAGGCCGAACGGCGGGAAAGAGGACGGCGTGCCGCCGGACCCGAGTCCGACTTCCAGGCGTCCCTCCGCCAGCAGGTCAAGTACCGAGGTATCTTCCGCTACCCGCAGCGCCAGCTCCATCGGCAGGGTAATGACGCCGGTACCCAGGCGGATATGCCGGGTCCGCGCCGCCACATGGGCCAGAAACACCAGCGGCGCCGGCAGGCCGCCTTCGTCTTCATGGAAGTGATGCTGGGCCACCCAGGCGGTATCAAAACCCTGCGCCTCGGCATGGATAATCTGCTCCGCCGCCAGCAGGTAGCGCTGCCGCGGAGCGGCTTTATCCAGCAGGCGGGTGAAAAAACCTAAACGCTTAGCCGTCATGCATCGGTCCTCGATTGCCGCGGCGCGGGAAGGAGGGTTCCGCCCCGGCCGGGAATGGCGTTGATTAACTCCCGGGTATAGTCCGCCCCGGGATGGTCGAATATGTCGGCTACCGGACCGCAATCCACCTGCCGGCCCTTGAACAGGACCGAAACGCTGTGTGAGATTTGCCGCACCGTGGCCAGGTCATGGGAGATAAAGACGTACGTGAGCCCCAGCTCGGTTTGCAGATGCTGCAACAGCGCCAATATTTGCCCCTGTACGGTGACGTCCAGCGCCGATGTCGCTTCATCCAGCACCAGGATCTGCGGCTGCAGCACCAGGGCCCGGGCAATGGCCACCCGCTGCCGCTGTCCGCCGGATAATTCCCGTGGCCGGCGCGCCAGCAACGCCAAAGGCAGCGCGACGCGGTCGGCCGTCTCTTCCACCCGGCGCCGCCGTTCCGCCGGGGAGAGGGGGGCGAAGTTGCGCAAGGGCTCCTCGATTATCCTAAACAGGGTATAGGACGGATCGAGCGAGCCGAACGGGTTCTGGTAGACCAACTGGATTTTTTGACGAAACTGCCGCAGGGACTCGCCCTTAAGGCGGGCAATGTCAATGCCGTCAATGAGCACTCTACCTGCATCCGGCCGTTGAAAGCCGAGCAGAATGCGTGCCAAAGTGGTCTTGCCCGAACCGGACTCCCCCACCAGCGCATGGGTAGTGCCGCGTTCCACCACAAAGGACACCCGGTCCACCGCTCGCACTTCACCGCCCCCGCCGAGGCGGAAATTTTTAGCCGCTTCCTCCACCCGGATGATGGGCGCCGCGGCGTGCAGCCGATGCGGCTGGATGCGCGTTACGGCGGCAAGGGCCGGCGCATCGGCGAACAGTTGCCGGGTATAGGCGCTGGCCGGTGCCCGCAGCACATCGGCGGTGTTGCCCTGTTCCTGTACCCGCCCGTGACGCAATACCAGCAGTCGGTCGGCCCGTTCGGCCGCCACCGCCAGATCGTGGGTCACCAATAATACCGCGGTGCCATACTCCCGGCGCAGTTCGTCAATAAGGTCAAGGATCCGTTTTTGCACCGTGACATCCAGGGCGCTGGTGGGTTCGTCGGCAATGATCAGCGCCGGCTGCAGCGCGACGGCAATGGCAATCAGCACCCGCTGCTTCATGCCGCCGGAAAGCTCATGGGGATACTGGCCGGCCCGTTGCGCCGGATGGGATAAGCCGACCCGGGTCAGCAGTTCGATCACTTTGGCATCCCTCTCCCGGCGGGGCAGGCGGCGGTGGATATCGAGAATTTCCGCCACCTGGCTGCCGATGGTCTTCACCGGGTTAAGGGAGCTGGAAGGATCCTGCGGTATCAAGCTGATGCCCACGCCGCGCAGCGCATCGAGCCGGCGTTGCGGCCAGCGGCTGATATCGGCCCCGTTCAGACGGATGGTTCCCCGCTCCCGCCGGCCGTTTTCCGCCAACAGGCCGATAATGGCCTGGGCGGTGGTGGTTTTGCCGGACCCGGACTCTCCCACCAGCGCCAGCACCTCACCGGGATAAAGGCGAAAGGAGACGTCATGCACCACGCGCCGCTGTTCGCCGCCGCTGCGATAGGCAATACAAAGATCCTGTAGCTCCAGCACCGGTTCACGTTGGGGAATCAACGTGTCGGATCGCGCTAATATCAGGCTCATCGATGGCTCCTGGCGAATGAATGGCTGATTCGATTGGCGGCAAGCACCACCAGCACCACCACCAGGCCGGGGAAAGTGGTCAGCCACCAGGCGGTGGAAATGTAATTCCGGCCTTCGGCAATCAATAAACCCCATTCCGGCGTCGGCGGCGGGGTGCCGTAGCCCAGGAAACTCAGGGTGGAAATAGCCAGGATGGCATTGCCGAACTGCAGGGCGGAAAATGCCGTTACCGAGGTCAGGGAGTTGGGCAGGATATGGCGCCACAGCACGGCGGCAAAGGTGCCGCCGCTGCCGTAGGCGGCTTCCACATAGTCGCTGTGCCGCACCCGCACCACTTCCGCCCGGGCGAGGCGGGCGAAGTTGGCGATGGAGGTGATGCCTACGGCGATAGCCGCATGGACGGTACCGAAGCCCAGCAGGATAATAATGCTCAGGGAGAGCAGCAGGCCGGGTATGGACAGCAGAACATCAATAAAACGCATAATCAGGCTGTCGGTGCCCCGTCCCGCCGCGCCGGCAATGACCCCAAGGGCGGTGCCGGCCGTCAGCCCGAGCGCCACCGCCACCAGCGCGCCGGAGAGAGACCAGGCCGCGCCGTAAACGATGCGGGCGTACAGATCGCGCCCCAGCTGATCGGTGCCGAGCCAGTGACCGGCCGCCGGCGCCAGCCGCTGTGCGCCGGCAATGCCGTCGGTGCCGCTGTAAGGGGTGAAAAGTCCGGGGGCAAGGGCCCACAGAATCACCACTGCCATCACCAGCCAGGACAGCGCCAGGCCGGGCTGCCAGCGGAATAACCGGGAGCGGCGACGGGGTGGGGTTACAGCCTCGGGCGGCGGAGAGGCCGAAGGCGATGGCGTTTGGGTGTTCAGCGGCAGACTGCTCATAGGGCGGCTCCGGCGGGCATTTTCAGTCGGGGATCAAGGAGGGGATACAGCAGATCCACCAGCAGATTGATGGTCACAAACGCCGTGGCGGAAATCACCACAATGGCCTGCAGCACCGCCACGTCCTGGTTGTTCACCGCCTGTTGGGTCAACTGGCCCAGGCCGCTCAGGCCGAATACCGTTTCGGTTATCAAGGCGCCGGCGATCAGCTCGCCGAACAGCAAGGCGGCGATGGTGAGCGCCGGCAGCACCGCATTGCGCGCCACATGCCGCCAGAGCACGCCGGCCCGGCTGGCGCCCTTGGCCCGAGCCACCGCGACGAACGGCAGGGTTTGGACCTCATCGATACTGCGAATCAGGATTTGCGCCAGGGGCGCGCAAATCGGCACCGCCAGGGTCAGAATGGGCAATATCAGCCCTGCCCATTCGCCGGGGTTGATAACCGGCACCCATTTGAGCCGAAAGGAGAACACCTGAATCAGCACAATGCCCAGCCAGAAGGTGGGAACCGAAATAAATATGGAGGGCAGGGCATGCCATATTCCCCTCAGCCAGCGGACGGAAGTCAGTCCGGCCAGCAATGCCATGCCGCCAGCCAATATCGCCGCCAGCAGAAAACCGCACACCGCCAACCGTAGGGTAGGGGGGAGATTGGTGGTCAGTAATTGCGCCACCGGCACCCCGGTCTGTACGGAGTAACCGAAATCACCGCGGATAAAATCCACCAAGGTGTGCAGATATTGCCGCCATAGCGGCGCATCGGCGCCATAGACGGCGCGCATATCGGCGATCTGTGCCGGACTGAGGCCCATGTCCGGATTCTGGAACTTGATCAGAATAGCGTCGCCGGGCAGGACCTGCAGCAGGAAAAAAGAGAGGGTGAACGCCGCCCAGAGCACCAGCAGGGCCTGTCCCAGGCGGCCGTACAGATAACGATGCATGCTCTGCGCTCCTTAATGCTTATCCAGCCAGGCGCCGTAAAATGCCGGCCGGCCGACGGCCTCGAAGCTGACACCCTTAAGATAGGGTGCGCCGGCGAAGACCTGCGGCTCTTCAAATATCGGGATCACATAGGCCTGATCCAGCAAATATTTTTGCGCCTCTCCCGCCAGCGCCAGTCTTTTTTGCCCATCCACTTCGGCTGAAATCGCCACCAGCAGAGAATTAAGCTTATCGTCGCTGAAGTTCTGCACCTTGCTGCTCAGGCCGCCTTTTTGCAGCAGCGCGTCGCGATTGGTGGGATAAAACTGGCTTTTAATCACATCCGGATCGGCCCGTCCCACTTCCACCACGTTTGCCGGCGTTTTAAGCGGGTCCAGGCTGTCGGCGGTTTTGCTGCCGGCATCGCCGGCCAGGATGTTCAGTCGCGCTCCTACTTTGCTCCATTGCTGGGAAACCAGCTGCAGCACCTCTTTATTCTGCGGCTGCGGCGGCGATTCATACACCGACAGCACCAGCGAATGACCCTCTTTTTGGCGTATACCGTCCGTACCCGGCTTCCAGCCCGCCTGATCCAGCAACTGCGCGGCCAGCTGCGGATCGTAGGTCAATTTATCCGCCAGATTGATATACCCCGCCGCCGGCGCGGCGATCACCGAGGTCGCCCGCGGATAGTGCGGCGAAAACAGCGTATTGACGATTTGACCGGTATCGGTGGCGTGCAGCAGCGCCTGGCGCACCCGCACATCCGCTACCAGCGGATTATCCGGCCTGAATGAGATGCCGTCGTTGACGCCGCGGGTCGGCGCGGCATAGATGATAAAATGCTGCCCCTCGGCCTGCTTTTCATCATAGGCCTGCACCTGGCGGATAAAGTCGGCCTGGCCCGCCAGCAGCGCCCCTATGCGCACACTGTCTTCCGGCGTGATAATGAACTTGATGCCGTCAAGGTTCGCCCGACCCTGCTGCGCCAGCGTTTTCGGCCCCCAGCGATAATCGTCCCGCACCCGCAAATCTACCTCCCGGCCCAGGGTTTCATTGCTCACCACAAAGGGGCCTGAGCCGATGATATGCCGGGCATCACCCAGCGCATCGAAATTCTGCGCCAGGGTGGCCGGCGAGACTAAGCCTGAGCCGATGGTAGAGGTACCTTGCAAAAATCCCGGCGATGATTTCTTAAAATAAAATTTAACGGTCAGCGGGTCGATCACTTCGCTGTGATCGTAATTATTGATGACTTCGGATACCGGCAGATGCAGCTGTTTATTCCCCAGGCCGAAGGTATCGAAATTCTTCGCCACGGCGGCGGCGTCCAGGGGTTTCCCGTCGGAGAACGTCACGCCGGGGCGGATTTTGAACGTGTATTGGGTTTTATCGTCGTTGCTGGTCCAGGATTCGGCAATCCAGGGCTCGATGGCCAGGGTCTTGGGGTTTTGATAGGTCAATTTATCGGTAATCTGGTTGAGAATGCCGCCGTTTGGGTAAAATCCCCCCGCCGGCGGATAGAGATTGGTATGCGCCTGCTGCTCAAGATAAATCAGGGTGCCGCCTTTTACCGGCGCGTTTTCCACGGCCAGGGCGTTTAATGAGCTCATCCCCAGGGCTAATGCCATCCCCCGTGCCAGGCCGTGACCGACAGCGCTCAAACGGAATATATTCTGCATAATGACTTCCTTTAAGTAGTGACGGTCAAATGTAGTGCCTGCTTAAATATGATCAAAGTCAATATCCGGCAAATAAAGGTCCGGCAAAAAGAATTTATTTCAATATTCAAAATCGAAAAACGCATAAGAAGAATTAACTATAACTAATACGATATCGTTTCTTCAGCCCGCTTACGGCTTACCCTATTATCCCGAGGATTATTAGCCCGTTAAATAGTGAATAAGAAATAATCAAAATAATTAATCGGCATAATGTGGTTTATTCAGCGGCGGAAAAAAGGATCGACGGGTTATGATCGTTCTGACGAACGTTTCTAAGGTATTCAAAGATAATAATGAGCCCATCGTCGCCGTCGATAATGTCAGCCTGCGGGTAGAGCGGGGACAGATCTACGGCATTATCGGCTATAGCGGGGCGGGGAAAAGCACCCTCATCCGTTTGCTGAACGGTCTGGAAAAGCCCAGCGCCGGGTCGGTCTTGGTGGCCGGGCAGGATATCGCCCGGGCCAGCGGCGAAAGCCTGCGGCAGGCGCGGTTGAAAATCAGCATGATTTTCCAGCATTTTAATTTGCTGTGGTCACGGAACGTCAGCGAAAACATCGCTTTTTCCATGCAGATAGCCGGCACGCCCAAGGCCGCCATCCGGCAGCGGGTGGCGGAACTTATCGCGCTGGTGGGTTTGCAGGGACGGGAACACGCCTACCCTTCGCAGCTCAGCGGCGGGCAAAAACAGCGTGTGGGTATCGCCCGTGCGCTGGCGAACAGCCCGGCGGTACTGTTATGCGACGAGGCCACCTCGGCGCTGGATCCGCAAACCACCGATTCCATACTCGACCTGCTGCTGGATATCAACCGCCGGCTGAATCTCACCATTGTGCTTATCACCCATGAAATGCATGTGGTGCGCAAGATTTGCGAACGGGTGGCGGTGATGGATAACGGACGCGTAGTGGAAGAAGGCGACGTCTTGAATGTCTTCACCCATCCGCAGCAGCCCATTACCCGGCAATTTGTGAAGCAGGTCAGCCAGTACCGGGAACCGCTGCCGGATTTGGCCCCGGAACTGCTGCAAAACCTGCCCGGCGTGGTATTGAAGCTGACGTTTCTCGGCCTGAGCGTCCGCCGGCCAGTGGTGGGAGAGCTGACGCTGCGCTATAACCTACCGTTTAACATCCTGCACGGTAATGTCACGCAGACCGCCAACGGCATCTTTGGCGAATTATGGCTGCATGCTGAAATCGATCCCGGCCGGCTTGACAATATTCTGGCGGATCTGCGTCAACACAACATTACCGCGGAGGTGGTGGAACATGCTTGAGCATTTCTTTCCACACGTCCAGCTCGATCAAGTATGGGCGGCCACCGCGGAAACCCTCTATATGACCGCGCTGTCGGGCATTGCCACCTTTGCGCTGGGCATCGCGCTGGGACTGGCGCTGTTTCTCACCGCCCGCGGCGGACTGTTTCAGCGTCCCGCCGCCTACCGGGTGATTTCGGCGCTGGTGAATGTGTTCCGGTCCATCCCCTTCATTATTTTAATCGTGCTGCTGATCCCTTTTACCAAGGTTCTCATCGGCACCATTTTGGGCGCCAACGCGGCCCTGCCGGCGCTGATTGTCGGCGCCGCGCCTTTTTACGCCCGCCTGGTGGAGATCGGCCTGCGGGAAGTGGATAAAGGCGTCATCGAGGCATCACGCGCCATGGGCGCCCGCGTCGGTACGCTTATATTTCGGGTTTTACTGCCGGAGTCGTCGCCCGCCCTGGTTTCCGGCATCACCGTCACCCTGATTGCGCTGGTGAGCTACAGCGCCATGGCCGGTGTTATCGGCGCCGGCGGATTGGGAAATCTGGCCTATCTGGAAGGATTCCAGCGTAACCACAACGACGTCACCCTGGTGGCGACCCTGATGATCTTGATCATCGTGTTCGTCATTCAGTTATTGGGCGACGTCATCACCTCACTGCTTGATAAACGTTAAACAGACCGGGATAAACCATGAATAAAACCTTCACAATACTGGCCGCCGCCACCCTTGCCGCCCTCAGCCTCTCCGCCTCGGCCTGGGCCGATACGCTCAGGGTGGGCGCATCCAATGTACCCCATGCTGAAATCCTTGAGCAGGCAAAACCCATACTGGCGAAACAAGGCATCGACCTGGAGATTAAACCGTTCCAGGACTACATCCTGCCCAATACCGCCCTTGCGGACCATGACATCGATGCCAACTATTTTCAGCATGTGCCATATCTTAACAGCGTGCTCAAGGATCATGCCGGGGATAAAAACTATGACTTCGTCAGCGCCGGCGCGATTCATATCGAACCCATCGGCATCTATTCAAAACGCTATAAAAGCCTGAAGGACCTGCCGCAGAACGGCAAGGTCATCATGCGCGATTCGGTGGCGGAAGAGGGGCGAATCTTGTCGATCTTCGAACGGGAAGGGGTAATTAAACTGAAACCGGGCGTCAGCAAGGTGGATGCGCGGATAACCGATATCACCGATAACCCGAAACATCTTCAGTTCTTGCCGAATATAGAAGGCTCGCTGCTGCCGCAGATGTATAACAATGATGAAGGGGACGCGGTGGTCATCAACGCCAACTATGCCATTGATGCCGGACTCAATCCGGTAAAAGATCCCATCGCGGTTGAAAGCGGCGAAAATAACCCTTACGCCAATATCATTACCGTTCATCGCGGAGATGAGAACAAACCGGATATCAAGGCGCTGGTGAAGGTGCTTCACTCCAAAACCATCCAGGATTTTATCCGCCAGAAATACAAAGGCGCGGTCATTCCGGTCAACGGTTAAATCAAGCGCCCCATGGCATGGTAAGCCCGCTATCACCGATCGCGCAGCGAACGTGTTAAAGGGAGACCGTGCTGATGGGGTCGAAGCGGGCGTGGTTTTACCGCCCGCCGGAGCGCCCCACAGCGCGGTAGGCCCGCGATCGCCGATCGCGCAGCGGACGTGTTAAAGGGAGACCGTGCTGATGGGGTCGAAGCGGGCGTGGTTTTACCGCCCGCCGGAGCGCCCCACAGCGCGGTAGGCCCGCGATCGCCGATCGCGCAGCGGACGTGTTAAAGGGAGACCGTGCCATGGGGTCGAAGCGGGCGTGGTTTTCCCGCCCCGCGGGCGCCTGTAAAAATTTACCAGCCCTTTACCGCATCGCCGTGATAAATTTTATCCGCCGCAGCGGCCACTTCATCGGTCTGATAGGCCTTCACCAAATTCTTCACCTTATCGCTGTCTTTATTATCCTCTCGCGCCACGATCAAATTAACGTAAGGCGACTCTTTATCCTCGATAAACAGACCGTCTTTATGAGGAGATAAACCAATCTGCGTCGAATAGTTGGTATTGATGACCGCCAAATCCACTTTGCCGTCATCCAGCGTACGCGGCAGCTGGGCCGCTTCAATTTCGACAATTTTAAGATGCTTCGGATTATCGACGATATCCAGCGACGTAGGCTGCAGGCTGGTGCCGTTTTTCAGCGAGATCAGACCGGTTTTCTGCAATAATAATAATGAACGCCCCAGATTGGTGGGATCGTTGGGAATAGCCACTTGAGCGCCATCCGGTAACTCGGCAACGGATTTATATTTGCGTGAATAACCGGCAATGGGATAGACAAATGTCTTGCCCACCGCCGCGAGTTTATAACCATGCTCTTTAATCTGCTGCGCCAGATAAGGGCCGTGCTGAAAAGAATTGGCATCCGTATCGCCGGAATTCAGCGCCTCGTTAGGCAACACATAGTCGGTGAAGGTGACAGTCTCCACGTCCAGGTTATACTTCTCTTTAGCCACTTTTTTTACCGCATCCCATAACGGCTGATCGATACCCGCGCTAATACCGACTTTAATATGGTTAGCGTCTTTATCGGCTTTATCACAGGCGGTTAACGTCAAAGACGAAGCAATAATGCCCGCCAGGGCCAGGCACTTTAATATTGATGACATAATAAGAAAACTCCGGAATAATTAATTTTTTTGCCCAGGAAGGTATTTTATCCTTACCGACAAGAGTACCGCAAAACCCGGCATGACTTTATTGCCGATTGTGCATTAGTTAATATCAAATTGTTCTGTGATATTCCATTGATGAATACCACCAAGGGACGCAAACGATTGCCTGCACCGGTGTCAAGCTTATGAATCCTCCTTAGGGCCTGCTTGGAAAGAAATAACGGGGGGTTATTATGATTTCGCACAACTTGTATAAAAATAAAAAAATGTGTTGCTTATGTTACGTCTATAGCGACTAACTTCACATATATATAATTTTTACATCAATTAATACAATTGTAATGTTATTTCGACCATACTGTTTAACCAGCAGTCCATTTTTAACCCGTAGCCTATTTCCCAGGTGATCAGCATGGTACAACTTTCCGCGTATGCTCGCAGCAGGAGCATCAGTGACCCGACCCTTTCAGCCTATCCCGCCGAATTGGCGTTGAGCGAGCTGTTCTTGCAACAGGCCGCCCTTAACAAGACCCGGCCCGCCATTATCACCCCCCAGCGGATTTTGCACTATGGGGAATTGGCGCGGGATGCCGTCTCACTGGCGGCTTATCTGCGCCACCAGGGGGTGGATTCGGCCACCACGGTGGGGATCATGCTGCCTCCCGGCGTTGAGCATATTACCTGCCAGGTGGCGATTATGCTGGCCGGTGGCTGTTGTTTACCGCTGGACCCGTTCTTAGCGGACGATCGGCTCAATGGGATATTGCGGGACTCGCGGGTTTTATTAACCCTCTCTGATGCCTTAACGCTTCGACGCTCCCTGGCGACGCGCTATATCGTTTTCGAACAGGTGGCGGTGGGGGACGGAAACGATCAGGATTTCATTCCCTTGCGTCACGGCATCTCACAGCCCTCACACCGGTTTTACCGGTCGGATATTCAGAAAACCATCCCGGTTTATCCTCTTGATATCTTTCGCCAGGCCCTGGACTCGCGGCATGTTCATTTTAGTCATGAAGACCGGGTAGCGGCCATCGCGCCCATGACCGCTGTGGCGTCGCTGTTTGAAATCTGGGGCGCGCTGCTTAACGGCGCGGCAACGGTGGTCATGCCCGACAGCTGGGTTAACGATCCCCGCCGGTTCGAAACGGCTCTGCGGGAATTTGCCATCAGCATTCTGCGCGCCTCTCCCGCCATGTTCAATCTGCTGGCAAGTATCCGTCCCGACTGTTTCGGTCAGCTCAATTATCTGCTGGTGGGAGGGGAATCGGTAAATGCGCACAGTATGCGGCGGGTGTTGCAATATGGGCCGCCCCGGCATCTGCTCTATGGCGACGGCAGCGATGCGGGCACCCGGCTGATGCTTGCCGAAAGCACGGAACATTGAGCGTCCGGCAGTTGATTCAAAACGATGTCAAGCCTGCCGTTGCCAGAGTTGCAGCATCTGGGTTTCCATCAGGGCGGGATCCCGCCTGAGACTCGCCCACACATCCCTGGCGCGCTGGTCCGCCAGCACATGATTTTGTCCCTGGCGGATGCCTTCCAGCGTCTGTTCGGCCACCTGTTCGGGGGAGACCTTGGCGCTGTCGATGTGGGTGGTCATATCGGTATCGATAAACCCGGCGTAAACGCCGACGACCTGTGTCCCTTGATCATGCAATTGAATGCGCGCCCCGTCGGTCACCGCCAGCGCGGCATGCTTGGACGCGCCGTAGGTGGCGTTCAGCGGTGAGGTAAACCAGCTTACCACTGACAGCATATTGACGATGGCGCCGCCGCCGTTGGCGGCCAACAGCGGCGCAAATGCCGTGATCATCCGCTGCACGCCGTAAACGTTCACTTCCATCTCCTGCCGCATGGCCTCTTCGGCGCCTTCCGCCAGTATCGGACTTTGCAACAGAATGCCGGCATTATTGATAAGCAGAGTGACATCCGGGCACTGCCGCGCCGCGGCCGTGACGTCCTGCCGGGAAGTCACATCCAGTTTTACCGCTATCAGCCGCGGGTCGGTAATGGCAACGCCGTCGGGATCCCGCGCCGCCGCATAGACTTTGGCCGCGCCCGCCGCCAGCAGAGCCTGGGCATAGGCTTGGCCAAGGCCCCGATTCGCCCCGGTAACCAGGGCAATGCTCCCTTCAATGTTCATGACATTGTCCTCTTATCCCACATGCATCAGCGTCAGTAAGGTGGTGATAATAATAATACTGATGAAAACCGAAATGGAACCGGTAAAGCTGGAAACGGAACCGAACTTGCTCGCTCTGGCGGTAAATACCGGCGCCAGTGAGGAGACCGGCGCAAATACCGTTACCGCCAGCACCTGGCGGATTTCCAGCGGCAGCGGCGTGCAAAAATAAAACAGCGCCGAGAAGAGCGCGCCGGCGGCGTAACGTAGCACCAGCACTTTATAGACGCTTCTCAGCTGCGAACGGTCGATATTGATTTCCAGCATCATGCCGATGATAAGCATCGCGATAAAGGGATTGGCATTGCCCACCATGGTGGTGAGGATAGTCACCTGACTGGGCAGGTGATAGCCGAACAGGGCGGCCAGCAGCAGCAGGACGTACACATCGAAGGGAATGGAGGAGAACAGTCGCTGGAACGTGCTTTTTAATCCGGTACTGGTGCCGATGGCATTTGATGCGGCCACGTAGCTGCCGCCGGTACAGATAATGGAATTGCCGGCATCGAACAGACAGGTGGCGACAATCCCCACCGGCCCCAAAAAGCTCTGCACATACGGCAGGGTAAAACAGCCGATGTTATAGCCGGGGGAATTGATCATATAAAAGACTTTTGTATCGTTGTCCCGTTTACGGCTCAACATAAACCCGGCGAACAATAGCAGAATATTACAGACAAAACCGATAACCACCAGGATCAGCAGGCTGTGATCCACATTAAAACTGGAGAATCCGTTGATAACCGCCGCCGGCAGAGTGAGATTCATCATTATTTTCGACAGGGCGATACTGTCGGATCGCTGCAGCACTCCGTACTTTTTTAACAGATATCCTACAACAATGATCAGAAAGAATGAGAACGCTTTTATAAGAACATCAATCATGTGCATCGTCCGGAGAATATCCGACATGTTTACCTGTCGGTTCCTTCCCGCTGGTAAGGATAAATCGTCATGATATTTATCATACCATTACAGGATGTAAACGTTGCACAATTTTCAGTCTAGGATAACGGGAGCTTTTCGCGGGCAAGGTCGTTGATTTGCCTGGCATTCAGCAGAGTTTCCGGAAATCCCCGGCGGGCCAGATTAAGCATCGCCAACCCCATTACTTCAGTGGTTAGAATAGCACCGGGCCACAGGGGGCGAATCAATGACAGCAGCGGGCCCAGGAAACTGTAAAAAAAGCGGTAAAAGGGGGTTTTGGACACCGCGCCGTGCCGGGGCAGGATGATGCCGGGCCGAAGTATATAGACACTCTTAAACGCCAGCGTCCGTAAGGCATTTTCCGTGCCGCCCCGCACCCGCGCCCACATGGTGCGGCTTTTGCCGCTGCTGTCGGCGCCGGAGCCGGACAAATAAACAAATGTCATCAAGGGATTCTGCACTGCCAGCGCCGTGGCGGCGGCCAAGGTCATATCATGGGTAATCCGGGTATATTCCTGCTCGCTTTTGCCCACGGAGCTGACGCCGAGGCAAAAAAAGCAGGCGTCAAGTCCGGTAAGCGTTGAGGTGATGGCGCCATAATGGAGCATATCTTCCTGAATGACGGTTTGCAGCTTGAAGTGCTGAACGGTGGGGGCCTTTCGGCCCACCGCGATAACAGAAGTCACATCTTCAGCCCGGAGGCATTCCCGCAATACGCCTTGACCCACCATGCCGGTGGCTCCCCAGATAATCACTTTCATACCTTGTTCTCCGCCGGCCTTAAGCCGATGACATAACCGGCGGACACCGGTTGCGCCATCTATAAATGAGTAATCACTCAATTATATGCGGGGTAAAGTATAAAGCAAGTGATTCAGCCGCAGGCTCAGCGCCAGCCGCCGGATGCGGCGATCCGTTCGCCGGTCAGCCAGGCCGCGTCGTCGGAGGCCAGGAATACCGCCACTTTAGCAATATCCGTCGGCTGCCCGAAGCGGCCCAGCGGCGTCTGCGCCACCAGGGTCTTTTCAAAATCGCTGCCCACCACGCCCACCGTCGTCGCGCCTTCCGTCTCCACGCCCCCCGGCGCAATGGCATTAACCCGGATATGTCTGGGACCCAATTCCCGCGACAGCTCTACGGTGAGGGTATCGACAGCGCCTTTGGTGGCGGAATAGATGGCGGAACCCGCTGTGGGGTTGGTGCTGACCACTGAGCTGATATTGATAATGCTGCCCCCTTGCGGACCGAAATATTTCAGCGCTTCCTGGACGGCTAAAAAAATCCCCAGCACGTTGATATTGAATTGCCGATGGAATTCCTCTTCGGTGGCTTCTTCGATAGAGTCGAACTTAAAGACCCCGGCATTGTTCACCAGGATGTCCGGTGCGCCGAATACGTCTTTAGTGGTAAGAAACAGCTGGCGCACGTCGGCTGCTTTGGCCACGTCACCCTGCACCGCAACGGCTTTGCCGCCGTTGGCGACGATTTCCGCCACCACCCGATCGGCCCCTTCACGGCTGGAGGCATAATTCACCACCACTGATGCGCCGGCGGCGGCATAGGCCTTGGCGATGGCGGCGCCGATGCCTTTGGAGGCGCCGGTGACGATAGCGATTTTATCTGTAAGTTGGCTCATATGGGGCTCCGAAGATTAAGTTTAAGTACATTAGTTCGGTTTTATTGAACTAATATAGTTCGTAAAATATGAACTAATGGACTCTTTGTCAATACTCTGTTATAAATATTTTCATGAGACCGATAATTCACCCCGCAGCCAGTGATATTACCGTCGAGGGTATCCTGCATGCCTTGGCGGATCCTGTGCGCGCCCGGATTTTTGTAGAAATCGCCCGGGGCGATTGCGCGCAAACCTGTTCGGCATTTCTGGAAGTCAGCGACCGTTGCGTACCTAAATCCACGTTGTCCCAGCACTTCAAGGTGCTGAGGGAAGCCGGGCTTATACGCAGCGTCCGCAAGGGCGTGGAAATGTACAATATGCCGCGCCATGACGATCTGCATGAACGTTTCGGCGGGCTGATCAGCGCCATTATCGAGGCTTATACCGCTCAATACCAACGGGCAAGATTGGCGGATCGCGAGGCCGGCCAGGGAGCCGATAGTGATAGCCTGCCGGAAAGCCGTCCTGCCGAGGGATAACGCCCCGGTGGCCATGTCGCCCCTTTATATGTTTGCTTGCCGGGACATTACTTTTTAATCCTATATTGAATTCAAAAGATATATTCCTTCTCTCATCCTGATTAAGCTGGAACCATCCCTATCGCGGCTGTCGCGATATATACCTCACTTTTCACAATTGATGACCTGTATATGCCGGCCGCCGGCGAGGATTTTTGACATGGATAATGTTTCTAAAACGAATAACGGCCTAAAGCAAAAATTTACCGTCACGCCCTGTATGGCTGGATTAACCGAGACTCCGGGCATGGCGACAAACGCTAAACTGGCGGGCGGGTTGGTCAAGGTCACTAATGACAGCCTTGCCGCCGCAAACATAAAAAGCGATGCGCAGCGCAAACCTAGGCCTGTCGCCCTGATGTATGGATTCATGGGGGTGCGGGATCTTGAACGGGCGGACGGCGTCGATAAAATCACCGTCGACCTGCTTAACAGAGCGCTCATGCTTGCCCATGGTAACTTATCTTCAAATAAAATACTTGAAATTCAAAAAGGTATAAAGGTCAGAGGTAGCGCGGTCAGGCAGTTTGCCCAGACGACGCAAATCGATGATGAAACCGCCAGGTATTTACTACGCTCCTGGTCCGCTTACCTTCAACGGGAATATGACTTCATTTCACTGCAGTCGACATTGAGAAAAAGAGTCGCAAAACACACGCTATCCAATCGCGAAAATTTTAAATGCCTGGTTAAAAAAAATCATGCCGTAGGCCCGAAACTGGATTCAAATGAACTAAAAGATATAAGGTTTTTATTTGATAAGTTTATGATATTGGGTGATACGGAGGGTTTTATTGCCTTGCAGAACTATAAATCACCCAATAAAGAGCGAATTGCAGGTATTTTCAGCAGCATGTTTTTTAGAAGGTCATCCAAATTAGGACTTAAATGGAGCAAGGAAAATAATATTTCAGTTATTTTCGATATGGATTTTACCCCTAAACAGGCATTTAAAAAAAACCGCAATTCCTATCAGCCCATTACTTTTTCCGAGTATAAATTCTATAAAAAAAATCATTTTGAAAATGTTACTGAACGACCATTACTTAGTCAAGAATTGCCGTTTTATCTTCAGTGTTTGGGCGGAGGTATACCCTGGGAATATCCTGTACGCTATGGATAAACAAATGGTCATAATTGGTGGTTAGTCAGTGACGCCTTCTGTCGGCTATCATATGCGGCATTTAACGTTTTTCATTCAATCTTAATGGTTTTAATGGGGATAATATGGAAAAGCCAACCGGCCCGGCGCTGTCTAACAATAAACCGCAGCTCGTTGATCATTTGCGCTTCCACCGGCGGAATCACCACCTTGCCGCGCCGTTCGGCAACGGCTGGTTCGCCCGCAAAGCGGAAGCGTTTGCGCGTTTTTTTGGTACGCCGATGTTTCTCGGCGCGCAAACCTTCATCGTTGTCGCCTGGATAGTGGTCAATGTTTCGGGACTCGCCAAGTTCGACCTTTATCCGTTTATCCTGCTCAATCTGGCCTTCAGCTTGCAGTCTGCCTACGCCGCGCCGTTGATATTGCTGGCGCAAACGCGCCAGGCGGAACGGGATAAGGCCAATGCCGATGCCGATGCCCAGCACCGGGAGGCACTGGCGGTCGCCAACGCGGAGCGCCAGGAACTGTCGGCGCAAACCTCCGCGCAGATGATGGCCCTGCTGGAACAAAATACCGAGCTGACGGCGTTGACCAAACAGCTGAGCGAACGTATTGAAGTGCTGGCTGCCGAACTGCACGACAAGCTGCTGCAAAATGCGTCGTCCTGACGCAAAACCGTCAGACTGTTTAAGCGCCGCCGCATTCTTCGTGGCGATACCTAAATAGCTAAAAAACGTTCTTACCCTTAAATCACAGGGTACCGAATAACGTTTTCGCTAAAGAGATAAAAGAGCTGTCTTATTCCACTAAAATTCTCATCTTCGCCATCTCTATCAAGAGAGTATTTTCTGCAAGTTTCCCAATTGTTACCGTGCTAACTTTGGCCAAAGAGTTTTGGATCATGCGTTGGGGCGACTTTGACGCACGGGGAGCGGTAGATGCCTTTAATCAATATCAATACAGCACGGATGAACGTCATGGCGCAAGCCGTTGCAGGCATCGGCACTGAAACGGCGAGATCCGACGCGAATTCCCTCCGGGGGATTCTGGAGCATATTGTGAATTTTTTTACCGCCGGCTATCTGTGCAAGCAGCGCGCGGTGCAATATGATGCGTTTACGCAAGCCTTGGCCACTGCTCTTGATAATGCCTTGCCATCAAAAGATTCTTATATCCTTCCGCAAACGCTTATCATTGATTATGCCGGCTATACCGTCACCTTTATGCTGCCGGGAGAAAATCATGATGAAGCCGGCCCCGTCGCCATTCGGGTGAGCCAGGACGGCAAAAGTGTCGACTCGCAGGTGGATAAAATTGCCTTCTGCCGTATTTGCACCGTTTTGCTGATACGCCAGCGGCATGACCTGGCTTTTTCAGCCATCACTTTAACGGACCAGGGAAATATAGACCTGCGCGGCGCTAACTTGAGAAGAGCCGACCTGAGCGAACTCGATCTGCGCGGAGCCGATTTGAGCGGCGCCGACCTGCGTGAGGCCGACCTTAGCAAATCTGACCTGGGCGAAGCCTCTCTCAAAAATGCCATTCTGTTGAAAACCGATCTTACTGACGTTCAACTGGCCGGGACTTACCTGTGTAATGCCGATTTGAACGGAGCTAAACTCAATGGGGCCAACCTGAGCAACCTCTCACGGCAAGGTCCGTTGCTTTACTTCCCCCCCTGGGATGCAGACAATATAAAAATCTTTCTTGATCATAGGGCTAGCGGCAGGAACGGCAGCCTGCTGACCATGATGGACAGCATTGATGAACGGTATGCTGACGTTAAAGTACAGATGGCCCGCGAATTGATGCATTCATTGCAAGACGTTGATGTATCGAGCGTGGCGCTTCTTTTGAGGGATGTCTTGTCTAAAGCTCCCTATAGCGGTGATGCCGGCATCACAGCCTGGCTGGATGGGGTTTGCGATCGCTACCTCGGTCAATATGATACGAAAGCCTTGCCGCTGTTGAGTGACGACGGGCTTGAACAGGTTGCGGGCCTGTTCTCACATCAGCCGGAACGGATGTTTACTCATAACAGCGCATTTATCCAGTGGGTTGCCCAAGGAATGAAGACGGGGAACGACGCTATCAAGGCAAGCATCATCCGGCTTTATGATAGCTACCTAAATCATGAAAGGGTGCGACCGTATGCCGCTGTGGATGAGTTTGGCGATTATGGCGCCCAGCGGCCTGACTGGAGGGATGAGCACGCCGCGAATCATATACTCTTCCCCTCTCGACCTGACGGGCCGGTTATGCTGCTCTCTGCGCATACCCTTCAAGGCATGCTGCATCCTGACCCTCTCAAGCCCGTATGGGATGGTTTTTATCTGTATAACCGGCGGGGGGAAAATCTGCTGCCAAGCGATCACCCTCCTGAAACGCTGTTTGACCAGGATTTCAAATTATTTTTGGCGCCTTATCGCTTTGCGGAACAGCTCGCCAGCTTTGCAAAATTGCTTGGAATATTAGGGCTTGGGGAACGGCAGGAATTATTTATCTCCGCAACGCGTTCCAAAACGTCAAAGGTAAAGCTGGTGAGTCCGGAAAGCCAGGAAGAATTGCGCAAAGTCTTCCGCCCGAAACTGACCTATTCAACGGATTCCGGCGACTATAGCCTTACCAGCGGGCATTACGACGAGATTATTATGGCCTATGGCCTCTCATCGGCCGGTAATGACGTTCAGGCCAAAACGCTGCTGAGCCTGGCGGCGGTATTCACGAAATATTCCTCCAGCGCGATTTTCGGCACTGAACATGAATCCCCGGAAATGCTCAGACGCTATGCCTGTGCATTGATGGAAAAAGCCAATGCCCTTGATGAGAAGGTGTTTATGAATGGGAGGGGAAATGCCTTTACCAATTGGAAAAACCGCCTGCTGGGCTTGGAAGGCGCCCAAAGTTGCAGCGCCATGGTATCATTTTTAATGGTTGGCCATATCCGCGAAAATTTCCCGGACGTTTTGGGGGGTATCCTGCCGCCGGCATGGTGTTGATAACGTCGGGCTCGATACTTTTATCTCACGCTTCCAGTTGCGGGGGCAAGAAAACAAACATTCATCCAGGCAGGCCGATCACACGCAGGCTGCGAACGCCCTGGGCGCCGCGAATCAATACGCCTTCGATATCGGCGGTGGCGGAGGGGCCGGACATCAGTACCGAATAGCGTGCGGTGGAAAACTCTGCGCGCCGGTAGGCCGCGTGCAGGTTGGGCAAGATATCCTTCACCGACAGCAGCACCACCAGATGCTGCGCCAGATAACCCAGCGCATTGACCGGGCATTCCGCTTCGCTCAGCCAGATGGAGCCGGTTTCCGCCACGCCGAACCTGGCCCGGACGATGCCTACCTCCACATGATCCACCGCGGCGGCGGGGGTATCCGGCCCGATGGCCAAATCGCCGTCGATGCCCCGCACCGCCGAGCAGAACACGCCGCCGGCGGGAAACAGCCCGCGGATATAGCCGGACAGCGCGGCATAATCCGCCGGGCTTCCATCCCACGGCGCATTGATAAGACTTTCATCCCATATGCCGCCCATGATAGCCAACGAGACGCCAAAGGCTTCCGGCGTTGCCGGGTACCGATCGGCAAAATCAGGCAGCTCTGGCCGAGGCACCGGCATCATGGCGTGGTTGCGCACGGCGCGCAATATCTCATCACGATCGCTCATGGCTTTTTATCCTTGTCGATGGGGCGTCGGTGCTCCAGGTACCAGCGGTGAAAGCTCTGGCGCGGCGATGTCGGAATTTCCCGGGCCTCGCCCCAGGCGTTCAGGGGATGATAAAGCAGAATACGCGGCAGTTTAGGCACTACGGCGTTGGCGGTGTCCACCACCGCCCGGTACAGGGCGGGACTGGCGAGTATCTTGCCGGCGGCTTTCATGGCGCTTTTTTTGGCAAAAGGCAGCTCGTTATTGCGGGCGACGATCTCGCGCCATTTGAAAATCTGCTCGTGAATATTGATTTTCACCGGGCAGACCTGGGTACAGCTGCCGTTAAGCGTCGAGGCGAACGGCAGGGTACTGTATTTCTTCAGATCCATGGTGGGGTTGATGATGGCGCCGATAGGGCCGGAATAGACGGCGCCATAGCTGATGCCGCCGCTGCGCCGGTAGACCGGGCAGGTATTCATGCAGGCGCTGCAGCGGATGCATTTTAGCGAATACCAGAAATCCTCCATGGCCAGCCGCGCGCTGCGGCCGTTATCCACCAGGATGTAATGCATCTCGCCTCCACGGCGCGGTGCGCGGAAATGGGAGGTGTATTGGGTAATGGGCGAACCGAGGGCGCTGCGGGACAGTAAGCGGATAAACACCCCCAGATCCGCCGTGGCGGGCACCATTTTTTCAATGCCGATGGACACCAGGTGCAGGTTCGGCACGTTGGCGCTCAAATCCGCATTGCCTTCATTGGTGCAGACGGTGACGGCGCCGGTTTCGGCGACGGCAAAGTTGCAGCCGGTCATGCCCGCCTCGGCCCGCAGAATGTACGGGCGGGTTTTATCCCGCTGCTGCCCGGCGAGATAGTGCGGATCGGCATTGTCCGGATCGGTGCCCAGGGTATCGGCGAACACCCGGGCCACGTCGATGGAGAGCTTATGCACCGCCGGCACCACGATATGGCTGGGCATCTCATTATCCAACTGCTGAATGCGCTCCCCTAAATCGGTTTCGATGACATCAATGCCCCGCGCCGCCAGGTAAGGGCGCATATCGCACTCCTCCGTCAGCATCGATTTGCTTTTCACCAGGGTCTTCACCCCATGGGTCCGGAGGATTTCATGGACGATACGGTTATGCGCCGCCGCATCCTTGGCCCAGTGGACGTTCACGCCGTTGGCCAGGGCATTGCGTTCGAACATCTCCAGATAGAAATCGAGGTGGGTGAGGGTATGTTCCTTGATTTGCGAGGCGAGATCGCGCAGTTGCTGCCATTCCGGATGGGCCTTCATCTGGGCGTCGCGCAGCTGGCGCAGGGTCCAGAGCCGTTGATCGAGGAAGGTCTGGTGCTTTTCGCTGGCCAGGAATTCCCGCGAGCCTTTAACGTGGTCAATCGCTTTCATATCGGTCTCCGGTACGGGGCTCAGGCATGGGCGCCATTGAGTATTTGGGCGATATGCATAAATTTAACCTCCGCCCCCATACGCTGCGCGCAGCCCTTCTGGTGCATCAGGCAGGACATATCCGCCGAAACGATGTATTCGGCGCCGGCGTCTTTATGATCGTTGACTTTGTCATACCCCATCTTGGCCGATACCGGCGCTTCGGTTACGCTGAAGGTACCGCCGAAACCGCAGCATTCGTCCGGGCGGCGGGGGTGGGCGAACTGAATATCCTTTACCGCGCTCAAGAGGGCCAGGGGCTTTGAAAACGGCGGTTCGTCAACTTCCGATACCGATGCGTGGCCCAGGGAGCGCAGGGCGGTACAGCTATTGTGCAGGCCGACCTTATGGGGAAACGCCGCCCAGGGGAATGCCTTGACCTGCAGGACATCATGCAGAAAATCCACCAGCTCATAGGTGTTGCGGCGCACCCGCCGCACGTCGTCGGTTTGTTCGATGGCGTCCAGATGTTCGCGCACATGATGGACACAGCTGGCGGAGGGGGCCACGATATGATCGTAGCCGCTGAAGTTACGCACGAACAGGGCCTCGCAGCCCGCGGCGTCACGCTGGCAGCCGCTGTTGGACATGGGCTGGCCGCAGCAGGTTTGGGTCAGGGGATAATCCACCTCACAGTCCAGGCGTTCCAGCAGCTCCAGCGTGGCGATGCCCACCTCGGGAAAATAGGCATCGATAAAGCAAGGAATAAACAAGGCGATTTTCATAAGGCGGCACATCTCCCTGGAATATCGGTATTCTTCCCATAAGCGGATCGGGGGCGATGGGGGGTATCGCGTATGATGCGATTATTCTCCCCCGTCCGCTTTATTTGTGTGATTTAAGCCTGATATTGCAGGTAAACCACATGGGTTTGCAGATACTCCTCCAAGCCGTGCCGGCCATCGGCGCCGCCGATGCCTGATTTGCGCCATCCGGCATGGAAACCTTGCATCGCCTCGAAATTCTCGCGGTTAATGTAGGTTTCGCCGAATTTCAGTTTTTTCATGGCCACCATGGCGTTGTTCAGATCGGTGGTATAAATGGACGAGGTCAGGCCGAACTCGCAGTCATTGGCCATGGCAATGGCTTCGGACAGGGTGCGGAAGGTGGTGACCGGCAATACCGGACCGAAGGTTTCCTCATGCATAATATCCATCTCCTGCTGTACATCCACCAGCAGCGTCGGCTGGAAAAAATACCCCTTGCCTTCGGCGCGTTTCCCGCCCAGCACCACCTTTGCCCCCTGGGAAACCGCTTTATCCACCTTTTCCTGCACGCTTTGCAGCGCGGCGGCTTCAATCAGCGGTCCCATATCCAGCTGTTTTTCTTTCGCCGGATCGCCATACTTAACCTGTTTAAAGGCCGCGGTCAGCCGGGAAATAAATGCGTCTTTTATCTCTTCCTGCACATAGACCCGTTCCGCGCAGTTACAGACCTGGCCGGTGTTAATGATGCGGGAGTCGACAATGCTTTTCACCGCCAGGTCCAAATCCGCATCGGCCATCACGATGGCGGGTGCTTTGCCTCCCAGCTCCAGCGACACTTTGGTGATATTTTTGGCGGCGGCCGCCATGGTTTGTTCCCCGGCCGCCACGCTGCCGGTCAGGCTGACCATGCCGACTTTGGGATTGGCCGCCAGCTCCTGGCCCACGACAGATCCACGGCCGGTCACCAGATTGAAGACCCCCTTAGGCAACCCCACCCCATGGACGATCTCGGCAAAGGCGATGGCGTTGTTGGGCGTCAGCTGGCTGGGTTTGACGACAATGGTATTCCCGGTGACCAGCGCCGGCGCCGCCTTACGGGCTATGAGGAAGAAAGGGAAGTTCCAGGGCAGGATGCCGGTGGTGACGCCGATGGCTTTTTTGAACACCAGGATATGTTCATTGCGCCGGTCGCTTTGCACGATTTCCCCTTCGTAGCGCCGCGCCCACTCCGCCATGTAATCAAGGTAATCGGCGGTGAACAGCACTTCGGTATTGGCCAGCCCCTGGGTTTTACCGCCCTCGGCGACGATAATGGCGGTCAGTTCCTCTTCCCTTTGGCGGATGCCGGCGGCGATTTTATGCAGCCACTGGCCGCGTTCCTGGGCAGGCAACTCTTCCCAGTCATTCTGCGCCGCCTCGGCGGCGTCAATAGCTTTACGGACTTCCTCAATGCCGGCATCGGGAACCTGCGAAATAACTTCCTCGGTGGAAGGATTGATCACATCAATCCATTTGTTGCCGGGGTTGGAAATGAATTCACCGTTTATATAAATTTGTTGCTGTTTTATGGTCATTGCTGCAACTCCATTAATGATATGTAGGTTAATTGTTGCATACAAAAATCAGTATTACCCCGCCGCCGAGGTATTGCAATGACGGAAATTACGGAAATAAAAAGGTACTGTTTATTGGCGCGGCGGGAAAAAAACACCGGCCAATAGGTTGTACAATCAAATGCAATTCATTGAAGATTCTATGGATTGTAAACAGAATACTTCCTGGAGGAGGCTCGAATCTGCACAGCCGGTTTTGAAGGGTTGAGCGGTGATGTCAATGTAAAACTTATTATTATAGTCTACTCATACAAAGCGGCCTTGATAATAGTGCCATCACCGGGTCAAGAATGACCATCAGGGGAAGACTGCAGTGATGGGGGTCACATAAATACACTTTATCGTCGTTAAAACCGGCAAAAAACGAAAGACCTCATTCCGATCATCCCGGATGAAAAAAAATATTTTTATAATGAAATTTTGAGCGAGTTCAAATTTTTCCGCTAAGTATCGGATGGCATTAATATAATCGATTGATAAACGGAATGGCCGTTTACCGCAGGAGACAAAAATATTCCGTGAATGCTTTAGCACCCTTTTACAGTCAGTAAAGTCAAGTCTACTATAGCGCATCCGTTTTGCCGTGGGTTCAGCTCGTGGATAGACAAACAAACTCGTTCCTGCATATGGATTTGCGGCGACTGATACTGATTCTGGCCGTAATGAGCGCGCTGGTCACCTTGGCCAATGGTTTTTTCGCCACTTACCAGGTACAGCGGCAACTGCTGATTGACGATACCCTGGAAGCCAATCGTAACTACGCCGCCAAGCTGGCGGATACGACCAATCTGTTTTTTGTCAGCCTTTACCGTCAATTGGCCTATAGCTCCGCCATGATTTCAGCAGATTTTGGCAACTCCGCCCTGCTGCAATCGGAGGCCCAGCGTCTGCTGCTGCAAACCAACAGTTTTAACTCCGTCGCCGTGGTGAACGCCGACGGGGTGGTGTTGGCCACCTCCCCCGAATCCATACAAATCAAAGGCCGGAAGCTGACGACTCCCGGCGCTTTACAGGCGCTGCGGATTCGCGTGCCGAACATCAGCGAACCTTATGTTTCCGTCACGGGCAATTTGCTGATCTTTATTTCTTCGCCCGTTTTCGCCGAGGACGGGACCTACCTGGGATATGTGGGCGGCACCATCTACCTGAAGCAAAAAAGTATTTTGAACGAAATGCTGGGGCAAAATTTTCACGGCGCGGGTTCTTATACTTACGTGGTTGATAACGAACGTAAAATCATTTATCACGATGATGCCGCCCGTATCGGACAGCCGATGGCGCACGGGGAACTCAGTACGGCGGTGCAGCGTCAGGGTCGCGGCAGCCTGCAGGAGACCAGCCAGTCGGGAGTCAATATCCTGGCGGGTTTTGCCGCGGAGCCGTTGTCGCACTGGACCATCATCACCATCCGGACCACGGACAATACCTTAATGTCCCTGCGGGGCCTGATGCTAAGCGTATTGCACCGAACACTGCCGCTGACCCTGCTGACCCTGGTGGCGGCCTGGCTGTTCGCCCGCCTGATTTCCCAGCCGCTATGGCTGCTGGCCCGCAGTGCAAACGACATGGATCGGACCGGTGTTTTTGATGATATCACCCGCATTCCGTCCTGGTATTTTGAGGTGGCGCAGCTTAAACGCGCCATGCTGGTGGGCATCAGCCTGCTGCAAAAAAAGATCGGTACCCTGAAGACCGAGGTACAAACGGATCCGTTGACCGGGCTGCATAACCGGCGCGGTTTATCGCTGGCGCTGGCTGCCTATTCGTCCGCGAATCAGGGCTTTGCCGTCATTGCTTTTGATATCGACAAGTTTAAAAAAGTGAATGATACCTATGGCCACGATGTCGGGGATCAGGTGCTCAAATATATGGCGCAGCTGCTGCGGGCCTGCTCCCGCAGTGAAGATGTTTTGTGTCGGATCGGCGGAGAAGAGTTTTTGATGCTGCTGCCCGCGACCCCGATGGGTATCGCAACCGATATCGCCGAGCGTCTGCGGGCCAATGTCGCGGCGGCGGATTTCCCCAGCGTAGGGCGCGTTTACATTTCCGCGGGGGTGGCTTTATGGTCGCCTGAGACGGGAAATCCGGAGCAAGCGCTTAAACAGGCCGACGATGCGCTGTACCGGGCAAAAGCGCAAGGCCGCAACCAGGTGGTGGTAGCCTGATGCCCGGTTAAATCGTTTTCAGCTCTTCCAGCGACGGAATGGTCATGGAGGGCAGGAATTCGGTGATCTTGTAATTCGCCACGGCATTAAAGGGATCGGACGACAGAACGGTATTGAGCTCTGAACGGTCCATACTTTTGGTGAAAATGATCCCGCCGTTGCGAGGGACTTTCCGGCCGGATGCAATAAACACGCCGGCGGCATAAAACTCTTTCAACCAGGCTATATGACCTTCCAGAAGCTCTTCAACCTTTTCAATCGGTTCCTCATAGGTCAACTCGACGATGAACATCAGCAACTCCTTTAGGTAATGGCTATGCGATAAAATAAATGTTTATACCTGTCATACTTTAAATTGCAGGTACGTTGGCGATACTCGGCTCATCCATGAGGTTAACCCTGCGCCTGCAACTCGGATTATTTAGGGTATTTGTCATTCTGTGAAGCAGGCAATTCTTATATTATCCCGTACCCCCGCCTGTGATGGCCGGAATACAGCAGGATAGTTTCACTCGTATCCGTTATGCTTAGCCATGCGCATTGGCCGTTTTTGTCAAAGACACGACACTTCAGGGGAAATGGATGAACAGCCCTTATCGGTTAACTAAAACACGGGCCCTTATTTTATTCACCCTGATGCTGCTGGGCGCCTTTTTGCTCATCAGCTGGAGCAGCTATGAGGTGGCGCGGCAGTCGCTAAACAACGAAATCGAAGAGAATACCCTGCCCCTGACCAGTGATAATGTCTATTCAGAGATTCAGCAAGACCTGTTGCGGCCCATCTTTGTCTCATCGCTGATGGCTCATGACACCTTCGTTCGCGACTGGGTGCTGGATCATGAAAAGGATCCTAACGCCATGATCCGCTATCTCAGCGAGATTGATCGCCGCTTCGATACCATCTTTTCATTTTTCGTTTCCGATAAAACCGATCGTTATTATGATCCTAAACGGGTGCTCGAAACGGTGTCTGAAAAGGCGCGCCGGGATCAATGGTATTTCCAGGCCAAAAGCCTGCCCGCCGATAAATCCTATTTTATCGATGTCCGCCTGGACCCGGAAGATCACGCCCGTTTGGATATCTTCGTCAACTATAAGGTCCAGGATTACCAGGGAAACTTTATTGGCCTTACCGGTATCGGCATTTCGGTGGAAAAGATCAAGGTCTTGATTGAAAAATATGAACAGCGCTATAACCGCGTCATTTATTTTGTGGATAAAAGCGGTCAAGTGGTCTTGCACGGACAGTCCTTTAACCGGGCGATGAATATCCGCCAACAGCCCGGAATAGGCCCATTAACCACCTCGATTCTCACCGTGCCCGGCGGCAGTTACCAATACCGGGACCAGGGCCGGCAGGTGCTGCTCAATACCCGTTTACTGCCGGAGTTCGATTGGTATTTAATGGTGGAACAACGGGATCATCCCTTGCAACGGGTGCTGTATATGACGTTGCTAAAGAATCTGGGCATCGGCGCAGCGGTGAGCGTGGTCTTTTTATTATTATTATGGCTGACCATCGGCGGCTACCAGCGCCGGCTGGAACACATGGCCACTACGGATAAACTCACCGGCGTCATGAACCGCCAGGCGTTTGAATTACGTTTTCTTCTTTTCCAGCGCAGGCGCGGGTCTTTACTGACCGGGACGCCGGTTGCGCTGGCAATCATCGATATTGATCATTTTAAACCCATCAACGATTATCACGGCCATGGCATTGGCGACCGGGTCATTCAGCACATTGCCGGAATCATTCAAACTTCCTTGCGCCGCACCGATAGCCTGTGCCGCTGGGGCGGGGACGAATTTCTGGTATTGATGCCGGACTGCGACAGCGTCCAGGCCCTGGCGCGGATGACAACGCTGTCCGCGTTAATAGAACAATCGCCGCTGATTTTCGATAACAAGACCATACCGGTCACCGTAAGCTGCGGCGTGGCGGAACACCAGGGTAAAGAGGGGGTGGACGCATTGATGAACCGCGCGGATATCGCGTTATATCAAGCCAAGCAGCGCGGACGTAATCGCGCCGAAAAGTGGGAGGATTAGTTCTGTCAAGTTCCGTTAATTGATTATAGAGGCACGTACTATTTATGATGAAGATGGCATGAAAATATCGGAATGGAGTACAAATCTAAAAAGCGTGTTGGTTTTTTTATAATAGTCTTAAGAGAGATTGCTTATCTGAATAATGAACCAAAAATAATTGCATATTTTGTTACCAAGGATGATTGTCCGTGGTTTACTCCCGAATCAGTTATCGCCGAACAGCGCCGGGCGGGCGGCCTCTGAGGGGAACACACAGCCGACATCATGGGCGCAGTCCGGCACCAGGGTGACGGTCCGTTTTTTATCGGGGGCCAGCAGGGCGCGATCGTAGGCGGCATAGGCCAGTCCACGTTGCATCCGGTAGGGACCTTGGGCGGCCGCGGCGCAGGACTTGTCCAGAATCGGATAAAAGGCGCCTTTGGCGGCGCTGCTGTCCAGAGCGCCCTCAAGATAATGTATGTCGGCTTTGGCATAGTGACGACGCGCTCGGGGGGCGTTGCCGGCGAGATGTCCCGGCAGGTTTTCCATACCGTACTTCCATTGATTCACCGAAGGACAATCCTTGGCCGGCGCCGTCATCCGAAAACGGCATGCGCCGCTATCGGCGGCGGTGCATAGGGACCAGTCCGCCGGCTGTCCGGAAGCGACGGGCTGCGGGCGCAGGGGATGAAAATAGAGCCAGGTGCCGGGGTCCGCCACCACGTAACGCATCGATACCCCGGCCGGATCGGCGGCAAAACCGATGTAGTGCTGCACCATCTGTCCTCCGGCGGAAAATCCCGCTACCGTGATAGTCTTGAGGCTGGGCCATTGACGCTTTAGCGTCGCCGCCAGGGCGTCGAGGGCATCGAATGAGCCGATAGCGTCATTGGACGCCACGCCGCCGTCCAGCCAGCTTTCACAAGTCCAAAGCAAGTCGCCGGCGCGGGCGGCGGGTACCCCCGCCGTATGGCATTTCCCCGCGTCTGCATCGGCAACCTGGAATAGCGGCGCCACCACCAGGGTATCCTCCATCCGTCCGGCACGGCGGGTCGCCAGCAATGCGGCGTCGAAGGTTTTATCGGCATCGCGGGGATGGCCGTGTACGGCAATCAACGCTCGGGTGGGCGCCGCATCGGCCCTGCTATTACCCGCGGGCCGGGAGGCGTAGTAGTGCATGATCCCTTTGGCGCCGGCCGGTTTAAACTGAAGGTAGCAGGCCGGCGAGGCGGCCGCTGTGCAGGACGGCGCCGCCGCCGCGACCGGGACGGCACTGCACGCCAATATCGGCAAGGCAATCATGCAACCCGCTATGGCGCGGCGAAAACGGGGAGTTGAAGGCATCAGTTGCTCTCTTATTATCGCTGGATTAAAACGAACGGCCGGTACCCAAGCCGGTCTCAGCATAAAACACCCTTGGCACATTTTGAAATCAATATAAGAAGTTTACCTTTGTAGATTGCCTTGCTAACTGTTAACCTAATGCTTATTCCTATACCGGAGAGGCAATCCCATGGCATTAACCACTCTAGATCCCAACACCGCGCTCATTCTTATCGATTTGCAAAAGGGCATATTGTCCTACCCCACCGTACATCCGGTGGCGGACGTATTACGGCATGCCCGGGAATTGGCTGACGCTTTTCGCCGGCACGGCTTGCCGGTAGTGCTGGTGAACGTGGACGCCGGCGCGCCGGGCCGGACGGAGCAGAGCCGTAACCGGTCATTTTCCGCTGATTGGGCCGAGCTGGCGACGGAGCTTAATGCGCAGCCTTCCGATCACCGGGTCACCAAGCGGACCTGGGGCGCTTTTAGCCATACCGATCTTAACGGCTATCTGCAACAGGCGGGCGTCACGCAGGTGGTGATTGCCGGCATCTCCACCAGCGCCGGCGTTGAGTCCACCGCGCGCCATGCGCATGAAAACGGTTATAACGTTACCCTTGCCGTTGATGCCATGACCGACACCAATGCCGATGTCCATATCAACAGCATCAGCCGGATTTTTCCGCGGCTGGGTGAAACCGGTGCCAGCGGGGAGATTATCTCGCTTCTTGACGGCTCCCGCTCTTGAGCATTTTACAGGCGACGGTGGTGGCCCCCGTTTTGCACCCCACGACGCCGGCGCGCTGAGGAATAGCGATGAATGGCATGTTCCGTTCCCTGGCGATTTATAATTACCGGCTGTGGGCCGGCGGTGCGATCGTCTCCAATATCGGTACCTGGATGCAGCGTACCGCCCAGGACTGGCTGGTGCTGACCCAGTTGACCCGCCATAACGCCACCGCTCTGGGGGTGGTGATCGCGCTGCAGTTCGCGCCCCAGCTGCTCCTGCTGCCGTTAACCGGCTTTGCCGCCGATCACTTCGACCGGCGAAAACTGCTGATGGTGACGCAGGCGGCCTTGGGGATTCTGGCCTTGGGATTAGGCGTCCTTACCGTCACCGGCTGGGTACAGCTGTGGCACGTTTACGTTTTCGCCTTTTTGCTCGGCGCCGCCGCGGCGTTTGATACGCCCGCGCGCCAGACCTTTGTGTCGGATTTGGTGGGAGAGGCCGATCTGTCCAATGCGGTGGCGCTTAATTCCACCTCTTTTAACGCCGCGCGCATGATAGGACCCGCGGTGGCCGGGGGTTTGATTGCCATTATCGGCACCGGGTGGGTATTTCTGCTGAACGCGGCGTCGTTTATCGCCGTGCTCGGCGCGCTGCTGCTCCTGCGCACCGGCGAACTGCATGCAAGCCTGCGGGCTCCCCGCAGCCGCGGCGGCCTTGCCGAAGGGTTTCGTTATATCTGGCAGCGGCCGGATTTGCGCATGGGGATGCTGATGTTTTTTTTAATCGGCACCTTCGGCCTGAATTTTCCGATCTTTATTTCCACCATGTCAGTAACCATTTTTCACGCCGGCGCCAATCAGTACGGATTCTTGACCTCCACCATGGCCATCGGCTCAATCGCCGGCGCATTGCTGGCGGCCCGACGGGAAAAACCCAATATCGCCTTGCTATGCGTGGGTGCCGCCATTTTCGGCAGCGGCCTGGCGTTGGCCGCCGTGATGCCCGATTACCTGCTGTTCAGCGTCATGTTGGTGATTATCGGCATGTCCGCCCAGACATTCACCACCACCGCCAGCAGCCTGGTGCAATTATCCACCGAGCCGGCCATGCGCGGTCGGGTAATGGCCATTCTGCTTGCCATCGCGCTGGGGGGCACTCCCATCGGTTCACCGGTGGTGGGGTGGGTGGCGGACAGGTTCGGACCCCGTTGGGCCTTGGGCATCGGTGCCCTCGCGGGTGTGGGCGCGGCCATAATCGGCGTCTATTTTCTTGCCCGCTATCGTCATCTGCGGATAGGCAGAGTGGACGGGCGGATTCGCTGTAGCTTTGATGACGGTGAATTCACGGTGGTGCAGAGGGTGCGCCCCAACCCCGATGCCGATTTGCCGTCCGGACGGGGTTAAAACCGGCAGACGAGGTTAGCGCGCGGCGTCCTGGGACTCGGCGCGGGCGGCACGGTTCTGTTTTTCCGTGAGAGAAATGATATCCAGGGAGTTTTTCCGCAAAGACTCAAGATGATCCATCCCGCGGTCGATATGGATGGCGAGATTATGGAAATTAACGATAACCGCAATCCAGGCTGCAAATAACAAACCCAATAGAGTCACAAGGAAACGTCCAAGCATTTTCGCCTCAAACATCAGCCACTATTTCCACCAGAACCTCTTCGCCAGAAGTATGCTTTTTTCTTGGACTGCCTGAAACCGGTTTTGGTTCCGCCTTAGATGGTTTTCAGCTATAGGAGCCCAGGGGAGTCAGTCGCTCCTGTATGAAGGGTGTTCGATTTATAAGAGAAACAGCGCAGATAAAATCCGCTTCAGGCATTATCGGCCCAGGTGGCGGGCAGACTTCGGCCGGCGGATAGCCGGCGCAATCCACCCGCGCCGGCTATCCGCCGGAAACCATGGCGGCCGGTCAGGATCCGAACGCCAGGGCAACCAATACCACTAATGAAAATACCCCGAGCAGGACCATATGAAGATCGACTTTTTGGCGCATATCGTTACCCCCTGCTGGCTGAACCGAGGTAATTATGGCGTATTTTTGTACGGTCCGCTGTGACTGATTCGCCACTTTTGCCAAGGCATTAAAAATCCCGGACAGGAGAGACGGCGGGATGGTTTCAAGGCCGCCGCGCGTCAGGCGAACCCTGAACCGCCGTTATGGATTACATTGATTGGTAAAGGGATTATGTCCGTGCGGGCATACATCGGTATCCGTGGGGATAATTCTGAATAACGATCCCAAAGCGCTGCCGCAACCGGTTAATAACAGCAGGCTTAAGCAAAGAACCAGGCATTTCATCGCCATTGCCCGGTGTTTGTCGGTGGATTTTTCATTAGCCTTCCTAACCAATTTCTTAGCCTGTATTGATCATAGCAGACCGCTCAGGCAACGGGGCCGATTTGGGTTGATTCTGTTAGCTAGTGCAAAAAAGCAGAAAGGACGAGGGGCATCCACCGCGTCGCCCAGACCGTGCGGGATAGTTAACAGCGGATTTAACCGAAAGAGCACGGATGCGCAACGGGGGTATTCACCCCGTACGGCAGTGAAGTCAGGGGAAATTACAGGACCACTGTCGGAATCATGGCCTTATTGCCATACATGAATCCAGCAGATAGCGCCGGCTAAAATCATAAAAGCGATAAAGCACAGGGAAGTCACCTGAGAATATGTTAATTCACATGTCATATGCCGTCCTCTCTGGTAAAAGTTGACTCTTCATTAACAGCGCCCGTTAACGCGGCGTCGGCGCGCAAGCAATACTGCAGAAACAATACCCGTAATCCATTGAAAAGGCATTAACCCGCGGCGCAAAATCCGAAATATCCTAGAGCCGCCCGCTGATGTGTTTTCGCCTTGTTGCATGGCTCAAGGCTCCATAACTGCCTTGTGGGGGGGTTCCGTTGCCGGTTCCACGGTATAAACGGACAGCACAACGTGGGAAAACGCATTGAAAAATTGCTCCAGCCGCTCGAAGTTACCCGCGTCCTGGGCAAAAACCGACGAACTGTCCACCAAATTAATGAGTAAAAACGCCAAGTCCTCCAAAGGGGTATCCGCTTTGAGCTGTCCATTATCCCGCGCCCTTTCCACCGCCAGGACAATGGCTTCAGTAATGGATTGGGTAAAAGATCTTAAAGAGGCGTTGGTTTCATCGCTCAGCACGTCGCTCTCCAACCGCATTCGGCCTATTAGGCTCCAGGGGTTTTTGGAATTTTTACCGCGATTGAATTTTTTGTAGAGCTTATAGTTGTATTTCACCACATTCTGCACTTTTTCCGCCAGAGAGGTGGTTTCGTCCAGCCAGATGGCTTGGTGCTGCACAGAGGCATTGGCCACGTAATCCTTTACCACCTCTTCCACCAGTTTGCTTTTACTGCCGAAATGGTAATGAATATTAGTCGTGGTGATATCCAGGGATTCCGCGATGGCGCCAAACGTTGTTCCATGGTAGCCGTAAGCGATAAGTCGGTTTTTGGCCACTTCCTTAATGTTGTCATACATGGATGTTTTTTTGGCTACCGCGGTAACCTGTGCTTTTTTCGCCATAGTGTCCTCAAAACTGCGTTTTATTCATCTTCAATTCAACGTCGTTATAAGCTTTTTCCCTTCGGTGTGAAAGCCGGCATTGCCATGAAAAATCGCGTTGCTATTAACGAACCGCTCCGATCGCGGGGGGAAGAAAGTTCCTTGCCGATAAGTAAGTTTGTATGACAATCAATCTCATTGCAATGGAGTAATGCTATCAGCGGCCAATTGATGACGCAGGTCAAACAGCGGCGCAAAGGCACAAGCTAAGCAGGCCCGCTATCGCCGGGCGAGCAAAGATCGAGTAAAAGGGAGAGCGTGCTGATAGGGTCGACGCGGGCGTGGTTTTACCGCCCGATCGAGCGCCCCACGGCGCGGTAAGCCCGCTATCACTGGACGTGCGGCGAGCCTGTTAAAGGGAAACGGTGCTGATGGAGATGACGCTGCCATCCCTCAAGCGCCCTTCACTGGGCGCAACCCCGCTAAACCTGCATCAATAGCTGCGTTTCTCCTTCCTGCACGGTAACCGCTTTATCATTGATGACTTTGATCCCCAAGGTCACGATACCGCGATCGTCCCGCTTGGTGGCGCGTTTGGCGGCGATGGCGATCTCCGCGTGAATGCGATCGCCTATCATCAGCGGCGCGCGAAACGACCAGTTCCAGCTCAGTGTCGCAACGCCGCGCAGCCGTACGGCGCAGCGGGTCTTCAGCCCGTCCGCCAGGGATAATCCCAGCAGGCCGTGGGCGATTCGCCCCGGAAAGCCCTGTTCTCGGGCAAACTGATCGTCCATATGCACATCGAAGAGATCGCCGGACAGGCCGGCGAAACCCACCACATGGGTTTCGGTTACCGTAATGCCGGACGTTTTATAGCTATCGCCGATATTCACATCGCCATAGCCGTACTCGCCGGAGGCTAAGATGCGCGGGGCAGGAGTGTCGTTCATCGGGTTTCTCCGCTGATGTTAAAAAAAGTCAGGTACGGGCCCTGCTGCGCCAGCCGCTGCACATACAGCGCCAGTTCCCGCATGTGATAGTCCCCCCACATTGTGGCCTCGCCAAACGGAATAAGATGCCCGGCGGGCACATGATCCCACCCGTTGGGCCGGTGATACTGGCTGTGCAGGACCAGCCCCTGGTGATGCTCATCGCCGCTAAGGTAAACATCCCCCAGCAGGGTTTCCAATACCGTCAAACCCGCCCTGGTGTAGCGTTCGCCCGCCCCATCGCCGATGGATTGCCGCCAGGCGCCATAGCGCAGCAGGCCCTGGGCCGCGATGGCGGCGGCGGAACTGTCCACCGGCTCGATATCATTGGCCGGATCGGAAACCACGCCATAGGGATCCGCCATCCGCGCCAATCCCGGCGCGCCGGTATCCCAGTAGGGAATGCCGTCAAGGGTGGTATGATCGATATAAAAATCGCATACCGCCGCCGCCGCCTGGTCCATCATGTCCAGCACCTTCGCTTTATCGTTCCCGGGGCCGAACGCGGACGGGCTCAGCTGCGCCATATATTCCAGCAGCTCGGCAAAACCGCAGATGGCCCAGCTCAAACCGCGGGTCCAGGTGGAGAAACCGGAATAGCCCTGTTGCGTGCCGATACAGCGGAAATCGCCGTTCTTGATATTAAAAATGGCTTCATGGGCGGTCCGGCCGCGCACATCGTAAATATCGCGCCCCTCGCCGTAGAATACGCAATAGCGGGCGGTGGTTCGGGCATGGGCGACGGCCCGGTCCAGCAGAGAGACCACCCGATCTCCCTCGTCTTTCATGACATGTCCCAGACTGTGGGCCACCAGGAGGATGCGCAGGGTGCGCAGGGTATCGATAAACAGCGAATGCGGGCCGTTGAAGGAGTGGATATATCCCTGTCCTTCGCCAATGGCGGTCCAGCGATGGGCCTGTACCGCCCCCGAGCACCTTAACGCCAGTTGGTAGTAATCAAGGGTTCCCCGGTCGGCGGGTAAACGGCCCTCCCGGATAAGGCGCAACAGATTGCCATAGGTGCTGATCTGGTTGAAACCGTGGTCGTGTACGCCGAAATGGGTAATGTGCGTCGGCATCTCATGGCGAATGCGCTGAAGGGCCATATCAAGGAACTGTTCATCGCCGGTGGCATCGAATTGCAGTACGGCGCTGCCGAACTCGAACCCCTGCGTCCAGTCCGTCCAGCCCTTGGCCTGGTAGCGGCCCGCCACGGTATGTACCGGCGCCCCCTGGCTTCGATCCATGGCGGCATCTATGGAGCGTATTTTGACTGCCGAAAGCTCCCACATGCGCCGGATAGCCGGCAGCAGATCGGCGGCGTTAACAGATTTTATTTTCATGGATGTTGCCTTTCCTTCTAGTCTTGACACGGGACGGGGCTGCCAGTCGCGGTGGCCCGGCCGATCAGGGTTGCCGGATAGCGAAGAAGTTGCAGAACGACTCCAGCTGTCCTTCGATCATCGGCTTTCCGTTCATGGCCCGGCAGCCGCACCGGCGTGCATGGGCCAGGAGGGGGGTCTCTTCCGGATGCATGATGATATCCACCACCCCAAGGGATGGGTCGAACTCACCGAACGGCGCAGGCATGCCGTCGCCGGGCCGCATACCCACCGGCGAGCAGTTCACCAGCAAATCGTAGCCTTCCGTTCCTGCGCTGTCGGCGGTCACGCCGGCGGGACGGCGGGGATAAAAACGATTAATGCGGGACGCCAGCCCTTGCGCCAGCGACTGCCGCGGATCGCAAAGCGTGATGGTATCCGCCCCGGCCGCCGCCAAGGCAACGGCCACGGCGGAACCTCCGCCGCCGGCCCCCAATTGTTTGATGCGTTTGCCCTCGATGCTAAAGCCCTGTTTTTGCATGCCCCGCACCAGGCCCTCCCCGTCAAACATATCGCCGTACCAGGTACCGTCCGGCAAACGGCGCATCACGTTGATGGCGCCTACCTGATCGGCCCGGGGGGAGAGGCTGTCCACCAGGCCGCATGCCCGGACCTTGTGGGGTACGGTGATCACCAGCCCGTCAAGATTGCGCAGGCTCATCAGCCCCCGCATGGCGGCCTCAAAACCCTCCTGCGCCACCTGAAAGGGCAATAGCAGTGCATTGATGCCCTGCGCCCTGAAGATAGCGGTCATTAATTGCGGTGTTTTTACCTGTGTTACCGGATCGCCGACAATGCCGAACAGGCGGGTCGATCCGTCAACGATAGCGTTTTCCATCACCGCTCCCCCTTGCCAAGCAGGGAGAGACGGGGATGACTCGGCCAGGATTGGCCGTCCAGCGCTTCCTGCAGATTCATCGGCTCCTCCCGGAACAGCCGGGCATCCATGGTCTTGAGGTCCGGCGAAATCTGCGGGCGAAACGCCATATGGGCCAGCACGTCCCGTTCCAAATCAATGCCGGGAGCGATCTCCATCAGCTCCAGCGCGCCGTGCAGGGCGCGAAAGACGGCCCGTTCGGTGACAAACAGGGTGGTTTGACCGCGTTCATTGGCAAACGGCCCGCTGTAGGAGGTTTGCTGCAGCGACGAAACGAACTTACGGTGGCCGCCTTCCTGGAGAATGCGCAGCTCTCCGTCTTCGCAGCGCACTTTGAGGCCGCCGGCGGTGAAGGTGCCGCCGAACACCATTTTCTTGGCGTTTTGACTGATATTGATAAAGCCGCCGACTCCCACGATTTTGTCGGCGAAACGGCTGATATTCACATTGCCTTCAGCGTCGATTTCCACGGCGGAAAGAAAGGCGATATCCAGCCCGCCGCCGTCATAAAAGTCGAACTGATAGGGCTGATCGACGATGGCCGAATAGTTGCGGGCGGCGCCAGCATCCAGGCCTGCGGCGGGAGCGCCGCCGATAAGCCCCTGTTCATTGGTCAGCACGATGTTGTGCAGAATGTTCTCCTCCGCCGCCACCAGTCCGATGCCGGTGCAAATCCCCGAACCCACATTGCAGATGGCGCCGGTGCGAAGCTCCATGGCACAGCGGCGGGCGATGATTTTACGCTCGGTCAGGGCCAGGGTGGGGAAGGCATCCAGCGGAATGCGCAGTTCGCCGGTATAGGCGAAGTCGTGCTGGGTTTGGTAGGTCACGGGCTGGTGGGGTTCCACCACCACCAGATCCACCAGCATGCCGGGGATTTTCACGCTTTTGGCCGGCAGCGTGCCCCGTTTCGCGATCCGTTTAACCTGCGCCACCACCAGGCCGCCACAGCGGCGGGTCGCCTGCGCCATTGACAGCATGTCGCCGAAAATGGCTTCCTGTTCCATGGAAATATTGCCGTCCTCATCGGCGGTGGTGCCCCGCAAAAAGACCATATCGATGTTGAAGGGCTTATAGAACAGCCAGGATTTTCCTTCTATTTCGATAAGCTTGACCAAATCCTCCTTGCTGCGGGGACTTTGTCGTCCGCCTCCCAGCCGGGGGTCCACAAAGGTATGCAGGCCCACATGGGTGACAAGACCCGGACGTCCGGCGGCAATCTCGCGCATTAGTTGCGATAAAGCACCCTGCGGCAAGGTATAGGCCTCGATTTCGTCGTTAAGCGCCAATTGTGCCAGAGGAGGCGAATCCACCAGCGTGCCGCATACCACCCTCTTCAATAATCCTTTATGGGCCAGACGGGACGCGCCGCGAAAGGTGCGATCCCCCAGTCCCACCGGGTGCACGGCGGTGATGCGTTCAGGGGTCCCGTCCGCCAGAAAACGCGTTTCCACCGCCTCAATGAGAGCCTCAGGCACCGCATGCCCCGCGCCGGATCCGCCGATCAGCAGCGTATCACCATCTTGCAGCAGGCCAGCGACCTCAGCTGCCGTTACGATTCGCATTGTTTTACTCCCCTCTATTTTTCAGTTCTTGTCCGTGGCCCTGCACATCATTCAGGTATGTGATGAGAGCTTTCTGCCGAACCAGACGGCCACAAAGGTAAAAATACAGAACGCCATGAGATACCACATGACGTAGGTGGGCTGACCCCCGCCATAGGCCACCAGGGCCGTGGCGATAAACGGGGTGGGGCCGCCCACGATGGCTCCCGAGAGTTCCCGGCACATGGCGATACCGGAGAAGCGGTAGCGGGTAGGGAACAGGTTGGCCAGGAACGCACCCTGCGCGCCGCCGGTGCAGCCCCAACTGACGGCATAAATGGTGCTCACGCCGATGGTGGCGAGCACGACGTTCTTGGTATCCACCAGTAAAAACAGCGGATAAACCATCAGGGCGGCAAACAAGGCGCCCAGCATGAAAATTTTGGCGCTGCCGAAGCGATCCGAGAGATATCCGCCGATGGGGCCGGTAAACAGCGTACAAAACAGGGCGATAATCAACACCAGCAGGCCGTCGGTTTTGGACATGCCCAGGGTATTGATCATATAGCTCAGCGCAAAGGTATTGAGAATATAGGTCAGCGCCTGATGCCCCCCCATGGCGAAAAACCCGCACAGCACTTCCTTCGGACTATTTTTAAATAATTCCGTAATGGGGATTTTTTTATCCTTTTGCTCCAGGCGCGCTTTTTCCATAGCGGCTTCATACTCAGGGGTTTCGTTCAATTTAAAACGGATATAGACCGCCACCGCGAATAATAATACCGAAATAAGAAAAGGAACGCGCCAAACCCATGACAGGAGAATATCTTCCGGCACGGAGGAAAATCCCAGGAACGTCAGGGTAGCCACCAAAACGCCGAAATTGGTGGCGGTATTGGGAATGGAGGTATAAAAGGCCCGCCGGTTCAGCGGCGTATATTCCGCCACCAGCGTCATGGCGCCCGCGAGTTCGGCGCCGGCGCCGAAACCCTGCAACAGACGCATCAGGATCAGCAGCGCCGGGGCCAGCAGCCCGGCCTGCTCATAGGTGGGCAACAGCCCCACCCCCACGGTGGCGACGCCCATGATGGAAACACAAACAATCATTGCGGGTTTGCGGCCGAACCGATCGCCGATATGGGAGATAACGATTCCCCCCAGCGGACGAATGACAAAACCGATGGCGAAGGTGGCGAACGCCGCCAGAATGCCGCCCAGGTGCGAGAGCTGCGGAAAAAATAATCTATTGATTATCAGCCCCGATGCCGCGGCATACAGGCCGTAATCATACCATTCGATGATGGTTCCTATGGTGGATGCAACAACAGCTTTTCGGATATTGGAATTATTATTAACTGTTAATTCTGTATCTAGGGTCTGGGCACTTTGCATGGAATGTACTCCTGCCGATGTTTATTGACACTTCCTTCCTTACATCTTAATAAGAAGATTGATTTTGGTAATGGAACTCTGTCCATCTTTACTTGCTGTATGGCAAAATTAAATCGGCAGCTTATTCTATCCACAATAAACCGCACTCTGGATAATTTTCGATCCAAAGGAGACTTTAAATTTGCAACCGGGCACGGTGATTGAGTTGAAATGAGGCTCCTTTATTATGGGTGATGCCAAGATAATTTCATTTATTATCTTAGCGGGCGATGTTCAAATTTCTGCATTTGTCCCTCGGTGAATAGGATATTTCCCGTGGGGCTTCTTTATAGTAAATATTTTTCTCTTCAATCTTTGGCATATTTTGTCGAGCGCTTTTCGCCGAACGCGCTGGATCCTTCCTGATAGTTTCCCGCCGCGAAGCACAGACAGGTCAATTCATTTTCATATTTCATCCCGGCTTCCAGCGGCATCGACAGCGCTGCGCGCACCGCCGCCTTCACGGATTGCACGGCGAGGGGGCTGTAACTTGCCAATTTCCGGCACAGCGCCCGCGCGGTTTCGTACACGTCATCATCCGCCACCAGATACTCCACCAGCCCGAGGGAAAACGCCTCTTTGGCATCGATGTGGTCGCCGGTCAACAACAGACGCATGGCCTGTCCGTAACCCACCAGGCGCGGCAAAAACTGTGAGGCGCCGCCGCCGCCCACCCAGCCGCGGGTAACTTCCGGCGCGCCGAACCTGGCGCCCGTTCCGGCCACGCGCAGATCGGCGCCGAGCATGATTTCCAGTCCGCCTCCCAGCACCCAGCCGGTCAAGGCCGCCACCACCGGCTTGCGCAGGCTGCGTATAGTGGTTCCATACTCTACCCGGTTGCGAAATGCCCAGGCGCTGTCATAGCTGTCCAGGGATTTCAGATCGCTGCCGGCGCAAAAGGCGCGTTCTCCGGCGCCCCGCAGCAACACTACCCGTACCCCGTCATCTTTGTCGATTTCGGCGCAAATCCGGGCAAGCTCCACGCTCATTTCCGGCGTGATGGCATTCATTTTTTCCGGTCGATTAATAATGATTTCAGCAATGGAATCATGCTGGTTCATGATAATAAGATCCGTCATGCTGCTCACCTCTTTATGTACGGGGGCGATGTACAGCGGGCAATCTACGGTTGACCGGCTGTGATTAACCGCTGCCCCGGTAATGCCGCCTTGGTGTTCTAGTTATAAATTATTCCCTATCCAATACAAGAAAAACTTACTTTCATGTAAGTAAATAGTGATCGGGTTATCATTTCCGGTTCATGGATAAACTTACTGACTAGTAAATATGAATATTGAAAGGCTGGCCGGCGTGGGGGGGGCGGGATTGGCAAGGGCCTTGATAGGGGACATTGGCGGCGGAATCGATAATGGGGCGACTGGAGGACGGGTAAAAACGGGCGGGGCTCTGCATGCCCGGCCGATGGCTATGCGGGGCGAACCGCCCGGGAAGCGTCCGGGCGGCGGGATGGAATGAAATTATGACTCTCTCACCTTGATCGCAACGAAAGTCATCACCACAGCATAGATAATAAAAGCCATGACGGTAGCCATTTTCATCCTCCTTAAGATAATCCTTAGATAGATTACTGCTCAAAGAGAATGCTTTTTAAACAAAAAAAGGCATGCCCGATGGTCCAAAACCGGGCGCCGGTTTTTATGTTCCCGGCGCCGATTTTCGCTGTTGCAGCAGGCGGATGCGGCTCATGGCCGCGTGATCGCCGGTGGCCTGGCGATACATGGCGGCAAGATCGGCTTTTAACAGGGTACGGGCATCGCCGTTAAGATAGATCATATGGCCGGACGGATAGTATTTGATCGTCAGGTTTTGGCGGATCGAGGCGGACAGCAAGGGCATGTTAAGCAGATCGGATTCGGTCTGGTGGAACGGCGTCACGAAGTCGTAGTAGCCATTGGCCGACAGTACTTTCAGGTCGACGTTCAGACTCATGGCGGCGGCAAGGTCGCCCGCCGTATAGAGAATCGGGTTTCCCTTGCTGTCGACGCCTTTTTCCGCGCCGGTGGGGTCGGTGTGATGGAAATCCCAGTATTGAAACGCCTGGTCGTTGAGATCGGTGAAAGCGGAGGTGGAGGTGTATTTAAGCTGATCGTTCAGGTAGCTGTTCCACATGGCGGTGTAGGCGCCGTTCACCGCCGTCATGGTGGGATCGTTGCCGCCGGAATTAGGATCGATATCGGCCGCGATGCCGGTATTGACCGCCGTAACCCGGCCGTCATAGGAGCCCAGCGCCAGACCCCGGCTCTGGAGCAGTGTCACCAGAAACAGCGAATTGTCCCGGCTGTTGTAGGCGCCCACATCGAGGCTCCAGCCGATAAGGGTTTTGCCGTCAATACCGGTCAGGTCGCTGAGCTTTGCCAGGACGGCATCGTCCACTTTGGGAAAAGCCGCCAGCGCGGCGGCGTAGTCCCCGTCGGCAAACGCCGCCGCCTGCTGCGCGGCGGCGGCCGGATCGGCCGGCCTGGGTTTGACGTTCTGCCTCTTGTGATACCAGGCATCGCAGGCGCAGGTGGGCAGCAGCCCCACGGGCCGTCCGGCCTTGGCATAATCCAGGATGGAGGATTGCAGCGTGACGCCGTTCAGATCGACCCCATCTTCGTGCAGCAAATAGGAAAGCACCGCGCTGCGCGCGGTGCCATAGGATTCGCCGAATAAAAACTTGGGTGAATTCCAGCGATCGTTGGCGGTCAGATAGCGCTTGATAAACTGGGCCAGCGAACGGGCGTCCTGGTCAACGCCCCAGAAATCACGGTTGCGGCGCGGGGAGATGGCCGCCGAATAACCGGTGCCCACCGGATTGATAAACACCAGATCGCTGAGATCCAGCAGGCTGTCGCTGTTATCCTCGAGGCTATAGGGGGCGGGCGGGGTAAAATCAGGCATGGCCGTTTTGATGCGCTTTGGCGCAAAGGACCCTAATAAGACATACACAGAAGACGAGCCCGGGCCGCCGTTATAATAAAAGGTCACCGGACGTTGCTCCGGCGTTTGGCCGTCCAGGGTAAATGCCACATAGAATATTTTTGCTTCCGGTTTGGAGCTGCTCGGGTCCACCGCCACCAAGTGACCGGCGGTCGCGGTATAGGCCAGGGTTTTCCCCCCCAGCTCCAGGGTGTGATGCGTAACGGCGGCATTTTCACTGCTGTCGGCCACGCCGTCGTCCGGACCGTTGCCATAGGCCACCGTATCGAAAAACGGCCGATCGCTTTGTACGGGCGTTGTCCCCTTGCCGCCGGCATCGCCCTGGTGGTTACCGTTACTCTCTTTTTTATGACCCGCCATATTCCCTCCTCAACGCTATTGCTTAATCCAAAAGCGCCGCGATTTTTTTACCGTCGGGCGACCCCAGTCCGGTACAGGCGTCCCAACCGGACGCGGCGGCGAAATCTCCGTTATTGCCCTGCGTAACGTCGCGACATGCTCCGGCCGGATAGAGCAGGGGCTGCATATAGCCCAGCGTCTTGCCGGCGGCGCCATTGACGCGGGCGATAAGTCCGGCCCACAAAGGCGCCACCGCGCTGGTGCCGCCCACCACCGTCCACTGGCCGTGTACCAGGACCTTATAGCCGGTTTCCGGATCGGCGTTACCCGCCACATCAGGCACGCCGCGATGGGCCAGAGCGGCCTGTTTCCCTCCGGTGCGTACCGCCTTTAACGATTTTTGCCAGCCCGGCAGGGGAAAATGCGTGCTGATTCCGCCGCCGCCGGCTCCTCCCTGTTCGCCGTCGTTCCACACGGTTTCAGTCTTGATGGCGCCTTTACCGGCATTCAGCCGGGTGCCGCCGCAGGCCAGGGCATAAGGGCTGGAGGCAGGGAAATCCACGTGATCGGCGCCGTCATTCACGCCGTCGCTCGATCCGCTGTCGCCGGATGCCACGCATACCGTTACGCCGAGCGCCGCCGCCGATTGCAGCACATCGTCGAAGGCGTCCAGGGATTGCGCCGTCCAGCTGGATTCCGGACCGCCCCAACTGATGGAAATCACCGAGGGCCGGTTGGCGGTATCATGAATCGCGTTATTGACCGCATTGATAAAACCCTGATCGCTGTTACCGGCAAAATACACCGCCAGTTTAGCCTGGGGCGCCAAGGCTCCCAACACTTCGATGTCCAGCATCACCTCCCCGTCCGCGCTGTCGGCGCCGCCGGACGGACTGTTTTTTCCGCCGTCCACCGATACCGCGTTCACCGCAGGGGGGGGCAGGCCCAGTGATGAAAAATAGTTCTGCAAATCGGTTTCATCGTAACCCCCGCCGAGTTCAATGATGCCCACGCACTGCTTCGCGCCGTCTCCGGGGGCGAAATCGTAAAGGGCCGCCAGTTCCAACGGCGTATAGGAGCCTGAGGTGGGATCCTTCGCCGCCGGCCGGATGGGCGGCCGGAAGCGGAAATGGGCGCGGGCCTGGGGCCGGTTGTCCAGACCCAGCACCGCGGTAACGATACCCGCCAGGTCCGCCGGCAAATGAATCGCCCCGGTACGGCCGCGAAAATGTCCGCTCGCATGTTGATAATGTTGCAGGCGGACGCCGAAAGCCTCCATGAATTGCCGCGCCGTGCCGGACAAAATCACGGTTCGGGTTACCCGGTTTTCGCTCACCACCCGCAGTTGATGCCGATGGGCAAATTCCCGTACTTTACTCACATCCTCCAAAGAGGCGGCGAAGCGCCGGGCGTACTCCTCCCGGCTCAAAAGGGCGGGTGACGAGGGCGTGACTTTGGCGTCGGGATTCCGCGATTGGCATAGGCTGCTTATATGCTGCTGAAACCCGGCGGCATCAGGGCGCCGCACGATCAGGCTTACGTCGAACCGTTCATTATCTTCCAGCGGCCCGGTGCAGCTGGAGCCAGGCAGCTCTTTCCTGTCGCTGCCGGGTAAAGCGTGTTTGTTATCCGTCATAGAATACTCCGCAAGCACGGTCTAAAACGCCGTGCGGATCAGGTGTCTTGATCCTCACGTTAGAACCGTCGTTGCCTGAACGCCAGGACGATTAATCTTAAATTGCGACCCGTTTTCGGCGGCGGCCGGCTCCTCATCGCGCCGCCAGACCCGACAGAATGGTTTTTCTTTGATTTAACGCTGCCCGGGGCGTGAAAAAAGCGGATGAAAACCCTTCAATTTTTTGATGGAAAAAGAACCGCCATTAATATAACTGGCGGGCAAAGATTACCAGGGAACGGTCAAAAAGTGAGACTGACCGTTCTCATATTATAAATTTGATCAAAAATTAAACAGGATGCTGGACCACAAAAAAAGCCCGCACGATGGCGGGTAATCAGGGTAGTGTACCGGCGGATTTATATCTGCCTGCCTCGCATAATAGTTACCTCATAAAAAAAATGCAGGGTAAATATCACGAATGTCAATTTAAGCAATTCAGGTGTGTCAATTTATAGCATTGGGTTTTGATGGTTTTTTTAATCAGACTTTTAAGGGGGAAATATAAAACGCTCTGAATATTCAGGGCGTCTTATAGACAATTATATCGTCAATTGTCGTAATGTATAGGTAGTGAGACAATCGACACTATTTATGAATACCCATCGGCCGTTATAGCATTGTCAAGCTTCATGAACCACCTGCATAATTTATTACATAACCACTAATAACGTTCACTTATTTTCAGCATTGTCGACATTTTTTTATTGGTAATGAAAGATGATTATATTGGTTATAGTGATGATTTTTAATGATATTTTTATATAATACCACCGTTTTTAATAATTCCTTCCGTGAGCATAGCATGCTCGGTATAAGAAAGTATGGTATAACTTTACCACATGTCTTCTCCTGCTTTCGTACCGGCATCATCTTCTATTATTAACTTTAAGCCCAGCATGGCGCATATTGAAAGCAGCCTGGATAGCTTAATATTCCCGGCGTTATTTTCGAAAATAGATATGTCTTTCTGATGCATTTGTACCTTAAGGCCAAGTTCGGCTTGTGTCAATCCTTTCTGAATTCTAACATCCCTGATAGTGCTGCCGAGACTTTGAGCGTTAATAATTAAAAGTTTCACGTGGTTGTTCTCCTACATGGCTTGATTATACATATAGAGTATATTTAGAATAAGAAAAGTCGGAATTAAGTTAATATATACAAATGGTGTATAATTTTCGGTTTATAGCTCGTATATAATTTACACTATTTTAGTGTATTAAGAATAATATACATACTCGGTATAAATCCTAGCCCTTGGAATGTAGGGGAGACGATGGGATGGCAATATGAAAAAGGGTTGCAAAAAAAAATGGATGTAGGCGTGTTTATGCCGTCGGCGTCAGGAGCGCTTGGTGGCGAGTACCAGCAATGCATCGCCGGCGGCGGAAGGGCTGCATCGCGTGAGCAAGGACTGCACGGCCGGCGGCGGGAGAAAATGCCGCCGCCGGCCTGTTCAGGAAGAAAGGGGAAATAACGCCGTGGCAGGGTTTAACGCCCGCTGCGATGCCGGAAGTCCTGCATAAAATCCGCCAATGCTTCCACCGCGCCTAGGGACAGCGCATTGTAAATCGATGCTCGTACCCCGCCAATGGCCCGATGTCCCTCCAGCCCGGAAAATCCTGCGGCTTTGGCTTCGGTGAAAAATGCCCTTTCAAGGTCCGCGTTCGGCAGGTTGAAGGAGACATTCATGGCCGAGCGGTCCCGTGCTTCACCCCAGCCACGATAGAAGTCATCGCTGCCGTCAAGGATGCTATAGAGCAGATCTGCCTTGCCGCGGTTTATGCGCGCCATATTCTCCACGCCGCCGATGTCATTGAGCAACCAACGCGTTACCAGCAGTACCACATAAATGGCAAAGACCGGCGGTGTGTTGAAGTTGGAGTGGGCGTCGACGTGGCGGCGATAATCCAGGAACGCCGGCAGATTTTGCCCAGCGGATTGCACGACGCTGTCCCGCACCAACACGATGGTGACGCCCGCCGGGCCGATGTTTTTCTGGGCATGGGCATAAATCAGGGAAAATTTATCCGCCTCGCAGGGTTTGGATAAAAAGTCCGAAGACATATCGCAGACCCGGGGAACATCGTCCCGGCCCAGAATACGATGAAACTGTAAACCTTCCACCGTTTCATTGGATACATAATGGATGTAGGGCGCATCGGCTGAAAAGGAGAGTTCGTCTTCTCGCGGGAGATGGCGATACCCGCAGTTTTCGCCGCTCCAGACCACACGGACCGGGCCTTCACGCATGGCCTCGGTGATGACTTTGCGGCTCCAGTAACCGGTGTCAAGATACTCCGCCGCGTGGCGCTTACCGCGGAGCATGTTCATGGGCACCATTGAGAACTGCTGCGTCGCGCCGCCCTGCAGGAATAGGATATGGTAGTTTTCCGGCAGGCCCAGCAGGGTCCGGATATTGTTTTCCGTTTCCCGGACGATGGATTCGAACCAGGCGGAGCGATGGCTGATGCCCAGTATGGATAGGCCCGTTTCCGGTACTTCAATAATAGACGCTTGAACCTGGGCCAGGACGCTTTCCGGCAGCGCCCCGGGCCCGCCTGAAAAGTTCAGGGCATTATGCGAATTTGTCGGCATGATAACGTTTTTTCCCGCGTCAAAGTAATTTGCTGATTGGATTTTCAGCGGCCCTGATGAGAAGCAACTCACGCAATGCATCTTTAACCTTTTGCATGTGATATTGCTTGTGTGGAAAGATGTCTTCCTGATCCATGGCATGCACCACCATGGCGGGATCGATCTCAAATACCAACAGATCTCCGTCTTGGGTTTCGGCGCAGTCGATGCCGAGGTAATCCAGCCGGGTGCGCTGATAAATCGTCGCCAGGGCGCTACGGTGCCGCTGCGCGAAAGCGTCAAAGTGAGTGAAAAACGCCGCTTCTTCGGCCCGTTTTTTCTCATCCTCGTACATGCCCGCGTTCACGTAGTGGATCATCCAGTGCGACGATATCGCCATATGGCAGGCATAGGGTACGCCAGCGATAAGGACAATGCGGAATTTACGGAACAGCCCGTCCGGCCCGCTGTAGTCAACAAACCGGGAGAGAAAATAGTGCTCTGCGGGAATGTCCGCCAGATAGGCGGCGACCGCCGGTAACGAATCAATCCTGGCCAGCCCCCGTCCGCCGTGGGAACCCACAGGACGCAGGATAACGGGGAAGTGATAGCCTTCCATCGCCCCGGAAAGCGGTATCTCTTTGTCGGCGACCCGCTGCAACGTCGTACGGCCGATATGCAGCGCCGGGCATATGGCCAGCCCCGGCACGTTTTGCAGCAGCATGCTGGCCGCATACCGTTCCGAGGCGGGAATAAACTGCGGCGCGTTGATTACCGGCTTCGGCCAGCGGGCCAATGCCTGTTCCAATTGCGCCAGCGGCTCACGGCTCTCGTCGGCGGCGCTGATGGCCACCAGGACGGCATCGTGTTCCGGCACCGGCCAGGCCAGCGGCGTATCGGGGGTAATATAGTAATAAAGCAGATCGATATCGCTGTTTTCCAGCAGGCAATCCAGCGGCATATTGGCTGAAAGATCCCCTGGTATCATCAGCATCAGCAGGCGCAGCTTCGCCGGCTGCCGGGCGGCCGGCAGCCGGAATACCCGTTGCATCGCCAACGCCTGCCCCTGGATAGCCAAACCTGCTTTTAGCTGTTTGAGGCACATCATGACGGTGGAAAGATTCATCCACAGCTCGGCGTCGTCCGGATAATGTTCCGCCTTGACCAACATCTCTTCCGCCAGGGAAGTGAAATCGGTTCCGGCAATACTCATACGCAGAAAAGGTGCCAGCCCGAGAAACAAAGTTGCGGGTTGATACGCCGCATCAGGCACAAACGGCGTATTTAATGTCGCTGGATTTTGCAATCGTCATATCCCTTTTGGGTGTGGGGCGCTAACGGGCATCGGGCTAAGAAAATATTCAGCCTAAAGTCGTTTTAAATTAATGGAGGCTAGTATGAGTGGCGGCTTGGTCGTGGTCAAGCCGCGCGGGGCCTGGATCCAGCGCTATAGAGAGATATATTCGTCAAAAAATATTTCATACTCAATAGCCTGAGAAACTGATATTAAGAGTATTTTTGATCTTATTTTTGGCATTAAAATCGAAGAATATCTATTTTATTACGGCTTAGACTCACGGCGTGGGTTATATGAGGTAAAAATTTTAATTAAGTCAAAATTTAATTCTATTATTTTCATTGCTGCTTAAGCCAAATAAAAGAACATGCCGTGACCGGACATGTTTACCGGCGTGAGCGCCGGTAACGTGGCGCCGTTATCCTTTGGCCTGATCTTTTTTATCCTTGGCCGCCATATGATGGCCGACGATACAACCCCCCACCGCACCCAATACCGCATGGTTTTTGAGATGTCCGACAGCCGCGCCGACGGCGGCGCCCTTGAGACAGCCTGCGGCATAGGAGAGCGGGGCGGCGCCTGTTAACAGGATAAAAACCACGGCATAACAAAAATGTTTATTCACGATCATCTCAAACAAAAGGGTAAAACAGTTCGGAAACATTGCCATTATTGCCCGGCGGCTGTCACCTTGACTTATGTAACAAAGGTTGACGGGGTCAGGCCTCTTTTACATGGCCCAATGTTTTGACGGCGGCAAACGAAACCAGCGCCAATACGGAAACAACGCAGCCGGCGGCGGCCACCCCGGGCCAGTCCTCGCGGGAAAACAGCGCCCCCGCCAGCAGCGCGCCGCCGGAGCCGCACAAAAACACGCTGGTCATAAACAGACCGTTCAGCCTCCCGCGGGCTTCCGCCGGCAGGGTATATATCGCCCGCAGGCTCAGTACCTGGTGGGTCTGCACGCCGGCATCCAGCACGATGGCCGCCACGACGAAAAGGGTGATGCTGTGCAGCGACCAGGCGGCGAACGTGGAAGCAAACGCCAGCGCCACCATAAGCATTGCCACTCCCGTCGTAGGTTGCGACAATCCTTTATCCGCCAGCCGGCCGGCGATAGGGGCGGCCAGCGCACCGGCGGCGCCGGCCAATAAAAACAGCGCGATGCCGTGCGGCGAAAGATTAAAACGCGGGCCGCTGAGCACCATGGGCGTTGCCGTCCAGAACATATTGAAGGCGGCAAACAGCAGCCCCTGCCACAGGGCGCGGCGGCGTAATAGCGGCGTGGAACGAAACAGGTGCCACAACGAACCTAGAATGGCCAGGTAGTGGCTGTCATGGCGCGGCTGGCGGGTCGGTAGCTGAAAGCGCAGCATCAGGGCCAGTGCGGCCATCAGCAGGGCGGACAGCCAGAAGACCGCCTGCCAGCCGAACCAGCCGGCAAGCAGGCTGGACAACGGACGCGACAGCATGATGCCCAGCAGCAGACCCCCCATGACATTACCCACCACCCTGCCGCGCCGCGCTTCCGGCACCATGTGCGCCGCGAAGGGCACCAGGACCTGAGCCGACGCGGAGAAAAAGCCGACGGCAAAAACGGCCAGGAAAAACAGCGAGACAGCCGGTGCAAACGCCATGGACACCAGCGCCAGCGCATCCCCCAGCAGGGCGGCGATAACCAGCCGGCGGTTTTCCATCAGGTCTGCCAGCGAAACCAGCAGGATCAACCCGGCGGCATAGCCTATTTGGGTCACGGTGACCACCAGACCCGACAGGGTGCCCGGCATCGCCAGCGCACGCCCGATGGTTTGCGCCAGCGGCTGCGCATAATAGATATTGGCGACGGTAATGCCGCATGCGATGGCGAAAACAGTGACGTGAGTCCGGGAAAGCGACCCGCGATCAGCCTCTTGATTCATGATGTACCTCGATTCACGCCGGTGGGGCGACAGCAGGCCCGGCTCACGGGAAACCTTTTCCGGCCGCTATACTAGGGGGATTTGTCATACCATAACGGCTTAACCTAAGGAGCTAACGACAGGATGTCAAGCCGTGGCAAGCAAGTCGGGCAATGTTAATCTGGTTGAAATATATCCGCCCTATCCTGAAGGCCAGTTCATGCAGTTAACTTCGCTTAGCTGGAAGCTTATCCTAAATAATCAAAGTTGCAGGAAGGCGGCAACGCAGCGAATCCCCGGGAGCTTACTCAGGTAAGTGACTGGGGTGAGTGAGGAAAGCCAACGCATCTGCAACTTGGAGTATGACGGGTATAGGGGAAGTAAATGAATATGCCTGACAAGATAGTGATAATCCATGGATTTCTGTCCACGCCGCGCCATCACTGGTTCCGCTGGCTAAAAGAGCAGCTGGAAAAACAGGGAACCCAGGTCATTCTGCCCAGCATGCCCTCGCCCCGGGCTCCCTGTCCGGATCGCTGGCTGTCGCATCTGAAAGCCTGTGTACCCGCACCCTCCCGCCGCACCTGGTTTATTGCCCATAGTCTGGGGTGCATTACCCTGATGCGGTATCTCGCCTCGCTGGGGGAGGGGGTTTGCGTCGGCGGCGCCATGCTGGTGGCGGGATTTGCCGAACCGGTAGCGGGATTTCCCGAACTGGATCGCTTTACCCTGGAGCAAATCGATTATGGCCGGCTGAAGAAAAGCGTCGGACGGTTGGTTGCCTTGCGGTCGCTGAATGATGAGGTTGTCCCGCCGGATCTCACTCAAACCCTGAGCCGATCGCTTAGCGCCGAACTCTACAGCTTTCCCGCCGCGGGACATTTCAGGGAACAGGATGGCTTTATCCAGTTCCCGGCGCTGTTGGACATGCTTAACGATTACAGGTATGTGACGGAATAAACAGTGGCGTTTTTAACGCTTTGTTCGCTCCTTTTGAGCCTTTCGCGCTCGATTTGCATCACACAAAAATCCGCGCGATGTTCGCTCCAGGTTTGATTGAGCGGATTGCGCGAATACCGTGCGGCTTTGCTCCAGGTCTGCGCCGCATGCCGATAATCCCCTGTACGCTCTATCCGCGCTGCGGCGATGGCCGCCCGAAAGTAGAGCGGGCTGTCGAGGTTTTTAAATGCCATATCTTTAGATCCCTTCAAAATGAAAAGTAGTAAGCGGAAATAAAAATACCCCTTTAATTGTTATATGTAAACAATAAAAGGGGTATTTGTTTTGAAGGGAAACCAGTTATTTGTTTTTCACGGCAGCTGATTTGTATGTTAAATCCAATGACCATCCCTGAAGCAGGACCCCGGGTCCTGGTTTAGCGTTTGCGGCGGAAAATCCGATGCTCAATCATCACGCCGATAATCTGCAAATCGATGTCGGCGCTGCGCAAAACCGGGTAATCGGGATTCAACGGCACCAGTTCGAATGAGCAAATACCGAGGCCCAGCGGCCGAAATTTTTTAAACGTAGCGTCATAACCGTTATTTTTCGCCACCACGAATTCCCCCGGGGCGGGGGTCAGTTCCGGATCGATAATCACAATGTCTCCCGGCTGGAATTCCGGCATCATGCTATCGCCGTCAATACGCAGTGCGAAGGCGTTTTCGGTGATGTCCGCGTCAGCCAAAACATACTCGTAGTTGCCTTCGATAGTGGTAATTTCGGACACCTCCGTTAGCGCTCCTGCCTGAACGTAACTCAATATAGGGATACGGCGCGTGCTGATTTCAGCCAGCGGCATGACGTTTTTGCCGTTCAGGAGCCAATCAGGACTGCAGTTCAGCGCCTTGGCCAGATCCAGCAGGTTTCGCGGGCGTTTGGTCCTGCCGCTTTCGATGGATTCAATGGCTTGCTGGCTCACTCCGGCAGCAGCGGCCACTCCTACCTGTGTCAAATTCAAGTCCATACGTCTGGCTTTAAAACGTGCAGCTAAAGACATTCTGTCTCTCCATGAAATGAACTGAAAATCAGCTATAGCATTAAATACAACTTTAGTTGTGGTTGACAAACAATAATGTGGGTAGTTTAATACAATTAATATTGTAAATCCACGAATCTCTTTAGCAGTATTGTAAAATTCACCGGGGTCAAAAATGAGAGATATTCAGCAGGTTCTGGAACGGTGGGGCGGCTGGGCCGCAAGCGATAACAGCGGCCTTGATTGGTCCCCCATCGCCGCCGGTTTTAAAGGACTGATGCCGTATCGCACGTCGCAACGTTTAAAATGCTGCGATAGCGACGGTTTGACCATCGATGCCTGCGTGCTGCATTTGCAGGCGATGCGTCAGCGCAAAGAGCTGGATCTGATCATGTTGTATTACGTCTACCGTATGTCCAAACGGGAAATCGCGCGCCATTGGCGCATTGATGAAAAGATTATCCGTATCCAATTGCAGGTGGCCGAAGGGTTTGTGGCGGGCTGTCTGGCAATGCTGGACGTGCAACTGGATATGGATGCGCAAGTCAAAACCTACGAGAAAGAAAAGGTTAACGCGGTCCGCAAAACCCATGCTAGCATGTTCTAAGTGGTTTTTACGACCGGCAAAAGACCCCGCCAAGGCGGGGTCTTTACAATAATTTTTTCTGAAAAAAAAAAGCTTGTGCGGTCCGCAAAACCCGTGATAGAGTGCAATTACTGGTTATTTAGACATTATTAAACGTGATTTACAAAACGTACTAGCCAAACATATTTGAACGGCAAAAGACCTCGCTTCGGCGGGGTCTTTTCGTTTCTGTCTCTGTTATCTAGCCTGCCGGAGGTTTTCCTCCGGCGGGCTTTTTTTATTCTCTTTTTTCACCCGGCACCAACCTTGAACTTCAGGCAGTGGGATATGCAACTCATGGATCAAAAATCAGATATCGCGACGCACGGCGGGGCATTGGTCACGCTGTTATCAAGCCTGATGGGACTCTCCACCTTGGAACTCGTTTACCTCGTTATCGCCGTTGTCGGCGCGGTTATCTCGCTGCTCGGCTACCTGGATAAACGAAAAACCGAACGGCTCAATCGCCAGCTGGCCCGTGAACGGCTGACGTTCGATTGGGAAAGAACCAAAGCCATCGTTGAATTTTTGCAGGGATCGCCTTCTCACGATATCAGCCAGGCCGGCGAGGTGGTTCAGAAAGTAAACAACGTGCTTAAAGAGACGGAGCATTAGCATGGCGATGTCTCCCGCGTTACGCAAAAGCATTATCGCCGCCCTCAGCAGCGGGGCGATGACCATCGCGGTGGCGCTGCTGGGCGGTCCCAATGGCCTTGAGGGGCGGCAATACCTGCCCTACCAGGATGTGGCCGGTATCTGGACCGTCTGCGACGGCCATACCGGACCGGATATTATCAAGGGCCGGCGCTATACCGATGCCGAATGCGACGTACTGCTGGCAAAAGACCTGGCGCCGGTGAAAAAAGCCGTTGATACGGCGGTAAAAGTCCCGATAAAAGACAGCACCCGCGCCGCGCTTTATTCCTTTACCTATAACGTAGGGACCACGGCGTTTCGTCACTCCTCTTTGCTGCGCAAGCTTAACGCCGGCGACATCCTCGGGGCATGCCAGGCGCTGCGCCAGTGGATCTATGCCGGCAACAGGGCCTGGAAGGGGCTGATGCAACGGCGCGAAATTGAAACTGACGTTTGTACCTGGGGAGGCGTATGAACCTGTTGATTACCGAGGATACCCGGCGGGTTTTCGCCGGCGGGGTAAGGATCGCTGAAAGCCGACGGCGGGAGCACGGCGCCTATGGGCAATAAAATCGCCGTTATCCTGGCCGCCGTGGTCGTGCTGCTGCTCGGCGCCACGGTTTACCTGTCATTGCATTATTACGGCAAGTACCAGGAGGAAGTGACCGCCAACACCGCGCTGGTGCAGGAAAACAAGGCGGCTGACGCAGCCATGCAAAGCCAAAGCCATCTTATCACAATTTTTAATACTCTCGCCGGGACTACCCTCAATGCGCAAGCCAACAATACCGCTGCCGGCCAGGACCGGGAAGTGGTTATCCAAACGGTCATCAAGACCGAGCCCTGCGCTGGGACTGCCGTTCCTGCTGCTGCTGGCAACGTCCTGCTCGACCACTACCACCAGCTACGTGAAAGTACCGACGGTGCCCCTGCCGGCCAGCCTGACGGCCCCATGTCCGCCGTCGCCGCCGCCAAATGACCCTTTGACCTACGGCGCCGCGTTGGCCTGGGACGAACTGTTGCTCACCGACCTGCAAAATTGCAATGAGCAATTATCCGCCATTCGGCAAATCGAAATCGAGAGACAGAAATAGGGCCCCTCAAACCGGCTTTGGCCGACCTAAACAGGAGGTGAAACATTGGGCAACAACAGCAGTACCGAAAGCGGCTGGCTGGTGCCGCTGGGCAACGGCCCCGATTATGACGCAACCCTTGAAAACCAGTTAAGCAGCTGGGTGACGGGGCTCACCGGGCTGGCGGACGGGTATGTGGTTTCCCGCTGGCAGCCCAATCAGGCGCCGGCGTTCGCGGGGGATATCAACTGGTGCGCTTTCGGCATTTCGGAAATCAGCCAGGACGACAGTCAGGCGTTCGTAGATCAGACCGACAGCAGCACTCAGCTATGGCGGCATGAAGTGATAAGTCTCCAGACGTCGTTTTACGGACCGGGCGGCCAGCAGCTGATCAGCCAGTTCCGCGACGGTATGGCGGTGAATCAGAACAACGACGAACTCAATGCACAAGGCCTGTCATTAACCGATTACAGCGCCATCAAATCCAACCCTGAACTTATCGATACACAGTGGACGCGCCGTTATGACATGACGGTGCGCCTGCGTCGCAAGGTCGTACGAGAATACGGCGTTAATTCGCTGGTGGACACACCAGTATCATTCTTTGGAGAATAACTTATGGCACAGGGATTACCTGTATCCAACGTGGTCAACGTTGATATCATCATGTCGCCCACAGCGGCATCCGGCCGCAACTTCGGCGCGTTGCTTATCCTCGGCACCTCCACCGTTATACCGATAACCGAGCGTCTGCGTCTGTATGCCGGTATTGATGATATCGGCACGGATTTCGGCGTCAGCAGCCCGGAATATGAAGCGGCGTCGATTTTCTTTTCCCAATCGCCGAATCCCACCCAGGTCTATATCGGCCGCTGGGCCAAAACCCTGGCCACCGGGGAAACCGGCACGGCCGAAACCTTGGCCGCGGCGGTGAATGCCTGCCTGGAATACACCAACTGGTATGGCCTGGCGGTAGCGGACGATGCGGATCTCGTCGATGGGGATGTTATCAGCGTCGCCGCCGCCATCGAGGCTTCCTCCCTCAGCCATATTTTCGCCGTCACCACCGGCGACGCTATGACATTGAGCGCCACTTCCAGCGCCGATCTGGCCGCCAAGCTCAAGGCCGCGTCTTACAGCCGCACCTTCGTGCAGTATTCCACCTCGAGCAAATATGCCGCGCTGTCGGCGTTTGGCCGGGCGTTTACCGTGGATTTCACCGGCAGCAACACCACCATTACGCTGAAATTCAAAACCGAACCGGGCGTCACCTACGAAACCCTCACCCTGTCCCAGGCGGCGGCGGTGGACGGCAAGAACGCCAACGTCTATGTCTACTACGCCAATGATACGGCGATTTTGCAACAGGGGGTCATGGCCAACGGCGACTTCTTCGATGAACGCCAGGGACTGGACTGGCTGCAAAACTACGTCCAGACCAATCTCTACAATCTGCTTTACACCTCCACCACCAAAATCCCGCAAACCGATGCCGGGGTCACGCGTCTGCTCACCAACGTCGAGGCGTCCATGGATCAGTCGGTCACCAACGGCCTGGTGGCGCCGGGGGTATGGAATGGCGGCGATATCGGTCAACTGGTGGCGGGGGACACTCTCACCAAAGGTTACTACGTCTATGCGGCGCCCATCGCCGACCAGGCGCAGTCCGATCGCGAGGCACGCATGGCGCCGCTTATCCAGGTGGCCTGCAAGCTGGCGGGTGCGGTGCATTATGCCGATGTTCAAATCAATGTGGTTCGTTAAGGAGTAATTCATGGCAACTTATAGTTTTTCCGATGTCAGCGCCTCTTTGTCCGGCCTGACCGGCGTTATCGATCTGGGCTACGGCTCCGCCAACGCATCAGAAGGCATCACCGTGACGATGCCCGCCGCCGTGAATACCGTCACCGTCGGCGCCGACGGTGAAGTCATGCACAGCCTGAGTCCGAATAAATCAGGCACCATCCAGGTAACGTTGCTGAAAACCTCGCCGGTGAATAAAAAGCTGTCCCTGGCCTACAACGCCCAGACCTTATCCTCGGCGGCCTGGGGCAATAACGTTATCGTCCTGCGCAACCATGCTTCCGGCGACATCACCACCGCCCGTTCCGTGGCGTTCAACGCGGTACCCAACAATACCAACGCGGCGGACGGCGGCACTATGACCTGGACATTCGCCTGCGGCAAAATCGATCAGGTGCTCGGGGAGTTCTAAGCAATGGAATTTGAACTGAAAGGCAATCAGTACCGCACGTCCGCCTTGGACGTGTTCCACCAGCTCAAGGTATCCCGCAAATTATTGCCGGTGATAGCGGACATGCTTGGAGAACTGAAAAACGGTGAAACCAGCCTGCTGGACGCCCTGCCGAAAATCGCTCAAACCATTGCCGCCCTGAAAGACGAAGACTGCGACGCCATTCTGTTTCCCTGCCTGGCGGTTGCCAGGCGTAAACAGGGCAGCCATTGGGCTCCGGTGTTCGACCCATCGTCGGACACCCTGATGTTTGATGATCTGGAACTGATGGATGTGTTGCATATCGTCGCTAACGTGGTGGGGGAATCGCTGGGAAATTTTTTTCACGATCTCCCCGGCAGCGTGACGGCGGACCCGTCGCCGCTATAACGCTGGACAGCCTGCCGGGCGGAGAAGAGTTTATTCTCCGCCCTGTCAAGGCGGGACTGACCACCATGGGTGAGATCAAAAGCGGCGCCATTGATCTGTGCGATATCGCCATGTTGAACGATTATCTCGATCTGGTGGATGACAATAATGCGCGGATAGCGCGCTGGAGGCAGGCAAATGAACGCTGAAATCATCAAGGATTTTTTGGCCGGTCTGGGGTTTCAACCGAATGCCGATGAGAGTCTGGATACCCTTGGGTCCATGATAACCCGTCATATCGCCAGCCTTGGCCGGGCTGCCGACGCAACGGCGCTCTCGATGGGACGTTTTATCGGGCGCCTGGCCAGTGGATTGGACCGTTTTTCCATACCCCCCCTCGGGGGGGCTTTTAGCGCCAATGCCGCGACGCCGGCAACGGGTGCGGCCACGTCTTTGACCGGCTTGACCGGCAGTCTGGCGGGATTGAATCGGGCTTTACAGGGGCCGTCGGTCCAGGCGGCAACCATGCTGGCGCCGTTGGCGACAGCGCTGGCGCCGACACTGTCTTTTGCCCAGGATACCGGGCAATCCGGTGAGGTAAAGCAGAGCGGCCTGGGCAGGCGGGGGTCGGTTACTACCAACGCAGGGACATCGTTATCGCGCCTGTTGAGCGTGACGGGGGCAAGTTTGCCGCAACCAGATACGGGGAGTGGCAAGGCTCTCAATGCCGGCAATGATAATGGCATGGTGAGTGGCGTTCCGGCGGCGCGGAACGGCATATCGTCGCCCCCGGGGGCCGAAGCTTCCGGAGTCAACGGGACTTCTGTCGCCCCGAATAATGCCTCGGATATCGCCGGGCATAGTGCTGCCTCCAGCGATAAGCCTGCTGTCGTCGCTCATCATCAACTGATTTCCGCTGGCGATACTGGGCGAGCCGTTGCCGGATTGTCCGCGATGGGTAGTTACCTTATCAATATCGTCAAGGGATTGGTTGGAACCATGGGGCGGCCTTTGCCGTTTGGGCATAACGGCAACCAAACCCGCGGCGGCTCAACCAAGCCCGCCTCGGGGTCCGGCGATAATATATCGAACGCGGATATCAACCCGGTATCCGCCGTTACACCAGCGGATGTCCGGCAAGCCACCGTACATAACGCCTTTAGCTCTGCACGGCAAACCGGCAATCAGCCTGACCTCGTCCCACAGCCTGCGGCGAGCGGACAGGGCGGCGGGGCTTTTTTACAGGCGCTGCTTGAGGGCGCCGGGGCCAAGGTCCGTCGGTTGGCGAACCAGAACAAAGCCGGCGGCGCCGAAACGCTCCTGAACAGCGACATGTCCGACGACGGCGGGCAAACGGCCTTGTACAGCTCCGGAACCGGCGGCACCCTGGGCAGCCTCGCCAAACGATTCAGCATCAATCCGACGGCATTGCTGAATATCGCCGCTCCCCGGCTCTCGGCATCCCTCATGGGGGGAACGGGCCAATGGGAACCGGGCCGGAGCCCCTATGCCAATGAACCGATGGGAAGCGCCGGCGCGGCGGCGGGGGCCGCTACCCTGAACCAAACCACCAATATTACGGTCAACGGCGCAGTGTCGCCCAGCGAGACGGCCAATACCATCGCGGATCGGCAAATCAGCGTCAACGCGACCCTGACCCAACTACTTTCCCCAAAGGCGCGATAAATGGATATTCTTTCAGCCCTGTTCCAGCAAAACTCGCGGCATTTCGGCCAGGGAACGACGCTGCTTATTCCAAGCGTAGTGGTGTCGGAAGTCCATAAGGATAGCCTGACCGTGACGGCGTATCCGGTGGAGAGTGGCGCCACCATCAGCGACCACGCCTATATGCCGCCGGCGACGGTAACCATGATCCTGGGCTTTGCCGGCGGCGGCGCGTTGCTTGACCAGTCCATCAGCAGTGCGATAACAAAAACCATCGGCCAAACCACGCCCTTTGAACTCAGTCCGCAGGACACTTATAAGCAAATATTGGGCTTGCTTACCTCTCGAACCCTTATCGAGGTCACCACCGGCAAGCGGCAATACAGCAATATGCTGATTACGTCCATCGAGGTGGATACCAGTGTCGCGACGGAATACGTTTTGTCCTGCACGTTGACGATGACCCAGGTCGTTATCACCACGACTGATACGACCAAGGCCGCTTTGAAAGTCAATATGGCCAACACCTTAAGCACCTCGGCAGTGGCGAATACCGGAAAGAAAACACCGACAACACCCGCTAATCCCACGGTGGCGGCGGGCAATATTGCCGCCAATTGATATTCAAACCTCGATACTCTTTATTTTATTCGGCGGTACATCATGGCTATCCAAGAAATACCCCTCACAGCGGATAATCAGACCTTCTATATCAAGCTGGCAGGGACCTTATACAAAATGACCTTATTGTGGCGGGACAGCGCCGGCTGGATATTGGATATCGCCGACTCTGCGGGGAATGCCTTGATTCAAGGCATTCCCCTGGTGATTAACGTCGATTTATTGGCGCAATACGCCTACCTGGGCTTTAACGGCCGACTGATGGTTATGCTGGATGACGATGATACCAGTCTGCCGACCATAACCGGCCTGGGAAGCACCAGCCATGTCTATTTTATTATCGCGTCATCGTCATGATTTTTATTTCCGGTTCTAGCCACGGAATATCTGAATGAACCTCGCCCCGGCGGGTTTTTTTATGGGTGAAATATGAGTTATAACTGGCTAAGAAGTTGCACGCTCTTGATTACGGCTCCTGGCGGCCGCACGCTGGATTTAGCTAATTTGAGATGTGTTTTCACGCTGCAAGGGTGGACCACCTCACAATGGGGCTCCGCCGTTTTCAAGATTTATAATTTATCCGACGACACCGCCAATGCCATTCAGGCCGGCGAATTTTCCAGTATTCAACTCATTGCCGGCTACCAGAATAATTCCGGCATCCTGTTTGACGGCAAAATCCGCTATTCCAGCAGAAGCCTGGAGAACAAAACCGACCAGGTGGTCACCATTCAAGCGGTGGATTCTCACGATGCCAAGGTCTATGCCACCATCAACCAGACCCTGGGTAAAGGCTATGACGCCGCGCGGGTGGATGCGGCTTTAATGCAGACCTTTGAGCCCTACGGCGTGACCAGGGGCATGACGGCGAAAATGCCCGACACCAAATATCCCCGGTCAAAGGCTATGTTCGGGCGCTCCACAGTCTATCAAGACCTGCTTGCAAAACAGTGCCGATTCCTTTGGCAATTCATCAACGGCCAATATGTATCGATATTTGAAGATGCCAGCCTTGATGATGTGATTGTATTAAACGGTCGTACGGGGTTGCTCGGCGTGACTACACAGACCATTGGGGGCGGGGCGGTGATACGCTGTCTGATCAATCCGACTATCCAGTGGCAAAGCCTGGTTCAGGTAGAACTGCAATCGGCCGCCACCGGCTATTTTATCGTCAACTCCATAAACTGCCAGGGCGATACCATGGGCGACGATTGGTATATGGATTTGAACTGTACCGCCCACAATGACCTGGTGGATAAACCTGCCCAAGATTCGAGTAAAAACTGATGACGATTCCCGTTAATGAACAAACCGGCGAGATTGACCAGTTACTGGAAGCCCATGGCGATAATCTCTCCACCAACCTGCGGGTAGCCATGCCCGGCATTATCAAGTCCTTCGATCCGGATACGGTCACCTGCTCGGTACAGCCGGCCATCAAAGGCGCCATCACCGATATCACCGGCAAGGTGAATTCCGTCAACCTGCCGCTGCTGGCGGATGTCCCGGTGCTGTTTCCCCGGGGCGGCGGCGTCACCCTGACGTTCCCGGTGAGAGAAGGAGATGAATGTCTGGTGGTGTTTGCCGATCGCTGCATCGATTTCTGGTGGCAGAACGGCGACCTGCAGGAACCGGTGGACCCTCGCCAGCATGATTTATCCGACGCCTTCGCCTTGATTGGACCGCAGTCGCAAAAATATAAAATCAGCGGCATCAGCACCACCGCCACCCAGCTGCGCACCGACAGCGGCGCGTCGTTTATTGAAATCGACCGCGGCGGCAATGTCACCATCGATACGCCGCTACTGACGGTGAACGGCAAAGTACAAATCAACGGCGCCGTCACCTCCACCGGCGATCAGGTGGCGGCGGGCATCAGCCAGACCGGCCACGTCCACGGCGGAGTACAAAGCGGCGGCAGCAATACAGGAGCGGCAAAATGAGATACAGACGTGAAGGAGCGGACGGCGATTACACCTTTGGCCAGGGGGACAACACCTTTTTGGTCAATTCTCCCGAATGCGTGGCCCAGGCCGTGGACACCCGTTTTAAGCTGTGGCAGGGACAATGGTTCCTGGATACCACCGAGGGCACGCCCTATCTGCAGTCCATCCTGGGCAAGCAGCGCTCGGATATCTACAGCCTCGCGGTGCGCAACCGGATCCTGGGCACTGCGGGTGTCAATTCCATCCAATCCTTCGACACCAATAACGACGGCAATACGCGCCGTGTCACCTTTACCGCCGCCATCGACACCCTCTACGGGGCGACCACGGTAATAAGCGAGGCATAATGGCTCTTAATCTCGACACTCTTGGACTGGCGGCCACCGTCACAGCCACGGGCATCACCGCCCCCGACTACCAGACCATCCTCAACACCGTCACCGGCTATTTCCAGCAAATCTACGGCAGCGACGCCTATCTGGCCCCCGACAGCAAAGACGGCCAGATGGTGGCGCTGGTGGCGTTGGCGATTCATGATGCCAATAACAGCGCCATTGGGGTGTATAACTCTTTTTCACCGGCCACCGCCGTCGGCAAAGGACTGGCCAGCAATGTGAAGATTAACGGTATCCAACGGGCCGCCGCGGTGAATTCCACGGTGGACGTGCTGATAGCCGGCACCGCCGGCACCACTATTACCAACGGATCGGTAAAAGACGGCAACAGCGTTATCTGGAATTTACCGGCCCAGGTGGTGATTGACGTCGCCGGCTCGGTTATTGTTACCGCCACCTGCGCCACCACCGGCGCTATTACCGCGCTGCCCGGCACGGTAAACCAGATCAATACGCCGACCCTGGGATGGTCATCCGCCACCAATCCTTCCGCCGCCGCGGTGGGCAGCGCCGACGAGACCGATGCCGCCTTAAGGGCCAGGCAGGCCATCAGCGTGGCGCTGCCGTCGCTGACGCCCTTTGAAGCCATAGACGGGGCCATCGCCAATATCGGCGGCGTCACGCGCCATGTCCTGTTCGAGAACGACACCGGCAGCACGGACGGTAACGGCCTGCCGGCGCACTCCATCTCGGCGGTGATTGAAGGCGGCGACGCCACCTCCATCGCCGATACCCTGCGCAGCAAGAAAGGGCAGGGGGTCAGCACCTACGGCACTACCAGCATCACCGTGTCGGACGAGTACGGCAACCCTCAGGTCATCAGCTTTTCCAGGCCCATTGCGGTGCCGGTGTTCATCTCCCTGACCCTGACGGTATTTACCGGCTATACCTCGGTCATCGGCGACCAGATTAAAGCCGCCATCGCCGACTATATCAACTCACTGTCCATCGGCAGCGATGTATTGCTGAGCCGGGTGTATTCACCCGCCAATCTCGGCGCGGTGAGCGGCGGCGCCAGCAAATATTACGACATTATCGATCTGTCCATCGGCACATCCGCCGCCGCCGTCGCGGCCGGCAATATTGATATCGCCTGGGACGAATCGGCCTCCTGCAGCGTGGATGACATCCTTATCCAGGTGGCGTCATGAGTAAATACACCGATCTCATCACCAACTACCACCGTGGCAAACCGAAATTTGTCGACCATATCGATTTATCCACCCGCCCGCTGGTGGATATCGATGGCGCCATGACCGGATTTATCAATGATTTTGATATTGATACCGCCGTGGGCAATCAGCTGGACATTCTCGGCGAATGGATAGGCCGCAGCCGCACCGTGGCACAGCCTATTTCCGGCGTCTACTTTTCCTGGGATACGGATGGACTGGGCTATGAACAGGGCGTCTGGCAAGGCCCCTACGATCCCGACGCCGGTTTTACCAACCTGAGCGACGATGTTTACCGGGTGGTGCTGAAAGCCAAAATCGCCATTAATCACTGGGACGGCACCAACGGCTCGCTGCCGGATATTCTGAATACCGCCCTGGCCGGCTCCGGGTTATTTATGCAGATAGTGGATAACCAGGATATGACCATTGCTCTGTGGGTATTTGCCGAAACCAGCATGGATTACGTTTCCCGTGAACTGCTGGCCGCCATTCGCCAGGGCTATTTAACGGTAAAAGCCGCCGGGGTTTATGCCGGGGAAATATTAACACCGTCGGCCAACAATCAGTTTTTCGGCTTCGACATGGACAACCAATATATCGCCGGTTTTGATATCGGCTCATGGGGAGTGAATTTATAATGGCAACCAATGATTTTAAACCGTTCGCCACCGGCGCCGGGGCCAATGTTATCGATCAGGCGGATTATCAAGCGCTGGCGGAATTATCATCGGGCTTTACGGCGGGCAAGGCGTCTTCGGCGCAGGTGAATAAGGTGCTGCGACAGGCGACGGTATTTTCCAGCGTTCTGGCGCAGTTTATATCAAATCAATTATCAGCGGATGTGCTGGATAATGGCGATACGGCAACCTTGCTCAATAATCTGATTGCGGCATTGAATTCTAAGGGTGCTGCCAGTTTTTTACAAAAGACTAATAATTTATCAGAAATCAAAGACGCCGGCAGCGCTGCGCAATCAACGGCACTGGTGAATATTGGCGCCATGGGGCGGCTGCTTAATGTTCGGACATTTACCTCGTCTGGAACGTACACGCCAACGCCAGGAACGACTAGTGTTATCGTTGAGGTACAAGGTGGCGGCGGTGCCGGTGGTGGCGCATCTGTTACTACGGCTGGCGCAACATCGGTAGGAAGCGGCGGCTCTGGTGGCTCGTATGGAAAATCTCGATATACCGGTGGATTTTCAGGAGTTGCTGTTGTTATTGGTGCTGCGGGCGTTCCTGTTATTGGCTCAAATGGCAGTAATGGTGGGCTAACCTCTTTTGGCTCGCTGCTTTCCGCGCCTGGGGGAATGGGTGGAATAAAAACTGGGCCAGCTATTCCGCCAATTTCGCCACAAGGCACTGCCACTCCATCTCTTCCAACTGGAGCGAATATTCTTTCACAGCAGGGAGGACAGGGGCGCCCATCAGCGGTTATTTCCACATTGGTTCTATTGCCCGGAGAAGGGGGGCAGTCTGGTATGGGCGCGGGAGCGGGAATAAACGCGGTTGGGCATAATGGTCAAACGGCGGTATCTCCTGGCACTGGAGGAAGTGGGGCTGCTAATACAGAAAATACAGCGTCAGCTTTCTCCGGCGGCTCAGGAGCGCCAGGTATGGTTATAATATGGGAGTATGTATAATATGGCTAGATATGCACTTATTAATAAAGAAATTGTTGTCAATATCATATTATGGGATGGAATGACACCCGTTGTTTGGCCGGATAATACAATACCGATACTTATTACCGATGATTCACCTGTAGATATGGGGTGGTTATATAAACAGGACGAATTCATCGTTCCGCCTGCTAATGCTTAGACAGCATGGTTAATATTATATATTAATTTGTTTGACATTGTGATGTTTTTAATAAAATAAAACATTCCAGAATATACGGAAATTTTCAATAACGGGTTTTTAATTTTTTAACCTGTAAGTTTAAACGTGATTATATATATACAAATTTTGAATATATGCTCACTTAATCATTATATCCATTCGATAAAATTATTGGAGGATTTCTAATGACAACAAACAACTTCAAATCCTTTGCCGCAGGTGCCGGTGCTAACGTCACCGCCCAGGCGGATTATGAAGCCCTGGCGCCCCATGGTTTTGCTACGTTTACCTCCAGCGGCAATTTCACTGTGCCGGTAGGCGTTACAACGATTTATATTTCCGGATGCGCTGGCGGCGGGGGCGGCAGTAACAATATAGCAAATGCTTCCGGCTCTTGCGCTGGCGGGGGCGGTGCTGGTCAATCGATTCAGAGAGCGGTGCTCAGTGTGACGCCAGGACAGGTAGTTCCTATTACCATAGGTGGAGCTGGATCGGGAGGTACTGGAGGTGGACAGGGCTCAGACAATGCCACAAAGGGTTCTAACGGAGGGAACACGATAGTAGGATCATTAATCACCTTGTCGGGGGGAAATGGCGGCAGTGTCGGCCGGGCTGGTATCAGTACTGGAGCCTTGGGCGGAGGTGCGGGTGGTAGCGGATTTCCTCAAGGCGGTTCTGGAAGTGACAGTGCCTCACCGGGCGCAAATACTTCAATAAATGGCTGGCCTGGTTTATCGGGCAATGGTGGTAGTTCGCCATTCGGTGGGGGTGGGGGCAATCAGCGCGCGGGTATTGGTAGTGCCGGCCCGAACGGTCTTCCAGCGGGTGGTTATGGGGCTGGTGGTTCTGGCGGCGCAACGCCATATTCTGGCGGTGGCAGTGGTGGAAATGGTGGCGCTGGTAGCGCTGGTTTTATAGAAATAGAGTGGTGAGGTGTATGGCAAACTATGCAGAAATTCAAAACGGTGTGGTCATAAATGTCTGTGTGTGGGATGGCGTTACACCTTTTGACGCTGGCGACGATATCCCACCAATTTTAATACCGGAAAATTCGCAGGCATGGATTGGTTGGGGATATACAGCTCCAGGCGGATTTGCCGCACCGCCAATTGAAATAATAGAATAATATTATAATGTCGCGCCGGTTGTTTTAATCGGCGCAATAAGCAGGTTGCTTGATTTCTTGATTTTATAAAATTGATTTAGATGCATGTTTCTAATTAAATTTTATAAGGCAATATTTGATGTAAATCATATTTCACCGTTACAAATATTTTCCGGTATTTTAAGCACAACCCCCGCCTCCCTAACAAAATCTGATATCCACCCGCTAATTTCTCCCGTTCATCATTTCTTCTTATCATGATCTACCGCAACAAAATCCCGACATAAGGTTTATTTATCCCTTGACGTTAATTGAAAAAAAACTCAGGATAAATTTCCGAGATTTGGGTGCCTTAGCTTCGCGATCGCGAGGCGGGTGAAACGGAAAGCCGGTGCAGATCCCTTTTGGGATAATCAATATTCCGGCGCAGCCCCCGCTACTGTAAGCCTGACGAATTTACCTTCAGCCACTGTGTTTTATGACATGGGAAGGCGGTAAAGAAGAATGACGGCAAGCCAGGAGACCGGCCCATCTCATACAGGAAGTACCAATCCCCGGGGTGATGGGAAGGGTTCGGTTATAACTTCGCGGCGAGAGTGGTTAACATTCCCCGTGTCTGAACTTATTTTCCTTCCTTCACTGCCGCATGTTGGTTTTTTAATTTGTGTTATATACCCAATGGTTTTCAAGCGGCGGCAAGCGAAAAATCCCGATGAGGCTTACTCAGGCAGGTTATTCGAGTGAAAGAGTCTATCCAGCACAGCTGCAACGAGAGAGATGATGGGTATAGTTGACACTCGTGAGGATCAGGCATGCATATCGAAGATGGAATTTTACCGCTGACGGCGTGCGCCGTTTATTATGCCGTGACGGCGGTTTTTGTTGTGCCGGGCATCTATGAAATAAAACGAAAAATCAAAACTAATCTCGCTTATAAACCTTTCCTCGCCATGATCGGCGTCGCGGTGTTTGTTATCTCGGCGATGCATTTGCCGGTGCCGGTCACCGGCTCCAGCTCTCATCCGTGCGGCACACCATTGGCGGCGATTATTATCGGTCCGTTCGCCACCGCGGTGGTGTCGATGATTGTGCTGTTTTTCCAGGCGGTCTTCCTGGGCCATGGCGGCATTACCACCATCGGCGCCAATACGGTCTCCATGGGCATTGCCGGGGCTTTTTCCGGTTACGCCGTGTGGAAATTCTTCAGGGCGTTTCGTTTTCCGTTATGGCTCGCCGCGGGCATGGCCGGCCTGGTGGGGGATTTGGTGACCTATCTCACCAGCGCGTTTGAGCTGGCGTTAAGCCTGCACGGCAACGTTCCGCTGGTGAAGCAGTGGATGATTTTTTTCATGGGCTACGGTCCGACGCAGCTGCCGCTGGCGGTGGCCGAGGCGGTTTTTACCGCCGCGGTGCTGCAGGCCATGGTCAGCCGGCGTCCTGACCTGTTGCCGGGAATCTTGACGAGAACGGGAGCATAACATGTCATTGCAGATTGAGACTCCGACCGAAGAGGCGAAAAAAACCCAATTTTTTGATGGTTTCACCAAAACCATGCTGGCGGTCATGTGCGTTATCCTGCTGTTTATCTTTGCCTCGGGGACCTATATGAATTCCCACAACATGGACGGCAGCGGTACGGATAACCACGTCAATGATTTGGCCACCGGCGTGGCGCACAAACCTCATCATCCCTTTGTGGAATTGCCGGGGGATGCCGAGGTGGGGGCCTTTTCCGTGGCCAACTTTTTCGCCGGCCTGATTGTGGGATATCATTGGCTGAAGCTGTTTGGCGGCAAGGGCAACGCCGTCGGGAGCAAAGAAGAAGAATCATGAGCCTGGCGCGTTTCGCCGATGAATCCTCCAGTCCCCTGCGCCGGCTGGACAGCCGGATAAAAACCGTTGTTTTGCTGTCGGCGGTGGCGGTGGCTTCCGTCTTGAGCCAATGGTATCTGGCGCTGGCATTATGGCTGGCCGCCATCAGTCTGTTTTGCGTTATGCCCTTTGACCGCAGGGCATTGTTAAAACGCTTGATCATGCCGATGGGTATTGCCTGGCTGGTATTTTTAAGCGTGCTGTTCACCCATGGCAGCCGGCTGCTGTTCACTATTCCGCTTCACTACTTTTCCCTTGATGCCTATCAGGAGGGATTGGTCTTCGGTATTGTCCTTTTTTTACGCATCATGGCGGCGGTGACCCTGGTTGCCGCCCTGTCATTCAGCACGCCGATGATAGATATCCTGGAAACGCTGCGCCTTTGCAAAGTGCCGCATACCGTTATTGATATTGCGGATATGATGTATCGTTATGTTTTTATTATGCAGGATACCGCCTTTACCATGCGGCAGGCGCAAATCAGCCGCTTGGGAGAGACTGTTTCCTGGCTGCGCAGAGTCAGGGATACGGGTAAGGTCGCCGGCGGTATCCTCATCCGATCCCTGGACCGAAGCACGCGGATTTATCAGGCCATGCTGGCTCGCGGTTATGATGAAGACAGTCACGACCTGTGCTTTTTTACCACCAAGGTGCCAAGGCGGGATAAATTGATTGGCCTGGCCGCCGGCTTATTGCTGATATTGGTCGTCACGCTGAATGTGTTAAGCCGCTAACCGAGAAAACCATGGACATTATCAAGCTTTCCGACGTCAGCTTCTCTTATGACGGTAAACACAATGCACTGAATCATCTGGATCTGACCGTTGGCCAGGGCGAGCGTGTCGCTGTTTTGGGCCCCAATGGCGCGGGGAAGTCGACGCTGTTTCAGCTCTTTAACGGACTGTTGCTGCCTCAGGGCGGACGGGTGGTGGTGGATAGCCTGCCGGTGGTGAGGGAGAACTTCATCGAACTGCGGCGCCGGGTGGGCATGGTTTTCCAGGACTCAGACGACCAGCTGTTTAACGCCACGGTTTATCGGGAAGTCGCCTACGGCCTGGTTAATATGAAAATTGCCGGCGAGGAATTGGATAACACCGTACGCTGGGCGCTGAATATCGTCGGCATGGAGTCCTATATTCACCGCAATCCTTTTAATCTCAGCGGCGGCGAGAAGAAGCGCATTGCCCTGGCAAGCGTAATTGCGATGAAACCGAAAGTCCTGGTGCTGGATGAACCCTTTAATGCCCTCGACCCCCGGTCGGCCAGTCATTTGGTGCATATGCTGAACGATATCAATAAAACCCTGGGCATCACCCTGATTTTTACCCTCCATGATATGGATATCGTTCCGCTGCTGGCGGACAAGGTCTATTTGATGGATAAAGGGGAAGTGGTTCTGGGGGGGAATCTCTCTGAGTTTTTCAATCAAAAAGACATTCTGCGGCGTTTCGAACTGAGATTGCCTCGGGTGGCTCATCTGGCGGAGCTGTTGATGCGCGACGGCCGGCTCGATGAAAAGGGGCTGCCGCTAACCATCGGTCAGGCCAAAGAGATGATAGAGGCGGCGCTGGCGGCCAAATCGTGATTATTCCATCCGGACGTGCCGATTTGCAAGGCCGGTTAGCGCCGAGGGTTATCTTGCTGACCCTTGTCGTCATGGCACGCCGGCGCCCGCCGAAGGTAATCCCGTTGAACCGTGTCGCCACGACAGGCCGGCGAGCGCCGAGGGTAACGTTGATTCTTGCTGTCGCCAGCCGCTAACGTTAACGGCTTGTCCTCGGCGGCTGTTTATAGGCTTCTCGCCGCCGGGAGCCGCCGGGTTATTCCGGTTTCTGCCAGCGCTCGGCGGCCCATTGCGCCTGTTGTTCGGCATTCTGGAAGGTCCAGGCGATAAAGCGGCTGATTTTCTGGCCTTGGGCCATATCAATGGTGCGCACATCGTACGCATCGGCCAGCTTCAGGGCCTCATACAGCGGCGGCAGGGTGGTGTGCTTGGAAATCAGCGAGGTGAACCACAGGCAGTTTTTGCCTTTGCCGACGCTTTCTTCGACCATCTTGCCGACGAAGGCCAATTCACCCCCTTCACACCAGAGTTCGTTATTTTTACCGCCGAAATTTTGCACCGGCGTGTCCGCCACTTCGCCTTTGCCGAGTTTATGCAGCTTCAGCCGGGTGCTGGCGCGCGCCTCCTCCGCCGAACCATGGAAAGGCGGGTTGCATATAGTAGCGTCAAAGCGTTCTGCGATGCCGATGATATTGTCAAAAATAGCGTCGCTTTGCTTTTGGTGGCGCAACCGCACGCTGTTTCTCAGCGTGGGATTCATCTCCACCAGCATTTTGGCCGAGTTTAGCGAAATTTTGTCATTTTCCGAGCCGGTGAAACGCCAGCCGTACTCATGCTGGCCGATAATGGGATAAATACAGCTGGCTCCCACGCCCACATCCAGGATGGCGATATTTTTGCCGCGGGGTATTTCTTGACCATTACCGTCCGCCAGCAAATCGGCGAGATAATGTATATAGTCTGCTCGGCCGGGAATTGGCGGACAGAGGTAATTCGCGGGAATATCCCAGTGCTCGATGCCGTAATAATGTAGTAATAAGGCTTTATTCAGCATTTTCACCGCCGCGGGATCGGCAAAATCCACCGAAATGTCTCCCCAGGCATTGGGTTTAACGAACGGCGCCAGCGCCGGGCAACGGCCGATCAGCGCATCAAAATCATAGCGTGAACGATGGCGGTTCCGCGGATGCAGGTGGTTTTTTTGCTGCGGGAAGGTTTTCTTGTGTTCCATCGTTCAGATTCTCAGGCGGGTTGTTCCGGCGGCTAAGATAACACAATGTCCGGCGTAGGGGGGAGTGGACGGCAAAAAGCCGGAAAATCGATGCCGGAAAAAATCAGCCTTATCTTATGGCGTTTGGCGGCGATATTCCGCTCAGACATCGTCACCGCAGTTTGGACAATGGATGGAGAGGGGCAATTGCTATAGAATGAGTGTTCCTCTCGCAAATGGATATGCTGCAAAACGCCATGATCACACTTTTCCAGAAATGGGCGGCGGTGTTTTTATTGGGAAGCCTGTTGTCCACCTCCGCCGTTGCCGCGGTTAGCTGCGCTGACAAACATCGCAGGGTGAACGACAATAACAATCTCATCATGTTGGACGGCAATGCGAGGGGGAATATCAAGATGATGGTCTCCGGCATGGTAGGGAAGGATGTGAATGAACAGGCCTCCGGCAACATTCGCTTTGATCGCTGCGGTGTCTTGTCCGATGCGCTTTTTGATTATCGTAAATCCGAAGGCAGCGTGATCCTGCGGATGATCAACCATACCGTCAAAGCGCCGGGCGGCTGGGAATCCGACTATGAAATTACCGTCATCCTGGATAAAGAGGGGACCCAGACATTGGCGACCCACAAGCTGGGAAAAATCAATTTTTCCACCGATAAAACCGGTTTGATCGCCACGTCTACGGATGCTTTTACCATTAACGATCAAAAAGGCTTTACTACCACGGTGTATAGCTATGACAAGCGGCGCCGGCTGGTGAAAAGCGTCTCGCGCGGTTCGGATGCGCTGGCGAACGATCAGTACGTTTATAACTACGACAAAAAAGGCCTGTTAGCCACCACCGCGTCTTCGAAAGGCTCCACGACCTACCGTTATGATAACGCGGGAAGGGAACTGGGCTCCAATTCGGTTTCAACCACATCCATCAGCCAGATTTCCAAGATTGAAGAGTGCCAGCGCTTCGACGCGGTGGGGAATTGTGTTTTAAGCTACGGCCGGGAAACGGAAATCTTCCCTCTTTATGTCATAAAGCGCCACAGAAGCACGGCGATGCAATATCAATATTGGTAACGCATCCCACCTCCCCGGTCCCGGCGTGAAGCGACATTTTCAATCAAACGATGCTGTTCACCACGCCGCCGTCTACCCGCAATGCGGCGCCGGTGGTGGCGGAAGCTTGCGTTGAGCAGGTGTAGATCACCAGATTGGCCACTTCTTCCGGGGTTGCCAGCCGTTGCAGGATAGAAGTGGAGCGCTGGGTGCGTACGAAATCGGCTCCGGCCTCTTCGATGCTGATGCCTGCTTCCTCCGCGCTTCCCTTCAGCATGGCCCGGACCCCGTCGGACAGTGTCGGTCCGGGCAATACGGAATTCACCGTTACGCCGCTGCCGGCGGCAAGCTTGGCCAACCCGCCCGCAACCGCGAGCTGCGCCGTTTTCGTCACGCCGTAATGGATCATTTCAGCGGGAATATTCAGCGCCGATTCCGATGAGATAAAGACGATGCGGCCCCAATTGCGATCCAGCATGCCCGGCAGATAGAAGCGCGACAAGCGTACGCCGGACATCACGTTGGTTTGGAAATAGTGTTCCCATTCGTCGTCGTCTATTCTGAAAAAAGGTTTCGGGCCGTAGATGCCGGCATTATTCACCAGAATATCCGCTTTTGGTACCGCGTCAGTTAAACGCGCCACACCCGCGGCATCGGATAGATCGGCCGCGATCCCGCTCAGGACGGCGCCGGGAACATCAGCAGCGATGGCGGCCAGCGCTTTGTCCACGGTATCCTGGCTGCGTCCGTTGATGACCACGGCGGCGCCGGCCCGTGCCAGGCCGTTGGCGATGGCGAAGCCGATACCGCTGGTTGAGGCGGTGACCAGGGCGGTTTTACCTGATAAATCAATGTGCATAATTGTCTCCTTTGCGTTGCGAAATAAAATGGCTCGGCAGGACATGAGTTATTTATTATGGGGGATCTGGCGGGAATACCTATAGCGCAGGCCGGTTTTTTCTCCTTTTGATTTTGGCGTTGCGCCACAGGGGGGCCGGATCATTAAGTCGCTGTCGGCCGTGGAGGGACCGCTCAATCCGACAGCCGGTCATTTTCTCCGTGAAGAGCCCCCTGCGCCAGCGTGGTGGGTAGCTGGACTTGCGCCAGCGTGGTACGCGGCTGGACTTGTGCCAGCGTAGTACGCAGCTGGACTTGTGCCAGCGTGGTACGCAGCTGGACTTGTGCCAGCGTGGTACGCAGCTGGATAAATGCGGCGACTTCTTCTTTGAGTCTTGCCAGCTCGGCTTTTTGTTTTTCCCTGGCGGGACTCATAGCGGTACCGGGTATCAATACCGACAGATCTTTGATCAGCGCCGGTAATTTTTTGGCTTGCCCTTGCTCGGCAAATCGGCATAACGCGTCAAAGGTCAGGGTGACCGGCGCCGACTCGTCCCGGACGATCAGCAACGGATGTTCGCCATATAATTTAAGCAGCGCGATTTTGGTATCGGCGATAATTTCATTTTCTCTGATGAACCGGGCCTTTGACGGGCTTTCTTCCTCTATGGACCATAAAACCACCTCATATGGCGGGAGCGGCGGCGCCAAACCTGGGGAAACCGTCCGGGCACGCCCCGAAAGGGCAAACAGGCTGTAAGCCCAAGCCAGCATCGGCAGGATAAACCACCACATACCCATTCCTTATCCCGTAAGGGTTAACGTTGACGAAGCTCATTGATGCGAAAACGCAATGTATCCCCCAGGCGCTGTAAATCCCGTTGCCATAAAGAAAAAGTCTGACTCAGCTCGGCTTCTTTTATGGCGATGCTTTTTTTGCGGATTTTAATGGCCCTGGTAACCCAGGCATCCAGCGTATCAAGCAACGCTTTGCTGCTTGCGGTTCGCATCCCGGGCAGGCCGCCCTCATAACTGCCGATCAGTAACAAAAGCTGTTGCCGCAGCGCCTGGATACGGCCGTGCTCCAATAGCAGCACCGGGACCCCGCTCTTTGCCGGAGCGGGATAGCTTTCATCGGGAATCCCGCCGCTGCAGGATAAAAACAGCATTGCCAGATTGCGGTGAATCGCACTCAGGCGCTCCAGCATTTGGCAAGGCACCTTATCTGCCTGGGCGAGGACCACAATCATCCGTTGGCGAAGGTCGGGAAACCGAGCCTTGAGCGATAGGAGAAAAGCCATTTCGCCGGCCGCCAGCGCGCCTTGTCGCATATCGTGTATCAAGACGATGATATCGGCGCCAATCGCTTTTTCCCAGGACTGCGCGCTCTGTTGACCGGACAGGTCGAAACCCGGCGTATCAATATACCGGGGGACGATCGCAGCAGGGGACCCGTCTGTGGCTGATAACGTGCGGGATAGCGACAGGACTTTGACCAGGTCGCTCTTGCCGACGTTGGCCAAACCGCATATCACGATGTGGCAATCGGCGGCGGGCCGGGTGGAAAAGGCCTGAAGCTGCTTGTAATAAAGTGAAGATTCCGGCGTTTCATCGAACAATTGTTGCAAGCAATCTTGAGTAGACATAGCCATCCTTTAACAATATCGCATGCCGCGCCTGAATCAGCCCTGAAGCCCCAAGCCGCCCGGTATAGGTTATCGGCAGATTGCAGGCAGGGTTTAGCGGCGAGCGCGCTGCCCTGAAAATATGGCGGGTATAAAAGCCAGGGTGTCGGCGGTAGCCATGGGAAACCGGATGGAACGGCAATCTTGGCGTGATATCGGCGCACAGGAGGAAAAAAAATATATCAAGGGGGGAGTAGAACAAGGAAATCGGAGGATGCCCCGAACCTAGGTCCGAGGCGTAAAGTCTAGCTCATTGCTACATGAAACCGACGCAAGTATGAACCTAAATACCGGGGGCGTAAACACGAAAACAACGTTTTTTTTCAGCGCCGACAGGAGAGCCGGTCAATGGAAAGCGTTGTTTAACCAACACCATTTTTCCATGGGCAAAAAAAAGCCCGCTCTAGGACGGGCAAGGACTTCACAGCAAAGTCGAAACGCGCATTGATCAGAGAGGATGATGGGTGCCGGACCGCTTATCGGACCCGATTAAATATGAACTCCCTTAAGTAAACATCGGGGCAACCGATTTGGAAATTAACTGAAATTTTAGGGTTAAGCCAATGGCCGGTTAAGGGATAACATTAATGTCCGGCATATGTCCCGGGCCTGTTCGGGGCTGGCGACGTTGGTGAATCCCATCAGCAGTCCCGGTTCGATTTCGGCCGCCAGACACCAGCGCGACAATGCCTGCACCGCCACGCCGGATGCCAAGGCATCATCCGCCAGCGCCCCATCGTCGGTGCCGGCCTTCAGTCGGGCCAGCAGCTGTATGCCGCCGGCCTGAGGCTCTATTTTCAGATGCTGCCCGCAAATCTCCTGTAGCGCCCCTTCCAGATAACTCCGGCGCAGGGTGTAGAGGTTCCGCATTTTTTTCAAATGGCGGGTGAAATGCCCCTGTTCAATGAAATCGCTGACGGTGCCCTGCAATAATTCGGGGCAGTTATTGGCCATTCGTTCGGAAACCCCGGCAAACCGGGGGATAAGCCCGGCCGGCACCACGAGATAGGCCAGCCGCAGACCCGGATACAATACCTTGCTGAAGGTCCCGGCATAAAGTACCCGCCCCCCGTCGTCGAGGCTCTTCAGCGCCGGCAGCGGGCGGCCGTGATAACGGTATTCGCTGTCATAATCGTCTTCAACGATCCAGCTTTGCCGCCGATTGGCCCATTCAAGCAAAGCCAGGCGGCGGGGCAGGGAGAGGGCGACCCCCAGCGGACTTTGATGAGACGGCGTCACCACGGCAAAACGGGCATCGTCCGCCAGCGTCTGACCGGCGTCCACCCGCAGGCCTGATCCATCCACCGGCACCGGGACAAGCTTTGCGCCGGCGCCGATGAGCACATCGCGGGCGAAGGGATAACCGGGATCCTCGAACCAGCAGGCGTCCCCCGGCTTCATCAGGCAACGGCATATCAGCTCAAGGGCCGCGGGGTAACCGGCGCAGATAAAGACCTGATCCGGCCCGCAGACAATGCCGCGGGAGATGCCCACGTAAGCGGCGATAGCTGAACGCAGGGGCGCATAACCGCGGGGATCGGGATAAACCAGGTTCTCCACCCCCGGCCGGCGCAGGCGGCTGCCGGCCAGGCGGGCCCAAAGTTTGCGCGGAAAGGCATCCAGCGCCGGTAAGCCAAGCTGCAGCGGCAGCGGAACGGGGCGCTGAGGGCGAATTGTCGACTCACGGATAACCACCGGAAGCGTCGGCTTTTCCTTAATGCGGCGGGTCGGCAACTGGGGTGAGACCACCGTGCCCGCCGGGCCGCGCGTTAACAGATACCCTTCGCTTATCAATAATTGATAAGCCGTTTCCACCGTGCCGCGGGCCAGATCCAATTCGCTGGCCAGGCTGCGCACCGACGGGATGCGATCGCCGGGATGCAGCCGGCCGTTGGTGATGGCCTCGCGAAACCGCCGGTAAATCTGCAGATAGAGCGGTATTGAATGGTCGCCATCAAGTTGTATGTGCTGATAAGGCATGGCATGTCCTAATCATTCAGCCTGTTCTTGGCCCTGTAGATTATGACATTCATTGCCTATAGTGAACCCGCATTTAATGAAGACGCTTATGATGCGGCTTTCACCTTCGTTTTACAAAGATGACCGGCCCGCCGGCATCAGCAGAGAGAAATACCTATGAGCCAATTACGTTTGCCTTACGCCAAATTATCCCCGGAAGCCTATCAGGGATTTCTGATGGTCAATAAAGCATTGGGAAACAGCACGTTGGGACAGCAATTAATAGAGTTGGTTAATTTGCGCGTGTCGCAAATCAACGGCTGTGCGTTTTGTCTGGAAATGCACGCCGCCGCGCTGCGGGCCGGCGGTTTGGCGGAAGTTAAATTCGATAGCCTGGCCGGATGGCGGGTGAGCTCGCATTTTAGCGAGCGGGAGCGCGCAGCGCTTGCCTGGGCGGAAGCCCTGACCCATATTGCCGCCACCGGCGCGCCGGATGAGGTATTCGAGCCGTTAAAAAGCCAGTTTACCGATGGGGAAATTGCCGATCTGACCTTCGCCGTCGCCCTGATTAACGGTTTTAACCGCCTGGCTATCGGCATGCGGCAATAACCGCCATCGCCGGAGGCAAGACCGAGGCCGCGATAAGCGCGGCCTCGGCTTAATCAGCTGTGAAGGTAAAACCCAGCAGCCGTTCGCTCAGATGCCACAGGCGTTCTGCGGATGCCGGATCTACAGCGTAGGGCAGGACGCCATTGAGGGTGAGCCTGGTGGCATCGCCGGTATTCCAACCGCCGGCGCGACCTTCCGGGGCCAGCGGTGCGATATCGCTGTTTTCGCAATAAAGACCGCCCATACCGTTGAGCTGCGGACTGGCGGCGCACCAGACAATGGTGGCCGCGCCCTGTTCCACGGTTTTAAGGTTTTTGGCGGGATCCAGGATGGGCTTTCCGGCATCGTCAATGACTCCCGCTTCCCTCAGTTCTCCTTGTGACAGATGTTTGCCGAGGCCGGTGTCCAGAATCCCGCCGGGATGCAGTGAAAAGGCGCGCACGCCGTGGGCTACACCGTGGCCGTCCAGCGCCAGGGCAAACAGGATATTGGCGGTTTTCGACTGTCCGTAACCTTGCCAGCGATCGTATTCGCGATGTTCGAAGTTAGGATCGTCAAATACCACCGGGGAAAAGCGGTGTCCCCAGGAGGATACCGAAACCACCCGTGCTCCGCCGGCCCGCCGGAGCGCCGGCCAGAGCCTCGCCGTCAGCTGGAAATGGCCGAGGTGGTTGGTGGAGAACTGGGATTCATAACCCCGTTCATCCCGCTCAAGAGGGCAGGCCATGATCCCGGCGCAGTTCACCAGAATGTGCAGCGGCCGTCGGCCGTCGATGAATTTCGCGGCAAAAGCGTCGATGGAGGCGGGCCGGGCCAGATCCATAACCTCAAGCTCGACGCCGTCCAGCCCCCGCAGCGCGGCGGCGGCTTTATCCCGATCCCGCGCCGGCACAATGACCGTGGCGCCGGCCGATCGTAACGTTCGCACGGTTTCCAGGCCGAGGCCGGAATAGCCGCCGGTGACAATGGCGATTTTGCCGGTCAGATCGATGCCTTTAATCACTTCGCCGCTGGTGGAAGCGGCGCTGAAACCGGAATGGAGGGGTTTTTGCAATGCGGACATGATATTGGACTCCTGCAAGGGATAACGGTGAGTGCATGGGACCCAGTGTAGTCTTCGCTGACTGAACGATGAATGCTTGAAAATCCGTATTTATTGCGCGATAGTTCAATAATGAACGATCTTTTTTCCGATATTCTGCAGTTCACCCAGGCCCAATCCGTGGTCTCCGGCGGATTTACGGCCGGCGGCGCTTGGGCGCTCCGCTTTCCGGCTCCTGATAAAATCAAATTTTTCGCGCTTGTGAAGGGCAACTGCTGGTTTCGTTTTAACGATGAGGATGAGCCGCTGCGCCTGGAGGAGGGCGATGTGTTTCTGCTGGCGGCGCAGCGTTCGTTTGTGCTGGCGGGGGATTTGACCCAGGCGCCCCTGGATGCGGTCCGGGTTTTTGCCGCCAGCGACAATAAGAACGCCAAGCTCGGCGAGGGCGAGGATTGCATACAGATAGGCGGTCATATCAAACTGGATCCCGCCAGCGGAGGATTGCTGTCGGATGTCCTGCCGCCGTTCATTCATGTCCGGGCCGCTTCGCCCCAGGCCTCGGTACTGAGATGGCTGCTGGATCAACTGGTGCGGGAAAGAACGGCGCAACTGCCGGGGGTCGGTATCGCCTCGTCCCAGCTAGCCCAGCTGATGTTCGTGCAAATATTGCGCGTGCATTTCTCCACCGCCGGCACGCTGGCGGCCGGCTGGCTGAGGGCGCTGGCGGACCCGCGCATCGCGCCGGTCTTGCGGCTGATGCATGGGGATCCGGGCCACCCTTGGCAACTGGCGGAGCTGGCCAGGGCCGCCGCCATGTCCCGAACCTCCTTTGCCTTGCATTTCAAGGCGGTGGCGGGCGTTGCGCCTCTCTCCTATCTGACCGATTGGCGCATGCGCCTGGCGGGACGGGCGCTGCGGGAAAGCGACGTGCCGGTGGCGGTGCTCGCCCGTTCGCTGGGGTATACTTCGGAGAGCGCCTTCAGCAGCGCCTTCAAACGTGTTAACGGCCATGCCCCGAAGCCCTACCGCATCGCGGCCCGGCGCGCGTTGGAAACCACAGAAGCCTCTTCGTCACCCAGCCAGGGGGCAACTGTCGTTAATCTGGCAACCGGGATCCCGGCTACGCTGGAAACCGCCGCAAAAATCCCTTAAACCGGATCAACTGCTAGAATCTTACCATCCGACCTCGTGCAGGGAATAAAACCGGGTGCGATTCCTATTGGGTTTATTGATTGCGGTAGCGCTGGCGGTAGTCTTCGCCCCACGGCTTCAGCGCTACCTGCCACCGGGTTACGATCCCTTTGCGCCCGTTTCAGTTACCGACCCGCCGACGTTGATTACCCGGTTCAAGCTGCGGTCCCTGGCCCGGGACCCCGCCGCCTGTCTGGCGATACTGGCGCAGGCGCGCGCCGCCGGTCGTATCGATTTTACCGCCGAGAGAACCACTACCGGCGCCTGCCCGCTGGTGTCGCCGGTGCGGGTGCGCAGCTTCGGGCCGGTGGCGCTGAGCTCGAGTTTTCTGGCCAGCTGTCCCCTGGCGCTCAGCAGCGCCATGTTCGTGGCGCAATCCGCCTTGCCACGGGCCGAGACGGACCTCGGTTCGCCGCTGGCGCGCATTGACCACCTCGGCAGCTATGCCTGTCGCAATATCTACAGCCGTCCCGACGCCCGGCTCAGCGAACACGCCGGTGCCGATGCGCTGGATGTGGCGGGTTTTCGCCTGGCGAACGGCAAAGACATCACCGTGTCGCGGCAGTGGCGGCGAGACGATGCCGAAGGCGCTTATTTACATAGCGTCTTCAGCCAGAGCTGCGATTTCTTCGGCAATTCCCTCGGTCCCGACTACAATAGCGCCCATGCCGGCCATTTCCACTTCGGCATGCGCGGTTTCGGCCTATGCCGGTAATGTTCCGCGCCGCTATGTGACCCTGAGCGACAAAGGCACTGGCGGACATTGAAGAGCGGTTACAAAAGGCGCATTCTGACCAGGCGCGCTGGCGCTGTTTTTTTTCCGCCGGATTGCCCGGAAATGCGCAACAAACTCAATTTATTACTCAGTCCCCGCCGCCGTAGGCCGCCGGGAAAATGTTTCACAGTAGGTTTTGTCCATTAGGGGCATCTAAGGTAATTGTATGGTCCGTAAAACTCCCATAGAACGATATCGCAACATCGGCATCAGTGCTCATATTGATGCCGGCAAGACTACCACCACTGAGCGTATTCTGTTTTATACCGGGGTCAGCCATAAAATCGGTGAAGTGCATGACGGCGCTGCAACGATGGATTGGATGGAGCAGGAGCAAGAACGCGGAATCACCATTACCTCAGCTGCCACCACCACCTTCTGGAAAGGGATGGCCGGTAATTATCCGGAACATCATATCAATATTATCGATACCCCGGGGCACGTGGATTTCACCATCGAAGTGGAACGATCCATGCGGGTATTGGACGGCGCGGTGATGGTGTATGACTCCGTGGGCGGGGTTCAGCCGCAGTCGGAAACCGTTTGGCGCCAGGCAAACAAATACAAAGTGCCGCGTATCGCGTTCGTGAACAAGATGGACCGCACCGGCGCGGATTTTTTCAAGGTGCAGACCCAGATCGCCAAACGCCTCAAAGGGGTAGCGGTGCCGATTCAGATTCCGGTGGGCGCCGAAGAGCATTTCGAGGGCGTGGTGGATTTGATCAAGATGAAATCCATAGTCTGGGATGATTCCACCCAGGGTGTGAAGTTCACCTACGAAGATATCCCGGCGGCCTTGATGGCGTCCGCGCTGGAGTGGCGCAACCATATGGTGGAAGCGGCGGCCGAAGCCAGCGAAGACTTGATGAATAAATACCTGAACGGCGAGGAACTCACCGAAGAAGAGATCAAGAGCGCATTGCGCAAGCGCACCATCGACAATGAAATCGTGCCGATGCTGTGCGGCAGCGCCTTTAAGAATAAAGGCGTGCAGGCATTGCTGGACGCGGTGGTGGACTACCTGCCGTCGCCCATCGACGTGCCGGCCATTGTCGGCCATGACGAGAACGATAAGGAAGTGGAACGTCACTCCAGCGATACCGAGCCGTTCTCCGCCCTGGCGTTCAAGATCATGACCGACCCCTTTGTCGGCCAGCTGATCTTTTTCCGGGTCTATTCCGGCACCATATCCACCGGGGATTCGGTGTTTAACCCGGTGAAGGGTAAAAAAGAGCGTTTGGGCCGTTTGCTGCAAATGCATGCCAATGAACGTAAAGATATCAAGGAAGTCCATGCCGGCGATATCGCCGCCACGGTGGGCATGAAGGATGTGACCACCGGCGACTCCCTGTGCGATCCGGATCATCCGATTATTCTGGAACGCATGATTTTCCCCGATCCGGTCATTTCCCAGGCCATTGAGCCGAAGACCAAGGTGGACCAGGAAAAAATGGGTATTGCCCTGGGACGGTTAATGCAGGAGGATCCGTCGTTCCGCGTCAAGACCGATGATGAATCCGGCCAGACCATTATCTCCGGCATGGGCGAGCTGCATCTGGAAATCCTGATGGAGCGGATGCGCCGCGAGTTCGGCGTGGCGGTAACGGTGGGTAAACCGCAGGTGGCCTATCGGGAAACCATTAAAAAGACCGTGGAAGAGGTGGAAGGCAAGTACGTTAAGCAGACCGGCGGCCGTGGACAGTATGGGCACGTGGTGCTGAAAATCGAACCGCAGCCGGCGGGCAAAGGCTATGAGTTCGTGGATGCCATCAAGGGCGGCGTGGTGCCGCGGGAGTATATCTCCTCTATCGACAAGGGTATTCAGGATACGCTGACCTCCGGCGTATTGGGGGGCTATCCGGTGGTGGACGTGAAAGCGACGCTGTTCTTCGGTTCTTATCATGAGGTGGATTCCAACGAAAATGCGTTTCGTATGGCGGCCGCGATGGCGTTCAAGGACGGGATGCGTCAGGCGCAGCCGATTCTGCTGGAGCCGATGATGGCGGTGGAAGTGGAAACGCCGGAAGATTTCATGGGCAACGTGATGGGGGATCTCTCGTCACGGCGCGGCATGGTGCAGGGGATGGAGGATATTCTCGGCAGTAAGCTTATCCGTGCCGAGGTGCCGCTGGCGGAAATGTTCGGCTATTCCACTACGCTGCGTTCCATGTCGCAGGGGCGCGCTACGTATACCATGGAGTTCAAGCACTATTCGGAAGCGCCAAAAGCGGTGGCGGAGCAGGTTATCAAGAGCCGCGGCAAGTAGTTTGCCTGAGGCCGGCTCGTTGCACGTTCGGTGCAAGCGGGCTTACCGTGCCATGGGGCGCTCGGGCGGGCAGGAAAACCATGCCCGCTTCGACCCCATCGGCGCGGTTTCCCTTTAACAGGCTCGTTGCACGTTCGGTGCAAGCGGGCTTACCGTGCCATGGGGTGCTCGGGCGGGCAGGAAAACCATGCCCGCTTCGACCCCATCGGCGCGGTTTCCCTTTCACACGCGACTTCTCAAACATCTTCGCTGTGCCAATCGGTTATAGCGTTTAAAACAGATATTTCATCCCCAGCATGCCGGCGGTATCGCTGTAGCCTTTATTGCCTACCTGCTGGCCGACGCTGCCCCACAGGTTGAAGTTTTTATTCAGTTGTCCGTTCACCCCCAGTTTCAGCTCGCCGATATTGGCCGCGCCGTCCTGACTGATGGTGACGCCGTTCAGCGTGGCGCCGAAATCCTTGCTGTTATGTATCCAGTTGGCTTCGATAAAGGGCCGGAACAGGCGGTCCTTGTTTTTATCCCGTTCGCTGTAGGCGTTCATATAGGCCTTGACCCCCAGGCGGGTCTGGATATTGCCGTCGCCGTCGCCGCTGACCCGGGTACCGTTGTCCTCGGTGAGGTCGTCGGCTTTGACGTCCATCCAGATGGCCTGGGCCTGGGGCTCGATATAATAAGTGGCGTTTTTGGCCGGGTTGGCGCCGATATTAAAGGCGTAGCCGGTTTCCAGCGAGGCGGTGAAGCCCTTGGATTTATAGTCTTGCTCGCCCAGGTCTTGCCCGTTTACCTCGTTGTCGAACCAGCCGTACTGGGTCCAGCCGTCGACATAGAGCCCGTCGTGGCCGGCGGCATCGGCGTACCAGGTGCCGTAGAGACCGACGCTGTAGCCGTCCACCGAGCCTCTGGAGCGGTAGCCGGAGACCTGCGAGTCGGTAGTGCTGCGGGCGTGGCCGTAGCCGGCCATCAGGCCGAGGCGAAAGCTGTCGGCGCCGTCGCTGCTCCAATGGCCGACATCGCCCCCCAGCTGCAGGACGTAGCGATTGCTTTGGGTGCGCAGCTGTCCGCTGTCATCGCGGGAGCGGTTGTGGCCGCCCACATTGGTCATCCACAGGCTGGTGGTCTGCTGTTGGCCGGTGATGGGGTCGATATAGGTGGTCAATCCTGAACGGTCATTCAGACTGGCGGCGAACAGAGTATTGGCGGCGGCGAGATTGGCGCCGTAGCTGGAATCTTCAGGACGCTCCACCATATCGCCCGGTTGCGGGTCGGGGTCGGGAATGGGTTCCGGCGATGGCTCAGGCTCTGCTCCGGGGGGTTCCGGCGTCGGCGCCGCCGTTGAGCTGTTCAGATACCAGTTGGCGGCATTGGCGTCGGTGCCGCGCGCCAGGGTATAATCATAAGCCCCGGCGACGATACGGCCGGACTGGGTAAACTCGCCGTCGGAGGCGCCGGCGACCGAAATCAGCTCGATGCCGTCAATGGTCTGGGCGCCGCTGCCGCCGGCGTTGTTGACGGTGACAGTGGTCTCACCGGAGGTGTCGCCGCCGATGATAAGGCGTTCGGAGTCGGAAGCGTCGTCGGAGAGCTTGGCGTTGAAAGTGAGCCGGCCGTTATTGCCAGCGTAGTTGCCGGTGACGGTAAGCTCGGTGCCGGCGTCGGCGCCGTTAAGGTTGATGACGCCGGCATTGCTGACGCTGGCGATGGTTTGGCTAAAGCCGTTTAAATCCATGGCGCCGGGTGCGGCGATAGTGTAGGCCGAATTGGGGCTGAGGGCATTGTCGGCGTAGGCGGCTAGGGTGCCGCCGTTGATATTGGTGTTGCCGGTGTATGCGTTATTTTGATAAAGGGCCAGGGTGCCATCGTTAATGGTGAGATTCGAAACAGTGTCGTCGATCTGGCCTAGTATCCGCCATAGTCCCACGCCGTTTTTGGTCAAGCTTTGGAAGTTACTGATAGTGCCTTCTACCCGGCTTGCTGGCAAGACGTTGCTTGACGTCGCGTCCAGGATCAGGGTATTGCTCCCGCCGCCACCATTGATATTGCCGGAGAGATAAGAGTGGTCTTCAGAAACTATGCTATCATTCCCACCGCCTAAATTAATTGCCCCAGCGATTATTCCGCCGGAATGGTTGACAATTGAAACATCCCCGTTGCTAAACGCGCTTGAGATGGCGATTCCGTTGGGATAAAAGTTTGCAATCGTCCCGTCGTTGTCAATGGTAGTTAATCCAGTGCTGGATTCAATTTGAATGGCATTGCCGGCTTGGCTAAAAATATAGCCATGATTAATAATGGTATTCCCGGAGCCAATAACATGAAGGGCATTGTCAATATTTTCATTTCGTATTCCTTCTTCCGCCCACACCTCTGCTCCAGATTCCACGGTCAGAGTATTATCATTATTAAACTCAATAGTGTTTGCGCCAGAGCCCCAATTCCCTGGGCCCGAGGCTTCAGGTGTATTTTGCACCAGAGAATTTGTCCCCAACGTAATGTTTGAATTTGAATCGAGGCTAATGGCGCTGTTTATGCCGGTAATGATTTGAGCGTTAGGGTCCACAACAATGGTCACATTATCTAAACCAGGACCGCTGCCAAGGGTGGTTGTATGAGTTGATGTAGTGTCACATGTAGTGGTGACGCCATCCGCCAGCGCGGGGTTGCATGCCGCCGACGCCATATTAGGCACGGCATATAAATTTAGCGCAATGGCTGCGGCAATTATATTAAATTTATTTATTACATAAATCTGAAAAGGTTTTTTTTTATTAATGCATGAATAAATGGCATCTAATGATGGAGGCGACATAGGTGTTATTTTACGCATAAATTTAATTCCTTACATTTGTTTAATTGTCGGTTGTCGGAAAAGTACTCTTTTAAAGCTGTCAGCAATCGTAAGACGCAGTGACGCCATCGGGGCTGGCGCCGGAATATTTGCTGTTATGGATCCGGTTGGCCTCCACATATCTTGACTCGGATATGGCAAGCTTTTAGCGCTAATTAATTTAAATACCAGGGGTTATGTTAAATCGCAATCCATTTCATTAAGTAATATCAGCCATAAAATGCCACATCAATTAAAAACCAGAACAATTACCATTTTCCAATGTGACAGAAATTAATTTATGTGAGCAGGGAAACATAATTTAACTCGGCCGCGGCAAATGCGGTCTTACTCTACTACATTCTCTTTAATGTCTTTCTACGTTGAATGCCGGGAAAACCATCAGCATTATCCGGCGTGTTTAATCAAAACAGGTATTTCACGCCCAGCATGCCGGCGGTGTCGCTGTAGCCTTTGTTGCCCACCTGCTGGCCGACGCTGCCCCACAGGTTGAGGTTTTTGCTGATTTTGCCGTTGACCCCCAATTTGAGCTCGCCGATATTGGCCGCGCCGTCCTGACTGACGGTGACGCCGTTAAGCGTAGCGCCGAAATCCTTGCTGTTATGGATCCAGTTGGCTTCGATAAAGGGCTGGAACAGGCGGTCCTTATTCTTATCCCGTTCGCTGTAGGCGTTCATATAGGCCTTGACCCCCAGGCGGGTCTGGATATTGCCGTCGCCGTCGCCGCTGACCCGGGTACCGTTGTCCTCGGTGAGGTCGTCGGCTTTGACGTCCATCCAGATGGCCTGGGCCTGGGGCTCGATATAATAAGTGGCGTTTTTGGCCGGGTTGGCGCCGATATTAAAGGCGTAGCCGGTTTCCAGCGAGGCGGTGAAGCCCTTGGATTTATAGTCTTGCTCGCCCAGGTCTTGCCCGTTTACCTCGTTGTCGAACCAGCCGTACTGGGTCCAGCCGTCGACATAGAGCCCGTCGTGGCCGGCGGCATCGGCGTACCAGGTGCCGTAGAGACCGACGCTGTAGCCGTCCACCGAGCCTTTGGAACGGTAGCCGGAGACCTGCGAGTCGGTATTGCTGCGGGCATGGCCGTAGCCGGCCATCACCCCGAGGCGAAAGCTGTCGGCGCCGTCGCTGCTCCACTGTCCCACATCGCCCCCCAGTTGCAGGACATAACGATTGCTTTGGGTGCGCAGCTGTCCGCTGTCATCGCGTGAGCGGTTGTGGCCGCCCACATTGGTCATCCACAGGCTGGTGGTCTGCTGTTGGCCGGTGATGGGGTCGATATAGGCGGTCAATCCCGAACGGGTATTCAGGCTGGCGGCGAACAGGGTATTGGCGGCGGCCAGGTTGGCGCCGTAGCTGGAATCTTCAGGACGCTCCACCATGTCGCCCGGGTCGGGATGGGGGTCGGGAATGGGTTCCGAGGGCGGTTCCGCTCCAGGCGGTTCCGGCGTCGGCGCGGCCGTGGAGCTGTTCAAATACCAGTTGGCGGCATTAACGTCGGTGCCGCGCGCCAGGGTGTAATCATAAGCGCCGGCGACGATGCGGCCGGACTGGATAAATTCGCCGTCCGAGCTGCCGTTGACGGTAATCAGCTCAATGCCGTCAATGGTCTGGGCGCCGCTGCCGCCGGCGTTGTTGACGGTGACCTGGGTATCGCCGGAGGTGTCGCCGCCGACAATCAGGCGTTCGGACTGTGAGGCGTCGTCGGAGAGCTTGGCGTTGAAATTCAATCGGCCGTTATTGCCGGTATAGTTGCCGGCGACGGTGAGCACGGTGGCGGCGTCGGCGCCGTTAAGGTTGATGACGCCGGCATTGCTGACGCTGGCGATGGTTTGGCTAAAGCCGTTTAAATCCATGGCGCCGGGTGCGGCGATGATATAGGCCGAATTGGGGCTCAAGGCACCGGCGGCCTGGGCGGCCAGGGTGCCGCCATTGATATTGGTATTGCCGACGTAGGTATTAGTGCCGGCCAGGGCCAGGGTGCCCTCGTTGATGGTCACGTTGGCAATGTTGGTGAGTCCGCCGGTTAATTGCCATTCTCCCTCGCCGTTTTTGGTCAGGCTTTGAAAATTGGTTATATTGCCTGCCAGAAGGTCCAAGGTGTCGGTCGAACTTGCCGCACCGGTTAAGGTAAGCGTATTTGTTCCGCCGCCGCCGCTAATGTTACCTTCCAAAAGCGAGCCTGATTCAAGGGTTACGCTGTCATCGCCGGAGCCCATACTGACGTTGCCGATAATGGAGCCGCCGTCGCGATTGATTATGGACACCATGGTGCCTGAACTACCGATAGCCGTACCGCCCGGAGTCAGTATGCTGATGGTGCCGTAATTGTCTATGGTGTTGATGCCCGTGGCGGGCTGGAACCAGATTGCCGAACTGGCATTCCCTTGAATCAGGCCGTGATTGATAATGCTATTCCCCGCCCCTATGACGTTGATAGCTTCGTTCGAGCCAGTTGGGCCTTGTGACAGTACCTGTGCCCCAGGCGCTATTTCCAGAGTGGTATCGTTGTTGAACTCAATGGTATTTTCACCCGTACTCCAATTACCCGAACCCGTCAGTGCGCTGCTATTGTTAATCACATTGGCGCCGTTTTGTAAAATGATTGTGGAATCGGAATTCACGCTTATCGCAGTGACCGCGCCGGTGGTAATTGTAGCGCCGGGCTGGACGGTAATGGTGACGTTAGTTGTTCCGGGTCCGGTGCCGACGGTGGTGGTTTGGTCTACGGTAGCATCACAAACGGTGCTGCCATCGCTCACCAGGGGAGGGGTACAGGCCGCCAGCGTTATTTCTGGCGACACGGAAAAAGTCAATGCAATAGCAGCGGTAATGATATTAAATTTGCTTATTTTTTTTATGTGAAAAAATAATGATGCGTTTGTGTCAATTAATAAAAACCGTGGCGTAGAATTTAACGTGCTCATGATTAACATCCTTTAATAGTTATGTTTCCGGGCGAACTCAGAGTATGTTTTGCAATCATGATGGATATGTATTACAACGCTACTCTATCCATAAGACCTGTGCATACTTATTAAGAACATGAATCGGATAATGCAAATCTTCAGCGCGGTTTATTAATAACAGAGATTATGTTGAGAAAAAATAAATTTTATATAATAGCTAAGATCCAATAAAAATTACCATAAATAAAAAAAAGTCTAATTGCCATTTTTAAATTAACGGGTATTCGATTAATGTGAGCGGAGAAACATAAAAACGCTGCGGTGGCCGCAGCGTATCGGTCTCTCATCAAGCGTTTGTGCCAGTCAAATGTTTATGGAGCCGTTGACCATGGTACGCTTAGCCGCTACGTGATGGTGGCTTCGTCGTCTACCATGGTCTCTTTAGAACAGGTATTTCAATCCCAGCATGCCGGCGGTATCGCTGTAGCCTTTATTGCCCACCTGCTGGCCGACGCTGCCCCACAGGTTGAAGTTTTTATTCAGCTGTCCGTTCACCCCCAGTTTCAGCTCGCCGATATTGGCCGCGCCGTCCTGACTGATGGTGACGCCGTTCAGCGTGGCGCCGAAATCCTTGCTGTTATGTATCCAGTTGGCTTCGATAAAGGGCCGGAACAGGCGGTCCTTGTTTTTATCCCGTTCGCTGTAGGCGTTCATATAGGCCTTGACCCCCAGGCGGGTCTGGATATTGCCGTCGCCGTCGCCGCTGACCCGGGTACCGTTGTCCTCGGTGAGGTCGTCGGCTTTGACGTCCATCCAGATGGCCTGGGCCTGGGGCTCGATATAATAAGTGGCGTTTTTGGCCGGGTTGGCGCCGATATTAAAGGCGTAGCCGGTTTCCAGCGAGGCGGTGAAGCCCTTGGATTTATAGTCTTGCTCGCCCAGGTCTTGCCCGTTTACCTCGTTGTCGAACCAGCCGTACTGGGTCCAGCCGTCGACATAGAGCCCGTCGTGGCCGGCGGCATCGGCGTACCAGGTGCCGTAGAGACCGACGCTGTAGCCGTCCACCGAGCCTTTGGCACGGTAGCCGGAGACCTGGGATACGGTGGTGCTTTTCGCGTTGCCGTAACCGGCCATCACCCCCAGGCGAAAGCTGTCGGCGCCGTCGCTGCTCCACTGTCCCACATCGCCCCCCAGTTGCAGGACATAACGATTGCTTTGGGTGCGCAGCTGTCCGCTGTCATCGCGTGAGCGGTTGTGGCCGCCCACATTGGTCATCCACAGGCTGGTGGTCTGCTGTTGGCCGGTGATGGGGTCGATATAGGCGGTCAGGACCGAGCGGGTATCCCGGCCGGCGGCGAACAGGGTATTGGCGGCGGCCAGGTTGGCGCCGTAGCTTGAGTCTTCAGGACGCTCCACCATGTCGCCGGGGGCCGGATCCGGGTCGGGAATGGGTCCCGGCGCCGGCGTCGACGTTGAACTGTTGAGATACCAATTGGCGGCGTTGGCGCCGGTGCCGCGTTCGAGATTATAGTCATAGGCCCCGGCCACGATGCGGCCGGACTGGATAAACTCGCCGTCCGAGCTGCCGTTGACGGTAATCAGCTCGATGCCGTCAATGGTCTGGGCGCCGCCGCCGCCGGCGTTGTTGACGGTAACCTGGGTATCGCCGGACGTGCTGCCGCCGACGATAAGGCGTTCGGACTGTGAGGCGTCGTCGGAGAGTTTGGCGTTAAAATTGAGCCGTCCGTTATTGCCGGTATAGTCGCCGGTGACGGTGAGCACGGTGCCGGCGTTGGCGCCGTTGAGGTTGATGCCCCCTGCATTGTCGACGCTGGCGATGGTTTGGCTAAAGCCGTTTAAATCCATGGCGCCGGGTGTGGCGATGATATAGGCCGAATTGGGGCTGAAGGCGTTGGCGGCCTGAGCGGCCAAGGTGCCGCCGTTGATATGGGTATCGCCGACGAAGCTATTACTTCCGGCCAGGGTCAGGGTGCCGTCATTGACGGTCACGTTGGAGACAGTGGCGTCGAGCTGGCCCGTCAACAGCCACTCTCCCGCGCCGGTTTTGGTCAGCGATTGAAAACCTCTAATGTTGGTTGGTAAAATATCAGCTGTCGCCGAAGGATTAGACGATCCTTCAAGTGTAAAAGAATTAATTCCATCGCCACCAGATATGCTTGTACCCGTAAGAACCGAGCCAGGCTCGAGAGTAATTGTATCATTCCCAGCACCCAAACGCACTACGCCGTAAATCAAGGCCCCGGTACGATTGATTAAGGAAACATCTCCATTGCCGGAGGAAATTAGAAGGACCCGATTGTCAGCAACACTGGCGATGGTTCCGTAATTGTCTATAATATTGCTGCCAACGTTATTATAAAGTTCGAATATAATTAAACTAGATGAAATTAAACCGTGGTTGATGATGGTATTGCCTGCGCCTATGATTCCAAAAACGTGTGCGGTACCTGAGGTCAACAGCACCTGCGCGCCATGTCCCACCGTGATAGCGTTATCATTATTGAACTCTATGGTATTTTGCTCCTTTCCCCAATTTCCGCTGCCGACCACCGCGCTATACCCGGCATTTTTAACCACGGCACCGTCTTGCAGGGTAATGACGGAACCCGAGTCAAGGCTAATGGCGCTGAATACACCGGTATCGATTTCTGCGGAAGGAAGGACATTAATGGTCACATTATTCGAACCGGGTCCGGTGCCGAGAGTGGTGGTATGCACCGACGAGGTATCGCATATCGTGGTCACGCCATCCGCCGGGGCTGGGGCGCAGGCCGCTGACGCCTTATCAGGCATGGCATATATACTTAGCGCAATGGCTGCGGCAATGACATTAAATTTATTTACGGATTTAATTTTAACAGTTGTCGTTTTATTAATGCTTAAAGAAATAGAACCTAAAGACGAAGGCGCCAGAGGAGTTATTTTACGCATGATTTTCATTCCTTTCATTTGTTTGATTAATGGCTGCGAAAAAAATGCTATTTTAAAAATGCCATCATTCGTGAGACGCTGTGACGCCATTGAGGCTGATGCCGAAAGCTGTGCTGTTATGGATCCAGTGAGTTTTCGCATAACATGACTTGGATAAGGCACGCTTTCAGCGCTATTAGCCGGCCTGTTTTGTCAAAATAGATATTTCAAGCCCAGCATGCCGGCGGTATCGCTGTAGCCTTTATTGCCCACCTGCTGGCCGACGCTGCCCCACAGGTTGAAGTTTTTGTTAAGCTGCCCGTTCACCCCCAGTTTCAGCTCGCCGATATTGGCCGCGCCGTCCTGACTAACGGTGACGCCGTTCAGCGTGGCGCCGAAATCCTTGCTGTTATGTATCCAGTTGGCTTCGATAAACGGCTGGAACAGGCGGTCCTTGTTTTTATCCCGTTCGCGCATGTCGTGGTCACGCCATCCGCTGGCGCAGGAGCGCAAGCCGCCGACGCCTTTTCAGGTATGGAATATATACATAACGTCATTGCAATGGTCGCGGTGATAATATTAAATTTATTTATATTTTTAATCTGATAAAATATTCTTTTATCAATGTTTAAAGGTGTAAACGTAATAACAAAGGCGCCACTGAGTTTTTTTACGCATAATTATCAGCCTTTATAACAGATATGTTATTAAATTAGCTTGATTTAGTAATTCTTAAAAAATTTATATCCTCTGCTATTGATGCGTAAGCCCGGTGCTGCAAGCTGTCATGTAATAACATGATTTTTATCAGGCCTACTGTCAGGGATGTCCTGCTAAAACTAACGTATGGTGAGTTTTATTTATTATTTTGGTAAAAGATCCTTCGCTAAAATACAAAGACTGTCGATGAAATACGAGTTTTTTACTTTAACTGTATTTATGAATTTTTGAGAAAAAAAGGTTCATGAAATTATTGTAATTTAATATTTTCTTATTTTCTAGCGAAATTTAGAAGTAAAGAGAGTATTCGTGAGGTGAAGTGAAATTATCCTTCAAATCGTCATGGAGCGATGGGTACAAGCTTAGGGGACATTAGAATGGTTCGCATAGATAACGCGGGGCTCGATATAATTAAACCCCGGCCATATGAACCGCGCTGCTAGCGGGCTGGGTAGTATTGCTTTGGCGGCGCGGTTCAAAAGCAGGAATTTGTTTTCGCCAGCGGCGCTACGCCGGCGATTTTTTTAAGCAGACCGGCTATCAGACAAAATTATCATCGTCGCTGAAGTCATCGTCTGAACCGAAGCCGCCATCCGAACCAAAACCGTTATCGGAGCCAAAGCCATTATCTGAACCAAAACCATTATCCGAGCCAAAGCCGTTATCGGCACCAAAGCCGTTATTGTAATCGGTATCGCCGCCGGCATTATCGCCGCCCAGATAATTATTGTTATTATCCAGGAAATGGCTGTCCGAGACATCATTGAAGGTGTCGAGGTTATTGCTTTGGAAATCCTGATTGGTCAGGGGATCCGTGGCGGCGGTATCCATGGGCTGGTCGATAACATTGACTATCTCCTCCGGCCGGCTGTTATGGAACATGCCGGTGAGCATATTGCCCAATACCACTCCGCCGGCAACCCCGGCCGCGGTTTGCAGCGCGCCGGCCATAAAGCCGCCGCCACGCGGAGGCACCGGCTGTTGTCCATAGCCGGGAGGCGGCGTTTGGGCGTAGCCATTATAGCCGGGGGGAGGGGTTTGCCCATAGCCGTTATAGCCGGGAGGGGGTGTTTGCTGCCCTTGGCTGCCCCAGGCGTTGGCGGGCTGTTGGGTCTGCGTCTGAGGCTGAGCCGCGCGTGAACCGCCGCCGAACAGATTGCTGAGAAAACCGCCGCTGTGGGCGGGCGGAGTGTTTTTCAGCTCGGTCAGTTCGTTTTCAAGCTGGGTGACCCGCTGATGCAGACGTTTGAGCGCGGCTTCCTGAATCAAAATAGACTGCGCCATATAATAAGGCGCCGCGGGCTGCTGACGGATGAATTCCTGGATTTGCCGATCCGCCGCGGTATCACGGGCGCCGGATTGCTGTTCCGCCTGTTTCAGGCGCTGAAACAGCCCTTCAATAAGACGTTGCTCTTCAGATTGCATGGCTTTGACCTTTTGACATGTTCAGGTTCGCAGAAGGCTGCATTACGTTTAAATCTAGTCTGTTTACGGCTAATCATAAAGGCGCCGAGCGTAAAGGTTTGCAGATATATGTTACCAGTTAACATACTTTGTCCAATGGGGCGCCTAGAGCAGGCTTCCTGCGGGGTTGGCTTCTGCGGCTGAAAAGGCGCCGGCGATGAACCGTTGTTTTGCTTGATATAACTCAAATTATGCCGCTTGCGGCGGGCCTATGCTTGCTATCGGTTTCGTGATGGAAATTGGAGGAGTGTATGATTCACGTTTATGACAGGAATCGGAATGCAATCATCCCTGGTCAGAAAGTCATGATTGCCGCTACCGGTGAGACATCCATTGCCAAGGCCGTACATGCCGAGGGGCTATCGCCCGTCGAGGCCGAACGGGCAAAGTGTGTGGAACTGCAAAATACCGCCGAGCGCTATATTCCCTTTGAGCTGATTCGTCTGGCCTGAGTAGGGCCGCCATCCGGTCTACCATGCCATGGGGCGCTAGGTCCGGCGGAAAACTCCCGTCCGATCCGGCCTCATTGGCATGGTCGCCCGTTAACGCGCTCGGTACTTGGCGTGGTGATAGCGGGCCTATTATGCCTGTCGGTATCTGCGGTAAGGTGGATTGGGTGTATTTGCTTGCCCCGATTGCCTGAACCTTGCTTAAACGCCGCCCCCGGCGGCACCGCGTTCCGCCTGCGTTATGCTATATTTTCCTCGACCAGTTATCCGTTGCCAGAGAGACAGCGCCCATGGCCGAATTGACCCGTCCCATGCTTCAACTTCCCCACCAGGCCCATAAGCTGCTGCTGCATTCCTGCTGCGCGCCCTGTTCCGGTGAGGTGATGGAAGCGCTCGGCGCCTCGGGAATTGACTATACCATTTTCTTTTATAACCCGAATATTCATCCGCGGCGGGAGTACCAAATCCGCAAAGAGGAGAATATCCGTTTTGCGCAAAAGCACCGGGTGCCGTTTGTGGATGCCGATTACGACAGCGATAACTGGTTTGCCCGGGCCAGGGGCATGGAGCATGAACCGGAGCGGGGGATACGCTGCACGATGTGTTTCGATATGCGTTTTGAACGTACCGCGCTCTATGCCTTCGAGCAAGGTTTCAGCATTATCTCCAGTTCGCTGGGCATTTCCCGCTGGAAAAACATGCAGCAAATAAATGACTGCGGCAAACGCGCCGCCGCTAGATATCCCGGCATCACCTATTGGGATTATAACTGGCGCAAGCAGGGTGGTTCATCGCGCATGATTGAAATCAGTAAACGCGAGCATTTTTATCAGCAGGAATACTGCGGTTGCATTTACTCTCTTCGCGACAGTAACCGGCACCGCAAATCACAGGGGCGGGATATTATTCGTATCGGGATGACATACTATGGCGATGCTGATGAATAAACATCAATTCATGTTAATAATGTTAATTCAATGATCGTTCTTGACAGCATTCGTGAATAATCGTCTAATCCTGTTTACCACGCTTTATCCTTATTTTTTTCCGTCACCCCGTCGTATCAATCGTTAAGCCGTTCATACCCGCCAACATGCATTTCATTCCGGGTGGAGGGCATCTCATTCCCATTTCGAGCCGCTCCCGCCGGCATTGCCTTATAGTGGCGCCATTAAGCCCGGATGAGGGCATCGAAATACCCTTCATCTTTCAAGTTGCAGCGGTGTTGGCTGCGCTCGTTTATCCCAGTCACTTGGTTATCTAAGCTCCTGGGGCTCACGAGCTTGCCGTCTTGCTGCAACTGGAAATCTCTTGGGTATAGATAGTGATTACTACGAGGCAGAACATGATGACTCAACAATCCAATCATATCCGGTGGCTGACCCTATGCGGCACTATCGTGACCCAGTTTGCCCTGGGATCGGTGTATACCTGGAGCCTGTTTAACGGTCCGCTGGCGGATAAGCTCCACCAGCCCGTCAGCCAGGTGGCTTTTTCTTTCGGCCTGCTGAGTCTGGCGCTGGCGGTGGCCTCGTCGGTGGCGGGTAAATTTCAGGACCGTTTCGGCGTGCGTAAGGTGACCATCGGCGCCGGCGTGTTGCTGGCGGCGGGGTTTTGGCTGACCGCCTACGCAACCAACCTGGCGATGCTGTGGTTATGCGCCGGTATCCTGGTGGGATTGGCTGACGGCATCGGTTATTTGATGACGTTATCCAATTGCGTCAAATGGTTCCCTGAACGTAAAGGCGTGATCTCCGCCTGCGCTATCGGCGCCTATGGCTTGGGAAGCCTGGGGTTCAAATACATCAACAGCCAGCTGCTCGCCCGTTACAGCCTGGAAGTGACGTTTGAACTGTGGGGACTGATAGCCATGCTGATGGTTATCGCCGGCGGTCTGGTGATGAAAGACGCACCGCGGCAGGAAACCCAAAAAGTGCAGGCTGCCCACGATTTTACGCTGGGACAATCCATCAAAGTGCCGCAATATTGGCTGCTGGCCCTGATGTTTTTGACCGCCTGCATGAGCGGTCTCTATGTTATCGGGGTGGCAAAGGACATTGGCGAAAGCCTGGTTCACTTATCGCCGGTATCGGCCGCCAATGCGGTAACCATTATCGCCATAGCCAATCTCGGCGGACGCCTGGTCTTGGGCGTGCTTTCCGACAAAATGCCGCGGATACGGGTTATCACGCTGGCGCAGGTGGTATCGTTGGCAGGGATGGCGGCGCTCACCTTCGCTCCTCTCGCCGAGGCATCGTTTTTTCTCTCCCTGGCCTGCGTTGCCTTTAGCTTTGGCGGCACCATCACCGTTTATCCTTCACTGGTAAGTGATTACTTCGGTCTCAACAACCTGACTAAAAACTACGGTGTGATTTATCTCGGTTTCGGCGTCGGCAGCATTATCGGTTCTATTGTCGCCTCGTTGTTGGGTGGATTTATGGTGACCTTTCATTTGATTATGGTGTTATCGATAATTTCCCTGGTGGTCTCCTTGACGCTGCGTCGCCCCGGTGAAAAAGGCCGTTTGGCGCTGCGTCAGGCAATGAGTAAATAACCGCCTGCGTAAAACTTTTTTATCAGCCCGTATCCCCGCGGGCTGATGCGCCGCCGGGTTTATCCTACGCTTCGCACCGTTAATGCATCCTGTCGCGTTCTAAGTCCCCCACGCTTTCCACCCTTAAATTAGCTGCTAGGCTTAACGATAGTCCTCTAAAGAGTACGGTTTTATAAAAACGATGATTTTAGATACCTGAAGGAGCCTATCGTGGCCTATCAAAAAGTGATGTCGTTATCCGCTTTGCCGGAGCTGGAACCCAAAAAAGTCAGCATGGACGAAACAGATATTCTGCTCATCAGGAAAGGCGATGAGGTTTTTGCCCTTGAGGCGACCTGTCCTCATTCCGGCGCCCCGCTGGAAAAAGGCGCCCTTTGTGAAGGGAAGCTGATATGTCCCTGGCATAAATCCGTATTTACCATCGAAGAGGGGGCTTTGTGCGAACCGCCCTCTCTGCGTGCCCTGAAACGTTATCCGGTGAAGGTGGAGGAGGGGGCAATCTGGCTGGATCCCAAGGCCCTGCCGGGAGCCGCGCCGCTGGACAAGGTGGACGATACGCAGGCGATAGTGGTCCTGGGTTCAGGCGCGGGCGGCAGCGCCGCGCTTAAGGCGCTGCGCGAAAAGGGCTATAGCGGCCGGTTAATCGTTGTTGAGCGCGAAAAACAGGCGCCCTATGACCGCACTGTATTGTCTAAATTCGTGCCTCAGGGGGATATGTCCATTGATGAGGTTCCGTCGTTGCTCGACGATGATTTTTACAAAAAGCAAAAGGTCGAGCGCATTACCGGCAACGTGGAAGAGCTCGACGTAAAAAAACACCAGCTGCGGCTGGAAGACGGCACCGTCGTACCCTACCGGACGTTATTGCTGGCCACCGGCGGTATCCCGCAGCGGCCGGATCTGCCGGGCAAGGCGCTGCTGGGCATCGAGGTTCTACGCAGTTGGGAGCAGGCGGCCGCCATTATGGCCGTGGTTGAGCAAAAGCAGCGGCTGGTGATAATCGGCAATAATTTTATCGGCATGGAGGTGGCGGCTGCTTTCCGTAAACAGGATATAGATATTACGGTTATCGCTAAGCATGAGCTGCCGTTTGAAAAACAGTTCGGCAAGGATCTGGCGTGCTTTTTCCGCCGGCGCCATGAGCAAAAGGGCGTAAAATTCATTGAAGGCGAACCTGCGTCCTTCGATGGCCAGCGCCATGTGTCGGCGGTGGTACTGAAAGACGGTCGCCGCATTGATGCCGATGTGGTGTTGCTGGCCACCGGGGTCACGCCCGCTACGGACTTTATCCATGAATTGCCGCTCAATAAAGACGGCAGTTTGACCGTGGATGAGTCCATGTCGGCCGGGCACGATATTTTCGCCATCGGCGACATCGCCACCTTCCCGCTTAACGGACATCCCACGCGAATTGAGCACTGGCGCGTGGCGCAGCAGCATGGCCGCGTAGCCGCAGGCGTTATGGCGGGTCTGGATGAGAAATACGATTCGGTGCCTTTTTTCTGGACGCAGCATTACGGGGTGCGCTACGAATACCTGGGGCATGCTGAGAAATGGGATGATATCGACATCATCGGCTCGCCGGATAAAGACGATTTTGTGGCGCTGTTCGGCCTGAAAGACAAACTGATGGCCGTGGTGGGCACCGGCCGCATGCGTACAACCGGTACCTTGCTCATCAAGATGGGCGAGCCGCTGACCATGGACGATGCCCGCCGCATCGTTAAAGAGGTTAAGGAACCCAAAAGCTGATATTTGCCCGGGCCGTTACGCGCCCGGGACGCCATGACCATCATGCCAAACGCTGCGGATAAACCTGCTGTGTTTGGCTTTTTTTTTTGCGCCATAGAGGACAACCCCACAAAAAGTATGTTATTTAATGCTTCTTACCGGCCGCATAATGCTCCGCTGGACTTCATCGGCGGTTGCTGCCAGTATTGCCGTCGGTTTTTTGCGGGTCGAACGGGACAAAGGTTCGATTATAGCTATTTGTGAAAAAGGATATGCAGTTGATTATACAGCCCATTTTTATGGTTGGTGCTAGGGGATGCGGCAAAACCACCGTTGGCCGGGCATTGGCGCAGGCGCTGGGATTTCAGTTCACCGATACCGACCTGATATTGCTGCAGTCCACCGGTCTGAGTGTGGCACAGATAGTGGAGCAGGAGGGCTGGGCGGGATTCAGGACCCGCGAAAGCGATATATTGCATGGGGTGGCAAGCGCCGACGGCCGTCAGGTGGTAGCCACCGGCGGGGGAATCATTTTATCAGAGGCCAACCGGCGGTTCATGCGCGCCACCGGCACCGTGTTTTATTTGCACGCCCCGGCGGACGTGCTGGCCCGGCGCCTGGAAGCCGTGCCTGAAGAGGATCAGCGTCCCAGTCTTACCGGCAGGCCCATCGCCGAAGAGATAGCGGAAATATTACTGGCCCGCGAGGCGCTGTATCAGGATGCTGCCCATCATGTGCTGGATGCCGGCCAGTCGCCGCAGGATGTGGTCTCGGCTGTTTTGCAGCGGCTTTGTCCCTGCGCCGCCGGCTGAAGGGGCGGCCGTTACGGCGCCATCCATGCAGCCGTTCCCGCGGACCTTTACCCGCCAGCAGAGTTTTCAAGAGTAGCCTATACTTATTTACCCGACCAAATCATAAATAAGGGAGTGATTATGGCGAGTAAACCACCGTATCCGCGTGAAGCGCATATAGTAAAGAAAGAAAAGGGATTGCCTGGTAAATCCAAAGAAGTCTATGAATTGCGGGCGGATCATCCAAGGCCCGATACGCTTATCAGCGAACATGATACCGAGCAGGAAGCGCTTGACGCTAAGGATCGGTATCAGGATGAAGATAAGTCCTGATATACCCGCCTTTTTGCAACTCGAATTATTTTGGGTATAAGCAGCAGGGCGGTAGGATTGTACGCTATCACTTACCGGCGGTTCAGGCTCTAGCGGCTGAACCGCCGGTTAATCATTTTTTACGTCATTTTCAATAGGCTTGTATTTGTATTACTTTTATTGAATTCAGGCCCGCAACTATCAGTAAATTGAATAATAATCTTATCTTTATCCGCGCGGAGCAATTCACTGAATTACCGATAGCCTTACGGCTATAACCGTAGATTGTCAGGAATAAGCTCGTTATTATCGTGCTTAAGGGATTAAGCACGCTATCTTTAACTGAAGGTTTATTTTGTGGGGAAATATTATCTTGACGGAGAGCGGCTGACAATTTAAAGATTATTCAACCTGCTTTTAATAAAAATGAAAATGAAAAATAATCATGTCTACCTTGGAAAATGCATCAGCGGTATTAAAACTTTTTGCCCATGAAAGTTCGTCTTTACCACAACAGGGATTATCTTTCAGCGATGTGGCCAGCCGGCTGCCGTTGCCGAAAAGTACCTTGTCCAGATTATTGGTGGCCATGGAAGATCAGGGGTTATTAGTCCGTAACCCCGCCAACCGGCTCTATTCCGTGGGTGAATTGCTGCTGGCTGTGGGCGGCCGGCAGCGTGCAAAGCCATTAACGGATGAGGTTGCTCCCGTCCTGACTGCCCTGACCGACGAACAGGGCTGCGCCGGCATGATTTGTCTGCTCGAAAAAGATTATGTCCGCATCGTATCGGTATTTAACGGTTGCCCCCACCGGCCGGCATCCTATAGCGCCGGACACCGGTTACCGGCGGCGAACACCGCCGTCGGACGCGCTCTGCTGGCCGGTTATTCCGAGCGTGACGTTATCGATCGCCTGGTCCCGGGCGCGGCGGCGCATGCGTCTTTTTCGCAACACGGGTTAACCGGTTTATTACAGCGCCTTACCGTGGTGCGCCGGCAGGGTTGGTCTTACGCCCGAAATGAAACCCGGCCCGACCAGAGCGCGCTGGCGACGTCTCTGACGCATCCTCTGCGAAACGAACGCGTCGGGCTTTGCCTGACCTTTCCAAGCCTGAGCGACGGCAATGCGTTCCCGCAACCTCTGCTAACGCGCCTTATATCCGTGACCCGGATGCTGGCGGAAAAAATTGGCGACCCAGGCTGGCGGCATCGTTAACTTTTCTGCCTGGTTACCGGCATTTTTCAGTATTAGGACGTGACAAATCGATATTTCACCTTTTACTATGAATGACTTAAATTATGATCGATACAGGAAATGATCCATGCTGAATGTAAATGAGTATTTTGCCGGGAAAGTGAAGTCCATTGGTTTTGACTCCGCCAGCATTGGTCGCGCCAGCGTCGGCGTTATGGAAGCCGGAGAATATACTTTCACCACCGCACAGCCGGAAGAGATGACCGTGATCAACGGTGCGTTGAAAGTACTGATTCCCGGCGCGCACGATTGGCAGGTGTTTATGCCCGGCGAGATGTTTTTTGTACCGGCGAAGAGCGAGTTTTTCCTGCAGGTGGCCGAAGCCAGCGCCTATCTGTGCAAATACCTGAGTAAATAGCCAGAATATAGGCAAACCGAAACGGAGGGCCCCACAACCGGCCCTTCTCGTTTATCCTAACGCTGGGTTTCGCCGCCCAGCGCCGCTGTCAGCTGGCTGATGAGCTCGGATAGCTCGCCGGTCATCAGAATGAAATCCGCATCAAAGCGCTGCGCCACGTCCTCTCTGTCGATATCGTCGTTTTGCTCACGCAGCTGCTCGGAGAATTTAAGCCTTTTCAAGGTGGCGTCGTCCGCCAGTACGAACTGAACCCGCTCCAGCCAGTCCAGCGCCAGTTTTGTCACGACTTTTCCCGCCTCGATATGCGCGGCGATTTCGTCGCTGGCGAGGTCCTGTTTTTTACAGCGGATGATGCCGCCGTCTTCCAGCAGGGCTTTGAGTTCGGCCTCGTCCTGAATGGCGAAACCCGCCGGGAGTTCCGTGCCGCGGACCCACTGCGTCAGGGTCAGCTCGATGGGATTCTCCAGGGTAAGGGGCGCCACCGGCAGCGAACCGAGGGATTTGCGCAGCAATGCCAGGGTGTCTTCGGCTTTTTTGGCGCTGGCGGCATCGACAATCACCAGGCCTTTTCCCGTATCGATCCAAAGAAATGTCTGGCTGTAACGGCTGAAGGCGCGAGGCATCAAATTGAACAGCACTTCCTCTTTCAGGGCGTCTTTTTCCGCTTTACGCAGCTTGCGGCTCTGGTCTGCCTCCAGCTTTTCCACCTTGCCCTGCAACTCCTGTTTCACCACCGAAGACGGCAGGATTTTTTCCTCTTTGCGCACGCAAAGCAGGATATGCCCGTTAACCCCATGGGTTAGCGCGGTGCTTTTGTCGCCCAGCGGTGAAACCCAGCCGGATTTCGCCATATCCTGGCTGCCGCAGGGAGAAAACACCGAGCCCGCCAACTGTTTTTCCATGTCTTCCGCCGATAGCGCAAGATCGCGGGTCAAGCGGTAAATCATCAGATTCTTAAACCAAAACATATTTTTTATATCCCTGACCTGGCGCGCCCGTCAGCGCGCGGGTTGTTCAAACGCAGGGCGCATGATAGCGCATAAGGACGTTAAAATCGGTAAAGATTTTTCCGGTTTTCGCCTACGAGCGCCGGCAGTGGCGAAGAAAAAAAAGGACATAACCGTCGTTAAGTTAAAAGAGCGCCAGACTGGATTAGTTTCAAATAATAATTGAATTATCTAATTAATAATATCTCCCAGAATTGTGCATTCTTGAATTCACGCCAACATAAACTAACTTGATTGCGTAGCCTATTGCTACAAGGGAGAATATCGAGGAGAAAGTTTATGGAGTCGCATACTGTCATCGCCACAGCAAGAGTTACCTCCTGGGGTGCTATTATCGGTGGAGTCATTACCGTATTGGCAATATCCGTTCTGCTTTCGGTATTGGGAACGGCATTAGGGTTGAGCAGGGCGGAGCCCTATTCCGAGCAGCCGGCGCAGGGAGTCGGTAGCGCGGTAACAGTCTGGTCATTTATTTCAATACTCATTAGCCTGGCATGCGGCGGTTATGTCGCCGGTCGACTGGCCGGCGCGGCGGGAATAAGCCATGGCTTTCTGGTATGGGCCATGTCATTAATAATCGCAATTATCATTAGTAGCATTATTATAGGCGGGGCGCTACGGGCCGCCGGCAGTATTATCGGTTCCCTTGCCTCGGTCACCGGCGGCGCGTCGTCAGGCATGGTTTCGTCTTTATCAGACAATAAAGGCCATTTACAAGGCCTGTTAGAGAATACCCTAAAGCCCATGGGGATGAATGCCGAACTCCCGGCGGACCCGATGCCGAAAAAGGCAGTGAATGCTTTGCAAAACAGCAGTATAGAGTCGTTAAAGCCGGACTACCTGCCAAGACAGCTGTCGGCAGCCCGTGATGATATGCAAAGCGCCGTGAAGGCCATTTTAAAAAGCCCGGCCAGTTTCGACGGCGAGATGCATCAATTGTCCGTCAAACTCAAGCAGCGCGGGGACGGTATCACGGATGATATCAAGCGGGACGACATCCGCCAGGCGCTGGCGCGCGATACCTCGATGTCCCCCGATGAAGTTAACCAGGCCACCGACACGGTGATCCGCTACCAGCGGCAGGCGATCGCCGAGGTCAAGGCGCGTTTGGAGGATCTCCAGCAGAATATTGATGATGCCATGGCGGAAATGCAGCAGTGGAAAGAGCAGGCCAGGGAGCAAGCCGATGCCGCCGCGAAAGCCATTGCCAAATCCGCGGTATGGTTGTTTATCGCGCTACTGATCGGCGCGGCGGTGGGCGCCTATTGCGGCCTCTGGGGCGCTAGAACCGCCCATCGCTACGCCTTTTGAAGGGATAAGCCGGCTAGCGGACCGCAAAACGGGCTTCCAGCCGGCTGACGCCCATGCCGTTGATTTTATAAACCTTGATCTGCACCGGAATCCGATCTTTCATGGCCTCCACGTGGCTGATAACGCCAATCATTTTACCGGTGGCGTTTAACGTATCCAGGGCATCAAGGGCGATATCCAGCGTCTCGGCGTCCAACGTGCCGAAACCCTCATCGAGAAACAGGGAATCAATGCGGATTTTGTGGCTCACCAGATCCGATAACGCCAGGGCCAGGGCCAGGCTGACCAGGAAACTCTCCCCGCCGGACAGCGTGCGGGTATCCCGTATCGCTTCCGCCTGCCAGGTATCCACGACTTCCAGTTCCAGCTCGGCGGCGGATTTACGCCGCAGCTGGTAACGATCCTGCAGGCGCGCCAGCTGCCGGTTCGCCAGATGAATCAAATGTTCAAGGGTGAGACCCTGGGCAAACTTACGGAATTTGTCCCCCTCTTTGGAGCCTATCAGCTCGTTAAGGTAGCTCCAGTCCGCATAGGCCGCCTCGCTGTCGGCAATAGCCTGCAGCAGGTTGTGCTGATCGAGCCGGCGGCGTTCATGGCTGGACAATTGCTGCTGGATTTCACCCTGCCGCCGGGCTTTTTCCGCCAGCAGGGTTTTGACGGCGGCCAGACGCTGCTCCACGGCGGCGGGCTGTTGCTCCTCTCCCAGGTCGGCAGGACGTTCCGCCAGACTGTTTTTCAGCGCCTGTTCCGCCTGTTCATACCAGGCCGCGGCGTGCTGGCGCCGCTCCTTGAGCTGCTCTTCCATGTCCCGCAGTTGATCCCTTTCCTGCGGGGGCAGCAGAGCCGATAGCAATTCGGCGACGGTGGCGAACGGGCTGCTGTCGAGAGCGCCTTGCAGCGCGGCCCCGGCCTGCTGCGTCTGCATGTCGAATTCCTGTAATTGACGCTGTTGCGCTTCGATACTGCCCGTTAATTGCAGCAGTTGTTCCCTGGCATGCTGCAGCCGTTGCTCCGCCTGCTGGCGCGCCTGTTCCGCCGTTTCTCCCAGACGGCGCAGTTCGTCTCCCAGCTGCGGCACGGTGGCATCCCCCACCCATAACCGCCGCTCATCCTGCGCCTGCTGTAGCGCGGTTCGGGTGTGTTCGGCCCGCTGTTCAAGCTCGGCCGATTGGCGCGCGAGTTCCTCCAGGCTGTCTTGGTGGTTGCGAATTTCATTAGCCTGCGCCGCAAGGGACACCTTAAGCTCCTGCTCCTGCTGCAAATGCCCGCACCACAGTTGCCACTCTTGCTGGCGCGCCGCCAGCCACTCCTCGACATTATTCTCTTCCGGCACGGTAAGCCCTAGGGGAGACAACGACGCGGCGACTTCCGTCGCCAACCGCCGGACCAGGGTTTGCTGCTCGGTCAGGCGCTGCGTGGCCTGCTGTAACGTCTGCGCGGTGGTGTGCTGCAACTGGTCGTTCAGCGCCAGCCGGGCCTCGGCCGATGCCACTTTCCCGTTGGCGTCGTTCATGGCGTCTCGCGCGGCCTGTAATTGACCCTCGGCCTGCCGCCGCGTCTCGAGCCGTTCCGCTAAAGCCTGCTCCCGCGCATCCTGTTGCGCCAGCCATTCCGCCACGTTCCCGTCGTCGGCGGGTGAGCGTTCCCTGCCCAGCGCGGCGGCGGCCAACGCCCACTGCTCATCAATGGCCGTCAGTTCCCTTTGCAGTTGCGCCTCGTCATCCGCCGCTTGATGCCGTTGGTTCAGCAGCATGCCGCTGCGGGTATCCGTCGCCACCCGGTCGGCGGTTATCGCCGATACTTCCTGTTGCAGCGCCTGCAGCCTGAGCTCGGTTTGCGCCGGCTCCGGCAGTCGGTAATGATCGACAAAGGGGTGTTCAACGGCGCCGCACAGCGGGCAGGGCAGCCCGGATTGCAAATGTGCTCTTTGGCCTTCCAGCGCGACAATGCGCTGCTCAAGCTGATAGCGGGCGCTGACTTCATTCAATAAGCGGGACTTTTCCTCCCACTGCTGTTGCCTGGTCCGGCTGCTTTGCGCCAGCGCATCGAGTTCCTGCTGCAATGCCGTCTGTCGCACGGCGGCGGCGGCGAGATCCCGCGTGAGCCGCCGGCGCTGGGGCAATAACGACGCGAGCACGGTGCGGGCAGGGCTGTGCCGGCGGCTTAGCTCCCATTCATCTTGCAGCGCGCCAAAGGGAGTGAGTGCTTCCCGCTGCTCCCGTTGGCGCCGCAGTTCGTTAAAGCGTTCGGTGAGGACAGCCACCTGCCGGCGGCAGCTCTTGGCCTCGGCAAGGACCGATTGCCGTTCGGCCAGCAGCTCTTGCTGCTGTTGCAGGCAGCCATCGCGCTGCCGGCCCAACTGGTCCGCCTGCAGGCGTTCCCGCTGCCGGCGGGCGAAGAGTTCGCGCCACAGCGGCAACCCTTCTCCCCACTGGCGATAGTCCGGATGCTGCGTTAAATAGCTCTCGGCCTGCCGGAGCTGCTGTTCGGCCCGGGAAAGGGCGGTCTGTTGTTCCGCCAGCGCCGATTGCCTTTTTTTCCGCTGGGCGCTGAGCTCCCGGGCAGCCTGGCGCAGTTGCGCCGCCTGTTGTTCCAGTCCTGCGATATGCTGATCCAGGGGAATAATGCGTTCGTCCATAAGCTGCTGAAGCTGCCGCCGGTGCCGGAGATAATCCTGCCAGCCCTGGCGGGCGCGCTCGAAAGCCTCCTGCAAGGGCAGTAAAGCCTGCTGCGTACGTTGCTGCTCGGCGCGCTGCGCGGCGATGGACTCGTCCAGGTGTTGCTGCCTAAGCCGGCTGCGTTGCTGCTCTTCCAGCAGCGGACGCAGGGACTCCGCGGGTTCCCCCCGGGTCAGCCGGGACAGCTGCGGCTGCGCTTCGTCATAAGCCCGCGCCGAGGCCTGTTGCCTTTCACGGGCGGCGGACAAGGCCGCCGTAAGCTGCCCGTGCCTTGCCAGCCAGTCCAAATGACGCTGCAGCGCCTGCTGTTGGTGGTTTAGCCTTAGCTCCTCTTCCTTTAATCGCGCCAGCTCATTGTTTAGCTCCTGCAGTTGCGGTTCGGTGAGCAGCTCAATGGCGGCGGCGCGGGCTTGCAAATTATCCAGCTCTCCTTTGACCGCTTTATGGCGTTCGAATATGCCGGCGGAAATGCGACCGTAGATGTCGGTGCCGGTGAGCTCTTCCAAGAGTTCGGCGCGCTTTTTGGCGTCGGCATTGAGAAAGGCGGCGAAGTCCCCCTGCGCCAACAGCATGGATTTGGTGAAACGCCCGAAGTCCAGCCCGGTGATGTCGGTGACCAGCCGCAGCTTGTCGTTGATTTTATCCGCCAGGATACGGCCGTCGGCGATGAGCGCCAGTTCGGTTCTCGGCGGCTGCAGGTTGCCCTGCGGGCTGTTTTTCGCCCGCCGCTGGCTCCAAAAGGCGCGGTAGCCGATACCTTTCACTTCGAACTCCACCTCCGCCAGCGCTTCGGCGGTGTGGCGGGTCATCAGCTCCTGGCCGGGATTGCCGCCCAGACGGGGAGTCTGGTGATAAAGCGCCAGACAAATGGCGTCCAGCAAGGTGGTTTTACCGGCGCCTGTGGGACCGGTAATGGCAAACAGGCTGGCGCCGTCGAAAGGGGCGGCGGTAAAATCGATTTTCCATTCCCCTTGCAGCGCATTGAGATTTTTCAGCCGCAGCGTCAGGATTTTCATCGGCTGGGCTCCTGTGCCGGACTTTCGTGCCGGATATCCGCCACCACCCGCTCATACAGCAGGCGGATGCGGCTGAGTTCCTCTTCATCCCGCACCAGCACCTGCGCCAGGCGGCGTTCGAACACCTCTTCCACGCTGAGTTCGGTCAGCGTTTCATGAGGCTCTTTTTCCAGCGCCTGGCGCCGCTGCTCGCGGTTGCGGCGCAACAGCAAAATGTCCACCGGCAGATCGGCGGCAATCTGCTGTATTTGCCGCTGGATATCATTAAGCCAGGCATCGGTCAGCACTTCGATATCCAGCCATACCCTCGTCTGGCCCCGGTAATCGCGAAAGGTGAGCAACTGCGCTTCAATTTCCGCCAGGGTGCCGCGAATCAGGCGCAGGGGCTGGACCTCCGGCACCGTCAACGGCGTCACCACCGCCGTCAGGTCCGGCTGGAAATCCACCATATTGACCTGTTTGGGCTGGCCGGCCTCGTCAAAGCTCAGGGGAATGGGGGAGCCGCAATACAGAATATTCGGCCGGCCGCCGACGCTCTGCGGCCGGTGAATATGACCGAGGGCGATGTAATCGGCGGGGGGAAATAACGGGACGGGAAAAGCATCCAGGCTGCCGATATAGATATCCCGTACCGAATCGCTGGTGCCGGCGCCCACGGCGGTCAAATGACCGGTGGCGACGATGGGCACCGGCGCGGTCAGGGTATCGCGCAACGCCACGGCCTGTTGATATAAATCCCGGTAATGTCCGGCGATGGCATCCATCAGGGAGCGCTGTTTGTCATCCCCCGACTCGCCGGCGCGGCTTACCAGCATATCCCTGGCCCGTAAAAAAGGGATGGCGCACAAAATCGCTCCCGGTTTTCCGCTACGCTCATCAAGCACGAAAACCTGCTGTTCGGCGTCGCCGCCGGCAATGACGCGGGTATTGAGGCAGGCCAGCAGTCCGCGTGATTCGTTGAGGGTGGCGACGGCGTCATGATTCCCCGCCAGCACAATCAGCCCGCAGCCGGTGGGCTGTAGCTCCACCACAAAACGGTTGAAGAGTTCCCGTGCATAGCTGGGGGGCGTGCCGGTATCGAATATATCGCCGGCCACCACCACCGCGTCCGCCTGATGCAGTTCAACCTGCGTCACCAGCCAGCGCAGGAAGGCCTGATGTTCATGGGCGCGATTCTTGGTGAAAAACGACTGACCCAAATGCCAGTCGGAGGTATGAATGATCCGCATGAGGCTCCGGAGAAAATCCCTGAATCAGGGCGAGAGTATATACCCAATAGCGTTCAGGTTGCAGCCAACTCAGCCGCAACCTGAACGCTATCGGGTATAACCCTTGCTTCGGCGGATACCGAAATAAAGGTGCGATTATATAATTTGCGGCGGAAAAACGGCGATCTCCTATCCTTGAAGCAGGCGGCGCCTATTTTAATAAATCTGTCATAAAAGTGACGCATAATGCCCGGGCACGATAACCGCAGAGAATAAACGGCAGGAAAATAATGGCAAAACGCATATTAGTCGTGGAAGATGAAGCACCCATCCGTGAAATGGTCTGCTTTGTTCTTGAACAAAATGGCTTCCAGCCTATTGAGGCGGAAGATTACGGCAGTGCGGTGAGTCGTATGGCGGAGCCTTATCCGGATCTGGTCCTGCTCGACTGGATGTTGCCCGGCGGTTCGGGTATACAGTTTATCAAACTGATGAAGCGCGAAGTATTGACGCGCGATATTCCTGTCATGATGCTGACGGCGCGCGGCGAGGAGGAAGACCGGGTGCGGGGACTGGAAGTGGGGGCGGATGATTATATTACCAAGCCCTTCTCTCCCAAGGAACTGCTGGCGCGGATCAAAGCGGTAATGCGGCGTATCTCGCCGATGGCGGTGGAAGATAAAATCGAAGTGCAGGGCTTGAGCCTGGACCCCTCTTCGCACCGGGTAACATCCAATGAGCTGGCGTTGGATATGGGGCCTACCGAATTTAAACTGCTGCACTTTTTCATGACCCATCCCGAACGGGTCTATAGTCGCGAACAGTTGCTCAACCATGTATGGGGTACCAATGTTTACGTGGAAGATCGTACGGTGGACGTGCACATTCGTCGTTTACGCAAGGCGCTGGAAACAGGCGGGCACGATCGGATGGTACAGACGGTACGGGGAACCGGCTATCGTTTCTCGGCCCGCTATTGAATCTGTCTCAAGGGAGAACGGCCGGTGCTAGAACGTTTATCCTGGAGCAAACTGCTGCTTGAACTGGGGCTTTTTTGCCTGCCCGCCCTGCTGTTGTCGTTACTTATCGGGCATTTGCCCTGGCTGCTGGCGGCGGCGCTGTTGGCGGCGCTGCTGCGTAACTATTATTATCAGCTCCGGCTGTCCTGGTGGCTGTGGGTAGACCTGAGCCGGACCCCGCCGGTGGGCCGCGGCAGTTGGGAACCGCTGTTCTACGGCCTGCATCAGATGCAACTGCGCCATCGCCGCCGCCGCCGCGATTTGGCAACGCTGTTCAAGCGATTTCGCAGCGGCGCGGAAACCCTGCCGGATGCGCTGGTGATGCTGACCGGCGACGGCCATATATTTTGGTGCAATGGCTTGGCGCAGCAGTTGCTGGGCTTTCGCTGGCCGGAAGACAACGGCCAGCATATCCTCAATTTGCTGCGTTACCCCGAGTTTAATGAATACCTGCAAAATCAATCCTTCCAGCGGCCCCTTACGCTACACATCAACAACCAGCGCTATGTGGAGTTCCGGGTGATGCCTTACACCGACGATCAGTTGTTAATGGTGGCGCGGGACATTACCCAGATGCGACAGCTGGAAGGGGCGCGGCGCAACTTTTTTGCCAATGCCAGCCATGAGCTGCGTACGCCGCTGACGGTCCTGCAGGGTTATCTGGAGATGATGAACGATCAGGAGATGGACCCGGCGATTCGCGCCAAGGCAATCCATACCATGCAGGATCAAACGCAGCGCATGGAGCGCCTGGTTAAACAACTGCTGGTGCTTTCCCGCATCGAAGCCGCTCCCCACAGCGAAGTCAACGAGAATATCGACGTTCCTTCCATCCTCAAGCGGCTGCAGCAAAGCGCGGAGGGGCTGAGCCAGGAGCGCCACGACATTGTGTTTCGCGTTAATGAGCATCTGCGGGTGCGCGGTAACGAAGAGCAGTTGCGCAGCGCCATGTCGAATCTGATTTACAACGCGGTGATCCACACGCCGCCGGGCACCCGTATCGAGGTCTGCTGGCAGCGTACCTCCGCCGGCGCGGAATTCCAGGTGAGCGACAATGGCCCGGGTATCGCGCCGGAGCATATCCCCCGACTGACCGAGCGTTTTTACCGGGTGGATAAAGCCCGGTCACGGCAAACCGGCGGCAGCGGCCTCGGGCTTGCCATTGTGAAACACGCCCTCAGCAATCATGACGCGCGCCTGGATATCATCAGCGAACCGGGCGCCGGTACCCGATTTTATTTCACCTTGCCGAACCGGTTGATAGTTGCCCCGTCCCTGAAGGAAAATAACCTCACCTTTAAGCCGCCCGTCGAGCTTTGATGAAAATCGTCCGTCCCATCGTCTGCTGTCTGCTCATATTACTGGCCTGGCCGGCCTCCTCCCGGGCGGTAACGGTATTGTCGGGCAGCCTGACCAGTACCGGTTCCGATACCCTGGCCAATTTGCTGACCGGCTGGGGAATGGATTTTAATCGCCGTTTTCCCGAGGTGGGGGTGCAGATCTAGGCCTCGGGCTCGGCAACGGCGGCGGCGGCGCTGACCGCCGGCACCACTCAGCTGGGGCCGATGAGTCGCCCCATGACCGAGCCGGAAGTTGACGCATTTCGCCGGCATTACGGTTACCCTCCGTCGGCGGTTCCGGTGGCGCTGGATGCGGTGGTGATTCTGGTGAATGAGGATAATCCCCTGCAATCCCTGCCGTTGAGCCAATTGGACGGCATCTTTTCCATTACCCATAGCTGCGGTCCCTCGCCGGCCTTGAAACGCTGGGGGGACCTGGGGCTGAAAGGGCATTTGGCCGGGCAGACCCTGCTGCGCTACGGTCGCAATTCGGCGTCCGGCACCTACGGCTATTTCCGTCAGCGCGTACTGTGCGGCGGCGATCTGCTGACGTCGGTGAACGAACTGCCCGGCTCGGTATCCGTGGCCCAGGCGGTGGCGGGTTCAGTCAACGCCATCGGTTACGCCGGTATGGGTTTTCACGCCAGCGGCGTCAAAATCCTGGCGTTGACCGACGGGCAGGGGAAAACGGTTCAGCCGGATGATGCCACCCTGCTCAACGGTGAATATCCCCTGGTGCGGTATCTTTATATCTATGTGAATAAAGCGCCGGATCGGCCGCTGGAGCCCATCACAGCGGCATTTTTTGATCAAATCCTTTCCCCCGGCGGACAGCTGCGCGCTCGCCAGAACGGCTACCGACCGCTGCCGGAGGCCGTCAGGCTGCAGGCACGCCGCAATATCGGACTCGAATAGGCCGGCAGGCTTCGCCGCAGCCATTAACGTCTGTGTATCATTTTATCTTATTGTTATATGTGATCTTATTCAGCAAGTATATATGGAGTATTTAAGGTTTTAAGAAATTATTCACTGCATTAACGGTGTTTATTCGGCTAATTGTTCCGCATTAATCCTACACTCTTGTTTTGCGCCCCTTTATCAGTTTAAAGTGCGCCGGTTCCAATCCATAGGTTTTTCTTATTTATTACCTAAAAACAGGCACGACAAGATTTCATGAGTCAGCGTTTAACTTATAGAGACATTCTGGCACTCGGCTTTATGACCTTTGCGTTATTCGTCGGCGCCGGCAATATCATTTTTCCCCCCATGGTGGGATTGCAATCCGGCCCTCATGTCTGGTGGGCGGCAGCGGGCTTTTTGATTACCGCGGTGGGACTGCCGGTGTTGACCGTTATCGCGCTGGCGAGGGTGGGGGGCGGCATCGACGCCCTCAGTTCTCCCCTCGGCCGCAAAGCCGGCTTGGTGCTGGCGGTGGTCTGCTATCTGGCGGTGGGTCCGCTGTTCGCCATTCCCCGCACCGCCACGGTCTCCTTTGAAGTGGGCATGGCGCCTTTTACCGGCCAGGGCGGCGGGCCGCTGTTGTGCTATAGCCTGATCTATTTTGTCCTGGTCATCGGCATTTCCCTTTATCCGGGCCGCCTGCTGGATACGGTGGGCCACGTCCTGGCGCCGCTGAAAATAGTGGCTTTAGGCATCCTGGGCGCCGCCGCGCTGCTCTGGCCGGCAGGGAGTCCGATCCCGGCCAGCGAAATCTATAACCAGATGCCGTTCTCAACCGGCTTTGTGAATGGCTATCTCACCATGGATACCTTGGGCGCCATGGTGTTCGGCATTGTCATCGTCAACGCGGCGCGGTCCCGCGGCGTGGATAATCCGCGCCTGCTGACCCGTTATACCGTTTATGCCGGTCTGATTGCCGGCATCGGTTTAACGGCGGTCTATATCACCCTGTTCAAGCTGGGATCGGGCAGCGGCGTGCTGGTGCCCTCGGCGCAAAACGGCGCCGAGATCCTGCATGCGTATGTGCAATACCGGTTCGGCAACGGCGGCAGCGGCTTCCTGGCCGTCTTGATTTTTATTGCCTGCATGGTCACCGCGGTTGGGCTGACCTGCGCCTGCGCCGAGTTTTTCAGCGGGCATTTGCCCCTGTCCTACCGGACGCTGGTGGTGGTGCTGGGGCTGTTTTCCATGTTGGTTTCCAATCTCGGGCTCAGCCATCTGATTCAATTCTCCATACCGGTGCTGACCGCCATTTATCCGCCGTGCATCGTACTGGTTTTACTGAGTTTTACCCTGCGCTGGTGGCGCAGCAGCACGCTTATCATCGCCCCGGCGATGCTGGTCAGCCTGATGTTCGGCTGTGTCGATGCCCTCAAGATGTCGTCGTTCCATGATGCGCTTCCCGCCTGGACAGGCCATTTGCCGCTGTCGGCGCAGGGTCTGGCCTGGCTTTTGCCGACCCTGGCGGTGGGTATCATGGTGGCTGTCTATGATAAATTCCGTCTACGGCATGAAGTAACCGCTCACTTATAAAATTCAAACAACGCTGTTGGCCACGGAGAATGCTTCGTGGTTTTTGTCATTTGCCAAAACAGAGTATCAGGGATATGCAACAACCACCCGTAACGTTAAAACGCGGTCTCACCACCCGTCATATTCGCTTTATGGCCTTGGGTTCCGCTATCGGCACCGGGCTGTTCTACGGCTCCGCCGACGCGATCCAAATGGCCGGTCCCAGCGTCTTGCTGGCCTACCTGATCGGCGGCATCGTGGCGTATATCATCATGCGCGCCCTGGGAGAGATGTCGGTCCACAACCCCAGCGCCGGATCGTTTTCCCGTTATGCCCAGGATAATCTCGGTCCGCTGGCGGGTTATATCACCGGCTGGACCTACTGCTTCGAGATCTTGATTGTCGCCATCGCCGACGTTACCGCCTTCGGTATCTATATGAGCGTGTGGTTTCCGGCGGTGCCGCATTGGGTCTGGGTGCTTGGCGTGGTCTTGTTTATCGGCGCCATCAATCTGCTGAACGTCAAGGCTTTTGGCGAGATGGAATTCTGGTTCTCCTTTTTCAAGGTGGCCACCATCATCGCCATGATCCTGGCCGGCGTGGGCATTATCGTCTGGGGTTTCGGCAATGGCGGTCAGCCCACCGGCATTCATAACCTCTGGACTCACGGCGGCTTTTTCAGCCATGGCTTCCTGGGCATGATTTTGTCGCTGCAGATGGTGATGTTCGCCTACGGCGGCATCGAGATCATCGGTATCACCGCCGGCGAAGCCAGCGAGCCGGAAAAGTCCATTCCCAAGGCGATTAATTCCGTGCCCTGGCGGATCCTGGTGTTCTATGTGGGTACCCTGCTGGTAATCATGTCGATTTTCCCCTGGAACGAGGTAGGCACCGCGGGCAGCCCGTTTGTGCTGACCTTCCAGAAGCTGGGCATCCCCACCGCCGCCGGCATACTGAATTTTGTTGTGATCACCGCTTCGCTGTCGGCGATCAACAGCGATGTCTTCGGGGTGGGCCGGATGCTGCACGGCATGGCCGGCCAGGGTTATGCGCCGAAAATGTTCGCCCGGGTGTCCCGCCAGGGTATCCCCTGGATAACGGTGCTGGTGATGATGTTCGCCCTGCTTATTGCCGTTTATCTTAACTACATCATGCCGGAAAACATCTTTCTGGTGATTGCCTCCCTGGCCACCTTCGCCACGGTGTGGGTGTGGATTATGATCCTGTGCTCGCAGATGGCCTTTCGCCGCCGGCTGGGACCGCAGCAGGTCAAAGCGCTGGCGTTTCCCATGCCCGGCGGAGTGCTGACTTCGGCGGCGGGAGTGGCCTTCCTGCTGTTTATCATCGGGCTTATCGGTTATTTTCCCACCACGCGTATTTCTCTCTACGCCGGCGGTATTTGGGTGGTATTGCTGCTGTTGGGCTACGGTTTTACCCGCCGGCGGCCGGGCGACGCCGCCAGCATTAGCTGAAAAAGAAAACCCGCCGGTAGCGGCGGGTTTATTCAAATATACTACTCAATAAGTGTCCGTTTATTACAGCTTATCGATGTTCTCAGACAGGTATTTGGCCACGCCCAGGGGTGAAGCGTCCATGCCTTCCTGACCCTTTTCCCACTGTGCCGGGCACACTTCGCCGTGCTCTTCATGGAACTGCAGCGCGTCAACCATACGAATCATTTCATCGATGTTGCGGCCCAGCGGCAGGTCGTTAACCACCTGATGGCGGACAACGCCTGCTTTGTCGATCAGGAACGAACCGCGCAGCGCCACGCCGGCTTCCGGATGTTCAATACCGTAAGCCTTGATGATTTCATGTTTGATGTCGGCAACCAGCGGATATTTAACCTGGCCGATGCCGCCTTTATCCACCGGCGTGTTGCGCCAGGCGTTATGTACAAACTCTGAATCAAAGGATACGCCGACGATTTCAACGCCGCGATTTTGGAATTCAGCGAAACGTTTATCAAAGGCAATCAGTTCTGACGGACACACGAAGGTGAAGTCCATCGGCCAAAAGAAGATAACGGCGGGTTTACCCTTGATAAAACTATGCAGATTGAAGTTATCAACGATTTCTCCGTTGCCCAAAACCGCTGCAGCGGTAAAATCGGGTGCTTGACGAGTGACCAGGACCATGTGTACTCCTGTAAAATACGGTTAGGTTGGTTGACAGGGAAGATGTAAAACGAGAGTCAGTATAGGTTGTCGCAGCTAATGGATAAAGCCATTGACGCCGATTGATGAGATAGTTTTTACCTATTAATTTGATTAGTATTTTATTTTTATATTACAAAATAACCCTTTGCGATACAAGGAAAAAACGTTAAAGATTTTATTTCATTCCAGTAACAATTAGTGCTGTTTTTTGTTTACAAGGTAAATGCGCCCTGATGCGCCAGCTGCAACATATCCGGGTAAAGTTGCCAAAAACAGGCCTCCAGCGCCGGATAATGTTGTTCAATTTCCGGGTAAATTTCCCCCAGCGCGGCCAGTCTGGGCCGCCGGCTCGCCATGCCCGTCAACACCTGCGCTAAAAAAGGCCGCTGGGCATAACGTTCGAGCCAACGTTCACGCCAAAGATAGGCATTAAGCGAGCGGAACGCTTCCGGCGTTTGCGGCAGCGCCGGCGTAATAACCGCTTCGGCCTGCAGCACGAACCGGCGTAGCGGTACGTCCGGCACGACCCGGCTCCAGTGGAGCGCCAGAAAATGATCCCACACCACGTCCAGCGCAATGGGCGCCACCCGCCGGTAATCGGCGCTGAACAGGGTTTTGGCGGATTTCACCACCGTATGGCTATCGGTAAGGGTATCAATGCGCCGGTGCATGCGGATACCGGCCACCACTTCGGCGGAATAAAGTCCGTCGGGGTTGCCGCGGACAAAATCCGCCATCAGATTGCCTAATAGCGAGCTGTGCGCCACGGAGGCGAGATGGAGATGAGCAAGAAAATTCATTGCAAGAGTATAAGGTAAAACACCGGCAAAGCCGCTTATTTCTTGCAGGCCGCGCTGCATAGCCCTAGACTAAGCCGCCTGTTTTTTGTCTTAAGTGAACTGGAATGCGTGTCGCCGAATTCTCATATGAACTTCCTGAGGCCCTGATTGCCGACTATCCCCTGCCGGAACGCAGCGCCTGCCGCCTGCTGGCGCTGGACGGCCCCTCCGGCGAGATGACGCACGGCGTATTTACCGATCTGCTGGATCGGTTGGCGCCCGGCGATCTGCTGGTATTCAATAATACCCGGGTGATACCGGCCCGGCTGTTCGGTCGTAAGCTCAGCGGCGGCAAGATCGAAGTGCTGGTGGAGCGGGTACTGGACGATCATCGGGTATTGGCCCATGTGCGCGCGTCCAAGTCGCCTAAACCCGGCGCCGCGCTATTGCTCGGGGATGATGAAAGCATCGCCGCCACCATGGTGGCGCGCCGTGATGCGCTGTTTGAGCTGCGCTTCGATGACGACCGGGATGTGCTGACGCTGCTGAATGCCGCTGGTCATATTCCGCTGCCGCTCTATATCCATCGCCACGATGAGGAAACCGACCGGGAGAGCTACCAGACGGTTTACAGCGAACGTCCCGGCGCGGTGGCCGCCCCTACCGCCGGCCTGCATTTTGACCAGCCCATGCTGGATGCCCTGCGGGACAAAGGCATTGAAATGGCCTTTGTCACCCTGCACATCGGGGCGGGCACCTTTCAGCCGGTGCGGGTTGAAAACCTTGAAGAGCATGTGATGCATTCGGAGTATGCCGAAGTCCCGCAGGAAGTGGTGGATGCGGTGCTGGCATGCAAGAAGCGCGGCAACCGGGTCGTCGCTGTGGGCACCACCTCGGTACGTTCCCTTGAAAGCGCCGCGCAGGCGGCCCGGGGGGCGGTTATCGCGCCGTTTTTCGACGATACCGATATATTTATTTTTCCCGGCTATCGGTTTCGCATTATCGATGCGTTAATAACAAATTTCCATTTGCCGGAATCGACCCTGATTATGCTGGTATCGGCGTTTGCCGGCTATAAACATACCATGGCGGCTTATCATGAGGCCGTGGCGCTGGAGTACCGTTTTTACAGTTACGGCGATGCCATGTTCATCACCCGTAACGATTTGGCCGCCCTGGACGCCATTGGCGAACGGTAGGCCGCAACCCCGCCGGGGGCGAAATGCCGCCCGGCTTTGCTGCCGCTGCGAACGCAGCCGGCATAAACTGCATCGGACTGTTTCTCCGGTGTCGGAGGCTGAGTGAAGTACGAATTAATCAAAACTGACGGCCGGGCGCGCCGCGGACGCCTGGTGTTCGAGCGCGGCGTGGTGGAAACCCCGGCGTTTATGCCGGTGGGCACCTACGGCACGGTAAAGGGCATGACTCCGGAAGAGGTGGCTGAAACCGGCGCGCAAATCATCCTGGGCAATACCTTTCATCTCTGGCTGCGTCCGGGGCAGGAGATCATGAAACTGCACGGCGATCTGCATGATTTTATGCAGTGGCACGGTCCGATTCTCACCGATTCCGGCGGCTTCCAGGTGTTCAGCCTGGGGGATATTCGCAAGATAACCGAAGAGGGCGTGCATTTTCGCAATCCCATCAATGGCGATGCGATATTCCTCAGTCCGGAAAAGTCGATGGAAATCCAGCATGACCTGGGTTCGGATATCGTGATGATATTCGACGAATGCACGCCATTTCCCGCCGAACATGACTATGCCCGCAAATCCATGGAGATGTCGCTGCGTTGGGCGGAGCGAAGCCGCCGCCGTTTTGACGAGCTGGGAAACAAAAATGCGCTGTTCGGCATCATCCAGGGCAGCGTTTACGAAGATTTACGAGATGTTTCGGTAAAAAGACTGGTAGAGATCGGCTTTGATGGTTACGCTGTGGGCGGCCTGGCGGTGGGTGAGCCGAAAGCGGATATGCACCGCATTCTCGAGCACGTCCTGCCGCAGATTCCGGCTGACAAACCGCGTTATCTGATGGGCGTGGGTAAACCGGAAGATTTGGTGGAGGGCGTGCGTCGCGGTATCGATATGTTCGACTGCGTAATGCCGACGCGTAATGCGCGCAACGGTCATTTATTTGTCACCGACGGAGTGGTGAAAATCCGCAACGCCAGTAACAAAAGCGACACATCGCCGCTGGATGAACATTGTGATTGCTACACCTGTCGCAATTATAGTCGCGCTTACTTGCATCATCTCGACCGTTGCAACGAAATACTCGGTGCGCGTCTGAATACCATCCATAATCTGCGGTATTATCAGCGTCTGATGGCGGGTTTACGCCACGCTATCGATGAAGGTAAATTAGAGCAGTTTGTTGACGAATTTTATGGCCGGGTTGGAAAACCCGTTCCGCCTTTAGTCGTTGAGTTAAATTACAATGAGGGAATTTAAATGAGCTTTTTCATTTCTGACGCCGCTGCCGCAGCAGGCGGGCCGTCCCAGGGAAGTCCTTACTCTCTGGTGATTATGTTAGTGGTATTTGGCCTGATATTTTATTTCATGATCCTCCGTCCGCAGCAAAAACGCACCAAGGATCATAAAAAGCTGATGGACTCCATCGGCAAAGGCGATGAAGTACTGACCACAGGTGGTCTTGTGGGTCGCGTGACCAAAGTCGCGGATACCGGCTATATTGCGATAGCGTTGAACGATACCAATGAAGTGGTTATCAAACGTGATTTCGTGGCCGCTGTCTTGCCGAAAGGTACGATGAAAGCGCTGTAATTGTCGATTTTCCCGAAGGGAACTGCCGTGTTAAACCGTTATCCTTTATGGAAGTACATCATGCTTATCCTGGCACTTCTCGTCGGGCTGCTGTATGCGCTTCCGAACCTCTATGGTGAGGATCCGGCCGTACAAATCACTGGTGCGCGGGGTGCCGCCGCCAGTGAGACGACGCTGGTTCAGATCCAAAATGTCCTAAAAGAACAGAATATCGCCAGCAAGTCGATCGCCCTGGAAAACGGCGCCATCCTGGCCCGTTTCTCCAATCCGGACGTGCAGCTGCGCGCTCGGGAGGCGTTATTGAGCGCTCTTGGCGAAAATTATGTGGTGGCATTGAACCTGGCCCCGGCCACCCCCCCCTGGTTGGCCATGATGGGGGCCGAACCCATGAAACTGGGTCTTGATCTGCGCGGCGGCGTGCACTTCCTGATGGAAGTGGATATGGATACCGCCCTGGGCAAGCTCCAGGAACAGACCATGGACGCCTTGCGCTCGGATCTGCGTGAAAAAGGCATCCCTTATGCCACGGTGCGCAAAATCGAAAATTACGGCACCGAGGTGAATTTCCGCGACGGGAATTCCCGCGATCAGGCGGTCAGCTACCTGGTCCCGCGCCACCGCGATCTGGTGATCAACAGCACCGGCGATACCGGGCTGCGCGCGGTCATGGCGGACACCCGCCTGCGGGAAGCCCGTGAATATGCGGTGCAGCAGAACATTACCATCCTGCGCAACCGCGTTAATCAGCTGGGTGTGGCCGAGCCGCTGGTACAGCGCCAGGGCGCGGACCGGATAGTGGTTGAGCTGCCGGGTATCCAGGATACCGCGCGCGCAAAGGAAATCCTCGGCGCCACCGCGACGTTGGAGTTCCGCCTGGTGAATACCACTGTTGATCGCAGCGCGGCCGCCAGCGGCCGGGTGCCGGGTGATTCCGAAGTGAAATATACCCGCGACGGTCAGCCGGTGGTGCTCTATAAACGGGTCATCCTCACCGGCGACCATATTACCGATTCCACCTCCAGCGCCGACGAATACAACCGCCCGCAGGTCAATATCTCCCTCGACAGCACCGGCGGCACCAATATGTCCAATTTTACCAAGGACAATATCGGCAAGCCGATGGCAACCCTGTTTGTGGAATACAAGGACAGCGGCAAGAAAGACGCCAACGGCCGGGCTATCCTGGCCAAACAGGAGGAGGTTATCAATGTGGCGACCATCCAGTCCCGCCTGGGTAACAGTTTCCGTATCACCGGCATCGATAATCCGAACGAAGCCCGCCAACTGTCGCTATTGCTGCGCGCCGGGGCGCTGATTGCGCCGATTCAGATTGTCGAGGAACGGACTATCGGCCCGACGCTGGGCATGCAGAACATCACGCAGGGTCTGGAAGCCTGTCTGTGGGGGCTGGTGGCATCCATCATCTTTATGGTGGTGTGGTATCGCAAGTTCGGCCTTATCGCCACTACCGCGCTTATCGCGAACCTGGTGATGATCGTGGGCATCATGTCTTTACTGCCCGGGGCGACGCTTACCATGCCTGGGATCGCCGGGATTGTGCTGACGCTGGCGGTGGCGGTGGATGCCAACGTGCTGATTAACGAGCGTATCAAAGAAGAGCTCAAGAACGGGCGTACCGTTCAGCAGGCTATTCATGAAGGTTATAAAGGCGCCTTCTCCAGTATCGTCGATGCCAACGTGACTACGCTTATCACCGCGATTATCCTGTACGCGGTGGGCACCGGTTCCATCAAGGGTTTTGCCATAACCACCGCTATCGGGGTCGCCACCTCGATGTTTACGGCGATTGTCGGCACGCGCGCCATCGTGAACCTGCTTTACGGCGGTAAACGTATCAGCAAACTGTCTATCTAGGAGTGCGTTGTGGCTCAGCAACATAGAGTTGAAGATTTAAACTACGGCCGTAAAGTCTATGACTTTATGCGCTGGGATTACGTGGCATTCAGCATTTCCATTACGCTGTTAATCATTTCCGTCGCGCTGATGGCCACCCGTGGATTTAACTGGGGGCTGGATTTTACCGGCGGTACGGTTATCGAGCTGAACCTGAGCAAGGCCGCCGATCTGGATGCCATGCGCGGCGCGTTGGAGCATGCCGGTTTCAAGGATCCGCTGATCCAGAACTTCGGCAGCAGCCGGGATGTGATGGTCCGCATGCCGCCGGTGCAGGACGGCGCCGGCCAGGAGTTGGGCAACAAAGTGCTGGGAGTGGTTAACCAGACCTTTGATTCGCAGGCCACCGTGAAACGTATCGAGTTCGTCGGACCCAGCGTCGGCAGCGATCTGGCGCAGGCCGGCGGCATGGCGCTGCTGGTGGCGCTAATCTGTATCCTGATTTACGTCGGCTTCCGGTTCGAATGGCGGCTGGCCCTGGGGGCGGTGCTGGCCTTGGCTCATGACGTGGTGATTACCATGGGTGTCCTGTCGCTGTTTCATATTGAAATCGATTTGACCATCATCGCCTCGCTGATGTCGGTGATAGGCTATTCACTGAACGACAGTATCGTGGTTTCCGACCGTATTCGTGAAAACTTCCGCAAAATACGGCGCGGCAGCTCTTATGAAATCATCAACGTGTCGCTGACCCAGACCCTGAGCCGCACCTTGATGACCTCGGCCACCACGCTGATGGTGGTGCTGATGCTGTTTATCTTTGGCGGCCCGATCCTGGCCGGTTTCTCCTTGACCATGCTGATAGGCGTCACCATCGGTACGGCTTCATCCATCTATGTCGCCTCGGCGCTGGCGCTGAAGCTGGGGATGAAACGCGAACACATGATCCAGCAGAAAGTCGAGAAAGAGGGCGCGGATCAGCCTTCGTTGCTGCCATAATTTAGCGGATTGCCAGCAGGACAAACCCCGCTTCGGCGAAGTCAGATTGCTGACAAACGTACCCCGAGTCAAAAAGGCGGGGCAGGCTGCCAGAAGAGTAAACCGTCCGCGCCAAGGATGGCGCGGATCGAGCCTACAAGGAGGTATTTACGGCGTGTTTACGATCTGGCGGTTTGCCCCGACCGAGCACTTTGCCAACAAGCTCACCCCGCTTCAGCGGGGTTTATTATATCCGCCGCTATTGCTGGGACAGTGGTTTGACGGCGTCGGGGGGCGGTGGGGATTCCGGGGATATTTTGATAATATCGTGCAGCCGGACAAAACCCACCTGTTCCGGCGCCAGTCCGCTCAGGCGCAGCTCGATGGCGGCGTCGGATTTCGGCAGCAGCGAGGCGGGCACCACAATGGACTGGCTTAGGGCATCGGCGGTCAGGGGTTTGCCGGTGGCGGGATCCACCTGGCCCCAATCCACCGTGGCGGAGAAAGGCGTCAACGGCTGATTGTCGGTGGTGCGGATACGCATTAGCGTCCTTGAACCATTTGCTTCCGTTTCAATCGGGCTCAGCGATACCTGAAGCTTGCCGACCTGGCTTTCCACCTCGGCGGCGGTTTGGGCGGCGGGATAAATATACACGCCGCTGGTGGACTGCGCGTTAAGGGCATTCTGCTGCATCAATGCCGACACCTGGTTGTTGAGGTAATCCAGCCGCTGGTTCAACTGGCCCATTTCGTTCTTCAGGGCGGGGGCGTTAGCGTTCGGTTGTCTGGCGCATCCGGCAAGCAACAGCAGGGCGACAACAACACAGGCCGGGCGGTAAGCGATTGTCATAGCAACAGTTTCCTTATTCTGCCGATAAATTACAGCTTAGCCCGGAACACCGCAAAAGTCATGAACTGAAAGGCAGGAGAATTCCGAGTCCTTTGCTTGCGGCCGGGGAAGGGCCTTTGTTGTCGCCACAGTTCGCGCTAAACTAGCATACCCCTATCAGCCGCACAGGAAGCTTTATGCATTGTCCTTTTTGTTCCGCAGTCGATACCAAAGTCATTGATTCCCGTCTGGTGGGGGATGGTTCCCAAGTCCGGCGCCGCCGGCAATGCCTGGTTTGCAACGAGCGTTTCACCACCTTCGAGGTGGCGGAGCTGGTATTGCCCCGGGTAATCAAAAGCAATGATATCCGGGAGCCATTCAATGAAGATAAATTACGCGGCGGCTTTTTGAAGGCGCTGGAAAAAAGGCCGGTCAATTCCGACGATGTGGAAATGGCCATCAACCACATCAAATCGCAGCTGCGCGCCACCGGCGAACGGGAAGTTCCGAGCAAAATGATCGGGAACCTGGTGATGGACGCGTTGAAAAAGCTGGATAAGGTGGCCTATATCCGTTTCGCGTCGGTGTATCGCAGCTTCGAGGATGTACGGGAGTTTGGCGAAGAGATTGCCCGTCTTCAGGATTAAGGTGGTGTTATGCAGCAGGATGAATATTACCTGGCGCGAGCGTTTGAACTGGCCCGCCGCGGACGTTTTACCACCACGCCGAATCCGAATGTCGGCTGTGTCATCGTGCGGGACGGCAAGATTGTCGGCGAAGGCTTTCACTACCGCGCAGGCGAGCCGCATGCCGAAGTGCATGCCCTGCGCATGGCCGGTGAGGCGGCTCGGGGCGCCACGGTCTACGTCACGCTGGAACCCTGCAGCCATCAAGGCCGGACGCCTCCCTGCGCCGATGCGCTGATTGCGGCGGGCGTGGCGCGGGTAGTAGTGGCCATGCAGGATCCGAATCCCCAGGTCTCGGGGCGGGGCATGCACCTGCTGCGGCAGGCGGGTATCGATGTCCGTCACGGATTGATGATGGTCGAGGCGGAAGAGGTGAACCTGGGTTTTCTAAAGCGCATGCGCACCGGTTTCCCTTATGTCCGGCTGAAACTGGCCGCATCGCTGGATGGACGCACCGCCATGGCTTCCGGCGAAAGCCGGTGGATAACCTCTACCCATGCGCGGGAAGATGTGCAATCTTTCCGTGCCCAAAGCTCCGCAATCCTGTCCACCAGCGCCACGGTGCTGGCGGACGATCCCGCCCTGACCGTTCGCTGGCACTCGTTGCCGGAACAGGTCCGCTTATGTTATCCCCAATCCGAATTGCGCCAGCCGGTGCGGGTGGTTATCGACAGCCGTAACCGCGTAACCCCGGCCCACCGGCTGATAGCCGAGGAGGGGCAAACCTGGCTGGCCCGCCTGGCGGCGGATAACCAGCCCTGGCCGTCATCCGTTGAACAAATCGCCATGCCCGCGGGAGATACCGATAACCCCCGCATCGATCTGGTGATCCTGATGATGCAATTGGCCCGGCGCCAGATAAACAGCGTCTGGGTCGAGGCCGGCGCCGCCCTGGCCGGCGCGCTGCTGCAGGCGGGGCTGGTGGATGAGCTTATCCTTTACCTGGCTCCCCGGCTGCTGGGGGACGGGGGCAGGGGGCTGTGCGTCCTGCCGGGGCTTGAGCGCCTGGCGCAGTCGCCGTCGTTTACGGTGGCGGATTTATGCCAGGTCGGACCGGATATCCGGGTACGGCTTAAACCTGGCTACGCGGATTAATTGGCCCGCGCAGCGGACAAAAGAATATGTTAGAATCCGCCCCCTCTTGGGGCAATTATCGCCATTTGCCAACTGAAGGAAAGCCATGAACGTTATCGAAGGTGTTATTGCCACTCCACAAGCCCGTATAGCGATCGCGATTGCGCGTTTCAATCATTTCATCAACGACAGCCTCCTTGAAGGCGCCATCGATGCCCTGAAACGTATCGGGCAGGTGAAAGACGACAATATCACCGTGGTCTGGGTCCCCGGGGCCTATGAATTGCCGTTGGCGGTCCGCGCGCTGGCGGACAGCAAGAAATTCGATGCCGTGGTGGCGCTGGGCACGGTTATCCGCGGCGGCACAGCACATTTTGAATACGTTGCCGGCGGATGCAGCACCGGCTTATCCCGCGTGGCCCTGGACAGCGTATTGCCGGTGGCGTTCGGGGTATTGACCACGGAAAGCATCGAACAGGCGATTGAACGGGCCGGCACCAAGGCCGGCAACAAAGGTGCGGAAGCCGCATTGACCGCACTTGAAATGATTAACGTACTGAAAGCTATCAACGCGTAAGTAAAGGGGAATTTTGTGAAACCTGCTGCTCGTCGCCGTGCCCGTGAATGTGTCGTCCAGGCGCTTTACGCATGGCAAGTATCTCATAACGATATTGCCGAAATTGAAGTCCAGTTCCTGGCGGAACAGGATGTCACGGACGTTGATATCGCTTATTTTCGCGAGCTGTATTCAGGTACGGCGACGCATGCGGCGGAGCTGGATCAGCTGATGGCCCCTTATCTTTCACGCCAGCTTGACGAGTTAGGCCATGTGGAACGGGCTATTTTACGCCTGGCCTTGTACGAGTTAAGCAAACGCCAGGATGTGCCCTACAAAGTGGCGATCAACGAGGCCATTGAACTGGCCAAAACGTTCGGCGCGGAAGAGAGCCACAAATTCATCAACGGCGTACTGGACAAGGCGGCGCCCTATATCCGCCCCAACCGCAGGTAGCACGGCGGGTGAGAATGCCGGATCCGGCGCGCGGCGCGGTAGCGGGACAACTCTATTTGGATAGGTTATGGCCTGTGGCGAATTCGATCTGATTGCCCGTTATTTCGACCGGGTAAAAAGCGCACGCCGTGATGTCGTGATGGGCATCGGCGACGATTGCGCCCTGTTGTCGGTTGATGAAAAACGGCTGATTGCGGTCAGTACCGATACCCTGGTATCGGGCATCCATTTTTTGCCGACGATTTCGCCGGCGGATCTCGGCTATAAATCCCTGGCGGTTAATCTCAGCGATCTGGCCGCCATGGGGGCCGATCCCGCCTGGCTTTCGCTGGCGCTGACCCTGCCGGAGATGGATGAAAACTGGCTGGCCGCCTTTAGCGACAGCCTGTTTGAGCAATTGGACTACTACGGCATGCAGCTGGTGGGCGGTGATACCACCCGCGGCCCGCTGAGCCTGACCCTGACCATCCAGGGGCTGATTCCCGCCGGGCGCGCCATTCTTCGATCCGGCGCCCGCATCGGCGACTGGATCTATGTCACCGGCACCCTGGGTGACAGCGCCGCCGGCCTGGCCGTACTGCAAGACCGGCTTATGGTGGCGGCCGCCCCCGACCGGCAATACCTCCTTGAACGCCATTTACGACCGCAGCCGCGCATTTTGCAAGGTCAGGCCCTGCGGGATCTGGCCAGCTCAGCCATTGATTTATCGGACGGCCTCATATCGGACCTGCGGCATATTCTCGACCGCAGCGATTGCGGCGCGCGCATCCATCTGGAAGATCTGCCTTATTCCACCGCCCTGCGCCGCCAGGTCTCGCCGGACCAGGCGCTACGCTGGGCGCTCAGCGGCGGGGAAGATTATGAACTCTGCTTTACCGTGCCCGAAATCAATCGCGGCGCGCTGGATGTGGCGTTAGGACATGCGGGCGCGGATTTTACCTGCATCGGCCAAATCGGACCCCGCAGCGAAGGCCTGCAGCTACTGCGGGATAATCAACCGGTAGACCTTGATTGGCACGGTTATGACCATTTCAGCCGGGAGTGACGCCATGACCAGCGAAGTGACGCTCGGCATCAGCCGGATCAAACTGCGTAATCCCTGGCACCTGATGTCCACCGGTTTCGGCAGCGGACTGTTTCCCTGGATGCCGGGCACCGTCGGTTCGCTGGCGGCCATACCTATCTGGTGCCTGATGACTTTCCTGCCCTGGCAGCTTTACTCCCTGGTGGTGATGCTGGCCATCTGCCTGGGGATCTATGCCTGCCATAAAACCGCCAAAGATATGGGCGTGCACGATCACGGCTGCATCGTCTGGGATGAATTTGTCGGAATGTGGATTACCCTGATGGCCCTGCCGGTGAACGACTGGCGCTGGGTGCTGGCGGGATTTCTGCTGTTTCGCGTGCTGGATATCTGGAAGCCCTGGCCCATCCGGTGGTTCGATCGTGAAGTTCACGGCGGCGTGGGGATCATGATCGACGATATCATCGCCGGCATCGTCGGCGCCGGGCTGATCTATATGCTGGGACACCATTGGCCTTTGTTTTAAGCCGATACCGCAGCCCACCGGACATGAATAGATCGTTTAAAGGGAAACCGCGCTGATGGGGTCGAATCGGGCGTGGTTTTCCCGCCCGACCGAGCGCCCCACAGCACGGTAAGCCCGCTATCACCGAACGTGCAGCGAGCCTGTTAAAGGGAAACCGCGCTGATGGGGTCGAATCGGGCGTGGTTTTCCCGCCCGACCGAGCGCCCCACAGCACGGTAAGCCCGCTATCACCGAACGTACAGCGAGCCTGTTAAAGGGAAACCGCGCCGATGTGACCGTCTAGGCAAATCCCACCGGATAATGCGGGACATAGGCGGTTTCCAGCTCGGCAATGTCCTGCTCGTCCAGCGTCACATCCAGAGCACCGACCAAATCAGCGAATTGATCCGGACGGGATGCGCCGATAATCGGGACGGTCACCGCCGGCTTGCTCAACACCCAGGCCAGCGCGACCTGCGCCCTGGAAACTCCGCGGGTATCGGCTATCACGCCCACGCGCTCGGCTATACGGGCATCCACCTCTTCAGTACGGGTATACATCGCCGTGAGCACCTCATCTGAAACCGATCGGGCGGTGGTCTCACCCCAGGGCCGGGTCAGCTTGCCGCGGGCCAACGGGCTCCAGGGCAGAACAGCGATATTTTCAAACTGGCACAGCGGATGCATCTCCCGCTCTTCCTCGCGCTGGATCAGATTATATTGATCCTGCATGGTGACAAACCGGGTCCAGCCGTGCAAATCCGCCGTATATAGCGCCCGGGCAAATTGCCAGGCGTACATTGACGATGCGCCGATAAAACGCGCCTTGCCGGCCTTCACCACATCGTGCAGCGCCTCAAGGGTCTCTTCCAGCGGGGTATCGTAATCCCAACGATGGATTTGCAGCAGATCCACATAGTCGGTCCCTAAACGGGTCAGACTATCGTCAATGGACTGCATGATTTTTTTACGCGACAGCCCCTTGGGCAAATTGCTCATTTCGTTAAACACTTTGGTGGCCAGCACGATCTGATCCCGCTGGGCAAAATCCTTTAATGCCCGGCCGACGATTTCTTCACTGCTGCCGTCGGAATAGCTATTGGCGGTATCGAAAAAGTTGATGCCCGCGTCCAGCGCCTGTTTGATCAGCGGCCGCGAGCTCTCTTCGGGCAGGGTCCACGCATGCTTGCCCCGGGCGGGATCGCCAAATGTCATACAGCCGAGGCATAAACGGGAAACACGAAGATTGGTCTGGCCGAGCGTGGTAAACTGCATGATTATCTCCTGGATAGGCGGCGGTGCCTTAATGAATTTATTATAGCGGCGTTTAACCATCGGAGGCGATGGTAAATGCGATGTGCAACCGGCAGTCAACCGGTTAATGATTTTATTTGTTTTGTTTTTTTGATGTGCTGCAGGGAAATTTATTCTTCATCAAGGATGATTATGCGACTAAATCTTATCTTCTCACCACTATATACGCTTCAGGGAACTGATCAGCGGGAAATATATGTCTAAATCTAACAAGTTAACCACTTTCATCCTGGCATTCATGGTGCTGGGCATCATCGTCGGCGCTCTGGTTCATCAGTTTGCGTCTGTGGACAGCGCTCGCGCCTATGCCGATAACGTCGCGCTGCTCACCGACGTTTTCCTCCGCTTAATAAAAATGGTTATTGCGCCTTTGGTCTTTACCACATTGACGGTGGGTATCATGAGCATGGGAGACACTTCCGCCATCGGAACTTTGGGCGGCAAGGCGTTTCTCTGGTTTATCTCCTCCTCGGTCGTCTCGATCCTGCTGGGCCTGGCGGTGGTGAGTATCATCCAGCCCGGGGCGGGCCTCAATCTGCAGGTGCCGGCGCAGGCGGTGAATACCGGACTGGCCACCGACGGCATGTCCCTGAAAACCTTTATCGCCCACACTTTCCCCACCAGCATAGTTGATGCCATGGGGCACAATGAAATATTGCAAATCGTGGTGTTCTCGCTGTTTTTCGGCATTGCCGGCGCGTCGCTGGGGGAGAAATTCAATAAGCCGCTGGCGGACGGTCTGAATGTGGTATCGCACATCATGCTCAAGGTCACCGGCTACGTCATGTATATGGCGCCCATTGCGATATTCGCCGCCGTGTCGTCGGTTATCGCCAACGAAGGGCTGGGCATCCTGAAAAGCTACGCGTCGTTCATCGGCGGCTATTACCTGGCGATCCTGCTGTGCTGCGTTATGATGGTGGGCTTTTGTTATATTGTTCTGAAGTCCGCCACCTTCCGGCTGATAAGCCTGCTGAAGGAGCCGGTGATACTGGCTTTCACCACCAGCAGTTCGGAAGCCGCCTATCCGAAAACCCTCGAACAGCTGCGCCGCTTCGGCTGCCCGAACAATATCGCCTCGTTTGTCCTGCCGCTGGGCTACTCCTTCAACCTGGTGGGCTCGATGATCTATTGTTCGTTTGCCTCGATGTTTATCGCCCAGGCCTACAACATCCACCTCACCGGCGCGGAAGTCGCCATGTTGATGCTCACCCTGATGATGGCGTCAAAAGGCATCGCCGGCGTGCCGCGTTCGGCCCTGGTGGTGCTGGCGGCCACCATCCCGAGCTTTAATATTCCGGTGGCGGGTATCTTGCTGCTGATGGGCATCGACCATGTGCTTGATATGGGGCGTTCCGGTATCAATGTGCTGGGGAACGGTATCGCCACCGCCATGCTATCCCGCCCCGACGCACAGGAAGCGGTGGCGGGGGAGTGGCAGGAAAATCATTGATATACCGATAGATTAAAGTGGCGGCGGCCGGGAAAGGCGGAGCTCATGGATGAGCCTCGTAACGCCGCCGAACGCCTGCAGCTTGAATGATGACGGGGTCAGTGCGACGAGATAAAGCCGGAAGCCGTATGCGGCGGGGGCAGGGCGAAATTCGCTTTCATGCGTTTGGCTTCCTCCTGCGGGCTTTGGCCGAATAACCGTTTAAACTCCCGGCTGAATTGCGACGCGCTTTCATAGCCTACATCCAGGCAGGCCGTCGCCGCGGTCATATTGTTGCGCACCATCAGCAGGCGCGCCTGATGCAAGCGGATGGATTTTAGGTATTGTATCGGCGTTGTGTTGGTGACCGACTTGAAATGGCTATGGAATGTGGGCACGCTCATACCCGCTTCGCCGGCCAGCCGCTCGACGTTGAGATCCTGGCTGAACGAGGCGTGTATGCGCGCAATCGCCTTGGCAATCTTGCCGAACCGGCCTTGCATCAGCAGCGCTGCGCGCATTGAACTGCCCTGTTCGCCGGTAAGCACATGGTAATACAGTTCCCGCACCAGGGACGGGCCGAGGATCTCCGCCTCCAATGGCCGGTTCATGGCTTCCAGGAAGCGCAGCACCGATTCGCTGAACCGCCGGTCCATGGGCGTGGAGATCATGCCCTGAGGCCTGGCCTGGACGCCGGTGTAGCGCTGGTCAATGCGGATCATCAAATCCGCCGCCACCTTGAAATCAAGATGCATATAGATAGCCAGCAGCGGTTGTTCCGGGCTGGCATCGGTTTCCATGGTAAAGGGCACCGGCACCGACACGGCGAGATAATGCTGACGGTCATACAGATAAACCCGGTCGCCGAAAAACCCCCGCTTCCTCCCCTGGCAGACGATCACGATGCCCGGATCATATAATACCGGCGTGCGGCTTAGCGGACGGTTGGAGCGCAAAAAGCGCACATCAGGCAGCGCCGTCAGGTTATAGCCCTCCTCCGGAGCCAATTTCCCCAGCAGTGAAACCATGCGGTCCTGCAACGAGGCGTCGTTGCCGTCGGTCTTTTCCATCCTGTTTTCCTTTTATCGGCGTCTAGGCGCATTATGCCATAGCTTGCCTAGAATATTTACTTGTTCATAGGATTAGGCAAGATAAACAGAACAACAGACAGCCGTTCTATTCTCGCTACGGGATATCATGCAACTCCTCTCTCACTATTGGGTGTTGAAAATGAATGATTCCGTAAAAAACGACGCATCTTTACATGAAAACGCGAAAACAACGGGCCCGACTGCCGCCAAAACGCTATTGATAACCGGCGTCAGCAGCGGGTTCGGGCTGGCCTTGGCCAAAGCAGCTCTTGCCGACGGGCATCGGGTAATAGGAACGGTACGAAGCCCGGCGGCAAAGGCCGACTTCGAAGCATTAAACCCGGCGCAGGCATTCGGACGGATACTGGATGTTACCGATATTGAACTTATGGATAGTCTGATAGCTGATGCCGAGTCATTGCTGGGCCCCATCGACGTTCTGGTGAATAATGCCGGCTACGGTCATGAGGGGGTTTTTGAAGAATCGCCGCTGGCGGACATGCGGCGCCAGTTTGATGTCAACGTGTTCGGCGCCGTGGGGATGATCAAAGCGGTATTGCCCTCTATGCGCAAGCGGCGCGCCGGCCATATTGTCAATATCACCTCCATGGGCGGATTCATTACCATGCCGGGTATTGCGTATTACTGCGGCAGCAAATTCGCCCTGGAAGGCATATCCGAGGCGCTGGGCAAGGAACTGAAGCCGTTTAACATCGCCGTTACCGCCGTGGCGCCCGGTTCTTTTCGCACCGACTGGGCGGGACGCTCCATGGTACGCTCGCCGCGCAATATCGCCGATTACAACGCGATATTCGATCCCATCCGCAAAGCGCGCGAGGAAAAAAGCGGCCATCAGCTCGGCGATCCCGCCAAAGCCGCGCAGGCCATCTTGAGGCTGATTGAAAGCCGGGAGCCCCCCGCCCATTTGTTGCTGGGCAGCGACGCCCTGGCGCTGGTACGGGACAAACTGGCGCAATACGCGCTTGAGATTGACGCCTGGGAAAAGGTAACCCGATCCACCGACGGTTAGCCCAATGCGCCGTAAGGCTTCGCCCGGGACGGACTGAACTCAACATTTAGACTTTTCCGGGTTCACTTCAACCGCGGGCGGGAAGATAAAACCAACAGAGTCGGCGAATCATCTGGCGGCCCGCCCTGGCGCTATTGCCCAATGAATAGTCCTCGGCGGCGCCATTCATTTTAAATACGATTGTATTATAATTCCTCCCCATTCAAATTTGCTAAATAATTCGTTTGATATCTATATAATTTAGTTCCCGTTAATAAGGTTGCCAGGCCTTTATTACCTATGTCTGCCCTTTATTTTAATAAGCCATGCTTCTATTAATTTAAAATTAAATCAATAATAGATAAGTATTGTTGTGCAATACAAATAATAAAAAATAATATCCTGTTAATTGTGTTTTTAATATGTATATTAAATATGGCATTAGATAAAAATATACTAAGTGTTGGGAACTCGTGATTCTTTATTTTGGGGGGCGTCAATATGTACAGGATGGCTTATGATTCAGCCGATCGTCCAATTAAAAATCCTCATCTTGGTTACGCTTTTTTACTCTATCCTTTACTTCACCGCGGCCTGTATGCATGGGTTATAATAGCTATAACGGTGCCTTTCTTTTTGGCGGCGTCCCCTAAGGCGGCCGTGGTGAATAACCCTGCCGGTGCTAACGATAGTTTAACGGCCGGCGGGGAGGCTTTCTTCGATGGCGACGACAAATCCGCCAACCTTGCCTCTTTTGCGCAATCGGCCAGGGAATCATCCAGTCAATTCGGCAGCGCCCGGTTTCAGTTTAATGCAGACGATGATTTTCATTTGAACGGCAGTTCTGTCGATCTGCTGGTGCCCTTTGATAACAGGCCAAATACGATGTTGTTCACTCAATTAAGCGGTCGTCACCGGGACAGCCGCAATACGCTGAATCTGGGCGCCGGCGCCCGCCTGTTTACCAATAACTGGATGTTCGGTTTAAACTCGTTCTTCGATAATGATTTTAGCGGCACAAATCGGCGTATGAGCCTGGGTGCCGAACTCTGGACCCACTATGTTAAATTATCTTCAAACCTTTATTACCGAATAAAAAACTGGAGCCACTCCCCTGATTTGGAGAATTTTGATGAGCGGCCGGCCTTCGGTTACGATATGCGGGGCGATGCCTATTTGCCGTTCTTTCCCCAATTGGGGGCTCGCATGGTATTTGAGAAGTATTATGGCGACGGGGTGGCGCTGTTCGATAAAAATAAACGGTTGGACAGTCCCCGGGCGCTGATTGTCGGTCTTAATTATACGCCGATTCCCCTGCTGACGCTGGCGGTTGAGCAGCGCGTCGGCAGCGGAGATCAAAGCGAGGATCGTATCACTTTGCAAATAAATTACCGGCTGGGCCTGTCCTGGCGGGAACAATTCAATCCGCGGGGAGTAGCCTCCCTTCGAACCCTGGACCTCAGCCGATATGATTCGGTGGAGCGCAATGGCGATATGGTGCTCGACTACCGGCGGTGAATATTGTCCGGTGCGGCAGGCGCTATTCTTGCCGCCGGTGAGGGCTCACGCCAGCCAATGCTGTATCTGGCTCAGAATACCAACGCTGTCCAGGCCGATATCGGCGCGGATTTCCTGCTGGGAGCCCTGTGGAATAAACCGGTCGGGCAGGCCGATATTCAATACCGGCACCATTAGCCGCTTGCGCATCAGAAATTCATTCACCGCGCTGCCGGCCCCGCCCATGACCGCATTCTCCTCCAGCGTCACCAGTACTTCATGGCCGGCGGCCAGTGACTCAATCAATTCCTCGTCCAAGGGCTTCACAAAGCGCATATCCACCAGGGTAGCGTTTAGATGCCGGGCCGCGATGTCGGCTTCCTGCAGCAGGGTGCCGAAATTGAGCAGGGCGATTTTCTCCCCTTGGCGCCGGATAATCCCTTTGCCGATGTTCAGCGGCGCCAGCGGCGAGAACGCCGCGCCGGTGCCGTTACCCCTGGGATAACGCACCGCGCTGGGGCCGGCTTCATAATGGTAGCCGGTATGCAGCATCAGGCGGCATTCGTTTTCGTCGCTCGGCACCATAATCACCAGATTGGGAATACAGCGTAAAAAAGACAAATCAAACGCGCCCTGATGCGTCGGCCCGTCTGCCCCGACGATACCGCCGCGATCGATGGCGAACAGCACCGGCAGACGCTGAATGGCCACGTCATGAATCACCTGATCATAGGCCCGCTGTAAAAAGGTCGAGTAGATCGCCACCACCGGCTTATAACCGCCGATGGCCAAACCGGCGGCAAAGGTGACCGCATGCTGTTCGGCTATGGCTACATCGAAATAGCGATCCGGATATTGCCGGGAAAACGGCACCATGCCGGATCCTTCCCGCATGGCCGGCGTTATCGCCATCAATTTAGGGTCGGCGGCGGCGGTTTCACACAGCCAGTTGCCGAAAATGGACGAATAGGTGGGCAGGCCTTCGGCGCTCTTGGGCAGCGTGCCGATTTGCGGATCGAACTTCGGCACCGCATGCCAGCCAATGGGATCTTTTTCCGCCGGGGCGTAGCCTTTGCCTTTTTTGGTCATGATATGCAGGAACTGCGGGCCTTTCCTGCCGCGCATATTTTTCAGGGTATGCACCAACCCCAGCACGTCATGGCCGTCAACCGGCCCGATATAATTAAAACCCAGCTCTTCAAACAGGGTGCCGGGCACTACCATGCCCTTAATGTGCTCTTCGGTACGCTTGACCAGTTCTTTAATGGGCGGGATGCCGGACAGCACTTTTTTGCCCCCTTCCCGCAGGGTGGAATACAGCTTGCCGGACAGGATTTGAGCCAGGTGATTGTTCAGCGCGCCGACGTTCTCCGAGATGGACATTTCGTTATCATTCAGGATAACCAGCAGATCCGGTTTGATGTCGCCGGCGTGATTCATCGCTTCAAAGGACATGCCGGCGGTAATGGCGCCGTCCCCTATCACGCAGACCGTACGGCGGCCTTTGCCTTCATGCTCCGCCGCCACGGCCATGCCCAGCCCGGCGCTGATGGACGTGGATGAGTGCCCCACGGACAAGACGTCATACTCACTTTCGCCGCGCCAGGGAAACGGATGCAGGCCGCCCTTTTGACGGATGGTGGAAATTTTTTCCCGCCGTCCGGTAAGGATTTTATGGGGATAAGCCTGATGGCCCACATCCCAAATCAGATGATCAAAAGGCGTGTTATAGACATAATGCAGCGCCACGGTGAGTTCCACGGTACCGAGTCCCGAGGCGAAATGGCCGCTGGAGCGACTCACGCTGTCGAGCAAAAACTGCCTGAGTTCATCGCAGAGTTTCAGCAAACTCTCTTTGGGCATCAGACGCAGCTGCGCCGGAATTTCAGCTAAAGCCAGGGTCGGGTACTTTGTTATATCAAGACTCATTGGATACTCATACCTGAGGTAATAAAACCGTCAAATGCTATTTGTCACGCTCGATAACAAAACGCGCCAATGCCGCCAGCGTGGATGTATCATAGCCCAGGGCGGCGACATGTTCTAAGGATGACAACGATTCCCGATGCAGAGCCAGCGCCTTGGCCCGCGCTCCGTCCAGTCCAAGCAGCGCCGGGTAGGTATTTTTGCCCAGTTGCTGATCCGCTCCCTGCCGTTTGCCGAGGGTGGCGGTATCGCCCACAACGTCCAGAATGTCGTCCTGTACCTGAAACGCCAGCCCGATGGCGGCGGCATAGCGATCCAGATGGGGCAAAAGCTGTTTGCCCGGTGCGCCGGCGGCCAGTGCGCCCAGCGCTACCGCCGCCCGGATCAAGGCACCGGTTTTGTGCCGGTGGATGGTTTCCAAGGCCGGCAATGTCACCGGATGACCTTCCGCCGCCAGATCCTGCGCCTGACCCAGACACATGCCGCGGGCGCCGCTGGCCTGCGCCAGGGCGGATATCATCAGCAGGCGATCCTGGGCCGGCACCCCCGGCATCGTCGCATCAGCCAGAATGGAAAACGCCAGCGTTTGCAAAGCATCTCCGGCCAGAATAGCGGTATCCTCGCCAAATTTCCGATGGCAGGTGGGCTGGCCGCGCCGCAAATCGTCATTATCCATGGCGGGCAAGTCGTCATGGATCAACGAATAGGCATGGATACACTCAATGGCCGCCGCCGGCGCGTCCAGTATGTCAGGGGACAGGCCGAACATCTGCCCGGTACGGTAAACCAAAAACGGCCGCAGGCGCTTACCGCCCAATAACGCACCGTGGCGCATGGCCTGCATCAGCGGTTCGCGATGGTCCAGCGGCGCAAAAAAGCGATCCAGCGCGCCGTTGACCCGCTCATGGCTGGCCTTGAGCTGCGAGGCAAAATCACTCATGGTCCTATTCCGCATCCGGGGTGAATGGCGTTAACGGCGCTTCCTTGTCCTCGCTCAACAAAATCTGCACCCGCTGCTCGGCCTGCCGCAGGGTTTGCTGGCCTTGGCGCGCCAGCTGCACGCCTTGCTCAAACGCATTCAGCGCATCTTCCAGCGGCAGTTCGCCGGATTCAAGATGGGTAACAATTTGCTCCAGCTCTTTCAGCGCTGTTTCAAAACTGGCGGGCTGTTCGGCTTTTTTCGGCATAATTTTTTTCAATATAGTGAGTGGCTGCGAGTATGAAAGCAGTCAACGTTAGCCCAGAGTGCGCTGATAAGCAAATTGAGCCTCAATCCGCTGACGGAAGGTGATATACTCCGCGCCTCGGATGCTATTGATAACGCCCGCGCCCAGGCGCCGGGGATTACCGATATCTCATTATATGACGTGTTCCGATGCGTTGTCTTTTTCTGATCACATAACGACTATCGCCATGAAGTTTATCATCAAACTGTTTCCGGAAATTACGATAAAGAGTCAATCCGTACGGCTGCGCTTTATCAAAATCCTCACCAGCAATATTCGCAACGTCTTGAAACATTACGACGAATCTCTGGCGGTAGTGCGCCACTGGGACCATGTTGAAGTCCGCGCCCAGAATGAAAGCCAGCGTACGCCGATTGTCGACGCGTTAACACGTATTCCCGGTATCCATCATATCCTGGCGGTGGAAGATCATCCCTATGAAGATATGCATGATATTTACCGGCAAACCCTGGCGCTGAATCACGATCGCCTGGTTGGGAAAACCTTCTGCGTGCGCGTGAAGCGCCGTGGCACCCACGACTTTACCTCGCAGGACGTGGAGCGCTACGTCGGGGGCGGACTGAACCAGAATGTGGCCGGAACGCGCGTCAAGCTCAATCACCCCGAAGAAACGGTGCATCTTGAAATCGAAGATGACCGGCTGCTGCTTATCACCGGACGCTATGAAGGCATTGGCGGGTACCCCATCGGCACCCAGGAAGACGTGCTGTCCCTGATCTCGGGCGGCTTCGATTCAGGCGTGTCCAGCTATATGCTGATACGCCGGGGCTGTCGCGTGCACTACTGCTTCTTTAACCTCGGCGGCGCGGCCCATGAGATTGGCGTCCGGCAGGTGGCCCACCATATCTGGAACCGCTTCGGCAGCTCCCACCGGGTCCGTTTTATCGCCATTGATTTTGCGGCGGTAGTGGGCGAAATACTGGAGAAGGTGGACGACGGGCAAATGGGCGTCGTGCTCAAGCGCATGATGGTGCGGGCGGCGTCGAAAATGGCCGAACGCTACGGCATCCAGGCGCTGGTGACCGGCGAGGCGCTCGGCCAGGTCTCCAGCCAAACGCTGACCAATCTGCGCCTGATTGATAATGTCTCCGACACTTTGATCCTGCGGCCGCTTATCTCCCATGATAAAGAACATATTATCAACCTGGCCCGCAGCATCGGCACCGAGGATTTTGCCAAAACCATGCCGGAATATTGCGGCGTCATTTCCAAAAGCCCGACGGTGAAAGCGGTAAAACAGCGTATTGAACAGGAAGAAGCGAATTTTGATTTTGCCATTCTCGATCGGGCGGTTGATGAAGCCCAAAGCATCGACATCAGGGAGATTATCGAACAAACCAACCAGGATGTGGTTGAGGTTGAAACCTCGGACCAGGTAGGCGATAACGATATCGTGCTGGATATTCGCCCGGTGGATGAACAGGAGAGCCAGCCGCTGGTATTGGACAATATTCCCGTCAAGGCGTTGCCGTTTTACAAACTGGGATCCCTGTTCAGTGAACTGGATCAGAGCAAATCCTATCTGTTGTACTGTGAACGGGGAGTCATGAGCCGTCTGCAGGCGCTCTATTTGCGCGAGCAGGGATTTGCCAACGTCAAGGTATACCGGCCGTAAACGGGAATAGGGCGGCGCAGAAAGTATAAAACCCCGGCTGCCGCCCGTTCCCCTTCGCCCCCGTTCGCGGGAAACTCTCAGCCAGCGTAATTATCCACATCCGAGGGCAACACCAATTGCTCCGCCACCTCGGCCGCCTTGGCCCTGCCCAGCAAAATATCGATGATTTTCAGGGAAAAATCCATTGCGGTCCCCGGACCTTGGCTGGTCAATAGGTTATTCTCCTTCACATACACCCAGCGCTTATCACGCCACTCTGTCGGCGGTATACGATCCTTCAATGCCGGGAAGCCGGTCATGGCGACGGAGGGGAACAACTTATGGTGTTGTAATACCAGCGCCGGCGCCGCGCAGATTGCCGCTACCAGCTTGCCCTGACTTTTTATCCGACGGACGGTCGCCACCAACTGCGGATCGTCCCGGAAGCCTTCAGCGCCTTTGGCGCCGCCAGGCAATACAATGACATCAAACAATCGGTCGAGCACTGCCGACAAGGGCGTATCCGCCAGCAGACGCACCCCCCGCGAACAGCGGACTTCAAGTCCCTCGCCGTTATTCACGGCGGCGGTTGTTACCTCAATCCCGCCCCGCACCAGCAGATCGATAACGGTGACGGCTTCTGTCTCCTCACTCCCATTCGCCAGACATACCAGTGCCGAGACGGTCATAACGATTCTCCTTTTGCTTAACCAGTTCATACAAACGTTGATTGGCGGGGACATTGATGCCGTGCGCCCGCGCGCGCCGCAGTAGATAACCGTTGATATAATCAATTTCGGTATGGCGCTGTGCGCGTATATCCTGCAGCATGGAGGAGGTGTTGCCGGCGGTGTTTCTGATAATCTGCCCGACATAAAGCAGCAGGCTTTCATAGGAGGTGTGAAAACCTTCGCGATCCATTACCGCCGCCACTTCCCGGCATAACTCTTCGATTTCGCTGCTGAAACGCTCGATCTCGCCGTTTGTGCATTCATACACCGCGGTAAGCGGGTTGATAATGCAGTTCGACGCCAGCTTAATCCAGCAGGTAGCGGCGATATTGTCATGCCAGGCCACGTCCGGCAGCGCATCGTGCAAAACTTCCGCAACCGAACTGATGGATTGAGCATTGGCGGTCAGCGGCCCGATACGAGTGGTACCGCTGTAGACATGGATAATGCTGCCATCGCCGCCGCGGTAGGCCGCATGGGTGGTTATGCCTTGCAAAAGGGGCTGGGTCAGGGCCGGCAATTCTTCACGGGTGCCCAAGCCATTATGTAATAATAAGATGGCGCAGTCCGCTTTAAGCTGCGGCAGCAGGCTTCTGATCGCATCGGAAACCTGCCAGGCTTTCAGGGTCACCAGCAATAAATCGCTCTCGGCCAGTAACGCGGTATTATTGGCCGGCAGCTGATGTTGAAAGGTTTCTCCCAGGGGCGAAACCACATCAACGGTGCAAAAGGGTTGCGGCACGCGCAGCCAGCCCTGGAGGGTATGTCCCTGCTGGAACAGTCCCGCCAGCCAGAGTTGGCCGATAGCCCCACAACCCAGAACGGTAATATTCATGTGCCTAACCCTTGTGTAGATTTAGCCTTCACCCGGCTTCATGTGCAGTGCGACGCCTTCATTATAGACATTTACGCTATATGGGACATATTGCCGCCGGCCGGGGGCAGGCAATGGGCGACCACTGGTTTTTGTATCCGGCAAACCAAGCAGGTATGATGCTTGCCATGGTGAGACTGAAAGAGAAACATTATGCCCTCATTTGATATCGTTTCAGAAATAGATATGCAAGAAGTTCGTAACGCGGTGGAAAATGCCAATCGGGAATTATCCACCCGCTGGGATTTTCGCAACGTGCCGGCAAGTTTTGAGCTGAATGAAAAAAACCAAAGCATAACCGCCACCAGCGAATCCGATTTCCAGGTGCAGCAATTGGTAGAGATACTGCGGGAGAAGCTGGCCAAGCGTGGTATCGAGGGCGGGGCTATCGAACTGCCCGACGAGATGGCGCGCAGCGGCAAAACCTACAGCATCGAGGCCAAGCTCAAGCAGGGTATAGAGTCCACTCTGGCCAAAAAGCTGGTGAAACTGATCAAAGACAGCAAGCTCAAGGTGCAGGTGCAGATCCAGGGCGAACAGGTGCGGGTCACCGGTAAATCCCGGGATGATTTGCAGGGCGCCATGGCGTTGGTCAAAGGCGGCGAGCTGGGCCAGCCGTTCCAGTTCACCAATTTTCGCGATTGAGGGGCCCTACCCGCTGCCCGGCCTGAACAGATATCGGCGTTCCGCTCTTTGGCTACACTGCCGGAGAGCGGATTTATGGTTATGGCGGGGAGAATCCAAGCCGGGATCGAGACGTGGGTATGGTTTTTTTACAGCCGGGCGTCACGCGTAAGTTCTGTTTTGCAATAATTGATTAAACTACTATTTCTCTAGCAGCTTTATAGATTAAAAAAAGAAATTACACTCTGCATAGAACAAAACTCATTTCTTTAATGTGAAATAAAATTCTGGCGGCGCTTATTAAAAAAAAGTAGAGTCAAACTGAATTAAACTCACAAAGAGAATTGCTATGTATATTTCTGATTATAAAACATCTGATAATATTATAAATAGAGAATTATTATCCAATGAAGCTAACCCACAAGAATATGAAGAAACATTGCGATTTTTTGAGACGCTAAAAAGCATAAGAAAGCCGGAAAATATAGCTTTGGCGCCGCCAAAAGTCCGTCACAAGGGAAAGTTAACAAACCTCGCCTTGCAAATACTCTACGCATCGGCTTTTTCGCCGATGCAGCCTAGCTTGGGACACGTTAACGCGGCAGGGAATAATCCCCTTCAACGCGGCGCCGGACCGCTGTCCGGCCAGTCTGTCTTGGGAATGCCGGTCGCATCGGCTGATAATAACGCTGACACTACCCTGTTTCCTGATGCGATTTTGGTTAAAATCGATAGCCATGATAGCATTTTTCCCAGGCATCACCTGAGACGCAGCGTCGGAAACAATGATGAGTCAGCTTCTCTTTATTTACCGTCTGGATCCTTGGCCACAAAAAATATTAAAAGTTTTTTGATTAATAAAAATATTATGAATGGCAAACAGCCGTGGGGAAACGCGGATTTAATTAATGCTGTGGTGAAGTATATTAATACGAATAGCAATGGAATGGAAAAAGTCGCCAGACGTATGCTAAGACATTCAGGTCTGATGGGAGCTAAAAAAAATGAGGAAATGAGCGAATTTAATCAGCAAAAAACGGTGACTGCCTGGATGCATTCATTGCTTTTTGAGAAAGGTATTGAAGCGTTTATTGTCAATGAATTTATCAAGGTCTACCGAAATGAATCCTTGGGTAACGTGACCTCACCACAGAATTTCGCCATTCATCTTCTTCAAAAAGTGCGACAAGGATTTACAAATAATACCGGCATGAGCGGGTCGGATGGTTTGCAGGGGGGCGCCTTAGAGTTCATTGCCGATAATATTTTCTTGCCGATTATGCCGACATTTTTTTTTGATGCTATTCTTGACCCATCGGTGCACTATTCTATCGGGTCTGTTGAATGGGGATATCTACATGCAGGCCTATGCTTTGCCATGGGCGCTGAAATCAATCTGCAATCAATTTCGGCCAGTCAGCTATTATCCTTAGGTATTGTATTGGACTCCATGTTAAAAGAAGGTCTTTCTGACCCTTCCCTTTTTAAATTGTTTATGTTGCCAGCTATGCTTTATCATGTCAAACATAGCATAGATACTGATGACGTCATTGATATCAATAATATCATTGAGCCTTCCGGCATAAAAAAAGCTATTCTTGAAGAGTATTTATTGGCCTGTGACAAATTCAATGCCGCGAATGATCCGGTAACTTATTTCTCTGAAGCGCTAGCATCCTATCAAACCAGGTCGCAGCTTGCTGAAAAGGTGATTGATACATATTGTCACGTAGTGAATAAAGACGAAATGCCCTACGTTTCATACTATAAATACTATAATAGCGGCTTAACCTGTGCTGACGTCGTCTCCGGGGCTATTAACGCCGATAGGCCATTGCCGAGTCTAGACTCAATATATGAAAGGCAAAACGCCGATATTGCCGACGCATTCGCAAACGTTGATAAAAGGATTATTTACAAAGTGATATCCGCTATCGATGTTGGCGAACTTGAATTTCTGGCTTTTTCGGAGATAAAAAAAACCAGAGTGAGCTTCGCACACCGCATTAAACCAAAAACAGCCTTGGGTTATTTGGCTTTTTCTCAATATGTTAACTTGGCTATAAGGCAGGATGTCGATATATTCGCGGCGAGTAAAAATAATGAAGAAAGAGTCTATGCATTAATCAAGGAAAAAGACGGCTATCGGATAAAACGAACTGATGATGATCTGAAAGCCTATTTTGAGTTATTGAAGAATTTTTCCCCTGAATTAGAATTCGATAAAGATGTCAGACTTGTTTTGCATAAGGAAGATCGCGCTCTTTTGCAGTCGCCCGAGCAATCACTTAAGGTATTGGCGGCACAGTTAAGCCAGCTTCACCGTGACATTTTATACGTTAGTTTGAATAACGAAGGTTATGAAAAAACGGCGGCGGAGAAGACCCGGACTTTTTTCTTATCTTTGATACCTTTCCATGATTGCTCAATGCACCTCCTGGCGGCGGAGGAAAAGGAAGCTGTCGTGGCCTGTAGCGCAGATATCGTGATGGTGGGTCCGTTTGCGGTCAAGGGATTAATGATGAGCACCCAGGCCGCGAAAACCTTCGGCTATGGTGCAAGGATAGCATTAGGTGAGGCGGTAAGTGGTTTTGCCGCCAGGCAATCCCTGCGAATGGCGATGAAAAAAGCGATGCCCGCTCTTTCCAGATTTGCTATCTTGCCCGCCTCCCGTGAGCTAAATCGTTTGGCACTAACCGACTTGGGCATCGAATTTCTTCGCCTGTTCGATCCAGGTCTGGAGATGGCCGGGCGATTAAGCGGCGCAATAGTCACACAGGTGACGAAAGGGGTCGGCATTGCAAGCAGATCTGCCCCGGCGCTAAAAAAACTTTTTGCAGCCCTGCAAAGGAAAAAAATCGGGCAATCCATCACTTCCCCGGCAAAACTTTGTGATACGGCACGTTTGTCCGCCTCGGGACTGCAGGTGCCGGTGGTAAAGCTCCAGAAGAAAACGCCTGGCGGGCAAGAAATCTATGTCCGGGTAAACCCCGTAAACAATGATATCTTTGGCCGTAAATATACATTGTCCGCCGATAAAACCTTGGTGCCCATCCCCCTTGATTTGGCAAAAAGGCTGGATAATCTTCGAACCCAGGGGTTAGGCGGCCACGGCGCAAAAATACAGGGCAGGCAATGGATGAACGAGCAAAGACATCTGTCGGAACACGTTCATGAATCACTGCGTGAAGTCATACTTTCGCCAGCCAGTGGCCACGGCAATCGCCCCCCTATGCATCATTACCCGCAGGGGGGCGCGGCAGGCAGCGTTGAACGGTCCTGGCGGGCCGCCTATAGGGCGGAAAAGAATTTACCTAAGCAATTTTATATTAAAACCTTCGGCGATGGGGACAGCGAATCCGTGCTTTTTCCGGAAATCGGCATCTCATTGCATCAGAACAGCCTAGACGCCACTGAATATGAGCGCGCCTTTGCCCGATTACTGGAAAATGAAAAAACCGCGGTACGTACCTGGTCTTTGGTTGAAGATGACGTCAGAAGCTACAGTGACGGTTCGCCTAACCTCACCCGCTTGAACAAAAGGCCTATCAACGTCGAGATCAACCAAAAATTGCGGGACGGCTTACCCTTCGCTGCGGACGAAAAAGAGGTTTATGACGGTCTTATGGCTTTTTTGCGCGCGGATATACCAAGGCAGCGCGGAGGCTATCTGCGTATCGCGGAATACCGGCAGGGCCACCACATTCCTTGGCTTCATGATATTATCGTGGGGGACATTGTGACCAATTATCCGCAACTGATGAGCGTGTCGGGGGACGATGCGTTTGCGCGGCTTTTTGCTGAACAGGCCGCGGAAGACGGCCCGGAAATTGAAAAAGGTCTGGAAGCATTAGTTATCTATCGAATCGACAACGGTGAAAAATGCACCCCGCTTATACCTCTGGCCGCCAGCACGGCGCTTGATGAAGTGGAATATCTCTATCCGCCGAAAACGTATTTTCGCGTCAAGGGCATCAGTATCGCCAATGGGATATCACAATATATATTTCCAAGAAAACGCATCGGGGTCATTTTGGAGGAGATATCGGAAGTTCCTTTTAGCGCAAAAAATCTCTTTTCCGGGAATACCTATTCATACGAGCCGCTTCCGCCGGCGCGTCACTGAGCCTCTCCTCGGCTGTCATATAGCCACAGGCAGCAAGGCAACTGATTTATAGCGCGTCCACCAGACGCTCCAGCTCAATTCGGTTGGTGCGTTTGGTATCGATTTTGACATAGGCGCTCTGCTCTTCCGGCACCACCACCACTTCGGTAACCCCGGGCTGTGATTTCAATCGCTGCTCCAGTCCGCCGTCTTTTACCGCCAGCGCGGACAGGGTCAGCCGCAGGCTGCTGACATAGGGAGGTTCACGCAGCCGGCTGCTTACCAGCCACCATATCAGAGAAATTCCCGCCCCGGTCAAGAAGACCAGTCCGGCACCGGACAATTGAAACAGCCAGCCGCCCAGGCTGCCGCCCACCGCGACGCCGAGAAACTGGCCGGTGGAGTAGATGCCCATGGCGGTGCCTTTGTAACCGGCCGGCGCTTCTTTGCTGATCAATGAGGGCAATATGGCTTCCATCACGTTAAACGCCAGAAAAAACAGCTGCACGCCGATGAAAATGGTCCACAAATGCAGTCCGGCGGACCATAAAACGATCTCAGCCAGCATCAAGACCGTAATGCAGCCCATAAACACCCGCTTCATCTGCCTTTTAACTTCGGCATAGATGATAAAGGGAACCACGGCGGCGAACGAAATCAGCATGGTCACCAGATAGACTTTCCAGTGCTCGGCGGCCGGCAGTCCCGCGTTAACCATCATGGGGGGCAGGGCGACAAAACTGGACATCAATAACGCATGCAGGCAGAAGATGCCGAAATTCAGCTTTAATAACTGGGGATTGGCCAGTACCTTGGCAAAGCTGCCCTTAACGATGCCGGATTCGCGGTTGAGAATATGGGCATCGGCGTTAGGCACCACCAGCAGGGTCAATACGATACCCATCAACGCCAGAATGGCGATACCCCAGAACAGTGCGTGCAAACCGAGGGCATGGGTAATAATCGGACCCAGCACCATGGCAATGGCGAAGGTAACGCCAAAGCTGATGCCGATAAAGGCCATGGCTTTGGTGCGGTTTTGTTCCCGGGTCAAATCCGATAACAGCGCCATCACCGCCGCGGCGATAGCGCCGGAACCCTGCAGGGCACGTCCCAGTATGACGCCCCATATTGAGTCGGTCATGGCGGCTATCACGCTGCCGAGGGCAAACACCAATAGCCCGCCTACGATAAGCGGTTTGCGGCCGACGCGATCGGAAATCAGCCCGAAAGGCAGCTGGAATACCGCCTGCGCCAGTCCATATATACCGATAGCCAGGCCGATCAGCGCCTCGCTTGCTCCCTGGAGCGCCATCCCGTAAGTGGTAAGGACCGGCAGCACCATAAACATGCCCAGCATCCGTAATGAAAAAACCGTACCCAAACCCCAGGTGGCGCGTAGTTCGGTGCCGGTCATTTTATTGTCGTTCATTCTTACCTCATGATACCTAGGCGGGTTATTTTACAGCCATTCTGAAGCGGGGGAAATGGAATGTCTTTTAACAGATGTTACGGCAAAACGCCATTGATTCGGGAAAGAGGCCGGTTGGGCGAGGGGGACGGCAAAGCAAGGCTTTGCCGTAAAAGACTACTTAGCAGACATTAATTACCATACATAGGATAACAAGCTGTTACTGGCCGGGACCATAAAATCCACCGACATCATGACGCTCAGCGAGGTAATGGCGACGATGGAAAATATAAACAGCTTGCGCGCCCAGACCTTATCATCGTTGGCTGATTTGTAACCCTGCAAGGCCATGCCCAGCCACCAGACGCTTACCGATGCCGCGACAATCAGGTACTTGTAACCGGCATATCCCCCAAGCGTCAGCATCAGCGTGGCCACCATAAAGCCGATGATATAAAGGGTGATATGGTGTTTGGTAACCGAAATCCCCCGTTTCACCGGCAGTACCGGTATGGACGCCGCTTGATAATCCTTGAAGCGGAAGATGGCGATGGCGTAAGAGTGGGGCATTTGCCACAAACTGAAGATCAGCAACAGGATCAACGCCCCCATATCGAACCTGTCACTGACGGCGCAGTAGCCGATAACCGGCGGCGCGGCGCCCGACAGGCTGCCTATCAAGGTGCCGTAAACCGACTTGCGTTTCATGTACAGGCTGTAAATGCCGACATAAACGATAAAGCCCATCACCGCCAGCCACATGGCCAGCGGATTGGCCGCCGTATAGAGCAAGACGAAGCCCACAATACCCAGCACGGTTGCATAAACCAGCGTGACTTTCGGCGAGATAAGTCCTTTCACCAGGACACGGTTTTTTGTCCTTTCCATTTTTTTATCGATATCCCGGTCGATAAAGTTGTTGAAAACACAACCCGACGCGACCACCAGCGAGACACCGATCAAGGTGGCGATAAACAGGGCGTGATCTATCTGGCCTTTTGAGGCCAGAAGAAAACCACCGATGACAGAAATTAAATTACCGAAAATAATCCCTGGTTTAGTGACTTGCAGGTATTTTTTAATCATTACCGTTGCGCTCTTTTAATGGCCCATCAAGTTGTAGTTCAGGTACCACATAATCCACAGGGAGCCCACAACAAGAATCGCGATTATTAATACTGCAAAGACAAAGGCCACCAGGTTCCACCGCTGTTCGGAAGAGGAATCCAAATGCAGGAAATAGATCAGGTGGACTAATATTTGTACTACCGCGCAGGCAACCAGAACCGCAATCAGGGTGGTTTTGGTGGCCGAGCCGTTCATCACCATGGCGAAGGGGATGACGGTTAAAATGATTGACAGTACAAAACCGGTTAAATAGGACTTCAGGCTGCCGTGACTGGCGCCGCCGTGTCCGGTTGCGGAATGACTCATCCTATGGCTCCCATCAGATACACCACGGTAAACACGCAAATCCACACCACGTCGAGGAAATGCCAGAACAGGCTCAGGCACATCAATCGGGTTTGATTGGTGGCGTTCAGGCCGCGCCGGGAAACCTGCACCATCATCACCAGGATCCAGATAAGACCCGAGGTGACATGCAGCCCATGCGTGCCCACCAGGGTGAAGAACCCGGACAGGAACCCGCTGCGGTCAGGACCAAAACCCTCTTCTATCAGGTGATGGAATTCATACAGCTCCATGCAGATAAACGCCAGGCCGAACAGGAAGGTCAGTCCGAGCCAGGTGATAACCCGGCTTTTATTGCCTTTGTGCATGGCGAGGATCGCGACGCCGTAGGTGATGCTGCTGAATAACAGGCAAAAGGTTTCAACCAGTACAAAGGGCAGTTCAAAAATATCCTTGCCCGACGGACCGCCGGCGACGCTGTTCACCAGAACCGAATAGGTGGCGAACAGGGTGGCGAATAAAATACAGTCGCTCATCAGGTAGATCCAGAAGCCAAATACCTTTATGGCTCCCGCATCGTGGTGCCCATGCGCGGCATGGGCGGTATCATGATTTGACAGGGTCTCAGTTGACATTATTCACGCCCGCTTCACTAATTTGGTCAAAATGCCGGTTTTCGATACGCTCCACTTCCGCCGCGGGCACGTAGTAATCTACGTCTTCGTTGAAGCTGTGGATAATCCAGGTCACTATCATGCCGGCAAAGCCGACAATCGCCAGCCACCAGATATGCCAGATCATGGCGAAGCCGAAAAACAGGCTGAAGGCGGCGATAATGACGCCGGCGCCGGTATTCTTCGGCATATGTATCTGTTCGTAGGCCAGCGGTTTCTGATAAGCCGTTCCGTCTTCCTTCATCTGCCAGAAGGCGTCGCGATGATCGTTGACATCCGGCACCAGGGCAAAGTTATAGAACGGCGGCGGTGAGGAGGTGGACCATTCCAGGGTGCGTCCGCCCCACGGGTCGCCGGTGAGATCCCGGTTCTGATCCCGCTGGATGACGCTGAGAACGATTTGCACCACCTGGCACAAAATGCCCAGGGCGATAAGGACTACGCCGCCGGCCGCCACCATCAGCAGCGGATGGAATTCAGGGTCGATTTGCTGGCTTAAACGACGGGTCATGCCCATGAAACCCAACGCATACAGCGGCATGAACGCAATGTAGAAACCGATAATCCAGAACCAGAAGGCGCGTTTGCCCCATTTCTCGTTCAGGGTGTAACCGAAGGCTTTCGGCCACCAGTAGGTCATGCCGGCGAAACAGCCGAACACCACGCCGCCGATAATAACGTTATGGAAATGCGCTATCAGGAACAGACTGTTGTGCAGGACAAAGTCGGCGCCCGGCACCGCCAGCAGCACGCCGGTCATGCCGCCGATGGAGAAGGTGACGATAAAACCGACGGTCCACAGCATGGCCGAATTGAAAACAATGCGCCCCTGGTACATGGTAAACAGCCAGTTGAAGATTTTCACCCCGGTGGGTATGGCGATAATCATCGTCATGATGCCGAAGAACGCATTGACGTTGGCGCCGGAGCCCATGGTGAAGAAGTGGTGCAGCCAGACGCAGAACGACAGAAGCGTGATGGCGATGGTGGCCCATACCAGCGACGTGTAGCCGAACAGCCTCTTTTTGGAGAAGGTGGCCACCACCTCGGAGTAAACGCCGAACACCGGCAGTACCAGGATATACACCTCCGGATGACCCCAGGCCCAGAACAGGTTGACATACATCATCATGTTGCCGCCCATGTCATTGGTAAAGAAATGGGTGCCCAGATAGCGATCCAGGGTCAATAGAACGATGGTGACGGTGAGAATGGGGAACGCGGCGATAATCAGGATATTGGTGCACAATGCCGTCCAGGTAAACACCGGCATTTTCATCAGCGGCATGTTAGGCGCGCGCATTTTCATAATGGTGGCGAAGAAATTCACCCCGGTAAGAGTGGTGCCGATACCGGCTATCTGGATACTCCATATCCAGTAATCCACCCCCACCCCCGGGCTATACTCCTTGCCGGCCAGCGGCGGATACGCTACCCACCCGGTCTGGGCGAATTCGCCCACGCCCAGCGAGATGTTGATGAGTATCACCCCCACCACAAAAAACCAGAAGCTGATGGAGTTCAGGAAGGGGAATGCCACGTCGCGGGCGCCGATTTGCAGCGGCACCGCCAGGTTCATCAGGCCGACCACGAATGGGGTCGCCATGAAGATAATCATGATGACGCCGTGGGCGGTGACCACCTGATCATAATGGTGGGGCGGCAGGAAACCGGCTTCGCCGGCGGAGGCCAGCGCCTGCTGCGAGCGCATCATGATGGCGTCCGCAAAGCCGCGCAGCAGCATTACGAAGGCCACAATCATGTACATTACGCCGATTTTTTTATGATCCACCGAGGTAAACCATTCATTCCACAGATATTGCCATTTGCCAAAATAGGTAATGGCCGCCACCAGAGCCAGGCCGATAACGACAATGGCGGCCACGGTGATAATAATGATCGGTTCATGATACGGAACCGAATCCAGCGTTAATAATCCGAACATCGTGTTATTCCTCGGTTCCCGCGTGAGAGTGCTCACTCATGCTCATGTCCATCCCGTTTTTCTGGGTCATGTCCATGCTCTTGCCCTTTCCCATGAATTTACCGATGACCGAATCGAACAGGTCGGGTTTCACACTGGAAAAATACTCCACCGGATGGAATTCGCTCGGCGCGGCCAATTGTTCATAGGCATCCATGGTATTTAGGGTTTCCGGCGACGATTTCACCTTTTGGACCCACTCATCAAAACCCTGCTGGTCCGGTGTGGCAATCGCGGTGAACTTCATGCCGGAGAATCCCCTGCCGCTGAAATTGGAAGAGATGCCGTTGTAAGCACCGGGTTCATTGGCAATCAGGTGCAGCGTGGCATTCATTCCCGCCATGGCGTAAATCTGTCCGCCGAGCCGGGGAATAAAGAAGGAGTTCATTACCGAGTTGGAAGTGATGTTGAACTTGACCGGCACATTCACCGGGAAGGCAATCTGATTAACGGTGGCGATACCTTGCTCCGGATAAATGAACAGCCATTTCCAGTCCATCGCCACCACTTCGATATTGATGGTCTTGGCATTGGATGCGATGGGTTTGCCGGGATCCAGCGCATGGGTTGATTTCCAGGTCAGTGTCGCCAGAAAAATGATAATCAGAATCGGCACGGTCCAGACCACCAGTTCCACTTTACCTGAGTGGGACCAGTTGGGACTGTACGTTGCCTTGGTGTTGGTAGCGCGATATTTTATGGCGAAGACCACCGCCATGACGATAGCAGGTATGACTACCAGCAACATCAGCCCGAGGGCAGTCAGTATAAGTGAACGTTGCTCCAGTCCGATCTGTCCTTTGGGATTCATTAACGCCATATCGCAACCGCTCAGTAAAGCGGCGGCGGAAATCAATGACAGAATCCCTATACTTTTATTGTATTTCCTGAGTCTCATCTAACGACCTCAATAAAAAAGGGCTCTAATGTCGTTTCTTGTGTGTGGGCATTTTACGGGAAGGTTGCAGTACTGTAAACATGCTTAAGGTTATGTCAGAAACATGTTTCCGCTCGATGTGAAAGATATCATTGGCTTGGAAAATTATGACAAAATATGAATACTCACAAAGGCTTAGAGAAAAATAAGCCACAGAACAAATATTCTCGATTCATAAAGAATAACGCGGCGGTGTTCTTATCATTACATTAACATAAAAATAGCATTTAACGACAAATAAGCTACAAAAAAGCAAATATGTACCTCCCGCAATAGTAAAGTTGTTAAACTATAACCTTCCTGCCCTATTGCGATAATAAAAATCAGATACAAAAAAAGCCCTTTTTGTATAGCAATAAGAGACGTTTTTACGGCAAAGAGATGAGGAGAAATTCTTATTTAGTCTATTTTTTGGCCTATCAGCCGGCATCCTGTGAACGCCGCATCGACGCAAAATCACAGCAGCATCCCGCCAGTATGGCCAGGGAGATCAGCGCGGCGCCGCTTTGCCAGCAATAGCCGGTCACCGGCGTGGCGTCCAGCCATCCGGCCGACTGCGCCAGCATAAGCACCAGGCCCGCCGCAAGCAGCGAGGCGCCGGCCAGCAGTAACCACAGCGCCCACCGGTAGGGGCCGGCATAACCGACGCGTCTGGGAAAGTCGCCGGTTTCCTGGGCGAAGCTCAGCGTATCCCGGCACACTATCAGCAACAGCAGGCCGGGGACGCCGGCAACGACGGAGAACAGATAGAACCAGGCCCAGCCATGGAGTTCCACGAACCAGCCGGCGATGGGGCCCACATAGACCCGGCCGACGGCGGACAGGGCGGAAAGCAGTGCGAACTGGGTGGCGGAAAAGGACTTATTGCAAAGGCTCATCAGCAGGGCCACGAAGGCCGCGGTCCCCATGCCGCCGCAGAGATTTTCCACAAAGATGGCCGCGCCCATGGAGGCCAGATGCTTATCGGTGACCGCCAACACCCAGTAGCCGGCATTGGATACCGTTTGCAGCACGCCGAACAGCAGCAGGGCGCGAAACAGCGTCAGTCGCTGCATTAATACGCCGCCAACCAGAGTACCCAGTATGGTGGCCAGCAAACCGAAGGTCTTGTTCACTACACCCACTTCTCCGGCGGCGAAACCCACCCCTCGTATCAAAAATGTCGTACTGAGGGCGCCGGCGAAGGCATCGCCAAGTTTGTAACTCACTATCAGCAACAGGATAAGCCAGGCATTGTTGCGGCCGAAGAAATCCCGCAGCGGTTCCACAATAGCCTGCTCCAGCGTCCGGGGAGCCGGAATCGCGTTATCCGGCTCCGGCGCCATCGAGGCCGTCGCCACGCCAATCACCATTAAGCCGGCCATAAGATAATAGGTGTATTGCCATCCCAAAAAACCGTCCGCCAGCCAAAGCGCCAAACCTCCCGAAACCAGCATGGCGATGCGATAGCCTAATACCGAGACGGCGGCGCCGGTTCCGCGCTCTTCCGGCGGCAGCAGATCGGTTTTATAGGCATCGAACACGATATCCTGCGACGCCGAACAGAAGGCCACCCAGACCGCCACCACGGCCATAGCGCCCAGGTTGCGCTCCGGCGTGAGGCTCGCCATGGCGAGAAGGCCGCCTATCAGGGACAATTGGGTAATGATCAGCCAGCCCCGCCGCCGGCCGAACGACGGCGGGGTATAGCGGTCCATCACCGGCGACCACAGGAATTTAAAGACATACGCCTGGCCCACCAGGGAAAAGAAGCCGATGGTTTTCAAATCCACATTGGCCACGGTCATCCAGGCCTGGAGCGTGCCGGACGTTAACGCCAGCGGCAGGCCGGAGGCAAAGCCCAGGCACAGCAACATCAGCGATCGGGGTTGGGCCAGGGTTGCAAGGCTAAGATGGCGATTGGGCATAGGTCGTTCAGTTCGTTAACCGGTGGGTTAAAAGCCCACCCGCGCGGAGCGGGTGGGAACGTGGAAGGGTCGATAGGAATGATACCGCTTATTAATGAGAGTTTTCTTTAATAAATTGGCTGATGCTGGTGTCCTGCGCCATATCGCTGATGACATCGCTCAACACGCTGTTAACGGCTTTGGTGATATTTTCGTTGTTGGCGTTGAATGCGCCCTGCACGCTGTAGTTCGACTGATAATGCTTCATCTGCTTGTTGCCGTTTTTCGCCGTGGCGATAATCGAGATGTCGGCGTTGGTGGTGATGTTATATCGCACGTTGCCTTGGGAAACGTCGGCAAAGAGCTTGTTGACCACGATTTGCAAGTCAACCGCACCGTTCGGCCCTATCATATAGCCACGTGCGGTCATTTGTTTTTCCAGGACTTCCTGCAGCAGGAAGCGCAGATCCCGCGAGGGCGTCAATACCACTATTTGGCCGTCGCGGTTCACCTTCGCCAGGGCCTGGTCGGGGCGCTGGTCGGCACCGTTAATGCTGACCGTAACGCCCATTAGGGAAGGATCCTGCTGCGGCAGGTCGATTCTCGGGGTCACTTCAAGGGTATTGCTTTTGGCGGCGCAGCCGGCGAGCAGCAGCGCAGCCAATAAGGGGAAGAACATTTTTTTCAGCATAATCGCCTTCTCAATCATTAAGATGCATAGGGGGAGACAAATTGGCCACATAATAACATTGCCGTTCGCGGTGGGAAGATCAGAATCACGTTAAATTATGCTAACGTTGCTCTTCCGGCCCGCAATTTTCCTGGTTGGCAAAAAAACACATTACCGGCGCTTTAGCGTAGCGCAGGTCATCTGGGTTGAAGTTTCGGCTTTTTAAGACAAATATTTATGATATTAGTGCTATGAGTTAATAAAAAGTCGGCTAAAGTTCTAATTGACGATATTGAGCGCGCAGCCTAGGCAGTAAGGAGAAAATCATGTTCCGCGAGCAAATAGAAGCAAAAATAAGGGCAGCGTTTGATCCTATCCATCTGGAGGTCATCGACGAGAGCTATCGGCACAACGTGCCGGCGGGTTCGGAAAGCCATTTCAAGGTGATAATGGTGAGCGAGCGTTTTGCCGGCGAGCGGATCCTGAACCGGCATCGCGCGTTATACGCGGTTCTTTCCGAGGAACTGGCCGGGCCGGTGCACGCCCTGGCCCTGCATACCTACACCCTTAAAGAGTGGGCCAGTTTGCAAAATGCCGTACCGGCGTCGCCGCCCTGTCGCGGCGCGGGGCTGATGGCCTGATGAGAGTCTTCGTCTACTCCTTTTCCATATTGAAATTATTCATGCAATCAGAACGGCCGCCCGGCCGTTTTTTTTATTTTTGTGGGCGGCGGCTCGCGGTTTGTGTCAAATTTCGCGCTGTTCTCGACTCATAAACTCTATGCCGCTATAATGCCGCGTCTTATATTTCCGGAATGTATTCGGGATGCTTCTGACGACGACGGGGAACGGGTTTCTGTTCACTCAGACCTCCCGGTTCTAAGAGGCCATTTTCACGTCAGTGGACCTGGATGACCGCTTCTTTGAAAACGGCTTCTGGAGTTGACCGAGCACTGTGATTTTTTGAGGTAACAAGATGCAAGTTTCTGTTGAGACCACTGAAGGCCTGGGGCGCCGCGTAACCATTACCGTTGCCGCCGACAGCATTGAGCAAGCGGTAAAAAGCGAACTGGTGAACGTCGCCAAAAAAGTTCGCATTGATGGCTTCCGCAAAGGAAAAGTGCCGATGAATATCGTGGCACAGCGTTATGGCGCTTCGGTACTTCAGGATGTACTGGGCGACCTGATGCAGCGTAACTTTGTCGATGCCATTATCCAGGAAAAAATCAATCCGGTCGGCTCGCCCGACTATGTCCCCGGCGAATACAAGAAAGGGGAAGATTTTACCTACCATGTTGAATTTGAAGTTTATCCTGAAGTTGAGCTGAAAGATCTGGATACCATCGAAGTCGAAAAGCCCGTGGTTGAGGTTAACGACACCGATGTCGATCAGATGCTCGAAACCCTGCGCAAGCAGCAGGCGGACTGGAAAGAAACCGACCGTGACGTTATCGCTGAAGACCGCGTGACCCTTGATTTTACCGGCACCATTGACGGCGAAGAATTTGAAGGCGGCAAAGCCGCTGATTTCGTGCTCGCGCTGGGCCAGGGCCGGATGATTCCGGGCTTCGAGGAGGGCGTGATTGGCCATAAAGCCGGCGATAGCTTCGAGATCGACGTCAATTTCCCTGAAGATTATCATGCGGAAAATCTGAAAGGCAAAGCGGCCAAGTTTGCCATCGTATTGAAAAAAGTCGAAGAGCGTGAATTACCGGAACTGTCCGAAGACTTCATCAAACGTTTCGGCGTGCCTGACGGCTCCCTCGACGGCCTGCGCGCCGAAGTGCGTAAAAATATGGAACGCGAGCTGAAAAACGCCGTTCGCAACCGGGTTAAGAACCAGGTTATCGACGGACTGATCAGCGCCAATGACATCAATGTCCCGGCGCGGTTGGTGGACGGTGAAATCGACGTCCTGCGCCGCCAGGCCGCCCAGCGTTTCGGCGGCAACGAAAAGCAGGCATTGGAATTGCCGCGCGAACTGTTTGAAGAACAGGCTAAACGCCGCGTTAAAATTGGATTATTGCTGGGCGAAGTGATCCAGACCAACGAGCTGAAAGCCGATGAAAACCGGGTCAAGACCTTGATTGAGGAAATGGCCTCGGCATACGAAGACCCGCGCGAAGTCATCGAGTTTTACGCAAAAAATCAGGAAATGATGAATAATATGCGTAACGTGGCTTTGGAAGAGCAAGCGGTTGAAGCTTTGTTGGCCAGCGCTAAGGTAGTGGAAAAAAACACCACGTTCAGCGAACTGATGAATCAACCCACCGCGGCATGATAAATCTGTCTGGCCGGGGGCTTGCTCCAGACCAGGCGCTGTGTTTATCATTAATGGCCCGTCATCCTATGGTGGCGGGTTTTTTTATTTGCGCAAGGCTGTTCTATGCATCCGTTGCGTCTTCATAAAGGGCGGCGGTTTAGCGCAAATAGTTATGCTTATTTGATACTTAGCGGCCGCCGTTAGATATCGGCACGATGGTTTTCACGTTGCAGCCAATGAAAGAACAGGCGCCGGCGCTTGAAAAGCGTGGTCGGACCCCCCAATTAAAGGTTACAGGGAATTATTACGCCCAAACGCATACGTCCCTGCTGATAACATCCGCTCGACCGAAAAGGCGATCCGTCTGCTTGAACGTGGTGATTGTTCCTCATCTCAAGTAGAATTGGTAAGAATGGCGCCGAAAGAAATTTATCTAGGAGATGGTAATGTCATACAGTGGCGAAAAAGATCAACACGCACCCCGCATGGCGTTGGTGCCGATGGTGGTTGAGCAGACTTCACGCGGAGAGCGTTCTTACGATATCTTTTCGCGCCTGCTGAAGGAACGTGTCATATTTATGACCGGCCAGGTCGAAGACTATATGGCGAACCTGATTGTGGCGCAGATGTTATTTCTTGAGGCCGAGAATCCCGAGAAAGACATCTATCTTTACATCAATTCGCCGGGCGGGGTTATCACCGCAGGCATGTCGATATACGATACCATGCAGTTTATCAAGCCGGATGTCAGCACTATTTGTATGGGGCAGGCCGCCTCCATGGGGGCATTCTTATTGACGGCGGGCGCCAAGGGTAAACGGTTCTGCCTGCCCAATTCCCGGGTGATGATTCACCAGCCTTTGGGCGGCTTCCAGGGTCAGGCGACGGATATTGAAATTCATGCGAAAGAGATTTTGAAGGTGAAATCCCGCATGAACGAACTGATGGCCAAACATACCGGCCGTCCGCTTGAAACAATTGAGAAAGACACGGAACGCGATCGTTTCTTATCCGCCGATGAGGCGGTAGACTACGGATTAGTGGATGGCATATTAAACCATCGCGATTGAGGCGAAATTCTGAATACCCATAGACTATAGTTAGAGTATAGGTGTTCGGGTAGACTCATATTCACTCATCGCGCCGGTTTTACGTTTAGCAGTCGCGTTGCCGCCGTGGTTGATTTGCGGGACAAGACTAGAGAAAGAGGTTACTGATGACAGATAAGCGCAAAGACGGTTCAGGAAAGCTGCTGTATTGCTCTTTCTGCGGTAAAAGCCAGCATGAGGTGCGGAAGCTGATCGCCGGGCCGTCAGTGTATATCTGCGATGAATGCGTCGATTTATGCAATGACATTATTCGCGAAGAGATCAAGGAAGTTGCCCCGCACAGGGAACGCAGCGCGTTGCCGACGCCCCATGAAATCCGCCACCATCTGGACGATTATGTGATCGGCCAGGAGAAAGCAAAAAAAGTCCTGGCGGTAGCGGTATATAACCATTACAAGCGATTGCGCAACGGCGATACCACCAATGGTATCGAACTGGGCAAGAGCAATATTCTTTTGATCGGTCCCACCGGCAGCGGCAAAACGCTGCTGGCGGAAACGCTGGCGCGTTTTCTGGATGTGCCTTTTACCATGGCGGATGCAACCACGCTGACCGAGGCGGGTTATGTCGGCGAGGATGTGGAAAACATCATTCAGAAACTGCTGCAAAAATGTGATTACGACGTGCAAAAAGCGCAGCGCGGCATCGTTTACATTGATGAAATCGACAAGATATCCCGCAAATCGGATAATCCGTCCATCACGCGTGATGTGTCCGGCGAGGGCGTCCAGCAGGCGCTGTTGAAACTCATCGAAGGCACCATTGCCGCCGTGCCGCCCCAGGGAGGCCGCAAGCATCCGCAGCAGGAGTTCCTGCAGGTGGACACCTCGAAGATCCTCTTTATCTGCGGCGGCGCCTTTGCCGGTCTGGACAAAGTCATTGAGCAGCGTATCGATACCGGCCGCGGCATAGGTTTTAGCGCCACGGTCAAAGGCAGCGCCGAAAAGGCGTCCGAAGGACAGCTGCTGACCAAGGTTGAGCCGGAGGATTTGATCAAATTCGGCCTGATACCTGAATTTATCGGTCGTCTGCCGGTGCTTGCCACCCTTAATGAATTGAGCGAGGACGCGCTGATTCAAATCCTGAAAGAGCCGAAAAATGCCCTTACCAAGCAGTACCAGGCATTATTCAATCTGGAAGGAGTGGAGCTGGAATTCCGCGACGAGGCGCTGACGGCCATTGCCAAAAAAGCCATGGCCCGTAAAACCGGGGCGCGTGGATTACGTTCCATCGTCGAGGGCGCGCTGCTGGAAACCATGTATGAACTGCCTTCGCAGGATAGCGTGGAAAAAGTGGTCATCGACGAGTCGGTTATTGACGGCCAGTCGGAGCCATTATTGATCTATGGTAAACATGAGGCACAGCAGGCTTCCGGTGAATAATAGGCCGGCAAGCCGCTGAAATAACGACAAAGTAATTAATGTGGGGGATTTTATCCCCCATTTGTTTTCCATTACCTTGCCCGTTGAATGTAAAAAAATTGCCCCCATATACTCTGATACCTATTTGTTGAAACTGGCAAAAGCCGAGTTTTGCGAATCCCCTAAACCTGGCGGAAGCTAAACTAAGAGAGAGCTCTATGAATGCTGAGCGTTCCGAACGCATAGAAATCCCCGTATTGCCTCTGCGCGATGTGGTGGTCTATCCGCATATGGTCATCCCGCTGTTTGTCGGGCGGGAGAAATCGATTCGGTGCCTTGAAGCAGCCATGGACAGCGACAAAAAAATCATGCTGGTGGCGCAGAAAGAGGCCTCTACGGATGAACCGGGTATTAACGATCTTTTTTCAGTGGGGACCGTCTCTTCGATTCTCCAGATGCTGAAATTGCCCGACGGTACGGTAAAAGTACTGGTTGAGGGTTTACAGCGCGCCCGTATAACGACTTTGTCGGACAGCGGCGAACACTTTGCCGCCCAGGCTGAATATTTCGATACCCCCGAAATAGACGAGCGTGAACAGGAAGTCCTGGTACGTACGGCGATCAATCAATTTGAGGGATACATCAAACTCAATAAAAAGATTCCGCCCGAAGTACTGACGTCTTTGAACAGTATTGATGACGCCGCCCGTTTGGCCGATACCATAGCCGCGCATATGCCGTTGAAATTAAGCGACAAGCAATCGGTTCTGGAAATGGCCGATGTTACGGAGCGGCTGGAATATCTGATGGCGATGATGGAATCGGAAATCGACCTGCTGCAGGTGGAAAAACGGATCCGTAACCGCGTCAAAAAGCAGATGGAAAAAAGTCAGCGCGAATACTATTTGAATGAGCAAATGAAAGCCATTCAGAAAGAATTGGGTGAAATGGACGACGCACCCGATGAAAACGAAGCGCTGAAACGCAAAATCGAAGCGGCGAAAATGCCTAAAGAGGCGCGTGAAAAAACCGAAGCGGAATTGCAAAAGCTAAAGATGATGTCGCCGATGTCCGCCGAAGCCACAGTGGTGCGCGGTTATATCGATTGGATGCTTTCGGTGCCTTGGCACGCGCGCACCAAAGTGAAAAAGGATTTGGTGAAGGCGCAGGAAATACTGGATAAAGACCATTACGGCCTGGAACGGGTTAAGGAACGTATCCTTGAGTATCTGGCGGTGCAGAGCCGGGTCAGCAAGATAAAAGGGCCGATACTCTGTCTGGTGGGACCGCCGGGGGTGGGTAAGACCTCTCTGGGGCAATCCATCGCCAGGGCCACCGGGCGCGAATATGTGCGTATGGCGCTAGGGGGAGTGCGGGACGAGGCTGAAATACGCGGCCACCGCCGGACCTATATCGGTTCCATGCCGGGTAAACTTATCCAGAAGATGTCCAAGGTCGGGGTGAAAAATCCGCTGTTCCTGCTGGATGAGATCGATAAAATGTCCTCGGATATGCGCGGCGATCCCTCTTCCGCGCTGCTGGAAGTGCTGGATCCCGAACAGAACGTGGCATTTAACGACCATTATCTGGAAGTGGATTACGACTTGTCCGACGTCATGTTCGTGGCAACGTCGAACTCCATGAATATCCCGGCGCCGCTGCTGGATCGTATGGAAGTGATTCGCCTGTCCGGCTACACGGAAGACGAAAAACTCAATATCGCCCGCGAGCATCTGCTGCAAAAACAGATTGAACGCAACGCGTTGAAATCGGGTGAGCTGACTATCGAAGACAGCGCCCTGATCGGTATTATCCGCTACTACACCCGTGAAGCCGGGGTGCGTAATCTGGAACGGGAAATTTCCAAATTATGCCGCAAGGCGGTGAAGACGCTGCTGATGGACAAGACCATCAAGCATATCCATATCGACGGCGATAACCTCAAAGACTATCTGGGCGTGCAGCGTTTCGACTATGGCCGCGCCGAAGGCGAAAATCGCGTAGGGCAGGTTACCGGCCTGGCCTGGACCGAAGTCGGCGGGGAACTGCTGACCATCGAAACGGCCTGTGTGCCGGGCAAGGGCAAACTCACCTATACCGGTTCGCTGGGCGAGGTGATGCAGGAGTCGATTCAGGCGGCATTGACCGTGGTGCGTTCCCGTGCGGATAAATTGGGCATCACCGCCGATTTCTACGAAAAGAGGGATATCCATGTGCATGTGCCGGAAGGCGCGACGCCCAAAGATGGTCCCAGCGCCGGTATCGCCATGTGCACCGCCCTGGTTTCTTGCCTGACAGGTAATCCGGTGCGGGCTAACGTTGCCATGACCGGTGAAATAACGTTGCGCGGTCAGGTGCTGCCCATCGGCGGTCTGAAGGAAAAATTGCTGGCGGCGCATCGCGGCGGGATTAAAACCGTATTGATCCCTTACGAGAATAAACGCGATTTGGAAGATATGCCGGCGAATGTGATTCGCGATCTGGATATCCACCCGGTTCAGCGTATCGACGAAGTGCTGACGCTGGCCCTGCAAAACTCGCCTTTTGGCATGGAGATAGTGACCGCGGCGGCAAAATAGTGGCTCAATGTAACATATAGCGTTAAAAATAAGGCTGACAGGCGAATTCCCGCTTGCCAGCCTTTTTTTGTACCGTTAAGTTAGGTAGCTGTCTGGCCTGGTCGGTAATTGCGTTACACTTGCCAGTACATAACAGGCTTGGTATAACAGCTGCGCTGTCGCGTTTAAGGAAAATTCCGCCGCGACAAGAGAATTTTAGAGGGGATGAACGAGTGAATAAGTCACAACTGATCGACAAAATTGCCGCAGGTGCTGATATTTCCAAAGCGGCTGCCGGACGTGCATTGGACGCAATTATTGGTTCCGTTACCGAAACCTTGCAACAGGGAGATGACGTTGCATTGGTCGGCTTCGGCACTTTTACGGTTCGCGAACGCTCTGCCCGTACCGGTCGTAATCCGCAAACTGGTAAAGAAATCAGTATCCCAGCGGCTAAAGTGCCCGGCTTCCGCGCCGGCAAGGGTTTGAAGGACGCTGTCAACTGATTGTTGCACCGTTGTTTTTTGCGTCAAACTATTACCTGACGCAAGTGAACGGGTAGGGTAGAATACAGGGCGCATCTTTTCGATGTGCCTTTTTTGTTTTCTCCTGACAGATGGCTAACGTTGTTGTCAGAGGAATAGCTTTAGCGCGCAGCCGCTCTCGGATGACGGCATGATATACCCTATATGATCCTAGTTGCAGGAAGGCCAACGCACCTGCGGCTTGAAATATGACGGGTGTAGCGGGATATCACCGCCGCGCAGGGTTTCATTCATTTTACAGCGGAGTGTTGTCACACTATGATGGACAATTTACGCGCGGCCGCAAATCACGTCGTGCTCAAAATTATTCTGGCCATTGTCGCCATTTCATTCGTGCTGACCGGGGTAGGCAACTATCTGATAGGCGGCGGCGGAGATTATGCCGCCAAGGTCAACGGTCAGCAGATCAGCCGCGCCCAGTTGGAGCAGGCGGTGCAAAATGAGCGTAATCGCCAGCAGGAATCCTTGGGCGACAGCTTCTCGGCCCTGGCGGGCAACGAAGGTTATATGCTCCAGATGCGGCGGCAGGTCTTGTCCCAGCTGATAGACGAAACCTTGCTTGACCAATATGCGCAGACCCTGGGTCTGGCGGCCAGCGACGACCAGATCAGAGACGCGATCTTCGCCATCCCGGCGTTCAGGACCGACAACAAATTCGATAATGAAAAATACCGCTCCATCATCAACAGCATGGGATTGACGCCCGACCAATATGCGCAGCTGATGCGCAAACAGCTATTGACCCAACAGTTGATTCAGGGCATGGGGGGCACCGGTTTTATGCTGCCGGACGAAACCACCCGCCTGCTGTCGCTGGCTATTCAGGATCGTAAAGCGCGCTTGGCGACCCTGGACATCGATACCCTGGTGGCCGCACAGACCGCCACCGATCAGGAAATCCAGGACAATTACAATCAGAACAAAAACGCTTACGTCCTGCCCGAATCCTTTAAGGTCTCCTATATCCCCCTGGACGCCGCCTCGATGATGGATAAAACCACCGTCAGCGACGCCGAGGTACAGGCCTATTACGACCAGCACAAAGATCAGTTCACCCAGCAGGCACGGAAACATTACCGCATCATACAAAGCAAAACCGAGGCTGATGCGAAAGGCATCCTGGCGCAGCTGCAGCAGGGAGCTGATTTCGCCACCCTGGCGAAACAGAAATCCACCGATGTGATTTCCGCCAGAAACGGCGGCGATATCGGCTGGATGGAGGCTGACTCCACCGTCGAAGAACTTAAACAGGCCAACCTCAACGATAAAGGCCAGCTTTCCGGCGTGATCACCTCGTCGGTCGGGTATTTGATTGCCCGGCTGGATGATGTCCAACCGGCGCAGGTAAAGCCCCTGGCCGAGGTGCATGACAGCGTCGCGGCGAAGGTGAAGCAGGAGAAAGCGGTGGATGCTTATTATGCTTTGCAGCAGAAAGTAAGTGATGCCGCCAGCAATGATAACGAATCGCTGGCTTCGGCGGAAGCCGCCGCCGGTACCAAGGCTATCGAAACCGACTGGTTCAGCCGCGACAGCGTTCCGGCCGGGCTGAATTTTGATCCGGTGAAACAGGTCATCTTCGACGGTTCCCTGCTGGGCGCCAACGGCGCCCCCGGCAATAATTCCGATGTCATTACCGTGGACGGCGACCGGGCCTTTATCGTGCGTATCGCCGAGCATAAACCGGAGTCCACCAAATCCCTGGATACGGTGCGCTCGCAGGTGGAGCAGCAGGTTAAACGCCAGAAAGCGGCGCAGCAGGCCCGGGTGGACGCCGAAAAGATCCTGATGGCTTTGAAACAGGGCAAAGGGGATGATGCCCTGAAGGCGGCGAACCTGGCGTTTGGCGAGGCGCAGACCTTCGATTCCACCCGGCAGAACGACCGGTTGAGCCAAGCGGTCTTTACCCTGCCGCAACCGCAGCCGAATAAATCCTCCTATGGCCTCTCCGAGGATGGCAAGGGTAATATAGTTCTGCTGGCACTGGATGAGATCATTCCGCGCAAGCTTGACGATCGGCAGCGCAGCCTGTTTGTCGGCCAGTTGAATCAGGGCATGACCGGCGTGACTTTCGATGCGCTGCTTAATAACCTGCGCGGTGAAGCCAAAATCAAATTGGGCAATGCCGCACAAATGCAATAGCGGTCATAAAAATCCCGCATAGGATGTAACGGCAAAGGGTCCCGCATGGGGCCTTTTGCATCTTCGGTATTCCCTGGTTGTCCCTTTCTCCCGCCTCGGGCATTCTGCCACCCGTGCAAGCAAACAAGGAGAAAGCACAATGTATACATCATGGAAACGCACCCTCGGTATCATTCTGTCCACCGGTTTATTTATCATGCCGCTTGGCGCCTATGCGACGGTGGGAGATGACCAGGATACGACGGCCATCGGCCACATTGCCGAAGCTCATCACCATACCGGGCAGGATGAAGGCGGGACTAAAGCGACGCGCGGCGACTCATCAGCAGAGGTCGATGCTCTAACCCCGGACCTCGAAGCCACATCAACGGCAAGCGGCCAGGATTTGCCTATTGCCCAAACGGGAGATAAGGTCGTCCAGGGGGCTGATTCACAAACGGCCGTGGCTCCGCAGGACGACGCCGAAGGCAACGCAAAGGATAAATCCACGCAAACCGACGTCTCGGCGGCGGAAGGAGAAGGCGCCGGCAAGTCTGATAAAGCCGATAGCACTGCCGATGATGAAGATGAATTCGAAAAGGTCAATATCAATACCGCCACCGCAGAGGAATTGGCGGAGGGTTTGAAAGGCATCGGCCCGTCCAAAGCCGGCGAAATTATCAAATACCGTGAAAAGCACGGTCCTTTCAAGAAAATAGATCATCTGAAAAAGGTCAAGGGAATAGGAACTGCAACCTACGAAAAGATCCAATCTCAACTAGAGCTCTGATTTAACATTAGATTTGTGGGTTCTCCCGGCTGCGTCAGCGGGTGAATCCGCTAATTTAAAGCGCTTAACAACTTAATGTATTGATTTTAAAGGCTCTCTGGCCTATAAGTTAACAAGCGCTTTTTTTTAAAGTCGGCTAAAATGTATTCTCTCAATATGTCGCAAATTTTTGACAATAATATTAAATTTTTATGACAGCCTAGACAACCGGAACTAACTTTCCTAAGTTAGTGGCTCTTCTATGAATAGGAAAGCACGATGAGTGAGACAGCTAACTTAACAATCAAACTTCCTCTGCAACTCAAGGAAAGAATTAAAGCCTTGGCAGAGAGCAATAGCGTTTCCATGAGTGCAGAAATAGGCGCAAGGCTGGAACGCAGCCTGAATGAGGACAGCGCTGCGCCAACGGAGCATGTCGCCGCCGACGTCGATAATCAACACACCCAAGAAATCACTGAACAACCCTTTACCAGTAGTGAAGTGAAAAAACTGCGGGCGTTGCTGAATGCCACTTCCAAGAAAAAATCCAAGAAAAAATAAGCATTCTTCGTTCGAATAATGAGTCGTTTATTTAATGAAAGATTCAGGCTCGGAGGGAGGCGGTTGGTCCCTCTGACCCGATAAGCCGATCAACCAAGGTGGTTGGTTAATAATAAGGTGCGGTCAATGGAAACAGGCGGCTAATCCATAAGACCGGTTTTACGTTTCATTTCAGCGGCGACCCTTTCCGGATCCTGTTCATATTCAGCTAATCCCCTCGCCCGCAAATGGCAGGCGGCGCACTCGCCGCAACCATCGCCTTTGATACCGTTGTAACATGTCAGCGTATCGTGGCGGATCTTGTCCAACTGATGATAATAATCAGCCAACGCCCAGGTTTCCGCCTTGTTCAGCCACATAAGCGGCGTTTTGAACTCTATATCCCGGGCCATTCCCAGCTTCACCGCCTGGTTCATCGCCTGCACAAATTCGTCGCGGCAATCCGGATAACCGGAAAAGTCCGTTTCGCATACCCCGGTAATTACCGTTTGCGCACCCACCTGGTAAGCATAAATGGACGCCAGGGTGAGAAAAAGAATGTTGCGTCCCGGCACAAAGGTCGAGGGCAACGCGTCGCCGGCGGTATCGTCGTAGTGGGGCAGCGGGATGTTATCGCGGGTCAGGCTGCTTATCGCCAAATCATTGAGCAATCCCGCGTCGATAACCTTATGGACACGTGCACCCAGCTCCTGCGCCAAATGGCGGGCAATGTCAATTTCCGCCCGGTGGCGCTGGCCGTAATCAAAGGTAATGCAATGGACTTCATCATATAACGTGAGCGCTTGTATCAGGCACGTCGTGGAATCCTGCCCGCCGCTAAAAACCACTACTGCTCGTTTCATCACTGGACTCGTTGCATGTGTTGCGCAAAAGGATATGTTACTGCCTTCTTGACGCAGGGCAAAGCCGAGATTTATTCAGGAGGTATCCCGGTGCCGCTATAGATCACGTAACATCTCCACCCAGGGAGCCGTATCGCCGATATGTTCTCTTACCCACGCCGGGTTGTAGTAGGTGTCCTGATAACGTTCCCCGCTATCGCACAACAGCGTCACGATAGCGCCCCGGCGGCCTTGTGCCCGCATCTCCTGGGCTAATTGCAGTACGCCCCACATATTGGTGCCGGTGGAGCCCCCGACCCGGCGGCCTAAAATCGGCTCCAGCCAATAAAGGGCGGCGATGCTTGCGGCATCGGGAACCTTGATCATCCGATGGATAACATCGGCAATAAAAGAAGGCTCAACCCGCGGCCGTCCTATTCCTTCGATGCGTCCGGCCTGGTCGCCTGTGAGCAGGGGGTCGCGCTGATGATAATAATCATGGAATACCGAATGTTCAGGGTCGGTGACCACCAGGCGGGTATCGTGTCCCTGATAACGAATATAACGTCCCAGGGTAGCCGAGGTGCCGCCGGTACCGGCGCTCATCACAATATAGTCCGGTTCGGCGAAGGGTTCCCGGGCCATCTGACGGAAAATACTTTCGGCAATATTGTTATTGCCCCGCCAATCGGTGGCCCGTTCGGCATAAGTGAACTGGTCCATATAGTGACCGTCCAATTCTTCGGCAAGCCTGGTGGCCTCTTCGTAAATCAGCCCGCTGTGGCCGACAAAATGGCAGCGTCCGCCATAAAAGGTGATTTGTTCTATTTTTCGCCTGGCAGTACACTCCGGCATGACCGCGATGAACGGCAGGCCCAGCAGCCGCGCAAAGTAGGCTTCCGATACCGCCGTGCTGCCTGAGGAAGCCTCGATAACGGGCCGGTTTTGTTTGATCCAGCCGTTGCATAATCCGTATAAGAACAGTGAACGGGCTAAACGGTGTTTCAGGCTGCCTGAAGGATGGGTGCTTTCATCTTTCAAATAGAAAAAAATGCCGGGAAACGACGGTAGCTCGAAGCGTATCAAGTGCGTATCGGCCGAGCGCTGGAAGTCAGCCTGTATGTCGCTGATAGCCTGTTTAACCCATTGCTGGTTCATAATATCCCCCGAAGTGTCGATGACCACAGCATAGCGGGGAAGCGGGAAAAAAAAGTTGCCTTTTTCTCCCTGATACCGTGTTATGGGAGAACGTTTTTCTCCAGAAGCTCGCCATGTTAGATAAAACCGATCGCACGTTACTCTCATTACTGCAGCAGGATTGTACGACGTCATTACAATCCCTGGCGGAAGCCGTGAATTTAACCTCCACGCCCTGCTGGAAACGTCTCAAACGCCTGGAGGAAGAGGGGTTCATTCGCGCCAAAGTGGCCTTGCTGGATCATGATAAACTGGGATTGGCACTTACGGCCTTTGTACATATCAAAACACAACAGCACAATAGCGACTGGTATCACAGCTTTGTCGCCCTGGTAAAAGAGATGCCGGAAGTCCTGGCGTTCTATCGTATGGCCGGCGAGTATGACTACCTGATGCGGGTGCTGGTTGCCGATATGAAAAGCTACGATAATTTTTATAAGCGCCTGGTTAACGGTGTGCCGGGGCTGATTGACGTTACCTCAAGTTTTGCGATGGAAGAGATCAAAAATACGACGGTAGTGCCATTATAATGGGTTCCCCTGAGCCGCCCCGGTTATCGGTCCGGGGCAAACAGGTAAATGATGCTGGAATAATATTTCGTGAGATTATTTGCACAACTGGGTTGGTATTTCCGTCGCGAATGGCGGCGTTATCTGGGATCGGTAGTCCTGCTGATCGTCATCGCCATTTTACAGTTGATCCCTCCCAAGCTGGTGGGGGTGATTGTGGATGGCGTGACCGAACACCGGGCGTCAAACCATATGATCATGCTGTGGCTCGGCGCCATGGTCCTTACCGCGGTACTGGTCTACCTGCTGCGCTATGTCTGGCGCGTACTGTTATTCGGTGCGTCATATCAGCTGGCGGTGGAACTGCGCGCCCGTTTCTACCGTTTGCTCAGTGGGCAACTGCCCGGCTTCTATTTGCGCCACCGCACCGGTGATTTGATGGCCCGCGCCACCAATGATGTGGATCGGGTGGTGTTCGCCGCCGGGGAAGGGGTGTTGACCCTGGTGGATTCGCTGGTAATGGGCTGCTCGGTGCTGGTTGTGATGAGCGTACAGATCAGTTGGCAGCTCACGCTGCTGTCCCTGGTGCCGATGCCGATTATGGCGCTGATTGTCAAACACAATGGCGATGAACTGCATCGGCGTTTCAAATCGGCGCAGGCCGCCTTCTCCTCCTTGAATAATCAGACCCAGGAAAGCCTGACCGGTATCCGGATGATCAAGGCTTTCGGCCTGGAAGATTACCAATCGGACCGGTTCGTACAGGTGGCCGCCGATGCCGGCGCGAAGAATATGCGGGTGGCGCGTATCGACGCCCGTTTTGACCCGACCATTTATCTGACGGTTGGATTCTCTAATTTATTGGCCATCGGCGGCGGCAGCTGGATGGTGATGCGGGATTTACTGACCCTTGGCCAGCTCACCAGTTTCATCATGTATCTGGGGTTGATGATTTGGCCGATGCTGGCGTTGGCCTGGATGTTTAATATCGTCGAGCGGGGCAGCGCCGCCTACAGCCGTATACGGCAGACCCTCGATGAAGCGCCGGAAATCGCGGACGGCATCAGCGCATTGCCTCCCGGGCGCGGAACGCTGCAGGTGGATATCGGCAGTTTTACCTATCCCCATACCCTGCAGCCGACCCTGACCCATATCCAGCTGATGCTGTCGCCAGGGAAAATGCTGGGTATCTGCGGTCCCACCGGCGCCGGTAAAAGCACGCTGCTGTCCCTTATCCAGCGTCATTTCGATGTTACCCGCGGGGAGATCCGGTTTCACGGCATTCCGCTGCCGTCCGTCAAGCTTGACGAGTGGCGCGGGCGTCTGGCGGTGGTCAGTCAAACGCCGTTCCTGTTTTCCGATACCGTGGCGCATAATATCGCCCTCGGCAGGCCGGACGCCACCCGACGGCAAATTGAACAGGCGGCTGAGCTGGCCTGCGTGCATGATGACATTCTCAGGTTACCGCAGGGGTACGAAACCCAGGTGGGTGAACGGGGCGTTATGCTGTCCGGCGGCCAAAAGCAGCGTTTGTCCATCGCCCGGGCCCTGCTGCTGGAAGCGGAAATCCTGTTGCTGGACGACGCGCTGTCCGCCGTCGACGGACGCACCGAACATACCATCCTGCGCAACCTACGCCAGTGGGGCGAGGATCGTACCCTTATCATCATTGCGCATCGGCTGTCAGCGCTCCATGCGGCGGATGATATCCTGGTGCTGGCCCATGGCACGGTCACCCAGCGGGGACAACACCGCGGGCTGTTGCAACAGCCGGGCTGGTACCGGGATATGTTCCGCTATCAGCAGCTGGAAGAGGCCCTGACCGCCGATCCCGATGCGCCGGAGGCGGCCGATGCGTAAATGGCAAACCCAATGGCCCACCTTGAGGCGATTGCTGTCTTACAGCGCGCCCTATCGCAAACCCTTGATCCGGGCGGTGGTGATGCTCTGGCTGGCGGCGGCGGCGGAAGTGGCCGGGCCGGTGGTCATCAGTTATTTTATCGATCACGTGGTGCCTCTTAAGCGTTTCCCCGCGCTGCTGGTGACCGGGCTGGCCCTGGCATATATCGCGCTGCAGCTTATCTCCGCGTCGCTGCGCTATTTTCAGGCCCTGCTGTTTAACCGTACGGCATTGGACATAGTGCAACAGCTGCGTACCGAAGTGATGGATGCTTCGTTGCGACAGCCCTTGAGTACCTTCGATACCCAGCCGGTGGGACAGCTTATTTCCCGGGTGACCAACGATACCGAGGTGGTGAAGGATCTGTATATAACCGTGATGTCCACCTGGCTGCGCTGTATCGCGCTGGTGGTGGCCATGCTGGTGGCCATGTTCGCGCTGGACTGGCGCATGGCCTGCGTTGCGCTGGTCATCTTCCCGGTGGTGGCGCTGGTGATGTCTATATACCAATATTACAGCACACCCATCGTGCGTCGTCTGCGCGCCTATCTGGCGGATATCAATGACGGTTTTAACGAAGCAATCAGCGGTATGACCGTTATACAGCAGTTCCGGCAGCAGCAGCGATTCGGAAAAAAACTGGCGGAAGCCAGCCACTCACACTATCTGGCCCGCATGCAGACGCTCAGGCTGGAGGGTTTCCTCCTGCGGCCGTTATTGAGCCTTCTCTCCGCCCTGGTGCTGTGTGGCCTGTTGATGCTGTTTGGCTTCAGCCCGGTAGGTTCGGTGGGGGTAGGGGTACTATATGCCTTTATCAACTACCTGGGACGGCTGAACGAGCCGCTGATTGAACTCACTACACAGCAATCCATGCTGCAGCAGGCGGTGGTGGCGGGGGAGCGTATCTTCGAGTTGATGGATGGCCACCGGCAGCAATACGGCGCGGATGATAAGCCCCTGTGCAGCGGACGCATAGACATCCGTGATTTGACCTTTGGCTATCGGGACGGCGCGCCGGTGATAAAACACGTCTCGCTCACCGTTCCATCCCGCAGCTTTATCGCCCTGGTGGGACATACAGGCAGCGGAAAAAGTACGTTGGCCAATCTGATGATGGGGTACTACCGTATCGATGAGGGCCGCTTACTGCTCGATGGACGCTCCATCGACAGCCTGTCGCACCGGGTGCTCCGGCAAGGCGTGGCTATCGTCCAGCAGGATCCGGTGGTCATGGCGGATACGGTATTCACCAATATCACCCTGGGGCGGGATATCACCGAAGCCCAGGTCTGGCGGGTCCTTGAACAGGTGCAATTGGCCGAACTGGTGCGTGCGCTGCCCGACGGACTGTATGCCGAGCTCGGCGAACAGGGTAACACGCTGTCGGTGGGGCAAAAGCAGCTGCTGGCGCTGGCCAGGGTCATGGTATCGACGCCGGAAATCCTCATTTTGGACGAAGCGACGGCCAATATCGACTCCGGCACCGAGCAGGCAATCCAACGGGCGCTGGCCACCATCCGCCGGCAGACGACGCTGGTGGTTATCGCCCACCGGCTGTCCACGATAGTCGATGCCGATGAAATCCTGGTATTGCATCGCGGCGAAGCGGTAGAACGGGGTTCCCACGATTTCCTGCTGCGACAGCAGGGGCGTTATTACCAAATGTACCAGCTACAGCAGGCAGGCCGGGCCTTGAGTACCGCCGGGATATTGGCGACCCCCATAGCGCCGACGGTTTGACGGGGCTTTTTACCAAGGCTCGGCATAGTTCGTGATGCGCCTGCTTACCGGCGGGCGGGCTGAATGGTCCGCCCATTTACATCTACCCGCACCGCAATCGGGCATTAACCAGCATTCACCCGCGCCAATGCACCCTTATCAGGCGCGGCGCCTCTTTTTGGTGCACCTATTCTCCCTCTCTTTGGACGCAGCTTCCGATAAAATCAAAGACAAACCTGCCCGCGCTCCATGGGCAGGCATCGAAGGGTAAATTTCTATTTCAAAACATTTATGGCACATGCTTTGCTTTACTCAGGCGTAGTGGTCGCGAGTTCGGATCCAAATTCTTGAGGGGGAGCATATGAAGCTGGTAACCGTGGTGATAAAACCATTTAAATTGGAAGACGTGCGAGAAGCACTTTCTGCTGTGGGTATTCAAGGGCTAACGGTCACCGAGGTAAAAGGGTTTGGACGGCAAAAAGGCCATGCTGAACTTTATCGCGGGGCTGAATACAGCGTTAATTTCCTGCCAAAAGTGAAAATTGATATTGCCATTGCCGATGATCAATTGGATGAAGTTATCGACGTCATCAGTAAAGCGGCTTACACCGGTAAAATCGGGGACGGCAAGATTTTTGTTGCTGAGTTACAACGGGTTATTCGCATTCGTACCGGCGAGACCGATGAAGCAGCACTTTAACGACACGCGCGAATTTTGTGGATAGGGATGAATGAAAATGAAGAAACTTGTCTCATTAACCGGTCTTGGGGCAGTGGCATTGTTGCCCACATGGGCCATGGCCGCGACACCTGTTGTTGATAAGGCCGATAATGCGTTTATGATGATTAGCACCGCTTTGGTGCTGTTTATGACGTTACCGGGCATCGCTTTATTTTACGGCGGCTTGATACGCGCCAAAAACGTCCTGTCAATGCTGACCCAGGTGGCGGTAACCTTTGCCATGGTTTGCGTGCTGTGGATGCTGTACGGTTACTCTTTGGCCTTCAGTGAAGGCAATCCCTTCTTCGGCGGCTTTACCTGGGCGATGCTGAAAAACATTGAAACCACGGCGTTGATGGGGACTTTCTATCAGCTGGTGCATGTGGCGTTCCAATGTTCTTTCGCCTGTATCACCGTGGGTCTGATCGTCGGCGCGCTGGCGGAACGCATCCGTTTCTCCGCCGTTCTGATTTTTGTGGTTATCTGGCTGACATTCTCTTATGTGCCGATGGCGCATATGGTGTGGGCGGGCGGTTATTTGGCGTCCATGGGCGCGCTGGACTTCGCCGGCGGTACGGTGGTACACATCAACGCCGCCAGTGCAGGTCTGATCGGCGCTTATATGCTGGGCAAACGCGCAGGCTTTGGTAAAGAATCATTTAAACCGCATAACCTGCCGATGGTATTCACCGGTACCGCCATTCTTTATGTCGGCTGGTTTGGCTTCAACGCCGGTTCCGCCAGCGCCGCCAATGAAATCGCCGGACTGGCGTTTATCAATACGGTCATGGCTACCGCCGGCGCCATTCTTTCCTGGGTGTTCGTCGAGTGGATGATTCGCGGCAAGCCTTCTTTGCTGGGCGCCTGTTCCGGTTGTATCGCCGGTTTGGTTGCCATTACTCCGGCGGCCGGCTTCGTCGGTGTCGGCGGTGCGCTGGTCATTGGCTTGGTGGGCGGTGTCGCCGGTCTGTGGGGTGTGGTTGCCCTGAAGAAATGGCTGCGTGTGGATGACGTTTGCGATGTGTTCGGTGTGCACGGCGTTTGCGGTATCTGCGGCTGTCTGCTGACCGGTGTCTTCACTTCCGCTTCACTGGGCGGCGTCGGTTATGCGCAGGGCGTGACCATGGGTCATCAACTGTGGGTACAGCTTTATAGCGTGATCGTTTGTTTGATATGGTCCGGCGTGGTTGCCTTTGTCGGCTTCAAGATTGCTGATATCGCGGTGGGTCTGCGGGTTTCCGAAGAACAGGAACGCGAAGGTCTGGATGTCAACAGCCATGGCGAAAGTGCTTACAACGAATAACTTATGCAGGATTGGCCGGTAAAAGTTTACCGGCACATCATTGAACCGGGGCGTCTAGATGACGCCCCGTTTTTTTTGCGGACAGATTCGCCTCCATTTTCGCGGTCTCCCTTAACACGTTCGCTGCATGATCGGCGATAGCGGGCCTACCGCGCTGTGGGGCGCTTTTCCGCCGGTTGGATTAACCTGGTTCATTGGCGCGGCGCATGACGCCTTCCTGGGTTGCCGATGCGATAAGCCTCCCGTCGCGGCTGTAGAATTGCCCGCGCACGTAACCGCGCGCTCCCGAGGCGGAGGGACTTTGTATGGCATATAACAGCCAGTCCTCGAGATTGAACGGCCGATGAAACCATATGGAGTGATCAATGGTGGCGATGTTCATGCCCGGTTCGAGAAAGCCCACGCCGTGGGGTTGGAGGGCGGTAGGCAGGAAATTGAAATCGGATATATAACCCAGTAAATACTGGTGGCTATGGATATCTGCCGGCATGGCGCCGTTGGCGCGCAGCCAGATATAGCGCTCGGGTTTTTCCGGTCGGCCCTTGGCGGGGTTATGAAATATAACCGGGCGGACTTCGAAGGGTTGCTCTCCAGATAATCTTTCCCGCAGCAGCGGCGGCAGATTCCCCCCCAGGCGGGCCATAATTTCCCGCTCCGATGTTAATCCTTCGGGAGACGCCACCTGCGGCATGGTGTCTTGATGCTCAAATCCCTCTTCGGGATATTGGAAAGATGCAGTCATGGAAAAGAGGGTTTGGCCCCGTTGTATGGCGTCTACCCGGCGGGCGCTGAAATTATTGCCGTCGCGCAGGTTGGCAACTTGGTACATGATAGGTTCATTGCTGTCTCCGGGACGCAGGAAATAACAATGGCAAGAATGCAGAATGCGTCCGTCAGGCGCTGTTTGCCGGGCGGCAAACAGCGCCTGGCCGACCACCTGGCCGCCAAAAACACGCTTTAGCCCTAAGTCTTCGCTTTGGCCGAGAAAGCGCCCTTCTTCAATTTTTTCCAACGTCATCAGCGCCAATAGCTGATCAAGTGTGTGGCTCATAGGCGAATACCGTTAAAATTCAAATGGATTAAGGATAATGCTCTGGACACCGACTCCACCATTCACCAGGCGTCCGCCGCATCCCCTGAGCGGGGTTGACCCCAATGAGTTTACCCGCGAATGCGCCCGGCAGGAAAATATCAGGATCCTGTGCCATTATTAAAGCATTAGGTGGTATTAACCACTACGAATTCACCGCCGTTGACGAGTGGTGAAATGATGAACTGATAATAAGAAGGAGAGGTAAATCATGAAACTCTGGCAAACAATCGGCGGTGTCGTTTTATTGGCAGCGCTCGGCGGCTGTACTCACGGGAATAGAGAGCATCAGGTGGCGACTCCCGCGTTTAAAACCCCCGGTACGGCGGAGGGGGCGGATGCCATAAGACAGCCAGCGGTGACAGGTACCGTATGGATCAGGCAACGTTTGGCATTGCCGCCTGATGCGGTGTTAACCGTGACCCTGTCAGATGCAAGTTTGTCCGATGTCCCTTCCACCGTCATATCGCAGCGTGTGATACGCACCGAAGGCAAACAGGCGCCGTTCAGCTTCGTGCTGCCCTATAATCCCACCGAAATCCAGCCCAACGCGCGCATTCTGCTGAGCGCGGCCATTACCGTCAACGGACGTGTGGCGCTAATGACCGAGCAGGTAAAACCTGTGATTAACAATGGCGGCACCAAGCAGGATTTGGTTCTCGTCCCCGCAACGTCAATACCTTTGGCAAGCCGGCCCATAGTCCCCTCTACAGTGCCCGCCACGTCGCCGACGCAGGTTACGCCTTCAAGCAGCATACCGGCGCCTAATCAACTTTAAACCGGTTTGTCCCGCAGGTCTGTGGGACGCGACTGCCGGCTGATAAGGCCCGACGCCTGTCGACTTACCACTGCCAGCGGTAACGTTCAAGACTGACGTTACCCTGATCGTTGATTTCTATACCTTCGGCTTCCAGCGCCGCTTTTTGGCGGTGGAAGCCTTCTCCGGGCAGCGAAATACCGCCATGTCTATTGAGCACACGGTGCCAGGGCAGGGCTGTGCCCTCAGGCAGGCGGCTCAGGATACCGCCAACCTGCCTGGCGGCGCGTGGCGAGCCGGCCAGCAGGGCTACCTCGCCATAGGTGGTAATGCTGCCGGCCGGAATGGCGGCAATAATCTGGAAGACGCGCTGACGAAAGGAATCTGTTGGTTCATCCATATACGCTGCAGCCAAAGCCAAAATAGAGCGGTCCATGTTGGCACAAAAGGCGCCGGCGTGGAAGGCGCCCTGGTCGGACGGCGGTATCCGGAGACTTCGGCGAAGAAAGCAGCGCTTAAATGCTATCGGCTTGCAATTGATGGGGGCATCATCGATAATGCCCCGCGCCTTAGAAATTAAGGCCGTCAATGGAGGCTCTGTTGGTGCTCCCGCAACATTAACTTGTGAACTCGGTCAGGTCCGGAAGGAAGCAGCCGTAGCAAGCGTCGTGTGTGCCGGGATGTCGCTGGCGGAGCCTCCACCCATTTGAATCCGCTTTGACTGATTATTCGCTGTGAAACAATATGGCGACTTATTCCTGTGATCATCTCGTAAAGAGGTCGACGCTAAACAAGAATGTAATCTGCATGTTTATAGCATCCTAATACATTTTATCCCGGAAAGTGCCTGGATGATTCCTGGTGTCTATTGATATTAATGAATTATCACAAAGTTCGAACGTGGCGACAAAGTCTTAGTCTGTACATTATCGCCCCATTCCTTATTAGTCTTGGGCGAAATAGGATGTTTTGGATATATTGATTCTTGAATTTTTTCGGCTGATATTCCTTCCGCCAAACGCGCATTAAAATTAACCACTGGCAAATCCCGTTTGTACCATGCTTGCTGCTGGGAAAGATTTGAACGATGTTACTTTTTAGGCGAGCGTCCTTTGAACTAGGGATGTGAAACGGGTTTTCATATAGATTAGCAGCGATTCAAACCACAAAAAACAACACTTTTTATAAGGTTGATGATGTATGCACGATGACCATTTATATAGATGAGGATATATAATAATGTTAATACTTAGTAGCAAATGGTAGGCATTTATCGAACATACTTCCAGACAGATACCGGAACTTTATCATAGAGCTTATCCATCGTCAGCTCAGCCAGGCGATGGTCCGCTGCGGAGTTGAATATCTCAAGCTCATCGTCGGACAGTTCGTATTTGTTCTTTTCAATCACGCGTTCCAATGTCTCAAGGGTTCTGCATTTGCGTAGACGCATTAAATAGTCGATTTTTTTCATGATGGCCTTAGATGTTGAGTAGAATGTTAAAATATCATTTACTGTTTCAAGAAATACAAAGCTCAGTCTCTGAGAATGTTCCGAATAAGCGGGAGCGGCTGGTACGCCATCTCTGAACATCCAAGTTGTTGATACCACTGCTGCTGAATAGCGTAAACGTATCATCCAGGAAAGATTCAACATGATCGGTGAGATCGCTTTCATTATGGTATTTAAGCTTGAAGCTCACCATATAAGAAGCAATATGATCAATTAATTCATTCATCTGCAGATTTATGGCGGAAGCGGGATCATTAACCCACCCATGGTAACTATCACCGAGGCTGGCAATGCCTTCATCATAAAGAGTAGCACAAAGGAATTTTAGTTGCGCAATATCATGTCTTTTGGGTGAATACTCGTCCATATCAGCCCTCCTACCTTCGACAAATTACCGTCATCTTTAAAATCGACCGAGATTGAGCTGCTTCTTATCCGTGCCGATACTTGCGCTCTATTTAAAGATAGAAGATTTGAGCAGTATAGCACAATCAGCTTACATTAACTTACTGTTCCATGCCCGTGCAATTTATATCGCAGCCAGAACCACTGCCCATGCACAGACCGGGTTATGAGCAAGATACCATCATCACAGTTAGGAAGTGAGTAGTAATACATATCGAAAACAAATTGAAGGATACCGGTGAAAGTCATTACCGTTGCCGAGTGGCCGCCAGATAAAGACTCATTTCTAGTAGAGCATCCTACACGATATTTATTATTACCATTTCTTGCTGCATTACACACCCTTTATTGACGAAAAATTATGACAACACGTTGCAAATCGGTCTTAATCGCTTAATTTACATAACACTTTGACCGGATAGCGTCAGATACACATCACAAGGGCCGCTCCCGCCAACTCTGCCTGAGGCGAATATCATCGCGGCTGTCGGGGTGGCTGCCTAGACTCTATATAGGGATGGTGTCGGTGTATTTCAACAATAACCGGCAATAAAAAAGGGCCCCGAACGGATGGCCCTGATAAAAACGACGAACGTGCCCTGGACTATTTTTTCCTGCTGCCGCCCTGGACGGCTTTAAAGCGAGGATTGGATTTACAGATAACATAGATACGGCCGCGACGGCGTACTACCTTGCAATCCTTGTGGCGGGTTTTCGCCGAACGTAACGAACTCAATACCTGCATGGCGAGGCTCTTCCCTTATGACGGCTCTTTACTGAAAAAACGACCAAAACGCTGGTTAAAGCGCGCCGTGCTGCCTTCTTTATCCACAATTCTCTGTTTGCCCGTGTAGTACGGATGCGATTCGGATGAGACCTCAACCGTCACGTAGGGATAGGTTTTCCCGTCCAGTTCAAGTGTGCGGTCGGTTTTTATGGTGGAGCCGATTTTGAAATAGGTATCAGCACTGGTGTCATGGAATACCACGGTGCGATAGTCCGGATGTATGGCAGGTTTCATAAATCACCTCATATGTTATGTTATATCATAACTATTATGCACGCTTTTCACCCCAAGTCAAACCGACAAAAAAAGCCGCTTGCGCGGCCTTGGTAAACACTTAATCATGGTAAGGATTGTCTACACCGGCCGATCAGGATGGTTTTCATTTTCGGACCGGTTGCCAAAGCGGCGGCGAACCACCACAAAGAACACCGGTACAAAGAAGATCGCCAGCAGGGTAGCGGTGATCATCCCGCCCATAACGCCGGTACCCACCGCGTTTTGCGCGCCCGAACCGGCACCGGTACTGATGGCCAGCGGCAATACGCCGAGGATAAAGGCCAGGGACGTCATCAGAATCGGGCGTAGCCGCATACGCACCGCCTCCAATGTCGCCTCCACCAATCCTTTGCCTTCTTTATCCATCAAATCCTTGGCGAATTCCACGATAAGGATAGCGTTCTTCGCCGACAGGCCGATGGTCGTCAGCAGGCCCACCTGGAAGTACACGTCGTTGGTCAGCCCGCGCAGGGAGGCGGCTATCAACGCGCCCACCACCCCAAGGGGAACCACCAGCATGACCGCGAACGGAATTGACCAGCTTTCGTACAATGCCGCCAGGCAGAGGAATACCACAATCAATGAAATAGCGTACAGCGCCGGCGCCTGGTTACCGGACAGGCGTTCCTGATAGGACATGCCGGTCCAGCTGTAGCTTATGCCGGCAGGCAGTTTTGCCGCTAATTGTTCCATCATCTCCATGGCTTCACCGGTACTTCTACCCGGTACCGCTTCCCCCTGTATTTCCATAGAGGGCAGGCCGTTGTAGCGTTCCAGACGCGGCGAACCGTATTGCCAATGACTGGTGGTCACCGCCGACAACGGCACCATCTGGCCATCGGAACCGCGCACGAACCAATTACCGATATCCGTCGGCAGCATACGGAACGGAGCATCGCCCTGGACATAGACCTGTTTGACACGGCCGCGGTCAACGAAGTTGTTGACGTAGCTACTGCCTAGCGCCGCGCCGATGGTGGTATTCAGGTCCGAGAGGGTGACTCCCAGCGCCTGCGCTTTTTCCTGATCCACGTCAAGCTTGAACTGCGGCGTATCTTCCAGTCCGTTGGGCCGGACCCCCGCCAGCAGATCCGGATGCTGGGCGACCATGCCCAACAACTGGTTACGCGCTTCGGTCAGCTTCTCGTGGCCCAGACCGTTGTTATCGATCAATTCGAAATCGAAACCAGTGGCGTTACCCAGTTCGATGATCGCCGGCAGGTTGAACGAGAGCGCGATACCGTCCTTGATTTTGGCGAAAGCGGCATTGGCGCGGCCGAGTATGGCCGGAACCTTATTGTCGCTGCCGCCGCGCTCGCTCCAGTCCTTGAGGCTGGCAAACGCCAGGCCGTTGTTTTGTCCACGGCCGGAGAAACCAAAGCCGCTGACGGTAAATACCGAATTGACGTTGTTTTTCTCGTCGTGCATAAAGTGATAGGCAACCTGGTCGAGCACATTCTGCGTGCGCTCCTGGGTCGCCCCCACCGGCAACTGCACCATGGTCAGGAACACCCCCTGATCTTCCTCGGGCAGAAACGACGTGGGCAGACGGATAAACAGCAGGGCCATGCCCACCACTATCAACAGGTAGATAATCAGATAGCGGCCGGTACTGTTGAGGATATGGCCGATACTGTCGGTATAGTGATGAGTGCTTTGACTGAATCTTTTATTGAACCAGCCGAAGAAACCGGTATTGATGCCGTGATCGCCTTTTGCTATCGGCTTCAACAGCGTGGAGCACAGGGCCGGCGTCAGAATCATCGCCACCAGCACCGACAAGATCATGGCGGAAACGATAGTGATGGAGAACTGACGGTAGATGGCGCCGGTGGCGCCGCCGAAAAATGCCATGGGTACGAATACCGCCGACAGCACCAGTGCGATGCCCACCAGGGCGCCCTGGATTTGCGTCATGGACTTGCGGGTGGCGTCCTTGGGGCTCAGGCCCTCTTCAGCCATCACCCGCTCGACGTTCTCCACCACCACGATGGCGTCGTCCACCAATAACCCGATGGCCAGCACCATAGCGAACATGGTCAAGGTATTGATGGAGTATCCGAAGGCATTCAAAATGGCAAAGGTCCCCAACAACACCACCGGCACCGCGATGGTGGGGATGAGGGTCGCGCGGAAGTTTTGCAGGAAAAGATACATCACCAGGAATACCAGGATGATCGCTTCCACCAGGGTCTTGACCACTTCCTGAATGGAGATTTTCACGAACGGCGTGGTATCGTAGGGATAGACCACCTTCAATCCGGCGGGGAAGTTCTTTTCAAGCTCTCCCAGTTCGGCTTTTACCGCCGCGGCGGTATCCAGGGCATTGGCGCCGGTGGCCAGCTGTATACCCAGGCCGGAAGCCGGACGACCGTTGAATTTCGCGACAACGTTATAGTTTTGCCCGCCCAGCTCTATCTTCGCCACATCCCGCAAACGCACCTGGGAACCGTCGGGATTCACTTTCAGCAGGATGTTGCCGAATTCCTTGACGCTGGTGAGCTGGGTCTGCACGATGATGGAGGCGTTCAACTGCTGGCCCTGGATGGCCGGCATTCCACCCAACTGGCCGGCGGCGATCTGGCTATTCTGTACCGTCAGCGCATTGATGACATCCACCGGGGTCAGCTGGTAATTATTCAGTTTATTCGGGTCCATCCACACGCGCATGGCGTACAACGAACCGAACAACTGGAAATTCCCTACGCCTTGGGTTCGGCTGATGGGGTCCTGGATATGCGACCCCACATAATCCGAGATATCCTGCTGCGTCATGTTGGGGTCATCGCTGATAAACCCTGCCACCATCAAAAAGCTGGAACTGGATTTCTGGATTCTCACCCCTTGCTGCTGTACTTCCTGCGGCAACAGCGGCATCGCCAGCTGCAGTTTGTTCTGCGTCTGCACCTGGGCGATATCCGGGTTGACGCCGGAATCGAACGTGAGGGTAATCTGCACCGTACCGGATGAGTCGCTGTTAGACGACATATACAGCAGATGGTCGATACCGTTCATGTTCTGTTCGATAACCTGGGTTACGGTATTTTGTGCCGTTGTGGCATCGGCGCCAGGATAGGTGGCGGTGATCTGGATTGCCGGCGGCGCAATGGCAGGATATTGCTCAATAGGCAGCTTTAAGATCGATAAAGCGCCCCCGAGCATAATGATAATGGCAATCACCCATGCGAAAATGGGGCGATCTATAAAAAACTTGGCCATGTGGTTTACCCGTTCCTATTAAGACTTGCTGGCATTTTCAGGCTGCGGTTGTCCCGGTTTTTGTTCGTCTGTCGTTGCCTCTTTTGCTGTCACCTGCGCGCCCGGTCTGACTTTTTGCAGCCCGGTGACGATGACGCGATCGCCTTCCTGCAAACCGGCGGTCACCAGCCATTTATCGCCAATCGCCTGCGGCGCGGTGATTTGACGTAGGGCGACTTTATTGTCCGGGCCGACTACCATGGCGGTGGCATTGCCGCGCGGGTCATGGGTAATGCCTTGTTGCGGCACCAATAGCGCGCTGTCGTTTACCCCTTCATCCAGGCGGGCACGGACAAACATGCCGGGCAGCAGGGTAAGCTGCGGATTGGGGAATATGGCGCGCAGGGTAATGGACCCGGTGGTTTCATCCACGGTGACGTCTGAAAATTCCAGCGTACCGCTTTGTGCGTAAACGCTGCCGTCTTCCATCAGGAGACGCACGGTGGCCTTACCGTTTTGCTGCTTCAGCGTGCCGTTGGCCAGTTCCTGCTTCAACCGCGAATAGTCATTGCTCGACTGGGTGACATCCACATACATGGGATCCAACTGCTGCACGGTAGCCATGGCGGTAGTTTGGGCATTGGTGACCAACGCGCCTTCGGTATAGGCGGATTTACCGATACGGCCGCTGATGGGGGAGGTGACGCGGGTATAGGCCAGGTTGATGCGGGCGGACTCAAGGGTGGCTTTGGCCGCTACCACTGCGGCATCGTCCTGACGCATGGTGGCCACTGCCGTATCATAATCCTGCTTGCTGACAAAATTGGTGGGGAGCAGTTTTTGATACCGGTTGACGGTAACCTTGGCGATAGCCGCGTTTGCCTGCGCTTGCGCCAGGGCGCCGTTGGCGTTGTCATAGGCGGCCTGGTAAGTCGCCGGGTCGATTTGATAAAGCGATGCTCCGGCCTGCACGTCGCTGCCTTCGACAAAATTCCGCTTCAAGATGATACCGTTGACCTGAGGGCGGACTTCGGCAACACGGAAGGCGTTGGTACGGCCGGGTAGATCGGTTGTGACATTCAATGATTGTTTTTTTACCGTCACTACACTCACTTCCGGGGCCTGTTGCTGATTACCTGCCTGTTTAGCATCCTTATTGTCACATCCAACAAGAATAAAGCTGCCTGAAAGCATCAGAACGGCTGCCAGAGGCAAAATCCCTCTGTTTTTGATCATAGTAAACCTCAAGAGTCCGATTTTAAAAAATTTAAAGTTGATCAACTGATCACAAGCCTGCAAACCTATTGCTGCGTAACAATTAGCCTTATGCTATGTTACATACATTCGCGAATGTATGTAAATCTAAAGACCTCCAAAAAAAGCGCCATGGCACGAAAAACCAAACTACAGGCTCTGGAAACCCGGCAACACATTTTAGACGCCGCTGTCCATGAATTCTCCCGTCGCGGCGTCTCGGTTACGTCGTTAACCGATATCGCGACGGTGGCGGGGGTGACCCGTGGTGCTATTTATTGGCATTTCAAGAATAAAGTCGAGTTATTTAATGAGATTTGGCATAACGCCGAATCAAAGATTCATGCGTTGGAGCTTGAGTATCAGGCAAAATTTCCCGATGATCCACTCCATGTGCTCACAGAGACATTGATTTACATTCTGGAGTCCACCGTTTCCAATACAGAATGGCGCGCGCTGATGGAAATTGTATTTCATAAATGTGAATTTGTCGGCGAAATGGCCCTGTTCCAGGACGTGCGCAAAGGATTGTATGCCGAATGCTACGAACGGATCGAAGAAGTTCTCAAGCGGTGTATTGCCTGCGGACAATTGCCGGAGGATTTACACTGTCGCCGCGCCGCGATTATGCTGCGGGCCTATATGACCGGCCTGATGGAGAACTGGCTGTTCGTGCCGGGAACCTTCGACCTGCAGGGGGGCTCACGGGTTCTGGTCGCCGTGTTGATCGATATGCTGCGGCTTAGCCCCAGCCTGCGCCACGCGGCGGCGTCAGCATAGAGGGTTCTCTTCCTGCCGCCGGTGCTTTAGCTGATAGTCTTTTTTGACTATTTCCAGCGCCGCCAGGACCAGCTCCGGTTCCACATCATTGCTTTCCAACAGCATGATCAAATCGACCGCTAATTTAACCTCTGGGGACTCATCTTCAAGCGCCACCGGTCTCTCCCGCAAGCTTTGCCAAGCTGGATAAAAAAGAGAGTATAGATGAGATTGATAGCATGCCAAATAGTAAGCGTATCATTAATGATGACCATCCCGTCCGAGGCCCAGCCCCAAGCTCAACCGATACTTCCCCCGTTTTCACGGCGCTCAATCAGTTTTTCAATTCGCGTCAACGCCTGCCGGCAACGGGTGAGACGGCCTTCCAGGGCGGCGATTTCCTGTTGTAACTGATGTTGGCGGCCTCTATCGCCGCAGTTTTGCCGCAGGCTTTCCCGGTCACGGATAAGCGTCATCAACCGGCGTTCGTAATCCTGATGTTCCGCCAGCTTTACATAATCATCCACCGGCGCGGCAACCGGCGCCTGCCGGCGGCGTAAATCCAGGGTGGCCAGTTCCCGCGCCAGGGCGGTCATTTGATCCAGTAGCCGTTGGGCCAGCCAGGCGACCTGCTCGGTTCGTCCCTGTTGCGCCGTCTCGGTCAGGTGCTGCAGCGTCAGCCTGCATTCGGCCAGGTAATCCGCCAGTCCTGTGCCGCGGCTTTGAAATAGCTTATGATCAAAGCGAGACTGGGCTGCGTCATTATGGCCGGTGGCCTCGATGCGGGTGGCCAGTGCATTGAGCTTTTCGCTTAACGCATTGATAAATTTAAGTGACTGCACGCCGCTTACCTGTTGTTGATTACCCATTTACCTCAATACGCAATAATAACGCGCTCGCGCCGGTCATGCACGGTGTTAACAGCAAATCCCAGTAAGGGAAATGTTTTCAATGTAATGTAATTAAAGGCCAAGAGTGGCAGAATTACTTTGACCGCCGTGTTCCGTCCGGGTTGATGTGAAACAATAAAAGACCAGATGGCGGTGCACCGGTATTGCAATTTTTTGCCGGTTTGCATAAATTTGAGCGCTTTCGTGCGCGGTATTTCCCGCCAGTCCATGATAGCCTGAGCATTACTGTCGGCGGGCTGGTTTATATGTCCGCGCGGATTGTGATTTCAAAAGTTTCAGGCGCATATATTATGACCGCGATGGACCTACAGCTAGAACGTATAAAAAATAGTATCAAAACAATCCCCGATTACCCTAAACCAGGCATTTTTTTTCGGGATATCACCAGCCTTCTGGAGCAGCCCGAGGCTTATGCCGCCAGTATTCGGCTGCTGGCCGATCGCTACCGGGACAAAGGGCTGACCAAAGTCGTCGGCACGGAGGCCCGCGGGTTCCTGTTCGGCGCTCCGGTGGCGCTGGCGCTGGGGTTGGGTTTTGTACCGGTCCGCAAGCCCGGCAAGCTTCCCCGCGAGACGCTGAGCGAAAGCTATGCGCTTGAGTACGGCGTGGATATGCTGGAAATCCATCAGGACGCTATCAAGCCGGGGGATAAAGTGCTGGTGGTGGATGATTTGCTGGCCACCGGCGGCACCATCGAGGCGACGGTTAAACTCATCCGCCGGCTGGGCGGCGAGGTCCATGACGCGGCGTTTGTGATTAATCTGGCGGATCTCGGCGGCGAAGAGCGTCTTAAACGCATGGCGGTAGAGAGTTACAGTCTGGTGGTTTTCCCCGGCCACTGATTCATTTACCCATCATCTTTCACGTTACAGCCGACACAGCTGTAACGTGAAAGATGATGGGTATATCAGCCTCGCGCTTCGGTGTGGGGCTGTGTTAGCATGGCCTCCTGTTCACCGACTTTTTCGCGACCCATGAGCTATCAGGTTCTTGCCCGTAAATGGCGTCCGCAGACGTTTTCAGATGTTGTAGGTCAGGAACATGTTCTGACGGCGCTCACCAACGGCCTTTCACTGGGCAGGATTCATCATGCGTATTTATTATCCGGCACCCGGGGGGTCGGCAAGACCACTATTGCCCGTTTGCTGGCGAAGGGGCTGAATTGCGAAACCGGGATTACTGCCACGCCGTGCGGCGTTTGCGATAACTGCCGAGAGATTGAACAGGGACGATTCGTCGATCTTATCGAGATTGACGCGGCCTCACGCACCAAGGTGGAAGATACCCGCGATCTGCTGGATAATGTGCAATATGCTCCCGCCCGGGGCCGCTTTAAAGTCTATCTTATAGACGAAGTCCACATGCTGTCGCGGCACAGCTTCAACGCGCTGCTGAAAACGCTGGAAGAGCCGCCGTCCCACGTGAAGTTTCTTTTGGCCACCACCGACCCGCAAAAGCTGCCGGTGACCATATTATCCCGCTGCCTGCAGTTTCATCTAAAGGCGCTGGACATCGTACAGATTCGCGATCAGCTCGATCGTATCCTCCAGCGGGAGGGTCTCGGCAGCGAGCCGCGGGCGCTCCAGCTTTTGGCCCGGGCCGCCGACGGCAGCATGCGCGATGCGCTGAGTTTGACCGATCAGGCCATCGCCATGGGCGGGGGGCAGGTGACCACCCGGACGGTCAGCGATATGCTGGGCACCCTGAATACCGAGCAGCCCCTGGCGCTGATAGAGGCGCTGGTGAAGGCGGACGGCAGCGCCATGATGGCGCAGCTGGCCCAGTGCGCCTCCCGCGGGATTGACTGGGAAACGCTGCTGGTGGAAATGCTGACGCTGTTGCATCGCGTTGCCATGGGGCAGCTTTTGCCGGATGCCCTGTCGGATGAAGACGATGCCGTTATCCTGTCAAGATTGCGTGAGCTGGCGCGGCTGATCCCCCCCGCCGATTTGCAGCTTTATTACCAAACGCTGCTGGTGGGACGTAAAGAGCTGCCCTTCGCGCCCGATCGGCGGATGGGCGTTGAAATGACACTGCTGCGCGCACTGGCATTTCATCCCCGTCACCAGGCGTTTTCGCCGCAGGCGGAGCACTCTTCGGGCGATACATCGGCGAACCTGGATTATGGCGCTGACGAAACCGCTCCGGCAAACGCCGGACCAGAAGAACGCGCTCTTCCGAGCCCTATCCACCCTCGACCGGCGGAACGACAGGGCACGATTCTCCCGCCGCGTTCGGGTAGGAACGAAACCAGCGCGCCGGCACAGTCGCATACAGGCGCACAGGATGCGCCGGCTTCCTCGTTGCCCCCTACGAATCCCAATGCTGTTTACCCGGCGCCAAGTTCTCGGGCCGAGGGTGATGCCGACTCGGCGGCCATGTTTGGGCCGGCGGAGCCGGACGCCGCCGCCGGGCCGGCTCCTGGGCCCGGAGCCGGCGATGAAGATCTTCCCGCGGCGGCTGATTTGCCAAAGAACACCGCCCAGCTACTGCAGGCCCGCACCGCGCTGATGCAACGCAGTGAGAGCCGCAAGCCAAAAAAAGCTGAACCGGCTTTGACGCCGGAGCGCCAGAAACCGGCGAACAGCGCATTGGAGCGTTTGGCGTCGGTCACTGAACAGGCCCAACAGCGTCAGCTCGGCGGACAAAAGGGACCTAAAGCGGACCAAGACGCCAAGCCGGAGGCCTACCGCTGGCGGGCCAGCGTTCAATCCGAGCCGGACGAACCGGTCACTACGCCAAAGGCGTTGCGTAACGCCCTCGAACATGAAAAAACGCCGGAGCTGGCCGCCCGGCTGGCGGCGGAATCGATGGAGCGCGATCCGTGGGCGGCGTTGGTGGACCGGCTGGCTCTGCCCAAGCTGGTGCAGCAGCTGGCGTTAAACGCCTTTCGGGAAGATTTGGCGCCGGGCAAGGTGTGTTTGCATCTGCGGTCGGGCCAGCAGCATTTGAATTCCGACATGGCCCAGGGCGCCATTGCCGAGGCCTTGAGCACAGAACTGGGCGCACCGGTTGAATTAAGCGTGGTGACGGACGATAATCCGGCGGTGCGTACGCCTCTGGAATGGCGGCAAGCTATCTATGAAGAAAAATTGATGCAGGCGCGTCAGGCAATTATCGAAGATAATAACATCCAGACGCTTCGGCGTTTTTTTGACGCCGAATTGGATGAAGACAGCATCCGTCCTGTTTAACCGCCGCACCGTCGGCATGACTACCGCGCTGCGGTTAGCTACGAGAGAGAGAAGATTATGTTTGGTAAAGGCGGCATGGGCAACCTGATGAAGCAGGCCCAGCAAATGCAGGAAAGAATGCAGAAAATGCAGGAAGAGATCGCCCAGTTGGAAGTGACCGGTGAATCCGGCGCCGGTCTGGTTAAGGTGACCATCAACGGCGCCCATAACTGCCGCCGGGTGGAAGTGGATCCCAGCCTGCTGGAGGACGACAAGGATATGCTGGAGGACCTGATCGCGGCGGCGTTTAACGATGCGGCCCGGCGCATCGCCGAGACGCAGAAGGAAAAAATGGCCTCTGTCTCCAGCGGCATGCAGCTTCCTCCCGGTTTTAAAATGCCGTTCTGATGCAAACCAGCCCATTGCTTGAAGCGTTAATGGAAGCGTTGCGTTGCCTGCCGGGGGTGGGACCGAAATCGGCGCAGCGCATGGTTTTTCATTTATTGCAACGGGATCGCGGCGGCGGCATGCGGCTGGCGCAGTCCTTGACCCGCGCCATGGCGGAAATCGGCCAGTGCGCCGACTGCCGGACGTTTACCGAGCAGGATATCTGCACCATCTGCGCCAATCCGCGCCGTGCGCAGAGCCGGCAAATTTGCGTGGTGGAAAGTCCCGCGGATATTCACGCCATTGAACAGACCGGCCAATATGCCGGCCGCTATTTTGTGCTGATGGGGCATTTATCCCCGCTGGACGGTATCGGTCCGGAGGATATCGGCCTCGGCCGGCTGCAGGAGCGGCTGGCGGTTGAAAACATCGCTGAAGTGATACTTGCCACCAATCCCACGGTGGAGGGGGAGGCCACCGCCAACTATATCGCCGAGATGTGCGCCCATCACAATGTACTGGCTAGTCGTATCGCCCACGGCGTGCCCATGGGCGGCGAGTTGGAAATGGTTGACGGTACAACCCTTTCACACTCCCTGGCGGGCCGCCAACCCATCAAATTTTAAGGCCGGGGCGGGGATTTTCCCCGCGCGTGCCGGCCTCTTCCTCGTTGAATCCGCCAACAATTTTCATTTTTTTGCCTTGAAATTCCTCTGAACCACCCCCATTTGTTCTTCATCGTTGTACGCAAACCCGCCTGACTGACAGCTATTTGGATTGAGGTAAGTATAAGTATGAAAGGACAAGAAACTCGCGGATTCCAATCTGAAGTAAAACAACTACTTCAGTTAATGATCCACTCACTTTATTCCAATAAAGAAATCTTTATACGCGAACTGATCTCTAACGCCTCGGATGCGGCGGATAAGCTTCGTTTTCGCGCATTGTCGCAGCCCGAGCTCTATGAAGGCGACGGCGAACTTCGAGTCCGCCTGTCGTGCGATAAAGAGAAACGTACGCTGACCCTGAGTGATAACGGCATCGGCATGCGTCGGGACGAGGTTATCGACAACCTGGGCACCATCGCTAAATCCGGCACCAAGGCCTTTCTTGAGTCCATGGGGTCGGATCAGGTGAAGGACAGCCAGTTAATCGGCCAGTTCGGCGTCGGCTTCTATTCCGCCTTTATCGTGGCGGATAAAGTGACCGTGCGCACCCGCGCCGCCGGTGCTCCCGCCGAGGAAGGCGTGTTCTGGGAATCCGCCGGTGAAGGGGATTACACCATTGCCGATATCACCAAACCTGAACGCGGCACTGAAATCACGCTGCATATGCGCGAGGGCGAGGATGAATTCCTGGATGACTGGCGTTTGCGCAGCATCATCAGCAAATATTCCGACCATATCGCCCTGCCGGTGGAAATAGAAACCCGCAGCAAGCCGGAGAAAGAAGGGGACGCGGAGGATCAAGACGCGCAAGCCGCCGATGACGCCGCCGAAACCATTAGCTGGGAGAAGATCAATAAAGCCCAGGCGCTGTGGACCCGCAGCAAGGGCGAGATAAGCGACGAAGAATACAAGGAATTCTACAAACACCTTTCCCATGATTACAGCGATCCGCTTATCTGGAGCCATAACCGGGTGGAGGGGAAGCAGGAATATACCAGCCTGCTGTATATTCCCGCCCAGGCCCCCTGGGATATGTGGAATCGCGATCATAAGCATGGCCTGAAGCTGTATGTGCAGCGGGTCTTTATCATGGACGATGCCGAGCAGTTCATGCCGAATTATCTGCGATTCGTGAAGGGCCTGATTGATTCCAACGATCTGCCGCTGAACATCTCCCGAGAAATCCTGCAAGATAACCGCGTAACGCAAAACCTGAAAAGCGCCCTCACCAAACGCGCGCTGCAAATGCTGGAAAAGCTGGCCAAGGACGATCCGGAAAACTATCAGAAATTCTGGGAACAGTTCGGCCTGGTGCTGAAAGAAGGTCCGGGGGAAGATACCGGCAATGGGGAAAGCATCGCCAAGCTGCTTCGTTTTGCCTCTACCCATACCGACAGCTCTGCGCAAACCGTCTCGCTGCAGGACTATCTGGGCCGGATGGTGGAAGGCCAGGAAAAAATCTATTACCTCACCGCCGACAGCTATGCCGCCGCCAAGAGCAGTCCGCACCTGGAACTGCTGCGTAAAAAAGGCATCGAGGTGCTGCTGCTGTCCGATCGTATTGATGAATGGATGATGAGCTACCTGACGGAATTCGAGGGCAAGCCGTTCCAATCCATCAGTAAAACCGATGCGACGCTGGATAAACTGGCGGATGAAGAGACGCCGGAAGAGCGCAAAGACGCCGATAAAGCGCTGGAACCTTTTGTCAGCCGGGTGAAGACCCTGCTGGGAGATCGGGTCAAGGACGTGCGCCTGACCCACCGTCTCACCGATACCCCGGCCATCGTGACCACCGATGCCAACGACATGACCACCCAGATGGCGAAGCTGTTTGCCTCCGCCGGGCAGAAAGCCCCGGAAATCAAATATATATTTGAACTCAATCCGGAGCATGCGCTGGTCAAGCGTGCGGCTGATATCAATGATGAAAGCCATTTCGGTGAATGGATCGATCTGTTGCTGGATCAGGCGCTGCTGGCGGAGCGCGGCACGCTGGACGACCCGAACCAGTTTATCCGCCGCATGAATCAGCTGCTGGCCAAATAAGCCGTTGGGGGGGTGGGTAAAAGCCTTGCCCCGACCGAACGTTTTGTCAACAAGCTCAGGCCGGGCTTGCCCGGCCTATAATATGGACATTCACGTCGTTTTTTTACCCCCCCGTACCGGGCAAGATTCCTAAAGCGGCATAAAACCGCTTCTCCCAGCCGCCATGCCTTGAGGAACGCTATACACTAGTGGTAAGGTTTAGCGTTTTCTCACTTTTTTACATTTAAGATTAGCAAGGGGATTTACGCAATGCGTATCATTCTGCTGGGCGCTCCAGGCGCCGGTAAAGGCACTCAGGCGCAGTTTATTATGGAAAAGTACGGTATTCCGCAGATTTCAACCGGCGATATGCTGCGCGCTGCGGTGAAAGCGCAATCCGAACTGGGGAAAAAAGCCAAGGAAATCATGGATGCCGGCAAGCTGGTGACCGATGAATTAGTCATTGCGTTAGTGAAAGAACGGATTAAACAGGACGATTGCCGTAACGGATTCCTGCTGGACGGTTTCCCCCGCACCATTCCCCAGGCGGATGCCATGAAGGACGCCGGCATCAGCGTGGACTATGTGCTGGAATTCGCCGTACCGGACAGCCTGATTATCGAACGCATCGTCGGCCGCCGCGTGCACACCCCTTCCGGCCGTGTTTACCACGTCAAGTTCAACCCGCCGAAGGAAGAAGGCAAGGATGACGTCACCGGCGAGCCGCTCACCAGCCGTAAAGACGATCAGGAAGAAACCGTGCGCAAGCGTCTGGTGGAGTATCACCAGCAGACCGCGCCACTGATTGATTACTACCGTCAGGAAGCCGATGCCGGCAATACCCGCTATTTCAAAATCGACGGTACCCGGAAAGTCGCTGAAATCAGCGGCGAACTGGCAAAGATCCTCGGTTAAAAACCCACGCTCAAGTCGGGCGGGCCTTTGGCTCGGCCCGCCACCTATTGCAACAATTGATAATCTTAGCCCGGATCATAAACACCCGCGCCGGTTTTTCGGCTACACTGTTTTATCGAAACCGCCGGGCTATTCCCATTGTATTACAGGATGTTGGCGGCTAAACCTTAACTGGAGATAAGGTCATGGAGCAGGAAAAAAACGCCGTCCTGATGGTTAATCTGGGCACTCCCGAGGCACCCACGCCCCAGGCGGTAAAACGATATCTGGCCGAGTTCCTCAGCGATCGGCGGGTAGTGGATACCCCGCGTCTTCTTTGGTGGCCGCTGCTGCACGGCGTGATACTGCCCTTTCGTTCCCCCCGGGTGGCGAAGCTGTATAACAGCGTCTGGATGGAAGAGGGGTCGCCGCTCATGGTGTATTGCAAGCGTCAGCAGGCGGCGCTGGCGGCCGCCTTGCCCGATACCAGGGTGGAATTGGCCATGAGCTATGGCCGGCCCACGCTGCCGTCCGCCATTGAGCGCCTGTTGGCCGCGGGGGTAACCAACCTGACAATCCTGCCGCTGTATCCGCAATATTCCAGTTCCACCAGCGCCGCCATCTGGGATGCCGTAGCCCGCATTTTAACCGGCTACCGCCGTTTGCCCGCGATCCGCTTTATTCGCGATTACGCCGAGCATCCCGCCTATATCGCGGCGCTGAAGCAGAGCATTGAAGCTTCTTTCGCCCGGCTCGGACGCCCGGACCGGCTAGTTATCTCTTTCCACGGCATTCCCCAGCGCTATGCGCGTGAGGGGGATGACTATCCGCAGCGCTGCGAGGATACCCGCCGGGCTCTGGTGGCCGCGCTGGATTTTCCCCCGGAGCGGGTCATGATGACCTTCCAGTCCCGTTTCGGCCGCGATCCCTGGCTGATGCCGTTTACCGATCACAGTCTGCGGGATTTACCGGCACAGGGGGTGAAACATGTGCAGGTGATCTGTCCGGGCTTTTCGTCGGACTGTTTGGAAACCCTGGAAGAGATTAATGTCCAGAATCGGGAAATCTTCACTCATGCCGGCGGTGAAACGTTCCATTATATTCCGGCCCTGAATGATAACCCCTCGCAGATTGCGCTGTTTCGGCAATTGGTGAGTGAACCAACGGACAAATAAGCCGCCCTTCGGCATCACGCCGTTAAAACGGCAGCGAACGCTGCCCCGGTACGCTGTCATCCGTCTGGGGTACCAGGGAGGTCTCAAGCTGCAGCAGGGAAATCATGCTATTGGCAATCTCCCGCTCACCCATGACCACCTGCGTTGCGCCGCGTTCGGTAATATAGGTCACTTCCTCATCATAATGTGCGCGGGCGACAATGTGCAGATCCGGCCGCTTGGCTCGGGCCATGGCGACAATTTGTCCGGCTTCAAAGCCGTTGGGAATCGTCAATAGCAGCCAGTGGGCGCAATCCAGGCGCGCCAGCGAAAGAATCTCCGCCTTGGCGGCATTGCCCATGACCACATTAATCCCTTGCTCGCGCAGGGCGTCCACCCGGGGGCGGGCGTTCTCAACCACCACCATCGGCATGCCTGCCTGTGCCAGTTTGGCGCCGATAAGGCTACCCACCCGGCCATATCCCACCAGCAGCACGTGATGGCAGATTTCCATGGGGGACTGGGGCTCTTCCCCCGGCTTTTGTTCCGCATATTGTTCTTCATCGGTCGCATCCCGGGCCAGATAGCGCTCCAGCACGGCAAACATCAGCGGATTAGTCATGATGGATAAAATCGCCCCCGCCAGCACCAGATTTTGCCCTTCCTGGGTCAGCATGCCCAGGGCGATGCCCAGTCCGGCGAGAATAAAGGCGAATTCGCCGATTTGCGCCAGGCTGACGGAAATCGTCAGCGCGGTGCGGGTGGAGAGGCCGAACAGCTTCACCAGAGCGAAAGCAGCCGCCGATTTACCCAGCAGGATAATGGCCAGCGTCGCCAGCACCGCTCCCGGTTCGTTGATAACGATGAGCGGGTCGAACAGCATGCCCACCGACACAAAAAACAGCACTGCGAAGGCATCCCGCAGAGGCAGGGTATCTTGGGCGGCGCGGTGGCTCAGTTCTGATTCGCTAAGCACCACGCCGGCGAAAAATGCCCCCAGGGCAAACGAAACGTCAAACAGCTTCACCGCGCCGAAAGCGATACCCAGGGCCATGGCCAGCACCGAAAGGGTAAACAGCTCCCGCGAGCCGGTACTGGCGCTTTTGGCCAGGACCCAGGGTACTACCCGGCGGCCCACCACAATCATCAAGGTGATAAACGCCACCACCTTGCCGATGGTAATGGCCAGGTCTTGCCACGACAGCGCGCTGCCGCCTGCGTCGCTGCCCAGCATATTGCCGTACGCCGGCAGTAATACCAGCGTCAGCACCATCACCAGATCTTCCACAATCAGCCAGCCGATGGCGATTTGTCCGCGCCGGCTATCGATGAGCTGCCGCTCCTCCAACGCCCGCAGCAATACCACGGTGCTGGCGGTGGACAGGCACAGACCGAACACCAGGCCGTTGACCGGCGTCCAGTCCATCAACGTGGAAAAAAGCATGCCCAGCAGGGTGGCTACGCCGATTTGGGCAATGGCGCCGGGGATGGCGATGGATTTTACCGACATCAGATCCTTGAAGGAAAAATGCAGCCCCACCCCGAACATCAGCAATATCACCCCCAGTTCTGCCAGTTCCGTCGCCAGGGAGGTGTCGGCGACGAATCCAGGCGTATGGGGACCCACGAGAACCCCGGCGGCGAGATAGCCCACCAGGGGGGAGATGCGAAAACGACTGGCAAGGATGCCCAGCAAAAAAGCCAGGACCAGGCCTCCGACAATGGTATTGATGAGTGGTGTGGCATGATGCATCCCGACTCCTTGCCAAGAGGCGTTAGAAACAAAAACTTACATATTGAGTTTATGGCAAAGCCGGGGAGTTTGGGTAGGAATTTATGGCAAGACGGCAAAAAAAAAGCTTTTACCGGGAAAAGGCTGTAAAGGTGTATTTCTTCCGATTTTATAATTTGCCACCAAGGATTTCGGGGTAAAAACGTTCCCCGCTGAACAATCTTCAGCGGGAAAGGAGGAGATTGTCAGCGGGGATCGGGCAGAAAAGCGGTGAGAATGCCTAGCAAAGGCAAGAATGCGCAGATTTGGTACACAAATTCAATGCTGGTCAAATCGGCAATATAACCCAGCACCGCCGCCCCAAGGCCCCCCATGCCGAACGCGAAGCCGAAAAACAGTCCGGATACCATGCCGATGCGGCCGGGCAACAGCTCCTGGGCGAAGACCAGGATGGCGGAAAAGGCCGAAGCGATAATCACGCCGATAAACAGTGTCAGCACGCTGGTCACCGCCAGGGACGCATGGGGCAACCACAGCGTAAAAGGGGCGACGCCGAGTATGGAGCCCCATATAACATATTTCCGGCCGATACGATCGCCCAACGGGCCGCCGATAACGGTGCCTACCGCCACGGCGAACAAAAAGGCGAACAGGTGGAGCTGCGCCGCCTGCACTGACAAACCGAATTTATGGATCAGATAAAAAGTGTAATAACTGCTGATGCTGGTTAAATAAAAATACTTAGAGAAGATCAGCACCAGTAAAATAGCAATGGCCCCCGCCACCCGGCGGGCGGGCAAAACGGACGCTGCGGCGGGCCGGCCGCGGCGAGCCGCGGGCGCCGTTATCGCGCCGCGGTACCATTTGCCTACCTGCAGCAGAATAACCGTAGCCAGCAGCGCCGCCAGAGAGAACCAGGCAATATGCCCCCGACCGTAGGGTGCGATGATTAACGCGGCCAACAGCGGCCCCAGCGAAGCGCCGAAATTGCCGCCCACCTGGAACAGCGATTGGGCCAGGCCATGGCGCCCGCCGGAGGCCATGCGCGCCACCCGTGAGGATTCCGGATGGAATACCGAGGAACCGGTGCCCACCAGCGCCGCCGCCGCCAGCACCCAGGGGAAACTGCCGGCGGTGGCCATCAGCAGCAGGCCGCACAAGGTAAACATCATGCCGATGGGCAGCGAGTAGGGCTGCGGATGTTTATCGGTATAACTGCCGATAAGGGGTTGCAGTAACGAGGCGGTGATCTGGTAGGTCAGGGTAATCATGCCCACCTGGGTAAAACTCAGGGAAAAAGAGGCTTGCAGCAGCGGGTAAATCGCCAGGATCAGCGACTGAATCATATCATTGAGCAGGTGGGCGACGCTGATGGCGGCCAGCACGGGAAAGACCGTGCGCCGGGCCAGGCTTGCACCGGATTTTGCCCCTGAGAGAATACGTTCGGTCATGCTTGGTCCGCCGCCTTGTCCTGGCCGTCCCGCTTGGCGATATCGGCGAAAACGGCCGATAATAACAGGCCTAAATCGCCGGGTTTCAATTCAATATCCAGTCCCCGCTTGCCGCCGGAAACGAAAATAGTGGCGAATTGCCGCGCCGGCCGGTCAATAACGGTGGGCAGGCGTTTTTTCTGTCCTAACGGACTGATCCCGCCCACCAGGTAGCCGGTGGTTTTTTGCGCCAATTGGGGATCGGCCATTTCGGCTTTTTTGGCGCCCAGGGCTTTGGCGACTTTTTTCAAGTCCAGCTGCAGCGCCACCGGGGTGACCGCCACCGCCAGATGCCTGGGGTCGCCATTTAATGCCACCAGCAAGGTTTTATACACCTGGGCGGCGTCCAGCCCCAGCTTTTCAACGGCCTCATCGCCGAAATGGGTTTCATCGCTGTCGTGCTCATAGGGATGGAGGGTAAAAACGATATGGTTTTTTTCCAATAACTTAACCGCAGGGGTCATAGCGTCAACCTGAGCGTAAATCGCATTAGGGATAATTTAGGGTAACGTACCGGCGCCGGAGGGTAAATGCCCGGCGTTTAAAATACTATTCAAGACTGTAACAGCGAGGGCAGGTTTTGCTCGCCATATAAATGCAGCGCGCCTACCGCCACCACATACGCCCCGGCGGGGAGGGCCTCCAATGCTGATTTCCAGCGGCGGTTGCGTTCGGTCATCAGGTAATGGTAAAGCTCGCTGCTGAAGGTGGCGGGGAAGGCGTTGCCTACATCCGCGGGCCCGCGGTTCATCCACCAGCCGATCATGGTCTGCAGCAGGCGAGCGTTGGTATGCCAATGGCTCAGGGTATCCTCCAGCAGGGCATTGCCCTGATCCGGCAATTGCAGCAGCAGTCCCAGCTGTTCATCGGGGCCTTCCAGTTCAATTACCGGTTTATCCATGGCCTTCGCCGCCTGGATCAACTGGTAATCGATACCGTAAGCCGCGCGCAGTCCAAGCCCCTCGGCCTGGTGCGCCTGCAGCATCAGTGCGATACGCCAGGCGGGAAGCCCTGCAAGCGTGCTCTCGTCCAAATGATACTCTTCACACAGGCGCCGAAGGATCCCCAGGTGGTCGGGTGAGAGCCGCTCGGCCAGGGGCGCCGTTACAGGCGTGGCGCTGGTGAGCGGCGGGCTGACGGTAACATCCGCTTCCACGATCAGCGCGCTGGCTTTACGCAGCATCAGCAGCAGGCTGGCGGGCAGCGGCGCCATGTCCCGGGTACCCATATGGATACTGCCCACCAGATGCAGTTGCCGATCCGCCGGCAGGCTGATATCCATTCCCGGCCAGGCATAAACCGGCCGGGACAGCAATCCCAGTACGGTCGCCGTGCGCCGCCACCATTTTCTCATTACCTGTCGTCCCCGTTGTCTTATAGCATCCTAGGGTAACATGAAGCCGCCGGGACGTTATACCCGTCATACTTCAAGTCGCGGCTAACACAGCTGCGACTCGACGTATTCAAGTTTATGCTTTTGGTTTAAAACCTATCAATCGGTTGGCGTTGCTCACCACGGTAATCGATGACAGCGCCATCGCCGCGCCGGCCACCACCGGGCTGAGCAGGGTGCCGGTAAAGGGATACAAAATACCGGCGGCGATAGGAATCCCCAATACATTATAAACGAAGGCCCCCAGCAGATTTTGCTTCATGTTGCGCAACGTGGCCTTGGAGACCGCCAGCGCGTCCGCCACCCCGTGCAGACTATGGCGCATCAGGGTAATGGCGGCGGTTTCAATAGCCACATCGCTGCCGCCCCCCATGGCGATACCCACTTCCGCCTGGGCCAGGGCCGGCGCGTCATTGATGCCGTCGCCAATCATGGCTACCCGGTGCCCCTGCTGCTGTAACGTCCTGATGGCCTCCGCCTTGCCGTCCGGCAATACGCCGGCAATCACCCGGTCGATACCGGCCTCTTTCGCCACGCTTTGGGCGGTGGCGGGATTGTCCCCGGTGAGCATGACCAGGGTATAACCCTGAGCATGCAGCCGGTTGAGCGCCGCCACGCTGTCCGACCGCAGCGGATCGCGAACGGCGAACAGCGCCGCCACCTCGCCGTCCACCGCCAGAATCACCGGCGTGGCGCCCTGTTCCGACCACTGTTTTATCCTGTCGGCAATGGGCCCGGCGTTGATATGGTGCTGCTTTAGCAACGCGCTGTTGCCCAATAAAATCCGGGCCCCGTCTACCTCGCCGCTGACCCCGAGACCGCGCAGGGTGTGAAATTCCCGCACTACTTCCCGTACTACAGGCAGCGCCGTTTCACCGGCACGCTGGACGATGGCGTGGGCCAGGGGATGATTGGAGCCCTGTTCCAGCGCCGCAGCCAGCGACAGCGCCCGTGATTCGTCAAAACCGGCCATGGGTTCCACCGCCACCACTCTCGGGCGGCCCTCGGTGAGGGTGCCGGTTTTATCGAAGACCAGGGTATCAAGGGAGGTGGCGTGCTGCAGCGCATCGGCATCCCGCACCAGTACGCCGAATTCCGCCGCCCGGCCTATGCCGGCAATAATGGACATGGGAGTAGCCAGGCCCAGGGCGCAGGGGCACGCGATAATCAATACCGTGGTGGCGACCACCAGCGTATAGACGATTTGAGGCGCCGGCCCCACCAGATACCAGATGGCGGCGCTGATTAAGGCGATGGCCACAACCGTCGGGACAAATACCGCCGAAATCCGGTCCGCCATCTGTCCGATGGCCGGTTTACTGCTTTGCGCCTGGCGCACCAACCTGATGATCCGCGCCAGGGTGGTTTGGTTGCCCACCGCATCGGCGCGGAACAACACGCTGCCGTCCTGCGCTACGGTTCCCGCATGGACTTTATCGCCGTTGGATTTTTGCCGCGGCGCCGGCTCCCCGGTGAGCATGGATTCATCCAGCCAGATTTCACCCTGGGTAATTTCACCGTCCACCGGTACCCGATCCCCTGCGGTCAGCCGCAGGATCATGCCCAGTTGAACCTCTGACAGGGGCAGGGTTTGCTCGCCGTTTTCGGTGACCACCCTGGCCGTGGGGGGCGTCAGGTCCAACAGGCGTTCCAAGGCCTGCGATGAGCGCTGGCGGGCGCGTTGTTCCAGGGCATGGCCGAGATTAATCAAGCCGATGATCATGGCGCTGGCTTCAAAATAGAGATGGCGCGCCATCATCGGGAACACGTCCGGCCAAAGCACGATACTGATGGAGTAAAGCCAGGCCGCGCCGGTGCCCAGCGCCACCAGCGTGTCCATGGTGGCGCTGCCGGTTTTCAGACTGCGCCAGGCGCTGCGGTAAAAATGTCCGCCGGCGAAAATCATCACCGCCAGGGTAATCAAGCCGATGAGCAGCCAGGGCAAGCGGGTTTGCGGGGTGAGGGTCATGCTGCCGCCGAACAGGCCCCAGGCCATTAACGGTAGACCCAGGGTCAGCGCCAGCGCCGATTGCCAGCGGAAACGTCGCATTGCGCTTTGCGCGGTCTGCTGCTGCCGTTCCCGCCGCTGGGTTTCATCCGCAATCAGCTCCGCGCCGTAGCCGGCCTGTTCAATGGCGGTTATCAGCGCCCCACCGTCCGGGGTCCCCATCACCAGCGCGCTGCGCTCCGCCAGGTTCACCCGCGCCTGCTCCACGCCGGGAACCCGCTGTAGCGCATGTTCGACTTTACTGACGCAACTGGCGCAGCTCATGCCGCTAATCAACAGATGCAAACTGTCGTCGCTTTGCGGCGATGCGCTTTGAGGCAAGGCTGCGACGGGGGAAGGGGACGTCGTTGCCACCGCGTCCGGAGAATCGCTATTGATGTATGCCGGAAGAGATGTCGCCGCTGCCAGAAAGTCCGGCGCTGAGGTAAGCACTGTCAGCGGCTCAGTTTTTGGGTGCGGCTGACTCACCGTCGGAACGGCCTGGTAACCCGCCTGTTCCACCGCCTTGACCAGCGCCGCTGCATCCGTCTTACCGTACACGCTGGCGTGATCCAGCGTTACCGTGGCGCTGAAGACGCCGGGCACCGCTTCCAGCGCCTTGCGGGTGCTGGCCACGCAATGCCCGCAGTTCAGGCCGGAAAGGGCCAATTCGGTATCCCCCCGCTCCGCCGGCGCGGCGTCGTAACCGGCCTGTTCAATACTGGCAATCAGATCCGGCGCTCCGGCATCGCCGGTGACTTCCGCATAGTCCAGCGCCACCCGTGCGCTTTCAACATCGTCACGGGATTCGAGGGTCTCTTTGACCCGTTTAATACAGTGATCGCAAGACAAACCCTGCAATGCGAGTACGATAGTCTGTGACATACACGACTCCTTTGTGGTTAACGGGATTTCCCAAACAGGTTGACTTCGGTTGGGAAAATTCGATGTAATGAAGCTTAAACCTTGCCGCAAGGGGAAGGTCAAGGGGGGAAAATGAATATTAGCGACGTGGCGAAAAAAACCGGCCTGACCAGCAAGGCGATCCGGTTTTATGAAGAGAAGGGCCTGGTGACGCAGCCCACCCGCCGGGACAATGGTTATCGCAGCTATGACGCACGGCATCTGGAAGAGCTGACGCTGCTGCATCAGGCGCGGCTGGTGGGATTCAACCTCGACGAATGCCGCGAACTGGTGGCGCTCTTTAATAATCCCCAGCGCCACAGCGCCGACGTCAAGACCCGCACCCTGCAGAAAGTGAAAGACATCGAAAATCACATCGAACAGCTGAAAGCCATGCGCGAGCACCTGTTGGCGCTGGCGGAAAGCTGTCCTGGGGATGAAGGCGCCGATTGCCCGATTATTGATAATCTGTCGGGATGCTGCTCGAGCCGCTGACCGGACGGACATGCAACGTAATGCCTTCCGCGGCCATCACTTCCACGGTGGCCCCCACGGGCAGATCTTCGTCGCAGATCGCCCGCCATGTGCCGTCGCCGACGCGTACCCGGCCGACGCCGTTCACCACCGGTTCCACCAGGATGGCATGGATGCCCACCAGCTGTTCGCCGCGTCGGTTGAGCAACGACGCGGGCAGGCTTTTGTTATGACCGCGCAGCCAATACCACCATAAAAAGCCTGAAACCAGGGTGAGCAGCGCGAATAGGAGGCCTTGCGCCGCCCAATCCATGGGCACCACCCATATCACCAGTCCCACCGCCACCGCGGCGCAGCCGCTCCATAACAGGAACCCGCCGGCGCCCAGCATTTCGGCAGCCAGCAGCAGACCGCCGAGCGAAATCCAGAACCAATGAGGATTTACCACCAAAGCGGTCAGCATGGTTATTTACCCCGGACCTGTTTGCTTTCGCCGATCAGTTCGGCAATACCGCCGATGGCGCCCATCAGGCTGCTGGCATCCAGCGGCATCATGATAACCTTGCTGTTGTTGGCGGAACCGATATGTTTCAGCGCATCCGTATATTTCTGGGCGACAAAATAGTTAATCGCCTGGATATTGCCCGCCGCGATGGCATCGGAGACCACCTGGGTGGCCTGCGCTTCGGCCTGCGCCGCCCGTTCACGGGCTTCCGCCTGCAGGAAAGCGGATTGACGCTCACCCTCCGCTTTCAGGATTTGCGACTGTTTTTCACCCTCGGCCCGCAGGATGGCGGCCTGGCGTATCCCTTCCGCCTCAAGGATATTCGCCCGCTTGGTACGTTCAGCCCGCATCTGCGCGTTCATCGCGGCAATCATTTCCACCGGCGGCCGGACGTCGCGGATTTCGATACGCGTGACCTTGATGCCCCAGGGACTGGTGGCTTCATCCACGATATGCAGCAGGCGGGTATTGATGCCGTCCCGCTGGGACAACATTTCGTCCAGCTCCATGGAGCCCAGCACCGTACGGATATTGGTCATGGTCAGGTTAAGTATGGCCTGCTCCAGGTTACTGACTTCATAGGCGGCGCGCGACGGTTCCACTACCTGGATAAAGCAGACCGCGTCGATGGTGACATTGGCGTTGTCCTTCGAGATGATTTCCTGCGACGGAATATCCAGCACCTGTTCCATCATATTGATCTTGCGCCCGATCCGGTCCATGAACGGCACCACCAGATTGAGGCCGGGTCTGAGTGTGTGGGTATAACGGCCAAAACGCTCCACTGTCCAATGATATCCTTGCGGGACAATTTTTATCCCCGCCCAGACGATAATCAGGGCGACAATAACTATGATTGGTATAACCGTCAGCATAGGGGGAATCTCCATTTCTTTACGTGAAGGAACTAACGTGGCCGGCCCGACCCAAAAGGCATCGCCCGCGGCTGCCGGCCAGCATGACACAGCGTTTTCAACGCTGGCTTAATAGTACGCTTTTGCCGTCGCGGATTCGCGGGGGACAGAGCATATTCGGCGACGGGATCGGGATTTCACCGGTCCGGCGGATTGAACGCGTTGCGCGGTTTAAGCGGCGAAGCACCGCAGGCCGAGGCTTTCCGGCTTACCGACGCCTGCGGAGCGGGGCAGCGGCCCCACCCGGCATGAAGGCTTAATAGAGCAGGGAATACAGCTTGCGGCGATATTTTCCCGCCAGGGCGTCGCCGGTGCCCAGGGCCGACAGGATATCCATCATGGTTTTGCGAGCTTCACCCTCCGCGGCGGCGAGATCCTTGCGCAGATGGCCAAGAAGCAGTTCCAGCGCTTCCTCGTTCCGGCCGACCTGATGCAGCTGCAGCGCCAACTGCACCGCCAGCGCCGCATCGTCCGGCGCATTTTGCACCTGGAGTTGTAATTGCTGCATTTCCGGCGTGTTCGCCGCCTGTTTCATCAGATCGATTTGCGCCAGCAGCCCCTGGTAGCGGGTATCTTTATCCTGTAGCGGGAAAACGTCCAGTACCGCCAGGGCATCGTCGATACGCTTGAGATGGATATAGGTTTCCGCCAGCAGCAGCCCCGATTCGCTGGACTGCTTGCTCATCTGCCAGGCCTCTTTCAACAGCGGCAGGGCTTCGCCGTAGGCGCCTTGGTCCATAAGGGCGGCGGCCTCGGTCATTTTGAGTTCGGCGGGATCCGGCAAGGCTCTGAGCAGCAGCTCGCGAATCACCTCCTCCGACTGCGGACCCTGCAGTCCGTCCAGCGGCTGGCCGTCTTTAAACAAATACAGCGTGGGGATGGCGCGCAGGCCGAATTGAGCGGCTACCTGCTGCTGGGCATCGCAATCCACCTTGGCCAGGATGAACTGGCCGGCGAATTCCTGCGCCAGCCGATCGATAACCGGCGTCAATTGCTGGCAATGCTGGCTGCGCTCCGACCAAAAATAGAACAGCACCGGCTGGGACAAAGATTGTTCGAGGGTTTGCTGCAGGTTTGTTTCATCAATTTCAACAAGGGTGGCTTGAGCTAGCATGAAATTTTCTCTCGTCCGTTTTAGCGATATATGGGGGCGTTTTCCCCCGCCTCAATGCCTGCCGCGTAAAATCATATCAAGGCTTCGGTCCGGTAAAATACGGCGTAACACTGACATAGTATGCGCCACCAGCGTGACCGGATAACGTAACCGGGGTCTCGGATGTTCCAACGCATGATGCAGTTTGGGCAGGATTGCCTCGGGAGGCAACGTAAATCGTTTGGCAATACCGGGATTGGTTACCGGTTTATCCGACCTGGACTGTCTGACGTTGCCGGTAAAAGCGGTGCTTATGGGGCCGGGCTCAATCAGGCTGACATGCAGGCCGGTGCCGTGCAGCTCCATCCGCAGAGTATCCGACCAGGCTTCCAGGGCGAATTTACTGGCGGCATATGCCCCGCGTCCCGGCGTGGAAACCAGCCCCATCACCGAACTGGTCTGGATAATCCGCCCCTCGCCGTGGGGCAGCATGGCCGGCAGCAAGCGCTGGGTGAGCTGATGAGTGCCGAACAGATTGCTGGCGAACTGTTTCTCCAATAGCTGACGCGACAGGTCGGCCAGGGGGCCGTATTGCCCGTAGCCGGCATTATTGAACAGGGCATAGACCCGATTGCCGGTGAGCTCAATGATAGCGGCGGCGGCAATGTCAACGCTCTTTGCTTCATCCAGATCCATTTGCAGCGCCTCGAATCCGGCGGCCAGCAGCCCTGCGACATCCTCCGGGTTGCGGCAGGTCGCCACCACCCGATAACCGCGCTGGCGTAAATCCGTCGCCGCGACGGCGCCGATACCGCTGGAACAGCCGGTGATCACCACCGTTTTTTGCATAACTTTACCCATGGCTTGGTCCTGAGACGGATGAATCATGCTTAAGTAACGGGGTGAGCTGCGTCGACATCCAGTCGGCGATAAAAGGCTGGGCCAAGGGATTGGGGTGAATGCCATCATCCTGCATCCACTGCGGTTTCAGATAGATTTGCTCCATAAAAAACGGCAGTAGCGGCACCCCGTATTTTTGCGCCAGCGCGGGATAAATCTCGCTAAACGATTGAGTGTAGCGCTGTCCGTAATTCGGCGGCAGGCGGATTTGCATCAGCAAGGGCTGCGCTCCCGACTGTTTTACCAGTTCGATGGCCCGGGACAGGTCCTGCTCGATGGCCTGCGGCGGGAAACCGCGCAGACCGTCGTTGCCTCCCAGTTCAATCATGACCCAGCGCGGATTGTAGAGTTTGAGCAAAGCCGGCAGGCGCGCCAGGCCTTGGGTGGCGGTATCGCCGCTGATGCTGCCGTTAATCACCCGGCTGCCGTCGGCCTGCTGCCGCCATTTATCATTAAGCAGCGACGGCCAGGCCTGCTCCGCCGCCATTCTATAGCCGGCGCTGAGACTATCGCCCAAAATCAATAAGGTATCAGCGGCAATTGCACGTACACTGAAGAGTCCTAACAGTAAAAGGAAGGGAAAATGCCAGCGGAAAACGTTCTTGAAGTTCATCATCTTGGTAAACACGTCGGTCAGGGGGAACACCAGCTTACCATCCTTACCGGAGTTGAGCTTGTTGTCAAACCGGCGCAGACAATTGCGCTGATTGGCGAATCGGGCTCCGGTAAATCCACCCTGCTGGGCATTTTGGCCGGACTGGACGACGGCAGCGAAGGAGAGGTCAGGCTGCTGGGCCACTCGCTGGCGGAGCTGGATGAAGAGGGACGGGCGGCGTTGCGGGCCCGGCACATCGGTTTCGTGTTCCAGTCTTTTATGCTGGTGCCTACGCTGACCGCCCTTGAGAACGTGCAGTTGCCCGCCTTGTTGCGGGGTGAAAGCGAAGGGCACAGCCGTGAACAGGCGCTACAATTGCTGGATCAGCTGGGTTTGTCCCGGCGCCTGGGCCATATGCCGGCCCAGCTGTCCGGCGGCGAACAGCAGCGCGTGGCGCTGGCCCGTGCCTTCAGCGGGCGGCCGCAAATTCTCTTTGCCGATGAGCCCACCGGCAATCTGGATCGCAAAACCGGCGATCGCATCGCCGATTCGCTGTTCTCCCTGAACCGGGACTCCGCCACCACCCTGATATTGGTGACCCATGATCTCCAGCTCGCTGCCCGCTGCGAGCGGCGCCTGCGCCTGCAGGACGGCCGATTGCAGGAGGTGGCATGATAGGACGATGGTTCTGGCGCGAATGGCGTTCTCCTTCGCTGCTGATAGTGTGGTTGGCGCTGACCCTGTCGGTGGCCTGCGTACTGGCTTTGGGAAACATCAGCGATCGTATGCAAAAAGGCATCGGGCAGCAAAGCCGCGAATTTCTTGCCGCCGACCGGGTACTGCGCACGGCGCGCCCGATAGATGAAAGCTGGCTGCGGCAGGCCGCCGCCGACGGCTTGACCTTGAGCCGCCAGGTAAGCTTTATGACGATGACCTTCGCCGGCGACAACGCCCAACTGGCCAATGTCAAAGCCGCTGACGAGCGCTATCCGCTGTACGGACAACTGGTCACTCGTCCGGCGGGCTTGCGGGCCCAGCCCGGCACCGTACTGGCGGCGCCGCGTTTACTGGCGCTGCTCGCCCTGAACGTCGGCGATATGCTGGCGGTGGGGGACGCCACGTTACGTATCAGCGGCGAGATCGTGCAGGAACCGGACAGCGGATTCAACCCGTTCCAAACCGCGCCGGCCATCATCATCAACGAGGCGGACGTGGAGAAAACCGGCGCCGTCCAGCCCGGCGGCCGGGTGACCTGGCGCTATATGTTCGCCGGCACGCCGCAACAGCTTCAAACCTTTGAGGGCTATCTGCTGCCCAAGCTTGGCGCCGACCAGCGCTGGTATAGCATGGATGACTCCAACGGCGCGCTGAACGTCTCCATCCAGCGCTCTCATTCCTTCCTGGTGCTGTCGGCGCTGTTGACGCTGATGCTCGCCGTGGCGGCGGTGGCGGTGGCCATGGGGCATTATTGCCGCAGCCGCGGCGACGTGGTGGCGGTATTGAAAACCCTCGGCGCCGGACGCCGGGCGCTGATGAAACTCATCATCGGCCAGTGGCTATCGTTACTGATCTTTGCCGGTATATGCGGCAGCCTCATCGGTCTGGCCTTCGAATGGCTGTTAATGCGCATGCTGGCGCCGGTACTGCCGGCGGCGCTGCCCTCCTCCGGCGTCTGGCCCTGGCTGTGGTCGCTGGGATCGCTGGTGATTATTTCCCTGCTGGTGGGCCTGCGGCCCTACCGGCAACTGCTGGCCACGCGCCCGCTGCGGGTGCTGCGCCGGGAATCGGCCGCCGCTGTCTGGCCGCTGCGTTATTATGTGCCGGCTGTCCTTATCGTCGTCCTGGGATTGCTCATCGCCATCGTCGGCGTCGGCGGGCTATTCTGGACCCTGGCCGGCGGCATTGCGGTCCTGACGCTGATGCTGGCGGCGGTGGGATGGGGCGCCTTATGGCTGCTACGGCATGTGGTTGTCCGACGGCTTACCCTGCGGCTGGCCATTAACCGCCTGTTGCGGCAGCCATGGATAACCATGAGCCAGCTGGCGGCGTTCTCACTGAGTTTTATGCTGCTGGCGTTGCTGCTGGTGATGCGGGGGGATTTACTCCAGCGCTTCCAGGAACAGCTGCCCCCGGGCAGCCCGAACTATTTCCTGCTGAACCTCACCGCCGATCAGGTGTCGCAGGTCAGGGATTTTCTCCGGCAAAACCAGGTATCCCCCGGGGCTTTTTACCCTATCGTCCGCGCGCGCCTGACGGAGATCAACGGGCAGATAGCAACCCAGATCGTTCATGAGAACGATCCCGGCGGCCGCACGGTCAATCGCGAGCTGAACCTGACCTGGATGGCGGACCGGCCCGAAGGTAATGAACTGGTGTCAGGCCATTGGCCTCCGGGGCCCGGGGAAGTCTCCATGGAGCAGCGGGTGGCCGATGATCTGCACCTGAAACTCGGCGATACCCTGGCCTTTACCGGCGATACCCAAGCCTTCACCGCCAAAGTGACCAGCTTGCGAAAAGTGGATTGGGAAAGCCTGCGCCCCAATTTCTTTTTTATCTTTCCGCCGGAATCCCTGGATAATCAGCCCCAAACCTGGCTCACCAGTTTCCGCTATCAGGGTGACGAAAAGCTGATGTCCCGTTTGAACCGCCAATTTCCCACCCTGACCTTGCTGGATGTGGGAGCCATTCTGCGGCAAATCGGCCAGGTATTGCAGCAGGTCAGCCGCGCCCTGGAAATCATGGTGGCGCTGGTGCTTATCTGCGGCGGCCTGCTGCTGCTGGCGCAGGTACAGGTGGGTATGCACCAGCGCCAGCGGGAACTGGTGGTCTATCGGACCTTGGGGGCCAGCGCCAAACTGCTGCGCTCGACCCTGTGGAGTGAATTTGCCTTGCTGGGACTGGTGGCCGGCGTGGCGGCGGCCATCGGCGCCGAAGTGGCGCTGGCGCTATTGCAGCAGAAAGTGTTTGATTTTCCCTGGCAACCGGATTATGTGCTGTGGTGGGCGCTGCCGCTGGGGGGGATGATATTATTGTCGCTGTTGGGCACCGTGTTGGGTATCCGGCTGGTCAAGGGCAACGGCGGCTTTCGACAGTATCTGGGGTGAGTTTTAACGCGTAACATTAATGCAACAAAAAATCCCCAGGCAAGTGACAACCAGGTTGACAGCCACCGCACGCCTACTGCACAGTAACGGCCAGGCGTCATACTAAAATACGGTTTGAGGAGTTAACATAATAAATGTCCACAACGTCTAAAATAATCTATACGCTCACTGACGAGGCGCCGGCGCTGGCGACCTATTCCCTGCTGCCAATCGTTCAGGCGTTCACCCAATCATTGGGCATCGCCGTGGAAACGCGCGATATCTCGCTGGCCGGCCGCATAATTGCCAACTTCCCCGAAAATCTGCAGGTCCATCAACGCATCTCCGATCATTTGGCGGAGCTGGGCCAATTGGCCGTCACGCCGCAGGCCAATATTATCAAGCTGCCCAATATCAGCGCTTCGCTGCCGCAGCTGAAGGCCGCCATTAAAGAGTTGCAGGAGCAGGGTTTCGCGGTTCCGGACTATGTGGATGAGCCGAAGACCGATGCGGAAAAAGATGCCAAAACACGTTATGACAAAATCAAGGGCAGCGCGGTGAATCCGGTTCTGCGCGAAGGCAACTCCGATCGGCGCGCGCCGCTGTCGGTGAAAAGTTACGCCCGCAAACATCCGCATCGCATGGGCCCTTGGTCCGCCGATTCCCAAACCCATGTGGCGCATATGACCGCCGGTGATTTTTACGGCAGCGAAAAAACGGCGCTTATCGACCATGACGGCAGCGTTAAAATCGAGCTGGTGGGCAAAGACGGCGCCGTCAAGGTCCTGAAAGCGAAGACGGCGGTAAAAGCCGCTGAGCTTATCGATGCATCGGTGATGAGCAAAAAGGCCCTGAGCAGCTTTATCGATGAGCAGATTCAGGACGCCAAGCGCCGGGGAGTGCTGCTGTCGCTGCATTTGAAAGCCACCATGATGAAAGTCTCCGATCCCATCATGTTCGGCATCGCGGTGAGCGAATTCTTTAAAGATGTGCTGGACCGCTACGCTGACGACCTGAAATCCCTGGGCTTTTCCGCCAATAACGGTATCGGCGATTTGTATGCCAAAATCAACGCCCTGCCGGCGGAAAAACAGCAAGCCATCAAGCAGGATATCGACGCCCTCTATGCCCGACGCCCTCAGTTGGCGATGGTGAATTCCGATAAGGGCATTACCAATCTGCATGTGCCCAGCGATGTGATAGTGGATGCCTCCATGCCGGCGATGATCCGCGATTCCGGCAAAATGTGGGGACCCGACGGTCAATTGCACGACACCAAGGCAGTGATTCCCGATCGCTGCTATGCCGACATCTATCAGGTGGTCATCGACGATTGCAAACAGCACGGCGCCTTCGATCCCACTACCCTGGGCACGGTGCCCAACGTCGGCCTGATGGCCCAGCAGGCCGAAGAGTACGGCTCCCATGACAAGACCTTCCAGATTCCGACGGACGGCGTGGTGCGGGTGACCGACGAATCCGGCCGGGTCTTGCTTGAACACAATGTTGAAGCCGGTGATATCTGGCGTATGTGCCAGGCCAAAGACGCGCCGATCCGCGATTGGGTGAAGCTGGCGGTGACGCGGGCCCGCGAATCAAATACCCCGGCGGTGTTCTGGCTGGATCCGGCCCGCGCTCATGACGCCCGAATGATTGAAAAAGCGCAGCGCTATCTGAAGGATCACGACACCTCCGGCCTGGACATCCGCATCATGTCGCCGGTGGAAGCCACCCGCTTCTCTCTCGATCGCATCCGGGCCGGTAAAGACACCATCTCCGTCACCGGCAATGTGCTGCGGGATTATCTCACTGACCTGTTCCCCATCATGGAGCTGGGCACCAGCGCCAAGATGCTGTCCATCGTGCCGCTGATGGCCGGCGGCGGGTTGTTCGAGACCGGCGCGGGCGGCTCGGCGCCGAAGCATGTCCAGCAATTCCTGCAGGAAAATCACCTGCGGTGGGACTCGCTGGGGGAATTCCTGGCGTTGGCGGCATCACTGGAGCACGTCGGCATCGCCGGCAATAACCCCAAGGCGAAAATCCTGGCGAAAACCCTGGATCAGGCCAACGGTAAATTCCTGGATACCAATAAATCGCCGTCGCGCAAGACCGGCGAACTGGATAACCGGGGCAGCCACTTCTACCTGGCGCTGTACTGGGCGCAGGCGCTGGCGGAGCAAAACGAAGACCCGGCGCTGAAACAGCAATTCGCCGCCTTCGCCGCTGCTCTTGCCGACAACGAACAGCAGATTGTCGCGGAACTGAACCAGGTGCAGGGCAAACCGGTTGATATCGGCGGTTATTATCACCCGGATCCGGCGCTGGCCAGCCAGGCTATGCGCCCGAGCGCCACCTTGAACAACGCGATAAAGGCGGTAATGGCCTGAATATAGCGGGCTGGCTTCAGTAGGACGGTAATAGGGAAGGCCCGCTGTATTGGGGCCTTTTTTTGACCGACGGTCAGGATTCAGGGCAGCTCGGCCAGCCGAAGCTGTGCCCAATGCAGCCCGCGCTGATACTCCTCTGGCAACTGTGGCGCCAGCCGCGTCAGGCTGCGATGCAAAACGCTCCGATCGGGATGGTTGAAGTTAAGATGGCCCACCTTGCGTCCGGGCCTGACCTCTTTTTCATACCAATGTAAATGCACCAGAGGATCGTTAAGCCAGCCCTCGTTGACGCCGGTGCCAATCAAATTCACCATCACCGACGGCGCGGTGATCACGGGTTTAGGCAACGGCAAATTCAATATAGCCCGCAAATGCAGCTCGAACTGGCTGATTGAAGCGCCGTTTTGCGTCCAGTGGCCGCTATTATGCACCCGCGGCGCCAGCTCGTTAATCAACAAGTCATCGCCGAGAATAAAACACTCCATCGCCATCACGCCGACGTAATCCAGTTCATGCATGATGGCCGACAGCATCAGCTCAGCCCGGTGCTGCGATGCGGCGTCCGGCTGCGGCAGCGCGACGCTGGCGCGCAAGATGCCGTCCTGGTGCAGATTATGGGTCAACGGATAAAAAACGCTGCTGCCGTCAAACCCGCGGGCGCCGATTAACGACACCTCGCCGGAGAAGGGGATGCCCTGTTCCACAATACAGCTGCCATAGCAATCCTGGGGCAGGCCGGCTTCTTCGCCGGGAGTGAGCCGCCACTGGCCGCGTCCGTCATAACCGCCCACGCGGCGTTTGACGATAGCCAAATCACCAAAGGAATTGAACACCTGCGGCCACTGCGCCGCCCCGCTGAGCTCTTCCCATGGCGCGGTGGACAGCCCGAGCTGGTCCAGCAATTGTTTTTGCGTCAGGCGATCCGCCAGCCGCGGGAATATATCCCGGTTAACGAATGCCTTATGGCGCGCCAGCTCCAGGGTCAGGGGTGTTTCGGGCCAGCGTTCGATTTCAGCGGTAATCACGCTTTGCTGGAACGGCACCGATTCAGGCTCCGCGTCCAGGCCCACCGGGAATACCTGTATGCCCAGGGGCTCGCCCGCCTGACGCAGCATGCGCCCCAGTTGGCCGTTGCCTAAAACACAAACCGGTTTCATGCGTCCTCCCGCGGATCGGGATGGGCCAGAACCTCGTCGGTTTGCGCCTGCCGCCAAGCCGCCAAACGGTCCGACAACGCCTGGTCATGCAAAGCAAGTATCTGTGCCGCCAGCAATGCGGCATTGGCGGCGCCGGCCTTGCCGATGGCCAGGGTGCCCACCGGTATGCCGCGAGGCATCTGCACAATGGAATAGAGGCTGTCCACGCCGCTCAGCGCCGCGCTCTGTACCGGCACCCCCAGCACCGGCAGTAGGGTTTTGGCCGCCAGCATGCCCGGCAGGTGGGCCGCGCCCCCCGCCCCGGCGATGATCACCTGAAAACCCGCCGCCGCCGCTCCCTGGGCAAATTCAAACAGCTTATCCGGTGTACGGTGCGCAGAGACGATTTCCGCCTGAAAGGAGACCTGCAGGGAAGTGAGAATGTCCGCGGCGAACTGCATGGTTCCCCAGTCACTTTTGGATCCCATCACGATGGCGATTTTTGCCGGGGCAGGATTGGCTTGCATGGACGGAATGCTCCTGTGGTTGCGCTAAAACGACCCCCGTCACGCCGGGATGCCGGTAAAAGAGGGCGTAGAGCATATCATGTGTCACGGGCGAGGAAAACGGTTGCGTATCCTGTTAAAGCAGAATTATAGATCACATATATCACCTAACGCGGACCAATGGAAAAGAGGCGCCGATAACATTCCCAGCACCTGTTTCAGACATAGCTGACGTATGGGAGGAAAGAATTTTGCGCCGGCTAGCCCTCGAAGGGGAATTCAATCAGTTCGATACTTTCCCGGCTGACCTTGATCATGGAGCCCTGATGGTGCCAGGCGCCGAGCACCGCCCGATGGAGCTGGCCCGAGGACAGTGGCTGGATGTGGATGGCCGGGCGGTGGGTATGGCCGTGAATCAGCCAGTCCACTCCATGGCGCTCGGCGACGGCGGCCACCGCCTGCGGGTTGACATCCATGATCTCCGGGGATTTTGCCTGGTTGGCCTGTCGGCTCCCGGCGCGCATCCGATCGGCGATACGCAGGCGCCAGCGCAGCGGCAATGCCAGGAATAATCGCTGCAGCCAACGCCGGTTGACCCGCCGCCGGTAACGCTGATAGCGGACATCATCGGTACACAGGGTATCCCCGTGCAAAACAAGGATTCGGCGATCGTATAAATCCAGTCGTTGCTCTTCGGGCAGTATGATCATGCCGCAGGCATCGGCGAAACGCCGGCCCAGCAGGAAATCACGGTTGCCGTGGATAAAAAAGCACGGGATGCCCTTTTTATGCAGCGCGCGCAGCGCCGCGGCGACTTCGCGATGCAGCGGCGCGGGATCGTCATCCCCTATCCAGGCCTCGAACAGGTCGCCCAGGATATAGAGCGCGTCGGCGTGGATCGCTTGCCGCTGTAAAAAATGCAGAAAACCGGCGGTGATCGCCGGTTCTTTATGACTTAGATGAAGATCCGCAATAAATAAAGTCGCCATTGCAGCAGTGTTTATTCTTCCACCGTCACGCTGGTGATAATGACATCTTCTTTAGGCACATCCTGATGCATGCCGCTGCGGCCGGTGGGGACATTTTTGATTTTATCCACCACGTCCAGGCCGTCGGAGACTTCGGCGAAAACGCAATAGCCCCAGCCGTCGGCATTTTCAGAGCGGAAATTCAAAAAGTCATTATCCACCAGATTAATGAAAAACTGCGCGGTGGCGGAATGGGGATCGTTGGTCCGCGCCATTGCAAGCGTGCCGCGGTTGTTTTTCAAACCGTTGTTGGCCTCGTTTTTGATGGTCGCCTTGGTGGCTTTTTGCGCCATGCCTGGCTCAAAACCGCCGCCTTGAATCATAAAACCGTTAATGACACGATGGAAAATGGTATTATCATAAAAGCCGCTACGGCAGTAATTCAGGAAATTCTCGACGGTTAACGGTGCCTTGTCGGCGAAAGTGTTAATGACGATATCGCCGTGATTAGTGTGGAAAGTGACCATAAATAGTTGTCCTACGAGTCAGAAAAGGAGTTATACCCTATTGATTTCATGTTGCAGCAAGGCGGCAACGTGAAAGATGACGGGTATATTCACTGCCAGGGAAACAGACCGAATTTATAACATAAGTCCGGCGTGGAGTCAGCATACACAGCAGATAACACCGGTTTCTGTTAATATGTCCGGCCAAATCCCCCGCAAAACGGTTGCTTTTCGATCATGGCATAGTCCGTGGCATAGTCCTCCGTGCTCGCTTGGCGCCTGGTCTTGCATTCCCAACGTCTTCAGGGTTCAATACCCCGTTGCATGAACAATCTGTCTAAACCTGTCGGTATGCACACGTACCTGTTACTACCATGGAATGAATGTAGATGCTGAAGATTTTTAATACCCTGACCAGACAAAAAGAGGAATTCAAACCTATCCATGCCGGAAAAGTCGGTATGTACGTGTGCGGTATCACTGTTTATGACCTTTGTCATATCGGCCACGGCCGGACCTTCGTGGCTTTCGACGTCGTCACCCGCTACCTGCGCTTCAAAGGGTATGAAGTGGATTATGTGCGAAATATCACTGATATCGACGACAAGATTATTCACCGCGCGGCGCAAAATAAAGAAACCATAGAACAGCTCACCTCCAGAATGATCGGCGAGATGTATCGGGATTTCGATAAGCTGAATATCGCGCGCCCCAACAGCGAACCCCGCGCCACGTTCCACATGGCGGATATTATCGAAATGGTGGAAACGCTCATCGGCAAGGAACACGCCTATATCGCCGCCAACGGCGACGTGATGTTTGCCGTGGATACCGACCCGTCCTATGGCGAGCTGTCGCGCCAGGACCTGGAACAGCTTCAGGCCGGCGCGCGGGTGGAAGTGGCCGACGTCAAACGCAACCCCATGGACTTCGTGCTGTGGAAGATGTCCAAGGCCGGCGAACCCAGTTGGCCTTCACCCTGGGGGCAAGGCCGCCCGGGCTGGCATATCGAATGTTCGGCCATGAACTGCAAACAGCTCGGTAACCACTTTGATATTCACGGCGGCGGATCGGATTTGATGTTCCCCCACCATGAAAATGAAATCGCCCAGTCCACCTGTGCCCATGAGGGGCCCTATGTGAACTACTGGATGCATTCCGGCATGGTGATGGTGGACAGGGAAAAGATGTCCAAATCCCTGAATAATTTTTTCACCGTGCGCGATGTGCTGAAATATTATGACGCCGAAACGGTGCGTTATTTCCTGATGTCGGGACATTACCGCAGCCAATTGAACTACAGCGAGGAAAACCTCAAGCAGGCGCGATCCTCCCTCGAACGTCTTTATATCGCCCTGCGCGGCGCCGATCCCCAAACCCCCCCGGCGGGCGGCGAAGCTTTCCTGGCGCAGTTCGTTGCCGCCATGGACGATGATTTCAATACGCCGGAAGCCTACTCGGTACTGTTCGAAATGGCGCGGGAAGTCAACCGCCTCAAGGCGGAGAATCCCCAGGAAGCCGCGGGGCTGGCCGCCGCGTTGCGCCAGTTGGGCCATGTTCTCGGCCTGCTGTCCCAGGACCCGGAACAGTTTCTGCAGCACGGCGCCCAAACCGACGATGACGAAACCGCACAGATTGAAGCCCTGATTAAACAGCGTAATGATGCCCGCAAAGAGAAAAACTGGGCCCTGGCGGACCAGGCGCGAAAACAGCTCACCGACATGGGTATCGTACTGGAAGACAGTGCTCAGGGCACTATCTGGCGCCGCGGCTAGAAAGGCGAACGAAAACGCGCCAGAAGGCCCAAGCCGGCCGCTATCGCGCAACGGCCTTCTAAGGCGTTGGTCAATGGTATGGACCCGTTGGGAGGTATTATTTCACTATTGCAGGAGGGGTAGGGGAATATGCCGGCGGCTATGGGGTCCGGGGGGATCAAGTGACCGGTCCCCGGATTGCCGCCCCTGGCGTTGATCTAAGCACGTTGCATGAAAGAGCGCCGTCCTGCCGGTCCATCTCATGAATAGACCGGTTTACTCAACGATCTTCACCACCTGGCCGAGAAATTCCACCTGCTGATTGATCACAACCTTACACCGCTTGCGGGTCTCCATTACCCCGTCTACTTTCACCTGCTGGCCGTTGATGGCGGTTTTCGCCGCCGCGCCGCTATGGCACCATCCCTGGAATTTTAATAAATCGCACAAAGCAATGTGCGGGTGGCCTGCTAGAGAAAAGGTTTCCATCGTATTCCGCCGTTATGATGCTGTATCGTGAAATTCTTCACATGCCTGCAAGGTATTTTGAATCAAGGTGGCCACCGTCATCGGGCCGACGCCGCCGGGTACCGGCGTAATATAGGATGCCCGCTGCGCGGCGACGGCAAAATCCACATCCCCGACCAGCTTGCCGTTATCCAGCCGGTTAACGCCCACGTCCAGCACCACCGCCCCCGGTTTTATCCATTCTCCGGCAATCAGGCCGGGTTTACCCACCGCCACCACCAGGATATCGGCATACTCGATATGCCGCTGCAAATCCTTGGTGAAACGATGGGTCACCGTTACCGTACAGCCGGCCAGCAGCAGCTCCATGCTCATGGGACGGCCGACGATATTGGACGCGCCCACCACCACGGCGTTGACGCCGAAGGTTTCAATGTCGTAACGCTCCAGCAGGGTAATGATGCCCCTTGGCGTGCAGGGACGCAGCAGCGGCGCGCGCTGGCACAGACGTCCGACGTTATAGGGATGGAAACCGTCCACATCCTTATCCGGCCGGATGCGTTCCAGTACATTGATATTATCCATGCCCGCCGGCAGCGGCAACTGCACCAGAATACCGTCGATCTGCCCGTCATCGTTCAGCCGGTCGATAAGCGACAGCAGTTCAGCTTCGCTGACGGTGGAAGGTAAATTGTAGGAGCGCGAGACAAAACCGACATCCTCACAGGCTTTGCGTTTATTGGCGACATAAATCTGAGATGCGGGGTTTTCCCCCACCAGCACCACCGCCAACCCTGGCGCGCGTTTACCCGCGACCAGCCGCTGCTTTACCCGTGCGGCAACGTCATTCCTGACCTGTTGAGCAATCGATTTGCCATCAATGAGTTTTGCTACCATCAGAATCGCTAGTCCATCTGTTTAACGTGCCGAGATGGGCTATTTTGGCAGAAGCGCGGCCCGCTGTCAGGCACTGAATGCGATCAGGCTGTTTATCATGCGAGCAGTCGGCAGAAAAGCCATTGACTCGACCTGCCCGCTACGTATAATCCAAACCGCATTATCCCGCATCTTCGCAGTCGGGCGCCCTTAGCTCAGTTGGATAGAGCAACGGCCTTCTAAGCCGTAGGTCACTGGTTCGAATCCAGTAGGGCGTACCATTTCCAATCAACGGACTATGCTGACTTTAGTCTCGCTTCTTTATCGCCTTGCGCCGTTGGCGCGTTGTTACCGCCTTATATTGCATCCGGTTTATAGGATATATATGTTGAATGGTTAAGTGCCAAGCTGGCATATGCGTTTTAACTCATCGCTGTAATGAAATAATTATCTCAACTGAGAAATCGAAAATCTTCGACCGGTTGTCAGTCTTTAAAAGAATGATGTGAGTAATTTTATTTCGTTTTCAAACCAGAAAAGTTGTTTATATACAGGTTTCAGAGGTAAGGCTATTAAGGAATATAGTTGTTTTAGGGTTCTACGCATACGATGTACTGCTGAATAAAAGAGAGTATCAAGGGGTTAGAAAGCGGAATGTCATTTTTCGATGCTGTAGATGATACTTGCAGGTACGTGAGGATTTTCTTTTACCAATGCTAACGGCCGCATGCCGACTTTTTCAAGCACACGGCGTGATGCGGCGTGATTTTCTCGCACGATGGCCGACACTTCTTTGAGTTTAAGCGTATCGAAGCCAAAATCTATCGCCAAATGGCAAAATTCCGTTGCCAGCCCCTTTCCCCAGCTGTCATAGGCAAAGCGATAACCCAGGTTAATATGGCGATTTTCACCCAAATCGCGAAGGCTCAGGCCGCCAAAACCGATAATACGGTCAGGATTATCTTTTAAAGCAATCGCCCATGTACCGAATAAATGCTGTTGCCAGTGGCTAAGCCAGTTTTCGAGGCGCAGCCTGGCCGCTCGTTCATCGGGTAGGGGACCGGCGGGATTAAAACGGTGGGTTCTCGCATCGCCAAAGATGGAAAAAAGTGCTGATAAATCGTCTTGGTCTGGAGCGCGGGCAATCAGTCGTTCCGATTTAACGGTGGAGTTCATTTAAGGTTGTCACTCAAAAACGATCCGATGTCCCAGAATAGCAAATAAAAAAAATGCCCGCTACGTTTTAAGCGGGCAAAAAGGCTGTCTTAAACAATGAAATTGGCTTCATGGGTGAAGCCAATGGCACGATACCAAAATAAAGATCAGGTTTTTGTAGTGAAATCGTTCGGAGTTGCAACAAATAGCGGCGTGGAGGTCATTAAAAATAGGCACGCCAAAAAAAAAGCCCGCATACGCGGGCAACAAGTATACACACAACAAAAGGCAAGGAGATGAGGGTTGTTGATGTAATAAGTATGTCTGTTCTAATGTATGGTTATGTCATGGCTGAGTAAGTCTTTCTGAGAAGATGTAAGATGCGATGAGAGAGAAAAGCCCGCTTGTTAACGGGCGAAAGACTCAAGTAATCAATGGGAATTCCGTAGGAGGTGACTATATAATATTAGAATACTTAAGTAAATCTTATGTTTAGTTTCTGAAGCGATTCTATTTTTTTACGCACTGATTCCCATTGTACTGAAATATTCGTCTGCATTGGCCCTAAGAAAAATGTGGTTAATGCTGCGCTGTAAAACACCGCTGTTACCCATGGGATTGAATAAACGGCACCCCGTCTCTCAGCGTTGGGCGGATGGGAAATCGAGATGTGGGAAGCGAAAACGTCTTGAAAGCGGGAGGCCCCATCATTGAGCCAAACCGTGATAGGCCCTACGGGATAGGAGGCCGGACCAGGGCATGGACTCGCCATTTGAGCCTGGGTTTGATCCCACAGAGTGGACGATGCACCATCGTGTTACACTACGTTGTAATATAAAAAGATTATTGACCCGCCCGGCGGACATAACATATTATCCAGCTCTCAGGGATTGAAAAGTGTAAGTAAATATTATGGAAAAAAGTTCGCTGTATGCTGTTGTTTGTGTTTTTGCGTTAACCGGCTGTGCGCGTACCGTGCCGGTATTGAATGTTTCCGAGTCCATCACCGCCCATCTCAGTGCTGATGAGATAAAAAACGCTATCCTGCGGGCCGGCACCGAACGTAAATGGGCGATGACCCCCATTGCCCCCGGCGTGATTAACGGGCATCGCAGCCAGCGTGAACATACGGCGGATGTTCGTATCACCTATTCCCTTACCGATTATGCCATCACTTATGTCAACAGCCAGAATCTGAAGGCGGGTAATGGGCAAATCCATCGCAACTACAATCGCTGGATCCAAAACCTTGACCACGATATCCAGTTAAAGCTCTCTTCCCAGCAGGTCAATAAATAGGACAGCGGGCCGGATGCCGCCCATTCGGCCCATCGCGGCGTGCCGGGGGCGTCTATCGCCGGACAGCCGGGTGGTTATGGCGGCGCTGACCGTTCCGCCAATGAATTGTTACTAATGGTAATCAGTATCTTGCCCATTACCCTTTCTGTCCTGTATCAATTATTCCAGCGGGTGGGGACAAGTATTCCAAACCCTTACAACGTTGGCGATACGACCGGTAAATAGGCCAGGCGCTGCTATGATTACGATCGGGATGTCGGGGAATCTTTTTCCTCCCGTGATAAAGCGCTTGCCCGGCCTTACATGAATAGCACCGATGCAGACGAATCCGATCGTAAGCAAGGGTGCGCTGTGGCTATGCTGCCTGAAAGCGCCGGAGCGGGAGAAGTCAAAGGTGCCGAACGCATCTGACTGATAAGATGCTTGCCCCTCATAAAACGAAGGGTCCGCCGCGGGCAAGGCAATAAAACGCAATTATTGCTCTGATAGCCGTTAATTGTCGTTTGAAGAAGAACAATCCTATGAAATTAACCTTTTCACTTCTTGACTGGCAAGCCAGTGCGCCCGGGCTTGGCGAGGCTGATGAATGGCTGCGCTGGGCCGGCCTTCCGGCGTTTATCGACCCGAAAAGGCCTCTGGCTAAATGCAATCAGCTGCCGATGATGACGGCGCGACGCCTGAACAGCGGCAGCAGGGCGGCGGTGGATTGCGGGCTGACGTTGCTGCGTCGGCAGAAGGTTGATGCCATAGTATTTACCAGCAGGCACGGCGAACTGGAGCGAAACCTGAGAATTCTGCGAGCTTTGGCGCAAGAAGAAGAAACCTCTCCAACGGATTTCGCCATGTCGGTGCATAATGCTGCTGCGGGCAGCCTGACTATCGCGGCCGCCATGCCGCTGGTTACCACCTCTCTGGCTGCGGGCATGGATACTTTTCAGCAAGGTCTGGTGGAGGCGGCTGCCTTGCAGTCTGCCGGTTACGAACGGATTTTGCTGGTGGATTTTGATGGTGTAATACCGGAATTTTACCAAGATGCGATCCCGGTCCAGATGCCCCGTTATCCCTATGCGGTCGCTTTATTATTAACTAAGGGAAAGACGATGAGTTGTGAGTCCGATATGGCAAGTGCGGGGGAAGAACCCTCTATGGCCCAGAGCCTGCAGTTTTTGCATGCCGCCCTGGCGGAACAGCCGCGATTTGTCATTTACGGCGAGCGTCTGGCTTGGCGCTGGACCCGGTATGGCGGCTAAGGTTCTGCGGCCGTGGGTCGCGACCACCATTTTCAGTCGCCTTTGGCGCCTGCTTATGGGCGGGTGCTGCATAGCGCTGTTTAGCCTGGGGGCATTGTTGATGTCCCTGGTGTGGTTCAATCTGTTGCTGATCATACAGCGGGATGCGTCGAAGCGCCGCAGGCTGGCGCGTCGGTGCATTTCCGCCAGTTTCAGGCTTTTTCTCGGGACTGCCCGTCTATTGGGCGTGCTGGATTACCGCATCGACGGCATAGCGGCATTGCAAAATGACCACAGTTGTCTGGTGGTGGCAAACCATCCTACCCTTATCGATTATGTGCTGCTGGCCTCCGTCATGCCGGATGTGGACTGCCTGGTTAAAGCCGATCTGCTCCACCACTTTTTCTTTCGCGGCGTGATTCGCGCGGCGGACTATTTGGTTAACAGCCAGGGAAAAACGCTGGTGGCGACCTGCCGGCAGCGGCTGCTTAACGGGGATACCATCATGATTTTTCCCGAGGGCACCCGAACCCGCCATGGTTCGGCGCCGGTGTTAAAGCGCGGCGCGGCCAATATCGCCGTGCGATGCGGCTGCGATCTGCGGGTTGTGCATATCCATTGCAGCGAGCAGGTCCTCAACAAAGAGAGCCGGTGGTACCAAACCACCCCGACTAAACCGTTTTTTACCGTCAGCGTTCGTGAGCGCATCAGTATCAGTTCATTCATGACAAAGGAAGAAGATACGCAACCCATAGCGGTACGGCATCTGAATCGTTTTTTACAGCAGGCGTTAACGCCGGAGCTTTTATAATTTTTATGTGGAAACAGGTATGGAAGAATTATCCCTTGAGATAAAACAAATGATTATCGACACGCTTAATTTAGAAGAGATGAGTGTGGATGAAATTGAAACCGATGCGCCATTATTTGGGGATGGTCTCGGGTTAGACTCCATCGATGCCCTGGAACTGGGACTTGCGGTCAAAAACCGTTACGGCGTGATGCTGTCGGCGGAAAGCGAAGAGATGCGCCAGCACTTTTTCTCCGTAGCGACACTGGCCGTTTTCATCAATGCTCAGCGCCTCAAGAGTGCCTGATAATACATAACGAGTCGATTATGGACAAAAAACAAGTTTATCAGGAAATAACCGGACTGCTGGTCACGCTATTTGAGCTTGATGCAGCGCAAATCAAGCCGGAATCGCGTCTCTATGAAGATCTCGAACTGGACAGTATTGATGCCGTGGATATGGTGGTCCACCTGCAAAAGCGAATCGGCCATAAAATTGCGCCGGAAACCTTCAAATCCGTGCGCACCGTGCAGGATGTGGTTGATGCGGTAGAACGGTTGGTGAGCGCTGACTGAATGGCGCAGGCCACTGCTTCTGCCGGCAAAACGGTACAAACAATACTGCGCGGCCTGGGCTGGTTAATGTTGCCGGCATGGCCTCTGCTGGTATGGGTCAGCTTTACCCATCCGCATATCCGCTGGCTGCTGCCGCTTTTGGCGCTGATTTTTGTGCTGCGGATGCTGACGCTGTGGGGTCAAAAAGGCGTTATGGGACAAACGGCGATGGTTTTGGCCCTGGCCGGAGTGATGCTTTGCTCCGCCAGCCTGGCGTTGCGCGACCTGCATCTGCTGCTGTGGTATCCGGTGGCGGTCAATGCCGTTATGCTGGTATTGTTCGGCGGCTCGCTGTTAACGGCCATGCCCCTGGTGGAGCGCCTGGCGCGTTTACGGGAGCCGGATCTTCCCCAAAGGGCCGTAGTCTATGTGCGCCGCGTTACGCAAATCTGGTGTCTGTTTTTCATTATCAACGGCGGCATTGCGCTGGCGACCTGCCTGGCTGGGAGTTTGTATTGGTGGACGGTATGGAACGGTATGTTGAGCTACCTGTTGATGGGGTCGCTGATGGCCGGCGAGTGGTGGGTACGCAGGCGTTTGCGGGCTGCTTTATGAATACGCAGCGACCTCTGGCCTTGGCTGAGTGGCTCGCCGGTGAAAATGACCGGCGTATCGTGGCGGATAACGGCAAGGAGCAGTTCACCCTGGCCCGGATGCGCGGGCAGGTGCAGGCTCTCTGCCGGCGGCTTCTGGCGCTGTCCCAGCGGCGCTGGGCGCTGTGTTTCGAAGACAGCTATCTGTTTACCGTTGCTTTGCTGGCGTCGCTGCATGCCGGCAAAATTCCCGTTATCCCGGGTCACATTCGTCAATCCCTGCTCCAGGAGCAATCGGACGATTTTGATGGTGTCATCACCGATGCCGATTTGACTCTGTCATGTCCGGTGCTGGGGGTGGAAAGATACGGCGTCGATACCGGGTTACGCTATGACGGCCCTTGCGACGCCGGTTTAACCAACGGACTGCCCGGCATCGATCCGACGGCTTATCTCGTGCTGTTCACCTCAGGTTCCACCGGCAAGCCCCGCCAGGTGAATAAACCGGTGCAATGCCTCGATGAGGAGTCGCGCTGGCTGGCGCAGCTCTGGGGGACGCGTCTGTCGGGTTGCCACTTCGTTGCCTCGGTCAGCCATCAGCATTTATACGGGCTCACCTTCCGCGTCTGTCTGCCTATGGCCCTGGCGCTGAGTTTCGACAGCCGCCAGGTGCTTTATAGCGAACAGCTGGCCTGCCATACTCCCGACCGGCGATATGCCTTTATCAGCAGCCCGGCGTTTCTGCGTCGCCTGGATATGTCCCTGCAGTCGCCGGGATGCCGGCTGATCGTTTCCGCCGGCGGGCCTTTACCTTGGGTGAATGCCGATGCGGCGCGGCGGTGGTTCAGTCAGACAGTGGATGAAATTTACGGCAGTACTGAAACCGGCGTGCTGGCGTGGCGCAGCCGTCAGGAAGAGCATACGCCGTGGCGGCCTTTCCCCGGCGTCAGCCTGACCTGCGAGGATGGGGAGTGCTGGCGGGCGCGCTCGCCATTAATCCCAACGGAGCAAGGACTTAAGCTGGATGACAAGCTGTCTTTTGATCCCGCCGGCGGTTTTCAGCTGTGCGGCCGTCATGACCGCATCGTCAAAATCGAGGATAAACGCATCTCCCTCAGTGAAGTTGAGCGGCGCTTGTTGGCGCTGCCGGAAGTCGCGGACGCGGTTGCCTTGCAGGTTGTCCGTCCGGGGCGCAGCGGTGTCGGCGTGGTGTTGGTGTTGCGCCCCCCGGCCCAGGCCGCCGATTTGCCGCAGCTAAAGCGGCGGTGGCGCCATGAGCTGCATCAGTGGCTGGAGCCGGTAGCCATGCCGCGTTTCTGGCGCATCATCGATGTCATTCCCCACAACAGTCAAAGCAAACGCGCCTGGGCGCAAATACAGGAGCTGTTTCATGCGGCCCGTTGAACTTTCCAGGCATATCGATGGCCGGCAGGCTGAACTTTGCCTGCGGGTGGACGGGGACCTGTTCTGGTTTCAGGGGCATTTTCCCGACTATCCTCTGCTGCCCGGTATGGCGCAGCTGGACTGGGTCTTGCTGTACGGCGATGAGCTATTGGCGCCGGGCTGGCTATTTTCCGCCGTCGAAAGCATCAAATTCCAGCGCCCGATCCTGCCCGGCAGCATTCTGCGGCTCAAGATGGCCTGGCAGGAGGAAAAACATCTGCTCGCCTTCAGCTATGCGATTGTGCTGGAGGAAACGGAACAGATGGCCAGCAGCGGGAAAATCAGTTTATGTCGGTAAACAGCGGCTTTTCCTTCTGCGTGATAATCCCCTGCTACAATCATGGCGCCACCATGCCGGATGTGCTGGCGCGTCTGGCGCCGTTCAACCTGCAGGTTATCATTGTGGATGACGGCAGCAGTGAGCCGACCCGGCAGATCCTCGGGCAACTGGCCCAGGGGAGCCGGGAAATCACTTTGGTGCGCCTGGACCATAACAGCGGAAAAGGCGCTGCGGTGGTCCGCGGATTAAAAACGGCGGCCGAGGCCGGTTACAGCCATGCCTTGCAGATAGATGCCGACGGACAGCACCGTATCGAAGACATCCCGCGCCTGCTGGCCCAAGCGCGCCTTCACCCCGAATGCCTGATCTCCGGACGTCCGCTTTACGATGCCTCGGTGCCGAAATCGCGCCTTTACGGCAGATATGTCACCCATGTCTGGGTGTGGATAGAAACCCTGTCGCTCTCCATCAAGGACAGCATGTGCGGCTTCAGGGTATATCCCATCGTGCCGACGCTGGCGCTTAGCGCAAAACACGCCGTCGGGCAGCATATGGATTTCGATACGGAGATCATGGTACGGCTGTATTGGCAGGGTACGCCAAGCCGTTTTATCACTACCCGGGTCAGCTATCCGGCCAATGGGGTATCCCATTTCGACGCCTTGTGGGACAACCTGCGGATTTCCTGGATGCATACCCGGCTGTTTTTCGGCATGCTGCCCCGCATTCCCTCTCTGCTGCGGCGGAGGCGTCACTGGTCGGGCATGCATGAGCGCAAAGGATTGCTGGGCATGCGGTTTATGCTCGGGGTTTACCGGCTGCTGGGACGGGGCGTATTTAACGCAGCGCTCAGGCCGGTAATCGCTTTTTATTGGCTGACCGGCGGCGTACAGCGCCGCGCATCACGGGAATGGCTGCGGCAGGTCGGCCGCTATGCGCGTTCGCAGGGAACGGTATTGCCGTCGCCGTTAAGCAGCTATCGGCATTTTTTGCGTTTTGGCGATGCCATGCTGGATAAAATCGCCAGCTGGCGCGGGGACCTGCGGTGGGGACGGGATATTGATTTTGCTCCCGGCGCCCGCGATGCCATCGAGGCCTCGATGCAGCGGGGGCAGCTTATCCTGGCCTCGCATCTGGGGGATCTCGAGGTGTGTCGGGCCATGGCCCAGCAGGTGAGCGGGGTGGTGATCAATGCGCTGGTGTTTACCGACCATGCCCGGCGTTTTAAACAGCTGCTGGAGGAAATTGCACCCCAGGCCGGGGTGAATCTGCTGCCGGTGAACAATATCGGTCCGGAAACAGCCATGCTGTTGAAACAAAAACTGGACGCCGGCGAATGGGTGGCGATCGTTGGGGATCGCACCGCGGTAAATCCGCAGCGGGGCGGGGGACGCCGGGTTATCTGGAGCAGTTTTCTGGGCCGGATGGCGCCGTTTCCCCAGGGTCCCTTTGTGCTGGCGGCGGCGTTGCGCTGCCCGGTGCTGCTGATGTTCGCCATTCGTGAACAGGGCAAACTGCGGGTCTATTGCGAGCGTTTCGCCGACCCCATTGCGCTGCCCCGCGCCGGCCGGCAGGCGGCGCTGCAGGAAGCGGCGGATCGTTATGCCCTTCGCCTGGGGCATTTTGCCCTGAAAGCGCCGCTGGACTGGTTTAACTTTTTCGATTTCTGGCATCTGCCGGATGAGCAACGCACAACGGAACAAAAGGAGTGACGGTGGTAAGCGATCCTCGTTTAAGTCATGAAGTGGAGCTGGTTGTCTCCTTCCACGATTGCGATCCGATGGGCGTGGTCTGGCACGGCAACTATATGCGTTTTTTTGAAGTGGCCCGTGAAGCGCTGCTGGAAAAATTCAACTACGGCTACCGCGAGATGCAGGCGTCCGGCTACTGCTGGCCGGTGGTGGACCTGAGAGTCAAATATCGCGCCGCCATTACCTATGAGCAGCATATCCGGGTGCGCGCCGCCATTGAAGAGTATGAGAACCGGCTGCGTATCGCCTACCAGATTTTTGACGCCCGCAGCGGGCAGCGGACCACCACCGGCTACACCATCCAGGTGGCGGTGGCCGAAGGCAGCCGGGAGCTGAGCTTTGTCTCGCCGCGGATCCTGTTCGATCGGCTGGGGGTCGCGCCGTGCTGAAGATGATTATCACCATCCTGGCGCTGTTCAGCTGCGCCGTGCAGGGCGTGACTCTGGACCAGTTGCAGCAGCGATTCAGTCTTCAACCGGTGGTGCGCGCCGATTTCACCCAATCCCGAGCTATAGCGGGCATGGCAAAACCACTGGTATCCAGCGGTCAATTGCTGATCGCCCGGGATAAAGGGCTGTGGTGGCACCAGGCGCGCCCCTTTGCCCTGACCCTGCTGCTGGATGATAAGCGTATGGTGCAGGTGATGAACAATCAGCCGCCCCAGATTGTCACCGCCGAAAGCAATCCGCAGATGTTTCAGTTCAATCATCTGCTGCGCGCCCTGTTCCAGGCGGACCGCCAGGTGCTGGAGCAGAATTTCACCACCGATTTCACCGATTTGGGCAAACAGGGGTGGCGTCTGGTGCTGACGCCGAAAACCTCACCGCTGGATAAGCTTTTCCATACCATCACCCTTAGCGGACGCGACTACCTGGAAGGTATCGAGCTCAACGATCGTCAGGGAGACCTGACCACTATTACCCTGAGCAATCAGCGCTTAACACCACGGACGTTAACCGATGACGAACAGCAGCGCTTCGTATTCTGACTGGCACCGCCGTGGGGCCGTCGCCTGGGGAGTCATCTGTATCGCCCTGCTGATCGCCGCCGCACTGCTGCTACCGCGGGCGCAGATCAACAGCAGCGTGCTGGCCCTGTTGCCCAAGCAGTCCATGGGGGATATTCCGCCGGCTTTGCAGCAAGGTTTCATGCGGCGGCTGGACCGGCAAATGGTCTGGCTGGTCAGCCCGGGGGCCAGTGACGATTCCGCCGTCGCCGCCTGGTGGCTGCACCGGCTGCGGGCTTTGCCGCTGCTGCAAAACCTGGAGGGTCCCGTCGACGAGGCGCAGCAGCAGTCATGGGGAAAATTCGCCTTTGAACACCGCAACGGCCTGGTGGACGGCGCCACGCGCGCGCGCCTGGCGCAGGGCGGCCCGGCCCAGGCTGATTGGGTTCTGGCGCAGCTTTATTCCGCTTTTGCCGGCGTCAGCGGCCGGGAACTGCACGGCGATCCCCTGCTGCTGGTGCGCGGGGCGCAGCTGGCGATGCAGGGTAATGCCGGCGGATTGGGTTTGTCCCAAGGCTGGCTGACGGTCAGGGACGCCCAGGGCCGGGTATGGTATTTCCTCCATGGCGAACTTGGCGGCGATTCGTTTGATATGGCCCAGGGCAGGCAACTGGTGGCCGATCTGGACCAATTAAAAACCGAGCTCAAAACGCGGTTCCCCGGGGCGCAGGTATTAACGCGCGGCACCGTGCTGTTTAGCGATTATGCCAGCCAGCAGGCGCGGCATGACGTGTCCAGGCTCGGTCCGGCCACCCTCGGCGGCGTATTGTTGCTGGTGTTCGCCCTGTTCCGATCCCCCCGGCCGCTGTGGCTTTGCGGGCTGTCGATCGGCATCGGCGCCCTCGCCGGCACGGTGGTGACGCTGTGGCTGTTCGGCGAATTGCATCTGATGACGCTGGTCATGAGCCTGAGCATCGTCGGGATCTCAGCGGACTACACCTTGTATTATCTGACCGAACGCATGGTGCACGGCGGTTCGGCGCCGCCGCTGGAAAGCCTGAGAAAAGTCCTGCCGGCCCTATTGCCGGCACTGGCCACCGCGGCGGCCGCTTACCTGATCATGGCGCTGGCGCCTTTTCCGGGCCTGCAGCAGCTGGCGGTATTCGCGGCGGCGGGGTTGACCGCCTCGTGCCTGACCGTGGTGTGCTGGTATCCCTATCTGGTGCGGGGATTGCCGGTTCGGCCTTTGCCTGCAATGGTATTGATGGCACGCTGGCTGGCGGCCTGGCGCCGCAATCCCTGGGTGCGTTTCGGCCTGCCGCTGGCGGTTGCCGTCTTCTCGCTGGCGGGGGGGGCGCGCCTTAAGATTAACGACGATATTTCCCAGTTGCAGACCATGCCCGCCGGACTGTTGCAGCAGGAGCGCCAGATTACCGCGCTGACCGGACAAAGCGCCGAACAAACCTGGTTTGTGGTGTATGGCGACAGCCCTGAACAAACCTTGCAACGGCTGGAGGGCCTTGTTCCCCGCTTGGCGCAGGCCCGGCGGGAAGGCTGGCTGAAAAGCTGGCATTCGCTGCCGTTGTCATCCCTGGCGCAGCAGCAGCGCGATGCCCAGCTGATCGCCGCCGCGGCCCCTGCGGTTATCCAAGGATTGCGGCAGGCCGGGGCGGATGTCGCCGACGCGGATGTCCGGCCGATGCCGGTGACGCCGGCGGTTTGGCTCGGCAGCCCCCTGAGCGAAGGCTGGCGCCTGTTATGGCTGTCGCTGCCCTCCGGTGAAAGCGGCGTGCTGGTGCCGGTGAGCGGCGCCGTTCAGGGCAAAGCGCTGTCCAGCCTGGCGGAGAGCCTGCCGGGAGTCGCCTGGATCGATCGTAAAAGCGCGTTTGATGAGCTGTTCGGCTTTTACCGGGTGATGCTTGGCTGGCTGCTGGCGGCAGCCGTGGCGGTGATTGCCCTGAGTTATATCGCGCGCCTCGGCCCGCGCCGGGGGTTAATCAGCATCGTGCCCTCCCTGCTGTCCCTGGGGAGCGGATTGGCGGCGCTGGCATTGAGCGGGCACCCGCTGAATCTGTTTTCCCTGCTGGCGCTGCTGCTGGTGCTGGGTATCGGCATCAACTATACCCTGTTTTTCAGCAATCCCCGCGGCACGGCGATGACCTCTTTGCTGGCGGTGACCATGGCAATGTGTACTACGCTGTTAACGTTGGGCATGTTGGTTTTCAGCAGCACCCAGGCGATAAGCAGCTTCGGCATTGTGCTGTGCAGCGGTATTTTTACCGCATTTCTATTGGCGCCGCTGGTTGTGCCCGATTCAAAAGGAAAAAGGAAATGACATCGTTCAGACGCCGGATAGTTCTGCTGTGCGCGCTGGTGCTGGCCGGCTGTGCAAGCCATCCCGATCAGGGCCGGCCGCAGGCGTGGCTTAAACCCGGCGTGCGCGTCACCCTGCCGGCGCCGGGCATCAGCCCCGCCGTCAGCGAGCAACAGCTGCTGACCGGCACCTTCAAAGGCAAACAGCAATCGCTGCTGGTGCTGCTGAACGCCGATGAGCGGCAACTGTCCCTGGCGGGGCTCTCTTCCCTCGGGATCCGCCTGTTCCTGGTGACCTATGACGGGCAGGGCATACATACCCAGCAGTCTATCGTGCTGCCGGAGATGCCCCCCGCCAGCCAGGTGCTGCTGGATATCATGCTCAGCCATTGGCCGGTGGAGACGTGGCGGCGGCAATTGCCGGCCGGCTGGACGCTGCGGGATAGCGGCGACACGCGCCAGCTCCGCGACGACGGCGGCAGGCTGGTCACTGAAATTCGTTATATGACCCGTCATAATCAGCGCGAGCCCATCAGCGTGCAGCAGTTCGCTTTTGGTTACCATATCGTCATCCAACACCTGGATAGTTAGTATGATCACTATATCCGCTGTGGGCATGCTGAACGCCCTGGGTAACAATCTGGACGACATCGCCGCCAATCTGGCCGCTGGGATTGCCCCAGGCATGAGGCCGGACCGTGGCTGGCTATTGCATGATAAACCCTGCTGGACCGGCAGGGTGGCGGGGGACCTCCCGGACATTCCTCCGGCTTTCGCCGAACACCGCAGCCGCAACAATCAGCTGCTGCTGGCCGCCCTGGCCCAGATCCGGCCGGAGGTGGATGAGGCTATCGCCCGCTTCGGCGCCCATCGCGTGGCGGTCATCCTGGGAAGCAGTACCTCCGGTCTGGATGAGGCGGATAAGTATGTCGCCAATCATTTGTCCAGCTACCGTTATGCCCAGCAAGAGCTGGGAGATCCCTCCCGCTTCCTGTCCGGTTTTTTGCAGTTGAGCGGGCCGGCCTATACCATTTCCACCGCCTGCACCTCCAGCGCGCGCGCGCTGATAAGCGGGCAGCGCGTGATTGAGTGCGGGCTGGCGGATGCGGCCATCGTCGGCGGCGCCGATACCTTGAGCCGCATGCCGCTGAACGGTTTTGACAGCCTGGAGTCCCTTTCCGCCGGGCGCTGCAGCCCGTTCAGCCGCCAGCGCGACGGCATCACCATTGGCGAGGGCGCCGCGTTGATGCTCATTGGCCGCCATTCCGGCTGCGTCGCGCTGCTGGGGGTCGGCGAATCATCCGATGCCTATCATATGTCTGCTCCCCATCCGGAAGGCGTCGGGGCGTCTCAAGCGATCGCCATGGCGCTGAAGCAGGCGCGGCTGCGGCCCGGCGATGTGGGCTACATCAACCTGCACGGTACGGCGACGCGAATGAACGATCGGATAGAGGCCGGGGTCATCCATAACATTTTCGGCGACGCGGTGCCCGGCAGTTCCACCAAACATCTCACCGGCCATACCCTGGGCGCGGCGGGAATCAGCGAGGCGGCAATCTGCTGCCTGCTGCTGACGCGGGAATCAGCCCTGCCGCCGCAGGATTTTTCACAAAGCGACATCGATGATACCCTGCCGCCGTTCGGCTTGCTTACCGCGCCGGCGCGGCCCGCGCATCCCGTGATGTTGTCCAATTCATTTGCCTTTGGCGGCAATAATGCCTGCCTGATTCTGGGAAGGACCGATGGCTGAGTATTTATCCGTCGAGCATTATCTACCGCACCGTGCGCCCATGGTGCTGCTGGACGAAGTGCTGTTGATTGACGAGGATCGCGCCCATTGCCGCGTACGCGTCGGCCGCGATACGGTGCTGGGACCGTTCCTGAACGCCGGTGGGCAACTGCCCGCCTGGTTCGGCATAGAGATCCTTGCCCAGACCATCGGCGTCTGGTCCGGCTGGCATGGCCGCCGTCTGTTTAACGCCGCGCCACGGCCGGGCATGCTGCTGGGCGGGCGGGGATATCAGTGCAAAACCGCTGGTTTTCCCGCCGGCGCCATGCTGGACGTACAGGTTCAATTATTGATGCGCGATGAAAAAATCGGCAGCTTCGAGGGAGCCATATCCGTTGACGGCGAACGGTATGCCGGCGGCAGGCTGAATATTTATCAGCCCGACGACCATGAATTACAACAACTTCTACAACAGGGCAAAAGCTGATGTCATGTTCAGTGTTAGTGACCGGGGCCAGTAAGGGCATTGGGCAGGCGATTGCGCTGCGTCTCGCGGCCGACGGATTTCTGGTGGTGGCGCACTACCACCGCGACCGGCCGGGGGCCGAGGATACGCTGGCCCGTATAGAAGCGGCCGGCGGCGCGGGGCGCATTCTGGGTTTTGATGTGGCCGACCGCCTGGCGTGCCGGGCGGCTATCGAGGCGGACATTGAACGCCACGGCGCTTATTACGGCGTTGTCAGCAATGCCGGCATCACCCGCGACGGCGCTTTCCCGGCCCTGGGCGACGAAGACTGGGACCAGGTCATCCATACCAATCTCGACAGTTTCTATAATGTGATCCAGCCTTGCGTCATGCCGATGATTGGTTTACGCAGCGGCGGGCGCATCATCACCTTGTCATCGGTATCCGGACTGATGGGCAATCGCGGCCAGGTGAACTACAGCGCGGCCAAGGCAGGCATCATCGGCGCCACCAGGGCGTTGGCGGTGGAGCTGGCCAAGCGTAAAATCACCGTCAATTGCATTGCTCCGGGCCTAATAGATACCGGTATGATCCAGATGGAGGCAGCGGCCCTTGAGGAAGCGATGCACATGATTCCGATGAAGCGGATGGGGCATCCGGATGAAGTCGCGGGATTGGCGAGCTATTTAATGTCCGATATAGCCGGCTATGTTACCCGGCAGGTGATATCCATCAACGGAGGTATGCTGTGATTCGGCGCGTCGTGGTAACGGGAATGGGCGGAGTGACCGCCTTCGGCGAGTCCTGGCAGAGCGTGTCCGAGGGTCTGCGCTCAGGTCTGAATGCTGTGCGCAAGATGCCGGAATGGGAAATTTACGACGGGCTGCATACCCTGCTTGGCGCGCCAATCGACAATTTTCGCCTGCCGGAGCACTACACCCGCAAGCGTATCCGCTCCATGGGCCGTGTTTCGCTGCTGGCCACCCGGGCCACCGAATTGGCCCTGGCGCAGGCGGGCCTGCTGGACTCACCGGTGCTTACCAATGGCGAAACCGGCATCGCCTATGGTTCGTCAACGGGCAGCACCGGGCCGGTTAGCGAGTTCGCCACCATGCTGACGGAGAAACACACCAATAATATTACCGGCACTACCTATGTGCAGATGATGTCCCATACCGCCGCGGTAAATACCAGCCTGTTCTTCGGCCTGCGCGGCCGCTTGATTCCCACCTCCAGCGCGTGTACTTCCGGCAGCCAGGCCATCGGCTACGCATGGGAAGCCATCCGGCACGGCTATCAAACCGTGATGGTGGCGGGCGGGGCGGAGGAGCTTTGCCCGTCTGAAGCGGCGGTATTCGACACGCTGTTTGCCACCAGCCAGCGTAACGACATGCCTAAAAGCACCCCTGCGCCTTTCGATGCCCGCCGGGACGGCCTGGTGATAGGAGAAGGAGCGGGCACGCTGATTCTGGAGGAGCTGGAACACGCACGGGCGCGCGGCGCCACCATATATGCCGAGCTGGTGGGGTTTTACACCAACTGCGATGCGGCGCATATTACCCAGCCGCAGCATGAAACGATGCAGGTCTGTATCGAAGGGGCGCTGCGTATCGCGGGTCTGCGGGCGGCGGATATCGGTTATATCAGCGCCCACGGCACCGCCACCGATCGCGGCGATGTGGCGGAAAGCACGGCTACGGCGGCGGTATTCGGCAATCACGCCCCCATCTCTTCCCTGAAAAGTTTTTTCGGCCATACGCTGGGCGCCTGCGGCGCGCTGGAAGCCTGGATGAGCATAGAGATGATGCGTGAAGGATGGTTTGCGCCGACGCTGAATCTGACCTGTCCGGCGAAAGACTGCGGCGATTTGGATTACATCATGGGGGAGCCGCGCCTGCTTGAGACGCCTTTTATCCAGTCTAATAATTTTGCGTTCGGCGGCATTAACACTTCATTGATTTTCCGACGCTGGCTGGAATAAAGGAATAAAAAAGACCCACGCATTTTCCGGCAAAAAACCCGCCGTCCAAGACGGGTAAGCAGAGTAGATCTACGCTGGATTTATATCCAGCTCTATTTATTGTAGGCTATAGGTAAAAAAGGAGCGTTAAAACAGCAGGAGCGCCAGGACAATGGGGAAACTCAGCGGCCAGGTGAGGGCTATCAATACCGAGCAGAGTAGACGAATTTTTATCGAAGGGTCGCAACTGACCCTGAATGTTAAAAAACCAGCGGCGGCAGCCCCGAGGGAATAGATCAATTTGATATATTCCCACCCCGTGACCATTTCAATATCCATTTTAATAGGCCCTACAATCCCGCTATTTTATATGTCCGGTATCTTCCGAACTATGGGCTTGGCCTTATCATCAATCTATCAAGATACAAAATATGCCGATAATGCCAAGGGCGATTGCCAAAGCGGATATGACATTGAAATCCTGATTATCCAGATACATAGTCACCTCCTACCGTTCTCAACTGCGATGAGCATGGGCCATTTCACGTGTGCTTGTTGTGACTGACTGTTCATATTTGTAAGCTCGCGTAAAGAATAGCGGTTTTTTTGATCGCATCACTCTCTTTGAGGACCGGATCTCATCTGCCTTTTATACCGCTCTTGCTCTACCCTAGAACGTCTGTAGGTTGTGCTGGGGAGTAGCTGACAATAGGGTGTTGTTGGGGGTATTTGTCATACAAAATAGCTTATCACTTGTTAACGCCGCGCCTTTGCATTACCGCCAAAGGCGCGGGCGCTATTTTTTTACCCATTCCCTGAGCCGCTGGATGTGCAGATAAAGCGCGGGGATGACTAATATTCCCACGACGGTGGCCATCAACATGCCGCCGAACACCGTTATGCCGATAATTCTGCGGCTCATGGCGCCGGCGCCGCTGGCGAATACCAGCGGCATAACGCCGAATATAAAAGAGATAGCGGTCATCATAACGGCGCGAAAACGCTGAAAAGCGCCGTCCCGGGCCGCTTGCGCAATGGTTTCCCCCTCTTCGCGCCGGGCTTTCGAAAACTCGACAATCAATATGGCGTTTTTGGCCGCCAACCCTATCAGCAGCACCAGCCCTATCTGCGCATAAACGTCATTGGCGAAACCCATGGCCTTAAGACCGGCCACGGCGCCGGCTACGGCAAAGATGACCGACAGCATCACCACCAGCGGGATACTCCAGCTCTCATATTGCGCCACCAAAAACAGATAGGCGAAAACCAGCGCCGCTGCATAAATCACTACAGCTTGGCCGCCGGCTTGCTGCTCCTGCCATGACATACCGCTCCAGGCATAACCGTAACCCGACGGGAGCTGATGCCGCATCAGCTCCTCCATGGCGCCCATAGCCTGACCGGAAGTAACGCCTTCGGCAGCGGAACCGCTCACCGACACCGAAGGAAACTGATTAAAATTGCTGATAAAGGGCGCTCCAAGGGTGGGGGTAAGGTGCACCAGATTAGCCAGCCGGACCAGGACGCCGCTGTCGCTGCGCACGTTGATTTGTCCGATCTGCTCCTGCCGCTGCCGGTCATTCATATCATTTTGCAGCTGCACGTTAAATAAGCGGTTATTGCGGGTAAAGTCCCCGGCGTTCACCCCGCCCATGGAAGCTTGCAGCGTAGCGAAAATGCGGCTGACGGGCACTTGCATCAGAGCGGCTCGATCGCGATCAATGCTCAGGCCGATTTCCGGCACCGCGGCGCTGAAGGTGGTAAAGACCCGGTTTAGCAATGGATTGCTATTGGCCGCCAGGATGACTCCGCCGGCCGTCTGTGCCAAGGCCTGGGGAGACTGTCCTTCCAGCGCCTGTATCCGCAGATCAAAACCGGAAGCGCTGCCCAGGCCGCTGATGGCCGGCGGATTAAAGGCCATGATCATTGCCGCCGGAATGGCGGCCAGGCGCGGCTGGATATCCGCCAGTACCTTATCGACATGCTGACGCTGTCCCCAGGGTTTAAGCAGCACGAACATTAAGCCGGTATTAGTGGCATCCCCGCCGCTGAGCAGGCTGAAGCCGGTAATTCTGATGACATTCGCCACCGCCGGGTTCCCCGTCACCTGCCGGTAAACCCGATCCATAACCCGCTGTGTGCGATCCAGCGACGCCCCGTCCGGTAATTGTACATTAACAAAAAAATAACCCTGATCTTCTTCAGGCAGAAAGGAGGCGGGCAGCCGGCTGTAAACCCACACGGTGGCGAAACCCGCCAGCAGCAAAATAACCACGGAAGTGGCCGCCCGTTTACTGATAGAGAGGGTAATGCCGACATACTTGTCCCGTACCCGGTCCAGGCCGCGATTAAAGCCGCCGAAAAAACCCCTGGTGGGCAATTCACGCCGTTTTATCAGCGAGACGCACAGCGCGGGAGTCAGAGTCAGGGCGTTAATACTGGACAGAATAACCGCCGACGAGAGGGTAACGGCGAATTGCCGGTACAGGGAACCGGTAATTCCCGGCAGTATGGCTATGGGCACGAACACCGCCATCAGCACCAGCGTAGTAGCGATTATCGGGCCGGCTATCTGTACCAGCGCCTTGCCGGTGGCCTGTGCCGGCGTCAGGGTTTCATCCTGGGACAGCAGCCGCTCGACGTTTTCCACCACGACGATGGCATCGTCCACCACCACGGTCAGCGCCAGGATAATGGCGAACAGGCTGAGGGTATTGGCGGAATAGCCGAATGCGAATAATACGGCGAAGGTGCCCAGCAGGGAAACCGGGATGGTCAGGGCCACAATAAAGGTGGCCCGCAGGCTTTGTAAAAACAGGTAGACCACGACCAAGACCACCACCAGGGTCAGTATCAGCGAGATGACAATCTCGTCAAGGGTGGCGGTAACCGCGGCAGTGGAGTCGTAATTAATGGAATAGGCCATGTCGTCCGGGAAGTCGCGGGCCAGACGGGCCATTTCCGTTCTTACCGCGCCGGCCACCGCCAGAGCGTTGGAACCCGGCGTAGGGTACACGCCTAAAAAGGTAGAATCAGTATCATTCAACGTTGAATTCACCTGGTAATTCTGCGCCCCGAGATCCACTCGGGCCACGTCTCCCAGGCGTACGGTCCCCCCCTCGGCATTGGTACGGATAATCACCTGGCTGAATTGCCGGACATCCTGCAAACGGCCCTGTCCGCTGATGGTCAAGGTCTGCTGCTGGGCGGAAGGATTGGGGGGAGAGCCGATTTGGCCGGCCGCGGCCTGGATATTCTGCTGCTGCAAGGACTGGATAATATCCTGTACGCTGACGTTCAGGGATTCCATCCGGCGTGGGTCCAGCCAGACCCGCATGCTGTAATCCCGCGCGCCGAAAATTTGCACGTCGCCCACGCCGTCGATACGGGCCAGGGCATCCCGTAAACGCAGGCTGGAATAGTTGCTGAGAAACAGGGTGTCCAGCGTCTGTTTAGGGGAAAAGATGTTGACCCCCAGCAGGATATTGGAAGAACGTTTGCGTACCGAGACGCCGCTGTTATTCACCTCCGCCGGCAGCTGCGAGCTGATTTGGGAAATCCGGTTTTGCACTTCCACCGCCGCCATATCCGGATCGGTGCCGCTGGCGAACGTCACGTTCAGTTGGTACCCGCCGCTGCTGGCGCTGTTGGATTCCATATACAGCATGTGACTGACGCCGTTGACCTGGGCTTCGATGGGGGAAGCCACCGCCTCGGCGACGTCCCGGGCGCTGGCGCCGGGATACAGGGCGGAGACGGAAACCACCGGCGGCGCGATATCCGGAAACTGTTCCACCGGAATGGCCTTCAGGGCCGTCACGCCAATCAGCGTGATGACCACCGCGATGACCATGGCGAATTTGGGACGCGTAATAAAAAAAAGCAGCATCGGTACGTCTCCTAGTCACCATCCGCCGGATCAACCGGCGCCAGGCTTGCCGTCGCCGCCGTCGTCGCATCCACCACCATGCCGGGCCGGACCCGCTGCAGGCCTTCGACAATCACCCTATCGCCGGCCGCAAGTCCCTGTTTGATTTGGTACTCCTGTTCGAACTGATCGCCGATGACCACCGGCCGGACTTCCACCCGGTTTTCCTTGTCCACCAACAGGACAAAAAAGCCCTCGCGGTTTTGCTGTAATGCGGCGATGGGCGCCATCACCACCGGATCGGCGCGGCCGGCGGTGAGCGTCACGTTCACTACCCCGCCGGGCAGCAGCAGATGGCGTGGATTAGCGAAGCGCGCCCGCACGGTAACCGTGCCGGTCTGACTGTCGATGCGGTTATCCACCGATTCGAAGACCCCCGGTTCAGGATAATCCATGCCGTTAGCCAGCTGCAGATGAGGGGTGTAGCCGCTGTGGGAGAAATCATCGGCATCGGCGTCTTTCCGGTTTGCCGCGGCGATGTAATCCCGTTCATTGATGGCGATGGCGACCCGGATCGGATCGAGCTGGACCAAATGCGCCAGCGAACCGCTCGCCGGATTGATCAGGCTGCCGACGCTGAAATTACTGTGGCCTATGCGTCCGGCGATCGGCGCGGCTATCAGCGTAAAGCCCAGCTGGAGCCGCTGTATGCGCAGATTGGCCTCTGCCTGGGCCACCGCCGCGCCGGAAGTATCCCGCTGCGCCTGGGATGCGTCTACGTCCGCGCGACTGACGGATCGCTGTTCCCCAAGGCGCTGCTGGCGGCTCAGGTTGAGCTGGGCAAGGCGGGCGGTGGCCTTGGCGCTGTCGAGCTGCGCCTGCGCCTGAGCCACGGCGGCCTGGTGCAACGCCGAATCGATTTCAAACAGCGGGTCGCCGGCTTTCACCATCTGTCCTTCGCTAAAATCACGCCTGGCGATAAAGCCTTCCGTACGTGTGGTGATATCCACCGCCTGGATGGCCTCTATCCGCCCGAGATAATAAAGCGAGCGCAGCGGCGTCCGCTGCTCGATCACCGCAACGGTCACCGCCGGCAAAGGCGCGGCCCACAACGGGGAGGAGACATTTGCCAATGTCGCTAAGAGTAAGGAACAGAGCAACAGGCCGGTACGGTTCTTGAATGTCATGATCCTGCCTATTCCTCAATCTTGTTATCGATGCGTTTGAGCATATAGGGAAAAAAAGGATTGGACGCAAGGCGCATCAGCGAATCCAGCCCCACCACCAATACCGAACGTTCGCCGCGGGCAGCGAAAGCCCCCAGGCTGATACCATACTGATTGCGCGGGTCCGGATAGCGGCCGTACAGGGAATCGGACAGGGGGAAAGGCAAGGCGACATGGGATAGTGAAAAGATATCCGCCGGATACTCTATGCCCAGGAGCTCCACGGTTTCATTCGTCTGTCCGGCAAGCGTGGTTCGCGCCAGGGTGGAGAGGCTGTTGCGGGAAATATTGGTGACCACCGTTGTGGTATAGCGGCGCGGCGCCGGCGGCAATAAACGGCCTAGGGCGGTGTAGGACGAAGTTCTGAGCAAAGGACCGAAGTTTTCCGTCTGATTCAGGTCAAACAATACCAGTTCGCTGCCGTTGGCGGGTAATTGTTCATATAAGGCCGTGATAACCGCGCGGGTGCTGACGGTAGAGTCCATTACCGATTGGAAAGTCAATACCGGCGGCAATGCCGCCAGCTTATTGTCACGGGCGTCGCGGGCGATTTGCCGTTGCAGGACCTGGGTCAGCTCAAATGATTGCCGGCCGGCGTTCACCGGAAATGAATTGTACTTGAAAGGATTGAATTCCGGCACGATCCCCAGCCAGGCGGCTTTGGCAAATGCCGGGAAAAAAGCCGGCCAGCCGGCTATGCCGGCAAAGCGGGCAAAGCGTGTCACGCCGATCATAGGCGAAATCAGAACGACCCTGGAGGGTTTTGCCAAAGCCGGGTCATCCAAGGCATCCAAGGTGTATTTCATCGCCAGCGCGCCGCCGTTGGAAAAACCGACGATATGCAAAGGCAGATCCCTGCCGCTCAGCTTTTTTGCTTCACGTACCGCCAGCCGGGTCGCTGCCGTCCAATCCTGCCATTTTACCTTGGTCAGGGCGCCCGGTACCGTGCCATGGGCCGGCAGACGGATGCCGACGGCCACAAAGCCCCGCTGGCGGTAATTTTCGGCGATATGGCGCAGGCTGTAGGGGGTATCCGTCAAACCGTGCAGCAATACCACCGCGCCCTTGGGCGCGCCGTCGGGCTTCATAATATATGACCGGTTCCAGTTGGTAGCAAAACGATCGGGGTATATGGGACTGCCGGAATAATAGCGGTTAAGGGAAGTTTTGACATCCGGCGCCAGTTTATCGGTTACATTTTTGCGAACGCTCTGGAATAGTTCATCCTCCGCTTCGATATAGCTATTCCAGCTGGCTTTATCAATGGCTTCAGCCTGCATATCATCCGGCACAAAGGTATGCCAAAGCTGTAATTGCGGCCCGCTTTGCGTTTCATAAACGCGCAGACTAAACACCGCAACAGCAAAAATGACCAGTACCCAAAAAAAACGGATAGTCCATTTATAAATTACTCTGGCAACCATATATGTTCCCCTGATCAGCGCGGTGAAACTGTCGTCGTACTGCCGTTGGTAGCCACGGCGACGCGCTGGCCTACATGGAACTGACTGGTGCCCAGTGCCTGGACCACGATAATGGTGGATCCATCGTCCCGGCGGACTTCCAGTTCCACGCCGCTACTGCGATTGGCCGCGCTTTGCATGGCCGAGCCCGCCGCGACGCCGCCCACCGCGCCCGCGGCGGTTGCCAGCCTGCGTCCGCTACCTCCGCCGATCTGATTGCCGAGCATGCCGCCGATGACGCCGCCGCCCACGGTCCCCAGGACATTCTCGCCGCTTCCTCCCTGGATAGTGACGGGACGGACCGAGATCAATGTGCCATAGGTAACGATGTGAAGCTGCCTGGCCTGCGCCGCGGTAAAGGTATCGCCGGAAGAGGTACGGTTATTGGCGCAGCCGCTTAATAACGCCATGCTAATGGCAATGACAACAAATGTTCTGGACATAGTTTTACCTGTTATTTAACGTGCATGACATGGGGAGCACTATTAATGCCCTGGATGGATTCTTAATAAGCTACTATCGGCTTTGTATTGAATGTTTTGCTCTCTTAGCTAAGCATAAAGAGAAAATAAATTAAATATTGATTTCTGTGAAGCTAATAATCGGTAATTAATTTTCATCAATGGAGTAGATATTAATAATTCTTACGTAATGAATGAAGAACAATTGAATCCTGATTCTTATATTTTCAGATATATTAATGTATGGTTATTCAAATTTTATTATCCATCTCTTAAAAGAAGACGCCTTAAAACCAATATTAACTGCATTTATTTTGTCGATATGAGAGAGCGATCATAACCAGCGACTAAGTTATTCCAATCCGGACGGCGGCAGGACGGCTGCCGAGGCAAAAGGCCTGCTTGCCGCTGTGGGCCGGATAATTTACAATCGATCGTTATGAAAACAAGTAAAACCCCTCTCACCAGAGCCCGTGGCAGGCCGCGCTCGTTCGATCGCGATACCGTATTGGATCGCGCCATGCGGTTGTTCTGGCTGCGCGGTTATGAAACCACCTCCCTGGCGGAATTGCTCAAGGCTATGGACGTTACCACGCCGAGCATTTACAGCGCCTTTGGCGATAAGGAGCATTTGTTCCTGGAAGCCATCAAGCGCTATATCGACGGGCCGGGGCGCTACCAGGCAGATGCCCTGGAGGAAAAAACCGCCAAAGGGGCGGTGACGCGCATTCTCAGCCAGGCGGTTGAGAGCATGGTCGACCCCCTGACGCCCCCCGGTTGCATGCTGACGCTCTCCGCCATCAACTGTTCCGCGGCGTCGGCCTCTGTGCAGCAGGCGGTGACCGAGGCCCGTCGGCAAACGGAGCTGGCGTTATGGCGGCGTATCGAGCGGGGCATAGCGGAAGGCGATGTGCCGGCGGGCACCGATGCGGCGGCATTGGCCGGTTTTTACGCGACCTTTTTGTATGGGATGTCCATCAAGGCTTTGGAAGGCGTGACCCGGGCACAAGCCCGGGCTATGGCGGATGCGGCCCTTAGGGCATGGCCGACGGACTGAAACGGCGGGCCGGGTTCAGATCTGCGCCTGGCCGCCGTCGGCGAAAAGCTCCGCGCCGTTAATGAAACTTGCCGCGTCCGAGGCGAGGAATACCGCCGCTTTGCCGATTTCCGCCGGCTGTCCAACCCGTCCGAGGGGGACCAGGGAGGCCATGGTCTGCAGCAGGCCCTCCTCTTGATCCGGCTCCACCAGGCCCAGCAGGCCGGGGGTCTGGACGGGGCCGGGGCTCAGCACATTGATGCGGATATCCTGGCCGGCCAGATCCTGAATCCAGCTGCGGGCGAAATTGCGCACCGCGGCTTTGGTGGCGCTGTAAACGCTGAAATCCTTTCCGCCGATAGCAGAGGTGGTAGAGCCGGTCAAAATTACCGACGCGCCTTTTGCCAATAACGGCAGCGATTTTTGCACGGTAAACAACACGCCTTTGACATTGATGGCGAAGGTGCGATCAAAATGCTCCTCGGTGATAGCCCCCAGGGCAGCGAATTCACCGCCGCCGGCGTTGGCCACCACGATATCCAGATGTCCTTTTTGGGATTTGATATGTTCAAAAAGCCGGTCCAGCGAGGTCAAATCCGCTACATCGGCCCGGATGCCCACCGCCTGATCTCCGAGCTGCGCCAATGCTTCATCCAACTGCTGTTGCCTGCGGGCGGTGATAAAAACGAATGCGCCCTGATGAACGAATTCCTGTGCGATACCCAAGCCGATACCGGTACTGCCGCCGGTAATCAACGCTATTTTACCTTGAAGCGCCTGACTCATCCGATCCTCCTGGTCAATGATTGCTATTCGATAGCTTTTTCATACTAAACGCTACGAAAATAACCACGGGAGAAAGTAGCGTCAAGCTATTTCGTAGCGATTGATACGAAATAAAACCGGTTGATATCGGCTTAACCGCCCTGAGATGAAAGCATAGATCGCCAAAAAGAAATCAACACTTGTGACAAACGTACTCGGATTCGATAAGGCAGCCTGTCTCGGCCGGGCGCTTTGTCAACAAGCTCAACTCTTGATTTCTGTATCTACCCAGCCGGCGATTTCCTGATAGGGAACAAACATGGTTTGATTTCTTTTGGGATGGGTGGCGGTGAATACCCCCACTATGGCGCCATCCTGCGCGTAGACGGGACCGCCGCTCATGCCGGGCACGCCGCCGGCATCGCTCAGCCCGTAAAGACAGCTGGTGCCCGGCTTATCCCACCAGCCGAACTCCTTCAACACACCGGATGAGGAGGTGGGCATGGCCGTATAGGCGTTATAACCGTAAAGGCTGATCTTGTCTCCTTTATCCGCTTTTTCAAGCTTGGGTAATTTGCGGCCGGTATTGTCATGATAAATTATCGCCACGTCACACAGGGCATTATAGGCCTTTACCTTGACCATCATGACCTTAGCCACATGACCCGCGGTAAGACTGTATTTGGCGGTAAGTGGAAAACTGGAACCAATGGCGCCGGCCAGCACCGGGATCCCGACAAAATGAAAATCCGCTCTGCTTGCCGCCGTTTGATCAACTTTGTAGTGGCCTACCGCGGTACAGGCAGATAATAATAGAGGGAATAAAGTTACTAAAATATTAATTTTCATCTTTACTGTTTCGCTATTGCCGCTTTAATAAAATTGATCACCTGGTGATCAAGCCCGGCCAGTGCTGCGCGCCACTAGGGTTAACGGCCGGATTTGCATTTTCTTTAGCCAGGGGAAAGGGTATATACAGACGTATTGAAATAGCAGGAATGGAAAAATGGTCTACTTAACTCAAATTATTTTTCGGATGATCTTGATTCGTTGAAATATATTTAATTTGAATTCTTCATCCTTTTTCCATTGTACCGGCTAAAATATTTTTTTATCGGCCAATCCAGTCTCCATGCCCCTCGGGGGCCTCTCGTCGACCCATCAGGCCGGTCGTTGGCAATCATCGGGTGAGTTAAGTAAAATTTCGAGTTGAATAAGCGGCGGCAGGCAATAAAACACCCGATTTAATTTGTTCTCTCATTACTTATTAGGGATGTCATTTAATTGTTTCATTTGAAACAAAATATTAATAAATATACAACATATGGTTACCGTTAAAAACGAAATATTCCAATAGCCGTTTTTGCCTCTCCTCGTTTCCGGCCCGTTTAAGTTGAAAAATTTATCCTGTTTTTTTCATGAGGGGTGCGAATGCGCAGATTATTTGTTTATTTCTGGATAATAATTTTAGCAGGATGCTGTGGGAAACCAGGGCAGATTGACCGGGGCGCCTACCTGGCGGATAGCGCCGTTTCCTCCAACAGCCAGGACGAGAGGATCCGTTTTCTGGTCATGCATTACACTGCCGCGGACGACCAGGAATCGTTGCGTTTATTGACCCAGGGTCAGGTGAGCGCACATTATCTGGTGCACTCTTCGCCGGAAATCAACCGGGGCAAACCGGTGGCAAGGCAACTGGTCGCCGAAGAGAAACGCGCCTGGCATGCGGGGGAGAGCCATTGGCAAGGGCGCAACAATATTAACGACACCTCCGTCGGTATTGAAATTGTCAATCTGGGCTTTCGCGAGGAAGCGGGGGGGAAAACCTGGTATCCGTTCAATGAAGAGCAAATTGAGCTGGTGGCGCTTTTGGCGCGGGATATCATACACCGCTATGGAATAAGCCCGGCAAATGTGGTGGCCCATAGCGATATCGCTCCCCTGAGAAAAAACGATCCCGGTCCCTGCTTTCCCTGGCGACAACTGGCACTCCGGGGCATCGGCGCCTGGCCCGATCGCGAGAGCGTGGAGAGATATCTGGCGGGGAGGGCGCATGATGAGCCGGCCCCGGTGGCTAAAATCCAGCAAGCGCTGGCCCGCTATGGCTACTCTATCCCTGAGAACGGGCTGGCGGATGACAAGACCCGGCGCGCCATCAGTGCCTTCCAGATGCATTTCAGACCAGAGGATATTTCCGGTACGCCGGACGCGCAAACCGAAGCGATTGCCATGGCGCTGGTTGAAAAATACCGCAGCTGAGCGAGCCCTTTGGCTGGGGATGCGGGCAGGGTTTGTTTGCGCCGCCTACCGGAACCAGCGGACTTCTATCCCTTGCGGGGGTATAATAAGCAGGAGCGCTTGGCTATTATTCAAAGCGCCTATAACCGAGAATCTGCCGGGACGGGCATATTTTCGGTTAAATTTTGGGCATTACTTGCACAATTGCTCACACAAGCGGGATGCAATCAGGTAAAATACACAATCTTTCTGACAAATTTATGAAAATGCGGAGGTGTCCTGTCATGAATTCAAGTAATCAGCAACAAGCCGAAAATCACCATAGCCCCATAACCACCACTTTATCAGGCGTCATCACCAAATCTCCCAGCCGTATCAAAGGCAATACCGGGCGGCCCATGGTGAAAGCAACTATCCTGGCGGAAAGCGATAAGCGCAGCTCTTACCCGTTGACCGTGGTGGGCTTCGATATCATGGCGCTCGAATTGATGGCGCATCTTCGGGGCGAACGGCTGACCGTCACCGGGCGCATGGAGTGGAACGGAGGTTATTCCATTGTTGCCGACCAGATTGTCTCCGTTTAAGAATGTCACTTTTTCCATGACGGCTTGCGCATCCGGCATGACGTTTTGAAGGCCATCATACCTCCGGATACTCAATAGCCATTCTCGGCCCGTACCCCATAGACATGATGATTTGCAAATCGAAAGAGGTCGTCTTTCATCGTTAATCGGCTCTATTTATCAAGGAGTTGTGCGGCTTTGCTTCGATTTGCATAGTGCGGTATCCTGCTCAATGCATAGCCCAACGGAATTGTTTTGGAAAGTTAAAAGGATGAAAAATAAAAATGAAAAAAACTTGCTATCACGATCTCCCTATGTGTAAATAGCGTTATCGGTTTGTAGAGCAGACCTATTTATGAATGTCATTTTAGTAAAGTTGTTCCGATTTAAACGGTATTGCAAATTATCGCTTCTCCGAGGAATTTCCTTCTTTAGTGCTCCCATAAGTAAATCTCGATAAGCAGACCACAATCGCCTTATGGCGGCTCTAAAAAGGAAACAAAAATGGCTAACAAAATGACCGGTTCAGTAAAATGGTTTGACGCAGGCAAAGGTTTTGGCTTTATCACCCCTGCTGACGGCAGCAAAGATGTATTCGTACATTTCTCTGCAATCCAAAGCAATGATTTCAAAACCCTTGATGAAGGCCAACAGGTCGAATTCAATATCGAACAAGGCCAGAAAGGCCCGTCAGCAACTAACGTTGTTGCGCTGTAATATACAGCCCCGGTGACTTAGGCTACCTGCGATAGCGATGATGGCGCAAGCCGGAGCAGTCAGGTACCTTACTTAAGCCGAAACATTCTAAACCCTGGTAATTCCGGGGTTTTTTATTATCTTTTTTTATCGAAATCCCTCGCCGTATTGCTGACAAATCTTAAAGTCTACTGGGAGAAAACGCAAAATTGCGCCATAAGACCCTTGTCGTTTTTAACAAACCCCTTCATTTAATGCTAAAATCCCGCTTCGACTGAACAAGGACACTGGTATGAAGAAAATTTTTGTCACCGGTCTGCTGGCGGCTGCTTTGACCGGATGCGCGGGAACCGCCGATTATGCCGAGGTGATTAAAGCGCCCGCGCCCCAGGAGCTGGCCGGCGTATGGACCACTACCGGGCCGCAAAGCTGGCTAGTCAGTCCGGAGGCCGTAGCAAGTTTAATCATCACCCGATCCGGCGATACGCTGGATTGCCGTCACTGGCAACGCACCATTGCCAAAAGAGGCAAGCTGGACTGGACCGGTGAGCAGTATTACAACGTTACCTTCAAGAGCGAAAACTATAAGATTGTCCTGGAAAACGGTGAAATGAAATATGACCATATGACCCTGCGCCGGGTTAAGGCCCCTACCGCGGAATGCGCTGCCTTTCTCACCAGCGTCAATGGCGATTATCAGATAATCGCACCAACCGCCCCGGTGCGCCATGTCCAGACGTCACATAAGAAATCCGGCGGCGCTCAAATGAGAAATACCAAAGGCTGACATAGCGCGGGCATGATCTAACGATGGCGGGCTGCACCGTTTGCAATACGGTGCGAAACAAAGATTTCACTGCCCGTCTACGGTGCAACGTTATGTTCCGGGTACGGCATATTGAATTTATCATGTAATAAATTGATTATTTTCAATGTACTATGAACATGGCACCGTAATTGCTTCTTCCCGGTACAACGTCCCGTGGAGGTCTAAGCGATGAAAGCAATCATTATTGGTGCGGGAATGGGGGGCGCCACCGCCGGCATAGCGCTGCAAAATATGGGCTGCCGGGTGGAAATCTACGAGTCGGTGAGAGAAATAAAACCGGTGGGCGCCGCCATTTCCATCTGGCCTAATGGTGTTAAGTGCCTGAATTTCATTGGACTTCAGCAACAGATTAAGACGCTCGGCGGGAATATGGCCGCCATGGCCTACCGGGATTACCGCACCGGAGAGACTTTGACCCAATTCAGCTTGCGGCCTCTGGTGGAGCGGGTAGGGGAATATCCTTATCCGGTGGCCCGGGCGGAGCTCCAGTCACTGTTATTGGACGCCTTCGGCCGGGAGCGGATATACCTTGGCAAACGTTTGGTGGAGCTGGAAGATGACGGCCGGCAGGTTACCGCCTGGTTTGAGGACGGCAGCTCGGCCAGCGGCGATCTGCTGATTGGCGCCGACGGGGCGCACTCTGTCGTCAGGGGATATGTGCTCGGTCATACCGTTGAACGCCGTTTTGCCGGGTATGTTAATTGGAATGGCCTGATTGCCGCCGAGAACGGCCTCGCGCCGGCGGATCAATGGACCACTTTTGTAGGGCAGGGTAAACGGGTTTCGTTGATGCCGGTGGCAGGCGGGCGCTTTTACTTCTTCTTCGATGTTCCTCTTCCACAAGGGTTAAGACAGCGGTCCGATACCGCGAAAGAAGATTTGCGCGGTTATTTTGCCGGCTGGTGCGCTCCGGTGCAGCGGCTTATCGACAGGCTTGAACCCGCCGGCGTCAATCGGGTGGAAATACATGATATCGATCCCCTGGAGCAATTAGTGCGCGGACGCGTCGCCCTGCTGGGGGACGCCGGTCACAGCAGCACCCCGGATATCGGGCAGGGGGGCTGCGCCGCCATGGAGGATGCGATAGTACTGGCCAACCTTTTGCGTACCCATTCCCTGGGCATTGAGGATACGTTGTGTCGCTATCAGGAGAGCCGGCGGCAGCGCGTCGGGTCGCTGGTGCTTAAAGCGCGCAAACGCTGCGATGTGACGCACGGCAAGGATCCGGCGGCCACCGAAGACTGGTACCGCAGCCTGGCAAGGGAAACGGGAGAGCATATTATCGACGGCCTGGCCGATACCATCGAGGGCGGCCCGCTATAGCGGCAAACGCTGCTATACGCCGGTACGGACGGTTAGGCTGTGCGGCAATCCTGCGCCGGCGTATGTTTAATAAATATTTTTCAAGATAATCCCGAGGCGGATTATGGTAATCTAGCATCACTCCGAACAAATTTTTCTTCGTTAGAAAATGTCCTGCTCGCTTCTGTTATTGTCAGTTTTTATCTTCAAGGATAAAAAATGCCTTTTATGTAAGCAAATAATCCAGGGTGGTTTTTAAAAGGCACGCAATAAAATTATGAAGCTTAACTAAAATGATACACCCCCAGAAATTTACGTTTTCCTTACTGCATCCGCGCTATTGGCTTATATGGTTCGGTTTGGGCGTGCTTTTTTTATTAGTTCAGCTGCCTTACCCGACATTATATAAGTTGGGCGGCTGGCTGGGCCGGATGTCTATGCATTTTTTGAAACGCCGGGCGGCAATAACCCGCAGGAACCTTGAACTCTGCTTTCCCGTCATGGATCGGGCCAAACTGGAGCGGATGGTGATCAATAACTTCCGTTCGGCGGGCATGGGGCTGATTGAGACCGGAATGGCCTGGTTCTGGTCCGATGCCAGAGTGCGGCGCTGGTTTGATGTCTATGGGTTGCACAATCTGCAGCGGGCCAATGAACACAATCAGGGAGTGATGGTGATTGGCTTTCATTTCATGTCGCTGGAGCTTGGCGGGCGGGCGATGGGATTGTGTCAGCCGATGATGGCTATGTACCGGCCCCACAATAATAAGGTGATGGAGCTGGTGCAAACCTGGGGCCGGATGCGGTCCAACAAGGCAATGCTGGATCGCAAGGACCTGCGCGGCATGGTACAGGCAATGAAACAGGGCGAGACCGTGTGGTTCGCTCCCGATCAGGATTACGGCCCCCGCGGCAGTATTTTCGCCCCGTTTTTCGCCGTAAGCCACGCGGCCACTACCCGCGGCACCTTCACGTTGGCCCGGCTGGCTAAACCAAAGCTGGTGCCGGTGGTATTACTGCGCAAAAGGAATGGCAAAGGATACCGGCTATTGATTCAGCCTCAGCTGGACGATTATCCGCTGGATGACGAAATGGCCGCCACCTGCTACATGAATAAAATCGTCGAGCAGGAAATCATGCGGGCGCCGGATCAATATTTATGGATGCACCGGCGTTTTAAAACCCGCCCCACGGGTGAACTTTCTCTTTACCTGTGACCCTCTCTGACTGACTTGCGCATACCGCTCCCCTGAACCCAGGGGGACGGACGCTTGCTTTTTCTCAAGGGGAGCAAGTCGAATTTTTTGGTTTTAGCCATTTTTTGCCGCCGCCGCCCGGCTATTGACCCGTTATTGTCTCAATTCGCCGATATAGACCGTATTTTGGCGCTTTTTCCAACAATCACTTGTGGAGGGTAATTTCTATACTGGCAGCATGAATACAAAACCAATTGTCAGAGAATATCCCAAGATGGACATAACACATAACAAATCCTGGGTCATGGTGTTCCTCTTCAGCGCACTGTTCTGGGCGGTAGGCGGCGGCATTTTTTACTGGTTAATTTTTAGATAAACCTGGGGGGCTTGCCGTTATTCACATTTGAACTACTTCATTAACGTTCCTGAAACTTTAACCCGATGATAGGCTTAAATACGCGGTTAATTGATTTTTTGCGAGCGCTCGCGCAAATCTGGCGTATAGTAACCAGCAATTCTGAACACAAACTATATTTCAGATTAATCCGAAACTCTCAGGCCCGGCTAATGTAAACATAGTGCAAACGTAAGTAAAGGCCCGTGCTGGTTGTTTTATATAAAAAGCTGCTGAATAATAAGCTTTTTTTTTAATTTCCATGGGTGCTTTCATTATCAGGATTTAAACAAAAGCTGTAAAGTTTAAAATTTGTTACTAATATTACAAAAAATTACTGGTACACCTTTTGTTCTGATTCGCTACACTATCAACCTTTCTTTACATGTGCTGGTTTCATACCCCCCAATTATTAATAGGTAAATTATGTTACGCAATGGCCGCTCTCGGGCAGTATCGCTGTTAGCTATCCTGGGAATGTCCCTGGCTAGTTTTTCGACTTTTGCTGATACCGATATTTTCACCGCGCTGGATGATCCTTCAACCGCGAAAAAAAGTTTTGATGGTAATGTCCTGGGAAGCTACAACAAGCAATCCGGCAACACCACGAGCTCGAATCTGGCGGCCAGCAGCACCATGACGTGGTTTCAACCCACCAACGCCTATAGTATTTGGGGCGAAGCGGCTAACGACTCCTCCAATAATGTACGTTCGGATGAAAAATATCAGGCCGGTGCCCGTGCCCGCCATAATCTGGATACCGATAACTTCCTGTTCGGACAGGCTAACTGGCTAAGCGATCGTTATAACGGCTATCGCTCGCGCTCCACCGCTACCGCCGGCTATGGCCGTCAATTGCTCAACGGTCCTATCTCGCATTTGCGGGTGGAAGCCGGCCCGGGCGTACGGCACGACGAATTTGAAGGCGGCGGCAGACAAACCAAGGCGCTGGCCTATGGCGCAATGTCCTTTACCTATCAGTTAACCGATACCACCCAGTTTATCCAGGGCGTATCTCTTTTAGGTAACGCGGATCTTACCGCGAACTCCGAAACCGGTCTTAGCGTGGCCATCAATAAAAGCTTCTCGCTGAAAGTGACCTACGACGTGACCTATAACAGCGCTCCGCCTGATGGCGCACCAAAACATACCGATACCAAGACCGCCATTGCCTTGGTCTACGGGCTGTAATTTTCCCTTCGATTCAGTCGTGATGAACGGCTGAATCCACGGCTTGAAAGAATATAAAGTCAGCGGGGGGATGTCTTGCAGGTGAAAATCTTATTTTAAGTATTTTTATCACGTTTTGATGATCTTAAGCTGGACAAAGGACTTACCAATTGCTGTACTACACACGACACAGAGTTAGTGTCTATCATTTTATTAAAGGTAAGTTTGATGTCTAAGATTAAAGGTAACGTTAAGTGGTTCAACGAATCTAAAGGATTCGGTTTCATTACTCCTGAAGACGGCAGCAAAGATGTATTCGTGCATTTCTCCGCTATCCAGAGTAACGGTTTCAAAACGCTGGCAGAAGGCCAACGCGTTGAGTTTGAAATCACTAACGGCGCCAAAGGCCCTTCGGCCGCTGACGTAACAGCTATTTAAATATAGCCGGTTTCCTGAAAAACCCGCCTTGTGCGGGTTTTGTTGTTTCTAAGGAGGGAAAAGTTTTCACTCTAAGGGCACAGACGGCCCGAGGATATGCACCAATCCTATCGCCACGGAAGTCATGAGCAACGAGCCCGCCAGATTCAGCAGAATATTCAATCCCGCCCACATCAATTGCCCGTTAAGCATTAACGTCACCACTTCCGCCGAGAACGTGGAAAAGGTAGTTAAACCGCCGCACAGGCCGGTGGTGATAAAGAGCTTCCAGGCCGGCTCGATATGCGTCATGCGCACGAAGAGAGCCAGGCACAGGCCGATAACAAATGCACCTACCAGATTGACCGCCAGGGTACCGGCCGGGATATGAATCGACGAACCGCTTAATTTCAAACTCACATACCAGCGCAGTACGCTGCCGAGACCTCCGCCAATAAAGACGGCCGAAAGAAGGGTAAACATATAGACCTTTCATGATTGGGGGAATGAAAGCTCACAAAGGCGAACATGATGCTACGTCCCCCCTTGCCAGCAGGTTAACGTAGACATCATCAGCCGAAACGGCGGTTAAAGGAGGAATGCCATCTCCTGCAATCATTATACATAAAAATTGTCTATAGCATAGGAGGGGGTGCTTACTGAGGGGCGCCCAAGGAGTTAGGCTGGCGAATGCCGCCGGTATTGGAAAATCGTTGTTTCGCCGCCCCGCAATTGCTGGTACGGTAGGTAACAGTGGTGGGTCGGTATCATACCGATCCGGGCGTATTTACCGTTACGTATGTAAATCTGTTACAGATATCTCTTGTAATAGGGCGATAATAACGGTAAAAAGCGTTAGACTGTAAGTTCGCTGGTTTTATGAGCAAGCGTTAATCAAGAAGGTGATTATGGAAGGTTTAAGCATTACCAAATTATTAGTTATCGGCGCCTTGATTGTGCTGCTGTTCGGTACCAATAAATTGCGCAGCCTCGGCGGCGATCTGGGGGCGGCTATCAAAGGGTTCAAAAAGGCCATGAACAGCGATGAGCCGACCGCGCAGAAAACGCAAACTGAAGAACCGGTGGCTCCTCAGGTAACAGAACACCATAAAGACTAAGGCGAGCTGGTAAAAAGGATGGTCGCTTCGCCCATCCTTTTCGGCGTGCCTGCTGTATGCTACACCGCCTAATGAAATAACCGCTGTTGTCCTTTATACACAGGACGACGGTTACTTCACCTCGATTCCCTTGGCCTGCAAATCCGCGTGATAAGACGAACGAACAAAAGGACCGCACGCCGCATGGGTAAAGCCCATCGCCAATGCTTCCCCCTTCATGTCGTCGAACTCCTGCGGGCTGACATAACGCTTCACCGCCAGGTGATGCCGGCTGGGTTGCAGATATTGGCCGAGCGTCAGCATGGTCACGCCATGACGGCGCAGGTCGCGCATGACTTCAATGATTTCTTCGTTGGTTTCGCCGAGTCCTACCATTAGTCCGGATTTGGTCGGCAGTTCCGGATTCGCTTCTTTAAAGCGCTCCAGCAGCTTCAGGGACCAGGAGTAGTCGGCGCCGGGGCGCACCTGGCGATAAAGCCGCGGCACGTTTTCCAGATTATGGTTGAAGACGTCCGGCGGCGAGGAGTTGATAATTTCCAACGCGCGATCCATGCGGCCGCGAAAATCCGGCACCAGCGTTTCGATTTTGATGGTGGGGTTTTTGGCCCGGATGGCGCTGATGCAATCGGCAAAATGCCTGGCGCCGCCATCGCGTAAATCGTCGCGATCCACCGAGGTCACCACCACGTAACGCAGACCCATCTCCGCGATGGTTTGGGCCAGTTTTTCCGGCTCGCCGGCGTCCGGCGCCGTGGGCCGGCCATGGGCCACATCGCAGAAGGGGCACCGGCGGGTGCAGATGGCGCCGAGGATCATAAAGGTGGCGGTGCCGTGATTAAAACACTCCGCCAGGTTAGGACAGGAAGCTTCTTCGCAGACTGAGTGAAGACCGTTTTTGCGCATCGCGGCCTTTATTCCCTGGATACGCGTGGAATCCGACGGCAGTTTGATCTTCATCCATTCCGGTTTGCGCAATAGTTCTTGCCGCTCAACCGCCACGGTTTTAACCGGAATCAAGGCCATTTTGTCGGCGTCACGGTATTTAACGCCGCGTTCCATCTGTATCGGTTTAGTCATAATGTAGCGGATCCCGTCCCCAAAGTACCGAAATGAACCTTTTCATCCGGACTGTTACGTGGTTGTTCAACTTTATTTGATAAAACGTCAAAAATTATAACATGTTTGACGCCGGCGGTGCATGCACTTCAGGCTCTGTTGGGTAATCTTCCCTACGCCATGGCAGGATCTCGGCGGCGGGATCCTTTAACAAGGCGAGAAAAGATTCAATCAGCACCGGCGCGACGTCGGCCGTTTGCACTCCGGGGACATAGTCGCTTACCTGGGTCATGCGCAATCCGGCATAGCCGCAGGGGTTGATGCGCAGGAACGGCGAGAGATCCATGGCGATATTCAACGCCAGGCCGTGGAAAGAGCAGCCTTTGCGGATGCGCAGCCCCAGGGAACAGATTTTGGCATCCCCCACGTAGACCCCCGGCGCATCAGCACGGGCGCGGGCGCTGATATCAAAGCGGGCCAGCGTCGCCACTACCGTGTCTTCCAGTAGAGTGACCAGTTGCCTGACCCCGAGTTTACGGCGTTTCAGATCGAGCAATACGTACATAACCTGCTGTCCGGGGCCGTGAAAGGTGACCTGGCCGCCGCGATCGCTTTGTATGACAGGAATGGCTCCCGGCTGCAGAATATGTTCGGCCTTGCCGGCCTGTCCCTGGGTGAAGACCTGGGGATGCTGCACCAGCCAGATTTCATCCGGCGTGTCAGAGCCGCGGCGATTGGTGAAGCCATGCATCGCCTGCGACACCACGTCATAGGGCTGCAGATCCAACTGGCGAATAATGATGTTATCCGATGACACAGGCAGCTCCCCGTTTACAAAACCATGCGGACCATCTCGATCTTGCCCAATTCCTCATACAACGCCTCCACCTGCTCGATATGCGTAGCGGTGATAGTAATGGAAACCGCGTGATAATTGCCCTTGCTGCTCGGTTTGACCTCAGGGATATAATCGCCGGGCGCATGGCGCTGCACCACTTCCACCACATCGTCAACCAGCTCGGGACGCGCGACGCCCATGACTTTATAGGTGAACGGGCAGGGGAATTCGAGCAGTTCATTCAGTTTGGTTTTCATTAGCGCTCCGGATAGCGTATATATCCCGGCAAAACCCAGAGGCGGTATGCAGGAATACAAAAATGACACACCCGCGATAGCGGGTGTGTTAACAATTGGATCTATTATACGGCGGAGGCTTTAAGCCTGACAAGGAATGCTTCCGTTACGCGAACCAGTGATGGAACATCAGTTTGATATAATCCACCATCCGGCTGAAGATATTGCCTTCTTTCACTTCATTCAGCACCACCAGGGGATGCTGATCGATAGTCTTCCCGTCGAGCTGGAAATTGATGGTGCCCACCAGCTGATTCAGGGCCAGCGGCGCGTGCAGCTCGGTCTTGTCCAGGGTATAGCTGGCTTTAAGATCTTTCATGCGGCCGCGGGGAATGGTGAGATAGGCATCTTTATCCACGCCCAGCTTGACCATATCGGTATCGCCGAACCAGACCGGCTCGGAGGCAAATTCTTTACCGGCTTTCAACGGCGCCACGGTTTCGAAGAAACGGAACCCCCAGGTCAGCAATTTGCGGGTTTCGTTTTCGCGTCCCTTCGGGGAATGGCCGCCCATCACCGCGGAAATCAGCCGCGTCGGGCCGTCGGTGGCTGAAGCCACCAGGTTAAAACCGGCGGAATCCGTATGGCCGGTTTTGATACCGTCCACGTTCAAATTGGTATCCCACAATAAACCGTTACGGTTCAATTGACGGATATTGTTGAAGGTAAATTCCCGTTCTTTATAGGTGGCATACTCATCCGGCACGTCGCGGATAAGCGCTTTGCCGATCATCGCCATATCCCGGGCGGAGCTGAACTGGCCCGGCGCGTCGAGGCCGTGCACCGTCTCAAAATGCGTATTGGGCAGGCCCAGGGCGGTGACGTAATTATTCATCAGGCTGACAAAGGCATCCTGGCTGCCGGCGACAAAATCCGCCATGGCAACGCAGGCGTCATTGCCCGACTGAAGGATGATCCCCCGGTTTAACAGAGCCACGGGGACGCGATCCCCCGGTTTGAGGAACATCAATGACGAACCTTTAAATACCGGGTTACCGGTCGCCCAAGCATCCTTATTCACGGTGACGACGTCGTTGGGGGAGATTTTGCCCGCCTTGATCGCCTGGCCGATGACATAACTGGTCATCATTTTGGTCAGACTGGCCGGATCGCGTCGGCTGTCGGCATTCTGCTCAGCCAATACCTTGCCGGAGTTGTAGTCAATCAGGATATAGGATTCAGCATCAATTTGCGGTACGCCGGGAATCATGGTTTTGAGATTCACATCATCCGCCTGGCCGTGGGCCAGGGGGATCAACGCAATGACGGTACTTAACGCTAAGCGCTTGAATAAAAGGTGGGTCATTTCTTTATTCATGTCAGGACAACAGCATCCATGGGAGTAAGTTAAAATCGTGCCACACTATAGCAGATGTATAAAAGAGCGGCACCAGACAATCGATTCTCTGGTAAAGGAGAACCTTTTAAGAATGTTTCAGGGTTCCGGGCATTAAAACCCCCGCCGCCGCGGCCCGGCCGGATCCAGCGCCGGGTTGGGCTCCGGCCGGGAAACGGCGCCGCATTTATTCCGGCGCGGCGGTTATAAACGACTGCTGCTGCGCTTCGCTGGTTAACCGCTGCTGCAGCGCGGCGGCCTGCTGGCGGCTGCTGAACGGGCCGAGCTGGACCCGATACAGGTTGCCGTTGGCGGTCACTTTGCCCGGAACGCCAAAACGCTCGCCGAGGGTCTTTTGCCAGGCCAGCGCGCGCTGTTTATCCCCCAGCGCGCCCACCTGTACCACGTAGCGGCCGGATGCCGGGGCAGTCGCCGCGGCGGAGACATGGGTCTTCGTATAGGTCGCGGCCGGGGCGGCGGAAGCATGGGACGGCGTATAGGTCGCGGCCGGGGCGGCGGGAGCATGGGACGGCGTATAGGTTGCGGCCGGCGCGGCGGACGTATGGGACGGCTGGTAAGTCGCGGCCGGCTGCGGTGCGGCGGGGGCTGGTTCATCAGACTCCACTACGCCGGCCGGCAGCGGGGTGGGCCTGCCCAGAAAACCGCTGCCGGAGCCGGAAGCGGACGGCGCGGGGGCCATATCGGGCTCGGCAGGCACCGGATCCGCCACCGGGCGGATAGCCGGCGCAGGCGCCGTTCCCGAGGCGACGCGCGTATCATCCACGGGGGCGGACGACTGCATCGCGCCCGGCGACGGGGCATCCAGGTTCGGGCGGGGCGGCAGCGCATAGTTCTGTTTGGCCACCACGGTGCCGATGGTGCCCGGCCCGGACAACGTGCCGTCCGGGGCGACCTGGATGAAATCCACCTTGACCGTGGTTTGATTGGAGATATTGAGCCGTTCGGCGGCGGCCTCCGTCAGGTCGATAATTCGTCCGGGCGTATAGGGCCCGCGATCGTTGACCCGCACCACCAGCTGGCGGCCGTTGCTCAGATTGGTCACCCTCACATAGCTTGGCAGGGGCAGGGTCGGGTGCGCGGCGGCCAGGGCCTGCGCATCGAAGGGTTCGCCGGTGGCGGTGGTGGTGCCGTTGTGCTCGGCGCCATAAGAGGAGGCCAGCCCGGTTTCACTGAAATTCTGCGGATTTTTGACGATACGGTAGGTCTTGCCGCCCATCTCGTAGTCTTGGCCGGTATTGGGGTTATAGGGTTCATAGCGCGGCTCCACGCCGCTGATTTCCACTACCGGGCCGTTATAGGCCGGTGCGGAGGATTGCTGCGGTGTTTCAGTGGTCGTGGTACATGCCGTGAGCAATAGCCCAATCACGCCGATCCAGTGCCATTCCTTCCGCATTGCTCACCTCTATAAATTTTTAGACAGCATCTTCCGATGAGTATGTATCGACATGACGATACCAAACCCCGCCATAAGCACAATCAGGGCCGAGCCGCCGTAGCTTACCAGGGGCAGCGGCACGCCGACCACCGGTAAGATACCACTTACCATGCCGATATTCACGAAGACATAAACGAACAGAATCAGCATCAGCCCCCCCGCCATTACGCGGCCAAAGGTGGTTTGCGCTTTGGCGGCAATCACCAGTCCGCGCATGATTACGCATAGATATAGACCTAATAACACCAGAGCGCCAATCAGTCCGAGTTCTTCTCCCAGTACCGCGAAAATGAAATCGGTATGGCGTTCCGGCAGAAACTCCAATTGGGATTGGGTGCCCTGCAGCCAGCCTTTGCCGCTTAAGCCGCCTGAACCGATGGCGATTTTGGATTGGATGATATGGTAGCCCGCCCCTAGTGGATCGGTTTCCGGATCCAACAGCATCATTACCCGCTCCCGCTGGTAATCATGCATCAAAAAGAACCACAGTATGGGAATAAAGGCCGCCACCAGTAGCGCCGCCAGGATAATAAGCTTCCAGCTCATCCCGGACAGGAACAGGACAAACAGCCCCGAGGCGGCAATCAATATGGCGGTGCCCAGATCGGGCTGTGCCGCCACCAGCAGGGTCGGTACAAAAATCAGTACCAGGGCGATGGCGGTATTTTTCAGCGAGGGAGGGCAGCTGTCGCGATTGATAAAACGCGCCACCATCAGCGGCACGGCGATTTTAGCGATTTCCGAAGGCTGAAACCGCACGAAGCCTAAATCCAGCCAGCGCTGGGCCCCTTTACTGACCTGGCCGAAAGCGTCCACCAGCATCAGCAGCACCAGGCTGATAACATATAAATAGGGGGCCCATGCCTCATAAACACGGGGCGGCACCTGCGCCAGCCCCAGCATGATCAGCAGGCCCATCACGATCTGGCCGATCTTGCGTTCCATCATGCCCACATCCTGGCCGCTGGCGCTCCATATAACGATGGCGCTGTAGCCCAGCAGCAGCATGATAAGGAGAAGAAACGGCAAATCGATATGGAGCTTGGCCCAGAACGTCCCGTTTTGCTGATTATCCGTCATGTCGTTCAATCACCTTCGGTACCGGGCGGAGCGGGCTGCTCGGCCGGTAAGTTAATCGTGTTGTCGCCCAACATGATATGATCAAGGATCTGGCGGGTGATAGTCCCCACCGCCGGACCGACCCCGCCGTTTTCCAGCACCACCACCACCGCCACCTCGGGCTTGTCATAAGGCGCGAATGCCGTCATCAATTTATGGTCGCGCAGGCGCTCGGCAATTTTATGCGCATTATAGACCTCATTGGCCTTCAGGCCGTAAACCTGGGCGGTGCCTGATTTGGCCGCCACCTTATAAGGCGCATCGGAAAAATTCTTGCGGGCGGTGCCGTTCGGCCGGTTGGCCACCCCGAACATACCGTCTTTGGCAATTTCCCAATAACCGGAATGAGGATCGCCGATTTGGACATGTTCCTGCTGCTGGTAAGGAACCAGCTTACCGTTCTCTCGGGTACTGTACAGCAGATGGGGGACCCGCACCGCGCCATCATTGATAAGGGACATCAGCGCCTTGGACATCTGAATCGGCGTTGCGGTCCAATAACCCTGCCCGATGCCCACCGGGATGGTATCGCCAAGATACCAGGGTTTTTTAAAGCGCTGCAGTTTCCATTCACGGGTCGGCATGACCCCGGCGCGCTCTTCCGAAAGATCGATGCCGGTTAACGAGCCGTAGCCGAATTTCGACATCCATTCCGAAAGCCGGTCGATACCCAAATCATAAGCCACCTGATAGAAAAAGGTATCCGCCGATTCCTCCAGGGCTTTAGTGACGTTAAGCTTGCCGTGTCCCCATTTTTTCCAGTCGCGATAGCGCTTATCCGATCCGGGCAACTGCCACCAGCCGGGATCGAACAGCGTAAAGTTTTTGTTGATGACGCCCAGGGTCATGGCAGACACCGATATATAGGGCTTCACCGTCGAGGCGGGAGGATAGACCCCCTGAGTGGCGCGATTGATTAACGGCCGGTTTTCATCCTCCAGCAAACTCCGGTACTCTTTGCCGGAGATGCCGTCCACGAACAGGTTGGGATCGTAACTGGGATTGGACACCAGCGCGCGGATGCCGCCGTCGCGGGGATCCGCCACCACCACCGCCGACCGGCTGCCCGCCAGCAGTTGCTCGATATAGATTTGCAGGTGCAAATCCAGCGTCAGGTAAATGTCCTTGCCAGCTTGCGGCGGCTGTTCATGCAGTTGGCGAATAACCCGGCCGCGATTATTGACTTCCACCTCTTCGTAACCGGTTTTGCCGTGCAGGACGCTTTCATAATACCGTTCGATACCCAGTTTACCGATGTCGTTGGTGGCGGCATAGTTCGCCAGGATGCCTTCTTTGTCCAGTCGCTCCACGTCCTTGTCATTGATTTTGGAAACGTAACCGATGACGTGGGTCAGGGCGGATCCATAAGGATAATAGCGGCGCTGGTAGCCTTTGACTTCCACCCCTGGGAAATTGAACTGATTCACGGCGAAACGGGCCTGCTCCACGTCGGTCAGTCCAACCTTAAGCGGTATCGAGGTAAAACGATGGGATCGTTTACGTTCTTTTTGAAAATTGGCGATGTCGTCGTCGGTGAGATCGACAATGGGCCTGAGGGCCTTGATGGTGCCCTGCAGATCGTCGACTTTTTCAGGCATCAGCTCGAGCTGGTAAATGGTGCGGTTCAGCGCCAGCGGAATGCCGTTGCGATCGTAAATGATACCGCGGCTGGGGGCGATGGGCACCAGTTTGATCCGGTTCTCGTTGGACCGGGTGCGGTAATCCTCAAAACGGGTAATCTGCAGATGGTAAAGATTGACCACCAGAATCCCGCTTAATAGCAGGATACCTAAAAATGCCACCAGCGCGCGGCGAATGAACAGTGCCGACTCAGCCGAATAGTCGCGAAAGGGGTTATGATCTATTTTCATTCCGCGAGATTATACTCAATAGCTTTCAAGTTGCATCTTCACCGGATCATTCCCGATGATAAGGATGGTTGGTGGTAATGCTCCAGGCACGATACAGGCTCTCCGCGACTAACACCCGGACTAAGGGGTGAGGCAAGGTTAACGGCGATAACGACCAGCTCTGTTCCGCCGCCGCTTTGCAGGCCGGGGCCAGCCCTTCGGGACCGCCAATCAACAGGCTGACATCCCGGCCGTCCTGCTTCCAGCGTTCCAGTTGAAGCGCCAGGAATGGCGTCTCCCACGGGGTGCCGGGGATATCCAGCGTCACGATGCGATTGCCTTTACCTACCGCGGCCAACATCAATTCGCCTTCTTTTTCCAAAATCCGGCCGATATCGGCGTTCTTACCCCGTTTGCCGGCCGGGATTTCCGTCAGTTCGAACGGCATGTCTTTTGGAAAGCGGCGCAAATAATCCATAAACCCGGTTTGTACCCAATCCGGCATCCTGTTGCCCACCGCGATCAGCTGAAGTCTCACCGATCAGCTCCAGAGTTTTTCCAATTCATAAAGCTGACGACTTTCCGCCTGCATCACATGCACGATGACATCCCCCAGATCCACCACGATCCAGTCGGCGATTTTTTCGCCCTCTACCCCTAACGGCATCAGGCCCGCGGTGCGGGACTCCTGTACTACGTGATCGGCGATGGACATCACATGGCGGCTTGAGGTGCCGGTACAGATCACCATGCAGTCCGTGATGCTGGATTTACCCCGTACGTCCAGGGAAATAATATCCTGGCCTTTCAAATCATCAATTTTATCAATGACGAAATCTTTGAGCGTGTTACCTTGCAAAGGTTCCCCCTTCGGTGTGCTTCGCATCCGCTGCCCTGTGGAACACATGTAGGACATCGCAATTCAATGGGTTGATTCCTGCCCGATTACTGACTGGGATCGGCTGGTGCTTAACCGCGAAATAAGCCGCGCAGTATAACACGGGCGGCACACTAGAGATATAAGCCCTGTTCGTCAATATATCGCTGAACCGACGGCGTCAGCATATCATCGCAACGCAGGCCCTCGTGGCGCCGTTCCCGGATTAACGAGGCTGAAATTGACAATTGCGGGGTGGGCGCCAAATAGATAAGCCCGGCGGGTTTCGTTTGCAATTGACCGACATCGGTGGTCAGGCGCGCCTCAAGCCAGGACTGCAATGCCGGTGTGGACATTTTAGCCCCATAACCCGGGCGGGCGCAAACCAACAGGTGACACTTATCCAATAATTCAAGTCCCCGGTGCCATTGAGGCAGGGTCAGCAGGGAATCCTGCCCGATGATAAACCCCAGCGGCGCGGTGCGGCCTCGCTCCCGGCGCAATGTTTCGAAGGTGTCCACGGTCCAGGAGGGGTTATCGCGCCGCAGTTCACGGTCGTCGATATCGAACAATGAGCCGCCGATATCCGCCAGTGCCATTTGCACCATGGCCAGCCGCTGCTGGGCGCTGGCCTCCGGCTGCGGACGGTGGGGCGGGACATTGTTCGGCAATAGGGTAACGCGTTTAAGCCCCACCAGTTTCGCCAGGGCGATAACCGGTTTGATATGGCCGTAATGTATCGGGTCGAACGTGCCGCCGAACATTGCCGTCAAGGGCGGGGCGGTCAAGGGCTGGGTGACGGTTTCAGACATTGATCGGCGTTCCGGCGGTGATTTTACCGCATAGCAGCAGCGAGAGGGTTTCCAGATCGGACCAGACCGGATAGCCATAATCCTGCTTGAGTGTTATCTCAATGGCGGTCATAAGCGACACCGCCTGATGCAGCCGGCGTGGCGACAGCCGCTGCAAAGCCGCCGTCAGCAGCGGCCGCCGGGTCTGCCAGACCTTGTGCTGATCAAGCAAGGAGCGCAATGGCGACTGGTGCATTTGCCGTTGAATTGTCAGTAACAACATCACCTCTCGCTGCAGGCTGCGTAATAAAATCACCGGTTCACAGGCTTCCTGCCGCAGCTGCCTGAGTATATGCCCGGCCCGTTTGCTTTTCGCCGCCAGCATGGCGTCCACCCAGTGGAACGGCGTGAAGTGCGCCGCGTCGTTAACCGCGGTTTCCACCCGCGGCAACGTCAGGCTGCCGTCGGGATAAATCAGCGAAAGGCGTTCCAGGGCCTGGGACAATGCCATCAGGTTGCCTTCATAGCAGTAACAGAGCAATTGATTCGCGGCGTCGTCCAGGTTGAGCTGCATCGCCTTGGCCCGCAAGGCAGTCCAGCGGGGCAGCTGGCCCTGCTCAGGCGTCATGCAGGCCACATAGACCCCATCCCGGGCGAGCGCCTTGTACCAGCCGCTGTTTTCCTGGGCGCGGGTTAATTTGGTCCCCCGCAGCATCAATAACAGATCCGGATGGAGCAGCGTGGACAATTGCGCCAGTTTTTCGCCCAAGGCTGCGTTGGCCCCGTTGTCCGGCAGTATCAGCAATAAGGTCTGCCGGCTGGCGAACAGGCTCATTGCCTGGCAAAGGCTGAAAATCTCGTCCCAGTCCACGGACGCATCCAGGGTAAAGCTAAGATGTTCGCAAAAGCCTTGGGATTCCGCCTGGCGGCGTATCGCATCGTGGCTTTCCTGCAGCAGCAGCGGATCGTTCCCGAACAGCAAATAACAGGCGCGCAGCGATTCCTGCAACTGCGCGCCGAGCTGCTCGGGGTAAAGCTTGATCATTGCGCTTCCTGCGCCGCCAAGGCTTTTTGCAGGGTGATGCTCGCCTGTTTATCGGCCTGCTCCTTGCTGGCCTCCTCGGCGGCATGAACCGCCAAAAGCCTGCGCACCAGCTGCTGTGCCGCCTGTTCACGCATCTCCTGCCGGATAATATCGCTTTCATTATCCTTAGCCAGGGCGGTCAGGGGGTTGTCGAAGAACGAGCGGAACACCCTGATACTGATGGGGAAGAGATCTTTGCCCGGCGTCAGCACCGTTGCCTGCACATCCAGCACCAATTGGTATTCGGCGGTTTTACCGTCCTGGAATACCGACACCGTCTCCTGGCTTTCGCTGGCGCCGGTTATGCGTAATGAAGGCAACAGCCGGCTTTTGGCCACGGAGTCGTTGACTATCTTCATGTCATTAAGCCGTAGTTCCGATCGCACCGCCCGCGTCAGCGGACCATAGGGATCGTAACTGTTCAGGGTTAATGTCTTCAAATCATTGGGGACCATGGTATGAGCCCCCGTCCCGCGCAAATGATAACCGCAGCCCGCGGTGACCAGCACCGCAAACCCCAGCAATAATGCCTTCATCCGATGTCGCACAAAGCCTCCTTGTCTTAACCTACAACCAGGTTAAGCAATTTGCCCGGTACATAAATGACTTTACGTACCTGGACCCCTTCAAGATATTTTGCCACCAGATGTTCCTGGGCGGCGCGTTCACGTACCAATGCCTCGTCGGCATCGGCGGGCACGGTAATTCTGCCGCGCAGTTTACCATTGACCTGAATCACCACCAGTTTGGCATCTTCCACCATGGCGCTGTCATCGGCAACCGGCCAGGGCGCGTTGTCGATATCCCCTTCGCCCCCCAGTTCCCGCCACAGGACGAAACTGGTGTGGGGGGTAAAGGGATAAAGCATGCGCACCACCGTCAGCAGCGCTTCCCGCAGCAGCGCGCGATCCTGTCCGCTGTCCTGCGGTAACCGCGCCAGCTTGTTCATCAGTTCCATAATGGCGGCGATGGCGGTGTTGAAGGTTTGACGCCGGCCGATATCATCGGTCACCTTGGCAATGGTCTTATGCAGATCGCGGCGCAGCTCTTTTTGCAGGTCGGTAAGGGCGCTCACGTCCAACGGCTCCGCGGGCCCCGCCGCCGCATGATCATAAACCAGTTTCCATACGCGTTTGAGAAAACGGTTGGCGCCTTCAACGCCGGACTCCTGCCACTCCAGCGTCATTTCCGCCGGCGAGGCGAACATCATGAACAGGCGAACGGTATCGGCGCCGTATTTTTCCACCATGACCTGCGGATCGATGCCGTTGTTTTTCGATTTGGACATCTTGCTCATGCCGGCATAAACCAGCTCGCGGCCCTCAGGGTCGACGGCTTTGACGATACGGCCTTTTTCATCCCGATCCACCGTCACATCCACCGGCGAGACCCAGACGCGTTCGCCGCCGGCGCCGGTATAATAAAACGCATCCGCCAGCACCATGCCCTGGCACAACAGGCGCTTGGCGGGTTCATCGGAATTCACCAGCCCGGCGTCGCGCAGCAATTTATGGTAGAAGCGGAAGTACATCAAATGCATGATGGCATGTTCGATGCCTCCTATATACTGATCCACCGGCAGCCAGTAATTGGCGGCGGCGGGGTCCAGCATACCGGTGTCAAAGTGCGGGCAGGTATAGCGGGCATAATACCAGGATGACTCCATAAAGGTGTCGAAGGTATCGGTTTCACGTAATGCCGGCCTGCCGTTCACGGTGGTTTTCGCCCACTGCGGGTCGGCCTTTATCGGGCTGGTGATGCCGTCCATGATCACATCTTCCGGCAGCAGTACCGGCAATTGATCGTCCGGCGTCGGGATGACCGTGCCGTCTTCCAATGTGACCATCGGAATCGGCGCGCCCCAATAGCGCTGCCGGGAGACGCCCCAATCCCGCAGGCGATAATTCACCTTGCGCTCGCCAACGCCCAGCGCCACCAGCTTATCGGCGATGGCATTGAACGCGGCGGCGTAATCAAGGCCGTCGAATTCGCCGGAGTTGAACAGCACGCCTTTTTCCGTCATGGCCTGCGCCACGAGATCCGGTTCGCTGCCGTCCGCCGCCAGGATCACCGGTTTGATGGACAGCCCGTATTTGGTGGCGAATTCCCAGTCGCGCTGGTCATGGCCCGGCACCGCCATCACCGCCCCCGTACCGTAGTCCATCAGCACGAAATTGGCGACCCAAATAGGTACCCGTTCGCCGTTTAACGGATGAATGGCGAACAGGCCGGTTTCCATGCCTTTTTTCTCCATGGTGGCCATGTCGGCTTCCGCCACCTTGGTATTACGGCATTCGGCGATAAAATCCGCCAGGGCCGGATTGGCGGCGGCGGCCTGCAGCGACAGCGGGTGGCCGGCGGCGATGGCGACATAGGTAACACCCATGAACGTATCGGGACGGGTGGTATACACCGACAGCTTTTCGCCGCCGTCCTCGACGTCAAAACGGATTTCAACCCCCTCGGAGCGGCCGATCCAGTTGCGCTGCATGGTTTTCACCTGCTCAGGCCAGCTCTCCAGCTTGTCCAGGTCATACAGCAGCTGGTCCGCGTAAGCGGTGATTTTTACGAACCATTGCGGAATCTCTTTGCGTTCCACCTTGGTATCGCAGCGCCAGCAACAGCCGTCGATAACCTGTTCGTTGGCCAGTACCGTCTGGTCGTGGGGGCACCAGTTCACCGCGGAGGTCTTTTTATAGACCAGCCCTTTTTCATACAGCCGGGCGAAAAACCACTGTTCCCAACGATAATATTCCGGACGGCAGGTAGTGACCTCGCGGTCCCAGTCATAACCGAATCCCAGTAGTTTAAGCTGGGTTTTCATGTAATCGATATTGGCATAGGTCCAGGGCGCCGGCGCGGTATTGTTTTTCACCGCCGCGCCTTCCGCCGGCAGACCGAAAGCATCCCAGCCGATGGGTTGAAGCACGTTTTTGCCCAGCATGCGCTGATAGCGAGAAATGACGTCCCCGATGGTGTAATTGCGCACATGGCCCATATGCAGGCGGCCGGAAGGATAGGGCAGCATGGACAGGCAATAGTATTTTTGCTTGCTGCTATCCTCTGTGACTTTGAAGGTGTTGTGATCATGCCAGTGACGCTGGACGTGGGGTTCGATTTCTTCCGGGCGATATTGCTCTTGCATGGCAGCCAGTGGTCCTATAGTGAAATACAGCTACGCCCGTATTTTTTATCGGACGTTCTTAACCAAAGATCCGCATAGCATAGCTGATAAGCAACAGTGGCAACAACACCCGCCGCAGCCCAGAGGCGTATTTCTGCCACAATAGGTGTCATTGGAGCAAAATATTTCCCTGCCGCCGGCTTTATGCCGGATGAGTTTGCCGCCATGAGCTAGAATTATCGGCACAATACCTATTCCGGTTCGGCCAGCGGAGCATGACAGACCGGATTGGCTGAGACGAGGAGCTAATGATGGATAACGTTGCGCTATATTACCGGGAATTACTGGCCTCCCTTAGTCACCAACTGGAGCAGGGCGAACGGGATATCGATGCCTTGGTGGCGGATGGTCACCGGCGGCTGATCGCCGCGGGGGATCTGACCCCCGCCGAAGTGGACAGTCTGACCCGGGCGGTTCGCCGCGACCTGGAAGAGTTTGCCCGCAGCTATGATGAAAGCCGCGCGGAAAACACCGATAGCGTTTTTACCCGGGTAATAAAAGAGAGCCTGTGGCAGGAGCTGGCGGATATCACCGATAAGACCCAGCTTGAGTGGCAGGAAATCTTTAAGGATGTATCACATCACGGCGTCTATACCAGCGGCGAGGTAGTGGGGCTGGGCAATCTGGTGTGCGAGCGGTGCCATCACACCCTGCCGGTTTACACGCCGGAAGTGCTGCCGCTGTGTCCGGAGTGCGGTTTTGATCAGTTTCAGCGGCGGCCGTTCTAGAGGTCCATGCGAAGCGATTTCCCTTGGCGCGTCGACGTCTGGGTTTTCAAGGCTGCCGTCCCTGGCCGCCTGAGATCAGTGAAGGATTTTCGCCAGGAAATCCCGGGCGCGATCGGTTTGCGGATGCTGGAAGAACGCCTCTTTATGCGTGTCTTCCACTATCCGGCCTTCATCCATGAAAATCACCCGGTTGGCCACTTTGCGCGCGAAGCCCATTTCATGGGTGACCACCATCATGGTCATGCCATCGTGGGCCAGCTCCACCATGACATCCAGCACTTCGTTTATCATCTCCGGATCCAGCGCCGAGGTCGGTTCATCAAACAGCATCGCCACCGGGTCCATGCATAGCGCGCGGGCAATGGCCACCCGCTGTTGCTGGCCGCCGGACAGCTGGCCGGGATATTTATCGGCCTGTACGGACAGGCCGACGCGCTCCAGCAATTTCAGCCCTTTTTCCCGCGCGGCGTCTTTATTGCGCTTGAGCACTTTTATTTGCGCCAAGGTCAGGTTTTCGATAATGGAGAGATGGGGAAACAGCTCAAAATGCTGGAATACCATGCCCACTTTGGCGCGTAATTGCGCCAGATTGGTATGGCGGTCATTCACCACGATATCATTGACCTGGATTTTTCCCTGCTGGATGGGCTCGAGGCCGTTGACGGTTTTAATCAAGGTGGATTTGCCCGAACCCGAAGGACCGCAAACCACCACGACCTCGCCGGTTTGCACTTCGGTTGAACAGTCGGTCAGAACCTGAAAGTGACCATACCATTTTGAAATATTTTTCAGGGAAATCATCAAACCGTCCTTTTCTTCAGATAATTCACCAGCAGAGAAGCGCTCAGGCTGATGACAAAATAAACCGCCCCGGCAAACAGTATCATTTCCACCTGGGTGCCGTCGCGCTCGCCCACCGACGTCGCGGTGCGAAAAAAGTCCGCCAGGCTTAACACGTAAACCAGCGAGGTATCCTGGAACAGCACGATACCCTGAGTCAGCAGCAGCGGCACCATGGCCCGGAACGCCTGGGGCAGTATCACCAACTGCATCGATTGCCAATGGGTCATGCCCAGCGCCAGCGCGGCGGAGCCCTGTCCGCGGGCGACGCTGATGATGCCGGCGCGGATAATTTCGGAATAATAGGCGGCTTCAAACAGGGAAAACGCCACCATGGCCGAAATCAGCCGGATATCGGTTTTCGGCGACAGTCCCATGACTCTTTGCAGGAAGCTGGGCACCACCAGGTAAAACCACAGCAGCACCATCAGCAAGGGCACGGAACGGAACAGGTTAACGTAAATTTTAGCCAGCCAGCTTATGGGCTTGAACGGCGACAGGCGCATGACCGCCAGGATGGTGCCCCAGACAATGCCGACCACAACCGCGGTAACGGTGATCTTCAGCGTTATCGCCATACCCTGCAGCATATAGGGCAAACTGGGAACAACGGAACTCCAGTCAAATTGATACATCATTTACCTCCTATATGGCCGGGCAAACGCACTTTTTTCTCAAGGAGATACATGGCAAACATAATAACCGCGTTAATGATCAGATAGCCCACCGTAATGGCGGTGAAGGATTCATAGGCATGGGCGGAATAATCCAGCAGTTTGCCGGCCTGCGCCGCCATTTCCACCAGGCCGATGGTGGAGGCCACCGAGGAGTTTTTTACCAGATTCAGCATTTCCGACGTCATGGGCGGCAGGATGACCCGATAGGCGCTGGGCAGCAACACATAGCGGTAGGTCTGGCTCAGGGTCAGTCCCATGGCCAGCCCGGCGGCCCGCTGGCCCGACGGCAGGGACTGGATGCCGGAGCGCACCTGCTCGCAAATGCGGGCGGCGGTAAACAGTCCCAGGCAAACCATTGACGAGACGAAAAATTGTATATTCGGATTGAGCTCTGATTTGAACCACATGCCGATATTCGCCGGCAATAATTCCGGCACCACCAGATACCAGATAAAAAATTGCACGATCAGGGGCACATTGCGAAAAAGCTCCACATAACAGGTGCCCAAGGCGGAAAGGAAACGGTTTGGCACGGTGCGCAGGATGCCGAACAGCGATCCCACCAGCAGCGCGATAATCCAGGCGCAAAAAGAGACCGCGACGGTCATTTTAAATCCCGACCATAACCAGCCGAGATACGTGGTGTTGCCAAATGGAGCTGCCTCAAAAAAAATGCCCCAGTCCCAATTTATAGACATAAAAACTCCGGGAAAAAAGGGTAGCATCGCTACCCTGAAGATTGATGAAGACCACCATGTCCATACCGCGGGGAACGTCCGCGGCATGTCTGTCTGTCCGGGACCTCAAGCAATCGAGAGGACGGGGAGTCGCCCGTCCTTATAGTCGTTATTAGTTTACGGCTTTATCGTTAGGGGTTTTAAAGAGCTGCTTGACGTCATCGGACATCTCGAAATTCATATTCAGATTCTTCGGCGGAATGGGCTGTTTAAACCAGGTGTCATACCATTTTGCCGCCTGGCCGGAGGTCTGGATGGAGACAATGGTGTCGTCCATCAGCTTCTTGAACTGAGGATCGTCTTTACGCAGCATACAGCCATAGGCTTCTTTTGATTGCGGGGTGCCGACGATATCCCATTGTGACGGGTTTTTGGATTTGGCGCGTTCGCCGGCCAGCAGGGCATCATCCAGCATAAAGGCCACCGCGCGACCGGTCTCCAGCGTACGGAACGAGTCGCCGTGATCTTTGGTGGCGATGATGCGCATGTTCATATGCTTTTCGTCGTTCAGTTTATTGATCAGCACTTCGGACGTAGTGCCGGCGGTCACCACGACGGTTTTACCGGCTAAATCAGAAAAGTCCTTGATACCGCTGCCTTTTTTAACCGCAATTCGGGTGCCGATGACAAACAGTGTATCGGAAAAATCCACCTGTTTCTGGCGTTCCAGGTTATTGGTGGTCGAGCCGCATTCAAAATCATAGGTGCCGTTTTGCAGCAACGGAATACGGTTTTGCGAGCTGATAGGCAGGTATTTCACCTGGAGATTGGGCGCATCGATTTTTTTCTTAATGGCATCCACGATGGCATCGGAATAGTTCTGGGAGTAGCCCACGACCTTTTGCTGATTGTCGTAATAAGAAAAGGGTACCGAGGATTCGCGATGACCCACTACCACCACGCCGCTGTCTTTGATTTTTTTCAGTGTGCCGGTCAGGTCTTCAGCGTGGGCCATGCTCCCCGCCATACCTAATATCAATAATGATAAAGCCACTTTGCGCATTTGCATCTTCCAACTCCTTTGCTGTCATTACGGTGCTGGTGGAATAAGCAGCCCGTAATCATGAGTATCACGTTAAGCGCCTAATGCTTAGCGCGTAAAATCAAACGAAGCCTTATTAAAAGGAACTTTATTAAAAATAGTCGATTGTAAATTCTTTGAAATCAAAAAGTTTGAGTTTTGTGAGATTAAGCGCACCAAAATACGGCGTAAGGGGCGGATTCGCACGATAAAAGTGCATAAAATGCACCATGGCGGCGCATTTCGGGCGGAATTCCCTCAACAAAAAACAGATTTTAACGACCATCGCATGATTATGGAGCAATATCTATGCCAAGGTCATTAATTACATGCTTATTATGTTTAGTTGGCGTCAAGGGACGATAACGCCACGTGAGCTTTGAAAATGTCCATGGGCTTGGGGATCCGCGCCGGGTCGGGATGCTTTTCCGGGTTCCAGAGGTCGGCAAAACTGACGGCGCGGCCGCAATGGATAAAGGCTTCCTCAACGTCGATGCAAAGGATGCTTTTTGCCGGATGCCCGTTCAGCGGGAAGCGCCGGCACAGCGCCGGATCGACGGAGATGCGTGCCCGGCCGTTGACCCGGAACGTCTCCTGCCAGCCGGGAATGAGGAACAACATGCCCACGTAGGGGTTTTGCAGGAGGTTGTTCAAGCCGTCAAGGCGATTATTGCCGGCGCGGTCGGGCAAAAGCAGCGTCTTGTCATCCTCTACCTGAACGAAACCGGGTTCGCCGCCTTTGGGCGAGCAATCGATGCCATGGGCGCCGAGGGTACCGAGAACCATAAAGGGCGACAGGGCGATCAGGCGGCGGCCATAGTCATCAATATGATTGATTTGCTTGAGGATTACCCCTTTGGCGGGCTGCGCATAGTGCTCGCGAAGCTGAGCGGCATCGGTTATCAGATAACGGGGATCGGGCGTCATGGCTTTCTCTTTGCTGAAAATAAAGGGAGGCGTTGCTGTCGAAAAGATAGCAGTAATGAGAATGATTAACAATGGCATGAAAGCGGGCTGGGTCGCCCGCTGTTTGCTCTATCAGAACCGTGGTTGCCGGCGGCGGCCGAATACCAGCGCGGCAAAGCCCAGCAGCAGGGTGGCTATCCACAGCGGCCAATCGCCGAAACGGGCGTAAGGGGTCATGCCGGTGGTGGGAGTTACCCTGGCGCTGAGTACGTCGCGGGTAAACTGAGGCAACTGCGCGTCGATTTTGCCGTCGGCGCCAATCACCGCCGTTATGCCGTTATTGGTGCTGCGCAGCAGCGGACGGCCCAGCTCCAGAGAGCGCATCCGCGCCATCTGGAAATGCTGCCACGGCCCGATGGAGTGGCCGAACCAGGCGTCATTGGAGATGGTGAGCAGGAAATCGGTGTCGGGGCGGAAGTTATCCCTTACCTGGGAGCCGAGGACGATTTCGTAGCAAATGGCCGCCGTCAGCTTCATGCCGGCCACGCTGAGCTGCGGCTGAATATAATTGCCGCGGCTGAAAGACGACATCGGCAGATTGAAGAGCGGCGCCAGCGGACGCAGCAGCTTTTCAAACGGCACAAATTCGCCAAACGGCACCAGGTGGTGCTTAGAGTAACGATTCGGGCTCGGGTAATGGTAAGGGGTATTTTCCCCCAGCACCACGATGCTGTTGTAATACTGATAGCCCGCCGGCGACGGACGCGAATCGATAATGCCGGTGATAAGGCTGCTGTGCTCGTCCCGCAGCAGCCCATCCAGCGTCAGCAGGAACCGGTTCTGATCCACTTCGTCATCCGGTATTGCCGATTCGGGCCAGATGATGATTTGCGCCTTTCCCAGAACCGGGCGGCTATGGTTCAGATAAATATCCAGCGTCGGCCGTACCTGATCGGCGTCCCATTTCAGGGATTGAGCGATATTCCCCTGAACCATGGCCACGTTAATCGATCGCGCATCGTCGGCGGTGTACCAGCGCAGGGTGCTCAGCGGCCAGGGCAGCAGCAGCAGCGCCAGTCCGCAGACCGCCGCCAATGGGCCGCGCAGCGCCAGGGCGGCCACCAGCAGCCCGCTGACGGCCATCAGCACGAACGTCAGGGACTCGACGCCGAACAGCGGCGCAAGGCCCTTGAGGGGGCCGTCGATTTGCGTATAGCCGAACTGCAGCCAGGGTAGGCCTGTCAGCACCCAGCCGCGCAGGAATTCAGTAATCTGCCAAAGCACCGGCGCGCCCAGCGTCAGCCGCCACAGGGACGTGGCCGGCCAGATGCGCGCCAGCAGGCCGCTGAACAGCATCGGGTAAAGCGCCAGATAGGCCGCCAATATTACCACCAGACCGACATTGACCGGCCCGGGCAGGCCGCCGAACTGGGCGATGCTGACATAAATCCAGTTCATGCCGCTGCCGAACAGGCCGAATCCCCAGATAAATCCCAGCCAGGCGGCCTGGCGGGGCGTGCGGTTTAAACCGACCGCCAACAGGCCGGCCAATGACAAGAGCGCAGCCGGCCAGAAATCATAGGGTGAAAAAGCCAGCGTGCCGCAGGCACCTGTTAACAGCGCCAGCAGCATGCGCAGCCACTGGCGTTCAAATCGCTCGGCGATAACCATGTAAAAATTATTCTTCCATTATGGGTTGCGGTGAATCGTCGGGGATTTTGACATGAACCTGGATGATTCGTCTACTGTCGGCCATGGCGACCTTGAACACGTAGTTGTCAATTTCAATGGTTTCGCCGCGGGCCGGCAAATGGCCGAACGCCTGCATCACCAGACCGCCGATGGTATCCACTTCCTCGTCGCTGAAATGGGTGCCGAACGCGTCGTTGAAATCTTCAATGGGGGTCAGGGCGCGAATGGTAAAGGTATGGCGGTTAAGCTGGCGGATATCCCGATCTTCCTCATCGTCATATTCATCTTCGATCTCGCCGACTATCAGCTCCAGGATATCCTCAATGGTTACCAAGCCTGATACGCCGCCGAACTCATCGATGACGATGGCCATGTGATAGCGCTGGGATCGAAACTCCTTGAGCATGCGATCGACCCGCTTGCTTTCCGGCACCACCACCGCGGGACGCAATACTTTATCCATGCTGAAAGGCTGGGAATCGCTGAGCATAAAAGGCAGCAGATCCTTGGCCATCAGAATCCCCTCGATATGATCCTTATCCTCGCTGATGACCGGAAAGCGAGAGTGGGCGGATTCGATAATGACATCGAGGCACTCTTCCAGCGACTGGTTGTTTTTCAGAGTGACAATCTGGGATCGGGGAATCATGATATCCCTGACGCGCTGTTCGGCGATGTCCATTACGCCTTCCAGCATATCGCGGGTATCGGGATCTATCAGTTCGTTTTGTTCCGAGTCGCGGATAAGCTCCAGCAAATCATTACGATTTTTGGGTTCACCATGGAACAGTTGATTAAGGATAAGGGTAAAAAAGCCTTTCTTGGGACTGGGGCTGTCATTGCTTTGCGAATGGTCGTCGCTCATGGCGTTTAGTTAATTTCACTCGTAGTGGGTTAGGGGTTAACGTCTTTTTCCGCACGATAAGGGTCCGGATAACCCATGGATTGCAGGATTTCGGCTTCCAGCGCTTCCATTTCCTCAGCTTCCTCGTCGAGGATATGATCATACCCTAGCAGATGAAGGCAGCCGTGAACAACCATATGCGCCCAATGGGCCTCCAAGGGAACATTTTGTTCCAGCGCTTCACGCTCCACCACCTGGCGGCATATCACCAGATCCCCCAGCAGCGGCAGTTCAACTTGCGGCGGAGCTTCAAAGGGGAACGACAAGACATTGGTGGGCTTATCCATGCCGCGGTAGGTCAGGTTGAGTTCGTGGCTTTCCGCTTCATCCACCAGCCGGACGGTCACTTCGGCCTGCTGGCGAAAACGCGGCAGCACCGCCGTAAGCCAGCGGGTAAAGGCCGTTTCATCGGGCAAACCCGCGACGTCTTCGCAGGCCGGCTGTAAATCAAGAATAACGTCGCTCATCAGGCTTGTCCCTCGTTATCGCCGAACGTCCCATGGCCGTTGTAGTGGTTCTGGGCTTCGCGCTTGCGCAGCTCCGCCAGAGCGTCTTTACGTTTTTGTTCGGCGTTTTCCCATTCCTCATAGGCCACGACGATGCGGGCCACCACCGGATGGCGCACTACGTCTTCGCTATGGAAAAAGTTGAAACTGATTTCCTCGACCCCCGCCAGCACATCGATGGCGTGGCGCAGCCCGGATTTGGCGTTGCGCGGCAGGTCGATTTGCGTGATGTCGCCGGTAATCACCGCCTTGGAATTGAACCCGATCCGCGTCAGGAACATTTTCATTTGTTCAATGGTGGTGTTCTGGCTCTCATCCAGAATGATAAACGCATCGTTGAGGGTCCGTCCGCGCATATAGGCCAGCGGGGCGACTTCAATAACGTTGCGTTCGATGAGCTTTTCCACCCGTTCGAAACCGAGCATTTCAAACAGCGCGTCATACAGCGGACGCAGGTAAGGGTCTACCTTCTGGGCAAGATCGCCGGGGAGGAACCCCAGTTTTTCTCCCGCTTCCACCGCCGGGCGGGTCAGCATGATACGGCGTACCTCCTGGCGCTCCAGGGCATCCACCGCCGCCGCCACCGCCAGATAGGTTTTGCCGGTACCGGCCGGGCCGACGCCGAAGGTAATATCATGATCGAGAATATGGGCGATATATTGCGCCTGGTTCGGCGTCCGGGGCTTGATGACCCCCCGTTTGGTCTGGATGTTCACCGCTTTGCCATAATCCGGCACGCTTTCGGCGGTTTGTTCCAGAACCCGGCTTTCCTTGATAGCCAGATGGATTTTTTCGGGCTCGATATCGGCGATAAGGCCGCGTACCGGCGCGGTATCCACATAGAGCGTTCGCAGGATGCTGGCCGCCGCGTCAACGCTAAGCGGCGTGCCCACGAGTTTAAAGACGTTGTCACGACGATTGATTTCAATGCCCAACCGGCGTTCAAGATGTTTTATATTGTCATCAAACGGCCCGCAGAGGCTCATCAAGCGGTTGTTATCCGCAGGCTCCAGCACGATTTCTTTAGTGTCAACGTTCAAACTTTTCCTCTTGGCCGTAAAGACCATGTTATAGAGTTTTAGGGGTATCGAGGCCGGCCGGCAACGATAACGCCACGGGATGTATATTTAATAAGAGAAGTAAACACCCGTCGGCGCCACGGGCGCAAGCCTTCAAGATGATATGGGGGCACGAATCGTAAAAAGCAACCGATGGGTATGCCTGGGGGGAAGGGCGGCGGTAAACCGCCCGCCCCCCGGTGGATCGGGGAGGAATCACGGCTGGTAGATACCCACGCCGATATCGTTCTCTTTGCGGGTGCGGGCAATGACCGACGCCGGGCTTTCACTGACCCGAAGGCCCATTTGCTCCTCGGTGCGCACCACAACGCCGCGCAGCGAGTTCGGGTAAATATCGACGATTTCCACATCCACAAACTTGCCTATCATATCCGGCCGGCCTTCGAAGTTCACCACGCGGTTATTTTCGGTGCGGCCTGAAAGTTCCATCAGGCTCTTGCGGGAGGTGCCTTCCACCAGGATGCGCTGCACCGTGCCCTTCATCCGGCGGCTGTACTGCATAGCCTGCTGGCTGATGCGTTCCTGCAGCAGGTAAAGCCGCTGTTTCTTCTCGTCCTCGCTGACGTCGTCCACCATATCGGCGGCCGGGGTGCCGGGACGGGCGGAGTAGATGAAGCTGTAGCTCATATCGAAATTCACATCGGCGATAAGCTGCATGGTCTGTTCGAAATCGGCCTGGGTTTCACCGGGGAAGCCGATGATGAAATCGGAGCTTATCTGAATGCCGGGACGTGCCTTGCGCAATTTCCGGATAATCGATTTGTATTCCAAGGCGGTATGGGCGCGTTTCATCATGGTCAAAATACGATCCGAACCGCTTTGCACCGGCAGATGCACAAAGCTCACCAGTTCAGGGGTATCCAGATAGACTTCGATGATATCGTCAGTGAATTCGATGGGATGGCTGGTGGTGAACCGAACCCTATCGATGCCGTCTATGGCCGCCACCAAGCGCAGCAGCTCGGCGAAGGTGCAAATATCGCCGTCGTAGCTGGCGCCGCGGTAGGCGTTGACGTTCTGGCCCAGCAGGTTGACTTCCCGCACGCCCTGCGCCGCCAGCTGCGCTATTTCGAACAGGATGTCGTCGCAGGGGCGGCTGACTTCCTCGCCGCGGGTATAGGGCACCACGCAGAAGCTGCAATATTTGTTGCAGCCTTCCATAATGGAGACAAAGGCGGTGGGGCCGTCGGCGCGCGGTTCCGGCAGGCGGTCGAATTTTTCGATTTCCGGGAAGCTGATGTCCACCACCGGGCTGCGGGTGCCGCGGACGTGATTGATCATCTCCGGCAGCCGGTGCAGGGTCTGCGGCCCGAAAATAATGTCCACATAATGGGCGCGTTCGCGGATATGGGCGCCTTCCTGCGACGCGACGCAGCCGCCGACGCCGATAATCAAATCCGGATTGGCTTTTTTCAGCTCCCGCCAGCGCCCCAGCTGATGGAATACCTTTTCCTGGGCTTTTTCGCGAATGGAGCAGGTATTGAGCAGCAATACATCCGCTTCCTCGGGGTTATCCGTCAACTGGTAGCCATGGGTGCTGTCCAGTAAGTCGGCCATCTTGGATGAATCGTATTCGTTCATCTGACAGCCCCAGGTTTTGATATGCAGTTTTTTCGTCATCGGCTTGCCGTTTACTCAGTGCAGGTAAAAAGCATAAAGGCTTATGCTGGGCGCGTATTGTAATACGTTGGCCTGATTGTGACCAGCCTGCCGAGCATGAGGTTGTCCGGGATAATGAAAAATTGCGTTACACTATGCAAATCCTTATCAGCGATTTAAGTGTAACCGACATGGCAGACAATTCATCCTATGATGTGGTGGTGGCGGGGGGCGGCATGGTGGGCGCGGCGGCGGCGCTGGCGCTGGCGCAGGCCGGCTTCAGCGTGCTGGTGCTGGACCACGCTCCTCCCGTGGCGCCGCTGCCCGATGCCCCGCCGGATTTGCGGGTTTCCGCCATCAGTTGCGCCTCGGTTGAACTGTTGCGCCGCCTGGGGGCCTGGGAACGTATCGGCGAAGAGTATCGGGTCCCTTATCGCCGCCTGGAAACCTGGGAGTGGGACGCATCCCGGGTGACCTTTGACGCGGCGGCGCTGCGCTTGCCCGAACTGGGATTCATGGTGGAGAATTACCGTGTGCAGCGGGGATTGTGGCAGGCGTTCGAGGCCTGTGATAGCTTGCGGTTGCTGTGTCCCGCCAGCCTGACGGCCATGAGCTATGACGGCGGCAACTGGCGTCTGGCGCTGGATAACGGCGAGACGGTCACCACCCGGCTGCTGATTGGCGCCGACGGCGCGCAATCGCGGGTTCGCCGGCAGGCGGGCATCGGCGTGAGCGGCTGGCAATATCGTCAATCTTGCCTGTTGATAACCGTGGCCTGTCCCTACGGCCAGCAGGACACCACCTGGCAGGAGTTCTCTCCCGACGGCCCCCGGGCCTTTTTACCGCTCTATAACCAGTGGGCCGCCTTGGTGTGGTATGACAGCGCGGCGCGTATCAAACAGCTGCAGGCATTATCGCTGCCGGCGCTGGAGCGGGAAGTGCTGCGGGTTTTCCCCCGGCGTCTGGGGGCGGTCAAAGTGCATGCCGCCGGCGCATTCCCTCTGGTGCGCAGCCATGCCCGCCGCTATGTCAATCCCGGCCTGGCCCTTATCGGCGATGCGGCCCATACCATCAATCCCCTGGCGGGACAGGGGGTTAATCTGGGATTCAGGGATGTGGCGGCATTGGCGGACGTGGTAGCCGGCGCCCGCGACCATGGCGAGCCCTGGGACGAACTGCGGATTCTCAAGCGCTACCAGCACCGTCGCTACGCCGATAACCTGTTGATGCAAAGCGGGATGGATCTGTTCTATACCGCCTTCAGCAATAACCTGCCGCCAGTGAAATTGGCGCGCAATCTCGGCCTGATGTTGGCCCAGCGGGCAGGGGCGCTGAAAACGCGGGCGCTGAAATACGCCCTCGGATTATAGGGTGTGCTTGTGGCGTCGGGATCGCTCCCCGCCGGATCACATTGCCAGTATGCGGGCTTTTTGGGTGCTGAACTCTTCGTCGCTCAAAATGCCCCGTTCTTTCAACGAAGCCAGTTTTTCCAGCTGGATTATCATCTCCATCGGCGCCGGGTCAAGGGGATACTCCCGCGTTGCCGCCGGTCCGGCGACGGATGTGTTCAGCCGTTCACAGGCGCTGTTCACCAGGTTGGTGAAGGGGATCACCGCGCCTTTCATCACATTCTCGATGGTATAGACTTGGCCGGTGGTGTTCAGGATAATGCTGCCGGTCATCATCCGGGTCCTGCTGCTCACCGATACGATATCCGCCAAACTGACGTTCACCTGTTTAAGGCCGAATACCATGCCCTTATCCAGGAAAATCACCCGCCGATCGGTCAGGGTGATGAGCCAGGTGTTGCCGCCCATCAGGCCGGCAGCAACGGCCAAGGGGGTTTCGTCATCTTCCAGGATGGCGGGCAGATGGTAAAATTCTTTGCGGGTGCCAAGGGGCATATCGCCGGCCTGCTTGGATAGGCGTTTGAATTCGATTTTTAATTCTTCAAGCGTTGCGGTTTTATAGTTAATCATCGTTGATTCTCAATCAATAATTTACAATTTCATCTCTATCCATCCTGGATGCGGGGCAGTTTGCACGAGAAGCCGCGTTTAAAACCTTGATCTGGATTTACTTGCGCTGCTTTAGTGGTGGAAATGAACAAACGAGGCCGTCGATGCTGCCTCTCCTTTTTCTCAGAGTATAAAAACCAACCAAGAGTTCATTACGCAACGATGAACGGACCGACGGATCGGTATCTTTGCCCCATTAACGCGTCCTAGGGGAAATAGGCAGAGGATTATGGCGGGGATTAGGGTTTAAGGAACAATATATTGACGGCGGCGCGGCCGCGTATTTATGGGGAGAGCAGGGGGACACGCCAGCCAGCCGCCGGGCAGGACCGCCGTTTTCTCTGACGGTATTTGCTTGAGATAAAAAAAACGGAGCGATGTCAACGACATTCGCTCCGTTCTAAACAGCCCGCTGTTGTCAGCTTGACCGTTTGACTGCAAACGCAGTCTTGTATGGCTGGGGTACCAGGATTCGAACCTGGGGTGGCGGAATCAGAATCCGCTGCCTTACCGCTTGGCGATACCCCAAAAATGTGGTGGCTACGACGGGAATCGAACCTGTGACCCCAGCATTATGAGTGCTGTGCTCTAACCAGCTGAGCTACGTAGCCAAATTATACTTAAATATTCGTGGCTTACAATACTTTTTGCCAATTTATTTTGGCTGGGATACCAGGATTCGAACCTGGGGGTGGCGGGATCAAAACCCGCTGCCTTACCGCTTGGCTATATCCCAAAGCAACCGCAACCACAATAATTCTTGCCTCGCATAACTGAACGAAGCTATTGGCTGGGGTACCAGGATTCGAACCTGGGCGTGGCGGGATCAAAACCCGCTGCCTTACCGCTTGGCTATACCCCATCCGGCGCGTAACCGAAATATGGTGCGGGAGGCGAGACTTGAACTCGCACACCTTGCGGCGCCAGAACCTAAATCTGGTGCGTCTACCAATTTCGCCACTCCCGCAAAGTATGGTGGCTACGACGGGAATCGAACCTGTGACCCCAGCATTATGAGTGCTGTGCTCTAACCAGCTGAGCTACGTAGCCTTCCTTCCGCGTGACCATCATTCGGCGTTGCGGGGCGCATTATGCGTAGTTGCAGAAATTCAGTCAACACCTTTTTTTGGGAATCGGCCTTTGCGCATGCTGTTTGTCCGGCTTATGACCAACCTGATGATAAAAACCGCATAAGGGGGGATTTTAGCACTTTTAGACGCAAAAAAACCGGGCCGAACCGGCCCGGAGATGCTACTAACGGCGCTGCAACAAGTCTGGGCAGGCGGGAAGGCCACGCCTGCTTAACCCCTTCAGCACGGTTTCCCTTTAACACGCTTGTCGCACCCCCGGCGATCGCGGGCTTACCGCGCTGAGGGGCGCTCGGTCGGGCAGGAAAACCATGCCCGATTCGACCCCTTCAGCACGGTTTCCCTTTAACACGCTTGTCGCACCCCCGGCGATAGCGGGCTTACCGCGCTGAGGGGCGCTCGGTCGGGCAGGAAAACCATGCCCGATTCGACCCCTTCAGCACGGTTTCCCTTTAACACGCTTGTTGCACCCCCGGCGATCGCGGGTGCGGTCTTTACTCTAATAAGCCGACTGATGCACGCCTACGGCGCGTCCCGACGGATCGTCCATGTTTTTGAAGGACTCGTCCCATTCGATGGCCTTAGCCGACGAGCAAGCCACCGACGGACCGCCGGGAACACACTCGGCGGCGCTGGGTAACGGGAACAGCTCTTCAAAGATTTCGCGGTAGAAATAGGCCTCTTTGGAGGTGGGAGTGTTATAGGGAAAACGGAAATGCGCATTGGCCAATTGCTGATCGGTGATTTGCGCGGCGGCCACTTCCTTGAGGGTATCAATCCAGCTATACCCCACGCCGTCGGAAAATTGCTCCTTCTGGCGCCAGGCAATACTCTCCGGCAGGTAAGACGCAAAGCATTCGCGCAGCACGTGTTTCTCGATTTTGCCGTGGCCGCACATCTTATCCTGCGGATTGATCCGCATGGCCACATCCAGGAAGTTCTTGTCCAGGAAAGGAACGCGGGCTTCCACGCCCCACGCGGACATGGCCTTGTTGGCCCGGGCGCAGTCGTACATATGCAGCGCCTGCAGTTTGCGCACCAGCTCCTCGTGGAACTCTTTGGCGTTCGGCGCCTTATGGAAATAGAGATACCCGCCGAACACCTCGTCGGCGCCTTCCCCCGACAATACCATCTTGATACCCATGGCCTTGATTTTACGGGACATCAGATACATGGGGGTGGAGGCGCGGATCGTGGTGACATCATAGGTCTCGATGTGATAAATCACATCGCGGATGGCATCCAGTCCTTCCTGCACCGTAAAATGGATTTCATGATGCACGGTGCCCAGATGGGTGGCCACCTCTTTGGCGGCGCGTAAATCCGGGGAGCCTTCCAGGCCGACGGCAAAGGAGTGCAGCTGTGGCCACCAGGCTTCGGTGCGCGCCTGGTCTTCCACGCGGCGGGCGGCATATTTTTTGGTAATGGCGGAAATAATGGAGGAATCCAGGCCGCCGGACAGCAGCACACCGTAAGGCACATCGGACATCAGATGGCTTTTGACCGATTCCTCAAGGGCGTCGCGCAGGGCGGCTTTATCAGTGACGTTGTCTTTGACGCTGTCATAGGAGAACCAATCGCGGCTGTAGTATTCGCGAATTTCGCCATCCTGGCTCCACAGGTAACTTCCCGGGGGGAACTCTTTGATGCTGCGGCAGATAGGCACCAGCGCCTTCATTTCCGAGGCCACGAACAGGGTGCCGTTTTCATCGAAGCCCATATAAAGGGGGATTATGCCCATATGGTCGCGGCCGATGAGGTAAGCGTCTTTTTCGGTATCATAAAGGATAAAGGCGAACATACCGCGCAAATCATCAAGAAATGCCGGTCCCTTTTCCTGATACAGCGCCAGTATCACTTCACAATCCGAGCCGGTCTGGAATGCGTAGCGGTCCCCCAGTTCCTGACGGAGGGCCTGGTGATTGTAGATCTCGCCGTTTACCGCCAGCACATGGGTGTGGGCGGCATTGTACAGCGGTTGTGCGCCGGTATTGACGTCAACGATGGAGAGCCGTTCATGGGCGAGAATCGCTTTGTCGCTGGCGAAGACGCCGGACCAGTCCGGGCCGCGATGGCGCATCAGGCGCGACATTTCCAGCGCTGTTTTGCGCAGTTCCGTGGGATCGGATTTCAGATCCAGGGCACCAAAGATTGAACACATAATTTTTCCTTGCTTCTTTTAGAGTCGTGTAAGCCGTCTCGATAACATCGATTTAGCATCAAAATGCCCCAACTATTCAAGATCTGGCAATGAAAAAAGCCTTGCTGTTGAAGATTAAATAATTTTAATGGCTAAATAATGAGGATTCACTATTAAAAAGGGCCCGGCGGCCCCGGGATTTAACCAATCGTTAATGAATAAAACGGCTCATTCGTCTTTTCCGACATTTAGTTGCCTTCCAGCAAGCGTTGCAGCAGTACGCCGTTGAGCATGGCCCGTTTCACCAGGGCAAAGGCGCCGATGGCCGAGCCGTGGTTCAGCGCGGAAATCACCACCGGCAGATTTTGCCGGAAACCGCTGAGAGTCTGGTTATCAATGCAGCGCTGCACCGCCGGCAGCAGGACTTTATGCGCTTCGGTAATTTCACCGGCCAGCACCACTTTTTGCGGATTGAACAGGTTGATGGCGATGGCGATCACCTTGCCAAGATGATGTCCCACCTGCTCGATGACCTCGCATGCCAAAGGGTCGCCACGGTTGGCGGCTTTGCAAATGGCGTCAATCTGGCAATTGTCTAGAGTGAGCTTGCTCGGGTAGCCCTGGTTGAGCAAATGCCGTACCCGTTGTTCGATGGCGCCGTTGGCGGCAATGGTTTCCAGACAGCCAAAGTTGCCGCAGTGGCACCGCTCTCCAAGCGGGTCTACCTGGATATGACCGATTTCCCCCACGTTGCCGTTACTGCCGAGAAAAATCTGGCCATTCACCAGGATGCCCGCACCGGTGCCGCGGTGCAAACGAACCAAAATGGAGTCATCGCAGTCGCGGGATGCACCAAAATAGTGCTCCGCCAGCGCCAAACTGCGGATGTCGTGGCCGACAAAAGCGGTTAAATGGAACCGCTTTTGTAAATTTTCCACCAGCGGCCACTGATTGACGGTGATATGCGGCATATAGCGCACCACGCCGGAATAGGGATCCACCAGGCCCGGCAGAATCACCGAAATGGCGATGAGCTCGCGGATCTTGCGCTGGCTTTGTTCCAGAAAACGGCCGATGGCGGTAAACAGCGCCTCTTCCAGCGCCTGCTGGGTCCGCTCAGGCAGCGGCACATACTCTTCGCACAGGGATTTGCCGGTGAGATCATACAGGGTGATGGTCGTGTCGTGACGGCCCAGGCGAATGCCGATGGCCTGAAAGGCGCGGGTTTCGGCAACGATGGAGATTGCCCGGCGGCCGCCGGTGGAGGCCTGTTGATCCACTTCGCGGATCAGGCCGCGTTCCAGCAGCTGGCGGGTGATCTTGGTGATGCTGGCCGGCGCCAGCTGACTCTGTTCCGCTATCTGAATGCGCGAAATCGGACCTGATTGGTCTATCAGGCGGTAGACCGCCGCGCCATTAAGTTGTTTTACAAGATCAACATTACCTATCGGGGCCTGTCCGCCTGGGGTCATCAGTGCTCTACTCGCTCATCGTTAAACTTCATCGCCATTCACGATGGTTTTGATTATCCGGTAATCGCGGGTAAAGGCGGTAAGGTTAGCCGCTTTACCCACCTGCAGCGTACCCAGACGATCGCTTATACCCAGAGCCTGCGCGGGGTATAAGGTTGCCATACGCAACGCTTCATCCAACGGAATACCGACATACTCGACGCTATTGCGTACCGCGTCAATCATCGTGAGAGCCGAACCGCTCAGCGTGCCGTTTTCATCCAGGCACAGGCCGTCGCGGTAGTAGATTGTTTTGCCGGCGAAAATAAACCGGTCAATCTTGCCGTCGGCTCCGGCCGGCGCGGTGGCATCGGTAATCAGCACCAGCTTTTCACCCTTGATGCGTTTAGCGTTGCGCACGTTGGCGTAATTGACGTGCAGACCGTCGACGATGATGCCGCAGTAAATTTCCGGCGCATCGAAGATGGCCCCGATAAGGCCCGGTTCACGGCCCACCAGTTGGGGCATGGCATTAAACAGGTGGGTGGCGGAGCCGACGCCGGCGGCAAAACCCGCTTTCGCCTGTTCATAGGTGGCGTTTGAATGTCCGGCGGAGACCACGATGCCCGCCTGCCGCAGGCGGCGGATAACGCCGGCATCCACCTGTTCCGGCGCCAGGGTGATCTGGGCGATAACGTCGGCATTGGCGCACAGATAGTCAATCATCGCCGCGTCGGGGGTCCGCATCAGCGCCGGATCGTGCGTGCCTTTTTTGATGGGATTCAAATAAGGCCCTTCCAGGTGCAGACCCAGCGCCTGGTTTTTATGTTGGGCTAAAAAAGCGCGCATCACGTCAATGGCGCGGTGCATGAATTCGTCAGTGCTGGTGATAAGCGTCGGCAGGAAGCTGGTACAGCCCGATTTCTCATTGGCGCGCTGCATAATTTCCAGCGTACCAACCGATAAAGCGTCGAGGGAGTCGTTGAATTGCACTCCGCCGCAGCCATTAAGCTGCAGATCGATAAAACCCGGCGCCAGGAGGGCTCCGGACAAATCACGGCGTTCTATATCGGCCGGCAACGAAGCCGTCGGACAAACTGCGCTGATCAAGGCGTCGTCTATGATTAGCGCATAGTCGTCAAGTACTTGATAGCCGGTAAAAATCCGGCCATTGATTAATGCGTACATCGTTCGCTCCCGGTTGACAGTCAAACAGCTTTCAGACTATCCGCTTCCAGTTCACGGAAATATTTCACTGTTTTGACCTTAAGTTCCAAAGTAGAAGGTTCATCGCAAACCATCACCGCTTTAGCATGAAGTTGTAGGCAACTGATAGTCCACATATGATTGACATTACCTTCCACCGCGGCTTGCAAAGCCAGGGCTTTTTGGTGGCCAATCACCAGAATCATCACTTCTTCCGCGTCCAGCAGGGTGCCGACGCCCACGGTCAGGGCGAAACGGGGAACCTTTTCCACATCATCATCGAAGAAGCGGGAATTTACCCGGCGGGTTTCCTGAGTCAGGGTTTTGATGCGGGTGCGGGACGCCAGCGACGAGGCCGGTTCATTAAAGGCGATATGACCATCGTTGCCGACCCCGCCCATAAACAGATGGATCTTGCCGTAGGATTTGATTTTCTCTTCGTAGCGTCGGCACTCTTCGTCGATGTCAGGCGCATTGCCGTTAAGAAGGTTGATATTTTCGCGTGGGATATCGATATGATCGAAGAAATTCTTATGCATGAAAGTATGATAGCTCTCAGGATGCGACGCGGGCAGGCCGACATATTCATCCATATTGAAAGTGACCACATTTTTAAAGCTGACCTGGCCCGCTTTATGCATTTCAATAAGATATTTGTACGCTTCAAGGGGGGTGCTGCCGGTGGGCAGTCCCAGAATAAAGGGTCGTTCCGCGGTGGGTTTAAACGCATTGATGCGGCTGACGATATAGGCGGCGGCCCATTTGCCGACTTCAGCGGCGGTTTGTAACGGAATGAGTCTCATCATTGACCTCTTGCAGATTAGGGCATATCTCCGGCCTGGCATGAAGAGTATAGCGTTGACGCCTTCCCCCTGAAACAATCAGGGACTACTCTTCACGCCGCCGGTACAGTTTTATGCGGATTTTTCGCTAAGCAAAATAAGTTTGACATATTTATCAGAATAAGTCACAAATTCGACAGCAACAAGGTGACAATAATCACATATTGCTGGTATTTAATTTGCGTTGAAAATTAAACTTCCTACACTGCTGGTGATGGGGTCATTTAACGCGAAATTGGAAGCAGGCAGGGGTAACAGCCCAAAATTTGGGTTGTACAATAGGGTCTAAAGGGGAATCAAGGTGAATATACTCAGTTATCTACAGAAGATCGGCCGTGCGCTGATGGTGCCGGTGGCGACATTGCCCGCCGCCGCCATCCTGATGGGTGTCGGCTACTGGATTGACCCGGTGGGCTGGGGAAGCGACAGTTCGCTGGCCGCTTTTTTCATCACAGCCGGTTCGGCAATCATCAATAATATGTCTTTGCTGTTCGCCGTGGGCGTGGCGTACGGCATGTCCAAGGACAAGGATGGCGCGGCGGCGTTGTCCGGACTGGTGGGTTTCATGGTGGTCACCACCCTGTGCGCGCCGGCGGCAGTGGCGATGATTCAGAAAATTCCGGTGGCCAGCGTTCCCGCGGCCTTCGGCAAGATCAATAACCAGTTCGTCGGCATCTTGGTGGGCATCATTTCCGCCGAGCTGTATAACCGCTTCAGCCAAGTCGAGCTGCCCAAGGCCCTGTCATTCTTCAGCGGACGTCGCCTGGTGCCTATACTGGTTTCCTTTGTGATGATCGTCGTATCGTTCATCCTGATGTATGTCTGGCCGTTGATTTTTAATGCCCTGGTGGGTTTCGGGGTGTACATCCAACATATGGGCGCGCTCGGCGCGGGCATCTACGCCTTCTTTAACCGCCTGCTTATCCCGGTCGGCCTGCACCATGCGCTGAACTCGGTATTCTGGTTCGACGTGGCCGGCATCAACGACATTCCCAAATTCCTCGGCGGCGCGCAATCCATCGCCAACGGTACCGGTATCCCCGGCATCACCGGCCGCTATCAGGCCGGCTTCTTCCCGATCATGATGTTCGGTTTACCCGGCGCCGCTCTGGCCATCTATCATTGCGCCCGTCCGGAAAACAGAAGCAAAGTGGCCGGTATCATGCTGGCCGGCGCCTTCGCCGCGTTTTTTACCGGTATCACCGAACCGCTGGAATTCTCCTTCATGTTCGTGGCGCCGGTGCTGTATTTCCTGCACGCGCTGTTGACCGGTTTGTCGGTATTTATCGCCGCCAGCATGCACTGGATGGCCGGTTTCGGCTTCAGCGCCGGCCTGGTGGATATGGTGCTGTCGTCCCGCAACCCGCTGGCCGTGCACTGGTATATGCTGATTCCGCAAGGGATTGTGTTTTTCGTCATCTATTATGTGGTATTCCGTTTCACCATCAACCGCTTCAATCTGCTGACCCCGGGACGTGAACTGGCCATGGCCGGCGATGAAGCAGACGGTTACGATGTCGATGTGGACGCTAACCCGGTAGCAGGCGGCAAGGCCGGCGAAACCGAAGTGCTGGCGCGCCGTTTTATCAGCTCGGTAGGCGGATCGGATAACCTGACCGGTATCGATGCCTGCATCACCCGTCTGCGCCTGAGCGTCAAAGACTCGGCGATAGTAAATGAATCCCTGGCGAAAAACCTGGGGGCCCAGGGGGTGATTCGTTTAAATAAAGAGAGCGTGCAGATCATCGTCGGCACCCGTGCCGAAATCATTGCCGATGCCATGCGCAAAGTGCTCACCACCGGACCGGTGGCGGCGGCCAGGTCGGTTTCCCAAGCCCCCGCGCCCGCGGCGGCGCCGGTTACGCCGATTCATGCATCCCAGGCCGCGCGTCCGGTTGTGGTCAGCCTGATTTCACCGCTGACCGGTGAAATCGTGCCGCTGGAGCAGGTGCCTGATGAAGGTTTTGCCAGCAAAGCCGTGGGGGAGGGAGTAGCCGTTCGTCCCACCGGTAAGCTGGTCTTGTCGCCCGCCAACGGGACGCTGGTGAAGATGTTCGGTACCCACCATGCATTTTGCCTGGAAACCGACACCGGCGCCGAAGTGGTGGTGCATATCGGTATCGATACCGTCAATTTGCAGGGGCAGGGTTTCACCTGTCTGGTGGACGAAGGCAGCAAGGTCACCCAGGGACAGCCGATTCTTGAGCTGGATCTGGAATACCTGAATGCCAACGCCCGTTCCATGATAAGTCCGGTGGTTATCACCAATATGGACCAGTTCGGTGCGATTTCCGCTACCGCCACCGGCCTGGTGATTGCCGGCGAAAGTAAATTGCTCGATATCACCGCGAAATAAGGTTGGCCCGTTCCGATGGTTGTCGATAAACGTACTGGGAGTCAATCAGTCGGGACGGGATGATAGAAAAGTAAACCGTACGCGCCAGGGATGGCGCGGATCGAGCCTACAAGGACGTATTCACGGCGGGTTTACGATCTAGTATTCTGTCCTGACCGGGCACGTTGTCATAAGCTACGGAACGGTAAACCGTCCCTCCGTTTTTCCAGCCAAGCCCGTTTGCCGTTATCCCCCGTCCATTCCCTCCTTATGGTAGAATAGTGCTAACCGGCAACGCTCCGTCATTGAACGCCGAGCGGGCATCCGGCCAAGTCCGGCTTGAGATTTTTCGCAACTATCGGTTGTGTCGGAACCTGGCATGTTGGAACATATAGCCTTATGGGTATTAGAGGAATGAATGTCGTGCTTTCGTTTAGAGGAACATCAAGATGAGTGAGGCTGAAGCCCGCCCGACTAATTTTATTCGTCAAATTATTGATGAAGATCTGGCCACCGGGAAGCACACCTCCGTGCATACCCGTTTCCCGCCGGAGCCTAACGGCTATCTGCATATCGGCCATGCCAAATCCATTTGCCTGAATTTCGGCATCGCCAAGGATTATCAGGGAAAATGCAACCTGCGGTTCGACGATACCAATCCGGCGAAAGAAGATATCGAATATGTCGATTCCATCAAGCAGGACGTGAAATGGCTGGGATTTGAGTGGAGCGGTGAAATCCATTATTCCTCGGATTACTTTGATCAACTGCACGCCTATGCCATCGAATTGATCAACAAAGGGCTGGCCTACGTGGACGAGCTCTCTCCCGACGCCATCCGCGAATACCGCGGCAATTTGACCACTCCCGGCAAAAACAGCCCGTTCCGCGAGCGTCCGGTAGAGCAGAACCTGGCGCTGTTCGCCATTATGCGCAGCGGCGGATTCCCGGAAGGTTCCGCCTGCCTGCGGGCCAAAATCGACATGGCCTCGCCTTTTATGGTGATGCGCGACCCGGTGCTTTACCGTATCAAGTTCGCCGAGCATCATCAGACCGGGTCCAAGTGGTGCATCTATCCGATGTATGACTTTACTCACTGCATCTCCGACGCCCTGGAAGGCATCACCCATTCATTATGCACCCTCGAGTTCCAGGATAACCGCCGCCTGTATGACTGGGTGCTGGACAACATCACCATTCCCTGCCATCCGCGGCAGTATGAATTTTCGCGGCTCAACCTCGAATACGCCATTATGTCCAAGCGTAAGCTTAACCAGCTGGTGGCGGATAAGATTGTCGAGGGCTGGGACGACCCGCGCATGCCCACCATCTCCGGCTTGCGCCGCCGCGGTTATACCGCCTCGTCTATTCGTGAGTTTTGCCGCCGCATCGGGGTGACCAAGCAGGAAAACAACGTGGAAATGGCCGCGCTGGAAGCCTGTATCCGCGAGGATTTGAACGAATCCGCGCCTCGCGCCATGGCGGTTATCGATCCGGTGAAAGTCATTATCGAGAATCTGCCGGCGGGTTACGAAGAAGACGTCACCATGCCTAATCATCCCAACAACCCGGCGATGGGAAGCCGTCAGGTAGCCTTCAGCCGCGAGATCTATATCGATCGCGCGGATTTTCGCGAAGAGGCCAATAAACAGTACAAGCGCCTGGTGCTGGGGAAAGAGGTCCGTTTGCGCAACGCCTATGTCATCAAGGCTGAGCGCATCGATAAAGACCCGCAGGGTGAGATCACCGCTATCTATTGTTCTTACGATCCCGAGACCCTGAGCAAGGATCCGGCGGACGGGCGCAAGGTAAAAGGCGTGATCCATTGGGTTTCCGCCACGCGCAATATCGCGGCGGAGTTCCGGTTATACGACCGTTTGTTCAGCGACGCCAATCCGGCGGCGGCGGATGACTTTCTCGCCACCATCAATCCGCAATCCCTGGTAATCAAGCAGGGTTTCGCCGAGTGCGGCGTCCTGAACGCCAAGCCGGAACAGCCCTATCAGTTCGAACGGGAAGGGTATTTTTGCGCCGACAGCCGCTACTTTAGCCAGCAGCATCCGGTGTTCAACCGCACCGTGGGGCTGCGGGATACCTGGACTAAAATCGCCCTTTGACCGGCATGTTCAGTCCCATGCGGGCGGCGCCTATGGCGCCGTTGAAAGAGGACGAAGAGGCCTTGGCAAAGGTCAGCGCCGTATAAGGCAGGGGTTTGCGGGTAAACAGGCCGGTACGCTCCACGAGCCGGTCATAGGGGAAACCCGCCATATCCATCACGCCGCCCCCCAGCAAAACGTAATCGGGATCGAACAGGTTGATCCCGGTTGCAATGGCTTTTGCCGCCAAATCCATAAACTCCGCCAGGCTCTTTTCATTTCGGGCATAGGTGAAAATCTCAGTCAGCGGGTAGTCCCGGGGCGCTCCGGCGTACCAGCGGGCCAGGGCCACGCCGGAGCACAGGGTTTCCAGGCAGCCCGGATTGCCGCAGCCGCAGCGGGCGGCGGGATCCCCCAGGGGGATGTGGCCGAGTTCGCCGGCGACCCCGTGCGCGCCGACATAAGGGGCACCGTTCAGCCAGACCCCGAAACCGAAGCCGGTCCCCAGATAGAAGCCCAGAACCAGCTTATCCGCTATCTGCCCCTCGGTGACGTCATAATACAATTGCATATTCACATCACGTTCAAAGGTTACCGGGCATAAAAAATTCTCTTCCAGGCAGGTGGCCAGATCGGTGAATTCCCCGGCATCGCAAGGCAGGTTGGGCACGGAAATAATGGTCCTTTTATCCCGACCGATGGAGGCGGGAAGACCTATCATCAAGGCGGCGACATCCGCCTCGCGGCCTGACAGATGCCCCCTGATAAAGGCTACCAGCCCCTTGGCCAGGCCGCCGGCTATCACCGGTTGGGTTCTTTCCTTATCGGTTATCACTACCTGGCCGTGGGCGGTTAATAAACAGATCCTGATATGGGTGGCGCCCATATCCACCCCCACCACGACTTTCTGGCGTTTACGCATGGCCGTCAGCCTCGTTCTGGGCATGCTGGATATTCGCCTGCATGATTTGCCAGGCCTGGCGAATATCGGCGGCATTGTTGAATAAACCGGAGGAGCCGACGATAAACACATCCGCGCCCGCCTCAATCAAGGATTTAAACGTCCGCTCATTGCACGAACCGTCAATCTCGATTTCATAGCGCAGCCGATGCTGTTCGCGATAGCGTTTCAGCTCCCTGATTTTATCCAGCATTTCACTGATAAAAGGCTGGCCGGCAAAACCGGGATCGACGGTCAGCACGGTAATTTTATCCGCGAGATGGATATAATATTTCATGACCTCTACCGTGCTTTCCGGACTCAGGATAAAACCCACCTTTAGCCCCAGGGAAGTGATTTTATCCACCACCCGGAACGCCTGGCCGGAAAGCGTTTCGGGATGCAGGGTAATCATACCGGCGCCGGCGGCGGCCAGCGTTTCGATATAATCCTCGGGATTGGTGACCATCAAATGGCAGTCCATGGGCTTGGTGGCCAGGCGTTTTACCTGCTCGACAAAAAACGGCGACAGCGTCAGGTTGGGCACAAAATGCCCGTCCATGATATCGATATGCAGATAATCGGCGTGACCATCGATAAATTCGATCTGTTCTTTAAAATTGCTTAAATCCATACACATCAGAGAAGGCGAAATTTTCATATCGGGCCCCTATTTACTGATCAGCCGATCTAATGCCACGGCGGCGATAATTAATCCCCCCATGACCACTAATTGGTAATACGTTTGTACTTGCAGAATATTCAGTCCGTTATTGATGGTACCTATAATCAAACCGCCGATAACCACGGAGAAAATCCGCCCTTTGCCGCCAAAAAAACTGGTTCCGCCGATGATGGCGCTGGCGATGGCATAGGTCTCAAAACCGATACCGGCCAGAGGTTCCGCCGCCCCCAGGCGCGCGGTCGACACCACGCCGGCCAGCCCGGCGCAGATGCCGGAAATGATAAATACGATAAGAATGTGGAATTTGACATCGATGCCGGAAAAGAAGGCGGAATTCTTATTCCCCCCCAGGGCGTAAATGTTGCGGCCAAGACGGGTATGGGAGGTGATGAACCACAGGATGACGGCAATCAACAAGGCAAAGATCACCGGGACCGGGATCCCTAATGGACTGGCGGCGAAAAAATTAACGAAACCGAATGAAAAGCCATAAACCGAATTGGCATCGGAAATAACCAGCGTGACGCCGCGGAAAATCGCGTTGGTGCCAAGGGTAATGATAAACGGATGCAGGCCGGTCCAATTCACCAGACAGCCATTAATCGCCCCGAGCAGCCCGCCCACCAACACTCCGCCGATCAGCGCCGCCGATAGAGGGTCAAGGCCCGCCAGCATCAATTTTGCCGTTACCATGCCGGACAACGCCAATACTGCCCCAACCGACAGGTCGATACCCGCCACCAGTATGGCAAAAAATTCCCCCATGCCGATAAGCACGGTAACTGAACTTTGCACCAGAATCTGAGTGATATTATTGGCTTTTAAAAAATACTCACTGGATAAAGAACCAAAGATCGCAACGATAATGGCCAGGATAAAAAAGGTGCCGTATTGATCCCAAAATTTCTGGAAGTTGAACTTGGACTTATCCATTTTTATTTCCCCTAATTTTGTGGTAGCGCCCATTTCATGATATCCTCTTCGCTGATAGATTCGTTATTATCAAGAATATTGGCCAGTTGCCCTTCGCAGAATATGGCGATGCGATCGCAAACAGATAATATTTCCTGTAATTCAGAAGAGACCATTAAAATAGTCTTGCCGGTAGCAGCCAGATTACGCATCACTTTATAAATTTCCGCTTTGGCGCCGACATCTATACCACGGGTGGGTTCATCAAAAATAATAACTTCCGGTTCACAGCATAACCATTTTGATATCAATACTTTCTGCTGATTACCGCCGGAAAGTTCAGTGATATTTTGATCCACCGAACTGCATTTCAAAGACAATAATTCTTTTTGCTGCTCAGCTAATTCGCGCTCGCGCTCTTGGTTGAATAAACCCATGGCGCCCTTGAAACCACCATCTTTCAGGCTTTTACTGATGGCTATATTCTGGGCGATGGAAAAATTCTCAAAAAATCCGTTTTCGCGCCGGCTTTCCGTGATATACCCCATGCCTTTTTTCAAGGCGTCCAGAGGCGACGAGGGCGTGATATCTACGTTATGCAGCTTAACCCGGCCGGTACTGGTAGGCTCCACCCCGAAAATACAGTTCATGAATTCCGTGCGTCCTGAGCCCACCAGGCCGGCAAACCCCATGATTTCGCCTCTTTTCACCGTAAAGGAGATATGTTTCACCCGGCGTTTGTCTTTGCTGGTGATATCGCAGACTTCAAAAATGGTGTCGGCATCCTCCACGCCGACGCTCTCCTTCATGGCGCGGAACCGGTTTTGCAGTTCCCGCCCCACCATCATCCGAACGATATCGTCATTGGTAACGTCGGTGACCCGTCCGGAGGCCACGCTGTTGCCGTCTTTCATGACCGTGAACCGGTTACAGATCCGCCGGATTTCGTTCAGCTTATGGGAGATATAGACGATGGCAGTGCCATCTTGCCGCAGCTGATTCATTATCAGGAAAAGATAATCCACCTCGTTATAGGTTAATGAAGAGGTGGGTTCATCCATAATAATAACCCGCGCATCCAGCATTAAGGTTTTAGCGATTTCCAACATCTGCTTTTGGCTGATGGAAAGGTTACGCACCTTTTCATCCAGCCTGACTTTTAATCCTACCCGCAATAACATGATGGCCGCTTTGGTCCGCATCTCCTGCCAGTCTACCCGATTAAATCCCAAGGTCCTTTTAACCGGCAATCGGCCGATAAACAGATTTTCCAACACGGTAAGTTCATCAATAACGCTCAGCTCCTGATATATAATACCAATACCCAGCTTTGCGGCTATTTTATGATCCAGTCTATTGTATTCAATATTATCAATGGTGATTTTACCCGCCGTCGGTTCATAAATGCCGGAGAGAATTTTCATCAGGGTTGATTTGCCGGCGCCATTTTCTCCCAATAACGCATGTATTTCATGGGTGAAGATTTCAAAATCAACGGATTTTAATGCCTGCACGGGACCGAAACTTTTAGCGATCCCTTCCATTTTAATATATGGCGCGGTCATATCACTCTCCGGCGTATGCATGTTATGCAGATTTAATCGCTATTTGTCGGGATTATTTCGTCACTAATATTGAATCCACGGTGACAATTTTAGGCTGGGCATTCAATGCTATCAGCTTTCCGGATTTAACCGAGTCCACCAAAATAGCGAGGCCGTTGGCGCCGATTTCCGCCGGGTTTTGCGCTACGGTTGCGGTCATCATTCCCTCGGAAACCATCTTGCGGGCCTCCGGCACCCCGTCGGTGCCCACTACGAGGATATGTCCGGTTTGTCCGGCATTGGCCACCGCCTGGGCTACCCCCATTGCCATGGTATCGTTAGCGCAGTAAAACGCCTTGAGCTTGGGATTACGCTGCAGGACATTGGTGGCGACATCCAGCGCCTTGATGCGATCCCAATCCGCCGGCTGGCTGGCGACCAGTTTGATATTGCTGTCGGCTTTGAACGCTTGGGTGGCGCCGACACGGCGCGATTCACCGGAAGCATTGCCGGCCTTGCCTTCAATAATGGCCACGTCGCCGCCGTCTTTACCCAGTTTGCCAATAATGTATTTGGCCGCGCTGGCGCCGACGGTAACGTTATCAGTGGTAATGAAGGCTTCCACGTTGCCTTTGGCTTTGGTGAGGCTGTCCATATCGATTTTTTCATCGAGATTCACCAGGTGAATGCCTTGCTGATAAGCCTTGGCCACCGGGATAACCAGGTTTACCGAAGATAAAGGCGCAAAGGCGATGCCTTTATAATTTTTATTGGTCAAATCCTCGAACAGCTGTAATTGCGATTGAAAATCCCCCTCGGAGGGTGATGCGAAAATATCGACGGTTACACCCAGCTCCTTTGCCTTTTGCTCAACGCCTTGTTTCATTTCCACCCAATAGGGATTGGACAGGGTTTTCAATACGACTGCGTAATCGGCTGCCGCCCGGGCCGCCACGGTGGACAACATCAACCCGCAGGCCGCACTGCCGACAAATTTAATGAATTTATTCATTTTTATCTCCAAGAGAGAATTATTTATAATCACGCTTCAGGTACTGGGTAATGGCACTGGTTTTTTCCAAATTTTTATTAGCTAAATCAATATCCTGCCTGGCTACTGAAACAAAAAACGCATCCAGCAGGGTCAATTGCAGAATACGGGCCGAGGCATTCCTGCCCAGCAGCGGCGTTTCCGGGGCCGGTGAACAGATGTTGAAATCCGCCAGCCGCGCTATGGCTGAATTGCTGCTGTGGGTAATGCAAATAATTTTCGCCCCGTTGTCCTTGGCAATTTCCACCACCCGCTTGAGATCGGTGGTGCGGCCCGAATGGGACACCACCAGCGCCGCGTCGCCGGGCTGTAACAGGGATGCCGACATCATCATCAGGTGGGCATCGCGGAATGCGGTGCAGCGCAGGCCGATTTTCAGGAATTTGTGCTGAACGTCGGTACAAATTGAATTCGAGCCGCCGACGCCATAGAGTTCACGCTGGCGGGCATTGAAAAAACAGCGGGCGGCCTGCTGGATCTCCTGCGCATCGACAATGGCCTGGCCTTCAACGATGGTGCGTACCGTGAGGTTAAACACCTTATTCACCAGATCCTCCGGACTGTCATCCGGCGACAGTTCGGCGGTAATATCATGATCCGCATGATCAAAATATTCGACAATCGCGCTGCGTAGCTGCCGAAAACCGCTGAAGCCCAGAATTTTCGACACCTTGACAATCATGGCTTCCGACATGCCGAGGCTTTGCGCCACCTCTTTAATGCCGGAAATATGGCTAAGATTGCCTGGCGTTAAAAACCACTCCACGATTCGGCTTTCATTTTCGGTCATCCCTTCTTGCTTGATGCGAAGATAGGGAGCGATGCCGATACCTCGGGGCATGGCGCCGTTCAGTTCCGATTCAGTCATTTTCAGCTCTCTGATTATCATTGCTGACGGCACTATATCAACATAGGATGCATAACAAATATGCAGCATACTTCACGTTTTAAAATAATTTATAAAGTTAGTGCTTTTTGTAAAAGTAATGCCGGACATTGCTCATGGCGCCGTGGAAACGACACCGAAGCCTTACGGATAAAATATTATTATAATACAATAGTTAACATGTATTTTTAGCGAAGATTTTTTTTCGCTTGTGGATTTGAACAGCAGGAATGAGAATTGATGGGTGTGTGATTGTTTTAAATATTTATAATAAATTTTAATTCGTGAAGTTTCTTTTGCTGATGCGATTCCGCGGCGCAGGCTCAACGGGCTGTGGCCGCCTGGCCGGCATGAAGGGGCTGAGGAGCGAATGGAGTGAAAGAATTAACGGCAGCGGGATAAGAAACGGGGCGGCATCAGTCCAGGTGCCATCGGCAATTTGCGGAATAACCAAAACCACCCGTTTCAGCAGTGGTTTTCAAGCTTTGAACGATGCCCGGTGTCGCTATGGTTACTCTTTAAGGCTGTGCACCGCTTCGTCAACATCATGATCGTGCAGGGTCTCATCCTCACGGCAATTGCCGACTTCACAATGGCCATAAAGATATAAACTGTGATTAGTGAGTTTGATATTGTGTTTTTTAGCGATATCCCGTTGGCGCGCTTCGATAAACTCGTCACGAAATTCAATGACCTTGCCGCAATCAAGGCAGATCAGGTGGTCGTGATGATGTTGCTGCGTCAGTTCAAAAACGGATTTACCGCCTTCGAAATTATGGCGGGTGACGATCCCGGCGTCATCAAACTGATTCAGTACGCGATAAACGGTGGCTAAACCAATCTCCTCACCCATATCGATCAGTTTTTTATAGAGATCCTCCGCACTGACGTGATGGCATTCCGGATCTTGCAGCACTTCCAGAATTTTAAGTCTGGGAAGTGTGACTTTCAGGCCGGCCTTCTTCAATGCAATATTATTGTCAGTCATGCGGGTTTAGTCCTGTTGCTTTGATAATCTGATTGTAGGCTAATGTAGCCTATAACAATGGTCGGCCTGAAAAATGTAACGCCGTCTCATTATAGGACTGCCTGTGTAAAATGAAAACCGCGGCCTTTTTACAATGATAGTCTGTTTAAGGTGAGGCAAGTTTTATCACATTTCATTAAAATCGGTCTAACCGCCAGGCTATTGTACTGCTTTGTGGATGAAAGTTAAAAAATTGTATCTATCGATTTGAAAGGAATTATATATCAACAGCTTCAACCGGCCGTCAACGCTATGGACGGCACGGGTTTAGCCGGGAAACCCGGCGGCGGCTCAGCCGAGCTTGAGTTCGGCGCTGATTTGTTTTACCCAGGCGTCCACGCGGTCATTGGTCAGCTCTGGCTGGCGATCTTCGTCTATGGCCAAACCGATAAAATGCTTATCGTCCGCCAGACCCTTCGATGCTTCAAAATGGTAGCCGGCGGTAGGCCAATGACCCACGATGGTGGCGCCATGGGGTTCGATGATATCGCGAATGGTGCCCATGGCATCACAAAAATATTCGGCGTAGTCTTCCTGATCGCCGCAGCCGAACAGCGCTACCTGTTTTCCCGTGAAATCAATGTCTTCCAATGTGGGGAAAAAGTCGTCCCAGTCACATTGCGCTTCGCCGTAATACCAGGTGGGAATGCCCAGCAGCAGGGTGGAGAATTGTTCCAGGTCCTCTTTGCTGCTTTTGGCAATGTCATGCACTTCGGCAACATCGGCGCCCAGCTGCTTTTGAATCATTTTGGCAATATTTTCGGTATTGCCGGTGTCACTGCCAAAAAAAATGCCTACGCTTGCCATGAATTTGAAAACCTCTTAAATATTAAGGATATGGTTTACCAGACGATCAACCGGCTTTTCGGGAAATAATCGTGCAATAATAGCAGACCCTCACAGCGGGAGAAACTCGTTCAACCGGAGTTTTATCGCAAAAGCCGGTCTTTTCCGGTCCCGGACGGCGAGCCCGGCCTTAATCTTCCTTGCCGGCGGCATCCTGATGCCGTTCCAATTCGGCCAGCAGGATTTGTTCAATCAGCTCGCTGCGGGAGAGAGCGTGCTGAAAAGCCAGCTCGTTTAATGCAGCCACCGCCTGCGCATTGATTTTTAACTCAACCCGGCGCAGACCCCGCACCTTGTCCCGGCGCAATTGATTGCGTTTATTGATTCGCAATTGTTCATCACGGGAAAGCGGGTTGGTTTTCGGGCGCCCCGGGCGTTTTTCATCGATAAACAAATCCAGGGTGGTGCGGTCCGTTTGTTCTTTTGCCATAAGTCGTGAAGGGATTGTGCATCCAAAAGCGGGCGGGTAAGTCCTTGCCGGTAAACATAGCAAGCCATATTACCCCACCCCGGTGATAAACGACAATGATTAACACTGCCGGATGGGTAAACCGGCCGGTCGCGGCTAGCTCCCCAGGGAATCCGCCAGAAACCGCACAACGGCGCGCAGCGTCGCTTCAGGCTTTTGGGCATGCACCCAATGGCCCGCGCCGGCCACCACGTGGGCCCGCGCCCGTGGAAACTGCCGCCGGATGGCTTCGCTGTACTCCTCCTTCACATAGGGGGAGAGGCCGCCGCGGATAAATAATACCGGCCCGTCCCAGGGCGGTATTTCCTTCCAGCCGATAAGCGCCGGATAGTTTTCCCATAATGCATCGATATTGAATCGCCACGCGCCCTGGGAAAAGGATTTCAATAAGAACTGAATAGTGTCCTTATCGTCGATATCCTGTTCCATTAGCAGCGCCGCCTCGCTACGCTGCGCCGCTCCCGCCTTCTCCACCCGTCTGAGGGCGGCGAATACCGGGTCGTGATGGCGGGTGGGATAGGCCACCGGCGCGATATCAATCACCACCAGCGCGGCGATGCGATCCGGCATCAGCGCCGACAGCGCCATAGCCACCTTGCCCCCCATGGAGTGGCCGATAATGATGCATTTCCCCAATTGCAATTCGTCAAGCAAGGCCGCCACATCCCCGCTCATAGCGCCATAACCGGCCTCGTCGTCGTGGGGCGAAAGGCCGTGATTGCGCAGATCGATTTGCAGGGTGGCATGATTTTCCCCCAGCGGGCGCGCCAGTACGCCCAGATTGTCCAAACTGCCGAACAGGCCGTGCAGTAATACCACCGGCAAAGCGTTTCCCGGTTGCCGGGCCGGTTGCAAACGATAATGTAATTTCATCCCGATCCTCGTGTCGACAGCAAAGGCGACTAGCGTATCATGAGGTATTGACGCCTGCGCCGCAAAAAAGGGTATCAATCCCCGCATCGCCGTCGGGGAAATTCCGACTTTATGCCAAAGCCGGATACTAGCGCTGTTCGCGGGGCCGGTTTAGCTTGTATAATCCTGTTGATTGATTTAAGAGAAGAAAGCCCCCGGATAAAGATGAAAACAATCGAACTCGACGAAGACCTCTACCGTTTTATTGCCAGCCACACCCAGCATATCGGCGAAAGCGCCTCGGACATCCTGCGCCGGATGCTGAAATTTTCTCCCCAGGCCAATGAGCCCGTCCGTCCGGCATCCGCCGCGCCGGCAAAAACGGAAGCCTCGACCCCGGCCCGGGATCGCGTCAGGGCGATGCGTGAATTATTGCTCTCGGACGTCTATGCTGAACAAAACAAGGCGGTAGAGCGTTTCATACTGGTGCTGTCCACCCTTTATTCCTTGTCGCCCGCCGATTTCTCCGAAGCGGCGGACGTGCTGCGCGGCCGTACCCGGACCTATTTTGCCGGCGATGAGCACACATTATTGCAAAACGGCAGCCATACTAAACCTAAGCAGGTGCCGGGAACGCCCTACTGGGTTATTACCAATACCAACACCGATCGTAAACGGGGTATGGTAGAACACATTATGCTGGCTATGCAGTTCCCGGTGGAACTGACAGATAAAGTTTGCGGCACCATTTGATAAACGACAGCCAATGGAGAAGCACCGATGGCTAATAGCCCCCGTGCCGGACAACCCGCCCGGCAAAGTGATTTGATTAACGTGGCGCAGTTGACCTCGCAATATTATGTTTTGCGGCCCGAGCCAGGTAATGCCGCCCATGCGGTGAAATTCGGTACTTCAGGCCATCGCGGCAGCGCGGGGCGCCACAGTTTCAACGAAGCCCACATCCTGGCCATCAGCCAGGCGATTGCGGAAGAACGTCAAAAACAGGGTATTACCGGGCCTTGTTATGTGGGCAAAGATACCCACGCCCTGTCCGAACCGGCCTTTATTTCCGTACTGGAAGTGCTGAGCGCCAACGGCGTGGATATCATCGTCCAGCAGGATAACGGCTTCACCCCGACGCCCGCGGTGTCTAACGCCATTTTGGTCCACAATCGCCGCGGCGGTCCCCAGGCGGACGGCATCGTGATTACGCCTTCGCACAATCCGCCGGAAGACGGCGGCATCAAATATAATCCGCCCAACGGCGGACCGGCCGACACCAACCTGACCAAAGTCATCGAAGAGCGCGCCAATGCTCTGCTGGCGGATGAACTGCGGGGCGTGCGGCGCCAATCCCTCGACGCGGCCTGGAACAGCGGCCGTGTCCACGCCCAGGATCTGGTGCAGGCTTATGTGGAAGGTCTGGCGGAGGTGGTGGATATGGCGGCCATCCAGGGCGCCGGCCTCAAGCTGGGCGTCGACCCCCTTGGCGGCTCGGGCATTGCCTATTGGCAGCGCATCGCTGAGCATTACCAGCTGGATTTGACGCTGGTCAATGAAGAAATCGACCAGACGTTCCGGTTTATGTATCTGGATCATGACGGCATCATCCGCATGGACTGCTCGTCGCAGTGGGCCATGACCGGCTTGCTGTCGCTGCGGGACAAGTTCGATTTGGCGCTGGCCAACGATCCCGATTACGATCGTCACGGCATTGTCACGCCCGCCGGGCTGATGAACCCGAACCATTTCCTGGCGGTCTCCATTGATTACCTGTTCCAGCATCGCCCGCAGTGGGGCGCCGACGTGGCGGTGGGTAAAACGCTGGTGTCCAGCGGCATGATCGACCGGGTGGTTGAATCCCTGGGCCGCAAGCTGGTGGAAGTGCCGGTGGGCTTTAAGTGGTTCGTCGACGGCCTGTTTGACGGCAGCCTGGGTTTTGGCGGCGAAGAGAGCGCCGGCGCTTCGTTCCTGCGGTTTGACGGCCGTCCCTGGTCCACCGATAAGGACGGCATCATTATGTGCCTGCTGGCGGCGGAAATCACCGCGGTCACCGGCAAGAATCCGCAGCAGCACTATGACGAGCTGGCGCAACGCTTCGGCGCTCCCAGCTATAACCGTATCCAGGCCCCGGCCACCCATGCCCAGAAAGCCGTTCTGTCCAAGCTGTCGCCGGATCAGGTTGGCGCAAGCATGCTGGCGGGGGATGCCATTACCGCCCGGCTGACCACCGCCCCCGGTAACGGCGCCTCCATCGGCGGCCTGAAAGTAATGACCGCCAACGGCTGGTTTGCCGCCCGGCCTTCCGGGACCGAGGAAGCCTATAAAATTTATTGCGAAAGCTTTCTTGGGCCGAAGCACCGCGAACAAATTGAAAAAGAAGCGGTGGATATCGTCAGCGAGGTGCTGGCGGGGGCGAAATAACCCAACCCGTAGCCATTGCCGTGGAGCAGGCCCTCATGGGTGGCTCACGGCGTGTTGGCGAGCGGGTTGTCCCGGCCGGGAACGTTGTCTGTGAGGGTTCAGGCGCTGATAATTCAGCGCCTTCCGTGGGAAAACGGCGGGTGTCATCACTACCCTTATTCGATTGCGCCGAATATCAAATTCATGTGCGGTAATACCGGCTTTGCGCAAAATGATGAGTACTTTATCAACTCTATCCATTTACTTCCGTCAGGCAGTATTAATTCATATCAAGATTGTCATGAAATGTTGATACAAAAAAAGATAAGATACACTGCTTTTAAAAGACTGCTTTTAAAAAGAAAGATTGATGAGCACCTTTTATCCTTGAGAGGATATACATAAACATATAAATTTGATGACATGTATCAATTATAAATATGAAATGAATTCACCTCCTCCTATTTTGGAAGCCTGCCATTAATATCATTTGTTGACTTAGTTTTTTCTATCCAGTTTGATATCAATTTCCGTAAAAAGGAATTAATAATGGGTCGACTAAAGGATATCATTATGCGGGCCAAAAGATCGGTTGAAAGGGCCAATCCCTATTGGAAAATAGTGAACTTTTCTCTTGGTCAATATGCCGGGCGGCGATTGCAGATTATATGTCTAATAGGCACATCTTTTTTATTAACCTGCTCGGAGCTGTTCATACCGGTTTTTGTCGGGCGTCTGTTTGATACCCTATCCAAGGGAGCAAGCCATTTTCAGGACACATATTCATTATTAGCGATGATCGTCATATTGGGTATAATCTCGGTTTTTTTACGGGATATTATCTTTCGAGTGATAATATATTTTACCTCAGGGATAATGCGATTGTTGACAGTGAATATCTTTAGCCACATACAGCGATTATCCACGGAATGGCATATTCACAACCTTGCCGGCGCCACTCTACGTAAGCTGAGCCGTGGGGTACAGGCCATGGATCTTTTCAACTATTTGATATTTATAGAGCTTATTCCAAGCGCTTTTATATTGATTGGGGCTACGCTAATGATCGGATGGCACTGGCCGATGGCGGGCGTCATTGTGGGGACAAGCCTCCTGGTTTTCGTCTGCATTACGCTTTCACTGATCCAAAAGTATATCTATCCTGCCGCAAAAGTTGCCAATGACGCTGATGCCGTGCTGAACGGCACCATTTCCGATGCCATCTCATGCAATATGCTGGTAAAGAGCTTTGCTTCCGAGTCAAAGGAAGAGGCTATGGTCAGGAGCGAGGCCGCGGCGTGGCGTTCGCATCTCGTCCGTTTTTGGCATCGCAGCTGCACGGCGGGGAGTATTCAGTACGTGATGCTGGTTGCCTTGAACGGCGTACTGATTGGAACCGGATTGTGGTTATGGCAGCGTGGTTATGCTTCCCCAGGTGATGTGATCTATATCATCACAACCTATGCCATTATCAATGGATATCTTCGCGGTATGGAAAACAATATTCGCAGCCTGCAGCGTTCAGTGAATGAGATAGAAGATTTGGTGACTTTCAATAAGGTGCCTGTAGAAGCCGGAAGGGATGAAACTGTCACCACAAAAAGCATTAACGGGGGCTCAATTGTTTTTAAAAATATTGATTTTCGCTATCCCGGCCAGGATAAGCTACTTTATAAGAATTTCAATTTATCCATCGCGGCAGGTGAACGCATTGGGGTAGTAGGACATTCGGGTGGAGGGAAAACAACGTTTGTAAAGCTGCTGCAACGGCTTTACGAGATAGAGCGAGGCAACATCAGCATTGATGGCATTAATATTAAAGATGTTAATATTGAATGTTTAAGAAATCATATTTCCATAGTGAGTCAAGAGCCTCTGCTTTTTCACCGGACCTTATTGGAAAATATTAGCTATGGTAATGAGAATGTTTTTTTAGCCGATATTCACGACGCGGCCAAGCGTGCCCGGATACACGATTTTATTATGAGTTTGCCTGATGGTTATGACACCGTTGTGGGTGAACGCGGCCTTAGATTATCCGGCGGTGAAAAACAGCGTGTGGCCATTGCACGTATCATGCTACGCCAAACGCCGATAATCGTTCTTGATGAAGCCACCTCTAATCTGGACAGTATCTCAGAGGCGGAAATCCAGAGTGAAATTGAAACAAGCTGGTCAAACCGGACCCTCATTGTCATCGCCCATCGTCTTTCTGCCGTAAGAGATCTGGATCGCATTCTGGTATTCGCCGATGGACAGATTGTCGAAGAAGGGGACCACGAAACGCTCCTTCTTAAAAAAGACGGGAATTACAAGGCGCTTATGGAAAAGCAGAACAGATATTACCAAGCGACGTGACGTTGGCATCGGCAGCGCCGGCAGCCATGGCAGGATGCTGCCCTCGACATTTAGATATATCTTTTCTTGCATTTCCGATGTAGGTGATCTAACTTAGATATATCTAATTAGTTGTATCTAAGAAACAGGAGATAACCTATGTTTTTCCATTTACACCATCATCATGCCTGCCGGGATACCGGCGAAGGAGCGCGGGATACCGGCAGGGGCCATCGCCATGGCGGCGAAGGCCAATCTCGCCGGGCAGCTTTATTTGAGAGCCGGCGCGGCGGCGATGATTTTCGCGGCCAGGGCTATGGCGGCGAACGCCACGGCGATGATTTTCGCGGCCGGGGCTTTGGCGGCGAACGCCACGGCGATGATTTTCGCGGCCGGGATTTTGGCGGCGAACGCCGCTGCGGCGATTTTCGTGGCCGGGGCTTCGGCGGTGATTTTCATGGCCGCGGCAGAGGTGAAGATCGTGCCGGCGGCCATTTCGGACATGGACGCGACAGCGGAGGGCGGCATGATGGCGACCATCGGGGACGGCGTCCGCTGGAGCACGGCGATCTGCGCTTGGTGCTGCTGGCCCTGGTGGCGCGCAAACCCAGCCACGGTTATGAATTGATCAAGGCTATCGAGCAGGCGTCTTCCGGTTTGTATGTGCCCAGCCCCGGCGTGATATATCCAACCTTAAGCCTGCTGGTGGACCAGGATTTCATCAATGCCGCCAGCCCGGACGGGCAGAGCCGCAAAATCTATCAAATCACTGCCGAGGGACAGGCGGAGCTGTCCAAGCACCAGCCGCTTATAGATGCTGTTTTTACCCGGCTTTCGCAAATCGGCAGGCGGCGTGAGGGCAGTCTGCTTCCCGGCATCAGCGAGAGCCTGGATAGGCTAAGAGGGTTGCTGCGGGGTAATATGATGCGCGCCGATCTGGCGCCGGAGCAGGTTGAGCGCATCAATAACGCGCTGCTTACCGCGGTAAAAAATATCGAGGCGGAATTGATGGCGGCCCCCGATGCCGGCGCGGCGCAAGACTGATGCAGCGAGGGACGATGCTTTTCAGGGCGGCTTACCGGCCGCCCGGTTTTATGCCGTTTCCCGGATTATCAAGACATGAAACGATAGCCGATGCCGGTTTCCGTAAGCAAGTGACGGGGGCGGGCCGGATCTTCTTCGAGCTTTTGCCGCAGGTGCCCCATGTATATCCGCAGATAATGGCTGTGTTCCACCGCGTTGGGGCCCCATACCTCGCTCAGCAGTTGGCGCTGGGTGACCACTTTGCCCTGATGGGACAGCAGTGTGGCCAGCAGGCGGAATTCAATGGGCGTCAAATGGAGTAGCTCGCCGTCCCGCGTCACCTGGCGATTGACCAGGTCTACGTTGATGGCGGCAAAGGTCACCGTCGACGGTTTGTCTCCCCCCCGCAGCGGATGGCGCAGGGAGACCCGTACCCGGGCCAGCAGTTCACCGATACCGAAAGGTTTGGTCAGGTAATCGTCCGCCCCGGCGTCCAGGGCGTCAATCTTGTCCTGCTCATCGCTGCGGGCGGACAGCACCATCACCGCAACCGAACTCCATTGGCGCAGGTCGCGAATAAAATCAACGCCGTTGCCGTCCGGCAAGCCCAGGTCGAGAATCACCAGATCCGGCTTGCGGGTAGCCGCCTCAAGCAGGCCGCGCACCATATTTTCCGCATCGAAAACCCGGTAACCCTCCCGCTCCAGGGCCTGGCGGACAAAGCGCCGAATGGCAGCCTCATCTTCCACAATAAGAATATTCACTGTCATGGCGCTCATCATCCCATCCTTATGGCATTGCCCGGTTTGCGAAGCGGCGGCGGGTGGAACCCAACCTAAAACAACGTCGCCACGCCGGGACATTATCCACTTAAATATCATTGCGGTGAATCCCCCCGGCGCCGGCGGCGTGGGGATAGCGTATCATCGCGGATAAACCGGCAGGACTTTTGTTAAAAGCCGGCCACCGGGCGCGGCATAATCGTCTACGCTTTGCTGAACAAACAATAGTCTAGGAGGGCCCTGAATGAGCAATAAAATTCCTGTCGGCATCAGTGCCTGCCTGACGGGAGATGCGGTACGTTTTGATGGAGGCCACAAACGCCTCTCTTTCGCCATGGATGAGCTGGCTCCTTATGTTCGATTCAATCCTGTTTGTCCAGAAATGGCCATTGGCCTGCCGACGCCGAGGCCCTCTTTGCGGCTGGTGAAGGATAGCGGCGGTCGCATCAGCCTGCGCACCGGCAAAAGCGGTGACGATACCGATTTGACGGAATCCATGCAGCGGTTCGCCCGCGAGCGAAGCCGGCAGCTGACGGATCTTTGCGGTTTTATTGTCTGCGCCAAATCCCCCAGCTGCGGTATGGAGCGGGTACGGGTTTATGATGGCGCCGGCTCGCGGAAAAACGGGGTGGGCCTGTTTTGCCAAGTATTGATGGCTGAGTTGCCCTGGTTGCCGGTGGAGGAGGACGGACGGCTCCAGGATGCGCTGCTCAGGGAGAATTTTGTCGGACGGGTATATACGCTGTATGAATTTAATCAACTGCTGCGGGAAGGGCTGACGCGCGGCGCGTTAATGGCGTTTCACCGGCGCTACAAGCTCTTGCTGCTGGCCCATTCCCAACCGGAGTACCGTCGCATAGGGCCCTTTGTCGCCGCCATGGATCGCTGGGAGTCGCTGGAGGCGTTCGCCATGGAGTATCGCCTTCGTTTGATGACGCTGCTATCCCATAAAGCGACGCGTCCCAACCACACCAACGTGTTGATGCATGTGCAGGGCTATTTTCATCGTCACCTGACGCACAAACAGCGGGAGGAATTGTCCCTGCTTATCGACAGCTACCGACGGGGCGTGCAGCCGCTGCTCGCGCCCCTTGCGCTGGTAAGACATTATATGGCCGAGTATCCCGACCCGTGGCTGTCGCAGCAGCGATACTTCGAGCCCTATCCGGAGGCGCTGCGGCTGCGTTACGGACACTAACGGCAAGGAAGAACATGAAAAACCATATCGTCTGGCTGCGAAACGATTTACGCATCCATGCCAATCCGGCTTTATCAGCCGCCTGTTCCCGGCCGGACGCACGGGTGATGGCATTGTTTATCGCGACGCCGGGACAATGGCGAGCCCATGACATGTCGCCCCGTCAGGCAGATTTTCTGTACCGCAATCTTATCGAACTGCGGCGTGCCCTGGCGGATCGCGGTATTCCCCTGCATTACCATCAATGTGACGATTATGATGCCGCGGCGGCCTGGCTGGCGGATTTTTGCCGTCAGCGGCAAGCGGATGCATTGTTTTATAATTATCAATATGAATATAACGAGCGCCTGCGCGACCGGGCGGTAGAGCAGGCTCTCGACGGCCATGTGATATGTCAGGGATTCGACGACGGCGTGCTGCTGCCGCCGGGAAGCGTCACCACCGGCGATGGGGATATGTACAAAGTATTTACCCCTTTTCGCGCCGCCTTTATCCGGCGGCTGAGAACCGAAGACCCTCACTGTCTGCCGGCGCCGGCGCGTCGCGAGACAACTCCCCTGGATCCGATTGGCGAATTGGGGCCCTTCGATTACCCGCGCCGGGAGACCGAGGGTTACCCCGCCGGCGAAGAGGCCGCGTTATCCCGTTTGCGCGACTTTTGCCATGAACGGCTGCAGGGCTATTCCCTTGGAAGGAACCAGCCCGCCCTGGACGCCACCAGCCGGCTGTCCGCCTATCTCACTCTGGGGATATTGTCGCCGGTACAGTGCTACAACCGGCTGCGCACCGCCTGCCCGATAGTGCTGGATCAGGCCGACAGCGGGGCATTCAGCTGGCTGAATGAATTGATCTGGCGGGATTTTTACCGTCATATAATGGTTTTTTATCCCGACGTGTGCCGGCACCGTCCCTTTGTCGCCTGGACCCGCCATGTGGCCTGGCGGCGGGATGAGTCCTTGCTGACCGCCTGGCAACAGGGCCGCACCGGTTTTCCTATCGTGGATGCCGCCATGCGCCAGCTGAACGAGACCGGCTGGATGCATAATCGTCTGCGCATGATCTGCGCCAGTTTTTTGGTGAAGGATTTATTGATTGATTGGCGGAAGGGAGAGCGCTATTTCATGCGCCGGTTAATCGACGGCGACCTGTCGGCAAATAACGGCGGCTGGCAATGGGCCGCCTCCACCGGCACCGATGCCGCGCCCTATTTCCGTATTTTCAACCCCGCCACCCAGGGGCGCCGGTTTGATGAACAGGGCCGGTTTATACGGCGCTGGCTGCCGGAACTGGCGTCCGTGCCGGATAAATTTCTCCATGAACCCTATATTTGGCCTCTGGCCGAGCAAACCGGACTGGATTATCCGCGGCCGATCGTTGATCATGGACAGGCACGTCAAACCGCCCTGGCGGCTTATCAAGCGGCCAAAGCACAAAGTTCGGCTCCCTCCCCCGGGTAGCCGGCGAACGGGGATATCGGGCCATGCTTAATACGGAACTTGAACAACTCATCAATCAGCAACTGGACGCCGGCGCTTTTGAGGACTACGGCCCCAACGGGCTACAGGTGGAAGGCCGCCCGCAAATCAACCGTATCGTCACCGGCGTTACCGCTTCGCAGGCGCTGCTGGATGCCGCGGTGGCGCATAACGCCGATGCGGTGCTGGTACATCACGGTTATTTCTGGAAAAATGAATCGCCGGTAGTGACGGGCATGAAACAGCGCCGCCTGAAGACCCTGCTGAACCACGATATCAATTTACTCGCCTGGCATTTGCCCCTGGATGCCCATCCGGTGCTGGGAAATAACGCTCAACTGGCGGCGCTGTTGGACATAGAACCGCAGGGCCTGCTGGAACCGCTGCTGCCCTGGGGGACATTTGCCACGCCGGTCAGCGGGCAGGAACTGCAGCGCCGGCTGGAGATGCGGCTGGAGAGGGAGGTGCTGCACTGCGGTGATAACGCACCGGCGCAAATCCGCCGCCTTGCCTGGTGCACCGGCGGCGGACAAGGGTTCATCGAACAGGCCGCCCGCGCCGGGGTGGATGCTTTTATCACCGGCGAAGTCTCCGAGCAGACCATTCACATTGCCCGCGAGACGGGGATACATTTCTATGCGGCCGGCCATCATGCCACCGAACGCGGCGGTATCAAGGCGCTGGGGGAGTGGCTGGCGCGGGAACACCATCTCGACGTGACCTTTATCGACATACCGAACCCGGCGTGACCGGGAAAATAAACCCTTGCTTGCAAACGGCCCCAGGCTGTTTGCGGGATTTTTTACCGGACCATTCTGCCGGTACGCACCAGACGGAACCAGCATCGGTTCCCAGGAGGAGAGGTTGCAACGTGCTCGATGTTATTTATTGGGTGAAAGCGCGGTGGTGCTGGAGCTGGAGCCTCCCATAACCCTGGTCAGCCAGCGGCGGATTTGGGGACTTGCCGAACGCCTGATGCATCATGAAGACGTGCGCGAGGTAATCCCGGGCATGAATAATCTTACCGTGCTGCTCACCAACCCCCAGCAGCTGGCGCTGGACGCCATTGAGCGCTTGCAAAGCTGGTGGGAGGATAGCGATGCCATCACTCCTGAGCCGCGGGCTGTTTCCATTCCGGTGATTTATGGCGGCGAGGACGGTCCCGATTTGAGTCTGGTGGCCGAGTTTGCCGGTATGACGCCCAGTGACGTGGTGGCATGCCATGCAGGCAGCACCTATGACGTTTATTTTATCGGTTTCCAGCCCGGCTTTCCCTATCTTGGCGGTTTGCCGGAGCGTCTTTCCGTTCCGCGTCGCGGCGAACCCCGTCTCAAGGTGCCCGCCGGTTCGGTGGGCATCGGCGGCAGGCAAACCGGCATCTATCCGCTGGCGAGTCCCGGCGGCTGGCAAATCATCGGGCGTACGCCGCTTAAGCTGTTCAATCCCGACGCCGGCCGTCCGACCCTGCTGCTGCCCGGCGACAGCGTGCGTTTTGTCCCGCAGAAGGAGGGCATATGCTGAAAGTATTGCATGCCGGCATCATGACCTCGATACAAGACGCCGGTAGGACCGGTTACCGTTCCCTGGGTATCAGCCCTGGCGGCGTGCTGGACAAGCCGGCCATGAAACTGGCCAACCTGCTGGTGGGTAACCTTCCGGGCGCCGCCGTACTGGAGATAACCCTCGGACAGTTCAGCGCGCAGATTACCGCCCCGGGCTGGCTGGCGCTTACCGGCGCGGATTGCCATGCCCACCTGGACGGTAATCCTCTCTGGACCGGCTGGCGTTTCCCGGTACGCCCGGGCCAGGTGGTGAAGCTGTCGACGCCGAAACACGGTATGCGCAGCTATCTGGCGGTCAGCGGCGGATTTGCCGTTCCGGAGGTTCTGGGCTCCCGCAGCACGGATCTTACCGCCGGCTTCGGCGGCTGCTCCGGTCGCCTGCTCCAGGACGGCGACCTGCTGCCGGCGGGAGAGCCGGAAATGGTGCCGGAACGGCAGATCGGCATTCGCCAACTGCTGTTCGGCAACCGGGTCCGCGCGCTGCCCGGTCCCGAATACCGTGAATTCAGCGCCGATTCCCAAGATGCGCTGTGGCGTTCAAGCTGGCAGCTCAGCCCGCAGAGCAACCGCATGGGGTACCGCCTGCTGGGCCCGGCCCTGAAGCGCAATACCGAGCGTGAATTATTTTCCCATGGGTTATTGCCGGGCGTGGTGCAGGTGCCGCACGGCGGCCAGCCGATAGTGCTGCTGGCGGACGCGCAGACCACCGGCGGCTATCCGCGCATCGCCTGCGTTATCGAGGCCGATTTGTATCATCTGGCGCAGATCCGCCTGGGGGAACCGATTCATTTTGTGCTTTGCACGCTGGAAGAAGCCCATGACGCCTGGATTGAACAAACCCACTACCTCGAACAGATAGCCTTCCAACTGAAAATACTGGAGCCCATATGATCGATTTGAATGCCGATTTGGGCGAGGGCTGCCCCAATGATGAAGCCTTGCTGCAGTGGGTAAGCTCGGCAAACATCGCCTGCGGCTTTCATGCAGGCGACGCCGACGGCATGCGCCGGTCGATCCAATGGGCATTGCGCTACGGCGTCGCCATCGGCGCCCATCCCAGCTTTCCCGATCGGGAAAATTTCGGTCGCAGCGCCATGGCGTTGCCGCCGGAAACGGTGTACGCGCAAATCATTTATCAGCTGGGCGCCCTGGCGGCGCTGGTGCGGGCGGAAGGGGGCAGGATGGCGCACGTCAAGCCGCACGGCATGCTCTACAACCAGTCGGCGCGGGACCCGCTGCTGGCTGATGCCGTCGCCCGCGGGATAAAAGCGGTGGATCCGGCGCTGCGGCTCATAGGGCTGGCGGACAGCGAACTGACCAAAGCCGGAGAACGCCACGGCTTGACGGTGCGGCACGAAGTGTTCGCCGACCGGAACTACCGTCGGGACGGCACGCTGGTGCCGCGCAGCGAGGCGGACGCGTTGATTGAGGACGAGGAACAGTCCCTGGCGCATACCCTGTCCATGATAAAGGACGGCCGGGTACAGACGTTGGAAGGTGAGTGGATAAGCGTGAAGGCCGATACCGTTTGCCTGCACGGCGACGGCGCCCATGCGCTGGCGTTTGCCCGCCGTATACGCGCCGCCCTGCAGCAGGAGGGCATAACCGTCGCCGCCGGCTGAGGGCGCCATAAACCCGCTACCATAGGTATTCCCTATCTCCCGCCTAAATCATTTAGCGTTACCCTAGCCCGATACGCGCTTCTATCAGCTTATCTATCCACTTTTCAAGAGGGTAAACACATGCAACAAGCGGTGAATTTATGGCCGTTAATGGGCATTTTGGCCATCATTTGCGGTTTTTTATTACGCTTAAACGCCGTATTGGTGGTCATTATCGCCGGTATTATTACCGGGCTGGCGGCGCATATGCCGGTAGGGGATATCCTGGAAAAACTCGGCTCGGGATTTTTGGCTACCCGTAATCTGGCCTTTATTCTGTTGATACCCTTGGCCACCATCGGCTTGCTGGAGCGACATGGCCTGAAGGAGCATGCGCAAAGCTGGATCGCGAAAATCAAAAACGCCACCGCCGGCCGGCTGCTGATAATTTATCTACTGGCCCGAGAATTGACCGCCGCCATGGGCCTTACCAGCCTGGGCGGGCATCCGCAAATGGTGCGCCCGCTGCTGGCGCCCATGGCCGAAGGCGCCGTGGAAAACCGCTACGGCGATTTGCCGCAGCGGGTGCGGTATAGGCTGCGCGCCATGGCGGCGGCCACCGATAACGTCGGCCTATTTTTCGGTGAGGATATTTTCGTGGCGTTCGGCGCCATCCTGTTTATGCATAATTTTCTGCTGGAGTCCGCCGGTATCCAGACCGAACCGCTGCATATCGCCCTCTACGGCGTTCCCACCGCGATCTGCGCCTTCCTGATCCACGCCTACCGCCTGCACCGCCTGGATAAGCATATGGCGGAACTGCTGGGTACAGTTAAACGGGATGCGCTGAGCCACGCGGGAGCGGAAAAATGACGTTTCAGCAAGATTACCTGTACTGGCTGGCGGGAATACTGTTGTTGCTGGTGGGCGCCATGTCATTACGTGACAAGGCCAACCCGCGGCGGTGGCTCACCGGCGCCTTCTGGGGACTGTACGGACTGGTGTTTCTTATCGGCGACTGGAGCGTCGCTTTCATGGCGCGGATCGTCGGGCCGGGCATGGACCCGCAACAGTGGCTGCATAAAGCCATCGGCGCCTTGGTGGTCCTGCTGGCGCTGATTGCCGGTTTCGGCGGCGTGCGCACGGGCAGCTACCACCAGCCCGGCCGCCGGCAGCGGGAACAGAGCGCCAAACGCCTGGGCAATTTGTTGTTTGCGCCGGCGCTGGCCATTCCATTGGTCACCGTGGCGGGCGTGTTGATACTCGATAATATGCCCGCCTGGCAGCAGGCGCTGTTTGGCGCGGGTAACCACTCCACTTTGATTACCCTCTTTTCCATTACCCTGGGTTGTATTATCGGCCTGCTGCTGGCAGTACGCTTTACCGGCGACCGGCCGCTGCAATCAATCCAGGAATCGCGCCGGCTGCTGGATTCCATCGGCTGGGCCTTTATCTTGCCGCAGATACTGGCCACCCTCGGCCTGTTATTCACCAGCGCCGGCGTCGGCGCCGCCGTTTCGCATCTTACCGAAACCTATCTGGCGGTGGATAATCGATTTATCGCCGTGGTGGTTTTTTGTGTTGGCATGGCTGTGCTGACGATGATAATGGGCAATGCGTTTGCCGCGTTTCCCATCGTGGCCGCCGGGATCGGCATACCGGTTCTGGTGGTGCAACACGGGGGCAATCCGGCGGTCATGGCCGCCGTGGGTATGTTTTCCGGCTATTGCGGTTCCCTGATGACCCCCATGGCGGCGAATTTCAATCTGGTGCCGGCGGCCTTGCTGGAGCTGCCGGACCGGTATGCGGTGATCAAAGCGCAGATCCCCACCGGCCTGGCGCTGCTGCTGGCAAATGTGGCGCTGATGTATTTTATGCTATGAGATAACCTTCATGAAAACAGTCTTGCTCACCGGTTTCGAGCCTTTCGGCGGCGACTCGATAAATCCGTCCTGGGAAGTGGTGCGGCAGTATCGGTATCGGCGGATAGACACGGCCGACGTGGTGGTCTGTCAATTGCCCTGCGTTTTCGGCCGGTCCGCCGAGGTCTTGAATGAAGCCATCGATCGCTACCGTCCGTCGCTGGTGCTGGCGCTAGGCCTGGCCGGAGGACGGCAGCGGATTTCCGTCGAGCGGGTGGCCATCAACGTGGACGATGCGCGCATCGCCGATAATAGCCAGCGGCAGCCCATCGATCGTCCGGTGATTTCAGGCGGTCCGGCGGCCTATTTCGCCACGGTGCCCATAAAAGCGATGGTAAATGCCATGCTCGGCGCCGGCATACCCGCCGAAGTTTCCCAAAGCGCCGGTACCTTTGTCTGCAACCATGTGATGTATGCGTTGCTGCATCGGCTCGCCCACATGTCCGGCGCGGTCAGCGGGGGATTTATTCATCTGCCTTATCTGCCGCAGCAGGCGGCGGCTCTGGCCAATGCGCCCAGCATGGCGCGGGAGACCATGGAAGCGGGATTGGAAATCGCAATACAAACCGCGCTGGCAGTGGAAGAGGATCTGCATATCGCCGGCGGGACCGTCAGTTAAAGTCGAAGGCAGGCTCCGAAGCGGTGCGGATAAAAAAGCAAACGCCGCAAATTGCGGCGTCAGACTGTTGACAAACGCACTCGGAGTCAATAAGGCGGGACAGGCTGCCAGAAGAGTAAACCGTCCGCGCCATGGAAGGCGCGGATCGAGCCTACAAGGATGTATTCACGGCGTGTTTACGATCTGGCAGCCTGTTCCGACCGGGCACTTTGTCAATAAGCTCACGCCACATAGAGCGACGTTGATATAATCATCTCATTTAATCTGCGACTTGAATTCCCGTTGATCGTAACCGGTATACAGCTGGCGCGGACGGGCGATTTTGACGCCGTCGTCATGCATTTCCTTCCAATGGGCAATCCAGCCCACGGTGCGCGACATGGCGAAAATCACGGTAAACATGGATGCCGGGATCCCCATGGCTTTCAAAATGATACCCGAATAGAAATCCACATTGGGATAAAGTTTCTTCTCAATGAAGTACGGGTCATGCAACGCGAAGTGTTCCAGCTCCATCGCCACTTCCAGCAGGTTATCCGACAGCTTGAGTTCTTTTAGCACTTCATGGCAGGTTTCGCGCATCACGGTGGCGCGGGGATCGTAGTTTTTATACACCCGATGCCCGAAGCCCATCAGCCGGAAGGAGTCGTTTTTATCCTTGGCGCGTTTGATAAAGGAAGGAATATTCTCGACGGTGTCGATCTCTTCGAGCATGCGTAAACAGGCTTCATTGGCGCCGCCATGGGCCGGTCCCCACAAGGACGCAATACCCGCGGCAATACAGGCAAAGGGATTGGCGCCCGATGAACCCGCGGTACGCACGGTAGAGGTGGAAGCGTTTTGTTCATGGTCCGCATGCAGAATCAGAATGCGGTCCATGGCGCGTTCCAGCACCGGGTTGATTTCATAGTCTTCACAGGGGGTAGCGAACATCATATGCAGGAAATTGCCGGCATAGGAAAGATCGTTACGGGGATAAATGAACGGCTGGCCAATGGAATATTTGTAACACATCGCGGCCACGGTGGGCATTTTGGACAGCAGGCGGAACGCCGCGATTTCACGGTGACGTTCGACATTCACATCCAGCGAATCATGATAAAACGCCGCCAGCGCGCCGGTAACGCCGCACAGCACCGCCATGGGATGCGAGTCGCGGCGGAAGCCATTGAACAAACGGGTAATCTGCTCATGCACCATGGTATGGCGGGTCACGATGGTGCGGAACTCTTCGTATTGTTCCGGGGTAGGGGTTTCACCGTTCAGCAGGATATAGCAGACTTCGAGAAACGTTGAATTCAGGGCCAACTGATCGATGGGATAGCCGCGATGAAGCAAAATACCTTCATCGCCGTCGATATAGGTAATTTTTGATTCGCAGGATGCGGTAGAGGTGAACCCGGGATCGTAGGTAAAATAGCCTTTGCCGCCCAGGCTACGAATATCGATTTCCTTTTCACCCAGCGTGCCTTGCAGCACATCCAGCTCTATTGGTGCAACACCGGGTAGGGTTAACGTTGCTTTATTGTCAGCCATTACATTCTCCTTAGCGCTTATTTGATAAACCTTCCATCATAGGGTACCGGCATGCCTGCGGGGCCTTGCGTTTGTTGTCAGCCCATAGCTCTGGCTTAACGATATGCAGGGTACAGAGCTTAAGGATGGTGCAAGTTATTCCCGTCCAGGATGAAAGAACGGTTGTCCTCGATGTAAAAGATTTATTGATATTAATTTTAGCTATATAAAGTCATCTTAACCCACATGATTAGGATGCACTTTACACTGTTGCATAAACTTAGACGAGGCGGAAGTCTCAATGTATCGCATCCGATACTTATAGCATAACGCGGGGGCTATTTGTAATCAAATTGTTGCTTTTTTGTCAATATGGTTATATGAATTTGGGGTAAATGTGATAATCGTGATCCAGGTCACTAATTGGCCCAAATGTTACCAAACAAATTGTAGGGGAATTGTAATCATTATGTGAAAGCCCTATACTTCTCAAAGGTCTCCGGAGTCCCTGTTGTAGGAGCACCCAGCGTTATTTAACGCGTCATTTACGCAAAAGGGAATTGGTTTTGAGCACATGACGTGTCTTGGTCAACCTTAACGCTGTCTGATCCAGCCAGGACCGGAGGAAGGAAAAATAATAATAGCTGTGTGGGCAAAACCGTGAAAAAACAAAGACCTATCAACTTGGATCTGCAAACGATCCGGTTTCCCGTTACTGCAATTGCATCCATTCTTCACCGTATTACCGGTGTCATAATGTTCGTGGCAGTAGGCATCTTGCTATGGATACTCGGCTTGTCTCTTTCCTCCGCCGACGGGTTCAGCCAGGCGGCCGCCATGATGGACAGCTTTATCGTCAAATTCATAATTTGGGGAATTTTGACCGCGCTGGCTTATCATGCTGTGGGTGGAATTCGGCACATGTTAATGGATTTCGGCTATCTGGATGAGACATTTGCCATGGGTAAAATGACGGCAAATGTTACATTTGTGATCACTGTCGTGCTTTCAATTCTGGCTGGAGTACTCCTATGGTAAGTAATGCTTCGGCACTGGGACGTAACGGAGTCCATGAATGGTTGCTGGTTCGCGCTTCCGCCATAATAATCTGCCTTTACATCATTTACATGCTGGGTTTCATTCTGTTCGCCGATACCCTCACTTATGATGTCTGGCACGGTTTCTTCGCGTTACCCATGACGAAAGTCTTCACCCTGCTTACGCTGTTTTCCATCCTGGTGCATACCTGGATAGGCATGTGGCAGGTATTAACGGATTACATCAAATTACTGCCGCTGCGCCTGCTGCTGCAATTGGCCATCGTCATCGTATTAATGGTGTATTTACTTTATGGAACTGTCGTGGTGTGGGGTGCGTAAATGAATTTGCCGGTGAGAGAATTTGACGCCGTAGTCGTCGGGGCAGGGGGCGCCGGTATGCGCGCCGCTTTGCAAATTTCCCAAATGGGCCTTTCCTGCGCCCTGGTATCCAAAGTATTTCCCACTCGTTCCCATACCGTTTCCGCCCAGGGCGGCATTACCGTCGCGCTGGGAAATACCCATGAGGACGATTGGCAATGGCATATGTACGACACCGTAAAAGGTTCCGACTATATCGGCGATCAGGATGCTATCGAATACATGTGCAAGACCGGCCCGGAAGCGGTGCTGGAACTTGAACACATGGGATTGCCGTTTTCACGGCTGGACGACGGCCGCATCTATCAGCGCCCGTTCGGCGGCCAATCGCTGAATTACGGCGGCGAGCAGGCGGCGCGCACCGCCGCCGCCGCCGACCGAACCGGGCACGCATTGCTGCACACCCTGTATCAGCAGAACCTGAAAAACCATACCACCATCTTCTCGGAATGGTATGCGCTGGATCTGGTGAAAAACCAGGACGGCGCTTTTGTCGGCTGTACCGCGCTGTGCATTGAAACCGGCGAAGTGGTCTATTTCAAGGCCAGGGCCACCATACTGGCCACCGGCGGCGCCGGCCGCATTTACCAGTCCACCACCAATGCCCATATCAATACCGGCGACGGCATCGGCATGGCGCTGCGCGCCGGCGTGCCGGTGCAGGATATGGAGATGTGGCAATTCCACCCCACCGGCATCGCCGGCGCCGGGGTGCTGGTGACCGAAGGCTGCCGCGGCGAGGGCGGCTACCTGCTGAACAAAGACGGCGAACGCTTTATGGAACGCTATGCACCCAACGCCAAGGATCTGGCGGGGCGCGACGTGGTCGCCCGCTCCATCATGATCGAAATTCGCGAAGGCCGCGGCTGCGACGGGCCGTTGGGACCCCATGTGAAGCTGAAGCTGGATCACCTGGGCAAAGAGGTCCTTGAATCCCGGTTGCCGGGCATCCTTGAGCTCTCCCGCACCTTTGCCCATGTGGATCCCATCAAGGAACCCATCCCGGTAATTCCCACCTGCCATTACATGATGGGGGGGATTCCCACCAAGGTCACCGGCCAGGCCGTGACCGTGGACGCCCAGGGCAAGGACGTCGTGATCCCGGGGCTGTTCGCGGTGGGTGAAATCGCCTGCGTTTCGGTGCACGGCGCCAACCGCCTCGGCGGCAACTCATTGCTGGATCTGGTGGTGTTCGGCCGTTCGGCGGGCATGCATCTGCAGGAATCCCTGGCCGAACAGGGAGCATTCCGCGATGCCGGCAATGACGACATCGAGGCTTCCCTGGCGCGCTATCACCGCTGGAACGACAATCGCACCGGCGAAGACCCGGTTACCATCCGCAAAGCGCTGCAGGCCTGCATGCAAAACAACTTCTCGGTGTTCCGCGAAGGTGATGCGATGGCCAAGGGCCTGGCGGAGCTCAAAGAGATTCGCGAACGGCTGCATCATGCCCGCCTGGATGACACTTCCACGGAATTCAACACCCAGCGGGTGGAATGCCTGGAGCTGGATAATCTGATGGAAACCGCCTACTCCACCGCCGTAGCGGCCAATTACCGCACGGAAAGCCGCGGCGCTCACAGCCGGTTTGATTTCCCGGACCGTGATGACGCCAATTGGTTGTGCCACAGCCTCTATTTGCCGGAAAGCGACACCATGACCCGGCGCGAGGTGAACATGCAACCGACACTGCGCCCGGCGTTCCCGCCGAAAGTGCGTACTTATTAAGGGCGGAGGAGTTACTGATGAAAGTCGAATTTTCGGTTTATCGCTATAATCCCGATATGGACGACAAGCCGCGGATGCAGGAGTATCAGCTGGAGCTCGAAGAGGGCCACGACATGATGCTGCTGGATGCGTTAATCCAATTGAAAGAAAAGGATCCGACACTGGCGTTCAGACGTTCCTGCCGCGAGGGGGTTTGCGGCTCCGACGGCGTGAATATGAACGGCAAAAATGGTCTGGCCTGCATCACGCCGCTGTCCGCCTTGCGCAAAGGCAATAACAAAATCGTCATACGTCCGCTGCCGGGACTGCCGGTGGTGCGTGATTTGGTAGTGGACATGGGGCAATTCTATGCCCAGTATGAAAAGATCAAGCCTTACTTATTGAATAACGGCAGGAATCCGCCGGCGCGGGAGCATCTGCAAAGCCCGGACGAACGGGCGAAGCTGGACGGATTGTATGAATGCATCTTATGTGCCTGTTGTTCCACCGCCTGTCCCTCGTACTGGTGGAATCCGGACAAGTTCATCGGACCGGCCGGATTGCTGGCATCCTATCGTTTCCTGATTGACAGCCGCGACACTGAACAGACCGCGCGGCTGGATGATTTGAACGATGCTTTCAGCGTATTCCGGTGCCACAGCATCATGAATTGTGTCAACGTATGCCCCAAGGGACTTAACCCCACCAAGGCCATCGGACATATAAAAAGCATGCTGGTGCAGTACAGCGCCTGATGGACCCAGGCTAAGGCGCCGAACATCGGGAGAGCACGCCTTAGGGGCCGTAGCGGCGAAGGCCGCCGAAGCGCCCCTTGACGGGCTAGGCCCGATGGACTCGGGCTAAGGCGCCGAACATCGGGAGAGCACGCCTTAGGGGTCGTAGCGGCGAAGGCCGCCGAAGCGCCCCTTGGCGGGCTAGGCCCGATGGACTCGGGCTCAATACCGGGCAGGAAGCCTTTGAAAACCGGCGCTTAACTACCACTGCCGTTTTTCAAAGGTTCCTTCGGGTTGGTTATTTACGCCGACTGTGGGTAGGTAATTCACCGCTTGAACCGCTTAAACGTTATCCCATACATGATAACCACGGCGAAAACTGAAGCTAAACAGCTTAAGGGATCATAATGCAGAACGGCGCAATGAAGGCCTGGCTGGATTCCTCCTACCTGGCGGGGGCGAACCAGTCCTACATAGAGCAGCTCTATGAAGATTTTTTAACGGATCCTGACTCTGTTGACGATAGCTGGGGCACCATATTCAAACAGCTACCAACCGCGGGAGTCAGTCCTGACCAGCTCCATTCCAAAACCCGGGACTATTTCCGTCGCCTGGCGAAAGATGCTTCGCGCTATACCTCCCCGGTAAACGACCCGGACATCGATTCCAAGCAGGTAAAAGTCCTGCAGCTCATCAATGCGTTCCGCTTCCGCGGTCACCAGCACGCCAATCTCGACCCGCTGGGACTGTGGAAACAGGAAACCGTACCGGACCTTAACCCGGCATTCCACAATCTCACCGAAGCCGATTTCCAGCAAAGCTTCAACGTCGGCTCCTTTGCCATCGGCAAAGAGACCATGAAGCTGGCGGATCTGTACGACGCGCTAAAGCAGACCTACTGCGGATCAATCGGCGCCGAATACATGCATATCACCAACACCGAAGAGAAACGCTGGATTCAGCAGCATATCGAATCGGTGGTGGGCCAGCCGAGCTTCACGGTGGAAGAGAAAAAACGCTTCCTCACCGAACTGACGGCGGCGGAAGGCATCGAACGCTATCTCGGGGCGAAATTCCCCGGCGCCAAGCGCTTCTCCCTCGAAGGCGGGGACGCGCTGATACCGATGCTGAAAGAAATGATCCGCTATGCCGGCATCAACGGCACCCGGGAAGTGGTACTGGGCATGGCCCATCGCGGCCGCCTGAACGTCCTTATCAATGTGCTGGGCAAAAAACCCCAGGATCTGTTCGATGAATTCGCCGGTAAGCACAAAGAACATTTGGGCACCGGCGACGTTAAATACCACCAGGGGTTCTCCTCCGATGTGGAAACCGACGGCGGCATCGTTCACCTGGCGTTGGCGTTTAACCCATCCCACCTGGAAATCGTCAGCCCGGTGGTGGAAGGTTCGGTACGCGCCCGCATCGACCGCCTCAATGAGCAAAGCACCCGTATGGTACTGCCCATCACCCTGCACGGGGATGCGGCCATCAGCGGGCAGGGCGTGGTACAGGAAACCCTGAACATGTCCAAGGCCCGCGGCTACGATGTCGGCGGCACGGTGCGGGTCGTGGTGAACAACCAGGTAGGCTTCACTACCTCCAATCCCCAGGATGCCCGATCGACTCAGTATTGTACCGACATCGCCAAAATGGTGCAGGCGCCGATATTCCATGTCAACGCCGACGATCCGGAGGCGGTGGCGTTCGTCACCCGGGTTGCGCTGGATTTTCGCAATACCTTCAAGCGCGACGTCATGATCGACCTGGTCTGCTATCGCCGTCACGGTCATAACGAAGCGGACGAGCCCAGCGCCACGCAGCCGATCATGTACAACAAGATCAAAAAACACCCCACTCCGCGTAAAATCTATGCCGACCGGCTGGAACATGACCACATCGCCACGCTGGAAGACGCCACCGAAATGGTGAATCTCTATCGCGACGCGCTGGATCGCGGCGAGTGCGTAGTTCAGGAGTGGCGGCCGATGAATATGCATTCATTCACCTGGTCGCCTTACCTGAACCACGAGTGGGATGAAGCCTATAACAGCCAGGTGGATATCAAACGCCTGCAGGAGTTGGCCCGCCGCATCAGCGAAGTGCCGGAGGGGGTGGAAATGCAGCCCCGCGTGGCGAAGATTTACAGCGATCGCGCCGCCATGGCGGCCGGCACCAAACCTTTTGACTGGGGCGGCGCCGAAACCCTGGCTTACGCCACGCTGGTGGATGAAGGCATCCCCATCCGATTGTCCGGTGAAGATACCGCCCGCGGTACGTTTTTCCACCGCCACGCGGTAGTGCATAACCAGAAAAACGGCTCTACCTATACTCCCCTGGCCCATGTCCATAATGGCCAGGGCAAGTTCCGGGTCTGGGATTCGGTATTATCGGAAGAAGCAGTGCTGGCGTTTGAGTACGGTTATGCCACTGCCGAGCCCCGTACCCTGGTTATCTGGGAAGCGCAGTTTGGCGATTTCGCCAACGGCGCCCAGGTGGTGATCGATCAGTTCATCAGCTCCGGAGAACAAAAGTGGGGCCGGATGTGCGGGCTGGTGATGCTGCTGCCGCACGGCTATGAAGGGCAGGGACCGGAGCACTCCTCCGCCCGGTTGGAACGCTATCTGCAACTCTGCGCCGAGCAGAATATGCAGGTATGTATACCCTCCACCCCGGCTCAGGTTTACCATATGTTGCGGCGTCAGGCGCTGCGCAATATGCGCCGCCCGCTCATCGTTATGTCGCCGAAATCGCTGCTGCGTCATCCAATGGCTATCTCTTCCCTGGAAGAACTGGCGCAAGGGAGCTTCCAGCCGGCCATCGGCGAAATCGATCCGCTGGATCCGCGTGGCGTAAAACGCGTCGTGCTGTGTTCTGGTAAAGTTTATTATGATTTGTTGGATCAGCGCCGGAAAAACGGTCAGGAAGACGTGGCTATCGTGCGCATAGAGCAGCTTTATCCGTTCCCGCATCAGGCGGTGCAGGCTGCCCTGAAACCTTTTTCCCATGTGCAGGATTTTGTCTGGTGTCAGGAGGAGCCGCTGAATCAGGGTGCCTGGTATTGCAGCCAGCATCATTTCCGGGAAGTTATTTCTTTTGGCGCATCGCTACGTTACGCGGGACGCCCGGCTTCCGCCTCGCCGGCGGTTGGGTATTTGTCCGTGCACCAGGCGCAGCAAAAAAGCCTGGTTAATGACGCGCTGGACGTTAATTAAATATAAGGATTGATAATGAGTAGCGTAGATATTCTGGTTCCTGATCTCCCTGAGTCGGTTGCCGATGCGACCGTTGCCACTTGGCATAAAAAGCCCGGCGACAGCGTCCAGCGTGACGAGGTGCTGGTGGAAATAGAGACCGACAAAGTGGTGCTGGAAGTGCCGGCCCCCGAGGCGGGAGTATTGGACGCCCTGCTGGAGGATGAAGGGTCCACCGTCACCTCCCGTCAGGTGCTGGGACGTTTGCGTCCCGGCGACAGCACCGGCCAGGAAACCTCGGAAAAGGCCCAGAGCAAGGAATCCACTCCGGCGCAGCGGTATACCGCCGGATTGCAGGAAGAAAGCAATGAGGCCATCAGCCCGGCCATCCGGCGTCTGATTGCCGAACACGACCTGAAAGCCGACGACATCAAAGGCAGCGGCGTCGGCGGCCGGATTACCCGCGAAGATGTGGAAAAACACCTGGCGCGCAAACCGGAAACCGCCCCGGCCACAGCCCCGGCGCCATCGGTGACCACCACCGCGACTCCCGGCGCCATTCCGGCCCTCGGCGGCCGCAGTGAAAAACGCGTGCCCATGACCCGTCTGCGCAAGCGGGTTGCCGAACGCCTGCTGGAAGCCAAAAACAGCACCGCCATGTTGACGACATTTAATGAAGTCAATATGAAACCCATTATGGATTTGCGTAAAGAGTACGGCGACGCGTTTGAAAAACGCCACGGCATACGCCTTGGATTTATGTCTTTCTACATTAAGGCAGTGGTGGAAGGGCTCAAGCGTTTCCCGGAAGTGAACGCCTCTATTGACGGCGAAGATGTAGTTTACCATAACTATTTCGATGTCAGTATTGCGGTTTCCACGCCACGGGGCCTGGTAACGCCGGTACTGCGCGATGTGGATGCCTTGGGGATGGGCGATGTGGAAAAAAGCATCAAGGAACTGGCGGTAAAAGGCCGCGACGGTAAACTGAAAGTGGAAGAGCTCACCGGCGGTAATTTTACCATTACCAACGGCGGTGTGTTCGGCTCTTTAATGTCCACGCCGATTATCAATCCGCCGCAAAGCGCCATCCTGGGCATGCATGCCATCAAGGATCGCCCGATGGCGGTGAACGGACAGGTTGTTATCCTGCCCATGATGTACCTCGCCTTGTCCTACGATCACCGGTTAATCGACGGCAAAGAGTCCGTCAGCTTTTTGGTGACCATCAAGGAGATGCTGGAGGATCCGACCCGTTTACTGCTGGACGTTTAGCCGATAGCGGATACGGCGCCGCCGTATCCGGTTTCCGCCAAGGGCAGTACCTTTAAATGGCGGCTGGTTGAACGCCGCCGCCGACATTCCCAGACGAAGATGGATAAACATCATGAATTTACATGAATATCAGGCAAAACAGCTTTTTGCTCGGTATGGTCTGCCTGCCCCCACGGGTTTTGCTTGCACCACGCCACGGGAAGCGGAAGAATCCGCTTCGAAAATCGGTGCCGGCCCCTGGGTGGTGAAATGCCAGGTGCATGCGGGCGGGCGAGGCAAGTCCGGCGGTGTAAAAGTGGTCAACAGCAAAGAAGAAATCCGCGCCTTTGCCGAAAACTGGCTGGGCAAACGTCTGGTGACCTATCAAACGGACGCCTTGGGCCAGCCGGTGCACCAGATTCTGGTGGAAGCCGCCACCGATATCGCTAAAGAGCTTTATCTCGGGGCGGTGGTGGATCGCGGCTCACGTCGCGTGGTGTTTATGGCCTCCACTGAAGGCGGCGTGGAAATTGAAAAAGTCGCTGACGAAACGCCGCACCTGATTCATAAGGTGGCGCTGGATCCCCTTACCGGTCCGCAGCCCTTCCAGGGACGCGAGCTGGCGTTCAAGCTGGGCTTGACCGGTAAACAGGTGGGACAGTTCACCAAAATCTTCATGGGCCTCGCCGCGCTGTTTCTTGAGCGGGATCTGGCGCTGGTGGAGATTAATCCCCTGGTCATCACCACCGAAGGCAACCTGGTGTGTCTGGACGGCAAGCTGAGCGCCGACGGCAACGCCTTGTTCCGCCAGCCTGAACTGCGCGAAATGCGGGACAAGAGCCAGGAAGACGCCCGTGAGGCGCAGGCGGCGCAGTGGGAACTGAACTACGTGGCCCTGGACGGCAATATCGGCTGCATGGTAAACGGCGCCGGTCTGGCAATGGGCACCATGGATATCGTCAAGCTGCACGGCGGATCGCCGGCCAACTTTCTTGATGTCGGCGGCGGCGCCACCAAGGAGCGGGTGACCGAGGCGTTCAAGATTATCCTGTCCGATGAAAACGTGAAGGCGGTGCTGGTGAATATTTTCGGCGGCATTGTGCGTTGTGATTTAATCGCAGAAGGCATTATCGGCGCGGTGGAGGATGTGGGCGTTAACGTGCCGGTGGTAGTGCGTCTTGAAGGCAACAATGCCGAGCTGGGGGCCAAAATCCTGGCGGACAGCGGTCTGAATATCATTGCCGCCACCAGTTTGACCGACGCGGCGCAGCAGGCTGTCGCTGCGGTGGAGGGGAAATAATGTCCATTTTAATCGATAAAAATACTAAAGTAATTTGCCAGGGCTTTACCGGCAGCCAGGGCACCTTTCATTCCGAGCAGGCGCTGGCCTACGGCACCAAGATGGTCGGCGGCGTTACGCCGGGCAAGGGCGGCACCCAGCATCTCGGCCTGCCGGTATTCAATACCGTGCGTGAAGCCGTGGAAAAGACCGGCGCTACCGCCTCGGTTATCTATGTTCCCGCGCCGTTTTGCAAAGATTCCATTCTGGAAGCGGTGGATGCCGGCATTGAGCTGATTATCTGTATCACCGAGGGTATTCCGACCCTGGATATGCTGGTGGTCAAGGCCAAGCTTGAGCAGAGCGGTTCGCGCATGATCGGCCCGAACTGTCCGGGCGTCATCACTCCCGGTGAATGCAAAATCGGCATTATGCCGGGGCATATCCATAAACCGGGGCGGGTGGGGATTGTTTCACGCTCCGGTACGCTGACCTATGAAGCGGTCAAGCAGACCACCGATACCGGACTGGGTCAATCCAGCTGTGTTGGTATCGGCGGCGACCCCATCCCCGGTTCCAGCTTTATCGATATCCTGAAATTGTTTGAGCAGGACCCGCAGACCGAAGCCATTGTGATGATCGGTGAAATCGGCGGCAGCGCGGAAGAAGAAGCTGCCGCTTACATCAAGGATCATGTTACCAAGCCGGTGGTGGGATATATTGCGGGGGTTACCGCGCCGAAAGGTAAACGTATGGGCCATGCCGGGGCAATCATCGCCGGCGGCAAGGGCACCGCGGACGAAAAATTCGCCGCCCTGGAGGCCGCGGGGGTGAAAACCGTGCGCAGCCTGGCGGATATCGGCGGCGCGCTGAAGACCCTGCTGTCGTGAGATAGGGGTTTAGGCCCGTGTGCGGCGGGCCGGGCCGCGCGGATGCGTTCGCTGCACGCCCGGCGATCGCGGGCTTACCGCGCTGAGGGGCGCTCGGTCGGGCGGGAAAACCACGCCCAATTCGGCCCCATTGCCACGGTCTCCCTTTAACAGGTTCGCTGCACGAACGGTGTTTGCGGGCCTACCGCGCCATGGGGCGCTCGGTTGGGCGGGAAAACCACGCCCAATTCGACCCCATTGCCACGGTCTCCCTTTAACAGGCTCGCTGCACGAACGGTGTTTGCGGGCTTACCGCGCTGAGGGGCGCTCGGTCGGGCGGGAAAACCACGCCCGATTCGACCCCTTCAGCACGGTTTCCCTTTAACACGTTTGTTGCACGCCCGGCGATCGCGGTCTCCCTTTAACAAATTCGTTGCACGCGTTTTATTCGCAACATCCCCGGTAAATCTCAGCTACATTTAATTCATATATCGCTGCTTGTGATAGTCATTATTAATGGCGTCATATCATTATTAAATAATAGTGTGTTAACCAATTTTAAATAACGCGTCAAAAATTTTATCTTTCCAGGTAATTTACCGATCTGATTAATCACATATAATTAACAAAACGATCATCGCTGGTTAAATTTGAAATGATATTTAACATGAATGAGAAAATATTGCGCCAAATCAATGATTTTTTATAGTGGATTGGGATTAAATTGGCGTAAATTGCGCTGTCTCAATTTTTGCAATGACGGGACGTGATGAATGGATTGATCGAGACGTCATTTCCCGACCGCCGTCACGAAAAAAAATATTTATCATAAGTAAGTTGAGGGGTAGTATGTGGATTGTAAAATTCTGAATAGATCAGCCTTATTTAATACCCGTTCTCGATTTCCCGACACCGATGCCTCGGCGCTAGTGTTTTTGCCGGGTAAACCGCAGGCCGGAAAAATTATAAAGTTTTTTATACCTTAAATAATTCACGTTGCAGGAAAGCCAACGTAGCTGCAACGTGAGGTATGGCGGGTATGTTATTCACCGCGGGTTGTTGCAGGGCTTCGGTACATCGAAGCGCCAGATTACCGCACGTGGGATCCATCCTGTGAGGAGCAAGGAGTCAAAATGTTTGATGTCGTCGAACTGTCACGGTTACAGTTTGCCTTAACTGCGATGTACCACTTTCTATTTGTCCCGTTAACCCTGGGATTGGCGTTTTTACTCGCCATAATGGAAACGGTATACGTCCTGTCGGGCAAACAGATTTATAAAGATATGACCAAGTTCTGGGGTAAATTGTTCGGTATCAATTTTGCCCTGGGTGTAGCCACCGGCCTGACCATGGAGTTCCAGTTCGGAACCAACTGGTCATATTTCTCTCATTACGTCGGCGACATATTTGGCGCTCCTCTGGCCATTGAAGGGTTGATGGCCTTCTTCCTCGAGTCCACTTTTGTCGGCCTGTTCTTCTTCGGCTGGGATCGCCTGAGCAAAACCCAGCACCTCACGGTGACCTGGATGGTGGCTTTGGGCTCCAACCTGTCCGCGCTGTGGATATTGGTGGCCAACGGCTGGATGCAAAATCCCATCGCGTCGGATTTCAACTATCAGACCATGCGCATGGAGATGGTGAGCTTCGCCGACCTGGTGCTGAACCCGGTGGCGCAGGTCAAATTCGTTCATACCGTGGCCGCCGGGTACTGCACCGGCGCGATGTTTATCCTCGGCATCAGCTCATATTACCTGCTTAAAGGCCGCGACACCGCGTTTGCCAAACGCTCATACGCCATCGCGGCGGCGTTCGGCATGGCGGCGGTCCTGTCCGTTATCGTCCTGGGGGATGAATCCGGCTACGAAATGGGGGACGTGCAAAAAACCAAGCTGGCGGCCATCGAAGCCGAATGGGAAACGCAGCCCGCCCCGGCCTCCTTTACCCTGTTCGGCATTCCCAACCAGGCGACGCAGCAAAATAATTTCTCCATCCGCGTTCCTTATGCTTTGGGTCTGATTGCCACCCGCTCTACGGATCGGCAGGTTACCGGCATCAAGGATTTGATGGCGCAGCATCAAATCCGTATTCGCAACGGCATGAAAGCCTATGCTTTGCTGCAGGAATTGCGTCATGGCAATGCCGATCCGGCGTTGCTGGGCCAGTTCAATCAGGTTAAACAGGATTTGGGCTACGGTCTGCTGCTCAAGCGTTACACCGATAACGTGGCCAACGCTACGGAAGAACAGATCCAGAGCGCTACCCGGGATTCAATCCCGCGCGTGGCGCCGCTGTACTTCTCGTTCCGCATCATGGTGCTGGGCGGTGTGCTGATGCTCATCATTATCACTATGTCCTTCTGGAGCGTGATTCGTAACCGTATCGGCCAAAAAACCTGGCTGCACCGCGCCGCGCTGTACGGCATCCCCATTCCATGGATTGCCATCGAAGCCGGCTGGTTTGTGGCCGAGTACGGCCGCCAGCCCTGGGCGATTGGTGAAATCCTGCCCACCGCCGTCGCCAATTCCACGCTGACGGCCGGGGATATCCTGTTCTCCATGGGGCTAATCTGCGGGCTTTATACCCTGTTCCTGGTAGCGGAAATGTATTTGATGTTCAAGTATGCGCGCCTGGGGCCGAGCAGCCTGAAAACCGGCCGTTATCACTTCGAGCAGCCGACGCTCGCCGTGCAGCAAGCACATTAACAGGAGCTTTTGCCATGTTTGACTACGAAGTTTTTCGCTTAATCTGGTGGGTGTTGATTGGTGTCCTGCTGATAGGCTTTGCCGTCACCGACGGTTTTGACATGGGCGTCGGCATGCTGATGCGTTTTCTTGGCCGCACCGATACCGAACGCCGGGTGTTAATCAATACCATCGCTCCCCACTGGGAAGGCAACCAAGTTTGGCTTATCACCGCCGGCGGCGCGCTGTTCGCCGCCTGGCCCATGGTGTATGCCGCCGCGTTTTCCGGTTTTTATATCGCCATGATCCTAGTTCTGGCATCGCTGTTTTTCCGGCCGGTAGGCTTTGAATATCGCGCCAAAATCGACGATCCCCGCTGGCGCAATGCCTGGGACTGGGGCTTGTTCGCCGGCGGTTTCATCCCGCCGGTGGTTATCGGCGTGGCGTTCGGCAACCTGCTGCAGGGGGTGCCGTTCCAGGTGGATGAATTCCTGCGTCTGTCCTATACCGGTAATTTCTTCCAGCTGTTGAACCCATTCGGCCTGTTGGCCGGTATCGTCAGCCTGTGCATGTTCCTCACCGTGGGGGGCACCTATCTGCAGATGCGCACTGAAGGCGAACTGCTGGTGCGCGCCCGCGCCGTGAGCCAGGCTACCAGCCTGCTGACGCTGGTGACCTTCCTGCTGGGCGGCTTCTGGCTGGTGTACGGTATCGACGGTTTCACCATTACGTCGGCCATCGATACCAACGCCGTTTCCAACCCGCTGAATAAAGAAGTAGCGCATCAGGCTGGTGCCTGGATGGTGAAATATCATCAGTATCCGCTGCTATGGATAGTGCCGGCGCTGGGCGTGCTGCTGCCGTTGCTGACCCTGCTTTTCAGCCGTACCGGCAAAGGGGCCTGGGCCTTCGTCTTTTCCTCGCTGACCATTGCCTGCATTATTCTCACGGCGGGTATAACCCTGTTCCCGTTCATCATGCCCTCGATAACGATGCCTAACGCCAGCCTGACTGTGTGGGATGCCACGTCAAGCCTGCTGACGCTGAAGGTCATGACCGGCGTCGCGGTGATCTTTGTCCCCATCGTGTTGCTCTATACCTTCTGGTGCTACTACAAGATGTACGGACGCATCACTAAAGAACACGTGGAACAAAACACGCATACCCTGTACTGAGTAAGGAGCTGAAAAATGTGGTATTTTGCTTGGATTCTCGGAACGCTTCTGGCCTGCTCCTTCGGCATCATCACCGCCCTGGCGCTTGAGCATCATGAAGACAGCCAGGGGGAGAACGACGTCCGGTGATCAAAACCCTGGTCGACCGACTCTATAGTGCTACCGATAAGAGCCCATTGCGGGCTCTTTCGCTCATCCTGGCGCTGGCGCTGGCCGGTTGCGTGTTCTGGATGCCGGCGCGTTTTGCCGTGCAGACCAGTCATTTGAATGCCTGGCACAACCTGCTGGTGGTGTGGGCGGTATGCGCCGGCGTCATTCACGGCACCGGCTTTCGGCCGCGCCGGTGGGGCTGGCGGTTATGCTTTTTGCCTTTGGCGTCCCTGATTGTCCTGGCGGCGGCGCTGATTTACGTCTTTTATTAGCTGTTGCGGCTGCGTTATGGCGGCCGCAGCCTTCATTACATAATTATTTTCATTCCGCAAAGGGAATTTATTCCAAACGTGATCGGTCTTGCGTATAGTAAGCACCGTTGTTTTGCGTTGCTGGGATATACAGTGAGTAATACGTTATTCCAATGGCCGGTACGGGTCTATTACGAAGATACCGATGCCGGAGGTGTGGTCTATCACGCTCGTTACGTGGTTTTTTATGAAAGGGCCCGTACCGAAATGCTGCGCCAGCATAATTTTCACCAACAAGCCTTACTAAGCGCTAATATTGCTTTTGTGGTAAGGCGAATGACGGTGGACTATCTCGCCTCAGCGCGTCTGGACGATTTGCTCCTGGTAGAAAGTGAAATCGTTTCAATGCGCGGTGCCTCCCTGATTTTTGCGCAACGCATCCTGAATGCTGAAGGGCAGCTTCTCAGCCGGGCGGATGTTTTGATTGCCTGTATCGATCCACACCAAATGAAGCCAATTGCGCTTCCTAAGTCTATTGTCGCGGAGTTCAAGCAGTGACTGACATGAACATTGTTGATCTGTTCCTGAAAGCGAGCTTTCTGGTTAAACTGATCATGTTGATTTTGATATGCTTTTCCATTGCATCCTGGGCGATCATTATCCAGCGCACACGCATTCTCAATTCGGCGACCCGTGAGGCTGAAGCGTTCGAGGATAAGTTCTGGTCCGGAATCGAGCTGTCCCGCCTTTATCAGGAAAGCCAAACCCGCCGCGACACATTAACCGGCACCGAGCAGATTTTTTACTCCGGCTTCAAAGAGTTCGCCAGATTGCACCGGGCCAATAGCCATGCGCCGGAAGCGGTGGTGGAAGGCGCTTCCCGCGCCATGCGCATCTCCATGAACCGGGAATTGGAAGCCCTTGAAACCCATATTCCCTTCCTGGGCACCGTAGGGTCAATCAGCCCGTATATCGGATTGTTCGGCACCGTTTGGGGTATAATGCACGCCTTTATCGGACTGGGCGCGGTAAAGCAGGCCACCCTGCAAATGGTTGCTCCAGGTATCGCCGAAGCGCTGATTGCCACGGCCATCGGCCTGTTTGCCGCCATTCCGGCGGTTATGGCCTTTAACCGGCTAAGCCAGCGGGTGAACAAGCTGGATCAGAATTACGATAATTTCACCGAAGAGTTCATCGCCATCCTGCATCGTCAGGCCTTCGCCAGCGATAGCGCTAAGTAGAAGGAGGGGAGAACATGGCCCGGAGACGCGGTCGCAGAGAACTGAAGTCAGAGATCAATATCGTTCCCTTGCTCGATGTGTTGTTGGTCCTGGTATTAATTTTTATGGCTACGGCGCCGATAATTACGCAGAGCGTCGAAGTCGACCTGCCGGACGCGACGGATTCGAAAGCGGTGAGCAGTGACGATAATCCGCCGGTGATCGTGGAAGTGGCAGGCGTCGGCCAGTACAGTCTGGTGGTGGACCACAACCGTATGGAGCAATTACCGCCGGAACAGGTGGTTGCCGAGGCGCGATCCCGCATTACGGCCAATCCCAAAACGGTATTTCTGATTGGTGGCGCGAAAGACGTGCCCTATGATGAGATTATCAAGGCGCTGAATCTGCTGCATCAGGCCGGCGTGAAGTCGGTAGGCCTGATGACCCAGCCTATTTGATGGCATGCGGATAATGCGCGCTCTTTTTGGCAAACCTGTTTTTGGGAATCGATTGTGGTAAAGGCAACCGAACAGAACGATAAGCTCAAACGTGCCATTATTGTCTCGATTATCCTGCATATTCTCCTGTTCGGTTTTCTGATCTGGAGTTCCTACACGCAGGATGTCGACACAAGCGGCGGCGGGGGAGGCGGCTCGTCTATCGATGCGGTTATGGTCGATCCCGGTGCCGTGGTACAGCAGTATAACCGTGAACAGAATCAGCAGACGGATGCTCAGCGTGCCTCGCAATTACGTGAAAAGCAGGCTCAGCAGCAGGCTGAAGAGCTGCAGCAGAAGCAGGCGGCCGAGCAGCAGCGTCTGAAGGAACTTGAGAAGGACCGGCTGGCGGCGCAGGAAGCGGCCGAACAGCAGAAAGAGCAGCAGGCCGAGCAGCAAAAGCAGGCCGCGTTGCAAAAACAGCAGGCTGAAGCCGCCACTAAACAGGCGCAAGAGCAGCAGAAACAGGCTGAAGCGGCGGCGGCCCAGGCCAAGGCCGAAGCGGCCGAGCAGGCGAAAGCCGCCGCCGAGCAGGCCAAAGCGGCCGCCGAAGCGAAAAAGCAGGCCCAGGCTGAAGCCAATAAGGAAGCGGCCGCCGCTGCCGCTGCGGCGAAAAAGCAGGCTGATGCCGCCGCGGCGGCAGCCGCTCAGGCTAAAGCGCAGCAGGCGGCTCAAGCCAAGGCGGAACAGGCGGCCCAGGCCAAGGCGGCGCAGGCCGCCAAGGCCAAGGCCGCGGAAGAAGCCAAGCAGGCCGCCGCCGAAGCGGCGCAAGAAAAAGCCGATGCCGCCGAGGCCGCGCAAGAGAAGGCCGCCGCCGCCACAGCCGCCAAGGAGAAAGCCGCCGCCGCCGCCGAGGCGAAGGCCAGCGCCGCCGCGGCGAAAAAAGCCGCCGCGGATGCCAAGAAAGCCGCCGCGGCCGCCGCCGCCAAGAACTCCAGTGAGGTCGATGATCTGCTGGGGGGCCTGACGGATTCCAAGAACGCGCCGAAAGCCGGCGGCGGTCCCACGAAGGGGGGCAAACCCGCAGGCGCCGGCAACAGCAAGCAGAGCGGGGCGACCGGCGCGGAAATCAATGGCTATGCCAGCCAGGTGAAAGCGGCGATTGAGCAAAAATTTTACTCGGATCCTGCGTTTACCGGCAAAACCTGTACGCTGCGGCTTAAGCTGGCCCCGGACGGTATGGTGATTTCAGTCAGTTCAGAAGGTGGCGATCCGGCGTTGTGCCAGGCGGCTGTTTCAGCGGCCAAGCTGGCCAGAATACCGAAACCCCCGAGTCAGGCGGTTTATGAGGTGTTTAAAAACGCTCCGCTCGATTTTAAACCGCAATAAACGGTAAAGAAGTCTAAATGGCAAGGTAAATCTTTAAGATTTAGACTATGTTGTCAGCCTGGTCCTTGTAGTTATGTTTAAGAAGTTTGGCTAAAATTCTGCTAATTTATCGGTGCGTAACGCGTCGGTATGGGAGATGAAATGAAGCAGGCATTTCGAGTAGCGCTAAGTTTACTGTTTTTATGGGCATCCATACTTCATGCCGAAGTGAGAATCGAGATCACCCAGGGGGTGGACTCGGCAAAACCTATCGCCGTAGTGCCTTTCAAATGGGCCGGTCCGGGAGCCGCTCCTGAGGAAGTGGGCACCATCGTCGGGGCGGATTTGCGCAACAGCGGCAAATTCAACCCTATCGACCCCGCCCGTATGCCGCAGCAGCCCGCCACCGCCGCGGAAGTGACCCCGGCTGCCTGGACCGCCCTCGGCATTGACGCCGTGGTGGTGGGCCAGGTCCAGCCCGGCGCCGACGGCGGTTATGTGGTGAGCTACCAGCTGGTGGATACTTCCGGCAGCGCTCCCTCCGTGCTGTCCCAGAATCAATTCAAGGTGACCAAGCAGTGGCTGCGCTATGCCGCGCATACCGTCAGCGACGAATCCTTTGAAAAGTTGACCGGGATCAAGGGCGCGTTCCGCACACGCATCGCATATGTGGTACAAACCAACGGCGGGCAGTATCCTTATGAGCTGCGCGTTTCCGATTACGACGGTTTCAACCAGTTCGTGGTCCATCGTTCGCCTCAGCCCCTGATGTCACCGGCCTGGTCGCCGGACGGCAGCAAACTGGCTTACGTTACCTTCGAAAGCGGCCGTTCCGCCCTGGTGGTGCAAACCCTGGCCAACGGCAACGTCCGCCAGATTGCCAGCTTCCCGCAGCACAACGGCGCGCCGTCGTTTTCTCCTGACGGCAGCAAATTGGCGTTCGCCCTGTCGAAGACGGGCAGTTTGAATTTGTATGTAATGGATTTGGGCTCCGGCCAGATCAGGCAAGTCACTGATGGCCGCAGCAACAATACGGAACCGACCTGGTTCCCGGACAATCAGACCCTGGCGTATACTTCCGACCAGGGCGGTCGTCCGCAACTGTATAAAGTGAGTATCAACGGCGGTAGTCCGCAGCGCCTGACCTGGGAAGGTTCTCAGAATCAGGATGCGGATGTGAGCGCGGACGGGAAATTCCTGGTCATGGTCAGCAGCGATGGTGGCGCTCAACATATCGCTAAACAAGATCTGGTTACGGGAGCCGTTCAAGTATTGTCGGCCACGTTCCTGGATGAGACGCCTAGCGTCGCTCCCAATGGCACAATGGTAATCTATAGCTCCACACAGGGAATGGGTTCCGTGTTACAGCTGGTCTCGACTGATGGGCGTTTCAAAGCGCGTCTTCCGGCGACTGATGGACAGGTAAAATTTCCTGCCTGGTCTCCGTATCTGTGATGCATGTGTAAATATGTATGGCAAACTATAAAAGGAAAATGAGATGCAACTGAACAAAGTGCTAAAAGGGCTGATGTTGGCTGTGCCAGTACTGGCTATCGCCGCGTGTAGTTCCCACAAAAGCGCTAACAATGGTGCTGATACCTCCATGGGCGCTGGCACTGGTATGGACAATAGCGGTGCAAATAATTCGTCCTCCACAGAACAGGCTCGCCTGCAGATGCAAGAACTGCAGAAGAACAATATCGTTTACTTTGATCTCGACAAGTACGATATTCGTTCTGATTTTGCTCAAATGCTGGACGCGCATGCTAACTTCCTGCGCAGCAATCCATCCTACAAAGTGACAGTTGAAGGTCATGCGGATGAACGCGGCACGCCGGAATATAATATCGCCCTGGGCGAACGTCGTGCCAATGCCGTGAAAATGTATCTTCAGGGTAAAGGCGTCTCTGCCGATCAAATCTCTATCGTATCTTATGGTAAAGAAAAACCGGCTGTGCTGGGACATGACGAAGCGGCTTACGCTAAAAACCGTCGTGCCGTACTGGTATACTAAGAGAATTGCATGAGCGGTAACTTCAGACGATCTATCATCAGTCTGTCGTTGCTGGTTGGCGTAGCAGCCCCATGGGCTGCTACTGCCCAAGCGCCAATCAGTAATGTCGGCTCCGGCTCGGTGGAAGACCGGGTCACTCAGCTTGAGCGTATCACTAACGCTCACGCCCAGCTATTAACTCAACTTCAGCAACAGCTTGCCGATACCCAGCGCGATATCGATTCTCTCCGGGGTCAAATCCAGGAAAACCAGTATCAGCTCTCGCAGGTTGTGGATCGCCAAAAACAGATCTATCAGCAACTGGACACCTTGAGTAGCGGCCAGGGTGGGCAGGGTCAGCAAGGCAGCCAAAACGCGGCCCCCACGGACAGCGGCACGGCGACGGCGTCAAATGACACCGGCGGCGGCCAGGATGCGGCCCCCGCGGCGGCAGCTCCGGCGGTAGGCGCAGCCACGGGCGATGCCAATACCGACTACAATGCGGCGGTGTCCTTGGTGCTTGAGAAGAAACAGTACGATCAAGGCATCCTTGCGTTCCAGAATTTTGTCAAACGCTACCCGGATTCAACCTATCAGCCTAATGCCAACTACTGGCTGGGACAGTTGAATTACAACAAGGGTAAAAAAGACGACGCGGCATATTATTTCGCGTTGGTGGTCAAAAATTATCCCAAATCGCCGAAAAGCTCCGAAGCGCTGTTTAAAGTCGGGGTAATCATGCAGGAAAAAGGCCAAACTGATAAAGCGAAGGCCGTTTACCAGCAGGTGATCAAACTTTATCCCAATACCGATTCAGCCAAGCAGGCGCAAAAACGTCTGGCTGGTCTATAAGGCTATACCCAAAAAAATTTGAGTGGCAGGGCGGGGCCGTGTAATGCCAACGCACCTGCAACTTGAAGTATGATGGGTATATTCTGGCCTGGAACGTGGTTTAATCACCTAGTTTAGGCCTGAGTGCTCGAAGATCAGGCAGTTGAACGCTCCTATTGGAAATTTAGGTTGCGCAGAATTAATTAATTAGTAATATATGCCGCCGTTGCCATGGGAAAGCGTTCTGTCCAGGGTAGCAGTAAGAAATCGGGTAAAAGGGTCGTTAGCTCAGTTGGTAGAGCAGTTGACTTTTAATCAATTGGTCGCAGGTTCGAATCCTGCACGACCCACCATCATCCGACCAGGTCAATTTATTGTGACGCTCGCGGGATAGCATTTGCCCCGGCGAGTAACTCTTTTTGCCGTGTTTTGCTCCTTTCGCATAACACCGTCCCAGTGGGTCGTTAGCTCAGTTGGTAGAGCAGTTGACTTTTAATCAATTGGTCGCAGGTTCGAATCCTGCACGACCCACCACTTTTAAAATACTTCCCCTAGGCTGCAAATTTCCGCTTAACGCTTATATCGCACGACCCACCACTTTCAAAATACTTCCCCTAGGCTGCATATTTCCGCTTAACGCTTATATCGCACGAGTCGTCGTGCACCACCCACCAACATCTTGCTAGAATCCTTTCAACTAAACAAATATACAAAATAACACAAATTTATGGGGACTTTTGCCGCAAATTTGATTATTTTGTTTAGTATATAAAACATTCAGGTCGTAAACAGACCCACCGGCACAGGTCGGCATGTTGCCCTTGCACCGGAATATATGCGAGATAAAGATGATTGAGCTACTGGATACCAATGCTGCCATTTACCCGTTTCCGCCTAAACCGCGGCCGCTCAGCGTGGATGAAAAGCAGTTTTATTATAGCAAAATCAAAGAACTGTTAAAGCGTCGCAATGCGGTAATGGTCGCTCATTATTATACCGACCCCGAGATCCAGGCGCTGGCGGAAGCCACCGGCGGCTGTGTGGCCGACTCCCTGGAGATGGCCAGATTCGGCAGTACCCATCCCGCCACCACATTGCTGGTGGCCGGTGTGCGTTTTATGGGCGAAACGGCAAAAATTCTCAGTCCGGAAAAAACCGTGCTGATGCCGACCCTCAAGGCGGAGTGTTCGCTGGATTTGGGCTGTCCCATTGAAGAGTTCAGTGCTTTTTGCGATGCTCATCCCGATCGCACCGTGGTGGTTTATGCCAATACCTCCGCCGCGGTGAAAGCCCGTGCCGACTGGGTTGTCACCTCCAGTATCGCCGTGGAACTTATTGAGCATTTGGACGGCCTGGGTGAAAAAATCATTTGGGCGCCGGATCGTCATCTCGGCCGCTACGTGCAGCAACAGACCGGGGCGGATATTCTCTGCTGGCAAAGCGCCTGTATCGTCCATGACGAATTCAAAACCCAGGCGCTACTGCGTATGAAGGCCCTTTATCCCGAGGCCGCGGTACTGGTTCATCCCGAGTCGCCCCAGGCGATTGTGGAGATGGCCGACGCGGTGGGGTCCACCAGCCAGCTCATTCAGGCCGCGAAAAGGCTGCCGCAACAGCAGATGATTGTCGCCACCGACCGGGGCATTTTTTACAAAATGCAGCAAGCCTGCCCCGATAAAATGCTGTTGGAAGCCCCTACCGCCGGCGATGGCGCAACCTGTCGCAGCTGTGCCCATTGTCCCTGGATGGCCATGAACGGCCTTGAAGCCATAGCACGGGGACTTGAAGAGGGAGGAGAACAGCATGAAGTGCATGTGGCTGCAGGGCTGCGTGACAAGGCGCTGGTGCCGCTGAACCGCATGTTGTCGTTCGCGGCCGGGCTGAATGTCAAGGTCACCGGCAATGCCTGAACCTGACAATGAGGATGATGCCAGGGATGGAGCGCTCCCGCGTCTTGCCGGGCGGACTGAGGCCGCCGGCATTCAATGCGGGTGATGGGCATGTGCGTGGGCATGTGTTGGTTCCGCCGTGTCTACCGTGATACCGCAATCGTCCTCCGGACACTGCTGGTACTCCATTTGTACGGTGGCGTGGCTTATCTGATAGTGATCCAGCAGGTAGTGCTGGATCTGATGAAGCAGGGCGTCGTGGTCATAGGGGGGAATGACCTGGGCATGCAACGTCATCACCGGTCTTTCACCCACCTGCCAGACATGCACATGATGGATGTTGCGCACTTCGGGGATATTAAGACACATATCGCGTTTGAGTTTTTCAATATCGATTTGACTCGGCGTACCTTCCAGCAGCTCATGCAGGCTCTCTTGCAACAGCCGCCAGCCGCTGCGCAGCACCAGGCATGACACCAGGCATGACAATATGGGGTCAATATACAGCCAGCCGGTGAAAACAATCACTCCCGCCGCCACGATCGCCCCCACCGAACCCAGCAAATCGCCCAGGACATGCAGGGCGGCGGCGCGCAGATTGATATTCTTTTCCCCTTCGCCGCCGTGGAGCATCCAGAAAGAGAGCAGATTCGCCGCCAGGCCGCCCACCCCGATGATCAACATCGGCCAGCCGGCGATGGGATGGGGCTGGTAAAAACGCCGGACTGCTTCCCATACGATGAGCAGTGTGATGACCAGCAGGGCCAGGGCATTGATAAACGCCGCCAGGGTGGTCAGGCGCAGATAACCGAAGGTATGGCTGCTATTGGGTTTGCGCTGGGCGAACCTGACCGCCAGCAACGCCATCAACAGCGCCGCGGCATCGGTGAGCATATGTCCGGCGTCGGCCAGCAGCGCCAGCGAGCCGGTAAAAAGGCCGCCCGCGACTTCCACCACCATAAACAGGGCGGTTATGGCAAACGCCGCCAGCAGCCGCCGGTTATTGCTGTTTTCCGCCGCGCCATGCGCATGATTGTGTGTGGCCGCCATCAGGGTACCTTAAAATGAATAAAGTCATAAATGAAACGCATTTACCCCGAGTATACCGGTGATGGCGAAAGTTACCGTAAAATTTTATGCAGCTATTTTTTACCAAAAAGCACCGGGGCGTTCGGTGTGGCTGCCCCTAAGGTAACGTATCGACGGCTGCGGGGTATGCTCGCGTCAATGGCCGGATGCGGTGGTGAAATCCGAATAAAAAAAGGAATCAGGCCATGGCCTGATTCCCGGTATAATACTCAGTAAAAGATGGCGCTATATAAAAGTGCGGCATTAATCAGAGTATTCGAACAGCAGATACTTAAATAGCCTTACTGTGTCGTTCCGTCTGTTTTTGTCCCATTGGGCGTTGAACCGGGACCAGTTTGGACTTTGCTGTTGATGTTAGGACATTTTCCATCTTTGCATTTGGTATTTTTATCAATGTCACTGGCGCTCATATTAGAACTGTCGGTATTGCTGGTGTTAATCTTGCTGTTATCGACATTATTTGGCGGCAGGTTCTGTTTTGCGCCGGGACTGTTCGATTGATTTTCCTGACCATTGTTGGAGGTTGAGCCGGTATCGTTGGATGAACTTGCCGTCGCGGCTAATGCTGCTCCGCTACCCAAAGTCATTACCGCTGTCAAAAAAAGCATTGCCATGTTCTTTAGGGTGGTGGTTTGCATAATATTTTCCCTCTTTCGGACTGGGGGTGAATGAAAGCCCGCATTTTTACATTTTTCACGATCGGAAAAGCTGTTTAAGGCGCATCCGGGGGCCTCGCAAGAAAATGTTAAGCCAATGACTACGACAGGTTAAGTGCCGGTTATTTTTGGCTTATCATTGTTTAAGCATAGCCAACAATCGGCATTGATCAACTTTGAGTTGGCTTATGCCCGAAATGCGCATTTACAGATGAAGTCTGCCGGGCTAGATTATCCGGCATATATCATGAAGTTATCCCTAGGCGCCGCGGTGCGCAGAGAACTAAAGTTTATGAATTATCTCAATGACGATTTAAGAATAAGAGAAATTAAAGAATTGCTGCCGCCGGTGGCCCTTTTGGAAAAATTTCCTGCCACCGAACAGGCCGCCAAAACCGTTGCCGCCGCCCGGGCATCCATTCATCGCATCCTCAAAGGCAATGACGATCGTCTGCTGGTGGTGATCGGACCCTGTTCCATTCATGATACCGAGGCGGCAAAAGAGTATGCCGGTCGTTTATTGGCGCTGAGGAATCAATTACAGGACGAGCTGGAAATCGTCATGCGGGTTTATTTTGAAAAACCACGCACCACGGTGGGCTGGAAGGGGCTGATCAATGACCCTTACATGGACAATAGTTTTCAGATTAACGACGGCTTGCGCATTGCCCGCAAGTTATTACTGGACATCAACGATAGCGGGTTGCCGGCCGCGGGCGAGTTTCTGGATATGATTACGCCGCAATATGTCGCTGATTTGATGAGCTGGGGCGCTATCGGCGCCCGGACCACCGAGTCCCAGGTCCATCGCGAGCTGGCATCGGGCCTGTCCTGTCCGGTTGGGTTCAAGAACGGCACCGACGGCACTATTAAGGTGGCTATCGACGCCATTAACGCCGCGGGCGCGGCGCACTGTTTCCTCTCCGTAACGAAGTGGGGGCACTCAGCCATCGTCAATACCAGCGGCAACGCCGACTGCCATATTATTTTGCGCGGCGGCAGAGAGCCGAATTACAGCGCCCACCATGTGAAAGCGGTTAAAGACGGACTGGCGAAAGCGGGACTGCCGGCGCAGGTGATGATTGATTTCAGCCATGCCAACAGCAGCAAACAGTACCAGAAACAGTTGGATGTCGCGCGGGATGTCTGCGGACAGCTGAGCGGCGGCGAGCGGGGTATTATCGGCGTAATGGTGGAGAGCCATTTGCTGGCGGGAAATCAAAACCTGGAAAGCGGTGAAGCGCTGGTCTATGGCCGGAGTATTACCGACGCTTGCATCGGCTGGAACGACACCGAAACCATGCTGGGAGAATTGGCGCAGGCGGTGCGCGATCGTCGCCTGCAAGACGAAAAGCCGGCCTGATTTGATTTTGTGAACGCGATTGCCGGTAAAGCGTTTATCGCCGGCAATCGCTTCGGTTCAACGGGACAAATTACTTGGCTTTGCCCTGATTGGCCACCGCGGCCGCTTTGGCGGCGATTTCAGCGGCGTTGCCCAGATAATAATGCTTGATGGGTTTCATGTTATCGTCGAATTCATAAACCAGCGGTACCCCTGTGGGGATATTCAGCTCAAGAATTTCTTCTTCGCTCATATGATCGAGGAATTTCACCAGGGCGCGAATGGAGTTGCCGTGGGCGGCGATAATAACGCGTTCACCGCTCTTCATGCGCGGTAAAATCGTTTCGTTCCAGTAAGGGGTGACCCGTTCGATGGTCAGCGCCAGGCTTTCCGTGGTGGGCAGTTCAGCCTCTGTCAGCTTGGCGTAGCGGGCATCATGCCCCGGGAAACGTTCATCATCACGGGTGAGTTCCGGAGGGGTCACGGCAAAACCGCGACGCCATTGTTTCACCTGTTCGTCACCGTATTTTTCGGCGGTTTCGGCTTTGTTCAGACCTTGCAACGCGCCGTAATGGCGTTCGTTCAGACGCCAGGATTTTTCAACCGGCAGCCAAGCCTGGTCCAGTTCGTCCAGTATATTCCACAGGGTATGAATGGCGCGCTTCAAGACGGAGGTATAGGCGAAATCGAAAATAAAACCTTCATCTTTCAGCAGTTTACCCGCTTGTTTAGCTTCAGTGCGGCCTTTGTCGGACAAATCGACGTCCGTCCAGCCGGTAAAGCGATTTTCATTATTCCACTGGCTTTCACCGTGTCGTACCAGAACCAGTTTCGTTACCGCCATCGTTGACTCCTTAAAGTCTAAAGATTTTTGTGAAAACTCCTTTTATTATATTGCCTGCCCGGTGGATGCGGCAACCGCATAGCGTTAAACAGCGTGAAATAAATAACCCGCTACACTATTGCTATCTTGCTATAACGCCACGAACTGATAACGGGTTTGGGAACGATAGGTCTCGCCCGGCTGGAGCCAGCAGTCAGGCTGCGGCCATTCCGGGTGATGCGGACTGTCCGGCAAAAACTCGCTCTCCAAAGCCACGCCGCTGTAGTTGAGGTACTCCCCGCCCTGGCGCGCCGGCGTCCCCGCCAGGTAATTGCCGGTGTATAGCTGCAGAGCCGGCGCGGTGGTAAAGACCTTCAACAGCACCTGGCCGTCAGCCGACCAGAGCTGCGCCGCGGGACTGTCGCCGTCGCGGCAGGCGGTATACAGCAAATAGGCATGATCGTAGCCTTTGACCCGCTGTTGATCGCGATCGCGCAGAAAATCTTGGGAAATGGTCTTGGGTTTACGAAAATCCATGCCGGTATTGTCCACATCGGCCAGCGGCGCGCAGGGTATGCCGTCGCTGTCCACCGGCAGGTACTGGCCGGCATAGATCTGCAGCGTTTCCTGTCGGATGTCGCTATTGGCGCCGTCCAGATGAAAATAGGCATGATTGGTCAGGTTGACCGGACAGGGGTGATCCACGGTGGCGCGGTAAGCGATGGCCACGGCGTTGTCTTCGGTGACGGTATAACGCACCATCGCCGTCAGGTTGCCGGGAAAACCCTGGTCGCCGTCGGCGGAGGATAAGCGGTATAGCACCGAGGTCAGGCTATGTTCCACGCACTCCCAGCGACGGGCGTTGAAGCCTGTCGGACCGCCGTGCAACTGGTGTTCGCCCTGATTGGCGCTTAACGGCCAATGATGGCCGTCCAGGGTAAGATTGGCTTTTGCGATACGGTTGGCATAGCGGCCCACCGTCGCTCCCAGGTAGGCGCTCTGCTTGAGGTAATCCGCCGGGGTCGGACACCCCAGCAGCACTTCCCGTTTGGCGCCGGATTTCAGCGGCAGCTGGCATGAGAGCCAGGTAGCCCCCCAATCCATCAGGGTTATCTGCAGACCCGTTTCAGAGCCCAGGGTCAGGCAGTTGAACGGTTTACCGTCGGGGGCCGTGCCGGATTCAAACTCTTTTAACATAGACCTGTTCCTTCGGAAGCATGGCAAACATAAAAAGTCTCTTTAAGGCCGGTTTTTTGCCGGTATTGTTCCGCAACCGCCGCGCGTACCGACTCAACGCGCTCTGTGGGCACCAGCGCCACCACGCAACCGCCAAACCCGCCGCCGGTCATGCGAACGCCGCCTTCGGTACCGATTTCCTGTTTAACGATTTCCACCAGGCTATCGATGGGGGGAACGGTGATTTCAAAGTCATCCCGCATGGAAGCGTGAGACTCCGCCATCAAAATTCCCATTTTGGTTAAATCTCCCGCGGCCAGCGCCTCGGCGGCGGCCAGGGTACGCGCATTTTCAGTCAGCACATGCCGCACGCGTTTGGCGACCACCGGATCCAATTCGTGTTCCACCGCTTCGAACTGGCTCAATTCCACATCGCGCAGTTTGTCGACGGCGAAAAAACGCGCGCCGGTTTCACACTGTTCGCGGCGGGCGTTATATTCGCTATCCACCAGGCCGCGTTTCACGTTGGAGTTGATGATGATCACCGCGACGTTCGCCGGCATGGGCACGGCCCGGGTACCCAGAGTGCGGCAGTCGATCAGCAGCGCATGGTTATCTTTGCCCAGCGCTGAAATCAATTGATCCATAATGCCGCAGTTACAGCCGACAAACTGGTTTTCCGCTTCCTGGCCGTTAAGCGCCAGGGCCACGTCGTCCAGCCGGAGGTGATACAGGGTCTGGATGGCCTTGCCCACCGCCACTTCAAGCGATGCCGATGAACTCAGGCCCGCCCCCTGGGGGACGTTGCCGCTGAGCACCAAGTCGGCGCCGCCGAAATTCGAGTCACGCTGCTGCAAGTGTTTCACTACGCCGCGGACATAGTTGGACCACTGCTGGCTGTCATGGGATAAAATTGGCTCATCCAGCGAAAAAATATCTTGCTGATGGTCACAATCCACGGCAATAACCCGAATCTTGCGATCATCGCGTTTGGCGCAGCTCACCACGGTTTCATAGTCGATGGCGCAGGGGAGAACAAAACCATCGTTATAATCGGTATGTTCGCCGATCAGGTTAACGCGGCCGGGTGCTTTCACCGTGAGCGCGGCATCGTAACCAAAGGATTGACGGAAGGTGGTTTCGGTGATGTTTTTTAACGTCATAGGGATACTCCGGTGTCCCGAAAATGAATGTCGCCGACCGCACGCAGGCGGTCGCTGGCTTGCTCGGCGGTCAAATCGCGCTGGGTTTCCGCCAGCATTTCATATCCGACCATAAACTTGCGCACCGTCGCCGAACGCAGCAGCGGCGGATAGAAATGGGCATGCAGTTGCCAATGGCTGTTGTCCTGGTTGATAAACGGCGCGCCGTGCCATCCCATGGAATAGGGGAATGAGCATTTGAACAGGTTGTCATATCTGCTGGTAAGCTTCTTCAGCGCTACCGCCAAATCGGCGCTTTGTGATGCATTCAGGGCGTCCAGGCGCAATACATGGGCTTTTGGCAGCAGCAGGGTTTCGAACGGCCAAGCCGCCCAATAGGGCACCACCGCCAGCCAGTGCTCGGTTTCCACCACGGTGCGCGCACCGTCGGCCAGCTCATTGGCCGTGTAGTCCACCAGCATCGGCGAACCGTGCTGACGGAAGTAATCCCGCTGGTATCGGTCTTCCCGCTCGGCTTCATTGGGCAAAAAGCTGTTGGCCCAGATTTGGCCGTGGGGGTGGGGATTGGAGCAGCCCATGGCGGCGCCCTTGTTCTCAAATACCTGCACCCAGGGATAACGCTGTCCCAGTTCGGCGCTCTGTTCTTGCCAGGTTTTGACAATGGCCTCCAGGGCGGGCAACGGCAATTCCGGCAGGGTTTTACTGTGATCGGGGGAAAAGCAGATGACCCGGCTGGTGCCGCGGGCGCTTTCACTGCGCATCAAGGGATTGTCGCCCGGCGCGGCATCGGGCGTATCCTCCATCAGGGCGGCAAAATCATTGGTAAAGACATAGGTGGTCTGATAGTCGGGGTTTTTATCCCCCGAGACACGGGTATTGCCCGGGCACAGGAAACACTGCGGATCGTGGGCGGGCAATTGATTGGAGGCCGGCGTTTCCTGCTGGCCCTGCCAGGGCCGTTTCGCCCGGTGCGGAGAAACCAGCACCCATTGACCGGTCAGCGGATTGTAACGGCGATGGGGATGATCGACGGGGTTAAACTGCATGTGAATCTCCTTTATTCCGGATAACCATTCGGGTGCCGGGACTGCCAGCGCCAGGTATCTTCGGCCATATCGGCCAGCGAGCGGGTTACCCGCCAGTTCAGTTCACGGGCCGCCTTATCCGGTGAGGCCCAATAGGCGGCCAGATCGCCGTCGCGCCGCGGGGCGAATTGATAGGGGATCTCCCGGCCGCACGCCTTGCTGAACGCGTTGACTACCTCCATGACGCTGTGTCCGACGCCGGAACCCAGGTTATAGATATGGGTGCCCGCCTTATTACGCAGGGCGTTCAGCGCCGCCACATGGCCGTCGGCCAAATCCACAACATGAATATAGTCACGAACGCCGGTGCCGTCCGGGGTGGGGAAGTCATTGCCGAAAATCGTCAAGGACGGCCGACGGCCCACCGCCACCTGGGCGATAAACGGCATGAGATTATTGGGGATGCCTTGCGGGTCTTCCCCCATCTCTCCGGAGGGATGGGCGCCTACCGGATTGAAATAACGCAGCAGGGTGATGCTCCAATCGGGCTCAGCCCGTTGCAGATCCTGCAGTATCTGTTCCGCCATGAGTTTGCTGCGGCCATAGGGGCTTGATGGCTGACCGGCGGGCAAACTCTCGTCATAGGGAACGACAGGCTGATCGCCGTAAACCGTGGCGGAGGAGCTGAAAATCAGATTTTTCACCCCGGCCTCGCCCATGGCGTCCACCAGCGCCAGGGTGCCGTAGACATTATTTTCGTAGTATTCCACCGGCTTGATTACCGATTCCCCCACCGCCTTCAGGCCGGCGAAATGAATAACCGCTTCGATGTGATGTTCGCGAAAGATAGCCGAGAGCAGGGTTTTATCGCGGATATCTCCCCGGTAGAAGGTTGGTTTGGCGCCGCACAGGCGGGCCAAGGTATCCACGACGCTGGCTTTGCTGTTATACAAATTATCCAAAATGATCGGATCGTAGCCCGCCCCGTGGAGCTGCACACAGGTATGGCTACCAATGTAACCGCTACCACCCGTTACTAATATTGACATTAGCTGGTCCTCTATCCTTCCATGGGTTTAAATTATCATGTCACATCGCCTCAAAAGGTGATCTTGTCGATATAAATGAAATCGATTACACATGATTTTAGCTGAAATTTGCGACCTCGCCTACAGCATTCACAGGAAGTATCAGGGGAGAAGAGGGCACCATACCGCACGGCATGGGAGCGAGGAATATGGTAACGCTTACATTACTGAAAACCCAGGCCGGTGGAAAGGACCGGCCTGAGAGATGTGGCGATTATAACGTCTCGAACCGATAGCGGTAGATGTCCTCCTGCGGCACAAAGGTCAGCCGGTGGGTGATGCATTCGGGCGCATCTTCCGCATGGTGTGAAACGAATAGCAGCTGGGTATCCCCTTCGCCGATAAGCACATCTACCCAGCGGCGCACCAGCGCGCGGTTCAGGGGATCGAGACCCTGCAAGGGTTCGTCAAGGATCAGCAGGGCCGGATGTTTGACCATGGCGCGGGCAATCAGCACCAACCGCTGCTGCCCCCAGGATAAGCTGTGGAAAGGCGCGTCCGCCGCGTCGGTCAGTCCCAATAAGTCCAGCCACTGCCGGGTTAACAACTGCTGGCGTTCCGATACCGCCTGGTAGATGCCGATGGAGTCGAAAAATCCCGACAAAATGACGCTGCGGGCAGTGGCGCTGACCCGGTAATCCAGGTGCAGGCTGCTGCTGACATAGCCGATATGGCGTTTGATATCCCAGATGGTTTCACCGCTGCCGCGACGGCGGCCGAACAGCGTGAGATCGTTACTGTAGCCTTGAGGCTGGTCTCCGGTGACCAGGCTCAGCAGAGTGGATTTACCGGCTCCGTTCGGCCCGACGATTTGCCAGTGCTGGCCCGGCAGCACCTGCCAGTCCAGGTGGTGCAGGATGGGACGATCCTGATAGGTGACGACGCCGTTGCGCAAGGTAATCAAGGGTTCGCCGGCGGGCAGGGTGTTTTTTTGCCCCGGCGCCTCGGTGTCGGGCAATTGGATGCCGTTCATTGATTCGGCATGGGCCAACTGGGCCACCAACGCTTGTGCCAGCAGCGTTTCGCGATCGCCGGTACAGGTTAATTCACAATCCGCCAAGATCCCCACATTGCCGATATAGGCCGGAATGTCGTCGAACCGGTTGAGTATCAGCACCAGGGCCATGCTGCCGTCTCCCAGACCATGCAGCATGTCGCTCAGTTGGGCGCGGGAGGCCACATCAAGGCCGTCGAAGGGCTCATCCAGGATCAGGATATCGGGTTTGGCCATCAGCGCCTGGCACAATAAGGTTTTACGCGTTTCGCCGGTGGAAAGGTATTTGAAACGCCGGGACAGCAGATGGGTGATGCCGAATTGTGTCGCCAGCGTTTGGCACAGCGCCGGGTCTTTATAATCCTGCTGGATAATTTCTCCGGCGGTCCGGCCAGTATCCTCCTCCCCTTCGCTTAACAGATCGGTGTTATTGCGCTGCCACTCCTCCGCCACCAGCTTTTGCAGCTGTTCAAAGGAGAGCCTGGCTATGCGCCGGTAGTCGCTGCGCCGGGAGCCGGACATAAGGGGGAGTTCATCCGCCAGCGCCCGCGCCAACGCGGATTTGCCGCTGCCGTTGGCGCCGACAAACGCCCAGCCTTCACCGGCACGAATGTCCAGCTGTGGGATGGATAACGTACGTGTATCGCTAAGACGAAATAATCCTTGCGAAATATGCAATGACGGCATCGATTGTTCCTTTTTATGCAACTGATGCCGTCAGCATCAATATTTTACCCGCCGATGTCAACTTTTTTGCCGCCTTCAGCACAGCGTGGCGAGGATCACCTTATCGGCATTAAAATATGCTGTGATTTTCTGGCCGAGAGTGAAATGCTGCTCCGCCATCACGGCTTTGGGCAGCGTGGCGCATAACACTTCGCCTCCGGCCAGGGTCAGCAACACCTCATCGTTATGCTCTCCCTGTTCAATATGGGTCAGGGTGCCGTAGAGGACATTGTCGGCGTCGTCAATGGTTTGCTCCCCGGCTACCACGGAAACCCAGGGGGCCTTGATTAACGCCAGCACCTCTTTGCCCGGCGCCAGCTGCAACCGATCGCCGCTCTGCTGGGTCAGGGCCACCATCAAGCGGGTCCGGCCGTCCGCCAGCAGGATTTCAACCTGCTGCTGCACATGCTGGTGGGTGCGGTCAATGACGGTGCCAAAAAATTGGTTGCGGGCGCTGGTTTGCAGGGAAAAACGCGAAATGGCCGCCAGCAGGCTGTCCAGCGGCATACGATCGTCTTGTAAAACGTCAAAGGCCTTTTGCTGAATCTGGCCCAATAAATCATAGAGTTGCAGTAACCGTTCGGCATAGCGTGTCAGGGTCGCTCCGCCGCCGCCTTTGCCCCCGGTGGCCCTTTCAACCAGGGTTTGTTCCGCCAGTTCGTTCATGGCGCTAATGGCGTCCCAGGCGCTTTTGTAGCTAATACCCGCCAGTTTGGCGCCCTGGCTTATGGAGCCGGTCAGCTTTATCTGTTTAAGCAGGGCTATCCTTCGCGGGTCGGCAAAAAGACGCTGCTGAAGTTTCAGGGTTAAAAGGATTTCGGCCTGCATGCCTGTCTGCCTTGTCTGGTGGTTGATGGTTGGCTCGGCGATGGGGAAGCCGATAAATTCTCGCCGATTCAGCGCCCGGGGGCAAATGATATGCCGTCGCCAAGGCACATCCCGTGCGCTATAACATAAAAAGCTTAAGCAGCCGCGCCAGAAACTGGTATAAAGACATCATGATCCTGATAACACCTGCCGCCGGCATGAAATGAGGCCAAATGCTAGAATTACTGGAAAGCTTGTTAGTCGTAGTGCTCATGGTGCCAATCGTCATGGCCGTCATTTTAGGCTTGATTTACGGATTGGGCGAACTGTTCAATGTTATCTCCAAAATCGGCCATGCCAAGGAACATGACAAAAACTCCTCCGCCAAAACAGATTTGACGTCGGAACGCCGCTAACGGCGTACCCGGTCAAGGCTTGTCGCGATGCCATCCCACCGGATGGCATTATTTGTTTCACCTGCCGCTTTGTCCTTTCACGCCACTGCAAAAAAACATGAGGATGCCTATCCGGCCAGGACAAGAGCAAAGTGAATATATTCTTTAATAAGTATGATATGACTATCTCTTGTATTTATTAAATAACTTTCTTCATTTATTTGACGGTTATATCAGTATATTTGACATTGATATAAGTGTAACAGTTAAATGGTGTTTTCTTTTAGGTGACTTAAAAAAATAAATTTATCAGATATAATGCCACTCCACTGGCTATAGATTAATGGCAAGCGCCATTTCCGGAGGAAATATGGATTTCAATACCAATGGCATTGCGCCGGCATGCGGCACAAACGCCGGAACGGGAAGCCCTGCCGGTGGAAGCATTAATCGCATGGAATCATTCAGCAGCTTTTGTTTTGGCGTCGGTAACGGTTCCGCCCGCACCATGCCCATCGACATCCCCGGGCAAAACCGGTCCTTACGGCGGTCTTTTGCCCATGCGGAGCAAAGCCCGGAAAATGTTCAGCCTGCCTGCCGGTTCCTGGTGAAAGACCAGGAGGATGCGCGGCAGGTTGCCGCCTTGCTGAAAAACATGCGGGGGGTGGCGGATCGTATCGCCTGCACCCCGGACCGCCGGCGTTTTCTGGTTCAGCATCAAGGGTCCATATTCAATTTTTGCCTGGATGAGAACGGGAGCATTGCCGCATCGGCAATGGTTCATCCCCCATCCTGCCTTCGGCAGGATTTTGCCGGCGTCGCGGGTCAGCCCGCCCGGGTGTTCCAGAAGATGGAAGGCGCCCGGCAAATTCTTAATGCCTATCTGGCGGGAAAAACCAATGCTTCCCATCCGGCGTCCGCAGTCGCCGGCAGCGGCGGTGACTCGCTCCCGGACGATTTTTTCCCCTTTGGCCTCCCGCCGCTTCCGTAATGGGCCACTGTTCTTTTCGGTAATATTTGCGATTCGTTTAATGTCCAGCCCTGTTATTCCGTCGGGTATTGATTATAGAATAAATATCCATGGCGGCGCTGAGCCGCTGTGAAAATAACCCGAACATTATCTGGATAATGGAAGGGATAATGAAAAACAGTGTAAACAGTGACCGGAGAAACTGGCGATGGGGCAACCGCAATCGTTCAACGCAATAAAAATTCTGCTTACCGGACTTAATGGCGGCCTAACGCCGCGTCGTGAAGATATTCCGTTGAACATCGAAGATAATTCTGATTTTGACGCGGTTTACAATAAAAGGCTGAACACGTTTTTTGCCGGTTATGGCGACCTTTATCAAGCAGTACAAAACCAGGACAAGGCGGCGATAAAAACAGCGCTGACGCGGGCAAAAATCGCCACTCTGTCCCTGACCAGTTTTTTCACCGCCCTGGAAGATGACTGCATCAGCCTGTTATCCCATCTTGACGATGGTCACCCGGGGCAGGATGCGCTCGCGGAACCTCATGCCGGCGGTAAAGGCGTAATGGTTTGATGACGCGGATGCCCAGGATGGATCAAACTTTAAACGACCGCTCCAGCCGGTGCTTTACATGCACTTCCCCGGCTAATACTCTGTTGGCGTTAATATCTTGTCTTAACGACCAAAGAGGATGTGATGGAACAACCGGTAAACGGCAAAAAGCGGCTGGCGGTACTGTTCGGCGGTCAATCCACCGAACACGAGGTCTCGTTGCGATCGTCGATCAATGTTATCAAAGCCGTTGATCGGCAAAAGTATGATCTGACGTTGATTGGCGTCGATAAGCTTGGGCGCTGGATGCTGTGCGATGAGGCCAATTATCTGGTCAATCCGGACGATCCGGCGCGCATTGAACTCGCTCCCTCCGCGCATTATCTGGCGGTCGTTCCCGGGGGCCAAGGCGGTCAATTGAAAGATATCGCCAGCGGCGAAACGTTGCCGGCGATTGACGTGGCGTTTTCCGTGCTGCATGGCGCGGCGGGCGAAGACGGTTCCGTTCAGGGGCTGCTGCGGGTGCTTGGGATTCCTTTCGCCGGGCCGGACGTACTGGGTTCCGCCGTCTGCATGGATAAAGACATGACCAAGCGGATCCTGCGCGACGCCGGCTTGCCGGTGACGCCCTCGGTGACCATCCATCGCACCGATGCCGCCACGGCGGATTTCAGCGCCATTGTCCACCAGCTCGGGTTGCCCCTGTTTATCAAACCCGCCAGCCAGGGATCCTCGGTGGGGGTAAGCAAAGTGCTCGATCAGGCCGGTTTCCGGCACGCGCTGGACCTGGCGCTGGTTTACGATCATAAGGTCCTGGTGGAAACCGCCATCGACGGACGTGAGATTGAAACGGCGGTGTTGGGCAACGACCAGCCGGCGGTCAGCGTATGCGGCGAGATTCTGTCCAATGATGAATTTTATGCTTACGACACCAAATATCTGAAAGACGGTCAGGCCGGGCTGGTCATCCCGGCGCAGCTGGAAAATCGTCTGAGCGATGAAATCCGCCTGATAGCCCAGGCGGCATATCGGGTGCTGGGCTGTGCCGTTATGGCGCGGGTGGATTTTTTCGTCACCGAAGACGATGACATTATCATCAACGAAGTCAATACCCTTCCCGGTTTTACCTCCATCAGCATGTATCCGAAGCTCTGGGAAGCCAGCGGCCTGGATTATCCGCAGCTAATCGACCGGCTGCTTTCCCTTGCGTTTGAACGCGCGCGGGACGCCGCCGCCATCAAAACCGATCTATGATGTTTTAGCCGGCGCCGACGCCCGTAAAGAGAGAACCGGGTCCGGCGCCAGCTTTATATTTGGTAACAATGCCTAACACCCTACAATAAATAATGACAAAAAAAACCTCGCGTTATATGCTTTTTTTATAACGTTACCTCAAGGGAATAATATGAAACAGCATACATTTAAATGGGTTGCCGGAGCGGTATTGACCGCCGGCATGGTTTTTCAGGCGCTGGCGGCACCGGCTGACGGCAAGGTAACGGTATTCGCCGCCGCCTCATTGACCAATGCCATGCAGGAAATCGCCAAAAACTATCAAAAAGATCGCAAGGTGGATATCGTTTCCTCTTTTGCTTCTTCCTCTACCCTGGCGCGTCAAATCGAGCAGGGCGCCCCGGCCAATCTGTTTATTTCCGCCGATCAGCAGTGGATGGATTATGTGCAAAATAAACAGCAGATCGTGAACGATACCCGCTATACCTTGCTGGGCAATGAGCTGGTCCTGGTGGCCCCTAAAGAGAGCGCGCTGAAGAACGTCACGATCGACAAACAAACCAACTGGACCTCTTTGTTGAAAGGCCAGAAGCTGGCGGTGGGCGATCCGGATCATGTGCCGGCGGGTATTTACGCCAAGGAGGCGTTACAGAATCTCGGCGCCTGGGATACCCTGTCGCCGGTGATGGCCCGGGCCAATGACGTTCGCGGCGCATTGGCGCTGGTAGAGCGTCAGGAAGCGCCGCTGGGCATCGTTTACGGTTCGGATGTGCTCTCCAGCAAGGCGGTGAAAGTGGTGGGCATTTTCCCCCAAGAGAGCCATAAACCGGTGGAATATCCTATGGCGCTGGTTAAAGATAACGACACGCCCGCGGCCAAGGCTTTTTATGCCTATCTGAAAACCCCCGCCGCCGCCGCGGTGTTTAAACAATATGGTTTTACCCCTAAATAATGCACCTCACCGAATATGAATGGCAGGCGGTGGACTTAAGCCTGAAGGTTTCCCTTTGGGCGGTGGTTTGCAGTTTGCCGTTCGGTATTCTGGCGGCCTGGGTTTTGGTTCGCTGCCGTTTTCCCGGCAAATCCCTGGTGGACGGGATTATTCATCTACCGCTGGTGCTGCCGCCGGTGGTGATCGGTTATCTGCTGCTGATTGGCATGGGGCGGCGGGGTATTATCGGCTCCTGGCTGTATCAGCTTACAGGCTTCAGCTTCAGTTTCAGCTGGCAGGGCGCGGCGCTGGCCTCGGCGGTGGTGGCGTTCCCGCTGATGGTTCGCGCAATACGCATGTCGCTGGAGGCCATCGATTTACGTTTGGAGCAGGCGGCGCGAACCCTGGGCGCCGGTCCCTGGCGGGTTTTCTTCACCATTACCCTGCCGTTGTCCTTTCCTGGCATTGTGGTGGGCACGGTACTGGCTTTTGCCCGTTCCCTCGGTGAATTCGGCGCCACCATAACCTTTGTATCCAATATTCCCGGCGAGACCCGTACCATCCCGCTGGCGATGTATACGCTGATCGAAACTCCCGGGGCGGAGGGCGCGGCGGCCCGCTTATGCGTTCTGGCAATCTTATTATCCCTGGCATCGCTGATGATTGCCGATGCCTTGGCCGGCTGGGGCCGCAAGCGGCTGGGTGGATGATGCTACAGATTGATATTCGTCAACGGCTCGGAGATCTGGGCATGGAAGTGACCGCCGATGTGCCCGTCAAGGGTATCACCGCCATTTTCGGCGTTTCCGGCGCCGGCAAGACGTCACTTATCAATGCCGTCGCCGGCCTGACCCGTCCCCAGCAGGGACGGATTATTCTCAATGACCGGACCCTGTTCGATGCTGAAAGGCGTATTTTTTTACCGCCGGAGGCTCGCCGGGTGGGATATGTCTTTCAGGACGGACGCCTGTTTCCCCATTATCGGGTGCGGGGCAATCTGTTTTACGGCATGGCTCCGTCCATGCGCCCTCAGTTCGACGGCATTATATCGCTGCTGGGTATCGGCCACTTATTAAAACGCTATCCCGCCACCCTGTCCGGGGGAGAGAAGCAGCGGGTGGCCATCGGGCGGGCCCTGCTCAGCGCGCCGGAAATCCTGCTGATGGACGAGCCGCTGGCCTCGCTGGATTTGCTGCGCAAGCGCGAGCTATTGCCGTATCTGGAGCGGCTGGCGAAAGAAGTCGAGATTCCGGTGCTTTATGTCACCCACAGTCTGGAAGAGATCCTGCAATTAGCCGAACGGGTATTGATACTGGACAACGGTAAAATGAAGGCCTTCGGCACGCTGGAAGCGGTGTGGGCCAGCCGGGCGCTGCGGCCGTGGCTGCCGCGGGAAGAGCAAAGCAGCGTGCTGCAGGTGGCTGTCGCCGAGCCCCATCCTGATTACCCCATGACCGCCTTATCCCTTGGCAAACAGCGGCTTTGGGTCGGCCGTGTATCGCAGCCGGTGGGTACGCCGTTGCGTATCCGCATTGCCGCAGCCGATATTTCGCTGGCGTTGACGCCGCCCCTGGGCAGCACGATCCGTAATATTCTGCCCGCCACGGTCAGCGAGTGCCTGACGGTGGGGGATCAGGTTGAGGTCATGCTGGATATCGAAGGCCATACCCTGTGGGCGCGAATCAGCCCGTGGGCCAGGGATGAACTTGGATTGCACGCTGGCATGCCGGTTTACGCGCAAATCAAAAGCGTATCCATCACTCCCTGATCCCTGCTTGCTGAACTACACTTGCCTTGCTGAACCACTTTTTCTGAACTACAACCCCGGACTACAGCCCCAGCACCCGCTGATAAATGGTTTCGGCGATGGCCGGTGACTCGTTATCGCCGATAACCAGGTCGGCCCGCCCTTTGATTTCGTCAACGCTGTTGCCCATCGCTACGCCCAGGCCCGCCGCTTCCAGCATACTTAAATCATTAAAATTGTCGCCGAAGGCGATAACCCGATCCATGCCGATGCCTTCCGATTCCACCCATTGCTGCAGCAATTTTCCTTTGCTGTTGCCGGTTTGGGCAACGTCCACCTGATCGTGCCAGGACCATTCGCACGCCAGGCCCAGCTCCAGTTCCACCGTTTCGGCAAAGGCCTGCAGTGCGCCCTTATCGGGATGCGAGGTGGCGAACTTCCAGATGGAGTCCGCCCGTTCCGCCGTATCGGCCAGGCTGTCGACCTGGATGATATTAGGCCGCTGGGCCAAAGGCAGCGTATTCGCCCAGGCCAGGGAACGAATCACGTGCTCGCTGGGCTGCTCATAGACCATGGCGTCGTCCACATAGATAAGCCCGTGAATATCGTACTGGTTCAGCAGGCCGATGACCCGCTTGGCCTGCGATTTTTTCAGCGGATTGGAGGTCATGACTTTTCCGGCCTGATAATCATATAGATAGGTGCCATTGCAGCAGATAGCCGGGGTAGTGATTTTTAATGCCTGATAAAAAGGGTGAATGGCCACATGGTGACGGCCGGTGACCACCACCACCTGGACGCCGGCGGCCTGGGCGTCCGTTAATGCTTTGAGAGACGCCGGCAGAATTTTCTTCTGTTTATCCAGTAGGGTACCGTCCAAATCAAGTGCAATTACGCTATAGTTCATGTTTCTCTCATTATCATATTAATAATATTCTTCGTTAATGGTACACCGGAAGCGAGTTGGCGAAAACCGCGAAAATGTCTGTGGATTACAAACAACAACAGTGACATGCTAACTGCAGGTTCGCATTTCCCCTCTCATTATGAATGCCACAGGTGCAGGTGCTAATAAGGAGTATACATGAAGCAGATCGTCTATATTGCCAGTCCCGAGAGTCAGCAGATTCATGTCTGGCAAATGGATAAAGAGGGTCTGCTGACCCTATTACAGGTGGTGGATACCCCCGGACAGGGCCAGCCAATGACTATCAATCCGGATAAAACCCATCTTTATATCGGTGTGCGCCCGACCTTCGGCGTAGTGAGTTATTCCATTGATGAGAAGGGCCTGCTGACGGAAGCCGGCATGGCGCCCCTTCCCGGCAGCCCCACCCATATCTCCACCGATCACCAGGGCCGGTTTTTATTTTGCGCCTCCTACAGCATGAGCTGCGCCAGCGTCAGTCCCATTGATGAGCGGGGGATTGCCGGGGCGCCGATCCAGGTCTTGGAAAACATGACCAACTGCCATTCCGTCAATGTCGATCCCACCAATCAGATTGTCTGGATACCCTGTCTGAAAGAGGACCGTATCCGTCTGTTTGACCTGGGCGCCGACGGCCAATTGCAGCCTCATCGCCCGGAAGCCGTGTATTCCGTTGCTGACGCCGGCCCGCGACATATGGATTTCCACCCCCATCGGCCCTATGCCTATTGCCTGAATGAACTGAACAGCTCGGTGGACGTGTTTGCCCTGGATGACGGCGGCGCCGCGCCGCGCACCGTTCAGACCCTCGACAGTATGCCGGCGGGATTTGCCGATACGCGTTGGGCGGCGGATATCCACATCACCCCGGACGGCCGTTATCTGTACAGCTGCGATCGCACCGCCAGCCTCATTACCTGTTTTGCCGTTTCGGAAGACGGCAGCACCCTGAGCGTGGTGGGTCATCAAGCTACCCAAACGCAGCCGCGCGGATTCAATATTGACGCCAAGGGGCATTTCCTGGTGGCGGCGGGTCAGAAGACCGACCATATCGAAGTGTACCGCATCAATGATGAAACCGGCGCATTACAACCGCTGGCGCGTTATCCGGTAGGCAAGGGCCCGATGTGGGTAAGTATACTGAGTCGCTGAAAAGGCCGCGCGGCGCCCAATGGCTCGGTAGCCCCGCTCTCATCGACCGTGCAATGAGACCGTTAAAGGGCCACCGTGCCCGGCCGCGGATAGTTCAGATATACGTCACGGTCAACGACGCGCTGCCCAGCGTATGGAAATGCACATTAAAGCCCACCATCGCGCCGCTGGCGTTTTCATCCACATCAATGGATTCCACATCCAGCGCATGGACGGTAAAAATATAACGGTGCGTCTCTCCCGCCGGCGGCGCCGCGCCGCCGTAACCGGCTTTGCCGAAGTCGGTCCGAGCCTGCACCGCTCCCTCCGGCAGCCCATCCTGACCGGAACCGGCCCCCTGAGGCAGTAGACGGATATCGGCGGGGATATTCGCCACTATCCAATGCCACCAGCCTGAACCGGTGGGAGCATCGGGGTCGTAAACCGACACCACAAAGCTTTTGGTGCCCGCCGGAACATCGTCCCAGACCAAATGCGGCGAAATATTATCCCCTTTATAACCCATGCCGTTAAAAACATGGCGTTCAGGCATTTTTTCGCCGTCTTTCAGATCGTTACTGAATAATGTAAAAGCCATTTGTGCCTCATCGGTAAGTTATCGTTTAACGCTGGCGCCAATCCTTAGCATTTAAGCAGCTTCAGCACATTTTGCGCCGCCGCGACGGAGGACGCGGGATTCTGACCGGTCACCAGATGCCCGTCGATAATGGATAAAGACTGCCAGTCATCGGTTCTCTCGTAAACCCCTCCCAAGCGTTTTAACTCATCTTCCACCAAAAAGGGCACGATAGCGTCGAGCTTAACCGCCTGCTCTTCGCTATTGCTGAATCCGGTCACCCGCTTGCCGGCCACCAGGGGCGTCCCGTCGGGCTTTTTCACATGGCGCAGCACGCCGGGAGCGTGGCATACCGTTCCCACCGGCTTGTTGTCGGCAAAAATCTCTTCAATCAGCGCAATGGAATGCGGGTCTTCCGCCAGGTCCCAGAGGGGGCCGTGCCCGCCGGGGTAAAATATCGCATCAAAATCTTCTGCCCGCAGTTGAGCCAGCGGGACGGTATGGGCCAATGCCTGCTGCGCGGCGCGGTCGGTGCGAAAGCGCTCGGTATCCTGGGTCTGGGCGTCCGGCTGGTCGCTGGCCGGATCAACGGGAGGCTGGCCGCCCTTGGGCGACGCCAGGGTAATCTCCATGCCGGCATCGAAAAAAACATAATAAGGAGCAACAAATTCCTCCAGCCAAAAGCCGGTTGGCTTGCCGGTGTCGCCCAAGGTGTTATGGGAGGTCAAAACCATAGCAATTTTCATTGATTATCTCCGGTATGTGGGCCTGCAAGCAGGCTCAAAGAGTATCGCCTCCGACCCGTATCACCAGCTTGCCGAAATTTTTTCCCTCCAGCAGACCGATAAACGCCCGCGGCGCATTTTCCAATTCCTCCACCAGATCTTCGCGCATCCGGACCTTGCCTTCGGCTACCCAGGGTTCCATGGCCTCGATGAATTCCTGGTGGCGGTGTCCGTAATCCTGGGTAATGATGAAACCCTGCATGCGTATGCGTTTACGCAAAATGATGCCGGTGAGCAGCGGCAGCCGATCGAGGCCTGCGGACAGGTCCTTTATATTGTAGTTGGCAATCAGACCGCACAGGGGAATGCGTGCCGAGGTATTCAGCAGGGGAAGCACCGCATCGAAGACCGCGCCGCCGACGTTTTCAAAATAAATGTCGATACCGCCTGGGCAGGCTTGCGCCAACCGATGGGCGAAATCCGGCGCCCGATGATCGATACAGACGTCAAAACCCAGCGTTTGCGTCACATACCGGCATTTTTCCTCCCCGCCGGCCACGCCTACCACCCGGCAGCCCTTGAGTTTGGCCACCTGGCCCACCACCGCGCCAACCGCGCCGCTGGCTGCCGCCACCACCAGCGTCTCGCCGGCCCTGGGCTGGCCGATATCCATCAATCCCATATAGGCGGTGAAACCGGGCATGCCCAGGACGCCCAACGCCCAGGAAGGGTGTTGAAGAATATCCCCTTGCAGCTTCCTCACCTCCCCGGCATTTGCCAGGGCGTAATCCTGCCAGCCGCCTTGATTAAGCACCCAATCCCCGGGACTAAAGTCGGGATGACGGCTGGCTTCCACACGTGAGACGGTGCCGCCGACCATGACCGCGTTCAATTCCACCGGCGGAGAATAGGAAGGGGCATCGTTCATTCTGCCGCGCATATAGGGATCCAGGGAAAGATAAATGGTGCGCAGCAACAGTTGCCCGTCATCGGGCTGAGGAATGTCGCCGGTCTCCAAACGGAAATTATCCAATACGGGTTTGCCGTCGGGGCGGGAAGCCAACACAATACGGCGATTGACGTTTTTATTTTGGTTCATATTACCCGAATTCCTCGATCCAATGATTGACGTTATGGATGATAGCGCCTGGCCGTAGGCTTTGGGCCGTTCAGGGGGCGAAATGCGCGGGTTCGTCCAGGGACGCGGCCAGTGCGCCGGTCAGCAGCGCCAGCTGGCTGCTGGAAATAATATACGGCGGCATCAGGTAAATTAATCGTCCAAACGGGCGAATCCAGACGCCTTCATTGACAAAATAGCGTTGCAGCGCAGGCATGTTCACCGGCGTATGGGTTTCCACCACGCCGATGGCCCCCAATACCCGCGTATCGGCCACGCGGGCATGGGCGCGCAGCGGCAGCAAGGCCGTGCGCAACTGCGCCTCGATTGCCGTTACCTTTCCCTGCCATTGTCCCTGTTCCAGCAAGGCCAGGCTGGCGTTGGCGGCGGCGCAGGCCAGGGGGTTGGCCATAAACGTCGGACCGTGCATAAAACATCCCGCTTCGCCATTGCTGATGGTATCCGCCACCACGCGGCTGGTAAGGGTGGCGGACAGGGTCATATAACCGCCGGTAAGGGCTTTGCCCAGGCACAGGATATCCGGGGCGATGTCCGCATGCTGGCAGGCGAACAGCTTGCCGGTACGGCCGAAGCCGGTGGCGATTTCATCGACGATGAGCAGGATGCCGTAGCGGTCGCACAATTCCCGCACCCGCCGCAGATAGGCCGGATGGTAAAAGCGCATACCCCCCGCGCCCTGGACGATAGGCTCGAGGATGACCGCCGCCAGGGTATGGCTGCCGGCCGCCAACGCGGCGGCCAGTTCGTCGGCATCGCTTTCCCGCCAGGGTTCGTCAAACCGGCACGCCGGCGCCGAAATAAAATCATGTTCCGGCAGATAACCCCGGTATAAGCCGTGCATGGAGTTCTGCGGATCGCATACCGACATGGCGCCGAGTGTATCGCCATGGTAGCCGTGGCGCAAAGCCAGCAGGCGTTTACGGGATTCTCCCCGCGCCTGCCAATACTGCATGGCCATTTTTATCGCCACCTCCACCGCCACCGAGCCGGAATCCGCCAGAAAGACACACTCCAGGGACGGCGGCGTCATCCCCACCAGCCGCCGGCAGAGCTCAACGGCTTGGGGATGGGTAATGCCGCCGAACATGACATGGGACATATGCTGCAACTGATCGGTGACCGCCCGGTTGATGGCGGGATGATTGTAGCCGTGAATGGCCGCCCACCAGGAGGACATGCCGTCCACCAGGCGTCGTCCGTCGGCAAGCTGTAGTTCACACCCCACGGCGTCCGTTACCGGATAACAGGGCAGCGGGCGGGTCATGGAGGTATAAGGGTGCCAGATATGGCGTTGATCGAAAGCGAGATCTGCCGGCGTCATAGGTTTTATCGTCAACCATATTATAAAAATTTAGTTGACAGTATACCCACTGGACTTACACTGACGAAACTATTTTAAGTCCGTTATCGAGGACCTTTTCTCATGGAACACAACCCCCGTTGGACGGTGCGGCAGGCCCAGGCGCTGTTTGCCAAACCCTTTATGGATCTGCTGTTCGAGGCCCAGCAAATCCACCGGCAGCATTTCAATCCCAATCACATCCAGGTCAGCACCCTGTTATCCATCAAGACCGGCGCCTGCCCGGAAGACTGCAAATACTGTCCGCAAAGCGCCCGTTATAACACCGGTCTTGCGGCGGAGCAGTTGATGCAGGTTGAACAGGTGCTGGTGTCGGCCGCCAAGGCCAAGGCCGCCGGCTCAACCCGGTTTTGCATGGGGGCCGCCTGGAAAAATCCCCGCGATCGGGATATGCCCTATCTGGAGCAGATGGTGCAGGGGGTGAAGGAGATGGGAATGGAAACCTGCATGACACTGGGCATGCTAAGCACCGCGCAGGCGCAACGGCTGGCGGCGGCCGGCCTGGATTTTTATAATCATAACCTGGACACTTCGCCGGAATTTTACGGCTCCATCGTAACAACCCGCAGCTACCAAGACCGCTTGTCTACGCTGGATAAAGTGCGCGAGGCCGGTATCAAGGTCTGCTCGGGGGGCATTGTCGGCCTTGGCGAGTCGGTAACCGATCGCGCCGGGTTACTGGTACAGCTGGCCAACCTGCCGGAACCGCCGGAGAGCGTGCCGATTAATATGCTGGTGAAAGTAAAAGGCACGCCGCTTTCGGAAAATGAGGATGTCGATGCGTTCGATTTTATCCGGACCATCGCGGTGGCGCGCATTATGATGCCCCGCTCGCACGTGCGGCTCTCCGCCGGCCGCGAGCAGATGAATGAGCAGACCCAGGCCTTGTGCTTCCTGGCAGGGGCCAATTCGATTTTCTATGGTTGCAAGCTCTTGACCACGCCGAATCCGGAAGAAGATCGGGATCGGGCCTTATTCCGTAAACTGGGCCTTAATCCGCAGCCTCACCACACCGATAGCGGCGATGAGGAGCGCCGGCGTCAGCTGGCCGATGCGATACTGGATGCCGACACCGAGCAATTTTACAACGCGGCGCGCGGATGAGCTGGTCTGAACGAATCGCCCAGGGCTTGCAAAGCCGCAGGCAGGCAGACGCTTATCGCCGCCGCCTGGCCATTATCGGCGGCAACGGCCCCCGCCTTCAATACCGGGGCCGGCAATACCTGAATTTCTCCAGCAACGATTATCTGGGCCTTGCGCGCAATCCGGGTATTATCGCCGCCTGGGCAGAGGGTGCGTCGGCGCACGGCGTCGGCAGCGGCGGTTCGGGGCATGTGGCCGGCTATAGCGAGGCGCACCGGGACTTGGAGCAGCGGTTGGCGAGTTGGCTGGGATATGAGCGGGCTCTGTTGTTCAACGCCGGCTATGCCGCCAATCAGGGCCTGATCGCCGCGCTGGTGGCCAAAGGGGATATGGTATTGGCGGACAAGCTCAGCCATGCCTCGCTGCTGGAGGCGGCCGTACTGTCCCCCGGCCAGCTGCGCCGTTTTCACCACAACGACGCCGGTTCGCTTCGTCAGCTGACGCGGGCGGAGTGTACGGGCAACCGGCTGGCCATCACGGAGGGGATCTTCAGCATGGACGGCGACAGCGCGCCGCTGGCCGCCCTGCAGCGCGGCATCGCGGATGCCGGCGGATGGCTGCTGGTGGATGACGCCCACGGTTTCGGCGTGGTGGGGGAGCAGGGAAGGGGCAGCGCCTGGCAGCAGGGCTGCCACCCGGAACTGCTGGTGGTGACCTTCGGCAAAGCGGCGGGAGTGGCGGGGGCGGCGGTACTTTGCGCCGAGCCTGTGGCGGAATATCTCCTCCAGTACGCCCGCCATCTTATCTACAGCACCGCCATGCCGCCGGCACAGGTCTGCGCCATCGGCGCCTCCCTGGACGCCATCATCCGGGGCGACGGACTGCGGGCGCAGCTGGGGCGCAATATCACCCGCTTTCGCGCCGGGGCCGCCGGTTTGGGGTATCGCCTCGCTCCTTCCGCCAGCGCGATACAGCCGCTGCTGGTTGGGGAGAACGGCCGGGCGCTGGAGCTGACCGAGAGCCTTCGTGAACGGGGCTGCTGGCTGACGGCTATCCGCCCCCCCACCGTGCCCGTGGGCGGCGCCCGCCTGCGCATCACGCTCACCGCCGCCCATCAAAGCGCCGATATAGATTGTTTATTGGAGGCCCTCGCCGATGTACGCCGACCTGCATAAACAGGGTATTGCCCGCACCTTCGGACGTGCGGCGGCCGGTTATGACCGCCATGCCGCCTTTCAGCGCGCCAGCGGCGACGAACTGGCGGCCTTGCTGGGACCGCTGCAGGGGAAAACGCTGCTGGACGCCGGCTGCGGCACCGGATGGTTCAGCCGCGTTTGGCAGCGGTCCGGCAACCGGGTGATTGCGCTGGATCTCTCATCAGCCATGCTGGCGGAGGCGCGCCGTCGGGAATCGGCCTCGGTTTACCTGGCGGGAGATATCGAACGATTGCCCCTGGCGGACGGTAGCCTGGACATCTGCTTTTCCAATCTGGCGGTACAGTGGTGCGATGAGTTACCCCGGGCGCTGGCGGAATTTCACCGCGTTACCCGTCCCGGCGGCATGATCGCCTTCTCTACCCTGGCGGAAGGCTCGCTGGAGGAATTGACCCGGGCCTGGCGGCAGGTGGACAGCGCCGTGCATGCCAACCGCTTTATGACGGCCGCCGCCATCGCCCGGGCGTTGCAGCCTTATCGGCACCAATTGCATGCCGTACCCCACCGGCTCTATTACCCCAGCCTGGTGCCGCTGCTCCAGGATATCAAGGGGGTGGGGGCGGGTTATCTACGCGACGGCCGCCCGCTGGGGCTGGCCGGCAGCCAGCGCATCCGACGCCTCGAGGCGGTATGGGAGCGCCACGCCGCGGGTCTGCCGCTCACCTATCAATTGATTCACGGACTGATTTATCGTGACTAAAACCTATTTTATCACCGGCACCGATACCGATATCGGCAAGACGCTGGCCGCCTGCGCCCTGCTGCAGGCGGCCAATGGCCGCGGCCGCCGTACCGCGGGGTATAAACCGGTGGCTTCCGGCTGCATTGAGACCCCGCAAGGGCTGCGCAATACCGACGCCCTGGCGTTATCCGCCAACGGCAACGTCCGGCTGCCCTATGAGCTTATCAACCCGCTGGCGTTTCGGGAGGCGACGTCGCCGCATATCGCCAGCGGCGATGAACGGCGGCCCATCGACGCTTCCATCCTCTCCCGGGGGTTGGCAGCGGTACAGGCCCGCGCTGAATGGGTATTCGTCGAAGGAGCCGGCGGCTGGTTCACGCCCTTGAGCGATAACCTGACCTTCGCGCAGTGGGTGGCCGCCGAGCGGTTGCCGGTGATCCTGGTGGTGGGACTGAAACTGGGCTGTATCAATCATGCGTTGCTGACGGCATTGGCTGTCCGGCAGGCGGGATTGACCCTGGCAGGGTGGGTGGCCAACGATCTTTCCCCCGAACCGCATCGCCGCGCCGACTATCTGGCCACGCTTACACAACGCCTGGGAGCGCCATTGCTGGGGGAGATTCCATGGCTGGACGAGCCCGCGGGCGCCCGCCTCGGGCACTATCTTGATCTGGCGTTGCTGGTTTAACGGTATCAAACCATGAAATTGAACGGCGATGGCGCCGATATGACGCTTGTTCAAGCAAGGATATTGAACAGCGGTATTTCTGATGCGGCGGTGGCTTGATGCAGGGCGTCAAAACGGCGATAAACGCCCCGGAAAACCAGGCAGCGAGGAAAAAGCGAAGGCCGGGCGGTAATATAACGACATAGTCAGGCGTGGAATTATCATGGCTTTATGCTACACGGCCAGATAAGCCTGGATCAGGCTTTCATCCAGCTGCTCCAGCCTGCCCTGGGCCACGTTGCAACCCCCTTCCAGCAGGCAGAAACGATCGTCGCCCTGGGGCGTGAAAGGCAGCTGTTGTTCCACCACCAGCAGGGTCAGTCCGAACTCCTGCTGCAACTGGCGGATATTACGGCCTATCTCCGCCACCACAGTGGGCTGGAAACCGCCGGTGGGCTCGTCGAGAATCAGCAACTCCGGTTCAAGCACCAGCGCGCGCGCGATGGCCAATTGCTGTTGGCCGCTGCCGGTTAAATCACCGGCCCGGTGATGACGCATATCGTAGAGTACCGGAAACAGCTCATAGACCATCGGCGGTATACGGTTGGTCTTGTTGCGTCCGGCCATCAACGCCACGCGCAGATTTTCATCCACGCTTAGCTGCGAGAAAACCTGGCGTCCCTGTGGGACATAGCCTATGCCCAGCGCTGCCCGCTCCTCCACCGGATACAGCAGTAAATCCAGCTCCGGCTCGCCGTAAAGCTGCCAGCTAACGGTACCGCTGCTTACCGGCAGATGGCCCATGATACAGTTTACCAGTGTGGTTTTACCGACGCCGTTGCGCCCCAGCAGGTAGGTGCATTGGCCGCGGGGTAATTCCAAACTGATATCCCGCAGAATATGCTTTGGCCCGTAAAACTGATTTACCGCCTGCAAACGTAGCATAAGATTCCTTCCCCCCTTTTACCCTCTTCACTTTGTTTATGGGTGGCGCGGTGTGAAACCCATGGCCATCACCACCGATACGCCGCTCATAACATAAAGCAACTATCAGGCCAATGTGGTTTTAACGGAAAAAGATAACAGGATGAACTGTGGTCGCCGGTGGGTATTAGCATAAATAAATACCCTCAAGGGGCATTTACCAAACAAAGTGCGGGTTTTTGCACTTTTTCGGTGCTGACGACGGTTTAAGTGGTGCAGCCGACTTTTAAGGCACTATGAGAGTGCGCTTTTTGTGCAACGGCGACTCGCGGCGGTATTTGATAGTGACAAAAAGAGATAGTTATTTTAAGTATAACGGCGGCTGCCAAAAGGGGTAAAAATGGCTAAAAAAATTCTGTTTTGTCATCTGGGCGTCATTATTCTCGGCTTTACGGAATGCAAGCGGCCAGCGGCGCGGTGGGACTTATCCACCATTCCTGTGGATAACCGTGTGCATTAGGTTTAGAAAAGCATGCGTAGGCGAGACCAGACGCGGCCTCGCCGCATTTTGCCTGTATTCTCCACGCTTTTTTTAATCGCTATAAATACAATTGGTTAATTAAAATCAAGCAAATTTGTACAAGCTTTGTCAATCCAATGTCATTTTTCGACATTCTTTACCGTCGGATGAATTTCATAACGCTTTGTAAGAAAATCTTTCCAAAGGTCTGAATGGAAGCGGCGGAAATTCCAAATCCGGATCGTTGTCGATCTTTGCACCCGCGCCGAGATAGGGTATTATAATACTGGTTTTGTATCCAGTGCCGATGTGCTGGCAAAATAACCGCTCTGTTCCCATACTCTAGAATTATCCTGTAGAGTTATCCCGTAGAGTTATCCCGTCTTTCATTTCTCCAGCAGGTAGCCAGTAAATGAGTAAAGAGTTCAAACTGCACTCGAGCTTCAAGCCCTCCGGCGATCAACCGGAGGCTATCCGTCGTTTGGAAGAGGGTCTGCTGGACGGCCTGGCCCACCAGACGTTATTGGGTGTGACCGGTTCGGGCAAGACCTTTACCGTGGCGAACGTGATTGCCGATCTCAACCGGCCCACCATGGTCCTGGCACCGAACAAGACCCTGGCGGCCCAGCTCTATGGCGAAATGAAGGCGTTTTTCCCCGATAACGCGGTGGAGTACTTCGTCTCCTATTACGATTATTACCAGCCGGAAGCCTATGTTCCCAGCTCGGATACCTTTATCGAAAAGGATGCCTCGGTGAACGAGCATATCGAACAGATGCGATTGTCCGCCACCAAAGCGCTGCTGGAGCGGCGCGATGTCATTGTGGTGGCCTCGGTGTCGGCAATTTACGGCCTGGGCGATCCGGACGCCTATCTGAAAATGATGCTGCATCTGACGCGGGGAATGATTATCGATCAGCGCTCCATACTGCGCCGGCTTTCGGAACTCCAGTACAGCCGTAACGATCAGGCTTTTCAGCGGGGGACCTTCCGGGTGCGTGGCGAGGTTATCGATATCTTTCCGGCGGAGTCCGATGAAATCGCTCTGCGGGTGGAATTATTCGATGAGGAAGTGGAACGACTGTCCCTGTTCGACCCGCTGACCGGCCAGGTGGTGCAGACGGTGCCGCGTTATACCATTTACCCGAAAACGCACTACGTCACGCCGCGGGAACGGTTGTTGCAGGCGATGGAAGACATCAAGGTGGAGCTGGCGGATCGCCGCAAGAACCTGCTGGCGGACAACAAGCTGCTGGAAGAGCAGCGCCTGTCGCAGCGGACCCAGTTCGATCTGGAGATGATGAATGAGCTGGGCTACTGTTCCGGCATCGAAAACTATTCCCGTTTTCTTTCCGGCCGGGGGCCGGGAGAACCGCCTCCAACCCTGTTCGATTACCTGCCCGCCGACGGCCTGCTGGTGGTGGATGAATCCCACGTCACCATTCCGCAAATCGGCGGGATGTACAAAGGTGACCGTGCGCGCAAGGAAACCCTGGTGGAATACGGTTTCCGTTTGCCTTCCGCCCTGGATAACCGGCCGCTGAGATTCGAGGAGTTCGCCGCCCTGGCGCCCCAGACCATCTACGTCTCGGCCACCCCGGGGAAATATGAACTGGAAATGACCGGCGGCGAAGTTATCGATCAGCTGGTGCGGCCCACCGGGCTGCTGGATCCGCAAATCGAGGTGCGGCCGGTTACCACCCAGGTGGACGATTTGTTATCCGAGATCCGCAAGCGGGTATTGATTAACGAGCGGGTGCTGGTGACCACCCTGACAAAGCGCATGGCGGAAGACCTGACCGAATATCTGGAAGAGCATGGCGAGCGCGTGAGATACCTGCATTCGGACATTGAGACCGTGGAGCGGGTGGAAATCATCCGCGATCTGCGGCTCGGAGAGTTTGATGTGCTGGTGGGGATTAACCTGCTGCGGGAAGGGCTGGATATGCCGGAGGTCTCCCTGGTGGCCATTCTGGATGCCGACAAAGAGGGTTTCCTGCGTTCGGAGCGTTCCCTGATCCAGACCATTGGCCGCGCCGCCCGTAACCTGAACGGCATGGCCATCCTTTATGGCGACAAGATCACCCCTTCCATGGCCCGTGCCATTGACGAGACCGAACGCCGGCGGGTTAAACAGCATGCCTATAACCTGGAACACGGCATCATCCCCCAGGCCCTCAACAAGTCAGTGGCGGATATCATGGAACTGGGCCAATCCCCGGCCCATGCCAAACAGAAAAAACGCAAGGCTATGGAAGATGCGGCTCATTACGGCGCGATGACGCCAAAAGCCGTGGATCAGAAAATACGCGAGCTGGAAGCTAAAATGCAGGCGCATGCGCAGAATCTCGAATTCGAACAGGCGGCGGCGGTACGGGACGAAATACACGCCATGCGGGAACACTTTATCGCCATCTCGTAACGGCGGCTGGCATGCTTGAGCCCAGGGATAACAGCTTCTCCAGCGCGTCCCGAAGCAGCCTCCGGTCATGATGGTGAGGGATCTCCCCGGCGGCCAGCGGCTGTTGTATCCTCAGACGGTGTTCCACGTCGGAGGTATCGCTGTCCGGACCAAGTATCAGCCCATCGATTCTTTGCCCCACGCCTATGGCGTGTTCCATGATGTCCAGTTTTTGCCGCAGGCGCAGATTGGCGGCGGCGATGCTCAGCTCCCGTCCGAGGTTATCGATATAGATCAGCGGGGCCCGGCTTTGGCGCAGGGCCTCCGTGAGATCCGGCAGCAGCAGCAGCGGCATCAGGCTGGTGAAAAAGCTGCCGGGTCCCAGCAGGATAAGGTCCGCCGCCGATATCGCCTCCAGGGCATCCGGGGTGGCCGCCACCGTTGGGCACAGCCGCAGGCTTACCGGCAGCTCCTTCAGATTATCCACCGCCGTTTCGCCGTATATGATTTCGCCGCCGGCGGTTTTGGCCTGTAAATCCACCGGCTGTTCCGACATGGGGATTAACAGCGCTTCCACTTTTAGTAGACTGCGTATCAGGTTGATGGCGTCCAGAGGGCGGACGCTTAAATCATCCAGGGCGGCGAGCATCAGGTTGCCGAGGTTATGACCGGCCAATTCTCCCCGGCCGCTGAAGCGGTATTCAAACATTGCCGCCGCAATACTGGGTCCGGACGCCAGCTGGTTCAGGCAATTACGCGTATCGCCCCAAGCGATGCCGCCGTGAGTCCGCCTGATCCGACCCGTGGAACCGCCGTTGTCGGTGGTGGTGACGATACCGGTCAAACCGGAGCCGAGTGTAGAAAGCGCCGACATGGCCCGCCCCAGTCCATGACCGCCTCCCAGGGCCACGACATGGTTCAGTTCCGCCAGGGTGGGATTGCCCATAACGCTCCTCAGAATAGCCAACATTAGCCCCGTTATGCTTAAAATAGCGGATTCGGCACTAAAAGCGAGGCTGCGAACCGATTAACGCGCATTGGCTCGCAATCTTTTGAAAAATCAGGCTATAAATACATCAATATTACGCTATATATATGTTTATATAGCGAAATTTCTCCGACTCAGTCATGGCTAAGGAGCATGATTAGGATTAGAATGATTTTTAAACCAGGTTTTACCGCTGGAACGATGCTTTCGGCGCGTGAACCCTAACTCCTAGCCTTTACGCCTAAGTGGCTCCTCCGGGAACGATAGGGTGTATTGGCCGTGGCCCCTAAAGGCCGCCAGGGTGCAGGATAGAAATGTCCGCATCTCCCGTATTTGGAAAGGTGTTAACGGTGCCACAACTCATTGATGCGTTTGCGCGCAAATTTTATTATTTGCGCCTGTCCGTCACGGATGTCTGCAATTTCCGCTGTACCTACTGTTTGCCCGACGGCTACCGGCCCAACGGAAACACCAACAAAAGCTTCCTGTCGCCGGACGAAATCCGGCGCGTGACCCGGGCCTTTGCCGAACTGGGAACGGAAAAAGTCCGCCTCACCGGCGGCGAACCCTCGCTGCGCCGCGATTTTTGCGAGATCATTGCCGCGGTACGCTCCCATTCATCCATCACCACTCTGGCGGTGACCACCAACGGCTATCGGCTGGCGCGGGATATCGTTTCATGGCGCGACGCCGGCCTGACGGCGCTTAATGTCAGCGTCGACAGTCTGGACGCGCGCCAGTTCAAGGCCATTACCGGCCAGGACAAGTTTCTGCAGGTCATGGCCGGCATCGATGCGGCGTTTGACGCGGGTTTTTCCAAGGTCAAGGTGAATACCGTCCTGATGCGCGATGTCAACGATATTCATCTCGATGCGTTCCTGGACTGGATTAAACCACGTCCGATCCAACTGCGTTTTATTGAATTAATGGAGACCGGCGACGGCGCGGAGCTGTTTCGCCAACGTCACGTTTCCGGCGATGCCATTCGCCGGCGCTTGCTGGCCCTTGGCTGGGAATTGCAGCCGCGCGGGCGTACCGACGGTCCCGCCCTGGTGTTCCGCCATGCCGACTATCAGGGAGAGATTGGCCTGATTATGCCTTACGCCAAGGATTTTTGCGCCAGCTGCAACCGTCTGCGGGTATCGGCGACCGGCAACCTGCACCTCTGCCTGTTCGGCGAAGAGGGCATCCCTCTGCGGGATTTGCTGGATGGCGACGCGTCCCTTGCGGCGTTGAAACTGCGCATTGCCGGTGGGTTGCAAATGAAAAAACAAACCCATTTTCTGCATCAGGGCAATTCCGGCAGTACCCGGAATCTTTCGTTTATCGGCGGCTGAAACCCGGCAAGGAGCACATAATGTCATCCCTCACTCATATCAATGCCGACGGCGAAGCGTTTATGGTGGACGTTTCCGCCAAAGAAGAGACCCGGCGCGAAGCGCGGGCCGAGGCCTTTGTCGCCATGTCCGCCGCCACCCTGGCCATGATTATCGAAGGCAAACACCATAAAGGCGACGTCTTCGCCGTTGCGCGCATCGCCGGTATACAGGCCGCTAAACGGACCTGGGAACTCATTCCGCTGTGCCATCCGCTGGCGCTTAGCAACGTCGAAGTGCATCTGGAAGCGCAAACCGCCCATAACCGGGTGCGTATCGAGACCCGGTGCCGTCTTACCGGCAAGACCGGCGTGGAGATGGAGGCGCTCACCGCCGCGTCGGTGGCGGCGCTGACCATTTACGATATGTGCAAAGCAGTGCAAAAAGATATGGTCATAGGCCCGGTGCGGCTGCTGGCGAAAAGCGGCGGCAAATCCGGCGAATTCGAGGCGGCGAACTGATGATCACGGTGCTTTTTTTCGCCCGGATCCGGGAGTCGGTGGGAGTGGATCGCCTGACGCTGGACAGCGCCTACGGCACGGTGGAGGCGTTGCGCCTGGCGTTGTGCGAGCGTGGCGAACGCTGGTCCGTGGCGCTGGAACCGGGCAAAGTGCTGTCGGCGGTGAACCAGACGCTGGTCAGCCGGGATCATCCCGTGGCGGCCGGCGACGAGGTGGCGTTCTTTCCACCGGTCACCGGGGGTTGATATGGTAAATACCCGTATCCGTGTCAGCGAAGAGCCATTCGATATGGCGGATGAGTACGATTGGCTGGCGGCCTGCGACGAAGATGGCGCGGTGGTGACCTTCACCGGCAAGGTACGCAATCATAACCTGGGGGACGCGGTGACGACCCTGACCCTTGAGCATTACCCGGCAATGACCGAAAAGTCCCTGGCGGATATCGTGGAAGAAGCCCGGCGGCGCTGGCCGCTGCAGCGGGTAACGGTGATTCATCGGGTGGGCGAGCTGCGGGCGGGGGATCGGATAGTCCTGGTGGGCGTCAGCGGCGCCCATCGCGGCGCGGCGTTTGATGCCGCGCAATTCATCATGGATTATCTCAAAACCCGCGCCCCCTTCTGGAAGCGGGAGACCACCCCGGACGGCAGCCGCTGGCTGGATGCCCGCCCCGGCGACCACCAGGCGGCGGATCGCTGGCGGCCTGATTAACGACGGTTTTAAACCGCCGGCGGCCCGGTTAACGGCCCGCTTTATTAAGCGGCCATTGCCGCTTTTTTTGCGGCGGGTCCTTTATTGGCGCGCCGTTTTTTGTGGTAAGCTTTATGGTAGACTATATTCAGGCTGGCCGTAACCGCTTCATCATTGCGGCCTTGGTTTTCCCTATACGTTAAAGGTGATAGTCATGGATCGATTCCCCCGTTCTCAGGGTTCCATTGTGGAACGTGCTGATGCCGGTATCCAGCCATTTATGGCCCAGGTGTACGGCTGGATGACCTGCGGATTGTTTTTAACCGCTTTCGTTTCCTGGTACGCCGCGCGTACTCCGGCGGTGCTGAATCTGATTTTTTCTAGCCAGATCACCTTCTTCGGCCTGATTATCGCGCAGCTGGCGCTGGTGTTCGTGATTTCCGGCATGGTAAACCGCCTGAGCGGCACGGTGGCCACCGGGCTGTTCATGCTCTATTCCGCCCTCACCGGGCTGACGCTGTCGAGCATTTTTATCATCTATACCGCCTCGTCCATTGCCGGGACCTTTGTGGTGGCCGGCGGCATGTTCGGCGCTATGAGTCTCTACGGCTATACCACCAAACGCGACCTGAGCAGCTTCGGCAATTTGCTGTTCATGGCGCTGATCGGTATCGTACTGGCATCGGTGGTGAATATCTGGCTGAAAAGCACCCAGCTGATGTGGGTGGTAACCTATCTGGGCGTACTGGTGTTTGTCGGCCTGACCGCCTACGATACCCAGAAATTGAAATATATGGGTTCGCAACTTTCAGCGGATGATAAGGATAGCTACCGCAAATACTCCATCGTCGGCGCGCTGACCCTCTATCTTGACTTCATCAACCTGTTTTTGATGCTGCTGCGCATTTTCGGCAACCGCCGCTGACCTTTGGCGCGCGCCGGCAGGGAGGCCGTTAGCGTCCCCGCCGGCCCCGGAGACAGATAGTGGATTTATCACAGCAACTGGCGAACTTTCCGCGCCTGGATCTTATCGGCCCGCCGACGCCGCTGGAATACCTCACACGGCTTTCCGACTATCTCGGCCGGGAAATTTTTATCAAACGGGATGATGTTACGCCGCTGGCTATGGGCGGCAACAAGCTGCGCAAATTGGAATACCTTGCCGCCGATGCCTTGCGCCAGGGTGCCGATACCCTGGTGACCGCCGGCGCCATTCAATCCAATCATGTCTGCCAGACGGCGGCGGTGGCGGCAAAACTGGGACTGCGCTGCGTCGCGCTATTGGAAAATCCCATCGGCACCCGCGCCGACAATTATCTTACCAACGGCAACCGGCTGCTGCTGGATCTGTTCGATGTGGAAGTGATGTCCTGCGAAACCCTCGACCAGCCGGATCAACAGCTGGCGGATATCGCCGAACGCCTGGAAGCGCAGGGATTTCGGCCTTATGTGGTGCCGGTGGGCGGTTCGAACGCGCTGGGGGCGTTGGGATATGTCGGCTGCGGGGTGGAGATTGCCCACCAGTGCGACGGTATGATTCGTCCGGGCAGCGTGGTGACCGCGTCGGGCAGCGCCGGCACCCATGCCGGCCTGGCGCTGGGGCTGCAAACCCTGCTGCCGGAAACCCTGGTTATCGGCGTGACGGTATCCCGCAGCGCCGAACAGCAACGCCCGAAAGTGGCGGCCCTGCAGGAGCAATTGGCCCTGATGCTGGATTGCCATGAGCCGCCGGCGAAAATTACCCTGTGGGATGATTATTTCGCTCCCCGCTACGGTATGCCCAACGAGGAAGGGCTGGCGGCTATCAAGCTGGTGGCGCGGCTGGAGGGAATTTTGCTCGATCCGGTCTATACCGGCAAGGCCATGGCGGGATTGATAGACGGCGTCAATCAATCCCGTTTTCCCGACGGTCCCATCATGTTCGTGCATACCGGCGGTTCGCCGGCGCTGTTTGCTTATCACCCCACCGTATAATCCTGTGCTCTTGGAAGCATAAAGGGAGTCGTCATGAGCACTATTGAAGTCAGGCAGCTGGTAAAAACCTTTAACGGCCACCGGGTGCTTAACGGCATCGATCTTTCGGTGGAAACCGGCGACGTGCTGGCGATTGTCGGTCCCAGCGGGTCGGGCAAAACCACCATGCTGCGCAGTATCAACCTGCTGGAAGAACCGGACAGCGGCACCATTAAAGTGGGTTCGGTCCTTATCGACGGCGCCCGGCCCCTAAGCGCGCAAAAGCGGCAGATCCGGGCTTTGCGCCAGCAGGTGGGCTTTGTTTTTCAGAATTTCAATCTGTTTCCGCACCGTTCGGTATTGGAAAACATTATCGAAGGGCCGGTGGTGGTCAAGGGCGAACCGCGGGAAGAGGCCGTCGAACGGGCGCGGGCCCTGTTGGCAAAGGTGGGCTTGAGCGGCAAGGAGGACGCCTATCCCAAACGTCTTTCCGGCGGCCAGCAGCAGCGGGTGGCCATTGCCCGCGCGCTGGCGATGCGTCCTGAGGTTATCCTGTTTGATGAGCCGACATCGGCGCTGGATCCCGAACTGGTGGGGGAGGTATTGAATACTATCCGCGCGCTGGCGGAGGAAAAACGCACCATGATTATCGTTACCCATGAAATGAGTTTTGCCCGTGACGTGGCTGACCGGGCCATATTCATGGATAACGGTGTGATTACCGAACAGGGCGCCGCCAAGGATCTTTTTACCCATCCCCAACACGACCGCACGCGGCAGTTCCTGAATAAATTTTTGAACGCCGGCTGAGGGTTATCGCATTTCTGGACCAAGCGGGTTCGCTGGCGCAATTGCCAACGGACCATGTAACGACAACTGAATTACAGTTATTTATCCGATACCCATCCCATTTTGTTACTATTTTTGCTACAATCCTTGTAATAGTTTTCGTCCGTTCACCATGGAAAGGCTTAGCCTCCCATCTGATTATCCCCCTGAGCGCAGACTGGCTGGCGACGTCGGGGCGGATCTGGAGTTTTTCAATATTATGTCATTCGATTCACTTGGCCTGAGTGCTGAGATTTTGCGTGCGTTATCCGACAAGGGCTACGAGCAGCCGACGCCGGTACAGCAACAGGCAATCCCCTATATTCTGCAGGGCCGTGATATCATGGCCAGTGCACAAACCGGCACCGGCAAAACCGCCGCGTTTACCCTGCCGATACTACAGTTGCTGAGCCAAAACCCATTGGCCAAAAATCGCCGTCCGGTACGGGCGCTGATTTTGACGCCGACCCGGGAACTGGCGGCGCAGATTGGCGAGAATGTGGTTGAATACAGCACCAAGCTGTCCATTCGTTCGTTGGTAGTTTTTGGCGGCGTCAGTATCAATCCGCAAATGATGAAGCTGCGTGGCGGGGTGGATGTGCTGGTGGCGACACCGGGCCGCCTGCTTGATCTGGCACAGCAGCGCGCCGTCGATTTGTCGGCGGTGGAAATCCTGGTGCTGGACGAAGCCGATCGCATGTTGGATATGGGCTTTATCCATGATATCCGCCGGGTGATGAAGCTGTTGCCCGCGAAGAAGCAGAGCCTGATGTTCTCGGCGACGTTCTCAGATGATATCAAGGTGTTGGCCAATACCTTGCTGAACAATCCTGCACTGGTGGAAGTGGCGCGCCGTAACGCCGCTGCCGATCAGATTGAGCAGTGTGTTCATCTGGTGGATAAAAAGCGCAAGCGTGAATTGCTGTCCTATATGATAGGCCATCACGACTGGCGCCAGGTGCTGGTCTTCACCCGTACCAAGCATGGCGCCAATCATCTGGCGGAGCTGCTGAATAAAGACGGCATCAAGTCGGCGGCGATCCATGGCAATAAAAGCCAGGGCGCGCGTACCCGGGCGCTGGCGGATTTCAAGCAGGGAGAAATCCGTGTGCTGGTGGCCACCGATATCGCCGCCCGCGGGTTGGATATCGATCTGCTGCCCCATGTGGTCAACTATGAACTTCCGCAGATTGCGGAAGATTATGTACACCGCATCGGCCGTACCGGCCGTGCCGACGCTACCGGCGAAGCCTTGTCGCTGGTTTGTGTCGATGAATACGGTTTGCTGCGCGATATCGAACGTATGCTGAAAAAACCAATTCCGCGCATTGCGCTGCCGGGATACGATCCCGATCCGACCATCAAAGCCGAGCCGTTGCAGACCGGCCGCGGCAGTCGTTCCAGCGGTCCTTCACGCGGCGCTCCGTCCCGGGGCGGTGCGCGCGGCGGCGCCTCATCCGGCGGCGCGCGGGATGGCAACGGCGGTTCCCGCGAGAGCGGCAGCCGTGATGCCAGGCCGCCCCAGCGCCGCCGTGACGCCGACGGCGCTTCGCAGCCCGGCCGAAGCGGCGCCCCGCGCCGCTCAGCCGGTTCGTCTTCCTCCTATGCCGGATCCGGCGCGCGGGACAGCCGTAGCGGCAATAAGAAATAGGGAGCGGTGTCCCTTTAACAGGTTCGTTGCACGATGAGTGATAGCGGGCTTACCGCGCAGTGGGGCGCTCGAGCAGGCGGGAAAACCACGCCTGCTTCGACCCGGCCTCGGCAAACACGGTTTCCCTTTAACAGATTCGTTGCACGATGAGTGATAGCGGGCTTACCGCGCAGTGGGGCGCTCTCCCTTTAACACGCCCCGTTTGAGCTTCGTTAATAGCCATTGATTTTCCCCGTTCCAATCCCCTACTATGGCGCGATCTTTTTTGCGGATATCTCATGCGCGTATTACTGGCCCCCATGGAGGGCGTTCTCGATTCACTGATGCGGGAATTGCTCTGCGGCATTAACGATTACGATTTGTGCATCACCGAATTCCTGCGGGTGGTGGACAGCCTGCTGCCGGTAAAAAGCTTCTATCGATTGTGCCCTGAACTACGGCGGGGCGGCTTGACCCCTGACGGTACGCCGGTGCGGGTACAATTGCTGGGTCAATATCCGCAGTGGCTGGGGGAGAATGCATCGCGGGCGGTGGAACTGGGATCGCCCGGTGTCGATCTTAACTGCGGATGCCCGTCGAAAACGGTGAACGGCAGCGGCGGCGGGGCGACGCTGCTTAAGGATCCGGAATTGATTTATCAGGGGACCAAAGCGATGCGCGGGGCGGTCCCGGCCTCTTTGCCGGTCACGGTGAAAATCAGGCTTGGCTGGGACTCCTCCCTGCGGAGCCTGGAAATCGCCGACGCGGTACAACAGGCGGGGGCTACCGAACTGGTGGTTCATGGCCGCACCAAGGAAGACGGCTATCGGGCGGAGCGCATCGACTGGCCGGCTATTGCCGCCATTCGCCGGCGCCTGACCATTCCGGTTATCGCCAACGGCGAGATCCGCGACTGGCAAAGCGGCCAAGATTGCCGGGACGTCACCGGCTGCGATGCGTTGATGATCGGACGCGGCGCCCTAAGCGTGCCGAATCTCAGCCGGGTGTTGAAATATAATGAGCCTGTCATGCCCTGGCCGTCGGTGGTGGCCCTGTTGCATCGTTATGCCTGTTTGGAAAAATCCGGCGATACCGGTATGTATCACGTCGCGCGTATTAAGCAATGGCTGGGTTTCCTGCGAAAGGAGTACCCCCAGGCGATGGCGCTGTTTAATGAGATCCGGACGCTGAATACCGCTGAAGCCATCGCGGCGGTGATTTGCCGCGAGTGCGCCTAGTGATAAAAAATGGCCCGGACCGGGCACTTTGTTAGCAAACTCAAACCGGTCCGGACCGGTTTTCTTGCGTATGCTTCCGCCGGCCCCCGTCGCGGCCACTGGCGTTCGGCTCCCGGTAGGCTACGCTATCATCATCTTCTTCAAGGCACGGTCCAATCCATGAGTCTGCTTCTGCTACATCCGGTAAAACATTATCTGACCGCCCGTCCAAGGCTGCTAATAGCCGTCGGCGCCGGGATTCTGGCTTATTTTTTCTTGCCCGCGAGCTTTTCGACGCTGATGCGCCTGACCATTGCCTGGAATGTGCTGGCCTGGTTATACCTGTTCTTCCTCTGGTGGCTGATGATGCGTGCCCAGGAGGAAGATATCCGGCATATTGCCCGTATACAGGACGAGAGCGCCAGTACGGTATTGTCGCTGGTGAGCGTCACCTGTCTGGTAAGCATCCTGGTGATCCTGCTGGAACTGAGCACGGTAAAACACTTGTCGGGCACATCTAAGGTCATGCACCTGGTCTTGACCGGCACGACGCTGATAGGGTCCTGGGCCTTGTTGCCGACGGCATTCGCCATGCATTATGCCCATTTGTTTTACCGAACCCGCGCGCAGCCGGAGTTGGCGCTCCTCTTTCCCAATGATTTACGCAAACCCCGCTATTGGGACTTTTTATATTTTTCCTTTACCATCGGCGTGGCGTCGCAAACCGCCGATGTCGCCATCGGCAGTTCGGACGTCAGGCGCATCGCGCTGCTGCAGTCGGTATTATCCTTTATTTTCAATCTGGTTATCCTCGGCCTTTCCATCAACGTCTGCGCCGGGTTATTGAGTTAAAGAAGGAAGTAAGCGGGGCGTTAAGCATCACTGACTTAAAACTGTCAAAAACGGCCTATAGGATAGGATGCACTTGAAGCCGTGATGCAGAAGTCTTCTTATGCGCAAACGCCTTTTTCCCTATTTGCTGCTGGCACCCACGTTTATTTTCCTCGTCGGTTTCACCTATCTGCCGTTAATCCGCGCCCTGATTGACAGCCTGCATGATTCCAGGCTTTCCACCGACAGTCCGCCTTTCGTCGGCATGGATAATTTTATCCGCCTGTTTCAAGACCCGGTATTCTGGCTGTCCCTGAGAAATAACGGCGTTTATATCCTGCTGACCGTGATACCCGGTATTCTGCTGGCCCTGGTACTGGCGGTGTGGCTGACGGAGAACACCAGGGTAAATCGCTGGCTGCGCACGGCGTTTTTTTTTCCTACCATTATTCCCCTGGTGAGCGCCGCCACCTTGTGGACGTTTATTTTCATTCCCAACCTGGGCCTGCTGGATTATTACCTGGGCAAAGCGGTCGGTCCGCTGTCGGTGAATTACCTCGGCATGGGGAATAGCGCGATGGTTGCCCTGGCGGCGGTGGGTATCTGGAAGTTTGCCGGCTATTACATGCTATTTTTCCTGGCCGCCCTGCAAGGCCTGCCGGCTTCGCCGCGGGAAGCGGCTATTATGGAAGGGGCCGGCCGGCGGCAGGTGTTTTTTTATATCACCTTGCCGCTGCTCAGGCCGACCCTGAATTTTGTCATTATCATCGCCTTGGTTTATGCCATTACCCAAATTGATCATGTGGTCATCATGACCCAGGGCGGCCCCAACAATGCCACCTCGGTAGTGCTGTTTTATATCCAGAACCTGGCCAACAACAGCCACGATTTCGGTAAAGCGTCTGCCGCCACCTTCTTCACCATGCTCGCCCTGTTTGTGATTTCCATCCTCAATCTGCGCACCCTGGAAAAAGGGGTGCACTATGAACGTTAAACAGCGATTCCCGCTGCGCACCCTCTCGCTGCTGCTGATCTGCGCCGCCCTGCTGTGGCTAACGCCGATATTCTGGATGATCTCGTCGGCGTTCAGCGCCGACAGTTTTTCCCCCGCCATGGCGTCGATCCTGCCCCGCCGGCCCTTGACCTTCGGCACGCTGGAGGAGGCATGGGAGAGCGCCGATTGGCTGCGGTTGTATGCCAACACGCTGATTTTCGCCCTGGGGACGTTTGCGGTGCAACTGGTGACCATTACCACGGCGGGTTATGTGTTTGCCTATCACGAGTTTCACGGCAAAACCACGCTGTTTTACCTGCTGCTGATTCAACTGATGATCATGCCGGTCATGCTCATGGTGCCCAATATGATGACGTTGCACCAGCTCGGCCTGCTCAATACCCTGACCGGGACCATGCTGACTTATTTCGCCTCGGCCTTCGGCGTTTTCCTGATGCGGCAGGCGTTTCTCAATATCCCGCGCGAACTGGAGGATGCGGCGCTGATGGAAGGGTGCCGCTGGTGGCAGGTGGTGATGCATGTCCTGCTGCCTATGACCCGGCCCGCGCTGCTGGCGTTCGCCACTGTCTCCATTACCTATCACTGGAACGAATTTCTCTGGCCGCTGATGGTCTTGAACGACCCGGATAAACAGGTGCTTACCGTGGGCTTGGCCTCCTTTGCCCTGGGAGCGGAATCCGGCGGCCAGTGGGGGCTTATCAGCGCCGGATCCCTGATGGTCTGCCTGCCGCTGATGGTGGCGTTCATTCTGTGTCAAAAGCATTTTCTCAGTGGTTTTGGTTTCTCCGGTATCAAATAAGAGGACGACTATGTTCATTGCCCAACTTTCCGATCTTCACTTTCGCCAGCAGGGAACGAAGCTATATGACTTTATCGATGTCAATGCCGCCAATGGTGAAATCATCAACCGGATCAACGCGCTGGCGGAACGGCCCGATGCGGTAATCGTCACCGGCGATATCGCCAACTGCGGCGAGCCGGGGGAATATCGCCTGGCCCGCCGCATGCTGGGCATGCTGAACTATCCGCTCTATGTCATTCCCGGCAACCATGATAACAAAGCTTTTTTCCTTGACGCCTTCAGTGAGCTTTGTCCGCAACTGGGCCAGGATCCGGAAAATATCGCCTATCAAGTGGACGATTTCCCGGTCCGGCTGCTGTTTATCGATAGCTCGGTGACCGGCGCCGCCCACGGACATTTAAGTGAAAATACCCTGCGCTGGCTGGAGCGGGCGTTATCCCGCGACGATAAAGAGAGCTATGTTTTCATGCATCATCCGCCGCTGGCGTTCGGCTCGGCGCAGATGGACCCCATTGCCTGTGACAACGGCAAGGCGCTGTTGGCGCTGATTGAGCGCTTCGCTCACCTGACGCGGGTATTCTGCGGCCATGTGCATCGCATGATTGCCACCCAGTACCGGCAGGCGCTGATTTGCTCCGCGCCCGCCACCGTGCATCAGGTGCCTTATTACCATTCGGACGAACGGGCTTATTACAGTCTGGAACCGGGCGCCATGATGATGCACAACCTGGTGGAGGGGGTGGGGTTGGTGAGCAGCTACCACTCCCTGGCGCACTATGCCGGGCCCTGGTTATACGATCCGCGAATCAGCTGCCCGCTGGATACGTTCTGATGTTTTTATTGGCAATCGATGGCTTGACCAAGCGCTTCGGCGAGGTGGATGTCCTGCGGGAGGTGACGCTGGACATCCGGGAAGGGGAATTCCTGGTGTTGGTAGGACCCTCCGGATGCGGCAAAAGTACACTGTTGCGGATAGTGGCCGGCCTGGAGCAGCCCACCGCGGGCCGCATGCTGTTCAACGGCGGCGATATCGTCAACCGGACGCCGCGGGAGCGCAATTTCTCGCTGATTTTCCAAAATTATGCCCTGTTCCCTCATATGACGGTGAGAAATAACATTCTGTTCGGCATGAAAATACGCGGCGAGCCGGCGTCGGGATTCCCCCAACGGCTGGCCAAGGTGGCGGACCTGTTGCAATTGCAGCCGCTGCTGGATAGAAAACCGTCCCAGCTTTCCGGCGGCCAGCGGCAGCGCGTGGCCATGGCGCGGGCCATTATCCGCGAACCGGCGCTGTTTTTAATGGACGAGCCGTTATCCAATCTTGACGCCCGGCTGCGCGGCGAAGTCCGCGACGGCATCATGGCGCTGCATGAGAAGCTGAAGATCAGTACCGTTTACGTTACCCATGATCAAATCGAAGCCATGACCATGGCGGACCGTATCGCGGTTTTACATCAGGGCCGTCTGCAACAAATCGGTACGCCGGAATCCCTTTACCGGCGACCGGCCAATCTGTTCGTGGCGGGGTTTATCGGCACACCGGCCATGAATATCCTCAAGCTGCCTTGGGGCGACGGAAAGGCCTGGCTGGCGGGGCGGCCCATCGACGGGGCGGGCTATGCAGCGCGGGATTACGGGGAAACGGAAGTCTATTTCGGCATACGTCCCGAGCACTTGGCGGAGGATCGGCAAAACGGTTTTCTGCACGGCCGGGTGGTGCGGCGAGAGCTGCACGGCGCTGAGTATCTCATCGCATTAAACACCCCTGCGGGGGTTATTCAGTACCGCCGGGAAAATCGCGGCGCTATCCCGGCCCCCGGCCAGGAGATTTCTCTCTCGTTTTCACCGCTGGATTGTTATCTGTTTTCGGTGGTTAACCAACATACGCTTTTAGGGGAGCAATAAATGAAAATATCAGGGTGGATGCTATTGATGGGCGGCGTGGCGGCAAGCGGTGGCGCCTGGGGGGCACAGGCCATTGACTTTATGTTTCCCGCCCCGGTGGACGGTAAGCTGACGATGGAAATGACCCGCATCATCAAAGAATTTAATCAATCCCAGCAGCAGGTCGAGGTGCGGGGCATTTTTACCGGTGGCTACGATACCACCAAGGTTAAGGCGGAGTCGGCGGCCAAGGCGGGCTCCCCGCCGGCGCTGGTGATCATGTCCGCCAATTTTACCGTCGATCTGGCGCTGAAGGATGAAATTTTGCCCATGGATGAATTATTTAAATTCTCGGCGGATAAGCAATCGGCGACGGATTTCCTGCAAAAAAACTTCTGGCCCGCGGTACAGCAGAATGCCCAGGTGCTGGGCCGGACCTATGCCATCCCTTTTCATAATTCCACCCCCATTCTTTATTACAACCGCGACCTGTTCCAACAGGCGGGCATCAGCCAGCCGCCGCGGACCTGGTCGGAACTGGCGGAGGACGCCAAAAAGCTCACCAATAAAGATAAAGGCCAGTGGGGCATTATGATTCCGTCCACCAATGACGATTACGGCGGCTGGATGCTTTCCGCGCTGACCCACGCCAACGGCGGCAACTGGTCTAACGATAACTATCCGGGGGAGGTGTATTACGACACTCCCAGCGCCAGGGGCGCCTTGCAGTTCTGGCAGAATCTGGTGTATCGCGACGGGGTGATGCCGGCGGGGGTATTGAATACCAAACAAATCAGCGCCGCGTTTTTCTCCGGTAAACTGGGCATGGCGTTGCTGAGCACCGGCGCATTAGGCTTTATGCGCGATAATAGCCGCGATTTTACCATGGAGGTGGCGATGATGCCGGTCCAGCAGCGCCAGGCGGTAATTATCGGCGGCGCCAGCCTGGTGAGTTTTAAAGGCATCAGCGAAGCGCAAAAGGCCGCCGCCTATCAATTCCTCACCTATCTCACCAGCCCCGACGTGAACGGTCAATGGAGCCGTTTCACCGGTTATTTCGCGCCGCGCATGGCCGCTTACGATACCCCGGCCATGAAGGATTATCTTGCCAAGGATCCGCGAGCGGCGGTGGCGCTGAAACAGCTGCAGTATGCCCATCCCTGGTATGCCACCTATGAGACGGTGGCGGTACGCCAGGCCATGGAGAATCAGCTGGCGTCGGTGGTCACAGACAAATCGCGCCTGGTGGCGGATGCGGCAAGGGATGCCCAGCGCCAGGCGGATGAGATCATGAAGCCGTATGTGGCGCAAACGGCGTTGAAACAGCCCTGAGACTGGGGTTAAACCCCGGTCGGAGCTTGTTGACAAAGTGCCCGGTCGAGACAGGCTGCCAGATCGTAAACACGCCGTAAACCCTTCCCTGGGGGCTCGATCCGCGCCATCCCTGGCGCGGACGGTTTACTCTTCTAGCAGCCTGTCCCGCCTTATTGGCTTCGGGCATGTTTGTCAGCAGTCTGAGACCGGAGTTAAACCCCGGTCTTTCCCATGGCGATTAGGGCTGTCCGTTTCTGCCGTGGGCGATAAAAGCCGGCCGCAGGCTTAATCGTTCATAATAGGCGCTCACCGCCGGGAGGTCGGGGCGCTGGAGCGGGGTGGAAAACCAGCGGTGCACCGACAGGCCGATGGGGATATCCGCCAGGGTAAATGCCGGACCCGCGACAAAGGCACCGGTGGCCTTGAGCTGGCCCTCCAGGATCGACATTTTGTCGGCCCAGCTTGCGGCGGCGGCCTTGATGCGTTCGGGATCGGGATGCTCGGGATTGTGCCGCACCAGGGCGCTGAAAACATAGCTCCAGGCGGGATTGAGATCGGCGGCCTGCCAATCAATCCACCGGTCGATGCCGGCCCGGATTTTGGGGGCCGCCGGGTATAGCGATTCGCCGCGGTAGGCGCGCGCCAGGTAACGGATAATGGTATTCGATTCCCATAGGACAAAATCCTCGTCCTGGATAACCGGAACCATGGCATTAGGATTCAGCGCGAGAAATTCGGGGCTGTGGGTGGATTTGAATCCGTTGCCCCAGTCTTCGCGCTGATATTCGATGCCCAACTCCGCGCAGGCCCATAGGACCTTGCGCACATTAATGGATGAAGATCTGCCGAGTATTTTCAGCATAGGCTTCCTTTACAATCAATGTTAGGGTGACAGTGGCCAAGCCATACTGGCATTTTTCCCGGCGGCTGGGAACAGGAAAACGCCGGCTTAAAGTCTCCAGGGCTGCTTGCGCCATTGAAATGCCTTGCCGGTATGCCAATGATAAGTATCCCTAGCGCGCTGCCAACTGCTCGTTGACGCGCCTTTGCAAGCGTAGGAGGCTCTTGGAGAAGAACTCCGCGTCGTCAAGGGCGCGGGCCAGGATCAGGGCGCCCTGGATACCGGCCACCACCTCCTGCGACAGGACGGCGCAGGTGGCGTCGTCAACCCCAGCGCGCCGCAGGGCGCCCCCCAGCGCGGCTATCCACCGCCTGAAATAGCCGCTGATGGCGGTAGCGAACCGATCCCGCGTGCCGTCCAGGGCAAACGCCCCCACCAGGCAAACGCGTTTACCGGATTGAAAATAGTCATCCACTTCCCGCCACATGTCATCCAGAGCGCCGAAGGCGTTCTCCTGTTCCAGCGGCAGGAAAATATGCCCGGCGAACCAGCGGTGGATATGCAGCAGCACCTCAGCGGCCATCTCCTCCTTACCGGCGGGGAAAAAGTGATAAAGACTGCCTTTGCCCAGCCCGGTACCCTCGGTAATGCGGCTGAGGGAGGCGCCCTCAAAGCCGCACTCGCGGAATATTTCGGCAATGCGGGCTACCAGCTCGGTTTTTGCGTTTTCTTTGCTGTTCAATGAATGAATGCCTTGCAGTTACCGCGAACCACTACAACCCAAAATCGGACAGGCCGGGGTGGTCGTCCGGACGCCGGCCCAGCGGCCAGAAAAACCGGCGATCGTCGCTGGTAATGGGCAAATCATTGATGCAGGCAAAACGGCGGAACATCAATCCTTGCTCATTGAACTCCCAGTTTTCATTGCCGTAGGAGCGAAACCAGTTTCCGCTGTCATCGTGCCATTCGTAAGCGAAACGCACCGCTATCCGGGCGCCGGTAAATGCCCATAACTCTTTGATCAGCCGATAATCCAGCTCCCTGGCCCATTTGCGGGTCAGGAAGGCGACCACTTCCTCGCGTCCGGTAACAATTTCAGCACGGTTGCGCCACTGGGTATCTTCGGAGTAGACCAGGGAGACCCGGCGGGGGTCCCGGCTGTTCCAGCCGTCTTCCGCCAAACGGACTTTGGCGATTGCAGTCTCCAGCGTAAAGGGGGGAACCAGGTTAGCCATGATGAGTGCCTTTTCGGTGAGTGAAGAGAAGACTGTACCGATCGGTACAGTCATTGACAAGGTTTATTTTATCCTGTCAGGTTTCGCGGGAATTGCCGAAAACGTCAAGCCCGCCCGGAACGTGGCGGAAATGAACCGGGGTCCGAGGAGAAACGAAAAGCCGCACGTGTTGAAATCGGGTATGAAATGAGGGAACGGATGGGGGACGGAGGCGAACCGATAAAATCGGTTAAGGGATTTTAAACAGCAAAAGACCTGGCTGAATGCGCCATGTCTGAATGCGTGGGTCGTTAAAATGTATTAGCGGAATGGGCGTCCGGTAAAGGCCCGGATCAGGTAATCTGCCAGTCCGGCGGGGTGTGGACGATAATATATTCCCCCAGCTCTTTCAGACCGGCCCAGATATCGCGCCAGTGCGCCAGCTCCATCGAGAGGGTAATGCCCAGCAACCCGGCGACAAACCAATAGGCCATGCTGATGCCTACGCCGGTGAAGATAAAGGCAAGGGCATTTTTACTGGATCTACGGCATACAACATTTAGCGTGCTAGCGAAAAACATCATCACCGCACTGAGCAATTCCCAGCGCATCATCACAAAGCCTGCGGCCAGCGTACTCATGTGGAACCATCCTCCCGTTGATTAAGTTGCCGTAATTTTCTCCTGTTTTTAGGTATTGTGCTACAAAAATATGTGATGGAGGTCAAATTTTTTTGACGGTAATGGATAAGTTGTTTACTTTTTTGGTTTTTTTACTTTTGGGTGCCGGCCGCTACGGTTTCCGCCGGCCCGAACACCGGATACTTAGGTAAATTCACCTGCGTGTAGGGTTCCCAGCCTCCGCCCAGGGCTTTATAAAGCGCCACCAGATCAATGCCGGTCTGGACCCGGGCGGCGGCGACCTGCTGGCGGGCCTGGGCCAGCTGCCGCTGTGCATCAAGCATGGTGATAAATGACGTCAGTCCCTGGCGGTAGCTTTCGCTGGATAAATTGAAGGCGTTTTGAAATGACGCGGCGGCTTGCTCCAGGCCATCCACCTGCTGCTGATCCGTGCGGTAGCTCACCAGCGCGTTCTCCACATCCTGCAACGCGGTCAGGACGGTTTGGCGGTAGGACAAGACCGCATTGGCCTGTTGCACCCGGGCCAGCCGGACGCTTGACACCAGCCGGCCGCCCTGGAAAATCGGCAGCGACACCTGGGGACCGTAGCTGTAAAAATGGCTGCTCCAGTGGGTCAGATAATCCGCCTCGGTATTGCGCATGCCGAACTGGCCGGTGAGGGAAAAATCAGGGAACAATTGCGCCACCGACACGCCGATATTGGCGGTGGCCGCATGCAGATTGGCTTCCGCCTGGCGCACATCGGGACGGCGGCGCGCCAGGGCTGACGGCACGCCTACCGCCACGGCGGCCGGGACGGCGGGCTGCGGCTTGTCTTGGCGTAGTTCGTTATCCAGCGTGCCGGGAGGTTGTCCCAGCAATACCGCCAATCCGTTCATCGCCTGACGCTGTTCCGCTTCGTACTGCGGCAACTGCGCCCGCAGCGAACCGAGCTGGGCAGCGGCGTTTTCCACATCATACTGCGGCGCCAGACCGTGCTGCTGGCGGCTGCGGGTCAATTCCAGGGACTGTTCCGCCACATCGATTTGCGTGCGAAGCGTCTGCGCCACGGTCTGGGCGCCCCTCAGCTGCAAATAGGTCCGCGCCACCTCCGCCTCAAGGGACACCAGGGCATCGTTGCGTTCTTCAACCGAAGCCTGGCTTTGCGCCTGCGCCATCTCCACCGATCGGCGGACTTTTCCCCAAAGATCCAGCTCCCAGCTGGCGTCGAAACTGCCCTGATACAGGCTTATCGGCTGGGTCAGGGTATCCAGCGCGGAGGCTGCCTGCGGACTAAGACTCGCCACGCTTGAGGTGTCGACATGGGCCGAATCCAGCTGGCCCGCCAGACCCAGCTGCTCGCGCTGGGCGCTGGCCTTGGCCTGCACCGACGGCAGGTAAGCGGCGCCGGCCTGCAGGGTTTGCTCACGGGCGCCGGCGATACGCAGTACCGCCTGCTGCAGATTGATATTGCCGGCGATGGCCCGGTCTATCAGGCTATCGAGCTGCGGATCGTTAAAGCTATGCCACCAGGACGGATCGGGCAGCGCCGCCAGGGTAGCGGAGGCGGACCGGTTTTTGCCGCCGTTGTCGAGATTGTTGAACGCGGCGGGGGTCACCGGTGATGGGGGGCGGTAATCCGGACCCACCGAACAGGCGGTTATCATGGCCGCCAGCAAACCCAGGCCGAAACGGCGCAGGCGGGGAGCGTGCTGCAATTGAGCTTTTAACAAACGGGCCGGCATACTAATGGGCTCCAACGCTGCCTTCGCTCTTCACCGGCGAAAGCAACAGACAGAAAGGAATCAGGATAAACGCCACCACCGCGCAAATGGAAAACACGTCGATATAGGACATAATCCGCGATTGGATAATCATTTGCTGGTACATCTTGCCGGTGGCAATTTGCAGCGGGTCGCCTATTTGCAGGGAAAAGTCCCGGATGGCCGCCGCGCTGGTATTTACCGCCTGCTGGAATTGCTCATTAAGCGGCGACATGTTATGCACCATATACGCGCTGTGGACCTGGCTGCGTTCGGTAATGGCGGCGGTGGAAAGGGAAATCCCGACGGACCCCGCCACATTGCGGAACATGGTAAACAGCGCCGAGGCGTCGGCATTGAGCTTCGGCGCCAAGGTGATATAGGCCACGGTGGTGAGGGGCACGAATAAAAATCCCAGTCCGATGGATTGGGCGCTGCGCATCATGACCAGGGTCAGATAGTCCACATTGGGCACCAGCCGGCTGGAATAGATAAAGGCCAGCGCCAGTAACGTGAAGCCGAAAGCCACCAGCCAGCGGGTTTGTACGATGGGCATCAGTTTTATCACCAGCGGGATGGACAGGACGATTAAAATCGCCCCCGGCGACATCACCAGGCCGGAGAGGGTGGCGGTATAGCCCAGCTCCTGCTGGGCCAACTGCGGTATCGCCACCGAACTGCCGTAGAGGATCATGGCCATGCCGGCCATCAGCAGGCTGGAGACGGCGAAATTTCTGTCTTTGAGACAGCGTAAATCCACCACCGGCTTTTTGGCGTAAAGCAGCCAATAGACGGCGCCCACAATGCCTACCGCCGTCAGGACCGCAAACAGACGGATAAAATTGGACGAGAACCAGTCATCGTCCTCGCCGCGGTCCAGCATGACCTGCAAACATCCCAGGCCAAGAGCTATCAGGCCGATGCCGGTAAAATCAATGGATAATTTGCGGCCTTTGACCCGGCGTTCCCACGGAGGGTCTTCCAGCAGTTGGTAAATAGCCACCAGGGTCAGGACGCCGATGGGAATATTAATCAAAAACACCCAGCGCCAGCTGTAATTGTCGGTGATCCAGCCGCCCAGGGTGGGGCCCAGCACCGGCGCCACGATTATGGCGATAGAGGAGAGGCCGAAGGCTTTGCCGCGATCTTCGGGCTTGAAATAATCCAGCAGCACCGATTGTTGTACCGGCTGCAGTCCGCCGCCGAAAAAACCCTGCAGCACCCGGAATAAGATGATTTGCCACAGTTCGGTGGAGATGCCGCACAGGAACGAGCAGACGGTAAACATGGCGATACACAGCAGGAAATATTGCTTGCGGCCGAACACCCGGCCCAGAAAGGCGGAGATAGGCAATACGATGCCGTTCGCCACCAGATACGAGGTGAGCACCCAGGTGGACTCATCGTAGCTTGCCGATACGGTTCCGGCGATATGGGGCAGGGCGACATTGACAATGGTGGTATCCAGGATCTCCATGAATACCGCCAGGGTCACTACCCACGCCACGACCCAGGGGTTGCCCGTCGGCCGCCAGTGCCGATCGTCACTCATTTCAGGAATACCTTGGGCTGCACCGAGAGGCCGAGGGGCAGGGGCATATTCGGATCCAGTCCGCTGTCGATGACGATTTTCACCGGCACCCGCTGCACGATTTTCACAAAGTTACCGGTGGCGTTTTCCGCCGGGAACGCTGAAAAGCGCGAACCGGAACCTTGCTGCACGCTGTCCACATGGCCGTGCAGTTTCAGGTTGGGGTAGGCATCCACCTCAATATCCACCCGGTTGCCGGGCTGCATGCGCTCCAACTGCGACTCCTTGAAGTTGGCCGTCACCCAGACATCCGGTGAGACCACCGACATCAGGGCGCCGCCGGCCTGTACCAGCATGCCGGGCTGCACATTGCGGCGGGTGACGAATCCGTCGAACGGCGCGCGGACGTCGGCATAGGAGAGATTCAAATCGGCGGTTTCCACCTGCGCTTTCGCCTGCTGCACCTGTTGCTGGCGCGCCTCGACGGTGGTCTCCGCCTGGCGGATTTGCAGCGCCACCTGAGCGGCTACCTGCACCTGGGCGCGGGCATTGGCGACATCGGCGCTGGCCGCGCGCAGCTGCGCGTTGGCGCTGTCGATATTTTGCTGCGAAGTGGCCCGGGGATCGACGCCGCGCTGCCGGCGATATTCCGCTTCGGCATTTTGTAGATTAGCCTCGGCCCGGGCCTGTTGCGCCTGGGCCTGCGCCAGCTGCGCCGGATACTGCACGCGGGATAGGTCCAACTGCACCTGGGCCTGGTGCAGCTGCGCCTGGGCCAGACCCAGCTGGGCCAGGGCCTGGTCCCGCTGCGCGGTATAATCCCTTGGGTCTATTTGCACCAGCAAATCCCCTTTATGCACGCGCTGGTTATCCCTGACCGCCAGGTTGGCCACATAACCGGAGATTTTCGGCGCGATGGTCACCGCGTCGCTTTCGGTATAAGCATCGTCGGTGGTCTCCTGATTACGGGTGGACAACCAAAAGTAAAGCGCCACCAGGATGAGGAGCAGCACCACCACGGCCAAAATGATCAGAGGCTTTTTACCGGGACCTTTACGGGGCGGCTCCGACGAGTCGTCTTGCTTATCGCCTTCCTCGTCGGGCTGGTTGTCTTCATCTTGCCGGCCATGGGCCGGTGGCTGGTCTTGGTGGTCGTTATCGCGGCGGTCTTGGTTCGCCGGCAATGCGTCATCTGATTTGTCGTTATTATTGCTGTCCATAGGCCCCATCAAGATATCGGCAGCAAGGCGCTGCGCCGTTGATTAACAGAGAATCTTTGCATTGAGTAAAAGGATTATAGCAAAGTTGTGAACTGCGTCAGTTTATTGCTGCTTTGCGAATGCATGAGATGTGGAGACGCTGGCCATTTCTTGCCGGGCCCCCGTTGGACAAGCGGCGCGCAGCTTGATATCCGGCCTTCGCCGCTCGCCAGACCGCGGGATCCTGTTATAACAATACATTGGCCGGCGCGTGCAAGAGATGCGTTGAGCGGCGAAAAAAAATCGTTAGAAATTATGTCTAACACCGCGCGCGCCCGCTTTTTCGAGAGCCGGCGGGTTCTGCGGACCGCCAGGAGATGAGATAAACCGGCGGAAAAATCGTGCTCTGCTAAACTCATGCATAGAATAGATTAGAAAAATTAACCTGCCGGAGAGGAGAGCCGCAAGCAGGGATAATGAGAAAGGATCAGGTATCAGGCCGAATTTTCCCCGGTTCGCGGATGAATGACATCATCACACATGATTTATCATGAAGTATTGATTGTTCTACTTACCCTTTAGTCCGTGAGATGCTCCTCTCCCCATGGCCGCCGGGTACTTGTAAGTGCAATGGATCCGTATCGATTATGCTGAAACATACCAGGCCGATTGTCATTGATAGCACGGCCGGCGATATGCTCACGTGCCGTTCCTCTCAATCCCCGATATCGGGGATGGCTGCCGCCGAAGTGCGAAGAGCCATTATTCTGACCTATCCGGGATGTTTTCTTGGCGAGGCCATCGAGCTGCTGGAATTAATGACTGCGCTGAACAGCGATCATGTTATTCATTACGTGTCGCGGTTTTATTCGCTGTCGGGAGGACCGGTGGATTCACCGTCCAGCGAGCTTATCCATGTGGACTGCCTGGCGGTGGACGGCCCGTTGCCCATTGAAAACGATCTGCTGATCATCGCCTCCGGCGCCAGGTCGGCGGGGGATCCAACCGGGGAAATATCCCGTTGGCTGCAGGCGGTCTGCCCGGCGTCAAGGCAAATCGTCGCACTGGGCTCTGGGGTCTTGCGGCTGGCGGCCGCCGGCCTGCTGAACCACCGGCAAGTGACTACCCATTCCGCGCTGGCGCCGTTTCTCACCGCCAATTTTCCCCTGGTGGAGGTTAAAGCGCCGGGTGCGCTGCTTATCGACGGCAATCTTTTCACCACCAACGAACATATCGATTTGCGTAAGCTGGCGTTGCTGCTGGTGAGAGGGCCGCCATCGCTAAAAAGAGTACAGCGGCCGGCCAAGCCCGTCGGGCAGGCCGGGGTTGAGATTGTCTTTCATTCAGCGGCGTTCGTGAGTAAGGGAACCGTTGCGCACCGGATTCTCCTTTGGTGGTTGATCCATTTGGACTATGACATAACAATGCAGAGCTCGGCGAATTTTTTAGCTATGAGCGAACGCAGCTTCCGGCGTCATTTCAAAAGTGAAGTAGGATATAACCCCAATCTTTTTCTGCTGCTGCTGCGGCTGGAATTAGCCCGTCAGGCGCTGCTTGACGGTGATTTGCCGATCGATAAAATCGCCCGGCGCGGCGGATTGCACGACGGCCAACAGCTGGCGCGGATGTTTCGCAAGTTTCTCGGCATCACGCCTAATCAATACCGGGCGGTAAAAGGCCTGGGGGAACTGCCCCTTATGGATCCGCTCTACCACGCCGTCTTTGACGGCCGTCGGACGCCATGCTGGCTGCGGGAATTCCTGGGCCTGTAATATGCCGGGCCGGCGGCGGCTGGGGTAGGGAGAGCGGTTCCATTTTCTTCCTGGCGTAAAAATACCCAGGCGCGCCTTATCGGCAGAACCAAGGACTCCTAGAGTGAATTAACCGCGATTGGCCGGAACTGCAGCCATTCTGTCCGGATTTGCTGTGAAATGAATTTTCAACAATAGCAGCGAACAGTTTATATTGGCACTCGACAGTTCGGGTTTACCATACAAAATCCAATGGGTTAGCAACAGATCTTGCCGGGACCCCTATTACCGCTGCCAAAGAGCAGTATGTTTATTAATAAAGAATTTAAAGAGATTATTTTTATATTTACTCTATTTTATAAATTGGAAACTCTCGGCTTGAGTATGTATGAAGGATTATTTTTCGATTATTGTTCATTAACAAAAAATGCTTTTGAGCTGTGATTTTCTTAATATGCCTATCAATGAATATATCAGCTGGTAGGTCTTGATTTATCTCCACTGGAGAGTGATATATTTTCCATAATGCCGTGTCATTCTCAATGACGTTGTCGGCCGGATTATGATAACTATGCTTAAAAGTAATGCAGCTTTTCATTTTATCGGCAACCAGTCTGGCGTAAATGCCGGGCCGGGGTATATGCCCTCGCCGCGTTCCCGATCCTGATGGAGATTGGCAAGGATATCCGGAGGATGGCGATTTTGACCTACCCGGGCTGTTATTTCGGCGAAGCGATCAGATTACTGGAGCTGGTCATATCCCTTGAAGAGCCTTTGGCGGAGCAAAACCAACGCAGCACCCGCAATCTGATTCAAATCTACTCTCTGTCCGGAGGGCGGGTCTTTTCGCCGGCGTCATGTTTGATATATATGGATACCCTGATGATTCAGGGTCCGAAGCCGGTGGATCCCGACCTGTTGATTATTGCCCACGGCGCACGGGCGGCGGCGGATCACGCCGGCGAGTTGTCAGATTGGCTGCGGGAGGTATGTCCCGGGACGAAGCAGATAGTCGCTCTTGGCTCCGGCGTTATTCCACTGGCGGCGGCCGGCCTGCTGAATCATCGAAAAGTGGCTACCCACTCCGCTTGGGTGCCGCTGCTGGCCGAACATTACCCGCTGGTGCAGATCGATGATCTGTCGCCTTTGCAAATAGACGGCAATATTTATACCACCAGCGAACAAATCAATTTGCACGAACTGGCGATGTTGTTGGCAAAAAATAGCCTGTCTCCCGGCCATCGTCCGCCGCAACTGCTCGCGGTATCAAGAACGGGCGACGGCGTGGCGGCGTTCAGCCATGCGTTTACCCGGTCGGATTCCATCGCCCACCGGATCATACTGTGGTGGCTGGCGCATATCGACGAAGATATCAGTATGGAGCGTTCGGCGGAATTTTTATCCATGAGCGAACGAAGTTTCCGGCGTCATTTTAAAACGGAAGTGGGTTACTCGCCGTATTTGTTTTTGTTGCTGTTGCGGCTTGAACTCGCGCGCCAGGCAATGATCGATAGCGATCTTCCCATCGACAAAATTGCCCGTCGAGGGGGGTTGCACGACGGCCAGCAGTTAGCGCGCATGTTCCGCAAATTCATTGAAACATCCCCCCATCGGTACCGAACGGAAAAATGCAATGAGGTGCTGCCGATGCCCCATCCGATCTACGCCGCCTTGTTTGACGGCCGCACCACGCCCCCCTGGCTGCGGGAACTGCAATTCGCGGCGAAGCGAGATCGAGCCGAAGACCGGGGCTCAGGGCTGTGATGATGCGGTTTCACATTTTAAATCGCTGCGAATATCGACGGGTGCGCCGTCATTAAAAGAATAAAATGAAGTTTCATTTACTATAAATTTTGCTAAGAAATAATTATCCGGCCGAAAAAAATATATTACATCCACTCGGTTTTTATCGCTTATGGCGGGCTGTTCGTAAAATAAATATCATCTTTTGGCCGATATTGCGATTATTTAGTCCGTATTTGCGATGGTATAAAACCGTACTTAACTCAAATAGCCGTTATTATGTTTGTGAGAAATGACACAACCAAAGTGCCAAATCCATTCAAATTATCAGTCGCCTCTTTCAAGGAAATATCATGTCCTGCAAACGTCTTTTCAAAGTCGGTGCCCTGTCTGTACTCTGCCTGGGTACCGCTATTGCCAGCCAGGCTTATGCCGCCGGTACGCAAAATGCCAACATCGCGGTTACCGCCGCGGTTGAATCAGCCTGTACCCTTGCCACCACCGCGCTGACGTTCCCCGCCTATACCGGTGCTGCGGTAGTGGATACCACTGCGACCTTGACGGTCACCTGCACCAACGCCGCGCCGTATGTTATGGCCCTCGGCGCGGGTAACGGCGCAGGCGCCACCACCACGGTGCGCGTTTTGACCAGCCCGTCGACCACTTCTGTGCTGAACTACGGTCTGTATAGCGATGCTAACCATACCGTAACCTGGGGCAATACCGTTGGTACCGATACCGTAGGCGGAACCGGTAACGGTGCGGCACAAGACGTGACCGTTTATGGTGAAATCGCCGCTAACCAGCTTTCCGCCCAGGTCGCTACCGATTATGCCGACACCGTCGCTGTGACTGTGACTTACTAAGAAAAGTAAAGCCTAATGCCCAGTAATATCATTTTTATCCGGGTGCTTATGCTGGCAGTCCTGTGGGCCATCGTGCCCCAGGCTTCTGCCCAGGCATTGGCCATCGTGCCCATCCGTCAGGATTTATCATCGGTACACCGTTCCGCCAGTTTTACCTTGACCAACACCTCGGATAAACCGACGTTAATCCAGATTCGCGGTTTCAGCTGGATCCAGAAGGGAAATGACGACAATTTTGTCCCTACCTCCAAGCTGACGGTAAGTCCTCCTTTTGCCACTATTCCGCCGGGCCAATCGCAAACCGTGCGTTTGTTGCTACGGGATCCGGCAACAAGAGACGAAGAGTCCTATCGTATTGTATTTGACCAAATTCCCGATCGCGGCGTTAACCACATTCAATTGACCGTGCGCTTTACCGTACCGGTATTCTCCTTGAGCAATACCCCCGCGCACCCCGACGTGCGGTGGCGCATCGAGCGGCAGGGCAATGATCTGATGCTGGTGGCGGCGAACCAGGGATTATCACATAGCATGCTGGCCAACCTGAGCGCCGCCACAGCCGGCGGCGAATCCCTGAAGCTGGCGGGTCCCGGTATGCCTTATATCCTGGCCGGCAACGAACGCCGCTGGGTTATCAAAGATCCCCGTCATTTGTTAAACACCGGTTCACGTGTTCATGTCATCAATCCGGGTCCGCAGGACAAATCGGACCAATGGGTGAATGTCGGCCCTAGCAATTGATTTCATCACCCTATTGGCGCCAGGCAAGCGGTATGCTCGCCATGGCGCTGATGTGGCCGGCGGCGGCAACCGGCACCCCGCCGGATGCCGGGCAAAGCCTGCTGCTCGATGTGGTGGTGAACGGCCAGGATCATAATAACATTCAGGAAATCGCCCAGCGGCAGGGCGCGCTGCTGTTTACCCGAGAACAGCTTACCGCCTCCGGATTGGTGTTGCACGGTAAGGCGGCTGAAACCGGCGACGGCCTGATTTCATTGGACAGCATCAAGGAGTGGACCTGGCGGCTGGACGCCAATGCACAAACCTTATATCTCAAGGTTCCGGTGCAAAACCAGATTGCCCAGCAGCTCAACGCCGATCCCGGGTCGGCTGACCTGTCGCCCGCCCACAGCGATACCGGCGCGCTGCTGAATTACGATACCGAGTTTACCCACTATGCGGGCCAGACCGGCAATAGCCTGCTGGGAGAGCTGCGGCTGTTCGGCAATCGGGGGGTGCTCAGCAACAACGCCCTTGAAACCCATAATCCCTATCTTAGCCAGACGGTACGGTTGGACAGCACCTATAGCGTCTCCGACGTGGCGACCCTGCGCACCTGGAACGTCGGCGATTATATCAACGGCGGTCTGGACTGGACGCGTCCCGTGCGCATGGCGGGTATGCAAATGATCACTAATTTCGGGCTGCGTCCCGATTTGGTGACCTTTGCGCGGCCCGGCATCAGCGGCGAGGTGGCGGTGCCCTCATCGGTGGATATCTATGTCAACGGACTGCATCAGATGACCACCCAGGTGGACCCCGGTCCGTTTGAAATCAACCAGCTGCCGGTGACCAGCGGCGGCGGGGATGTGTCGATGGTGGTGAAAGACGCCAATGGCCGGCAAACCAACGAGACCCTGCCGTTTTATGCCAGCAGTAATCTATTGCAAAAGGGATTGGATTCCCTGTCCGTTGAAGCCGGCTCGGTGCGCCGGGCATATGCCAGCCGTTCCGATGATTATGCCGGCGGCGCGGCATCCATGAGCTATCGCCACGGCGCCACCGACCGGCTGACCTTGGAAACCCATCTGGAAGGCAGCGAAAAGGTGGCGATGGGGGGCGTGGGGGCTGATATGCTGGTGGGTTCTCTTGGTGTCTTGTCCGGCTCGCTGGCCGTCGGCGGCTACTGCCAGACGCCGGGAACGCAATACGGCGTGGGTTTTGTCCATAACGTTCATGCCTTCAGTTACGGCGCCAGCCTATTAAAGGCCGACTCGCATTTTTACGATCTGGCCTCGGCGTATGGCGACGGCACTCCCGGCACTACCCTGCGGGCCAATGTCGGTTTTCCATTGCCGGGGGGCGGTTCATTCGGCGTGGTCTACGCCAAGCGCTTGGTTAATTATTATAATGATTACAATTATGAATCCACCCGAATAGAAACCTCGACCCTGACCGCCACCTATTCAAGCTCGCTGCCGTTTTTGCGGGCATTTGGCTATGTTACGGCACTGCATGATTTTGATTATGACCATGATAACGCAGTGTTTGTCGGTATTTCCCTGCCCATCGGGCATCGGGCCACGGCCAGCGCCGGCGGCAGCGTCAGCAATGGGGAAAGCTATCAAACCCTGCAGGCGCAGCAGTCCGCGGTCCAGCGGGGCGATATCGGCTGGAGCCTTGGCGAGCAGAACGGATCGATATCCCGGCAGACCGCCGGGCTGGAATATAAATCCGATTGGGGATTGATGGGGGCCCAGGCAGAGCAGGGTACGGCGGGCCAGGCGCAGCGCGGCACCTTGCAGGGGGCCCTGGTGGCCATGGATGGACATGTCTTCGCCGCCAATACCATTCAGGACGGTTTTGCGGTGGTGGATACAGACGGGTTGCCCGGTGTCGAGGTCATGCAGGAAAATCGGCCGGTGGGTAAAACCGATAAAAACGGTTTGCTGTTTGTCGAAGATCTCCGCGCCTACGAGAGCAACCGTTTATCCATTAATCCCAATGATGTACCGATGGACGTCTCCCTTGAAAACGACAATCTCACCGTCAAGCCAAACGATCGATCCGGCGTATTGGCTAAATTCCCCATCCATCATACCAACGGCGCCACTTTGCGGCTGGTGGACTCGCAGCATGTGCCGCTGCCGCTGGGCAGCGTGGCGACACTGGTCAGTGGCGGGGCACAGGCCATGGTGGGGTATGACGGCGTGACCTATTTTGAGAATCTGGCGGAACATAACCGCCTCAAGGTCGCCACACCCGGCCGGCCGGACTGCGGGCTGACCTTCGATTATCGGCCACAGACCGGCGCCATACCGGAAATCGGACCATTGATATGTATCACCGGAGCTTGATTATGCAATTACTGAACGTTGTAGGCATGGTATTGATGTTTATCAGCGGGCCGGCATTGGCCTATGACTGCGGGATTTCCGGCACGCCGCTGAATTTCGGTTCGGTGGAAGGTATTGCCGGACATATACAGCAAAGCACCGCCACCCTGACCGTGGTTTGCCGCACCGGTAATGCCCCGGAAACCGTCAGCTACCAGATTCTGATGGTGGGGCCCACGGGGGATGAGCAGCGACAAATGTCCGTCGGGACGCATAACACCGGCTATCAGCTTTATACCTCGGGAAGTTACCAGCAAGTGTGGAGCAATACCGGCCCGGGCGTTATCAGCGACAGCTACAGTCTCGGGGCCAATGCCACCGTCTCGCGCAACTACACCGTTTATGCCAAAATGAAAGCCGACCGCGCGTCTTCCCCCGGCAATTACACGGATAATGTCGCGGTACAGCTTATCTACTGAACCATTGGATGTTATGGAACCCCTGGTTAAAGTGATTCCTTCACCGCAGAAAAACTGACAAATCACTGTTTTTTGCCGACAATAGTGGCTCATCCCCCATCTAAATTGGGTTAACGAGGACTTTTCGCCGGTTATAGGGATATGTTCATGACCACTTCTTCTCAACGACTGAGCTTCACCCTGGTGCTCGGCTCCCTGGCCGCGCTGGGCCCGCTTTGTACCGATTTCTATTTGCCCTCCCTGCCGGAGCTGGCGGCCGGCCTGGGCACCACTACCGCCACCGCGCAGCTCAGTCTGACCGCCGGGTTGCTCGGGCTGGGCCTGGGCCAGCTGTTTTTCGGTCCCTTGAGCGATAAGCTCGGGCGTATGCGTCCGCTGCTGGCGTCGCTGTTCATCTTACTGCTGGCTTCCATTGGCTGCTCCCTGGCCCGCGATATCTCGCAATTACTGGCGGCGCGTTTTATTCAGGGCCTGGCGGGAGCGGGCGGGGCGGTATTATCCAGAGCGGTGGCCCGTGATTTGTACAACGGCCACGACCTGACCCGGTTTTTCGCCCTGCTGATGCTGGTTAACGGCCTGGCGCCCATCGCCGCGCCGGTAATGGGCGGCGCGCTCTTGTCCTGGACGGATTGGAGGGGTTTGTTTATGGTGCTGGCGGCCATCGCATTGCTGCTGCTGGTATTGAGCGTCTGGCGGCTGCGGGAAACCCTGCCGGCGTCAAGGAGAACCCCGGCGTCCCTGTTCGGGGTTTACGGCGGCCTGGGACATCTGGCGACCCAGCGGCAATTTATGGGATTATGCCTGACCCAGGGGTTCAGCATGGCGGGAATGTTCGCGTATATCGGCGCCTCGCCTTTCGTCCTGCAGCAAATTTACGGTCTCAGCCCCCAGTCCTTCAGCTTTTGTTTTGCCGCCAACGGCCTGGGCCTGATCGCCGCCGCGCAAATCGCCGCCCGCTGCAGCATCAGATTCGGCGAGCTCATCCCGCTGAAAGTCGGCCTTGCCGTGGCGGGCGTGGCGTCGTCGGCCCTGGTGGCCTGCGGCGTGTTCCGGGCGCCGCTGCCCATGATTTTGACGGCGCTGTTTTTTTCCGTGATGATAAACGGATTAATCGGTACCCTGGCTTCTTCCCTTGCTATGCAAAGCCAGGGTAAAAACGCCGGCAGCGCTTCGGCGATTATCGGCGTCGGCATGTTTGCCCTTGGCGCCCTCAGCGTGCCGGTTACCGGTATCGGGGGTACCTCGGTGGTGACGATGGGGCTGACAATTTGGGGATGCTATATCATAGCCATCCTGATATTTACTTTTGTAGTGAATAAAAAGGTACTGGCTTAATACCCTATTAAGGTGATAACGAGGCGTTTTGGTGCTGACTTAAATCCAATAATCAGTTATATATCGCCTAAATGAATGCCGGAGAAGAGCTTATTATCGTTTATTCAAAGAGCGATGTTATAGCTTATTTAGCTCTTCCAGAGTTAATAAACTCTTTAACCCCAAGGAAAAGTCCGGTGATGGTTTTTACGAAAATAAAAACATGTCAATTTTAATCGTACTTTTTTGGTGACAAAAAAATACAGGGTTGAGGAGATTTTCGTTTTCCGATAATCGGATATACTATGGCGTCATTCACTGCGGTCTCGCTGTCATTTTCAGGTAATGAATAATGTTATCTTTTTTTCGTGTCGTTTGTTTGGGTCTGTCGCTTTGTACGCTCGGTAATGGATTGATCGGCGACGCAGAGGCCGCCGTCAGTACGGAGCCGGCGCCGCTGACATCACCTTTGGTAATAGCCTCCGGCAGCGCCATTGTGGTGGATATGGCGGATAACCGTCTGCTTTATGCCGCCAATGCGGATAAAGTGGTGCCCATCGCTTCCTTGTCCAAGTTAATGACCGCCATTGTGGTGCTGGATGCGCATCAGCCGATGGATGAAATTATTTCTGTGGATATTCATCAGACGCCGGAATTGAAAGGCGTATTTTCACGGGTCAGGGTAGGGAGTGAAATCAGCCGGCACGATATGTTGCTGCTGGCGCTGATGTCTTCGGAAAACCGGGCGGCCGCCAGTCTGGCGCATCATTATCCCGGTGGTTATCCGGCGTTTATTGCCGCCATGAATGCGAAAGCCCGATCATTAGGCATGCTGCATACCCATTATGTGGAACCCACCGGGTTATCGGTTAATAACGTGTCGACGGCGCGGGATTTGTCCAAATTGCTTATTGCCAGTGAAAATTATCCGATGCTGAGCGAGCTGAGCACTACCCACGAGACGATGGCGAAGTTCCAGAATCCCCCCTATACCCTGCCGTTCCGTAACACCAATCATCTGGTTTACCGTCCCGACTGGGCGATTCAATTGACCAAAACCGGGTTTACCAATCTGGCGGGGCATTGCCTGGTGATGCGTACGGTGATCAATCATCGGCCGGTGGGGTTGGTGGTGCTGGACGCGTTCGGTAAATATACGCATTTTGCCGATGCCAACCGTATCCGCAGCTGGCTGGAAACCGGCAAGTCTTCGCCGGTGCCGGCGGCGGCTTTGGATTACAAGAAGCAGAAGGCCCGCCAGTCCGGCGTGACGGCGCAGAATAACAGCCGCGACCAGAACGGTATCGCGGATTAGGTCATTCCTTCCTTGGCGCGGTCTCCCTTCAACCGGCCCGTTGCACGATCGGTGATGGCGGGCCTACCGGGCCATGGGACGCTCTCCCTTATTGCGGGGTGCGCAGATCCGCCACGATGTCGCCGTACTGTGCGGCTTCTTCCTCATGGCTTTCATCCCGCCACTCTTCCGCCAGCGCCTGCCGATACCACTCTTCCATGGCCGGTAGTGCCAGCATGGTCTGGCACCAGCGCTGGGCGGCGGCGGACAGCGGCAGTCCATAACTTTGAATGCGAAAAACCACCGGGGCATAAAAGGCATCCGCGGCGCTGAAGTCAGGGCCGGCCAGGAACGGACCGCCAAACTGCGTCAAGCCCTGTTGCCATAGCGCATCCAGCCGGGCGAGATCGGCGTTTAATTCCGGCGGCAGCGCCGTCAGCTTTACCCGTATTCCGCAATTCATCGGGCACATGGTGCGAAGCCGGGTAAATCCGGCGTGCATTTCCGCCGCGGCGCACCGCGCCCAGGCCCGGGCCTGGTACTCCTCCGGCCAGACCCCGGCATGGATCTCCGCCAGATATTCGGCGATGGCCAGGGAATCCCATATTGCCATCGCGCCGTCATACAGCACCGGCACCCGGCCGGTGGGAGAAAAATGCTGAAAAACATCGGCGTTATTGTTGCCCTGAAACTGATGAGTCGTTTCAGCGAAAGGAATGTTCAGGGCTTTCATTAAAAGCCAGGGGCGCAGTGACCAGGACGAGTAATTCTTATTGGCGATATGCAGTTCATACACGATTCATCACTCCCTCGTATTCAGCATGGCGGCGTATGCCGTTCAAGCGACGATCATTTCTCTGACGGAGAACGGCAGGGGGATAGGGTCACTTTAAAACGGGGCGTGCGATAGCCGGGGACCGTACCGGAATCCACAATACCCTCTTCACGGGCGCCCATGCGCTGGAAAAACCCGGCGGCGGCCGGGTCGCAGTCAATCAGTAAACGCTTGGCTCCGGCCCGGTGCGCCGCTTTCAGCGACCAACCGAACAGCGCCTTGCCGATACCGTGTTTGGTCTTGTCCGGCGACACGAACAGTCGCTGGAGAAAAGCGATTTCATCCTCGAAGTAGAGCTGGGCGGCCCCCAGCAAGGTGCTGTCGGCCTCCGCCACGCAAATTGAGGTCTTTTCCATGTCCGAGGGACGAAACCTGAGCATCTCCCGGCACCCGCGCATAAACGCGTCGTCATAACCTGATAATGCTTTCGATTGCAAACAGAGCTCTGTGAGTTTTTCCAACTCATCAATACGGGCCGCTCTGAGCTGAAGCATCAACTTTTCCTCTCTTGGCAACGGTAAATCTGCAGCACCAGGTCGGTGGTCCGCCTGGCATCCTTACCGTCCGCCAGCGGCGTGGTTCCCCGTGCCACCGCCTGTTCAAAGTCCGCCAATACCGCGGCATGGCGTGAAAAATCGGTTACGGTCGGGCTGCTGGCGCCGGGGTCGTCGGCCGGAGGAACGGTGCTGGCGGGGTTATCAATGCCCTCTACATGCCAGTCGCTGATGCAATCGTTAAGCAGCGTAAACGTGCCTTTTGCACAGCTCACTTCCAGCCGCGGCGGATATCCCGGCGGGGCGCAGGTGGAGGCCACGATGGTGCCGATCATGCCGTTGTCATAGCGCAGCACTACCGCGCCGTGATCTTCGGCTTCAATCCGGTGGGCGAAGGTATCCAATTCGCCCTGTACCCGCGCGGGCATACCGAACAGCCAGATATAGTTATCGATATTGTGGCAGGCCTGCTGCATAAAGACGCCGCCGCCGTCGAGGGCATAGCCGCCGCGGTAATCGGCGCTGTCATAATAGCGCTGGTCGCGCCAGAAACGGCAGCTCAGATCGGCGGAGTAGATCCGGCCGAAGGCCCCTTGTTCCATCAGGGCTTTCACCGCCATGTTATCAGGGTTGGTCCGGCGCTGGTAACTGACCGCCAGGGTAACGTTTGCCCGGGCCGCCGCGTCGATCATGCCGTCCATCGCCCCTTGGGTGATATCCAGCGGTTTTTCCACCAGCACATGCTTGCCCAGGCGCGCGGCTTCGATGGCGCTTTGGTGGTGCAGGCCGTTTGGCGTGGTGATAATAACCGCGTCGAACGGACGATCGACCTCCGCCAGGGTCGGCCAGCAGGGCAAGCGGTAATCATTGTCTCCGGAGGTTTTGCTGCGTGATACAAACCCGATCAGTTCGCATGCCGGTAATGATTGCAGGGCGCTGATATAGGTTTTGCTGATATTGCCCGTTCCGATAATGACATATTTCATAAGTGATTCGGTGCCTTGTAGAAAAAGAAGAACCGATCATCCCTGAAGGCCATGATAACCGGCAGAAGACCCGGCATACTTCCTCGCGGGAGCAAGGCGCGTCTCCTGTGAGACAATCGTCAGCTCCCGTATAGACCGATCATGGCTTGTTACACTGCAAAGCAGTATTGCAAAGGTAATGGCGCTTGCCAAGCCCCCTGCCGCGACTAATGGATGAGACGCCGGAATTCTCCATAGGGCCGTCCGGCGTAACCTGTCTTGGGATGGCGTTCGCCGGCGTTAAATCAGGATTATTTATGCTCAGCGGGTCCTTCGCCCCAATGCTTTAGTTTGCTGGTTTTACCGATGCCGGGATTGAAGCTGTTGGTGGGATCGGTTTGCCGGTAAAACGCCGCCAGCGACGGTTTTGCCTGGTAGAGGTGGCCGACGTTATGCTCGGCGGGATATTCGGCGTGCCGCTTGTCCAGCTCCTCCAGCATGCGCTGTTTGAGGGCGTGGCTGTCGACGCCCTTGGCGACGATATAGTCCTGGTGGAAGACATGGCACATGAAATGGCCGTAATAGAGTTTCGCCACCAACTGCCGGTCAATGTCCGGCGGCAGGGTTTCGAACCATTGGGTTTCATTGCGGGGCAGGGCGATATCCAGCGCCAGGATGTCCTCCACCTTGTCGCTATGGACGGCGTGATAACGGACAGCGGCGCCGGCGGCGGCGAAACGGTGTAAAAAGGCTTTGTTTCCTTCCTCCGGCGTGCAGGCAAAATAATCCCCCTCGGCCCGGGCGAAATAATCGGCCAGGTAATGGCGGGCCTCATCGATGCCGGCGCCGGACATTTTCAGCAGCAGGTGGTGTTCATAGCGATCCCGGTACTCTTTTATTCGTTGCGGCAGGTGGCTCGGCCAGAGCCGGCTCAGTCCCTGCAGGAAACGATCGCTGAGCTGCGAAGGCAGCCAGGACTGGGCGTTGAGGGTGGCGTCGACGCGTCCCTTCAGTTGAAACAGCCAGGGCATGCGATCGGTGCCCAGGCGGTTGATCATCACAAAGGTATCTTTACCGTAGGTCTCGGCGATATCGAAACAGTCCCGGTGCATATATTCCCCGGCCACCGGCAGTTGGCTGAAGCCGGAGAGGATATCCCGCCTCAGGGCGGTGAGCACTTGGGGGTCGTTGGTGCCGATATAGAACACCTGCTGCTGATCTTCGGCGGGGAAAGTATCCAGGCGCGCGGCGAAAACCGCCAGTTTACCGGCGCTGCCGGCGGCCTCGAACAGGCGGCGCCGGTCGGCATTGAACCGGGACGGGGTGTCGGCATCCACTTCCCGTACCCGCTGCGCATAGTCATGATCCGAACAGTCCCGCTGCGGCGGCAGAATATCCGTGGGCCCGTATTGTCCGTTCTCCAGCCGGGTGAGGATCTGTTCCGGCGTGCCCCCCAGTTCGATACCCAGATGGTTGACCAGAGTCAGGTCGCCGTCGGCATTGATTTTCGCATACAGCGCCATTTCGGTGTAGGCCGGCCCGCGTTTAACCAGTGAACCGCCGGAATTATTGCAAATGCCGCCGATGACCGATGCGCCGAGGCAGGAGGAACCGATGACCGAGTGCGGCTCGCGCCGGTAGGGTTTGAGGCGGTTTTCCAGCTCGTACAGCGTACTGCCGGCCAGGGCGATGACCTGCTGCCCTTCGTCGATAACCTGGATGCCTCCCAGCCGCCGGGTGCTGATTATCACCACCTCGCGGTCATAATCCGCACCGTTGGGGGTGGACCCTTCCGTCAGTCCGGTATTGGCCGATTGCATGATAATGACCTTATCGGCGGCGACGCAGGTTTCCAGAACCCGCCAAAGGGCAAGCAGCGAATCGGGCAGCACCACCGCCAGCGCCGGTCCGCTGCCGGAACGGAAACCCTTGCGGTAGCGCTGGGTTTGGCGCTCCCCGGTGAGCACATTATGCCTGCCGGCCAGGGTCTTGAGCTGTTCGATAAATATATGCGATGAATAAGGCGAACGTTGCGGCATGATAATGTCCCTTGATTATAATTTATACGGACGCGGCGCAGGCGGCGCACAGCCGCGGGAGCTGACCGACAGTTTAATCCAATATCGCCGCGCCGCCTTGATGGGTGCAGGTTCAGAGTGATTAACCAGCAGGATTTTTACCGGGCCTGTTATGCTGCTTTTATTATCATACATCTCGGTTAACAGGACGGCGGGATTTTCTGCCGCCGGCGCGGACGATTATTTCAGCACTCATCTGGAAACAAATGCTTTCAATAATTTAACCTTACCCTTTCGGCTTTGTGATGGGCTACACTGAGGCTAATAAATCTCGGTGGCATAGTGACAAAAACATCCATGACCGGGCTATATGCCCGGTTTGCTTTTGCGATTGTGAGAATAACGATATGAAATGGCTGTGTTCAATAAGCCTGTTTGTAGCATTAACGCTCAATTCCGCTTTGGCGGACAATACCCAGCTTCCTTCCCCCGATTTGCCCCGTGATGCTTATGTCAACGCATTGCTGCAAAAAATGACCCTGTCGGAAAAAATCGGCCAATTGCGCCTTATCAGCGTCGGACCGGACAATCCCAAAGAGGCCATCCGTGAAATGATAAAAAAAGGACAGGTGGGGGCCATTTTCAACACCGTTACCCGTCCCGATATCCGGGCTATGCAAGACCAGGTCATGCAACTGAGCCGCCTTAAAATTCCGTTATTTTTTGCTTATGATATCGTCCACGGTCAACGTACCGTGTTCCCCATCAGCCTCGGGCTGGCCGCCAGCTGGAATCTTGACGCGGTTGCCACCAGCGCGCGCATCGCGGCCTTTGAAGGCAGCGAGGACGGTCTGAACATGACCTGGGCGCCGATGGTGGACATTACCCGCGATCCCCGCTGGGGCCGGGTATCGGAAGGCTTGGGGGAAGATACCTTCCTGGCGAGTGAAATGGGCCGGGTGATGGTGTCGTCGTTCCAGGGCGATAATCCCGCCGGCCGGCACTCCCTGATGACCAGCGTCAAGCATTTCGCCCTGTATGGCGCGGCGGAGGGCGGCCGGGATTACAACACCGTCGACATGAGCCCGCAGCGGATGTTCCAGGATTACCTGCCGCCCTATAAAGCGGCGCTGGATGCCGGCAGCGGCGGCGTCATGGTGGCGCTGAACTCCATTAACGGCACTCCCGCCACCGCCAACACCTGGCTGCTGAAAGATCTGCTGCGCAAGCAATGGCATTTTTCCGGTATCGCCATCAGCGACCACGGCGCGGTTAAAGAATTGATTAACCACGGCGTCGCCGGTTCGCCGAAAGAGGCGGTGAAAATCGCGCTGGATGCCGGTATCGATATGAGCATGGGCGATATCTATTTCAGCCGCTATTTGCCGGAAATGATTAAAAGCGGCGAGGTCAGCGAGTCGGAGCTCGACGATGCCGTGCGCCACGTGCTGAATGTGAAATACGATATGGGACTGTTCCGCGATCCCTACAGCCATCTGGGGCCGGTGGGCAGCGATCCCAAGGATACCAATGCCGAAAGCCGTCTCCATCGCGCCGAGGCGCGTGAAGTGGCCCGGCAAAGCCTGGTCCTGCTGAAAAACCGCCTGCAGACCCTGCCGTTGAAAAAACAGGGCACCATCGCGGTTATCGGGCCGCTGGCGGACAGCCAGCGCGATATCATCGGCAGCTGGTCGGCGGCCGGTCGCATCGATCAGGCCGTTACGCTGCTGGCGGGAATACGCAACGCGGTGGCGGGAAAAGCCACCGTGGTCTACGCCAGGGGATCGAATATCACCGATCATAAAGATATGGTGGCTTTCCTCAACAGCTATGAAGTATCGGTGAAGCAGGATCCGCGCACGCCGCAGGCTATGTTGGACGAAGCGGTCAAGACCGCTGAACGGGCGGATGTGATCGTGGCGGCGGTGGGCGAGTCCCAGGGCATGGCCCATGAGGCTTCCAGCCGCAGCAATATCACCATTCCCGACGGCCAGCGCCGGCTGATTGACGCCTTGAAGGCCACCGGCAAACCGCTGGTGCTGGTGCTGATGAACGGACGTCCGCTGGCGCTGGTGCATGAAAATCAGCAAGCGGACGCTATCCTTGAGACCTGGTTCAGCGGCACCGAAGGCGGCAACGCCATCGCCGATGTGTTGTTCGGCGATTACAATCCTTCCGGTAAGCTCCCCATGTCGTTTCCGCGCTCGGTGGGGCAGATTCCCATTTATTACAATCACCTGCCTACCGGGCGGCCCTATAATCCCCAGGCGCCGGACAAATACACCTCGCATTATTTTGACGAGGCCAACGGTCCGCTCTATCCGTTCGGTTATGGCTTGAGCTATACCCGTTTCAGCGTCTCGGATGTGAAGCTGTCCAGTCCCACCATGCCTCGCGACGGCAGCATCAATGTCAGCGTGACCCTGACCAATACCGGCGATCGCGACGGCGATACCGTGGCCCAGCTTTATATTCATGATGTCAAGGCCTCCATCAGCCGGCCGGTGCAGATGTTAAGAGGGTTCCGGCAGGTGTTCCTGAAGGCCGGCGAATCGAAGCAGGTGACATTCAAGCTCGATGCCGAGGCCCTGAAATTCTATAATCAACAGATGCAATGGGTGGCCGAGCCGGGCGCCTTCGATGTGATGGTGGGGCTGGACTCCGCCCGGGTCAAAACGGCCCGATTCCAGCTGTTGTAGTCAGGCCATGCGGCCAAAGGGGATATCAGGATGCCCGAGGCGGGTGCCGTCAGGTTTTATCCCATGCCGCGAATGAGAGGATAGATGGAGCGGTTGCGTCTGCTGATTGAAAAACAGGTGCTTGGGGTCAGCGGCGTGGCCCTGGGCAATATCGATTTTTCCCATCCGGCGGGAGATCCTGGGCTCTATGGTCCGGATTCGGTGGTCTGGCAGGTACACGGCGATTTCACCTCGATGATGTGCGGCGGCATCAGCGCCTTGCTGCTGCAAATGCTGCATCCTTCGGCATTGGCGGGGGTCTGGGATCACTCTAATTTCCGCGAGGATATGTTGGGCCGGCTGCGGCGCACCGCGCAATTTATCTCCGGCACCAGCTTCGGGCCCCATGAGGCGGCCTGGGGGCTGATTGAAAAAGTGAAAGCAATCCATGAGCGCGTCAGCGGCGTGGACAGCCGCGGCGTTCCCTATCGGGCCAGCGATCCGGCGCTGCTCACCTGGGTGCATGTCGCCGAAGCCCATAGCTTTCTCTGCGCTCACCTGCGCTGGTGTAACCCGGCCCTCGGCGCCGGCGAACAGGACCGGTATTACCGGGAAGCGGCGCGGGTCGCCGAGGCGCTGGGGGCGGCGGATATCCCCGATAACCGGCGGGATGTGGCGCTGTATCTGCAAAAAATGCGGCCGGCGCTGCGCTGCGACGAGCGAACCCGCGAGGTGACCCGCCTGTTATTGAACGCGTCTTTGCCCGGCGGCCTGGCGGGACCGATGGGACGCCTGATGATGCGCGCCGGCATTGATCTCCTGCCGGACTGGGCCAGGGGCCAGATGCAGCTGGCCGGCACCCCCGGCGGCCCCTGGCTTATCGATCCCCCGGTACGCCTGCTGGCATGGGTTTTACGCTGGGCGGTACGCAACGGAGCCCGGCATCGCGCCATGGCGCGTGTCGGCCTAACATCCTAACTGCTGCTTTTAGTTAAACAGAGGTTAAATAAAACCGGTATCATTGCCAGGAAAGCGTGTTTTTTGAACTATTCTGCCGTTTGGCCGCAGATTTTTTATTTTTGCGCCGATAAACTCAAGGCAGAAAAATTCACCGAGGCATTAAGTTATGGCATTTACTGAAGTCATCCTGGTGGATGAGCGGGATCAGCCGGTGGGCCGCATGGAAAAGCTTAAAGCGCACCGGGAAGGGTTGCTGCACCGAGCCGTGACGGTCTATTTATTTAATCCCGAAGGCGATCTGCTGCTTCAGCAGCGGGCCGAAAGTAAATATCACTGCGGCGGATTATGGAGCAACACCTGCTGCGGTCATCCCATGCCGCGCGAGGAAACCGCGTCCGCGGCGCAACGGCGGCTCTATGAAGAGATGGGGCTCAATTGCGCCCTGACGCCGATCTTTACGCTGCAGTACCGTTTGCCCCTGTCCAACGGCCTGGTGGAGCATGAGTTGGGGCACGTCTTTTTCGGCATCAGCGGGCAGACGCCGAAACTTAATCCCGGCGAGGCCATGGCCTACCGCTATCAGCCGTTAACGGCGCTATTGGCGGAAACCCAGCGTGACCCGGCGCTGTTCACTCCGTGGTTTTTGCTCACGCTGCCCGACATTCCTCCTTATTTTAATGAGTTCCTGCGTTTAAGACATGCCGGGTAGTTCCGCCATTTTTGTATCCTGCAAAAGGTTCTATTCTTATACATTCTTTTTGGGTGAATAAATTCACATATGAACTATTATTTCAGTTACATATACCCCAAATAATAAACTTATAGGAACCCTCTTTATGGCCCTTATCTTTCATCAAGGACGTTTACTCGGCCTCGCCGCTATCATGCTGGGCATGACTCTGGGCGCGCAGGCGGCGGATCAACCGGTTCGTGTCGGTTCCAAAATAGATACCGAAGGCTCGTTGCTGGGCAATATCATCGTTCAGGTATTGGAATCCCACGGTGTCAAAACCATCAATAAATCGCAGTTGGGCACCACCCAGGTGTTACGGGGCGCCATTACTTCCGGTGAAATTGATATCTATCCGGAATATACCGGCAACGGCGCGTTCTTTTTCAATGATGACAAAGACCCGGCCTGGAAAGACGCCAATGCCGGCTATCAAAAAGTCAAAAAGCTCGACTACGATAAAAATCATATCGTGTGGCTTGATCCGTCGCCGGCCAATAACACCTGGACCATCGCTATCCGCGAGGATTTGGCGAAAGGACAGCATATCGATTCCCTGAGCGATTTAAGCCGCTATCTCAAGAGCGGCGGCAAGTTCAAGCTGGCGGCTTCCGCTGAATTCATCGAGCGTCCCGATGCCTTGCCGGCGTTTGAAAAGACCTATGATTTCAAACTCCAGCAGGATCAGCTGCTGTCCCTGGCCGGCGGCGATACCGCGGTCACCCTGAAAGCCGCGGCGGAACAGACCTCCGGCGTCAACGCCGCCATGGCCTACGGCACCGATGGTCCGGTGGCCGCCCTGGGGTTGCATACCCTGGCCGATCCTGACGGCGTACAGCCGATATACGCGCCGACCCCCATCATTCGCGAGTCGGTTTTAAAACAGCATCCCGATATAGCGCAGTGGCTAAAACCGGTCTTTGCCTCGCTGGATACGCAAACGCTGCAAAAGCTGAATGCCAGTATCGCGGTTGAGGGGCAAAACGCCAGCAAGGTCGCGGCGGATTACCTCAAGCAGAAAGGACTGATAAAATAATCCGGTTCCGGGCGCCGGGGAGAAAAGGGTATTTTGGTTAAAAATCCTGTACTGCTGACGCTGTTCATACTGCTGCTGGCGGCGGGGCTGCTGCTGCCGTTTGTCAATTATGCCCCCAACCGGCTGATGTCCGGCCGCGGCATCGGCCTGGAAGAACTGCTGACCGGCTACTGGCTCTGGCTGCCGGTACCGGCGCTGTTGGCCGGCGCCCTGTGCTTTATCACGCCGTCCCGGCCGCTCTCGGTGGCGGTGACGATACTGGCGGAGCTGCTGCTGTTCTGCCTGGTGGCGCTGGCGGGGAGCACGGCGGCCCGTTTGGCGGGACAGGGCGGTTATCTGGTGCGCACCTCCTTCGGCAGCGGATTCTGGCTGATGGCGGCGCTGTGCTTGCTGATGGCCGCGGATGCCATTGGCCGGGCCACGGCCAGCCATGCGCTGCGGGTATTGGCCAACGCGCAGCTCTGGCTGCCGCTGGCGCTGCTGCTGATGGCCGGTCGTCTGGACGAGCTGTCGCTGCTCAAAGAGTACGCCAATCGCCAGCAGGTTTTCCAGGCGGCCCTCGGCGAGCATTTGACCCTGCTGTTCGGTACCCTGGCGCCGGCCATACTCATCGGCATTCCGTTGGGTTTTATCTGCCATCACTCGGCCCGCTGGCGGCCGGCGCTGTTTTCCACCCTGAATATTATCCAGACCATTCCCGCCATCGCCCTGTTCGGCCTGCTGATTGCTCCCTTAAGCGGATTATCCGCCGCCTGGCCCTGGCTGCGGGACGCGGGCATCGGCGGAATCGGCCTGGCGCCGGCCCTGATTGCGCTGGTGCTTTATGCGTTATTGCCTCTGGTGCGCAGCGTGCACGCCGGTTTGCAGCAGGTCCCCGCCGAGGTGATTGAAACCGCCCTCGGCATGGGCATGACCCGCCCGCAGATTTTCCTGCGGGTGGAGGTGCCGCTGGCGCTGCCGATGATACTGTCCGGGATACGTATCATCGCGGTGCAGACGGTGGGCATGGGCATGGTGGCGGCGTTAATCGGCGCCGGCGGTTTCGGTGCCCTTATGTTCCAGGGGTTGCTCAGCAGCGCCCTGGAACTGGTGCTGCTGGGCGTTATCCCGGCCATCGCCCTGGCGGTGGTGGTGGATCAACTGTTTAAACTGATCGTTTCATTTCTTCACCAGGTGCGCCAATGATCCAATTTCAGCAGGTGAGCAAATATTTCCACGGCAAGCCGGCGGTGGAAGATCTGAATCTGAATATTGCCGCCGGTGAATTTACCGTGCTTATCGGCACCTCCGGTTCGGGCAAATCCACCACGCTGAAAATGATTAATCGCCTGATTGAACACGACCGGGGGAAAATCCTGTTCGCCGGTGATGAAATCCACAGTTTCAAGCCGCAGGAGCTGCGTCGCCGCATGGGTTACGCCATCCAGTCCATCGGATTGTTTCCACACTGGACGGTGGAACAGAACATTGCCACCGTGCCGCAACTGCTGAAATGGCCCCGGGGAAAAATACGCGATCGGGTGACTGAACTGCTTGAGCTGCTGCATCTGGACGCGGCGCAATTTCGCGGCCGTTATCCCCATCAATTATCCGGCGGCCAGCAGCAGCGGGTTGGGGTAGCCCGCGCCCTGGCCGCCGATCCGGAAGTCCTGCTGATGGATGAGCCGTTCGGCGCACTGGACCCGGTCACCCGCGGCGCGCTGCAACTGGAAATTGCCCGCATCCATCAACTGTCCGGCCGTACCATCGTGCTGGTTACCCACGATATCGACGAAGCGCTGGCCCTGGCGGATCGCATCGTGCTGCTGGATCAAGGCAAAATTGTCCAGCAAGGATCCCCTCGTCATCTGTTGACGCAGCCGGCCAATGCCTTTGTGCGACATTTCTTCGGCCAGAACGATATCGGCATCAAATTGCTGGGGCTGGGAGCGGCGGGAGATCGGGCCCATAAAGGAGAACGGCTGGAGGGGAAGGGCATTCCCGCCGATATGACCCTGCGGGAAGCCCTGTCGGAATTCGTGGCCCGCCGGACCGAACGATTGCCGGTGGTGGATGCGTCAGGCAACGCGGTGGGCGTGCTGCATATCGGCGACCTGGTTAACCCCACCGGGGAGGAGGCGTCCGATGCCGCGCCGGATACTCACTGATCCGCTGTTATGGTGTCTGTTGCTGCTGCTGGGCCTGATGTTCGGCATGCCGCGACTGGATGGCTTGTTCGCCTGGCTTTTCCCGGCTCTCGATCGTCCTGTATATCTGCAGGACAGTTTTGCCTCCCTGGCCTGGGCGCATCTGCAGCTGGTGCTGATATCCAGCGTTATCGCCGTGCTTATCGGCGTGGGGGCCGGCATCGGCGTAACACGCCCGGCGGGTATTGAATTCCGCTCGCTGGTGGAGACGGTAGTGGCGGTGGGCCAGACCTTTCCGCCGGTGGCCGTGTTGGCTGTTGCGGTGCCGGTAATGGGGTTCAGCGAACAGCCGGCCATTATCGCCCTGGTGCTGTACGGTCTGCTGCCCATCGTGCAGGGCACCATCACCGGCATTGAATCGGTACCGGATTCCATCCTTGAGACCGCCACCGGCGCCGGCATGACCCGCCGCCAAATATTAACCCGGGTGGAGTTACCGCTGGCGGCGCCGGTGATCATCACCGGTATCCGCACCTCGGTTATCATCAATATCGGCACCGCCGCCATCGCCTCCACCGTGGGCGCCAAGACCCTCGGCACGCCGATCATCATCGGCCTGAGCGGCTTTAACACCGCCTATGTGCTCCAGGGCGCGATATTGGTGGCGCTGTTGGCCATCATAAGCGACATGCTGTTCGAACGCGCCCTGGCGGCCCTACGCCACCCCTAGGGCGCGCCCGTCAGCTATGAACGATGATGATATAACCCGCCAGCATCACGCCGCCGATACCGCCGAGGGCCATAAGGGATATCACGCTGAAAACGACGGCTCTGGTGAAATTCATACATTTCCTTAATGCGGGGCAAGCGACCATTATAAAGCCTGCCGCCCCCGATACAAGCGCCCCACAGCACGGTAAGCCCGCTAACACCTTGGCATGGACCGGGGGTGTTAATGGTCACCCTAGCCGTCTTTATGCTATCCAAATTGCGATGCCCCCTGAAGATATAGCCAGTATCGGGCTGACGCCGCGTGCGGTCTGTGTGACAATAGCCATACCTGCACTCGGAAAATAGTAATCCATGCCGCTGTCCGTCGCCGCCAAAGCGCAAATCCACGATTGGTATAAAGCGCTGCAAAAACATATACCGGATTTTATATCCCGTACCCCCCAACGCCAGATGATCGCCGAAGTGGCCAGGGCGCTGGCGGGGGATATCGAACGCCACCTGGTGATCGAAGCCCCCACCGGGGTAGGGAAAACCCTCTCCTATCTGATACCAGGCATCGCCATAGGCCGTGCCGAAGAAAAACCGCTGGTGGTGAGCACCGCCAATGTCGCGCTGCAGGATCAAATTTTCAATAAAGACCTGCCGCTGCTGAAAAAGCTGATTCCCGACCTGAAGTTTACCGCCGCCTTCGGCCGCCGGCGCTATGTCTGCCCGCGCAATCTGGCGGCGATGGCCGCCGATGCGGTTTTCCAAGGCGATTTAAAACTGTTTCTCGATGACGAACTGGCGCCGGCCAGCGGGGCGGAACAGGCGATATGCGTAAAAATGCAGCAGGCGCTCACCGGCTTTGCCTGGGATGGCCTGCGGGATCACTACTCCCGCTCGGTGGACGATCCCTTATGGAACAAATTGAGCACCGACAAAGCGAACTGTCTCGGACGTAATTGCCATTATTTCCGCGACTGTCCGTTTTTCATTGCCCGCAAGGAAATTGAGCACGCCGACGTGGTGGTGGCCAATCATGCGCTGGTGATGGCGGCCCTGGACAGCGAATCGGTGCTGCCCGGCCCCAGGGATATGCTGCTGGTGCTGGATGAGGGCCATCATTTGCCCGATGTGGCCCGCGATGCGCTGGAAATGTCCGGCGAAATTACCCCAGGCTTCGTTGCCCATCAATTGGACCAGTTTATGCGCCAGACCGAACAGACGCTGGCGCAGTTCAAACCCGCCAAGCCGCCGCTGTTGAGCGAGAGCGAACGGCTGAAGAATCATTGCGATGAAATTCGCGAACTGGCGTTGCAGTTTGAACGGCAGGGAACAGCGTTTCTGCCCCGCGACAGCGTGGCGGGCGAATACCGTTTCGCCATGGGCCAACTGCCGGAAGAAATGAGGGAGGCCGCCGCCCGTTTATATAAGCTGGCGGATACGCTGCGCATGCTGGCGGAGTTTTTCCTAAACGATTTGAGCGAAAAGACCGGCAAGCAAGATATCGTCAGGCTGCATCAGGCGCTATTGCACACCAGCCGCATCCTCGGCTATTGGGAATCCACCAGCCGGTTATGGAAACTGGCGGCTCAGGAGAAAGCCTCCAACGCCCCCATTTCCAAATGGCTGACCCGGGAAATGTTCGACAACGGCGCCCATGTTTATCTGCACTGTGTCGGCATTCGGGTGAGCGACCAGTTGGAAAAGCTGCTCTGGTCGAAGATCCCCCACGCGATAGTGACCTCCGCCACGCTGCGATCCCTGAACAGTTTCGACCGGCTGCAGGAGCTTAGCGGCCTGCAGGAGCGGGCCGGCGACCGGTTTGTCACCCTGGCCTCGCCCTTTGATCACCGTCACCAGGGCAAGCTGGTGATCCCCCGGATGCTCACCGAACCGGTAATGGCGACGGAAGGAGAGCATCTGGCGGAAATGGCGCGTTTTTTCCGCGGCGAGCTGGCCATGGGGCGGCATCACGGCATTCTGGTGCTGTTTGCCAGCCATCGCGCCATGCAGGCGTTCCTGACCCATGTGACGGAGCTGCGGCTGCTGTTATTGGTCCAGGGGGATCAGCCGCGCTACCGTCTGATAGAAGAACACCGCAAACGGGTGGATCAGGGCAAAACCAGCGTTCTGGTGGGGCTGCAGTCTTTTGCCGAAGGGCTGGATCTCAAAGGCGAACTGTTGACGCAGGTCCATATCCACAAAATCGCCTTTCCCCCTATCGACAGCCCGGTGATCCTCACCGAGGGCGAGTGGCTTAAAAGCCAGAAACGGCACCCGTTTGAAGTACAAAGCCTGCCCAGCGCCTCATTCCAGTTGATCCAGCAGGTGGGTCGCCTGATCCGCAGCCATGCGTGCACCGGCGAAATCGTGATTTATGACCGGCGCCTGCTGACCAAATCCTACGGCGCGCGGTTACTGGCGGCGCTGCCGGTTTTTCCCATCGAGCAGCGTTCGATGCCGGAAGAGCCCATTCCTGCAGAACCGATTGAAAAAAGGCCCCGTCTGTGACTATGCTCGTTCTGACACGGATCTCAACGCCCGCCCCGGCAGGTAGTCGGATGTAAACCCGGCGGCGTTGCGTCGAGGCGGAAGTGAAACTATATCAAGGGCGGATCACCATCGGTTATGGATTTTAGCAAAGTCATCAAAGAAGTAGGGCGCGGAAAAAACCATGCCCGCGATCTGGACCGTCAAACGGCTTTTGAACTGTACCGCGCCATACTGGCGGGAGAGGTGCCGGAGCTGGAGCTGGGCGGATTGCTGATTGCCTTTCGCATCAAGGGCGAAGCCGAAGGGGAAATGCTGGGGTTTTACCAGGCGATGGAAGAACGGGTCATGGCCCTGCAGGCGCCGGCGGATATGCCGCCTCCCATCGTGATTCCCAGCTATAACGGCGCGCGCAAGCAGGCCAATCTGACCCCTTTGCTGGCATTGGCGCTGTCCCGTCTCGATTTTCCGGTGGTGGTGCACGGTGTGACCGAGGATCCGGGACGGGTCACCAGCGCGGAAATTTTCCGGGCGCTGGACGTGCCCTGGCAGGAATCCCAGGCCGGGGCGCAAAGCGCGCTGGTGATGGGGCGGCAGCCGGTATTTATCCCGATCCGCCTGCTCTGCCCGGCGCTGGACGGCCAGCTTAAGCTGCGCTGGCGCATGGGGGTCAGGAACAGCGCCCATACCCTGGCGAAACTGGCCACCCCCTTCCATCATCACCTGCACTGGCGCCTGGCCAGCGTCTCCCATCCCGAATATATCACGCGGGTGGGCGACTTTTTCAAAGCCATCAACAGCAGCGCCCTGTTGATGAACGGCACCGAGGGCGAATCTTACGCCAACCCGCAGCGGCTGAGTAAAATCTTCGGCCTGTACCAGGGTGAACAACAATTACTGCTTGACCCGTCGTTATATCCTTTGCCGCCGCTGGAAGCGCTGCCCGCCGATCGGGACGCGGCCACTACCGCCCGCTGGACGCAAGCCTGCCTGTGCGGCGAGTTTGCCCTGCCGCAATCGATCCGGCTGCAGCTGGCCTGCTGTCTGGCGGCCACCGGGCGATCGTTATCCATGGCGCAGGGTCTGGACTATGTGGACGGCGTATTCAGCCGCCCCCGAGGCTAATCTGAGAGAGTATATCATGCAGCAAGTGATTGATTATTTTGACGCGCTGAATCGCGACTATCTGGCGGTCCATCAAACCAAAGAGGACCTGTTCTGGCAAAATTATATGGCCACCGGCGGCGATGATGTGCCCGCGCGGTTCGAACGGGCGGAACAGGCCTACAAGCGTTTTATCGCCGACCCCAAGCGCCCCGCCCAAATCCGGGCGCAAATCGAATGGTTGGAACGCTCGCCCGAAAGCAGCCAGAGAGATGAATTGCTGCACGGCCTGCGCGGCTGGGCGCGTTTTTTTGACTGCAATGTCATTGAAGATGACCAGGCGTTATCCCTGATGGACGATATTGTCGCGGCGGAAAACGATTTGTACGCCCGGCGCAAAACCTTCCAACTGACCCACCTGAATGACCAGGGCGAACGCGTGCCGGCGACCCTGGGCGAACTGCTGACCAACCAGGCCAACAACGCCGATGAAACCTATCGCCGAAGTTCGCAGCAGGCCTTGCGGGAGCTGGAGCAGTGGCTGCTGCATAACGGCTTCCCCACCCTGGTGCGCCTGCGCAATCGCTTTGCCCGGCAGATGGGCTATCGGAACTACTTTGATTATAAAGTGAATAAAACCGAGCAGATGACGCCGGAGCAGCTGTTCGCCATTCTGGACTCTTTTGAACAGCAGACCCGGGAAGCCAACCTGCGCAGCCTGCGGCAATTGGCGGAGGAGAAAGGCCAGGATGCGTTAGCGCCCTGGAATATCCGTTATGCCACCGCCGGCGATGTGACCCGCCAGCTCGATCCCTACCTGCCGTTTGCCGAGTCCCTGCGGCGTTGGGTCGACAGCTTCAAACGGCTGCACATCGGTTTCAACGGCGCGCAGCTGCAGCTTGATCTGCTGGTGCGTAAAAACAAATATGAAAACGGTTTTATGCACGGACCTGTGCCGCCGTTCCGGCAGCATGAAACGTGGATCCCGGCCCGCATCAACTTCACCAGCCTGGCCAAGCCGGACCAGGTGGGCAGCGGCATCAGCGGCATCAATACGCTGTTTCATGAAGGCGGCCACGCCGCGCATTTCGCCAATATCCGGCAGAATGCCCCCTGTTTTTCCCAGGAGTTCCCGCCCACCTCCATGGCATATGCCGAAACGCAATCCATGTTTTGCGACAGCCTGCTGAATGACGCCGACTGGTTGAAACGCTATGCCCGCAACGGCAACGGCGCGCCGCCGCCGGATAGCTTGATCCAGGCGCTCATCGCCGCCCGGCAGCCGATGCGGGCCTTCAATGAACGTCATATTCTGCTGGTGCCCTATTTCGAATGGGCCCTTTATCAATGGGACGACGAACAGCTGACGCCGGAGGCGATTACCCGGCTGGCGCGGGAATGCGAGCAGCGAATTCTCGGCATCAGCGGCAGCCCGCGTCCGCTGCTGGCCATACCCCATTTGTTATCCCAGGAGTCGGCCTGTTCCTACCAGGGCTATTTGCTGGCGCTGATGGCGGTGGAACAGACCCGGCATTATTTCCTGCAGCGCGACGGCTATCTCACCGACAATCCCGCCATTGGTCCGGATCTGGCCCGCCATTATTGGCAGCCGGGCAACAGCGTGACCCACGACGACACCCTGCGCAGCCTGACCGGCGAGGGCTTTAATCCGGCCTATCTGGCGCAAAGCTGCAATCAAACGGTGGAGGAGGCCTGGCAGCAGGCGCAAATGAGCATTGCGCAGAGCGAAAAACGGGCGCAGCCGGCGGCCGATTTTAACCTCGACGCGCGGATAACCATTATCGACGGTGAGCGGGTACTGGCGTCCAATGCCCGCAGCGATGACGACATGTGCCAACGGTTTGCCGAGACGATCCAGCGGGAATATGGTCCCAAGACCACATCCGCATAAAGAAGTCCGTAGAGTAAGGGTGGGGAGATGGCGCGATGCGATACCCCAAACAGGCGCATCGCTATGGGATTATAGCCGTTTAGTCTTTATGATAAACCGGGCTGTAACCCTCCATCGCCTGGCTTTTCCCAGGCACAAATACCTGGCGCGGACAGCTGCCGGCCGTGTCGGCGGTGGTTTTGCTGATACAGGCGCTGTCGGTGCGCGGGTTGCGCGGCATATCCGGCAGCCTATACGCCGGAGCGCCATAGGCGGCGGCGCTGGAAATCGCGAGCAGGGCGGCGATAAATCTAAGTTTCATAATAATCACGTTGTAAATTATACCATAACGAATGCTTATACTACGCCCATCAGGTATTTTTTTCCGTGGCGATTATTGACGAAATATGTCAGAAAATTTGAACGAACATGACTGGCTATTTCCTGTCGTCGGGCCGGATAAGATCGAAGCGCTGCTGCTCGGATATGCCGTAATAAGCGCTCGGCCCGCCGCCGCGCAAAATCGGCTGGGCGGCGGTGGTTTGGTAGACGCCGTGCTCGTCAATCAAAGCTTTATCGATATGCACCGCCACCACTTCACCCAATACCAGCCAGCTTTCCAATTGCATGCCCTCAGCGTCCAGCAGCCGGATGATTTGCGATAACCGGCATTCAAAATTCACCGGGCTTTCCGCCACCCTATGGGCGGCGACCCGAGTGCCTCGCACCGGCGTCAGCCCGGAAAAACCGAATTCATCCTCGCCGGCGGCCAGCGAGGCCGAACTTTCATTCATGGCCTGCGCCAACGGGCGGGTCGCCAGGTTCCAGACAAATTCGCCGGTGGCGTTGATATTGGCCACGCTGTCTTTCCACCCCACGCTGCAAAAGCCGATGATGGGCGGATGATAGTTGAAACAGTTAAAAAAACTGTACGGCGCCAGGTTACGCTGCCCCTGGGGATTAACCGAGGCTATCCAGCCGATGGGGCGGGGGGCGATAATGGAATTCAGCGGATCGTGCGCCAGACCGTGTCCCTGTCTGGGTTCGTAATAATGATACTCTGGTTGATTCATCTTTACTCCAGGTGTGCTGCTTGTTAAGCGTTAGGGGCGGGGGGCGGCAGGCCATCATTGGCCGCTTCATGGACATTATTCCGCGTCGCGGCGGCGGAAATGATTTGCACCGCCTGATAGGGCGGCCGTATACCCGCTGCTTCAAAATGGTTTTTCACCAGACCGTCCAGAGTAAATCTCACCGTCCATTGTTTCAATGCTTGGGTGGTAAAAGATACCCGGACGGTAAAGGACTGATTGGTTAAACCCACCACACCGCCGAAATTGGGCTCGCCGATAACCATGGGACGAATATCCTCTTTGCTCATCAATTCAGTCACCGCGTCCCGCAGCGCCTGGTTGACGCGATCGATATCCTCATCGCGATTGACATCATAATTGGCCACGAATGAGCCGATGCCGCGCACAAAATTGGCGAAAGTGGTAATGGATGAAAAAGGAATGATGAAATAGGCGCCGGTATCTTGGCGTACGCCCACCGAACGGATGGTCATTCTTTCCACCACCCCGGTAATATCGCCGATGGTCACCAGATCGCCGGTATTCATGCCGTTTTCAAATTGTATAAACACACCGGTGATAACATCCTTCACCAGCGTCTGGGCGCCGAAGCTGATGGCCAGGCCCAGGGCGCCGGCGCCCGCCAGCAGCGGAGCGATATTCACGCCGATTTCGGAAAGGATGATCATGATGGTAATGGTGCTGATGATAACCGACAGGGCATTGCGAAACAGCGTCAACAACGTGCGGGTCCGGGCGCTGGGCTGGGGCCTGCCGTGGGCATCGGTGGCCAGCCGGTTTTCGACAATGCTGGCCAGCAAGGTCCAGCCGAGGGCTGAAAAAATCAGAATTATGAAAATCCGCAGCAGCGCGTCCACGATGCGGGCGCCAAAATCGCCGGTAAGCCAGTTGCGCAGGTTGAACAAATGCCAGGCGTCCAGCAATAGCAGCATCACGGCAAATACCACCAGCACCCGGCAAATTTTCAGCGCGCTGGAGACATAAACGTTAAGTCGCTGCTGCAGCTGCGGATAGTTGCGCCGGGCATCCGGCGAGAGGGTGATATGCCGCGAAATCCAGCGGGTCAATAATCCGGAGATCAGCGCCCCCACGCTGATGATCATCAGGCTTTTCACCGTAGCGGTAACCATGAATTTCAGACTATTGCCAGGGTCGAACTGGGTCAGTAAAAACAGCATGACAAAATACGCCACCGCCAGCCAATGCCAAATCAGGCTGAAGGCACGGATAAACACGCTGAAGAAAGCCAGCGAGCGGTTAGCAAACTGCTCCAGTTCCTTTTGAATATTGCGTTTATTGCGCACGATCAGCCAGAGCACATAGGCGGTGGTGGCGAGCATAATGATAAAATTCACCAGCGCCGCCGTTTGGGTATTGATTTGATTGGCAATGATCGGCACGATGACCATGGCGCTGTAGCCGATAAAGCCGCTCACCAGACTCAGCCGATGATTCCAATAACGGGCGCTTTTATCGGACATCGGCAAGCGCCGCAATTCGGGATAGCGCGGACAAAAAATCATTCGCAGCAAGGTCTTGAACAGCTCCATCACCGCAAAGGCATTGAGGAACAGACTTAACTGCCGGGCAATGGTCCGGCTGTCCGCGTTCAGATACTCCGTCAGAAACTGCCCGAGCATAACCGCCGCCAACAAAATGATCATTTCCACGGCAAACGCGCCGAATACCGCCGATATGCGTTTTACGCCGCTTTTATATTTATCATTGGCAGTATGACCCCACCGGCCCAGCCGGTGCAGCAGCGGGGTAACGAGCCACCGGCAGAAAAAATAAAAGGCGAAGGTGGCGACGGACAACAGAGCGAACCGGCTCAAGGCCAGTATAAACACCGCCCGGTTAAACGTATGCTGTGGCGCCGAGGTGATATTTTTGCTTAAGGTGTTCAGCTTCGCCGCCAGGGCGTGGCTGTAAAAGCGCGTAATGTCCGTTACGCTGTCCAATAACGTCGGGGTGTCCTTTTCTTCATCAGCGGGGGCCAGTAAGGGGGCGGCCTGGCTGGGCTGGCCTTGGGCGGCGGCACGCAGCTGTTTGATAAGCTCTGTTCGGGCGGCGTCGTTATTAAGGATATCCGCCAGGGCGGCGTAAGCGGCTTTTTCATCCGCCGGACTCGGCGGGTTGACGTTGGTGGCGGAGGGCGCGGCGGCGGCCGGTGCCGCTGGTGTCGCCGGAGCGGCGGCGGTGAGTTTTGAAAGGTAGGGCAAAGAGGCCGCGTGAAGCGAAGGCATAACCAGTAAACAACCTAACAGCAGCAGCGCGCCCGCTTTCCGCCAATACGTTCTGCGGCATGATAATGCCGACACGCGGGTAAAAACCGGCATGGATTTCCCTCCTGGGCAAGCGACTTCAAATAACACCAATCGGCGTTCCGCAAAAAAGAACTCAGTGTTTATTATAGCGATGCCTGGTGGCTGAACGGCTTATACATCGACCAAAATGTAAAAATTCAGCTTGCATGGGGAAAGTCTGCTGACAGGATTTAACGCAGTTGACTGTCTTTACTGCCCCGGCGGTTATAGCCGGCGTGGGAAGACATCTTTTTATCCCGTTCCGCCTGGCACGACAGGCAGAGCTGGACGCCGGGAAGGGCGAGACGTCTGGCTTCAGGTATGGGTTCGCCGCACTCTTGGCAGACGGCGGCGCTATTTCCCCGTGAGAGTGAATGGCGCGCTCGTTTTACCGCATCTTCAATAGTTGAGTCGATTTGGTCCTGTACCGCGCCGTCCGGCGCCCAGCCGCTTGCCATGGATCTGCCCCCCTTAAAGCGTTTTGAGAAATGTCTGCATAACAAAAAGGCCGGCAACCTGCGTTGTCAGCCTTTGCGCTTATCTGCAAAACCAGCCGGCGAATGCAGCCGGGTCGGGTTTATTCAATATTGGATTCGATAAACCACAGGAATTTATCAAGATCCCGTGACGCAGCGGTAAAGATATCCGCCGTGTCATCATCATCGGCTTGGGTTATTGCTTTACGTGTATCGTTGGCCACGACAGCATAACGTTCCGCCAGGGCCTTCAGATGGTCCTGCACGCTGTGGATATTGGTGGGATAGCTAATCAACGGCGTTTTGTCGTTGGTAACCTGAACCGTACCCAGAGCCACGCCGCCTAACTGGACGACACGTTCGGCAATGGTGTCCTGATGATCAAGGATAGCGGTACGGAAACCGTCAAGCATTTCATGTACGGCTATGAAGTTGGAACCGCGCATGTTCCAGTGAGCTTGCTTGGTAATCAGCGCCAAATCAACAAATTCCACTACCAGGCGATTAAGCAAAGCAATAGTCGAGACTTTCAAATCTTCTTCGATGTTGTTACGAGTATAAATTAATTCGGAAGATTTCGTTTTAACCAGTTTAGCGGTACTCATCATCAATCATCCTCTAATATTGATCGTTATTAATTCGTTCAGGCTTAAAAGTATAGCATCATTTGCAGGGTTTGCTCCCTATCGCTCATATTGCTGATACCTGTCATCCTACCCCTGCCGGCCGCCATGAGCGCACCGGCCAAGTTCCACCGGCGTTAACATAATCTTTGCGCGCTCCCGTGCCTGCCGGAGCATCCAAATACAAATGGTTTTCATTTAAAATTAACGCCTTCTTCATATATTATAGTACAACAAAATTTGATAAACGGCATTGGCCAAGGAACGGTCACGGTCAAAAAAAAACCAGGCAGCGGTCTCGGTGCGAATTAATTCCCGGGCATAAAGCCCTTGGCAAAATGTACCAAAAGGTACTAAAAATAATTCCGCCGGGTGCGGTATCCTCTATTCTTGGCAATGTTTCCCCAGCAATGTTTCTCCATGGAGGAATGCATTTTGCGTTCCATATTTTCGAATTTTCCTCATCAAATAATAAACGAAGCGGTAAAATACGAATCATCCTGAAATTTGCGACATGATATGTGAACAGAAAATTGAGGAAATATCGTTTTGATGGGCTATTTTTTATTCATCCGCTTCGGAATTATCTCAATATCTTGTAAGTATACGTAAAGGTGGGTTTTGGCCCCGGAGAGGAAAACATAAGAAAAAAGAATAGGATAGATGCAATAGAAAACTTATGTTACACGATACGTTCACTTGGACAACAATTATTAAGCAGAGTTTCGTGCTATTTTTTGTTATATTTTCGTGGTTAGGACGTAAATTTCACATTTGAGGTGGGTATGAAAAAAATTGCATGTCTTTCAGCGTTAGCTTGTGTTTTGGCCGTAACAGCAGGTTCAGCGGTCGCAGGCGACAGTACCGTAACAGCAGGTTACGCGCAGGGTGATGCCCAGGGCATCATCAACAAAGCCAGCGGTTTCAACTTGAAGTACCGCTACGAATGGGATAACACCAATCCCTGGAGCGCCATCGGCTCCTTTACTTATCTCGAAAAAAACCAGCTCAATGACGGCAACTACCAGAAAGGCCAATACTATGGCTTTACCGCCGGTCCGGCATTCCGTATCAACGATTGGGCCAGCATCTACGGTGTTGTAGGTATCGGCGCCGGTAAGTTTACCAATAATGCCACAGCAGTCCGTGATACCCATAGCAACGATGACGTGGGTGTTTCCTACGGCGCGGGTCTTCAGTTCAACCCGATGGATAACGTTGCTATAGACGTATCTTACGAACAAAGCCGTATCCGCAGTGTCGATGTCGGCACCTGGATCGCCGGTGTTGGTTATCGCTTCTAATAGCGATTACTCTGCGACATGAATTGACATGTTGGAGAATCGCTCATCGGCATGGTTGATAAGTCAGCCATGCCCTTATTCTTCAGGGTCTTCAGCCTTGATATGCTATTCAATCACCCGCCAGCGGTTACTCATTGTTGCCTGTAGCTGCATTTTCAGCTACATACTGTAAATACATCCTGCCGAAACAATCTGCAATATGCAGACCACTACCTTAGCGGGTTACACCGACATATACAAACCTCGACATGACTTTATCGATGAATTTTTCATGACATGCCGTCACAGCGCTATAATTCCCCGCCGACGCATCGCCAAGATACATTGCCTTCCTTTAATCATTAAAAGGCTCGACCTTTTCCACTCCTGCAGCACCGGCAGTGCTGGATAGGGGATTTAATGTTGATAAACAGGCCGAAATAAACGATGTCAAAAATTATCTGTCGCTAAAATGAAAATGGGTCTGTGAAAGATGGACATCTTTTAATAAATAAACCTTATAAAAAAATTATTTTCACTCCACGGTTGGCTGGAAGGATATTTAATATCAACGTCAATTCCGCCATGAACGCGACGACTTCAGGCCGCCCAAATGATGCGTTTTTCTGCACGATGATAATGATTCGTCGTCCCGCAAGCGGCCCGGAAACGGATAGCGCGGGTATCTTTTGTGCTGTCATGGTATGCGGACATGGGAAGGAGTGTGCAGACAGGGGGCGCAATTCGGCAGCGGATTGTGGCATAATGTGCCCAGTGTCACATTTTAATGAAGAGTATCTCTTTTGCTAATCAGTAATAACATCACCATGCAATTCGGCAGCAAGCCGCTGTTTGAAAATATTTCTGTCAAGTTCGGCGGCGGCAACCGCTATGGCTTGATTGGGGCCAACGGCTGCGGGAAATCCACCCTGATGAAAATCCTCGGCGGAGATTTAGTCCCCAGTTCAGGCCATATCGCCCTCGATCCTAATGAACGGCTGGGCAAATTGCGCCAGGACCAGTTCGCCTTCGAGAACTTTACGGTGCTCGATACCGTCATCATGGGGCATGCCGAACTGTGGGCGGTGAAGGAAGAGCGCGACGGTATCTACGCCCTGGCGGAGATGACCGAGCAGCAGGGATACAGGGTCGCCGATCTGGAAGTGCTGTACGGCGAGATGGACGGTTACACCGCTGAGGCCCGCGCCGGTGAACTGCTGCTGGGGGCGGGCATACCGCTGGAACAGCACTACGGTCCCATGAGTGAAGTGGCGCCCGGCTGGAAACTGCGGGTCTTGCTGGCGCAGGCCCTGTTTGCCAATCCGGACATCCTGCTGCTGGATGAGCCCACCAATAACCTGGATATCAATACCATCCGCTGGCTGGAGCAGGTCCTGAACGATCGCAACAGCACCATGGTTATCATTTCCCATGACCGGCATTTTCTGAATATGGTCTGTACCCATATGGCGGATTTGGATTATGGCGAGCTGCGGATTTACCCAGGCAATTACGACGATTATATGACCGCCTCCACCCAGGCCAGGGAGCAGTTGGTGGCCGGCAATGCCAAGAAAAAGGCGCAGATTGCCGAATTGCAGTCTTTCGTCAGCCGTTTTAGCGCCAACGCGTCTAAATCCCGTCAGGCTACCTCCCGCGCCCGGCAAATCGAAAAGATTACGCTTGATGAAGTAAAGGTTTCCAGCCGCCAGAATCCGTTCATTCGTTTTGAGCAGGATAAAAAATTGTTCCGTAACGCGCTGACCATACAGCAGCTTACCCAGGGCTATGAAGGCCAGCCGCCGCTCATCAAGGATATGAACCTGATGCTGGAAGTGGGGGAAAAGGTAGCGGTGCTTGGTGCCAACGGTATCGGTAAAACCACCTTGCTGAAGACCCTGGTGGGGGAGCTGGCGCCGTCGGTGGGCGAAATCAAATGGTCGGAAAACGCCAAGCTTGGTTATTATGCCCAGGACCATGCCAGCGAGTTTACGGAAAATATCACGGTGTTCGACTGGATGAGCCTGTGGAAACAGCCGAGCGATGACGAGCAGGCGGTGCGCAGCATTCTTGGCCGGCTGCTGTTTAGCCAGGATGATATCAATAAACCGGTCGGGGTGTTATCCGGCGGGGAAAAGGGCCGTATGATGTTCGGTAAGCTCATGATGCAAAAGCCGAATATCTTGCTGATGGACGAGCCTACCAATCATCTCGATATGGAATCCATTGAATCGCTGAATATGGCTTTGGAACTGTACCAGGGTACGCTGATTTTCGTTTCCCATGACCGGGAGTTCGTCAGTTCGCTGGCCACCCGTATTCTGGAGCTGACGCCGGACGGACTGGCGGACTTTACCGGCAACTATGAGGATTATCTGCGCAGCCAGGGAGTGAACTAGCTAGCGGCCCGGCTATGCAATGGCCTCCCTTTGACGCGCTCGGTTTAGGCTTCCGCGTTACCGCAGATCTCGCAGTGGGGATCGCGATGCAGCGCCATTTCCCGGAACTGCATGGTCATGGCGTCGTACAGCAGCAGTTTGCCGCCGGAGGGTTTGCCGAAGGCGGTTAATGCCTTGATGGTCTCCATGGCCTGCAGCGAACCAATCACACCCACCAGGGGCGACATGACGCCCGATTCGGCGCAGGTTAGGGTTTCGCCGCCGAACAGGCGGCTCAGGCAACGGTAGCAGGGCTCATCGGCCTGATAGGTAAAGACGCTGACCTGCCCCTCCATACGAATGGCCGCGCCGGAAATCAGCGGTTTGCGCCGGCTGAAACAGAGCCTGTTCAACTGCTCCCGGGTGGCGACATTATCGCTGCAGTCTACCACCGCATCGCTGCCGTCGATTAACGGGCCGAGGGCGTCATCATCCAATATGGCGTCATAGGCCGCAATGTGGACATGGGGATTGATTTGCGCCAGGGCCTCGGCGGCTGAATTCACTTTCGCCATGCCGATGCGCCAATGGGTATGCAGAATCTGCCGCTGCAGGTTGGATAACGCCACCTGATCAAAATCCAGCAGTTTGAGGCGGCCGATGCCGGCGGCGGCCAGGTACATCGACGCGGCGCAGCCCAATCCTCCCAGGCCGACGATCAGCGCCCCGGACCCTTTGAGCTTTTCCTGGCCGTCGAAATCAAAGCCGCGCAAGGTGATTTGCCGGTTATAGCGCAGCATTTCCTCATGACTGAGTTCGTTTGCCATGGTTCGTTCCTGTTCTTGCGTGCACTACTTGCCTGCACTACTTGCCGGCACTAGGCCAGCAATAATTGATTGAAAGGCTCGATTTCCACCCATTCCCCGGCCTGCTGCGCCCCCTGTTCGGCGGGCAGCACGATAAAACAGTTGGCGGCGCTGAACGAACTGAACACATGGGAGCCCTGGTCGCCGGTGCTGCTTACCTCGATCTCGCCCCGATCGTTGCTGTTAAAATAGCCGCGCTGGAAATCCATCCTGCCGGGAGACTTTTTCAACGGCGTCAGCAGCCGGGCACGCAGGCGGGCCGGTAACCGCCAGCCGACCCGGCCGGAAAGCCGGGCGATAACGGGCTGTACCAGCTGATAAAATGTGGCTGCGGCCGAAACCGGGTTGCCCGGCAGTCCGCAGAACCAGGCATGGTCCAGCCGGCCGAAGGCAAAAGGCTTGCCGGGTTTGATGGCCAGGCGCCAGAAATTGATATGGCCTAACTCTTCCAGCACGGTTTTGGTGTAATCCGCTTCCCCCACCGACACGCCGCCGCTGGTAATCAGCAGATCCGCCTGGTTATCCGCCTGTCGGAAGGCGTCGCGCAGGGCATCGGCGTTATCGGCCACGATACCCAAATCGATTACCTCGCAGCCCATTTGCCGCAGCATCAGGCGCACGGTAAACCGATTGGTATCATGAATTTGTCCGGCGGCCAGCGGCGCGCCGATGGGGCGTAATTCATCGCCAGTGGAGAACAGCGCCACTTTGAGCCGGCGCACTACTGCCACGTCGGCGATACCCAGGGAGGCCAGCAGCGGCAGTTCCGCCGCCCCGAGCATCCGGCCGGCCGGCAGCACTTCTTCTCCCCGGCGGATGTCGTCGCCGATACGCCGGATATTCTGTCCCGCCTTGACCGGGGCGGTAAAACGCACGCCATGGTCGGCCACCTCGGCCTGCTCTTGCATGACGACCGCTTGCGCCGCCGCCGGCGTCGGCGCGCCGGTCATGATGCGAACCGTCGTACCCGACGGCCATTCGCCGGTAAACGGGGCGCCGGCAAAGGCTTTACCGGCCACCGGCAACGGCAGTCCGCTTGCCAAATCCGCCAGGCGTACCGCATAACCATCCATGGCGGAGTTATCAAACGGCGGCACGTCGACCGGCGAGATAATCGGCCCGGCGGTCACCCGACCGGCGGCGTCGGTTAATGCCAGAACTTCACTGTCCGCCAGCGGCTGCACCACGGAGAACATTTTTACCAGGGCTTGCTCCAGCGTCAGCAAGGGAGAATGTGACTCGGCCATCTTGACTCCTGTGCCATCGGCCGGAAGAGTGGGCGGCCGGTAGGGGAATTAATCAGCCATTATGGCAGAAAACGCGTTCGGCGAGAATGAAAGCCTGCCGTTCGTTTTGCCGCGTTATGACTAACGAAATGCCGTTATCGCTTATACAATCAACACGGTGCATTTCTCCTTTACACCGACGAGCAGGGTCAATATAGTCAAAAATGATAACCTAATCGTTATATGCCACACTTATTAAAATAATTTATCCGCACAATTTTCAGTGACAGCAACAAGGGATGTCGGCATAGACCGGCGTAGCGATGGTTTTCACATTTAAAGCGCAGGCAAGGTAATTTATCCAGTGACAAGACCAGTGATAGTCATCCATGGCGGTGCCGGTGCTCTTGCGCGCCAAGCCATGAGTGGGGAACGGGAGCGGCAATATCGCGATGCCCTGGGCGTTATCGTCAGGCGCGGGCAGGAGATGCTGGCCCAAGGCGGCAGCGCCGTTGACGCCGTGACCGAAGCGGTGCGCCTGCTGGAAGAATGTCCGTTGTTCAACGCGGGCAAAGGGGCGGTATATACCCACCAGGGCGGGCATGAGCTGGACGCCGCCATCATGGACGGGAGCAACCGTGCCGCCGGCGCCGTCAGCGGCGTGTCTTGCATCCGCAATCCCATCCTGGCCGCCCGCGAGGTAATGGAACACAGTCCTCACGTCATGCTGATTGGCGCCGGCGCGGAATCTTTTGCTTTTGATCGGGGCCTTGAGCAGGTGGCGCCGGACTTCTTTGCTACGCCGGAGCGTTATGCCCAGTGGCAGCAGGCAGTGCAAAATGAAAGCGGTTCAGTGCTGGATCATGATTCGCCGGATCCTATCGATCCGGATCGCAAGCTCGGCACCGTGGGCGCGGTAGCCTGCGATGCATCCGGCCATGTCGCCGCCGCCACCTCTACAGGCGGTATGACCAACAAGCACGCCGGACGGGTGGGCGACTCGCCGATTATCGGCGCCGGCTGCTATGCTGACGACGCTACCGCCGCGGTCTCCTGCACCGGGACGGGTGAAATCTTTATCCGCGGCGTGGCCGCCTATGATTTGGCGGCGCAGATGGCTTATGGCGGCCGTACGCTGATTGACGCGGCCCAGCGGGTCATTTTCGAAAAAATCCAGCCTATGGGCGGGACCGGCGGTCTTATCGCCGTGGATCGCGCCGGCAACGTAGCGTTGCCTTTTAACGCCGAAGGCATGTACCGGGCCATCGGTTATGTCGACAGCGACATCCAGATCGGGATTTATCGCTGATGGCGCAGGACCTGGGGACGAGTCTCCAAGACAAGGCCACAGCCGATGGCGGTTTGGCGCTGGCCGGCCATCAGGTGCTGTCGGTGCGCGATCTCAGCGTGCATTTCAGCCATGAAAACCAGGTCATCGGCGCGGTGCGGGGCATCACTTTTGACGTTGGCCGGGGCGAAACGCTGGCGATTGTGGGGGAATCGGGCTCCGGCAAGTCGGTAACGGCGCTGTCGGTCATGCGGCTGGTGGAACTGGGGGGCGGTCGTATTGACAGCGGAACGCTGCTGTTTCGCCGCCGCAACGGCGAGGTGCTGGATCTGGCGCAGGCCAAGGCCTCCACGCTGCGGACCCTGCGGGGCGCCGACATGGCGATGATTTTTCAAGAACCGATGACCTCGCTGAACCCGGTTTTTCCGGTGGGGGAGCAAATCGCCGAATCCATCCGCCTGCATCAGGGCAAGGATCATCGCGGCGCGCGAGCCGAAGCGCTGCGCATGCTGGATCTGGTGCGCATTCCCAATGCCAGGAACATGCTTGACAGGTTTCCGCACCAGCTATCCGGCGGTATGCGCCAGCGGGTAATGATTGCCATCGCCCTATCATGCAAACCGGCGCTGCTTATCGCCGATGAACCCACCACCGCGCTGGACGTAACCATACAGGCGCAGATTCTGCAATTGATCCGCAGTCTGCAGCGGGAAATGCAGATGGGCGTAATCTTTATTACCCACGATATGGGGGTGGTTGCCGAAATGGCCGATCGGGTTTTGGTTATGTACCGGGGCAGCGATGTGGAATCGGCGTCGGTAAACCAGCTGTTCTCCGCGCCGCGCCACGCCTATACCCGGGCGCTGCTGGCGGCGGTGCCGAAGCTCGGCTCCATGGCCGGCCGCGATTTCCCGGCTAAATTTCCGCTGCTGAAAAGCTCGCCGGGGGCGGCGCCGGATGCTCAAGTCGTGGGACCCGGCGAACCGGTCCGGTCCGCAGAATTCACGCCGCTGCCCTTGCCGCCAGGCAGCCCATCACAGAGTGAAACAGGCCTGAATACTGATGGCATTGAACACGCGATCGGGGATGAAAGGCCGCAGAATACGGTACCGCCGGGCTCCTCCCCCATCCTGCAGGTGAAGGATCTGGTAGCGGGATTTGATCTGCGCGGCGGCATTTTCAACCGGGTCCGGCGGCGGGTGCACGCGGTGGAAAAGGTCAGCTTTTCCCTTTATCCCGGTGAAACCCTGGCTCTGGTGGGGGAATCCGGCTGCGGAAAATCCACCACCGGCCGCGCGTTGCTGCGCCTGGTGGAGAGCCAGAGCGGCGATATCATCTTTAACGGACAATCCATTATTTCAATGCAGGGTAACGCCCTGCAGCATTTGCGCCGGGATATCCAGTTTATCTTCCAGGACCCCTATGCCTCCCTCGATCCGCGGCTGACCGTAGGCTACTCCATCATGGAGCCGCTGCTGGTGCACGGCGTAGCGCAGGGAAAAGCGGCGCAGCAGCGGGTAGCAACCCTGCTGGAGCGGGTCGGCCTGCTGCCGGAACATGCCCAGCGCTATCCCCATGAATTTTCCGGCGGACAGCGCCAGCGCATCTGCATCGCCCGGGCGTTGGCCCTTAATCCCAAGGTGGTGATTGCCGATGAATCGGTTTCCGCCCTGGATGTGTCTATACAGGCGCAAATAATCAATCTGATGCTGGATTTGCAACGGGAATTCGGCATCGCGTTTTTATTTATTTCCCACGATATGGCGGTGGTGGAACGCATCAGCCACCGGGTCGCGGTGATGTACCTGGGACAAATCGTGGAAATTGGTCCGCGACGTGAGGTATTTGCCCATCCGCAGCATCCCTACACCCGTAAATTGATGTCCGCGGTGCCGGTGCCCGATCCTTCACGCCGCCGGCCTGAAAGTGCTTTATTGGTAGATGAAATTCCCAGCCCCGTCCGGGACCTGGGCGATGAACCCCTGGTTGCGCCGCTGGTCAAGGTGGGCGTCGGGCATTATGTTGCCCGTCACCCCGTTGGCGGCGCCTACTGACAAGGATCTTCATGGAGAACGAAACGTTATGACACAGCATAAAAACAAATGTCACTGGCTGGTGGCGGCGGCAGTATTGGCAGCCCTTTCTTCAGCGCCGGCATGGGCCGCCAAGGACGCGGTGATAGCGGTGGGATCCAATTTCACCAGCCTAGACCCCTATGACGCCAACGATACGTTGTCCCAGGCGGTGGCCAAATCCTTCTATGAAGGACTGTTCGGCTTCGATAAAGACATGAAGCAGGTGAATGTCCTGGCGGACAGTTATCAGGTCTCTCCCGACGGCCTGACCTATACCATCAAGCTGCGCACGGGCGTTAAATTCCAGGACGGCACCGACTTTAACGCCGCCGCGGTGAAGGCCAACCTGGATCGCGCCAGTAACCCGGATAATCATCTCAAGCGTTACAACCTGTTCAAGATGATTGATAAGACCGAGGCGGTTGATGCCGATACGGTAAAAATCACTTTGAAAACGCCGTTCTCGCCATTTATCAATAACCTGTCCCATCCGGCCGCGGCCATGATCTCTCCGGCGGCGCTGCAAAAATACGGCAAGGAGATCGGCTTCCATCCGGTGGGTACCGGTCCCTACGAATTCGTGGTCTGGAACCCCACCGATTTCGTGAAGGTTAAACGTTTCGACGGCTACTGGCAGAAAGGGGAGGCGAAACTGGACAGCATCACCTGGCGGCCGGTGGTGGATAACAACACCCGCGCCGCCATGCTGCAAACCGGTGAAGCCACCTTCGCCTACCCGGTACCCTACGAACAGGCCGCCGTGCTGGCGAAAAACAGCAAGCTGGATCTGGTCTCGGCCCCCTCTATCCTGCAGCGCTATATTAGCCTGAACGTGACGCAAAAGCCGTTTGACAACCTCAAGGTGCGCCAGGCCATCAACTATGCCATCAACAAAGATGCCCTGATCAAGGTCGCCTATGCCGGCTACGGCGTGCCGGCGCAAGGGCCGCTGCCGGCGGGGATAGATTATTCGGTGAAATACAAACCCTGGCCCTATGATCCGGCCAAGGCACGGGAACTGCTGAAAGAGGCGGGTTATCCCAACGGCTTCACCACCACCCTCTGGTCGTCCCATAATACCAGTACCTTTCAGAAAGCCCTGCAGTTCACGCAACAGCAGTTGGCCCAGGTGGGCATCAAAACCACGGTAACCGCCATGGATGCCGGCCAGCGCGCCGCCCAAGTGGAATCCAAAGGGGTTAATGAAACCGGCGTGCGCATGCTCTATACTGGCTGGTCGGCCTCAACCGGTGAGGCGGACTGGGCATTGACGCCGCTGTTCGCCACCCCGTCGGCGCCCCCGGCCATTTTTAATACTGCCTTTTACAGTAATCCCCAGGTGGATAAAGATCTGATCGATGCGCTGAAAACCACCGATCGCGGGGAAAAAACCCGTTTGTATAAAGACGCTCAGGATAAAATTTGGGCCGATGCCCCTTGGGTTTTCCTGCTCACTGAAAAGCTGCTTTACGCGCACAGTAAAAATCTCACCGGATTTTATGTGATGCCGGACAGCTCCTTTGATTTCACCCACGCCGACATGAAATAGCCCGCGCGCATGCTGAACTATTTTATCAAGCGTCTGCTGGGACTGGTGCCGACGCTGCTGATCGTGGCGGTGTTGGTGTTCCTGTTCGTCCACCTGCTGCCGGGGGATCCGGCCAGGCTGGTGGCGGGATCCAATGCCGACGCTTCGGTGGTGGCGCTGGTGCGGCAGGATTTGGGGCTGGACAGACCGTTGCCGGAGCAGTTTTTGCGGTTTTTCACCCGGGCATTACGCGGCGATTTCGGCCGGTCGCTGGTGTCGAAACGCCCGGTTAGCGAAGAGATCGCCTCCCGGTTTATGCCCACCTTCTGGCTGACGCTCACCAGCATGGTGTGGGCGGTGATTTTCGGCATGGCGCTGGGCATCGTTTCGGCGGTGTGGCGCAATCGCTGGCCGGATCGGATCGGCATGACGTTGGCGGTATCGGGCATCTCATTTCCCGCCTTTGCGCTGGGCATCCTGCTGATGCAGGTATTTTCGGTCTACCTCGGCTGGCTGCCCACCGTGGGGGCTGACAGTCTTAAGCATTATATTCTGCCTTCCATCACCCTGGGCGCGGCGGTGGCTTCCATTATGGCGCGATTTACCCGCGCTTCCTTTGTGGAAGTTATGCAGGAAGATTATATGCGCACCGCCCGCGCCAAAGGGGTGGGGGAATTCTGGGTAATCGTCAAGCACGGTTTACGCAACGCCATGATTCCGGTTATCACCATGATGGGTCTGCAGTTTGGTTTCCTGCTGGGGGGGTCCATTGTGGTGGAAGCGGTTTTCAACTGGCCCGGTTTGGGGCGTTTATTGGTGGATTCGGTGGAAATGCGCGACTATCCGGTGATCCAGGCCGAAGTGTTGCTGTTTTCCCTGGAATTTATTTTGATTAATTTACTGGTGGACATGCTATATGCCGCAATCAATCCGTCTATCCGGTACCATTAAGGGCTTGGAATGAAATTCTGGCGACGCGAGGCCGCCCTCGCGGCTATGCCGGTGATGTCTTCCCATCCCGTGCGCACACCCTGGCACGAGTTCTGGCGCCGGTTTAAACAACAGCCGCTGGCGCTGGCGGCGGGGATTTTTGTCGTGCTGCTGGTAGTCGTGGCCCTGCTTGCCCCCTGGCTCACGCCCTACGATGCGGAAAATTATTTTGATTACGACCGGCTGGATCAAGGCCCGACGCTGATTCACTGGCTGGGGGTGGATTCCCTGGGACGGGATATCTTCAGCCGTATTCTGATGGGCGCACGTATCTCCCTGGCGGCGGGATTCTTTTCGGTATTGCTGGGCATGGTAGTGGGCACCGCCCTCGGTCTGGTGGCCGGTTATTACGAGGGCTGGTACGATCGGCTGATTATGCGCATCTGCGACGTGCTGTTCGCGTTTCCCGGTATTCTGCTGGCCATTGCGGTGGTGGCTATCATGGGCAGCGGCATGACCAATGTGATTATTGCGGTGGCGATTTTCAGTATCCCGGCTTTCGCTCGCCTGGTGCGCGGCAATACGCTGGTATTAAAGCACCAGACCTTTATTGAATCCGCCCGCAGCATCGGCGCCCCGGATCGCACCATTATCCTGCGCCATATCCTGCCCGGCACGCTCTCATCCATCGTGGTCTATTTCACCATGCGCATCGGCACCTCCATCATCACCGCCGCCAGCCTGTCGTTTCTCGGCCTCGGCGCACAGCCGCCGATGCCGGAGTGGGGCGCCATGCTCAACGAAGCGCGGGCGGATATGGTCACGGCGCCCCATATCGCCATCTTCCCGAGCCTGGCGATATTTCTGACGGTGCTGGCTTTTAACCTGCTAGGTGACGGATTGCGGGATGCGCTGGACCCGAAGCTGAAAAGTTGACAAAGGAGATCCGCGTCAAAAATAAAAGCGGAATTCAATAAGGTGAAAGCCCCTATGGAAGTACGGATCCCAGCTCATTATTTCCCATCCCAGGCATCAATCATCTTGTCGCGAATCTTCAGCTTGTCCTGATCGCTTGCCGCAGAATACTCTTTAGACAGGCCATTCTCCCAGTCGCCATAGCTGGGATTGGGCAGCATGATATATCTATGGCCGAAATCGTCTTGATGACGATTGACGAAATCCCGGCGCTGGGTATTTAACTGATGATAAGGCTCGCCGCTGAAGTCATTGAGGTTATCGCCGACAAACACCGCGATATCATAGCCTTGTTTTTCCACATTGCTAAAACGATCCGTCTTATTGGTGCTGCCGCCGGCAGGTTTTAACAACAGCGTTTGCGGCGTGACGTCGGCAAAGCCCAAGGCCCTGAGGTTATCCACCGTAGCGCCGTAATCCTTCTGGTCGCGATTGGAGACATAAAAAATTTGCCCGCCGTGCTCATTGACGTAGTGGGAAAACTCCACCGCTCCGGGCAGCGCCTTGGCTTTACGCGCCTGGGTCCAGCGGCTCCAGCTGGCGTTGGTAAAGGGCTGGTGGTTTTTTATTTGCCAACCGGCGTAGGCGCTGTTGTCGATCATGGTTTCATCCAGATCCACCACCACGGCCTTTTTTAATCCTGGTTTGGGTCTCGCCTGATTAAAGGCCATTTCGGCGGCATTGAATGCTTGGTATGACAATGCGCTGTATTCGCCGGATTGCTGCATCCAGTTGACGGCGGATACCGTTTGATCGGCCAGCCGCTGTTGCGCCGTGCCGGCAACGGTTGACGGCTGCCGGGAAATGCATCCGCTGGCCGAAAGACTAAGGATAATAATGGCGAGGCCGGATTTTAAAGTATGCATTGCCACTCCTTATTTCATTCCTGCTGCAACGCCCCTCTTTATCCGGGCGGTTACGAGGGCTTTGAACCAGCCTTATTGGAGGACAAATGTGTCCCCCTCGTTGGGGTAGTCATGATGTTAATAATATTTATCATAATCATAAATTAATTAGCAATATGCAATTCATTAATTTTAAAGCAAAAAAATAACTGTCCGTGACGGCTTGGCTCAATTGCCATTCCCCTTATACCGATACGGCGGCAGAGAGCCCTCTATGTCCAACCGCTTTGTCAGTTAATGTAAAACTGGCAAACCTTCATCGCGTAACCTCCGGGTCATTTCTACGCTTAATCAGGAATCCTATGAGGGAGATAATCACATGCGAAGGATATTCGCCTGGCTGCTGTCGGTGGGACTGCTTTTGACGAGCGGGCAGGGAAGGGCGGCCGAAACGCGGGTTACATCGATATTGACGGGCCTGGACCACCCCTGGTCGCTGGCTTTTTTGCCCCTGGATGAAGGACTATTGATCACGGAGCGGCCCGGCAGGCTCCGCTATTGGCAGCCCGGGCAGCCCTTATCGGCGCCTATCGACGGGATTCCCTCTGTCTATACCCATGGACAAGGAGGGCTGTTTGACGTATTGCCGGCCCCCGACTTCGCTCAAACGCGGCGTGTTTATCTAAGCTTTGCCGAGCAGGGAAAAAATGATGCCGGAACGGCGGTGGGGTATGGCCGTTTATCGGAAGACCATCACAGGCTGACGGATTTCAAAGTCATCTTTCGCCAACAGCCTAAGCTCTCCAGCGGCGAGCATTTCGGCGGTCGTCTGGTTTTTGATCGGGAGGGATTTCTATTTATCAGCCTGGGTGAAAACAACCGTCGTCCTACCGCGCAGGATCTCACCAAGCATCAGGGCAAAATCGTGCGTTTGACCGGTGAAGGCGACATACCGCCGGACAATCCCTTCGTACATGATGAGAACGCCCGGCCGGAAATATGGTCGCTGGGGCATCGTAATCCCCAAGGGCTGGCGCTTAACCCTTGGACTGGCGTGGTATGGGAAAATGAGCACGGGCCAAAGGGAGGAGATGAAGTGAATATCATCTCCAAAGGGGCCAACTTCGGCTGGCCCATCGCTACCTATGGTATCAATTATTCCGGCTTGAAAATACCCGAAGCGCAGGGCGGGGCAGTGGCTGGAACCGTACAGCCCGTGTGGTATTGGCAAAAATCCCCGGCGGTGAGCGGCATGGCATTTTACGATGCGGACCGTTTCCCTTCCTGGCAGCATTCTTTGTTTATCGGGGCACTGAAGCAGCAGGCGTTGATACGGTTAACGCTGGATGGAGATAAGGTGGCGTCAGAGGAACGTTTGCTGGAGGCGCGGGGCAAACGTATTCGTGACGTGCGGGTCGGTCCGGACGGTTATGTCTATGTGCTGACGGATGAGCGCAAAGGGGAATTGCTTCGGTTGGAACTGGAATAATCTTGTCCCGGACGCCGGGGCGCCCGGTATAATGTCAGGTATGCGGTATCATGACTCGGGCTTGAAAGGCGGGCCTGGCCGAAACGGCGTCGTACCAATGCTGTAAATGCGTGCGCGGCTTGCGATGGATACTCATATTGAACCAATGATAGGCATAGCAGCCGATGGGGATATCGCCGATACCAAAACCGCTGCCGGAAAAATAAGGCTGTTTTTCCAGCGCGTTCTCGGCAATATCAAATAACAGCTCGCAGCGTTTGATGCCGGCAATTGAGAGCTTCTGATCACGAAGGTTCCCCTTTCCAGGGCCGGCATTGCTCAATAATGGCTCCAGTGCCGGCGCCAAACTGGATAGAACCCAATCCATCCATTTTTCGGCGGCGGCGCGTACCGATGCATCCGTCAGCAACCAGGTGCTCTGGCCGTATCGGGCCGCTAAGTAACGTACGATGGTATGGGATTCCCATAATACCAGGTCATTTTCATCGTCCTGCAGGCAAGGCACCAGGCCGTTAGGATTGAGGGAAAGAAAAATAGGATCATTAACCTTGCCATGTACGCCTCCGGCGGGAATGGCAGTGTAGGTAAGAGCAAGTTCTGCGGCACACCACAACACTTTTTTAACATTTATCGAGTTTTCATGTCCCCAGATCGTCAGCATCGCGCCCTCTCAGTATCAAACGTTATTGACGATAGTTCTTTGTGGTTAATGCCTTGCCGTAAGACGTCCATAAAGGCAGTAACTGCTCGCTTAATCTTATATGTTCCATCGATTTTTGGGTTAATTTTAGAATAACCGGTATGCGTTATCCCTCCATATGGTGTTATTGGCTGTTTTTATGCTTGATGTTTGAATATTTACCTGAAAAATTAATTAATATAATAATGATATTTTATATAAAAGCTTCTTACTGGTATTTTGTATTAGAGCTGACCGCTAAGCAAAGAACAAGATAGGCCTTTATGATATTTAAGATTCAATCATCAGATGAAAGGCCGGGATCACATTTTCTTTATCCAGAAAAATCGTTTTCATGAGCTTGATGAGAATGGTAAGTACGATATTGTTATTCTTTTGCATCGTCCCCCATCCGGCCGCGGCGGTGTATTTGATTAGGGAGAATTCCGCGCAAGCGGAAGTGCTATATATCTGATCTATGCCTTTCTTTTACTGCCGCTGCTAGTGAGAGATCTCTGATAGGGAGGACGGCCAAGCTGCTTTCAATCATAGGCGGGCCGCCGTCGGGAATTCCGCCGGATATCATCCAACGGCATTTATGATGGCAAAATAGCGTGCTGCGCCGCATCGATACCGTGGTGAGAACCTCATCCGTTCCGTGCCGTTGGTTAACCCGCCGGTTGCGTTATTACCGTTGACGCAGTTTTTGCTGGGGAATACCATTGGCCTCATTGCCACTGGGATGATGTCGATCGGCGTCACATCAGGACACAAAAATGCTGAAAATGAGTTCTTGATGCGGCAAAGTTAAGGGGTATTGAATAAACTCAACCAACTGGAACATGATTCCTACATCCTGAAAGCTGTTTATCAGGTTGCTACGCTCAATCCACTACCGTGAGTAACGCGGTAACCATTTTATTTTGAATGGATACTCTGGCCACGTCATGAAGAATTTCGCTCTCCCACATAAATGTCATGGGCTTACCCTCGGCGCCCTGTTGGTGTTCACCGTTCCGGCCGCCCAGGCGGAGACGGCGCCCGGTGTGCCGCAAATCAATGCCAAGGCCTATATACTGATGGATTACCAAAGCGGCACCGTTTTGGCGGAATCCAATGCCGATCAGCGCCTTGATCCCGCCAGCCTGACCAAGATCATGGCGAGTTATGTCATCGGCCAGGCCATCAAGGCCGGGAAGATTACCCAGCAAGATAAAGTCACCATCGGCAAAGATGCCTGGGCCACCGGCAATCCGGAATTGCGCGGTTCCTCTTTAATGTTTCTAAAGCCCGGCGAACAGGTTTCGGTAGCCGATTTGAACAACGGGGTGGTTATTCAATCCGGTAATGACGCCAGCATCGCCTTGGCGGACTATGTCGCCGGCAGCCAGGATGCGTTTGTCAGCCTGATGAATAAATATGTCGATGCCCTTGGCCTGAAAAATACCCACTTTATGACCGTCCATGGTCTGGATGCCGAAGGACAATACAGCACCGCGCGGGATATGGCCTTGCTGAGCCAGGCGTTGATTCAGGACGCACCGGATGAGTATGCGCTGCATAAGCAGAAAGAATTCACCTACAATAAAATCAAGCAATTGAACCGTAATCGTCTTCTTTGGGACGGTAATCTGAATGTGGACGGTATCAAAACCGGCTATACCGACGGCGCGGGTCACAGTCTGGTGGCCTCGGCCACCGACAGCGGAATGCGGCTGATTTCAGTCGTGCTGGGCGCTCCCACCGACAGCGTGCGCTTTCGCGAGAGCGAGAAGCTGCTGACCTGGGGATTCCGCTTTTATGAGACGGCGACGCCGATTACTGCGGCTCATGCCTTTACCCGGCAGCGGGTATGGTTCGGCGATCGCAGCGAAGTGGATCTCGGTGTCGCCAAGGATGCTTCCGTAACGTTGCCCAAGGGTCAGATGAAAGGTTTGAAAGCATCCTTCACGTTAAACTCACCCTATCTGGAAGCGCCGCTGTCGCGCCATCAGGTAGTGGGCACCATCGATTTCCAGTTAGACGGCAAAGTGATTGCGCAACGACCGTTGGTGGTGATGGATGAGGTGCAGCGCGGCGGATTTTTCCGTAACATCTGGGATTGGTTCCTGCAAAAACTGCACAGCTGGTTTGGGTTTGCCATGCGCTGATCAATAAAAACCTCCCCACGGGGAGGTTTCAGCCGGTTGACAGACGTTTTACAGCAGCTTATAAATAATCGCCGTCAAGGCAACAAATCCTACTCCCCAGACAAAATAATTGCTTGCCGCACCGCGGTAACGGGCCAATGCCGGAACTTTTTGAATAGCATACATCGGCAGCAGGAACAGCAGCATGGCTATGACGGGACCGCCCAGGGTTTCGATAATTCCCAGAATACTGGGATTGTAGGTTGCCGCCAGCCAGGCGGTGATAAGCATAAAACCGCCGGTCAGCCTATTCACCGTGTTTGGATGAACTGTTTTGCCGCACTTATGTATTGATTTGGCAAGCAGTCCGGAAAATCCCTCGCTGGCTCCCAGATAGTGGCCGAGAAAGGACTTGGCTATCGCCACGGATGCCACCAGTGGTGCCAATAACCCGATATAGGGATTATTGAAATGATTGGCCAGGAAAGTGAGTATTGAAATATTTTGCGCTTTGGCGTCGGCCATGTGCGCCGGTGTTAAGCTCAATACACAGCTAAAGACAAAAAATATGACGGTCAACACCATAAGAATATTGCTGAAGAACAATATCCTCGAGCACTTCTGCTCGGCGTGGTCGCCGTATTCGCCGCGTTTTGCCATGGCAAACGAAGAAATAATAGGTGAATGATTAAAAGAAAATACCAGTACGGGTATGGCCAGCCACAGGGTGTTGATTAAGCCGCCCTGGCCTGCGCCTGCGGTTAATAACGGCTGGTGGAATATATCGGCGTTCCAGTGAGGAATCAGGAATACCGCCAGAAACATCAATACCGCCACGAAGGGAAAGACCAGGATGCCCATTACCCTGACGATAATATCTTTGCCTAACCGGACAATGCTCATCAGACCCACGAGTAGAATGAGAGCCAATAATGCGCGTGGCGGAGCGGCAAGATGCAGTTGGTATGTGATGACATTTTCGACGGTATTGGTGATCGCCACGCTATACACCAGTAAAATGGGATAGATGGCAAAGAAATAAAGTAGCGTGATGATATTACCGGCAAGAGAACCAAAGTGTTGCTCAACGACGTCGGTAATATTGTTGCATTCCGGCTTACCTGACAGGATGAGGCGGCACAAGCCCCGATGGGCATAAAACGTCATGGGAAAAGCGAGTATCGACATAATAAGTAAAGGCAATAAACCGCCGATGCCCGCATTGATTGGTAGAAACAGTACGCCGGCCCCAATTGCCGTGCCGTAAAGGCCCAGCATCCAGACCGAATCTGATTTGCGCCACTGCATGGCCGTTCTGTGACGGACCACCGTAACAGAAGTAGCTTGCGTTGTATCCATTAATTCTCCGAAAAAAAGACCAGGTAGTGGGGTTAACGGCTCACTTGAGCCAGTGCATATATCACCCTTCGTCCTATTATGGCGAAAGGATAAAGTTACAAATAAGCAATCATCAAAACCGGATTAAATTTGATATCCCGCCTGTATAATATATCCTTTAAGTCGGATATTCATGCATAAAAGTGTTTTTTTTGAGCCTGATCGGTTATTTTACGGCAATCATGAAGGCTGCTGTTTACTATTAATCAGAGGGATTTATCTGTATCTATAAGAGAATGTTGTTTTGTGATGGGGATTTGATCTTGTTATTATAAATTCATCATGCTTTATCTTATCACTTTATGCTGTAATTTCGCTGGGTTACCATTCGAGTCTATAAAAAAATGATAATGGTATATTATTTAATTAATAATTATTTTCAATAAGCATTGATAAGAGCTCGCTATGCATAAGAGTCAATGCATCTTATACAGTATACTATTACACTATAGGTTCATAATTAGTTAGGTTATTAACTTATTACTTTAGAATAGACATTGGTTCAAATAAAAAACCATTTTTGTCTCGGAACAATATCCTCTTAATGGCATGATATGGTTTATTTTGCCGCCAAACATTTTGACACAGACGTTTCCCGCGCCGCGTATATGCAAAAAGCCTTCCGAAAGAAGGCAAACCTGAACAAACGTGACGGTCATCTGCGGTAAACCGGGGATGGGTGAAAATGTTGCGGACAATAAAAAACCCGAAAGTCTTGAACCTAAGAAGGCGGGACGATCGGGCTCCTCAATTTGGGGACATCAAAGAAAAGCAGTGGCACTAATTCAGACTCTATAAGGCAAAGAAAGTTCTTGATCACGGAAAATTTTTTTGTTCACAAAGTAAACATCTCTTACTCTTTGTCTCAACCAGCCATTATGACGGATAATTTATCCCGTGGCTGCAAGAGGTGTCCTGCCCGCATAAGCGAAGCCGGAAAAGCGCCGGTATGGCGGGTGCGCAATCCCTTGCCGTTCGTCTCGGCGTGCCGGCAGGCGTGGTGATAGTTGACCATCGTTAATGTAACGGTTTACCGTCGACATCCTCCGGTAGTAAGAAAAAACTGAATCTTTCTTTTCTGTGGCCCGTCCGGAGAAACCGGAAATGCATAATCCGCCTTTTAAAACTCTTTCATGTTCACGAAATGAGTAGGGCGGCGCACTAATTCTTTTTATTGAAAAATATCTTTGGAATGACGCATTTGTAGAAAATAGCGGGGTTTTATTTATTCAGTCCGGGAGATTTACTTCCCATATTCACTAACAAAGTGTCTTCGCCTTTTAACATATCCGATACGTTAATATTCACGAATGATAACTATATTGTTACCAGCAACTATTTGATATTAATGAATTTATCCGGTATATTCATTTTTATAAAACATGGGTCCATTTCATATATTTACAGCGGGTTATTAGCCGTGGCCCCACTAAGGACGTAGCGCCATCCATAAAGATCTCCTCCGCTGCATTTCGCCGGGAAGAACCGATCTTTTTTCTGATTATGATTGTTTAGGCTAGGCCGAAGATCATGATTTCTTTTTTTCGTTAAACAAAGGTATTCATGGATTCTCCCACTGGGGATAGGTAGCTGGATAAACGACGGGGAGGAAAATGGCGATGAAACGGCTAAGGGTTGGAACCATAAGCAGTGCTGTACTATTTCTTGTGGTTTTTGCCAGTCAAGAGAGCGGGCTCATTGTATTGAATGAAAGACACCAGGGCGCGGCGCTGGGGTTTTTACTGTACTTGCTGCCGGGAATCGTCGGCGGTCTGCTGTCTCGCGGCAGTAAAATCACTTGTCCGCTGCTGGGCGCCTTACTGGTATCGCCGTTATGCCTGCTGCTTTTCAATGTAAGCAACCAGCTGCATTATTCCCTGTGGTACCAGGTGACGTATTTGTTAAGCGCGATATTCTGGTGTGCCTGCGGCGCGCTGGTGTGTTTTTTTGCCAGCGAAATCTTCAAACGCCATACCCTGCTGTAAGCGGCATACATGGCTTTCAGATTGCTGTTATATCCCAAATAATCCGTGTCGCAATAAAGCCAGGACATTCGCAGCTTGAAATATGAGGGGATATAAACGTCTTTGGAACCAAAGCGGCGGGGCGCGAGGACAACCACTACGGGCCGGTAAGGCCGGCCCGGGGAAGTGTCGTTTATTGCTGATATAAACTGAGGTTTTCTTTAGCGTAGGCTTCAAAATCCGTACAGCCGCCGATATGAACCTGATCGACGAAAATTTGCGGCACGGTTTCCACCGGTTTACCTACGGTTTTCGACAGGTCCGCTTTGGAAATGCCTTCGGCGTGGATATCGACGTAACGGTAAGAGAAGTCATCCCGTTCAACAGTCAGTTTTTCAGCCAACTCTTTAGCGCGCACACAATAAGGGCAGCCCGGACGTCCGAAAATGACAGCAAACATATTCACTCCTTAACGTATAAAATGACAATCGAAACGAATCAATGAAAGTTGTTACGCTTCTTGTTGCCGTTTACTATGCCTGTGACCGGCGTCAAAAAAAAGCAGTAATTACCTTTCAGTTTAATGCCCCGTTCCTATCTAAAATGCCGCGACGCTGTTTTTAGCTCCCAGGCAAAACATTGCTCGACCGAAACCTACCCGCGGATTATTATCAACCGGATTATGACCAGAAAGCAGGGTACTGTGTGAAAATAGCCATTTTATCCCGGGACGGTTCCCTTTTTTCATGCAGGCGGTTACGGGAAGCCGCCGAAGCCGGCCGCCATAGCGTGGATATCATCGATCCGCTCTCTTGCTACATGAATATCAATTGTGACGCGCCGTCCGTTCACTACCAGGGCAGGCGCCTGGCGCCCTATGATGCCGTGATCCCCCGCATCGGTACCGCCATTACCTTTTACGGAACGGCGGTGTTGCGCCAGTTTGAAATGCTGGGCAGCTATGCCCTTAATAATTCCGCCGCCATTACCAGGGCGAGGGATAAGCTGCATTCACTGCAATTACTGGCGAAAGAAGGCATAGATTTACCGGTGACCGGCTTTGCCGATTCACCCGACGATACCGGAGATTTGATTGAAATGGTCGGCGGCGCCCCGCTGGTGGTGAAATTGGTGGAAGGCACCCAGGGGATAGGCGTGGTCCTGGCGGAAACCCCTCAGGCCGCTAAAAGCGTGATCGATGCGTTTCGGGGTCTGAAAGCACAGTTCTTGGTACAGGAGTATGTGCATGAGGCGCAAGGACGCGATATCCGCTGCCTGGTCATCGGCAACCAGGTGGTGGCGGCTATCGAGCGCCAGGCTCAGCCGGGGGACTTCCGCTCCAATTTGCATCGGGGCGGTACGGCCCATAAGGTGGTCATAACCCCGGCAGAACGGGCCATTGCGATAAAAGCGGTTGCTACCCTGGGCCTGGAAATCGCCGGTGTGGATATTCTGCGCGCCGAGCGCGGCCCGCTGGTAATGGAAGTGAACGCGTCGCCGGGGCTGGAGGGGGTGGAAACCGCCACCGGCATCGATATCGCAGGCATGATGATCCGCCATATCGAACAGCATGGACAACGGCGGTTGCTGTCTGCGCCGTCACGTTGATTAGCACTGCCGGTATTTTAGGATTTTGCCCCGTTTGACTGCCGTTAAAAAAGAATTGGGGTCAAATAATGCCCGCTAATCATTCAAAATCAACGTGATGTTATTGCATTACCGGCCGCCCGCTTAACCGCCGTAGTTCTCCTTTTGCCGGCGAGAGCGATATTTGATGTAAATTGCTGTGTTTGACCGTAGCGCCTTTGCTTAATATTCCGTAAGCTATGCCCCGTTTCGGATTTATTAATTAGGGGTTAGCGTTATGGATTCACTTGTTATTCCGGACCTTGATATCCTTAGACGCTGGTTGGAAAAAATGAGTCTCTCATTTTTCGAGTGTGACTCCTGTCAGGCGTTGCATCTGCCGCATATGCAAAATTTCGATGGAATATTCGATGCCAAGGTCGATCTGATTGACAATGTCATCCTTTTCTCCGCGCTGGCGGAAGTTCGGCCGACGGCGCTGATCGCCCTGGTGGGTGATTTAAGCCAAATCAACGCCAGTTCCCTGACCGTTAAGGCCTTTATCGATATCCAGGACGATAATCTGCCAAAGCTGGTGGCCTGCCAGTCCTTGAGTACCGAGGTCGGCATCACCTTCGGTCAATTCCGCCATTTTATGCAGCAGGCGGAAGAACAGGTTTCCATGCTCATCCTTGAAGCCCGCGCCAACGATTTATTATTCATCGAAGAGGAAGATACGCCCGCCGAGGAGAAGCATACGGCGCCGGTTATCCATTGATACCTAGGTCCTGCTGCTGCGGTAAAATTCAACTCATTGTTTTCCATGGTTTCTGCTGCGTTTTTACTCAATTCGCCCGATTTGCCTCTCCGGTTAAGCCATAAACACCCTATTTGATAGACAAAAAATGAATAATTAATCGATTAAAGCCATTTTTTTTGCAGAGCTCTGGCGTAGCTTTGTCGCTGCGGTTATGCTTGCGATACTGCTCTGGAATCAGGGAAACGGCATGGCGTTCTTCGTTATCCCCGCGAATCCGATGAATAAAAAATATTCACGGAGATTCCATCAGCCGCTGCACCTTATTGACGCGCTGTGTCTCGGTTGAGATGCATATATACATTTTTGTTGACTGGGATCTGGAGGAAGCAACGGATGTTCACCCAACGTAAGAAATGGCTGTCGGGTTTCGCTGTCGGCTTGTTGATGGCAGCATCCGCCACTGCAATAGCGGCGGAACAAAAAACATTGCATGTGTATAACTGGTCCGATTATATCGCGCCGAATACCGTACCGGATTTCGAGAAGCAGACCGGCATCAAGGTCGTCTATGATGTGTTCGATTCCAATGAGGTGCTGGAAGGCAAACTGATGGCCGGCAGTACCGGTTTTGATATTGTCGTCCCTTCCGCCAGCTTCCTTGAGCGTCAATTAACCGCCGGCGTATTCCAGCCGCTGGATAAAAGCAAATTACCGAACTATAAAAACCTGGATCCGGATTTGCTGAAATTGATCAGCCGGAACGATCCCGGCAATAAATACGCCATTCCTTACATGTGGGCCACCACCGGCATTGCCTATAACGTCGACAAGGTGAAAGCCATATTGGGCAATGACGCGCCGCTCAACAGCTGGGATTTGGTGCTCAAGCCGGAAAATCTGGCGAAGCTGAAAAGCTGTGGTGTTTCCTTCCTGGATGCGCCGTCGGAAATTTTCGCCACCGTGCTTAATTATCTGGGCAAGGATCCCAACAGCGGCAACGCCGCCGATTATACCGGCCCGGCGACGGACCTGCTGTTAAAGCTGCGCCCGAGCGTCCGGTATTTCCATTCATCGCAATATATCAATGACCTGGCAAACGGTGATATCTGTGTGGCTATCGGCTGGGCAGGGGATGTGATGCAGGCGTCGAACCGCGCCAAGGAAGCCAAAAACGGCGTGAATATCGGTTACAGTATTCCTAAAGAGGGCGCGCTGGCCTTTTTTGACGTGCTCGCCATTCCCGCCGATGCCAAAAATGTCGACGAGGCCTATCAGTTCCTGAATTACCTGATGGATCCCAAGGTCATCGCGCAGGTGAGCAACCAGATTTTTTATGCCAACGGCAATCTGGCGTCTACACCTTTGGTGGACGAAGCGGTACGTAACAATCCCGGCATTTATCCGCCGCCGGATGTGCGGGCTAAGCTCTTTACCCTCAAGGTACAGCCGCCGGCCATTGATCGCGTGATAACCCGTGCCTGGACTAAAGTGAAAAGCGGCAAATAGTTCCGTGCAGCAACCAAAAGGCTAAACCTAACCGACAGGCGGCTTAATCTCCCGCCTGTTATGCTTTTCAGAAACGGCAGGACAAAAACGCCTTGTCTGTTCCTTTTGTTCCGGAGAGCCATGTCAGTGAATGATGCACTACCCCGCCCACAGCCTAAAAGTCTGAAAATGGTTACGCCATTGCTGGAAATCCGCAATCTGTCCAAGGCCTTTGACGGCCAGTTGGCGGTGGATGACGTCAGTTTGACCATTTTCAAAGGGGAGATGTTCGCTTTACTTGGGGCGTCAGGCTGCGGCAAATCCACTCTGCTGCGGATGCTGGCGGGTTTTGAGCAGCCGACCCAGGGACAAATCGTCCTGGACGGCCAGGATCTTTCCCATATGCCGCCCTACCAGCGCCCGATAAATATGATGTTTCAATCCTATGCGCTGTTTCCCCATATGACGGTGGAGCAGAATATTGCTTTCGGGTTGAAACAGGACAAGCTGCCTCGCGGGGAGATTAAACAGCGGGTGGAAGAGATGCTTACCATGGTGCACATGCAGGAATTTATCGGCAGGAAACCCCATCAGCTTTCCGGCGGTCAGCGGCAGCGGGTGGCGCTGGCCCGCAGTCTGGCCAAGCGGCCAAAATTGCTGTTGCTGGATGAACCCATGGGGGCGCTGGATAAAAAACTGCGGGATCGTATGCAGCTGGAAGTGGTGGATATCCTTGAGCGCGTTGGGGTTACCTGTGTCATGGTGACCCACGATCAGGAGGAAGCCATGACCATGGCGGGACGAATCGCCATCATGAATCGCGGTAAATTCGTCCAGATTGGCGAGCCGGAAGAAATTTATGAGCATCCCAACAGCTGCTTCAGCGCCGAATTTATCGGCTCGGTGAACATGTTCGACGGATTGCTTAAAGAACGCCGCGACGATTCGCTGATTCTGCAAAGTCCGGCGCTGGTGCATCCGCTGCAGGTGAATACGGACGTGTCGGTGGTGGACGGCGTGCCGGTGCATGTGGCCTTGCGGCCGGAAAAAATCATGCTGTGCGATGAAGTGCCGGCGAATGGGTCCAATTTTGCCGTGGGGGAGGTGGTGAATATCGCCTATCTTGGCGATTTATCCATTTACCATGTGCGGCTGCAAGGCGGCCAGATAATCAGCGCTCAGCTGCAGAATGCCCATCGTTTCCGTAAAGGGACGCCCACCTGGGGCGATGAGGTCCGTCTCTGTTGGGATGCGGACAGTTGTGTCGTGCTGACGGTATAGGCCAAGGGGAAAACATGTCTGTTTCGGTTGAAAAAACGCCGCCCGGATCTGAACCGGGACAGTTGAATACCCCAGGCTACCTGACGCGGCTGCAGATGAAACACGGCCGCAAGGGGGTCATATTTTTGCCCTACCTCTGGCTGCTGCTGCTGTTTATGCTGCCGTTCCTCATTGTTTTCAAAATCAGCCTGGCGGATATGGCCCGTGCGATTCCACCCTATACCGATCTGGTCACCTGGGTGGACGGCAAGCTGGATATTTCGCTGAATCTGGCGAATTTTATGCAGCTGCTGGAGGATCCGCTTTATATCGAGGCGTATTTGCAGTCGCTGCAGGTCGCGGCCATCTCCACCTTTTTCTGCCTGCTGATTGGCTACCCCATGGCCTGGGCGGTGGCGCACAGTAAGCCTTCCACCCGCAATATCCTGCTGCTGCTGGTTATCCTGCCGTCCTGGACCTCGTTTTTGATTCGGGTCTATGCCTGGATGGGAATCTTGAAAAACAACGGCGTGCTGAATAATTTCCTGATGTGGCTCGGGGTTATCCATGAGCCTTTGGTGATCCTCCATACCAACCTGGCCGTTTACATCGGAATCGTTTACGCCTACCTGCCGTTTATGATACTGCCGATCTACACCGCGTTGACCCGCCTGGATTATTCGCTGGTGGAAGCCTCGCTGGATCTTGGCGCGCGACCGCTCAAGACCTTTTTCCAGGTGATTGTGCCGCTGACCAAGGGCGGGATTATCGCCGGTTCGATGCTGGTATTCATCCCGGCGGTGGGGGAGTATGTCATCCCCGAACTGCTCGGCGGGCCGGACAGCATCATGATCGGCCGAATCCTGTGGCAGGAGTTCTTTAATAACCGCGATTGGCCGGTGGCGTCGGCAGTTGCGGTGGTGATGCTGTTGCTGCTTATCGTGCCGATTATGTGGTTCCATAAGCATCAAAACAAAGCCCTGGGGGAACACGCGTGAATACTCTTCCGGTAGTGCGTTCGCCCTGGCGCATCGTCATTTTGGTCCTGGTCTTTACGTTTTTGTATGCCCCGATGCTGATGCTGGTGATTTATTCGTTTAACAGCTCAAAACTGGTGACTGTCTGGGCCGGCTGGTCAACCCAATGGTACGGGGTTCTGATGCATGACGACGCCATGATAAGCGCGGTCACCCTCAGCCTGACACTGGCGGCGGCCACCGCCACCATGGCGATGATTCTCGGCACGCTGGCGGCGGTGGTGATTGTCCGCTTCGGTCGTTTTCGCGGATCCGATACCTTTGCCTTTATGCTCACCGCGCCCCTGGTGATGCCGGATGTGATAACCGGTCTGTCGCTGCTATTGCTGTTCGTGGCCCTGGGGCACGCCATCGGTTGGCCGGCTGAGCGGGGTATGTTCACCATCTGGCTGGCCCATGTGACCTTTTGCACCGCCTACGTCGCGGTGGTGGTTAACTCCCGGCTGCGGGAACTGGACCAATCCATCGAGGAAGCCGCGCTGGATTTGGGCGCTACGCCGATTAAGGTCTTTTTCATCATTACGCTGCCGATGATTGCCCCGGCGATTATTTCCGGCTGGCTACTGGCATTTACCCTTTCCCTGGATGATTTGGTCATCGCCAGTTTTGTCGCGGGTCCGGGGTCCACTACCTTGCCGATGCTGGTGTTCTCCAGCGTGCGGATGGGGGTGAATCCGGAGATCAATGCCCTGGCCACTATTATTTTGGGGGTGGTGGGCATCATCGGGATGATTGCCTGGTGGCTGATGTCGCGCTCGGAAAAACAGCGCCGGCTGGACCGGCAGCGGGCGGCTCGCGGCTGATTGTCGGCACAGATGCGGCGGCATTCGCAGCGGAATGCCGATATCACTGCTCCGGCAGCGGACGGTCCGTAGCTGATTTTTGTCAAAGCTGCTAGTCTTGTTGGGTGCGCCGCACCTGTGTGGCCTCATCTGCGCGGAGAAAATCCATGTCGGAGATCTTTAGAAACCGTTATTCAGACCGGGCGCGCTGGACCGGCCATGCCCCGGTGGCGGTGGTTACCGCCGCTGTCGCCATTATCGCCACCCGCTGTCTTGGGGTGGTGATGCTGGCCGGCAATCTGGGCCTGGAGGGAATACAAAGCTTTATCAGCACCAGCAGCGGTTCCTGGGATTTGACGCTGTTGTTCCTGGCCGCCCTGGCAATACTTTTTCTGGAATTGCATTGCGGATTCGCCCTGTTGCGGGGGCGGACTCGTGCGCGCTGGTGTTTTCTTGGGTGTCAACTCATTAGCGCCGGCTATCTGTTTATCGCCACCTGGCACGGTTATTATCCCGAAATGTTCGTGCTGCCCGGCGACGGCGCAGCTGAAATCCTGTCTCAGCTTTTAATGCATAAACTACCCGATATGCTGATGCTGAGTCTGCTGTTCGTGCCGAAAACCGGCCAGCGTTTTTTTACCGGCAAACAATGATTTTGTTGCCCCGGCGGTGATACAATGCGCGCCCGTTCCGCTTTCCTGTCTGCCCATGCACTGCGATTTATTTAACGCCGACCGTTGCCGCTCCTGCCAGTGGCTGGAGATGCCTTATCCGCAACAGTTAGCGGAGAAACAGGCGCGTCTTGCCGAACTTTTGTCCCCATTGCCGGTTGAGCAATGGCTGGCGCCGGTGGCTTCGCCAGAGTCGGCCTTCCGTTATAAGGCCAAAATGGTGGTGGGGGGCAGCGTTGAGCGACCCTTGCTGGGCATGCTGCCGCAGGGCGGGGAGCCTGTTGATCTGTGCGATTGCCCGCTGTATCCCGCTGATTTCGCCCCGACGTTCAGCGTGCTGAAAGCCTTTATCGGCCGCGCCGGTCTGACGCCCTACAGCGTGGCGCTCAAGCGGGGGGAATTGAAATTCCTGCTGCTCACCGCCAGCAGCCACAGCGGGGACATGATGCTGCGTTTTGTGTTGCGCTCCGAGACGAAACTCGCGGCGCTGCGGGCGGCGCTGCCCTGGCTGCGGGCGCAGTTGCCGCGGCTCAAGGTGATTTCAGCGAATATCCAGCCGGTGCATATGGCCATTCTGGAAGGCGACACCGAAATCGTGCTTACCGGGCAAACCGCCCTGGAGGAGCGCCTTAATGACATCCCGCTGTTTATCCGTCCCCGCAGCTTTTTCCAAACCAATCCGGCCATCGCTGCCCGCTTGTACGACACGGCCCGTGAGTGGGTGGCGGCGCTGAATATCACCAGCCTGTGGGATCTGTTTTGCGGAGTGGGGGGCTTTGGGCTGCATTGCACGACGGCGGAAATGCGCTTGACAGGCATCGAAATCAGCCCTGAGGCCATCGCCAGCGCCCGGCAGTCGGCCAAGGCGCTAGGGCTGCGCCGGGTGGATTTCCAGGCGCTGGATTCCACCCGCTTCGCCCTGGGGCATGATACCCCCGATCTGGTGCTGGTGAATCCGCCGCGGCGCGGCATCGGCGCCGAGTTATGCGGCTATCTGGACCGCATGGCGCCGCCCTGGATACTCTATTCCAGCTGCCAGGCGCAGAGCCTGGCGAAAGATGTGCTGGCGCTGCCGTCTTACCGGCTTGTCAGCGTGCAGCTATTCGATATGTTCCCGCACACCGCCCATTACGAGACGCTGGTATTGCTTAAACGCCGGGATTAGCTGCGCCGTTCGAAGCGCAGCGCGCGATACTCCACCAGGCGCATCAGCAGCGTCAATATGCCGTTGACGCACAGATAGATAATCCCGGCGGCGCCGAACACCATCACATCATACGTCCTGCCGTACATCAGCTGCCCGTGCCCCATCACATCCATCAGCGTAATGGTATAGGCCAGCGACGTGCTTTTGAAGACCAGCACCACTTCATTGGAATAGGAGGAGAGGGCGCGTTTGATGGCGAACGGCATCAGCAGCCGCAATGACTGGGCTCGGCTCATCCCCAGCGCCGAGCATGACTGCCACTGGCCGGACGGAATGGCGCGCATGGCGCCGGTAAACAGCTGAGTACTATAGGCCGCGCTGTTCAAGGCCAGGGCTATCATGGCGCACAGCCAAGGCTGGGATACCAGCGACCATAACCAGGGTATGGCGCGTAATGCGGCAAACTGTCCCGGGCCGTAATAAATCAGGAATATCTGCACCAGCAGCGGCGTGCCGGTAAACAAGGTGATATAGATTTTCACCAGCGGCGTCAGCACCGGGAGCTTCAGGCTGACGATCACCGTAAACAGCAGCGCCAGAAACAGGGCTATCAGGATGGCGCACAGCGTCAGCGACAGGCTTACGGGCAATCCTTTCATCAAATCCGGCAGATAGGCCAGCATCACGAAGCCCTCGTTTCAAAACGCGTTGAGCGGCGTTCAATGGCGCGGAGAATGACCTGGCTCAGCAGGGTAATGGCCAGATACACCGCCGCAGCAACCAGATACCAGGTAAACGGCTGCTGGGTAAAATTGACGATACTTTTGGTTTGCAGCATCAAGTCATTGACGCTTATCAGCGAGACCAGGGCAGTATCCTTCAGCAGCACCAGCCATTGATTTCCCAGGCCCGGCAGCGCATGACGCCACATTTGCGGCAAAATCAGCCGGAAAAAAACGGCGCTGGTTTTCATGCCCAGCGCCTGGCCGGACTCCCATTGTCCCTGCGGAATGGCTTTGATCGCGCCGCGCAGGGTTTGAGATGCATAAGAGGCGTACAGCAGTGCCAGCGCCAGCACGCCGCAGATAAAGGGGCTGACGTTAACATCCGCCGGCAGGCTCAGGGGCAGATGATAGCCGGCCAGATTAAGGGTAAAACCGTCCGATAGCGTCAGCAGCAGCTGCGACGCGCCGAAATAGATAAACAGCACTACCAATATTTCCGGCAGGCCGCGCAGCACCGTGACCACGGCGGTGCCCAGCAGCCCCAGCCATTTCCAGCGCGCGGATTCCCAAGCGGCAAAACACATCGCCAGCACCAGGCCCACAACCAGCGCGCATAACGCCAGCCCCAGGGTAGTCCCTGCGGCGCCGGCGATAGGATAAAGTTCATTCATGAAAGCGGATTACTTCTTGAACCATTTCTGGTAAATGGCCTGGTAAGTCCCATCCTGCCTGACTTTGTTCAGCGCGGTGTTGAATTGATCCACCAGGGCGGCGTTATTCTGGCGTACCGCGATACCCAGACCGGTGCCGAAATAGGCTTTATCGGTGATTTTATCCCCCACCGTCGCCAGGGAATTATCTTTCTTAAGCCACTCGTTCACCACCGCGCTGTCGCCGAATACCGCGTCCAAACGACCGTTCTTCAAGTCAAGCACGGCGTTCTGGTAGCTGTCATACGGAACCGCGGTTATTTCCGGGTGTTTATCCTGCAGGAATTTCTGATGGGTGGAGCCGTTTTGCATACCTACGCGTTTGCCCTTAAGGGAAGCCAAATCGGTAAACTTGTCTTTTTGCGCGATAAAAATCGCGGAGTTTTCATAATAGGGCTGGGAAAAAGAGACTTGCTGCAAGCGTTCCGGGGTGATGTCCATTCCGGAAATCACCGCATCGAAACGGCGGAATTTCAGGCTGGGAATCAAACTGTCAAACGCCTGATTGGTAAAGGTGCATTGTGCCTGCATTTCCTTGCACAGGGCATTGGCCAGATCGATGTCAAAACCTTGGATGGTATTATTGGCATCGACGAATTCGAACGGAGAGTAAGAGGCCTCGGTGGCGAAACGAATGGTTTCGGCTGCGCCCGCTGAAGCGGTCATTCCGGCCAATACGGCGGCGATAATCAATTTTTTCATTTTTTGTCCAAATATTTAATGCGATAAGTAGTGAGCAAAGGCCTCGGTTTGCGGCCGGGCAAAATGTGTCGCATCCCCCTGTTCCACAATGCGGCCGTTTTCCATATAAACGATGCGACTGGCAGTCTTACGTGCTACCTCGACTTCATGGGTGACGATCACCTGTGTGATGCCGGTCTGGGCCAATTCGCGGATGATACTGACAATTTGCGCGGTGATTTCCGGATCCAGCGCCGCGGTGGGTTCGTCGAACAGTAAAACCTGCGGTTCCATCATCAGGGCGCGGGCGATAGCCACCCGCTGCTGCTGGCCGCCGGATAAATGCAGCGGGAAACGATCGCTGAAATCCGTCAGGCGCAGGCGATCCAGCAGCTTATCGGCCCGTTCATTGGCATGCGCCCGCGACAGGCCGAGCACCCGGCAGGGGGCTTCGATCAAATTCTGCCGCACGGTGAGATGCGGCCAGAGATTATATTGCTGGAAGACCATACCGACATTTTGCCGCAGTTCACGGATGTCCTTCTCGCCGGGCCCATGCCGGAAATCATAATGATTACCGGCAATGGCCAACTCGCCGGCGCGCGGCATCTCCAGCAGATTAAGCACCCGCAGCAACGAACTTTTGCCTGCGCCGCTGGGACCGAGAAGCACCAGCGTTTCCCCGGCCGGGCATTCAAGCGTGATATCAAACAGCGCTTGATAAGCGCCGTAAAAACAGTCGATATGGTTTAGTTGAATACTCATGCGTTGAAACTGAATAGCCATTGAGGCGGCAGATGTTAACGTTGACGGACGATTGATGCAATCCGCCATGATCAAAATTTACATTTAGGTGGGTAATAATATCATGGACAGCACAAAAGGTCTTTGTGCCGGGCAATTTCCCGGTTATATGCTCTGTTGACTCGTTGTCCCGCTATGGACCGCTTGCCTGTGCACCACAACGAGGCGCGGGCAGTCTTAATTTTCCAGCGCTGCGCTTCAAATATGCAGGGTCGGGACAGGATGATGGAACGTAAACACGCCGTGAACCCGTCATCCCTGGCGCGGACGGTTTACTCTTCCAGCATCCTGTTCCTCCCTTGAACTCCATGCGCATTTGCCAAATCGAACCCGTGGCCGGCACGGTTGAGAATGGGAAACCACAGGCTTGCAGGTTCCGGCTCCGGATTTTAGCGCTTTTCCAGGGTCTGCCGCAGCGTCCCGGCCGGGGCAGGGGACAGCATACCGAGATAGCGCACGTCATCCACAGCCCAGCATTGGCCTTCGCGGATCATCAGCACCTCATCCTGCCACTGGACGGATTGGCTGTTCGCGCCTTGCTGACGCGACATATCCACCCGTAACGGGATGTTCTTGGCATCGGTATTCAAGATGCGCGAAGCGCTGTGGACGCTGGCCGAGGCAGGGCCGGCGGCGTTGCTGCTGAAAATATCCCCGTCGGGTAATTTAGCCGCTTTACCGCTGTCCTGCAGGCTAGCGCTGAGCAACTGATACAGCCCGTCGCTCAGATAAGGCCGGTATTGCGCCAACTGGGCGCTGCCGGGCCGGCTCTGCACGCCTTGCTGTATGCGAAGGTTATAAAATTGCTGCGCGACATCATCCGGTCCGCCTTCGGCGCAAGGGCCGATGCGGGTACCGATATCTTTGTATGCCGGTTCAACCTGGGTACAGGCGCCCAACAGTAACGCCAAGGGGAACAGTACCAACAATCTTTTTTTCATTGTTAACCTTGTTAATAGCAAAGGAAAGAGGGGAAATTACCATTGAGTATAATGAAAAAACAGTCAGTTGTGGCGCAACGGCCACTTTTGTTCATCCCGCCCACCGGTCGAACCTCAAGAATATCCGCGCCGCGGCTTTTAAACCGGTTGCGGACAGAGCGTAACCTGGTGAGAATACCCGCGATTTGTTCGGGATTTTTTCAAACGAGGTAGAGGGTGCTTGGACAGCGGAAAACGCCGTGGTAGACCGCGGGCAGCAAGAATCACCTGGGCGTTTCGGCTCATTGTCGTATTATGCCTGTGCTATATCGGCTATCTGCTGGTGGAAAAAGAGAAGGCGGCGCCGCTTTTTTACCATGTAGACAGCTCACAAAAGGCGGCGGGAGCGGATGAGCGTATTCAGTTTCTGGTGCTGCATTATACCGCGGAAGATTTTACCGGTTCCATGAAAACCCTCACCACCGGCCAGGTCAGCGCCCACTACTTGATACCGCTGCATCCTGATAATGCCGCCGGCATCCCTACCGCCCTGCGGCTGGTGGATGAATCGCGCCGGGCCTGGCATGCCGGGGAGAGTTATTGGCGCGGGCGTGAAAATCTTAACGATACTTCCATCGGCATCGAAATCGAAAACGGCGGCTATTACCGCACGCTGACGGGATATGACGCGGCGCCTTATCCCCCTCATCAGATAGCGCTGGTCATCGCCCTGAGCCGGGATATCATCAAACGTTATCATATTTCGCCGTTTAATGTGGTGGGGCACAGCGACATCGCCTGGCGGCGCAAGCAGGATCCCGGCCCGTTATTTCCCTGGCGGCAGCTGGCGGCGGCGGGAGTGGGCATTTGGCCCGATCAGAATCGGGTACATTTCTACCTGGGAAAACGGGATCCTCGCCAGCGGGTGGCGATGCCGGCTATTTTGCAGCGTATGGCCCGCTACGGTTATGACGTGACGCCGGGGATGCCTGTGGCGTTGCAGCAAAAAGCGGTGGCGGCTTTCCAGATGCACTTTCGCCCCACTGATTTCCGCGGCCTGCCGGACGCGGAAACCGAGGCGATACTTGATGCGTTACTGGAAGTAGACGCCCGTGAGGGCGGCGCCCGTTAGTTCGCCATGATGATGCAGGAATTCGCGCCAGATCCGGACCACCTTTTCAAGGTCCTGACGGCTGATATTCAGATGAGTCACCAAACGGGTCACGGTGCCCGAGGCGATGTTGATATCATGCCCGAGCATCCATGGGCCAAGCTTAGCGGCCAGTTCCGGCGACTGACGGATAAACAGCATATTGGTCTGGGCGCCCGGAGCCATGATTTCCACGCCCAGCGCGCCGAGCTGTTGCCCGAGCCACTGGGCATTGTCATGATCCTCCCGCAGACGCTGTACGTTATGCTCCAGCGCATAACGGCCGGCCGCCGCCAGGATGCCGGACTGGCGCATGCCGCCGCCCACCATTTTTCGCCAGCGCTTCGCCTGCCGGATATAGTCTTCGCCGCCGCACAGCAGCGATCCCACCGGCGCACCCAAACCTTTGGATAAACAAATGGTCAGGGTATCGCAATATTGGCTGATATCGGTCAGGGGAACATTCAATGCTACCGCCGCGTTAAAAACCCGCGCGCCGTCAATATGCAGCGACAGCTTGTGGTCACGGCTGAATTGCCAGGCCTGTTGCAGATAAGCCAGGGGAATGACTTTGCCGTTATGGGTATTTTCCAGACATAACAGTCGGGTGCGGGCAAAATGAAAATCGTCCGGCTTAATGGCGGCGGCCACTTTATCCAGCGGCAGCGTGCCGTCGGCGTCCGCTTCCAGCGGCTGGGGCTGAATGCTGCCCAATACCGCGGCGCCGCCGGCTTCAAAGCGGTAGTTATGCGCATGCTGCCCGACGATATACTCTTCGCCGCGCTGGCAATGGGTCAGCAGCGCCACCAGATTCGCCTGGGTGCCGCTGGGAAAAAACAGCGCCGCCGCTTTACCGCTCAGGCGGGCGCCGTCCGCTTCCAGCGCCGCCACGGTGGGGTCATCCCCATAGACATCGTCGCCAACCTCGGCTTCAGCCATCTGCCTGCGCATTGCATCGCTCGGCAAGGTGACGGTATCACTGCGTAAATCGATCATGCTCACTCCGTTAGATTTTCAAGGCTACCACGCGTATGGCATTACCGCCCGGAAACGGGACAACCTGAACCCGGGCGGAAGCCGTCAGCCTTAACGCAGCCAGTTGGTTTTTGCCAATTCCACTATTTCGTCGCCGCGCCCGTTGATGATGGCCCGCAGCATATAAAGACTGAATCCTTTTGCCTGTTCAAACTTGATTTGCGGCGGCATCGCCAGCTCTTCTTTCGCGGTAATCACATCCACCACCACCGGTCCGTCGGTGGCAAAGGCTTCTTGCAGCGCGGCGTCAAGGTCGGCGGATTTTTCCACCCGGATGCCCTTGATGCCGGCCGCCTGCGCGATGGCGGCAAAATTCGGGTTTTGCAAATCCGTGCCGTCGGTGAGGTAGCCGCCGGCTTTCATTTCCATAGCGACGAATCCCAGCACGCTATTATTAAAAATAACGATTTTCACCGGCAATTTCAGCTGAATCAGTGATAAAAAGTCGCCCATCAGCATGGCGAACCCGCCGTCTCCGCACAACGCCACTACCTGCCGGCCGGGAAACGCGGACTGCGCGCCCAGCGCCTGCGGCATGGCGTTGGCCATGGAGCCGTGATTAAACGAGCCTAACAGGCGGCGGCGTCCGTTCATGGTCAGGTAGCGAGCCGCCCAAACCGTCGGCGTGCCCACATCGCAGGTAAAGATGGCGTCCGGCGCCGCCAGACGGCTGATTTCCTGCGCCACGTACTGGGGATGAATCGCTTTGTTGCCGCTGGGCTTGGCCAGCGTGTCGAGATCGCGCCGGGTTTCGTGATAATGCTGCAGCGCCGCATCGAGATGATTGCGGTTGGTTTTTTCCTTCAGCCGCGGCAGCAAAACCGCCAGCGTGGATTTGATATCGCCCACCAGGGCCATGTTCAGCGGGCAGTGCGCGCCGAGGCTGCCGGATTCGATATCGATCTGGATGATTTTTGCATCGGTGGGATAAAACGCCCGATAAGGAAAACGCGTGCCCAGCAGGACCAGGGTATCGGCGTTCATCATGGCATGGTAACCGGAAGAGAAACCTATCAGGCCGGTCATGCCTACATCGTAGGGATTGTCATACTCCAGGTATTCTTTGCCGCGCAGGGCATGCACTACCGGCGCTTTCAACAGCCCGGCCAACTGCACCACTTCATCGTGAGCCTGGGCGCAGCCGCTGCCGCACAGCAGGGTGATATTCTCCGACTGGTTCAGCAGGGCGGCCAGCTTTTCCAGTTCGCCCACCGGCGGAACCGCCAGCGGCTGCCGGGGGGTATACCAAAGGGGCGTGCCCTCTTCCGGGGCGGCTTTCAAGGCCACATCGCCGGGCAGGACGATAACCGATACCCCGCGGTCAAGCACCGCTTTACGGATGGCGATACCCAGTACCTGGGTAAGTTGTTCGGGATTGGATACTAATTCGCAATAATGGCTGCATTCACGAAATAACTCTTCCGGATGGGTTTCCTGAAAATAGCCGCTGCCGATTTCGCTGGAAGGGATATGCGCGGCAATAGCCAGCACCGGTACCCGGTTGCGGTGGCAGTCGTACAATCCGTTGATCAAATGCAGGTTGCCCGGACCGCAGGAGCCGGCGCATACCGCCAGTTCACCGGTGACATGGGCTTCGGCGCCGGCGGCGAACGCCGCCACTTCTTCATGACGGGTGCCCATCCATTGGATGGTGCCCATGCGGTTCAGACTGTCGCTTAAGCCGTTCAACGAGTCGCCGGTCACGCCCCAGATACGTTTGACGCCGGCTTGCTCGAGGGTTTTGGCAACCAATGATGCCACGGTTTGTTTCATAGCGTTCCCCTTGGTCAATGATAAAGCTCATTTGGAGTCAACATTTTCGTGCCGCTAAAGCTTAGTCCTTTTGGCGGCGGAATGGCAGCGGTGGGCAGGTAATGGCTATCGATGCCGGGGCACAGGACGACGGCCCGGCATGGCCGCCGGGAATCGGTATAAGGAAATCTTCAGGCGCTGAACAGGGCGATGAGTATCGGCGCCAGCAGGCTCAGTAAAAAACCGTGGACGATAGCGGCCGGCACTACATCCAGTCCGCCGGTGCGCGTGAGCACCGGCAGGGTGAAATCCATCGACGTGGCGCCGCATAAACCCAATGCCATGCTGCGGCTGCGGCCCATCAAGCCGGGGATTAACATGATGGCCAGCAGTTCACGCGCCAGATCGTTGAAGAAGGCGGCGCTGCCCACTACCGGGCCGAAGGCGTCGGTCATCAGGATCCCCGAGAGGGAATACCAGCCGTAAGCCGAGGCCATTGCCAGACCGGTACGCAGGGGCAGCCCCAATATCATGGCCGCCAGCGCACCGCCGGCCAAGGCGCTTACCGCCACCACCAGCGCCACCGTGGCGCCGCGCCGGTTGAGCAAAATCTGCCGCAGGGTCATGCCGCCGTTACGTAACTGGATTCCCACCAGCAGCAGCAATATTATCAAGGCAAACTCACTGGCTTTGGAGGCCGCATTCAGCCATGTCCATTGTGTCAGGCCGATGGCGAATCCTCCCACCACCACCAGACAAAGTTTCAACGAGTCCAAGGCCATATGCAGCCGCGACGGCGCGGGCACGCCCTGGCGGTGCGCCCCCGGCCAGGGCCGGCGTTTTTCCAGCCACCAGAGGGCGGCGCCGTTGAACGCCATAATGCACAGCGCGCTCACCCCCGCATACCAGGCTATCAGGCGCAGGTTGACGGCAAGATTGTCCAGAAAGGCCAAACTTATGCCCATGAAAAACAGGATGATATACACCATGGCGCTGAGGATGCGATCCACCCGGTGCGCCCAGGCGCGGGATACCCGCGGCAACAGATAGCCCGCCACCAGCGGGATGAGGATTATTAACAGGCCGGAATACATTTGGGCGCCACATCCTTTTGAACGGCGGGGGGAAAATTCCGCCCTAAGCTAAACAAAATGGCGAGCGCTGTAAAGCCGATGCAGGACAGGTTTTCAATTCTTCCTGGCTTCCCCCCATGTCGTGGGGGGAAGCGCTGGCCGAAGGCGGCCGTCACCTCCGCTCAAAATGACCGGAGACCTGGGCCGCCAATTGATCCAGCAGCCCATAGCGGCGACGGTATTCGGCGCGTTTTTTACTGGGCACGGCGGTAAGGCATTTACGCGGAATACCCAGCGGCAGGCTGAAATATCCCTGCGCCTGCGGTTGTGCGTTCATCGACAGCCAGAAATTGTCATAATCCGCATGTAGGAATCGTTTACTTTTATAAAAATAGCGCCATTCCTGATGCATATGTGTTCGGTTGCCCACGGCCAGAATCTGGTTCACGCCCATTTCTCTTCCCAGCAGGATCGCCGTTTCCAGCACCAGTCGTTTGGGAAACAGCCCGTGGCAGGCTTTGGTGGCCGAATGGATCGTTTCGTGGGACAGCTGGCGGCGGCCGCCCTGCAAACCGCCGATAAAGAGCGTAGCCCCCCGTTCGGGCGTAATGACGAACGTCATTTCCGCCAGCATGACATTGCCGTCGTCGCAAAACAGCAGGGTTGCCTCGCCCTCTCGGTTCAGCCGGTCAAGAGAGCAGAGGCGCAAATGGAAAATCCGGTCGTTTTTGGCCGTAAGCGTCGCCAGCGTAAAACCGTCCCGGCTCAGGTGTCCTTCAAGCAGGGGACGGGGCAGGCGCGCCTGGATATAGTCGTAATGATGCCCCAGGGCGGCCAGCTGCTTTTCAGCGCTCATATTGGCGGCCAGATAGGGGCGGTGCAGCTTGCAGGGCAGCCCGGGCTGGGAAGCCAGCATTTGTGTCAGCAGGGGGCATTTCGCCAGCTGTTCAAGCCAGGGACCGGAGTAGCTATGGGTGTAAAGATACCGCAGCATAAACTTGTAGCGATAGAAACGGCGCTGCCAGGCAATGCCCGGCACGAGCGTGCCGCGGAACAAGGACAGCGCGAGCTGCCAGCCGGATAATCCGTTGCGGGAGCGTTCCCGGTTGGATACAACTTGTGACATGGGTATTCTGCCCTGGAAGCAAGAAAATACCTATTTCAGCAAAATCGGGCTAAACCGCGACATAATGGCGGCCTTCCGACGGCATGGGAAAAACAAGCGTTTAAATGCGGTTTATGATGATGGCAAAAATCATAAGCAAGATACTCTTTGTGACAGACATAATTATGCTTGCGTCTTAAAATAAAAATGTTATACCTTGAGTAGGCGGGATAAGCGGCATAGCAGAAAAAATGCCAGCGATACGCACTGGCATTTCATTAATATCATTATGCATTAATCGCGAGGCGTGTTATCAGGCGACAGTCTCGGTTTCAACAGGCACAATCAGACTCGCGTGGTTCCCCTTGGGGCCCTGATGAACATCGAATCTGACCACTTGCCCTGCTTTGAGCGTTCGATAACCGTCCATCTGGATTGTTGAGTAATGCGCAAAGATATCCTCGCCGCCGCTTTCAGGACAGATAAACCCAAAACCTTTGGCGTTATTGAACCATTTAACTTTACCCGTCTCCATGTTTGTACATCCCTCGCAACAGAATCTTATATGTGATGAGGATTGTTGACGTCGTAAGCTTTATCCGTCAAAACCACGACGGCTTACGCAAGTACACTCTAGAGGATAGGAACAATAGGTCAAGTGGATGCGGGGGCAGTTGGCGGATGACATTACCAAACTTTGAAGCAGGTAACGCTATTGACACTTTTTTGACAAAATCGTAATACCATTGCTGCGATCGAAATCCTATTACAGATATAGGTAACGGCAAGGGGCATTAAGCAGCATCCGATGTTAAACTTGTAATAATGACGGAGTTGGGGCGATAAGGCTCTACGCCTGCCACAGCTAACTCTCCAGGCTTTAAAGACGTTTTGACGGAAAGACGATGGGTAAGACAAGCGATAGACCGGGTGAACAGCATCTTGCCGAAGAACTGGTGAAAGAGCTGGTAGTACCCCCGTCAATGTATAAAGTGATACTTATCAATGACGATTACACACCGATGGAATTTGTTATTGACGTACTGCAAAAGTTCTTTTCTTATGATGTTGAACGTGCAACGCAACTGATGCTTACGGTTCACTATCAGGGCAAGGCTATCTGCGGGGTCTATACCGCCGAAGTCGCTGAAACCAAAGTCGCCCATGTGAATCGTTATGCCAGGGAAAATGAGCATCCGTTGCTTTGTACGCTGGAAAAGGCCTGAACAGGCAATCTATTTGGGGAGGTGCCAATGCTCAATCAAGAACTGGAACTCAGTTTAAATATGGCTTTCGCCAGAGCGCGTGAGCACCGGCATGAGTTTATGACCGTTGAACATTTATTGCTGGCGTTGCTCAGTAACCCTTCAGCGCGAGAAGCGCTCGAGGCCTGCACGGTCGATCTGGTGGCGCTGCGCCAGGAACTCGAAGCTTTCATAGAACAAACCACGCCGACCTTACCGACCAGCGACGAAGAGCGCGATACGCAGCCTACGCTCAGCTTTCAGCGTGTACTGCAGCGTGCGGTTTTCCATGTTCAGTCCTCAGGACGCAGCGAGGTGTCAGGGGCCAATGTCCTGGTGGCCATCTTCAGCGAACAGGAATCCCAGGCGGCCTACCTGCTGCGTAAGCATGACGTCAGCCGCCTCGATGTGGTGAATTTCATTTCTCACGGTACTCGCAAAGATGAGACGCAGGCACCCGGTCCTGAAAATCCGGTTAATGAAGAGCAGGCAGGCGGGGAGGATCGTATGGAAAACTTCACTACCAATCTCAACCAGCTCGCCCGTGTAGGGGGGATCGATCCCCTGATAGGGCGGGAGCGCGAACTGGAACGCGCTATTCAGGTACTGTGCCGCCGCCGTAAAAACAATCCGCTGCTGGTGGGTGAATCGGGTGTGGGCAAAACCGCCATTGCCGAAGGGCTGGCATGGCGTATCGTGCAGGGGGACGTGCCCGAAGTCATTGCCGATTGCACCATCTATTCATTGGATATCGGTTCATTGCTGGCCGGCACCAAATACCGCGGTGATTTTGAGAAGCGTTTCAAAGGCCTGCTCAAACAGCTGGAGTCGGATCAGAACAGCATCCTGTTCATCGATGAGATCCATACTATTATCGGCGCCGGCGCTGCTTCCGGCGGACAGGTGGATGCGGCGAATCTGATCAAGCCCTTGCTCTCCAGCGGTAAAATCAGGGTGATGGGATCCACTACCTATCAGGAATTCAGCAATATCTTTGAAAAAGATCGCGCCTTGGCGCGTCGTTTCCAGAAAATTGATATCACCGAGCCGTCGGTGGAAGAAACGGTTCAGATCCTTACCGGCCTGAAAACCAAGTACGAGGCCCACCACGACGTGCGTTATACGGCTAAAGCCGTGCGCGCGGCGGTGGAGCTGGCGGTGAAATACATCAACGATCGTCATTTGCCCGATAAGGCCATTGACGTGATAGACGAGGCGGGTGCCCGCAGCCGGCTGATGCCGGTGAGCAAACGCAAAAAGACCGTTAATGTTTCCGATATCGAGTCGGTGGTGGCGCGCATTGCCCGTATTCCCGAGAAGACGGTTTCCGCCAGCGATCGGGATGTGCTGAGAAACCTCGGGGATCGCCTGAAGATGCTGGTGTTCGGCCAGGATAAGGCCATTGAAGCCTTGACCGAAGCCATCAAAATGAGCCGGGCCGGGTTGGGCCAGGATCATAAACCGGTGGGCTCATTCCTGTTCGCCGGTCCTACCGGGGTGGGTAAAACCGAGGTCACGGTGCAGTTGGCCAAAGCGCTGGATATCGAATTGCTGCGCTTCGATATGTCGGAATACATGGAACGGCATACGGTCAGCAGGCTTATCGGCGCGCCTCCGGGATATGTGGGCTACGATCAGGGCGGCCTGTTAACCGATGCGGTGCTCAAGCATCCCCATGCGGTGTTGTTGCTTGATGAAATCGAAAAGGCGCATCCGGATGTGTTCAATTTGCTGCTGCAGGTGATGGACAACGGTACGCTGACCGATAACAACGGGCGCAAAGCGGATTTCCGCAATGTGATCCTGGTGATGACCACCAATGCCGGCGTGCAGGAAACCCAGCGTCAGAGTATCGGTATGATCCAACAGGATAACAGCACCGATGCCCTGGGCGAGATCAAAAAAATCTTTACGCCGGAGTTCCGTAACCGCTTGGATAACGTTATATGGTTCAACCATCTGTCCCCAGAAATCATTCAGCTGGTGGTGGATAAATTCATCGTCGAACTGCAGGCCCAGCTGGATGCCAAGGGCGTTTCGCTGGAAGTCAGCGATGAAGCGCGCGACTGGCTTGCGGCCAAGGGTTATGACAAATCCATGGGTGCGCGGCCGATGGCCCGTGTCATGCAGGAAAACCTGAAGAAACCGTTGGCCAATGAGCTGCTGTTCGGCACTCTGGTGGATGGCGGGTCGGTGAAGGTTGAGCTGGATGCGGATAAAAAACAGCTTAAATATGATTTCCTGAGCGCGCAAAAACGCAAGACGGAAGGCGTGGTTCATTAAGCCGCCGCCGTTCGGCGGGAAAGAAAAAAAGCGATGCCGGTTGGCATCGCTTTTTTTTTGCATAAAAACTGGCCGCTGCAGCATTGAATGCTGCTGGTATAGCCTCCATGGGGCACTCTCTTTAACAGGCTTGGTTCACGCTTCGGTGATAAGGGCTTGGGTCGCCCTTATTGCTTTGCGGGCACGGGTCATCATACCGGGCCGTTTAAGGACGCCGGTATGAATGTTATGGTTTATTGCAATTGCTTGGGCGGGATACCGGCGCGCTACTGCGGGCGGATATCAGCGATAAAGAAGCCTATCAGCGGCTACGGAAGACAATGCGGCCTTTGCTCAGGTCGTACGGGGTCAGCTCAACTGTGACTTTGTCGCCCGTCAGGATGCGGATATAATTTTTACGCATTTTACCGGAGATATGTGCGGTTACCACGTGCCCGTTTTCCAATTCCACGCGGAACATGGTGTTAGGCAATGTATCCAGTACCGTGCCTTGCATTTCAATATTGTCTTCTTTGGCCATCGAATCCTCTAGGTTTGAATACCATAGTTTTTAACCGGCAAGATAATGCCGAAAAACCCTCATTATGTAAAGAAGTGATGAAGAACAACGCGTCATTCACCGGAATCCGGTTCACTGTTTAAGGTGACGACAGAGAGGGTTTGTGGTTGCCAGCAATGAGGTGCCAGCGTTAAAGGTTGTAACTGACCCAGCAGGGCGAGATAGTCGCGTCGGGGAATATCCCTCGCGCCTAACGAGGCCGTATGTGAGTTCAATACCTGACAGTCTATCAGTTTTCCGCCCTGTTGACTAAAGAAACGGCAAAAAGTCAGCAGGGCAATCTTCGAGGCGTTATCCCGGCGGCTGAACATGGATTCGCCGCAAAACAACGCTCCCTGGGCCACGCCATACATGCCCCCCACCAGGGTATCGCCGTCCCAGACTTCGATGGAGTGCGCCTGGCCGAGCAAGTGCAGCCGCTGATAGGCGATTTCCACTTCCGGACCGATCCAGGTGCCTTCCTGGCCTCGTTCGGCGCAGGACGCCATGACTTCGCCAAAAGCATGATTAAGAGTGATACGGTAGGGGCAGCGCTGCATGATGCGCCTGAGGCTACGGCTGACATGGAACTCTTCGGGGAACAGCACCGCGCGGGGGTCCGGCGACCACCATAATATGACGTCTCCAGGGGAATACCAGGGGAAAATCCCCTGTTGATAAGCGATGAGCAAACGTTCCGGGGATAAATCGCCGCCAAACGCCAGCAGCCCGTTGGGTTCATGCAGCGCTGATGTCGGGGCGGGAAACTGTAATGAATTGGGAGACAGCCGGTATAATCGCATATTACTTCTCGTCATATTCACCTATGCCGGTCAACAGGGCTACCGGGTAATTGTTTGCTGTGCCGCTGATCCGATTATACCCTTCATCTTTCAAGTTGCCGCCTTGCTGTAACTCGAAAGCTATTCGGTATAGACCTCTTCCGGGCGATGATAATGGTAATAGCGGCCCCTGCTTTCCATTAATTCACCATGAGTGCCTTGTTCAGTAAAATTACCCTGGTCCATCACATAAATCCTGTCCATCAGCTCCAGGCCCTGCAGCCGGTGCGTGATGATAACCAGCGTTTTTTGCCGTCCCAGTTGCTGCAATAATGCCAGAATATGCCGCTCGGTGGCGGCGTCAAGCCCTTCCGTGGGTTCATCCAGCAGCAGCAGCGGCGCATCGTGGAGCAGCGCGCGGGCAATGCCGAGCCGGCGTTGCTCACCGCCGGACAGCTGACGTCCGCCTTCGCCCAGCCAGGCATCCAGGCCCTCGGACCCCAGCAGCTTTTCCAGCCCCATGTGTTCCAGCATGGTCCTAAGCTTTGTGTCGTCCGCCGCGGGGGCGCCCAGCAGCAGGTTATCCCGCAGGGTGGCGCTGAAGACATGCACCCGCTGCGGCACCACCGCCATCATGGATCGCAGGGCCGGTTCGCTCCATTGCGAAAGTCCCTGTCCGTTCAGCCGAATTTCACCGGCCTGCGGATCCCAGGCACGGGTGAACAATTGCAGCAGCGTGGATTTGCCGCTGCCGGTATGGCCCAGTATGGCCACGTGTTCCCCGTGGGCGATGTGCAGCGACAGCCCGTTGAGGGCCGGTTGCTTTTGCCCGGGATAGGTGAAGCGGATATTATCCGCCGACAGGGCGGCGCTGTCCGCAGCCTGTGGTCCGTTCGCGGGGAAAGTCACCGCCGGCTCGCGGCGGATGATATCGGTGATGCGCACGGCGGAAGCCATCACCTGACCGAGATGCTGGAAGGCGCCGGCAACCGGGCCGAGGGCTTCAAAGGACGCCAGGGTGGTAAAGACCACCAGCGCAATCCATGCCCCGCCGACGTCGTCGGCCGCCAGCCACAGCAGCAGGGTAACCGCCAGTCCGGTAAGCAGGATAAGCAGGGCCTGGGACAGGGCGGCCAGCCCGGCCTGCCGCTGTTGCCGCCGCTGCCAATGACGTTCTGTTTCATCCAGCTGACGACGGTAGTCCCCGGCGGCGCCGTAGACGGTGAGCTCGGCATTGCCTTGCAGCCAGGTGACCAGATGCAGCCGGTACGCCGCGCGCAGGCGGGTTAAGTCCCGGCCGATGGATTTACCGGCGTGATAGAACAGCGGCGGGAACACAACGAGCACCGCCAGCATCATGGCGCCCAGCGTCAACGCCAGCCTGACGTCCAGGGCGCATAAACCGAGGGTGACCACCAGGGAAACCACCAGCGCGCTCAGCAGCGGCGACAGCACACGCAAATACAGGTGATCGAGAGTATCCACGTCCGCCACCAGACGATTGAGCAATTCGGCCTGGCGAAAACCGGCAATCACGCCGGGGGAGAGGGGCAGTATTTTGGTAAAAATATCGATTCGCAGCTGCTGCAGCACGCGGAAGGTGGCGTCATGGCTTACTACCCGCTCCGCCCAGCGTCCCGCCGTGCGGGTAATTGCCGCGCCGCGGACGCCGGCCGCCGGCAGCATGTAATTGAATGTGTATAACCCCGCCGTTCCCGCCAGGGCCGAGCCGGCCAGGAACCAGCCCGACAGGCTCAATAAGCCGATGCTGGCCAGCAGGGTGACGATGGCCAGCAGCATCCCCAAGGCAATGCGGCCGCCGTGACGGCGATATAACGCTAAAAAGGGCAGTAATACGCGCATAATCAGCATCCTCCGAGGCGATGGGCCAGCAGGCTGGCAAACGGACCGGGTTGGACCGCCAACCCGCTGTAGCGCCCCTGCTGAAGGATTTGGCCGTTGCCCATCACCCAGATGGCATCGAACTCGCGGATATCCGCCAACTGATGGGTTACCATAACCGTGGTCTGCCGGCGGGTTGCGCTGTCCAACGCCTGCATCACCAATGCTTCGCTATGGGCATCCAGGCTGGCGGTGGGCTCGTCCAGCAACAGCAGCGCCGGCGTGCGCAACATGGCCCGCGCCAGGGCGACCCGCTGCGCTTGTCCCACTGACAGCTGCGCGGCGTTTTCCCCCACCGCGCTATGAATTCCCCGAGGCAGCAGCGGCAGGAATTCCCGCACATAGGCAGCGTCCACCGCCCGTTCCAGCTCCTCGCCGCTCGCGTCGGGCTTGCCGAGCAGGATATTGTCCCGCACGCTGTCGGCAGGCAAAAAAGGACTTTGGCTTACCCAGCCGATTTGCCTGCGCCAGTGCTGGGGCGATACGTCCCGTAGCTCATGGCCGTTCAGGCGCAATGAGCCCTCATAGGGCAGGAACCCCAACAAGACGTTCAATAGCGAGCTTTTACCGGCGCCGCTCTCCCCGACAATGGCCACCCGCCGGCCGGCCTCGAGGGTGAAATCCAGCGGACCGGCCAGCCGGCTGCCGTCCGGCGCCAGGATAACCAGTTGCTGCGCGGACAAGGTCAGGGAACCAAAGTCCGGCTCCAGTTCACCGCCCCCCTGTGCGCGGGTGTCGGACTGCAAAAAAGTGACCAGGGATTCCGCCGCGCCCACCGCCTGCGCCTTGGCATGATAAAACGTCCCCAGATCCCGCAGCGGCTGAAAAAATTCCGGCGCCAGGATCAGCACCAGGAAACCGGCAAACAGCGTAACGCCGGCGCCGTAGCTGCCGAAGTGCAGTTCCCCCAGGTAGGAGAAACCGAAATAAACCGCCACCACCGCGATGGAGATGGAGGCGAAAAACTCCAGCACGCCGGAGGAGAGGAACGCCAGGCGCAGTACTTCCATGGTGCGCAGGCGAAAATCGTCGCTGGCGCGGCTGATATGAGCCGTTTCCGCCTGCGCCCGGTTGAACAGCCTCAGCGTATCCAGCCCCCGCAGGCGATCAAGGAAATAGCCGCTCAGCCGGGTCAGCGCCAAAAAGTTGCGCCGGTTGGCGTCGGCGGCGCCCATACCCACCAGGGCCATAAACAGCGGGATCAACGGCGCGGTGCAAAACAGGATCAGCGCCGCCGTCCAGTTGATGGGGAATAAAACCGCCAAAATCAGCAACGGCACCAGCCCGGCCAGGTACATCTGCGGCAGGTAGCGGGCGTAGTAATCCTGCATATCCTCGATCTGCTCCAGCAGCAGGCTGCTCCAGCTCCCGGCGGGTTTACCCTGTATCCAGGCCGGCCCCAGCAGCTCCAGGCGATCGAGCACCTGGCGGCGTATTTCCCGCCGCAGGATGCGGCCGGCGATAAAACCGGCGCGCTCCCGCAGCAGACCGATGACCGCCCGCAGGACAAACAGGGCGGCCAGGGCGAAAAATTCGTTGAGCAGCCCGGCGCGCGGCTGATGGTCCACGATCAGCGCCTGCAGCAGACGGGCCAGCACCCAGGCCTGGGCGACGATAACCACCCCGCTGAACAGGCCCAGCAGCAGCGAGAGGCGGAGCCAGCGCTTCACCAGCGCACTTTGCGATTTGAGCCAACGGACCAGCACGTATTGTCGAGTTTTATTCATTGGAAAACGATTTCAGCCGCTGTGGTATGCATTTAAGGCAAAAATCCCGCGTAGGGATGCGAAAGGCCGGGGCGGCTTTAGGCTGCCCCGGCGAGACGACATATTACCCGGTTGGCGGTAAGGAGAAAATAAGAAGCGGCAATTTAGAGATGGATAGACCCGCATGCTCTCCCGCCGCAGCGTTGGCGTTGGCGGGAGGTTGCCGTTAACGATCGTTGACCGCCGCCAGACCGTCCAGGTAGCGCTCGGCGTCCAGGGCCGCCATACAGCCGGTGCCGGCGGAGGTGATGGCCTGGCGGTAGATATGATCCATCACATCGCCGGCGGCGAACACGCCCGGGATGCTGGTCTGGGTTGCGTTGCCGTGAATACCCGACTGCACGCGGATATAGCCGTTCTCCAGCGCCAGCTGGTCACCGAAAATCGCGGTATTGGGGCTATGGCCGATGGCGATGAATACCCCCGCCACCTCAAGGGCGTCGCTATCGCCGCGAACAACGTGCTTGAGGCGCACGCCGGTCACGCCGCTCTCGTCTCCCAACACTTCCTCCAGCGTCCGGTCGGGATGCAGAACGATATTGCCGTTTTTAACTTTCTCCATCAGCCGGTCGATGAGGATTTTTTCAGAACGGAACGTATCGCGGCGATGAATCAGGTGCACTTCGGCGGCAATATTCGACAGATACAGCGCCTCCTCCACCGCGGTATTCCCGCCGCCCACCACCGCCACTTTCTGGTTGCGATAGAAAAAGCCGTCGCAGGTGGCGCAGGCCGACACGCCTTTGCCCTTGAACGCCTCTTCAGAGGGCAGGCCCAGATAGCGCGCGGAGGCGCCGGTGGCGATAATCAACGCGTCGCAGGTATAAACACCGTTATCGCCCGTCAGGCGAAACGGCCGCTCTTTAAGTTCCACCTGGCTGATATGGTCGAAGATGATTTCGGTGTTGAATTTGGCTGCGTGGGCGTACATGCGTTCCATCAGCAAGGGACCGGTCAGGCCTTCCGGATCCCCCGGCCAGTTTTCCACCTCGGTGGTGGTGGTCAATTGGCCGCCTTGCTCCATACCGGTGATAAGAACTGGGTTGAGGTTGGCCCGCGCGGCATAAACCGCAGCGGTATAACCCGCCGGGCCCGATCCCAGGATAAGTAATTTACTGTGTTTCACCGTTGACATGGTTTCCTCATTTTAGCCGCACTGATTTAGCTATCCGATTGTAAGAAAATTACCAGATTAAGAAAAGAATGCAAAAAGCCATTAGCGATTATTATCATTGTTATGTCCTATCTCTACGGCGTTTTAATGCTCCATCAGGGCATGATCGGGTAAATAAAGCTTTTTTACCCCCTGCCAAGGGCCCTACACCCGATTTTATCGGCATGTTGTTCTGATTTTTGTTGTTTTACTTTGACAATCCGCTGTGCTTTTGCGAAAACATCAGGTAAGAAGAAATTATTCGGTTGGTGTCGATTCGGTTAATCGCCATTCGGATGGTCGGCGGAGCCGCCGATAGGCCGCATGTTCAGCCGGTAAATTTCTTCCAGGCAGAATTCTCTTCTGCCGCTGTCGCGGTTTGGACAGACAGCGTGCGCGGCAGTGGAAATGGCAGACCTTAGAATAAAACAAACAGCAGGTCTTTAAAGCAAACCCTGAAACATTGAAGTCGGCAGGGGTATGGCAAGTGCAGGGAAGGAATGAAGAGAGACAATAATAATGGTAGACAATAAAAAACGCCCGGGAAAAGATCTCGATCGTATCGACCGCAACATCCTTAACGAACTGCAAAAGGATGGACGGATCTCGAACGTCGAACTTTCGAAACGGGTAGGACTATCACCGACCCCTTGTCTGGAACGGGTGCGTCGTCTCGAGCGTCAGGGTTTCATTCAGGGTTATACCGCTTTGCTTAATCCGCATTATCTGGATGCGTCTTTACTGGTTTTCGTTGAGATAACCCTTAATCGGGGCGCGCCCGATGTGTTTGAGCAATTCAATACCGCTGTACAAAAGCTGGAAGAAATTCAGGAATGCCATCTGGTGTCGGGGGATTTTGACTACCTGCTGAAAACGCGGGTGCCGGATATGTCGGCGTATCGCAAGCTGCTGGGTGAAACATTGCTGCGGTTGCCGGGGGTTAACGATACCCGGACCTATGTGGTGATGGAAGAAGTGAAACAAAGCAACAGATTGGTCATCAAAACGCGTTAAGAAACACCACAGGTGCAAAAGACTGCTTTTAAGGTTACACTCCTGTGGATTCATACAGTCTCGGCGCCGGCCAGCACGTCGGCGCTGTTGTTATACCGGTTGAGAAACCTGGAGAGCCTTTCTTGAGCCAGGAATATACAGAAGATAAAGACGTTACGTTAAAAAAAATGAGCAGCGGCCGCAGGTTACTCGAGGCCGTCCTCATAGTCATGGCTATTTTTGCCCTCTATTTGATGATTTCCCTGGTCAGCTTCGATCCGTCCGATCCCAGTTGGTCGCAAACGGCCTGGCATGGGCCTATCCATAATCTGGGGGGCGGCGTTGGGGCGTGGTTTGCCGATACGCTGTTTTTCACCTTCGGCGTGCTGGCATACGCGCTGCCGCCGATTATGCTGATCTTCTGCTGGAACTCTTTCCGTCAGCGGGAGGTGCAGGACTATGTGGATTATTTTGCCTTGGCGCTGCGCCTTATCGGCACCCTGGCGCTGATACTGACCTCCTGCGGCCTGGCCGCGCTCAATGTGGACGATCTCTATTATTTCGCTTCCGGCGGGGTGATTGGCAGCCTGCTGGACAACGCCATGTCACCCTGGTTCAACGGTATCGGCGCCACGCTGACGCTGCTGTGCGTCTGGGCCGCGGGGTTGACCTTGTTCACCGGCTGGTCCTGGCTGACGATCGCTGAAAAAATCGGCGGCGTGCTGCTGGGCAGCCTGACTTTTATGTCTAATCGTTCCCGCCGCGAGGAAGAGTATTACGATGAGGACTATGAGGACGAGGATGAGGCGGGGGATAATCCCGCTACGGCATCGAGCAACCGGCCTGCGGAGGGTGAGGACGGCAGCGATCCGCTGTTCTCCCCGCGCGCCGTGACGGATGCCGGCAGCGCGGCGGCGGTGGCCATGCCGGCCGCCGGTGCGGATATCGCTGCGCCGGCGGCCGGTGCGCAAGCCGGGCCGGCGAACGCCGCGCTTGCGGCCCCTGATGTCTCTTTCGCCGCCGCACCGCTGGCGGGGCAGGCCGCTATTGCGCCAGGCGACCGGACGAGCGCCGCGCTTCAGACACCGGAGGCTATTGTTCCCGCCGCGCCGTCAACCGCAGCCCCCGTGACGGCGGCGCAAGAGGCCGTACCGCAATACCGCTTTGAGCTTCCGGGCGGCCAGTCCGTTCCTCCCGCCGCGCAAAGTGACTTCGCCGATGACGACGACGGTCCCCGGATGGGCAACTGGCTGGCCGCCAGCCAGGATAGCGCCCATACCCCCTATGATTTCAGCGTGGGGCAGCAAAGCAGCGGACAATTGCCTGGCGAGGGCGCCGTGCCGGTGGATCACAGCGCCGCCTCGCTGACCTTTATGCCCGCCTTCAGCGCCATCAGCGATGGCAACCCGCAGGTCAAGCAAGGCATCGGCCCCGAGCTGCCGCGCCCGAACCCGGTGCGGATCCCGACGCGGCGCGAACTGGCGTCATACGGCATCAAATTGCCGTCGCAGCGGGCCGCGGACCACACCCATGGCCTGGCGCAAAGCGACGCGGCCAAATCCCATCCGGCGCTATCCGACGATGAACAGGCCCACCAGCAGGTGGAACTGCACCAGGCGTTCATGGCGCAGCAGGCCCAGCGCTACGGCAGTGACGGCGCCGAGGCGGACGAAGAGGCGGAATGGGAACAGCAGCGTTTGGCCGCCGAATTCAAACGCCAGCAGGATCAGCGCTACGCCGAGGAAAACGACGCACAATCGCCGGACCGGCCGGTGGCGGCCTCGCCGTTATCGCCCAAGGCGGATATCGATCTACAGCGTCATGGGGACTTCAATTTTTCACCCGTGGCGGATTCTACGGACGATGCTCAGGCAGCGCCGCTGTTCACCCTGCCGTCCCGTTATGCGGATCAACACGCGGCGGCAAACCCCGACGAAGACGAGAACCTCCCGGCCCCCTATGCGGCTGATGACGACGAGATAGCGCCGGCGGGACACGGGCATACCGGCGCGGCGGTTACCCCGCCGGCAGCGGGCACGCTCTTAGCCGCAACTGCCCCTCCGGCAATGGATAGCCTGATCCACCCGTTCCTGATGCGTAATGAACAGCCGGTGCAAAAACCCACCACGCCGCTGCCGACGCTGGATTTGCTGACCTCGCCGCCGCTGGAGGATGAACCGGTGGATATGTTCGCCCTGGAGCAGACCGCACGGCTGGTGGAAGCCAGGCTGGCTGATTATCGGGTGAAGGCCGACGTGGTGGGCATTTCCCCCGGGCCGGTGATTACCCGTTTTGAGCTGGATCTGGCGCCGGGGGTAAAAGCGGCGCGGATCTCCAATTTGTCGCGGGATCTGGCGCGCTCGCTGTCCGCGGTGGCGGTGCGCGTGGTGGAAGTGATTCCCGGCAAGCCTTACGTCGGTCTCGAACTGCCGAATAAGCGTCGCCAGACGGTGTATCTGCGTGAAGTGCTGGACTGTGACAAGTTCCGCGAAACGGTGTCCCCGCTGGCCATCGTGCTGGGCAAGGACATTGCCGGCCAGCCGGTGATTGCCGATTTGGCGAAAATGCCGCATTTGCTGGTGGCGGGCACCACCGGCTCGGGTAAATCGGTGGGGGTCAACGCCATGATCCTCAGCATGCTGTTTAAAGCGACGCCGGAAGAAGTGCGCTTTATCATGATCGACCCGAAAATGCTGGAACTGTCGGTGTATGAAGGTATTCCGCACCTGCTGACGGAAGTGGTCACCGACATGAAGGACGCCGCCAACGCGCTGAGATGGTGCGTTGGTGAAATGGAGCGCCGCTACAAGCTGATGTCGGCGCTGGGGGTGCGTAACCTGGCCGGGTACAACGAGCGTATCGAGCAGGCGGCGGCTATGGGCCGGCCGGTGCCGGATCCGTTCTGGAAGCCCGGCGACGGCATGGCGATGTCGCCGCCCATGCTGGAAAAGCTGCCCTATATCGTGGTGCTGGTGGATGAGTTCGCCGACCTGATGATGGCGGTGGGCAAAAAAGTGGAAGAGCTGATTGCCCGCCTGGCGCAAAAGGCCCGGGCCGCCGGTATCCATTTGGTATTGGCTACCCAGCGCCCCTCGGTGGACGTTATTACCGGCTTGATAAAAGCCAATATCCCTACCCGCATCGCATTCACCGTGTCGAGTAAGATAGATTCGCGCACCATTCTCGACCAGTCCGGCGCGGAGTCCCTGCTGGGCATGGGGGATATGCTTTATATGGCCCCCAATTCATCCATACCGGTCCGCGTCCACGGCGCGTTCGTGCGCGACCAGGAAGTGCACGCGGTGGTCAGCGACTGGAAAGCGCGCGGCCGTCCGCAGTATATCGACAGCATTACCAGCGCAGGCGAAGAGGGTGAGGCCGGCGCCGGCGGCCTGGACGGCGATGAAGAGCTGGATCCGCTGTTCGATCAGGCGGTGCAGTTTGTCGTGGATAAACGCCGGGCTTCGATTTCCGGCGTGCAGCGCCAGTTCCGCATCGGCTACAACCGCGCCGCCCGGATTATCGAGCAAATGGAGCTGCAGGGTATCGTCAGTTCGCCGGGGCATAACGGCAACCGCGAGGTCCTGGCGCAGCAGTCAGGGGAATAACGGTAACTGCTGTCTGCGGCCCCTGTGCAAAGATGCGTAAAACGGTGACGATTTCAGAGTATTATCCTATGCCTTATCATCGTTTCTCCGATAGAGTGAGTCGTAACAGGCGGGAGGGGCCGAGAAAGCCCTTGCCACGCCTTTCTTTTTTCAAGGGATATCTATAATGAAAATACGGTTGTTTGCCGCCTGTCTGTTGAGCGCCATGGTTTCGCTGCCGGCGTTGGCCGACGATGCCCAGACATTGCAAAGCCGCCTGAACCAGGTCAACAGCTTCCATGCCAGCTTTACCCAAACCGTCACCAGCGCCGAAGGCGGTTCGGTACAGCAAGGGGAAGGCGAACTGTGGGTCAAGCGGCCCAATTTGTTTAACTGGCATATGACCTCGCCGGATGAAAGCGTACTGATTTCCGACGGCAAAACCTTATGGTTCTATAATCCGTTTGTCGAACAGGTCACCGCCACCTGGCTGAAAAACAGCACCGGGAATACCCCGTTTATGCTGATAACCCGCAACAGCCCGGATGACTGGCGTCAATACAACGTCAAACAGCGGGGCGATGTGTTTGAGCTGACGCCCAAATCCGCTGCCGGAAATTTGAAGCAGTTTACTATCAATGTAAATACCGGCGGCACCATTAACGGTTTCACCGCCGTCGAGCAGGACGGGCAGCGCAGCGCCTATCAACTGAAAAGCCAGATAAACGGCCAGATAGACGCCGCTAAATTCCGCTTCACACCGCCCAAAGGCGTGACGGTGGACGATCAGCGTCAATGAGGTGAGCATGAGCAATCTGTCCCTTGATTTTTCCCGCAACGAGTTCCAGCCGCTGGCCGCGCGCATGCGTCCCGCCACCCTGGAAGAGTATGTCGGTCAGCAGCACCTGCTGGCGCCCGGCAAGCCGTTGCCGAGAGCTATCAAGAACGGACAATTGCACTCCATGATCCTGTGGGGACCGCCGGGCACCGGTAAAACCACGCTGGCGGAACTCATCGGCCGCTACGGTAACGCGGACGTGGAGCGTGTCTCTGCGGTCACTTCCGGCATCAAGGAAATCCGCGAGGCCATCGAGCGCGCGCGCCTCAACCGGGACGCCGGACGCCGCACCATCCTCTTCGTGGACGAAGTGCATCGTTTCAATAAAAGCCAGCAGGATGCCTTCCTGCCCCATGTGGAAGAAGGCACCATCACTTTTATCGGCGCCACCACCGAAAATCCCTCGTTTGAATTGAACTCCGCGCTGTTATCACGGGCCAAGGTCTATCTGCTCAAGGCACTCACCGCCGAAGATATCGAGACGGTACTGTCCCAGGCCATGACGGATCCCGAGCGGGGCTACGGCGGCCAGAATATCGTTTTGCCGGACGAAACCAGGCACATGCTGGCGGAGTGGGTGAATGGCGATGCCCGGCGGGCATTGAACAGCCTGGAAATGATGGTCGATATGGCCGAACCCGATGCCCTGGGCAAGCGGATTTTAACTCCGGCGCTGCTCAAGGAGGTTTCCGGCGAACGAAGCGCCCGCTTTGATAACAAAGGCGATCGCTATTACGATCTGATCTCCGCGCTGCACAAGTCCGTACGCGGTTCGGCTCCCGATGCGGCGCTTTACTGGTACGCGCGCATTATCACCGCCGGCGGCGATCCGCTTTACGTGGCGCGCCGCCTGCTGGCCATCGCTTCCGAAGATGTGGGCAACGCCGATCCCCGCGGCATGCAGGTGGCTCTTGCCGCCTGGGATTGCTTCACCCGGGTCGGCCCGGCGGAGGGCGAGCGCGCCATTGCCCAGGCCATCGTTTACCTGGCCTGCGCGCCGAAGAGCAATGCGGTATACACCGCCTTCAAGGCCGCCATGCAGGATGCTCGGGAAAACACCGATTTCGACGTGCCGGCGCATTTGCGCAACGCCCCCACCAAGCTGATGAAAGAGATGGGACTGGGGGCGGAGTATCGCTACGCCCATGACGAACCTAACGCCTACGCCGCCGGTGAGAACTATTTCCCGCCGGAAATGGCCGCCACGCGCTACTACCATCCCAGCACCCGCGGACTGGAGGCGAAGATTGCTGAAAAGCTTGCCTGGCTTGACGCACAGGATCAAAATAGCCCAACAAAACGCTACCGATAAACAGCCTGTTGCGGTAAGGTGAGCGGGAATAAATGGGTTGCCGCGACAGCCCGAAAAGGCCGCGGGAAGTCTTAAACATCAATCTGATATAAATTTGACAACTCTCACTTTGACGGCTGTCAATTTAACAACAACAAGCACAGGACTAGCATGCTCGATCCTAATCTACTGCGTAATGAGCTGGACGCGGTTGCCGAGAAACTGGCTCGCAGAAGTTTCAAGCTGGATGTCGATACTCTGCGTAAATATGAAGAACGCCGTAAGGTGTTGCAGGTAGAAACCGAAACGCTGCAGGCCGAACGCAATTCCCGATCCAAATCGATCGGCGCGGCGAAAGCCCGTGGAGAAGATATCGAGCCTTTGCGTCAGGAGGTGAATCTTCTGGGTGAGCGCCTGGACGCCGCCAAGGCCGAACTGGATATATTGCAAAATAGTATCCGCGACATGGCGTTGTCCATACCCAACATTCCCGATGACGTGGTGCCCTTCGGCAAAGACGAAAACGATAACCAGGAAATCAGCCGCTGGGGCGAACCCAGGCAGTATGATTTTCCGGTACGCGATCACGTGGCTTTGGGTGAAATGTCCGACGGGCTTGATTTCGCCGCCGCGGTGAAACTGACCGGCACGCGTTTTGTGGTCATGAAAGGGCAGATTGCCCATCTGCACCGGGCGTTGTCGCAGTTCATGCTGGACCTGCACACCGAGCAGCATGGCTATCTTGAAACCTACGTGCCCTATCTGGTGAACCATGCTTCACTGTACGGTACCAGCCAACTGCCGAAGTTCGCCGAAGATTTGTTCCATACCCAGCCCCTCAGTGAAGAAGCCGAGACCAGCGCCTATGCGTTGATTCCCACGGCGGAAGTTCCCCTGACCAATCTGGTGCGGGACGAAATTCTCGACGAAGACGTTCTGCCGCTCAAGATGACCGCCCACACCCCGTGTTTTCGCTCCGAGGCGGGTTCCTACGGTCGCGACACCCGCGGTCTCATCCGCATGCACCAGTTCGACAAGGTTGAAATGGTGCAGGTGGTGAAACCCGAAAACTCCATGCAGGCGCTGGAAGAACTCACCGCCCATGCGGAGAAGGTCCTGCAGTTGCTGAACCTGCCGTACCGTAAAATATTGCTTTGTACCGGCGATATGGGCTTCGCATCCTGCAAAACCTACGACCTGGAAGTGTGGCTGCCGGCGCAGAATACCTACCGGGAAATTTCCTCCTGTTCCAATATCGGCGATTTCCAGGCCCGCCGCATGCAGGCCCGCTATCGCAGCAAAGAGGATAAAAAACCGCGTTTGGTACACACCCTCAACGGCTCCGGCCTGGCGGTGGGACGTACGCTGGTGGCGGTCATGGAAAACTACCAGCTGGCGGACGGCCGGATCGAAATACCGGCGGTGCTGGTGCCCTATATGAAAGGATTGACCCATATCGGTTGATGCAGGCTAACGGCCATCGTGAACGATGGCCGTGATTAAGCGCTAACAGCCTATCCCCTGCCTGTTTCGACCGCCGTCGCTCTCTTTGTCCCCCGATATCCCGCGGTGCCGCAAGCACCATCCTTGCCGCTATTTGTTCCTTTGCGATATGGCGCGCGGTTGCCGGAATAAAACGGCTATTGCAAAAAATGCTGACGCGAATTTAGCCGCATTGACTTTTAATACCGTAGTGGCATGATGCGCACAATTTCTGCATTTTGAGTCCGGTTTCCATCCTATGTCCGTCTATTCCCGCCCGGTGGTGATGTTGCTTACCGGGCTGTTGTCGTTGACCGTTTCCATCGCCGTGCTCAATACGCTGGTGCCCCTGTGGCTGTCCCATGAGTCGCTGCCTACCTGGCAAATCGGGCTGGTGGGGTCGTCCTATTTCACCGGTAATCTGGTGGGAACCCTATTGGCCGGCACGCTGATTAAACGGGTCGGCTTTAACCGCAGCTATCACTTCTCCTGCGTACTCTTTGCCGTTGCCACCCTCGGGCTGGGCTTAACCATCGATTTCGGCAGCTGGCTGCTCTGCCGGTTTGTGGCCGGCGTCGCCTGTGCGCTGGTTTGGGTGGTGGTGGAAAGCGCCCTGATGCGCCGGGGTACGATACGCACCCGCGGACAACTGCTGGCCGCTTATATGATGGTCTATTACATGGGCACGGTCATCGGCCAATTGCTGCTGAGCGGCGTATCCACCGCCTTGATGTCGGTATTGCCCTGGGTAACCGCCCTGATGATCGTGGCGGTGCTGCCGCTGCTGTTCAACCGCATAGACGGACAGGGCACCGAGTCCCCCCGTGCCCCGGTCTGGCCGATGCTGCTGCGCCGCAATGCCCGCCTGGGCATCAACGGCTGCATCATCTCGGGCGTGGTGCTCGGGTCGCTTTACGGCCTGATGCCGCTCTATCTGTCACACCAGGGACTGAGCGACGGCAAGGTGGGATACTGGATGGCGCTGCTGGTGAGCGCCGGTATCGTCGGACAATGGCCGGTAGGTCGCCTGGCGGACCGTTTCGGGCGCTTGATGGTATTGCGGGTACAGGTATTTATGGTCATTATCGGCAGCCTGTCTATGCTGAGCGACGCCGCCATGGTTCCCGCGCTGTTCCTGCTGGGCTGCTCGGGATTCACCCTTTATCCTGTGGCCATGTCATGGGCCTGTGAAAAGGTGCCCACCCATGAACTGGTGGCAATGAACCAAGCCCTGCTGCTCAGCTACACCATCGGCAGCCTGGCGGGCCCGAGCATGACCGCCATACTGATGCAGCGCTATTCGGATCAGTGGCTGTTTGTTATCATCTCCGGGGTAGCCCTGATTTATCTGGTGATGCTGCTGCGCAAAGCGGATAGGCACCATACGCCGGTCACCACCGCCTGATAAAGTGACAAACGGCCTTGGCGTGCAGGCCCGCAATCACTGAAGCTTAAACCAAGCGTGTTAAAGCGCGCCTTGTGGTCGAAGCGGGCGTAGTTTTACCGCCCGCCCGATTAGGCGCCGGCGCTATGCCGCCGGCAATTCACTGCGATTAAGCACCGCGCAATCCTCCGCGTTCTGACGTTCAAAACGCAAGCAGCGCGTATGATAGCGGGCGACACTGTTACGATGGGCCACGCTAACCAGCGTCACGTCCGGCAAGGTTTCCGTCAAGAGCCGGTACATCAGCTGCTCATTCTCATCGTCCAGCGCGCTGGTGGCCTCATCCAGAAACAGAATATCCGGCTTGATCAACAGCGCCCTGGCAAATGCCAGCCTTTGCTGCTCGCCGGGAGACAGCCAATGGCTCCAGTTCAATTCTTTATCCAGCATAGGCCGCAAATGGGCCAGCTGGCATTCATCCAGCATCGACAGCATCTGCTCCCGGCTGAAATGATCCGGCGCTTCCGGATAACACAGCGCCCCCAGCAAACTGCCGATGGGAATATAGCTGCGCTGTGGCAAAAACAGCACTTTCATACCGCTGTGCAAACCAATACCCCCTGAACCATAAGGCCATATACCGGCAATGGCGCGCAGCAGCGTAGACTTACCGCAGCCGGACGGACCCACTATCAACACCTTCTCACCCGGCGCAATGGACTGCGTCGCCCCATGGAACAGCGCCCGCCCGGTGGGAATGGTGAGCGTCAAATCCGTCAATGCCAACGCCTCCCCCGCGGTTGGCTGACGCACGATGTCGGTATTCTGGCTGCTGTGGCGTTCCACCGCGGCGTTGAACCCCGCCAGCCGGTTAATGCAGGCCTTCCAGCTGGCCAACTGGTTAAAGGCGTCGATAAACCAGGACAACGCCCCTTGAATCTCGCCAAACGCAGAGGAAATTTGCATCAGAGTACCGAGCTGGATGGCGCCGGAGAAATAACGCGGCGCCGCCACCAGAATCGGGAAGATAATGGCAAACTGGCCGTAAAAATTACTGGCCACGTTCAGCCGCCGGCTGACGCGCATAATGGACCACCAGTTGGCGCGAATGGCTTCAAACCTGCCGTCCAACTGTTTAGCTTCCCGCGGCTCGCCCTGGTAAAGGGCGATGGCGTCATTGTTTTCACGGATACGGATCAGTCCGAAACGAAAATTCGCCTCAAATCTTTCCTGCTCAAAACCCAAACGTACCAGCGGCCGGCCGACCTTCCATATCAGCAGCGATCCCAGTCCGGCATATAAAATGGCAAACCACACCATATAACCGGGCACCGTGAAAAGATGGCCGCTCAGGGTAACGGAGATGGGACCGCTTACCGACCAGAGAATGGAAATAAAAGAGACAAATGTCACGACGCTTGAAAGCAAACCCAGCGCCAGCGACAGCGTGCCGCTGGTAAGGGCATTCAAATCTTCAGCAATACGCTGGTCGGGGTTATCAACGGTCTGTTGCTGTTCGGTATGGTAATAGACGTGGTGCTGTAACCACTTATCCATATATTGCCGGGTCATCCAGCGCCGCCAATACATTTGCAGGCCCTGGGTCAGGTAGATTTTATAGATGGAGATGACGATAAATATCAGCGCAAGCCAGGTAAAATAGATAAGCTGACTTTTGAATACCGGGAAATTTTTATTCTGCAGCGCATCGTAAAATACCCGGTTCCATTGGTTAAAAAGAACGCTGATATACACCGTGGTTAAAGAGAGGATAACAATCACCGCCAGCATTCCCCAGGCACGCCACTTTTCCTCGGAACGCCAAAAGGGCTTTATCAACTGCCACACTTCCCGCCAGTGCGCGGTTTTAATTTCTGCTGCTTTCATATGTTAGCGATCATTTCAATTGCCAAAGCCATCATAATACGTCATCACTGGAAACTTCTCTGGAAAAAATAGGCCAGTTTGGTAAGTAAACATGTAATGTACAGGCGCTTTATTGACAATAGGCAAGCGGGGAAGGGACGGATAACCAGGCAGAACACCCGCCCTGCCGAAAGCTGTCCCGGCAGGGCGGAGAAAGATACGGTCTGAAAATACGTTATTATACCCGTCATACTTCAAGTTGCAGGTAGGTTGTTTTTCTGCAACTCGAATTATTCAGGGTATATCACGAGCAGCGGCGGGGCAGCAGTTAATACATCACTTTATGGCCGTACCCGGCCAAAATAGCTTTTACATGCTCCATGGTTTCCGTGGTGGGAGGATTCACTCCTTCGAGCTTATATTCTTCACCCATGGCTATCCATTTGTGTTTACCCAGCTCATGGTAGGGCAACAATTCGATTTTTTCGATATTGGCCATATCCTTGGTGAATTCACCCAGCATATGCACCGATTTATCATCATCGGACCAGCCGGGCACCACCACATACCGCAGCCAGGTGCGTTTGTTGATCTTTTGCAGATAGCGGGCAAAATCCAGCACGCGGTGGTTGGAAACGCCCACCAGGTTTTGATGGATATCGTCGTTCATTTCCTTGATATCGAGCATCACCAGGTCGGTCACGTCCAGCAGTTCGTCAATGACCTCATCGTAACGCCGCACGTAGCCGTTGGTGTCAAGGCAGGTATTGATGCCTTCGGCATGGCAGGCGCGAAACCAGTCGCGCACGAATTCAGCCTGCAAAATCGCCTCGCCGCCGGACGCGGTGACGCCGCCGCCGGAAGCATTCATAAAGTGCCGGTAGGTGACCACCTCTTTCATGATCTCCTCAACGGATATTTCGCGTCCGGCGTGCAAATCCCAGGTGTCGCGATTGTGGCAATAGAGGCAACGGAGCAGGCAGCCCTGGAAGAAAATGATAAAACGAATGCCCGGACCATCGACGGTACCGCAGGATTCAAACGAATGGATGCGACCAAGTACTGACATTGCGGGGTTTTCTCCATCTTTGCAGGAAGTGTGTTTTGGCTGAACGACTCTGTTTATCTGCTGCTTATCTGCTTAAAGTAGCGCTTTCAGCCAAAGCATATTCGCCTGAACGTGCTGACAATCACCCGGTGCAGGTGATAAAAAGGCCCCACTTTCGTGGAGCCTTTATTTTACGCCTTTTCAGACGGTGAGGGAAATTACATCGACGCCGTGAAGGTACGGGTGATAACGTCCTTCTGCTGTTCTTTGGTCAATGAATTGAAGCGTACCGCATAACCGGACACACGGATGGTCAGGTTCGGGTAGTCTTCCGGATGTTCCATGGCCGCCAGCAGCATTTCACGGTTCATCACGTTGACGTTCAGATGCTGACCGCCTTCCACGCCGGCTTCATGATGGAAGTAACCGTCCATCAAACCTGCCAGGTTGGCTTTACGTACGTCGTCATCCTTGCCCAGTGCTTTAGGCACGATGGAGAAGGTATAAGAAATACCGTCTTTCGCGTAGGCAAACGGCAGTTTGGCAACGGAGGTCAGAGAAGCGACAGCGCCTTTCTGGTCACGACCATGCATCGGGTTGGCACCCGGTCCGAACGGCGCGCCTGAACGACGTCCGTCAGGAGTGTTACCGGTCTTCTTACCGTAAACCACGTTAGAGGTAATGGTAAGAATGGACTGAGTCGGCACAGCGCCACGGTAGGTCGGCAGTTTCTGAATCTTCTTCATGAAACGTTCAACCAGGTCGCAAGCGATGTCATCGACGCGGGAGTCGTTGTTACCGAACTGCGGGTATTCGCCTTCGATGTCGAAGTCAACGGCCATGCCTTCAGCATCACGTACCGGTTTGACCTTGGCGTACTTGATGGCGGACAGTGAGTCGGCGGCGACGGACAGACCGGCGATGCCGCAAGCCATGGTGCGATAGACATCACGGTCATGCAGGGCCATCAGCGATGCTTCGTAGCTGTATTTATCATGCATATAGTGAATGATGTTCAGCGCGGTGACATACTGCTTGGCCAGCCAATCCATGAAGTGATCCATGCTGTTTAGCACGGTATCGTAATCCAGGACTGCGTCGGCAATCGGCGCGGTTTTCGGACCGACCTGGATTTTGGCTTTTTCGTCCATGCCGCCGTTGATTGCGTACAGGACCATTTTAGCCAGGTTGGCGCGGGCGCCGAAGAACTGCATTTGTTTGCCGACAACCATCGGGCTTACGCAACAGGCAATGGCGTAATCGTCATTGTTGAAATCGGGACGCATCAGGTCGTCGTTTTCATACTGTACGGAAGAGGTATCGATGGAAACCTTGGCGGTAAATTTCTTCCAGCTGATCGGCAATTTTTCCGACCACAGAATGGTCATGTTCGGTTCCGGAGCCGGCCCCATGGTGTACAGGGTGTTCAGGAAGCGGAAGCTGTTTTTGGTAACCAGGGTACGGCCGTCAACGCCCATGCCGCCCAGTGATTCAGTGGCCCAAATCGGGTCGCCGGAGAACAGTTCGTCATATTCAGGAGTACGCAGGAAACGGACCATACGCAGTTTCATGACCAGATGGTCAATCAGTTCCTGAGCCTGTTCTTCAGTGATTTTGCCGGCTTTCAAATCGCGTTCGATGAAGATATCCAGGAACGTGGAAGTACGGCCGAAGGACATTGCAGCGCCGTTCTGGGATTTAACCGCGGCCAGGTAGCCGAAGTAGGTCCATTGAACAGCTTCTTGAGCGGTGGTGGCCGGGCCGGAAATATCGCAGCCGTATTTGGCGGCCATTTCTTTGATTTGACCCAAAGCGCGATGCTGGTCGGCGATTTCTTCACGCAGACGGATGGTGGCTTCCAGGTCTTCGCCGTTTTCCAGTTTGCTTTGCAAAGAGGTGAACTGGGCGAATTTGTCTTTCATCAGGTAGTCGATACCGTACAGCGCGATGCGACGGTAATCGCCAATGATGCGGCCACGGCCGTAGGCGTCGGGCAGGCCGGTCAACGCACCGGTCTTACGGCATTTCAGAATGTCGGGAGTATAGACATCGAATACGCCCTGGTTATGGGTTTTACGGTATTCGGTGAAGATTTTTTTCAGCTGCGGGTCCAGCTCGCGATCGTAGGCTTTGCAGGAGCTTTCAACCATCTTGATGCCGCCGAACGGGATAATAGCGCGTTTCAACGGTGCATCAGTTTGCAGGCCGACGATTTTTTCCTGGCTTTTATTGATATAGCCGGCGTCATGGGACGTAATGGTAGCCGCAACATCGGTATCGAAATCCACCGGCGCATGGGTGCGGTTTTCGGTTTTGATGCCTTCCATTACCTTCGCCCACAGGGCGGTAGTGGCGGGAGTCGCACCGGCCAGGAAGGCTTCGTTGCCTTCATAAGGAGTATAGTTTTTTTGGATAAAGTCACGAACATTGACTTCATTCTGCCAGTCGCCTTTGCTGAAACCTTCCCAAGCAGTGGCTAGTTTTGTGTTCAGATCGGTCATTTTATACCTACCTTCTAATGTGGATTTCTTAAAACCCGGCTTCACGGCGGACCAAATTAATGGTTATTTCCACCGCGCAGATAAATTACCCAATACGTTAACCCTACCAGTAACCCCCCGCCGATGATGTTGCCAATCGTTACCGGAATCAGGTTGTCGATAATAAAGTTACTTACGGTAAGATGTGAAAACTGGTCGGGCGCCATGTTAATGGCTTGCCAGAACTCCGGACCAGCAAAATTCTTAATCACAATACCCATTGGGATCATAAACATATTGGCGATGCTGTGTTCAAAACCGCTGGAAACAAACATCGCGACAGGGAATATCATGGCGAACATTTTGTCCATCAGGCTGCGGCCGGAATAACTCATCCATACCGCCAGACAGACCAGCAAATTCGCCAGAATCCCAAGACACACCGCCTCGATAAAAGTGTGATGCACTTTATGGTCGGCAGTCTGCAAAACGTTCAGGCCCCAGCCGCCGTTGGCGACCATATGCTCCCCGGAAAACCAGATAAGCGCCACGAAGAACAACGCGCCGATAAAGTTGCCGATGTAAACGTTGATCCAATTACGCGCCAACTGCCCCCAGGTGATGCGTCCGCTGGCCTTGGCGACCATAATCAGCACTGTGGAAGTGAACAGGTCCGCGCCGCACACCACCACCAGCATCAGGCCTAAGGAGAAACATACCCCGCCCACCAGTTTGGCGATGCCGTAAGGCATTGCGGTGGTACCCGTGGTGGCGGTGATATAAAAAGCGAAAGCGATGGAGATGAACACGCCTGCGGTTATCGCCAGGAAAAACGTTTTTGCCGGTTGTTTGGTTGCTTTATAAACGCCGGCTTCTTCAGCGACTTTTGCCATGGCGGCAGGCAAGAGTAAATCAAATGGGTTGTCAGCTTTCACACTAACTCTCTCGGTGAATAATTAAACGTTGTAATTCTAACAAAGCAGTATAGTGCAAAAATTGACTTGGATCATAATGGGCCGAACTTAACGGCCTTTCGGGTAGGGGAAATGGGGTAAATTAATTATAAGTTATTGATTTTTAAGTTAAAAATAAAGTTTAATAATTACACAAAGATTTGAAAACGGCATTTTTTGCACTTTTATGAACGTTATGAAATAGCATCGCATATAGCCGCAATGTTTCATCAGAGCAATAAAAACAACCAAATTTCACTTCACGATAACAATAAACTATTTATTGGAACCTTGGCGAGCATTATATTTCGCCAAACGCCCGGCGATAATGCTCAATGTCATCGGCGCTAAATAAAGACATGATTTATGTAGGGTTATTGCACCCGCTCGCCGTGACGACGGATAAATTTATTTTATCTTCCCCCCGCCGGACCGTAACGGCGGGGGGAAAAGAGCGTAGCGCTTATCTTTCCGGCTCCGGGATCCTACCGCCAGTAGCGGCGTTTTGCCAACTGCAATTTTTCATAGGCGGCCAGTAGGGCGCGATGGGCCGGCAGCGCGTGCAGATCGCCGTCGATGGTAAACAGGCCGGCAAAGCACTGCTTGCCCCGCAGTGCGGCGTTAGCGCTGGCAAGCGTGGCGGCACCGTACATGCGTTCGAACGCGGTGCGGTACTGCGCTGGATCCCGGCCGGACTCCTGGGCGAGCAGAAGGAGGGTTTGCAAACAGCGGTAATAATTTTCACGCTGCGGCGAAAATACCGAACTATTGAAATCCAGGGTCCATTCGGTCCAGATCAACGCCTGTTCGAGGTCGCCTCCCGCGAGCGCCAGCATGGCTTTCAACTCTCCCACCCGCAGGGTGAACCAACCGTTGTCCCGGCCGGTGGCCAGGCCCAGCAGCTCACGCACCCGGGTGAAATCGTCCAGCCCTTCATCATCAAGCCGCTCGATAAATGCCAGATACCGCTCCGGGGGCCACTGGCTTTCCGGCAGGCTTAGCAGCTCGTCGCGCAGATGGGCGGCCATGGTGTTATTGGCGAACAATAAATCCTCCGCCGGATAGATATCGGACATGCCCGGCACCAGTATACGGCAGGCATAAACGCCCAAATGCTCGTAGTCCGCGATATAGACCTCTGCCTCCTTTCGCCGGAAAATCTCCATCATGGCGGCGAATTCCGCGCCGGTGGTGCCGCTGAAATTCCAATCCACAAAGGGATAATCGGCATCCTCTTTAAACAGATCCCAGGAGATAAGCCCGCTGGAGTCAATAAAATGCGTTTCCAGGTTGGTTTGCTCCGCCACTTCCTCGTCGTCAAAGGTAGGCGGGGTAAAGACATCCAGATCTTTCAGGCTGCGGCCCTGCAACAGCTCGGTCACGGTGCGCTCCAGCGCCACGCCGAAATCCGGATGCGCGCCGAAAGAAGCAAAACAGGTGCCGTTGGCGGGATTGAACAGCACGACGCAGATAACCGGGTATTCGCCGCCAAGGGATGCGTCATAGGCGAAAATGGGAAAGCCTTCCTCTTCCAGCCGGCTAATGGCCGCCAAAACGCCGGGATAGCGGTCCAGTACCGTTTGGGGTATGAGCGGCAGACTGATGGATTCGGCGATGATGCGGTTTTTGATATGGCGTTCAAAAACTTCGGACAGCGCCTGTACCCGCGCTTCATTGGCGGTATTGCCCGCCGACATGCCATTGGATACATAGAGATTGCCGATGATATTCATCGGGATATAGATAACCGCCTGGTCCGATTGCCGGGTAAACGGCAGGGCGCAGATGCCGCGCTCTTTATTGCCGGATTGCAAATCCACCAGCGCGCCGGCCCGCAGCGCCCCGTCGGGATCGTAAAAATTCCGCAGCCGATCGTCCAGGATGCCGTGCGGCAACGTATCATCCGCCGTCAGGGGAAACCACTTTTCGTTGGGATAGTGCACAAAATCGCCCTGGGCGATGCTGTGGCCGAGATAAAAATCGGCAAAGAAATAATTGGTGGAAAGCCGCTCGAAATACTCCCCCAGAGCAGAGGCCAGCGCGGCCTTTTTACTGGCGCCTTTGCCGTTGGTGAAACACAGGGGGCAGTCGCGATCGCGGATATGCACTGACCAGACATGGGGAACCGGGTTGAGCCAGGAGGCCTCCTCAATATTAAAACCCAGCGCCGACAATTGTTGATAAAATCGCTGGATGGAGTCTTCGAGGGCGGCGTCTTTACCGGGGATAAATGTCTGGGTCATAAGGCTCACTTTATTATCGTCGCTAAACCGGCATAATACGGTGTTTTGCCTTCAGGCTCCACGTATTCTCTGTAAAGACCGCCGCCGAACGTAACAGCCTTATGAATGGTATGGTTGATATTCCGGCCGCGAATGCGTCGATGGCTAAAATGCGCAAGAGAGTCAATAAACGTTGCGACGTCCGAATGCGAGTGATAAAAACGATGGCATCGGATGTTCAAACGGTTTTCGGTCAATGTGGTGAGGGGAAATGAATCAGGTCTTTAATTTTAGCGCCGGCCCGGCAATGATTCCGGCGGAAGTATTGCAGCGCGCGCAGCAGGAATTATGCGACTGGCATGGACTGGGTACGTCGGTCATGGAAATCAGCCACCGCAGCAAGGAATTTATCGAGGTGGCGAAGGAATCCGAACAGGATTTGCGCGAACTGTTGAGTATCCCCGATAATTATAAAGTGCTGTTCAGCCACGGCGGCGCCCGCGCGCAATTCGCCGCGGTGCCGTTGAATCTGCTGGGGGAAGGCGCCGGCGCCGATTACATCGACGGCGGCTATTGGGCCCACAGCGCCGTGGCCGAAGCCCGCAAGTATTGCGATCCCCGGGTCATTGACGTGAAGACCCGCCTTGACGGCATGCGTGCCGTCAAGCCCATGGGCGAATGGGCGCTCTCCGCAGACAGCGCGTATGTGCATTACTGCCCCAATGAAACCATCGACGGGCTGGCCATCGACGAATTACCCGATTTCGGCGACAAGGTGGTGGTGGCGGACTATTCTTCCACCATTCTTTCCCGCCCGCTGGATGTCAGCCGGTTCGGCGTGATTTATGCCGGAGCGCAGAAAAACATCGGTCCGGCCGGGCTGACGCTGGTTATCGTGCGCGAAGATCTGCTGGGCAAGGCCCGGCGCGAAACCCCTTCGGTCCTGGATTACCAGGTGCTGGCGGAAAACGACTCCATGTTCAATACCCCGCCCACCTTTGCCTGGTATCTATCCGGCCTGGTATTTAAATGGCTCAAAGCGCAGGGCGGCCTGGCGGCAATGGATCAGCGCAACCAGGCGAAAGCCGATCTGCTGTACCGGTTTATCGACCGCAGCGAATTTTACCGTAACGATGTGGCGCCGGCTAACCGTTCACGCATGAACGTTCCCTTCCTGCTGGCGGATGCGGCGTTGGACAAGCTGTTCCTGGAGGAATCCGTTGCCGCCGGTTTGCATGCCCTGAAAGGTCACCGCGCGGTGGGCGGAATGCGCGCGTCGCTCTATAATGCCATGCCGCTGGCGGGCGTTGAGGCCCTGGTGGCGTTTATGACCGAATTCGCCCGGCGGCACGGCTGATCTTTCGCGGCCTCCGCTGTACGAATAGAATGAAATAACCTGCGACCCCGACCTTACCGCCGGGGTCGCTGATTTTTTAATTGTTGGAGAACGTGTTTCACATGCAGGAATCCCTGACCCTACAACCGGTGGCGCACATCAACGGCATCGTTAACCTGCCCGGTTCGAAAAGCGTATCGAACCGTGCTTTGCTGTTGGCGGCACTGGCCCGCGGCACCACCCGGCTGACCAACCTGTTGGACAGCGACGATGTGCGTCATATGCTGGCGGCCCTGGCGGCGTTGGGCGTCACCTACCGCCTGAGCGCCGACCGTCGGCAGTGCGAGGTTGACGGACAGGGGCATGCCCTGACCGCCGCCGCGCCCCTGGAGCTGTTCCTGGGTAACGCCGGCACCGCCATGCGGCCGCTGGCGGCCATGTTATGCCTGGGCCGGCATGACATCCTGCTCACCGGCGAACCGCGCATGAAAGAGCGCCCCATCGGGCATTTGGTGGATGCTCTGCGCCAGGGCGGCGCCGAGGTGGAATACCTGGAACAGGAAAATTACCCGCCGCTGCGCCTGCGGGGCGGTTTCCGCGGCGGCGAGATCGAGGTGGACGGCACTGTTTCCAGCCAGTTTCTCACCGCCCTGCTGATGGCGGCGCCGCTGGCGGCGGAAGATACGGTAATCCGCATTAAAGGGGAACTGGTCTCCCGGCCCTATATAGACATCACCCTGGCCCTCATGGAAACTTTCGGCATCCGGGTTCGCCATGAAAATTACCGGGTTTTTTACCTCAAAGGCAATGAATGCTATCGCTCACCGGGGCATTATCTGGTGGAAGGGGATGCCTCTTCGGCGTCCTATTTTCTGGCGGCGGCGGCTATTCGCGGCGGCACCGTCCGGGTGACCGGCATCGGTAAAAACAGCGTGCAGGGCGATATCCGCTTTGCCGATGTGCTGGAGCGCATGGGCGCGGTTATCCGCTGGGGCGATGATTTTATCGAGTGTACCCGCGGCGAGCTGCATGCGGTGGATATGGACATGAATCATATTCCCGACGCCGCCATGACCATCGCCACCACCGCGCTGTTTGCCGGCGGCACCACCCGGCTGCGCAATATTTATAATTGGCGGGTGAAAGAGACCGACCGGCTGTCGGCAATGGCCGCCGAACTGCGCAAAGTGGGCGCAGAGGTAGTGGAAGGGGAGGATTTCATCGAGATAACCCCGCCCAAGACGCTGAAGTTCGCCGAAATCGGCACCTACAACGATCACCGGATGGCAATGTGTTTTTCATTGGTAGCCTTATCCGATACGCCGGTCACCATACTCGATCCCAAATGCACCCATAAGACTTTTCCGGATTATTTTCAGCAGCTGGCGGCCATCAGCACGCTGAAGTAGACGCCGGTCCGGCGGAGGGATGACGGTCTTTTTTGTCCCGTGGCTCTCCCTGACGCATTGGGCCGTTAGTCGTGGAACATAATGGAAGCGGGTAGGGAAATTGTCGGATTGCCCGCGGAGCCAATCCTGTCGCCGGCTTGGCCGCTTAAGGATATTCCTTGCCGCCGGTCCGCGCGGAAACGGCGCGGGCAGACTACAATCGAGCCAACGCGCGGAAGATATTTCCTTATTGGATTAGCCGCGTGCAAGGGTAACCTATATTCCATAATGATGCGTATAATGTCCCACAAGACGTTTCGTTATTATGGAAATGAAGTTTCCCGCTGAGAGGAGAAAACAACAATGGCAGCAGTCGTCCCGGTGATCACCATCGACGGACCGAGCGGTGCAGGGAAAGGTACGTTGTGTAAAGCATTGGCGGAAGCATTGCAGTGGCATTTGCTCGATTCCGGTGCCATTTACCGGGTTTTGGCGTTGGCGGCATTACACCATCAAGTGGATATCAGTGCCGAAGACACCCTTGTTCCTCTGGCCGCGCACCTTGATGTGCATTTCAAGGTACTGGACGGGCAGTTGGAAATCGTGCTGGAAGGGGAAGATGTCGGCCAGGAAATCCGTACTGAAACCGTTGGCAATACCGCCTCGAAAATCGCCGCTTTTCCGCGGGTCCGCGAGGCATTGCTGCGCCGCCAGCGCGCTTTTCGCGAAGCGCCGGGGCTTATCGCCGACGGCCGGGATATGGGCACGGTGGTGTTCGCCGACGCGCCGGTGAAGATTTTTCTTGACGCGTCGCCGGAAGAAAGAGCGCACCGACGCATGCGGCAGTTGCAGGAAAAGGGCTTTAGTGTTAACTTTGAACGCCTTTTATCCGAGATAAAAGAACGGGACAGCCGCGACAGGAATCGTCCGGTGGCGCCGCTGATACCGGCGCCTGACGCGCTGGTACTGGATTCCACCAGTATGACTATCGAAGAAGTGATAGCCCAGGCGTTAAGCCATTCCCGACGGATCCTGGCGTTAGCATAGCTGTGCATGAATCAAATACCCTGTTGCAAGGACCGGCAACGGGGCGTGTAAAACAACCCCATCAAGCAGGATGCCGGATGGACGTTAATCAAAAACACCTGAAGATTATCAAATATGACAGAATCTTTTGCTCAACTCTTTGAAGAATCCCTGAAAGAAATCGAAACCCGCCCCGGTTCGATTGTACGCGGTACCGTTGTATCCATCGATAAAGATGTCGTTCTGGTTGACGCCGGACTGAAATCCGAATCCGCCATTCCCATTGAACAGTTCAAAAATGCCCAGGGCGAACTGGAAATCAAGGTCGGCGATCAGGTTGACGTTGCGCTTGACGCAGTGGAAGACGGTTTCGGCGAGACACTGCTGTCCCGTGAAAAGGCCAAGCGCCATGAAGCCTGGCTGATGCTGGAAAAAGCCTACGAAGAAGCCGCTACCGTTACCGGCATCATCAACGGCAAGGTCAAGGGCGGCTTCACCGTCGAACTGAACGGCATCCGTGCGTTTTTGCCGGGTTCGCTGGTGGACGTGCGTCCGGTACGCGATACCCTGCATCTGGAAGGCAAAGAGCTTGAGTTTAAAGTGATCAAGCTGGACCAGAAACGCAACAATGTCGTCGTTTCCCGTCGTGCGGTCATCGAATCCGAAAACAGCGCTGAACGTGACCAACTGCTGGAAAACCTGCAGGAAGGCATGGAAGTCAAGGGTATCGTCAAGAACCTTACCGACTACGGCGCCTTCGTTGATCTGGGCGGCGTGGACGGCCTGCTGCACATTACCGATATGGCCTGGAAGCGCGTTAAGCATCCGAGCGAAATCGTCAATGTCGGCGATGAAATCACCGTCAAGGTTCTGAAATTCGATCGCGAACGCACCCGTGTTTCCCTGGGCCTGAAACAGCTTGGCGAAGATCCGTGGGTCGCTATTGCCAAACGTTATCCTGAAGGTACCCGCCTGACCGGCCGCGTCACCAATCTTACCGATTACGGCTGCTTCGTTGAAATCGAAGAAGGCGTTGAAGGTCTGGTGCACGTTTCGGAAATGGATTGGACCAACAAGAACATCCATCCGTCCAAGGTTGTCAACGTGGGCGACGTGGTTGAAGTGATGGTGCTGGATATCGACGAAGAACGCCGCCGCATCTCCCTGGGCCTGAAACAGTGCAAAGCCAACCCGTGGCAGCAGTTCGCCGAAACCCACAACAAGGGCGACCGCGTTGAGGGCAAGATCAAGTCCATTACCGATTTCGGTATCTTTATCGGCCTGGACGGCGGTATCGACGGTCTGGTCCATCTGTCCGATATTTCCTGGAACGTGGCCGGTGAAGAAGCCGTGCGCGAATACAAGAAAGGTGACGAAATTGCCGCCGTTGTGCTGCAGGTGGACGCAGAACGCGAACGTATTTCCCTCGGCGTGAAGCAGCTGGCTGAAGACCCGTTCAATAACTATTTGTCTTTGAACAAGAAAGGCACCATTGTTACCGGTAAAGTCACTGCAGTTGACGCGAAAGGTGCTACAGTTGAATTAGCAGGTGGCGTGGAAGGATATCTGCGCGCCTCTGAAGCCTCGCGTGACCGCATTGAAGACGCTACACTGGTTCTGAACGTGGGCGACGACGTTGAAGCAAAATTCACCGGCGTTGATCGTAAAAACCGCGTTGTGAGCCTGTCGGTACGTGCCAAGGACGAAGCTGACGAGAAAGAAGCTATCGCTACTGTGAATACCAAGCAGGAAGATACCGGCAACTTCTCCAGCGCTATGGCCGAAGCGTTCAAAGCAGCTAAAGGCGAATAATAAGGGGGAGCGGTTTTATCGCCGCTCCTGGACGGTAGCTAAGTGAGTCGCGCGCCGCTTTGATGATGGTGGGTGCGCGAACTTGGAGGAACTATGACCAAGTCTGAACTTATTGAAAGACTTGCTGGCCAGCACGCTCATATACCGGCTAAAGTTGTTGAGGATGCGGTGAAAGAGATGCTTGAACATATGGCGACCACCCTCGCCAGCGGTGAGCGCATCGAAATCCGTGGTTTCGGCAGTTTTTCGCTTCACTACCGTGCACCGCGAGTCGGACGTAACCCGAAAACCGGGGATAAAGTGGAATTGGAAGGCAAATACGTCCCCCATTTCAAACCCGGCAAGGAATTACGCGACCGCGCCAATATTTATGGTTCATAACGCAAAGATCATGCTATAAGCGCGTTTGAAAACCTCGCATATAAGACACCTTCGGGTGTCTTTTTTTTGTTTTCGCGGTAGGGATAACGTCCTAAGCGGCAAGAAAATGCGCGTGAATACGCATCATTAGCTGTATCGCTGCAATCACAGCACTCTTTGCCGAACGGGCCGCGATAACTGATCATAGGGCGATGGCGCCGCCCGCCAGGCTATTCCACAATCGGTTGATACTCCCCTCCCGGGGCCTGCTGATTCATTTCCTGACGGATCATGGATGCCGATATCTCTTAATCACCTTGCCTTGTCCGCCATTCTCGGCGTGCTGCCGCTGACCTTGCTGCCGCAATTGCCCGGCACGGCGACGCTTTACGGCATTATGGCCGTAGCCTGGCTGCTGGTCATGAGCCGGGCATATTTCCCGCAGCTGGCGGCCGTTGCCTTGGCGAGCTTTGTCTGGGGATGCTGGTGCGCCGGGCATCTATTACAGCAAACCTCGCAGCTGTCCAGGCCCATAATCACCGTACAGGCTACCATCGCCAGCATCTCTTATACTGAGCATCCCCGCTCGAGGGCGCTAATAAAAATTACCCACGCCGGCGGTCGGCGGGTCTTCCCGCCGGTTTATGCCTCGGTAGGCTGGGCGTCGTTGCCGTCGCCGTGGTGCGCCGGCCAGCAATGGCGGATGACCTTGAAACTGCGGCCACAGCACAGCCGCCTGAATGAGGGCGGTTTCGACAGCCAGCGCTGGGGCATCGCCAATCATCAGCCGCTGGTGGGACGAGTCATCAAGGCCAGGGTTATAGATGCCCGCTGCAACCTGCGCCAGCGGCTGATAGATAATTCATACCGGCATATCAAGGGGCTTGACTGGCCGTCAATCCTGCTGGCGCTGGCTTTCGGCGAGGGTAAAACCATGCCGGAGAATATCCGATTGGCGCTGCAGCAAACCGGCACCGCCCATTTGATGGCCATCTCCGGCCTGCACATCTCCCTTGCGGCCATGTTCGGCTGGCTGGTGGGGCGGGGCGGGCAGTTTTTCCTGCCGATGCGTTGGATAAGCCCGGCCATGCCTTTGGCGGTGAGCTGGCTGACCGCCGCGGGCTACGTCTGGATCTCCGGCGTCAATTTTCCGGCGGTCCGGGCCCTGATTGCGCTGTCCTTGTGGATCCTGCTGCGTATACGCGGAGCCCATTGCAGCGCCTGGCAAGTCTGGCTGTGGTGCGTCGCCCTGATACTGGTTACCGACCCTCTTAGCGTGCTGTCCACCAGTCTGTGGTTATCCTGCCTGGCGGTATCGGCACTCATTTTCTGGTTTCAATGGGCGCCGCTGCCGGTTGGCTGCCAATCCGGCAAGCGATGGCTCGTCCTGCGCTGGCTGCATCTGCAAACCGGAATGACCCTGTTGCTGCTGCCGCTGCAATGGGGTTTGTTCCACGGCGCCAATCCCTGGTCCTTACCCGCCAATCTCTGGGCGGTGCCGCTGGTTTCATTCATCACCACCCCGCTGATTCTTTCGGCCCTGTGTTTTACCCTGCAGCCGCAGGTGGGAGCGTTATTATGGCGTTTGGCAGACTACTCCCTAGACTGGGTGTTCATGCCATTGCCCAGATTGCAGCGAGGCTGGTTTGCGCTGGCGGAAACCGGCATGGCTTTCAGTATCGGCGGCTGGCTGGCGGTGGTTATCTGGCGCTTCGGCTGGTGGAAAACCTATGGGTTGAACATGGCGGTGATAAGCGCTCTGCTGTTGCAGCCCAAGGAAAACCAGCGTCCACGCTGGCGGCTGGATATGCTGGATGTGGGTCACGGCCTGGCGGTGGCCGTGGAACGCAACGGCCGGGTGTTTTTATACGATACCGGCGTCAGCTGGAAAGGCGGCGACATCGGCAAAGCTGAAATCGTGCCTTATTTCATCTGGCGCGGCCTGGCGCCGGAGGCCATCTGGCTGAGCCACAGCCATCAGGATCATATCGGCGGTTTGGATACCCTTAAGAAGGTCTATCCCCGTGTCCCGGTGGCCAGCTCCTATCGCGCCGACGATCACCGGCCCTGTCTCAAGGGGCAGCGCTGGGTCTGGCAGGGGTTGCGGTTTGAGGTGCTGTGGCCGCCCAAGCAGGTGGCGAAAGCCAATAATAATGATTCGTGCGTGATTCGAATCGATGACGGCAAGTATCGGGTGCTGCTGACCGGCGATATCGAAGCGCCGGCGGAGCGGGCCCTTATCCGCGCCGGCCGCGGTTTATTGCGGGCGGATATTTTGCAAGTGCCGCACCATGGCAGCAAAACTTCGTCCACCAGACCGTTTTTGAGAGCGGTGCGGCCCAAGGCCGCCCTGGCATCGGCGGCGCGTTTCAACCAGTGGCATCTGCCGGCGGAAAAGATCCGTCTTCGATACCGTCAAGAGGGCATTCCCTGGCACGATACCGGACGATCGGGACAGATCAGCGTGCGGTTTTACGATGATAAATGGGTGATAAAAGGTTATCGGGAACAAATAATGCCCCGATGGTATCACCAGTGGTTTGGCGTCCAGGCGGATAATGGGTAGAATGGTCGGCTATTTAGTCTAAGCGCTGGTTAATTGAATGCTAAATGATAAAGATCTCTCCACGTGGCAGACGTTTCGTCGCCTCTGGCCGATGATCTCCCCTTTTAAGACCGGCTTGATCGCCGCGTCTATTGCGCTGATTCTTAATGCTGCCAGCGATACGTTAATGTTATCGCTGCTTAAGCCTCTTTTGGATGATGGCTTTGGTAAAACCAACAGCCGAATCCTGGTCTGGATGCCTCTGGTGGTCATCGGTTTGATGATAGTGCGCGGGGTGACCGGATTTGTCTCAAGCTACTGCGTGGCATGGGTATCCGGCAAGGTGGTGATGCAGATGCGCCGTCGGCTGTTCAGCCATATGATGGGCATGCCGGTATCCTTTTTCGATCAGCAATCCACCGGCACGCTCCTGTCGCGCATCACCTATGACTCGGAGCAGGTGGCTTCGTCGTCGTCCGGCGCGCTGATAACGGTCATCCGTGAAAGCGCCTCGATTATCGGCCTGTTTGTCATGATGTTCTATTACAGCTGGCAGCTCTCCTTGATCCTGGTGGTTATCGCGCCCATCGTCTCGGTGTCTATCCGTCAGGTGTCCAAGCGCTTTCGCAATATCAGTAAAACCATGCAGAATACCATGGGCCAGGTCACCACCAGCGCCGAACAAATGCTCAAGGGACACAAAGAAGTATTGATTTTCGGCGGCCAGAAGGTGGAAAGCGAACGCTTCGACCATGTCAGTAACCGGATGCGGCAGCAGGGCATGAAAATGGTGTCCGCCGCGTCGGTATCCGACCCGGTGATCCAGTTTATCGCTTCCCTGGCACTGGCCTTTGTACTGTATGCCGCCAGTTTCCCAAGCGTTATGCAAAACCTGACCGCCGGGACCATCACGGTAGTGTTTTCATCTATGATTGCCCTGATGCGGCCGCTGAAATCCCTCACTAACGTCAACGCGCAGTTTCAGCGCGGCATGGCGGCCTGCCAGACCCTATTCGCCATTTTGGATATGGAAAAGGAAAAGGATGAAGGCACGCGGGTTGTCGAGCGCGCCGAAGGAAATATTGAATTCCGTCACGTGACCTTCTCTTACCCGGGCTCCGATGTACCCTCGCTGCGGGATATCAATCTGACCATCCCGGCGGGTAAAACCGTGGCGCTGGTGGGACGTTCGGGTTCCGGAAAATCCACTATCGCCAATCTGCTGACCCGTTTTTATGACGTGCAGGAAGGGCAGGTGCTGCTGGACGGCTATGATCTGCGGGAATATACCCTGCCGTCGCTGCGGGATCAGGTGGCGCTGGTGTCACAAAATGTGCATCTTTTCAATGACACCATTGCCAATAATATTGCCTATGCCCGCAAGGACCGGTTCACCGCGGCGGAAATCGAGAATGCGGCCCGCATGGCTTACGCCATGGACTTTATTGAAAAAATGGAGCACGGGCTGGATACGGTAATCGGCGAGAACGGCGTATTGCTCTCGGGGGGGCAGCGCCAGCGCATCGCGATTGCCCGTGCGCTGCTGCGCGACTGTCCGGTGTTGATTCTTGATGAAGCCACTTCGGCGCTGGATACCGAATCGGAACGCGCCATACAGAAAGCGCTGGACGAACTGCAGAAAAACCGCACCTCGCTGGTGATTGCCCATCGGCTGTCAACCATCGAAAAAGCGGATGAAATCCTGGTGGTGGAAGACGGCAGAATCGTTGAGCGCGGCTCGCACGGAGAGCTATTGGCTAAAAAAGGCGCCTATGCCCAACTCTACCGGCTGCAGTTCGGCAATGATTGATCGCATCTGGTTCGGCGGAACGCGGTGGTATTGGCTTTTACTGCCCTTTTCCTGGCTGTACGGACTGGTGAGCGCCCTGATTAAAGCCAGCTACCGGCGGGGCTGGCGCCAAACCTCGCGTTTCCCGTTGCCGGTGGTGGTGGTGGGAAATCTGACGGCGGGGGGCAATGGAAAAACGCCGGTGGTATTGTGGCTGGTGACGCATTTGCAGCAGAGGGGATGGCGGGTCGGCGTCGTTTCCCGCGGCTATGGCGGCCGGGCCGAACGGTATCCGCTGCTGCTGGACGACAAAACCCATCCCCGGCAGGCCGGGGATGAGCCGGTGCTGATTTTTCAGCGCACCGGCGCACCGGTGGCGGTCTCCCCCAGCCGCGTCGACGCGGTGAAGGCCTTGCTGAAACAGCAGCCCCTGGATGTGGTGATTACCGACGACGGATTGCAGCATTATGCGCTGGCCCGCGATATCGAATGGGTGGTGATAGACGGCGAGCGGCGGTTCGGCAACGGCTGGTGGCTGCCGGCCGGCCCGATGCGCGAGCGTGCCTCTCGGCTAAAAAGCGTCAGCGCAATCATCACCAACGGCGGCCGTGCGCTGCCGGGGGAGGTGCCGATGCGGCTGCTGGCGGGGGAGGCCGTCAATCTTGTCAGCGGACAGACCCGGAAAGTGGATAGCCTTTCCCAGGTGGTGGCAATGGCGGGCATCGGCCATCCGCCACGCTTTTTTGCCACGCTGCGCGCACAGGGCGTCGAGCCGGTACGGGAAGTCTCCTTCGCCGATCATCAGTCCTATCGGCGCCAACAGCTGTCTGTCCTGACCTCGCCGGGACAGGTCCTGGTAATGACGGAGAAAGACGCGGTTAAATGCAGGGAGTTCGCGCAGGAGAACTGGTGGTATATCCCGGTGAATGCCCGATTGCCGGAGGGGGATGAAGAATCGTTGCTAGCACCCATTGAACAACTTATCCGGCGCTATCGCCAAGGAACCGCGCCTTCGAATTGACCAGCCCAAAAAAACAATCGGCCCGATGGGGATACCATCAGGCCGAGAGAGCGATGTATTTCTTGCTTAGCGGCTAAAATTAGCGAACATAGCAATGATTTTATTTACTGTTTTCATGGCAGGTTGTCTCTTAAATTCCGAAACTGTGATGTGGCTCACAAAAAATACTACGCTTTTAACATCTCGAGATCAATCACCTTTGTACAAAATTTGATAGTTATGGCCTCCTGTTGCGATAGGCGGGAGGTGGCGATGTTCTCAGGCACTCTTCTGGCTCCTTACACACTATTGCGGCACTCTTCCATTCCCGCCCGGCAGCGCAATATGCTATCCTCAGGGCCATCAACCCATGGCGGGATATGTAGGCTGGAGGAAACATGGATCATCGTTTACTGGAAATCGTAGCGTGCCCGGTATGTAATGGAAAACTTTATTTTAACAAAGAAAAACAAGAGCTTATTTGCAAGTCAGACGCCTTGGCTTACCCGGTTCGCGACGGTATCCCGGTCCTGCTGGAAAGCGAGGCCCGCGCAATGACCCTGGACGAGACAAATCAATGAGTTTTGTTGCTATTATTCCCGCACGGTTCGCATCCAGCCGTTTGCCGGGCAAACCGCTGGCGGATATCAATGGTAAGCCGATGGTGGTGCATGTGATGGAGCGGGCCCGTGAGTCCGGGGCGGATCGTGTCATTGTGGCCACCGATCATGCCGGCGTGGTGGACGCGGTCCGGCAGGCGGGCGGTGAGGTCTGCCTCACGCGGGCCGACCATCACTCCGGTACCGAACGCCTGGCGGAAGTGATTGAACGCTATCAATTCAAAGATTCCCAAATCGTGGTGAATGTGCAGGGCGACGAGCCCCTAATCCCGCCGTCGATTATCCGCCAGGTCGCGGATAACCTGGCGAACTGCGAGGCGGGCATGGCTACCCTGGCGGTGCCGATCCGCACGGCGGAGGAAGCCTTTAACCCGAATGCGGTTAAGGTGGTCATGGATGCCAAAGGGTTCGCGCTCTACTTTTCACGGGCGCCGATTCCCTGGGATCGCGAGCGTTTCACACAGTCCCGGGAACAGATTGGCGATACCTTCCTGCGGCATATCGGCATATATGCCTATCGGGCCGGTTTTATCCGCCGCTACGTCGATTGGTCCCCCAGCCGCCTGGAGCAAATCGAAATGCTCGAACAGCTCAGAGTGCTCTGGTACGGTGAAAAAATCCACGTGGCGGTGGCCAGGGAAGTGCCGGGTCTCGGCGTGGATACTCAGGAAGAATTGAACCTGGTCCGCCAGCTGTTGCAACAGCCGTAATGCCAATACATTAAGATTGATATCGGATTAGCGGTGCTAATCCGGTATCATTGCCTCGATTACCGGTCTTTTCCGCTAAAGCTTGATCTGAAACGAGGAATTTTCCTGACGATGCCAGCATCATGACGAGTGTATATTATTCATTCTTTATTATTACTGGTTAAGGTTCTATCTGTCATGGAACAGTTGAAAGCGGAGTTAAGCGCTGTATTGGGCGAGCCTTTAAGCCGTCTCGAACGGATTAGCGAACAGCCCTACGCACACCTTTACGCCATGTACGATAAGGAAGGAAATCCGCTGTCTTTGCTGGCGAAAAGTTACGTCTGCCAGGGTATCGCCCAGCAGGAAGCCTACAAACTCTCCATGCTGGCCCGTGAGGGGGACGTGCGGTTGCCGACGGTATACGGACTGGTGGTCACCCAGCAAGCGCCTTATAAAGAGCTGTTGCTGATGGAACGCCTGCGCGGAGTTTCGGTGGAAGCGCCCACCCGGACGCCCCAGCGCTGGGCGCTGCTGAAAGATCATATCGTCGAATGCGTGCTGGCCTGGCATCGCATCGATAGCCATGGCTTAGTGGGCACGGTGGACAGTACCCAGGATAATACCTGGTCGAAATGGTACGCGCAGCGTATGGAAGTGATTTGGTCAACCCTGCTGAAAGTTTCGGCCCCGCTGTTGACCTATGAAGATCGAAGCTTATTGTTCCGCACCCGCCAAAGCAGGGAAAAGCTGTTCGCGGAGGACCCTGAAAACTGCGTGCTGGTGCACGGCAATCTTACCTTGCGCAGCATGCTGAAAGATTCCCGCACCGACCAGTTGCTGGCGATGCTCAACCCCGGCCCGATGTTATGGGCGCCAAGGGAATATGATCTGTTCCGGCTGTGCGAGGACGGCATGGCGAAAGAGCTATTGTACCATTACCTCAGCAAGGCGCCGGTATCGGAAGCCTTTCTTTACCGCCGCTGGATTTACGCTATCTGGGAGGCGGCGGCCCGCTATATCCACACCGGTTTTCTCGATCGCGGCGTGTTCCAACAGGCCGGTCCCGAGCTGCGGCCCTGGCTGGATTGACCCCCCCTGAACTCAGGTGGCGGAATCGCCGGTCATCCTCTGCCAAAGTCCGCCTAGAGTCTCATACCAGGCGCGTTCCGTATGTCCCAGCCAGAGCGCCGAGGGATAAATCCGTTCCCAGAAATTCAACGCACTGGTCACTGCCAGCTGATTAGCCGGCACCGGAATCGGCGATAGGCCCGAGGCCTGGAAGAAACGCATTGCCCGCGGCAAATGATTGGCCGACGTCACCAGAAGAAACGGTGCCCGGCCCACCAGGGCTGCGACGCCGGCGGCTTCCTGCCCGGTATCGCGGGGCTTTTTCAGCTTGATGATATCCCCGGCCGGGACCCCGAGGCTTTCCGCTACCCGCGCGGCGGTTTCAGCGCTGCTGACCGGATTGTCCGCCGCCGCGCCGCCGGTGAAGACCATTTTGGACCCGGGATGGTTTCGGTACTGTCTGATACCTTCCACCACCCGCGGCAGGCTATTATTGACCAGGTTGGAGCTCGGCGCCCAATGGGGATTAAAGGTATACCCGCCCCCCAGCACCACCACATAAGCGATGCTGGTCCCGGTATCGTCATAAGTGGGATAGGCCGCTTCCAAGGGAGCGAGCAGCCTGTCCGCAATGGGTTGCAGGCTTAACAGCAGCAGGGTAAGCCAGCTTAGGGATACCAGGATTCTGCCGGTTATCTGCCGGCGGCTGAACCAAAGCAGAATAAGGCCCGCCGCCATTAGCAGCATAAGCAGCGGTAAAGGCGACAGCAGGCCGCCGACTATTTTTTTAAGCGCAAAAAGCATCAAAAAACGCTCCTATTGGGTGAAATCTAAGCAACCAGGCACGATCCGGCGCCATAAAGATCCATTCTAAGTCAGCCTGTGACAAAATAGTTTATTCACGGCGGGTTTATGGTAAAAACGCCTGTAGCGAACGCCATGCCCGGAGCATCTATCATGCAGGACCGCAATTTTGATGATATCGCCGAAAAATTCGTGGGTAATATTTACGGCACCACCAAGGGCCTGATCCGCCAGGCGGTGGTATGGCAGGATTTGCAGGAACTGTTGACCAGGTTGCCCTCGCGCCCGCTCTACATTCTCGACGCCGGCGGCGGAGAGGGGCGCATGGCCTGCCAACTGGCGGCCCTTGGTCATCGGGTATTGCTGTGCGATGTATCCGCCGACATGTTAGCGCGGGCGCGGCAACTGGCAAGTCTCCAAGGTGTGATGGATAACATGCAATTTGTACAAAGCGCCGCGCAGACCGTTGCCCCCCATTTGGAAAGGCCGGTTGATCTGATATTGTTGCATGCGGTCCTGGAGTGGGTAGCCGAGCCCAGGGAGCTATTGTACAAACTTTATGAATATCTGGCCCCGGCTGGCGCTCTGTCATTAATGTTTTACAATAAGCACGGTCTGGTTATGCGTAATATGATCCTGGGCAATATCGAATTTGTGAAATCAGGCATGCCGAAACGGAAAAAACGCTCGTTAATGCCGGATCATCCCTGCGATCCCGAACAGGTCTACGGCTGGCTGGCCGATATGGGGATGACCGTCAGCGGCAAAAGCGGTGTCCGGGTGTTTCATGACTACCTGCAAAACAAGCAGCAGCAACAGGATGATTTTCCGGCATTATTGGCGATGGAGCAGCGGTATTGCCGGCAGGAACCCTTTATCGGCATGGGACGCTACATCCACGTCATGGCGCATAAACTTCCCCTGAAGGATGGATTATGAGTGAATTTTCCCAGACTGTACCCGAACTGGTGGCCTGGGCGCGTAAGAATGATTTCTCTTTGTCGCTGCCCATTGAGCGACTGGCTTTTGTGTTGGCCATCGCCACCCTCAACAGCGAGCGGATGGACGGCGAAATGACCGAAGGGGAACTGGTGGACGCGTTCCGCCACGTCAGCAAGGGCTTTGAACAAACCCATGAAACGGTGACGCTGCGCGCCAATAATGCCATTAATGACCTGGTGCGCCAGCGATTGCTCAACCGCTTCATCAGCGAGCAGGTGGAAGGCAATGCCATCTACCGTCTGACGCCGCTGGGCATCGGCATCAGCGACTACTATATCCGCCAGCGCGAATTTTCCACCCTGCGCCTGTCTGTGCAATTGTCCATCGTCGCCCAGGAACTTCAGCGGGCGGCCGAAGCGGCCGAAGAAGACGGCGATGAATTTCACTGGCACCGCAATGTGTTCGCGCCCCTGAAATATTCGGTGGCGGAAATATTCGACAGTATCGATATGACGCAGCGCATCATGGATGAACAACAGCAATCGGTGAAAGACGACATCGCCGAACTGTTGAACCAGGACTGGCGCGCCGCCATCGCCAGCTGCGAATCCCTGCTGTCGGAAACCTCAGGCACCCTGCGGGAACTGCAGGATACCCTGGAAGCGGCGGGGGACAAGCTGCAGGCCAACCTGCTGCGCATTCAGGATGCGACGCTGGGACACCAGCATCTCGTCTTTATCGATAAGCTGGTGCTTGACCTGCAGAACAAGCTGGATCGCATTACCAGCTGGGGCCAGCAGGCCATCGATCTCTGGATTGGCTATGACAGGCATGTGCACCGGTTTATCCGCACCGCCATCGATATGGATAAAAACCGGGTATTCGCCCAGCGTCTGCGGCAATCGGTACAGCACTATTTCGAGCAGCCCTGGACGCTGACCTTTGCCAATGCCGATCGGTTGCTGGATATGCGCGATGAAGAATTGATGCTGCGTACCGAAGAAGTCACCGGCGAATTGCCGCCGGATATGGAGTACGAAGAATTCAATGAAATCCGCGAGCAGCTGGCCGCCATGGTGGAAAACGCCCTGGCGGTGTATAAGCAGCAGCGGCTGCCCCTGGATCTCGGCCGGGTGATGCGCGATTACCTGATACGCTTCCCGCGCGCGCGGCAGTTCGACGTTGCGCGCATTTTGGTTGATCAGGCCGTACGTCTGGGTGTGGCCGAATCAGATTTTTCCGGATTACCGCCGCAGTGGCAGGCAATCAACGATTACGGTGCTAAGGTACAGGCCCATGTCATCGATAAGTACTGAAGAAAACATGCCGGTTAAGCTGGCGAAAGCGCTGTGTAACGCGCTGTTCCCGGCGCTGGACAGCCAGCTGCGTTCCGGTCGGCATATCGGCGTCGAAGAGCTGGACAATCACGCTTTCCTGATGGATTTCCAGGAGGAGCTTGAGGGCTTCTATCGCCGCTATAACGTGGAACTGGTCCGCGCGCCGGAGGGCTTTTTCTATCTTCGCCCGCGGTCTACGACGCTTATTCCTCGTTCGGTATTGTCCGAGCTGGATATGATGGTGGGCAAGATACTCTGCTACCTCTATCTCAGTCCCGAGCGCCTGGCCCATGAAGGGATTTTCACCCAGCAGGAGCTTTACGACGAACTGCTCAGCCTGGCGGATGAAAACAAACTGCTTAAACTGGTGAATCAGCGTTCCACCGGCTCGGATTTCGACCGGCAAAAGCTGCAGGAAAAGGTCCGTACCTCCCTCAATCGTCTGCGGCGGTTAGGCATGGTGTGGTTTATGGGCAACGATGCCGCCAAATTCCGTATCACAGAAGCGGTGTTTCGTTTCGGTGCCGATGTGCGCAGCGGCGACGACCCGCGCGAGGCCCAGTTGCGTATGATACGCGATGGCGAGGCGATGCCTATCGAGCAGGCATTATCCCTGAATGACGAGCAGGACGATAGTGACGCTAACGGCATGATGAATGACGGAGAGTCAGATAGCGCCGAGGATGAACAGGCATGATTGAACGTGGTAAATTTCGCTCATTGACACTGGTTAACTGGAACGGATTCTTCGCCCGTACTTTCGATCTGGACGGGTTGGTCACCACCCTGTCCGGCGGTAACGGCGCGGGAAAATCCACCACCATGGCCGCCTTTATCACCGCGCTTATTCCGGACTTGACCTTACTGCATTTTCGTAACACCACGGAAGCCGGGGCCACCAGCGGATCGCGGGACAAAGGCCTGCACGGGAAACTGCGCGCCGGGGTCTGCTATGCCGCCCTTGACGTGATCAATTCCCGCCATCAGCGGGTGCTGGTGGGCGTGCGGCTGCAGCAAATCGCCGGACGCGATCGCAAGGTGGATATCAAGCCCTTCATGATCCAGGGCCTGCCCGTCGCGGTGCAGCCCACGGAGATCCTGACGCAAATCGTCGGCGATCGCCAGGCGCGCGTGCTGAGCCTGCAGGAGGTCAAGGAACGGGTGGAAGAGCATGAAGAGGTGCAGTTTAAAATCTTCAATTCCATCACCGATTACCATTCCCTGATGTTCGACCTGGGGGTGATTCCCCGCCGTCTGCGCTCCGCCGCCGATCGCAGCAAGTATTACCGCCTGATTGAAGCGTCGCTGTACGGCGGCATCTCCAGCGCCATTACCCGATCCCTTCGGGATTACCTGCTGCCGGAAAACAGCGGCGTACGCAAGGCATTCCAGGATATGGAAGCCGCCCTGCGGGAAAACCGCATGACGCTGGAGGCCATCAGGGTCACCCAATCGGACCGCGATCTTTTCAAGCATCTGATTTCCGAGGCCACCTCTTATGTGGCGGCGGACTATATGCGCCACGCCAATGAGCGGCGCCTGCACCTTGATCAGGCGCTTTCCCTCCGGCGCGATCTCTTCAGCAGCCGCAAACAGCTGGCGGCCGAGCAGTACCGTCATGTGGACATGGCGCGTGAACTGGCGGAGGTGATGGGCAGCGAGTCGGATCTGGAAACCGACTACCAGGCGGCCAGCGATCATTTGAATCTGGTGCAAACGGCCATGCGCCAGCAGGAGAAGGTTAACCGCTATCGCGACGACATCGATGAGCTGACCTTCCGCCTGGAAGAGCAGACCGAAGTGGTGGCGGAGGCCAGCGGGATCCAGCAGGATAATGAGGCCCGCCTGGAGGCCGCCGAGCTTGAGGTGGACGAACTTAAAAGCCAGCTCGCCGATTACCAGCAGGCCTTGGATGTGCAGCAAACCCGCGCCATTCAATACCAGCAGGCATTGCAAGCGCTGGAGCGCGCCCGCGAGCTCTGCCAGGCGCCGGATCTGACCGCCGACAGCGCCGAGCGTGAACTGGCGCTGTTCCAGGACAAGGAACAGGAAGCCACCGAAGCCCTGCTGCAACTGGAACAAAAGCTGAGCGTCGCCCAGGCGGCGCACAGCCAGTTTGAGCAAGCCTACGGGCTGGTGGAGCGGATTGCCGGAGCTACGCCCCGCGGCGAAGCCTGGCAGGCGGCCCGTGAGCTGTTGCGCGACGCGGCCTCGCTGCGGCATCAGGCCGAACGGTTGCATCCGCTGCGCGGCCAGTTGAACGAACTGGAACAGCGTCTGCGTGAACAGCAGGACGCACAGCGTCTCCTGGCGGATTTCAGCAAACGTCTGGGGACCGATTACCAGCCGGAAGAGCTGGACGCGGCGCAGCAAGAGCTGGAGGCACAGGTTGAAACGCTGTCGGTTTCGGTGTCCGAGGCCGGCGAGCGCCGCATGGGGCTGCGGCAGGAATTTGACCAGCTTGCGCAGCGGCTGCAAATGCTGACCCAGCGTGCCCCGGCATGGCTGGCGGCGCAGGACGCGTTGACCGCGCTCGAAGAGCAGAGCGGCGAGCGCCTTGAAAGCGGCTCCCTGGTTACCGAGTATATGCAGCAACTGCTGGAACGCGAACGCGAGACCACGGTGGAACGTGATGAAGTGGCCGGCGTCAAGCGGGGCATCGAGGAGCAAATTGAACGTCTGAGCCATCCGGGGGGCAGCGAGGACCTGCGTCTGGCTACCCTGGCGGAACGTTTCGGCGGCGTATTGCTCTCGGAAATCTACGATGATGTCACGTTTGACGATGCGCCATACTTCTCCGCCCTGTACGGACCCTCGCGCCATGCCATCGTCGTGCCGGATTTATCCCGCATACGCGACCAGTTGGACGGCCTGGACGACTGCCCGGACGATCTCTATCTGATTGAGGGGGATCCGCAGTCCTTCGATGACAGCGTTTTCGGCATCGAAGAACTGGAAAAAGCGGTGCTGGTGAAGGTCGCCGATCGGCAATGGCGCTATTCCCGCTTCCCGGCGGTGCCGCTGTTCGGCCGCGCCGCCCGTGAAAACCGCTTGGAAAGCCTCAATGCCGAGCGCGACGCCCTGGCTGAACGTTATGCCACCCTCTCATTTGATGTGCAAAAGCTGCAGCGGCTGCATCAGGCTTTCGGCCGTTTTGTCGGCAGCCACCTGGGGGTAGCGTTCGAAAGCGATCCGGAAGCGGAGATCCGTGCGTTGACCAGCCGCCGCGGCGAGCTTGAACGGCTGCTGAGCGATCATGAAAACCAGCACCAGCAGCAGCGCCAGCAGTACGAATCGGCTCGGGAAGGACTCAGCCTGCTCAATCGGCTCATCCCCCGCATAAGTGTCCTGCTGGACGACACTCTGGCGGATCGACTCGAGACCATCCAGGGGGAGTGGGAAGAGGCACAGGATGCGGTGCGCTATCTGCAAACCCACGGCGCCGCCCTGGAGCAGCTGGAACCGCTGGCGGCGGTGCTGCAAAACGACCCCGAGCAGCATGAGCAGCTGCAGGCGGATTACCTGCAGGCGCAGCAAACGCAGCGCCTGGCAAAGCAACAGGCTTTCGCCTTGACGGAAGTGGTGCAGCGCCGCGCCCATTTCGGTTATTCCGATTCAGCCGGCATGCTGACGGAAAACTCGGACCTCAACGATAAGCTGCGCCAACGGCTGGAGCAGGCAGAGGCCGAACGCGGCCGGGCCCGGGACGCCTTGCGCCAGCATCAGGCCCGGCTCACCCAGCTGAATCAGGTGCTGGCGTCGCTGAAAAGCGCCTTCGACGCCAAACGGGACATGTACCAGGAGCTGACGCAGGAGTTGCAGGATATCGGCGTACAGGCCGATGCCGAGGCGGAAGTGCGCGCCCGGGAGCGGCGTGATCAGCTGCATGCCTCCCTCGGCCAGAACCGCAGCCGCCGCAATCAGTTGGAAAAACAGATCACGTTCTGCGAGGCGGAAATGGACGGCCTGCAGAAAAAGCTGAACAAGCTGGAGCGGGATTACCACCAGATGCGCGAGCAGGTGGTGACGGCCAAGGCCGGCTGGTGCGCCGTGATGCGCCTGGTGAAGGACAACGGCGTCGAGCGGCGGCTGCATCGCCGCGAACTGGCGTACATGGAGGCGGACGATCTGCGTTCCATGTCCGACAAGGCCTTGGGCGCTCTGCGCCTGGCGGTGGCCGACAACGAGCATCTGCGGGATGTGCTGCGTTTATCGGAAGACCCGAAGCGGCCGGAGCGTAAAATCCAGTTCTTCATCGCCGTCTATCAGCATCTGCGCGAGCGTATCCGGCAGGATATCATCCGCACCGACGATCCGGTGGACGCCATTGAGCAAATGGAGATCGAACTGAGCCGGCTGACCGAAGAGCTCACCGCCCGCGAGCAAAAACTTGCCATCAGCTCCCGCAGCGTGGCCAATATCATCCGTAAAACCATTCAGCGCGAGCAAAACCGTATCCGTATGCTGAACCAGGGTTTGCAGGCGGTTAGCTTCGGCCAGGTGAAAAGCGTGCGGCTCAATGTCAACGTACGCGAGGCCCATGCCACCTTGCTGAGCGTGCTCAGCGAGCAGCAGGAGCAGCATCAGGATTTGTTCAGCAGTAACCGGCTGACCTTCTCCGAAGCCCTGGCGAAATTATACCAGCGGCTCAACCCGCAAATCGATATGGGGCAGCGGACGCCGCAGACCATCGGTGAAGAGCTGCTGGATTACCGCAACTACCTGGAAATGGAAGTGGAGGTCAATCGTGGTGCGGACGGCTGGCTGCGGGCGGAGAGCGGGGCGCTTTCCACCGGTGAGGCCATCGGTACCGGCATGTCGATATTGGTGATGGTGGTGCAAAGTTGGGAAGAGGAATCAAGCCGGCTGCGGGGTAAGGATATTTCGCCGTGCCGTCTGCTGTTCCTTGATGAAGCGGCGCGCCTGGACGCCAAATCCATCGCCACGCTGTTTGAGCTGTGCGACCGCCTGCAGATGCAGCTGATTATCGCCGCGCCGGAAAATATCAGCCCGGAAAAAGGCACCACCTATAAGCTGGTGAGAAAGGTCTTCAATAATCAGGAACACGTACATGTCGTGGGCCTGCGCGGCTTCGCCAACGAACTGCCCGCGCCGGCGCCCGTCGCGGCGCAGGAAGCATCCTAGCCTGGTCGGGACAGGCTGCCTGATCGTAAACACGCCGTGAACCCGTCCCTGGGGGCTCGATCCGCGTGATTACGGCTACCATCCCAGGCAGCCGCCCTGCGGGCCAACGCCTGGCGGCATTGTTCCAAAACGCTCCGGGCGTTTTGGTCCCTGGCGCGGACGGTTTACTCTTTTGGCAGCCTGCCCCTCCCCATTAGCTCCGAGTATGCTTGTCAGCTGTGTGAGCCCCGCGAGGCGGCTTTTTTCCTCCTGTTTCGCTCCGTTGAAAAGTTTGTTAATTTCTTCGCAATTTCCGTAACGCATATTTGGCTTTCTGCTTATATACTAAGGAAAAGTCCCATGCGAAAATAGGACGATAATAATTAACAATTCAGCATACAGGGGACAAAGGATGTTACTGACAAGTACCGTGGTATGGCGACGTACGGTGACCGGCTGCCTGCTGGCTTCGTGCCTGTTTCCGCTGTTTGCTCCCAGGGCGCAGGTGGCCACCGCCCCGATATTGCCTGAGACCCATACCTTGGGTCACAGCGCTGCGGCGCTGGCGGCAGTGATGCCCGCCGGCATCAAACCCTTTTATGCCGGCCAGCTGGCGCTGATTTATTCCGCTCACCATAACCAGCCGCTGTGGCAGGATCGCGACGCGGTGCAGCAGTTCCAGCAGCAGCTGGCGGAGTTGGCGTTATCCGGCGTCCAGCCTCAGTTTATTGTCTGGACGCAGTGGTTAACCGATCCGCGCGTCAATGCGATGGCGCGGGACGTCATTCTCTCCGATGCGATGCTGGGATATTTGCAGTTTGTCTCCGGCGTCGATCAAAACGGCGAAAAATGGCTGTTCAACGACGGCCCGTACGTGCTTACCCCACCGCCGGAGCTGGCGGTTCAACACTGGCTGCATGCGGTGCATGACGGCAACATCGGCCGGTTCGTCGCCGGCCTCGCGCCGCAGAACCCTCAATATCTGAAAATGCACCAGGCGCTGAAAACCATGTTGTCCGACACCCACCCCTGGCCGCGGCTGAACGGCCAGGAAAGCCTGCGGCCGGGGCAAATCAGCGATGATATTCCGGCCCTGAGGGAAATATTGCGGCGTAGCGGCATGCTGGTCGCGGCGCAGCCGGCGCCGGTGCCCACCGCGGATAACGCCCCCGCCGATGCCCGCGCGCCGGCGCCGGTGACCGACGCGCAGCAGTCGGTGGTGGTCAGCCCGGCCGCCGATTCCCCCAAACCCTCCGCTTCCACATCGGATCCTTCGGTCATTGCCACCGTCGATCCCCAGGACAAGGTTTTCACACCTGAGCTGGTGGATGGCGTCAAGCGTTTTCAAAGCTGGCAGGGACTGAACCCTGACGGGGTTATCGGCCGCCAGACCCGCGAATGGCTCAATGTCTCGCCTCAGGTCCGGGTCACCCTGCTGGCGCTGAATATCCAGCGCCTGCGGCTGCTGAATAAACAATTTAACACCTTCATCCAGGTGAATATTCCCAACTATTCGCTGGTGTACTATTACCAGGGCACCGAAGTGTTGTCATCAAGGGTCATCGTCGGCCGCCCAAGCCGCAAAACGCCGCTGATGCGCAGCGCGCTCAGCAGCGTGGTGCTGAATCCGCCGTGGAATGTTCCCACCTCGCTGGTTCAGAAAGATATCGTGCCGAAGGCTATGCGGGATCCGGGCTACCTGCAGCGCAATGGTTTTACCCTGTTATCCGGTTGGAGCAGCGATGCGGAAGTGGTGGATCCCGCCACTCTCGACTGGAATATGATATCGCCTGCCCATTTCCCTTACCGCCTTCGCCAGGTGCCGGGCGCCAATAACGCCCTGGGGCGCTACAAATTCAATATGCCCAGTTCCGACGCGATCTATCTGCATGATACGCCGAACCATAATCTGTTCCTGAGCGATATGCGCGCGCTCAGTTCAGGCTGTGTCAGGGTGAACAAGGCCTCGGATTTGGCCAACATGCTGCTGCAGGACGCAGGCTGGGGCGATGCGCGGGTCAGCGCCACGCTCAAACAGGGCAATACCACCTACGTCTCCATTCGCCATCAGATACCGGTAAATCTGTTTTACCTCACCGCGTGGGTGGCGGAAGATGGTAAACCGCAGTTCCGCACAGATATTTACAATTATGATAGCGCCGTTAAAATCGGTGTAAAAAGCCTGCCCAATGCGGAACGGCTACTGCAATAACCAGCTGAAGAAATGAGAATTGTTCTGGTCGGGGAGCGTTGAGCCCCGACCGGTCATTTTGTGAGCCTTTGCAAACCTTGACAAACCGTGGGTTGACTGCTTCATTTTCAGCGGTTATGGTTCCGGACGGTGCGCTAATGTGCTATTCGTCCGTTTCCTTATGCCAACTGGTTATTTTGCTCATGGATCCTATAAATCAACATCGCCGAAAATTATTGGCGCTAAGCTGCGCAACGATGGGCATCGCCCTCCTTCCCAATGCCTCGTTCGCCATGCTTTCCACACCTCGTCCCCGTATCCTTCATCTCAATAATCTCAATACCGGCGAAACCTTAAAGACCGAATTTTTTAACGGTAAAGGATATAATCAGGCGGAATTGTCCCGCTTGAATCATTTTTTCCGGGATTACCGGGCCAATAAGATAACCAGCATTGACCCGCGCTTGTTCGATCATATCTATCGGCTGCAAATGATGCTGGACACCAGCAAGCCGGTACAATTGATTTCTGGCTATCGTTCCCGCGAAACGAACAATGAGCTGCGCGAACACAGCTCGGGTGTGGCAAAACACAGCTATCATACCTTGGGTAAAGCCATGGACTTTCATATTGAGGGCGTTCAGCTCAGCAATATCCGAAAAGCGGCTATGAAAATGCGTATGGGCGGAGTAGGTTATTACCCAAGCAGTAACTTTGTGCATATTGATACCGGTCCGGTAAGAGCCTGGTAGGATGACAGCGCTGCTATTCGCCTATACCCTTGTCCGGGCCGTAACCCGTTGACGGCGGGCGTTTAATCGCATTTTCGGAGAGTTATGAAATACCATATTGTACCGGTGACGGCGTTTAGCCAAAATTGTTCGCTGATCTGGTGTGAAAAAACCGGGGACGCGGCGCTGGTGGATCCCGGTGGCGAGGCGGCAAAGCTGATGGCGGAAGTTTCCGCCAGGGCCGTGGCGGTAAAACAGATTCTGCTGACCCACGGCCACTTGGATCATGTGGGCGCCGCGGCTGAGCTGGCGGCTCATTATGGCGTGCCCATTGTCGGCCCGCAGAGCGAAGATCGCTTTCTGCTGGATGCGCTGCCGGAGCAAAGCCAGATGTTCGGTTTGGATGAGTGCCTGCCCCTCACCCCCGATCAATGGCTTGAGGAAGGGGAGGAAGTACGCGTTGGGGAAGAGCGGTTCGAGATATTGCACTGCCCCGGCCACACGCCCGGACATATCGTATTTTATAATCGCGACGCGCATATCATTCTGATGGGCGACGTGCTGTTCAAAGGCGGCGTGGGCCGCAGCGATTTTCCCCGCGGCAGCCATCAGGCCTTGATCAATTCAATCCGCACCAAGCTGTTGCCGTTGGGGGACGATATTGCGTTTATTCCCGGCCACGGCGCCATGTCAACGCTGGGCCATGAGCGCCTGACCAACCCTTTTTTATAATGCCGGCCTAAAAGAGCCGCGCCCGACCCAAAAAAAACCGTCTTTAGCAAGACGGTGAGTTTGTTGACAAAGTGCCTGGTCGGGATAGGCCGCCAGATCGTAAACACGCCGTGAATCCATCCCTGGAGGCTCGATCCGCGCCATCCCTGGCGCGGACGGTTTACTCTTCTGGCAGCCTATCCCTCCCTATTAACTCTGAGTACTTTGTCAGCAGTCTGACCGTCTTTAGCAAGACGGTATTCTTATTTTGGCGTGGAACCGGCTTACAGCACGGCAACAATGGCTTCGCACAGCTGCGCCATATTGTCCGTGGTCATGCCCGCCACATTCACCCGGCCGGAATTGACCGCGTAGACGCCGAACTCATCCCGCAGCCGCAGCACTTGCTCCTTGGTTAATCCGCTGAACGAGAACATGCCGTTTTGCTGATTGATAAACTCGAAATCCTGTTGCGCGCCTTTTTCCCGCAGCGTACTGACGAACAGCTGACGCATGCGTTTAATCCGTTCACGCATACCGGTCAATTCCTGCTCCCACAAGGTACGTAGCGCATCATTGCCCAGAATGGTCGCCACAACGGCGGCGCCATGGGACGGCGGGTTGGAATAGTTGGCGCGGATACAGGATTTCAGCTGGCTCAAAACGCGGTCTGCGGCTTCGGCATCCGCCGCCACCAGGGTGCATGCCCCCACCCGTTCGTTATACAGGCCGAAGTTCTTGGAATAGGAGCTAGCGATAATCATTTCGCTGTGGTTTTCAGTGAAAATCCGCAGGCCCTGGGCATCTTCTTCCAAACCGCGGGCGAAACCCTGGTAGGCAAAATCAAACAGCGGCAGCCAGCCCTTTTCACGGGATAAATCCGCCAGAATGCGCCACTGGGCCTCGGTAGGATCGATGCCGGTGGGATTATGGCAACAGCCGTGGAAAAGCACCACATCGCCGGCCTGGGCATTTTGCAGGCCCTGCAGCATGCCCTCAAAATCCAGCGTATGGTTTGCCGCGTCATAATAGGCATATTCAGCAGTGCCCAGGCCGGCGGAGGCGAACACGCCTTTATGGTTCGGCCAGGAGGGTTGACTTATCCAGACGCGCTTTACGGCGGTGTTTTTCGCCAGGAAATCGGCGGCCACCCGCAGCCCGCCCGTGCCCCCCGGCGTTTGGGCGGTGCGGGCGCGTTTAGCGGCAATTATCGGACTGTCGGCGCCGAACAGCAGAACCTGGGTACATTGCCCGAAGGCGGCCAGGCCGTCGATGCCAAGATAGTTTTTGGTGATTTCGCTTTCCAGCAATATTTGTTCGGCTTTTTTTACGCTGGTGAGCACCGGGGTTTGGCCGGTTTCATCTTTATAGACGCCGATGCCCAGGTTGATTTTGTTCGGACGCGGGTCGGCACGGAAAAGATCAAGCAGGCCGAGAATGGGATCGGCAGGAGCTAACGGAATATTTTCAAACATTTTGAAGGGTTCCAGGGGAAAATGAACAGTGAGCACAACGTGCTTTCAGGTTACCGCCAGAAAACCCCTTTGCCAACAGTTTGGATAAAAAATCCCCCCGTTTATCCCCGGTATAGCGATTATATGATAAAAAAAGAAGGCAGGGGAAAACCCTGCCTTCAATATCTCAGCTCAGGACATCAAGTGCCCATGAGAAGTTGACGTCAACTTAGAACTGGTACACTACGCCCAGGGCAACGGTGTCGCCGGTGGAGTAGCCCAGTTTGTTGTTGTCATTAAGGTCATTAATGATGTAGTCAACATAAGTGGACATGTTTTTGTTGAAGTAGTAAGTCGCGCCGACTTCGTAGTATTTGATCAGATCAACGTCGCCGATACCTTCAACATCTTTCGCTTTGGACTGGCCGTAAGCGATGGACGGGCGCAGACCGAAATCAAACTGGTACTGGGCCACGATCAGGATGTCCTGGGTTTTATTGGCAAAACCGGTATTGCCGCTGAAGTTGTTGGTCAGCCAGGTTGCATTACGGGTTTCGCCGTAGGTGGCAGCCAGATATACGTTGTTAGCGTCATATTTCAAAGAGGTCGCCCACTGTTCTGCACGGTCGCCGGCGCCGTAGAAGGTAGCGTTCTGAGAATCGGTACGATCGGAGGAAGCATAAGCACCTACGATACCCACGCCGATGGGGGAAACGTAAGAGACTGAACCGCCGTAGCCGTCGCCATTAGAGCGATGCGGGTCAGTTGAACGGTCGTTTTTACCCTGGTATTGCAGGGCAAAATCCAGGCCGTCAGCCAGACCGAAGAAGTTGGTGTTACGATAGGTAGCCACACCGGTGGTACGGCCGACCATGAAGTTATCGCTGTACGCGGTATCCCCACCGAATTCCGGCAACATATCGGTCCAGCCCAGTGCGTCGTAAACAACACCGTAGTTACGGCCGTAATCGATTGAACCCGCGTCGGCAAATTTCAAACCGGCAAAGCCCAAACGAGTCTTGGTACCGTCATTGTGGTCAGCGCCGCCTTCAGTGTCGTTTGCAGCGATTTGGTATTCCCATTGGCCGTAACCGGTCAATTGGTCGTTAATTTGGGTTTCGCCTTTGAAGCCGAGACGAGCATAAGACTCATCGCCGTCGCCCGCGAAACCGCCATCGTTGTCGCTGGAGAAGTAGTGCAGGCCGTCCAAACGTCCGTAAAGGTCCAGTTTGTTGCCATCTTTGTTATAGATTTCGGCCGCGTTTACAGCACCCGCAGCCAACAAGGCCGGAATTACAAATGCAAGAATAGTGCGCTTCATCATTATTACCCTCATTGGTTTTATTTGGACACCTGCCACTGCCGCTAATAATTTCTTACAGAAGTCATAGTTTCGACATGAACTATAAATTCTAATGAAACATTAATGAGAGTTTGGTGTCTTTCTGTGTCTGCACGCAGTGTTCCATTCACAGACATGTTAATCCACACAGAAAATGCTACAAAGGTCGCAATAATGTTTCAGCGGGAAACAGAGTATTGCAAAATGTAAATATGAGGGAACTTTGTGAGAGAACTCAAACTTTAAAATAATAAAGGCCAGCAATGCTGGCCTAAAGAGTTTATATATATGTTTTTCTTATATTTAATGAAGAATTTTAGAAGTTCGCATTGCGCGGACTGCGGGGGAAGGGGATCACGTCACGAATATTTTGCATTCCTGTGACATAAACCACTAATCGTTCAAAACCTAACCCAAAACCAGAATGCGGAACGGTGCCGTAACGGCGCAGATCACGATACCACCAATAATCTTCTTTATTCAATCCCATTTCAGTCAAACGCTGGTCCAGACGATCAAGGCGCTCTTCGCGCTGCGAACCGCCGATGATTTCACCGATACCCGGCGCCAGGACATCCATGGCGGCTACCGTCTTGCCATCGTCGTTCATGCGCATGTAAAAGGCTTTGATATCTTTGGGATAGTTTTTTACCACCACCGGCGCATGGAAATGTTTTTCCGCCAGATAGCGTTCATGTTCCGAGGAAAGATCGATGCCCCAGGAGACCGGGTTTTCAAAGTTCTGCCCGGAAGCCTGCAGGATGTTAACCGCCTCGGTATAATCTACCTGGGCGAAATCAGAGGCGATAAACTGTTCAAGACGGGTGATGGCTTCTTTGTCCACGCGCTCGGCGAAAAACTTCATATCGTCGGCCCTTTCGGTCAGCACCGAGTTGAAGACATATTTCAGCAGGTCTTCAGCCAACGCCGCGATATCATTGAGGTCGGCGAAGGCTACTTCCGGTTCCATCATCCAGAATTCCGCCAGGTGCCGGGTGGTATTGGAGTTTTCCGCCCGGAAAGTCGGACCAAAAGTGTAAACCTTTGATAATGCGCAGGCATAGGTTTCGGCATTCAATTGGCCGGAAACCGTCAGAAAAGCTTCCTTGCCAAAAAAATCCTCATCAAAATTGACTTTTCCCTGGGCATCCCGCGGCAGGTTTTCGACATCCAGAGTGGAAACGCGGAACATTTCCCCCGCGCCTTCAGCATCCGAGGCGGTGATAAGGGGAGTGGATACCCAGAAGAAGCCCCGCTCGTGCATAAAGCGGTGAATGGCTTGCGCCAGGGTATTGCGTACCCGGGCCACGGCCCCGATCATATTGGTGCGGGGACGCAGATGCGCCACTTCGCGCAGGTATTCAACGCTATGGCGTTTCGCCGCCATCGGATAGGTATCGGGATCATCCACCCAGCCCAGCACGTCGACTTTTTCCGCCTGGATTTCAAAACGCTGTCCGCCGCCCAGGGATTCAACCACCCGGCCGGTTACCGCCACCGAGCAGCCGGTGGTCAGACGCAAAACATCCTCTTTATAATTCGGCAAAGTATTATTTATGACCGCCTGTAATGGATCAAAGCAGGAACCGTCGTAGACGGCAAGAAAGGAGATACCGGCTTTTGAATCTCTCCGGGTACGCACCCAACCCTGTACAGTGACTTCACTGTCAGCTGGCATGCGCCCATGCAGTACGTCGACTACAGGCACTACGCTCATAAAATACTCTCTTAACTCAGGTTGATTTGAAATAGGGCTTTATCGCCGATGCGAAGGGTTAATATGTTACTTGGCGGACGGAAGGACACAAGCAAAAAACACCGTTTTGCCCAGAGAATTTGAATCTCGGCATTCGGCTCGCGCCGGAAATAATTCCGGCGCAATCATTCAGCTGGCTTTTTTGACCTGGGGTAAATCGAACGCTTTGCGCAGCGCCCTGACAAAGGCTTTATCGTGGCACATGGTCTTGCCGGGGCTATCGGAGAGTTTTGCGACAGGTTTGCCGTTGCACTCCACCAGCTTGATCACGATATTCAATGGCTTGACGCCGGGGATGTCGCAGGTAAGACGGGTGCCGATACCAAACACCAAATTCACGCGCTGCCAGAAATGGCGGTATAACTTCAGCGCCTGATCAAAATCAAGGCTGTCGGAGAAGACCAGCGTTTTGGTCAGCGGATCGATGCCCAGCTTCTGGTAGTGAACGATGGCTTTTTCTCCCCATTCCACCGGATCGCCCGAGTCATGGCGAAGCCCTTGGTAGCGCTTGGCGAAGTCCGCGCCGAAATCGCGCAAAAATGCGTCCATGGTAATGCAATCGGTTAGCGCGATGCCCAATTGGTCAGGATATTCATCCAGCCAGGCCTGCAATGCGGCGCGTTGACTGGTGGCCAGCTCCGGACTGATCTGCTGGTGGGCCTGGAACCATTCATGGGCCTGCGTTCCCACCGGCGTCAGGGAAAGCTCCCTGGCCATATCGTAATTGCTGGTGCCGATCAGATAGGGAAAATCTTGTTTCAGTTCGGCGACCACATCATACTGCACCTGGCGTGAAAAGCGCCGGCGGGTGCCGAAATCCATCAGCTTGAAATGGGAAATATCCACATCCCGGCTGGCTTCCCGGAAATGCTGGAGTTTTTGCCGCAGTTGCGCCAGCGCCATGTCGCGAAGATTGCAGGGGGAACGATGGTGGTGGACCACTTCGCTTATTACCGCCAGCAGCGGCACCTCCCATAGAATCACTTCCCGCCAGGGGCCGGTAATGCGGATATCCAGTTTGCCGTGATGATTGCGCACACTCACCTGCCGGGGATCGAAACGGAACGACCGCAGCCAAGTCAGGTAATCCTGCCGGAAGAACGGCAGTCCGGCCAGATAACCCATCTCCTGGTCGGTCAGGGCAAGATCGCGCATCATTTCAATCTGTGCGCTGATATCGCCGGCATACTCACCCAGTAAATCGTCGCCGCGGCAACGGAATTCAGCGGCGACGGTGACGTCGTGGTATCGGTGATATACCGCCTGCTGCATATGCAGCTTATAGGCATCGGTATCGAGTATCGACGATAAAATCGGCTTAGTGGCTAAATTCATGGCGCGTTACAGCATCCTCTTACGACGCAAAATCACAGTCGGCAAATGGCGAAACGACTGAAGTCTTTCCGGGCTTTCTTATAAGTGTAGTCACATCAAATCATAGATTGCGTAATAACGTCGAGGCTTAAACGTGCCGTTCTGCCGGATTAAGCCGGTATGAAAAACGGCAAAGCCCATGGTATTGCTTCATTTTTATCCGATCCGAAGCATTTTAAGAAATGCATTCGTTTACAATGGCAACATAGCCTTAACAGGAATAGACTTATTCCGAGAAATCTATGACGATGCCAAAAGGTTAATTATGACTCAGCAGCCGCAAGCAAAATACCGCCATGATTATCGTGCGCCGGATTATACCATCACCGATATCAGCCTGGAATTTGATCTCAATGCCGAAACCACCACGGTGACGGCGGTCAGCAAGGTAGTCCGCCACGGTCAGCCAGGGGCGCCTTTGTTGTTGAACGGAGAGGATCTCCAATTGCTCGTGATCCGTGTCGATGGCCGGGAGTGGTCGCACTACCGCCAGGAAGCCCCTGGGCTGGTCATTGAACAGTTGCCGGAGGCGTTTACATTGACCATTGTCAATGTGATTCATCCGGCGGAAAACTCCGCTCTGGAAGGGCTGTATCTCTCCGGCGATGCCTTGTGCACACAGTGCGAAGCGGAAGGTTTCCGCCATATTACCTATTATCTCGATCGTCCCGACGTCCTGGCGCGTTTTACCACGCGGATCACCGCGGACAAAGACCGCTATCCCTTTTTGTTGTCCAACGGCAACCTGATTGATAAAGGCGACAACGAGGATGGCCGCCATTGGGTGGTCTGGCAAGATCCTTTCCCCAAACCCTGCTATCTGTTTGCCCTGGTGGCCGGCGATTTTGACGTTTTGCGTGACTCTTTTACCACCCAATCGGGGCGGGAAGTGGCGCTGGAGCTGTTTGTGGACCGCGGCAACCTGGATCGCGCCGGCTGGGCCATGACCTCGCTGAAAAACGCCATGCGCTGGGACGAAACCCGCTTCGGCCTGGAATACGACCTTGACATCTATATGGTTGTGGCCGTGGATTTCTTCAATATGGGGGCGATGGAAAATAAAGGCCTGAACGTATTCAACTCCAAATATGTTCTGGCGAGGGCACAGACCGCTACCGATAGCGATTATCTCAATATAGAACGGGTCATCGGCCACGAGTATTTTCATAACTGGACCGGCAATCGCATTACCTGTCGCGACTGGTTCCAGCTCAGCCTGAAAGAGGGACTGACCGTTTTTCGCGATCAGGAGTTCAGCGCCGATCTGGGTTCGCGCGCGGTGAATCGCATCGGCAATGTCCGGGTCATGCGCGGCTCCCAGTTTGCCGAGGACGCCAGCCCGATGGCTCATCCGATTCGTCCTGATATGGTTATCGAGATGAATAACTTCTATACCCTCACCGTATATGAGAAGGGTGCGGAAGTGATTCGCATGATGCATACGCTGCTGGGTGAGGAGAAATTCCAGGCGGGGATGCGGCTTTATGTCAAACGCCATGACGGCAGCGCCGCCACCTGCGATGATTTCGTCAATGCCATGGAGCAGGCATCCGGCGTTGATCTGACGTTGTTCCGCCGGTGGTACGGTCAATCCGGCACGCCGGTACTTACGATCCGGGACGATTACAATCCCGAGCTGCGTCAATATCAACTGCACGTGAGCCAGATGACGCCGCCCACCGCCGGGCAAAAGGAGAAGCTGCCGTTACATATCCCCCTGAATATTGAATTGTATGATGTGGAAGGCCAGGTTATTCCGCTGCAGCGGGAGGGCAGGCCGGTGAATAATGTGCTGAACGTTACCGAAGCGGTGCAGACCTTTATTTTCGACGACGTGCCGTCATTGCCGATTCCTTCGCTGTTGCGCGGCTTTTCGGCGCCGGTGAAGCTTGATTACCCTTACGGCGATCAGCAACTGGTATCGCTGATGCGTTTTGCCACCGACGAGTTTTCCCGTTGGGACGCGGCGCAAAGCCTGCTTTCCATTTATATCCGCCTGAGCGTGGCGCGCTTTCGCCAAGGACAGCCCCTGACGCTGCCCCTGCATGTGGCCGATGCCTTCCGGGGCATATTGCTCGATCCCGGCCTTGATCCGGCCTTGGCCGCGCAAATCCTGACCCTGCCCGGTGAAAACGAAATGGCGGAGCTGTTTGAGAAAATCGACCCCGCCGCCATCCACGCGGTGCACGAGGCCTTGATTCGCTGTCTGGCGACGGAGCTCGGGGATGAACTGCTGGCGGTTTACCATGCCAACAAAACGCCGCTATACCGGGTGGAGCAACAGGACATCGGCAAGCGCGCCTTGCGTAATATCTGCCTGTTCTATCTGGCGTTCGGCGAACACGATCAGGCGGTGGCGCTGACCACGCAACAGTATCACCAGGCGGATAATATGACCGACATGCTGGCTGCCCTCGGCGCCGCCGTAGCGGCTCAACTGCCTTGCCAGGCGACACTGCTGGCGGATTTCGACCAGCATTGGCATCACGACGGACTGGTAATGGACAAGTGGTTTACCCTACAGGCCACCAGCCCGGCCACCGATGCCCTGAGCCAGGTCAAGATTCTTTTGACGCATCGTTCATTCAGCCTGAACAATCCCAATCGCATCCGCGCGTTAATCGGCGCCTTCACCGCCGGCAATCCCTCGGCGTTCCATGCCGCCGACGGCAGCGGTTACCGCTTCCTTGCGGAAATCCTCGTTGAGCTCAATACCCGCAATCCCCAGGTGGCTTCCCGGCTTATCGAACCGCTGATCCGTTTGCAGCGTTACGACGATTCGCGCCAGGCGCTGATGCGCCAGGCGCTGACAACGCTGCAGGCCTTGCCGAACTTGTCCGGCGATCTCTACGAGAAAATCACCAAGGCGCTGGCTACGGAACAATAAGACGCAGGCCGGCATAGGCCGGCCGCAGACTGCTGACAAACGCACTCGGAGTCAATAAGGCGGGACAGGCTGCCAGAAGAGTAAACCGTCCGCGCCATGGATGGCGCGGATCGAGCCTACAAGGATGTATTCACGGCGTGTTTACGATCTGGCAGCCTGTTCCGACCGGGCACTTTGTCAATAAGCTCAGGCCGGCATAGGCCGGCCGTGTTTTTTGCGCGGCCTCTCTGATATTCCGCAACCCTTTTTGCCTCGCGGCGCTACTTTCCCCCATGATACAAAAACGGGGCCGGCCCGTTATGCATTTCGCTTATTGCACATGTTTGCGTGCAAGGGCGGGGGAAAGTTTCATTGCGTAAATGGGGGGAAGCATGATGATCCCGGATCATTATGAACGACAGGCCATGCTTGAAATACAGCATTGGAAAAATCCGCGGGCCGGCGGTTCACTCAGGGCATTTAAAGTGATTAATAAGCCGCTGGACTCTCTTGGGAACGCCATTTTACAGGCGCCAGGCATCGGCGGGATTTTGCAGGGCGTGATCATCGCCCTTACCGGTATTTGCAATGATTTGGCGCAATTAAGCGTCAGGCCACAGGCCATCTTCGAGGAGTTCCGCCGTGACGGGTGGAGCGGCGTGGCGTCCCTTGGTGATATCGGCGCCTTGTCTCTGGCCGGCATTGACAAAACGGTAGGATCCCTGTCGGCCAAATATAAAGGACTGGCGCTGGCGGAAGGCATGGGGGCGGGGCTTACGGGCATCGCCGGGCTGGCGCTGGATATTCCGTCGCTGATTACGCTCAATTTGCGGGCCGTCGGCGAATATGCCACCTATTACGGCTTCGATATCAATAAACAGGAAGAAAAACTCTTTGCCCTACAAATTATGGGCCTGGTTTCTTCCCCCTCCGACGCCGCAAAAAATATCGCCATGGCGCAGCTGGCGGCCATAGCCCGGGATACGGCCAAAAAAAGAACTTGGCGCCAATTGGAAAAACATGCCCTGGTGAAAATTATCCAGGAAATAGCTAAAACGCTGGGTATCCGTTTAACCAAGGCCAAACTGGCGCAAACCTTGCCGATTGTCGGGGCGGTAGTAGGCGGCGGTTACAACGTCTATTTCACCACTCAGGTGTGTGATGCCGCCTATTATTTATACCGGGAACGTTTTCTATCAATGAGATTCGGGCCGCAGGTAACCGCTGTCGCCGTCAGGCCGGCCTAAGCGACGCGCCGGTCCCGCACCGCGCCAGTGTGCCGGACCATAAAGTCGTAGGGCATATTATGCCGTTGGGCGCCGCGAAAGCTGATACCCTGCGTGGCGGAAAAGGAGCGGTCATCGGCAGCCGGTACCGGGGCTGTGTCAGGACGCCGCCAGGTTGCCGGTCATCAGCCCGACCATGTGGCCTTCGTCCAGCGACCGGCGCGGGATATCCGCCACCAGGCCGCCCTGGTACATAACCAGGCACCTGTCTACCAGTACAAAGAGTTCGGCCAAATCGGTGGAGTACACCAGTACCGATCCGCCGGCGGCGGCGTAGGTATGGATAGCCTGATAAATGATCTCCTTGGTGCCGACATCCACGCCGCGGGTCGGATCGAACAGCAGCAGCGTTCTGGCCCCGGTTATCAGTGCGCGCGCAATAAGCGCCTTCTGTTGATTACCGCCGGAGAGACTGGTGATTTTAAAGTTAAGATAACGGTCGCTCAGCTCCACCTGCGGCGACACATTAGCGACGGCACGTCTTTCACCGCGGCGGTTTATGCCGCCCGCCACGCTGAACCGGCGCAAAATCGACTGGGTAATATTGGCGGCGGTAGACAGCGTGGGGAAAATGCCTTCGCTTTTACGATCCTCCGGCACAAAAGCGATGCCGCCGGATTTAAACAGCGCATCGCGGGGATTACGCAGCCTGACTTCCTGGCCCTGCATCACGATTTGCCCGCCGCTGGGCGGCATCAGTCCGGCCAGGGTGCGGAAAAGTTCGCGCTGGCCCTGTCCCTCCAGGCCGGCGACGCCGACGATTTCCCCGGCTCGCAGCTCAAAGGAGACCGAATCAAAATCTTGCCCGCACAGATCGTTAGCCATCAGCAACGGCTGGGAGTTTGCGCCTGGATCCGTGCCGGCCGGCGGCCGGTGTTCTCCCCGCGCTCGCCGGCCCACCATCATTTCAAAAATATCCCCGTCGCCCACGTCCTCCAGACGGACGGTGGCGATGGAGCGCCCGCTGCGTAGTACCGTGGCATGAGAAGCGATTTCACGGATTTCGGCCAGACGATGGGAAATAAACAGGACCGACGTACCCTGCGCCGTCAGGCGACGGACCAGCGTAAACAGCCAGTCCACGTCCGCCAGGGCGCCGGTGGGTTCGTCCAGTATCAATAACCGGGGCCGGCGGTGCAGGGCGCGGACGATTTCCACCCGTTGGCGGGCGGCGATGGACAGGTCATCCACCATGGCCCGGGGGGAGATATCATGGACATCATGTTCGGCCAGGATGGCATCCGCCAGGCGGGCCATCTGCCGGGGGGCGATAAGGCCTCCGGCGCCTTTGGCTGAGCGCGGCAAAAAGAAATTTTGCGCCACCGACAGGTTGGGCAGCAGGCTCAGTTCCTGGAACGCGGTGCAGACCCCCGCCTGGCGGGCATGTAAAGGTGAACGGGGGGCATAATCGTTTTCGTCCAGCGTCATCGTTCCGTTATTGGGCGCGACGACCCCCGACAGAATTTTCACCAGCGTGGATTTACCCGCGCCATTCTCCCCTAACAGTGCCTGTACCTGGCCGGGATTAAGCGTCATTGAGACGCTTTCCAGCGCCACGGTGGCACCGTAGGCTTTCGATACCGATGTCAGGGTCATGCCCTGGGATAGGTTTTGTACCATCATTTCGTTCGCCTTTTGAAAAGCCGCCGGCGCCAGAGCCCCGACGGCGCGCCGCTGGATTAAGGTTGAACCGTCGCCGTGACTTTGGTGAGCCTGTATTGGTCAACCGGCGGCTGGCAGTGTTCGCAATTGATACCCGGTTCGTCGGGGGCTTTGACAATCGCTGCCGGCAGCGGCTGGATGGTCATCCCCGGCGTTGGAGTGCCTTTGAGCGCCGAGTCCAGCGTCACTTCCGGTAACAATGTCGGGTTATAAATCTCGGTGGAGAATCCTTCGGGTACCAGATTACCGGCAAAAACGTTACAGCCGTCGGCAATGGCGCTGCCTTTGCACAGCTTAATCTGGTCTGCCGTCGCCCAGGGCAGCGGATATTCCACGTTGGTCGGTTCCAGTTTGCGTTTGCCGGTCAGCACTTCCATCATCAATTTAAAGGCGTAGCCCGCCGTTGCCGGCGGTGAACCGGCGGAAACCCCGGTCAGCCCGCGTTTGCGATAGTCGTCGTTGATAAATCCGAGACGGAATCCGTTCATATTTTCCCCGGTAATCGGCATCATTTTGCCTTTACGGTCGGCGACGGCGTTTAATACCCCAGCTTCACCCAATTCCGACCAAATACCGTCTACGTCCGGGTGCGCCGCCAGCGCCTTGGCAGTTTCACGCTGGCTGATACGATCGTCCCAATAGCCGTAATATTCAGAGACCACTTTGATATTCGGATATTGGGAAAATATATGCATTGCGCCGTCATAATGCCGTTTATCCACCGAGGTGCCGGGCACGCCGCGATTCATAAATATCTTTCCTTTACCGCCAAGCGTATTAACCAGAAATTGGGCCATATTCTCACCGGCGCCGGCGGTAATATAACTGATGTTATAAGCGCATTTTTCCGTTACGGTAGAATCAAACATAAAAAACTTCACGCCTTGGCTGCATCCGCGCCGGACTACCCGATTTAACGCCGTGGGAGAAATGGGAAAGCTGATAATGCCGTCGGCCTTGGCGGCAATCATGCTTTCATAAGCCGATATTTGCGCCTGCGGGTCAGTACCGGAGATGACCTCCTCCAAATCGACCATTTTGTCGTAGGGCGGTGTTTTTGCAAGCGATTTAATAATATTGGCTGTTTCGCTCATCCAGTTATTTCCGCTATAACTCAGGCTAAGAAATATTTTGTATTTTTTAGCGGGCGGCGGCGTATCGGCGGCAAGGGCGTAATTCATTACGCCGCATAATAACAACGCCGAGGCGGCAAGAGACGCATATCTCTTGAGATATCTATTTAAAGACATATTAACTCCTGAATAGTTATTGACGGTTTATACACTACATCTTTCAATTTGCAGGTCTGACGGTTTTATTACTCACCCGTTATTTCTTGAATAATTTGGCGCAATTTTCCAGCCAGACGGCCAACGCATTATCCGAACCGGATTGAAATAATAGCGCCAGGGTTATTACGACACCTGATACTATTTGTCGCCAGCCCTGGCTCAGCCCGGTCGCGGCGATAACCGAATCGAGGGTGACCAAGAATAGACATCCGACAATGGTGCCGACAAAAGTGCCTTTACCGCCCAGGATAGATGAACCGCCCACCACCACGGCGGCAATCGACGGCAGCAGATAAGGATCGCCCATGCGCAACGTCGCCCCGTCGGAATAGCCGGTCAGAAGCGCCCCGCCGGCGGCGGCGCTCAGGCCGCTGAGCGCATAGGCGGCGATGGTGACGCTGGTGACGGGCAGGCCGCTGACGCGCGCCGCTCCAAGGCTACCGCCCATCGCATACAGATTGCGGCCGAACACCGTGCTCTTCTGGATAAATATCCCCAGCAGGCAAAACAGGATAAAGAACGCCAGGATGCAAGGCATGCCGGCTATGGATCCTTTTACCAGAGCCGACAACAGCGGCGGCGACGCGCCCAGGGTACTGCCGCCGCTGGCGCCCAGCGCCAGCGAGGCGACGATAATGCCGGTGCCCATCGTCATGATAAAAGGCGGGATGCCGAGCAGGGCGATGCCGATGCCGCTAAAGGCGCCAATCGCCGCCGCACCCAGCAAAATCAGCGGCAGCATGTAGGCGACATTGCCGCCGTCTGCGCCGATGGCCCCGGCGGACATGACGCCGCCGAACATAAACAGCGAGGCCACCGACAGGTCCATGCCGCCGCTCAGGATCACCAATCCCTGGCCGAACGACACCAACAGTAAAAATGTGCTCAGGGTTACTATCATCAGCATCTGAGACCATGAGCCTAGGGCCGGGCTGATCAACCGGGAAGCGAAAATCATCAGCACTGTCAGCAGGAGCAGCATCAGCGGCGCAATATACTCCCCATTGATGCGCGATCCTGTCCGTTGATCGCGCCGTGGGGAGGCGCTCGGGTTAACCGGTGTAGACGTATTCATCTGGCCGTACCTCCTGCGCGGGGGCGATTAATCACCCGGCCGCACACAATGGCTAAAATCAGTAATACCCCTTGGAAAAAACCGATATAAAACGACGCGACGCCCAGGGCAAACAGCATTTTCTGCATCAAGAGCAGCACCGCCGCGCCCACCATTGAGCCAAAGGCGCCGCCGTGCCCGCCGCTGAGGCTGGTGCCCCCGAGGGCGACCGCGGCGAACGACAGCAATAAAAAAGGCAGGCCTGCATTAGGGTCGCCGGTGGCGGTCTGAGCGCTCAGCATAAAACCCGCAGCGCCGTAAAAGCAGCCCGCCAGGATGAAGGCTTTGCAACGGGTCCATTTCACCGGTATGCCCGACAGGGCGGCGGCATTGTCATCCGCGCCGACGGCGTAAAAGGCAATACCGGTATCGGTATTTTTCAGCCCCAGCCACAGCAGGGCAAAAAAGCCGACGATCAACGCTGAAACGGGCACGGTGTTCCAGAGCATATCGGTCAGGGTATCGCTGACAAACGGGGCCACCGAACCGCCGGGCACCGGCAATAGCAGCAGCGCAATACCCTGGCTGATAATCATCGTGCCGAGCGTGGCCGCAATGGTCTGGATACCCCGATAGGCCACCAGATAACCGTTTACCGCCCCGACCACCGCCCCGGCCGCCATGGACAGCGCCAGGCTGAACAGCGCGCCCAGCGGCCCGTCGAAGGGCGCAATCGCTGTCAGCACATTGGCTATGGAAATAACCCCCGCCAGGGATAAATCGAATCCGCGGCTCAGGATCACCAACGTTTGGCCGGCGGCGGCCAGCGCCAGCGGCGCGGCGTTATTGAAAAGATTGGCTATGGAATACGCGCTGAACGCGTCCGGTTCGGCCAGCCCATACAGCACGTACATCACCAGATAGACCAAAATCGCCAACAGAGCGCCGCGAAACAGCGGTTTGCGACCGGCTTTAGGGCGTAAGCCGCCCGCGGTATGCGTATCTATACCGTGCGATAGATGACTCATGAGAAAATGTCCTGTGAAATTAGGGATTCATTAAGTGAACCAGGCCATGTCCTTCAACTTTGTTCAAACTTGACATCGATGTCGTCGAAATTGCGCAGGCGGTAGATCATCATCGAGATACCCCAGCAGCCGATAAACAAGGCGATGACGATATAACCCAATAGATTGAAATGGGCGGTCAGGTTCTGGATAACGTCCCACGCGCTTCCTTGCAGGGACAGTTTGTCGGATAGCAGCGCCAGCACTTCGATACCGCCGATAAAAAACGCCACCATTACCGACAGCAAAGTGATGGTCATGTTGTAGTAGATTTTTCGGATGGGACGAACAAAGGCCCAGCGGTAAGCGCCCACCATCAGCATGCCGTCCAGGGTATCAATCAGCAGCATGCCGGCGGTGAACAATGCGGGCATTACCATGATGCTCAGAAAGGAGAGTCCGCCGTGGGCCTGGGTGGAGGACAGTCCGAACAGCGCCACCTCGGTGGCGGTATCAAAGCCGATTCCGAACAGAAAGCCAATGGGGAATAAATGCCAGCTTTTTGACACCAGCGCAAACAGCGGGCGAAAGATCCTGGCAAAAAATCCCCGGCGGCTGAGAAGTAAATCCAGGTCTTCTTCAATGATTTCCTCGCCCCGGCGCACGGCGCGGAACGATTTAAACACCGACAGGAAAATCAGAAAATTGATCACGGCGAGAAACAGCAGGAAAGATGCGGAGGCGATGGTACTGATAATGCCGCCGATGGCCTTCATATTGCCCATGTAATTTTGGATGGCAACCGAGGCCGCCACCACGCCGGCGCACACCAATATAACCACGGACGCGTGGCCGAGTGAGAAGAAAAAACCGGCGCTGCTGGCCGTTTTGCCTTCCTGCATCAGCTTTCGCGTGGCGTTATCAATGGCTGCGATATGATCGGCATCCACAGCGTGGCGCAGGCCGAAGGTGTAGGCCAGCAATGACGTACCCAGGAGTGTGGGTTGATCGTGGAATAATAACAGCGCCCATGCCCAGGCAACGACGTTAAGAATCACAATGGCCCAACGGAGAAAACGGGTGTGCTCGTCGCCTTTAATAAACTGTTGTAGAACATCTTTCATCGTATTCACCTGTCAATAGACTGCTTAACGTTAGGTCCGCCGGCCGCGGCCGGCGGATGCCGCGGGTAGATAAATCGGCGGCGTTATTTTTACCGTGTCGCTGCGCGGCCCGGCGATACCGCGATGGGCGTGGGGGCCGCCGGACCCTGGGCATGATGATGGTGATGATGAGCATGGGGCGCCGGCGTGAGAGACGCCCGCTCCAGCGCGGCGCAGGGATCGGCGATTTGCTCCACCTGGTTGAGCGAGACCGGCTGGCCGTGTGGCGTATGAAGATAAGCCAAATGCCATAAGGCCTGCCGCGTGGTCACATCTTCTTCGCGCAGCACCGCCTTGTGTGCCAGCAACCGTTCCAGCGCCGCCAGCCATTGCCGGTAGTAGGCGTCGCCGATGCTTTCATCTGCCCGCTGCGGCTGTTCGCGGATAATGGCCGAGAAAGCCTGTACCCACTCCGTCCAGCTATACAGCCCGCCGTGGGAGAGCTGCAACGCGGTGGCGAAGGCCTCCGCCTGCCAGGGTTCGCCAAACGACATCTCGGGTTCGTCCATAATGGGAATCGGCCGCTGTTCCTGGGTTAACCTGGACATGTATTAGCCCTCCGCCGGTGCGGGGTCGATGTAGTCATCCCACAGATCGAGATAGACGGCTGACTTTCCTTCGGTCTGTGCGCCCCAAAGCGCCTGCGCCTCGAAACGCACGCTGTAGACATGCTGTGGCCGTTCCCCCTGCCCGTGGGCGGTGGTGTCGGGGAACACAAAGGCGCCCTGGTGGCGGAACACGGTGCCGGTTTTGCCGCGCACATAGCGGGGCAGGCGCGTGTGTCCCTTGGGATGAATATTTTTCGCCTGCACCCGATCCCCTGCGTTGAAACGCTGCGCACGGTCGGTAGGACGTACATATACCGGATTGGTTTTTACCGCCGCCAATACCTGATCTTTTTCCAATACCATCATGGCCGTGCCTCCTGGAGCTGTTTGATTTTGTCTGCAAGTTCTTCGGCGGTGAACAGGCCGTTATCCAGGCCCAGGGTTTCCATGGCATGGAACCAATGGACATAGTAAGGCGTGCTCAGGTACTCGGCGGGATCCATCACTTCTATGGCGTGGCGGAACTCGTCAATGGGGCACAGGCCGCCGGCAAAATAGAGGCCGATGGTGGAGAAAACCTGTTTTTCCCAGGCGGCTTTAAACACCGGTTCGTTGTGATCAGGATTGATCGGTCCCAGGTTGTGCATGCCGCCGACATCGTGAATTGAATTCATGGCAGATTCTCCAGTTTCAGGGGTGGGTGACCGGCGCCAGCAGGTCGGTTCCGATCATCGAGTCACGGCTCACCAGTGACGCCAATTGTTCTTCGCTCATGTCCTCGCTGCCCGCAGGACGCTGCGGCAGCACCAGATAGCGGATTTCGGCATTGCTGTCCCAGACCCGGACCTCGACGCTATCATCAAGGGTTACCCCGAATTCGGCCAGCACGGCGCGCGGCTCGATCACCGCACGCGAGCGATACTGCGGCGCTTTGTACCAGGTGGGCGGCAGGCCGAGTGTCGGCCAGGGATAGCATGAGCACAGGGTACAAACCACCATGTTGTGCACGGCGTCGGTGTTTTCCGCGACGTACATGTGCGCGCCTTCCAGGCCGGTAAACCCCAGTTCGGCAATGGCTGCGGTTGCATCGGCGAGCAGCCGCTGTTTATAAGCGGGATCCGCCCAGGCTTTTGCCACAACCTTGGCTCCGTTTTTTGGTGCGAAACGGTGCTCGAAGATATCGATGATTTCATCGATGGCTTCCGGTTTCAGATAGCCTTTCTCAATTAATAGCGATTGAATGGCCTTGATTCGCAATGTGGGAATCGACGGCGGCGTCGTAGGTTCAAAAACGTCTTTCATTACGATCTCCTGTGTTGTGACGTTATTTTTTACGCATGTGCTTTAAGAACATGGTGTCGCGGTTGTGCGTAAAGCGATAAAAAAAGCCCCAGCGACTCAAACGAGTCGTTGGGGCATCTTTGCCGATTCTGCGCTGTTCAGCGGCCGGTGATTTTATATTCCGGCCACATCTTTAATACCGTTAAGCATTACTCTTATCAGCCGCTCATACGGCATTCTTTGCTATTAACTAAGCAATTAGGATGCCAAAACGGCTTTTTAATCAGAAATCTATATAAAACATGAGATTGTTTTAAAAATAATTAATTTTACGCTTGGCACCGGGGAAAATATGACTCATCCAGGTGCAATTTATTTGTGAAATATCACCACTTTTGTGCATAATTATCCTTGTTAGTTGTAATGGCATCCTGCTGTGGCAAAAATCATTAACACGCTAAGTTATTTTTATCAGGGATCAAAACAGCTGCGGGATTTAATTTTCTGCAACCACTCATGGGGTCTGGCCAATAATTCAATGCTGAGTTCTTCCACGGTTGTTTGCCGCTCAGTGGCGAACCGGCGCAATAAAATATAGGACTGCTGTTCGTCGCACTGCAATGTGTTCATTAACAAAATTTGTGCCGACAGTAAAAACTTTCGCGACTTGACCCGGATCTCCAGCTTTGCGATGGTGGTTTTATCATCCTGCTTGCGCCGATATTGGTTCATCGCCAGCAGGATGGTGGAGAATATCCCTTCTGACTTCATGGGCTTACGCAAATAGCCGTCGATATCCTGGTTGATAATCCACAGCAGGCGGGACGGCGCTTCCGATCCCAGCAACGCGATTTTCGGGCATTCCGGCCAGGGCTGCGCTTCCAACTGCCGCAATAAGATATTATTGTCGCTGTCGAAAATAACCATGTCATGCCCGCCGTTCAGAGTATCGGGTTCGGGTTCGGTAAAAGGAATGCCCATGATGCCCAGACGGCGGAACTGCTGCAATAAATGCTGTTCATCACGCGCGTTGCAGCCTAACAGCGCAATTCGCAAGCCGCGCACCACCAATCGGTTATTTTTCACGTTATCCCTCATCGCGTCAGCGTTTCGCACCGGGTTCGGGCACTCCGACCCAGGTAAGATAGGGGTCGGGCTTTACCGGTTCGGGCGCCTGCCAAAAAATATGGAATTTGCCGTCCGCGCCGCAGCGCGCCAGTTTGGGCGTCAGCCAGGCATGATTGTTATCCGCATCGATTCGGGTTGCGCCGTTGGGAGCCATGAAAACATCCTCGTAGGCCGCCTGGCGAACCAGCGCCACATCATCGCTGCCGCAGCGCGTAATGGCATTCGCCAGCATATGGCCGCCAATCCATGCCGCCTCGGCATCTACCGACGGCGAGCAGTCCTCGCCGAAACGCCGGCGATAGCGCGCCAGGAACTGTGCATTTTCCGGCGTATCTATCGATTGGAAATACACCGCGGAAACCAGGTAGCCTTCCACCGTTTCGGCGCCGACCATATTCACTTCCGCTTCACAAAGGGTCAGGCTAAGCCGCGCGATGGGGTGTGAGCGCAAAAAAGGGTGGTCGGCCGCCATGTCATGCCAGACGCGGTAAAAGCGGTAAGCGGAAATACCTACCAGGGTAACCAACACCACCGGCGGTTTTTTAACGATGATATCCTCTATAATCGCCGCAACCTCGGTTTCCCCCAGCGGCAAGAGGCGGCTGGCGATCATGCGTCCGCCCAGGGGCTCCACGGTTTCGCCCGTAATTCTGTCGATTTCCCAGGACCAGACATAATCGGAACCGATATGATAGATATCCGGCTGGTAGTGCTCAGCGACGTATCGAATCATCGGCAGGACATGCTGGTTGGGCGCCGCGCCGAGATAGATCACATTATTGCTGCTTTCGAACCCCTCATAGCGCGCGGTATGCCATAGCAGGGCGTTAGCCCCCTCAACCAGCGGCAGGATCTGCTTGCGCGACGCCGACGTATAACATCCGACGATATGCCTGACGCCGTGCCGGTAAAGCAATTCATGGCAATAGTGATAATAGTTTTCCAGGTTGCAGGCCGGGTCGAAAATCACCGGCGCCAGGGTAAATGGCAAGGCGGGGTTGGCGTTAACCTCTTCAATGGCCAACAGGATGCCGTTAAGCATTTCCCGTCCAATGACGCCGTACTGGCCCGAGACGGAATAAAGAATACCGATCGGAATCGGTGACTCCCGCCGGCCGCGGTATGGCCGCGGATGTATGGCCGTAGTGAGCATCGCGTCTCCTTTTATTATGCGGTTTCACCGGGCTGGCAACGGATTAAATCCGGATAAAAATGCGTTTGGCGCATGGCCACCAGGTCCTTGCGCCTTACGACATTGGTGGGATAAGTACTGTCGAGATTACGGGTGTCCACATCTTCAATGACCACGTCGCCGGCTCCCACCACCAGGGATTCGCGCCGCGGCCAGAGGAAGGTATCCGGTCCGAAGATACCGCTGGGCAGTACCGGCAGCGACTCGCTGCTATCCTGGGCGTTGGCGAACGCCAGATACACATTATTTTCCCCGGCACGGACCCTGGGCAGCAGCCAATGATAGGGACTGGCGCCGGTGGCGATGGGGTAGTTATGCGGGATACGGGTGCCGGTATGCGCTCCGGCTGCCGGGGCGTTCAGCGCTGCGGGGCAGGCGATGATATCGCAGCCGCGCAGGGCCAGTATGCGGCCGGCCTCAGGGAAATTAAGATCGTGCCCCAACAGTAGTCCGACCCGGCCGCAGGGCAGGTCTATCGCAACCCACTCGTTGCCCTCGGCGGCCCAGGCGGCGTCTTTGGCGGTTAAATGGATCTTGCGATAGCTGCCGATGACGCCCTGCGGACCGACGGCCAGCGCGGTATTGTAAAACGCCCCTTCTTGCGAGGCCTCCACCAGCCCGGCTACCAGGGTTAAACGGTGGCTAACCGCCAGACGCATTAGCGCGAGCACCGCTTCGCCGTCCAGCGTCAGGGCAGACTGCGGGCCTCGATATTCACCGCTCAGCGCCAGCTCGGGCAGTACCAGCAGTTCTGCCCCTTGCCGGCTGGCGCGGTCGGCCAGACGGGTGATAACGGCCAGATTGCCGGCCACGTCATCGCCAGGCGCGAATTGACCGACGGCAATACGCGAGCATTTACCGGCCGGCAGGGGGCGCATGCCGTACAGTCGGAAAAAGTCCAGCGGGTTCCAGGCATAGCTGTTGTTCATCAGCTCTTTGTACAGCGCCGGCCGGCGCTGCCGGATCAACGCGCCCGGACGGGATGCGCGCCTGATGGTGCCGCTGACCAGGCCGTCGCCGCAGTCGCGCCAAGCCTGTATATGACCGTCCGGCTCGATGATGCAGCTGCCGCCGCTGAATTGCACGCCCCGTTCCAGGCCCCAGCGGTTGCTCTCGATGAGATAACAGCCGTTCTCATAGGCTCGGTTAATCCAGTAAGGTGCGGGGGTGCGCTCGGCCAGCCAATTGCTGATATGGCAGATGACATCTGCGCCGTGGATTCCCGCCAAACGGGCGGTTTCAATAAAATGGATATCCATGCAGATCAGCAGCGCAATATTTCCGATGGGCGTACTGAACACCGAATGACCCAGATCGCCGTTGGCGGCCCACTTAGGTTCGGAAATATAAGGGTGAGTTTTTCGATGTTTGCCGATGACCCCTTCAGGACCGATAAGTACCGCTGTATTGTAATAAAGCCCGTTAACGGCGTCCTCTTCCGGTAATCCGATCACCAGATAGCAATCGTAGCGCCGGGCCAGTTCGGCAAAAAGGCCGGTAGTGGCGCCGGGAACGGGTTCAACATAGGGCGCCACTTCTTCGCGATCCTGCCAGCAATAGCCGGTGGTGCCCATTTCCGGCATTACCACCAGACGCGCGCCCTGTCGTGCGGCCTGTTCCGCCAGGTCCAGCAGGCAGCGGATATTCTCTTCTTTATGGAATAACCTTGGCTCAAACTGAATGGCCGCGACGGGGATTGGTTCAGTGCTCATAGTAAAACTCCAGGATTATCTAAAAATACTCGGCGCGTGATGTCAGCGTCCAATGGCCCCGGCAATGCGTTCAATTCCGTCAGGATAAAAAAAAGCCCCGCTAACTCAGAGAGCTAGTGGGGCATCTTTGCCGGTTCTGTTTGTTTGCATGAAAAGCACGCCGTCCGCTTAACGGCTGCCGTTGATAATAAGTTAAGCAGGAACTATGCCAAAAAAATTTATTGATATAAATCAATAAAATGTCATATTTCTGTTTTGTCAATGGACCGGTATGGCGCCCTGAAAGCGCTTTTGCAGTGCAAAAATGGGGCTGTCCGCACCAAAAGAAGGCGAAGGACGCCGTAATACAGCCAAGGATGGGTAAATTGCTTTTTTTTACTCCGTTCAATTTCTTTTCCGCAGGGGATGCCCGATAATACCGCCCCGGTTGCAACCGGGATATCAGGAGACCCTATGTTTTATCCCCTCGTTAAACAGGCGTTATTTCAGCTCGATCCGGAACGCGCCCATGAATTCACCTTTCAGCAGCTGCGCCGAATTACCGGCACACCCTTTATGGGGCTGGTGCGCCAATCGGTACCCGTCAAAACGGTCAGTTGCATGGGCATAACTTTCAAAAACCCGCTGGGGCTGGCCGCCGGACTGGACAAAGACGGTGAGTGCATCGATGCCCTCGGCGCCATGGGATTTGGGTTTATCGAAGTCGGTACGGTGACGCCGCGTCCGCAGTCCGGTAATGATAAACCGCGCCTGTTTCGTCTGGTGGCGGCCGAGGGGTTGATTAATCGGATGGGGTTTAACAATAAGGGTGTTGACTATCTGGTTGAAAACGTTAAAAAATCTCATTATGACGGCGTATTGGGCATTAATATCGGCAAAAATAAAGCCACGCCGGTAGAGCAGGGCAAGGATGATTATCTCTATTGCATGGAAAGAATATATCCCTACGCGGGATATATCGCGATAAATATTTCTTCACCCAACACTCCCGGGTTGCGGACGTTACAATTCGGCGAGGCGCTGGACTCACTATTGCTGGCCATAAAAAATAAACAGGCCGAATTGAACCAGTATCACCACAAATATGTCCCCGTTGCGGTGAAAATAGCCCCCGACCTGACGGATGAGGAGCTGTGCCAAGTGGCCGATAGCCTGGTGCGCCATAATATCGACGGCGTGATCGCCACCAATACCACCACCGGACGGGAGTTGGTCCAGGGTTTGGAACATTGCAATCAAGCCGGCGGCTTGAGCGGTCGCCCGCTGCAATCACGCAGCACGGAGGTGATACGGCGTCTGTCCCTGGAATTAAACGGCAAATTACCCATCATTGGCGTGGGCGGCATTGACTCTTTGGTGGCGGCGCGGGAAAAAATAGCCGCGGGCGCATCGCTGATTCAAATATATTCCGGGTTCATTTTTCACGGTCCGCAGCTGATTAAAGATATTCTTACTCATATTTGACACTTTTTTGTAATTTAATGGCCTTTGGGGTTTATTTATCCCTTAGGCTCGTTTATCTTTTATCTGGTTGCTGTTCATGGTTTGGTGGATTTTATTTCCAGGCCCCAAAGGAAGACCAGATATTGCTTAAGCGATTGCGACGTGAAAGGATTAAATATGAAATTCACACCCGGCGATAATTGGCGTTGGTTCTTCGATGCCGAACACGATCGGATGATGCTGGATCTCGCCGACGGTATGTTATTCCGTTCTCGCTTCTGCGCTAAAATGCTGATTCCCGATGCTTTCAGCGAGTCGGTTTTTTGCGTGGATGACGCCGCCTTGTACTATACCTTCGCCGAAAAGTGCCGCGGGCTGCCGTTAAAAGAAGAGCAGCGCGCCGAATTGATTCTCAACGCGCTGACGGCGCTACGCTTCCTTAAGCCCGTCATGCCCAAGAGCTGGCATTTCCTGCCGCAGTCAACGTCGTCGGACTGGCAGCCGGTCACCGGTGATGATGTCCTGGTGCGCTTGCAGGAAAACGGCGAATACGCCCGTATGCTGGTGGCGGAAGCCGGGGATAACGCCAGTTTGTGCGTATTGGCGCAGCAGCAGCTGAGCGTTGCGTCGCGGCAGATGGTATTGGGCGATGTCATCAAGATCATGCATGACCGGCTGATGCCTTATCCCCAGCAGGATGAAATCCGCTATGCCGCGGCGGTTTAACCCGCCTGCGCCAAAGGGCCCTATCCCAAGCGGAGATCGGTTTTGGGCATGCAGCTGCAGGTCAGTATCTTGCCCGGTTCGCCGATCGCGCTGGCGGTCAAAGGGGTGACCTCTCCCGCCAGCAGCCGGACCTTGCATGTGCCGCACAAACCGGCCCGGCAGGAATAGGGTATGCGTATGTTCTGCTGTTCCAATTGCTCCAGTAAAACTTGCCGATTGTTGCCGGTGAAGGTTTGCCCCCGATAGTCAATGGTTACGCTGTATTCATCACCCGCCGGCGCCGCGCCGGTTTCTTCCGCCGCCGGGCTGCCCCCGTAACGGCGGGGCGTCTGTTCGGTGAGTATCTCCACCTCGGCGCCCACCCGGATAATACCGCTGCCGCGGGCCAACAGATTCTGGCCGAAGTCCACATCGCCGTTCTCGGCGGTCCGGTAGCTTTTTAACGTGCGCAGTGGTTCGGCGGCAGGATGCCTGCGGCCCTGTTCGACGCTGACGGTGGTCAATACACAGCGTCCGCAGGGTTTTACCACCTCAAACGGCACTTCGCCGATCCTGAGGGTGTGCCACCGGTCTTCGGCATAGGGCTCGGCTCCGGCCACCACCAGGTTCGGCCGGAATTGCGTAAGTTTGATGCCGGCGGGACAGCGCCGCTGTAAATCACCGAAAGAGGCTTCGTTTATCAAGAGGTAAGGATAACCGTCGGCAAACGACAGCGGAACGCGGGGATGGGCTTTCACCCGGCGATGGCTTTGGGCGCCGGTCCAGCGTAGCTGTACCGGGTGGCCTATATAGCCGCTTAGCCAGTTATTGATGGCCTCGGGGGCGATATAGGCGGTAAAATGATTGCCCCAGACCTCCGTTGGATGCGCGTCGGCGGTAAAATCCTGATAGCAGGCCATGGCGCTTTGCCCGTCCGGTGCGCTAATATGCAACCCGTTTTGTACTATCACCGGTGTGAACAGGACCATTTGCGGATATTGCCGGGCGGTAATAAAGGTGCCGTCGGTTTCGGTCAGCATGAACGTCCGGTCCCCCGCCAGTCCTTCAGCGCGGGCCAATGCGTAAGAGAGTTGTAAACCACGCATAGATTTAACCGGATGAATATATAATCGCGATAAACTTACCATTTTTGCCTCCCTGCCGGACGACTCAGTTGGGCCAACTTTATGACAACGGGTCGGGATTAGCTATAATGCGCAACGAATTTCTTTTCAGATGATAAGCGACATGATGAATGCACTCTTTGCCAGTACGGCACAAGGTTTGGAAGAACTGTTAAAAAGCGAGCTGGAAGCACTGGGTGCCCTGGAATGCAAAATCGCCCTCGGGGGCGTGCATTTTCGCGCAGACCACCGGCTGCTTTATCGGAGCCTTCTTTGGAGCCGTCTGGCTTCGCGCATTCTATTGCCGCTTAATGAATTTGAAGTGAAAAGCGACAGCGACCTCTACAGGGGGGTACAAGAAATTGACTGGCCGGCGATTTTTCCGGTGGAGAAAAACTTTGCGGTGCATTTCAGCGGCACCAACGACGCTATCCGCAACAGCCAGTACGGCACGTTGAAAGTCAAAGACGCCATCGTCGACCAATTCACCGACGCGGTGCAGCGCCGGCCGGATGTGGCCAAACAGCAGCCTGATATCCGGGTACAGGTTTACCTGCATCGGGATCGCGCCGTCGTATCGCTGGAGCTCAGCGGCGGGGGACTGCATCAGCGCGGTTATCGCGACAGCGCCGGGCAGGCGCCGCTGAAAGAGAATTTGGCCGCCGCCATCGTCCTGCGTTCGGGCTGGCAAATCGGTACGCCGCTGGTGGATCCCATGTGCGGTTCCGGTACGTTGCTGATTGAGGCGGCCCTGATGGCGGCCGATCACGCGCCGGGGCTGCTGCGCCGGCAGTGGGGGTTCGATGCCTGGCTCGGCCACGATGAAATCCTCTGGCGGACGGTACTGGAGGAGGCTCGGGAACGCGCGCGTCTCGGCCTGGCACAGGCGGTCCCGTTATTTTTCGGATCGGACAATGATGGCCGGGTGCTTGAGAAGGCCCGCGCCAATGCCCGCCATGCCGGTATCGCCGGGCTGATTTCGTTTTCGGTCAACGACGTCGCCAATTTGGTGAACCCGCTGCCGGAAGGTCCGGTGGGTACCCTGGTGAGCAATCCGCCCTATGGCGAGCGGCTGGAGAGTGAGCCGGCGCTTATCGCCCTGTACAACCAGCTTGGCCGGGCGGCGAAAAGCCACTTCGGCGGCTGGCGCCTCTCGCTGTTCAGCGCCTCGCCGGCCTTGCTCAGCGCGCTGCAGTTACGCGCCGAGCGGACGTTTAAAGCCAGGAACGGGCCGCTGGAGTGCGAGCAGAAAAACTACCTGCTGGCTGAAGTCCCAAGCGTCATGGCTTCCCGCGGTATCGCGGAGGATTTTGCCAACCGGCTGCGTAAAAATATCCGCAGCCTGGAAAAATGGGCCGCCCGCGAGCATCTGGATTGCTATCGGCTGTACGACGCCGATCTGCCGGAATACAACGTGGCTATCGACCGCTACAGTTCCTGGGTGGTGATTCAGGAGTACGTGGCGCCGAAAACCATCGACCCGGAGCGCGCGCGGGCGCGGTTGTACGACGCCATCTCCGCTACCCTTGCGGTAACCGGGATTCCCGCGAGCCAGCTCGTGGTGAAAGCCCGAGAACGGCAGAAAGGCAAAAACCAGTATGAGAAGCTGGCGCAAAAAGGCGAGTTCCTGCTGGTGGATGAATATGACGCCAGGCTGTGGGTGAACCTTACCGACTATTTGGATACCGGCGTCTTTCTTGACCACCGCATCGCCCGTAAAATGCTCGGCGAAATGTGCCGCGGCAAGGATTTCCTCAACCTGTTCGCCTACACCGGCACCGCCAGCGTCCATGCCGGTATCGGCGGCGCCCGCAGCACCACCTCGGTGGATATGTCCCGCACCTATCTGGAGTGGGCGGAGAAAAATCTGCGCGGCAACGGCCTCACGGGCAAGCAGCATCGTCTTATCCAGGCGGATTGTCTTTCCTGGCTGCAGCTTTCCCAGGAAAGCTTCGATGTGATCTTTATCGATCCGCCGACATTTTCCAACTCAAAACGCATGTCGGAGAGCTTCGACGTGCAACGTGACCACCTGCTGCTGATGCAGGATCTGAAAAGATTGCTCAGGCCGGGCGGTACGATAATGTTTTCCAACAACAAACGCGGTTTCCAATTGGATACCGAGGGCTTACAGGCTTTGGGTCTGGCCGCGGAGTCCATTACCGAGCGTACGCGTTCGCCGGACTTTGCCCGGAATCGCCATATACATAATTGCTGGCTGATAAGCCATGCCGATCGGGATCAATAAACGCCATGTCATTAATCAGTCTTTCCGGCGCCTGGTTGTCCTTTAGCGACGCACCGCTGCTGGATAATACCGAGCTTCATATTGAACGCAACGAACGTGTCTGCCTGGTGGGGCGCAACGGCGCCGGCAAGTCCACCCTGCTGAAAATCCTCAGCCGCGAAGTGCCGCTGGACGACGGACAGCTTATTTTCGAACAGGATACGGTGGTTGCCCGCTTGCAACAGGATCCGCCGCGCAATGTCACCGGCACCGTGTATGATTTCGTGGCCGAAGGGGTGCAGGCACAGGCGGAAATTCTCAAAGCCTATCACACCATTTCCCATCTGGTGGAGCAGGATCCCAGCGACAAAAACCTGATGGAGATGGGCCGGCTGCAAGAGATGCTGGATCATCAGAATCTGTGGCATCTGGACAAACGCATCACCGAGGTGCTCGAACAGCTGGGCCTGGTCGCCGATACCGAATTATCGGCGCTCTCCGGGGGCTGGCTGCGTAAAGCGGCGCTGGGCAGGGCCCTGGTGTGCGATCCGCAAATCCTGCTGCTGGATGAGCCCACCAACCATCTGGATATCGAAACCATCGATTGGCTGGAAACCTTTCTGAAAAGTTTCACCGGCAGCATTATCTTCATCTCCCATGACCGTTCCTTTATTCGCAGCATGGCGACGCGCATTGTCGATCTGGACCGCGGCAAGCTGGTGTCATGGCCGGGCAACTACGATAAGTATCTGGCGGGAAAAGAGGAAGAGCTGCGGGTGCAGGAACTGCAGAATGCTGAATTCGACCGCAAACTGGCGCAGGAAGAGGTCTGGATCCGTCAGGGCATCAAGGCACGCCGTACCCGCAACGAAGGCCGCGTCAGGGCGCTCAAGGCCTTGCGTCAGGAGAGGAACGAGCGGCGGGAAGTGCAGGGCACCGCGAAGATGCAGGTGGAAGAAGCCAACCGCTCCGGTAAGATCATCTTCGAGCTGGAAGATGTCAGCTACCGGCTGCAGGATAAAGTCCTGATCAGTCATTTCAGCACCCAGGTATTGCGGGGGGACAAGATTGCCCTGATCGGTCCGAACGGCTGCGGCAAAACCACCTTGCTCAAGCTGATGCTCGGTCAGCTGGAAGCCGACAGCGGTCGTATCCAGCGCGGCACCAAGCTTGAAGTGGCCTATTTCGACCAGCATCGCGCCGAGCTGGATCCCGAACGCACGGTCATGGACAATCTGGCGGAAGGCAAACAGGAAGTGATGGTTAACGGCCGTTCCCGCCACGTGCTGGGCTACCTGCAGGACTTCCTCTTTCATCCGAAACGCGCGATGACCCCGGTAAAAGCCTTGTCCGGGGGGGAGCGTAACCGCTTATTACTGGCTAAACTCTTTTTGAACCCCAGCAATCTGCTGATTCTTGATGAACCTACCAATGACCTGGATGTGGAAACCCTAGAACTGCTGGAAGAAATGATTGACGGCTATCAGGGCACCGTTTTACTGGTGAGCCATGACAGGCAGTTCGTGGACAATTCGGTCACCGAGTGCTGGATTTTCGAAGGCGACGGCGTGATAAGCAGCTATGTCGGCGGCTATTTCGACGCGCAGGAACAGCGCCGCAACCGGCGCGCGCTGCGTACGGCTCCGGCGCCGGCGGTGGAGAAAACCCAGGCCTCGGCCCCGAAAAACCAGGGGCCGAAACGCGTAAGCAAGTTAAGTTACAACCTGCAGCGCGAACTTGAGGCGTTGCCGCAGCACATCGAGCGTTTGGAACAGGAAGTGAGCGATTTGCAGGCACAAATAGCCAGTCCGGATTTTTTCAGCCAATCCCATGAAACGACCCAGGCGGTACTGGCCGCCATGGCCGCCGCTGAACAGGCGCAGGAGCAGGCATTTGCCCGCTGGGAAGAACTCGAGGCGCTGAAAAACAGCAAGGAGTAAGCGCCGCGAGCCGGGAGTGAAATCGAATAAGCCATCCAAGGGGTATGCATGTGTTCTGCCGTTCATAAAACGCGATACGTACTTTGCCCGCACTGTGATTTATTGACTACGCTGCCCGTCCTGAAGGATGGGCAGAAGGGCATCTGCCCGCGCTGTAAAAATACACTGATGAGCCGCTGGGACAATCCCCGGCTGCAACCGGTGGTATTTGCCATCAGCGCCTTGATTATGCTGCTACTGGCTAACCTGTTTCCGTTTGTGAACATGAAAGTCTCAGGCCTCGGCAACCAGATCTCCCTGCCGGTCATTCCCCAGGTCATGGTGGTGGATCACTTCTCCTTCCTGGCTTTTTTGTTCCTGCTTTTTGTCCAGGTTATCCCCGCCCTGTGCATGGCAAGCATTATTTTATTATGCCTGCAGGTCCATATGTCATTCAGGACGCGGGCATTTTTGGCGAAAACGCTTTTTGCGCTGCGCGCCTGGGGCATGGCGGAAATTTTCCTGGCGGGGGTACTGGTGAGCTTCGTCAAGCTGATGGCCTATGGCGATATCGGCGTCGGGCTCAGCTTTTTGCCGTTCTGTTTATTCTGCATCCTGCAGCAGCGGGCATTTCAATGCATCGACCGGCGATGGTTATGGGACAATATCATGCCGATGGATTCGCCGGTCACCGCCTTTAAAATCGGCACCAGCGGCCTGTCGCAGAATATCCGTGCCTGTCCTTGCTGCACGCTCATTCTTCCGGCCGGACAGCCTGTCTGCCCGCGCTGCCGTACCCGCGGCCGTCCGCGCCGGCGCCACAGCCTGCAGTGGACCATGGCGCTGCTGATAACCTCGCTGCTGCTCTATATTCCCGCCAATATTCTGCCCATTATGATAACCGAAGGCTTAGGCAGCCGGCTGAATTCCACGATTATCGCCGGGGTCATATTGCTGTGGGACGACGGTTCCTATCCGGTGGCGCTGGTGATTTTCATCGCCAGCATCATGGTGCCGGTACTGAAAATGATTGCGCTTTGCTGGCTATGCTGGGAAACCCAGGGAAAAGGCAAGGCCGATAGCGAGCGGATGCATACGATTTACGAAATGGTTGAGTTTGTCGGACGCTGGTCAATGATTGACGTCTTTGTCATAGCGGTACTGTCGGGCCTGGTGAGAATGGGCCAGTTGATGAGTATCAGGCCGGGTATCGGGGTCGTGCTGTTTGCCATGGTGGTGATGATTACCATGGTGGCCGCCCATACCTTCGATCCGCGTCTGCTTTGGGACCGTGTGGAGAAAAACATGCAAAAGGAGTCTACCGTTGACTGAAAATAATTATAACGTCGCCGATATCGAAAAAATCAAACGATGGTCGCCGGTGTGGATTATCCCCATTGTGACCATCCTTATCGGTGCCTGGATCCTTTATTACCATTTCAGTCATCAAGGTAAGGTCATCACGCTTGTCACCACCAGCGCCGAAGGCATTGAAGCCGGAAAAACCGCCATCAAAAGCCGCAGCGTGGACGTGGGCATCGTGGAGAGCGTGGTGCTGAGCGATAATCTGCAGCAGGTTGAAATCAAAGCGCGCATTAACAACGGCATGGAAAAGCTGCTGCGCCGCGACTCCGCTTTCTGGGTGGTTAAACCCCAAATCGGGCGGGAAGGGGTTTCGGGGCTGGGGACGTTGTTATCAGGAGCCTATATCCAGTTGCAGCCCGGCAACGGCACGGAGAATGCCACAACCTTCACCCTGCTGGATGCTCCGCCGCTGGCCTCGCCGGATGCCAAAGGCATTCGGGTGGAATTGGACAGCCAGCAATCCGGACAGCTAAATGCCGGCGATCCGGTACTGTTCCGCGGTTTTCGCGTCGGCACGGTGCAAACCAGTTATTTTGATCCCCAAAGCCGCAAGATGCGCTATCAGCTGTTTATCGATGCGCCCTACGACAGCCTGGTGACGAATAATGTCCGTTTCTGGAAAGACAGCGGCGTGACGTTTGATATGTCGGCGCAGGGCATGCGGGTGGAAATGGGCTCCCTGACGACGCTGTTCAGCGGCGGCGTCAGTTTTGATGTGCCCACCGGTTGGGAGCTGGGCGAAAAAGCCCACGAATATCAGGCGTACCAGTTATTTGATAACAAAAACTCCATTGCGGATTCGTTATACACCATACATAAAGACTACGTGCTGTTCTTCAGCGATTCCATTCGCGGGCTGCAGCCGGGGGCGCCGGTTGAATTCCGCGGCCTGCGTTTGGGCACCGTAGCCCAAGTGCCGTTTTTCACCACCGCGGTTAATCAGACCATCAATGACAACTATCTGGTGCCGGTGATGATCCGCATCGAGCCGGAACGGTTCGCCAGCAAGCTGGGGGCGAGCTTTGATATCAACGCCCGGCTGATGCAGGCGGAAGGGCGCGGTTTGCGCGCCGCGCTCAAAAGCGCCAATCTGCTCACCGGCTCGCTCTACGTGGATCTGGATTTTTATCCACAGTCGAAATCCTGGGTAGGGCCTAAGGAAGTTGAAGGCTATCCGGTTTTACCCACCACCAGCGCCGGATTAGCGCAAATTCAGCAAAAACTGATGACCACCCTGGATAAAATCAACGGCCTGCCCCTCAATCCCATGATAAACGAGGCAACCAAAACCCTGGCGCAAAGCCAGTCCACCCTGCGTGAACTGCAGCAAACGTTGAAATCGGTCAATACCCTGACCCAAAGCCCGGCGATGCAGCAGCTGCCGCAGGATATGCAGCAGACGCTGCGTGAGCTGAATACCAGCATGAAGGGCTTCCAGCCCGGTTCCCCGGCCTATAACAAGATGGTGGATAATATGCAGCGCCTGGATCAGGTGCTGCGTGAGCTGCAGCCGGTGCTGCGTACGCTGGACAATAAAAGCAACGCCTTGGTCTTCGGGGCCGATAAAGGTAACGACCCAACGCCTAAGAGGGCTAAAAAATGAGAAAAGGTATTCTATTGGCGGCGCTGATGCTGCTGGTGGCCTGTAGCGGCGCCAGCGACAAACGCTATTATCAGTTGCCGGCAGCGGCGGATGCCCAGCCCCTCCAGTCGTCATCCCGCACGGCTACAGGCCATCTGTGGCTTTCACGGATCAACCTGTCGGATTTCCTGGCGGGCAACGGCGTGGTCTACCAAACCAGCGACGTTCAGTATGTTACCGCCGGCAATAATCTCTGGGCCAGCCCCTTGCAGCAACAGTTGCAGCAAGCCATGGTGGCCAATTTGAGCAATGCCTTGCCCGGCACGCTGGTCTCCGCCAGTCAGATTTCCGGTGAGCAGGATCAATTGGAAGTGGATATCACCGGCTTTCATGGCCGTTACGACGGCAAGGTGGTTATCCGCGGCGAATGGCGGCTTACCCATAACGGCACGGTGAGCCGGTTCCCCATCAATGTGGTCTTGAAACAGGATCAGGACGGCTATGACGCCCTGGTCAGGACCCTGGGGCAAGGGTGGCAACAGGTGTGTCAAAATATCGCAAAGCAAATATCCGCTTTGCGGTAATAACGAATCGTTCTAAAGCGCCGGCACCGTTGCCGCGCCCGGTGTAAATGGGGTGAAAAGGGCGGTGCTTTAGTGGGTAATCAGTGGTTTACCCTGACGGCCGCCTCGCTTGGCGGACAAAAAATATCGTCATTATGCCTAATTGTCATGACGTTTATGTGAAATGTTGCATTGATCTCGAGCCGATTTATCGCTAAAGATAAAGTGTAATCACCACCCAGTGGTTACCGTTTTCTTACCATTTTCTTTCCACCAGACAAGATGAGGAAAACATGGCATGAAGAGACAAAAACGAGATCGCCTCGAACGTGCACATTCGCGTGGTTATCAGGCAGGATTATCCGGACGATCCAGCGAGTTATGTCCATATCAATCTCTGGATGCACGGTCTCACTGGTTGGGAGGTTGGCGAAAGGCCATGGAGGATAGATCGGTAACAGTATGATCGATCTGTCAGCAAAGGGATTGACCTCCGCATTCAGCGGAGGTTTCATTTCAGGGGTATCAAAATGACGTGGTGTCTTTGAACAGTCCGACTTTCAGATCGCTGGCGGTATAGATGACATGTCCGTCGCACAGCACTTCGCCATCCGCCAGGCCCATCACCAAACGGCGGTTTACCACGCGGCGGAAATGGATGCGATAGGTCACTTTTTTTGCCGTAGGCAGGATTTGTCCGGTAAATTTCACTTCACCCACACCCAGCGCCCGGCCCTTGCCCTCTGCGCCAAGCCAGCCGAGATAGAAGCCCACCAGTTGCCACATGGCATCTAATCCCAGGCAGCCCGGCATCACCGGATCGCCGATAAAATGGCAACCGAAAAACCACATATCCGGATGAATGTCCAATTCGGCTTCCACATAGCCCTTATTATGGCTACCGCCGTCTTCGGTCATTTTAACCACCCGATCCATCATCAGCATATTCGGCGCGGGCAGCTGCGGGCCCTCTTTACCGAACAGTTCTCCGCGACTCGAGGCAAGCAGGTCTTCTCTAGTATAGGATTCGCGTTTATCTACCATGTTTATTCAAACCTTTATTAATGAATCACGCACGTTAACTCACCGTTTTACCCGGCACAACCCCGGCTAACTCTGGTTAAACCAGTTCAGCCAGCGGAATCCCCAAGGTAAGCGTAGGCGTTCGTGCTGATTGATATAAGCGATACGCTCGCGTATTGAAGCAATCAAATTGGGTTTCTGCTCGTGATCGTAAGGTATCCCGGTCAGCAATTCCAACGCCTCATCAATAGTCTCCACCGGCCAGATATGGAATTGTTCATCCCGTACCGCGTCGACCAACTCTTCATGCAGGCATAAATGGCGCACATTGGCGGCGGGCATAATCACGCCCTGGGTTCCATCGAGCCCGCGGTTCCGGCACAGGGCGAAAAAGCCTTCGACCTTTTCGTTGACGCCGCCGATGGGCTGCACCCGGCCGAATTGATCCACCGACCCGGTAACCGCGATCCGCTGCACGATAGGCTTGCCGGACAGGGCGCTTATCAACGCGCTGAGTTCCGCCAGCGAAGCGCTGTCGCCATCCACTTCACCATAGGACTGCTCAAACACCAGCGACGCGGAGAAGGGCAGCTGTTGATCCAGCTCCAGCGACGCCATGAGAAATGCCTGCATGATCATCATGCCCTTAGCATGAAGATTTCCGCCCAGTTCAGCTTTACGTTCCACATCGTTAACTTCCCCGTCGCCCAAATGCACCACGCAGCTGATACGCGACGGCTCACCGAACGGCAAGGGGTGACCGGGGAAATCCATGACCGACAATGCATTCACCTGGCCTATCATCGCGCCGTCGGTTTCCACCATGATCTGCCCTTCGGCAATCTCATCCTGCATGCGCTCTGTCAGGTAGCTTTCACGCCAGATACGGGTACGATTGCTGTCGGACAGCGCCTGGGCATTAATGACATCCTGCTCGGCGTACTGGGCCGCCTCCCTGATGCGCCGGGTCAGCCATTGAGGGCACAAAGGCAGCTGATACTGATCGCCGCTATAGCGAACCGCCTGCCGGATCAACTCCGGCCAGGCTTCCGCGGCCAGGGGCGGCATCGATTGTGCTTGCAATAAACTGTTTACATAATCGCACCAGTTTTGCATGTCTTCCGTTTGGGTGACCTTCAGCTCCGACTCGAACTCGCCATACAGCGCCAGCTTGGTCAAACCGGGTTCCAGATCGTTCAAATCCGCCAGCGATTCACGATCGCCGATGACTATCAACCGCAGGTCCAGCGGCATCGACGGGATCGAAACCGGCAGCGGGCGGGTTTCATCCAGCGCCAGCCAGTCAAAACGCTGCTGCAAAATCATCTGTTTAAGACGCAGCCACATCAGCGGCTGGCTCACCAGGGCGCTGGCGCCCAGCATCAGCACTCCGCCATTGGCTTCGTGTATTTTACCCGGTTGCAAATCGATGACGTCGCGGTAATTCCTGACACAGCCGAACAGCTGCTCGTTCTCAATCCAGGGCTGGTAAATACATTTGCCGCGTCCGGCAAAATTATCCCCCGGCTCAACGGCGGCTTGAATTTTTATTTCATTGCCCGCGATGATATAACGACTGCCCGCCAGAGGCTTATCCTCGGGCAGGGCATTGTCCACCATGCGGGAAATGAGCCGCAAATACTCCTCGTCCTCCTGCGCGGTCAGCAACATAAAACGGCTGGGCGTCATAGGGTGGCAGAACTGAATAAGGCCGTCCATCAAACGCATCTGCAACGATTCCAGGGGTGCAGACAAGGGCTGGTAGGGCTGGGCAAATACCGCCGTAAAAGGCGTAAGATCTGGAACTAAATATTTCCATTCTAATTGTTTAATGGTCAAAGTATTCGGTAACGTCGCTATTCAGGGAAACGGTGATTATACAAGAATTTCACTCTACGAGCTTCATGCATCTTTCAATGAACGAATATTCTGAGGCGATCCGGGTTTAACTTGTCTGAAAATCAGTCAAAATATGACGTTCGTAGGGGAATTAGGCGGGGAAACTGTTATTATCTAGCTAACGTTACACGGTCACGGGTGCATGTACCATGAAATATCAGCAACTCGAAAATCTGGAAAGCGGGTGGAAGTGGACGTATCTTGTTAAAAAACACCGTGAAGGCGAGCGCATTACGCGGCATGAAGAAAACAGCGCCGCGGAGGAAGCGGTGGAAGCGCTGATGCTTTTCGAGCATCAAGCCGACAATATTCTTCTCTGGATTCGTGAGAATATGAATCCGGCTCTTGAAAACCGGATGAAACAAACCATCCGGGCACGCCGCAAGCGGCACTTCAACGCTGAACACCAGCATACCCGCAAGAAATCCATTGACCTTGAATATCTGGTTTGGCAGCGTCTGGCTGCTTTGGCGCAGCGGCGGGGCAATACCCTGTCGGAGACCATAGTAAACCTGCTTGAAGACGCCGAGCGTAAAGAAAAATACGCAACCCAGATGTCCTCTTTGAAACAGGATTTGAAAGCTATCCTCGGCGAGGATCGCTAAGCCGCCGCAGTTCAAGCCCGATGCCTTTGAGCAGGGCGGCGAAACGGTATCGGCAGGCAATTACAGTATAAAAAAAAACCCCGCCATGGCGGGGTTTTTGCAATTTCATAAGAACTTAAGATTGCGGCTGTGTAACCACTTCTTTGTAGCCCTTCACTTCGATCTCTACGCGACGATCCGGTGCCAGGCAAGTAATCAAAGCAGCACGGCCCTTCACGTTATCACAGGTGTTGCCGGTGACAGGATTCGATTTACCCATGCCGCGAGCGGAAATCTTGTCGGACGGGATACCCTTGGAAATCAGGTAAGTCACGACGCTTTGCGCACGAGCCTGAGAAAGTTTCAGGTTATACTGTTCTGAACCGATACGGTCGGTATAGCCCAGGACTACAACGGAACCGTCTTTCGGATCCAAGGAGCTCAACTGGGAATACAGTTGATCCAGGGCCTGTTGACCTTCCGGCTTCAGAGTGGACTTGTTGAAGTTAAACAGTACGTCTGAACGCAGTGTGAAATGCTTGGTTTGTACAACCGGGGCCGGAGCCGGGGCCGCAGGAGTCACGACCGGAGCCGGAGTACCCTGACCGAAGCGGTAAGAAACGCCCACGCTCAGCAAGCCATTATCAGGACGCGCGCCGACAGTGCTGGCATCGCCGATATTGTTGACCCACTGGTAATCAAGACGGGTTGCCCAGTCCTGGGTGATAGCGTATTCAAGACCAATAGCGGCCAACGGGGAAACACCGGTATCGTGATCGCTCAGGCGACCGGCAGAACCGTTGTCGTAGTTGGCTTTCGAATCAGCACGCCAAACCATGCCACCCAAACGGGTGTAAATGTCCAAATCGTCGGTAAGCGGATAGCTGAGTTTAGCTGCCAGCGAAATACCTTGGGCCTTAAACGCACCGTTGTCCACGCTGCCTTTGTAAGCCATGCGGCCTAGCCAGTCATAGCCCAGTTCAAACCCTAAATACGGATTTGCCTGATAACCGAGAAAAGCACCGGCACCTAACTGTTCGTTACGGGTAGGACCATTGCCGATACGGTTATCATAACCATTACCGTAAAAACCGGTATCATGGTAAGAGGACCAGCCCAATTTACCACCGGTGTACCAGGTGTTATCTTGGGGAGCGGCTTGCGCTACGGTTGCGAAACCCGCCAATGCCACTGCAAGTGCGATAGCTGTCTTTTTCATTCTTTGCGCCTCGTTATCATCCAAATAGGCAATGAGCTCTTAAAGCTAATTTAAAAAATCCATTGCCAGAGTCAGTGCTCCGCGTTTAAACATCGCCATTCAACAGGCGTTATAGAGCAACCCTGGCGAATTAAAGTCTACAACGAAGTGGGAAACTTACAAGTAAGATGTAGTAAGCCGCTAATAAAAAACAGCGTTTCGTGTATGTTTCATTGACCGAAATCGTGACAAAGTGATAGCCGCTCACGGCACTGGAATGGCTGGCGACCCGCATATATACTGGAGTGAGGCAAATTTAAAGGGATTTTGTCTTCCGTGCTGACACCCTTATTGAGATAAATCTTAAAATTAGTCAATGATAGCGCGAAGAATGAATTTTTAGCCCTGAAAACTGTCCAGAGGACCGGTTAGTCTCGTTTTGAGGATACATAATGAACCCGTAAGACCCCCCTTGTTGCGCGGCATCGCGCAGTCGACGCTTCTCATTGTCCGTCAATTCTTCAGGAAACCAGCCCAGGATTACGCTGTAATTTCCCGTCAATAATGCTTTCTCCATCGCCGCAACGGTATCGAAAGCCGTAGGTTGACGCAATTGCACCATTTTTTCCAGCGGCAGGCCCGACTGCATCAGCCAGGGGCGGCTCAATTTGCGTGACGAGGTCAGCCACAGCAGCCAGCGTGACTGGGTTCCCAATTGCCGCAGCAACGGCAAGAGGATATGTCCCACCATGGGCTGATCTTCAAAATAAACCACTTCGCTGATAATACCTTTGGCCATGGAGAGCGAGGAATCCTCCGATACGTTTTCCTCCTGGATCGTTTGGCCGAAATGACGTGCGGCTTGAAGTTGAGTGTGCATGGAATGTACGCCCCTGGTTAACTGTATATAAATACAGTATCCGGGTTCGGGATGAAAATCAACCGGAATTTTAAGCAGCCTCGCAAAAATCCTCCTGACAGGGCGCCTGCGGCGGATTAAGTTGAAAACCACATGGAAAATACTGTATTTTTAAGTAGTTGCACGAATAAAGAGTAGGGACTCTCAACACAATAACACGGAGCATTTGATGGAAACGGCATATAAACAGCGGATTTCACAGGCAGTACCTTTCTTCGCGCCGCTGGGCGTTATCACCACCCGATCGCAATTCGGCGGCTACAGTATCTGCGCCGATAAGGTGATGTTCGGGCTGATACTGGATGGCGAGCTTTATCTTCGCGGCACCCGGCAAAGCGAACACGTTTATCTCGCCGAAGGCATGCAAAAACTCATCTATACCAAACGGGGCGTTCCGGTATCGTTGAATTATTATCATGTGAACGAAGAGCTGTGGCTAAAGGGCGATAGACTGCTGGTCCTGGCCGCCCAGTCCCTTGATGAGTCAAAACACGATCGGCGTGAAAAAACCTCCAGCCCCAGGCTGAAGGATTTGCCCAATATCGGCCAGGGTATCGAGCGGCTGTTATGGAAAGCCGGCATACAGGATATCGAATCCCTGCGCTGCTATGGCGCCAAGAGCAGCTACCTGAAACTGCGCGCAATTAAACAAAACCTGAGCGTCAAGGTGCTGTTCGCCCTGGAGGGCGCATTGTCCGGCCACCACTCAGCCGCATTGCCCCCGATGCAGCGCAGTGAATTGCTTGAATGGTTTGAGCGGCAATCCTGCCGCTAGCGCCGCCGTCCGCCGCCGTTCCGGCGACGGCAGCTAAGCCGGTTTGAATCGGGTTTCAACATCCTGTTTGCGCGCTATCAGTTCAGGCAACAGTTCAAGCAACAGGCCGATTTGCTGTAGTACCAGCTGTTCCCTGGCTTCCGGCTCCGGCGCGATATGCTGGATGCGATCAATCAATTGATCCCGTTCCTGATTCACCCGCAGGGACAATTTATCCTGATATTGCAAGGCGTCGTCCACATAACAAGCGGCATCGTCCAGCACCTTCAGCAGCGCCGCCGAGGACATTTTTTCGCGATGGGCTCCCAGGGTGGAAATATAGCTCAGGAAGGTATGATTCAGACAAAGCAGCCGGAACGCCAGGTCCATCACCGCACCGGGCGTTCTGGATTCCGCCGCCATATTTGACACCACCGAGGCCAGCTCGGCGTCCTTGTTATGGGCGTCACGCCGGGCAATCCGGTAGTCCAGGCGATTATCCTTGCCCTGATGGTACTGCACCAGGATGGCATCCAGATAACGGCAATTGGCGAAAAGACTGTTATTCATTACCGCGGGCAGACGGCGAAAACGCCAGTCCGGCCAGATAAAACTCACCGCCGCCCAGGCGATGGCGCAGCCGACAAAGGTATCGAATACCCTGGGCAGCGCCACGTCGAACCCTTCCCCCAGCAAATTGAAGCATAGCATCACCAGCAGGGTAATAAACATGGTGGCCTGGGCGTACTGCCTGTTGCGAAAGGCAAAGAATAACGTGCCGCTGAGCACGATGAGGACCAGTTGCCCTTCGGTTGAAGGAACAAAATAGAGGATGGGCAGGCTCAGCAGGATGCCGCCGAGGGTGCCGATAATCCTCAGCGCCAACCGTCTTCTGGTGGCCTGGTAGTTGGGCTGGCAGACAAACAGGCTGGTGAGCATAATCCAGTAGCCATAATGCAGTCCGCTTAGCTGGATAAACGCGTAACCGACGCACAGTACCAGGGACATTCGCACCGCATGGCGGAACAGCGCCGATTCCGGACTGAGATGGCTGCCGATACGCGATCGGATATCGCTGAACCCGGTCAGCTTATCGTCCGCGAGATTATTTTCTTCCGGGTTATTGCGGGCTATCGCCTGTTCAGATTCGATGGTGGCCAATTGAGCGTCGATGGCGCGCAGATTATTCAGCAGATTTTTAAGCCCCTTGACCTGCCCCGGCCCGGCCCCGCGATCGATTGCCGCGTCCAGATGGCTGAAGGCGCGCTCGAAACGCTGGTCATGCTCATATTTCTGATGCAACAAAATAGATTGTGAAAGGGTGTCGCAGGCGCGGGCCTGCATAGCCAGCAGCCGCTGGAAACGAAACAGCACATCGCTGTAGCGCAGTTGTTCCCTCAGTTGCTGGTACTGCACATGGGATGAGCTGGCCCGTTCGTGAATATCCTGTGCGACAAAATAATAATGCAGCGCGCGTCGGGTGCCGCGTTGCCCGCGATCGCCGCGCAAACGGGTCAATAACGACGACTTGATCTGGTTCATCGCCTCCACGACGTCGCTGTTTGCCATGGCGACTTCAATCAGGGCGCGGTCATCGGCATCCTCCAGATCCGGATCGAACAGATTGGCCTTGGCGTCGAGGTAACGGGCCAGAGCGTGGTAACCATGGGCAAGGTTATCCTGCAGCGGACGGATGGGAAAAAGCATATGACCCAGCAGGGTAAGCACGTTGTACCAGATAGCCCCCGCCAGCAGCAGCGCCGGCTGCAGATACCAGGTTTGGTACATGGCGGCGCCCAGCATGGTATATACCGCTATCAGCAGTGCGCCGAAAGCGATGGTGGCGTATCGCTGGCCCAGCGCTCCTAGCAAAATGAAACCGCAGGTGGATACCGCCAGGCCGATGCCGAACAGCCATGGGTAAGGAAACAGCAGTTCGATGGATACCGCGGCAATGAAAAAACTCACCAAGGTGATCAGCAAATTGCGCAATCTGCCGCTCAGCCGATCGTCCAAATCCGTTAACGCCGCGGCCACCACCCCCAGCGTCAACGGTATGGTGAGGGTTGCCATATTGAACCACCAGGGCAAAAGCGCCGCGCCGGCCAAGGCGATAAAAATCCGTACGTTATAGCGCCAGCGGCTATCAAAAGCCAGGCGGCGAAATCCGGGTGCTACACTTCCCACTGCATGTCCTTATATTGGCGTTAACGATAGCGGCGTCGGTCGGGATTGATATGCAATTCTTCAGCCAGCTCCACCGGTACCACCCGCTGGCCCACCGGCCAGAGGGCGATGGCCGCCAGTTTGAAATGGGCGATGCCCGGCGGAATACCGATAATGGTCAGGCATTGGCCGATGCCGGTGACGATATGCGATAGACACAGCCACCAGCCGAAGAGCACCAGCCACAACAGATTCAATAGCGTGCCGCCGGATGACAAGACCACATTGCGGTTCTCAGGATAGAGTATGTCCACATGAACGGTGGTATTGCCAAAGGGTACCAGTGAGTATTTGGTTATCTCCCAGCATGAACGGGTGAAGGGCCAGGTGATGATGAGTATCAGGCTTACGACAGTGGCCAGCAGCCACCCCAGGGTGGTAAAAAAACCACCTAAGATAAAATTGAGCAAATTAAGTAAAGTACGCATTATTCCCATTGTCTGTTTTTGCAGGTGTGGAGGTTGTTTCGGTAGGCTACCACAGTAGAATGAAGACTATTCTACCCTGATTTCCAGGCCGGGGCAGAACAAGTTAATATGGGTAGCAGACCCCCTTGCGTCTTAACGAAAAGGAATCGCGGCAACCCTATGGAACTGAAATCGACTTCCCTCGGCAAGCATCTGGCACAGCATCCCTATAATCGGGTGCAATTGTTACACGCCGGCGTCGAGGTCAGCGGCGATAAGCACCATTACATCATTCCCTTTAATGAAATTCTGGCCATTCGCTGCAAGCGGGGAATTGTCTGGGGCGAGCTGGAGTTCGAATTGCCCGGGGCGAAGGTAGTTCGTCTTCACGGCACGGAGTGGCAGGAAACGCAGCGGTTTTATCACCACCTGCAAAAAAGCTGGCTCGATTGGAGCCGTGATATGAGCGAAGTGTGCGCCGATGTGCTCCGCCAGCAGGTGATAGCCATTGAACAGGCCGCGGCCCGGGATCAATGGTTCCAGGCGAGCCGGCTGGCGGCGCTGCAAGACAGCATCCGCGAGGCGTTTGCGTCTTTGCCGTTGCCGCTGGCGCGCCTGGAGGAGTTTGAACACTGCCGCGACAACTACCGCCTGTGCCTGAAATGGCTCGAGCAGGGCCCGGCGATGGCGCTGCGCTGCAACCAGCAGTGGACGAATAACATGCTGGAACAGCATAAAGACTATTTTGATACCGTCGAAAGTTCTCCCCTTAATCTTACTCAAAGCCGCGCGGTGGTTAACGGTGAAAACGCCCTGCTGGTGCTGGCGGGCGCCGGCAGCGGCAAAACCTCGGTGCTGGTGGCCCGCGCCGGCTGGCTGTTGAGACGCAGGGAAGCCGATCCGGAGCAAATACTGATGCTGGCCTTCGGGCGGCAGGCGGCGGCGGAAATGGATGAGCGTATCCGGTTGCGCCTGCGGGTGGAGGGCATCCGATCCTGGACTTTCCATGCCCTGGCCCTGTTTATTATCCGGCAAGGCAGTAAAAAGGCGCCGGCCATAAGCGCTTTGGAGAGTGACGGCCCGGCGCGGCGAGCATTATTGATAACGCAATGGCGCCAGCAGTGTAGTGAGAAAAAACCCCAGGCAAAAGGCTGGCGGCAACTGATCGTCGAGGAACTGGGATGGGACGTCCCGGAAGGGGAGTATTGGCAGGACGAACGGCTGGCACAGCGTCTGGCGCCCCGTATCGAGCGATGGATCGGCTTGATGCGCATGCACGGCGGCACCCAGGCGGAAATGATCCAGCTGGCACCCGATGATTTACACGATGTCTTTCAAAAACGTATCCGCCTGCTGTCGCCATTGCTGAAAGCCTGGAAACAGGCCCTTAAAGAGGAAGGCGCAGTGGATTTTGCCGGACTGATGCACCAGGCGGTGGATATCTTGCAAAAAGGCCGGTTTATCAGCCCTTGGAAACATATCCTGGTGGATGAATACCAGGACATATCCCCCCAGCGCATAAAGTTATTGGAAGCGCTATGCCGGCAGAATCGCCGAACGTCGCTGTTTGCCGTCGGCGACGATTGGCAGGCCATTTATCGTTTCAGCGGCGCCGAGCTCTCCCTGACCACCGGCTTTACCGAACGTTTCGACGCCGGAGCGCAGTGTGCCCTGGATACCACCTATCGTTTCAACCAGCGTATCGGTGAAATCGCCACGGCGTTTGTGCTGCAAAATCCCTATCAGCTCAAAAAAGACCTGAATAGTTTGACTAAAGGCACCAAAAAATCCGTTTTGATCCTGCCCGACTCTCAACTTGAGACGCTACTGAATAAGCTCAGCGGCTTCGCCCTGCCCGCGGAACGGATCCTGATACTGGCCCGCTACCATTATCTGCGGCCGTCCCTGCTGGATAAAGCGGTAACCCGCTGGCCAACCCTGAATATCGATTTTATGACCATGCACGGCAGCAAAGGGCAACAGGCGGATTACGTCATCATTATCGGTATGAATGAGGGCAAGGACGGCTTCCCCGCGGCGGCGCGTGAAACCGTGTTCGAACGGGTCTTGCTGCCGCAGCCGGAGGATTTCCCCGATGCCGAGGAGCGGCGTCTGCTGTATGTCGCCCTCACCAGGGCAAAGCAGCAGGTATGGTTGCTGCACGATCCCGGGCAGCCGTCGGTATTTATCGAGACATTAGCGCAGTTGGGCGTGCCTAAAGTACATAAACCTTGATGAGCCGGACGGTTGCAATCACCGTCCGGAGCCGGTTATTGCAAACGGTCGGTGAGATAACGCTGGTAATCGGGGATTTCGATTTGAATCTCGCCGCTGAATAATGCGGAGCTTATTAATAAATCTGCGGTTGAACGATTGGTGGCCACGGGAATATTCCACACGGTCGCCAGCCGCAGCAACGCTTTTACATCGGGATCGTGCGGTACGGCATTCAATGGGTCCCAGAAGAAAATCAATACATCGATTTTGCCTTCCGATATCAGTGCTCCCACCTGCTGATCGCCTCCCATCGGTCCGCTCAACATACTGTGCACCGGCAGTCCGGTACTCCTCTGCACCAGATTCCCGGTAGTCCCGGTGGCGTAAAGGGTATGCTCCGCCAGAACGGGCTTATTGATCTCGACCCAGTTGAGCAACGATTGTTTGCAGTGATCGTGAGCGACCAAGGCAATATGTTTGCGTATGGCGATGGTACGGGTGATTGACTCCATATACTTTCCTTTAATGAAATTTACGCTGTCTATAGACTATCGAAAGTCGATTTCACTGCAAACCATTTAATGCTGACTCTGGTAATGACACGCGCTCAGTCCAGCCACTGGGGACGGGTACTTGACCCGGAGGGCAAAAACCAGAAACGCAACATTTGCTCGATATGGGCGGCGGTGCTGTTCTGAAGGGGAGACGCAATCCATGCATCCGCGGCCGGGCTCTCATTGGGAGCGGGAAGCCGAGGCGGCATTGGCAACGTGGCGCCATACTCTCTCTCGTGATGCCGCAGAGCCGCCATCACCCCCTCATTGCCCACCGGCAAGCGGCTGTAAGCCGCATTCACCGCCGCATCATGTTCATCCAAAAGTGTTAGCACCGGCAGGCTGATAAAATGATCAATCTCATCGCGGGTGGTGAGCGGCGGCAGCCGGAACCGCAAGCGATGTGCATTCCAGGTATCGAACAGCACAATCAGGTAGAACGGTCGATAAATTCCCAGCCTATCATAGTCATGGTAAGCCCTGCGATTCAGGGTGAATACCAGTTGGTGCCCGCCCTGGGCTAACTCAAGGCTGCCGGCGCCGCGTAACAGTATGCTATTCACCGGCGTACCGTCGACTATCAATAATTCCATGGCCTGCGGCAATTGCAGAGTCGTCGCTAACGCGGGCAGGCCCGTAAAGAGGCTTATCCCGATAACAATGACGCGCAAAAAATTCATTATGTTCCCTCGCCGGATATCATTGACTACTTATATATTTAGAATGTACATAATAATATTTTTGTAGTATTTATTCACAAATATTTTTATTTTGAAATTATTTGATTAACCTTAATTATCTTGCTTTTTTCACCGCTGGTATACACTTAATCAACAAGTATGAAACCGGAGAAACGTCATGACCGATACCGACATTGCCGACATTTTGACGTCCGTGAAGACGATTGCCCTGGTGGGGGCCAGTGAAAAGCCTGCGCGGGCCAGCCACGATGTCATGGCTTATTTACTTGAACAGGGCTATCAGGTTTTCCCGGTTAATCCCATACTGGCGGGGCGTGAGATCCTGGGGCAACGGGTCTACGCCGATCTGGCGAGTATACCGGTTAAGGTGGATATGGTGGATATCTTTCGGCGTTCAGAGGCGGTGTATGACCTGACCCAGGAGGCCATTACCATTGATGCCAAGGTATTATGGACGCAGTTGGGCGTAGTGAACGAACAGGCGGCGGTGTTGGCGAAAAATGTCGGTATGAAGGTTGTGATGGATCGCTGCCCGAAAATCGAGATCAGGCGGCTGGGGCTGGCGAAATGAATATAGAGTTACGCGGGCGGGGCCGCCCGCGTCTAGTTAATCAGTTTCTCAGCCGTGGTGCCTGCAGTTGCTGGCGTATAGACTCCGCCAAATCGTCCAGGGTCGGTTGTTCCGGATGTACCGGCGCCGTTTCATAATTCAACTGGACTTCGGCAAGATAGGTGTGCACCGGCTTGCCTTCGTCGTCTTCCATCACCACATGGTACCAAGGGGCGGCGCGAAGCTTGTCGTCAGCCGCAATCTCGTCAATTGACGGCTTTTCCAGGGAGTATTCGGGGTCGACATCGATGATGACACCCAAATAGCCCAGTAGCTTGTGGCGGACCTGTTGTCCGATTCCAAATTTGCTGGCAATCATAAAGAGCTCCCGCGTACGTAATAGTGCCTTATCCTAAATATGGGGGATACGCGGACAATATCAAGGGAGGGCGGTCTTTTTAAATTACCCGGCAAGCGAAACCCTTTAGATAAAGGCCTTCCGGGTAGGGGGCCGACACGGGATGATCGGCCGCCTGGCGGAATTGCTCAATAAATTGTATGTCTCTGTGGGCATCAAGGGCGGCATCGGCAACTATCTTTTGGAACAGATCGGTGGTCATCAGCCCGGAGCATGAGAAAGTAAGCAAAATACCCTCCGGCGCCAGCAGTTGGAGCGCCAGCATATTAATATCTTTATAACCGCGGCAGGCGCTGGCCAGCTGGTTTTTATTTTCCACAAATTTCGGCGGATCCATGACTATCATGTCGAACTGCCGGCCCTGTTCGCGGTATTGCCTCAGCAGTTGAAAAACGTCTTCCCGTACAAATTCGGCTTTGCCCACGTCCAGATGATTGCGTTCAACGTTTTGCCTGGCGATATCCAGCACATGCTGGGAGGTATCCACATTCGTCACCTGCAGGCAGTCCCCCATCAAGGCTGCCACGCTAAAGGCGCCGGTATAGGAAAAGCAGTTCAGGACACGGCGTCCGGCGGCATATTTACGCGCGGCCAGGCGGCTGTCCCGTTGATCCAGATAAAATCCGGTTTTGTGGCCCTGGGTGATATCCACCAGCAAAGACATATCATGCTCGCGTATCGCCAGCAAATCCGGAGGGGTTTCGCCGGTTATTAATCCGCAGGTCAGCTCCAAGCCTTCCTTTTTTCGCACCGCGACGTCTGATCGGTCATAAATAGAACAGGCCGGGTAGCATTGCTGCAAAGCCAGAATCAGCGCGGCCCGATGGTATTCCGCACCGGCGGAGAGCAGTTGCAATACCAGGAAATTACCGTAGCGATCAATGGTAATGCCCGGCAAACCGTCCGATTCACCGGCAATCACCCGGTAGGCGTCCAGATTATCGCGTTTTGCCAACAAATCCCGTAAGCGTTGCGCGGTGGTCAGCCGCCGGACAAAGAAGTCTGTATCAATGGATTCGTCGGCTTGGAAAGTCCAGACGCGGGCACGGATTTGCGACTGGGGAGAATAGGCGCCGCGGGCCAGCCAATTTCCCTTATCGTCGCAAATGTCGATGGTCTCACCGGATTGCGTTTTGCCTTCCACCCGCTGCACGGCGCCGGAAAAGACCCAGGGATGCCGGCGAAGCAAGGATTTTTCCCGGCCTTTGGCAAGAAATAAACGTTTTGTCATCTTGAATTATACTGATTAAGGGAAAGAGCGCCATTTTGCGAATAAGCGCGGACAATTGCAAACATTAGCCGTTAACCAGGGGGAATGATGAGCAAGGTATGTACCTCAATCTATATTTACGGCGTAGTGCAAGGGGTGGGGTTCCGTTATCACGCCCAGCATCGGGCTCAAGATTTGGGGTTGGTGGGCTACGTACGTAATCTCGACGATGGCGGCGTTGAAGTGGTGGCCTGCGGCGAGGGCGCGCAGCTGGACAAATTTCAAGACTGGCTAAAACAAGGGGGCCCCCGCAGCGCCCGTATTGAAAAAATCCTAAGCGAACCAAAACCGGTTGTTGAAAGCGAATTCAACGGCTTTAAGGTCCGCTATTGAGATCAAATACATTTCACGGGTTTTGGCAAACCGGCGATTTTGGTGGCCTGTTTTGCCGGCCCTTGGGGAAATAACCGATAGAGGTAACGGCTGTTGCCTTTCTCCTCGCCGTATTTTTGCCCCATGGCCTTAACCAGCATACGGATGGCGGGAGAAGTATTGAACTGCAGGTAGAAATCCCGGACAAAATGAATCACCTGCCAATGCGCCTCCGTCAGTTTAATCTGTTCCTGTTCGGCAATGGCTTCTGCCAGCGCTTCGTGCCAATCATCGATATTTTTCAGATAACCCTGCGCATCGGTTTCAATGTCTTTGCCGTTAAATTCCATCCTGTTCCCCATAACTCGTCAACCTGGCGGGTTATGTTAGCAAATGTACCGATAAACGGCATACAGCAAAAAGGGCCTTCATAGCCGACGGCCCTCGATGCGTTGTGCGCAGCCTGAAAGCTCGCCAATCAATTGTTGCGCATAAAGCCCAGGATGCTCAGCAGGCTGACGAATATATTATACAGTGAAACGTAAAGACCCACGGTAGCGCGGATATAATTGGTTTCCCCGCCATGGATGATATTACTGGTTTCCCATAAAATAGCGCCCGACGAAAACAGGATAAACAAGACGCTTACCGCCATTGACAGGGCCGGTATATGCAGGAACAGATTGGCGATGACCGCCACCAGCAAAACGACGAACCCGGCCAACATCATACCCGACAGGAACGACATATCTTTACGGGTGGTGAGAACATAGGCGGAACAGCAGAAAAACACCAGAGCGGTTCCTCCCAGCGCCAGCATAATGATTTCACCGGCCCCGGAGGCCAGCAACATGCTCAGCAGCGGTCCCAGGCTGTATCCCAGAAAACCAGTGAACGCAAAGGCCGCCAGAATGCCCGCCGGCCTGTCGGCCAAACGGTATGTCAGGAACATCAGGCCGTAAAAGCCGGCCATCATGAGAATCAGTCCCGGCGCGGGCAGGTGCAGCAGGGTGCTGGCGGTGGCCGTTACTGCGGAAAAGCCCAGGGTCAGCGAGAGCAGAAAATAGGTATTGCGCAGCACTTTATGGGTGCTTAGCAATGAGCGCTCGCGGGTGGATGTCGCGACCAAACGATCCATAGGTTTTACCTCTTGGTGGAAAATAATCATCGGTATGTGGCTGTCAGATTAATGGCCGTATGACGCCCCACCTAATCGTTTTACCCTTCTTTACGCATAGAAAGGCTGGTTTATCGGCTTATAATGTATAGGGATCATCCATCAGCAGGACTAGCGGTGAAATTTCAAGCGATTAGAACATTTCTCCCTTTACAACAGAAACGACTCTGTTTATAGTTCGCCTCGTTGCGGAGGAGTGGCCGAGCGGTTGAAGGCACCGGTCTTGAAAACCGGCGACGCGAAAGCGTTCGTGAGTTCGAATCTCACCTCCTCCGCCACTTGTTAATGACTCTAAAGGTCTAATTCACGTAATTTCCAAATCTTCCATATACCTCCCATATATCTCCCATGTAGTACCGCCTTAAAGCATAAGTATCCTGAGCTCTGACACGGCATATCCTGCTGGAGTTCACACCTTGTCCCTTTTCTTCCCGTTGGCCATTATTCAATATTTTTTTGCCTTCTCAGGACAGGCCTATATTTCATAGTTCATATCTGTCAAAGGATTTACGTTCGTTCACAAATCGTCCATGCAAATAAAAATTTGCTTCTCAGTTATTGTTTTCGGGCGATGGCCTGTTTATCAAACAGTATAGCGAGAACCCGATTGGCTATTGCCGCATGGCAGGGTGCGAGCCGATACTTGCTGGAATCATCAGGATCATGTTCTGGAGCAGCATGGCGATGATCGTGTCGTCCGGCTTCGGGGTCTTGTTAAGCTCCATGATGGGGCAATAGTCCCGGCACATTCATAGTGCATTCGGTTCCTGCCGGCAGGCGGAATACCGTCACTTTGCATGAAAATAAATGGCAGGTGATAACATCTTCTTATCATGGTGTGTTGAAAAAGATGTCTGTGGCGTCGCCAGCGCGACATCCAATATCACCACATAGGCCGGTTGCCGCAGCTTTTGCGCGATTGTGACGGATTGTTAAGGTCTTATTGCCATCGAGGTGCGTCTTAATGGTGCAGTTACTGCCCAAGGTATTGCACATATTTTGTTTATACCCTATGAGCCCGGGCGGGAAATAAGTCATAACTTATTCTTATTTAACTATAAAATTCATGATTTGTCACTATTGGGCAACGACTTCAACTTTTTGGTCTGCTTCTTGCATTCTCATTATCAATGATAATGGTGAAGCTGCGACGGAGGCAGAAATGAATTTAAGACGACTCAAATACTTTGTAAAAATCGTCGATATCGGTAGCCTGACACAGGCGGCGGAAGTTCTGCATATTGCGCAACCGGCGTTAAGTCAGCAGGTTGCCACTCTGGAAAGTGAACTCGACCAAAAGTTATTGGTTAGAACCAAACGGGGGGTTACACCCACTGAAGCAGGCAAAATTCTGTATTCCCATGCCCGTGCCATTCTACAACAGTGCGAACTTGCCCAAAAAGCCGTCTGCAATGTTGATCAAACCCTGGAAGGACAAGTCTCCATAGGCCTGGCGCCCGGAACCTCTTCCTGTCCGTTGATTATGCCGTTATTGCAATCCGTGAGGGATCAATATCCTCAATTAACGGTTTATTTGCATGAAAACAGTTCCGTTGCATTAAATGAAAAAGTGAGCTGTGGCCATCTTGATATGGCGATACATTATGATCCAACCCTTTATGCGGGTATTAACTGTCTGCCGTTGCTGAAAGAGGATCTTTACCTCGTCGGGACAGAAAATAATCCCGGTAAAAATATTGAATTAAGCGATGTCGCTTCAAGACAACTGTTTTTGCCCTGTGATTTTTCCGCTATCCGTAAGAGAGTGGATGAAGCATTTTCCCTGCGTCGACTTAGCGCAAAAATCATCGGTGAAATCGACTCCCTTGCCACATTGACCGCTGCGGTGGCTAGCGGTATGGGGGCCGCGGTATTGCCGGAGTCCACCGCTTCTGCCGTGGTTAATTCCGCTAATGCCTGGATGTCCCGTATCATCAGTCCCGGTCTTCCCTTGCCTCTAACGCTGAATATGTCTTCCCGCCTGCCGTTATCCCCCTCAGCGACAGCAGTCAAAAATGTTCTAACGGCGCTGGCGACATCGGCGCGGCCGGCGCATGAAAAACAGGCGTTATTATTGGCAAGTTAACCTTTCCCGTCCTATCATTATCTACAAGGCGGCACCCAAGTAACCTGGGTGCCGCCTTTTATGATATAAATCATGGTATTGAAGGATTTTTTTCTTCATTTCTTTAATTAATGTTTATATCTTGATATTAATTATGTTTATCAATTATGATGCAGATCGTGTAGACAGGATCCTGGGATAGCCAGATCTTAAGGAATCGACCTTTTTTTTAGGAGGCCTTTATGAACAGCTTACTCTCACAGTTATTAATCAATCTGGCGCAAAAAGAGGCTGCTGAAAAGGAACTGCATGCAATGGTTGAGTCGTTGGAAATTTTAGTGGCGGCGCTGATCGCATCGTTAAGCCATAAAAAAACCGATGAACTTGTTAAAAGCATAGAAGTGGCTTTGGATGAAATGCGTCAGCGGAACGATATAGAGTTCAAATCCGATATTGAGTTGCTTAGCAGTAATATCTCGCGTATTACAGCGGTCGCTAAAAGACGTTAAAATGTCGCTTTCCGGCAGAAAGAAATTTCTTTCATTTAAATATAATTAATTGATTTTATTTATTATTTTTTTTTAATTTATGCGGACGCGCTAGTTACTGATTTCTTGAATGTTAAGCATGGCTAATTGATTTGAATACTGATCAATCATTTTTCAACAACCCGTCTGTGATTGCCGAAATCTTATTCGATAAATTTTCATACAATAATTCCCTTTAAGTAACAAAAAAAATCTCATAGTGTTAGTTGCTTATAACTATAAGTATTAAGACTATAATACATTGAACTATGTGCAGTATTAAATATTTATGACTATGGATTGGATTTTTTTTAGAGAGTTGTCATTAATTGCTTGGTTAAGCGAGCATTCCTTGCCCTAATGAATATACTCATTCTGAGTATAATTACTTTTTGAGGTCTTAATGACCGTTCTAGCTTTTCATTAGTAGGCGAATCATCATGAAAACACTAGGGTTTATCCTTGAAAGCGTCTTGGAAGAAATTGGTACTGGTAAGAAATTATTCACTCCTGAATCAGGCACTCAGGAAGCATTGGATAAATTTCAAAAGATTGCAAAAGCTATCAGCTATGCGGACAGTGAAGGGTTGCTGGAACAATGCCAGTTTGGTATCGCGGATTTTACCGATAGATTGATTTTTTCCCGCGTTTTAGTGACCGGGGGCGTGACAGAAAAAGGCCAGGAATTTTTACGACTTCGATTTTCTGACCGCCACCAAAAAGTAGGTTGAATGGCAAAGTCTGCCTTCCTGATAGCTGCCAACTCACGGGTAATTAATTGCACAAACATGGGCACAAAAAGTTAACTGATCAATCTTTTGCTCGCTATTAATTCATGTTTTATGTGTGAAATTTTGCCTAAGCGTGCTATTTCTATTTGACAAATTGCCAGACGGTGGGAGGGACTTTGTCATAAAGCTTTCCCATGGTAAGTTCAGCCAAGCGATGATCCGCAGCTCCATAGAAGTCTGCCAATTCCGCTGCCGGCAATCTCTCTTTCATATGCTCAATCACTTTTTCCAGCGTATCGATTGTGCTGCATCGTCTTAATCGCATCAAAAAATCCACTTTGCCCATATACTTACATTCATCCACTTTAAAGTAATAAAAAACCATTAACTAGAGATTATAATTGCCTCAATGTCGGAGGAAACTCATCTTTCAAAATTATTACGATGCCAGGCGGAATAATAAAACAGAGTACCTCAGCTGAACTGATTGTATTAGCGCATCTCTTCAGTTTTTTTCTAACGCATCGGTAAACGTTGGGTTTCCTGCGTAAAATACATTCAAAATCAATTACACACCACAACGGATTAAGTAATGCATACGCTCGTTGATTCGGCACACCGATACCACAGACTGTATAGCATACCATTTAGAAGGCGCATTTGAAAATGCTTAATGTCAAAATCTCATTTTTGCGAAGCTGGGCGGAAAATTGTATTATTCCTCTTCCTTTACGTGATAAGTCCTATCAACCCTTTAAAGTCATAAGCAAGTATCGTTTGGTTAGCGACCGCTTTCATCGTTATTTAATAGTTTGATTCGCTTAGGTTGGTCCACTTACATAACCTGCTTTAATTACATGGCGTGAATAAACTTACAGGATTGCCTGAAAAGCTTACAAAATTTGATTAATTTTCCTGGCAGGCAAGTTTAAGGAAGTTGATCTTCGGGAGGGTTACACAAAGGCATGGTCCTATCAAATAGCCATGACAGCCTGAGGCTGCGAAGCTGCAAAAAAATACTGTTTCACCCCGGAGGGATGCTTATAAACCGGGGATATTTTAAGGGCATCGATTGATGCTAGACGTTTTTACGTTCCACGGTCTCTTCACCCCAAAACAGCTTATTTTGATCTGTCTTGGCAAATGCGATTTCCAATGCTTCATCGCTGCCTTCTTCCCAGATTTTTTGTGCCATGACTTCATCGTTATCAGCGATTTCAAAAATGGCTTCAGCAATTTCAATGGAAGTTTCACGAATCTCAGCCCAGGATTGTATATCTTTAGCCATGAATATCTCCTCGTAATGGGTTTTCAATTATACGCGTCAGTGATTCCATAAATATCTGATTGTCATTCTAGACCAAATATTGTGAACCTGCGCGGCCAACGAAAACCCTTGGTGTATAACGGCGCGCGATAATCCGCAGCCGTTATGAATCACGCGATACAGGTTTAATGATGCATTTTTAATGTGATACCGGCGACGTATTCTCCCTGATAGCGTGCAATTTCCAATTCTTGATCCGAAGGTTGGCGTGAACCATCGCCGCCAGCCAGCGTAGAGGCGCCATAAGGCGTTCCTCCCCGCACCTGGGAGATATCAAAAAGCTGCTTGGCACCGTAACCGATGGGTACCAAGATCAAGCCGTGATGCGCCAGAGTCGTCCAGGTTGAGAGAATAGTCTGTTCCTGCCCGCCCCCGGTTCCGGTGGAGGTAAATACGCTGCCGATTTTACCGTACAATGCTCCGGCAGCCCATAAGGCGCCGGTTTGATCGAGAAAGGTTCTCATTTGCCCGCTCATGTTACCGAAACGGGTCGGGGTTCCTATAATGATGGCGTCATAATCTGCCAATTCAGGAGGTTTGGCTTCGGGAACCGACAAGTCGGCTTTACCACCGGCCTGGGCAAATAGCGCCGGCGGCATTGTTTCCGGCACGCGTTTGACCGTCACTTCGGCACCGCTGACCTTGCGGGCGCCTTCGGCTACTGCCTGGGCCATGGTGGCGATATGTCCATACATTGAGTAATAGAGAACGAGAACCTTTGCCATAATGCTGTTCCTCTTTGTTGATAATCAGAAGGGCGGGATGATTTATCGTAAATCGAGGTCGGGATGTATTAACCATAATAGGTCACAACGGCTCTGCAAATTTATTGTAATCAAAATGACCTTGGTGAAGAAGGGCACTTTGTCGCAGACCAGATCAAATGTTGTGGAATGAATGATTAAAAATGTTTCATTATAAAAATACTCCCGAAAATTCATAGTTTATATTTTCTGCAGTAAAACAATGGCTTTCACTGCCAGCAGAAATCAAAAATTATCTTCCTCTCTGAAATTTGTATCAATATATTAATATTTTCCTCCTGTGTCGTGAGTGCGTTATAATTAAGAACATGACGTTGGCATTGGAAGTCGTTTATGAATTGACGCTAACGTCATGATGAAATCTGGCTGGTTAAAGCAGGTTTCAACAATATGATGATCTCTTAAACCTTACTCGGAGGTTAACAATGACCGAACATCGTGGCGGTACAGGTAACTTTGCGGAAGATCGTGAAAGAGCATCAGAAGCAGGTAGAAAAGGTGGTCAGCATAGCGGGGGTAATTTCAAAAACGACCCGCAGCGTGCGTCCAAAGCGGGTGAGAAGGGGGGCCGTAGCAGTAACAGCGGTCGCAGAAGCTCTTCTTAGCGCTGTAAAGGATGTAACCTTCCGACCCTTATATTCATATAGCGGATGATGTGGAGGTAAAGCTTCGCAAGCAAGTGGTTCGCTTGTGGATTCGGATGGATCATTATTTACGTTCGAAAGACAACTTCACTGTTGCCTTTCAACGCTCATTATCGGAAAGCTGGTAAGCAGTAAGCAGTAAGCAGTAAGCAGTAAGCAGTAAGCAGTAAGCAGTAAGCAGTAAGCAGTAAGCAGTAAGCAGTAAGCAGTAAGCAGTAAGCAGTAAGCAGTAAGCAGTAAGCAGTAAGCAGTAAGCAGTAAGCAGTAAGCAGTAAGCCTATCCGATTGACGTAGTGAATAATGATTGTTGTTACATCCTTACCACCTGGCCGTCGGATCAACATCCGGCGGCCTCATAATTACCTTTATCGCGATTCTGTAAATACTATCTACGCTCTAGGCAATGGCTTCGATTATGCCGGTAAGTAGCTTACGGAGTGTTCCGGGCTTTCACTTTTGGCATCGATCACAACGCTCCATAATCCGCTGTACGGAACCCCCAGATAAGCGGTTGCCCGTCCACTGACACCCATGACATCGCCAAAACCTAACGATTTTTGAGCATCCTGTTGCTGATTTTCACACAGCAGATGAATATTGCATTTTTCCGAACAATGGACGACAACGGTGTCACCGCCGAACAACTTCAGTCGGGTGCGAATAACGGACATGGAACTGACTCCCCCAATCTCGATGATGAATTTTCTCGTGGTCGACAGAATGAACGTGAAGTGCATCACTGACAGACCAGAAGAAGGTCTGTTGTTATAAAATCATTGGGAGGGATATGGATTTATGACTTTAATCAAATTTTATTGAGTTTAGAAAAAATAGTTGAAGATTTAAACAGCTCGTTTTCGCCATTAAATGTTGTAGATTTAAATAACTCATTGAAAATAATATTAATTTATAATCAATTTTCTAGACAGGCATACCATAGTTACAGCGGTAGGGCCGAGTCGTAAAAAACCAATGATTACCCTTTACCTCTTTCAGCCGTACCAATGACGGAATCCCAAGTGGCCTAGGGTCTAGTGGAGTTGACGTGTGCCGCCTTGTCAGATTCTGGCCCTATGGCCCTATGGATGGTGGCGAAAATCCATCGATCATTTAACGAGCTTTTTTTTTGTACATATGAATGAAATGCCAGAACATGTATGCAAAGTCGCAGGTCCGGATAAAAAACAGTCATGACGGATTAAATTATAGCTTATGTTTAGGAATTTTGAATGCATGTTGATTCGATTATGCTGCGGTTGAATTGATCTAAGGTATGAATGAGTACAATATCATTGTAGAAAAAAATTAGGGATATGGTAATAATAATGAATATATTACAATTCATTCTGTTTAAAAAAAACGGAACATTAAGCCTGGATGGTAAAATTCATGCTATACCACAAAACCATATTGTTGTAGCTGATGAAAACGCGATACCGGTCAAGAAAAATAATGATGACTTTGTTTTTATTACCTGTTACCCCGTTAATCTATTACCTTTGCACCAAGATCTCATTTCTCAGGCTGCAATATTGTCATGTTGCAAGCCTTTTAAAAAAAATATTTACAAAACGGTCCCGGTCGATAATTCAGTTATAGAGAGTACTGAAAAATTGATGACCATGGAGAAAAGTCTACCTATCTGTTTTCTCTACCTTTATTGCTTGGGTATAGACAAATACTACTTCGCCAGCCTGTTGTGCCAGTTTGTTGGAGTCAATATAAACAACACGTTACTAGAGTTTTTTGAGCAAAATTACATCAACCAATGGCCGGTGTCTCGATATGCCAAGGAGTTGGGGATATCCACCCACAAATTGAATGTGATCTTCTATCAAAAATACGGCATGCCGGTCAAACAGTGGCTCATGGAAAAGCGCCTGAAAAAGGGGGGTGAGTTGCTTTTAACCAGCACGATGCGTGTCGCTGATATTGCCCTTGAGTGCGGCTTTAGCAATCATGCGCATTTCACCGCTTTATTTCGCCGCCGCTTCCAGATTTGTCCGTCGCTATTCCGCGCTGCGGCTAAACGTAGCTAAAATGCACCTTTGACTTGCTCTAGCCTAAGCCCTAATCAATTATGTTAATGAAAAGTTAAAGCTGGTTAATATTCAATCAAATATAAAATCTGTGGGGCATGATCTTATTTTTTTAGTAAAAACGTCAGGGAGTATTGACATAAGGGTTCGATTAGAGAATAATTCACGGCGTTGGGTCGTTAGCTCAGTTGGTAGAGCAGTTGACTCTTAATCAATTGGTCGCAGGTTCGAACCCTGCACGACCCACCAACAACTTCCTCCGCTGCATTATTTTTGTATTATCCCCCCTGCTAAAACAATTGCTAACAAAACTCGATTGCAACAGCTTTTTTGAATATATGAATTGGCACATATTTTCCACAATGCGTATATTTCATTCAGTTATGCTGCTGCGTAAATTATGAGCAGTTTTTATCCTTAATGATATAATTGCTCAGAGATTTACTGGTCATTAAGGATTATTTTCAAGAGAGGGCCAGCGTTAATTCATTTAATCGACGAGTCAGTTCCGGAAAAAAATTGATACAAGCCGAAACCCTTCAGGATGTTGTCATTTGTGCTGGCCTCCGTGACCGCTTTCCCAGGCGCCTTCCCCTGCCATAGAAAATTTCGCTATGCTTGCAATACCTCAGCGTTCGCCCTAAGGTTGCTGTTTCGCTGCGATGAACAGCGTGGGGTCAAGGACGTTTTACATTATGTCATAGGGAAGATTTGGCCTCCCATCAGGTTTAGCACATGTTAAAAAGGAAAATAGGCAAAAAATGGTTTATAACTCCAAATTAAAAAGGAAAAATTGGATTATCTACTGATTTGACATTAATGCGGTCCGATGAGGCTTTTGGTGTTGTAAGAAAAAAATATAAAATAATAATTATAATAAAATCAGTTGGTTATTTGTTATTTTAATGAAATGGAATCAGGAATATCCTAATTTAGATATATGTCATACAAGTTTAATTGTGCCGCCTTTATTATGGAGGATAGAACCTCTTTGGGACAATTTTGTAAACATATGACTAATAAAAGCGATCGTATCATTTATGACCAATCTTTGCCCGCTGAAGGTGTAACCTCCAAAGTAGAACGCTGGCGCTCCGGTGTGAATGCCGCCTTGCTGGAATCTGATTTTACGCGCACTGAAGCGGAGACTTTTAGCTGGAGCGTTGAAGCGCATCATTTTGATGTTTTTATTTGCGGGCATATTAGGTCTAGCGAGCAAAAATTGGTCAATTTGCCGCATAAATATGACAATCTAAACGATCATTTCATCATGATGATAATGATTGATGGAGGAATCGAAGGATTAGCAGGTCGATTAGCCATTCAACTTGAGCCGGGCGACATTATCATATTAGATTTGCTTCAACCGATTAAACTCGGATTTAAAACTGGACGGAAGTCAAGTTYTGTTGATGTTCTTTATGTGGCATTCCCGCGAGTATTATTATCTGAAATTGATAACAGCTGTGAGTTGCACGGTAAAATCATACGTCAGAAAGATTTTCTCAGTCGCCTGATCGCTTCGAATATTATTGCGCTTATAAATCACAGCGCTAATTTAAACAATAATGAAGTGAACAAAGTCGCCAGGCCGGTGATAGATTTTATTATCAGCGCCATCAGGACATCCCACGCACCTATTCAACCCATAATGATGGACGCAAGACTGCATGTTATCACGAGGGTTTGTGACTTTATTCAGGAAAACCTGCGTCTTCCCGCACTCTCTTCAGAGCTGATATGCCAGAAGTTCGGCCTTTCCCGGTCCTCTTTGTATCGGCTCTTTGAACCCTTTGGCGGTATTATTGCGCATATTCGCAAAAAACGAATCGTTGCGGCGACCCGAATGCTGCTCAGTCCACATTATCGTCAGTGGAAAATTGCCGAAATTGCCTATTATTGGCAGTTTGAACCAGCCACGTTCAACCGACTTTTTCTGTCTACCTACGGCATGACGCCTAACCACGCCAGAAAAGAACATCACGAATTATGGGCCTTGGAAAATATGAACGGATCGCAGGTGATCTGGCTGCGTTCATTATAATATAGCGTTTGCTTTTCAGGCTCTCAACGGGAAGGCCGTTTGAATACTCTTTGAGCGGAAATGGTTCGCGGTAAGGAGCGTTAGGTTAAGGCATTTTTATACCTGTAACTGAACACTCGCCCCCTGGCAGCGGCAAGCGTCATACCAAAAACCTATCGCTAATAAAGAATCAAGGTGCTGCGGTTGATCCGCAGGAGCAATTAACTAAGCTTGTGCAGGTGCATCCCCCCACATTTTGAGGACTGCCCTGCGGGACCGGCGCTGAAGTATGCCGAGGTTCGACGCAGCCGGTAAGAAAAGAACTCGATAAGGCTAGACAGACGACAAATAATATCCTCTTCATAGTCTACTCCTGATGTTTTTTTTGATTATAGGTGATTTTGTCAACAAGCATAATTAATGATATCATTTAAATGATAGGAAAAATAAATATTTAGAGTGATAATTATTTAATTCAGGCCATACCAGCGACGCCAAAAAAGGATGAGTATCCAGGCGGCGATGGACCAGCAGAGCACGGCGCTTATCAGGGCATAGGGCAACCGGAGTGACCCGATAAGAAAATACAGGGTAACAAGATAAGCCAAATAGGGAATCACGGCCCAAATGCCGAATAAGATCGTCGCCCTCAATGCTTCAACACCGCGCTCGGTGCCGACGATATAGTGGGCTATCAGGGCGAAGGTGGGGAAGAGGGGAAGAAGGCCGGCCAGGTAGTAATTTCGCGTTTTCGATAATAAAGCAATTAAAAGTACAACAATGGCGCCAGTTAACGCCTTAAGTATCAAGTTCATTATTTTTAGCCTATCGGTACATGCTGACGGGCAATGTAACATAGCCTATGTCAGGCTTACCATCCGCTTCGGGCATACCGTGACCTGGAGACACCCTATCAAGGCCACGGCATCCATGCCGGTAGCGTTACTGGCGGTAGGCGTATTTGATCTGCTTTATGGTATTATTGAATACTTCAGCCTGTGCGGGATCTTCAAGCTCCGCAATGTATTTTTCCATTTTAATGATGACCTTGCCCGCATCGGCCTGTCCCATCGCTTTCAATATCAATGTCAGCATGGCCTTTAGGCAGTTCACTTCCTGAGCCAAGGTGTTTGCATTGTTATCGGTTAAAAACTCAACGTTACCCATAGAGTCGCCTCGTTGCTATGTTGTCGGTATTGGATATGGCGCGAAATCCCCGGCCATCCTCCCCTGATTTCAGCGGCGATTATAGCAGAATTTGTTTGGGAAATTTAACAAAACAGGATGCACTTACCAGCGAAACGGCAGCTTTTTTGAAAAGGCAATGTGGACCCTAATTCACATGGTTGAGACGGGGGTATCGGGATCGGACAAATAAATTGTTTGGAAGATTATTTCATGATCAGATTAAAAGTAATAACTAATTAAAATGAGTTATTAAATTAACGGATAGGAGAAAACAAAATTTATAATAAACCTCAAATTTTTATCATGCCAATAACCTATTGTATTAATTATATATTTTCTATTAATAATTTTTGTCTTTCAACAAAAATTATTCTGCTTATTTAAGGCGGACGTGTCTATGGCCGCCATGGTCGTGTAGTAAAGTACACCGGTTATCTGATTTTAACGAAATTCTCTTGCGGTGCGAGAACCTATCTGTCTAAAATGGGCGATAACAGACGTCGATGCTGAATTTTATAGTACAAGCGGATAAACTTTATTCATTATTTACTTAAAAAGTAGTAATATTAAGTCATAAATATTTGATTCGCTTTACATCACTCCCTCATTTTGGAGATTTTCTCTTTGATAAGCGTTTTTCTTGTTGATGACCACGAATTGGTGCGTGCAGGGATACGACGCATTCTTGAAGATATCAAAGGCTTTAAAGTCGTTGGCGAGGCCCAGTGTGGCGAAGACGCGGTGAAATGGTGCCGGGCCAACTGCGTGAACGTTGTGTTGATGGATATGAACATGCCCGGCATCGGCGGGCTTGAAGCGACCCGAAAAATTATACGCTTTTCTCCGGACATTAAAGTCATTATGCTTACCATTCACACCGAGAATCCGCTACCAGCCAAAGTCATGCAGGCTGGTGCAGCGGGTTACCTGAGCAAGGCTGCGGCGCCTCAGGAAGTGATCTGTGCGATACGTTCCGTTAATGCGGGAAAGCGTTACATTGCTTCGGACATTGCACAGCAGATGGCATTGAGTCAGCTTGAGCCCCAGGCCGTGACGCCTTTCGAGTGTCTGTCGGAGCGTGAATTGCAAATCATGCTGATGATTACCAAAGGCCAGAAAGTAAATGAAATTTCCGAACAGCTCAATCTGAGTCCCAAAACGGTAAATAGCTACCGTTACAGGATGTTCAGTAAACTTAACATCGGCGGCGATGTTGAGTTAACGCACCTGGCGATTCGTCATGGGCTGTTCAACGCGGAGACATTGTTAAGTAGTGACTGATAGCTTCAACGCAAAAGAATTCCTCAAAACCGTCACCAGTCAGCCCGGCGTCTACCGTATGTATGATGCCGCTGAGACTGTCATCTATGTCGGCAAGGCCAAGGACCTGAAAAAACGTCTGACGAGTTACTTTCGTCTTCAGGTCGGCAGTCGCAAAACCGAAGCCCTGGTTAAAAGCATTGCGCAAATCGATGTCACCATTACCCATACCGAGACGGAAGCGTTGTTGCTCGAGCACAACTATATAAAGTTGTATCAGCCTCGCTATAATGTCCTGCTGCGGGATGATAAGTCTTATCCTCTGATTTTTCTCAGTAGCGATATCCACCCCCGCCTGGGTTTCCACCGCGGCGCTAAACATGCCAAAGGCGAATATTTCGGTCCGTTTCCCAATGGTTATGCCGTCAGGGAAACATTGGCTTTGCTGCAAAAGCTTTTCCCCATTCGACAGTGCGAGGATAGCGTTTATCGCAACCGTTCCCGTCCTTGTCTGCAATATCAGATTGGTCGTTGCCTCGGGCCCTGTGTGAAGGGACTGGTGAGTGACGAGGAGTATCAGCAGCAGGTGGAGTACGTGCGCCTGTTTCTCTCCGGCAAGGACCAGCAGGTCATGAATCAGCTGGTGGAACGGATGGAGCTGGCGAGCCGGGCATTGAATTTTGAAGATGCCGCGCGTGCCCGCGATCAGATCCAAGCGGTTAGGCGTGTTACCGAAAAGCAGTTCGTTACCGGAGATCATGAGGATCTGGATGTTATCGGCGTGGCATTTGAGGCGGGCATGGCCTGTGTGCATGTGCTATTTATCCGGCAGGGCAAAGTGTTAGGCAGCCGCAGTTATTTTCCCAAGGTGCCATTGGGTACCGAACTCTCAGAGGTGGTTCAGACCTTCGTCGGCCAGTTTTATTTGCAGGGGAGCCAGATGAGAACCTTGCCCGGTGAAATCCTGTTGGATTTTTCCTTATCGGAAAGCGACTTGTTAGCCGAGTCCCTAAGCAGCCTGGCAGGGCGAAAAATTCATATCCAGGCGCATCCGCGGGGTGACCGCGCCCGGTATCTGAAACTGTCCCGGACCAACGCCGCCACCGCTTTGGTGACCAAGCTCTCCCAGCAGTCGACCATTCACCAGCGGCTGAAGGCCTTGGGGGAACTGCTGGGTGTAGAGTCCATTAACCGGATGGAGTGTTTTGACATCAGCCATACCATGGGCGAACAGACCATAGCTTCATGTGTGGTGTTTGACTCCAACGGGCCGGTGCGCGCCGAATACCGGCGATTCAATATCGAAGGCATAACGCCCGGTGACGACTACGCCGCCATGTCCCAGGTCCTGCGCCGGCGTTACGGCAAGGCGCTGGAAGAGAATAAAATCCCCGATGTGGTGATTATCGACGGCGGCAAAGGCCAATTGGGCATGGCCTTGGATGTCTTCAATGAACTGGACGTTCCCTGGGATAAATCGCGTGTCATATTACTTGGCGTGGCGAAAGGGGCGGATCGGAAAGCAGGTCTGGAGACGTTATTTTTGAAACCTCATGGCGAAGGGATCTCCTTGTCGTCCGATTCCCCCGCGCTGCATGTGATCCAGCATATCCGCGATGATTCGCATAATCATGCCATCACCGGCCATCGCAACAAACGTGCGAAAGTGAAAAATACCAGCGCATTGGAATTAATTGAAGGCGTCGGCCCCAAACGTCGCCAAACCCTGTTAAAATACATGGGCGGTTTACAGCCTTTAAGGAACGCCAGTCTTGAGGAAATTGCTAAGGTGCCCGGTATCTCTAATGCATTAGCAGAAAAAATTTTTAATGCATTGAAACACTAACCGCAATGTAGCAACATACTCATCAATCCACTCCAGCCAGATAGTTACCTATAGTGCTATGCAATTGAATATACCGACTTGGCTTACATTGTTACGTGTCGTAATGATACCGTTTTTTGTACTGGCGTTTTATTTGCCTTTTTATTGGGCGCCGCTGGTATGTGCTTTGATTTTTATTCTGGCGGCGGTAACCGATTGGTTTGACGGCTTTCTTGCCCGACGCTGGAAGCAGACCACCCGTTTTGGGGCGTTTCTGGATCCGGTGGCTGATAAAGTCATGGTGGCTATAGCGCTGGTATTGGTGGCCGAGCATTTTCATTCGTGGTGGATAACCTTGCCTGCCGCCACCATGATCGCTCGGGAAATCATCATTTCCGCCCTTCGCGAGTGGATGGCTGAAATAGGCAAACGCAGCAGCGTGGCGGTCTCCTGGATTGGTAAAGTCAAAACCACCGCTCAAATGCTGGCATTGGTGGCCCTTTTGTGGCGCCCCGATCAATGGGTAGCGGGTGTCGGTATTGCGGCACTGTACGTCGCCGCAGTGTTGACATTTTGGTCCATGTTCCAGTATTTGAACGCGGCTCGCCATGATTTGTTTGAACACTGATATAAGCGCCGTAAAAATCAACAAACGAGCATCACGGCGCGATAATTCTGTTGACTCGTAACGTCAGGTCAGTAGAATGCAACGCATCGAAAGCAACGACTGATTGCTTAAAGATGATAGTAAAAACAGCGAGTTTGATAGCTGGTTTGTCAAGTGGTTTTCATCGATGCGGGAATAGCTCAGTGGTAGAGCACAACCTTGCCAAGGTTGGGGTCGCGAGTTCGAGCCTCGTTTCCCGCTCCAGATGTACAACGAAGCCTTGATATAAGGCAGTAAAGGCGCGTTGGCAGAGTGGCCATGCAGCGGATTGCAAATCCGCCTACCTCGGTTCGACTCCGGGACGCGCCTCCAAGTATTGAATTTCCCGACGCCCGGGTGGTGGAATCGGTAGACACAAGGGATTTAAAATCCCTCGGCTTTATGGCTGTACGGGTTCAAGTCCCGTCCCGGGTACCACACCGAATTCGTAATAAAAACAAAGTAGTATGAGTAACATTGATGCCGTCGAGAGACGGTTTTTTTATGCCTGCGATTTGCCAAAATCTCCCGAAAGTGACTACATTCTGACTAAATTAGTGAAATATCATGCTTTTTTTCTTAAAATATTAGCTATATACGCTGATTTTGCTTAAATGGAATGTCCGCATGCTATGCGGGAATGCCCGTCCCCAGTGATATTCAAGCCACTTTTGCTTTTCTAGGCCTGCCGCCTAATTTTCCATTCGCCTTTGAAGCAGCGCTTTTTTTCTCGGAGGTTGCTGAACCGCCTTTGCGGCCCAGTTCGCGCGCCATCCATTTGCTGGTTCCGGTATAGCCATCCATTATCGCCGGGATAAAGACATCGGCGTCGATGGCGGGGAAGTAGAGCCCATTGCCCAGCGGCGTAATCTCTATGTCTTCCAGTTCCGCAGCACTAGCAGTGCTTAATCCCTGCACGATGGCTGGTGGTATGGCCAGCTCGATACCGGATGCCAACGTCACGATGACGCGTTGCGATTTGGCATCGTAGCGGGCCGCAATGGCCCGTAAAGGGCTATTCATCGTTTCCTGGCCGCGCTGTACAGCGGCATCAATTTGTAATTTAGTTGCCATGGATTTGCTCCCATGCTGACTGTAGTTGTGGCAGTTGGTTAAGAAGCTCCTTTTCGATCTCCGCCAGTTCCTTAGGTTTTACGCCAATCATTTCTCTGAGCTCAATGTTGTCTTTTAGCAAAACGAAAACAACCTGCCCGTTGGCACCGATAACATGTACATGCGGTGGTAAATGATCCATGGTGTAAATCATCACCCGCCATCCTTTAAATCTGAAAATTGTTGGCATGGGCAACATAAACCTAAACGTTTAGGTTATTTTAGACGGCATTTTGTCAGATTGCAATGCGTTGGGGAGGCCGTTGATAGAGTCAAAGGTGATGACTACCGCAACCGCATAGGCACCAATTAACCCGCCATCATGATTTGTAAACGGCTGATTTTACACAATTATTTTATTTTGTTATTGTGCTGAGGGTTTTTAAAATCCCTCGGCTTTATGGCTGTACGGGTTCAAGTCCCGTCCCGGTGCCAACCAATAATTCATAATAAAAACAAAGTGATAGGAGTAACATTGATGCCGTCGAGAGACGGTTTTTTTATGCCAGTTTTTCGCCATTCCTAAGAAAGGATCCTAAGATGTTTTCCGCACCGCGCATAATCATTAATATATTCTGACCGCCCACCAAACGTTGTACTGTAAAAGGGGCGACATGCAATGCTCGGGATAACTCACGAATGCCGATATTCAAATCGTCCAGGGTCTCTGCAACGATTTCACCGGGGTGCGGCGGATTGAACATCGTCATCAGTGATAATCCTTATAGTTAACGATATAGGCGTTGCCGTCCATAACTGACAGACGTAAGCGAAGTTTACCAGAATGCTTCGCATCGATTTGTGCTTTAGTTGCCGGATGCACTCCCATGCTGTTGTTATGGAGTTGTTCAACAAGCTCCTGTTCGATCTGCGCAAGTTACCGCACGTCTCCTCGACTGGGTGTTGATATGCCTCCAGACGCGGTCTAGACCATAAAATATTGCACCTAAACCGCCGACAAAAAAACCAACCGGCCAGTTTGTCAAATAGGAGAGGGCGATGGCGGTCCACACGGTGACCAGCGAAAGGACGACCGAGAGTAGGGTTGCCCGCAACGGACTGTCCGTCAGGGTCCGCGCGACGGCAGCCGGCCCGACCATCAGGCTGAATACCAATAGTGCACCCACTACCGGCAATGAGAGCGCCGTGGCAAGCGCCAAGATCGTCAGGAACCAGAGCTCCATGCGCCGTGAACTCACCCCTTGGACTTCAGCCAGCTCGGGGGATATAGAGCAGAGTAATAACGGGCGAAAAAATACCGCGGCAATCGCAACCGAAAGGGAGCCAATGGCCGCAACGGGGAGTATCTCGGTTGTGCTGACGCCGAGGACTTCGCCGAACAGCAAGGCATAGACTTGCTGTGAATACTGTTTGCACATGCTCAAAAAAAGCGTTCCAAGGGCGAGCAGCATCACCAGGGAAAGCGCCGTTGCGACCTCATGGCGACCCAGACGACCGAGCTGGCTTATCCCGATGACACCGAGTCCGGCAAATGCAATCAGGCCAAAGAGCGTATTCACCCCGAGCAGACTTGCCAGCGCGGCTCCGGGAAATGTACCCAAGGGCAAGGTATGAGCAGCGAAAGAGGAGCTTCGTATCACGACAAAAAAGCCGACAAAACCGGCCACTGCCGCCACAAGAGTGGCGACAATCCAGGTATTGATCATAATACTTGAGAACATGAGCCGGCCTCCCTTAGCCACTGAATCCACCCTGTTACGATATACAATACAAAAATGAGCAAAACGATAAAAAAGCTCACCGGCCAACCGTGGCCGGGGGTCCAATAAAAGCTGTCATATGCCAGGAAAATGCCGCCCCAGGTGGTTATAAGGCCTATCGATGCAGCGAGTATCAGTGCCTGGCCAGGTCTCTTCACCAGACGTAGGGCGATCGCCGCCGGACCGATCAATAGCGCGGTGGATAAAACCGCACCAACCGTCATAGCGGAAAGCGCCACTGCCAGCGCCAATATCAGAAGATGAAGCAAACCAATCAAACGCACCCGAATGCCGCTTACAAGCGCAAGTTCGCTATCCAGAGAACAAAGAAGCAACGGGCGATAAAGTAGCGCGACCATAAACAACGCGCCAAAACCGATGATCAGGGCAAGAGGGATAGTGGATGGGGGAATGGTAAACATCGATCCGAACATGACGCTGACCGCCGCTCCGGTTGTGCTGTGGGTGATGACGTCAAAATAGAGAAATAACGCTGATAGGCCAAGTCCCGCGCCTAATATGATTCCGGTTATCAGGTCCCGTTCCCGGGCCCGACGAATGCCGATAAATTCTATTCCTGCCGCCGCTAGCAGCGCCAAGCCAAGGAATCCGGCAAGCGGATTGATCCCCAGCAGAAAGGACAGCGATCCACCCGCGCTGCTGATGTCGGCAAGCGCATGGCCTGCGAACGACTGGCCGCGGATAACGGTAAATACGCCAATCACGCCTGACATCACGGCGGCGCCGCCGCCGATGATCGCCGCCGTACGGACGGGGTCACTTGAAAAGATACCGGCTTCAACAACTGCATGTAAAAGAGAAGACATGATTGATTAGATGATCCCGGGGTTATGTATTAGATTCGATTCAACGGTACGTTGGCCGTCAGTAACGGCTGTGGCCGCGATGACCAAAATCCTTCCGCTCACCCGGATGACATCAATGTGGTAGCCATAGAGTTTACTCAACACCTCCGTTCGTACGACGTCTTCGGTATTCCCGCTTACGGCCCGTCCATTGGCCAGGTATACGATGCGATCCATGACTGAAAGCAAAGGATTCATGTCATGGGCGGAAAGTAAAAGCGTCACGTTATGCTCGACGGATAACCGGCGTAACAGCGACACAATTTCGGCAACGCTGCCCATATCGAGATTGGCCAGCGGTTCATCCAATAATAAAAGACGAGGCTGTCGTATCAACGCATGGGCAATCAGTACGCGTTGCTGTTGGCCGCCCGACAGGCTGCCGACACGTTTGTCGGCAAAACTCGCCGCACCGACCGCGTTGAGCATCTCATCCACTTTATTGCTGCGTTCTTTGGACGAAAAGGGGAAACCGAGCCGATGGCCATCAAGACCAAGAGCAATCAGATCTCTCGCACGCAGCGGAACTTCAGGGTCAAACAGGATTTTTTGCGGTACATAGCCCACCGAGGTATGACCGGAGCGACCGGAGGCGTCATTGATAATGATGCTTCCCTGGTTAAGCGCTTGAAAGCCCAGGATAGTCCGCAGCAGCGTGGTTTTACCGGAACCATTGGCGCCGATGAGTCCGCAAAATTCACCTGCTTTAAGGGAGAAGCACACCTGCTGAAGAACCGTACGCCCGGAAAATGAAACGCTCGCGTTATTCACCACGAGCAATTCGCTCTCTTTGCCCGCCATTTTATTGGCCCGCCTTCAGAGCCTCGGTTGAGACATTGTCGGTTACTGCTTTGTTCAAGGCGTTAATTTCGGCCAACATCCAGGATTGGTAGTGATATCCCGGCGTCGGCATGGTTTCGTAAACACCGACAACGGGAATACTATTTTGTTTGGCCAAAGAGAGGAACGATTGGGTTAACGGATCCGTAACCTGCTGGTTATAAACGAATACCTTAACCTTATGGTCATTGAAAAGTGCGTTTTGCGCCGTGATGTCCTGAGGCGACGGATCGGTGCCATTCATGACAGCCGCCTCAAGATTGAACGGCGTCGCAATATTGGCGCCGGCCGCTTTGAGCAAATAATCTGCCACCGGCTCGGTAACGGCGACAGGGGTATCTCCATGGTCTTTTTTGAACGCGGCAACGGCGTTTGTCCATGGCGTAAGCGAAGCATCAAATTTTTTCAGATTGGCCTGGAAATAGGCAGCCTGCGTCGGCATCAGGGATGAGAGGTCGGCGGCGATTGCTTTAGCCACCGCCGGCATCGTCGTCGGGTTGTACCATAAATGGGGATTGGGGGTATTGTCTGGTAGGCCAAGAAGCTGCTGGACATCAATAACCTTTCTATCGGGATTTGGCGCGGCGGCGATGATTTTGTCAGTCCACGAATCATAGCCGATGCCGTTTTTGACGATCAAATCGGTATGGGCGATATTTGCCGCTATCTGGGGGCTGGCTTCAAAGGTATGGGGATCGGTATTGGGATCTGTTTCGATCGCCGTGACCTGAGCGTATTTGCCGCCAATCTGGGAAATGACATCGGCATATTCATTTTCAACGCCAATGGCCTTGACGGTCCCGGTTATCGCGGCAAAGGCGCCGCCGCTAGGTATCATGGACAAAAGCAACACGGTCCATAGCCCCTTTAACGCGGTTTTCCCGGTGTCTTTCTTAACCGAGCAGGCTCGTTGACTGCTTAAGGAAGCATTATGGACGCGGGACATGGAGCGCTGTGAAAAAAAATCTATTAATTTCATTATAGTAACCTATGCATGATTTATGGGGTAATGTTATGAGATTGGTTTAATTGATATGTTATAACATTACTTATTGGATTATTATAGATTTTGTTATGTTTTTTTTTGCACCTATAAGCAGAGCAGCGACTGGAGTAAAGAGATAAGCGATTTGATATATTCAATGAAATGATATTTGAGGGGAGCCCCAGGTAAAAAGCGCCGTGGTTATCTTAGCTGGGGGAGACCATACAGATTGCAGGTAAACAAGAGGGGAGGTTTGGTTATCATGTCGGCACTCCTTTGCCGGCGCGGTAGTGGATAGGCAAAAAACGTTTAAACGTAAATATCAATTTGATTGCTGCTGCTGTTGCCGTCATTGCTGCTGCTGCTGCTGCTTGTGCTTGTGCTGCTGTTTTGTACGGAGGCAGCAGGCTGAGCGGTGTTGCTCTGCTCTGCTTGCTGCTGCAGGGCGCTCACTTGGGCTTCCAGCATTTTGATTTGTCCCTCGATAAGCTGCGCCTGTTCCTGTTTTTGATCGGCGGGCAGACTGGATTCGGCCAACGTGGACAACTGCTTTGTTAGTTTGGCGATCTGCTTCTCGATATTACTGATTTGGGAAGAGGCATTACTGCCGCCGCCTGAAGACACCGGTAGCACGGATGTGGAAATTGTATTGGACAAGGCCGCTCTCCTGTTTGAAGGTATTTACATGTTATCGGCAGGCTGATGTTTCGCTTCAGGGGGGAAACGTAAAGGAATAGCAAAGGAATGGTAAAAAAAACGGGTGAATGGCACAGGCAATACAGATAATCATTCGCTGCAAAAAGCGAGCACGGTAGCGATACAGGCAATGGACTTTTGGTGATGAGCGCGGGCATTAATTGCCATTTTACGAACATGGCGGAAATACCCCACGGCGACAACCAAGCCTGCATTACCAAGACGTTATGATCGTCCTTTCTAACGTCTGATGGACGGCTATGTTAAATAAGAGTTAAATCCAGAGGTGTGAAGTCCATTATAAAATCAAACGTTAAGCCTTAAATAATAATACATTACCAAAACATTTTGACTAATACGCAACCGAACACAATGCCGGCAAACGCTAACGCCCAGCAAAATTTCAACAACATCAAATCAGTTTTCGCTACATTTTCCATGATAATTCCCTCAACTATATTGTGATATTGGTCACTATTTTATGGGGAAATTGCCTTCATAAAGTGTGATTAACATCACATTTAAATGATTTGTCATACAAAATTATGAGATGAACGCCTGTCTGTTCAAAAGACACTCAGGTACGCCTGTAAGCGATATAAAAACGAGTACGCAGTCATTTGGAAAGAGTACGGGGTTTAATGATTGCTGGCACATTATTGCACTCGAATTATTTATTTCATCTGAGATTACCGATACATCAAAGATGTCTTGTTCAAGTTCTGCCGGTGGATAGCTGCCATGAAACGGGCAAATAAAAACGTAGCTAACCCAGCATAACGATCGGTTATAACGCCGTGATTAATTCAAACCCGTCATTCCGCTGATATATGCAAATGCAATCGACTTTTACGGACCTTTACCGTTCCTGTTAAAAAACAGACATTCAGTGGCTATATTTTTGATAAAAAAAAGCCGACACTTCTTCTGATTATCCTCATAGGATGGCATCAGTGAAATTAGAAAAATTCTACTCTATTCCCGGCAATCATGATGTTACCGCCAAGGTCACCATTTTTTTTACCGGTTTTATTTACATTGAATTGATCGGTTTGCATTGCCAGCTGCGGGCCCATGCCGATGAGCTTGAATGCCGGTTATTTACCGATGCGGATCGGCATAATGAAATGGAACTGAAGTGTTGCGCAAAAAAAAGCAGCGTGCCTTTGTGGAAACTGCACCTGTTCCAGCAGGACGCAGCGGAATTGATGTCATTGATCCAGTGGCGGGAGCATACCCTTAATTATTTTAAACAGGAGGGTTAACGTTTGCCTGGGCTTGAAAATGATGAAAAGTCAACAGCCCGTAAGGGCTGATGACTTGGAAAATCGGCCGGAATAAGATGTCTGGGCTTGCTTACTCAGTAAAAAACTCTACTTTCCCCGCGGCCAGATCATACATGGAACCGACAATTTTTAGTTTGCCGTCGGATTCCAGTTTATTGAGAATATCGCTTTTCCTGATCTCATCCATGGTTAATTTGACATTGGTCCTGGCGACGGCGTCGACAAACTCGTCGTTACTGCTGGTCCTTTCTTTGGTATATTCCGTTTTATCAATGGCCGGCTTGATTTTATCCAGCAAGCCGGTTAGATGTCCCAGTTGAACGTTATCAATCGCTCCCTTGACAGCGCCGCAGGCCGTATGCCCCATAACCAGGATAACTTTGGCCCCCGCGGCGGCACAGGCGAACTCAAGGCTGCCGAGAATATCATCGTTGGCGATATTGCCGGCAATGCGGCTGTTAAAGGCCTCGCCTATGCCGGTATCGAGAATGATCTCCGCGGGCGCGCGGGAGTCGATGCAGCTCAGGATAACGGCAGAGGGGAATTGGCCTGCGGCGCTGCTGCGTTTTTGCGCCAGGTAGTTATGCTGATGAGCCTTGCCGCTATGAAAACGGATGTTTCCCTGCTTCAGTCCCTCGATGATTTCATCGGGCGTCAACTTATCCCTGGCTTCTCTGGTCATCGCCGCCGCATAAGAAAGGGAAGGTATACCGACACTCATGACACCGGCGATGCCTAAAATGGAGAGTCCGGCTGCCCGCTTTATTAAAGTGCGCCGCGTAGGTTCTGATGATGGCAATGTGTCTTTATACATCATTTACTCCAGTGGTTAGAATAAATTCTAACAGCTCGATGATATTAGAGTTGATGGTGGATTATTGTTTCGCTGCGCAAAATTTATAACGCTTCGGCATTCTAAGAGAAGAAGGGGCGCGATAATGTGATAAATGTAGTTATTTCATCATAGCGTTTATATTTTTGGCTATTGCTGGGGAGATAGTTTGATATTTGGAATCAGTATCACGCATATTGATTAATAAGGGTTATTCAATAGTGTGGTAATATTTATCCCTCTGATAATGAAGATTATTTAACATTAAAAAATATATTCTTTGCTAAAAAGTGTATCATGTAAAAATATTAAATATTGACGCGCAGGGTAGCTTATATAAGTCTTGTTGATGTTATAAATGAACATATGACTTATGTGAAGTATTGTATCTTTTGGCCCCTGTCAGGATATGGGGTTTTGTAGGCGTGATTCTTATGAATAAAGCTGATTATTATGAGTGTTATTTGAGCAGTTATTACCGTATTTATGGCTAATTGGGCCGGTGAAAATGGCGCATTGATTAACTTGGCGGGGTGCCGCGTCAGAAAAAAGTAAAAATGAAGGTTTGATCCGGTATCCGTTTACCCTTAATCTTATTAGGCATTCATTACGATAGCCGCTTTTTCTCGCCGGCGGGTGAAGAGATAGCGGGGCGTCCTAGCGGTTGCCCTTTCTTTAGCGGCTGGTCAGTTAATTCGAAAGGTCGAATCATGTCTCGTTTTGTCAAATACCTGCTTATCGCCATCACCTGTTTTTTAGGTTCGTTCCAAACGGCCATGGCGGCAACGCCGCTATACGGTCCGCAGCTACAGGGATTTACCTATCCGTATCCGTTGCACCATTATTCTTTCACTTCCCAAGGTACCCCCTTAGCGATGGGGTATATGGACGTTGCGCCCCAGGGGGGCGCCAACGGTAAGACCGCGGTGCTGTTGCACGGAAAGAATTTTTGCGCGGCCACCTGGGAGGATACCATCAAGGCATTGACCCAGCAGGGCTACCGGGTGATTGCCCCGGATCAGATTGGCTTTTGTACCTCCAGCAAGCCCGATCATTATCAATACAGTTTTCAGCAGCTGGCCGCCAATACCAATGCCTTGCTGCGTAGCCTGGGTATTGCCAAGGCAATGGTGGTGGGGCATTCTACCGGCGGCATGCTGGCGACGCGCTATGCGTTGATGTACCCCGCCGAGGTGCAAAGATTGGTGCTGGTGAATCCAATCGGGCTGGAGGATTGGAAAGCCCTGGGCGTTCCTTACCGTACCCCCGATCAATGGTATGAGCGTGAACTCAAGACCTCTGCCGCGGGTATTCGTCAATATGAACTTACCACATATTATGTCGGGCGCTGGAAACCGGCCTATGACCGTTGGGTGGATATGTTGGCCGGCTTGAATCAGGGGCCGGGGCATAAACTTGTGGCCTGGAATTCGGCGCTGATTTACGACATGATTTTTACCCAGCCGGTGGTTTATGAATTCAAGGATTTGCAGGTGCCGACGACCTTGATAATCGGTACGGCGGATACTACCGCCATAGGCAGCGATATTGCGCCTGCGTCGGTAAAAGCGGCGCTGGGGCATTATGACCGGCTCGGCAAAGAGACGGTGAAACGAATTCCCGGCGGGGAATTAATAGAGTTCGCGGGATTGGGACATGCACCGCAGATGGAAGAGCCGGAGCGGTTCAATCAAACCCTTTTGCGGGTGCTGGACCGATAAGCAAGGGTTGCCGCGATAAAGGCGGAAACCCTTATGGGATTCCCGCCTTTGGGCATTATAGCTTAATTGGAGCTGCCGGAAGGCGCCTGTACCGGCTGCGCCCCGCCGTCAGTAGCCGGCGCCTGTGGTGCCGTCGGCTGCGCGGTGCCGTCGGCGGCTGGAGCCGGTTGTGGTACGTCGCCCGCGGGCTGGGGTGCGGTCTGCGTTGAATCCGGCGCGGCGGCCGGTGCATTGGCCGGAGCGCTTGCCGGCAAGACTGCCGGAGCGTTGCTGTCCGGCGCGGTGACATTTACCGGTATACCGGAGCGGTTCTGCAGCGCCATGTTAACCACATTCTGGTTAACCATCTGATCCACCAATATTTTACTTACGCTAGCCGGAAGCGTAATTGGTACCGGCTCGTTGGATGTGAATTGTTCTTCGGTGGAGGACAACGGGTTATGCACTTCCAGATAACGGGAACCATCCGGCTCAATGGTGGCTTTAACCGGTTCGTCGATAAACTGTACCCGGGTGCCCACCGGAACGTGATCAAACAGATACTTGATATCGTCGGCGCGCAAACGGACGCAACCGTGGCTCACCCGTAAACCAATACCGAAATTGGCATTGGTGCCGTGAATGGCGAATAACCGGCCGACATACATCGCATACAGTCCCATCGGATTATCCGGGCCCGCCGGGAATACGCTTGGCAGGCTTTTGCCTTCAGCCGCATATTCCGCATGCATCGCCTTGGTGGGGGTCCAGGTCGGCCCGGCCTGTTTACGTTGTACCGTGGTCAGCCAGTTCACCGGGGTATCCTTGCCCAGTTGTCCGATGCCGATGGGCAATACCACCACGGTCTTGGTTCCCTTCGGGTAATAGTACAGGCGCATCTCGGCGCTGTTTACCACAATGCCTTCATGGGGCGTATCGGGCAGGATCAACTGATGAGGTATAATCAGCTTGCTGCCGGGGGTCGGCAGGTACGGATCGACCCCGGGATTGGCCTCCAGCATATTGCTCAGGCCCATTTGATACTGTGCGGCAAAATGCTCCAGCGGCAATTTACTGTCCTGGGGAATTTCCACTTCCAGATTTTGCCCAATCAGCCGGCTGTTGTTGTCGGCAGGCAATGGGTATACCACGGCAAAAGCGGAGTGACTGAACGCAGCCACGGCCAATATTGCCGTACAGATAGCACGCATATTCATTTTCATAGTTGTCAGATGTTATCGCCACACAAGCAGTAATTAGGTTTTCGATTCCAGATCGATGATGACCGGATGGGCATTATATGTGCACAGCGGCCAAAGTGGGAAATAATATGTGTAACTTAGGGTTTGACGCAATGGTTATATGTTTTTTCGGATGATAATTTGTCCCCATGGCGGGCGCGAAACAGCCGACATTGAAAATCCGCCGCCGGCAAGCGGATAATGGCAGGGCAAAGTGAAAGAGAATGACGGCGCGCTGAACCTGAAGGGTAGGGTGCAGGCCGGTTCGGAGCGCCCCTAAGGGAGCGGATTGTTCATGATGGAGAATGAGGATAAATGAAACGAAGCCTGATTATTTTCTTGCACGGCGTCGGCAGCAACGGCGACAGTCTGGCGCCGCTGGGCGAGGTTTGGCGACACAGCCTGCCGGATACGCTATTTGCCGCCCCCAACGCGCCGATGCCGTTTGATATGGGACCCGGTTATCAATGGTTCAGCGTTTACGGCGTGACCCCGGAAAACCGGACGCAGCGGGTTTTGGCCGCCGGGCTGGCCTTCGACGGGCTCATTGCCCGGATAATGGCGGAGCAGGGCATGGCCGGCCATCCCGATCGGGTGGTATTGGTGGGGTTTTCCCAAGGTTCGATCATGGCTTTGGATGCCATCGCGTCGGGACGTTGGCCGGTTGCCGCCGTGGTGGCCTTTTCCGGGCGGTTATCATCGCCGCTGCCTTTGATGCCGGCCGCCGCCACGCCGGTACTGTTGATTCATGGCGCGGATGATCAGGTTATCCCTGCCTGGGAAACCGAGCATGCCGGGAAAGCCCTGCAAGAAACGGGCGTGGCGGCGACCACCTTCATCTTGCCCCGTGTGGGCCATGAAATTTCCGCTGAAGGCGTGGCGCTGGCGGGACAATTTATTTCTCGGACGCTGGCCGCAGTTGCAAAATGAAACGGTTAATAAGCTTGAAGACCGGCGCGGGTTGTGTCTTAGTAAGTCGAGGGAAGGAAACGTTGGGTGTAACAAATAATTAACAATTATCGGCAAGAATACTATTATAAGAAATATATCGCAGGCAGGAGGTAAATATGGGATTAGAGGAATGGGAAGCACGCTTCAAAGCTTATTTGGAACAGCATTTCCCCCAGGATGACAAAGCGCACGATCTCGCCCATTTCAGCCGTGTCTGGCATACCGCTCAAAAAATTATGCATTTGACCCGGGCCGATGAATTAACCGTGCTGACAGCCTGTTATTTTCATGACGTGGTCAACCTGCCGAAAAACCATCCCGAACGTCATTTGGCCTCCGCCAAGGCGGCAAAAAAGACACAGAGTATCCTGGCCGAGAGTTTTGCGGATTTTCCGGTGGCGAAATATCCCGCGGTGGCTCATGCCATTGAAGCGCACAGCTTTAGCGCCGGCATTCCGCCCCGGACGCTGGAAGCGAAAATAGTCCAGGATGCCGACCGGCTGGAATCTTTAGGCGCCATAGGGCTGGCCAGGGTATTTCACGTTTCGGGACAACTGGGCCGCGGTCTGTTCAATGTGGAGGATCCCTTGGCTCTTCATCGGCCGCTGGATGATCTCAAATACACCTTTGATCATTTTCAAACCAAGCTTTTGACCCTTGCCGATACCATGCAAACCGAAATGGGTCGCCAGATGGCAGCCTATAATATCGATTATCTGGTGACTTTTATGAGCAAGCTTTGCGCTGAGCTCAAAGGGGAGTATTACCAGTTGGATACAGAAACCCTGGAGCGCTTTCAAATCAAACGTTAGCCTTTATTGACGCGCGTACCCGACGATTATAGGCTTAAAATAGCAACTGGCAGCGGGCCTATCCCGACGCGGAAATGGGGAGTGATTCATGACATTTGAAACCGGTGATGTGGTTCAGCCTTTGAAGGGCGGACCGGCAATGAGTGTGATAAAAGTTGAAAACGGTATCGTCTATTGCGGCATGATGGATTCCGGTGAGGAAAACGCGAAACAGTTCAAAGCCGAAGAACTCTCCTTATACCAGGAAGATGGGGATTTCGGCGTCTGTTAGCCCACCTGAGGGGGCCCCTTGCAAAGCCCCCTCGATTCGCATATTTTATAAGCGGATTCTTTGCCTGCCGGCAGGGAGTTCTTTCGATGTATATCTGATAATCTGTTAATTCTTAAGCATATTAGTGATAAAAAGCCGTCAATCCCGTCGCGAAAAAGATTACCGTGAGACCCTGAATGATGCGCAGTTTGCGATAGCGGTGCTTGCCATTGCCTCAGGGACGCTCATCAGTTTTATCATATTAGCGACACTGTGGTTTGTGTGATGATCACGTCGATAATAAGGAAGGATTGGACATGGAAAACAGCAAACTTGATGATACAAAACTGCTTGCAATAATCGGTTTGTTAATCTCAGTCTTGATAACCGTATCGGTGCTGTTCGGTATCGCCTATTTTTATGATATTCGGCACAGCAACAGCGTTGATACCGGTGCTTGTTATAGCAAAACCGGCGGGGTCCAGAATTTATAAATAAAGCAGTGAAGCCTGGACTTTCCGCCCCTCCGGCAACGGGTGCCCGAGGGGCGGATGCTGTATCGGGCATTCTCGCAAAAGCCTTTCCCGTCTTTTCACGCCGGCATGGCGCGCTGGTCAGGGAGGGGATCCTCCAGCAGCCCTTTGAGCCGTATTTGCTGACTGTGTATTTCCAGCGCCAGAGGCTCGAATAATGAACGGCACCCATTGACGTCCTGCATGCCGAGCAGACCGAACGGCAAATGTTTATCGCCGCTCCAGCTGCGATAATCCGCCACCGGATAGATACAAATGCCTTCAACGGCAATGTTTGTTTGCATTGCCAGAACGGTTTGCTCAAATATATAGCGCATCCAGGGAACCCGCATATCGTTTTCCGCACCGGTCTCGGCGATGAGGATCGGCCGCAGGTAACGCTTATGGACTTCCTCCAGGATAGCCGCGAAGGGCCGGTAATGGATGTCATCCACGGCGATGACTTCCCCTCTGAAGAACCACTGGTTGGCCGGACGGTAGCTGATTCCGACAATATCAAGATAATGAGGGCCGCCTCCAAGCTCGGGGCAAAGCCGGCCGCTCAGCATATCCCAGACTTCAAACTGCGCCATGCGGAGTTCTTCCGCGGCGGGCTCCAGCTCCGGTTTGTCTTCCGGTGCGTTGATATGCACCACGGGTTCGGGTTGCACGAACCGGGCGGTGTCGTCCACCGCGCGGATAGCGTCCATGGCGGCAAGGGTGGCGCGTACCAACTGCTGCTTGAGCACTTTGCCTTTATTTGAAGCCATGGGCTGGATATGCGCCATTTCGCCGCCGGCCCATGCCAGGAAGGAAATGGAATTTATCGGCGTATAACAGGGGCGGCGGATGCCCTCGTTACGCACCTTTGCGGCCACGGCGCCGGCGAAACGCGCAAAATGCTCCACGAAGGACGGTTGCCAGATATCGAGGTGATCCGGCCAGCCGTAATGGCATAGATCCCAGATGACCTGGACATTATTGGCCTGGGCGGCATGCAGCGTGGGCAGGAAACTGGACCAGTCGTATTGGCCGGGGGTTTCCTCAATCAGATGCCAGCGCAGTCCGTCCCGCACGGTAACCATTTGTTGTTCCGCCAACTGGGCGTAATCCTTGCCCGCCAGCATTTCATGGCCGCTGGAGTGGATCAGATCAAGCCGGCGACCGTCGCCGCGCACTTCGGTGGAGCAGGCGAATCCGCCCTGGAAAAAGCTTTGAAATAGTGTCGGATGGTACATGGGTGATATCCCATGTTCGATTTGATCTTGCATTGGGCTTCCCCCTTCCCGAGACAGTTTTGCCTGACCGGGTCAATCTGCTTATCATGTAAGATTAGACAGGTGACAGCTAAAACGTTTCCGGATATGGCGCGCTTTGCGATCTTTATTGCAAACTTAGCTCACCAGAGAACCGCAAAACGCCCGATGAGTCAACTTTTGTCCGCTGCCGGCGAAGTGTACAAATCCGTGCGGACAAACAGGGGGATAACGATGCCAGCAAGAATGGACGTTATGGTGGGGGATATTACCGAATTGTCCGCCGACGCTATCGTTAATGCCGCCAACAGCGCGCTGATGGGCGGCGGTGGGGTGGACGGGGCGATACATCGGGCGGCGGGGCCCGTGCTGGCGCAGGCCTGCGCCGAAATTCGCCGGCGGCAGGGAGGATGCCCGGTTGGCACCGCGGTACTGACCGTCGGGGGAAATTTACCCGCCGGGGCCGTGATCCATACCGTCGGACCGGTCTGGCAAGGCGGCGGCAGTAATGAAGCCGAGCTGCTGCGGCAGGCCTATCACAGCAGCCTGGCCATCGCCCGCGATAAACAAATGCACCTGGTGGCTTTCCCGAATATCAGTACCGGCGTCTACGGTTTCCCCAAAGAGCTGGCCGCCGATATCGCTATCGCCGCGGTGGGTGAATTCCTGGCGCGGTACAGCTGGCCGGAAAGGGTTATTTTTGTCTGCTTTGACCGGGAAAATGCCCGACTCTACCAAGCCAGGTTGTGACGGTCCCACCGATGTAAATCGCCGCCGGGGATAATTGACAACCATGGTTTTTCCGGATGTCGGCGGCGCTATTTTTGAATCTGCGCTTATTTGCGCGCATACTCTTTTGCGCCTGAGATTATTATAAATCGGCCTGCCGACTGGAGGATGGGAACGATTATAATGTAATAAGATTTTTCCTATAATCGCCGTTAATTAATTTTGGCGCACGATTTGTTTCGGCCGTCCTGGCGGGTCCGCCGGGCTGTGGCACGGCAAAATGGCCGTCGCGGGGTCTTTTAACCCGGCTTTTATAATAACTTCCTGCTTAATGTTAAAAATGATTAACCCCCCGTGGATGGCTCAGGTAAAATCAGCGGGCGGTTCTGATTGTTGGAATGTGCTGTTTTAGACTATCTTTTACCGGTAGATGCGCTTGTTTTCTGATCGTTGATTAAACACTGTGCCGGTAAGAATATTGTGAGGAACCATCGTTGTATCACGCTGTCGGAAAAGTGATTTATCAATTAAAATTGCTTTAAATGATCAAGAGCACACGCATAGGGGGGGATGTGCCAACTAATAAATTTTTCGTCAAGTTACCCAAAGCGAGTCTCCGTTTGCTGGGAGCGACGTTATTGTTATCGTTATACGCTTTGCCTTCATGGGCATTTTCTATTGACGATGTGGCTAAACAAGCGCAGGAACTGGCCGGTAAAGGTTACGAGGCGCCCAAAAGCAATTTGCCTTCGCAATTTCGCGAAATGAAATTTGCCGATTATCAGCAAATTCAATTCAATCATGATAAGGCATACTGGCACGATCAGCCTACCCCCTTCAAACTGGAGTTCTATCATCAGGGGATGTATTTCGACACGCCGGTGAGAATCAATGAAGTCACCAGCTCCGCCGTGACTGAAATCAAATATTCGCCGGATCTGTTCACTTTTGGTTCGGTCAACCACGATCCCGATTTGGTCAAGAATCTCGGGTTCGCCGGTTTTAAAATCCTTTATCCCATCAATAAAGCTGACAAGAGCGACGAAATCGTCAGTATGCTGGGAGCCAGTTATTTTCGGGTGATTGGCAAGGGACAGGTATACGGCCTTTCCGCACGCGGTCTGGCCATTGATACCGCCCTGCCGTCCGGGGAAGAGTTCCCGCGTTTTCGCGAATTCTGGATTGAGCGGCCGCAGCAGAACGACAAGCACCTGGTGCTGTATGCGCTGCTCGACTCGCCGCGGGCCACCGGCGCTTATCGCTTTGTCATCTATCCGGGGCGTGATACCAGCGTGGACGTGCAGGCCAGGGTATTCCTGCGCGATAAAGTGGGTAAACTGGGTCTGGCGCCATTAACCAGCATGTATCTGTTCGGCCCTAACCAGCCTTCCACCACCATGAACTTCCGCCCGGCGCTGCATGATTCCGACGGACTTTCGATCCATGCCGGCAACGGCGAGTGGATTTGGCGTCCGCTGAATAATCCCAAGCATCTTTCCGTCAGTACCTTCCAGGTGGAAAACCCCCGCGGTTTCGGTTTGCTGCAGCGCGGCCGGTCGTTCTCCCAATACCAGGATCTGGACGACCGCTATGATTTGAGGCCCAGCGCCTGGATTGAACCCAAGGGCGATTGGGGTAAAGGCCATGTTGAACTGGTGGAGATACCCACCGCCGATGAAACCAACGACAATATCGTGGCGTTCTGGACGCCGGAAAAACTCCCGGATACCGGTAAACCTTTCGACCTCGCTTACCGGCTGCACTTTACCCGCGATGAAGACAAAATACATTCACCGGAATTTGCCTACGTTCAGCAGACATTGCGCTCCGCCGGAGATGTAAAGCAGTCCAATCTGATTCGCCAGCCGGACGGCACTACCGCCTTCGTGGTGGATTTCGTCGGACCGTCCCTGAAGGCGCTTGACGAGAATACGCCGGTGGCTTCCCAGTTGAGCGTTGGCAATAATGCCGACGTGGTGGAAAACAATGTCCGCTATAATCCGGTAACGCATGGCTGGCGTCTGACGCTGCGTTTGCGCGTGAAAGATGAAAAGCAGCCTACCGAAATGCGCGCCGCGCTGACCAGCGGCGACAAGACATTGACTGAAACCTGGAGCTATTTGCTACCTGCCAATGAATAAATCAACCGAACCCAGCCTCGATTATATCGAGGCTTTACCTCTCTCTCCCGAGCAGAAGAGTTCGCTGCGCGCCAAGTTGCCGGGGGAGGGCAGTTCGTCCCTTGCATCGTTGCATGCCGATATCGGCAGCATCACGCCCGGCACGACGCCCAATGAAGACAATGCCGCCTTGGATTCGGTGAAGTCGCGGTTGAACATGGCCTGGCCGGTCACCGAAACCTGCAAGGAGCTGCTGGTGGAGGATGGCCTCGGCCGTACAGCCATCAAGGCGATGCCCACCATTACCCGTACGCCGATGTTTCCGGAGCCCTGGCTGACCAACCCCGTTTCCCGTTTCTGGAATGCGTTGCGCGGTCATACCCCCCCTCCGCGCCATAAGGGGGAAGCGGCCGCGCGCGAGGACGGCAACTGGCGCCGGGTGGGAACCATGCGCCGGTACGTTTTGTTGATTCTGACGCTGTTTCAAACCGCCGTTGCCACCTGGTATATGAAAACCATCCTGCCATACCAGGGCTGGGCGCTGATTGACCCGATGGATATGCTGCATCAGGACTGGCTGCAATCGGTTTTGCAACTCTTGCCCTATGTTTTGCAAAGCGGCATCCTGATTCTGTTCGCCATACTGTTTTGCTGGGTTTCGGCCGGGTTCTGGACGGCCCTGATGGGTTTTCTCCAGTTGCTTATCGGCCATGATAAATACAGCATCTCCGCCAGCACCACCGGTGATGAACCCCTGAATCCGCAGCACCGCACCGCGCTCATCATGCCCATATGCAATGAGGACGTTGAGCGGGTTTTCGCCGGACTGCGCGCCACCTATGAATCGGTGGAAGCCACGGGGCAAATTGAACATTTCGACTTTTACATCCTGAGCGACAGCTATAACGCCGATATCGCCGTGGCCGAGCAAAAGGCCTGGATGGAGATCTGCCAGGAAACCGGCGGATGCGGCAGAATTTTTTATCGCCGCCGCCGCCGCCGGGTAAAACGTAAAAGCGGCAATATCGATGATTTCTGCCGCCGCTGGGGTAAACAGTACAGTTATATGGTGATCCTGGATGCCGACAGCGTCATGAGCGGCTTTTGCCTCACCAACCTGGTCCGGCTCATGGAAGCCAACCCCACCGCCGGAATTATCCAGAGCGCGCCGAAGGCCTCCGGCATGGATACGCTTTATGCCCGCTGCCAACAGTTCGCCACCCGCGTCTACGGACCCTTGTTTACCGCCGGTCTACATTACTGGCAATTGGGGGAATCCCATTACTGGGGTCATAACGCCATTATCCGGGTCGATCCCTTTATCAAACACTGCGCCCTGGCGCCGTTGCCCGGCGATGGTTCATTTGCCGGCTCGATTTTATCCCATGATTTCGTGGAGGCGGCATTAATGCGCCGGGCGGGATGGGGCGTGTGGATAGCCTATGATTTGCCGGGCAGTTACGAAGAGCTGCCCCCCAATCTGCTGGATGAGCTCAAGCGCGACCGGCGCTGGTGCCAGGGCAATTTAATGAACTTCCGGCTGTTTCTGGTCAAAGGCATGCATCCGGTGCATCGGGCGGTATTCCTGACGGGGGTCATGTCGTATTTGTCCGCGCCGCTGTGGTTTATGTTCCTGGCCCTGTCTACCGCACTGCAGGTAGTGCATACCCTGATGGAACCGCAGTACTTTCTGCAGCCCCGCCAGCTCTTCCCCGTTTGGCCGCAATGGCGGCCGGAGCTGGCGGTGGCGCTGTTCTCCACCACCATGGTATTGCTGTTCTTGCCGAAGTTGCTCAGCGTGATCCTGATTTGTGCCAAAGGGGCGAAACAGTACGGCGGAGTCGTTATCCTGTTCTGCTCAATGCTGCTGGAGATGCTGTTTTCCGTGCTGCTGGCGCCGGTTCGCATGCTGTTTCACACTATCTTCGTGGTCAGCGCGTTTCTCGGCTGGTCGGTGCAATGGAATTCGCCGCAGCGGGATGACGACGCGACGCCCTGGGGCGAATCTTTCACGCGCCACGGTTCGCAAATGCTGCTGGGGCTGGTCTGGGCCGGCGGCATGGCCTGGCTGGATCTGCGTTTCCTGTGGTGGCTGTCGCCTATCGTCTTTTCGTTAATCCTTTCGCCGATGGTGTCGGTTTTCTCCAGTCGTGCCAATCTCGGGTTGGCCTGCAAACGCGTCAGCCTGTTCTTGATTCCCGAAGAGTACTCACCGCCGAAAGAGCTGGTGGATACGGAGAACTATTTGCAGCGCAATCGGGCGCGGGCGCTGTTGGACGGGTTCCGCCATGCGGTTATGGATCCGGCCTATAATGCCCTGGCCACCGGCATGGCCACCGCGCGCCACGGTGTCAGCCAGGCTATCGAGGTCAATCGCGAAGAGCACATTCAGGCGGCGCTGCAACGCGGCCCGCGTGGCCTGACTCCTCCTGACCGGCTATCTATTTTAAGCGATCCGGTTATCCTCTCCCGTCTGCACCTGCGGTTATGGTCTCAGCCGCAGGCTTGGCCGGCCTGGGATAAAAAATAGCCGATGGCTGTCTGAACCACCCGCCAAGGTGGTTTGAGCTTGTTGATAAAGTGTTCGGTCGGGGCAGACTGCCAGATCGTAAACACGCCGTGAATACCTCCCTGTAGGCTCGATCCGCGCCATCCCTGGCGCGGACGGTTTACTCTTCTGGCAACCTGCCCGGCCTTATTGACTTCGAGTGCCTTTGTCAGCAGTCTGAACCACCCGCAAGGGTGGTTTTGTTTATTGGTGTGTATTGCAAGGCATCCCTCAGGATGCTCTCTTTTTGCGCGCCAGAAAACGCTGCGTCAGTATGGGCAGCGATATCACCGTGATAAGCATCGCGCCGACAATAATCGACATCACAATGCCCGGCACGTTCAGCAGGCTCAGTCCAAAGGTGACCAACCCCATCAGGAACGCCGCGATAATCACGCCGGTCATGCTGCCGGATCCCCCCAGGACATTCACCCCGCCTAAAACCACCATGGTTATCACGCTGAGTTCCCAGCCCAGCGCCAGGGTGGGACGGGTGCTGCCCAGGCGCGAGGTCAGCAATACCGCCGCCAACCCCGACATGACGCCCACCATAATGAACAAGATCAGGTTATGGCGTTTCACGTTGATGCCGGAATAATAGGCGGCGACGGGATTGTTGCCGATGGCGTAGGTCCGCCGGCCAAAATTGGTTTTATGCAGCAAAAAGTAAAACAGGACGGCCAATAGGATGAATAGGGCGAATTCGAACGACAGGGCGCCGAAGACATACCCCTGGCCGAAGAAGGCGAAGCTGGCCGGGTAATGGTTGATGGATTGATCCCCCAGCAGCACATAGGTGATGCCGCGGAACAGGCTCATGGTACCGATGGTGATCACGATGGACGATAAATTCAACCGGGTCACCAGCAAGCCGTTGATCAGGCCGCACAGCAGGCCGACCCCCAGTCCGACGCAGACCAATACCGGGGTTCCCATCCCGGCCTGGGCGCAAAAGCCCATGATGGTTGAGCTCAGCGCCATGGTGGAAGCCACTGACAGGTCTATTTCCCGGGCGATAATCAGCATCGCCATCGGTAACACTATCATGGCCTTCTCGGTGAAATTAAAGGTCGCGTCCGACAGGTTCCAGAGATTTAAAAAATAGGGCGAAGCCGTGGCGTTAATGGCAAACACCACCACGGTTACCGCCAGTAAAAAACCTTCCCAGCACAGCAGGCGCCGAAACCAGGGGATGTTATGCAGCGGAACCGGCTCCGGATGCGAGTGAGAAAGCAGCGTCTTGTTCATAGTGAATCTCTCACTTTAGTCGGGGCTGATTGGCAAGGACGGCATTACGCAGAATCAGGCGGCCCTTACGTTTGTTCGAGCGTTCGTTCAGGATGACGGCAATAACAATGACACCGCCGGATATCGCCATCTGCCAGAATGGCGATACTTCAATCACCGGCAGGGCATTATTGATAACCCCTAAAAACAACGCGCCCAGCAGGCAGCCAGACACCGAACCGATCCCGCCCATGGTACTGATGCCGCCTATCACGCAGGCAGCAATAATCTGCAATTCAAAACCATTGGCGACGTCGACGTAGGCTACCGCAAACCGCGAAATCCATAGATACCCGCAAAATCCCGCCAGCGTTCCGGACAGACAGAAACTGATAAACTGCATCTTGCCGGCATTGATCCCGGTGTAATAAGCCGCGGTGGCATTGCCGCCGGCGGTATAAAGCGCCCGGCCGGTGCGGCTGTAGCGCATGAAATAACCCACCGCCAGTAGCGCCGCGATGGCGCTCCAGCCCAGCAGCGGTAAATGCAGAAACTCGCTGCGCGGCAAGCCGAGGAATGGCGCGCTCATCTGATGGGCGTTAATCCAGCCGCCGCGGGACAGTAAAAAGATGATGCCGCGATAAATGCTCATGGTGCCGAGGGTTACCACGATAGAGGGGATGCCCATCTTCCAGACCAGCAAACCGTTAATGGCGCCCATCAGCAACCCCATGACGGTGGCGATGACCACTAAAAGCCCGATGGAGAGATCGGGATGATGGAAATTCAACAGCGCCACTATCATGCCGGTCAGCGCCAGATTGGCGGCCATGGATAAATCAATGCCCTTGGTCAGCAACACCATCATTTGGCCCAGGGCCAGGATGATGAGAATCGAGGTATCGTTAAAGGTTTCCAGCAGGTTCTCAACGCCCAAGAATTCGGGAGACCGGCTGCCGACCCCCAGCACCATCAGTATGATAACCAGCCCCAGCAGAATTTCGCGGTGTTTGAGTAAGGTTTTCATCTTTATGCCCCCTCCGCGCCGGCGCCGCTGGCCGCGCTGACAATCATTTCCGCCGTTGCCGCGCCGGCGTTGAATTCCGCCGCCATCAACCCTTCATGCATAACGATAATGCGATGGGACATGCCCATCACTTCGGGCAGCTCGGATGACACCATAATCACTGCCAGTCCCTGTCCCACCAGTTCGGACATGAATTGGTGTACAGCCGCTTTGGAGCCGATATCGATGCCCTTGGTAGGTTCATCCAGAATAATGATCTGGGGTTGAGTCGCCAGCCATTTGCCGATGACCACCTTTTGCTGGTTGCCGCCGGACAATGTAGCCACCTGCTGGCGCCAGCTAAAGGCTTTTACCTGCAGGCGGTTGGCGTAATTATCCGCCAGGGCCCACTCCTTTTCCTCATTAAGGATGCCGTGCGGATTGAGATGGCTCAGCTGCGGCAGGCTGATATTCTGATAAATGGGCAAATCAATAATGGTGCCCTGGCTTTGGCGCTCTTCCGGCACGTAAACGATTCCGGCACGGATAGCCGCCGCGGGGTTGGCAAAATGCCGGGCCCTGCCGCCGACGATAATCTGCCCGCCGCTGGGTTGGGTTACGCCGAACAGGGCTTTCATCAGCTCCGTCCGTCCCGCCCCCACCAGACCGTAAAAACCGAGGATTTCTCCTTTGCGCAACGAGAAATCAATGCCGGAAAACTCGGTGGGATGGCTCAGATTTTTCACCGCAAGCACGGTATCACCGGGCAGGCCGGACTTTTTGGGATAAACCTGGCTGATTTCGCGGCCGACCATCATGGTGACCATCCTGGCCTCGGTGATATCGCCCATTTGGCCCGAACCCACGTAGCTGCCGTCGCGCAGTACCGTGTAATAATCCGCGATGGCAAAAATTTCGTCGAACTTATGGGAAATAAACAGGATGGCTTTATTTTCCTGCTTCAAACGTTCGACTATCTGATAGAACTCGGTAATTTCATGCTGGGATAACGCCGCGGTCGGCTCGTCGAGAATCACCACCTGTGCGTTGAACGATAGCGCCCGGGCGATTGCCACCATATGTCGCTGGGCGATGCTCAGCTCTTTCAAAACGGCGTAGGGATCGATCTGCACCTCCAACCGCGCCAGAATTTCCCGTGATTGTTTGTGCATGGCGGGCCAGTTCAGGCGTTTAAGCCAACCGCTGTAAAGATAGTGCCCGGCAAAGATATTCTCCGTTACCGTCAGCTCGTCGAACAGCACGGTTTCCTGATGGATGGCGGTGATGCCGATTTTGTGGGCGGCCTCCGGATTCACCAGTTTGATGGGGATTTTTTTATATTCTATCGTGCCTTCTTCCGGCTGATAGATGCCGGTCATCACCTTGACCAGCGTTGATTTCCCGGCGCCATTCTCGCCTACCAGCGCCGTGACTTTGCCCGGATAGAGATCGATATGGACATTTTCCAGCGCCCGCACGCCGGGAAATACTTTCGTGATCCCTTTCAATGATAATAAAGGTATGGCGTCGGTCATCACAACCCTCCGCGTTCTATGGCAAATCATGAAGGCTCACCGTGAGTCGGTGAGCCTGATGAATGAATCAGAACACTTTGGCGAATTTATCAATGTTAGTGGCGTCATAAATGAAGGGTTTGCCCATGGCGCCGTTGCCGTCCGCATCAAGCTGGACCTTTCCCAAACGGCCCATGCTGGCCTCTTTGGCGGTGGCCGTGCCTTTCACCAGATCATAGGCGATGTAGGTTGCCGCATAGCCCAGATCGATGGGATTCCAGATGGCGAAGCTTTTGCTGGCGCCGGACTTCACCGCGCCGGCCATTTCAGAAGGCAACCCCAGGCCGGTCACATAGACCTTGCCGATTTTGCCTTGGTCTTTGACCGCCTGCGCCGCGGCGACAATACCCACCGAGGAGGGAGAAATGATCACCTTCAGGTTCGGGTAGGATTTCAGCAGGCCGATGGTTTCGCGGTAGCTTTTATCGGAAAGGTCATCGCCGTAGGCAACCGCAACCAGATTCACCGACGGATATTTCGGCAGCACCTTTTTCATTTCCTCAATCCAGATGTTCTGGTTGGTGGACGTCGGCGTGGCGCTTAAAATGGCCGTATCGCCCTTTTGCAGTCCTAGGGCCTTGATGGCATCGGCGGCCAGCTGAACATTCATCTGGCCGATCAGGTCATTACTGGACGGATTAAGATGGATCTGGCGGCCCGCCTTGGCGACGCCGGAATCCCATGACACCACTTTGATGCCGCGCTGCATGGCTTTTTTCAGCACCGGCACCAAGGCATCGGGATCGTTCGCCGACACCGCGATGGCATCCACCCCCTGGGCAATCAGGCCGTTAAGGACTTCAATCTGCGCTTCGGCGGTAGTGGTGGTGGGGCCGGTATAAATAACCTTAACATCCCCCAATTCTTTGGCCGCCTGCTGCGCGCCGGTATTTGCCGCTTCGAAGAAACCGTTGCCCAACGATTTTGCCACCAGGGCAATTTTGACTTCGGCCGAGGCCGAGGCGGCCAGCGCCAGGCATGAAGCCATGAGGGTACAAGTCAGTAGTTGTTTTAATTTCATTGTTTGTACTCCACTTAATTAATGTAATGACAACAAGATGTAGGGTTTTAAAAAATAACTAAGCGTATCGGGAATGGGAGTATCGCCAAACACACTGCCCGGAAGAGCCCGGGTAATGGGAAATGATGTGTTGCAAGGACAAGGGGATAATCATAATCAAAACCTTCATGGAAGGATGATCACGACTTTAAAACCTTGTTGTCCCAGCCGCCTTTATTATATTGCCAATTCCCGTGAGAAGCTGGCAGTCAGACGAAGGTGGGGATGAGAGATATCACAAATCAATAACATTTTTCAGAGGAGCGGATTTTAATCAACGGCTACCGGCCCGCTTTACCGAATCCCCGTTGAATACGGCCCGAGCAATACGCCTTACCGGCTTTGGCGTCGCAAAATGCCGCCGTCAGCATTTAATGTCACTTCCTACAGAATCGCTGCCGTTAATATTTTGAATCTTTTAGAGAACCATGGATTTTGCCGTGCAAGACGATTTACTGTTTGTGCTCAAAAAGGTGGGCGCTTTTTTGATTTTCGCCGCCATCGTTTCGGCGTTTCAATTATTGCTGTTTATCGATGTTCGCTTCCTGCATGACTCGGTCAACGAGATTTCACTCACGGAAATCAGCCAGGAAATCATTTTATTCGCTATTGTTGTATTACATCTCTGGTTGATTCGGGTGCCAGCACATCGGGCCGTCAATGTGCTGGTGGGGGGATTTTTTACCTGTTTGCTGGTGCGCGAGATGGATTTTGCCTTTGATGTCATCCAATACGGGTCCTGGTTATGGGTGGCGATGGCGGTGTGTGTGCTATGTGTCGCGGTGGCGGCCCTGGATTACCGGCGTACGTTGGCGGGACTGGCGGATTATTTCAGGCATCCGGGTTATGGCCTGGTGTGCGCGGGCTTGCTAACTGTGCTAGTGTTCTCCCGTCTGATGGGAATGGGCGGCCTGTGGCAGGCGTTATTACAGGATGCCTATGTCCGCACGGTGAAAAATGCCGTGGAAGAAGGCGGCGAGCTGTTCGGTTATGTTCTGTGCCTGCTGGGCACGCTGCTCTATATGCTGGATAAACGTAACATGAGCCGCCCGGACTGAGCCGATATGCCCGGCCGGAGGGCCGGCTGAATCTGGGATGCGAAGCAAGGTGAACAGGGTGCGAATACTGGTGGCGGCGTTATGCGTGTTGGGCCTGACCGGCTGCGGCAGCATTATCAGCCGCACGTTTCCCGGACAGGGGCACGGCAATCAATATTATCCGGGCGTAAAATGGGATTTACGCGACTCTCCCTGGCGATATATCACCGTGATAGATCTGCCGCTGTCGATGGTGGTGGATACGATTCTATTGCCGGTGGATATGCGGCACGGGCCGTATCGCTAGAGTATCAACCCGCTGGGGTTTATGTAGCTCCACGGGTTGATACTCCGGCGGATGCCTGGACAAGAGGGGCGCGTGCTTTAACCCGGACAGGGGCGTGGTCTGCCGGTTTTACAGTTCTTCCCACTCATCGGCCGCGGTCTGCCCCTCTTCGGTGTCCAGCGGCGGCTCATATTGATAGTCACCTTCGTCCCATTCATGCAAGGTGTTCTCCTCCTGCCATTCCAGACGCAGTTCGGTTTCATCAAAATCACCGTCAAAAATGGCCTGGGCGGCTTCTCCGGTTCGAAAAGGCAATGCATCCGCCGCCTCGTTCTCATCGGCCAGGAACTCCGCTTCCCACATGATTTCACCGTCCTGCATAATATATTTTTGTAAACTGAACTGACTCACTACCGGGTCCTGATCGTCATTGCCGCTGTCACGGGAGGCTTCAAGAAATTCCTCACGTGCGGTATCTATGGCTTCTTCCAGAGTTGCGTACATGCTCATTTTGGCTCTCCTGTGATCACTGCATCGATCTGACGTTACCGCGCCCTTGGCGGGCATCAATGTAATTGTTGTCGGAGTCTGAAAACTTTCAAGTATCATTAATAAAATGATTTCCAGCGGGGATAAAAATTCCCGGTCAGGTAAAAAAATATTTTTTTACCCGCATTCATCAATGCAAAGGGCATGTGGTTATCTGGTAAAAATTTCGCAAAGGAACCTTCGGCGGGGTGGAGAAGCGCTACAGTAAGCTAAGTGGACAACCTGGAGAACGTATCATGACCCTGTTTAAAAAATCACTGATAGTCATCACCTGCACGCTGGGTGCATTGAGTTTCACCGGCATGGCGGCAGCCCCTGCCGGTACTCCATCGGCAGCGCCCGCCGATACTTCGCCGGCCGCGCAGGCCGGTTGGCAGAATCAACCTCGGCCGGAGCCCGGACCGATGTTCTTTCACCATCCAGGCGGGCCCATGATGATGCGCCATGGTCCGGGCTTCTGCCACGGCGGCGAAGTTTTTTGCGCATCAGTGCAAAGCGATAATCCCGGCGAGACGATACAAAAGCTGAACACTATCCTGCCGGCTCCCGCCGCCGGCAGTCACTATGAAGTGCGGCTTTCAGTGGTAAAGGTCCCCAATCATTTCGGGGATAACGCGCCGGATGGCGGCGAGACGCCTCATCCGGCCAACGGCGGCTGATTTATTCATTCGGCAGCCTGATGCGGGACGGGCCGTGCTGCAAGCTCCACCAGGAATAGAACACATTAAACAGCACCACCAGCGCGGTAACGCCAAATACCGCGCGAAACCCATAGCTGGCGGAAACAAAGGCGCCGATCAGCGGGCCGCTGACATTGCCCACGTCGCGAAAAGATTGGTTATAGCTGAAAATCCGGCCGGCCACCTGATTGGTGCAGTTATAGATAAGCAAGGTCTGTACCGCCGGCAGCAGGGCGCCGTCGGCGGCACCCAGCAGAAAGCGCAGGGTGCCCAGTTGCCAGGGGGTCTGGACAAAGGCCATGGGAATCAGCAGCAGCACCGAAACCGCCAGCATGCAGATCAATATCCGTTCCGGTCCGATCTTATCTCCCAGCCTGCCCAGCCGCGGAGCGCTTAACAACGCCGCCATACCGGGAACGGCGGCGATCATGCCGCTGACAAACGCCAGATTCTGGATGTTCCCGGCCAGCTGGCGCACATAAAGCGTCAATATCGGCGCAATCGAGCCGGTGGCGACCTGGATAATCATGGTGGTGATAAACAGGCTTAATACCAACCGGGGTTTGGTCAGCGAGGCGAAGACCTGCCGCGCGGAAAGCATGTCCTTTTTTTGCACCGGCTTGAAACGTTCTTCGACGAAAATATAGGTCATGATAAAACAGATCAACAGGACCAGGGCGGTAATGAAAAATACCAGGCGCAAGCCGTAATGGTCCGCCAGCAGCCCGCCGATAAGCGGCCCGATCAATGCGCCGCCCACCGCGCCCGTGGACAGGGTTCCCAGCGCCCAGCCGCTTTTGTTGCGGGGAACCTGGGTGGCTATCAAGGCATTGGCGTTGGGCACGAATCCCCCCAGCAGCCCCAGCAAGGCGCGCAGAACCAGGAACTGACCGATATTTTGCGCCAGGCCCATCAGCGCCATGACAATCGCCATGCCCAGGGCGGAGCGGAGCAGCATGATTTTACGGCCCCGGCGATCCGCCAGGCCGCCCCAAAAGGGCGAGGCTATGGCCGAAAACAGGAATGTGATGCTGAAAACCGCGCCCGACCACATATTCAGTTCGCGCGGGTCCGTGACGCCGAGCATTTCAACGTAAAGCGGCAGGAAGGGCATAATCAGGCTGAATGCCGCGCCGGTGAGAAAGCAACCGACCCAGGCAATGTAGAGATTACGTTTCCAGTTTATGGGTTCCGACACCGGCGTCATGACATCTCAGTAAAATAGGCAACGGCGGTCAAACAATGTGACAAGGCTCTAGGGCGTTATCGCCGAGGTTTCGCAGAAGGGGATAAGTATGCGCCTAAACGGGGCAACGGGCAATTTGCGGGGCATCAATTGCACCAAACCGCCATTATCCGGCGGCAGCGGACAGCGGCCCGCCGAATGGCGGGTTTATCGTTGATGATGTGGCGTCAATAGAGGGAGGGCTGTCCCGGCGGCCGGGTTTTGAACCGGCGGTGCAGCCACATATATTGATCCGGCGCCAGCAAAATGGCCTGTTCCAGCACTTTGTTCATGTAGGTGGCGGTGGCGACATCGCTCTCCAGCGGCAAATGCTCCTCATTGGGCATGATAATCAGTTCATAGCCTTTACCGCCGGGTAAACGGCGTGGGACGAAGGGGATTACCGCCGGTTTGCCCAGCCGCACCAGCATATGCGTGCCGGCGGTGGTGGCCGCCTGCTCCATGGCGAACAGCGGGGCGAAAACGCTGCTCTTCGGGCCGTAGTCGTGATCCGGCGCATACCAGATGATTTCACCGTTTTTGAGGGCGCGAATCATGCCTTTGATATCCGACCGGTCGAGCATGGATTTATTGGAACGCAGACGTCCCCAGGTTTGCAGCCAATCCAGCAGCTTGTTGTCATTAGGTCTATAGACGCCGATACCGGGGTTGTGGATACCGAAAATGCGCGCACCCAGCTCCAGGGATAAAAAATGCAGCCCTATCAGCAGCACGCCTTGCTTATTTGCATGCGCCAGACTGATGTTCTCCAAACCGGAGACCTTGAACAATCGTTTTACCCGCCAGTCGGGCCAGAACCAGCCCATACCGGTTTCAAACAGGCCCATGCCCACGGATTCGAAATTTTTGATAAGCAGCGCCTCTCTTTCAGCGCTGGACTTGTCGGGGAAACAGAGTTCAAGGTTGCGGCGGGCGATATGGACGCGTCGGGGCATAAAACGCATGGACAGGCGACCAAGCGAGGTGCCGAGCCGATACAGCAGCGGGTAGGGCAATAATACCATAAGGTATAGCAGGCCGATGCCGATCCAGGTGGGCCAATAGCGCGGGTGCAGCAAGGAACGGTTAAACGTTGGAATAGTTGTCATTTATTCTTGTCACCATAAGCGTCAAGGTAATACTCATTACATAATTTTTAGTCCGCCCACTGAATTCAGTGTGGCATTTTTTTTCAAAAGGGAAAGCCGGCGGCGCGTGAAAGTATTCATTACCCTTTCACGCGCGTTTTGCCCGGCAAGGTTAATCTTTGTTGAAAAGATTTTTTACATTATGCGGCTCGCTGCGCCAATACTGCCTGGGGCCATTGATTTTAGCACCCAGTTTTGCGGCGGCGTGCCAGGGCCAGCGCGGGTCGTAAAGCACGGCGCGCGCCAGCGCAATCATATCCGCGTCACCGGCGGCCACAATGGTCTCCGCCTGTTCGGCGTCGGTAATCAGGCCGACGGCGATGGTATTTAATCCGGTTTCGGCCTTGATACGCCGGGCGAATGACACCTGGTAACCGGGGCCCACCGGAATTTTTTGCTGGGTGGACAGCCCGCCGCTGGATACATGTATATAGTCACAATCAAGGGATTTCAATGCCTGGGCCAGTTTTACCGATTGTTCGATATCCCAGCCGCCTTCGACCCAGTCGGAGCCGGAGATGCGCACACCCACCGGAAATCCGGGGGAAACCGCCTGCCGAACCGCCTGGACCACTTCAAGGGTCAGCCGCATGCGGTTTTCCAGACTGCCGCCATATTGATCCTGCCGCTGGTTCGCCAGCGGCGAGAGGAACTGGTGCAGCAAGTAGCCATGGGCCGCGTGGATTTCAATGAGATTAAAGCCGATACGCTCAGCCCGTTTGGCCGCGGCGGCGAAATCCGCCTTCAATGCTTCAATTTGCGCCAGTGTCATGGCCTGGGGCCTTGAATCCGTTTGTGCAAAGGGAATGGCGGAAGGGGCCAATGTTTGCCATCCCCCCCGTTCGGGAGAGATATTACCGCCCCCGAACCAGGGCGCATGGGTAGAGGCTTTACGGCCCGCATGGGCGAGCTGGATGCCCAGGGCTATGGGGGAATGCGTCTTGACGGTAGCGACCACCGCCGCCAGCGCCTGTTCGGTAGCGTCATCCCATAACCCCAAATCCTGCGGCGAGATGCGGCCTTCCGGCGTCACCGCCGTTGCCTCGATGATGAGCAGGCCCGCACCGGACAAGGCCAGATGGCCCAGATGTATCTCATGCCAGGAAGTCGCCTTGCCTTCGTCGGCGGAGTACTGGCACATGGGCGCGATAACAATACGATTTGAGAGCGCCAGGTTTCCCAATGTATAGTTCGAAAACAATAGACTCATAGGTTGTGCCTCATAAGGGGGGATTGGCGTAGTGCTGAAGGCATCGATGTTAAAATTCATTCATCAAGCCGTTACGCCGTATCAGCCAACGTTAGCAATTTAATAAAATTTTGCCTCGGCGTTAAATGCTTTTTTACCCGGTTGGTATGGAAATTCAGGGCTGCCGGTCCGGAAGATTTATTGTATGATGCCGCCCTGCCCGTCGGTCAAAACCGGCTTATCATGCACCGCTATTATATAAAATTGTCATCACGATATTCATAGCGAGCATTCATTACATTCATTAGTTACTACAGGAACGTACACCATGCCAGTGTTACACAACCAGGTAGCCAACGACGAACTGAAAAGGCGCATGCTGGCGGAATCCGCGCCGCGCACCACCTTGTCATTTTATAAATATTTCCGCATTGATAACCCGCAGGCGTTTCGCGACGAATTATACCTCTCCATGAGCGAACTGGCGGTTTTCGGCCGGGTGTATATCGCAGGGGAGGGGATTAACGCCCAAATCAGCGTACCGCAACATCGGTTCGAGGCATTCAGGACGCTGCTATATGCGGCACATCCGGCCCTGGACGGCGTGCGGCTGAACCTGGCGTTAGATGATGATGGTAAATCATTCTGGGTGTTACGGATGAAGGTCCGCGAGCGAATCGTGGCCGACGGCATTACCGACCCCACGTTTGATCCCACCCGTACCGGACATTACCTGCGGGCGGAGCAGGTTAACGCCATGGCCGACGATCCCGATACGGTATTCGTGGATATGCGCAATCATTATGAATATGAAGTCGGCCACTTTGAGCATGCCATAGAGATCCCCTCCGACACGTTTCGGGAGCAATTGCCGATGGCGGTGGAGATGCTGGCACCGGTAAAAAATAAGAATATCGTCATGTATTGCACCGGCGGAATCCGCTGTGAAAAAGCCAGTGCTTATATGCGGCATCATGGTTTTGAGCACGTCTATCATGTGGAGGGGGGGATCATTGAATATGCCCATCAGGCCAAGGCACTGGGATTACCATTGAAATTCACCGGCAAAAACTTTGTCTTTGACGAGCGGCTTGGCGAGCGAATCACCCCGGATGTGATAGCCCATTGTCATCAATGCGGCGCGGCCTGCGATACCCATGTCAATTGCCTGAACCAGGGGTGTCATTTACTGTTTATCCAGTGTCCGGCCTGCGGGGAAAAATATCAGGGTTGTTGCAGCGAAATCTGTCGCGACGAAAAGGATTTGCCGGTCCAGGAGCAGCGTGCCCGCCGGGCGGGACGCGAAAACGGCCTGAAAATATTCAATAAATCCCGCCAGCGTCTAGCCATGGATTTACCGCGGCGCCAGCCCGGTAATCCGGAAGAATAAGGTAAACGGGCCAGGGCGCGCCTGCGCCCGCTTTAGCCGAAACGGGCCAACGAGAAAGGCGTCAAATCAAACGCCGCCTCGCGTCCGGCGGCAAAACCGGCGGCTATTTCCCCCAATACGCTGGCGAATTTGAAACCATGGCCGCTTAGTCCGCTGACTATCAGCATATCCGAATTGCCCGGCAGGGTATCGATGATAAAGTCCTCGTCCGGCGAGAGATCATAACTGCAGGCTTCGCCGTTGAGGCAAACGCCGACGCCGGGCAGAAACTGCCGCAAGAAACGGAAAACCTCGCTGCCGTCAGTGCCATGGCTGCCGAAAGGCGTGCGCTGTTCCGGCTCGTCAATAGGCTGCCCGCCGTTATGCTTGCCCACTTTCAACTCATTGTTAATGGCGGGAAAACCGTAATATTGCCCGCCGTCAGGCGTTTCCACGGTAAATGCCGGGAAATGATTATCTTCACTAAAGCGGCCGTCCGCCTGATGCCAGGCGAAGACTTTACGCACCGGGGTTATGGGCAGCATGGGGAGGAGTTTTTTCACCCAGGTTCCGGCACTCACCAGCAGCTTATGGCACTGGTATCGGCTTCCCTCTATGGTCACCACCTCGAATCCACGGGGCAATGCAATGATTTGTGTGACGCCGCAGTTAAATAGCTGCCCACAGCCGGCATTTTCCGCCAGCCGTATATAGGAGGCGATGGACAGCTCCGATTTAAGGTAGCCGGCCTGCGGTTCGTAAACGCCGAGATAATCATCCGGCACGATAAATTCCGGCCAGCGGGCGGATATCTGGGCGGCATCCAGCGTTTCGCACGGCAAATGGAAGGCTTGGACGCTGGCGGCGGCGTTTTGAATAAATTCTGCCTGGCGCGGCCCCAGATTAAGCACGCCGCTGCGATGAAACAGGGTATTGCCGCTGCGCTCCGCCAGTTCCTCCCACAGGGCCTGGGCCCGCAGGACCATTGGTACGTATTTTTCACCCTCCCCGTAAGCGTGCCGGATGATGCGGGTATCACCGTGATGGCTGCCGGCGTGATGAGGGGGAAACGCCGCATCAATCATCAGGACATTCAAACCGGCTTCGGTTCCGTAGAAACCCGCCGCTGAACCCACCGAGCCGCTACCGACAATAATAAGATCATAAATCATGTGGTTAACTCCTTGAGTCAGGCAATCCGGGCTTTGCGTAGTATAGACTTTCGGCGAAGGATGGGTATATCGTCATTTGGCGGAAACAATCACGGGGGGGATAATAAAAAAGCATCCGGTGCTAAGCAGCGGATGCCCGAGGGGCAACATCGAGATTAATGTTTTCGGTGGTCAAGATCCTGGTAGTCTGTCGATTCAATTTTTGCAATGCCGGCTTCAAGTATGGATATGAGTTGTTTAGCGACATCGGTGGTCAACCACAGGGTTCTGTCCACTTCTGCGTCTTCGGTAGCCTGGTTGGTTGAATTGATATAATGCAAGCGGATCATCATGGCATTATAGGCATCTACGGTGCTGATATCCCAGCCGACCAACGGATGGGTATGGATAATCTCGTTTTTTCTGTCCATAAATACCCCTTTTCTGACTCGTTTAAAAAAAAGAGTAACGTCGAGGTTAAATGCGGCTCCATTTTAGCGAGCAATTTAAGTATACCCGTCTTTGTCACTTTTTTGCCATATAAGCGACTTTTTTTTATAGCGGCGTTTTGCCGGGACGCATTCGCATTCCCTGGTCTTGTGGTTTGTCATGGAAAGCGCTGACGCCATCGGGTCAGGAGGCGACGGGAGGAACTGCCGGGCGGATTCGTCTTGCCATTTCGTCGGCCAATTGAGAAAAATATTTCTGCATGACGGCATCGCGGTTCTGATTCTGCGCTTCCAGCAGCAGATTATTTATCAGCAGCTGATTGGCTTTTTCATCCAGGCTGAAAGAGAGATAAGAAAAGGCGATTTCCAGCACATTCAGCCGGCGTTGCTGCTCGCTGATTAACTCGAGCAGTTCGCCGAAGGTCATGGCTTCTTCTGGTTTATTGACATTCATGGTCACACTCCCCGAAAATTCCACAAAACGCATATATCCTGGCTGATTACAGACCAGAAATAGCTATTTGCCAAGAGTGGCGCGGATTATTTTCAGTAAGGGAAGACGGGTAAAAGGCGGGATGGGGGAGAGAAGAGATCAACTGGCGGCAACTGCGGTGCCGGGGGAAAGTATAGCCGGGAACATCTCCCGGCGAGGCACCGGCATACATGGCCTTTATTGCGGATCGAACCAGTCATCGGCGCTTTCCCACGTTTCTTGCAGGATGTCGGTGATTAACGCCTTATCTTCTTTACTGCCGCCCATGACGCTGATGCCGTTGGCCCCGGCATAACGTACCTGTACATGGGAATCGCTAAAATGTTTATCAATCCGGGTGGTAAATTCCTGGGTCAGGGCCTCAAGCGCGCCCGCGGGAAGCGGCGTTGCTTTAGCCAGAGTGATTTCAATACGCATATTTTTGTCTCATCGCATCAACGCCTGTTTATATATACAGTCCCCATAACGATAAAGCAAGAGGCATAAAAGATTTTTCGTTTCGCTCGCCACGGCGCGGGCACCGCCCGGCCGTGGAAAAAAAGATTTCAATACTTAACCGACCAGTTCAGGCTTTGGCCCGCAAGAAAAGGCACCAGCATGATATCCCCCAGGGAGATTTGTTCCGGCTGGGTTTCCGGCCTGCGGTGCAGTTCGATAAAATCACTATTGACGGGCAATCCGTAGAACCGCGGACCGTTCAGGGAACAAAACGCTTCAAAATGCTCCAGCGCGCCAATCTCTTCAAATACCGTGGCATATGCGGCCAGCGCGGCGGGGGCGTTGAATACGCCGGCACAGCCGCAGTCGTTTTCTTTTCGCTGACGCAGATGGGGCGCCGAGTCGGTACCGAGGAAAATGCGATCGCAACCGCTTGCCACCGCCTGGCGAAGCGCCTCCTGGTGCGTATTGCGTTTGAGGATCGGCAGGCAATAGAGGTGCGGACGGATTCCTCCCACCAGCATATGGTTGCGGTTAAACATCAGATGCTGCGGGGTGACGGTTGCCGCCAAAAAACGATCGCCGGCCAGTACATACTGGGCCGCTTCGCGGGTGGTGATATGCTCGCAGACTATTTTCAGCCTGGGAAAGCGGCGCCGTATCGGCTCCAATACCGTCTCGATAAACCGTGCTTCCCTATCGAATATATCGATTTCCGCCGCGGTGACTTCGCCGTGAATCAGCAGCGGCATGCCGTTTTCTTCCATGGCCTCGAACAGGGGATAGATGCCGGTGATTTTTGTCACGCCATGGCTTGAGTTGGTGGTGGCGTTGGCCGGATAGAGTTTGGCGGCGGTAAACACCCCCTGGCGGAACCCCGCTATCAATTCCTCCGGCGCCTGCGTATCAGTGAGATAGCAGGTCATTAACGGCTGGAAATGATGGCCGTCGGGGACTGCCGCCAGAATCCGCTCACGGTAAGCGATGGCCTGGGAAACGGAGGTGACGGGGGGCGTCAGATTCGGCATGACGATGGCCCGGCCGAAGATACGGCTGGTATAGGGCAGCACCGTGCTCAGCATCTCGTCATCACGCAAATGCAGATGCCAGTCATCAGGGCGGCGGATATGGAGTATTGCGGGCTGTGCGGTCATGGGGAGAGACTCCGGCTATTGAAGTAGGTGCATAAAAAATCAATGTCAGATTAAGGGGTACAAGAATAAGCGGAATAGACGGCAGATGCATTAATTAGTTGGCGTCGATGACGGTATAAAAAAAGACCCGCCGGAGCGGGTCTTGCAACGTTACGGTAAGGCGTTACTCTTTATCATCGGGCAGCGCAGGTTTTGCCGCGGGTGCGGCGGCATGCGTTACCGCGGCATGGCCGCCGGCCGCGCCCGGTCCTTCAAAGTGGTAATCCGGACGGTGCCACTCGCCGGGCTTTTCCGCCGGCGGCACATAAACCGGTGCGGGAGCCTTGGTCATAGGCGCGCTCACGTGATGTTTAAAACGCGGCTGTGCGTCGGCAATGGCAGCGGGCGAATCACTACCAGGCGTACCTTGGGTTTCCGCAGAGGCGTTCCCAGCGGCAGGTTCGGCCGGCAGGTCGGCCACCTTGCTTAACGCGGGCTCCGCCGATTCGGCCGCCGGGACCGGTATCGCCGGATTCAGGTCCGGCTCCGTCGTTTTACGGGAGAGCTGGCTGGCGACAATAGTATCGTCCGAAAGGTATTGCACAGCCACCGGCGGCTTCGCGGCGATAACATCCGCTGCGGGAGCGTTCTCTTCAGGTTGAGCGGCGGGCGTTGCAGCAGCCGGAATAGCGTTGCTTCTTTCAGGGATAACCGAACCGGTAACGATCGGCTGGTTGACCACCGGCACTGGCGCGGGCTGAGCCGATGTATCGGCGTCCGCTTCGGGAATAACCGAACCGGTGACAATCGGCTGGGTAACGGCGGGAGCCGGTTGGGCGGACGTGTTCGCGTCGGATTCACCGGATTCAGCCGCCGGAGCGGACTGTGCGGGCACAATGATATCAGCTTCGCCGGTTTCAGCCGCCGGAGCGGACTGTGCGGGCGCATCGATATCCGCTTCGCCGGTTTCCACCGCCGGAGCGGACTGTGCGGGGGCATCGATATCGGCTTCGCCGGTTTCCACCGCCGGAGCGGACTGTGCGGGGGCATCGATATCGGCTTCGCCGGTTTCCACCGCCGGAGCAGACCGGACCGAGGCAGTGATATCGGTATGCTCTGGCTCTTCGTCGTCAAAGGAGACCTCATCGGAACGATTCGCCGCGGACGAGCCGGATTTTACGCTGCCGTAAGGTTCGTCGGTCATGATCTCAGCCGGCTTGGCGGCGGATAACATCGCCCATGATCCGGGATGATCCTCGTCTTTGATTACCGAGGGGACTTCATCGACGGCGGCTTGCTGCGCCGGGGTGGCATGCTGCGGCACCACCGTTGTCGCGGGACGTTCCCGGGCCGACAGAGGTTCGGACAGCATTACGCCATTCCGGTCATCCCCGGTCAGGGGTTCCAGCTCTTCCAGCGGCGCAACGGGCGAAAGCTCGAAACGTTCCACGGGCGTTACCGGATAACTGATCCAGACTTTACCGGACGCCATTTCCGGCGACATCACCGCACTGCTCAGGGGGACCGGTGATTGAGCCAGATAGCGCTCGTCACGATAGCGGCGACGGCGTTGGCCGCTGACCCGCAAATGACGGGGCGATCGGCGGGAGCGGCGGGGCAGGCCCGTTTCGTTATTGTTGCGACTGTTATCGCCGTAATTTTCCGCGGATGAATTGTCCTGAACATCCGCCAGAACGGGCAGCGGCGTCTCATGGCTTTCCTGCACCGGAGCGGCGTAGGACGCATCGGTGACCCCTGGTGCGCTGCTTTCAGCGGCGGGATCGGTAACACGGATTTTTTGCGTAAGGTTACGACGGGGCCGGCGCGGCATGACCGGTGTCGGCTGGTCGTCCTCATTCACCGTCTCGACGATGTCAGCGGGCTCTTCAACGGGCAGCGGCTTCGCTTCCTGCTGCGGCGCCTGGCGTTTATCATCCTGGCGGCGGCGCGGGCGATCGCTTCGGGGCTCGCGACGCGGCGCAGGCTGGGCCTCGGTTGGAATCTGCTCCCCGATTTCATCAATGATCTCCGTCTCGACGGGAGCATTCTGACGTTTGCCTTTGCGCGCTTCATCACGGCGATCCCGCGGTTCCCGCGACTCGCGAGGTTCGCGAGGCTGCCGTCCTTCCTGCGGCGCGCGGGCTTCGCGTTCGCCGTTACGGTCGCGGCGCACGTTCTGACGACGCTGCCCCCGGCCTCCCTGACGGCGCGGAGTCTCGGACTCTTCGGCGACGGCCTGTTCCACCGGCTCCGCGGGTTTTACTTCTTCTTCCGCCGGGGCGCTGAACCAGCCTTTAATCCGGCTGACGGCGCGGCTCAGCAAACCGGCGGAGGCCGGCGCGGCGGTCGCGGCGCGGGCGGGCGCGGCAACGATATCCGCCGCGGCCGGGGCCGGTTCCTTAATGGCCGTGTCGCTGGCGATGGGCGGGGAATCCGGCATGACGAATGCGGCCAGTGCCGGCTGCTCGGGCAGCTTGCGCTCGGCCGCGGGCTCTTCGGACGGCTGAGCCATTTCCGCTTCGTGCAGCTGCGGCAGCAAATAGCTTAACGTCGGCGCTTCTTCGCCCTTGCGGACGCGCAAAACGGCGTAATGCGGCGTCTGCATCTGATCGTGGGGAACAATCACGGCGCGTACGCCGCCCTGGCGCTTCTCGATGGCATTCACCGAATCGCGTTTCTCGTTGAGCAGGTAAGAGGCGATTTGCACCGGCACGATGGCGTGGACTTCGTGGGTATTCTCTTTTAGCGCCTCTTCTTCAATCAGGCGCAAAATGGAAAGCGACAGCGATTCGTTATCGCGGATGGTACCGGTGCCGCCGCAGCGCGGGCAGACGTGGTGACTGGATTCTCCCAATGAGGGGCTCAGTCGCTGACGGGACAGTTCAAGTAAACCGAAGCGGGAGATGCGGCCGATTTGTATCCTGGCGCGATCCTGGCGCACGGATTCCCGCAGGCAGTTTTCGACTTCACGCTGATGGCGTACCGGCGTCATATCGATAAAATCGATGACGATCAGGCCGCCGAGATCCCGCAGGCGAAGCTGGCGGGCGATTTCATCCGCTGCCTCCAGATTGGTATTGAATGCGGTTTCCTCAATATCGCCGCCGCGAGTGGAGCGCGCGGAGTTGATATCGATGGCGGTCAGCGCCTCGGTGGAGTCAATAACAATCGAACCGCCCGAAGGCAGGCGGACTTCACGCTGGAACGCGGATTCGATTTGCGATTCGATTTGATAATGGCTGAACAACGGAATATCGCCGCTGTACAATTTGATCTTGCTGCTGAAATCCGGACGGCCCAGAGAGGCGATGTGTTCCTTCGCCTTTTCCAGCACGTTGGGATTATCAATCAGGATTTCACCGATATCGGGGCGCAGGTAATCGCGGAAAGCCCGGACGATCACGTTGCTCTCCTGATGAATCAGAAACGGCGCCGGCCTGCCTTCGGCGGCTTTTTTAATCGCTTCCCAATGCTTGAGGCGGAAAGCCAGATCCCATTGCAGCGCATCGGCGGATTTGCCCACCCCGGCGGTACGGACGATAAGCCCCATGCCTTCAGGCAGTTCCAGGGAAGATAGCGCCTCTTTGAGCTCGGTGCGGTCATCGCCTTCGATGCGGCGGGAGATCCCGCCGGCGCGAGGGTTGTTCGGCATCAGGACCAGATAGCTGCCGGCCAGGCTGATAAAGGTGGTCAAGGCCGCGCCTTTGTTACCGCGTTCCTCTTTATCAACCTGGACGATCACTTCCTGTCCTTCCCGCAGCACGTCCTTGATATTGGGCCGGCCGTGGGAGGAATATTGCGCGGGAAAATACTCGCGGGCGATTTCCTTCAGGGGAAGAAATCCGTGGCGTTCGGCGCCGTAATCCACAAACGCCGCTTCAAGACTGGGTTCGATACGGGTGATTTTACCCTTGTAAATATTGGCTTTTTTCTGCTCATGACCGGGGCTTTCAATATCCAGATCGTAGAGCCGCTGGCCGTCTACCAGGGCTACGCGCAACTCTTCCTGCTGAGTCGCGTTTATTAACATTCTCTTCATCTTCAACTTACTCTTTTTTATGCATTGGCATCAGAGCTGCGGGCAAAAAAAACGCAAGACCGGGTAATCACCGACGGCCCCGTGTCTTGTCGCAATACCGTCAACCTCACGGTTGTCGTCAGCAGAGGGGCGCATTATTTCGGTAGCCTGTTTTCCGAGAGAAAAACAGCGCTTTTATTGAGGGAATAACGTCTGAAGTCTGTCGCCAGAACGAATTCCTTTTGCCGGCCAAGCTGCAATCCGCAGCCCGCTAACTGCCTGAATAATCAATACGTCTTACGCCATTGCCGCGTGTATGGTTAATCAGGCAAATTTAAAAAATTCCACGTTTCTTCGCCTTTACGTAAGCAGCGTGGAAAGTAAAGACATTATTCCACCGCTGACACACATATAGCAAGGCGACTTTACCTCTCGGCAACAATATTCAGACTTACGGTTATACCCGTCATCTTTCAAGCCGAAGCCGAGTTGGCTGCAACGTGAAAGCTATTGGATAAATATTCCGCCGGCATGGGTCTGCCGAGAGCGCGAAAACAACCCGCAAAACTTTCTTACCGATTAAAGCACAGTTAAGCACAGAAAAAGGAGTGGCGCTATGCCGACGGTATATTTAGAATCGCCTCCCATGAATGAAAATAATACCGGCGTACAATTTATCACCATTTCCGCTGACCAGGCCGGCCAGCGAATCGACAATTTTTTGCGTACCCGATTAAAGGGCGTACCGAAAAGCATGATTTATCGCATCGTGCGTAAAGGGGAAGTGCGGGTCAATAAAAAGAGAGTCAAACCGGAATACAAACTGGAAGACGGCGATGAGCTGCGTATTCCGCCGGTACGCCAATCGGAGCCTGAACAGGCGCCGGTTTCCGTTCATCTGGACAAGGTGGCGGCCCTGGCGGATGCGGTGCTCTATGAAGACGATCATCTGCTGATTCTCAACAAGCCCTCGGGTACGGCGGTGCACGGCGGCAGCGGATTAAGCTTCGGCGTTATCGAGGGATTGAGGGCGCTGCGCCCGGCGGCCCATTTTCTTGAATTGGTGCACCGGCTCGATCGCGATACCTCCGGGGTGCTGCTGATTGCCAAAAAACGCTCGGCCCTGAGGCTGCTCCATGAGCAATTGCGCCTCAAGGGCATGCAAAAAGATTATCTGGCGCTGGTGCGCGGCGAATGGCCGTCCCACAACAAAGCGGTGTCCGCGCCGCTGATTAAAAATATCCTGGCCAGCGGAGAGCGTATCGTACGGGTCGGCATCGAGGGTAAACCCTCCGAGACGCGCTTTAAAGTGGAAGAGCGTTTTACCCGTGCCACCCTGGTGAAGGCCAGTCCGGTTACCGGCCGCACCCACCAAATCCGTGTGCATGCGCAGTTTGCCGGCCATCCCATCGCCTTTGACGATCGGTATGGCGACGCCGAATTCGACCGGTTTCTGAAGGGAACCGGCCTGCACCGGTTATTTCTCCATGCCGCCGCCTTGCGCTTCGATCATCCCGCCACCGGCGAAACCATGCGTATCGAAGCGCCGCTGGACAATGAACTGCGCCAATGCCTGGCCTATATGCGGCTTAATCACAAATAGCGGGGGCATTGCGCTCCGTCAAGGGGATTAATCCCCTCGTTACGCAGCATGGCCGCCAGGGCGATGAGCGGCAGGCCTATCAAGCTGTTCGGGTCCCGGCCGTCAAGGGACTGGAACAGGGTGATGCCCAGTCCCTCGCATTTGAACGCACCCGCGCAGTTTAAAGGCTGCTCGGCGTCTACGTAACCCTCGATTTCCCGATCCGACAGGCTGCGAAACGTCACCTGGAACGTCTCCACCGTTTGCTGCAGCCGTCCGGTGGCGCTGTTGAGCAAAACCAGGCCGGTATAGAACGTCACCCTCTTACCGCTGGCGCGTCGAAGCTGTCTGACGGCGTTCTCCCTGCTAAGGGGCTTGCCGGTGATTTCGCCCCCCAGGACGCAGCACTGATCGGAGCCGATAATCAGGTGGCGCTCATATGTTATCCGCGGCGCGGCAGCCTTGCCGGCGGACAGGCGCAGTACCATATCCCGCGGCGATTCCCCGGACAGCGGGGCTTCATCTATATCCGGCGCACAGGTGAGAAACGGCAGCCGGAGTTTTTCCAATAGCGCCCGGCGAAAGGGCGAAGAAGAAGCGAGAACGATTTTGCACATAAATTTTAATCCGACCGTAGCGTATTTCCCTGACTCATTTTAAACTGTTCGCCGCTCTGGAAGCGAATATTGGTAAAAGGCGCTCATAATTAGCCTTTTTCTTTGACTCTATGCCGTTACAAAGTTAATATGCGCGCCCTATGCAAAAGGTAAAATTACCCCTGACCATTGATGCGGTACGCGCCGCTCAGAAACGCCTGGATTATGTTGGTGTCTATGGCTCTGAGCAGGTGAGTCGCGTTGCCGAATCCGTGGTAAGTGTGGATAGCGATGTTCAGGCGGCGTTATCGTTCGATATCGATGATCAACGCCTGGCGGTTATCAGGGGCAGCGCGGAGGTGGCGGTCACGCTCACATGCCAGCGCTGCAACCAGCCGTTTGCGCATCAGGTACACACGACATTTTGTTTTAGCCCGGTCGTTACCGACGAACAGGCTGAGGCATTGCCGGAAGCGTACGAGGCGGCCTATGTCACTGAATATGGCGAGGTAGACCTGCTGGCGATGATTGAAGATGAAATTATTCTTTCATTGCCCATCGCACCGGTGCATGATCCTGAACACTGTGAAGTGTCCGACACGGAACAGGTATTCGGCAAATTGCCGTCCGAGGTTGAAAAACCCAACCCGTTTTCCGTATTAGCCAGTTTAAAGCGTAAGTAATCAAGGAGTAAGGTCCATGGCCGTACAACAAACCAAGCCGTCCCGTTCCACCCGTGGTATGCGCCGTTCACACGACGCGCTGACCACATCCGCCGTCTCGGTGGATAAAGCCTCCGGTGAAACTCATCTGCGTCACCATATCACTGCCGACGGTTTCTACCGCGGTCGTAAAGTTATCGCCAAGTAATACAAAGGCGATACATTGATACGTCTAACCCTTGCGTTAGATGCAATGGGCGGTGATTTCGGTCCCGCCGTTACGGTGCCTGCTGCATTGCAGGCACTGGCTTATCATCCTCAATTAGAGCTGCTGCTGGTCGGCGATCCCGCCGCGATAAATCCTTTACTGTCAAAAACAGATTCCGTTCTGCGCGAGCGTCTGACGGTGGTTACCGCTGAATCCGTTATTGCCGGTGACGCTAAACCTTCCGTTGCCATCAGGGCCAGTCGCGGCACCTCCATGCGCGTCATGCTGGAACTGATCAAGGAAGGACGGGCGCAGGCCTGCGTCAGCGCCGGGAACACCGGTGCGCTGATGGGACTGGCCAAACTGCTGATCAAACCACTGGAGGGCATCCAGCGCCCGGCGCTGATGACTATATTGCCCCACCAGCAGAAGGGAAAAACCGTGGTGCTGGATCTGGGCGCCAACGTGGAATGCGACGGGGAGATGCTGGCCCAATTCGCCATTATGGGCGCCGTGGTGGCGGAAGATATCATCGGCATTGAAAACCCGCGGGTGGCGCTGCTGAATATCGGCGAGGAAGAAACCAAGGGTCTCGATAATATTCACCAGGCGGCTGTCATACTGCGAAGTATTCCGTCAATCAATTATATCGGGTATCTTGAAGCCAATGAATTGCTGACCGGAAAGACCGACGTTTTGATTTGTGACGGGTTTGTCGGCAATGTCACGTTAAAGACCATGGAAGGGGTGATAAGACTTTTTCTGTCTTTGCTTAAATCCTCAGGGGACGGCGGCAGGCAGAGTTGGTTTATGAAGTTCGCGAAACGTTGGGTGAAAAAACGTCTCGCCCGCCAATTCGGTCATCTCAATCCCGACCAATACAATGGCGCATGTCTGTTAGGTTTACGTGGTACGGTTATCAAAAGTCACGGCGCGGCGAATCAGCGCGCGTTCGCCGTCGCGATCGAACAGGCAATGCAAGCGGTGGAGCGGCAGATTCCCGAAAAGATCGCCGCGCGCCTGGATGCGGTATTACCCAAGAGTGATTAAGCGTACATGTATACAAAGATTCTCGGTACCGGGAGTTATCTGCCGGTGCAAATAAGGTCGAATGCGGACCTGGAAAAAATGGTGGATACCTCCGACGAATGGATTGTGACGCGTACCGGTATTCGTGAACGGCGCATCGCCGGAGTGCACGAAACGGTGTCCACCATGGGTTTTACCGCCGCGCAACAGGCTCTCGACATGGCCGGCATCCGGCCGGATCAGGTGGGGCTCATTCTTGTCGCCACCACGTCATCGAGCCATGCCTTTCCCAGTTCGGCATGCGAAATCCAGCTTAAATTGGGCATTCGCGATACCGTTTCTTTTGATATCGCGGCGGCTTGCGCGGGTTTCGCCTATGCGCTGAGCGTGGCGGATCAATATATCAAAAGCGGCGCGGTGGAGTATGCGCTGGTGGTGGGTTCGGATATGCTGAGCCGCACCCTGGATCCCACCGACCGCGGCACGCTGATTCTTTTCGGCGACGGGGCGGGCGCCGTAGTGCTGGGCCGCAGTGAACAGCCGGGCATTTTGTCCACCCATCTGCATGCGGACGGACGTTATGGCGAGCTGCTGACCTTGCCGTACCATAACCGTCTCGATCCCACGGCGCCGGCGTTCCTGACCATGTCGGGCAACGAAGTGTTTAAAGTGGCGGTCACCGAGCTGGCGCACATCGTGGATGAAACCCTGACCGCCAACCGGCTGGATCGGTCCGAGCTTGACTGGCTGGTGCCCCATCAGGCGAACCTGCGCATCATCGCCGCCACGGCGAAGAGGCTCAATATGAGCATGGATAAAGTGATAGTCACACTGGATCGTCAGGGCAATACCTCCGCCGCCTCCGTGCCGTTGGCGCTGGACGAAGCGGTGCGTGACGGCCGGATTCAACGGGGACAGCTGATTTTGCTTGAAGCTTTCGGCGGCGGCTTTACCTGGGGTTCGGCTCTGATTAGATTTTAATCTAATAGGTAATAAAAATATGACAGAACTGGCAATGGTTTTCCCGGGGCAGGGTTCGCAATCCGTGGGTATGCTGGCTGAACTGGCCGCGCTTTATCCGCTGGTTGAGACCACTTTTGGCGAAGCCTCCGCCGCACTGGGATATGATTTATGGGCATTAACGCAGCAAGGCCCGGTGGAAGAACTGAATAAAACCTGGCAGACCCAGCCGGCATTGCTGGCGGCTTCGGTGTCCATTTGGCGGGTTTGGCGGCAGCAGGGCGGGAAAATTCCCGCCTGGCTGGCGGGACATAGCCTGGGCGAATATTCCGCGCTGGTGTGCGCCGGCGTGCTGGAATTCACCGCGGCGGTTAAGCTGGTGGAACTGCGCGGCAAGCTGATGCAGGAAGCGGTTCCCGCCGGCGTCGGTGGAATGTCGGCCATTATCGGCCTGGATAATGCCGCCATCGCCAGAGCCTGCGAAGAATCGGCGCAGGGACAGGTGGTCGCGCCGGTGAACTTCAATTCGCCGGGCCAGGTGGTGATCGCCGGCCATAAAGAAGCGGTTGAGCGTGCCGGCGCGGCCTGTAAAGCGGCCGGCGCGAAACGCGCGCTTCCTTTGCCGGTGAGCGTGCCTTCCCACTGCGCGCTGATGGAGCCGGCGGCGGAAAAACTCGCGCTGGCCCTGCGGGACGTTCGTTTCTCCATTCCTGAGGTGCCGGTGGTGAATAACGTCGACGTAAAAGCTGAAACCGACCCCGACGCCATCCGCAGCGCGCTGGTGCGCCAGCTTTACAACCCGGTACGGTGGACGGAAACGGTTCAGTATCTTGCCGCCCAAGGCGCCGAGGTATTGATTGAGGCGGGTCCCGGCAAAGTCCTTACCGGTTTGACCAAACGCATCGTTGACACCTTGTCCGGCCAGGCGGTGAACGATCCCGCTTCGCTGGCCGCGGCGATTGAGCAAAAATAATGGGGAATTTAATGGGTTTTGAAGGTAAAATCGCCCTGGTCACGGGCGCCAGCCGAGGTATTGGCCGCGCTATCGCCGAGAAACTGGCGGCATGCGGTGCGACGGTTATCGGCACCGCCACCAGCGAACCGGGCGCCGACGCCATCAGCGCTTATCTCGCCGGCAAAGGCAAAGGGCTGCGTCTGGACGTCTCCGACAGCGCCTCCATCGAGTCGCTTTTGGAGAAAATACGTGCGGAATTTGGCGAAGTCGACATTTTAGTGAATAATGCCGGCATCACGCGTGATAATCTACTGATGCGCATGAAAGAAGAGGAATGGCAGTCTATCCTAGATACTAACCTGACCTCCGTGTTCCGCATGTCCAAGGCGGTAATGCGCGCGATGATGAAAAAGCGCTACGGCAGAATCATTACCATCGGTTCTGTCGTCGGCTCAATGGGTAATGCCGGGCAAGCAAATTATGCCGCGGCGAAAGCCGGCCTGGTGGGTTTTAGCAAATCCCTGGCGCGGGAAGTCGCTTCGCGGGGCATCACGGTAAACGTGGTGGCGCCCGGATTTATAGCTACAGATATGACCGAAGCGTTGACAGATGAACACCGAGCGGAAATTTTGACCAGAATTCCGGCCAACCGTCTCGGCGATCCACAGGAAATTGCCAGTGTTGTTGCTTTTTTCGCTTCTGACGAGGCGGCATACATTACCGGTGAAACGATACATGTCAATGGCGGCATGTATATGCTGTGAAAAGCACGAAAATCATTTGCGTTATTTGTGGTAAAAACCGCAAAATAGCATAAAATCGTGGTTTGACCAGCCGGGATTTAGTTGCATCTTTTTCAACATTTTATACACTACGAAAACCATCGCGAAAGCGAGTTTTGATAGGAAATTTAAGAGTATGAGCACTACCGAAGAAAAAGTTAAGGCAATCATCGCTGAGCAACTGGGTGTTAAGAAAGAAGAAGTCGTGAACAATGCTTCTTTCGTTGATGACCTCGGCGCAGATTCCCTTGACACTGTTGAGCTGGTAATGGCGCTGGAAGAAGAATTTGATACCGAAATTCCGGACGAGGAAGCTGAGAAAATCACTACTGTTCAGGCAGCGATTGATTTCATTCAGGCAAGCCAGCAGTAAGCGAACATCCCTAGGCGGTCATTCGACCGCCTAAGTTTTTTTTCGTCCCATAGTATCATATTTTCCCTCCCTGGAGGACAAGCGTGTCTAAGCGTCGAGTTGTTGTGACCGGACTCGGCATGTTGTCTCCTGTCGGCAATACCGTAGAATCTACGTGGAGCGCGCTCCTTGCCGGACAGAGTGGCATCGGCCTGATCGACCATTTTGATACCTCAGCCTATGCAACGCGTTTTGCGGGCTTGGTGAAAAATTTTAATTGTGAAGATTATCTATCGCGTAAAGAAGCACGCAAGATGGATATTTTCATCCAATACGGCATTGCCGCCGGCATACAGGCAATGCAGGACTCGGGACTGATAGTTACCGAAGAAAACGCCACCCGCATCGGCGCGGCGATTGGTTCGGGAATCGGCGGTCTGGGTCTGATTGAAGACAACCATACCGCGCTTATTAACGGCGGGCCGCGTAAAATCAGCCCGTTTTTTGTGCCCTCCACCATCGTAAATATGATAGCCGGCCATCTGACCATCATGTGCGGACTGCGTGGCCCCAGCATTTGCATTGCTACCGCCTGTACTACCGGAGTGCATAATATCGGCCAGGCCGCGCGTATCATCGCTTATAACGATGCGGATGTGATGCTGGCCGGCGGCGCCGAAAAAGGCAGCACGCCTTTGGGCGTCGGTGGTTTTGGCGCCGCGCGCGCATTGTCCACGCGCAATGATGATCCCCAGGCGGCGAGCCGTCCCTGGGACCGGGATCGGGACGGATTCGTACTGGGGGACGGTGCCGGCGTCATGGTGCTGGAAGAGTACGAACACGCAAAAAAACGCGGCGCGAAAATATACGCCGAATTGGTGGGTTTCGGCATGAGCAGCGACGCCTACCATATGACGTCGCCGCCGGAAAATGGCGCCGGAGCGGCGCTGGCCATGGAAAACGCCTTGCGCGACGCGGACATTACCCCATCTCAGGTGCTTTATATCAACGCTCACGGCACGTCAACGCCGGTGGGTGATAAAGCGGAAACCTATGCCGTGAAGTCAGTCTTCCGGGAAGATGCGCATAAGGTCATGATAAGCTCCACCAAATCCATGACCGGCCATCTGCTGGGGGCCGCCGGGGCGATTGAGGCCATATTCAGCGTGCTGGCGCTGCGCGATCAGGCGATACCGCCCACCATCAACCTGGATAATCCCGGCGAAGAATGCGATCTGGATTTTGTGCCCCATGAAGCCCGCCGGGTGACCGACATGCAATATACGCTGTGTAACTCTTTCGGTTTCGGCGGTACCAACGGCTCGCTGGTATTCCGCAGGATCTGACTCAGCGTTGTACTTTATGGCCCGTTAATCGGGCCATTTTTTTATCCCGTCCCATCACAGCCCCGGCGCAGGTGAGATATGTATTGGATCAACGGAGAACCTCGGCAGCAGCTGCCTTTGACCGATCGTGCCATTCAGTTCGGCGACGGCTTTTTTACCACCGCCCGCATCCGAACGGGACGCATAGATCTCTTGTCCTACCATTTGGAAAGATTGGCGCAGTCAGCCGCCCGTCTGCTGTTTGACCCCCTGGACCTGGCGGTGCTGGAACGGGAAATGCGACAGGCGGCTGAACAATGGCGGGACGGAGTGCTCAAAGTCATTATCAGCCGCGGCAGCGGCGGCAGGGGCTACAGCGCCGCCGGCTGCGGGATGCCGCTGCGGATTCTCAGCCATGGCGAGGCCCCGCCCCATTACCCGTTGTGGCGCCGCCAGGGTGTGAATTTGACTCTTAGTCCCGTTGCCCTGGCATGCAATCCCCTGTTGGCCGGGATAAAGCATCTCAACCGCCTGGAGCAGGTATTGATTCGCACCCGGCTGGAGCAGACCGCCGGCGCGCAGGAGGCCGTGGTGCTGGATACCCGGGGTTACGTCACCGAATGCTGCGCCGCGAATATTTTTTGGCGGCGCGGCAGCGAGGTTTACACGCCGACGCTGGAACAGTCGGGGGTGGCGGGTGTGATGCGGCGGCATATCATAGCGCTGTCCACGGGATCGCCCTTTACCCTGCATCTGGTGGATGCCCTGCCGGCGGCATTGCTTGCGGCCGACGAAGTGATCATTTGCAATGCCTTGATGCCCGTTTTGCCGGTGAATCGTTTTGATGAACGCATCTATCAGGACAGAACATTATTTGAATATCTTAGACCGAGCTGTTAACAGAGTTCTTGCATGAAGAAAAACATACTTATTTTCGCCGTCATTCTGGCGCTATTGGCCGGCGGGGCGGCTTATTGCCTGTTGCAAATCAGGCATTTTGCCGCATCGCCCCTTACCATCACGCAGGAGAAAATCTTCACCTTGCCGGCCGGTACAGGGCGTGAAGGGCTAAAGACCGCGCTGCGCCAGGAGCATATTATCAAGCATGCCCGCTGGCTGCCCTGGCTGTGGCAATGGGAACCGAGTTTGGCCGCATTCAAGGCCGGGACCTATCGGTTTACCCCCGGCATGACCGTTCGGGAAATGCTTGAATTATTGGCCAGCGGCAAAGAAGCCCAATTTTCTATTCGCTTTATCGAAGGCTCGACCCTGAAAGAATGGCTGGTTATCCTGGATAAAGCGCCTTATGTTAAACACACGGCGGCCAATCTGCCGCTGGATCAATTGGCCGAACGCCTGGGCGTGGATCCGGCGCAGCCCCTGGAAGGGCATTTCTATCCGGATACCTATCTCTATACCGCCCAGACCACCGATATCGCGCTGTTGAAACGGGCCTGGCAGCGCATGGATAAAACTCTCGGTACCGTCTGGCAGGGCAGAGCGGACGGATTGCCTTACAAAAAGCCCGCGGACCTGCTGACCATGGCGTCTATCGTTGAAAAAGAAACCGGCCTGCCGGAAGAACGGGGCAAAGTGGCGTCGGTATTTATTAACCGCCTGCGGCTGGGCATGCGTTTGCAAACCGATCCCACGGTCATTTACGGCATGGGGGATGGGTATAAAGGCACCCTCAGCCGACAGGATCTCGGCGAAGCAACGCCGTATAATACCTATGTGATTACCGGGCTGCCGCCGGCGCCGATCGCCATGCCGGGCCACGCATCGCTCCTGGCCGCCGCACATCCGGAAAAGACCTCGTATCTCTATTTTGTCGCCGATGGCAAAGGCCGGCATGTGTTCAGCAATAACCTGGCGAGCCATAATAAAGCCGTGCAGCAATATCGTGAAAGCCTCAAGGAAATCCATGGACAGTAAATTCATCGTTATCGAGGGACTGGAAGGCGCCGGCAAAACCAGCGCGATTCAGGTTATCGTCGAGACGCTACGCCGCCACGGCATTGAAGATGTGGTCTTCACCCGAGAGCCGGGGGGAACGCCGCTGGCGGAAGCATTGCGTCGGTTGATCAAAGACGGCGCCGACAATGAGGCGGTCACTGATAAAGCCGAACTGCTGATGCTGTACGCGGCCCGGGCCCAATTGGTGGAGACGGTGATTAAACCGGCGCTGGCGCGCGGCTCATGGGTGGTGGGGGATCGTCACGATCTCTCGTCCCAGGCTTATCAGGGCGGGGGCCGCGGCGTGGATCCGCAACTGCTGGAGACGCTGCGCGACCTGGTGCTGGGGGACTTTCGTCCGGATTTAACCCTATACCTGGATTTGCCGCCGGTCTTGGGTTTGCAGCGGGCCCGGGCGCGGGGCGAACTCGATCGCATTGAACAGGAGTCGCTGGCCTTTTTTGAACGTACCCGGCAGCGCTACCTGGAACTGGCGGCGAAGGATCCCTCCATCGTTACCTTGGATGCTGGCCGTTCGCTGGAACAGGTGGCCGAGGACGTGCGCGCCTTGCTGGAAAACTGGTTTACCGCCCGGGAGCGGCGCCCATGAACTGGTATCCCTGGCTGAACGCGCCTTATCGGCAAATTATTGCCCGCTATCAGGACGGCCGGGGGCACCATGCCTTATTGATTCATGCCCTCAAGGGCTCCGGCGTTGACTCGCTGTGCTACGCCATCAGCCGCTGGCTGATGTGCCGCCAGCCGGAAGGAATGAAGAGCTGCGGCCATTGCCACAGTTGCCAACTGATGATGGCGGGCAATCATCCTGACTTTTACCGGCCGGAGCCGGAAAAGGGGCGAAGCAGCCTGGGCGTGGACAGCATACGGCAGGTGATAGATCCGCTGTATAACCATGCGCAGCAGGGGGGAGCGAAGGTGGTGTGGCTGTCGGATGCCGAAGCACTCACCGAACAGGCGGCGAATGCCCTGCTGAAAACATTGGAAGAACCGCCGGACCGGACCTATTTTCTGCTGGCCTGCCGCGAGCCGTCGCATCTGTTGCCCACCCTGCGCAGCCGCTGCCTTTACCGGCATCTGCCGGCGCCTGATGAACCCACCGGTTCCGGCTGGCTGTTGCAGCAGGGCATCCGCGACGCGGAACAGGCCCGCACGGCGCTACGGCTGTATAACGGCGCGCCCCTGGCGGCGCTGGACATACTGCAGCCCGCCAGATGGGCGGAACGGCAGGGGCTATGCGACGGTATTCGGCAGGCCCTCGCCCGGCGGGATCTGCTCTCGCTGCTGCCCTTTCTGAATAAAGACAAGGATGACGAACCGCTATACTGGCTGCTCACGCTGCTTACCGATGCGTTGAAATGGCAGGCGGGGGCGGTCGCCTTTGCCGTTAATCAGGATCAGCGGTTGCTGGTGGAGCAGCTCGGCACCCGCTATCCGTCCGGTATCCTGCATCACCAGCTGCATCAATGGCTGGAATGCCGCCGGCAATGGCAGACTATCAGCGGCATCAATCGCGAGCTGTTGCTCACTAATCAGTTGCTTAACTGGGATGAGGCGGCGGATGTCGGCGCCCACCCCTGGAGCCTTTAGAGGAAAAGAAGATGTTTTTGGTCGATTCTCACTGTCATCTTGACGGATTGAATTATGAAACCGTGCACCGTGATGTGAATGACGTCGTGGCGAAGGCCGGGGCAAGGGATGTGCGCCTGATGCTGGCAGTGGCCACGTCGCTGCCGGGTTTCCATAAAATGACCGAACTTATCGGTCGCCGCGACGAGGTGCTGCTCTCCTGCGGCATACATCCGCTGAATCTGGACGAACCCTATGATTTTGCCGAACTCAGGCGCCTTGCGGCCGGCGAAGCGGTGGTGGCGCTGGGTGAAACCGGCCTGGATTATTATTACCAGCAGGATAATAAACCGGAGCAGCAGACGTCGCTGCGGGAGCATATCCGTATCGGCCGTGAGCTTGATAAACCGGTGATTATTCATACCCGTTCCGCCCGCGAGGATACGCTGGCCATTCTGCGGGAGGAGCGGGCCGGGGAGTGCGGCGGCGTACTGCATTGCTTTACCGAGGACACCGAGACGGCAAAAACGCTGTTGGATTTGGGGTTTTATATTTCCTTTTCCGGCATGATCACCTTCAAAAAAGCCGACGCCCTGCGTGAGGCGGCGCGATATGTGCCGCTGGACCGGCTGCTGGTGGAAACCGATTCCCCCTATCTTGCGCCGGTACCTTACCGCGGCAAGGAAAACCAGCCGGCTTACGTCCGGGATGTGGCGGAGTATATGGCGGCGCTGAAAGGGGTGACGGTGGAACAGCTGGCGGACGCCACCACCGACAATTTCGGCCGTCTGTTCCATGTGGATCCCCGCCGATTGGGTAAATGATTTATATTGCGGCGATAAATGTGATTTTTCGACTCGTATTCGGCCGCTTTTAGCGCTACTCTTCCGCCGCGCAAATGTCCGGGGATGTGCAATCTCCGCGGCGGCTTAAAAGTGCATAAACAGGGGGCGGCGACAGGGACGAAATCGCTGAAATCCCGGAAACGTGATTACTATCAAACACATTTTCGCGGATTTATTTTACCCTTCGTAATAAATAAAGGAACCCGGTTTCCATACGATCAAAAGTCCTATGAGGCTTTTGCGCCCGCTTGTGCGGGAAAAGATCAGCAGCATTGACTCAGGAGCATACAATTTATGTTTAACAACGCATTTGCAGACCTGCAAAAAGTAGGTAAATCGCTAATGCTGCCGGTATCGGTATTGCCCATCGCCGGCATTTTGCTAGGCGTCGGGTCGGCCGAGTTCAGCTGGATTCCCGCGGTTATTTCCCACGTCATGGCGGAAGCGGGCGGTTCGGTCTTCGCCAATATGCCGCTGATTTTCGCCATCGGCGTGGCCCTGGGTTTCACCAATAACGACGGCGTCTCGGCGCTGGCGGCGGTGGTGGCCTACGGTATCATGGTCAAAACCATGGCGGTGGTCGCTCCTTTGGTACTGCATCTGCCCGCGGACGAGATCGCCGCCAAACATCTGGCGGACACCGGGGTGCTGGGAGGCATTATTTCCGGCGCCATTGCCGCCTATATGTTCAATCGTTTTTACCGCATCAGGCTGCCCGAATACCTGGGATTTTTTTCCGGGAAACGATTTGTACCCATTATTTCCGGTTTATTCGCCATTCTGCTGGGCGTTGTGCTGTCCTTTATCTGGCCGCCCATCGGGGCGGCGATTCAGATCTTTTCCAAGTGGGCGGCGTACCAGAATCCGGTGGTGGCTTTCGGTATCTACGGTGTCGTGGAGCGCGCGCTGGTGCCGTTCGGCCTGCACCACATCTGGAATGTGCCTTTCCAGATGCAGGTGGGTGATTATACCAACGCCGCCGGCCAGGTCTTCCATGGCGATATTCCCCGCTATATGGCGGGCGACCCGGAGGCGGGTAAATTGTCCGGCGGTTTCCTGTTCAAGATGTACGGCCTGCCGGCCGCCGCTATTGCCATCTGGCACTCCGCCAAACCGGAAAACCGCGCCAAGGTGGGGGGAATCATGCTGTCGGGGGCATTAACCGCCTTTCTGACCGGCATCACCGAACCCATTGAGTTTTCCTTTATCTTTGTCGCACCCATCCTGTACGTGATCCATGCGATCCTGGCCGGCCTGGCGTTCCCCATTTGCATCCTGCTGGGCATGCGCGACGGCACCAGCTTTTCCCACGGCCTGATTGATTTCATCGTGCTCAGCGGCAACAGCAGCCGTATCTGGCTATTCCCGGTGGTGGGCATTATTTACGGGATAATCTATTACACCCTGTTCCGGGTGCTGATTGTAAAATTGGACCTGAAAACCCCGGGCCGCGAGGTCACCGGCACGCAGCAGCTGGCACAGGCCGGTACGGAAATGGCCGGCGCGCTGGTGAAAGCCTTCGGCGGCAGGGAAAATATTACCAACCTGGATGCCTGTATTACCCGTTTGCGCATCAGCGTGGCGGATATTACCAAGGTGGACCAGGCCGGGCTCAAACGCCTGGGCGCCGCCGGCGTCGTGGTGGCGGGCTCAGGGGTGCAGGCCATCTTCGGCACCCGTTCGGATAATCTGAAAACCGACATGGATGAATATATACGTCAATTTGCCTGATTCGGTATAAACCCGCTATACCCAAAATCATTCGAATTGCAGGAAGGCGGCAACGCTGCGACAAATCTGTCAGGAACAGATTTGAACAGCGCTTGCGCTGACCCGAAGGGTGGGCCTCAGGGATGATGCTCATCCATCCCCAGGCGCTTACTCAGATAGGTGACCGGGATGAGCGAGGGAAGCCAACGCGCCTGCAACTCGGGGATGTGAGCCGTTATCGCGCGGATCGAGCCTCCAATCAAGTTTCCCTTCAGGTTACGCGTAATAAATTGCGTTCAAGGTTGAAAAAAGAGGGGTAAGTCGCTCATACTCCTTGCACTATCCTTTTTGCTACAAGGAACGATGCCATGGCAGAAGAAACCATTTTCAGCAAGATTATCCGCCGGGAAATCCCTTCGGAAATCGTTTATCAGGATGAGCTGGTTACCGCTTTTCGCGATATCTCCCCCAAAGCCCCAAGCCACATCGTTATAGTGCCGAACGTGCTGATCCCCACGGTAAATGATGTCACCGCCGAACATGAAGCGGCGCTGGGACGCATGTTTACCGCCGCGGCGAAAATCGCCGAGCAGGAAGGGATCGCCGAGGACGGTTTCCGGTTGATAATCAACTGTAATCGCCACGGCGGCCAAGAGGTTTATCATCTGCATATGCATCTTTTGGGCGGTAAAGCCCTCGGACCGCTGGTGTCATACTGATCGGGGAAATATATGCGTTTTGCGCGTTTTGCTCCGTCATTGTTAGCGGGCCTGCTGCTGGCCGCGGGTTGCAGTAGCGGCGGCCATAAGACGCTGATGATTAACAATCAGCAATCCCTGGTGATGGATCCGTCGGTGATGACGGCGGGCATAAACGCCCAGCCGCCCTCCATCGGCGACGTTCAGGGACAAAAGCGGGCTGCGGCCGTGATACACAATGACCAGTCCCATCCGGTCACTGTTCATTATCGTTTCTATTGGTATGACCGGCAGGGTCTGGATATCCTGCCTTATGCCAGCGTGCAGACCCTGGTAATCCCGCCGGGCGCTACGGTGACGGTGGATGCCACCAGCGGTAATCTTGAGGCGCGACAAGTCCGCCTTTATCTTTATATCTGATTTTCGCCTGAGTGAGCAAAGATGAAAAAGTTTACCTTCGTCGTGCTGGCCGCCATGGTCCTGACCGGATGTCTGACACGTCCGCCAGAGCAGCAACAGCCGGCTCCCATAGAACCGGCGCAGCCTGTGCCTAGTCAACCCCCGGTGTCCGTGCCGCCGCCGGCGACGGTACCGGCGCCGCCGACCATCAGGACGCTTGACTGGCTGGGCAGCGTCGCACCGCTGGTGCAACAGATGCTCACCGTTAAGGATATCGCTCCGGGAAGCATGCTGGTGGTCAATACGGTCAAAAACAATACCAACGGCACTATACAGACCGCCAAGGCCACCGACGCCATCTACAATGCCCTGGCGTCCAATGGTAAGTTTACCGTCGTCGCCCAGCCGCAAATTACTGCGGCCAAGCAAACCCTCGGCCTATCGACGGATGACAGCCTGGAGTCGCGGAGCAAAGCGGTGGGACTGGCGCGTTACGTTAATGCGCAATACGTTCTGTACACCGATGCCGGCGGTGACGCCAAGGCGCCGGACCTGGAGATGCAGCTGATGCTGGTGCAGACCGGGGAGATTATCTGGTCGGGAAAAGGAAGTGTGCAACCCTGATTTTGATCTCGCCTTGTGGTTAAGACGGCTATTGCCCCCATCGGCATCAGCCGGCTGCCAGATAGAGAAGGTGAGCGGGCTGAGCGGCGAAAGCCGGCGTGTGCGCGCCGGGGAACGGGACTGGCTGGCGCGGCAGGTCACGCCGCATAAACGCATGCTAGGGGCCGACAATGTGCGCGAATATCGCATTTTGCGGCAGCTTTCCGCCAGCGGATTGGCGCCCAGGCCCGTCGCGCTGATCCCCCGCGGGTTAGTGGTGGACTGGACTCCGGGTGAGAGCCTGTCCGCGGTACAGTGGCAGGAGTGCCTAAACAATGGCTCCCTCCCCCGGCGGATCGGGCAATTACACCGGCTGCCGCGCTACGGTTATCCGCTGGCGCTCCATGGCCGCTATGAAACCTATTGGCAATTGACCGATCCCGCCCGGCGTTGTCCGGCCTGGCTGCGGCTACACCAGCGGTTTATGGCGCAAAAACCCCCTACGCCCTTGAAAGTGGTACCGATGCATATGGATGTGCATGCCGACAATCTTATTCGTGACCGGCAGGGGGCTATCTCTCTAATTGATTGGGAATATGCCGCCGACGGTGACTTTGCCCTGGAGCTGGCGGCGCTGTTTCGCGGCAATGGCCTGAACATCCGGCAGCAGACCGTGTTTTTGGCCGCCTACCTGGCCTGTTCCGGCGGATTTACCCCGGCCGCCGTAACACGGCAGATTTCCGCCTGGCTACCCTGGGTGGATTACCTGATGCTGATGTGGTACGAAGTGCGCTGGCACCAAACCCGGCAGCGTCAATTTTTGCAGTTTGCCCGGCCGCCGCGGCTCCGTTTGGGGCTACCGGTCTGAAGGCCGCCGCGGCCACGGGCGGGATGACGTCCGATTAGGGATTATAAACAAGAATATATACCCTAAATAATTCGAATCGCAGGAAGGCCAATGCACCTGCAGTTTGAAGCATGCTGGGAATATCAAAATGTTGAGGTTGCTGTGGGTCCACTGATGTTAGATGTCGCCGGCTACGAGCTGGATAACGAAGAACGCGAAATATTACAGCACCCGCTGGTGGGCGGTGTGATTATCTTTACCCGGAATTATCACGATCCTGAACAGCTGGCGGCATTGATTAGACAAATACGTAAAGCCTCCCGCGAGCGCCTGGTGGTGGCGGTGGATCAGGAGGGCGGACGGGTACAGCGCTTTCGCGAGGGATTTACCCTGATACCGGCGGCTCAGTCCTATGCCGCGTTGCTGGATATGCCGGAAGCCTTGCGTATGGCCCGCGAAGCCGGCTGGTTAATGGCCTCTGAAATGATCAGCATGGATATCGATATCAGCTTTGCGCCGGTATTAGACATCGGCCACGGCAGCGCGGCAATCGGCGAGCGGGCTTTTCATGACCAGCCGGAAACGGCGGTTGAATTGGCGGCCAGCTTTATCGACGGCATGCATGAAGCCGGCATGAAGGCCACCGGCAAGCATTTTCCCGGCCATGGGGCGGTAATAGCGGATTCCCATAAGGAAACGCCGGTGGACTCCCGGACGCTTACGGAAATCCGCAGGCGGGATATGCGCGTTTTCTCCACCCTGATCCAGCGCGGCGCGCTGGATGCCATCATGCCCGCCCATGTTATCTATCCTGACGCCGATCCCCTTCCCGCCAGCGGCTCTCCTTTCTGGTTAAAACAGGTGTTGCGGCAAGAACTGTCGTTCAACGGCATTATTTTCTCCGATGATTTATCCATGGAAGGCGCGGCGGTGATGGGGAGCTATACCGAGCGGGCGCAGGCCTCCATGGCGGCCGGCTGCGATATGATATTGGTTTGCAACAATCGCGCCGGCGCGGTATCGGTATTGGATAATCTGTCGGCGATCAATGTCGAGGCGCCGGCCGCGTTATACCATCGGGGAAGCTGCCCTCGAAAAACCCTAATGAGTTCCGCCAGATGGCGGCAAACCCATCGGCAGCTGACTCTGCTATCGAAGCAATGGGCGGATGAGAAACAGCGGCGGGAGGAGTTCCCCGAACGCTGAGGCATCGGCAACCGACCTTATGCAAGACGAGGATAACGATGATCATCTATTTGCACGGTTTTGATTCCAATAGTCCCGGTAATCACGAAAAGGTGCTGCAACTGCAGTTTATTGATCCCGATGTCCGGCTGATAAGTTACAGCACGCTCCACCCGCGTCACGATATGCAGCATCTCCTTAAAGAAGTGGACAAGATGCAGCAGTTGACCGATGACGAGCGTCCGCTGATTTGCGGCGTGGGGCTGGGCGGCTTTTGGGCGGAGCGGATCGGTTTCCTGTGCGACATGCGCCAGGTTATCGTCAATCCCAACCTTTTCCCCGCGGAGAATATGCCCGGCAAAATAGACAGGCCGGAAGAGTATGTGGATATCGCCACTAAATGCGTGGAAAACTTCCGCGATAAAAATCGCGACCGCTGTCTGGTTTTGCTGTCCCGACATGACGAAGCCCTCGACAACCAGCGTAGCGCCGATCTGCTTAAGCCCTACTACGAGATAATCTGGGACGAAAAGCAAAGCCACAAATTCAAAAACATTTCGCCCCATTTGTTGAGGATCCAAGCTTTCAAGGCGCTGGGTTAGGGCGTCCGTCTCAAAATGCCGTCCCCTGAAAATTGATTTATATCAATTTTGGTATGACCAAATGACCTGACATGATAATCTTACTTCAGTAAGAAATTATTTCAGCGTAACCACGTGTTATATAAGGATATTCATAAGCCTTTATTAACGGTTGGTTTACAATTGGAGGTCATTTTGTCATCAACCCTAAAGAAAATTGTCATCATCGGCGGCGGCGCCGGCGGGCTGGAGCTGGCCACCCGCCTGGGTAATACCCTTGGCCGCAAGCGTCGGGCACAGATTACCCTGGTGGATCGCAATCACAGCCATTTATGGAAACCCCTGTTGCATGAGGTGGCCACCGGTTCGCTGGATGAAGGCGTCGACGCCATCAGCTATCTAGCCCATGCCCATAACCATCATTTTCATTTTCAGATGGGCAGCCTGAGCGACATCGACCGCGGCGAAAAAAAGGTTCAGCTGGATGCTATCCGCGACAGCGCCGGCGAACTGCTGGTGCCGGCGCGGCATCTCTCCTATGACATACTGGTCATGGCGCTGGGCAGCGTATCCAATGATTTCGGCACCGAAGGCGTGAAGGAACATTGCATTTTCCTGGATAATCCGGTGGAGGCTCAGCGTTTCCATCACCGGATGCTGAATTTGTTTTTACGGCACTCAACCCGATCCAACGACGATGAACGAGTCAATATCGCCATTGTCGGCGGCGGCGCCACCGGCGTGGAACTGTCGGCGGAGTTGCACAATGCCGTACAGGAATTGCACAGCTACGGTTTTGAGGGCGTCGATAACCAGGCGCTGAATGTCACCCTTGTCGAAGCCGGGGAACGTATATTGCCGGCTCTGCCGGTACGTATCTCTTCATCCGCCCATCAGGAGCTGACGAAAATGGGCGTACGGGTGCTCACCGGCACGCTGGTGACCCGTGCCGCAGCGGACGGACTGACCACCAAAGAGGGCGAATTTATCCCGGCGGAGCTGATGGTATGGGCGGCCGGCATCAAGGCGCCGGATTTTATGAAGGATATCGCCGGACTGGAAACCAATCGCGCCAACCAGCTGATGGTGCATCCGACGCTGCAAACTACCCGGGATCCAATGATTTTCGCCATCGGCGATTGCGCCTCCTGTCCGCAGGGTTCCGGCCGGCTTGTGCCGCCGCGAGCCCAGGCGGCCCACCAGATGGCGACGCGGGCCTATGGCAATATTCTGGCGTTATTGAACGAAAAACCCCTGACGGCCTACGTTTACAAAGATCACGGCTCGCTGGTATCGCTTTCCCGGTTCAGCACCGTCGGCAGCCTGATGGGTAATTTAATGCGCGGTTCCATGATGATCGAAGGGCGCATCGCCCGGGCGGTCTATATCTCGCTGTACCGCATGCATCAGATTGCCCTGCACGGCCTGCTTAAAACCGGCCTGATGATGCTGGTGGGGCGTATCAACCGGGTCATCCGGCCGCATTTGAAACTGCATTAATGTCCCGGCCCTGCCGCAGGCAGGGCCAACACCACCTCGCAACGTCCCGATACCTACGGTGATGGCTACCCGCTGTCCGTCAAGCAATCTATGACGCCTTTGTCTTATTTTTCAGTATAAAGTGTTAATAAATCGATCGGAAGTGTTAAGAATTCTCTCAAAATTGGATTTATGACGGAGAAATGCACCATTTTCAGCCATCTGTCTTATTGCCACTCTTGACTCGCTTGGGCAGACTTCGCACTAACCGGGGTAATAATCGCGCATGTCGTCTCGGTCGGGTTGGGGTTGCCGTCAAAACATTATCCTCTGGCGCAGGCGCCCCGCTGTGTGAAGCTGCTCTCTCGCAGTGATGCGCGAATGTTGATTTAAGGAGAATTTTCCATGAATAAATCGATGTTAGCCGGCGTCGGCATAGGCGTAATAGCGGCTTCCGGCATTGCAGCGGTGGCCGGGTTGGACGTATTCTCCTCCGGCCCAAAATATGCGCAGGTGGTTACGGCGACGCCTATCAATGAAACCGTCAGGACTCCTCGTCAGCAGTGCCGTACCGTTGCCGTTACCCACCGGCGCCCGGTGCAGGATGAAAATAAAATCGCCGGGTCGCTCATCGGCGCGGTAGCGGGGGGGGTGCTCGGGCATCAGTTCGGCGGCGGTCACGGCAGAAGCGTGACCACGGTTGCGGGCGCGCTGGCGGGCGGCTATGCCGGAAACCAGGTACAGGGCAGCCTGCAGAATAACGACACCTACACCACCAACCAGGAGCGGTGCCAGACGGTGTATGACAAATCGCAGAAACTGCTCGGTTACGATGTGACTTACAAAATTGGCGATCAAGAGGGCAAAATCCGCATGGATCGCGATCCCGGCACCAAGATACCCTTGGACAGACAAGGACGCCTGGATCTTAGCGGCAGCAACAGCGATAACAAGGCCTAAGCCGCCGGATCCATATGGCACGCCAGGCCCCGCCATCACCGGACGTGCCACGGCGTGTTAAAGGGAGACCGGGCCGATGGGGTCGAAACGGCTCAGGCCGGAAGCCGATGCTGATCCAAGCCTTCCAGCAGTTGATGCACATACTCCAGCCGGGCCGGACGACCCGGCAGCTCCTTAATAAACTTCAGCCGGGTCGGGCCGTCCAGCCGAAAGGTCTTCGGGTCGCGCTGCAACAAGCCAATCAAATATCCCGGATCGACGCAATTCTTCCCGCTGAACTCAATAAAGCCGCCCTTGTCATTGCCCTCGATACGCTTAATCCCGAGCTTGCGGGCACGCTGGCGCAGCACGGCAATATCCAGCAAATGACGGGCCGGATCGGGCAGCAGCCCGAACCTGTCTATAAGTTCAACCTTAAGCTCTTCAATCTCCTGCTTGTCCGGCGCGCTGGCGATGCGCTTATAAAAGGACAGCCGCGTATTCACGTCGGGAATATACTCTTCCGGCAACAGAGCCGGCATACGCAACTCCACGTCGGTCAATTCGCTGGTAAGATCCTCCAGCGACGGCTCCCGCCCGGCTTTCAAAGCCTCCACCGCGCTTTCCAGCAATTCCATATACAGCGAAAAGCCGATGGTCTCCAGTTGGCCGCTCTGATCTTCCCCCAACAGTTCCCCGGCGCCGCGGATCTCCAGATCATGGGTTGCCAAGGCGAATCCGGCGCCCAAATCTTCCAGTGAAGCGATGGCTTCCAGCCGTTTCAGCGCGTCCTGGCTCATGGCTTTCGGCGGCGGCGTAAGCAGGTAGGCATAAGCCTGATGATGGGAACGCCCGACCCGGCCGCGCAGCTGGTGAAGCTGCGCCAGGCCGAAATTGTCCGCCCGCTCGATAATAATGGTATTGGCATTGGCAATATCGATGCCGGTCTCAATGATGGTGGTACACACCAGCACATTAAAGCGCTGATGATGAAAATCGTTCATCACCCGCTCCAGATCGCGCTCCCGCATCTGCCCGTGGCCGATGGCTATCCGTGCTTCCGGCACCAGCTCCTGCAGGCGCCGGGTGGCTTTCTCGATATTTTCCACATCATTATAGAGATAGTACACCTGGCCGCCGCGCAGCACTTCCCGCAGGATGGCCTCACGCACCACCAGGCTGTCATACTCCCGGACAAACGTTTTTACCGCCAGGCGGCGCGCCGGCGGCGTGGCGATAATGGACAAATCGCGCATGCCGCTCATGGCCATATTCAGCGTGCGGGGAATAGGGGTGGCGGTCAGGGTCAAAATGTCCACATCGGCCCGCATCGCTTTGATGCGCTCCTTATGCCGCACCCCGAAGCGGTGCTCCTCATCCACAATCAGCAGGCCCAAATCCCGCCATTTGATATCGCTTTGCAGCAGCTTATGGGTGCCGATAAGAATATCCACCTTGCCGTCGGCGGTCAGCTCCAGCACCTGGGCCTGATCCTTGGCGCTGCGAAAGCGGGAGATCATCTCGATGCGTACCGGCCAGTTGGCGAAGCGATCGCGGAAATTATCGAAATGTTGCTGCGCCAGCAGGGTAGTGGGCACCAGGACGGCTACCTGTTTGTGATTCTCGATGGCCAGGAAGGCGGCGCGCATGGCCACTTCGGTTTTGCCGAAGCCGACATCGCCGCACACCAGGCGATCCATGGCCAGCGGGCGGCACATGTCGCTAAGCACCGCATTAATGGCCTGCGCCTGGTCGGGGGTGGGTTCAAAGGGGAAACCTTCGCAGAACAGCTGGTAATTTTCACGGTTGTGGCGAAAGGCAAAGCCGGTTTTCGCCGCGCGCTGAGCGTAAATATCCAGCAGTTCGGCCGCCACGTCCCGTACCCGCTCCGCCGCTTTTTGCCGGGCGCGCGACCAGGCATCGCCTCCCAGTTTGTGCAATGGGGCGTTTTCTTCCGAACCGCCCGCGTAGCGGCTGATCAAATGCAGCGACGAAACCGGCACGTAGAGCTTGTCATGGCCGGCATAAGTCAGAATCAGGTATTCCGCCTTGATGCCGCCGGCTTCAAGGGTAGTCATACCGGCGTAGCGGCCGACGCCGTGTTCAAGATGAACCACCGGCTGGCCGGGGTGCAGTTCCGCCAGATTGCGTATCAGCGTATCGGCATTGATGGTGCGGCGATTGTCCTGGCGCCGCCGGCTGACCCGTTCCCCCAGCAGATCCCCTTCGCAAATCAGGGCGCGGCGATGGTAATTATCGATAAAACCGCGCTCGCTGGCGCCGATGATCAGGTAATTCCCCGGCGTCTCGGCATTATCCAGCCGCTGGATTAAGCGGGGATTGAGTTTGATGCGGGCCAGTAGTTCCTGCAGGGTTTCCCGCCGCCCTTCGCTTTCCACCGAAAAAATCACCCGGCCGTCGAACTGCTCGCAAAACCGGCGCAGTTTATCCAGCGGGGCTTTGTTCTGCGCCTCAACCGCCAGGTCGGGCAGGGGGTGATAATCCAGATTGATATTGGCGGATTTCTCCGGCAGCTTGTCGCTGATAAGCTGTATCCGCGGCCAGTTTTTCAGTTCGCTGAACAAACTGTCCACCCGCAGCCATAATAACTCTGGCGCCACCAGCGGACGCATGGGATCCACGCCGCGGTTTTCGTAGCGCAACTGCACATCCTGCCAGAAACGGTTCGCGCCGGTATCCAAATCGCCGGTGTTGATAAGCAGCGTATTGGCCGGCAAATAACTGAACAGCGGCGGCAGCGGCTCGCTGAAAAACAGCGGCTGCCAGTATTCGATACCGGTGGGCAGCATACCTTTGCTCACCTGCTGGTAAATATGTTCGGCGTCCCGCCGTACCTCGAATTGTTCACGCCACTGGCTGCGAAACAGCTCAATGGCGGTTTTGTCGGTGGGAAATTCATGGGCCGGCAGCAGATTGATACTCTCCACCTCATGCAGGGTCCGCTGGCTATCCACGTCGAAAATGCGCAGGCTGTCGATTTCATCATCGAAAAAGTCAATACGATAGGGCTCTTCGCTGCCCATGGGATAGAGGTCGAGCAGGGCGCCCCGGGTGGCGAACTCTCCGTGCTCCATCACCTGGTCCACTCCCCGGTAGCCGGCCTGCTCCAGCTGGGCGCGCAGCCTGTCGCGGGACAGCCGCTGGCCCTTTTTCATCACCAGCGCATGCCCGTGCAGGAAGGAGTGCGGACATACCCGTTGCATCAGGGTATTGATCGGCAGGATAATAATTCCCCGCTCCATCGACGGCAGTTGGTATAATGTCGATAGCCGGTCGGAAATAATTTCCTGATGCGGTGAAAAATTGTCGTAAGGCAGCGTTTCCCAATCGGGCAGCGTAATCACCCTCTGGGCGGTAAACTGGCTGATTTCATCACGCAGCCGCAGGGCGTTTTGCACATCCGGCGCTATCAGCATGACCGGGCCGGGATAGCGATCGACAATGGCGGCGCATTCCACTGCGCAGGCCGCACCGGTGAGCTGACCCAATAAACGCTGTTCACCGGGGCGTACAGGTAAGGTATAACGATATTGTTCGGACATAAACAGTGGCTAAATCTCTTCTTTTACGTTTGGGGTGCGTTACGGGGCCTTTTCAGCACGGCCTGTGGCGAATCGGTTATGCAGTAAGCATGATGGCGTATGTTGAGTTGCCTAACAAGAATAAAAGCCGGTTATGGCGGCGGTTAATGGTTCCATAAAACGGTACGACCCTTTATTATCCTTGATCACTTTGCTTTGGCAACCGCATCCAAACGGAATTCAATGTATCAACCTGTCGCATTATATATCGGCCTGCGCTACATGCGCGGGCGGGCATCGGACCGATTCGGGCGCTTTGTCTCCTGGCTATCCACTATCGGCATCACCCTCGGCGTTATGGCGCTGGTCACCGTATTATCGGTGATGAACGGCTTTGAGCGCGAGCTCGAAGGCAATATTCTCGGCGTGATGCCCCATGCGCTTATTACCACGGCCGAAGGCTCGTTGGATCCTAAACGTATTCCGCCTTCAGCGCTAGAAAGACTTGCGGGTATAAGCCATATCGCTCCCCTCGTGACCGGCGACGTCGTGCTGCAAAGCGCGCGCAGCGTGGCGGTGGGGGTGATGCTGGGAGTCAATCCCGCGGACCCGGAACCTCTGGCCCGCTTTCTGGTGAACGTGCGGATGGATGCGCTTGCTCCCGGCGGTTACCAGGTGATCCTGGGAGAACAGCTGGCCGGCCAGCTCGGGGTGAAACGCGGCGATCGGCTGCGGCTGATGGTGCCGGGCGCCAGCCAGTTCACGCCGATGGGCCGCATTCCCAGCCAGCGTCTATTCACCGTTGCCGGCACCTTTAACGCCAATAGCGAAGTGGACGGTTACCAGCTCTTGACCAATCAGCAGGACGCCTCGCGCCTGATGCGCTATCCGGCCGGCAATATCACCGGCTGGCGCCTGTGGCTGAACAAGCCGCTGGACGTGGACGCCGTCAGCCGCCAGGCGATGCCGCCGGGCACGGTCTGGAAGGATTGGCGCGAACGCAAGGGAGAACTGTTCCAGGCGGTGCGCATGGAAAAAAACATGATGGGTTTGCTGCTCAGCCTGATTGTGGCGGTGGCGGCGTTTAATATCATCACCTCCCTGGGCTTGCTGGTGATGGAGAAACAGGGCGAAGTGGCGATATTGCAAACCCTAGGCCTAACCCGTCGCCAGGTGATGCTGGTGTTTATGGTCCAGGGCGCCGGCGCCGGTATCATCGGTGCGCTGCTGGGGACCGGGCTCGGGCTGTTGCTGGCCAGCCAGCTTAACAATCTGATGCCGGTGATCGGCACCTTCCTCGACGGCGCGCAGTTGCCGGTGGATATCGATTCCCTGCAGGTAGCCGTCATCGCCGTGCTGGCGATGGCGGTGGCGTTGCTGTCCACGCTTTATCCCTCCTGGCGCGCCGCCGCCGCTCATCCCGCCGAGGCTTTACGTTATGAATAGTGCTCCTTTGTTGCAGTGTAACAAGTTGAGTAAGCGTTATCAGGAAGGCAAGCTGTTTACCGATGTGCTGCGCGACGTGACCTTTTCCCTGCAGCCGGGAGAAATGATGGCCATCGTGGGCAGTTCCGGTTCCGGCAAAAGCACCTTGCTGCATATGCTGGGGGGATTGGACGAACCCACCTCCGGCGAGGTGATTTTCGAAGGGCGGCAGTTGAACAGCCTGTCGTCCCAGGCGCGGGCGGAGATCCGTAACCGCCGGCTGGGATTTATCTATCAGTTTCATCATCTGCTGCCGGATTTCACCGCTATGGAGAACATCGCCATGCCGCTGCTGATTGGCGGCACCTCTGCCCAAGAGGCGCGAGCCACGGCGCGTGAAATGCTGGCGTCGGTGGGGCTGGAGAAGCGAGGCCGGCACCGGCCGTCCGAGCTGTCCGGCGGCGAGCGCCAGCGGGTGGCCATTGCCCGCGCGCTGGTGAACCATCCGGCGCTGGTGCTGGCGGATGAGCCTACCGGGAATCTGGATCAGCGCACCGCCGACAGTATTTTTGAACTGCTGGGCGAACTGAATATGCGCCAGGGCACGGCGTTCCTGGTGGTTACCCATGACCTGCATCTGGCCCGGCGGTTGAATCGACAGCTTGAAATGCGCGACGGGCAGCTGTGGCAGGACGGCGAATTGCTGGGAGTGCGGGAATGATAGGTATCCCGCTTTCATTGACGATTGCGCTGCGTTTCAGCCGGGGAAGGCGGCGCGGGGGCATGGTCTCGCTGATTTCCATCATCTCCACCCTGGGCATTGCGCTGGGCGTGGCGGTGCTGATTATCGGCCTGAGCGCCATGAACGGTTTCGAACGGGAGCTGAACAACCGCATTCTGGCGGTAGTGCCCCATGGTGAAATCGAGCCGGTAAATCCGCCCTTCACCGATTGGCCGGCGATATTGACCCGTATCGAAAAGGTGCCTGGCATCGCCGCCGCGGCGCCCTATGTGAACTTTACCGGCCTGATTGAACGGGAGGACAAGCTGAAAGCCGTTCAGGTCAGGGGCGTCGATACCGCGCAGGAGGCCCGGTTAAGCGCGCTGCCGCAGTATGTACAGGGCGATGCCTGGCGGAATTTCAGCGCCGGTAAACAGCAGATCATTATCGGACAGGGGGTGGCGCAGGCTCTTAACGTCAAGCAGGGCGACTGGCTGACCATCATGATCCCCAACAGCGATCCGCAAATGAAGCTGCTGGAGCCCAAGCGCATCCGCCTGCAGGTGGAAGGTATCCTGGCCCTGAGCGGCCAGCTGGATCACAGCTTCGCCATGGTGCCGCTGGCGGATGCCCAGCAATATCTGGACATGGCGCAGGATGTCAGCGGCATCGCCATCAAGGTCAACAATCCCTTTATCGCCAATAAGCTGGTACGGGATGCCGGCGAAGTGACCCGCTCCTATGTCTACATCCGCAGCTGGATGGGTACTTACGGCTATATGTACCGGGATATCCAGATGATTCGCGCCATTATGTATCTGGCCATGGTGCTGGTTATCGGCGTAGCCTGTTTTAATATTGTCTCCACGCTGGTGATGGCGGTTAAGGATAAAAGCGAAGATATTGCCATATTGCGAACGCTGGGGGCCAAAGACCGGCTCACCCGTGCTATTTTTATCTGGTACGGTCTGTTGGCAGGACTGACGGGAAGCGTGAGCGGCGTGGTGGTAGGGGTATTGGTGGCGTTGAATCTGACGGGACTGGTCAAGGGCATTGAATCGCTGCTGGGCCATAATCTGCTTTCCGGCGATATTTATTATATCGATTTTTTGCCCACCGAGCTGCATTGGCTGGATGTGGCCAGCGTGCTGGGCACGGCATTGCTGCTCAGCCTGGTGGCAAGCTGGTATCCGGCCCGTCGCGCCAGCCGCATCGATCCGGCGCGGGTACTTAGCGGTCAGTAGTCATGCATTAAGGAACCACCAGCATGCGTATACATCGCCGGTTAATCCGGTTTCGTAAAAGTAAACGCCTCAGGCAGCAGCGATTGCGTTCGCGTATTTTTCATCGGGATACCATGGCGGTGACTAAAATGAAAAAACCTTTTGTGGTGGTTTTGACCGGGGCGGGAATCTCCGCGGAGTCCGGCATCCGGACGTTCCGCGCCGCCGACGGGTTATGGGAAGAGCACCACGTCGAGGATGTGGCTACCCCCGAAGGGTTCCAGCGCAACCCCCAATTGGTGCAGGCGTTTTATAATGCCCGCCGCCGTCAGCTGCAGCAGCCTGATATCGCCCCCAATGCCGCGCACCGGGCGCTGGCGGAGCTGGAACAGATCCTGGGGGATAATTTTCTGCTGGTAACGCAAAATATCGATAATTTACATGAACGGGCCGGCAGCCGGCGTATTATCCATATGCATGGCGAACTGCTTAAGGTGCGCTGTGTGCAAAGCGGGCAGATTGTGGAGTGGACCGACGACATCACCGAACAGGATCGCTGCCACTGCTGCCAGTTTCCCGCGGTATTACGTCCCCACGTGGTCTGGTTCGGCGAGATGCCGCTGGGTATGGAAGATATTTACGACGCGCTGGGTCGGGCGGATTATTTCCTGGCCATCGGCACGTCCGGCCATGTTTATCCGGCGGCGGGTTTTGTCCATGAGGCCCGCTTGAACGGTGCCCGAACCGTAGAGCTCAATCTGGAACCGAGCCAGGTGGAAAGCCAGTTTGAAGAACATGTGTACGGTCCGGCCAGCCAATGCGTTCCGGCCTTTGTCAGTAAATTCATCAGCGGCTTCGTTGAACAGCGGGGCTAACTTGCGTCCGTCCGCCCGGGACGGACCGGTCTGCTTTGCCTGCCATTTCCCATTCGCTCTCCAGCATTCCCCTTCGCGCAAACAGCGGTTATTTCACCAAAATGTCATTACATAGTCGGTATCTTGCTAAGAAAAACGCAGCTTTAGGTTAAGTGGAAATACGCTATGCTAAAGCTATGCGCTTTTTTGCGACCAAAACAGTGAAAAATGACCTGACACAATATTTGAAGAATCATCGCTACCCATAATGGGTGTCGTAGATGCGACAGGCGGATAAAATGGATAAATTACTCGATCGTTTTTTAAATTATGTTTCCTTTGATACCCAATCCAAGCCGGGGGTTAAGCAGGTACCCAGTACCGACGGACAGTGGAAGCTGGCGCATGCCCTTGAAGAGGAACTGAATGTCCTTGGTTTTTCCCATGTGTCGCTAAGCGAGCACGGCTGCGTGATGGCTACGCTGCCGTCTAATGTCGCCTGGACGGTGCCCGTCATCGGTTTTATTTCCCACATGGATACCTCACCGGATTTTACCGCCAAGCATGTCAATCCGCAGATCGTTGAAAACTATCGCGGCGGGGATATTGCCCTGGGGAACGGAGACGAAATTCTTTCGCCGGTGATGTTCCCGGTGCTGCACCATTTATTGGGGCACAGCCTGGTCACCACCGACGGAAAAACACTGCTGGGGGCCGATGACAAAGCCGGTATTGCTGAAATCATCACCGCTATGGTCCGCCTCAAAACCAAACAGATTCCCCACGGCGATATCCGTATTGCCTTTACGCCCGACGAGGAAGTGGGCAAAGGCGCGCAGTTTTTCGATGTTGAGCGGTTCGGCGCCGAATGGGCATACACCATGGATGGCGGGGGCATCGGCGAACTGGAGTACGAGAATTTCAATGCCGCGTCGGTAGTGGTTAAAATCGTCGGTAATAACGTCCACCCCGGAACCGCCAAAGGCGTTATGGTAAACGCCTTATCCCTGGCAACCCGTTTCCATCAAAAAATGCCGGTGAATGAAACCCCTGAAACCACCGAGGGCTACCAAGGTTTTTATCATCTTCACAGCCTGAAGGGCTCGGTGGATCGGGCGGAAATGCACTATATCCTGCGTGATTTCGACAGGCAGAGTTTTGCCGCTCGCAAGCAGTTTATGATCGATACCGCCGAGGAAGTGGGGAAGGGACTGCATCCGGACTGCTACATTGAGCTTACCATCGAAGACAGTTACTACAATATGCATGAGCAGGTGGCGAAATATCCGCATATTATCGAGCTGGCCCAGCAGGCGATACGCGACAGCGGACTCGAACCGGTAATGAAGCCGATTCGCGGCGGTACCGACGGCGCGCAGCTGTCGTTTCGCGGATTGCCCTGCCCGAATGTGTTTACCGGCGGTTATAACTACCACGGCAAACATGAATTCGCTTCCCAGGACGGCATGGAAAAAGCGGTACAGGTGATCATGCGCATCGCGGAACTGAGCGCGCTGCGCTCCAAAAGCACCGGGCAAAAAAAGTAAGATCGAGTTGCAGCAAGCCGCGGCCTACACTGCCGCGGCTCGAAAGATGAAGGCATTGATAACCAATAGTTTTCGAGTTGCAGCAAGCGCAGCCAACACAGCTGCGGCTCGAAAGATGAAGGTTAGTTTTTGAAATACCAGTAGCCGCTATTGATAAGCGCTGTAAGCAGCGCCAGGAAAGAAGGATCTTCCAGCGCGTCGCCCAATTGACTTGCCGCCACCTGATAATCGCGGGCCAGGGCGGCCACCGCCGCTTGATGCGTGGTGACAATCTGTTCGCCGTTAACAAAAAATTCCGTGCCGACTTTTAATACCCGCAGGCCTCCCAGCCGTTGCAGGCTGTCCCCCTGTTGCAGCAGATCGTAAATTTCCCCTGCCTGATAAGGGGGCTCGGGCGGCGCCAGATCCAGTTCATGGCGGGATTGGGAAATAAACTCGCCGAACCAGTGGTTGAATTGCTCAGGCTGCTGTACCAGATCCGTCATCATGGCCCGCAGCGCGTCGATCTCTTCCGGCAATACCGCCGCCGGGTCTTCGCGCAAAGAGATGCCGGGATCGCTATAACGCTCACTGCCTAATTCCTGGGCCAGGACGTAATCCGCAAAGCCGCTCACCAGCTCGCGCCCGCTCGGCGCGCGGAAACCCACCGAATAATTCAGCGCATTTTCCAGCGAATAACCCTCATGGGGAAATCCCGGCGGAATATACAGTACGTCTCCAGGCTCCATTTCTTCATCGATAATGGCGTCAAAAGGTTCAATCTGAAGCAGATCGGGGTGCGGGCAGTGCTGCTTGAAGACCCCTTTATCACCCACGCGCCAATGACGGCGGCCGGTGCCCTGAATGATAAAAACATCGTATTGATCAAGATGGGGGCCCACGCCGCCGCCGGGAACGGCAAACGAGATCATCAGATCGTCGATACGCCAGTCGGGAAGCTGCCTGAAAGGGCGCAACAATGCGGCGGAAGGCTCATGCCAGTGGTCAACTGCCTGCACCAGCAGGGACCAGTTGGTCTCGCCAAGGTGATCGAAGCTTTCAAACGGACCATGGCTCACCTGCCAGCGGCCTTCATCATGGCTGACCAGGCGGCTATCGATCTCGGTTTCCATCGCCAGCCCGGCCAATTCATCCGGTGAAAGGGGATCGTGAAAATTTTTAAAGGCACGCTTAATAATGACGGGCCGTTTTTGCCAGTAGCGCTGTAAAAAGTCTTTCCAGTCAATATCGAGTTGATAATCCATAGCCTATTCCACCATAAGGGACCCTGAATGGATTATAACGGAAGCAGGCGGGATAAGGTGGGTAATTTATCTGATGGAGTGCATAAATCCGCTATAAAATAATCCGTTAGCTAATAAAAGCCTTAAAAGATTTTTATTTCAAACGCTCAATGGACGGGATTTTTCACAATAAGACCCCTTATCGGCGGGGGGGAGGGCTTAATCATCCTGATACCCCTGCTGGCGTTTGAATATCACTTCCACCAGGGCTCCGCCCAAGGCGCTTTCACCGACGATAATATCCCCCTCATACTGCTCCAGGATCTCCGCCGCCACGGATAATCCAAGGCCTTGCCCGGGCCGCAGGGTATCGGCGCGCTGGCCCCGCTGAAAAATCAGGGTACGTTTGGACGCGGGAATGCCGGGGCCATCGTCTTCGATGACCAGATGCAGCTGGTTTTCATTGGCGCGGGCGGTCACTTCGACGAATTCCAGACAATATTTGCAGGCATTGTCGAGGATATTGCCCATCACTTCCATGAAATCGTTTTTCTCGCCGATAAAGGTCAACTCGGGGGTAATATCCAGTGAAATCGAGACCCCTTTGCGCTGATAAACCTTGTTCAGAGCCGAACACAGGCTGTCAAGCAGAGCGGGAACCGAGTGCAGCTCGCGGCTCAGCACGTTGTGATCCGAATGCACGCTGGCACGATGCAGGTAATAGCCTATCTGCTGCGAAATCCGGCTGATTTGTTCGAGCATAATCGGCTCAACCAGCTCGATATTGGTCTCCCGTCCGGTGCGCAGCGATCGCAGGGTGGTTTGCAGCACTGCCAGCGGGGTCTTCAGGCTGTGGGTGAGATCGGAAAGGGTGGAGCGGTATTTCTGATAACGCTGACGCTCGTTATTCAATAGAATGTTCAGGTTGCGCACCAGGATGCCCAGCTCGCGGGGCGGGTTTTCATCCAGCCGATCCCGTTCTCCCGCCTCCAGCTCCCGCACCTGCTGCACCAGATCCTTGATGGGCCGTAAACTCCAGTGCGCCGCCAGCCACAGCAGCGGCACCACCAGCAGCAGGTTGGCCAGCAGCACATAGCTGAACCATTCCCACACCAGGTCGGTACGCTGCAGTTCATGGGGTATGGTATCCACAACCACGATGGTCAGCGGCGGCAGCCGTTCGGTAGCCGGATAGCGGTTGACCGCAACGGAGTGGGTCAGCGCATTGCTGTCGCTGCTGTCAAAGTCTTTCAGGCGATTCTGCGCGCTCGGATTGTCTCCCAGAACGGCGCTGCTGGTGCGGGTATCGGTATCCAGCTCGAAATAGCCGGTTTTCTGCAGCCAATCGGGTTTCAGCCTGGATTCCAGCGCCGGCACGTAGCGTTGACGCCAGAGGATATGCCCCTTCTCATCGTAGATCAGTACCAGGGCGGCGAAATTAATATCGATATTCGGCGGCACGGCAATGGTGAGGCGACTGTCTTTCCACTGGGCCAGGCTGAAAAAGAGATTGCTTTCTCCGCGCAATAAACGAAAAGATGTTTTATCAAAGCTCACGCTATAGCCGATGACCGCCACCATGCCATAACAGAGCGAAAGCGCCAGCACCACGCACGCTGTGGCTAATAGAAATCGGACACGAAGCGAAAAAGGCTTTTTATGATAATACGGGAAATGGGTCATAAAACTTAGTTAACATCAAAACGATAGCCTTGCCCGCGAACCGTCGTAATAACCTCATAAGGATAATCGGCCTGCATTTTTTTCCGCAAACGCCCCATGAGTACATCGATGGTATGGCTCTCGCGCAGTTCGGCGTCGGGATATAGCTGCAGCATCAGCGAATCCTTGCTGACGACTTTACCGGCATTTCGAATCAACGTTTCTATAATGGTGTATTCGAAAGCCGTCAGCTTGATATGCTCGCTGTTAATCATCAGCTCGCGCCGGGAAAGATCAATCTGGAACGGCGGCAACGTAATGACCTGCGATGCCAGGCCGCTATTGCGGCGCATCAGGGCCTGCATTCTGGCGACCACTTCCTCCAGATGAAATGGCTTCGTCACGTAGTCATCCGCGCCGGCTTCCAGCACCGTTACCTTATCCTGCCAGCCTTCCCGGGCGGTAAGAACCAGTATGGGGATTTTGACCTGATGCGAGCGCCAGCGGCGAATCAAGCTCAGACCGTCTTCATCGGGCAGGCCGAGATCGACAATGGCGATATCGGGCGGATGTTCATGTAAAAAATAGTCCGCCTCTCTGGCATCGGCGGCGGCATCGACCTGATGTCCCATTTCACGCATTTGTACCGTCAGGTGATGACGAAGAAGAGAATTGTCTTCTATAACCAGAACTCGCATCGCAACTCCTAAGTTAAAGCGCCAGTAACGGGACACTGAAGACCCGCCTCTGTAAACTTGTAAAAACAATCCCCTGAGCAATCCGGACGTCTTTAACGAGAGTATCCCAGAGCATGGCTAAACTGTCCTTAAACGGAGCTTTAACCGGAGCGGGTAAAAAAGGTGAAGTCGCAGCCGCATTTGGCTGATTATTTCAACTCGTCCACCAAGCCAACGGCGCGGCCGATATAATTGGCCGGCGTCAGGGCCTTGAGCCGGTTTTTTTCCTCTTCGGGCAAAGGCAGGCTGTCGATAAATACCTGGAAACCCGCGGCATCCACACGTTTACCCCGGGTCAGCTCCTTGAGCTTCTCATAGGGTTTTTCTATACCGTAACGGCGCATAACCGTTTGAATCGGCTCGGCCAGGACTTCCCAGTTCTGATCCAGCTCCGCCAGCAGGCGATCGCGGTTCACTTCCAGTTTGCTGACGCCCTTTAGCGTGGATTGGTAAGCGATAAGGGCATAGCCGATACCGACCCCTAAATTGCGCAGGACGGTGGAATCGGTGAGATCCCGCTGCCAGCGGGACACCGGCAGCTTCCCGGCCAGATGCCCCATAATGGCGTTGGCCATGCCCAGGTTGCCCTCCGAATTTTCAAAATCGATGGGATTGACCTTATGGGGCATGGTGGAGGAGCCGATTTCACCCGCGATGGTGCGCTGTTTGAAATGATTCAGGGCGATATAACCCCAGATATCGCGATCGAAATCGATAAGGATGGTATTGAAGCGCGCCATGCAGTCGAACAGTTCGGCGATATAGTCATGAGGTTCGATTTGTGTGGTGTAGGGATTCCAATCTATGCCCAGCGAGTTGACGAAGGATTCGCTGAAACGGTGCCAATCCACCTCGGGATAGGCCACCATGTGGGCGTTATAGTTGCCTACGGCGCCGTTGATTTTCCCCAGGATCTCCACCTGCGACAGCTGCCTGTACTGGCGCTCCATGCGGTAGGCCACGTTGGCCATCTCTTTGCCGACGGTGGAAGGCGTGGCCGGCTGGCCGTGTGTGCGTGACAACAGCGGGATATCGCGATACTGGGCCGCCAGCGTCTTGATGCCGTCGATAATCTTTCGCCAGTAAGGCAGGATGACATCCTGGCGCGCGCTTTGCAGCATCAGCGCATGGGACAGGTTATTGATGTCTTCCGACGTGCAGGCGAAATGAATGAACTCGGTAACGGCATGAAGGGCCGGCACCGATGCCACGCGCTCTTTCAGAAAATATTCCACCGCCTTGACGTCATGATTGGTGGTGCGCTCGATGGTTTTAATCCGCGCGGCGTCCTCTTCGCTGAAATTGGCCGCCAGAGCGTCAAGGAAAGCGTTTGCTTCCGGGTCAAACGGGGGAACCTCTTTGATTTCAGCGCAAGCGGCCAGTTTTTGCAACCAGCGCACTTCCACCCGAACGCGGAATTTCAGCAGGCCATATTCACTGAAAATCCCGCGCAAGGCGCTGACTTTATCGCCGTAGCGTCCGTCTATGGGGGAAACGGCGGTCAGTGAGGATAATTCCATCGTTTGCGACTCCTGGAGAAGGTTAACATTGTGCAAGAATTTGCCGGGCCTGTTTAAACAGCCGGTTACGGCCGAACATCAATTGTAAACGGCCGCCTCCCACCTGTTGCCAGAGCACGGCGGAACGTATACCGGCCAATAACGCGGCGCGTATCTTAGCCTGTATCTGTGTGTTTTGCAGCATGGCCGGCGTGCCGGTCACCTGGATTCTGGGGCCAAGCGGGCTGATGATATCCACGTAGATCGCCGCCATGGCGCTGATTAATGTCTCTGATAATAATTCAAAATGTGTTAGCTGACGATCTAACTGGGTGATGCGCTTCGCCAGTTCATCAAGGGATTTTTTATTACCGTTCAGCTTGCGTTCGAGGACCATCAGACTGAGGGTATAGCGCGTCAATTCCGCGCCGGGCCCGGTGCGCGACGCATTCAGCATACCCAGCATCGATTCCAGCCCAAGCTTGAGATTCGCCGGCTGGTTGCCGTAAACGGCCAGGGTCGAGGCCGGATTGAGATCCAGCGTACTGCGCAGCGATACCTCGAGCATCCCATCGTCGCACTGTCCTTTATGGGCCAACTGCTGCACCAGCATGGCGCTTTGGCAGATGCCCGCCAATGCCAGCGTAATGTCAAAAAAATTCTTAGCCAAAGTTGCTCCTATACACGTCCCTGAGTAGGCAGAGGCAGCCTGGATTCAATGACTCCGCCGCCAAGACAATGCTCGCCGAGATAAAAAACCGCGGACTGCCCGGGCGTCACCGCCGCCACCGGCCGATCGAAGGTGACCTTGACCCGGCCGTCGGTTTGGGATTGCACCAGGCAGGGTATATCCTGCTGGCGGTAACGGGTTTTCACCACGCAACGCAGCGTGCCGGTGAACGGGACCCTGTCGACCCAGTTCAGCTGGCCGGCCAGCAAACCCACCGACATCAGGCGGGGATGCTCATGGCCCTGGGCCACCACCAGGATATTATCGTCCATCAGCTTGTCCACCACGTACCAGGGCTCTTCATTGCCGTCTTTGGTGCCGCCGATGCCCAGTCCCTTGCGCTGTCCGAGGGTATGATACATCAAACCCTGGTGTTCGCCGACCGGCTGTCCGTCGGTGGTGATGATTTTACCCGGCTGCGCCGGCAAGTAGCGGGACAGAAACTCGCGAAATTTTCGTTCGCCGATAAAACAGATGCCGGTGGAGTCCTTTTTCCCGGCGGTGACCAGCCCCAGTTCGCCGGCAATCCGCCGTACTTCGGGTTTTTCCAGCTCTCCCACCGGGAACAGGCATTGCGCCAGCTGACCGTGGCTCAGGGTGTACAAGAAGTAGCTTTGATCTTTATTGTCATCCAGGCCGCGCAGCAGACGGCTTTTGCCGTCAACGTCCTGCCGGCGGACGTAATGGCCGGTGGCGATGAAATCCGCTCCCAGATCTTCGGCGGCGAATTCAAGAAACGCCTTGAATTTTATCTCCTTATTGCACAGCACATCGGGATTTGGCGTACGGCCCGCCTTGTATTCCGCCAAAAACAGCTCAAATACATTATCCCAATATTCCGCAGCGAAATTCACCGTGTGCAGCGGGATGCCCAATTTGTCGCAAACCGCCTGCGCATCCGCCAGGTCGCTGGCGGCGGTGCAATACTCCTCATTGTCGTCCTCCTCCCAATTTTTCATAAACAGCCCCTCCACCTGATAGCCCTGCTGTTGCAGCAGGTATGCGGATACAGATGAATCGACGCCGCCGGACATACCGACGATCACTTTGAGCTGGCTGTTTTCTGACATGGATTTCTCACGACCGGGAATCGCGCCGCCAAGGGCGCATTATAGCTGATAAACGCTGGATTTTATCACGACCGGGCATGGCCCCGCCACCTTAGTGTCGGTTGTTGCCGGTGGCGGAGCGGAGATTATAGCGGTAGCGGCCATTGGAACGCGTTAAGAACATCCAGGGGGTAACGCACGCCCTGCTGATAGCAAAGGATACTTTCCGCCACCAGGGGGGAACGTAATAGGTGCGAGTTCAGGATTTCATCCGCTTCAAGCCACAAACAGCGGTCAATATCATCGTCCTGGGGAATGGCGGTGAGCCGTTTTGGCAACTCTATGGCGAACAGAAAGCGTATGAAGGGGGTTTTGTCGGGAGCCATCCATTGATGAATACGCAATAATGATTGCGGTTGGGCATGGATACCCGCCTCTTCCCATAACTCCCTGGCCGCCGCCTGTATTACGGTTTCATCCGCTTCAAGATGGCCTGCCGGCTGATTCCAGCGGGGATTGCCGTGTATGGTTTCTTCCACAATCAGAAAATGATTTTCCGCCTGTACCACGCAAGCGACGGTGACATGAGGTTTAAACACTCGCACTCCTTAACAACAGGGGACTGCCTTATATCAGGTTAACCTGATAGCGCGGTTCATGGGGACGAGTCTATGGCGCTAAGGCTGAAACAGGCAAGGTAATGGTGTTATATCAGGCATGAATGTTAAAAACGAATCGCGTCATCAGTCTGTGCAACCACCGTCCTGTCTATCATTATACTGCAAATCGGCCCGGGAGGGAGGGAGGGATTTTACTCGCTATAATGGTAACGACCAATGCCCCGTAAGCGAAGTGATAGATAAAAGCGTCAGCACCAGTGAACAATCGCTTTTGAATTTACCGCCACTGATAACGTCGATTCAGATAGCAAGCGAAAGATATTCCGTCTCAACGTAGTAAAATAACGATGCCTCCCTATGCTGCAAATATTTATATTCAAGGGTTATCATCCAAGTTATACTGGCTTTAGGACTTTAAAAAATAGATAGATTATGCTTGAGCAAAAAATAATATTAACATACATTTATTTTTAATGAAATTAATTTAATAATTTCGATTCCAGCAGGAAAAATGGACTGACGTGTTAAAATAAATCCAAAGGAAGGAAAAATGAAATTTATCCAATTAACAGACTTTCATCTTTTTTCAAACCAAGAAAAGACAATGCATGGTTATTGTACCTATGAATGTTTAAAAATTGTCATAGACGCAATTCTGCAGAATGTAAATCTAAAGGCAGATGCAGTTTTTATCACGGGTGACATATCGGAAGACAGATCTATTGAGTCTTATGTGCTTGCCTTGAGTCAGGTGCAAAGGTTAAACCTGCCGATTTATTTTTTGGCGGGTAACCATGATAATAAAGAATGTATGGCATCGGTTTTCAATAAATCCAAACTTGTTTTTGCAACCAATGAATTTTCTTATGAGGATTGGATTTTTATCAAGGTAGATACCGTTCAGCAGGGTAAAGACAGCGGCTTTCTTTCCATTGAACAGAAAAATGCAATCGCGGACAGAATCGCGGCAGTGAAAAGCCAGAAAGTCGGATTATTTATGCACCATCATCCTATCCCGGTGGGCATCCCCTTGGTAGATAGCAGTAAGTTATTGAATAGCGAGAGCCTCCTAGACCTCCTTGTTAGCAGGAGTGAAATCAAGAGCGTCATCTGTGGCCACGCGCATACTCTGTTCACTAGAAAATATAATAAATGTACAATTGATGTATGTCCGGCAACGTGCTTTCAATGGAAATCAGGCGCCCAAACTTTGCTAACTGACAATAAAAGGGGTTATAAAGTACTGGATTTTTCATACGATTATCATTCTGAGACCTTTTTTGTATAGCTAATTTAAGGTGTTGATAGCAATATTAGAAATAAGGTTCGTATTAAGAGAAAATGATTTTTTAACGAAAATCTATTTCTCTTTCATTTTTTAATCAAATCAAAATGAAAGAGATATTTAACATCGGAGATACAACTTCTCCGAGGGGGCCATCGCGGCTTATGGACAAAGGAAGCACACATGGTCAGCCAGCCTGTTACCTGCCCGGCGGGATGAGCTTGCCAGCGACAATATTATATTTTTTTAACGCCGCGGCAAGCGGTACCATCCGTGCTACAATAAGGTCTATGCACCGAATAGGCTGAATACGATGTCATTCTTCTCTGATGTGCTTCAAAAAATTCAAAAGATGCCGACAAATATTGAATGTCCTATTTGCCATCAATCCTCCAAACAAGATTTCAATAAAATTTCGAAAGACAAGGTCATGATATGCCCGCATTGTCATTCCTATTTTCTTAAAAACCAAAAATCACCGCAAAAATCAGATGATTAAGCTTTATCCGCTGCGTTAATAAACGTGGCCGTGGGCCGCACAGCCAACTGGCGGCTGGACTGTGCCCCTGATTACGGCGCCCTGGCCCGCTTAGCGGATCTCGATTTTGTGAACGCCGTCTATGGACATGAGCTGGCTGTAGATATCCGCGGGTTTGTATTTGGCACGCAGCATGATTTCCATGGATAATTTACAGTCCTTGTTTTCGTTTTCATTGCGGGTCACGCTTGAACGCATGACCCGAATGCGAAGCTTACGCAGGGTTTGCATGGCCATATCCATGCTGGCGGGGGTTAACGACAGCATCAGCATATAGCGCTGCCCCATCAGGCGGGTGCTTAGCTGGCGAATGCCTTCCAGCACCAGCAGCGTCATAATGGTGCCGAATATGCCGATGACATAAAGGCCGCTGCCCACAATCAGTCCGATGGCCGCGGTGACCCACAGGCCCGCCGCCGTGGTCAGGCCCCGGACAAATTGCTTGTTCAGCATGATGGTGCCGGCGCCGAGAAAACCGATGCCGCTCACTACCTGGGCGGCAATCCGGCTGGGGTCGAGAGCTATGTTATGTTGCCCCAGGATATCGCCGAAACCGTATTTGGAGACGATCATAAACATCGTACTGCCGATACAGACCAATATATGGGTACGTAACCCCGCCTCTTTGGCCCGAAGCTGTCGCTCCACGCCGATCAACGCTCCCAATGCGCCGGCCAGGGCAATACGCAGCAGTAATTCAGTGTTCATCTCTCCATCCCCTCACGTTTGTTCATACCTCCGGGCCATATCCTGGCCGGTAGGGGTCAGTATCGATTGTTTTGACTCTATCTTCAATCATGGATGTTGATGAGAAAATGTTACAGCGAATGTTTTAATAATAGTTTAAATATGAAAAATAACTGTACGTTGGATAATCATTGTACGATTTATCGGCGGATCATCAGGCCGAAAAAATAATGTGTCATTTTAGTTTTTGGTATTATTAAAGGCTAAAGAATGTAAATAAAAAACCACTTTTTGCATATTCTCTTTCATCCTGTCATCCACCATGTCAGGAAAAAAAGGCATATGGATTTTATTGTTAAAAAAACGGTAATTTTTTGCTAAAAATCACTCTATTTAAAATTAACAATGACGATATAAATTTCCTTGGTTTGGTGCGGTTTGAGGACCGTTGCATGGATGGGGGAGAAAAAGAAGACCTATCAGTTTTATTTATCTATTTCCCTTGATAAAGCCGCTTACAAAGACGGGCTATTATACTACGTATTTTGAGCTAATTATTTACCCAACCGCTACGTTTTCTTCGCCCGGACGACACTGGCTTATTAAATCGGGGCCGTTGAGCAAGAGCATAGCTATTATATGTAGTAGATAAGTTGGAGAATAACCATGAAATTGTTACCCTTCCTTTTCACAGCAATATTGGGCGGCATGTCTTTTGCCGCGCTGGCGTCCCAGCAAATAGACCAGGCGGAAGCTGCCGCGCATCAGCAGATAGGCAGCATCTCCGTCTCAGGCGTGCGGGGCTCTACCGACGACGCCGTGAGGGCGTTGGCCCGTAAAGCCGATGAACAGAACGCGCCTTATTATCGGGTGATTGAGGTAGCGAACCCCGGTAATTCCAGTGCCTGGTTAGGCAATGCTGATATTTATCGGTAAATATTACCGATAAGAATACCCGTAAATACTTTTCATTAACGTCTGTAGATTTAAAGATGAAATTCCTTGGCAATCGCCGGCGCTCTGCAAAAACGCCGGCGGTTGGTCAATAAGAGGGTGGTATAATAAATTATATTAAAAAAGTAGTGCTAGATATATTTAAAAGCGGCAGCGGCCTTTAAGTGTATTGGTGATCTAATTTCATTATAAAAAACCGGTAATGCCATTATTCAGCTATGGATCGCGTACCGCAAAATCTTTACGCCATCCGTGTCCATTCCACTGGCTTGACCGGGGCCACAGGTCCGGTATCTGCTTCTCCCGTTATAGCTCCTGTCCGCTATGGAATGCCGCACCGGTATGCGTCCGTGTACCGGGCAGGGCTAAACTGTAGCAAAGTGTATGGAAGTATAATCAAATAGCATCACCTTATTTCAAAAAGTCATCTTTTCGGGTTATGTTTGCTTCACCTTTTACGAAAAATGCTGGTAAAAATGCCTATCGCCTTGTTACTGCATGTGGACATTCCCATGTCTTTTCGCGCCGGTTTTGAGCAAGCCGGTTTTCTCCTGCGTCCGGCCCTGCGGGAAAACGATCGCAGCCCGATTTTACCTGACGGAGATGCCGATGAGATTCAGGGACTGCTGACCATCGGTTCCATTGGCCTGCAAGCCGAGGATATGGATGCGTTTCCCAATTTGCGGATAATCTGCTGCCAGGGCGCGGGATTCGAGAAAATCGATCTTGATGCCGCCCGCGCCAGAGGCATTATGGTGACCAATGGCACCGGCACCAACGATACCTCGGTGGCGGATCATGGGGTGGCGCTCATTGCCGCCGTGGCCAGGAATATCGTGAGTCTCGATAAGGCGGTGCGCCGCGGGGAATGGCAGCAACTAAGGCAGATCCGACCGCAGCTTACCGGCAAGCGCCTGGGCGTATTGGGCTTGGGAAATATCGGTTTGAAAATCGCCGAACGCTGCTCCGCGGGATTCGGCATGCAGGTGGCTTACCATAACCGGCGGCCACGGGCCGGCAGCGACCTGCGTTATTGCGGCTCGTTGGAGGAATTGGCGCAGTGGGCGGATTTCCTGGTGGTCGCCACCCCCGGCGGTGGACAGACGCGGCATCTCATTAACAAGCAGGTGCTGGCATCGCTGGGGCCGGAGGGCTTTTTGGTCAACATTTCCCGCGGCAGCGTGGTGGATACCGATGCGCTGATTGAGAGCCTCCAGCAGCGAGCCATCGCCGGCGCCGCGCTGGATGTGCTGGAGGATGAGCCGAAGGTGCCGCAGGCTCTGCTGCAGCTGGATAACGTTATTCTGACGCCCCATGTGGCGGGGCGTTCGCCGGAAGCCAGGGCGGCCGTGTTCCAGCGGGTATTGGAGAATCTGACCCGTTATTTTGCCGGGCAGCCGGTGCTGACTCCGGTACCGGGCATGGATAACGCTTGAGCCACGGGTGTCTGTCGATGAATGGCGGCAAAGATGTGCATCGATGCCGGGCAATGGTCTCGTTGCGTGCGGATGGCAGGTTCGTACATCTGCGGTACCGTTAGCGCCCGGCTAGTCTGGGCAGCTCGCGGCGAAATCCCAGGCCGATGATGCGGCCGGCGATATGCGGCAGCCAGGACCGACGGCGCAGCCACTGCTCAATAATCGAGGGCGTTCGGGGCGGCTGCCGAGGTTTATCGGCGCCGGCGGTCATCATCAGCTGCAGCCTCTGCGTAAGCCGGGTGGGCAGAGACCGGCGCCGCTGCACCCGCTTGAGCTGCAGCAGGCTGACATTTCCTTTCAGGAGCGGCGCGGTGAGAATATTTGCCGCCGCCACCGCGTCCTGTATGGCCAGGTTGACGCCGACTCCGCCGATGGGCGACATGGCGTGGGCGGCGTCGCCGATGCATAGTACCCCCGGCGCCGCCCAGCGCTCCAGCCGGTCGATACGGATTTCCAGCAGTTTCAATTGGGACCAATGCCCTGTCGCCTGCGACAGGCGATTGAAATCGAAGGGGGAAACCGCCGCGACCCGTTGCAGAAAAGGCGCCAGTCCTTCCTGTCGCAGGCTATCGAAGCTGCCCTTGACGATGCTGTAACCGCACTGCCAGTATTCCCCCCGGTCGAGCATGATAAAATTCTTTTTCGGCCCGCCGTGGCCGCTGTCCCACTCTGCATCGCCGGATTCCTTCGGCACCCGAATCCAGACCACGTCACGGGGGGCGCCGAATTCCCGACGCGGCAGGAGGGCGGCCTGCCGGACCATGGACTGCCGGCCATCGGTACCCACCACCAAGCCGGCGCGGATAGGCAGCGTTTCACCACCGGGACCTTGGGCCATGACGCCGCATATAAGCCCGTCCTCCCGCCACAATTCATCGGCGCAGGTGGATCGCAGCAGGGTAAATCCCGGCAGTTTTTCCGCCCGCTGCGCCAGAAAGTTCAGAAAATCCCACTGCGGCATAAACGCCATGAATTTGCAGCGGGTGGGCAGGCGGGAAAAGTCCGCCAGCGTGACGGACTCGCCCTGGAATTCACCCTTCAACTTCACCACCTGCTGATGGGGCAGTTGAAGAAACTCTTCCAGCAGACCGAGGTTATCCAGTATATCCAGGGTTGAAGGATGGATGGTGTCACCGCGGAAATCCCGCAGGAAATCGGCGTGTTTTTCCAACACCGTAACGTTGACGCCGGCCCTGGCCAGTAAATAGCCCAGCATTAACCCGGCCGGACCGCCGCCGACGATACAGCAATCTGTGGTGAGCGGCGGGGTAACGTCCGATGGGTTCATCCGCGGTGTCCTTAATAAAATAGACTGGAAATGATAATACTTATCATTTCTAGTCTTGCAAGGTTATTTATTATTCCCCAGACTTTAACGCCTGACTTTCACCACGGTTGCCCATGACCGGATCATGAGTTCGGGTCGGGTTTTTCCCAGCCGACATTGTAAAGCTGCAGGGAACCGTCCGCCAAATCCACGGCGCCGACAAAGCGGGTAAGTTCAGGCCTAATATCCGCCGCCAGCTTGGCTCTCAACACATCCGCCCGTTCGTTTGACAGCTCATCATCTCTGCTTATATTGCACAGAGTGTATTTTTTTTTCTGCGCATCCACTAAAAATAGAGTATCGCCGGTTTTGATGATGTTGCAGGCATGTCCGTCAACCCAATGGAATATCCTGCGCCAGAGAGATGGAGGACGTTTGATAGTCAGCACGATGTTAAGATCGCCGGAGACTGTCAAGTGAGACGCCAACTGCTCCACCGAGTCCAACCGCGTGATATTGACGGCGTTTTGCAATGTGGCAAATTCACTGGGGCGGCCGCCGCGCTGGGTAGGGAAGGCTTGATACATTTTTCCTTGCTTTAGGGTGTCCGCGACAGAAGCGGCGCATGACAGGCAATTGGATTGTCCGAAGCCGTGATAACCAAACCAGGAGGCGATGGCGGCCAGCGGCCGTAGCAACAGGGGCGCTTTGCCCTGCTGGTTGACTTTGGCTATCAGCGTCCGGGAGATATACTCGCCCAGTTTGTCAGCATAATCGCAAGCACCATAGCGGGGCGGGGCAAGGGTGTCGGCCGAGGCTATGAGCCCGGAGGGTCCGGCTGAGTTATTGTTATCTCCAGGAAAACGATCTGCCTGGTTTGAAACAATATCAAAATCAATTAATGTGAAATTTTCGTCATCTACAGGGAAACGCGCTGTATCACCAGGAATATTGGACCTTTGGTCATTAATACCGAAGGGGTATGCCGGGGAACTTTCTCGGACAAGACAGGCGTTACCGGTTATAGCCGAAAAGCGGGTGTTGGCATCGGCGCCCTTGGTCTTATTAAATGCCTGGTCATCATCAGAAGAGGTGGAATGACTGGCCGGGATGTGAGGGCAGGAATTACTTTGCGGCAAGCCACCACTATTCGTTGAATTATGCACCTTCAGCAGCTTTTTAACAGGGTCATATACCGGCCTAAAATTATCGTTATCCCGGTTTGAAGGTTTTTCAAAAGCGTAAAGTGTGGTTATATTATTTCCCATAACTCGATTCCCATTGTGCACAAGAATCAAGTCTTGCAGAGAGTTGCTATATTGGTAAATGATGAAATCGCTTATTATGACAAAATGAGCGAATTTTGCTGATTGCAGCGCGTTGACTGTGGGCGAATGTCCACAACCGGCTGGGCCCGCGGCGGTTGCGGGTTAGACGGCCTATTTGCCTTTTTTTATCATCCAGCCGACATTATAAGGCACCAGGCTGCGTTTCTCCGGGGAAACCGCGCCGATAAATTCTTGCAATACGGTTATCAAGTCCTCGGATAAACGGTTGGCGGATGTCATGTTTACCAGCGTATAACGCCGTTTCTGCGCATCCACCAAATGCAGATCACTGCCCGTTCTAATAATATTACAGGCGTGACCGTCCACCGCGCTGAACAGGCGCCGCCAGAAAGATGAGGGCCGTTTGATGGTCAGCACGATATTAAGATTGACGGGGCTATTGTTCAAGTAAGAGGCCAAATCTTCAATGGAGTCAATCAATTCTTCATGGGTTTTTAGCGGGTTTTGTAAGGTGCTGAACTTAGAGGGACTGATGTCGCTTAACGTCGAAAAGGCTTGATGCAAGACCCCTTCCTTAAGAGTATCCGCTACCGACGCGGCGCAGGACAGGCAATTGGTTTGACCGACGCCGTAATAACCAAACCATGCCGCAACGGCGGCCAGAGGTCGCAGCCAAAAGGGGGCTTCACCATGCTGGTTGACCTTGATTATGAGCGTGTTGAGAATGTAAAATTCCAAGCGCTTGGAATAATTTTTGTCACGATGGTCCGGCACCGGCAGCCCTTCCGTGTCTATTTTAATCCCCGAGGGCCGGTAATTTTCATCTTTAATAAGCTGATTGGTTTCGGTATATTCTGTTGACTTGCCGGGTAAAACAAAATCGGATTTGATTCCTTTAATGCTGAATTTTTTATCGGCTATGCCTGGCACGGTGCCCCCCTCGCCGTATGAATAGCGTGCGTTCTGTTGCGGGACATAGTTATTGTCAGTTTTGTCGACTCTTTGCAGGTTTTTCGCTACCGGGCCCATTGTTGATTTTGCCTTCCACTGTGCTAATGACCCTTGGGAAGGTTTCCATGGATCACTGGGCCTGCATCTCTTCACTGATGGATTGATAGGCAAATTCACGACATTATAAAAGCTATTATAAAAACGAGCCGATTTACTGAGAGGATTGTTACTTGTCAGTGAATAATTTTTTTCTCCATTTATAGATTCTTTATAATTATGAAAGTTCTTCTGGATTAAAATTTTTCCCATGATTTGTCCCTTTTTTCATCACAGGAATGGATTCTTGAAAAGATATTCACCTATGTCAAATGTTTTCCTGGTAAAAGAAAAATATAAGCGAAATTTGAAAATAACGGCGAATTTACAGGGGATAAAGAGAGTGGATTCCAGCCGGCGGCTGATAACCGCCGCTGATAATGCCGCGCCGGTTATCAGTAAAAATCATGGCTTATTTGCCGTTTTTATCGTCCAGCCGGGGCAGGCCGGAGTCGTCGGCGGCTGAAAGCAGGCCGGTGCTCATGTAGTTGATGAGTTTTTCCCGCGTATCGGCGATATCCAGATTACGCATGGTCAGCTGGCCGATGCGGTCTTCCGGCGAGAATACCGAATCCCCTTTTTCCATGGTCAGACGTTGCGGCATGTAGGTCAAATTGTCCGATACGGTATTGAGAATGGAATAATCGTTGCCGCGGCGCAGCTCCAGCGTCACTTCACCGGTGATTTCACTGGCAATCCAGCGCTGCGAAGAGTCGCGCAGCATCAGGGCCTGGGGGTCGAACCAGCGGCCTTGATACAACAGACGGCCCAGCTGGCGGCCGTTGGCGTGGTACTGCGCAATGGTATCTTCGTTGTGGATGCCGGTGACCAGGCGTTCATAAGCGATATGCAACAATGCCATGCCCGGGGCTTCATAGATGCCGCGGCTTTTGGCTTCGATAATGCGGTTTTCAATCTGATCGCTCATGCCCAGCCCGTGGCGTCCGCCGACCCGGTTCGCTTCCAGCATCAACTCCACCTGGCTTGCGAAGCTGGCGCCGTTGATGGACACCGGCAGGCCGCGTTCGAAACGCAGCGTTACTTCCTCGGCGGGCACCCGTACCGCGTCATCCCAAAATTTCACGCCCATGATCGGGTTGACGATTTTAACGCTGGAGTTCAGGAACTCGAGCTCCTTCGCTTCGTGGGTAGCGCCCAGGATATTGGAATCGGTGGAGTAGGCTTTTTCCGCCGACATTTTATAATCAAAACCGGCCTGGGCCATGAATTCCGACATTTCCTGCCGTCCACCCAGTTCATCGATAAAATCGGTGTCGAGCCAGGGTTTGTAGATTTTCAGCTCGGCGTTGGTGAGCAGGCCGTAGCGGTAAAAACGCTCGATATCATTACCTTTATAGGTGCTGCCGTCGCCCCAGATGTTGACGCCGTCTTCCTTCATGGCGGCCACCAGCATGGTGCCGGTCACGGCGCGGCCCAGCGGCGTGGTATTGAAATAGGTCACCCCGGCGGTGGAATTGTGGAAAGCGCCGCACTGCAGGGCGGCGATACCTTCCGCCACCAGCTGCGCGCGGCAATCGATAAGCCTGGCCTTTTCCGCGCCATACGCCAGCGCCTTGCGCGGTATGGCGTCGTAGTCATCTTCATCCGGTTGCCCTAGATTGGCGGTATAGGCATAAGGCACCGCCCCTTTTTTACGCATCCAGAGCAGCGCGGCGCTGGTATCGAGACCGCCGGAGAAGGCAATGCCTACGCGTTGGTTGACGGGGAGGTGCCTGAGAATCGTTTCCATTAATGTGAGCCCTATAAGAAATTTTTACAGCAAAATGTTCAATCGTCCGGCAGTGCCCAGCCTCTGAAGCCACGCGAGCCAAACTTTTTTGCAGAAGGATGTTGCCGTTATCCGGCCGCCAGCTTCATCTTAAGTAAACTGGCGCGAGAACGCTACCCTGCCGAGTAAAGCATTTCCTGTAGGTATGTGGCGTTGAGACCGGTAATGGAGGGGAGAAAGGGGCGCCGCCGATATCCGGCTGTTCGGAACACGACAAAAAGGCCGCCCGAGGGCCGGCCTGTGTCCGAAAAAAATGTGAGCGGCCAACGGCTGTGGCGGTAATTACCCTGGGCTGCATTTGGGTAATTAATGAAACAGCCGCATCCTTTTCTTATTTCTCAGATCGGTATATCTATTAGGCAATCTTGTTTTATTTTTATTTCTGTTATGCATTAATAATGAAAACACCATTAATGCAACCAGCAAAACTAATCCAATAACCGGTAAAATGATTTGCATTTTATCACCTAATTAAATAAAGAGCGGTTGTTACTATGCTGTATGTCGTTTTTGGGTGGTATCTTCAGTCCTATCCTGCCGGACCGGCATTGCCAAAATCCCGGTGGGGGATACAAGTACTTCAATGATGCGAAGCATACGCATTTCACTTAAGTCACGCATACCCTGTTCAAGGTATTCGTATTCTCATTTTTGCGGCTGCAGGCCTTGTGCTGAAAAAGGCAGGGATAATATTACCTCGGTGCCCCGCGGACCGCCCTGGATCAACAGCCGGACTCCGAGCTTGTCGGCTCGAGTCTGCATGCCGTTAAGACCACGGGATCCCGGCCGCCGCTCGCCCGGTATGACGCCGTGGCCGTTGTCCGACACGCGGATGACGACGGCGCCTTCGCGGGGCTGCACGGAAATGGTAATCAGGGTCGGCTGGGCATGCTGTAAGGCGTTATTTACCGCTTCCTGTACGATACGCAGTACGGACAATGCGGATTCCGGCGTCAGGTAGGCGAGGGGCGGTATGGGTGAGACATCCCACGCCAGGCGAATGCCCAGCGCCTGCAGGCGCGGTTCCAGACGAAAGCGCAAGTTACCCAGCAGCGGCAGCAGGTCGTGTTCGGTCATATCCAGCGAGTCGATAATCAATCTCAGATCCTGCAGGGATTCTTCAATATGGCGGGCCAGTTCCTCGCGGTCGGTGTCTTCCCGCCGCGCCAGGCGCAGCGCGGTGATTAATTGCGCGCCCATGCCGTCGTGCATGTCCTGCAGGATGCGCATGCGCTCGGCGATAATCGCCGCTCGCTGCTCGCGGCGGCTCCCCTCGCGGCTGGCGATGAAGCGTTCGGCGAAATAAAAGATCATGACCAGACAGAACGGCAGCGCGCCGGCGATGCTTAAACGGAAGCTGTCCCAGGGCAACCAATCCATGATGATAAAATAGGATTGCGCGACGGTGGCGTTCCAGAACAGTGCCGTCAGCCCCAGAGCGATGAGCTTAAGCTCGCGGGTTTGCCAGCCGCGATAGATAAGCAGGCCGATGGGCACCAGGCGAATCAGCACATGAGGCCAGGTCACCAGCCAAACCCGGTCCGTTGCTTTGCCGAGCAGCAGGATGACCAGGATAACCGCCAGGGTGGCGACCGTCAGGCTATGCAGCAAAGGGAGAAACCCGCGCAGCCGGATGTCGGCCAGCCGGTAGCCCGCCACGCATAAAGCCCAATACATGAAGGTGGTGATTATCGTCCGCAGGGCTTGCTGCGCCCCCAGGGAGATCCTAACGTCCAGTATATAGCTCAGCAGGCTGGCCACTGACAGTATCAAGGCAAACTGGATGATGAAGATGCGTCGCTGCTGCCAGGTATAAGCCAGCAAAAAACAGAGGGAGCCGGCAACCAGGATGAGCAGCACATAGGGGGTAACCACCTGGAGCAGGTAGCGCTGGAAATAAATGCGATGCAGGTGCATGGCGGGGCCTATGGTGATGGCTGAAAGCCCGCTGCGCACCGAGCTGTCCCCCAGCAGCCTGACGGCCAAAACATTATCGCCGGGCCGGAATAAACCGGCGGGCAGCACGATAAAAACGGGCCGGTCGCTCATCGCCTCCACCTGTTTCCCGCCGGGGGCGCCAAAGCGTACGCCGGGATTAAGCAGCGAACCGTTGAGCCAGATTTCCCCGGCGACGGAAAGATGCGGCAGATAGAGGCCCAAAGGCCATTTCGGCATCTCGGCCAGGTTAAAAGGCAGACGATACCAGGCGATGCCGCTGAAGCGCGGGGCGCGCATGCGCCAGTTATCCGGCAACGAGACCAGGGCTCCCGGCTGCGCGGGCGGCTGCGGCATATCGCCGACGATAAATTCGGCCTGATCAAACCGGACGAGTTCATGGGGTCGCAGCTGCACCGCGCCGAATGCCGGCGGCAATAGGAGGAACAGCATAAGCAGAATGCCGGTGATATAAAGGCGCGCCTGTTTTTCCGGTGCGGCGGCCCTCATTATATCAAGCCTTTGTTCCTGGCCTGGATGATGGCTTCTACCCGGTTGTGGACGGCTAATTTGCTGTAGATATTCTTGATATGGGTCGCCACGGTATGGCTGGACAGACTCAGCATGCGCGCCGATTCCGCCACGGTAAATCCCTGGGAAATATGTTTGAGAATATCCATTTCTCGCAGGGTAAGGCTATCCGGTCCCGCCTGGACGGCGGATTTTTCGGCGGGCTCGAAGCGTTTAAGCAGATGGCGGGCAATCTGCGGCGACAGGGGAGCACCGCCGGCGTGCACCAATTCCACCGCACGGGCGAAATCCACGATGGACGTGTCCTTGAGGAGATAGCCCCGTGCGCCGGCCTCGATGGCCCGTATCACATGGGCCTCATCGCCGAAAACGGTGGCTACCAGCACCGCGGTGGGGAAGGTCTGCTGCTGCAGGGTTTTGATCAATTCGATACCGTCCCCGTCGTGCAGTCCGAGGTCAATAATGGCGACATCGGGAACGGTGTGGTGTAACAACACTTTGGCTTCGGCCAGTGTGGCTACACTGCCGACCAAACTGAGCTTGGGATGGGTTGTCACCATCGACTCGAATTCCAAACGCATAGATTCATCGTCTTCAACCAGTAAAACCTGAATGCTGGATGTTTTCATGGTGGCGCCATTGAGAAAAGAATTTTGCAACTCATTCGCTAAGTCTTGCCATTAGCTCCGCTCAAGGCTCGGCGCGATTGATCACAGGGTTTGCGCCGGTCTGTTTGGTTATGCTTGAGAGAAAAAAAAAGGAAAGCCGGCATAATTAGTTAGCATGATCAGTTACTAAAAGTAGTTTTGCATGGAATGACGGCATTGGGAAGATGAGATATTGCCCGGTTCAGCCCGCTTCTTGTCGGCCTTGCCAAAACAGGGGGTTCCCGGGCTCAATTTTCAGACTATTATCACCTTTTTTTTGTAGGGCTTTATGCCGGCAGAGATTTGCCCATGACTTTAAGGGTCCCGGCCAGGGCGGAGAACATCACCAGCATGCACAGCGCAACGAACAGTTCACTGCCGATTTGCAGTCCCCAGGTATTCGCCGCAAAGCCCATGACGCCGACGGTTATGCCGGCGGTGATATAGCCGCCGAAAAAAAACGTGCCGGTAACTCCCGCCAGTTCGTCCGGCGGCGCGTACTGCTTGATAAGCGTAATACCGGCGAACTGCGACAGGCTTTGGGCGAAACCGGCGCTCAGGGCCGCGGCCAGCAGCAAGCCGATGGAGGCCTGATATTCGGCGCTCACCACCAGTGCCACCGCCAGCAGACCGAGCAGCTGGCTCACCAGCAGGGTAGTGAACAGGCGCCAGCGGCGCAGGGTGAGCTGAGCCATGGCGCCGGCGCCGAATACCACAAAGGCGCAGGCGCCCGCCAGCAGACGGCTATCATTGTGCAACAGGCTCGCCAGCAGGCTCGGTCCGAGGGAGATAAACAGGGCCGACAGGGCAAAGGGGCCGGAGAATATCATGATTGCCAGCAGGATAATTCCCCGGTTGTGCTCGGGCAGCCGCGGTAGTTGAAACCAGGATTGTTTCCTGGTCCCGGCTACCGGCGCCGGCGGCGGGATGCGCAATACCGAAAACGACACCGCCGCCAGACAGGGGATAAGCAGCAGGAAAATCAGGCTGGTGGGCAGCGGGGCGAACTGGGCGAAAGCGCCGGACAGCAAGGGACCGACGCCGAAAGCCATGACCGTGGTAAAGCTGGCCACCAGCGGGGCGAACCGGTAGCCGCGCCGAACCCCCGCTTCAATCACCGCCGCGGTGCCGGCGCTGGCGAAAGCCCCGCTGGCAAATCCGATCAATAACCGCCCGGCCGCCAGCCACAGCATATTCTGCGCAAAGGCGAAGCAGACGCAGGCGGCGATGGCCACGAAGAGCGCCGGCACCAGCACCGCGCGCCGGCCATGGATATCCGACAGCCGGCCGGCAATCAGCAGCGATAACAGCACGCCAAGGTTATAGCAGATAAAAATGTAACTGATGCCGGAGGTGGGAAAACCCATTTGCCGTTGCCAGAGGATATAAAGCGGTACCGTCGCGTTGGCGGCGACAAAAACCAGTAACAGGCCCAGTGTTACCCCTACCAGCGGGGGATGCGGCCGGCGGGGGGCGACGTGATGGTCAGATATCATACATTATCCGTACGGCTTGTGACCCCTGGCGCAGGCGGCAGGGTCAACACCCGATCCTTTCTAATATTGAAGCGGCGGCAACCGCCTTGGCCATTGATGGCCGGACGAATCAGTACGCTATGACGTTTGGCCGGGGTTGTCCAGCCCGCGGGGAGGGAATAGCCACAAACGGATGTCAATACCTCAAGCGAAACTAAAAAATTTCATTTGAAAATAAATTTCCCTATATATCTTTCATAATAAAAGTTTACTCTTTCAAATTGTGATGTATATCTGATAAATAAAAAGGTAACTTGGCTACCTTAAGCATCGCATTAACAACACCGCCGCTGGCGACCCTGTTGTTTTCCGCTTAAGCGAACCAAGGAGAAAAAATGTTTGATGTCATAGCCCACGGAGCCGAGTGGTTTATCGGCCTGTTTCAAAAAGGAGGGTCGGTGTTTGTCGGAATGGTCACCGGCATACTCCCGCTGCTGATAAGCCTGCTGGTCATCATGAATGCCCTGATCGTATTCGTCGGCCAGAGCAGAATAGAGCGCCTGGCCCAGCGTTGCGCCGGCAATCCCGTATCCCGCTACCTTTTTTTGCCCGTTATCGGCACCTTTGTGTTCTGTAATCCCATGACCCTAAGCCTGGGCCGCTTTATGCCCGAGAAATACAAACCCAGTTATTATGCCGCCGCCTCTTATAGCTGCCACTCCATGAACGGTCTCTTTCCCCATATCAATCCCGGCGAGCTCTTTGTCTACCTGGGTATCGCCAACGGCCTGACCACCCTTAATCTCCCCCTGGGTCCGCTGGCGGTGAGCTATCTGCTGGTGGGCATGTTCACCAACTTTTTCCGCGGCTGGATTACCGATCTGACCACGTCAATCTTTGAACGCAAAATGCATATCCAACTCGATCAGCACGTCCGGCTTTGAAGCAAGGAGAATGAGATGAACAGGTTTATTCGTATCGAAAAAGGCGAAAGCGGCTGGGGCGGTCCTTTGATTATCGAAGCGGTCCCGGGCAAAAAAGTGGTTTATATCACCGCCGGCACCCGGCCGGCGATCGTGGACAGGCTGAGCGAGCTCACCGGCTGGCCGGCCGTAGACGGTTTCAAGGAGGGCGAGCCGCCGGCGGACGAGATTGGCGTGGCGGTCATCGACTGCGGCGGCACCTTGCGCTGCGGTATTTACCCTAAGCGCCTCATCCCGACGGTGAATATCCATTCCACCGGACGCTCAGGTCCGCTGGCGCAATTTATCCATGAAGAAATCTATGTTTCGGGGGTGCGGGAGAACAATATCCAACTCTTGCCCGACCACCCGATGACGGATGCCGCTGTGCCATTGCCGGCTAAAGCGGACGTTATTCCCGCCGCGGCGGAGCTGCGTGCGGCGCCGGCCGACGGCCGTCACTTCGGCGACGGCAAGGAGTACGACACCCGTAAAAAAATCACCGAACAGAGCGACGGCCTGCTGGCGAAAATCGGTATGGGCATGGGATCGGTGGTGGCGGTATTTTTCCAGGCCGGCCGGGAGACCATCGACACGGTATTGAAAACCATCCTGCCGTTTATGGCCTTTGTGTCTGCGCTGATCGGCATCATTATCGCCTCGGGACTGGGGGATTTCATTGCCCACGGGCTGACGCCGCTGGCCAACAGTCCCATCGGGCTGGTAACGCTGGCATTGATTTGTTCCTTCCCGCTGCTGTCGCCGTTCCTTGGCCCGGGGGCGGTTATCGCCCAGGTTATCGGTGTGCTGGTGGGGGTGCAAATCGCCCAGGGACATATTCCCCCTCACCTGGCGCTGCCGGCTTTGTTTGCCATTAATGCCCAGGCGGCCTGCGACTTTATCCCGGTAGGGCTGTCACTGGCCGAGGCCAAGCAGGATACGGTGCGGGTCGGCGTGCCGTCGGTGCTCGTCGGCCGGTTTCTCACCGGTGCGCCCACGGTATTGCTGGCCTGGGCGGTATCGGGTTTTATCTATCAGTGATTGAGTCGTTTAGGAGCCGTCATGAATATCATTTACCAAACCACCTTCACACGCATCGGCGATTACGCACGTGACTCTCTGGCGGAGAATATGGTGATTACCTTCCGCGAGGGAGCGCCGGAGGACATAGAGTCTTTTTGTTTTATCCACCGTCCCGGCGAGAGCAACGGCGATTTACAGTCCGGCGCAACGCTGCAGCTTGCCGGAACCCGATTTCCCATTACCGCGGTAGGGTCGGTGGCGGCCCAAAATCTGCGGGAGCTGGGGCATATCACGATTCGTTTTGACGGCGCGGGGCAGGCGGAATACCCGGGAACAGTGCATGTATCCGGCGCTGCGCCGGCGGATATTCCCGTCGGCAGTACGTTGATGATTCTGGCTTAAATTAATTGTGCAGGAGAAGTCTATGAAGCAGGTTGCGGTAGTCATTGGTGGTGGCCAGACCCTGGGGGCGTTTTTATCCGCGGGTTTGGCGGAGGCCGGTTATCGGGTGGCGGTGGCCGATTTAAATGCGCAGCATGCCCGGCAGGTGGCGGCGGATATCAATACCCATTTCGGGTCAGGGACGGCGGAGGGTTTTGAAACCGACGCCACTAGCGAAAACAGCGTGCGCCAGCTGGCGCGGGAAGTGGATGACGCGTTCGGGCAGGTGAACCTGCTGGTCTATAGCGCCGGAGTGGCCAAAGCGGCGCCCATCACGGCGTTTAATCTGGATGATTTTGATTTGTCCCTGCAGGTGAATCTGGTGGGATACTTTCTCTGCGCACGGGAATTTACCAAATTAATGATCCGTGACGGCATCGCCGGCCGCATTATCCAGATAAACTCCAAATCCGGCAAGGTGGGCAGCAAGCATAATGCGGGCTACAGCGCCGCCAAGTTCGGCGGTGTGGGATTGACCCAGTCCCTGGCGCTGGATTTGGCGGAATACGGCATTACCGTGCATTCGCTGATGCTGGGTAATTTGCTGAAGTCGCCGATGTTCCAGTCATTATTGCCGCAGTATGCCGAAAAACTCGGCATCCGCCCTGACCAGGTGGAGAAGTATTATATTGATAAGGTGCCGCTGAAGAGGGGCTGCGAATATCAGGATGTGCTGAATATGCTGCTGTTTTACGCCAGCGACAAGGCATCTTACTGCACCGGTCAATCTATTAATATCACCGGCGGGCAGGTGATGTTCTGAGTCATGGCTTCCCGGCGCTCTGCGACCGGGAATTTTCTGCAAAGACAAATGGAGAAGGGATCATGACCAGCATGCTGATTACCCAGGACGGGAACCTTTTGCCAAGACAAACGGAGGGCCGGCGATGAATATGACCACCGTGCTGATTACCCTGGCCGCGCTGGCCTGGCTCTGCCAGATTGTCCTGGGGGGCTGGCAGATTCACCGCTTCAACCGGGCTTATGATGTCTTGTGCCGCCAGGGGGAGGCGGTGGGGGTGGGCCGCTGCGCCGGGCGTTTCAAGGCGCGGGTGGTGCTGGCGCTGGCGTTCGATGGGCAGGAACGGGTTTGCGCTGCCTTTGTGCTGCGGGGTCTGACGGTCTTTGCCCGCCCCCGGCCGGTGCCGGCGTTAATCGGCCTGCGCAAATCCCAATTAAACCCGGATGTGATCTTCCCGAAAGATCGGGCATGTCAAACTGCACTTTTATTAGCGATTAAACCACAAACATGATATTTTCATTTTAAAAGATACTTCCTTTCATTTGAAATGTTCAAAAACCGTTTTCACGGGCTGTGGGGGGGAGTATTCACTCATGTACGCGGGAAAATCGTTATGAAACCAAAGCAGCGCCATGCGGCGATTCTGGAACATTTGCAAAGCCACGGTAAAACCTCCGTTGATGAACTTGCCAGCCGCTTCGCCACCACCGGCACTACCATTCGCAAGGATTTAACCTTGCTGGAAGACGAAGGCTCGGTTATACGAACCTATGGCGGGGTGGTATTAAGCAGGGAAGAGGGCGATCAGCCCATCGATCGCAAAACCCATATCAATACCGCTAAAAAGCAGCAAATCGCCCGCCGGGCCGCCGGCCTGATTAACGACGGCGATTCACTGATTTTTGATGCCGGCAGTACCGTACTGCAAATGGTGCCCTATCTGGCGCAATTCAATAATATCACCGTGATGACCAATAGCCTGACCATTGTGAACGAGCTGGTGGAGCTTGATAACGATCAAACCATCCTGATGCCGGGGGGAACCTACCGCAAAAATTCTGCGTCTTTCCACGGCAGCCTGGCGGAAGCGGCGTTTTCCCATTTCAGTTTTGACAAGCTGTTTATCGGTGCCGACGGGGTCGACCTGAACGCCGGCGTCACCACCTTCAACGAAGTGCATACGGTGAGCCAGGCGATGTGCCGGGCGGCCAAGCAGCTGATCTTGCTGGTTGATTCGTCAAAATTCGGTCGTAAAAGCCCCAATGTGGTGTGCGAGTTGAGCGCGGTGAATCTGCTGATAACCGATCGCGGTATCAATGAGGAATATTTATCGGCACTGCGTGAGAAGGGCATTAACGTTCTGCTGGTGGGAGAGAGTGATGAGTGAAGAAACAGGAATAGGCGGTCTGCTGCAGGGGGGGCGGGCGGCAGGAGCCGATGGCGATGACCGGCAGATCGGGGCGCAAGGGACGGTCAGCGATGAAGAGTTGCTGTCCTATGCGCTGGAGACCCTGGATATCGAGCTGGCGGAAGCGCGGCGCATGCGGGATCGCCTGGACGGCAGTATCGTGCGCGCCTGCCGGCTGCTGCTGGATTGCCGGGGCAAGGTGGTGGTTTCCGGCATGGGTAAATCGGGGCATATCGGCAAGAAGATTGCCGCATCCCTCGCCAGTACCGGGACGCCGGCATTTTTTGTCCATCCGGCCGAAGCGCTGCACGGCGACTTGGGTATGATCGGCGCGCAGGATGCGGTGATCTTTATTTCCTACTCCGGCCGGGCACGGGAACTGGATCTGATTTTGCCGCTGCTGGCGGAAAGCGCGATTCCCCTTATTGCCATCACCGGCTCCGGCGATTCACCCCTGGCCCGGGCCGCCGCCTGCGTGCTGGATGTGGGCGTGGAACGGGAAGCCTGTCCCATGGGTCTGGCGCCGACGTCAAGCGCGGTAAATACGCTGATGATGGGGGATGCTCTGGCCATGTCGCTGATGCGCTTTCGCGGATTCAATGCTGAACAGTTTGCCCGCTCACATCCCGGCGGCAGCCTCGGGGCGCGTTTGCTCAACCGGGTGTACCATCTTATGCGCAGCGGCGAGCGCCTGCCGCTGATTGCCTGCCGGGGCTCGGTGATGGACGCCATGCTGGAGCTTAGCCGCACCGGTCTGGGGCTGGTGGCGGTTTGCGATGAACGGCAGCGGGTGGCCGGCGTATTTACCGACGGCGATTTGCGGCGCTGGCTGTTGAAAGGCCGCACGCTGGACGATCCCATCATCGATGCCATGAGCCGGCCGGGGTATGTATTACCGGCGCAATGGCGCGCCGGCGCCGCGCTGGAAGCGCTGCATCAGCGGCATATTTCCGCCGCGCCGGTGGTGGACGAGGAGGGGCGCCTGGTGGGGGCGATAAATCTGCATGACCTACACCAGGCTGGCATTGGCTGAAGCCGGCTTTTTACGGGTCAGAGTGAGAGCACCAGCGCCAGCGAAGCCAAGGTGACCAACAGCACCGGTACCGTCATAATGACGCCGACCCGGAAATAATAGCCCCAGGTGACGGACAGATTTTTCTGCGCCAGGACATGCAGCCATAGCAGGGTGGCCAGGCTGCCGATGGGGGTGATTTTCGGCCCAAGATCGCAGCCCACCACATTGGCGTAAATCATCCCCTGCTTTATAACGCCGGCGGCGCTGCTGCCGTCAATGGATAATGCCCCCACCAGCACCGAGGGCAGATTATTCATCACCGACGATAAAAACGCCGTCAGCAAACCGGTGCCGAGAGTGGCGACCCATAATCCCTGTCCGGCGAGATCATTCAACCAGCCGGATAATAAATGCGTTAGCCCCTCGTTGCGCAGGCCGTAAACCACCAGATACATGCCCAGTGAGAAAAAGACGATCTGCCAGGGAGCCCCGCGCAATACCTTGCCGGTATTGATGGTCGACCCCTTGCGCGCCGCCAGGTAGAGCAGCAAGGCGCCGAGGGAGGAGATCAGGCTGACCGGCACGCCCAGCGGTTCCAGGCCAAAAAAACCGCATAACAGCAGTGCCAATACCCACCAGCCGGTTTTAAAGGTACGCAGATCGCGAATGGCTTTTCTCGGCGCCGGCAGGCGCGATCTCTCATAGGACGCCGGGATATCCCGGCGGAAGAACAGGTGCAGGGTGATGAGGGTGGCTATCACCGAGATAATATCCACCGGCACCATCACCGATGCGTAGCGATTGAAGCCCAGTTTGAAAAAATCCGCCGAGACGATGTTCACCAGATTGGATACCACCAGCGGCAGGCTGGCGGTATCGGCGATAAAGCCCGCCGCCATGACAAAGGCCAGCGTGGCCCCGCGGCTAAAACCCAGCTCCAGCAAAATGGCCATGACAATCGGCGTCAGTATCAGCGCCGCGCCGTCATTGGCGAACAGCGCGGCGACAACGGCCCCCAGCAAAATGATATAACTGAACAGGCGCCGGCCGCGACCCCGGCCCCAGCGGGCCACATGCAGCGCCGACCAGGTAAAAAAGCCGGATTCATCCAGGAACAGGCTGATGATGATCAGCGCGATAAAGGTTATCGTCGCGTTCCAGACAATCTGCCAGACCACCGGAATATCGGCAATATGCACCACGCCGGCCAGCAGGGCCAGCAGCGCCCCCAGGCAGGCGCTCCAGCCGATGCCCAGGCCGCGGGGCTGCCAGATGACCAGTACAATGGTTAGGATAAATATTGCCACCGCCAACGCCAACCCCATAACACCCTCGTTTTTTTATGATTTATCCTGTGGATGAGGATAATACTAGCAATAGTCAGGGGGTGTCGGTTATGAAAAGAGTCATCTTCGGTAATCATGGATATAAATGACAGGCGACCCGGTGTTGCCGGCTGATATAGCGTTCCGGCGGGGTTTGCTCATGGCATCGGGGCGTGGCATAAGCACAGCGGCCGCTGAAAACGCAGCCTCCCTGTCGCGGTTCGCCGCCGGTATCGCCGGCAACCGGCAGGGGCCCGATTTTTTTCAGCCGGGGATGAGCGGGGGGAATCGACGCCATCAGGAAGCGGGTATAGGGATGCCGGGGATCGGAAAACAGCGTTTGTGTCGGCGCCTCCTCGACAATGCGTCCCCGGTACATAACGCCGATGCGGTCGGCGATATGATGCACCACGCTCAGATCGTGGGCGATAAACAGATAGGAGAGCGCCTGCTCCCGCTGCAACGCCAGCAGCAGGTTGAGGATTTGCGACCGGATCGACACATCCAGCGCCGATACCGGCTCGTCGCACACGATCAGCCGGGGATTGAGGATCAGGGCTTTGGCAATCCCGATGCGCTGGCGCTGGCCGCCGGAAAATTCGTGCGGGTAGCGCCTCTCGTCCGCCGCGGTCAACCCGACCCGGACCAATGATTGCCGTACCCGCTCCCGCCGCTGGGGCCTGCTGCCCATACCGTGGATAATCAGCGGCTCTTCGATGCTGTAGCCGATGCTGCGTTTGGGATCGAGGGAGGACAGCGGATCCTGGAAAATCATCTGGATCTCTTTGCGCCATTCACGCAGCGCCCTGTTCCGCAGGCTGAAAATCTCTTTCCCGTCGAAACGGACGTGCCCGGCGTCGGCGTCCACCAGCCTTAATACCGCCCTGCCGGTAGTGCTTTTACCGCTGCCGGATTCCCCCACCAGAGCATAGGTTTCCCGCGCGTTGATATGAAAACTTACGTCATCCACCGCGGTGAGCCAACGGGAGCGGAAACCCTGCCGGACGGGGAATTGTTTGGTCAGATGATCCACAACCAACAGCGGATGGGCGCCGTTATCCGAAGCGCCGGGGCTTTCCGGCAAAGAGCGGGCGCCGTTGTCCGAAGCGCCCGTGCTTTCCGGCAAAAGGCCGGGGTTATTACCCGGCGGGTTTTGGCTCATACCGGCGCTCCGCTTGGTATGTCGGCGGTTCGCCAGCAGCGGACCCTGTGCGCGCTGATGGCGGATGCGCCGCCGGCGTCATCATTAACCGATAACAGCGGCGGCCGCCGCTGCCGGCAAAGCGTGTCGACATAGGGGCAGCGCGGGGCAAAACCGCAGCCGGCGACCGTCTCGGCGAGAGGCGGAACGCTGCCTTTGATTTCCGTCAGCGGGATTTTACGCGGTCCGTCCAGTGACGGCATCGAGGCCATCAAGCCGCGGGTATAGGGATGCAGAGGGCTGTCAAACAGCGTCATGACGTCCGCCTCCTCGACAATTTCACCAAGATACATCACCAGCACCCTTTGGCACATGAGCGCCACCACCGAGAGATCGTGGGTAATCAGGATGATACCCATGCCATGGTCCGCTTTAAGCTTATCCAGCAATGCCAGGATTTGCGCCTGGATCGTCACGTCCAGCGCGGTGGTCGGTTCGTCGGCGATAAGCAGGGCGGGATGGCAGGCAATGGCCATGGCAATCATCACCCGCTGGCGCATGCCGCCGGAAATTTCATGGGGATAGGCCGCGGCGCACGCCGCCGGATCGACAATGCCCACCTGGCGCAATAGGGTGATAACCCGTTCCCGCAGCGCTTTACCCCGCAGCGGCCTGTGTACTTGCAGGCTTTCCCGGATTTGGCCGCTCACGGTCATCAACGGGTTGAGACTCGATAGCGGATCCTGAAAAATCATGGCCAGATCGGCGCCCCGTACGGCCTGTCGTCCCCTGGGCGTTAACGACAGCAAATCCTGTCCCCGGAACAGAACCTCGCCCTGAACGTTGGATAACGCCGGCGTCAATAGCCCCATGATCGACTCAGCGGTCACACTTTTGCCGCAGCCCGATTCGCCGATGATGCCCAGGGTTTCGTGTTCATCCACCCGAAACGTCACGCCGCGCACCGGCGCGACGATTCCCTCGCCGGTGGCGAAATTCACCGTCAGATTGTTCACCGCCAGCAGGGGCCGTTGGGTCATAACACACCTTTGGTTAGCGTTTTGCCCTGAGCCGCCGGAGCATACTCCGGGACAGGGGTTTGATATTCGGATCCAGCAGATCCCGCAAGCCGTCCCCCGCCAGATTCAGCGCCAGGATGAGTAAAATAATGGAGATACCCGGAAAAAATGTCATCCACCAGGCGGTGAAGATCACTTTTTTGCCTTCCAGCAATAGGTTGCCCAGGCTGGGCATCGGCGCGGGAACGCCGGAACCCAGAAAGCTCAATGCCGCTTCGGTGAGTATCGCCACGGAAAAAATGAAGGTCATCTGTACGATAAAAGGCGGCAGGACATTAGGCATGATATGGAGCCAGATGATTCGCCGGTCGCTTGCTCCCTGCGCCCGCAGTCCTTCAATGTAGTTTTTCTCTTTTACCGACAGGGCCGCCGAGCGCACCACCCTGGCGACGGAGGGGATGTACACCAGCGATAGCGCCAGCACGACGTTGGCGGTATCCGGCCCAAGAATGCCCACGATGGCAATGGCCAGCAATAGCGACGGGAAAGCGAACAGGCCGTCGCAAATCCGCATGGCGATGAGGTCAACAACGCGGTAGCCGGCGGATAACAGGCCGATGACCATGCCCAGCACACCGGCTGAGACCGTCACCGAAAGCCCCACCGCCAGGGAAATCCGGATGGCGAAAGCCACCCGGATAAACAGATCCCGGCCGAAGTTATCCGTACCGAACCAGTGGTGGCTGTCAGGCGCTTTCAGGCGGCTTAACGGGTCGAGAGCGTAAAGATCGTACGGGCTCACCGCCAGGGTCGCCAGGGATACCGTCAGCATTGCCACCACTACCAGGCCGCCGGTGAAAAGCAGGGTATTGCCGCGTAATCTCGCCATCGGTTTGTTCCTTATGACCGGCTGACGTTGATGCGCGGGTCGATAAAACCAAAGGCCAAATCGACAATCAGGTTAATCAGAACATAGCTGACGGTAATCAGTAATACCGATCCCTGAATCACGGTTAAGTCCCGGCGCTCAATGGAATCCACGATCAATAATCCTATTCCCGGGATGCCGAAGACGCTTTCAATGACGATTGCTCCGGTCACCAGCGAGCCAAAGGACTCGCCGCAGATATTCAGCACCGGGATCAGCGCGTTTTTGAAGCCGTGGCGCCATAATACCGTCCACTCGGACAGCCCTTTGGCCCGGGCGGTTTTGATGTAGTGCTCGCTGAGGACCTCCAGCATTACCGTGCGCGTCATGCGCGCCAGCAGGGCTGCGATCCTGATGGCCAAGGCCAGGGCCGGTAAAAAAAGATAATAAAGATTCTGCCACAGGCCGATGCCGTCGGATTTGTAGCCCACCACCGGGAACCAGCGCAGATGCACGGCGAAAAAGAAAATCAGAAACAGCCCCAGCAGAAAACCCGGGATCGACAGGCCGAAGGTCGCCAGGGCCATGATGATTCGGTCGGCCCAGCGGCCGCGGCGGTAGGCGGCGAGGATGCCGCCGCCGATGCCCAGCGCCATGGCAATGCTTTGCGCCAGCACGGCCAGAGCGAGGGTAGGTTTGAGATGCTGCGCGAACAAAGACGCGACGCTGTCTCCCAAAAACAAAGAATGCCCCAGGTTGCCCCGCAGCACCTGGGCAAACCAGCGCCAGAACTGTTCCGGTAACGGTTTATCCAGTCCCAATTGTTGATGCAGGGCCAGCACGTCCCCTGGGGAGGCGTTATCGCCCAGAATCACCAGCGCCGGATCTCCCGGCGTCAAATGCACCAGGCAGAACACCACCACCGCCACCACCAGTAATACCGGGATCAGCGCCAGAATGCGGTGCAGCGTGTACCAAATCATTGAACATCCTCTAAAACCCGCCGCCCTGAGGACCGGACCGGGGTTATTGCTTGTTGACCCTGACGTTCCACAAGATGGGACCAATCAGGTCGTCATACCCCTGCACGGTGTTTTTGACGGCGATAATGTCGGGCTGGGTATGTCCCAGCACAATCACCGGCAAATATTGCCAGGTCAGCGCATGCAGCTTGTCAACCAGCGGCCTGGCGGCTTTCAGCGACGGGGCCTGTTTGATCTGATCCAACACCCCGTCGATATCCGGACTGTTGGACCAGCCCGGAAAATGCGCACGGGAATCAAGAAACGGGTATTGATGCAATACCTGGCGCATGGAGAACTCCAGGGCGCACAGATCGAAATTCTTCGGATCCTGGCGCCGCTGCAACACGGTGGGCCAATCGTAAACGTCCAGCCGGGAGTTGATGCCGATCTGCTTGAGCACCTGCTGGGCGACTATCGCCAGATTATAAAGCTCCGCATACTCCTTGGTGGCGATAATGACCACCTCCTGGCCGTGGTAGCCGGACTCCTTGACCAGTGCCCTGGCTTCGTCCAGCTTATGCTGATTGTAAAAGGGTTTCCCCGCCTCGCTGTACCAATCCACCTGCTGCGGGAACCCCAAGGAGGAGTCGGCGCTGAAGAACTGCGGGTCGCTGTAGCCGGCCACCAGTACGCTGTTGACATCCAATGCCAGATTAAAGGCCCGGCGCAGTTTGATATCGGCGAACGGACCGGTTTGCTTGTTGAACAGGTAGGTGATTAACGAGCCGCCGGACGCCGGGGCATACAGATGAATACCCGGCGCGTGTTTCAACTGATCGATATTGTCTTTCGGCAGATTGAATACCAGATCGTATTCGCCGGTCAGCGCGCCGGCCAGCCGGGTGGATTCATCGGTGATGTAACGGAAATAAATATCTTTTACATAGGCGTTTTTCTTACCGGACAATCCGCTGGCCGGCTCTTGCCGCGGGATATAGCCGTCGAACCGGGTAAGATGGAGATATTCCCCCTGCTTAAACTCCGCCAGGCGGTAAGGGCCGGTACCGATAAGCTCAGTGACGGGCTGTTTGTCGCCCTGGGCCCGATCGATAATGCTTTTCGGCATGATGGCCGCAATATTTTTTACGTCCGCCAGGATATTCAGCGTAATCAGCGACGGCGTTTTCAAGGTCAGGCTAACGGTATAGGCATCAAGCTTATCGAACCGCGCCCCCGGTAAGTTGGCCTTGCCTTGGGTGGATACCGCCAGCCAGCGATTCATCGACGCCACCACATCATCGGCGGTAAGGGACTGGCCGTTATGGAAAACCAGGCCTTTGCGCAGGTTGAACGTGTAGGTAAGGTTATCCGGGCTGACGCGGTAGCTCTCCACCAACTCCGGCACCGGCTGGAACTTGTCGTTGATGACGAACAGCTCTTCGAAAATATTCCGATCCACATCCGAAGTGGCATTATTGGTGGTGAGATAGGGATCAAGGGTTCCCGGCCGGTTGCCGTAGGCGATGTTCAGAACGGCGTCATGGTCGGTCTGCGCCGCCGCCCCGGCCGCGCCGCCGGCCAGGGGTAGCAGCAGGCCGAGCAGCAGGGCGGCGGCGAACGGCGCTTTATTCATTAAACGACTCCTGGGGAGTAGAGGAACGGACCGATTCCGTGTCCGGCCGCCCGCCGGCGAATTCCCGCCGGACCTGCTGCAGCAGCGCTGCGTCGGTTAATAATCTATAGCCGGCTTTCGCCAGTACCCGGGCGCCGGTGACCAGCGCCCGGTAACCCTGCTCGGAATCGGCGGCCTCGCGAAATTCAACCGTGTGGCCTATGAGGGAGTCCGGGCCGATTTTGATATAGGGATGTGCGGTGGGGACCGCGTGGCTGATATCGCCGGCATCGGTGGATCCTTTGCCCTCTTTGGGGGACAAATCCACCTGTTCCCCATGGGCGGTCAACAGATCCAGCAGCAGGCCGTTCAAGGCGTGGTTGATATTAAAATCCCGCGGACCCACCTGGTGTTCGATTTCCAGCCGGGCGCCGGTGGCCAGCGCGGCGCCTTCCGCGATAGCCCGGATCCGGGGTTCCAGGGCGATGACTTCGTCGCGGGTATTGGCGCGGATGTAATAATGTGCCGACGCGTATTCCGGAATCACATTCGGCGCCTGGCCGCCGTTGGTAATAATGCCGTGGACCCGCACCCCGTCGGGCAGCTGTTGGCGCAGCGCGCTGATGCCGTTATACAGCAATACCACGGCATCCAGGGCATTGATGCCCAGATGGGGAGCGCTGCCGGCATGAGACGGTTTGCCGTAGAAATGGAAATACAGATGATTATTGGCAAGGGACGGGCCGGACAGCCGGGTGCGACCGGCGGGATGGATCATCAGCGCCGCGTCGACATTGCGTAAAAAACCGTGCTCCACAAAGCGGGCCTTGACGTTGCCATTCAGCCCGCCCGGGCCTTTCAAACCGCCTTCTTCCGCCGGCGTGCCCAGCACGACGATTTTGCCGCCGGTGTGTGGCAGGGTTTGTGCCACGGCGATGGCGGCGGCCACGCTGCTGACGCCGATGATGTTGTGTCCGCAGGCATGGCCGATATCGATCAGGGCATCATATTCCGCCAGATAGGCGATGGTGGGCCCGGGTCGCCCGCTGTCTTTTACCGCGTAAAAAGCGGTTTCATGGCCGGCTACATTGGATGTTACCTCAAAGTCCGCCTGTTCCAGCAGCTCGGTCAGCACTTTATTGGCATAATATTCATTATTGCCGGTTTCCGGATGTCCGTGAATATCCTTGCTGACGGCGATATAGTGCTGCCGATGGCGTTCAATGGCGTCGTCTATTAATTGAAGGTTGTTGTCCGTGCTCATCTTTACCCTCGCTACCGCAAAAGTCTATGGAAATGAATAAGCCAAACGGCTCGCAAACAGATAAAAAACCAATCCCATCGTCGAATGAACGCTGAATTTTTCCGGCAGAATACGCAGGATCTTTTACTGTCCGGGAACATGGTCAGAACCATACACTAAAAGGGTTACCGGTTTAAAATGCAAAAAACGCATAATATAAGCTGTTTATCAACCTATCGCGTTCGCCAGGAAAATCCTGATTTTTCGGTTTTCAGTCAGCTGGATAATATGCGGTGTTGTGGCTTTGACGTTTATAATGATTATTTTGTTATAATTAAGATGAAAATATAAAAATAATCAATATCAGAATGTTATGACATATTTGGTTATTTAATAGCCCATTTTAAGAACAAGGAATAGCCTTTGCAAGCACAGGTCTGTCATTAATTTAGGCAATTTATGGCTGTTTTATAATCAAAATAACGTAAGGGTAAAATTCAACTTAATATATCCATATTTTGGCTAAGGGCGAATTATTTCCATCCCCTATACTGGTCGCTCTAACTTATATTAATAAGGCTATACCCGTCATACTTCAAGTTGCAAATGTGTTGGCTTCCTACAACTCGAATTATTTAGGGTATAAATTTCGCCAGAATAAAAGGGTCATTATGCGTAAAATAGTCAGCCTGTTGCTGGGCGCGGGAAGCGTGCTGATGTCTTTATCCGCTGCCTATGGGGCGGCGGTGCCGGATGAGGTGAGAATTGCCTATAGCGGCGGCTCTCAGGTGCTGCTATTAGCCAAGGTGGATGGTTCGCTGGAAAAAACGCTGGGCACCAAGGTGAAATGGGTTCAATTCGCCACCGGCGCCGATGCGCTGAATTATTTCGCCAGCGATGCCATTGATATCGCCAATTTTGGTTCCAGCCCGGCGGTGGCCGGTATCGTTCGCAAGCTGCCCATCGAGATCGTCGGCGTGTCGGGGGTGATTTCCACCTATGAACGTTTGATCGGCAAGAATGGCATCAACCAATTGAACGATATCGAAGGCAAGCGGGTGGCTTATCCCCCTAACTCCACCTCCCAGTATGCGCTGGAGGCGGCCATTGCCGTCCATAAACTGGATCGGTCCAAGATTACACTGATCCCGCTGCGGCCGGCGGACATGGTGGCGGCCTGGCAACGCGGCGATATCGACGCCGGTTATGTCTGGGCGCCGTTTGCCCAACAGCTGGAAGCCGACGGCGGCCATCAGGTTTTCGCCACCCGGGATCTGCAAAAAGACGGCTATCTGATTTACAACAACTATGTGGTCCGTAAAGCGTTCGCCCAGCAATATCCGCAAGTCGTGGCCGATTTCCTCAAGGTTCATCAGCAAAAAGTGGATGAGTTCCGCCGCGATCCGGAGCGGGCGGCCGCCATCGTAGCGAAAGAGGTCGGCGCGCCGGTCTCCACCGCCACCAATACCCTGGCCGGTCTGGAATACCCTTCCCTGGCGGAGCAGGGCACCGCCGCCTGGCTGGGCAACGGCCAGGATACCGATAATAGCGGCATCGGCCAGGCAGTGAGCAAAACCGCGCACTTTCTGGAAGGTACCGGTGATGTAAGGCAACGGGATATCCCGGCCACGTGGAAAGATGCCATCGATTCCCGTTTTGTCCGGCAGGCGGCGGGAAAGTGATGGGTTTATGAAATCTGTACATCATGTCGCCATCAGCGTGACCTCGGTGGCGGCGTTTTTCCTGCTCTGGCAAGTGGCCGGGCAGCGCCACTGGATCGATCCTTTATTACTGCCGCCCTTGTCCGATATCGCGGAAACGACGGTTGAGCTGCTTCATGACGGCTATCGCCAGGTGCCGCTCTGGCAGCATGTGGCGGTGAGCCTGGCCAGGGCGCTCAGCGCGTTTATCACCGCCGTCGCGGTGGGCGTGCCGCTGGGTTTGCTGATGGGGCTTTCGGAACCGGTGGCCGCCATACTGAATCCGTTTGTGCAATTTTTACGTCCGCTGCCGAAAATCGCCCTGATCCCGCTGGCGGTGGTTTGGCTTGGGATCGGCGAGTCGTCCAAATTCTTCCTGATTTTCATCGCCACCTTTCTCAGCGTGGTGGTGGGGGCCACCGCCGCCGTGGCCCGGGTCGGCCGGACGCGCATTCGGGTTGCGCAAACTCTTGGGGCGTCGCGCCGCCAGATCTTCTGGCGGGTGGTGCTGCCCGACACGTTACCGGAGCTGTTTACCGCCGTGCGCCTGTCCATCGGCGTCGGCTGGACATCGCTGATAGCCGCCGAAATGGTGGCGGCCACCTCCGGTCTCGGCTGGATGGTGATTAACGCCAGCGCCTACCTGCGTACCGACATAGTTATGCTGGGTATTCTGCTGCTGGGGATAATCGGCTATTTATTGGATTTATTGCTGGTGGGGCTGCAGAAATGGCTGGTGCCCTGGGCGGGGAGGGACGTATGACGGCTAATCAGTATCCGCTGTTACGGACGGGGAAGCACCCATGACCGACTATATCGACGTCGAGCGCGTCACTCTGCGTTTTACGGAAAAGCAGCGGCAATTGACCGTGCTGGAAGATGTTTCGCTATCTCTGGCGCGCGGGGAGTTTGTGGTACTGCTGGGACCGTCGGGCTGCGGCAAGTCCACCATCCTGAATATGATTGCCGGCTTCACCCGCCCGCAGCAGGGCCGGATTTTGTGCGATGGGCGCGCTTTCAGCGGGCCGCACCCCAGCCGCGGCATGATTTTTCAACAGCCCAATCTCTTTCCCTGGCTGTCGGTGCTGGATAATGTCACCTTCGGCCTGCGGATGCAGGGGCAAAGCAAAACCGAGGCCGATAAGCGCGCTTTGACCTGGCTCAAGCGGGTGGGGCTGGAAGGCTTTGAGCGGCATGCCCCCTGGCAGCTTTCGGGGGGCATGAAACAGCGGGTCGCCATGGCCCGTGCCTGGCTGCCGGATCCGGCGGTATTGCTGTTGGATGAGCCGTTCGGCGCGCTGGATGCGCAAACCCGCATGATGATGCAGGAGCTGCTGCGCAGCGCCTGGCGGCAGACCGGCACCACGATTTTATTTGTTACCCACGACGTGGAAGAGGCGCTGTTCCTGGCGGATCGGATCCTGATTATGTCGGCGCGGCCGGGTAAAATCGTTGAGGAGGTCAGGCCGCCGTTCGGACCTGAACGGGATATCGAGGCCCTGGCCCAGGCGCCGGGCTACAGCGAAATCAAGCGACAGGTTCTGCACCGGGTGCGCACAGAAGCGCGGCGCCAGCAGTTAGCCAACGGCTGATGTTTATCATAAAAGATAGACCGGGGTTTATTGACAAAACGCCCGGCTGAGACAGGATGCCAGCTTTCGGCTGCTTTCTGATGATTTCGGCCGCTAAAGGGGCTTGGGCGCCCCCAGCCTGGTCGCCAGGGCGGACAGGCCGTAGCAAAGCAGATAATAAATCACGCCGACAAAAACGAAGATTTCGGTGGGATAAATCTGCTCCCGGTTATTCACCTGTCCGGCGACGGTGGTGAGTTCCGGCACATTGACGATAAATGCCAGCGAGGTGTCCTTGATCAGGGCCACCATCAGGCCTATATAGGACGGCATCAGGTTGGGCATGGCCTGGGGCAGCAGGATAAAGCGCAGGATTTGCCATTCGCTGAAGCCCGACGAAATGCCCGCTTCCGTTTGCCCCGCCGCCAGGGCGTTAAGTCCGGCCAGGGTGGTATGCATCACCGCCGCCGAGGTGAACCAGCCCAGGGCCAGGATCACCGTCAGCGGGCCGGGTATCGAGCCGCCGAACAGGATAGGCAGCAGGAAAAACATCCAGAAGATGACAAAAATCAGCGGGATGCCGCGGATAAACTCGGCCCAGATAAATAATATCCGCCGGGTCCAGCCCTTGTAACGCCAGGCCACGCATGCCAGGGCGACGCCCACCCCCCAGGCCAGCACCCCGGCGCCCAGCGCCATGAGAAGCGTCAGCAGTACGCCCCCCGGCTGGCCGTCGGCGAGCCGCCCCCATAGCAGATAGGTCAGGTTGTTGCCGATTACGTCCACATTAAACGTCATGCCGTCAATCCTTTGTCGGGTTATCCATGGTCGCCGCGATTAAGGGCAGCGGCCGCCGTCCGTCCCGGCGTTTCGGGCCGAGCCATAGCAGCAGGGAGCCCATGACGATGCCCAGCAGCAGGTAAAGCCCGGTGCCCACGGCGAAGCCTTCCAGCGCATGGGCGTTATAACTTTCGACTTGGCTGATTTGGTAGGTGAGTTCGGCAAAACCTATGCCGCTGGCCAGGGAGGAGAGTTTCATCAGATTCAGATATTGCCCGATAAGCGGCTGCCAGGCGTTAACCAGACCTTGAGGCAGCAGCACGTAAGTCAATAGCTGCCATTGGCTGAAACCCTGGGATATCGCCGCCTCCGTCTGTCCCGCCGGCACCGAATTCAGCCCGGCCTGCACCTCTTCAATCAGAAACGCCGCGGTGAACAGGCCCAATCCCCAGGTGGCGCAGAGGAATTCCGGCGTGAGCCAGGGAATGTTCATGGGCAGTACCGCCCAGGGATGGGTATCGCCGATATAGAACCGCCACTCCTGCGGCAGTGCTCCCCAGGCGGCAAAATACCAGAACAGCAGCTGCACCAGCAGCGGGGTATTACGGAATATCGAGACATACACCGCCACCAGGCCGCGGCCGAGCCGGCCGGGTGTCAGCCGCAGCGCCAGCATCAGCAGGGTAAGGAACGTCGACAGGATGCAGCCCGCCAGGGTGACATAAAGGGTGGTCATAAAGCCGGAAACGATCCAGGCCAGCGGCTGGCCGCTCAGGACGCCGGCCCAATCCGCATGCCAGCTCATCAGACATCCTCCACGCGGGCATGCAGCGGATTCAGAACCTTTTGCAAAAAGCGCTGCGCCCGCGGATGCTGCGGCGCGGTAAAAAAGCGTTCCGGGTCAGCCTGCTCCAGGATGGCGCCGCCGTCCATAAACACCACCCGATCGGCGATTTCCCGGGCAAAGCTCATCTCATGGGTCACCACAATCATGGTGATGCCGCTGTGGGCCAGTTCCTGCATCACCTGCAGCACTTCGCCGATCATTTCCGGGTCCAGCGCCGAGGTGGGTTCGTCAAACAGGATAAGGCTGGGGTCGGTAACCAGCGCGCGGGCGATGGCCACCCGCTGCTGCTGGCCGCCGGACAGTTGGGCGGGATAATGCCCGGCTTTATCGGCCAGGCCCACCCGTTGGAGCAGCAGCGCGGCCTTTTGGCGGGCTTTCTCATTCGGCCAGCCGTGGACCCGGGTTAATGCCAGACTGACGTTTTCCAGCGCGCTGAGGTGGGCATAAAGATTGAATTGCTGAAATACAAAACCGATGTGGGTACGCAGCCGGCGTAACGCTTTTCCTTTCAGGCGGGAGGTGGGTTGTCCGTCAACGAGAATTTCCCCGCCGCTGAGGACTTCCAACTGGTTAATCAGCCGTATCAGGGTGGATTTTCCCGAACCCGAAGGTCCGCAAATAGCCACCACCTCGCCGCTGGCCACGCTGAAATCCACCTTATGGATAACCTGATGGGGACCGAAATATTTATCCACCCGGCGAAATTCCACCGCGGCGGAGGACGGTGCTGAGATATCCGCCGCATCCGCGGCGGATAAAGGTTTATGGTGCGGCAATAGCATGGATCCAGCCTGTTTATTTCGCGGTGATTTTGAACAAACGCGGCTGCGGTGATTTGGTCTGCGGACCGAACCAGGTATTGTAAATCGATACCGCCTGTCCGTTGGCTTCCAGCTTGAGCAATTCGTTATTGACGAAGGTCAGCAGGGTGGTTTCGCCTTTTTTCACGCCGACGCCGATTTCCTCTTTACTGAGCAGTTCCGGCAGCACTTTGTATTTAGCCTTGTCCGGCGCGCCGTCCAGCAAACCGGTCAGGATAGTGCTGTCCTGGGTAATGGCCTGGACGTTGCCGTTGCGCAATGCCGACAGCGCCAGGGGAATATCGTCATAGGAGAGTACGCGGGCGTTCGGGAAACGGTTATGCAGCTCCTGTTCGCCGGTGGTGCCTTTCACCGCGCCGATACGGGCGTTGGCATAATCGTCCAGCTTGTCAGAGGAGGCGGCCGGCACCAGGAATTGCTGGCCGGTGACAAAATAAGGAATGGAAAAATCAATGACCTTGGCCCGTTCAGGCGTAATGGTGATGTCCGCCACGATAATATCGGCCTTGCCGGACTGCAATAACGGAATACGGTTGGCGGGATTAGTGGGCACCAATTGCAGTTTCACGCCGAGGGATTTGGCCAGGGCATTGGCGAAATCCACGTCATAACCGACGATATCATGGGTCTTGGCGTCAACGGAGCCGAACGGCGGGTTGGAATCAAAGGTTGCCACCCTGATAACGCCGGCCTTCTTGATATCCGACAGCTGATCGGCGTGGGCGGCAAAAGACGCAACGCCTCCCAATGCCAACAGGGTAAGTACCGCCAAGGCGGAAGGACGATTAACGGAAGAATGCGCCATAAGTTTTTCCTTGAGATATTTGCTGAATAATTGAGCTGCTTCAGTGGGTTATTGGCTGAGGACGGCTTTTAGGAATGGAATATTACACAGCGCCCTCTAATACACCACGTATAAAAAAGCATATCTTTATCACCGCCAAGCATAAGTAAAACTTATGACCGGTTTATTTTGGCGCGGTCACAACTTTTTGCTGTAAAAACAAGGGACGGGCAATTTAGACAGACGTGGGAATTCCTCCGGTACACCTGAAAATAATGCACTGCCGGCCAACGGGGTCAGGAGGAAATATAAATAATGTATTCAATCAATTTAAATTTTAATTATTCAATCGCGATTGATAATTATTTTGGTTGTTTACTTTATGTTTAATTAATATGACCCTCATGACAATTAAACGTTAACGGCTGATTAAGCGTCTTTTGTGCGTATCAATGCTGAAATCGTTCCTTTGGTTTGGCGACCCGCACCGTAAAATTACATCACGATTTTGTTTTAGCGGGGCGGAAAATGAGCGTATTAACGCCGGTAGTGGACCATGTAGTGATCAATGTCGCGGATGATTTGGATAACGCGGCGCAGGTTTACCAAGTCCTTGGATTTCAACTGACGCCGCGTGGATATCATTCCCTGGGCACCAGCAACCATCTGGCGATTTTTGGCGAGAATTACCTGGAATTGCTCGGTCACAAGGGAGGATATACCGGCAGGCAAGGCAACGGCTGGCCGGCGCAGCCCGGCCTAAGCGGACTGGTCTGGAAAACCGGCGGCGCGGACGCCGATGAGATATACCGGCATCTGCAGCGGGTGGGATTGGCCGGCGCCGAGCCGGAATACTTCTATCGTCCGGTGACGTTGCCGGACGATAGCCAAGGGGAAGCACGGTTTCGCACCGTGCGTCTGGCCCCGGAACGCATCAATAACGGCCGCAGCTTCTTTTGCCAGCATTTGACCCCTGAACTGGTGTGGCAGGCGCCCTGGCGAGCGCATCCCAACGGCGTGACGGACATCATCGGCGTAGCCATCGCCGCCCAGGATCCATTTCTCATCGCCGATGTGTATAGCCGGTTATTCGACGGGAACGCCCCGCTTCACTCCGATGGGGCGGGAGGATACTGGCTTTGCGCCGGGAAAACCACGCTGTCGTTCGTCACTCCCCTCAGGGCGCGGGATATATACGGCCCGGCGGCCCGCGGGGATAACGGCGCCGAACGCATGGTGGCGCTGGAGCTGGCCGTGTCGTCGCTGGCGCATACCGAAAAGTATTTCCGGCGGGCAAGTCTGGCCTACCGGACCGAAGGACAACAGCGGCGGTTGTTCATTCCCGCCGGGGAGGCGTTTAATGTTGCCCTTGCGTTCCGGGAGGAGTAATTTTTGGGCCGGTCTTGTGCAGGCCGGCCTGCGGATGCTGGCAAAACGCACGGCGCCACCCTCCGGGACCGCCGGACGGGTGGTGCGGCGCTATCGTCTCTCCCGCGAGGCATCGCTGGTGCCGTTTGACGGCTGCGGCGGATTTATCCCGCTCTCAGATGGAGTAGAGCATACCTATTTTCTTGAGGTAAGCCTGGACGGCCGGCTTTACCTGCTGGAGACCGATGAGCGACGGTACGAACTGGCGGCGGTGGGCGACAGCATATCGCCGCGGGAAGTCTCTGCCCGGCGTTCCCCCAGATAGGCTCGGCGGACGCGTTCGTCGCCGGCCAGGTCGGCGGCGGCGCCGCTCAGTGAGATGCGTCCCCCCTCCACCACATAGGCCCGATCTGAAATCTTCAGCGCGGCGCGGGCGTTTTGCTCCACCAGCAGGATGGCGATGCCCTGGCGGCGTATGTGCTGCAATAACTCAAAAATCTGCTGCACCAGACGAGGGGCCAGGCCCAGGGAGGGCTCATCCAGCAGCAGAATGCGCGGGCGCCCCATCAGCGCCCGGCCGATACACAGCATCTGCTGTTCGCCGCCGGAAAGTGAGCCGGCCTTCTGTTTCAATCGCTCTTTCAGCAACGGAAACAGGGACAGTACCCGCTCCCGTTCGCGGGAATGTTTTCCCTGCTGTATACCGCCGAGGATCAGGTTCTCCTCCACCGTCATGGTGGGGAAAATCTGCCGTCCTTCCGGCGCCTGGGCCAGGCCGAGCCGGACAATGGCGTGAGCCGGCAGGCGGTGAATCGGCTGTCCGTCCAGGATAATCGAGCCTTTTGCCGGATGATAGATCCCCGACAGGGTGCGCATCAGCGTGGTTTTTCCCACCCCGTTGGCCCCTAATACGCAGACAATCTCCCCTTTATCCACCCGCAGCGAGATATCCCGCAGGATGGACAATCCCCCCAGCTTCACTTCGATGTGGTCCAGCGTTAATAAACTCATGCCGCCTCTTCACCCCCCAGATAGACATCCTGCACCGCCCGGTTGTCCAGAATTTCCGCCGGCGTGCCCTGCGCCAGCAGCCGGCCCGCGGCCAGCACCAGCACCCGCTGACACAGATTCATCACCAGGTCGAGATCGTGCTCCACCAGCAGCAACGTCAGGCCCTGGCGGTTTAACCGCGCCAGGAACGCCGACAATTCACCGGTTTCTGTATCGTTAAGTCCCGCCGCCGGTTCGTCCAGGATCAACAACTGCGGATCAAAGGCCAGTCCACGGGCAATTTCCAGATATTTGCGTTTTCCATAGGAGAGATTAGCGGCCAGCTCGTTGGCATAGGGCAGCAGACCGGTTTGCTCCAGCGCCCGCCAGGTGGCCTCTCCCACCTCTTTGGCCCTGGGGGCGCGGTGCAGCAGGGTATCCAGCAGGCCATAACGGTAGCGGCCGATGGCGCCGACGCTGACGTTGTCAAACACCGTCAGATTAGGGAATACCCGCAGATTCTGAAAGGTACGGGTGATGCCCAGCCGGGCGATGCGGTGCACCGGCGCATTGGTGATTACCTTCCGGCGCCAGCGGATCTCGCCGCTGCTGGGCGCTGTAAAGCCGGTAATCAGATTAAACAGGGTGGTTTTTCCCGCCCCGTTGGGGCCGATAAGCCCCACCAGCTCGCCTTCGGCAAGGGTGAAACTGACGTCTTCCACCGCCGTCAGTCCGCCGAAACGGCGGGTTACGCCCGCCAGGCTCAGCAGGGACTCTTCAGCCAAAGCCTCCTGGCCGGGGGACGCAATAACATTTAAACGGGGTCCGTTCATTTCCATCCCTCCCGCAATCCCCACCAGCCGCGCACCAGCTTCAGCGCCGCCGCTTCGGGCCATAATCCTTTCGGCCGGAACAGGATGGTGAGAAACAGGATAAGCCCGACGGTGAACATACGGTAATCGCCGATGGGGCGCAGCACCTCCGGCAGGGCGATTAACAGTATGGCGCCGATGATGGCCCCAGGCAGACTGCCCAGCCCGCCAACCACTACCATGGCCAGAATCAGTACCGACTGATCGAATTTAAACGAATCCGGCGCGATATATCCGGTGGTGTGGGCCCAGAGCGCGCCGGCGATGCCGGCAAAAAAATAGCTCACCAGCAGCACCTGGCTTTTCAGGCGAAACGGCGACAAACCCAGCGCCTGGATGCACTGATCGTCCTCCCGCAGGGCGCGCAGGGCGTTGCCGTAATAAGAGTGCATGACCCGGTGAATGAGATAGAGACACGCCAGGGTGATGGCCAGGGTTTCCCAGAAGATGGCGCCCTGGCCGCCGCCGCCGAGGGTAGGAATATCGGTAATACCCATGGGGCCGCGGGTCAAATCCACCCAGTTCAGCAGCGTGACATAAATGATTTCGCCGATGCCGAGCGTGGCGACGGCAAAGTAGATACTCACCAGCCGCAGGGTGGGCAGGGTCACCAGAAAGCCGATCAGCGAAGCCGCGGCGCCGGCCAGCGGCAGCGCAAGCCATGCCCCGAGACCGCACTGCGTGCTCAGCAGGGCGCTGGCATAGGCTCCCAGGCCGTAGATCGCGCCGTGCCCCAGGGACATCAGCCCGCTGACGCCGGTCAAAAGATTGGCGCTGGCGGCCAGCAGGATAAAAATCAGCGCGGTGGTGGCGACCCGCCAGGCGTAGCCGGAATCGGCATAGGCCAACGCGGGCAAAGGCAGCAACAGCATCAGGTAGCTGTATTTATTAAAAGCGTTCATGTCCGCCTCCGTATCGTCTCAGACCCGTTCACGCCGGCCTCCGAAGATGCCGTTGGGGAAGAACAGCAGCGTTAACAGCAGCAGGCCATAGCTGATGAGATCCGCCCAGCCCTGAGGGATATATTCGGTGGCGATGGATTCGCTCAGCCCGAGGATCAGGGCACAAACGATCGCGCCGGGAATGGAGTTCAGTCCCCCCATCACCATGGCGACAAACGCCTTGATGCCGGCGCCGAAACCCATGGCCGGAAAAATATTGCCGGTATAGAGTCCCACCAGGAAGCCGGATACCGCGCCAAGAGCCGCGCCGAGCATAAAGGTCAGGACAATGGTGCGCTGGATATCGATGCCCACATGCAGCGCCCCGGTGAGATTGCTGGCCACGGCCCGTACCGATAGGCCGCTGCGGGTATAAAACAAAAACCATTGCAGCGCCAGCAGCATGGCCAGGGCGAAGCCGAAGATCACGAACTGCCCGCTGGCGAAGGTCAGCGGACCCAGCGTAATCGGGGCCATCAGCAAATATTGCTGCGGGATGGTTTGCATATTGGAACCGAACAGGTTGGAGACCAGTTCCCGTACCACGATGGAAATCGCCAGGGAAGAGAGCAGGGTAGCCTCGCGGATGGCCTTTGATTTCAGCGAAGCTTCGTCGGCGAACCGCCGCAGCGGCCGAAAGGCGATGCGCTCCAACAGCACGCCGCTCATCAGTCCCACCGCCACCACCAGCAGCAATACCGCGAAAAGCGGCGGGGCAAAAGCCTGGATAACCAGTAAACCGGCGAAAGCCCCCAGCATGTACAGTTCGCCGTGGGCGAAGTTCACCACGTTCAGCACGCCGAAAATCAGCGTAAACCCGATGGCCATCAGGGCATAGACCAGCCCCTGGGATAAGCCGTTAATCACCTGCTGGAAGAAAAAAGCATCAAACATACCGCAAACCCTCGAAGCTCTGGCCCGGCGCCGCACCGTTGCGCCGGGTCGGCCGGTTATGCTTTGGTGGAGGCTACCGGGACGAATTGACCGTTCTGCACCACCAGCCGGGTCTGGCTCTTGGTAGGTTCGCGCGTCACCGGATCAAAGGTGGTGATACCTGTCACGCCGGGGAAATCCTTGGTGGCCGCCAGCGCATCGCGCACGCTTTGGCGGGTGGCGCCGGCGCCGCCGCCCTTCACAATGGCGTCCAGCAGGATATTGGTGGCGTCATAGGCCTGCGCCGCGAATTGGTTCGGTTCGGTGTGGTACAGGGCGCGGTACTGTTCCACATAGTGCTTGACGTTCGGCACCTGGCTGTTGAGATCGAAGGAGGTCGGCAGGCGCAGCCCCTCGGCGGCCGGGCCGGCCAGTTGAATCAGCTTCTGTTCGTCCAGTGAACTGGCCCCGAACAGCGGCGCTTTCACGCCTAACTGACGGATCTGCTGCAAAAACGCCGCGCCGTCCTCATAGAATTGGGCAAGGTAAATCACATCGGGTTTTTGGCGGGCAATCTTGGTGATGATGGCGCGAAAATCCCGGGTGCCGGGGTTGAAAAACTCCGTGGTGACCACTTGGCCCCCGTCGGCGATAAAGCCATGGGCAAATTCCTGCGCGGCGGACTGGCCCCAGTCGTTCTGGATGGCGACGATGGCGGCGCGTTTGGCTCCGGTATCATGCACCCAGTTGGCGGTATAGGGCCCTTCATAGGCCATGGTGGTGATATTACGGAACTGCCAGGGGCTGATTTTCACGAAATCGGGATGGGATGCGGTTTGCGACAGCTGCGGCACGTGGGTTTCGGCATAGACCTTGCCGGCGGCAATGGATACCGTGGAGCTGAAATCGCCGATCACCCCGACAATGGTCTGATCGTCAGAGAATTTACGGGCGATGTTCACCCCTTCTTTGGCATCGCCTTTGCTGTCCTCGAACTTCACCTCCACCCGCACGCCGGGCAGGCGGTGCGACTGGTTGAATTCCGCCACCGCCTGGTTGGCGGAGTTACGGAATAGCGTACCGTACTGGGCATATTCGCCGGTCAGCGGCGCCTGATAGCCGATGGAGACGACCTTGTCGGCGGCGGCGGCCCAGCCGGAAACCAGCGCCAGCGTCAGCAGTGCGGCCCGGCCGCCGTGCAACCAAACTTTATTCATTTTGCAGTTCCTAATTGAATGGTACGTTTCACCGACGCCAGTACGCTGCGTTGCAAACCGGCGGCGAAATCGCTGTTATTAAGCTCATACAGACCGTGCATACCCACGCCCGCCGGCGAGTTGTTGATATCCAGCAACTGGCGCGGATGCAGGCCGCTTTGTTTCAACATTGCGGCGGCGCCCACCAGGTTTTCCAGCACCACTTCCGTCGCCTGCGCCCGCGGCAAGCCCGCCAAAACGCCCGCATCGGTGAGGGATTCCACAAAGTAATAAATGTAATTGGGACCGGCCACGCCAAAACCGGTAAAGACATCAATGAGGGATTCCGGCAGATAAAGAATCTTGCCGAAACTCTGTAAAAACGGCTCTACTTGGGAGGCGGCCACATGTCCGTTGAGGGTAACGCCGCTATAACCGTAGCCGGTATCGGTAAGGGTATTGGGGATCACGCGCGCGATGGGGCGTTCCGGCCCCAGCAACGCGGCGAGACGCTGCAGGGTGACGCCCGCCACGATGGATATGACAATGGCCTGCGGCGAGGCCTGCCGGCGGATATTTTCCGTGACGGCGTTGATATCGTCCTGCGGCCGGACGGCAATGACGATAAGCTCGGCGTCCGTCGGCGCCGCGGTTTCCTGCACATGGTATTGTCCGATAAGCCGCGTGACGCGCTGCGGATCAATATCCGTTATGGCTATCTCATCGCCGGTAAATGCGCCGCTGCCAATCGCCGCACGAATAATAGCCTCGGCCATTTGTCCCGCGCCGATAAAATGAATCTTGGCCATGTCACCCTCTGATAATAACGATTGTTGATGCCGGTATTAGCGCATCCATTAAAGATCAAACAGGAGGTTCGGCTAACAGATTATTTTCGCTAAGCATTGCTATTAACGTTATTAATAGAAAACTAAAAAAAATTGTTTTTATATAATCGACTGTTTTAACTCGATAATGATTTTTAAAAGATATCTGCTATAACTATTCCATAACATAACAAACCTGAATACGACTCCTGCTCTCTATTTATTAATGGTCATAATTTAAATAATGAATAAAAATCGCGCGGTAATTTTTCACCAAATGTTAAAATGATGGGTTATATAATAATTTAATATGACCGTTGTTAAATGTTACGATATTAAATGACGTTTTTGCAAAAATCAGGTTACTTTATGATGTGATAAATTAATAATAGCTTATGATGTTGCTGATTAACGGCTTATGCCCGCCGTGCTATACATACAGCGCTTCATTGCAGTGTCATTACCGGACGGCCTTATATGCGTCGCGCCGGCCAGCGTAACAACAGGAGCCACAATGCAAGATAACGCCTTTGCCTTTATGCCTTACCCCCCGGCGGACGTCCCCCATGCCCCCGCCGGACCGCTGGCCGGATATACCTTTGCCGTCAAGGATCTGTTCGATGTGGCCGGCTACCCCACCGGCGGCGGCAGCCCGCATATCCTGGCCATGTCCGGCATCAAAACCCGCACCGCCCCCGCGGTGCAGCGTCTTTTGGATGCCGGCGCCGAATTGACGGGCAAAACCCATACCAATGAACTGGCCTACTCCATGACCGGTAAAAACATTCATTACGGCACCCCGCGCAACGGCGCCGCGCCAAACCGGATCCCCGGCGGCTCCTCTTCCGGCTCGGCGTCGGCGGTATCCAACGGCCTGTGCGACTTCGCCCTGGGTACCGATACCGGCGGATCGGTACGGACTCCAGCCAGCTATTGCGGTTTGTTCGGCCTGCGTCCGAGCCACGGCCGCGTCTCCCTGGAAAATTGCCAGGAGCTAAGCCGCAGCATGGACACCGCCGGCTATTTCACCCGCGACGCCCTGCTGTTCGAACGGGTAGGGCATTGCCTGCTGGGTGACGATCCGGCGCCGCTGCCGGCGGAACCCTCTCTTACGGTGAGCGAGGAGCTGTTCTCCCTGCTTTCGGTACCGGTCAGGCAGGCGCTGCAGCCGGCTTTGGAGAAGATTGCCGCCGGCGTCGGGACGCCGGCCCTGCTGGGCGGCGCGCTGCCGGACCTGGCCGAAGCCTACTGGGCTTTCCGCCATATCCAGGGATATGAAGCCTGGCGGGCCCAGGGCGACAATATCAGCCGGCACGGCTTTGCCTTGGGTCCCGACGTGGCGTCGCGCTTTGCCTGGGCCGCCACGGTGACCGAGGATCAGTACCGCCACGCCTGCAATGCGCGTGACCTGCTGCGCGGCGCCTGGCAAAAGCTGCTTGGCGATCGGGTACTGGTGCTGCCGACCCTGCCGGATATCGCGCCCCTGGTGACCGCCGGCGAGGAAGAAATCGAGCTGACCCGCCGCCTGTCCCAGCAGTTGCTGGCCATTTCGGTGATTTGCGGCACCCCGCAGGTGACGCTGCCGCTGGCGCACAAGGACGGTGCACCGCTTGGTATTTCACTGCTGGGACCCCGCGGCAGCGATCTCAGCCTGGTGCGGCTGGCGGCGCGCATCGCCACCCATTGAGACGGGCCGGAGCGCCTCATGGCCCGCCATCACCGAACCTGCACCGAGCGTGTTAAAGCGAGCCCATGTTAAAGGAAAAACCTGCCGGATGTCTGTCCGGCGGACTGATATTTTTGTAGCGCGGAAAATAGGTATTATATTCAGCCACTCCCGCCGCAAGAGGTAGAATAGCCGTGTCGGCGAAAATAAACGACTATACTGAAATGCGCTCTTTCATTAAGGGCCGCGTAAAAAAGAATCGTTTTTTTGTCATCTCCCGTTCAATTCCATGACTGGTCGCGCAAACAATTTCTATGCAGTCGGTATAATAAGGTAACGCTATTTTAGAATGTACTGATTTATATTCCATTATCCTGTATCGTCTATTTGGCGACATATTAGAGGGTAACTTAATTACGCCGGTGATAAAAGTTGATATTGATCAAAATCATTATAGTTAATTCGGGCCCTGGCCAGAATAAAGGAGCAAAACATGCGGTCTAAAATGAGGCTCTCGAGTCAAAATCTGACTGAATTGCTAAAGGGACCGCAATTTGACGGTTTTTTAGATAACTTTCGCCGCAAGAGCTTTCAGAAAGGGAACATGATCAGCATGCCCGGCGGCGGCGGCAATGACGTGCTGATCGTCTCGTCCGGCCGGCTGCGGGTTTTCCTGTCCTACGAAGGCCGCGAGTTCACCCTCTGTTTCCTTGAGGAAGGAGACATTTTCAGCACCCACACCAGGGCTTTTATCGAAGCGGCAAAAGACTCCGTTATATTATTATCCACTGCCCAGGCTTTTCGCCAACAGCTTGTTGAACACCCTGAAATAACGTTATTAATGACCGGTATATTAGGCGAGGTATTGGGCAGTTCCTGGGATGTTATTGAAGGATTGATTTTTCATGACGCTAAATCACGTTTGACGGCATTTATCGTTTCACTCGGTCGCGAGCGTGGAGTGGGCACAGCTGACGGCATTGAATTTGAATGTGATTTAACCATGGAAGATATTTCACTGATCATTGGCGCGACCCGCCAAACCACTTCATCTTTATTCAATATGTTAATTAAAGATGGGGATTTATGTCGGACTGTAAAAAATAAATTTGTCATCAATGATATTGAGGCCCTGGCCTCAAGACTGTCCGTCTACAAGAAATAAGCATGGTACGCCGCACCCTTGAGCGGTGTAAACCGGCATAATGCCAATGCGGGCGCGCGTTAAAGGGAGACCGCGGCAAGGGACCGCAGCGTTCCCGCCCGGCCGGAGGGGATCAGCGCTCGGTGCAGGAAACGCAGGGATCGATGCTGTTAACGATCAGCGCCACATCGGCAATGGTATTGCCCTGCATCATCACATGCAGCGCATCCCAGTTGGGATAGCTGGGCACCCGCCATTTCATCCGTTCGGGCATATCGGTACCGTTGGTGCGCAGGTAATAGATCAATTCGCCGCGCGGGGCTTCGGTTTTGGCAATGGCTTCGCCGGCCGGGATATCCGGCAAACCGCTAATGGCGATGGGGCCGTCCGGCAACTTGGCCAGGCACTGCCGGATAAGGGACAGCGCCATACGCACTTCGTCCAGACGGACCATGGCGCGGGACCAGACATCGCCGTCCGGCTGGGTCTGGATGGCGAAATCCAGCCGATCGTACATGGCGTAGGGCGAGTTCCTGCGCACGTCGTAAGCCACTCCGGATCCGCGCGCCACCGGTCCTATCAGGCCGAATTCCAGCGCATCCTCCCTGGGCAGCACGCCCACGCCCCGGGTGCGGGTCAGGATTGAATGATTGGTGGCGTAAATGCCGCGGATCTCTTCCACCGCCGGCTGCACTTCATCCAGGCGGGTCAGCAGGTAGGCGATGCGTTCGGCATCCAGATTGTACTTTACCCCGCCGATGCAGTTGGCGCCGAGATCCATCCGGTTGCCGTAGAGGGTTTCCTTGATGTCCTGCACTATCTCGCGGGTTTCCAGCACATGCATAAACAGCGATGTAAAACCGATGATATGGGCCATGATGCCGACGTTGAACAGGTTCGATGCCACCCGTTTGATCTCGTCGGCAATCATCCGCAGATACTGGCCCCGCTCCGGCACCTCCACCCCGGCGATATCCTCCAGCGCCATGCAAAACGTGGTGGGATGGCTGTTGGAGCATAACGAGCATATGCGTTCGGTAAGGGTGATGTTCTGATAGAAATTGCGTTTCATCACCAAATACTCCACCCCGCGGTGCACATGTCCAGCGGAGATATGCAGACCTTTGATGGTTTCCCCTTCCAGGTCGAGCTTGAAGTACATCGGCTCTTCCAGCGCCACGTGCAGCGGGCCCACCGGTACCTGATATCGGGTCATTTTTTTTCTCCACGTTGGCTCATGATTTTTTCCCACAGGGACTTGGTGCTGGCGGCATTGACCATTTCGGAAAACGGAATGAATTTCTGCAGCACGGCCGGATCGATATCGTCATCCAGAAATAGCCGGGTTGGATTGGGATGTCCCACCACGTTCAGATCGTAGAGTTCCATAAATTCCCTTTCGTTCCAATTGGCATTGCGAAAGAGCGGGGTGATGGAGGGGATGTCCCGCTCGCCGGCCGGCAGGTGCACCGTCAGGGTCAGGGTGTCGCCGTCGATATCAAAGTGGTAGGCGATCTCATGGACATCCGACGGCTGCGGGCTGGCGTGCTGATAGGCGGTTATGGTGCTCAGCCGGCTGCCGGCCTGTTTAATCAGGGCGACGGCGGGCAGCAGCAGCGCCGGCGATGACAGGGTGCACCAGGCGGTGACAACGCCCTTGGCGTTGATATGGATATCATAGGTAAAGGGAGCGTCCAGCGTCTCGGTAAACAGCGACTGGATGCGTTTGATTTTCTCAATCATAGTCCTGCTCCGGGAGTATTCAAACGTGAGGCGGAAAGGCCGCGGCGGCAGTCGGGACACAGCCGGCTCAGTTCCGTCAGGGCGGCGGAGTTGCCGCCATAGACCTTCTCCAGCAGCGCATCGCTGGGGGGAATAAAGCGTTCGCCGCAGCAGGCGCAGGCCAGGTAGGCCACGGTGCCTTGCTCAATCATGCGGTACTTGTCCTCCTGCTTGTGCGCCAAGTGCCAATCCTCCGTCAGATGGATGGCGCGGGGGATGCAGTAATGTTCACACAGGCCGCAAAACGTGCAGCTGTTGTGCCAGAGGGTGAATTGCAGGCCTTCAGGACTTTCATCAAAACGAATGGCGCCGCCGGCACACACATGCTCACACATCCGGCAGCCGGAACACTTCGATTCATCAAAGGCAATTCGGCCGCGCAGCCCTTTGGGGGTGAAGGTTTCGCCGAAGGGGAACGGGTCCGTGGACGGGCCCTTGAGCAGATTGCGAAACAGGATCCTGATAAAGTTCATCGTGCTTTCCTACAGGCGGTGCTGCCAAATGTCGATGGCCATGGCAATGCCTTCAATGATGGCCTGGGGCCGCGGCGGACAGCCGGGAACGTTCACATCCACCGGCAGGTAATTATCCACCGGCCCGGCGATGGCATAGCTCTCCCGGAATACGCCGCCGGAAATGGGGCAAATGCCGATGGCCACCGTGACCTTGGGTTCGGGGATCTCCTGGAACACCCGCAGCACCCGGTCTTTTACCCGCAGGGTCAGGGGACCGGTAATGAGTACGATATCCGCATGCTTCGGGCTGCCGCAGTACTGGCACCCCAGCCGCTCCACGTCATAGCGCGGAATGCAGGCGGTGGTGGCCAACTCCACATCGCAGCCGTTGCACGAACCGGCGTTGAGGCGATACAGCCAGGGCGAACGTTTGGCGATACCGGTTAAAAAACCCATAGCTTTTCCCCTATGCCCGCACAATGACGGTGACAAGGCTTATGACACCCAGCAGTTCGGGCCATTTGAGATAAAAAAGAAACGCCTGATCGATACGCATCCTTCCCACGGCGGTGCGCAGCAAGGTTTTCCCCAGGATAAACAGCACCAGGCACTTGAGCATAAACACCGCCACGCCGGCAAAACCCGCCGGCCCGATGGGGAAAAACAGCGTGATGCCGAGACCTATCACCACCACGGCCTTCAGGGCCGACATCATGCTGAACAGCGCCAGGGCGGGTCCTGAGTACTCCAGTAGGGGGCCCTCCAGCACCTCCGCTTCCGCTTCAGGAATATCGAACGGCGGAATGCCGAGATTGGCGGGGAAAAACAGCAGATAGGTCGCCACCGCCGGCCACATCCAGGGATCCAGCAGAAAGGCGCCGTGCTGCTGCTGATAGCGCACAATCTCCGGCAGGGAAAACGTCACCCAGCCGCCCTGGGCCATGCCGGTTTTCATGGCGACGCTGGCCAGCACCAGCAGCAGCGGGCCTTCATAGGCCAGCACCAGCGCCATTTCCCGTGAGAAGCCGATGGCGCCGTAAACCGATCCCGACGCCGACCCCGCCAGCATCAGTACCACGGCGGGGATGGTCAGCAGGTAGAGCAGCACCAGTAGGTCCCCCAGCATGGCGGCGGGATGATAGACCCCGGCAATGGGGATAAGCGCAGCGGCCAGCAGCATGCTGCCGGCGCCCGCCGCCGGCAAGGCCAGGAACAAACCGCGGGGCGCCCCTTCGGGCACCATGGTCTGTTTGCGCATCAATTTGATGATGTCGAAAAAAGGCTGGAGCAAAGGCGGACCGACCCGGCGCTGCAGACGGGCGGCAACGATGCGATCCACGCCTTTTAGCAACAGGCCGAACAGCAGCGCCCCCAGTCCCAGGGGGAAGATGGCCAACGGGGCAAACAGCGCGGTGAAATCCAACATGATTAAACCCTATTCCTTATCTTTCGGCCGAAGCGCCAGGCGGATGAACCGTTCCGGCGCCTGGTATAAACCGGATGCCGGGACATGGGCCTGGGACGGGAGGAGGTCGGTGACGCCGCCCTGGTGCAAATGGATAGACACCGATTGCCGATTGCTCAGGCGATAGAACAGCCAGCCCGCCAGGGCGATGCCCGCCATCAGTATGGACAGCGTCAGCGGCTGCCAGCCGTCGATGCCGGGCAGTCCGCCGGTCCAGGTGACCGCCAGTTGCCCCAGTGACAGCTCGCTCATGACCCGGCTCACCGGCACCAGCAGCAGGCCCGGGAACAGGCCGACGGCGACACAGCCGGCGATGAGCAGCGACATGGGCAGCAGCATCGAGAGGGGCGCTTCCCGCACGTTGCCCAACGCCTCGCGGGGCTGGCCCATAAAGGCGGCATGGGCGAATTTAAGCACCGCCGCCAGGGTAAACAGACTGGACATCATGGCCGCCAGTCCCAGCACATAATGGCCCGACTGGAACGCCGCCTGGTAGATAAGCCATTTCGACGAGAAGCCGTTCAGCGGCGGAATCCCGGACAGGGAAAGGCCGGCGAACAGGAACAGGCCGAAGGTTATCGGCATCTTGCGCCCCAGCCCTCCCAACTGATCCAGGCTATCCACATGAATCTGCGCCATGATGCAGCCGGCCCCCAGGAACAGGGTATCCTTCAGCATCATATGATTCACCAGATGCATCAGGCCGCCGGCCACGCCAAGAGGCGAACCCAGGGCGAAGCCCAGCAGGATGTAACCCAGCTGGCTGACGGTGCTATAGATAAGCAGGCGTTTGATGCCGTTTTGAATGACCGCCATGGCGCCGGCATACAGCAGCGTCACGGCGGCGATGATGGCGATACCGTACATCACATCGCTCATGCCCCCGGCGGTGCCCAGCCGGGCGAACAGCAGTCCGGCCCCGCCGAGGGTGAAGAGCTTTATCACCCCGTACACGCCGCTTTTCAGCAGAACCGCCGAGATATAACCGCTCACCGGCGTCGGTGCGGTGGGGGGGTGCATCTGGTAGTCGATGCGCCACGGCAACTGCGCCGCCTTCATCAGCAGACCCAGCAGCATAAGCAGCAGTGCGCCGCCGAACCAGGGCAGGGACATGGTGCGCGCCGCCAGGGCCAGGGCGGTAAAATCAAAGGCGCCGGCACGGGCAGTGAGCATGGCGACGCCCAGGAACATGCAGGTGGCGCCGACGAAGTTAAAGATAAAGTACTTGAAGCCCTCGGTTAAGGCTTCGTCGGTTTCATCATGGATAATGACGAAATAGAGCGTCCAACTGCTCATGATTTCCCAGAAGGCGAAGAAGTTGAACAGGTCCTTGCTGGCGGCCAGGCCCAGCAGGCCGCCGATCATAAACACAAAGAAAAAGAAGAACCGGTGCCGGTGATGGCCATGGGCCATATAGCCGACGGCATAGAGCATATTCAGCAGACCGACGCCGGCAATCAATGCCGCGAACCAGTAAGACAGCAGGTCATAGCGTCCGGCGTTCATCAGCACCGCCCCAAGGGCGACCGCCATCACGGCCACCGCCACAGCGCCGGCATTGACCTTGCCGCTTTTACCGGCGATAAAGGTCAGCAGCGCGCCGCAAACGGCAATCAGCGCCGCCGGCGTCCAGGCCAGATTGAGGTGGGGCAGGGGGATGATGGCCAGGCCTTGCCTGAGGGCGATTTGATCCACCGCCGGGCGCACCAGGTGCTCCAGACCGAAATCGGGAAACAGGCCGCCGAGAATCACCAGTACCGCCAATAAGCCCATGGCGATGCGCATGGACAGCGGCGCATCGGTGGTCACCGTGCCGTTATAGGGCGAAAAAAACAGCACCCGCAAAATGCGCAAATAGTACATGGCGGCCAAAATGCTGCCCGCCAGGAACAGCACCGCGATAGTAAGATGGCCCGATTGCGCAGCCGCGTAAATCATCAGGAATTTGCTGAAAAAGCCGCTGAAGGGCGGCAAGCCCATCACCGCCAGGGCGCCGACGGCGAAGCACAGGGCGGTAAAGGGCATCACGCGGCCAAGGCCGGCCACATCGGACAGCCGCTTGCCGCCGGCTTTGGCGATGATGCCGCCGGCCGCCAGGAACAGCAGGTTTTTGAAGATGGCGTGGTTAAGCACGTGCAGCAGCGCGCCGGCAAAACTCAAATAGGTGGCCAATCCCACCATGGTCAGGATCTCACCCACCTGGGCCAGGGTGGAAAAGGCCAGGATCCGTTTCAGGTTTTGCTCCCTGAAGGCCATGACCTCGCCATAGATCACCGTCAGCGCCCCCAGCACGCTTACCGCCAGGCCGAGAGAGGAGAACGATATCCACGGCAACACCCGTGCGACGATATCGGTGCCCAGGATAACAAACAGAACCTTGATAATGCCGTACACGCCGGCTTTGGTGAGAATGCCCGACATCAGGGCGGAAACGGACGACGGCGCCACCGGGTGCGCGTCCGGTAGCCAGCTGTGCATGGGATAAAGACCGGCTTTCACCCCCAGCCCCGCCAGGAAACACAGGCCGATCACCGCCGCGAACCCCGGCGTCAGCTGCGAGGCATGGGCGGCGACCACCGACATATCGAAACTACCGAAGCGCTGGTGGCACAAGAGGATGCCGAAATGCATGACGTAGGCGCCGGTGGTACACATCAGGAAATATTTTCGGCCGGCTTTGAAGGCCTCTGGGGTCTGTTCATGGGTCACCAGGAAATAGGAACTCCAGGTCATCAATTCCCAGAACATATAGAAATTGCCGAAATCGTCGGCGGTAACCACGCCCAGCAGGGAACCGGCCATCAGGAACAGGAAAAAATAGTAACGGTTGGCGTGCCCGTTATTTCGCATATACCCTTGAGAATAGATCACGGCAACAAAGATCAGCGCGGCGAAAATAAGGGTAAATAAACGGGATATGCTGTCTATCCCCCCCGCCTGCCAGGCAAAATACAGAGTGGCGGCGGAAATGATTAGGGCGGCGCGGTCCCGGAGCCGGGCATTAATCCGTCCCAGGGCGAAAAGGACAAAACCGCCAATATAGGGGAATAACACCAAAAAACGCCAGGGCGCTTCAAATACCGGTACTTCGCCTTTTACCGACGGCGAGGCGAAGCGTTCGGCCAAATGCAAAAACGGGCCGGGGACCAAACTCATATAAATAGTGATGGCGGTCAATAAATACATTAACAGCCAAATGGGTGTGAAAGGAATTGACGATAAACCGTTTTGTTGATGAGCGCCGGCCGCGGGCACGGATTTAGCCGGTTCCAGGCAGATGCGCTGAATAACGATAATGTAATAAACCGCCGCTACCACCGTGGCCAGGGTGGCAATGGCGGCAAGCCACCATTCCCCCTGCTCCATTGCCCCGTACAAAATCAGGAATTTACTGAAGGAGCCTTTAAACGGGGAGAGGCCCATCACGGAAAACAGGCCGAAGCCGAACAGCAGCGATGCCAGCGGCATTCGGCTGCCGCTGCCCGCCAAATCGTCCAGGGAGCTGGAACCGGTGCGTTTGATAAGGTAGCCGGCGCTGACGAAGACCAGCAAGCGCATGGTAACCTGAAATCCCAGGTGCATCAGCGCGCCGGTGATCCCCGATTGATTATCGAGGCCAAAACCCAGCAAGACAAAACCGATTTCCGCTATGGTGGAAAACAAAAGGAGTTTTACCAGATTCCGGATATGCAACAATGCCATTATTTCACCGGCAAGCAGAAGAAATGTTCCTCCCCATGCCAGTAATGGAATGCTGAAGAGTGATACTCCCATGTATTCCTCGCTATAAATCTGAGAGCGGATAAAAAATCTCTACCCTTGCCATTTCGATTTTCAGCTGGGTTGGCTGCGGCTCGGAATATATTGGGTATGCGATGAATTTATTAAAAATCGGCGGTAATGTCTGTCGGCTAGCTGACAGATATTACGGGGCGAAACTGACAATATGACGGCAGGGAACAAGCTCAACGATTAACGCGCTACCGTGAAAGCCATAAAATATGATCGCGCTCACTTTATAATTGAGAATCGTAATTAATACGGCCAGATTAAGAGAAAAAAATAAAATTATTTTTATTTTGATAATCGGGAAATGAAAACGAATTAAAATTGATCTCAATCAATAAAATAGACGAACGAGAATTGTTCCCATATAAAAAATAATCCGGCGTAGGGGGGGAATTATTTTCCGCACCGCTCCGCAGAGGGAAACGCATTATGTGTTTGGGTGTCCCGGGAAAAATACTGGCCATAAAGGATGCCGCTAATCTGCTGGCCACCGTGGAAGTGGCCGGAGTGAAGCGGGATATCAATATCGCCTTTATCGTCGATAGATCCCATGTCCCGGCTGATTGTATCGGTGATTGGGTGCTGGTGCACGTGGGGTTCGCCATGGCGCGCATCGATGAGGAGCAGGCGGCGGAAATGCTGGCCATGCTCAGCGAACTGGGGGAACTGCCGGAATGAAAAGCTTCCTTGTCCACGCCCGTCGCAGGCCGGTATGTCCAGCGTCAGGCGACAGCGATGGGATGCCGGACATGCCGGTGTCGTCCATCGCACGCGGGCGAGGAGTAATTATTACGGCCCGGAACGCGTCGGGCCGTTATCGGCCGCGGGAGAACCGGCTATGCATGAAGCGGCGTTAACCCAGGGGCTGGTAAACATCCTGTTAAAGGAGGCGGCCCGCCACCAGGTCCGGTCCATTACCCTGGTGCGGCTGAAAGTAGGACGAATGAAGGCGGTGGAGCCGCAGGCGCTGGTTTTCTGCTTCGGAGCCTTTACCGAAGGTACGCTGGCGGAAGGGGCCGAGCTGATTATCGAACCGGTGCCGGCGGTGGCGACATGCCGCGGCTGCGGCGGAGATTTTGAGGTTATCAAATTCCATTTTCAATGTCCCCGTTGCCAAAGCCGGGATGTCGTTTTGATTCAGGGCGACGAACTCTACATTGAAAGTTTTGACGCTTGAAGCAGAAGGTAACGCCATGAAAGAACGAGAAAATGTCATTATTTACGCCAATGCGCTGAAGTGTCTTGGCTGCCATAGCTGTGAAATGGCCTGCGCGGTGGCCCACGGCGACGGCAGTCTGGTGGCCGCCGTGACGAGTCAACTCCCCTTGCATCCGCGCATGAAGGTCGTGGCGTCCGGCGACATCACCATGCCGATGCAGTGCCGTCAGTGTGAAAACGCCCCCTGCGCGCTGGTGTGTCCCACCGGCGCCTGCCGCCAGGCGGACGGTCAGGTGCAAATCAATGAGGACAATTGCGTCGGCTGCAAACTGTGCGTGATGGTCTGCCCGTTCGGCGCCATTACCGTTCGGCGCGCAGCGGAGAAAGAGCATTTTAGCGCCACCAATCAAGGCGTGGCGCAAAAATGCGATCTTTGCGTGGAGTGGCGTAAAAAACAGGGCAAAACCGAGACCGCCTGCGTTGAGTCCTGTCCCACCAAGGCCATTAGCCTGGTGGATATGAAGACTTATCGTCAGGCGCTGATCAAGGCCCGGGCCGGAGAATTGGCTCAATCTCAAAAGAATATTACCTTGGCATTAAGGGGACTGTAATGGATATCAAAATAAGATCGAGCGATCCCGCCGTTATCGCACTGTGCCCTGTTGCTGAACAAGAAGGGATTGCGACGGTTTTCGATCGGTATGAAATGCAGCAGCCGCAGTGCGGTTTCGGCACGCTGGGCTTGTGCTGCCGTATTTGCTGGAAAGGGCCCTGCCGGGTGGATCCGTTCGGCGACGGCCCGCAGGCCGGTATTTGCGGCGCCGGCAAAGACACCATCGTGGCGCGCAACCTGATTCGCATGATGGCCGCCGGAGCGGCTGCGCATTCGGAACACGGCCGGCATATCGCCCTGGCCATGCAGCGCGTCGGCAAAGGGGAACTGCCCGATTATCATATCCGCGACGAAGAGAAACTGAAAAGTATTGCCGGGCGGCTGGATATCGCCGTCGCAGACCGGACCATAACGGATATTGCCTACGACGTGGCCACCAAGACCCTGGAGGATTATCAGAATCAGGACAGCAAGGTTCCCTGCCACTGGATAAGCGCCTCGCTGCCGGCAAAACGCCTGTCGCTGCTGGGAAAACTGGGAGCGTTGCCCCATAACATCGACGCCACGGTGGCGCAGATCATGTCGCGCACCCATATCGGTTGCGACGCCGACCCGGAAAACCTGGTGCTGGGCGGAATGCGCGGCGCCCTGGCGGATTTCAACGGCATGGCGCTGGCGACGGAGCTGTCGGACGCGATGTTCGGCACGCCGAAACCTGTTGTGACCCAGGCCAATATTGGCGTTATCAAGAAACAGGCGGTGAATATCGCCGTTAACGGCCATAACCCGCTGCTCAGCGAAGTGATTTGCGATATCGCCAGCGAAATGAACAGCATTGCCCGGGACGCCGGCGCATCGGAAGGCATCAATATCGTCGGTATCTGCTGCACCGGCAATGAAGTCATGATGCGCCACGGCATTCCGCTGGCCACCAACTATCTGTCGCAGGAAATGGCCATTTTCACCGGCGCGCTGGACGCAATGGTGGTGGACGTGCAGTGCATCATGCCGTCGCTGCCGCAAATCAGCGAGTGTTATCACACCGAATTCATCACCACCATGGATGAAAACAAGATGCCGGGGGCACGCCATGTCAGTTTCCACGAAGACAAGGCCAGAGAAACCGCCCGCAAAATCGTGCAGTACGCCATTGACGCCTATGGCCGCCGCGACGCCAAGCGCATCAATATCCCGGATATCAAACAGACCGCCATCGTCGGTTTCAGCAGCGAAGCGGTCATGGCGGCCCTGGCGACCCTCAACGCCGCAGACCCCCTGGCGCCGCTGGTGGAAAATATCGTCAACGGCAATATCCTCGGGGTGGCGCTGTTCGCCGGCTGCAACAGCACCCGCGCGATACAGGATGAGAGTTTCCAGGTCATCGCCAAGATTCTGGCCCGCAACAATGTCCTGCTGCTGGCCACCGGCTGCGGCGCGGGCGCATTCGCCAAACACGGCCTGATGAACCAGCAGGCCACCGAAGCCTGGGCAGGTGATTCGCTTAAGGCGGTATTAACCGCCATCGGCGTGTCGGCGGGCCTGGAAGGGCCGTTGCCGCTGATACTGCATATGGGCTCCTGCGTGGATAACAGCCGGGCGGTGCAGTTGGCCACGGCGCTGGCTGACAGGTTGAACGTGGACCTCAGCGATTTGCCGCTGGTGGCCTCCGCGCCGGAAGCCATGTCGGAAAAAGCCATCGCCATCGCCAGCTGGAGCGTCGCCATCGGTTTGCCGACCCATCTGGACATCGTTCCCCAGGTCACCGGCTCAGCGGTGGTGACCGATCTGATTACCGAAGGGGCGAAAGATCTGTTCGGCGGCTACTTCCTGGTGGAATCCGATCCGGCCCTGGCGGCGGAAAAACTGGTGGCGGTGATTCGCGAAAAACGTCACGCCTTGGGGATATAAGCATGAAAATAGCCATAGCGGGAAAAGGCGGCGTGGGCAAAACCACCCTGGCGGGATTACTGGCCCGCTCTTTCGCCGCGGAAGGAAAACACGTATTGGCCATTGATGCGGATCCCGATGCCAACCTGGCGTCGGCGCTGGGGATCCCCGCCGGGCGCTATGCCCACGTGCAGCCGTTTTCCCATATGAAGGACCTGGCGAAAGAGCGCACCGGCGCCGACAGCGGTTATGGCGGGCTGTTTATCCTCAACCCGAAGGTTGACGATCTGCCGGACGCCTTTTGCGTAGAGCATGCCGGGGTCCGCTTACTGCTAATGGGCACCGTCGAACATGGCGGCACCGGCTGCGTCTGTCCGGAACATACCCTGCTGCGCAGCCTGATGAAGCATCTGCTGCTTGAACGCCGGGACCTGGTTATCATGGATATGGAAGCCGGCATCGAACATCTCGGCCGCTCCACCGCCGAGGCGGTTGATCTGCTTATCGTGGTGGTGGAGCCCGGACAGCGCAGCATCCAGACTACCCGGCAGATAGAGAAACTGGCCGCCGACATCGGCATCAAAAAAATCGCTTATGTCGGCAGTAAAATCAAGAGCCAGGAAGATCAGGCCTTTTTGGCATCGGCGCTGCCGGCGGAAAAAATGCTCGGTTACCTCTCCCTGAACGAGACGATTCGCGATGCGGACCGCACCGGCGCCGCGCCTTATGATATCGGCGGCGATTTTCTGGAAGAACTGCGGGCCATCAAAACCCGGCTGCTGGACTATGCGGGATAAGAACGGCCGGTATGCATGCCGAACAAGTAAGCCGGGCAAGAAAAGCCGCATGAAAATGCCTACTGAGAATGCCGATGTCAATATGGCCGGCGAGGGGGGGACGAAAAACCGCCGCGCCGTCGCCAACAAGAGGTGATATATGTGCCAGCTTAAAGTCAGATTGATCCTGGCGGACAACCGGGAAGAACGGGTGGACGACGTTGCCCACATCGAGGTGTCGCCGGACAGGATCACCCTGTCGAGCCTGTTTGAGCCGCCCCGCGAGCTGTACGGCTTCCAGATTAAAGAAATTGACTGTCTGCGCAATTCCGTCTTGCTGGAATGGCGCGCCGCATAATAACCGCCGAGGAACCCACCATGGCCGATAAAACATTAACTGAAAAACTAACCGTTATGCTGCCGCATTGGCTGGAACACAACGAAGAGCATATCGCCGAAATGCAAAAATACCTCCACGCCCTGGAAACAGAAGGGCAGACAGCACTGGCCGGGGGATGCAGCGCCACCATCACGCAGATGAACCGCGTAAGCGATGCGTTAACCGCCATGCTGGCGCTGCTTGATACGCCGTCCTCCCGGCATTGATCCGATTGCGGCCGTATGGGAAAGGCCGCCGCCCCGCCGGGCCGCGAAGGCGGCTAACTCGCCCGGCGGCGCGCCAAGGCGCGGGAGCAAGGATTGATATCATCACCGCGGCCACACGACGGCCACTAGGATAAAAGTATGTGCAACAGCTGTGGCTGCAATATCACCACCGGCAGCCGTCTGTTATTGAAAAACGGCGCCATCCGCGCCATCCGCCCGCTGAAACCGGCCGCGCCCCACTCCATAGAAGTCCTGCAGAATCTGCTGCAGGATAACGATCGGCAGGCGGAGCGGAACGCCGCGTTGTTTAATGCCCAAGGCACGGTAGTATTCAATCTGATGTCATCCCCCGGCAGCGGCAAGACCGCCCTGCTGGAGGCCACCATTGAACGGCTGACGGCCCGGGGACTGAACATCGGCGTCATCGAAGGAGATTTGGAAACCGAAAACGACGCGGTACGCCTGCGTAAAAAAGGCGTGCCGGTGGTGCAGATTACCACCGGAATGGCCTGCCATCTGGATGCGGCCATGATCGGGTCCGCCTATCAGCAGCTCGCCGGCGCGGCGATGGATATTCTGTTTATCGAAAATGTCGGTAATTTGGTGTGCCCGGCCAGCTTTGCCTTGGGGCAACACTATGACGTAGTGTTGCTATCGGTGCCGGAAGGGGACGACAAGCCGGAAAAATACCCGGTGATGTTCCGGCTGGCGGATAAGGTCCTGGTCACCAAAACCGATCTGCTGCCCTATTTTGACGATTTCAGCGTGGCGCGGGTACGGGACGAAATCAGCCTGCTGGCCAATCATACCGACGTGCTGGAAGTGTCGTCCAAAACCGGACGGGGCATGGATGGCTGGCTCGACTGGCTGGCAGGAGCGATCGCCGAAGCCTGAACCGAGCGTGTTAAAGTGAGCGCGTGTTAAAGGGAAACCGTGCCAATGAGGTCGAAGCGGGCGTGGTTTTCCCGCCCGCCGGAGCGCCTCATGGCTAGCTAGGCCAGCCACCACCGCGGCCAGAACCGAGCGTGTTAAAGGCGCCCGCGCCGTCACTGCGGCATGGAGTTGGCGGCATCCTCGGCAAGTTTGTTGACGGTATTCTGATAAATGGAATCAGGATCGTCCCCCTCCCGGGGCTGATTGAATTTCACCTTGCCGCGATAAACATCGCTATCGATTTTCACAATTTTGGGATGAGTATTAAGCGTACCTGTCGCCACGCAGGTATTATTCACCTGATTCAGCTGATCGTCCCAGACATTGGCCATTTTGGTACAATCATCCACCCAGACAAATTTTTCATTGGCATCCAGCTTAGCCAATTGCTGATTCAGCGGAACCGACAAATACACATCAAACATAGGTTCCACCCGGTTCTTTTCCACTTTCAAAATTAACGGCGTCTTGAAACTCACACCATTGAACTTAATGGTTTTAGACGCAACGTCGATTTTATACTTAGTGATTTTGCGCGGGAAATCCCACTGCCGGATAATGGCCGGTATCCAGCCGGTTATTTTTTGATTGATATTCATAAAATAGGTTGCCAAAGAGACGTTCGAAAGGCTGCTGCGGCCTAAACCGATGAAATTATCTCCCCCCAGCACATCCAGCACCGTGGCGCCGTTATCCAGCGTGCTTCTCTTTACATTTATTTCCTGCTTTTTAGCCGTATCGCCGCGAATGATAAAAAACAAATCCTTCCGATCATTCTTGGTTAATATGTCATAGGCAGTATTGTTCATGGCCAGATGATCGGAAGAAACCACAATCACAGTATTACTGAAATAGGGTGATTGTTTTATTTTATCAATCAGGTCCGCGATATGTTGCTGGCTGCAGGCAACAGCGCTCAGGGAGCTGTTTTCCACATGATTAAATTCGTAGGTTTTTTTAGTACAGGTTCTGGAAATATAACCATCCGGATGATGGGTATCCACCGTTAAGGCAAACAAAGCGAAACGTTTATTCTCTTTGGACAGCTCAACATATTTATTGTAAACGATATCCAATAGGGTATCGTCATACCAGCCCCATTCATTTTTGTAATTCGGGTCCTCCACCTGATCCTGCAACTCCTGGAGCCCGTATAAATGATCGATACCGTGAGACTTCAAGAACAGGCCTTTACCACCGAAGGCCAAATCGGCGCCCTGGTAAAAATAGGTATCATAGCCTGAAGAGTGAAGAACGTCGCCCAGGCAAACCGCATGGGGATAGAAGGTAGACAGGGAACTGGATGCATTGCCGTCAAAGGGGGCGAATAAAGGGATACCGCACTGGGACGCCACAATGCCGGCAATGGTATAGCCCGTGCCGGGTAACTGGATAGTATTTTCAAAAGAAGTGGAATCGACTTTATCCGAATTGAGCTCGGAGGTTAAACCGGGAAATACATCTTGATCAAAATAGGTCTTTTCCAGGCTTTCGGCATAGATATAAATTAAATTGGGCTTTTTGCCCGACATGGTTTTTTTGGGTGTTTTATAATAGCTATAAAAATCGGATTTATCCTGACCGAATTCAGACTTCATCAAGCCGGCAATTTCCCCGAACGCCGGAGTGACCACCACCGAGGCGCCGGCGAAAATCAAAGCCAGAATACTGTATAAGACATTAGTATTTTTGCCGCTGGTCCTGAGCAAAACCCATGACATCAAGCCGAACACCGCCAGGGAAACCAGTAAAAAACCCGCAAAGGGTAAGATGTATTTCCCCACGCCGGCGCCGGTGAGATTGCTGGTAATGGTATACAAGACTGAATCGTTGATACCGTCGCCGGTAAAATAATTACTGGCTACTCGAATTAAATTAAGAACAATATAAAGCCCTAGTATAAATAATACTAATATAAACCATAGCTTATTTCGATCGGCCCGCAGCGAGTATATTATGATGGATGTCACAAATAACACAGCTGAAAGTATTTCTGCAGACATCTAGATGCCTCCGCAACTGGTTACGGTAAAACCTTGTCCCGACAAACAGTAACGATTCAATGCGGTCATCCGTCCCGTTTCTTCTAATAATAGCTATATATACCAATCAATGTTTGGCGGAGCCAGAGATTTTTAGCCGACAGCCGCCGCAAAGGCGGGGCAGGCTTGTTTCCGCCGGCACCGTTATAGTGCGTCGGCGTGGGGTATTTATGATGGTATTGATTCTAATTCAATGGGTTAACCAGGGTGGATATCGTACTGAAACGCACCTCCACCGACGGTCGGCAATATCAAGGGACGCAAAATTTTACACACTTTTTGCTGCAACTATATGACGGTGGATTTTTGCATGCGCTTACTGCCCGCCGTCCGCCACCAGTCGGGTAAAACGGATTTGATGGCTGACGATTATCATGCTCAGCCCGAACGCCTGCGCCAGGCTGCGGATGATTTTCAGCGCTTTATCCACCCGATTGGCATCCTGCGTGGGGAGGGTGCGAGTGGACGGTTTGTGATTTAAATCAGAAAAACAGGAAAAAAAATCGGGGGTGCCGGCCTTGAAAAAAACCGAACAATCATGAGCGGTATGCAGCATAAAATAGTAAGAGCGATTGTCTCTGCGTTTTTTATTATTATTTAGAATAGCTGTTATAAAACAAAGCTCTGTAGTACGCTTTTTTTTTAATCACCAAACGAGCCGGCAATTACCGGCCCTAACCCTGGCGCTTTAACTTTAGCTTTTATATGTTCAGCTAAACTAAACAACATTGATGTTAAAGGATGCTAAACAGATAAACAAGTGAACATTGCTAAATATATCGAAATGATCCCAAAACGTCTGAAAGAAGCCCGTAAAAGGGCGAGACTGACGCAAGAAAAATTGGCCGTTATGGCGGGAATAGACGAGTCCACGGCCCGATCCCGCATCAGCCAGTATGAAAATGGTATCTACCGGCCCAATTTTGAGACATGTTGCGCTTTCGCCCGGGTACTGGAAGTACCGGAATGCTACTTTTACACTGTAGACGATACCTTTGCGTCCGCGTTGCTAACCCTATACAGCGTGAAATTTCTGGAAAAGAAGAGTTAAGCGCCCCGCGACAGGCCTGGTCTACGGCCCCTTAAAACAAAGGCCAGCCTAGGCTGGCCTGGTGTGTTGCCGGGCGGCAACCGCAGCTTATTCGGGGACTTTCTTCAGTTCAAGCCGCTGGATTTTACCCACCACCAGCAGATAACAGAGCATGGACATCAGCGCCGAACAGCCGACGAAGATCAGCGCGGCGTTAAACGAATGCAGGCCCTTGACCAGATAGCCGATGAGCAGCGGCGTCACGATGGATGCCACATTGCCGAACATATTAAAAATCGCGCCGCACAGTCCGATGACCTCTTTGGGCGCGGTATCAGCGATAACCGGCCAACCCAGCGCGCCGAAACCTTTGCCGAAGAAGGCCAAGGCCATCAGCGCCACAACCAAAACGGTGTTATTGGTGTAGTTGCACAAAATCATGCTTGACGCCAGCAGCATGCCGAAAACAATCGGTGCCTTGCGGGCAAAGGTCAGGGAACAGCCGCGTTTGAGCAGCAGATCGGAAACCATGCCGCCGGAAATGCCGCCCAAAAAGCCGCATATCGCCGGAATAGAGGCAATGATACCCACTTTCATAATGGTCATGCCTTTTTCCTGCACCAGATAAATCGGGAACCAGGTCAGGAAAAACCAGGTAATGGTATTTAAAAAATACTGGCCGAAAAATATACCCAGCATCATTCGACTGCTTAATAGCTGTTTGACATAATTCCATTTGGGGCCTTGGCGGGCGCTTTTTTTCTGATCCATATTCACTACGCCGCCGCCCTGTTCAATATAATCGAGTTCTTCACGGGAAGCGTAGGGGGATTCAAACGGGTTATGAACGAATTTGGTCCATATAATGGTTAATACAAATCCGATGACGCCCATAATGACAAAGACGTGTTTCCAGCTCCAGGCATAAACCAGCCAGCCAAGAAACGGCGAGAAAATGGCCAGTGAGAAATATTGCGCCGCATTGAATATGGATGAGGCGGTGGCGCGCTCTTTGGCGGGGAACCAAGCGGCGACTATGCGCGCATTGGCTGGAAATGCCGGCGCTTCGGCAAAACCCAGCATAAACTGCAGCATAAACAGCGATAACACGGCGGCGGAAATGGATAATCCGCCGACAAATCCCTGCAATAGGGTAAACAGCGACCAGAAAAACAGACTAAAGCTGTACACTTTTATGGAACCGAACTTGTCCAGCAGCCAGCCGCCCGGTATTTGCATTACCAGGTAGGCAATACCGAAGGCGGAAAATATCTGGCCCAAATCCACTACGTCTAACCCCAGCTCTTTCGAAACCTGGGTACCGGCAATAGACAGGGTTACCCGATCGGCATAATTTACTGCTGTGATAATAAAAATAATGAGCAAAACATAAAAACGAACGTGGGTTCGCTTTTTAGTTAATAAACTCGTTTCAACCGCCATGATATTTCTCCACGTGAATTTTGCTTTTGCGTGCGGCATGTGCTGCGGAGCTGTGAATAAGCCCGTTAGACATAAATATAATTGTGAAAAGGAAAGCGTTAATTAAAGGCGGGCTTTTTCACAATGAAATTCCCTGAAGAGAAAATAACGTCTCATTAACCGCTCCGCTCTTTTGCCGAGAATGGCAGTATAAAAAGCGTGGGCGGCTAAGTCATTATGCAAATGACCAATCTTATGGCGGTTCAAGAGGTCTTTTTTGTGATATCAGGTTGAATGTGCTTAAGGTCACATTACGACAACTTGGCGTGGGAGAATATTCAAAATATGACAATAATCACAATAGGTTGGGCGGATGCCAGACTTTTTGCGGTTATATGCACAACTATTGCGTGCCGAAAAGGGCGGTCCCCATCACCACGAGATCCCCCGGCAGATTCCTGAGCAACCCGGCGTGGTGTCTTTGCATTTTACCGTCGTGCATACCGGCAAACCCGCCGGCAGAGCGCGGGCTTTCGCCAGCATTTCCGGCATGAAGTCGCCGCCCCCCGGCGGGGCGCTTAATATCAGCGCGCCGTCCGCTTCCTCCAGTAAATGCCGCACCGACGAAACGCTGATATGCGGACTGAGGGCCAGATAGGCGCGGGATTTATAGTCCCTGATGGCCCGCAGCAGCGCCAGCGGATTTTCGCAGGTTTCAGGATGAAAGGCTATCCAGCGTGCTCCCATCTCGGCAAAGCGCAGCGCCCAGGATTGCGGATGCCGGATCATCAAATGGACGTCGATGGGCAAATCAACGCTATCGCGCAATTGGCGGAACAGGGTCTGGTTCAGGCCGTGGAACGGCACGAAAAGCCCGTCCATCACATCAAAATGCAGGGATTCGAGATGCGGCAATAGCGGCAGCAGTTGCGCCATAATACAGCGCTGATCGGCGGCATAGACGCTGGCGGAAATATTCACGCCGCCGCCGTTTCGCTGTCCCAGGCCGCTTTGCGCAACATTGCCGCCGTGATTTCACCGGCGGGAAGGATAACCCCGTCGCACTGCCCGTGCCGGAAAACGGTAATCACATCCGCCACTTCCAGCAGCTCTTCTTCTTCGCTGGAGACCATGATCACGCAGCAGCCGGCATCCGCCAACTGCCGGATGATCCGATAAATATCCGCCTTGGCGCCGATATCCACTCCCTTGGTGGGCTCATCCAGCAAAATAAGCGTGGCCTGCTGGCCTATTACCCGGGCGAACAATACTTTCTGCTGGTTGCCGCCGGATAAGGATTGGATCGGCCCGTCCAGCGAACCGAGGGTATTCATGCTGTGCAAGATAGTCCGCGCGTTCCGGTCCGCACTGCGGTGGTTGATCATGCCGCCCTGCCGGAAACGGCGCAATATCGGCAGCACGGCATTGGTCAGGCTCGACATTTTCGGGATGAAGCCGTCTTTTTTACGCTCTTCGGTAAGATAGGCGATGCCTCGTTTGATGGCCAACGCCGGGTTGGCGGGATGATAGGGACAGCCGTTCAGTACGATCTGGCCGCCGGTCATGCTCTCCAATCCGTAGAGAGTACGGCAAAAGCGTGTCCGGCCGGCGCCGGCCAGACCGTAGACGCCCAATATTTCGCCGCGCCGGGCGCTCAGGCGGATATTTTTCAAGCGTGTCGTGGAGAGCTGATTGACGCTCAGGAACGGCGTCTTGTCTCCGTCGATCCCGCGGTGGCGCTGTTGGGTACGCTGGTAGGCGGCGGCGTCCCCCACAATGGCATCCACAATGGCCTGTTTGCCGAGACTCTGTTTGCCGGCGTGGTAAATCACCCGTCCGGCGCACATAACGGTGGCTTCGTCGCACACCCCCAGGACTTCGTCCAGCTTGTGGGACACCAGCACTACGCCGATGTTTTTTTCCAGGGCGATATGCCGGACGGCCTTCAGCAATTCTTCGGCCTGGCCGCCCTCCAACGCGGTGGTGGGCTCATCCAGAAATAAAAAACGCGCGTCGCGATCGAGATTGGCAATCACCTCCAGCATCTGTTTATCGGGGTGTGACAGATTTTTCACCAGGTCGCCGGCGCTGAAATGCAGCCCGTATTCAGTGATAACCCGCTGGGTATGGCGCAGCATCGCCGTCTTGTCGAGAAAACCGCGCCGCCGTATTTCCCGGCCGAGGAACAGATTCTGCCAGGCATACATATCGGGTATCAGCCGCAGTTCCTGATAAACGCAGGCGATGCCCTCCTTGAGAGCATCCCTTGGCGAAGCGAGACGGATGACGCGATCCCCCAGCAGGAGCCGGCCCTCGTCGTGGCTGTTCACCCCGGCCAGAATTTTCAGCAGGGTGGTTTTACCGGCGCCGTTATGACCGAACAGGCCGTGGATTTTTCCGGGCTCGACGCAAAAATCCACTCCGTGCAGTACCTGCACCCCTGAAAACGCGATCTTGATACCGCGGGCAGCATAATTCATCTTATTTCGCCTCCGCCGTTATGCCTTAATATGCCGCATCGATGACTTTGGGGGCATTGTCTTTATTCACCAGCAGCGGCGGACTGTTCAGCAGCGGCGGCAGGGTTTCCCCGGCGAAATGTTTTTTCACGCTATCCACCAGCAGGGAGGCCAGCTTAACCGGTTCCTGTATGGCGCCGGCTTTAAGAATGCTGTTGTCCTCGATGCGTTTGACGCCTTCTTTATCCACAAAGCTGTAAAGCTGCACGTTGCCTTTCTTGCCCAATTGTTCGATGGCCGCCGCGGCGCCCAGCGCCGAAGGTTCGGTATCGGAAAATACCACCGTCATTTCCGGGTTGCCCTGCAGCATTTCCGTGGTGACCTTAAGGGAGGTGGTCTCTTCCACCTTGCCGTTCACCAGGGCCACCACTTTCAGGTTGGGATTGGACGCGATGGCCTGTTTGAATCCGTCGTCGCGGGCGTTGGCGGAGATGGAGGTCGGTTCGCCGACGATACCGATAACCGCTTTGCCATCGGGGCCGAGGTCTTTCACCAGCTGTTCGCCGATATAATGGCCGCCTTGCGCCTGATCGGTTTGCACGCCTTGCACAACGCTGACGCCTTGCTGCTTCATACCGTCGGTATCGGGCAGCAGATTAATGGTAAAGGCCGGAATCTTGGCGCGGTTCAATTCACCGATGACCGCAACGCAGGGGCCTGAGGAGACACAGTTCACCGCCACGGCGTCAACTTTCTGCTGCACGAAACTCTGCACCTGGGAGAGCTGTTTGGCGTCATCATTGTCGGCGATGGACACTTTTACATTAAACCCCTGCGCCGCGCCGTTATCTTCGAAGCTTTTTTTCATCGCCACATAGTAAGGGTTGGTTAAGTTGGGCAGCGTTACGCCGAGGGTTTTTTTCGCCGGCGCGCCGGCGGTTTGACTGCTGTCTTCGCGATTGCATCCCGCCAATGCGGCGCTAAGCACCAGCATTGTGGTGGCGACAATGAACTTATTACGGATTTGCATGGCCTTCTCCTGGCTGTTGGGTACGTTGATTTTGATTTTTTGTTATGGATTTGCAGAGGGGTTTACGGCGTTTAAGCCAGGGAAGGGTGATTTTCCTGGCGGTTCTCAGGGTGTCGAAGGTCACGCCGAACAGAATGATCAGGCCGATAACCAGCGGTTGCCAGTAGGCGCTGACATTCATGACATTCATCAGGTTGGAGATAGCGGCGATAAGCATCGCGCCTATCATGGCGCCGATAATGCTACCGGTGCCGCCGAACAGGCTGACGCCGCCCACCACGGCGCCGGCGATGGAAAAGAAGAGTTCGTCGCCACGTCCGGCGGTGGGGTAGCCGGTCATCAGCCGGGAACCGTAAATCAGTCCGCCGCAGGCGGCGCATAGCCCGGAAATGGCGTAGACCAAGAGGGTGATGCGCGGGATACTGATTCCCGCCAGGCGCGCCGCGTCGGCATTTCCCCCCACCGCGTAGATATGGGTGCCGGTGACGCTGCGCTTAAGAAAAATGACCGCCATAATCACCGCAATCAATAGAGCCAGCACCGGGAAGGGAATGCCCAGGGGCTTGGACTGGCCGATAAGGCTGTAGCCGATTTGGGTTACCCGGATGGACTCCGCGCCGGTGATGATCTGCGGTATTGATGCCGCCACCCCCATCATGGCGAACGTGACAATAAAGGGCGGTACGCCGGTGCGCTCGATGATTAAACCGTTCACCAGCCCGGTCAGGGCGCCGGCCGCGAGGACAATGGGCACCGCCAGTTGCCAGGGCAGGCCGAAATTCTCCATCAGCAGCGCCGCCAGCACGCAGGTCATGGCGACGATAGAGCCGCAGGAGAGATCGATGCCGCCGGTGAGCAGCACAAAGGATTGGCCCAGGCAAAGAAAACCGATTACCGCGCCGTTAAGCAACAATACCATCAGGTTCGATACGGTAAGAAAGTTGGGGGAGGCGATAAATCCCCCCAGCATAACCAATAGGAACACCGCGGCAATGCCCGCTTCCGGAGGAATACGGATCGGCTGCTTTTGCACCGTCGCTTTATCAGGTTGACGCATGGTGACTCTCCAGGAATGAGTGAGCGCTGCGGACATAATTTTTCAGCACCGGGCCGGCATCCGCCCGCGGCTGCGCCGCCGCCTGCAGAGGCACGCTCCAGCGGCCGGCCATGTCGTCGTTGCTGCAGCCCGCGGCTATCGCCGCCGCCTGGATCGCCGCCCCGGCGGCGGCGGTTTCCGCCACCGGACTGACCCAGACGTCCTGCCCGCTAAGATCCGCCAATATTTGCCGGTATGCCCTGGAGCGCGCGGCGCCGCCGGTAAGCAATAACCGGCCGGACATGTTAAAACCGTAGCCAAGCAGCGTTTCGCGGCCCATTAATAAACCGCATAACACGCCTTCCACGGCGGCGCGAGCCAGGTGTTGAGGGGTGGTGGTGGTGCGCAGGCCATCCAGCCGGCCGTGGGCGTCGGGCAGATTCGGCGTCCGTTCGCCGTCCAGATAGGGCAGCAATACCAGTCCGCCGGCGCCCGGTTCACACGACAGCGCCAGGGAGTCAAAACCTTCGGTGGAGACATTCAGCAGCCGGCGGAAGGTATCCGTCACCTTGGCGGCGTTAAGGGTGGTAATCATCGGCATATAGCGCCCGGCGGCATCGGCATAGACGTTCAGGGTGCCGGTGGGATCGATGATCCCCTGCGGAGTGATACCGTACAGGGTGCCGCTGGTGCCGATGGAAATAGCCACATCGCCGGGCTGCACGTTCATGCCCAGGGCCGCCGACATATTGTCCCCGGTGCCGACCCCCACCAGGGCGCCGGTGAGTTCGGGCAACCCCGCCGCTGCCGTAACTTCCCCCGCCAGGCCGTGGGAAGGAATAATCTCCGGCCAGCGCGCCGGCCAGTCGATATCAGGATTAACCAGTGCGGCCAGCTGCGGCTGCCAGCTGTTGTCGAACGGGTTGAAATAGCCGGTGCCCGACGCGCCGCCGCGTTCCGTAACGCTGCGGCCGCATAACCGGTATACCAGGTAATCGAAGGGCAGCATGATGCGCCGGCTGCGGGCCAGCAGACCGGGGTGATGCTGCTCGGTCCAGGCCAGTTTGGCGATAGTCATTGCCGGGCCGGGTACCGAACCGGTGGCACAGGCCCATTCCAAAGGGGTCAGTTGCTGTAATAACCACCGGGCCTGCGGTGCGGACTCGGTATCGTTCCATAGCTTGGCCGGTCGCAGCGGGCGGTCGTTTTCATCAAGGATCACCAGCCCGTGCCCCTGTCCGCCGACGGACAGGGCGGCGATTCGCGGCCAGTATTCCCTCAGTTCCCCCAGCGCGAGGCATAAGGCCTGCCACCAGGCTTCCGGATCCTGCTCGCTGCAGGGCGGCGTGGTGGGGGGATGGGGCGCCCGCGCTTGGGCTATCACCCCCCCGTCGCCAAGGCTGCGAAGTAAAACGGTGCAGGATTGGGTGGACGAATCAATACCGGCGGCGATATCGCGTATCATGCTGCTACCTCTGTTCGCTTTTTTGCAAACGCTTGAGACTGTCCGCCGCATCTTTGCCTACCGCGCCGGCGGGGTGGGTGAAAAAAAAAGACTCCCACTCATAGCCGCGCAGACGCCGGGAAATCTCCACCAGAACATCCGTCAGCGCTGAAAACGCCAGCGTACAGCCGGTGGCGATAACGCCCCCCAAATCGCAGTCTTCCTCCAGGGGAATCGACAGCGTCATGTCCGCCATTTGGCTCAGGGGCGAGTCGGGGTTTGCCGTGATGACCACCAGATGACTGGCCAGGGTCTGCCCGCGCCGGCAAAAATCGTTCAATTCCTCCGAATTGCCGCCTTTTGAGAAGGCCAGGATAATATCCTCCGCCGTCAACGCGCCCAAACCGCCGTGTAAACCGTCCCCGGGCGAGAGAAAGAACGCGGGCGTGCCGCTGACGGAGAGTAAATGCGCGGCCCGCCGCGCCACGGAACCGCTGGTGCCGCTGCCGGTGACTAAAACCTTGCCATTGCAGGCGGCCAACAGAGCAGTGACGCGATCGAATACCGGCTGGTCAAAGAGTTTTTTAATGGCTGCTACCGCCTGGATGTCCGATTCGGTCACCTGCGCCGCCACGCCGGCGGCATCAAAAAAGTCTCGATTGCTCATATGTGCGTTCACTCCGCTCGATTGATGTACGCAATAAATTACTTTATTCAAATATTCGCGCAATTGCTGCCTGTTATTTATCCGATATCAATCACATTTTTCATCACTGAGGCGTTGTTAGGCACATAAAACAGTGAATCAGGTCTGAATTTTTTTACCATTGCCTTTTTTAGCATCGCTCAAATGAGCATGTTAAAAAGGAGCACACCAATTGCGGGTTTCCACCGGCGGCGCTATATAAAGCGCCGCTTGCCCCGGCCGGCCGGCGGGGGCAGATTTGCAATGTAACAAAAAGTTAATGAGGGCAGCGGCATCAGGGCCGGGGGGAGGGGGATTTCCCTTTTAGAGAAGCGGGCTATTTCAGGGGCAACGGGTCCAGGGCCAGCAGATAGCGTGCCGTACCGGCATCGGTGATAAGCGTAGTGACCCATTTTCCGATCAAGGCCGCGGCAATGGCGCCGTATTTTTCCTGGCCTCCGGCAATGGCCACGACTTCCGGCACGTTGCGCACCTGCTCATCCCTCATGGACAGGCTGAGCTTATCCAGCGGCGAGGGCACCACCTGGCCGTGCTTGTCCACAATGGTGGTGCAGATATCGGCGCAGACGCCGGCGGCCAATACCTGCCGGCGCCAGTCATCCGGAAAGGTGGTGAACATGCATGATGCCGGCGGATTCCAGGAGCCGATGCCGGTTATCAGTACATCCAAGTGATTATAACGCTCGTGCACCGCCGCCACGCTGGGTTCCCGCAGCAGGTTGCGCGCCGTTTCCTCGTTGTCCACCCACATGGGAATATAAATCGGGTGCGCCTTGCCGCCGCTGATATTGGCAATGCGATGTATCAGTTCGATGGAGTTATGGGAGAATTCCATGCCGGGCTGCGCGCCGGCGGCCTGTACCACATCCAACACCGGCAAATGGGTCAGGGCGTCGGCCACCGCCGACAAGACCCGTCCGGAGGCTACGCCGACGCTCATGCCGGGCATCAGCAATTCCTCCAACGCCGCCGCGCCGAGAACACCCAACTGCTGGGTAAGGGCGCTGGCGGGCAGATCCGGCCCCACCATCACCACCGCTTGATGGAGGCCGAATTTTTTTGTCAGTTGCTGGGAAAGGGCAATGTCTATATCTTCCTGCTCGGCGATGACAAATTTTACTAAACCCCGCTCAATGGCGTTATCGAGGATGCGAGCCACGCGAAACCGCGAGATGGTCATTTCATCGGCAATCTGGCTTTTGGTCTTGCGGTCGATAAAATAGGCGCGCGCCACGGTAATCGCCTGGATTTTCTGTAGGGGAAGAAGGGGCATCAAAAGATCTCCCGGCGCAAAGGACACAGGCCGACCACCGGAGGCCGGCCGTTTGTGATAATGTTGATATTGTCCGTTGCGCCGTCTTGTTTGCTCATTTGAGCGTAATCTTAGCTCATTGTATCCTCGCTGTCAGCTAACTTCTGCCGGCCATGGCGTGATATCAGAGGTAACGAGCGATAAATTTTTCCATATCGCGAAAATCCGCCATCCGTTCCCGCAGGGTCTCGTGATCCCAATGCCACCACTGGCTGCGCTCGATACGTTCGATGAGGGAATCTGAGAAACGGCTGCCGATTTGTTTCGCCGCCACGCCGGCGACAATAGCGTAAGGGGCGACATCCTTGGTCACCACCGCCGCGCTGCCCACCACCGCGCCGTTGCCGATGGTGACGCCCGGCATGATCACCGCGTTATGGCCTATCCAGACATCATGGCCGATGGTGACGTGCTGGGCGCGGCGCCAGTCAAAAATGGCTTCGTCGTCCTCACCGAGATCATAGTCCGAACCGCGGTAGGTGAAGTGGTGCTGGGCGATACGCTGGTAGGTGGGATGATTGCCGGGATTGATCCGGACATAGGTGGCGATGGAGACGAATTTGCCTACGGTGGCATAGGAGATCTGGTTGTGGCCGGCGGTATAGGAGTAATCCCCCATCTCCACCTCCTCCAGTATAGCGTCGTCCCCTAAATGGACGTACTGACCCAACCGGGATTGGTTCAGCGTCACGTTATTGCCTATCTTGGGTTGCGCTTCGATATTCATATTGATTCCTGTGGCGGATTAATCAGGGCCAGAAAGGCCGTTACGGTGTCGGCGATGGGGCCGTTGTTATCAAGCCAGGCGCAGCGGTCCGGCAAAGACTGCTGGTACTCAGCCGCTCGGGCCAGCCGCTCGGTAATCTCCTTGGCGGTTTCCCGTCCCCGCTGGCGCAGCCGCTGCCGAAGGTTGGCCGGCGAGACCCGCAGGCAGACCGGCAGCAGGCGCTCTCCGTAGCGTTGCTGCGCCTGGGCAAGATGGGCGCGGGAACCATTCACCACTACATGGCTGTCCCGCAGCAGCCATAAATCGATTTCAATGCCCAGGCCGTAATAGTAGCGGTGCGCCTGCCAGTGCAGCGCGAACAGCCCCGCGGCGCGGCGCTGCATGAACTCGCTTTCGCTCAGGGCAATGTGGTTCTCGCTGCCGTCGCCGGGCGGACGGGTAATGTAGCGATGCGAGACCAGCACAGAAGGCACCGGCCGGCTGCGCATCGCCGCCAGCAGGCTGTCCTTGCCGGATCCCGACGGGCCCATAAGATAAATGAGGCGGCTCATCAGTAAACCTGCCGGCCCTGGCGCCAGACATTTTTCACATAGATATGGCCGTCGTGGCGATTGACCAAAACCAGATCCCCGCGCTTGCCTTCGGCGATCAGCCCGCGATCGCTAAGTCCCAGGGCGCGCGCCGGATTCAGCGTGACCATTTTAGCCGCCTGCGGCAGGGTGTAGGCGTTGCTCTCGTCATGGGCAATGCGAAATACGGCGTCCATCAGGCTGGCGGGGTAATAATCCGAGGAGAGGATATCCAGCATGCCGAGAGTCGCCAGGTGTTGGGCCGCCACATTACCGGAATGGGATCCTCCCCGCACGATATTCGGCGCGCCCATCAAGACCTGCAGACCGTGGCGGCGAGAAGCTGCGGCGGCGGCTTCCGTGGTGGGAAATTCGGCAATGGCCGCGCCCAGGACGGCGGATTCCGCAACGTGTTCCTCGGTGGCGTCATCATGGCTGGCCAGGGCAATGTCGCGCCGGCGGCAGTGTGCGGCAATGGCCGTGCGGTTGGGCGCCGACCAGCGCTGCGCCAGGCCGGTTTGCTCCTCTTCGAACGCAGCCATCTGACCCGGAGTGAAGTGATATTTGCCCTGGTAATATTCGCGGTACTTCTCCAGAGAGGCGAACTGGCGCTGACCCGGCGAATGGTCCATCAGCGAGACCATGGACACGCCGGGTTTATCCACCAATTGCTCGAACAGCGGCAGGGTGCTGTGATGGGGCAGCTCGCAGCGCAGATGCAACCGGTGTTCGGCGCGGTTGCGCCCCGCCTGCTGGCTGTTGATAACCGCATCGATCATTTTTTGCAGGTTGCCCAGCCGGTGGCCGCCTTCGCGGACATCGCCCACCGCCACCGCATCCAGCACCGTGGTGATGCCGTTGGCTATCATCAGCGCATCATGGCTGCTCATGGCGGAATGGGACGGCCAGTCCACCTTCGGCCGCGGATTGAAATATTTATCCAGGTTGTCGGTATGCAACTCGATGAGACCGGGCAGCAGCCAGCCTCCTTCGCCGTCCAGGGCCTGCGGCAGCCGGCTGGGGCTCTCGCCGATGCGGCGGATAATACCGTCTTCCGTCTCGATGGCGCCCTCCACCACCTCGTTTTCCAAAACCAGCTTAACGTTATTGATGATCATTTTGACATCTCCAACCCATGGGGAGGCTGCATGGCATATAAACGGTCGGCTACCCGCGCCCGCACCCCGTCGTCGTGAAAGATGCCGACGATGGCGGCGCCGCGCTGTTTGGCACGTTCAATCAGCCCCACCACCGCCGCGCTGTTGCGGTTGTCCAGAGAGGCGGTGGGTTCGTCCAGCAACAGCACCGGGTAGTCGACGATAAAACCGCGGGCGATATTGACCCGTTGCTGTTCCCCACCGGAAAAGGTCGACGGCGCCAGAGGCCAGAGCCGCCGCGGCACGTTGAGAAGGGCCAGCAGCCCCTCGGCCCGCTCGCGGCAGATGCCCTCATCGATACCCAGCTCCAGCAGGGGCTGCATAACTACCTGCAGGGCGCTGATACGCGGAATGACCCGTAAAAACTGGCTTACCCAGCCGAGGGTATGGCGGCGTACCGCCATGATCTGCCGGGCGTCGGCGGGTACCATATCCAGCCACTGGTCCTGATGACGCAGCCAGATATGGCCGCTGTCGGGCAGATAGTTCGCGTACAGCGATCGCAGCAGGGTGGATTTACCGCTGCCGGAATGGCCGTTCAGCACCAGGCACTCCCCGGCGCTGACCGTCAGATTGGCATCCTCCAGCACCGGCAGGCGTACGCTGTCCTGGTTATGCAGCACAAAGGTCTTGCTCAGGTGTTCCACTTGTAATAGCGCGTTGTCTGGTAAATTTTGCATAAATTCTCTCGTTCAGGACAAAATGGACGACACCAGCAGTTGGGTATAAGGATGATGGGGATCGTCCAGCACCCGATCGGTCAGACCGCTTTCCACCACTTCCCCGTGCTTCATTACCAGCAGCCGGTGGGCCAATAAGCGCGCCACGCCGAGATCGTGGGTCACGATCACCGCCGCCAGCTGCATCTCCACCACCAGGCCGCGCAGCAGATCCAGCAGCCTTGCCTGCACCGATACGTCAAGCCCGCCGGTGGGTTCGTCCATGAACACCAGCTTCGGGTGGGTCACCAGATTGCGGGCGATTTGCAGCCGCTGCTGCATTCCGCCGGAAAAGGTGGTGGGAACATCGTCCAGGCGCGCCAGGGGAATTTCCACGTCGGTGAGCCATTGTCCGGCCTGGCGGCGGATGTCGCCGTAATGACGCTCCCCCACCGCCATGAGCCGTTCGCCGATATTGCCGCCGGCGGATACCCGCGCCCGCAGCCCGTCGAGGGGATTTTGGTGCACCACGCCCCAGTCGGTACGCAGCAGGCGGCGGCGATCGCTCTCGGCCATCCGGTAAAGATCGTGCTCCTCGCCGGCGCCGGGGCGGTAGATAATCCGCCCTTCCTGGGGCGCCAGTCGGGCGGAAATGGCTTTCAGCAGGGTGGTTTTGCCGGAGCCGGATTCGCCGACGATGCCGAGCACTTCGCCGGGGTAAATCTCGAAGGAGACATTGCCGAAGCCCTTGCCGGGGGTATAAAAATAGGTCAGGTTTTCCACCGACAGCAGCGGCGTTGAAGAAAGGGTTGCAACATTCATCAGCGGGACGCCTCATGTGGGGGTTGGGATAACGCCAGTTGCTGCCGGCAATAGTCGGTATCCGAGCAAATGAACATCCGGTTGCCCAGGTCGTCCAGTACCACTTCGTCCAGGTAGCTGTGGCGGGAGCCGCAAATGGCGCAGGGCTCGTCCCACTGCTGGACGGTAAAGGGATGGTCGTCAAAATCCAGGCTTTCCACCTGGGTAAACGGCGGCAGGGCATAGATGCGTTTTTCCCGTCCGGCGCCGAACAGCTGCAGCGCCGGCATCATATGCATCTTCGGATTGTCGAATTTCGGGATCGGCGACGGGTCCATGACATAACGGCCGTTGACCTTTACCGGATAGGCGTAGGTAGTGGCGATGTGGCCGTAGCGGGCGATATCCTCGTACAGCTTCACCTGCATCACGCCATACTCTTCCAGGGCGTGCATCTTGCGGGTCTCGGTCTCCCTGGGCTCGATAAAACGCAGGGGCTCGGGATTGGGCACCTGGTAAACCAGGATTTGATCTTCCGCCAGCGGCGTTTCCGGGATGCGGTGGCGGGTCTGGATAATGGTGGCCTCCACGGTGCGTTCGGTGGTGGCCGCGCCGGCTACCCGCTGAAAGAAGCGACGGATGGAGACCGCGTTGGTGGTGTCGTCCGCCCCTTGGTCGATGACCTTAAGCACATCGGTCGTGCCGATGATGCTGGCGGTCACCTGGATACCGCCGGTGCCCCAGCCATAAGGCATCGGCATTTCGCGGCCGCCGAACGGCACCTGATAACCGGGGATCGCCACGCCCTTTAAAATAGCGCGGCGAATCATGCGTTTGGTCTGTTCATCCAGATAACCCGGATTGTAGCCGGTCAAAATATCACTCATGGTTTTCCCCTCCGGCGGCGTATTCCCGGCGCAGGCGTTTAAGCAGCTCCAGCTCCGCCTGAAAATCCACGTAATGGGGCAATTTCAGGTGGGAGACGAAACCCGATGCTTCGACATTGTCGGCATGGGCCAGTACAAACTCTTCATCCTGGGCCGGGCTGGCGACGGGTTCGTCGTAATCCCCGGCCTGCAGGGCGCGATCCACCAGCGCCATGGACATGGCCTTGCGTTCGGCGCGGCCGAACACCAGACCGTAGCCCCGGGTGAAGTGGGGCGGTTCATCGCCCGGGTCGACAAAACCGTTGACCATTTCGCATTCGGTCAGCAGGATTTCACCCACCTCAACGGCGAAACCCAGCTCTTCCGGCACCCATTGCACGCTGAGATAGCCGCTGCGGATCTCGCCGGCAAACGGATGGCTGCGGCCGTAACCGCGCTGGGACGAATAGCCCAGGGCCAACAGGAATCCCTCATCGCCGCGCACCAGCCGCTGCAGCCGCGCCGAACGGGAGCCGGGATACACCGGCGGATGGCGGGTGATGTCATCCGGTTCGCTGCCGTCGTCCCGCTCGGCCCGCGCCAATCCTTCCCGGTTCAGCAAATCGAATACGTGGGCGCAGCTTTCCGGCAGCGGATCGTCCGCCTGGGGCGCCGTGGGCGCTTCCCCCTCCGCCAGCAGGGCAAAATCCAGCAGGCGGTGGGTATAATCATAGGTGGGGCCCAATACCTGACCGCCGGGCAAATCTTTGTAAACCGCCGAGATCCGGCGCTCAAGGCGCATGGTTTCGGTGCACAGCGGTTCGCTGACCCCCAGGCGCGGCAGGGTGGTGCGGTAGGCGCGCAGCAGAAAAATCGCCTCCACCAGATCGCCGCCGGCCTGCTTTATCGCCAGGGACGCCAACTGCCGGTCGTAAATGCCCCCTTCGGTCATGACCCGATCCACCGCCAGGCCCAGCTGTTGATCGATCTGTTCGCAATCGATGGCCGGCAAAGCGCTATCCCCGCGGCGCAGATGCTCCTGTAATTGATGGGCGGCATCAATGGCCTTCTCGCCCCCTTTCACTGCGACATACATCAGCACACCTCCACGTGGGTGGTTCGCGGGATTGCCAGCAACTGGTCGTCGCACAGCAGGATAAAATCAAGGCCCAAGGGAAAACGCCGGGACGGGGTCAATAAATAGTCCTTTACCGCCGCGGGCAGCGCCGGGGCGATATCGCGCCGTTCCTTGATACCCGGCCCCCTAAGGCGCAGCGGCGTTCCCTCATCCAGGGAGGCCACCTGCACCAGCACCGTGGCTCCCGACTCGGGCGAGGTTTCATCGCCACAGGGCAAGGCCAGCAAATCCGGCCCGGTAATCCGGTCATCGAACAGCGCAAAGCCGGTGCCCGTCAGCGCCTGCACCAGCGGAGCGCCGGTATGAAAACGCAGCGTGGCCTGCACGCTGTCGCTGCACAATGACGGCGTGATATATAAAGGCGTTTCACCGTCAGCCAGGGTCAGCAGCACGCCGGCGGCGGCGGGAACGACGGCGTCCCAGCGGGGACAATCGTCGAGGGTAATACGGTGGCCCGGTTCGCTCAGCGCTTTGAGCAGCAGCCTGAACGACCGCTGCGCCTGGACAACGGGATGGGTAAAGCCGGCAAGAAGCGTCATTAGCTGTCCCCCCTTACCAGAGTAAAGAAATCCACCCGACTGGCGGCGACGGCGCGAGCGCGCAGCTGTTGCTGTTCCCGTCGCCGTGCGGCCAGCGGCTCGATCAGCTGTGACTGCAAACGCTCCCGATACTCTGTTTGCTGCATCAGGGCGTCAATCAGCGCGCACAGGTCGGCGTGGGCCTTGTCGCGTCCGGCGATATAGCCGTAGCCATAGGTACCGTTATCCAGCTGAACAACCGCCCGGGTGACGGTCATATCCCCCAGCACAAAGCGGCGGCCGGTGGCGCCCATACGGGCCTGTAGCTGGGTGAGCCCGATTTCCGGCGCCCGGACGGCGCGATAGGCGGGATGCAGATCCAGTCCCTGCCAATGGTCCCGCAGCAGGGCGGCGGGACTGGACGCCAAAACCGACATCCAGCGTTGCCTGGCCTCTAAGGTATGCATTCAGTGCTCCATGGTCAGTTCAATCATATCGGCGCGCGTCAGGGTGACGGAGTATTCCGCCACCTTGTCGCCGCCGGCGCAGGTGTTGAGGGTGCGAACGCACAACAACGGAGTTTGGTTGGCCGCTTCCAGCAACTGGCTCTCTTTGGCCTGTGCGCGGCGGGCGCTGATGCGCGTCTGGCGGCGCACCAATGGCTGGTGTAATTCCTGCCGGATAAAATCGTGCAGCGAACCGCTGCGAAACCGTTGCAGCGCCGGCCACCAGAGCAGATCCGGCAGATAGTGATCGATGACGCTCAGCGGCACGTTATTCACCCTGCGCAGGGTGCGCAGGTGTATAACGTTTTGCCCCTCTTCGCAGCTCAGCGCGGCGGCGATGGAACCGCTGGCGGGACGCAGCACCGCCAGCAGCAGTTCGCTGGTGGGGTGGCTGCCCTGATCCAGCAGGTTCTGGCTGAAGTGGGCGCGGGCATGCAGGGGATAATCATAAGGCCGCATCAGCACCAGGGTGCCGATGCCCTGCCGGCGCTGCAGCCAGCCTCGATCCACCAACTGATCCACCGCCCGGCGCAGGGTATGGCGATTGACCTCATACCGTTGCGCCAACTGCTGCTCGGACGGCAGATAGTCGCCGCAGCGGTAATGGGAGCGCAACTCCTGCTCAAGCAGCGCGGCGATTTGCTCGTAGCGGGTAGGATAACTGGTCGGATGTCTAGACAAGTGCAGCATAATTAAAATCTCCGCTGACCGGATCATTCAGGTTTATTAAAAGAGGCAAGCCAGATGTTCTCGGGTTCAATGCCGACATAATGCACACCTTGCCGTGGAATGGGATTTATCATGCAGACGCTAAATGACAGCCGGGTTAATGGAATATGACGGAATCATGAACTCTGTAAGCGGGCGAATTTATTTTCTGGTAAGAGTATTAAAGATAAAAGAAAATTCGGAGAAACAATCAAAGTCTCTCTTGTTTAATTAATGATTAATTGCGTTTGAATGATGTCTCATCGGGGTCTAGGGAAGGGGGGGTATTAGCAGGCAAGAATAAAAGACTTTCCTGTTGCATACTTACCGTGATTTTTGTTAAATTTTCATCCCGGAAAAACGTAAATTAATACAATATTTTTTTTATCGCCGGCTGGATCAAGTCATTATTATGTCACCGGCAGGTCATCTTATCATCATTAAGTTGTCATAATTTAATCCGTTAATACCAACCATATCGCTGACCTCCGGAGAAATAATATGGCCCAGCCACTCCTCAAGCTTGCGCAGACACCCATTCCCGGCCAACAGCCGACGCGACAACAGCAAGTACTGGCGGTAAAAGGATTATATAAACATTACAAATCCCAGCAGCCGGTCCTGTCTGATATCAATTTCAATCTCTATGCCGGTGAATTTGTGGCGGTTATCGGCCGATCCGGCGCCGGCAAATCGACGCTGTTGCATGTATTGAACGGCACTATCCCTTCTTCCAGCGGTGAATTGCTGCATTATCGCCAGGAGGGGGATATTCTGGATATCGCACGCCTGACTCCACGGCAAATGCGGCGCTGGCGGGCGCAATGCGGTATGATTTTCCAAGACTTTTGCCTGGTTCCGCGGCTCGATGTTTTAACGAATGTATTATTGGGACGCCTGAGCCACACGTCGACGTTAAAATCCTTTTTCAAGATTTTCACCGACAGCGATCGCGCCAGGGCCATTGAATTACTGCAGTGGCTAAATATTTTACCCCATGCCTTGCAGCGGGCGGAAAATCTTTCCGGCGGACAGATGCAGCGGGTAGCCATTTGCCGGGTGTTAATGCAAAACCCGAAAATTTTGCTGGCGGATGAACCGGTAGCTTCTCTCGATCCGAAAAATACCCGTCGGATTATGGACGCCTTGCAAAGCGTTGCCGAAAGAAATATTGCAGTCGTGGTGAATTTGCATTCCGTGGAATTGGTAAAAGAGTATTGCAGCCGGGTTATCGGCATCGCCCAGGGACAGATTATTTTCGATAATCATCCCTCATTATTAACTGACGGAATATTGCATCGTTTATATGGCGACGAAAAAGAACAGTTACATTGATGGATTTTAAAATACAATCATGGCTATGGAAGAATGCATTTCGGGTGGTAATCAGGGTTAATTTATTGTATCAGCGAACTATTCTCTCTCTTTAAACATAAAGGCTATTTAATGAAAAAAATATCTTCTCTGGCTGCCCTTGTGGTCGGCTCCACCATCATGTTCAACGTGGCGGCGGCCGATGCGCCGAAAGAGCTTAACCTGGGCATTTTAGGCGGGCAAAACGCCACACAGCAAATTGGCGATAACCTCTGCGTAAAAGAATTTTTTGATAAAAAATTACACGTCGATACCAAATTGCGTAATTCTTCCGACTATGCCGGCGTAATCCAGGGTTTATTGGGAGACAAAGTTGATATGGTATTGAGTATGTCCCCGTCGTCCTATGCGTCGGTTTATCTGAATAAACCTGATGCCGTCGACCTGGTGGGGATAGTGGTGGATGATACCGACCAATCCCGCGGCTATTATTCCGTGGTGGTCGTGAAAGCCGACAGTCCCTATAAAAAACTGGATGACCTGAAAGGCAAATCCTTCGGTTTCGCCGACCCGGATTCCACCTCGGGCTACCTGATCCCGGATTTCGTGTTCAAGAAACAGTTCGGTGGCAATACGGATAATAAATATAACAATACCTTCTCCAGCGTGACCTTTTCCGGCGGCCATGAACAGGATATTCTCGGCGTGCTGAACGGCCAGTTCGAAGGGGCCGTGACCTGGACTTCCATGACCGGGGATTACAATAAAGGCTATAACACCGGCGCTTTCGGCCGTTTGATCAGAATGGACCATCCGGATTTGATGAAACAGATTCGCATTATCTGGCAATCGCCGATGATCCCCAACGGTCCGATCCTGGTGCGTCATTCTTTACCGGCGGATTTCAAAGCCAAGGTGGTTGACACCATCAAACAGCTGGACAAAGAAGATCACGCCTGTTTCGTCAAGGCCGTGGGCGGTACTCAGCATATCGAGCCCACCTCTATCGCCGAATTCCAGAACATTATCGACCTGAAAAAAGCGCTGACGCAGAATCGCTAATCCATGTTCGGGTCCGGCTCTTTGCCAACAGCCCAGCCGGTCCTTTTGTCTGGGACCGGCATTTTACCGGTGACGCATATTGAATACCGATTTCAACCACTATTACCATCAGGTGCGGCGCAAGCAAAAACGCGACACCCTGCTATGGTCATTGACCCTGGTGGCGCTGTATCTGGCCGCCGGCAACATCGCCGAATTCAATTTGCATACGGTATGGACCGCCATGCCGCACTTTTTCGATTATCTGGTACAGACCGTACCGATACTGCACTGGCAACAGCTGTTCGGCAATGTGCATACCGCCGGCTCGCTGGCGTATTGGGGCTATCGGCTGCCCATCCAGCTGCCCTTGATCTGGGACACGCTGCATATGGCGCTGGCCTCCACCATTTTATCCGTGCTGGCGGCCACCGTGCTGGCGTTTCTGGCGGCGAATAATACCCGAAGCCCGTTTTATCTGCGCTGGTCCATACGTACGCTGGTGGCGTTCCTGCGCACCATGCCCGAACTGGCCTGGGCGGTAATGTTTGTCATGGCGTTCGGTATCGGCACGTTCCCCGGCTTTCTCACGCTGGCGCTGCATACCGTCGGCAGCTTGACCAAGCTGTTTTACGAAGCGGTGGAAACCGCCTCGGATAAACCTGTTCGCGGCCTGGCCGCCTGCGGCGCCGGGCGGATATCCTGCATGCGTTTCGGGCTTTGGCCGCAGGTGAAACCGGTCTTTTTATCCTATAGCTTTATGCGGTTAGAAGTGAATTTCCGGCTGTCCACCATCCTGGGACTGGTGGGCGCGGGTGGCATCGGCCAGGAACTGATGATTAATATCAAGCTCGATCATTATGATCAGGTCAGTATGACTCTGCTGTTGATTGTGCTGGTGGTTTCGGCGCTGGATTACCTTTCCGGCAAATTGCGCAAATGGGTCGTCGAGGGGAACAACTGATGTTTACCGATACGCTGTCGCTGCAGGCGATACGGGAAATCAAGCAGCAAAACCGGCACATTTTCGCCCGGCAAAAAAAGGACGTGCTCAAGCTGGCTTTGGTCGGCGCGGCGATAATTATTTATTACGTCTTTTTCTTTAATCAGTACGGCATCCCTTGGCCGCGCCTGATGAACGGCTGCCAGCAGATTGGCCACTATTTTTTACGCATGTTTGTCTGGCACGATTTCGCCCAATGGCCGTTCGGCTACTATCTGCAGCAGATTTTCATTACCCTGGCCATTGTCTGGGTGGGCACACTGACCGCGACCGTTGTCGGCCTGGCGATATCGTTCCTGGCGGCGCGCAATGTCATGGTGTCGCCGCCGCTGCGGCTGGTGGCCATCGTGGTACGGCGTCTGCTGGATATTTTTCGCGGGGTGGATATGGCCATCTGGGGCATGGTATTTGTGCGCGCGCTGGGGATGGGGCCGCTGGCCGGCGTACTGGCGATATTTATGCAAGACGTCGGGCTGCTGGGCAAACTGTTTGCCGAAGGCCACGAAGCGGTGGATAAGTCTCCCGGCCGCGGGTTGACCGCTTTGGGGGCCAATAGTCTGCAAAAACACCGTTATGGCATCTTCACCCAGTCATTTCCGGTTTTTCTGGCGCTGAGCCTGTATCAGATTGAATCCAACACCCGCTCCGCGGCGGTGCTAGGATTTGTCGGCGCGGGCGGGGTCGGCCTGGTATATGCGGAAAATATGCGGTTGTGGAATTGGGACGTAGTGATGTTTATCACCCTGATCCTGGTGGCGATTGTCATGGCCATGGATAAAATTTCGGCCATTCTGCGCAAAAAGTACATCGCCGGGGAAGATATTCCGCTGTTCGGTCAACACTCCCAGACCGGCACCTCCCAGACCGGCACTCCACGCAAATAAAACCTTTAATCAACACCACGATGTTTGCCTTGGCGACCACTTGAGATATAAGCCATTCCCCTGGCGCCCCAGGCCGGCCCGAAACGGATTCGGCCATGGTTAAAACCATGGCCGATGGGGATGAAAAGGGTGGCGGCGTCTTAACGCATTGCCAGATAGGCGTTGTTCACTTTCCAGAGATAGCGTGTCGCCTGGGGCGCCGGATGCCGCGTCTGCACATGACGGTAGAATTGATCAGGCGTCATGTCGTTGATCATGGCGATGGCCCGCCCGCGATCGCTGGAGAAGGAACGCAGCAAAGCCCCTGCGCCGTTGACATAAGCCACTGTCAGGGCGTAGCGCAGCGTCTGCGGGTTGGATATGCCGGAGAGCTGTCGCTGCAATATGCCAAGGTAAGCGGTGCCCAAATCGATATTAATCGCCGGATCTTTTAATTCATACGCGCTGGGCTGGCCGTAGCGGCCCTTGAACCGGTAGGCATCGCGCCCGGCGGTTTCCGCTTTAAGCTGCATCAGGCCTATGGCGTTGGACCGGCTGACGGCGGAAGGGTTAAAACCGGATTCAACCTGGATAATGGCTTTCACCAGGTTTTCATCCACGCCATAAACGCTGGCGGAATCATGAATATAGTCGCCATAGGTGCCGCTTTTGGGCGCCGGAGCGGGCAGCATTGTCATCGGTGTGCTGGTCACCAGGCTTATCGTCCGCGGGGGGGGTTGCTTGGCACAACCCGCTAATATGAGCGCGGCCATAAGAAGTATGATTTTCGGCTTCACTGAGGTCTCTCGCGACGGGAACGTTCGCCAGCATATACAAGATTTCAAGTCAGCAGAATAAATTTATTGATTTCTAGGATTAATCCTCAAAAAAATCAGAGCGCTGTCACAGTTTATTTCTTCACCATTTCCTAACGTCGGCTACCGGCTATTTCATTGGCCTGGGCGTCAGGGCAGCACAATCAGGTCATATGCCGATAGATAAAATGGGTTGTTATGTTATACTATATCGCCTTAATTTAGGCCGGGCATTAACGCTGTAAGCCGCTTGCTGCCGTGTCCCCACGGGCAATTGGCACGTCGCTACCGGAGTTTTCAAACGCTGTTGGGAGGGAACTATGACCGATTCAATCCAGATACCTGAAATAGACGAACAGACACTCTTGTCCATGGATGAACGGGAATATATGAACGCAGCCCAGCTCGATTTTTTCAAACGGCGGCTGGCAACTGAACGGCGCGGGCTGTTGGATCATATCGATGGGCTGAAGACGGAAATCAAAAAGAGTAACGACGCCAGCGGCGATGAGGCGGACAAGGCCATGCGCGAAGAGGAGTTACGCTTTCTCTTCCGGCAAATCGACCGGGAAAGCCGTTTACTGCCTAAATATGATGCCGCCCTGCGCCGTATTGAAAACGGCACCTACGGCTATTGCATCGAAACGGACGAACCCATAGGGCTGCCTCGGCTGCTGCTGCGCCCCATCGCGGAAAGAAGCATTGATGCCAAGGTCACGCAGGAAATGCGTGAACCCTTGTACCGTCGGGCGGACTAACGTTGGCCGGGATGTGGCCTTGCGCAGCTTGCATCCCGGTTTGCCGGCCTTAGGCAATATGCGACAGCCAGTTCTTGATATGAATGGCATCGGTGTAGTGGGTATAGGAGCCGGTCCCCCCCATGATGACGATCAGGTAGGTATGCCGGCCGCTGGTGGTCCGGATCAGCAGGCAGTGGCCGGCCTCATCGGTAAAACCGGTTTTCTGCAGTTCGATATGCCATGAGGGATTGTTGATTAACCCATTGGAATTGCGGTAAACCAGAGGCCTGTCCCCCGGATAGACGGTATAGGTCTTGTCCACGGAAAATTGCCTGATAAGCGGAAACCGGTAGGCGTAGTTAAACATCCGCGACAGGTCAAAGGCGCTGGCGGTATTGCGGGGCGTCAGGCCAGTGGGATCGTTGAAATGCGTTTGCCGCATGCCCAACTGCCTGGCTTTTTGGTTCATGCGTTTGACAAACGCGGCGCGGCCGCCGGGATAGGCTCGGCTCAGCGCGGACGCCGCCCGGTTTTCCGATGACATCAGGGCGATATGCAGCATATCCCGCCGCGTCAGCACCGAACCGATGGTGAGTCTGGAATGGGTCCTTTTCAGCACATCGCGATCGTCCGGCCTGACCTCTATTTTCTGTTCGAGCTTCGGCTTGCTTTCCATTACCACGACAGCGGTCATCAGCTTGCTCAGCGAGGCGATGGGATAAGCCTGGCGAGCGTTTTTTTCAAAGAGTATCTTGCCGGTATTCTGATCAATGACCAAAGCGGAGCGGGATTGCACCGATGGTCGGCTTATCATTTGGGCCTGGGACAGAGAACTTATCACGAAACCCAACAACAACAGGGACAGCCGGATATATCCCCGATAAACTGAGTTGATCCTTAACATCGTAATTCTTAACCTGACTTTGTAGAGAGGAATGTCGTATCTAACGCGTTGGATAAACAACGTAATAGACATCTGCTGGCCGTCGCGGAGTCCGGCGGAATGCAAGGGTACAGATCCCGCAGTCACTTGTATAGTAACGTTATAACATACAAAACAATTTAATATGTAACGTAGTATTAGCAATCGTTTATTCGCCGTTTAATCCCGGCGTCCCCCTGCCGCCTTATTATTCTAGCGGCGGGGCGCATTCCCCGCCACAGTTGGTAGCGGAGCAGCGCGCTACCGCAAAAAAGCGCGATCGGCCGATGTGTCTTGGCAAAGAACCCTTTGAGTGTTATGTTATACTGTATCAATAATAATTCGGCCTATTTATGAATCCCATTACTTTTCTTTTACGCCGCCAGGCAAGCCTCAACCTGCTTACCGCTTCCGGCATAACGCGCATGCTGGCCGCCTGTGCGGTGCTGGCCGTTCTGTGGGCCGTCATTTATTGGGCGTCGTTACTGCCATGATTACGCTGAATAATCTCGTTCTGGGCTATCAAGGACAGCGTATCAGCCGTCCTCTTAACGGCACCTTTGAAACCGGCAGTTTGACCGCTATCATCGGCGCCAACGGCACCGGTAAATCCACGCTGCTTAAAACGCTTGCCGGCCTGTTGCCGCCGGTGGCGGGCAATCTGGCCTTCGCTGCCGCGCGGCCGCCGCGCATCGCCTATTTGCCGCAGCAGTCGGAACTGGATCGACAGTTTCCGGTCAATGTTTTTGACGTGGTGTCCATGGGGTGCTGGCCGGCTACCGGATTGCTACGCCGCATCGGCGGGACGGACAAGGCCCTTATTCATCATGCGCTGCAGCGGGTGGGGCTGGAGGACATGCCCACCCGTCCCATAGATGCGCTCTCGGGCGGACAGTTCCAGCGCATGCTGTTTGCCCGCCTGCTGGTGCAGCAGGCTCCGCTGGTGCTGTTGGATGAGCCATTCACCGGCATAGACCGGCAGACCTGCGATCTCCTGCTGGAGGTTATCGGTCAGCTCCACCGGGCGGGGCAAACCATTATTGTGGTGCTGCACGATCACGGCCAAGTGGCCCGTCATTTTCCGCAAACATTGCTGTTAACCCCCGAACAAAACCGGTGGGGACCTTCCGCCGACATCCTGTCCCATCGGACACCGCAATCGGAATCCTGTTTTTGCTTTCAATCCTTTGATCGGGTCGGCTGATAATGCTGCATTTTTTTATTGATCCGTTTAACGCCTACGGGTTTATGCGCCGGGCGCTGGCGGCCTGTTTCGCCTTATCGTTAAGCACCGCCCCTCTGGGCGTGTTTTTACTGCTGCGGCGCATGAGCCTGGTGGGGGACGCCCTATCCCACGCCATTCTCCCCGGCGTGGCCATCGGCTACCTCATCTCAGGCATGTCGCTGATGGCCATGGGCATCGGCGGTTTCGCCGCCGGATTGCTGGTGGCCTTGCTCTCCGGCTGGGTAAGTTCAATGACCCAATTAAAAGAGGATGCCACCTTTGCCGGCTTTTACCTCGGGTCACTGGCATTGGGCGTCACCCTGGTATCGCTTCGCGGTTCCAGCGTCGATCTGCTGCATCTGCTGTTCGGATCGATCCTGGCCGTGGATATCAATGCCATCAAATTTGTCGGGCTGATTGCCGGTTTTACCTTTCTGTGCCTGGCGCTGCTGTATCGCGCGTTGGTAATTGAAGCCTTTGACGTGGCTTTTCTGCGGGTGAACCGCCAGGGCTATCCCCGCGTGATTCACGGCATATTCCTGGCGCTGGTGGTGTTGAACCTGGTGGCCGGATTCCAGATCCTCGGCACCCTGATGTCCGTAGGCCTGATGATGCTGCCCGCCGTGGCCGCCCGCTGCTGGTCAGGACATTTGCCGGTGATTCTGCTGATTGCCGCGGCCATCGGATTGCTGAGCTCCTGGGTGGGGTTGATGTGGTCGTTTTACGCCTCGCTGCCGGCCGGGCCGGCCATTGTCCTGTCCGCCAGCGTGATTTTTTTTCTATCGGTGTTATTGGGCCCGCGCGGCGGCTGTGCGCTGATGCTGCGGCGGCGAAGAGTACTTATCAATGAGGAAAAAGAATGAAACGTTTACCGGTATCCCTGGCGGTGGTGATGATAATGGCAAGCCCTGCGGCGCTGGCCAAAACCGTGGATACGGTGGCCAGCTTCTCCGTGTTGGCTGATATCGTGAAGGAAGTTGGGGGCGATCATGTGAAAGTGACCAGTCTGGTGGGGCCGGATGGAGATCCTCATAGCTTCGAGCCGTCGCCAAAGGACAGCCAGGCGTTGAGCCGGGCCGACGTGGTGTTTGTCAGCGGCCTGGGTTTGGAAGGATGGATGGGGCGCCTGGTGACGGCCTCCGGTTATAAAGGCACCATTATCACGGCCTCTGACGGCGTGACTACGCGCCATATGGATGAGGACGGTAAAACCATAACCGACCCTCACGCCTGGAACAGCGCCAAAAACGGTGCTATCTATGCGAGAAACGTAATGAATGCGCTGATTGCGGCCGATCCGGAAGATGCGGACTATTTCCGCCGACAGGGGGGCGCCTATATCCAGCAATTGGAAAAGCTCGACAGCTGGGCCAAGGCGGAATTTGCCGCTATTCCGCAGTCCAGGCGTAAAGTGATCACCAGTCATGACGCCTTCGGTTATTTTGGCGCGGAATATGGCGTTTCATTTTTGGCGCCGGTGGGTTTTTCCACCGAATCGGAAGCCAGCGCCAGCGATGTGGCCGGATTGATTAATCAAATCAAACAGCAGCATATTAAAACGTATTTTTTTGAAAATCAGACCGACCCGCGCCTGGTGAAACAAATTGCCTCCGCCAGCGGTGCGAAACCGGGTGGTGAGTTATATCCCGAAGCGTTATCTAAAGCGGACGGCCCCGCCGCCACTTATATCGCGGCATTTAAACATAATGTAGAGGCCATCGCCGACAGCATGAAATAAAATATCACGCCTACTCTTTGGCGGATTGATATAAATTCATGACCCTGTACGCCCAAGCGGAATAATAAATACGGAACATATGTTGTTTTTTTGCGTATAACACTATATGTTGCGTTTTATTAGCCCGTTGGGGCTAATATCTTGTACGTCACCGCATTGTCGGCGGGAACCATTCGGGGGCGTTTGGTATCCCGCCAGCAGCGAGGCTCCCCATGCTCCATAGCGAGGGGACAAACGGCGTCCCAATTTAACCGCCAGCACCAGCCCGGTGATGCCGAAAAATATCAATTCAGGGAATGTTATTTTCCGGCATGGCAATGGCATCGTGGCATCTCGCCCGTCAATATTCTACCGGCGAGATGCCGGCCTGGCCTCTGCCCTAGTGAGTGACGGCGGGTTTCAATGTGTCCTCGCACCATTGGCGGAAGCGGGTGGGACTACCGGACTGCGGCGTGCGCTGCACGGTGTTGTCCATGCCCTCGTTCTTGGCCGCCATCATGTCGACCATGCCTTGGACCATGGCCTCAGACATGCCGAATCCCAGGAGCCTGGCCTTAAAGGCATCGAAGGGGATTTGCTGGAAACGCACAAGTTTCCCCAATACCTCGGTCATGATGCCCGCCATATCGTTGAAGGAGAGATCTTCGGGACCAAGTATCGGGACGCTGTCCTGTCCGCTCCAGGAGGCGTCCAGCAGCAAATCGGCGGCAACGGCGGCGATGTCGCGGGTAGCGCAGGTAGGTGATTTACGGTCCCCGTCGATGGGGGAAAAGAACATGCCCTGATTTTTGATGGACTCTATTTGCATTAGCATGTTATCCATAAACGAGGGCATGGTCAGCGCACGGAAGCTCACGCCGGTGCTGGCGATCAGGTCGTCCATTGCCAGCGATGCCGAGACGAATCCGGCGTGGCGGGGCCAACCGCGACCCAGGGCCGATACCGTCACCACCCGTTTGACGCCATGGCGCTTGAGGGCGTCGCACGCCGGCCGGGTGAAGTCCACGTAGGCGGCCTCCAGGCTCGCGGCCTGCATGTTCGGCGGCACCAGCCAGAACACCGAGTCGGCGCCGGCGAACGCCTGATTGACGATGGCGCTGTCCCCATGGGAACCTTGAAAAACCTCCACGCGTTCGCGGAAAGAGGCGGGCAGGCGCGAGGGATCGCGGGCGATAACACGAATAGGTTCGCCGTTGTTCAGGATCTTTTCAAGAACCTGTGTGCCGATGTTGCCGGTGGGGGTTGTTACGACAATCATAATTAAATTCCTCTGCTGGGTAGCCAAGTAAACTATACCGTACCGTTTACTTTTTTGTTTGTCAAGGCAGGGCGAGGTACGTTACAATCAGGCATGGCAAGAAGAGGCGATGAATTACGTGAACACATTCTGTGGATAGCCAAGGATGTGTTTCTGGAGCTGGGGTTCGAGCGGGCGTCGATGGATGTGGTTGCCCGGCGCGGAGAAACATCGAAACGTTCCCTGTATGCTCATTTTGAGAGCAAGGAAAAACTGTTCCTCGCGGTCATAGACCTGGTGCGCGGGCTTTTTCTCGGCAGGCTGAGAATGCCTGGCGACTATTCAAATGAACCGGCGCAAGCACTGGCGATGTTTTGTGGCCGCTATCTGGAAACGTTGCTTTACCAGCCCTCGATACAAATGTGCCGCGTCAGTATGTCTGAAACCAACCGCTTCCCGCAGGGGGCGGCGCAGCATTACGACGTGATGTTTACCGAGGTTGAAAGACGTCTGGGCGCTTATCTGCAGACGACGTTCGGTGTGTCGGCCCAGGCCGGCGCCGAGGCGGCGCACCGGCTTATCGGCCAGGTTATCTATCCGCGATACGTGCGGGCTCTTTTCGGTATTGATGAATTGGCGACAAGCTTCGACGGTGACGCCTTGGCGTCGGATTTTGATTTGGCGCCAATAAGACGCGCCGTCGCTGATTTGATTGAATCATTAACGAAGCAGTAGCATTAGACGGCCGCGGCCGGTACAGGGAGTCTGCCCGGCGGCGGGGGATTATTTCTTATTTAGTCAGCAAACAGTCCAAGTCCATATCGGAAAGCCCCGTCCATTTTTTAACCAGCGCACGATCCGTACCATCTGCAAGAGACTGCCGGGCTACCTCCAGCTTGCCTTTCAAAATACCTTCCTGACGGCCTTCCTGACGGCCTTCTTGCCGGCCTTCTTGCCGGCCTTGCTGCCGACCTTTTCGCTTGCCTTTTCGCAGTCCTTCCCGTTCAAAATGTTGTGCTATGGTCAGCATTTCTTTTCCCTCCACATTAAGCGGCGCATGTTGATACAGCACCTGCACAAAACGCTCGATATCATCGGTTTTCCCCGCTCGCGCGATATAGGTTATCAGGCTTCTACGCAGCTTCCTTGAGGGTTGCCACCGGTTTACCAAGGTGCCGATATCCTTCACCAGCAACGCCATATCCCGCAGCCGGATATGCTTTTGTATCAGTTCGAGTAAAGCTACCCGCTTATGAGTCAAGATCTCCTTATCCGGTATGACCGAGAGATCGATCAGCGGGAAGGGACGTGTATAGATATCCCTGGCCAACTCAATATCGTTAAAGCAGTTAAACCAATCATTGTCATAAGGGTAGCCGCCCTTACGACCGCCTTGATAAAAAAGCAACGGCACCACCACCGGCAGATCTTTATGCCCTTGATCAAGATGCTGCTGCATGGCCGCAAGGCAGTAACGCATTAAACGAAACGCCATTAACCTTTGTGGCGTGCTTTGGTGCTCTACTAGACAATAAATATAGCCGGAACCTTTGCGGGTTTGCACCGAATAAAGCATATCCGAGCAGTGATGACGTAAATTCTCTTCCACAAAAGAACCGGAACACAGGGATAGTGTATTAAAATTGCAGCGCTGTCGTAAAGAAGAAGGTAAATGTATTTCAAAAAAATCACGGGCAGTGGCGGCATCGGTTAAAAACGTCTTGAATATTGCATCATGATGTGAATAATTAATTACCATATAAGATATCTATTTCATTATTAAATGTTTTCCTCGATACTGTGAATATTAACAGTGAGAGAATTAAAGTCTAATCAAAAAAAATATAAAGAATGATTAAAAATATTCGTTCAATAAAATATAAAAGAAGTGTTTTAAAAGTTATTAAACTTAATTAATGGAGAGGGTATTTATCGATTTAAAAATAAAATAATGATAGCCACTAATCGAACAATCCCCACCGCCGCAGGAATACTACAATATCGTGGCCACAGCGTCAGGCTTGCGCCGGCCACAATCTGACAGCTTTAGGCAATCTTGTCATGGGATTGGTCTATCCCCCTCCGCCGATCGCTGCTTAACATTAAAGCCACATCAACTTATATCCCAAGTAATCCGAGTTGCAGGACAGCCAACCTACCTGCAACTTGAAGTATGACGGGTATAGCGGCGGAGCCCATATGAAAACGGTCAATCAGGTCTATATCAACGGTCGGTTCGTCACGCCTCACGGCGAGGAACTGTTCGATTTATACAATCCCGCCACCAAGACGGTTATCGGGCGGGTGCGGTTGGCGGACGAGGTGGACGCGCAAACGGCGATTGCGGCGGCCAAGGCCGCTTACCCGGAGTTCAGACAGACCACCAAAGCCGAGCGAATGGACTATCTGCAGCGGCTGCATGACGCTGTGGCGGAAAAAACTGCCGAACTGGTGGACAGGATGGTGGAAGAGTATGGCGCGCCGCTGTCCATGAGCAGCGGAACGGTGGCCCGTGCCGCCGAGGCTTTCCGGCTCGCTAAAGTCCTGTTGGAGACCTTCGAATTCGAGAAACAGGCGGGCGCCGCCAGGGTAGTGCTGGAGCCGCTGGGGGTGGTGGGCCTGATTACCCCCTGGAACGCCAACTATAGTTTTATCTGCAGTAAGCTGGCGATGGTTATCGCCTCCGGCAGTACGGCGGTCATCAAGCCCAGCGAGATGAGCGCTCTGCAGACGCAATTACTCACCGAATGCCTGCATGAGGCCGGGCTTCCTTCGGGAGTATTCAACATTGTGACCGGGCGCGGCGATACGGTGGGTGCGGAAATCGTCCGTCATCAGGATATCGCCAAAATTTCATTTACCGGCTCTACCCGGGTGGGCAAGCGAATTGCCCGAGAGGCGGTGGAGACCATGAAGCGCGTTACGCTGGAGCTGGGGGGGAAATCACCCAACGTGATTTTGGAAGATGCCGATCTGGAAAAGGCTATTCCCCTGGCGCTCAGCGCGGTGTCCATCAACAGCGGACAAGCCTGTATCGCCGGCAGCCGGTTGCTGGTCCCCGAACGGCTGCTGGATGAGGTCATCAGATTGATTAAACGCCACAGCGCCGATTTAACGGTGGGGGATCCCCGTCAAAAGAGCACCCGCATCGGACCGCTGGTGAGCCAGATTCAATATGATCGGGTACAGGGCTATATCCGCAGCGGCATAGCGCAGGGCGCTGAATTGATAGTAGGGGGCGAAGGCCATCCCGAAGGCCTGGAGCAGGGCTATTTCGTCAGGCCCACCGTGTTTGCCAGGGTGACGCCCGAAATGACCATCGCCCGGGAGGAGATCTTCGGGCCGGTGCTGTCCGTACTGACCTATAAATCAGAGACCCAGGCTATTGAAATGGCTAACGACACCGTCTATGGTTTACAAGCCTATGTCAGCGGCACCGATCTGCAAAGGGCGCGGCGGGTCGCCGAACAGCTGGTGGCGGGGCGCGTTTTTATCAACGGACTGTACGATTTGCCACAGGCGCCGTTCGGCGGCTTCAAGCAGTCGGGCATCGGCCGCGAGTTCGGCGCTTACGGGCTTGAGGAATATCTTGAACCCAAAACCATTGCGGGCCATGAATCATCTTGACGAAAATAATCGGTGAATCAGACGCGGGCGGGCAGGACGGCGTAACGTTGGCCTTGCTATGTGAAGAGGTGCGGGGCTGGTTCGACGGCGTGCCCGTTGAGCAGCGTTTTGTGCACACTGAATTGCCGGGCCTGACCTTTATCCGGTTTTGTCATCCAACTGAGATGGGGCGGGGATTGCTTTCGCCTTCCCTTTGCCTGGTGTTGCAGGGGAGCAAAAAAATCCTGCTGGGTAAAGCCTTTACCGCCTACGGCGGCGGCAGCTATCTGCTTTCCACCCTCGATATGCCCATCTCCGGCCAGGTGGCCGAGGCCACGCCGGCCACACCCTATCTGGGGTTGAGAATCGAGCTGGATGTCAGGGAAATCGCTGCGTTGATTATTGATATGGGCATCGAGGTTGTGCCCCGGGGGGCGGAAACCACCGGGGTCTTCGTGGATAAATCCGACGCCGAACTGCGGGATGCCTTTTTGCGGCTGGTGCGGCTGCTCAAAAAACCCGAGGACAGCGCAGTCTTGTTACCCCTGGTGAAGCGGGAGATTTTTTACCGGCTGCTGAAGGCAAAAAGCGGCTCGGTGCTGTATCAGGCGGTAGTGTCCCACGCCAACGACCGCGGCGTTCATCAGGCCATCCTTTGGATCAAGGATCATTTCAAGGAGCCCATGCGGGTAGATACGCTGGCGAAACTGGCCAATATGAGCGCCTCGGTGCTGCATCGCCGCTTCAAGGAGATGACGGTGATGAGTCCGTTGCAATACCAAAAGCACCTGCGATTGCTGGAGGCCCGCAAGCTGCTGCTTAACGGCAGCCTGGATGCCGCCAGCGCGGCATTCTCGGTGGGATATCAAAGCCCCTCGCAGTTCAGCCGCGAATACCGGCGCTATTTTGGCATTTCTCCCTTACGGGACAGGGAAGGCCTGAAGTCGCGCGAAGCCGATTATGAATAATGCCGCCGGGCGTGAAACCGCCGGATGAGTTTACTTATCTAAGCTTGCTGGGCTTGTTGGCAAAGTGCCCGGACGGTTTACTCTTCTGGCAGCCAGTCCCGCCTTTTTAACTCCGAGGACGGTTGTCAGCAGTCTGGGATCAGTTCACTCACCTTTATGCAATGCGCTGAACTGGATATTGCGCTCGGTAGGCAGCGCATCGAACTTGACCGCATAATAGGCATCCCGTTCATGTACGCTGATAATGACCCCGCCGCCGAACACCGGATGATCCACCCGATCGCTGACATCATAGCGCGCCGCCATGTTCCCGAGCTGTTCATCCCCGGCGGTAATAGCCCGCAGCAGCCCGGTTTTTAAACCCTCTTCGAGGGGAACGACATACTCGATATTCTCCTCGCCGGCGTCAAAGATAAACCTTGAGGGATACTTCACCAGATTATCATTGGCGACCCCTTCCGCATCGCTCAGGTACAGCCGGTCCATGGCCCGGGTCATCGCCACATAGGCCAGGCGGCGCTCCTCCTCCATTTCCTCCAGCGAGCTTATGCGCCGGCTGGGGAAAACCCCCTCGTTCAGGCCGCAGATAAATACATAAGGGTATTCCATGCCTTTGGCGCTGTGGATGGTCATCAGCTTTACCGTATCGGGTTTCTCTTCGCTGTCGAGATTGCTGAACAGCGCGATTTGCGCCAGGAAATCTTCCAAGGTGGCGTCTTCATCCAAGGCGGCGCGCTGCACCGCGCGTTTGAGCTCCGCCACGTTATCAAGCCTATCCTGATCCCCCTGCAGCCGCAGATAGGCTTCATAACCGCTTTGATCCAGCAGGGTTTGCAGGGCGGTATCCATGGCCAGTGTCTGGCGGTGTTGCCGAAGAGCGTCGATGGCCGCAACGTAGCTCTTGGCCCGGGTGCCTTTGAGCATGTCGGTATCGAGGTTTTCCCGCAGGGACTGGTAGAGGGTCAGGCGATGTTGTTCCCCATACAGTGTCAGCGCCTCAAGCTTCTTTTTGCCGATTTTACGCGGCGGCACGTTGACAGTACGCAAAAACGCCAGGTCGTCACCGGCGGTGACCATGCGCAGATAGCAGATGATATCCTTGATTTCCCGGCGCTCATAAAAGGCGATGCCGCTGAAGATTTTATAAGGCAGCTTGTTTTCCACAAACCGCTCTTCCAGCATACGGGTAAGATAATGGGCGCGGTAGAGCACGCCGATGCTGCCGGCGGCAACCCCGGCGGCGCGCAATGTCTGTATCTGTGCCACCACCCAGTCCGCTTCATCTTTATCGCTTTTGGCATGGAAATAACGCGCCCTGGGACCGCTGGCCTTCACCGCATGCAGGGATTTAGGGAAGCGGACCTGATTCTTTTCAATCAGCGTATTGGCGGCGGTGAGGATTTCCGGTGTGGAACGGTAATTGGTGGTCAGCGCCACGGTAACCGCGGCCGGATAGACCTGATTGAAATCCAGAAACAGCCGCAGGTGCGAACCGCGCCAGGAGTAGATGGTCTGATCGGGATCGCCGACGATAAACAGGTTGCCGTGTTTGCCTGACAGCAGCTGCGCCAGTTTATACTGCCGTTTACTGACGTCCTGAAACTCATCCACCATAACGTATTGCATGCGATCCTGCCATTTTTGGCGCACGTCGGGGAAGTGCTCCAAAATCCAGGTGGCGAAGTTAATCAGGTCGTTAAAGTCCACGCCGAAGCATTTTTTCTGTTCATACAGATAACGCAGGAAAATCTCTTCATCACGGTCGCGGGCGTCGGAATAGCGTGCCTTCAGCTGTTCGTTGTCCAACTGGTAAATATCGTCGATATAACTAGTGGCATGGAGCTTTTTGGCTTCCAGCACCTCGTCCAGGGTTCGCTTGATTGTGGTATCCCGCAGCGTCAGCCCCATATCGGTAAAGATTTTCTGCAGTATTTGCTTGAGGTCCTCCATATCCAGGATCGTGAAATTGCGGGGATAATTCAGAACATGGATGTCTTCTTTCAACAACTGCACGCAAAAAGCGTGGAAAGTGCAGATATAGCCGAGATCGCGATCCCCCAGGACGGCGCGCACCCGGCGCTTCATCTCGTTGGCGGCCCGATTGGTGAAAGTGACGCACAGGATATTCTTCGGCGCGATGCCCAGGGTGGACACCAAATAGCAATAGCGTTCGATAAGAGTACGGGTTTTTCCGGTGCCCGCGCCGGCGATAACCCTAACCGCGCCCTCGGTGGTGGTGATGGCTGCCCGTTGTTCGGTATTGATGTCGTTCGGCAGGTGAGTCAAAAACATTACCCCTTTCTATAATAAAACCCGTTTCCCTGCCGAAGGCTCGCCGCCTCAGGCCTGCACCGGGGTTTTCAGCGGTTTAAACGCCTGCCAGCAGCGCTGGATATTGTGGTCCTCGCCCTTAGCTCCGGCCGCCAGATAGCCGCGCAGATAGCTGATGGTCTCCGCCAGCGGCGGATGGCTTTCCTGCAATTGCCGCAATAATCCCCCCGCGGTGGCGGCATCGTTAAGCCGTCCCAGCGTATCCTGCAACCCCGTCAGCGCCGTGACAAACGGCGCCATGGTTTTATCTCCATACAGGGATTGAAAAAACTCCGCGCTGTAGCGGGTTTTTTTGGCGGCGATGCGCACTTTATGACGCTCGGTCGGCGCTGCCCCGGCGAGTTTTTTGCCGTGCTTTTTCAGCCGGCGGCGATAGTGCTTGAGCATCTCGTCGGCAAACGGCGATATGCGGCTTTTCAGCCGCTTTTGTTGCGAGGCGGAGGTTTTGTCGCGCCAGCCGCGCTGGTTGATCCACTGGGTCAGCGATAACACCAGCCGTTCGTAGCGTGGCGAACTGACGGCGGCGGCGGCGCTTTTGTCATTTTTTTTCGCCTGGCGGGAGGCCGCCTGTCGCACATATTCTATGGGCAGCGGTTCATCCAACTCGTCGGTCAGGGCGCTTAACACGGGACCGGCGAGGATATCCCAGTCACGGGCCATGCCCAGTTGCCGGGTCAGCCAATCCAGTTCCTCTTTTAACGGCTCGTTGGGTAGCAGCACCGCTTTGAACAGGCCGATGGCCGAGCGCAGCCGGCGTAATCCCACCCGCATCTGATGAACGCTTTCCCCATCCTGCCGCCGCACGCCGGCGGCGTTGGCCAGTATTTGCGCCAGGCAATTGGCGGCAATCAGCTGGAATACGTGTCCCACCGTCATGGCTTTTTTAAGCTGCAAAGGCGCCGCTTTTACCGCCTCGGCAGCGGGTAATGACCGAACAGGATCGGACGTTGACAGATTTTCCATCGTTTTTTTCCGGCAGTTTAACTGATTGGCCGCACCCTATGTCCGGGGCGGATGATACCGACAGATAGGGCAAATTCCTTGCTGTCCGGTCATTATCCCACCGGACAGGCGCACCTTTACAGCATTTCAGGCCGAAACTGTTGCCGCCGGCTGATGATCTTGCCCGACACCATAAACACCCCGTCACCGGTATAATGCAGCGTTTCGGGGTGTTTGGGCGATGGGGCCGCATGGGCTTTGACAATCTCGAAGATAAAAAAATTATAGCGCTCAATCAGCACGTCGTCGTAGAGGCGGCACTCAAAATTGGCATGGCATTCGCGGATAAGCGGCGCCTTTACCTGCTGTGCAGGTGCGGCGGTCAGGCCGAAATGGCTGAATTTATCGATATCGGCGCCGCTGGTATTACCGATGCCCACCACGGTATCGGTTATGGCGGTGGTGGGAAGATTGATCACGCATTCTCCGCTGTCGCGTATCATGGCGAAACTGTGATTACCGCTGGAGATCAAGCAGCCGATGAGGGAAGGGGTGAATTCAAGTACCGTATGCCAGCCCAAGGTCATGATATTGGTCTTGCCCTGCCAGAATGAGGATACCAGCACAATGGGGCCGGGTTCCAGATAGCGGCGCGCCAGGTTCACCGGAAGGTCTTTTTTAGCGGGAAATGCGGTCATAAGCTCTCCTCCTGCGGATGTCATCTGCCTACTATGACCCTAGCAGGTTTACCGTGATTGTGATCCAAAGCGCTAAATAACCTTGGCATCCCAAGGCGCCGCCTTACGCAATCGGCGGGAAAGGTACAAGGGAATGACAAGAAACCGGTACGGGATTCCCAGACACAAAAAATAAAAAAATAAGCGTGAATTCCATCACGAAACTGAAAATAAGTTATTTTGCTGAATGGTTTTTGCTTTTTAATCGCCATTTAATTAGATCCCGATCACATTTTAAAAAAGGCTTAGCCCTCTACGTCGGGGTTCCTCCAGTGACCTGCGCCATGCGGCAAATAATGATTGCTCAGCGTTCATTTTTTGAGGCGGAAAACCCACCGGGAAAGTGATATTTATAATACCAGGTATTTCATTCAATATTACGCGGATCATAATTAATGAAATAATTTTTCATTTTCATGAATAAAGGTGATTAGTCGCCAAAATATCTTTTACCGGCCGGTACCGATTTCGGTTTATATCGGTAAGGGACACTGCGCGCGCGGAACGTGGACAGGAATGAAATAAAATTTATCATATTCCATCAGGAGTTCAATAATGGCTCAGCTAGAGGCATGGGAAAAACTTGCCAATAAGGAATTGTCCCGGTTAGGGAAAAGCGTTGATGACCTGCATACCCTTACCGCGGAAGAGATCAGCATCAAGCCCCTCTACACGGAGGCTGACCTTGCCGATTTGGAAGTGACCGGTTCATTGCCGGGCATCGCGCCCTTCGTCCGCGGTCCGCGGGCCACCATGTATGCCGCCCAGCCCTGGACCATACGCCAATACGCCGGCTTCTCCACCGCCACCGAGTCCAACGCCTTCTATCGCCGCAACCTGGCGGCCGGGCAGAAGGGGCTGTCGGTGGCGTTTGATTTGCCCACGCACCGGGGTTATGACTCCGATAATGAACGGGTATCGGGGGACGTGGGTAAAGCCGGCGTGGCCATCGACAGCGTGGAGGACATGAAGATACTGTTCGATCAGATCCCGCTGGAGAAAATGTCTGTTTCCATGACCATGAACGGCGCGGTTATTCCCATTATGGCGTTTTATATTGTCGCCGCGGAAGAGCAGGGGGTTAAGCCCGAACTGTTAACCGGCACTATCCAGAATGATATTCTGAAAGAGTATCTGTGCCGTAATACCTATATCTATCCGCCGAAACCGTCGATGCGGATTATTTCCGATATCATCGCCTATTGTTCGGCGAATATGCCGAAGTTCAATACCATCAGTATCAGCGGTTATCATATGGGTGAAGCGGGGGCCAACTGCGTTCAGCAGGTGGCTTTCACCATCGCCGACGGTATTGAATATATCCAGGCGGCGCTGGCCGCCGGTCTGGATATTGATGATTTTGCCCCGCGTCTGTCATTTTTCTTCGGTATCGGCATGGATTTGTTCATGAACGTCGCCATGCTGCGGGCCGCCCGGTATTTATGGAGCGAGGCGGTGAAAAGTTTCGGTTCCACCAACCCGAAATCCCAAGCGCTGCGCACCCATTGCCAGACCTCCGGTTGGAGCCTGACGGAGCAGGATCCCTATAACAACGTGATCCGCACCACCGTCGAGGCAATGGCGGCCGTCCTCGGCGGCACCCAGTCGCTGCATACCAACGCCTTTGACGAAGCCCTGGGCCTGCCCACCGATTTCTCCGCCCGTATTGCCCGTAATACCCAGATTGTCCTGCAGGAGGAATCGGCGATTTGCCGTACCGTCGATCCGCTGGCCGGCTCCTATTATGTGGAAAACCTGACGGATCAGGTGGTGAAAGCGGCGCGGGACATTATCCAGCAGATCAAGGAAGTGGGCGGCATGGCCAAGGCCATTGAGGCGGGTCTGCCCAAACGCATGATCGAAGAGGCCTCGGCGCGCCAGCAGTCGCTGATTGACCAGGGCAAACGCGTCATTGTCGGCGTGAATAAATACAAGCTGGCGAAGGAAGACGCCACCGCTGTACTGGAAATCGATAACGTCAAAGTGCGCCAGGAACAGGTGGAACGCCTGCGGCAAATCCGCGCCGCCCGCGACAACGCCGCGGTGGCCGATGCTTTGGGCCAACTCACCCATGCCGCCATGAAAGGCACCAATTTACTGGAAGCCGCAATCCATGCCGCTCGCCTGCGGGCTACGCTTGGGGAAATCTCTGATGCCATTGAAGAGGCGTTTGGTCGCTACCTGGTACAGACCAATTGCGTCACCGGCGTTATCTCCAACAGCTATCATCAGAGTGCCGAAGGCACCGCGGAATTCGAAGAGATCAAGACCGCTACCGATCGCTTCCTGGCCGAACACGGCCGGCGTCCGCGCATCCTGGTGGCCAAGATGGGGCAGGACGGCCACGATCGCGGCGCCAAGGTCATTGCCAGCGCCTATTCGGACCTGGGCTTTGATGTGGACCTGAGCCCGATGTTCTCCACGCCGGAGGAGATCGCCAAGCTGGCGGTGGAAAACGACGTGCACGTCATCGGCGCCTCCTCCCTGGCCGCCGGTCACAAGACCCTGATCCCGGCGCTGGTTGAAGCCTTGGGCCGCTACGGACGCGAGGATATCAAGGTCGTGGCGGGGGGCGTGATACCGCCGCAGGATTATGACTATCTGTACGAACGCGGCGTGGTGGCGATTTATGGACCGGGTACGCCCATGCTTACCAGCGTGCGCGACGTATTAAGCAAAATAAGTGATTACCATGATTAACGCTGACCGACTCGATGGCGCCGTTGAACGGTTGCTGGCGGGGGATCGGGTAGCGCTGGCCCAGGCGATGACCCTGGTGGAAAGCACCTTCCCCGCGCATCAGGGATTGGCCTCCGACCTGTTGGACCGGATCATGCCCCATACCGGCCGGGCAAAACGGGTGGGGATCACCGGCGTGCCGGGGGCGGGCAAGAGTACGTTTCTGGAAGCCCTGGGCGGCTATCTGCTGACCTGTGATATGAAGGTGGCGGTGATTGCCATCGATCCCAGCAGCCCCTTGAGCGGCGGCAGCATCCTGGGGGATAAAACCCGCATGCTGATGCTGTCCCGGGCGCAAAACGCCTTTATCCGCCCGGTGCCCACCGGCGGCTACTTGGGAGGCACCAGCCGCCGTACCCGGGAGCTGATGCTGCTATGCGAGGCGGCGGGCTATGACGTGGTCATTGTGGAGACGGTAGGGGTGGGCCAGTCGGAAGTGGATATCGCCCACCTGGTGGACTGTTTCCTGTCGCTGCAGCTGGCCGGGGCCGGCGACGAACTGCAGGGCATTAAAAAAGGCATTATGGAAATGGCCGATATTATCGTTATCAATAAAGACGACGGCGATAATCACCCCCAGGTCATGATGACTCGACAAATGTATCAGGCGGCGCTGCATATTATGCGACGGAAATATCCGGCATGGTCACCACCGGTATTAACCTGCAGCGCGCTGCAACAGCAGGGTATTGACGATATCTGGCGCTGTATAGAGGATTTTTACCGGCAAATGGCGCTGGATAATCAGCTCGATGCGCTGCGTAAACGGCAATATCTGGAATCGATGCATAAGCAGATTGAAGAAAATACGCTGCAAGCCCTGTTTGCCCGCGGTGATATTCAGGACCGTTATCAGCAGGCTTTGCAACAGGTGGAAAATCACTGCTTATCGCCGCGAGCCGCGGTGAATAGCGTCGTTAATTATATTTGCGAAAAAATTTCTGACTGAGGGTGACAACGATGGCTTACGACTATGTAAAAGTATTGATAGAAAACCGCGTCGGTATAATTGAATTCAATTATGGAAAAAAATTAAATGCCCTGAGCGCGGTTTTTATTAAGGATATTCTTCAGGCATTGGAAGATCTAAATAATATTGATATCCGCTGCGTGATTTTGCGCGCCCAAAAAGGCACCAAGGTCTTTTCCGCCGGCCATGATATCCATGAGCTGCCGAAAACCCGCCGCGATCCGCTGGCGTATGACGACCCGCTGCGCCAGATTACCCGCGCCATCCAGAAATTTCCCAAGCCGATCATTTCCATGGTGGAAGGCAGCGTCTGGGGCGGTGCGTTCGAGCTTATCATGAGCTCCGATATCATTATCGCCAGCAATCAGTCCACCTTCTCCATGACGCCGGTGAATCTCGGCGTGCCTTATAACCTGGTGGGTATCCACAACCTGATCCGCGACGCCGGATTCCATATCGTCAAAGAGATGATATTCACCGCCTCGCCCATCTCCGCCCAGCGCGGCCTGGCGGTGGGCATTCTCAATCACATCGTCGACCCGCAGGATTTGGAAGAGTTCACCATGAAGATGGCGAATACCATTGCCGAAAAAGCGCCGCTGGCGGTGGCGGTGATAAAAGAAGAACTGCGGGTGCTCGGCGAGGCGCACACCCTGAATTCCGATGAGTTCGAACGCATTCAGGGACTGCGGCGCGTGGTATATGACAGCCAGGATTACCAGGAAGGCATGGCGGCGTTTATCGAAAAACGCAAGGCGAACTTCCTCGGCCATTAATCATTTTTTGTTAACTGGATCATGGAGTATTGACGATGGATCAGGACTTCGCAGTGATGACCGCCGATGAAGCGGCGCAGTTGATTTTGCATGGGAATATGGTGGCCTTCAGCGGGTTCACCCCGGCCGGCGCGCCAAAAGCGCTGCCGGAAGCCTTGGCCCGGCGGGCGATGGCGCTCCATGAACAGGCGATACCCTTCAAGATAAAACTGCTGACCGGCGCGTCCATCGGCGCGCTGGCGGATAATCAGCTGGCGGAGGCCGAGGCCGTTGAATGGCGCGCGCCGTATCAGACCGCGTCGGCGCTGCGGGATAAGATCAATCAAGGAGAAATCAACTTCGTTGACCTGCACCTCAGCGAAGTGGCGCAAATGGTGAATTACGGCTTTTTCGGCCCGATAGATGTGGCGGTTATCGAAGCCTCGGAGGTGACTAAAGAGGGCCGCGTCTATCTTACCAGCGGCATCGGCAATGCGCCGGTCTTTCTGCAAAAGGCGCGGCAGGTGATCATCGAATTGAACAGCTATCATTCGCCGCGTATCAAGGAAATGATTGATATCGTTTCCCTGGGCGCGCCGCCGCTGCGCAGTATGGTGCCGATTTTCCATACCCTCGACCGGGCCGGGGAAAACTATGTGCAAATCGACCCGAAAAAGATCGTCGCGGTGGTGCATACCCATCTGGCGGATCAGATTAAGGAGTTCGGCGACGAGAACCCCCTCTGCCGGCAGATTGCCCGTAACGTCGAGGGTTTTTTGCTCAAGGAACTCCATGCGCAGCGTATTCCCGAGGGTTTTTTACCGCTGCAAAGCGGGGTAGGCAATATCAATAACGCGGTGCTGAAGGCCCTGGGAGAAAATCCGGATATTCCACCTTTTATGATGTATTCCGAAGTGCTGCAATCGTCGGTAATAGACCTGATGGAGCAGGGCCGGATCATCGGCGCCAGCGCCTCCAGCCTGACCGTGCCGCCGGATGTTCTGCAGCATATCTATAAGAACATGGATTTCTTCAACGAACGGATTGTCCTGCGGCCGCAGGAAATTTCCAACAACCCGGAAATCATCCGCCGCCTGGGTGTCATTGCGCTGAACGTGGGCCTGGAGTTCGATATTTACGGCCATGCCAACTCCACCCATGTGGCCGGGGTGAATCTTATGAACGGTATCGGCGGCAGCGGCGATTTTGAGCGCAATGCCTATTTGTCCATCTTTATCGCTCCGTCCATTGCCAAGGGCGGTAAAATTTCCACTATTGTGCCGATGTGTTCCCATGTGGATCACAGCGAACACAGCGTTAAGGTCATCATCACGGAAAACGGCGTCGCCGATTTACGCGGGCTGTCCCCAATACAGCGGGCGCAAACCATTATCGCCAATTGCGCGCATCCCATGTACCGCGATTGCCTTAATCATTATCTCAGCCTGGGCAAGACCGGGCATATTCATCATGATTTGGCCCATGCTTTTGATATGCATATGAGCCTGATTGAACATGGGACCATGCTGTCGTAAAGACGTTCCCGCATTCACCATTCGTGATCGGGGGCCTGGGGCGCCACGCGGCGCCCGGCCTCCTGGCTTGCTAGTAGGTTAACATTGTGTGGAACCTGCTGCCATCATGGCCGCCGCGTCGGTTTGAATACGCACCGGGCTGTTAGAGAGCCGGGGCCGACGCGGCTAGGTTGGTGCCGTTACGATCGTCCTGCACCGCCTCCACCAGCTTTTCAATCATTTTGCAGCTTTTCAGCGAATAGAGGTACTCCGGCATATACATGGGTTGGTTGGGAGCGTCGAAATATTTCAGGCTGGCGGGATTGACGAACCGATAAGCGAAGTGCGGCACCACCGTAATAAATTGTCCCCGGCTGACGGCGCTGATTTTCGCCAGGAAACTGTAGGGCCGGTAGATAATGGTGGGCGTAATGCCGGCGTGGCGGAAGTGGGAGTCGATAAGCGATTCGAAATTCGCCCGATGCTGAAAACGCATTTGCAGCCAGGGCAGGGTATGCAGCAGCACGCTGGCCTGGACATTGTCATGGATACGCGACGCCAGAAAGCCCAGCCGGATGGGCTCCAGCGGGGTGATAAGCATACTGGCGATCTCCGCAATGCGGGTTGATGCCTGCTGGGGTGAAATGATCATATCCACGTCGTGGTCCAGCAAGCCGGACACCAGATCGCTTTCGTTAAAATCAAAGGGTTTGGTGGTGAAACCGTCAAATTTATCCCCCAGGCTGATGAGCTGATCAAAAATCATGGTGGGATAAGCGGTATCAATGCCGATAACGCAGTTTTTCTGGTGGTGGTTTACCGCCAGCATAATATCCGTATCAATGCTGGCCAGCCGCTGATAAATGGGATAGAGCATCTGATACAGTTCCTGCCCGGCTTTATTCAGGCTGATGCTGTTATCAGTACGTGAAAAAAGTTCATATCCCACCATTTCTTCCAGCGCGGCGATGCTTTTGCCAAACGGCGAGGCGGTCATATGCAATTTTTCGGCGGCTTTGGCGATATTATTGGTTTGAGCCAGCACGATAAAATTAATTAACTTCTTTGATACAAAAATGCCCATTTATTGCTACCCGCTTACAGCCACGCATCCATCGATAACGGCCGGATTGCCAAACAAAACCCATAGGAAGAGAGCGACAGAGCCTGCCGCCAACGTTAGAATTATCAAATTACCTTTCCGTGGAAAGAGAATTTCATCACACTCTGCTAATCCCATAAGCAAACAGTACAGTAAATAAGGGTGACATTAATGAACAATCTTCCAGTAGTTGCCGTGCTTGGATTAGGCGCAATGGGCCATGCCTTTGCGGCCAATCTGTTGAAAAAAGGGTTCACCGTGCGGGGCTGGAACCGTTCTCCCCACAAGGGAGACGATCTCGCGGCGGCGGGGTTGACGTTGTGCAATACGCCCCGGGAAGCGGTACGGGACGCCGATGTGGTTATCTCGATGCTGACCAATGCCGCCGCCACGGAAGAGGTGATTATCGGCGATAAAGGCATTGTTGAGCATCTTAAGCCGGGGGCGGTTGTGGTGCAGATGGGCACGATCGGCATTACCTCCACTGAGAAGCTGGATAAAACCATCGCCAAGGCGCGCGCTGACGTAGTCTTTGTGGATGCGCCGGTGTCCGGCACCAAGGCCCCGGCGGAAAATGCCCAGATTACCGTGCTGGCCAGCGGCGATCGCGCACGGGCCGCCGCCGTAGAGCCGGTATTCGGCGCCATCGCCAAGGGCACAAAATGGCTGGGCGGCGCCGGTGCCGGTTCCCGTATGAAGCTGGTGGTGAATGCCTGGCTTATCTCTATGGTGCAGGGAATGACGGAAAGTCTGTTTTTAGCCAAAACCCTGGGCTTTACGCCGGACGATTTTTGGGCAGCCCTGGAGGGCGGTCCCCTGGCCGCGCCTTATGTGAAGAATAAGCTGGAGATGATCAAGTCCGGCGATTATACGCCGCAGATGCAGCTGTCGCTGGCGCTGAAGGATGCGAACCTGGCATTAGACGCGGCGGGTTCCGAGGATCTGCCGGGGCTGAGCGTTATCAAGGAGTTCTGGCAGAACGCCGTGGACGCCGGCTTGGGCGAGCAGGATCTGGCGGTGGTGTATCGGTATCTGAGCAGCGGTAGATAGGCCCCCGCCGAGTGGGAAAACCATGCCCGCTTCGACCACATTGTCACGGTCGCCCTTCAACAGGTTCGTTGCACGGCCGGTGATGGCGGGCCTACCATGCCAAGGGGCGCTCTGGCGGGCGGGAAAACCACGCCCGCTTAGACCCCTTCGGCATGCTCTCCCTTTCACACGCTCGCTTTCACCTTTGGCGATGGCGGGCCGACCTAGCCTGCTGGGGTACTTATGTCGTATAACGCGCCACCCCCTGCGTTATCCTAGGTGAATACTCAAGCTACACTGAGATCAGGTCCTGCAATCTGGTACAGTCTCAAAAATTACGGGTATAATCCCACACATTATTCAACTGGTTTAGAAACGAAGATGACAAAACTCACCTTACAAGAGCAGATGCTGAAAGCTGGATTAGTAACCAGCAAAAAAATAGCCAAAGTCGAAAGAACGGCTAAAAAATCGCGGGTTCAGGCGCGTGAGGCACGAGCGGCGGTGGAAGAGAATAAAAAAGCCCAGCTTGAGCGTGATAAACAGCTAAGCGAACAACAAAAACAAGCGGCTTTATCCAAAGAGTATAAAGCCCAGGTGAAGCAGCTCATTGAAATGAACAGAATCGACGTTTCAAAAGGCGATATTGGTTTTAACTTCACTGATAATAATGTAATTAAAAAAATAGACGTGGATAAGCTTACTCAGGCTCAGCTGATCAGTGGTCGTCTCGCCATTGCTCGTTTGGTGGTTGATAACAACGGTAAAAGCGAATACGCAATTATTCCCGCGAGCGTAGCCGATAAAATTGCGCAGCGCGATGCGAGCAGTATTGTATTAAACAGCGCGCTGAGTAAGGAAGAGCAAGATGAAGACGATCCGTATGCCGATTTCAAGGTGCCCGATGATTTGATGTGGTAATTACCATTTTGCCGATGCTGATGAATGAAAAGTCCCCCGGGGCTTTTCATTAAGATTTATTGTTCTGCCGGTTCAGGGAAAACGCAGGGTTTTTTGGATATTTTTCAACGCCTTTGCTGCCAGCTGCGTGTTTCGCTGATTGCGATCACCGATTTACCCCTATGTCAGGGTAGTTGTCGCCTTATTTTTTCATAGGGACGAAACATGCAGCCAGCCCCCACTGGATGAGGTCTTTTGGCTTCTCGGCTTTATCGTATCTAGGCGGGTGCCTATTGCTGTTCCGGATGTAATGGGGGTGAGCGTCAAGTTTGTGCCCAGGCTGTGTGAAAACGGCTGATCACGTTTTGGTCTAAGCAGTGGCTTTATATGATCAACCATTCTTGATAAACCCATGCGGTAACCTACTTTATTTAATAAAATTAAAAGCATACGATTAAATATTACGGGTGCAGATATGACTCACCACATTAAAGGTCAAGGCAGACATCAGGTGACGTTGCTCCCTGAAGTGCTGGATGATTTTGTCACAGAAGACAACCCTGTCAGGGTTATTGATGTCTTTGTTGATGAATTACAGCTTGATGCTCTTGGCTTCGAGCGCGTTAATTCAAAACAAACCGGGCGGCCAGGATATCACCCCGCAACCATGCTGAAGCTGTACATTTATGGATACCTGAACCGCATTCAGTCATCCCGCAGGTTAGAAAAAGAAGCCCATCGTAACGTTGAATTGATGTGGTTGCTTGAGCGATTAACTCCTGATTTTAAAACCATTGCAGACTTCAGAAAAAGCAATGGTAAAGGAATCAAAAATGCTTGCCGGGCTTTCATTGATCTATGTCGGCAGTTGCAGATGTTCACCGATGTGGTGGTTGCCATTGACGGTAGTAAGTTCAAGGCAGTAAACAGTAAATCGAATAACTTCACGCCCCAGAAAACAAAAGGCCACATCGAAAGGGTAGAGCAAAGTATCGCTCTTTACCTGAATAAGCTCGATGAAGCTGACAAGGCTGCGGAGTCCGAAAAAAATTCAGGTTTAACCGCTGCAAAACTGGCATGGCTGCAAAAACGTTTGAAAGAACTCAAGCAAATCCAGCAGGCCGTTGTGCAGCACCCTGATAAACAGCTATCACTGACAGATCCTGATTCCCGGCTAATGAAGATAAACAATGTTAACCGCCAGGTTAGCTATAACGTTCAGACTGCCGTTGATGCTAAATATCACCTGATTGTTGCGCATGAAGTAACGAATACACCAGACCGTGGGCAGCTAACAGCGGTGACAAAATTAGCGCAAGACGCTGTTGGCAAAGCGGATATTACTGTACTGGCTGATAAAGGTTATTACAGCCGGGGTGATATTAAAGCAACGCAGGACTTAGGTGCCGTAGCCTTAGTACCAAAAGGCGATACCTCTGGCGCTGACCGCAAAGGTCTTTTTAATCGTTCATTGTTCAAATATGACCAGGAAAAAGATATTTATATTTGTCCGATGGGTAGCGAGCTTCAGAACAGATTTACGGTGGTTGAGGATGGTTTAGAGCAGCAAATGTACTTTAACAATATTGCTTGTCGCGATTGCAGTCAGCGGTCAAGGTGCACCACATCAAAACGCGATCCGAGACGTATAAGGCGCTGGGTTCATGAAGCAGAAATGGAAGACATGCAAGCCAGGCTTAACGCATTACCACAAACAGCTGTCGTGCGAAAGCAAACGGTAGAGCATCCGTTCGGGACAATTAAAATGTGGATGGGAGCGACTCACTTCCTGACGCAACGGTTTAAAAACGTCAGCACAGAAATCAGTCTGCATGTGCTGGCTTATAATCTGAAAAGGATGATGTCCATCTGGGGTACCGAAGGATTGGCCATTAAGCTGCGAGAGCAATGTAATTAGCGGGAGTGGCCACCTTAACTCCTAATAACAAACTATTAGCACTCCATATCAAGCCACAAAAGCCTCGTTCTGCCTTTACATACAAATCACAGCGAATACAGTCAATATCAGGAATATCTTGCATCCCTGACTGAGGATAGTACTCAGATACTGCAAAAAACGAGTTTTTACACAGCCTGTGCCAGGAGCGGACGTATTATGCCTGCGACGGCTGCGGAAAACGCTCGGCAAACGGTGTGTCTGGGTCGACAAGATTATCTGTTCTTCGGCTCGGATCACGGCGGCGTTCGTGGCGCGTAGCTGTACGGGTTGATCGGGAGCTGCCGTCTGAACGGCATCGATCCCGAACTCAAACTCTCTTCACTAAAAATACAGTATCCAGTGAAGTTATCATTTCTAATTCTCCTGATAAGGATCTGTATGGTCCTCCTTTCGGTAAAACCCTCGGCGTTGTTTCAGATTTTCAAACCTATCAATACATCGAGAAGGAATGCGAAGTATTTTAAAAAAACCTTTTAAACTTCCGAAACATAAAAAATTTGCTTGGTATAATCGAGATTGAGATGCATGTGGTCTCGCGAACCCTGCCGGGCAAGCACGGCAGGGATTATTTTTCAATCAATATGGAGTGGAGCCTATGGCTTAATCTGTTTGTAGAAGGAGTAGTAAAAATGACCAAATGGAAATTTGATAAAACCGTTATTGCACAAGGAATTGCTGCACAACAAAAATCTGGACGTATTCCGGCGATTGACATTCAACAAGGCCCAGGTCTTTTGATGCGTCATCAAAGGAAGTTGTATGAAAGCGCAATCAACTTCAGCGCGCCAATTGAGAAAGACGACTGTGGGCGATACAACCCTCCCGGGGGAAGTGTGGCGGTATGGTATGCCTCTGACTCTGCGTTAACGGCGGCAGCGGAAGCATACGGGCGCTTGTTCCATCTCAAAGGAAAGAAATCTTATCCTGAATCGGTACTTTCACAACACTATATGTGCTCTGTGGATGTCATGAGGACGGTGAAAGTGATTGATGTTGTAGCACTCTGTGAGTTGTTACATATCCCTTTGGATAGCTTAGAGAACGAGGATTACGCCTTTACTCAATGGCTAATGGAACATCTTTATACGCATTTCGGGCGTGACTATGACGGGATTGCCTATACCTCAAGACATAAACGCTATAAGCGTTGTTATGCCTTTTGGGAACGACCGGGTAGTACATCAGCCTTTACCGATACCCCTCAGGGGATGTGGCCTTATGCCAGTTACGTTGAAACTGACGTAGGCATGTTCCCTAAGGGGTGGCACAAAGGAACGATATCAGGTGAAGAGATGTTCGAAGAGTTGCTTGGATTCGAAATTACGCCAGAACCCATGTAAACCAAAGAGGGGCGGGCTGGCCCCTCTTTTTAAACCAGTTAACTGGCTACATGATTTCCGAACTGTTTAGCAGCACGGATGACCAGACTAAGTTCACTCTTTTTAGCACCGTCCTGCATGATTTGAATCGGCGTCTTTTGCAGGCCTTCGCTATTAACCTCTATCGGTGATTTCAGCACACTCAACCGCAACATTGGATGGGTATCCTCTTCGAATGCCGCCATCACGTCTTCAAAGCCGGGAATCGGCCCATTATCAGTGAATTGAAATTTCGGGAAAATAAAATCACCGTTCTGCTTGAATGCTAAAAGCTTGTTCTTCTTAACGCGAATGTTGATCGCCTGGCGGGTGATGCCAAGGATATCGGCCACGTCGTTCACCTTTAGCGTACCGCCCAACTCCTGGAGCTCACGATAAAATCTTTCCAGATTTTCGCGACGACGGCGCACTTTACGCAGTTCGTAGTCATTGACGCGAGTCTTCTGTTCGAGTTGAACGGTGTAGAGCAATTGCATCAGTGAACCGTCATCCAGCGTGATAGCATTCATAGCCTGGTTTTTGTCTTCAAATTCAGGCATCAGGGAAATAGCGAGGTTGTTAATCCTTTTCAGAAGGGTCAACTGGGACTCATTCAGCTTAGCTAATGTATTGATTTCTCTTTCTGCTGTGGTGTGTTTAATCATTATGCACCTCCATTTGACGATTATAATAATTCATTTTTGAGTAATGGTCAAATTCAGGGTGTTTTTCAAACAATCGATGGCCGAGAAAGGCGTAAGGCTTTGACCTGCTCCCGGTCGATTCATACACCGTGATGTCAGCATGCACACAATTATGGATGTCCGCTCATCGCTCTAAGCGGTCTGTCAGATTAGGCATAGACTGTCTCCATATATCACCGGACACTTAGCCTCTTTTGAATAAAATAAGAAATAGCATTTGAACCATGTTTAACAGCGGTTAGAAGCGAGCGTTATTTCCCAGAATAAGTCTGGCTGTCAAATCATCAAGATGCTGACCTATCATCCAGCGCTAAAGAAACCATAAATTTTATTCATCCACACAGGGGGCATTTGCTGGTCTTTGCTTTTCAGGGGCTAGAACAGTTAGGATCTTTATTCACTAACTAACTGATAAATAATATTAAACTTAGGTTCTTAATAAACGTTTTTCTGCCGAAATTTCTTGCGGTTCATTGCCGTTAACGGTATCTTTTAGCCGCGCCTGCAAAATCAGGCGTCGGGATTAGCCTCCTGCATAACTTCACTGACGACATAAGGCGCGTCTGCGCTTTTTTTGTGTCGTGCGTTCGGCTACCTTTCAATGGTGGGCCGGACGGGGGCGTCGAAAGACGCGCCGGTGTCAGTGAGGCCGGTAAGGCTAACCCCGTTCGGTTCCACCACCCGCGAGATTAGCCTCTCCGGTGGTGGGAAGAATTTATTACTCACTGAGGCTGCCTTATGTCTATGGCTACGATCCCTACACAAACTCACGCGTTACTTTCCATTCCTGTCGATTCAACCACCGATTTCACCGTTCTGGCAGGCCATTGTGAAAACCTGGCCGACGCTTTGTTGCATAGAGACGAACCGGCGTCGCGTCAGGCGCTCTGCAGACGGCTTGCTTATTGTTTGGGGCAGTTGCGTCCCACGTTGGATGACGCGATCCCGCCGCATTTGATTGAAAGCCTGACCGTGGATGAGCGCCCGATGAACTCGCCTCGCTTTGAGCCGGATGCCGATTTGCTCTGCGGGTATACCCATGCGCTGGCGCGACTGTTGACGGAACGGACGTTATCGGCGGAAATGGAGCCCATACTGACCGGATTGCTGTTTGATTTGGTGAGTTATTTCGCTGACGAACTGCGGGCGCCGCGCTGGATACGTACCGCTGATGGGGTAAAATTTATAGAGGAATTAGATATGGTTAAGGAAAACTGAATGCCTTGAACGCAAAGAACCCGCCTGCCTAATGGCGGGTTCTCGCGCATGGTTGCCCGGACAAGGAAATATTCAATTATCTATCAAATGGGTGAGTGGCGGCTGCCCCGATTGCTGAATGACTGGGGGCTGGAAAAGCTGTCACTAAGGAAGTTTTGTGCCGCGAGCGGTCATTTGGCTCACTCATTGCCCTTTTTAATCCCATTCATGAATACTCCAACCAAATGAGCAATATGTGATTGAGGTGAACTGTGTTGCTCAGTAGCGAGTGAAATTGCAGTGGCTATGCATACCAAATCATCAAAACTGATATCAGACCGAATTGATCCCGCCTTTTGCCCGCGCAGTAAAAGCCGGCAGCCCTCCTCGCTGGTAGCAAGACATCCTGGAGTTCCTATCTGTAACACCGTTCCGAGCGACACCGCAATGCCACGATATAAATTTGTATATTGGACGAGTTCTTCGAGATAAAGACGCAAAGCGCTCAGCGGATCAAGCGCAGAAGCTCTTGCGCGGCTGGCCTCTGCAAACTCAAGAAATCGATCACTGTATGTGGCTGCTAATAATACTTCGCGTGTGGGGAAACGTCGGTAGAGCGTTCCAATTCCGACACCGGCGCGCTTTGCGACGTCTTCCAATGAAACGCCAGCTCCTCTCTCAAGAAAGACTTCCTCAGCGGCGGCAAGAATCCGTTCCCTGTTTCGCTGCGCATCGGCCCGCAATGGGGTTTCATTAGCCAAAATTATTTCCTCGCTAAACTTGTTAAATGGAGGATACCTCCACATAATATATGGAGCAACCCTCCACTTCATAGTTAAGCGAGTAGAGATATGACGATGAGATTTGAGAATAAGGTCGTGGTGATTACTGGCGGTACAGACGGTATCGGTTTGACGACGGCCCAGATGTTCGCGGCAGAAGGCGCCTACGTGTATATCACAGGCCGCCGTCAGGAGCGCCTTGATGAGGCGCTAAAAGAAATCGGCAACCGGGCAATCGGTGTACAAGGTGATGTCAGCCGTATTTCCGATCTTGATAAGCTTTATTCAAAAATACGCAGCGATCACGGCCGCGTAGACGTGGTATTTGCTAATGCGGGAGTGTCCGAGTCCGCCCCAATCGGCGGTATTGAGGAAGATCACTTTGATCGGGTATTTGGCACTAACGTCAAAGGGTTGGTATTTACTGTGCAAAAGGCGCTGCCACTGATGTCTGCCGGCAGCGCAATTGTGCTGACCGGCTCAGGCGCGGGTAGCAAAGGCTTTGCTAATCTGTCTATTTACAGCGCAACAAAGGCTGCGATCCGCTCATTTGCACGAACCTGGACGACCGATCTGAAAAGCCAGGGTATTCGCGTGAATGTGGTTTCTCCCGGCATGGTATTGACTCCGGCTATGCAGACGTATTTGCAGAACAATGCCGGATCGGAGGAATGGATGCATCAAGCCATCCCTTTTGGCAGGCTTGCCCAGACCGGGGAAGTCGCCAGGGCAGTACTGTTTCTGGCATCAGATGAAAGTAGCTTCATTGGTGGAGAAGAGCTATTTGTTGATGGTGGCTTCGTGGCAGTCTGAGGGGGCAATGGCTTCGCCGCAAAGTTCTTTCGAGGATATCAAAGCTGTGCGGCGGAGTTTTTATCAAGTAATGGCGCTGAATTTGTCCGTTACTTGTTCGATATTAGGTTATGAACACGTTGAAACGTCCCCTTCTCGCTCTAATAGGGGATTTTTACATGGTCGGTCATAAATACAACAACATCAAGCACCTGTGTCCAAGAGCCTTCGTTGCGATCGGATAGCCACAAAGCTGCAGATATAGTGAGTCCTGAAGCCCATAACCCAGAGAACCCTGCCTGTTCGGCGATTTTGGCACTGAGCGCATTATGGCTTTTCATCAAAAATTCTGATCGGAGCCAACGAACATCTTCGTCAGACATAGTCATTCATCCATTATTGATGTTAATATACAGTTTACCTTTTTTTAAGTTAATCGGTGTCATCCTTATTCGTCAATAATTATTTTTAACATTATTTTTTATTCTTATGTACCAATGATTTGACGAACGTCACAATTAATTATTGATTAATAATTACTTTTTAATATTTGAATGTAATATCATGAATATTTAATAAAAAATGCATATCATGCTTAGAGTTAACATCGCTCAAGCATTACATAAAATCTAAAAAGGAATTGTTCTACCTGTATCTAATGGTAGGCTATTGATGAGAAATATATGAAAAATCGCACTACACCATACAGTGATGTCCTGACAATGAGACAGACCCTGGCCACCTTTCCCGAAAATGTCTCCATCATGCTATTTTTTACGTTGCTCACACGGCTTAGCTACTTTATGGCGTGGCCTTTTCTATCCATTATTCTGACGCGTAATTTTCAATTGTCACCGCTTGTGATTGGAAGCGTGATGTCCGGCTGTGCGTTAATTTCTGTTGTTCTGGGGATTTAGGGCGGTTCTTTGTCAGACCGCTTAGGAAGAAAAAAACTGCTGATATTAGGATGTCTGTTGGCAATAATTGGTTATGCAAGTATTGCGCTATCAGAGAGTGTGTTTTTATTCGCTAGTGGCCTTTTATTGACGGGAATATCGTTTCCTTGGATAGATGCCCCCAGTCGAGCTCTGATGAGTGATTTATTGCAGGATCAGAAGCGGCGAGAATTAGCGCTGCAAATTCGCTACTTGATGGTCAATATTGCTGCGGACAGTGGATCGCTAATAGGCATTATCTGTTATCTGGTTTACGCGCAGAAAGACTCAGTTGTATCGCAATATTTGTTGGCTCTGGACGCTGTGCGTGCAGTCGAGTTAGTGACAGTTATGTTGGTCATCAACGCGATTACCGTACTGGTAGCCCAGTTGTATCTGACCGTTGTTGGCAAATATGTCACCAGAGCAACGCATTATAATTGGGGCGCTGATTTTCGCAACTTCCCAGCTCTTGTTTTGGTTCAACGATACAACGAGTCCACTATGGTGGGGGAAAGGCGTGTTTTTTTCATGGCGCTTCTTTGCCTGTACATTGCTGCACTGATAGTGATAAATAAGAAAAGAATAAGGTTTCGACTGGAAGAATAATTTATGAAAAACAACATTACTTTGATCACTGGCGGGGATCGTGGCATTGGTCGGGCGACTGCACTCTGTCTTGCAAATAGAGGACACAAAGTTTGTATCGGATATCGGACACGTGAAGATTGTGCTCACGAAGTTGTGGAAAATATTCTTCATGCAGGCGGTACAGCCATAGCCGTACGAGCTGATATTTCTCAGGAAGAGCAGGTTGAGGCATTGTTTCAGCAAATAGATAAAGATCTGGGTCCTATTTCAGGCTTAGTCAATAATGCCGGAATGTTGATGCTTCAGGCTTCAATAGAAGAGGTAAATGAGCAGCGTTTAGCCACACTTTTTGCGACTAACGTCAGCGGTAGTTTTCTCTGTGCGCGCGAAGCGGTAAAACGTATGGCGTTTCGCCATGGTGGGCAGGGTGGTGCCATCGTTAATGTTTCTTCTGCCGCATCGCGCCTCGGTTCACCACATGAGTATGTGGATTATGCCGCTTCAAAAGGCGCTATTGATACGCTGACTATTGGCCTTTCTCTGGAGGTTGCCGGGCAGGGTATTCGAGTCAATGCCGTTCGTCCGGGTTTTATCTATACTGACATGCATGCCGATGGTGGTGAGGCGTCCCGTGTCGACCGAGTCAAAGACAGTTTGCCAATGAAGCGCGGTGGCCAGCCGGAGGAAGTGGCTCAGGCCATAGTATGGCTTTTGTCAGATGAGGCTTCTTACGTGACGGGCAGTTTTATAGACTTGGCCGGTGGTAAATGAAGTTCTATATACATACTAATGCATTAACGTTCTGTAAAATCGGGGGGTCTTCCGGAAGCTTTTTTTTTGCTGAACGTAATCTTTCATATGAGAAACAAGGTGGGTTTTGATGAGGTGGTTTTCAATGAAGATGCGTGGTTAAAATTTAGCCTTAACGTACGATAATTTTCGATATCCAAACTGCTCCCTGTTGTCTTTCTAGCAATGATAGTTGTTCCGATTGCCTAGCAGAATTTAATAATCGACGTATTCACGAAAGAAAAGCTTTTGTCCCGGAATTTGTCAAAGCTTGGGCAACCTCTGAAAAACTTGCATAGGTTTAGGACATGCAGGCAAATGACTCCACTAATGTGTGCTCTGCTGCATTGCCTCTCTGGCGGCCTCGAACAATAAAATTCCGCGCGGGGTGAGGGTATAACTGACGTCGGCACGATTGTCCAAGTCTAGTGCTATAGCCACCACGTGTTGTAGTCCTGGGTCTATGCCCCGGTCATTGAGGCGCAGCTTTCAGGCATTGCCAGACGCTGAAGGGTGTCGTCGACTTCCTGTGAAGATGGAGGTATTTTGCGCTGTAAGGTGGGGGAAAGGGTGAGCAATTCAGCCTCTGTCGGCGTCTGCACTTCAATGAAACGGTTAATATGCATGGGCAGAACGGAGGTTATTTTATCTTCGTCCTTGATATAGAGTAAGCGGCTGGTGAACTCACCTTGCCGTTTAATAATGACCGGATAATACATTCCGCGTCTTCGTTAATGCTGATTTGACAACCTTAGGAACGTTAAGGAACCATTTAGACCGGCCATGCCACTCTACAACCTCACTCTTATTCCTTTGCTGGGAGCCTGGGGCAGAGAGGGGGCAACGAAGTGCCGGTCGGACTTTCGGGTCCGACCACCCACGATGGGGGCAGGTCAGGCGGATTCCTTATTGTTTGGGGCAGTTGCGTCCTACTGTCGCCATCGGTGCAAAAGTGATCCATCGGGGGTGCGGATGTTTTCTTGGACTGGTATATATTAAAATTCCCTTTATTGTCGGTATGTTACAGGACTCATTCCACCTAATGACATTTTGATCCTGCGCTCGTTATACCAACCGATATAAGTCCCAACGTTCTGCATAAATCCTTCCAGCGTAATGCCTGTCCAGTCACGGCCGTAATACATTTCATTTTTCAGCCGACCGAAGAAGCCCTCGCAAGCCGCATTATCCTTACACGCCGTCCCAATGAGGCGCTGCATTTTTTTGCTTTGCCATAAGAATAAGGAAGTTGACTTCTTCTTAAAACTCTATAGTTTTAATGATAGTGTTAAAACAAGGTTTATTTTGGCGGAGCAAAAAAGCATGGCGGAAGAATTACTGCAGCTCGGGAGTGCGGAACAGGCCGAGTTGATCCGGCAAAGGAAGATCTCGCCGGTTGACTTGGTTGAATCCAGTTTTCGCTGTATCGAACGTTGGGATCCGGTGCTGCATGCCTGGATAACCACCGATCGCGAGCGGGCGCTGGCGCAGGCGCGCCAGGCGGAGAAAGAGATTGCCGGCGGGCTGTATCGCGGACCTCTGCACGGTTTGCCTTTTGGCGTTAAAGATCAGATGCACGCGCTGGGGTTCCCCACGACCCTCGGCACCAGAGTGCTGAATGAAGATGAGACGGTGGCCCCCTGTAACGCGGCGGTGATTGAAAAACTCACCGAGGCCGGAGCGATTTTGATCGGCAAGCAGAACCTGCATGAGTTCGGCAAAGGGGGAACCATCAACTTTGCTTATGGTGAGCCGCGCAACCCTTGGAATCCCGATTACTCGGCGTCCAGTTCCTCCACCGGTTCAGGCATAGCCGCGGCGGCGGGCATGTGTTCGTTTTCCATCGGCGAGGATACCGGCGGGTCCATTCGCGGTCCCGCCGCGTTCAATGGCGTGGTGGGCCTGCGGCCGACCTTTGGCCGCGTGAGCCGTTTCGGTGCGGTGATGGAAGGCTATACCACCGACGTGCTGGGGCCTATCTGCCGGCGGGTGGCGGATGCCGCGCAAATCATGACGGCGATTTCCGGCTACGACGCGCGGGATAATCTCTCGAGCCGCCATTCGGATCTGGATTTCATGCCGGAACCCGGTAAATCCCTGAAAGGACTCAAGCTGGGCATCGTGCGGGAAATCGCCTATAACGACAGTACCAGCGATGAAGTCAGCGCTGCCTTTGAGACCTCTATCGAGCTGCTCCGGCAGTTGGGCGCAGACGTGACGGTTATTTCGCTGCCCCTGACGCTGTTCGCCGTTCCGCTGATTCTGCTTAGCCTCGACGCCGATGTGGCCGCCTGGTTTGTCAGCAAGTATCTGCGCGATCGCTATGACCGGTTCGATACCGGCACCCGTACCCGGCTGGCCGCCGCATCGCTGATTCCGGCCACGGTGTATAACCGGGCGATGCGCGGCCGGTTCCTGGCGCGGCGGCAACTGCTTGACGCCTTTAACCAGGTTGATATTCTGGTTTGTCCCACCGTGCCCACGGCGCCCAAGCCCATCGATCAGATGCAGGAACGCCTGGATACGGGGGATGATGCCGTAAGGCGGCTGATGGAACGGCGAATCGGGCTCTATCCGTTCAGCCTGGCCAATGTTCCCGCAATTTCTCTGCCGATGGGATTCTCCCGTCAGGGCCTGCCGCTGGCATTGCAGTTCGCCGGCCGGCCTTTTGATGAAAAAACCGTGCTGCAGGTGGCCGACAGCTATGAGCGCGCGGCGGGATGGCACGCCGTCAAACCCGATCTTGCCAAGACAGTGGCGGGATTCATGGCACAGGAGAACCAATAATGCATCTGACTCTTGACTACGTTCGTTCGGCGCTGGCTCTGCAGGGCATTCCGGTGCACGAGGATGAAATCGACAATATTCACCGCCGGCTGATCATTTGGTTCGATGCGCTGGCGGCCATTGAAGCGCACATGGGCAAAGAGATGGATTTGGCCGAACCCATTCCGCCCATTGACGCCGATCGGTACTGATTTTCCGTTTTTGACGTGCAACCGCACTTTAGGGGCGACACTGGGCACATTATGATTGAACAAACCAAGGCATCGGATCCGAAGCAACCCAAACCCCGCAAGCCGATTTATCTGACGGTAAAAGAAGATTTGATCCGCCGGGTGCTGAGCGGCGAGTGGCGGCCGGGGGATCTGGTGCCCAGTGAAATCGCCTTGGCCGAAGAGTATTCCGTCAGCGTCGGCACCGCGCGCAAAGCGGTGGAAAAGCTGGTGCAGGATAACGTGGTGGTGCGCCAGCGCGGCCGGGGCACCACCATCGCCACCTACCGAGGGGGCAAGGCGGCCAAGCCCTATAAGTTTCTGAATTTCTATTCCGAGCAGGGCGAACGTACGGAGCGGGCGACCTATCTGGATTTTGCGGAAGGGACGGCGACGGAGTTTGACGCGCAGCAGTTGGATATTGCGGTGGGATCTCCGGTAAGCCGGGTGACCCGTCTGCGTTCGGCGGGCGGGCGTCCGGCGATTATCGAGCATATCGTGGTGCGGGGGGATTTTTGTCCTAATGCCGCCGAGCGTTTTGCCCGGCTTCGTCCTTCCAGCATCGCCAGTTTTTTTGACCGCCAGTATAATCTTTTGATAGTGAGGGTGGATGAGAAGGTTTACGCCGCCCTGGCGGATCAAGAGGATCGAGAGCATCTCGGATCCGCTGAGGGGGAGCCGGTGCTGGAGGTGATTCGCTCGGCTTATGACCTCGGCGGCTTTGTTATTGAATATCGCTTGATTCATGCCCGGCAGGGTGTGTATTACACCAATACCACGCGTTAAGACAGTTCATGCCTCGGTGATCGCGGGCCTGGCGGGCCTGCCCTCACTCCGATCAGATCTCCTTATCCATCGCCCCTTTGCGCAGTACGTTCTCCATGCGATCGGACAGCACGACCCACAGCGGCACCAGGGCGTTAACCATAATCTGCCGGACAACCTGCGCGGTGACCACGATTTCCAGATGGGTGTTGAGGGTTTTGGCCAGGACAATCATTTCCGCCGCGCCGCCGGGAGCGGTGCTGAGGATGGCGGTTTGCCAATCTACATCCGCCACCAGGCGGAACAAGGCGGCGATAGCCACCGCAAACAACAGCAGCAGGACTATGGAAAACAGGCCGATAATCAGATCCCGCAGCTTGATGAAGAATAAGCGTGAAATGATGCCGTGGCCGATAGTGACACCCAGTAATATTTGAGCAATATGGGACAGTAAGGACGGCATCGTGATGCTTAACTGGCCGGGCATAAGATTATTGACGATGATGGCCAACAGCATCGGGCCAATTAACGACGGCGACGCGATATGTAATTTTTTTCCCATATAATAGCCGGCCATGGCAAACAATAATATCAATACGGCGCTGAAAATATCACGTCCGCTATGGCTTTCGCCATGAATTGCCGGAATGGCGTCAATATCGATATGCAGAAGATTGCGCAGCAGAAAAGGAATAAACACCACCACGGATAATATCCGTACCGACTGTAGTATCGCCACCAGTTCGGCATTGGCGCCATACTCTTTGGCCAGGTTGGCCATGATGCCGATCCCTCCCGGCAGGGTGGAAAAGAATGTCGTTTTGACGGTTTGCCGGGTGGAAATGAGAGAATAGAGTACCGCCAGGACAAAAGAGGAAATGAGGGAGATGACCATCATGAAAAAGATATCGAAAAAAAACCAGCCCAGTCGGCCGATATCGCTGAAATGCAGCAAGCAGCCGATTCCTCCGCCCAGAATGGCCTGTCCCGCCTGGCGCATATTGCCTATATACAATTTCCCGCTTAAGGTCATTGCCGGCATTAAAAAATAGGATGTCAACGCCGCGCCGCACACCCCGCCGAACATCCAGCCCAATTTGAAATCAACGGCTTCCAGCGCGGCGCCTATTAATGCGGATAACAGCAGCATCATGCTTAAATAAGCAAAACGATGGGATGTCTGGGGTATCGTCATATTAACCATTTATAGGGCATTCTCTCTAATAATATAAATACAGCATGTATTGCCGAAACCATTTCACTAAAATATCTTGCCGGCTCAATAGGCCTGGCATCAGGCCTGTTCGATAATAAAACTGTATAAAAAAGATAATCCGCTGAAAAAAATCAATGCCTCAATAATATAGGTATGGATTTTGACGTGCAGATGGCCCAGCAGCCACCGGGCCAGGTAGGTTCCGGGTATCATGCAGAAACCGATTAACAGGCCATATAATAAATAGCGCGTGCTGAGCAATGAAAAAAGCAGGAAAAATACCACTTTGAAAATATTGGTGGCCATGCCGATGCAGGCATCGGTGCCGATGACGCCGCCCCCTACCAGGCCGATACCCAGCAGGATGGGCAGTAATACCACGCCGCCGCCGGGCAGCGCGCCGGAAATAAAGCCGAATAAAACCGACATCATGATGATCATGGCGGGGGTGGGGACGATTTGTTTATGGGCCATATAGCGCCGTAGCGGCAGGATTACCAGCAGGAACAGGCCGATAATCAGTTCGAGCATGTGCTGGGAGAGTATCTTGTAAAGATAGGTTCCCAGCAGCAGGCTCGGCAGGGCGGGAATCATGATCTGCAGGAGGGTATGGGTCTGGATATCCTTTCGGTAGACCCACATCCTGGAGAGATTGCCGAACGTCATGGCCACGGCCATCACCGGCACCACCGCTTTGATGCCGATCACCGGCGTCATGGCGGGCGTCATGATAAGGCTGGCGCCAAAACTGCTGATGCCGCCCAGAATCGCGGAAAAGAACGCTACCCCACCCAGGAAAAAATACTGCAACGGTCCGTTGGACGACAGGTCCATGGAAGACATCAGCATTGAACAATGCCCCTTATTATCTATCGGCAATGTGTTCTTCCACCAAAAGCGCCGCGGCAAACAGCGCTTCGTCTTCGAAACGCCGTCCCACCAGCTGAATAGCGAACGGCATGCCTGACGGGCCGAATCCGGCAGGCAGGGTGATGCAGGGCGTATATAACAGCGTCCAGAGGGAGTTGAAAACGGCTGTACCGGTATCATCCAGCCCTATGGGGGCTTCATTGGCGGTTGATAACGTTAATATAACATCAATATTTTCCATATAATGGTGGATAAATGTGCGTAATGTCTCGGCCTCGCGCTGGGCGGCGATATATTGCTCAAGGGTGATGTTTTCACCATCCCTGATGCGGCCCTGGTATAGCTTGGCGCTGAGCTGGTGGCGATGCACGGTTTTTTCAAACGCCAGGTTGCGCGCCGATTCGAAATTGGCGATGGTGCTGTGGATCCTGAGCCAGCCGTTAAAATCGGCGGGCAGCGCCGGTTCACTGAGGTGATGGCCTTGCTTCGCCAGCAGGGCGGCGCACTCCTCTGCCCGCCGGCGGACGGCGGGGTCGGCCTGCTCCCATTCCGGCGGACGGCAAAAGGCGATGCGCAGGGGACGTTCCGGTAGGGGGGCAGGCCGGTAGTCCGTGCCGATAAGCACGGTGCGCAGCAGTTCGGCGTCACGTACGTTTCTGGCGTACAGTCCCAGGGTATCCAGCGATCCGGACTGCTGTTTTACCCCCACCCGGGTGAATTCGCCGAAGGTGGGTTTGTAGCCGACAATGCCGCAGTAGCCAGCGGGACGAATGACCGATCCGCTGGTTTGCGTGCCCAGGGCCAGCGGGACCTGATAATCCGCTACCGCCGCGGCGGAGCCGGAGGATGAGCCTCCCGGCGTGCGTCGGCGGTCATGGGGATTCATGGTTGGCCCCGGTTCACGATTGGCGAATTCGGTGGTGACGGTTTTGCCCAGGAGTATGCCGCCGGCGTTGCGGATCATCGCGACGCTGCCGGCATCCATGGAAGGGAAGTAGTGGGGATAAACCGGCGAGTTGAACGCGGTCCGCATGCCCCGCACGTCGATAATGTCTTTTACGCCCACCGGGATGCCGTGCAATAGCCCTTTGGATGCGGATCTGTCCGCCTGGCGGGCCTGCGCCAGCGCCTGTTCACGATCCAGATAGGCCCAGGCGCGGACATCGCCGTCCCGTTGTTCTACCCGCTCAAGGCAGGCGGCCACCAGGGTTTCGCTGGTCAGGCTGCCCCGAGACATGGCGGCAAGGGCTTCCGTTACGGACATGCCGGCGGCTGACTGCGCCGGAGGAATGGATGAAGCGGGGTTGTTTTTCATAATATCCCTTGGATTACGACCATAAGCCGGCGACGGAAGAGGCGACGTTTAACAGATGCTGGTCGGTATATTTCCGGCCCACCAGCTGGACGCCTACGGGCAAGCCCAGCGGTCCGGTGAAGTGAGGCAGCGTGATGGCGGGGGTGTATAGGAACGTCCAAAGGAAATTGAACACCACGTTGCCGGTAAAAGCGATGCCGCGGGGGGCTTCCCCCTGGGCGCTGGGGGTGAGGAGGGCGTCAACGCGCCGCTCGGCGAACCACCGGTCCAGCCAGCTCCGGCAGCGCTCCCCCAGCATAATGGCCCCACGGAACATCTCAAGGGTGGTCTGTTCGCCGAGAACCACCCTTTGCGTGATGAAATCATCGCTCACCAGTTCCCGGAACCGGCGCAGCTCATCGGCATAGTTACGCAGGATTTCAAAGGCGCAGATCTGCCGGTGGGCTTCCTCAAGCCCGGCGAACTCCCCGGGCAGCACCAGTTCGGTAACCGTTGCCCCGGCGGACGCCAGCAGTTCGGAGGTCTGCTCCAGGGCGCGGCGGGACTCGTCGGCGGCCCGGTCCCAGTACGGGGTGCGGCACAGGGCAATGGAGAGCGCCGACAGGGGCGGGGTATTAATGGCGATATAGGGCGTTTCGGTGAGAGCCGCCTTGAACAGCGCCAGATCGTCCACGGATCGGGCCATCAGGCCGACGGTATCCAGCGCTTCGGTATTGGTGCGCACCCCGGCGTTGCCGATGAGTTGAAAACTCGGTTTATAGCCATAGACGCCGCAGTAGGACGCCGGGCGAATCACCGAGCCGCCGGTTTGGGTGCCCAGGGCCAGCGGAACATGAAAATCCGCCACCGCGGCGGCGGAGCCGGAAGAGGACCCTCCCGGCGTATGTTCGAGATCAAGGGGATTGCGGGTGGGTCCGGCGTGGCGGTTGGCAAACTCGGTGGTCACGGTTTTGCCCAGCACAACGCCGCCGGCGGCCCGGGAAAGGGCTACCGAAGCCCCGTCCCACTGCGGGTGGTGGTGCTGGTAGATGGGGGAGCCGTAGCGGGACGGCATATCATGGGTGTCGATGATATCTTTGACCCCCAGCGGAATGCCGTGCAGCAGGCCGCGGGACGGGCCGGCATCCAGCTGCGCCGCCTGTTTGCGCGCTCCAGCCCGATCGAGAAAGGTCCACGCCCGGACATCGTCTTCCCGCGCGTCGATGCGCTCCAGGCAGGCTTCCAGCAGCCGGCCGGCGGTGAGCGTGCCGGCATCTATCGCCTGCCTGGCCGCGACCGCCGTTAACCGTTCAAAATTGATTTTATCAGCCATGGGTCTGTCTCTTTATGTTAAACCGGCTGCTGCCGGCCCAGGGTATTTTGCCGGTAATGCCCGTATACCGAGCAGCCGGTGAGCAGTTTGGTGTACTCATGTTCGGGACGGAGCAGCACTTTTTCCGCGCTGCCGGTTTCGATAATCTCGCCGTGGTACATTACCGCCACGTCGTCGGCGATTTCCGCCGCCACTCCCAGGTCGTGGGTGACGAACAGGATTGACATGCCGAACTGTTGCTGGATTTGCCGCAACAGCAGCAGAACCTGCACCTGTACCGTGGCGTCAAGGGCCGTGGTGGGCTCGTCCGCCAGCAGCAGCTTCGGCTCACAGGAAACCGCCATGGCTATCATGACCCGCTGGCGCAGGCCGCCGGACAGTTCCGAGGGATAAGACCGCAGCCGTCGTTCGGCGGAAGGAATCTGCACCAGATCGAATAAATCCTTCACCTTGGCCAGGGCATCCTTACGGTTGATGCCTTTGTGTTTCATCAGCATTTCGGCGATTTGATCGCCGACCCGAAACACCGGATCGAGAGCGGTCATCGGCTCCTGGAAGATAAAACCGACGTCGCGGCCGCGGATTTGCGCCTGCTGCGCGGGGTTCATGGCCACCACATCCCGGCCGTTGAGCATGATACGGCCGCTGACCCGGGTGGTTTTCTGCGGCAACAGCCCGAGGATGGATCGCAAGGTGACGCTTTTGCCCGAGCCGGATTCCCCCAGCAGGGTCAGGACCCGGCCGTGGCCGATGCGCAGATTGATATTGCGCACGATGGACCGCCACTGGCCGCCGGTATGGAAAGCGATATTGAGCTGCTCCAGCGCCAGCAGGTCCGCCCCGTTGCCGGTCGCGTTGTTAGCCGCCGCGCTATCAGTGGCAGCGTCCGCGCCCGTTTTGGCGGTGATATCGGTCATGATGTGGTCTCCTTGCCGCCGGCGGCCAGGCTGTGGCCGGAATCCGGCACGTGAATCCAGCATGCCACCCGATGGTCCGGATGGGATCCCGGTTTGGCCTGCAGATGGGGAGTTTTGGCCGAACAGACCCCTTCGGCAAAAGCGCAGCGGGTGTGGAACCGGCAGTGCCTGGGAGGATTGATGGGGTCGGGGGGATCGCCGGTGAGAGGCGGCGCGGCGATTTTTTCCCGCGGGTCCGGCGAGGGCTTGGAGGCCAGCAGGGCACGGGTATAAGGATGGGCGGCGGAGGAGAACAGCGTATCCGACGGGGCGGACTCCACGATTTGCCCCAGGTACATTACTACCACCCGATCCGAGATATAGCGCACCACATTGAGATCGTGGGAAATGAAGATATAGGTCAGGCCGAGGCTTTCCCGCAGCTCCACCAGCAGGTTCAGCACCTGCGCCTCGACGGACTTGTCCAGTGCGGACACCGGTTCGTCCAGCAGCAGCAGACGGGGACGCAGGGCGATGGCCCGGGCGATATTAATCCGCTGGCGCTGGCCGCCCGACAGCTCGATGGGATAGCGATCGGCAAACTCGGCCGCCGGCATGCCCACCGCATCCATCAGACGGCCGGCGTAATCCACGGCGACGGCCCGATCAATGCCATGGGCCAGCAGCCCGAAGGCCAGGGTATCCACTACCGACATGCGCGGGTTCAGGGAGGAGTGGCTGTCCTGGAACACCATCTGTACCGCGCGTCTGGCTTCGGCGCTGATTTTCTTGCCCGGTTGCCAGAAGGTTTCGCCGTCCAGGCTTATCTCCCCGGCGTCCGCCTGCATCATGCCGGTGATAAGCCGGGCCGTGGTGGATTTACCGCAGCCCGACTCCCCGACAATCCCTAAGGTTTCACCCTTGAGCACCTCGAACGACAGGCCGTCCACCGCGCGCACCTGCTGGCGGCTGCCCAGCCAGCCGTCCTTGAAACGGAAATGCTTGCGCAGCCCGGACACCCTCAGCAGCGGCTGCGCCGGTCCGCCTTTATCAGTAATGGGCGGCAGCGGCGAGTCGTTATAAATCACCTTGTTCATCGACGGATCTCCATGGCTTTGCGCACGCCATCGCTGATGACGTTGAAACAAATCGAGCAGAGAAAGATCATGACGCCGGGCATGGCCGCCACGGCCGGATTGACATAAATCGACTGCCGCAGCGACGAGAGCATCAGGCCCCAGTCGGCGGTGGGCGGGCTGACCCCGAGGCCGAGGAAGCTCAATCCCGAGGCGGTGATGATCGAGATACTGATCTGGCTGGAGGCGAACACGATAATCGGCCCGGCGACATTGCTCAGCACATGCTGCCGGATGATGCGCCAGGTAGAGGCGCCGGACAGCATGGCCGCCATGACGAATTCATAGCCCCGCACCTGGGTGGTGACGCTTTCGGAAATACGGGTGATGGGGGGAATGAAAATCAGCGACAGGGATAAAATCGCGTTCAGCAGCCCCGGCCCCAGAGCGCCGGAAATGGCCACCGCCAGCAGGACGGAGGGGAAAGCATAAAAGATATCCATGCTGCGCATGATGGCGGTATTGACCCGGCCGCCGGCGTAACCGGCCAGGATACCGAGAAAGCCGCCGGCCAGCAGGCCGATCATCACCGGCATAAAAGCCATCAGCAGCGATACCCGTCCGCCGTAAATAAGGCGCGACAGCAGGTCGCGGCCCAATTCGTCGCCCCCCAGCAGCCGATGAGAAGTGCCCATGTCCGCCATCCTCATCAGGATACTGGTGGCATAGGGATCCTCGGGGGCTATCCAGTTGGCGCCGATACAGGAGACCAGGATAATCAGCAGCACCAGGGATGCCGCCAGGGAAACCGGCTGATGTAGGAAGCGGCGCAAGACCCGGGCGCTGTAGCTTCCCGCCTTGGGCCGCCGAACGGCCGGCGCGGTCAGGGTCACTGAAACCTGCTTTATCATCCGATCCTCCTCAGGCGCGGATCGGCCCAGCTTTGCAGCAGGTCGACCAGCAAATTCAGCAGTACAAAGGAAATGGACAGTACCAGCATGGTGCCCTGCAGCAGAGGCAGGTCGCGCTGGAAAATGGCGGTGGCCATCAAAAAGCCGGTGCCGGGCCAGGCGAAAACCGTTTCCACCAGGACCGATCCCCCCAGCATATGGCCGATTTGCAAGCCCATTACCGCCATGGAACCGGGCAATACGTTACGGATCACATGCCAGAAGATACGGGAGCGGGTGAGTCCTTTCGACCATAGGGTGGTGATGAATTCCTGATCCATCACTTCGGCGACGTTGGCCCGTACCGTGCGGGCAATCACCGAAATGGGAATGGCGGCCATGGTCACCGTGGGCAGGATCATATGCTGAACATGCACCCAGTCCAGCCGCCACTCATTCGGCCCCATGCCCAACGGCGGCAGCCACATATGGTTTACCGAGAAAATGATCACCAGCACGATGGCCAGCCAGTAGTGGGGCACGCTGACCCCCGCCAGGGTAAAAAAGCTGATGGCGTGATCGGGCAGGCGATCCCGCCACACGCCGGCGGCGATCCCTAAGGTAAACCCCAGAACGCAGCTCAGCAAACCGGCGCTTACCGCCAGCACCAGGGTGTTTTTCACCGCGGTCATGGTCTCCGTCGCCACCGGCCTGCCGGAGCCCAGCGACATGCCCAGGTTGCCCCGCAGGGCGTTGCCCAGCCAATAGAAGTATTGCACCGGCAACGGTTTATCCAGCCCGTACTCATGGCGGATCTGATCCACCAGTTCCTGCGACGCCTCATCCGGCACCAGGGCGTTTATGGCATCCCCCGGCGCCAGGTGCACCAGGGAAAACACCACTATCGTGACCGCCAGTGAAATGGGGATGGCGTACAGGAGACGACGAATAACATACGACAACATGGCTGTGCCTCGTTACTGCTTCATTGATACCGGTGAATAATCGGAATACCAGCTCTGCGCATGGACATAACCCTGTACATTGGGCGACATGGCGCGGGAACCCACATCATGTACCACCCAGATGAAGTAGGCCTGATCCACGAAGCGGGTATGGATTTGCGCCAGCAGCTTGTCCTGTTTCGCCGGATCGAATTCACCCTGCACCTGCCGGATGAGCGGCGTAATCACCGGATCGTTGATGCCGCCCCAGTTGGTGCCTTCCGGCGGGACTTCTTTCGGATCCAGGTAGCGAATCAGGGCATAATAAGGGTCGGTGGTGGACCAGCTGTTATTGATGCCGTCGATGCCTTTGTTTTCAGGCGCCGCGGCCCCGCCTCTTCTGCGGCCGCGCAGGGCCTCCCACTCAAAGACATCAAACTGCAGATCGACGCCGATCTTGCGCATGTCTTCCTGGATGAATTCATTCATCATCAGCGGATACATTTGGCCGGAACCGGAGGTGGAAATGGCGATTTTCAGCTTCAGCGGATGGTCCGGGCCGTAACCGGCTTCTTTCAACAGGCGCTTGGCTTCTTCCGGGTCATACTTGATCTTGAAGCTGGGATTGCCGTACCAGGGATTGCCTTCGGCCATTTGGGCGGTGGCGGGGGTGGCGAGACCATGCAGCAACTGCACCATGCCGTCGCGATCGATGCCGAGGTTAACGGCTTTACGTACCCGGATATCGGCGAACGGGGAACCGGGCAGCACGCTGACCGTATAAGGCCAGACATGGGGAATGGTATTGGTGGAGATCACCATGCCGGATTTTTTCAGGCGGTCCACGGTATCCGGCGCCGGGCTTTCGATCCAGTCCACGGTACCGGACAGCAGGGCGGCGGTGCGGGCGGACGGCTCGGGAATCGGCAACAGGACCAGCCGGTCAAGCTTGGGTTCGCGGGCCTTATCCCAGTAATCCTTGTTCGGCACCAGATCGGCTTCCTGGTGCGGTATCAGCTTATCCAGCTTCCAGGGGCCGGTGCCCGACGGGTGCTGGCGGAATTGCGGCCAGCTTTTGCCCATTTTTTCCCACTGCGCCGGCGAGGCAATCAACAGCCGGGTCATCTGGTAAGGGAAAAACGCATCGACCTTTTTGGTTTCGATTTCAATCTTGTAGTCATCCAGCTTCTTCCAGCTTTTAACGTCATTGATATAAGGCACCATCTGCTTTTGTATCGACACGTCATAGGCGGGAAAATCTTTATTGAACACCCGTTCCAGGTTAAAAATTACCGCATCGGCGTTAAAATCCGATCCGTCATGAAATTTCACGCCCTTTCTTAATTCAAAAATCCAGTGTGAATTATCCTCCGGCGAGATATACCATTTGGTGGCCAAACCCGGCCGCAGCACCGAGGCGGCATCTCTTTTGGACAGATCCCATTCAATCAGCGGATCGAATACGGTGTATCCCCCGAAGGACACGCCTTCGGTGCCCTGATCCGGCGCGCCGTCCATTACCGGGATATCCGCCAGCGTCATGGCGATCCTGAGCGTCCCGCCGGCCTGGGCCCATTGCGAACATATCAACATCGCGCCCATCAATGAAAAAGGCAGCAATTTTTTCAATGACATAATCAATCCTCATGGTAAGGGAGTGTGAGTTTGTGGGTACCCGCCGTCAGGGACAGCGACTTATAGTTTTAATACTATATAGTTTATACTGTACTTTTTTAGACGGTACAAGATGCTGGGTACGGATAAAATAGCGGCAAATATTGGATGTTTATATCGTGGACGCCCGGTTGAAGACGGGGAAAAAGAGAGGCTAAAATCGTATTAATCTATTGAAATTAAATAGTTTTTTGTTGATCGGCGGCGTTTTGAGCAAAAGGGCGGTCATTTAGCGAACCGTAATTTCCTCCGGCGGAGGGGGATGGGTGATAGCAAAAACGTATGGTTGGCGGATTCGGCGGCAAAGAAGTCGCCGTTTATGCCGTGCCGGATCCGTCCTAGAACGGACCCAGGCTTATGGCGTTATTTAACTATCGTTATCTCAAATTGTGCGTTAACAGTCATGACCCCAACTGTTAGTCTATTTTTGCCGGCATTTAAATTAAGCGTTAACGGCTGAAAATAATCCCGAAATGTTTTGTCCACCTAAAAGAAAATGCTGAAAAGGCGCGATAAATAATGATGCCTTTCACCTTACGGATCAGGAGAATAATATGGCCGCTTCGCGCATCGTTCATCTCGCACTTAAAGTTGATGATCTTGATTATGCCACCAAATTTTATGAACAGGTGTTCGGTTTTAAACAAATCAAAACGGAACATAAGCGCCAGCATACCTCCCGGCATCTGACCGACGGGCATATTGATTTTACGCTGGTGCAGTACGATAACGAGGATCACGAAGAGGCATTGCTCTCCGGGCCGGGGCCGCGTCTGCATCATTACGGCGTATCGGTGGATGATCAGGACGAAATAGCGGAAAAGATCAGGGCGCTGGGGGGCGAAATCCTTTCACCGCCGGGTTCCGGGGCGCTGAAGTTCCGGGCGCCGGACGGCACCCTAGCCGAAATAGTAAAAGAAGGGCGTTATTCCATCGAATGAGTTCCGATCAAATATAAATCTGTGTATCAGATGTTTAGCAAAGGCATTCTTATTATGGCGTTTACAGTCGTGAAAAATATCCTGCTGGGGACCGCACTATTGTTTTCATTATCATCCGCGGCGTTGGCGGCGGATAATCTGAAATTAACCGGCGGCGTGTATGAACAGTTATATACCTCTGCCATTGCCAATAATGAAAAAGAAGTTATTTTTTATTCTCCGGCCAGTCGCGAGGAATCAAAGCTGCTTAGCGAGTTATGGAAAACCAATTTTCCCAAGATTCATCTGACCATCGTCGGCAAAAAGGCGCCGGACCTGATTACCCAGATAGAAGCGGAACGCGCGGCGAAACAATACCGTGCCGACGTGACCGCCATGAGCCAGCCTTATGTCGCTGTTTTATGGAAACAAAAGGGGTATTACCTGCCCTATAAAGTCTCCACCTTCGATAAGCTGAGTCCGGATTATGCTGATACCGACGGCGCCTATTATTCCATCGGCGTGTTTTTGCTGCCCGCCGCCTATAACAGCCGCGCTGTGCCGGATAAAGCCAATCTGCCCCATTCGCTGGCGGATTTTCTCGATCCAAAATGGAAAGGAAAAATCGTTCTGGCGGATCCTTCCACCGCCGGCAATAGCCTGACCTTCTTTTTAGCCCTGCTGCAAACCGGCAAAATCGACTGGTCTTATATGGAAAAGCTGGCCAAACAGGACGTGCTTTTCGTGCGCGGCAATCCCGAAGCGGCGCGGATACTGGCTTCCGGCGAGCGCAGCGTGTCCCCGATGGTATCTTCCTTTAATGTCATGACCTCCAAAGAGCAGGGTCAGGCCATCGATCTTTACAACCTGGACGAAGGGACGCTGGTGACACAGCAGCCAAGCGGCATCATGTCCAATCCGCCCCATCCGACGGCGGCCAAGCTGCTGATGGAAGTTCTCACCAGCGCCCAGGGCCAGGAACTGCGTGCCGAAGCCGGTAAATTCTGGCCTACCAATGCCGATGCCGGCTCGGTGGACGGCCTGCCCAAGCTGGCGGACTTCAAGCCTTATAACGTTGATCTTTCCAAACTGTCCGATGAGAAGACCACGCAGGATTTCCTGGCCCGTTTTAATAAAATTTTCGGTCGCGAGTAATATGATGGCTATTGATAATTCCGTTCCACGTCCGGCCCGTCTGGAGCTTATCGGCCTGAGAAAACAGCTGGGGGATACCCCTGTGGTTGACGGGGTCGACCTGAGGGTAAACGAGGGGGAGAGCCTGGTATTGCTGGGGCCGAGCGGCTGCGGCAAGACCACCACCCTGCGGATGGTGGCCGGTTTTATCGAGCCCGACGGCGGGGAGATCCATCTTTCCGGCCTGCTTGCTTCCGGGCGCGGCGCCTTTGTGCCGGTGGAGCGCCGCCAACTGGGCATGGTGTTCCAGAACTATGCCGTCTGGCCGCACAAAACCGTTTATGACAACGTGGCGTTCAGCCTCTCCATCGCCGGCGACAACCGGGCCGCCATCCGGCGCAAAGTTGACGACGTGCTGAAACTCGTTCATCTGGACGGCCTGGCCCAGCGTTATCCCGGCTTTCTGAGCGGCGGCCAGCAGCAGCGGGTGGCGCTGGCGCGGGCCATTATCGCTGAGCCGAGCCTGCTGTTATTCGATGAGCCGCTGTCCAACCTGGATGCCGGTTTACGGGAAGAGATGCGTTTTGAGCTTAAGCGCCTGCATAGCCAAAACGGCATCACCATGTTTTATGTCACCCACGATCAGGAAGAAGCCTTGGTGATAGCGGACCGGATTGCGGTCATGAACAAGGGACGTATCGAACAGTGCGACGTGCCGGAAGCCATTTACCGACGGCCCCGCTCGCGCTTTGTCGCCTCCTTTGTCGGCACCACCAATCTTATTGAGGGCACGGTGGCGGGACTGGATGCCAATACCCGCCGCCTGCTGGTTCAGTCCGCCCTCGGGGAGCCTTTCTGGGCCGCCGCGTCGGATCAGGTCATTGCCACCTGCCGCACCGGCGACGGGGTGGCGGTATCGGTACGGCCGGAGAATGTCTCTTTCGATCCGGACGCCGCTGGCGGCATGCGCGGCCGGATTATCGATTCCGCGTTTCTGGGCAGCCGCTACGACCTGGTGATTGACGTGGCGGGCCATCCGTTGCGGGTGCAAACGCCGCGGCAATGGTCCGGCTCGGTTGCCAACGGCGTGACCGTTTCCTTCCATCCCGATGAGGCCTGGGTAATACCATGATGAAATCGAGCACCGCGCCGGCGCCGAAACAGATGCGCCCCTATGCCGGATCCGCGACCCTGGCGCAAAAGGTCACCGGCCGGTGGCGCCGGGTGGCGGCGGAGCCGGGAAAAATCATCATTCTCACCGCCGCGCTGCTGGTGCTGGGCGCGCTGATACTTTATCCCATGGCGAGGCTGGTGCTGCTGGGCCTTGCCGGCGATAGCGGCGCGGGCGCCCTGCGGCCGTTGATAAACGCGTTTTCCGACCCGGGCATGGTGAAGGCGGTGGGGAATTCAGCCTTGCTGGCGATAAGCGTTACCGGCGGATCGCTGGCCCTGGGGCTGCCCATGGCCTGGCTGGTGTCGCGCACCGATATGCCGGGAAAAGCCTTGATCCGCATCAGCGCCGCCATTGCTTTTGTGGTGCCCTCGTTTATCACCGTTATCGCCTGGATTTTCCTGGCGGCGCCGAATTCCGGCTACCTGAACAAGCTGCTTAACGGGCTGTTGGGCACCACCACGCCGTTTTTCAATGTCATCAGCTTTAGCGGACTGGTGTTTATCGAGATAGCCCATTTGTATCCCCTGGTGTTTTTCACCGTCTGCGCCGCGCTGGTGAACATCGATCCCGGCTATGAACAGGCCGCCCGCGTGCTGGGGGCCGGACGGGTGCGTACCGCCCTGCATGTGACCCTGCCGCTGGTGAGGCCGGCGGTATTATCCAGCGCCATCCTGGTGATACTGGACGCCCTGTCATCCTTCGGCGCGCCGGCGGCTATCGGCACCATGGCGAATTTCTCGGTTATCACCACCAAAATCTACAAGCTGCTGACGTTCCCGCCCCATTTCGAACAGGCGGCGGCGCTGGCGTTTCCCATTGTGGTCTTCACCCTGGCGAGCCTGCTGCTGCAACGCCTGCTGATTCGGGATATCCGCTACCGCACCCTCTCCGGCAAGGCCGGGGCAAAGGCCCTGCCGGTGCGCCTCGGCCGGGGACGCTGGGCGGCGGCGGCCTTTTGCGGTACGGTATTTTTTGTTACCGCGTTTTTACCGCTGGCGGCCCTGGTGCTGCTGTCATTATTAACGGCGTTTGGCGACGATGTGACCTTTGCCAACCTGACGCTGGATCATTTCGCGATGATCGTGGATTCCACCTTCGGCGTGTTCGATACCGTTAAACACAGCCTGTTCCTGTCCGCCGGGGCGGCGTTTATCTGCGTTATCCTCGGCGTGCTGTTCGCCTGGTTTGTGGAGCGGACGACCATTATCGGCCGGGGTCTGGTGAGCGCGACGATTTTCATCGCGTACGGCTTTCCGGCCATTACCTTCGCGGTGGCCATCATGCTCGGCTATCTCAACTGGTTCTACGGCACCTTCACCATCTTGTTGATTGCCTATGTCGCCAAGCAATTGCCCATTTCCTTCGTGCTGTCCCGGTCGGTGCTTAAGCAGATTGCCCCGGAACTGGAGGAGGCCGCCCGGGTGGCCGGCGCCGGCTGGCTGCGCACGCTTACCGCCGTGACCCTGCCGCTGCTGAAGCCGAGCATGTGGGCCGGGGCGCTGCTGGTGTTTGCATTTGGCCTGCGGGAATTGACCATGTCGGCCATTTTGGCGCAGCCGGCCACCCAGGTGATGTCCACCAAAGTGATTGAATATCTGGAAACCGGCGAGGTGGAGCAGGCGGCGGCGATGGCGCTGATTATCGTGGTGCTGAGCCTCGCCTCCCTGGTTCTGTATCGCCTGGTGTCCGGCGGAAATTTGATCGATATGAAAAAAGTAACCTCGTGGAGCAAAAAGCATGGGCACGATTGACAACGGGCAGGGCAAGACCCTGGCGGAAAAAATCTGGGATCGCCACCGTATAGTGGATATCGACGGCGAGCAATTGCTCTATTTGGACAATCTGCTGGTGCATGAAGGGTCCAGTCACGCCTTTGAAGCGCTTAACGCCCTCGGCAAGCACGTTTACCGGCCGGATCAGATTATCGCCTGTTCAGATCACTATCTGCCTACCGCCGGTCGGGAGCGGGGAGTGGAGGGTATCGCCGATCCGGCCATCCGCAACATGATCCTCAGGCTCGGCGAGAATGTCCGCCGCCACGGCATCCGTTATTTCGGACCCGAGGATCCCAACCAGGGCATTTTGCATGTGGTGGCGCCGGAGCAGGGTATAACCCAGCCCGGACTGCTTATCGGCGGGGCGGATTCACACACCACCACTCACGGCGCCTTCGGTTGCCTGGCCTTCGGTATCGGCGCCTCGGACGCCCGCCACGTGCTGGCGACCCAGACCCTCTGGCTGCGCCGTCCGAAAACCATGCGGGTACGACTGGTGGGGGAAGCGGCCCCTTATGTATCCGCCAAGGATATCAATCTGGCGCTTATCGCGCTCCTCGGCGCCGGGGGCGCCCTCGGACATATTATCGAGTATGCCGGACCGGCGGTGACCCGCATGTCCATGGAGCAGCGCATGACGCTGTGCAACATGGCGGTAGAGGCGGGAGGACGGGCCGGTATCGTCGCGCCGGATGAAACCACGTATGCCTATCTGAAGGGCCGGCCCTTTGCCCCCGCCGCAAAGGAGTGGCGGCAGGCCGTGGCCTACTGGCGGACCTTGCCTTCCGACGATAACGCGGTATTCGATAGGGAGGTCACTCTTGATTTACATGGGGTCTCCCCTACCGTCACCTGGGGCACCAGCCCCGAGCATGCGCTGGGCATCGGCGGCCATCTGCCCGACCCGGCCGCCATTGAAGACGACGACCAGCGTCAGGAGGTTGCGGCGGCTTTGGATTACATGGGCTTGACCGCCGGCGCCCCGCTGACCTCGATAAAAATCGACCGGGTCTTTATCGGTTCCTGCACCAACGGGCGTATCGAGGATCTGCGGGCGGCGGCCGGTATCGCTTTTCGGGGCCGGGTTAAAGTGCCGTCCTGGGTGGTGCCTGGTTCGACGTCGGTGAAGCGGCAGGCTGAGCGGGAAGGGCTGGACAAGATTTTTATCAATGCGGGATTCGAATGGCGCGACGCCGGCTGTTCCCTTTGTACCGCCATCAACGGCGACGTATTGGCGGAGGGGGAACGCTGCGCCTCTACCAGCAACCGTAACTTTCGCGGCCGGCAGGGGGTTAACGGACGTACCCACCTGGTGAGTCCGGTTATGGCCGCCGCCGCGGCCCTCACCGGCTATTTGACCGATGTTCGCTCCTTTGAGGAGACAACCTTATGACCTCATTACTGGCTATCGACAGCATCGGCATTCCCTTTGATGAACCCAATGTGGATACCAATCAGATCTGTCCCACCCGCTTTAACAAGGTACCGCGCGGTCCGGCCTTTGCCCGCATCGCTTTTCACGATCGGCGTTTTGACGGGCAGGATAACGAGAAGGATTTTATCCTTAACCGGCCGCCTTATCGGGAGGGCGGCATTATCGTGGCGGATCGCAATTTCGGCTGCGGTTCCTCCCGGGAAACGGCGGTGTATGCGCTGGTGGAATTCGGTATCCGCGCGGTTATTGCGTCCAGCTACGGGGATATCTTTGCCAATAACTGCTATAAGAACCGTTTGCTGCCGGTGGTACTGCCGAACGAAACCTGCATTGCGCTGCGCCATCAGCTGCATGACGATATTGGCGCGCGCCTGCGTATTGATCTTGAACATCAGGTGGTTTGGGATCTGAACGGTGAGGGGTATGCCTTCGAGATCCATCCCCTGCGGAAAAAGAGTTTGATTGAGGGTATTGATGATATCGCTCTGACCCAGGGGTATGCCGAGACCATTGTGGCGTTCGAACAAGAGTACCGGGCCGCCTATCCATGGATTAAGTAGCTCGTGGCGCCCCATCAGCGCGGTCTCCCTTTAACACGGCTCGTTTTGCCCTGGGTGATAGCGGGCTTACCGCGCTGTGGGGCGCTCCGGCAGGCGGTAAAACCACGCCTGCTTCGGCCCCATCGGCGCGGTCTCCCTTTAACCGGCTCGCTTTGCCCTGGGTGATAGCGGGCCTACCGTGCTGTGGGGCGCTTGACCCGGTATGTCTGTTAACGTTTCGCGGGATCTGGATTTGGCTCGTTCAGCAGCAGTTTCTCCCTGAGGAGAGGCTCAGCCCAGGTTATAAACGTCTGTAGCGGGCGGGAAAGGTGTTTGCGGTGTGGATAGAGTAGCTGGACCGGAAGAGGGCGGGGGCGGTAGGCGGGCATGACCTCAATCAGGTCTCCTGATTCGAGGTGGGTTTGTACGTCATATTGGGGTATCTGAATCATTCCCATACCGGCCAGGCAGCAGGCGATGTAGGCTTCGGCGTTATTGACCGTTATCCGGCCGCGCAGGACGGCGGACTGGTAGCTGCCGTTTTCCGGCCATTCCCAGCTCTCGACCCGGCCCGTGGTGGGGGAGGCATAGTTTACCGCCAGATGGCGGGGCAGATCTGAAGGCGTATCGGGTCTGCCATGCAGGGCGATATAGGCCGGCGCCGCCACATTGATGAATTTCAGGAACCCGAGTTTGCGGGCCACCAGACTTGAGTCGGTCAGTTTTCCCACACGCAAGGCACAGTCTATTCCCTCTTCCGCCAGACTGACATTGCGGTCAGATGCTCCCATTTCCAGCATCATGTGCGGATAGCGGGTAAAGAATTCAGGCAGTGAAGGCGCGATGATCAGCCTGCCAATGCGTCCCGGCACATCAAATCTGATTTTCCCCACAGGCTGGCTATCGTTTTGTCTGAACAGATTTTCCGTTTCTTCCACGTCCGGTATCACTCTCAGGCAGCGTTCATAAAAAGCCCGGCCATCGGAGGTGAGGGAGACGCTGCGGGTGGTGCGGTGAAGCAGGCGCGTTCCTACCCGGGATTCAAGCTCCGCAACCGCAGCGGAAACGGTGGATCTGGGCATATTCATTACGTCGGCCGCGCGGGTGAAACTGCCGCAGTCCACCACCCGTATAAAAATGCGAAAGAGGTCAATTCTGTCCATAAAAATTACATTGTTCGTGTTTTATGGACAGTATAATCAGAATTGCGGCCTTTATACAGAAAATGCAGGCGCTATTCTCAGGGGGCACCATCTTTGGCTGTTATACCCATAGAGAAGAGGACTGACGTCATGACAGAGCACAGTATCAAAGGCAAATCCGTCATTATTGCCGGCGGCGCGAAAAATCTGGGCGGGCTGATTGCGCGTGATTTTGCCGCGCACGGCGCGAAAGCCATCGCCATACATTACAACAGCGCGGGAAGTAAAGATGACGCCCAAGCCACCGTGGCGGCGATCATAGCCGCCGGGGCGCAGGCTGTGGCCTTTCAGGCCGACCTGACCACCGCCGGCGCCGTGGAAAAGCTCTTTGCGGACGTGACGGCGGCCATCGGCAGGCCGGACATTGCCGTCAATACCGTGGGCAAGGTGCTGAAAAAGCCCCTGTTCGATATCTCGGAAGCGGAGTATGACGAGATGAGCGCGGTGAACGGCAAGTCGGCCTTTTTCTTTCTTAAAGAGGCCGGGAAGCACCTCAATGACAATGGGAAAATCTGTACCCTGGTGACTTCCCTGCTTGGAGCGTTTACGCCTTTTTATGCCGCTTACGCCGGCACCAAGGCGCCGGTGGAGCATTTTACCCGCGCGGCGGCGAAGGAGTTTGGCGAGCGGGGGATTTCCGTCACCGCTATCGGTCCGGGTCCTATGGATACGCCGTTCTTTTATCCGGCTGAAAGCGCCGAGGCGCGGGATTACCATAAGACGGCGGCCGCGCTCTCACCTTTCAGCAAAACCGGCCTGACGGATATCGCCGATATCGTTCCCTGGATACGTTTTCTGGTGACGGAGGGATGGTGGATGACCGGCCAGACCATTCTGGTGAATGGCGGCTATACCACCAAATAACCTCGGCTGGCGATTAACAAGTTATGTAGCACCGCTTCGCTGCGTTCGACTAATATTGCATCACCTCCCGGGACGGGGGGTGAGGATCAGAGTCAATGCCACTGTAAAAGTTCTGTGTGTTCCTGATGTTTTTAACTCATCCCTGATGAGGTATGGATATGAAATACATCATTTTACTGCTGTTGATTGCTTGTGCGGTCTATGTGCATTATCGCGGTCGGGTGCGTTTTGGTTTTTGGCGCCAGTTGGCGGATCACTCTTCCTTTGTATCGCCGATGAATGTCTTTATGTATCTGTTTTCCGCCATTCCCCTCACGCCTTATCTCAAGCCGGATACGCTGCCGGAGCTGGAAATCCTCAGGAACAACTGGCGGATGATCCGTGACGAGGGGCTGGCGCTGATGGCTATGCGCGAAATCAAGGTGTCCGATAAATATAACGACGCCGGATTTAATTCTTTTTTCAAAACCGGCTGGAAGCGGTTTTACCTGAAATGGTACGAGGACAGCCATCCTTCCGCCAAGGCGTTATGCCCCCGCACCACCGAGCTGCTGCGGACGTTGCCTTCGGTGAAAGCCGCCATGTTCGCCGAACTGCCCGACGGCAGCCGGCTGCCGCGCCATCGCGATCCCTATGCCGGCTCCCTGCGTTATCATCTCGGTCTGATGACGCCCCAGGACGACCGCTGCTTTATCGAGGTGGACGGTAAGCGTTACAGCTGGCGCGACGGGGAGGATGTGCTGTTTGACGAAACCTATATCCACTATGCGGAAAATTCCAGCGGTAAGCAGCGCCTGATCCTGTTTTGCGATATTGAACGGCCCATGCGCTACCGTTGGGCTCAGGCGGTGAATCACTGGCTGGGACGTCATGTGTTAAGCGCCGGGGCGGCGCCTAACTGGGACAGCGACCGCACCGGCGGCGTCAGCAAGGCGTTCAAGTATATCTATGCGGTGCGCAAGGTCGGCAAATACCTGAAAAAGAAAAACCGCGCCGGCTATTACCTGATCAAATGGCTGCTGTTCGGCGGTATCGCAGTGCTGGTTTTCACAAATTTATAATGGTTACAGCGCCACCGTGGACAGCCAGGCGGGGTACTCCAGCATGTCAGCCACGTTTTTCAGCATTCCCTCGCACTGCTCGCGGCTGTTGGGGCCTCCCAGGCACAGGCGCAGCGCGTCGGGGGGATTATTGTCGGTACAGAAGGCGGCGCTGGAGACCGCGCTGACCCCCTGATGGCGCAGTTTCACCGCCACATCCGACGGATTCCAGCCCTGGCGGTGCGGCAGCCGCAGCCAGAGATGGAAACCTTCGGCATCCGCCTGCAGGCTGTAATTGCGCAGCAGCCGGGCGGCCATCCGCTGGCGCAGGACCGCTTCTTCCCGCACCGCCAGCAGCATTTTTTCCGCCGTACCGTCGTTAATCCACTGGGCCGCCAGCGCATTGGTAAACGGGCTGGACATCACCGTCAGCGCCCGCATGGCCCCGGCCAGGTGCTGCCCCTGGCGCACCGTGGGGGCGTGCACCCAGGCAATGCGCAAACCGGCGCCGAAACATTTCGACAGGCCGGTAATATACCAGGTCAGTTCCGGCACCAGCTCCGCCATGGCGGGCAGGGAGGCGGAGGGCAGCATGCCATAGGCGTCGTCTTCGATAATCGGTACGCTGTAGCGCAGGGCCACATCCGCCAGCTTTTCCCGCCGGCGCAGCGGCAGCGTCAGGGTGGTGGGATTATTGATGGTGGGATTGAGATACAGGGCGCGGATTTGCCCGGTCTGGCAGGCGTTTTCAAACGAGCGCGGCATCGGGCCGTCCCCGTCGCACTCCAGGGCGTGCAGGGTGATATCCAACTGGGCGGCGATGGCTTTGAGCCCCGGATACACCAAGCTGCCGACGCAGATTTCTCCGCCCCGGCGCGCCAGCAGGGTCAGCAATCCCACCAGCACGCTGTGAATGCCGGGACATACCAGCAGCCGCTCGGGGGCCACCGCCGGTAAACGGCGCCCCAGCCAGCGGCATCCCGCCTCTTTGTCGTCATGGTTGCCGCCGAAATCGTGATAGCGCAGCAGGGGAAACAGATCTTTGTGGGCAAACAGATTCAGGGCGCCCTGGCGGATTTGCGCCACGAGATCCGGCGAATCCGGTTCCACCGGCAGATTCATGGTCATCTCATAGCTGCTGCCGTTGCGGGGCGGGATCGACGGCACTTTGCCGCGGATAAAGCTGCCGGTACCCGGACGGGAATCAATGAGTCCGCGCTTGCGCGCTTCGGCGTAGCCGCGGGTCACCGTGGTGTAATTCAACGAAAGTTTCACCGCCAGGTCCCGCAGGGGCGGCAGGCGATCCCGCGGCTGGAAATCACCGCTTTCAATGGCGTCATGGATCAAATCGGCAATCAGCAGATAAGCCGGACGCTCCGGTCGTTCATGCATATAGTGCGTCCAACGATCGAATCGTTTCATTGTTTCTCTCCAGGTGGCGGACTTCCACTTTAGCGGATCCATCCGTGCCCATGCAATCATTGATGTAATGATTGTGTTTAATGATTGCATCAGATTGTTTGCAGTGCGTTAGATTGGTGCAATCAAAGGTTATACATGCGTTGTCATTGTGCAGCGAATTGGTTAATAGTTGCGCTTATATTTGCCTGTAACCTGAAATGCGGGTCGGTGAAAATTTTTTTTGCTCAGAAGTTGAGCGATTGATTGGCCGATGATTGCATGGTCCCTTTCCGCCCCTGGCATAACCCTTGCTCCATGAATGATGACGCGTCCGTTAGCCGGCGCGATACATCATCCGCCGCGGCTGTCGGCGATGCCAGTAAACCTGCGAAGAGACTAAGACTATGCCAACGGTAACCCTGCCCGCACATCAATCCGGCGATTTCCTGGTGGATTACGAAGAAAAGGTGTTTGAAGACGTGAAGGCCGAACCGGGCCAGAAAGCGCTGGTGACCTTCCATACCGTCGCGTTCGAAGGCTCCATCGGCTTCGTGAATATGCTGCAGGCCACCCGGCTGCAGCGCAAAGGCTTTGAAACCTCGATTCTGTTATACGGACCGGGGGTGACCCTCGGGGTGCAGCGCGGCTTTCCCAAGCTGGGAGACGAAGCCTTCCCCGGCCATATGAACTTCAATAACCAACTGCAAAAATTCATGGCCGAAGGCGGCAAGGTTTTTGCCTGCCGTTTCGCCCTGCAGGCGTTGTACGGCCACGGCGAGCCCTCGCTCATTGAGGGCATCCGCGCCATCAATCCGCTGGATGTGCTGGATCTGAAGCTGCTGCACATCCGCGACAACGCGGTGATTCTCGATACCTGGACCGTGTAAGGAGCCGACGTTATGGCACAGGACCGTATCATCCGTGCCGCCGCCGTGCAGATTGCGCCTGACCTCGGCCAGGCGCAAAAAACGCTGTCGCGCGTGCTGGATGCCATTGATGAAGCCGCGGGCAAGGGGGCCGAGATTGTGGTATTTCCCGAAACCCTGGTGCCCTGGTATCCCTATTTTTCCTTTATCGCGCCGCCCATGACCGCCGGCGCCGAGCACCTGCGGCTTTACCAGCAGGCGGTGGAGGTGCCCGGGCCCATTACCCGCGCGGTGGCCGACAGCGCCCGCCGCCACGGCATGGTGGTGGTGCTGGGGGTGAACGAACGGGACCATGGCAGTTTGTTCAACACCCAGCTGGTATTCGACGCCGACGGCGAGCTGGTGCTGAAGCGGCGCAAGATCACCCCCACCTATCACGAACGCATGATCTGGGGGCAGGGGGACGCCTCGGGGCTGAAGGCGGTGGATACCGCCGTCGGCCGGGTAGCGGCCCTGGCCTGCTGGGAGCACTACAACCCCCTGGCCCGCTATGCGCTGATGGCGCAGCACGAGGAGATCCATTGCAGCCAGTTTCCCGGCTCGCTGGTGGGCCAGATCTTCGCCGATCAGATGGAGGTCACCATTCGCCATCACGCCCTGGAGTCCGGCTGTTTTGTCATTAACGCCACCGGCTGGCTGCGGGAAGATCAGATTGAATCCATTACCGCGGATCCCGATTTGCAGCGCGGACTGCGCGGCGGCTGCCATACCGCCATTATTTCGCCGGAAGGGCGGCATTTGGCACCTCCCATCACCGAGGGAGAAGGCATTCTTATCGCCGATCTGGATATGAAGCTTATCGCCAAGCGCAAACGCATGATGGATTCCGTGGGGCATTATGCCCGGCCGGAACTGTTAAGCCTGCTGATCAATGACCGGCCCGCGGAGTACTGCCGCCAGCAAGCGCCTTATGGCCAAACAGGCCAACAGCAAACTGCGGCGCCTCGGCAAGCGCTGCCACAGCAAATTACCGCGCCTTGGCAAGCCGGCGGGCAGTCCTTTACTTCCGACCCCACAGGAGGGCGCCATGAGCCTGAGCAACCAGCGACTGATTACTGAACTGCAAACCCACGGCCTGAAGGTGGTCAATCCCCAGACCACCCATGTCAATCGCCAGGGCGGAGCCGGTCCGTCGGATCACCAGGCGGTGACCATCGACGGCATGACGGTCATGGTGCCGGTGTATACCCAACAGGCGCACCAATCCCCCTGGAGCGTGACCCACGACGGGGCCGGCGGCAGCCATTTGTTGAGAGACGCCATTCCGGTGCGGGATATCAGCTTTGTCTCCCAGCCGAACTTCTACCGGCTGAGCACCGCCGACGGCGTCCCGTACTCTCATATCGCCACCCTGCACGGCGCCGATGTGCTGGCCACTACCGTACTGCAAACCTGCATCCGTTATGAAAACCGGCGCAAGGCCTGCCAATTTTGCGCCATCGGCCAGTCCCTGGCGGCGGGCAAAACCATCGCCCGTAAAACGCCGCAGCAGCTGGCGGAAGTGGCCAAGGCCGCGGTGGAACTGGACGGCGTGCGGCATATGGTGATGACCACCGGCACCCCGTCCGGCAGCGATCGCGGGGCGCGGGTTCTGTGCGAAAGCGCCGAGGCCATTCGGGCGGCGGTGGATCTGCCGTTACAGGGGCAATGCGAGCCGCCGGGGGATGCGCTGTGGTTTAGCCGCATGAAGGAGGCGGGCATCGACGCGCTGGGCATGCATCTCGAAGCGGTTACCCCGGCGGTGCGGGCGCGCATTATGCCGGGCAAGGCCGCCGTTACCGTGGAGCAGTACATGGCGGCGTTCAAGGATGCGGTGCGGGTGTTCGGCCACGGCCAGGTGAGCACCTATATCCTGGCGGGACTGGGGGATACCCGTGAGGCGATATTGTCTACGGCGCGGGAGCTGATTGATATCGGCGTGTATCCCTTTGTGGTGCCGTTCGTGCCCATCCGCGGCACGCCGCTTGAGGATCATGCGCCGCCGGCAGCGGATTTCATGGAGTCCATTTTGCAGCCCCTGGGCAGCATGCTCCGCGGCGGCGGCCTGCGTTCCGCCGATATCAAGGCCGGCTGCGGCCGTTGCGGCGCCTGTTCGCCGTTGTCCAGCTACGAGCGGGCTTCGGCCTGAGGGGAGTGACAGCATGTTCTATCCCGAATACCGCATCAAATGGGTGACCTTGCCCTGGGAACGCGAACAGGCCTATCTGCTGCGCCAGCGGGTGTTTTGCCAGGAGCAGGGGCTGTTCGAAGGGCATGACCGGGATGCTATCGACGAACGCGCCCGGCTGCTGGTGGCTATCGGCAGCACGGCGGGCTGGCCGGAGCAAATCGTCGGCACGGTGCGCATCCACCGGGAAGAGGGGGATATCTGGTACGGTTCGCGGCTGGCGGTAGACCGGCACTTTCGCCGCCAGGGCCAACTGGGGCCGACCCTTATCCGCCTGGCGGTGTCCAGCGCCTGTGCCTTGGGCTGCAAGGCGTTTTACGCCCGGGTGCAGCAGCAAAACGTGCCGCTGTTCCGGCGCATGCACTGGTCATCCCTGTCCACCGAACGGCTGCGGGGTATCGATCATGAGGTTATGCAGGCGGATCTGGCGTTTTATCCGCCCTGTTTCGACCCCAACAGCGGCATGGTGCTGAGCGGGCGTCCGCTGCGGCCGGCGCGGGAACTGGCGCCGCTGCTGATGAGCCTGGAGGGCGGCTGATGGATGATTTGCACCTGATGCTGGCGGAGGTGCGCCGGTACGGCGGCATCGACCAAAAGCGGGATATCCGGGAGATTGCCGGAGAACTGCGCGAGGCCTGGCCTCTCGCCGGCTGCGACAACGGCGATGACTGCGCCGCCATTTTGCAGGAAGAAGGCTATAGCCTGCTGGCCATGGAGGGGTTTATCAACCGGTTTGTGGCGGACGATCCCTGGTTCGCCGGCTGGTGCGGACTGATGGTTAACCTGAGCGATATCGCCGCCATGGGCGGCACGGCGGTGGCGGTGGTAAATGCCCTGTGGAGCGCCGGTCCGGAACAGGCGCGCCGGTTAATGCAGGGCATGGCCGCCGCGTCACGCGCCTATCGGGTGCCCATCGTCGGCGGCCATACCAATTTACGCAGCGAGTCGCCGCAGCTGGCGGTGGCGGTGCTGGGAAAAGCGAAACGGGTGCTGCGGGCCTCCGGGGCGAAGCCGGGACATACCTTAATCGCCGCCATAGATTTACGCGGCGCCCGACGCGGGCCCTGGCTGAACTGGGACGCCGCGACCCGCGCCGACCCGGCGGCGCTGCGCGACGCCATGGCGCTGCTGCCGATGCTGGCGGAGCAGGGGCTGGTCCAGGCGGCCAAGGATATCAGCCAGGCCGGCCTGCTCGGCACCCTGGTCATGCTGCTGGAGAGCGCCCGGGCCGGCGCGGACATTGATTTAACGGCCATACCGCGTCCGGCGGAGATCCGCTGGCAAGAGTGGCTGTGCATGTTTCCCAGCTACGGGTACCTGTTGACGGTCCATCCCCATCAGGCAGACGAGGTGCTGGCGCATTTTCACCGGATCGGTATCGGCGCGGCGGCCATCGGCGGCATTACCGCCGACCCGAGGCTTTGGGTAGGCCACGATTCACACCGCCACTGTTTCTGGGATCTCGATACGACGCCGCTTACCGGCATCAACCCCTGACTTTTTATTCTGGAGGCGCTTATGCCCGCAATGCATTTTACCGTCCGCTGGCCGGACAGCTCCGTGGACGTGTGCTATTCACCATCCACCGTGATTGAACAGCATCTGGAGGTGGGCAAAGAGTACAGCGTGGAGGAGTTTACCGGACTGGCGCGCCTGGCGCTGCAGGAAGCCAGCGACCGGGTAGCGCTGAAGTTCGGCTATGCCTGTTCAAGCGCGCAGGATCAGTCCGGCGCCATCGAACTCAAGGCCGAGGGTTTTTTGCCCGATGCCCGCCCGGTGCGCGTCGAGAAAATCGAAGCGCTGCCCGTCAATCACTAATTCAGGAACGGCACCATGGAACAAACACACTATCCGGTGATTATCATCGGCGGCGGGCAGGCGGGACTGTCTATGAGCTACTGCCTGACTCAGCGGGGCATCGGGCATGTGATATTTGAGCGCCACCAGCTTGGCTGGGCCTGGCGGGCGCAGCGCTGGGACAGTTTTTGCCTGGTGACCCCAAACTGGCAGTGCAAATTGCCCGGTTTCCCCTATGACGGCGATGACCCGGACGGTTTTATGGTCAATGATCAGATCATCCATTACCTGGAGCGCTACGCCGAGCGTTTCGGGCCGCCGCTGCTCACCGGCATCAACGTGGAGCGGGTCGGCCGCCACGGCGGCGGGGGCTTTGTTCTGCGTACCAGCCGGGGAATTTTCACTGCCGATAACGTGGTCGCAGCGGTGGGCAATTATCACCGGCGGCGTTTCCCCGCCCTGGCGGCCCGTTTGCCGGGGGCGATCCACCAGCTGCATTCGGCGGATTACCGTTGCCCCGCCGCCTTGCCCGAGGGCGAGGTACTGGTGGTGGGGTCGGCCCAGTCCGGGGCGCAAATCGCCGAAGATCTCCATCTCGCCGGACGCCGGGTGCATCTGTGCGTCGGTAGCGCGCCGCGGGTGAATCGTTTTTACCGCGGCCGCGACGTGGTGGCCTGGCTGGAGGACATGGGGCATTACCGGCTGACGGTGGACCATCATCCCCAGGGCGAAGATGCCCGCCGTAAAACCAACCATTACGTCACCGGCCGCGACGGCGGTAGGGATATCGATTTGCGGCTGTTCGCCGGGCAGGGCATGCAGCTGTACGGGCGGTTGCTGGACATTGATGAGGCGCGGAGGGTGCTGGTCACCGCCGACGATCTGGCGGCCAATCTCGATAATGCCGACGATACCGCCCGGCGCATCAGGGAGAGTATCGATGAGTGGATTGCCGCGCAGGGCATCGACGCCCCCCGGGAACCCCCTTATCAGCCGATGTGGTTCCCGCCGCCGGGCCAGGGCGCTATCCCTTTGGACAATCTCGCGGCCATTATATGGGCTGTGGGTTTCCATACCGATTTCAGCTGGATTGACCTGCCGGCGTTTGATGACAAGGGATACCCCCGCCACCGGCGCGGCGTGTCAGTGGAAGAGGGACTCCATTTTCTCGGTCTGCCCTGGCTGTGGACCTGGGGCTCGGGACGGTTTGAGGGGGTGGGGGAAGATGCGGAATACCTGGCGGAACACATCGCCGCCCGCCTGACGGTGCCGGCGCCGCAGGAGGCCCGTTATGCCGTTCGCTAACCGGACTGACTGTTTTCCGCTGGATTGGTCGGCAGACTTCCCAGCGGATTCGCCAGTGTCTTCCCCGTTGGATTTATCGCTGGATCCACCGGCCTCTTCCCCGGTGGATGAGGCTTTCTGGCGGCGTGAGGCGCAGCGCATCCACTGGCAGCGGCCGTTTCGCCAGGTGATGGCTTTAGAGCAGGGCGGACCGCACTGCCGATGGTTTGAGGGCGGCGCCACCAACCTGTGTTATAACGCCGTGGACCGGCATCTGCCCTTGCGCGGCGGCCAAACGGCACTCATTTGCTGTGACCGGCAGGGCGCGGAACGGCGATTCAGCTATGCCGAACTGCACCGGGAAGTGGTGGCCATGGCCTGGATCCTGCAACGGCAGGGGGTGCTGGCGGGAGATCGCGTGCTGCTCTGCCTGCCGGTAATGCCGCCGGCCCTGTTCGCCATGCTGGCCTGCGCCCGGCTGGGTGCTATCCATGTGGTGGTCTCGGCGCAGTTGAGCGCGGCGGCGCTGGCGGAACGCATTGACCTAAGCCAACCCCGTTTGCTGATCCTGGAGGATAAAATCAACCGCGTATTGCTGCAGGAGGGACTTGCGCCGCCCGCCGTTCGCCGGATCATTGTCGGCGACGGCGGATTGGAAGCCATGCGCTATGCTGACGGCGCCGGCGATAGGGAGGCGGGTGAACTCCCCGGCGAGGGTGAACTCAGTTACCGGCGGCTGCGGGCGGCTTATAACAATGAGCCGATACCTTGTCGCTGGCTGCCCGCCGAGGCGCCGTCACAGCTGCTGTTCACCTCCGGCACCACCGGCACGCCCAAAGGCGTCGTGCGGGATACCGGCGGCTACGCCGTGGCGCTGTGCGCTTCGCTACCGCATATTTTCCATACCGGCGAGAATGAGGTTTTTTTCACCACCGCCGATATCGGCTGGGTGACCGGACACAGCTATCTGGTGTGGGCGCCCCTGCTGGCCGGTTTCACCACCCTGGTGGTCACCGGCGGCGGCACGAATACCCCGGGGCGGCGCTGGTGGCAGCTGATTGCCCGCCACGGCGTCACGCGCCTGCTTACCGTACCCGGCGCCATGCGTCTGGCCCGCATGCAAAGTGAAGCCCTTGATCCGCCGCTGCCCTCCCTGCGCGCCGTCTATCTGGCCGGCGAGCCGCTGGACGCCAAAACCCGTCAATGGCTGGAGCAGGGCGCCGGAGTGCCGGTGTATGATCACTATTGGCAAACCGAAAGCGGCTGGCCGATCCTGGCCGGGCAGGGCGGCGCCCTGCGTCCGGTGATGGATCGCCGGGTAAGCATTGTGGATGAGCAAACCGGCCGCCCGGCGGCAACGGGCATGCTGGTGCTGCATGACCATCTGGGGCCGGGGGGCATGCAAACCCTGTGGGGCCATGACGATGAGTTCGTGGCGCGCTATTGGCATCATGACGGCGAGGGCTGGCGCTATCTGACGCAGGATCGCGCCCGCCGTGATGAACACGGCGGCATAACCATTCAGGGACGCATGGACGACACCATGAATATCGGCGGCAAGCGGCTGTCCACGGCGGAAGTAGAGCATGCGGCGCTGACGGTGCCCGGCGTCGCCGAAGCGGCGGCGGTGGGCATAGCGCATCCGCTGTTGGGCCAGATGGTGCGGCTGTTCATCGTCACGACGCCGGAGGTGCCGGCAGCGCGGCATGCCGACATGCGCCGGTGCCTGGCGGCGGTTATCGTGGCCCGCTGCGGCCGCCATGGCCGGCCCCGTAGCGTGATTTTCCTGGACAGCCTGCCCAAAACCTTCTCCGGAAAAATCATCCGGCGCTTCCTGCGGCGCCCGTAACCCTTTCGGTTTTAGTGAATTTTCCGGCAAAGCATAGCGGAAAAAAATCGTTGCCCCGCTTTGAGATAACTCCTTAGAGTAAACAAATACCGGCTGCCCCCTGGATGTTCGGCTCCCCCTTGCCGATACCTATCCGGCGCGGGCCGCCGATTAATGTAAAGAGCGGCTTTCCGGCGTAGTGGTTTCTCTCTGCCGGCAGGCGGGGTGTTGACGAAAAAAAAAGGATATTTATGAACGTTTCGCTATTTTCCCGGCGCTTCTCCGCGGCGGTGATGTTAAGTATACTCGCCTGCACGGCCCATGCCGCAGATGTGACCATCGGCTACCAAACCGTCCCCAATCCGTCCCAGGCCGCGCAGGCCGGCGGCGAATACGAACGGGCCACCCATGCCAAGATCGACTGGCGCAAATTCGACGCCGGCGCTGAAGTCATCACCGCGGTGGCCTCCGGCGATGTCCAAATCGCCTATCTGGGGTCCAGCCCCTTTACCGTCGCCGCCAGCCGCAATCTGCCCATCGAGACCATACTGATTGCGTCTAATCTGGGCACCAGCGAGGCGCTGGTGGCGCGCAATGGATCGGGCATCAACAGCCCGGCGGATCTTATCGGTAAAAAAATCGCCACGCCGTTCTCTTCCACCAGCCATTACAGCCTGCTGGCCGCACTGAAGCATTGGCATATCGATCCCCATCAGGTGACCATCGTCAATCTTACGCCTCCCGCCATCAGCGCCGCCTGGCAGCGGGGCGATATCGACGCCGCCTATACGTGGGATCCTGCGCTGGGCGTCGCCAAAGCCACCGGCAAGGTGCTGATTACCTCCGGCGAGCTGGCCAAACTGGGAGCGCCGACCTTTGATCTCTGGCTGGTGAGAAAGGATTACGCCAAGGCCCATCCGGATGTGGTCAAGGCCTTTGCCAAAGTTACTCTCGACAGCTATCAGACGTTTCACCAGGATCCCAAAGCCTGGCTGGGGGATAAGCAGCACATCGACCAACTGGTGAAGATAACCGGCGCGAAGCCGGAGGACATTCCCGGTTTGCTGGAGGGCAATACCTATCCCCTGGCGGCTGAACAGAAAACCGCCCTGGGCGCGCCCATCGTCAAGGGTATCTCCGATACCGCGCTGTTCCTCAAAGAGCAGGGGCGTATCGATTCGGTGCTGCCGGATTATTCGCCTTTCGTCACGGCGGCTTTTATTCCCCAATAAACCGTTTTCGCGATAAACTGCCGGTAGATAAGGCACTTTCCACAGGACCGCTATGACTCAATTAATCCTGGAACACGTCGCCGCCCATTATCCGGAATCGCCGCAGCCGGTTTTGCAGGATATTTCGTTCAGCCTGGGCCCCCGTGAGCTTTGCGTGGCGGTGGGGCCCTCCGGCAGCGGCAAAACCACCTTGCTTAATCTTATCGCCGGCTTTATCGCCCCCAGCGGCGGTTCCATCACTTTAGACGACAAGCCGGTCACCGGACCAGGGGCCGAGCGCGGAGTGGTATTCCAGGACGATGTCCTGCTGCCCTGGCAAAATGTTCTGGAGAATGTCGCCTTCGGCCTGAAGCTGGCGGGCGTAGCCCGCCGGCAGCGGGAAGAACGCGCTCGGGAACTGCTGGCCCTGGTGGATTTGGAGGGTTTCGCCCCGCGCAGCATCTGGCAATTGTCCGGCGGACAAAAACAGCGGGTGGGCATTGCCCGCGCCCTGGCCGCCGAGCCCAGGGTCTTGCTGCTGGATGAGCCCTTCGGCGCCCTGGACGCCTTTACCCGCGAACAGATGCAGGAATTGCTGCTCCAGGTTTGGCGGCGCACGGATACACCGGTGTTTTTGATCACCCATGATATCGAAGAGGCCATCTTTTTAGCCACCGAGCTGGTGTTGCTGTCGCCGAATCCGGGGCGCATCATCGAACGCCTGCCGCTGGACTTCAGCCGCCGCTATGCCCAGGGCGAAAGCGCCCGGTCGCTAAAATCTGATCCGCTGTTTATCGAGACCCGCGAACATATCCTGGCGCGGGTGTTCGCCACCCGCGATGCCGATCGTCGCGATAAACAGGCCGCCGGGCCGCTGACGCCCGTCCCTTCCGCCGGCGATGAACGTCAGGCTTATGGCGCCGGCAGATGATCCCTGTCCGCAGCGTAGACCAAAAGCATCCGCGCCGCCCTCATACGAAATTCCTGACCCATGGTGTTAAGCGATGACCGATACCCGCCACGTCCATAATGAAGCATCCGGCAACCCCCTGCCGTCGTCACGGGCCAAGGCCGTAAAAAAAGGCTTGCCTCTCAGCGTGCTGGGAATCATCAGCATCGGCAGCCTTTTGGCGATTTGGTGGCTGGTGACCTGGCTGAAATTCATCGATCCGCTGTTTCTGCCATCCCCCTGGGCGGTCATGGGCAAATTCTGGCAGGTAGCGGTGAACGGCTATCTGGATGCCACCCTGTGGCAACATGCATGGGCCAGCCTGCAGCGAATCGGCATCGCTCTGATCGCCGCCCTGTTCACCGCCATTCCCCTGGGGATCGCCATCGGCCGCTACCGGCTGGTGCAGGGACTCTTCGACCCGCTGATTGAATTCTACCGGCCGATCCCCCCGTTAGCCTATCTGCCGCTGATCGTCATCTGGTGCGGCATCGGCGAGCTGTCGAAAATTTTGCTGATTTACCTGGCGATCTTCGCGCCGGTGGTGATTGCCACCGCCAACGGCGTGCGCAGCGTTGATCCGGCCAAGATCAGGGCGGCCCAATCCCTCGGGGCCACCACCGGACAACTCACCCGCTATGTCATCATCCCCGCCGCCCTGCCGGATATCCTGACCGGTATTCGCATCGGGCTGGGGGTGGGCTGGTCAACGCTGGTGGCGGCGGAGCTGATTGCCGCCACCCGGGGCCTGGGTTTCATGGTGCAGTCGGCGGCGCAGTTCCTGGTGACGGACGTGGTTATCATGGGCATCTTGGTCATTGCCGTGGTGGCCTGCATCATGGAAACCGGCCTGCGCTATATCCAGCGCAAATGGGTACCCTGGCACGGACGCTTCCACTAAACCGGCGCCGATAAGCCCGCGATCGCCGAGCGCGCAACGAACGTGTTAAAGGGAGACCGTGCTGACTGGGGCCGACGCCATCCAAATGCTAGGGCTTAATAGTCGATAAGACCCTGGTCAGAATTTCGAACAGCCGGTCGATGCGTTCGGGACCGGTCACCAGTATCGGCGCGATAATCAGCGCGTCGCCGGTGGATTTCAAATGCAGCCCGGCATCAAACAGCTTTTTTTGCACCTCATAACCCCGCTGGCCCGCATTCGCCGCCGGCGCCAGATCGATACCTCCCAGCAAACCGTAACCGCGGATATCCGTCACCAGCGGCTGCCCCTGCAATGCAAACAACCGTTGCAGAAAATGGCCGCTCAGCGCGTCGGCGGCGGCGAACACGTTTTCCTCCTGATAAATCGCCAGCGTGGCCAACGCCGCAGCGCAGGCCACCGGATGCGCGCTCCAGGTATAGCCATGGAAGAACTCGATCTCCCGCTCGCCGCCGGCGTTGATAATGCTGTCATGAATATCCCGGCTCACCGCCACCGCGCCCATAGGCAATGCGCCGTTGGTGATGGCCTTGGCCAGGGTGATGATATCCGGCCGGATATTAAAGGACTGGCTGGCGAAAGCCCGGCCGGTCCGGCCGAAGCCGCAGATCACCTCGTCCATGATCAGCAGAATGTCATGCCGGTCGCAGATCTGGCGCAGCCGCTCCAGATAGCCCACCGGCGGCACCAGCACGCCGGTGGACCCGGCGATGGGTTCCACCACGCAGGCGGCAATATTTTCCGCCCCGTGCAGCGTTATCAGGCGTAAAAGATCGTCCGCCAGGAAGTCGCCGTGCCCGGGCTGACCGCGGCTGTAGCGGTTCTCCGCCAGCCAGGTATGGCGCATATGCACCACCCGCGGCCCGACGCCGTCGAAATTCCGCCGGTTGTTGGGCAGCCCCGACAAGGAGACGCCGCCGAAATTGACGCCGTGATAAGCACGCTCCCGCGACACGAAAATATTCCGGCCACCCCGGCCCTTGGCGCGGTGATATGCCAAGGCGATTTTCAGCGCGGTATCCACAGCCTCCGAGCCGGAACCGACAAAGAAAATCCTGTCAAGTCCGGGGGGCAGCAGCGCCGATAAGGCCTTGGCGGCGGCGAAGGCTCCCGGATGGCCGCGATAAAAGCTGGCGGTAAAATCCAGGGTCAGCATTTGCCGGTGAACCGCCTCGGCAAGCTCCTTACGCCCGTGGCCCAAGGCCGAGGCGAATAAACCCGACACCCCGTCCAATATCGCCCGTCCGTCCGGATCGTAATAATAATCCCCTTCCGCCCGGACGAATAACTTGGGATCGTTGCGGAAATCTTTATTTGGCGTAAACGGCAGCCAAAAATTATCGTTGAGAATATCCTGGTAATGGGCCGTCATCATTGTCACCAAAGTCATCTGCAGACTCGCCCCATGTCGGACTGAAAATAGGCCCGATGGGAACATTAGTCAGCATTTAATGGATTTTATCCGGCGCGAAATCGTTGGCGATCACTTCCCCCTGCGGCCGGATGGCGTCGCTTGCGGCGGCGGGACTGTTCGTCGCCACGTCCAGATGGGGGAAGACCAGTTCCGACACCCGATAGGCTTCCTCCAGATGCGGGTAACCGGACAGGATAAAGGTATCGATGCCTAAATCCGCATACTCGGCGATGCGCCGGGCGACGGTGGGACCGTCCCCCACCAGGGCGGTGCCGGCGCCGGCCCGCACCAGCCCGACCCCGGCCCACAGATTGGGGCTTATTTCCAAATGGTCCCGGCTGCCGTCGTGCAGTGCCGCCATGCGCTGTTGCCCCACCGAATCAAACCGGGCGAACGACGCCCGGGCGCGGGCAATGGTTTCATCGTCCACATGGGCAATCAGCCGCCGGGCATCCTGCCAGGCCTCTTCCGTGGTTTCCCGCACAATCACGTGCAGGCGGATGCCGAAGCGGACTTGCCGTCCCAGCGCGGCGGCCTTCTCCCGTACCTGGGCGATTTTTTCCGCCACCTGCGCCGGCGGTTCGCCCCAGGTCAGATAAAGCTCCACCTGTTCCGCCGCCAGATCCTGCGCCGCATCGGACGAACCGCCGAAATAGAGCGGCGGCCGGGGCTGTTGCACCGGCGGAAACATCAGGCGCGCCCCTTCCACCTGCACATGCTTGCCCTGGAAATTCACCGTCTCGCCTTCCAGCACCCGCCGCCAGACGCGGGTAAACTCCGCCGCGGCTTCATAACGTTCGGCGTGATCGAGAAATACCCCTTCCGCCGCCAGTTCGTCGGGATCGCCGCCGGTCACCAGGTTGAACAGCGCCCGGCCTTGGGACAGCCGATCCAGCGTCGCCGCCTGACGGGCCGCCAGGGTAGGAGAGATAACCCCCGGCCGCAGCGCCACCAGGAACTTTAGCCGCTGGGTGACGGGAATCAGCGACGCCGCCACCAGCCAGGAGTCTTCACAGGAGCGGCCGGTGGGGATCAGTACGCCGCCGAAACCCACCCGTTCCGCCGCCTGGGCAATCTGCTGCAGATAAGCGTGATCCACCGTGCGCGCGCCGCGCGGCGTGCCGAGATAGCGTCCGTCGCCATGGGTGGGGAGAAACCAGAATAGATTGAGGCTCATGGACGGCTCCTGCTGAATAAAACTACGTGTAAACGTTATGATGGACAGCCGGAGCCGGTGCTCCAACTGATATATATGGCATTCCAAATGCGTAAAACATCTATACCCGTCATAATTCACGCTGCAGGTGCGTTGGCTTCCTCGCTCATCCCAGTCACTTACTGGAGTAAGCTCCTGGGAGTTCGCTGCGTCGCCGCCTTCCTGCAACACGAATTATATAGGGTATGCACCCGTCATAATTCACGCTGCAGATGCGTTGGCTTCCTCGCTCATCCCAGTCACTTACTGGAGTAAGCTCCTGGGAGTTCGCTGCGTCGCCGCCTTCCTGCAACACGAATTATATAGGGTATGCACCCGTCATAATTCACGCTGCAGATGCGTTGGCGATACTCGGCTCATCCATGGGCCTCGTCCCGTCGGGGCCGTATCGGCGGCCGAGACGCCGGCGGGTGCGGGTAATGATTTCCTCGACGGTTTCCACCGGCAGTCGGATGTCCCCCGGCAGGTATGGCCGTCCCAGCAGCCGGTATTTGTCGCTGCCCAGCCGGTGATAGGGCAGGATTTCATAGCTGACGTCCGCCAGGGGCAGAATAAAATCAATGATGCGGGCGATATCGTCCCAGCTATCGTTAAACGCCGGAATCAGCGGCGTGCGGACATGTATCGGCAAATGGGGGAAATGCCTGCGCAAAGCCAGCAGATTAGCCAGAATCCGGCGGTTGGAACGCCCGGTAAACCGGCGGTGTGCGGTGTCGTTCAGGTTTTTGATATCAAAATAGACGCCGTCGCAATAGCCCGCCAGCGCCTGTAACGCCGGCCAGGGGCCGTAACCGCAGGTTTCCAGCAGGGTGTCGATATGCCGTTTTTTGGCTTCCCGCAGCAGGGCCAGGGCAAAATCCGCCTGCATCAGGGGTTCGCCGCCGCTGAGGGTAATCCCGCCCCGTGAGCGCGCATAAAACAGGCTGTCCGCCTCGGCAATATCCATCACCCGCGCCGCCGTTATCCGCTGGCCGAACGCATGCAGGGCATGGCTGGAACAGGCGGGCAGGCATTGCAGGCATTGCCGGCAGGTATCCGTGTTCAGCCGGACAATTCCGTCGGCCCCATACGCCAGGCTGTGGGCAGGGCATTGGACAAGGCACAGGCCGCAGTCCCGGCCGAGGCATTTTTTTTCATCCAGCGTGATTTCCGGCAATAGACCCTGGGATTCCGGATTGCTGCACCAGGCGCAGCGCAGCGGACAGCCTTTCAGAAAAACCAGCGTGCGGATGCCGTCGCCGTCATGCAGCGAATAGCGCTGTATATTGAAAATCCAGCCCGCATCAGCCCCGTCGGTCCGGCTCGCCGGAGCCGGCAACGCCGTGGCGGGGATTCGCAGCGGCAATGCCTGCGGATCAGAAGATTTCATGGCCGGTCCTGGCAATCAAATCATCCTGCAGGTCCGGGGAGAGGTCAGTGAAATAGGCGCTATAGCCGGCAATCCTGACAATCAAGCCGCGAAAGCGTTCCGGGTCGGCCTTGGCCGCCAGCAGGGTTTCCCGGTTGATGACGTTGAACTGGATATGCCACAGCTTCAGGTCGCACCAGACCTTGATGAAATCGCACAGCTTGCGGGTGCCCGCCTCGCCGGCCAGTACCGAGGGGGTGAACTTGACGTTGAGCAAGCGGGCGGCGCGCTCGCGAAACCGGTAATTCTTGGTGTGGTAATTGGACAGCAAAACCGCGGTGGGGCCTTGGCTGTCGCAGCCCTGTGAGGCCGACGAACCGTCCGATAGCGGACTGTAGGCCCTGCGGCCGTTGGGGGTGGCGTGCACCACCTTGCCGAACGGCACATGCGAGGTAAACGGCACCAGCCGCAGATCCATATGCACGCCCAGAGAGCGGGAGTAGCGCTGGGTGTATTCCAGACATATTTTATCCAGGGCCTTGCCGATATCATCGGCGTAGGGATCGTTGTTGCCGTATTTGGGCGCGTCCCGCAGCAGGGCGCGGACCACGGGATGGCCGTTGAAATCGTCCGCCAGCGCCGCCAGCAATTGCCCCATGGAAAGACGTTTTTCGTCATAGACCCATTTTTTTATTGCCGCCAGGGAATCAATGACCGTGCCGTAGCCCATAAACTCGAAATAACCCAAATCGATACCGCCGTCGATGTCCGGCTGGTGGATATCCTTACCGGCGTCCATCGCCAGATCGTGCAGGGCGGAACCCAGCGGCCAGGCAAAATGCCGGGCGCGCAAATCAATGATGATTTTTTGCTGGATAAACGCGTGGCGAAGGAAATTCAGATGCTGTTTTACATAGGCCTGCCAGAATGCCTCCCAGTCCGCGAATTCCCCCGGATCGCCGGTTTCGATACCCAGCAATTCCCCGCCGTAGCGTTTCATCCGGCCGTTGTACAACGTCATCTCCAGCGCCGCCGGGAAGTTGATATAGGCGCAGGGGCTGGTATAGGTATCGCGGTTCGGCATCCGGCACTCGGCGCAGCCGGATACCGCGAAATCATAGGCCTCGCTGAACGCGGCTCCCTTCGCCAGCAGCAGCGGCACCACCTCTTCATCGTTGATGAGTTTCGGAAATCCGGCGCCGTCTTTAATGGTTTGCGCCACTTCATAGAGAAAACGCGGCGGGGTGCGGCTATGGATGCGAGCCGCCAGGTCCGGATAGTGCAACGGGAATTCCCGCTTCGAACGCAGGAACAGATAGGATAAGGCATTGACCGCATCCAGGCCTTCCGGCGTCTGGCCGCCGATAGTGACCGCTTCCCAATGGGCGTAGCCTTCGTTGAAGGCGCCGCCGGTGGGGGAGATGTACAAATCCACGAACTGCGCCATGGCGACCCACATGCAGGCCAGCCATTCAAGGGCCTGCTCTTCGGTGAGCAGGCCGCGCTCCAGATCCCGCCGGTAATAGGGGTAAAGATACTGATCCATGCGGCCGTTGGAGATAATGGTGCCGGTTTTCTGCTCCAGGCGGGAAAACATCTGGGTGAACCACTGCGCCTGCAGCGCATCGCGGAAATCCCGCGCCGGATGTTCCGGCACCCAGGCGCAGCGCTCGGCGATGGCCGCCAGCTCCTGGCGCCGAACGGGATCGGGCTCCCGAGCCGCCAGATCCCGCGCCAGCGCGGCATGGCGTCCGGCCCATAGGATCACCGCCTCGGCGCTGAGGATAATGGCCTGAAGGAACGGTGCCTTTTCAACATTGTCCGACGGATCGAAGGGATCCAGCGCCGCCAGCCGGCGCTGTGCATCCTCCTTTATCCCCTTAAATCCCAGCCGCAGCACTTTATCGTAATCATGTACCCACTGAATGGAGGACCGGAACGACGAGGTTTCGTTGACGATAAAACGGGAGGTCAGGGCGTCGGCGGGATCGTAGGTGAGGCGCAGCGTCTCCTCGGGCAGGGCGCGGGCCAGGTCTTCATGGTAGGTTTTGCCCTGCCAGTAGGGGGATACCACCCGTTTGATGATATCCACCTCCGCCGGTTCGACGGTAAACGGCGATTCCACCCGCCGGGGCAACTGCTCCAGCGCCCGCTCCAGAAAATCGCCGTCCAGTTCAGGATAAAGAATGCCGTAGCGGCCGGGTTTGCCGGCCCGGCCGACTATCAGCTGATCTTCATCGATATACACCTGGATATGCCCGGCGATGTGATACATCGCCTTCGCCCAGCGCAGGATCAGTAATTCCCCTTCCGTTTGCGCCATGGACTCGGTGAAATAGCGCGCCCGTTCCACATCGATAGCCGGTTTGGCATGCTGGATACGGGCCAGCAGGCGATGGGTCCTGTCCGTGGCGACGGGCTTGCTGTCGGGATGCAGCAGCCGCGCTTCCTGCGGCGAAAGTACCAGGGCTTCCTGAGTCACGTTATTGCCTGCCTTAATTCGTTAATAATAAAAGTGTATTCTCTAGATAATCCGCGTTGCAGTAACGCCGCTTGCAGCGGCCTTAAAAGGGCGAGGCTTACGGATGAGCCGAGTAACACAGCCAACACGCCTGCAGCTTGAAAGATGACGGGTCTATTGATTGGAACTCCCGGAGCGCAGCGTGCCGTCGCCTTGCGCGCCCTGGACGCCGCTGGAAAAGATGCGTTCCAGGATTTCACTTTCCAATGCCGCCTGCCGGGCCTGCCCGTGGCTGCGGGGACGCGGCAAATCGATGGCGATATCCAGGCCGATATGCCCCTGCTCCAGCAGGATGACCCGATCCGCCAGGGTCACCGCTTCATGCACATCGTGGGTCACCAGCAACAGGGTAAAACCCTGTTCTTGCCACAGGGTCTCAATCAGGCGCTGCATCTCGATACGGGTTAACGCATCAAGCGCCCCCAGGGGTTCATCCAGCAGCAGCAGGCGCGGACGGTGAATCAATGCCCGCGCCAGCGCCACCCGCTGCTTCTGCCCGCCGGACAGGGTGGAAGGCCAGTCGCCGGCCCGCCCGGCCAATCCGACGGTGTCAAGAGCGGCCAGGGCGCGCTCGCGTGCGTCCTTGCCCAGGCCGAGGCCCACGTTATCCACCACCTTTTTCCAGGGTAGTAGCCTGTCGTCCTGGAACATCAGCCGTATATCGTTTTGTCTGGCGCGCAGCGGGGTATTGCCGGACGAGAGGGAGCCGCGGTCCGGCCTGTCAAGACCGGCCAGCAGGCGCAACAGAGTGCTTTTGCCGCAGCCGCTGCGCCCGACGATGGCCACGCACTGTCCGGCGGGGATGGCGAGATCCACATTCCCCAGCACCCGGTGGCCATGGAAAGACTTCTCCAATTGGCGCAATGCCAGGGGGATGCCGCGGTTAACCGGGTAGACATTGACGCTCATGCCGTTGCCCTCGTCTTCTGGTAAGCCGGATGCCAGCGCAGCCAGACGCGCTCCAGCGCCCGGGCGGCGCTGTCCGCCGCCTTGCCGAGGATGGCGTATAAAATAATGGCCACCACCACCACGTCGGTTTGCAGAAATTCACGGGCATTCATGGCCAGATAGCCGATGCCCGAATTGGCGGAGATGGTTTCCGCCACAATCAGCGTCAGCCACATGAATCCCAGCGCGAAACGGACTCCCACCAGTATGGAAGGGAGGGCCCCGGGCAAAATAACCTGATAAAACAGCGAAAATCCCGACAGCCCGTAATTTCGGGCCATTTCCACCAGGCCGGCGTCCACGTTGCGCACGCCGTGGTAGGTATTGAGGTAAATGGGGAACAGCGTGCCGAGGGCCACCAGGAAAATCTTTGCCGATTCATCAATGCCGAACCACAAAATCACCAGCGGGATCAGCGCCAGATGCGGTACGTTGCGGATCATCTGCACCGTGCTGTCCAGCAGCAGCGCCCCCCAGCGGGACAGGCCGGTGATAAAGCCCAGCAGCAGTCCGATGGAGCCGCCGATGGCGAATCCCACCGCGGCGCGCCAACTGCTGATGGCCAGATGCTGCCATAGCTCGCCGCTGTAGATTAACCGCCAGGCCGCGGTGATAACCGCGCTCGGCGCCGGCAGGATCCGGCTGGACAGCCAGCCGGCGCTCACCGCCAACTGCCAGGATGCCATCAACAGCACCGGCAACAGCCAGGGCGCCAGACGTTCGGAAAACTCGAGGGAAATGCGTTTCATCCCGTGCTCCTGTAAAGTGCGCATCGGATGGTCCGCCGCTACTGTGCCGGCGGCGTCCAGACGGCCTGTGAGACATTCAGGCTTTGCGGAATCAATTTCAACCGGGTGAACGTATCCGCAATACGCTGCTGGCCGGCGGTCACCTCCGGGGTGATAAATGCCGCCTGATAATGCTGCCGCTCCACCGCGATGCGGGTGATGTCCTCCGGCAGCCCCAGCAGGGGCGCCACCTGGCGGGTCACCGCCGCGGGGTCTTCGACGGCCTTTTTATCCACCAGCCGGATTTGCCCGACAAGCTCGGTAATCACCCGTGGATGGGCCGTGGCGAAATCCCGGGTGGCGAGGTAGAACTGATAGTTATTCACGATGCCCTGGCCGTTTCGCAGGGTACGCGCCTGCAGCTGTTGCTCGGCGGCGGCGGCGAACGGATCCCAAATCACCCAGGCATCCACGCTTCCCTGGATAAAGGCCGCGCGCGCGTCGGCGGGGGAGAGATAGACCGGGGTAATATCGCCGTAGCTCAGGCCGGCTTCCTGCAGCGCCCGCACCAGCAGGTAATGCACGTTCGAGCCTTTATTCAGCGCGACTTTTTTACCTTTTAAATCCCCCACCTTGCGCAGGGCGGACTCTTTCGGCACCAAAATGGCTTCCGCGGTCGGCGAGGCCGGTTCATTGGCGATATATACCAGATTGGCCCCGGCGGCCTGCGCGAATACCGGCGGCGTTTCGCCGGTGAAACCAAAATCGATGGAGCCGACGTTCAATCCTTCCAGCAATTGCGGGCCGCCGGGAAACTCCGTCCATTTCACCTTCACGCCCTGCGAGGCCAGGCTTTTTTCCAGCGTTCCTTCCCCCTTCAGCAATACCAGGGTGGTGCCGGATTTCTGATAGCCGATACGCAGGGTATCGGCGGCGCAGGCACCGGCCGAAACGGCCAATGAAAGCAATAATGCAATACCGCCGCGCAGATTCATCATTTCTTTCCATCTTCAATTACTGAAAAGAAAATCCTAACAGCGCGGGAAATTGTTCGGTAAATGTTATTTTCAGCTTTGAATAGATATTATTTTGCTAAAAGAAAAATCACATTAATAAATGCCGAACCTCTGTTAATAACCGGTATGAAAATATTCCAATAAAGAAATGTTGTTATATGGATGTTTATCTTAAAGGACTTTTGTGTTGATGAAAGGCCGGATTTGCGGCGGCGGGGAGCGTTTTTCCCCATGGCGAAAGCCTGCCGGCAAGGCCGGCGACCGGACCTGGGATTAAGGGATAAAATAGACTATCTAAAGCTGATTATATACTTTGACAGTGCCGGGCAAGTCTTGGAGCTTACTATTACCTATTCTTGTCGGATACCGTTATGTCTCGCTTTACGTTTACCATGCGCCGTCTTATTTTTATCGCCGTTCCTTTATTGGCTTTATTAATTCAATTCAATGCACGGGCGGAAACCGCTCTGCGTATCGGTTATCAAAAATCCTCCACCTTGCTGACCCTGGTAAAATTGCAGGGCACGCTGGAAAAAGAGCTGGCTCCCCGGGGAATAAAGGTCAGCTGGTATGAGTTTTCCAGCGGACTGCCGCTGCTGGAGGCCCTGAATATCGGTAATGTGGATGTCTCCGCCGATGTGGCGGATACCGTGCCGGTCTTTGCCCAGGCGGCCGGCGCCGACTTGACCTATTTTGCCCGCGAAGAGCCCTCGCCGGATGCCCAGGCAATCCTGGTGCCGCAAAATTCACCGCTGAAAACCCTGGAGGATTTGAAAGGCAAACGCATCGCGGTAACCAAAGCGGCGGGTAGTCATTACTTGCTCATCGTTGCCCTGGCGAAAGCCCACCTGACGTTCCATGATATCACCCCGGCTTACCTGACCCCGGCGGACGGCCTGGCGGCGTTTGAAACCGGCCAGGTGGACGCCTGGGTAACCTGGGAACCCTTTGTCGCCGCCGCCGAGCGCCGGCAGCATGCCCGCGTTCTGGCGCCGGGGCAGGGACTGGCCAGCTATCAGCGCTATTATCTGGCGTCCGCTTCCTTTGCGCGGCAGCATCCCGAAATTCTGGATCTGATTTACCGGCAGCTGGAACAAACCGGCGCCTGGGTCAAGTCCCATCCCGCCGACGCGGCGAAATTGCTGGGACCATTGTGGGGCAATCTGGATGTAGCCACCGTGGAACAGGCCAATGCCCATCGCACCTATCAGGTCAAGCCGGTGACCCTTGAGAGCCTCGGCGAGCAGCAGCGCATCGCCGACGCGTTTTTTGCCGCGGGATTATTGCCTAAACATATTAATGCCCAGGCGGTGCCGGTCTGGCAGCCGGCCGCCGCGAAATGAGTCCGGCGACGCCTTCGCCGGCCCCGCTCGCACCGGACGGGGAGGAAACGGCGCCGGCCCGGCTTGTTCACGCCCTGGTGGTGCGGGCGCGGGAGGCGCAGCGGCAGATAGACGGCTACAGCCAGGAGCAAATCGATTTGGTGGTGAGCGCCCTGGGCTGGGCGGTGATCAATCCCGCGAATAATCGGGCCTTGGCGACCCTGGCGGTAGAGGATACCGGCCTGGGCAATGTCGAGGATAAGGTCAGCAAAAATCATCGCAAGACGCTGGGTCTGCTGCGGGATCTGCACGGTAAAAAAACCGTCGGCGTGATAGGCGGGGATCCGCGGCGCGGGATCGTCGACATTGCGCGGCCGGTGGGGGTGGTGGCCGCCGTGACGCCCTCCACCAACCCGGTGGCTACGGTCATCAATAACATCATCAACGCCGTCAAATGCCGCAACGCCGTTATCGTGGCGCCATCGCCGAAAGGGGCGGCCAGCTGCGCCCGGTTGCTGGAGTTGATCTATCCCGAGCTGGATGTCCTGCGGGTTCCCCGCGACCTGGTGCAAATGCTGCCTGCCCCTGTCCGCCGCGAGCAAACGCAGTTGCTGATGGGTGCGGCGGATCTGGTTATCGTTACCGGTTCCCAGGCCAATGTCCGGGCCGCGACGCAGAGCGGTACGCCCACCTTCGGCGTCGGCGTCGGCAACGTAGCCGCCATTATCAGCGAATCGGCGGATTTAACCGCGGCCGCCCGCAAGATAGCGGATTCGAAAACCTTTGATAACGCCACCAGCTGTTCCGCGGAAAACAGCGTTATCATCCCGTCCGGCCGCTACCGGCCGATGCTGGACGCTCTGGTGGAGCAGGGCGGCGTGGTATTGACGGCGGAGGAAAAAGCCCGGCTGCAGCGCGTCCTTTGGCCAGACGGCGGCGGCAAGCTGGCGCGGGATCGGGTGGGCCATTCCGCGCAGTTCCTGGCTGAAGCGGCCGGATTATCGCGAGCGGCCTGCCAAAGCGCCCGTTTTTTCATCGTCGAGGAAGAGGGGGTGGGCGAACGCTTTCCCTTTTCCGGTGAAAAGCTCTCGCCGGTTTTAACCGCCTACCGGGCGGATGATTTTCATCAGGCATGCGACCGGGTCAGGGCGCTTTATGCCTGGCAAGGAGCCGGGCACTCCGTCGGCCTGCACGGCACCGATCCGGCGGAGGCGCTGACGGCGGGACTCACCCTGCCGGTGAGCCGCGTTATCGTCAATCAAGCCCACAGTTTTGCCGCCGGCGGCAATTTTGATAACGGATTGCCCTTTACCCTGACCCTGGGCTGCGGCACCTGGGGTAAAAATCATTTCTCCGACAATCTGAATTACCGGCATTTTTATAATAAGGTCCGTATCTCGCGCCCTATAGAGGAAGATATTCCCTCGCTGGATATGCTGTTCGGCGATTATCTGCGCAGGAAGGGATCGTGAAGGGCAGCGGCGAAGCAACGCTGAACGGCACCCAGGCGGAGTACGCAGCGCCGGACGACACCGGCGCCCAAGCAAAGGGAGCAACGCGGGACGACACCGGCGCCCAAGCAGAGTACGCAGCGCCGGACGATACAGGCGCCCAAGCAGCGGTAGACGCCGCCGACTCGCTGCCGGCGGTGCTGGCCCGGCATCTGCGCGAGGGCGCCGATCGGGTTTTCCTGATTTGTCCGGAGACCGGGCGCACCCTCACCTTCGCCCAGCTGGCCCTGGCCGCCCGGCGCCAGGGCCAGTGGTTACTGGCCGCCGGCCACCGGCCCGGTGATCATATCGCTCTGCTGCTGCCCGGCGGCTTTGACACCGTGGCGCTTTGTCTGTCATGCATGCTGACGGGCTACGTGCCGGTGCCCCTTAACTTGCTGGCTGCCGACACGGCCCTGGCGTGGATTATCACCCATTGCGGCGCTAAAACCGTCATCACCAGCCGGGAGTACGCTCCCCGCCTGCGGGGGGTGCTGGACAGCCTGCCGCCGGCGGGACGTCCCTTGATGGCGATCCGCGAACGGGATTTGCCGACGGGCGGCGCGAATCGTCCGGAGCCGGAGGATTTTCCATCCCGGACGGGGGATAACCCGTTCATACCTATACCGTCCGCGACGGACGAAGCGGCCATCTACACACCGCACCCCGCCGACGATCCGGCCGCCTGCGGGCAGCCGCTGTCCGCCCGAAGTCCGGCACTGCTGATTTATACCTCGGGCACCACCGGCCTGCCCAAAGGGGTCGTCATGACCCACGGCAATATGCTGGCCGCGGCGGAACGCATCGCTCGCTGGCATCGGCTTACGCCGCAAGATCGCCTGCTGTGCGCGTTGCCCCTTTATCACATCAACGGCCAGGTCATCGGGACGCTGGTTCCCTTTGTCAGCGGCGGCAGTCTGGTGGCGCCGCGGCGTTTTTCCGTCTCCCGCTGGTGGGGCATGGTGGAACGTTATCGCTGCACCTGGCTCAACCTGGTGCCCACCATGATAGCCTTTCTTTTGCACGACGCTTCCGACGGCGACGCCCGCTATCCCTGGGTCAAATTCGCCCGATCCGCCTCCGCGCCGCTGCCGCCCGCCCGGCACCGGCAATTCGAGCAGCGCTTCGGCATAGCGGTCATCGAAGGCATGGGTATGACGGAGTCGGGGTCGCTGGCGTTCTGCAATCCCCATACCGGCCGGGTCTATGGCAGCGTCGGCTTGCCCTGCGGCATCGAGACCGCCATTGCCGGTCCCGGCGGAGAGCGGCTGGCGGATAATTGCGGTGGCGAAATTATCCTGCGGGGCCCCAACATCATGGCCGGCTATCATCTGGACAGCGCACAAACCGCGGCGGCCATTGATGCCGGCGGCTGGCTGCATACCGGCGATCTGGGCTATCGCGACGAGCGCGGATTCTATTTTATTACCGGGCGGATGAAAGAGATCATCATCAAGGGCGGAGAAAATATCGCTCCGCGGGAAATCGACGAGGCGCTGGCGGATTTCCCCGGTCTACGTGAAGCGGCTGCTTTTGCGATACCCGATGCCGATTACGGCCAAAATATCGCCGCGGCGCTGGTATTGCAGACCGGCATGGCTTTGGATGAGGCCGCGTTGCGGGCATGGTGCCTGGAGCGGCTGGGGAGTTTCAAAGCGCCGGTGCGTTTTTATCTCGTTACGGCATTGCCCCGGGGCGGTTCGGGCAAAGTGCAGCGATTAGCGCTCTGCGCCAGGTTCGCCGAGGGCTGACGGAGCCCGGTCGCTACTGGTATTGATCTGATTTGGGACTGATTTGGGAGTATAGCCATATGACCGACTCGTTTTTCCCCCGCCGGCAGGCGGACGATATCCGCCTGGCCTTGCTGAACCGGCATGAAGTGGCGCTGGTGGACGTACGCGAGGAAGCGTCTTACGCCGAAGGGCATCCCTTGTTTGCCGCCAATATCCCCTTGTCACGGCTGGAGGATGAGGTCCTGGCGCGGATTCCCCGGCGCACCGTCCCCGTGACCCTGTATGATAACGGCGAGGGGCTGGCGGCTATCGCCGCGCGCCGGCTGCTGGCGCTGGGTTACCGGGATGTGGCTTTGCTGGCGGACGGACTGGCCGGCTGGACGGCGGCGGGCGGCGAACTGTTTATCGACGTCAATTCGCCCAGCAAAGCGTTTGGCGAACTGGTGGCCCACTGCCGCCAGACGCCGTTTTTGGCGGCGGAAGAGCTAAAGCGGCTGCTGGACGCCGCCGGGGATATAGCGGTGCTGGACGTACGGCGTTTTGATGAATACCAGACCATGAACATCCCCGGCGGCATCAGCGTACCGGGGGCGGAGCTGGTATTGCGGGTCCGGGATCTGGTGCCGTCGCCCGCCACCCGCATTATCGTCAACTGCGCCGGACGTACCCGCGGTATTATCGGCGCCCAGTCGCTGATTAACGCCGGTATTCCCAACCCGGTGGCGGCATTGCGCAACGGCACCATCGGCTGGATGCTGGCCGGGCTGCCGCTGGAGCGCTCGCAGCGGCGCCGCTACCCCGCCGCGAGCGAAACGGCGCGCCGGGCGGCGGCCGTCGCCGCAAGGGAGGTGGCGGATCGGGCCGGCGTGAAACGCCTGGACGCAGGCGAACTGCAGCGCTGGCTGACAGAGCCGGATCGCACCACCTATGTCTTTGACGTCAGGCAGCCGGAAGAGTATGCCGCCGGTCATTTCCCGGCGGCCCGTCCGGTCCCCGGCGGACAGCTGGTGCAGGAGACCGATCACTACGCCAGCGTACGCGGGGCGCGTATTGTCCTGACGGACGGCGAGGGCGGGACGCGTGCCGATATGACCGCCTCCTGGCTGGCGCAAATGGGTTGGCAGGTTTGGGTGCTTGACAAAGAGCACGCCGATGTTGCCGTGTCCGGCTCCTGGGCCGCGCCGGTGGCGGAACCGTCGCCGGACGACGCGGCATTCCAATCGCAGCGTCCTTTGCCCCGGCGCTATCGCCGTCCCTATGAAGGCACCGGTAATTCCCCCCGGGCCATGCAGGATTATATCACCTGGGAACTGGGACTGGTGGCGCAGCTGGAGCGGGACGGTAGCCATGGATTTTTTGTGCTGAAATAAAAAGAATAAAATTTTGCTTATTTCTTTTAGTAGGCGATATTATCTTTCCGGATAAATAAGGATATTCATCTGGAAAGAAAAACCGCTGCCAAATGGTTAAATCATTTAATCCATACTCTATTGGAATGATGTTATTTTAGCTAAAACGGATCGGTGGTCTCGAATTTCTGCTGAATAAAGGAAACCAGCAATGAAAATTCTCTGACCCTCCTCTCGAATTATCGCTATTTCCCTCATCGGCTATAAAGATTTTCACAAAAAATTGACCCATTTTATTGTCCGATTTATTTGTGATAAATACGCATTTAATGCTATTTAGGGACAAAATGGCTGACAAAACCGGTTAAAAAGCCGCCCATTGTCTTTTATGATCGTTTAGAACCATAGTTAGGTTAAAACTGATAGATTTTATCAATCAGTTGGGCTTTTATAAGTGAAATAAACGATTAGCTTAATCAATATCTGTAGTGTTTACTTCATAAAAATATATATCACTTTTCCCCTACCTCCAGCATGTGCTTAATGAGAATCAACCTTATTAAAATGTTATTCATGGCAGGTGAGTATTAAATAATAACCGATCAAAATCGATAATAGAATATTGCTGAATTGTTATTATTTAATTAAGGTGCGCAGGAATGGGAATTTTGACACTGGGTGTTTCTGTCTATGTTACCGCCTGTATTATTTATGCCACGTTATCTTTAGCCTATTTTTTTCTCAGCCAGCATAAAGCTTTTTCTTGTGATTCCTCTTGTCAAAAACGCGTTTTTTTCGGTTTGGCGGGGGGCGGCATTTCCCTTTGCTTTTTGCTTGGGAACGCTATCTTGCCCCAGACGGCGCTGGGGGGATTCGCCGCGCTGCCCGTTATTCTCACCACGATTCTCGGCGGCTGGCTCAGCGGGCTCATCGCCTTGATTATTACCTTGGCAAGCCACGGCGTCGCGTTATCCGATAAGTTTGCCATCGGGCTGGTGTTCCTTATCCTTTTTGCCGGTAAAATATGGCGTAAAAGACCCATCATCATCGCCTTGGCCATTGTATTTGTTATTCTTGCCTGCCGGTTAGGTTCAATGCTCCTGCTCGATCCCACGCGATTTTACACCAATATCCGCCTGGTCTATCCGCAGATGGTCTATCCGTTAATGGAGTGCCTGTGCTTTTTCATCACCTATTTCGCCCTGGTGGTAAAAAAAGAGTATGTGGAAGCCAGTATTTCCATGAAAGACTTTGCCATGATAGACAGCGTCACCAGCCTCAATAACCGTAAGAGAATCGACCAGGAAATTATCAAGCTGTCGTCTGAAACCCAGTCATTCGGCGTCGGGCTTATCGATCTGGACGATTTTAAACAGGTGAACGATCGCTACGGCCACCTGATTGGCGATCGGTTGCTGTTTGAAACAGCTGAAATTTTCCGCAGTACCACCCGCAGCAGGGATTTTATCGGCCGCTACGGCGGCGAGGAATTCCTCATATTTGTCCGCAATGCGGATCCGTTGACGGTGTATCAGGTTTGCCAGCGAATTCGCGCGGCCGTCGCCAATACGCTATTTCTGGCCAATTCGCCGCAGCCGTTCAAGCTCACCGTCTCTATCGGGGTCGGTATGTATCATGCCGGCGATGACCTGATGACCTGCATCCATCAGGCCGATATCGCCCTATATCAGGCCAAGCGGCGGGGTAAAAATACCGTGGTGATGGCCAATGGCGCCCATCGTTTTAACACTGTCCAGTTCTGGGAGGATTAACGAAGCCGGTTCAGCCGGAAAATCCTTTTATCCTGGCATTCAGCTGCCAGCGGAGCAGCGCGGGATAGGCGGTAAAACGCTGCATCCGCGATGTATCCACCGACCCGGCGGCGGGCTGTAACGTCAGGCCGCCGTCCGGGGTCCAGGGATAAAACGCCGGCCGTCCGGTGAGGGGATAGACGCCCCGATCGTCAACCCACAGGTCAACGTTATAACCGAAGGCCCGGCTGCCGTCGTCCACCGGCGCCAGCATATTCCTGCCCCCCAGCGCCTGGTAAGGGGTGTCCGACAGGGAATAGGCATAGAGGGTCGGCATAATGTCTTTGTGGGAACCGATGCGGGACGGGTCGTAGCGCCAGGGGCTGTTGTCCAGGATGATTTTGGGTATGTAGAGATAAAACGGCACGGCGCGATCCAGGAACTGTTCCCGCGGATTAAACGCTTTCAGCCGCCGCATTTGATGATCGCCGGCGGCGGCAATGAGGGTATTATCCCCGAGGGGGGAGTCTTTTATCGTCGCGATAAACTCGCCCAGTGAGTCGGTGCCGTACTGATAGGTCCGCAGAATATTTTCCTGCGCCTGCCGGGGAACTTCGGCATGGGCCATCATTTGGGCCGATGCGTACACCGGCTTGGGATGATAGTGCGGGGGAACGATATACGGCGGATGATTGGTCACGGTCAATATAGCGATAAATGTCGGCTGCGTGGCCTGGGCCAATAATTTGGCCGCCAGGCGGAAGGCATAATCATCCGGTACGCCCCAGTCCGTGACCTCTTGCCTGGATTCGGGATACAGCGATTCCAGGGTTTCCTGGCCGAAAACCCGATCCACTCCCTGGAAAGGCAGATAATTGCCCAGATTGCGCCACATCAAACTGCCCGAGGTAATAAAAATCACGTTATAGCCGGCTTTTTTGTAAACGGCGAACGGCGTATCTGCCAACGGTACCCGCTGGGCCGAAGAGTGGCTGATATTCTGTACCGGACTGTGAAAAAACAGCGCCGCTAAAGAGGGGGCGGTGCCGTTGCCTTCCGAAACAAAACGGCGAAAGACGAAATCGTCGGCAAAAGGCTTGCGCAGCGCGCCGAGTAAATCATTGTCCGGCATATGGTCAAAAACGAGCATATTACTGCCCATGCTCTCCATCAGGGCCATTACCACATTGGGTCTGTGATCCCTCAGCCAGGGATTGTCTGGGGTACGGGCATCCAGGGAATTCAAGCCGGACTGCCGTAATAAAACCGCGCCGGCCCGGCGGGAAACCGGCGTGAACTTCACATCCAGGTTATGATCCCCCACGGCCCAGGACAGGGCGATTAAACCGTTGGGTGTCATCTTATTCAGGGCGGTAATGGTGGAGATCTGGGAGTCATTGCGGCGCAGCGGGAACGTCGCCAGACTGCCGCGCGCCATGGCGGCGAACAGCAGCAAGGTCAGGAACAGATAAAGGGCAAACAGGCCCACCGGCCAGCGGGAGGCGTCCCGCCGGCGGCGCGGCGTTAAATAATGCCGGGTCAGGACGGTATCAAAAGCGGTGATCGCCGCGGCCGCAAACAGCGCCGAGAGGATGGGGTAGTCCTGCCAGATACTTTTCAATACGGCGCTGGATTCGTCATCCACCAGGCCGAAGGCAAAAATATCAATAAAGTCATGATAGGTCTGGTAATAGTAATAATTAACGATGGATACCATGATGACCACGAACGCCACCAGGCCTAAATAGATTCGCGCGCAGCGCGCCAGCCACCGCCAGCCCTTTTCCCGGGCGGCAATCAGCAGACCCAGCACCAGGCACGGAGAGAGAAGAATGGCCGTCACACGCAGATCAAAACGTATGCCTGTCAGCCACATATGTTCAATGGCCGCGGCATGTCCGCTGATTTGCCGCGGATCGATAAAAATGTGGAACATAAAATAACGCGCACCCGCCAGCAATAAGGTGAGTACGCCAATCTGGCACCACAGGGCGCTTAACAGGGCGCGGATTCTCAGTTGATACATTTACTTCTCTATTATTAATACTTATTGATTAATGAATATTTGTAATTATTTGCTTGCTACATTTTTTCAAATGGAACTTCCACCGAACGTCAACGGGGTGGGGATAGAGACGGGGTTTTTTGCCAAAATGTGCCATAGGCACATCCGGTCCATAGCCCGCGGCGGGATGTGACAACGGCGCCGGGCTGCTTTTGGGCGCCGCCGGGTTCGGCGCAAAAACCTTTCCATGGCTATAGAGTCTTTGCCGGCGGGGAATTTGACTTCCCCTGCGGCGGGGAAGAGCGGGCGGCCGGCACCGGTTTGTTTCTTGTGTTGAAACAGGGAATTATCAACAAGGCAGTGATTGCAATTCGGCCCGGGCCGGGCGAGTGCCGATAGCGGCGCGGGCTCCAGGGCGTTCTTGACAGAAAAAAGGCAGTACGCCAGCTTTAGGTTATTCGCCGGGGCAGCGCCTGACGCCTTCCCGCAACTCGACATTTATCGGGCGTGGCAGTAATCACTTTCATCACGCTGCTGATTGAGGAGACCGCAAATGGCTACATTCATAAAAAATGTTGTTCTGGTTCATGGCGCCTTTGCCGACGGATCGAGCTGGGCCAAGGTCATTCCCCGGCTGACCGCACGGGGAATCAAGGCCGTCGCGGTGCAAAACCCCCTGAGTTCGCTGGTGGATGACGTGGAAGCCACGGTGCGGGTGATAGAAATGCAGGAGGGTCCGGTTCTGCTCGCCGGCCATTCCTGGGGCGGCGGGGTGATTACCGAAGCGGGCAATCACCCCCAGGTGGCGGGACTGGTGTATATTGCCGCCGGCACTCCTGATAGCGGCAAAAGCTTCAATGACTGGTGGGATGACTATCCGCCGATGCCCGGCGTCGCCGAAATCGAGCCTTATGGCGAGGACTATGTTGCGATGACGCGGGAAGGAGTGCGGAAATATTTTGCCGGCGATCTTCCCGAGCAGGAAGCCGACGTCGTTTACGCCACCCAGGGACCCCTTGCCGTCCGGTGCTTTGACGATCTCATCACTACCGCCGCCTGGCGTGCCAAACCCTCATGGTATGTCATCGGCGAGAACGATCAAACCATTCCCCCCAAGGTTCAGCGCGACTCGGCGCAAAAGCTGGGGGCAAAGACCCTCAGCCTGCCCACCAGCCACGTGCCGATGCTGTCCCGGCCCGACGCCGTCGCCGATTTTATCGCCGAGGCGGCAAGCTCGATGGTGTTTTGACTTCATGCCTCCGGCGGGCTTGAAAACGGCTATTCTCCGCCGCCCTCAATGCTCCCCGAACCGAGCCGGGAATACCGACGATCCTGAAAGCGGTATTGCCCGGCAATGACGCTTAACCCATCAGGCCGGGCCCGATATGACCACTTTGCCCAGATGTTTGCCGCTTAACAGATAATCATAGGCGGCACGGGCCTCTTCAAACGGGAATACCGTATCAATGATCGGATGCAGGGCCCATTGCTCCAGGGCTCGGTTCATTTGTTCGAACATATCCCGGCTGCCGGTTGAAATCCCCGTCAGCGTCAAGCGCTTTTGCAGGATCGGGGCGGGATTGATGGTACCCGGTCCCGCCAGCACCCCGATAACCACCACCCGGCCGTGCATGGCGGTGGCCTGGAGGGAGCGTTCCAGCGTACCGGGGCCGCCGGTCTCGATAACACGGTCAACCCCGATTCCCCCGGTGGCGGCCAGCACCTCATGCTGCCATTCGCCATGGGCGGCATAGTTAATCACCGTATCGGCCCCCAGGGCGCGCAATTTGGCGGCTTTTTCTTCGCTTGAGGTGGTGGCGATAACGTTGGCCCCCAGGCGTTTGGCCATTTGCAACGCAAAAACGGACACCCCGCCCGACCCCAGGATCAGTATCGTCTGGCCCGGCAGCAGAGGGGTTCCGTCATGCAATGCGCGCCAGGCGGTGACGGCGGCGCAGGGCAGGGTAGCTCCCTCCTCGTAGGAGAGATGTGCCGGCAGTTTTACGATGCCCTCTTCATACAGCACCACCTGCTGCGCCAGCACCCCGTCCCGGTTGCCGCCGAGATCGGCCGGCACGGCGCGCAGCGGCATCGGTCCGCCCTGCCAATTCTGGCGGAAAATGCCGGCTACCCGATCGCCGACGGCAAAGCCCCGCACCTGGTGGCCGACGGCGATGATATCGCCGGCGCCGTCGGAGAGGGGAATGATGCCGGGCTGGATCTGCCCGACGCCATATTGATTGCGGGCAATGGCGATATCCCGGTAGTTGAGCGATGTGGCGCGGATACGAATCGATACCTCATGGGCGCCGGCGGTCGGCGCTTCTTCTTCACACATTTCCAGCCCGTCGAAGCTGGTCAATGTTTTCAAACGGTACAGTTTCATGTTCATCCTCTCCCTTGATGGTGGTGGATGGTGCCTTTTGGCTGAAGGCGCTGGGCCATCAAACAAGATAGACATGATGGAAAATTATTATCTTGGCAAAAGATGTTTTGTATCATATTGAAAAGATTCATGGCTTGTGATGACACGGCCGTTAAGGCTGGACTGAAGGATTATATGAGTAAATTTATTTGCACAGTATTTTATGCTGAATTTTTTCTATAACAAACAAATATAGAGAGATAATTCCAGTGAAGAGCCATTATTATGAAACATTATTTTTAATGTTGTGGCAGGGTTAATAATGAGTGACGCGTACGCCCCCCATGCCGGGATAGCGGCCCCATTAACGATATATGAAGAGGATTTATCGGTCCGCATCGATGCGTTGCCCGCGTCGGCCGGTCTGTGGCGCTTTATCATACTGCTGGCCCTGGGCGGCTTTTTTGAGCTCTACGATCTGTTTCAAACCGGCTATATCAGCGGCGGGCTGGTGGCCGAAGGCATTTTTCACGTCGGCGGGCAGGGGGTATTCGGCGTATCCGATCAGGCGGCCTTTGCCTCGGCCACCTTTCTCGGTCTGTTTATCGGCGCCAGCCTGCTCAGCCCCTATGCCGACAGATTCGGCCGCCGGCTGACCTTTATGTTCGCCCTGGCCTGGTACGGCCTGTTCTCATTATGCCTGGCCTTTCAGCATCAGGCTGAGTGGATCATTTTCCTGCGCTTTCTGGTGGGGGTGGGCCTGGGCATCGAGCTGGTGACCATCGATACCTACCTGGCGGAATGGACGCCCGCCGGTCTTCGCACCAAGGCGTTCGCCTTCTCGTTTTTCATTCAGTTTCTCTCGGTACCGGCGGTGGCGTTAATGTCCTGGTGGCTGGTGCCGCAAACCATTCTCGGCCTTACCGGCTGGCGTTATGTGGTTATCGCCGGCGCCGTGGCGTCGCTGATTATCTGGCTGGTGCGCAAGAAGCTGCCGGAATCGCCGCGCTGGCTTATTCAACAGCGGCGCTACCGGGAAGCGCGCCAGGTGATGATGGACATGGAAAGGCGCTGCGGCATTACCGCCGCCGCTGATTTTCCGTTGCGGGATCGGGAACCGGCAACGGCGAAGGTCGGCACCTTCAGGGATATCTGGGCGGCTCTCTATCGCAGCCGCACCCTGATGCTGTCGGTGATGAATTTTTTCCAGGCCATCGGCTTTTTTGGTTTCGGCAACTGGCTGCCGGCCTTGCTGGCGGGCCGGGGAACCACCATTACCCACAGTTTGCTGTATGCCTTTTTCATTACCCTGGCGTATCCCCTGGGTTCCCTGCTGTGCAGCCGGTATGCCGACAAAATGGAGAACAAATGGCAAATCGTTTTATCCTGCCTGGTGACGGTGATTTTCGGTTCGCTGTTCGCGGTGCAGAATAATCCGCTGCTGCTTATTCTGTGCGGCTTTCTGGTTACCTGGTCCAACGCCTGGCTGACCTACAGCTACCACTCCTACCAGTCGGAGGTTTTTCCCACCTTTATCCGCGCCCGCGCCGTGGGGTTCTGCTACTCCTTCAGCCGGCTGTCGACGGTGTTCAGCAGTATCATTATCGGACTGCTGCTGCAGCATACCGGGGTAACGGGGGTTATCATCTTTATCGTTATCAGCATGCTGATTGTCATGGGGGTTATCGCCATCTTCGGCCCGAAAACCCGCGGCCTGGATTTGGAAGATATCTGAGGCGCATCGGGCCTGCCGGGATGTGTTTTTCGCGTTTGCAGACTGACATCCCGTCCCCGCCATGCGCTTTGTCAACAGGCCTCGCTGCCCGCTAATAGGTGGGCAGCCTTTTCCCGTCGATAACCTCCCGCTGGATTATCTCCACCTGGCCGATGTTGATTTCATCCAGCACCGCGCGGGTCGCCGTATTGCCCTTATCAATCACCAGCGAGGCGGAAAACATCTCGTTGGTCAATAGCGCCATGGCCGAAGGGGACAACGGCCAGGTCACCAGTTCCTGGTGATGAAGGGAGAGGCCGAACGCCGAGTGATGCCAAACGGCCACATCGCAGGCACCGCTTATCAGGGCGGAGGGGATATGGGCGTAGGTGACATCCACGTATTCGCTGTCCGGAAATTCCAGCTGCGTCAGCATGGCATGATCGATGGACAGGCGATCGATGCCGACCCGCAAGGCTTTGGGCAATTGACTGCGGGGGGCGCGCGCCACGACGATGACCGAGCCGGCGGCGTAATAGCTGCCGGCGGAGTAGGTGGTATGGATGAAAAACGAGGGTTTGGCGGCGATAATCTTTTTGGCCGCATGGGTGGACATTACCGCTACGTTGGATAACGAGTCGCTCAGGGCTTTTGATCGCTGGGTGGAACCATGGCCGAAAATAAAGGAAGAGGGAATATTGTAATGGTCCAGGGCCACGCGCAGGCCGGTGGCCAAGCCCTGGAACTCCCAGCTCAGGGGCAGCGGCATGATAACCGACAGCGGATGGAATCCCGCCCTGGACCACAAGCCGCCCAGGTTTTTCTCCACGATAAATGTGCCCTGCCGCTGTTTGGATGTCAGGACCACCAGATTGTCGCTTTGCAATTCCTGCAGCGCTTTCTGGATGGTGCCGGCTCCCACGCCGATGGACACGCGCAATTCTCCTACATTGGGCAAACGCTCGCCGATTTTTCTTTCCAGAATGGTCCGGGCGACCATTTCAGTCGCCCGTTGTTGCGGGGATTCCACATCGCCTTTAATCCGGGGCGATGTCAGAGGTTCAGCTTTTAGATTCATTTCTTTTTAGATACACCTCTATTTTTCGTTCTCGACCGAAAAACGACACCAGGATACAGCCCAACAGGCAGATCCCGGCTGCGGTAAAGAAAACCAGCGTCCAGTTTCCCGTGCGATCGATGATTTCACCCGCCACCACCGGTGAAATGATCCCCGACAGGTTGGCGATGGCGTGGACATATCCCATGACCCCTCCCAGACGCCGACTGGGCACAATGTCGCCTATGATAGCAAAATATTGTGCCCCGGTAATGTAAAGGGAGAAGACCACCCCCGACATCAACAGTACCGCGCTCAGCGTGGTGGCGACGTAGGTGATGAATGCGAACTGTATGGCGGTTGCCACCAGGCCTATGACGATGACCGCCGATCTGGCCCCGATGGGCTTGCCGGTACGGCGCGCCAGTATGTCGGAGACAAATCCGCCGCTGGCGAAACCAATCACGCCGAACACCCAGGGCAGAGAGCCGGCGAACGCCAGGCCCTTCAGATCGACGCCGCGCACCTCGGACAAATAGACGGGAAACCAGGTTAAAAAGGTGAACAGCACCCAGCCGTAACCGAAAAACGCGACGGCGGTGGCAAGCAGCACCGGCATGCGGCAATAAAATCCGAGGGAAGGTTCTCCCTTGTCGTCCGCAGAGAGGATGGGCTGGGTCAGCTTTTCCCGCTGCAGATCGATATCCCTCTGCGTGGCCCAGGGATGCAGATCGGGACGATCCCGCACCACGGCAAACCAGGCGATGGCGATAAAAATACCGATAATCCCCAGGACGACAAATGACCAGCGCCAGTCGGCGATACCGATCAGCGCCACCACCAGCGGCGTGCCGATAGCGCCGCCAAGGGGCGTTGCGCCCTGGGCCAGACCCATGGCGGTGGACATTTGCCGCTGGGGAAACCAGTTGTGCATGGTTTTGGTGGAAACCGCCCCTTGTGGCCCTTCACCGAAACCAAACAGGAAACGAATGATAAACATGAGGACAAAGCTGCCGCCCAGAGCGGTCAGACCGGTGAACAGCGACCACCAGGCCACCGCGATGCCCATGACCGTGCGGGGGCCATATTTATCCGACAGCCAGCCGCCGATAAAGCAGAACGGGGAGTAGCTGAAAAAGAAGGCGCTGGCAATCAAGCCGAACTGGGTACCGCTGAGGCCCAGATCCTTGATGATATGGGGACCGGCCACGCCGAGAGCGGCGCGATCGGCATAGTTAAGCACCAGCACCAGCGCGGTCATACCTAAAATGATCCAGCGTAGCGTGGCTTTGTTTTGCGATGGCGGCTTGACTTTATTATCTGCGGTCTCGATTGACATAGCATTGTCACCTTGGTTGATTTCACGTTTGACGATCTGATATAAACAATATACAGTAATCTGTAAATACAAAACACGCTCCGCCTAACTTATGTCAATTGTTTGAAGCCACCCACAAATTAAGGACGCTTATGAACAGTCAAGCCGCCGTCAAAACCGATACGGACTCCCTTATTAACGCGCTGCGCAAGCATGCCCCCCGGTGCGTTATCGATAGCAGCCTTGAAACCCGAAAAGCCCGGGCGCATGACCGCTGGCCCATTGCGGCAAAGTGGTCCGAAGAAGAAATGAATAACCATATTCCGCTGGCGGTGGTGCGGGTCGGCTTTGCCCGGGATGTCTCGCAGGTGCTGACGTTCGCCGGCGCGCATCATATCCCGGTGGTGCCTTTCGGCGCCGGTTCCGGGGTAGTGGGGGGCGTGGTAAATCAGCGCGGTTATCTCTGTATCGATCTGTCCGGCCTCAACGGCAAGCCCGAACTGGACGCGGAAAACGGCGAAGTCACCGTGCCTTCGGGAGTTTTGGGCGGTGACCTGGAAAAGATACTCAACGAGGCGGGCCGGCGTCTGCCCCATTATCCGCAGTCCCTGGCGCTGGCAAGCATCGGCGGCCTGGTGGCCACTCGTTCTTCAGGCACTTTCAGCAGTAAATACGGCAACATCGAGAATTTTGTCACGTCGCTGGAAGTGGTGCTGCCCGACGGCGCCATTATTCATACCCAGCGCTCGCCGCGCTCCTCCACCGGTCCTTCCGTCGCCCAGATGTTCGTCGGCAGTGAAGGAACGCTGGGCATTATTACCGCCGTCACCCTGCGTACCCTGCCGCTGGCAACGTCCCAACTGTTCCGCGGCGTGGCTTTCGAGGGCGTCGGCCACGGGCTGAACGCGGTGCGTCAAGTGCTGGACAGCGGTTTGATGCCGGCGGTTATCCGGCTTTATGATGAAAAGGAAGCGGTGCATATATTTGAAAAAAGCGGTATCGAGCCCGCTCACCGGACATTATTGGTGCTGGCCTTCGACGGTAATCCGGCGGTGGCCGCCGCCGAGCAGGCCGAGTCATTGAAAATCACCGCCGCCCTCGGCGGTGAAGATCTGGGATCGACGCCAGGAGAAATCTGGGAAAAAACCCGCTATGACGCCGGCTGGCTGGATCGCGGCAACGCCGGGGAGTTTGATTTTGCCGACGCCATCGAAATCGCCGCCGGCTGGCATACGCTGGAAGCCCTGCACGATAAGGTGCTGAATGCCATATCCCCTTACGCCGACAACGCGTTTGCCCATTATTCCCATTTCTACAGCAACGGCGGCGCCATCTACTTTATCTTTTTCATTGTCGGTAAAAACAAACAGGACGCGGAGAGCCGCTTCAACCAGGTCTGGGACATCACCATGCGCACGGTGCTGGAGCATGGCGGCTCCATCAGCCATCACCATGGCGTGGGGGAAGCGCGTAAGCATTGGATGGTGCGCGAACATGGCGACAGCCTGCGGGTACTGGCTAAGCTTAAACAGGCACTGGATCCCCGGGCAATACTCTCCCCGGGCAAAATGGGATTCGATGAACAACCGGAGGCGGGAAAATGAAGACCATCAAGCCCATTGCCATTACCGTCGGCGATCCGGCGGGCACCGGTCCCGAGTTAAGCCTCAAGGTGGCCTCTACCGAACTGCTGATGCCCCGGACTCCCGTCGTGCTTATCGGTTCAGCAGGACTGCTGCGGCGGGTGGCGGATCATATCGGACTGGAGGTGGAAATCCTTACCGTCGAACGGGCTGAGGAGGCCAAACGCCAGCCCGGCGTGGTCTGGGTAATGGATGTCCCCCTCGACTACCAGGACGTGGTCCCCTGCCGCATCAGCAAAATCTGCGGCCAGGCATCGGTGGATGCCATTCGGCTGAGCACCGGGCTGGCGCTGGCGGGGGAGGTGAGCGCCATCTGTTCCGCGCCGGCCAATAAAGAGGCCTTTCATCTGGCGGGGCACAAATTCGAGGGGCAAACCGAAATTTTCGCCCACCTCACCAACACGACCGCCTTTCATACCATTATGATCGGCGGTCCGCTGCGCGTCAGCCTGGTGAGCGCCCATTGCTCGCTGCTGGAAGCGGTGGCGCGGGTCAAGCAGCCGCGTATCGAACGTATCATGGGGGAACTGCACACCTCATTGCGGCAGGAATTCGGCTTACCCAATCCGCGCATCGGCGTGGCGGGCCTTAATCCCCATGCCGGAGAAAACGGCGTGCTGGGTATGGAAGAAATCGAGCACATCAAACCCGCCCTGGACGCCTGCCGACGCAAAGGCATGAACGTCAGCGATCCGCTGGCGGCCGACAGCCTGTTTTACGCGGCGGAGCAGGGCGCTTACGACGCCATCCTGGCCATGTATCACGATCAGGGCACTATCCCCCTGAAGCGGTTCGGCTATGTGACCTATGCCGTCGGGCTGCCGATTATCCGCACCACCGCCGGCCACGGCACGGCCTTTGATATCGCCTGGCAGGGCATCGCCAAACCGGAACTGCTGTCCCGGGCGGTGAGACAGGCCGAAGAACTGGCCATGACCAAAGCCCGGCTTCAGCACGGATGAGCCGGTAAGGGAGAGAATATGCTAGGTATCGTGGCCGACGATCTCACCGGCGGCGCCGCTATCGCGGGGGAAATCGCCCGCCCCGGCAAACCGGTGCCCGTACTGCGCCTGCAAACTGACGGACGCGTCGAATTACGGACGCTGGTGCTGGAAACCGGCAGCCGCTATATGCCGGTGGCGCAGGCGGAGCAGCGCGTCGTGTCGGCGGTTCAGCAGCTGAGGCAGGCGGGTTTTACCTTGCTGATGAAAAAGATCGACAGCACCCTGAAGGGCAACGTCGCCGCTGAGCTGGCGGCATTCGCCAAAGCCGTCGGCGAACGGCTGATGATCGTACCGGCCTGTCCGGCCATGCATATCCACGTTCGGGCCGGCTATCAGTGGAAATCCGGCCGACAGGGTATCGATATCGTCGCCTTGGTGGGGCAAGCGCTGGGCTGGGCCCCTTTATCCCTGCCGCTGGATGTGGTGCGCGGCGGCGCGGCGGCCGTCAGCGCCTGGCTGCGCGCTAATGACTGTCCGGTGATTATCGCCGATACCGAGACGCAAAATGATATCCGGCAGATAGTCGGCGGCGCCGGGAGCGCCGGTATCAACGCCTATGCCGGCGTCTACGGCTTGGGCCGGGCGCTGGTCGGGCTGGCGGGCAAGCCGGATATGCAGCCTCCCGGCGAGGCGTCCCGGCTGGTGGTCTTGGTGGGGTCCACCGCCTCCGCCACGGTGGCGCAGGTGGATTATCTTATTGAGCAAGGGGCCGTCAATATCGCGGTACGGGTATCTTCTCTCATCGGCGACGACGGCGAACGGGAACTGAGCCGGATACGCAGGGAAATCGCCAGCGCCACCGCGCCTGTCGTATTGGTGCATACCGACGCAAAAAGCACTGCGGATAGTGTGAGCCGGTTTTGCCAGGATCGGGGCTGGAGCGACCGGGATCTGGCGCAAGCCCTGGCGGCGCCCTTTGCCGAAGCGGTGCGTGGCTTGCCGGGGGCGGGCATCATGATAGTCGGCGGTGAAACCACCGGGGCGTTATTCGACATGCTGGCATGGCGCGGTTTGCTGGTGACCGGCGAATTTGCCGATTCGGTGCCCATCGCCGCGCCGCCGGACGCTGCGTATCCTTTTATTTTAACCAAACCCGGCGCGTTCGGTACCGTCTCGGTGCTGCAGGACGCGGCGCAAAAGATGCTGGGAGCCCGCTGTGGCCGGCAATGAGTCTCGGCAAAATCATATTTAGGAGGACCGATGCGGTATTTTCCGGGGTTTCGTCTTGATAATAAAATCGCCGTCGTCACCGGCGCCAGCAAAGGACTGGGGGAGACCATCGCCCATTCGCTGGCGGAATCCGGCGCGACGGTGGCCATTGTCGCCCGCGACAAAGCGCTGCTGGAGCAGGTTGCCCGCACCGCCAAAGAGGAGTATGGCGGCAGGATGTTCCCGTTTCAGGCCGATCTTATCGATACGCACGGCTTTGACCGGTTGGTTTCCCGCATCGAAGACGAGGTGGGCGCCATCGATATCCTGGTGAACAACGCCGGGACCAATATCCAGCAATCCGCCACCGACGTTGACGAGCAGACCTGGGATTACCTGCTCGACCTGAATTTGAAATCGGTGTTTTTTTTAAGCCAGGCGGTGGGCAGGCGGATGCTGGACGCCAGGCGTCCTGGCCGGATCATTAATATCGCCTCGCAAATCGGCGAGGTGGGTTTTTACAAGCGTTCCGCCTACGCCGCCAGTAAAGGCGGGCTGGTGCATATGTCCAAGGTCATGGCCATTGAGTGGGCGGAGCAGGGCATCAGGGTCAACTGCGTCGGACCGACCTTTGTGGATACGCCTTTGCTGAAGATAGCCTTTCAGGACCGGGAGATAGCGGATGAAGTGATGCGGCGTATCCCTATAAAGCGCCTGGGCCTCGCATCGGAAGTCGCGACGGCGGTGGTGTATCTGGCCTCGGAAGGCGCCGATCTGGTTACCGGCCATCATTTATTGGTGGACGGCGGCTGGACGGCGCAATAGTGACGGCATGACGGAGAAAACACGATGAATATCGGCATGATTGGTTTGGGGCAGATGGGCTGGAACCTGGCGAAAAATTTGTCCGTCGCCGGCTACTCCGTGGCGGGCTTTGATCCGCGACCGGATAGCCGGCAGCGAATGGCGCAGATTAATGTCCAGGCGGCGGACTCGCCGGCGAGCCTGGCCGCCGGCACCGACGCCGCGGTGCTGATGGTCCTTAATAGCGAACAGGCCGAGTCGGCGGTCTGGGGGGTGAATGGTTTTGCCGCCGGGGCGGCCATAGACAAGACGCTGATTATCATGAGCAGCCTTTCACCGGTATTTGTCAGGGCGCTGGCCGCGCGTGCCGAGGGCAGGTTTCGGGTGCTGGACGCGCCGGTGAGCGGCGGAGTGGAAGGCGCGCGGGCCGCCACGCTGACCATTATGGCATCCGGTCCGGCGGATTTGCAGCAGGCCATGATGCCGGTGCTGCGGGCGATGGGTAAAAACGTAATTAACGTCGGCCACGAGGCGGGACTGGGGGCGACGATGAAGACCATCAATCAGGCCATGCTGTTCGCCGCCCTCGCGTCCGCCTCGGAAATGGTGGTGGCCGGCGTCAAGGCGGGGCTGGATCCGGATACCATTATCAAGGTGATCAGTATCAGCAGCGGCGGTAGCTGGGCGCTGGAACACCGGGTGCCTCTGGCGTGGCAAACCGACTATGTCAGCGGGGCTACCCTTGCCATCGCGGCGAAGGATATGCGTTCAGCGACGGAACTGGCGGATTCCCTGGGCACATCGGCAACTATTGCCCGCGAGGTGCGAAGGCTGGTGGATATCGGCATGGCGCGGCATCAGGGGGAGGGGGACGATCCGCTGATGGTGGAGATTATCGAACAGTTAAGCGATTTTTATATCAAGTCCCGTTCTGGGGCGGTCTCCCTATAACACGGCCGTTGCAGGGTCGGTGATTGCGGGCCTGCCGAGCCATGGGGCGCTCGGGCAGGCGGTAAAACCTATTCTTTCATGCACCAGCACCGCAAGCAGCCGGTGAGTAGTGCTTTTAGACATCTCCAGCACGTCGCTGCTGGAATCCCAAATCCAGCGCACCAAGTTTGTAAGGCGTTTGCGTTACGTTGAGGTTGTACAGGTTAATATAATATTAACTTTGCAATTAATGCTCTGTTTTTAATGGATTTTTTCAGGAAAAAGGCATTAATGAAAGAATATAATTAACACGAAAATCATAACCATAAAAAGGAAACCTGGGGAATATGTTGTCTAACGTGAACGCCTCTAGTCTTATCTTCTCAATAAAGTCAATAGATAAAATTTCATATGCCGAGCTTTGGGAGTTAGCTAGGTCCGACACTAACTCTACATTCACAAAATTCAGGCATTCCTTCATCGCGGCGGGCAATCCGCCTGATCGGAATAATGGGAAAATAGTGTCCTTCAACAGCACGGTGTCTGAACAGGCAATAAATGATCCTTGCGCTTTCCATAAAAATATTGAGGCGAGAATTAAAGAAAAAGAAGCGATTCTTGAAAGCAACAAGATGGAAAATATTGAGCATTGCGTCAGGAAATTGATGTTATCCGAATTCAAAAACAGAGATGATGCAACGATAAATGTTGTGAAACTGCATCTCGATGAATATTACCAATTGAAAAATAACAAAACGGTCTGAAGATTAATGGCTCCATGAGAGCCATTGCTATGACCAACGGCAAGCTTCCCTGTCTGAGTGACCGAAACCTCATTTGGCGAAGGCCGTGCGTGCCGGCGGCAAACCGATAACCCGGCCTGGCGGGGGGTAGGGCACGCCGTATTCTTCAGGCCAATTGTTACCGTTGTAATACAAAGTCATTAGCCTTTCTGCCAGCGTAATGTTATATAGTCGTGCTTAATCGGAGTATGCCGTTTCTCCTCCCGCCATAGTGCGTTTCCGTTCTCGGAATGAGAATATTTTATGTGCCGGGCCGTGGAGCATAAAAGGACCCTCTTTCCCATGCAGCCAATGTTTGAGTAATCATGCGCGTTGATCTGGATGATGACACCGCCGATATCAAGGCGCTTCCACGCTTCCAGCGGGCCGCTTTCCAGGCGCGCGGCTTATATCGTTTCGCCCAGGCGCTGGCCGTGCTGTGCGCCATTTTATTGCTGGCGGCGCTCCTTATTCATTGGATTGCGCCGGGGTCGATTTGGCTGCCGCTGGTTTGCAATAATATCGCGGCGCTGCTGGTATTTACCGCCGCGCTGCTCTCCGTCCGTCAGGTGGCGGCCTGGCGCGCCGCGGCCCTGGCGCAAATTAACGCTTCCCCCGCTGCGCCGCTCCCGGCTGAAACTTCGGCTTCAATCAACGCTACCGCGCCGCCGCCGGCTGAAATTTCGGCTTCACACAGCGCTGCCGGGGCGCCGTCGGCTGTAACGTCGGCCTCAACCAACGCTGCCGGGATGCTTTCGGCCGAATCTCCGTCCCCAATCCCAATAGCCGCGCCAGGCCCGCATCCGGCTGACACGGCGGGCTCAGCGGAAGCGCCGCCGCCGGGCCGTATCGCGCTTTTTCTCTCCGCCCGGCTCCGTCGGATCGGTAGCGACCCCCTGTGGTTGATTGGTTTGTCGCTACTGGCGATGCTGCTGATACGCGGCGGCTGGAACGTCGGCGCCCGTATCGGGCTGGTGGATCAAACCGCCTATGTGGTGGTGGGCCTGTTGATTCTGGCCGCCTTCGGACTGCTGGTGCTGGAACGGCACCTGGCGGCCAGTCCGCCGGAACAATGGCCGGAAGCAGCGGGACTGATGCCCGTGGTGCGGATGGTTATCGCGGTGCAACTGCTCGCCGTGCCCTGTCTGCTTTTTGCCAATGCAACCTCTTCCTGGCCGGGATATCTGGCGAGCCTGACGGGCTTACTGCCGGCGCTGGTGGCGCTGGAGCTGATGGCGCGGGCGGTGCTCTCATTATTCACTCCCCGCCGAGAGCGTCAGGAGCCGCGCCTGGTTGGCGAAAGCATGCTGGCGGCGCAGCTGCGCTGGCCGCCCCGCCCGCTGCAGTTTTTTCAGCATGAGCTCCAGCAGCGCTTCGGTATCGATTTACGGCAGATTTGGGCCTTCACCTTTATGCGCAGGGCCTCCCTGCCGATTTTGGCGTTTCTGCTGCTGGCGGGCTGGCTGCTGACCGGCGTCACCGAGGTCCCCTTTAACGGCCGCGGCATTTATGAGCGCTTCGGCAAGCCGGTCAAGGTGATTGCCCCCGGTCTGAATATCGGGCTGCCCTGGCCGTTCGGCCGCGTACTGTCGGTGGAGAATGGCGTGGTTCATGAACTTACCACCGGTTCGGCGGATACCCCGGCCGGCGGCGTGCCGGCGCCGGCGGAAGGTCCGGCCCCGGACAGCGCCAATCGCCTGTGGGATGCCTATCACCCCAGCGAACGGTCCCAGGTGATCGCCAGCGCGGCGGGGGACAAGCAGAGCTTCCAGATTGTGAACATGGACGTGCGCTTTATCTACCGCATCGGGCTAAGCGATAAGGCGGCCCTGGCGGCCACCTATAATACCGCCGATATCCCGGCGTTGATTCAGAGCACCGCCAACCGGGTATTGGTGGATGATTTCGCCTCCCGCACCCTGGACGATGTGCTCGGCCACCAGCGGGCGGATTTGGCCGCCGACATCGGCAAAGTGGTGCAGGGGCGGCTCGACCAGATGAACAGCGGAGTGGAAATCCTGGCTATCGTGATAGAGGCCATTCATCCGCCGGCCGGCGCCGCTAATGCCTACCATGGCGTACAGGCCGCGCAAATCGCCGCCCAGGCGCTGATTGCCCGCGAGCGCGGCCAGGCGGCGGCACGTCTTGACGCCGCCCGGCTGGATGCCAGCCTGGTGGCCGATGGGGCCGCCGGAGCCGCCCATGAGAGCCTGTCCCGGGCGCAGGCCGCCGATCTGCGTTTCGCCGCCGAGCGCCAGGCGTGGCAGAACGCGGGGCAAGCCTTCCTCACCGAAACCTATTTCAGCCAGCTCGCCCTGGCGTTGGGAAATACGCCGGCATTGATCCTCGATCATCGCATCGGCGCCGGCGAGCCGCCCACACTTGATCTCAGAAGCTTTGTCGCCCCTATCGATCCGGGCGCCGGCAAAGCCAAGCCGCAATAAATGCCGGAGAATCTTCTTTGAGTATGTCACCGCCACCCGATCATGACGTCCGTGCTTCCCGCGCCAGGCTTTGGCGCCGTCTCGGCCTGTCCGCCCTGCTGCTGATATTCGTTATCGCCGCCGCCTGCCTGGTGCAGGTGCGCTCCGGCGAAGCGACGGTGATTACCCGCTTTGGCAATCCGGTGAGGGTGTTGCTAAAGCCCGGCCTGGCCTGGCGGCTGCCGCTGCCGTTTGAATCGGCGATCCCGGTGGATTTGCGGCTACGCACCACCTCCAGCGGATTGCAGGACGTGGGCACCCGGGACGGCCTGCGGATCATCGTGCAGGCGTATGCCGTTTGGCAGGTGCAGTCCGATCCTGACCATGTGCAGCGGTTTATGCGGGCGGTGCAGAATCAGCCGGACGAAGCCGCGCGTCAAATACGCACTTTCGTCGGTTCCGCGCTGGAAACCACCGCCAGCGGTTATCCGTTGGCGGACCTGGTGAACACCGATGGATCCAAGGTGCAGCTGGCGGACTTTGAACAGCGGCTGCGCGGACAGATTGAGCAATCCCTAGGACAGACCTACGGCGTGCGCCTGGTGCAGGTGGGCATTGAACGCTTGACGCTGCCGTCGGTGACCCTGGGCGCAACGGTGGACCGCATGCGCGCCGAGCGGGAAACCATCGCCACCGAGCGTACCGCGGAAGGTAAGCGGCGGGCGGCGGAAATCCGCTCCGCCGCCGAGCGCGATGCCCGCATTATCCAGGCGGACGCCTCGGTGAAAGCCGCGGCCATCGAGGCCCAGTCCCAGGTGGCGTCGGCGGAGATCTACGGCAAGGCCTATGCCAGCTCGCCGGCCCTGTATGACCTGCTGCGCTCGCTGGATACCCTAAGCAGTATCGTTAACAGCGGTACCCGTTTGGTGCTGCGCACCGATGCCGCGCCGTTCCGGGTGCTGGTGGAAGGGCCGCCGCGTTTAACGCCCGCTCCTACGGTCAAACCACCGTTGTCTCCCGTGGTGCCGCCTGCGCCGGCGGCGCCCGCTACCGGGTCGCGGCAGCCATGAGACGGCCGATGATAGGCGATATCGGCCGGGGCGGCCCCTGGCTTCAGGCCGGACGGGTGGCTTTCCTGGTCCTCTATGGGGTGACTCTGCTCACCGCCGGCGCCTGGCTGCTGAGCAATGTGCGGCAAATCGGTCCGGACAGCCAGGCGGTAGTGCTGCGTTTTGAAGCCCTGCACCGTATCGAGCACGCCGGCCTATTGCTGGCCTGGCCGCAACCCTTTGAACGGGTGGTGGTGCTGCCCGCCGCCGACCGGGTGATCGAACGCCGGGTCACGGCCTTGTTGCGTTCGTCGCAGGCGCAGCAGGCGGATTACGGCGACGCCCTCACCAGCGATACGCTGGCGGGTTCCGGCTATCTGCTCACCGGCGATGCGGGCGTGGTGCAGCTGGATGTGCGGGTGTTTTACAAAATCAGCGATCCTTATGATTATGTCCTGCAAGGAGTGCATATCGCACCGGCCCTCGATCGGCTGGTGGAACGCGCCGCCGTGGTGGTATGCGCCTCGCGGGATCTGGACACCATCCTGGTGGCCCGCCCCGAGCTGGTAAGCAACGACAGCGATGTGGTGGCGCGGCGGGAGCGGATGCGCGGCGATTTGCAGCAGAGCATCAACCGGAGCCTGATCGCGCTGAAGGCTGCCGGCAGCGGACTGGGAATCGAGATAGAGCGGGTGGATGTGCAATCGTCGCTGCCGGACAAGGCGGTGAGCGCCTTTAATGCCGTGCTCACCTCCAGCCAGCTGGCGGAGCAGGTGATTGCCGGCGCGCAAAACGATGCGGCGCGGGTAACCCAGTCCGCCAATCAGTCCGCCGACCGTACCCTCCAAATCGCCCAGGCCAGCGCCAGCGAGCGGCTGGCCAAAGCGCGGGCGGATACCGCCGCCATCACCAGCCTGGCCACCACCCTGGACAGCGGTACGGATCCTGATATCCTCTGGCGCCTGTATCGCGATCGCATTGCGACAATCTTTGCCAAGGCGGGTTCGGTAACCGGCATCGATCCCCACGAGGATGCGCACTTGATCCTGCAAGGGGTCGACAACGCTACAACGGTGAAAAAATGAGCGATCCGGCCATGACTCCACATTCCCGCGAACATCACGATGTTCACGATCGCAACGATGCTCACGAGCACGATGACGGCCATGGACATCATGATAGTCCCGGGCACGAACATCATGATGGCCATGAGCAGCACGGTAATCATGCACATCACGGGCATCATGGACACCATCATGCCCCCATTACCGGCACCATGCTGACCCGCGATGAACAGCGCGCCATAGCCCGTCAATTAACCCTGGCCATGATAGCCTTCGGCCTGCTGGCGCTGGGATTGATCTGGCGCTGGCTTGCCCCGGATCAAGAAGGGGTCGGCCAGCTGCTGCTGGGCGTCTCCTCGCTGCTGGTGGCCATACCGGTATTCCGCTCCGGCTGGTACAGCCTGCTGCATCCCACCCTGCACGGTATTACCGACCAATTGATAGCCCTGGCCATGCTCGGCGCCTGGGCGACCGGCGATTTGCTCACCGCCGCGCTGCTGCCGATCATCATGATTTTCGGCCACGTGCTGGAGGAACGCAGCGTTATCGGCTCCCAGGAAGCCATCGACGCCCTGGGCCGGCTGACCCGCAGCCAGGCAAGAAAAATCGCGGCCGACGGCAGCGTGCTTGAGATCGACAACGATCATCTGCGTCCCGGCGATCGGGTGGAAGTGCGGGCCGGGGATCGCGTGCCGGCGGACGGACGGGTACTGGAAGGACAGGCCAGCCTGGATACCGCGCCCATCACCGGCGAGTCGGTGCCATTGGAGGTCCGGCCCGGTATGACGGTGTTCGGCGGCTCCATCAATCTGGACGGCCTGCTGCGTATTGAGGTGACCCGCATCGGCGAAGAATCCACCCTGGGCAAGGTCATTGCCCTGATGCAGCAGGCCGAGGGGTCCAAACCCCCCATCACCCGTCTGCTGGAACGACACGCCGGACAATATCTGCTGCTGGTGCTGCTTATCGCCGCGTCCACCTGGTTCGTCACCAATAACGCCCAGGCGGTGCTGGCGGTGCTGGTGGCCGCCTGTCCCTGCGCGCTGGTGCTTTCGGCCCCGGCCACGGCCATCGCCGGCCTGGCGGTGGCGGCGCGCCACGGCATCCTGATTCGCAGCTCCGCTTTTCTGGAAGAACTGGCGGATCTCACCTCGCTGATTATCGATAAAACCGGTACTTTGACCCACGGCGCCCTGCGTTTGCAGGAAATTCGCACGGCATCGGCAGAACAGGCGGAGCCTGTCCGGCGACTGGCCGCCAGCCTTGGCGCCACCAGCAATCATCCCGTCAGCCGCGCGCTGGCCGCCCTGGTCCCGCAGGAGGATTATTATCCGTTAACGGATATCGCCGAGCGGCAGGGCCTGGGAGTGGGCGCCATCACCGCCCAGGGCGAGGCGGTGCTCGGCCGTCCTGAACTTTTTGCCCAACAGGGCATCGTCACGTTGCCGGTGCCGGAGCATGACGGTCCCATCGTCGGGCTGGCTCTGGATGGACGCTTTCTCGCCTGGCTGCTGCTGGCGGATACGGTTCGCCGGGAGGCCGCCGAGGCGCTGGACGAACTGCGACAGCTCGGCCTCGGCCGGCAGATGCTGCTCACCGGCGATCGCCGGAGCGTGGCGCAGAGCATCGCCGGGGCGGTGGGCATCGGCGAGGTGATATCCCAAGCGTTGCCGGAAGATAAGCTCACCCGCGTCACCGCCGAAATCCGCAGCGGTTTCCGGCCGATGGTGGTGGGGGATGGCATTAATGATTCGCTGGCGTTAAAGGCCGGAGTGGTAGGGGTCGCCATGGGGGCGGGCGGGGCCGATATCGCCCTGGCCTCGGCGGACGTGGTGCTGATTGGCAGCGACCTGCGCCGTCTGGGCACCTGCGTGCGGCTTAGCCGCCGTTGCCGGCGCACGTTGCATATCAACGTGCTGATCGGCCTGGGCTGGACGGTGCTCATCGTCGCGGCGGCGGCGTTCGGCCTGCTGGGGGCCGCCGGCGCGATGATCGCGGCGGTGCTGCATAACCTCAGCACGCTGGTGGTGCTGGGCAACGCCGGCCGCCTGCTGCGTTTCGATGAGCCGCTGGGACAGATTGAGAGGCGGGATCCGCGGCAGAAATAATTAACCGGCGCGCCGTTCCAATCCGCGCTATACGGCTCGCTCCTTTTGCACGGCGTCGCCGGCAAGATTCAATCCGCCCGTTTCAATGGATGACCCCTGATTCGTCGCGATTGTCACAGGTCTTCCAGCGGAATCTGCTTCATTATCTCCACCCGCATCAGGAGATGGTAAAGCGGCTCCAACTGCTGGAAAGCGCGCTGCAGGCGCGGCGCCAGCTCCGGTGAGAACAGCGACTCCACCGCCGTATCCGTCGCCATGACCGCGAAGGATTTAAGGTTGTACCAGGCGGCAAGGCGAGGGTCCTGATCTTTAATCAGCGGACGTTTGTAGCGTTCTCCCTCCAATACCAGGGGCGCGCGGCAGCAGGCCGCCGCTTTGGCGAACTCTTCCGGCTGGCGCAGCATCAGATGGCGGAAGCGATCCATGGTGGCCTTGCTGGCGGAATAATAGCCCAGTCCGTAGCGAAAACACTCCGGCGAGAGCTCAAAGAAATAGACCGGGGCATCGGTCCACTCTTTGGACTGACGTTTGAAACTGAGCCACATGCGGCTGCGAAACAGGGATTTGTCGTTGGAAAAGCGGGTATCGCGGTATATGCGCGACAGGGTTTTACCGATGGCCGGGCGCGTCTCGAACCGATCGTCGATTTTCAGCATGGCCGGCGCCAGGCTTTCCACCAAGGCCCGAAAAGGCATCAGCAGATTTTCATTGTAGATGCCGCGGTGGGACTCGAACCACTCTTTGCTGTTTTCGGTAACGATCTGCTGTAAAAACCCCAGCCCTGCCGGGGTGAACCCGTGAAATGAAGACAATTGCACAATGTATACCCTGCTATAAATAGCAAAGAATCTACTAGATCTCCGTCCCGGAAGTCTATCGGATCGTGGCAATGGGATCCAAAAGATAGGTTGATACTTGAGGGAGGGCTGGCAAACAATCCCGGGGCCATTATGGCGGGACAGGATGATAGAGGAGTAAATTACTAGGATCTAGCATCCTGTCCCGACCGGGCACATTGTTATCAAGCCCATCGGGTAAGGCTAACCATTATGCTTTCAGCAATGCGCCGGCTTTCGCCACTACGTTTTCCACGGTGAAACCGAACTCCTCGAACAGCTGCTCCGCGGGGGCGGACTCGCCGAACCGGGTCATACCGATAATGGCGCCCTGCAGGCCGACATATTTATACCAGTAATCCGCTATGCCGGCTTCAATGGACAGCCGGGCAGGGACCCCGGACGGCAGCACCGACTCCCGGTACGCCTCGTCTTGCCGGTCGAAGACATCGGTGGACGGCATCGACACCAACCGCACGCGATGTCCCTGTGCCGTCAAGCGATCCCAGGCCCGCGCCGCCAGGTCCACTTCCGAACCGGTGGCGATCATCAGCAGCTCCGGTATACCGCCGCAGTCCTTAAGCACATAGGCGCCGCGGCGAATATCCGCCAACTGCCTTGGGGTACGCGGCTGCTGCGCCAGGTTCTGGCGGGAAAGCACCAGCGCGGTGGGGCCGTCATCGCGCTCCACGGCATGCTGCCAGGCAATGGCCGTTTCCACCTGGTCGCAGGGCCGCCAGGTACTGACATTCGGCGTCAGTCGCAGGCTGGCCAACTGTTCCACCGGCTGATGGGTCGGTCCGTCTTCTCCCAATCCGATGGAATCATGGGTATAGACCAATACATTGCGCAGTTTCATCAGTGCCGCCATGCGCACCGCATTGCGCGCATACTCCATAAACATCAGAAAGGTGGCGGAATAGGGCAGAAACCCTCCGTGCAGTGCGATACCGTTGGTGATGGCCGTCATGCCGAACTCGCGTACGCCGTAATGGAGATAGTTGCCAGCCGGGTCTTCGGCGATGTCCTTGGAACCGGACCATAGGGTCAGATTGCTCGGCGCCAGATCGGCGGATCCCCCCAAAAATTCCGGCAGCATCTTGCCGAAGGTTTCCAGCGCATTTTGCGACGCCTTGCGGCTGGCGATATTCGCCGGATGGGCCTGCAGCGTTTCGACGTAATGCTGGGCCGCCGCGAACCAGCCGGAGGGCAATCCACCCGCCATGCGGCGTTTGAATTCAGCGGCCGGTTCCGGGAAAGCTCGGGCATAGGCGGCGAATTTTTCATCCCAGGCGGACTCAAGCTCCCGGCCCCTAGCCTTGGCATCCCATAACGCGTAAATTTCCGCCGGAATCTGGAATGCCGGCCACGGCCAGTTTAATGTCTCGCGGGTAGCCAGAATTTCCTCTTCCCCCAGCGGAGCGCCGTGGGCCTCACTGGTGCCTCCCTTGTGGGGCGAGCCGAAGCCGATGATGGTTTTGCAGATAATCAGCGACGGTTTATCGGCCACTGCGCGGGCTTCCTCGATAGCCGCTTTAATCGCCGCGCTGTCGTGGCCGTCCACGCCGTCCACCACATGCCAGCCATAGGCGGCAAAACGTGCGGCGGTATCGTCCTTGAACCAGCCTGCCACCTCGCCGTCGATGGATATGCCGTTATCGTCATAGAAGGCGGTCAGCTTGCCCAGGCGCAGTGTGCCCGCCAGCGAGCAGGCTTCGTGGGAAATGCCTTCCATCATGCAACCGTCGCCCATAAAGACGTAGGTGCGATGGTCGACGATATCATGTCCCGGACGATTGAACTGCGCCGCCAGAGTGCGTTCGGCGATGGCGAAACCCACGGCATTGGCTATGCCCTGTCCCAGCGGTCCGGTGGTGGTTTCAACGCCGGGGGTATAACCGAACTCCGGATGACCCGGCGTACGGGAATGCAGCTGGCGAAAGCCGGCCAGTTCCGTCAGGGGCAGGTCATAGCCGGTAAGATGCAACAGACTATAGAGCAGCATCGAACCGTGGCCGTTTGACAGCACAAAGCGATCCCGATCGGCCCAGCCGGGATTTTGCGGGTTGTGTATCAGATAGTCGCGCCACAGGACCTCGGCGATATCCGCCATGCCCATCGGGGCGCCGGGATGTCCGGATTTGGCTTTTTGTACCGCATCCATGCTCAGTGCGCGAATGGCGTTAGCCAACTCTTTACGGGGTAGCATAATCTTGCTCCTGGGTGGTTATAGTTCAGCGGCCAGCATATCTTCCAGCTTTTGCTGGTCCACGGCGAACAGGCGGATGCCTTCAGCCAGTTTTTCCACCGCCATGGCGTCCTGATTGTGCTGCCAGCGGAATTCCGTTTCGGTAAGCAGATCCGGATGAGGCAGGCAGCGGGCGGGCGGCGTCAGTTTTCGTTCAAGGGAAGCGTCGGATTTCTTCATCTGATCCAGCAATGCAGGGGAGATGGTCAAACGATCGCAGCCCGCCAGGGCCAGTACCTGCTCCACGAGGCGGAAGCTGGCGCCCATGATGACCGTAGGGTAGCGATGCTCTTTATAATATTCATAGATGGCCCGTACCGATTTAACGCCGGGGTCCTGCTCGGCGTCGTACGCGGCGGCGGGCTGCCTGGCCTGATACCAGTCATAGATGCGGCCGACGAAGGGCGATATGAGGAATACGCCGGCCTCGGCGCAGGCCCGCGCCTGGGCAAAGGAAAACAGCAGCGTCAGGTTGGTGTTGATGTGCTCTTTTTCGAGCTCTTCGGCGGCCCGGATCCCTTCCCAGGTGGCGGCGAGCTTGATCAGGATACGGGAACGGTCGATGCCCTGCTCTTTATAAAGGGCGATAAGCTTGCGCGCCTTGGCGATACACATGCCGCGATCGAACGACAGCCGGGCATCCACTTCGGTGGAAACGCGGCCGGGGACGATGTTGAGTATCTCCCCACCGATGTTCACCGCCAGTTTATCGCAGGCGTTAATCAGCCGGGTTTCCCTGTTTCCCCCCTGCTTGCGGGCATAATCAAGGGCGTCGTCAATCAGGGTATGGTATTGGGGCAGCGCCGCTGCCTTCAGGATCAAGGAGGGGTTGGTGGTGGCGTCCTGCGGCTCGAATTGCCGGATGGATTCAATGTCGCCGCTGTCGGCGACCACCACGGTCAGTTGCTTGAGTGCCTCTAACTGGTTCATTTTTATGCTCCTTAATCAGACTTCCCGGTCTGATTATTTCAGGAGGAGGAAGAGTGAGAACGCTTATTTTTCCGCCCCCTGCTGTTCGTAATAGTCAATCTTCGCCACCTTCGGTGCCGATCGACCCCCTTCAAACTCGGATCCCAGCCAGGATTCGATAATGCTTTTCGCCAGCTCCGGCCCGATGACCCGTGCGCCAAGAGTGATGATTTGCGCATCGTTGCTCTTGCGGGCCCGTTGCGCGGAGTAAGTGTCGTGGCACAGCGCGGCGCGGACGCCCGGAACCTTATTGGCGACGATACTCATGCCGATGCCGGTACCGCAGAGCAAGATGCCGCGCTGGTGTTTTTCATCCCTGATGGCGCTGGCGACCTGGAAAGCGACGTCGGGATAGGTTTCCCCTTCGCTTTTGCCGGTGAAATCCGTGACGGGTATCTGGCGGTCTTGAAGAAATTTAACCAGCACATTTTTCAGCTCAATGGCGGCATCATCTGCTCCAATAGCTATTGGCAGCATAAAATACTCCTTATTTGTAATAAAAAGGGTTTAAACCAGTAATGGAAGATCATTTTTCTACCATAACCATAATCAATCATATGTTCAATACATGTTCATTTATTTTTTACGATTTGACCAGTGATTTAACTCATTGAGTGATAATTATCGCAAAAATAATCCTTTAATAAGCCATTAACCTCTTTTTAAAATGCTTTTTGAACAGAGTCACACTTTCAAACGTCCCAACTAGGTAATTTTCAGTAAGGGGTTTATTGTTCATTTGTTCCGTAAGTATTCTTATGCTCATCGAGCGCAAGCTATTACAGCCGGAATCATAAGCGGGGGATATAAAGGAGCCGCCGCGCGGGCGTAACGGACGTGCGTGATAAAAGAGGGACGCCAATAACGTAACGATTCAGAAAAGAGTGCGATGATATGCCGGTATCCTGACGCTGGGCCAGCAAGGATACCGGCTTGTATTAATGGATTTCACTCGAGTAACGAATGAACGGATAGCGACGGGAAAAACGCGTTATACCGGTCGGGAAAAAACATCCGGATAATGAATATATCCAAGCGATTTCGCGTTGCTGAAAGATGACGGGTATAGGCCTGGTTTCTAGGAGGAACATATGACGAACGGTCAAAAAGAAAGACAAGGTGAATTATCACTGCGGGGCAAAGTGGCCCTTATTACCGGCGGAGCGGCGGGCATCGGACACGCCATCGCCGAACGCTTTTTGCAAAACGGCGCCCGGGTGGCCCTGCTGGACTTCGCGGCGGACGTCGCCGGTATAGCACAGCAGCTCAGCGAACATCATGCCATCGGCATTCATACCGATGTTACCAGCAAGGCTTCGGTGCAGCAGGCAGTGGCCCAGGCCAAGGAACATTTCGGCCACCTCGATATTCTGGTGAACAGCGCGGGGATTGTCGCGCTGCAACCGGCGGAAGACCTGTCGGAAGAGTTCTGGGACCGCACGATGGCGGTAAATCTCAAAGGGGTATTTCTCGCCAGCCAGACGGTGGGCGCCCATTTTATCGCTCAGGGCAGCGGCAGCATCATCAACATGGCGTCGCAGGCCGGCGTAGTGGCATTGCCTAATCATCTGGCCTATTGCGCCAGTAAAGGCGGGGTCATCAGCCTGACCCAGGTGCTGGCATTGGAATGGGGACCGCATAACGTGCGCGTCAACGCCATTTCTCCCACCGTGGTGCTCACCGAACTGGGGCGTAAAGCCTGGTCGGGAGAGGTGGCGGAAGAAATGAAGCGGAAAATCCCGCTGCGGCGTTTCGCCGAACCGCAGGATATTGCCGCCAGCGCGCTGTTTCTCGCCAGCGATGCCGCCAGTATGATCACGGGCGCCAATCTGGTGGTGGACGGCGGCTATACCATTCAATGAGTTAACCTTCAGGCAAAGATGAGGTCAAGATGAACAGGATTATTAACGATCCGGATCAGGTGGTGGAAGATGCCCTGCAGGGATTCCTGAAAGCCTACCCGGAATATTACACCGCCACCGAAAATCCCCGGGTGCTGAAAACGCCGGCCGCGCCTATTGCCGGCAAAGTGGGTATAGTAACCGGCGGCGGCAGCGGCCATGAGCCCGCTTTCCTGGGCTATGTGGGCAAAAATCTCCTTGATGCGGTGGCCATAGGCGAAATTTTTTCCTCTCCCACCGCCGGCGCTTTTCTTGATGCGTTCAAATCCGCCGATGGCGGCGCGGGGGTCGCCTGCCTGTACGGCAACTATGCCGGCGATAACATGAACGTCAAAATGGCCATTAAAAAAGCCACCGCGGCGGGCATCGCGGTCAAGACCGTGGTAGCCAACGACGACGTGGCGTCCGCGCCCGCCAGTGAAAAGGAAAAACGGCGCGGCGTGGCGGGGGAAATCCTGATGTGGAAAGTCGGCGCTGCGGCGGCGGCGAAAGGCTATGACCTGGACGGGGTAATAGCGGCGGCGCAGAAAGCCATTGACCAGTGCCGCTCCATCGGTATCGGCTTAAGTTCCTGCACCATTCCGGCGGTGGGTAAGCCCAATTTCTTTATCGAAGACGGCACGATGGAGATCGGCATCGGCCATCACGGAGAGCCGGGGGTGGAAATTTCTCCCATCCAATCCGCGTCCGCCATGGCGGAGACCATGCTCAATCTGGTGCTCAACGACCGGCCCCTGGGCAAAGGGGATGAGGTGGCGCTGCTGATTTCCGGCCTCGGCGCAACGCCTGTTATGGAGCTGTATATCTACTACGCCGAGATTGAAAAGCGTCTGAGCGCTCGCGGGGTGGCTATCCACCGCCGTTATGTGGGCAACTATTTTACCTCGCTGGAAATGATGGGGGTGACGCTGACGGTGATGAAGCTGGATGATGAACTGAAAGCCCTTATCGACGTACCGGTCCAATCGTTGGGTTTGACCCAGGTGGAATAAATCATGGCAGAGCAGATTTCAACGCAGTATGGTAGCGAGATCGTAGCGGATCTGGTGAATGTGATCGTCGGTAACCGGGAGTACCTCAGTGAAATCGACGGCGCGATTGGCGATGGCGATCACGGCATCAATATGTCCAAAGGTTTCACCTTATGCGGCAAGGCCATCAACGGCAAAGCGCTGACCCTGGCGCAGGCCTTCGATGCCCTGTCCGACGCGCTGATGGAAGGTATCGGGGGATCCATGGGGCCGCTGTACGGCAGTCTCTTTATGGGCATGGCGGACAGCGTGCGGGATAAGCCGTTTCTGGATAAGGCGGCGTTTGCGGCGATGCTGCGCGGCGGCTTGACCGGATTGCAGGATATCAGCAGCGCCGGCATCGGCGATAAATGCCTGATGGATACCCTGATCCCGGCGGTGGACGGTTTTGAACGTTCCGTGCTGCAGGGCGACAGCTTCAGCCAGGCGCTGGCGCAGCTGAAACTCAACGCGGCCCAGGGACGCGACTCCACCCGTGATCTGGTGGCCAAAATAGGCCGTGCCAGCCGTTTGGGCGAGCGTTCGCGCGGTGTGCTGGATGCCGGTGCGGTATCCTGTTGCCTGCTGTTGACCCAGCTGGCCGATACGGTGGAGCGACGATTGGCGTCGGTGGCGGTGTAGCGTCGGTATAAAAGCGGGCTTGTGATTTTCTATTCCCTCTTTCACAATGGATGAGGGATTAGAAGATGCAGGCTTGTCATGAGGAAACGGGTGATAGATGGAAAAACAAACGATATTCCAAGATAATGAACTACTGACCGAGATTGCCGTTGCTTATTATCAAGACGAGATCACCCAGGAAGAGATAGCAAATAAATTCGGCATTTCCCGCATCAAGGTTGGTCGTCTGCTTAAACGCGCCCGGGAAGAGGGCATCGTCGAAATCACCGTCCGCTATCATCCGGTGTTCAGCTCCAGGCTTGAGCAGCAGATGAAGGAGCGTTTCCCCATCAGCCGCGCGCTGATTGCGCTTGATTACCAGGACGAGGACGAACAGCGTCGCCAGGTGGCGGCCCTGGTGGCGAATTTTCTGGCGCTGACGTTGAAAGACAATATGGTGCTGACGGTGGGACAGGGCCGTAACGTTTCGGCCGTGGCGGATCATATCGGGCAGGTGCCGGAAAAAAATTGCCGGTTTATCTGCGGCATCGGCGGGACCCATCGGCCCGGAGATGCCATTAACGCCGATCATATCAGCCGTCGGATGGCCAGGAAATTCGGCGGCATCAGCGAAACGCTTTATGCGCCGGCCTATGTGGAAAATCGCGCCCTTAAACAGGCGTTCATGCAAAACGGTACGATCAAGGATACTCTCGATCGCGCTCGTAAAGCCGATATCGCCCTGGTGGGCATCGGTGATATGAATGAAAACAGCTATATGGTCAAGCTGGGCTGGTTTACTCCCCATGAGATTATCGATGCCAATCTCAACCAGGGCGTTATCGGCGATATTGCCGGTTATGATTTCTTTAATGCCCAGGGGATTCATGTGGATACGGTGATGAGCGATCGGGTGATCGGCCTGAGCATCGAGGAGCTACGGAATATTCCCTGCGTGATCGCCATTGCTTCAGAGAATACCAAGGCGCTGGCGATACTGGGCGCCCTGCGCACCGGGGCCATCAATATCATCGCCACCAGCGCCCAGAACGTGCGGACCATTATCAACCTGTCGCAATAACGGCCCGGTTCCGCGGGCCGGGCCTGTTGACGCTGGGTAGGCTTGTCAGCCGCCCGTGCGCGGGGTTATTCGGTAGAAACCTGCCGGGCGATTTCCTCTACCTGGCGGATGGCCGCCGCGATGTGCTCCGGCGAGACGGCGTCAACCGCCAGCACGAAGGTTTCCTGCCTGCCGGCGGCGAATTCCGCCAGGGTGGCTATCGCCGTTTCACGATCGGTGGTAATGCCCAATGAGGCAAAATTGTAGGGAAATCCGTTTTTTCTATAAAAGGGCATGAGTTTTTTCACCACGTCCGCATCGCCGGTGGTCACCAGTTGCACCAGTATGCCGTAGGCCACTTTCACGCCGTGCAGTATTTCATGAGTTTCCGGCAGATAGCTCAGGGCGTTGTGAATGGCGTGGGCACCCGCCATGCGGCCATATTCTCCGCCGCAGCCGCCCACCATGCCGGCGACGGCAACCACCGCCTCGGCAACCCGCTGGAAGGCGGGGGTAACCCGGCCCGCGTCCATGTCGGCCAATGCCGCCGGTGTGTCCGCAAGCAGGGTATCCAGGGTGGTTTTCGCCGCCGCCAGTCCCATGGTGACGAACAGCGGCAAACTGTCCCGGGGGTATTTGCGGGTAATGGCTTCGGCTTCGTACCATTTTGCCAGGGTGTCGCCGATTCCGCCGACAAAGTACGCTTTGGGGGAGGCTATCAGTAACGATAAATCCAGCAGCACCAGGTGGGCGGCGCGGTGGTAATAATCCACCTGTTTGAAGGTGTGGTCGGGGTGATAGACCGCGGAGAGAGGGGTATAGGCTGAACAGGTGCCCATGACCGTCGGAATAAGGATATTTTCCACGTTCAGGAGTTCGGCGGTGCCTTTGGCGGTATCCAGCGCGCGTCCGCCGCCGATGCCGATAATCACATCCGCGTCCGGCGCCAGTTGTGACAGCCGCTGCATATCTTCATGGCTGGCGGTTTCATCATAAAACAGCACCGGGATAGTCAATTTTTCCGGCATGAACCGTTGGAACGCGGCATAGGCGTGTTTGCCGGCTATGATATAGGGGCGTTGGAAATGGGTTAATTTTTCCGGTAAATACCGTAAGGCTCCCTCTTCGCAGATATATTGCCCCGGACCGCTCCGTACAACCTGGCTTAATCGCATGTTACATATTGCCCGCTAGTATAAATAAAACACGAGTATAATCGTTTGGCGGCGCCTCACGCTACCTGTAACTGGCCCGGTGCGCGTTCGTTGATGGTGGGCCTGGCGTGCCATGGGGCGCTCTCCCTTTAACACGTTTGCTGCGCGATGGGTGATAACGGGCCTAGCGTGCCATGGGGCGCTTCGGCGGGCGGTAAAACCACGCCCGCGTCGACCCCATCGGCGCGCTCTCCCTTTAACACGCTTGCTGCGCGTTCGGTGATGGCGGGCCTGGCCTGCGGTTACAGGTCTTGCGGGTCTTCTTCAAACCAGTGGTGATAGCGCTCCGCGACCTGGGTCAGGGAGAAAATCATCTCTTTTAGGTGCTGATGCATCGCCAGCTCGGCGGCGTCGGCGTCGCCGGCGATAATGGCATCGAGGATGCGGCTGTGCTGCTTAATCAGGCTCGCCGGCGGCGACTCCTTGCTCAGGGTAAGAAAGCGCACCCTGTCCATGCCGGCTTTGATATTCTCAATGGTTTCCCAGGCCAGTTCGCAGTGAACGCTTTGCGCCAGTCCGCGATGGAATTCATCATCCAGCAGGAGGAATTCGTAAGGATCGTCTTTTTCCGCCGCCAATGTTTGCTGATGTATCATCCCGTTCAATCGGGCGATGTCCTCGGGTTTGGCCTCCGCCGCCGCCCGCCGGACCACCGCTGTTTCGATGGCTTCACGGATAAAGCGGCCGTCGGCCACATGGCGGGCGGATATCTTGCGTACAAAGGTGCCGCGCTGCGGCAGTATCTGCACCAGGCCGGTTTCCGCCAGTTTGATAAAGGCTTCGCGCACCGGCTGGCGGGAAATTTTGTACCGGGAGGAAATCTCGTTTTCCGACAAGGTCGAGCCAGGATGAATGGTGCAGGAGACAATATCTAGGCGTAAGAAACGGTAGATCTGTTTACTCACTGATTCGTAGGCGGTGATGTCTCGACTAAGGGGCATAAGTATTTCATTTTTATGTAGGCGTAGAAGAATTCGATAAGTCTAAAGAGGAGTGAAGGCCAGCGCCAGTCATTTTGACGTTTAGGGTGGACGGGAAGCGATCAGGCGAAAGGCGGACGGCTCGACGGGAGCCGTTCGCCCATGGGGATCAGGAGGCGGAGACCGGGTTGCCTTGATGCTTTGGCGGTTTGATCACCACCAATACCAGCAGGGCGCCCAGGGCGGCTACCACCCCCGCCAGCACGAAGGCGCTGTCGAATTTGCCGGTATGCTGTACGATATAGCCGGTGGCGACCGGGCCCACGATACCGGACACGCTGCCGATAAGATGGATAAAACCGCTTGCGCCCCCAACCCGGCTTTTATGCACCACGTCCTGGATAATGGCCCAGTAAATGGCGCCGGTGATATAAAGAAAGAAAATCGACACCGACATCAGCACCACTGCCGGCACCACGCTGCTCACCATGCCCGCCAGCGCCACGCAAATCGCCGCCGCGAATAACGACACTACCAGCACGATTTTGCGCGAGAGCAGCAGGCGGCCGGTTAACTGAAAAATTCTGTCGGAAATCCATCCCCCCAGCGCCAAACCCACGAACCCCACAATCCAAGGAATCATCGTGGTGAGGCTCATTTCCTTGATGTTCAGGTTATGGGCCTGTACCAGATAGCTGGGGAACCAGCTCAGGAAGAAAAACAGAATGTAGTTATAACAGAAGAAGGCGAAGGCGGTGACCAGGATAATCGGCTGGCGCAGGTAATATCCCAGGCCGTGGGCCGATTGGGCCAGTTCTTCGTCTGCGCTGATGACTTCCGCTTTCATCTGGTTTACCAGCAGCCGTTCCTCTTCGCTGACCCGTTTGCTGCGGGACGGATTGTCCGCGGCGAAGAACAGCCAGCCGGCCATCCACACCAGGCCGATGACGCAAATCGCTATAAAAGCCGGACGCCAGCCGAACGCCAGGGCCAGATAACCCACGATCGGCCCGCTTACCGCGCCGCCCAGCGGCGAACCGGCGCTGAGAAAGCCCATGGCCGTTGCCGCCTGTTTCTTCGGAAACCAGCCGTTGATGGTTTTATTGGCGGAGGCGCAGATTGGCCCCTCCGCCATGCCGAACAGTACCCGCAGGATCATCATCGACCAGAAGCCGGTGGCGAAGGCGGTCAATCCGCAAAATATGGACCAGAGCGTCACCGCCAGTCCCATCACCAGTTTGGGACCGAATCGGTCCGTCGCCAGGCCGCCGAGAAAGTTGAATAAGGCATAACCAAAAAAGAAGCTGCCGAAGATCAGGCCGAACTGTTCAGCGTTAATGGTTAGGTCTTTTTCTATCATCGGAACGGTGATCGACAATGCAACCCTGTCGATGTAATTGATCATGTAGACCAGGAATAACAGGAAAACGATCGTCCAGCGTAAGTTACGAAACATAGCAACTCCGGTTCTTATGAAGAATTTAGGGCACCGAGGCGGCGTATACCGTACGAAGCGTATCAGCCGACAGTAAGAATCACCTTGCAGCAGCGCTGCGGATCTTGTTCAAAGATAGTCATCGCCTCTTCTATCTGGGCCAGGGGCAGGGAATGGGTCACCAGCTTGGCCGGCGCGATAATGCCGCGCGCCATCCAGTCGATGACCGCCGGGAATCGCTTACTGTTCAGCCGCGAGGTGAACAGCGAAATCTCCTTGCTGGTGAGGCTTTGCTGCGTCACCGTGCAAGGGTCGCCGGAGAACCCCAGCAGGCCGATGCGGGCGGCGGGGGAGGCCAGCGCCACGGCTTCGGGCAGAATGGACGGATGGCAGGCGGCATCCACTATCAGAGTCGGCTGCTCGCCGTTTAGCAGTTCCGCCAGCGGCGTGGTGCCGTTATCCAGCGTCAGGTCGGCTCCGCTGGCACGGGCCAGCGCCAGGCGCTGCGGAATGCGGTCTACCACGATCACCCGGCTCACGTCATAGACGCCTTTTAGCACCTGGACAACCGTCAGCCCCATGGGCCCGGCGCCATATACCAGCGCCACGTCCCGCGTCGTGGGCTTGAGAAAGGCGGTGATATTGGCGGCGATGGTGAAGGGTTCCACCAGGCTCGCCACCTCATCGGGAATGGCGGCGGGCAGGAGATAGGCGTTTTCCGCCGGGGCGCAGGCATATTCGCTGAAACCGCCGTCGCGGTGTACGCCAATCACCTGCAAAGAGGCGCAGACGTTAGGGCGGCCCACCGAACAGGGGTAGCAGTGGCCGCAGCTGACCACCGGGTCCACCGCGACCCGTTCGCCGATGCGCCGGCTGTCCGCTCCCGCCCCGACCGCGTCAATTACGCCGAAAAATTCGTGGCCGATAACCCGGGGATAGCGGGCGAAGGGATTATGCCCGCGCCAAATATGCACATCGGAACCGCAAATACTGGCGGAACGAATTTTAATCCGGACTTCACCGGCGGCGGGTTGCGGTATGTCCCGCTGCTGCAAAACCAGCTCGCCCGGCTTATTGATGACTACACTTTTCATGAGGGTCGCTTTCCTTACTTTATTAACCTAGAGCAATAGGTTAAAAATACTACTTCCATTCTTCCATACAAGTATTCTTGAATGGAAACAAGACGCCCGTCACACATTTAGCAGGCGTCGGGTATCAGGCTGGATTGAATGCCGGAGAATTACCGCAGTACTCTTTCGCGGGCGGCGTTAACGCTGGGGGGACTCCCCGCCGGAATATCATCACGCTGCTTTTCCGGCGGGTGGTAATATCGGGCCTCTACCGAAACGGCGGCTCGTTGAAGGTGCGAAGCTTGCGGGAATGCAATTGATCGCCTTCCGCGCGCAGCAGTTCGATGGCGTGGATGCCTATCTGCAGGTGCTCGGAGATGGCGCCGTCATAGAAACGGTTCGCCTGGCCGGGCAGCTTGATTTCGCCGTGCAGCGGCTTGTCCGAAACGCACAGCAGCGTGCCGTAAGGTACCCGGAAGCGGTAACCCTGGGCGGCGATGGTGGCGCTCTCCATGTCCACCGCCACCGCGCGGCTGAGGTTAAAACGCAGCGCCGAGGCGGAATAGCGCAGCTCCCAGTTCCGATCGTCGGTAGTGACCACGGTGCCGGTGCGCAGGCGCTGCTTCACCTGATCCCCCGGCATGGCGCTGATGGTTTTGGTCGCGTCATACAGGGCGCGCTGCACTTCGGCGATGCTGGGAATGGGAATATCCGGCGGCAACACCGCGTCCAGCACGTGATCGTCGCGCAGGTAAGCGTGCGCCAGTACATAGTCGCCTATCATCTGGCTCTCCCGCAGACCGCCGCAGTGGCCGATCATCAGCCAGGCGTGGGGACGCAGGACCGCAAGGTGATCGCAAATGGTCTTGGCGTTGGACGGGCCGACGCCGATATTCACCAGCGTGATACCCCGTCCCCGCCTTGAAATAAGATGGTAAGCGGGCATCTGATGGTTTTTCCAGGCCAGATCGGAAACCGCTTGCCCGGGATTCAAGGTCTCGGCGGTGACATAGGTGCCCCCGGCGCAGGACAGCGCCTCATACGGGCTGTCGGGGTCGGCAATCTGGCTGCAGGCCCAGCGTACGAATTCATCCACATAGCGGGTGTAGTTGGTGAACAGGATGAACGGCTGGAAATGGTCCACCGGCGTGCCGGTGTAGTGCTTAAGACGGGCCAGGGAAAAATCGGTGCGCAGGGCGTCGAAATGGGATAACGGAAAGTTCTTGGCATAGGTAAATAACCCGTCGGCGGTCTCATCGCCGATTTGCGACAGCTCCGTGGTGGGAAAATGCTGCGCGATGCCGGCGCTCATGGAGCGGTCAAGAGCCAGGTCGGAACCGTCGATGACATAAGGAAAGGGAATTTCATGATGCGACGGCAGCACCTCGATACTGGCGGCGTATTCGCCCTCCAGCATCTCCAACTGGTGGGTCAGATAATGCCGAAACAGCCGTGGACGGGTAATGGTGGTGGTGTAGCAGCCCGGACGGGCGAAACGGCCGTAAGCCCGGTTCTTGGGATGGCCTTGGGAAACCCCGTCCCAGTTGACGCGCAGTTCGGGATAAGCAAACAGTCCCGCGGCCCGCGCCTGTTCGTCCGGTAGCCGGCCGTCCTTGATGAAATCCTTGATGGCTTCGCGCAGCGCCGTTACCGCGCCGTCATACAGCGACTCCAGCTTATCCAGGGCCTGGGCGGCGGTAAAGTTAATGCCGGATGTATTATTATCCACGTTATCTCCTTGGTTTTACCGATACAGCAATTGATCTATGGCTATTTGCCATAGATCAGCAGGCGTTATGCTGATTTTATCATTTCATCGCCCTATCCAGGCCCCTTTCCGGCGGGATTATCGCTGATTATTCCTCATGGATGAATTTGAGACAATGATCCTCCCGCCAAAGGGCCCGATAAGATTACCTCTATGGCGGCGCAGGGAACAACGCCGGTCAATATAGCGCCGGTCAGGTCAGCTCCGGTCAGGATAGCTCCGGTCAAGTCAGCTCCGGTCAGGATAGCTCCGGTCAAGTCAGCTCCGGTCAGGTCGGCTCCGGTCAGGATAGCTCCGGTCAAGTCAGCTCCGGTCAGGTCGGCTTTGCGCAGGTTGGCGCCGCTCAAGTCAGCCCCGCTCAGGTTAGCCCCTCTCAAATCAGCCCAACTCAGGTTTGCGTTATCCAGGGCAATACCGCTCATGTTCGACTCCCTCAGAATCGTGTTACCCAATTTAGCGTCTCTCAAATCGGCCCCGCGCAGGTCGACCCCTTTCAGATCGGTATTACCCAGTTCAGCTTCAGCCAAGATGGCCCACCTCAAATCAATCCCTTCCAGATTGGCGGCAAAGAGGTTGGCTTGACGCAGGCAGGCGCCGCGCAGAATGGTATGGCTCAGATCGGCGCTGCGCAGGTCAGCATCGTGCAGATTGGCATTCATCAGATTAGCGTCCCTGAGGTCTATATGCCCTCGGTCCGTTAAGACTACGGCGTTATGGGGAAGACCGGCCCGCCGTCGTATCATTAAACCGGTGCTGCTGCGGCAATACATTTTTCTGTTTACTTCCGACCGGATACATTTGCCGTCCTTGCTCACGTCGATAATGACGGGATTTAATTCACAAGGGTCGTCATCCGGCAGGGTGAACGTAACGGTATAGCCGGCGAAATCCACCACCAGCCTTGCCGGAATTTTACATGAAGCGCTGTCCGGGGACGCAAGGTAAAGTGAGGTGGCCAAGGCTTCGGCGAACGCATCATATGCCTCGGCGCGCTGCCTGCTCAGGTAGCCAAAGGTAAAAAAATTGAGAATATGCTCAAGGATACCTTGAGGTGAGGTGGCTTCGTCTCTTGCCAAACCGGTGCCGATACCGGAAAGGTGTTCCGCCATCGAGCTTGCACGATCAATGGTAAAATTCATTGATGACACTCCTTGTCAATGCCATTGCGGCTGACTTATTTCAACCTCTGAAATGACAAAATGACGTTAACATGATGAAGGGTAGCGCTCTTTCAGAAAACACTCTTTGATAAGTCCGGTTAAGCATTGGTTCAGGCGATAGCGCAAAGTTTTCGTCGAGACAGGTCCATCGTTTGGCGCCAGATATGGGCACAATATCCCGGCGAATGAAAGGTGAGGGTTGAGTCATCATCTGAGCAACTCCCCCGACGTGGGGGAGTTGAGCTGAACGGGCAAAGCCCGCGCCGGGACGTGACGATCAGTATCTTTCCAGCCAGTGGGCATAAGGCGCCGGCAGGGTCCAGGACGGTCGATCGATACCCAGTTCGCGGGCGGCATAGTAGGCCCAGTGCGGATTGGCCAGATGTGCTTTGCCCACCAGCACCAGATCCAGCTGGCCTTCGGCGACCGCCTTTTCAGCCAGTTCCGGCGTGCCGAACCCCCAGGCGGAAGCTACCGGAATGCCGGTTTCTTCCCGCACCCGCTGCGCGATGGGGCCCATAAACGCCGGTCCCCAGGGAATGTTGGCGTCAGGTGTTGAAAACCCGATGCTGACGCTGAGCAGATCCAGCCCGGTGGCTTTGAACCGGCGGGTTAGTTCGATGGACTCGGTGAGGGTTTCCTCGTCGCGGCCGTCGAATTCGATGACGCCGAAACGGGCGGTGAGCGGCAGATTTTCCGGCCAGACTTCACGCACTGCCGCCAGGGTTTCCAGCAGGAAACGGCTGCGGTTTTCCAAGCTGCCGCCGTACTGGTCGTGGCGCTGGTTGGAGTGCGTGGAGAAGAAACTCTGGCCCAGATAGCCATGGGCGAAATGCAGCTCCAGCCATTCAAAACCGGCGTCGCGGGCACGGCGGGCCGCCGCGACGAAATCGTTGCGTACCCGGGCGATATCCTCCAGGGTCATGGCTTTGGGTTGCTTGGGTAAATTGGCGCCGAAGGCAATCGCGGAGGGCGCGATGGTCTGCCAGCCGCGTGGATCGCTGTCGGCGATATGATCGTCTCCTTCCCAGGGACGATTGGAGCTGGCTTTACGCCCCGCGTGTCCTATCTGGATGCCGGGTACCGCTCCCGCCGCTTTGATGGCTTTTACCACCGGGACAAAGGCCTGCGCCAGCTTGTCGTTCCAGATGCCGGCGCATCCGGGGGTGATACGGCCTTCCGGCGCAACGGCGGTGGCTTCCACCACGACCAGTCCGGCGCCGCCGCGGGCCAGGGCGGCCAGATGTACCTGATGCCAATCGTTGATCAGGCCGTCATCGGCGGAGTACATGCACATCGGCGGGACGGCGATGCGGTTGCGAAGTGTGACATCCTTAAGCTTGAAGGGTTGAAAAAGTGCTGACATAAAGACTTCCTTTTTAAAAGTGGGATCGCATTTACTGATAATTCTATATTTCGATATTAATCGAATAATGGATTTCAGGCAACCTTTTAGGTATAGTTAGCCCATGAGACCTTTCAAACATCCTACCGCCGATGAATTCGTCCTCGAGCGCGTGCTATACGCCCTGAGCGATCCGTTGCGTCTGGACATTGTGCGGCGCCTGGCCCTCCAGGGGGAGGCCAGCTGCGGCGAACTGGACGGCGGCCGTCCTAAATCCAGCGTTTCCCACCATTTCCGCGTCTTGCGCGATGCCGGGCTGGTCCATACTCAAAACGTCGGCACCACCCATATGAATCAGCTGCGCCGTGAAGATATGCAGACCCGCTTCCCCGGCTTGCTGGACGTGATATTGTCGCAGCGGGTTTAACTTCATTGCGCTTTCCTCGCCGGGATGATAAAAAACTTTTCATTGTTAGCGATGTAGCGGCCAGACAGATGACCAAAAACCGTATCCTGCGTGATGCCCTCGCGGGCGGGAAACTCCTTACCGCCATGGCGGCTCATAATCCCCTGGCGGCGAAGCTGGCGGAAGAAGCGGGCTTCGACGCCGTTTGGGGCAGCGGTTTCGAACTGTCCGCCAGCTATGCGGTACCCGATGCCAATATTCTTTCCATGGGTACCCATCTGGAGATGATGCGCGCCATCGCATCGGTAACAGCCATTCCGTTGATAGCCGATATCGATACCGGTTTCGGCAATGCGGTAAACGTCAGCTATGTGGTTCCGCAGTATGAGGCCGCCGGCGCCTCGGCTGTCGTCATTGAAGACAAAACCTTCCCCAAGGATACCAGCCTGCGCGCCGGGGGCCGCCAGGAGCTGGTGCGCGTTGACGAGTTCCAGGGCAAGGTGGCCGCGGCGGTGAGCGCCCGGCATGACCGGGATTTTATGGTTATCGCCCGGGTGGAAGCCCTGATAGCCGGCCTGGGCCAGGCGGAAGCGCAAAAACGCGGCCTGGCCTACCAGGAGGCGGGGGCCGATGCGGTATTGATTCACTCAAAGCAAACCACGCCGGATGAAATCCTCTCTTTTATCGCCGCCTGGCAGGGGAGCATTCCCTTGGTGCTGGTACCCACCGCCTATCCGCAGCTCACCGAAGCCGACGTTGCCGCCCTGGGCAAGGTGGGTATCGTGATTTACGGTAATCACGCCATCCGCGCGGCGGTGGGCGCCATGCGCAGCGTTTTTGCGCAAATCCGCCGGGACGGCGGTATCCGTGAAGTGGATAAAACGCTGCCCGCGGTAAATGAGATTATTGAATTGCAGGATGATGCCCGCATGCGCCGCATCGAAGGAAAGTTTTTACGCTGACAGCGGCAATCAGGCCCTGTTTTAGCTAAGGGCCACATTATAACGATCCATGCACGCCGGGCCGCCGCGACAGCGCCATGCCATCAAGACAGCATGGCTAAAGCGTCATTAACGCCAAGCCTTTTGATGGCTCTCACGGTTTAGCCGGTCAATTTTCGGTATGATAAAAATAGGTATTATTCAGTGAAAAGAGAACGATCGTGGAAATACAACTTTTGCATGAATTTGTATTATTGTCGAAAACACTGAATTTTAGCAAAGCCGCGCAGAAAATGAATATCACTCAGCCGGTATTAAGCAGGCATATGAAATATTTGGAGGAATATTTTGAAGTCAGTTTCTTTAAACGCGACACGCATAAGGTTGAACTGACCAGCGCCGGGAAATTATTTTCTGAGGAAGCGAGCAAAATATTATTCCAATATGAAACGTCGGTATCAGCGATCCAATCGTTTACCGGTAAAAGCCGACGCCGGCTCTCAATTACTTTTCTGGGAGAAGCCATCCAGAAAGTCTTGATAACTTTCCTGACGCAATTTCGCGCCAAACATAGCGATATCGCTATAGAATGCCGCGACAGCGAGCTGGATGAAGCCCTTGCTTTACTGGATAACCATACCAGCGATATGGGATTTCTAATCCGGCCCAGTTTTATGATCAATGAATCGAAATTTTGCACGCTGCCTTTTCAAACCGATCCGCTGTGTGCGGTGGTCAATAAATGTCATCCCTTGGCGGGGCGCGGCAGCGTCTCCCTGCGTGAGGTGGGTGAATGGCCGATAATGCGGGTTGATCCCCGTGAGTTTACCCTGTCCGATGAATACAGCACCCGATTTTTAACCATCCATAACATTAATTTCACCCTGGACAGGGAATACCCCAATCTGAAGACCTGCTGTTTCAACCTGGAATTCACCGATCGTGCGGTGCTCCTGATGCCCAGGCACCGGGGATATCTGGCGGGCCAGAACTGCGTCATGCTGGACATTGCCGAAGAGGACTGCTGGTTCAATCTGGAACTGGTCTGGGATAATAAAAATACCAATCCCACGGTGGCCATATTTTTGAAAGAGTTTAAGAATTTTTTAAAGCAATAAATTGAGATATTGCTCCCTCATCCTCCGTAGATTTATATAAATGAAATTATCGATTGCAGTCAAACTCTAATTAAAGTTTTTATTATATATATATTTTAATTACTCAGCCGTATATATATGTAATTGCCATTCTCAATTAAAACTCCACGGTTATACCTTAGACTACATTAAGCCGAATTTTTACAGGGTGGTTTAATTATATTAGAAGGCCAGTGGTCCCCTTGTGAATAATATTTGGATAATTTTTATCTTATTTTTTTGTGAGTGATGTCACATATTTTCATTGAAAATTTCCGGTTTCATCAAACGCCGAAAAAAATGGTTATGTGGGAAATGCATAACCGAAAATATAAAAAGAATTTCCCCCGCTCAGGGGGCGATGGTACGTTTTTATTGCCAGAAAGCATCAGGGCAAAAATGTGACTCACACCACTTAAACCTGGATTGCTTTTAATAAATTCTCGTTAAGCCATAAAGGAGTAAACCATGGCGATTAAAGCCAATTATGAATCCGATGCCGGAAAACGCAAAGAAATGTCCCATAAGGAATTGGGCACTATTCCCCATATGCGTTTTGAGGAGTATTCGGAAAAATTAAAACACTGCTTCACCATGAAACGGGAAAACGGAATTCTTGAAGCCCGGCTGCATACCAACGGCGACAGCCTGCAGTGGGGCGCGCCCGCGCACCAGGCTCTTCATTACTTTTTCGACTGGGCCGGCAGGGATCCGGACAACGAGATCATCATCCTCGGCGGGACGGGAAAGGACTTTATGAAGGGTATCGGCCGGCTTGACGATAAGGGCAATTGGGGCCCCGCAACCGAGTTTAACTCCGCGCCGGAAGAAGCCTGGAAGATGTATGAATATCAATATTATGACGGCACCAATGACATCGAAGGCCAGGTGTTCGATGTGGAAGTGCCCACTATCGGCGTATGGAACGGCGCCGCTTTCCACACCGATCTGGTGCTTTTCAGCGACCTTACCCTTTGTACCGAAGATGCGTGGACCACGGATATGCACTTCCGGGTCAACATGGTCCCCGGCGACGGCATCGGCATTGCCTGGCGGGAGCTGATGGGCCGCAAGCGGTATGCCTATGCGGAACTGACCGGCGAGATCATCACCGCCCGCAAGGCCCTTGCCCTTGGTATGGTCAACGAAATCTGCCCCGATACGGAATCCTGCTATGCCAGAGCAAGGGAAATAGCCGAGCTCATCATGCGGACCGGTACCCGTGTCACCCGCCGCATCACCACCCAGCAACTGCGGAAGGCCTGGAAGGAAGATATCGCCAATGAGCTTCGCAATGCCTTCTCCACCGAAATGTTCGTGACCGCTACCGAGCACAGTCCCCACGAAGTCAATTACTGGCATTGGGCGCACGAAGAAGCCGAACTGGTCAAGGCGGCGGAGAAGAAAGGCAAGGTTATCCGGCCGCGTGTCAACGGCGGCCAGGAAGAAGATGAGATCAAGTAACTGGGCCGTCATCGGCCGGAACGGGGCGTAGCGCCCCGGATGCCGGTGCATCCGGGCCGCCTTTTACCGGCAGAAAATTCATACAACTCGTAAACGGGACAGGTTCATGAATATTGGCAACGACGTCATCATTTCCGCCGCATTGACCGGCGCGGTGACACCAAAAGACATCAATGAAAACATCCCGCTGACACCGGAAGAGATCGCCGCCGATGCTTACCGCTGCTGGCAGCGGGGCGCCGCCATCGTTCATCTCCATATGCGCGACGACGGGGGCCTGGGGACGATGGACAGCAATAAATTCGCCGAAACCATCCGTCTGCTGCGCGACCGCCATGACTGCGATGTGATTATCAACTGCACCACGTCCGGCGACCATCGGGCCAGCGATAAGCAGCGGCAGGAACATGTGGCCAACCTGAACGGAATCGAAATGGCTTCCTGGGACGCGGGCTCCTTTAACTGGATGCCCGGCGGCGTATTTATCAATTCCCCGCAGTTTTTAGGTGCGCTGGGGGAGGTGCTCACCGGCCGGGGCATCAAACCGGAAGTGGAAATTTTCGATGCCGGCATGCTGGGCATCGCCGACTATTTTGTCCAGCAGGGCAAGCTGTCCAGGCCGCTGCATTACCAATTCTGCCTGGGCGTGCCGGGGGGAATGTCCGCCACGGTGGAGAACCTGCTTTATCTCTGCGGGCATATTCCCCCCGACGCCACCTGGTCGGCGTTCGGCGTCGGTAAAGCCCATATGCCCATGCTGTACGCCGCCATAGCATTGGGCGGACATGTCCGCGTGGGTCTGGAAGACAACGTCTATTTCAGCAAGGGCGTAAAAGCGTCCAATACGCAGTTGGTGGAACGCGCCGCACAGGCGATCCGACTGTTCGGCAAAGAGGTGGCTACACCGGAACGGGCAAGGAAACTGCTGGGGCTCCGGCCGTTATGATCAAGGCCATCGCCGGACCCCTCCTGAGGGGCTCGCAGGCATGCAAAAGAAGGTTGTTATGAGAGAAGCAGTCATAGTATCCGCGGTCCGTACCCCGGTGGGCAAATGCCGCGGCGCGCTGGCGCCGGTACCGGCGCATATTTTGGGCGCCCTTACCGTCAAAGAAGCGGTGAAGCGGGCAAACATCGAGCCGGAAAGCATTGATGATGTCATATTTGCCAACCTGATGAATAGCGAAATCAATAACATGGGGCGGATGGTGGCGCTGGAAGCCGGGCTGCCGGTTTCCGTGCCGGGAATTACCCTCGATCGCCAGTGCGCCGCGTCGCTGAACGCGCTGGCCTATGGCGCCATCCAGATCATGGCCGGTTTTGCCGAGGTGATTATCGCCGGCGGGGTGGAAAGCGATTCCCGCCGTACCTGGTCGCTGGAAAAAACCGATAGCGCTTATTCGGTACAACCGCCGCGGTTTGTGGATATCCATACCTCGCCGGACAGCCTGGGCAATCCGCCCATGGGCATCACCGCCGAAAATGTGGCCGCCAAGTATGGTTTGACCCGCCGCCAGCTTGACGAGTTCGCGCTGCGCAGCCACCGGTTGGCCAGCGCCGCCTGGCAGACGGGCCGGTTTGACGAGCAGATCGTACCGGTGCCCGTAACCGATAAAAAAGGCCGGTTAACCACGGTATCCCGCGATGAGCCGCTGCGCTCCGATTGTTCCCTGGAAGCCCTGGCTTCCCTGCGGCCCAGTTTCAGAGCGGACGGCGTGGTGACCGCCGGCAACAGCTCCCCCATGAGCGACGGTGCCGGGGCTATGGTGCTGATGGAGCGTTCGCTGGCGGAGAAAAGCGGCCGCCGGATCCTGGGGGTCTTTCGCGGTTATGCGGCGGCGGGAGTGGATCCCAACCTGATGGGGCTGGGGCCGGTTCCCGCTACCGCCAAGCTTTTGAAGCAGACGGGTCTGGCGGTGGGCGATATTGATTTATGGGAGTTGAACGAGGCTTTCGCCGCCCAATCCATTGCTTGTATCCGGGAAATCGGCATGGATCCCGCGCGGGTCAATCCCAACGGCGGCGCCATTGCCTTGGGGCATCCCCTGGCGGGCACCGGGGCGATCCTGACCGCGAAAACCCTGTATGAAATGAAACGCCGCAACCTGAACAACGCCGTAATCACCTTCTGTGTCGGTGGCGGCCAGGGCGTGGCGGTATTGCTGACGAGGAGCTGATCATGCCGGGAAAATTTGCTTTCGCCGATGAAATCACCGGCTTGTTTGAAGACGGCCAGACGCTGATTTGCGGAGGGTTCGCCAATTGCGGTGTGCCCAATCACCTTATCCAATGCGTGATCGACAGCGGCGCCAGGCACTTTACGCTGATTTCCAATGATTCCGGCGACGCCGATCTCACCATCGGCCGTCTGATTCATCATGGTTTGGTGGATAAGCTCATCGCCTCGCATATCGGCCGCAATACCGAAACCGTGGCGCTGGTGGAGACCGGCAAAATCCAACTGGAGCTGGTGCCCCAGGGCAGCCTGGCGGAGCGCATCCGCTGCGGCGGCGCGGGATTGGGCGGCATTCTCACCAAAACCGGCCTGGGCACCATGGTGGAGGAGGGGAAACACCGGGTGGTCGTGAACGGTGAAGTGTTTTTGCTGGAAACCGCGCTGCGGGCGGATATCGCCCTGGTGCGCGCCCGCACCGCCGATCCGCTGGGAAACCTGACCTATCGCGGCACCATGCGTAACTTTAATCCCCTGGTGGCCAAGGCGGCGCAGATGACCCTGGTAGACGCGGACATGCTGGTGGATGTGGATGAGTACGGCGTGGATCGCATCGTTACCCCCGGCGTGTATGTGGACAAGATCCTGACAACCCAAGGAGAAAACAAATGAATGCCCGTCTAAGGATAGCAAAACGCGCCGCCGGGTATTTTTCCGCCGGCGATGTGGTCAATCTGGGCATCGGCATTCCCAGCCTGTGCGGCGACTATGCCGCCCCCGGCGTGATGTTCCATACCGAAAACGGTCTGGTGGGCATGGGTCCGCTGACGTCGGGACTGCTGGCGGTGGAAGGGTTCTGCAATGCCACCGGCATGCGTTTTGTGCCGGTGCCCGGCGCCTGCGCATTCGACAGCGCGGAATCCTTCGGGCTGGTCCGCTCCGGCAAACTGGCGGCCTCGGTGCTGGGCGCCCTGCAGGTGGCGCAAAACGGCGATCTGGCCAATTGGGCGCAGCCCGGCCGGGTTTTCGGCATGGGCGGGGCGATGGATCTGGTGAACGGCGCCCGGCAGGTGATTATCACCATGGAGCTGTGCGCCAGAGACGGCGCGCGGAAAATCGTCAACGCCTGCAGTTATCCCCTGACAGGCAAACACTGTGTCGACCATATCGTCACGGAACAGTGCGTAATTGACGTGACCGCGGACGGACTGGTGCTGGTGGAACTGCTGGAAGGCTTGACCCCGAAGGACATCCAGCGCCAGGTGGAACCGAAGCTGATTGTGTCAGATTCCTTGAAAATCATGGAAATATGATGCCAGGAGGATCTCATGGCGAAAGACGCTTTCGGTAAACCAGCGCTGGCTTGCGGCGCGGGGGATAGCGACAAACCTATGCCGAAATGTTGGAAAACCTGCGGACCATCCCGATAAACCCATTACGCATCTCCGGGCGTGGCCCGACTGCGTACAACGAGCTTACCATTATGACTGGTCAAGAAAAATATCTGGCGCTGCCACCAAAGGCCATCGAACGCGGCACCGGTAGAGACGATCATCTTTCCGCCACCAAAAGCAGTTTCGGGCCCCATGGATGGACCATTATTTTTTTTCAGGCCCTGATGTTCTGGCTTGCCGCCGGTGCCGTCACCCACGGTCTGAATGTGATCCTGCCCGCCTTGTCCAAAACCTTTCAGCTGGATTACAACGCGCTGCTGGCGCTGGCGACCCCCGCCTCCTGGGCTTCAATCCTGGCGGGTCCCCTGTGCGCCAGATTGTGTGAAAAGAAGGGTCCCAAATTCAATATCGTTTTTTGCCTTGTCGCCTGCGGGCTGTGTTTTGGCCTGCTGGGTTACTGGGGGACGCTAACCGGATTCACCGTATTGTTTGCCGGGGTCTGCTTTTTCGGTACCGGCTTCGCCTATATGGGCGGCACCGCCCTTATCGCCAATTGGTTTATCCGTAAACAGGGCCTGGCGCTGGGCTGGTGCACCATGGGACAGACCTTTTCCAGCGCCTTCTTCGTGCCGGTGCTGGCCGGTTTCTTCTCGTGGTTCGGCGTTCACAATGGATTTTGGGGCGTGTCGCTGCTGATGTTCGCCACCGCGCTGTTGGTGGCGCTATTCGCCGCCAACAAACCGGAAGATATCGGCTGTGCGCCGGACAATGCGCCCATTACCGCCGAGGAACTGGCCGAACGGGTCCGCGAGCATAAAGACTATATCTGTCCGGTTACCACCGGCCAATTGCTGCGCATGAAGGATGTCTGGTTTATGGGCATCGCCACCGGCGGTATCTATATCATGCTGGTGGGGGTGGTGAGCCAGATAGTGCCCCGGTTGATGGGCATGGGCTTTGCACTGAGCACAGCCATCTTCTATATGACCCTCTCTGCGCTGTTCGGTACCTTGGGCGCCTATGGCTGGGGCTGGCTGAACCAAAAGGTGGGGATCAAAGCGGCCATCATGATTTACACCCTGTGGTGGATGGTGTCGGTGGTTATCAACATCTTCCAGTACAACGCGCTGACCTTGTGGATTTCCCTGCTGATGATCGGCTTTAGCCTGGCGGGCGCCACTAATTTAAGCACCGCGCTGATAGCCACTAAATTTCCGCGCAGAACCTATATCCGGGCTATCGGCATTATCGCGCCGATCCAGTCCATTGTGCGCTGTTTCGCTTTTTCCATTCTGGCGGTGGGGTTGACCTACTTGGGGGGATATGCCGGAGCCTATTTCCTGCTGGTGGCGGTAGGCGCCGTGACGCTGATTTTGATTTGGCAAACCGATGTGACGCCCGTGGAAACTCTGTCGTTTACCAGTCATGTTTCCCGGGAGCAATGAAATGCTATTCATCAAGAGGTCGCTATGATGGAAATTGTTATTGCCAGCGCCGTACGTACCGCAATCGGCAGCTTTGGCGGCGGTCTGGCTTCGCTGGCGGCTCCCCGGCTAGGGGCGCTGGTAGCGCGTGAGAGTATCAGGCGTGCCGGTATCGAGCCCGGTATGATCGACGAGGTTTTCCTCGGCAATGTCCTGCAGGCGGGATTGGGCCAAAACCCGGCCCGCCAGGCTATGTTGCATGCCGGCATCGATGAAAAGACCCCGGCGACCACGCTGAACGTTGTCTGCGGATCCGGCTTGAAAAGCGTGATCCTGGCGTCGCAGGTTATCGCTGCGGGCGATGCGCAGATTGTTCTGGCGGGGGGGATGGAAAATATGTCGGCGGCGCCCTATCTGCTGGATAAAGCCCGCTGGGGATACCGGATGGGGGAAGGGACGGTTACCGACAGCATGGTGCATGACGGACTATTTTGCAGTATTAATCAATACCATATGGGAATCACTGCCGAAAATGTCGCCGCCCGTTATTGCATCAGCCGGCTTGAACAGGACAGCATTGCCTTGCGCTCGCAGCAGCGGGCGGTGGCGGCCATTGGCAATGGCGCGTTTCGCCATGAAATCCTGCCGGTTATCCTGCACGGCAAAAAAGGCGACATCATTTTCGATACGGATGAACATCCCCGCGGGGATGTCAGCGCCGAGGGCCTGGCCGGACTGCGTCCGGCCTTTACGCCGGGTGGCAGCGTCACGGCGGGTAATGCTTCCGGCATCAATGACGGCGCGGCCGCGCTGGTGGTCATGAGCGAAGCCCGTGCTCGATCGCTGGATATCCGGCCCTTGGCGCGGATCCGGGGCTATGCCACCTGCGGCGTCGATCCGGCTTTTATGGGCATCGGGCCGGTGCCGGCGGTACGCGCGGCGCTGAAGAAAGCCGGCCTGGGCATGGGTGATATTGATCTGATCGAGGCCAATGAAGCCTTTGCCGCGCAGTTCGCCGCGGTGGGCCATGAGCTGGGGCTGGACGAGGAGAAGACCAACGTCAATGGCGGCGCCATTGCCCTGGGCCATCCTATCGGCGCGTCCGGCGCCAGGATCCTGGTAACGCTGCTCTATGCCCTGGCGGCCCGGGACAAAACCTTCGGTCTGGCGACCCTGTGTGTCGGCGGGGGATTAGGCGTGGCGGTGGTGGTGGAACGCCTTTGACTGCAGACTTGCCGTTAAAGGGAAAGGTTTTGGCTTTTAAAAAATAATGATAGAGGGAATATTGCCAGGCAAATGGGCAGGCTTTAATTCATAAATGCATTATTAATTCAAAAATACAGGGTTATTATTTTTGCGGGCCAGTGTTATATCCGGATCTTGACGAGTCTTTTTATATCCGGGATAGACGCCCGACCTAGCATAATAGGCGCGGTGAAGTTGGAAATGGCGTGAAATAGAACTAATTGCAATTATTTTACCTTATGTAGCCGATAAAATCGGATGCGGATTAATATTGGCACCAACTTTGCTCAATATCGTTGGTAAATAAAACATATATAAGCGGATCGATATTCTATGAAAAACGATTATGTGAAAAAAAGATTACCGGCTTTTGTTGCGCTCATTCTGGGCTGCTCCGAGGTTTTTTTTGCCAATGCGGCCGTTACCGCCGGCGATTATACGGCGTCGGCCAGAGGCCTGGAAAGCGATGTCAAGGTCACGGTTTCCATTGATCAAGCGGGAACGATTAAAAATGTCGTCGCCGATGCGTCCGGAGAAACGCCTGAATTGGGGGGCGTAGCCGGACCCCAGGTCGCCAAGGCCATCGTTGATCATCAAAGCCTGGACGTAGACGGCATGACCGGCGCCACCGAAACCAGCGATGCCGTAAAGCAAGCCGCCAAGGCCGCCTTGCTAAAGGCCGGCGCGGATATCGGCAAATATACCAGCGTATCGGCTAGAACCGCCGCTCCGGTCGCCGATGAAGAGAAAACGGTGGATGTCGTGGTGATGGGGGGCGGGACTTCCGGCACCGCCGCCGCGCTGGCCGCGGAGGAAAAAGGCGCCAAGGTGTTGGTGGTGGAAAAATCAGCGGTAGTGGGCGGCAGCGGCAATATGGCCAGCGGCTTTTTTGCCGTGGAATCTTCGCTGCAAAAATCCGAAGGCATGAAGTATACCGCCTCGGAGCTGACGCACAGGCTATTGGAATACAACCACTATCTATCCGATGGCCCCCTCACCGAAGCCATTGTGAATAAATCCGGTTCAACGGCCGATTGGATGGCAAAGCACGGCGTCAAGTTTGATATCAAGTCGGCGGCTAAAGATACCAATCAGGAACAGCAGGCCCATCGGGATGATCCCATTAAGTCGGATATATATCATCACTATCTCGATACCAACGCCGCATATAAAAGTCTGTACGACAGTTTCCTGAAGGCCGGCGGGGAATTGCTGAAGAATACCGCCGCGACGTCGCTGATTCAGGAAAAGGACGGCCAGGTTACCGGCCTCATTGCCAAGAAAGCGGACGGCGGCAAGTTAATCGTTCATGCCAAAGCGGTTATTATTGCCAGCGGCGGATTCGGCGGTAATGAAAAAATGGTGCGGGAAGTCATGAATACGCCGAATATTCACGTATTGGCCTGGCCGAATCAGGGTGAAGGCACCAGGATGGCCTGGGCGGCGGGCGGAGCGCAATGGAACCTGCATTCCGCATTAATTCATGCCTGCAAATTGGTGGGTATTACCTCATCCGCCACGGCGGATAAAGGAAATGCCGAAAACGACAGTCCGCTTATCTGGCTCTTGAAATCACCGCTATTATGGGTGGACGCCAATGGTCAGCGCTTTGGCGATGAAGGCCTGGTCTACGATACGGCCTATTGGGCCAACGTGTCGTATTCGGTGGGCGGTAAATATTACATAGTCCTCGATAGCCAGACGCTGAATGCCTATACCAAGAAATCATTCCCCTTCGCTTTATCCGGCGCGGGACCGGCCAATCCACCCAAGGGCGGGGATTTTGTGGCGCTGGCGGATGCCGCGGTTGACGGCGGTAAAAGTAAAAATATCTTCAAAGGCCAGACTATCGAAGAATTGGCGAAAAACATGGATGTGGAAGCCGGGCAATTGGAAAAAACCGTTTCACATTATAATGATTTGATCAAAGCCAAAGCAGACCCGGATTTTGGCAAAAAGCCCGAATATCTGGTTTATCCGGTGAAATCCGGTCCCTTTTATGCGTTCGAAACCCAGGTGGTCAGTTTAAGCAGTATCGGCGGGGTGAGGGTGAACGCCAAATTACAGGTCACCGATATCAACGCCAAACCCATTCCGGGATTATATGCGGTGGGGAATGTTGCCGCAGGTTTTTACAGTGGTCCGGGCTATCCCCCCTATGAAGGCTTAGCCAACGGCTTTGCCCTGAACTCAGGTCGTATTGCCGGAGAAAACGCGGCTAAAGCCGTCGCTATGGCGCATTAATAATAAGCCGGGGTGCTTTTGGGCGCGCTTAGTGCAATAGGGAATAAAACGGGGAATGGCTGATTTCCCCGGCCCCGGCCAGTTATTAAATATAACGTTGTTTTATTGAAAAATTTATTATTGAAATTGGCAGCAATATCGTTTGCCGCAGGATTGCGGTGAAAAGATATCGTATTGCTCCCGCGTTATTTCTATTAAAGGGGTTGGTATGGGCGTTTCGCGTCGCGGGTTTATTATGGGAATAGGCGGGGCCGCATTGGCGGCCAATCCTATTAACCGTATTCTGGCGGAGGTCATTAATCCGCAAACTCTCGTCATTGGTAATATCCGCTACGGCATGGTGCATGATGAAACAAAATGCATCGGCTGTCGTGCCTGTATTCTGGCTTGCCACAGAGTGAACAAGGTTCCGGCGGAGGTCACGCGGCTGGATATCCTGGATAACGGAACATACCGGGAGCTGAACAAGAACTCGCGGCAGTTTGTGCGTAAATCCTGCCAGCATTGCGATAACCCGCCGTGCGTGGCGGTCTGTCCCACCGGCGCGTCCTACAAGGATCCCAAAACGGGCATTGTGGATGTCCACCACGATCGCTGTGTCGGGTGCCGGTACTGCCTGGCCGCCTGTCCCTATCATGTGCGTTTTATCCATCCGCTATCGAAAACGGCTGATAAATGCAATTTCTGCCGGGATACCAATCTGGCCGCCGGCAAGCCGCCCGCCTGCGTGGCGATTTGCCCGGTGAAAGCGTTGACCTTCGGTAATCTGGACGATCCCGACAGTGATATCGCCAAACTTATCGCCAGCAAAACCGTATACCGAAACAAGCTGTATTTAGGCACTTCCCCCAAGCTTTATCATATTGCCGGTAAATTCGGAGAGATACGAGGATGAACACTGCCTTTCATTTCGATACCCTGGTCTGGGATTGGCCGATAGCGGTTTACCTGTTATTGATAGGTATTTCATCCGGCATGGTGATAATAGCCGTTTTGCTTAAAAGATATATCCTCGTGGCGAATGCCGCCGACGATGGCGTTATCAAAGCGACGACCATTATCGCGCCGTTGACGGTCATTTTGGGGCTGGTGATCCTTATTTTCCATTTGGCGCGCTCATGGACCTTTTGGTATTTGATGGTGTTTTATAATCCCCATTCGATTATGTCTCTGGGGGTGATGCTGTTTCAGATTTATATGGCGGTGTTGATATTGTGGATAATCGCCATTTATCAGGCAAAGATCAGCGATATCATCAATCTAGCCTGGGTAAGCCGGCTGGTGCGCCTCATCGCCAAAGGGGAACGCGGGCTGGATATCATTATGATCTTTTTGGCCGTCCTGTTAGGCGTCTATACCGGCTTTCTCCTGTTGGCCTTAAAATCCTACCCGTTACTGAACAATCCGGTATTGCCTTTGCTTTTTCTGGCCTCCGGCCTGACGTCGGCCGTTGCCATGGCGATTTTATGCGGCCTGATGTTTTATAAACAATCGGTCCATTCACCGTCACTGGCCTTTATTCATAAACTGGAACTGCCGCTTATCATTATGGAGTTCGGTCTGCTGGCGGTTTTTTTTATTGGCCTGATCTTTGGCGGCGGGCAGAAGGAAGTGGCGGCCGCCACCGCGTTAAGGGGATTTTGGGGCGCCGTTTTTTGGCTGGGTGTTATGGGGCTGGGGATCTTATTACCCATCGCCCTAAAATTGTTGTGCAGCGAACGTATCAAATTCAATAAGGCCTACCTGGTGACGATGTCCGCTATCGGACTTTGCAGCGTGTTCATACTCCGCATGTTTATATTGTATGCGGGACAGATGGTAATGGCATAGATGAATAACTCAACCTGGCTTCTGAGCATTGCATCATTAACATTTTTCATGCAATCACTGGATACCACCATGCTATATCTGGCTATCCCTTCCATAGCGGAGGCATTACACCAGTCCTCTCTGGGCATGGGGATAGTGGTTGTTTCTTATATGCTGACGGTGATGATATTGACGCCGGTGTGCGGATGGCTGGCGGATACCTATGGCTATCGGCGAATCTATCTATTATCGTTGGGCCTGTTTACTTTGGGGTCTTTTTTGTGCGCCTCGGCTAATACGTTAACCGGTCTTATTCTGGCGCGCTTTTTACAGGGCATCGGGGGGGCGTTAATGCTGCCGGTGATGCGGGTTGTCATTTTGAAAACAACCTTGCCGGCGGAAAAGCTATCCGCCTTGAATAAAATCACTTTATTGGGACTGGGGGGCACGCTGCTGGGGCCGCCGTTAAGCGGGCTCCTGATCACCGCCTTCTCCTGGCGAATGATTTTCCTGATCAATATACCCTTGTGCCTGATTTGTTTTATCCTGGCAAAAAAATATATGCCGGAACAAATAAGGTCACAAGGGCGGGGAAGCTTCGATACGATAGGATTTATGCTGGTGGTGCCGGCATTATTATTTATCTTGCTGGGTTTATTGGGTATCGGTAAACAATATTTTACCAGCATATGGGTAATAACATTTTTTTTGCTGGCAATGGTGTTGTTATACAGTTATAAAAATCACCAGGACAAAATACTTGAGCCTTTATTTACGCTTTCGTTGTTTAGGCACAGAACCTTTGCCGTGGGCATCACCAGTAATATTTGCGTACGGATTTTTTTAGCGTCGATACCCTTGGTGCTGTCGCTGATGCTGCAACTGGAATTCAAATATTCACCGGCGGGGGTCAGTATCATTATGCTGTCACTGGCGGCAGGATCGCTGAGCGCCAGGTTCCTGTTGCGACCGGCATTGGCGTGGTGCGGCTATCGGTGTTTATTGCTTATTGCGACGACGGCCAGCGCGACATTGATTTACGCCTTGACCCTTTCGCCTTTGAACGGTTCGCTGGATAGTATTGTTGTATTGATATTTGTGCTGGGGATTTTTACCTCTGTGCTGTATGCCACCATGAATACTTTGACGTTCAGTGAGTTGACGGATGAAACCTATAACGACGGCAATAGCCTGCTTATATTGAGTCAATTACTTTCAATCATAATAAGCGTTACGTTAACATTCGCGTTGCTTCGTTATGTTAATTACGCAGATAATGCAAGGGGGTTAGAAAATTACCATGTGTCATTTTTATTAATGAGCCTGGGGCTGTTTTTATGTTGCTTCATTTTTTTACGATTGGATAAAAATGATGGCGATATTTTTATTCAAAGGACGCAGAAATAAAAAATGCGGCAATACAATAAATAATCCAGCCTGCCGGTAACATCGGCTGGGCATGTTGACCTAATGATTTTAGCAAGACGTACCTTATAAATGATAACCAGAGTCGGATAAAAACGCGCTGATAACTCGGCCGTTTCCGTCCTATTACCTCAATGGGATAGAACAATGAAAATCACACATCATAATATATTTACCAGAATGCTATGTTCCGGCGCGATCCTGTGCGGCATGGTGCTGACGAGCAACACAGCGCTTGCCGCCGGCGACGCGGAATCTTCTGACCGCCCGTTGTCCGACGCGGGGGCATGGCTGTCTGAGCACGGCGTCACCCCGCATATCATGGCGTCCCAGCTTTGGTTGGGCAATCCCAGCGCGGGGACCTCAACCAATGAGCAGCAATCATATACGATGTTTTTCGCCGGCGCGGATTTCGATCTGGACCGCATGGGGCTGATTCCCGGCGGCACCGTCCACTTCATGCAGCTGTGGGTGCCCTTTAGCAGTAATACCTTATATGGCAATAACGCCGGCGGCATGCTGGCCGGCGATCCGCCGCCCTATATCCCCAAGGTGGCGCACCTGCTGCGTTTTGGCTATGAACAGAAACTGTTCAACGACCGGCTGTCCATTGAGGTCGGCAAGAGCAACCCCGGCCAGTTTGTCGGCTTCACCAACTGTAATATACAGTCGTCCTGCGTCAATACCGTACTTAATAAAACGGCGGGTTTTGCACCCGCGCCTTATGCCGGCTGGGGTGCACATGCCAGCTACCACTTTACGCCGGAGCTGGAGTCTAACATTGGCGTCTGGCGCACTTATCAGGCGTTTCCGTTCACCAACGGCTGGGAACGATGGGACGACGACTACGATTCCGGTAGTACCCTGTGGGTCGCCAACGTAGCGCGGCGAGTTAGCTGGCAGCAGGAACCCTATCCCTTCAACTGGGAGGCGCTGGCGTTTCACAACAATCTGCAATACAACGACGCCTACTCCACGGTGAACGGCACCTCAAAGGTATACGACAGCAGCGCCGCGGTGCTCACCCACAAAAACGTCTCCGGCTTCTATCTCACGGCAAAAAAAGCCTTATGGCGGCGTGACGGCGGAGCCGATCTCCGCAATCCCGCGCCCAGCGCCGTGAGCCTGCACGGCAGTTGGTCGCAAACCTTGCAATCGGATGCCTACACGGGGATAGCCACGCTGGCCGACGCCGGGCTTATCTGGTCGGGACCCTGGCAGAGCCGCCCCTTTGACAGTTATGGTTTGACGTTCCGCTGGGGCAGGCTGACGGACGGAGAACACCGCTACTTGCAGGATATGTTCGATTCCCAGGGCGGAACGGGCTGGTCGGTGCCGCGCAACGAGCAGCAGTTGAGCATTGATGCGTCCTTTATGGTGACGCCGGAGGTCAATTTGACGATGACCGGCTCTCGTGTCTGGAACAACACCAACTTCCAGTATCCCTATACCAACGTCAAATCGGAGGATGGCTACACATTCTGGCTTCAGGTCAACGTGATGCTGGATAAACTGCTGGGTTTGTGACCGGGGCGGACAGCGATATTGCCGGCGCGGCCTGGCGCCGGCAATGCATGTTTACCGCTATCATCCCTGATAGCAGACCGGCTCCGTATCATGGCTGGATCGTCTGCGCCCGATGCCCAGGGATTGCAGTTTCCTGACGATTGTGGGTTGGGAAACCCCCAGGGCGGCGGCAATAAGATAGGTGGTTTTATATTTTTCCACTGCCAACATCAGCACGGTCCTTTCGACGGACGACATAATGTCCGCCAGGGATTTGTTATCCCGCATTTGTTTTGCACAAAAATCGAATAGCTCATCGTCGATACTATCGGTGCACGATAGGTGATTGTTTTTATTTAACAGCGGCGAGATCATCTCTTCCGTGATAAAGTTTTCCTCGGAACAAATGTACAAATATTCAATGATATTTTCCAATTCTCGGATATTTCCAGGCCAAGGGTAATCAACTAATGTTTTCAATGTTTGTGGTGTGAATCTGATGATTCTGTTATAAACGGCATCAAATTTATGCAGAAAGTATTCAATCAATATCGGAATGTCAGACGCTCTTTCCCTTAAGGGAGGAAGGTGGATGGGAATAAGGCTAAGTCGGTAAAAGAGATCCGCACGAAATTGCTTTTCAGCAATTTTTTTATCCAGATCTGAATTAGTCGCGGCAATGATCCGTATGTTTAAGCCGATAGGCTTCGTGCCGCCCAAACGAACGATCTCTTTTTGCTGCAAGACGCGCAATAGTTTTGCCTGGGCCTCAAAAGGCAAATCGCCAATCTCATCAAGGAATATTGTTCCTCCGTTCGCCTGCTCGAAAAAGCCGGCTCTGCTTGACGTGGCGCCGGTGAACGCCCCTTTTTCATAACCAAACAGTTCTCCTTCTATAAGGGCGGTCGGTATCGCCGAACAATTGAGTTTGATAAAGGGTCTGCCCGCTCGTGAGCTCAATCTTTGGATATTCTCGGCAACCACTTCTTTACCTGTGCCGGATTCCCCACGAATTAAAATAGTCGCGTCTGTTCTTGCGACTCTTAACATGATCCGCTTCAGCTCTTCCATGGGCTTGCTGATACCGATTAAATTGTCAACGGGCGGGGGGGCAGGTAAACGCTTTTTTCCCAGCAAATCATGATAAGAATCGAAGGAATAAATTGGATAATTAAATTTGGCATGTAATTTTTGAAAAAAGGATTCTGCATAGAGAATGGAAACCACGTGCTCAATCTCGTTTTCTTCATCGAGCACCGGCATGCCGGACACAAAAGCCATTTTTTCGGGCAAAAGATGATGGACGAAAAAAGCCATTGCCTCTTTTTTTTGTTTCAACACTTCTGTGGTAATCGCATGTTTGAAATATTTTCCTTCTTTAATGATATCGTCGATAGTTCGGCCTAGGATCGCCTCAGCGTCTATGATGGGATTTTCACGTAGGTAAGCCTGGTTGATATATTCCGTGACGCCGCTTGAGTCAGTGATGTAGATGGGGCACTCCAGGGTGTCGACGATTTTTTTGAAATCAATGGCGGTCTCGTTAGCCGATTGAATAAAATTTCCGCTGGACATGGTGACCCTCATGAAAAACTGTGATTGAGAAAAAATCCTGTCTTAAGTCAAAGGACCTGGAGCCGGCATGGATGTCCTGGAGCTTTGACGCTGATACAGTATTGTATTAATAAAATACAATAATTAATGTTAGGTGAGGTTATAAATAAAATAGATTGCGGGTTATGTGAAATAAATCACATATCTCCGCCAGCCAGACCGGCCGTCAATATTTTTGATATTAAGTAATATGATTGTAATAAGAATAATAAAATGATGTTGAATATGGAGCGCTTTGTGTTATTAAGCAGTTCGTTCCCGCAAGAAAAAGAGATGATCTGAAACGAATAAACGATGCTTCATGTCATTAAATTTGCGGGATAACCGGATAGCGGGGTTTAGCCGTTACCTCACCACCAGTCCGATGACCAGCGCAATGCCGATGCCCACCAGAGGCGAGGCGCGGCACGATAACACTATCGCGCCCATGATAACCATCGCCACGCCCAGCAGATCCGTGGCGGCATGTGCGGCAAGGGCCGCGCTGGAGGGAATGAGCAGCGCGATGACCGACAGGCTCAGGGAGTGCATGACCGCGCGAAAGCGTGGCAGATGTAACAGTCGGCTGCGGAGGTTTTCAAGTATGATAACCAGAAAGGGGGGAATAACCAGCGCCAGCGTGGCCGCGCCGGCACCTTTGATACCGCCGATGAAGTAACCCGCCACTACCAGGTAGAGACCGTTGGGACCGGGTGAAATATTGCCGATGGCGAGGGCATGCAGCAGCAGGTTGTCGGCCGGCAGCCCGGCGCTTTGGATCTGGCCGCGCAGGATGGGCAGGGAGCTAAGACCGCCGAAGCCGATAAGATTTGCCGCCAGTACTACCAGAAAAATCCGCTCCAGGCTCATGGTTCAGGTCGCTCCCCTGAAGACTCCTCCGGGGGGTGTTTTTCCAGTTTATTGAACAGGCCGGGCAACAGCAACGCAAGTACGATGGCTATTCCCATGACCATAAGCGGATTGGCCACCAGAAACGCCAGGCCGGTGTAAGCCATCACGATGACCGTGGTGAGCACAACACGGCGCCCGGCAAAAGAGTCCCGCAGCAGTTGCAGCGTCATCGCAATGGCGAAGCCGGCCGATGCGGCAACGATGGCGTGCAGGGGCGTGACGGTGGAGGGCAGGCCGTTGATGAATTGATAAAGTTTCGACAGGGCGAGGGTGATGGCGAGTGCGGGCGTCAGCAGTCCCGCCAGTCCGGCGAACATGCCGGGGACACCGGCCACCGCGCGGCCGACAAGCAGGGTTTGCGCCAGGATACTGATGCCGGGCGTCAGGCGCGACAGCACCACGATATCGAGAAACTGCTGTTCGTTCATCCAGCCGTGGCGGATGCAGGCTTGGCGCATGGCGGCGATGGTAGCGCTTCCGCCGCCAAACGCGGTCGAGCCTATTTTTGCAAAGACGACCAACACTGCCAAGGCACCGGACAAGGGGTGGCGATGCTGGGTCCGTCGTCTTTGCATTGCCCCCTCTCTTATCCAGGTGACTACTGTCGGCGATGTTTAAACCTAGAATTTCCAGCTACGATCGATGGTGGCGATGTCGATTTCAACGCCGTCCGGATCCAGGAATTTGAAGAAACGCGGCGGCACTTGCTCTTTATCTTCACCGTACCACTGGATGCCGTATTCCTTTAATGCTTCCATGACGCCGACGATGTTATCGGTTTCGACACCGATGTGATTTGGGCCTAAAGTACCTTGAGCCCATGGAGCGAATTCCACGCGTTCATCCGGACACAGCAGCGAATAGTTAACTTCACCGTCGCTCATGTCGATAGCTCTACCCGGATAATGACCTGGAGTACGTGCTGGACCCAGTCGTTTGAAGCCGAGCACTTTTTCATAAAAAGTGGCGGCTTTTTCCAGATCTTTGGTTACTACACCTATATGGCGAATACGCATCCCATCTCTCCTCTATACTGACAATGTCTTCTATAAGGAAACTATGTCCTCCGTAAGGACAAGCTGGATATTGCAACGTACTTTGCATGAAGTCAAGACTGAGATGTTCTTGTTGTGGACAAAAGATCACAAAATTGACAATATTGTCTGGCATACAGAATATAACAAAGGGGTGATATGTGCGCGACGGTCCAAATTCCAGCGGTGGCAGCGAGCCAAGCTACCCCATCTCTTCGGTAGATAATGCGCTTCGCCTGTTGCTGCTGTTCCGCGAGCAACAGAGTATGCGCCTAACCGAGGCCTGCAACTATCTTGGGGTGGCCCATTCCACCGCTCATCGTTTGCTGGCGATGCTGATTCATCGGGGGTTCGTCCGGCAGGACGATACCAGGGCGTACCGGCCGGGGCCGATGCTGGTTGAGATCGGGCTGGCGGTGGTGCAAAAAATGGATGTCAGGATGCATGCGCGTCCGTTTCTGGAAAAACTGGCGGCCAAATTTGGAGAAACTGTCCATCTGGTGACACTGGAGGGGGACAAGGTGCGTTATATCGACGCGGTGGAGAGCGATCGGACGCTGCGGGTGATAGCCCGCACAGGCCAGATCCTCTATGCCCACTGCACCTCGGCGGGCAAAGCGATGCTGGGGGAACTGACGCCGGAACAGGTTCGCACTTTGTACGCTAATAAGAAACTGCTGCCGCAAACCTCCAGCTCCATCAAGTCCATGGATGCCCTGGAAAGCGCGTTGGACGATGTGCGCAGCCTGGGTTACGCCACCAATTATGAAGAAAGCGAAGAGGGAGTGGGTTCGGTGGCCATCGCCCTGGTGAACGCGGCCAATCGGCCTGTGGCCTCCATGGCGGTAGCGGTGCCCGTGACCAGGCTGGTGCCTGAGATGCAGGCCAATATTGTCAAGGCTTTGAAGGAGGTACGGCAGCAGTTCCGCGATCTGCCGGTTTGATTTATTTTATATGAATCAGCATAAGGCGGGATTATCGCCCTGTGCCCGGGACGGCATGACTGGATGACATATCGGTGATGCCGTTTTTTTTTGTAACATTTTTGACACCTTCCGGCCCGATTTTGGTCCTTCCGGCAACGGAAAAGATTCCTCCATCACATTGTGGAAAGTTAACCTGCAACTATTCTTGACGCCCGCTTCAATTTCTCTTATATCTCGGCAATGATGTCTATAGAAAAGAAATAATGTCTGGTATACGGAGGTATGGAATGCGTCGTGCTGATGTTGCGTTCGGAAGCGTGGTTGCAATAGTGGCGGCTGCCGTATTGATAATGGCTTGGCAAATGCCTTTTTATTTGAACAATGTCCCTGGTCCGGGTTTTCTGCCCAGAATCATCGCCTTTGTCTTGTTGATACTGGGAGTGATTCTTGTGGCGCAAAGCCTGCGTCCCTCAATACCGGAAGTCCGTGCGATAGGGGTGGTAAATCCTATCGAAACCAAAACCCACGGCAAACCGGATCCTAAAGAAATCGCGCCGCATTTTTTCCCCAAAAAGACGGTGGCTGTATTTATCGGATATGTGGTCGCAGTTCCGCTCTTCGCTTCAATCGGGTTCGTCCTAACGGGGGTATTGCTGATGGCGTATCTGCTGCTCTATGTGGAAAAACGGCGCAGTGTCGCATCGTATATCGCTCTGGTCGCCGTACCCATAGCAATTTACCTCCTATTCGTCCAGGTCCTCAGCATTGAGCTGCCAACCGGCCTGCTCAATACCGGAATTCTTGGCATCTGACGCGATAATAAGAGAGAACTATCATGTCCCTACTCTATAACATGCTCGACGGTTTCGTGGCGGCCTTATCCTTCACGAATCTGATGTGGATAGTGATCGGCGCATTATTGGGTACCCTGATCGGCATCCTGCCGGGTTTGGGCAATCCGGCGGCGACGCTGGCCATTCTGCTGCCCCTGACGTTGCGGCTGCCGCCCACCACCGGCCTTATCATGATGGCCGGTATATATCACGGTTCGAAATTTGCCGGCGCCACAACGGCGATCTTATTGAATATCCCCACCGAGACGTCGTCGGTGGTGCTTTGCTATGACGGGCACGAGCTTGCCAAGCAGGGACGGGCCGGCGCGGCGATGGGGATGTCCGCCATTTCCGGATTCATTGCCAGCACCATCGGCGTGATCGGCCTGACCTTTGCCGCGCCTGTAGCCGCCCGGCTTGCGGTACAGTTCGGTCCGCCGGAATTCGCCATGTTGATGATTTTCGGCCTGCTGCTGGTTATCTCCTTGGCGGGCAAATCCCCGGTAAAGGGGCTTATTTCCATGTTCTGCGGACTGCTGGTGTCCACGGTGGGGGCGGATATATTCTCCGGCGCCCAGCGGTTCACCTTCGGCAGCGTGAATTTGTATGACGGCATCGAATTTTTGGTCGTGACCTTGGGTCTGTTCGCGGTGGGCGAGGTATTAATCAATACCGGCAAAACCATGGAAAAGGCCAATCCGATGGCGGCGCCCAAACACCTGCGGGAATATTTACCCACCTGGGCCGACATTAAACAGTCGCGCCTGGCCATGGCCATCGGCACCCTGGTGGGGTTTTTCATCGGCTCGCTGCCCGGCGGCGGCTCCACCATCGCCTCGTTTGTGTCCTATGCCATGGTAAAAAACACCTCTAAACATCCGGAAAAATTCGGCACCGGCGTGATTGAGGGCGTGGCGGGTCCCGAAGCGGCCAACAATTCCGAATGCGGCGGCAGCATGATCCCGCTGCTAAGCCTGGGTTTGCCGGGCAGCGCCAGCACCACCGTGATGCTGGCCGCCCTGTTGTTATACGGCATTCAGCCCGGACCGCTGCTGTTCACCAATCACCCGGAAATCGTTTGGCCGGTTATCGCCAGTCTCTATCTGGGCACTATCGCACTGTTGGTCCTTAACTTGCCGATGATTCCGGTCTGGGTGCAGATACTGCGTATTCCCTACTGGTTGCTCTATCCCATCATTCTGCTGCTGGCGGTGGTGGGGGCCTATAGCGTCAGGGGTTCCATCTTTGATGTGTGGCTCCTGATGGGCTTTAGCGCTTTCGGTTACCTGTTCAGGCGATTGGGAGTACCGGCGGCGCCCATGCTGATGGCGTTTGTCTTGGGCCCCGAAGCGGAGCTCGCTTTCCGGCAATCCCTGATGCTTTCCAATAACAGATTGTCGATTTTTGTCGAACGGCCGATATCCGCCGGCATTCTCGGCGCCATCGTCCTGGTGGTGCTGTTCTCTGTATACAGTCGGATGAAACAGCGGAGCAAGGTCTTGTCCCCGCGCTAGAGCAATGGGTCGTATTAACGGGCGTCCGCAGAGCCGCCTGAATAACAGGAGAATTAAAATGATGATATTACGTCGAGTTGCCTATCTTGCCGTTGCGGGTTTACTGATGACCACCCTGGCGGCGTGTAATGATGATAATGATGCGGCTAAACCCAGCAATGTGCAGTTTGTGGTAGATACCGGCCCCGGCGGCGGCAGTGATTTGTTCGCCCGTAATATAGTGAAGATAGCCCGTCAAAATAAAATTATGGATGACAATTGGCCGGTGCTGTCGCGGCCGCAGGGCGGCGGGTTAGGGGCCATGAATTTCATGGGGGAAAAGAAAGGGCAGCCCAACTTCATTGCGGCCTTTACCTCAAAATGGATTTCCAGCGGTTATACCGAACCTAACGCTACCACCACCGTCAAGGATTTGACCGTTATCGCCTTGCTGGCGGATGAGCAGCAAATCGTGGCGGTGCCGGCCAATTCACCCTATCACACCTTCAAGGAATTCCTTGATGGGGCCAAACAAAACCCCGGCCAGCTGGTACAGGTGGGGGGCGCCTACCAATCCGTGGATAACCTCGCCGCGCTGCAGATTGAGAAGAATACCGGCACCAGCTGGAAATATCTCTCCTTTGCCGACGGCGGTCCGCGTATCACCGCTTTGCTGCGGGGAGACGCGCAGATCATGATCGGCGCGCAAACCGATTTCTCCGAACAGGTGGCGGCGGGCCAGATGCGCCTGATCGGCGTATTGGGCGACGCGCGCAGCAAGCAGTATCCGGACGTGCCGACATTGGCCGAGCAGGGCATCCCCACCCAGGGCATTCCCGATCAATTGCAATTTCGCGGTATCGCGGGACCGGCAAACATGAAACCGGAAACCGTGGCCTATTACCGGGATATCTTCGCCAAACTGGTGAAGACCCCCGACTGGGATAAGTACATGCAAGAGGAAGGCGATAGGACGCTGTTTGTGACCGGCGATGATTTAAACAAGACGTTAGACCAATACAGCCAGGACATTCAACAATTGATCAAGCTGCTCAAGGGGAATAAATGATATGTCTGTTGATATGACTGAAGTATCGCGGCCAGTCACCAAAACGCGTCAACTGGGTATATTTGCGGCTTCGCTCAGCTTTTCCGCTCTGCCGCCGGAAGTCATTCATTATGCCAAACGCGCCTTTGTGGATTGGAGCGCCGCGGCAATTGCCGGCGCGGGAGAGCCGGGAGCGCGCAAGCTCCAGAAAGTCATCTCGGCCCTTGGGCAGGGCGGACCGGCGAATATTATCGGTACGTTATTGACCGCCAATGCGCCTTATGCCGCGCTGTGCAATGCCTATGCCTCTCATTTGCTGGACTATGACGATGTGTTCAATCCCATCGAAACCACCATTCACCTGAGCTCATGCGTCTGGCCGGCGGTGGTGGCCATCGCTCAACTGCGCGGGCTGAGCGGCCAGGACATGATCACCGCCTATGTCGCCGGTTTTGAAACCGGCGCGCGGGTGGCGAAGGCGGCGGGACCGAGCCATTATCAAAGCGCCTGGCATGTAACCGGCACCATGGGCCACGTTGCGGCGGCGGCGGCGGCGGCCAACGCCCTTAAGCTCTCACCGGAAGCCGCCACCCATGCCCTGGGCTGCAGCGCCACCCAGGCTGCCGGCGTGCGCGAAATCTACGGCAGCGATTCCAAAGCGCTGCATCCGGCAAAAGCGGCGATGGACGGCGTCATGTCGGCGCTTTTGGCCGAAGCGGGATTCACTTCCACGGATACCGCTATCGAAGGCCAGCGCGGATTGCTGCAGGCGGTGAGCAAAGATCCCGACAACGAGATGCTGGTGGCGGGGCTTAACAGCCAGTGGCAGTTGCCGAATAACGGCCACAAGCTGTATCCCACGGCGTCGCTGACCCATGCGCCCATTGAGGCGGGAATCGCGGCGTCGAAAGGTCTGGCGGCCAAAGGGGACATTGTCGGCATTGAACTGCACCTGCATCCTTTCTCCTCCGCGGTGACGGCGCTGGTGCATCCGGCCACCGGGCCGGAAGCCCGTTTCAGCACCCCCCATTGCGTGGCGGTGGCCCTGGCGCATCATGGCCTGGGATTGGGAGATTTCGACGATGCCACGCTGCGGGATCCCTTTATCACCCATTTGCGTTCCCTGGTGCGTATCGTCTCGGAGACGACCATGGATAAACGCGGCTGCAAGCTGATCATTCACTGGGCCGACGGCACGAGTTCCGATTATGAAGTGCAGCGTAACCGGGGAACGCCGGACGCACCGCTGCTTGATCATGACTTGACGGACAAACTTGTCACGGCGGCAAGCGGTCTGATGGACCCGGCGAGCGCGGTGGCATTGGTTGAGCAATGCTGGAACCTGGAAGGGGTTAAGGATATCAATCAGATAATGCAAAAAATGACCGGCACGTTGAAACAGTAACCGCCGCGTTCGCAGGAGAGGCGTCCAGCCGGCGCTGCTATGCCGGTTTGGGCACCAACAGCATGAATGGAACATCAACCCGACGAGTATACGGTAGAGGTAAATGTCTAAATAAATCGATGGGGTAATAATGATGAAGCGCAATGTGATAGCAATGGTAATTCCGGCCTTGTTGACCGCGGGAGCTGTTCATGGGGCGGAGATTTATAATAAAGACGGCAACAAATTGGATCTGTATGGCAAAATCGACGCCATGCACTACTTCTCCAGCGCCAGCGACGGCGGTTTTGCCGGCGATGGCGATCAAACCTATGTCCGCACCGGCTTCAAGGGCGAAACCAAGATTAACGACCAACTCACCGGCTACGGCCAGTGGATTTACGAGTTCGCCGGCAATGATACCGAAAGCGGCCCGGATCACGTTGACGGCGACCATACCCGCGTGGGCTTCGCCGGGTTGAAATTCGCCAATTACGGTTCTGTGGATTACGGCCGTAACTGGGGCGTGGTATACGACTCTCTTGGCTGGACCGATATGTTGCCGGAATTCGGCGGCGATACCGCCTACACTGATAACTTCATGGCCGCCCGCTCCACCGGTCTGGCCACCTATCGCAACACCGATTTCTTCGGCTTGGTTAAAGGCGTTGACTTTGCGGTGCAATATCAAGGCAAAAATGACCGTTCCGACGATCCGAAACGCTCCAATGGCGATGGCTACGGCGGTTCAATCTCGTACGTTTCACCTATCGGCGTGGGTATCGTAGGGGCGTATGCGTCATCCGATCGCACCGATGCCCAGAATGCCAGTGATTACGGCCGGGGCGACCGGGCGGAGGTGTGGTCGACCTCGCTGAAATACGATGCCAACAACATCTATCTGGCGGCTACCTATGCTGAAACCCACAATGCAACCTGGTTGTCGAATAATCTGCAAACCAACGCCGCCGGCGATAACCTGTCCGGTTTCGCCAACAAAACCCAGGATACCCTGATTGTGGCCCAGTACCAGTTCGATTGGGGTCTGCGTCCATCCATTGCTTACGGCCAGTCCAAAGCGAAAGATGTGGAAGGCATCGGCGATGCCGACCTGTTCAAATATTATGAACTCGGCGCGACGTACTTCTTCAACAAAAACCTCTCTACCTATGTTGACTACATCATCAATGTGCTCAATAAAGACAACCCGCTGGGCTATTCCTCGGGCGACACCGTAGCTGTTGCCCTGGTGTATCAGTTCTGACATCTATTCTCTATAGTCGCTGTTGCAGCGACTATAGAGGCAGAGGCCGAATGATGATTATGCTTTCGATGAGACGATATCGATGAAAATAGTGCCGAATTCATCCACTCTCACCCGACCGGAAGGGCCGACGACAATCGTACATTCCCGCTCCTCGATAATTGCCGGGCCGTCGAACGACAAGCCCGCCCCCAGCGCGTAGCGATCGTAGATGGGCGTCTGGATAAAGTCCTTTAGTTCCGGGAAATAGACCCGGCGCGCGCCTTTCTCTCTTTGCGTATTCCGGGGGGCATGCAGTTTGGGCAGGCGAATATCGGGATCATGGCCGCTCACCGTAGCGCGGCAAGTGATCAACTGTACCGCCAGGTGCCGGTGTTCATGGCCGAACTTTTCCCGATGGGTGGTATAAAACAGCTCGCAAATGCCACGGTAATCCCCGGCCTTTACCAATTCCTCCGGGATATCCAAGGTCATCTCATGGCCTTGGCCCTTGTGACGCAAATCCAGCTGATACTGGACTTTTATCTCCTCGGGTTGCGCGCTCAGCTTGACCCCGGCCAGCAGCGCCGTGCCTTCCGTCACCATTTCCTCGAACAGCGCGGCGATATGCGGCCAGGTTTGCCCGGTTACCTCCACCACCAGCGAGCGCGCATAATCAAAGGAGATGCCGGAGGTCACCAGTCCCATGGCCGATGCTGCGCCCGCGCCGTTCGGCACGATAATGCCTTTCATGCCCGCCGAGCGCGCCAGCTCGTAGGCGTGAGCCGGACCGGCGCCGCCGAAGGCAAACAGATAGAACTTTCTCGGGTCGTCCCCCCGTTCGGCAATGTGAACTTTCATCGCGGATATCATGCTTTGGTTAACAATTTCATAAATGCCGGCGGCGGCCTTCTCCACGGAGATAGCCAGGGGATTGGCGATATTTTCCTTTATGGCGCTCCTGGCGGCCTGCTCATCCAGCGTCATGGCGCCGCCGAGGAAATAGCCGGGATTAAGATAACCCAGCACCAGGTTACTGTCGGTCACCGTGGGCAACCGGCCGCCCTGCCCGTAACAGGCGGGCCCGGGCTGGGCGCTGGCGCTGCGCGGTCCCACTTTAAGCAGGCCCATTTTATCCATGGCGGCGATGCTGCCGCCGCCGGCGCCGATTTCAATCAGTTCAATAATCGGCATTTTCACCGGCAGGCCGCTGCCTTTCTTGAACCGGGCCACGCGGCCGAATTCGAAGGTGCCCGACTTGGCCGCTTCGTAGTCCTTGACCAATCCCACCTTGGCGGTGGTCCCGCCCATATCGAAGGTCACCAGGCTCGGGATGCCCATCTGCCTGGCGTAGAAAATCGCCGCCAGCACCCCGGCCGCCGGCCCGGATTCCAGCATGCGGATGGGGTATTCCTTGGCAACGTCCACGCCGGTCACCCCGCCGGCGGACAGCATCATATAGAGCTTGTTGCGATAACCGACGTCGGCCAGGGTCTGGGACACCAGGTCCAGATAGTTGGCGGTAATGGGTTTGGCATAGGCGTTGGCCGCGGTGGTGCTGGTGCGTTCGTATTCGCGGATTTCCGGCGCCACGGACGAAGACGTGCTGATGGCGATACCCGGCAGTTCCCGCGCCAGTATGGCGGCCGTCTGCCGTTCATGGGCGGGATTACGGTAGGCGTGCATAAAGGCAATGGCCACCGAACGGACCTCCAGGGCGGCCAGCTGCCGGGCCAGGGCCACTACCTGCACTTCATCCACCGCGGTGAGAACCTCTCCGTCGCTGGTGATGCGCTCGTCTATTTCGAAGCGCAGATCCCGCGGGATAAGCGGCGCGGGTTTAACCATAAACAGATCATACAGGTCATAGCGGACTTCGCTGCCCATCTCCAGGGTATCGCGAAAGCCTTTGGTGGCCACCAGGGCGGTTTTCAGGCCGCGCCGCTCAATCAGGGCGTTGGTGATAAGGGTAGTGGCGTGAATGGCCACTTCAACGGATGCGCCGTCGAGGCCGCTTTTCCTGAACAGCAAATCAAGACCCTTGTTGACGCCCCGCGCCGGGTCGTCCGGGGTGGTCAGGCACTTCTCCAGTAACATTTCTCCGGTGGTTTCGTTGGTCAGGACGAAATCGGTAAAGGTGCCGCCGATATCAAAACCGAGGCGATATTTGGCTGTCATCATGTTGTCCCATATTATCTAATACGAACGGTATACCCGTCATACTTCAAGTTGCAGGCGCTGTTCAAATCTGTTCCAGACAGATTCGTCGCTGCGTCGCCGCCTTCCTGCAACTCGAATTATTTAGGGAATATCCTCATAACCATTAACGGAGACCGGATTATTTTCCGGCGTAACCATATATGTCGCCGGCGGCCCGACGGCTCACCAGACCCAGCTCGATGTCGGTTTCCACCAGGGCGCGGTCGCGCTCAAGGGGATTGCCGATGCCGCCGCCGCCGGGCAGGTGCAGGGTCAGCATCTGGCCGGGCTGCAGGGCGAAGGGGTCCGGCTCGATAGGCCGGCCGTCAAGGAGCACCGCGCCTAATCCCCCCGGATGTCCTTGCAGCAATCCGTCCGAGGGATAGCGGGTATGGTCGGGCCGCACGGCGACATGCACCGGCTTATCGGATTTGGTTTCGATGCGCATAATGGAGCCCAGGCCGCCGCGATATTTGCCGGGACCGCCGGAATCCGGATGGTAAGCGCGCTCGCGGATCAATACCGGGCCGTTGGCTTCGATGATTTCCATCGGCGTTACCATCGAGCAGCCGGGAAAGGCGATGGTGGAATGCCCGTCCATGCCAATGGACGCGCCTTCGCCGCCGTTGGGCAGCATATGCACCACGAACGGCGCCCCTTCATCGTCCTGGCACATAAAGCGGATAAACCAGAAAGAACCGCTGGTGGCCTGCACGGCGTTCGGGATGACCTTGGCCAGGGCGTTGTAAATGGCGGTATGGGTATGGAAACTGGTGCGCGACCGGGCCTGCACCGCGGCGGGACGCTGGGCATTAAGAATAGAGCCCGGCGGCGCATAGCTGGTGATGGGGACGAACAGGCCCTCGTTATTGGGCAATTCCGGACAGAGGCTGCATTTGAGCGCCAGCAGCGAGTGGGCATGGGTGGCATTCATCACCACGTTGACGGCGGTGTCCGGGTTCTGCGGACTGGTGCCGGTATAATCCAGATGCAGGGTATCGCCGGCGACGGTAATCTTGAGCACAATGTTCGTCGGGCTGGTGACCCCGTCGCACAGCGCCTTGCCGAGGTACTCGCCGTCGGGGATGGCGGCGATGGCATCGCGCATCGCGTTGGCGGAGCGGCGCAAAATGAAATCCGCCACCGCATCCATTTTCTCCCTGCCGTACTCCTCCAGCATGGCGTTATAGCGTTCGGCGCCGATGCGCGCCGCGCCGACAATGGCCCCGACGTCCCCCAGCACCAGCTTGGGATAGCGCACGTTCGCTTCTATGATGCGAATCAGCTGCACGTTGGGCGCGCCGGCTTCATAGAGTTTACTGGGGGGGATTTGCAGTCCCTCTTCATACAGATCCCGCGCTTTTAATTCGTCATGGCTGCCGCCGATATCGGAAATATGCGCGGCGGAAGCGATAAAGCCGACGATGCCGCCCCGATGGAAAATCGGCATGACAATATAAAAATCCGGTAGATGGCCATGGCAAAGCCAGGGATCGTTGGTGATGAGGATATCCCCTTCCCGCAAGGTCTCCGGCGGAAAGATGTCCAGCATCGAACGGGTGGCCGACGGCAACGAGCAGGTGAACGCGGGCACGCATATCTGGGATTGGGCGATGGAGCGCGCCTGACTGTCCAATAAAATCACCGCGTAATCACGGGATTCACTGACAATGGTGGAAAAGGCGGTCCGCAGCAAAATGGCGTCCACCTCGTCCATCATGGCAATCAGGCGGTCCCATTGGATTTGCAGGCCGAAGGCATCTTCTTCAGGCGCGGTGGAGGCCACATCGATTTCAATATTCATTTTAGTTTGCGATCCTTATCATTCTCCAGGCAAAACGGTTGCCGCGGCGATGGCGAATTCGATTCCGCCCCCGTGATGCATGGTGGGAATGTCATAATGGGACAGGCATGTCTTTTGCCGCGGAACAGGCGGCCGGACACTGGGGAAACGCGCGTTACCAGACCTCTTTGAGTACCCGCAGCCAGTTGCCGGACATGATTTTTTCGATTTCCCCTTCATGGAAACCCTGTTTGCTCATGGCATCCCAAACCGCCGGGGTTTTCGCCATGGACTCGTATCCCTGCGTCACATGGGTGCCGAACCGATACCAGGGTCCCAGCGAGCCGGTAATATTGGGATACAGGCCGTTTTTACCCCAGCGGGCTTCCCACTCTTCCTCGGTTTCCCCGTTGGCTTCCGGCAGATCGCTGGCGAACGCCACATGGTCGATACCGCCTATCTTCACCATATAAGCGATGTGGGCCACCAGGTCGTCCAGGGTAGGGCGCTTATCCCAACGGACAATGGGGGACCATGACACGGCCCCCACCAGGCCGCCGTTTTCGGCCACCGCCCGGATCAAGCTATCGGGTTTGTTGCGCGGGCTGGGACATAGGGCGTAAGCATTGCCGTGGCTTATCACCAGCGGGCGTTTTGCCGCCTTGACGAAATCGGCGCTGGTGCGGTGCCCGCAATGGGAAAGATCCACCAGCAGGCGTAGTTCTTCCATCTCCCCCAGCCAGTCATAGGCGTCGTCCGTCATGCCTTGGTCGCTATCCCCCACAAAGGGCGCGCCGTAGCCGAACCGGTTTTTTTCGTTGTAGGTGGGCTGGATGATCCGCATGCCCAACTGTTTGAACGAGGCCAGGATGCGCACGTCCGGCTCGGCCATCAGCGTATTCTGCGCGCCGAATATCACGCCCACCCGATGCTCGTCGTGGGCCTGTTGTATCTCGGCGACGCTTTTCACCACCGTGGCGACATCGGGCATGGCCTCGATAATGCCGCGGGCTTCCTCCAGCTGGACCAGTGCATCGGCAAGGGTTGCATCGGGATGGATGGCGGTCAGGTTGATGGCGGATACGCCCCCCTCGCGGGTACGAATAAGCTGTTCGCGGGTCAGGCCGGCGCAATTCAGGCCGTCGATAACCAGCGGGCGCGAGGATGTTGTGTGAGAAGACATGGATAACCTCTTTTATAGATTTACTACGTTAAGTCTTTCCCGGCGGCGGTCGGCATAAAGCCGCAGCCGTGCTTGCGCGATGGGAGAGAGCTTACTGGGGTCCTGGAACACCTCCTGCCATAGAGGCAATTCCAGGCGTCGATGGCAGGCGACGGCCGAGCCGTCTCCCGCCGGTTTCAATAGGGGCTCATCATGGCGGCACTTATCCACGGCGTAGGGACAGCGGGGATGGAAACGGCATCCCTCCGGCAGGTTGACCGTGGTGGAGACATCGCCGGACAGCGCCTGCCGAGCGGGACGATTGCCGGGATCAGGGCGGGGAATGGCCGAGATGAGCGCCCGGGAGTAGGGGTGGGCGGGGGCGTTGAAAAAGACCTCTTTCGGGGCGATTTCGATGATTTTGCCCAAGTACATTACCGCTACGCGATCGGAGATATGTTTCACTACCGACAGGTCGTGGGAAATAAAGAGGTAAGACAGGTTCAGGTCCCGCTGCAGATCCGACAGCAGATTGATGATCTGCGCCTGGATGGAAACGTCCAGGGCCGATACCGGTTCATCGCAGACAATCAGCGACGGCTTTAGCATCAGCGCCCGGGCGATGCCCACCCGCTGCCGCTGGCCGCCGGAAAACTCATGGGGATAACGGCGGGCATGGGTGGGGGAAAGCCCCACCTGTTGAAGCACGTCGGCGACGCGCCGCTGCCGTTCCGCTGCCCCGATGCGGTTGATGATAAGCGGCTCTTCGAGGATGTCATGGACTATCATGCGCGGGTTTAACGAGGCAAACGGATCTTGGAAGATTATCTGGAACTGTTTGCGAAAATCCCGCAGCGCGCCGCCGCGAAGTCCATTGAGCTCGGTATCCGCCAGCCGGATGGTTCCCGCGGTGGGGTCAAGCAGCTTCATCACCAGGCGTGCGGTGGTGGACTTGCCGCAGCCGCTTTCCCCCACCAGCGCCAGAGTTTCACCGTAGGCCATCTCGAACGAGACGCCGTCCACGGCCCTGACCACGGTATCCTCCTTGCCGAAACGGCCCTTCGCCAGGGTGAAATGCTTTTTGAGATTGTCGACCTGCAAAATGGCGCGGCTCATGGCAGTTCTCCTGCGAGGGGAATGTGAAAACAGGCCGTCAAATGATCATCCTGCCGGGATACCGGCAACGGGCGGCGGTGAACGCAGTCCTGTTCCATAAAGACGCAGCGGGGGTGAAAACGGCAGCCGGCGGGCATTTGCGCCGCCGGGGGGACGGAACCCTCGATGGCCAGCAGCCGGGTCTCTTTCTCTTCCATGCGGGGAATACTGCCCAGCAGGCCCAGGGTATAGGGATGGCGGGGATCGTCGAACAGCGCCCGGCATGAGGCGTATTCAATCAGCTGGCCGGCATACATCACCGCAACGTTATCCGCCATCTGGGCCACCACGCCGAGATCGTGGGTGATAAGGATAATGGCCATATGGTTTTTTCGCTGCAGTTCACGCAGCAGTTGAAGAATCTCCGCCTGCACCGTGACATCCAGGGCGGTGGTGGGTTCATCGGCAATAAGAATATCCGGTTCACAGGCAATCACCATGGCAATGGCGATACGCTGGCGCATGCCGCCGGATAGCTGATGGGGATATTCGTTGAAACGCTGCCCCGCCCCCGGGATCCTCACCTGCTCCATGGCCGCGATGGCGCGTTCTTTCAGCGTGCGGTTCGAGGATACCCGGTCGTGAACCCGCATGGCCTCCACTATCTGGAACCCGACGCGCAGCAGAGGATTGAGGCTGGTCATCGGTTCCTGGAACACCATGCCTATCTTGCCGCCGCGAATGCCGCGCATCCGGGCGGACGGAAGGGCCAGCAGGTTTGCGCCTTCATACTCGATCGTGCCCGTCGTCACCCCCGGCGGCGGCACCAATCCCATGATGGCTAGCGACAGCATCGACTTGCCGCAGCCGCTCTCCCCGACAATGCTTAAGGTTTCAGCCCGCCGGACCGAGAGGTTGATATCATCGAGAATAACCGCCGGGTTTTCCCGTCCGCCGAACGACACCCGCAGATTCTTGATGTCCAGTATGACCTCGTCGCCCGGTTGCCCCGGCGCGGGTAATGGGGTTAAAGCATGCATGGTTATCTCCTCCCTTCGCCGGACAAGCGCGGGTCGAGGGCATCGCGGATAAAATCCCCCAGGATATTGATGGCCAGGATCACGGCGGCAATGGCGATGCCGGGAAATACCGAAGCACCCCAGGAAACGCTGAGATAATTCTGGGCTTCGCTTACCATGCCGCCCCAGGTGGGGGTGGGCGGCTGTACGCCCAGTCCCAGAAAGCTCAGGGTGGCTTCGGTGAGAATCATGTCCGAAAGCTGAAAAGTGGCCATCACGATGCTGGCCGACAGGACGTTCGGCCCGATATGGCGAAAAATCACCCGCAGCGGACTGGCGCCGATGGACACCGCAGCGTCCACATACTCAAGGTTGCGTACCGACATCACCGATGACCGCACGATACGGGCAAATTGGGGCCAGCCCGAGATGCCCATGATAAGAATGAGGGCCGGCAGGGAGGCGCCGATGACGGCGACAATGGCAATCACCAGCAGGATGATGGGGAAGGCCAGCTGCATATCGATAAGGCGCAATACCAGCGCGTCGGTAAAGCCGCCGTTGTAGCCGGCGATAAGCCCGACGAAAGTGCCGATAACGCAGGAAATCACCACCGCCGACACGCTGACGAATAACGTGGCTCTCGCACCATAGACAATGCGGCTGAAGACATCGCGCCCCAACTGATCGGTACCGAGCCACCAGGCCTCCTTGCCGCCCAGAAATGCCGGCGGCAGCAGCCGGCGCAGCAGGCTTTGCTGGAAAGGGTCCTGCGGGGCGAAAAGCCCCGGCGCGATGGCCCATATCACCGCGATAAGGAGGATAATCACGCTGATGAGGTTAAGGGGCGAACAAAGCCGGGTGCCGGTAAACCTTGCCGGTTTCGGGGATGGCGCGATGGCGTTGACCATGGGTTCAGTGCTCATTTCAGGCGGATCCTCGGGTCAAGCAGGGCGGACAGCACATCGGCGGCAAAATTCGCCAGGATAAAAATCACCGCAAAGAAGAACACCACCACCTGCACCACCGGATAATCCCGCGCATAAATCGCCTGGATAGCCAGGCGGCCGATACCGGGCCAGGAGAACACGGTTTCGGTGATGATGACGCCCCCCATCAGGACGCCGAACTGCAGGGCGATAACCACCATCACCGGGATAAACGCATTGCGCACCACGTGGCGCGTGACCACCAGGAATTCGCTCAATCCCTTGGCGCGGGCGGTGCGGACAAAATCCTGGCGTAAAACATCCAGCGTGGTGGAGCGCATCACGCGCGCCAGCAGGGCTATCAGCGTAGCGGACAGCGTAACCGCCGGCATGATCAAATGAAGGACCCCGCCCATGCCGCCGGTGGGCAGCCAATGCAGGGTGACGGAGAAGATAAGGATTGCCACCACATCAAGAAAAAAAGTCGGCACCGCCTGTGACAGCGCGGCAATGCCGCGGATAAGATAATCTATCCAGCTGTTGCGATAATAGGCAGAGCCGATCCCCGCCGGGATACCCACCGCCAGGGCAATGGCCAGGGTGGTAACCGCCAGCTCCAGGGTGGCCCCCAGCCGTTCGAACAGCAGGCTGACGGCCGGCTCGCCAAAGCGCAGCGAGTTGCCGAAATCGCCGTGGAACGCCTTGAAAACAAAGGTGATGAACTGCTCGAACAGCGAGCGGTCCAGGCCGTTTTTGATGCGAAACGCCTGTTTGGCCTGCTCCGTTGCGTCCACAGGCAGGAAGAGTGTCGTCGGATCGCCGCTTAACCGGGTAATAAAAAAGCAGGCTACAATTATGCCCAGCAATGAGGGTATAATATAAAGGATCCGACGCAGGATATAATTTGCCATGATTAACCTGCGTAAAGTCAGTGAGAAGACGCGGATGGTGCTCTTGCCCTCAACGGCAAGAGCACTTTTTTTAGCCTATGGACATGCCGGTGATGACCCAACGCTGATCGCCCCGTGGCGTGAAGCCTTTGATCCTGCCGGCCACGCCATACAGGTCCGTGGCCTGGTACAGATAGAGTACCGACGCGTCGTCGAACATCACCTGCGAGGCCTGCTGATAGATTTCGGCCCTCTTGCCGCGATCGGTTTCATGGGCCCCCGCATTGATAAGCTTATCGAGCTGCGGATTATCCACGTAGGAATAACGCCAGTCCGAACGGTACTGCGCCATCTGCAAGTCGGGATCGTCGCCCGGCGCCAGTCCCACCAGGCCAATGGGCTGTAATTCCCGGTTACTCAACTGACGCAGAAATTCTCCCGGTTCCAGTGAAATCATATTGGTCTTCACGCCGACATCGGCGAACATCCCGGCGATGGCTTCCGCCACTTCCTTGTCCTGGGCGTAACGCCCGGTGGGGAACTTGAAGTCAATTTGGAATCCGTTGGGATAACCGGCTTCGGCGAGCAGTTGCCTGGCCTTTTTCGGATCAAAGGGATAGTCGTCAAGATGGGGGTTGTAGCCCAATTCGTTGGCCCGCAGCAGCTGACCGTGCAGCAAGCGCGCGTTGCCCTGGAACAGGCCGTCGATAATGCCCTTCTTATCCACGGCATAGTTGAGGGCCTGCCTAACCCGGCGATCCTGCACCGGACTTTTTTGATTGGGCAAACTGGACAGATCCAGGGTAAAAATGCGGTAGCTCGGCACTTCCTGTAGGCTCAAACCGTTTTGATTCTTGATCTGCGCGGCAGCCATAATGGGCACATTGGTGGCGATATCGCATTCGCCGTTCAGCAGGCTGGATGCACGGGACATATCATCCGGCACGGTGCGCAGCACAACGCTGTTTATTCCTTTCGGCGCCTCGCCCCAATAGTGCGGGTTGGCGGCAAAGGTAATCCGGCTGTCGCGAACCCACTCTTTGAGCAGGAAAGGACCGGTGCCGATGGGTTTTGCGCCAAAACCATCCGCGCCCCCCACCTGCGCCCAGTATTTTGGCGGCAGGATAAAGACCTGGCTCAGCGCCAGCTCCAGGGCCGGGTAGGGGAATTTCATATGCAGGATAAGGGTCAGGTCGTCAACTTTTTCCACCTTGTCCATCAGTTGCGAATACTGGCCATAGGCGGGGGTGACAGTCACGTTCATAAAGGTTTGAAAAGAGAACATCACCGCATCCGCATCACATTTTTCCCCATTGGAAAACAAAATATTTTTACGCAGGGTGATTTTTACCTTCAGGGGATCCATCTGCTCATATTTTTCCGCCAGCACCGGCACGCAGCGGCTGGCGGTAGGTTCAATCCAAAACAGGGGTTCGACGACCAGATTCCCGGCATTGATCTGTTCCTGGGTGGTGGAGAAATTGGGCCACAGCGAAACCGGATCGAAACCCTGGGCGATGGTCAATACTCCCGGCTCGGCGGCAAACGCCAACTTCATGGATGCCAGCGGCGTTGTTAAAAACATCGACCCGGCCAATAACTTACTGAACGATCGTCTGGTCATTCCCATCGCTAATTCCCCCCTGGTGAGTGTGATTAAATAAATTAAATAAGATACGCAGAGTCCATGGAAATCGACGTTGCGCCAATGTCCGGGAACACCGTCTGTCTTGACCAGAACGGATCCCCCACCCGATTACCGATGGCGCACGCTTCTTGCCAAAGGCTTCTTTGCATGCTTTTGATTAAATCCGCGTCCGCAGCGGCAACCGGGTACGAAATGGACATGGCGATCTTTTCGTTATGCCAGATGTCATGTATGGCGAGCCCCATCGCCGAGATACTCGGATTTAAACCGTTTACCAGGCTGACCAGCCCCTTTTCCCGGATGCTGCTGAGCACATTGAGAAACTTTTTTTGCTCGGCGCCTTTGGTCAAGGTTGATCCCAATTTAGCCAACACCTCTTCATCGGGCTCACAGGCAAACAAGGCCAATCCCAGCGCGGTGGGCATCGCGGCCATTTTGGCGCCCACTTCATGCACTAAACGCAGGGGATGGGATCCAATTTTGACTCTCAGCAAGACGATATCGATATCCGACAGCGCCGCCGCGTAACCGACGAAATGGTACTGTTCGGACAGCCTTTCGAGGGCGGCGTCGAGTTCATCAATCAATGAACTACCTTCCAGATAGAGCTCCGCCAGGGCGAGAACCCCATGCCCCACGACATAACCGTTTTCGTTGTGGCGGCGTTCCACGAAGCCGGCGTCACACAGGGTTTTCATCAGACGGGATACGGTGCTTTTCGGCACATCCAATTCACGGCAGACCTCACCGACCCGCAGTACCGGCCGTTCTTTATTAAACAGGGATAAAATTCGCAGGCCGGTATCGAGAGAACTCATAAATGTTCCATATATAGCAACAGTGATGTTACATATGGTACACATGTACTTTTTTTGGTCAAGAATTCTTTCTTGACTTTTATTAATTATAAGAAAATGCGATAGATGCAGATTAATCTGCTAACAGAAGGTGCGCCTGGGTTTGAGGTCAATTTTTAACGCCCATGGCTCTGGCGGCGATATTTGTTTATATTATGACCCTCTGCCAATGGGCCGGACGGATTTTCCCCGCCATGACAGTGCCGACATGCCCTAAGGAACCTGTTTATGACCAAAACGACTCAAGCGCGTTTATCGCAAATTGCCCTCACCGGACGCGTGCTGGGAACGTTGCTGTCCCTATCCCCTGATGGCGCGGAAGACCGTCCGTTGTTCGCCGCCATGGCGGCGCCGGGCTGGATCGATGAATGGCCTTATGGGGAGCACGGGGAACTGCAGACTATTGCCGCCCTGGTGGCCGCGGGCCTGGCGCAAGGCGTGGGCGAATCCCCGGCCGAGGCCTACCAGCGCCTGTTTATCGGTCCTTATGCACTGCCGGCCCCCCCCTGGGGCTCGGTTTATCTGGATAAAGAAAATGTGCTGTTCGGTGAATCCACGCTCAACCTGCGGCGCTGGCTGCGGGAAAACGGCATAACCATGCAGCAATCCGGCAATGAGCCGGAAGACCATATCGGCATGTTGCTGTTATTAAGCGCCTGGCTGGCGGAACAGCGGCAGGACGAATCGCTGGATATTTTGCTGGCGCAGCATCTTTTCCCCTGGTGCTTTCGTTTTCTTGAACTGCTGGAAATTCACGCCGGCCATTCGCTGTACCTGGGGGTGGCGAAGCTCGCGCGGTTAACCCTGGATGCCTGGAAAACTTCTTGTACGGCTGAGCCGCCAACCCCGGATCTGTATTTTTAAACAGGTAATCTAAGCCTCCCGGCTTGGCCCTACCGGCAAATTTTCCTGCGGATCGCTTAGCCGCTGCACGCCTGCGCCTACCGTCCTTGTCCTCTCGATGCCATTCGCACAATGGCATAATGCGTGCCGCCCCTGGATGTTCAAATGAACAAATGTAAATCATATGATTTGTTTTTTACCACTCGTTACATAGGGCCATGAAACGTTTTTTAAAAAAATGATGCGATGATCGTGCTATTTTTGCCATTATTTATTTTTTATTTGACTCATGTAACGAATTCTATGCGTAGTTGTAGACGATATAAGACGTAGTCCGTAGTGTGCATTTGTTTCATTGATGTTCATGTGGAGTGTGCGGATATGAGTCAACGTGCGTCGTTAGCTAAAGAGCCGGCTTATCTGTTAGAGGTGACCGGCCTGAAAAAAACGTTTGGTGATGTTGTCGCGCTGAAAAATGCGGAATTTTGCCTTAAGCGCGGTTCCATCCATGCGCTTTGCGGCTGTAACGGTGCCGGGAAGTCAACGTTTCTCAGTCTGTTGATGGGGTTTATCCGACCGGATGCAGGGGATATTTTCATTAACGGCGAGCGCTGTGATTTTTATTCACCGCGCCAGGCCTTGGCCGCCGGCATTACCATCGTGCAGCAGGAACTGAGCGGCGTGCAGGATTTGTCGGTGGCGGAAAATATTTATCTGGGCGCCGAGCCGAGGCGTTTCGGGGTGGTGGATTTCAAGCAGCTGAATCAACGGGCGCAGGCGCTGCTTGATGAGCTGGGTTTTGCCATTTCACCCAAAGCGAAGATGCGTAATCTCAGCGTGGCCGAACAGCAATTGGTGGAAATCGCCAAGGCGCTTTCCCATACCAACGCCGATATCATTATCATGGATGAGCCGACGTCCGCCCTGGGGGAAGAGGATGTGCAGAAACTCTTTCAGGCAATCCATCGGCTGGCTTACCTGGGCAAAGGGATCATTTATGTTTCCCACCGGCTCTCTGAAATATTTCAGATTGCCGATAGCTATACGGTATTTCGCGACGGTAGCTATATTTGCGAAGGCCCCACGGATTCTATCAGCCGCGAGCATTTGATTGAACAAATTATCGGCGGGGAAATTGACGGCGAATTCGCCAAATACAATGAGCCCACCGATGAAGTGATATTTAAGGTCACCGACCTGAACTGGAAGGGGCGGGTTAATAATGTCAGCATGTCGTTAAGGCGTGGGGAAATCTTAGGTATCTATGGCTTGGTGGGTTCAGGGCGCAGTGAGCTGCTGAATTTGATTTTTGGCATTGAGCACGCCGAAAGCGGCAGTATACAAATCGGCGACAAGGTTCTTTTGCGCCATAATCCGGGGAAATCCATCCGCGCCGGTATGGCGTATGTCACTGAAGATCGCAAGGATACCGGGCTGGTGTTAAGCAGCTCGGTTTCCGAGAATATCAATATCTCTTCCCTGCGGGCCATCAGCCGACTGCGGTTTATTGACGAGGGCAAGCTGCGGCGCCGTGCCGATGCGATGATTCGCGCCTTTAATATCCGCACGCCGGGACAGCAGCAAAAGGTCATGAATCTCAGCGGCGGTAATCAGCAGAAAGTGGTATTAGGTCGCTGGGCATTATTGGACCCTGAAATATTGTTGCTGGATGAGCCCACCCGCGGTATTGATGTCGGCGCAAAAAAAGAGATTTATCGTTATATGTCTGAATTTGCGCTCAAGGGAAAAGGCATAGTGATGGTGTCCTCTGAACTTTCTGAAATTATCGGCATGAGCGATAGAATACTTGTTTTCAATAAAGGAAAGGTTGTGGGTGAGCTGGCAAGAAGCGAAGCGACCCAGGCGAAATTAATGTCATTGGCAGTGTAATTTAATTCCTGATTCATATTTTTATAATTTTCTGAGAGAAAACAATATGAGCAGTTATTCATCCTCTACGCTACACCAGGCCCGTGGCGGAAAATTTAAAAAAGCAATGGTTCAATACGGGATTATTTTAGCCTTTATTGCCCTATGCGTTGTTATTGCCGTCGCCGGAGAATGGGCGGTGGCCACCGGACTCTGGACCGAGAACTATTTTCTGTCCCAAGAGAATACGCTGATTGTGTTACGTCAAATCTCCATCAACGGTATTTTAGCCATCGGCATGACGTTTGTCATCATTACCGCCGGCGTCGATCTTTCCGTCGGTTCGGTTCTGGGGCTGGCGGGTATCGTGGCGGCGCGTTTCGCCACCACCAGCAATTCAATGGCCATCGGCGGCAATGATTGGCCGCTGCTGATGCCCATTGCCGTTGCGGTGGGCATCGGCCTGGTCTGCGGCTTTCTCAACGGAATCGTGCTGAGCAAATACCGCCTGCAGCCCTTTATCGTCACCATGGGCATGCTCTCCGCCGCGCGGGGACTTACCCTTCTGACCACCGACGGCAACCCGGTTTCACAACTGCGTGACAATTTCCGCTGGCTGGGCAACGGCTACGTACTGGGTATCCCGGTACCGGTGCTGATCTTTGTCGTACTGTTCGCCATCGCCTGGTTTGTCCTGAACAAAATGACGTTCGGCCGTTATGTCTACGCCGTGGGCGGCAACGAAAAAAGCGCGCGCACCTCCGGTATCAACGTGCTGCGGGTCAAAGTCATCGTATATACCCTGTGCGGCGTTCTGGCGGCCATGGCGGGTATTATCCTGACGGCCCGCACCGGTTCCGCGCAGACCAGCGCGGGCGCCTCTTATGAACTGGACGCCATTGCGGCGGTGGTTATCGGCGGCACCAGCATGGTGGGGGGGATAGGGACCCTGCGGGGCACCCTGTTCGGCGTGCTGATCATCGGCGTGATGAACAACGGACTTGATTTACTCGGGGTGCAATCCTATTACCAGCAAATTATCAAAGGCGCCCTGATTGTATTTGCCGTAATGCTCGATCCATCCCGTAAACAACAGCGTGACTAACGCAGGAATGACTTCCCCTGCAATTTAATACTAATCATAAGACAGCTGCCCTACAAAGGAGATAACATGAAAAAATTCAAAATAGGCTTGCTCGCGGCGACGCTGGCGTTGTCCTTTTCAGCCGCCGTTCAGGCCGCCCCTGTCAGAATTGCCGTGTTGATGTACGGCATGAAAGCCGAATTCGTACAATTAATGGAGAAATCCGGGCGGGAGCATCCCGCGGTTAAGCAGGGCGTGGCCACGCTGACGGTCTTTGACGGCGGCTATGATGCGCTGGTACAGAATAACCAGGCTGAAACGGCGATCCGGACCCGCTACGACGCCATCATCATCGACCCGGTGGATTTCGAGGCCAATGTCGATGTGGTGACCATGGCGAAAAAAGCCGGCATCCCGGTCATCGTCTCCAACTCCCGCCTGAATACCGATTTGGCGCCCGAAGTGGTTTCCGACGACGTCAAGGGCGGTTATCTGGAAGCGAAAGCGGTTTTGAATAAAATGCACTGCCAGGGCAATGTGGTCATTATCGAAGGCCCCATCGGCATATCCGGTCAGATACAGCGCGGTCAGGGTAACGACCAGGCCATTAAGGAGTGCGGCCCGGGCAAAATCACCGTCTTGGAAAGAAAGACCGCCAACTGGTCCCGTGCCGAAGCCATGCCGCTTATGGAAAACTGGCTGCAGAAACACCGCGGCAAAATCAACGGCGTTATTGGCCAGAACGACGAAATGGCGCTGGGAGCCATTGAGGCTATCAAGGGCGCGGGCCTGAATGTGAAGGACTTCGCCATTGCCGGGGTGGACGGCGTTTCCGATGCGCTGCGTCTGGTCAAAACCGGTGATATGATGTCCATCCTCCAGGATGGCAACGCGCAGATGCAGGGCGCCATCGATGTTGCCTTGCGCGCGGTCAAGGGCAAGGATTACAAACCCATGTCCGCCATCTGGGATCAATATAAAGACCAGGTAGCGTGGCAGGACGGCCAGGCAAAAATGTATGAAATCCCTTGGACCGTCGTGACGCCGCAAAACGCGGATAGCCTGCTGAAAATGCGGCAATAGCCGGCAGTCTGATTTTCGCACCGCAAACCGTGGGAAACCGGCAGTGACGGGATGGAGATGTCATGCCGGTTTTCTGTTGGCGGCGGGTTTATTTTGTTTCGTTCAGCAGCCACCAGACCGCTTCATAAGGACGCAGCGCACCGGAGTCCGGCGTCCGGTCAATGTCGCCGTAGTTGCTCAGCAGCAGCGACCATTTCGTCTTGCCGGCGAAGTAGTCCTCTTCCAGCCGCAGATCGTCCGCACCCAGATTGGCCATCACCAGCAGCGTCTGTTCCCCGCTGTGCCGCCGATAGCACCACAAGGCGGGGTGTTCCGGCGCCAGGTCAAGATAATCCCCCCAGGTGATAACCGGGTACCGCTTACGCAGGGCAATCAGCCGCTGATAGGTATGCAAGACCGAATTCCCGTCATTTAACGCACGTTCCACGTTGATTTCCCGGTAGTTCGCCGCCAGATCTATCCAGCTGTCGCCCTCGGTGAAGCCCGCGTTGCGTGAAGCGTCCCACTGCATCGGCGTACGGCCGTTGTCTCGCGATTTTTGCGCCAGGATTGCCAGCAGTTCTCCATCGGTCCTCCCCTGGACGCGCAGCTCAGAGAACATATTCAGACTTTCCAGGTCGCGATATTGCCCGATATCCTCAAAACAGGGGTTGGTCATGGCGATTTCTTCGCCCTGATAAATAAAGGGAGTGCCCTGCATGCCGTGCAGCACCATCGCCAGCATTTTGGCCGAGACCTCCCGCCGTTCGCCGTCGTTCCCCAGCCGCGAAACAATGCGCGGCTGATCGTGGTTACACCAGAACAGCGCATTCCAGGCCTGGCCATGCATGCCCTGTTGCCACTCTTTGAAAAGGCGTTTGAGCAGGATCAGATCGGGCTTTGCCCGGGTCCATTTGGCGCCCGCGGGATAATCCACCTTCAGGTGATGGAAATTGAAGGTCATGGACAGCTCTTTTCCGTCCAGACCGGCGTAGCGCCGGCAATGCTCAAGAGTGGTGGAGGACATTTCCCCCACGGTCATCAGTCCGCCGGGCGTAAACACTTCTTCGCTGAATTCCTGCAATAGCTGATGGATATTCGGACCGTCGGTATAAAAACGCCGGCCGTCCCCTTCATCGTCGTCCGGGAAGCCGGGGTGTTTGGAGACCAGATTAATCACATCCAGCCGCAGCCCCTCGACGCCTTTGTCCGCCCAAAACCGGCACACTTTTTTCAGTTCGGCCCGCAGGCGGGGGTTCTCCCAATTGAGATCCGCCTGCTCTACGGCAAAGGAGTGCAAATAGTATTGCCCGCTGGCGTCATGCAACTGCCAGGCCGAACCGCCGAATTTCGAGCGCCAGTTATTGGGCGGCCCGCCGTTGACGCCGTCGCGCCAGATATAAAAATCGCGATAGGGACTCGCCGGATCTTCCGCCGCCTTGAACCAGGCATGCTCGGTGGATGTATGGTTGAATACCATGTCCATCACGATATGGATATGGCGCCGGCGCGCCTCGGCCACCAGCCGCTCGAAGTCGCCCAGGGTGCCGAACAGCGGATCGATGGCGCAGTAATCGGCAATATCATAGCCGTTGTCCACCTGGGGCGAGACATAGACCGGCGTGAGCCAGACAGCGTCGACCCCCAGCCACTGCAGATAATCCAGCCGCCTGATAATGCCCGGCAAATCGCCGATGCCGTTGCCGGTGCTATCCTGGAAGCTCTTGGGATAGATTTGATAGATGACGCCGTTTTGCCACCAGGGAGTGTCGATATTGTTCATGCCTATTATCCTTAATCCGCGGGACAATGGCGGACCCCGTTGCCGTGAGGTCCGTCAGGCCCGGGCGAAGTCAGTCCTATACCACCGGCAGGGTATTCACATGGGTCTTGTGCCGATAAATGGCCATGGTGAGCGCCAGCGGCACCACAATCACCACCATCATGGCGATGGAGTATATTTGCCAGTACTGCGGCTGGATTGACAGGATACCCGGCAGTCCGCCGACGCCGATGCCGTTGGCCATCACGCCGAACAGTCCGCAGATAAGCCCCCCGCAGGCCGATCCGATCATGGCGCACAGCATGGGGTAGCGATATTTCAGGTTGATACCGTACATGGCCGGTTCCGTCACCCCGAGGAAGGCGGAGATGGCGGCCGGTACCGATATTTCCCGTTCATTGGACTTGCGGCTGATAAGGATGATGCCGAGCACCGACGATCCCTGGGCGATATTGGACAGGGCGATAAGCGGCCAAACCGGCGTACCGCCGAGAGTCTGGATCATCTGCAGATCGATGGCCAGGGTGGTCTGATGGATGCCGGTAATCACCAGCGGCGCGTAGAGGAAACCGAACAGCGCCGCGCCGATGGGGGCAAAGCCGCCGGTCATGAGTCCCTTCACCGCCCAGGCGACGCCGTCGCCAATCATCCGGCCGAACGGGCCGATAATCGCATGGGCCAGGAAAACCGCCAGCAAAAGCGACACCACCGGCACCACCACCAGATAGAGATAATCCGGCACCAGCCGTTTCAACCGGGTTTCGATAAACGCCAACGCCATGCCCGCCAACAGCGACGGCACCACCTGCGCCTGATAACCCACCTTCGCGATGCTGAACAGCCCGAAATTCCACACATCCGGCGTTTGCTGACCGAGCAGATAGGCATTCATCAACTGCGGCGATACCAGGGTAACCCCCAGCACTATGCCCAGGGCGGGCGTTCCGCCCATTTTTTTAACCGTCGACCAGCAGATGCCCACCGGCAGATAAAAGAAAATCGCTTCGCCGATCAGCCAGAGAAAATCGTATATGGCTTGCCAGACCTGCGAGTTTTTAATCAGCGGCTGATGGCCGAACAGCGGTACGTCGCCGATAACGTTGCGAAATCCCAGTATCAAACCGCCGCTTATCAGTACCGGCAGCAGAGGAAAGAATATTTCGGCAAAATGGGAAATGGCCAGCTCATGCCAGCTCATGTTCTGGCGCGCGGCGCGTTTGGCGCTCTCCTTGTCGCTGGCGTTAAGCTGCGCCGCGCTGATGAGCGCCTGGTACCAGTCGCCGACGTCGGTGCCGATCACTACCTGAAACTGACCGGCATTGGTAAAACAGCCTTTTACCATGGGCAGCAGCTCAATTTCTTTCGGTTGCGCCGCCTGCGGATTGTTTAATACGAAACGCAGGCGGGTAATACAGTGGCTGACGGCGGCAATGTTCTCTTTGCCGCCAACCAGCGTTATCAAACGGTCGATATCCTGTGGGTTTATTTTCTTCATTTCGGCGACCTTTATTGTTATGGAATCCCGAGGTATTGGTGAGCAACGGGAAAATAACGCTAATAGCCTTATTGATAAAGTGGGAACGTTCCCATTTTCGACTATGATCACATTAAATCTGCAGGGCAGGGGGCAAAGCCTGCCGAAACACGCCGGGAAGGCACCGGCGGGCCGCTATGGTGTTACACTAGGATAAGCAGCCCATTTTCGGAAGATACTTGGCAGTTAATGAATGGAACCTCTACAGAACCGTCTCACCATCAAGGATATCGCCCGCCTGAGCGGCGTCGGTAAATCCACCGTTTCACGGGTGCTGAATAATGAAAGCAAGGTCAGCCGGCAAACCCGCGAGCGCGTGGAGGCGGTAATACGCGAATACGGTTTTGTGCCGTCAAAATCGGCGCAGGTGATGCGGGGACAAAGCGACAAAATTATCGGCATTATCGTCACCCGCCTCGACTCCCCCTCGGAGAACCAGGCGGTGCGGGCCATTTTGCCGCTGCTGTACGAACAGGGCTACGACTCCATTCTGATGGAAAGCCTGCTCAATCTCGACCGTTTGAGAGAACATTTGCGGGTACTCTTCCAGCGCAACGTCGACGGCGTGATCCTGTTTGGCTTCACCGGGTTGCAAAACGATATGCTCGCACAGTGGCAGGATAAAATGGTGGTGATGGTGCGGGAGTACGCCGGGCTCTCCTCGGTCCGCTATGACGATGCCGGCGCGGTCACCCTGTTGATGCAGCGCCTGCGGCGGCAGGGGCATCGCCATATCGGTTACATCGGCGTGAACGTCAGCGATGAAACCACCGGACGACTGCGCTACGAGGCCTATCTGCGGTCCTGCGGCGACATGCAAATCCCCCCGGCGGCGGCGCTGGGAGACCTGGGCTATCAAAGCGGCTTTCATTTGGCCGGCGAGGTTATCACCGCCGACACCACCGCGCTGATTTGCGCCACCGACACCATCGCCCTTGGAGCGATCAAATATCTGCAACAGCACCGCATCGCGCCGATGCAGATGTGCAGTATCGGCCATACGCCGCTGCTGAGCTTTTTATTCCCCGACACCCTGTCGGTGGATCTCGGCTATTCCAACGCCGGTAAAGCGGCGGCGCGCCAGTTGGTGAGCCTGCTCAACGGCGAGCCGGCGCAGGGCAATATCATCGTGCCCTGCATACTGGATTGACCGTCAACTCAAATAACCGGGTCAACGGATTAACCGCCTAAACCAGGTTAATCGAGCTCATTGAAATGAATGGCTTGCCGGGATCGCGCAACGCAATTTCCGTTAATTCACCAGCGCATCTGTCTTAGGGCGGGCCGTTATCGCGCTGCCTATTCCCGCCGTCACCGACAGGGCAATGGCCAGTATCTGGATAAGCGTCAGGTTTTCCGCCAGCAGGAAAAAGGCCACGACAGCCGCCACCGCCGGCTCCATGCTCACCAGGATGCCGAAGGTCTTGTGGGGTAATCTTTTCAAGGCGGCCATTTCCAGCGTCATGGGCAACGAGCTTGAAATCACCGCCACCAGCAGTCCCACCAGCAGCAGGTAAGGGTGGGAGATAATGGCGCCGGCATCCGTCATACCCACCGGGATCGTTACGGCGGAAGCAAATACCAGTCCGATGGCCACGGTTTGCCCGGAGTGGCGATGGCTTACTTTTTTACCGAAGACAATATAAAGCCCCCAGCCAAAGGCGGCGACCAGGGAATATATCACGCCGGTCAAATCCAGGCCGCTCTGGTTGCCCCGCAGGGGCAATATCATCAACATGCCGCCAACCGCCAGCACGATCCAGACAAAATCGGTTAATTTGCGCGAATAAAGCACCGTTACCGTCAGCGGACCGATAAATTCAATCGCCACCGCCAGGCCGAAGGGAATGGTCTTCAACGCGAGATAAAAGCACAGGTTCATCACTCCCAGCGTCATGCCGTACAGGGCGGTAAATGCCAGCTCCCGGCGGGTCATGGCCGCCTGCCAGGGCCGCCACAACACCAACAGGATAATGGCGGAAAATCCCGTCCGCAGCGCCGAAGTGCCGGCTGCGCCAATCAAGGGAAACAGAAACTCTTTCGCCAGCGACGTCCCGATACCCAATGAAACGATGGAGCCGAGCACCAGCAGAAAGGGGACAAGCCGGTGGGCGAGAGACGATGGCATGGGACTGATCCGTTAAGCATGGGGTTGGGGTGACTTTTTAGCATAAAAAGAGGGGATAATGGAAAGGAAAAAGCAGGGGCAGTGGTTATAGGGGTTCATCCCGGCAGAGAATGATGGACCAGAGCTGGTGGCGTCGCAGGCGAATAGGTTGTTACCCTGGGTCAACAGGATAAACCGGCGCCGGATTTGTGGCGGCCCAGCAGATCATCTGTTCCCCGCGAACTCGAGGATAAAGCGTTTTTGGCTCGTAGCCGACATAGATTTTGCCCCTGTTCCCCGCGAATGCGGGGATAAACTTATACAAGGGCCAGAGGGGGTAGAAAGGTAGGCGATTACAACGCTGCCAATGTATGCAAATTCTCTGGATTATGCGCAATCATTTTAATAAGCAAGACAGCTTGGGCATTTGGTTTTGCTCTGCCTTGTTCCCAATTCTGATAGGTCGTGGTACCGGTGCGTAGATATTGAGCGAAAACTGACTGGGACAAATGAAGCTTATCGCGGATTGCCTTCAGCTCATCGGGGCTCATCGAAGTATGTTTATTGATCGCGACACGATGGGATTTGAGGGTTATTTTGCCGGCGTTCATATCGCTCCACGCCTGCATCCCCTCGATAAGCTCATTAAAAATATCGCGCTTACTCATAGTGTTGCCTCTCGTTTCAGTTTTTCCAGCATCTCCCGCAAGGTTTCTCGCTGCGGCTTGCTAAGATCATCCAATTCATCCTTGTCATAAAGTGTGAAAAGTAAAAAATGGCTTTTCTCTATCCACCAATAATATATCATCCTGATGCCGCCACGTTTTCCCTTGCCGCGCCGAACATCGCCAAAACGCACCTTTCGCAAACCCCCCGTGTGCTGAATAACCACGCCGCATTGTGGATTATTGAGCAGCATTTGCTGAAAAGACCGATACTCATCATCAGCAAGATAAGTTTTGCGCAGCCGTTCGAATGGCGGCAGCTCAATAAAAACAGCATCCATGTGAAAATTGCTCCTAAGCTGAAGATAGAATATCCCTAACTTGGGGATAGTTCAATGTCAACGATAGCATAATCTGAAAAAGCCTTACCCTAACATAGTCGTGGCAGCTCAAACTTTGCTCAGGTGGCATCGTGGCGACATCCCTGGCGCTGAAAATATTTTTTATCACAAATTATTTATTTGTTAATCAAGTAGCGTATATTGATTTTAAGACGCCCGACATTATTTTCAATGTTTAGCATATTCTATTCTTTATAGTATTCACTAGCGACATGACAGCGCTAAGCGTCATTGAAAATACAAAGGCAAAACCAGCTTAAATAATATACTCAACAATAAAAAATTAAGTAGTGTTCAATATACTATTGATTACTTACTATTATGACAATTGTTAAGTATTAGTTATTTTGTTTTCAGTGATATTCGTTATCAGGTGTAAATAAAAATGATTAACAATTCAACACCAGATTATCTTTGTTATTGGGGAAAAGCGCGCAAAAAGGATCAAATCGGGGATGAACCGTATCATCTGCTTGCTTATCATTGCCTGGATGTAGCGGCCTGTGGCAATCTCATGGTGCAAAACCATCTTTTCGGGAGTAAGGCCATGTTGGCGTCATGTTCCTCGCGAATGTGGTGATATTTGATTAGAAGACTATTGGTATCGACAGCATTGGTTGGTATGGTAGCAATACCGGTATGTATGATACGTTGCTGTTAAGCACTTGTGAAAAGTACCGGTGAAAAGGGGTAAATTGCTAACCGGCAGAATGCACAGCGCCGCGTGTCAGGCAAGACCGTAATAATAGATATCAGGATTGGTTATGTCTTCTTCTGCTTCCGCCAGCGCGGATTCGCTGTTGCACCATCGCTCTTTTGTCGCTTTCTGGCTGGCCCGTACCGGTTCCAGCTTTGGTTTTCAGATGCTGTCCATCGTGGTGAGCTGGCAAATATACGCCACCACCGGCCGCGCATTGGATCTGGGGCTGATAGGTATGGCGCAGTTCCTGCCTTCGGTGGCCCTGGCATTGCCCGCCGGCCATATGGCGGACCAGTACGATCGCCGCCGTATCGTGTTGTTCGGCCAAGTCGTCGAGTGGCTCGCCGTGATCATGCTGGCGGCGTTAACCCTGCTGCACTTTGTGGATGAAATCATTATCCTGGGGCTGGTGTTTCTTATGTCGGTGGCCAAGGCCATCGAGGCGCCGGCCCTTCAGTCAATGGTGCCGGCGCTGGTGCCGCCGTCCATGTTGGCGCGCGCCACCGCCGCGACCTCTGTCTCCAGCGAGGCCGCGATGATAGCCGGTCCCGCGCTGGGCGGCCTGCTGTATGTGGCGGGGGCCGGTATGGTCTATCTGGTAACCGGTCTGCTTTATCTGGTGTCGATGGTGATGGTGGGCCTGCTGCGCTATGAACAGTCGCCGCCGCGCCGCGAGCCGGCCAGCTTTTCTACCCTGTTCGCCGGCGTGCGTTTTATCCGCGCCCGCCCCGATGTGCTGGGGGTGATTTCGCTGGATCTGTTTGCCGTGCTGCTGGGGGGCGCCACGGCGCTGATGCCGATCTTCGCCAAGGACATATTGCATACCGGCCCCTGGGGCCTGGGTTTGCTGCGGGGCGCGCCGGCGGTAGGGGCGCTGCTGATGGGTTTCTGGCTGAGCCGCCGTTCCCTGGAGCATCGCGTGGGCATGATTATGTTCGGCGCGGTGGCGGGTTTCGGCATTGCCACCCTGGTGTTTGCGTTATCCACGGTGCTTTGGCTGTCGCTGGTGGCATTGTTCGCCCTCGGCGCGTTTGACATGATAAGCATGGTGATTCGCGGCGCGCTGGTACAGCTGGATACTCCCGACGAGATGCGCGGTCGCGTTAACGCCGTTAATTCAATATTTGTCAATACCTCCAACCAGCTCGGCGAATTCGAATCGGGCATGCTGGCGGCGTGGCTGGGGGCGGTGCCGGCGGCGGCGCTGGGGGGGATCGGCACCCTGCTGGTGGTGGGACTGTGGATGGCCTGGTTCCCCAATCTGCGGCGCCGCCAGCGGCTGGATAACGAGGCGGGCTTTAAAGAGGGCGCGGCGGATACGCTCTAATCCATTGATTATCCAGAATTGCCGGCGGCGGTAGCGGGGCGCAACCCGCTATCGCCGCGCTTCTCTGCGTTGAGTGTTGTCCGTTAAGAAGCTAATCGCTGGGTCTCCACCGAATATTTAACAGTAAAAGAGTGTGATATAAATTAAACGGGAGAAGAATAACCAATCCTGATAATTATTCTTTTCAAATACCGCATGGGTTTCAGTTTATTGTCATAAATCAATTGTGGCTGCCAATATAAAGAAACAAAAGGTCGTATTTCATAGAATTGTGAAATTCCATGAAAATTTATTCTCTATGCTGTTCGCTCCAGATGGCATTTATATTCTGGCTCGTTGTCCATTTCCTTTGGCTCTTTTGTCGAGGACGATCACCCAGTACTCAGATATGCTCTACAGTATGAAAACCTCGGAAGGAGAGGGATATGTCTATTGCCTCATCGAGCACCAGTCCAGCGCGGTCGAGATGATGGCGTTTCTCCTGCTGCGCTACAGCATGGCAGCCAGGGGGGTGATAAATATTTTAGGTACTTTTTTTACACTTTTGCGAGTATTTTAAGGACAAATAATTCGCAAGATTGAAAAAGGCACAGATATGTTAGTCCCTATAAAAGGTCACGGAAAAGAATTTGAAGCTTATCGGACCCTATTTATTTATGAATATGAAATGGATTTGGTACGGAATCACAAGCTCAGCGACTATGACGCCCATGAAAAAGCGGTCAATATCATCGATTCTTCATTTTTGGCTGAGGCCGGAAAAAATAACAATGTCTTATACCGTATCGTAAAAAGCCTTGAGGGTGCCCAGCATAACGTGGGATATATCTGGATTTTGTCTTCTGCGAAGGATAATACCGCATTCATCATGGATTTCTATATCTTGCCAGAGTATCGAAAGCAAAGGCTGGGGACCGAGGCCTTGACGGAACTCTTCTATCAGCTGGCGCAAAACGGTAATACCGCCATTACGTTACGCGTAGATCCGGATAATCTGGCGGCGCGTAATCTCTATAAAAAAGTGGGTTTTGCCGTTACCGGTATCAATATGGCGAGAAAACTAAACAGCGCTGCCTTCTAGTTCGTTTTTTCACGTTCTGAATTTTGCTACCTGCGGCATTCGCCCTGGCCCGCCCCCTTTCCCTCCGACGTTGGAACGGTACGGGCGTGCCCCGCATGCCGTCGAACTCGCTTTCCCCGCTGCCAAAGACCGGCGCCCGCCGGCACAGCCATCTGGGCAAAATCAATCCCGAGTCCTTTGAACGAGCCTCATCGTGAGGACAGGATCTGTCCACGGTTTGGGGGGCAGTTCAGTTGCGATCGGGAAAAGCGTCGCCGCGTGATATAAGGCCGCTTTTTATCGGCAAAAATCGGCTACATTCTCTGGGTATAACCATATAAGAAGAAGGGTTTTTACGCTCTGCCGCCGTATCTGAAAAGCCGTTGCCCGGATGCACGTCCCGGCGGCGCTGTCTCTTTCAGCGGCGGGGAGAGGGACATGAAAGCGTCTGCCGGTCTTCCCTTGGGGTTATAACCCGCGGGGGATAGAGGGGAAACGGGACATTAGTTTCGTATGATGTATTAAGGTCTTGTGAGTGTAGCCGGTAGCCTAAACGTATTTAATGTAACGCAGAGATACGATATCAAAACGTGATGTTTTATAAAGGCGCCGCCGCAGGTTAGCACGGCTTAATATATTACCCACCCTACAGACAAGTCATTATGAAAAACAATAAAGTGAAATATCCAGGCATTCCCAGTGTGATTCATGGCAATGGCGCTGTTGCCTACATCATGAATCACGTTTGTGGCGGCGTTATCGGTTATCCCATAACCCCGTCGACGGAAATTGCAGAGATTTTCGAAGCCGCCCGCGCTGAGGGCGGCGTCAACGTCTGGGGCAAGCATCCGTTTTTCTTCAGCCCGGAAGGGGAGCATTCGGCCCAGAGCGGTGCGCTCGGGGCGGCATTGACCGGCGGGCAATTCATCTCGAACGCCTCGTCAAGCCAAGGCATTCTTTATGCGATGGAATCCCACTACGTCACAGTGGGCAAGAAGGTGGGGGGTTTTGTACTGCAGGTGGCGGCGCGGGTGGTGTCAAAACATTCGTTAAACGTGATGGCCGGCCATGATGATGTCTACGCGCTGCTCCCGTCCGGATACACTATCCTTTTCGGCGCGAATCCCCAGGAAGCGGCGGATCTGGCGGCCATAGCCTACCGGGTCTCTTCACTGTCCCTCATTCCGGTCGCCAACGCCATGGACGGATTTTCCACCAGCCATATGCTGTGCGAAGCGCTGCTGCCGGAGCCGGCGCTGTTGGCGGAATATCTGGGGGACCCGGCCGGGCGCATCAAGGCGCCGACCGCGGCTCAGGAGATGCTCTATGGCGCCAAAGGCCGCGTATTTCAGCTTAAAGCGTACCTCTCCCGTCACCAGGCGGACATTGCCGCCGATGAGCGGACTATGCTGCAAAGCTACCTGGAGCTTCACGGGGAATCCATCGAACAGGATTTGCAAGGCCTCCTGATGGCGCCGACCCTGGACTGGCTGCCCGCTGAGCTGCATGCTCCCTGGCGGCGGCAGTGGCTGAACGCCTTTGAACGGGGTACCCGGCAGCGAGTGCCGGCGTTAATCGACGTCAATAATCCGGGTCTGACAGGCGGGGTGCAGAACCAGCCGGATTTCCAGGCCGGGTCGGCGGATCACCGCACGCATTTCGCCAGCGACGTGCCGGCGCTGGTGCGTCAGGCGATGGCGGAATACGGCGAGTTGACCGGACGCCGCTACCAGCCGGTGCAGACCTTTATGTGTGAAGACGCCGAGGACGTCATGGTGGCGCTGGGATCCGTTACCGATGACATCGAAGCCGTGGTGGCGTATCTGCGTCGCCAGGGACAAAAAGTGGGGCTGGTGGCCGTTAAGCTGCTGCAGCCATTCCCGGAAGCGGAAGTGGTGGCGGCCCTGCGGGGCAAGCGGGCCGTGACGGTGCTGGAACGTTCCGATCAGACGGAACTCACCGTCCGGGTGACCCGTGCTCTGTTCCAGGCACGGGAAAATGCCGATGGGGTGCGCCACGCGGGAATTCCCGCTCTCCAATCCATGCCGACGCTTACCACCGCCATTTTCGGCCTCGGCGGGCACGATTTGCAGCCGCGGCATTTGATTGCCGCCTTCAAGAATATGTCGGACGGGCAGGGTGCGCCTTTGATCTATCTGGGTTCACAGTTCTTTTCCCCGACGCCGTCCCCCTATTTGGATAAACTCCAGGCGCGCCTGAAAGGGGCATATCCTGAAACCGAACGGATGGCGCTTAATACCGGGCCGAACCCGAATTTGTTGCCGGAAGGCGCTTTCCGTATCCGTTTCCACTCGGTGGGGGGTTATGGCACCATCGCCACCGGTAAACTGTTAACCGACATTCTGGCGGGCGCTTTGGACATGCACTCCAAATCGGCGCCGAAATACGGTTCGGAAAAGAGCGGCGCGCCCACCAATTATTACATCACCCTCAGTCCGGAGCCGGTAAAAATCACCAATGCTGAATTGGAAGATGTGGAAATCGTTATTTCGCCGGACCATAAGGTCTTTAGTCATACCAACCCCCTGCGCGGTCTGACGTCCGGGGGCACGTTTATCATGCAATCCAATCTTGCTCCCGAAGAGGTTTGGCGGGAATTGCCGGCTTCGGCCCGCAAGACCCTGCGGGACAAGGCTATCCGTTTTCTGATAATCGATGCGTTTGCCGTCGCAAAAAAACACGCGCCGACGCCGGAACTGGAAACCCGCATGATGGGCATCGCCTTTATCGGCGCGGTAGTGGGGCATGTGGAGCGGGTCTCTGCGGGATCATCCGCCGACGCCATCCTGGCGAAAATCCGCCAGCAAATCGGCAAGAAGTTCGGCGCCAAGGGCGGCGCGGTGGTTGAAGGCAATATGGCGGTAATCCACGACGGCATTGCAGCCACCCAACGCGTCGATTACGCCTCGGCAGAATTTGCCGACGCCGACGGCCAACGGCTGTCGGCGAATCCGTATGGGCTGTCGTTGTCCGCCGATGGGGAACACTCGGCACAAACATCGGTGCTGAACGGTCTTTTCGACCATGACTATTATGAAGAAACCGTCGCGCGTCCCTTCCGGGAAGGCACTATCGGCGAAGCGCCGGTATTGCCCGGCGCCGGGCTGTTTATGCCCGCCGGCACCGCGAGCGCGAAGGATAAAGGACTGTTCCGCCGTTCCGTGCCCGAGTTTCACGCCGAGGCATGCACCGGCTGTATGGAGTGTGCGCTGGTTTGTCCGGATGCGGCGATTCCGAATTCGGTACATGATATCCATGAACTGCTGCTGGAGGGTATCCGCCGCCTCGGCCTGGCCGAAAGCCGGCGCGAGGCCATGGCGGCACATCTTTATCCGCTGGCGGATGCGGTGCGGGAAACCTATCGCCAAAGCAAAACGCCGTGGCCTTTTCATGAAGTCGTCGCCGATGCGGCGGCGGGTCTGGTCATCGACGCGGCGGCCCTGCGAACCGACTTTGCCAAACTGGCCGACGTACTGGCGGCCTATCCCGTGGCGCGGACCCGTCCGTTCTTTGATGCGGCGGAAAAAAACGGTACCGGCGGCGGTCTGTATGCCGCCGTCATCGATCCGTGGAAATGCACCGGTTGCCTTGAATGCATCAGCGTCTGCGGGCCCGGCGCGCTGAGTGAGCGTTCCCAGGATGCGCCGTTGCAGCAGACTCTGCAGGCCCGCTTTGAATTTATGACCACGCTGCCGAAAACGCCGGCGCGTTTTTATGCCGACGCGCTCAAGCCCGATGGCGACATCAAGCGGCTGCTGCTTGATCCGGGCAATTATTACGCCACCACCGGCGGCCACGGCGGGTGCCGCGGCTGCGGCGAGGTAACGGCCATCCGTTTGGTGGTATCCGCCAACCATGCCGTCACCCATAAGCGTCAGCAGGATCACCGGCGGGAGCTGGAAGACCTTATTTCCCGTCTGAACGAAAAACGGAGCGCGCTGCCCGCTACCGAAGAAACCCGGCGCGAGCGCCTGGACGGTCTTATCGGCACGCTGGAAAAAAGGCTGTATCTCTACGAAGGCGGCCCCGGCGGCAATGGCCCGGCGGGGGCCGTTATCGCCAATTCCACCGGATGCAGCAGCGTTTACGCCTCGACCTTCCCGTACAACTGCTATAACGATCCTTGGGTCAACAGCCTGTTCCAGGATGCCCAGCCCCTGGCCAAAGGGATGTTCGAAGGGCTTGCCGCGCAGTCGGTGAACGATATCCGCGCGCTGCGCCTGGCCCGTCTTGAGCTGGCGGATCAATACCTGCCGGAGCAGCACGATGCGGCGCTCCGCTACCTGGACTGGACCGGCTTCACCGCTGACGAACTGGCCCTGCTGCCGACGGTCATGACCATCGGCGGAGACGGCGCCACCTACGATATCGGTTTTGGCGCGCTATCGCGCATTTTAACCAGCGGCACGCCGCTCAAGGTAGTAGTGCTCAATACCGGCGTATATTCCAATACCGGCGGCCAGGCCTCCACGTCCAGCTTTATCGGCCAGGACGCCGACCTGGCCCGTATCGGCAAGGCCCAGGGCGGCAAGCATGAAGCGCGCAAGGAACTGGGATTGATTGCCTCCTTCCATCCGGATGTGTTTGTCTGTTCCAGCACCACCGCGCTGCCGGGGCACTTCCTCAAAAATACGCTGGAGTTCCTCCGCTATACCGGGGGACCGGCGGTGATGGATATCTATACCCCTTGCCAGAGCGAACACGGCATTACCGCCGCCGCCGCCGCCCGGCATGGCCGGCTGGCGGTGGAAAGCCGGATGAACCCGGTGTTTGTGCACGATACGCGCCGCGGCGCTTCACTGCACGAGTGGTTCTCCCTGGAGGGTAATCCCGATACGGACAAGGATTGGGCCGGCACCACCCTGGAATACCTTGATGAAAACGGCGGATTGCAACTGCTCAACATGGCGCTGACGCCGGCGGTCTTCGCCCTGGGGGAAAACCGCTTCAGGAAGCAATTCCATGCTATCGATAATACCGATGGCCGGTCTACGGTGGCGGTGGAGGACTATATCGATCTACCGCCGGATGAACGGGCGCAAAGCATTGCCTTTGTCTATTCCGTTGACGCCAATCGGCATCTGATCAAGCTGGGTGTCTCGCCGTCCCTCATCGAACTGGTGGAGGAGCGGCGTAAGTACTGGCGGATGCTGCAATATCTTGCCGGCCGGCATGCCGGAAAAATGGCGGCTGAACATGATGCCGCCATCAGTGCGCTACAGTCGCAATATGAGGCTTCCCTGCGGCAACGGGACACGGCCATGGACGTCATTGCCCGCGCCATGTCCCGGCTGGCGACGTCCAGCAAGGCGCCGGCGGCGGGCGCCGGTACCATTCCCATCAGTATGGTGGACGATGCTTCATCCCCCGGCGCGTCTCCCGCGGCCGCGGCCGGCGGCGAAGCGCCGGTAACGCTCTCCCCGGAAGATCAGGAGAAATGCACCAATTGCAAAACCTGCTATCAGGATTTGCCCGAGATCTTCGAAAGAACCCTGGTGGCTTTCAACGGTGAAAGCCGGGAAGTCGCCCATATGATCCCCGGCGTGCTGGAACGCATAACCATCACGCCGGAGCTGAAACGCCGTATTGAACGGGTGGCGGCCAACTGCGATGCGGAGATCATACAATGAGCAGCGAAAACACGATTTCATCAACGCAGGAAGGTTCGCCGCAGAGCGTATTGCACCGCTATCTCAAGGCCGGCAGCGCGCTGGAAAATACGCGCGCGCAGCTGGAGGCGCTGAAACAGACGGAGCCGGTGGAGACCTACCACCGGCAAATGGAGCTCCTGGGCCGACGGCTGCAAAACGATCCGCGGGTTTTTCGCGACATGTTCATCGCCGACGGGACCGAGGCGGTGGCCTGGGAGTTCCGGCAGGAGGAACTGGGCGCTGAATTTACCCATGTCTTATGGGAACTGCTGTTGCGGGACGATGACGCCAGCAAGGTGCTGATGCGTTTTATCTGGGATGTTCCCCTGAAGCTCAAACGTAAATTCATTCGCGCCCTTGACCGGCATCTGTCGCAGAGATATCCGGTGTTCCTGGGATTGTCGGATAACTGGCCGGCGGAAAACGCCATTCCGCCCTATATTCGCGACCCGCAGCTGCGCGCGCGGGATTTTGAACTGGTGAATCAGGGTTACCTCGGGTATATGAATGTGGGCTACAGCGCGCGGGAAGTGGAACTGCTGGTCTGGCTCGAAGCGCTGCGCGACAAGCAGTGCGAGGAAAAACCCTGTGAAGTCGGTCTCGCGGAGCCCGGCCGGCCGGAGCCCAAAGGCGGATGCCCGGTAAAAATCCATATTCCGCAAATGCTCAGCCTGCTGGGTACCGGCCGCTTTCGCCAGGCCATGGAGTTGATACAAAGCTGCAATCCCCTGCCCAACGTCACGGGACGGGTCTGCCCGCAGGAGTTGCAGTGCCAGGGGGTATGCACCCACCAAAAGCGGCCGATTGAAATCGGCCAGCTTGAATGGTATCTACCCCAGCGGGATAAGCTGTTCGCCGGCGGCGCCGCCGAGGATTCCCTCCCGCCTTCCGATCCCTGGCTGCAGGCGGTGAAACCCCCTATCGCGGTGGTGGGTTCCGGGCCCGCCGGACTGATAAATGCCTATCTGCTGGCGGCGGAGGGATTTCCGGTGACGGTGTTCGAAGCGTTCCACGCCCTGGGCGGGGTGTTGCGGTATGGCATTCCGGAGTTCCGGCTGCCCAATGAACTGATTAACGATGTGGTGGACAAGATAACGCTGCTGGGGGGCAGATTTGTCACTAATTTTGTGGTGGGTAAAACCGCCACCCTCGAAGATCTGAAGAACGCCGGATTCTGGAAGATTTTCGTCGGCACCGGCGCCGGGCTGCCGCGCTTTATGAACGTGCCCGGCGAGCATCTGCTTAACGTGATGTCGGCCAACGAGTTTCTCACCCGCGTCAACCTGATGCAGGGGGCCCGTGAAGGCTATGAAACGCCGCTGCCGGAAATACGCGGCAAGCGGGTGATGGTTATCGGCGGCGGCAATACCGCTATGGATGCGGCCCGTACCGCTCTGCGCCTGGGGGGCGACGTTACCATCGTCTATCGCCGCACCGAGAGTGAAATGCCGGCGCGGGTGGAAGAGCTGCGGCATGCGCAGGAGGAGGGCATTGTGCTTAAGGTCCTGCGCGCTCCCTGCGAGTTTATCGGCGACGATAAGACCCATTTCGTCCGGCAGGCCATGCTCGATGTCATGGCCCTGGGGGATCCGGATGCCTCCGGCCGCCGCAGCCCGGCGGCCACCGGTGAGAAAGAGCCTATGGCGGTGGACTTGGTGATTATGGCCCTGGGCAACTCCCCCAATCCCATTATCAAAGACGCGGAGCCGGATCTGCATACCACCCGCTGGGGCACCGTCGAGCTTGGCCGGGGCTCGCAGCAAACCTCCCTCGCCGGCGTATATTCCGGGGGCGATGCGTCGCGGGGAGGTTCCACCGCCATCAACGCCGCCGGCGACGGCCAGGCGGCGGCCCGTGAAATTCTCGGCGACATGAACCTGTCCGCCGGGGATATCCGGTCCAGGGTAAGCCTGGCCGGGAGCTACTCCAAGCTGGGCGCCGCCCCGAAAACCATTCTGGAGAAAATTGAACTGGCGGAGGGTATCGTCGAGTTTATCGTCCATGCGCCGCTTATCGCCCGCGCCGCCCGCGCCGGACAATTTGTCCGCGTACTGCCGTGGGCCAACGGCGAACTGATCCCCCTGACCCTGGCCGACTGGGATGCGGAGAAAGGCACCCTCTGCCTGGTGGTGCAGGGGCTGGGCAGCAGCAGTATGGCGATTAACCGGATGCAGGTAGGGGATGCCTTCGCCGGCATCGCCGGTCCTCTCGGCCGGCCCAGCGTCCTGCACGCCTATGGGACCGGCGAAACGGTGGTGTTCACCGCCGGCGGCGTCGGCCTGCCGCCGGTCTATCCCATTATGCGGGAGCATTTACGCGCCGGTAACCATGTCACGCTTATTGCCGGTTTCCGCAATGATTCCCTGCTGTTCTGGACCCGCGGCGACGAACGCATCGGCAAGCTGCAGCAGCGTTATCCGGGATTGCTGGACGTCATCTATACCAGTAACGACGGCAGTTACGGCGTCAAAGGCTTCGTTACCGGCCCCTTGGAAGAGCTGCTTAAAGCCAATCGGCAAGGGAGCGGCAGGGAGATAGCCGAAGTCGTCACCATCGGCCCGCCGCTGATGATGCGTGCGGTGTGCGACTTGACGCGCACGTACGGCGTCAAGACCGTTGCCAGTCTGAACTCCATCATGGTGGATGCCACCGGCATGTGCGGCGCCTGTATGGTGCCGGTCAACATCGATGGCCGGCTGGTGCGCAAACACGCCTGTATCGATGGTCCGGAAATCGACGGACATCTTATCGACTGGGACAAGTTCCTGCCGCGTTTTAATCAATTCAGCGCGCAGGAGCAGGCCAGCAAACGGCGGCACGGCTTCGCGTAATACCAGGGTCCCCCCGGACGGTGTCAAAGCGATGCACGGGGGGACCACCATCCAAAAGTTTTTTGTGCCAACATCCATCCGATATGCCAGTTGTTTTCAGCATTCCAGCCAAATTAACCGCTATTTTGTGTCGAAATATTAACGTTGCTGTAAAATAAAGTTGCGAGGAGTATTATCAAATGCTTCTGTGATGTAAATAAAATGTGAAGGAATACAGTAATGGCTTATGCAACCAAGAATCCGTTTACCGGCCAGGTAGTGAAAACCTTTCCCGACGCAACCGATGAAGAAGTGTTGACTGCTATAGAGCATGCGCACAAAGCTTTTCTCTCCTGGAAAGACCAGTCTTTCCAGGCGCGTAGTAAAATCATGCAGCGCGCCGCGGATATTCTGCGCGACAACAGCGAGCGTTACGCCAAAATCTTGACCCTGGAAATGGGGAAGATACTGTCCGAGGCGAAAGCCGAAGTGGAACTGTCGGCGCAAATTTTCGAGTTTTACGCCAACAATGCCGAAACCCTGCTGGAACCGGAAAAACTCACCGTAGCGAAACCCGAAGAAGCGGAGTCGGTGGTTTATCATGAGCCGCTGGGCGTGCTGCTGGCCATCGAACCCTGGAATTTCCCCTATTACCAGATAGCCCGTATCATTGCGCCGCAGCTTTCAGCCGGGAATACCCTGCTGCTGAAACACGCCTCCAACGTTCCCCAGGCGGCGGCTATTTTTGAGCAGCTTATGCATGAAGCGGGATTGCCGGACGGCGCGTTTACCAATCTGTATGCCACCCGCTCGCAGATCGAGCTTATCCTTAACCATCCCCATGTCCAGGGCGTGGCGCTGACGGGCTCGGAAGGCGCCGGCGCGCTGGTGGCCCAGCAGGCGGCGAAGGCACTGAAAAAATCCACCCTTGAACTGGGCGGGGCGGATGCCTTTATTGTCCTGGCGGATGCCGACATGGAGCCTACGGTAAAATGGGCGGTCTTCGGACGGCATTGGAACGGCGGCCAGGTGTGTGTTTCATCTAAACGCATGATCGTGGTTGACGACGTCTATGATGATTTTCTGACCCGCTATACCGAAGGCGTGGCGGCGCTGCGCGCCGGCGATCCCCTGCTGGAAAACACCACCCTGGCGCCCTTGTCGTCGCAGGAAGCCGCCGATGAGGTGAAACAAAAAATCCGGCTGGCGGTGGAACATGGCGCTACCGCCACGGAAGTCGGCCCGAAGGTCCCTGCACAGGGCGCGTTTGTCCAGCCCACCATCCTGACCAACGTGGCGGAGGATAACCCGGCCTATTCCATGGAATATTTCGGCCCGGTCTCCATGATCTTTCGCGCCAAAGACGAGGACGATGCCCTGCGCATCGCCAATGATTCCCCCTTCGGCCTGGGCGGCTCGATATTTACCGCTGATGCCAAGCATGGGGCGGAATTGGCGCGGAAATTCTCCACCGGCATGGTTTATATCAACCATCCCACCCGGGTGAAAGCGGACCTGCCGTTCGGCGGCGTTCGGCGCTCCGGCTATGGACGCGAGCTTATCGGGCTCGGCATCAAGGAGTTCGTTAACCACAAGCTGGTGTCGGTGGTGGATATCAACGCCGAGTTTTAACCCGTCCGTTAACAGTCCCGCCACCTTCACAGCGGAGCCGGCCAATAGCCTCTATTGGCCGGGGTTTGTTGACAAAGTGTCCGGTCGGGGCAGGCTACCAGATCGTAAACACGCCGTGAATCCATCCCTGGAGGCTCGATCCGCGCCATCCCTGGCGCGGACGGTTTACTCTTCTGGCAGCCTGTCCCTCCTTATCAACGCCGAGTACGTTTGTCAGCAGTCTGCGGCCAATAGCCTCTATTGGCCGGCTTTTTAATCTCTCCCTCACGCGTTAGACACCCACGTTCCTCCGCGGCGGACCCTGTTTCAGATCATCACATCGCCGCCGTTGGGGGAGAGGTTTTGCCCCACATAATAGGAACCGGCTTCGGAAGCCAACAGCAGGGCGGTGGGCGCGATTTCCCGGGGAAAACCGAAACGGCCGATGGGAAGCTGCGCCTGTTTCATGGCGCGCCATGCGTCGGACAATCCCATCAGCATATCGGTTTCCACCGGCCCGGGCGCGATGGCGTTCACCGTGACGCCATGGGGCGCGCCTTCATAGGATAAGGCCCTGGTGAAACCCACTATCGCGCCCTTGGCCGCGCAATAGTGGGCCTGGCCGGGTGCGCCTTTAAACGCCAACTGCGAGGAAAAATTAATCACCCGGCCCCAGCGCCGGTCGATCATGCCCTGGAAAAACGTGCGGGTCACCAGGAAGGTCCCGCGCATGTGAACGGCAATCATGCGATCGAAAGCCGCGACGCTAAGCTCATGGAACAGCAAATCACCGCCGATGCCGGCGCAGTTGACCAGAATATCCACCTCCCCCAGCGTTTCGCCGGCCCAGCGGCCCATGGCCGCGACCTGGTCTTCGTCGGCGACGTCGCAACGGGTGTGGACTACCGGCAGGCCGCGCCGCGCCATATTTTCCGCCAGGGCGAGTGCATTGTCGTCGTCGCCGTACTGGCAATACCCCACGCTGGCGCCCTGTTCGGCGAAAAGCGCGACGATCTCGGCTCCGATGCCGCGGCTGCCGCCGGTCACCAGCGCACGGCGTCCTTCAAGACTAAAGACATTCATGGGTGTATCTCCTGTGATATCAGCGGTGCCAGCCAGTCGGCATAGGCACGGATGCCCTGTGACAATGAATAATGGGGAACGAATCCCAGCCCGTCGGCGATGGCGGAAATATCAAAACGGTGCTGGACATCATCCAGGGGGTCGGGTCCGTCGGCGAACCGGATCTGCCCCTGTCCCAACACCTGCTGTACGGTTTCCGCCACCTCGGCCAGGGTCAGGTAGCTGCCTCCGGTAGCGGTATAAACGCCGTCGGGGCAGCGGGGGGCATCCAGCGCCGCCAGCAGCGCCGAAGCCGCGTCGTCCACATAAATATACTGGCGGTGGAAATCGGCGCCCCACGGCCACTCCACCGCCTGGCGCCGCAGTACGGCGGTAATCAGGGAGCGGATAACGCAATCGGTGGTACGGCCGGGGCCATAGACCCAGGACAGCCGGATGGCGACATTGTCCTGGCCGTGCTGACGGCGGTAGGCGGCCAATAGCTGCTCGCAGGCCACCTTGCTGGCGCCGTAGACGCTGCCGGGGCGCAGCGGCGCCCGTTCGGTGATCCCCGCGCCGGTATCGTCGGTGGGGCCATAGGCGCTGGTGGAGGAACAGAACACCAGGCGGCGCAGGCCCATGACGCGGGCCATTTCCATGATATTGGCGGTGCCGTCGACATTGGCGCGGATAATGCCGTAAGGGTTGTCCAGCATTACCATCGGACCCGAGATGGCGCCGCAATGGATAATATCGGTCAGCGAATATTGCCGGGCCAGGCTGTAAAGGCGATGGATATCGGTAATATCGCAGACCAACACCCGATCCGGGGCGTCACGGGCGGCCAGATCGATACCGATTGCCCGCCGGCCTTCCCGTACCAGGCGGTTGAGCAGATGCCGGCCAATCAGACCGTTGGCACCGGTGATCAGGATGGATTCGTCAGTCATGATAAAGTCTCGCCGGAAGACGGCAGCGGTACTGCCGCCGGTGGTTTACCCTCGATGGACAGTTCCGCCGACAGCAGCTTGAGGGTATAGGGATCGGCGGGCGCGTTGAAGATGGTGTCCACCGGACCCTGTTCCACGATGCGGCCTTTGTTCATGACCGCCACGTGGTGGGCCAGCGACCGCACCGAGTTGAGATCGTGGGTGATAAACAGCGCGGTGAGATGCATCCTGGACTGCAGTTCGCGGATAAGATCTATAATCTGCGCCCGTACCCGGATATCCAGGGCGGTGGTGGGTTCGTCAAAAATCACAAAATCGGGCCGGGAGATGAGGGCGCGGGCGATGCCCACCCGTTTTTGCTCGCCGGCGCTGAGTTCATGGGGATACCATTCGGCGTAATGGGCCGGCAGATTGACCAGGTCCAATCCCTGGGCGACCCGTTCCCGCCGCTGCCGCGCCGACAGGTTTTCCAGCATACGCAGTGGTTCATCCATCAGACGGCGTACCTGCCAACGGGGATTGAGCGCTACGTAGGGTTCCTGGAATACCATTTGGATACGCTTGCGCAGCGGCCGGAACAGCCTGGGCTCCATGGCGCTGATATGCTGGCCGTCAAAGGTCACGATACCGCTTGTCATGGGCAGTAGCTGTATAAGGCATTGTCCGATGGTGGTTTTGCCGGAGCCGCTTTCACCCACCAGCGCCAAGGTCTGGCCGCGCTCTATAACAAACGAGACATTGTCCACCGCGCGTACCGTTTGCCCCGGCCGTTTGCCCGGGAACAGTTTGACCAGCCCGGTGACTTCCAGCAGCGGGCGCCGATCGCCGCTGTCCCGGTGCGTGGCCGGCAACGGGCGGGCCAGGGCGGCGGCCAGCAATGCCTGGCTGTAGGGCAGGGCCGGGCCGGCCAGGAAACGGTTGACGTCGTCGATTTCCACGAAGCGTCCCCGGCGCATAATGGCCACCCGCTGGCAGTAATGGGCGATAATGCCCAGGTCGTGGGTTATCAGCACCACCGACAGGCCGCGGGCCTTGCAGCGCGATACCAGCATATCCAATACCTGGACCGATACCGTGGCATCCAGGCCCAGGGTGGCATCGTCGGCCAGCAAAATGGCCGGCTCAGCCACCAGCGCCATGGCGATAACCACCCGTTGCGCCATCCCGCCCGAGAGCTCATGGGGGTAAGCGTTGGCCCGGTTGGCGGGATCGACAATGCCCACTTCCGTCAGCAGGTTTACCATGGTTTGCCAGGCATCGGCCTTCGGCTGCGGACGATGACGCTGCAAGACCCGCACGATCTGCCGGCCTACCGTCTGTACCGGATCCAGCAGCGCCTTGGCGTTGGTGCCTATCAGGGCGATGTTGCCGCCGCGCACTTTTTGCCGTTCCCGGGGGCTCATCTCCCCGATGGTCTTGCCGCCAAGAGCGATACGACCGGCGCGCTGTACGGCCCCCTCCGGCAGCAGGTTCATCAGGGCCCGGGCCAGCATCGATTTACCGGCGCCGGTTTCGCCGACGATACCCAGTATTTCGTTGGGCAGCAATTCAAAGCTGACGCCGTCCAGGACGGTATCGGCGGACGGCGCTGCGCCGATGGTCACGGTCAGGTCTTCAACGGTCATGACCGCCGGGTTATCAGTTTGGCGACGAATCATGGAGGGCCTCCGTCGGGCGGTGCGCTTTTTGCCGGGGCGCGGCCTGCCGGGTCTCTTCCGGCAGAGGAACGGCTTTTGCAATCCCCTTGCCGCCGAGGCTGCCGCTGCGGCGGACTTTATGGGGATCAAGCCAATCGCGGATTGCGTCTCCCAGCAGGGCGAAACTCAGCACCGAAAAGACAATGGCCACGCCTGGAAACAGCGAAACCCACCATACCCCCAGGATCATCTGCTGTGCGCCGCCGGCCACCATCAGCCCCCATTCGGGGGTGGGCATCCGCACCCCCGCGCCGACGAACGACAGTCCGGCGGTCAGCAGGATCGCCATGCCGATGGAAATGGAAACCTGGATCATGGCCGGCAGCATGGCGTTGGGCAGTAAATGGGAAAACATGATATGACGGTCGCCGGCGCCGCTGCAGCGGGCCGCCGCCACAAACGGACGATCGCGCAGCGACAGCACTTCGGCCCGGATCAGCCGGGCGAAGACCGGAATAAACAGTACCGCCAGCACAATGGCCACGTTCCAGATTTCCTGGCCGGTGACCGATACCAGCGCCATGCCCAGCACAAAGATCGGGAAAGACTGGATAAAATCGAAAACCCGCATGGCAAAATGGGAAAAAGGGTTGCGGTAATAACCGATAAGCAGTCCTAGGGGCACGCCGACGACAAAAGCGATAAACACCGAGACAACGCTTATCAGCAGATTAATGCGCGTGGCATAGATAACGCGCGACAGCACGTCCATGCCGTTGATGTCGGTGCCGAACCAGTGCGCGGCCGAGGGCGCCTGCAGGCTGGCCAGCGGATCGGCCTGCATGGGGTCGAACGGCATCAGCAGCGGAGCAAACAGGATAAGTACGATCTGCAATACCATCAGCAGCAGGCCAAACAGGGCCGCCGGGCGGTGCAGGATGAAAAGAAGGCGTCTCATGTGCGAATCCTCGGATCGGCCAGTTCATACAGAATATCCACCGCCAGGTAAACCAGCAGTACAAACACCGCGGCCACCAGGATAAACCCCTGCAGGGCCGGGTAGTCGCTGTTGATCACCGCTTGTACCGCATATTGTCCCAGGCCGCCCCAGGAGAAAATGGTCTCCACCAGCACCGCCGAACCGAGCAGGAAGCCGGTGATGAAACCGACAATGGTGATAATGGGCGGCAGGCTGTTGCGCAGCGCCATGCGCACCAGCTGCGCTTCCGACAGGCCGCTGGCGCGGCCGTGCTGTACGAATTCGCTGCGCCATACGCCCGAAAACACGCTGTGGGTCATTTTCATCAGCGCGCCGGCGTTCACCACCGCCACGGTGATAACCGGCAGGATCAGCCGGCCGACGCTGGAACGGAATGTTTCCAGTGAGCCGGCCAGCAGGCTGTCGATGGTATAAAAACCGGTCACGTAGGGCGGCGGCGAAAGGATGGCGTCCAGGCGGCCGAACGGCGGCGCGGCCCAGCCCAGCACGCTGTAGAAAAAGAAGATCAGCAGCAGGCCGATCCAGAAATCCGGTATCGCCCCGGCCGCCAGACCGTATACGCGGGCAAAGAGATCGATAAAGCCGCCGCGCCACACCACGGATGCGATGGCCAGCGCGATGGCCACCACCACCATCAGCACCAGGGCATAACCTATCAGCTCAAGGGTGGCCGGCGCCCGGTCGAGCAAATCGACGGTAACCGGGTTGGAGGTAAAAATAGAGATGCCGAGATCGCCCTGGAAAATATGCCGCACATAGTCGGCGAACTGGACCCATATGCTGTGATTCAATCCCAGCCGGTCACGCAGCTGCGCCACCGCTTCCGGGGTCGCCATATTGCCCAGCAGCAGCACCGCCGGATCGCCGGGCAACAGCCGGATCAGGAAAAACGTCACCAGCAGCACCCCGAACATCTGCGGCACCACCAGCACCAGTCGCCCCAGGATAATCTGCAGCCAACGCGGGAGGATATCCCACTGTTTCTGAATAGTGGCAAGCATCACCTGCACCTTCTGCAATATAAAAAACATCCCGGCGCGCCAGCGCAGCGCCGGGCCCGCTTAACGCTGGTTAATCCTTGCGAAAGTCGTACCAACTATTGCTGTTGGGGGTATACCAGGAGAAGCCGGTCACTTTTTTGCTCACCGCCAGCTGATAGCCGGGATTGAACAGGAAAACCCAGGGCGCTTCTTCAATCACGGTCCGCTGCACTTTTTTCATATCCGCATCGCGGGCGGCGTTATCGGTGGAGATCAACGCGTTATCGATCATCTGGTCCACCTGCGGGTTTTTGTAGTGCGAGTAGTTGACCATGGATTTACTATTGATAAACAAATTGGCGCCGTAGGCCGCGTCCGGCACGATTGCCATATCGCGGATGAAAAACATCGGCATCTGGCCTTTGGAATAACGTTCCACCAGGCTGGAAGAGGGCAAATTCACCAACTGGGCGTCGATATTGGCCTGGGCGAAGGTGGATTTCAGCGCCACCGCCAGTTGTTCTTCGATGGGCTCGCCGGTGCGGTAGCCGATTTGGGTCTTGAAACCGTTGGGATAGCCGGCCTTGGCCAGCAGCGCCTTGGCTTTTTGCACATCGAAGGTGTAGGGGAAATAGTCGCCGGTATAGGCCGGGTAGATCTCCGCCACCGGGCTCTTGGTGGGACGGGCGGTACCCATGTATACGCTTTGTTCCAGCTCGGGCCGCTGTACCAGGTAGTTCATGGCTTGCCGGACTTCCACCTTATCGAACGGCGGCGTATTGTTGTTCATTTCCAGCCGGTGGGTGTAATTGCCGTAAACCTTCCATACTTTTACCGTGGGTATCTTGTCCGCCAGACTTATCTCTCTAGGCGTCAGCCATTCCGCCACGTCGATGGAACCGGCCTGTAGCGCCGCCAGGCGGTTGGACGAGGTGGGCATTTCACGAAATACCACGCGCTTGATGGCGGCGGGACCGCGGAAGTAGTAGGGATTAGCCTCATACACCACTTCCTGGCCCGGCGCGAAGCGGCTGATAAAGTAAGGGGCGAAGGACGCGGAATGGGAGGAGAGGTAGCGGGCGCCCCAGGGATCCTCGGCGGTCAGGTGCTTTTTGATATCCTTGCTGTCGATGATGCCCAAATCGTTATTGACCCACAGGCGATCCAGCAACAGCGACGGATGGGGGATGCTCACCTTGACGGTATAGGCGTCCACTTTCTGGAATGAACTGAAATCGGCCACCTTCAGTATCTGGGTCATATACCAATAGAAGGTGGCTTTCATATTCCAGCCCCGTTCGAAGGTCCACATCACATCGTCGGCGGTCATTTCATTGCCGGCGGCGCTTTTCACCCCTTTACGCAGATGGAAGGTTATGGATTGATGATCCGGCGACAGCGCGTAGCTTTCCGCCAGGTCCCCTTCGATTTTACTGAAATCCTCCACCCGTGCGCCGCTGGCCGGGTCGGTTTTACTGCCGTAGGCCAGCAGACGTTCAAAGATATTGCGGCGTGCTTCGTGTCCGGCCTCGGTGGGCGGGTATTCCTGATCCAGCGATTCCGGCGTGCGCGGCCCGCCCACCAGCAGCGTTTCAGCCGCCGTTTGCGCGTTTGCCGGTCCGGCGCAGGCCAGCCAGAGCAGCGCGGCGGCCGACAGGATGGATGAATGCTTGTTCAAAATGGTCATGTTACTTTCCCTCAGTCGTAAAACGGCTAAACAATGGGTTGAGAGACCGTTGGGCCTTGCCGTGAGCGGTCAGCTCGGTAACGTCACCCGAAAGGGGGGGACAGTGATAACGGTGCAATCATCCTCGCCGTGGTTTTTCTGCACCAGATTGGCAAACAGCCCCGGCCGGTCCAGGGCCGCCATATTGCAGTGCCAGGTTCCCCGGTGGTATTGGAGAGCCATGCGCCCGTCCACGACGAACGCCAGGGCGCGGGCGGTATCCGGCCGATCCCCGTCGCCGCCGGGACACACCACCACCAGGTACCGGCTCACATCCAGCGGAAAGAAGGTCTGGGTGGAAAACCCGTGCCTTTCCATCCGTTGGATGTCGCAATGACCCGGTTGCGCCGGCGCCCACAGGGTTTCGATGCAGGTCTGGCTTCGTGGTGCGTTGTGCCGGTGCTCCGCCCGCAGCCCGTCCGTCGACAGCAGGATGCCGAACGGGGCGAAGAGGGCCGGGGTTATGGGCAGCGCAATGATGTTACGCATCCGCGGAGCCTTGACGGGCCAGCCAGTCCAGGGCAATGGCTTCACGGGTGGTAAACCAGACATCGCTATACTGGCCGGCATAATCGAAAAACCGCTTCAGGGCGCGGATCCGCCCGGGACGGCCCACCATCCGGGGATGCAGGCCGATTGACAACATGCGCGGGCCCTGTGCCGCCTCGGCGTACAGCACCTCGAAGCTCTCTTTCATGTACTGGAAAAAATCTTCCGCCTGGATCAAGCCGGGGGAATTCCAGAAGCGGATATCATTGACATCGCAGGTATAGGGCAGTACCAGCCGCGACTGGCCTTTGACATCGACAAAAAAAGGGATGTCGTCGTTATAGGCGTCGGAGTCATACAGGAAACCCCCTTCCTCGCTAATCAGTTCGCGGGTATGGATACTGGCGCCATAACGGCAGTACCAGCCTACCGGGCGTTTACCACAGGTTTTTTCGAACGAGGCGACGGCAAGGTCGATGTGGTGTTTTTCCTGTTCGCGGGTTAGCCGGAACACCTCTTCCCAGCGGTAGCCATGGCTGCAAACCTCGTGGCCGTTGTTTACCACCGCGCGGGCCACGTCGGGATTCTGTTCAAAGGCCAGGGCGCAGGCGAAAAAAGTGCTGGGCACGGCCGCGGCATCCAGCGCTTCCAGAATGCGCCATACCCCGACCCGGGAACCGTATTCATACATGGATTCCATGGCCATATTGCGGATATCGGCGGGAAAGGCGTAGCTGCCCCATTCGGTCATCGGTTCCTGATCGCCATCGCCCATGGCGAATGAGCGTTCGGAACCCTCTTCATAATTCACCACGACATTGATGGCGAGACGGGCGCCATTTTGCCAGCGCCCCGAAGGCCGGCGATTGCCATAGCCGATTAAATCACGCGGCGGATAGGGTTTTGCGTCAGCGGACATGATAACCTCATTTTTTGTCTGCAATATTGCATGCAATTATTGGTACAATAATAAAGCAATTGCCGGGCCAAGAGTGCCGTCTTCCCGCAACGGTTTAAAATCAGCGGGTTACCGATTGAAATCAGGGGGGCATACCGGTCCGGGCCGCGCGATTTCGGTGCGCGTTGCCCCATTTTGGGTATGCGCAGCGCCGGCAACCCTTTCGCCGCAACCGGCGATCCGACCCTATCTGTCGAACAGCGGGGCATAATCGGTATATCCGCGATCGCTGTCATCGGCTCCGGGCAGCAGCGGACGATCGCAGCGCAAAAATTGGCCGCGTCCCGGCGTTCCCCGTGGGGAGCCGTCCCATACCACCTCGCCCCGGGATAGCGTCATGGCCGGCCATGCCGACAATTCCATGCCTTCGTACGGGGTATAATCCACGTTGTGGTGCAGCATCTCGTTGGTGACCGTGACCTTTTTGTCCTGATCCCAAATAACCAGATCCGCATCGGCGCCCACGGCGATACTGCCTTTCCGGGGATAAAGGCCATACAGCTTGGCGGCGTTGGTGGCGGTCAGCTCCACAAAACGCTGCGGCGTAATGCGCCGGCGGCAGACTCCTTCGGACCATAGCAGCGCCATGCGCGTTTCCACGCCGGGTATGCCGTTCGCCACCTGATGAAAACCGGGGTTATCCCCATGGGCCCGCTTACCGTCGGCGCCCGCGAAGCGAAAGGGCGCATGATCCGAAGAAAATACCGAAAAGGTGCCGTTGGCCAGGCCGCGCCACACCGCTTCCTGGCTGCCCTTATCCCGGGGCGGAGGGCTGCAGATGCATTTGGCCCCCTCGAAATCGTCGCCCAGCCCGAGGGATTCACGGGTCAGGAACAGGTACTGCGGGCAGGTTTCGCCATATACGTTCAGGCCCTTGCCCTGGGCCCAGCGGATTTGCTCGATGGTTTCCCCGGCCGAGACATGCACCAGCAGAATGGGCACGTCTACCAGCTCCGCCAGGGAGATGGCGCGGTGCGCCGCTTCACGTTCAATCAGCCGGGGACGGGATGCGGCGTGAAAGCGCGGGGCGGTAAGACCGGCCGCCAGCAGTTGTTCGGTGAGCCAGCCTATGCAGTCATGATTTTCCGCATGCAGCATGACCATGGCGTGCTCCCGGCGGGCCAGCGCCAGCACGTCCAGGATTTGCCGATCGTTGAGCATCAGGGCGGCGTAGCTCATATAGAGTTTGAATGAGGAGTAACCCTCCTGGATAAGCCGGGGTAGCTCCTCGTTGAGCACGGCGGGCGTCGGATCGGTGATAATCATATGGAAGGCATAATCGACAAGCGCCTTATCGGTACCGGCGCGCCGATGGTAGTCTTCCACCGCGTCCCGCAAGCTGCCGCCTTTTTGCTGGCAGGCGAACGGAATAAGGGTCGTGGTGCCGCCACAGGCGGCCGAGCGCGAGCCGCTGGCAAAGTCGTCCGCCATAACCGAACCGTCGCCGGTAGGCTGATCCAGATGCACATGGCTGTCGATGCCGCCGGGCGTGACGAAACGTCCGGCGGCGTCGATTTCCTGCGTGCCGGCCGGCAGGCGTTGCCCCAGAGTGGTAATGCGGCCGTCGCTGATGCCGATGTCGCAGTGGAAGATATCGCTGGCCGTGACGGCCCGGGCATGACGGATCACCAGATCATGGGTTTGCATGGATGGGGCTCCTGTGATGGGTAACGAATAAATGCAGACATTAATGTGTGCAATTTTTCCGCCACTTTTTAAATGCCGACCGATTTTTAGATAAAAACAAATAAAAACAATTAATTAAATAAAAAATAGCCAGGAATGGGGGACGGCGAAGCCGAACGCGATGCACTATAAAAGCGCCCGCGTTGCGCCTGAATGGCTAAAAAAGCGGCTAAGAGCAAGATGCGGATATGGCGTGGCAGGACGATGCATCAAGGCCGTGGAACGGGGATGAACCAGCCGGCGGGCAAGAGGCAAGCCATGGAGCGAGCAAAAGGCGCACCCGGCGGCGGACGGCCCGCCGGTCGTTGCCCAGCCAGGGCCGCCGTCCCGATTGCCCGGTTATACCCGGTCAGATAAAGTCGTAGATATCGATGTCGCTGCGGCGGGCTTCGCTCAGATCGAGACTGGAAATAATATGATCGAAATGATGGTGCATTTTTTCCTGGGCGCCGCCGATATCGCCCACGGCCAGGCTATCCACCAGATCCGCATGTTCATTGGTCAGGCAGAGCACCCCCTCCTTGGTTTCATAAACCGATTGCACCAGAATGCACCGCTGGATGAGCAGCCCGACCATGCGTTCGATCACCGGATTGCGCGCAATGTGCGCCAGCAGGATATGGAACTCGGCCGCCATGCGGTTAACGTCGTTGCGATGGGCTTCAAAGGCGGACCGTTCCTGCACCAGCAGCGCCCGCAGCGATTCTATATCCTCGGCGGTGGCCCGTTCGCACACCAGGCTGATGACCACATCCTCCAGGTGGCGACGCGCTTCGAAGACATATTTGGCGTCTTCCACCGTCGGGCGGCAAACAAAAGCGCCATGATGCAGGCGGATTTCCACCACGTCCTCGTCCCGCAGCCGTTCCAGCACCCGCCGTACCCGTGAACGGGGAATATTGTAGCTTTCCGCCAGCTTCACCTCGTTAAGATGCTGGCCGGGGCGAAGCCGTTTATCGATAATGGCATTAACCAGGCGCTGGTAAATAATTTCTTCCGTAGGGTGTTTGCCCCTAAGCTTCTCGTTACTGCTGTTGTCACCCATTTATACCTTCAGTCGCGCTTGTGAGAACGGTAAACCGAAAAACGCATCCATGATTTCTTCGATGAAACGGTCCGGATGGCCATTCCCTGTATTCGAGCCTAAAAGAATCCGCGCCGCAAGTTTTTCAACGTGGCGGCCACCAGTTTAACCATGGCCGTGATGACAAGGGAAGTTCCGGGGTGGGGAATTGTCTTCAGGATAACCATCGGATGTAAATCGCTTTTGTTAAAATAATGAACAAACAGCAGGCATCCATACCTTTATCCTATATTCTTGTCCGGTAACCCTTGGGTCTTAACATACGATCAGGAGCCTATCGCAATGCCCTTTTTTATCGTGACCATGACGCACCCCGACGGCGATGGTTGGAAAAAACGTCTTCCCGCCCATATAGCCTATCTGCAAACGCTGGTTCAAACGGGCGTTCTCCGTGCCTCCGGCCCGGTGAAAAATTCACCGCTGCGCACCGGGTTTCTCATATTCAAAGCTGATTCCCGTAAGGAAGTGGAGGCCCTTATTGAAAAAGATCCTTTTTCGATCCAACGGCTCATCGTCAGTTTGACCATTTCCGAGTGGGATCCCCTGTTCGGCGAGTTTGCGTCCGAATCCAGCGGCGTGATACCCGGATAAACATGCCGCCAACCGGCGATGACGGCCAATCCATCCCCCGTCCCGGTTATGGCGATTATTCGCCGGCAAACGCCCGTTGGCGATGGATCATCGTCATGGGGATCATCACTTTACCCGACGGCGGCGCTTCACCGCTCAGCGCGGTTTGCATCGCGGTAAACGCGTGTTCGGCCCAGGCATCCTCATTTTGCCGCATCGACCAGACATTGTTGGATAAAAACCCCAGCATGGCATGTTCGTCAAAGGTACCGATATTGATTTCCGCCGGTATGTAGCCGTATTGTTCACGCAAAACGCTGAGCGCGCCTTCCAGTATCGGCAGCGAGGAGGCGATAAAACCCTGGGGCGCCCGATGGTGCCGCTGAAAAAACTGTCGCATCATCAAGCTCCCGTCCTCCTGGCGGTTATGGTCGGCCTCCAGTATCCATTGGCCGGGGTTTTCGCCCATGACCCGCCGGTAACCCTGCAAACGCATTTTAATCGCCGGCTGTTCCGTATCTCCCGCCAGAAAATAGAGCGGCGCCGACCCGTTGGCAGCCATCATGACGCGGGTGAGCTGCTCGGCGCCCTGGCAATTGTCACTCACCACCAATGCGACCCCCGTCTCGCCAAAGTCGCGGTCCAGCAGCACCAATGGCCGTTTTTCCACCAGTTTGGCATGGTGATTCTGCGACTGAAGGGATGAAGGCACGACAAACAGACCGTCCACATTGCGCTGCAGCAGCGCCTCCACCAGTTTATTTTCATGGCGGGCGTCGCTGTATGTGCAGCCGATCATCAACTGGTACCCGGCGTCACGGCAGCGTATTTCCAGCTTCTCCGCCAGGGTGGAAAAAAACAGATTGGACAGGCGCGGCACAATCAGTCCCAGCGTATCGGTTTTATTCAGTTTCAGGCTGCGGGCCGTGTGGTTGACCTTGTAGCCGAACTCGGCCACATAGTTATGGATACGTTCCTGGGTTTTGGCGCTGATACGATACTGCTCAGCCTTACCGTTCAGCACCAGGCGAATGGTGGTAATGGAGAGATGTAACGCCGTGGCAATCTGCTCGACCGTTTTTACCATGAATAATGCGATCCTGAAATGTCATCGTAGAAAAAGTGTAACGTATTCGCTAACTCGAGTCAGCTATTTCATGCCTGACCATGTCCCTGGGCCGTCTGCCGGCCCGCGCCGGCTTATCGCTGCAACGTGTCAATGCCGGCCGCCGCAGCCTTTATCTCGGCGGTAACCGAGAAGGAACGCGGATTCCGCGCCTTTATCGGGATAATCTTGACGTGGGAACTTTGTTAAGGAGAGGCTCATCCGGCCCCGAAAGCAGGGGGCCGTCATCTGTCTGGCAAGGAGCATAATCCCGGCACCGCGGCTCGGACACCCGGCTTCTAATAGCCGCCTTTGGCCGCCGGTTCATCCGCCGCTTTCGGGCGGAACTGCGCCAGGCGCCGGTCCAGGGCCTCGGTATACAGCATGGTATCCACCCCGACCGCCACGAAATTGGCGCCCCATTGGATGCTTTTGCGCGCCATGTCCACATCCACCGCCAGGAAACCGGCGGCTTTGCCGGCCTGGCGGATGCGCCGGATGCTGTCTTCGATAATGCGCTGCACGGCGGGATGCCCGGCATTGTCCGGGTAGCCCAGGGAAGCGGACAGATCCGCCGGTCCGATGAACACGCCGTCGATACCTTCCACCGCCAGAATCTCATCCAGATTATCCAGCGCGGCCTTGCTTTCCACCTGAATCAGCAGGCAGAGCTCATCATTTGCTCTTTTCATATAAGCATCCACCCGTCCCCAGCGGGCGGCGCGGGCCACCCCCGCCCCCACGCCGCGCGTCCCGTCCGGCGGATAGCGGGTGGCCGCCACCACATCCCGCGCCTGTTGCGCCGTATCCACCATGGGGATAAGCAAGGTTCTGGCGCCGATATCCAGCACCTGCTTTATTAGCGCACGCTGGCCTTCCACCGGGCGTATAACCGGCTGGCTGTCATAGGCGGCGATGGCCTGCAGCTGATGATATAAATCCTGCACGGTGTTCGGCGCGTGCTCGCCGTCAATCAACAGCCAGTCGTAAGAGGACGTGGCGGCGATTTCCGCCATATAGGCGCTGGTGCTGCTTAACCAGAGTCCTATCTGGACTTCCCCGCGCCGTAATCCGGCTTTAAAGGCGTTGGCTAAAATATCTTTCATGTAAAATCCTTACTAGCGGTTATTTACTGGAGAGGTTATTGGCGGTATTGATGCCCGGTTTGGTCGTGGCCACTTTCAGCGTCAGGATGCCCAGCGCGCCCACAATGGCAATGGCCGCCAGCGTCAACAGGCCCGCCGCGCCGTTGCCGAAACCGGATTCCGCCTTCACTCGGATAAGCGGGGCCAGAAAGCCTCCCACGGCGCCGAACAGATTGACAAAACCGATGCCCGCCGCCAGCGCGGTGCCGGACAAAAGCTGGGTCGGCATGGTCCAGAACACCGGTTGTACGGCAATGCAGCCGATGGCGGCCACGCAGAGCGCAATAATGGCCGCCAGCGGGCTGACCAGCCCGGAGATGCCGATGCCCAGCCCGGCGCAGAGCAGGGTCGCTGCCGCAATCAGGCGGCGTTCGCCGGTTTTATCGGAATAACGCGGGATGTACCAGGTGCCGAACAGGGCGGCTATCCAGGGGATGGCGGTGACCAGGGAGGCGACAAAACCCACTTTGGTGCCCATCAGTTGCGCCACCTGGCTGGGAAGGAAGAAAATCAGGCCGTAAACCGCAATCTGGATGGTCATATAGATCAGGGCCAGTTGCCAAACCCGGCCGTGGATGACGGCATCGCGCAAATGGGTGGCGGTTTTGTTTTTCTCCTCGCTTTCCAATTGGGTTTGCAGCGTCTGTTTTTCCTGCGGCGTTAAAAAGCGCGCGGCGGCGGGGGTGTCGTCCAGGTAGAAGAAGGTGAATATGCCGGCGATCACCGCCAATATTCCTTCAATCATAAACATCCAGAACCAGCCTGGCCGGCCCATGAAACCGTGCATTTCCAGCAGCGCCCCCGATAAAGGGGAGCCGAGGGTCAACGCCAAAGGCGCACCCATATAAAACAGTCCCATAATGCCCGCGCGGTTACTTTGCGGAAACCACTGGGACGTCAGATAAATCATACCGGGGAAAAAACCGGCTTCGGCCGCTCCCAAGAGCGTGCGCACCACCAGGAACTTGGTTTCGCTATCGGCAAACCCCATGGCGGCGGATAACAATCCCCAAATAAGCGTCGTGCCGCCAATCCAGCTGCGGGCGCCGAATTTACGCATCAATAAATTGGCGGGCACGCCCAGAATTGCATAGACCACGAAGAATATGCCGGCTCCCAGCGCATAGGCCTCATTACTGAGCCCCGTGTCGAGCTGATAGGTTTCTTTGGCGAAGCCGATATTCGATCTATCCAGAAAAGCCAATATATACAGCGCCAGCATAAAAGGAATTAATCTGGCGCGGTTCTTTTTTATCGCGCTTTCAAGGAGCGTATTCATGGCCGTGTCTTCCTGTGCGGAGGGTTTTCGTTATTATCTTGGCCGGCAAATAAACATTACCGGCCAAGGTCTTATACCCTCAATAATTCGAGTTGCGGGAAAGCCTACGCACCTTCAACTTGAAGTATGTCGGGTATATATCGCCATTAATGGGTATAAGGCCGCTGCAAATTACATTCGCGGTTAAGCTCAACGCCAAAACCGGGTTTATCCAGCACTGATTTATGCATACGGCCGTTTTCAGGCACCGGTTCATTAAGCAGAATCGGATCAAATTGCGGCCGCAGCGTGGCGCAGTCCGGGCTGGTCATCAGAAATTCGCTGAAGGGCGTATTGGTAAAGGTGATAACCGCATGGTGGGAATAGACCGATGAGCCATGGGGCACCACCAGCTGGCCGCGGGATTTGGCGATGGCGGCGATTTCAATCAGCGTCGTCAGGCCGCCGCACCAGCCCACATCGGGCTGCATGATATCGATGCCGGTTTCCGCCAGGGTCCGGAATGATTGCAACGTACCGTGGTGTTCGCCGCTGCTGACCATCATTCCCGGCGGCGCGTTGCGCTTTAACTCCCGGTAGCCTTCAAACTGCTGCGGCGGCAGGCACTCCTCGATCCATTTCAGGTTGTAAGGGGCGCAGGCGTAGGCCAGTTTGGTGGCGTAATTGACGTCCTGGCTCATCCAGCAATCCAGCATCAGCCAGAAGTCCGGACCGCATTTCTCGCGGTATTCCGCCACCATGGCCGCATCCTGGCGTATCCCGGCATCGCCGTCATGGGGCCCGCGATGGGTCGGCATCTTACCGCCGATAAAGCCCATCTGCTGCGCCAGATCGGGCCTGGCGCCGGTGGCGTAGAACCGTATTTCATCGCGGACCGCGCCGCCCAGCAGCTTATATACCGGCAGATCGGCCACTTTGCCGAAAAGATCCCACAGCGCCAGATCGACGCAGGAAATGGTATTCATGACCAGGCCGCCGGAACCGGCATAATAGAGGGTGGCATTGAGCATCTGGTCGTGGATAAGCTTAATGTCGCTGACGCATTTCCCCTCGATAAAACGGTTCAGATGCTTTTCCACGATAAAACAGCCCATTTCGCCGGCGGTGGAAACCGCAAAGCCGGTCTGGCCGTTATCCGCTTCCACCTCCACCACCAGCGTGCCCAGCACGTTAATGCCGAACGACTGCCTGGATTGTTCATACTCCTTATATTTGCTCATCGGCGTGGCGATATGGTCGTCAATCCAGTGCTGACCGACCTGGTCGTGGTAATCGCCGCCGCCGGCGCCTTTGGCCGCGGTTGCGCCGCCGGTAAACCAGGCGCGGACATGTTTGATTTTCGGTAGGATCATGAGAATGTCTCCTTAAAAGGGGTTAGGAAGCCTTGCGTTCGAAGGGGCTTTTCCAGCCCAGCCGCCGGGAAATATCTTTGGCGCAGGCAATGGCTTTGCCGGCCAGCAGATCGCGGTTATCCGTCGTGATTTGTTGGCCGGTTCCCACCACCGAGATGGCGGCGGCCAATTCATTGCGGGCATTGAATACCGGCGCGGCCACGCAGCGCACATCGGCGTAATCCTCGCCGTTGTCAAAGCTCCATCCCTGGCGGCGGATGCCGTCCAGCTCTTTTTTAAGGGCGGCCAGGGTAATAATCGTGCTGGGGGTTTTGCTGATGAACCGGATATTATTCATGATCTTCTGCTGCTGGCGCTCGTCCTGCCAGGCCAGCAAACATTTGCCTATTCCGGAGCGATACAGGGAGAGACTTTTGCCTTCATGGGATCGGACGCTAATGGTGGAAGTAGATTCTATTTTTAAAATATAATAGGCATTCTGATCGTCGATAATACCCAGGTGGCATAATAATCCGGTATCTTCCATTAATTCCGTCAGCCGCTGTTTGGCGATATCCCGTAAATCCATTTTGCCAAGCGCCTGCTCGGACAATTCCACCAATTTAGTCCACAGGCAATAATTATCACGAACATCAAGCGCAATAAAACGCTGCCTTTTTAATTCAGCCAATATTAAATACGTGGTGCTTTTAGGCAGTCCCAGCTCGGCGATAATATCGGCGGCGGAGCAGGGGCCGCGCCGGGCAATAACATTCAGGATATCAATGGCGCGTGTCAACGCCGGGACTTTGCTGTTTTCCATTATGCTGGACTCCGGTCTTGTGTAATGGAATCAGTGTTGTCTTGCGGGGGGTTAAATTATGTGAGCAATATCAAAAATGGCTATTTCGGCAAAATAATGGGATGGTCACAGATCAATTCTGTGAGATTGCGCACGGCTTTTTAAGCAGCGAGTACAATGGGCTGTACTGAACCGCCGGTTCAAATCCGTTAATCATATAAGCCCTCCCGATCCACCGCACAGTAGTTTTTACGACCACGGATCCGGCGTACGGAGTCCCTGATTATCAGCGTGCCGTTCAGCAATAGGCTACCCACCGGGGCGTCAGGCCGTAGCAGTCGCTGCTGGAGCATTCTGACGGCCTCTGCGCCCAGCTCGTCCCGCGGCACATGCACTGAGGTAAGGGGAATATCATGGATGGCGGCGAGGTTGAAACCGTCCATGCTCATCACTGATACATCCTGGGGCACGCGTAAGCCGGCCTTCTGCAACGCATTCATCGCCCCTACCGCCATAAAGTCCCCGCCGGCGAGGATAGCGCTCGGCCGCTCCGAAGGCGGGCAGGACGACAAAAAGGCGCTCATCAGGCGCTCGGATTCCGCGGCGCCGAAACCTTGCGCTATAAGCTGATGCCGTTCTTCGCTGAAAGCGAGATTGCGCATGTTCCAGGCCTCCCGCACACCGTACATTCGCAGTTCCATGGTGTAGCGTCGCAGGCAATGCAGCGTCAGGATATTGCAATGCCCCTGCTCGAACAGATAATTTATTGAAAATTCGCCGATGAGCTGATGATGGGGCGAAACCGAGGGCAGCCTCATACGGCGGTCACGACAGTTAATCAGCACGCAGGGCTTATGCAGCTCGGCCGCTAAGGTATGTATTCTGGGGTCGTCAATGCCGATAATCAGCGCGGCCTCGGTTTCCGGCAGGCTCATTTTTTCCAGAAACAGCGCGGCGTCGCTGTCGTTTTCCTCCAGTCCGCAATAGCGCAATCGTACCTCGTGCTGCGTCAGCGCCTGGCTGATGCCCTGGATGACCTTGTAATAAAAAATATCGGTGCGCACGTCGAAGGCGCGGGGCGGAGCAAAGACCAGCAATCCGTTCAGCAGCAGCCGGCCGTTCGACAGTTCGTTCATCACGCCTTTTTGGCGGGCGGCCGCCAATACCCGACTGCGCGCCGTGGCGCTGGTATTGGCCTTTCCCGCCAAAACCCGTGAAACGGTGCTGATGGAAAGCCCCGTTTCACGGGCCAGGGCGGTGATATTTAATTTTTCTTTCATTTTGTGATCTTCATCATATTTGCCCATGCAAAAATTTTCATGAGCTTATTTGCCGTTTTTTAGCAGGCCCGCGGGGAAATAGAACGCTTTATTTATTATGTCATGAAAATTTTTGCAAAAAACGGCATAGACTCGCATTTTTGGCTCTTTTACTGTCGGGATGATAGCCAACCGATACGTAGAGGAAGTCATGAGTCTCGTTAATCATTCCAAAGCGGTAACCCAGGCAGGTAAACGGGCGGTAAAACATTTACGCTGGTGGATGCTGGCCTTATTTCTGCTCGGGGTTACCGTTAATTACATCACGCGTAATGCCCTGGGAATACTTGCTCCTGAATTAAAAAATTCCCTGCATATGACCACCGAGCAATATTCGTGGATCGTTGCCGCTTTTCAATTGGCCTACACCATTTTTCAGCCGTTTTGCGGCTGGCTCATTGATGTGATCGGCCTGAAATTGGGTTTTTTGATTTGTGCTGTAATTTGGGCGTTGATGTGTTTGCTGCATGCCGGAGCCGGCAGTTGGATTCAACTGGCGGTGCTGCGCTTTTTTATGGGGGCGTCGGAAGCAGCGGCCACTCCCGCCAATGCCAAGGCCATCGGCGACTGGTTTCCGAAAAACGAGCGCCCGGTGGCGGCGGGTTGGGCCGGCGTCGGGTTTTCCATCGGGGCTATGCTGGCGCCGCCGATTATCTATGCCGCCCACGCCTCTTTCGGCTGGCACGGCGCTTTCTTCCTGTCGGGCTGTCTGGCCCTGCTGTGGGTGGGGCTTTGGTGGTGGCTGTATCAATCGCCGGCCACGCATCCTAACCTGACCGAAAGCGAGCGCGCCTTCATCCTGCAGGATAACGATCCCGTCCCCGTCAGGCAGCCGTTTTGGCGGTCAATGAAAAATATCTCAAAGGACAGACGTTTCTACGGCATCGCCATTCCCGCGTTTCTGGCGGAACCCGCCTGGGGGGTCTTGAGCTTCTGGGTGCCGCTCTACCTGGCGAACGAACGGGGCATGGATCTCAAACAAATTGCCCTGTTTGCCTGGATGCCGTTTCTCGCCGCCGATTTAGGCAGTATCGCCAGCGGTTATCTCACCCATCTCTATATCCGTTTATTTGGCTGCACCCGCATTAATTCGGTGGTGGCCAGCTCAATGACCGGCGCGTTTCTGATGTTGTCGCTGGCGTTGATGACGCTGGTGCAAACCCCTTGGCTGGCTATTTTGCTTATCTCGGTGGGCGGTTTCGGCCATCAGGTTATCTCCTGCATGCTCAGCGCGCTGGTGGTGGAAACGTTCGACAAGGGACAAATGGCGACGGTAAACGGCATGCGGGGTTCATGCGCCTGGGTGGCCAGTTTCGCCTTTTCCCTGATTATCGGCGTTACCGCCGATACCTTCGGTTTTAAACCGCTTTTTATTGCCATGGGCTTTTTTGACCTGATTGGCGCTATTTTTCTGGTGATGTTTATTGCGCAGCGCCGCGCCGGCGTGCCGGCCTGACGTAAAAGGAACAAAATGACATGAAAACATTGAAGAACTGGATACTGTCGCGGCAAACCGATGCGTTCGTTGAGCTTAAGGTGGACTTTCTGCATATTTTTCGCCTGTATGTGCTGGAAAACGGCCTGTTCCGGGTGTTGATCAAACGGCAGGGCACGCTGGCGCTGGATCGCACCTGGAGTATCGCGCCAAAGCAGGACGTCCCCTGGGAAGGACGCGAGCGCGAATATGTCGGCGATTTCTCCCGGCCGGGCTATCAGCTTGAGCAGGACGGCGATACGCTGCGCGTTTGTACCCAGACCCTCAGGGTGACGGTACATCAGCCGCTATGGCTGGAGTGGGAATACCGCCTGCAGGACCGGTGGATGCCGCTGGCCGCCGATCGTCCCACCGGGGCCTATCTGCTCAATGCCCACGGCGACGGCATTGAACATTACCAGCGGCGCCATGGGCAGGAACGTTATTACGGACTGGGAGAAAAGGCCGGCGACCTCAATCGCCTCGGCAGGCGTTATGAAATGCGCAATCTGGATGCCATGGGCTATAACGCCGCCTCAACCGATCCTCTGTACAAGCATATCCCTTTCACCATCACCCAGCGCAGCGATGCCAGTTTCGGGGTTTTCTACGATAACCTCAGCAGCAGCTGGTTTGATTTGGGCAATGAACTGGATAATTATCATCCGGCTTACCGCCGCTATCGCGCCGAGGCGGGGGATCTTGACTATTACCTGTTCCTTGGACCGCGCGTGCTGGATGTCACCAAGGCATTCGTGCGGCTGACCGGTAAAACCCTGTTTGGTCCGAAATGGAGCCTCGGTTACAGCGGGTCCACCATGCATTATACCGACGCGCCGGATGCCCAGCGGCAACTGATGAAATTTATCGCGCTGTGCCGGGAACACGCTATCCCCTGTGATTCGTTTCAGCTTTCCTCCGGCTATACCTCTATTAATGACAAGCGTTATGTCTTCAATTGGAACCTTGAAAAATTTCCCCGGCCCCGGGATATGACCCGTGCGTTCCATCAGGCGGGGCTGAAACTGGCGGCCAATATCAAACCCTGCCTGCTGCTGGATCATCCGCAGTACGACGAAGCGGCGGCGCAAGGGCTGTTTATCCGCGATTCGCAGTCTGACGGCCCGGCGCGCTCGGTTTTCTGGGATGACGAGGGGGCCAGCCTGGATTTTACCAATCCCGACACGGTCGCCTGGTGGCAAAAAAATGTCCGGCAACAGCTGCTGGACATGGGCATCGATGCTACGTGGAATGACAACAACGAGTATGAACTGTGGGACGGGGAAGCCCGCTGCCATGGATTTGGCCGGGAAATCGCCATCAAGCACATCCGGCCGGTGATGCCGCTGCTGATGATGCGGGCGTCGTTTGAGGCACAGCTGCGGTTCGCGCCGGATAAACGGCCCTATTTGATCTCCCGTTCCGGCTGTGGGGGAATGCAGCGCTATGTACAGACCTGGAGCGGAGATAATCGCACCAGCTGGCAAACCCTGCGTTTCAATACCCGCATGGGCATCGGGATGAGCCTGTCCGGGTTATATAACGTCGGTCACGACGTCGGCGGTTTTTCCGGCGAACGGCCGGATGCGGAGCTGTTCGTCCGCTGGGTGCAAAACGGCGTGATGCACCCGCGCTTTACCATTCACTCCTGGAACGATGACGGCACCGTCAACGAACCCTGGATGTATCCGGCGGCCACCCCGGCGGTACGCGAAGCCATTCGCTTGCGCTACCGGTTGATGCCATATCTTTATACCCTGTTCTGGCTGGCCTGCAGTGAAGATGAGCCGATGCTGCGCCCGACGTTTCTCGATCATGAACAGGATGAACGTACCTTTGCGGAAACCGACGATTTCATGCTGGGGCGAGACCTGCTGGTGGCAAGCGTTGTCGATCCGGGGGCGCGTCGGCGCAGGGTCTACCTGCCCGACAATCAGTGCGGCTGGTACGATTGGCATAGCGGACAGTACTTCACCGGCGGGCAGGAGATTGTGCTGGATGCCCCCCTTGAACGCCTGCCGCTGCTGGTGCGGGCCGGCGCGGCGATTCCCCTTTCCGGCCATTATCACTGCCAGGACAGCGCGGCGGATGACCGGCGCCGGCTGGCGCTTTTCCCCCTGTCGGGCATCGGCTCAGGTACCGGGCTGCTGTATGAGGATGACGGAGAGAGCTTCGGCTGGCGGGACGGGCATGCCCTTTGCCTGCGCTGGGAAATGCACAGCAAGGCTGACCGGATAGATATCCGTTTCCAGCAAGAGGGAGATTACCGCCCGGCCTGGGATGTCTTGACGCTTCAACTGCCCGCCGGCGAGGATCGCCCTCTTTATATCAACGGCACGCGGACCACAACATATCGCCTTGGCTGAGGGGGCATTGTCGGCTATTTTATAGGTAGGATTATCATTCTTCAGGCCGTTGGGCCGACAGCGGGGCGGGGGGGTTCAATGAAAAAACGGCCCGGTTTTCCAGTTATGCGCTGCAGCAACCCGTCCGGCCGGCGATGATATCCTTATCCCGCCGCCGGATGTTGCGCCTGGGGGCCGCATGGGCAGCCTGCGGCGTCCTGGGGGGCAGTGTTGTCTCCGTCGGCGCATCGGCCGCCGCCGGCGGGCAACCTTTACCCGGAGGAAAAACCATGCCGACCCGAATAATACCCTCTTCCGGCGAGGCGCTGCCGGTTATCGGCCTCGGTACTTATCGCGGTTTCGATGTCAGTCCCGGCGGCGCCGATTATGCCCGGCTTCCGGCGGTGCTGGATGCGCTGTTCGCCGCGGGCGGCACGGTTATCGACAGTTCCCCCATGTATGGTCTGGCGGAGCGCACGGTGGGGGCGCTATTAAGCGAACGGCACCCCCGCCCAGCGGCGTTTATCGCCACCAAGGTGTGGACCTCCGGCCGGGAGGCCGGTATCCGGCAGATGAATGATTCTTTCCGGTTGCTGCAAACCGACATCATTGATTTGATGCAGATTCACAATCTGCTGGATTGGCGGACGCACCTGCCGACGCTGCGCGACATGAAAGCGGCCGGCCGCATCCGCTATATCGGCGTCACGCATTATTCCTCCTCGGCCTACGATGCCCTTGAATCAGTGCTGAATACCACGCCTCTGGACTTCCTGCAGATCAATTATGCACTGGATGACCGCGCCGCCGAAAAGCGGCTGTTGCCGCTGGCCCGGGATAAAGGCGTGGCCGTCATCTGCAATACCCCCTTCGGCGGCGGAGGCCTGCTGCGCCGCCTGGCTTCAACGCCATTGCCCGGCTGGGCCGGGGAGGCGGGGGCCGTTTCATGGGCACAATTGGCGCTGAAATTTATATTGGCCAATCCGGCCATAACCTGTGGGATACCGGGTACCGGCAATCCCAAGAACATGGCGGAAAACGCGGCGGCGGCTTCCGGCCCGGCGCTCTCCCCGGCCCAGCAGCGCGAGCTTATTGCGTTGGCCTGATTTCAGGGGCATACCCGTATTCATTCAGCATCACCGAAAAAAGGATATCTTTGCACAAACACTTTCCCGTCAGTCTCTTCATAATATCCTCGTCTAGAGCATGTATGAACAATACGCGGCCCGCCGGCGTGCATTACGCCGCTTTTTTGCCTCTCAGCCCCCAGCCGGCGGCCAGGATAATGAACCAGAGCGGCGTGACCAGCAAGGCTTCCCGGGTATCTTCCTGGAGCGCCAGCAGGATCAGGACAAACACAAAAAACGCCATGCATACCCAGCACATCCCTTTACCCAGCGGCATTTTAAAGCGCGATTGCCGATGCCGTTCCGGGTATTTCCTACGATAAGCGAGGTAAGAGCAAAGGATAATGGTCCAGATGAACATAAACAGTATTGCCGACACCGTGGTCACCAGGGTGAAGACCGTCATGACGTTGGGAATCAGGTAAATCAGGGCCACGCCAGCTAACAGGCAAAGGCAGGAAAACATCAGACCGTTGGTGGGCACGGCGCGGCGCGACAGATGGGCAAAACGGCGATGGGCCGACCCCTGTTCCGCCAGGCCGTAGAGCATGCGGCTGGTGGAAAACATGCCGCTGTTGGCCGAAGAGGCCGCCGAGGTCAGCACGACAAAGTTCACCACGCCGGCGGCGGCAGGCAGCCCCGTCAACATGAACATGGACACAAACGGGCTATGATCCGGCGCGATGCTGTCCCAGGGCGTTACCGCCATAATGGCTATCAGCGCCAGCACATAAAACATAATGACGCGCAGAGGGATGGCGTTAATGGCGCGCGGCAATACCTTGTGCGGATCGCGGGTTTCCGCCGCGGTGGTTCCCACCAGCTCGATACCCACAAAGGCAAAAACCGCGATTTGGAAACCGGCAAAAAAGCCGCTGAGACCTTTAGGAAACAGACCGCCATGCCGCCAGAGATTGGACAGGGCCGCCGTATCGCCGGCATGTGAGGGATAATGCAGGGCCGCCAGCACGAAGCCGGCGACAATCAGGGCGACTATCGCCACGATTTTAATAATGGCAAACCAAAATTCCATTTCGCCAAACAGCCTGACGGTGGCGATATTCAAGGTGACAAACACCCCAACGCACAGCAGTGCGCTCATCCAGATTGAAAAATCGGGAAACCAGAACTGAAAATAGGCGCTGATGGCCACCACATCGGCGATGCCGGTGACTATCCAGCAAAACCAGTAGGTCCAGCCGGTAAAATAACCTGCCCAGGGGCCTAGCAAATCGGCGGCGAAATCGCTGAAAGATTTGTATTCAAGATTGGAAAGCAGCAGTTCCCCCATGGCGCGCATCACGAAAAACAGCATAAAGCCGATGATCAGATAGACGAAAATGATGGACGGGCCGGCCAGGCTGATGGTCTTGCCGGAACCCATAAAGAGTCCGGTGCCGATGGCGCCGCCGATGGCAATCAGCTGTATATGGCGATTATGGAGATTGCGCTGCAGTTTCTCCGGGCTCTGTTCAGCTAATAGATTTTCTGTTGATTGCTCAACCATATAGACTTATTCCTGTCGGTGATATTGTTTCGGCTCTGCTGGCCGATATCTGTGCGGCGCGAACGCCGGTAAGCCGGCATAAGATAGTGGAATAATAGCTTTAGGGGGTAATTATTTTTAACCGGCCGAATGAAAACGGACAGTACGGACCGCACGGGAAATATATCCGCGTGATGCCCGAGGAAAGGGTTCAGGCAGCGCTAGCCTAATAAAAAGGATGCCGCGCGCGCCGTTGCGTCAACAATGCCGCCTGTTGCTGAACGACCTCCCAAATCACTTCCCCGGCGGGTGATAACGTTCGGTTTTTACGCCGGGCCAACATGAGCGAACGATTGATTTCCGGTTGCAGCGCCCGGACCACCAGGGAACTGCCCGCCGGCAGCGGCAGGGCCAGCGCCGGTACGATACTGATGCCGATACCTGCTTCCACCATGGGAAACAGCGTGGCGGGATGGCCTATCTCCTGCACTATCTCGGCGTTGATGCCCTGTTGCCTGAGGGCTTCATCCAGCAGGGCGCGGCTGCCGGAGGCATAATCCTGTAAGACCAGACGGCAGCCGTTCAGGGATTGCCAGGAGACCTGCTTTTGCTCGGCAAACGGGTGATCGCTGCGGCATAAAAGCAAAAAAGGTTCCAGCAACACCGGCTGACAATATAAGTCCGCGGTTTGGATCGGGTCGATGACAATACCAAAGTCCACTTCGGCATTGCGGATACTCTCCAGCACCCACTGCTGAGGCCGGTCTCGTAACCGCACCTTGATGCCGGGGTACAGCTTCTCGCTCACCGACAGGCACTGCGGCATCAGATGGGCGGAGATGGTCGGGCTTGCCGCGACATGGACCTTACCGCTGCGCTGCTGCCCATAATGCCGGGCGTCTTGCAAGGTGGTGTTCAATTCATCCAATGCGCGTTCCAGGCGACTGACCAGACGCTGTCCGGCTTCGGTCAACACCACTTCTCGGGTGGTGCGATCGAGTAACGTGACTCCCACCTCTTTTTCCAGTTCTTTAATGCTATGGCTTACCGCCGACTGGCTCAGACCAATGGTTTCGCCCGCGCGGCTGAAGCTGCCGTGGCGGGCAATGGCGACAAAAACGCGCAGCTGACGTAGAGAATAGTTCATGCATAAAATTCATAAGTAGATTAGATAAATCAATTTTATTTCTTAAAGCAGCTTAAGCACAATAGCTTATGCTTTTTTTTTCGACAGGATTTTTGATGAAACTGCCCGATTATTTAGATCCCATGACGCTGTCCCTGGTCTGCACCGTGCTGCTTGCCTCGATATTTCCCGCCCGCGGCGATTTGGTGGAGTTCTTTCAGGCATTGACCACCGCCGCCATCGCGCTGCTGTTTTTCATGCACGGCGCTAAACTTTCCCGAGAAGCCATCATCGTCGGCAGTTCGCACTGGCGTCTGCATTTATGGATCATGGGCAGCACCTTTGTCATGTTTCCTCTGTTGGGACTGCTCTTTAGCTGGTGGCGACCGGTACCGATGAGCCGGGAAATATATGATGGTTTTCTTTATCTGGCCATTTTGCCGGCCACCGTGCAGTCAGCCATAGCATTTACCTCCCTGGCCGGCGGCAATGTCGCGGCGGCGGTATGCAGCGCATCGGCTTCCAGCCTGCTCGGCGTGTTCATCTCTCCGTTACTGGTGGGTTTGGTCATGCATGTCCACGGCGCCGGCGGCAATTTCCATGAGTTCGGCAGCATAATGCTGCAGCTGTTGGCGCCTTTTGTCGCCGGTCATCTGATGCGCCCCTGGATTGCCGGCTGGTTGGGACGTCATAAAAACATCGTCGGGAAAACCGATCGGGCTTCGATTCTGCTGGTGGTCTACTCGGCATTCAGCGAAGCGGTAACGCATGGTATATGGCATCGCGTCAGTTCGGGCGCACTGGCGTTGATTCTGGCGTCATGCCTGGGTTTTCTGGCGATCATCATGATTTTCAATGTCTGGTGCGCCAGGCGTTTGGGGTTTAACCGGGAAGATGAAATTACCATATTATTCTGCGGTTCAAAAAAGAGTCTGGCCAATGGCATACCTATGGCGAACATACTTTTCCCGGCCGCAAGCGTAGGCGTAATGGTATTGCCTTTGATGATATTCCATCAGGTTCAGTTAATGCTGTGCGCTGTATTAGCAAGAAGATATAAAAATAAAGCGAAACAGGTATTGGCCACGGGTACGAAACACCCGGCGCGCGTAAACCGATAATGAAGGAATAGGTGTGATGGAAATTGTCATACAATAAGAAAACGATATGATAAATGTCTGCTGATATATGCTATAGATTGCGGAATTAAGAGCGTGTTTTAAACGGTGTAGTGTTTTTTTATATATAATCATCGACCTTTTCAACGAGAGAGTCCCAAGAATGTTAAAATAACTGCACTATGTTGTTTTTCCTATGCACTTAATTAGGGCAGGTTTCTGACCAGACAATAACGTATTATTACTCCGCCCATGGATTCAATGCTATTACATTGTTATAAAAGGAATAATTATTTTAATAAATTCTTTTTTTGTGGTACGTTTTATGCTTATTTGTGTAAAGTTATGAAAGACGTTTAAAGCGTCTGTTTGCACCGATACTATTAATCAAAGCGTTCATCCCTTTTTTATCATTTTTTTATTATTTGCTGGCGTTATTTCAATAAGCTGCTTTTTTTCAGATAACGTACAGAAATAAGATAGCCGGCGCAGTTCGTGAGATGGATATCAAAACTGTCACATGTAAATACTATTTCAGAACCAGGTAATTGGCGAATAACGTTGTTATCTGGTCAATGCAGGCCAGTCTTGAATAACGAACAGGAAATGCTCATGACAGCTTCAATGTGTCAGGAATCCATGGTTTTAAATGTCGACAACCTCCAAGTTCAGTTTAGCCATGCGCCAATGCCGGTGCTGGATAATATATCTCTGGCTATCAAGAGCGGGCAAACACTTGCGGTGGTGGGAGAGTCTGGCTGCGGTAAAAGTATTACCTCGCTGGCGTTAATGGGATTATTACCGCCCAACGCCAAGGTCATCACCGGCAACCTGGAATTGGACGGCACGGATCTGACCCAACTTTCCGAACGTGAGTTCGCCGATTTCAGGGGGCGGCAGGTTGCCATGATATTCCAGGAACCCATGACGTCCCTTAATCCGTCATTTACCCTTGGCAATCAGCTTATGGAGGCGGCCTTGCGCCATCAGGCGCTCACCGGTCCGCAGGCAAAAGCGTTGGCATTGGACATGTTGAAAAAAGTCCAGATCCCCGATCCTTTAGCGCGTATGGGCAATTATCCTCATCAGCTCTCCGGAGGAATGCGCCAGCGGATCATGATTGCCATGGCGCTGATCAACGGCCCCCGTCTGCTCATTGCCGATGAACCCACCACCGCGCTGGATGTCACCATCCAGGCGCAGATTCTGCAGCTGTTACGCCAATTACAGCGGGATACCGGTAGCGCAATATTATTGATTACCCATGATCTGGGTGTCGTAGCACAGATGGCCCATCATGTCGCGGTGATGTATGCCGGACAGATTGTCGAGCAGGGGGCTGTCCTGGAGATTTTCAACGATCCTCAGCATCCTTATACCATCGGTTTGATGGGTTCCATCCCCATGCTCTCCGCCCACGGGGGAAAGCTGTCCACCATTCCCGGCACTGTGCCCCAGCTCCATGAGATGCCCGCCGGCTGCCGTTTCGCCACCCGCTGCCCCTTTGCGGATCATCATTGCCGCCATCACCGCCCGCAGCTGGAAAATCTGACCCCTGAACATCAGGTGGCATGTTTCAAAGCCCCGCTGGAAGAAAACATATCGGCGGAGGTTGCACAATGAATAGTCCACATCCGCCGTTGCTGGAGGCTTTGTCGTTAACCAAACGCTTCAACGCCGCCAAAACGCTGTTTCGCGCTTCATCCGGCGTGCTGGCCGTGGATCGGGTGTCATTAAACGTATTCCCGGGGGAAACGCTGGCGATAGTGGGTGAGTCCGGATCGGGAAAATCCACGCTGGGCCGTCTGCTGTTGGGATTACTCCCCGCCAGCGAGGGCGAGGTCTGGTATCAGGGCCGCAATATCTGTGCCTTGAAAAAAAAACCGCTTAACCAGCTCAGGCGCGAATTGCAGATTATTTTCCAGGATCCCTTCGCCTCCCTTAATCCGCGCATGACGGTAGGGGAGATTATCGGCGAACCGATCTGGCTGCATGAAAACGTCGGACAGGAGGAACGGCGGCAACGGGTCAGGGAATTATTGGACACGGTGGGTTTGCCCGCGGTGTTTGAAGACCGGTATCCCCATGAATTTTCCGGCGGCCAGCGACAGCGCATCGGCATCGCGCGCGCGCTGGCCTGCGGTCCCAAACTGCTTTTGGGCGACGAGCCGGTTTCGGCGCTGGATGTTTCGGTGCAGGCCCAGGTGATTAATCTGCTGGCAAAACTTAAACAGCAGTTTGGACTGACCATGATTATCGTCGCCCATGGATTGGCGGTTGTTCGTCATATGAGCGATCGCACCGCGGTCATGTACCTGGGACAAATCATTGAATCGGCCCCCACCGGCGCGTTGTTCGACAGCCCGCTGCATCCTTATACCCAGGCGCTGATACGTTCCGCGCCCGGGCTTGCCCCGGGAGGACAGCGCGACCTGCCGATAGAGACGGGGGAGTTGCCGGGCCCCGGCTCCGTGCCCCGGGGCTGCCGGTATCACACCCGCTGTCCCCATGTCCGCGACGTTTGCCGCAACTGGGAACCGGTATTGACGCCGGTGGGTGAGGGCCGCCAGGTCTCATGCCATCGTTGGCGGGAATTGCAGCAGCCGGGGACTATCGTGGCCGCCCCCTTATCCGAGGCTTTTTTAAGACGCCATAAGCTTTTTGAACGCCAGATTTCCATTAACAACAGTCAATCCTAAAGGTAAATACCCGATGAAAATATGTGCCCGGTTTTTTCTTGGTCTTAGTGGTTTGATTTTGCTCGGCGCGAGCGGCATTGCCCAGGCGGAAACCGTGCTGCGGGTAGGTCTTAGCAGCGATCCCGATCAGCTCGACCCGGCAACGTCGCGCTCCTATACCGGCAGATTCGTCTTTAATGCGCTGTGCGATCGGCTGGTGGATATCGATGCGCATCTGGATATCGTCCCGGGTCTGGCGACCCAATGGTCCTGGAGCGCGGATAATAAAGCGTTGACCCTGCGTTTGCGTCAGGGCGTGGTGTTCCATGACGGCGAAAAATTCGATGCCGCCGCCGTCAAATATAATATCGAACGGGATCTCACCTTGCCGGGGTCAACCCGTAAAAGCGAAATTTCTTCCGTCAGTTCGGTGGAGGTGGTGGATCCCTATACCGTTGTCTTGCATCTTAAGAATCCCGACGCGGCGCTGTTATCCCAGTTAACCGATCGTGCCGGCGCCATGCTGGCCCCCGGCGCCACGGCCAAAGGAAATGTCGCCGCCCACCCGGTATGTTCAGGACCCTATCAATTCGACAGTCGGGTGCAGCAGGATCGCATAGTACTGACAAAGTTTAATCAGTACTGGAACCCCAAACCTTATCATTTTGACCGGGTTGTCTTTCTACCGGTCCCCGACGCTTCCGTTCGGCTGGCCAACTTGCGCGCCGGCGACCTGGATCTCATTGATTGGGTCTCGGCCAGCGATGTGGGCACGGTGACGTCTGACAGCCACCTGACCCTGGCCAAGCCCACGCCGCTGGGATACATGAGCGTGGTGTTCAATATCGGCAATGGCCAAAACAAACCCACCAGTCCACTGGCCGCCGACGCGCGCGTCAGGCAGGCTTTTTCGTTGGGCATCGATCGGCAGGCCCTCAATCAAGTGGTTTTTGCCGGGCAGTATACACCGGCGAACCAGCCCTTTACCGATGCCAGTCCCTATCATGTACCGCTGCCGATTCCGTCCCGTGATGTGGCTAAGGCCAAGGCATTATTGGCCTCGGCGGGGGTGACCTCGCCGCTGCATGTCACCATGGTGGTGCCGAACGAACCCGTGGCCCAGCAAGTCGCCCAGGTTATCCAGTCCATGGAGGCCGAAGCGGGTTTTGATGTCAGCCTGCAGATGACGGAGCATGCCACGCTGCTGAGCCGGCTATCGTCCGGGGACTTCCAGCTGGCGCTGTCTTCCTGGTCCGGCCGCCCGGATCCGGACGGCGATATCTATTCGTTTATTTCAAGCCACGGCGCCTTGAACGACGGCCGCTATAGCAACGAACAGGTGGACAAATGGCTGCTGGCGGCCCGGCAAATCAATAACCAGGACCAGCGAAAAGCACTGTACACCAACGTGGTTCGGCAACTGCAAATCGACATGCCGGTGGCCTATCTCTATTTTGAACCGCGCATATTTGCCATCAGCGCCAAGGTGAAGGGATTCGTTCCTTATCCCGATGCCTTATTGCGACTGGCGGATGTGACCCTGAGTCAATGAGTGCAGCGAATCACGGGCGTACTGCCGAGGATACCTTATGTTAGAGATCATTTGTAAACGCCTGATCCTGGCGATACCGACACTGTTGCTGGTCACCGTGATGGCCTTTTGCCTGCAAAAATTGCTGCCCGGCGACCCGGTGCTGGCCATGGCCGGCGAGGAGCGGGATCCCCAGGTTATTCAGGCGTTGCGGACGAAATACCATCTGGACGATCCTCTCCCGGTGCAATATTACCGTTGGCTTACCAGTGCGGTTCGGGGAGATTTGGGCAGTTCGCTGCGTAATCAGGAGCCGGTGCTGAGCCTGATTGCCAGCAAATTGCCCGTCACGCTGGAGTTATCGGTGTTGTCGCTGCTGATCGCGATGATTATCGGCATTTCCACCGGCATTTTGGCCGCGGTGCGCAAGGGGAGCTGGCTGGATCATGGGATGAACGCGCTCTCTCTCACCGGTATATCCATTCCGCATTTCTGGCTAGGTATGCTGATGATCCTGCTGTTTGCCGTGAAGCTACGCTGGCTGCCCGCCTCAGGCTATGTCCCGCCGTCGATGGATCTTGCGCAGAATCTCAGGACCCTATTGATGCCCTCGCTGGTATTGGGTTCCGGCCTGGGGGCGATTTTGATGCGCCACACCCGCGGGGCGATGCTTGGCGTGCTAAGGGCGGATTATATCCGCACCGCGAAAGCCAAGGGATTGCTGCCGCTGCGGATCGTACTGAAACATGCCTTGCGCAATGCATTGGTTCCCATCATCACCCTTTGTACCCTGCTGTTCGGGGAAATTTTGGGGGGGGCGGTACTGGCCGAACAGGTGTTTACCATTCCAGGATTCGGCAAACTCATCGTTGATGCGGTATTTAACCGGGATTACGCGGTCGTGCAGGGCGTGGTGATCGTGGTGGCGGTGGGCTTTATCCTGCTTAATTTATTGGCCGACCTGCTCAATATCGTCATCAATCCGCGCATGAGGAGGGCCTGACGTGAGCCAATTGACGACGGCCGTGGCTATTGGCCTGGGCAAGAAAAAGCGCCGTGGGCGGGTAGTTGATAAATTTTTCGCCAACAAAGGAGCCATCGTTGGGGCGGTAATCATCATGTGTTTCGTGCTGATGGCATTACTGGCGCCACTGATTGCCCCTTTCGATCCGGTGAAAGCCGATTTCATGGCGATACGCAAGGCGCCGTCCCTTATCCACTGGCTCGGTACCGACGAACTGGGCCGGGATATTCTTTCCAGGGTAATCTGGGGGGCGCGATCCTCCCTGCTTGCCGGCTGTCTCTCCATAGCCCTGGCAATTGCCATCGGCGTGCCGCTGGGATTGATAGCCGGCTATTGGCAGGGATTTTATGACAGCGTGATCTCAAGGATTATTGATGCCCTGATGTCATGCCCCTTTTTGGTCTTGGCCATTGCCCTGGGCGCATTTCTCGGACCCAGCCTGGGAAATGTCATGATTGCCATCGGCGTGGCGGCAATGCCCATATTTGCCCGGCTGACACGCTCCCAGGTCATGGCTATCCGTAATGAGGAATATATCGAAGGCGCGAGGGCGATTGGCTTGCCGGATCGCTGGATCCTGGCGCGTTACGTTTTGCCGAACGTGTTGTCCCCCATACTGGTCCAGACCGCTTTGTCCATAGCCCACGCCATTATTACCGAAGCCAGCCTGTCGTTCCTGGGGCTGGGACAACAACCGCCGCAGCCGTCCTGGGGCGCGATGCTCAATTCGTCAAAAAGCTTTCTTGAACAGGCGCCATGGATGTCCATCGTACCGGGGGTGGCTATTTTCCTCGCGGTACAGGGCTTTAATTTACTGGGCGAGGGGCTGCGCGATGCTCTCGATCCCCGATCTGAATAAATCAGGATAATACGATGAAAGAAATTGATTTCAATATTGCCTATCCCTCTTACCGGCCGGCCATGATGGGCCGTAACGCCGTGGCGACCTCTCAGCCGTTGGCCGCGCAGGCCGGGATGAGAATGCTGATGCAGGGGGGGAACGCCGTGGATGCGGCCATTGCCACCGCCATGGCGTTAACGGTGGTGGAGCCTACCGGCTGCGGTATCGGCAGCGACGCATTCGCCATGGTTTGGGACGGTAAGCAGCTGCACGCCCTGAATGCCTCGGGACGCTCACCGGCGGCCTGGAGCGAAGCCTATTTCGCCGGCCGAAGCGAGATGCCGATGCGGGGCTACGATTCGATAACCGTACCCGGCGTGGTGTCCGCCTGGGTGGAACTGGCGCGGCGCTTTGGTTCCCTGCCGCTGACCACGCTGGCCCAGCCGGCAATAGATTACGCGCAACAGGGGTTTCCCGTCTCGCCGCTGGTGAGTTTTCTATGGCACAAAAATCTGGCGTTGCTCAAAGACCAACCGGGATTCAGCGCCTGCTTCGCCCCTGATGGCCGTGCTCCCCGCGTCGGAGAATGCTTTAAAAATCCCGATCAGGCACGCTCGCTGTCGCTGATTGCCGAAAGTCGGGGTGAGGCCTTCTATCGTGGTGAACTGGCCGAAAAAACCGTCTCTTTTATCCGTCAGTGCGGTGGGGCCATGACGCTCGAGGACCTGAACAGCCACCGGACCGATTGGGTCAAGCCGTTGTCCCGGGACTTTGCCGGCGGTTCGGTACACGAACTGCCTCCCAACGGCCAGGGCATTGCCACGCTTATCGCCCTGGGTATCCTGGAGCAGCTGGATATCGGCCGGTACTCTCCCGATTCCATTGAGGTGCTGCACCTTTCCATTGAAGCCATGAAGCTGGCGCTGGCGGATCTGGATAACCATATCGCCGACATCGACCATATGCGGTTTCCCGCTGATATGCTGTTGAGCGATAAGTATCTCAGACAGCGGGCGGCGTTAATCGATCCCCGGCAGGCGGGGGATTTCAGCTACGGCACGCCCCGCGAGGGCGGTACGGTATATCTCGCCAGCGCCGACGGTAATGGCATGATGGTGTCTTATATTCAATCCAATTACAAAGGGTTCGGGTCGGGGCTCGTGGTGCCGGGAACCGGTATCAGCCTGCAGAACCGGGGCGCCGGTTTCGTACTGAAACCCGGCCACCCCAATTGCGTGGCGCCGGGCAAACGTCCATTGCATACCATCATCCCGGCGTTTGCCCTGGATGGAAACGGCCAACCGCTGATGTCCTTTGGCCTGATGGGCGGCCCGATGCAGGCGCAGGGCCATCTGCAGGTAGCCTTGAGGGTGATGCAATACAAACAGAATCCCCAGGCCGCCATCGACGCGCCGCGCTGGCGCATAGTCGGGGGCCGACGGGTGATGGTGGAAAATACCCTGGGCCGTAATCTGCTTACCGCCTTGCGGGCGCTCGGGCATCAGGTGGAGGTGGAGGACGTGCAGCTAAGCCATCTGTTTGGCGGTTCGCAGATTATACAGCGCCATCCCCAAGGGCATTACATCGCCGCCAGCGAATCCCGCAAAGACGGCCAGGCCCTGGTATTCTGAGCCGCCGGCAAACTCTGGTCATAGGGTATTCATATACTTGAAGACAAAGATTGACTCCCTTTGCGCGGTTTGAACAGAGTCAATCCAAAGACCATGGACTGCGCCCGCGGCGGCGTTTTCGCAGAGTAACGCCCTGCGTCCGCTGACGGCGATATCAGACGCCGCCAACGGTGACGATGGAACGGATCACATAAACCGGTCCGCTCCGCCTGACGCTTCCACCGTATGTCCGGTGACGAAATTATTACGGGCCGACAGCAAAAAGGCCGCAATGGCGGCAATGTCCTCCGGTTGGCCGAAATGCCCAACCGGGGTTTTTTCCCGCCCCAGTTGCGCAATAATCTCCTCATCGGTACGTTCTTTAAGCTCCGGCCTGCGCGCCCTGACGCCGGGCAGCATATTCCGCTCCCAGTTGTCGGTGGCAACCGCGCCTACCCCGATGGCATTCACCAGAATACCGTCGGCGGCAACATCCAGAGCCAGGCTTCGCGTCAGGTTATTGATGGCCGCGCTCAGCGCATGGGACACCGTCAGCGGCGGATTGGGGAAAATGCCGCCGATAGAAGAGATATTCACGATGCGGCCCCACCTGCGCTGCTGCATTCCGGGGATAACCTCGCGGCAAAACCGTCTCATCGCCGAAAATTTCACTTCCGTCATGCTGTGCCAATCCTCTTCCGAGGTGGTCAGCACGGTGCCGGAATGCGCCCGCCCGGCATTGTTCACCAGTAAATCAATACCGTGAAACTGCCGCAGCGCTTCGCTGACCACGGCATGGGGAAAATCCGGCCGGGCCACGTCACCGGCAATGGCCAGGGTTTTTACGCCGTATTTGTTTTCCAGCGTTTGGGCCGCCGCCGCCAGGCGCTGTTGGTTTCTGGCCACCATGACGAGATCCACGCCGCTGCGCGCCAGCTCTTCACAAATACTAAAACCGATACCGGTACTTGCCCCGGTCACCAAGGCCACCTTATCGGCGATCTGCAAATCCATTATTTTCTCCTTAACAACACTGCCGGCGGACAAGAGTATGTCGCCGATGAAAATCATTGTCTCTGTACGTGATGAATTTAACTATACGCGGGGAACGGCGCGGCAGTGAATCCTTGCATTGATTTTTATGTGCGCGACATCCGTGCCGCAATGAAACCGTCAAGAAGATGTAGCGCCGAATAACAACCCCGCACGGTATCCGCGCGGCGGAGTGGCGGCTTTTACCAGGGCCAGCGGTTGCCCAGATAATCCAGATAGTGATGCTGACCCGAATGGCGATAGCGATCAATCACCTCGGCCATGCCGTTCACGCTGGTGTTGACGTCGATTTCCGCCTCAACGGCACCGTCCAGGGTGCCCATGGCGGTGGCGACCCAACCCGGATGAATGGACAAAACGCTATATCCCTGCTCACGGATATCGGCATAAATGCCCCTTGCCAGCATATTGAGAGCGGCTTTACTGGCCCGGTATAATTCCAGGCCGAGACCCGGTTCAACATTTTTTTCAATGCTGCCCCGGTGCGACGACATAAACGCCATGGCGCCTTTAGGTTTCAGAGTGGGCACAAGATGTCTGGCAAGGCGCGCCGGGCCGAAAGCGTTGGTGATCATGACCTGCAGAAACTCGGCATCTGTGGCTTGCATTACCGATTGATGCAACGGACCATAAATGCCGGCCACTAGAAAAATAACATCAAATCGCCGCTTTTCGATGTGTGATAACAATGGCTGAATATGTTGCGGACGGGTGACATCAATTTCACCCAGGGTAAGTTTTCCCGGATGCCCGGCCGCCAGCGAATTTAGCGCATCAAGTCCGGCATCGGGCAGTGCGGTGGCAAATACCCGCCATCCGCGGTTAAGGAACGTCTGCGTCAGACCGAGGCCCAGGCCCCTATCCGCGCCGATGATGAGAATGTCCGACGATGTCGCGCCCCGACCGTGAACGTCTGAGGGGCTTAAACTGTGTGCGTCATTATCTGAGAAGTTCATGCTGTTTCCTTGGAATCTACGGTATTGATAACACGTCTTGCAGGTCGCGATGACTTTACTGCGCGGTATAGCCGCCGTCGGCCATGATGACCGCGCCGGTAATAAAGCTCGCTCGCGGCGAAGCCAAATACAGGATCACATCAGCGATCTCTTCCGGCTGCGCCACCCGGCCGAGCGGATGCTGATAACCATAACCGGCAAGCGTGCCGCGGCTGTCCTCCACCATGCCGGAGAGGATGTTGGTTTCCACGACCCCCGGCGCCACGGCATTCACCCTGACGTTATGTTCGCCGGCCTCAAGGGCAAGGACTTTGGTGAGCTGCGCAATAGCGCCTTTGGATGCGGAATAGGCGGCCGTCTCCTTCATACCCACCACGCTCACCACCGAAGCCACATTAACGATAGCCCCCGAACCCTGGGCAATCATCACCCTGAGCGCCTCCCGGCAGTGCAGGAAATATCCCCGGGCATTGACGGCCATAATGCTGTCCCAGTCGTCAAGGCCGGTATTCAGCACGCTTTTATTGAGGGTTCGTCCGGCGTTATTCACCAGGATATCCAGGCGGTTGAACTGGGTGAACGCCTTTTCCACCGCGCTTTTAGCGGTGTCTTCCATACTGACATCCCCTATCAGAACGGCCACTTTCCCTTCCTTGGACAGAGCGGCCACCTCAGGATTTATATCTTCCGCGATGACGTTAACGCCATGGGCGCGGAGCAGTTTAACCGTGGCACGGCCGATATCTCCCGCAGCGCCGGTAACTATCGCCACCTTGCCCTGCAAACCCGATGTTGTATCGATAGACATGATTTTTCCTGTGGTTATCTTGCAATCAGAGGGGTTAACTAGAGGGAAATAGTAGGAAACGCGGAGGAAAGCGACAATATCAAAAAACACCTTATTATTGCCTATTTATATATTAATCGAGTAAATTAAGGCCATTTCTTCGAAATAGTATGACCGATTTATCTAATGAGGTTCAATCATGGCAGCCGTACCCGACCCGCTGCGTCAGAAACTTATCGAGCGACTGCGGGTCCTGACGCCGGCCCAAGGCTATACACAAACGGCGATAAGCCAAGTCCGTCTTCTGCGGGTTGACGCGCCCATATCCCACACCCCGGTGCTGTACGATCCCTGCATAGTGATTGTCTGCCAGGGCAAGAAAATCGGTTTTCTGGGCGACCGGGAGTTCATCTATGACGCGCAGCACTATCTGGTGCTGTCCGTCCCGCTGCCGTTCACCAGCCAGACCGTCGCAAGCCCGCAAGAACCTTTACTGGCCCTGTCCATCAAACTTGACTTATCTTACGTCGCGCAATTGCTGCTTGAGCTAGAGACAACCTCCGATGTGCGGGCTAAGCCGGAATGCATGATGTCCACGCCCCTTAATGAGGATCTGGCCGATACGGTATTGAGATTGCTTAACGCGTTGTCCACTGAAACAGAAGCCAGGATCCTGGGGCCAGGCCTGCTGCGCGAACTCTACTATCGCGTACTGATGGGCGAGCAGGGATTGGCCATGCGCGCCGCCTTGACCAGTCGGGACCATTTCGGTCAGATCGCCGGCGCCATAAGAACCATACACACCGGCTTCTCCCATCGCATCGAGGTGTCGGCGCTGGCTAAGACCGCCGCAATGAGCCTGCCGGCATTTCACATGCATTTCAAACGTATGACCGGAACCACGCCGCTGCAATATCTTAAGTCCACCCGCCTTCACCAAGCCCGTTTTCTGATGGTAAGAAGCGATATGTCGGCCGCCGACGCTTCCGCCAGGGTCGGCTATGAAAGCCCTTCGCAATTCAATCGGGAATTTAAGCGTTTTTTCGGCCACACCCCGCTCCACGAGGCGAAGCGCATGCGTGCCCTGCTGTTGGTGAAGGCCCGGTCTTTTTGGCCGGATGACGGGTTTTCGGCCTGAGGCGCGGCGTCGAGGGGGAGGGGAATAAAGACCGTCGCCACAGAACCTGACGGCCTTTGCCGTACCGCGTGTTTAAAGCGGTAAATGGTCATTATCTCTTTCACCATAATGACTTAACTCATTTTTGATTCTCAATCTACGCTTTGTGTGTTTAGCGACGTCTAGCGCCAAAGGATGCTCCCCGACCTCCGTTTGGCGGGAAAAGCTATACCTATTCCCGGCTAATTACCGGCGGATGAATCGTTAAACACAATAGGGCTGAACGTTTTCAGCACCAAAATTTCGATGCACTTAAAAGAGGAAATATATGGATATCTCCCCAACCTCAACCCTTTCTCCAAACACAGTAAATGGAATTGACCACGACAATAGACAAAATATAGACATTTTCGACCGGTGGGACACTTGGGCTAAGCAGGCTCCAGAAGGCGGCTCGGAACAGCGCGACACAGCGGTAAAACGCCTGCGCGATTGTATGGAACGGGGCGCCACCTATTTGAATTTGAACTGTCTGCATCTTTCAAGCCTGCCGGATGAACTGCCCCCGAGCGTGCTGAATCTAAAGGCCAGCGGTAACGCTTTCACTTCCCTGCCCAAAGAGCTGCCGCCGGGTCTCGAGGAATTGGATGTTGATAATACACCCTTGGAGGAACTGTCGGGCAATCTGCCGCCGACGTTGCATCACCTCCATTTAAGCGGTACCAACCTGCAAACCATTTCCGGCGGCCTGCCGCCGGAATTGAAGTCGCTGCATCTGGATAACACTCCTATGGATAGCCTGCCCGCCATGCCGGATGGCCTGCAAGCGCTATTTGCCGGCGGGACCAAACTGACCGGCCTGACAGGCCCGCTGCCCCCCGAGCTGAAGGCGTTGCGCCTAGACGGTACCCAGATATCCAGCCTGTCGCCGAACGCTCTGCCTGCAGGCTTGGAAGTTCTCAGCATGAGCGGCTCGCCATTGACCAGCCTGCCCACGCTGCCTTCATCATTAACAAACCTGAATGTGAACAACACTCAAGTGAGCGAACTTCCGATGCCTTTGCCCGCGGGTCTTCAGATTTTGCAAGCCAACAATACCCAACTGGCGGCTTTGCCCGCCAATTTATCAGCCACGTTGAAGCTGTACATTGCCAATACTCCGCTGGCAGGCTTGATTGAGAAGCTGTACCCCGGCGTTTTGCAGGCCGGTGGAGCCTTGTCCTTGAGTATGCTACCGGGGGGCGTGCTGGCAACAGGGATTATCGGCGGGTTCATCGGCAACGGAACGGCGGGTGGAACAGCCGGCAGTACGATAATCGGCGGAGCTACCGGCGGCGCGCTGGCCGGGGCAGTGCCCGGCAATCCGATCACCGGCGGAGTGGTTGACGGCGCGCTGGCAGGGGCAGTACCCGGTAATCCGATAATCAGCAGAGTTGCTGCCGACACGATACCAGCCGGCTTGCCGGAGGCTGTGGCGCCCGGCGGCGAGACCGGGGAGGGCGCCATTGATGGTGCAATAGACGGCGGCGTGCCGGCCGGCGTGGTAACCGGCAACGCAATGGGGGAGAGCTCTCCCGCAGACACAATAGTTAACGGCGTGGCAGAGGGGACTGTTTCCGAGGCCGAGGCGACCAGCGAGGTCGCGTAAAGCGCATATCCGTTGCTGCGAAAGTGTCGGGGGGCTTGCGCCCCCTTTTCCCATCTCAGCTATCCTATACGCCAGGGTAAAAGAGGCGAGCCGGCTTGGGCCGGTCAGTCAGTGGTAAACCTTTGCCAGACGTTGCCGATATCCCTGAAGCGTTCAATGGTAAAAATGATATCAAAATAAACCTGGAAAAAAACGTCATCCGTTCTCTCTTCATCGAATAGGTAGTCGGTTAACAATTCTCGCAGGGCCGATTCCGTTTCCCGGCCGATGTCAAAATCAATAATGAATTCATGCAAAGGCCGTTCTCCTAGGATCAATTTGGCTAAATCGGTCTGTATGCTGGGTATATAGGGTAAGCTAGCGGACGGCGGATCGCCTGCGCGTGAGCGTTTTTGCCGGAGAGCCCGGAATTTTCTTCGTAAGTGCGCCAGATAAGCGATAAAGTCATGGAGATGGGTGTGCATGGTGATAATGCTTTGCAACTGAGTATTGTGCCGGGCGTAAACGTAACGGTTTTTATTGCCGGCGTCGTCGGCGCCCATAGGCCGGTAGGTGGTAAACCAGGAAGGATGCCTTCGTTCGATGGCTTGACTGATATAATAGGGATAGGCTTTAATTTGAACCTGCAGTTCATTCGCCAGAACTTGCGCCATGGAATACTTGCCGCCAAATCCGCTAAAACAAGAGTAAAGATCGATATGTTTTAATTGAGACAGATTATACACCTCAGGCTTGCTCAACATCAGGCCGCGGACTACATGGGAGAACTCGGTGGCGTCCATGTAATTAACATTGAACGGCATGCCATGTACCTTGATTTGAATATGGCTTTTTAGCCCGCCCATGGGGATAATTTCCCAATGTTCACCCAGTAATGACTCTTCCCTTGACACAGGGACCCATTTCTCAACCGGTTCCGGGTCATCGCCTTTTACGGCCAGAATTTTTTTCTTCATAAGGGGCGATGCGATCGTTGAGGATGTTTCCTCAACCCCTTTTACATTACCGGTTATAACGCTCAATTCCATATCATTATGCCTGAGCTTTAAGTTTACGCCTCGAAATATGCCTAGTTCCTCAGCCACCAGAATGGCCGGATGATCGGGTAACCGGGGATCAAAAAAAGTATTGTCCGCGCTGGCGAAACGCCCATTGCCGATACTGACCTGGGAATGCATCAGTAGGCCCTTTTGATCATAAAACAGTACCAATTTGCCCGGATTAATGCGGGTGAGGATGTCAAGGTTCGGCACCAGCAAGCCAGAGTCCAGAATAGTGCCGGCCGGCAGGATGCTGGATTTGGAAACAGTCAAATGATTTAAAAGCGCTTCCGCCTGTTCAGCATCAATATGGTTTGCCTCTGCTAAAATCTTGGGCGGAAGGGCTTCAAAGGGCGTTTTTCCATAAAGCCTTCTGATAGCCTTCCGGCAAATAACACGAAATGAAGGCGTATCCACGGAGAAAATAGGATATTTCATTTTTAGTGCGTATTGACTATTTTGGAGTACCGTACTTTGATACCACGCCGGCTCTCTGATCAAATAACTGTCCTCGGTTGTCGCGGATGGCGATAAGTCTTTATTTTGTGAAAACTGCAAGGCATCTTTAATATCGCTGTAATCTTTGTATTTTATCAAAGCAAACTCTGGTGGTACGTCGTTTTTGTATTTTCGTAACCATTCTTGTTCTGAATATACCTGGGAATTACTGTTATTTAAATTCTTTGGTGGTCTGATTGCCTGCAGGTCAATAATATAAGCATTCTTACCGATGATATATTTTATTAAAAAATGATTTATAGGATTGTTATCCCATTTGTCGACCCAGAAATTGATTGCCCGATAACTGATAGCGGTCTCGAATTTGGCAGGGAGACTGTAAAATTCATGAATCATGAGATCTTGTAGCGTGGTATAGCCTCCTCGCGAAAAAACATCGTCTTTTGGGACGTTACCCGTTAGACGGTCGGCCAGTGCCAAGAGAATATCATCCTTGCTGAAATGCGAAGATAACATATCATTCAGGAAATATTCATTTTCAGTCATAAAAAAAGTCAGTATCTTTTGGCACTGTTCCGAATGAAAATCTTCGTCTGCTGACGGCATTTGCAAGGAGACCGCGCTTTCAAATTGAATATCCGGTATGACGTTTTGTGTCGCCAGGGTGGAGAACTGGTCTAAAATCATAGGGGATTCGATGCCTACGTCTATCGGGCTGATTTCCCAATTATCTTTACCGTGCGGCACAACCGCTATGGCAGTGCCCATAATATCGTCGTTGTTGGGATCCAGTACTCGCCAAACTTCTTTTATCTCATCGCGCTGTACTTGGAATATGTCATCTCTATCCTTTATATAATGCCGGGTATTTTTAATTAATGCACTGTCCGTATAGATGCCATCCCAAAGGGGTTTTAATTTATCGGGGCCGATCTTCATACTCCATTCTTTTCGCAAATTTTGCTGAAAAAATTTTTGTGCCTTGGTACGGGAGTTGACGAATTGTATGTTTTTCTTTATACCATTATAACATAGCGTTGGTAAATTACCCACGCCTCTTACGGTTAAAGGCAATGGATTGATAAATTTCAAGAGATCGCCTGAAATTTTCTTTGCTGATGAAAAAGACATCTGTGGTGCCAATTTTATGAATTCACCGATAAAAAACTGTTTTAACATGTGCTTGGGGATATTTTGATCTTTTGCCGATTTGAGTATCATTGCTATAAAATTTTGCGGAATTCTGCTCAATGAAATTCCCGTGGGAATAAGAGCTATTATGAGATCAAATATATCAAAAACGACGTCTTCGAATTTCAACGTCATATCGTTATCCTGCCAATAACGCTCGATAGTCCGATAAAATGGAATATGCATTGTAATAAAATCAATCCACGTCGGCCTCAATAAAGAGGTTTTCAATCCCATACTAACTTCCAACAATGTTTTAAAATTCAGTGTATCAATGAAGCTTCGCAGGTTTTGTTCGAGATCGATTTCCTTAAAAGCCGCAAAGGTGATTTCAGGCGTTGGGTTGGAGTAATCATTTTCTTCCGGCGTAACCAGTAACATATCCAAAGGGTTATCACGGTCGTCTGGCTGGTTTAAAAAAAACAGCAGCTGCAACTCGCTCATACTAACTGAAAATTTGGCGCGGCTTCTCGCTTGCAGCCCATTAGGGGCGCTCTTCCATTGAGACATAAGCCTTGAGATCAACTCAGTACTATAAAGCTCGTCAATGATGGAAATATAGGTGAAATCCGCTAAGGTAGAAATAAGGACCAGCCTGTCAGTCTTTGTTTTAACGATAGACAGGAAACCCAGGTTAGTCACGGGTATCGATACGCTAGGGGCATTGGCCAAGGTGTTTTGTATATATTTTCGAGAATAAACCTTGAAAGTATAGGCCTCTTGGGGGGGGTAAAGGAGATCATAATAGCCTATAAGGGAATTCTTAATGGCGAAAAAACTTTTGAACTTTGATTCTTTATTAATCGTAAGCATTTTATAATAAATGAATTGATCATAATAATCACGCTTATCATCAAATTCACTGGAAGGTTTTAACGTATACAGGCTGGAAAATGTTGCCTTACCGGCCATGTTGAGCTCTGCGGCAATATTGTTCTCTTGCTCAATAAATTGACGGGCGACGTTCAGAGCATGAACATCAAGCAGTCGATGAGACACTTTTTCTGCTTTGATCTTTGATATATACCAATAAGCTGATGCCCATAGCAACAAAATGATATACCCTTGGTCAATCATGTTCTTGTAATATATCAGGCGCGAATCATAATCGTCATTCTCAAAATCTATTGGCGCAAACTGAGCTACCGCGGCGAACTTTGCTTCGGTTATTCGCTGTTCTTCAGTTTCCACCACAATGAACCTGTTTTCTTGTAATATATTCTTTACGATTTTATTAAAGTCCATTTGAAAAAATATTAAAATATCAGAATAAATAAAAGACATTTTGTCTTTTATTAGTTGTGAAGTGTGGTCGTTATTCCATGTTGCCGGCATACGTGTGTATATATTTCTATTTAAGCTGAGATGTATAATGTCTTGAAATAATTTCTTAGCCTGGTAAAATGGCTTGATATTTATCTCATGCCACTGATGCTGCTCCATTTCTGGATCGTCGGTTATTCTGAGCAGTTCGATAACTTTTAGCGTTATACCTAAAATGGAGCCATGTTCGGTGCGTAGGCTCAAATAATTGGTAATTTCGCTTGTAAACGTGTTTAAAAATTCAATTTCATCAATTTCATGCTCCGGTACATCAAATAGCACATTGAATTTTGATAATTCGCCAGGGATGAGAAGGTTTTCGCCTTGTAAACTAACGCCATTTTCTCTGGTAAAATCATATAATTTGTAGAAATATCTTTTTTTGATTAAATTGTCAATTCTTTCATTGTTTTCCTGCAATAACGACTTCAGTAATTGCATGTCGTTCTTGTAAAGGATTCGCTCCAGGACGGTAAACCCTGGAACGACATAAAGCTCATTGCAATATTCAAGCTTGGCGTGTTCCATCAATAGCAACGTTTTATAATACTTTACATATTTTTCTTTTTGCTCATAAATAACATTTTTATATAACATATGTATATTGTTTTTCGCTTCAGAAAATGTGACGCCTTTTTTATACTCTATTGTTTCATAAATTCTCTCCTTGTCTGGATCATCATGTAAAAACATTAATTTATCAATATCAAGCTTGAGAAGATTTCTTATTTTAATCTGACTTTTTTCATACTTATTTATCGCATCGCGGGTAGCAACGCTGGCTTGTTGTCTTTCCTTGCATTCATTAATGATTTTTTCAATTTTTCCTTTTAGCAAGATAAGATGAACACATTTAGTCTCTTTTGCGTATATATTACCTTTATCAAAAATATCTTGGACTTTTTCCCCTACATATTTATCAAAAGACAATAGCATGTCGAGAGATTCGGAAGCGGAGCCGGTGCTTAGTTGAAACACGGACAACACATGCTCTAATTCCCGCTGAGCGTCATGATGGGGCATGGAGATCCGGGTTTTGATTTCATCGATAACCACGGTCAACGTTTTATGGACAAGAAAGTACTGTTCGTCGTAAGGCTCGCCCGGGGATGGATTGCATCCGTTGAGCATGGGGACAGGCGTAATTTCATCATTGATGAGATCTTTAATGTCATTGGGCCACTCCTCTTCAAAAACATCATTCTGGTCTACCGGTGTCTCCTGCGCAGCCGCCCCGGGCAGGGTAAAGGCCTTGAGCAGGTTATCGACGGGCCCCGCAAGTATATTTTTCCAAACCGTCAATAAAGGGATCCAAGACCGGCCGGCGAACTGTAGCGTGGCGAACAATGACGTGGTTTCTGTCTGGCGGCGAGGATAACCTCCCGGATGACCGTCGGTCTCGCGCAAAGGTGAACCGTATTGTAGCGCAGGCTGGCAATACGCCGTGCTTAAGCCGGCCCAGGCCAGCATCAATGAACAGCCTAAGTTGTAATGATTGACGCTGCTTGGCGGCAAATGATAGATCTCGCCGTCGGAAATTATCATCTTGCCTGAAAGGTTCCCCACGTATATTTCCCGGCCGCTGGGTAGGGCAACGATTTTGGTAAATACCGAACGTCTTTTTTCTTCAAAATGCAGTGTGATATATTTGCTTCCATGCGTTCTTAGCAGGCTATCGGGATGGCGATTTAACTCTTCTACGCAGGAAAATAATCTATCCGCTTTTATCTCTTCCGCATCGAGATGTTGAGAGACATTATTTGGGGAGCAGGATGCTATGTTATTAAACGACTTTTTTTTGCCGTATGCTACATAAGCGTTGCCGACGCTGCTTTTTGCTATGGATGGCTGTGTTAACCGAGTCTCGACGAGTTGCTGCAGGGGGATAGCGGTGGTTGGGTAAGCGCTGTTGGCGCATGAGAGGCTTTTCATTTTCCTGACTCCTATAAATATATGATTAATACATTTTTTATTTCCAATTATTAATGGTAGATATTTGCTTGAAGTGATATATTTCTTCGGCAAAGTTTATTCTTTTATAAGGAAAAATAGTTTTTACATTATTATTTTGCGGAAAATTTAATTTTTTTTCTAAAGAATGTATTCGGTATTTAATTGTTAATTTTTAAATAATATACCGAATGGAACCAATTATTTCTGGAGCAGTATTTAATTTTCGTATCTTAGTAAAGCTGGTTATAAACATTACCGGTTGAGAGTAATTTTGTCTGCTTAATTAAGGTATGTTGGGGTTAACAACATGATAAATCCGCTTCATCGTACGGCCTTCTCCACGCAGAGAAGGCCATGCAGACCGCGGCGTTTTTACCGGCCGCCGCGATTTACCGCAAGGCGGCCAGCAATCAATAGGCCGCGACTTTATTTAATACGCGCACCAGCTGAGTAACGAAGCCGTATTCGTTATCGTACCAGGCGACGGTCTTCACCAACTGCAGATCGCCTACCTCTGAGACTTCGGTTTGGGTGGCATCAAAAACCGACCCGAAATGAGTGCCGACAATATCGGAAGAGACGATTTCTTCTTCGGTATAGCCGAATGATTCATTGCCATCGGCGGCTTTTTTCATCGCTGCATTCACTTCATCGACGGTGACCTTTTTATCCAGTACCGAAACCAGCTCGGTGACGGAACCGGTGAGATTCGGCACGCGCTGGGCATGCCCTTTCAACTTGCCCTGGAGTTCAGGGATAACCAGGCCGATGGCTTTAGCCGCCCCGGTGGTGTGGGGGATAATGTTTTGCGCCGCCGCGCGCGAGGCACGCAAATCCTTGCCCCGCGGTCCGTCAACCAGCGACTGGGTGCCGGTGTATGCGTGGATGGTAGTCATGGTACCGATTTTGACGCCGAAACTGTCATTGAGGACCTTGGCCATGGGCGCCAGGCAGTTTGTGGTGCAGGATGCCACGGAAAGGAAGGTGTCCTCAGCGGTGATGGTGTCGCAATTCACGTTGAAAACGATGGTTTTCATATTGCCGGCAGGGGCTGAAATCAGCACTTTCTTCGCGCCCCCGTCTAAATGGGCCTGTGCTTTTTCCTCTGATGCGTAAAAGCCGGTGGATTCCACCACAATCTCGACGCCAAGCGTGCCCCAGGGGATATTTTTTGCCTCTTTTTCGGCATAGACGGCGATTTTCTTGTCGTTGACGATGATGGCGTTATCGGTGTAATCCACCGTGCCATGGAAGTCACGGTAGCTTGAATCGTGCTTTAATAAATAGGCCAGAACCTTGGGCGAGGTAAGGTCGTTAATGGCAACGATCTCCACGTCGCTGTTGGTTTCCAGAATCCGGCGCAACACCAGACGTCCGATACGGCCGAAACCATTGATACCGATCTTTTTCATAACCTACTCCTCATAAACAAGATATGTCAGTAATAGATAAATGCTTTTCATGAGCAAGCCTGCGTGCTGATACATAAGACATTACTAAGATAGCTAAGGATTAGCCAGAGGGGAGAGGGATAAAGCGCTCTAAAAGCCTGTTTTACTGAGATAATGCTTTGTATTATGGGCTATTTTATCAATCTGAAAATTTCTTCTGAACCATGGCTTCAGGTAATGGAAACAGCGCCGCGCCGCTGAAGAAACCATGGATCGCGAGCCCGGCGCCGGTCAAATATCCGGCGCCCGATCGCCGCCGTTCATCGGTGTGTCCAGATCGCAGGCCAGCATCAGGGCATCGGCCACATGATCCACCTGCTTCGGATCGAGCCGGCAGGTGCTGATGCGGATAAACTGCTCCCCGCCGGTGCTGCAGCGTTCGCCGGGCACCGCGGCTATACCGTGGGCCGCCAGGGTTATCATGGCGAACTGCTCAGAGCGCACCGGGACATACAGACTCAGCCCGTCGCGGTCGGGCAGGGACAACCCTCGCTGCGCCAGGGCGGACAGCAAAGCTCTTCGCCTTTCGGCATAAATCCGCCGGGCCCATTGGATACTCTGCCGGGTCCCTTCGTCCTGAATCATCCACGCCACGGCTTCTTGCAACAGCCGGCTGGTCCAACTGGCGCCGAAATTGCGTAATGACTGTAATTGCTCTATCAGATCCAGGGGGCCGGATACGACCGCCAATCGCAGATCCGGTCCGTAGGCTTTGGAATAGGAGCGTACATGCACCGTTCGCCGCGGATAATAACGTCCCAGGCTCCAGACCGGATGGGCGGAAAGTTCACCGATGCCGTCGTCTTCGATTATCAGGACTTTGCTGTCGGCCAATACCTTGGATAGGCTATCGCTGCGTTCACGGGAAACGGTATGCCCGCTGGCGGAATGCGTACGCGGCTGATAAATAAACGCCCGCGGCGCCTGTTGCAGCAGCGCCGCGACGGCATCAGGCAAGGGCCCCTCCTGATCGCAAGGCACCGGTAGCGCCTCGGCGCCGATATAATCCAGCATATCCAGCAGCCGGGTGGCGGTCGGGTTCTCAATCATCACCCGTTCCCCCGGTGAGATAAGAGAACGCAATGCCAGGTACATGGCGTCAAAACCCCCATCGGTGGCCAGGAAAGCCTCCGATTCCACCGGCCAGTCGGGAATAATGGCGGCCCGCAGCGAGGGCGTGATAGGTTCGCGCCGGTAGCTGTTAAGCTCAGGCACCCGCACCGCCATCCGCAGGGCCTGCTCGAGATCGGGCAGCAATTGCGGATCGGGAGACGCCATGGTCAGGTCGGCAATAATGCCTTTGCCATAATTGCCGATTTTTTCAAAACGCACCGGGCGCGCCGAGACACTGTTGCCGCATACCCATACGCCGCTTCGCCCCTTGCCGGCCAAGACGCTCTGACGCCGCAGGTGCTGCCAGGCGGCGGATACCGTGGCCGGGCTGACGCCCAATGCTTCCGCCAGCTCCCGCACCGCCGGCAGCTGGGTACCGGCAGCCAGTTTGCTTTCCCGGATCAATTGCGATACGGCCAGGGTGATTCCCTTGATGCTGGGCTGGTGGATAAGCGCCGCCAGTTGCCGTGCAGTCAGAGTCGTTGACATAAGAAGATACTTTGTTCAGTAACAAAAAAATTATTGTACATATATTTATATGATCTTAGTATCAAATTTAATGTTCTTTTGTTCACCATCTATCTTTACGCGCTGCGGCGCTTATCATCAAACAGGGGATAATATGCTTACCATCAGGCTGGCGGTGAGGGATTGGGACTACTTTACGCCGCTGGCGCTGGGGGATGTCCGGCCGCAGGGATTCACGCTCGCGATAGACCGGGTCGGTACGCTGGCGGATGACTTGGGCAACAGCGCTGAGTATGACGCCGGTGAAGTCTCTTTCAGCCGCTATGCCCAAGGGCGTGCCAAGGGGGAGAGCAGCCTGGCGGGACTGCCGCATTTTCTGATGCGTGGTTTCCGGCAGCGCTGCATTATTACCACCGCCGACAGTCCCTTGACGGACGTTGCTCACTTGGCGGGCAAAAAAATCGGCCTGACCGGCTGGCAGGATTCCGGCAATAGCTGGACACGCGCCATACTGCGCGAGGCCGGGGTAGGTATCCCGGACGCCCATTGGTATGTGGGCAGACTGACCGGCCGTCATCCCATCGTCGATCGTCTCGGCGGGTTTGGCCGCCCCGGCCTTATTGAGGCAATGCCCGGCGAGACGCCGATGATCGACGCGCTGAAAAGCGGCATGCTGGATGCGGTATTTACCCCGTTTATGCCCGAGGGTTTTTTTTCCGCCGGTTCAGGCCTGCGCCAGCTGCAGCCCGATTTTCGCCAGGCGGAAATCGACTATTTTCGGCGTACGGGCTATGTTCCGGGTATGCATTTACTGGCGGTTAAATCCACCGTGGCCCGAGAATACCCCTGGTTGCCGCAGGCTCTGAGCGCGGTGATTGATGAATCCGCCCGGGTCTGGCAGCAAAAGCGTGAAAAATATGCCGATACCACTCCCTGGTTGCTGGATGAGATAAGGCAAACCCTCCAGGTATTGCCGGCGAATTGGAATGCCAACGGTCTGGCCGCTAATGAACGTATGATCACCGATTTTGGTCGGGAGCTTTTCGAACAGGGCATTACCGCCCGCTGTCTTACTCCGGCGGAGCTTTTTCCGCCCATCGCAACAGGAGCCTGATGATGAAAGTCGCCATGGGTCAGTTTATGGTCGCCCGCGAATGGCAGGCCAATGCCGAAACCTGTATCGCCCTGATGAACCAGGCGCGTCAGGGCGGCGCCGATTTGCTGGTTTTGCCGGAAGGGGTGCTGGCGCGGGATATCGCCGATCCCGATCTGGTGCTTAAAGCGGCGCAGCCGCTGGACGGTCCGTTTGTCACGCAACTGCTGGCCGCCAGTCGCGGCAACGGCATGACCACCATGATGAGCGTGCATGTTCCCGCGCCGGGGGGAAAGGCCTGGAACCTGTTGATTGCGCTGCGCAATGGCGAAATTATCGCCGGTTACCGCAAGCTGCACTTATATGACGCTTTTTCCATGCAGGAGTCTGACAACGTCACCCCCGGCAACGAGGTGCCGCCGCTGGTGGAGGTGGCCGGAATGCGCGTGGGGCTAATGACCTGTTACGACGTGCGGTTCCCCGAGCTGGCACGGCGGCTGGCGCTGGACGGCGCCGATGTGCTGGTGCTGCCCTCCGCCTGGGTTAAAGGGCCGCTAAAAGAGATGCATTGGGAAGTGCTGGTGACCGCCCGGGCGCTGGAGAACACCTGTTATGTGGTGGCGGTGGGGGAATGCGGCCCGCGCAATATCGGCTGCAGCCTGACGGTGGATCCGCTGGGCGTCGCCATCGCACGGGCGGCGGAAGCGCCGGCGCTGGTATTTGCCTGTCTCGATCCCGCGCGTATTGCGCATGCGCGGCATCATCTGCCGGTGTTGGAAAACCGCCGTTTTTCTCCTCCGCGGCTCAATGCTGAATAAACCAGGGAGCAATTGATGAAAAAAATGATAATGGCAACGATGATGGCCTTGTGTAGCGTCGGCGCGTACGGTGCGGACCCGCTGCCGGTGCCGAAAATGGATCAGGCGCTGCATGACCAGTTGCCGGACGGGATTAAACAGTCCGGCCGCATGATTTCGGTGAATAACGGTTCTTTCCCGCCTTATGAAATCGTTACCGGTCCTCATTCCGAGGATGGCGCCAGCGCGGATTTGGCCGTGGCGCTGGGACAATTGCTGGGTATTAAAATCGAAGACGCCTCGGTCAGCGGTTTGTCGGGGCTGTTAAGCGGTATTCAGTCCGGCCGTTATCAACTGGCCATCGGCCCCATTGGGGATTATCCCGATCGCCAGCCGAAAAACGATTTTATCGATTTTGTGAAAGAGTATGTGGTGTTCGCGGTACCCAAGGGGAATCCCGCGGGCATCAACGGCCTGGAGGATACCTGCGGCAAGCGTATCGCCGTCATGGCCGGCGGCTCCGCCGAACAGGTCATTCGCCGCCAGTCCGCGGCCTGTACCGGCGCCGGCAAGCCGGCGGTCACCGTCCAGTCCTTCACCGATCAGCCTTCCTCTATACTGGCGGTTCGTTCAAAGCGCTCCGATGCTTTTTTCTCATCCCAGGCGCCGCTGGTCTATTTTGTCCAGCAATCCCACGGCCAGCTTGAGCTGACCGGCACCGGCAAAGCCAACGGTTTTGGGGATATCTACCAGGGCACGGTGGTGCCGAAGAATTCCGCTTTAAGTAAAGTGATGCTGGCGGCGTACCAGAAGCTTTTTGACGACGGCACCTATGCCGCTATTATGAAAAAATGGCATCTGGAAGGAAACCAGCTTCCGGCGCCGGGGGTCAATCTGGCGAAAGGAGCGGCTAAATGAAACGGGCCGCCGCCGCGACAGCTTCCGATGAGTCACCGGAGTGGCGGCTGCGCGATGTCGCCGGCGCTCACCATTCACCGGGCTACGGACGCTGGCTGTCTTGGGTTGTGGTACTGGTCATCGCGCTGAATATGCTCTGGGTGTTGTGCACTAACGCCAATTTCGAATGGAACGTGGTAGCGCAGTGGTTCACCGAGGCGAGTATCATCCATGGACTGGGGGTAACCCTCGGCCTGACCCTGGTTTCCATGGCCATCGGGATGGCGTTGGGGTTGGCGCTGGCGGTGGCGCGGCTGTCGAACAGTCGGCTGTTGCAGTGGCTGTCGGGACTGTATATCTGGTTTTTTCGCGGCACGCCGCTGCTGGTGCAATTGATTTTCTGGTATAACCTGTCCACCCTGTTTCCCACTCTTTCCCTCGGCATTCCCGTCACCGGCCCCTTCTTTGCCCACTGGAACACCAACGATCTGATCACGCCGCTGACGGCGGCTATCGCCGGCCTGGCGCTGAACGAGGCGGCCTATATGGCGGAGATTATCCGCGCCGGTTTGCTCTCGGTTGACAGCGGCCAAATGGAGACCGCCCAGGCGTTTGGCATGGGTCACGCACGGGCCCTGCGGCGCATCGTTATTCCCCAGGCCATGCGCGCGATTATTCCCCCCACCGGCAACCAGCTTATCAGCATGATCAAGGCCACTTCCCTGGTCAGCGTTATCGCCATGGGGGATTTGCTCTATTCCGCTCAGGCGGTGTATAACCGCACGTTTGAAATTATCCCCATGCTTATGGTGGCGGTGATTTGGTATTTGATTATCACCACGGTACTCAACGTGGCGCAATCGGCCATTGAACGTTATTACGCCCGTGGCACCCGCCGCCAGCAAACGGCGCCGGCGCCGGCGGCCGGCAAGGAGGAGAACGGCGATGAATGACCAGCCTCTGGTGCGAGCGCGCAACGTGCATAAGAATTACGGCAATCACGAGGTGCTTAAAGGCATCGATCTGGATGTCTATCCCGGCGAGGTGGTGGTCATCCTCGGGCCGTCCGGCTCCGGTAAGTCCACCTTTTTGCGTTGTATCAATCACCTGGAGGAGATGAACCAGGGGACGATTATGATAGGGGATCAGCAGATAGGCTATGAGCTGCGGCGAGGCAAGCTCTATCATCTGCCGCCTAAGCGGATAGCCCGGCAGCGCCGTGATATCGGTATGGTCTTCCAGCAATTCAATCTTTATCCACATATGACGGTGTTGCAGAATATCATCGAGGCGCCGGTAGGAGTGCACGGGCACAGCCGAGGCGAAGCGGAGCGGTATGCCCATGAATTATTGCGCACCGTGGGGCTGAGCGATAAGGCCGATGCCTACCCGCGTCATCTCTCCGGCGGCCAGCAGCAGCGGGTGGCCATAGCCCGCGCCTTGGCCATCCGTCCCAAACTGATGCTGTTTGACGAGCCGACCTCGGCGCTGGATCCGGAACTGGTGGGGGAGGTGCTCTCCACCATGCGCAACCTGGCCGAACAGGGATTGACCATGGTGGTGGTGACCCATGAGATCGGTTTTGCCCGTGAGGCGGCGGATCGGGTGGTGTTCATGGATGGCGGCAACATCATTGAGCAGGGCAGCCCCGACGATGTGCTGGTGCACCCGCGGCACGCCCGCACCCGCGCTTTCCTGAGCCGGTTTATCTGAACCGCCGCCGCCGTGCATACGCCTTAACGTCCCCCCATGCGGCGGCCATGGCGCTCGGGAACGAGCGTCGCCATCGCGCCTCTCCCCGTTAATTTCCCGGCGAGTTTACCTGCAAAACCCCTTCCATTAACCGCCTGCGGACAGGGCGCTTATCTAAAGCGCTGTGTCCGGTACCGCACTGCATTTATTTCGTGACACGCCTCTGACTTTTATCACAATGGGACAGAGGGTATCTAGACATATCGTAATTGTGGATATATCTATATTGAACCGACTTACATACAAACCTCTTATGGTTCTGCCGCCGCAGGCGCTGAACCTACCGGCGGGAGAGAAGAATGGACTTGGGGATCAGGGGGAGAAAGGCTTTTATCTGCGGTTCATCCCAGGGGCTGGGGCTGGCGTGCGCCCGTTCGCTGGCCGCTGAAGGGGTGGATGTCATCCTCAATGGCCGTGACGGGAACAAGCTGGCGGAGGTGGCCCGGCTGCTGCGCCGGGACTTTCCGGCGATAAGCGTAGCGCATATCGCCGCAGACCTCGGCTCCCCGGCGGGGCGTTCCGTCATCCTGTCCGCGCTGCCTGAGGCGGATATCCTGGTTACCAATAACGGCGGTCCGCCGCCGGGAGAGCTCAGGGACTGGGACGAAGACGCCCTGCGCGCCGTCATGGAAGCCAACTTCATCCCCGCCGTGCAGCTTATCCGCGCTTATCTGCCCGGTATGCAGCAACGGGGTTTTGGCCGGGTGATTAACATCACGTCGGCCATGGTCAAATCCCCGCACTACATGATGGGCCTGTCCACTTCGGCCCGCACCGCCCTGACCGCCATGTGCAAAGCCATCAGCCATGAAGTGGCGGCGGATAATGTGACCATCAACAACCTGTTGCCCGAACGGATCGATACCCCGCGCCAGGAATTCATGTTGCAACGGCTGATGGATAAAGAGGGCATCGACCGGGAAGAAGCGCGCCGACGCAACGCCCGGTCCATTGCCGCCAGGCGTTATGGCCGGCCGGAGGAATTCGGCGCTGCCTGCGCTTTTTTATGCAGCCGGCAGGCGTCTTTTATCTCCGGCCAGAATCTGCAGTTGGACGGCGGCTCCTACGGCGGCCTGATTTGAATCAGGTTGTCTTTTTTGAACCAGGGGAACAGCACCATGACCTATGACCACGATGACCGCCGCGCCGAACTGCTGGCCTTTGAAAAACAGCGGCAGCGGGCGCTGGTGGCCGGCGATATCGCCGCCCTGGCCCCCATGCTGGCGGATGATCTGGTGCATGTGCACAGCACCGGCATGGTACACGGCAAACAGCAACTATTGGAGCATGTGCGGCGCATGGGGGGATTTGTGTCCATTGACCGGGACGATCCGCAAATCCGCCTGGAAGGAGGGGTGGCTATTCTCACCGGCGATACCCGCAATCGCGTCCGCTCCCTAAAGACCGGCGAAGTGATGACCCGTTTCGGCTTCCTGACCCTGGTATTGCGCCGTTCGGCCCCGGGCTGGCAGATAGTGTTATCGCAGCTCACGCCGCATCAGCCTTGAGCCGGCATATTTTTTAATAGAGGGAAATACCATGAAACTTGCGCGTTTTACTGAGAATGGACGAACCCGTATCGGTAAAGTGGACGGCGAATGGGTTATCGATCTGTCGGGCATCGAAGGCGTAGGCGACTCCATGCGCCGCTTGCTTACCGATCTGCCGCGGCTGCGTCCGGCGTTGCAGAAGGCTCAAGCGCCGGCCTTTGCGCTGTCAGCGGTACGTCTAGAGGCGCCCGTTAACGACCCGCAGAAGTTCCTTGGCATCGGCATGAATTACCGCAAGCACGCCGAAGAGGCCCGCCTTGCCGGCATTCCCATTCCTGAAAGCCAACTGTGGTTCAACAAGCAAGTCTCCTGCATCAACGGGCCTTTCGATCCGGTGGTGAAACCCGGCGCCAGCGACAAGGTGGACTACGAAATCGAGCTGGGGGTAGTGATCGGCCGCCGTTGCCGCCACGTCAAGGCCGGCGACGCGGCGGCGGTTATCGCCGGCTATCTTGTTGTCAACGATGTCTCGGCGCGGGACTGGCTGCACAGGTCGCCCACCTTCACCCTGGGGAAATCCTTCGATACTCACGGACCCATCGGCCCCTGGCTGACTACCGCCGACGAGGTGGCGGACCCTATGGCCCTTGAGATGAAACTCACCGTCAACGGCGAACTGCGCCAGCAATCCGGCACCGGCGATATGATCTACGACATTTATCAGCAGATTGAATACCTGTCCACGGTGATGACCCTGGAGCCGGGGGATATTTTAAGCACCGGCACGCCGTCCGGTATCGGCGCGCCTACCGGCACCTTTCTAAAACAAGGTGATGTGATGCGCCTGGAGATTGAAGGCTTGGGATTTATAGAGAATCTTGTGGCGGCGGAATCCGCTTGGGAATAAACAACAACCCGTGGGCGGAACCCGCCCGGCATCAGTAAGATGCAAGGAGCTTTCATGGTCAGCCAGAATTTTCGTGATTACCTGATGCCGGACGATTCGCCGCGTATCGCCGCCGCCCGCGGCGTCGATGTATACACCTACGGCGAGCGGATGCTGGCCACGGAAAAAGCCAGGAACCTTATGGCGCACTGGCAGGGCTTGCTGAACGAGACCTTCCGCGGCATTACCGCCGACGGACGCGTGCGGCCGGACCTGTTTGAATTAAGGGATGAGGGTTTTGCGGCGCAAGGGGCGGTGGCCGCCGCCGAGGCGCTGCTGGCTACCCTCAATGATAGCCAGCGCACGCGAATCCTCCATCCCATCGATGCCCGGGAGTGGCGGGCCTGGTACAACCCGGAAATCCCCTTTAATGATTTCGGGGTGCGTCTGGAATTCACCTCTCGACGAACGCAGGAGGCATTTTGGGGCCTGCTGCAAAGCTGCACCAGCGCGAGGGGCTTTGAGAAGGTACGGCAATTAATGGACGCCAACCATTTCTTGGGGGAACTCTACGATCTTAACAATATCATGAACCGCTGGAGTTTCCACTTCATGATTTTCGGCGAGCCCTCCGCCTCGCGGCCCTGGGGATGGAGCATCTATGGCCACCATGTGGCTTTCTGCTGCTTTATTTTGGGCCGCCAGCTGGTGATAGCCCCCACGTTCATGGGGGTGGAGCCCAACGTCATCGATCGGGGCGACGGCTCCGACTGTACTCTTTTTACCGAGGAGGAGCGCCTGGGACTTGCGCTGATGCAGTCCCTGAGCCGGGACCAGCAGGAGCGGGCCACCGTCTACAGGCTAATGGAAGACCCGGCCATGCCGCCGGATCGCTTCAACTTTGCCGACCAGCGCCACCTGGGGGGCGCCTTCCAGGATAACCGCATTATTCCCCTGGAAGGGATCTGCGCGGCGGAATTCAATGCCGGACAGCGCCGCAAGCTGCTGGCGGCCATGGAAACTTTTCTCGACTTCCTGCCGGATGGCCCTCGGGCCGCGCGTTTGGCGCTGATAAACACCTACCTGGATGAAACATGGTGGAGCTGGATCGGCGGATGCCGGGATGACGACGTTTTTTATTACCGCATCCAGAGTCCCGTGGTGATGCTGGAGTTTGACCACCACAGCGGCATGTGGCTGACCAACCAAGAGCCGGCCAGGTTCCATATTCATACCATTACCCGCATCCCCAACGGCAACGACTACGGCAAGGCCTTGCTGTCCCGTTACCGAGGATGATCCAGGCCGGGACGGCCTGAAATTCAATGCCGTACCGGACGACGCCGTTTTGTCCGGATAACAACTATAAGGGAAAACCCAGTTTCCATAACGAAGCTGGCGGCTTCCCCATGCCGCAAAAAGACCGGGCAGTAATGAAGAAATGAATGCTGAAAATCACCAAAACCACCATTAACGAGGTTCAGGCAATGGAGATTAAAAGAGTATCCAAGGTTGCGGCATTGATTATATTTCCTCTGGCACTGTTTTGCGGTCGTTGTTTTGCCGAGGCGTCACCCCCCACGACAGAAGCTGATTCCTTTGGCGACTGGTTATCCCAAGGATCGCTGTATGGCGAGGGGAAGACCATGACTTTTTTCCAGGAATACGGCAGCAGCGAGATGTCAAACAGGAGAACCCATTCTTTCGGCGGTGATATTCAATATCAAAGCCCCGCGTTCCAGGGATTCAGTTTCGGGCTGGCGGGGTATGGGGCCTATAACCTGGGCTTGAATCCGTCGGACACCGCCCAGGTGGAACCTTACCTGCCGTCGGATAATGTCACCGTGCTGGGCAAGGCCTACCTCCGTTATCAGGGCTATGGCCTGGATCTGAAGGCCGGCCGCATGAATCTGGATACCCCCTTTGCCAACAGCGGGCAGGGGTGGACCATGATCCCGGCCCTTTTTCAGGGGCTTGGCGGCAGCTACAGCCTGCCCATCAATCCGGACATTAAATTCTATGGCTATCGAATTTATCGCTTCAAGCCTTTTAGCGCCGATTACTTTGGCCGGGGGGATACCGGGTCGCCGGAAATCACGGATACCAGCATCCCTTCAGTGGACAGTAATGGCTTTACCACCCTGGGGCTGCGCTATGGACAGCTCTATCATGCCAAGGCCGAAGCCTGGTATTACAACTTCGACAAACGCGCCCAGCTGGCCTTCGCCGGCGCCGAAATCCCGGTGCAAAGCCTGAAAGTCGGTTCCTGGACGCCCTATTGGGGCGCCCAATATGTTCATGAATGGGATGCCTCGGATCAGGCATTTCCCTACGAGAACATTGATACCAGTCTTTATTCGGCCAGGATAGGAGCGCGATCGGGCAGCCATGATGTCTATTTTGTCGCCAGCCGGGTGCCTGAAAGGGACGGCGCCTTCCTGAACGGCGGCTTTTTCGCGCCCTACACCTTCGGTATCTACGACAATACGCCGTTGGAAAGCGGACAGCCCCTGGTGTCCATGGTCACCGTTAACCAGCCCGGCACCGCCCTGGCGTTACGCTACGCCTACCATTCCCGTCAAGCCCTGGCGGTACTGGGCGTGACCCGGCTGGAGCTGAAGGATTCCCCCGGCATCTATTACCCGCTGCCGGCCATGAATGTCAATGCCGCCTTTATGATCCTCGGCTACAACATCACCGAACGGCTGCATCTGGAGTTCGAATATGACATTGTCCATTCACCCAACGAAGTCACGGGTAATTACCGTTCCGAGCGTTTGAGGCTGGTATATAAATTCGGCAAGATGATGTCCGAGGGCGATTACTGACGCCCGCACCGGTTCCGCTTGCGCCGCGGTTTATTTTCATCGGGGGGAAGCGGAGCCTTTTGCACTGGAGGAAAGCGAGTATGCCGAGAAGACAAAGTATTTATGTGGACGGGTTTCCCCATGCCAACCCCATTCCCGCCGCCTGCCGGGTCGAACAGATGCTTTATTCCGCGGTGATTTACGGTCGGGACCCGCAGACCCAGGAAGTGCCGGCGGATGCGGACCGGCAGTGCGCCCTGATGTTCGGGCACGTGCGCGCCATCGTTGAGGCGGCGGGAGGCGGCCTGGAAGATATCGTTAAGGTCACCCTGTGGATGCAGGACAAATCCCAGCGAGACATCGTCAACCGCCACTGGGAACAACTGTTTCCCGACCCTCAATCGCGTCCGGCGCGCCATGCCCTGGACGGTACTTTTACCGGCAATATCAGGTTCCAATGTGATTTTATCGCGGTGCTGGCCCGCTGAGCTATCGTCAAACAAGGGAGTGAAATCTCGAAAAATGACTGAAAAGGCTATAACAAGGTATACACAGCCTTTAGATATATTTAATATCCAGTTATATTTTAAGGATTTTAAAGGGAGGGCAAGATGGTGCAGACAAGCCGCTCCGCCATGACCACACCCGGTCAGGGCGATGAGGAAGCCATTGCGGCAGGACAAAAGAACGGCAAAAGCGGCCATCGCGGCCGGGTTTTCGACTATGGGGAACTGCGCCTGCTGCTGCTGGCCATGCTGGCCGAGCAGCCCAGCCACGGTTACGAGCTTATCCATGAAGTAAAAGAGCGCTTCGGCGGTCTGTACAAGCCCAGTCCCGGGGTAATCTACCCGACGCTGACCTGGCTCTATGACCGGGGCTATACGGTGATCGATCTGGAGAAGGGCGGGCGCAAGCGCTACACCATTACCGACGGCGGCCGATCGTTTCTCGCCGCCAATAAAGCGGTGACCGAAATGCTGTTGGCTCGGGTGGTGCCCAAGGGCAACGGCAAATCCCCCGAGCAGATCGTCGATGCCATGGATCACCTCAAACGGGCCCTGAGTCTGCGCATCAAGCTGGCGCCGGTGGGCGAGGGGGTAGTGGAGAAAATGGCGGCCGTCATTCATGCCGCCGCCGATCAGCTCGAAGAGCTGCTCAATGCCCCGCCGCTGGGCGAGGCCACCCTTATGAGCGTTGCCGATATCGCCACTCCCAATGCCGATCGTTTCCTGCGCCGCCTAAGCAGCCACTTCCAGCACCGTACGCCGGTGGTAACCGATAAAACCAGCGGCCAGTTCCGGATGAGCATGGGCGAGGTGCGCATGGAGGCGATGGACGGCGTCTTCAGGATAACGGTCACCTCCTCCCGGCAGGAAAAACTGGAGGAGATGCAGGAGATCATGGTGCGCCACCTGGAGGAAGCGGCGGTGCGCGAGGTGCTGGAAGTGAATTGGCGCCAAAGCCGGACCATGCCGAAAGCGTAGGGCGGAATGGCCGGCGAGCCGCCGGCATGAGATGGTCTGCAAGAAGATTACGCGCTCAGTCTGTCCCGAAAATAGGCGGCCAGGGCGCCGGTGGCCTTCACCAGCAGGCCCACGTCGCTGCCCACCGCCACAAAGGTGGCTCCCAGCGCCAGATAGCGCTCCGCCAATTCCGGGTCGGCGGTGAGAATACCGGCGGCTTTGCCCCGGGATAAAATGCGTTTCAAGCCCGCTTCCACCGCGTCCTGTACCTCCGGCGCGCCGGGCCGGCCCAGATAGCCCATGTCGGCGGCGAGATCCGCCGGGCCGATAAACACTCCGTCCACCCCCTCGACGGCGGCAATGTCATCCAGATTCTCCAGGCCGGCGCGGCTCTCAATCTGCACCAGCAGGCAAATCTGATCATTGGCGGTCTGCAGATAATCGGGAAGTCGGTTAAAGGCTGATGCCCTGGCCAGGGCCGCCCCGACGCCGCGGATCCCGAGCGGCGGATAGCGCACCGCCCGCACCAGCGCACGGGCCTGTTCCGCGGTTTCCACCATGGGAATCAGCAGGGTTTGGGCGCCGATATCCAGCAGTTGCTTGATAAGCCAGGGCGCATCCATGGGGGCGCGGATCACGGCGTGGACGGGGGCGCCGGACAGGGCCTGCAGTTGGCCCATCAGCAGAGGTATATCGTTAGGGGCGTGCTCGCCGTCCAGCAGCAGCCAGTCAAATCCTGCGCCGGCGCAAATTTCGGCGGTGTAGGGGCTGGCCAGGGCCAGCCAAAGTCCCAGCCGGGGGCGTTTTTCCGCCAAGGCTTGTTTGAAGGTATTGATGGGGGCTGACATGGGAGACCTCACTGGAAAAAACAGCTGACGGTGCCGTGGGGGCCAAAGTCAGCGATGATAGTGTCGCCGCGGCGGGTTTCCACCGGGCGGATAAACGAGCCGGCCAGCACCCACTGTCCGGCTTCGATGCTATCGCCATACCGGGCCAGGCGGTTTGCCAGCCAGGCAACGCCGCGGGCCGGATGGTTCAGCACCCCGGCCCCCAGTCCGGTCTCCTCCACGGCGGCGTTCCGTGAAACAATGGCGCCCATCCAGCGCATATCCACGCTGTCCGGCCTGAAGGACTGACTTCCCAGCACGACGCCGGCGTTGGCGGCATTGTCGGACACCGTATCCATAATGGTGCGGGTCCGGCCGGTGGCCGGATCTTTTCTCAGAATACGGGTGTCGAGGATTTCAAGAGCCGGCGCCACATAGGCCGTGGCGTTCAGCACATCGATAATGCCGACCCCGGGCCCCTTGAGGGGTGCTTTCATCACAAAGGCCACTTCCGCCTCGATGCGCGGCTGGATAAAGCGTTCCGGCGCAATGGCGGCGCCGTCCTCGAACAGCATGTCGTCGAACAGTACGCCGGAATCCGGGGTGTCGATGCCCAGGGCAGATTGCATGGCCTTGGAAGTCAGTCCTATCTTCCAGCCGAAAACCTTGCGGCCGGCAAGCATTTTCTGTTTCACCCAGGCCCCTTGGATGGCGTAGGCGTCGTCCAGGGTCATCTGTGGGTGCTGCAGGGAGAGCAGTCCGGTTTGCACCCGGCTCCTTTCGGCATGGTCCAGCGCTTCCACGGCGCGTTGGATCTGGATTTGGCTCAGCATGTCCTACTCCTCGTCGCTAACGGTGTTGCGCAACACGCCGATACCCTCGGCTTCCACCTCCACCACATCGCCCGGCCTGAGCCAGCGGGGGGGATCAAAGCGGGCGCCGGCGCCGGTGGGCGTACCGGTAATGATGATGTCCCCCGCCTCAAGAGTGGTGAAGGCGGAAATGTAGGCGATAATCCAGGCAACGGAAAAGGTCATGCGGCTGGTGCGGTCATCCTGACGCAGCTCGCCGTTCACTTTGGTGGTGAGGCGGATATCCGCGAGCTGGGCCGGGTCGGAATAGGGCACCAGCCAGGGTCCCATGGCGCCGGATCTTTCAAAATTCTTGCCCGGGGTCACGTTGAATTTAGCGTGGCGCACCCAGTCGCGGACGGTACCTTCATTACAGAGCGTCAGGGCGGCGATATGGGAAAGGGCCTCGCCTGCGGCGATACGGCGGCCGCCCTTGCCGATGATGACGGCGATTTCCCCTTCATAGTCGAGCTGTTCGCTTTCCGGCGGCCTGAGCAGCGGTTGCAGGTGGCCGGTCAAAGACCTGGGAAAACGCACGAACAGCGACGGATAGTCCGGCGCGGCCTGGCCGTCCTTGTATTCGGCATTGCGGTTGGGGTAATTGACGCCGACGCATAAAATCTTACCTGGGTTGGGAATAGGTTTGTCAAACCGGATATCGTCCAAGGCATGATCCGGGCTCATGCCCATGGCCTCGCCGGCCAGCAGCGGCAGGGCGCCGTCGGCGATGGCGTCCTTGAGCGTCGGCCAGCGCTTGCCGACGCGCTGATAAAGATTAATCACTCCTTGGCGGGTGACCAGGCCATAACCCGTATAACGGCCATTGGCCCAGGAGAAGGTAGCGAATTTGGGCTGCTGCAAAATAAGCCTCCATAGTGAGGTGCTGTACCGGTCAGGATCCGTGGCGATGCCATTAGGCATCGCCTCCCGCCGCCTGGCGGCGGGAGGGGCCTTTACAGATTGAACATGCGCACGGCGTTGCCGCCAAGGATGTCGGCCTTGTCCTGTTCAGAAATATCCAGTCCTTGTATGGTTTCGATTCCCTGGAAGAACCAGTCCTTACGGATGGGATAGGAGCTGCCGTAGAGGATATTCTTGCCGCCGATCACTTTTACCGCGGCTTCCAATTGGGCTTTGCCCCACTGCGGCGCGCCGGAAATATCAAAAAAAATGTTGTTGCTCAGATGATCCCGCAGATTGCCGGTGCCTGCCTGGAAGCGATCCACGGCGTCTTTGAACTCTTCTTTCTTCGGCGGCACCAGCATATCGGCGAAGGCATAAAAAGCCCCCCCCAGCATGGAGTGGATAAATTTCAGGTTGGGTAGTTCGTCAAACATGCCGCTGAACAGCTCGCGGCCTACGGCGGTTGCCTGGTCGATGCAGCGGCCGAACTGGCGGCGCTGGTTGGTATAAGGCAGCACCGAGTGATAATCCACCGGAAGCGGCGTGTGATGGACCACCGTCGTCACGTTAAGATCGTTGAGGTACTTGAGGTAGGGCCTGAAGACCGGATCATCCAGGTAGATCTGGCCATAGTGGGCGACTATCTGCGCGCCGCGAAAGCCCAGCTCATTCAGGCAGCGGTCAACTTCGCGCAGCGCGCCGTCGGTGCCCCAGGGCGGCACCACCGCCAGGGCCGACATCTTGCCGTCGCTGCGTTTGACGTATTCCGCCATGCGGTTGTTGACCTTTTTGCAGGTCTCAAGATCCAGCCATTCCTGCCACACCGGCAAACGGAAAATAGCGTGGTCCACGCCGGCCTTTTCCATATCCGCGAGCTGGCTTTCCAACGTGTATTGGCCTTCAGCATAGTTCAGATTCTGGTAGCCCTTGGGTTGCTCAATGATAAGCTGGCGAAGATTTTTGCCTTCTATCTGCTCCACGCGGGTATGCACGCCGTATTGCTTGGGCACGCAATCGAGGAACGAGTCGAGCAGGTTCTTATCGGAGAACAGGTCGCCGGGCAGCCAGTGCATGTTGGAATCTACAATTTTGCTCATAACAACATCCTTTCTCTTGAGTGAATGACTGATTTACCTTTGGGAAATCCATTGAAATTTTTGTTTTATTGTTGTGTGTTAAAAACCGATTTGTATTTGCCGGGCTCAACGCCGTCTTTCAGGGTGGGAATCTTCATCCCCGCCTTGGCGTGGTATTCGCTGAATATGGACAGGGCCTCTTCGTACGGGAAGATGTTCTCGATGTCGTCGAAAGGCTTGCCGCCGCTGCGCTCTTCAACGATACGGCGCACCACTTCCGGGCCTTCGCCGCGAGAGGCCATTACCAGCCAGTTCACCTTTTCGCGGCGTTCGGTTTCGTAGGCTTTGAGGGCTTGCGCCGGGTCGGTGATGTCGGCAAGCTTCTCAGCCACCACGCGGGCATCCACAAACGCCTGGCAGACGCTGTTGCCGCCGCGGGGATACATGGCGTGGGCGGCGTCCCCCAGCAGGGTAATGCGGCCGAAGGTCCATTGCGGCAGCGGGTCGTGATCGATAAGCGGGAATAAATAGCATTCCCGTGCGTTGCGAATCATTTCGCCAATATCCAGGAAATCCAGTTTGCAGTCGTCAAAGACATGTTCGATGTCCTTAACGCCCGTCTCCTGGTTCCAATCCTCCTCGCTCTGGGGTTTCTCGTCCTGCTCCACCACCCAATTGATGAGCTGGCTGCCATTGCCGTCGACGTTATCCTGGATTGGATAGACTATTAGAGTGCCTTGGCGGATGGGATCGCCGATATGCAATATGCTGCCACCGGTCTTGATGGGGGGCATGACGGTGACGCCGCGATACAGCGTCAGGCCGGAAAAGAACGTGCGTTCCGACTCCGGCAGCAGCTTGCCGCGCACCACCGATCGAATGCCGTCGACGCCTATCACCACGTCGGCGCGCAGGCTTTTCGGCGCCGCGGCATTGAGGGCGTTGTCGAAATGGACGGTCACGCCGCCGCCGTCCTGCTCAAAGGCTGTGCAGCGGCAGCCCAGGGTAACCGCCTCTTTTCCCAGCCGGTCCAGCACTGCCTGGTAAAGCATCATCTGCAGCCGGCCGCGGTGCACGAAGCGTTGATCATGTTCGTAGCCCATATAGCGGCCACACTGTTCGCTGAAAATCTGCTGGCCGTAGCCGGTGTAGAAGATTGACTCCCTGGCCTCCACCGAGACGGCCTTGAACTCTTCCAACAGGCCCATCTCGGTGATTTCCTTGACGGCATAGGGTTTGATGTCAACGCCGACCCCCAAGGGCTTGAGCTCGGGGACGGCTTCGTAAATCCGGGGCCGAAAACCCTTCTGATGCAGACGCAGGGCCGTGGCCAGGCCGGCCGGGCCGGCGCCGATGATGGCGATATCCAACATGATGGCTTCCTCTTGTGGTTTTTTGATAGGCGCTGTCTTGAAAGAGCGCTTGCTCAAGAAAGACAGGGCTTATGAAACACGTCTCTTATAAGACCAGGCACGGATGAAACTCGGCGCGGTCAGCTGTGCCCTTTAAGGGTTCCCCCCTCAGGGGCATTGCCGCCGGCGGGGACGCCGTAGCGGAGATCCCGCAGCCAGATGGGTATGCCCGTCAGGCATACCGCCAGGCCGGCGATAACCAGTATCGCCGAGGCATATGGGGTCTCGGCATTCTGCGCCGCAATGAACAATGGCGGCCCCAGGAAAACGCCCACCAGGGTGAGCTGGGTGATAAGGCCGCTGGTGGCGCCGATGCTTTCACGGGAAGGGGCGACAACGGGCACCAGGGCCCACATGCCCACCAGCAGGCCGCTGCCGAACATGAATACCCAGGACGCCAGAATGGAAAAGATAAAGCCCGTTTGCAGCGTATAAAGGGCCAGCCCCGACAGGCAAGCCAGCAAAAGGCCGGCAGACGCTATCGCAACGGCTCGAATGCCACGGTTCAGCAAGGCGCCCACCATCAGACAGCCGATGCCGTTGCATACCATGGCCACGGCGTTCCAATGGGCCACTTCCAATTCCCTGACGCCGTAAATCCTCGACAGGTAAGGCGTCAGGGTGGAGATCATGCCGGTTTGTAAAAAGGCGTCGGCGCCAAAGGAGATCCCCAGCAGATACGGCAGGGGGCTTTTCAATACCGTTCTGAGGCCCCGGGTGCGGGAGAACTGGTTTTTTTCCTCCGCCGTTCGGCGCGGCAGGCTTATCAGGGCCAAAAAAGCCAGTATCAGTGTTAGCGACGAGTGGGCGATAAAGGCGGCCCGCCAATTGCCGAAATGTGCCGCCAGACCCGCCGAGAGAAACGGCAGCAGGAAGCTGGCGGGGACGAAGGTAGACCACAATGCCATGGCCATGGTGCGCTGCTTGCCCGTGGTGATGCGTATAAGCAGGGTAACGGCGGCCACCGCCGTCAGCACATAGCCGATGCCGGTGATGGCCCGGCCCGCCAGCAGCAGGTTGAAGGCCGGCGCCGAGACTACGCAGACGTTGCCGATGACCATAACCATGGCGCCGCACAGCAGCACGATGCGGTCACCGGCGCGGTCCACGATATAACCGGCCAATAAGGCGCCCAAGGCCACCATCAGCGACGGCAGCGACATAACCAGGCCAATCTGGCCGTGTTCAAAGACATGGAATTCCCGGGCGATAGAGCCCAGTTCGGTAACGGCCTCGCTCACGGTCATCGCGGCCATTACCCCCAGAGCGTAGGCCACCAGTATTCTGAAAATCGGACTCTTTATTAACGTCGCCATGATCTTTTATCCCCGTTGCTATTGTCTGCGCCCGCTTTCCGCCGCCGTATAGAGATCATGATAAGCAGCTGAAAGCGCTCAGCTCCGTTGGTACCCGTCATCGAATTATCCAGGCTATAGATCCCGGTGCGGGATGCTCATGCATCGCTGGCCATGCCAAGGAACCGCTCCAGCGTCGGCGGATCCACCTTGACGTCGGGTTGCTCGGGAGTGACGGACGTAAACGCCGTGGCTTCGGCGAACCACTTATTCTGTGCCGGCATGCCCCATTGATCGGCGCGCGTCGGGTTGGCCAGATCCCAGCCCACCGCCGGTTCCAGGTCAATGTGCTGATAGTGGGTATTGAACAGTTCGATACGGTGTCCGTCCGGATCGCGAAAATAGATAAACAGAGCGCCGCTGATGCCGTGGCGGCCGGGGCCGCGTTCAAGACGGGCCGCATACCCCAGCGACCCCGCTACGTCGCAGGCGCGGATCATGTCGTTGGTGTCGGGGAGGGTATAGGCGAAGTGGTGCAGACGCGGTCCCAGGCCATGGGTGAAGACAATGTCATGGGGATTGCCTTTGCGCTGCAGCCAGACTCCCCAGAGATGTTCGCCGCCGTCATCCGTCTTCGAGTAGGTGTATTCGCTGACGCGAAATCCCAGGGGCTGGTAAAATTGCAAGGCCTTGCGCACATCGGCGGCCTGAAGCTGATAATGGTCCAGGCGCTGGGCGCCGGCGCCCCGGTAGCGGTAATACTGCTTGAAGAGGCGCTCGCGCGGTTCCATGGCGGCGCACAGCTCCAGCGGAACGCCGATGCTGTCGGATACATGCAGTGTCTTTCCCTGAAAGGGCACCTCCACCAGCCGGGCTTCGATACCGCGGCTGCCGAAATAGTCACGCGCCTTGAGAATGTCGTCGTCGCTCTGGACCCGCATGCCGATGCGGGAACAAGTGTTGTCAGCTGATTTGCGCAGCACCAGGCTGTGGTGGCCGCGCTCCTCCAGACCCCGCAGGTAGACGGCCGAGGTGTCCTCGTCGCTTACCGCCAGGCCGGCGAGTTCGGTGTAAAAGTGCTTGCTGGCCTCAAGATCGCGGACGTCAAGTACCACGTGACTGGCCCGTGTCACATTAAAGGGCGGATTCAGGACCACATCGTCGATCTGCTGCATGATCTGCTGCATGGTTAGGCTCTCTCTTTCAGTGAATACAACGTCAGTTTTCGGATCCGGCGAATATCTCGGGCCGGTTCACCTTTATAGGGATATGGCGTTGCCACTACTGACTAAGACAACGCGCAGCGACGTTTGAAGATATATCGCATAAGTAGATATATCTTATTATTCGGAACAGATTTTAGATCAAGCGCACAGAACGGGATTTTGTAGGATGATGTGGATGGGTGAGGAGGGTGCAAGGGAATGTGTGCCGTCGGGGGCGGGGGGTGTTCCCTGGATGAAAATTAAGCGACTGGAACCTGTATCTCATGATTCCCTGTCTACGGCTGCTCAAAGGGAGGCCTGGTTATGAACAGCAAGGAATATATGTTGCTGCTGCTGCGCTGTTTGCGAGGCATCGGCATCGGCGGCGAATCCGGCGGCGGGATGACAATGGTGGTTGAACATTCGCCTCCCGGCTGCCTTGTGGCGCCGGGCCCGTAAGCGTGGTCAGAAAGATTGGCGGCCTGAGAGGGCCGCCAGCCGTTATACAAACAGACTGCCGCCGATATAGGACCCCACGGGCGGGGCGGGGGGGACGAAAAATATCCCCGATCCGATATGGGAGATATATTCATTCAGGCCGTCGGAAGCACCCAGCTTGGTTTGCAGCGTCTCGAAGGCGGCCGGATCATTTTGGTAGCTGATAAACAGCAATCCCGCATCCAGCAGCCCGACGTTATTGATGCCGTCAGTGTAATTGTATGAACGCCGCAGAATTTTCAAGCCGTTGTTATTCTCATGGGCGGCCAGCGCAATATGCGCGGTGGCGGGGATCACCAGGTTGCCGTCGGCGCCGGTCTTTTGAAAATCCGGCGTATCGAACTCCTTGATGCCGGAGAGCGGGGCGCCGGAAACCTTGTGGCGGCCGAAGACGTCATTCTGGTTGCTGACCCGGTCGGTATCCCAGTTCTCGATGTGCATCTGAATCTTGCGCACCACCTGATAACTGCCATAGCGCTGCCAGGCCGGTCCATCCTTAATCCAGACAAATTTTTCAAAGTCGGCGGTTTCCATAATGTTGCGCGTCCCGTCTTTATATCCCAGCAGGTTGCGCGGGGTGGACTGGCCTTTACCGGCGGAGGCGCGGCCGAATCCCATCACCGTCCAGCGGGTTGACGCGGCGCCGGTATCCTTGGCGATACGGGCCAGATCGCGGATGGCATGATAAGCCACCTGGGGGTCGTCGGCGCAGGCCTGCAATGAGAGGTCGCCGCCGGTGAGTTCCGGCTTCATGGCATCGCTGGGCAATTGCTTGAGCTCGCGCAGGAGCGGGGGTTTATGCTGCGCCAGACCATAGGTATCGGTGAAGACCTTGAGCCCGAGGCCCACCGTCACCGTCAGGGAGGCGGGTCCGAGATCTAAGGCCTCGCCGGTATCGAAACCGACGCCATAATCCCGCACCGGTTCCACCTGTCCGATGGTTTGTCCTTTCGTCAACTGGGCGATGGCCGCCGACCAGCGCGCCAGCAGCACCTGCAGCTCGGTGCGCTGCGTGGTGGTCAAATCAAATGTCATAAAGAAGGTGTAGCGCTGGGGGGGCGTACGGATGCCCGCCTGTTCGGCGTTGCCGTAAAAGGCGTGGGACCGGGACAGGTCCACGCTGTCCTCCGAAGAGGACGGCACCGCTTGCGCGGCGCCTGCGTAGCTGGATATGCCCAGGGCGCCGACGACGGCGCCGCGGATCACATCACGGCGTGAAAACTCCCCGGCCGGCTTATCGGCCGGGGCGTCTTTTTCACTCATAGCTTATGCTCCTTGCCTGCGGTGGCGACTTTTTCGGAAATTTTGGACAAGGGTTCCTGCAGGGCCTGGATGCTCTTGCTGAGTTTGGTGGCATCGGAGGCTTTCAATTGGTCGGTATAGAGTTTATAACCGCCGGGTACGCTCGGGTCGCGATAGGTTTCCAGCAGAGTATGCACGGCGGCAAACTGGGCGTTGACCTGTTTGGTCAGGTCGGGGTCAATTTTTTCCATACCGGGTTGCAGAAAAGCGAAGGCCTGCTGCGCCCCTTCGACGTTACCGGCGAAGTCCACCAGGTCGTAATGGCTGAAGGCTTCCTCTTCGCCGTTGATTTTGGTGGATTGTACCTCTTCAAGCAGGTCGGCGGCGCCGTTGGCGAGATCTTCGGGCTTGTAGTTCAGGGACTTCACGACATTGTCGAGCTTGATGACATTGGCTTGCAATTCGGCCGCCAGCTGTTTGGTCTCGTCGGTTATCTTACCGTTCTGGAACAGGTCACGTTCGATGGCGTGGAAGCCGTGCCAGCCTACCTTGGGATCAAGGTTGGAGGCGCGCATATCGATGAGGTAATCGAGATTACCCGCATTGTCGGTGGCTTTGAAGCCGGGCAGAACGAAACCGTCCACGTCCGATTCAACGCGTTCATAGAACGGACGGGCCTGCGGATAATCCGTTTTGGCCTTGTCGAGGTCGCCGGCGTCAATGTCGGTTTTCAGCCGGTCCACCGCCGTCTTCATATCATCCACCACGCCGTTTACGTAGGTTGCATAGCCTTTGGTGCCGACGGCGAGAATCGATGCCGTGCTGCCGGTGGGCCGCGCGGCGCTCTTGCCGGTGACTTTGAAGTTCACCATTTCCTGTTTGGCGCCGGGGCAATAAATCTGATAAGCGCCGCCGTCAAGGGTGAGCGTAAAGCTGACGGTGGGCAGCCCGGGGGCGAGATTCTCTTTCTCCCCCAGTATGCGGTTGTTGCTTTGCAGTTCAACCTCGGTGATGGAAGTGGCGGTCTTGTTGGTGACCGAGAAGGTCACCGGACCGGCCTTGGCGACGCTATGGTCGAGAACACAGGTGCCGTCATTGTCCCCGGTCATGGTGATCTTCACCTGGGAGACGCCGTTTTTTACCGGCGCCGGGGAAGTATCCGCTAAGGCATCAATGGAATAGATGCCGCTGGAAAACAGGATAAGCGTCGTAAGACCGGCAGTGGCGATGAACGGACGTGACGGAAGGTGGGTACGCGGCATGTGTTGCTCCTTTATTAATCGAGATTATCGGCATTAAGACTGCACGGTGGTTTTGAATCGGCGGTGTCGGCTTTGGCGACGCGGCACAGCCGGATTAGAATACGGCCGGCGGAAACAATAAGGAGGATCGCGGCGATAGCCAGCGCGACCGGCACGGCGACCGCCCAGAACTGCCGCTCATCCCGCGCGGAGGCAAGAAGATTCAGCGCGGCGACGGCCTGGTCCCGGTAGGCCTCATCCACCTGCCAGTGACAGGCGGAGGAGGGGGCGCCGGTATCGTTGATCATCAGCGTACGAGGCGTCTGAAGACCGCTGCCGGACAGCGTGAGTACGTTACTGGCGCTGGTGTTCGCGTCCAGCAGCACGCCATCGGCAATCCAGACCCGCGTGGAGCAGTTCATCGACAGATCCGCGCGGTAAGGCCCCGGATGCTGCTGGGGATTGAGACCGATGGGGATCCGTCCGCCATTAAGGGCGACGACGTCATCGAGACTTACCGAGGAGGGCGAATCCGGCATCCGGCTGGCGTCGCTAAGGGTCCATACGGAGGCCTCGATGCCTTCATAGTTCTCCTGCTTGCGTTGGTCTGACCGTAAGATCAGCGTTTTCTTTTGCCCGTCGCGGGTAGAGATTTCGAGGGTAGCCGGTGAATCCGCGGATGCCGCGTCCAGGCGAAGGGTGCCGATGGGCTGGGGATCGGCGTCCGCCACGGCGAGTATCGTGGCCTGGTCGGCTATAGCGGGACGGGGTTCCGGATAAAGCAGGAACATAGCCAGCGCCACGGCGGCGAGCGCGGCGGCGGCGGTGATCCGGAGCCGGGCGGATAAACGCGGCCCCGGACGCAGGGACAACGGCCAATAGACAAACAGGGCGACGGCGATGAGATAAATCAGCCAGCCCGCGACCTCAATCTGTCTGGGGTCAGCCGGTATACCGAGTACGCCGGTAATCAGCGCCGACTGTATGGTGCCGGGGGCAACGAGCCATGACAGGTTCAGCGCCGTCTGCTGGCCGACATTCAGCCAGCCGGCTTCATGGGCCGTGCGCAGGGAAGAGATCACCAGCCCGGCGGCCACCAGAATCAGGAAGGCGCCGGTAAGGCTGAAAAAGCGCGAAAGATTGATTTTCACGCCGCCGATATAGATGCCCCAGCCGATAATAACGGCCATCAGCAGTCCGATCACGGCGCCCACGACGGCCATTTGCGCCGATTGCGCCACCGAGAACGTCGCCAGCAGGAATACGCTGGTTTCGAAACCCTCTTTCAACACCGCCAGGAACGCCATGCTGGCCAGGGCATAGGCACTGGCCTGGCTTAAGGCGTTCGCCGCTTCCGCCTCCAACTGCTGTCGCATGTTGTGCGCGTGGGCATTCATCCAGGCTATCATGCCGGTGACGAAAAAGACCGCGATGCCGCCGATAACCGACTCCATACCTTCCTGGCGGGCCTGGGGCAAAGACTGCTCGGCCAGGTCCAGGGCGACGCCGACGATGATGGAAAGTATCACCGCTAAAACAACGCCAATCCACATGGCCGTCAGGCGTTTCCCGTTCTTGCGCAGAAACGCCGCTATAATGCCGACTATCAGCGCGGCTTCCAGGCCTTCACGCAGGCCTATCACGAGAGTGGCTAACGTTTTGGACCTCTTTCAATTATTTTTAGGGGTAAAATACGAATGAATATTAATACCATTAACATTCAAAATCAGGAAGTAGAGATAACGTGAAGAGTAATGAAACACATCGTAAAGTGTAAAGAAATGTGTATAAGCCATTCCGGCGGACGAACTGCGCTCGCAACGTGGCCGCCGGGTTGTCTTATCTGGACGCATGAATGTATTTGACCGGCATGCCGGCCGGTAAATATCAGCGATCGTGCAGCAACAGCTCGCCGTAGCCATACCTGCGGGTGCGCTCAAGGGTGGCCATGACGTCACCATATGAGCCTTCGATTGCCGCCGGCAGGGTTTGATTTCTCAGCAGATAGCCCGTCAGCGCCGCGCTGAACAAATCTCCGGTCCCTTTCGGGTAAATGGCGATGCGCGGGTGCGAAAAGACCTGCTCCGTTTGCCGGGTCACCATAATGACGCGCAGTTCATTTTCACTGCCGCCGCTGCTCCCCGGCGCGGCGCTGGTGACCACGACCCACTGCGTCCTGCCGGTAAGCAGCGTCCGGGCGGCGGCAATCACGCTGTTTATATCGGTGATTTGCCGTCCGGTTAACAACTCAAGCTCAAAACAATTGGGCGTCATACCCCGGGCCAGGGGCAGCAGACGGTCAAGGTAGGCCGCCGTCATCAGAGGATTGACGTAGATGCCGGTATCGTAATCGCCGATAACCGGATCAATGATGACCTGTATATCGGGACGGACGGCGATAAGGCGGGTTAACCATTCGGCCAGAATCCCGGCCTGGGAGGGGCCGCCCATGTATCCCACCAGGATGGCTTTGGCCTGCTCGGTGACGCCGCGGTCGTGCAGTCCCTGCAAATAGCCGCTGAACCAGTCATCCGACAGCGCGCCGCCGTAGAGGGTGGGATAATGCGGAGTATTGCTGAACATAACCGTGGGAACGGGGACAACGTTCAACCCCATTTTCTGCAGCGTCGGGACGGCAACGCTGTTGCCCACGCATCCGTAGACGACCTGCGACTGGATGGATATCACATCAACAGGCAGGGTTTTCAAAGGCTCGGTCATAATAAAAATAAAGGCTCCGATGACAGGAAGCCTTATTGTAATGCCGTTAGCCTATTAACGATATACCCGCCATTCTTCAAGTTGCGCATGTGTCGGCAATACTCGGCTCATCCGTAAGCATCGCCCCTTCGGGGCAGCTCCAAGCAACGCAACAATCCGGTGCATGGGGCCTATGATCCCTTTGGCCGTTATCCGCTGGTGCGAAAGGCGGATTCTATTCTTTGCCCGGAGATAGCAAGGCGATTTCCTCTCGTCGTATGCGCTCCAAATCTTCCTGCCTGCGGCCCAGCCAGAAACTCAACGCCAGCCACAGGGCGGAAAGGGGTATGGCCAGGATGGCAATACCGGTGATGCTGAGTCCCAGGGCAAGCAGCCCGGCATAGGACCAGCCGGCCAGCTGATCGCCGCTGCGATAGACTACGGTATCGATAAAGTTTTTTGTCTTGTAGCGATCTTCCTTGGGCACGGAAGTGAACAGAACTTCCCTGGCCGGGCGGGCCAGGGCAAAGTTGCTCACCCGCCGCGCCACCTGTACCGCCACGAATACGCCGACGGCGGGGGAGGCCGATAGCACGGTAAATCCCGCCACGCTGAAAAGCGGCAGCGCGCACAATGTCACCGCAACCCCGGCCCATTTCATCAATCGTCCGGTAATAAAAAGCTGAAATACCAGCGTGACCACGTTCACCCAGAAATCGATATCGGCAAAGAAGGCCGTACGCGCCCCGCGATCGGCAAAATGCGCTGCGGCGATGGCCGCCTGCTGAAAATACAGGATGGTAGAGGTGGTGGAGTAAAAAAGAATGAAAAAAGCGATACCCAGTAAATAGGGCGAACGAAAAGTGTGCGTCATTCCCGTGAAGATGCCGCCGCCCACGGGTTTGCCGGGATTGTCGCCGGGCAGCGGCCGTCTGAAGGCATCGTTTAGCCGCGACAAACGCCTTGAGGCGAATACCGCCACCTCGAGAAGCGCCAGCGAAGCGAACAGCAGGGCGCTTTGTCCCAGCTTCTCCACAAAGCCGGACGTCAGGGCCGAGCCCGCGATGCCCCCGAGCGTGGCCCCCCCGGCCAGGAAACCGAACAGCCGCTTGCCTTGCTCCGCGTCAAACACATCCACGATGAAGGACCAAAACACCGACACCACAAACAGGTTGAATACGGATACCCAGATGAAGAATATCCGTCCGATCCAGACATGTTGCGCCGGCGTGGCCAGGGCCAGCAGAAGCATGAAAACCACGAGATTCAGCATAAAGAAGCGGTAGGTCATGGCGATGAATTTCTCGCGCGGCCAGCGCCGGACCGCGAAGGCGAAGGCGGGGTTCGTCACCAGCATGGCCAGCAGCGTGCCGGTGAAAAGCCAGGGCAGATTCCGCACGCCGCCGGCAACGCCGAGTTCATCCCGGATTGGACGCAGCACATAGTAGGCCAGGAACAGGGCGAAAATATAGAGCCAGGACCAGGCCAGCATGCGCATCTCCGCCGGGCGGACGTTGATGAAGCGCCGTGGTTGCGAAACGAGCCGATTCAACAGGCCGGATACCCTGGTTTTAAAAGGCATTATGCTATTTACCCTCTGTTTAGCCTTTGGTCAAAAAGCCTGTGCCAGTTCGTTGACATCCTGTTCCGTCAGCCGCAGCGACAGCGCCAAGGCATTTTCTTTCACATGATCCGGCGAACCGGATTCAGGAATGGGAATGACATGCCCGCTGCGCATCGTCCAGGCGAGGGCCACCGCGGCCGGGCCGACCTGGTGCCTGGCGGCGACCTGCCTGAGGGTGGTATTGCCCAGGAGTCCGCCGGTCATGCCGAGGGGCGAATAGGCCATAATCGGCATTTTGTGCTGTACGCACCAGGGAAGCAGATCCCCTTCGATGCCTTTTTGCGTAAGGTTATAAAGCACCTGGTTGGTGGCGCAGGCATTGCCGTCGGGAACGCGAAACAGGTCTTCCATATCCCCAACGTCAAAGTTCGACACCCCCCAGTGCCGGATGCGTCCCTCCGAGCGCAGGCTTTCGAAGGTATTGACCACCACGCCGAGATCCGACACGCCGCCGCGCCAATGGAGCAGGTAAAGGTCCAGATAATGCGTGCCCAGCCGGGCGAGACTGGCCTGGCAAGCCTGTCGGATCCCGTCGGCGGTCGTGGCGTGGTAGGGCAGGACTTTGGATACCAGAAACACCTTGTCGCGCTGCCCGGCGATGACGCGTCCGATCAGCCGCTCGGCGCTGCCGTTACCATACATCTCGGCGGTATCAAGGAGCGTCATACCCAGTGCGATGCCGGTTCGCAGGGCATTCTCCTCCTCTTCGGCCGGGTGGCGGCCCTGGGCCAGATGCCAGGAGCCCTGGCCCAGGGCCGGCGCTTTACTACCGTCCGGCAGCGGCACGCCGGACCTCTCCGGCTGCGCCATCGCCCGCCCGCCCAGCAGGCTTATGGCCGCGCCCGCCAGGCAGAATTGCCGTCTTGTGAGACTTGCCATCCCATCACCCCCTGCGTTAAACGTTAACCGGGATTCGCCTTAATAAGAGGGATATTATCCCCGGCAGGCATCTCTTACCACTATAGGAAAACGTCGGCGCATGTGCTGCCGTTTTTACTAAAGCAGACTATGGAGCCATTGAAACAGCGCCGGCAAAGGATACAATTCATACAAATCGTACCGACGCGGACAGTAAAAAAATTGTATGAATGAACGGATAGCGGACGATATAAACGCCGGACATAGGCAAGCCCGCGGCAATATTGCCGCCGCCAGCGGGCGGTTAGGCATCAGGCGGGGGCTGGTTTTATGCATCATGCTGCTTTTTTTGCCAACGCCGGTTTGCGTCGCAAAGCCGGTGCCGGCGTTAGCGCCGCTGCTCGATGAGGCGCAAGGCCTCCGGCCCCTTGAGACCGTGCTTGTCGCCTGGCAAGGTGATGTTGTTGCCGAGCGCGGCTATCGCGGCCATTCAACCACCGCGCCCACCGATATCAAATCAGCATCGAAATCGGTGATATCGGCCCTGGTGGGCATTGCCATCGATAAAGGTTTTCTCACCGGCCCCAATCAGGCGGCGGCGCCGCTTCTGGCGGACCAGCTTCCCGCCAGACCCGACCCCCGCCTGCGCCGGATAACCATCGGCAATCTGCTGTCCATGCAGGCCGGGCTGGCCTCAACCTCCGGTCCCGGCTACGGAGCCTGGGCCCACAGCCGGAACTGGGTCCGGGCGGCGCTGGCCCGGCCTTTCGCAGACTCCCCCGGCGCAGGCATGATCTATTCCACCGGTTCCACCCATTTGCTGTCGGCTATCCTTACCCGTCGAACCGGGCGCCCTACGCTGCAATTGGCGCGCGAGTGGCTCGGGCCGCAGGACGGTTTCGCCATTGCCGGCTGGAAACGCGATCCGCAGGGAATATATCTGGGGGGCAACGAAATGGCGATGAGCCCGCGTTCGCTGCTGGCTTTTGGCGAACTTTACCGTAACGGCGGAGTAGCGGCTTCAGGCAAGCGGCTGATATCACAGGCATGGATTGACGCGTCTTGGCACTCCCGCACCCAATCGCCCCATACCGGCGATGGCTACGGTTACGGCTGGTTCCAGACACAGATTGGCGGCGAGGAGGTGCATTACGCCTGGGGGTATGGCGGCCAGATGCTGTATATCGTGCCGCGCCTGGCTCTGACCGTGGTGATGACCTCTGACGACACCGCCCCCGCCGCCCGTACCGGGCATCGGGACAGCCTCACTCAGCTGTTGAGCGGGATTATCGGCGCCGTGCGGCAGGCCGGATAACAGTGCGGCTTAGCGTATCGGCCTACAGGAGTTCATTGAACTTTGCCAGCCACTGCGGATGGGCCGGCCAGGCCGGCGCCGTGACCAGATTATCGTCCACATAGGCCTGGTCGATGCCGATATCGGCAAACTGGCCGCCGCTCAAGCGAACTTCGGGCGCGCAGGCGGGATAGGCGCTGCAGGTTCGTCCTTTTAATACACCGGCCGCCGCCAGTATTTGCGGTCCATGGCATACGGCGGCGATGGGTTTACCGGCGGCATCAAAATCCTGCACCAGCTTTATCACATCCGGATTCAAACGCAAATATTCCGGCGCGCGTCCGCCGGGGATAACCAGGGCGTCATAGTCCTGCGCCCGCGCTTGGGCAAAATCAGCGTTAAGCACAAAACGATGGCCGGGCTTTTCGCTATAGGTCTGCGCGCCGTCAAAATCATGAATGGCCGTTAAAACATAATCGCCTTTACGTTTATCGGGACAGACGGCATCCACGCGATGGCCGACCATCTGCAGCGCCTGGAAAGGCACCATGGTTTCATAATCTTCGACGTAATCGCCGATCAGCATTAAAATTTTTTTCGTTGTCATGATGAGAGCTCTCTGGATAGGCACAGGAAGGGCATTGCCGTACAGACCATGCCAGACAGGCTGCCAACGACGTAATCAGACTCGGTTATGGAATAGGCAGTCTTTGCTAAAAATAGCCTATGGACGGTTAAAATACCACGCCGACGCATTTAACAATGGAGTTATTATCAACACCTATTACATGGTGAAGTTTATAGTAAACAGGTACGAAGATTGACGATTCATATTTGCGTGTTTTTTCGAGTCCGCCCTTGATGAGCTTGGCCCGCAGATTATTAACTTGCCCGGCGGCTAACGTGAGAGGGCCCTTGCGCGGCTCATCCATTAAACAAATTTTAAAATATATGATTATTATCAGGCAATGTCCTTTTTTGCCGGATATGTGTGCCTTCTTAGCCGCCGGCAATAGTATGGGCAGGAATGTTTCTGGCGCCTATACTGAAGGCAACCGAAGGCGAGCGGGCATTGATTAAATCAATATCTTTAAACAAATTATTTATCATAATGTTACACATATTTCCTTTTGATTTTAGACACAAGTCGTATATACCAAATATTCAAATTCAGATTTTCAGTAAGATTCTAGTCACATCCCGAACGTATGATTTCAGCATCTATAACGCGGAGCAGGTTCCGTGACCTGGGAGTTTGAGGATGCCAGTAAAAGGTTGGATCCGGGGAATGTCGGCCGCCTGAGCGAATAACCCCAGCCTTGAACGCATCTTTCGCAACCTGCGGATAACAAGGATATTGGAGGGATTATGCCGGAATGGATGTTGTCCGCCATTTCCAACTATGGATACGCAGCACTGTTCGTGGCCGCTCTGATTGAAGGCCCGATGGCGACGCTCTTTGGCGCGATTCTGGCGTCCCAAGGGCTGCTGCATCTCGGCGGCGTCTACGCTATCGCCGTGGCGGGGGATCTGGCCGGGGATCTGATTCTTTATGGGCTTGGCATGAGCGGCCGCATCGCGATTTTGCCGTGGCGCCGCCGTATCGACTTTGGCCGCTGGCAGCCGGCGCCGCTTCTGGAGCGGTTTCGCGCCCACCCCGGACGTATCCTGGTCACGGCAAAGCTGACCCACGCGGCGGGATTTGTCGTGCTGGTGAGCGCGGGCGCGGCGAGAATTCCGCTCTGGCGTTTCCTGGGGTTTAACCTGCTGGCGACCTTACCCAAAAGCGGTTTATTTGTATTGCTGGGGTTCTTTGCCGGCGCCGCTTGGCAGCGTATCGATTTATGGCTGTGGATCTTTTCCTGTTCGTTCCTGGCTGTGTTCTGCATCACTCTTGTCGTTTATCTGCGTAGGATCACCGGTTCGGTGCTGCCAGGAGGGTAATTGCATGCGTATCGCTGTATTTACAGACAGTTTTTATCCTGAGCTGGGAGGGATCCAGGACTCGGTGTTGTCCGGATGCCGGGAGCTCGGCAAACGCGGCCATCAGGTGGTTATTTTCGCTCCCCGCGCCACCCGCCATGATTTTAGCGTAGCAGGCGTCCCCGAGCGGGAAGTGGACGCCGGGGGCAATGTCGAGATCCGGCGGCTGTTTTCGCTGCCGGTGCCCAGCTCCACCGGGCAGTCCCGTCTGCTGGTGCCTACCGGGCGGCGCTGGCGCCAGCTATTGTCTTTCTCGCCGGATATCATCCACACCCATACCTTTCTGGGGGCCGGCCTTGAGGCGCTCAGCGCCGCTCGCCGCCTTGATGTCCCGGTGGTAGGGACCAATCACTGGGCTATCGGCGAATTCAGCGGATACACTCCTTTTTCAGCCAATTTTTTCCGCGAAATCAGCGTCCGGGGGGTCACCCGGTATTACAACCGCTGCGATATGGTGACAGGCCCTTCACATTCCGTTATCGACGAAATGTGCGCGTTCGGGCTGCGCCGTCCGCACTGTGTCATATCCAACCCGGTGGATACGGCTCGGTTTTGCCCGATGCCGGATGCCCAGCGCGAGGCCCTCAAGCGTTCATACGGTTTCAGTCATTCAACCATCGTCTATGCCGGCCGCCTGGCGGACGAAAAAAAAATCGATGTGCTGATTCGCGCTCTGCCCCTTATCGCAATAGAGATGCCCGATGTGATGCTGGTGCTGGCGGGGCACGGTTCCGCGCGCCATCACCTTGAACAGCTGGCGCGGGATTTGGGGGTGCGGGAACGGATCAGATTTCCGGGCACCCTGGATAAAGCGACCTTGGCCGACGTTTTTCATGCGGCGGATATCTTCGCCATCGCCAGCACGTCTGAAACACAAAGTATGGTATTGATTCAGGCAATGAGCGCCGGTTTGCCTGTGGTGGGGGCGCGCTGGCGTGCTTTGCCGGAATACATTGACGCGCAGTCGGGTTTTCTGGCGCAGCCGGGAGACAGTGAAGATTTTGCCCGCAGGCTGACCCACCTGCTGCGTTCGCCGTCGTTGCGCAAACAAATGGGCGAGCATGCCGCCCAAAAGACTAAACCATTTTCCATCACTACCGTGACAAGCCGCTGGGAAGAGATTTATGCCCGGATCAGTCTGGCAGTACCCGAGGAAATGTCGCGTATCTCAGGAGCGTAATCGTGAAACTCAGTCTGATAATACCTGCTTATAACGAAGAGCTGTATCTTGCGACCTGCCTGCAATGCGCGATGAAGGAGCTGACGGCGCACGCAACACCCGGTGAGTTTGAAATTATCGTCGTCAATAATGCCAGCACTGACCGGACTTCGGCCGTTGCGGCCGGATTTGACAATGTACGCGTGGTATACGAGCCCATTAAAGGACTGACCCGCGCCCGGCAGAAGGGGCTGGAGTCGGCCTCGGGGGATATCCTGGCCTTTATCGACGCCGATACGCGTATGCCGTCCGGCTGGCTGGGTAAAGTGCTGGATGCCTATGAGAAAAGGAGCGATCTGGTGTGTATCAGCGGCCCGTATCGCTATTTCGATCTGCCGGGCGTGAAAGGCTTATTGGTGAAGCTCTACTGGCTGCTGCTGGCCAAACCTACCTACTGGTTCACCGGCTATATGGCGGTGGGCGGCAATTTCGCCGCCAGTAAACAGGCCCTGCTGCGTATCGGCGGATTCGATACGTCCATTCCCTTTTACGGGGAAGATACCAATATCGCCCGGCGGCTGTCCGTCGAGGGCAGGGTGCAATTCGATCTGGAAATGGTCATGGAAACCTCGGCGCGCCGCTTGAAAGAAGAAGGCTTCGTCACTACCGCCATTCGTTATGTCATCAACTTTATGTCCGAGGCAATCCGCAATAAACCCGCCACATCGGAATATCGCGATATTCGTTAGCGAACAGTTGTTTTTGCCCGCGATGGACGTTCTGTTAGTGGTTGCGCCCGGCTTCGCGGATAGCAACCCGATGGTGAATCGGATGATGCCTTCTTATGACGTGCTTTTTGACGTAATGGTGATGCCGATGGGCAACCACTACCCGTTCATTATGTATGTTTTGGGCGAAGCTCGCCGTGGCGACCGGCAGCGTAGCCAACATGATAGCCAGACACAGTATGACTTTTTTCATTTTAAACCTTTTATCAATAAATCTTAGGATGTTAATTGATTATAAGCGGTAATGGATTAGGCATGTGGTGCAATGTTTTTTTATTTCAGTATTGCAGCCAGACATCAGGCATAGCGCTCCATCGGCGCGTCGACATAAAAATGTGCGCCAGCTCTCAGCCCGTAACAACAAAGGCAATATGCGGTTGCCTTTGTCAGGGATTTGTAAACTACACTGAAAAACGTGCCACATTTTATCTGATGATTCGGTCTACGAGGTCGCGCCTTCCAAGGAAACCACCATGAATTCAATGTCTGCATCGGCCAAGTTGCCTCAACGCGGGGCCAAAACGATTTTCAGCGTCACCAGCGGCAATTTTCTAGAAATGTATGACTTTATGGTGTTTGGCTATTACGCCACCGCCATCGCCAAGACTTTTTTCCCCGGGACAAATCCCTTCGCCTCCCTGATGCTCACCTTGATGACCTTTGGCGCCGGCTTTCTGATGCGGCCACTGGGGGCTATCGTGCTGGGAGCCTATATTGACCATCACGGGCGTCGCAAGGGCCTGCTCCTGACGCTGGGACTGATGGCCCTGGGCACCCTGACCATCGCCTGCATTCCCGGTTACGCCACCCTGGGCATCGCCGCGCCGATTCTGATTCTGCTCGGCCGTTTGCTGCAGGGCTTTTCAGCGGGGGTGGAACTGGGGGGCGTGTCGGTTTATCTGGCCGAGGTCGCGCCAAAAAACCGCAAGGGATTTTATGTCAGCTGGCAGTCCGGCAGCCAGCAGGTAGCGGTGATTTTCGCCGCCCTGCTGGGGTTGATGCTTAATCACCTGCTAAGCAGGGATCAGGTAACGGAATGGGGCTGGCGCATTCCCTTCGTGGTGGGCTGCCTTATCGTGCCGTTTCTGTTCTGGATCCGGCGCATGCTGGAGGAAACGGAGGCGTTCAGCAAACGCACCCATCACCCCTCCATGAAAGAGATTATGCGTTCGGTGGCGGGTCACTGGGCGCTGGTGCTGGCGGGCATGCTGATTGTGGTCACCACCACGGTAATGTTTTATATGATTACCGCTTTTACCCCCACCTTCGGCAAGACCGTGCTCATGATGAGCGACCGGCAGAGCTTTCTGGTCACAATGGCGGTGGGCATTTCCAATCTTTTCTGGCTGCCGGTGATGGGCGCTTTCTCCGATCGGGTCGGCCGGCGGCCATTGCTGCTTTTCTTTACCCTGCTGATGGTGTTTACCGCCTGGCCGTCGCTGCGTTGGCTGGTAAAGGATGCCTCGTTTGATCATCTGCTGGAAGTGGAGCTGTGGCTGTCGTTTCTGTATGCCGGCTATAACGGCGCCATGGTGGTTTATCTGACCGAGGTGATGCCGGTACAGCTGCGCGCCAGTGGATTTTCCATGGCTTACAGCCTGGCGACGGCCCTGTTCGGCGGATTTACACCGGCGGTTTGCAGCTATCTCATTCACGTCACCGGGGATAAATCCATGCCGGGGGTATGGCTAACCCTCTCGGCCTTGTGCGGATTGGCCGGCGCGCTGATGATTCCCCGCCTGCTGAAACAGTACCAGGCGGAGCAGGCCGCTCCGGCGGTGAATGCGCTGCATACCGGGAGCGGCGGCTGATTTTATCCGCTGCCTCGCCACGGAGCGCCCCGCAAGGGCATGACATGGCGATTAATATCAACAGCCCCCATACCGGGGGATTATTTCCGGCAAACCGGTGAAACCCCCCGCAGGATGTTTACCGCCAATCAGGCATTGTTCTCAAGGGCTTCCCACATGCCGAGCAAATAGCTCAGGCCTATGGCGCGGTCATATAAACCGTAACCGGGACGGCCGGTTTCACCCCAGATAAAGCGCCCGTGATCGGGACGGATATAACCATCAAACCCGTTGTCATGCAGGACTTTCATGATTTTGAACATATCAAGCGAACCATAGCGGGATAAATGGGCCGACTCATAGAAGTCTTTATCCTTGATTCGCTTGATATTGCGGACATGGGCGAAATGAATACGTTTGCGGCGCGTGAATTCTTCCAGAATCTGGTAGACGTCATTGGTCGGGTCTTCGGCAATGGAGCCGGTACAGAGCGTAATACCGTTGGCTTCTGAATCGACGGCGTTGCAAATCCAGTCCAGGTCGTCGCGGTTTTTGACCACGCGGGGCAGCCCGAAAATGGAATAGGGCGGATCGTCGGGATGAATGGCCATCTTCACGCCGACTTCTTCACAGACGGGGATGATTTCTTTTAAGAAATAGGCCAGGTTTTCACGCAGCTTGCTATCATCCACATCTTTATATTTGACAAACAGCGTTTGCACCTGGGCCAGACGTTCCGGTTCCCAGCCCGGCAGGGCAAAGCCGTTTGAGTTGTCCAGAACCTCTTTAACCACTTCTTCCAGCGACTTGTCGATGCCCTTTTTCTCAAAGGCCATGGTTAGGGAACCATCGGGCAGCACATAGTTCATATCGGTCTTCATCCAGTCAAAGACCGGCATGAAGTTATAGCAGATAACCTTGACGCCGTACTCGGCCAAATGACGGATGGTTTGTTTATAATTTGCAATATATCCGTCACGGCTCGGTAATCCGATTTTGATATCATCATGGATGTTGACGCTTTCGATGACTTCCATCGTCAGATTGGCCTGATGCGCCAGTGAAACCAATTTTTCAATCTTATCCTTTGGCCAGACCTCGCCTACCGGCACGTCGTACAACGCACCTACCACGCCTTCCACTCCGGGCACCTGGCGTATATAATCCAGGGTGACTTTATCTTCATCCGGCCCAAACCAGCGCATTGTCATTTGCATGTTTACGTCCACCTTTTATCGCTAAACGGGTAATGATCTTTTGCCATAGTACCATACTAGTATATGGTTTTAATAGTCCGTTTTTTGCCTGAGATAATATGATCGTAGCTGATTATGGGAACCGCGATGGCCATCGCGGCCAATGGGCAGGTTTCGGTGTCATGGATCCTGAAAAAAGCCGGTCATACATAAGATGACCGGTGGGAATTGCTGATGAAACTCTGGTGCCGCCGGCTCGGTGAAACCGCTTATTGAGCCGTTGAGGTGGTGGTTGATGGCGATGAGGATGAACTCCCGCCATGGGAATCATCACCGGTATTGGATGCTATGGCGACAGCCCCGGCGACAGCGGCAACGGCGCCGACGCCGATTACCGTGGCGGTGCCTACCGACATTGCCGCGCCGGAGACCCCGGCGGCGGAACCGCCCGCCGCGCCGGTCGTTGTTCCGCCGCTTACCGGCGCTGTGGCTGTGGTTTCAGCAGCGTTTGCGGCAGTCATTAAAAATAATAACGTAAAAGTACCAATCACTAACCGTTTCATTACTTTTCCTTATATTCGATAACGTTAGAGAGATGGGAAAATAACCATTCCCATCAATGGGTTGGGATCGTTTGCTTTCGAAGGTTGACATACTTAGCCTGCGAATTAAAGGCGTTGGGCGGGCGGCGACGGGGCGGCGTTTTACATAGGAGAAGATGCTGGACTTATCTGGGGGTCGGATTTATATGATTTTCAAAATCATCTTTGTCATATTTCAGTTAGGTTAAGATGAAGTAGTGAATATTGCCATTTCAGTATTTTCCGTCTTTTATGTGAAATTAGCTATAATCTAACCTTTTGTTATCCCAGCCAATCCACCCGGCGCGCACGCTGCTAAACAACATCAGGGGCGAACGCGCGCGCGTTGCTATCAAGCTAAACATCAGCGGAACGCAAGCTGTGCATAGCCCGGCGGACGTCGGTGGAAGCGGCCATATTCCGGTAAATCCGGTAAAGCGGCGCATAGGCCGCCGCCTGGGTCTTATCGGGCTTGTACTGTCGGTAGCCGCGGGCACCGAAGCGAGCGGCGCCTTCGTGATAGTCGGCCACCACCCCGCCGGCGACCGCGCCGTGAATGGCCGCGCCTACCGCCGTTGGATTGTCCAGCGCCGGCACGTCGATGGGCCGGTCCATGACGTCCGCCATGATCTGCACCAGCAGGGGATTGTTCTGCGCCAGCCCGCTGGTCATCAACACTCTGTCGATTTCGATTTTTCCCGCTTCAAACAATTCGACGATTGACCGCGCGCCAAAGCAGAGGGATTCCATGAGGGTGCGATAGATAGCTGTTGCCGTCGTGTCCATGCCGATGCCCACCAGCATGCCGCTAAGACGGGAGTCCGCCAGCGGAACACGATTGCCGTTCCACCAGTCCAGCGCCACCAGTGGGTTTTTATCCGGATAATAGGATGCCGCCTCGTGGTTATAAAGCCGAAAACTTTCACTGGGCGTGTCCGCGCGGGGAAACTGTTTAACAAACCAGCTCAGCGTGTCGCCGAAGCTGGCCTGACCCGCCTCGTAGCACCATAAATCACGAATCGATCCATCCCTGGCCACTCCCTCGATGCCCTCCGGCAGCGGCTGATACTGCTCGCTCAGCAACAGATAGGCCGCCGAGGTGCCCAGCGCCCCCACCAGGCTTCCGGTCTTCACCGCCCCGATAGCGGGCAGGACGACGTGAGAATCGATAACGGCCACGGCCACCACGGCATTACCCTCTATGCCGGTTTTCTTGCGCCAGGCCTCGGTCAGGCTACCCGCGGGCGAGCCGATACGCTTCGGGGCCGTTAGCCGGGAGCCGAGATCGGGCAGGATCCCCTCGGGATACCCTTCACCGTCGAGGTACTGAGCTTTATATGCCGCGAAACCAAGGCTTCTTACCTCGTTGCCGGTGAGTTGCCAGACCAGCCAGTCGCCGGATTCGATAAACTTATCGGTCGCCTTCCACGTAGCGGGGGATTCTGTGGCTATCTGGACCGCCTTTGCCAGCAGCCACTCCCCGGAAAGCCGGCCGCCAAAATGCGCCAGAAAGGCCCCGCCGCGCGCATTAATCGCGTCGGCGTATTGCTGCGCCGCCCCGTGTTTCCAGAGTTTTACATAGGCATGGGGGTTATCGGGCTGAAGTCGGGAAAGGGCAATGCCCGTCCTGGTCGCCGGCAGCGGCGAACTGGCGGTGAATCCCACGCCGATTGACGCAACCCGGCGACCGCGCCCCAGTTTCCCCAGGATAATCTCGGCCGCTTCCAGATAATCCGCCGCATTTTGCAGCGCCCAGCCGTGGGGCAGCAGGGTGCCGCCGTCCAATTGCCGGGTCATGATGCCGTGGCGGTAGGCATGGGTGTGGCTGGCGATCTGGCGCCCGCTGACGGTGTCGATCAGCACTCCGCGCGCCGATTCAGACCCGTAGTCGAGTCCGATAAGATAATTGTCACTCATATAGGTTCACCGTAGGCGTAGGACGCTGTCTGTGGCAAGGTCGCTCTCAAAGGGTGTACCCGGCTTTGCCGGCGGCGGTGGTTTCGATGCGCCGACCGCTGGCGGCATCAAACAGATGGACCGCATCCACGTTGGGCAGCAGCCGGACGGCGGCGCCGGGATCCAGATTCAGCCGCTCGCGGAAGGTGGCAACGATCTGGCTCTCCCCCGATCTCAGCGTCACCAGGGTTTCGGAGCCTGTGGGTTCGATAACCTCAACATGGCAGATGAATCCGCCCCGTTCGGCTATCGCAAAATGTTCGGGCCTGACGCCATAAACCACCAACTGCCCCGCGGCGACGCGAAGGTTATCCGGGATGGGCAGTTCCAGACCCTGTTCGGTGCGCACGCAGGCTGCGTCGCCACAGACGTTCCCCTCAAACAGGTTCATGGCGGGAGAACCGATAAATCCCGCGACAAACAGATTATCCGGCCGGTCGTAAAGCGCGAGGGGCGATCCCACCTGCTCGATATTGCCCATGTTCATCACCACGATTTTGTCCGCCATGGTCATCGCTTCGATCTGGTCGTGGGTAACGTAAACCGTGGTGGTCCTTAATCGCTGGTGCAGCGCCCGGATCTCCGTTCGCATCTGCACGCGCAGTTTCGCATCGAGGTTGGACAGCGGCTCGTCGAAGAGAAACACTTTCGGATCCCGCACGATGGCGCGCCCCATGGCGACCCGCTGGCGCTGGCCGCCGGACAGCTCGCGGGGATAACGCGCCAGCAGTTGTGTCAATCCCAGGATGTCCGCGGCACGGCCGACACGCTCGGTTATTTCCGCCTTGGGCCGCTTCATCAGCTTCAGGGCGAAACTCATGTTTTCGGCCACCGTCATATGGGGATAAAGCGCATAGTTCTGGAATACCATGGCGATATCGCGTTCTTTCGCCGGCGCGTCATTAATGACGTCGCCGTCAATGGCGATTTCGCCGGCGGTGATATCTTCCAGGCCGGCTATCATGCGCAGCAGCGTGGATTTACCACAGCCGGACGGCCCTACCAGAACCACGAATTCCCCATCCTCGATATCAACCGACAGCTGTGGAATGATCTCAACGTTCCCGTATGCCTTGCGTACATTCCTGATAGATACATTTGCCATACCGGCCTCTTTTTGCTCCGATTTGCCGTCCGGTTCGGCACCGGACCGGCATCAACCCGCTCACCCTTGGAAACGGGTGAAAAGATCCTCTGCCTGCAACTGCCAGACGCTGCCATGTGCGGACGCCGCCTCGCCCCCGTTGCTGTAGAGGCCTATCTCTACCGCGCCCCTCACCAGGGGAATGACCCGCGCCGCACAGGCGGCGTTGTCGATAAAGATTTCCAGCACGGTGCGATCGATGAATAACTGCAGCTTCGTCTTTTTTTCCCGGCGCGCCAGCGGAGCGGTGAAGCCGCCCAGCCGAAACGAGTCTGGTGAGAGTTCAATGTCCAGCCTGCCGTCCTGGTGGATAATGCTCAGCCCGAAGGACGCCGTTGCCGTATGGTCAAATTCAGCCTCGAATTCAAGGCACTGGCCCTGCGCCAAGCGGCCGATGACAACGAGGCCCTTGGCCGTGGAATGATGGATATCAAGGCGGGGGCCACGCAGCGCCCGCAGTTCCGCGGCCGGACTTTGAAGCAGCTTGCCGTCGGCGCTCAGGGAGAATTCACGGGGCAGCGATACACAGCAGTTCCAGCCCTTTGTCTCTTTGAAACCCACCAGCGCTCCCCAGGCCAGGGCGCGTCCCCGATCGTCAAACAGCACGTTGGTGGCGTAGAAATTGCGGCTGTAATCAACAATCCCGGAATTCTCTATGGTGAAGGTGCAACGGTCCGGATCCAGTTCGCCGACGTAATATTCCACCTCGGCATGAGGGGATACCAGCAGTACCCATTTGTTGCCGAGCTTGAACAGGTTAGGACATTCGGCGCTTGGCACGCCGCCGCGGGGATGGGTGAAGATAATGCCGCGATAGGTCCAGGCGGTGAAGCCGGGGTTGGTGGCTTCATACAGCGCCACTACGGGTTTACCGTCGCAACGCCCGCCAAGCACCATAAAGGTTCGGCCGGCGTCCTTGAACAGGAAGGGATCGCGCCACTCGCCAATCACCCGATCGCCGTGCACCGCGCCGGTCAACAGCGGATTGGACGGCAGCGGCCGCCAGGTCATCAGGTCCGGGCTGCCGAGGGCGGCCCATTGCTCGGCGGTGTCTTCCGGACGCATGTCGGGACCGATGGCGGTATAGACCGCCATCGGCACGCCTTCGTCATTGATTACCGTGCAGCCGAACCAGACGAAATGTTCGCCTTTGTCGATGGAGGGGTAGACCGCGATGGGCAGATGTTCCCAATGCACCAGGTCTTTACTGCGCGCGTGCCCCCAAACGGTAATGCCGCCGGTCCAGTCTTCGCTGTTGACATCCCATACCCGCACCGCCGTCTTGTAGACCATGCCGGCGCGGTGCTCGGCGCTGTGCGGATTCAGGCTGTACATCATGTGGTACATGCCGTCATGGAATATGATCCCATTCGGATCGTCCATCCACTGCGAAGGCGCCCTGAAGTGATAGAGCGGGCGGCTGGCATCCTGTTCGGCAACCACGGCCGCGGCGCGGATGGATGCCTCGGCGGTATCGACAAGCTTTTGCAGATCTTCAGACACAGGTATTCTCCGGACGTTATTTCAGGCCGGTCAGGGCAACGCCCTTGACAAACAGATCCTGAAGGCAAAGGAACATGATGACCACCGGCAGCAGGCTTAGACCCACCGTGGCCATCAACACGGGCCAGTTGGTGGCGAACAGGCCCTGCGCGGTATAAATCCCAAGCGTCAGCGTCTGGTTTTCATTGCTGCTGAGGAAAATCAGCGGGCGCAGAAAATCATTCCAGGTGCCGACAAAGGTAAAGATGGCAAGCGTAGTCAGCGACGGCTTGGAAAGCGGCAGGAAGATCTTCCAGAAGATACCCCAGGGCGAGCAGCCGTCCAGGGTAGCGGCTTCGGCAAGTTCTTTGGGTATGCCGATGTAGAACTGCCGCATCAGGAAAATGCCGAACGGCGACACCATGGTGGACAAAATGATCGCCCAGGGAGAATCCAGCAGGCCCATGGTCCGCAACAAGGCAAAGGTAGGCACCAGCAGCACATGGTAAGGGATCATGATGGACACCAGCACGATCACAAACAGCGCGTCCTTGCCGCGAAAACGAAATACCCAGGAGAAGGCAAAGCCCGCCATGGCGCTGGTGACCAGCGTTCCAATCAGCGTCACCACCGAGATGAACACGGTGTTCCACAGCTGGGAGAGAAACGGCGAACCGCTCAGCACCGTCCGGTAGTTGTTCCAGTTGACGGCGCTGCCGAAAAAGGTCGGCGGATACTGGAACACTTCGCCCGCCGGTTTTAACGATGTGGCTATCATCCAGACAAACGGCAGCAGCATCACGACGGCGCCGATGCTGAGCACCACCAGCGATACGGCGTTACCGATACGCCGGCTGCGTTTTTTACTGGAGTAGCGGCGGCGGGGCGGTGTATCTATCGTGGTCATCAATCAATCCCCTTGAGACTTGTTGAGACGAAACTGCACCAGGGTCAATATCAGAACAAAAATCGTCAGCGCCCAGCCCAGCGCGCTGGCATAACCCATGCGATAAAACTGGAAACCATTCTGATAGATATAGTGCACCAGCACCGAGGAGCTTCTGTTGGGACCGCCGCCGGTCATGACCATTACCTGGTCGAATACCTGGAACGAATTGATGATGGTGATAACGGTCACGAACAGCGTGGTGGGACGCAGCGACGGCAGCGTAATGTTCCAGAACTTCTGGAAGGCGTTCGCGCCGTCGATCTCAGCCGCCTCGTAATAGGACGACGAGATGCCCTGCAGGCCGGCGAGAAACAGCATCATGTTAAAACCGATACTCTTCCAGATACTGGTGATCATCACCGCCGGCATTGCCCAGCGTTCATCGGTCATCCACTTGGGGCCGTTAATGCCCACCAGATCGAGGCAGTAGTTGATAAGGCCGAAGTCGGCGTTGTACATCCACTGCCAGACCATGGACATGGCCACCATCGAGGAGATCACCGGCAGGAAATAGGCGGCGCGAAAGAAACGGACTCCGGCAATCTTTTGATTCAACGCGATGGCGAGCAGCAGCGGAATGGCCAACAGCACCGGGACCGTGACCACGGTGAAATAAACCGTGTTCCAGAACACCTTGATGGCGGTGGGATCGCTGACCATTTTGACGTAGTTGTCCAGGCCTATCCACTTGGGCAGGGTATTAAGGTTCCAACTGGTGAAACTCAGCGCCAGCGAGGCAACGGCCGGGAACAGGGTAAAGGCGCAAAAGCCCACCAGCGCCGGGGCCAGAAAAACCGCCGGCCAGAACCATTGCCGCCGGGTGATGCTTTTGCTTCGCCGTGCGCCGATACGGGAGGGGAGCACGGTGGGCGCGCCCCTTGGTAATGCTTTGGCTGCTTTGTGCATTTTTTTTTCCTCCGGTTACGGGGACCGGTCATGGACCGGACGATGGGTATCCTGCCGCAGATGAAGACCCGGGGGTTACTGCTGCTGCATCGCCTCGTTGACCCTTGATTGCATGGCCGGCAGCACGTCATCCAGCTTCGCGTCCGAATAAAGGTAGGATTGCAGCGAATCGGAGATGATGTTGTAGACTTCGTCGGTATGCCTTATCTGATCGAACCAGCGGAGATCGCTATGGGTCCACAGGCTCTGCATATCAATCCAGCCTTTCGGATAAACCGCCGGGTCATACCAGCTTTTGAGATTATCCGGCTGATACATGGAAAGCCGGTTCGGCATCCAGAGGCCGGCCTTGTAAAGCGGGATGGCGAATTTCATCGACGTCAGGAAAGTCACCAGTTTGATGGCTTCCTCCGGATGCTTGGTGCCGGACCAGACGGCATCCATATTGCAGGAACTCATCGGGGTAAAGGTCCCGGACATTTTCGGCGGCAGGCCTGCGCCCAGTTCCATGTGGGAAGCGGCCAGTTCCTGCAATCCATAGGAGCCCATAAACAGCGTCGCTACCCGGCCGGTCAGCAATAACTGGGTCGGGGAGTTGGTGGTATCAAGGCCGATGGATGCGGGATTGGGCGCCAGGCCGTCGGTACGCAGGGCCTTGATTTTTTCCAGCGTGTTCTTGGTTTGCGGGGAATCCATTCCCTCGGCTTTGCTGAAATCGGCGTTAAACCATGTGGCGCCGTTGGACGCCAGCATCTCCTGGGTGGTGTAAAGGTTCATCCCCTCTTCGAAATTTGCCGTGCCGTACTGCAGCGTCTTGCCATTCTGGACCTTGGTCAGTTTTCGCATATAGCCGACGAATTGATCCCAGCTCCATTGATCCGCAAGCTTGGTGGGCGGGTAGGGCACGCCGGCTTCGTCAAACAGCTTTTTGTTGTAGAAGAGAACCGGGCCGACATTACAGACATCCACGCCGTATATATGTTTTTTCCCGTCCACCTCAAGCTGGATATTTTTCTGCGAGCCCGGCGTGAAATCTTTGAGGTCCCAATATTTCGGGAAGGCATCGGTTAAATCGAGCAGTTGACCATTGGCGACGAAATCCCTTTGGTAGTCGGGATTGAGATAGAAGACATCCGGAGCCGTGCCCGCCGCCATCATTGTTCGCAGCTTGGAATGGTGCTGGGCAAAGGGCGAGGTCACATATTTCACCCGCACATCGGGATTGGCCTGCTCGAAATCCTTCAAGCCGGCGCGAATACTGGCCGATTCAAGGGGACTTGCCTCCCAGCTCATAAAGGTCAGTTCAATTTTATCCTGGCTTATGGCCTGTAGTGGCGCCATCAGGGAGGGCACCATAACGCACGCTGCGGCTATCAATCTTAAATTCGGCATAAATCACTCCCGTGGAATCGTTGAGCAGCCAAAATAAACCTTGCTGCCGCACGGTTAACGGCTTCGGCCTGCATTATGATGCATCGTCACATTGATACTCTGGAGATTTATAATATTTATATTTATCTTAAAGGATCAATATATATGTATAAAATTATCCTTAATATGTGCCGGCGATCACACTTAATCCGGCAGCTATTCATCGGGCACAGAGCGCCATATTGCCTGCTATATGAGCAAAAATTCGCGCTGCGGCCACATCGGTGTTCTTGGCTGTAAAAGTTGATAGGCTGCTTAATTTTGTATAAAATTAAACATAAATATGAATACCTCCCAAAGGCCGACTGAAAACATGAAAAAAGCAGGAAATACCGAGGGGGCGACGCTGGTCAATTCCGCAGAAATCCTGCTGCTGATTGCCCACGGCAAGGCATCATCCCGCGCGGCGCTGCTTGAAGCCTCGGGGCTATCCCGCGTTACCGTCACCCATCGCCTGAATGCGCTGCTTGCCGCCGGACTGGTTGAAGAGTCGCAAAAGACATTACCCAGCGGCGGGCGTCCGACACGGGTGCTTACGGTGAACGATGCCGCCGGAATTATCCTCGTCGCCAATATCGGCGAGGCCTTTATCCATCTTGCCGTCATGGATCTGCGGCCTGAGATTCTGGCGCAAACCACGCTCCCATTTACCGCCAAGAGCAGTCCCGGCGGCGCCCTTGATCAGATTCATGACGCCTTCAGGCAATTGCTGGAGGCCAACCGGTTGGCCCACCGGCTGCTGTTCGGCGTCAGTCTCAGTATGCCGACCCCGGTGGATTTCAATCGCGGCTGCGTTGTCGGCCCCTCGGTGCTGCCCGGCTGGGACGAGTTTGATATAAAAAGCTATTTGGGGAAGTTTTATGATGCCCCCATTTACGTGGAAAACGATGTCAACCTCATGACTATCTACGAACATCGCCATAACTTCCCCCATGTGAAAGACATGTTCTATATCAAAATGGGTACGGGCATCGGCAGCGGCATCATCACCGATGGCCGGATTTTCCGGGGCGCGCAGGGGGCGGCGGGAGATGTGGGCCATATCCAGTTCACCATGGAGACGCCGCCGCTATGCCGCTGCGGCAAGTTCGGCTGCGTGGAGGCGCGGGCCGGCGGCTGGGCCATTGCCCGCGACCTGTCGGCGATGGGTTACACCGCCGGCAACGCTCTGGACGTGGTTGAACTGGTGGAAAACAACCGTCCTGAAGCGATTATGCTGGTGCGGCGGGCGGGGCAGATCATCGGCGAAGTCATCGCCGATGTCGTCAGTATTCTTAACCCGGCCCTGATCGTGGTTGGCGGGACGCTGGCCACGGCCGGTGAATTTCTTCTTTCAGGGGTGCGCGAGCTTGTCTACCAGCGATGCCTGCCCCTGGCCACCAGGGAACTGCAAATCCTGCCCGCGAAACCCAATGGCGACAGCGCGCTGTACGGCGCAGCGCATTTGGTTCTGGATGACACCTTCCGGCAAGACCTCATCGAGGGGTTGCTGATTCGCTATGGACACAATCAGTCGGTGAGCGGCCCCGTTTGATTTACCGTTGCCGCGGTGGTGGGGAATGTAACCAAAAGGGTGATTAAATTTATGCTGTCATAAAAAGGCTTGCCTTAGGCAAAAGTAATCGTCAGGAACGCTTCTTTGAGACAATTAGCTATAGGGGGTTGGCGCAGAGTAGGCGATATTAAGGAAAACGGGCTTGCTTATGCCGTTATCCATTAAGGAAGGCATGATGAAAAAGACAACATTGATGCTGGTGCTCACCCTCTTTGCATCCGGCAGCGTGTTTTCAACCGGGTCCTATGCCGACGGACGTCGGGATCACGATGGTCACGGACCGAGATGGGACCGGGGCCATGGCCATGGCGGGCCCGGCTGGCACCACGATCGCGGGGATTTCAGAGGCCACGGCTATCGGGGCGGCTATCATGACAGGTTTGCCTGGCGCGGGCATGAGTTCAGAAGAGGTTATCCGCTGCCGCCGCCTTATCGGGGAGATTATTATCGCGTGCACGACTGGCGCCACCGCGGTCTTCAGTCGCCGCCGCGCGGGCATTACTGGGCTTATATTGATGGACGCTATGTCATGGTCGCCGCCGCCACCGGCGTAATCACCGCGATTATCATGGGCAATGCGCTTGGTTATTGAGGGAAGACAGGCCGGATTGACCTCCGTTGATGAGATTGATGAGCAGGGGCCGTAAGATGGTTTCATCGATCCCCCGGCAGCCATGAAGGGGTAGGTGCTTAATTTCACCCTACGCGGTGAGGGCGTGATCTATTATCCGGGGCGGCAATATTTGACAGACAACCATGTCGATGTTGCCAGTGTGGCACGCCACGTCAACCGGTCCCTTTCACCGCTTTTAAACCTGATACCAACTTTTATTCTCCCATCAAGCCTGTCTCATTTTTTAGTATTCAAAATAGGAGCGAGGCGGTGAAGACCGCTCCAAGATGTTTTTTGATCATGTGATTTATGGCGCATAATTTTTTCGAGCAATAGTTCAATATTTGTTCATATGAACAAGTATTGAAGAGCGAACATGGCGGCAAAATTAATCGGTACCAGTTGGAAAATGAACAAAACGCTTCCTGAAGCGTTGGATTACTGTGCTGCTCTGGCGCAGGGCGCGCCGCTGCCCCATCAGTTGCAGCCGTTTGTTATTCCCCCTTTTACCTTGGTGCGAGAGGTGACCCAGGCGTTCAAAAAGGCGGGCATCAATTGTCTAACAGGTGTGCAGAATATGCACTTTGCCGATCAAGGGGCTTTTACCGGTGAGATCTCACCCCTGATGGTGAAAGACACCGGCGCTACCCTTGTGGAGATAGGTCACTCCGAGCGACGGGAATTTTTCGGCGAAACCGATGAGACGGTGCAGCTTAAGGCCGCCGCCGCGCTGCGCCACGGTTTGACGCCGCTTATTTGTATCGGCGATAGCCTGCGCGAGAAACAGTGGGGCGTTTCCGAAGAGACGGTCGTCCGCCAGATGAAAGCCGCGCTGGCGGGATTGGCGCCCGAAAGCGTGGCGCGGGTGATAATCGCTTACGAACCCATTTGGGCCATCGGGGAGCATGGCGTGCCGGCGACAAACGACGAGGCGCGGACAATGCATCAGCGCCTGTATCTCGCCCTGGAGGAGAGCTACGGCGGGAAGATTGCCCATCGGGTACCGCTGCTCTATGGCGGCAGCGTTAACCATGACAATGCGCTGGCGCTGCTCTCTTTGCCGCACGTGGACGGCCTGTTTATCGGCCGGGCCGCGTGGGACGGGGCGTCTTATCTGCAACTGCTGAAAACTATCGCAACGCGTTGTTAGATTGCCCCCCACGGTGCCCGGCGCCGCCGTGCCGTCCCCCCCCATCGGAGGGGCGGGGCACAGACGAATCATCCGAACGCTCGGCCCAGCATGGTTTCCAGCGCCTGGCGCGATTGCAGCAAGACTTCGCGGCTTTGTTCCACCGGAACAGGGTTGGCGCCGCGCAGCGGCATGGTGTTGGCCTGGCGGTGCATCCGCAGCGGGATCTCCAGGCTGCATGGGATATTGTGCTGCGCCAGCGCCGGCAGCAGCGGCCGGTAGTCCAACTGTCCCCGGCCGATAGCCGTGAAGAAGAACTCGCCGTTTTGGGTCCGTATATCTTTGATATGGCAATGGCGCATGTTTCCCAGCATCTCAAATCCGTGCTCAATGGGCGCCACGTCCGGCCGCAGCGAGACCATATTGCCGGCGTCGAAGTTAAAGGCGACGGCGTCGTGTCCCACATCTTCCAGCAGTTGCCGCCCTTCCTGGGCGACTGAAAACGCATCGTAATCGGGATCGCCGCCGTTCTCCACGCATATCACGCAGCCGTGATCGGCGGCTTCGGGGGCCAGGGCCCGTAAATTATGCACCAGCCGGTCATAATCCCCTCGTTTGGCGGTGCAGGTATTCAAATAGGTCGCGCCGATTTTGGAAGCGAAGCTAATACGTTTGCTAAATTGCGCCACCGCATCCTCTCCCGCCAGGTTGATGGTGCAGCCCAGCGCCACGGAGCGTAGCCGATATTTATCAAACAGCGCCTTGACCCTGGCGGCGTTCTCGTCGCCGAACAGCGCCGGGTCGAGATTGCCGACATAACCCTGGTTATAGGCCAGTTCAATGATGTTAAAGCCTGTTTCATGCACGATTCGAAAGGCGGTTTCCTGGTCGATACCGTCGAACATGGCGGTATTTACGCCGACGATTAACGGGTGTGTCATAGATAATTCCTCATGATCCGGCGGTGGCTGGCCAATGCATTGGGGATCGCCACGGCGTTGTTACAGGGCGACCGGTTCATGTCGTTTGATGCCTTCCGCCATGAAAGAGAGGATAAGCGACATGGAAACGGCGCCGGGATCGGGATGGCCGATGGAGCGTTCGCCGAGGGCTTTCGCGCGGCCGAATGCCGCCACCATCTGTTTGGTCCCTTCGGCGCCCTGGCCGGCCGCCCGGGCGATTTTCGGCAGTGCGGCATACAGCGGTTCGGATCCCAGCGACTGCGAGGCCGCCGCCGCCGCCGCCAGCGCGTCAACCATGGTTTTATCACCGGGTTTGGCGCCGCCGCGTTTGCATACCGCGTCCAATCCGCTGCTCAGAAAACGGGTCAAGAGCGGCGTGGTCAGGACGGTTTCTCCGGTCAGACTTTTGCCGCCGGCGCGGAACAGGGTGCCGAAAATAGCCCCCGATGCGCCGCCCATGCTGGACATCAGTTCGGTGCCCACGCGGGTCAACAGCACACCGATATCCTCGGCCTGCCCCGGCGCCTGGGACAGTAGCTTTTCCACCGCGGTAAAACCGCGCTGCATGCCGACACCATGGTCGCCGTCGCCCACCGCCATATCCAGGCGGGTGAGTTCCGGTTCGCTGGCAATCATTTTATTGGCGACAAACCGAAGCAAGGATGACATTTCAGTGGCGTTCATGCTTATTTCCTCCAGGCAAAACTATGGCAAGGCGCGTCATAGAGTGATTTCAGTTCGTCATCCAGCTTGAAAAACGTAATGGAGTAGCCGGACATTTCTTGCGAGGTACAATAGCTGCCTATCAAAGTATCGTGGATGCGGATACCGCGCTCCGCCAGCAGTTGATGGACCTTGCGGTTGGCGATAAGCAGTTCACTGTAGGTTGACGCCCCCAGATTGTTTACCAACAGGCAGATTTCATCACCGGTGGCCAGGGCCAGATCCCCGTAAAGACTGTCCACCAGTTCGGTCACCAGTTGGTCGGCGGGAACCATTTTCTGGCGGCGTACGCCGGGCTCGCCGTGAATGCCCATGCCCAGCTCAAACTCATCTTCCGGGATGTCGAAGTTAAACTCCCCGGTTTGCGGCAGCGAACAGGGGGATAACGCCACGCCGATGGTGCGGGTATTATTATTGGCCTTTGCCGCCAGCCGGTAGACTTCATCCAGCTCGCGGCTATGGCGCCCGGCGGCGCCGGCGATTTTCAGCACCATCATGTCCCCGGCCACGCCGCGCCTGTCCTGCATGCGATGGGCGGGAGCCGAGGCCATATCGTCATTGACCCGCACCGTGCGTGTTGGAATGCCTTCTTCTTCCAGCAATTCGGCGGCAATATCGAAGTTCATGTTATCGCCCGCGTAGTTGCCGTAGATAAAAAGCGCCCCTTTGCCGCGATTGGCGCTCTTTACCGTGTCCATGATGACGTTAGGGGCCGGGGAGGTGAATATGTCTCCCAGGGCGGCGGCGTCCGCCAGCCCGTCGCCCACATAGCCGGCGAACATCGGTTCATGCCCGCTGCCGCCGCCGGTCAACACCAGCACCTGTTCATCGCGTAATCCCGCGCGCACCACGGCGCTGATCCCATCGATTTTTTGCAGACTGCCGCCGCAGGCGGCGATCAGCCCTTCCAACTGCTCCCGGCAAACATCAATGGGGTTATTCAGTAATTTTTTGGGTTTTCTCATAACCAACTCCACAGAGGTCCAAAGATATTCGCGTCAGGTTTATCGTTAATGACATTAACGAGGTATTAATAATGAAAACCCGACGATCTTAAATATGCGGCCAATTAACCTGTCCCTGTATTCAATGACTTAATTACCGGTAGCGGTGTGCTTATGAAATTTTTTGTCGTAATACTGAATGCGTTCCACCTTCGGCGCCGATCCGCCGGCTTCGAATTCCGAGGCCAGCCAGGATGTTAAGATGCTTTTTGCCAGTTCGGGGCCGATCACCCGGGCCCCCAGGGTGATGATTTGCGCATTGTTGCTTTTGCGCGCGCGTTCCGCGGAATAATTATCGTGGCAAAGGGCGGCGCGGATACCCGGCACTTTATTGGCGGAAATAGACATGCCGATACCGGTGCCGCACAAGAGAATACCTCGCTCATGCGCGCCGTTAACGATCTGCTCCGCCAGGTAAACCGCAATATCCGGATATATATTACCCGTATCGCTATAGTCTTTTACCTCCAGTCCTTTATTACGCAGGAATTCCACCAGGGTATCTTTTAATCCCGTAGCGGCGTCATCGCCGCCGATAGCAATAGGTAGCATGGCTTCTCCAGAAGGCTGAGCTGCTCCGGTATATCGCAGCCCTGATTGATGAATAACACGCCGATACTCGGCCAAAACAAAAGAACATATGTGATACTTTTGTTCATTTTTATAGTTAATTTTTATTCTTAAAAAATTGAGATAAGTCGCAAAAACTGGCTGTGGAGGGCGTGGAAGCTACGTAATTGTTAACTGAAACGTATCAATAGGCTTAATAAAAATATCAATCATTGAACAAAAGTTCTTGCTGGACGCCACCGCCGGACAAATGCTCTTTTTTACAGAGCGGCTTCGCCGTGGCTGCCTTCGCCGCAAAAATCAAAACGAGATGTGCCTCAAGTTTATTTTTTACGTTCCATGTCATTTTTATACACATGTTCATGAATATAACATATGTATATATACTTCAATCCTTCGAGTTACGGGAAAGCCAACGCGCCTGCAACTTGAAGTATGACGAATATAGCCGCGTGTTTTACTTTATAGGGGGGCGCCATGACCAAAACCCACAGGCTGTATCCTTCCGCGCATATCGCCGAGCTTTTTTTCCCCTTAACCCGGGATGAAAACGCCGTGGCTCAGGTGGTTCGGCGCATCGCCGACGGGGGGTATTATCGTGGATTTGAAACCGGCATCATCCATCAGCCGCCTGTTGCCGAAACGATCCGCGCCATCGCCGGGCAACATGGGTTAAACGTAACGCAATGGCTGACGTTTGAGCTGCTGAAAGACCGGCTTAACCTTAGCAGCCTCGATACCGCCCTGCGGGAAAAATCCATTAAGCGGGCCTGCGAACTGGTGCATCTGGCGGCGGCCTGCGGCACCAGTAAGCTGTCGCTGGTGAGCGGCGACGATCCGGGAGAGGAGCGACGGGAAGAGGCCAAAAAGGGATTTGCCGAAGCGCTGGTGCGGGTAGGCGAGACCGCCCGGCAATACCCGGACATGCTGGTTCAGGTGGAGCCGCTGGATCGCTTCGCCCACAAGCGCCAGCTGATAGGGCCCACCGGCGAGACGGTGGAATGGATGATGCGCCTGCGCCCCGACTGTCCGCGTCTTTATCTGGCCTGGGACAGTGCCCATGTCGCGCTGAACCAGGAGGACCTGGCGGACTCCCTGAAGCTTGCCGCCCCTATCATGTCGCAGATGCATTTGGCCAATGCCATCCTCGACCCGCAGGCGCAGGGATACGGGGATTATCATATGAAGTTCGGTGAACCGGGATTTTTAACCGCCGGGGTGGCGGAGCGCATCATCCGGACTGCTCTGGCGCTCCCGCTGTCGCCGGAACTAAAGGCAATTTCCATCGCCGTTGAGATGCGAACGGGTGAAGGGGATGATTTATGGGATAACGAACGGCAATGCCGCGCATTTCTGCAGAGGGCGTTGGCCGCCGCGGAAAACGCCGGCTGATCCCGAAAGCCGGGCCGCTGCGGTTATTTGCCGATGGGGGTCGGCAGGGGCTTGCCGGCGTAAAAAGCCGTTATATTGCCTAAGACCAGTTCGGCCATCGCCCTGCGCGTATGGTGTGTTGCGCTACCGATATGCGGCGTCAGCACTACATTGTCCCGTTTTAATAATGCCTGCGGTACGTCGGGTTCACTGGCAAATACGTCCAATCCGGCCCCGGCGATGGTTCCGTTCTCAATGGCGGCAACCAGCGCGGGTTCATCGATAATGCTCCCGCGGGCAATATTGATGAGAATGCCGTTTTTACCCAGCGCGGCTAATACCTCGTGATTGATTAATTTCAGGCTATCCGGCCCGCCGCTGGCACAGATCATTAAAAAATCGCTATTATCCGCTAATTCCATAATAGAGGGGAAAAACGTACATTCCGGATCGTCAGCGGGATATTTGTCGTAATAACCCACAGGCATATCAAACCCTTTTGCCCGTTTGGCGACCGCATGGCCCACCCGGCCGAATCCCACAATACCCAAGCGGCGTCCGCTGACTTTGGCCGTCAATTTATAGGGTTTGCCGTGCCATTCGCCGTTTTCAATAAACCGCTGCGCGCCGAAGATTTGTCTGGACGCCGCAAGCATTAACGCCATTCCTAAATCGGCAACATCATCAGTCAATACATTCGGCGTATTGGTCACTTGTATCTGTTGATGGAATGCGGCATGTGTATCCACGCCGTCATAACCGACGCCAAAAACAGCGATGAGTCGCAAATTGGGTAATTGGTTAATCAGCACAGCGTCAACCGTTGATTCCCCGCTGGCCAATATGACCTGAATATCATTGGCGATCGCGTTGAATTCTTCCGCGCCCATTTTAAGATACTCATAGAGATCGTAATGCGATGACACGAGCTCCGCTAACGCATCAGGCACTTTGTTTACTCGTAAAATGGCGTTCGGCATAGTGATATCCCGCTGTGTTGTTTATAAAAAATCAACGTAATATTGAAAAGTCGTTGTGACTCCTTGGCTATTTCTGATAAAGCAATTGGCCCTTTTTCGTCGGCAGCCGGTTAAAGTTGATGCATAACGTTCCTAACGTATAACACCCGGCACAAATCGCGAAGTAAACTAGCACGCTCTCATAGCTGCCCGTGGCCTGCAGAATGACCCCGACCAAAATAGGGACCAGTATGCCGGCGCAGCTGTTAGCCATATTCATTATTCCGCCGATCAACCCAACGCGGTCCTTGGGGGCCAGAATGGCGGGGAAACTCCAATACAAGCTACCGAACATCATAAAGAAGGCGGCGACTGATAATAAACCGACGGCGAGTACCGGATCTTTAATGGTGGACAAGGCAAATAACACACCCAAACCCACAATACCGGATAGAGACAACAGGCTCTTTAACGCCACGTTATGGCTTACGCCCCGTTTAACCAGATAGTCAACAAAGAAGCCACTGAATAAACACCCTAATGCCCCCAGAATAAAAATGAGGAAAGTCGAGTTTCCGATAGACGCCAGATTCAAACCTTGCGCCTGTGCCAAATAACTTGGTCCCCAGGTGAGCAATCCCCAATAAACCATACCCCATGATGCGCGGCCCACCATAATAGCGATCATGGTAAACCAGCTGATACCCAACCCTTTTGTCGGTGTCGTATCATTCGGGTCATCACCGGCGACAATATTCCCCGCTGTAATATAAGCCAATTCTTCCTTATCGACTTTGGCATGCTGTGACGGACGGTCCCTTAGAATTCTCCAGGCGACGGCGCCTAATAACATGGTAAAAAGGCCGACAATAACAAACGTGATACGCCAGGAGTCGAATAATACAATGAGGTGCGCCACCACTATACCGCCCACCGCCACGCCCAACGGGCTGCCCGCATCCATGATAACGGCGCCTCGTCCTCTTTCCGATTGAGTTAACCAGGTCGAGCTGAGTTTAGCGCCGCTCGGCGAGACGGGGGTTTCCATTGCGCCCAAGCCGAGCCGGGCAATTATCAGGGATATTCCGCCGGTGGCCAAACCGATGATTGCCTGAAAAAATCCCCAGCCTATCAGCGCGCCGGTAATAACTTTCCGAGGTCCAAAGCGATCCAGCATCCATCCGCCGGGAACCTGCAATAATGCATATGTCCAAAAAAAGCTACTGAGGATAAGACCTTGCATGGTAGGAGAAAGGCTAAATTCCTCTTTTATATAAGGCATTCCTATTGATAGCGTAATACGGTCCATTAAATTAACCGCCAACAGGAAAAACATTGTTGTAAATATAACCCAGCGAAAATGGGTTGGTTTTTGTGGCGGTGTTGACGGGCTTATTATGGAATGAGTCATGGTCCACCCTCGATTTAATTCGAAATCTATGGTAGTTATTGCATCGCTAAGTTGTTCATAAGTTCAATGCATGAACTTATGTTTGGTTACTAAAACACATATAATGAAATAAGAATGCGGTATTTATCACATATCATCGATAACCAAGGACCGAAGAAAAGAGTGCTGTCGCCGCGCCAGAAATCCTGATAAAGATCACGTTTGTCTAAAAAAGCCCGCCCAAACAATTGTAAAAAAAATTATCCATATGTATTATCAGATCCAGCCTCCGCCGCCGGCAGGCAAGCGCCCACCTCACAGACAACGATAAACAGCACCGCGGGCGATATCATTTTCGGAAGATTTCAGAAGAGGCAAGCCATGACGTCATTTTATGAACGGGCGCTGCGGGAACTGGCAATCGTCTTTGAAAATTTGAATGGAAACTCGGTGCAGCAGGGGCTGGATCTTATCCAACAGGCGCGGCGTATTGCCCTCTACGGCGTCGGTCGCGAGGGACTCCAGATAAAGGGATTTGCCATGCGTCTTTATCATCTTGGACTCCACGCCGCGGTGGTGGGGGATATGACCACGCCCCCTCTTGGCCAAGGCGATTTGCTGATAGTTTCGGCCGGGCCGGGCTGGTTTTCCACCGTTGATGCGCTGCTGACCACCGCCCGTCGGGCGGGCGCGGCGACGCTTTGTATCACCGCCCAGGGCACCGGCGCCTGTGCGGTGAAGGCCGATGGGGTGATTACCCTGTCGGCGCAAACCATGGCCGACGGGCAGGGCGCCGCGAACTCGGTGTTGCCCTTGGGGTCTTTATATGAAGGCGCGTTATACCTGTTGTTTGAGGGCATGATTGTCCACTTGCAGCAAAAACTGGCCGTTTCCTCTGCCGTGATGTCCGGCAACCATACCAACCTCGAGTGAAAGCCGGGTCGTCGGGGGATTAACCTCCTGGCCTGGCGAGTTTGCCATTCATCAGTGATATAATGTCGCCGTTTGCTATTGCGTTCAAAGGGGGAAGCGTGCAGGGAGAATTCAGCGGAGAAACGGAAAATGACCATTTGCGGGCGCGTATCGCCTGGTTTTATTTTGTCGGCGGTCTCACGCAGCAGCAAATTGCCGACCGACTGCGTATCACGCGCCTGCGGGTAAATAAAACCATTGGGCAAATCCGTGCTGACGGCAGCGTACTGGTGGAACTGCGCATGCCGTTGGTGGACTGTATCGACCTCGAAGAAAAACTCAAGGCAAAATTCAATCTTGAGGATGTGAGCGTGACGCCCTCCATGCCGGATTATATCGAACAGCAGCGCACCATCGGCGAGGCGGCGGGCATGATGCTCGATACGCTGATCCAGGGTTATAAAGGAATCGGCGTCGGCTGGGGCAGGACCCTGAGCTTCAGCGTGCGCCGCATTACCGCCAAACTGCCGGCGGGGTCCTGGGTGGTGGGGCTGATGGGCGGCGTAACCCGGGGATCCGGCACCAATACCTTCGAGGTTTCCACCGCGCTGGCACGGGCATTGGATGTGGAATGCCACTATCTCACCGCGCCTATCTACTGCCACTCCATGGAAAGCCGCGCGACGCTGCTGATGCATGAGGAACTGGCCGAGGTGATGCGCCGGGCCGAGGATGCGCAGGTGGTGCTGGTTTCCTGCGGCGATTTGTCGGAACGGTCGCCCATTACCCCGATAAACATTGTGCGCGAACATTTGGCCGAATTAATCGAGCTCGGCAGCATCGGGGAAATCCTGGGGTGTTTCCTGGATAAGGATGGCGGCGTTATTTCCCACCATGTCAATGAATCCATTATGGCGCTTCCGCTGGAGAAATTAAGGAAAAAACCCGTTTCCATTCTGGCTTCTGGCGGGCGCAATAAAATCAAAATCATTCGCGCTATCCTGCGCGGTAAATATATCAACCGACTGGTGACGGATGAAGATGTTGCCCGCCAGCTATTAATAGAGCGGGATGATTAACATTCTATAATGATCGGTGCAATGTAAGCCCACCGGAAGATTATCCTTCGGCGCCGTTGCCGGCGCTGCCGTTATTAATAGGCAACGCTGAATGGCTTCTTTTTCAAAGGGTAATATCGCCCCATCTCTCTGTTATCACGTTATTATTAACCTACTAATTAAATTCGCCTTTGTCGCGGCTTCTTTCTTTCAGCCACCGGCGGAATCGATTCACCTCCCAGTATAAATTTCCCTGCATTTTTTTATTTGGCGGAAGAGTTCAAATCTATTAAGCCGAATGCGTTGACAATGCGGTTTATGTGAGCTTGGCCGCAGATTAAGCCTAAATAAAATGAGAAAACGAAGGTAAGAGATAAATGTATTTTAAATTTTACAAATGTACGATTTTTATCTTCAGGCATCTGAGCAGGGTTTTTTCGCAGAGCTTAAGACGCTCTTTATCGATCATTGGTTGTTCAATCTCCCCATGCGGATAACGTTTTTTCTATGGAGTGAACTATGAATAAAATTACTCTGGGTATTATGGCCGCCGCCGCTTTGATGTTACCGTTCGTGGCTTCATCGCAGGACGATCAGGCCGGCCTTAAAAAGAAAGACAGTTACAGATTTGTTATCATCCCCAAAGTCGTCCACCCTTGGTTCGACAAGGTGAATAACGGCGCCAAGCAGGCGGCCGCCGTCATCAAGGCTCAGACCGGTTCCGATGTCCAGATTATCTACAGCGCGCCGCAGCAGGCCGATGTGGTTTTGCAAAACCAGATTCTGGAAAGCTCCATTGCTACACGCCCGGACGGTATCGCCATCGATTTGCTGGACGAGAAGGGCAATCGGGCTTCACTGGAGGAAGCGGTGGGCCAGAAGATTCCCGTGACGATATTTGACTCCGTCGCCCCGGCCGATATGAACCTGACCAGCATCGGCAATGATTTTTGCGAACAGGCGCAAATCGCCTCCCGTCGTTTGGCCGAGCTGCTGAACGGTAAAGGGGAAGTGGCGATCATGATGGGCGTCCCCAGCGCGCCGAACCATGCCATCCGCGCCGACTGCCATCAGAAAACCTTTGCCACCTATCCCGGTATCAAGGTGGTGGCTACCGGTATCGATAACGACGATATAGAAACGGCGCAAAAACAGGCCGCCGCCATCATGCAGGCACATCCGAATCTCAAGGGGTGGGTGGCATCGGATGCGGCGGGTCCCATCGGTATCGGCCAGGCAATCAAAGAAGCCAATAAGGCGCATCAGGTGTTGATGGTGGGTTTGGATGATTTGACGGAAATGCTGCAATTGATCCGCGACGGCGTCGCCGACAGCACCTCGTCCACCAAGCCGGAAATGCAGGGGTATTGGGCGGTCATGACCATGTGGCAAAAGGCCATGGGCATTCCCACCCCCAAATATATCGATACCGGTATCGCGATAATCAACAAGGACAACGTTGGGAAATAACCCGGCCGCCGGACAGTCCTTTCAGGATGTCGTTGATTATTCCCTGACCAAGGAACCTTACAGCATGGCTATTCTGGAAGTTGAAAACCTGGGCCGCGACTTTCCGGGCGTCACGGCACTGAATAATGTCAATCTGGCCTTTGACCTCGGCCGGGTACATATCCTTGCCGGGGAAAACGGCGCGGGTAAATCGACCCTGGTCAAGGTGCTGACCGGCGCCTATACCCCCAGCCGCGGCACGATCAGGATCGATGGCCGGGATCCGCTGGAAAACAGAGAATTGTTTAACTGTGTCGCCTATGTTCCGCAGGAACTCAATCTATTTCCCCATATGAGCGTGGCGGAAAATCTGTTTATCCCCTACGCGCGCTCGGGGTTCGCCGGACGGTATGTGGATTATAAGGCTATCAACCTTGCGGCGCAGGGTTACCTGGACACCTTCTCCATAGAAGCGCGACCGGATGAGCTGGTGCGCAATATCTCGATATCCGACAGGCAATTACTGCAAATCGCCCGGGCATCCACCAACAAGCAGATGAAGGTGCTGATTCTTGATGAACCCACCTCCTCGCTGACCAAGACCGAAGTCGAGCGGGTATTCAGGGTTATCGCCGACTTGAAGGCGCGTAACCACGCCATCCTGTTTATCTCCCATAAACTGGATGAGCTGTTCGCCATTGGCGACGACTATACCGTTTTGCGCAACGGCGAAAAAATTGAAAGCGGCAAGATAAAAGACACCACCGAAGCCGGCCTTATCAAAGCAATGTCCGGCGCCGATATGAAAACCAACGAACATTTCCGTCCGTCATCTGTTGTCGGCCCTGGGGAGGGGGAGACGATTATCGAGGTTGAACATCTTTGCGGGCGGCGTTTCAACGACATTTCCTTCCGGCTTAAGCGCGGGGAAGTCTTGGGGTTTGCCGGACTGGTGGGGGCCGGGCGCAGCGAAGTCATGCAGACCTTATTCGGTTATCTGCCGGCCACCGGGGGGCGCGCTACGGTTAACGGCCGTGCATGGAAGCTTGGCAGCCCACCGTTTTCGGTGCGAAACGGCATGCTGTACCTGTCGGAAGAGCGAAAACTGCACGGCATTCTGCCCATGCTGAGCGTACGGGAAAATATCGGTATTTCCGTCATCAAACAAACGCTCTCATGGCTTGGGATCTCCGCCGGCAAGGAAAAATCGCTGGTGTTGGAGGTGATCAAGGCCTATGACGTCAAAACCTCAGATATGGAAACCAAAATTGCCTTTCTTTCCGGCGGCAATCAGCAAAAAACCATTATCGGACGCGCAATGGCCACCAAACCGGACGTTCTTATCTTTGATGAACCCACCAAAGGTATTGACGTCATGACCAAGGCGGAAATTTACAAAATCATGCGGGCGCTGTGTGAAAGCGGCGTCGGCATTATTCTCGTGTCATCGGAAATGGAGGAGTTATATAAATGCGCGAACCGGATTATCACCATGCATAACGGTGCGATTACCGGCGATTTCCCCACCGCCGCCACCGATAACGAAACGCTTGTCCGGGCGATTTTTGGTACGGAGAACCATTATGCAGCGTAGCCGTTTTTCCATTCTCGCCACCAATCCCCTGGCCGGGGTCATGGTGGCCCTCGTGATCATTTTTGTGCTGTCGTCGTTAATCTCGCCCTATTTCCTCTCGCCCTACAATATGTCGGTGGTGGCGAGAACCCTGGCTTTTATCGGACTGATAACCGTCGGGCAGTCAATGCTGCTTATTCTTGGCGAGCTTGATCTGTCGCTTGGCGTGATTGGCGGGCTATGCGGGGTTATCGCCGGCATCTTTATGGTGAACTTCGGCATTGAACCCGCCGTCGCCTGCGTTATGGCGCTGGCGCTTGGCGCCGTGCTCGGTTTTCTGAACGGCCTGCTGGTAACCAAGCTGCGGCTGCATTCCTTGGTGCTGACCATCGGTACCGCCGGAATTTTCGGCGGCGCGAATCTGGTGCTGACCAAGGGAGTGGCCATTACCGGCATTCCGCCCAGTATCCAGTATTTCGGCCGCGGGGATATCCTCGGCTTGCCTTTACCGTTTGTCATCATGCTGGCGGTGCTGGCGATTGCGACCTTTATTACGCTCAAGACGCCGTTCGGCCGTTATATGTATGCCATCGGCAATAACGGCCCGGCAGCCCGGATGTTGGGAATCAAAGTCGATCGGGTGCGTATCTGGGTTTTCACCTTTGCCGGTTTTCTGGCCGCATTGGCGGGTATTTTGATGGTCGCACGCCTGGGGACCGCACAGCCCTCCATCGGTGAAAGCTGGGTGCTGCCGCCGATTGCCGCGGCGGTAATCGGCGGTGTCGCCACTACCGGCGGCGTGGGTACTCCCTTTGGCGCCATTATCGGCGCCACCATTATCGGCATTATCGAAAACATTATCGTGCTTTACGGCGTATCGCCCTATTGGCAAGGCATCGTCAGCGGCGTTCTGGTGGTGGTCGCCATTTCATTTGATGCCGTTTCACGGCGCTATATCCGTAAAGAAGAGTGATTCGACCTGGCGACCCGCGCGGCAGCGGGTCTGGTCTCAGGCGTTGACGAATACGAGGAGGAATAGATGAAACTCGGATTAAACCTCTCTTTTGCCATCAAGCGTTGGCTTGGCGGCGGGCAATTGGCAAACGTGGTGAAGCATGAACTGGGCATGGATCGGGTCCAGTTTACCTGGGATTTGGTGGACCCCTGGTGGCCGGCGGCAGCGCGCGACGCCGTTGCGCGAGAGTATGCCGATGCCTTTCGCGCCGCGGGCATTACCATCGAAAGCACCTTCGGCGGGTTGGCTTCCTATACCTATAACCATTTCCTGGCGCCCACCGAGACCCTTCGCGATTTGGGCAAGGAACACTTCATGCGCGCTATCGACATGACCGCTGAAATGGGGGTTCCGGCGGCGGGCATGCCCCTGGGTTCCTATTCGGCGCAGGACGCCCTTGACCCGGGCCGGCGGGAAGACATTTATCAGCGAGCGCTGCAATCCTTGGTGGATGTATCCCGTCATGCCAAAAGCCGCGGTCTGTCGACGCTGCTGATTGAGCCGGTGCCGCTGACCACCGAGTTCCCGTCATCCGCCCGGGATGCGCTGCGTTTGATGACCGATCTTGACGGCGCGACGGATATTCCCGTGCGGCTGCTGGTGGACTGGGGCCATGCGCTGTTTAAACCGATCTTCGGCGAAGACGCCAATATGGAACATTGGATTAAGCAGTGCGGAAACTATATCTCCGCCTACCATATCCAGCAAACGGATGGCCTGCTCGATCGCCACTGGAGTTTTACCCAACCGGGCATTGTCACGCCGCAGCGCCTCAGCGCATTTTGGCGCGATCAGCGTTTAACCCATCAGACATACCTGCTGGAAATCATCTATCCGTTTGAGCAAACGGATGAATTTGTGCTGCGCGATATGCAAGAAGGCATCAAACTGCTGCAAAGCGCCGGCTGATGGCCCTCTGCCGTGGGGCCTCCGTGGAACATGCCTCATTGCCGTTCGAATTCTGTCAGGGGCGTGCCAGCGGAAATGATAGCCTTTGCATACGCTGGGAACGCCACCGGATGGTTCACCGGGTGCGTTTGATGGAAAACAGCATACCGGCCAGTACTATAAAGGCGCCGATAATGGCCAGTTGCCAGGTGCTCGGGATGCCCACCAGGATCAGTACGTTGTTCACCAGCGTGATCAGGATGACGCCGAGCAGGGTGCCTACCACGCTGCCGGAGCCGCCGGTGATGCGGGCGCCGCCGAGAACAACGGCGGCGATAACCTCCAGTTCGGAACCCGCCAGGTCGAAGGGATTGGCCAGGCGGTTGCTGGCGACATGCATAATGCCGGCGATGCCGGCAAGCAGGCCCGCATAGGCGAACACAAACACCCGCACGTTGCGCAGGTTATAGCCAAGCCGTTGGGCAATGTCGGCATTACCCCCCACCGCATAGATGGCCCGGCCCATCAGCGTACGCTGCAGCAGGTACCAGGTGGCGACGGCGGCAACCGCCAGCGCCAGCACGTAGGCGGGAAGCGCCGACGTCCCGCCGCCGGCGCTCTGGTGATGGAAAAGCGCATATTTGCCGAACGCATCCATCGATGCCGGGATGTTCATAAACAGCGCCGTGCCGACAAAGGTCAGCAGGAAGCCGCGGATCACATACTGCGTGCCGATGGTCACAATCAGCGACGGCGCCCTGAGGGCGCTGACCAGCAGGCCGTTGACCGCCCCCAGCAGCGCGCCGCCCGCCGCGGCCATCAGCAGAATGGGCGCCATGGACATGCCGGGCGCCAGGTCCGTCACCAGTTTGGTGATGACGTACATCACCAGGGCGGCGATGGCGGTGAAGGAGACGTCAAGCCCGCCCGCCGCCAGCACCACCAGGACGCCCAGCGCAAACAGGCCGCTCACCACGGAGGAGCGCGCCATGTCGAACAGGTTCGACACCTGCCAAAAGGCGGGGTTGAGGGTGCCCACCACCAGGCAGACCAGGACTATCAGCAGCAGCGTCACCGCCGGCGGATGGTGAATGAACCAGCGGCTGAGGCGTACGCCGTGGCTTGCCGTGCCGTCGCGGCGATGCTGTGTTGCGATATCGGTCATTGTGGCGTCTCCGGGCGCTCTTCCGCCGCCATGGCGCGGTACAGCGCCCCTTCCTCAAGGTTATCCGCCGCGAATGTCGCCGCCACGGCCCCCCGGCGCATCACGAGGATGCGGTCGCAGTTTTGCAGCAGTTCCGGCAGGTCGTCGCTGATGATGATGACGCCCATGCCGTCGCCGGCGAGCCGCTGGATGATGCGATAAATGGTGTCCTTCGAGCCCACATCCACCCCCGCCGTGGGCCCGTGCAAAATCAGCAGCCGCGGCTCGATGGTCAGCCAGCGGCCAATGAGCACGCGCTGCTGATTGCCGCCGGAGAGCGACRTGACGGGGTTGTCGCTGTCGGGGGTGACAATCTGCAGGTCATCGATGGTCCGCTGGGCGGCGGCGTGATTGCGTTTGCCGTCCAGCAGGCCGAACGAGCCGCGCAGGCGGTCGAGCATCGCCACGATGATATTCTCCTTAATCGATTTCTCCAGGAACAGCCCCTCGGACAGCCGGTCCTCCGGCACATAACCGATGCCGGCGCCGATGGCCTGCGCCGGGCTGCCGAGGGTGATGGCGGCGCCGTCCAGCGTTATCCGGCCGCTGTCCGCCGGTAAAATGCCCGCCAGGGACAGGGCCAGTTCATTGCGGCCGGAATCCAGCAGCCCGGTGATGCCGAGGATTTCACCGCGCGCCAGCTGGAAGGACACGTCCCGGTAGCCGCCGCGCCGGCCGAGGCCGTCGACGCCCAGCAGCGCCTCGCCGCCGTCAAAGGCGGCGCGGTACCGGGTGTCATCCAGCTGCTTGCCGGTCATCCAGAAGGCGAGCTGCCGCTTTGACTGTCCGGCCACATCGCATTCGGTGACCTTCAGGCCGTCGCGCATGATGATGGCCCGGCCCCCGATAGCCTTGCACTCGTCGAGCTTGTGCGTGACGAACAGCACCGATACGCCCTGCGCCTGCAGTTTGCCCACCACCGCAATCAGGTTGTCCACCTCGCGCCGGGTGAGGGCGGTGGTGGGCTCGTCCATGATGACCAGGCCGGCGTCCGACGCAATGGCCCGGGCAATGGCAATCAATTGGCGGGTGGCTATCGGCAGTTCTTCCACCGGCGTGTCGAGAAACGCCGCATCGGCGGGCAGGTTGACCTTGGCCAGCGCGCGCACCGCGGTGTCCTTGAGCATGCGCAGGTCCAGGCGCCGCGCCAGACTGCCGCCGGCGGCCACCAGCTGGCGGGTCAGCGCGACGTTTTCGGCCACGCTGAGATTGGGCAGCAGCGACAAATCCTGATAGACGGTCTCAATGCCGGCGGCCAGCGCGCCCACCGGCGTCAGCTTGTCCACCCGCCGGCCGTTAATCAGCAATTCGCCGCCGTCGGACGGCTGCGCCCCGGAAATGATTTTGATCAGCGTGCTTTTGCCGCAGCCGTTTTCCCCCATCAGGTGATAGACGCGGCCGCGTTCGATAACAAAACTGATGCCTTTAAGCGCCTTGACGCCGCCAAAGTGTTTTTGCAGATCGCGCACCTCGAGAAAAGGCACGGTCTGCGCCGGGTTGCCGGCGGGCGAGGTATCGGCTTGAACGGTCACGGGCATGGCTTTTATCCAGGCAGGTTTACGGGTGGGGATCGGCAACTGGCCGCCGATCCGAGTTTGTTGACAAAGTGCCTGGTCGGGATAGGCTGCCAGATCGTAAACACGCCGTGAATCCATCCCTGGAGGCTCGATCCGCGCCANNTCCCTGGCGCGGACGGTTTACTCTTCTGGCAGCCTATCCCTCCCTATTAACTCTGAGTACTTTATCAGCAGTCTGAGACCGGCGGCCGGCCGCCGATCCGTTGCACTCTCTGTGGCCTTAGAGACTCAGAACGGGTATTGCYGGTAGTTGGACTTGTTGACGTCAACCCAGGCCTGACCGGTGACGATGATGCCCTTGCCGGGACCTTTTTTCACCGACACCTTGTTATAGCCGGGTACGCCCAGGTCCATGCCGTCGGTAACCTGCTTGCCCTCCAGCAGCATCTGCGCCACCTTGTTCATGATGTAGCCGGCATCCTTGGGATCCCAGAAGGAGATGCTCTGCACGGTGCCGGATTCCAGATACTTGCTGGTGTCCTTCGGCAGGCCGAGMCCGATGACGCACACCTTGCCGGAGAGGCCGGCTTCCTCCACGGCGCGGCCGATGCCGATGACATCAATAGCGGAACCGCCCTGGAAACCCTTGATATCCGGGTATTTACGCAGGATTTCGCGCGCTTTTTCGTAAGCTCTRTTGGCGTCGTTGAARGATTCATTCTTGGGGGACACCAGCTGCATCTGCGGGTACTTCTTGGCGTTCTCGGCGCCGCCGTCGGCCCACTGCACGTGGGTCAGGCTGCCGAGGGAACCGACGAASGACGTCCATTTCCCGCTTTTGCCCATGCATTGCGCCAGCTGTTCGTTGAAGTGGGCGCCGAAAGCGGTATTATCGAACGCCTCGATATCCACCAGCGTGTTTTTCAGGCTGTCCCCCTCATGGGTAACGACCTTGATGCCGCGATCCATGGCGCGTTTGAGCACGCCTTCAATGGCCGAGGGGTCCATCGGCACCACGGCGATGGCGCTGACGTTCCTGGCCACCAGATCCTCTATCAGGCGTCCCTGCTGGGCGGCATCGGCTTTGGCCGGGCCGATCTCGCTGGTGGTGACGCCGGGATTGTCCCGGCCGTAGGCAACGACGCCTTCATTCATGCGGGTAAACCAGTTCTCGCCGGTTATCTTTACCACCGTCACGATGGACGGCGCGTCTTTCGCGAGCAGGGGCGGCGCCGCGCACAGGGCGCCCAGCGCAACGGCGAGGGCGGTAAGTTTACGTATCATTGGCATCAACGTTTCCTCATTATGGTTGTGTTGCACGTAGGGTAAGAGTTCGCCGCCGGCGCCGATAAGACGCCGGCGGCGATAAAACGCGTCACGTTCGTGACGCAAGCCAAGACCGGATATCGACGCGCGACACCGCCAGGAACAGCAGCAGCAGCAGGCCCCAGGCGCAGTCGCGGAAAAAGTTGGAAATATTCAGGAAATTGAACAGGCTGGCCAGCATCTGCAGCGCGGTGGCCGACAGCACGACGCAGACGATGCGCCCGTAGCCCCCGTCCGGCCGCACGCCGGCCATCACCACAATCAGGATGGCGATAAGCACATAGGAGCTGCCATAGTCCCACTTCACGCTGGAGGTGCGGGCGGCGATGACGATGCCGGCGATACCGGCCAGAACGCCGCTGGCGGTGTAGGTGAGAAACAGCATCTTTTTCAGCGCGATGCCGGCGTACCGCGCGGCCTTGGCATTGCTGCCCATCAGATAGAGCCGCAGGCCGAAGGGGCAAAAACGCAATACGATGCCCAGCAGCAGCGCCACCGCCAGAAACAGCGAAAAACACAGCGGCAGGCCCAGCACCGGCGAATTGCCGAAATCGTCCAGCGGTTCGATATAGCCGATACTGATGGCCGACCCGTTGGTCAGCACCACCGCGATGCCGGTGAAGAACATCTGCGTGCCCAGGGTGGCGATAATCGGCGTCAGGCCGGCATGGGCTATCAAAAAGCCGTTAAGCATGCCCCCCGCCAGCCCCACCAGCAGGGCGACGGCCGCGAAGGCCCAAACGAACAGCAGCGGGGCGTCATCAGCCGACACCCAGTGGCGCACCAGCAGATAGGACAGGACGCCGGCCAGATTGGCCAGGGCGATGCCGGACAGGTCGATGCCGCCATTGCCCGAAATCATCGCCAGCATGACGCCCAGGGCCAGCAACCCCAGTTCGGGCACCTGCGCCGACATGGATTGAAAGTTGTACAGGGTGATAAAGTTGGCGCCGGCAAACGCCACGCCGGCCGCTAACACCAGCACGTTGGCCGCGGCCAGAAAATTGAGCTGACGGTCCGACAGAATGTTACGCATCGATCATCTCCTCCTAACGGCGCCCTCTTTACGCTGCGCCGGTCCGGAAATCCACCGCTCAGCACATACATAAGTATGCTATATTTTACATTAGTATTTGTCGACCCGTCAGTTGCAAATATATGGCCGCGATCACTGCTGTGATAATCATGGCGTGCAGGAAATATCCGGAAGCGGGGGGAAAGCGCGGGGCGGTGCATTGAACAGGCTGGCTACGTCTCCCAATAAAAAAGGCTTGCTCTTTCAGGCAAGCCTCGGGTCTGCAGTCTGACGGTTACTTTAGGCAATCCGCACAGGCGTTGCGCTGAATTTGCTCGAAGAAATCGTTGCCTTTGTCATCAACCAGAATGAATGCCGGGAAATTTTCCACTTCAATTTTCCAGATGGCTTCCATTCCCAGCTCCGGATACTCAATACAATCCAGGCTCTTGATGCTCTGCTGGGCCAGCACGGCCGCCGGGCCGCCGATGCTGCCCAGGTAGAAGCCGCCGTGTTTATGGCAGGCGTCCGTCACCTGACGGCTGCGGTTGCCTTTGGCCAGCATGATCATGCTTGCGCCCCGTGATTGCAGCAAATCCACATAGGAATCCATCCGCCCGGCGGTGGTCGGCCCCAACGAACCGGAAGCATATCCGGTCGGGGTTTTGGCCGGGCCGGCGTAATACACCGGATGATCCTTGATGTACTGCGGCAGGTCCTCGCCGTTATCGATACGCTCCTTGAGCTTGGCGTGGGCAATATCCCGCGCCACAATAATGGTACCGCTCAGTGAAAGGCGGGTGGATACCGGGTATTGGGAAAGCTGGGCGAGAATGTCTTTCATGGGGCGGTTCAGGTCCACCTTCACCGCGTCGCCTTCACCCTGCTGGCGCAGGGACTGCGGAATGTAGCGGCCCGGATTGTGTTCGAGTTTTTCAATCCAGATCCCGTCACGGTTGATTTTGGCTTTGATATTGCGGTCGGCGGAGCAGGACACGCCCATGCCCACGGGGCAGGAGGCGCCGTGGCGCGGCAGGCGGACCACGCGGATATCATGGGCAAAGTATTTGCCGCCGAACTGTGCGCCCAGCCCCAGGTTTTGCGCTTCCGCCAGCAATTCCTGCTCCAACTGCACGTCGCGGAAGGCCTGTCCGTGTTCATTGCCTTCGGTCGGCAGACCGTCATAATAATGGGCGGATGCCAGTTTGACGGTTTTCAGCGTGCTCTCCGCTGAAGTGCCCCCAATCACAAACGCGATATGATATGGCGGGCAGGCGGCGGTTCCCAATGTGCGCATTTTTTCCACCAGATAGGTTTTCAGCTTCCCGGGGCTCAGCAGCGCCTTGGTTTCCTGGTAGAGATAGGTTTTGTTCGCCGAGCCGCCGCCTTTGGCGATGCACAGGAACTTATATTCGTCGCCATCCACGCTGTAGAGGTCAATTTGCGCCGGCAGGTTGGTGCCGGTGTTCACTTCTGTATACATATCCAGCGCGCTGTTCTGTGAGTAGCGCAGGTTATCTTCGATGTAAGTGTTATAGACACCCTGCGCCAGGCGGGCCTCATCGCCGCCGCCGGTCCACACGCGCTGGCCCTTTTTACCCATGATAATCGCGGTGCCGGTGTCCTGGCAGGTGGGCAGCACGCCTTTCGCGGCGATTTCAGAATTTCTCAGAAATTGCAGCGCAACGTATTTGTCGTTTTCGCTCGCCTGCGGGTCATCAAGAATGGACGCCACTTGCTGTTGATGGGCAGGACGCAACATAAACGCGGCATCGTGAAACGCCTGTTGCGCCAGCAGCGTAAGGGCTTCGGGGGCAACCTTCAGCATTTCCACCCCCTCAAACTCAGTGATGGAAACATGGTCCCGGCTTAACAGATAGTATTCGGTGTCCTCGTGGGAAGAGGGAAAAGGGTTTTGGTAATGGAACGGTTTATTCGACATTTTTCGCTCACTTCATCCGTTATTGTATTGTCGCCATTCATCCAGGGATCCTCGGGAAATATCAATGGCGACATCTTGTTCATTTTGCCGCGGCCAGGCCGCTGTTTCGACGGGCCGGCTGCGGTGATGGATAATGACCTATGCCTTCGTGCTTGCGTATCTGCGGCCCGGCCGTTTATCAGAACGTCATCGCCACTCAAGGATAACCAATAACCACCGGCGCAACCAAGACGACGGCGCCAAAAATGGTACCCAGCCGCCAATAATCGCCATATTTTATCCCCTGAACAATTGGATTTGCAGGAAGGCGGCGACGCAGCGACAATTCTGCCTGGAGCGGATTTCAACGCTGCTTGCAGCGGCCCCGTCGGAGCGAGGACCTGGGGGCGGGTATTGCCAACGCGCCGGCAACGGGAAATATGGCGGGTATATACGTTAATGAGGGACCCTTAGCCCTGGCTGGAGACCACGGGTAAAGACCACTTGCCATAATTGAATATCCCTGGCCCGAAATGCCCCTGCGCAGGCATTAAGATAATAGATAAACATTCTTTTGAATCGTTCGGAATAATTCACTTTTAACTGAGGCCATTCCGCCAGGAAATGCTCATGCCAAGCCATTAATGTTTTATCGTAATCTGAACCGAAGTTATGCCAGTCTTCCATGACAAAGCGTTTTTCACTGGCGTTGGCAATTTGTTTTATCGAGGGAAGGCACCCATTAGGGAAGATATATTTATTAATCCAAGGATCAACATTATGGGTTGTTTGATTGGCGCCGATAGTATGCAGAAGAAAAATACCGTCCGATTTCAGGCAGCGGTCGACAACCTTGAAATAAGCGTCGTAATTTTTCGGGCCGACGTGTTCAAACATGCCCACGGACACGATGCGGTCATATTGCTGCCGTATATCACGGTAGTCCTGCAATAGAATCCGGATGTCCAGTCCGCCGTAATGCTTGGCCGCAAAAGCTTGCTGCTCGGCGGAGATGGTTACGCCATGAACGGTGACGCCGAAGTTTTGCGCCGCGTAGGCCGCCAGTCCGCCCCAGCCGCAGCCGATGTCCAGCAGCGTCATACCCGGCCGGAGCCGGAGCTTGTGACAGATCATATCCAGTTTATCCCGCTGGGCATCATACAGGTTGTCGGCCCGCTTCCAGTACCCGCAGGAATACTGCATGTAGGGATCAAGCATGAGGCAGAACAGGTCATTGCCCAGATCATAGTGCTCTTTTCCCACGATCCAGGCGCGTTTCCTTGACTGGAGGTTGGTTAGCCGGGCAATGGCAATGCGCAGGACGTCATGAACACGAGACGGCATTTTTTTATCGAGACGGGCGCTTAATATTCGTTGGAAGAATATATCCAGCCTGCGGCACTCCCACCAGCCGTCCATATAGCTTTCGCCCAGCCCGACGGAACCCTGTTGTAATACCCGTTTGAAAAACAGCGAATTGTTGACCTGAATATCCCAGGGCTCTGAGCCATTGATACTAATGCCGGCCTGGTTAAGCATACTGTCCGCAATACGACGCCATTCGTTTTTATTACCGCGGCTATTGACCACGCTTATATCATTCATAATGTCATCCTGGTTCAATCTTAAATGACGACGCTAACCGCTCACGGTAACAGGCCATAAATTAGAGGCTATTTGCAATCGCGGATGCGACGGATTTATTATCGAACAAATCACGCAGGCCCGTGTTATCATAAAAGGACAATCTATGTAGATTAACGGCCATTCCATGCCATACCCGTCCCGTTTGCCCCTCCATGAGGACGCGATGATTCAGCTGGTCGCGGTGCCTGACCGACTGACTCTGCCCCGTTCCGTTTTTTTCCGCACCTGCTTTTTGCCAAAAGGCGTGCTCATCAGCCAGCATCAGCACCCATTTGTCGAGTTTCTCTACGCCCGCGAAGGCGGGATGCGCGTAGAGATCGAAGGAAAGGCGCTTATTGTGCCGGGCTTCCACGGCATCTGGATCCCGGCGAATGTACCCCATCGTCTTCTGACCACCAGCGATGTGCTGCTGGAAAGCCTCTATATCGAACAGGATTCCGTAACGATCAATCACAATAACTGCCGGGTGGTGGTGATCAGCAGCTTCGTCAGGGAATTCATCCATCATGCGACGGAACATGTGCCGGAACAGTACGACAGCGCCGGGGATGACGGCATGCTGGTCAAAGTGCTGAGCGCGCAGATCCAGAAACTGCCGGATGCCGGTTTTTCACTAGCGTGGCCGGTCTCCCAGACATTGATGCGGGTGTGCCGGGAAATCCAGGAAAAACCGGATGAGGAGCACAGTATTGATAAGTGGGCGGCCAACACCGGCATGTCGGTACGGACCTTTTCGCGCCGTTTCAAGAAAGAAACCGGCGTCGCCTTCGGCGAATGGAAGAAACGGATGCGGCTTCTGGAATCCGTGATCATGCTGAAAAATAATCGCAGCGTAACCCAAGTGGCTCTGGACCTCGGCTACTCCGGCACCGCCTCTTTCTCCTATGCTTTCCGGCAGATGTTTGGCGTACCGCCGACCCGCTATTAGAGGTTGACCCGCCGCCTTTGCCATCAGTGCATGGCAATCAGCAGCGGGAACAGGAAGGGCGCCACCAGCGAGGTAATGATCCCGCAAATGACCAGCGCGAGCGAACTGAACGCCCCTTCTTCATAATCCAGTTCGGCGCAGCGGGCGGTACCCAGCGCGTGGGAGGCCGAGCCCATCGCCAGGCCGCGCGATGCTTTGGTATGGATATGCATCGCGTTCAGGAGAATATGTCCGAATACCGCTCCCAGTATCCCGACAAAGATCACGCAAACCGCGCTGATGGCGGGAATACCGCCGATACTGTTGCCCACCGCCATTGCGATGGGCGTAGTGACGGATTTGGGCATGATGGACGCGGCAACGGCGGGTGTGGCGCCCAGCCGCAGCGCAATCCATGTGCCGGAGATCATCGCCACCAGACTGCCGAGGAAGCAGATGCTGATAAGTGACTTCCACCGCCGCCTGATCTGGTGCAATTGCTCATACAGCGGATAGGCCAGCGCCACGACGGCGGGCTGAAGCAGGCTGTTGAGCAGCTCGCTGCCTTTGAAATAACGGGTGTAGGGTATTTTTGCCAGTATTAATAAAACTATCAGTATGATCATCGAAATCAGCAACGGGTTGAATAACGGATTATTCAGCCGTGCCGCCAGCCGGCGAACCAGGAAAAACACTACCAGCGTCAGCGGTAGCGACCACCAGATATCATGAAGCATGTTTTATTCCTTTCTTGCCATCGGCTTTGACCAGCGATGCTTTTTCCCGGTGTATGGCGTGCGAACACCAACTCACCGTAATAAGTACAATCAGGGTGCTGGCGGAACAGGAAACGACCACCGGGGCGAATTGCGCCCGTAATAAATCAAAATACTGCATGACGCCGACGCCGATGGGCACAAACAGCAGCGACATATGGCGGATCAACAGATGGCATCCTGGTTTTACCCATTGGCTTGGGATGATTTGTAACGACAAGAGCATAAACAGGATAAGCATGCCGATAATGCTGCCCGGCAGCGTGACGGGTAATACGGCGGCAATAGCGATTCCGGCATATAAACAAGCATAAATCAGTAAAAACGCACGGAGCAGCTGAGAAAAACGGGTGATGAATAGAGACATGACGTTTTTTACCAAAAGTAATGCGCCAAAGAACTGGGGCTTATTATCATGCAATTGATCTGTCTTTATTTATTAAATGAAGACAATCTCTATCTATTTAAGGACAAAATCGCCGCGATTATCAGGGTGGTTTTGAGCAGTCCCGTTAAATGAAAATGGCGTGTATTGACCTGCGCTTTAACATAGCAGCCACTGATAAATAGCAATTTTGTTACAAAATTTCGGCGCCGGACCGGCGCAAAAATCACGTTGAAAGGTAATACTGTGACTAATGAATAATTTCTGGTGAAAGTGAAGATGCGGTCCTGGCTCAATGAATGCTGATAAGCCCCAACGTTTTTTTGACGGTCACAACGATCTGTTGCTGAATTTGTGGCTGCATCATGGCGCCAACCCGGCGGAGGCCTTTTTCGCCGGCCTGGCGCCGGGGCATCTCGATTATCCGCGCATGGGCCGCGGCGGTTTTGCCGGCGGCTTGTTCGCGGTATTTGTACCGCCGGCGGCCTATCTGGCCCAGATGCGCAAACGGGCGTCAGCCGCCGTTGCAACCCAGAGCGATCCTTTGGCCATTACCACGGCGCAGATAGCGATATTGCATCAACTGGCGCAGGGTTCCGCGGGCCGGGCCCGTCTGTGTGGTTCAACGGATGAAATTGAATATTGCCTGCGGCACAACGTGCTGGCGATGGTGTTGCATATTGAAGGGGCGCAAGCCCTCGATCCGGACCTGCTGTTGCTGGATCAATTTTACCAGCAGGGCCTGCGCAGCATCGGCCCGTTCTGGAATGAACAAAACCAGTTTGGCGCCGGCGTGACGGGGGATTTCCCCGGATCGCCTGATAGCGGTACCGGCATGACGCCGGCAGGCAAGGCGCTGATTCATGCCTGTAATCAGAAAAAGATTCTGATCGATCTGTCGCATATGAATGAAAAGGCGTTCTGGCAAACCGCCGAACTGAGCGACGCGCCCTTGGTGGCGACCCATTCCAATGCGCATGCCCTTTGCCCGCAGCCGCGCAATCTCACCGATGGCCAACTGGCGGCCATCGCCGCCAGCGATGGCCTGGTGGGCGTCAACTTCGGCACGGCATTTGTGCGGGCGGACGGCAAGCGCGAAGGCGATACGCCGATAACCGACATCGTCACGCATCTGTGCTACCTCATGGACAGGGTAGGTGAAGACAGGGTGGGCTTCGGTTCCGATTTCGATGGCGTCAACGTGCCGAACGCCTTGGGTGATGTGGCGGGCATGCCGCTGCTGCTGGAGGCGATGGCCCGTGCGGGGATCAATGACGCATTGCGCGAAAAGCTCGCCTGGCGCAACTGGCTCAGGGTGTTGAAGCGCACCTGGTCTTAGCAGGGAATAGAATTTTTGTTGTTCTTCGGATTACCCCCCAGAGTATGGGGGTCAGTGATCCTTCATTTTAACGCTAAGAGGAGAAACATGATGACTGTGTGGACAAAACCGACGTTCGTAGACCTGCGTCTGGGTCTGGAAGTGACTCTGTACATTTCCAACCGTTAATCTCTGATGCCCGCGCTGCTGCGGGCATATTCTTTTTTAATTCCCGGTCAGCTTATGCAGATAAAAGTGTTAGGCTCCGCCGCGGGCGGAGGATTTCCCCAATGGAACTGCAATTGTGAAAACTGCCGGGGCGTACGCGCCGGCACGATAAAAGCCTCCCGGCGGACGCAATCTTCCATTGCCGTAAGCGATAACGGCACGGAATGGGTGCTATGCAATGTATCCCCCGATATTTGCCATCAAATCCTGGCGACCCCGGAATTGTCGCCTCCGCCCGGCGTGCTGCGCGGTACCGGCATCGGCGCCATTATCCTTACCGACAGCCAGATCGATCATAGCGCGGGCTTGCTCAATTTGCGGGAAGGCTGCCCGCACCAGGTATGGTGCACCGACGAGGTCCATCAGGATCTCACCTCCGGTTTTCCGGTGTTCAATATTCTTTCGCACTGGAACGGCGGGCTTGAGCATCACCTTATAGTGCCCGGGCGGCCGTTCAGCGTCGCTGTGAGCCGGACGCTGCAATTTACGCCTATTCCGCTGCTGAGCAATGCTCCGCCTTATTCCGCGTACCGCGACCGTCCGCTGCCGGGCCATAACATCGCGCTGTTTATTGAAGACGGCCGCAGCGGCAAAACCCTGCTTTACGCGCCCGGCCTGGGCGACCCGGACGACGTGTTGATGCCGTGGCTGCGCAAGGCGGACTGTCTGCTGATTGACGGCACGCTGTGGCGTGATAACGAACTCGCCCTCACCGGCGTGGGCCGGCATACCGGCAAAGACATGGGGCATCTGGCGCTGGGGGAAGAGCAGGGGCTGGCGGCGCTGCTGGCCTCGCTGCCCGCTCAGCGCAAGATTCTGATTCACATCAATAATACCAATCCCATCCTCGATGAAGACTCCGCTGAACGGCAAAATCTGACGCAGCAAGGCATCGAAGTGAGCCGGGATGGGATGCTGATTGAGGTATAGCCATGACACAGACGCAACCGCTGTCTCCCCGGGCCTTTGAACAGGCGCTGCGGGACAAAGGCGCCTACTACCATATCCACCATCCCTACCATATCGCCATGCATAACGGCCAGGCGACCCGTGAACAGATCCAGGGCTGGGTGGCGAACCGCTTTTATTATCAGACCAGCATCCCGTTGAAGGATGCGGCCATCATGGCGAACTGCCCGCATCCGGACGTGCGCCGCAAATGGGTGCAACGCATCCTGGACCATGACGGCCACGGCGGCGGCGACGGCGGCATCGAGGCCTGGCTGCGCCTCGGCGAGGCCGTAGGCCTAAAGCGCGAAGCGCTGCTGTCCGATGACATGGTGCTGCCGGGCGTGCGCTTTGCCGTGGACGCCTATGTCAACTTCGCCCGCCGCGCCAACTGGCAGGAGGCCGCGTGCAGCTCCCTCACCGAGCTGTTTGCGCCGCAGATCCACCAGGCGCGCCTCGATACCTGGCCCGGCCACTATCAGTGGATCGAAGCGGAAGGCTATGACTACTTCCGCAGCCGGCTGAGCCAGGCGAACCGCGACGTGGAGCATGGGCTGCAGCTGGCGCTGGAGTATTGCGACAGCGTGGAGAAACAGCAGCGCATGCTGGAAATCCTGCAGTTCAAACTGGACATTCTCTGGAGCATGCTGGATGCCATGAGCATGGCGTATGAACTGAAACGTCCCCCTTACCATACCGTCACCACCGGGTCGGCCTGGCACAAAACGAGGCTGGTATGATGGAGCCGACGCTATCGCAGACGCCGGTGTTCCGGCGCGGTTTTCGCCTGCAGTGGGAAGAGACGCAGCAAAGCCATGTGATCCTCTACCCGGAAGGCATGGCGAAGCTCAATGACAGCGCCGCCGCCATTTTGCAACTGGTGGACGGCAAGCGCACCCTTGGCGATATTATCGCCGATCTCTGTGCCCGGTTTCCCGAGGCGCAGGGGCTCGGCGATGACGTCAGCGAATTTTTCGGCCAGGCCTACCGGCAAAAATGGATTATCTTTCGTGAATGATCAAAAACCGGCGGTTAATCCGCCGCTCTGGCTGCTGGCGGAACTCACCTACCGCTGCCCGCTGCAGTGTCCGTACTGCTCTAATCCCCTCGATTTCGCGTCGCAGGATAACGAGCTGACCACCGCCCAGTGGATCGAGGTGTTCAAGCAGGCGCGCGCCATGGGCAGCGTACAGCTCGGTTTTTCCGGCGGCGAGCCGCTGATGCGCAAAGATCTGGCGGAGCTTATCGGCGCCGCCCGCGGTCTCGGCTTCTATACCAACCTTATTACGTCGGGTATCGGCCTAACGGAGAAAAAGCTGCAGACCTTCGCCGACGCCGGCCTTGATCATATCCAGATCAGTTTCCAGGCCAGCGATGAAAGCCTGAACGCCGCGCTGGCGGGGTCGGAAAAAGCCTTCCGGCAGAAGCTGGCGATGGCAAAGGCGGTAAAGGCCCATGGCTATCCCATGGTGCTCAATTTCGTGCTGCACCGCCATAACATCGATCAGATTGACCGCATCATTGAGCTTTGTATCCAGCTTGAAGCGGATGATGTCGAGCTGGCCACCTGCCAGTTCTACGGCTGGGCCCAGCTGAACCGGGAAGGATTGCTGCCGACCCGGGAGCAAATCGAGCGCGCCGAGCAGGTCGTGAAGCGCTATCGTGAACGCATGGCGCAGAGCGGCAGTTTGACCAATCTGCTGTTCGTTACGCCCGATTACTACGAAGAACGCCCCAAGGGCTGCATGGGCGGCTGGGGCGCCATCTTCCTCAGCGTCACGCCGGAGGGCACCGCGCTGCCGTGCCACAGCGCGCGCCAGCTGCCGGTGAAATTCCCTTCGGTGCTGGAGCATGACCTGGACCATATCTGGCGCCACTCCTTTGGCTTTAACCGCTATCGCGGTTTCGACTGGATGCCGGAGCCGTGTCGCTCCTGCGATGAAAAGGAGCAGGATTTCGGCGGTTGCCGTTGCCAGGCATTTATGCTGACCGGCAGTGCCGACAATGCCGATCCGGTCTGTGCAAAATCATCTCACCACGACAAAATCCTCGCCGCGCGCGAGGCGGCCAACCGCACGCGGACGCAGATCCATGAGCTGCAGTTCCGCAACCGCGTCAACTCGCAGTTGATCTTCAAAAACAGCCCATGAACGTGAACGGGGACCGGCAGGAAGAGCAGCTTCGGCTGCCGAATGGTTTACGCCTCTGCCTGCGGCATGAAGCGCAGGCGACAGAGGCCGCCGCGCTGCTGCGGGTGGACGCGGGGAGCGATGACGAACCGCCGGCCTGGCCGGGCCTGGCCCATCTGCTGGAACATCTGCTTTTCGCCGGCAGCGGCGCCTATCAGCAGCAGCAGCGTCTGTTAGCCTGGATTCCGGCGCAGGGCGGCCGGCTGAACGCCACCACCCGCGGCGACCGGACCGCCTTCTTTTTTGCCGTCGATCCTCCGAAGCTGGCGCCGGGCCTGGCGCGTCTGGTGGATATGCTGGCCGCGCCGTTGTTTGATCCTGCCGCCCTCGAACAGGAGATAAACGTCATCGAGGCCGAGTATCGGCTGCTGATGAACGATGCGGATACCCTATGCGACGCGGCGCAGTTATCCCTGTTCGAGGGGACGCCGGCCCTGGCGCGTTTTCAGGTGGGCAGCCGCGCCGGGTTCGGCACGGACCTGCCGTCTTTGCTCCGCGGACTGCGGGAGTTTCATCAAAACCATTACCACGCCGGCAGCATGACGCTGTGGCTGCAGGGGCCGCAGCCGCTGGCCGAGCTGCGCGCCCTGGCCGGCAGCTGCGGCGTCCAACTGCCGGCGGCCCGGACCGCCGCTCCGGCGCTGACGGCGCCGGGCGATGACATGCTGAATACCGGGTCCGGCAGTGGCGGCGTCTGTCCGCCCGACCCCCCGGCGGCGGCGCTACGGCTGACGGCGCGGGGCGACGCCATGCTGAATGCCGCGGGTCCCCCGCGGCTGCGGCTGAGTTTTGCCCTGAACGGCTGGCGGGATTGTGATGCCGGCTGGTTTGGCGTTTTGCGCGTGCTGTTGAATGACGAGGCGGACGGCAGCCTGATGGCCTGGCTGCGAGAGTGCGAGTGGTGCGACGGCGCACGCCTTATTCTCAGTTGGCGCGGTCAGGATGCGGCCATCGCGGCGGTGGAATTTACCTTAACCCGGGCCGAACCCGCCGTCGGCGCGCAGGTGGAGCGGGGGTTTTTGTCTTGGCTACAACAGTTGTCCGCCCTGTCGGATCAACAGCTGCGCCATTATGCCCGGCTGACGCAGCGGCGCTTGAACAGCCAAACGCCGCTGGATCAGCTGCGGGACCTGGCTTTTGATGCCCCCGCGCTGCGCTGCATCGCCCCTCCTGCCTGGCGGCGCTGGCTATCTCGATTCCGGCCGGAGGGCGTCAGCCGTTTGTGGATAACCGGGCAGGTAAGGGGGGATCCGGTGCGTAGCCGGGGTTTCGACCTGCGGCTCGCCCCGTTCATTTTGCCTGCCGTGACGCCCGCTCGGCCGCCGACGCTCCGTTTTTATGCCGGCAACGCCTCCCCCCGGACGCCACCCTTGCCATGGACGCCCCCGGTATCGCCGAACGCCCTGCCGGCCGAGTCCGTCCCACTGCGGCACATAGCGGCGGATGAGGCTCCGGTACTGATGCTTTATCCGGCGCCCGGCAGTGATTTTACCGAGGTGCAGGGGCATATTCTGCAGGCCGCGCTGCGGGCGCAAGGGGGGAATCTGGTGCATTTCGGGGGAGAGCTGCGCATTGAGCGGCGGCAGGATGTCTGGCTGCTACAGCTTGGTGCCGATGAGATGACAATGCCCGCCGCGCTGGAGGCGATAAGCGCACGGCTGCGGGTTCTGACCCAGGCGGTCATCCGCCAGGGACGGCGCTCCCGGCTATATGAACTGCGGCGCGAGCAAGGGCAAATCCCGGTGCGCCGGCTGCTGAGCCAACTGCCGCGCTGGCTGCGGACGGCGGACGGGGCCGGAGCGGAGCAGGGGCCGGAGCAAGAGGATGGCGCCTCCCGCCGGCTGACGGAAATCTCCTGGCAGGGGACGCTCTACGGCGGGTCCGACGGGCTGCGCCAAACGCTGTCCCGCATGCTGCGCCGTTTCCCTGGCGCCTTTACGGCAGCGTCATTCCCGGCCGCGGCGGATGCGGCATGTTCATCCGCTGCCGCATTTCCTCCCCTCGCCGCGCTTGCATCCGGCGATGCGCCGGCTCGCGCATTCCGCGGGCAACCGGCCGCGGCGCGCTATACGCTGACGCAGGACCGGGGAGATAACGCCATGATACTTTTTTGCCCGCCGCCGGCCGCCGACGTCGACACCCGGCTGGCCTGGCGTCTGCTGGCGCTGATTTACCAGCCGCTGTTCTTCCAACAGCTGCGCGTGGAACAGAATATCGGCTATGTGGCCAGCTGCGGCTTTCATAATACGGTCTGGCATGAAGGCGTACTGTTTGCGCTGCAGTCACCGCATCTTAACGGTGAAGAACTGTTTCAGCGCACGCTGTCATTTTTGCGGCGAATGGAACAGCGGCTTGGCGAGATGCCGGCGGATCGGCTGGCAGAGCGGCGCTCCACGCTTTGGCGGATGCTGGCCCACCGGGATGCAAACCGCTTTATCCGCGCCGGCCAGGAGTGCTTCGCCCTTGACCTGGCGCTCACCACGCCGCAGGCACAAGCGCGCCTGGCACACATGGACCAAAAGAGGCTCAGGGGCTGGCATCGGGTATTTACCGACTCCGCCACATACCGCGCCGGCAGCCTGTTGGCCATCACCGTCCCTAAGGCCCCCTAGGCGGTTGAAGTCAGTTAAGTAAAATTTATTGATTAATCGTAATTAAATATGACTGTCGCCCCGTCATCGATTCCCGGCCAGCGGTTTAAGTCTATATTTTTATGGCAAGGATTTGTCAGAGAAAGGGATTGGAGCATCGCAAGGTTCTCGTGCCTGCTTCTCATTAATCCTTATATTTTCTGATGTAAATAAAAAGAAAGACAACCGCAAACCGTCGGCCCGGATCACTCTTAAAGGCTGTCTGCTCCTTCATACACATTTTCAAATACAGGGTTATTCTATGGAGAACACAATACATCCAAAACGCCCCTGGCTCATCGCGTTATTACTGCTGTTAATAGGCTTGGCGATGACGATTGGCGGTGTCTGGCTGACCGCGCTGGGCGGCTCGCCGTTTTACCTGCTGGCCGGCATCGCACTGCTGATAGACGCGGGATTGGCCTGGCGCAGGCATAGCGCCGCGCTGTGGGTTATGGCGCTTATTCTGCTGGCCACCATAATCTGGTCTCTCTATGAGGTGGGCTTCAACTTCTGGCAGCTTGAGCCGCGTCTGGTCATGGTGGCAGTGCTCGGCATCCTGCTGCTGCTTCCCTGGGTGCGCCGCAAATTATTTCCCGTCGCCCGCGCGGCGGGACTGGCGCTGGGGATAACCGTGGTCGCCGCCGTACTGGTGATGATCTTTGCCGCAACCCGGCCGGTAGGCGTTTCCGGTACGGCCGATTTCACCGCCCGGACACAGGATGCCCATGATACATCGGTGCCCGACAGCGACTGGCTCTATTATGGCCGCACGGCGCACGGCGATCGCTTTGCCCCCCTCGATCAAATCAATGCCGGCAATGTGCAAAACCTCAAGCTCGCCTGGAGCATGCGCACCGGCGATACCATGCAGCCCGGTGAAGATCAGGGCGGCACCGATGCCGGGCATGAATTCAACTTTGAAGACACGCCAATCAAAGTCGACAATACCCTCTATGTCTGCACCGGCCACAGCTGGGTTGAAGCCATCGATGCCGCCACCGGCAAAGTTAACTGGAAATTCAATCCTAACGCCGATACCAAGGCGGATGTCTATCTGGCCTGCCGCGGGGTCAGCTACTACAAGGCTCCCGAAGGGACGGTTACGGATTGTCCGGAGCGCATTATCGCCCCGGTGCTGGATGCGCGCATGATGGCGCTGAACGCCAAAACCGGCCGGCTTTGCCAGGATTTCGGCGATCACGGCTATGTTTCGCTGACGCAATATCTCGGCCATGTCCCCGCCGGCTACCATTTTGTCACGTCGCCGCCGATGGTGGTAAACGATCGGGTCATTCTCGGCGGATGGATATTTGACAATCGGGCGACCAATGAGCCCTCCGGCGCGGTACGCGCTTTTAATCCCATCAACGGACAGCTGATTTGGGCCTGGGACATCGGTCATAATCCGGAAAACTGGACACCGGGTCCGAATGATGAATTGACGCGCGGTACGCCCAACGCCTGGGGCGTATATACGGCGGATCCCAAACTCGGGCTGGTTTATCTGCCCACCGGCAACGCCACGCCTGACTACTACGGCGGCGAACGCCGTCCGTTTGACGAAAAATACAGCAGCTCCACCGTCGCACTGGACATCAACACCGGCGCCCCTCGCTGGCATTTCCAGAACGTTCACCACGACCTGTGGGATTTTGACGTTCCGGTGGGCCCGTCGCTGGTGGATCTGCCCGGTCCGGACGGCAACCCGGTTCCTGCGCTGGTGCAAACCACCAAACGGGGCGAGTTTTTCATGCTGAACCGCGAGACCGGCCAGCCCATTGCGCCGGTGGAAGAGAAAAAAGTGCCCCAGGGCGCGGTGCTGGGGGATCATACCTCGCCGACCCAAGCCTTCTCGGTGGGCATGCCTTCTCTGGCGCCAAAGGATCTGACCGAGCGCTCGCTGTGGGGCGCGACCCTCATTGATCAGATGGTATGCCGGATCCAGTTCCGTAATTCCGTCTATCACGGCCAGTTCACTCCGCCGCAGCTGAAAAATACCATTGTTTATCCCGCCTTCGACGGCGTGATCGACTGGCATGGCGCAAGCATCGATCCCACGCACAAGATCCTGATTGCCAATGCCAATTACATACCCTTTATGGTAAGCCTGGCGCCCCGCGGTCCCGCGGAACAGCAAGGCCTGGTACAGAAATGGAACGGCAGCGGCAATGAACCGCCGGTGAAGGGGAATTTTTCCCCCCAGTACGGCACGCCTTATATTGGTAAAGTCCATCCCTGGCTTGACCCCATAGGTGTCCCCTGCAACCCGCCGCCGTGGGGCACCCTGACCGCCATCGATCTGGTTAAACGCCAGATCATCTGGCAGCATCCCATCGGCACCACCCGCGATACCGGCTTGTTCGGCACCCACACCAATGTTCCATTGCCAACGGGTATCTTTAATATCGGCGGCAATATGGTGACCAAAGGCGGGCTGGTATTTATCGGCGCCACGGCGGATGATTATCTGCGCGCCGTTGATGAACGCACGGGCAAGGTGGTATGGAAAGCGCGTTTACCCGCCGGCGGACAAGCCACCCCCATGTCTTACACGGTGGGGGGTAAACAGTACATCGTGATTGCGGCGGGGGGCCATGCCGGACTGGGCACCCGCTCGGGGGATTACGTTCTGGCTTATGCCTTGCCTTAAGCCTGTCCGCGGCATTGTCCTGTACACATTGCCAGGTTAGGACCATCCTCTCCGGCTCCCGCAACGGGAGCCGGAAATCATCAGGCCTTTTTTAGAAAACAGCACACAGGTATCCTCTCTTACCCATGGACTTCCCGTAATAATCTTTCGGATCGGGATGGTAACCGATGGCTTTACCGTCGCCTTGTGCGGCACACTCTTTATTTCCCTCATCCTGATACATCGCGGGGACGGGGCCAAATAATTTTGCGTTATTCCAAAACTGTTTTTGACCCGGCGGGCTAACAAGCTTAGGCGAAGTCGCAGAGGGCTTATCGCCAGGGGTGAAATTAAAATAGGCGCAACCGGAAAAAAGCATGATAAAAACGCCAAAAATAATTGAAGTTAAATTTCTAATCATAATGTGTATACCTAATAATGAGCTGTGTGTTTTATAATCTCGGTATGATAAAAACCAGCGAGATAAAAAAGTTTGATAAAATTAAAATCATTATGTTTTATAAAGTCGCTTTAGAATATATTTAAAAAGTTTATTTATCACCGGTATCGTTTTAAGCTACCTCTCATTATCGAAAGTAGCAATTGCGACTTTTAGAATACATTGCGCTTAATCTATTTTGAGAAAATACTTAAATTATAATAATAAAAATTTCATTAATTTCAAACAGTAATGAGGAAATTAACTTGTTAACCCACATGAAAAGTCATCGTGCGTTTTATTGATTGCTGATTGCGAAAATTGCCGCGACAGCATTTTTTGGCCTTATCACGGACTGTACAGCGGCTATTTTAGACTTCATAAAGGTCAGGTACGCTTTTGAATAAGGAAGGGACAATGAGTGAACATCGGTTGCGGGTCGGTATTATCGGTTTACAGCCCGGGCAAAGCTGGGCCGCACGGGCCCATATACCCGCTCTGCGGGCCTTGCCGGACCGGTTTGACATTGCTGGAGTGGCCAATAGAAGTCGCTCCAGCGCCGAAGAGGCCGGAAAAGCCTATAATCTCCATGCTTTTTCCAGCGTGGATGAGCTGGTGAATTCCCCGGATGTGGATATCGTCACGGTGACGGTAAGGGTTCCCAATCATAAAGAGGTGGTCAGAAAAGCCATTGAGGCAGGTAAATCCATTTATTGTGAATGGCCTCTTGGCAGGGATCTTAGTGAAGCCGAAGAGCTCGCCGCAATGGCGGCGGAACACCAGATCAAAACCGTTATCGGTACCCAGGCACGACTGGCGCCCGAAATGCTTTACCTGCGCGGGCTTATGGACCAGGAATATTTGGGCGAAATACTTTCGTCTGCTGTTTTAGCCTATGGCAGGGGCTGGGGCGCCACCATCAGCGACGAGAAAAGGGAAAGCTACCTGCTGGATAAAACCAACGGCGCCACCATGTTATCCATCCCGATGGGCCATACGCTGGCGGCGATGCAGGATATCATTGGCGGCATCAAACAGGTTTCATCCATCATCGGTAACCGGCGCAACACAGTGCTTTCTTTACAGGATGGAAAATCCATCGCCATGACCGCCCCGGATCAAGTGCTGGTTAACGGCGTGACTGAAAAAAATATCCTGTTCTCTCTCCACTATCGCGGCGGAACAGCGCCGGACGGCCATGGCCTGATTTGGGAACTGAACGGGACAAAAGGCGTTATCAGGATTACCGGCCCGTCGGGACATACGCAAATGGTCCCTCTGCAGATTGAATGCTGCCTGCTTGGCGATACCGCGTTCAAGCCGGTGCCGGTGCCGGAAACCTTTTTACAGGGCTGTCCCGCGGATGTGATTCCGGGTAATGTGGCCAGAATCTACAGCAGGCTGGCGTCGGATCTACAGACCGGCAGGCACACCGCCCCCGATTTTGGTGATGCGGTGCGATTGCACCGCTTATTAACGGCTATTGAACAGTCATCAGGGTGCGGAACGCGCATTACAGTCTAATAGCCATAAGTCCTCTGCCGAGCGCATGGGTATTGCCCCGGCGGAGTCATTCCTGCTGATTGGTTTGCTGTCCCCTAGCGCCTGTTTCATCGTACCCGCACCCATCGGCGGCTTGGCCGGGGCGGTGCCGGCCCCGGAGTGCGTTTCTTTTGCCTTAGGGTAAAATAGCGGTTAAAACTCTTCACGCAATAAACACGCTAATAGGAAATGACCATGAATAACACAGTAACACTCCATGCCGACCCGCTGGTCTGGGGACACGGACCGAAGGTTTTCGAAGTTTTCCTTGAGCCTACCTGTCCGTTCTCGGTGAAGGCGTTTAACAAGCTCGATGCTTTGCTGGCGGCAGTGGGCGAAGACCAGATGACGCTTAAAATCCGCCTTCAATCCCAGCCATGGCATATGTATTCCGGCGTTATCGTTCGTTATATCCTGGCGGCTTCCACGCTGCCGGCGGGTAAAGCCGATGCCAAAGCGGTACTGAAGGCCGTGGCCTTACACCGGGAAGAGTTCGAGTTCACCGATCATTGCGCCGGCCCCAATATGGACGCCACGCCCAATGATATCCTGGCCCGGTTGAAGCGCTACAGCGGCGTGGATGCCTATGCGCCTTTCGCCCGGCCCGAGCTGCAAGCCGAGGTCAAATGGCACTGCAAATATGCCCGGCAAAACGGTATCCATGTTTCGCCCACGTTTATGATAAACGGACTTGTGCAGCCGGATATCAGCAGCGGCGATGATATCAGCGAATGGGCAAAACGAATCCTGGCGTAGCGTTAAAGCGCTAGGTTGCCTTGGACTCAATGCCTCGCCGCATCTTTGCCATTACTTGAACCAAGGCCTCCCGTTCTTCGGCGGACAGCGTTTGCAGCAAGCTGTTCGAGACGCGTTCGGCCACCGGCCGGGCTATAGCCAGCATAGCGCGGCCTTCCTCGGTGAGCTGGACGAGACGGCGGCGGCTATCGGCGGGATCCGCGCGCCGGGCGATGAGCTGCCGTGCTTCCATGCGCCCCAGCATTTCCGCCAGGGTCGCCTTGGTGGTGGCGCTCGCCTGTCCGAGCGTGGCCTGATCGAGTCCGTCCGGCGAGAGGGCCAGCGCCTCCAGCACCGCATATTGCGGTTTGGTGAGATCGGGCATCAGCGAGGTCCACCTGGCGGTATGCTCCTGCAGGACGACGCGCATAAGGTGAAACAACGTCTTGTCAAACATCCACTCTATCCTATCCAGTATGTTTCCGTTTACGCCCGTGCGGCGGCGGAGGGGTATTATTGCCGCTGCGTGCGGCCGGCACAAGCATATCCCGGGATGATCGCTGGGCCGGCTTGACGTTCGTATACGAACTAAATACACTGGCCGGGAAGTATCTTTAAGAAAAGTATGCTCGCATATATAGAACGTATGCGAACAATAATCTATCTCTTTACTTCGATCGCGCGGCCCCCTGCGTTATCTCTGGCGCCGGTCGCCTCTTCATAATGAATAGGGGTTTAACATGATATTCGACGACTTGCGCCAATTCCTGAAGGCGCTTGATGAAAACGGCCAACTGCTGCATGTGAAAGAACAGGTCCAGGCCGAGCCGGATCTGGCGGCGGCGGCCAATGCCGCCGGCCGGATCGGGGATAAGGCGCCGGCGTTGTATTTCGATAATATCGAGGGTTTTACCGACGCCAGGGTGGCGCTTAATACCCTGGGTTCATGGCCTAATCACGCTATCGCCATGGGCATGGATCCCGGCACCTCAACCAAGGACCAGGTGGCGGAATTCATCCGGCGCTGGGACGAATTCCCCGTGCCCGTGCAGCACCGTGAAAATCCGCCGTGGCGGGAAAATTGCGTCGTAGGCGACGATATCAACCTCTTTGAGATATTGCCGCTGTTTCGCCTTAATGACGGCGACGGCGGCTTTTATCTGGATAAAGCCGCCGTCGTCTCGCGGGACCCGGCAGATCCCGGCAATTTCAACAAACAGAACGTCGGCATCTATCGCATGCAGGTCAAGGGCAAGCGCCGCCTCGCCATCCAGCCGGTGCCGGTCCACGATATCGCTATTCATCTCAAGGCGGCGGAAGAACGGGGCGAGGACCTGCCGGTGGCAATCACGCTGGGTAACGATCCGATCATTACGCTGATGGCGTCGACGCCTTTGCGCTATGACCAGTCGGAATACGAGATGGCCGGGGCGCTTAGGCAGGCGCCTTATCCGGTAGCGACGGCCCCGCTGACCGGGTTCGACGTGCCGTGGGGCTCGGAGGTCGTTATCGAGGGCGTGATAGAAGGCCGCAAGCGCGAACTGGAGGGGCCGTTCGGCGAATTCACCGGAAATTATTCGGGCGGACACAGAATGCCGGTGATAAGGATCGACAGGATTTCTTACCGAACACAGCCGATCTTCGAGTCCCTGTATCTCGGCATGCCCTGGACGGAAGTGGACTACCTGATCGGTCCGGCGACCTGCGTCCCGATTTACAAGCAGCTCAAGGCTGATTTTCCCGAGGTGCAGGCCGTCAATGCCATGTATACCCACGGCCTGCTGGCGATAATTTCCACCAAAAAACGGTATGGCGGATTCGCGAAAGCGGTGGGGCTGCGCGCCATGACGACGCCCCATGGGCTGGGTTATGTGAAAATGGCGATCGTGGTGGATGAGGACGTGGATCCGTTCAACCTGCCGCAGGTCATGTGGGCCCTGTCCACCAAGGTGAACCCCGCCGGGGACCTGGTGCAACTGCCCAATATGTCGGTCGTCGCGCTGGACCCCGGATCATCGCCCTCCGGCGTGACCGATAAGCTGGTTATTGATGCCACCACCCCGGTCGCTCCGGACACGCGGGGCAATTACGGATTGCCGGTGCGCGATCTGCCCGAGACCGCGCAATGGATCGGCCGGCTGAATGCGCTGATCGCGAAAAACCATTGAACCGATACAGATAAGGAAAACATGATGATTTGTCCTCGTTGCAGGCATCCTAAGACGGGCGTGTTGTTTGAAAGCCCGGTCCAGGGGGTATGGACCGTGTTTCAGTGCGAGAGCTGTTTGTACACCTGGCGCACGACCGAGCCGCCGCGCCGGTCTGATCCTGAGTACTATCCGCCGGCGTTTCGCTTAAACCCCGACAGCCTTGAACACGCCGAGGCGATACCGCCGGTTCCGGATCTGGCGGCCGTGAACCGGTAGGAAACGCGGCGCTATTTTTCAGTCGCCTTCGCCGAGGCCGGATACCAAAGCGTCACCAGAATAACGGCAACGGCCAGCACCAGCATCACCAGCAAAAGGGACTGCGCCGTCGCCGCGACGAATGCCTGCCGCACCGCGGGAATTTGGCTGCTCAATCCGGGTGTTGACCGGGCGTAGGCTAACGCCGCGCCAATGGATTGTGTCGTCGCACCGGGCGCCTGCGCCAGGGCGGGGGGCAGACGTGACGGGAAGGTTGTCGCCAGCAGGCTGCCGAAAAGGGCAATGCCCAACGCGCCGCCGATTTCACGCGTGAAGCTGTTGATGCCGGCACCGACGCCGGCTTGGCGCGGCGGTAGCGAGCCGATGATAGCACTTGAAAGAAGAGGATTGGATAAACCGGATCCCATGCCGACGACGCCGATGCTCAGTGCGAAAAACCAGTAGGGCGATTCGGTCCCGCAGTGGCGAAGCAGGCCCAGCCCGGCAACGAGCGCGACCAGTCCGACCGCCACCACCGGCCGTGGGCCGATACGCTGGGCAAGCTTGATGCTGCGCGGCGACACCCAGAACACGACCGCCACCAGGGGCAGGATGGCAAGGCCGGCCAGCGCCGGCGGGTAGCCCTTTATGCTCATCAGATATTGGCCGTTGAGATAGAACATCGAATACATGCCGATAAAGGAAACCGCCATGCCCAGCATGCCGGCGCACAGGCCGCGGGCGCGGAAGATGCCGGGATCCAGCAGGGGATGCTTTCGCTTCGCCTCCATCCAGACAAAGATAGCCAGGAACAGCCCCGACAAGCAAAAGGCGCCGATAACCTTTGCTGAAAGCCAGCCAAGCTCCTGGCCTTCAATCAGGCCCGTCAGCAGGGAGAAGATACCCAGCATGAGGATGGCCGCGCCCATAAGGTCCAAGGGATGTTCATGACCGGCCAGCCTCGGGGCCAGCCATGCCGTAAGGACCAGACCGGCCAACGCCAGCGGTACCGCTACCGTGAAAATGACTTGCCATTGTGCGAACTGCAGCACCAATCCGCCGAGGATATTCCCCAGCGCGCCGCCCAAGCCGGTCATGGCGGTCCACATGGCGATGGCATGGGATTTTTGGTGCGGCGGATAGACCTGGACCAAAAGCGCGAGGCTGTTAGGCAGAATCAATGCCGCGCCCGCGCCGGCCGCCGCCCGGCCAACCAGCAGCGCCGGCACGCCGGCGGCCGCGGCCGACAGCAGGGAGCCGAACGCCAATAAGGCCAGGCCCGCCAGCATGGTCTGCTTGCGGCCATACCGGTCGCCAATGGCGCCGGCGGGGATGAGCAGACAGCCGAAGACCACCAGGTAGGTATCGACGATCCACAGGACCGCCGTGGCGGAAGGATGGAGCGGGCTGGTGGCGATGCGTCCGATGGCCAGGTTGAGGCTGGCGCCGAGGCCGAAAACCAGGGCGGCGCACCCGACCATGACCGCAAGGAAAGCTTTGCGCCGGGCGACGGGTTCCGGCGAGGCGGGCGGCGCATCCGCCTCCGTGATGTCGGGCGTCGATGGGTTGCGCACCACGGGCGCCCCTCGATTAGTTGTATGCATGATGATCTCCTTTTGGGGGATATCATCTTCTTCCTGATAGATGCAATCCAGTGCATATCACGAAGAGTATTAATGCATCATATGCATTTATAAGTCCGGGCAAGCGCTTCGCACGCGGGCCCGGAGCCAGCGGTGGGCGGCATCTTTCTCGTAGCGCGGGTGCCAGGCGATGGAGATCGGCGGCGGCGCATCGATCTTCACCGGCAGGTCGAAGGCATGGAAATCCCGGCGATACCAGCCCGAGGAGCGGGCCGGCACCAGTACAATATGATCTGACTTGGCAACGATGGCGAGCCCGTCGGCAAAGTTCGCCACGGCGACGGAGATGGTTCTGCGCAGGCCCTGCAACGCCAGGGCCGCATCCACAGGGCCCTCGAAGCGGCCGCGTCGCGAAATGGACACATGGGGGTAGGCGATAAAGGCTTCAACGGTAACCGCCTGCCGCGCCAGCGGATGATCGGGGCGCACCACGCCGACAAAACGATCGCGAAAGAGCGTTTGTAAACGGATTTCCGGTCCCATGGCGGCGTCAATGACCCCGATGTCAAGGTCTATGCTCCCATCCCGCAGCGAGTCGACATCCTCGTTGCCTTCGGCTACGAAACGCAGCCGGGCTTTCGGCGCCTGTTCAATCATGGCCTGAGCGATGGCGGCGCCGAAGGTGCCGACAAAACCGTCGCTGGCCCGCAGGGTGAAGGTGCGATCGATCTGCGCCGGAACGAGTTCGCCATCGCCGCGCACCAGGTTTTCCGCGTCCTGGATAAGCTGTCGCAGCTGTCTGCGCAGGGCTTCGGCGCGCGGTGTGGGCACCAGTCCCCGGCCTGCCCGGACCAGCACCGGATCGTCCAGCAGATGGCGGATACGGGCAAGTTGCCGGCTCATGGCCGGGGGGCTGAGATTCATTCGGTTAGCCGCGCCGGCAACGCTGCCTTCGGACAGCAGGGCATCCAGGGCGACCAGCAGATTAAGGTCGAGGGCCGGCGTGGAGGAGGGCGGTGTCATGGGGTGCGCCTCGGCATGGAATGCAAATAATGCATTAATATAATAATAAAGATGCACTGTATGCAACCATGGTTAGCGGGTATCTTTTTTGTCATGACGCGTCGTCCAGGCACATCACAACGTTAAAGGCGTTAAAATGACTACACTCACGACATCCCCCCTTGCCCCGCTGCTGGCCCATCTTTTCGACGAAGCCGCCGCCGCGACCAGCCCCGTAGCGATGAGTATTCCCCGTGAAGAGCGGATGCGTCTGATGCGGAGCAAAACGGAGTATATTGATTTTTATGAGAAAATGAAGGATCTTTGGCTTCCCGTCTCCCGCGAAACCGGCGCGCTGCTGTATATGCTCGCACGGGGCGGCGCGGCGCGGACCATTGTTGAATTCGGTACCTCGTTTGGCATTTCCACCCTGCATCTTGCCGCCGCCTTGCGGGACAACGGCGGCGGTCGTCTTATCACCACAGAGTTTGAGCCGTCGAAAGTCGCCAGGGCCCGGAAAAATCTCGCCGCCGGCGGCCTCATCGATCTGGTGGAATTCCGCGAAGGCGATGCGCTGCGCACGCTGGCCGCGGATCTGCCTGATTCCATCGATTTGCTGCTGCTCGACGGCGCCAAGTCTTTGTATCCGGACATTCTGAATTTGGTGGAAAGCCGCTTACGGCCCGGGGCGTTCATCGTTGCCGACGACGCCGACTTCAGCCCCGACTACCTGGCTTACGTGCGTTCGCCGGCGGCGGGTTATCTGTCCGTCCCCTTTGCCGGAGACGTGGAGCTCTCGCTGCGGCTGAAGTGAGCCGACTAAAGGTAGTGCGTTGGCTCCCTGACCTTTTTCACTGACCTTTTTATTGAACTTGGCGATCTTTCCCTGGATCTTCACCTGGATAGACGAGCCCGATCTGCTTTCTTATCGTATCCAGGGTTTCAATGATGAGTACGCTTTCGTCAGGGGGCATAATCGCCGAGGCTGTTCCTGTTCTCACCAGGCGTTCCATTTCAAATGCCTGGAACTGCATGCCGCGTTCGGCCACCGTCTCGGCGTAATCTTCGAGTACGTTGCCCTGATAGTCCTCAAGGCGAAATGAGGTGGGCGCGTACCAGACCGGTGCGATGACGATGCGCGCCTTGGAGCCATAGATGGCGGCGGCATTGGGACCGGCGCAGTCAAGGGCGGACACGCTCGTTGAAATAGCGCCGCCCTGATGCTGCATGATGGTGGCGATTTCAGCATCGACACCGGTATCCTTGAATCGGGCCGTCGCCGTTATCGAGGTGGGAGCACCGAGAATATCGAAGGCGAAAGAGAGGGGATAAATGCCCAGATCAAGGAGAGCCCCGCCGCCAAGTTCCAGCGCATTGAGACGATGCTTTGGGTCCGTCGACAGGAATTGGCGGTGTTCGGCAGTGACCGACCGCAATTCACCCAAGACACCGGAATCAATGATTTCATGGATACGCTTCATGTGCGGCAGGAAGCGCGTCCACATGGCCTCCAGTACGACCAGGTTCTTTTCGCGCGCGCGCTTGACTATCGTCCTGGCCTCATCGGCATTCAGCGTGAACGGCTTCTCGATAAGAACGTGCTTGCCGGCTTCCAGCGCCAGCAGGGCGGCTTGGGCATGTTGCGGATGGGGTGTCGCCACGTAGATGATATCAACGTCCGGATCCGTGACAAGCGCCTGGTAACTGCCATGTGCGCGGGGGATGCCGAACCGCCGGGCGAAAGCATCGGCCGTTTTCCCGGATCGTGACCCGACCGCCGCAACGTTCAGGCCGGACGCGACAAGATCGCGGGTAAATAACTCAGCAATCCATCCGGTAGCAAGAACGCCCCAGCCAAGTGACTTTTTCATCGGTTTTCCCTCAGTTGTTCAAATGTGCCGTTGACGGCCATGGAGATTGCAAGCCGCCGGCGTTATCTTGACATAGCCGCCTATCATGAAATCACGGCACACAATAAACTGTGACTAAACACCAACTAGACTTTGTATCTTTTTTTCCATTACATCATCGCCGCTCCGGCTTGTCTCACAAAATCACGCTTTCACTGCCCCTTAAGCCCAACCAGGTGTTGATCGGGTAAAAATTCCTCTATATCGTCCGCTGTGACGTTTTAGTGTAACGTTACAGAAAAAACGATTACTAAAAACCCTTTACTCCCGCCATCCCCCTTTTTGACTCGTCGGGAACGATAATTTTGCATGCCCACGCTGAAGGATCATGATGATGAACACTCAACGGCACCCTATGTTACACCAAGTACTGGTCTGTACCTTTTTAAGCTCGGTTCTGTTCGCCGCGGGCGGCGCGGCGGCCCAGGCGCAGGCTGCGGTCAATCTGCGCGTCTACTCGTCACTGACGGCGGACAATAACTCGGCGCACTACATTTGGTTTAAGCGTTTTCAAGCCAATATCGACAGCAATGCGAAACTGAAAGAGCAGATTAAACTTAGCTATTTTCCAAACGGCATGCTGGGCAAAGAGGCCGATGCCATCCAACAGGTGCGCATCGGCGCCATTAACGTAATGATCTCCGGAACCTCCATCTGGGCGACGCTGGTGCCGGAAATCAGCGTACTGGACCTGGGGTATTTGTTTAAGAACTTCGACCAGGTGGGCAATGCGCTGGACGGGCCGGCGGGCAAAACGCTGTCCGATCTGATGCTTAAAAAATCCAACGTCGTTGTGCTTGGCTACGCATACAACCTTGGCGCCAGAAATATCTACACCAAAAAACCCATTGAGAAACCCGAGGATCTTAAAAACCTTAAAATACGCGTGTTGCCGGTGCCCAATTTTATCGCCACCATCAACCACATGGGGGCAGTCGCCGTACCGATGCCGGGCGGGGAAGTCTATTCCAGCCTGCAAATGGGCGTGATCGACGGCCTGGAACATGATTCCGCAACCGTGCTGGCCAACAAATATTATGAAATCGCCAAAAACGCCACGCTGACGCAGCACATCTACAACCCCATCATGATCGCCATGAATAACAGCAGCTTCCAGCAGATCCCGGAACCGCTGCGCCCCGAACTGCTGGCGGCGGCGAAAGAAGCCACCCAGTATGAACGCCGGCAATCCGGCCTGATCGAACAGAAGGCGGTGGAACAACTGAAAGCGCAAGGCATGGTTTTCCGCGAAATCGACCGGAATTATCTGCGCGGCGAAGTCAAACCGGTCTGGGATGATTTCCTGGCCAAATACCCGCAAATGAAGCCCGTGGTGGATGAAATCAATGCTGCCGGATCGTCTGCCGGCGCGCAGTAACGTTCCTGTACCCCGTGCTTTAGGCCGACCTTCTTCTGACAGGAACCATTGAGGGGTTCAACATGGTAGACACATCTATGGCGACAAAAGGGCATACGGGACCGCTGGTTTATCTCAGTCGGCTCAGTAAATTCCTGACAATGATAACCTCCTGGGCGGGCGCCCTGGTTTTGCTGATTAACGTGCTGGTGGTGTTTCTCTCGGTAATCTGGCGTTATATGTTGCATTCCCCCATCGAGTGGGCGGAAGAAGTGGCGCGCGCCATGATGATCGCCCTGGTGTTCTTCGGGGTCGCCACGTCTACCGGCCGCGGCGGGCATATCGGGGTCGACCTGTTTTTGCGGTTTATCCCCGAACAAATACGCCCTTATATTGTACACGCCAGCCGCTGGGTACTGTTTCTGGTGGCCGTCGGGCTGGTGATTTCCAGTTATGATCTGGGCCATGCGTCCTGGCTGCAAACCACGGAAACCGGCCTGCCGCAGGTCATCTACGTGATCCCGGTCATCATTGGTTCGGTGGTCATGATGGTGGCGGCCCTTGAACACGCCCTGCGCGAGCGCGCCAAAGTGGTGCTGGTCAGCGGCGCGGGGATTGTGGTATTGGCACTGCTGGGCTACCTGAAACTTTCCATGATGCCCGATCCTTCAAGCGCAGCGGCGGGATTCATGCTGATCTGTTTTGTGCTCGGCATCTTTGCCGGCGTGCCCATCGCCTTTACGCTCGGTATGTCGGCGATGGTATTTTTTATCTGCGATCCGTCGCTGCCGTTCGTATTCTTTTCCCAGCAGGTTATCTCCGGCGTGGATCACTTTGTCTTGCTGGCGATTCCGTTTTTTCTGCTGGCCGGCGCCGCAATGGAAATCAACGGCATGTCGACCCGGCTGGTTGAGCTGGTGGTGCGCGGCATGGGCCGCTTTCGCGGCGGGCTGAATATGACCACCGTGCTGTCGATGGCGTTCTTCTCCGGGATTTCAGGCTCCAAACTGGCGGATGTCGCCGCTGTGGGCGGGGTATTGATGCCGGCCGTGCGCCGCGCTAATCAGAACAGTGAAGAGGCCGCCGGGGTATTTGCCGCTTCCGCGGTGATTTCCGAGACCATTCCCCCCTGCGTCAACCTGATTGTCCTTGGGTTCGTGGCGAATATCTCCATAGGCGCGCTGTTTCTCGCCGGACTGATTCCGGCCGCTTGCCTGCTGGTGCTGATGCTGATAGCGGCTAACCGCTTCGGCAGCAAAATCAATATCAGGGAAGCCTACCCGAAGATGCGCCCGCTGCTGCAGCTGTGGATTGGCGCCATTGTCGGTTTGGCGATGATTTTCATGATTGGCCGCGGCGTGATGATGGGCATTGCCACCTCCACCGAAATTTCCGCCTTTGCCGTGGTATACGCCATCGTCGTCGGCCGGCTGGCCTTTGGCGAACTGACCTTCCGGGCAACGGTGAAGATGTTTGTGGATACGGCCGCCATGTCGGGGGTCCTGTTGTTTATCGTGGCCTGCGCCACCAGTCTCTCCTATGTATTGACCATCCAGATGATCCCGCAGGAAATCGCGCAATTTCTGGTGGGCATCGGTGTGAAGCAGGGCGCCTGGGTATTCCTGATGCTGACGATTGTCCTGCTGATCGTATTCGGCGCCGTGCTGGAAGGCGCGCCGGCGCTGATCATCTTCGCGCCTATTCTGGTGCCTATCGCCACGCAGCTTGGATTTAACCCGCTGCACTTTGGCATTGTGATGATTCTCGCCATGGGGTTCGGCCTGTTCTCGCCGCCCATCGGTTTAGGGCTATACACCACCTGCGCAATCTGCGGGGTGGAGATGAAAAATGTTATTCCGCCGATGATTAAATACCTGGCTGTCTCGCTGTTCGGGATTATTGTCGTCGCCATGGTGCCGACCATCAGCACCTGGCTGCCCCGATTGGCCGGTTATTGAAGCCGGATTAATCAGGATACGCAGAGAATCAATTGCAAAGTCATGAGGGAAGGTATGGCAAATATTCGGGATGTCGCGCGTCACGCCGGGGTTTCAGTAAGCAGCGTATCCAATGTGCTGAACGGCCGCTCCGATCAAATGCGCCTGGCGACCTTGGAACGCATCAGGCAGGCCATGCAGGAGTTAAACTATCATCCCAACCGGGTGGCGCAGCAGCTTAAAACCGGGCAGGCCAAAATGATTGGTTTACTGGTTCCATCCATCGTCAACCCAAGCTTTGCGGTTTTGACGCGTGAAGTGGACCGGGCCGCCAAAGCGCGCCAGTACCGGGTGCTGTTAGGCAATACCTATCGCCAGGAAGACGAAGAACAGGCCTTTTTGGAAGATATGTTCGCGCACGGCGTGCAGGGAGTGATTGTGGCGGCCAGCGCCATGGAGCGCCCGCACTTCGCCAATGCCGCCAGGCTCGGGCTGGTGATGGTGAACTACGACAGCCGGATGCCGAGCGACGCGCTGCTCGGGAACCTGCCTTTCGACAGCGTATCGATGGATAACGTTGCGGCCGGCCGGATGGCGGCGGAACACCTGATAGAACGAGGATGCCGGCAGCTGGCATTCGTCACGGAGGCTTTCTTGACCATCAGCCGCGCGCATAAAATCGAAGGCTTTTTTTCCGCGGTCAGGGACCACGGTCTGACGGACAGCGCCAGGGTGATCGAAGGGAAAGCCCTGGCGGCTTATGGCGATACCGAAATGACCGAGCTAGGGCGCACCCTGGCGGCCAAAGTATTGCAACAAGCCCCCCGGCCCGACGGCATTGTGGCGATCAACGATGCGCTGGGTATTGGACTCATGGCCGGGCTGCGGGACGCCGGCGTCCGTATTCCGCAGGATATTTCCGTTATCGGCATCGATAATATTCCCCTTGCGGATCTCGTCCACCCCGCGCTGACGTCCGTCATGCCGCCATTAACGGAAATGGTGGCGGTAATGGTGGAAAGGCTGTTGGCCAGAATAGAAAATCCGTCGATTACGCCGGGAGAGTTTTTATTTCCGCCCCGGTTGATTACTCGTCATTCGGTAATCGATAGCACTGAACCTTGATTTTTTAAGCAGGCCCCCGGGCTCACAATAATGTCGCCGGCCCGGGGAAATTTATTTAGCCATTTATGGCAGGGTCTCCTATTGCCCGGCGCAGGAGAACGCACCTGAGACAATAACGGATTCACTCGCAAGCACTACGTCATTCGAACACATTTCACACTGAAAAACAGGAGATCGGTATGGGCAGTTTGTCAGGAAAAAAAGTATTTATTACCGGCGCCGAACAAGGCATTGGCAAAGCGACGGCAATAGAGATGATCAAAGCGGGCTGTGATATTTATATCCATTTTTTCAGCAATGAAGAGGGCCCCAAAGAACTCGTTAGCCTGGCCACCTCTTTAGGACAACGGGCCGCTTATGGTTATGCTGATTTAACCAATGAAGACGACACGAAAAAATGCGTATTGGCGGCGGCGGAGTTTTTAGGCGGCGTCGACATTCTGGTTAATAACGTCGGCGGCATTATCGCCAGGAAATGGCTGGGAGAAATAGATAGCCAGTTCTGGAAAACGGTCATTGACGTCAATATGACCACCATGCTGAACGTTACGCAAAGCGCGCTGCCTTATTTAAAACAGGCGCCGGACGGCGCCAGCGTCGTCAACCTGGCCTCGCTGGCCGGGCGGTCGGGCGGCCACTCGGGCTCGCTGGCATATTCCACGACCAAAGGCGCCGTGCTGGCCTGGACCCGCTCTCTGGCAGCCGAGCTGGGCCAGTATGGCATCAGGGTTAACGCGGTTGCGCCGGGACTGATTCTGGGTACCCGGTTCCACAATCAGCACACCACCAAAGAATCCGCCGACGAAACCATCAGCGCGATTCCGCTGGGCCGGGCCGGCACTGCCGAAGATGTTGCGCGGGTGATTAAATTCCTGGCCGCGGAATACGATGGTTTCGTATCAGGGGCCACGATAGATATTAACGGCGGCATTTACCGTATGTGATGTATCGCCGGCGGAACGGACAAGACTACCCTATGCCAGACGGTATGACGTCTGGCATCTGCCTTAGGAAAAATCATGATCAAATCTGAAATATTGCATCCTGAATTATTAAGCTGCCTGGCAAAATGCGGACATAAAACCAATATTGTCATTGCCGACAGTAATTATTCCTTTGTCACCAATTCGGCGCCTCATGCCACCATTATCTATCTTAATTTTGCGCCCGGAATGATACGAAGCACCGTGATCCTGGAGAAAATCCTAAAATACATTAATATCGAAACGGTGACCTTCATGGAATATCCCGCCGATTTTGACAATACCATTGAAGCGGAATATAAAGCCATTCTGCCGGCGGGGACCGATATTGCCTACGTCGGCAGAAATGAATTTTACGCCGCCGCCAAATCGCCGGACACACTGCTGGTTATCGCCTCGGGAGAAGCGAAACGATTCGCTAATCTTATTATTACCGTTGGCGTGGTGTGTTAGAAAGAATAGTTGAGCGCGAATATTGCTTCGGGGCGAGGGCATAAACGCGTTTGAACGCGTGTCCGAATGCGCTCTCGGAGGAGTATCCCACCCGTAAGGCCGCCGCGGCAACCGTTGAACCGCGTCGCAACATATCCCGCGCCAGCCGCATTCTCCAGCGGAGCAGGTAGTCAAGGGGCGACAGGCCGACTATGGATTTGAACCGTTTTGAAAATGCGGATCGCGACATGGCCGCCGCGTTGGCCAATACCTCCAGCGTCCAGGGGTAAGCGGCATTGCCATGCATTAGTCCGATGGCTTTACCGATCCTGACATCCACCAACGCGCCCAGCCAGCCGAAATCCTCCCCGTTTCCCTGATCCAGCGCTGCCCGCAGCACCTGGACGAGCAAGACGTCGGCCAGCCGGTCGGTGAGGACGGCGGTGCCGATCTGCGTCCCCCGGATCTCATGGTCGAGAATCTGCAGCGTGGAGCGAATAACCGACGCCGAAGGGTTGCCGGCCGGTATCAGCAGAAAACGCGGCAGCGAGCCGAGAAGCAATTGTGCATCCGACGCTTCAAAGCTGAAGCTGCCGGCCAGCAAAACCGTGTCGTCCCCTTCATGATGCGCGATATCCGATTGCGCCCAATCAAACGCCGTTATGCCGTCTTCCGGCGTCAGGCGTTCGTCATTCGCCAGCACATAGGCCGGCGCGTTGGCGAGCAGAAAACAGTCTCCCGCCGCGAGCTGATGGCGCGGTATGTCGCTAAAATCGATCCAGCAGGCGCCGCGGATCACCGCGCCGAACTTCAATGCGGGTTTCGCCGGAAAGCGATAGGACCAGCCGCCGCTGGCCTCAAACCTTGTGCAACGGGCGGCGCGAACGTTTAAGAGAGAAAAAACTTCAGAGAGAGGATCCACACATTGAGCCGATCGCGACGATTTCTAAGAGTTTCAAGCATAGATCGTCCACTTTACCCGTGCAAGAATCATTTTCCAGCCACCTGAAAAGAGACGCGATAATGAGTATTGAAGGTAAGGTCATCGTCATCACCGGCGCAAGCAGCGGAATCGGCCGGGCCACCGCGCTGCTGCTGGCAGAGCGGGGAGCCAGTCTCATACTGGGCGCAAGGCGGTCCGACCGGCTTGCGGCCCTGTGCGAGGCCATCGTGGCCAAGGGGGGAAAAGCATCCTATCTTGTCACCGACGTCAAACGGCGCAATGACCTCAATCGGCTCGTGGAGCACGCCGTCGAACGATTCGGCAAGCTGGACGTGCTGGTCAATAATGCCGGGATCGCCCCGATTTCCCTGCTGGACGACCTGAGGGTGGACGATTGGGAAGACATGATCGACGTGAACGTAAAGGGCGTACTCTACGGAATCGCCGCGGCCTTGCCCGTCTTCCGTCGCCAGGGCTTCGGGCATTTCGTTAACACGCTGTCCACCGCCGGCATACAGATCGTCCCCACCATGGCGGTCTACGCCGGTTCGAAAAACGCCGTCCGGGCGATCTCCGAAGGTCTTCGCCAGGAGGCCGGCCCGTCGCTTCGGGTGACGACCATCTCCCCCGGTTATGTGGATACGGAGCTTCCATCATCGATGACGGACGAGGCTCTGCGGGCGCGGGGCGAGGCGAGCATGGAGGCAATGGCGATTCCGGCGGGCGCCATAGCCGAAGCTATTGCATTCGCGGTGGCACAGCCTGCCAACGTGGACGTCGGCGAGATAGTGGTGCGCCCCACTGCCCAAGGGTAAGAATTTAAATTCCCGCATCTTGGTCTATTATTCTTCTTATGCCGCTTGGTGTCGGGACAATCGGATACCGTTCAAACATCCCCGTTCTGAATTTAATGAGGCCAATGAATGGAGTCCAAATCATTTTTCAAAAGTTGGGGCGCCGAATATGTCGCCGACGGCGCCGTCCGCTTTCGCCTCTGGGCGCCCGGCCAGGACAGGGTGACGCTCAGGCTTGCCGGCGAAGACGCACAGATGAGTTCCCTCGGCGACGGCTGGTTCGAACGGCTGGCAACCGGCGTGTCCCCCGGCGCGGAATATCATTTTGTTCTCGCCGACGGTACGGCGGTGCCGGACCCCGCCTCCCGCGCGCAGAAGGCGGATGTCAATGGCCCGTCCCTTATCATCGACCCCGGGCGCTACGGCTGGCGGAACGGCGAATGGCACGGCCGCCCTTGGGAAGAAACGGTTGTCTACGAAATGCACATCGGCACCTTCACCCCGGAAGGCACGTTCCGGGCCGCGATGGAAAAACTGCCTTATCTCGCCGAACTCGGTATCACCATGATCGAGGTGCTGCCCGTTTCGCAGTTCGGCGGCAACCGTGGCTGGGGCTATGACGGCGTGCTGCTTTACGCGCCGCATTCCGCCTATGGCGCGCCGGAGGATTTCAAGGCCTTTATCGATGCCGCCCATGGCCACGGCCTCTCCGTAGTGCTGGATATCGTGCTCAACCATTTCGGCCCGGAGGGCAATTACCTGCCGCTTCTGGCGCCCGATTTCTTCCACAAAGAGCGGATGACGCCCTGGGGCGCCGGCATCGCCTATGACGTCGATGCGGCCCGCCGTTATATCGTGGAAGCGCCGCTCTACTGGCTGGTGGAGTTCAATCTTGACGGCCTGCGCTTCGACGCGATTGATCAGATTGAGGATACTTCCCCCAAGCACGTGCTGATAGAGATAGCCGAGCGTATCCGGGCCGAGATCACCCACCGGCCGATCCATCTGACCACCGAGGACAGCCGCAACGTCATTTTCCTCCATCCGCGCAGCGAAGACGGTTCCGTGCCGCTCTTCACCGGCGAATGGAACGATGACTTCCACAATGCCGTCCATGTTTTCGCCACCGGCGAAGCGCATGCTTATTACCGGGATTTCGCCAATGCACCCGAGAAGCTCGTGGCCCGCGTCTTGGCGGAAGGCTTCGCCTATCAGGGCGAGATCTCGCCGCAGACCGGCAAAAAACGCGGCGTGAAAAGCGCCGGCCAGCCGCCGGCGGCCTTTGTGGATTTTATCCAGAACCACGACCAGGTCGGCAACCGCGCCCGGGGCGAGCGGCTGATGGAACTGGCCGGCGTCGACCGTACCAAGGTCCTGCTGGCCGCGCTGCTCTTATCGCCGCATATTCCGCTGCTCTTCATGGGCGAGGAATATGGCGAGAGTAATCCTTTTTTGTTCTTCACCGATTTCCATGGCTCCCTCGCCAAGGCCGTGCGCGAGGGCCGGGCAAAGGAATTCGAGGGCCATGCCGGCCATGAGGGCGAAAGCGTGCCCGATCCCAACGCCGGGAAGACCTTCGAGATGTCGAAGCTTGACTGGAAAAAAACGGACGGCAGGGATGGGAAGGACTGGCTGGCGCTCACCCGAGAGCTGTTGGCGCTGCGCCGGCAGTATGTCGTGCCGTTGCTCGCCACGGCCGGCGGCAATGCCGGCAGGGTGGTGAAGACCGCACAAGGCTTTCTTGCCGTCACCTGGACTTTCCCGAAAGGCATTTTATCGATGGCGCTCAATATCAGCGAAACGCCCCAGCCGCTTCCCCACCTGCCTGGCGAGACGATTTTCGTCTGGCCGAACGCGGCAAAGGAGCTGCCGCAGCATGCCATCATTGTCCGTCTCGCCCCGGGAGCCGCATCGTGAAAATCCCCACCGCCACTTACCGTATTCAGTTTCGCAACGGCATGACCTTCGACCGCGCCGCGGCCCTTGTGCCTTACCTGAAGCGGCTCGGCATCAGCCATCTTTATGCTTCGCCGGTGTTCACCGCCACCGCCGAATCGACCCACGGCTACGACGTGACCGACGCCAATGAGATAGAGCCCGCCATCGGCGGCCGGGCAGGTTTCCACCGCATGGTGGCGGCATTAAAAGGCGCGGGTCTAGGTCTGATCATTGACATTGTGCCGAATCACATGGCCGCTTCACTGGAAAATCCGTGGTGGCGCGACGTTATCGAGCATGGCGAAAACAGCCGCTACGCCCGGCATTTCGACATTCACTGGTCGCGCCGCCTGACCTTACCCTTCCTCGGGGATACCTTCGACGCCGTGCTGGAAAACGGCGAGATTGCCGTGCGGCCCGACCCGAAGACCGGCAAGCCGGCTTTCGCCTATTACGACAGCTTCTACCCCCTTGCCCCGGAAACCTGGGCGGACCGCGAGGCGGAAGTCCTGAATCTCACCGATAAGGCGAAAATCGCCGAACTGCACGACAGACAGCCCTATCGACTGATGTCTTGGCTGGAGGCGCCGCGGGATCTCTCCTACCGTCGCTTTTTCGAGATAACCGGTCTGGTGGGGGTCCGGGTCGAGGACCAGGCCGTTTTCGACGATACCCACCGGCTTATCCTCGAACTGGTTCATTCCGGGGCGGTGGACGGGCTGCGGGTGGATCATGTGGACGGGCTCGCCGACCCGAAAGCCTATCTCCATCGCCTTCGCCGGGAGGCCGGACCGGACTGCTATATCACGGTGGAAAAGATACTTGCCGAGGGGGAGGATATTCCGGCGGACTGGCCGATTTCCGGTACAACCGGTTACGAATTCATGGCATCGCTGGCGGATGTACTGGTAGACGGCGATAAAATCGGCGCCCTGCGCAAGGCCTATCACGATGTGGTGGGCAAGCCGGTCAATATGGAATCTGAACTGCGGGCGGCCAAGCTTTTGATGGTGGATAAAAATTTCGAGGGTGAATTCACCACCCTGTTGATGCTTGCCATGGCGATCGCCGGGGGGGAAGCCGTGCGGCTTGACGAGAAAGCCGCCAGGTCGGCCCTGCGCGAGCTGCTGGTTGCTTTCCCGGTCTACCGCACCTACGGCACGGCGCAAGGGTTGCCGCCGGCGGACTATGGCCTGCTGCAAAAGGTGGCCGCCAAGGTGAGGACCGGCGTGAATGCTCCCGAACCCGCGGCGCTTGATTTCCTTATCCGCATTCTCGCCGGCGAAATTTCGGAAGACGCCTCTGGCGAGGCCGCCGTTTTCCGTACCCGATTCCAGCAGCTGACGGGTCCGCTGATGGCCAAATCGGTGGAGGACACGCTGTTCTTCCGCCAGCACATGGCGCTGGCCCTCAACGAAGTGGGCGCCGAACCGGTGCCGCGCGTCTTTCCCCTGGACCGCTTCCACGCCCAGATGAAGATGCGGCTCGAACGGCATCCCGATGCGCTTTCCGGCACCTCAACCCATGATACCAAACGCGGCGAGGATGCCCGCGCACGGCTCTACACGCTCACCGAGGCGCCTGAGCTCTGGGCGGCATGCGTCGCCCGCTGGCGCCGCATGAACCGCTCCAACGTCACGGCGCTCAACGATGGCCCGGCGCCGGAGCCGGCCGTCGAATGGATGCTCTATCAGGCGCTGGCCGGCGTCTGGCCGACTACGCTCCACCCCCATGACGAGGCGGGCTTGCAGGCGCTGGAAGGAAGATTTTCCGCCTATGTGGAAAAAGCGCTGCGGGAAGCAAAGCTGCGCACTAACTGGGCCGACAGCAACGACACCTATGAAAAGGCCGTACTCGACTATGCCCGCCGCCTGCTTTCGCCGACAAACCATGACTTTCTCCTGGATTTTTTCGGCGCGCTGCAACCCTTTATCCGCGCCGGCCTGGTCAATAGCCTCACCCAGACTGTCGTCAAGCTGACGGCGCCGGGCGTGCCGGATATCTACCAGGGCAGCGAGGCGCTGGATTTCAGCCTCGCCGATCCCGACAACCGGCGTGAGCCGGATTTCGCCGCGCTCGAACGGCTGTTGCCCGAGGATGACAAGCCGGTTTCCACCACCGAAGAGGGCTGGCTGAGCGGCCGGCTCAAACAGCATGTCATCGCCAGGCTTCTGCGTTTACGCAGGCAGATGCCGACGCTGTTTCGCCAGGGCGACTATCTGCCGCTCGCCGCCGCGGGCAGGCGTGGGGAAAACGTCCTGGCTTTCGCACGGGCGGAAAATGACGATGCGCTGATTGTCATCACCCCTTGTCTGGTTTTCGGCGCGTTGCGGGACAGCCTTGCCCGGCCGCAGATGAAGTGTTGGCCGCAAACGGAAATCATCCTGCCCCATCGGCTGGCCCACCGCCGCTACCGCAACATTCTCAGCGGAGAAGAGATAGTCTTGACCGACCGCATCGACCTGGCATCAGTGGATGGCTGTTTGCCCGTCATTTTGATGAGTTGATGATTTTTATGTCATTATGGCCATCGGGGCCGCCATTCGATGGCTGTTGACCGCTATGCGGTGTTTGAAATAACACCGGCCTGGATGAATAGCATCGACGGCTCCTGGCTTACGGCGTGTCTCAGCCCCCTAGAGATCCAGACACCTATTCCCGCTTAGCTTAGCGGATTGGCCCTGGGATCGCAGACTGTAACCAATAACAGCGCCGCTAACCCAGATGCGTGTGCCTTTCCTGCACAGACCCGCTGTCCATCGATACGATGCCCTGCACAATGCCGCAGGCGTCCACCCGCTGTTCCCGCCGGCAGCGCCTGCGCAGGTCGGTGAGCTGCTCTTTAAGCTGGGTCAGCTCCCTGATGCGCTCCTCCACATGGTCAATATGCTCCTCAAGCAGATGGTTGACCGCGCCGCATCCGGTGTCGGGCCGATCCAGCAGGCTCAGCAGCGAGCGGATTTCCCCGTGGGTCATATTCAGCACACGGCAGTTGCGGATAAACCGCAGGCGCTCCACATGGGCCGGCGTATAGCTGCGATAGTTGGCGGCAGTGCGCACAGGGACGGGCAGCAGCCCCTCTTTTTCATAAAAACGCACGGTTTCCACCGTGCAGTGCGCCAGTTGCGCCACTTCACCGATTTTCATGCCGGCCTCCTTTAGGTCTTGACTCTATAGTAGCTTCAGGGTGTGCAATACGCCATAGAGAATATTAACCGGAGCAAAACATGGCCTTTCAGCGCATAACCCCTATCACCACGCCGCCCGACTGCTGCCATGCCCGCGTCCCGGGGCGGGGGAACGCTATTGAAAGTCCGGCCGAGGGAAATAAACTTCACCCGCGGCCATGCTGTGGGGCGGAGGCAACGCATCCCATGGCGCCGGGCCGTGTCGCTTTGGGCGCAACCGGTCTTCCCACCGGCGTCCGGTTAAGCAGGCTGTATATTGACCAGATGGATTGTCCCACCGAAGAAGGGATGATCCGCAAGAAGCTGGGCGGGATGTCCGCTGTGCGGGACATGGAGTTTAATCTGATGCAGCGGGTGCTGACCGTCATGCACGAAGACGATGCGCTACCCGCCGTTGAAGCCGCCATTCGGGAACTGGGCATGGATAGCCGGCCGGTGGCGGACGCGGCGGCCGGCGCGGCCGGCAATGCCCCTGAGCCAGCGGCCAAGCCGTGGTGGCCGCTGGCGCTGGCGGGCGTCGCGGCGCTGTGCGCGGAAGGGGTCCATTGGGCGGGATGGCCGGTGTGGATCGGCGCTGCGCTGGCGCTGGCGGCCATTGCCATCGGGGGCTTGGGCACCTATAAAAAAGGCTGGATCGCGCTGCGCCACGGTAATCTCAATATCAATGCCTTGATGAGCATTGCCGTCACCGGGGCGCTGCTTATCGGCCAATGGCCCGAAGCGGCCATGGTGATGGTGCTGTTCGCCCTGGCGGAACTTATCGAGGCGAAATCCCTCGACCGCGCGCGCAACGCCATACGCGGACTGGTACAGCTTACCCCCGAACTGGCGACGGTGCGGCAGCCGGACGGCGGCTGGGCCGACGTCTTTGCCGGCGATATCGAACCGGGGCGGATCGTGCGGGTAAAACCCGGCGAACGCATTGCCCTCGACGGCATTATAACGGACGGCCAATCCAGCGTGGACCAGGCGCCCATTACCGGCGAGAGCCTGCCGGTGGACAAAACCGCCGGCGATATGGTATTCGCCGGCACCATTAACGGGGCGGGCGCCTTTGAATTCCGGGTCACGGCCGCCGCCGCGCATTCAACGCTGGCGCGCATCATCCACGCGGTAGAGGAAGCGCAGGGCGCGCGCGCTCCCACCGCGCGGTTTATAGACCGTTTCGCCAGGATTTATACGCCGGCGGTGTTTGTCATCGCCCTGGCCGTCGCCGTACTGGCGCCGCTGTTGTCCGGCGGCGGCTGGTACGAATGGGCATACCGGGCGCTGGTCATGCTGGTTATCGCCTGCCCGTGCGCCCTGGTGATTTCGACGCCGGTGACGATTGTCAGCGGCCTGGGCGCCGCCGCCCGAAACGGCATTCTCATCAAGGGCGGCGCCTATCTGGAGCAAGGCCACAAGCTTGCCTGGCTGGCGCTGGACAAAACCGGCACCATTACCCACGGCAAACCGGCGTTAACCGATACGGTGGTATTGACGCGGGATGCAGGATTAGACCCGGTGCGTATCGCCATCGCCATCGCCGCCCGATCGGATCACCCGGTCTCCCGCGCGGTAGCGGCGGGGCGGCCAATAGACGGCGCGCTGCCGGAAGTCACGGCGTTCGGCGCCCTGCCTGGCCGTGGAGTGCGCGGCACGGTGGACGGGGTGAGTTACCAGTTCGGTAATCATCGGCTCATTCATGAACTCGGGGTCTGTTACGCCGATCTGGAGGCGCGGCTCGGTGAACTGGAGGCGCAGGGCAAAACCGTGGTGTTGCTCAGCGACGGCAAACGGGTGCTGGCGTTGTTCGCGGTGGCGGACACCGTTAAGGACAGCAGCCGCGCCGCCATCCGGGCGTTGCATGAGCTGGGCATCAAAACCCTGATGCTCACCGGCGACAATATCCACACCGCACGAGCTATCGCCGGTCAGGTCGGCATTGATGACGTCCTGGGCGATCAACTGCCGGAAGACAAGCTGCGGGCGGTGGCGGAGTATGGGCGGCGCGGCAAGGTGGGCATGGTGGGCGACGGCATTAACGATGCGCCGGCCCTGGCGAGGGCCGACATCGGTTTTGCCATGGGCGCGGCGGGGACCGATACCGCCATTGAAACCGCCGACGTGGCGCTGATGGATGACGACCTGAATAAAATCGTGCGCTTCGTTCGGCTGTCTCGTGCGACCCGGACGGTGCTGGTGCAAAATATCGCGCTGGCCTTGGGCATCAAGGCTGTCTTTCTGGCATTGGCCATGCTTGGCATGGCCACCATGTGGATGGCTGTCTTTGCCGATATGGGGGCCAGCCTGCTGGTGGTGGCGAACGGACTCAGGCTTACCCGCGGGTAAGCCGGGTGCCGGTCCGATAGGTTTTTTAGGGTTTGCCTACCGGCGTCGGCGATCAGATTCGCCCCGGTGGCGGGTTCTCTGACTCCATCCATGGATTGAATGCAATTAATCTTCACTCGGCAGAAAGTTGGACTCGCCGTTCGTCTTTGCTACAATCCGTCTTTCATCGCGACGGGGTGTTTATGGTGTTGTCGCGGCAATCATCCTCATGAACTTCCTGCCGACCTTGGCTTGTTTAAGACAACAGTATTAGAGGCAATGCATGCAAACGATTCGCTGGGGCATGATCGGCTGCGGTGATGTTACCGAGGTGAAAAGCGGGCCCGGGCTTTACAAGGCTGCGCATTCCGTCCTGCTGGGCGTGACGAACAGAACGCTAGCCAAGGCCGAGTCATATGCATTGCGCCATGGTGTGTCCAGAGTCTATCCGGATGCGGCTGCTCTGCTGGCGGATCCCGAGATTGATGCGGTGTATATTGCCACGCCGCCGGCCGAACATAAGGCGCTGACCCTGCGCGCCGCCGCCGCCGGCAAACACGTGTACGTGGAAAAGCCGATGGCGATGAACTACGACGAATGCAAGGAAATGATGGCGGCCTGCCAAGCTGCCGGTGTTCGGCTCTATGTGGCGTTCTACCGCCGCGCCATGCCGCGTTTCCTGCAGGTGAAAGACTGGATCGACCAGGGCGCCATCGGCACTGTGTGTACAGTGAGCATTCTGCAGCGTCAGAAACCGGCGCCCGAAGAACTGTCGCCGGAGACGTTGCCCTGGCGTTTGCGGGCCGATGTGGCCGGGGGCGGAAAATTTTTGGATATGGGCGTGCATGTGCTCGATATGCTCGCGTTCTGGTTCGGCCCGGTCAGCGAAGTACATGGCCAGGCCGGCAACCGTGGCGGTGTTTACGCTGTTGAAGACACCGTCACCGCGACCTGGCGCCATGCCAATGGCGTCACTGGCGTGGGTAGCTGGTGTTATGTGGGCCACGATAATGCCGATCGCGTGGAGATCACCGGCACGCAAGGCCGCATCGAATTCGAATTTTTTGCCGATTCACCGCTACGCCTGGTCACCTTGGCAGGGGTGAAGGAAACCCTTGTCGCCAATCCCACCCATGTGCAGCAACCGTTTATCCAGAGTATTGTCGACGATCTGAATGGCATAAGCGTTTGCCCGGGCGATACGCAAGCCGCGGCGCAAACCAGCGCCGTCGCCGATAGTATCCTGGATTCGTTTCGCCGGAAATCAGACTGATTGTCCGCCGGACCCCTTCGTTAAACCACGGGAGGAGACATGCCTGTCCCGACCGGGTACTTTGTCAACAAGCGCGAAGGAGACATCCCTGTCTCCTTGGAACGGCTCATTCCATTGAGCATTCCCTAGAACTGCACCAGGCCGATAACATCCCACCATACCGGGCCGACCAGGGCGAAAATGCCGGTGAATATCACACTGAACAATAGCCCGAGCAGCCAGAATGGTTTGAGCGGAATATAGCCGGAATCAAAGAAAATGGGGGCTGAGCCGTTGCCATAATGGGTGAGACCGCTCATGAAGTTGCCGGCAAACCCCAGGCTGATGGCCGCCAGCATAGGCGGCGTACCCAGTGCGAGCAGAAGGGGCAGAAATGCCGGAACCATAGCCGCCGTGTGCGCGGTGGAACTGGCAAAGAAATAGTGCGCATACATATAGCTCAATATCACCAAAACGAACGCTGCCTGCCATCCCATGCCGCCCAGAGACGCGGACAGGTGCTGCGTCATCCAGGGAATGAATCCCATGGAGTTCAGGTATTTGGCCATCATTACCAGGGCGGAAAACCATACCAGTGTGTTCCATGCGCCTTTCTCGGCGGCAAGGTCTCCCCAGGTTAACACCCGGGTAAGAAGCATGACGACGAGACCGGTCATGGCGGCTATCGTGGCATCGATATGGAACAGCTTGGCGCCAAGGGTCCACAGAAAAATCAGACCGATGAATACGCCAAGCATGATGTATTCGTCCCGTTTGACCGCCCCCAGCTCGGCGAGTTTTTGCTTTGCTATGGTAACGGCTTCAGGACTTTTTTTAATTTCAGGCGGCCAGACAAGCATGAGCACCAGGGGCAAAACCCCCAGACAGACGAGGCCGGGCACGATTGCCGCCATGAACCAGGTGCCCCAGTCAAGATGGATGCCGTGGTTCACGGCAACATTAGCGACGATGGGATTGAATGCGGCCGCCGTCAGGAACATCGCGGATACCACCAGGTTTCCCTGGAAAGCGTTCGCCATGATGAACGACCCGAGGCGCCTTTCCGTACCCTTGGCCGGATCGCTGTCATACGCCAGGGAGATGGATTGCTGCAATGGAAACAGGATACCCCCAAGGCGGGCGGTGTTGGAAGGCACCACCGGGGCGATGACGAGGTTGGTCAATGATGTTGCATAGGCGAGTCCAAGGGTGGTTTTTCCCACCTTGCTCATGAACAGGTAGGCAATACGCTGCCCCAGGCCGGTTTTACTGAAGGCCCGTGAAATAAAGAATGCCGTAACAATAAGCCAGATGGTGGGATCGCCAAAGGAGATCAAGGCCTGTTCCGCTTTGAGGGTGCCTGTCAGACCGCACATGACAATGCCTGTAAACGCAACGACGACCATGGGGTACGGCTTGATGATGAATCCGAGGATGGTTGAGAGAAAGATTGCAAATAGCTGCCAGGCTTTGGGGGCCAGACCTTCCGGCGCTGGGGAGTAATATATGGCGAGGAAAATGACTACCCAAAGGATGCGTTGCCAATTGGCGCCGAGAAAGTTTTTTTCCGTCTTTCCGACGATAGGAATAATCGCTTGCATGATATCTCCTAATAAACGCCGTCGGAAGTCTTCGCGACTTTCGACGAATGGCGTAAATAATAGTTATTGAGAACCTGTCGTTTTTATCCTTGCATCAACAACCCTGATTATTGCCGGCGAGAATACCTGCCGCCCTGTCAGGATTGAACACGCCGCACATGCAAATGCCGCCCATCTTGTTCGCTGCTTCTTCCGCCGTCATCCTTCCCTGGTCCACATCATGTTCAAGCGCCCGCACATACTTGGCCGGTATGCGTTGATGACCGCACATGGTGGTGATGGACAGGGTTTTGGGGTCGGTCAGCCTGGAGGTATTGCCAAACACGCCCAGAGACATGTTGGCATAGCAGGGCGTCACCCCGGCCTCTTTACAAATGCGGACAAGCTCGGTGATCACTCCGGAAAGAAGGATGGACTGGTTCAGCTCTTTCTTCTTTAAAATCCGAAGAAATTTTACCGCCGCCCTTGGGTTGGAAAACACGCCGCGCAGGCGCGAATTCTTTTGCAGCCTGGCTTTTATCTCCGCGGCGGGCATGGTGAGAATGGTGCCGATCTTGGTGTCGCCCCAGTTGGCAACGTCACCGCTTTCTTCCACCGCCCGAAGGAGGTGCCTGGCGGTTTCGGGAAAATTGTCGTCGTTCAGGCCCTTGGTGGAGTAAGCCAGCCAGCAGATTTCTTCACCTTGCGACTCGGGCGTTCCGGCTCTGTATAATGTGTGAGTCATATCATCATTCCTAAAATATATTATATTGCCATTGGATACAGTCACTGCATCACAATGGGGGAAGCCTTGATAAATCGGGCGAGTACGGTTTACCTAACCCGACGTTGATTTTGGAACGCACCGGGCGGGGAATTCCCAGGTCATCAAAGCAACTCAGCACCTCTTCATTTTCGATATTCTCGTCCACAGGGAGAATAAGGCCCGGACAGAGCACAGTATCAATGTCTGTTGATACCTCCTTTAGCGCCTTGAGGATGTCGGGGAGCTTGCTCTTATGGAAATCACCTTCGGTGAGAAGACTGTGCATGTGCACATCAAGACAGTCCGGGCGAAATTTCCCGGTCGTGCGGTCGGGAATGATGGTTGCAAGAGGAAAATCGCCCTCGGCAAACTCCATGCCCGCGGCCATTAACGCCGTAATGATTTTTTCTGCGTCACGAAGATACAAGCCGACGCCAGGCCTGCCCATATCCAGGCAGATGCTGAAATAGTCGGGTTTGAGAGTGGGTTTCACATCCAGGGTTTTTATTTCTCTTCCCCCCCGGCCTGCGTTGCCGCCGGTGACGCTGGATCCTCTGGGGTCGCCAAAAGTCTGCTGAAAAATCTGCAGGTCAGTCAAATCGGTTGTGGGATGAATAGCTCCGAAAGGGCAGCTATTTTCACAGCAGCCGCAAAGTGTGCACTGTTTGGGATCTACTTTACATTTACCGTCGAGGTAGTCGATCGCATCATCAGGACAAAAGAGCAGACAGGTTTTACAACCCGTACAGAGAGATTGATCAATAAAGCTCATGATATTTACCATATCCTTTAACATGTGAGGGTAGGTTGACCCATGTTCAAATAAACATTAGGCATATCCTGTGCCAAACAATGTGAAAGAAATTATTTCGGCGAATAAGCTAATAATCCTCGGCTTTATAAATCAACGAGCTGCAAGAAAATAATTCATTTGTCTCATGCTAAAAACGCCGGGGAAAATAAATCAAAGTTTGTTCCATGCAACATAATAAATAACCACTAAGGGGTATAACTGTTTCAAACGCATAAGACTGTTTCATGGCGCGAATTTATAGGGTTAGCAGCAGTGCGCATGATAATGATAATGATAAGGAGTCTCCTTAATGAGCGGTATTACTTTAATAGCAGCCGACAGGAATTCATTTTCTCTTGGACACAAATTAAGTATGCAATTATTTCCCGAGATTCTCGTGGTCCGGGGCGTATTGGGAGAAGGCGTGGCGGCGGCAGCGAATCAGATACGGCAGGGAACGGAGATCCTCATTAGCAGAGGGGCCACTTCCCAGGCAATCAGGGCTGCATTTCCCGCTCTGATTCATGTGACCATCCAGCGCACAGCCTTCGACTATATTTCCGCGCTTAACCTCGCTCAAAGCGTTGGCAGCCCCATCGCCGCCATCGCCCTCCCGCATCTCGTTGATGGATTGACGGCCACCGCGCGAATTCTGAATCTGCATCTGCGTTTGTACCCCATCTTCAAAGAAGAGGAGGTGGAGCCCATTATATTGCGAGCCATTAACGAAGGGGCCTCTGTTGTTGTCGGCAGTTCATCAACCGGCATCGCCGCGGCGCGATTGAAAGTGCCCTACGTTGTTGTGCAAAGCGGCGAAGAAAGTATTATCGCCGCCATGAACGAGGCGCAGCGCATTTATGAGACGATGCGCATAAACCGGGCGGAAAGTTCCCTCCTCCATGCTGCGGTGGATGCCGCTGATAACGGTATCGTTGCCATAGACAGAATGGGAAGAATCGTCGCGTACAACCTGATGGCTGAACGAATCATGGGGGTCGGCATCAGCGACGCCCTCAGTAAACCTTACTCAAAGCTGTGGCCGAAATTCGATTTTAAAATGGCGATAAGGAATGACTCGACTCCACTGTACCTTTCGCCCGACGGGTCGTCCGAGGTTGCAGGCACCGCAAGGCCTGTGAAGAGCCATGAAGAAACGGTAGGCGTCGTGGTGAGTTTTCAGGAGAAGGGCCACCAGCATAATCTGGCTTCACCCGGCAAAAAAACGACTGGAACCGGGCACATCGCCCGTGCGCAGTTCGAGGATATCCAGGGTTCGAGTCCGGCCATGCAAAGGACCGTCGCCCTGGCAAAACGCTACGCGCAGACAGATAGCACCGTATTTATCGTCGGTGAAACCGGCACCGGAAAGGAATTGTTCGCCCAAAGTATCCATAACTTTAGCCAGCGGGCCAAGAAATCCTTCGTCGCGGTGAATTGTTCAGCGCTCCCCGGTTCACTGCTGGAAAGCGAGCTTTTCGGCTATGTCCCCGGCGCCTTCACCGGCGCCAGCAGCAAGGGTAAGGCGGGGCTGTTCGAGCAGGCGGATGGCGGCACGATTTTCCTGGATGAGATCACGGAAATAGAACCGCATATCCAGACAAAATTGTTGCGCGTGCTCCAGGAAAAGCAGGTTATGCGCCTTGGTAGTGATGCCATCACCCCTTTTGACGTGCGCATCATCGCGGCGAGCAATGAGGATATACCCCATTTGCTTGATGCCGGCAAGTTTCGCTCGGATCTCTATTACCGGCTCAGCGTCCTGATGCTGAACTTACCGCCGCTGCGGGAAAGACAGGAAGATATCCCTCTTTTGTGCCGCTATTTTCTCAAATTACATACCCCTAAAACGGCCCTCGCGCCAAGCTTCACGCCGGGAGCCCTGCGCCAACTCTGCGAATGGCCGTGGCGTGGCAATATTCGAGAAATGCAGAACGTTATGATCCGTGTCGCCACCACGGTGAGCGAGCACCTGGTGGAGAAGGAGACCATACGGGATTTGCTGGAAGGGACCCTGTGTCTGGGGACGGATCCTGATTTTTCCCAAGGGAGGGAAGAAAGTATCCGGCAGGCGCTCGCCAAGGCCGGGGGCAAAAAAGGCAAGGCCGCCGCCACCCTGGGCATGAGCCGTACCACCCTCTGGCGGAAAATGCGGGAAATAGAGATGTAGGCCGAAGACTCCCGGCTGACCGTGCCGCCGGTTTCGTAATACAAATTAGGCAGATAGCTGAAAGATGGGTCGAATGCCTTATATCCCGGCAGGTGCGGCGCAAGCAGGAAGGTTTCGAAAAACCAGGCGGTATCAATCCAGGAAGGCATGAAAGCACGGTAAAATAGCCCCCCAGAACATGGCGTCGGTCCGGTGGGCGGCTCTGTTCAGCGGACGAGCGCGTTTGACCGTTGGCGGATGTTCTTGACGGTCAGCCAGGTAGCCGAAATGAGGAAGTACAGCGCACCGAAGCCCGCGTAGGGCGCAACGATGGACACATCCAGCGGGATGCCGCTGGCAGCCTGCTTAAACATGAAGGCACCGGCTAGCGCGGACTGCGCGCCGCTTAAGATCATTGCCCACTGGCCCCCTGACGTCTTCCAGCGGCGAACGGCGGCGGCCAGTTGCAGCAAGCCGGAGAAGATAGCCCATATGCCGAACACCTTGATCGTGGCCTCCATACTCACTGTCAGCGCCCAGCCGATAGCAATGGCGACGACGATGCTGACGATGAAGTTGAATTTTTGCGGCGGGTTGGATCCGAGGCCGCCGTTTTTACCGGCATCAAGGTAATTGGCGAATGCGTCCCAGGCCGGATACAGGACCAGCAAGGTCGCCCCGATGGCCGGGTTGTGCTTGCCGATGAGGACCGCGAGTATAATCCAGGCAACTGAAACGCCTGCCCGCAAAAAATAGTAGATCTGGAGCCACTGGTTCTGTGAGCTATCAGGGGTAGAGTTGGCACTTTTCATGACAGTTCTCCAAAAGGTTTGGTCAGTCGCTAAAAACTACCTAACGACAGGTAGTTTGTCAACCCGCGACTTTGTAAATTACGGCACCGGTGATTCCGTTACGCTCCGGTTGAAGCTGATTTGGCCGATATTGGAAGCTAACCCATTAGAGGATCTGCGGGCGCGACGCTACTTGCATAGACATGTGGGAATAGGCATACGGGTCAGCATCAATTTTTATGATTGCTCTTGACATTAAAACTACCTTCTAGTAGGTTTTCTTGCCCACTGGCCGACTTCAGCCAATCACTTTCTCTTGATATTGGTCTTATGCCATGACTACCGAGCGCGCGCACAAAGCAAACGAAATCATTTCTTATACCAGACAATTACTGACATCCGGTGGCTACCGCAGTTTCAGCTTTGCTGATATCTCAGAAAAGGTAAATATCCGTAAAGCAAGTATTTATCATCATTTTACCAGTAAGGCCGAGCTGGTCAGTACTGTCGTTGCCCAGTATCGGGAAGAGGCGCAAGCGGGAATGCAGATGCTTAACCGTAAGATCAATGACCCGGTGGCTGAACTGCAGGCATATGCGGATTACTGGTCTACCTGTATCAGGGATGGCTCTTCACCGTTTTGTATTTGTGCCATGCTGGCCGCTGAGCTACCCACGCTGCCGCCTGAAGTGGCCGCTGAAGTTTCCGGACATTTCACCGATCTTTCCCAGTGGCTGACCGGGTTGCTCAGCAGGGGAGAAAACAAAAACGTCTTTAAACTTCGCGGCACGCCATCCGCTGAGGCTAATCTGTTAATGGCGACGGTGCATGGCGCAATGCTGGCGGCACGCGCCTTTGATGACGTTGAGATTTTTCAGCAAATTGTGCAGCCATCAATCAATAATATCATTCTTACCGCCTGATAATTTGGATCGGTATTTGGGCGGAGCGCAAACCAAAGCCATGTGAGAGTGCCGCTCTTCGATGCTGCTTTGGTTCATTGCGATGGGGCAAATACAGTCAGTGCCGCTTATTAAATCGATACACTAATCCCATCGCTGTGAGAAGGAGCAAAATCGGCGGCGTAAGCGTCGTTAATCGGACGTTGAGGGAAAATAACAATCCCAGGTTAACGATGATTTGATAGCTGACGTACGTGAGCAGCCCAACAATGACGCCAACGGCTAAACGGCTGCCTAAACCTGGCGCGCGGGGGACGCTAAAGGTAAATGGGATTGAAAGTAAAATCATGGCCAGAATTAAAATCGGCCGTCCCAGTTTTTGCCATAATGCGAGCTTAAACTCGATATTGGGCTGATCGGTACTTTTCAGGTAGCGAATATAATGATTGAGCTGCTTAATGGAAAAACTGTCACTGGGCATAGTGAGCTCTTTCAGGCTCATATTGGTGAATATGGATTGCCAAAGCAAATTATCCTGCTTTCCTGCGGTTTCTTTTCCATTTGCCCAACTCTTTTGATTAACGCCATGCAGCGCCCACATTCCATTATCAAGAATAGAGGCTTTTTCCGCATAAATATAAGACTCCAGAGAAAGGTCCGGCTTGTAGTGAAATATCTCGACGCCTATGGGTTGATTATGTTCATCCAAGGTCTTTACCGTAACAAATTCATTGTTGTGCCTGGCCCACAGAATATTCCCGGTGTTGATATTATCAGCAATATTACCGGCCTGAGCAACGGCGATTTCCTTAAGTTGTACTGCGCGTTGCTGCAGGGGAGAAGCAACCCACTCGTCGAGCACGCCTAATGACACGGTTAAAATCAAACCTGAATATAAAATGACCACGGAAATTCTCAAGATGGAAAGGCCACTGATGCGCATCGCCGTCAATTCTTGAGTTTTCGAGAGCTGTCCAAGCCCCACGATACCGCCCAGTAGCGCAATAAAAGGACCCAAATCGATTAGGTATCTGGGAATTTTCATTAATACAACCACAAGGGCCTGGGTCCAACGGTATCCGTTGGCGCTTACGTCATCAAGCTCATTGATAAAGTCAAAAGTTGTAAATAGCGGAATCAATAATGCGGCAGCGGCTAGAAAACCGATAAAGACGTTAAAGATGATATAACGACTGAAAATATTCATCGAAATAATTTCTGCATTAATGAGTATTCACGGGCTATCAAAATCAATACCCCAATCGACATGAGCAAGGAGACCAGCCATATCCCGGGAATGACCGGAAGGGTACTGTTGGCAACCAGCGTGCGGCAGATGTTGCCGCCATAAAAAATGACGGTAAATAATACAGCCAGGGGAAGTAGCGTCGCAAAGCGGCCTTGCCGTGGTTTGGTGCGGCTTAAGGAGGTCGCCAGCAGCGCCATTAAAACAGCATTTATCCCTCGGCTTTCCCGCCACTGCAGTTCTGCGATATCGGCAGGATCGGTGGAGCGTGATAACTCCGCTGTTGATGCCGACTTACTCTTGGCATCAATACTCTGCTTAAGGGGTTTGAGATGCAGTGCCAGATTATTATAAATCTGCTCGGTGTCTTCCGTGCCTTTATGATCCAGCTGGTAAGCCGTACCTGAGTGCAGCATCACCGAGGGAGTGGTGGGCGATGAATCTATAACCTCCAGCGAGCGGACTCTGTATACGGAGGTTTTGTTGGCGGAGGGAGTATAAATCAGCGCATCGGACAGGCGGTTGGACGCCGGGTCGATATGCTCGGCCAAGATCATTCTGCCGTTATCATTGATATTAAACTTTTTCGGTCGCAAATGACCGACATCCAGTTCGGACTGTGATTGCTGTTTTAATTGATAAATTTGTGCATAGGCCCAAGGCCTGCCGTACATAGAAAGCACCGTTACCAGCATGCCCAGGGGAATAGCCAGGATCAGAACGGATTTATGCAGTCGCAAAGGACTTGAGCCGGTGGCGAAAATTGCGGTTATTTCAGAATCGTTATAAAGCTGGCCAAGAGCAATGGCGACTGAAACATAAAGACCAACCGGTAGCAGCATTTCCAATGCAATCAATACCTTATAGAAGACAATATCGACTACGGCCTGCAAGGCTATTATACCGTTAGCCGCATCAGTCAGGTAGCGTTGGGCTGAATAACTGGCAAAAATGAAGATGAGAAAACCCACGATGATCATCACTAACCGGCGGGTCTCGTCCATGATGTAGCGCTCAATCAAGTACATATATTACCAACACCCCACATTACCCATTAAGCATAAAGAATATCTGTTAAATTGTATTAGTCGCGACGCGCTCTGACATAATCCCTTGAAAATAGCTCGTAACCGGTTTTGATAAGGTGTCGAATCCTTAAGCTAAACACAAAAGTCAGCTCTCACGCTTCATACTAACAATCCCATCATCAAACACAAAGCCGCTTTGAGTCCGGCTCTATCAGATCTTGTAACACGTGGTGACATTCTAACCCGCAGGGACGGCTTAACGGGTTCATGTTCTTAGGCTTTTCAATGCTATCCAGGATCAAAAGCCTTTAGGTTGGCCTGGATTTGGTTTATTCTGTCACACTGCAGAGTTATCGATAACTGAGTACGGCTTCGCTAATATGGCTGGTTTTTTACCATGAAGTATTGGTTTTCCGACGGTGCATTTCGCACTATTATACGCAACTCCGCCTATTTGGGCTCCGGTAATGTGGCCAGTGCCTTACTTGGCTTACTTGCGCTTTCTTGCGCGGGTAAAGGCATGTCACCCGAGATGTTCGGGGTTCTCATCGTCATTCAATCGTATACCAAAGCGATCAGTGACTTTGTCAAGTTCCAAACGTGGCAATTTGTGGTGCAATTTGGCACGCCGGCATTGGCGAATAAAAATCCCCGGCGATTCCGCGATGTGATTTCATTTTCGTTCGGCTTGGATATTGCAAGCGGAGCCGTTGCAGTGATTGGCGGGATGCTGCTGCTGCCGCTGCTTTCTAAATCTTTAGGGCTCAATGCGGAAAGCTTCTGGCTCGCAGTGCTTTATTGCACCTTAATTCCTTCCATGACATCGTCTACCCCCACCGGCATTCTACGGGCGGTCGACCGTTTTGATTTGATTGCTGTCCAGCAGGCAGCCAAGCCCTTATTAATTGCGGTGGGAAGCGTCATCGCTTTTTTCTGTCATTTAGGTTTTGCGGGTTTTATCGTCACCTGGTATGTCTCCAACTTAATTGGCGGAACGATGTTTTGGTGGTTTGCCGCCCGTGAATTGCGCCGCTTGAATATCCATGGCGCTTTACGGCCGAGCTTATTTGAGGCGGCGCGTGGCATAAAGGGCGCCTGGAACTTTGTATGGACAACAAACATTGCACATTCTATTTGGGCAGCCCGCAATTCGTGCAGTACAGTGTTAGTGGGTATTATCTTGGGGCCGGCGGCGGCAGGGCTGTTCAAGATTGCAATGACATTTTTTGATGCGACAGGAACGCCGGCCAAATTGCTGGAGAAGAGTTTTTATCCCGAGATTATGCGCTTAGACCCACGTACCAAAAGACCGTGGTTACTGGGGCTTAAATCAGCAGTCCTGGCCGGTGGCATCGGTATACTTGTTGCTCTGGTGGTAGTGGTGGTGGGAAAACCGTTAATTTCGGTTGTGTTTGGCTATAAATATCTGCAAGCCTACGATTTGATTCAAATTATGCTGAGCGCCATTGTCGTGTCCATGGTGGGCTTTCCTCAAGAGTCCTTATTGTTTATGGCGGGTAAACAGCGGGCGTCCTTAATAGCGCAGGCCCTTGCTTCAGCTTTATATATCCTGCTTTTAGTGCTGCTGTCTCATGCTTTTGGCGTGCGAGGTTCGGCGTTTGCCTATTTTGCGGGCCAGTGTCTGGATGTACTGTTTTCTCTAATACCGACTTTATGGGTTTACCGTCACCGCAATTTACTGGGGTTTAGCATACCCATAGAGAGTACCAAGTAATGCCTAGCGACAAATGGAAAAAATTCGCTCCTGAAACGGTGCAGTTAATATTCACTGCGGTGGAAGAAGATGACATCGTTAATGAACAGACCAGCCTACCGCAATCTATTGATTTGCAATGCTCCCAAGAAAATATCCGGAATTATTACGCATTGTGTCTGCAGTTTTGGCAGGAAGGCTTTACCCGCTTGGAGCTACAGGGCTTAGTGCATAAGGTATTAAAAGGCGGTGAATTATCAGCGACTGAGCGAATGCAATACAAATATATTCGCTCGCGTTATAAGCATTTACGCTTTGCGCAGCGGCTTTATAGTAAAAAGCATGAATCCAGCCTTTTTTTTCGCCAAACCACCGTAGTGCTTGGGCACTTTCAGGATGCTTTTCGTAACGGGAATAAAGATGCTATTAGATTTTACGGCAATATTTTACGTATTTATCTAAGCCTACCGGTTTGGATACGGGTGCATTATGCTTTACGTCATACCCGTTTGGACAGTGAGAATGGGTTTATTGTGTATCGCCAGGAGCAAATGCGAGCGCTGCGGGCGCTAATAGCTAAGCCGCAGCTGACAGGAAGGGAATTCCACAGCGTGCGCAAATTCATCAGTCAGCAAGTGTCATATTATGACACGTTGAGATCTATTGACCCGAGCAACCAGGATGCCTACAAAATTTCCAGATTTTTAGCGAATATTAATGGATTAATGGGCGACCGGCATGATGAGATGGTGGCGGATAAGCTGGCGGGACGAAAGGCATATGACGAACCCGCTCTGTTGGATATCAATATCCGCCAGCGTTTGGAGTTATTCCTCGCACGTTATCCAATGTAAGTTTGTCAGCCGGTCAATGGATCGCACGTTATCCAATGTAAGTTTGCCAGCCGGTCAATGGACGCCGGGATTTCTATTTATCAAGCAATGTGTGCACTAGGGCGATCACCTGATGCACCTCCTCAGGCGTCAGGGCACCGTCTTTTGCCCACTGAACGCGTCCTTCTTTATCCAACACCACAATTGCCGAACTCTCTTCATCCAACTGCCAGGCTTTGCGGGCCAGGCCATTGCTGTCGATGATAAATTGCGCCCATGGATAGCGCTTTTTATTTTTCTCGATTTTGCCGCTCACGAACAGGCCGGTGCCTGGAATAGCATCGTCGGCGTTGACGATGGTGGTGGGCTGAAAGCGGTCATTGGGAAACTTCGCGTCCTCAATGGCTTGAATTAGCATCGAATTCTTCTTTTTTGCGGCGGTGCGCCCGGCGATGTGCTGCATTACGCGAACTTTTCCCTTCAGCTGAGAGCTGTTCCAGTTTTTATAGCTGAACGTATCATTATCCAGAACCAATTCTCCTCGGTCCGTAATGTCTACCGGCGCGACAGGTTGTCCGTTGACAAAGTTATGCGCAAAGGCCATCAAGGGGAACAGGAGAAGGGGAAAGGTCATTAATTTTCGTAACGTCATGATTTTTCCTGTTTTTTGCAGGCGATTTTATGATGAGGGGTGATAACTATCCTGTCACGGGAGGCCAGGTCAAGGTGGTTAAGTTCATTTGCGAGCTTTGCTGCTCATGGTTGGCCCATGAGCAGTATAGATACCGCTTTGCGCGGTATCATTGTTTGAGTTCAGCAAAGGCCTGAATAATTGTGTCGATTTGCTCTTCGCTGTGCGCCGCATTGACGCTGCAGCGCAGCAGAGTGATGCCTGCCGGCGCCGCCGGCGGCAGCACGAGGTTTACATAAACACCCTTTGCTATCAGGTCGCGCCACAGACGCAGCCCCACTTCTTTGGAGCCAATCATGACAGGAACTACCGGGCTGATGCGTGGGCCCAGCTCGTAGCCGAGCTTGGCAAGACCATGATAAAGCCTATGCGCATTGCTCCAAAGTTTTTCGCGTAGCTCCGGGTGTTGCGCAATGGTTTTTAACGAGGAGCGCACAGAGGCGATGCTTGACGGCGATGGTGAAGCGGTGAAAATGTAAGGGCGGCTGCAATAGCGCAGAACGTCCATCGCTTTAGAGCCGACGGCAAAACCGCCGATTGAGGCCAGGCTCTTGCTAAAAGTGCCTAATACGATATCAACATCCTGCTCAACGCCCAGCTCTTGAGCAAGGCCTCGTCCGCCGGCGCCCATGACGCCGAAGGAATGAGCTTCATCTACCAATAAATAGCCGCCAAGGCGCCGTTTGATGTCGACAATTTCCACCAGCGGAGCAACATCCCCCAGCATGCTATAAATACCTTCAACGATAATTATCGCATCTCGCGCACGCTCGCCAAGACGCACCATGCGGCGCTCCAGATCCTGGGCATCATTGTGGCGGAAACGAATAATTTGCGCGCCTCCCAGGGCACAAGCGTCGTAGATACTTGCGTGGCAGTCCGCGTCTATTAATACGACGGCGCTAGGGTCGGCAAGCGTGCTGATGACGCCTAGGTTAGCGGTATAGCCGGTAGAGAATACGATGGCGGTAGGCCGGTCAAAAAAAGCAGCTAACTCATGCTCTAAGGTCAGGTGCGAGCCATAACTACCGTTAGCCATGCGTGACCCGGTGGTCCCGGTGCCCTGGGCTGCCAATGCAGCTTGGCCGTCCGCAATGGCTTGGGCATTGAAGGTCAGGCCCAGGTAGTTATTTGTGCCCGCCAGAACTATTTTCTGTTTGCCAATGCGTCCCTCAGTTGCTGAGTAGATCTCATCAATACAAATACCAAAGGGATTCAGGCCGGATGTTTGGAATTGCTCTCGTTCGCCGGCAAGACGTGCAAATTTATCATAAAGGCCCATCGATGTTCTCCATATGTGGGAGTAGGGCGTCCAACAACTGCTCAGGTGTTCTAACGTTCAACAAGATATTTATCGGGATTGAAATATCCAATTTGTCTTCTAACATCATCAAGAGGGTCATCACTTTTATGGACTCCAGACCAAGGTCATTGACGAGATCGCTGTCTGGCTTTATCTCTTGATCGCCTTCGACCATACCCTGTAAGCACTCAACGATATAATCCATCATAACTTCACGATTTAGCATAGAATTTTGACCTACCTATATCAAGATAATCAAAATAGTCCTTCACGCAGGGCGCGTTCCAAACCAATTTTTGGAATCCAGTTAATATATTCTGACAAGCTTTTATTGCTTGCAGACCAGTCTTGATGTGTTAATTCGCGGATTTTATTGTGGGTTAGCATCGGTTCTTTTCTAGCTAAACGGTTCGATAGCATGCTTACCTCGGCAATCAGTTTGAGCAAAGGTAAAGGAATTCCGATTAACCGCACTGGACCATTACGCACCGCAGCGCCTATTTCCTGTAGGCGCTGCCAGCTATAACCACCGGTAATGCCGTCGCAGAGTTCAAAGGGATGTGCTTGCGGTTGCTCCACCATTAACCATTGGCTAACGGCTTGCGCTAAATCGCTCACATGCAGGAACGATAGCTGTGCTTCCGGCGCACCAAGTCGAAGCAGTACTCCGCGTAATAGCCAGCTAAATAAAGGTTTTAATTCTTTATCGCCCGGCCCATAAACCGCCGTCGGGCGAAAAATACCCAAAGAAATAGTCGAGGCCATGGTTATTAATTGCTGTTCGGCAACATATTTTGAATTCGCATACCAAGACAGTTCGGGATGGCGGGCGGCAAGCGAAGACATGAACAAGAAACGCTTGCAACTGCCGCTTTCCTTGGCCGCCTGCATGAGGCTTAAGCTGCCTGTCACATTACAGCTGGTAAAGGTTTCTTCCGTGTGCCCGCGAACTTGACCTGCGCAATGCACGACATGGTCAGCGCCGCTAACCAGTTCTGCGAGAGAATGTTGATCTTCCAGTGCGCCTTGAACCCAAGTGAAATGGTCGTTAGTCGACGCCTTACGTGCGGTTCTGGTTAAAGCCCGCACGGTAAAGCCGTGGGAGAGCAGAGTTTCGGCAATGTGCTTACCAATAAAACCTGTCACGCCTGTAACTGCAACCGTTCTTGTCATTGCGCAAAACCTGCTGACCCTATCTGTGAGCTCATTACTCTCCTAAAGTAACGTTTCTTACCTTGTTGGTTGAGTCTTTACGTGCGGTTCTGGCTAAGTCCCGCACTGTAAAAAACCGTGTGAGCAGATTTTCGGCGATATGCTTACCGATAACACCTGTTACACCTGTCACTGCAGCCGCTCTCATTATTGCGCATAGCCGGTAGTCCCTATCTGCAGGTTGAGCAATTCGGTAAGGTATCGCTTCTTAGCCTCAGCGCGCGCAGGCTTCCCTGAGGAGGTCCTAGGAATGCTATGCGGCGGCAGTAATTCAATATCCACAGCAACGCCGAACTCGCTTTGAATGCGCGCTGTCAAGGTATGGATGATTTGCTTGCGACGCTCTTCAGAACTAACCCTGCACTGGATCTGCAAAATAATCTTGGCGCCCTCGTCGTGCTCTTGGGTGGCGACGAAGGCGATTGCATCCCCCGAGCGGATTTCCGGCTCCGATTCCGCAACATATTCAATATCTTGAGGCCAAATGTTACGGCCACGAATGATAATCAGATCTTTTTTACGGCCGGTTATGTAGAGATTTCCGTCAAACAGGTAACCTAAATCACCGGTATCCATCCATCCTGTCGCCTGGATTTGCTGCATTGAAGCAGCATCCCGGAAATATCCGCTCATTAAGCTGGGGCCTGAAATACAGATATGGCCCACCTCCCGTTCTCGAAGCGGTGTACCGGTTTCGCTACGGATTTCAATACGATGGCTGGGAAGCGCCTTGCCGCAATTGACAAAAGTTGCAAAGGCCCGGGTGTTTTTGGTAGGCGCTACAGCTTTACCTTCGTACTCCAAAATTTCGCGGTCGACCTCGTTGACCTGCGGGCCGGATGCCTGTTCGAAAAAGCTTACCGCAAGCGTATTTTCGGCTAAACCATAGCAGGGCATAAAAGCCTTGCTATCAAAATGGACATCGCTGAAATGTTCGCTGAACTGACGGAGCAGCTCTCCCGGAATGGGTTCAGCCCCCACACCAGCCACTCGCCAACTGGAGAGATTGAGTTCGGCCAGTTCTTTCTCGTTACTGCGGCGTAAGCATAATTCGTAGCCAAATGGCGGAGCAACGGAGATGGTGGCCCGGTTTTTACTGATCAGTTTTAGCCATTGCAGCGGACGCATTGCAAAATCTTGTGTGCGCAGGTAGTCAACGGATACCTGGGTGGCCACAGGAGTCAGTAGGCAACCTACCAGCCCCATGTCGTGATAAAAGGGTAACCAAGAGACGCAACGATCCCCCGGACGTAACTTGATACCGTCATGGCTGATAACCTGCAGGTTAGCCATAACAGAACGCTGGGTTACTATCACGCCGCGGGGGAAGCGCGTGCTACCCGACGTATATTGGAGATAGGCAATGTCGTCTGGTGATGGAGGCTGCAGTTCAACATCCTTCTCTGGCAACGCATCTAAATCGTCATTGCTGAGGATATGTGCAGGCGGCGCATCGCCGCTGGCGGACCTAATCAGCGGCAGCCATTCATCACCACTGATGATAGCCGCGGGCTTACAGCTTTTTATCAGACCCTGGAGCTTATCGATATAGGAGGCACGCTGCCCCACCCCCATAGGGATGGCAAGCGGCACCGCGACTAATCCAGCATATTGGCAGGCAAAAAAAGCTTCAACGAAACCCACACTGGTTTCAGCGATAAGCGCAACACGGTCACCCTTGTTGAGATTCAGCGATAATAGGCGCTTTGCGCCCATGATCGCACGGCGTTGTAGCATACGATATTCCAATACGGCCACTAGCTGATTACGTCGATCGTAAAAATTCATACCTGTGCTTCCCTGAGCGGCGTAGTCTAAGGCCTCCACCAGAGATGGGAAGTCTGCAAAGCGCATGGGAAGAGAGTGGGCGGAGCTTGTTTCAAACATATACAATACAGCCTTAGATTTAAAATCAGCCAATAATACAGACAACTAATGATGTGAGAGCGGGAGTCTTTGTAAGCTTTTGTATAAGACATTGTTTTTTTATTTATCATTTTATACTACCTAATACAAGCTCCTATTGTAGCAGTATCTTCCAATCTGCTTTAAATTGTGTTATTTCAGTGAAAAAAGCATTAAGTGGTAAAGGATGGCAATGTATATCCAGATAATGTCAAAAGGCATATAGAATGCGTTGAGAGGATCTGGCTTGCGCGGCTCTGAAACTCAATAATGCCAAGCATAATATGCCTAGCGCAAGGATAAACGTACTTGCCATCACATTTTCAGCAGGTTCGGTAGGTGGGGGGATCAAAATATAACAGGGATTCTTTTGACTGGGCTTCGCTAAGGTAATAATTGCTTTTTTTTGTCCTTACGAGCTCCTTAGGGAAGAATTAGCCATCAAGAGAGCACAGACTGGATAATATATGCCGGTTTATTGTGCTTTTTTTTCAGTAAATTCTAGAGATTTAAGGGTGTTTATGGTCCGCATTGAAAAAATCATGGACAAGCGTGGGCTTAAGGCATTCATCGCTTTTCCTTCTTCACTATATCGCGATGATCCAAATTGGATTGAACCCTTGTATCTCGAGCGTGCAGAGCATCTTTCTCACAAAAATCCAGGTACTAAACATATCGAATGGCAAGCGTGGGTAGCTAAAAAAGGGGATAAGATTGTCGGGCGGATAACCGCTCAAATCGATACCTTGCACCGCGAACTTTATGGTGAGGATACCGGGCATTTTGGGATGATTGATGCCATCGATGATCAAGAAGTATTCAGTGCGCTATTTGCTGCTGCAGAAGAGTGGTTGCTGTCTAAAGGAGCACGAAAAATCACCGGGCCGTTCAGTCTTAATATTAACCAGGAAAGCGGCTTGCTGGTTGATGGGTTCGATACTCCGCCGTCTGCATTAATGACGCACGGCAAGCCTTATTATGCCGCGGGTGTGGAGCAGCAAGGATATACGCAAGGCATTGATTTGCTGGCCTACTGGATGCAAGTTGCAAGCCTGCATTTTCCTCCGGTATTAAACAAGCTTATGGAGCAAGCGCGTAAAAAGGTGACCATCCGCCGGCTCAATCGTAAGCATTTTAGTGAGGAAATGCAGATTTTGCGTCAGATCTTCAACTCTGGCTGGCAGAACAACTGGGGATTTGTACCCTTTACCGAGTTTGAGTTTGCCACCATGGGGGAGCAACTGAAGTTATTGGTGCCGGACGACATGATTTATATTGCCGAGATAGACTCCGTTCCTTGTGCCTTTATTGTTGGTTTGCCAAATATTAATGAGGCTATCGCAGATTTAGAGGGGCGTTTACTCCCCTTTGGCTGGGCGAAGCTATTATGGCGTTTGAAAGTTCGTGGTGTACGTACCGCCAGAGTGCCCTTGATGGGGGTTCGGCAAGAGTATCAATTCAGTCGTCTGGGGCCGGTTATGGCGCTGCTGTTGATTGAGGCGCTACGTGACTCCTTTGCGAAGCGGAATATCGCTGCTGTAGAGATGTCTTGGATCCTGGAGTCTAATGCCGGCATGCGGACGATCTTGGAGCGGATTGGTGCGATTCCCTATAAGCGTTATCGTTTGTACGAAAAGCAGCTTTAACCCGGCGTATAGGCGTCGTCTTGTCCTTGAGGCCTCACGTAGATGATAACGGCCGGGCACAAAAGGTGCCCGCCCTGGCCCCTGGGAACGTCTAGCCTGGGGTGCCTTTGGCCGGTTGTAAGTCAACGCTGGCAAGTGAACGGCGATTTAATAGGTTATGTGTAATGTTTTTGGCGCTAAACATTAGCATATCTAATCGGTTGTCATGAGATAACGCCCGATCGCTTTCATTTTTATAAGAGCACATATTCATGGCATTTGAGAAGAAGAAAGGCATCAAACGATTAATAAGCAGTATAAATAACTCGCTGGCTGGGCTTGCTGATGCTTTGCTAACGGAAGATGCGTTTCGCCAGTTGTTTATTATTAACTCAGTATTAGTGATCATCGCATTTTTTTTGGACGTTACAAAGTTAGAGCGCTTATTCTTAATTTCCAGCTGTTTTCTTTTACTGGTGGTTGAGTTACTTAACACAGCTATCGAAACCGTGGTAGATCGTGTTTCCTTGGATTTACATCCCCTATCAAAGCGGGCAAAAGATTTGGGTGGCGCGGCGCAGTTAGTAACAGTAGTGATGACGATAATAATTTGGTTAATTATTATTTTCTGATGCTTATGGAGTCCACACTGTAGTGTACGGCAAAAGCAATATGGTTACGCGATGGCTTTATCCCTGCGCCGAGAGGCTACGGCAACTGAAGATATGGCATCCAGTGCTTTTTCCAGCACCTCGCTGTAGGGCGCTCTGGCATCCAGATCGAGTATTTTTGAGCCATTGTACCGAAGCTTGACCATGACGCCGATTTTATCCCGCAGTTCCTCATAACTATGGTCCGGTTTACGCGAAAAGGCGGTGCCGACATCAATATCAAGGCGAATGATTAATTCGGGGCGGCATAAGGCCATCTGCTGATACAATCGCCGCTCGCGAGCCGCTAAACGCGTCATCAGCCAGCCCGCCACGCGCTCCACGCCAATGCCGGGCCCATCATAATAAAACCCTGAAACCTCTGCCTGCGGATAGCGATCGCTGATAACCAACACGCCGCTCTGGGCCAGACGCTGTACCTTGCGTAGATTAGCGGCACGAAACAGTGAGAACCCGTACATGATCAACGCAGCCCAGAGCGCCGGAGACTTGCTGCTCATGTTCTGAGTCTTCCCGGACTTGGCGGCCAGGCGCCGCTCGAGCCATACGCCAATCAAAGGCAGATGTTTGATTTTATCGCCGGTCTCACCGGAGAGGAGCCCTAAGTAACGACGCTCGGTCACCCAATGTGTCCGCAGATGTTTTTCCAGGTCCGCGGTCAGCGTCGATTTACCCGTGCCGTCACAGCCCACTACCGCGACAAGCCCGGCAATATAGGCCGGGGAAGGTTCGTTTGTTGTATTCAAGCTATCTGTTTGCATTTATTTCAATATACTAAAAGGTAATCATAAGCCGAAACGCATGACTACGTAAGAGAGGCCCGAATCGCACGTAACGACTCGTCAAGAATTTCACTCGCCGGCTCTCGACCATCTAAGTCAAGAATCTTCGCGCCATTAAAAGTAAGGTGCGGTATGACGGTAATCTTCTCACGTAAAACGGAGATCTTGTGATCAGGCTTGCGCGAATGCGCCGTTTGTTCATCAATATCCAGCCGAATCAATAAGAGTGGCTGATAAGAGGCCATCCACCGGTAGAGTTTTTGCTCATGTTTTCTCAGCGCGCGCACCCAACCGTTACCACCAACCGTTTTTGCCAACTGCGGACCATCAAAACGAAACCCGGCCACTTCAGCCTGCGGGTAACGATCTGTAATCAGCAAATGCCCCTGTTGGCTCTTCGCCAGCATTCGCCGGAATTTGTAGGTTCGCCAATAAGACAGTAGATAGATCACCAGCGCCGTTACATTGCCTGGGGGTGTCGATGGATTATCATGTACCCGCTCAGACTTCGCCAGCAAATAGCGGCCAAAGGAAGCGCCAATAACGGGTAGGCTGCTGATCCATTCGCCTATGCGTCCCGACGACTGCCCAAGATAAAACAGTTCCGTCGAGCCTTGGGAAGAGAGTTGTCTTACCAGACTGGCGGCTAAAGTCGATTTACCGGAACCATCACAACCCGTTATTGCTATCACTCGCAGCGGAGCATTATCGGCAAGGGGGCTAATCTGTTGACTCACATCAAAAAATCCAATATCTAAAAAAAAACTATTGTATGCTAATCCTTCCTGGGTTCAAGATATTTGTTCCACTTGGCCGTAACAACAATTAATAGCGATTTTCCCCTTTTCAAACGATATATTCTTGGGGATTTCTAGATAAGAGAGTGTTTTATGCATTCAAAACTCCCACCGATCATAGCGGTTATTGGCAGCGATGGTTCCGGAAAATCCACTGTCTGCGAACATCTTATTGACTATGTAAAAAAATATGGACCCGCGGCAAGGGTTCACTTGGGTAAACAAGCAGGAAATGTCGCCCGTGCGATGGTGAAGCTCCCCGTTTTAGGTAATTCCCTAGGCAAGTCTATTGAAGTTAATAAGGCCAATATAAGCAAGTCTCTTCCCGGCCCGCTGCCTGCCTTGGTCATCATGTCTTTCGTGCTGCGGCGATTATTGCGCTTTCGCCGCATGCTGGCTTTTCGTCGGCGCGGGCTACTGATCTTGACCGATCGTTTTCCACAGGTGCAAATACCGGGTGGTTATGATGGCACGGTACTTCCGGCCAACGCGCCGGGCAGCCGCTTTGTTACCTGGCTGGCGGGCCGCGAACGTGCCGCTTTTCGATGGATGGCCGGCCATAAGCCGGATTTGGTGCTAAAACTGAATGTTGATCTTGATGTTGCCTGCGCCCGCAAGCCCGATCATCGACAAGAATCCCTTGCCAAAAAAATTGCCGTTACTCCGCTGCTGACTTTCGAAGGCGCCCAAATTGTCGATATCGACGCCAATAAGTCCCTTGATGAAGTGTTTTGCGCCGCTGAAGAGGCCGTATCGAAGTTTATGGCATCGCGTGGATATAGCTATGTTGACGAAGGTAAGCCCGTCGTCAACCCATAGCCATTATCCACTCCCGCAGGAACCGACGTTTCCATTAGGCATGATTGCGCGGCGATCAGTACCAAGACGGCTTGTCGCCATCGGTGTCCGGCTTGTTAATGCCCACGGAGGCCCGCACGTCGCGCGTCGGATCTTGCGCCAGTTTCACGACAAGATCGGCAACGCTCTGGCGGGAGACTTCGGTACCCTTGAATGGCTCCCCCTTCTGGGTGAGCTCATAATCCACCTCGTCGCTGTCGGTCAGCCAGGCCGGCCGCACAATCGTGTAGGCGAGCGTCGAGGACTCGATAACCTTGGCGGCTGCGCTGTAGGGTTCGAGATAGCCGTCATCGAGCATTTCATGGTTCCACTTGCCGAATGCGCCTGGGACCTCGTCATAGATACCCAGGGTTGAGATCCAGATCAGACGCCCTACGCCCGCAGCTTCAAGCGCCTCGACCACCGATTTGGCCTGCTCCTCGATATTGTCGCCCGCCAGATTGGCGTAAACGACGTCTTGTCCTCGTGCCGCCTCCTGCAAATGGCGCGTATCCGTGACATCGCCTTCGATAACTTCAACACTATCGCCCGCAAGCTTCTGCAGACGTCCCGACTTTCGCAGATAGAGGGTAAGAATGATGCCTTCCTGCCCGAGAAACTGATGGATCGCGTGCCGCGCTATCTTTCCGGCAGCACCAAGAACGAGAATCTTGCTCATGACGGGCTCCTTTTCCTCGATATCTCCCCATTGGAGAATGACGTTTAAAGGCCATCCGCCGCCGCAGCCCGTGGCCGCTTGCAACCTCAAGGAGCGTGCGCGCCAAAACGAGGAAAGATATGCGACCCAGGCTTATCGACCACTTCGGCGGCCATAAAGCCGAGATATGATCCTACCCTAGCTGCGGGGTTAATGCGTACGCGGGCTTTTCTGATTTTGCGTCTCCGACAGGGAATAATTTTGTCATTAACTGGCAATATAGGGTAAAGGAGACTGCTTTCATGATTAAAACCCGGGGGATGGACGCTGAAATCCCATGGGAAGGTCTATCAAATACATAGGGTAATTCAGCTGTGACTGAGTGAAATCCGCGTATAGAGTAGCATTGAGAATACTTAAAAGGAGCATGTCATGAGCAATTCTATCGATGAAGATGCAAAAGATGCAAAGCCTATCGTTGAAGCAGATAGAGAAGCATCTGTCAGTAAATGTCCTTTTCATGAGGGAAATTCCAATAAGACGTCCGGCGGCGGGACAAGCAATCGGGACTGGTGGCCTAACCAGCTTAGAGTCGACCTCCTGACACAGCACTCAAACCGCTCTAACCCGTTGGGCGAATCGTTTGATTACCGTAAGGAGTTCGCCAAGCTAGACTATTCGGCGCTCAAGGCCGATCTCAAAGCGCTGCTCACTGATTCGCAACCCTGGTGGCCGGCCGACTGGGGCAGCTATATCGGCCTTTTCATCCGCTTGGCGTGGCACAGCGCAGGGACGTATCGCTCCGTCGACGGGCGCGGTGGTTCGGGCCGCGGCCAGCAGCGCTTCGCCCCGTTGAACTCCTGGCCGGATAATGTGAGCCTCGACAAAGCGCGCCGCTTGCTGTGGCCGGTGAAGCAAAAATATGGTCAAAAAATTTCCTGGGCCGACCTCTATATCCTTGCAGGCAACGTCGCTTTGGAAAATTCCGGTTTCCGTACCTTTGGCTTTGGCGCCGGGCGTGAAGACGTATGGGAACCCGATCTGGATGTGAACTGGGGCGACGAGACAACCTGGCTTGAACACCGCCATCCTGAATTGCTGGCCCAATCGCCGTTGGGCGCAACGGAAATGGGGCTGATTTACGTCAATCCCGAAGGCCCGAATCACAGTGGCGATCCTGCCTCGGCGGCCCCGGCTATCCGTGCCACCTTCGGCAATATGGGGATGAACGATGAAGAGATTGTTGCGTTAATCGCCGGTGGCCATACGCTGGGCAAAACCCATGGCGCAGGTCCCGCCACTCATGTCGGTGTCGACCCTGAAACCGCGCCTATTGAAGCGCAAGGCCTGGGCTGGGCAAGCAGTTATGGAACCGGCGCCGGGGCTGATGCCATCACTTCCGGCCTGGAAGTGGCCTGGTCCCAGACGCCAACGCAGTGGAGCCATAACTTCTTCGAAAATCTCTTCAAATTTGAATGGGTACAGACACGCAGTCCCGCCGGCGCTATCCAGTTTGAGGCCAAAGATGCGCCGGAGAGTATTCCCGACCCGTTCGATGCGGCGAAGAAGCGTAAACCTACCATGCTGGTCACCGATCTGACGCTTCGTTTCGATCCGGAGTTTGAAAAGATATCCCGTCGTTTCCATGGCGATCCGCAGTCCTTCAATGAAGCTTTCGCGCGGGCGTGGTACAAATTGACCCACAGGGACATGGGGCCAAAAGCGCGATATATCGGTCCGGAAGTGCCAAAAGAAGACTTAATCTGGCAAGACCCTCTGCCGGCCCCGGTGTATCAGCCGACGGCCGCCGATATCGAACTGCTGAAAGAAAAAATCGCTGCTTCCGGCCTTACCGTCGGTGAACTGACCTCGGTGGCGTGGGCTTCGGCTTCTACCTTTCGCGGCGGAGACAAGCGGGGCGGCGCAAACGGCGCACGGCTGGCGCTGCTGCCGCAAAGAGAATGGAGTGTAAACGCCATCGCCGCCCGCGTACTCCCCACTTTGGAATCGATACAACAATCATTCCAGAAAGCGTCTCTGGCGGATGTGATCGTTCTGGCCGGCGTGGTGGGTGTTGAACAGGCAGCGAAAGCGGTCAACGTTGAGATTGAAGTGCCTTTCACCGCCGGTCGCGTGGATGCTAGCCAGGATCAGACCGATATTGAATCGTTTGAATTCCTCAAACCAAAAGCGGATGGTTTCCGTAACTATCGCGGTGTTGCCGACGGCACATCCACTGAAGATCTCCTCATCGACAAGGCTCAGCAACTTACGCTGACCGTGCCGGAATTAACGGTGCTTATCGGTGGACTGCGGGTGCTTGGTGCAAACTACGATGGCAGCCGGCAAGGTGTTTTCACGCACAACGTGGGCGAGCTTAACACTGACTTCTTCGTAAACCTGCTCGATATGCGCACTGAATGGAAAGCAACGGACTCCTCCGGAGAACGCTTCGAAGGACGCGATCGCCTCAGCGGAGAGGTCAAATTTACCGCAACCCGTGCCGACCTGGTATTTGGTTCGAATGCCGTATTGCGCGCTTGCGCGGAGGTTTACGCCAGCAGCGACGCCAAAGAAAAGTTTGTTAAGGACTTTGTCGCGGCCTGGACGAAGGTGATGAATCTGGATCGATTCGACATCTAAGCGGTATTGACCGGTTGCAAAGACTGAAATCACCACGCAAACAGCCCGCGTCAGGGAACTGAGGCGGGCTGAGCTTGTTGGCAATATGTCCCGCCTTCTTGGCGGCGGGTATATTTGTCAGTAGTCTGAGCCGGCCGTTAAATGTGTAGTGGACGATGAGCGGCATTTGCTGATATACTGTTTATAATTACAGTATTGGAGGCGGTTATGGCTATTGAAATAAAATATGTGGTCGTCAGAAAGGGTGAAGAGAAAATGACATTTGCCAGTAAGAAAGAAGCTGAGGCCTACGACAAGATGCTTGATATGGCTGAAGCGTTCAGCGACTGGCTGTTGAACAGCGGGATGCAGCTGGATGAAACGCAGGCTGAAAATCTGGGTCTCTATCTGGCCGAGCATAAAGATAATGTTCAGCATATCCTGCGTACCAGCAAATTGCCGGAAGCCGCCGGCGCTCAGGCTCCTTCAGATGAACCGGAAAGCATGGATGCCGATGCCGATGCCGATGCTGATGCTGATGCCGGCACAAAAAAAATCAGAGCGGTGAAAGCAGCCTGATCCCCTTCGATAGTTACACAAGTACTGAACAGCGCCGTTAGTGATAACCCCTGGCGGCGTTGATGCATGAAAAGCAGCACATGCCCGCCAGAATACACGCATAGCCAGTCCGGCTCAGCCGGCAAGATCCCCGCTTTATACTCGCCGATAACAATGCCTATCATATTCCCATGCCAAATATTTTCAGGTGGCAAGCGAGCGCTATGACCTCGGCCCGCCACAGGGTGGGCGCGTGTTATTTCCGGTAATAAAAACGGATAGTGGAATCATGATGTTTTACCTATTGTGTGACTGGCATCATATTTAAATAATTGTCAGCCGCGGTGTGCCCGCGTCTTAATAATGATATTCTTCAACCTCTGCCATTGATGATGTTGCGTCGTCGATACAGGGCTTTAGCCAGGAAATCAGGGTCTTAGCCAAGGAACGTTCTCGCGGGATGTTATAATTGTTTTTATATACCTGTCGCGATTATCAAATGTTAAATATAACAACTGGGTGTTTATGTATAACGGTGGCGCGATTAAAAATCGTCGGAGCCTATGGCGATTCAGTTTCAGTATAGGTAAAATAACGATGTCACAATTGCTCACTGCTATAATAATTTTTCTAAATAACATTACTTCTTAGCGTATTACTTCATTTTGCTTTTTTATTAAGTTGAACAAATATCCCTTAAAGGGATTAGGGATACCTCTACTAATGGATTTACTCAGATTCTTGCTACGCTTGCCCTTTACCCTGATAAAATGCGGCATTTGGGCGCTTTCCGTTATCCTGGCGCTGCTGTGCCGCGTTCTCAAGCCGATTGTCGGTAATATCGACTGGCGCGCGCCGGCCTGGTGGGTGGCGATGTCCGGCTGGCTCAGGCGCGGCTGTCAGCATGCCGACCGAGGGATGGACCGGCATCCGAAAGCCATCGGCATAACGGTATTGGTCTTGGTTTGCGCCGCTGGCTCGGCCGTTTACGGCTGGTATTGGTGGCAAAACCGGCCGCAGCCGATGGTGCCGGCGCCGATGGTGTACCAAAATACCAGCATACGCGTCAGCAACCCTGAAACGGTGAATTACGTGGCGCAAAAGGCTGCGCCGCAGCGGGTGGTTTTTACTTTCAACTACTCCGCCGCACCGCTGACAGACGTAGGCAAAGTGGTGGGTAGGGGCATTTCGCTGAAACCGGCTATCGAGGGCGAGTGGCAATGGGTAAGCGGCGATACGCTAGTCTTCACGCCGAAAAATCCGTTGCCGATGGGCGCCGGCTATGAAGTGGATTTCACTCCCGGCCTCCTGCTCGCGCCGCAAAACAGGCTGAAGGTAACCGGTTATGGCTTCAGCGTACCGGAGTTCGATTATAAATTTGGCGAAGCCGAATATTACCAAGACCCGCAGGAGCCGCAGAAACGAAGCGCAATTTTCAACGTCAAATTCAATGCGCCGGTGGATGTCGCCAGTTTCGAAAAGCAAATCGCCCTCGGCCTGACCCAAGGCGGAGCCAAAACCGAATCAAAGCTCAATTATTCCGTGGTCTATGACCAGAAAAAGCTCAACGCCTGGGTGCATTCCGAACCGCTGAAATCCTTTGACCACGGCGGTTCGGTGCATATCGCCATCGGTAAGGGCGTAAAAGCTTCAGTGCCGTCGAATGCCACCACGCTGGCCCGTGAGAGCCGGGTTTCCGTACCGACGCTCTACAGCCTGAAGGTAAATGAAGCCAGCGCGCAGGTCGTCGTCGCCGAGGGTGCGAAAGGCGAGCGCGCATTGATTATTGCTTTCAGCGATGCGGTTAAAGATAAAGACATTCGCCGCGCGGTGAAAGTCTGGTTGTTGCCGCAGCACAACCCCAATGATCATGAAACCGGTCAAGGCCCGGATGATTATGCCCACTGGGACGTGTCGAGCGTTGAAAACAATGTATTCGCGTTATCCACGCCGCTGGATATCAAGCTTGATGAGGCGGAAAATGACGCCCAGCCGCAGTTCAGCTTCCGCTTCGATGCGCCTGCGCACCGCGCTATGTTGGTTGAAATCGATAATATATTGACCTCTTCCGGCGGCTATAAAATGCCGGAAAAGGTCTACCGTATCGTGCAGGTCCCGGATTATCCAAAATCCCTGCAATTCATGTCGCAAGGATCGCTGTTGTCGGTTAACGGCGACAAGCAAATCAGTATCGCGGCGCGTAATGTGCCGGGGCTGCGTCTCGATATCAAACGGGTGATCCCGAGCCAGCTGCAACATATCGTTTCATTCAAGAGCCGTGAATATTCATCGGCGGAATTCAACCGCCTGAATGACGAGTATTTTACCGAACACTTCAAATACCGGGCAGCGGTAAATAATGACAAACCGGGCGAGGTGAATTATCAGGGCGTCGATCTCTCGCGTTATTTATCCACCGATCCGAGCTCGCATCGCGGCGTCTTCCTGCTGACGCTATCACCCTGGGATCCAAAGGAAAAGAAAGATACCCCGGCCACCGATCATGGCTATCAATATCAGGAGGAATACCGGGACGGAGATGAAGCGCCGGTCGGCGATTCGCGCTTTGTGGTCGTGACTGATTTGGGGATTATCGCCAAGCGTTCGCAGGATAAGACCCGCGACGTATTTGTGCAATCGATTCACAACGGTACGCCGGTCAACGGCGCCAAAGTGTCGGTTATCGCCAAAAACGGCGCCACGCTGCTGAATCAAACCACCGGCGCCGACGGCCATGTGCGTTTCCCGCCGCTGGATGTCTACACCAACGAGCGCCAGCCGGTCATATTCCTGGTGGAAAAAGAGGGCGATGTTTCATTTCTGCCAGCCGGTCGTAACAATGACCGCGGCCTGGACTTCTCACGTTTCGACGTCGACGGTGATGAAACGCCGGACGATCCGCGCGCGCTGAGCAGCTATCTGTTCTCCGATCGTGGTGTGTACCGCCCGGGGGACACTTTTAATATCGGCCTGATTACCCGCGCTGCCGACTGGCGCACGGGATTAGCCGGCGTGCCGGTGCGCGCTGAAATTCACGACCCGCGCGACAAACTGATGAACACTATTCCGCTGACGCTGGGCGACAGTGGCTTCAATGAGCTGAGCTACACCACCGACGACAATTCTCCGACGGGTGAATGGAACATCTATCTGTATCTGGTTGGCAAAAACAATGAATCGTCCACGCTGCTGGGTCATACCGCGGTGAACGTGAAAGAATTCGAGCCGGATCAACTGAAAGTGAAATTGCAATTGGCGCCGGACCGTAAGCAGGGTTGGGTCAAACCGTCGGAACTGCAGGCCAATATCGATGTCCAGAATCTGTTCGGGACGCCGGCGCAGGGCCGGCGGGTGACGTCGAAACTGACGTTGCGCCCGATGTATCCCAGCTTTGAGCAGTTCCCCGGATATGCGTTTTACGAAAACCGCCGCAACAGCGACGGATTTGAGACCGAGCTTGAGGACCGCTCAACCGATGTCAGCGGCGCGGCGAATATACCGCTGGATCTCAAATCTTATGCTGACGCGACGTATCAGCTGCAATTGCTGTCAGAAGCCTTTGCGGCGGGCGGCGGACGTTCCGTGGCGGCCACAGCCCGCGTATTGGTGTCGCCTTATGACTATCTGGTGGGCGTGAAAGCGGATGGCGATTTAGGCTACATCAACCGCGCTGCCGTTCGGCATCTGGATATGATTGCCGTCGATCCCGCGCTTAAGCGCATTGCGTTGCCGGATTTGAAAATGGCGCTTATCGAGCAGAAATACATTTCGGTGCTGACCAAGCAGGATTCCGGCGTCTACAAATATCAGTCGAAACTGAAAGAAGTGCAGTTGTCGGAACAGCCGTTGGCGCTGAATGCGCAAAGCAATGACATAACCCTTGCAACCGATAGGCCGGGCGATTTTGTGCTGGTGATTCAAAACGCCCAGGGCAAAGTGCTGAACCGCATAGCCTATACGGTCGCCGGCGACGCCAATCTCAGCCGTTCCCTGGATCGTAATGCTGAACTTAAGCTGAAGCTGAATTTGGCGAAATACCTGCCGGGCGATGTAATCGACGTGTCTATCAACGCGCCGTATACCGGCAGTGGATTGATTACCATCGAAAGGGAAAAAGTCTACAGCTGGCAGTGGTTCCACACCGATACCACCAGTTCGGTGCAGAAGATCCGCATTCCGGCCGGCATGGAAGGCAACGGCTATATCAACGTACAGTTCGTGCGTGACGTGAATTCCAATGAAATTTTCATGAGCCCGCTGAGCTATGGCGTCATGCCGTTCAGCGTCAGCACACAGTCTCGTCAAAACTCTTTAAAAATTGCTGCGCCTGCTGTGATTAAACCGGGGGAAAATCTTCCGATAACCGTGAATACCGATGGCCCGCAGCAGGTTGCGCTGTTTGCTGTCGACGAAGGTATTTTGCAGGTGGGGCGTTATCGCCTGAAAGATCCGCTCGAGTACTTCTTCCGCAAACGCATATTGGGCGTTGAAAGCTCACAAATCCTTGACCTGATTCTGCCGGAGTTCAGCAAGTTTATGCAGCTGGCGGCTGCGCCGGGCGGTGACGGCGGCGAAGGGCTGGATGTCAATGTGAATCCGTTCAAACGCAAGCGCGACAAGCCGGTGGCATATTGGTCCGGTATTACCGAAGTAAACGGCGAGAAGCAGTTCGACTATCCGGTCCCGGATTACTTTAATGGCAAAATTCGCGTAATGGCGATTTCCGTAACGCCGGACAAAATCGGTAAAGCGCAGACCTCGGCGACCGTGCGCGACAGCGTCATTATGACGCCGAATGTGCCGTCGATGATCGCGCCCGGCGATGAATTCGATGTCAGCGTCGGTGTCAGTAACAACCTCGAAGGTCTGAACGCCGGCACAGTGCCTATTGCGGTGCATCTGACCGTTCCACCTCAGTTGGAAGTGGTCGGGAGCGCGGATCAAACCCTGTCTTTGGCTGAAAAACGTGAAGGCGTGATCAGCTTCCGCTTGCGCGCCAAAGCCGTTCCGGGCGATGCGCCGCTGGTATTTGATGCCCGGATCCTGAATAACGAATTCAGGGACATGACCAGCCGCCGAACCCTCAGCACCTCGGTGCGTCCGGCGATGCCATTCCGTACCCAATCCATCATGGGACGCATGAGCGGCAGCAGCCAGAGCGTCGATAATCTGCGCCAGATGTTCGATGCCTACGCGGTGCGCAAGGCGGCGGTCTCCAACTCGCCCTTAGTGCTGGCCGGCGGGTTGTCGCAATATCTGGCGGATTATCCCTATTACTGTTCCGAGCAGATTGTCAGCCGATCGATTCCATTGATCCTTGAAGGTCTGCATCCGGAACTGCAAGGCAATACGAGCCAGGCAGAAAACAGTAAGCAGCTGAAAAACATGCTTGCTGTTCTGCGCTCGCGGCAGAATGACAGCGGTGCGATTGGCCTGTGGCGCTCATCGCCGAAAACCGATCCGTTCGTGACGACGTATGTGGTGCAGTTCCTGCTGGAAGCTAAAGCCTCGGGATATGCCCTGCCAGCCGGTATGCTGGAAGAGGCCAACGCCTCATTGCGCGGGCTGGCCGCCAATCAGAATGAAAATTTATACTCTTTGCGTCTGCGCGCGTGGGCGGTTTATCTGCTGACCCGTCAGGGGGAAATCACCACCAGCCAGCTGGCTTCGGTGCAGGATACCTTACGGCAACGCTATCCTGACCGCTGGGCGACCGATCTCAGCGCATTGTATCTGGCATCGTCCTATCGTCTGTTGAAAATGGATGATGTGGCCAACACGTTGTTGCAGCCGATCTGGAAACAACTGAGCAATGCGTATGGAAAATCCTGGTGGACGCAGAATTACTTCGACCCGCTGGTACAGGATGCCACGCGGCTGTATTTGATCGCCCGCCACTTCCCGGAAAAAGTATCCTCGATTCCGCCGCAGGTGCTGGAAAATATGATCAGCGCTCTCAAAGAGGAGCGTTATACCACCTATTCATCGGCGATGAGTATTCTGGCGCTGGAGAGTTATTCAGCTCAGGTGGCGGCGCAAGCCAATACGCCGGACGCGCTGAAAATCACGCAGATCGGCAAAAACAGCGATATCGGTTCTCAGGTGATTTCCAGCCTGCAGGGACTGTTCGCCAAAGGTCGCTTTACTGCCGATGCGCAAGCAATCCGCTTTGAAAATGATAATGACGCGCCGGCCTGGTATGTGGTGACGCAGGCCGGTTACGATCTGAGCGCGCCGAAAAAAGCCATTTCGCGCGGTCTGGAAATTACTCGTGATTATACCGACGAACAGGGCAAACCTGTTAATCAGGTCACACTGGGACAGAAGATAAACGTTCATCTGAAAATCCGCGCCAACGCGAAAGAAGGCCAAAGCAATCTGGCGATTGTCGATTTATTGCCGGGCGGTTTTGAAGTGGTGCAGCAAACGCCGCCGGAACCGGACTCTGACGACAGCGACGGTGACGCCCCGGCCTCATGGCAATCGCCGCTGGCTGCATCCGGCTCCACCTGGGCGCCGGATTACAGCGATATTCGCGAGGATCGTGTTGTTATCTATGGCAGCGCCAGCACCGATGTGCAGGAGTTTATATACCAGATTAAAGCCACCAATACCGGCAGCTTCGTGATCCCGCCGGCTTATGGCGAAGCCATGTATGACCGCGAGATTCAGGCACTGTCGGTCAGCGACCGTAAGCTGGTGGTCGTGCCTGCTGACAGCGCGGCTGTGGCTAAAAAATAATAACTCAGGTCGCGCCCTTTCAGTGGCTGCGGGGCGTGACCTGTGCCGAGTAACAAAATGAACATTTTTCACTCTGTTCCCAAAGCAATTAAATACCTGCTGCAAAATATCGCCATGGCGGTTTTTCTACTGGCGCTGATCGCGTTGGCGTGCCGTCTGTATCCTCATCCGCCCCTTTCCCGGGAGCAGCCTTTTTCGTCTGTCTATTATGACCGGCAGGGTACGCTGATGCGTATCACTCTCGCTAATGACGACCGCTACCGTTTGTGGACACCGCTGGAACAGGTATCTTCATTGATGGTTCAAGGCTTGTTGCTGCATGAAGATCGCTGGTTTTACTACAACCCCGGCTTCAACCCGTTCAGCCTGATACGGGGTTTCTGGCGCAGTTATGTTGCGGGTGGACTAAGGCAGGGTGGCTCGACCATCACCATGCAACTGGCGCGCATGCGCTGGCATCTGAACACCCGAACACCGTCGGGCAAAATAATGCAGGTGCTGCGTGCGGTGCAGCTGGAACTGGCTTATTCCAAACACGACATTCTTGAAGCCTATCTTAACTACGCGCCTTATGGCCGCAATATCGAAAGCATAGGCGCGGCCAGCTTGATTTATTTTAATAAGGCGCCGAAAGATCTGACCTTGCCAGAGGCGCTGACGCTGGCCGTGTTGCCGCAATCGCCGAGTTATCGTATTGATGTCAAAACCGGCGTGCTAAGCGCCGTGCTGGCGCAGGCGCGCAACCGGCTCTTCCAACGCTGGCAGAAGTATTACTCGGCCGACAGCAGCCAGAATGCATTGTTCAGGTTGCCCCTGGCGCTGCGTCAGCCCGAGCAGATGCCTTATATCGCGCCGCATTTCATCGAGCAGCTCCGCCGGCAAAATCGGCACTATATAGGCACGGATACCCGCATCGACACTACGCTGGATGCTGGTTTACAACGGCTTGTCGAGCGGCAGATGAATGCCTTTATACTCCGTAACGAGAGCCGTGGCATCCATAATGCCGCCGTGCTGCTGGTGGATACCCGTGATATGGGCATACGTGCGCTGGTGGGGTCGGCCGATTATTACAATCGCGGCATTCAGGGGCAAGTAAACGGCACTACTGCCAAACGTTCGCCGGGTTCGGCGCTCAAACCCTTTATTTATGCGCTGGGGATGGAGCAGGGGGTGCTGCATCCGATGACCATCCTGAAAGATGTGCCGTCGGCATTTGGCGCCTATGCGCCTGAGAATTTTGACCGGCGTTTTCTAGGACCGGTCACCGGGACCGATGCCCTGAACTTCAGCCGTAATATTCCCGCCGTATATGTCGCTTCGCAGCTTCGGCGGCCGACGTTCTATCAGTTCCTGCGGGTTTCCGGCATCTCCAATATGTCCAGCGAGAACCACTATGGTCTGTCGCTGGTATTGGGCGGCGGCGAGGTGACTATGCAGGAAGTGGCAAAACTGTATGCTTTACTGGCGAATCGTGGCGAACTCCTACCGCTGCGGATGCAAAAAAACGATCCGACACCAACGCCGACAAGGTTATTGAGCGAAGAAGCCAGTTTCATGACACTCGATATGCTGCGCCAGCACCGTCGTCCCGGCGATACGCTGGTACAGCAGCCCTCTGCGTTGCCGGTGTACTGGAAAACCGGTACCTCGTGGGGGTTTCGCGATGCTTGGAGCGCCGGGATTTTTGGTCCCTATGTCTTGGTGGTGTGGGAAGGGAATTTCGATAGTAAAGGCAATAATGTGTTTGTTGGTACGGATGCCGCCGCACCGCTGTTCTTCAATATCATCGATAGCATCAACGCCAGTTATCCCGCTTTGCAAGAACCGAAACATCCGTTTCCCAAGCAGCTCAAGCGGGTCGAAATCTGCCTCGCCAGCGGGGATTTATCGACACCCTGGTGTCAGCAGAAGGGAAAAGCCTGGTTTATTCCCGGTAAGTCGCCGATCAAGGTCGACACGGTTTACCGCCCGGTGCGGTTGGATAAACTGACCGGCGAGGTAGCCTGTCGGCCTTACAATGAAGAGGAAACCCGTATCGAAGTATTCGAGTTCTGGCCGTCGGATCTGGCAAACGTATTTGCGCAAGCCGGTTTGCCCAAGCGCAAGCCACCGGTGAATCGCTGTAAAGATGACGTTGTGGACGTCAGCGGAAATCCGCCGCGCATTACGTCACCTTTGCTGAATACCACTTATACGCTGAGGCAATCACAGCAGGGGCAAGACCAGATTTCATTTAATGCGGTAACGGATGCCGACAGCCAAACGGTGTACTGGTTTGTCGATGAGATCTACCTTGGCAGCTCCGCCAATAAATCGGCAATCGATTGGCGGCCCATCAATAAGGGACGCTATCGCATCCGGGCGGTCGACGATCGCGGACGCGCCGATAGCCGGTGGGTCAATATAGAGATTGTGAATTAGGGACCGGCTCGGGTAAGCGGCTTAGCGGGGTTTGTCATAGTGGAGAGCTTTGCCGCATGCAGGTATCAGGGTCAATGCTCTATCCAATCGGGATGAGCCCTGATTTGACCTTAAAGATGGGGCAGTCAATAGAACAACAAGGAGCGGGATGCAAGGAGTAGCCATGAGCGCATTACTTCAGAACCCGCTGAGCGTTTCCACGACCACCGCCAGCAGTCAGACCCTATACTGCAACAGCCGCGGTTAACTCTTTCGCCACGTCTGGCCGCAGCGTTTCACTCTGCGTCGCTTACGCCTTTACCTGGCCGTTCCCCTCGCATACCAGAAATTTATCATCCAGACTTAACCCAAAGACGTAGTTTGCGCAGGCATTGTGCTTTACACTGCGCGCTGCAAAAACTGAGTAGATAAACGAGTAAGCAGGGGGTTAATGGCGATGAACGGAACGGTCACAGCGTGGTTTAAAGATAAAGGTTTTGGCTTTATCAAAGATGAAAACGGTGATAACCGTTATTTTCATGTGATTAAAGTCGCCAACCCGGAGCTGATTAAGAAAGATGCGGTGGTGACTTTCGAAGCCACCACTAATAACAAGGGTTTGTCAGCTTATGCCGTGAAAGTTGTATCGAAAAGCAAATACATCTATATCGCAGGCGAGCGCCTTAAGCTTACGTCGATCAAGTCTTACCTGGTTTACAGCGAAGAGGTGTCTGCCGATACCCGCATTGATAAAGAGAACGCGGTACTGTCTGTGGGTGTGCTGATGAGCAGCATCAGGCCGAAATCAGCCGCGAAGCCTGGTGAAATGCGCTCGCTGAAAAAACTGGCGATTACCACCTTTCAGGGAACGACATTAATCTTCTCAGAGGATGAGATAGACGTGGATGCCACGGTGAAAATGCTCGGGGTGTGAATGACTATATTCCGCTCTTAGCTGATTTCCACAAACCGTAGAAAGCCCATGCATACGGGATAATTACACTATCCCTGGCGGAGCAATCAATACTCCTGCAAGACTCCATTTCCACCTGGCTGGGCGTTCAGCTTGGGAGCATACCTCGACGGCAGCTATGATTGGTTCTCCCGCCGTCGCCCGTAGTTATTAATCCCTATCGGTTTTGGGCTGGGAAACGTGTATGGCCGCCGCATGGTTTGCAGCCTCAATCGCCTCGTTAAGCAGGCGGCCCTCATTGAAAGCCCTACAGAATGTGCCCATAAAACAATCGCCGGCGCCATGGGTGCTGACTAATTTCACTCTTTCCGCCGACAGTGAATCGTACGAATTTGCGCGATCGGAGAAAGCCACACCATATTCACCGGCGGTGACTATCACAACGGGGAAACGCGCTCTCAACGCTAAGACCGCTTCACCGGCGGAATGGAGGCTGTTTACCGCCACGCTGGACATATCCCGCGCCTCAACCGAGTTGACCACCAGTACATCAATGCAGCGCTGGAAATCAGCCGACAGGGTTCTGGCCGGCGCAGCGTTTAAACAGACGGTAACATGACGACGCCGGGCTTCTTGCGCGGCAGATAAATTCACCGCTTCGGGAACCTCGTTTTGCAAGATCAGCATGCCGACATCCGACCAGACAGTATCGTCGGATAATCTATCAGTATTGATTTTTGTATTGGCCCCTGATACCACCACCGCGCCATAATCGCCATCAGCATCGGTAATGGCCACGCTCATCCCGGAAGCAATGGCGTGGATAATCTCGACGTGCTTTGTATCTACGCCGGCCGTTTGCAACGTGGTGAGCAGGAATTTCCCATTGTCATCCGCCCCCACGGCGCCCAAAAACGTGACGTCGGCTCCCGCCTTGGCTGCTGCAATCGCCTGATTACCGCCCTTGCCGCCAAACTTATATGAACAGCCGCGACCGATAACGGTCTCGCCTTTTTCAGGCCGATGATGGGCATCCACCATGATGTCATAATGCAGACTGCCTACCACCAGGATCTTTTTTAAGCCCATTACTCTTCCCTCATGCTGCGTACCGCCATTTGCGTCTTGTTCAGGTTTTCTTGCGCCAGCTTGAGGTTTTTCTTGGCAATGGCGACAAACAAGGCATCCAATATATTGAGCTGTGCTATACGAGATGCTGCATTCTCACCCAGTAAAGGCGAACCTTGGGAGGTTGAATGGAGCTCCACATCGGCATATTTCACAATAGGCGAATCAACATAATTGGAAATCGTAATGACTTTTGCGCCATTTCCCGATGCGAGCCTTACCGCTTCAATGACTGCCCTGGTCCGGCCGGAGTGGCTGATTGCGATCACCACATCATCATCTTTTAATACGGATGCGGACATCATCATCATGTGGGAGTCATCATGCACCATCCCGCGAATGCCTATTTTCAAGAGTTTGTGCGACATATCCCTGGCAATCTGCGCCGATCCGCCGACACCGTATAGATCGATATTCCGGGCGCGAAAAATAATCTCCGCCGCCCGCTCAAATGCCTTGATATCAATAATGGCTTTGGTTTCTTCTATTGCTTGAATTGACGTCTTGAATACTTTTCCCAGCAATTCTTCAGAAGAATCGTCCGGAGAGATTTCTTTATGAAGATTCGCCACCTCGGAGTGATTATAATGCACCAGGCTGGTTCTAAAATCTCTGAAACCGGTGAAATTGAGTTTCTTGGCTAATTTAACAATCATGGCTTCTGAGACATTGTTTTCGGTGGCAATATCCTTCAGCGGTGTGCTTTCCGACAGATTTTCTTTTGACGTTATTGACTCTACAACCTTTATTTCCAACGGCGTTAATTGGGGCAACCGCATACGGATTTGAGCGCCTATCGCACGTGGATCGTATTTCATTGCTATTTACCTCTGGTGGTTCTGTCTATCAGCATGGCAACAATAATAATCAGGCCGGTTGCAAGCAGTTGATAGAATGCCTGAATGTTCATTAAAGTCAATCCGTTACGCAGCGCACCTAAAATTATCGCGCCGACAATCGTACCCAGTATACTACCCTTTCCGCCCATCAGCGATGCGCCGCCGATGGCCGCCGCCGCGATGGCATCCAGTTCCCAGAGGTTGCCCAGGGTGGGTTCCGCCGCTCCCAGCCGGGCAATGAGGATCAGGGAAGATAGGGATGCCAGAAGGCCGGAAATAACAAATACGATGACTTTTGTCTTTTCCACCGGTACGCCGGCGACCCTGGCTGCTTCCTGATTACCACCCACCGCGAGGATATATTCACCCAATGGCGTCTTGTTCATGGTGACCCACAGGATGATGGCAATGATGGCGACGATGATAATCGGACAGGGAACACCAAGAAATTGCCCGTTGATGAAATTCCTGAAATCCGGCGGGATACCGAAGATAGGGTTGCCGCCGGTGCAGATGAGGGCTATGGCCCGGAACAGGGACAATCCGCCGAGGGTCACAATGAACGGCTGAAGGCCGGCATAGGCCACCAGTACGCCGCTGAAGGCGCCGCACAGCATGCCAACCGCCAGCGCGCCGATAATGGAAATTGAAACGGGCACGCCCGCCACCATTAATGAAGCGCCCACCACCGCCGAGAAGGCGGCCGTTGAACCCACCGATAAATCGATGCAGCCCGAAATGATGACCAGGGTCATACCGAGGGCAATGGCGGCATTAATGGAAGATTGCTGAAGAATATTGAGCAGGTTCGGTATCGTCAAAAATACCGGCGACAGTACTGAAAATACACAGACAATAATAATCAATCCAATCAGGGTTCCCGCATCGCGTAAATTAAATTTACGAAATCTGGAATAAAAACTTTTATGCAAGGTATTCTCTTGAACGTTCATGGCTTAGCCTCAAGATATCAATTTATTATGTTTTGATAAATATTTAATTCACCGTGCTGCTGATAGCATATTGGGCAATGTTTTCTTCCGTGATTTCATTGCCGGTGAGTTGGGCGGTGATTTTCCCGCCTTTGATGACCAGGACGCGATCTGAAATTCGCATGACTTCAGGCATTTCAGAGGACACCACAATAATGGCTTTACCTTCTCGCGCCAGTTTTTCAATCAGATTATATATTTCCGATTTAGCGCCGATGTCGATCCCCCGTGTGGGTTCATCGAATAAAAACACCTCGGTATTCGCCGCCACCCATCTGCCGATAATCACCTTTTGCTGGTTACCGCCGCTTAATGTGCCGATGAATCTTTCAATATCCAGCGGCCTGAGGTTTAAGTTGGACATGACGCCGAATGCCACATCCTTTAATTTTTTGCCGTTAATCAAACCTTGCTGAGTGAATTGCCTCATGGAGGGCAGCGCCATGTTTACCGCCACCGATCTTTCTTTGATGATCCCTTCTTTCTTTCTGTCCTCCGGAACCAGGCCGATACCCGCCCGGATAGTGGACTTGATATTATGAGGCTTAATCTCATGGCCCTTGATATACACCTTGCCGCTGGTTTTATTGTCCAAACCCGCGATGAGGCGTAACAGTTCGGTCCTGCCCGCGCCCACCAAGCCGGTAATACCCAGGACCTCACCGGCGGAAACGGAAAAACTGGTGGGCTTGACCACGGGAATCCTGCCCAGGTTTTCCACCCGCAATATTTCGTTGCCGGTGGAAAACGTATTGTGCTTTATTTTGTCGATCTTACGGCCCACCATCCTGGTGACTATCGTCTCTTCGGTCTCGTCCGCGATATTCACCACGCCCACCTGCTTGCCGTCGCGCAGAATAGTGGCCCGATCGCAGACCCGGAAGATTTCATCCATTTTATGCGATACATAAATGATGGATACACCCATCTTCTTGAGATCAAGGATCAGCTCCGCCAAGCGTTCGAATTCGGTGGGCGTCAGACTTGATGTGGGTTCATCCATTGCGATGATTTTGGCATCATCCAACAGCGCCCGGCCGATTTCGACGATTTGCTGTTGCGCCACTTTCAAGGTCTTGATCGGCACATTGGGATCAATGGTGGTATCCAAACGCTTGAGGATGAGTATGGCCTTTTCGTACTGCGCCTTTTTATCCACAAAGAGCCCCTTTTGTTTGGTCAAGGGGCGGCCGAGAAACATGTTTTGCGCCACGGAGAGTTCCGGAACGTGCTGCAGTTCCTGATGAATCATAGCGATACCGGCCTTACGGGCGGACAGCGGGTTTTTTATGGTCACCGCCTCGCCATCCAGCGCCACTTCGCCGGCATTGGCTTCCGTTATGCCGAACAAAACATTAAGGAGGGTGGATTTCCCCGCGCCGTTCTCTCCTATCAGGGCATGAACCTCGCCGGCCTTCACCGCAAGATTGACGCCTTCCAGTACCGTAACGCTACCGTAGACCTTGGTCACGTTACGCATTTCCAGACGATTAATTTCCATAACCCCTCCCCATAACCCTCTCCGTGCCCGTGCGGTCGCTTAGTTTTGTTGCAGCAGTTTTATCAGTTGATCCCGGTTCGCCGTTTTGAATTGCTGGGCGTTGTCTTTGGTAATAATCGCCTGCGGCGTTGAAACCACGCGGGGAAGCGGCTGTCCGCCGATAACGCGCAGGGCAACGTTCATCGCCACTTCGCCCGTCAGTTCAGGGAAACTGTCAACCGTACCGGTGAGTTCTCCGCGCAGAATGGACGCATAGGCATCGGAAATACCGTCGGTGCCGAAGACCGCGACCTTATTCGTCAGGCCGGCGGCATGCACCGCTTCCACCACGCCCAGGGCCATATCGTCATTATTGGAATAGAAACCAATCAGATCGGGATGCTGTTGCAGAATGGTCGCGGCATTGTTGTAGGCGGTTTCACGGCTCCAGTTCGCCGGCACGCTGGCCACCACCTGGAATTTTTTATCGGCTTCGATGGTTTCACGAAAACCCTGCGTACGCTGGCGCGCCGCATATACCCCAGGTTGGCCTTCGATCACCGCCACTTTGCCGCCCTGCGGGCGATTTTTGATAAACCACTGGGCGACGCGGACGCCGTTGTCTTTTTGGACATTACCGACATAGTGAACCGCACCGGGCATGACGGCATCGTTAACGTTTATCACCGTGATGCCTTTTGACTTCGCTTCTTCTACGGCAGGCTCCAGGTTGGCGTCGGTTTGCGGTGAAACCAGCAGCCCTTTAAAACCCTGTGTAATCAAAGTTTCCGCGATGGCCAATTGACCCATCTGATCGTCTTCATTGGCCGCGGCTTGATACACCACGGTAACGCCGTACTGTTTAGCGGCATTGGCATACCCTTTGCCCAGGGTACGCCAGTATTCGTTGGTCAAGGTTTTCGACACGCCGCCGATTTTCAAATCCGGGCCGGCTTTGGGCACCGGGCCGAATTTGGCATCCAATTGAGCCCAGTCAATGCGATTGGGTTCGGTATCGGACTGAAGCGGAGGTAAATCCGCCGCATGGAGTAGAGACGAACTGAACACTGAAGCGGCAATAAGGGTAGAGAGGATTTTATTCATTATAGAACTCCTTCTTTTTAATTATTTTGCGAGCATGATGTCGTTCACGATGCGTTGCGTCGTCACCGCATCCTGGCGTTCGATGCCGGCCTGCAACCCGTCGTGCCCGAGCAGCTTGCCTGACATTTCCAACAGCTGTTTCACCGTCGAAATATTGAGTTCACATTCCCGTACCGGGTCAAGGCCGCTGGCATCCGGGAAGGTATCGAAATAATAGGCGCCGTTAAATCCGTCGCGTTGGAGCTGCCACAATAGTTCCAGCGTGGCGCGGGGATTGACCGAAGCCACCATCAGACCGTCATCGCGTTTGCCGTAACCGTCATTCAGGTGCAAGCCCAGGATGCGGGAACGGCGCGCCACCATGCCGGCGGCGAAGGCGGGGATTTCATCTGCGTATAGGACATGGGCGAAGTCGAGGGTAATGCCCAGATTGGCGTTTCCGGCCTCGGCAATCGCCAGCAGGCAGGTGGCCACGTTGGGGAAAATGCTAAAGGAACGGGGTTCATTCGGTTTATATTCAATACTGATGTCGCAGTCCGGCGCATAGTCGGCCACTTCCCGCACTGCGCTTACCGCCTGTTCCCACATTTTTTTGTAGTCGGCCTGAAAGCTGTAATCAAACCCGTCCTGGCCCAGCCAGATAGTCATCAGTTTGGTGCCGAATTCCCGGCCCGCATCGATGCCGCGTTTGGTAAGCTCAATGGCGTCGCGCCTCACTTTTTCATCGGGATTGGTAAAGGCGCCAATCTTATATTCAGGCTTGTCATAGCGCATCGCCATGCCGTTGACCACCAGCCCTGAGTCTTCAATCTGTTGCCTTTGGGCTTTTAAATCAGAATCGATATGTTGTGGATAGTTAAGGTCAAGATGGGTTAATCCTTTGACTTTAGAGGCTCTTTCCACCATCTGCATCACCGTGGGTTTACCCTTCATGTCTGGCCAGTAGGCGGAAGCTTTGGCGGCAAATGAGTTTAAACGTGTAGCAAACTTCAGTCCTGTCATGACGGTTCCCCTTGGGTTATGTACGTATTGTACTTTTCTATTTTACATTATTTAGTGAATTAGATAATCAAACTAGCACCGGGTTTCCGGCCGGGCAAGACAGGGCAGAACTATTGTTTATAAATAAGAGGTGATTCACAAAATTCCGGCAGCCGTTCTGCCGTTAAATCCCATAGCACCGTGCTTTTGGGCATGATATGTTTACGAATCAATAAAGTTTGCTAAGGAAACAGGGCTTCATGGTCAATCCCATCGATGATGCAAGCGCCATTGGTCCCCGCTTGCGTGATATGGTTTCGGTGCTGACCCCCTTGGAAGCGAAATTGGTCAACGCGGTACTGTCGAGCGGTTTCGATGAACACGTCGCGTTGAAAGATATCGCCGGTCTCTGCGAGATGTCAGAAGCAATGGTGGTTAAGACGGCAAAAAAACTCGGATTTGCCGGGTTTCGTGAATTGCGCAGCAAGGCCGCCGAATACAACCGATTGCCTATTACCGAGATGCACCAGGAACTCTCTCCCACGGATACGGCAAGGGAAATCGTCACCAAGGTATTTCGAACCTCCGCGCAGGCGCTGGAAGAAACCTTAGCGATTCTTGACATGGACGCTTTTGTGCGTGCTGCTGACCTGTTGGCCAAAGCGCAGCAGCGTGATTTTTATGGTTTCGGCGGATCGGCGCAAATAGCCCGGGACGCTGTACACAAATTTCTTCGCATTGGCGTACGCGCAACCGTTTATGACGATCCTCACATGATGCTGATGTCGGCATCGTTGCTGGGCGAGAAAGATGTCGTATTAGCCATTTCCCATTCCGGCCAGACCCAAAACCTCATTGAAGCGGTCAAGGCCGCCCAAGCCAACGATGTACCTGTCATCGCTATCACCAACTATTCAGAGTCACCCCTGGCCGGCCTGGCGGACACGGTTTTGTGTTCCACGGCGCGGGGCTCTCCCTTGACAGGAGAAAACGCCGCCGCTCGTGTGGCGCAACTCAATATTCTGGATGCCTTGTTCGTTGTCGTCGCCCAGCGTGACTACGCGCTGGCGGAGCTTCAGCTCAGTCGTACCATGATGGCGGTAGCCCACAAAAGAAAATAAGGCTTTCCAATCATCAAAGCCGACATCGTCACCCTTTCGAACTGGAATCGGCTCTGTCAACCCCAGCGGCAGTGATAGATTTCAACAGCCATAATTTTCCTCTTGCAGCCTTTCCAGAAAAGTACCGCCTTGCTTGCAAAGAATCCAAGCGTGTCGCAACTCTCATTTTCGAATTTTACGCAGGATCAACGGCGCCGTGTTTGTTGTGAGATTTAGGTGGAAGATTTACTGTTCATGTTTAATCAGTAAAGAAACATCAAATCTGATCTACACAGGAGGCTCCGATGAAGCACGCTGCAATCAGGCTCAATAAAACGTTTTTCAACCATTGCCCGCTTGAAATCGTCAACACGGAAGGGTTAAGCGCCGAATTGTTTCGCTATGAATCCGGCATTGAAGCGGTTCGGTTGAAAAACCGCCGGGGGCATCTGGTGGTCTTGCCATACTATGGCCAAATGATTTGGCAAGCCATGTTCGATGGCGTCGATCTCACCATGTCAAGCCGCTTCAAAACCCCGCGTCAGGCTGACGATATCGTCGGCACCTACGGCTGCTTCATGTACCATTCGGGGCTGTTGCATAACGGCAATCCGGGGGAGCACGACCGCCATCCTTTACATGGTGAAATGCCGCTGGCGCCGATGGATCGGGCGGGTATCGAGATGGGAGAGGACATTGAAGGGCCGTGGATGGCGGTGGTGGGGGAGCGCGAATACCTTATGGGTTTCGGTGATCACTATATGGCCCGTCCTCGCGTGGTGATTCGGCCTAATAAAGCGATCTTCGAGATTAAAATGGAGGTGGAGAATCTCGCTTTGGATGCGATGGATTTGATGTACATGTGCCACGCCAACTTCGCCTTCGTGGAAGGCGGCCGGATCATCCAGCCGACCAGCTTTGACCGTGCCGACACGGTGGTAAGAACCTCAGTGCCGGCCATAGTGCAAGCCAACGACGAGTACCTGGCGCGGCTTGCCAGGATGAAGGAAGATCCCTGTGCGACCGAAGTGATTGATCCTGGCCTGGGCTTCGATCCAGAGCTGGTCTTCTATCTGAAAAACCTGAAGAAAGCCGCAGACGGGCTCGTTCATGTCATGCTGCGCCGGCCCGGAGGCGATGCCTTTGCGGTGAAATACGACGCTGACGATTTTTCACACCTCGTCCGGTGGATTCTGGCCAACAACAAGCAGAAAGTCTGTGCCTTCGCGATGCCCGCCACTTGCGGGGTGGAGGGATATTACGCAGAAAAACAGTTCGGCAATGTACGTTCGCTGGCCGGCGGCGAAAGCGCAGGATTCAGCATTAAGCTCGGTTATTTGAGTGCGGCAGAGTCCGCAATGGAAGAGTCTATTATCCGGGCTTCTCTATAAGAGGTTTTGCCGTGATGACAAAACCGAGTTGTGAGCTGAATCAAATATGGGCACTTTTGTGAGCAATAAAATTTACTTTACTATTTTTTCTAGTAAAGTCGATTTTGCAGCAGGGACAATTCATGCGGTTTGTTCCAGATGCCGATAAGAGGTGCTTTAGATTAGCCATAGCACCTTTTATATTTACTAATTTCTAAAATTACGTGAATTACTTAATGTTTAGCTATTTCTACGGCACTGATAGTAAGCGTGGCTGGTTGCCTTGGTTTGTTGGCAGCGCCGTCTCGCAGGTCTTATATGCTAAACAGTACGATGCGCCAGTATATCAATGATAAATAAGGGGTATCAAAATGAATCGCCGCATGTTTATTACGTTAATGAGCATTTCTGTACTGATCTCTACGGCAGGGGGTATCGGCTGGCCGGGTTTCGCATCTGCCGCTGAGACTAAGACAATGGTTACCGTGGTCAAGGAAGCTGGCGTTCCATGGTTCAATATTCTCAATCAAGGGTTGGAAGAAGGCGGCAAGCAGTTCAATCTTAAAACATCCATGGTAGGGCCTGCCAGAGCCGACCCGGCTCAGCAGGTCAAGCTTATCGAAGATTTGATTGCTAAAAAAGTCGACGTGATCGGTCTGGTTCCCCTTGACACCAATGTCACCGCTCAGGTGGTGCAGCGCGCCCGCGATGCCGGGATCATGGTGATTACCCAAGAGGGGCCGAACCAGCCCGGCAAGACCTGGGACGTCGAGCTCATGAGCGCACAAGCCTACGGCGAAGCCCAAATGAAGGCGCTGGCCCGGGAAATGGGCGAGAAGGGTGATTATGTCATTCTCGTCGGCACCCTGACCACCACCGGCCACAATCAATGGGCTGATGCCGCCATCGCTTACCAGAAAGCCCATTATCCCAACATGAAGCTGGCCGCCGACAGGTTCCCGGGCGCCGACTTTATCGATGAATCCGAACGCGTTACACAGGATATACTCAAGGCTTATCCGAACGTAACCGGTATCATGTCCATGGGTTCCAATGGACCGATTGGCGTGGGCAACGTACTGAAGAGACGCCACCTCGAAAAGAAGATTGCGCTGGTGGGCACGACGATCCCATCCCAGGCGAAGGCTTACATCATGTCTGGCGTGATTCGGGAAGGCTTCCTCTGGAGCCCGAAGGAGGCCGGGCTGGCAATGACCGCCGTCGCGCGCCTGGCGCTGGACAATACCAAGTTTGAAACCGGTATGACGGTACCCGGCCTGGGCAAGGCCACCGTCGATAGCGCCAATCATGTGGTGATGGTTGATCGCATCCTGCTTATCACCAAAGACAATATCAACGATCTCATCAAGCTCGGACTCTAGCCGGCAAGTCTTGCAAGCATTGAGGGCGGCTTGGTTTCATGGGATCAAGCCACCCTCCCTGTGCCCTAAATAATCACAACCGGGGTATCTCGATGTCAGTCTTTTTACAACTCGATGGAATATCAAAAATCTTTGGCGGCGTTCATGCGCTCTCGAATATGAGTCTCCGACTGGAAAAAGGCGAGGTCCATTGCCTTTGCGGGCAAAACGGATGCGGCAAGTCGACGCTTATCAAGATTATGTCTGGTGTTTACCAACCGGAGCCGGGTGGGGTAATCACGATAGATGGAAATCAAATCGACCATTTGACGCCGGTAGAGAGCACCCGTCTTGGCGTTCAGGTGATTTATCAGGATCTTTCCCTGTTTCCCAACCTGACCGTGGCCGAAAATATCGCTATTGGCCTGCACGGGGGCGGGTTCAAACAGGTTAACTGGAAAAAAATCACCGGGCTTGCAGCCGACGCCATGCAAAGCATAGGCGTCTCGCTGCGTCTCAATGACAAAGTGGCCGATATCTCCATTGCCCAGCGCCAGCTGGTGGCTATTTGCCGGGCCATGGCCGCGGACGCTCGTCTGGTCATTATGGATGAACCTACCTCGTCGCTTACGCGACATGAGGTGGATGCGCTACTGCTGCTGACGCTACAGTTGAAGAAACGCGGCATCACTATTGTGTTCGTCAGCCATCGGCTCGATGAAGTCCTGGAAATCGCCGATCGTGTGACCGTGATGCGTGATGGCGTGAAACTCGGTACCTACGATGCCGGGGAAATGTCAGACCGTAAGCTTGCGACCCTGATGACGGGCAAGGAATTCAGCTACCAGTGCGAAGCAAAAGACCGGCCGGATACGGAGACGGTCATTGAAGTGCGGGGTCTCTCGCGCGCCGGCGAATATGAGGACATCAATCTGGATGTCCGGCGCGGGGAAATCCTCGGCCTGACCGGACTGCTGGGATCCGGGCGCACAGAGTTGGCACTGTCGCTGTTCGGCATGACGCGCCCCGATTGCGGAGAGATAGTGATAAACGGCGAGTCGGCGAATATGCGTTCCAATCGTGACGCCATTGAGCGGGGGATCGCTTATTTACCGGAAGACCGACTGTCGCTGGGATTGGTTCTGGAGCAGTCCATCAGCGCAAACATCACTCTGTCTGTGGTGGAATCGCTGGTAAATAAGGCGGGTCTGATCCGGGATGATTTGTACAGCGCTACCGTGCTGCATGGGATAGATGAACTGTCCATCAAGGCGGGAAATCCGGAGAATAAGGTGAAAACCCTTTCCGGGGGAAATCAACAACGCGTGGTGCTCGCCAAGTGGCTGGCTACCCATCCCAATCTATTGATTCTTGACAGCCCCACCGTGGGCGTGGATATCTCCGCCAAAGACGGTATCTATCAGGTGGTCCGAAACCTTGCCGCACGCGGCATTGCGATCATCATGATTTCAGACGAAATTCCGGAAGTGTACTACCACAGCGATCGGGTGCTCGTGATGCGCTTGGGGAGATTGTACGGTGAATATATTCCCGGACGCTGCTCGGAAAAAGAATTGAAAGAGGCCCTCAATGCGTGAATTTATCCAGCGTTTCGTGCATACGCATGAATGCCGTCTGCTGATCGTCGTGGTACTCATGGCGCTCTTCCTGTCAGTGCATTCCCCTGAATTCGCCACGTTGCAAAATCTGGTGGATGTCCTGGGAGCCACGGCATTTATCGGCATACTCGCGGCGGGCCTGCTGGTCGTCATTATCACCGGCGGAATTGATTTGTCATTTACCGCATCGGCGTCCATTGCGCAGTTCGCGGCGCTTACCGCGGCTAATCATTACGGGATAGGCTGGACCGGGGTATTTGCCATCGCCATCGGTCTGGGCGTTGTGCTGGGTTTGATCAATGGTCTGCTGGTGAACTCGCTGAGGACGTCGGCGATGATCATTACCATCGCCACCTTGAATGTATTCTTCGGCATCTTGTTGACCGTGACCGGCGGAGCAGACATTTTCGCCTTACCGGACTGGTTCAATGCGGGCTTTGAGTTTGTCTTCCATACCGATCCGAATGGCGATACCTATGCGGTGAATTTACAAATCATCGCCCTGGTCCTGGCTTTTCTGGCGACCTGGCTGCTGCTCAACAGAAGTAATATCGGCCGTCAGATCTACGCAATGGGAGGCAATCCGGACGCGGCCCAGCGCGTCGGCTTCAACGTCTACAGGCTCAATATGCTGGTGTATGGCTATATGGGCGCGCTGGCGGGAGTTGCGTCATTGGCGCAGGCGCAATTGGTGCAATCGGTGTCGCCTACCGCCCTGGTGGGGCGTGAGCTAGACGTGGTCGCGGCGGTTGTGATAGGCGGCGCGAGCCTTATCGGCGGGAGAGGCACGGTGCTGGGAACCCTATTGGGGTTGGCGCTGATCGCCATTTTGCAAAATGGCTTGATTCTGCTTGGCGTCTCGTCTTACTGGTCGCTGTTTAGCACCGGACTGGTCATTATCGCGGCCATGATCATGATGGCAATGGAAACCAAGAAGCGCCACAACAAGATCGTTGAACCGGGAGCAGTAGCATGACGCAAGGTAAAAGCACTCTTTATGGCAATATCCAGAACCGGGTGGGCGCCACCAACTCACGCCTGATTATCATGCTGGCGCTGATGGTGGTTGGACTGGGCATTCTGGAGGGGGGCAAGCTGTTCGGCCCCGCCGGGCTGAGGTCCATGGCCTTTCAGCTCCCCGAACTGGGATTCCTGGCCCTGGCCATGATGATTCCGATGCTCTCGGGCGGCATTGACCTGTCCATCATTGCGACGGCGAACCTATGTGCGCTGGTGATAGCCTACATGCTCACGTCCTGGATCCCGGGAACTCATGGTGTCGTCTGGGGGTTGATCCAGGCAGGGGCATTATTTGTGGGATTATTACTGGCCGCGCTGGTGGGTTTGCTCAACGGGGTGTTGGTAGCCTATCTGCGGGTTCCGCCCATGCTGGCTACCCTTGGCACCATGACCGCGGTGAAGGGTCTTGCCATCGGTTTCAGCCATGGCAATGTCATTACCGGTTTTCCAGAGCCGGTGGTGTTTATCGGCAATGGAAGCCTGTTGGGCGTACCTATCGCACTGATCATTTTTGTCATTGTCGTCATCCCTCTGAGTATTTTCGTCAACAAGACCCCGCTGGGCAGCGCTATCGCCATGATCGGCTCAAACGAGCGGGCCACCCGATATTCCGGTATCGACACGCGTCGCAGCCTGGTCTGGGTATATTTGCTTTCTGCACTCTTGTCCGGCGTCGCGGGGGTCATCATGATGGCGCGCTTCAATTCGGCCAATGCCGCTTACGGGGAGAGTTATTTGCTGATTGCCATTCTGGCCGCCGTGCTTGGCGGCGTTGATCCGCTGGGTGGCTTCGGCAAAGTCAGCGGCGTAATCCTGTCGCTGGTGATACTGCAATTGATGTCCACCGCGTCAATCCTGCTGGATCTCAGTCAGTTCATCACTCTGGCATTATGGGGGGCCATCCTGATCCTCGTTTCCGGTAGCGTCGTCTTAAAGGACTGGATATCCGCAAGATCAAAGACGTCGAGCAAGGTCGCCAAAACGTAGCACCTTCCCTATTTTGAACACGGTTTCCCCGACGTTCCGGCAGACCAAAAAATGTTCGGCCCGCCGGCCGCCGATAAGTGGCTTTGCTAAGCCCTGCCGGAGCATGCGGCGCCGAGAACGGTATGGACACCGGTTATCGAGCAACTGATGCCCCGGCCCTTGGGCATCATCTTCAAGAGTATTCGGGAAACGCCTGTAGTTTTTCCAGGGTGGGGAAAGAACCCTGTCCACCGTAATTTTGCACAGAATAAGCGCTGACTTCCGACGCAAAGCGAATAGACTCGGCCAACGGCAAGTTTTTGATAATGCCATAGCTCAACGCGCCGATATACGAATCACCGGCCCCTGTGGCATCGACCACGTTATCGCATTTGACCGCCGGGAAATGGTTGTTTACCTCATCTGAAATGACAACCGATCCTTTTTCGCCGAGGGTGATGATAACGGATTTCCGCACTCGGCCCTTTAACGTTGCCGCTGCCTTAAAGGCATCCTCAGGAGTATTGACTTGATAACCGAGCATAAACGACGCTTCTGTTTCGTTTATCACCAGGAAATCGACCTTACTTAGCATCTCGTCTTCAATAAACCTGGCGGGGGCATTATTCAATAAGATAATGCAGTTATGGTGTCGGGCCCGGTCAACGACTTTTTTCACCACATTCTCGGGGATTTCAGATTGCAGGATGACTAGCGGAGCGTCGGCGAAAAAATCATCCTTGATATCTCTGACGTCCAGGTGATAGTTGGCACCTTTGATGATGGTACTGCAATAATTCCCGTCCTGCAGTATTTGTACCAGTCCCAAGCCAGAGGCGCCGCATTGTTTGATATCAAAGCAGGATATATGATTCTCCTCTAGGGATTTGATTAACTCCTGACCGAACAAATCCTCACCAACGCAACCCACCATCCTGACATTTAGCCCTAGGCGAGCGCATTGTACCGCCTGATTCCCCCCTTTACCGCCCGGCATCTGATAAAGGTCCTCGCCATTAAAGGTCTCTCCGATAAAGGGAAGCCTTGACTGTTTAATCAGAATATCGAAGTTTAAACTTCCGACCACCAGTACGTCAGTTTTCATAATATTTCCCCAAACTATTTTCAAATTCGTTTCGATTGCACTGAATCACGTGTTTTTTGTAAACTATCCTGGCTTTTTTGACCGCGTTCGTTGGCCAGAATGGTAAAAAGAGCATCCAGGATATTAAGATGGACAATTCGGGTAGAAGCATTTTCTCCGGTAATGGGATTATTTTTAACCGATGAAATAATCGCATAATCTGACACTTGAGTGACCGGACTATTGAAATAATTTGTAATTGAAACCGTGTCAGCACCATTTTCACGCGCCGTTTTCAGCATATTGATGACATCCGCCGTTTTCCCTGAATGGGAGACAGCAAAGAGTATATCCCCCGGTTTCATTAATGAAGCAGACATTTGCTGCATATGAGAATCGTAATAAACGTTTGAAAAAATGCCTATCTTAAGAAGCTTATGGTGGAAATCATCACAGATGGACCTTGAACCACCGCACCCAGCCAGGATAATCTTATTATTTTCGTTGAAATTTATTAATAGTAAGGCGACCTGATTAAATACTTCAGAATTAATGAGAGTCAATGATTCCTGGAGCGCCAGAATTGAATTCAAGAAAGTACGTTCCAGTATATCTTCATAGCGCGCAGAAATATGAAAATCTTGCTGTAGACTGTCTTGATCTGAGGCGCTGATTTCGCTAATGGAGTTTTTTAGCTCATGAAAACCGCTACAACCTAATTTTTTTGAAACTTTAGTAATGCTAGCAATACTCACCTTGAGAAATTTCGAGACTTCATTGATGCGCATTGTCGAAATGACATCGGGATTATTCTCGATAAAATGCGCAATTGACCGCTCTTTTTTGCCCAAGGTAGGCGCAAGGGTTTTAGCGTAGAGTATTATTTCCCTTCCTTTTAAGCTCTGATGCATACGTATTGTTACCTTGTTTTTAAAAGAGCGCAGCTAAAAATATTACTCAAAATTTGATTTATGCACTATTGCTATCAAAATATCATGTTTGCAAGTTGATAAAGTGTTATGCATATCACATTTATAGTGGTTAAACTCATTTTTTTAATTTTTTATTTTACTCATAGTGAAATTTTTTAGGCTCTATAACGCCTGTAAAAAAACTTTAAGTGTTCATGATTTTTTTGTTTTGAAAAGACCCCTCTATCACCTATAAATAACGACATTATTAACAAGCAAGAAGGAATTTTTCATGAAATTTTCATCCCGGATTAATTCATTTAAAGCCCGTCCGGAGCTTTTTTTTGATACAAACAAAATTGATACAGTGGACCTCATCAAACGGATGTCTTCCGTTAAAGGTTTGACTCATGTTGAATTGAACTATCCTGAACATTTCTTACAAAATGATATCGCTGAAATAAAAAACGCTATTGAAGAATCTTCATTGAAAGTGGGCGGAATTGCGCTTCGCTTCCAAAAAGATTTCAATGATGGAGAGTTCGCCAACCCAGACGCGGAGTTAAGGGAAAAAGCGATACAAACCACTCTTGATGCGGTTAACGTGTGTCGCGAACTGGGTGGTGACACGGTGACCTTATGGTTTGCCAACGATGGTTTCGATTATCCATTCCAATTGGATTATGAACGCGCCTATGCCAATACGGTGGATGCTTTTAAACGGATCACCTCAGAAAACCCCGACATGACCTTTAGTTTTGAATATAAGCCCTATGAACCACGTACTTTTTCGTTAATAGGCGATGTCTGTTCTACCCTGATGTTGTTGGATGATGTTGGGCAAAAAAATCTCGGTATTACCCTTGATTTCTGCCATATGATCATGAAAAAGGAGAACCCGGCCTACTCACTGTTTCTTTCCGCGCAGCGTAATAGGCTGGTGGGCTTCCATTTGAATGATGGCTATGGTCATTTTGATGATGGGCTAATGCTCGGTACCGTACATCTTCTACAGACTCTTGAATATATCTATTATGCGAAAAAATATAAATTTGATGGACTGGTTTATTTTGACACTTTCCCCAAGCGGGAAGACCCGGTGAGAGAGTGTGAACAAAATATCAAAATGTATAAGATATTGTCAGATTATATAGATTCCGTATCTATGAATGAAATAGATTCAATTATCAAGTCCCAGGATGCCATTAAAATCCAAAGCTTGCTTTTGTCTCTCATTACAAAAAAAACATCGCTGTAATAAAAGCTTAGGTTTGATAGATATCTCTCTATTTCCATAATCTTTCATTAGGCATTGCTGTAGTAATGTCCGGAGGCAACATGTTAGATAAAATTGGATTACCCAGAAACTTATTGTGGGGCTATATCGGCCTCACCCTTTTTATGGTCGGGGACGGGGTAGAGCAGGCATGGCTCTCCCTTTATCTTGTGGAAAAAGGCTTGCACGTTTCCGATGCTTCGTTCTTGATGACATTCTATGGTGTGACGGTGACGCTGGCAGCCTGGCTATCTGGTGTGTTGGTTCAGACCCTAGGACCGAGAAAAATAATGTTGGCCGGTTTATTGGCCTTTGTCGTAGGTAGTATTGGATTCATCGGTCTAGGCATGCCCATGCTGAATATGCATATTATGCTGCCGTTTTATGCCATTCGCGGATTTGGCTATCCCTTGTTTGCCTATTCATTTTTGATATGGATTAACTACAGCTCCCCCCTTGAAAAACGCTCCACTGCGGTAGGTTGGTTTTGGTTTACGTTTTCGTTGGGTTTGAGTGTTGTAGGGCCGTTCTATTCTTCTTTGGCACTCCCGGTGATGGGCGAGATAAACGTTCTTTGGTCGGGGGCTATCTTTGTGGTTATCGGATCTGTCCTGGCGATTTACGTCAATAAAGATAGGGTTCCCGCCGATGAAATCCACCCCTTTTCGCTAGCCGAATTAATGACCTGCATAACGATATTAAAACGTCCAAGAATTGCCACCGGTCTGGTGGTAAAGTCCATAAACGGCATTGCCCAATATGGGCTGGCAGTATTCTTGCCGATCTATCTCGCCGGGTTCGGCTACTCAAAGACAGAATGGCTGCATATGTGGTCGGCTGTGTTTATGGTCGCTATCTTTGCCAATTTGTTTTTCGGTTTTTTTGGCGACAAATTCGGCTGGCGCAACACTATTATGTGGATAGGCGGCGTCTGCTACGCGATTGTGTTGATGCTGGTTTGGCTAACGCCGCAGCTTGCCGGGCATAATTTTTACCTCATGACCTTTGTGCTGTGCCTATGTGGCGTGACCATGGCGGGATATGTGCCGCTTTCCGCGCTATTCCCGCTGCTGGCGCCGGATAATAAAGGGGCAGCGATGTCGGTATTGAATCTGGGCGCCGGTCTTGGAGCCTTTCTGGCTCCCGCCATCGTCGGTATATTTTATGCGCCGTTGGGGGCGGGAGGGGTACTGGCGATTTACGCTGGGCTTTATATACTCAGCGCCGTCCTGACCCCATTCCTGAAAACGCCGCAAGAAGTCGAGCATGTGGTGCTGCTGAACAACAAAACGGTTTAACCACGCCACTGTTCTGTCATAAAGACCGGCCTGAGAGCGAGGCCGTTTTCTGGGAGGACGGTTGTCGCCTTGGCTATTTCGCAACCATGATGGACATATCTTCTCTTTTGAGCCTCGCAGCGCTGGTATAATGCTGTCCTCTCCAGAAGCCCAGATTAACGCTGCATTGCTCGGCATGGGGATTGCCGAAGTGGGAATCCACCATGCATGACCATATTTACGCAGCGGCGAACTCAAGCTGGTCCTCCGTCAGTATCACCATCCGGGCGATTATAAAATGGTAATACAGTATCCGCATCGTGCATTGCCGGCTGCCAGGGTACGCGTAACGGTTGAGCATTTGCTGGAGACATTCGCACATGATGAGAGGTTACATATTCCATTAGAGTCCCTTGCGGAATTCGAGGCGTAGTATATTGTGCATATATAGTTTAGAGCCGGTACAGATATTTCTTGGTGGTCCAGGCGAGGGGGTTAAGGCGTTTGCAGCATCTTCGCCTCATCATCAGTCAGAGTGATGGAGAGCGCCGCTATCGCGCCATCAATATGCTTGGTTTGGAGCGCTCCTACGATCGGTGCGGCGACCACGTGATTGCCGCTGAGCCATGCAAGCGCTGCATCTCTATTTATCACCGGAGCTCGATAAAACGTTTGGCTCTGTTATGCGGAATCCTTACCGTACCCCTGCATAACCCATAATCGCAATGTCCGTAGCATGTTGATAAATTTATAATATATTTAGGGAGCATCCAGTCCGTGTCTGCAGAAATTTTGGATACAAAAAAGAATATATAACAAACCTGCGCTGAGGCAGGTTTGTTGAAGATGCGGCAGTGGTGGTATCAAGATAAATTGAAGCTTGAAATAACTAATCTTTTTCACCGAAGCCACGGGCAAATTCCGTTTTAAGTTCATCCATCAACTCATGCTCATCCTGACCGTCGCACAGCAAATCAATGGTGGTATTTCCTTTCACGCCGGAGCCTAATATACTCATCATCCCTTTAATCGGGATTTCCTTCCCGTTGTTTATCAGAATAAGCGATGAATTATATTTTTTTACTATTTTGGCTAAACAAGCAGCCGGCCGGGCATGTAATCCCGTACTGTTTATGACTTTTACGCTTTGCCTGATCATACGCCCTCAGATTGTTTAGGTGCACCTTAAGATGCTTTACGAATATAACGATGACCTTTATTCATCATCAAAATTTTGCCGTAGACATCCTCTTCAACCGCGGATTTTGCGCGCGCCATTACGCGGGCCAGGTTAGCCTCATTGTTATTATCAACATAGGCTTTACCTACTGATGTTATAAAGGCCTTTCGCAAGTCGCTGGCGATATTTACTTTGACAACATTGTAGTTGACGAAGCTGCGCAGGATATCCTCATGGATGCCCGAACCGCCATGAATAACCAGCGGCACCGGGGATACCGCGGCAATGCGCTGGAGCAATGGTATGTCAATGCGGGGAATATCTTCCAGACCGTGGACGTTGCCCACCGAGACCGCAAGCAGGTCGCAACCCGTTTGCTCGACGAACGTCTTTACCTTTTCAGGCTCGGTTTTGCAATCGGCTTCGCTGACGTGATCGTCTTCTTTGCCAAGAATAGCCCCCAGTTCCGCTTCAACAGGGATACCGAATGATTTACAAAAATCGACCGCTTCACGGGTAAAAGCAATATTTTCCTCAAATGAAAACGCCGCGCCGTCAATCATCACCGAGGTGAAACCGGCGCGCACCGCTTGTTTCACATCGTCCAGCGATTTACCATGATCGAGATGCAAACTTATCGGAACATCCATTTTAGCGGCATGCCGCTTAACAATCTCATAGATGTAATCATAACCCGACAATTGGGCATTGGTTGGTGCTATCTGAATAAAATTCGGTAATCCGGAGCGTTCAATAGCATTCAGGATTGAAATGGTGGTTTCAAGATTGGTGGTATTAAAAGCGCCGGCAAGCACTTTCTTTTCGCGAATACGGTCGAGCAGGATCTTTCCATTAACTAATGGCATAGTATTTTCCTCGGTTATAGTTGCTAATATAAAAAAGAAATAGATTAACTAACTCGGATTTTTTCAACGGCTCATAAAATAATGCGGCAATGAAGGCATTATTTTATTTATGCATTGGGCGGAAACATCCCGCGCCGGCTTAGCCTATTGAGCAATAACTCCTTCTTGCTGAAGTTTGAATCGATAAAACGCCCGCCAGCGTATTTGAAAACGTTGCAACGCCTGATATCGACGCGCATCCGGACTATAACGGGCGGCGACGGTCACTTCCGGCGGCGTCAGCGCCGGACAGGCGGTAAGCAGCGCCCCGACCGAAACGGCCTCATCAAAAGCTATGGCGTCCACCGGGCGTTGCAAAATATCCGCCTTAAGTTGCAGCCAGAGAGGATTACCTGTGGCCGGGCCGATCACTTTCAGCGCTTGCCCGGCGGGGACGTTAAAGCAGGCAAAGCAGTTCGCAAATTCCATCGCCAGTCCCAGCGAAATGCCGGCGATCAGCGTATCGATGGTCAGGCTGTCGCCCAGACCGTACAGCAGCCCCCGGGTATGGCGGTTCTTATGCGGCGACCCCGAGCCGCGCAGGTGGGGAATAAAGACCGGAATATCCTCAAACGTCCACTCCTCTTCCAGGTAATGCTGATAACCGCGTTGCAGTGCGGCCTCGATTTCGGCGAAGGTAAACCGAAAGGTTTTGCTTAGCCACTCCAAGGCAAAACCGCCGACCGGCAAAGAGGCAAACAGGGTATAAAGACCCGGTAACGAATAACGGCCGTTGGCAAGCTTGTCCCGGCTCGCCTGTATGCCCAACGTAGGCCGGGAGTTGAGCAGCAGAATGCCTTCCGTGGTTCCCGTTGAGTTCAATACTTCTCCCGTCCTCATTTGCAAGGCCCGGGCGCCCGCCATATGGTCGTGTCCGGCCAGCGTGACGCCGACGGGTCCGCTAAAGCCTAATCTGTCGCCCAGTTCGCCGGTGACCCGACCCGCATTCTCGCCCGGCGTCAGCAGCGGCGCAAAGGCGGCGAACGGCAGCTTGAGAATGTCGGCTGCTTCCCGTGACCAGGTACTCTGGCGGACATCAAGACACAGTGTGCGGCTGGCAAGCGTGATATCGGTGCGTCTTTGCCCGGTAAGCCGCCATAGCAGTAATTCAGGGGCATGCAGCCAGCAGAGGTCTTTCCGGTCATGCAATTGATAGCGATCCATCAACCAGCGCATTTTGAACGCGGAGTAATTACTGTGCGGCGGCAATCCGCTGATGGCATATAGCCTTTCGCTTTCCGCCTCGCTCAACGCCGCCAGATATTCTTCGCCACGACGGTCATACCAGGCCAGCATCGGCGTCAGGATTTCTCCCTTATCATCAATGAACACACCCGATTCACCAAAGCTGGCAATACTGATGCGCGCCACCGGCAGCGGTGATTCCGCCGCCAGGCCGGACATTGCCGCCATAACCTCCAGCCACAGCCGGTCGACATCAAAATCAACCGCGCCCTGCGCCGATATCAGTTTGGGAGTCGCAAATTTTCTGGCTCCCAGCCGCGAGGCATCCTGGCAGGAAAAGCAGGTGACTTTACAATTGGTGGTACCGATATCAATGACGATAGCCGCGCTGCGATCAGGCATATACGGTTCCCCTGGTCAGACGGAACACGCCATACAGCACCAGGCCGATTACCGGTACCAACCCTATGGCGATGATGTTGCCGTTAAATATCTCAAGCAGCCAGAAACGGAAGGGATTGCCGCCATCCAGGAAACTGGAAACCTGTCCGCTCGACCCTTCGGCGAATTTAAAGTTGACGTCTTTCGCCATGTGGGTGATAAACGGCGCAATCTTGGTGGCTATCCACAAATCGGCGGCAATGACCGGAATCGCTCCCAACAGGGTACGGAAGATATTGCCGCGGCAGGCCAGGGCTATCATTGATGCCATGACCGCCAGATTCGCCAAATCCCCCAGCGGCAGTACTTTATTCCCCGGCAGCACAAAAGCGATGAAAACCGAAATAGGCGTCAGCAACAGCGCCGTTGAGATAATCGCCGGATTACCCACCGCTACCGCGATATCCAGCCCGATGTATAAATCATCGCGCCCAGGATATTTGGCATTAAGGTATTTTTTGATGGCCTCCGAAAGCGGCAGCAGGCCTTCCATCAGGATGCGCACCATACGTGGCAGGATAAACATCACACCGCCGATACTGATACCCAGTAACAAGATATGCTTGAAATCATAGCCGGCGATAACGCCCAGTAGTACGCCCAGGATGGTGCCCACCATCATCGGCTCACCGAAAATGCCGAGTTTCTTCTGAACGGACTCCGGGTCGATATGAATACGGTTAATTCCCGGGATTTTTTCGATAATTTTGTCCACCAGCAGCCCGACGGGGAAGAATACCACCGAGGAAAGCGTCGGCAACGAAATCCCCTCCAGACCGAAGTACTTCTGCACCATCGGCGCCGACCAGTCCGCCAGTTTGAGTACCACCACCGCGGCGATGCCGGCGGCCAACAGACCTAACACAAAGCTGCCGGTACTGTAGTACACCAGAGTGCCGGCCAAGGCGAAGTGCCAGTAGTTCCACATATCCACATCGACGGTGCGCGTCTTGTTCAACGCCAATAACGCAACGTTAATCAGGATGGTCAGGGGGATCACGAAAGGCGCAATCGGCGACCCCCAGGTAATGGCCGACAGCGGCGGCCAACCCAGATCCACCACCGGCAGATTGATACCGGTGCGTTCCACCATGGCCTGAGCCGCGGGCCCCACATTGCTGGTCAGAATATCGAAAATGGCATATATCCCCACAAAACCGATACCGACGGTGAGGGATGAACGCAGCGCTTTGGCCGGCTTTACTCTAAAGAACAGAGCGAGGATAAACAGTACCAGCGGCAATAATACGGTCGGGCCGAAACCCAGAATGTATTGCACTACTGTATATAGGGTATGGGCTATTTCATTCATGGCAAACCCCTGCTTCAGACGTAACGGGACCTCGCGTTAGCGCCTGTATAAATTTATCGGATTGGGTTAAATAAATTATTTTTGAGCTTTCAGGATCGATACTATTTTTTCCAGCACCTTATCCTCGCCGATACCCGTAATTATAGGCAGGCCATTAACGACCGGAATATCCAGTTCATACGGGACTTTCGTGGTGGATACCACGATAGCTGCGCCCTCGGTATTGCTTGGCAGAGAGGCGACATTCGTTTGTGAATAATTAACATCCAATCCTTGTTCCTTGCAGTATTCCATTACTTTTTCGGCAACGGCAGTGGACGTCGCGATGCCGGTGGCGCATACAAATAAAATAGTCTGGCTCATATTTCACCTCGTTCATTCAATTTATCAAAAATAGCCTGGTGAATTTGTTCATTACTCATGTCGAGTAATTGCTGCATAAACCCGCCATCCTGAATCAGATCCATTATCCAGCCCAGCACATTAAGTTGCTTGTTACTTTCACTCAGCGCCAGTAAGAAAACAACGCGTACCGGCACTGGATCCGGCTCACCACCCATATCAGCGAAGATCACCGGTTCCGGCAGAACACCGAGGCCAAAGGCGTTGCGGCGCACATGACGGTGATCGGTATGTGGTATCGCTACACCAACCGGCTCGGTAGGCAGACCGGTAGGAAATATCTGCTCGCGCCCCAGGACATGGTCGGCAAAATCCTCGGCCACCTGCCCGTCTGCAATCAACGGCTGCGCCAGTTGGCGGATGAGCGCATCGACACTCATACCCGCCGGGAGGTGTTGCACGTACTCGGATTTGAATTCAATCCCCTGCATAAATTCCTCGCTAATCACGTTAACTCTACGATTTCCAGGTTTGATAACAACCGGGGAATTGTCAAAACGGCCTCAACTCACATCCCGGCGTTGCAGGATGGTGCCCAGGTAGTATTTATTACCTTTCAGCCAGACATTACCGAACTCAACCGGCAATGTGCGGGAGAAAAAAACCAGCTGCTCCAAATGTAATACCGGCGCTTCGTCGCTAATATCCAGAAAATGCCCCCGCTCATTACCAATTAACCGCGCCGCGTAGCGGCTTTCCGAATAGCGGATTTTTTTCTGAGAAAGACGCTCAATTGTTGGAAACAAATTCTCCTTGTTAAAATCCACGTCAGTAATACCCGGACAAAGCTCAATATTAATGCGGTTCTCAATCAGCATGGCTTTTTCATCGCCAATAGAGCGCAGGCGTTCAAGATATAAAATGTCCTGCCCCGGTTTTATTTGCAGCTTCTCAGCGACAAACCGGTTGGCCGGTTCAATACGTGACGTTACCACGCTGGTGCTGAAGTTAATTTTTTGACTTTCAAGGGATTCGGCAAACGACAATAATCCTTCACCCAGAGGGTAAGCAATATTCTCCTTTTTGACAAAGGTGCCTTTTCCCTGAACCTGAACCAGCGTCCCTGCTTTAACCAACTGGGCGACCGCTTTCTTTACGGTGCCCCGGCTGACTTCCAGCATGTCCATAATCTGGAATTCGGAGGGAATACGGTCATCCTCCACCAACTCCCCGGTGTAGATACTCTCTCTTATCCACTCCGCCACCTGCTGATAGAGTGGGATCTGGGAATTCTTACTGAGTGATTTCATGGCGCGCACCTGAACATCCTGAGTTGTCTATAGACAATTATGTACAACTTCCCGACTATAATATGCATAACGGCGAATGATGTGATCGAGAGGAGTCACATTTTCAGGGACTGGATTATGATCAAATAAAAGTGATGTAAGTCACATTAATATAAAAGACAGCGCTCCCGAGAATGCTGGCGGCTACGAAGCCAAACTGGCTTACGATGGGGGCGCAGGCTAAATCACTTTACGTGCAGTGATCCTAACCAGCAATAACGGGCACCCGCGATGGCGTCGCGAGTGGCGGGGATGGCCAAGATTTTGTTTTTGAAATCAATCGCGCGCCAGCGGGCAAAAAGCAGTTCGCCGGAACGGAAAACAGATTCGGCAGAGCGGTGAAATGTCAGGTTTTCAGTTCCGTCACCGGTAGATGACCAATCACCGGGGGAATATCAGCGGATAAGCGCCTAAACCGAGACGGGATTCTTTGCCATTAATACGATACTTAAGATACCAGAGACGGGTGCCGCCAGGCAGGGGGGACGCTTCAATCGTCCCCGTCAAGAAGCGCTATGCCTGTCGGCTGACAAAGTTACGGCATTGGCCGAATACAAGCAGGACAATCCCTGGCTGCAGCCTGGCACGATCTGCACTCTTTTACGTCTTTACTTCGCCTTCGTGACATCGTTGTCCGGCCGATTTGTCAGGATGGTGTTCGCGATCATGTGAAATAGATGATCGGCCCGCGGCGCGAAACCGGATTGGTCGGCGATCCAGGCGAGCGCCGACATAAGGGCGAACAGGTCGGTCCCATCCATATCGGCGCGCGCCGTTCCCTCGGTCTGAGCACGGAACAATAGGCGCGCCCCAGCTGAGTGCACCGCTGCACATGTAGCGTAGAGCGCGGACTCCGGGTCTGCGTGTGCGCTCGCCATCAAGGCGACTACGCCGCTATAGCTTTGGACGAACGTCACCCCTTCGCGAAACCAGGACACGAGCGCTTCGTCAGGGGGATTCGACGTTTCGAGCTCGCTTGCCTTATGCGTTAGTGCGTCGAGATTCGTACGCAGCAACGCGTCGAACAAGGCTTCCCGCGTCGGGAAATGGCGAAACAGTGTGGCCAATCCAACGTCGGCTCGGCGAGCAATATCTCGCATGGACACATCGGCACCATGCTCGGCGACGGCATCACGCGCGACTGCAAGAAGGTGGCTGTAATTTTTTTTGGCATCGGCTCGCATAGGGCATCTTGACAAACGGATCAGTGTTCCATATATTAAATATGTGGATCGGTGATCCACATATTACATCACCTGGCGGCATTTCTCCAGCTGCCGTGCAACTCTAATGAAAGGGTTCTTGATATGACAAGACTGAAAGGAAAGACCGCCGTGATCACCGGTGGCGCTACCGGCATCGGCCGCGCAGCGGCAAAGCGCTTCATCGAGGAGGGCGCTTTCGTCTTTATCTACGGCCGCCGGCAGGAAGCGCTCGACGCCGCTGTGGCCGAGCTCGGACCCAATGCCCGCGCGGTGAAGGGGTCGGTCTCGGATGAGGCCGACCTCGACCGTCTCTACGCGGCGGTGAAGGCCGAACGCGGAACCCTCGACATCGTCTTCGCCAATGCCGGGGCGGGAAGCCCGCTTGCGCTCGGCAAGATCACCGCCGAGCACATTGACGAAACCTTTGACACCAATGTGAAGGGTACGATCTTCACAGTCCAGAAGGCGCTGCCGCTGATGGGGCAGGGCGGCTCGATCATCCTGACCGGATCGAGCGCCGGCACCACGGGCGCTCCGGAATTCACTGCCTACAGCGCGAGCAAGGCGGCAGTGCGCAACCTCGCGCGGACCTGGGCGGAGGACCTCAAGGGCACCGGCATCCGGGTCAACGTGCTGTCGCCCGGCGCGACGGCGACCGAACTGGCGAAGGCGGCGCTGGGCGAGGAGGGCCAGAAGGCCTACGGTGCGATGACTCCGCTCCAGCGCATGGCCGATCCCGCAGAGATTGGGGCCGTGGCCGCCTTTCTCGCGTCGTCGGACAGCAGCTTCATGACCGCCAGCGAAGTCGCCGTAGATGGCGGCCTGGCACAACTCTGACGCACTACGCCCACCGGGCGCTCCGTTCGATCGTTCGTAGCGCCCGGTGGGCGCGGTGTGCCCCAAGGAGAATATATGAGCTACGCAATTATCGGCTTCGGCAATATCGGCCAGAGCCTTGCCAAGGCGTTTGCCCGCAAGGGCATCGAAGTATTCATTGCAACGACTCGCGACCCCGAAAGCTTTGCTTCCGTAGCGGCCGCGATTGGACCGACGGTCATTCCTAAAAAACTGGCGGAAGCGGTCAAGGCGGACATCGTCTTTTTGGCTGTCCGTTTCGTGTCGCATCAGGATGTTGCAAAGGCGCTGTCCACCTGGCAGGGGAAGACTATCGTCGACGTGACCAATGCCTACGGCGTGCCCCCTGAGGAACTGGGGGGGCAGCCTTCTTCCAAGTTCGTTGCGCAGGCCTTCTCTGGTGCAAAACTGGTCAAGGGCTTCAATCATCTGGTCGCTGCCGTACTTGACCAGGATCCGGCCGTGCACGGTGGCAGGAGAGTGGTGTTTCTGGCGAGCGACGATGACGGCGCCGCAGCGGAGATTGGTGCGCTTGCGGAAAATCTCGGTTTCGCGCCGATCACACTTGGCGGCCTTTCAGAAGGTGGGCTGCTTTTGCAGGCACGCGGAAACGAATGGGGTCGGCTGATCTTCAAGGATCTGGTCAAGTTCGACTGAGCCGGGCCGAGAGAATGTTGAGGCTGACTCGGCGGCCCACGTCAATCGAGCCGTCTACGGACGGCTGAAGCCCGGTGGGTTCTACGTGATAGTCGACCACGCCGCCACCACCGGGGCGGGCACGAGCGATACCCAATCGCTGCATCGCATTGACACTTTGTCCGTCCGTAAAGAGGTGGGGGCGGCCGGCTTTATATTGGACGCGGAAAACACAATTCTCGCGAACAAGGACGATCCGCACTCCATCACAATGATTTTACGGTTGAAGATACCATCCCCGAGGTACGATAACACCCGCGTTTTTTCACCACATACGACATTACGCAACATCCCAGATATATACTTCATATGGTCCAGTCACTTTCCGCTTTGTCGCTGATCGAGGTACTTGTTCGCCTTAAGCTGTCAGGTACGGTTACTCTTTCCATGTGTGCCAGGATGCGACGATAACATATCGGTAGTGTTTCGTTTATTGCGTTTTTCGTTTATTTCGATTATTCTTTCAGCAATAGTTAATCGATGGAGATATGATGATGACGAATACTACGCTGACCGGACTGGCTCTTCCGGCAAAACATGAAATAGAAACGGCTACACGTGGCCAGCGTGCCTTGGCCGCTTTCCTTTCAACAAAGCTTGAGACGCAGCAGATTCTGATTAAAGACGCGGATGACGTCTCACACCAGATCGAACTACCTACCGCGGCCTTAACGTTGCTAATGAATGTGTTGGGTGAGCTGGCTGAAGGTAATGCCGTACAGGTTGTGCCGGTGCATGCCGAACTGACGACGCAGGAAGCTGCAAATATCTTAAATGTTTCACGGCCACACATGGTGAAATTACTCGAAGATGGCCATCTACCGCATCACAAAACCGGCCGACACCGTCGAGTGTTGTTTGCAGACTTGATGGCCTACAAAAATGAGCGCGATGCTAACAGCCAAGAGGCTATGCAGAAGCTTGCGGCACAGGCTCAGGAACTCGGGTTAGGTTATTGACACATGATGCATTCACCTTATCCCGTAGTACTTGATGCCTGTGTGCTTTATCCGGCAATACTGCGCGATCTGCTGATGCATTTAGGTTTGGCCGGTTTGTACCAGCCTAAGTGGTCTGAGGTAATTCATGATGAATGGCGGCGTAATCTGTTGTTACAGCGAAGCGACATCAACCCAGAGGCACTGGCACGAACAACGGATCTAATGAATCTGGCGCTGCCTGATGCAAATGTTACTGGATTTGAAACGCTTATCGAGGGTATCTCATTACCTGACCCCGACGATAGGCACGTTCTGGCTGTGGCAATCCGTTCGAATGCTGATGTGATTGTGACTCTGAACTTGAAGGATTTTCCAAGTGGAGTCTTGGCAGGATTTGGTATTGAAGCACTTCACCCAGATGATTTTATCTCGGATCTCTTTGATCTGAATCACTCGGTTGCGCTGAATGCCGTCAGATTACAACGCAACGCATTAAAAAACCCGCCAATGGCGACTGAAGAATTCTTGGAGATGCTACTCAAGCAGGGACTCCCCATGACGGTCAAGGCTCTTAGAAATTACCAGTTTATGATTTAGCAGGTTTTAAGCGGTGGTTTTGTCTCACTGAAGTTGCTCAAGAAGTGTGGGCATATGAAGGACCGGGATTCAGGAATCTCTGATTGAATTCAGCACTGAACCCGGAAGTGATCATAAGCCGGTTTTTCCTCATATTGCTGAGCCTAATTCGTGGAAAAGAGCAGCAAAACAGCAATTTCAAAAATGGGCGGGGTTGAATCGGGAATCACTCAATTAACCTCATGAGCATACTGGCATGGTGCCAGTGAATGGGCACTTAGGATTTTGAATTGTCTAAATATTTGTCTAGCGTTGAGATGAATAAGCTCATTAAACAGCTAAATAGAATCGATTGTGACCGGGTTGATTTTAATTATATCAAGGACATGATAGCTAAATTAACAAATGGACTGACTATGGTGCTTCAAAATCAAGGTGGCGCCGATTCTATGTATAGAATTAGACGTTTTGCGTCTACTAAAATTTCCAACGTAAGCGAGGTTTTCGCACCTCCTTCATCTGCTGTTATCAATTTTCAACGTTGTAACGGTCCTGGTGAGCCCAAATTTTATGCTGCATCAACTCGAATGGCTGCTATTAAGGAAAGCCGTGCTGAAGTTGGAGAAGTAGTGTATCTAGGACATGGATAAATCATGGAAGTTATCCAGTGAATGTCGTGCTGACTTCGCAAATTACGCCGCATGATTTCGTTTACGAGGAGGCAGAAAAAGTACTTTATCCTTATTTTGAATCGTAATGAGATTTTCAGCTATCGCTATAAAGTGTGAAAATCAAGAAAGCAAAAAGCCCGCATCAGTTCCCTGAGCGGGCTTTTCTAGAATTTTGGCTCCTCTGACTGGACTCGAACCAGTGACATACGGATTAACAGTCCGCCGTTCTACCGACTGAACTACAGAGGAATTGCAAAGTGGTTGGCATGATAGCGGGGGACCGGGTTCATGTCAAAGGGGGGAAGGGCGAAAAATCACTGTTTGCTCATAGATTGCGCATCTGACGGACAATAATGACATTTTAACCCGGTCCGGTTCAACGGCGCCGGTTTTTAAGGTCCGGCTACCGCCAAATCGCCTTTAGAAACGCTGTTTACAAGAACCCGTAAGCCCATGCCAGCACCCAGCCCAGAACGCTGGAAACCCCGACGCCGATCAGGCCGACCATGATAAAACTATGGTTGATAACAAAACGCCCGATGTGCGTGGTGCCGGAGCGGTCGAACTGGATAGCCGCCAGATCGCTGGGGTAGGTGGGCAATATGTAATAACCGTAGCAGGCCGGGGCCGAGGCCACGATATAGGCCGGGTCGACGCCGATGGCCAGCGCCACCGGTACGATGGCCGCCAGGGCCGCCGCCTGGGAATTGACGAACTTGGACACCACCAGCAGCGCCAGGGCATAGGCCCAGGGATGGACCTTGATGATGGCGCCGAGGCTGGCTTCGATTTCCTTGAGGTGCGCGCCGAAGATGGTTTCCGCCATCCAGGCGATGCCGTATACCGCCACGATGGCAATCATGCCGGAACGGAATACCTCATTCTTGGAAATTTCCGCCGGATTGGTTTTGGTGATTATCACTATCAGTGCGCCGGAGAACAGCATGCACATCTGGATCACCAGCACCATGGATAGCGGCTGGCCATGGAATACCGGCCGCAATATCGTTACCGCCCCCAATATCGCCACCACGGCGATGGTGGCCAGGAAAATCCACATGGCAATCCAGTTGCGGCGTGGCAGTTTACGATCCAGCAGCGTGGCGGTATCGCCATAGACATACTTGTGATTTTCCGGGACCGAAATGAATTTTTGAAACTCTTCATCGTCGTCCAGATCCTTGCCGCGAAACCAGCTGAAAATGCCGATGGCCAGGATACCGCACAGGGTGGAGGGAATGGTGATGGCCAGCAGGTCGAGGAAATCCAGATGCTTGCCGTTAAAGGTGACATTGCCCAGCATGGCCACCAGCGAGACCACCGCCACGGACACCGGACTGGCGATAATGCCCATTTGCGCGCCGATGGAGCTGGCGGCCATGGGCCGTTCCGGCCGGATGTTATTTTTGATGGCCACATCATAGATAATCGGCAAAATGGTATACACCACATGGCCGGTACCGCAGAGGATGGTCAATATGCAGGTGACGAACGGCGCGACAATAGAGACATATTTTGGGTTGCGCCGGAGCATCCGTTCGGCAATTTGCAGCATGACGTCTAAGCCGCCGGATGCTTGCAAGGTTGCGGAGGCCGCCACCACGGCGATAATCACCAGCATGACGTCTACCGGGGGTTTCCCCGGTTCGAGATGGAATACAAACACCAGGATGACAAGGCCTATGCCACCCAGCAAACCCAGCGCAATGCCGCCCTTCCTCGCGCCATATAACAGGCAGACCAGGATTACCACCAGTTGAATGAAAAAATCCATAGGTTCCTCTGAAATAAATTGACATGACTTAAAGCGCTAATATCGTCCTGATAAAAGGGACAAATATTGCGTGAAATCTAAGAAACCCTTCATTTCGTAAGAATTTTATCATTGCGAGAGTTGCGTCACATTCGTTCGGGAAATTTTGGAGGCGAAATCAGAAAAAAACGGGAAATGCAAATAAAAATTTTGGAAAATACGTATGAAGTATTATGTAAACCAGGCGTTATAAGTGAGCCCTATTATCAGCGACCAATATCAGCTGAATGGCCGCAGGTCATTTCGCGATAAATTGCATCTTCTCTCTTGAGATGAATAACCAGCAGATCGTTGTCCATTCCCGTGGTCTCGCTTTCCAGATAGGATTCCTGGGCTATTCTCAAGGCATTTCTCTGGTTGACGATTTTATGAGAAAGATCTTTATCCAAACCTTGATCGGTTAATTCCTTCATGGCGGAATAATAATGAAAATTGTTAATATCTTCCGGAGCACGAACGGCGTTATAAGCCAGGCTATAGGCGAAATTATATTTGAATACCGCCAGGAATCGTTGGATGTTTTTCAGGCTGATATTTTGATATGTCAAATCACACTGACTCAGGGTACAGCGAGCCGAGTGATAAAAGCTCATAAGACCGTCATAGATTTCACAACACAGACCGTAATCTTCCCAGTCCAGAGGATTTTCGATGATGCTTTTAAGCAAAAATTTTATTTTCAATTCCTGTAATGTCTTATGGTAGCCTTCCAGGAATACAATATAACCAGGATGTTTTACCCAGGGTTCTACTTTTTTCAGCATCGATTCCGTGATGTTATGCAGGCCAAGGGCGTGGCAGTATTGCTCCAGTTTGATGGCGGACGGCTCGGTATTAGACGGATATTGAACCGTTATTCTGTTTATACAATCCAGCTCCCGGCACAAAACCTGTACTTTTTTATGTAAATCCAAAGGTAGTTTAATAATTTCGTTATTACATTTTTTTATGGGAAAATCCATTGAAAAACCTTTCCGTACATACATAAATCATTCCCTGAAAAAATGAAATTTCAGCATCTTATATTGCACAAATAGCCAGGCTGTCAACCAAGCGGCGTTATTCATCTGCAGCAAAATATTATTGCATGGCGCGATTTCTCAAGATAATAAGCGAAGCGTACGATGGCTCTGGGAAGGCTTTGTGGATACTTTTTTGGACACCGGCCTGACGTCCGGGTTTCGCCCGCTGCGGCCTACCGGGGGCAACGCGCCAAAGAGTTATTGCCTAAAGGAGACGGAGTGGGGTATTGACAAGGGTAATGTTAGGTAGTTTATTAATGGTATGTCAACTATTTGGTTGGAACTCTTCTCTTTATGTCTTCGTCGTCGCATTCATTATCTCCGCAGTCGCCGCAACGCCGTTTTGCCAGTCTTGTCTCCCAAACCGCACGTCAATGGCGGCGGGTGATCGATCGTAAATTGCAGCCTTATGGGCTGACAGAGGCAACCTGGGTGCCTCTTTTGTACCTTGCCCGGATGGAAAAACCGATTCTGCAGAAAGATTTGGCGGAAGCGATTTACCTTGATGCCTCCTCGGTGGTCCGGCTGTTGGATAATTTGCAGCGTCTTGGTTTTATTGAACGCCGCGAAGGACTTGATCGCCGAGCCAAGGAAATTCATCTGACGCCCCGCGGGCTTGAACGAGTCATACAGGTGGAGGGAACGGCCCTTCAGGTACGCAATCAGGTTCTGTCGGGAGTTAAGGATGAGGAACTGGACGTGATGAGCGGGATGCTGGAGCAGGTCCTGGCCAGTCTGGCGCTGGTTGATAAGGAGCCGTCATGAGCGCTGAAGCCAAAACGAATCGCGCATTGTCCCTGAACAACTTTAATCAGTTCAGCCGGCGAAAGAAAATGATGCTGCTGGCGGGGCTGGTTGTTTTTATCCTGCTGCTGGTGTGGTTTATCCACTGGCTAAGCTGGCGGTTCGGCCATGTCACGGAAAACGACGCCCAGGTCAGGGGCGAGGTGGTTACTCTGGCCAGCCGGGTGGACGGTTGGCTGGTGGCCCGTCCGGTCATAGACGGCGATCGGATTAAAAAAGGCCAGGTCCTGGCGCAAATAGACGATCGCGACGCCCGTCTGCGTTTGGCGGAGGTGGAGGGCAATCTGGCTTCCGCCAATGCGCAAATTCTGTATACCCAGGCACAGCGGCAAACCACCGATCAGACCACCCAGGCGGAATTGGATCAAGCCAAGGCCCAGCTGACGGTGGCGGAAACGACGTTATCCGACGCCGGGCATCAGCTGACCCTGGCCCAGGCCAATTTCAAGCGCAACGATAGCCTGGTGAAAGGCGGCTCGGTTGCGCAAGAAACGTGGGATGAGAGCCACACGACGCTGTTGCAGCGGCAGGATCAGCAGCGGCAGGACGAGGCGCAGCTGCTTGCCCAGCGGGCGGCGGTATCGAATGCCTTGGCGCAGCGCGGACAGTTGCAGGTGCTGGATCGGCAAATCGATATGCAGCGCAAGCAACTGGTGGCGCTGCAGGCCCAGGCGGATCAGCTGAAGCAGGAAATCAGCGATCGCCAGCTTCGCTCGCCGGTGGACGGGGTAGTGGATCGTACCCTGGCGGACCAGGGGGATTATGTACAGACCGGGCAGTGGGTCATGATGGTGCATGACCCGAAAAATGTCTGGGTGGAAGCCAATGTCAAGGAGACCGACCTGGAGCATATCGCGGTGGGGCAAGGGGTGGATGTGACGGTGGATGCGTATCCCGGCCTGGTGAGCCACGGTCATGTGATTCGGGTCGGCAATACCGCCACCAATCAGTTTGCCTTGCTGCCCAGTCCGAACCCGTCCGGCAACTTTACCAAAATCACGCAGCGGGTGCCGGTGCGTATCGCCCTGGATAACGTGGACGGGCGCATCAAACCCGGTTTGATGGTTGAGGTGGCGATCGATGTCGCCCATTGAAGCGCAGATTGCGCGATTCGGTCCCTCTTATCGCTGGCTAGCGACGGGCACGGTAATGCTGGGAACCATCGCCACTACCGCCACCGCCACCATTGTTAATATCGCCATGCGCGATATCGCCGGCGCCTTCGGCCTGGGGCAGGATCAGGTGCAGTGGCTCTCCACGGCGTTTCTGGCCTCTATGACCGCCACCATGCTGATTACCGCCTGGGCGCTGGACCGGTTCGGCTATCGCCGCGCTTTTGTCGGCGCATTGTCGCTGTTTATTGCCGGCAGCCTGCTGGGGTTTGTCAGCAACAGCGGCGCGGAGGTGATCCTGGCCCGCATTCTGCAAGGCAGCGCGTCGGGGATTATCCAGCCGATGGCCATGGTGGTCCTGTCGCAAGTCTTCCCTCCTGCCCAGCGGGGCAAGGCGATGGGGATTTATGGAGTCGGCGTGGTGCTGGCGCCGGCGCTGGGGCCGACGGTGGGCGGCATTATGGTGGATCAGTACGACTGGCGTTTTGTGTTCCTGGTGGTGGTGCCGTTTTGCGTCGCCGGCATGGCGGCCTCGATGTTTATCCTGCCGGATATTGACCGTAACGCCTCCGCTCCCCGTCGCAGGTTTGACGGGATAGGATTTTTGCTGCTGGTGTGCGCCTTGACCACCATGTTGACCGGCTTGTCCAACGGCCAGCGGGAAGGGTGGAATTCATTTTTTATCATCGGGATGTTTGTGGCCGCGGTAGTCAGCGCCGCCGGCTTTATCATTTGGGAATTGGTGGCGCCCCAGCCGTTGCTCAGCCTCAGGGTATTCACCAATATGCGTTTTTCCGCCGGCTGCGTGGTGGCGTTTGCGCTGGGGGCCGGGATTTACGGTTCAACCTATATCGTGCCGCTGTTCGTGCAAAGCATACAGGGTTATACCCCCACCCGTTCCGGATTGTTATTGATGCCGTCCGGGCTGATGCTGGGGGTGCTGTTTCCCATAGCCGGCATGTTGAGCGATCGGCTGCCGCCCCATATTCCGGTGATAGCGGGCTTGGCGATTTTCGCGCTGTCGTGCTGGTTATCCGGCGGCGCGGACGTGGATACGCCGTTCTGGACGATGGCCGGCTGGGTGGTGCTGGGCCGCGTCGGGTTGGGGGTTATCATGCCGGCCCTGAATGCCGGCGGGCTGCGGGCCCTGCCGGCGGATAAGTTGGCGCAGGGGTCCGGCAGCCTGAACTTTGTCCGGCAATTGGGCGGAGCGTTCGGGGTGAATCTGCTGTCGGTGGTTATCGACCGGCGCTCCAGCTTTCACGGCGATGCCCTGGCGCAGGCCATGACCGCGTCCAATGCCGCCGCCGCAGAATCCATCAACCGGCTGGCAATCATCGTGGGCCATTGGGGCAATCCGTTCGGCAGCCGTTTGCCGCAGGGGGTTGACCCCAGTTCAATGGCGTACCTGGAAAGCATGCTGGTGCCGAAAGCGCAGCTCTTCGCCTATCAGGACGGCTTTTTTGTCGTGGCGATCTTTTTCTTTCTGGCCATCATCCCGGCCTGGTTTATGCGCGGTAAACCCCGCAGCACCGTTGCCGCCAAATCCATTGCCGCCGCCGGAGCCCCCAAGCCCTAGGGCTTGAGCTTGCCGGCAGTCTGTCCCGCCTTATGGACTCCGGGTATGTTTGTCAGCAGTCTGAAGCGGTTTGGCAACCGCTTAATCCGATAGGGTTCTTGAATTATATAGACGATCGGTCTATATTAACGGCATGAACACCATGACCCCAATAAAACGGCGTGGCCGCCCGCCGAAAATCCCGCGGGATAATCCCGATACCCGGGCTGCGTTGATTCGCAGCGGAACCGCCATCCTCACCGAGCAGGGCTTTAGCGCGTCGGGTATCGACGGCATCTTGAAACAGGTGGGCGTGCCCAAGGGGTCGTTTTATTACTATTTCGACAGTAAGGAAACTTTCGGCAGGGAGATCATCGACTATTACGGGCGCTATTTTGCCCGCAAGCTGGATCGCTGTCTGCTGGATGAGGCCCTTGCCCCGCTGGAACGCATCCGGGCCTTTGTGCAGGACGCCGCCGCAGGAATGGCCAAATATGATTTCAAACGGGGTTGCCTGGTGGGTAATCTCGGCCAGGAAATCAACGTCCTGCCTGAGGATTATCGCCGGCAGCTGAGCGATATTCTCCTGGATTGGCAACAAAGGATAGCCGGCTGCCTGCGCCTGGCGCGGGATAGCGGGCAACTGGCGCCGTCGGCGGACTGCGAGGGATTGGCGGAATTTTTCTGGATCGGCTGGGAAGGGGCGGTAATGCGCGCCCGGCTGGCGAAAAGCCCGCAGCCGCTGGAGCGTTTTGCCCAAGGTTTTTTTGCCGGTCTGCCTGGATAATCCCAAATCCGGCGGGCATGGACATTCGATCTACTTCATGAGGAATCAGTATGTTTAACGGAATTTTGATTGAGAAAGACGAGCAGGGCTATCGTGCCCGTCTGGCATCGCTGGCAAAGACACAGCTGCCGGCGGGGGACGTCCTGGTCAGCGTGAGCTATTCCACGCTTAACTATAAAGACGCCCTGGCCATTACCGGCAAAGGCCCGGTGGTGCGTTCGTTTCCCATGGTGCCGGGAGTGGATTTGGCGGGCAGGGTGGAGGAAAGCAGCCATCCCGCGTTCAAGGTCGGCGATGAAGTATTGCTTAACGGCTGGGGCGTGGGAGAGAAACAGTGGGGCGGTCTGGCGCAGAAAGCGCGGCTTAACGGCGACTGGCTGATTCCGCTGCCGGCGGGATTGACGCCCTGGCAGACCATGGCGGTGGGCACGGCGGGTTATACCGCGATGCTGGCGATCATGGCGCTGGAAAAAAACGGCGTCACCCCGGACAGCGGTAAGGTGCTGGTCACCGGCGCCAATGGCGGCGTGGGGCATTTCGCCATCGCATTTTTGTCACGGCTGGGTTACCGGGTGGTGGCGTCCACCGGCCGGCCGGAAGAAACGGCGCATCTGCAGCAGTTGGGCGCGGCGGAGGTTATCAATCGGACGGTGCTTTCCGCGCCGGGGCGTCCCTTGGGTAAAGAACAATGGGCGGCGGCCATTGACAGCGTCGGCAGCCATACCCTGGCCAATGTTTGCGCCGGTTTGCAATACCAGGGCACCGTGGCCGCCTGCGGTCTGGCGCAGGGCATGGATTTGCCGGCCTCGGTGGCGCCGTTTATCCTGCGCGGCGTAACCTTGGCGGGGGTGGACAGCGTGATGCGTCCCAGGGCGGACCGTGTTGCCGCCTGGCAGCGTTTGGCCTCGTTGGCGGATGAAGCGCTGCTGCAGAGCATCAGCCGGGAGATCCCGCTGGGGCAGGTTATCGAAACCGCAAACGATCTGATGGCGGGTAAAGTCCGCGGCCGGGTGGTGGTGGACGTGAATCGCTGATCCCGCCGGTTCGCCGCCAATGCACTGTTTTTGCGCCAATGCGCCATGATGGTGCAATCCGGCCGCCGGCGCCGGCGCTTTAGCGGCGGGGAACGCGGCTTGCAAGATTGGCATGATTATTTCATGACATAGGCTAGCCAAGCCCGGCCGTCGCCGATAAGCCTTGATGACATAATTTACAGGTAACGAAGCCTGATCTTCCCGTAAGGGGCGATCGGGTTTTTTTTTGGAGAAAGGGAAATGCGCCGGAGTATTGATATCGGGATATTGTTATCCACCGACGGTACCTACCGCCACATGGCGGCCGGCGCCCTGGCGGGAACGCAGGATGCCCTGGCGGAAATCAACCAGGACGCCGGGTACGATTTCCTGCTGCGGGCGCGGCATATCAATCCCCAGGCGCGGCTGGCGGACTACAGCGCCGGGGTGGCGCAGCTGATTGGGGCAGGGGTGCGGCATATTTTCGGCACCATTACCTCCGCCAGCCGCAAAGAGATTATCCCGGACCTGGAACAGCATAACGCGCTGTTATGGTACGGCTCCCCCTATGAAGGCTTTGAAAGCAGCGAGCAGGTGATTTATCTCGGCGGCTGCCCCAATCAGACGTTGGTGCCGTTGCTGCGGCTGGCCCTGGAAAATTTCGGCACCCGGGCGTTTTTAATCGGTTCCAATTACGTGTGGGGCTGGGAGAGCAATCGTATCGCCCGTGAAGTGGTGACGGCGGTTAACGGCGAGATTACCGGCGAAAAATTCCTTCATCTCGGGCATACCGGGGTGGACGAGGTGGTGCATTCGCTGCTGGCCGGCGCGCCGTCATTTGTACTGAATAACCTGGTGGGGGAATCCTCCTACGCCTTTTTGCGCCGTCTGGACGATATCTGCGCCCGGCGGCATCTCTCCCTGCCGGTGCTCAGCTGCAACCTGACCGAGGCGGAGTTGAGCCAGCTCGGGGAAATCAGAGCCTTGCGGCTGTTTTCATGCGGGCCGTTCTTCGAAACGGCGGACCCGTTATTCTGCGCGCGCCAGCGGCGGCGCCACGGCCCGGGCCATTATTCCCATTATTATACCGGCGCCTATTTGGCGGTGCTGCTGTTTGCCCGGGCGCTGCAACGGACCGACAGCCTTGATCCGCAAGGGATTTGCGAGGCGCTGTATGATAGTGACAACGTCACCTTCATGGGGCCGATGAAAATTTCACGCCGCAACAATCATACCTATCTGCCTTGTCATATCACTGAGTTACGGCACGGAGTGCTGGAACTGATCCACAGCGAGGAGCACTGTCTGGCGCCGGATCCCTACCTGACCTTGACCGATCTGCGACAGCCTATTTCCGAGCGCCTGAAGGGCGCGGGCAGACCCATGAGGATAGTGAAATGAACCTGACATCACCGGAATTTGAAGCCCGCCCGCTGTTGTTGGTGGATTGCGAAGCCCGAACCCTGGCGGCGTTGGAAAAAAGCCTGCCGCGCATGGGCGTGCGCTGGCTGACGGCGGCGCTGGACGGCCCGCCGCCGGAAGAGCCGCTGTGCGCGGCGCTGGTGGAGCTGGAGCATTTTGCCAGTCCGCGGCTGCTGGCAAGTCTGAATCAGGCGGGTCTGCCCATCGTGGCCCTGACCTCCCACGAAGCGCTGTCGCAAATCCAGCGGGCCATTGATCTGGGGGCCACCGCGCTGCTGCCAAAGCCCATCAACCAGCGGGCGATTTATACCACGTTGATGATGGCGGTGGGTCTGCGCCAGCAGTTGAACGAGGATAGCCGGAACCTGTCTTTGGCCCATCGTCGGCTGGATTTTAACGCTGAACTGGCTCAAACCCTGGCCGCGCTGATGGTGGAGCGGGATCTGGACGAACGGCAGGCCTACGCCTGGCTGCGGGGGGAATCCATGCGCACCAACCGGCGTATTGAGGATATCTGTCGCCAGCGGTTGGGACAAGCGGCCCTCAAGCGGCGCGGAGAACGGGGATGAGTTCGCCCCGCGGTTTCTGGCGGCGGCCGGCGGTCTGGCTGTCGGTGGGATATATCGCCGTGGTGGTGCTGGCGGCGCTGCTGGCGCCCTGGTGCGCGCCATTCGATCCCAATGAACAGTTTACCGAAGGGCTAAGCGTGGAAGGCGCGCCGCTGAGTCCGGGGAGCCATTTCTGGCTGGGTACGGATTTGCTCGGCCGCGACCTGCTGTCCCGCCTGATTTACGGTGCCCGCACATCATTACTGGTGGGGGTGGCGGCCAACGGCCTGGCGGTGGTTATCGGCACGCTGGTGGGGCTGTGCGCCGGCTATCTCCAAGGCAGGCTCGGCGGGCTGCTGATGCGGTTTACCGACCTGATGATGGCGTTTCCGGCCTTATTGCTGGCCATTACCCTGGCGGCGATTTTCCAGCCCAGCGTCTGGATCGTGGCCATGGTGATAGCCATGGTGAACTGGGTGCAAATCGCCCGGGTGATTTATGCCGAAACCAACACTCTCGGCGCGCGGGATTTCGTGGCGGTGGAAAAAACCCTGGGGGCCGGGCCGCTGCGGATCCTCGCCGTGCACCTGCTGCCGCATCTGGTGCCCACCATTCTGGTCTGGTCGACCCTGGGTATCTCCACCACCGTATTGCTTGAGGCCACCCTGTCGTTCCTCGGCGTCGGCGTACAGCCCCCCACCGCCAGCTGGGGCAATATCATTTTCGAAAGCCAGACCTATTTCACTTCCGCCCCTTGGCTGGTGTTTTTCCCGGGGGCGGCCATTGTGCTGCTCTCCCTCTCATTCAATCTGCTCGGCGACGCCATGCGCGACGCTCTGGATCCTACTTTGAAAGGACGTTCATGATGCTGCTGTTCCTGAGCCGCCGACTCGGCCATGCCCTGCTGATTTTATTGGGGGTGACGCTTATCAGCTATCTGCTGCTGTTTATGCTGCCCGCCGATCCCGCCCGGCAAATCGCCGGGCGCAGCGCTACGCCGGAAGTGGTGGCCAGCATCCGCCATCAGCTGGGTTTGGATTTGCCTTTTTACCGGCAGTACCTGCATTACCTGTTCGATTTGCTGCACGGCAATCTGGGCCGCTCGTTTATACAGCGCAGCCAGGTCAGCGAACTGATCTCCTCCCGCATCGGCCCGTCGCTGCAGCTGATGGCGGCGGGTATCGGCTGTGAACTGGCGATAGGCATTACCCTCGGTACCCTGGCGGCGCTGCGGCGGGATGGCCTGGCGGACAAAATATTGATGGCGCTGTCGTTTATCGGCGTCTCGGCGCCGCAGTTTATCGCCGCCATGCTGTTTCTTTATCTTTTTGCCGCCGTGCTCAACTGGTTTCCCATGGGGGGGTACGGCGGTTTCAGCCATATCGCCCTGCCGGCGCTGACCCTGGGCATTCTGGGCAGCGGCTGGTACTCGCGCATGCTGCGCTCATCGATGATTGATGTGCTGCATCAGGATTTTATCCGCACCGCCCGGGCCAAGGGTCTGAGCCGGGCGCGGGTGGTGTGCCGACATGTGCTGCCGAACGCCATATTGCCGCTGATCCCGATGATCGGCATTGATATCGGCATCTTTCTCGGCGGGCTGGTGGTGGTGGAGTCGGTGTTCGGCTGGCCCGGTATCGGCCAACTGGCCTGGCAGGCCATTCAGCAGGTGGATATTCCGGTCATTGTGGGCGTTACCACCGTATCGGCGGTGGCGATTGTGTTGGGCAATTTGCTGGCGGATCTGATTTTGCCATGGGTCGATCCTCGCATCGACGTGAAAAAACAACGGTAACAGGAGCAAGGAAATGAGAAAAAGTTTACTTATGCTGGCCCTGGCGGGAGTGCTGTATGCGGGCGCCGGCCAGGCGGATGAACCGAAAGACGGCGGCGATGCGGTGGTGACCTACCAAAGCGATATCGCCACCCTGGATCCGGCCATCGGCTATGACTGGCAGAACTGGTCGATGATCAAAAGCCTGTTCAGCCGCCTGATGGATTACAAGCCCGGCACCACGGATCTGCAAAAGGATCTGGCGCAGGATTACAGCATCTCCGACGACGGCAAGGTCTATACCTTTACCCTGCGCAAGGACGTGACCTTCCATAACGGCCGCACGCTAAACGCCGACGATGTGAAGTACTCCCTGGAGCGGACGGTGAATCCGAAAACCCAAAGCCCCGGCGCCGGCTTTTTCAGCGCCATCGCCGGTTATGACGAGATGGCCGCCGGCAAAGCCGACCATTTGAGCGGTATTGAGGTAGTGAATCCCAATACGGTCAAGATAACCCTAAAAGAGCCCAACGCCACGTTCCTGCAGGTGATGGCGCTGAACTTCGCCTCCATCGTGCCGAAAGAAGCCGTGGATCAGTGGGGAGCGGATTTCGGCAAGCATCCGGTGGGCACCGGCGCCTTTGAGCTGAGCGAGTGGAAGCTTGGCCAGGAGCTGGTGTTCAAAAAGAATCCCCATTACTACCGGGCCGGTATCCCCCATCTGAACAGCATCCGTTTCGAAGTGGGGCAGGATCCATCGGTGGCGCTGCTGAGACTGGAAAAGGGCGAGGTGGATATTGCCGGCGACGGCGTGCCGCCGGCCCAGTTCCTGCAGTTCAAGCAGGACCCGAAATACAAAGGCATGCTGGTGACCGGCGATCAGTTGCAAACCGGCTATGTCACCATGAAGACCACCCTGCCGCCGTTTGATAATGTGAAGGTCCGGCAGGCGGTGAATATGGCCATCAACAAGGATCGCATCGTCAGGATCATCAACGGCCGCGCGGCGCCGGCCAACCAGCCGCTGCCTCCCGCCATGCCGGGATATGACAAAGACTATAAAGGCTATGCCTTTGACGTCGCCAAAGCGAAACAATTGCTGGATCAGGCCGGTTTTGCCAAAGGGTTCGATACCGAGCTTTACGTGATGAATACCGATCCGCAGCCGCGTATCGCCCAATCCATCCAGCAGGATCTGGCCAAGGTGGGTATCCGCGTGGCGATTAAATCCCTGGCCCAGGCCAACGTGATTGCCGCCGGCGGTTCGGCGGATCAGGCGCCGATGGTGTGGTCCGGCGGTATGGCCTGGATTGCCGATTTCCCGGACCCGTCCGACTTCTGGGGACCGATCCTCGGCTGTATGGGGGCGGTGGACGGCGGCTGGAACTGGTCGCGCTATTGCAATAAAACCCTGGATGCCGAAGCCGCCAAGGCCGACAGCCTAACCCAGCCCGATCAGCAGGAACAGCGCATTGCCCTGTGGCGCAAGATCTTTATCGAAGCCATGGCCGACGCGCCCTGGGCGCCTATTTTCAATGAAAAACGCTATACGGTGCATTCGGCGCGTATGGGCGGGGCGGACGCGCTGTATGTGGATCCGGTACACGTGCCGGTGAACTACGACGCCATCTGGATCAAATAACCGCCGCCACCGGCCTTGCATAGGCTAAGGCCGGCGGGCCATACCCGTCATAGTTCGAGTTGCCGGCGTTGGCTGCGCTCGCTTACCCCGGTCGCTTAGCTAGCTGGGCTCCAGGGGATGCGCGGGCTTGCCGCCTTCTGGTAACAAGGATTACCTAGGGTCTAAGGAGATGAGCATGTGTCAGAATTGCCTGGTAAAAACAATCCATCATGCCCAGCATCATTTCGGCTGGGACAATAGCCTGGCCCCGGCGGCCAGAGTGGCGCCGGGCACGACGCTGGAATTCCACTGCCTGGATTCCGGCAACGGCCACTTTTCCCCCGGTTCCACGGCGGCGGCGGTGGGCAGCCTGCCGTTTGATAAAATCAATCCGGTGAACGGTCCGGTGTATGTGGAAGGAGCGCAGCCGGGGGATGTCTTGAAAATCACCCTGGATGAGTTCAGGCCCGGCGGCTTTGGCTGGACCGCCGTCATCCCCGGCTTCGGCCTGCTGGCGGAGGAGTTCACCGCGCCGGCGCTGGCCCTGTGGCAGTACGACCGGCACTCTATGGCGCCCTGCGCCTTCGGCGAGTACGGCAAGGTGCCGTTAAAACCCTTCGCCGGCACCATTGGCGTGGCGCCCGGCGCGCCGGGCCTGCATTCGGTGGTGCCGCCGCGCCGGGTCGGGGGCAATCTGGATATCCGCGATCTCACCGCCGGCTGTATCCTCTACCTGCCGGTGGAAACGGCCGGGGCGCTGTTTTCCATCGGCGATACCCATGCCGCCCAGGGTGACGGCGAGGTGTGCGGCACCGCCATTGAGAGCGCCATGGACGTGGTGTTGACTCTTGATCTTATAAAAAACACGCCGCTGCCGGCGCCGCGGTTCAGTACCCCCGGTCCGGTTACCCGTCATCTGGACGGTGGCGGCTACGAGGTGTTTACCGGCGTCGGCGGCGATTTGATGACCGCCGCCCGGGACGCGCTGCGTTATACCATTGACTGGTTGTGCCGCGAGCACGGCATGCGGGCCGAAGACGCCTATATGCTCTGTTCGGTGTGCGGCGATTTGCGCATCAGCGAGATAGTGGATGCGCCGAACTGGGTGGTTTCGTTCTATTTTCCGAAAACGGTATTACAGTGAGGGCGGACGATGTTAGCAGCCAATGACCGGCCGGTGCTGTCCGTGGAGCGATTGTCTATTGAATTCGGCAGCCGGCGGGTAGTGGATGATGTGAGTTTTTCCCTGCTGCCCGGTAAAACGCTCTGTATCGCCGGCGAGTCGGGCAGTGGAAAGTCACTGACGTCGCTGGCTATCATGGGACTTTTGCCGGAGGACGCGTCTGTTCCCGGCGGCGCCATCCTGTTTGGCAACGATGATTTGCTGAGCCTGGGCGAACGCCGGATGCAACAGCTGCGCGGCAAGCGCATCGGCATGATCTTCCAGGAGCCTATGACCTCGCTGAACCCGCTGATGACCGTGGCGCAGCAGTTGGAAGAAACCCTGCGGCGCCATGAGCATCTCGGGCGTGGGGATGTACGCCGGCGGATACTGGCCATGCTGGACGCGGTGAAATTGCCCCAGGTGGAAAAGCGGCTGGGGCAGTATCCCCATGAGCTGTCCGGGGGCATGCGCCAGCGGGTGATGATTGCCATGGCGATGCTGTGCCAGCCGGAAATCCTCATTGCCGACGAGCCCACCACGGCGCTGGATGTCACCATCCAGGCGCAGATTCTGCAGTTGATGCGCGAGCTGCAGCAGGATTTTTCCACCAGCCTGCTGCTCATCACCCATGATATGGGCGTCGTGGCTGAAATGGCGGACCAAGTGGTGGTGATGAATCAGGGACGGGTGGAAGAGCAGCTTTCCGCCCAAACGCTGTTCAGCGCGCCCCAGGCCGCCTACACCCGCAAACTGCTGGCGGCGGTGCCGGTGCTGGGCAGCGCGCCGCCGCTGGCGCCGGTGGCGCAAGAGAGACCGCTGTTATCCGTGCGGGACCTGACCGTGCGCTTTCCGGTGCGCGGTCAGGGGTTCGGGCAAAAGCGGCAGGTTTACGCGGTGGAAAATATCAGTTTTGATCTCTTTGCGGGAGAAACCCTCGGTATCGTCGGCGAAAGCGGCTGCGGCAAATCCACCACCGGCAAGGCGCTGCTGAACATGATCCCCTTTCGCGGCAGCGCCACCCTGGAGGGGCGGGAGCTGAACGGACTGCGGGGCGAGGACCTGCGGGCGGTGCGGCGGGATATACAGATGGTGTTCCAGGACCCGTACGCGGCGCTCAACCCGCGCAAGACCATTTTTGATTTGGTGGGGGAACCGCTGCTGATCCATGACGGTCTGGCGCATGCCCTCCGGGTGCAACGGGTGGCGGCGCTGCTGGAGCAGGTGGGGCTGTCCGCCGATGCCCTGGCCCGCTATCCTCACCAGTTTTCCGGCGGCCAGCGCCAGCGCATCTGCATTGCCCGCGCCCTGGCCCTCAATCCCAAGGTGATCATCGCTGATGAATCGGTCTCGGCGCTGGATGTTTCCGTGCAGGCCCAGGTGCTTGATTTGCTGGAATGGCTGCGGGGTGAGTTTCAACTGAGCTATGTCTTTATTTCCCATGATATGGCGGTGGTTGAACGCATTTGTCACCGGGTGGCGGTGATGTATTGCGGCCAGATCGTGGAAATCGGTCCGCGGGATTCGGTATTGCATCATCCCCGCCATCCCTATACCCGGCGCTTGCTGAGCGCGGTGCCCTCGCTGGATGTCAACCACAAACGGGATTTCCGCCCGCTGCTTGCTGAAATGGAGCGGCCGGACCCCATTAAACCCTTCGGCTATCAGATTCCGCCGCAGCGGTTCCAGGATTACGGCAACGGTCATCTGGCCGCCTGCTAGCTGGCTGCATTAATCATTAGTATTATTAATTTATTGTATTTCAACTCGCTGCGTTTTCATATCGAAAGCGCCGCTGCGCCTGTTTTTTCGCTTTTTCTTTCATCGACCCGCGCCGCCATAGTGTAAAAAAATTTATCTTTATTCGCGGCCCAGGATGATTTGAGCTATCCGTTATAAGAAGAGGAATGACCGCCTCATCACTGCAATAAAATCACCTGCCGGAGGAAATAATGAAAGCAGTCGTTTATAACGGTCCCCGCGATGTCGCCATCAAGGACATGCCGGACGCCCGAATCACCAAGCCTACCGATGCGCTGATTCGTATCACCACCACGAATATTTGCGGCTCGGATCTGCATATGTATGAAGGGCGCACCAGCTTTGAACGCGGCCGCATTTTCGGCCATGAAAATCTCGGCCAGGTCATTGAGGTGGGCGCGGGGGTGGAGCGGGTTAAGGCCGGCGACTATGTCTGCCTGCCGTTTAACATCGGTTGCGGTTTTTGTGAAAACTGCGAGCGCGGGCTGACCGGCTTTTGCCTGACGGCCAATCCCGGCACAGCGGGCGCCGCTTACGGTTTTGCCGAAATGGGGCCTTATGAAGGGGGCCAGGCGGAACTTTTGCGGGTACCGTTCGCCGATTTCAACTGTCTGATACTGCCGCCGGACGCGGTGGAAAAAGAGGATGACTATGTCATGCTGTCGGATATTTTCCCCACCGGCTGGCACGCCACCGAACTGGCGGGCCTGCGGCCCGGTGACAGCGTGGCGATATACGGCGCCGGTCCGGTTGGGCTGATGGCGGCCCACTCGGCGATGATCAAAGGGGCATCCCAGGTGTTTGTGGTGGATACCCATGACAGCCGGCTGGCACTGGCCGAAAAAATGGGCGCGACCCCGGTGAAGGCGGTGGGAGAGGCGGCGGTGGAGAAGATCCTTAATCTGACCGACGGACGCGGCACCGATTGCGGCTGTGAATGCGTCGGTTATCAATGCTGCGATAAACACGGCCATGAAGATAATTCCGACACCATGAACAGCCTGGTGGCATCCACCCGCGCCACCGGCGGCATCGGTGTGGTGGGGGTCTTCGTGCCGCAGGATCCGGGGGCGAAGACCGAGCTTGCCAAAGCAGGCAAGATGCCGTTTGATTTCGGCAGCTTCTGGTTCAAGGGGCAGCAGATCCGCACCGGGCAGGCCAACGTGAAGGCCTATAACCGGCAGCTGGCGAAACTTATCCATCAAGGCCGGGCCAAGCCGTCGCAGATTATCTCGCACCGCCTGCACCTGGCACAAGCCCCCGAGGCCTACGAACACTTTGATAACCGGGATCCCGGCTGGACCAAGGTGATTCTCAAGCCTTGACAGGAAAGCCGGCCTCCGGCCGTGAGTTCGTTAACAAAGCGCCCAATCGGGACAGGCTGCCGGATCGTAAACACGCCGTCAACGTGACATCATAACGTCAATTCAACGGTTATCAGGGGTTCGATCCGGGGCGGATTCAGGCCGCCGCCTGGGCATCGTTTATATTGTCCGGGAAATAGAGATGGAAGCAAATCTCGCCCGCCGGCGTGCAGCTGACGCCGGCGCTGCCCCGGTGCAGTTTCATGATGGCCTGCACAATGGACAATCCCAGGCCGCTGGCGTTACCGCTGCTGGTGCGCGCGTCGTCGGCGCGGTAAAACCGGTCGAACAGCTTGTCCATATGATCCGGCGGAATGGGCGGACCATGATTGATGACTTCAATCAGCCAGCCGTCGCCATCGCGACGGCCGCTGAGGATAATGTCGCTGTCGGCGTCGGCATAACGTATGGCATTGTCCACCAGATTGCTTAAGGCCCGGCGCAGCAGCATGGCATCCGCCTGGACCATGCCTTCCCCCCGGCAACGCAGCGCCAGGCCCCGTTCTTCCGCCAGTCCTTCAAAATAATCGGCAATCCGCTGCAGCTCGACTTCCAGCGGCAGCGGCACCGGCGAAATGGCGGACTGGGCTTCGCCGGCCCGCGCCAGGAACAGGATATTTTCCACCATGCGCGAAATGCGCTCCAGCTCTTCGCTGTTTCGGACCAGCACGCTTTCGTATTCCTGCGCCGAACGGCGCTGGTACAAGGCTACCTGGCAATGGCCCATCAGGGCGTTCACCGGCGTGCGGATTTCATGGGCCAAATCAGCGGAGAAGCGGCTCAGCCGCTGGTAGCCGTCCGCCAGCCGGTCCAGCATGGCGTTAAACGACCGGATCACCTGGTGCAGCTCCGCCGGCGCGCCCTGTTCGGACAGGCGGGTAGTGAGGGTGGCGGGATGGATGCCTTCAGCCTGGGCCGCCATGCGCCGCAGCGGCTTCAGTCCGTGGCGCATCACGCCGTAGCCCAGCAGGGCTATGAGTAAAAACGCCCCTATCACCGCCGCGATGATGCGATCGCGGTACTGCGCCAGCATGCGCGTCTCGTTTAGCATAATATGACCGGCGGTGATTTGGATGGGATCATGGCCGGCCAGACTGACCCAGGCCGTCACAAAGCGGATGGGAACGCCTTCCGGCGTGCTGGCGGCATGCACCGCACCGAGGGACACCGGAACGCCGTCCGCCACCGGCGCCACCGTCGGCAACCGGTAATGCCCCGGATTGACATTGATAAGCGGCGTCTGGCCCGGACGCTGGAATATCAGAATATCCCGTTCGTTGCCGAGCATATTCTCAAATAAATGCGGGTTATCGCTGAGTAGCGAAATGGGAAATGCATTGCCCAGCAGGCTGCGGAAATAGGCCACCCGGTTGGCGGTTTGCGCGGCGGCCTGATGGCGCATGGAACGGGCCATATCGCCGTACAGATACAATCCCACGCTGCTTATCACCAGGGCGGCCAGCACGGCGAACAGCAGGGCCGAACGGGCGGTAAGGGAGAGAGAAGGGAAACGCGGCATCATCATCAACGTACTTCGCAGACATAACCGATACCGCGCACGGTATGGATAAGTTTAACCTCGAAAGGGCGATCCATTTTGGCGCGCAGGCGCTTGACCGCCACATCCACCACATTGGTATCGCTGTCAAAATTCATGTCCCAGACCTGGGAGGCGATAAGGGTCCGCGACAGTACCTCTCCCTGGCGCCGCACCAGCAGCGACAACAGGGCGAACTCTTTGTTGGTCAGGATAATCGCGGTATCCAGACGGGTGACTTTGCGCCGCAGCATATCGATATGCAAGTCCGCCAGATGGAAATCGTTCTCCTCGCGAATGACGCCGCGGCGCAGCAGGGTGCGGATGCGCAGCACCAATTCGGTGAACGAAAAGGGCTTGATCAGATAATCGTCCGCCCCGAGCTCCAGGCCGTGAATCCGATCCTGCACCTGATCCCGGGCGGTAAGAAACAGCACCGGAACATCGCTTTTTTTACGGATTATGTCCATAAGCTGCCAGCCGTCCAATCCCGGCAGCATCACATCCAGTATGATGACATCGTAAATGTTCTCCAGGGCCAGAAACAGGCCGTCCGGACCGGTGCGGGCCAGATCGACGCTATAGCCGGCTTCCCCGAGGCCTTTTCGCAAATATTCACCAGTACTGAGATCATCTTCTACTATCAGTATACGCATCCAGATATGTCCTCCCGGCCACATTCCCAGTTTAACAGTTTGTTTGACGCCGGTTGATGACAATATTGTCATCGAACGGTCATCCGGCGGACCGGGTTGGTTTGCCAAGCTGACAGGGAAACAGGCCTCCGGGGCGAGAAGTACCGGATGCACAGATGACCGGCGCGGCATCGGCCGGACCGAATATTCAAAGGAGAATCACATGGCCAAACTCAGATTATTGACAGGACTACTGGCGGGAGCATTGACCTTAGGCAGCGTAGCGGTACAGGCGGCGGATGCGCCGGCCAAGCCCATGATGGCGATTCGCGGCACCATCACGCAAATCAGCGGCGATCAACTGCAGATAACCGATCGCCGGGGTCAGGAGCACACAGCCACCCTGAATGACAAAACCACCGTATCGGCGGTATCGCAAGGTAAGATAAGCGATATCAAACCCAACAGCTTTATCGGCACCGCCGCGGCGCCGCAGCCGGACGGTACGCTGAAAGCGCTGGAAGTGCATGTGTTCGACCCGTCGCTGCGGGGATCCGGTGAAGGCTTCCGGCCATGGCAGGGGGCCGACGGTAAAACCGGCACCATGACCAACGGCACCGTCGGCACCCTGGTGAATGCCAACGGCCACACCATGACGGTAAAATACCAGAACGGCGAGAAAAAGGTTATTGTGCCGGATGACGTGCCAGTTGTGACGTTGTCACCTGGTAATCGTTCGCAGCTGGTCCAGGGCGCGCACGTTATTTTGTGGCCGGCGCCGGGCAGCGCCACGCCAGTGGTGGCGGCTCGTATCGTTGCCGGCGTCAACGGCACCATACCGCCGATGTAACAGTGAAACGGCCGGGCGGCGGTGCTTTGCGCCGGTCTCCGGCCGGTTGTGCCGGGCTTAAGGAGAGTGCCTGTGAAAAGTGTTCCCACAGCGGTGAAAATCCCTATGCACCGGTTGCCGGTGCGTATTACCCATTGGCTGAACGTGCTGATTATGTGCGGCATGTTTATGAGCGGATGGGGTATTTATAACGCCTCGCCGATATTTCCCTTTACCTTTCCCGCCGCGCTGACCCTGGGAGGCTGGCTCGGCGGCTCCATTGCCTGGCATCTGGCGGTGATGTGGGCCCTGGCGGCCAACGGACTGCTCTACCTGTCATGGGGCTTGGCCAGCGGCCATTTCCGCCGGGATTTCCTGCCGGTGACGCCTGCCTCTCTGTGGCGGGATCTGCGGGCGGCCCTCATGTTCCGGCTTATCCACCGGCCCGGCGAATATAATGCCGTGCAAAAAGCATTTTATCTTTTTGTCCTGCTGTGCGGCCTGGTGCTGGTGCTGTCGGGACTGTCCATTTGGAAACCGGTGCAGCTGAGTTGGCTGGTGGCGGTGTTCGGCGGCTTCGACCGGGCGCGCTATGTCCATTTTTTCGCCATGAGCGCCATCGGCGTTTTTGTGGTGGTCCATCTGGCCATGGTGCTGATGGTGCCCAGCACTTTTTTGCCGATGATTACCGGTTACCTGCGCCGTAAACCACGGAAAACACGCAATGAACAACCCTAAAAAGAGCGGGCTGGTATTGGAGCCGGCCCAAAAGAAAGAGCTGTACCGATTGCAGCGCCGTTTGCTTCTGCGCTCCGGCCTGACCCTGGGGGCGCTGACGATGCTTACCGGCTGCAATATGCAGGACGGCGATGATGTGGATAAGGTGCTATGGGCCATGTCGCGCTGGAATGACCGGGTGCAGGCCTGGCTGTTCAGCGACCGGCGGCCGGCGCAAACCTATCGCCCCGACCAGATAACCACGCCTTTTCGCTTTAATGCTTTTTATCCCGAAGATAACGTGCCGGAGGTGGATATCGCCACCTGGCAATTGGACGTCTCCGGCCTGGTGACGGATAAGCGTCCCTGGACCATGCAAAAATTGCGGGCATTGCCGCAGCAAAGCCAGATTACCCGCCTGATTTGCATTGAAGGCTGGAGCGCTATCGGTCAATGGAGCGGTGTGCCGCTGCGCACCTTTTTACAGCATGTGGGGGCGGATATGCGGGCCGGTTTTGTCGGCTTCCGCTGTGCCGATCGTTATTACTCCAGCATCGACATGGCCACCGCGCTACATCCCCAAACCACGCTGGCGCTGGATTTTGTCGGCAAGGAGCTGCCGGATGAGTTTGGCTATCCGCTGCGATTACGCGTGCCCACCAAACTGGGTTTCAAAAATGCCAAGCATATCGTGGCGATTTCCGTCAGCAATACCAATCCCGGCGGCTACTGGGAGGATCAGGGGTATAACTGGTTTAGCGGGATATAACAGACAATATCGCCGGCGCCGGGCGGGATGCCGCGCCGCCCGGCCCGTCAGGCTTCGCAAATCCGGTTTCTGCCCAGCCGCTTGGCCTCATACAGCGCCGCATCCACCCTGACCACCAGTTTGGACGGCGTATCTACCTCGCTGAAGGGCAATCCGACATAAATGCCGATGCTTGCGCTGATACTGCCCACCGGGCTGCCCCGATGCTGGATTTCAAGTTGCCCTATCTTGTCCTGAATCCGTCCGGCCACCGCCAGGGCGCCGGTTTTGTCGGTTTCCGGCAGCAGGACGATAAATTCCTCGCCGCCGTAGCGGGCCGCCAGATCGCGCTGGCGCAGGGGCAGCGCGCGCAGGGTATTGCCAATGAGCCGCAGGCACTCGTCCCCGGCCACATGGCCGTAAATATCGTTATATTGCTTGAAAAAATCGATATCCAGCAAAATCAGCCCCAGCGGCCGGCGAAGTTCTATAGCACGGTTGAATTCATTTTTGAATACCAAATCGAAGTGGCGCCGGTTATACAGGCCGGTCAGCCCGTCGGAGCGCGCCAGCTTTTCCAGGGACCGGTTTAATTTACGCAGCTCCTGCTGCGCATGGATCAACTCCAGTTCAATCCGCATTCTGGCCCGTACCTGCCGCATTAGCAGCAGGCAGACAAGGGAAATCATCAGGACAAAAATCAGCGTCATGACGGCATGGCTGATGGCATCATGCCGCCAGTCGGCCAACGCCTGATCCATGGATACCCCGCTGGTGATAATGACCGGGAACTGTTTGAGATGCTCATAGCTGTAAACCATGGACTGAGGGTCGTTCGCCAGGGCGCTGTTGACGGTGCCGGATTGATTTTGACGGATATTATCTTTATACAGCGGTGAATCGGCGATGGTGGTGCCGATGGCTTTTTCATTGTAAGGATGGCGGTATAGCACGGTGCCGTTATTGAGCAGCATCATTAACGTGGAGTCGTCGCTGATAACGAATTTGGTATAGAAATTCCGGAAATGGCTGATCATCACGCTTTCAAGCAGCACGCCGGCGAAGCTGCCATCGGAATTATCAAGGCGGCGGGAGAGGGGTAATATCAGCTCTTGGGTCATGCGGCTGCGGATTACCTGGCCGATATGTATGGTCAAATCCGGATGATCGCGGTGATATCTAAAATAATCCCGGTCGGAAAAATCATTCACCGACGGTAAGTTATCCGCCGCCGTCACCAGCATACGGCCCCGGGCGTCATAGAGGGAAATGGCGTCTATTTGCTGCAAACCTTGGGTTTTTTCCTTGAAAAGCCGATGCAGAACGGGCCATTTGTCCGGGTCCATGCCCTGTTGATGGATCATTTCAGCCAGTTCTTCCAGGGTTGCCTCGGCCTGGACAAAGGTATCGCTGGCATGCTGGGTCAGCGCCTGGGTGAGATTGGCGGTATTGGTCTGGGAACGCGCCAGCGCCTGATGATAGGTGCGCCATAAATGCAAGCTGTTCAATACGATAAGCGCCAGGATAAGCAACACGGCGGAAGCGCCGAGCTGGAACAACAGGGTAAATCGCTGGTGACCGTAGACTGCGCTGTTACGGACTCTTTGCCGGGGGGAGCCGAAGGGTCTTGTTTTTCTCATGGGGTATCCACAGCATCTCGGGTCAGGCAGAAGGGCTGCCGCTAATGACATAATTTGACATGTTCATTAAGAGTATTTATGCATTGTCACACTTAGTCAAAGATTCAGCGGGATTTAATAGCGCAGGTCACTCCTTGGCACATATAAAGAAGGGTGAATATATCAAACTGACGAGTATTGAACGTTTATCCAAACGCCGAAAGCGGGGCAAAACCGATTCCCCCACCGGTATCAGCACCGGATCTGTCGCCGATTTAGGCGTATTGTCCATATTGGATATTATTTCTCTTGTGATGATGATTTCATACAAATCCTGATTATTTTTTCGCCGATAAGAGAAAAATTTTGTGCGATGTAAATTAAAGGTTTGCCCGTTATGAGCAAAAGTGCCGTTCAGGACGTAAAACCCTTCGCGGCGATTGGTAAAAAACATTTTAGCTTCGGCCGTGTAGCTAAAGCGGCCTTGCGGGGTATTGGCCCTGAACACCATCATGCCTGAACATTGAAACCCCGCGAAAGGATGACGATAATGATACAGATAAAACAGGCCGGAAAAAATTGTGACCAGACAACAGGCCGCCAGAATTCTTTTCATTGTGCGTCCCAATTATAAAAGTAAAAATTAAGGCAGCTTGCTATATTTCCCTGGGCATCCCGCTCACATTTAGCCATGAAATTACGCTGATTAATGCCGCTTCTTATTGTGGTATTAGTCACAATGTTATGGGAAAACAGGATGAAATGATGCGCTGTGCATTTCTCGATATTGCCCCTCATCACCTGCCGCAACTGTTCGAGCATGGACTCTTTATCCCGGGCCGGCACCGGCCGGAGGGTATAGATATCGCAAGAATCCACCTTATCCAGTAAAAACAGCGGCTGCCTATCCTGCCGGTTGAAATAGACATAGGCCATCAACAGGGTGGCGGCAAAGGCGATACCCAAGACGCCGTTGATAAAGATTTCTTTAGTTGACGAGGATTTTTCGGCGGTGAAAGCGTCGTCCGGCTGCCCGTCTTCTCTATCCTGAGGTTGGAGCAAAGACGCGGCGGGCGGCTGAGGTGGGTCTTCCTGCTGGGTTATCAGCAAGCGATCGTTAAGCTTCAGCCCGCGTTTGGGTAAGGTCACTATGGCCGTCGCATCCAAATGCAGGGATATGAGCGCTTTTCTCAGCAGGCTGATTTGCTGATTCAAATTGCCGTTTGAGGGCTGCATTCCGTATTTTACCCAGACGCTGTCAAATAACCATTCACGGGTTACCGTATTCCCTTCGCCGTGGGCGGCTATTAACGCTTCCAATACCCGGCCGGCGGTATTGGATAATTTAATTACAGATGCATTATTATTTAATAAGCCTAATTGATATCCCGCGGTGTCAAATAAAACTGAATGATTAATTAAATACTTCATAACAGGCTCCATAATGGACCGCTAAGCCGAACAATACATAGACCTGATTTGAAGACTATATACCCGTCATACTTTACGTTGCCAGGGTATATTGAGAGGCGGCGCCGAAAGTCATCAGTAATAAAATCTGTTAATTAAGTAGCGATCCAAGGCGATGGATAAAACGCGTCGGTTTATTTATCGACGATTATAATCGGCGTCGCGGAGAGAAAGAGTTATGTCGCGCCGAAAATCAACAAAAAACGTACGCCATTACAAAAAGCGCTACTGATCGGACTTGTTCAGCGTACACATGTACGCTAGGATAGCATTCCTCAAGTGACTACAATGATTATAGTTACTGAGGATTGCGTGTTAAACCCGCTGATAACCATCAGGAAAGTATGCAAAGAACCCATTTTGACCATATGGCTTGTCCCATAGCACAATCCCTGGAACGGATAGGCGAGTGGTGGAGCATGTTGATCGTGCGGGATGCCTTTCGCGGTTTGACCAGATTCGATGAATTCCAGCATAGCCTGGGGATATCCCCCACCATGCTGACCCGGCGGCTCAATACGCTGGTGCGAAACGATATTATGTTTAAGCAACCCTACCAGACGCGGCCAGTCCGCCATGAATATCTTCTGACCGAACGCGGATTGGCGCTGTTTCCGGTGCTGATTTCACTGCTGGACTGGGGTAACCGCTTGTTAGACGACGATCGGATCACTATCGTGCCGGTGCACCGCCACAGCGGCAAAGCGGTCACGCCGCAAGTGATTGACAGGCAGAGCGGCGAGCGGCTCACCTATCATAATGTCAATATTATCACCACCGCGCGTTGCGCCGGAACGGGCAACAAGCCGCAGCGTGACGCGCATCGGGAAATTTCCGCTCCTTACCAACATCAACAACCCTATAACAGGACAGGCAATGAATAAGCGTCGAGTAGTGATCACCGGCATGGGTGCCGTATCGCCGTTAGGCTGTGGCGTAGAAACCATCTGGTCGAGGTTGCTGGCCGGGCAATCGGGGATCGGGCCTTTGCCGGAAGAAATGGTCGCGCTGCTGCCGGTGAAAATAGGCGGCCAGGTGCCGACGTCGGAACAGGATCCCGAAGCGGGTTTGTATCCGGATCGGTACGTTCCGCCGAAAGATCAGAAAAAAATGGACCGGTTTATCCTCTTCGCCATGGCGGCGGCGGATGAAGCTCTCCGTCAGGCCGGCTGGACGGCCGATACCGATGAACGTCAGGAGCGTACCGCCACCATTATCGCCACCGGTATCGGCGGATTCCCCGCCATCGCCAATGCGGTGCGAACCTCGGATAACCGCGGGCCAGGGCGGCTCTCTCCCTTTACCGTTCCGTCGTTTCTGGCCAATCTGGCCGCCGGACATGTTTCCATCAAGCACCATTTCCGCGGACCTATCGGCGCGCCGGTCACCGCCTGCGCGGCCGGTGTGCAGGCTATCGGCGACGCGGTTCGCCTGATTGCCAATGATGAGGCGGATATCGCCCTGTGCGGCGGCGCCGAAGCGGCCATCGATACCGTAAGCCTGGGTGGATTCGCCGCCGCCAGGGCGGTTTCCACTCACTTTAACGACGCTCCGGCCGCCGCTTCCCGTCCTTTTGACCGGGATCGCGACGGTTTTGTCATGGGCGAAGGGGCGGGTCTGCTGGTGGTGGAAGCCCTTGACCATGCCCTGGCCCGTGGCGCCACGCCTCTGGCGGAAATAGTGGGTTATGGCACCACCGCGGACGCCTATCATATGACCTCCGGCGCGGAAGACGGCGACGGCGCTTACCGGGCAATGAAAATCGCCCTCAAGCAGGCCGGCGTCTCGCCCCAGCAGGTGAGGCATTTAAATGCCCATGCCACCTCGACTCCGGTGGGGGATTTGGGCGAAATCAACGCCATAAAACATCTATTCGGTTTGGGGTCGGCACTGGCCGTCACCGCCACCAAATCGGCAACCGGCCATTTGCTCGGCGCCGCCGGCGGCCTTGAGGCCATTTTTACCGTTCTGGCCTTGCGCGATCAAATCGTTCCGGCCACCCTTAACCTGGAGAATCCGGACCCGGCCACCGAAGGTTTGCATCTGGTGCGCAAAGAGGCGGAGCCTTATGAAATGACCTACGCCTTATCCAATGGCTTCGGTTTTGGCGGCGTCAACGCCAGCATCCTGCTGAAAAAATGGTCGTGATATCAGCTTTTCCCAGGGCGCTCCTGGCTTGGCGGCGATAATACCGCCCGCAATCAAGCGTAATCCGAATTGATGTAAATCAGGGGCGGGGGGGATGGCTGTTGTACCCCCCGCCTTATCGTTATATATTCAGGCATATATCGTTTAAACAGCCACCCCCATCTTATGAACACGCCCCGTTTCGCCCGACCATTCTGTCTGCACATCCTGTTGTGTTTTTCGTTTCTTGCCGCCAGTTTCAGCGCCGTGGCGGATCGTGTCCTTACCGATCAGCTCGGACGCCAGGTGACCCTGCCCGATCGGGTGACGCGAGTGGTGGTGCTACAGCATCAAACCCTGAATCTGCTGGTGCAGTTGCACGCCGCCGATGATGTGGTGGGAATATTGTCCAGCTGGAAAAAACAGCTGGGCCCGGACTTCGTGCGTTTTGCTCCAAGGCTGGCCTCTTTGCCTATGCCGGGGGATTTGACGCAGGTGAATATCGAAAGTCTGCTGGCGGAACATCCGCAGGTGGTCTTCGTCGCCAACTATGCGCCGCCGGAAATGATCAAGCAGATTGAATCCGCCGGCATCCCGGTGGTGGCCGTCTCGCTGCGCAAGGATCGTCCCGGCGAACAGGACAAGCTGAATCCCGCCATGGCGGACGAAGAGCAGGCCTATAACGAGGGCCTGAAAGAGGGCATCCGTCTGGTGGCTGCGGTGGTTAACCGGCAGCCGCAGGGGGAGGCGATGATTGATTATGCCTTCCGCGCCCGCGAGGAAGTAGCCGGCCGGCTCAAGGATGTGCCCGCCGATAAGCGGGTGCGGGTGTATATGGCGAATCCGGATCTCACCACCTATGGCTCGGGAAAATACACCGGTCTGATGATGCAGCATGCCGGCGCGCTGAACGTGGCGGCGGCTACGGTAAAGGGTTTCAAACAGGTTTCCATGGAACAGGTATTGGCCTGGAACCCCCAGGTGATTTTTGTGCAGGATCGCTATCCGGAAGTGGTACGGCAAATCAACCGCGATCCGGCCTGGCAGTCTGTAGACGCCGTGAAACAGCACCGGGTATTCCTGATGCCGGAATATGCCAAGGCCTGGGGCTATCCCATGCCGGAAGCGTTGGCCATCGGTGAGCTGTGGATGGCCAAGCAGCTCTATCCGCAACGGTTCGCCGATGTGGATATGAACCGCCGGGCCGACGACTATTATCAGCGCTTTTACCGCATCCGCTGGTCGCCGCGCCAGGTGGACGATGCCGCCCGCTAACGGCCATGGCGCGGGGGTACAACCGGTACTGGCGGCCCTCACGCTCGTCATCGCCTTTCTCTCGCTGGGCATGGGGCAATACGCGCTTTCTCCGCTGCAGGTTCTAAGTGAACTGGCGTCGCCGTTTCATCACCATCAGGTGGCCGGCCAGATCATCTGGATGGTGCGCATGCCGCGTATCCTGACCGCCTGCCTGGCGGGCGGGGCGCTGGCGCTCTGCGGGGCCGCCCTGCAGGGCATTTTCCATAATCCGCTGGTGGATCCGCATATTATCGGCGTCAGCGCCGGCGCCGCGTTCGGCGGGACGCTGGCCATCCTGTTCGGACTGACGCCGCTGGCGTTGCTGGGGTCGGCGTTTGTATTCGGTTTATTGGCGCTGGGATCGGTATATGTGATTGCCGCCACCCTGGGGCGGGATAATCTGCTGATGCTGATTCTGGCGGGGATTATCCTGAGCGGTTTTTTTTCGGCATTGGTCAGTCTGCTGCAATACCTGGCCGACACGGAAGAAAAACTGCCCAGCATCGTGTTCTGGCTGCTGGGGAGCTTCGCCACCGCCGATTGGCATAAGGTGCTGATGCTGGCGGTACCGGTGCTGCCGGCGGGTTTACTGCTGCATCGCCTGCGCTGGCGGGTGAATATTCTGTCCCTGGGGGACAGGGACGCCGCTTCTTTGGGCATGTCTGTTGCCAATCTCCGCCGCGGGGTGCTATTGCTGTGCGCGGTGCTGGTGGCGGCGCAGGTATCGGTGAGCGGCAGCATCGGCTGGATCGGCCTGGTTATTCCCCATCTGGCCCGCCTGCTGGCGGGGGCGGATCATCGCCGTTTGTTGCCTACCGCTTTCTGGCTGGGGGCCGGCTTTATGATCCTGGTGGACGATGCGGCGCGAACCCTGAGCCAGGCTGAAATCCCCCTGGGCATCATCACCGCCCTTATCGGCGCGCCGCTGTTTGCCTGCCTGCTGGTACGGGATAATCGCCGGAGGCATCAATGACGGAGATTACCCTTGCTACCCGGCAACTGCTGTACGGCCACGGCGAGGCGCTGTGTGATCCGCTTGATTTCGCCTGCGCCGCCGGTGAGGTTTGCGCGGTGCTGGGGGCGAACGGCCGGGGGAAAACTTCTTTGCTACAGACCCTTATCGGCACGCTGCCGGCCCTGAGCGGAACGGTGCATTGCACCGGCGGCATCGGCTTTGTGCCGCAGGAGTTCACCTCGGCCTTCGCCTACCGGGTATTTGATATCGTGCTGATGGGGCGGGCGGCCCAGGTGGGGTTGTTGAGAATGCCGGACCGGCGGGACGATAGCATCGTCCGTGAGGCGCTGGAAGCCCTCCATATCGCTCCCCTGGCCGATCGGCCGTTTCACTCCCTTTCCGGCGGCCAGCGGCAACTGGTGCTGATGGCCCGGGCGCTGGCGACCCAAGGCCGCCTGCTGGTGCTGGATGAACCCGCTTCGGCCCTGGATCTTTTCAATCAGCAGGCGGTGCTGCAACTGATTCGCCGCCTCGCCAGGGAGCAGGGAATAAGCGTTCTGTTCACCACCCATGACCCGTCCCATGCCGCCCTGGCGGCGGATAACACCCTGCTGCTGCTGCCGCAAAGGCAATGGCTGTTCGGCGCCACCGGCGAGGTGCTCGGCGAGGAGAATCTGCAGCAAGCCTACGGCGTGACGGTAAAACAGATCAACGTCACCCACCAGGGCCGGGATTATTCCCTTCTGGCGCCGTTGTTTGATGTGCCCAAGCGGTAGCGGCGTTAACCTCGGGATTCAACTCTGGGATAACAGGCATAAAACCCGCCGCCAGCAGCTGCTTTTGTCCCGCCGGAGAAAGGATATATGCCGCCAGCGGTTCGGCGGCGGCGGTACCCACCCCCAGGGAGTAAAGCGCCCGCACGTTGAATTGCGCCGGGATCTCCACCACCCGCAGCAACGGATCTTGCCCAAGCAGCCGGGCGTAGTGGGCGTAACCGATAAAGATATCCGCTTTGCCTTGATGAATCAGCCAGCCGGCGGCAATGGCGCCGGCCGGCAGCGGGGGAGAATCGGCGCCGCCCACCAGTTGCCTGGCCCGCGCTTTAAGCACCCCGGCGCAGGGCGGCAGCAGCGGGGCGATATTATCGAACAGTTGCCAGGCATAATCTCCCGACGGATCGCAGCCGGGGGTGGACATGCCGATAATCAGAATGGGATTGCCCAGCAGCGCCAGCCAGTCCGCCCCCAGTGTCGCCGGCGTATTGCGCACCGTCAGACACAGCCGATTGGCGATAAAGGGCTGCACCCGCAATATCCGGCCCGCCGCCAGCAGCCGCTGCGGATGGGCGGTATTGGCGGAAGCGAAGAGATCGCAGGGCGCTCCCGCCTCGATGCGCTGGCGCAGCAGGCCGGCGGGGCCGTATTCCGCCTGTACCCGCTGCCCGGTTAAACGGGTATATTCCGCCAGTAAAGGCGTTAGCGCCGTGCGCAGACTGCCGGCGGCCAAAACGGTTAAACAGGTCAAGACGCGCTCCGGTAACGTTCCTCGAGGGTTAACAAAATAGTATCAAATCCGCGCATGCAAGAAAGGCTTCCGGTGACGATCCGCTATTGGAAACGGGTAATTTCTTATAGCCGGACACATTCTTATTCAGACTATGCCTTGCTTCAAAGTTTGACTTTACGCACAGTTTATACTGTTCGGGCGCAACATCGTTACATTCCTGTACAAGTTCTGATAAGCCACAAGGAATCCTACAATGGATGAACAACTCAAACAGAGTGCTTTAGATTTTCATCAATTCCCACAACCAGGGAAAATACGGATTACCCCGACTAAACCGTTGGCTACCCAACGCGATCTGGCGCTGGCCTATTCACCGGGCGTTGCCGCCCCTTGCCTTGAAATCGCCGCCGATCCCCTTGCCTCCTATAAATACACCGCCCGGGGCAACCTAGTAGCGGTGATTTCCAACGGCACCGCGGTGCTGGGACTGGGCAACATCGGCGCGCTGGCCGGCAAACCGGTGATGGAAGGCAAAGGCGTCTTGTTTAAAAAATTTTCCGGCATTGATGTGTTCGATATCGAGGTGGATGAATCAGAACCCGATAAACTCATCGATATCATTGCCGCGCTGGAGCCCACCTTCGGCGGTATCAACCTTGAAGATATCAAAGCGCCCGAATGTTTTTACATTGAGAAGAAACTTCGTGAACGCATGAAAATCCCGGTATTCCACGACGATCAGCACGGTACGGCCATTATCTGTACCGCCGCGGTGATGAACGGTTTACGGGTGGTGGAAAAATCCATCAGCGACGTGCGCCTGGTGGTTTCCGGCGCCGGCGCCGCCTCCATTGCCTGTCTCAACCTGCTGGTGGCGCTGGGCCTGAAGCTGCACAATATCATCGTCTGCGATTCCCGCGGCGTGATCTATAAGGGCCGGGAAACGGACATGGCGGAAACCAAAGCCGCCTATGCCATCGAAGACAACGGCATGCGCACCCTGGCGGACGCCATTCACGGCGCCGATATTTTCCTCGGCTGTTCCGGTCCCGGCGTGTTGACCCAGGACATGGTGAAAACCATGGGCACCAAACCCCTGATCCTGGCTCTGGCCAATCCGGAACCGGAAATATTGCCGCCGCTGGCCAAAGCGGTGCGGCCTGATGCCATTATCTGTACCGGCCGCTCCGACTATCCCAACCAGGTCAATAACGTCCTGTGCTTCCCGTTTATCTTCCGCGGCGCGCTGGATGTGGGCGCCACCACCATTAACGAAGAGATGAAGCTCGCCTGCGTGCACGCCATTGCCGACCTGGCGATGGCCGAACAAAGCGACGTGGTGGCCTCGGCCTATGCCGATCAGGATTTGACCTTCGGCCCGGAATACCTTATTCCTACGCCCTTCGATCCCCGGCTGATTATAAAAATCGCCCCGGCGGTAGCGAGGGCGGCGATGGATTCCGGCGTAGCCACCCGGCCCATTGAAGATTTCGATGCCTATGTGGAGAAACTCACGGAGTTTGTCTACAAAACCAACCTGTTTATGCGGCCTATCTTCTCCCAGGCGCGCAAACAGCCGAAACGGGTCGTGATGGCCGAGGGCGAAGACGAACGCGTCCTGCATGCCACGCAGGAACTGGTCACCCTGGGACTGGCCACACCTATTCTTATCGGCCGTCCGAGCGTTATCGAGATGCGGCTGAAAAAACTGGGGCTGCATATTACCGCCGGTAAAGATTTCACCGTGGTCAATAACGAGTCCGATCCTCGCTTCAAAGAGTACTGGGGCGAATATTACCAGATCATGAAACGGCGGGGCGTTTCTCCTGAACAGGCGCAGCGCGCGTTAATCGGCAACCCGTCCCTTATCGCCGCCATCATGGTGAAACGCGGCGAAGCGGATGCCATGATTTGCGGTACCGTCGGCAGCTATCATGAACATTACAACGTGGTGGAATCGGTGTTCGGCTTCCGCGAGGGCGTCCACGTCGCCGCGGCGATGAACGCCTTGCTGCTGCCCAGCGGCAATACCTTCCTCACCGATACCTATGTGAATGACGATCCGACGCCGGAGCAACTGGCGGAAATCACCCTGATGGCGGCGGAAACGGTGAGGCGTTTCGGTATTGAACCCAAGGTCGCGCTGTTATCCCATTCCAGCTTCGGCAGCTCCAATGCCCCCGCGGCATGCAAGATGCGTAAAACCCTTGAGCTGGTGCGGGAAAGAGCGCCGGAGCTGGAAATAGACGGGGAAATGCACGGCGACGCGGCGCTGGTGGAAAGCATTCGCCATGAGCTGATGCCCGACAGTCCGCTGAAAGGCTCGGCGAATCTCCTCATCATGCCGAATATGGAAGCCGCGCGCATCAGCTACAATCTGCTGCGCGTCTCCTCCTCGGAAGGCGTGACGGTGGGGCCGGTCCTGATGGGCGTGGCAAAACCGGTGCATATCCTTACGCCGGTGGCTTCGGTGCGGCGCATCGTGAATATGGTGGCGCTGGCGGTGGTGGAAGCCCAGACCGAGCTGCTGTAAACCGGCGTCGCCACCGGCGGTTCGGGCGCGTTACCTGCCCGGACCGTCCGGTGCCCGCGCGGGGCTCGCGGGTAAAGGCGCTCCGATGAGTTTGTCCTATCTCAAATGCTGTAGTGATAAGCCATCACTGCAGCGCACTTTAATGACAATCCCAATGACCCCACCGCCGACGCCGGTTTTAGCGCCGCTTTAAACCCTGCTATGACTGGCATCGTTATTTCCAAAACATAGACATACGCTAATATAAATAAATGGGTCGCAATAGCATGGTCCTTGATTATCGAATCCAGGCCGAATAGCCAAGCCATATTACTATATATTGAAATTAAATTATTAAAAATGACTAAACTATTATGGTATTGGTTTGAGAATAAAAGCGCAGCGTTGCTTATATTATAATATATTCTTACGCATTGTTTTTAAAAGTTTATTAACGTTGAGACGTGACGGCATCTTGCTCTTTCATATATTGCGTACCAGATCGCAAATATGGAATATGGCTAAAGCCGCATATAAAACAATGTGACATAATTCCTCAGACAATAGCGTATTTATTTCCCAGCCGGCCCACCGTCCCGATATAGATATCCTTAAGGATCAACCATGAGCTTAAATAGAAATAGCCACTCTAGCGGGTTGTCCGCCGTTTCGGCATATTGCGGCAATAGAATAAAAGGCCCTTGGTTAATCCTGCTGGGGATACTCTGTTTCTTTTCATATATCGCCTTGGCGGATGAAGGCGATTTCATCATGCCCGGGGAAGCCACGCCGCCGCCGGTCAATCACGAGGTGACCTTATTTCAGAATGTCCGCATCTTTGACGGTAAGAATGCCGACCTTTCCGACCCTTCATACGTGCTGGTGAAGGATGGCGTCATCACGCGCATCTCCACCGACCCCATTGACGCGGACGGCGCCGACAATGCCCGGATTATTGCCGGCGACGGACGCGTGCTGATGCCGGGCCTTATCGATGCGCACTGGCATGCGTTCATGGCGGCGACGCCGCAGATGATGCTGATGACCGCCAGTCCGGACTACCTGCAGCTGCGGGCGGCGCGGGAGGCGAGCGATACCTTGATGCGCGGGTTTACCACGGTGCGCGATCTCGGCGGCCCGGTATTCGGCCTCAAGCGCGCCATTGATGAAGGGATGATTGACGGCCCGCGCATCTACCCGTCCGGAGCCTTTATTTCACAAACGTCCGGCCATGGCGACTTTCGGTTCGCGTTTGAATTGCCGCGCCAGCCGGGCGGCCCGCTGAGTTTTTCAGAGCGTGAAGGCATCGCCGCCATTGCCGACAGCGCGGACGAAGTGCGCCTGCGGGCCAGGGAGCAACTGCGGCAGGGCGCCAGCCAGATCAAGCTGATGGGCGGCGGGGGCGTGGCCTCGCAGTATAATCCCCTTGAATCGGTACAATTCTCCGTGCCGGAAATCCGCGCGGCGGTGGAAGCCGCCAACGGCTGGGGCACCTATGTGACGGTACACGCCTATACGCCGGCGGCCATTCGCCAGGCGGTGGAAGCCGGCGCCAAATGCATCGAGCACGGTCAGTTGATGGACGACGCCACCGCCAAAATGCTGGCGGATAAAGGCATCTGGCTGAGCACCCAGCCGCTGCTCGATGACGAGGACGCCTCACCGCTGCCAACCGCCCTGTCCCGGCAAAAGGCCCAGCAGGTCTTTGCCGGCACTGACAACGCCTATATGCTGGCCATCAAATACCATATCAAGACGGCTTTCGGCACCGATTCGCTGTTCGACCCGCGGGTGGCCGGCCGCCAAGGGGCGATACTGGCTAAATTGGTACGCTGGTATACCCCGGCGGGGGTATTGAAGATGGCCACCGGCGACAACGGCGAACTCATGGCATTATCGGGAAATATCAACCCCTATCCCGGCCGGCTCGGCACGGTAGAGCAAGGCTCGCTGGCGGACCTGCTGCTGGTGGACGGCAATCCTCTGGATAATATCAAGCTTATCGAAGACCCCGGCAAAAACTTTGTCGTCATTATGAAGAACGGCCATATCTATAAAGATACGTTGCCGAAATAACAATGCAGGGTTCACCCGCCGGCGTCGCAGCGACAAATCTGCCGGAAGCAGATTTGAACGCCGCTGGCAGCGGCCCCGAAGGGGCGAGGCTCATGGATGAGCCGAGTATTACCAACGCACCGGCAACTTGAAGTATGGCGGGCATATTTATTCGCGGAAATCCCCATGCCCCAGCAGGCGGGAAATATGCTTATAGAGATGCAGCACCGAATAATCCCGCCGGGGGCTGACCCACACCGATGAATTGGCGGCCACGATGCCCAGGATCCCCGGCAGATTCTGCAAATCCAGCACCTTGGCGATGGCGCGGGCATAACCGGCAATGGTCAAAATCAACACGAAATGGGTGTTATGCTCCACGCCCAGCACCATGGAAGACAAAGGGTTCTCGATGGCCGGCCTGGCCTGGTGGCGCTGGTCGAGGGTATACACCTTGATGCCCTTGGCGTTGCGTACCTTGGTTACCCCCAGGCTTTTCAGTAAACGCGATACGCTGGATTGCCCGATACGGGTGTAGCCGGCCCGGATCATCTCACGGCGGATTTCATCTTGGGACGCGTAGTTATTACTGCTGATCAATTGATGGCAGAGGTCAAGTTTTCGCTGTTCTTTCGCAGCTGAATCGGTGGATTTTTTTATCATGGATAGCCAGCCTGCACTGGAGGTTGAATGAGAAATCCATTGTTTAATCAATCTGCTGGGTAAGCAAATCAGCGAACCGATTTGCCTACCGGCTTAACATTTACGTCACGGTTCGGCGCGTCAGGAAACCAGCTGGATTTGCCCCTGGGCAATCATGACCAGGGTGAGGATCGCCAACAGCACCAGCAGCACCGCAATGACGATTTCAAACGGTTTAAACAGCAGCGGCGCGCCAAGGCTGCTTTTATGCCAGGCATACACCGCGATGCCCGGTACGAACAGCAGCGAGGAAAGCATCATTTGGCCACCGGCGGCATAACACAGCCAGATGCCGTAAAGCGTACCGATCAAGGCCAGGATGATATCGCCGCCGCGGGGTTCCCCGTCCTGGTAGCGCTCTCCCCGCCAGGCCAGCTTCAGTCCATAAGCGGCGCTGAATACATAAGGCGGCAGGATGGCGGCGGTGGCGATGGAAAACAGGGCCTGATAGCCGGCGCTGTAAAACAGGGTCAGCAGCAAAAACAGCTGGATCAGTGCGTTGGTGACCCACAATGCCGTTTCCGGCGAGTTATGGACGCCGGTTTTGCCGAAGAACCGCGGGAACATACCGTCTTTGGCGGCGACGTAGGGCAGTTCAGCGGCAAACAGCGTCCAGGCCAGCAGGGCGCCAGCCACCGACAAAATGACCCCCGCGGCGACAAACTTCGCCCCCCAGGCGCCGACAATATGCTCCAGCACGCCGGCCATGGACGGATTTTTCAGTTGTCCCAGCGCGGCCTGTTCCAGCACCCCCATCGACAGCAGGCTCACCAGCAGATAAATGGCCAGGCAACCCAATAGCCCCAATACCGTTGCCTTGCCGATATCGTTACGCCGCGCCGCGCGGGTGGACACCACGGTGGCCCCTTCGATGCCGATAAATACCCAGGTGGTCACCAGCATGGTGCTTTTCACCTGTTCGAACAGCGCCGGGTGCTGATTGTCCACCTGGATAAGCCGACCCCAGAAATCGCTGCTGAACACATCGAGGCGGAAGGCCACTACCGCTGCGCAGATAAAGACCATCAGCACCAGGACTTTCACCACCGTCAGGATAGTATTGATCAGCGCGGCTTCCTGTACGCCTTTCAGCACCAGGGTATGCACCAGCCACAACATAGCCGAGGCGCCCAGGATGGATTGCCAGTTATTGCCCAGCCCGAACACCGGGAAAAAGAAGCTTAGCGCGCTGAACATCAATACCGCATAGGAGACATTGCCGAGCCAGGCGGAAAACCAGTATCCCCACGCGGCCTGAAATCCGATGAAATCGCCGAAACCGGCGCGGGCGTAGCTGTATATACCGCCCTCCAGATCGGGCCGGCGGCGGTTCAGTAATTGAAAAATAAGCGCCAGGCAAATCATGCCCACCGCCGTAACGCCCCAGCCGATAAGCAGGGCGCCGGTGGAGGCGGAGTAGGCCATATTCTGCGGCAGGCTGAATACCCCGCCGCCGATCATGGAGCCGATAACCAGCGCCACCAGCGCGCTCAGGCCGAGCTTTTTCTCAGATATATTTTCAGATGCGCTCAGGCCGTGTTTGTTATCAGAAGTATGTTCAGACATATAAACCTCCCGGGACGCCCAAGGTGGCCACCATCACCGCCTTGATGGTGTGCATGCGATTTTCCGCCTCATCGAACACAATGGAATGGCGGGATTCAAACACTTCATCGGAAACTTCCAGCCCTTTGAGCCCGTAGGTCTGCTCAATTTCGCGGCCGATAACCGTCTGCTCGTCATGGAAGGCCGGCAGGCAGTGCATAAATTTCACCTGCGGATTGCCGGTAGCGGCGACAACCGCCATATTCACCTGATAAGGCGTCATCAACGCCACCCGTTCGGCCCAGGTGTTTTTGGGTTCGCCCATGGAAACCCAAACGTCGGTATAGAGAAAATCCACCCCGGCCACGCCCTCGTCGATATGTTCGGTCAGCGTGATGGCCGCACCGGTATCCTTGGCGACGGCGCGGCACTGCGCCACCAGCGCTTCCCGCGGCTGGAAGCTTTTGGGCGATACCAGGCGGATATCCATGCCCATCTTCGCCGCGCCCACCATCAGGGAATTGCCCATGTTGTTGCGGGCATCGCCCAAATAGGCGAATTTGATCTGGTTCAGCGCCTTGCCGCCGGCGTGCTCCTGCATGGTCATCAGGTCCGCCAGGATTTGCGTCGGATGGAACTCATCCGTCAGCCCGTTCCACACCGGTACGCCGGCGTAGCGCGCCAGCTCTTCCACAATCTGCTGTCCGTAGCCGCGGTATTCTATGGCGTCATACATCTTTCCCAGGACCCGTGCGGTGTCTTTCATCGATTCCTTGATGCCGATTTGCGAACCGGTGGGCCCGAGATAGGTGACCTGCGCGCCCTGATCGAAGGCCGCCACTTCAAAGGCGCAGCGGGTACGGGTGGAGGTTTTTTCGAAAATCAGCGCAATGTTTTTGCCCTGGAGATGCCGTGGTTCGTCGCCGGCGTATTTGGCTTTTTTAAGGTTCGCCGCCAGGGCGAGCAGATACCGGATCTCCTCCGGGCTGTAGTCCAGCAGTTTGAGAAAATGCCGATGATATAAATTGACGCACATATTTTTCTTCCTTAAATAAATATCAGGCGGCGCAGCGGCCGCCGGTGGGGATTAATGCAAGGTAATCAGCGTGCCGGTTTCGCCGCGCATAATGGCGACGCCCTGTTCCATGGCGCCGATGCCGGCCGTGCCGCCGGTAGCGGTGACAAACTCGCAAACCGCCTGGATCTTCGGCCCCATGGAGCCCGCGGCAAAATGCATGGCCGACAGCTCCAGGGGCGTGCTGTGGCGCAGCGCGGTCTGGCGTGGCGTGCCCCAGTCGCGGTAAACGGCGTCGGCGTCGGTGAGGATCAGCAGCGCGTCGGCGTTGATCTGGCGCGCTAGCAGCGCCGCCGACAGATCTTTATCAATCACCGCTTCGATGCCCCGCATGCCTTCAGCGCTGCGTACCACCGGAATGCCGCCGCCGCCGTTGCATATCACCAGATGCCCCTTGGCCGTCAGGGCGTGAATCGCCTCGCGCTCGATAATCTGTACCGGCCGGGGCGAGGGCACCACGCGGCGCAGGGCATTGCCGTCCGCTTTCATGGTCCAGCCGCGCGCGGCCTGCAGCGCGCCGGCCTGCGAAGCGGTATAAACCGGGCCGATGAACTTGCTGGGATTGAGGAAGGCGGCATCTTGCGGGTCTACCTCCACTTGGGTCAGCAGGGCGCTGATGGGCATATCCGGCAGGGCGTTTTTCAGCGCTTGCAGCAGCATGTAGCCGATCATGCCCTGGGACTCGGCGCCCAGTATGTCCAAGGGGTAGGGTGTCACCTCGGTAAAGGCGCTGTTTTGCAGCGCCAGTAGTCCCACCTGGGGGCCGTTGCCGTGAACCAGGATCACCTGCCACTCCCCGGTCAGGGCGGCGAGGGTTTCGGCGGCGGCGGCCACGTTGCGTCGCTGAGTTTGTGCTTCCAGCGGCTCGCCGCGTCTCAACAAGGCATTGCCCCCCAGCGCCACCACCAGGGTCGGTTTAGTCATCTTCATCTGTTTTGTCCTTAGGCGATCAAAGTCCGTCACGCTGCAGCGGGCAGCTCATGCAGCGGGCTCCGCCCCGGCCGCGGCCCAGCTCGTCGCCGGGAATGGTCAGCACGGTAATGCCGGCTTTGTCATATTTCTCGTTGGTATAGGTGTTGCGTTCATAACCGATGACCACGCCGGGCCGCACCGTCAATACGTTGTTGGCATCGTTCCACTGCTCGCGCTCCGCTTCGAACGCATCGCCGCCGGTGGTGATAAGCTCGATAGGGTCCACCTGCAGCACCTGTTCCAAGGCCCGTAAAAATAGCGGCTCTTCGGTCATCTTCAATCCGCCCCGGCCGTCGGGGATAAGGTTCCAATAGCCCTGTTCGGCCTTGATGACTTCGGGATAAACCGAGAATTTATTCATATCCAGGTGAGTCATAACCGTATCCAGGTGCATACATGAGCGGTGTTTGGGTAATTGCAGCGCCATAACCCGGTCGGCCTGATGATGTTTAAATAAGGAACGGGCCAGCAGTTCGACGCCCTGTGGCGTGGTGCGTTCGGATAAACCGATTAATACCGCTCCCCGACCAATGACCAATACATCACCGCCTTCAAGAGTGGCATTATCATAATTAATCCTTTCGTCATCGAAATATCTATAAAAGGATTGCCGGGCAAATAAAGGATGCCAGCGATAAATGGCGCGCAAATTATTACTTTCCCGTCTCCGGGCCTCTTTAGCCATAGGGTTGATTGAGACGCCGTTATATATCCAGCAGGATGTGTCTCGTGTAAATAAATGATTCGGTAATGGCTTGATAATAAAATCAGTCGGGCTATGGCTATTTACCACCATATTGGTAAAGCCGGTGGGCACCTCCTGGTAGCTCAATCCGCCGGTAAGAATCCGCGCCAGTTCCCGGTCGGGCAGGGTACGCAGCCAATGCTGTATTTCCAGGGCAAACGACGGTCCCAGGCGGAAATCCGACACCTGAGTGGTCAATAGCCACTCTTTGGCTTCGTCGATAGCCAGCGTCTGAGCCAGCATATCGGTTAATAATAATACCTCCACGTCTTCCTTTCGCAGGATGTCGGAAAAAATATCATGCTCTTTTCCCGCGCGCTCAACAGACAGGACATCGTCAAATAATAATTCCTGGCAGTTGGATGGGGTTAAATGTTTCAGGCTTAAATTTGGTCGGTGCAGCAGAACACGACGGAGTCGTCCTATTTCAGAACCCACATAATGACTTTGCATGGTTAGTACCGCCTCTCACAGAATTAACAGGGGCAAAAAGAGCGTAGGGTATCCCGCTCTCAAATAATCAATATTTGAAAGGGGAAATAATTAAGTACCGCCTACTTCATTGCGATGGCGGCCATATTAACCAGGCGGCTTAATTCGAAAGTGATCCGGATCACGCTTAATTTATTATTTGCCGTGCTGTGTTAGTTAATTGATGGCAATCATTATTTAGGTATTTGGTATTATTCATGAACTGAATTTTTATGTGGTTTTATTGACTGGAGTTCCTTCATCGGCGGATTTGATATCCATGACAGTCATGGCTTATTTTTTATAATACATTGAATGTTATGCATTTATTTGTTTTTCACGCAGGAACATTAACATTTTATGCGTCGCGGTGGTTTTTATATTTTACCGGGGGGAACGTCAGGCTGGAAAACTATGCTGAATGGGGAGATTTTAACCGTGATGATGAATTGTGAACCTAAGCGCAGTTAAATTAATATCCATACATTAACAAGACATTAGGCGAACCTAAAGGTAACTGTAGTTGCTGTTTTGGCGTTTTGGGTGCATAAAAATCCAGCCAGGATCGTAACGCTCCGGCAATAACCGGAATAATTAATCACGGGCCGGCAAAGGGTGGCTACGAAGGGGTGTGGCGTCGGTATAGCCGGCGCGGATGGCCGATTTTGCCGTAGCGCATTTCAACGCTGAGGAAATCAATTTCCACGCAGTATTCCAGATAGCGGCGGGCGGTGGTTTTACTCAGCCCGGTCTGGCTGACGATATCGTCAACGGAATGCAGGCTGTCTTGACCGGCGATAAAAATTTGCCGGATCAGATTGAGGGTATTTTCTTCTATGCCCTTGCTGCCGGTATCCTGGCTGAATGTTTTGGATTGCAGCTGATAAAGGATATCGACGTTTTGCTGGTCTACCACTTTGAAGGCCCGCTGGGTCCGGGCAAACTGAATAAACCGTTCCAGCGAATGGCTCAGCCGCTTCCAGGAGATGGGTTTAAGAATATAGTCGAACGCACCGCAGCGGATAGCCTGGCTACAGGTATTCATATCGCTGGCGGCGGTAATGAAAATCACCGAACATTCCAGTCCGCGCATAAGTTCGCTGTCGATTAATGAGATCCCCTCACCGTCCGGCAGGTAATTATCCAGCAGGATCAGCCGGGGCCGCTTTTGACGGAGCTGTTCCCGCGCGTCCTTCAAGGTGCGCGCAACGCCCACCAGACGAAGCTGTGCATGGCCGTCGATAAAATCAGCGTGCATTTGCGCCAGTTGGTTTTCATCTTCCACCACCAGCACGTCAAAAATTTCAGGCTGTATCATCAGATTCATCCGGATTAATGAGGTCGGGTAACATTGCACGACTTTCCATCGGAATAAAAATGGAAAAAACCGTACCGTAAGGTTGATTGGCGGACACCTCAATGGTTCCGCCGCAATGATTCACATAATTTGCCACCAGGTGCAGGCCAAGCCCATGATCGCCGCTGGGTTTGGTGGTGATGCCCACGTCGAAAATCCGTTCCCGCATCCCCTGGGGGATACCGATGCCCTGATCGGCTATTTCGATCACCACATCACGGGCGCTACCGACAATATAGGCCTCTATGGGATAGCGCTCCCCCTTACGCAACAGGGTTGCCTCAACGGCGTTATCCAGCAGGTTGCCGATAATCGACATCAGCTCGGTTTCGCGCAGGCCGGATGGCAGTTGCGCCAGGCCGCAGGCCGGATCAAATAACAACTTCACGTTTTTTTCACGCGCCCCGGCATACTTGCCCAGCAATAAGCCGCACAATGCCGGCGAGCAAAAACGCGCCGAGACGAAATCAAGTATTTCCTGGGCGCTTTCCGATTGCGCTTCAATATACCGTATTGCTTCATCATAGCGTTTCATATGCAATAACCCGGCCAGGGCGGCGGTCCAGTTCAACTGCTCATGACGCAAAATACGTAAATTATCCGCATAGCGCTTCACCTGGCTTAATTGAACATTGAGACTGTTTATTTCATGCTGATCGCGAAAACTGATTACCCAGCCCTGCAACTTATCCTCCAGCAAAATCCGCACGCGGCTGGCGATGACCGTAACCTGATTGAAAAGGCAGATTTCGTCATGGGTATCGCTGGCCAGCATGGTTTTTTCCTGCAGGAAAGGGATGGGTTTAATCACCGATGACAGGCGTTTGCCGCGCAGTTCTCTTGAGGATGCATGCAGGGAGAGTATCGATTTGGCCGCTTGATTGATCTCGGCAACGCGGTATTCTTTATCGATGGCAATCACGCCTTCAAAAATGGATTCCAACAGCGCTTTTTGCTGGCGGACCAATAGGCCTATTTCTCTTGGCTCCAGTGAAAACATCTGTTTCTTCATCGTATTGGCAAACCACCAGGAAAACACAAATAATGCCACCAGCAACATTAACGCCATCACGAGAATATTAATTAATTTCCCGGTGCTGAGCATATCGATACGAGTTTTCAAATAGCCGATAGAAACAATGCCAATAATATGATGTTGCCCATCGAATATGGGCGCCTTACTGCGCAAGGAGATACCTAAACCGCCGCGCCGCACGGAAATGCTGTCTTTACCTTGCAATACCTCTGTATTGTCTCCACCGATCATCGACTTGCCAATGCTGCCGGGATAACCCGAATGATATAAATGCATACCGTGCTCATCGCCGATAACGATATAACTGGCATCGCTGCGCTTTGCCAATTTTCCCACCAGGGCGGCAATGGCGTCGGTATCCTTGATTTCAACCGCATCAATCAGTGTGGGGATCATGGCGATTTCCCGCGATTGGACCTGAGCGCGAGCGCCGAGTTCAGCATAAAGCTGCTTATCCAAGTCGTAGTAATAATATATGCCTATCAGCAATAGCAATAATGAAAAGAAAAGGATCAGGCTGATAAATAACTTAATATGGAAAGAAACTTTTATACACATAATAAATCATAGCCATTAGGCAAACGCGGTAATCTTATCATGATTAAAATCAGGTGTAAGGGCGCTAAATCTAAAGTGTGATCTCAACCACAACCGTTGGGGGATATTACCGCTAAATGTCGGCCGAGTGTTAAAAACTCAGTCTACATATCTCCCACCTTTCATTAACAAGCTATTTTTTTTGAGGAATAAAAACCATTAAAACCATAAAAACCATTGAAATCATATAACCCATAAAAATTCTATTAAGATAAATTGCGCCGCTGCCATGACCATGAAATAATAAAATCCATTAAAATCTTTAAGACCTTTAAAATAGCGGTTTAAATTTGAATTCAATCACATAAATAACGTCAGCCGTTTTTTAGTATTCCAGCACTTATTTTACTTACCCTAAATAATTCGAGCTGCAGGAAAACCAACGCATCTGCAGCTTGGAGTATGGCGGGTATAAGGGGGCTGATTATGAGCACGACAGAAGACAGTTATATTGCTACAGCTGAACCGGCAACGGTGAAAGAAATTTCTGTCAAGGAAAAATGGTGGCATATCCTTGATAGCTGGAAAATCGGTATTATTCCACTGCCGCTATTTTTATTGGCCGGCATTCTCATCGGTATTGATTGCCTGAGCGGGAAATTACCCAACGATATCGTGGTGATGGTAGCGACCCTGGCGTTTTTTGGCTTCGCCTGTGGTGAAATCGGCAAGCGCCTGCCGGTGGTGGGTAAAATGGGCGCGGCGGCTATTTGCGCCACATTTATTCCTTCAGCAATGGTGCATTACGGTTTGTTACCCGAGGTGGTGGTGACGGCCACCACCAGTTTTTATAAATCGACGAACATTCTATATCTCTATATCTGCTGCATTATCGTCGGCAGCATCATGAGCATGGACCGGCGCACCCTGATTCAAGGTTTTTTGCGCATCTTTTTCCCGATGCTGTGCGGCGAGGCGGCCGGCATGCTGGTGGGTATGGCCGTTGGACTGGCCCTTGGCCTGCCGCCGTTTCAGATCTTCTTCTTTCTTATTTTGCCGATTATGGCCGGCGGCGTGGGTGAGGGCGCAATACCGCTCTCCATCGGTTACGCCGCATTGCTGCATATGGAACAGGGCGTGGTGCTGGGACGGATATTGCCGGTGGTGATGCTCGGCGGATTAACCGCCATTATCATTGCCGGCTGCCTGAACCGGCTGGGTAAACGCTATCCCCATTTGACCGGCGAAGGCAAGCTGATGCCGGCCAATCAGTCGGGCCAGGACCAGCCGGCCGCTGCCCTTACCGGCACGTTTAGCGGTAAAACCGATGTGACCGCTATTGCCGCCGGGGCGCTGCTGGCGGTGCTGCTCTATATGCTGGGCATGCTGGGGTATAAATTGATCGGCCTGCCGGCCCCGGTGGGCATGCTGTTTATCGCGGTGTTGATCAAACTGGCCCACGGCGTTTCTCCCCGCATGCTGGAAGGCTCCCAGGTGGTGTATAAATTTTTCCAGACCTCGGTGACCTACCCGATTCTGTTTGCCGTCGGCGTCGCCATTACCCCCTGGCAGGAGCTGGTGAATGCATTCACCCTCTCCAATTTGCTGGTGATCGTCAGCACCGTCTGCACCCTGGTGGGTACCGGCTATCTGGTGGGTAAAAAAATCGGTATGCATCCCATCGACGTGGCCATCGTGTCCTGTTGCCAAAGCGGCCAGGGCGGCACCGGCGACGTGGCTATCCTCACCGCCGGCAACCGGATGGAGCTTATGCCGTTTGCCCAAATCGCGACCCGCATCGGCGGGGCGATAAACGTCTCGGTCGCCTTGCTGGTCTTGGGCAACTTCTTACTTTGATATCCGGCCACGCTGCGACCCGGCTGTGCATGCCGGACGAGGGTGATTTACCGGCTAATACCGGCCGGGCCATCGGGTTGAGAAGAATGTTAATTCAGGAAAATGTATGAAACTCGCAAGTTATGTTTATCAGCGCGGCAAGAGCTACGGCATCGTGGCCGCAGACGGCCTGATTGACTTAGGCCGCCGTCTTGGCCCGCGCTATCCGGATCTTAAAACCCTGCTGGCCGGCAATGCCTTATCCGAGGCGCAGGATCTGTGCCATCAGCCGCCGGATATAGCGGTTGACCAGGTAACATTCCTGCCGGTAATTGAAAATCCGGGCAAAATCTTATGCGTCGGCATGAACTATGCCGAAAAGCGTAAAGAGTTCAATGAGGTGAACCCGGCGCCGACGCTTTTTATTCGCTTCGCCGATTCCCAAACCGGTCACGGTATGCCGATTGTCAAACCTGGTCTTTCGGCGGAATTTGATTACGAAGGCGAACTGGCGGTGATTATCGGCCGGGAGGGGGAGGGTATTCCCGCTTCGCAGGCGTTGTCACATGTCGCCGGGTATAGCTGCTATATGGATGGTTCGGCGCGGGACTGGCAACATAATTGGTTCACGGCGGGCAAGAATTGGCGGCAAACCGGCGCGTTCGGCCCTTATCTCACCACTGCCGATGAAGTCCCCAATCCCCATGACCTGAACATCCGTACCTGGTTAAACGGCCGTCTGGTACAAAACGACAATACCGGCAGCATGATTCACGGTATTGCCGCGCTGATTGAATACATCAGTACCTTCACCCGGCTGCACGCCGGCGACGTGATTATCACCGGTTCGCCGGGGGGCGTCGGCAAGAAGCGTACCCCGCCGCTGTTCATGAAAAGCGGCGATTGCATCGAAGTGGAAATCGAAAAAATCGGCCATTTGAGAAATCAGATTGTTGATGCGGTTGATTATTCCATGCCCGGGTCGTCTCATGCCGCCGCGTAGTTTAAAAACCGCCGGGCTCATCGCCGAGGCCCGGGATTCGAGCCATAGGGTAAGCGCTATGTATGATTTGGACGCGTTGGAATTTGCCGTGCTGCCGGTCCGATGCACCGCTAACGGCCTGAACGAAGGGCGCGCCCTGCCGGAACGCGGCGGGTTGGCCGAGGTGCGCGCCCTGCTGGACACCAGCGGCCTGGGCATGGATGAGGATATCGATTGTTTCGTGGTGGCCCATGATGGCCGGCAGTTGGCGGGGTGCGCCGGCATTGCCGGCAATACCATCAAATGCGTCGCGGTGGCGGCGGATTACCGCGGGGATAACTTGAGCGCCCGCCTGGTGGGAGAGGTGGAAAATCTGGCGATACGGCAAGGGCATTTTCACCTGTTTCTTTATACGCGTCCGTCCAATATCGCCCTGTTCAAGGGCTGCGGCTTTTATCCCCTGGCGCAATGGGACCAGGTGGCGGTTCTGATGGAAAACACGCCGGTGGGCATTACGCGCTATTGCCGCGCGCTGGCCCTGCAGCGTCATCCCGGCGCCCGAATCGGCGGGATCGTCATGAATGCCAATCCCTTCACCCTGGGGCACGCCTACCTGGCGGAGCAGGCCGCCGCTGTTTGCGACTGGGTGCATATCTTCGTGGTGCGGGAAGATGTGTCGCTCTTTTCCTATGCCGAGCGTCTTGAAATGGTGCGTCAAGGCGTGGCGCATCTCAGCCATGTCACGGTGCATCCCGGCTCGGATTATCTCATTTCGCGGGCGACGTTCCCCGGCTATTTTTTACGGGATACGCAGCTTATAGGCCAGACCTACAGCGCCATCGATCTGCTGATTTTTCGCCGTTATATCGCGCCGGCCCTCGGTATTACCCATCGTTTTGTCGGCACCGAGCCCTATTGTCCGGTGACTGAACAATACAATCGCGATATGCGGGTGTGGTTGGAAGAGCCCGGGCGTTCAGCTTCACCGCCGGTGTCGGTGGTGGAGATTCCCCGCAAATGCCAATCCTCCGGCTGGGCGATTTCAGCCTCGGAAGTGCGGGCATTGCTAAAGGATCGGCAGATGTCGCACATCCGGGAAATCGTGCCGCCCTGTACGTTTGCCTTTTTAACGTCACATCACCGGTCGGAATGTGCGTAACCGAATTTTTTTTGTCAGGACAGTCATTATGAAGATAGTTAAAGAATCCTTGGCCGGTACGTTTGAATCCAGCGATCTGCTGGTGAAAATCGCCCCGGCCGACGGCGAGTTGAACATTGTCGTGAACAGCGAGGTGATAAAACAGTTCGGCATACAAATCCGTCAGGTCATTGATCAAACGCTGGCTGCCATGGGCGTTACGGAAGGGTTGATCATTATCGACGATAAAGGGGCGCTGGATTGCGTAATCCGCGCCCGCATTCAGACCGCGGTATTACGGGCCGCCGGCGCGGAAGATATTGTATGGGACAGCATGTCATGAAAAAGCTTCGCCGCAGTATGTTGTTTATTCCCGGCGCCAATGCCGCCATGTTGTCCACCGCGTTTATCTACCGTCCCGATTCGATCATGTTCGATTTGGAAGATGCCGTTTCGCTGCGGGAAAAAGACAGCGCCCGGATCTTGGTGTTCCATGCGCTGCAGCACCCCATGTACCGGGACATTGAAACCGTAGTGCGCATTAACCCGCTCAATACGCCGTTCGGCCTGAAGGATCTGGAGGCGGTGGTGCGGGCCGGGGCGGATGTGGTGCGGTTGCCGAAAACCGACAGCCCGGAGGATATACATGAGCTGGAAACCCATATTGAACGCATCGAGCGGGCCTGCGGCCGGGAAGTGGGTTCCACCCGAACCATGGCGGCCATTGAATCGGCCATCGGCGTGATTAACGCGGTGGCCATAGCCCGCTGTTCTCCACGGCTTATCGGCATTGCCCTGGCGGCCTTTGATTATGTCATGGATATGCAAACCGAACGGGGCGACGGCACCGAACTTTTCTACGCCCGCTGCGCGGTGCTGCACGCGGCCCGCGCCGCCGGCATCGACGCTTTCGATGTGGTCTATGCCGATATCAACGACGAGGCCGGTTTCCTGCGGGAAGTGGAGCTGGTACGCAAAATGGGTTTCAACGGTAAATCATTGATTAACCCGCGCCAGATTGAACTGCTGCATAACGCCTATGCGCCGACCCAGGAAGCGGTGGACTACGCCCGGCGGGTGATTGCCGCCGCCGAGGACGGAGAGCGTAAAGGCCTGGGGGTTATATCGTTGAACGGGAAAATGATTGACGGCCCGATTATCAACCATGCCCAGGTGGTACTGGACCGTGCCAGGGCTTCCGGCGTGCGCCGGTAGCGGTTTAGGCGAATAAATACAGGAATACCTAATGAGTGATTTTTTAGACAATCTACAGACGCAATATCGGCATCTCGGGCAACTGGCGCAGTTCAGCCATGCGTGCAGTACCACGCCCTGGCTGGCGGATAATCTGGCCAAACACCAGCGCAAGCTTTGCGACAGCCTGGAACAGGCCATTGAACGCAGCGGACTGCGTGACGGTATGACCATCTCGTTCCATCATGCCTTTCGGGAAGGGGATATGGTCATTAATCGGGTGGTGGAAACCCTTGCCCGCTTAGGGTTTAAAAACCTGACGCTGGCGTCCAGTTCGCTGATGACCTGCAATGATGCCTTGATAGAACCCATCCGGGCGGGCGTGATTAGCCGCATCTATACGTCGGGCATGCGCGGCAAGCTGGCGGACGCTATTTCCCATGGCCTGATGGAAGAACCGGTACAAATCCATTCCCATGGCGGAAGGGTAAAACTGCTGCAGGATGGCGAGCTCAAGATCGACGTGGCGTTTCTCGGCGTGCCGTGCAGCGATGAGTTCGGTAATGCCAACGGCAGCCACGGTCAATCCTGCTGCGGTTCCCTGGGCTATGCCATGGTGGATGCGCGTTTTGCCCGCAAGGTAGTATTGCTCACCGAAGCCTTGCTGCCTTTTCCCAATCTGCCCGCCAGTCTGGTTCAGGATCAGGTTGACTATATCGTCAAGGTGGATCAGGTGGGGGACCCGGCTAAAATCAGCGTGGGCGCGGCGCGGGTCACCAGTAATCCACGGGAGCTGATGATCGCCCGCAGCGCCGCCGAGGTCATTGAGCATTCCGGCTATTTTGTCGACGGGTTCTCCCTGCAAACCGGCTCGGGGGCGTCAAGCACCGCCTGTACCCGTTTTATGGCGGAAAAGATGGAGCGGCGCCATATCAAGGCCCGCTTTGCGCTGGGGGGTATCACCGGCAGCATTGTCGATCTGCATGAGAAAGGCCTGATCGATATCCTGCTCGATACCCAGTCCTTTGACAGTCAGTCGGCGGAGTCGCTGCAACATAACCCGCGCCATATCGAAATTTCCACCAATGTCTATGCCAACCCCGCCGCCAAGGCGGCCTGCTGCGATCAATTGGATATCGTCATTCTCAGCGCGCTGGAAATCGACGTGAATTTCAACGTTAACGTTATTACCGGTTCCGACGGCGTGATGCGCGGCGCTTCGGGTGGTCATTGCGATGTGGCTGCCGCGGCCAATCTGACCATTGTGGTGGCGCCCCTGACGCGCAGCCGTATCCCTACCGTGGTCCGCCAGGTGACGACGCGGGTAACGCCTGGTGAAAGCGTCGACGTTCTGGTGACCGATCAAGGCATCGCCGTCAATCCGGCGCGGCCGGAGGTGCGCCGGCGGCTGGAAGAAGCCGGTCTCGAAGTGCTGGATATCGAACAGCTCTATCAGCGGGCGGTGGCGCTGACCGGTGAACCCAGGCCCATCGAGTTTACTTCGCGGATTGTCGGTGTGGTGCGCTACCGCGATGGCAGCGTGATTGATGTGGTACGCCAGGTAAAAGAGGATGACTAGGTGACTCTGACCGGAGATATCGCCGCGGACGTTACGCTGGATCAACTGCTGGCGGCGAAGGAGCGCCGCGCGGCGCGGCAACGGGAGTGGATCGGCCGTTATGGCCGGCCGCTGATTTCGCTGACGCTGGTAACGCCGGGGCCGGTGAAGGATTCGGCCCCTTATCGGCAATTGATGGCGGAAGCCATCAACGTTTGCGAGGGGATGTTGACCGGCCGCGGCTGGCCGGTGGCGGCGCGACAGGCCTTTTGGCTGCCCACCGGACCGGAGGCGTTTTGGGCGGTGGGGCATGGGGCCGGGGAAATAAAAGCCGCCACGGTGGCGCTGGAGCAGGAGCATCCCCTCGGCCGTCTCTGGGATATGGATGTTATTTCGGTCCACGACGGTATTATCGGCCGCAATTTTCTTAGTCAGGCCGGACGCCGCTGTCTTGTCTGCGACCAACCCGCCCATGCCTGCGGGCGGTCCCGCCGGCATCCGTTGCCTCAGTTGACGGCGAGAATAAAGGATCTGCTGGAGGCGTATTTTGTCCGCGATGAAAGCTGAAGCGCTGCGAAGCGACGCCGGCCCGATAAGCGGTAATCCGCCCATTCCGCTCCATTATCCCGTTGCCGATGCCGAACTTATGGCGGTGGCGCGGTTGGCCGCCGCCGCGCTGCGGGAGGAGGTGTATTTGACGCCCAAACCGGGACTGGTGGATAACTGCAATAACGGTGCGCACCGGGATATGGATTTACCGCTGTTCCTGCGCAGCATCGCGGCCATAGTCCCCTGGTTCAGCCGCTTTACCGCCCTTGGCTATCGTTATGCCGCGCTTCCGGCCGGGGAGGTGCTGGCCCGCATACGTCCGCTGGGGCTGGCCTGCGAGCAGGGGATGTTTGCCGCTACCGGCGGCGTCAATACCCACAAAGGCGGGGTTTTCTCCCTCGGGTTATTATGCACCGCCGCCGGACGGCTGAAAGGGCGCTTACAGCCGTTAACCCGCGGGGGATTGTGTGACGAAGTGGCGGCAATATGCGCCCGTATGGTGATGACAGAGCTGGCGGATCGCCGGCGGGCGGCTACGGCGGGGGAGCAGCTGTTTCAGCGCTACGGCATGACCGGTGCGCGCGGGGAAGCGGCGAGCGGATTCGCCACCGTGCGCCGGTATGTTTTACCCGACTGGGATCGCCTCAAGGCCGACGGCGCCGGCGAGCCCATGATTATGCTGCACTGTCTGCTACTGCTCATGGCTTATAATCCCGATACCAACCTGGTCTCGCGCGGCGGCCTGCCGGGCCTGCATTTTGTGCAGCGCTACGCCCGGCGCTTATTGCTTTGCGGCTGGGATATCGCCGAGCTACGGCAAATGGATGCCGCGCTGACAGCGCTTTATCTCAGCCCCGGCGGCAGCGCTGATTTGCTGGCGGTGGCTTATGTCCTGGCGCACCTGCCCCTATGAACGGACATGGATCGGCGCGCCTCGGTGGAATTTCCCTCGACGGGGTCTCGTCGCCATGTTCCGACGACCCCTTCGGCGCGCTGACCGTTCTGCTGGTGCCGGGCATTCAGGATAGCGGGCCGGAACATTGGCAAAGCTGCTGGCGGCAACGGCATCCGCACTGGCTGCGCATCACGCAGCGCAACTGGCAGGATCCGGATCTGGACGGCTGGGTGGCGGCGATCCGGCGCGAGCTGGGGGAGCAGCGCTCGCGCTTACTGTTGATAGGCCATAGCTTTGGCGCGCTGTCATCATGGTATTTCGCCAGCCAATTCCCCAGCGTGGTGGCCGGCGTAGTGCTGGTGGCGCCTGCCGAACCGGTGCGTTTCGAGCTTGAAGAGCGTATCCTTGCCACCCCGTTACCGGTGCCAAGCCTGCTATTCGCCAGCCATAACGACCCGCTGCTGGCGTTCAGCCGCGCCCGCTACTGGGCACAGGCCTGGGGCAGTGAGCTGGTGGATGTCGGCGAGGGGGGGCATATCAACGCACAATCGGGTTTCGGCGCCTGGCCCCACGGTTTGCAGCGCATCGGCCAGTTCGCCCGCGAACTGAATCCCGGCCCTGCCCGCGGGCTGTTTTAAAATCTGCTTACAATCCGCCTTGCGCAAATCGGCCATACCGGTATCAATTAATCTTAGGGTTCGCCGCGGGTATGCCATAATCAATGCAGTTTGGGTTATGCGCAGCGCAAGTAACGGAGAAAAATAATGAGTAAAAGCAACGATCATCAGCCGGATCATGATTCGGAACATCCCTACTCGGGCAAAGAGTACGATCAGACCCTGCATTTACTGCAAATCGAGCTGGTCAAGCTGCAGCGGGAAATTATTGCCTCCAACGATCAGATCCTGGTGATTTTTGAAGGGCGCGACGCGGCGGGCAAGGATGGTATCATCAAGACCATTTCCCAGCATCTGAGCCCGCGGGAATTTCGCATTGTCGCCCTGGGCAAGCCGTCAGAGCGGGATCGCGCCGAATGGTACTTTCAGCGTTACGTGGCGGAATTGCCGGCGGCGCAGGAGATGGTGCTGTTTAACCGCAGCTGGTACAACCGCGCCGGCGTTGAGAGGGTGATGGGTTTTTGCAGCGATAAAGAGTACGAACTGTTCATGAATACGGTGACGGATTTTGAACAGCTGCTGGTGGATTCAGGCATTAAAATCATTAAATATTACCTTGATATCAGCAAGCACGAGCAAAAAGAGCGTTTGGAAGCCCGGCTAACCGATCCTCTTAAGCAATGGAAAATCAGCCCCATCGACGAGCAGGCCACCAAACAGTGGAAGCAGTACAGTAATGCACGCAATGAAATGCTGATTCGCTCCCACACCCCCAATACGCCGTGGGTCATCGTGCATACCGACGACAAGCACGAAGCAAGGATCAACATTCTGCGCGACCTGCTGGGACGGCTGAATTATAAGGGAAAGGACAAAAAACTGGCCCTGCCGGATCCCGAAGTGGTCTTCGCCTTTGATACCGTCTGCATTGAAAACGGCCGCCTGGCGCCGTAGATCTCTTCATGAATCACCAAGATTTTCTTAGGAAATCTGACGCTCAGGTGCATACTGAGCGCTTTTCCGCGAGGCGTCACGGGTAACGGACGCTTACCGCCTTCCATTCGGATCCTGCAGTTGAATCTATGAGCACAGAACATAAACAGCCGTTGTCTGTGGCAACACTTGCGGCTATCGGCGTGGTGTACGGCGATATCGGCACCAGTCCCCTCTATACCCTGCGAGAATGCTTTTCCGGCAACTATGGTTTCGATGTTCGTCCGGACCAGGTATTCGGCTTCCTTTCCCTGATTTTCTGGCTGCTGATCCTGATTGTTTCGCTGAAATACCTGATTTATGTCATGCGGGCCGATCATGCCGGCGAGGGCGGCATCATGACGCTGATGTCCCTGGCCGGCCGCAATACCCCGGCGCGCACGGCGACGCTGATTATGGTGCTGGGGCTGATAGGCAGCGGCTTTTTTTATGGCGATGTGGTAATTACTCCGGCCATTTCGGTAATCTCCGCCATTGAGGGGCTGGTGATTGTCGCACCGTCCTATTCCGGCTATATCGTCCCGGCCTCCATTGCCGTCATTACCCTGCTGTTCATGATCCAAAAGCACGGCACCAGCCGCGTCGGCAAGTTTTTCGCGCCGGTGATGCTGGCATGGTTCCTGACCCTGGCGCTGCTGGGCGTACGCAGTATTATGATCTACCCGGCGGTCCTGCAAGCGATAAACCCGGCATGGGCGCTGCATTTTTTCGTTGAATACAAAAAATTGTCCTTCTTTGCCCTCGGAGCGGTGGTGCTGGCCATTACCGGCGTGGAAGCGCTGTATGCCGATATGGGGCATTTCGGCAAACGCCCCATCCAGCTGGCCTGGTTCGTGGTGGTGCTGCCGTCGCTGGTGCTTAACTATTTCGGCCAGGGCGCGTTGCTGTTGCAAGACCCGTCGTCCATCATCAATCCCTTCTTTTTATTGGCCCCCGGCTGGGCGTTGATCCCGCTGCTGATCCTGTCGGCCCTGGCGACGATTATCGCTTCCCAGGCGGTTATTTCCGGCGTCTTTTCCCTGACCCGCCAGGCGGTGCGCCTGGGATATCTGCCGCCGATGCGCATAATCCATACCTCGGCTGAGGAATCCGGGCAAATTTACGTCCCCACCATCAACTGGATGTTGTATGTGGCCGTGGTGCTGGTCATTGCCTTTGCCAAACACTCCAGCAACCTGGCGGCGGCTTACGGTATCGCCGTCACCGGCACCATGCTGTTAACCAGCCTGCTGGTGACCTGGGTGGCGGTAAATACCTGGCGCTGGAACCGGGTCCTGGTAGGGCTGATATTGGCGGCGCTGCTGGTCATTGACGTGCCGATGTTCGCCTCAAATGCCCTTAAACTGTTCTCCGGCGGCTGGTTGCCGCTGCTGCTGGGGCTGGTGATGTTTATCGTCATGACCACCTGGAATACCGAACGTTTCAGTCTGGCGCGCAAGCTGCACTCCCACGGCAACTCCCTGGAGGCGATGATAGCCTCCCTGGAGAAAAATCCGCCGGTGCGCGTCCAGGGTACGGCGGTATTTATGTCCCATATCACCAATGTCATCCCCTTTGCCCTGCTGCATAACCTCAAACATAACAAGATGCTGCATGAGCGGGTGATCCTGCTGACGGTGCGCACGGAGCATGCTCCCTACGTCCATAACGTCCGCCGCGTGGTCATTGAGCAGCTATCCCCCACGTTCTGGCGGGTAGTAGCCCGCTACGGCTGGCTTGAAGCGCCGAATATGCTGGAAATATTCCACCGCTGCGGCCTGGAAGGCTTACCCTGCCAGATCATGGAAACCTCGTTTTTCATGTCGCACGAAGCGTTGATCCTGACCAAGCGGTCCTGGCTCCGGTTCCTGCGGGGCAAGCTGTTTATCACGTTGAGCCGCAATGCCCTGCGGGTGGCGGATGAATATGAAATTCCTCCCAACCGGGTTATCGAACTGGGCACGCAGGTGGAAATCTAGCGGCTGACTTTCTCCACGGGCGGCATGCAAGGCGCCGTCCGGCGTGTTATTGTCATCAAGTATCCGTTGCCCCGGCCGCGTCTGGCGGAGCGTGATTCATCAGCGTATTCAAGAGGATAATTCATGACAGATTCCGTTTACGACATTCCCGTTAAAAAAATCGACGGCACCGCCGCCAGCCTGGCGGACTATCGCGGCAAAGCGCTGCTGGTGGTTAACGTCGCCTCCAAATGCGGCCTGACCCCGCAATACGAAGCATTGGAAAAGCTTTATCAGGACCGGCATTCCCAGGGGCTGGAAGTGCTGGGTTTTCCCGCCAATAACTTCAAGGGCCAGGAACCGGGCAGCGATGCGGAGATCAAGGATTTTTGCACGCTGACCTACGATGTGCATTTCCCGCTGTTTTCGAAAATTTCGGTGCTGGGGGAGGACCGGCATCCGCTGTACGGGAAATTAACGGCGGCGCAGCCGGACGCCATAGGGGAGGGGCCGTTCCGCGAACGGCTGAAAGGCTACGGCGTCGATCCCGTCAATCGCCAGGATGTATTATGGAATTTTGAAAAATTCCTGATTAACCGGCAGGGCGAGGTGGTGGCGCGTTTTGCGCCGGATGTGACCGCCGACGATCCACGGTTGCTGTCGGCCATTGATAAAGCTCTGGCGTAACGCCTGCAGCCCGCCGGCGTCCGGCGGATCTATTCAGCTGCCGGGCGTCCGGCGCAGCCTGTTTGGCGGCAGTGGAAATAGCCGGCTGACGGGCGCTTGGTTCAAAGGCATTCGCCGGCCGCGGAAAGCTTTATAGCGCGAAGTCCGGTATGCTAAAATCAGCAGGATGTTTCCCCCGTGCGTCCGTTGAACAAGGCTTCATAGATGATTACCATGCAGGATGTTGCAAGAAAAGCGGGCGTTTCCAAGTCCACGGTATCCCGTGTCCTGGCGGGTAATAACTATGTCAAGGAGAGCACCCGCCAGCGGGTGTTCAATGCCATCGAAGAGTCCGGCTACCGTCCCAATCTGGTGGCGCGCAGCCTGGCCACGCAAAATTCCCAAAGCATCGGCCTGATTGTCACCAACTCCATATTCAACGGCCCCTATTTTAGCGAGCTGTTATATCAAACCGCCAAGATGACCGAAAACTATGGCCGGCAGTTGATCCTGGTGGACGGTAAATACAGCGCGGAAAGCGAGCTGGAATCCATACAGTTTTTGCTGGATCGCCGCTGCGATGCGGTGATTATCTACCCGCGTTTTCTGGGGGAGAAAGAGCTGATGGCGATTATTCGCCAGCACGAGATTCCTTTTATCGTCATCAACCGCAACCTGCCGCTGGCGCGGCAGCACTGCGTGTTCGCCACCCATCAGGCCGATGCCCGCCAGGCGGTGGGTTATCTCATAGAGCAGGGGCATCGTGACATTGCCTTTATCAGCGGCGCGCAGGGATCTCCCACCGCCGGCGCCCGTGAACAGGGGTATCGGCAGGCGCTGAGGGAAAAGGGCATTTCATTGAATGAGGCGCTGATGGCGCCGGGACACTGGTCCCTCGGCAGCGGTTATGAAGCCTGCGCCGAACTCCTGCGGCGCCCGGCGGGTTTCAGCGCGCTGGTGTGCTCTAACGACGATATGGCCATCGGCGCCGCCAAGGCGCTGCGGGAACATGGCAAAACCATTCCCGGCGACATCTCCCTGGTGAGTTTCGATGACATTCCCGTGGCATCCTATTTCAATCCTCCCCTGACCACCGTCCATGTGCCGGTGGCGGAGATGATCAAAAGCGCGCTCGATCAGGTGGTTCACGTGCTGGACGGCAAGCCGGTGTCGCCGCTAAAACCCTTCAGCGGCGAGCTGGTGATTCGCGATTCGGTGGTGCCCGGCCCTTTCGCCGCCACCTCGCGCCCGAAAAAAACGCCGGTGGGACACCTTTAGCTCCGGCGCATTGCTAATAGCTAATACTCAATATCGGTATCCAGACGCTCCCCGTTGGTAGTAATGACGCGCTGATACCAGTAAAAGCTCTTTTTCGGATAGCGGGCCAAATCCTTTAGGTCGTGCTCATCCCGATTGACATAAATAAATCCGTAGCGTTTGCTGATGCCCTGATGGGTACTGACCAGGTCAATGGCTGACCAGGGGCAGTAGCCAAACAGCTCGACGCCGTCGGTAATCGCCAGCTGCAGCTGCCGGATATGGGCGCTGAGGTAGCGAATACGGTAATCGTCATGAATTTTATTATCCTGCGCCAGCCGGTCAAACGCGCCCAGGCCGTTTTCGGTAATGATTAACGGCAGCCGGTAGCGCTCGTATATTTCCCGGCAGGTCACCCGGAAACCCACCGGGTCGATATACCAGCCGAATTCATTGTGTTCCAGGTTGGGATTATCGGCGCCTATATACACCGATTTATCGATGCCGGGTAGTTGCTGATCCTCCACTTCACGGCGCTCCTGCCCGACGGCGCCGCGGTCTTGTCCGTCGGCAACCGTGGTGGAGGCATAATAATTAAACGCGATAAAGTCGGGACGGCCCCGCTGCAATAGCGCCATCTCCTCTTCGGTTATCTGCGGCAGGTAGCCCTTTTCCCGCATAAAACTCCAGGCCACCGCGTTATACCGCCCGAAACAGGCCAAATCCAGATAGAGCCAGTTGCGAATAGACGAGAAATTATTGGCGGCAATCACATCTTCCGGCCGGGAACTGGCGGGGTAGACGCAGGAAATGTTCGGCGCCGGGCCGATTTTGGCCTCGGGCAGCATCTCATGGCAGGCAATCATTGCCCTGGCCTGCGCCAGCATCATATGGTGGTTTTGCTGATAGAGGGTTTTTTGCGGATTGGCGGTGCCCGGCGGCAGCGTGCCGATGACATCGCCTTTTAGGATCATCATATTCTGTTCATTGATGGTCAGCCAATACTTGACCTGGCCGCCGTAGAGTTCAAAGGCGGTACGGGCGAACCGCTCAAAGGCGTCGACGGTGCGTGGGTTCGACCAGCCGCCTTGCTGTTGCAACGCCCAGGGTAAATCGAAATGGTACAGCGTCACCAGCGGTTCAATGCCGTGGCGGCGGATCTCATCAATCAGGCGGCGGTAGAATGCCACGCCCTGGAAATTCAATTCGCCTTCGCCGGTGGGAAACAGGCGGCTCCAGGCGATGGAAAACCGGTAGGTTTTGAGACCCATCTCAGCAAACAGGGCGATATCGCCGGCAAAATGATGATAGTGATCGCTGGTGACGGTGAAGTCGCTAAGTTCCGGTGGAAACGAGGCCCGGTCGATGACCGACGGGCCTTTGCCTTCTTCGTTCCAGCCGCCTTCCACCTGATAGGCAGACGTGGAGGCGCCCCAAAGAAATCCCTGTGGAAACGGCGCCGGTGTTTGGTAATGCATAATAATTCCCTCTGATTTTCGATACGGTGAGCCCCGGGCTGATTAAACCCGTTTATTTAAAACCGCTTACTCAATTCCGCTTAAACGGAGCGCCCCGAGATCATGGCTTTTGCCCGCAGGCTTCGCCCGGATGCTTTAGGGTGTCGATTTCGCGATACAGGACGATGATTTCTTCAACCAATTCCCGGCACAGCATGGCGTTCATCAGATGATCCTGGGCATGTACCATGATAAGGTTCACCGGAATTTTACCCACGCCCTCGTCGGCGCCTATTAATTGCGTCTGGATACGGTGCGCCTGGCGGGCGGCGTCGGAGGCGGCGGCCAACAGGGCATCGGCCTTCAGCCACTCCCGGTTGCGGGCGGCGCGCAGCGCTTCCATCGATTCGGAACGCGCCTCGCCGGCAAAGATAATCAAAGCCATGACCGTACTTTCCATATCCATCGCCACTGTCTCGCTCATGGTTATGCCTCCTGGGCCTGGGTCTGCGGCAACGGATCTTCCTGCGCCAGCAGTTGCCGTTCGTAGATTTTGAAGAAGGGGTAATAAATCAGCGTGGATACGGCCACCAGGACAACCACCAGGAACGCGGCGCGTATATCCCAGCCGGTGGACCAGGCGGCGCCGATGGGGGCAGGCGTGGTCCAGGGCACCACGGAAATCACCCGGCCCACCATATCGGTACGGGTGGCGATATAGGCCAGAGTACCGTTAACCAGCGGCGCGGTAATAAATGGAATGAAGAGGGTGGGATTCATCACCACCGGAGAGCCGAAAATCACCGGTTCGTTAATGTTGAAAATACAGGGCACCATGCTGAGCTTGCCGATGGAGCGCAAATGGGCGGATCGGCTGCGTAAATACAGCCCCACCAGCCCCATGGTGGAACCGGATCCGCCAATCACGATGAAAAACAGCCAGAACGGTTCGATAAAAATATGGGTTAAGGGTTGTCCGGCGGTGAGTTCCTGCTGGTTGATGCCCAGATTGGTCAGCCAGAAAGCCTGCAACACGCCGCCGACGATGACCGCGCCGTGAATGCCGGCGAACCACAGCAGATGGCAGATCAATACGGAGAGCAAAATGGCCGGCAGGGTATCGGCAGCGGAAACAATCGGCTGGAACAGCGCCATAATGGCCTGGGGCAGCAGCATGCCGAATTGCCATTGGATCAGCAGGCTTAACGGGTAAAGGGTAAAGAATATCGCCAGTACCGGAATCAACAAATCAAAGGACTGTTTTATTTTCGGCGGTACCTGTTCCGGCAGATGGATACCGATATGCCGTACTTCCAGAAAATGTATCAGCTCGGTGGTATAGATTCCCACCAATATCGCGGTGAAAATCCCGGTCCCCCCAAGCGATGATACCGGCAGCATTTTATCCGCGGTTTGCGGAGCCGCCACTACCAGGAATGACATTAATGACAGCAGGGCGGCCATAAAACCGTTCATTTTATAGCTGGTGGCCAGATTATAAGATATCGCCGCGGCGATAAACACCGACATAATACCCATGGTCATGTTATAGGGCATCAGAATAACGTTTTCATACTGCTGCGCCATCCGCAGCCACCATTGGGCGAAGGACCAAGTGCTGGTGGGGGAGAAGGGCGGATGGGCAAATACCAGCATAAAGGAACCGACAATCAGAAACGGCATTGCGGAAATAAATCCGTCCCGGATGGCCATGACATGCCGTTGACTGGATAATCTCCCTGCTATCGGACTAATGGTATTTTCAATGACGCCGAATACCGATTCGCTAATTCCGGACATATTCATCTCCTAGGCATTAAGCAGCGCCAGAGTATCGTTTAATATTTTTTCGCCGTTCATCATGCCGTAATCCATGCTGTTAATGACGGCTATGGGTTTATGCTGCTCATCGGCGATTATTTTAAAATCTTTCAATTTATATTTGATTTGCGGTCCCAGCAGACAACAATCGTAATGGGGGAACTCCGCGGCGAACTCTTCCAGACCCACCGCATTGATTTCCACCTCTATTCCTTTTATTTCGGCGGCTTTTTGCATTTTCCTCACCACCATGCTGGTGGACATCCCGGCGGCACAGCATAAGAGTATTTTTTTCATAAGACGAGCCTTGTGATTATTGGTCTGGCAGCAGTATGACGCGAGAAAAAGAATCTCTGCAACCGGTTTCAGAAACCGGTTGCAGTTTTGTGATGGAGGTCAATTCTTGTTTCAGGATAACTTTTTAGCGGATTTCTGATTAATGGAAATCAAGTCTGTAAGCTGGGTTAAAGAATTCAGGATGAAAGGTGTTCATGATACGGCCAAGCCAATTCATCATCCAACATAGATCTGACTATTTGCCGAGAGGTCAACCGTGTCTCGAACCATTATGCTAATTCCAACCGGTACCCATGTGGGGCTGACCAGCGTCAGTCTCGGCGTGATCCGGGCCATCGAGCGCAAGGGCGTGCGCCTGAGCGTATATAAGCCCATCGCCCAGCAGCGCGACGGCGCGAGTTTGCCTGACCAGACCACCGCCATCATTCGGGCCAATTCAGGGATCCCCGCCGCGCAGCCGCTGGCGATGGACTATGTGGAAACCCTGTTAAGCACCAATCGCCGCGATGTGCTGATGGAGGAGATTGTCGCCCGCTATCATGAAACCCGGCAGGACGCCGAAGTGGTCCTGATTGAGGGGCTGATGCTGACCCGTCGCCATCAGTTCGCCAATGGTCTGAACTACGACATCGCCCGGGCGTTGAACGCTGACATGGTTTTTGTCACCACCCTGGGGGCCGATTCACCGGCGCAGCTGAAGGCGCGGCTGGAGTTGGCCTGCGCCGGGTTCGGCGGCTGCCAAAACAAGAATATCGCCGGGGTTATCATCAATAAATGGCACGCCCCGGTGGATGAACAGGGCCGAACGCGCCCAGACCTGTCCGAACTGTTCGACGCCGCCAACCAGCATGATGACGCCGCCGCGGATACCCGCCCCCTGTTTGCCGACAGTCCGCTAAAGGTCTTGGCCTGTATCCCCTGGAACTATGATCTGATAGCCACCCGCGCCGTGGATATGGCCGGGCATCTTCATGCCCACATCGTGAATGCCGGCGATCTAGAGACGCGCCGGGTGCAGTCCGTGACTTTCTGCGCCCGCGGTTTGGCCAATATGGCGCAGCACTTTCGCGCCGGCGCGCTGCTGGTCACCTGCGCGGACCGCCCCGAGGTGCTGGTGGCGGCCTGCCTGGCCGCCATGAACGGGGTGGCCATCGGCGCGGTCCTGCTTACCGGCGGCTATCCCATTCCCCCGGCCATTGCCACGCTGTGCGAGCGGGCGTTCCAGACCGGTTTGCCGGTGATGATGGTCAATACCAATACCTGGCAGACGTCCCTGAGTTTGCAAAGCTTTAATCTGGAAGTGCCGGCGGACGATCGTTTACGGGTGGAGAAAGTACAGGACTACATGGCCGGCTACATCGATAGCGGGTGGATTGATTCACTGAGCGCTGCCTCGGAGCATTCCCGCCGCCTCTCGCCGCCGGCATTCCGTTATGCCCTGACCGAACGGGCGCGGCGGGCCGGCAAGCGCATCGTGTTGCCGGAGGGGGATGAACCGCGCACCATCCGGGCCGCCGCCCTCTGTGCCGACCGGGGCATTGCTCATTGTGTCCTGCTGGGCAATCCCGACGACATTCGCCGGGTGGCCGCGGCCCAGGGCGTGGTTTTGGGTGACAATGTGGCGCTACAGGATCCGGCGCCGCTGCGCGAGCGCTACCTGGCGCGGCTGGTGGAGCTGCGTAAAAGCAAAGGCATGACCGAAGTGGTGGCGCGGGAGCAATTGGAAGACAACGTGATGCTCGGTACCCTGATGCTGGAGGCAGGGGATGTGGACGGATTGGTTTCCGGCGCGGTACATACCACCGCCAATACCCTTCGTCCGGCGTTGCAGCTGATTAAACCGGCCCCGGGCAGCTCGCTGGTTTCATCGGTATTTTTCATGCTGTTGCCGGAGCAGGTGCTGGTATACGGCGACTGCGCCATCAATCCCGATCCGGATGCCGAACAGCTTTCGGAAATCGCCATTCAGTCCGCCGACTCGGCCGCCGCCTTCGGCATCGAGCCGCGGGTAGCGATGATGTCCTACTCCACCGGCACCTCGGGCACCGGCAGCGATGTGGATAAAGTGCGGGAAGCCACCGCGCTGGCGCGGCGCAAACGCCCGGATCTGGTGATTGACGGCCCGCTGCAATACGATGCCGCCATTATGGCCGACGTGGCGCGCACCAAGGCGCCGGACTCGCCGGTGGCCGGCCGGGCCACGGTCTTTATTTTTCCTGATCTGAATACCGGCAATACCACCTACAAGGCGGTACAGCGTTCCGCCGACCTGGTTTCCATCGGTCCGATGCTGCAAGGCCTGCGCAAACCGGTCAATGACCTGTCCCGCGGCGCCCTGGTGGACGATATTGTTTATACCATAGCCCTTACCGCCATCCAGGCCACGCAATAATCGCCGCCAAAAGAGGCGGCGTTTCATCCCGATGCCGGGCAACAACCCCCGGCATCGGGACGCAAATTAATGGCAATAATGATCATTGCATTGATATGCCTTCACCTCCTTCAGTAAACAAATCCCGCATATGAAAATATTCTGTGAAATATTATTTCCTGGCTATACTTTTAGGGTCAGACTGAATATGTGCTCATCCGGTTATATCGTGAACATTATTTAGTACGATATCACGGGAACAGTTCAAAAATTTACAGGAGCTACACACATGGGCATCGGAACAATTGTACTTATCGTATTAATTTTACTCCTCATCGGCGCGCTGCCCAGCTGGCCGCATAGCCGTAGTTGGGGTTATTTTCCCAGCGGTATTCTTGGCGTTGTTGTGGTTATTCTGATTGTTTTGGTTCTGATGGGAAGGATCTGACCCGAAACAAGCTTAATGATGTAATACATAGAGATCTTTAGTGGAAATATACCCCAATCGGGTTTCATAATATCCACCGATATAGGGTTTCACCAGCCTGGCAGCCACATGGTAAAAAATGGGGATGCCGGGTGCGTCTTTTGCTAAAATATCTTCAGCTTCCTGATAATACTCCATTGCTTTTGAAACAGAGCTTGCGTCGGCCGCCTTTGTCAAGGCGCGATCGAAATCCGCGTTGCTGTATTTGGCATAATTGCCGCTATCCTGAGATCGGAAATTATTCAGAAACGTCGCAGGATTGCTGTAGTCGGCGTACCAACCTGTCCTCGACACTTCAAAATTACCGCTGCGCACGCTGCTGAACAGGGTTTTCCACTCCTGATTGCTTAACGTCGCCTCGACGCCCAGATTTTTCTTCCACATGGAGCTTGCCGCGATGGCGAGCCGCCGGTGGGTCTCGGAGGTATTATACAGTAGAGTGAATTTAAGCGGCCGCGTCTCGCCGAAGCCGGCCTGCGCCAAGAGTTTCTTTCCTTCGGCGATGCGCCGCTCCCGGGGCCAATGGGCATAGGCCGGCGGCGCCGGTTTAAAACCGCCGATGTCGGGCGCGCTGAACATATAGGCCGGCGTTTGCCCTTGCCCCATGATGTCAGCGGCGATAATCTCCCTGTCGAGTCCGAGATTCAGGGCCAGACGAACCCGTACGTCGTCAAAGGGCGGTTTGCCGGTGTTGATATCATAAAAATAGGTGCCGAATTGCGGCGAAATGCGCACCTCATCGCCCAATTTTTTTTTCAGCGCGGCAAACTGGATTTCCGGTACGGTTTTAACAATATCGATTTCATCGCTTCTATAGCGGTTCAGCGCGGAATTTTCCGACACGAGGGACAAGAATGTCACCTTGTCGATTATCGTATGTTCGTTATCCCAATAGCGGCCGTTGCGAACGCCCACGACCTTTTCATTCACCACCCATTCCTGCAGGGTAAAAGGTCCGCTGCCGGCAAATTTCCCCGGCTGGGTCCAGGTATCGCCCCACCGGCGAATAAGTTCGCTGTTCACCGGCGCCAATGCCTGATGGGCCAGCATGTCCATAAAATAAGACAGCGGCTGGTCCAGCCGGATCTCAAGCGTAAGGTCGTCCAATGCCTTGATGCCCAGGGCTTCAGGCGGTTTTTTGCCCGCGACGATATCCGCCGCATTCGCTACCTGCATATTGGCGAGATAGCTGGCATAGGGGGAGGCGGTATCAGGTGAGACCAGGCGCCGCCAGCTCGATACCACATCACGGGCGGTGAGGGCGTCGCCGTTGGACCAGGTGAGATGGGGCCGCAAATGGAATATCCACAGGGTAGGCTGTTTTTGCTCCCAGCTCGCCGCCAGCCGGGGCTCGACGGTGCCGTCATCGTTAACCGCCACCAGCCGTTCGAAAAAATCGTTGATAATGGCGAATTCGTTGTCGCTTTCCGCCTTGTGCGGGTCCAGTGACGCCGGTTCGGCGATATTTTGCCGCACGATTTCCTGCCGGGCGGCCAATTCGGCCCCAGGCGGCACAGCGGCGGCGAAGGCGGGGGCTGCGGGCAGCAGCGCCAGGCCGATGCAAAGGGACAAGACATATTGCCCGCCGGAAAACAAAGAACACGCAGTCATAAGAAGCTCTCCTCGATGAAGGTGGAATAGACGTTTTTGATGTTGTTACCCAGTCTACCCACCTGCTTGTCAACCGGGTGTAAATCCCCTGTGTCGGCTATGATTGACTCATGCGCCGCCGGCGCTTTTGTAAAAAACCATCTGCCGTTTTCGACGCTATAGGAGGAAATCTATGGGGCGTATTATCATATTTATGCTATCGGTGTTGTTTGCCGGACCGTTATGGGCCCAGCCCAACCCGGTGGTGCATACCGGTAGCCTGATGGGAAGGGACGGGAAAAGTCTGGGTAAGATAACCGTTACCGAGGCGCCAAAAGGGGTGATCTTGCGTATCGAGGCGACGGGCATATCCCCCGGCTGGCACGGCGTGCATTTCCATGAAAAGGGATCGTGCAGCGCCAAGGATAAATTCAACGACGCCGGTTCCCATGTGCACAGCGAGATGCCCGTGGTGCACGGCATCCTGAACGGCAACGCCAACGACGCGGGGGATTTGCCCAATGTGTTTGTCGGCGCCGACGGCAAGCTGACCGTGGAACTCTATTCCACTCTGGTGGCGGTGAGTCCCGGCAACGGACGTCCCGCCTTGCTGGATCAGGACGGTTCTTCCTTGATTATCCACGGCAAACCCGATGATTACGAAAGCCAGCCCATCGGCGGCGCAGGCGAACGTATCGCCTGCGCGGTGATCCGGTAAATCAATCCGCCGCCGGTTGTTACCGGCGGCGTCACCCGTCATCGTCGGTAAGCATCCGGCTGCCGGGGCTGAAGAATTTCTGCGGGATAAAGCGGTCAAAACCTTTCTCTTTGCAAAATGCCTGGAATTGGCTGAGGTTATGCACATCGGCTTTTTGATAAATCTGTTGTAATTTATTCTCTATGGTCCGGTGCGAACGGTTGAGTCGTTTGGCGATATTTTTACTGGGCATGGATTGCAGGGCGAAAAAAATCACGTCCAGTTCTCTTTCAGTAAACAGATTTTCCGGCGGGTAGAAGCGAAAGAATCCCGGCTGCTCGCCGTTGAGATGCTTTAGCAGAGAGAAGTTTTCAAATTGCCGGGCATGAAATATTGTGCCGACACATTGAGCCGTGGAATTGTCAAACAAAGGAAATTTATCAAAATAATAAGGCTTTAATATTTGCTCAGGACCATAGCAATGAATTTCCAGCGAACACAGCCGGTCTTGTACCGCCAGGGTATTACGATCGTGCTCTTTGAAAAACCAGGCAAATTTCGCAATGGAGCACGGTAGTTCATCATCATAATATCCTTCAATACTCATTGATGCACGATTAATATTGAGCAGCTCATAATAAGCTTTATTTGCATAAACATACTGCGAATCGATATTTTTAACGCCCCAGGGTTCCCGCGATGTCTCCCATAAAAGAAGAAGCTGCTGCGATATATCGATGGAATACTTTTGAAAGGCTTCAAAGGCTTGACTGATATTGCGATCCATTTATCTATCATCCAATATATTATTATCTGAAATATCAATTGACCTTGCCAGCAGCCAATCGGTGAAAAAACAGACGTAAACGGTCAATAAAATATTTAAAAAATAATTAAATATCAAATGAATGATGTTTATTTTATTATAGTTGACGATAATGCCTTTTGCGTATTTCATCAGCGTGCGTTTCCTTTTTTTTAACAAAAAACTGGCGGTACCACAAATTTTTATGCTTTAATTTGTCTTCTTTTATCAGAATGTTATTTTAACGAAAGAATAATATCATTTTTTATTATTTTTTTTCGTTCCGAGCACGTCTTGATTATTCATGGCGCCCCTGGGCAATACCCGCGGCCGGCTATTTTAAGATCAACCCTATTACCAGTCGGGATCTGTTATGCGCCTATTGGATAAACACGCGATTGAACATATCAGTATCGGCGCCTCGCTTATGGCGAGCGGCGGCGGAGGCGATCCATACATCGGCAAAATCATGGCGCTCAAGGCCATAGAGGAACACGGCCCGCTGGCATTGGTTTCCGTCGGGGAGCTGTCGCCGGATGATTTGCTGCTGTCCATCGGCATGATAGGGTCGCCCACGATCATGATGGAAAAAGTGCCGAACGGTAATGAATCCGTCGCCGCCTGCCGGCTGATGGAAAGGCGGCTGGGCAGGAAAATCGCCGCTATCTATCCCATCGAGGCCGGCGGAATCAACTCCCTGCTGCCGCTGGCCACCGCTTCGCGCCTGGGCCTGCCGGTGGTGGATCTGGACGCCATGGGACGGGCCTTCCCCGAGTTCCAGATGACGACATTTCATCTCGAGGGCGTGGGGGCGTCGCCTTTTGTCGTGGTCAACGAAAAATACGATTCCTGCGTGGTGGAAGCCGACGACAATCATGTGGCGGAGAAGTTTGCCCGTGCGGTTTCGGTGAAGATGGGAGGCGCGGCCATTTTTGCCGCTTATCCCGTTTCCCCGGCGCAGGCGGCGAGATCGGGCATTACGGGATCCCTGAGCTTTATGCAGAACCTCGGCCGGATGGTGGAGCAGGCACGCCGCGATAAATCCGGCATGGTATCCATGCTGACGAAGGCGCTGGGGGGCTATGTCTTGTTCCGCGGTAAGGCCGTCAACGTGGATCAGCGCAGTGAAGGAGGCTTTACCCTGGGGGTGGCGGCGTTCGCCGGCGTGGATGACCAAAAGGGCAGGCAGTTCGAGGTTTATTTTCAAAACGAATATCTGCTGGCCCGATGCGGGGCCGCTCCGGTTTGCATGACCCCCGACCTGATTATCCTGTTGGATGAGGATACCGGCCTGCCGATCCTGAGCGAACGATTACGCTACGGCGTGCGGGTGGCGGCATTGGGCGTCCCGGCCAACGAAAGATGGCGCACGCCGCGCGGCATCGAAGTGGCAGGCCCCCGCTATTTCAATTACGACACTGATTTTATCGCGGTTGAAACCTTGGCCGCCGGAAACGGGGAACATGACCATGACCATGACATATAGAATCGGAATCGACGTCGGCGGAACCAACACCGATGCCGCCTTGCTTAACCGGCATGGCATCGTTGTCGCCCGTACCAAGCGGCCCACCACGGCGGATATCATGTCGGGAATCGACGATGCCATAACCGCCTTGCTCGGCGAGGCCGATATCGATAAGTCCGCCATCAGGCGGGCCATGCTCGGTACGACCCACTGCACCAACGCCATTGTTGAACGCAAGGGCCTGAACCCGCTGGCTCATTTCCGGCTGGGGGCGCCGGCTACCCTTGCCATCCCGCCGTTAAGCGATATTCCCGACGATTTGCGCCGCCTGTTGTCAGACCGGCTGTTTATCGTGGGCGGAGGTTACGAATATAACGGCGACTTGCTGGCGTGCCTTGACGAAGCGCTGATTCGCAGATACCTGCGGGAAGTGAAAGGGCAGGTGGATTCGATTTCCGTCTGCGGCGTCTTTGCGCCGGTGTCGGACGTCCAGGAACGGCGGGTGGCGGTGCTGGCGCGGGAAGAGCTGGGGCCGGAGATTGCTGTTTCCCTGTCAGGAGAAATCGGATCCATCGGTTTACTGGAGCGTGAAAACGCCTGTATTTTAAATGCCGCGCTGCATGGCGCCGTCCGCGATATCACCGAGGGTTTCGATATGGCGCTGCGCCGGCACGACATCCACGCGGAGATTTATTTCGGGCAGAACGACGGCACCCTGATGACGCTGCGGCAGGCGCGGGCCTTCCCAATACATACCGTCGCCTCCGGTCCCACCAACAGCATCCGCGGGGCATCGTACCTGGCGGACGTGCGTGATGCCCTGGTGGTGGATGTCGGCGGTACCACCACCGATATCGGCATATTGTCGAAAGGGTTCCCGCGGGAATCGAGCCATGCCGCGGAAATAGGCGGAGTGCGAACCAACTTTCGCATGCCGGACATTATTTCCATCGGGCTGGGGGGCGGTTCCATTGTCACGGTGGGCGCCGGCAACAGCATCCGTATCGGCCCTGAAAGCGTGGGATATGAATTAACACGGCGCGCCTTGATTTTCGGCGGCGACACCATAACCGTCACCGATATTTCGGTGGCGAAGGGTCTGATGCATCTGGGGGATAGCCGGCGGATCCGGCATTTATCCGCCGAACTGGTGGAGCGGGCTTATGCGCGCTATGTCGGCATGGTGGAGGATGCGATAGACCGGCTGAAAACCCAAGACGATCCCATACCGGTGATTCTGGTGGGGGGCGGGGCCGGGTTGCTGCCCACCCGATTGCGGGGCGCCTCGAAGGTTATCAGGCCGGTGAATGCCGATGTGGCCAATGCCGCCGGGGTGGCCCTCGCCCAGGTCAGCGGCAGCATCGATACCATTGTGTCCCTGAAACATCGCGATCGGGAGAGCTGGCTGGCGGATGCCGCCCTCAAGGCGCGGGCAGCGGCCATCACGGCGGGAGCGATCCCGGGCACCGTCGAAATCATCGATCTTGATACCTTGCCCCTGGCCTATATGCCCGGCAATGCCTTGCGCATACGCGCTAAAGCGGTGGGGAGCCTGAAGTTCTGAAACGACGGAGTCGGGGGGTATTCGTTACTCTATACCCGGATATCTTCGCTTCTTAACATGGAAGAACCTTAACCTGTAATGATGCGCATGTAGTGTGCGGGAGAAGTAGCATGTGTAATTCCGGTTCCTGCTTTTACCAATTCCTGTTCAAAAGCAATCTCGAGTTCAGCCGAAAGTGTGACGGCAGTACGGTGATTTACGGCACCCTGAATTTAACCTCCAGCGGTATTACCCATATACCCCCAAAGCTTGTCGTCATAAATTCAATTATCATAAGATATTCCCAGCTGGAAAGTTTACCCAGCGAGCTGCGGGTCATTGAAGATCTGGACTTGAAAAACTCGCCCATCAAAACATTGCCCGAGGATTTACAGGTGGGCGGCAATGTATTTCTGGAAAATTCCCAAATAAGCGAATTACCGGATAACCTGAGCGTCGAAGGCGGTTTGGATCTGGAAAACACGCCCATTGCTACCTTGCCAAAAAACCTTTTTGTCGGTGATTACCTCAATATCCAGGGGACTAACATCACTGCCTTGCCGGAGGATTTGTATGTCGGCCGGAATCTGCTGCTGGATGCCGATAAAATTGCCCATAACGCCGCTTTTGCACAAATTCTGGCGCAAGGGGTAATCTGGCCGCGCCAAGATTGGGGAGGGGGTAAGCGCGTCACGGCCCGGACTGAGGCCGGGCACAGCGCGGTCTACTGAACAGGCACGGGCAAAGGCGTTCCATCACACCTTGGCGCGCCATCGTTTATGCCGGCAATCGGCGGCGCGTAATGACGCATAAAGCTCTGCCCGCGCAGCTAGTCACTCCTCGTCAAAAAAAGCCATCATTCGAACCATTGAGGGAGAAACCGTGTTGGATTGCGGCTCTGTCATAAATGCTCCTGGAGAAAGTGATAAATAAGATTTCATGCCGCCGGTATTTGGAAATGATCAATTCCAAATTGGCTAAATTTTTAACTGAGCAGGCGTATGGCCTGTTCGGCCGCCGCCAGCATTTCAGGCCGGGCGCGCCCGGCCTTGCCGATCACACGAAACCCCTGCAGCATGCTCAGCAACAGGCATGCGGTGGCCTCCGTATCGATTCCCGCGGGAATGGAGCCATCGGACTGGCCGAGCCGGATCAGGCCGCGCAGTGTTGACTCCACGCGATGCAAGGCGCTTGTCACCAGGTCAGCCATCGCTGAATCAAAGGTAGCGAGCTCGATGGCGCTGGCCGCAACCAGACAGCCGCGCCGACCTTCTTCGCCGTGTGAGGTCTCGGCGTAGAAGATAAGCATGGCTCTTAGCTTGTCGAATCCCATGGTCTCGGTTTCCAGGCGCTTTTGCAGCTGCACATGGCGCGTGCTGGTATAGCGGTGAAAAGCACGGAAAAAAAGCTCGCGCTTGTCGCCGAAAGCTTTATAAATGCTGCCGGCCGACAGCTGCATCGCCGCACTGATATCGGTGATGGAGGCTGAGCTGAAACCGCGTTCGCGGAACAACGGCACTACCGCATCTATGGCTGCGTCAATGTCGAATTCCCGCGGCCGGCCCGCGCTGCGCGGGGACTTTGGTGATATAGGCGATGTAGGCATGGCAGTATAATAGGAAACGATCGTTTCCTATTCAAGGGTATCGTCGCCGGCCGCTCGATAAGCTGAGGGGTTTATGCCCACAGGGGCGATAGACTCCACGTCCAGCTTTTGATACGCCTGCTCCAGCAGGGCGATATCCTGCGGGCGCGCGCTGGCGTGCATGTTGCGCACCGTCGGCACATCAAGGGCTATCGGCCGGCATAAGGTATAATCCCTGACCCGCAGTTCCGGCGGGATAGAGGTAAAGATAGCCGTCGACGGCACGTCAAACCCCGCCGCCGCATGTACCGCAGCCGAATCCGACGAGAGGACGAAGCGGGCATGCTTTATCCAGGACAGGAACTGTGGGGTATCGGTTGCATATCCGGCTATATCAATATAATGGGCAGAGTCCAGCGGACCGAAGCCCAGCACCGGGCAGGCGAAGCGCCGCCATAGGCGCTCCACCAAGGTTTTATGCATCATCACCGGGATACTGCGCAGCGGTGTACTGGCGCTGGGGCAAAACAAGACATACTCATTTTCCCGCCAGGGGGCGGGCGGCGGCGGCAGACAGAGGCGCTGCAGCCAGCGGTTAGCCTTGAGGCCCGTCGGCACGGCGGCGGGATCAACCCCCAATGAGCGGAGAAAAAAGTCAATCATCGGCATGGCGGCAAAGGCCGGCCGGAAAAGATGATTGCCCAGATCGATACGGGGCTCCGGACCGCACACTTCCGTCAGCGTCCGGGGCAGCCAGCGCATCTCCCCGATGATGCCGGCCGCCATGTGATAGAGCGACTCCACATAGGCCGGCGCCCGGCCAGGCCGGTAAAGCACCGCATGCAGGGCGGGATTGAAAAAGCGCAGCGCCTCGACGGCGGTGAGGCCGATTATGGAATCACCGAGGGCCACCCCCATGCCGTTGACGATATGCACGGCGGACAGGCGCGCATAATCAAGAGTAAACGCCGCGGCCGCGGCATTAAAAAAGCCGGCCTGGGAATATAAGCTGCGATAGCAGCCGATCTCCCGCTGCTGCTCGATATCGTAAGAGGCCACCACGTGCCCGTCGCCGGTTAACAGGCTGCCGGGATGAAACAGCGCGTCATCGCCGCTTATGATGTCCGTGGCAATACCCTCCCTGGGTTTAACCCCCTGGGTATCGGCTTCAGCGTAAACATCTGCCGCCGTCCAGGCCGAGGGTCTGGCCGGTGACATAACGGCTTTTAAACAGATAATTCACCAGATCCACAATTTCCATTTCTCCCGGCTCAATCTTCATCAGGGTTTTATTCAGCACATGCCGGCGATATTCCTCATCGTCCTGCTCATTAAACAGAATCAGGGCCGGGGCGATGGCGTTGACTTTGACATCGGGGGCCAATTTGCGCGCAAAGGACCGGGTCATATTGTCCAGGGCGGCCTTGCTGGCCGCATAGGCGATATGTTTTTTGCTGCCTTTTTCAACGGCGAAGTCGGTGATATGAATAATATCCGCCGCCGCATGCCCCTGGTCCCGCAGGCAGGGTTCGAGGGCCAGGTTCAGCAGATAGGGGGTATAAACGTGAATTTGCAGCATCGCGGCCATGGTGTCTTCCGGCGGCGTTTCCGCGCTTTCCGCCACCCATGCGCTGGCATTATGGATAATCGCCCGCAGCTTGCCGCTATAGGCTTTGACCTGTTCCGCGAAGGCGTAAATACCGCGGTTATCCGAAAAATCAGCCTGTATACAGTGGGCGCCCAGGGATGCCAGCGTATCGAGTGCCGGGTAGTACTGGCGGTAACTGACGATGACCGGGATTCCCTGTCGCAGCAGTGATTCCGCCAACGCCAAACCGATACGGCGCGCACCGCCGGTAATCAGTACCGGCGCGGATGGGATTATCTTTGTCAACCACGTCTCCTGAATTCATTGGCTTATACCCGCCATACTTCAGGTTGCAGGTGCTTCGCCTGTCCTGCAACCCGAATTACCGTGGGTATGGTGTCATGGAATTCCGACATTATATCGACAAAAATTTCCCGCGCTCCACTACTCTTTAATCCAGGTCTATAACTCAGGCGGTCAGGCTTTCCCTCACCCTGCTTTTACGGCTGACCAGGGTGCGCAATGCGACATAAAACACCGGGGTCAGGAACAAACCGAACAGGGTGACCCCCAGCATGCCGGCGAATACCGTAATGCCGGTGACGCCGCGCACTTCCGCGCCGGCGCCATGGCCCAGAATCAGCGGCACGGTACCGGCAATGAAGGCGATGGAGGTCATGACAATCGGCCGCAGCCGCAGGCGGCAGGCTTCCAGTGCCGCCTCGACAATGCTTCGGCCCTGCATTTCCAGTTCGCGGGCGAACTCCACAATCAAAATGGCGTTTTTACAGGCCAGACCCATCAATACCACCAGCCCCACCTGGACAAAGACATTATTGTCGCCGCCGGTGAGCCAGACGCCGAACAGCGCGGAGAGCATGGTCATGGGCACAATCAGGATCACCGCCAGCGGCAGCGTCCAGCTCTCATAAAGGGCCGCCAGCACCAGGAACGCCAGCAACACCGCCACCGGGAAGACGATAAGCGCCGTATTGCCCTGGGTGGACTGCTGGTAGCTCAAATCGGTCCATTCGATGTTCATGCCGAAGGGCAGCACATGGCTTGCTATCGCGCTTACTTTTTCCATTGCCTGGGCGGAGGAGAGAATACGCGGATTGGCGTCGCCGATAAGGTCCGCCGCCGGGTAACCGTTATAGCGGATCACCGGATCCGGTCCGTAAGTGGTGCCCAGGGTCACCATGCTGCCGATGGGCACCATTTCCCCTTTATTGTTGCGGGTGCGCAGATTGGCGATATCGCCGGTACTCTGGCGGAAGGGGGCGTCCGCCTGGGCGAACACCTGCCAGGTGCGCCCGAATCGGTTAAAGTCATTGATATAGGTGGAACCCAGATAGGTTTGCAGCGTAGCGAACAGTTCGGTGAGCGGCACTCCCTGCGCCTTGGCCTTATCCCGGTCGACGCGGGCGTCCAGCTGCGGCACATTGGCCTGATAGGCGCTGATGGGGAATTGCATCCCCGGCGTCTGGGCAATGGTGCCGGACATGGCGTTAACCGCGTTTTGCAGCGCGCCGTAGCCCAGGCCGGCGCGGTCCTGGATATACAGTGAATATCCGGAGCCCTGGCCCAGGCCCAGAATGGGCGGCGGCATGATGGAAAATGCAAAGCCTTCCTGAATCTGGCTGATTTTGGCGTTGATCTCGGCGTTGATCTCAAGGGCGGTGCGATGCCGTTCGCTCAGGGGTTTCAGGGCGAAAAATACCGTGCCGGTATTGGGTGTATTGGTGAATTGCAGAGCATTAAGACCCGGAAACGATACCGCGTCGCTGACGCCTTCGGTATTCATGCCCATGGCGCTGATTTTGCGAATGACCGCATCGGTACGGGCCAGGGACGATCCTTCAGGCATTTTCACGCCGGCGATGAGGTAGAGTTTATCCTGGGTAGGGATAAATCCGCCCGGCACCGCTTTAAACATCACCCCCGCGCCCACCAGCAACAGGATATAGACCGCGAATACCGCCCCGCGCCGGTTGAGGGTGCGGGCGACGGCGCGCTGATAGCGATGGGAGCCGGAAGCGAAAAAGCGGTTAAAGGGCCGGAACAGCCAGCCGAGCAAATGGTCTATCAGGCGCGTCGGCACGTCTTTCGGCGCGTCGTGGGACTTCAGCAGCAGGGCCGCCAGGGCCGGCGACAGCGTCAGGGAATTGATGGCCGAAATCACCGTGGAAATGGCGATGGTCACCGCGAACTGCTTGTAGAACTGGCCGGTCACGCCGGACAGAAACGCCATGGGGACAAACACCGCGCACAGCACCAGCGCGATGGCGACAATAGGGCCGGACACCTCGCGCATGGCCTGGTGGGCGGCTTCCACCGGGCTGCGTCCCTCTGAGATATTGCGCTCGACGTTCTCCACCACCACGATGGCGTCGTCCACCACGATGCCGATGGCCAGCACCAAGCCGAACAGGCTGAGCGTATTAAGGGAAAAACCCAGCAAATAGAGGATGGAAAAGGTGCCGATGACGGATATGGGCACCGCCAGCAGCGGGATAATCGACGCGCGCCAGGTCTGCAGGAACAGGATGACCACCAATACCACCAGTATCACCGCCTCAAACAGGGTCTGGATCACGGCGTGAATGGAGTCGCGCACGAAAATGGTCGGGTCGTAAGGGGCTTTCCAGGTCATGCCCTCGGGAAAGCGGGTGGCCAGTTCGGCCATTTTTGCCCGTACCGCGTTGGACAGGTCGATGGCGTTGGCGCCGGGGGACTGAAAGATGCCGATGCCCACCGCTTCCTGGTTGTTTAACTGGGAACGCAAGGCATAGCTGCCGGCGCCCATTTCAATGCGGGCCACATCCCGCAGCCGTACCACTTCGCCGTCATCGCCGCTTTTGAGAATGATATTGCCGAACTCTTCCTCGTTTTCCAGCCGGCCCCGGGCATTGATGGATAATAAGAAGTCGCTGGTGGTGGGCATGGGCTCAGCCCCCAGCTGACCGGCGGAAACCTGCACATTCTGTTCGCGGATAGCGGCCACCACGTCCGAGGCGGTCAGTCCGCGCGACGCTACTTTTTGCGGATCGAGCCACACGCGCATGGCGTACTCGCCGGCGCCGAACACCTGGATTTGACCGACGCCGGGCAGGCGGGCCAGTTCGTCCTTGACGTTGAGGGTGGCGTAATTGCGCAAATATAATGAATCATATTTGCCCGACGGGGAGGTCAGATGTACCACCAGGGTCATGGTGGGGGATTGTTTCTGGGTGGTGACGCCCTGGCGAACCACATCGTCGGGCAGCCGGGCCTGAGCCTGCGCCACCCGGTTTTGCACCTGCACCTGGGCCTGATCCGGGTCCGTACCGGGGCGGAAGGTCACGGTGGTCACCAGGACGCCGTCCGAACCGGCGACGGATTTCATGTACATCATGTTTTCCACGCCGTTGATCGCTTCTTCCAGCGGCGTCGCCACCGTTTCGGCGATTTCCTTGGGATTGGCGCCCGGATATTGCGCCCGCACCTGCACGCTGGGAGGCACCACCTCAGGATATTCGCTGATGGGCAACAGCGGGATGGCAATAATGCCGGTGACAAAAATAATGATCGATAAAACGGCGGCAAAAATCGGCCGATCGATGAAAAACCGGGAAAAGTCCATGGCAGCGGGTTCCTTGACGGCCTAGTTAAGCACGGTGGCGGCTGGAGCCGAGGTCATCGGCACGTTTTTGGCGTTAACCGGCATGCCGGGCATGAATATTTTTTGCACGCCGTCGATGACCACCCTATCGCCGGGCGCCAGGCCTTCCTGTACCACCAGCATGCCGTCGAATTCGCGGCCGGGGGTGATATCGCGCCGTTGCGCCTTGCCCGTGCTGTCCAGCACGTACACGAACTTGCGGTCCTGGTCGGTTACCACGGCTTTGTCGTCAATCAGCATGGCATTGAAACGTTGACTTGCGGGCAATTGCACGCGGGCGAACAGGCCGGGGGTAAAGCGCCGATCGCGGTTGTCCAGCAATGCGCGCATGCGAATGGTGCCGGTGCTGGGGGCTAGCTGATTATCGAGAAAATCGATTTTGCCGGTGTGGGGATAGCCCTCTTCACCCACCAGGGCGATGTGCACTTCCTGCGGGCGATTGCCGCCGTTGCCCCGGGCCAGCCCCTGATAGCGCAGGAAGGTGCTTTCATCCACATCAAAATAGACATATACCGTATCCAGGGAGACCAGGGTCGTGAGCACGCTGGCGCTGTCGCCGGCGGTGACCAGGTTGCCGGCGGTAATCTGCGCGCTGCCTGCGCGGCCGTCGATGGGGGCGGTAACGCGGGTGAAATCCATATTCAGCTGGGCGGTATCCACCGCGGCCTGGGCCGACAGCACATTGGCCTGGGCCTGTTCGGCGGCGGAGCGGCGTTGTTCGCCCTGTTCCGCCGAGACGGCGCTGGTGCTCAGCAGTTTTTCCGTGCGTCCCGATTCGCTGCGGGCCAGCTTCGCCTGGGTAACGGCGCCGGCAAGTTCCGCCTTGGCCTGTTGCAGGGCGGCGCGGTAGGTGCGGTCGTCGATGGTGAAGAGCACATCGCCCTTATGGACTTCCTGCCCTTCCTTGAAATTCACCCGGTCGATATAGCCGGATACCCTGGGCCGTAGCTGTACGCTTTGCACCGCTTCGACGCGGCCGTTAAAGGTATCCAGCGGCTCTATTTGCTTGAGCAAAACCGGGGCGACGCTGACGGAGGGCGGCGGCGGGGCGGTCTGCACCGCGCTGCCGGCGTCACAGCCGGCCAGTTGCAGCGCCAGCAGCACAGCGGGTAAAACCAGGCTGTACCTGGCATGTTCCAAGGGGTAGCGAAAAACGTTAATGTCTGTCATGGAGGAAGCCCTGATGTTAAGAAGATGCGCTGAATCCAACGGCATCCTCGATGATTTAATTGCAACTATTATAAATACACTTAAAGCGCAAATTGTAGGAAGGCAGTTAATAAAATGCAAGTGTTATTGTTGCTTTTTAAGGCGCTAAAAAGAGGGTCTATAACGAGCCGCTCCGGGCATGGCGGGCAGCTTCGGATCTATTATGTCCAGTACGTTATAGTAAAGTGATGAAATCGTTTTGCCCGAAAGGGCGGTATCTGCCCATCGATGAGGGGGGATTAATCCGCAGGGGGAAGATTCGCCGATGCCGGCGCGCCGCCGCCGTCCTGCGCCGAAAGGCGGCGATCCTTTTCGTGCAGTTCCCGCAGGGCATCGGCGACGGTACGCCGTGCCAGTACCTCAAGGCAGGCCTGCTCGGCTTCGCCGGCCAGTGTGTCGAAAAACCAGCCGGTATTGGCCGACACCAGGCAACACTGCGGCACGTCGGGACGCTTGCCCCACAGCGGCTTGTCGTCCATGACGGACAGATAAATATCCTGCAGGGAGATTTGGTCCGCCGGCCGGCCGAGATGGATGGAACCCTGGCGGCCGTGGGTGGACATAATGATTCCGTCCCGGGTCAGCGGCACCATCAGTTTACGGACAAAACTCGGGTTCGCCTGTAAACCGGTGGCAAGAATGGCGCTGGTGGCCCTGGTTCCGTTCTGCTGAGCGTCGGCAACGCTCAACACCATTTGCAGAGCCGTGGGAAAGCGTAGATCAATCATGTATTCATTCTCGCGCTGTCCGGAGAATTAGCTTTATTAAAATCCATTTTTAATAGTTACATATCTGCGACGGAGAATCCAGTCCCGGTTTATGATACTGCGGGAGAAGGTCGCAGCCGGGAAGCGTGCCGGCCCGAACCGGCCGCTCGGCTACGGCCCTCGATCAGAATCCCACCGCCTGCCCGTCCCGGCGGGTGTCGCTGGCGGCCACGTAGCCATGATCGCTGTCGGTTGACAGCCGCCAGATAAACTGGCCGGAACCGAAATCCATATAGGGATCGTCGACGGTATGGAGCCGGTGCCCCTGCTGCTGCAATTGCGCCATCACCGCCGGATCAAAGGTGGATTCCAGATCCAGGGTGAAATCACGGTTGACTTTCCAGCGGGGCGCATCGCAGGCCGCCTGGGGCTGCTGATGAAAATCCAGCATCCGCACCAGCGTCTGTACATGGCCCTGCGGCTGCATATCGCCCCCCATCACGCCGAAACTCATCTGCGCCCGGCCGTCCTTGGTGAGGAACGCCGGGATGATGGTATGGAAAGGCCGCTTGCCCGGCGCCACCACGTTCGCCGAACGCGGATCGCTGGAAAATCCCGCGCCGCGGTTTTGCAGGCTGACGCCGTACTCCGGCACCACCACCCCGGATCCGAAGCCCATATAGTTGGATTGGATAAACGACACCATCATGCCGCTCTCGTCGGCGGTGCTGAGATAGACCGTTCCGCCGGCGGCGGGCCTGCCCGGCTGGGGCAGGGCGGCCTTGCGCGGATCTATCATGGCCGCGCGTTGGTCCAGATACGCATCCGCCAGCATGTCGGCGGGAGTGATTTCCATGGCGGCCGGATCCGCCACGTAGCGGTAAACATCGGCAAAGGCCAGCTTCATGGCCTCGATTTGCAGATGCTGCGCCTGGGCGCTGTCCAGCGGCAGTGACGACAGATCGAACCGCTCCAGAATCCCAAGGGCTATCAAGGCGGCGATGCCCTGGCCGTTGGGGGGGATTTCATGCACTTCGTAGCCGCGATAGGTCCGGCTGATGGGGGTGACCCACTCGGGACGGTAAGCCGCCAGATCTTCCAGGGTCATGCCGCCGCCGGTGCCCTTGGCCCAGGCGACGATGTTTTCGGCGATTTCTCCTTCATAAAAAGCGCGGCCGCCCTGGTCCGCCAGCAGCCGCAGGCTGCGGGCGGCGCCGGGAAAGACAAATTTTTCTCCGATGGACGGCGCCCGTCCGGCGGGCATAAAGGTTTGCGCATAACCGGGCTGCGCCGCCAGTATCGGCACCGCCGCCTGCCATTTGCGGGCGACTATCGGCGCGATGGTGACGCCGCGCTCCGCCACTTCGATAGCGGTTTGCATCAGCTGTTCAAAGGAGAGACGGCCGAAGCGCCGGTGCAATGCCTCCCAGCCCGCCACGGCCCCCGGCACCGTCACCGCGTCCCAGCCCCGTTCCGGCCGCCGCGCCAGCCCGTGGTCGTCTTCGCCGTAGCGTTGGCGGAAATAGTCCAGGTTCCAGGCGGCGGGGGCGGGCCCGGAGGCGTTCAGCCCGTGCAACTGCGTCCCGTCCCACACCAGCGCGAAGGCATCGCTGCCCAATCCGTTGGATATGGGTTCCACCACTGTTAAGGTGGCGGCGGCGGCAATGGCGGCGTCCACGGCGTTACCGCCCTCCAGCAGGGCGCGATTGCCGGCCTGGGCGGCAATGGGATGGGAGGTCGCCACCACGTTGCGGGCGAATAACGGCGCACGGGTGGTGAGATAGGGGTTATGCCAATCAAAACTCATGGGATGCTCCGTTATTGTTGGTTAATGCGCCGCTCGGCTTCCCGTTGCAATGCCCGGCGATCCACTTTATTGGACCCGGCGAGGGGAAAGCTGTCCACCAGCCAGATATGCCGCGGGTGGAGGTAGGCGGCGCCGTGGCGCAAGGTGAACTGTTTCAGTTCCTCCGTCGTCGCGCTATGTCCCGGCCGCAAAATCACCCAGGCCGTGGGTTTGGTTCCCTTGATGTCGTCCGGCACCGGCACCACGCAGGCCTGCTGTACCGACGGGTGCCGCTCGATGATTTGCTCCACTTCGCCGGGGTAGATGTTTTCCCCGCCGCTGACGAACATATCGTCCACGCGGCCGACAAAGGTATAAAACCCGTTTTCGTCACGGCTGAAAACATCGCCGGTAATATAAAAACCGTCATCGGTAAACGGCGGTTTGATATCGGGACGCTGGTGATATCCCTGCATCAGGCCGGGGCTTTTCATTTCCAGTACGCCGGTGTTATCCGTCAGATTGCCCTCGCCGTCCCGCAGGCGGACCTGAACCTCTGGATGGGGATAGCCTGAGGATTGCAGTGGAGTGGGGATACCCTGGGGATGGGGACCGAACACCACCGGACCGCCCTCGGTGGTGCCGAAGGCATTGATGATGCGGGCCGAGGGCAGCAGTTGCCCGATTTGCGCGTAAAGGGTGGCGTTCACCGGGGCCGATCCCATGCGCACCACCCGGACGCTGGACAGGTCGCTGTGCTGCAGCAGGGCTTTTTCCCGTAGCATCATGGCGATCATCGGCGGTACCGCGGTCAGCCAGGTACAGCGATAGCGGGTAATAGCATCGATATAGGCCGCGGCGCTGAACTGGGGCAGCAGCACGGTGGTCACATGGCTGGCCAGGGTCAGCAGCACCAGCGCCAGGGCGTTCATATGGTACAGCGGCGCGGCAATCAGCACCCGCTCGCCGGTGAGTTCCCGGTTGGCCAGCCGGCTGCGCACCACCCACAGATGGCTGGCATGGGTCAGCCGCACCCCTTTGGGCATGCCGGTGGAGCCGGAGGTATAGAGCAGCAGCGCCAGATCTTCCGGTTTGGGGTTAAAGAGGGGCAGCGCGCCGGGGTCTTCAAACGCCTTCAGACCGTCAGCCTGTGAAGAGCGGAATACCACGCGAGGAATGGCGTAGCCGGTGGCGGCCAGGTGATCCGGGTCCCCCATTAGCAGACGCGCGCCGCTGTCGCGTAAAATATTCTCCTGGGTTTCTACCGGGAATTTGAAGTTGACGGGTACCGCCACCAGCCCGGCGCGCAAAATGCCCAGCAGGCTGGCAACATAATCAATGGAGTTGCGGCCGAGAATGGCGATGCGATCGCCGGGGGAAAACCCGCGGGCCAGCAGGGCGCGGCCAATGCCGTCCGCCCGTGCGTCCAGTGCGCGGAAGGTCAGCCGTTCATCGCCGCCGCCGTCCAGCGGAGCGATAAAAGCCAGTTGGCCGCCGTCCAGGGCGGGATCGATCAATGCGCCCAGATTGGTGGTCTTGGGCAGGATTAGCTCTGTCATGGCAAGAACTCGAGTAAGGTCATTAAATCGGGCAGGGCTACCTGCAGCCGTTCTCCCTCCCGGCGCACGGGCATGCCCATGGCCGCCGCATCACGGGCGATGCGCTCGCCGTCGCCGCCGCGCAATCTTATGGCGGCGAACAGGCTGTCCCGCCCGGCGGGCGGCTGGATTAATCCGCCGCAGCGGCGGGCGAATTCGTCGCGATGCATGATAGTCAGCCGGAATCGTTCATCTGTATCGCCCAGCCGGCGGAAATGCTGTTTTTGCTGTTCCGGCTCGTCGGCCACCAGGGTCAGTTCGTCGATGGCGCTGACCCCGTTTTGGTGCGATAGCCATTCGGGGCGCCAGACCCACTCCGGGGTATGGTGTTGACAGAAATAGACCCGTCCGGCGGGGAATTCCCCGGCGGCGAGGCGAACGGTGGTGAAGCGGGCCACTCCCCGCGCGTCTTTGCTCACTACCTCGCGGGAGAAGGATTGCACCGGCTGCAAGGAAAACTCCGCCTGGCTCAGCTGCCGGGCGGTGTGGGCGGCGTCGGGGCTTGCGAACACCAATCCGTCAATTCCGGGCGGGCTTTCCAGCAGTTCACGGCGAATTTTGTCTCCCTGGGTCGGCAGGCCCACCAGTTCCAGATAATGTCCGGGGAACATTATCAGGTAATTTAGCGAACCCAGGGAGTGGACGCCGCGGGGCGTGAGGGTAAACCCCAGTCCGCGGAAGATGTCCGCCGTCTTTTCAACGGCGAAGTGGCTGTTTATCACCAGGTGATCAAGGGAGAGGTTCATGTGGTTTCCTCAGGCGGTGGCGGTGGAGTAGAGTCCCCGTCCGCTGGCCACCAGCGCGCCTTCGCTGTCGTAAATCCGGGCTTCGGCGCTGGAGAATTGTTTGCCTATTTTGATGACCTGGCCGACGGCGGTTAAATTTCCCCGTGCCGGGCGATGGTAGTCCACCCGTAAATCCAGGGTGGGTACGCCTTTGCCGGTATAGGCCACCAGTGACCAGTCGGCGGTGAGATCCACCAGCGCGGCGAGAATGCCGCCGTGGATGTAACCGCCGGCTACGTTCACTATCCACTCGTCGCGAAAGCGGGCCTGGATCTTGATTTCCCCTTTACCCACAGACAGGACTTCGAGGCCCAGCCATTGGTGGTAGGGGCCTTTTAACAGCCGGGCCTGTACGTCGGCGGCGTCGGGAATCTGAATCTCTGCCATATCTTACTCCTCAAGAATGTTGAAATTTGAAGGCGGTGCGCGGGTGCGTTGTCACGTTCGGTGATAGCGGGCCTACCGCGCCATGGGGCGCTCCGGCGGGCGGGAAAACCACGCCCGCTTCGACCCCATCGGCACGGTCTCCCTTTAACAGGCTCGCTGTCACGTCCGGTGATAGCGGGCCTACCGCGCCATGGGGCGCTCCGGCGAGCGGGAAAACCACGCCCGCGTCGACCCCATCGGCACGGTCTCCCTTTAACAGGCTCGCTGTCGCGTCCGGTGTTGGCGGGCCTACCGCGCCACGGGAGTCCGTGGATCCGGTAATTTGTTACGGCGTCACTATGACCTTGCCCAGCACTTCGCGGTCGCGGATCAGCCGCAGCCCTTCCGCCGCCTGTTCCAGCGGCAATACCCGGTCGATCAGCGGGTCGATGGAGCCGTCGGCAATCATGTCCAGCAGGGCGGAAAGGTCTTCTTGGTAAAAGCTGTTTGAGCCCTTGACGGTGAGTTCAAAACTCCATATATAGCGCAGGTCTTCTTTCGGGTCGTAGCCGGCGGTGGCGCCGCACACCAGCAGCAGGCCGCCCCGCTTCAGGCATTTTAGCGAGGGGCGCCAGGTTTCGCCGCCGGTGAAGTTGATCACCACGTCTACGCCGCCTTCATAGCTGCGGCGCTGCGGTTTGCCGTAATGTTCGATGGCCCATTTGGAGAAATCCGTTTCGCGGTAATTCACCACATGATCCGCCCCCAGCGCTTTCAATGCCTGGGCCTTTTCTTCGCTGCCGGCGCAGGCGATCACTTCGGCGCCCAGATGTTTGGCCAGGATGACGCTGGCGGTGCCCACGCCGCCGCTGGCGCCGAGTATCAGTACCCGATCGCCCTTCTTCACGGTGTTATGGGTGACCAGCATGCGATGGGCGGTACCGTAAGCCACCGGCAGGGCCGCGGCCTGGGGAAAGTCTACTCCCGCCGGCAAGCGGATAAGCTGCTTGGCGTCCACCGCCGCATATTCCGCCATGCCGCCGTCGGTCATTTCACCCATAAGGCCCACGCCGGGCTTCAGCGGATTCACCAACACGCGATCGCCGATTTTCCAGTCGCTTACATCCGGCGCCACCTCGGTGACGGTACCGGCCAAATCGAGGCCGATAACCACCGGCAGGGGCACCTTGATGCCCGGCATGCCGCGCACGGTGAAAACGTCGTGGTAGTTGAAGGAAGATGCTCCCACCCGCACCACCACGTGACCGGCGGCGGCCGATGGGCGGGGTTTATCATCAATCACCCGCAGCTCGTCGAGATCGCCGTGCTGGGTCAGGACTAGGGCTTTCATGGTATCGCTCACAACTCACTCCTATTTGATGGATTTGGCGGCCAGGTAGGGACGATTATCGAACAGGTCGTCTTTTAACTCGCCTTTGATGGCGCCGCTTTGCAGAAATACGCTGTGCTGTCGTTTCAGTGTGTCGATATCGGCCGGTTCAAAGGTGAGACGATTCATGCTGTCCCAGCGGCCCATATAAACACGGGCGTCTTTTTCCGGCAGGTTGGCCTGTTTTTGCAAAATGGCCGCCGCCGCGTCGGGATTGGCGTGGCCCCAGGCCAACGTATCTCTAAGGGCGGCAATCACCCGGGCCACGGCGTCGGGATGTTTGTGCAGATAGTCGCCGCGCACCGCGCCGACGCCGATGTAGGGCACGGCGTCGGTGTGGGTGAGTTTTTTCCATTCGTCGGCGAAGCTGCCGATGGGGGTCACCTTAAGCTCGTCGAGCTGATCGATGGTTAACGAGCGCAGGGCGGCGGCATCGATCTGCTTTTGCGCCAGGAACTGGGCCAGGCGGGACTCATTGCCGCCGATCAGGGAAAAACCGTCCGGTTTGATGCCGTAGTTTTCCTGCAGTATCGTGGCGGCGATAACCGCCACCGACGAGCCCGCCGGCGACATGCCGACTTTTTTACCCGCCAGCTGCTTGAGGCTGGTGATGGGGGAGCCGGCCGGTACGACAAACTGTACGTCCGCCGGCTGGGTGGCGGCGAAAATCTTGATGGGCACCCCTTCGGCGGCGGTGCTGAACACGCCCGCCAGGGGCGCGCCGAAGGCCAGGTCGATGGAGCCGGAGGCCAAGGCTTTAATTGGCGCGTTGACGTCGGGGAAATGTACGAACTCGGCGTCGATGCCACGTTTGGCCAGGAAATTCTGGCTTTCCAGCACCGCGCCGTAACCCAGGCTGACGCCGCTGGTCCAGTAACCGATGCGTATTTTATCCGCGGCCTGGGAACCTGCCGCCAACAGCAAACCGGCGGCGAGGGCGGCGGCCAATAATACTTTCTTCATGATAATCAATCCCGTGTGCGCTGTTTCCAGCGGAAAAGGTAACGTTCAAGGGGTTTTAGCAGGCCCCCTTCCAGCAGCAGCATCAACGCCACCAGCAGCAGGGTCCAGGCAAATACCTGATCGGTTTGCACCAGGTCCCCGGCCTGGCGCAGGCGATAGCCGATGCCGTCGGAGGACCCCAGGGTTTCCGCCACCAGCGAGACCCTCCAGCCGAAGCCGAAGGCCAGCCGGGCGCCGGAAAAGAAATAGGGCATGATGGTGGGCAGATAAATCTTCCACAGGGTTTGCAGGCGGCCCATGCGAAAACTGCGCGCCAGCTCCACGTAGTGGGCATCCACGGTTTGCGCACCTTGCCAGACATTGGTGAGGATAAGCGGCATGGCGGTCATGAACACCACGAAAATCGTGGTGGCGTCGGAGATGCCGAACCAGATGATGGCAAAGATGGCCCAAATCGCCGAAGAGACGGTATTGAATACCGCCAGCAGCGGCTCGAAAAACTGCGCCAGGGCGCGATTGGCCCCTAGGGCAAGTCCCAGCAGGGTGCCCACCAGGGTGGCCAGTAAAAAACCGGTCAGGACCCGGGAAAAGGTGATGCCGATATCGTGGAACAGCCGGTGTCCTTGCCACAGCGCCACCAGCGCCTGCCAGGTCTTGTCCGGGCCGGGCAAGACGAATGACGGCATGCGCCGGGAGGCCAGCCACCAGACGGCGGCGAAAATGGCAATCAGCACCAGCCGCTGGACCACCAGGGTGAATAGAGGGGAATTCGATTTCATCCTATACCTCAAGCCTTAGCAACCGAGCCTGTTCGGCCACCTCGGGACTGGTGGGCACGCGGGGGTGGGGCAGGGCGATGCGATGGATATGATGAATATGGCCGGGATTGGGCCGCAGGATCACCACCCGGTCGGCCAGCACCACCGCCTCTTCCACATCGTGGGTCACCATAACCACGGTCATGCCGGTCAGCCGCTGGATCCGCAGCAGTTCGTTATGCATGACGCTGCGGGTTTGCGGATCGAGTTTGGAAAAGGGCTCGTCCATCAACAAAATCTCCGGTTCCGCCACCAGGCTGCGCGCCAGCGCCACCCGGCTGCGCATACCCCCTGACAGCTGGTGCGGCCAGGAATGTTCAAAGTCTTGCAGGTTAACCAGGCGCAGCACCTCCTCGACCCTTTTTTGCCGCTCGTTGCGATCGTAGTTGCCGTTTTCCAGCCCGAAATGGATATTTTTGCCCACCGTGCGCCAGGGCAATAAGCGGTCCTCCTGAAACAGATAGCCGACGGTCTGCCAGCGGTTGAACTGCGCCGCGGGCCGGTCCTGGATAAGGAGCTGGCCCTCGTCCGGCGGCAACAGGCCGGAGAGGATGTTCAGCAGCGTGCTTTTGCCGCAGCCTGAGGCCCCCAGCAGGGCGATGATTTCTCCCGGACGCACCTGGAAGGAGATATTTTCCAATACCCGCAAGGGTCCGAAGCTTTTACCGATGCCCTCGACGCGAATAACCTCCGCCCCGGCTTCCTGTGGTTCCCGTAACGAGACGCTCATTGGAACAGGCTCCTGTCGAGGATGGGCAGCAGCGCACCCTCTTTGCTCAGGGTGGCGTAGACTTTTTCCAGCGTCATGGCCTGGAAGGTTTCGATATGGCGCCGGGCAATCAGCTCCACCCGCCGGGCATCCCCTTCTTCGAACGCCGCAATCATGGCGTTATGATCGTGTTTGATCTCCGGCTTGACCTTTTGCACGTTGAACCCCAGCGCCACCAGCCGGGACATTTCGTCCATCAGGCTGGACAGCGTACGGATAAGATGGTTGTTGCCGGAGGCTTCGACGATGGCCAAATGAAACCGCTTGTTGGCGTTCATAAAGACCGTGATCTGCTCAGGCAGCGGCGCCTTTAGCTCAACGCGACAGGCGGCTTCCAACTCTTTGAGCAGGCTGATATCCACCCGACCTACCGCCAGCCGGGCGGCCAGGGGTTCGAGCTGGGCCCGCAGAGTAAAGATCTCCTCCACGTCCTGCACGGTGATGGGGGCGATGCGATAGCCTTTACGCGGGCGGGATTCCACCAGATGCTCATGACACAAGCGCGCCAGCGCCACCCGACAGCTGCTTTTGCCAATCAGGTACTTTTCCATTAATCCCGCCTCGGTAATCAGCGAACCCGGTAATAACCGGCAGCGCAGAATATCGTGGCGAATATGCTGATAAGCGCTATCCCCTAAGGACAGCTCTTTTCCTGCCGAAGCAGCGGGCGTCTTGAAATCTACTGACATCTGACCATCTCTTCATTATTTTGTGAGCAGCTCACAGAATATCTCTGAGGTGCTTAACATTGAGGGAGTCTAAAAGGTAAATTATCACCAGCGCCAATAACAAATATGTATTTGCTTAGCTGTAAAAAGACTTTACTGAGCAGCTCAGAGAATTAACCTTGCTATAATAAAGGTTATTATTCGCCGCAGTGAGCTGCTCACGGAATTAACTTTTTAAGCAAAGAGAATTTATGATCTGATGGCTTTTAGAGGGAGCCGGAACGGAGGCTCCCCATATCTCCGGCATAACGACGGCGCTGGCGATTTTAGCGTTAGCCGATTTGGCGATAGGTTTTCCACCATAGCTGGTGCAATTCATTATAGGGGTTGTTGTCGTCCTTGCCGTTATTATCCTGCCAGGGTTTGGATAAAATATAATGAAGATTTTTTACCTCGAATATATTCCATAGGGAAGCATGCTGTACGGAAAGCGTTTTTAACGCATTATAAATATAAGGCAACGGCAGCCAGCGGCCGGTAAAATACTCATTTAACAGATCCTGCTCGGGAAATTGATAAGCGGCGAGATCGCTAATGGCGGCAACCTTGTTTTCCAGCTCTGTGGCGGTGGAGTCGTTCGGCGCCAGCAGCATGAATCCGGAATTGAAATAGGGACTAAATCGCCGTGGCAGCGGCGCGCCGTTGTGTTCCGGCAGGTAGCTGTAATAACAGTTGGCCGGTACCCAGTCCCGAGGATAGGTGGCGATGCGATGCGGGTTGCAGCGGCAGGCGTGGCAGGCGGCGATATGTCCGTCAGGCAGCGGAAAATCAAAGACTTCGTCGATGTTTTTCATCGCCAGCATATCCGCATCCACAAAGGCCAGCCGCCCGAATTCCGTTATCCGCCAGGCCGCCAATTTTGTCCAGACTTCTGAAAACCGGGGATTGGCGTAATTTCCCGGCACCCCGGAACGGGGGGCAACGGGCTTCACCTGACGCACCAGACAGCCTTCATCCGTTAATAACCGGCGGCTGTGTTCATCGATATTTTCCGTTACCATCACCACCAGGGGATAACGGGTGCGGGTATTTTCCAGGGATTTACGCAGGGTTCTGACGCCCGGCAGATAGGACGGCTGAGTGAATAGGGTTATCCAAGCGGGCATATTTTTTCCTCCCGTCAGAGGGCGGCTGTTTAATAGGAAAGTGGACTTATAGCTAAATCGTTAATGAAAAAGTTCGGCGATAAAAGCATTGGCGAATTTCCCCTCGGGATCCAAGGCGGATTTTACCCGGCGAAAATGGTCCCATTGCGGATATAGCTCCCGCCAGCGATAGAGATCTTTATCGTAATATTTCCCCCAGTGGGGTCGTCCTCCTTCCTGCGCCAGCAGTTTTTCCGCTTCGTTAATAAAGCGCGCGCCGTCCGGCGATAGCGAACCGTCTTCGGCGTAATACACCACAAAGCCGAAAAAACAGGTGGCTTCGCCATAGGCCGGACTCAGCCAGGCGGCGGAAGGGCCGGTACATCTGAGGATAATGGGGTAATGCATATGGGGGTTGGTGTCTTTATGCCATTGCTTTATCTTATTGATGACCCGGCCGGCACGATGCAGGGGAATACCGATTTCGATATTGATCTGCGGCGTGGCGATGCCCCGGCAAAAAAGCTGATAGATATCGCCGGTGACGTCGGAAAAATCCTTGAAGCGGGTGACGGTTTGGTAGGGTTTGCCTTCTTTCTCTTTTATTTTGGTGTCGTCCTGCATATGGCGCAGGGTACGGTCCACCGTGGCATTCAGGCTGCTGTCGCGGCTGGGGCGAATCACCGGCTGCCGTTTGTTGAGCCGGTAGCGCGCTTCTTCATCGGCGGTGGCGTTACGGGCGCACCAGACATGCACCTGATTTTCAGCGGGAAACCACCAGGCTTTATTGAAAGGAAATTGCTCATTCCATTCGTACAGTTTGCTGTGCAGATGCTCAGCGCTGCTGGCGCTTTTCTGGCAGGTATAGAGGCGCGCCGCACAGGTGCGCAGGGTAATTTCGGTGATAACTCCCAGAGCGCCGAGGGCCAGCTGAACGGCGCCGAAGCGGGGATCATCGGCGGTGAACTCAATGATTTCGCCGTCGCCGCGAATCAGGCGAACCCGCACGACTTCGTCCGCCAGCGAGCTTTGTTCCAATCCTTGGCCGTGGGTGCCGGTGGCGATGGCTCCGGCCAGGGTTTGCAGCGCAATCACCCCCGGCGAGCAGGGCAGCATCCGGTCCATTTCCGTCAGCGTCCGGTAAACCTCGTGCAGCGGCGTGGCGGCGCCGAAGGTCGCGGTCTGTGCCGTGGAAGCCATTAATCCGGACAGGGCCGAAGGATCGATAAGCGTATCCCCCGGTCCCTGGATACGCAGCAGTTCGCCGGGAGAAAGCCGGCTGCCCATGACCTTGATTTTCCCCGGGCAGGCGGCGACGATTTTTTGCAGCCGCGCTTCATTTTCTGGACGCTGTACCGCCGTCCGGGGGCCCACCGGATAGTTCCGGGCCCAGTTCCATACCTGCGGGTCGCTGTCCGCCGTCTGGGGATGTCTTCGAGGATAAAGTTCCGCTTCTTGTGCCATCACACCTGCTCCGTGAGTGAATCCAAAGGGTAATCCGCGCATCGGTCATTATTTCTTATGCCGTTCAATAGTAGCGTAGACCATGTGGCGGCTTTGCAGGTAAAACCGATGCTAACCCGGAGGAATTTCTGTACCGATAGCAAGAATAGCGATAACTGTAGTAACATCAGGGTTATGCTTCTCGGTGCGTGTTTGAAAAGAACAGCAAAAACATATCATTAAACCGCGCTGTTCCACAGGTGCTTAGCCGGACGGAAACCCCATGCGTGCAGACTCCTCCACAGCCATTCATTTTCTTCTCGCTTCGCGCCGGTGCGAAGTCAATAACCTGCGCCATCTGCTGAAAAACGGTGAGCTGGTGGGCAAGGTAAGCCAGCTTATCCATACGCTGCAGTGCGAACGCGGGGCATCCAACCTCTATCTTTGCTCCACGGGCCCCGCTTTTGCCGATGAGCTCGCCCGGCGGGTGGAGGAGGCGGATATCGCCCAGACGCCGGTGCTGGATTCCCTGGCCCGGCTGGAAAAAACCACGGCGGCCCTGCCGCAGTCGTCACGCCTGTTCAGCGGGGTGGCAAGCGTGGTTTACGCCCTCGCCATGCTGCCGGCGCTGCGCCGGCAAATTCGCGATCGCGCCCTGCCGCAGCCGGCGATGACGGCTTTCTATAACGATATCATCCGCCATTTGCTGGCGCTGGTGTCGGAGGTGACGGATACCGCCGCAGAACCGGCCGTGGCGCGCGCGCTGATTGCCATGCTCAGCTTTATGCGGGGCAAGGAGTTTGCCGGGCAGGAGCGGGCGGCGGGTGCCGCCGCCTTCACCGCGGGACATTTTGACGATGGCGTCCGGCAACAGCTGGTGGGTCTTATCCACAGCCAGGAGCAGTGTTTCGAAAGATTCGTCGATTTCGCCGATGAAGAGAGCGCACAGCGCTGGTTGAACCAGAAGGCGGACAGCGGATTTGAACGTCTGCGGCGGATAGCCTGCACCCGCACCGAGGCGGGATCGGCGCCGCAGGAAGAGGGCCTGAGCTGGTATACCCTGGCGAGCCGGCGCCTGGACGGCATGAAGCAAATAGAGGACGGATTGGCGCGGACGCTGATGGCGCGGTGCCAGGGAAGTATTGACGCCGCCGAGCGGGCATGCGATGACCAGCAGGCGGATATTGAGACCCTGATGAGCCGCCGGGGGGAACCGGCGCCGGACTATGCGGTGTTTGTCGCCGGCGGCGAGGGCGGCGGCCTGGCCGAGGGCTGGCTTAGCGGCGACGGTCTGCGCCCGCATCTGGGGCGTTCGCTGCTGGGTCTGATCCAGCAGCAGGATCGGCGTTTGCAGTCCCTGGACCAGGAGTTGTCCGCCCTGCGCGTTACCCTCGGGGAGCGCAAGCAAATTGAACGGGCGAAGGGTTTATTGATGCAGCACAGGGGATTGAGCGAGGAAGAGGCCTATACTGCCCTGCGCAGGTTGGCGATGAGCCAGAACAAGAAACTCATCGACATTGCCGCCGCGATGCTGACCATCGCCGATGTTCTGGCGAATCATCCCTAAGGGGGCGGAGAAGTTAAACGCCCGGGGCTGATAACGGGGGATTTACTTCCGGGGAAATGTCACCGGACGGCAGGCGGCAAAGCGGCAAAACACACATTCAGTTCCGCGGGCTAATGAGGGTTCGCGGGACGCAAAAGGGCAAAGGCGTCCATGGTTATGCGATTAGTCGTATAGCTGTGGACGCCTTTTTTGTTTTCAGGGGCGGCTGAGGGCTGCAAGGACTGATGTCATGAGTAAACCGGTATTAATCGTTATTGGCCACGGCATGGTGGGTCATCATTTCCTGGAACGGCTGGTGGAGCAAGACCTGCACAAGCGCTACAGGATTGTGGTCTTCGGCGAAGAGCGCTACCCGGCCTACGATCGGGTTCATCTGTCGGAGTATTTTGCCGGGCGCAGCGCGGAGTCCCTGTCCCTGGCGGAACCGGGATTTTTTGTCGACAACGGCATCGAGCTGCGCAGCGCGCAGGAAATCACCCGCATCCATCGGGGGCGCCGCTGCGTTGTGGATGCACAGGGCAGGGAAATCCCCTACGACAAGCTGGTTATCGCTACCGGATCCTATGCTTTTGTACCGCCCATCACCGGCAGCGAGCGTGAAGGTTGCCTGGTTTACCGTACTCTGGACGATCTGGACGCCATTGCCGTCCGGGCGCGCCGTTCGGAAATCGGGGTGGTGATTGGCGGCGGCCTGCTGGGGCTGGAAGCCGCCAATGCCCTGCGGCAACTGGGGCTTGAGACCCATGTGGTTGAATTTGCGCCCAGGCTGATGGCGGTGCAGCTGGATGACGGCGGCGCGGGCATGCTGCGGCGGAAAATCGAAGCGCTGGGGGTCCTGGTGCATACCGGCAAGGACACGCGGGAAATCACGGTGGGCAACCACGGCCGGCTAAGGCTCTGCTTTGCCGGCGGCGACACGTTGGATACCGACCTGGTGCTGTTCTCCGCCGGCATTCGCCCACGGGATCAGTTGGCCAGGGAGTGCGGCCTGCAAATCGGTCCGCGCGGCGGCATTGTTATCAACGACCAGACCTGCACCTCCGATCCGGATATCTTCGCCATCGGCGAATGTGCGGTCTGGCAGGGGCGGAACTTCGGCCTGGTGGCGCCGGGCTACCAGATGGCGCGCACCGCCGCCGCGGTGCTGGCACAGCAGGACGCGGTTTTCCGGGGCGCGGATATGAGCACCAAGCTAAAGCTGCTGGGGGTGGAAGTGGCCTCGGTGGGGGATTCCCTGGCCGTTACGCCCGGCAGCCAATCCTACCAATGGACCGACGGTCCCAATGAAATCTACAAAAAGATCGTGGTTTCCGCCGACGGCAAGCATTTGCTGGGGGCGGTGCTGGTGGGGGACAGCAGTGACTACAACACTTTGCTGCAAATGGCGCTCAATGACATGGCGCTGCCGCCCCATCCGGAAAGCCTGATCCTGCCCGCCGGCGACGGCCAGGCCGCCAAGGCCCTCGGCGTGGCGGCCTTGCCCGACCAGGCGCAGGTTTGTTCCTGCCATAACGTCAGCAAAGGCGATATCTGCGCAGCCGTAAAAGACGGCTGCATTGATCTCAACGCCGTCAAGGCCCGCACCAAAGCCGGCACCGGCTGCGGCGGCTGCGTCCCCCTGGTGAAACAGATCATGGAGTACCAGCTTACACAGCTGGGGGTGGAAGTAAAAAAAGACGTCTGCGAACACTTCGCCTATTCGCGGCAGGAGCTCTACCACCTGGTGCGGGTCAATAACATCCGAACCTTCGATGAGCTTATCAGCCGTTATGGCCGGGGCATCGGCTGTGAAATCTGCAAGCCGCTGGCGGGATCAATCCTGGCGTCCTGCTGGAACGACTACCTGTTGCAGCCCGACCATTTGCCGCTGCAGGACACCAACGATCGTTTCTTCGCCAACATCCAAAAAGACGGCACCTATTCGGTGGTTCCCCGCATACCGGCGGGAGAAATCACACCCCAGGGCCTTATCGCCATCGGCCAGGTGGCGCAGCGCTATCACCTCTACCTTAAAATCACCGGCGCGGAACGGGTGGCCATGTTCGGCGCCCGCCAGGAACAGCTTCCCGCCATCTGGCGTGAACTGGTGGATGCCGGCTTCGAAACCGGCCATGCCTACGGAAAATCCCTGCGCACGGTAAAATCCTGCGTCGGATCCACCTGGTGCCGGTTCGGCGTGCAGGATTCCACCGCACTGGCGATCCGTCTGGAGAACCGCTACAAGGGACTGCGCTCGCCGCACAAATTCAAAATGGGCGTCTCCGGCTGTACCCGCGAATGCGCCGAAGCGCAGGGCAAGGATATCGGCGTTATCGCCACCGATAAAGGCTGGAATCTTTACGTCTGCGGCAACGGCGGCATGAAACCCCGCCATGGGGATCTGTTCGCCAGCGACCTGGACGCCGACCAACTGATACGCACCATCGACCGGGTATTGATGTTTTATATCCGGACCGCCGGCCGGCTGCAACGCACCAGCACCTGGCTGGACAACCTGGAGGGCGGGGTGGATTACCTTAAAGAGGTTATCCTGCAGGACAGCCTGCAGCTGGTGGACGAACTGGACCGGGAAATGCAGCAGGTAGCGGATAGCTATCAGTGCGAATGGCGTACCACTGTGGAAAGTCAGGATCGGTTGCCGCTGTTCCGCGCATTCCTTAACAGCGATAGCTCCGACGAAGCGGTGGTCATGGTGCCCGAACGGGGACAAATCCGCCCGGCCCGCATTGAAGAGAAGCCCGCTGCGGATACCGCGCCGGTCATACCGGCAACGTCTGTGGCCGGCGGCGATCAATGGCAGCAGGTGGGCGAACTGGCGGATATCCCAGCTAACGCCGGCATTGCCGTACGGGTAGCCCAGCGGCAGATTGCCCTGTTTTACCTGCCGCGCAATCCGCAGCAGGTCTACGCCCTCGACAACCTCGAGCCGGGGAGCGGCGCTAACGTCTTGTCCCGGGGCATTATCGGCGATATCGCCGGGGAACCGGTAGTCATCTCTCCGCTGTATAAAAAACGCTTCCGCCTGCGTGACGGCGTCAGCCCCGACGATAGCGGCCTGCGGGTAAACGCCTGGCCGGTGAAAGTGGAGCAGGGCCGAATCTGGGTGGGAAGCCAGCCCCTGGCCGCGGCGGATATCCCGGACGGGGAGATTGCCTGCTAAGGCGGCGGGCTGTACATCCGGCCCGCTTTGATGTCCTGAATAATTCGGGGGAAAGATCGCTTGCCGGCTCGCGCCCACGCCACCTTTTGTTAGCGAACCCCGCCACCGCGTTGCCTCACGGGATACTATGACGGCGTGGCGGGATCGACGCTGAAAGTTTGGCTGAGTGCAGGATGAGTCGCCTGTTTGGTTATTTTTTAGCCATTCTTGAACATAATTGACTTACCTGCAAGCTTGCCCAACCCTTATTTGCCGTAGAAATTGGATGGGAAGGGTAATGGGGTACCGTAGTGTTATCCTCAAAATTCACGTTGTCCATAAAATCGAAATGCAATGATTTCTTAAACTTTATGCTAAGAGGATTCCCGATCAAATTTAATTCCTGCACCTGAATGAGTAACTTCCGGGGTAATTTTTCAATTTTATTATAGCTCAGATCGATTTTAAGCATCTGATCAGGGTAGGGAAGAGGCAATCCGGTTAACTTATTGTGGCTGGCATTAAGAATTTTCACAAATAAAGGTAATATCGGCAGGCAGCTCAGGCCGAGATGAGATAAATCCAGCTCTTCATGCCGATTGTCATAACAATTGTGTATTCTCTTCAAAGCTTCTTGTCGGTTTCTTTTTTCTTCAAACCAAGCTTCTTTGGCCCAACCTGCCCATTCACCGTGATAATTAGGAACCCAGTCCCAGTTTCTTATCCTGGCATTACCATCTGAAAAATCTTGTTTGGGACAACAGGTGAAATATTCCACTAGTCGCATAATTAATACTCTCCTCACTTATTTAAGGATCTAAACACAACAGTTTATCAGCGCTAAAGGCATGCTTACCCACTCACGGATATATTACATTATCATGAAAATTAAATTTTATTTTTTTTATCGTAGGTTAAAAATAATTTAATAACCTTGTCTGTCATATCATTCGGTTTAACGTAATATGGCCTAATAAAATAATGATCACTCCCTCTCATTATGGCATATTCTTTTCTAAAATGATTTTCAGAAATAAGGTCTTGTCCATTGCCAATTATGTATTCATTTTTTTTAAAATCATATAATTCTTTTGTTATTGGATCGCGAAAGCTGATACCAGTGATCAGGGCTTCTTCGAGCTCTGACCCTCCGCCGGCAATGGTTATCTCTGCTGTCTTATCTGCCGTCTTTGTTATTGAAGTTCCTTTAATTGCTGTAGCTTCACCCACTGGCCTAAACTTGGCAGGATGTGTATTATAATAAATATGTAATAATTCATGGTAAAGAGCAATGGCGGGATCTCGATTACGCCAGGGCTCCGCCTTGAGTGTTGTGCCGTCGCCAATGATAAAGTTTCCAGGATCAAACGCGATGGCGCCGCCAGCACTGTTTTTGGCGTAAAATATACCGTCCTTGACACGCTCTATGGCGCTCATGGTCGGGGGATGAATGGTGAAGGCTTTTTCTCGCAAAGCCAGTAATATTTTTTGTCCCAGCGGGGTCTGTTTGATGCCGTTCAATACATTTGTGACCAAAGAAATAAAAAATTCATTGCCCGAGATGGCGATTTTTGTCGCGGTTCTTGTCCCCTGCAGGACGAGATTATAATGTAAAGTTTTTGTATTCTCACCATAATGCGGCATGGGTGTGGTGGATAATTCATCCAAGGCATACGCGAATTTTCTAAAAATACTTTTTGACTCCGATGGGTGAAGATAATTGATGATTTTTTTACAAAATACCGATGTTTCCACAAACAATTCATGAATATCATCCACATCAGCCTTCGTATTGGTTTTCAACGGCAGGCTGATATTCTCTACCCATGCCTCTTGCATGGCTGTTATCTTTACCGTTGCAAGATTAACCTTTTCATCCCTGAACACGCATTTCTTTATAAAATCAATGGCGAGCTGCTTTAACTGGCGTATCGAACCCGCTTCGTATTGCCTGTGTTCCTGGAAAGCTTTATTTATATGGTGAGCGCTTTTCAATATCCGATTGTTCGCTATATCCTGTTTGGCCTTATCAAGTAATTTTTTTATCTTAATCTTCTGTTTAAGAAACGTGTTTTGCTGGCCATATTTTACCAGCTCTTGAGGTTGAACGCTTAGCTGTCTAAAGAGCCCATCCTTATAGTGCAAGGACAATACATGCAGGCGATCCTGGGATCTGATTTCGTAACAATTGATATAGTCTTTCGACGGTGAAACGCCTACAAACCTCTCCTTGATGCGCAAATAACTTTTTTGGTCTTTAGTCCACTGTAAGCCCCGCTCATCCGGAGCGGATAACATGTGTTCCGTGCAATGAGGGTCAATCATGTCGGATCTGATAGCATCCAACAAGGACGGATCGATTTCTTCCGCGGTAGGCGTTTGCAATCGCCAGCCATCGTCATTGAACGACAGGGCATACTGAATGTCCGGTTTGCTTTCGTCGATCATGGCATACTTTATTCCATGCGCCTTGGTGCTCGTCAGTTTGACGGCGGCCTTTTCGCCGTATATCTCGATATAATGCCGGTAAACCGGTTGCGAAAAGGCGGCGTCTTTGGTCACCAATTCATAAATAGGCGCCTGTCCATAATAGTCAGAATCAACGTACGGCTTTAGTACCCCTTCTTCGTTGGCGGCGAGCTTGATTTTGCATTGGTCAATGATATTTTCTATCGAGCGCGCCGGCGCGTCAGGCCACGCACGGGCGCTCAAACCGGCGCCGGCCCCCGTAAATCGGACGGCTTCTTGGGCATGGCCTGCCGCCGCGCGTGCGACGGGCAGGGGAGCGATCACCGCCTCACCACGCGCAGGGCTGTTAAGCGGCGATTGTTCCCTCGCGCCGGCAACAGTTTGTTTGCGGCCGGCTAACGGCACGTGGCTCTCAGGCGCCTTTTCCCCAGGTTTGGCTAACGGCACGTGGCTCTCAGGCACCTTTTCCCCAGGTTTGGCTAACGGTGCTTGTCTCTCAGGCAATATCTCCCCGGGAAGCGGGGGAAGGCGCGCCGCCGGCTTGGCGGGGGGAGCCGTTTTTATTACCAATGGTGGCCGCTTATCACTGCCGAGGGACGGTTGCAGCGTCTTAGGCGGGACATTCCCCGGCGACATAACGGGTGCGTCGATATGATTATGACGCATGATTGTCAAGAGGTCGGCGATATCGTTATTAACAGTGAGGGCAGGCTTATTAGCTAATGCCTTACGATGAATATCGCGCTCTATAAACGGAGACAAGGCGGCAAAATCATCGTAGCGCGAAGCGCTTTTGACGCCGGCATTTTTTACAATGGCGGCGGCACTCCCGCCCGCCAACACGATGCCGCCACCCGCGGCCTTGGCTCCTGCGCGTACCAGCGCGGTGCCTCCAGTGGCCGAGGCGCCCGTTTCTGCGAGCACCGCGCTCCCGCCTGCCACGGCGCCCGTTTCTGCGAGCACCGCGCTCCCGCCTGCCGCGGCGCCCGTTTCTGCGAGCACCGCGCTCCCGCCTGCCACGGCGCCCGTTTCTGCGAGCACCGCGCTCCCGCCTGCCGCGGCGCCCGTTTCTACGAGCACCGCGCTCCCGCCTGCCGCGGCGCCCGTTTCTGCGAGCACCGCGCTCCCGCCGGCCGCGGCGCCCGTTTCTGCAAGCACCGCGCTCCCGCCGGCCGCGGCGCCCGTTTCTGCAAGCACCGCGCTCCCGCCGGCCGCGGCGCCTGTCCCTGCGAGCACCGCGCTCCCGCCTGCCGCGGCGCCTGTCCCTGCGAGCACCGCGCTCCCGCCGATCACGGCAAGAATTGGCCTAGGTGCTATGAACTCTTCAGGTAGCGGCCTCTCAGCCACCTTACCGCCGGGATCTTGCCATTGCCCGCTAACCGGCGATTCCAAGGATGCAGGCGCGGGGTGCTCATCAACAGCGGACAGCTGGACGGTATCCTGCTTCGCGGCCCGGCCCGAAGAATCGAACCTCTGACTCGGGTCTTGCCGTCCTTGCCGCTGTTCAATCGTGGATTCGTCCTGCGCGATAGCGGCGGGGATCTTTTCCGTTCCCTCGCTAACCTGTGGCTGGTACGGGATGTCGGAGACGGGATTGCGTTGCGTTGCGAGACGACTGCTCGCCTCCCTGTGTGGGTTGGGGGAGGGCTTCGCCATGGGTGCGTCCGGCGGCAACAGGGCCGGCACCGATTGAGGCTTCTTATAGATGGGCCGGGCGAATAAGAGCGGGGCCGGATAATGGGGATATTCCTCGTGCGGCACGGTAAAAAACTGGAATGAAATCCCATTGTTGTTTTTTTTATTTATAGGCTGTTGGGGTTTTACTTCCGGCGGTAAAAGGGACGGCGCCGCCTGACGATTTTTATAGATTGGCACCGCAAAAAAGCGAGTGCCTTTATAAGCTGAATATTCGTTATCAGGCAAATACATCAAATTGAACGAAACCTCAGTATTATTTCTCTTCGACAAATTCGGCTGGGGATCGATATTTCCGTGCTGATGGTTGGAAGACGTCCCTGCGGTGATATCGGCCGGAGGATAGGCTAAAGCAGGATTATCTGCCCCACGGCCGCTGACACGGCCGGCCCGCGAATTATCCACAGCCGGCGGGGCCAGCGCTTGCGTCGCATAAAGCCCGACCATCGCTGCCTGGGTCACGCTTTGAATACGCATTTTTGCCGCAGGCGAATTTTCATAAGGAGGGATGGTTGGGTTATTTATCCCTTGCGCCAGTTGATAAAGCGCCCGGCCCCCGGCTCGGTATTCTTCTTCCGGTGCCCTGTCCTCCGCCTGGGGGAGGTTGCGAGCCCTGGCGATTGGCAACATGAACAAGGACAACACCGGTGAATAAATAAATACATCTGTCATTAATTCTTGAAAATATAAAGTGAGCTTTGTCACAGTGACGGACCCCGGTAAAATGTAATCTATATTGATATTGTAAATTGAATGGAGTAATTCGCTTTATCGATACGTATTTAATTGCTTATAATTAATGTGACTTTATATAGGGCTTTATAACGGACTAATAAAAATCACAAGGATTAGGCAAGACAATAACAGAACATTTCCCTTCCCGGAAGGGAAAACTATTCTTATATTAATTCCATTTAGGGAAGCCAGACCGTTAAACGCGGTATGATTCCGCGAGTGCTTTATTCTGATTTTGCCACGAATCAGCTAAAGCATTCTGTTCTGCAATGCCCACACCGCCGCCTCGACCCGGGACTTGAGACTCATTTTCTTCAGCAGATGCTTCACATGGACTTTCACCGTGCTTTCGGTAATATCCAGCTTGCGGGCAATCAGCTTGTTCGATAGTCCATGGGCCAGCAGCTTAAGGATATCCCGCTCCCGCGGGGTCAATGACTGGATATCCCGCTCCGCGCCGGGGCGGTTTTCACGTAGTCCCGCCGCCAGCACCGGCATCAGCGCCGCGCTCAGCACCATCTTTCCCGCCGCGGCCTGCCGCAGCGACTCCAGCAAATCCTCCGGCTCCATGTCCTTAAGCAAATAACCGTCGGCGCCGCGTTTTATGGCGGTGATCACATCGTCTTCGTGGTCGGACACGCTAAACACCACGATCCGCCCGGAAAGGGGAATGCGGCGCATTTTATCCAGCGTATCCAGCCCATTCAGCCCCGGCATATTTAAATCCAGCAGAATCAAATCCGGATCCCACTCCGCCGCCAGCCGTACGCCTTCTTCACCATTGGTGGCTTCCGCCACGACTTTCAGACTGCCGTCCAGACTGATTAACTGCTTGACCCCGCTGCGCAGCATCGGATGATCGTCGATCAGTAAAATGGTGGCGGGATCTTGCGTGCTCATGCCGGGCTCCTGTATTCCCGCTCCGGGGACGATGTCTGCGGATAAATCACCACCCGCACTTCGGTGCCGCCGGCGGCGCGCCGTAGCACCCGGCAGTGTCCGGGCAGTCCGGCGGCGCGATCCCGCATGATCATCAGACCGTAATGATGGGGCCGCTGCTGTACGTCCGGCAGGCCGCGGCCGTTATCGCAAATGCTCAGCACAATCTCATCGCCCTCTTTGGCCGCCGTCACGCTGACCCGGCTGGCCCGTGCGTGTTTAAGCACGTTATTCAGCGCTTCGCGGCTGATATGAATCAAATGAATCACCTGGTGCGGCGTAAAGGTGCCGGCGGGTAATTGATAATCGAAATCTATTTGGAACCCCAGCTTGGCCGAAAATTCATCTACCGCCGTCTTCAGCGCCGCACGCAGGCCCGGCTCGGTCATACTCAGACGGAACGTGGTCAGCAGTTCCCGCAGCTGCCGGTAGGCGGTATTCATTTCCTCGCGCATCTGCTGCATCAGCAGCTTGTTTTCCGGCGCGCTGTCCTGGCTTTGCATTTGCAGGCAGCCGATTTGCAATTTCAGACAGGACAAAGACTGGGCAATACTGTCATGCAATTCCGCGGCGATGGCGGTCCGCTCCGCCATCAGCAGCATCTGCTGGCGATGCTCGGCCTGCCGCTCCAGCGCCAGGGTACTGGTTAATTGTTCAATCAGCGTGGCCATCAGACGCTGCTGGGCCTCGTTCAACGGACGCTCCGCCGGATTGCGCGCCAGCACCAGGCCATAGTTGCCCAATTTATCCCGCAGGCTCCAGCTCAGCGGCTGCAAATCCTCATCGTTCGCCGGGCCGGCGGAATAGCGGATATGCGTCACCGGCGTGGGGCCTTCTTCGGAGAGTCCGGCGGCCAGGGAAGCGTCGTCGAACTGAGCCTCGCCGTTGCTTTCGTAGAACCTGATCTGGATTTCCCGCAGCGGCGTGAAGGACTGCAACTCCTCCAGCACCGGCAACAGACGCTGGCTTAGCGGCTGGTTATTGTGCAATTGACGGCTGGTGCGATAGAGATAATCCAGCACCCGGTTTTTTTGCTGTAAATCGTCGGTTTTCTGCGCTACCCGTTGCTCAAGTTCAGCATACATTTGCGACAGGGAGTGTGACATAGTGTTCAATGTCAGACCAAGCAGGTCCATTTCATGATGGCCCCGGCTGCCGGAACCGGCGGGCAGCGGATAACGCTGGCTAAAATCCCCAGCGGCCACGGCGTTGGCCTGGCGCAGCAGCCGACGCCAGGGCTGCAGCAGGCGGCGGCGCAAATAGAGTATCGTCCCCAGCAGCACCAGCAGGGAAAGGGCTATCTCCGTTTTTTGCACCTGCGCCACCAGCGTCAGCCGGCGTTCGGTTTTCCGGTCGATGGCGGAAACCAGCCCATCGATCTGGCGGACAAACTCCGCCACCTCGGCGGCGGCCTCCTCGGGGCGGCGAGCCTGCTGCAGCCGGGGTTTCAGCCGCGTCTGCCAATAATCGCGCAGGGCGGCATATTGACTCGCCAACCGTTCCCGCCGTACCGGCTGCTGCAAGTCATCGCTTGACTGATCCTGTTCCAATTCCGCCATCAGCGGGGCGCTGTCGCTCCCCAGGGGCACCCGCGACAGCAAACGGTAGCTTTGCATCCGCAACGAGCCGGCCTTGTTAATGGCATGAGCGTTGCCCTGCATGCCGTGGGCCATCCACAGCGAGAGGCCCATACCGCCGATACCGAGCACGCTCAGCGTCAGCATAAGCAGCGTCACCTGGCGAACAATGGAAAGCGGAGCGGAAACCTGTTTCATAAGCGGGTGTTCCTTATTCAGCGACGCACATTGTTTCCCATTGTTGGAAATTACCCTATACCCCTTATGGAGTACCCCCAAATAGCCGGTAGGGAAGAAACAATACCCCAGTTCTGCATGTGGTTTTTTACCATGCTGAAATATAAATGATTTTAAGGATAATACCGCATACTTACTAAGGATAAGAGACCCCGTGACGGGGTTTTATGGAACGCCGCCGGCTTGATTTGCATCAATTCCCGCCGGTGAAAGGTTGCCTAGGGTAGCGAGAAATAACACGACTCTTCTTACCCTGAGCGAGGCTTTTCATGAATCCTCTTACCCGACCCGTCAGCGCACCCCGTGGCGCCGTTATCGAACAGTGGCAGCCGGAGCAGCCTGAATTCTGGCGTACTTACGGACAGCCCGTCGCCCGGCGCAATCTCTGGATTTCCATTTATTGCCTGCTGCTGGCGTTCTGCGTCTGGATGCTGTTCAGCGCGGTGGCGGTCAACCTGAATAAGGTTGGTTTCCATTTTACCACCGACCAGCTGTTTTTGCTTACCGCGCTGCCCGCGGTGTCGGGCGCTATCCTGCGGGTGCCGTACTCTTTTATGGTGCCGCTGATGGGCGGGCGCCGCTGGACCGCCATCAGCACCCTGTTCATGGTGATTCCCTGCCTGTGGCTTGGCGCCGCGGTGCAGGATCCCCGTACGCCGTTCGGCGTCTTCGTCGCTATCGCCCTGCTGTGCGGCTTCGCCGGCGCCAACTTCGCCTCGAGCATGGCCAATATCAGCTTTTTCTTCCCGAAAGCCAGACAGGGCAGCGCGCTGGGGCTCAACGGCGGCATGGGTAATCTGGGCGTCAGCGTCATGCAGCTGGTGGCCCCGCTGGCCATCTCCTTCTCGATGTTTTCTTTTTTCGGCGGCGCCGGCCAACTGCAGGCGGACGGCAGCCGGTTATGGCTGGAAAACGCGGCTTGGATCTGGGTGCCGCTGCTGCTTATCGCCACCGTTTTGGCCTGGTTCGGCATGAACGATCTCGCCACCGCCCGTGCGTCCCTCAGCAGTCAGCTCTTGGTGCTTAAACGCGGGCATATGTGGGTTCTCAGCCTGCTTTACCTGGCGACCTTCGGTTCCTTTATCGGCTTTTCGGCCGGGTTCGCCATGCTGGCGAAAACGCAGTTCCCCGCCATGCAAATCCTGCATTACGCCTTTTTCGGCCCGTTTGTCGGCGCGCTGGCGCGTTCCGCCGGCGGCGCTTTGTCGGACCGGCTCGGCGGTATCCGGGTAACGCTTGTGAATTTCATCCTGATGGCGGTATTTGTCGCGCTGCTGTTCCTTACGCTGCCCAGCCACGGCCAGGGCGGCTCCTTCGCCGCGTTTCTCGGCGTGTTCCTTTTGCTGTTCCTTACCGCCGGACTGGGCAGCGGTTCCACTTTCCAAATGATCACGGTGATTCTGCGGCGGCTGGCGGTATCGCGGGTACTGGCCCAGGGCGGCAGCAATGAGGAAGCGCAGCGGGAAGCCGCCACCGAATCCGCCGCCGCGCTGGGGTTTATTTCCGCCATCGGCGCGGCGGGGGGCTTTTTCATCCCCCAGGCGTTCGGCATGTCCCTGGCGCTCACCGGCTCGCCGGCCGGGGCAATGAAGCTGTTTCTGGTGTTTTACGTGGTATGCGTCCTGATCACCTGGTTTGTCTACGGCCGCAATATCAATAACGGCCTGGCCACCAGAAAACCGCGTTGATCGTAGTTCCAGACAGCTGACAGATATGCTCGGAATCAATAAGGAGGGACAGGATGCCGGAAGAGTAAACCGTCCGCGCCATGGATGGATTCACGGCAGGACTTACCGTATTGATACGATCCGGCATCCTGTCCCGACCGGGCACTATGTCATTGAGCTCAAACTGCATGGGCAGCCTTTCATCATCAACCTGGAGACACCCGGATGAGCAAATTTCTCGACAGGTTCCGCTATTTCAGCCAGCTGGACAAGCCCTTCGCCGACGGCCACGGCCAGACGCTGAATACCAACCGCGATTGGGAAGACGGCTACCGCAGCCGCTGGCAGCACGACAAAATCGTGCGGTCCACCCATGGCGTGAACTGTACCGGCTCATGCAGCTGGAAAATCTATGTCAAAAACGGTCTGGTGACCTGGGAAACCCAGCAAACCGATTACCCCCGCACCCGGCCGGATATGCCGAACCACGAGCCGCGGGGGTGCCCGCGCGGCGCCAGCTACTCCTGGTATCTTTACAGCGCCAACCGGCTGAAATATCCCCAAATGCGCAAGCTGCTGCTCTCTTTATGGCGCGAGGCCCGTGGGGCGCATGAAGATCCGGTGGATGCCTGGGCGGCCATCATGGACAACCCCGCCGCCGTCCGGCGCTACAAACAGGCGCGCGGACGCGGCGGATTTGTCCGCACCACCTGGGAGGAAGCCAATGAGCTGATTGCCGCCGCCAATGTCTATACCGCGAAAACCTACGGCCCGGATCGCATCATCGGCTTTTCCCCCATCCCGGCGATGTCGATGGTGTCCTACGCCGCCGGCACCCGTTATCTGTCCCTTATCGGCGGCGTTTGCCTGAGTTTTTATGATTGGTATTGCGATTTGCCCCCCGCCTCGCCCATGACCTGGGGCGAACAGACCGATGTGCCGGAAGCGGCGGACTGGTACAACTCCTCCTATATCATCGCCTGGGGCTCCAACGTACCCCAGACCCGGACGCCGGACGCCCACTTTTTCACCGAGGTCCGCTACAAGGGCACCAAAACCGTCGCCGTGACCCCCGACTATTCCGAGGTGGCCAAGCTGTGCGACCTGTGGCTGCATCCCAAGCAGGGCACCGACAGCGCGCTGGCATTGGCCCTGGGCCATGTGATTCTGCAGGAGTTTTATATCAACCGGCAGAGCGCATATTTCCTGGATTATGTCCGCCGTTACACCGATATGCCCATGCTGGTGCTGCTGGAGCAGCGGGACGGCTATTATGCCGCCGGCCGGTTGCTGCGGGCCGCCGATCTGGTTGAAGGCCTGGGGCAGAGCAATAACCCGCAGTGGAAAACCGTGGCCATTGATGCCGGCAGCGGCGAACTGACGGTGCCGCTGGGTTCCATCGGTTTCCGCTGGGGCGAAAAGGGCAAATGGAATCTGCAGCAGCTGGACGGCGATGGCCGGGAAACCACCCTGCAGCTGAGCCTGCTGGACCGCCATGACCGGGTGGTGGAGGTGGGGTTTCCCTACTTCGGCGGTACCGAACGGGAACATTTCAATTCGGTGCCGCTGGATAATATCCTGCGGCACCGTTTACCGGTGAAATCCCTCACTCTGGCGGACGGCAGCGAAGCGCTGGTCACCAGCGTCTACGATCTGACTCTGGCCAATTACGGCATTGATCGCGGATTGGGGGATGAAAACTGCGCCGGCGATTACGATGACATCAAGGCCTACAGCCCGGCCTGGGGCGAAAAGGTCAGCGGCGTTTCCCGGGCGAATATCATCCGCGTGGCGCGGGAATTCGCCGATAATGCCGATAAAACCCATGGGCGCTCCATGATTATCCTCGGCGCCGGCATTAACCACTGGTACCACATGGATATGAGCTACCGGGGCCTGATCAACATGCTGGTTTTCTGCGGCTGCATCGGGCAAAGCGGCGGCGGCTGGGCGCACTATGTCGGCCAGGAAAAGCTGCGGCCGCAAACCGGCTGGCTGCCGCTGGCCTTCGGCCTGGACTGGCAGCGCCCGCCCCGGCAAATGAACAGCACCTCGTTTTTCTACAACCACTCCAGCCAGTGGCGTTATGAGACCCTGTCGCCCCAGGAACTGCTGTCCCCCCTGGCGGATAAGTCCCGCTTCACCGGCAGCCTGATCGATTTCAATATCCGCGCCGAACGCATGGGCTGGCTGCCTTCCGCGCCGCAGCTCAATACCAATCCGCTCTCCATTGCCCACAGCGCCAAAGCCGCCGGGCTCACGCCGCAGGAGTACAGCGTGAAGGGGCTGCAGGATGGCTCGCTGCGCTTTGCCGCCGAGCAGCCGGATGACCCGCAAAACTTTCCCCGCAACCTGTTTGTCTGGCGCTCCAATTTGCTCGGATCCTCCGGCAAAGGCCATGAGTACATGCTGAAATACCTGCTGGGCACCGAGCACGGCATCCAGGGCCAGGATCTCGGCCGGCAGGGGGGCGTGATGCCGGAAGAGGCGGAGTGGCGGGAGCAGGGGGGCGAAGGCAAGCTCGATTTGGTGGTGACGCTGGATTTCCGCATGTCCAGCACCTGCCTTTATTCCGATATCGTGCTGCCCACCGCCACCTGGTATGAAAAGGACGATTTGAATACCTCCGATATGCACCCCTTTATCCACCCCTTTTCGGCCGCGGTGGACCCGGCCTGGGAATCAAAAAGCGATTGGGAAATCTATAAAGGCATCGCCAAGGCGTTTTCACAGGTTTGCCGGGGGCATCTGGGGGTGGAAACGGATGTGGTGACACTGCCCATCCAGCACGATTCCAATGCCGAACTGGCGCAGCCCTATGGCGTGACGGACTGGAAAAAGGGCGAATGCCCGCTGATTCCGGGTAAAACCGCGCCTCATCTCATGGTGGTGGAACGAGACTACCCCAATACCTATGAACGCTTCACCTCTCTGGGTCCGCTGATGGATAAGCTCGGCAACGGCGGCAAGGGCATCAACTGGGATACCCTGACGGAAGTGGATTTCCTGCGCAAGCTGAACCGCGCCAAGCTCGACGGCGCCGCCGCTGGCCGTCCCAATATCGATACCGCCGTTGATGCCGCGGAAGTGATTCTGTCGCTGGCGCCGGAAACCAACGGCCAGGTGGCGGTAAAGGCCTGGACGTCGCTAGGGGTCGCCACCGGCCTTGACCACCGCCATCTGGCCCTCAATAAAGAAGACGAAAAAATCCGTTTCCGAGATTTGCAGGCGCAGCCGCGTAAAATCATCTCCAGCCCCATCTGGTCCGGACTGGAGGATGAACATGTCTCCTACACCGCCGGCTATACCAATGTGCATGAACTCATTCCCTGGCGCACCTTGTCGGGCCGGCAGCAGCTCTATCAGGACCATGAGTGGATGCGCGCGTTTGGCGAAAGCCTGCCGGTCTATCGCCCCCCCATCGATACCCGCGCCGCCGTGTCGCAGCTGAATCTTAAACCCAACGGCAATCCGGAGAAGGCGCTGAACTTTTTGACGCCGCATCAGAAATGGGGCATTCACTCCACCTACAGCGACAACCTGCTGATGCTGACCCTCTCCAGGGGGGGACCGATCCTCTGGTTAAGCGAGGATGACGCGCGGGAACTGGGCATTGCCGATAACGACTGGGTGGAAGCGTTCAACGCCAACGGCGCCCTCAGCGCCAGGGCGGTGGTGAGCCAACGCATTCCCGCCGGCATGATCATGATGTATCACGCCCAGGAGCGGATCATGAATCTCCCCGGTTCGGAAATCACCGGCCAGCGCGGCGGTATACATAATTCCGTGACCCGGGTCTGCCCGAAACCCACACATATGATCGGCGGTTATGCCCAGTTGGCCTACGGCTTCAACTACTACGGCACCGTCGGCTCCAATCGCGATGAATACGTGGTGATCCGCAGAATGGACCGTATCGACTGGCTGGACGGCGAAGGCAATGACGACGCCCAGGGCAACGCGGCGGCGGGAACCTCACACTATACGGCGAGGGTAAAATGAACATTCGCTCCCAAGTAGGCATGGTGCTCAATCTTGATAAATGCATCGGCTGCCACACCTGTTCGGTGACCTGTAAAAATGTCTGGACCAGCCGGGAAGGCATGGAATACGCCTGGTTCAACAACGTCGAGAGCAAGCCCGGCATCGGTTATCCCAATGCCTGGGAAGACCAGGAAAAGTGGCAGGGGGGCTGGATTCGCACCATCAAGGGCCGGCTGCAGCCGCGCATGGGCAGCCGCGTCGGGCTGCTGTCGAATATCTTCGCCAACCCCCATATGCCGGAAATCGATGACTATTACGAGCCGTTCGATTACGACTACCAAAATCTGCATACCGCGCCGGCGGGTAAACACCAGCCGGTGGCGCGTCCCCGATCGCTGCTGTCCGGCCGGCGAATGAAAAAGATTGTCGGCAGCGCGAACTGGGAAGATATCCTCGGCGGCGAGTTTGAACAGCGCGCCCGGGACCGCAACTTCGATAATATGCAAAAAGCCATGTACGGCGAGTATGAAAACACCTTTATGATGTATTTGCCCCGCCTGTGCGAGCACTGCCTTAATCCGGCCTGCGTGGCGACCTGCCCGAGCGGCGCTATTTACAAGCGCGGCGAAGACGGCATCGTGCTTATCGACCAGGACAAATGCCGCGGCTGGCGCATGTGCCTTACCGGCTGCCCCTACAAAAAGATTTATTTCAACTGGAAAAGCGGCAAGTCGGAGAAATGCATTTTCTGCTATCCGCGTATCGAAGCGGGACAGCCCACCGTCTGCTCAGAAACCTGCGTCGGGCGCATCCGCTATCTGGGGGTTCTGCTCTATGACGCCGACCGCATCGAACAGGCGGCGCTGGCGGAAGATGAGCAGCATCTCTACCAAAGCCAGCTGGATATTTTTCTCGATCCCAACGATCCGCAGGTTATCGCCCAGGCGCTGCGGGACGGCATACCCCAGGGGGTAATCGACGCGGCCCAGCAGTCCCCGGTCTATAAGCTGGCGGTGGACTGGAAGCTGGCGCTGCCGCTGCATCCGGAATACCGTACGCTGCCGATGGTCTGGTATGTCCCGCCGCTGTCCCCCATCCAGTCCGCCGCCGACGGCGGAAATTTGCCCCTGAGCGGCGTGCTGCCGGATGTGGAAAGCCTGCGCATACCGGTGCAGTACCTGGCCAATATGCTCACTGCCGGCGATACCGCGCCGGTGCTGCTGGCGTTGAAACGTCTGTTGGCCATGCGCCATTACAAACGCGCCGAAACCGTGGAGGGGATATCGGATATCAGCGCCTTGGACGAGGTGGGACTCACCGAGGCGCAGGCCCGGGAAATGTACCGCTACCTGGCCATCGCCAACTATGAGGATCGTTTCGTGGTGCCCTCCAGCCATCGGGAGCTGGCGCGGGAAGCCTTCCCGGAGAGCAGGGGCTGTGGTTTCAGCTTTGGCGACGGCTGCCGCGGCGGCGACAGCCGTTTCAATCTGTTCGATACCCGCCGTATCGACGCCATCGATATCAGCGGTAACACCGCCCGTGGGGGTTCCCATGATTAGCCTGAAGATTATCGGCATGTTGCTGGATTATCCGCAGCAGGATGTCCGGGATAACCGGGCAGAGCTTAACTCGGCGGTCCGGGCCGCCGCTGAGCTTACCGCCGCCCAACGCGCGCCGCTGACGGATTTTATCCGGCGGTACTGCGACGGAACGCTGCTGGACGCCCAGGAAGCCTATTGCGGACTGTTCGACAGAGGCCGCGCCATGTCGCTGCTGCTGTTCGAGCATGTCCACGGCGAATCACGCGATCGCGGCCAGGCGATGGTGGATTTGCTGCAGCAGTATCGCGATGCCGGTCTGCGGCTAGACAGCCGCGAGCTGCCGGACTTTTTGCCGCTGTATCTGGAATACCTCTGCCTGTGCCCGCCGGATGACGCCCAGGAAGGGCTGCGTGATATCGCGCCCATCCTGGCTCTGCTGGGGGCGCGGCTGCGGCAGCGCGAGAGCCGCTATGCCGAACTGTTCGATCTCCTGCTGAGCCTGTGCGACAGCGAACTGCGCAGCACGACCCTGCGGGAACAGATTGCCGGCGAAGCGCGGGACGACACCCCGGCGGCGCTGGACGCGGTGTGGGAAGAGGAGCAGGTCACGTTCCTGGGCGGGGAGGGCTGTGACACGGCGGAGCAGACCCGGCACCAACGTCGTTTTGCCGGCGCGGTGGCGCCGCAATATCTGGATATCGGACAAGCCCCGGCGCGGCCGGCCGCCGACAGCAAAGGACAATAATCATGGCATTTCTCAAAGCATTCTTTTTCGATATCTATCCCTATATCGCCGGCGCGGTATTCCTCATCGGCAGCTGGATTCGCTATGACTACGGGCAATATAGCTGGCGGGCCGGATCGAGCCAGATACTGGACAAAAAGGGGATGCGCCTGGCGTCCAACCTGTTTCATATCGGTATCCTCGGCATCTTCTTCGGCCATTTGTTCGGCCTGCTGACGCCCCACTGGGTCTATGAGCCCTTTTTGTCCGTGGCGCTGAAACAAAAGCTGGCCATGGGGGCCGGGGGGATTTGCGGGCTGCTGACCCTGGCGGGGGGCGGGCTGCTGTTAAAACGCCGATTGTTGAATCCGCGCGTGCGGGCCAATTCCAGCTTTGGGGATATCATGATCCTCACCCTGCTGGTGGTACAGGTCTGCCTCGGCCTGCTGACCATTCCGTTTTCCGCCCGGCACCCGGACGGCAGCGAAATGATGAAGCTGGTGGGCTGGGCGCAGGCGGTGGTGACTTTCCATACCGGCGCCTCGGCGCACCTTGCCGGCGTGGCGTTTATCTACCGCCTGCACCTGGTGCTGGGCATGACGCTGTTTCTGCTGTTTCCGTTCTGCCGGCTGGTGCATATCTGGAGCGCGCCGGTGGAGTACCTGACCCGGCGTTACCAACTGGTGCGCAACCGGCACTAAGAAAAGCGTGTTTCGTTGAGGATGCCTACAATGACAGGAAAGCGGATTTTGCGAGAGAAGCTCACCCTTTACAAAATGATTGAGCTCTATGCGCGCCGCAGCCCGGAAGCCTTGCCCGATCCCTTTCATTATCAGGCACTGTATGAATACGCCGCTAAACGCCTCGATTGCTGTGTCTTCGGCGAAGAAAAACCGGCCTGTAAACACTGTCCCGTTCACTGCTATCCCTTCGCCAAGCGGGAAGAAATAAAGCAAATCATGCGCTGGGCCGGTCCCCGGATGTTATGGCGTCATCCGCTATTGGCCTTGCGACATTTGCTGGATGGCAAACGTCCTGTTCCGCCATTACCGGAAAAATACCGGAGTAAAAAATGACCATATCATGCAAACGGGTCTACGATCGCGTTGAAAAAGACGATGGTTATCGGGTGCTGGTGGACCGCATGTGGCCGCGGGGATTAAAAAAAACCGACCTGGCCTATGACGAATGGTGCCGGGATGTGGCGCCGTCCAGCGGCTTAAGAACAGCCTTTCATAGCTCATCGTTAAATTTTGATGAATTTGGCACAGCCTACCGCCGGGAGCTTGGGACGAACCAACTTGCCTGGACCCCGTTACTCGATCGCGCCGGGCATGGGAACGTCACGCTGCTGTATGCCTCCCGCGACAGGGAGCGTAACCATGCGCGGGTGCTGGCGGCGTTTCTTCTTGAGCAACTGCCGGTATAAGGTCTACCAACAAGGGATTATGGTGAATTGCTATAAGATGCATTTATAATGCATCTTAAATTTACCTAGTCTATGAGGTGTTATTATGCAATATCGTGACCAGTCGCTAGGTTCACTGGCAATCTCTATCCCCCGTGCCACCAGACTCTTTCGCCAGTACGATCTGGACTTCTGCTGCGGTGGCAAACAGACCCTGCTGTGGGCCGTCGAAAAAAACCATCTGGATATCCAAAAGGTAGAAGCCCAATTGACGGCGTTAACGCAGGAATCCGACGTTCCCCAAGGCTGGCAGGACAGCCCTTTGGGAGAGCTGATTGGCCATATACTGGTACGTTATCACCAGCGTCATAGGGAACAGCTGCCGGAACTGATTCTGATGGCGGAGAAAGTAGAACGGGTGCATCAGAGCAAACCCTCATGCCCGCGTGGATTAGCCGCGCAATTGACCGTTATTAGCCATGATTTAAATAATCATATGGAAAAGGAAGAGCAGGTTTTGTTTCCCATGATTAAACAAGGTATGGGATCCAGAGTGGCCGGGCCGATTGCGATGATGGAACTTGAACATGATGACGCCGGGCGCCAGCTGGATCTCGTCAGGCAACTGATCGACAACGGCACCCCACCGGCCATGGCCTGCACAACCTGGCGCGCCCTCTATGCCGGCATCAATTCGTTCACCGATGATTTCATGGAACATATTCATTTGGAAAATAACCTGCTGTTTCCCCGGGCGCTGAGGGGAGAATAGGCAACGGCCTGATTTTCTGTGACTTGATGGTGCCCGATAACCGGCGCCGGTGTCGGGCTTGGCGCAGGAAGAGTGGCTGAAATAAGGGTTTTGCCAAACGGCAATAAGAAAAAGGGGGGCACCGACAATCGCCATTCCCCCCGCCGCCGGGCTCAATCGCCAATGCGATCTGGACTTGTCCTTATTGGTGCGATGAGACGAAAATGCACTGGCCTAGTGCAGCCAAGGCCCGCTTATCGTGCAGGGTACCGTCCGGGTTACATGGATTTTTCACTGCCGATCTGTCAGCGAAAAAATTAAATTCAGTCAAATTTGAATCAAATAAATCACCCCATTTAACCTCCTGGCTCATTATTTCTCCTGATGTTACTCCTGGTAGTCCGCCCTCCGGCCGCATCGCTAATGAATCAATTGAATCATAATGAATCATTATTGGCATATCCGTTGCAATTATGATTGGGACGAATCAAAAAACGGATAACCCTATGGATCAGCTTGCTCTGTGTCAGGCCATTAAAGCGCAATACGAATCCTTGCCGAAACAGGTGCGGCAGGCGGCCAGTTTTGTCCTTGATCATCCGCAGGAAGTGGCGGTGATGTCCATGCGCGAGCAGGCCCGTCTGGCGGGTATCCCTCCGTCCACCATGACCCGGCTGGCGAAACGCATCGGTTTGTCGGGTTATGACGATATCCGGGACATTTTTATCAACGCCGTGCGTACCAAAGGTCATGAATATGGTTCTCGGGTGCCGGCGCTGGTGGAAATGAAACAAAAGGTGGGAGAAAGCTCCCTGCTGCTGGATCTGGCCAACACCACCACCGGCCATATCCAGCAGCTGTGCCGGCCCGATAACCTGGCGGCCATCGTGCGGGCCGCCAAAACGCTGTCGTCGGCGCGGGATATCTACTGTCTGGGGCTGCGATCGTCGTTCCCGGTGGCGTTTCATTTCTGCCATGTGGCCGCCTATTTCCAGCATAACGTCCATTTGGTGGAAGGGGCGGGGGAGAGCGGCATCATGTCCCTGATGAGCAATATGGGTCCCAGGGACGCCCTGCTGGTGTGCAGCCTGTCGCCTTATGCGCGCCGCTCCGTGGCCCTGACCCGCTATCTGTCCCAGCAGAAAGTCAAAATCGTCGCCATCAGCGACAACGCCAGCTCGCCGGTGGCGCGGCTGGCCGGCGAGACGATCCTGGTGAAAAAACAGACCACGTCCTTTTTCGATACGCTGACACCGGCTTTCCTGGTGAGCGAACTGCTGGTGGCCCTGATGGCCGCCACCGCTAAGGTGGATGTGCGCGCCTCGGTGAGCGATACCGAGGAAAAATTATGGGCTATGGGCGAGTGGTGGAGCACCGAGTGATACCTCCTTGACCGGCCCAACCCCCAGCGTGATGAAATTTTTATAGGAAAACAACATGAGTGAATACAAACCGGAACTGACCACCGCGCCAAAGCACGGCCACAAGAGCCTGCTGTACTCCGAAGTCGTCAGTGATTTAAACAGCCTCGACTCGGTGGATATCGCGGTGCTGGGCATACCTTACGGTTCGCCTTATTCCATTGACGACGTCACCTGCGATCAGACCAATGCCCCCACCGCGGTGCGCCAGGCCTCCGATCGCGCGGTGCGCAGCATAGAACGCTACGATTTTGATATCGGCGGCCCGCTGATGGACAACCAGCCGATCCGCATGGTGGATTGCGGCGATATCGTCGGCGATGCGCGCGCATTGGGCGGGCATTATGCCGCCGCCGAAGCGGTGATACGCAAAATCCTCTCCCTCGGCGGTTTGCCGCTGGTGATCGGCGGCGACCACGGCGTGCCGATTCCGGTGCTGCGGGCCATGGACAGCATGGGTCCCATTACCCTGATTCAAATCGATGCCCATCTGGATTGGCGGCAGGAAGTCAACGGCGTGACCGACGGCCTGTCCAGCCCTATCCGCCGGGCGTCGGAAATGGAACATATCGGCGATATTTTCCAAATCGGCCTGCGGGCCAATGGCTCGGCCCGCCAGGAGGAAGTGGACGCCGCGCTGGCTTACGGTTCGCACCTGATTACCGCCGATGAACTGCATGATGTCGGGGCCGAGGCGATTTTAAGCCGCATCCCCGACGGCGGTAACTACTACCTGACTTTGGATGCCGACGGCATTGATCCCACCATTATGCCCGCCGTCGCCGGCCCGGCTCTTGGGGGCGTCACCTATTCCGAGGCGCGTAAAATCATTCAGGGCCTGGTGAAAAAAGGCCGGGTGGTCGGCATGGATATCGTCGAAATCACCCCGAAAAAAGATCTTAACGGCATTACCGCTATCACCGCCTGCCGGTTTTTTGTCAACCTGATCGGTACCGCGGTTCGGGCCGGATACTTTAAAAAATAGCGCGGCGCGTCCTGCGCCGGGACAGGCCGGGACAGCTGCGGAAACAGTGTTATGCCTTGCGCCGGTCAGGCAAGGGGGCCTTCAGGCCGCCCTGCCTTCCACACCCTATCTTAACCTTTGACTATTCAGGATTTGCATAATGAAAAGACGTTTTGCGATATCAATACTGGTGGGCACGCTGGCCGCTTTTTCCATGATGACGGCCAACGCCGCCAATCTGCTCGATACCATCGTCAGCCAGAAAACCCTGCGGGTGGCGGTGCCGGTGGATTATCCGCCCTATGGCTATGTGGGCGGCGATATGGTGCCGCAGGGGCTGGATATCGATGTGGCCAACCTGATTGGCGAGAAGCTCGGGGCAAAGGTGACCCTGGTGCCGGTGACCGCGCCGAACCGGGTACCCTATCTGCAAACCAGTAAAGCGGACATGACCATTTCGTCGCTGGGCAAAACCGCCGAACGCGCCAAGGTCATTGATTACAGTATCGCCTATGCGCCGTTTTTTGATGCGGTCTTCGGCGGCGCCAAGACTCCCGCCAAGAGCTATGCGGAACTGGCGGGTAAAACCGTTTCCGTGACCCGCGGATCGATGCAGGACGAAGAGCTGACCCGTCTGGCGCCCAATGCCGAGGTGAAGCGGTTCGAGGATAACAACAGCACCATCTCGGCGTTTCTCTCCGGCCAAACCCAGCTGACGGCCATCGGTACCACGGTAGCCGCCGCCATGCAGCAAAAACACCCGGGGCTGGATTTGCAGCTGAAAGTGATTTTGTCCAATTCCCCCTGCTATGTGGGTATGCCCAAAGGCCAGCCGGAACTGGTGAATAAAGTCAACGAGATCCTGCGCGCCGCCAAGGCGGACGGGACACTGGACAAGATTTCCCAGAAATGGCTGGGCGCGCCGGCCGGCGACCTGCCGGAATAAATGACAGGACCTGATGAGATGACGACGACAAGCGGTACCCTAACCCTGGCGCACTGGCTGACGGCGCTGACGCCTGCGGACGTGCCGGGCGCGGTAGGCCGGGTGGCCACCCGCTGCCTGATGGATACGCTGGGGGTCATGCTGGCGGGTTCGGCCACCGCCGTCGCCGGGCGGGCTCGCCGGGTCATCGCGGTGAATGCCGCCGCGGGCGGCGCCGCGGTGGCGGGGGACGCTCTGCTGGTGAGCGCGCCGGCGGCGGCTTTTGCCAACGGCGTAGCCGCCCACGCCCTGGATTTTGACGATAACTGCTACGCCGGGTTTGTGCATGGTTCGGCGGTGATCGTGCCTGCGGCGTTAGCCGTCGCGCAGACACGCCGCGCCGGCGGCCCGGCAATGCTCACCGCCCTGGCGGCGGGAGCGGAATGCCAGTACCGGGTCGGTATGGCGTTGGGCCGCCCCCTTTACGATCGCGGCTGGTGGACCACCGGCGTGCTGGGGGTGATTGGCGCCTGCGCCGCGGCCGCAAAACTCATGGCGCTGGACGCTGAAACCACCGCCCGCGCCCTGGGGCTGGCCATTGCCGGCACCGGCGGCATGAAAAGCGTGTTCGGCAGCGATGCCAAGCCGCTGCTGGCGGGCCGTGCCGCCGAGGCCGGCGTGACGGCGGCGCTGCTGGCGGAGCAGGGCGCGGGGGGGCCCCTCGATGTCCTGGAGAATGCCTACGGCCTGGCGGCGCTGTGTAACGACGGGCGGCTTGACGGCGGCTGGCTCACTCCGCCGGGGGACGACTGGTGTTTGTTATCGCCGGGTGTGGACGTCAAGCGCATCCCGGTATGCCTGTCGTCCCATGCGGCGGTGGACGGGGTGCTGAAGCTGGCGGCGGACCACGGCATAGCATGGCCGCAGTTAGCCGGCATCGTCTGTGATGTGCCGCCGGTGGTGGCGGCCAATCTTATTTATTCCCATCCCCGCAGCGGACAGCAGGGGCAGTTCAGTTTGCCTTTTGCCGTGGCGGCTTCCCTGCTGTACGGCGAACTGACACTCGAGCATCTGGACGATGCGCTGATGGCGGATAAGACGCTGACGGCCTTAATGGAACGGGTAAGCATGATAACCGGCCCGCGCTGGGACGATCCCGCCTTGCTCACCGTCGCGCCGGAAGGGGCCGAGGTTACGCTCAGTCTGCATGACGGCAAGACCTTCAGCTGTTTTATTCCCAAGGCCACCGGCAGCGCCGATTACCCATTGAGCGATAAGGCGCTGGAAAACAAATTCCTGCGCTGTGCGGGCAGGGTCATGGAACCGGCGGCGGCAAATCGGCTGGCCGGGACGCTGTGGGGGCTGCCGGCGTTGGACGATGTGAATGCCCTTTCGGGAATGATACAAATACCCAAGGAGCCCGGGCGATGATATTTGATTTTTCCTCGGTACTGCAGCAGTGGCCGCTGCTGCTCAAGGGGACCCTGATCACCCTGGCGATGACGCTGGTGTCCACGGTGCTCGGCCTGATTCTCGGCATCGCCTGCGGCTGGGCGAGGGCCCACGGCAGTGCCTGGCTGCGCCATCTGACGGGATGTTACATCGAGCTGGTGCGAAATACGCCTTATATCGTGCAGCTCTTTTTTATCTACTTCGGCTTGCCGGCGCTGGGCCTGCATTTATCCGCCATCACCGCCAGCATTTTGTCGCTGATCCTCAACCTGGCGGCCTATGCGGGGGAGATCACCCGCGCCGGTATCGACGCCACGCCCCGCAGTCAGGTGGAAGCGGCGCAGAGTCTGGCGATGAACCGCTGGCAGATATTCTCCCGGGTGGTGCTGCCGCCGTCGCTGTCCAGGGTCTGGCCGGCACTGATAAGCCAGGTGATTATCATTATGCTCGGGTCAGCGGTATGCAGCCAGATTTCCACCGAGGAGCTGTCGTTCAGCGCCAATCTCATCGCCAGCCGCTCATTCCGCAATTTTGAATCATTTATTATCGCGGCGGTGATTTATCTGGCGATGGCGGTGTTTGTACGCCAGTTCCTCGGCTGGATAGGGCCGCGGTTTATTTTCGGACCGGCAGCGAGGAAACGGCCATGAGCGATTTCACCCTATGGGATATTTTTCGCAATCTGCTGCTGGCGCTGCGCTGGACCGTGGGATTGTCCGCCATTGCATTTGTGGGCGGCGGTATCGTCGGCGCCCTCTTGCTGATTATGCGCCTGTCGCACCGAAGATGGCTGCAATGGCTGGTGATCCTGTATGTAAATCTGTTCCAGGGCACGCCACTGCTGATGCAGTTGTTTCTCACCTATTTCGGCCTGGCGCTGTTCGGCATCAATACCACACCGCTGTTTGCCGCCAGCATTTGCCTGACGCTCTATGCCAGCGCGTACCTGACGGATATCTGGCGCGGCAGCGTGGAGAGCATACCCCGCCAGCAGTGGGAAGCGTCCGCCAGTCTCGCGCTCTCTTTCGGCGAGCAGCTGCGCTATGTCATTTTGCCCCAGTCGTTCCGGCTGGCCCTGGCGCCCACGGTGGGTTTCCTGGTGCAGGCCATCAAAGCCACCGCCCTGGCGTCGGTTATCGGCTTCGTGGAGCTGACGCGCTCGGGGCAAATCATTTCCAATGCCACGTTTTCACCTTTCCTGGTCTACGGCAGCGTGGCGCTGCTCTATTTTGTGCTGTGCTTCCCCCTCTCCTGGTGGAGCCGGCATTTGGAAAAACAGTTAACCCGTGGAGCCAACCGGCATGAGTGAACTTTCGACGGATAAACCTTTCGCGGTGGTGGATATCCAGGGCCTGCACAAGCGCTTTGGCGATAACGAAGTGCTCAAGGGCATTGATTTGCAGATTAAACGCCAGGAGGTGGTATGCATCCTGGGCAAAAGCGGCTCGGGCAAAAGCACGCTGCTGCGCTGCATTAACGGCCTGGAAAGCTTTGAAGAAGGGACGCTGACCGTGGACGGGCAGGCCATCAAACAGCATGACCCGGCCGCCATGCGTGATTTGCGCCAGAACGTCGGCATGATTTTTCAAAGCTTTAATCTTTTCCCGCATCTGACGGTGGGCAGAAATATCATGCTGGCCCCGTCGCTGGTGAAAAAAATGCCGAAGGAAGTGGCGGAGCGCGCGGCCCGGACGTTATTGAAACGCGTCGGACTGGAAGAAAAATTCGACACCTGGCCGGATAATCTCTCAGGGGGCCAGCAGCAGCGCGTGGCTATCGCCCGGGCCCTGGCCATGACGCCGGAGGTGCTGCTGTGCGATGAAATCACCTCCGCTCTGGACCCGGAACTGGTGGGGGAGGTCCTGCAGGTTATCGAGGCCCTGGCGGCGGAGGGAATGACCATCATCATGGTGACCCATGAGATGAATTTCGCCCGCAAGGTCAGCGACCGCATCGTATTTATGCATCAAGGCAAAGTCCACGAGGTGGGCACGCCAGCGGAGATTTTCGACAATCCGCAAACCCCGGAGCTGAAGCAATTTCTGGCCTGATGGCCCGGTTGCCGGCAAACGTACCAACATGAAATTTGGAGAAACAAACATGGTCCATACCCGTATTCGCCCGTTCAATACTAAGCAAACCTATCCGGAACAGAAGCTGGATAACGATTTATGCCAGGCGGTGGTGGCGGGGAATATGATTTTCCTGCGCGGCCAGATAGGCCAGGACCTCGATACCCGCGAATCGGTGGGCATCGGCGACGTGGCGGCGCAAACCGAACAGGCGATGTACAACATCAATATGCTGTTGGAAGAAGCCGGCAGCAAGCTGGAAGACATCTGCAAAATCACCGTGTATCTCACCGATGTACGCTATCGTGAAACGGTCTACAACATCATGGGACGCTGGTTAAAGGGCGTTTTTCCGGTCTCCACCGGGTTGATGATAAGCCACCTGGCCCGCCCGGAGTGGTGGGTGGAAATCGACGTGATCGCCGTTAAACCTTAAGGAGCATGCCAATGGGCACCGCGATTGAACTGTTATCGGCGCTGGTGGCTTTTCCGACGCTGAGCCGCCGGTCGAATCTTGAGCTAATTGATTTCGTAGAATCCTACCTGGCGGATTACGGTATCGGCGCCCGCAGAGTCTACAGCGAGGATGGCAGCCGGGCTAACCTTTACGCTACCATCGGACCCGCAGATCGGGGCGGCATCTGCCTGTCGGGACATTCAGACGTGGTGCCTGCGGACGGCCAGCCGTGGAGCAGCGATCCCTTTACGCTGCTGCGGCGCGGCGATCGGCTGTACGGCCGGGGCAGCGCCGATATGAAAGGTTATCTGGCGTGCGTATTGGCCATGGTGCCCCGTTTTATCGAGGCCACCCGCGCCGCCGATGCCCGGCCGGTGCATATCGCCATCAGCTATGATGAAGAGATCGGCTGCGTCGGGGTGCGGGGGCTGCTGGATGAGCTGGCCCTGGACGGGGCCCGTCCCACCGGCTGCATTATCGGCGAACCGACCCTGATGCGAATCGCCACGGCCCATAAAGGCAAAAGCGCCTGGCATTGCCGGGTGCGGGGGCAGGCGGCCCATTCCTCGCAAAATCATTTGGGGGTGAATGCCATCGAATACGCGGCGGAGCTGATGCTGTTTTTGCGCAGCCAAGGCCGCGACTGGCGACATGATTGCCGGGACAACCGCTACGACCCGCCCTGGTCGACGGTGCAGGTGGGCACCGTTCGCGGCGGCAGCGCGGTGAATATCGTGCCGGATAGCTGCGAATTCGACTTCGAGATCCGCCCGCTGCCAGGCACCCGGCATCACCTGCTGGCGGAAGCCTTGGGGGCGTATGCCAAACGGCTATTGCCGGAAATGCGCACGGTGTCGGCGGCGGCGGATATCCTGCTGGAGCGGCGGGCGGAGTATCCCGGCCTGTTGGACGACGGTTCCCTGGATGCGCTTAAACACAGCTGCGCCGGCGCGCTGGGACAAGAGGGTTTTGACTCGCTGAGCTTTGGCACCGAGGCAGGATTGTTCCAGCAGGCGGGCATTCCCACCGTGGTATGCGGGCCGGGCTCCATCAACCAGGCCCACAAAGCCGACGAATATGTGGATATCGAACAGTTGGAACAGTGCCGCCGGTTTCTGGGGAAAATCGTTGCTTGTTGAGCAGGGATAAGAGAAGTAAATCGCCGCTTTCCTCTATCATTAAGTCGGACCCGTATCTTAATAGGGGACTGACTTTTCGTGACGGCATAAGGCTAATCATATAAATGATAGGATTAAAAACTGCAATTTTTTATAAGAAAAATGGGGCAAAATATTAACATGTTTATCTTATGAATTCTTATAGATATTGACGTTTTATTCAGCCAGGAAAATAAAGTGAAAATGATTTCTTTTACCGCCAGCGCTCTCGCTAGGGAGCAGACGATGCAATCACCAGAATGCCATAATTCTGAGTGGCCGTCATGGTTATTAGGATTACTGCAAGTTGCTAATACATCATTAAATAGACAAAACCAAGTCAGCCACGATAATGGCTTTTTTAATCCGCCATACGAGTCAATGCTCTCTCGCTGTTTGGCTGGTGCGGGGGTAGCCAACCCTGAAACTCAGTATTGTCCCGTGGCAATCTTTGGTACGTCTGACGAAGCAAATAAACTGTGGGACTTATGTGAAACCGTACTCCAAATGAAAAGGATAGCTTGTGTTAGTGATTATAATAAGGCAGTCGGTATAGAATATTCAGGCTGCTTTCAAAATGACCAGGACGATTACGAAGAAACAGCGTTTATGTTTTTTCTGAAAAATATTCTTATAGTTAATGAATTTGGTAAAGATCCTAAAATTACCGGCCAGGTTCCATTCGTCCATGCTGCAAAAGTCGGTTCTTCATCTTTTGATATTGACAAGGAACATGTACTTTGGAAAAGGTACCTCTATGATAACAAGCAAAAACTTGATCCTTTGCTGCGCGTCCAAAAATTATTGGCAATAAATCCCACCGAAAAACACGCAGACCTTCTCAAACAATTTATTGTTAAAAACACATTTTCAGACGCCGACGTTGAAAAGCTTGCTGACAATTTGCTCGCCTTGATCAATCGCTTCAATTGCACAACCAGCAGCGAGATTAAACATGCTTTGAGTGATTATAAAGAGTCGAAGGGTGAACCTTTTTTGAGTGGGCCCGATTATATAGACCTTGCTAACTTCTATCAGAATCATTTTTTCAGAAATACCAGCAAACTGGGCCTGGCGTTTTTTGCCGGCCGTGGATATGATATTAATTTTGCGTGGAATGTGGGTGATAATACCTTGGTTGATCTGAAGGTAGTTCAGGATAAGCCTTGGAAAAGAGGGGAGCGTCGATTAGATGAAGAGCCAGAATGGATTACTGCATCGGAGATGCGTTCCGTCTTGAAAAATATAAACGGCCTTTTCAACGATAAAGTTTTCAAAACTGGGTTTTTCAAAAATTCGATGATGATTTCCAAATCCTTGACATCCAATGCGTGGCAAGGTTTTTTTTATGATGACAAAGTGAGTAATCAAAAGCGTCCGCCATCAGAGGTTGAAAACTAAGGAAATAAAAAGAATCTGAAAACAATATACCTATCAGCCAATGGATCCCGGCCCTGTTGGATTGCGCGGTTAAATGCCTTCCTTGACAAGGGTGCCGTCCATGATTGCTTGGAGAGGATGTAAACATTCAAAATTAAACTACCACTTCGCATTCTGATATCAGAATCTGGCGGCAATATGCTTTGCTTGATTTAAAAAATAGATGTAAAACTAGGCAGAGCTGATACAGAAACTGCATAACAACATGACATGTTTATTGTTGGGTAAAACCGGTTGTTTGCATCTGCTTATGCTTTACATGAAGCATGTTTAAAAACACCAGTAAACTGGTTTTGTGTTTTGGGTCAGCGGAAAAAAATTCGAAGCACGGTGAGCGGCGTTAAAATTTTATGAATTTTTTAGTATCAATGTATTACTCGATATCATATTGTGATTTTACCTTTTAAGGGGACAACGTTAATTTGTGCAGATAAAAACTAATCGCAATGCATGTACATAATGTTATTGATTAATCTGGTTCAATATAGCTAAAAAAACTAAAGGGAATTAAATGAATACATATCCTATAAGCATCCACGGTCCCACTGTCGACCGGTCAACGGGATCATTGGAAAGCAATTGGCCCGGAGGGGGGGCATCTCTTCCAAGTTTGCTAAGCGTTTCCAACACGCCCTTAGACGTATTAGCAAGTAAAGAAAGACATACCGATCAAGGTCTTGTCAGTATACCGTCGGCTAAGTCGGTGCTCTCAAGCCTGGCCATAGGCCGGAAGAATGTTACTGTAAAACAGCAAAATTGTCCCGTGGTAACGTACGGTATTTGTGACGAAATACGAGTTTTAGACAAAATTTCAAAAGACCTGTTGAAGATCAATTGGTCGACGGCTGTGTGTCAATATAACGAAGCAATAGGTTTGCATTATGAGTTGTCCGATCAAAACTGCACTGACTATAGCAGCGAAGCATTTTTTAATCTATTTCTGAATAATCTCATGAAGATAGAGGAATATGGCACAAACTCCGCCATTATCGGCCTGCCTTCGCTCGCTGACATACCCCTTGCGGATAGGTCAACTTTTGTTGATAGTTACGAACTTAATCTCTGGAAAAAATATTTATTTGAACACAAAGAAAAACTTGATCCGGTACTTCGCTTAAAAAGACTCATGACTATGAATGCTACCATAGAACGCGAAGTAATCTTGAATCAGTTCATTGTGAAAAATACTATGGCAAACATAGATAACGAAAAACTGGCTTGTGTTTTTATGGATTTCATTGATCGCTTCAATTGCACAACTCACTTAGAAATAAAGCATGCATTAAACGATTATAAAAAGTTGAATGGCGTGTCTTTTTTTTCAGAGTCTGATTATGTGGGGCTTGCTGAATTGTTTGGGAATCATTTTGCCAGAAATACCAGCAAGCTGGGTCTGGGATTTTTTGCCCTTCGTGGCTTTGATATTAATTTTTCATGGAATGTGAACAAGGATACCTTGGTTGATCTTAATGTTATTCAGGATAAGCCTTGGAAAAGAGGGGAGCGTCGTTTTGATGGGGGACAAGAATGGATTACAGCATCGGAAATACGTTGCGTCCTGCGAAATACAAGCGGTATTTTCAACGGTAAAGTTTTCAAGACGGGGATTTTCAAAGATGCGATTATAATTTCCAACTCCCTGACATCTAATGCGTGGCAAGGTTTTTTTTATTATGACAGCGTGATCAAATGAGCCCGCCAACTTGATTCCTTAATAAAGGCGCGCTCGTGCCGATATTTACCGGCTGCGGTTACTCTCATCCATTATCGGCGTTGATGCATAAACGTATCATGACAGATCGGACAGCTTTTGCGCCGAGGCGATCAGTTCCCGTAGCAACATTTGCCGCCGCGGCTCATCCGTGTCGCGGCTCACCATAAAACAAAAGGCCGCAATGGCATGGCCGCCACGCGAGAGGACCGGCGCCGCCATGCAGCAGGTAAAGCTGTCCGATAACCCTTCGGTCATGGAATAACCCTGCTGCGCGGCGCGCCGCACATCCTCAAGAAACTGCCCGCTGTCGATGGTGCGTCCGTCCGCCAGGATAAAATCCTCCTCCGGGATCAGATCGAGAATGTCCCGGGCCGAGAGGTGTCCCAGCAGCAACCGTCCTGAGGCGGTCCAGGGGATAGGCACCTTGACGCCGATATCCGAGGTGATTTTAAACGGGCGGGAGCTGCTCTCCGACAGCACCACCGTATATTTATTTCCTTCCAGTATGCAGAGCTGAACGGTTTCACCCAAACGGTTGATAAGCTCCAGCATCAACTGATGGGCGCGGCGCAGCAAATCGTTTTGCATGGCATAGTCCGCACCGTAATAGTGCATTTCCCGACCGAAAAACACACTGCCGTCCGGCAAGGTTTCCAGCCAGTCCGCTTCCGTCAGCAGGCTCACCAGCTCGTAAATACTTGACCGAGGCGCATCGGTGGATGCGATCAGTTCCCGCATGGTCATGGGTTTTCTGGCGATATGCAACTGCCGGAATAATTCAATGATCCGGTCTACTCCCCTGGCCCGAGGCGGGTTGGCTGAGGGCATGGCTGTTCTCCGTGGTATCGCCGGCCGGCGTAAAAGTGATGATGTCGGGACCGAAAGGTCAAGGGTTGCACACCGAACCGGCCGCTGGCTAATGCGTGGGGTTATCATACACGGAATTATCAATATCCACAGCGTCGGTTCATTTTTGCTTAATGATATTCCATGCACTTTTTTGGGGCCCTGTTATTTTGCATGAATCATAAGGCTTATTCCAGATGGTGAAACGGTACTGAAAAGAGTAAACGGATTAACGTGTAGACGCAGCGGGAAATAACGGCTTAATCGTGACAGTTCTGAATACGGGCATATAAATTTTGATTGGTTATTGCAAATTTAATTCTTTTATGACAGTCTGAAATTGTCCGGTATCCCGGAAACAAATCTGGTATATCGGACAAGGCGCAATAACAATTACTTAAAATAATTTGAACAAACAGGGCGGACAAAACCAGATTTTGTGGCGCGGGAGACATTTTTATGGCGATAAAACGATACGGTACCGAAGGCGGCGTGGGTACCGGTGGGCAGAAACTACCCTTTGCCCGCGCGGTTGAGGCGGACGGCTGGCTGTACATCTCCGGCCAGACGCCGATGACCGACGGCGAGATAGTGGAAGGCAGTATTATTGAACAAACCCGGCTGGCATTTGATAACTGCCTGCGCATTGCCCAAGAGGCGGGTTATGAAGCCAGCGACGTGGTGCATGTTACCGCCGTGCTTACCGATGCCCGTTATTTCGGATCATTCAATAAAGTCTTCGCCGAATATTTTTCAGCGTTTCCTCCGGCGCGTATTTGCAGCGTTCAGGATTTGGTGGTGGATTGTAAGGTTGAAGTGGATATGAAATGTTACCGCGCCGATAAGAAATAAAAATTCCTACCGGCGGGCTTGTTTAAATCCGGCAATTTCTGAATTAACAAATAATCAATTATTCGGGGGAATAAAAAATGAATTGTCTTAATTATAAGACGCATGCAGCCTGTCTTATTACCGCCGCCGGCATGCTGTCCGTTATCGGCTGCACGCCGACCGATAACGGCAAGGCGAAAGACGCCGCGCCGGCCTCCACACTGCAAACCGTACTGCAACGGGGCACGCTGCGGGTGGGGGACTGCTTGTCCTTTGCGCCGTTCGGTTTCAACAATAAAGACGGCCAGCCTGACGGCTATGATGTGGATCTGGCCAAAGAGCTCGCCAAGGATATGGGGGTGAAGCTTGAAGTGGTGGACACCACCAGCGCCAACCGTATTCCCAATTTGCAGACCAACAAAGTGGACGTGGTATTCTGTAATTTCACCCGCAATCTGGAACGGGCCAAGGAAATCGGCTTTACCGCGCCTTATGTGGTGGCCAGCGAAGCGATGCTGGTGCGTAAGAACAGCGGTATCCAGTCCGCCAAGGATATGGGCGGCAAAACCATCGCCACGGTTAAGGGCTCTACTAACGGCGATGAAGTCCGCTCCATGGGCATCCCGGTGAAGATCCAGGAGTATGACAGCTCCCAGGCCGCCATACTTGCCGTCAAGCAGGGACAGGCCGACGCCATGATTGAGGATAACAACTTCCTGGCGTACCAGGCCAAGCTCGATCCTACCCTGGTGGTCACCAACGAGGCGCTGGTACCGCTGGAATATAACGCCTTCGGCGTAAAAGCCGGCGATCAGCAGTGGATCAATTATCTCAATGAATTCCTGTTTGAAATCAATGCGTCCAAACAGAACGCCGCGCTTTATCAAAAATGGTTCGGTACGGCGCCCCGTTATCCGCTGAATCCTCAGTATTGATGACCGGCGAGGGGATTATCCGCCGACGGAGGCAGACATGAGCTATCAATGGTTAACCCTCATCAGCTATTTTGATGTGTTTCTCACCGCCGCATGGGTGACGCTGCAGGTGACGGTGCTGGCATTTATCCTGGCGATGGCGTTGGGTTTGCTGACTGCTCTGGCCCGATCCTGCCGTTTTTCCGTTCTGCGGTTTATTGCCGCCGCCTACGTTGAAATCATCCGCAACACGCCGGTGCTGCTGCAGATATTTATCGTGTTTTTCGGCCTGCCGTCCCTGGGATTGACCATGGGCGCCTGGACCGCCGGCATTATCGCTCTTGGCGTGAATGTGGGCGCGTACCTGGCGGAAGTCTTCCGCGCCGGCATTCAGTCGGTGCCGCGAGGCCAGCAGGAAGCGGCCATGATCCTCGGCATCGGACGGCGGGATATCTTTCTTCAGGTGGTATTGCCGCAGGCGGCGCGGGCGGTCTATCCGGCTATTATCAACAATCTGATCCAACTGCTGCTGGGCACATCGCTGCTTTCGGCCATTGCCCTGCCGGAACTCACCGGTACGGCAACGGTGATTAACGCCCGGACGCTGCTGTATATCCAGACCTTCACCGTGACGCTGGCGGCTTATTTGATTCTGAGCAATGCCCTGGTGTGGATTGGCGGTTTTTTGGGACGGCATCTTTTCACGCCGCCGGTAACCGCCATCAAAAAATCCGGTCCGTGGTTTGGCCGAAATAAAGTCAAAAGCGGGGGAACGGCATGAACGAGTTATTAATCACCAGCGCGCCGCTGCTGCTCAAGGGGCTGGGAGTGACGCTGCTGCTGTCGGCGGCCTCCATTATCGGCGGCACCCTGCTGGGACTGCTGGCGGCCGTGCTGCGCAGCAGCCGCAACACGCCGGCTATCGTCGTCGCCCGGCTGTATACCGAGCTGTTTCGCGGATCGCCGGTGCTGATTACGCTGATGTTCATCTATTTCGGCGTAGCCTATTTTGGCTATGACATTAATATCTTCGCCGCCGGCGTCATCGGCCTGAGCGTTTATCAGGGCGCCTATATTGGTGAAGTGTTTCGCGCCGGTATCGAGGCGGTGCCGAAAGGGCAGTGGGAAGTGGCGCAGATCCTCGGCATGAATAAGCGGCACACCTTTTTGTCGGTCATCCTGCCGCAAACCCGGCGAATCGTCCTGCCCCCGCTTATCGGCCAATATCTGTCGCTGATAAAAGATACCTCCATTATCAGCATGATCGGCATGTCCGAACTGCTGCGCCAGGGGCAATCCATCGTCGATCGCGTCGGCCAGCCGGTGGCGGTGTACGGCCTGGTGGCCGCCCTTTATTTCATTATCTGTTTTCCCATCTCCCGCTGGGTGCAGCATCAGGAAAGCAACAGGAGTCTCTTATCATGACGGCTATTGTCAGCCCCAAACCCGCCATCGCCTTAAGCGGCGTATCGAAATCCTTCGGCAGCACCCAGGTGCTCAAGGGCATTGATCTGGCGGTGAGCCCCGGCGAGGTGCTGGTGCTTATCGGCGCCTCCGGCTCCGGGAAAAGCACCGTGCTGCGCATTATGAGCGGCCTGGAAATCGCCGACGCCGGCGAAATCTGGGTCAACGACGTGCCGCTGCATGACAGCCGCCGGGCCAAGGAGATTCGCGGACATGTGGGCATGGTCTTCCAGCAGTTCAATCTGTTTCCCCATAAAACCGCCCTGGGCAATGTCACATTGGCCCTGATCAAGGCGCGCAAAATGTCGAAAGCCGACGCCGAGCGCACCGCCATGGCGGCCTTGAACCGGGTGGGCCTGGCGGACCGGGCCGGCCATTACCCTTCGCAGCTGTCGGGAGGACAGCAGCAGCGGGTGGCTATCGCCCGCGCCCTGGCGGTGGAGCCGAAGATCATGTTTTTCGACGAAGCCACCTCGGCGCTGGATCCCGAACTGGTGGGGGAGGTGACCGAAGTCATGCGCGAACTGGCCCGGGAAGGCATGACCATGGTGGTGGTCACCCATGAAATGGGCTTTGCCCGTAAAACCGCCGACCGGGTGGTGTTTATGGATAAAGGGGTAATTGCCGAGCAGGGGGCGCCGGAGCAGATTTTTGTCCATCCGCAAAATGCCCGCACCCAGCAGTTTTTAAGCCGGGTGCTTGAACACTGAGACAACCGATAGCCATCAGGACCGCCAAGCGGTCCGATATCAAGGGAAATCCATTATGTCCGATGCCACAGATTTTTATACCGCCGACGGCAGCTTGAATCCAATGACGCCGGGACCGCTGTACAAATCCGCCGGGGGAGACGGCCGCTCGGTATTGGCCGCCGCCACCCCGCTGTTTGCGGACGACGCGGTCTTTTCTCCGGTCATGATCCTCAAGCAGGCCGCCTACGAACAGAATATCGCCGCCATGGCCGACTATTGCCGCCAGCAGGGAGTGCTCCATGCGCCCCACGGCAAAACCTCCCTGGCGCCGGAACTGCTGCGGGGGGCGATACGCCAGGGGGCCTGGGGACTGAGCGCGGCCACCCCCGCCCAGGTGCGCGCCTTTCGCTCCTTCGGCATCAAAAACGTCTTTCTGGCCAATGAACTGGTGGATCCGGCGGGCATCCGCTGGATAGGCCGCTATCAGCACGACCACCCGGAACAGCGGTTTATCTGTTATGTGGATTCCCTGGCCGGGGTAAGGATACTGGAACAGGCCCTGGCGGATATTGATGTCCGCCTGACGGTATTGCTGGAAGTGTCGGTGGCCGGCGGCCGTACCGGCTGCCGCTCCCTGGCGGAGGCGCTGGATATCGCCCGTTTGGTGCGGGACAGCCATAAGCTGCAGCTTATCGGCCTGGCGGGTTATGAAGGCGCGATAGCCGGCGATCGCAGCGCCGAATCCCTCGCCAAGGTACGGGACTATTGCCGCTGGATGATGACCGTGGCCGGCGCCGTGGACGGCGAGGGGCTGTTTGAGGCGGAGCACATATTACTGAGCGCCGGGGGCGGAACCTTTTTTGATATCGTGGTGGAAATGTTCAAGGCGGTGTCCCTGTCCCGTCCCGCCCTGGTAATGATCCGCTCAGGGGCCTATATGGCCCATGACGACGGTCTTTATGCCCGCATCGCCCCGTTTGCCCAGCAAGGTTCGGCGTTTCATCTCCGGCCGGCGCTGGAAATCTGGGGCCGGGTGCTGTCGCGTCCGGAACCGGAGCTGGCCATCCTGGATTTCGGCCGCCGCGATGTGCCGTTCGACCAGGATTTGCCGATGCCCCACAGCTTCCGGGAGGCTAGCGGAGATGTGGTTCGGGACGCCCGCGGGGCATCGGTGACGGCGGTAAACGATCAGCATGCCTATTTGCGCGTGGCGGCGGACGACCCCCTGCAGGTGGGTGACTGGGTGGGCTGCGGTATTTCCCATCCCTGCACCGCCTTTGACAAATGGCGCTACCTGCCGCTGGTGGATGATAACTACGTCTGCGTCGGACAGGTGACTACCTGCTTTTAATGACTTTTTTTATCTGCGCTGGTCGTCGGTGATAGCCCATCATCGAAGGCTTAAGCGCAGGAAAACGTATGTTGCAAAAAAAGCTGTAATCCTGTCCTAACATGGAATGTCTGATACCGCACTTTGCGGGAATATTTCATAAATTCAACGAGTGATTTGTATCTAAAACAATCACTGTTCGTTAAAAAACCAAATTTGCAAGTTCCAATGCTTGGACTCCTTTAAAGTAAGAATTAATGGATGGGTGATATCAACTACCCATTCTCTGATCTGCTTTAATGATTGTCATTTTGTCCGTTAATGCCTTTGGATTGACATTTGCCTAAACTGATAGATTAAGGAAGAAAAAAGAATGATAAATTCCAACCCTCATTCCGTAATGGGTGCAACGTTTTGTCCGGTATCTACTGAAGAAAACCCTGATGATAAAGGGTTGGCGATGATTGCTAAAACCATCAATGTAAGCAATACCCCTTCAGCGATGCCGCAGTCGACTTATTCTCGAAGCGCCAAAGATAATGTTAAGCCAAAGTACACCCTATCTTATTTTCATGCCGCATACTCTGGGAAAAATAATTTTACTTTAAAACATAAATATCATCCTGTGGCTGTATTTGGCTTAAGGAAAAAACAAGATGATCTTAAATTTCTTTTGGAAAAAGGTTTAGGATTAAAAAGGGTAAAAACAATTAATATACTTAATACACAGATAGGACTTAATGGACCGCCCCAACCCTGGGAAAAACTTGGTTATCCCTCCAAAGATCTTTTTGATCGTTCTATTGAAAATATTTCTAAAATCAGTGTTCGCGCGCCTTCGCAACCCTCAAAAAAATCCCATGGAGACTTAAAATCCCGTTGGAAAAATTATTTATATGCCAATAAGGAAAAGCTTGATCCCATCATCCGAATCAGAACTCTTCTTATGCAAACTGCGGCTAATGGCAATAAAGATAATCTGGAACAATTTATTCTTAAAAACACTGAAGCAGATTGTAATATAGATGAGCTGTGCAAACATCTTAAATACCTTATCCTTAAGCTTGGTTGTAAAAACAGTGCTGAGTTGGAACAGGCCTTGGAGTCTTACAAAACAGAGAAAGGGGAATTATTACTGTCATCCGAAAACTATAAGGATTTATATCATCTCTATAACTTTCATTTTTTTAGAAATACCAGCAAGCTGGGTTTGGAGTTTTTTGCCGAGGAGCGCTTTGATATTGCGTACGCATGGAATACGGAGGAAAACGCTGAAATTAACCTCGACGAGGCAAACTATAAACCGTGGAAAAATGGAAAGAGACGTGACGACATACATTTAAATCGACCCGTGCATGAATGGATTACATATTCAGAAATTCGATCAATTCTACGTGATAAAAATTCCGTATTTTCTTCCAATAAACCTTTTAAGTTTTTCTTTGCGTTCGATTATCGCATGAAGAGATTTAATGTTGAAATGGCGTCGTCGTTACGTTCTGATCATTGGGTTAAGCTCTAACAAGTTGTAAAGGTACATTCATAGCGAGGTGCCCCGCCATCGGCTGCGTCAGCTATCCTTATTATTCAGGAAACATTTTATGACGGGGGGATTTCATGGCAAAGCTGACCAGCGATTTTTTTGTTGAGCGCCTGCGGGCCTGGGGCGTGACCCGGATATTCGGCTACCCCGGCGACGGTATTAACGGCGTGCTCGGCGCGCTGCAGCGGGCTGAAAAGCGAGGGCAGGGCATCGAGTTTATCCAGGTGCGCCATGAAGAGATGGCGGCTTTTATGGCCAGCGCCCATGCCAAGTTTACCGGCCAGATCGGCGTCTGTCTGTCCACCGGCGGCCCCGGCGCCACCCATCTGCTCACCGGCCTGTACGATGCCAAAATGGATCATGTGCCGGTTCTGGCCATTGCCGGCCAGGCGGAGGCCACCGCCCGCGGTTCCAATTATCAGCAGGAACTTAATCTCGATCGGATATTCGCCGATGTGGGCAGTTTTGTTCAGGAGGCCGCTTCTCCCGCCCAACTGCGCCATCTGACGGATCGCGGCGTGCGCATCGCCGTGGCCCAGAACGGCGTCACGGTGCTGGTGTTGCCCAAGGACGTGCAGGATGAACCTTGGCAGGAGCCGCAGCAGGCCCATGGTTTTACCCGCTCGGGTCCCGGATATCAGCGGCCGAAAGTGGTGCCTTACGAACAGGATCTGCAGCGGGCGGCTGATGTGTTGAACGCCGGTAAAAAAGTGGCGATTTTGATTGGCGCCGGCGCGCGCGGGGCGGCGGTGGAAGTGGTGCAGGCCGCCAACCTCCTGGGAGCCGGCGTGGCCAAGGCTTTGCTGGGCAAAGATGTGCTGCCGGACGATGCGCCCTTCGTCACCGGCTCCATCGGCCTGCTGGGCACCGAACCCTCGTCGGATATGATGAAGGAGTGCGACACGCTGCTGATGATCGGCACCGGTTTCCCCTGGGCGGAATTCCTGCCGGCGGACGGACAGGCGCGGGCGGTGCAGATTGATATCGATCCGTCGATGCTGGGACTGCGTTATCCGGTGGAGGTGAATCTGCACGGGGATGCGGGCGAAACGCTGCGGGCGCTGCTGCCGCTGCTGCGCCATAAAGACGATCGTCGCTGGCAGGAAAACATCGCGTTGGGCGTCAAAGCCTGGTGGCTGAAGCTGGAAGATCGGGCCATGGCAGAGGCGCATCCCGTCAATCCGCAGCGGGTGGTGTGGGAAATGTCCCCGCTGTTGCCCGAAAACGCCATCGTCACCTCCGACTCCGGCTCCTGCGCCAACTGGTTCGCCCGGGATTACCGGGTGAAACAGGGCCAGCGGGCGTCGCTGTCGGGAGGGCTGGCCTGCATGGGGGCGGCGGTGCCTTACGCCATCGCCGCCAAATTCGCCCATCCTTCGTCGCCGGTGGTGGCGCTGGTGGGGGACGGCGCCATGCAAATGAATAACATGGCCGAACTTATCACCATCAAGAAATATTGGCAGCGCTGGCAGGATCCGCGGCTGATTGTCTGCGTGTTCAACAACGAGGATTTAAATCAGGTCACCTGGGAACAGCGGGTGATGGAGGGCAATCCCCGCTACCCGGCCACCCAGTCGGTGCCGGACGTGGGCTATGCCCGTTTTGCGGAATCACTCGGCCTGAAGGGCATCTTCGTCGACGATCCCGCCAGACTGCATGGCGCCTGGGTGGAAGCCCTGTCCGCCGACCGGCCGGTGGTGCTGGAGGTCAAAACCGATCCCGAGGTGGCGCCCCTGCCGCCGCACATTACCCTGGAGCAGGCAAAAGCCTTTATGTCTTCCATGGCGAAAGGCGATCGCGGCGCCGGGAAGGTGATAGCCGATACCGCCCATCAGATTTTGCACGGGATAATGCCGGGCAAGTCTTAATGGTGCATAAATATTTGTAGCGCACCATTAAAACTCTTTATTTCCCTTATGGGACGTATTCCCTATGCTGGATCCATACGCACCGCAACCCAGCAATAGAGGATCGATGATGTCAGCACCCAAGCGTACCTTTGTTCGCCATGCGCTCCCGGCGCTTTTATTGACAGTCTGCGCCGCCGGCCTGTGGCATCCGTCGCCGGCGCTGGCCGCCGAAACCCTGCGCCTGGCCCATGCCTCCAGCAGCGACAGCCTGATCAACCAGGCGATGGTGCGCTTTGCCGCCGAGGTGAAAGAGAAAACCAATGACCGGCTGGAAATCCAGATCTTCCCGGACGGCCAACTGGGGGATGAAGGCGCCATTGCCGATTCAGCCGGCTCCGGCGCCATCGCCATGGGGCTGGGCGGGGTGGTGGACGCCATCGATCCGCGCCTGAACGCGGTGTCGCTGCCCTTTCTCTTCAAGGATGCCGACGCGGTGCATCATTTCCTGGACAGCGCGGCGGGCAAAAAATTCCTCTCAATGGGTGAGGACCGCGGCTATGTGATGCTCTCCGCCCTGGACTCCGGCTTTCGCCAGTTCGCCAACAGCAAGAAAGCCATTGTCGAGCCCGCCGACCTCGCCGGATTGAAAATCCGCACGCCCCCCAATCCGGTGATCCTCTCCACCATCAAGCAGTTGGGCGGGTTGCCCCAATCTATTCCCTTCGGCGAGGTGTACACCTCTTTGCAATCCGGCGTAGTGGACGGTATTGAGCCCGAACTGCGGGATTTCAGCGATCAGCGCTGGTACGAAGTGGTCAAGCACGTCTCCATGGCCAACTATATCTGGTCGGCGAATTTCTGGTATATGAATAAAGCCGCCTACGACGGCCTGGCGGCCGCCGACCGCCAGGCGCTGCAACAGTCCGTGGCCGATACCACCGCCTGGTACCGTGACCAGTTGTCCCAGGTCTACGCCAAGCTCACCGAGCAGTTGAAAAGCAAACAGGTGGTGTTCAACGATGTCGACCGGGCGGCGTTCCTGGCCAAGTCCGGTCCGGTGTACGACCAGTTCTCCAAGACCTGGGGCGCGGACTTTATCAAACAGCTGCGCGCCGACGCCGCGGCCGAGTAACGCATCATGACGACGCTCCATTATGCCCGGTCCAGCGGACCGGCCTGGCTCCGGCAGTTGCTGATGTGGGCGGGCTGCCTGCTGTTTTTGCTGACCCTCGGCTCGACGCTGCTGGGTATCGTCGCCCGCTATTTCGGCTGGAACGGCGTTGAGTGGACCTTCGAGACCGCCGAGATAAGCTTTATCTGGGTCACTTTTATCGGCGCGACGCTGGCGGAACTGCGCGGGGAAAACGTGCGTTTCACCAGCCTGGCGACGCTCCTTCCCGTTGCGGTTCAACGCGCGCTGGATCTGTTCGCCACGCTGGTGCTGCTGGGATTGAGCGGCTGGCTGCTGCAAAGCGCCATTCGCGTATTGGACGGCTCGGGCCGGGTGCCGACGCCGGTCATGCGTCTGCCCAGCGGTATCATCACCTTATCGCTGGTGAGTTTCTCCGCCATGCTGATGTTCGTTTCCCTTTGGCGCATCTGGCACTTTTTCCGTAAGGGAGCGGCTGAATGACCGTTATTATCCTCATCGCGGCGTTCTTGATTTTATTATGCGCCGGCGTCCCCATCGCCTGGTCCATCGCCGGCGGCAGCCTGGCCGCCCTGGCGCTGGGGGATTTCCCCATGCCGCCTACCTGGCTGGCGCAGCAGACCATCCGCGGCGCCGACACCGCGTCGCTGATTGCCATTCCGCTGTTTTTGTTCGCCGGCGAACTGATGAACCGCGGCGGGCTGACCCATCGCATTATGCGGGTGGCGGAGCATCTGTTCGGCCATTTCCGCGGCGGGCTGGGCCTGGTGAACGTGGCCACCGCCTTTGTCTACGGCGGGCTTACCGGCTCCGCCACCGCCGACACCAGCACGGTGGCCAAGGTAATGATCCCCATCATGGAGAAGATGGGGTATCCGCGCGACTTTGCCGCGGCGGTCACCGCCGCCTCAGGTACCCTGGGTATCGTGGTGCCCCCCAGCGTCATCCTGCTGCTGTATGGGGTCCTCACCAACACTTCCATCGGCGGCCTGTTCGTGGCGGGTATCGTGCCCGGCTGCCTGCTGGCGCTGGTGTTTATGTTTACCGCCTGGGTCATCGGCGTGCGTGAAAACTTCCCCCGGCTGGAAGGCCGCATCGATTTTCCGCAGTTTTGGCGCGATCTGTGGCGGGCCTTGCCGGCCATGTGCATGCCGGTCTTCGTGCTCGGCGCCATCGTCGTCGGATTTGTGACCGCCACCGAAGCGGCCGGATTATCGGTGGTTTATGCGCTGTTGGCGGGCGGGGTATTTTACCGCGAGCTTTCCTGGCGCGATATTATCCCGGCCATCGTCGAATCGGTGGCCATCACCGGTTCGGTGATGATTATCATGGCGGTGGCGGTTCCCTTCGGCTGGCTGTTGACGGTGACCCAGGTGCCCCATATGGCGGCCGCATGGATCACCTCATTGCACTGTGGTCCGCTGGTGACCGTGCTGCTGGTGATTTTGCTGCTGAAAGTGGTGGGCTTCTGGCTTGATTTGGGGCCGGCCATGATCATCCTGGCGCCGATCCTGGTGCCTATCGCCAAACAGGCCGGACTGGCGCCGTACCAGATCGGGCTGATTTTCACCTTGACCCTGGGCTGGGGGCTGTTTACGCCTCCGGTGGGCAGCAATATCTTCGTGGTGTGCAACGTGGCGAAAATCGATATCGGCCCGGTATCCCGCCGGCTGATCCCTTTTTGGATAGCCACCGCTTTCGCCATCGCGCTGCTGGTGCTGTTTCCTTCCTTAACCGAGTGGTTGCCCGCATTGCTGGGTTACTGACGCGCTATTTGATACGAGAACCGAGATGACACATTTAGTGGGTGGAATATCCAGCGCCGGCCGCGCTTTGCCTGAAATCGACGGCCGACCGCTATTGATTGAAAAAGCCGCTGGTCCCTGGCTCTGGGATCGCGACGGTCAACGTTATATCGACACCGCCCTGGGCTTCGGCGCCACGCTGCTGGGGCATAACCCGCCGGAAGTCCTGGACGCCCTGCGGCAAACCCAGGAAAAGATGCTGATGCCCGCTTATTCCCATGGGCTGGAGGAAGAGGCGGCGACGCTGTTAAGCTCGTTTACCGAAGAATTGGACCAGGTTATTTTCGTCAATTCCGGCAGCGAGGCGGTTCATCTGGCCGCACGCGCCGCCCGCGCCGCCACCGGCCGCCATAAGGTGGTGAAATTCGCCGCCGGTTATGACGGCTGGTTCGACAGCGTGGCATTCGGCAACGCCGGCACGCCGGACGCGGCGATGTCGCAGCCGGCGCGTCCCGAAAAAGAGGGCATGCTGCTGCTGCGCTACAATGATTTCACCGATGTGGATCGGTTATTCGCCGACCACGGCGATATCGCCGCGCTGATTGTGGAGCCGGTCATGGCCAATGCCGGCTGCATCGAACCGGCGCCCGGCTATTTGCAGTATCTGGCCGACAGCGCCCATCGCCACGGCGCCCTGGTGATTCTGGATGAAGTGCTGATGGGGTTTCGTCTGCATGCGGGGCTGACCGGACATTTGTTGGGTATTGACGCCGATTTCGCCACCGTGGGCAAAGCCATCGGCAGCGGCACGGTAGTGGCGGCGCTGTTGGGAAAATCGGCTTATATGTCGGTATTTGAACGCGGACTGGCGACGCGGGCCGGCACTTACAGCGGCAATCCGCCGGTGTGCGCGGCGGTGATAGCCACCCTGACAACGCTTAAAAACCGGGATTACCGGCAACTGCTGCGTCAGGGGGATGGGCTGCGCCAAAAAATCATCGACGGCTGCCGGGCCCGAGGCACGGCGCTATGCTCCACCGGCTACGGTTCGGTGTTCACGTTCTGGCGTTCAAATGTGCCGCCGCTGGATTACCGGCAAGCGGCGGCAACGGCGGACAAAGCCTGGAGCCTCAAGCTGCATTTCGCCCTGCGCCGCCGCGGTATTTTGGTGATGCCCTTTGCCTTCGGCCGCTTTTACCTTTCATTCAGCCACGATGAAGCGGTGCTGGAAACCCTGGCCGCCGCCTGCATTGAGTCGATTTCTGAATTGTCTGAATAGGCCGCCGCATCACTGTCCCTATCGCGGCGAATACCGGGCAGCCTGGATGGACCGCGGCGTGAAGCCCGCTTTGCGGCGATCACCTGACAATCTGAATAGGCCGCGGTATCCCCGCCGCGGGCTGGGAGATAAGCTCGCGGATAAACTGCGCCAGCCGCCGGGTGCCCACATGGGCATCGGCGGGCAGCAGCAGCGCCAGATCGAGGGGTTTTAGCGCCGGCAGGCGGTCATTTTGTCCTAAGATGCGCCAGTCCGGTGAAATCACCGAGGCCGGCAGCACCGTCAGCGCCGCCCCCACGCGCACCGCGGTTTCCACTCCGGTCAGGTGGGAAGAGGTGCAAACGATGCGCCAGCGCAGCCCGGCCTGGTCCAACGCCGCCAGCACCTGCGGCCGCGACCGGCAGCCATCGGGGAACAGCACCATCGGCAGCACCGATTGCCGCTCCGGATAGCAATGTGGGGCCGTGCACCAGAGCTGGGCTTCATGGCGCAGGAACTCCCCCTGTTCCTGGCCCGGCTGGCGGGTGACTATCGCCAGATCCAGATGGCCTTCCTCCAGGGATTTTTGCAGCTTGAAGGAGAAGTCGCTGACGATTTCCACCTGAAGCTGCGGATTGCGCTGGGAGAAGTTCTCAATCAGCGCCGCGCCCACGGTGCCCAGGTAATCATCGGGCATGCCGATACGGATGCGCGTCCTGGCGTCATAACAGCCCAGGGCGGACAGCGCCTCCTCTTCCAGCATCCGCATCTGGCGGGCGTAGCCGATGAGTTTTTCACCGGCGGGCGTGAGGGTGATGCCCTGGCGGGAACGCTCCAGCAGCCGCTGGCCGAGATGTTTCTCCAGCCGGCTGAGCATGATACTCACCGCCGCCTGGGTTTTTCCCAATTGCTCGGCGGCGGCGGTAAAACTGCCGTGATCGTACACGGCGACAAAGGCGGCAAGGGTATCATTATCGAGATGGCGCATAGTGCTTTCCGGTGGAGAAACAGGCAGTGGAGCAATGCAAGATTTATTCCAGATTCCTCCAGGTAACTCGCCTTCCATTCCGGCATGGCTTGCGGTCCTCACACCGGCGCCGGAAGCGTTTCATGGGCTCTGCGCGCAAATGCCTCTCCGCCGGCGTCGAACAGGTGCGCATGGCGCGCCGGGATAAACAGGCCCACCTCATCGTCCAGGCTAAGCTGCCGCTGCTCGCCGTGGCGCACCACCAGCGTCTCGAAGCCCGGCACGGCGATATAATAATAGGCCGCTTCCCCCAGGTGCTCGATATGCTGGATCCTGCCAGACAAATGCGCCTCCCGCGGCGGGCATAGCTGCAGATGCTCAGGGCGTATGCCGACTTTCACCTCATCCCGCGCGGCGGCGGCGGGGGCGGCCACATGCACCCTAACCACCTGCGTTCCCGCCAGCATAACCTGCACGCCTTCCCCGTCGCTGCCGATAAACCGGGCGGGCAGGAAATTCATCTTCGGCGAACCGATAAATCCCGCCACGAATTCATTCACCGGATGATGGTAAAGCGTCAGCGGATGTCCCACCTGGGCAATGGAACCCTTGTTCAGCATCGCCGCGCCGCTGTTAAGCAGTACTATCTTATCCGCCAGCGTCATGGCTTCCACCTGATCGTGGGTCACATAAATCATGCTGTTGCCTAACTGATGGTGCAGCTTGGCTATTTCCACCCGGGTGGCTACCCGCAGCGAGGCATCCAGGTTCGACAGCGGCTCGTCGAACAAAAACACCTCGGGATCCCGCACGATGGCGCGGCCGATAGCCACCCGCTGGCGCTGGCCGCCGGACAGCGCTTTGGGCAGCCGCGCCAATAACGGCTCCAATTGCAGAATCTTCGCGGCGTTCAGCACCCGGCGCTGGATTTCTCCTTTGTTTACCTTGGCCAGCTTCAGGTTAAAGGCCATATTGTCGAAAATGGTCATGTGGGGATAAAGCGCATAGCTTTGAAACACCATGGCCACCCCGCGTTCCGAGGGCGGCAGTTTGTTCACCAGCCGATCGCCGATATAGATTTCCCCCTCGGTAATGGTTTCCAGGCCGGCAATCATACGCAGCAGCGTGGATTTGCCGCAGCCGGAAGGGCCGATAAAGACATAAAATTCCCCATGCTTGATTTCAAGGGAGACGTTATTAATCACCGGCGTGTCGTGAAAGCGCTTATTGACATTATTCAGGCGTATGGTGGACATGGTCCGGTTCTCCTCGTTTTATTTCACGCCGCCCATGGTTAAGCCGCGGACCAGATGTTTTTGTACCAGCAAACCCAACACCAGCATCGGCAGCATCACCAGCGTGCCGGCGGCGGTAAGGGGCCCCCATTCCGTGCCCTGGAAGGTCAGGAACGACGTTATCGCCACCGGCAGCGTCTGGGTGGAATCGCCGGACAGGGTGAGCACGATCTGGAACTCGTTCCAGATGAAAAACAGCGTCAGCACGCCGGAGGCCGCCAGGCCGGTGCGGGCCAGGGGCAGCATGACGCGCAGGAACACCGTCCACTCCGAGGCGCCGTCCACCAGCGCCGCTTCCCGCAGCTCCGGCGGAATATCCTCGAAAAAAGTGGTGATCATCAGAATGGTGAAGGGCACGTTCGCCACGGTATAGACCACGATCAATACCCAGTAGCTGTCGGTGAGCCCCAGGGTGGTAATCAGGTAATAAACCGGGATCACCAGCATGATCACCGGCGCGAAGCGCAGGCTCATGACGAACTGTTTAGCCCGTCCCTTGCGCTCGATAAAAAACACCAATCCGTAGGCAAACAGCGCGCCGGTAAACAGGCACAGCAGGGTGGCGCTCAGGGAAATCAGCACGCTGTTGCCGAAGGCGCGGATAAAATCGCCGTTGCCCAGCACCTCGCGGTAGTTATCGAGGATCGGGTGGAACCACAGCTTCGGCGGCATGGCGAAGGCATCGATGCCGTTTTTCAGCGACATGGTCACCAGCCAATAAATCGGCAGCAGGAAAAACAGCAGAATCACCGCCAGCACCAGGTAAAACAGCGTGCGGCGCCCCAGATACTTTATCCGTTCAAACATCTTTCATTATCCGTTTACTGGCCAGGGAGAGGACTGCTATCACCAGCAGCGTATTGATGATGGCAATCACCACCGCCTCGCTGATGCGAAAGTCCTGAAAACCGGTGAGATAGGCGAACATATTGGTGGTTTCCGTCGCCAGCGCCGGCCCGCCGCGGGTCATGACATAAATCAGATCAAAGGACTTGAAGGCGTCTATCATGCGCAGAAACAGGGCTATCAAGATGATGGGCTTGATCATGGGCAGCTTGATAAACGCCAGCAGCCGCCAGCCGTGGGCGCCGTCCAGTTCGGCGGCCTCCAGCGGCTCCTGGGGCAGGGCGTCCAGGCCGGCGGATACCAGCAATATGATAAACGGCGTCCACTGCCAGACGTCCGCCAGGATGAGAGAAGCCATGGCGATGTCGGGATCCCCCAGCCAATCCACCGGCGCCATCCCCAACAGGCCGAGCAGATAGTTGAACAGCCCGGCACCGGGATCGTAAAAAATGCGCCAGATAAGTCCGCCGACGATGGGCGTGACAATCATCGGCAGCAGCAACAGCGCCCGCACCAGACGGCGGCCGAAAAAATCGCCGCTGATAAACAGCGCCACGGCGCAGCCCAGCACCAGTTCGATAAGCGTCGAACCGGCCACATATACCAGGGTATGCCACAAGGAGTACCACAGCCGCGGCTGTTGCAGCACATCGATGAAGTTGGCCAGGCCGCTGAAAACAAAGGGCGGCGCCGACATCAGGTCAATATTGTACACCGCCAGGTAAATGGAATATCCCAGGGTATAAAACGAGACCAGCAATAGTGCGATGAGCAGCGGCCAGGTAAACGCCAGGCGCGTGAGTTTGGCTCTCATGGCTTAGCGCGACAAGGCTTTGTCATTGTTGCTGTTGGCCTGCTGCAGCGCGCTTTCCACCGATTGCGTGCCCGCCAGCGCCTGTGACAGCGCAATGCCGGTATTATTGATAATCTGCGTGGACTGCGGCACTGCCGGCAGATAATTGGCATTGCCGTTTTTCAGCGCCGCCAGCATACCGTCCTTAAAGGCGCCGTAGCGCTTGGCGAACGCCGCGCTGTTGATGGCGCTAAGGGAACTCACGCCGGCATTGGGGTTGAGCTCGACGGATTTCATCTGCGTCTCTTTGTCGGTGGCCCAACTGATAAACTTCCAGGCCGCATCCTGATGTTTGCTTGCGCTGGCCAGATAGAGCCCGTGCACCTGCAGCGCGCCGCTGTTGCCCGGATGATTCCCCGGCTGGGCCGGAACCGGGGCATAACCCACTTTACCCACCACGCTGGATTCCTTCGGATCTTCGTTAAAGCCGCCGTTCACCGTGGAGTCGATGGTCATGGCCGCTTTGCCCTGCTGGAACACCAGTCGGTTTTCCTGCCAGCCGAAATTCGCCGCGCCGATAGGCCCATAGTTCTTCAACAGGCTGACATAGGCTTTGGTGGCTTCAATGGCCTGGGGCGAGGCGATGGCGGATTTCCTGCCGTCAATCCACTGCCCGCCGTAGCCCCACAGGAACGCCGCCCAGGCAAAGGTATTCTGGATGCCCTGTGCGCCGCGCAGGGTAATACCGGCAATTTTGCCGCCGCTCTTCTCCTTGATGGTTTTGGCCGCCGCCGCCAGATCGTCAAAGGTTTTCGGCACCGGGATGCCGTATTGATTGAACAGGTCCTTGCGGTACATCAGGAAGGTGCTTTCGCCATACACCGGCAGCCCGTAAAAGTGATTTTGGTAACGCAGGGTATCGGCATAACCTTTGACAAAATCATTGGCGTCGTAAAAGGCGGTATCCCCTGACATCCACTTGTCCAGCGGCAGGATATAGCCCGCGGACGCGTAACCCACGGCATGGACCCAATCGTCCATCACCACGTCGTAACGGCCGCTTTTGGAAGAAAACGCCAACAGCGCCTTGGAAGTCAGGTCGCTGTAGGGCACGATTTCCGCCTGCACCTTGATGCCGGTTTGTTTTTCAAACTCCGGCAGCAGGGCCTTGATGGAGTCGCTGGTACTGTGTCCTTCCAGCAGTACGCGAAGGGTTTCCTGGGCGCCGGCGTGACCGGAGAAGAACAACAGGGTGGTGACGGCCGCGCCGAGGCGAAGGGTCTTCATGCTCATGATATGACCTTTTGGTAGTAGGATTTCAGACGTGAACAATTTCGCCGCTGCGGGCGGAGTCCATAATGGCAAGAGTGATACGCAACGCCTCGCCGGCCTCTTCGCCGGTGGCCACGCTGGTGCCGCCGCTGCGCAGATCGCTGATGAACGCCATCAGTTCTTCCCGCAGATCCCCCTTGATTTCCCCCTGGCTCAGCGGCCAGTGCTGGGTATCGATATAGCGGTTCATCTCTTCGCTGGCGTAATAGAGGCCGGATTCGCCGCACTCCACCTCGAACAGGCCGCCGGTGGTCAGGATCGACATCTTGGCATCCAGCAGGGTGCGCGAACCCGCCGGCAGGGCCCAAGAACTTTCCAGGTTCACCACGGCGCCGTCGGCAAAACGGATAATGGCGAACACCGCGTCTTCCGTGCCCAAATGACCCAGGCGTTTATTGGTGGTCTGCGCATACACCGTCACCGGGCGGGTATGCTTGAGCAGCCACAGCACCATATCCACATCGTGCACCGTGACATGCAGCGGCAGCGGCAGGCTGCCGCCATAGCGGGCCGGTCCCTCGATGGCCGGGCTATTGCGCCGCGCCGCGATATGGCTGATTTCCCCCGCCTCGCCGGAGGCGATAATCTCCCGGGCGCGGGAATAACGGGGATCGAAGCGCAGCAAAAAACCGATGCCCAGCCGGACTCCGGCGTCGCGAGCGGCGTCGACGATCGCCTGGCCGTCCTCAAGCGTGGCGGCGATGGGTTTTTCCAGGAAAATATGCTTGCCGGCTTTAGCCGACGCCAGGGCCGGCGCCAGATGAAAGTCATCCTTGGTGCAGATGCTCACCATATCCAGGTCCGGCAGCGCCAGCATTTCCTGGTAATCGCTAAAGCATTGCACCGCCGGGATCCACTGTTTCAACGCTTCGCAGCGGGCCACATCCGGGTCGGCGATGCCGATAACCTCCACGCCGTACAACTGCTGATATACCCGGGCATGCATGGCACCCATAAATCCGGCACCAATCACGCCGACCTTGATAATGCGGTCTTTCATTCTGCATTCCTTCTTTTCATGGTTTCAGGAGTCCCTCGGGATGATGCCAAAAAGGGGGGTCCGGTAGGGTGATGATGATACAAATATCATGCCAGTATAATACCAGATGAATAATACTATTTAATTACATATACTTGTACTCATTCATGGCATTTTATTCGAGATAGAAGCTGGTAATTAGAGCGATAATGGCAGATTTTTAAGCACTATTTCAGTGCGCATTGTCACAAAACATGCGCAATTGTGGTGCCTTTGTTTTATTTTAAAATACCAGTTTACATATCTGGTATTAATATGCTTATCTGATCATCCACGCTGAACTAGCAAGAAGGACTGGGTAGGTTATGAACCTGAGCGGGCTCGAACATCAACTGGTTGTCTCCTGCCAACCCGTTTCCCTGGGGCCGATGGACCACCCGGATATCGTGGTGGCGATGGCGAAAAGCGCCGAACTGGCCGGCGCCGGGGCGGTGCGCATTGAGGGCATTAACAACATACGGCAGGTGGCGAGGAATTTGCATATTCCCATTATCGGCATCGTTAAGCGGGATCTGACGGATTCACCGGTGCGCATTTCCCCTTTTCTGCAGGATATAACCGATCTGGCCGCCGCGGGGGCAAGTATCGTGGCTTTTGATGCCACCCATCGGGTTCGGCCGGTGCCGGTGGAGGAGCTGTACCGGCGGGCGAGGGCGCTGAAATTGACTATCATGGCGGACTGCGCCACCCTGGCGGAGGGCATTGCCGCAGCGCAGCTGGGCTGCGATCTTATCGGCACCACCCTGTCCGGCTATACCGAGGAAACCGCCGGGCAGCCCATGCACCGGCCGGATCTGGAATTGATAGCCGCCCTGGCGGCCCGCGGCTACCGGGTCATGGCGGAAGGCCGCATCCGTGAACCGGCGCAGGCGGCGGCGGCTCTTGAAGCCGGCGCTTTTGCCGTCACTGTCGGCTCGGCCATCACCCGGGTGGAACATATTACCGAATGGTATCTCAGCGCGCTGGCGGGCGCGGAAAAACGGAGCAAGGGCGTATGATTCTGGCCTTGGATATCGGCGGCAGCAAAATCTCCGCTGCACGCATAGAAGACGGCGGCATTGTCGAGCGGCATCAGGTGCCGATGCGTTATAACGAAGAGGCGTTTCTGGAAGCCGTCCGGGAAGTGGCCGATTTCGGCCGTCCGCCGGAGAGGGTGGCGGTGGCGGCCACCGGCTTTTTGCATGACGGCAAGGTATTTTCAGTGAATATCAATACCATTCCCTTTTGGAAAGGTTTTCCGCTGCAGGCCGTGCTGCGCCGCCAATTCGCTTGTCCGGTGGTGATGCTTAACGATGCACAGGCGGCCGCCTGGGGCGAATATCTGCCGCGACGGGACAGGGTAAACAATCTGCTGTTTATCACCCTATCTACCGGCGTCGGCGGCGGCTTGATCTGCGACGGACAGTTGAGCACCGGCCCTCACGGGCTGGCGGGACATATCGGCCATGCCTCCGTCAGCATCCCGCCGCTGGACGCGCCGGTCCCCCCGTGCGGCTGCGGCCGCACGGATTGCCTGGAGCACGTGGCCTCCGGCACCGCCCTGGCGCGCCAGGCCCAGGCATTGCTGGGAAAGCCCATGGACAGCCGTGAGCTGTTCAGCCGCATCCCGCAGAATGAACGCGCGGCGGCCATTGTGGATAATGCCGCCCGGGCGGTGGCCCAGGCCATCGCCAACTGCCTGATGCTGATGGATATCGAAGAAGCGGTGATCGGCGGCAGCGTCGGGCTGGCGGCGGACATGATCGAACGTATCCGGCGGGAACTCGATGGGCTGCCGGCGCTGTTCCGCCTGCCGGTAAGCCGCGCCATCGCCGGCGCCGATGCCGGTTTGCTGGGAGCGGCCGATTGGGCGCTGCGGGCGGCGGGCTGAAGGCGGAATTCTGGTTTACCCCCGCCTTTTCTCTCCCCAGCTGTAATGCCTGAGTGCCTAATATTGAGCATTTATTGCATATTGCTGAAGGCTGATTGCCTGATGGATCCCTCGTGTACAGACCTCCCTATCCCTTGGCGGGCGTCGGCACCTGCGGGTTTCCTCCGCGCCGGGCAGCGCTCATACTTTACGTATTTTTCGGCGGCGTTTCCCGCTGCAATTCCACCAAAAAATCATAGCTGTCGCCGCGATACCAGGTATGGGTGTATTCAATGGGCCGCCCGTCCTCCAGATAGCAGTGGCGCTCCACGTGCAGCGCCGGGCTGTGGGGCGGCAAATCCAGCAGTTGGCTATAGGCCTTTGACAGCGGCTCGGCCCGGATGCGCTGCAGCGCCCGGGTCGGCATGGTGCCTCCCTGTTGAAACACCCGATACAACGAATCCCCCATGGCCCCGAGGGACGGGATAAACGCCTGCGGCACCACGGCGATTTCCACCGCCATCGGCCTGTCGTCCACGGTGCGCAAACGTTTCAGCCGGTAAACCAGCGCGCCGGGGCTGAGATTCAGCGCGATGGTCTCCGACGGCGTGGCCTGGATCAACTCCTTCTCCAGCCAGCGGGTGCCGGGCTGGTAACCGCGGGACAGCATATCCTCGCTGAAGCTGGTAAGGGAGGAGAGGGGTTTTTCCACCCGGCCGGCCACGGTACTGCGCGCGCCGCGGCGCTGGACTATCACCTGCGCCTGCGCCAGCTCGCTCAGCGCCCGCCGCACGGTGACCCTTGACAGGCCAAGCCCTTCGGAGAGCTCCCGTTCGCTGGGAATGGCATAGCCGGCTTTAATCACGCCGCTGTCCACCATTTCCCGAAAACCCTGCTCAAGGCGCTGATACAAAGGCCCAGCGCCGGGATTGGCGGCATCGCAATGTTTTTTCAGCATATCCATCAATTTCAAGCTCATAGGTAGGCTACTGGGTTTGCCGGCCGGGGAAGATACCCTCATTTTAATAGATTATGCCGGCAAAAATCTGTATTTGTTGACAAAGATTTGCTGCGGGACATAAGCCGGCAGCAATTTAACCCCGGTCAGGTCAAGTTGAAGCTCGTGCTTATCGCAACCTCGCTGTTATTGATAGGTAACGTTACCAAGGAGAAACGCCGGCATTAAGAAATCAATGATTTTAGGTTGTCTAACAGCAATATTAATGAAGTGGTATTAAGTAAATTGTCATCAAACGGAATACGTTTCGTTTAACTTACCGATATGGTAATAACCTGTTTTTTTCCCGTAAGATATTAACATGACATTCTAAAAAACATGCACCTCTTAACAATAGCTCTCGATGGGGAACGTTACTGTATTCACGATGAACAAAGGTATGTGTTTGTCAGACTACGCGTGGATGTCGCGGGTTTGAATGACCATTAAATTCAAGGAGGATTATGGCAAGAGCACTGGTATGCCTGGGGGACAAAACCAGCTTTGGGAAAGTGGTGTCCGCAACCGCCACATGGCATGAAGGAAATAAGCCCATCGCGCAAAGCGGGGATAAGGCTTCGTGCAGCAAGTGCAACGGAAACTTTCAGATAATCGCCTCGGCGGTTGACTGGGGTGAGAAACAGCCCTATGCCGCTACCGGCGACCGGGTGGCCTGCGATTGCTCAGACCACTATGTGTTTGGATCCGCCACACAATACACCAGCACCGGTACGCATTCTGCGCTAACCCTTACTACGCAGGCATTGTCAGTACAGACTGAGACAAGCGACTCACGGCATCACGTTCGCTACCATTGTGCCGATCTCAATGGCCAAGCGCTGAGCTGCCGCCGGTATCTTCTTATCTTCCCTGACGGGGATGAAGAAGCAGGCATAACCGATAACCAGGGGCATACAGAGTGGCACTTCGCCGATACAACCGAGAATATCTGCCTGCGTATTTTAAAGGATTAAATTATGCCAGTGTATAGGGTTCACACCAAAATAAGCTCCAATGTCCCACCGAGCTATTTATTGTATGATTTATGTATTTACCGAATGGATTCGAAACGCAATAAACACTCAATCATTGAGGTGAAACAGCAGGCGCTACAAAGTAATTACGAGACGCAAAGACATCCCACCAAGGACATTAATGATGCGCTTTCCGTCCTCTATATCATGGAAGTCGTTCTATTCCGGAAAACCCTTCTGAAAACGATTCGTGATTCCGAGACGCCATTCAGCCGATTGTATACGCTACAGGAATTGACCACAGGAAAAGCATTCTCTGCTATTGATTCTGAAAACCCTTGCTATTTTGAAACCACCGGTCAAACCCGTCCGGTCAGTGAAGGAGAAAACACCAAGATTGTTAGAATCTTCGTTCCGGAAAGGCCGTTTATTGCGAAGGAATATCCTCTAGGCAGTCCGTTTGATCCATTCGAAAAGAAGAAAATTGAAGGGCAGATTTTTTCTCGATTTCATCACATGGATTATCCTGATCAGGGGGAAACCAGTTTATGCGGTCCCGCGGCATTTTTTTATTGCCTGCAAATGGACCGACCGGATATCTATGCGCAGGCGGCGCGGGAGCTATGGCGCTACGGCAGGACAAAAATAGGTGAATTGTATATAACACCCAGTGAAGGCTGCCGGCATCCTAAAGGTTCTTTTTACGATAGCAGGGGTTCTTCACGGGTTTCCGGGCTGGACTGGATGATGCTGGCTGGGCTAAGGGACTCGGGAAATGCCATGATGCGTTATGATAATGTCGATGATAAAGTGGCCGGCATTACCTTGTGGGGCAAGCTGACGGAATGGTTCGAAAAGGCCGGATATGAAAAAGTGTTTGGCAATGTGGGATTTTCGCACATCAATCAGCAGGGTGTGGAAATATTAAATGAATATGCCGGTAAAGGATATAGGGTCGTTACATTAATATCTGATGGAATGTTGGCAACATATCCTTCAATTTTGCCGATAAAAAACCATTGGGTTGTGTGGAGTGACCAAGTGAGGGTAACAGGTGGATTACCTGTGGTACGTAATACCGATAGCAATGACAAGGTTGATTTAAGAGTGTTTTCATGGGGAGATGCAGGTGTGAAGCTAAAAAATAATTATACCATTAGGGATTATTGTGAAAGGACTTTCGGAGGATTGGTTTTTAAACCGATATCATAAAGATGAAATACAGATTTGTTGCTATATCGATAATTTTTTTTGTGACGGCATGTACTTCTACCAAGGTGAGTTTCAAACCTGCAGAAGATTATTTGCCAAATGCGCAACTTAATCAATATTATTCCGGTGTAATATTAGCAAATTTTAATAGTAATGGTGAGCTATTGCCTTTTTCTAAGAGAAATTCGAGTGTAAAGATAACTCCAGTAGATTCCGGTCTATATTCTGAACCGGATTTTGAAAACTGCTCTAATGCTGATAAATCCAATAAATGTGGATATCATGATTATATTTTAATCAAAGGGATGCCACGCAAACGTGGAGAGGTACAAGTAGAGGTTACAGTACGTACACCACCAAATATGTATACAAAAGCTGGATATTTTAATAAATATTATTCCATAAAAATAGAATGATAAGACAAACATTCATTTTTATACGCTTCAATAAGTGATTTTTATGCATGGACAGGTGGGGTATATAACGCCTAGTGAGGGCTGTCGGCATCCTAAAGGTTCTTTTTACAATAATATCGGTTCGTGTTGACGGGGCCACGTCAGGAACTATGTACCCTGGGAAAATGTTTGATAAAACCTATTTTATTAAGGTAATAAATAATGAATGACTATGAGCGAGTCCGTTTATAAAAGGAAGTTATCGAATAATCCTGATGGTATTTTTATAAGAAACCTGTTCAGACTTCCAGAGAGTGCAATCTCAAGTCTTGCGAAAAAAAAAGCAACCCATGTGATCTGCTTGCCGGAGTGCATGGTTAAGTTAATAATTATGGATTTGATATGTAATATTCTTATAAATACAATGAATTCAACTTAGTGCCTCGTTTACCTATGAGAAATTTATCAGCGAACTTGCTAACAAGATAGACACAAGCAACCGTGGAAAAAATTGAAAATAGCCTTATCAGCCAGGTATCAAAATGAAAAATGCAAAACAGAGACAGCCAGAAAATCGCACTGCCCAAGAGCCCACCTAGTATATCCAGGACATTGCCTAATGCCTTTCTACCGATGAAATTCACTCGCTTTAGTATCAACTATTTTCAGGAGTCTGTTAACACCTGTCATCCCCTACCTTCACTTCACAGCTCAGGCATCAACGTAATTTATCAATAAAGCCGGCAGGCTTCATGACCTGCCGGTGAAACAAGGTTTAATGCAATATATTGCTTTCAGGAGTATCATCAATACAACTATGCACAATCAATTCCATGGCTTCGATTCTCCACTCCGTTAGCTGTGGCGGTTCAGTAAGGAAATCAGGGTCAACCATGTCACGTAAAAATTCGTAGGCATATTCAGGACCCTGTTCCAATCCGTATTCAATGATATGATCCGCTTCGACTTGCCAAGCAATTTTAATTTCGAGGGCATCCAATGCCAAGGTTTGATTAACACCATTGGACAAGCAGAAGTTTTGATAAGCCAGTGCGGCAACGCGGCGATAGAGGGCGATGCGAAGTTCAGTGGTAAGAATGGCGGTATTCATAGGACGATTTCCTTAGAGTAAAAATCTTACTGCCACCGGAGCTGCAAATCTCTTGGGTGGCAGCCCAGACAGGGTTTGCAGTACCGGCCTCTAAGGATACCGGCCAACCCGAAGGTCGCCTTACCTGGACTACCATTGTTGCCATGGACAATAACAAATTTGTATCAGCAATAACAGATAGACCAAAGCCTCGACATAAAAAATCACGCTGGGCGCGTGAAGTGTCGCCTTAAAGATTCTCGGGCTGCAAATCCCGGCTGACGATTTATCGGCAGCAAAAGAATTATATTAAATTACGGATAAAAAAAGAAGTTATCCAGAAGGAGAATTGATTTCGTTTAAAAAATGTTTATTGCATAAACAAATTACTCATTAAATTAATATTGCTCAAAGTATGTAAAATATTTTCTTATTGGACTAACTGTAATCATCCTGTTTGAACATGTTCTTAAGTCTATCCATCACTTTTAGGCGCTTCGGTTGAATAATCGGCTTGCCGGTCGAGAAAGTACTATAATTTAATAGATTACGCCGGAAAAAATTTGTTTTTTTGACAATAAGTTGCAGCAGTGCGCATGGAAAGTGTGAACACATCCGCCGGATGACAATTTTGTCATCCGGCGGTCATGGAGCGGGGCGGGTTGATTTGGCATGCTGATGCCATATCATGAAAAGGAGATCCTATGATTTTAATAATCCTGGCCTATCTGGGCGGCGTGTTGACCATCGCCAGCCCTTGTATATTACCGGTTCTGCCGTTTGTTTTCGCCCGGTCGGATCAATCCTTTGTGCGCTCCGGACTGCCGCTGCTGGCGGGCATGGCGCTCACCTTTAGCCTGGTGGCCACCCTGGCGGCGGTGGGGGGCGGATGGGTGGCGTCGGCCAATCAATATGGCCGCTGGCTGGCGCTGGCCCTGATGGCGCTGTTCAGCGTGACGCTGCTGATGCCGCGCCTGGCGGATCGGGTGATGCAGCCCCTGGTGTCGGCGGGCAACCGCATGAACGACCGTCTTTCTTCCGGCAATAAACAGGCGCCCATCGGCGTATCCTTGCTGCTGGGCGTGGCCACCGGTTTGCTGTGGGCGCCCTGCGCCGGCCCGATCCTCGGTCTGTTGCTTACCGGCGCCGCCCTGCAGGGGGCCAGCATCGGCACCACGCTGTTATTGCTGGCCTATGCCGCCGGCGCGGCCACCTCATTGACCCTGGCGCTGCTGATCGGCGGCAAGGTGTTCAGCATGATGAAGCGTTCGCTCGGGGCCGGCGAATGGATCCGGCGCGGCATCGGCGGCGCCATGCTGGTGGGAGTGGTGGCTATTGCCTTAGGCCTGGATACCGGCGTACTGGCGCAGATTTCAACCGCCTCCACCGGCGGTATCGAACAAAAGCTGCTGGACCGCTTCACGCCGAGCGACAATCATGGCGCTGCCCCGGCACTGGCACAAACGTCGGCGGCCGGCGCCACGCCGCAAACCGTGGCGGATATCTCGCCTATGCTTACCGATGACGGCCCCATGCCGTCCCTGGACGGCGCGGTGCAGTGGCTGAATTCTCCGCCGCTCACCGCCGCGCAGCTGCGTGGCAAAGTGGTGGTGGTGGATTTCTGGACCTACTCTTGCATCAATTGCCTGCGCGCTTTGCCTTATGTAAAAGCCTGGGCCGCCAAGTATCACGATCAGGGACTGGTGGTGATCGGCGTCCATGCGCCGGAATTTGCCTTCGAACGGGATATCAATAACGTGACGCGGCAGGCCAATAAGCTGGGAGTGACTTACCCTATCGCCATTGACAATAACTACCGCATTTGGCGCGCGTTCAATAACCAGTATTGGCCGGCCCATTATTTTATCGACGCCAAAGGCGAAATTCGCTATGAGCATTTCGGCGAAGGGGAATATGCGCAGTCGGAACAGGTGATTCAGCAGCTGTTGCGGGAGGCGGGGGCGCGTAACGTCACTACCGCCATCAGCCAGGTGCAGGGGCAGGGGGTGGAGCAGGCCGCCGGCGGTCTGCAGGACGTATCGCCCGAGACTTATCTGGGCTATATGCGGGCGGAGAATTTCGCCTCGGGACAGGCGGTCAACGATGCGCCGGCGGATTACAGCCTGCCCGGGACGCTGTCTTTGAACGATTGGGGGCTCGGTGGGCGCTGGACGGTGGGCCCGGAAAGCGTGACGCTGAACGGCGACGGCGGACATATCGTCTACCGCTTCCACGGCCGGGATCTGCATTTGGTGCTGGGCCCGACCAAAGACGGCAAACCGGTACGCTTTCACGTTACGCTGGACGGCAAGGCGCCGGCGGGCGCCCACGGTACCGATGTGTCCCCTGAGGGGGATGGCACGGTAACCGAGCAGCGCCTGTATCAATTAATTCGCCAGCAGAACAGCACGGGCGAGCATACCTTCGACATTGAGTTTCTGGATGCCGGTGTTTCAGCTTACGCCTTTACCTTTGGTTAACGGCCGTGGGGACTATCATGACTAAACGATTTTTCTTTCTCGCTTTCCGGGGCCGCCGCGGTGTTTTGGCGGCGGCAGTTGCCATTACCGCGCTGCTGTGGCAGTGCATGGCCTGGTCGTCGGGCGGCGCTGAAGACGCGGTAAAGATACCGCCCCCGGCCCGCGATGAGGCCGCCGTCACGGTGCATGCGGAGACCGCCGTGCTGGCGGGGGGCTGCTTTTGGGGCATGCAGGGGGTATTCCAGCATGTTAATGGCGTGACCGGCGTGGTGGCGGGCTATACCGGCGGATCGGCGCAAAATGCCAACTATAACGCCGTCAGCGGCGGCGACACTGGCCATGCGGAATCGGTGGAGGTGGTGTTCGATCCGACCAAGGTGTCCTACGGCACCCTGCTGCAGATCTATTTTTCCGTGGCCCACAACCCGACGGAGCTTAACCGGCAGGGGCCGGACAGCGGCACGCAGTACCGCTCGGCGATTTTTCCGCGCTCCGCCGCGCAGCAGCAGGTGGCGCAGGCGTATATCGCCCAGCTGAATGCCGCCCATGTGTTTGCCGCGCCGCTGGCGACCCGTCTCGAAAAAGGGGATTTTTACCCGGCCGAGGCCTATCACCAGAATTACCTGACCAATAATCCCGAGGCGCCGTATATCGTTATTAACGATTTGCCGAAGGTAGCGGCGCTCAAGCAGATTTTCCCGGCCCTGTATCGCGATCACCCGGTGCTGGTGAAGGTGCAGGAGTCGTCTTATCGGCTGCCGCCGATATAAGCAAGCATGTTGCCCGGACAAAGCGCGGTTTTCCTTTAGAAGACCGCGGACAGGGTGTTCGTGGTGATAGAGGAATTTTAGAATTTTTCATTAAAATAGACATCGTTATGCTAAATGACGATTTAGAACTCTAAATCTTCAAAATGTAACGGCTGATGTTAATTAAAAAAAGATAACAAAACATAAATTTTCAAAAATAGAGTCATCTAAATCACAGGAAATTATTTTATTTCTTTGATATTAAGTTCCTTAAACTATAACGTTGATCCTTGGATGAGCCGGATTTATGATTGATAAATCAGACGGAATGCGCCACCAATGTCCGGGGTAAAATTATTATTACTTTACGCCGTAATTATTGTTTGAGTATGTATTATCTATGCATAAAGTAAAGATATTTCCATTAGCACGCTTCCTGTTTATTGTTATCAATTACTCTTTTCTTTATTTCATATTGTTCCGGGCTTAACCCACCATTGGCACTGTGCCGAAGATAATGGTTATAGTCGATTTCAATATAGCTGAACACCGCATCTTTCATCATTTGTCTGGTGGTAAAATGTTCTCCGTGGATTAGTTCAACCTTCAGGCTATGGAAAAAACTTTCCGCACAAACATTATCATAACAACATCCTTTCGCACTCATACTTGGCTTTAACTTGTTTTTTTCAGTATATTGCTGTAATCTTGGGAGCAATATCGACTACCTCGATCAGTGCGCACAATAATATCACGAGGTTTTTTCCTTCTTTGTAACGCCATTTCCAAAACGTCGCAGGCCAGTTTTGCCGTCATCCGTTCAGACATGGACCAACCCACTATCGCTTGCGAATAAAGATCCATAATAACAGCAAGATATAACCAACCTTCTTCTGTCCACAAGTACGTAATGTCACCTACCCATTTCTGATTCGGGATGTCAGCGTTAAAGCATTGATTCAACAGGTTAGGTGCCACCGGCAGACTGTGATTACTATTCGTCGTGGCTTTAAACCGCCGTGCTGCACGCGCTTTCAACCCCTGGCGACGCAGACTATCCGCGACTGTTTTGCGATTCCAGCCAAAACCAGCTTCACGTAAGTCCAGGGTGAGTCTCGGCGCGCCATAACGCTGTTTGGCTTGATTAAATGCAGCAAGGATTTGGGTATCGCGGGTTTGCCTGGCCTGCTGGCGAGATGACGGTACTCTTTGACGAGGCAGCCAAGCATAGAAACCACTGCGAGAAGCATGCAACACACGCCTTGCTTTTTACCTTAAATATTACCTGATGATTTTTCATAAACACATACTTCATTTCAGGCGATTGGCGAAGTAGGTGGCCGCCTTTTGGAGAATGGCCAATTCCTCATCTTTCTCAGCGAGTTGGCGCTTAAGGCGGGCGATCTCGGCGAGTTGCTGTTGTTCCCGCTCACCGTTGTTGTTCTGCTGGCGTGTTTTAGAACGCCACGTATAAAGTTGTGATTCATAGAGATTGAGTTCTCGGGCAGCTTGGGCCACGCCAACAGTGTCGGCCAGTGCCAACGCTTGCTCGCGAAACTCGGGCGTGGATTGATTACGCGGCTTATTTTTAGCAGCTGTCGATTTTGTCATGGAACACCTCCGTAAATGAGTTTACCTCACTTAACAGTGTGTCCGTCAAATCTGGGTAGGATCAACAAGTATGGGTTGGCCATAGTGACTGGCACCGCTGGAGTTTCGCGAAACGTTGAAGCGCTCTATCCAATGAAGTACACTAAGTAAGTCCTTTAGCGTTCAGACGGTTACGTCTAGTCGGGCGATTAGCCAGACTCTAACTTATTGTTGGGTTTCGTGGTTGCGGTAGTCGTTCTCCGCAGCCGCTGATAAACCTTCGCGGCTGCGGAGAACGACTACCGCATCCTTTAGTAAAGGGCAGTGGCAAACCAACGTACCGGTTTGCCACATTTTTTTCTAAACATGTCTCTGCTTTGCCTGAGGATCTGGGATGCGCCTTCACCTTTATTCTAAAATGATTGAGATCCAGTCACTTAACCGCAGGCAAATTGACAGGTTCCTTTTCAATGCACCCAACCGATATAAGGTTTATAGCATTCCTAAACGAAATGGTGGAGAAAGAATAATTGCCCATCCATCGCGTGCGCTCAAGGCTTTTCAGTATCACCTTATTCATATTCTGGAATCCCATTTTCGGGTCCACTCGAGCGCTGTTGCTTATAAAAAAGGATCAGGGATCAAGCAAAACGCAATCTTGCATGCTGACAACCCTTACATTCTTAAAATGGATTTCTCGAATTTTTTCAATAGTATCACGCCTGAACTACTTTTTATGGCGTGTGCATGGAATGAGTTTGAGCTCTCATGCGCTGAAGAAAGATTATTAACAAAAGCACTATTCTGGAACAAAGCAAAAAATCAGTCGGGAAGACTATCTTTAAGCGTCGGTGCTCCCAGCTCACCACTCGTATCAAACATCATAATGTATCTCTTTGATGAAACGTTTACTAAACTGTGTGAACAATGTGGAATTATTTACTCCCGTTATGCTGATGATCTTACATTTTCTACGCATCACAAAAACATCTTATTCACTTTGCCAGATGCGGTTAGGACCTTTCTCAACAAGCAATACCACAACAGAATAACGTTGAACGATCGTAAAACCATCTTTACTTCCAAAGCCCATAACCGCCACATAACGGGCGTAACGCTGACGACGCAAGGTACATTGTCTATAGGTCGAGATCGAAAGCGATTTATCTCCTCTCTCATCCATAAATACACACTTGGTTTGCTTGAGCCTGAAATGACCTACTACCTGCAAGGGTTATTGTCATTTGCCTTCCATATTGAACCCGAATTCAAGACCAGCATGGTCAGAAAATACTCTGACCGTACCGTCATAGAACTGATAAAACTGAGGAAAGCGGATGGAACATATAGCGAAAAATAAATTCATTAAGCTTGCCTTAAAAGCCCGAAAGGGCGATATCAATGCGGCTTATCAGCTTTATACCTACTATCACAGTGGTCGGTTTGTAGAGGCGGATGTTGTTAAAGCGCGTGAATATCTTGAGCTTGCGTTAACACAATTTCGGCATCAGAAAATTGAACTCTCGTTACTGTCTCTCCTCAATATCAAAATTGTAGATCGTCTCAGTCTGGAATTTACAAACGGGCAGGTCCAGGTGCTGGTAGGCAATAATGGGGCAGGTAAAACGACTGTACTGGATGCTGTTTCCCAAAGCCTTAGTTGGCTTATACAGCGGATTGTCCATAAAGGCGGAAGAGCTAAAGACATTGATAAAGCAGATATCAGTCTGGGTAATAATGATGGCTACGGTTCCGTAATAGCAAAAGTAAAGCTTAACAAAAATTACAACGCGACGCTTGAATTGTGTGAAGTCGAGGAAGGTAGCATCGTAAATAAGAAAAGTTATTACTCTGACTTCACTAGGTTGGGACATCTGTATAAGTTAGCATGTGAGGCCGATGAGCGTTTTGAACTTCCAATTCTGGCATACTATGGCGTGATGCGCTCTACCGACATCAATGCAAGGGATGTGGTCGAATTCGATGAAACCTCTTCCAGTGAAATAGCCAGCCGTTTTGACGGATACAATAATGCACTTTCGGGTAAGGCAGATTTCAAAAGTTTTTTCCGCTGGTATAAGCGCCTCGATGACTTAGTCAGACACGAGTCAGGGAATACCCCAAAGATTGATCCCGATATTCTTGCTTCGCTGGAGGCGTTAGCTTTAACGGACACAAAATCTCGGCAGAAGCTTGATGAGCTTATAGCAAGTATCAAATCACGCCAGGGACCTGAAGAAAGCAGTAGCGCTAAAAAAACGCAATTAATAATTAATAGCGCCATTCCACTATTCATGGAAGGCTTCAGTAATTTGAACGTTGAACTGAAACCCACCCTTCATCTTTCAGTTGCAAAAGATAAGAAAAAAATTAATGTCCTTCAGCTTTCTCAAGGAGAGAAGTCATTACTCGCACTTGTCCTCGATGTCTGTAGAAGGATGATTTTGCTTAATCCGTTATCGGAAAATCCGCTGCTTTCTGCGGGGATCATACTAATTGATGAAATTGATTTACATCTTCACCCTGAGTGGCAACGCAACATTCTCAAAAATTTGAATACGGTTTTCCCTAATTGTCAGTTTATTGTCTCTACGCACTCTCCTCAAATTATTAGTGAAGTAAAGCACGATCGAATTTTTATGCTTGGTAAAGATGAGAACGGCAATTTCAACAGTTCTTCTCCTGAACAATCATATGGTTTGACATCCAATCAAGTACTCAATGAAATCATGAATACAGGCAGGCAAAAATTAGACCGCTCACCTGAAGTTCAGAAAAAAATTGATGACATTTTTAAGCTCATTTCCAATGGCGAACTTGAGGCAGCAAAACGTAAAATTGCCGAGACTGAACATGAACTGAACGGTGAAATCCCTGAGTTTGTTAGTGCTAAATTTGATATTGAGCTTCACGGATGGGACAAGGAATGAGGGAGATAAGCAAAGCGGCTGAACCACGTTTACTCCAAGAATATCGTTTAGGTGGGGGAGAATATGATGGACCTGATTTTACTCATGTAAAGGATACCATCAGAGCATCATTGCTGGCTGAACAAGGGCATCTGTGCGCCTATTGTATGGTTCGCATAACTGCGTCTAATATGAAGGTCGAGCACTGGGCGTGTCAGTCAGATTACCCGCTCCTTCAGCTCGATTATTCAAACTTGTTAGGCTGCTGTATGGGATACGAGGGTGAGCGGTTTGTCAGTCAGACGTGCGACAGCCGTAAAGGAAATCATGCGCTTAAATTCAATCCTAGTAGGCCGCAAGACCGAGTCAACGCACTGATAAAATATGACGGCCTAGGAAAGATCGACTCAACTGATGAAGAGTTCGCCGGACAAATAAATGGAGTCCTGAACCTGAATAAAGAACGACTTGTTCAAAACCGCTCTTATATACTAACGTCCTTGCGCGTAAGCCTTTCATGTAAAAATGGTAAACGTACCAAGGCCGAAATCCAGCGGCTGTTAGATGAGTATCGTATTCCAAATGCGCAAGGGAAGCTTAGAGAGTATTGCGGTCTAGTCGAAGCATATCTCTCAACCAAGCTGTAACTGAATCAAGCAACTGATATGTCTCACATCCTAAGAACAAATGTAAGCAAGTGGTGATCTTGCGTTGCTTGATAGAATTGCCGCATATATTGGTCGGTTTTCATCGAACAACGTTAGCCGACAGTAATGGCATCCCTGGTATATTCGCCGTTCACCAGCCGCAGCAGGTTCAGCGGGTTGGCATCCTGCAGCGGCGGCGGCAAGAGTTCCGCCGGCCAGTTTTGCAGGCATACCGGCCGCTGGAAACGGCTGATGGCCAGGGTGCCGACGGAGGTGCCGCGGGCGTCGGAGGTGGCGGGCCAGGGACCGCCGTGCACCATGGCGTCGCTCACTTCCACCCCTGTGGGGTAGCCGTTGAACAGCACTCGGCCGGCTTTATGCAGCAGGCGCCGGCACAGGGGGCTGGTCAGCGGTAAATCCGCCGGCTCCGCCAGGATCGTGGCGGTGAGCTGTCCCTGCAAATGGTCAAGGGCAACCAGCAGTTCCTCAAGATCGGCCACTGTTACCACTACCGCCAGCGGACCGAAGACTTCCTCCTGCAACACCGGGTCCATGGCGGACAGCAGCAGATCTTTATCTCCCTGATAGAGCCGGGATGCCGCCTGGTTATCGGCGGACTTGCCTTGCGCCAGCCGCCGCAGCGCCGGATGCCGGTCCCAGCGCGCCACGCCCTGCCGGTAATTTTCCAGGATGCCCGCATGCAGCATAAACTGCGGCGGGGCGGCATTGACCCACCGGGTCAATTGGCCGATAAACCGGTCAAAATCCTCTCCGGCCACGCCAATAATCAGACCCGGCTTGGTGCAGAACTGGCCCGCCCCCAGGGTAAAAGAGCCCACCAGGTCCTTGGCAATCTGTTCGCCCCGCGCCTTTACGGCGTTGGGCAGCAGCAGCAGCGGGTTGACGCTGGACATCTCGGCAAACACCGGGATGGGCTGCGGCCTCCGGGCCGCCAGATCAAACAGCGCCCGTCCGCCTTTCAGGGAGCCGGTAAAGCCCACCGCCTGAATTTCCGGCGCCTGCACCAGTTCGGCGCCGATAAAGTCGCCATAAATCATGTTAAACACCCCCGCCGGCAGGTTTTGCGCCAGCCGGGCCCGCTCAATGGCCAGGGCAATGCCTTCGGCGGTGGCCGGATGGCCGCTGTGGGCCTTGAACACTACCGTGCAGCCGGCCGCCAGGGCCGAGGCGGTATCGCCGCCGGCGGTGGAGAACGCCAGCGGGAAATTGCTGGCGCCGAATACCGCCGCCGGGCCGAGGGGCAGTTGATACTGGCGCAGATCCGGCCGGGGCAGCGGCTTGCGGCCCGGCAGCGCCGTATCGATACGAACATTTTCCGTATCCCCGCGGGCCAGCAATCGGGCAAACAGGCGCAGCTGACCGCTGGTGCGGGCTTTTTCTCCCTGCAGACGGGGCAGGGGCAGAGCGGTTTCCAGATGTGCCAGCTGCAGGAAGCTGTCATCCAGGGCATCGATTTCGTCGGCGATGGCATTTAAAAACCGTGCGCGCCGGGCGCTGTCGGTCTGGCTGTAGGCCGGGAAGGCGGCAGCCGCGGCCTGCGCTGATAAGCGGGCTTCCTCGGGGGTGGCCTGTGCATAGTCATGGCCGGTGGGTTCGCCGGTGGCGGCGCACAGGCTGTGAATGATATCCCGGCCCGCGGCCACCCGTTCACCGGCGATAAACTGTCCGCCGGCGGCGGCGGTGTGTGAAACAGACATGGTGCTCCTCCCGATGGCAGGCGCGCATGAGGATGCCTGCCCTGTTGACACATAGGGTTACCTTGACGGTTATTACCGGCGGCGGCTTGAGGATTTTCGACGTGCCTGCCGGCGAAATCGGCACAGCGGACGGCGTAGCACGGCATAATCGGCTTTCGCTAACGCGTGCGGCCGGATAAAGATTTTATACCCGCAGGCTGGCGCGAAAATCGCTGGGGGTGGTGCCGGTCATGGCCTTGAACTGGCGGCTGAAGGCGCTGTGATCGGTATAACCGCACTGCAGGGCGATATCGGTGATGGGCAGGGCGCCGCTTAACAGCTCGGTGGCCTTCTCCAGCCGGATTTTGTGGATTATCTGGCGCGGGGTGAGCTGAAAAATACGTTTGCAGTAGCGTTCGATTTGCGCCACGGACAGGCCGGTAATCCGGGTCAGCTCTTCCATGGCCACCGGGCGATGGAAATTAAGCCGGATATGGCTCTCCATGGCAAGCAGGCTCTGGTAAGACGGGTGATTGGCGCGGGTCTCCTGGAGATCGTGGGAGATGCCCGCCATGCCGATTAGCCTGCCCTGGCGATCGTAGAGAGCCAGTTTTTGCGTCAGGCACCAGCCGGTTTTGCGGCCGCTGTAGAAATGCAGCTCCAGTTGATCCTCGATAGGCACGCCGGTGCGCATCACCTGGAAATCCTGCTCGATATAACCCACGCCCAGCCTGGAGGGAAATACCTGTGCCGAGGTTTTCCCCAGCAGCGCGTCGACGTTCTTGAATCCGCAACGGGTCGCCAGGGTCTGGTTGGCCATCAGATAGCGCGCTTCGCCGTCCTTGATAAAAAATACCACGCCGGAAATGGCGTCCAGCAACGGCAGCAGCAGCGCGACGGCGTCCAGCAGGCTGTCCATGTCTTCGGGCCGACGCTGCGTCAGACCGGCACGGAGCGATGAAAACGTCCGGCGCGCGGACTGCGCATCGGCCGGGTTATCGCTGTCCTCGCCGCCGGCGGGTAGCCGTGAGGACGGAATATCAACTGGCGCTGACCACATAAGGACCGTCTCTTATCGCTGGATCAACAGGGAACTGGTGCAACAGGAATGAGGTAAGCATGCCTGTGCCGCCGGGTGGAGTAAAGCGTCCGGGCGATAGGATTTGATTATATAGGGTAAAATTCAAGTTGCCGGAAGGCTGCTACGTGAAGTATGGCGTGTATAAACCAGCGGCGGGGCTATGCCGTTTTCTCCATATGTGCTGTGGAAAGGCATCAAGCGCCGGCGGGGGCAATGGGTCCACTCTGCTTTAACACTCGCAAGAACCACCGGGGGCAGCTGTGACATTATCTTCTCGTTATACCGCGGTACGCGCCATCGATTCCCATACCGCCGGCGAACCGACCCGCCTTATCATCGAGGGATTTCCCGATCTAGGTCAGGGTAGCATGGCGGAACGCAAAGCGCGTCTGGCCGGGGAGTTCGACCCATGGCGAAAAGCCGTTATTCTCGAGCCGCGCGGCAACGATGTACTGGTGGGGGCGCTGCTGTGTACCCCCTGTTCGTCCCGGGCCGCCGCCGGCGTGATTTTTTTCAATAACAGCGGCTACCTGGGTATGTGCGGCCACGGCACTATCGGTCTGGTGGCTTCGCTGGCCTATCTGGGACGGATTTCCGTGGGCGAGCACCTGATTGAAACGCCGGTTGGGGATGTGCGGGCCACCCTGCACGACGACGGCAGCGTGACGGTGGAGAATGTGCCCGCCCGCCGCGCCGGGCGGCAGGTGGCGCTGGAAGTACCGGGTTATGGCCGGGTCTGCGGCGATATCGCCTGGGGCGGCAACTGGTTTTTCCTGATAAGCGGACACGGGCTGGCGGTGGATACCGGCAATCTGGAGGCGCTGACCGCTTACGGCTGGGCGGTGCGCCAGGCGCTGGAGCAGCATAATATTACTGGCGATGACGGCGGGCTTATCGATCATATCGAGCTTTTTTCCGACGATGCCCATGCGGACAGCCGCAGCTTCGTGCTCTGTCCGGGCAAGGCGTATGACCGTTCCCCTTGCGGCACCGGCACCAGCGCCAAGCTGGCCTGTCTGGCGGCGGACGGCAAATTGCAGCCCGGCGAGCAATGGCGGCAGGCCAGCGTTATCGGCAGTGAGTTTACCGCTTCGTACCGGCGTCTTGATGAGAATCAGATTATACCCTCCATTCGCGGCTCGGCGTTTGTCTGCGGCGACAACACCCTGCTGCTGGATAACCGGGACCCCTTTGTCTGGGGTATCGGCTGATGGGGCAAAGCCAGGGGGCCGATGCCATCGTCATCGGCGCGGGCATTATCGGCGCCGCCTGCGCCCGTCGCCTGGCGGCGGACGGCATGGACGTACTGCTGGTGGATAATCAGGGGAGCGGCGCCACCCAGGCGGGCATGGGGCATCTGGTGTGCATTGACGATAATCCGGCGGAACTGCGGCTTAGCAGCTACAGCCTTGGGCTGTGGCGGGAACTGGTGTCCGACTTGCCGGATGACTGTGCCTGGCGGGGATGCGGCACCCTGTGGCTGGCGGAAACCGACGAAGAAATGGACGTGGCGGCGGAAAAACAGCGGCGGCTGTCGCACTGCGGCGTTCACAGCGAAATGCTGACTCCGTCCCAGGTGGCGCAAATGGAACCCGCCCTGCGCTCCGGCCTGGCGGGGGGATTGCGGGTGGCGGGGGATGGCATTTTGTATGCCCCGGCCGCCGGCCGCTGGCTGGCATCACAGCCGGGCATCACCCGGTTGGCGGGGGAAGCGGCGGCCATTGAGGGAGACGTGGTGATATTGGCAAGCGGAGAGCGTCTAACGGCGCCGGCCATCGTCGTCGCCAACGGCCTGGGCGCCGATGCGCTGCTGGGCAGCCGTTTTCTGCGGGCTAAAAAAGGCCATTTGGCCATTACCGATCGCTATACCCCCATGGTGCGGCACCAACTGGTGGAACTGGGCTACGGCGCCAGCGCCCACGCCGCCAGCGGCACCTCGGTGGCGTTCAATCTGCAGCCCCGTCCCACCGGACAGCTGTTTATCGGTTCGTCGCGCCAGTTTGACTCTCTCGATCCGGCCGTGGACGGCGAGGTGCTGGCCGCCATGCTGGCGCGGGCGCGGTCATGGATGCCGGCGCTGGCGGAAATGAACATTATCCGCTGCTGGACCGGGTTTCGCGCCGCCGCCGCCGACGGCTTGCCGCTGCTGGGTCCTCACCCTGATTATCCCGGCCTGTGGCTGGCGCTGGGACATGAGGGGTTGGGGGTGACCACCGCCCTGGGCAGCGCCGCCATTATCGCCGCGCAAATCCGCCAACGGCGGCCGGAAATAGACGATACGCCCTATCTGCCCGCGCGGCTGCTTACCACGGATTCTACCTCCCATTCAGTAGAGGAGACGCCATGACGCTATTGATTTCCATCGTGGTGGACGGGCAGTTTTTTACCGTTCCGGCCGGAATAACCGTGGCGGCCGCCCTGGCCTATACCGATAAGCAGACCACCCGATGCTCGGTGTCCGGGCAGTGGCGAACGCCGTTTTGCGGCATGGGTATTTGCCAGGAGTGCCGGGTGACCGTTAACGGACTGCGACGCCCGGCGTGTCAAACGATTTGCCGGGAAAATATGCATATCGAGAGGATTCAATAGTCATGCTTGACCTGGACTTATGCCTATCGAGAGGATTCACCCGCCATGCTTGACCGGGATTTCAGCTGTGAGCTGCTTATCGTGGGGGCCGGCCCGGCCGGCATGGCGGCGGCCTGCGCCGCGGCGAAAAGCGGCATAAACATCATCATTCTGGATGACAATCCCTTTCCCGGCGGCCAGATCTGGCGCGATGGCCCGGCGGTAAGCCTGCCGGAAGGGGCCCGGCATTACCTGCGGCAGCTTGATCAACTGCCTAACGTCTCCTTGCTCTGCGGCGCCAAGCTTATCGCCCCGGTAGGGGACAAACGGTGGCTGTATGAGCAGGAGACCGCCAGCGGCATTATCCGCTATGAGCGGCTGATTCTTTGCAGCGGGGCGCGGGAACTGCTGTTGCCGTTTCCTGGCTGGACCCTGGCGGGGGTCAGCGGGGCGGGAGCGCTGCAGGCCTTTATCAAGAGCGGGTTGCCGGTGAAAGACCAGCGAATCGCCCTGGCCGGCAGCGGACCTTTGCTGCTGGCGGCGGCGCAGGCGGTCAAAAAAGCCGGCGGCAAGGTGGTTTTACTGGCGGAGCAGGCGCCCGCGCTGCGCCTGGGGCGGCTTTTCCTGGGCCTATGGCGCTGGCCGGACAAGCTGCGGCAGTCCTTTTCCCTGACCGATCCGCATTATCGGTTCAACAGCCATGTGCTGGCGGCGGAAGGCGAGGGCAAGGTAGAACGGGTGATTGTCCGCCAGGGACGGCGGCGCATAAGCGTGGCGTGCGACCGGCTGGCCTGCGGCTTCGGTCTGCTGGCCAATATTGAACCGGCTCTGGTGCTGGGCTGTGCCATTGAAGGACAGGCAATACGGGTGGATGAGTGGCAGCAAACCAGCCGGGCGGGTATCTACGCCGCCGGCGAATGCGCCGGGGTCGGCGGCAGCGAACTGGCGCTGGTTACCGGCAAAATCGCCGGCTATGCCGCCAGCGGCAACCGGGAAGAGGCCGCCAGGCTATGGCGGGAACGCCGTCACTGGCGGCGATTCGCACGGGGGATGGAACGCGCCTTCCGCCTGGACGGCAAGTTAAAGCAGTTGTCCCGGCCGGACACGCTGGTGTGCCGCTGCGAAGACGTCGCCCTGCAGCAGATTTCCGGCGCGGCGGACTGGCGGCAGGCTAAAATTTACAGCCGCTGCGGCATGGGCGCCTGCCAGGGCAAAGTCTGCGGTGGCGCGGCGCGTTTTTTGCTGGGCTGGCCGCTGGCGACGCCCCGCGTACCGCTGGCGCCCGCTAGGCTGTCTACCCTGGTCAAAATGGGGGAGGGGGCGGATAAAAACCCCTAGGGGGCAATCGGCGGATTTTCCCCGTCCCGGGACATCGACACGCGGCGGCTATAGATCATCCTGTCACGCGCGGTTTTATTTCCTTCGCTTGTTCCGGGCCTGGAAGCATGTCAGGATACCGTTTCGTATACCATATCGCTTATTCCGTTTACTGAGGTCATGATGTCCCTTTCCCTGCTGAATCCACCGAATCTGGGTGCTGCGCCCTCGGCGTCGGAGGTGATCACCAAACATTTGCGTGAGGCGATTATCGCCGGCCATTTCGCCGACGATGAGCCGATCCGGCAGGATGATATCGCCCGTCTGTTCAACGTCAGCAAGATCCCGGTGCGCGAAGCGCTGAAGAGGCTGGAAGCCGAAGGGCTGGTGCAATTCTTCCGCCACCGCGGCGCGATGGTGGTACGTATCTCCGAGCAGGAGCTGGCGCAAATCTTTGAAGTGCGCATCCTGCTGGAAGTCCAGGCCATACGGCTGGCGCTGCCTAATCTCACCGCCGATCATCTGGCCCGGGCGCAGGCCATCTGCGATCAGTTTATCGCTGACGACGACGTGGGCCGCTGGGCGGAGCTGAACTGGGCTTTTCACTGCTGCCTGTATGAAGCGGCGCAGCGCCCGTTTCTGGTGAACCTTATCCGTTCCATCCATGACAAGATTGAGCGTTTTTTGCGTATGCAGATGAGCCTGTCCCCGGACGGCAAGATGCGGGCCGACCGTGAACACCGGGCGATCCTCGCCGCCTGCGGGCAGGGAAACGAGGAACAGGTGACGCAGCTTATTGAACAGCACATCATCGGCGTGTGCCAGACGCTGCTCACCTATTTGCCCAAACCCCATGACCGCCGGTCCTAAAGCGCGTAAAACCTCAGCGCAGCCGCTCAAACGACGCGGCGCCATAAGCCGCTAAAGCCTGGTAGCGGCATGGACCTGCTGCGGAGCCGGCCAAACTCTTGTTGCCTTGACGGTCGCATATGCTCTTTCCCTTGTTCCCCAGGGCGCCGGGTTGCACCATTAAAGCGCGCCGGCATGGCGCATGTCGCCTTTCCCATCCTGTCCCATTGACTGCCGCAGTACCTCTCTAATCCGCCATAAATTTATCATTAACAATAGGTTAATAGATATCACCATTTTTTTTAACTGTGACCGTCATCGCGGCATGCTGATTGCATAAGAGATATCGTATACGAAATTATGGCAGTCGCGTTTTCACCCACTCCTTCCCAACCGTTAAGAGGTAGCCATGAAACGTCAGTCTCTCGCCGCAATCATTGCCAGCCTGCTCTGTGCCTTTACCATTGCCCAGGCCCAGGCCGATAAACTCGATGACATCATCAACTCCGGTAAGCTGCGCTGCGCCGTTACCCTGGATTTTCCGCCCATGGGATCCCGCGACGCCGGTAATAATCCGGTGGGCTTTGATGTGGATTACTGTAACGATTTGGCAAAAACCCTGGGCGTCACCGCCGAAGTGGTTGAAACGCCGTTCCCCGATCGTATCCCGGCGCTGATGTCCAACCGGGCCGACGTTATCGTCGCCTCCACATCCGATACGCTGGAGCGCGCCAAAACCATCGCCATGAGCATTCCCTATTTCGCCTTTCAGCAGGTGGTGCTGACCCGAGACGGTACCGGCATCAATACCTATAACGATATGAAAGGGCATCCGGTGGGCAATACCGCCGGTACCTTTGAAGGGCTGGCGCTGGAAGCGGATGTGAAAAAATGGGGCGGCGGCAGCTTTAGGGCCTACCAGACCGAGAACGACACCATTCTGGCGCTGAGCCAGGGGCATATCGACGGTACGGTGGTCACCTCCACCGTGGCCGCCGCGTCAATCAAAACCGGCAAATACAAAGGGCTGAAGGTGGTTGGCAATGCCCCCTATGTCATTGATTACGTCTCCCTGGGCGTGGCCCGCAATGAACTGGGCCTGCTGCATTACCTCAACCTGTTCGTTAACCATCAGGTGCGCTCCGGCCGCTACCAGGAGCTCTATGCCAAATGGGTGGGCGGCACGGCGCCTAATCTGACCGTTCCCGGCGTCTACTACTGATCCGCGAGGCAGGCATGATAACAACGATGACGGCACGGGGGCGCTTTCTGATTACCGGCAGCGCCCGGGGCGAAGTGTTATTCAGCCATACCGGCCTGAGCTTCTGGGGCGGCGTTGACGGCGCCAGCGGCGACATCATCGATCATCATCATCCGCTCCATGGCCGCTCCCTGGCGGGCAAAGCGCTGGCGATACCCAGCGGACGCGGGTCCTGCACCGGCAGCAGCGTGCTGCTGGAGCTTATCCTCAACGGCCACGGGCCGGCGGCGCTGCTGCTGTCGGAAGCGGATGATATCCTGGCGCTGGGGGTACTGGTGGCGCGCCAGCTGTTTGCCCGCGACCTGCCGGTTATCGCCCTTGATCAGGACACCTTCGGGAAACTAGCGGAGTGCCTGCGGGTGGACATCGGCGATGACCGGCTGCGGGCCTTCTGCCAGGACGGGCTGTGTTGCCTGGATGTTCCGCTGACCCGGCCCGAGACCGGACTGTTCGTCTTAAGCGGCGAAGATTGCGCCATGCTGGCGGGAGACCAGGGCGAATCGGTGCGGCAGGCTATGGAAATCGTGGTGTATATGGCGCGGCTGCAGCAGGCGGCGGGACTGATTTCCGTGAGCCAGGCGCATATCGACGGCTGTATCTATACCGGCAGCGCCAGCCTGGCCTTTGCCCGGCAATGGCTGGACTGGGGCGCCAGAGTGCGGGTGCCCACCACCCTTAACGCGGTGTCGGTGGATTGCCGCCGCTGGCGGGAGCTGGACATCGATCCTGCGGAAGGGGAGCCGGCAAGCCAACTGGCGCAAGCCTATCTGCAATTGGGGGCGACGGGCAGCTTTACCTGCGCCCCCTATCTGCTCTCCAGCGCGCCAAGGGCCGGCGAACATATCGCCTGGTCAGAGTCCAACGCCGTGGCCTTTGCCAACAGCGTGCTGGCGGCGCGAACCCAGAAATACCCTGATTTTCTCGATTTGTGCATCGCCCTTACAGGCCGGGCGCCTCTCTGCGGTCCGCATCTTGACGCGTCGCGCCGCGCCGAGGTGCAAATTGACGTTCCGCTGCCCGCGGAGGCGGACGATTCCCTCTATCCGCTGCTGGGGCATATGGCCGGGGAGCTGTCCCCCAACCATATCCCGGTGATCTGCGGCCTGGAACACAGCGGGATGAGCCGGGATGATTTGAAAGCCTTCAGCGCCGCCTTCGCCACCACCTCGGCGGCGCCGATGTTTCACATCGCCGGCGTTACGCCCGAAGCAACCGTTCCGGCGGACGCGCTGGGCGGCCGGCCCCCCCTGCGGCATTACCGCTTGACCCCGGCGGACCTGTTGTCGGCCTGGCAGGCGCTCAATACCGCCGTTGATAGCGGGGTACAGCTGGTGGCCTTGGGCAATCCCCATCTGTCCCTGACGGAATATGCCCGGCTGGCGCAGCTGTGCCGGGATGGGGAACGGCACCCGGATGTGGCGCTGGTGCTCACCAGCGGCCGGGAGGTGCATCGCCAGGCCGAACAGGCCGGCTATGTGGCGATCCTTGAGGCCTTCGGCGCCCGATGCATCAACGATACCTGCTGGTGCATGCTGCGCCGTCCGGTGGTGCCGGCGCATGCCGACACGTTAATGACCAACTCCGGCAAATATGCCCACTACGCCCCGGGGCTGGTGGATTGCCGCGTTCATTTTGCCTCGCTGGCGGACTGTATCGCGGCGGCCCGCCAAGGCTACGCCGACATTTCGCCGCCCCGCTGGCTGATGCCGCCCGCCGACGCTTTGGGCGGCACAGCCGACGACATGGTCCACGGCGCAGCCAATGGTACGGCCAAGGCTTCAACCGATGGCGCGATCACGGGTACAACGGGAGGCTCGCAAACGGATGTTTAGCTACAGTTTTCACTGGAACGCCGCGTTCCGCGCCTTGCCGGAGATGCTGGCGGGCAGTTGGATCACCTTTTACACCGCCGTGCTGTCCATGGTGCTGGGGGTGATCATCGCCCTGCTGCTGACCATGATGCGCGTCGGTCCCTGGCGTATTCTGCGGATGTTCGCCGAGACCTGGGTGTCGCTGGCCCGCAATACCCCCGCGCTGTTCCAGGTTTACATTCTGTACTTCGGCCTCGGCGCCTTTGGTTTTTATGTGAGTTCCTGGATTGCGCTGCTGCTGGGTATTACGTTCAACAACGCCGGTTATCTGGCGGAAAACTTTCGCGGCGGCCTGCGGGCGGTACCGGAAACCCAGATGCGGGCCGCGCGTTCCCTCGGCATGACGTCTTTCCAGGCCTGGCGGCTGATTGTGATGCCGCAGTTATTGCGGGTGGTGTTCTACCCGATGACCAACCAGATGGTGTGGGCGGTGCTGATGACTTCCCTGGGGGTAGTGGTGGGGCTGGACAACGATCTCACCGGCGTAACCCAGGCCTGGAACGTCAAGACCTACCGGACGTTTGAGTTTTTCGCCATTGCCGCCGCGCTCTACTACCTGATTGCCAAAGCCGTGATGCTGGTGGGCCGGCTGATGGCCTGGAGACTGTTCCGTTACTGAGGGCAACATTATGTTTAGCACCAGCCTTACCGGTACCGATTTGCTCTACCTGCTGCAAGGGGCGGGGGTAACCCTGGAACTGACGCTGTGCGCCATGCTGGCGGGCACCGTGGTCGGCGTGGTTATCGGCATTCTCTATACCCTGCTGCCCCGGCTCTCCATCCCGTTGGCCTGGTTTATGGATATTTTCCGCAGCGTGCCGCTACTGATCCAGTTCGTGCTGTTCAACGCCTTCAAAAGCATTATCGGCCTTAACTGGAGCGCCTTTGCCGTCGCCTGCGTGGTGCTGGGCATCTATACCGCCTCCTTTTGCGGGGAAATCGTCCGCGGCAGCGTGTTATCGGTACCGGATAATCTGCAACGGGCCGGGCGCTCCCTGGGCATGAGCCGGGGCCAGTCCCTGCGCCATATCGTGCTGCCGCTGGCGCTGCGGGTGGCTTTTCCCAGCTGGCTGAGCCTGTCGTTATCCGTGATGAAGGACACTGCGCTGGTGATGTGGATCGGCATCATCGAATTGCTGCGGGCCTCGCAAAACATTATTACCCGCATTCAGGAACCGCTGCTGGTGCTGTGCATCGCCGGGGCCATCTATTACCTGATGAGCCTGGTTATCGCGCGTATCGGCGTCCGGCTGGAAAAGAGGTGGCAGGAAAATGATTGAAATAAAAGAATTGCACAAGTCCTACGGCAACCTTGAAGTGGTGAAGGGTGTTGACCTGACGGTGAACAAAGGCGAAGTGCTGTCGATTATCGGCGGTTCCGGCTCGGGAAAATCTACCCTGCTGATGTGCATTAACGGTCTCGAACCCATTCAAAAAGGCCGGATACTGGTGGACGGCGTTGAGGTTCACGACCGCCGCACCGATTTGAACAAGCTCCGCTGCAAGATAGGTATCGTATTTCAGCAGTGGAACGCCTTTCCCCACTTGACGGTGCTGGAGAACGTTATGCTGGCGCCGCGAAAGGTGCTGGGAAAAAGCAAACAGGAAGCGGAAGAGATGGCGGTGCGCCAGCTGACGCACGTCGGCCTGGCGAACAAGCTGTCGGTTTATCCCAGCCGCCTTTCCGGCGGACAGCAGCAGCGCATGGCTATTGCCCGGGCGCTGGCGATGTCGCCGGATTATATGCTGTTCGACGAGGCCACATCCGCTCTCGATCCCCAACTGGTGGGGGAAGTCCTGGATACCATGCGGCTTCTGGCGGAAGAAGGCATGACCATGATCCTGGTAACCCATGAAATTCGCTTCGCCCGCGACGTCTCCGACCGGGTGGCGTTTTTCCATTACGGCCGGGTCCATGAAATCGGCACGCCGGATCAGGTTATAGGCCAGCCTCAGCGTCCTGAAACGGCGGAATTTCTAAAATCGGTGAGATAGGGGAGTCTATGCGTTCAGCCAAAATCATTCATGTCGTCAGCTGTCATGCGGAAGGGGAAGTGGGGGATGTGATCGTCGGCGGCGTGGCGCCGCCGCCGGGGGAGACCCTTTGGCAGCAGTCCCGCTGGATAGCCCGTGACGAAACCCTGCGCAATTTCGTCCTGAACGAGCCGCGCGGCGGGGTCTTCCGCCATGTCAACCTGCTGGTGCCGCCGAAAGATCCCAGGGCGCAGATGGCCTGGATTATTATGGAACCGGCGGATACGCCGCCCATGTCCGGATCGAATTCCCTGTGTGTCGCCACCGTATTGCTCGACAGCGGCATCCTGGAGATGCATGAACCGGAAACCCGGCTGGTGCTGGAAGCTCCCGGCGGTTTAATCGAGGTGCTGGCACACTGCCGCAACGGCAAGACCGAATCGGTAGAGGTGCGCAACGTGCCTTCGTTTGCGGACAAACTGGATGCCGCGCTGGAGGTTCCCGGCATCGGCACCTTGCAGGTGGATACCGCTTACGGCGGCGACAGCTTTGTGATTGTCGACGCCCAAAAGCTGGGATTCGCCCTGACCGCCGATGAAGCCGCCGATCTGGTGGCCACCGGCATAAAGATTACCCGTGCCGCTAATGAACAGCTGGGGTTTGTCCATCCGCTTAATCCGGACTGGGATCATATCTCCTTTTGCCAGTTAGCCTCGGCGGTTAAGCGCGATCAACAGGGGCTGAGCGCCACCAACGCGGTGGTGATTCGTCCGGGTAAAATCGACCGCTCCCCCTGTGGCACCGGCTGCTCGGCGCGCATGGCGGTCCTGCACGCCAAGGGCATGCTGCAGGTGAATGAGCCGTTTGTCAGCCATTCCATTATCGGTTCCACGTTTCACTGCCGCATTGACGGCCTGACCGACGTGGCCGGCAGAGCGGCCATTCTGCCACGCATTGCCGGCCGGGCGTGGATTACCGGCACCCACCAACTGCTGTTGGATCCGGCTGACCCCTGGCCGCAGGGCTATCGCCTGTCAGACACCTGGCCGGTGGGAATCACGAATTCTTAAAGGACACAGCGGGTGCTATCCGTTGAGTGTTTAACATTTATACCCGATAGATTTCGAGTCGCGGCCAACACCGCTGCGGCTCGAAATATAAAGGGTATAGTATACGAAATACCATTTGATCGAGAGGTGATATAGCATGGCGCAACAGGTTAGCTGGAGTGGGGTATTCCCTGCCGTTACCACCCAATTCAACGAAGATTTTTCCGTGAATCTGGAGGCCACCCATCAGGTGATCAATGGGCTTATCCGAGACGGGGTGTCCGGCCTGGTGATTTGCGGCACGGTGGGTGAGAACACGTCGCTGAGCATGGCGGAGAAGGTCAGCATCGTGGAAATGGCTAAAGACGCCGCCAAGGGACGGGTACCGGTGATTTCCGGCATCGCCGAGTTTACCAGCGCCAACGCCCTGACGATGGCCAAAGAGGTGCAGCGTATCGGCGCGGACGGCATTATGCTGATGCCGGCGCTGGTTTACTCGTCCAAGCCCTTTGAAACCGCGGCCCATTACCGCACCGTGGCCAGCGGTATTGATTTGCCGGTGATGGTGTATAACAATCCGCCGGTGTATAAAAACGACGTGACGCCGGATATTCTGATTTCCCTGGCGGATTGCGACAACATCGTTTGTTTTAAAGATTCCTCCGGCGATACACGCCGTTTTATCGACGTGCGCAATGAGGTGGGGGATCGGTTTATCCTGTTCGCCGGGCTGGACGATGTCGTGCTGGAGAGCATCGCCGTCGGGGCGGTGGGCTGGGTATCGGGGATGTCCAATGCGTTCCCGAAAGAGGGTGAAACCCTGTTCCGGCTGGCGAAAGCCGGGCGCTTTGCCGAAGCGATACCGTTATATGAGTGGTTTATGCCGCTGCTGCATTTGGATGCCCGGCCTGATTTGGTGCAGTGCATCAAGCTGTGCGAAGCCATCATGCAGCGGGGTTCGGCCCTGACCCGCCCGCCGCGGTTGGCGTTGCAGGATGAGGAGCAGCGATATATCGAAAAAATCATGCAGCACGCTCTGGCCCATCGCCCGCAGTTGCCGGATGTCGGTTTATAAGCAAACCGTCCGGTCCGGGTCTGTGCAACTCTGTCCGGGCCCTTTAAAACGCGCCGCGGCGTGATACTCTGCTCGGGCCTACCGGGTCTCTCTGTCGTGATTGGCTGCGGATTCACATGACCCCGGCGCCACTGTTGCAGTTGCGGGATAACGCCGGGGCCTTCTTTTAGTCCAGCAGCGCCAGCAAATCCCGATAAAGCGCATCCGGCAGGGTGATTCCTTGTGCCAGACTGCGCTGCCGGGCTTCATAGCGCCGCTGAGAAGGCAGGCGGCCGTTTTGCGCCATGGCGGCGAACAGCGGTTCGGCGCGGGCCAGGTGTTCCTCTGCCTGGGCGCCGAGAAAACGCCTGGGGTCGAGGATGATAATCAGCTCGCCGTGATAGGGCAGCGCGCCGGCGCCATTGTCCCAGGCACGGGATTCGGCGCTGGTGAAATCGCCGATCAGGGGGCCGGCAATCAGTTCGATCATGGCGGACAGCGCCGATCCTTTATGGCCGCCGAAGGTTAGCATGGCGCCGGCCAGGATGGCGGCGGCATCGGTGGTGGGTTGGCCCTTATCGTCAATGCCCCAGCCGGGGGGAACCGGTTTTCCTTCCCGACGGTGCAGCTCGATTTCACCCCGGGCGATGGCGCTGGTGGCGAAATCGAACACGAACGGCAACTGTCCGGTTCGGGGCCAGCCGAAAGCGAAAGGGTTGGTGCCGAACAGGGGTTTGCTGCCGCCCGCCGGCGCCACCCAGGCGTGGCTGGGGGTGCAGGCCAGCGCCACCATGCCGGCAGCGGTGATTTCCTCGATTTCCACCCAGAGGGCGGAAAAATGTACGCAGTGATTGATGGCAAAGGCCGCTAAGCCGTTTTGCCGGGCTTTTTCCAGCGCCGGAGACAGGCCGCGGCGAAAAGCCAGCGGGGAGAAGCCGCCTTTGGCATCCACCTTCAGCAGCGCGGGGGCGATGTCGTGGGTTTCCGGCTGTGCGTCCGCCACCGCTTTGCCGGCCTTGAGCGTGGCGATGCAGCCCAGCAGGCGGTATAAGCCATGGGAAGCGCATTCGTCCCGTTGGCCGGCCGCCATGGTGTCGGCGATGGCGTCCGCGTGGTCTTCACTGAAGCCATGATGGCGCAAGATAGTGTGCGCCAGGGCGCGTGTGTCGTCTAATGAGAGCTGTGCCATGAAAGTCCTCGATTTCCGGTCTGTTGAACGACTTTCCCATGATTGACCCCGCCATGCTTGTGAGTATTCATCATCAAGATTGTCGATTCCGGCATAATCGACGCTGATTACCAGCGGCGCGGTTTCCCTTTAACACGCTCGCTGCACGTCCGGTGATCGCGGGCCTACCGTGCCATGAGGTGCTCCGGCGGGCGGGAAAACCACGCCCGCTTCGAGCTCATTGGCGCGGTCTCCCTTTAACACGCTCGCTGCGCGATCGGCGATCGCGGGCCTACCGCGCTGTGGGGCGCTCCGGCGGGCGGGAAAACCACGCCCGCTTCGACCTCATTGGCGCGGTCTCCCTTTAACACGAACAGTTGCACGCTTCAGTGGTTGCGGGTCTCCCGCGCCCGCGTGTGGGCCTACACCATCCTGGCCAGCACCGATGCGCCAACCAGTCCGCCCTGGGTGAGGAATTTGCCGGGCGTCACCAGGGGCTGGTCGTAACGATGCAGTACCCCGGCGCGTGCCTGTTTATCCAGTGCGGCAATCAGCGGTGCGGAGGAGGCCAGGCCGCCGCCGGCGACGATTTTCGATGGTCCGAGAATATTCACCAGCAGCGCCAGCGGTTCGGCCACCAGCTGAAGCCAGGCGTTCACCGTCAGCGTGCTGTCCGGCTGTTGATTAAGCCAGCCATCGACGATCTCCATGCTGGAGCGGTCCCGCTGGTGGAAATGGCGGTGCAGCCGCTCCATGCCGCGGGCGCCGCCGAGGGTATCGAGACAGCCGATTTGTCCGCAGGGGCAAGGCAGACGGGGAATGAGATAGGTTTTGCCGTTAAGCGCCAGCTCAGTGCGGGTAATGGCGCCGTGGCCCCATTCACCGGTGACGCCGCCGTGGCCGCGCACCAGTTGGCCGTTGATCACCAGTCCACCGCCGACGCCGGTGCCGAGGATTATCCCCGCCACTACCGTACAACCTTGTGCTTCACCGGCATGGGCTTCGGCCAGGACAAAACAGTCCGCATCGTTGGCGGCGCTGACCGGACGGTTTAAGGCCGCGCTGAGTGCCGCCGCCAGTGGCCGGCCGGTAAATGCCGGGATGTTTACCGACAGCAGTTCGCCGGTTTGCGATGAAATCAATCCGGCGGTGGACAGCGCCAGCGGGGTGTGCGGCGGTAAACCCGCGCCATAGTGTGTTATCAGGGATTGCATGGTCGTGACCACATCGGCCCATGATGCGGTGGGGGTGGGTACTTTTGTGGTTTCCTCGACGTCGCCGACGCGGCGGGAGACGCCGAATTTGATAAAGGAACCGCCGATATCGGCGCAAAAAACCGCTGAATCCTCGGCGATGATGGCAGATGAGCTCATAAGCCTGTTTCCGGTAAGTCCTGGACCGTTTCTAAATAATCCGCCATCGGCCAAAAGAAGCGTTGTTGCCGTGGGAGGGATCGGAGAAAAGCAACCGTATGCTGACCTGATTAGCTGCCACGCATTATGTCACACCATTGATATTGCCTACTACCCTCATTAATCCAGAAGCATTTATCTTATCTACTTAGATCCAATGTCGCTGATAATTAGATAAAAGAGCAGCCGCGTTGCATTAGATTGCGAAACTCCCCGAAATTTTTTTACGTGCCCGCCATGGTACGAACGGTATTTATATTCGGTATATAGGGGCGACGCTACATTGCGTTGATGAACACGTTCCCCACACCTCATGATTCTTTATTCAGAAAATTTTTCAGCGATGCCAGCGTCGTCGAGGATTTTCTGCAAATACATTTGCCGTCGGCGCTGCGGGAAATGTGCGACCTCGGCACGCTGGCGGTCACCTCCGGCTCCTTTGTCGAGGATGACATGCGCGCCCAGTACTCGGATATGCTTTACATGTTGCAGACCTCGGAAGGAGTAGGGTATGTCTACTGCCTCATCGAGCATCAGTCCAGCGCGGACGAGATGATGGCATTTCGCCTGCTGCGCTACAGCATAGCGGCCATGCACCGCCATCTTGAGCAGGGCCACAAAAAACTGCCGCTGGTCATACCCTTGCTGTTTTATCACGGACGCCAAAGCCCCTATCCGCACAGCCTTCGCTGGCTGGACTGTTTCCACAATCCGGCATTGGCGCAGGCGCTGTACGTTGAGGCGTTTCCCCTGGTGGATGTTACTGTGATTCCTGACGATGAAATCAAAACCCATCGGAAGGTTGCCTTGCTGGAGTATGTGCAAAAGCATATCCGGGCGAGGGATATCAATACCCGATATGTGGATATCGTCTTTTTGATCAAGCTGGCGCAGCCCAGTAAAGATCAGGTTAAATCGCTGCTTAACTATCTGGCGAAAGAGGCAGATCCCCTTGACTTGAAAGCCTTTATACGTATTCTTATCGAAAATACACCACGGTACAGGGAAGAAATGATGACTGTTGCGGAACAACTAAAACAGATTGGACGCGAGATTGGACTGCAACAAGGGCTACGATTAGGACATAATGAAGGTCGCATTGAAGGTCGTAACGAACAGGCAAGAAAAATTGCTCTTAACATGCTGGCTTTAGGTATGGATCGCGTTACGATTGAGCGCGTTACTGGTTTTAGCAGGCAAGATCTTGCTGACCTGGCGGATTTTGATTTACCTGCCGGTCACTGAGCCGGGGTCTTGGTTAAGACGGTCAACATGTTCAACGTGGGGGCGATTGAGATGCGCCCGGTTTATGCGTTAACTCAGGTACGATCGGCATTGGGTGTTAGTCTATTTCGATTTGTTTAACCTGCAGTTGGTCGCCGCTTTCCACCCGCAGGGCATGGCTGCCGCACCGGGGGCAACCGCTGTCATAACCTTGGACGGATACCCGCGTGCCGCACTGCCAACACCAGGCTTGTGCCGGGGCATAGCTCACGTGCAGCCGGCAACCTTCCGCCGGGGTATGGCGGCAGGCGGAGTCAAAGCAAAAACGCAATGCCTCTTCTTCAATACAGGAAAGGGCGCCGATTTCCAGCCATACGCCGGTTATCCGGTTGCCGCCATGACGCCGTGCTTGATCTTCAATCAGCTCCAGCGCGCTCAGGCAAAGAGATATCTCATGCATCGCGCTGTCCCAAAACGTGGGTGAATAAGCCGCGCAGGCGCGCATCGGCCGGGACGTCGGCATTTTTTACCGGCAGCGCCAGCACCATGCGCACGCACTGCTGTGCCAGCATGACGGCCGGTTCGGCGGCCAGAGCCGCCGGCAGCGGAGACATCAGCGAACAGCTGAGATACTGACCGCCACCGTCGCTTTCGCCCAGCGAATCACCGTCGCTTTCGCCCAGCGAATCACCGTCGCTTTCGCCCAGCGAACTACCGTCGATGTCGCCCAGCGGTTGACCGTCGATTTCTCCCAGGGTAAAGGTGATATTGCCGCAGGGCAGGGCCAATGCCAGACGCGAGCCCTCCGGACGGCGGGGCCATAGCTGTCCTGGCCCGGGGAGCACCAGGAGGCTCAGCATCCAGGGTGTCAGCAGGGCGCCGATCCATTGCTGTTCATACCGTTGAAACCCGCAGGCGCGGACAGGGATTTGCGGGCGATAAAACGGCAGGGTGCGCATTTCACCCGCGGCAATGCGGCTGAACAGGCGCTCCAGCAGCGGCTGCGGATTTTGCTCAAACCCAGGAATATATTCAAGCATGCCGGTTGTTCCTCGATCTCGCGTTATATTCGGACATACCGGTTCTCCTTCAATTATCATGGGGCCAAGCACGCCGGTTTACTCTCGTTATCATCACTCATTCCGTTGTCCCGGCTCCGCTTTATGACAGCTGTAATGGGGTAATAATATCCGCCGGTCGTTTCACCGCCATGGCGGCATATTATCGCCGGCCGGTCCGTTGGCGGTTTGCTGTCCGGCGTCGCGGGGTACCGCGTTCACCCCCGCCTGGGCCAGCAGCGCCAGGACATGGTTCAGCGCCGGTTCAATGGCGGCGCTTACCGTCGGCGTCAGGCCGATGCCCGGCGCCAGCGACTCGGGTTCTATGCCTACCAGCGTAAGCCGGCGCGGGAACTCATCCGTCAGGCGCAAAGCCATCAAGACATCTGACAACCCCAGTTGATGGGGAGAAATTTTGCGGCTGAACAGCGCAGGCACTTCCGCGTCCCGTAGTACCGTCACGCTGCCCGGCGGGGCGCCGGTCAGTACCGCGTCGGCGACAATCAGACTATCGCGGCCGGACATGATCTCCATCAGCGCCATGCCGGAGGTGCCGCCGTCCAGTATCTCCACCGGCGGCGACAGGATAAAACGCCGCTCCAGCGCCTCCACTACCCGTACGCCGACGCCTTCGTCCCCCAGCAGCAGATTGCCGATACCCAGAATCAGGATATTCATCACGCCGTCCGCACGGCGGTGACTTCCGCTCCGGTCGCATCCACGATATGCACCGCGCAGGCCATGCAGGGATCGAAAGAGTGTATGGTGCGCACCACTTCCAGCGGTTTGGCCGGGTCCGCCACCGGGGTTCCAATCAGCGAGCGCTCGTAAGGGCCGGGCTCGTCCTGGTTGCTGCGCGGGCTGGCGTTCCAGGTAGAAGGGACCACCGCCTGGTAGTTGGCGATTTTACCCTCCTTGATCACCACCCAGTGGGAAAGCATGCCGCGCGGCGCTTCCACAAAACCCACCCCGCGAATCTCGCCGCTTTGGGGAATATCATGCTGGATAAAGGTCTCATGGTCGCCGTTGCCGATATTGGTCACCAGCGCCTGCCATTGCTGCGCCAGGGTTTCCCTCAGCACGCAGCAGTGCACGGCGCGGCCGACGATGCGGCCGGCTGTGGACGGTAATTGATCGGGACCCAGCTCCAGGCCGCTGAGCCGCCGCAAGTCGGCGCCGATAAACGCCAGGTGCCTCTCGGTGGGTTCATGGCCGGCCGCCAGGCTGCACATCAGCCATGCCAGGGGACCCATTTCCACGGTTTTGCCATAAAAAGTGGGTGCCTTGACCCAGGAGTATTTGCCGTCGTCCTGCCAGCCGGTATAGTGGGGCCGGGTTAACCCCTCCCACGGCGCCAGCGGCTGGTCGTCCTGATACCAGGCATGCCGGGCGCTCTCCTCAATGCCTTTCATCAAATAAGGATCCCGGTGGCTGGCGATCGGGCGGAACGCGCCGTTCTCCAGGTAGCCCCCCGGCAGCAGGAATGTCTCCCCGCCGCCGTCAACCGGCAGTTCCGGGGCGCACAGGTAGTTGTCGGCGCCCTTGCCCAGGCTCAGCCACTGCGGATAATGGGCCAGGATCACCGCCGTATCCACCCGGTACACCTGCTCGATAAAGTCCCCCAGCCGGTCGATAAAGGTCTTGAGGTACATCAGGCGTTCCATGTTCAGCACGTTCGGCGCATCCAGGTTGATGGGATTGGCCACGCCGCCCACTGCCAGGTTCTGGATATGCGGCGTTTTACCTCCCAGCATCGCGACGATGCGGGTGGCGTCGCGCTGGCACTCCAATGCCTGCAGATAGTGCGCCACCGCGATGAGGTTCACCTCCGGCGGCAGCGCCATGGCCGGGTGGCCGCCGTAGCCGTTGGCGAAAATGCCCAGTTGGCCGCTGGCCGCCAAATCACGGATTTTCCCCTGTACGCGGGCGAACTCCGCCGCGCTGTTCAGCGGCCAGTCCGACAGCCCCCGCAACAGGTCTTCTGCTTTTTGCGGGTCGGCCTTCAAGGCTGAAACGATATCCACCCAGTCCAGGGCCGACAGTTGATAAAAATGCACGATATGGTCGTGCAGGGTATGGGCCGCCAGAATGATATTGCGGATGTATTGCGCATTCACCGGCACCGCCATGCCGAGGGCGTTTTCCACCGCCCGTACCGAGGCGATGGCATGTATGGTGGTGCAGACGCCGCAGATGCGCTGCACGATTATCCAGGCATCGCGGGGGTCCTTGCCCTGCAGGATTTGCTCCATGCCGCGCCACATGGTGCCGGAAGACCAGGCCTTAACCACCTTGCCTTGTTCGATTTCGCAGTCGATGCGCAAATGCCCTTCGATGCGGGTGACGGGATCAATGGTGATGCGCTGACTCATGATCAACCTCTGTCTGGTGATGATTATGTACCACAATATGGGCCGGCAGCACCGGCAATAGCCGAATCAATAAAATGTAGGCACACACCTCCATGGCCAGGAATCCGACGCTTATCAGGATTTCGCTGGCGGTGGGGAAATAGTGGTAACCGTTGCCGGGATCGAATGCCAGCAGCGAGTAGTCCATGCGCCATAGCACCGCGCCGAGGATCATGCACAGCGCGCCGGTGAACAGCAGCCGTGCGTCGTGGCGGCTGACTTTCAGGTTAAAAATGATAAGAGGCAGCAACATCAACAGGATCTCGCACCAAAAGGAGAGGGCGTAGCGATCCAGATGCCAGAGATAGGCGGTTTTATGCCGGAACAGCAGTTCGCCGAACCTCAGCGCAATGAACAGGATAAGGAAAATATTGATAATCCGCGTCAGCCGGTAAAACAGCGAGGTCTCGCTGCCGCCGGCGCCCCGCAGGCCGGCCTGCACCAGGGAGCCTTCGAACACCACCATGGAAAAGCCCATGATAAAGGCGGTAAGCAGGGAGAACAGCGGCAACATTTCATAGCTTTGCCACAGCGGATGCACCTTGTTGCCGGCGACGATCATCAGCGACCCCATGGAGGATTGGTGCATCATGGGCAGCAGCGCTCCCAGGCCGATGATAAAAAACATGATGCTGTTCAGCCGCTTGAGAGACACATGCCAGCCCAGGCGTTCCAGCGTCGCCGGCGCGAATTCCAGCGTCATGACGCCGATATAGACAGTCATGCAGACGGCGGTTTCAAACAGCACCGAGGAGGTGTTGAACTGCCCCGGCAACAGGATATAGGGCAGGTTCCAGTATCGGCCGAGATCGATGGTGATGGACAGCCCCCCCAAGGCGTAACCGAACAGGCTGGCCAGCAGCGCGGGCCGTACCAGGGGATGATACTCGCCGCGGTTAAAGACATAGACCGTCCAGGCCAGCGCCCAACCGCCGCAGGCCAGGCCGGTACCCACCAGCAGATCGAAGGCAATCCACAGGCCCCAGGGATAACCGCCGTTCAAATCGCTCACCGCACCGATTCCCATGAAAAGGCGTTTGACGATCATCAGGCCGCACAGCGCTACAAAGGGCGCCAGCAGCAGCACCGGCCAGGTCAGTAGCCGGCCTCCCAGCGGTTTTGCCTCATGCGTCGTTTTGATGGTCATTCTCCTTGTCCGGCGGGTCTTTTTTCATGTTGCGGTGTACCAGGGTGGTGATCCCCGCCAGCAGCGCCAGCGGGATCACCATGCCCTGATACAGGGTATGCTGCAGATGCTCGGAGCGTTCGCCGGTGGACAGGGGCGCCAGGGGCGGCAGATCCAGTCCGGCGAAGGGCACGCCCGCCAGCACCAGCACCTGGGTTCCGCCGCCCTCTGTCTCGCCGTAAATATGTGGGTTATAGCGGGCCGCCTGACGTTCATAGGTATCATTGTCCGATAGCCGCTGCCGGGGATAGCGGTAGGTATCGCCGGCTTTCATTCCCAGGCGCCGTTTCGCTTCCGCCAGTAAATCCTGCCGCGTGCCGAAAATTACCGCGCCGGTGGGGCACACCTCCACGCAGCCGGGCAATTCGCCGCGATCCAGCCGCCCCAGGCCAGGCTGGTTGCACAGCTCACATTTATGGATCTTGCCCACCGGACTGTCGTAATCATATTTGGGTACGTCGAACGGACAGGCCACCATGCAATAACGGCAGCCGATGCACACCGACGGGTCATAATGCACCACGCCGGTGACCGGATGTTTTTTCAGCGCGGTGACCGGACACACGGAAACACAGTTCGGATCAACGCAATGCATACACTGTTTTTTGATGTAGGCGTAGCCGTTTTCCGTCTGGTCTTTGTGTTGGCCGCTGCCGCTGCTCCACACCTGAATAATGTTGTTGGTGTAGGGACTGAGCTTATCGTTATTCGACCAGTTGGCCTCGCCGCCGGCATAGGGTCCGCCGTGGGGACGCCCATCGCTGTGATTTACCTGCTGGCACTTGCTGACGCAGGCCTGGCACCCGATACACAGAGTTGAATCGTACAGCATGCCCAAGGCACCTGGGATCGGCGCTTTGTTTTGCGCCGCTCCCCGGCCGGTTGCCGGGATGGCGGCCATCAGGACTCCCCCTGAGGCCAGTTTGAAGAAGTGACGTCTGTTCACGGCTTATTTCCCCCGCGGCGTACGGTCGTCATCTTCGCGATGCTGTTTCTGCTGTCGCCCCAGCTCCCGCACCGTCATCAGGCTGACTCCCGCCACCACTCCCACCACGCCGCCAATCAGTCCCATGGCGGTGAGGGAAATCTTTCCGCCTTCGGTTTTGTGTACCGCGGGCTTATCCACCCGCGGGGTGGGATTGGCGACATCGGCCAATTGGGAAATGCCCTTGGTGAAGCCTACCCCCTTCTCGTTGCAGCCGTAGCAGGGATGGCCGATGCCCACCGGCCAAATCCCTCCCCCCACATCGCAAAATTGCAGGGTGGAACAGTTGCCGTAGGTTTCCGGGCCTTTGCAGCCGAGGTGGTAGAGACACCAGCCCTGCCGGTGGCCGTCGTCGCCGAACCGCCGGGCAAAGCGGCCGGCGTCGAAATGAGGGCGGCGCTCGCAGTTTTCATGGATCAGCCGGCTGTAGGCAAAGGCGGGGCGATTAAGATTATCCAGTGCCGGCGGACGCTGCCAAGTAATGATATGGGCTACCGTAGCCAGGAAATTGTGGGGATTGGGCGGACAACCCGGAATATTGATCACCGTTTTTCCGGGCAGAGCCTCCTGCAGGCTGGCGGCGCCGGTGGGATTGTCGCCGGAGGATGGCACGCCGCCCCAGGCGGAGCAAGAGCCGATGGCAATAATCGCCGCCGCGTTTGCCGCCGCGGCGCGGATGTGTTCCACCACCGGTTTACCGGCCACCATGCAGTAAATCCCGCCGTCCTTGAGGGGGATGGAACCATCCACCACCAGGATATATTTTCCCCGGTATTGCTCCATCACCTGGTTTTTGTTCTGCTCGGCCTGTTCGCCGAAGGCGGAAGACAGTACCTCGTGATAATCCATCGAGATAACGTTCAGCAAGAGATTTTCCAGGGTCGGGTGCGTTGCGGCCAGCAGCGCCTCCGTACAGCCGGTACACTCCTGGGCGCCGATCCAGATAACCGGCGGCCGGCGGGGGGAGCTTACCGAGAGGGCCATTTCGGCGGCGGCCTTGGTGCTGAGCCCCATGGTGGCGGCCAGAGCCCCACAGAGTTTCATAAAATCACGGCGGTTGATACTCTTTTGGGAAAGCAGCTGATTTTCCCCGGCCATGTTTATCATCCTTATTGTTCTAGTTTTTCCGCGCCTGTGGCGATGGCTTTATGAGCGAGCTGCCAATTTAATACCCGGGAATCCTTCACACGTTAATCTGCATCAAATAAAATGAGGTTTTCCTATATTAATTTCATTTAATCTAGCGGGTGACAAAGGAAATGATTTTTGTTGAGTGATAAAAGCAATTTTAAAATATTTTCTGAGTGCTAAATCGTGCCAGCTAATTTTTAATGCCATTTATTTAAGAGAACCTAGACTGAGGTCATAGCTGCGTCGGAAAAGCCGCTTAAGAGGCTTATTAACTTAAAAAACAACAAGATACTATTAATATGAGAGTTTTGTCATCTGCAACTCAAATTATTTAGGATAAAGCGCCTGGGAATAGCCTATCGCGCTCCATTAATGCATGGCCTTTGAATGAACAAAAGATCGGGAAATGGCATTTTATCGCTCATTATTCAGCGGAAAGGATGGGTGGATTTCTTAATTGAATAAGTCCGGACGATGGGCAGACCCTCAATTAACGCTATTCGATCTCTATGATACGGAATAATTTACTTTAGTGATAATTTGCCTGCGGACGGCTACACCCGAGTCGTTTATGACCGTTTTCGGCAAAATGTTACAACATGTTCCTGCCAGGGGCTCAATAATATATTTCGGTTTTTTAGTCCATGACAATGGCTTACCATAACAGCCACTTCAACTTGCCTGGTCTATGGATACCCGATGCGTTACCTGGCTGCATTAGTGCCTTTGTTCGCTTTACTCTCCGCCTGTAGCAGTAAACCGGTGCCCCCCGCCGAAGCGCCGTTGGGCGCCGTTTCGCCGGGCGGTTTTCTGCTCCAGCCCGATCACAGCGGCCTGCTTGCAAACGGCGATTTCGCAGCCGACCCGGCGGTGGACCGCTTTGTGGATAAAATGGTGGCCGAACACGGCTTCGAAAGGCAACAGCTCCATGACGTTTTGGCTCAGACCAAACGATTGGACTGGGTGCTTCGGCTGATGGATCAACAGGCGCCGTCAGGGCCGCCGTCAACGGTTCCCAATGGCGCCTGGCTCCGTTATCGCGGTAAGTTCATTACTCCCGACAATGTGCAAAACGGCGTGGCTTTCTGGAATCAGTATGAAGATGCCCTGCAGCGGGCCTACCAGATTTACGGCGTACCGCCGGAGATCATTGTCGGCATTATCGGGGTGGAAACCCGCTGGGGCAGGGTGATGGGCAAAACACGCACCATCGATGCCCTGGCCACGCTGGCTTTCGCCTATCCGCGGCGCGCCGATTATTTTGCCGGTGAACTTGAAACTTTCCTCCTGATGGCGCGCAGCGAAGGGGATGACCCGCTCTCGCTGCGCGGCTCCTATGCCGGCGCCATGGGCTATGGTCAGTTTATGCCGTCCTCCTTTAAGAGTTATGCAGTGGATTTCAACGGCGACGGACATGTCAACCTGTGGGATCCGGTGGATGCCATCGGCAGCGTGGCCAATTACTTCCAGGCCCATGGCTGGGCGCGCGGCGGCGCGGTAGCGATACCGGCCATTGGCCAGGCCCCGGGATATGGTCAGGGTTACGATACCCGCTACTCTGTCTCCACCCTTGCGGCGGCGGGGCTGAGTCCGCAGGGTTCGCTGCAGGGCTATCAGGAAGCCAGCCTGCTGCGCCTTGATCTGGGCAACCGCTACCAATATTGGTACGGACTGCCGAATTTCTATGCCATTACCCGTTATAACCACAGCACCCATTATGCCATGGCGGTATGGCAACTGGGCGAGGCGGTAAACCAGGCGCGCCAGGGCAATATGCTGGCGTCGAACTGATCGCCTTAGCGGAAAAACCGGGGCGGATTGCCCTGGTTTTTTTATCGCTTAGGACAGGGTGATGTAGAGCAGTTTTACAAGGACGCGCCGGGGGAAAAGCTGAAAGTGATATTAAAGGATATATGCTGGAAGGATATTATTGTTAATGCAGCGACTCTCCGTTTAAATTAAAATTCACAGAGAAGCTTGAAATTACAGCTTAATAGGTAAAGTATGCAGCGAGCAGCCGGTTATTTAGGATATATCCTAAATCCTCTTATTTTATTATTTATAAATAAAGGGCAAAAAAAAAGACCCTGCCTTTTAAAGCATAAGCCCCATCACCAGCTGAACAGGGCTACGGCCTTGCGGCCTTAGCCCCACTATTCAATTATTTCTTTCTTTTATCAGAGGCTTGAGTTGCTTCTGCTGCTGCTTTTTCGTTAGCGGCCGGTTTTTGATTCTTCTGCTGATCGTTACCCTTAGCAGAACCTGATTTAGCATTTTTGTCATTCTTGGACATTCTATATACCTTGCATAGTAAGGTCGTTCCGACATTGGAACTTTCCTCTGGGCATATCATGTGCCTTTGAAAAATTATTTCAAGCGCTATGAGAGGGAGAAATGAAATTATTTTTATTGTGGAAAAATTCGGCGGCCGCTATTAAATTGCCGGTTTTGCCAATAAGACGGTAATGTTATAAAACCTGTGGAATTTTTAATGATGGTAATAATTTTTAAGCTAACCGTTAATTGGACGGATCCCTGAAAACAATCGAAGTCAACCGTATTATTGTGCTTAAAACACAGCAAGTTGCAAAACTCTTTCTATACTTTAGCCGTATTGATGCGTTTTCAACGCCGTAGAGACACGGCGTCTGGGTGGCTTTCCTCGGTCCTGGCGACATTGAGAAGCGTAAATGAAGTTTTAACTCTCATCATTGAATGACTCCATTGAAGACAAAGACGGCTTTTTTATTAACCCCGATGTTTCTGTTACAGCCCGTAACCCTCTGTATAGCGCAATCCGCCCCGCTTGCCGCCGGGCCCGGCGCCAAAGCATCGCAATCCACTACCATCATGGTTATCCAGCGGCCCGGCGGACTGTCGGAACTCTACACACCAGCGTCGGTCAGCGTGGTGAACGGCGAGGACCTGCGCGGCGACCGGCCAAGGGTGAACCTGTCGGAAGGCTTGGGCAGCGTGCCGGGCCTGCAAATTCAAAACCGGCAAAATTACGCGCAGGATCTCCAGCTGTCGGTGCGCGGTTTCGGCAGCCGATCCACGTACGGCGTGAGCGGCGTGCGCATCTATGTTGACGGCATCCCGGCCACCATGCCTGACGGGCAGGGCCAGACGTCGAATATTGATCTCAATTCGGTGGATAAAATCGAGGTGCTGCGCGGGCCCTATTCGGCGTTGTACGGCAATGCCTCCGGCGGCGTGGTAAACGTGGAGAGCCAGACCGGGTCGCAGCCCGATACCCTTGAGGCCGGCACCTATTACGGCAGTTACGGCACCTGGCGCAATAGCGTCAAGGCCAGCGGCGCCACCGGCGACGGCACCCGTGCCGGTGACGTGAATTACTCGGTATCCGCCTCGCGTTTTACCACCCAGGGTTACCGCGACCACAGCGGAGCGCAGAAAAACCTGGGTAACGCCAAGCTCGGGGTCCGTTTGGATGACGCCAGCACGCTGACGCTGATGTTCAATAGCCTGTCCGTGGATGCCAACGATCCGGGCGGGCTGACGGAGGACGAGTGGCATGACAATCCCCGGCAGTCGCCGCGGGGGGAGCAGTACGATACCCGCAAATCCATCGATCAGACCCAGGCCGGCCTGCGTTATCAGCGCCAGATGAGCGATAATGATGAACTCTCGGTAATGGCTTATCACGGTGAGCGGCATACCACCCAGTATCAATCCATCCCCATGGCGACGCAGCTCAGTCCCACCCAGTCCGGCGGCGTGATCGTGCTTGAACGGAAATACCAGGGCATCGATACCCGCTGGAAACATGAAGGCAGCATGGGGCCGGTACCGGTGACCTTCACCGGCGGACTGGATTATGAAACCATGACCGAACGGCGCCAGGGCTTTGAAAATTTTATTGAACAGGACGGCGCCCCGGATTACGGCGAGAAGGGCGACCAGCGGCGGAACGAGAAAAACCGCATGTGGAACCTGGACCCCTATCTGCAGACCACCTGGAAACTCGCCCCGCGCTGGACGCTGGATGCCGGGCTGCGCTACAGCACGGTGAATTTTGATTCCCATGATTACTACATCACCGCGGGCAACGGCAATGACAGCGGCAGCGCCCGTTATCACAAGCTTTTGCCCATGGGCTCGCTGAATTATGCCCTCAGTCCCGGTTGGAATCTTTACTTCTCCGCCGGCCGCGGCTTTGAAACGCCTTCTATCGACGAACTCTCCTATCGGCCCGACAGCCTGCCGGGACTCAATACCGGCCTGAAGCCCACCACCAGCGACACCTTCGAACTGGGCACTAAAAAACGCATCGGCAACGGGCTGGTGACCGCCGCCCTGTTTCAGACCAACACCGACAATGAACTGGTGGTGGCACAGAGCCTCGGCGGGCGTACCAGCTATACCAACGCCGGAAAAACCCGCCGTCGCGGCGTCGAGCTGTCGCTGGATCAGCAGTTCGCGCTCAACTGGCAGCTTAAAATGGCCTGGACCCTGCTGGATGCCACCTACCGTAACGACACCTGCGGTTCGGGCCAGTGCAGCGCGGATGAGGTGGTTCCCGCCGGCAACCGCCTGCCGGGGATCGCCCGCAACATGGGCTACGCCTCGCTGCAGTGGCTACCGGAACAGGGCTGGCATGCCGGCGCCGAGATTCGCTATATGAGCGATATCCAGGCCAACGATGCCAATACCGCGCAGGCGCCGGCCTATACCGTAACCAGTCTGGATACCGGTTATCGTTTTATCTGGGACCGGTGGTCGCTAGACCTGTTCAGCCGGGTGGATAACCTGTTCGACCGGCGTTATGTGGGCTCGGTCATCGTCAATGAAGGCAACGGCCGCTATTTTGAACCGTCGCCCGGCCGCAACTGGGGCGGCGGACTGAATCTGGCCTACCGTTTTGAGTAACGCAGGACCCGGCGGACCAGGAAAAAGTCTGAAAACCGCCCTGTTATTCACGGCGGCCGGGGCCAATCGGCAGTGCCCAAAGGAATAATTAGCTATCAAATGAGTTTTTTTGGCAATTTGTCTTACGCTTAACATCGATGAAGTTAAATCTTAGTAAGGTTACTATTATGGAAGAGAAGGGATGGGGTTCACGGCTGCTGATTATCATAACGGTATTGTTTGCCGCGCTCAGCGGCCTGTATCTGTTGATTGGCGGCATTTGGCTGCTCACACTGCACGGCTCTGGGTATTATATTATCGCCGGCCTGGTGATGCTGCTCACCGCCTGGCTTTTGTACCGGCGCCGGACTTCGGCGCTGCTGCTCTATGCGGTTTTCCTGCTCGGCACCACCATTTGGGGCCTGTGGGAAGTCGGTTCTGATTTCTGGGCGCTGACGCCGCGTCTGGATGTGGTGTTTTTCTTCGGCCTATGGTTAACGCTACCCTTTATATATCATGCGCTGATGGTGGGAAGCGGCGGGGCGCGGGTCGCCCTGCTGGCCTCGCTGCTGGTTACCGTGGTGGTGCTGGTGTATTCGGTTTTCAACGATCCCCAGGAGATCAACGGTACCCTGAGCGCCGATCAGACCGCCGCCGTCGCGAAAGCGGCTTCGGCTATTCCTGACGGCGACTGGCCGGCGTACGGCCGTACCCAGGAAGGGACGCGCTACTCCCCGCTGACGCAAATCAATGACAAAAACGTCGGCCAGCTAAAGGAAGCCTGGACATTCCGCACCGGTGATTTGAAAACCACCAGCGATCCGCTGGAGTTCACCAGCGAGGTTACGCCGATCAAGATCCGCGATACGCTCTATCTGTGTACGTCGCACCAGAAGCTGTTCGCACTGGACGCGGCCACCGGCAAGGAAAAATGGACTTTCGATCCCAAACTCAAAAGCGATCCTTCCTTCCAGCATGTGACCTGCCGCGGCGTGTCTTATCATGAAACCCCGGCAGCGGCGCAGTCTAACGCCCAGGCCGCGGCTCCGGCCCTGTGTTCCCGGCGTATCCTGCTGCCGGTGAACGACGGCAATCTGTATGCCCTGGATGCACAGACCGGCGCGCTTTGCCCCGGTTTCGGCGATAACGGCAAATTGAACCTGCAAAATAATATGCCGAACGCCAAGGCCGGCGCCTATGAACCTACCTCGCCGCCCGTGGTGACTGATAAAGTCATCGTGGTGGCCGGCGCGGTCACGGATAACTACTCCACCCGCGAGCCCTCCGGCGTCATCCGCGGTTTTGACGTGGACAGCGGCAAGCTGCTGTGGGCATTCGACCCCGGCAGCAAGGACCCCAATCTGCTGCCGGAAGGGCCGCAGCTGTATACGGCGAATTCTCCCAACTCCTGGGCTCCGGCCGCCTATGACGCGCAGCTGGATTTGGTCTATTTGCCCATCGGCGTGGAAACCCCCGACATCTGGGGCGGTAACCGCACCCCGGATATGGAACGGTACGCCAGCGGCATGCTGGCGCTGAACGCCACCACCGGCAAACTGGCCTGGTTCTATCAGACGGTCCACCACGATTTGTGGGACATGGACGTGCCGGCGCAGCCGACCCTGGCGGACATTAACGATGAGAACGGCAACAAAGTCCCGGTGATTTATGTGCCGGCGAAAACCGGCAATATTTTCGTCCTCGATCGCCGCAACGGCCAACTGGTGGTTCCCGCGCCGGAAACGGCGGTACCGCAAGGGGCGGCTAAAGGCGATCACGTCGCAGCCACCCAGCCGTACTCAGATCTGACTTTCCGGCCCAAACAGAACATGACCGACAAGGATATGTGGGGCGCCACCATGTACGATCAGCTGGTGTGCCGCGTGATATTCCACCGTCTGCGTTACGAGGGACCGTTTACGCCGCCCTCCGAGCAGGGCACGCTGGTCTTCCCGGGCAATCTGGGCATGTTCGAATGGGGTGGTATTTCGGTTGATACCGACCGGCAGGTGGCGGTGATGAATCCCATGGCGCTGCCGTTTGTCTCCAAGCTTATCCCGCGCGGGCCGGGCAATCCCATTGAACCCGACGCCAATGCCAAGGGCAGCGGCACCGAAACCGGCGTGCAGCCGCAATACGGTATTCCTTACGGCGTGACGCTGAACCCGTTCCTGTCGCCCCTGGGATTACCCTGCAAGCAGCCGGCCTGGGGTTATATGGCGGCTCTTGACCTGAAGACCAACGAGGTTGTGTGGAAAAAACGCATCGGTACGGTACGGGACAGCTCGCCGCTGCCGCTGCCGTTCAAGATGGGTATGCCGATGCTGGGGGGACCGATTTCCACCGCCGGCAACGTGGCCTTTATCGCGGCCACCGCCGATAATTATCTGCGCGCCTACAATGTCGCCAATGGGGATATGCTGTGGCAGCAACGCCTGCCGGCGGGCGGCCAGGCGACGCCCATGACCTATGAGGCAAACGGTAAGCAATATGTGGTGATTTCAGCCGGCGGCCATGGCTCCTTCGGCACCAAGCTGGGGGATTATATTATCGCCTACGCCCTGCCGGACGCCAAATAACCGCTGCCGCGGCGACGCCCGAGAACCGTTAATGCGAAAAAAGGCCCTCCGTTTGAGATACGGGGGGCCTTTTACGTTGGAAAAATGGACGGGATGGAAGGATTCGAACCCCCGTTCGTGGAATCAAGATCCACTGCCTTAACCCCTCGGCTACATCCCGTCGCTTCGGCATCACGATGTCTGGCCGGCAATGATTTTCCACAGGAACGTCGTTTCCGGCATTTCCCTAAAGCATGCCAAACGGCAAAACCGATAGTAATAGGATAACTCTTGTCTTCGGCTTTTGCCGAGGATTCGCGTTAGGGTTTTTCCGTGAAAAATTGCGTCCGGTCATTAAAATCTTTGCTTTCCGGCAGGATCTGTCCTCCGTCAACCACAATCGTGGTGCCTGTGATATAAGACGCCCCGGAAGAAGCCAGGAAGACCGCGGCGGCGGCCACGTCTTCCGGACTGCCTAAACGTCCCAGGGGAATGGATTCTTCCATATTGCTGATAAAACTTTGGCTACGGCCCGCGGTTAACCCTTCGGTGATGATATTGCCCGGTTCGATACCGTTCACCGTAATGCCGTAGGGGGCGAATTCCAGCGCGGCGGAGCGAATCAGGCCATTGATGCCCGCCTTGCTCGCCCCATAGGCCCCCACGCCCGGATTGGCCACCCGCGGCCCGGTGATGGACGAGGTGAAAATCATGCGGCCGCCTCCCTGCGCCCGCATAACCGGCAGGCAGGCCTGCATGGCCAGGAAGGTCCCGGTCAGGTTTACCGTCAAGACATGCTGCCACTGCTCGAGGGATAGCTCTTCCAGCAGACAGGAGGGATAAATGCCGGCGTTTTGCAGCAGAATATCCACCTTGCCAAAGCGGCGGACCGCCAAGGCCGCCAACTGGTCCATATCGTTTTTGCTGGCGACGTCGGCATACTGGAATACCGCTTTGTCTTCGCCCAGTTCACGGGCCAACTGCCGGCCGCGCTCGATGTCGATATCCCCCAACACAACACAACAGCCCTCGCGGGAAAAAACACGGGCCATCGCCAGGCCAATTCCCTTGGCCGCTCCCACAATAATGGCTACGCGATCTGCTAAATCACTTTCCATTAAGAATCCACCTTAATAACAAATTTACGCTGCCCATTTTAATCGCTCGATATTGATAAATTCATCGATTAAAACCTGCGGCTGGTTTAACAAACTCGCTGTAACTGACGTGAGGCATCAAGACTTGCAACTGGTCTGGTAAAAATATTGACGCACCGCCGGATCATTGATGTTTTTCTGCGTGGCAATCACAAAAGGCAGCAGGTTATCATGGGGCACCTGCGCTTTATTGATTTGCTTACGGGCAAGTTCCGCGGCTAATTTCACGGACTGATATCCCATCTGGTAGGGCTGTTGAATAATCAGCGCATCGTAAATGCCGTCTTTCAAATCACGGATCTCCTGCGGATCCCCATCAAAGGAAATGAGTTTAACCGTACCGCGTTTACCCGCTTCCATAATAGCCGAGGAGGCGCCGGTGGCGGCGGCGGAATGGGTCACATAGACCCCTTTGAGATCGGGATTGGCCTGCAGAGCCGCCGCCACTTGCTGCGCCGCTTTGGTGGAACTGGTTTCGGGATAGATAACCGGCAGGAGTTTTGCCTGCGGATACTCTTTCTTGAAGGTATCGGTAAAACCCTTCACCCGCGCATCGATATCCGGTAATCCGGGACGCATCCCCACCGCCAAAAATGTTCCGCTGACGCCCGCCACTTCCGCCATGGCCTTGGCCGCGGCGACCCCGCCCAGATAGTGATTGGACTGGATGCTTTGGGTCTCCACCGGCTTATTCAGCGGCGCATCCACCGTAATGACCGGCGTGCCTTGCTTTTCCAGCTCCGCAACCTGGGTAATCAGGGCGTTGCCGTCGGTGGGGGCCAGGACAACCGCCGCCGGGTGCAGCTGTAACGCCGCATCGATAAAGGGCTGTTGCAGCGCAATATCCCAATCCGGCGGGCCGTTCCAGCTCAGCGCCACGTTAAATTCCTTGGCGGCCTTTTGCGCGCCGCACTGCATGGTTGAATAAAAAGGTATCCCCACCTGACCGGGCAGGAAGGCAATATTCACCGGTTTTTCCGCCAGCGCGGACCCTGAAGCCAATAAGGCGGCAATACATATTCCCAGGCGTAAATTCATGGCACTTTCCTTTACATGTTGAGAGGGGGTTTAAACGCTGCGTTGACGGTTACGCTGATCGATATACACGGCCACAATCACAATCAGTCCAACAACGATGAGTTGGTAAAAGGAATCCAGTCCCATAATGACCAGTCCGGTACTGAGTACTACCGGTATCAGGGTACCGATAACGGTGCCTGACATTGAGGCGATGCCGCCGAACAGGCTGGTGCCGCCGATGACCGCCGCCGCCACCGCCTGCAGATTATCGGTTTGATGGCCGCCGATATTGGTGGTGGCGAAGCGGGAGATATCCAGTACGGCGGCAACGCCGCATAACAATCCCATCAGGCTAAAGAGATACAGAGAATGGGAATTGATATCTATCCCCGCGCGCCTGGCAGCGTTAGGGGAAGAACCCAGCGCCAGCGTATGGGTGCCGAACCGGGTTTTGGATAATATGTACCAGAGCAGGCAAACGATAATCAGCGACACCGCCACCGGCAGGGGAATCACGCCGAAAATCTTGTTGGTGGCAAATGAAATCTGCAATAGGCGCGGGATGTCGGGAACATTGGCGCCGTGCGTGATAACCAGGGCGATACCCAGACCCACGGTGGTGGTGGCGAGCGTCACCAGAAACGAGCTGATTTTCAGCCGCGTCACCACCAGACCGTTAATCAGCCCGAACAGGGTTCCGGTCAGCAGCGCAACGGCCACGCCGGCGATAATGGCCACCGTCAAATTGGGATAATCCCCCATGGCGACTTGATCGGGGCTACCGGCAAGTCCGGTAATGGTTTTGGCCGCCAGGATCGAAGACAGCACCACGTTGGCTCCCACCGACAGGTCAAATTCCCGGGAACCCAGCAAGAAGGTCATACCGGCGGCAAGCAGCACCAACTGGGAGGCATTGAGGGCAATGGTAAAAAAATTGCTGACGCTGAAAAAAGCATGATTGGGGGAAATCAGCGAAAAGACAAATACCAGGCCCAGCAATATCAACAGCATCCAGAACGCGGTATGTTCACATAATCTGGAGAACCAGGTGGAACGGTCGGTACTGGCCAATGGGGACAGATTTTCTTCATGGGACGGTGCGCTCATTGTGTTACCTCTTTTGCGCCAAGCATGACATCCACCACATCGCGCACGGTGACGTCGCAGGGGAGCAGATTCGCAATGGCCCTGCCTTGGCGCATGACGATAATGCGATCGGCGATTTCCAGCACCTGCGGCAAGTCATGGGAAATCAACAGCACTGCCAGATTGCGCTTGGCCGCCGCACGAATGGCCCGATAAACCATTTCCCGCTGCAGTGTGCCCAGCGCCGCCGTGGGTTCATCAAGCATGATGGCGTGACGCGCCCACTTGATGGCCCTGGCAATGGCCACCCCTTGACGCTGGCCGCCGGAAAGACTTTTGGTGGTGGTACGGTAGGTTTTCAACGTCACCCCCAGCTCGCGCAGGGTTTCCGCGGTACTGGCCTGCATGGCGGCCCGGTCCAGCATGCCGAGCGTGCCGCGCCAGCCGGCTGCCGGCAGCTCGCGGCCCAGATAGACGTTCTCCGCCACCGATAAATCAGGGGCGAGGGCCAAATCCTGATAGACCGTTTCGATACCATATCGTTGGGCGTCCTGGGTCGAACGCAGCCGTACTTCCTTGCCGTTAACGCAGAGCTGGCCGCCGTCAGGAATATGCTCCCCGCATAGCACTTTCATAAAAGTGGATTTCCCCGCCCCGTTATCCCCGACGATGGCGGTAATTTCACCGCGGAACAGCGAAACCGATACTCCACGCAAGACATTGAGAGAACCGAAATTCTTCACAATATCGATGGCCTGCAGCGCCGCCTCGTGATGAAGAAGCGTTGGCGGAGGTGAGGCTCCCGCAGTACCGGACTGCGTCGGTAACGACCCTGATTGTGAAAACGTCATATTCAAGTTCCTACTCAGAAAGTCAGCAGTGAGTAAAAAAATCCCTGTTTAGGGTGTTGAGTAATCGATTACGTTAATCGATTACGTTATAATTAGGGGCGGGTAATAAAAGTGTCAAGAATTATTTGAAAATGCCCGGCTATTTACTTTTCGCATCGCTTGTGCGATGCAGTAGGGATCGAGGAAAAGGGGGATGGTGTGAAAGGGCGGAAGAAACCAACAATGCAGGATGTCGCTTTCGAAGCGGGCGTTTCATCGGCGACGGTCTCACGGGTGTTGGCCGGCTTGAAAGCCGGTACCTCGGAGGCCACCGCGCTACATGTGCTGCAGACCGCCAGACAACTGGGTTATGTCGTCAATTCAGTGGCCGCCAGTTTGCGCAAGGAAAAAACCTATTCCGTCGGCCTGATTTTGGCGGATATCGCCAACCCCTTTTTTGCCGGACTGGCCCGTGGAGTGGAAGACATTCTGCGGCCGGAGGGATTTAGCATATTGCTGGCCAATACCGACAACAAGGTAGAGGAAGAGACGAGGCTGCTCAGGCTGATGATGGAAAAACAGGTGGACGCCGTGATCATGTCCAGTTCAGCCAGTACCAACGATCATATTTTAAGCGCCATGGCACATGGTCTGAAAGTTATCCTGGTTGACAGCGAGATTAAAGACACGGCGGTGGATACCATTGTGGTGGATAACCGGCAAGGGGCGCAAAACGCCATCGATTATCTTATCCGGCAGGGGCATGAAAATATCGCTATCGTCACGGGCTCCCTGCAGGCCTCGTTTGACCAGGAACGGCTGGCGGGTTATTACGACGCGTTCAGCGCCCAGGGTCTTACCGTGCCGGAGCATCTGATTTTTTCCAGTGATTCCACCTATGAGGGCGGGCGCCGGGCGGTGAAATCCCTATTGCAAAATAACCGGGATATCAGCGCGTTTTTTATTACCAATAATCTGATGACCATGGGCACCATCACCGAGCTGGTTGAACAGGGATTTATCATTCCCGATGATTTTTCCCTGGTGGGTTTCGATGATATGGAATGGTATTCGATTTTCAAACCGGCGATTACCGCCATCAGGCAGCCCATTTACCAATTAGGCCGAATAGCGGCGGAGCGTTTATTGAAAACCTTGTCCGCCGATATTCCGCCTTCCCCTGAACGGATTGTGCTTAATACGGAATTATTACTGCGCAATAGCGTTGCGTCCCGGCCTGTTCATCCCGATACCTCACCGCAGGAGAAAAAGTAATGCCTGGTTTCCCCTTGATAGACGCCCACGTGCATTTTTACGACCAGCGGCAGTTGGACTATCCTTGGCTGAACGATGTGCCGCAGATTCAGGGACGGTACATGCCGGATGATTATTCCCTGGCCTGCGGCGGCGTCGAGGTGGAAAAAATGATTTTCATCGAGGTGGATGTCGCCCAGCATCAAAAGCTGGATGAAGTCCGGTTCGTGGAGCAACTGAGGGGGGAGGATCCCCGCATCGCCGCCATTGTCGCTTGCGCCGCGCTGGAAAAAGGGGCCGCGGTGGAAGAGGAGCTTGAGCGGCTGGCTGAAATCGGCGCGGTGCGCGGCATCCGCCGGCTGCTCCAGTATCATGAGGAACCGGACTACTGCCTGCGGCCCAATTTTATCGAAGGGGTACAGCGGCTGGCGAAGTTCGATTTCAGCTTTGATATCTGCATCCGCCATCACCAGTTGGCCAGCGCCACCGAACTGGTGCGCCGCTGCCCGAACGTCAGGTTCGTGCTCGATCATATCGCCAAACCGGATATCGCCGCCGGGCTCTATACGCCCTGGGATAAACAAATAGCGGCCATCGCCGAATTGCCCAACGTGGTGTGCAAAATTACCGGCGTCACCACCGAAGCCGATCGCAGGAACTGGACCCTGGCGCAAATCCGGCCCTATATCGAGCACGTTGTCGAACAATTCGGTTTTTCGCGGATACTGTTCGCCAGCGATTGGCCGGTGCTTAATCTTGGCGCCGACTATCCCCGCTGGGTGGCGGTGATGGATGAGATTTTGACCGGATGTTCAGACCAGGAACGGCGGCGGTTTTATCGTGAAAATGCCGTATCCGCCTATAAGCTGAGTTGAAAAAGGCTTAATTCAATAAAGCATGGATTGAATCAAAAGAGTGGACGAAGCGTCGCTTTTTTAAAATAACCTTCGCCGGTGCGGCTTATTTTTCGCTGCGATAAGCCGCACGCAGCGCCATTAAAATTTTGCCCAGCCGGTTTTCTCCCTGGCCCTGATATTCTCCCCAAAAGCGGGCTACCTCGCCGTCAATGGGGGAACACTCCGCTAATTTACGATCCCCTGTGGCTAATAAACACTGCTTTAAATCCTCCGCGCCGTCGAATTTAGCCCTAACGATGGAGGACATCACCTCGACACAAATGTTTGCCCAGTCCGGCACCGTTTCTTCTTCGGTCAGGGCATCGCCGGCCACCGCCGCCAGCTCAGGCGTCGGCGCCTGTTTTAGCCAGTTTTTGATCCGAGGGAACAGGGCTTTTTCGACCTGGAAAGCATGTTCCGGTGTGTCATATTCCGTGCCGGCAAACACCAGCGGGCGAGGGTGCAGGTTGCTGAGAAAGCAAAATTCTCCCCGCCGCGGATCGTAAAAATAAATGGTGTCCATATATTTCGTTTACCTGAAAAAAGGGTTTTTGGGCGTCTCAGTTATAAAAACAATATCTTCATTCGTCAAGCCCGGCCCAGGTTAAAATAAAATGGCAAAAACCTTGAAATACGTTCAGCATACGTGTTAATAATTTAACGTAATCGATTACTCAACTTTTCATCGGTGGTTAAATGTTTGCACTTTCTGATATCCAAGCCGCGGCGGAACGCATTGCGCCTTTCATTCGCCGCACGCCGCTGATTAAAGCCGAGGCCCTGTTTGAAAATATCACCGAAGCCGAGCTTTGGCTTAAATTGGAATGCCTGCAGCCAACGGGATCATTCAAGGTGCGCGGCGCCACCAACCGGCTGTTGGTCACGCCGGAATCGCAGTTAACCCATGGAATCGTGACCGCGTCGGGGGGCAATCATGGATTGGCGGTGGCGCGGGCGGCGGCGATGGCGAAGGTGCCGGCCAATATCTTCGTTCCCGCCACCACCAGCCGGGAAAAGCTGGACAAACTGGCGGCCTGGGGCGCGATTGTGCATGTCGTGGGCAACGTCTGGGACGAGGCCAATGTCAATGCGCTGGCCTACGCCAAGGAGCATCAGTGCGCCTATTTTCATCCTTTCGCCGATCCGGCGGTGATTGCCGGTCAGGGTACCCTGGGCCTTGAAATTCTGGAACAGCTGCCGGAGTTGGATGTGATTTTGGTGGCGATAGGCGGCGGCGGGTTGATATCCGGCATCTCGGCGGCGTTGAAAAGCCTGAAACCCTCGGTGCGTATTATCGGTATTGAACCGGAGGGTTCGCCCACCCTCTATGCCAGCCTGCAGGCGGGTGATGTCGTCAGCTTACCGGCGGTGACCACAAAAGTGGCCACCATGGCCTGCGGCCGTACCGATGCGCGGGTGTTTGAACAGGTCCGCCAAGCGGTAGATGAGGTAGTGCTGGTCTCCGATGAGGAGATGCTGGCGGCTGCGCGCTGGTTATGGTTTGAGTTCGGCCTGGCGGCGGATCTCAGCGGCGCTGCTGCGGCGGCGGCGCTGCGTTCAGGCAGGGTTCGTCTCGCCGCCGGCGCCAAGGCCTGCGCCCTGGTGTGCGGCGCAGGCAAAGACGCGCTGGTTTAGCCGGTAACGGCCCGGTTATGGCTCCGGCCGCCGGCGGCCAAAAAGGTCCGGAAACGCTCCACTCCCAGCTCGAGCCTATCCAGCGAGCTGGCAAAGCACCAGCGGATACAGCCTTCGCCGGCGGGACCGAAAGCGCTGCCCGGCGCCAGCCCCAAACCGGCCTCGGCCACCAGCGCCTTACACAGCGCGAGGCTGTCCTTGAGTCCTTCCACCCGGAAAAACAGGTACATGGCGCCTTCCGGCAGGGGCGTTTCGATCCCCGGCAGTTCCCGCAGTTTACCATACAGAAAATCCCGTGACGCCTGGAAGCGCGCCACTGTATCACGCAGTGCGCTTTCCCCCTGGTTGACCGCCGCTACCCCCGCCTTCTGAATAAATCCCGGTGCGCAACTGCTGTTATATTCAATCAATTTCCCCAGTTCATGAATCAGCGCGTCCGGGGCCACTATCCATCCCAGCCGCCAGCCGGTCATCATCCAGCTTTTGGAGAAGCTGTTAATGACCACCAGCCGGTCTTCGGCATCGGCGATGTCCAGAAAAGAGGGCGCGCACCGGTCCGGCAAACCGTTAAACAGAATGCGGCCGTATACCTCGTCGGACACTATCCAAATGCCGTATTTCCGGCAGTGCGCAAGCACGATTTTTTGCTGGGAGGCGGGCATCACCCAGCCGCTGGGATTATTCGGCGAGTTGATCACCAGCGCTCGACAGTCCGGCGTCAGGGCCGTCAGCAGGATATCGGTATCAAGGCGCCAGCGGGAGATGCCGTCCGCGTCATGGCATAGCGCCAGCGGCACTTCTTCCACCCGCGCGCCGAGAATTTTCGGGATCTCCACCAGGTTCGGCCATACCGGCGTCACCACCACTACCCGATCACCGGGATTATACAGCGACTGTGCCGCCAGCATCAGCGCTGAAACGCCGGAAGAGGTGACGGCTATTCGGCTGTCGGCCACCGGCCGGTGCCAGGCGGAAAGGTAGCGCGACAGCGCATCCCGCAGCGCCGGCTCACCCAGATTCGGGGTATAGAAGGTATCTCCCGCCGCCAGGGACGCCTGTGCGGCGGCGCAGATAAAGTCCGGCGTCGGGCGGTCCGGCTCGCCGAACCAGAACGGCAGAATATCGCTTCTGCCGATACCGGCATTGGCCACCTCGCGAATGGAGGAGAAGCGCAAATCCCGTACGCTGTCCCTGGCCTGCGGAGCGCTGCGGGCATCACGGGACGGCAGAATGTCTTTTTGCCTGGACATAAATTTGCCTTGTACATGGGAAAACAGCGGAGAGTGATCGGCGTCACGGGTTAAAGAAGATTACCAATGATTAGCTTAAAAATCACTATGACAGTCATCTTCAGCGCCCCTTTTGAACTCGATGATCTGTACATCAATTATGAGCAGTAGATCACAGATTTACCGTTGGAAGGCAAGATAGCATTAGGGTAATCGATTACCAAAGCTCATCATCATGAAAAAACCTACGGCAATACGCGACGTGGCCCTGGCGGCGGGGGTCTCTACCGCCACCATATCCCGTTATATGAACGGCAAATTCCATAAGATGGGCGCCGATACCCGGCTGAGAATTGAAAAGACCATTAAATCAATGGGCTATATGCCGAACGATGTGGCGCGCAGCCTGAGAAGCACCAAAAGCAATACTATCGCGGTCATCCTGTCGGATATCCTCAATCCGTATTCCATTGCGATTTTGCAGGGGATTGAAGAAACCTGCGCCGAGTTTGGCTATACCATTTTTGTCTGTAATTCCAAGGAGTCGTCCGCGAAAGAAAAGGAATTTATAGAAATGATGATGGCGAAACGGGTTGATGGATTCGTCATCAATACCAGCGGCGGCAATGATGAACTGATTGCCGGTCTCGCGCACGAAATGCCGGTTGTTCTGGTGGGACGAAAGATAAGCACAGGAACGATAAATTCCGTTGCGGTGAATAATGTCCAAGGGGTTTCCCTGGCCGTCGGGCATTTATTGGCGCGGGGCTGTTCTTCCCTGGCGCTGCTGAGCCCGCGGATTGACCATGTCAGTCCCAGAATTGAACGCGTGGAGGCTTTTCGCGCCCTGGCATCGCAGGAAGAGATGCGGGGTATAGCCAGCGGGATTCATATTATCGATAAGATCGCCGTTGACCCCGTTACCGAGATGCTTGGCAACCTTATTCGCCAAAACCGGTCCCCGGCAAGAATGGGCATTATTGCCGCCAACGGCATGCTGTCCCTGGCGGTACTGAAGGCCGCAAAATCCCTGGATTATGACATTCCGCGGGATTTTCTCTTTATAGGTTTCGATGATACCGAATGGGCTTCGGTGGCTAATCCCAGCCTGACGGTCATCGCGCAGCCGACCTATGAAATCGGCGCCACCGCGGCGAAGCGGCTGCTGGCCGGTTTAGGGCAAGACGCGGAGCATTCCCAAGGGGAATCCCTCGAGCTTCCCGTTAAATTGATAATGCGAAATTCGACGTTGATTTAATCCCTTTTTTTTCTATGTTTTGGTAATCGATTACCCGCAATGCAGGAGAAATCTATATGCGTATCAAAGAGATTAAAACGCACGTTATCGTGCAGAAATTGGAAACCCAGTTCGGCATGTCTCAATGGCTATGGGATACGCGCGGCAGTTGCCTGGTGGAAATCATCACCGACGACGGTGTGATCGGCTGGGGGGAGTGTTTCGGTCCGGCGAAGGCCAATGCCGCATTGATCCATGAGCTGTACGCGCCGCTGGTAATCGGTCAGGATCCGTTGCTGCGGGCCTCTATTTGGGAAGATTTATATAATCACACCCGGGAATTCGGCCGCAAAGGCATTGCGATTTCCGCCATATCCGGCATCGATATCGCCTTATGGGATATCTTCGGCAAGGTAATGGGGCAGCCTATCGCGAGATTGCTGGGGGGGAATACCGCGGTCCCCATCAAGGCCTACGCATCTTCTTTTTATTATGCCGCCGGCGATCGCGACACGTTGGAAAAAGACGCCGAGGCCTCTGTGGCCCAGGGCTTTGAGGCGTTCAAAATGAAGGTAGGGGGCATGACCCTACAACAGGATGCGGCGAGAGTCGCCAAAGTGCGCAGCCTTATCGGCCCCGGCGCTGGTCTGGCGGTGGACGCCAACCGCGCCTACACCGTCCGTGAGGCCATCCGATTCGGCAAAATGATTGAAGAATACGATATTTCATGGTTCGAAGAGCCGGTGCTGCCGGACGATTTCCAGGGCTATCGGGAAGTCAGGACCGCGCTGGACATGCGCATTGCCGGCGGCGAGTCGGAATTTACCCGCTTTGGCTTCCGGCCCTTTTTGCAGCAGGGCTGCGTGGATATTGTCCAACCGGATGTCGCTGCCTGCGGCGGTCTGGGGGAGGCGCTGAATATCGCCATGATGGCGACGGCCTTCGGCGTCGACTGTTTTCCCCATCTCTGGGGGTCGGCGATTTCTCTGGCGGCGACGCTGCACCTGATTTCCGCCATCCCGGTGGCGGTACCTTCCCTGGTGAGGGAACGTCCGCTGCTTGAGCTCGATCGGGCGCCGAATATCATTCGTGAACAATTATCCGATTTGGTGATTGGCCCGTCGTTCCCGGTGCCGGATAAACCCGGGCTGGGAATTGATATCGATACGGATCTCATCAGGCATTTAGAAATGAAATAAGGCTGATGCCGCTTACCCTACTGCGCTACAAACCCTACAAAGAATGGAATATGACATGAGTAATTCAAAATGGTACCGTATCGGCGTGACGCTGATGATAGGTTTATTTATAGCCTATCTTGATCGATCGAATCTCTCCATCGGACTGCCGGGCATGGAGCGGGATCTGGGCTTTTCCGGCGCGGGCACCAAAAGCCTGGCATTGACCGGCTTTCTTATCGGTTATGCCCTATCCAATTTTTTCGGCGGATTCCTTACCTATAAGCTCAATCCCAAAACAACGATTATCAGCATGGTATTAATCTGGTCTCTGGCCCAGGTATTCACCGCCTGGGTCACCACGCCGACCCTGCTGATTATCTACCGGATTATTTTGGGCATAGCTGAAGGTATTTATTGGCCGCAGCAGTTTCGTTTTGCCCGGGCCTGGTTTACCAAAGATGAAATTACCCGAGGCACCAATCTCATTCAATTCTATGGCCAATTTCTGGCACTGGCCATCGGCTTTCTGGTCCTCACGCCCATTTACGATCTCTTGGGCTGGCAATGGCTATTTTATATCACCGGCGGCCTGGGTATTTTTATCGTGGTGCCTTTATTTTTGATTTTTCTTAAAACGTCTCCGGACGGCGCCGGCAATACCGCCACGGAGGAAGTGCGGCCCGCGGAAAAGCTCACCTTTGATGCTTTGGGCGGTTATCCTTTCCTGTTGCTGGTATTTAGCTATTTTGCCAACGGCATGCTTTTTTGGGGTATTACGCTGTTTATCCCCATGCTGGTGACGTCGCTGGGATTCACCGGATTATGGCAGGGATTCGCCAGTTCTTTGCCTTATATGCTGGCGATTATATTGGCTATCCCGATGTCCTATATCAGCGATCGCAGCCAGAAGCGGGGCCTCATAGCGGCATCGGGCCTGGTGGTGGCCGGGGTGTTGCTGGTGCTGCTGCCGATCATCGCTAATCCGGTGATGAAAATGGCGTTAATCACCTTGGCCATCGGCTATTTTACCAGCAGCTATACCACCAACATCTGGTCTATCATCACCTCCAGCGTCAAGCCGGCGGCGGTGGGACCGGCGGCCGGCGTGGTGAACGGTATCGGCGCGGGGGGCGGCGGCACGGTAGCAGGTTTCGTCGTGGCCTATCTGTTTAAAAGCACCGGCTCATATCTGCCGGGATTCAGCATCATCGGCGCCATGGCGATATTGGGCGGGGTGGCGGTCTATGCTTACAGCCGAATCATCGCACGCCAAAGCCGCTGACAAGCGGCAATAAGCCCGGTTACCTCCGGGCCGCATTTAGACACGCAGTGCCGGTCATGATTGGCCGGCCGAAAGGCCAGCTATCATGGCGTAATATATCGGATAGACGGCGTTAAAACCCGATTCACCTAGCAGCCTTTCATATAAATAACCCGTTCTCCGGGCATGGTGAGATGGAATTTACTGCCGGGATAGCGTTGCAGCATATAATCGACAAAATGAGCGGGATTATCCGTATTAATGGGAAACATATCGTAATGTATCGGCAATAAATAGTCGCTGCCGACACTGTTATATAAATCCGCCGCCTCTCGAGAAGTCATATTGGGTACGATGCCTCGTTTGAGCCTTGAATAATCACCGCCGTTTATCGGCAAGGCCATCACGTCCGGTTTAAGCTGAATCAGCTCTTCTTCCAGCTCGGCGGTCACCAAGGTATCGCCGCTGTGATAAAACGAGAGGCCGTCGGTTTCGATAAAATAGCCGATGAAACGATGGTGGCCTTGAGCGTTTTTTTCATATTCGCTGTGGGCGGAGGCAAGAGGCGTTATGGAGAAATCGCCGATATGCAGCGTTTCATGGGTGACCGCCGGGGAAATAGCCTGCCGTAAAGAGGCGTATTTTGCTGCCACATCCCCCGCGTCGACGGAAGGGATATAAATCGGTAGGCCAGGCCGATTATTTGCCGCCCGGCATAAGGTTTCCATGTCCATGTGATCGTCATGGAAATGCGTGACCAATAGGGCGTCCGCCTCCTGGATATCTTCCGGCTCAAGCACCGGGGGGAACTGTCGAATAAATTCCGTGCCGGGATGGTTTTTTTCAATGGCGCTGCTGAGATAGGGATCAATGACTATCACATCGCCATGATGATTTTTAATGACCATGCCTGACTGGCCAAGGCTCCACAAGGCAAGGGTATTTTCAGGGAGATGAGTCCGTTCTATTTCTTGTTTGATTATTAAGCGGTCTCTTATGTTAAATGCCATGATAACCTCTGTCTTATTGGCTACGGGCCGCCATTGCCATTTCCGCGCCGTTTTCCTGGCGCACGGATAAACCAGCGGATGATTTATGGCGGCGCCTCAATTTAACATTGTAGTACAATGAAAATCACACTTTAGACAAATTATCTCCCCTGATGCTTTCTCATAAACTGCAACACACTTATCCGTCGCGCCGCTGCCTGACAAGCGTATGCTATGCCCCCATCGGAGGATAGCGGCAACATGAGCAAGAAAATCTTTTTACCGCTGGCGGTAGCGCTGGCGCTGGCGGGATGCGCGGGGCATCAGCGGGAAGCGGACAATGGGGTCAATGCCGACAGCACTACCCGGTATCGGATTGAACGGCTTATGGCCCGTCAAGGGACAAACGCCGCCGCAATGGATGAAGGGGAGGCGATCAAGGCCATTTCCGCCGAGTTCCTGGGCACGCCCTATACCGCCGGCACGCTTATCGGGTCGGATACCGTGCCGGAGCGGCTGGTCATCAATTTTAACGGCGTGGATTGTTTTACCTATCTCGATTATGTCTATGCCCTCAGCAAATCCTCCGACGCGGCGCAGTTTAGCGAGCATCTGCGACAGACCCGCTATGTCGACGGCGACGTCAGCTACGGGCACCGGAAACAGTTTTTCACCGATTGGGCCCATTTGCCGCCCCTGAACGCCACGGATGTCACCCGCGAGGTCAGTCCCGATGCGGTGACCGTCACCAAACATCTCAATCAAGCCGCCGGCGGGGGCAAATATTTCCCGTCCCTTGACGTGACGACGCGGGATATTGCCTATATACCGGCCAGGGCAGTAAATGCCGCCGTCATCCGTCGCCTGAAAAACGGGGATTTTATCGGCATCTATACGCCTAAAGCCGGCATGGACGTCACCCATACCGGAATTTTTGTCATGACCGAGGGCGGTCCTATGCTGCGCAACGCCTCTTCGCGCGCGGCCAACAGAAAAGTGGTGGATTCGCCTTTCCTGGCCTACGTCAAAAGAACGCCGGGTATTGTGGTGCTCAGGGGAATTTAGGCTAACAGACCGTGTCCGGCGCGGTACCCCGGGGCCGGGCATTCATCAGCCTGAGGTTGATAAAATCAGGCAAACATCCCGCAATAAGATGCATTCCATAATCCGCGGCTTCCTCCTATACCTTAATAACTTGCCCTGCCAATAGCGGAATAGAGGGTTTCGCGGGGTATCAGCGGCATGGGTGCGCTTGGGAGGCAATAACGTGACATCGCCGGGAATCCTCATTGCCGCCGCGGGCTTGGGAAGCCGATATCTCGCCGCCGGCGGGCAGGGCCTTAAACTCGATCAGCCGGTAAGCGACGGCATTTCCGTCTTTCAGCAGACGCTGAAAAATGCCTGTGATTCAGGGTTGCCGGTGCATGTCGTGACCCGCTCTTCCTCTGGGTCCATCCAGGCCCATTGCCGCTTTTCAGGCGTCCCCTATATCTGCCGGGATACCCGCTGCCTCGGCGAGACCATCGCGGAAGGCGTCAGGCATAACGCCGGCTGGGACGGCTGGCTCATCCAGTTGGCCGATATGCCCTTCGTGCCGGTGGGAATATACCGGCTGGTGGCGGATGCGCTGGAACAGCATGTTTCCGCCCGGCCTTTTTACCAGCGGCTGCCGGGACATCCGGTGGGGTTTGCCCGACAGGCGAAAGCGGACCTGCTGCGGTTGCGTTATGCCGAAGGCGCTTCATCTGTGCTGATGCGCTATCCGCCTTATAAAATCCCCGTGATGGACCGGGGAGTGATTCAAGACATCGATTTGCCGTTGCCACCTATCCGGAATAATGACTAATGCAGAATCTGGACCAACAGGTTATCGCCCAATCCCTGGACTGGGTGGCCGGGGAGCCGGTTTGGCTGTGCACCGTACTCTCCACCTACGGTTCATCGCCGCGGGCGCCGGGGGCGATGATGGTGATCAATGCCGCCGGTTTGTACTGCGGTTCGCTGTCCGGCGGCTGTGTGGAAGAGGATTTTATCAGCCGTATCCGGGCCGGGGAATTCAGGCAAGGCAGCCAAATCGTGCGTTACGGCGACGGTGGCCTCCCCCCCAATCGGACGCTGCCCTGCGGCGGCAAACTGGATATTCTTATCGAGATGCTGCCGGCCGGGCCGGGGAGCGCCGGTTATCTTTCCCGCCTGGGACAGGCGCTCTCAGGCTATCTCTCCCTGCGCAAAGAGGTCATTTTGCCCCACGCCTGCCGTTATCTGGAGGCGTGCGCCTACAGCGGCGCCACCCTGGCCGGCCATGAGGGGAATCGGGTCAGTTTGACCATTGCCGCCGCTCCCCGGCTGATTATTGCCGGTTTATCCACGGTAGCCCAGTACTGCGCCGAATTTTCCATTGCCCTGGGCTTCGAGACCATCGTCTGTGACAACCGGCCCGACGCCCTGCAAAATTTTGCCCCGCAGCTGCATAAGGACGTTATCGTCAAAGAGACGTTCCCGGCCCGGTATCTTGAACAAGCGGGGTGTCACGGCAATACCGCCGTCGTGGCGCTGACCCACGATCCCCGCGTTGACGATTTAACCATGATGGAGGCGGTGAATACCGACTCTTTTTACCTGGGGGTGATGGGTTCCGTGCGCAACAGCCGGCAGCGTTTGCAGCGCCTGGAAACTATCGGCGGTCTTAGCACCGCTCAATTGGCGCGTATCCATGCGCCGGTGGGCATGGATCTTGGCAGCAAAACGCCGGCTGAAATCGCGCTGGCGGTCATGGCGGATATCGTACGCCACAAAAACCGGCATTAACGGGGGCATCCGGGCCCCGGTGGCATCGGCCTGCCGTTAAATCAGTTTATCCATGGTGATGGGCAAATCCCGGACCCGTTTGCCGGTGGCATGATAGACGGCATTGCCAATGGCCGCCGCCACGCCGACGATACCCAATTCGCCCACCGCCTTGCCCCCCAGCGCCGTGGCCCGGTAATCGGGCTCTCCCACGTCAATGGTAATGATGTCCGGCACGTCGGCGTTAATCGCCACCAGGTAATCCGCCAGGTTGTTATTGATGACCCGGCCATGGCGCGGATCGATAACGCCTTCCTCAAGCAGGGCCTGCCCCAATCCCATTACCATGCCGCCGATCCACTGGCTGCGCGCCAGCTTCGGGTTGTAGAGCCGGCCGCTGTCCATCGCCGCCACCATGCGTTTGACCCGGACGGTGCCGAAATCCTCATCCACCCGCACCTCCACAAACTGCGCGCTCCAGCTGTGGGCGGAGACGCCGGGGACGACGGAATGCGTCGATTGTCCCAGCGAGCTGACGATAGCCTCGCGCTCTTGCGCCGACGTTCCCTCTTTAAAGGTATCCGCCATCACCTCCAGGCTGTCCATATGGGCCGACCGCAGTAATTCCCCCAGGGCAATCCCCCGTCCTGGTCGCATGGCCGGACGGACCTCGCCGTCCGCCACCGTCAGGTGGTTTTTGTCCATTTGATGCAGCGGCGAGGCCGGCTGCTCCACCGCCAGGGTAATTAACCGTTCACGCATCATATTGGCGGCTTTGCTTACCGCGCCCATCAGATTGCCCGCCAGCTGTGAGCCGCCCGCCACTCCCGCCAGGGGTAGCTGCGTATCCCCAAGCTGTACGATGATGGTCTCGGACGGCATCTGCAGCACCTCCGCCGCCGCCTGGGCCAGTATGGTATAGGTGCCGGTACCGATATCCGCGCCGGCGCTTTGCACAATCAGCTGCCCGTCCTGGCGCAGGATAAGCTTCGCCTCCGCCGGTATACGGTTCACCGGATAGGTGCCGGACGCCATCCCCCAGCCGATAAGCTCATGTCCGTCACGCATGGATCGCGGGGCAGGGGTGCGTTTTTCCCAGCCGAAGGCTTTTGCTCCCGCTAGCCAGGCGTCGCGCAGATGATGGGTGCTCCAGGGAAGATTCGACTTGAAGTCGTGATCGGGCCAGTTGCGCAACCGCAGTTCCAGCGGATCGATACCCAGGGCATAGGCCATTTCGTCCATCGCCGTCTCCAGGCCGAAGGCGCTGGGATTCTCCCCCGGCGCGCGCATCCAGCCTGGCGTCACGGTATTCAGTGGCACGACCCGGTGGCGGGAATGGACATTGGGTATGGCGTACATCAGCGCGGTGACCCTGTTGCAGGCCTCGATGTGCACATCGTGCAGCGAGGTTTCATTGAAGCTGTCGTGGATGACAGACAGGATTTTACCGTCCCGGGTCGCGCCCATCTCCAGGTTTTGCGACGTGGCCGGCCGTCCGCCCAGACCGGTAAATACCTGCGGTCGGGTGAGGGAGACCTTGATGGGTCGCTTAAGCTCGCGGGCCGCCGCGCAGGCGAGGGCAACGTGGGTATAGGGCACCGGTTTGGAGCCGAAACCGCCCCCCACATAGGGCGAAACGATATGGACATCGGCCTTGTCCATACCCATCCACTGGGCGATTTCGGTTTTCGCCCCGGCCACCCACTGGCTGGGCTCCCATACGGTGAGGCGCTCTCCCTGCCACTGTACCACGCAGGCATGGGGCTCCATGGGCATATTGTATTCACGGGGAGTGGTATAGGTGCCGCGGATGCGTACCGCCGCGCTGTCCATGGCCTGCCGGGCATTGCCCACATCGATATTCAGCGGGTCGAGATTCTTCGGCGCGGCGCGGGCATCGTCGGCAAACACAATGGCCGGGGTCTCCTCATAGTCGATTTCCACCAGCGACGCCGCATAGGTGGCCTGCTCAAAGGTCTGCGCCACCACGATGCCGATATTTTGTCCGTTGTGGATGATGATATCATCCTGAATGGGCGTGTAGGTGGATTGGGCCGCGCCGCCTTTGGCAATGGGCGTCGGCTTGTTGATTTTCAATCCGCTTTGGTGGGTGTAAACCGCCAGCACACCCGTGGACCGCCGCGCATTATCCGCATTCATGCGGGTAATACGCCCGCTGGCGATAGTGGACTGAATCACCACCCCGTACACGACGTCCTCGGGCTGGTGCTCAACGGCATAGGTGGCCTCGCCGCATATCTTAAGCCGGCCGTCGCCCCGGGAACGGGCAACGCCAACGCCTTGGTACTTTTGTTCGGCTGCGCTGTCGGTTGCCGAAGCCTGCTCCGCCCCCTGTGCGCTGCCAAGCCGCAGGCCGATGCCGCCGGCGGCGGATATTACCGCGGTGGCCTTCAGCAGATGACGGCGCATGGGGTTTGTGGGTTGTTGGCTCATGACTTTTCTCCCGGGCTGGGCTGGCCTGCGGTTAACAGGGCGCGGGTAATGACGCGCGGGGCCAGGACGATTTTAAAACGGTTATGTTCCAGCGGCCGGGCATCGGCGGTAATCAGCGCCGCCGCCCGTCTTATTTCATCTTCATTGAAAGGTTTGCCCCGTAATGCCGCCTCCACGGCGTGCGCGCGCCAGGGTTTGGTGGCGACGCCTCCCATGGCGATATGGATATCGCGAATCACCGTTCCGTCCAGATCCAGACCCACCGCCGCGCTGGCGGCGGCAAATTCGTAGGAGGTGCGATCGCGCACTTTCAGATAATGGGAGCGCCGCAGCGCCGGCACGATGGGCACTTCAACGGCGATAATCATCTCGTCGGCGGCCATATCGTGCTCTTTATCCGGCGTATTGCCCGGCAGCAGATAAAAACTGTCGATGGGAATGCGCCGTTCCTGCCCCGCGGCATTGCGCAAAATCACCCGTGCGTCAAACGCCGTCAGCGCCACGGCAAGATCGCCGGGGTAGAGCGCGACACAGCTCTCGCTCACCCCCAGGACGGCATAATTGCGGTTGATGCCGTGCAGCGCCGAACAGCCGGATCCGGGGCGGCGTTTATTACAGGCGCTGAAGGCGCCGGGGTCACGGAAATAGACGCAGCGGGTGCGTTGGCGCAAATTGCCGCCGATGGTAGCCATGTTGCGTATCTGTGGTGAGGCCGCCTGCCACAGGCTCTCATAAATCACCGGCGCCTGGCTTCGGCAGCGGGCATCGGCCGCCACCTCGCTCATATGCGCCAGTGCGCCGATGCGTAGGGTATCGGCGCTGAAGGTAATGTCATTCAGGCCGGAAAGATGTTTGATATCAATGAGATTTTCCGGGGTTTCCACGCCGCACTTCATCAGATCGAGCTGCGTGGTGCCGCCGGCGATGAATCGGCTGTTGACGCCGCCCGCCTGTGCGATGGCATCATCAATATTCAGCGCCCGATGATAATTGAATTCATTCATACCGACTCCCCCTTGATGTCCTCTGCCGCCTCTTTAACGGCATCGACGATATGGGGATATGCCCCGCAGCGGCAAATATTGCCGCTCATGTATTCGCGGATTTCCCCATCGGAACCGGTGTGGCCCTCTTTGATGCAGGCAATGGCCGACATGATTTGTCCGGGGGTGCAGTATCCGCACTGGAAGGCATCGTGTTTTAAAAAGCTGGCCTGGACCGGATGCAGCGTGCCGTCGCTCTTGGCCACGCCTTCGATGGTAGTGACTTGCCGGTTATGCGCCTGCGCCGCCAGGGTAAGGCAGCTTAATACCCGCTCCCCGTCAAGATGCACCGTACAGGCTCCGCATTGCCCCTGATCGCAGCCTTTCTTGGTGCCCGTCAGCGCCAGATGCTCTCTCAGTACGTCAAGCAGCGTCACGCGGGGATCCAGCGTGACGTCAAAATCTCTATCATTTACATTGAGATGCAACGGGATGTTTTTAGCCATGATGGTCTTCCAGTCAGGATAAAGTTGAATGATTGCCGCAATGCTTAAAACGAAGGGAAACAACGGATGGTGACAAGTAACGCCGTGCTGAGATCCTAAGTGTATATGCAGTTTTCACCGGCCGGGTTGCCTGTTATTGCAATTGTCTTGCCTGATTTTTGTTTTTTTTGCTTCCCCGGCGCGGCAGGCCTCGCCCCACGCCGGGCCCACGGCCTGTCCGCGCCGCGGGTGTGAAATGCGCTTCGTATAAACTATAATGACTTATCAAAAGGGAAAATTATATTAAGGAAATATGAATGAAAATAATGATGTGTTAGCTCGGTATAACCGGATGACGGGTATATTCATTTAATCTGAAAGTGAGTGCAGACATGTCGGAATTAATGAGCGTCATTGATAAACGAAATAAAAAAATGATAGGCATTATTAATCGGCTGATTTCCGGGGACGGCGTATTCACCACCCGAATGCCCGAAATTAATTTTATACGCTCCTCAAAGCATATTCCGCGCAGCGCGGTAATGTATGAGCCATCCATTGTTATCATTTTGCAGGGAAAAAAGATCGACACCATGGGTGAACGGCTTTTTATTTATGACAAAAATGAATATCTTACCCTGACCATTCCAATGCCGTTTGAATGCGAGACGATAGGCTCGCCGGACGAGCCGCTGATTGGCATCCTTATCAAGGTGACCCCTACGCTCATTACGGAAATATTATTACAGATGGATAATCCTTCCTTAAGCGGCGAGGATATCGAATTCATTTCAACCCAATCCCTAACCATGCATCAGTCAGGCATACTGGTAAGATTGGTGGAAAGCCTTGAGCATAATGAACCGGCCAGAATACTGTCGCAAAATATCCTGCGGGAGTTTCTGTATAACATTCTAATGGAAAAAAGCGGCGATAATCTCAAATTTTTGGCCCTGAATAAAGGAAGGCATGGCCAGATAGCCAAGGTATTAAGCCAGATGCACGCCCATTACGCGAATAATTTCGATATGGCCGACCTGGCTAAAGAGAGCGGAATGAGCGTGTCGGCTTTTCATTCCCATTTCAAGGCCATTACCCATTCCACGCCGCTGCAATATCTTAAGGAGATCCGCCTGCATAAAGCGCGCCTGATGATGCTGCATGATAATATGACCGCCTCCCGGGCCGCCAGCATCGTTGGTTACAGCAGCAATTCCCAGTTCAGCCGGGAATTCAAACGGCTGTTTGGCGATGCGCCCACCATCGATTCCGCCAAAACGAAAAGAATCTGGCTCAAGGAGAAAAGCGGATGAATGCAGGCCGACCGGAACAGGGTGGCACCGGGTTAACATCCGGTTTTATTTGAGCATGTCCGCCAGTTCATCCGCGCCCTTGTCAATGCCCACCTTGGCGGCGCTCAGCGAACCGACGCTGGCGCCGACGTTGAGGGCATTGGGATACTGTTTGGCGACATAGGCGTTAAGCAGGCGGCGAGTTGAAGCATCCGAAATTTCCACGGCGTAGTTCACTGAGCCGTTCATCAACCCCTCCTTGCCGCGAATGGACTGAACGATGTTATAGGGGCCGCCGGCCAAATCGAACTTGGTAAAGGTACCGATCACCGGCGTGGTGGTCTTGGCGCCGGTGAGCGTCAGTTTTACCCGCAGGGTATCCAAAGAGGGGATGGTGACTTCCCTGAAACGGGCCCGCAGTTTTTCACTGAACTGATTTTGCATGTAGTGGACCAGCGCTTGCCGGTCTGACGGGTCCATATCGCCAAACTGGTTGTCCGGACCCTGATAGAGGGCAACGGGTTCAATAATGATGCTGGTGTATTTTTTCCAGTCCACCGGCTCCGCGTAACGGTAGGGAATGCGATCCGATGCCTCATCGGTGTTGGGTCTTAACCGGGAAGATGAGTCAAGATTTTGATAGCGGGCGGGGGGCGTTGATGAACACGCCGCCAAGGCGATGCACAGAATAAGAAGCGCGGGTCGAGATTTCCTGAAGGTTGTTTGCATTTGAACGGCCCTATTATGAAAGAAGACAATGATGGCTATTTTTTATTAATGAACCAAACTGTACGGTTTAGTTTTGCATTGATATGATTTGTTTGTCAAGAAAATGTACACTTGGGTTTATTTATGTCGCAGGAGAAACCATGAAGGTTCGAACGCAGGCCCGCCGCGAGGCCATTGTTGAGGCTGCCGCCCGGCTCTTTCAGGAAATGGGCTATGAACGCGCGTCGATGAATGAATTGTCCAAACGCCTGGGCGGCTCCAAAGCCACCCTGTACAGCTATTTTTCGTCCAAAGAGGAGCTGTTCACCGCCGTTATCCATGCCTATGCCACTCAGCACCTGACCGAGGCGGCGGAAGAGCTGACGGCTTACAACGATAAGACGGAAACGCTGGAAGACAAACTGATGCGTTTCGGAAAGCGGATGTTGAAGGTATTGGTAAACGACAACAGTGCGTTATCCGTTTATCGCATGGTAGTGGGAGAGGCCGGGCATTCCGATATCGGGACGCTGTTTTATGAGTCCGGTCCCAGGGCAAGCATTGAAAAATTATCGGCATTGCTGGCCGGCGCCATGGATCGTGAGGAGCTGCGGGTGGGCGATCCCTACATCCGGGCATTGCAGTTTCTGGCGCTGTTGACCGCCGAGACCGAAGTCCGCATCTATCAGCGTCAGTCCCAGCCGGTCAGCCTTGCCAGAATCCATGAGATGACCCGCTGCGCGGTGAATCTGTTTCTGTATGGCGCAGCACCGCCGGCGCGCCCGGCGCCGGCAAACCTGAAATAACCCGGAGCGATAATCAGCCGCTGGCGTGTTAAGGAGAATAACCGGCATCATGGCGATGCCGGTTATTCCTCAAAGGTGTTGAAATACCTTTGCGGCGTTTCCCCCAGGGTTCGCCTGAACATGGCGATAAAGGCGCTGCCGTTGAAATAGCCCAGCCGCTGGGCTATCTCCTCGATGGTGCGGCCCTGCGCCATCAAACTGATGGACTCCATGATTTTGAGCTGTTGCCTCCATTGGGAAAACGTCAGGCCGGTATCATGGCGAAACAGCCGGGACAGCGTGCGCGGCGTGGCGCCGACCCCGGCGCTTAGCTGGTCCAGCGTATCCTCGTTACCCAGGTCCGCCGTTAATATCCGGGTAACGGCGCACAAACGGCGTTCGCGGGGAAAGGGGAGGAAACCCGCCGTGGCCGGCGCGGCGGCGCTGAGTTCATGAAACAGCAGCGGCAGCATCAGCCGGTGGCGCTGATAATTGATTTCCTCCGGTTCGTCGGGGGGCGTCAGCGCCTCAATGAGATAGTGCACCATCTTCGAGATGAGAATGACGCAATAATCCTCCACCTGCTTGTGGCCGGGATTTTCCGGTAAATAGAGATTGTGGGTTACGGCATCGCCCAGCGCATGGATCTGGTGCGGCAATTCCGAGGGGATCCACAGCCCCCGATAGGGCGGCAGCGTCCATATGCCGGTGGCGGTGTGAATTTTGATCGAGCCCCGGCTGGCGTAGGTGAGCTGGGCCGTTTTATGGGAATGCCATACTTCGGATTGCAAATGCGCGTAGCGATAGGATATAAACGAAACGCACTCCCCGGCGGAGGCCGCGGGGACGGACGGGCGAACAGCGGGTAACCCCGCCTCTGCAAGGCTCGCGTTGTTCTTCATGATCGGGGATATTTATCCTTAACGGTATTGTGCTGCTGATTCATCACATCCTCTTTGGTACCGGCCGGCGGCGGGGTTGTTTCACACCGCCGCCCCGGCGCCGGAAAGCCCCTTCAAGAGCGCTCCTGGAATAATCCGCTGAATAATGCCTGAAATTTTTGTCCGGCGGCGCAGGTTTTAGGACAACTTTCGTCCTGAAAAAAGGGTGGCGCCGGAACACACCTTACAACGGACAACCTTCACCTTTCAATAAGAAGAAAAATCATTATCATTCGCCTTCAAGTCTAGGCTGTGACAACGGGCCGCAGAGTCTGTACGCCAGTGAGCATTCTTTTCTTAAACAGGCAGGAATCAGGCAGGGTTGAAGGCATGAGTAAGTTAACATCAAGGCAATCCGGGGGGTTCCGGCCCCGGCGGCAATGGACGGTAGGATTTAAATTAAGCGCACTGGCCCTGGCGCTGGCCGGCGCACCGGCATTCGGCGCCGAGCAGACCGGCGGCGAGGGCAATACAGCCAGCGTGATGGTCGTGACCGGTAAACCTGACGGTACGTCAATACCGGTGGCGAAATCGGCGACGGGCGCCACCAAGACCGATACTCCCCTCCTTGAAATCCCGCAATCCGTCTCGGTGGTGAACAAGGAACAGATGACGGCGCAAAACGCCCAGACCGTCGCCCAGGCGCTGCGTTATACCGCGGGGGTGCGATCCGAAATCCGCGGGGATTCCACCGCCGGCGCGCCTTACCTGTTTAGCCGGGGCTTTTATCTGGAACAATTCCTCGACGGTTCGAGAATGCCCAGCGACACCAGTTTCGGCTATGCCATTGCCAATTTTGATCCCTACGGGCTGGAACGTATCGAAATCCTGCACGGACCGGCTTCCGTTCTTTACGGACAGGTGAATCCCGGCGGCGTGGCGAATCTGGTGAGCAAGCGTCCCACCGCGACGCCGGTACATGAGGTTTTTACCACCATCGGCAGCCACAATCGCTACCAGGCCGGTTTTGATCTGGGGGGAAAACTCACCGATGACGGCAGGCTGCTTTATCGGCTTACCGGCACGGGACTGGACAGCGATACCCAGGTGAAGGATACCCGGCAGAAACGGCTGTATATCGCCCCCGCCGTGACCTGGCGGCCCAATGACGATACGTCTCTGACGATACTGGCCAAATACCAGCGCGATCCCGACGTCGGCTATTATAATTTCGTCCCGGCGGCGGGCAGTCTGTTCAACGCCGCCGACGGCAAGATATCACCCCATACCAATATGGGCGCGCCGGGCTTCGATAATCACTCCAGAACGCAATATTCGGTAGGCTACGAATTTGAACACCGCCTGAATAATGTTTTCACCCTGCGGCAGAATACCCACTACAGCTATGTCAAAGATGATTTGGATAACGTATTCAGCAACGGCTTTGCGGCGGGATCCAACGATACGGTGAATCGCTATGCGTTTTTCAATGATGAGCATGCCAAGGTTTTCACCATCGACAATCAGGTATTGGCGGATTTCGATACCGGGCCGGTATCTCATACCCTGCTTACCGGCGTGGATTTCCAGCGCATTTTATACCGGGAAACCGTAGGGCTGGGGGCCGCGCCGACGCTGAATGTATTCTCGCCGGATTATGGCGATATCGCCGCCCCGGCCACGTCATCGGACGATTTTATCCGGCAAAAACAGCTCGGGGCCTATAGCCAGGATCAGATGAGCTTCGGCAACTGGCGCTACCTGTTGGGCGTGCGTGAAGATTGGGCGGACGCCGACGATGTCAATCCCGTCACCGCTTCCTCCACCGCGCAGTCTTCCCGTGCCTTCACCTGGCGCACCGGGCTGGTTTACCTGTTTGACAACGGTATTGCGCCTTATGCCAGTTTCGCCAAGTCCTTTACTCCTCAGGTGGGCGAGCTTTATGGCGGCGGTATGGCGAAACCCACCACCGCCAATCAGTATGAAGTGGGGGTCAAATACCAGCCGGCGGGCTCCGAGAGTTTTACCACGGCTTCGCTTTTTGATCTTACCGAGGAAAATGTCTTGACCGCCGACGCCGAACATACGGGTTTTTCCACCCAGGCCGGCAAGGTGAGATCCAAAGGACTGGAGCTGGAGGAACATGCCAGACTCACCGACAACCTGCAGCTGATAGCGTCTTACACCTATCTTCATGCCGTGACGGTCGACTCCAACGATTCTGCCACCACCCTCGACGGCGATAGCACGCCGCTGGCCGGGAAACGAATATGGGGCATGCCGCGCAATACGGTATCCACCTGGCTGGATTACAGCTTCCATAACGGTATTCTGCAGGGCTTCGGCACCAGCGCCGGGGTGCGCTACCTCAGCGCGAGCTATGACACCTCGAACACCATCCGCGTGCCCTCGGTGACCCTGTTCGACGCAGGCGTGCACTATGACACGGGACAACACTGGCTGTTATCGCTGAACGCCATGAATCTGTTCGACCGCCATTACGTCGCCTCCTGCTATAGCGCCAATACCTGTACCTACGGCGACGGCGCGGAAGTGCTGGCCACGGCCCGCTACCGGTGGTAAGGACGATGCTCCCCCGCGGCGGCGCGCGCCGCCTTCAGCCGTCGGCGGGCTGAGACCATGCTGCGGCGCGGATTCATCAAGACGCTGGCCCTGTGGCTGCTGACGCTGCCGGCCATTCCACGGCGGGCCTGGAGCGGGATGCAGGCGGCGGGCGACGTCACGTCGCCGGCGCCCCGGCTGGCGGTATTGGACTGGGGCCTGGCGGAAACGGTGCTGGCGCTGGGCATAACGCCGGTGGGCGTGGCTGAGATCGATGGCTACCGCGATAACGTGGTAATCCCCGCCATACCCGCAGGAGTAGCGGATGTGGGGCTGCGCCTCGCGCCCTCCCTCGAGTGGCTGCAACAGCTCGCGCCGGACTTCATCCTGATCAATTCAAGCCAGGAGGCGCAGCGGGCCATGCTGGAGCGCATCTGCCCGGTGCGCGCCTTTGCGGTTTATACCGACCAGGGCGCGCCATTGTCCCATGCGCAGCGGATTACCCTTGAACTGGGACGGTTATGCCGGCGGGAAGCGGCGGCCGGCGAACTGATTGCCCAGACCCGCCAAACCCTTGCCCGCGCCGGCGCCGAGCTGGATTCGTCTCGACGGCGCCTGGCGTCGGAGCCCATTTATCTGATTCGATTTTTCGATGCTCTGCATATCGGCATTTACGGCGAGCGCAGCCTTTTTCAGGACGTCATGGATGCGCTGGGCGTCAAGAACGCCTGGCGCGGCCCGACGGACTATTGGGGCATCGGCGTCGCCGGACTGGAGGCCTTGGCGGCGCGGCAGGAAGCGGCCATTGTCTATTTCACCCCGTTGCCGGCGCCGGTGGCGGCGGGTTTGCAAGGCAACCGGCTTTGGCAGGCGCTGCCGGCGGTAAAACAGCGTCGGGTTTATGGGCTGGCGCCGTTTTGGGGATTCGGCATGCTGCCTTCCGCCGGCCGTTTCGCCCGTGAGTTGGCGGCGGCGCTAAAAGCGCAGGGGAATGATAACAGCCCGGGCGCCGTGGGAGAAACCGCGAAATGAGCGGCGTTTTCCGTGCCGGTACCCTCCGGATATCCAGGCCGTGGCCGCTGTTGCTGATAGTTTTGGCCTTCGCCGCCGGCGCGGTTCTCAGCCTGGAAAACCTGTCGTTGATTCTACCTGTTTCGCGCTGGTGGCAGACCTTTCTTTCAACGCCGGGGCAGGATATCAGACATATCATGGTTTTTGACGGCTGGCTGCCGCGGCTGGCTATCAGCGTCTTGTGCGGCGCGGTGCTGGGATTGGCGGGCACGCTTTTCCAGCAGGTGCTGAAAAACCCGCTGGCGGAACCCATGACCCTTGGGGTGAGCGCAGGGGCGCAGCTGGCGCTCACCCTGTTTACCCTGTGGGCGCCGGCGGTCATGCTCCATCATCCGCAATGGGCGGCCCTCGGCGGCGCCCTGGCGGCGGCTTTTATCGTTCTGGCGCTATCCCGGCCACGGCAGTATGAGCCCTCGGCGGTATCGGTGGCGGGACTGGTGGTCACCCTGTTTTGCGGCTCCGTCATCATGGCCCTGCAACTGCTGTATACGCCCTACCTACACAGCCTGTTTATCTGGGGCGGCGGATCGCTGCTGCAGCAGGATTGGCGCAATGTCGCCGTGCTGGGCCTGCAGTTTCTGGCCGGAATGTGCTTCGCCTTTCTGCTGTTGCGGCCGTTGACGGTATTGGCGCTGGGGGACGGCCACTCCGGCAGCCTGGGACTGGGATCGGGAACCATAAGGATCGCCGGCTTTACCCTGGCGGTGGCGCTCAGCGCCGGCGTGGTGAGCGCGGTGGGCGTTATCGGCTTTGTCGGGCTGTCCGCGCCGGCCCTTGCCCGGCTGGCGGGCGCGCGGCGGCTCAGGCAGCGCCTGATTGCCGCGCCGCTGTGCGGAGCGCTGGTGCTCTGGCTGACCGACCAGACGGTGCAGCGGTTTTCAGCCATGACGGGAGATATTCCCACCGGCGCCGCCACCGCCTTGTTCGGCGCCCCGCTTATGCTGCTGTTGCTGGCGCGTTTTCAGCCGGCGGCGTCCGGCGTGGAACCCCCTTATGCCGGCGCCTCTCTTCAGCGGCCTGGGGATCCGGGTATTTATCGCCGCTTTGCGGCGCTGGTGTTATTGCTGGCGCTGGCGATGGCGCTCTCCCTTGATTTTGGCCGCACGCCGGGCGGATGGCATTTCACCGCCTTGCACGCGCTGCCGCAGGTGTCCCTCTGGCGCGTACCGCGCGCGGTGGCCGCCATGGCCTCAGGCACGATGCTGGCCGTGGCGGGGGTCTTAATCCAGCGGCTGACGGGCAACGCGCTGGCCAGTCCGGAATTGCTGGGGGTCAGCGCGGGAGCGGCCCTCGGACTGGTGGCCCTGTTGCTGTATCAAGGGGACGCATTGCCTATCCTGCGCCTGTCGGTCTCCACCCTGGGCGCCCTGGCGGCGCTGCTGGCCATTCTCTCTTTCGCGCGACGAACGCGGTTCTCACCCCAGCGCATCCTGCTGGCGGGCATTGCCGTCAGCGCGTTGCTGCAGGCCGTTGTCGCGGTGGTGGTGGCGGGGGGAGGAGATCGCGCCGCCGCGCTTATCGCCTGGCTTGCCGGTTCCACCTATTCCATCGGCCCCGCCGAGGCGCGGAATGCGCTGCTGCTCTGCCTGCTGCTGTGCCTGGCGACGCCGTGCTGCCATCGCTGGCTGACCATTTTACCCCTTGGCGAAATGACATCCACCGCGCTGGGCGTGGCGACGCCCCAGGCCAGATTGGCGGTGTTGGGATTGATTGCCCTGCTGACGGCGGCGGCGACGCTGGTTGTCGGTCCCGTGTCGTTTATCGGCCTCACCGCGCCGCATTTTGCCCGGCTGATGGGCGCGCGGCGGCCGACGCACCAACTGCTGCTGGCGCCGCCGCTGGGGGCTCTGATGCTGGTGGCGGCCGACTGGCTGGGACGCACCCTGCTGATGCCCAGGGAACTGCCGGCGGGCCTGGTGGCGACGCTGCTGGGCGCGCCCTATTTGATGTGGCTATTGATGCGGCGGCGCTGACGGGGAACGGGCTCACCCGGCTGCAGCTTGGCATGGGGGGCGTCATTAAGAGATTGCCTTGGTTGAAATCGTCACATTACCGAGAATCTATCAGGAGCTGAAAATGAAGGAAGCCGATACCGGCGCTCCGGCATCAACTATGATGGCGGAAGTATTACGATTGCTTAAACCCTTCTGGCCGGTGGTGGCCACGGCGACCCTGCTGGGCATTGTGGGCGGGCTGACCGCCACCGGCCTGTTGGGACGCATTAACCAGACGCTGCAGCGGGGCGAACTGACGCCGGGCTTCTGGCTGGACTTCGCCGGACTGCTGTCCGTCAGCGTGGCGGGCACCTCCGTCGCCGGCGTCCTGAACAGCCTGATCGGCCAGAAAATCATTGCCTCGCTGCGCAAGGACATTTCGTCGCGCATCCTGCGCGCGCCGCTGGATGCCATCGAGCGTTACCGCTCCCACCGGCTGTTGGCCACGCTGAATAATGACATCGATACCGTCAGCGCCTTCACCTTTAATTTCTCGACCTATGCCATTGCGCTGGCGATGGCGCTGGGAGGACTGGTCTATCTGTTATGGCTGTCCCGGACGCTGTTTGTTTTCTCCGTGGCCTTTCTTGTCGCCGGGATGCTGTTGACCGCGTTTTCGCGCCACGGATGGATGAAGGATTATGAAGGGGTGCGGGATGCCCAGGATGATTTGCAAAAGCAGTACCGCGCCATCATTGAAGGCGCAAAAGAGCTGCGCATCAACCAGGACCGCCGGGCGCGGGTTTTCGGCATCCAGCTTGGCGGCGCCGTGGACGCCATCGCCCGGCTGAAAAGCCATGCCATGGGCCGGTACTGGCTGATGAGCGGCGCCAGTACCGCCTTGCTGTTTATCTTTATCGGCATCATGCTGACCGCGCGCCGGCAATTGGGAATTGATTCCGCCGATGTCAGCGCCGCGGTCATCGTCCTGTTGTTTATCAAAGGCCCGATGGAGCAGTTGGCCGGCGCCCTGCCGGTCATGGGGCAGGCCTTCGTCTCGATGAAAAAACTGGCGGCGCTGTCCGCGGCATTCAGTAATCCCGAGCCGGATATCTCGCTGGCGCCGCCGGCGGTGGGGGAGCCTGTGTTATCGATGAACAGCCTTGCTCTCGAACAGGTGGGGTATACCTTCTTGCCGGACGGCGGGACGGGTTTCTCCCTCGGACCGGTGAGCCTGGATATCCGCGCCGGCGAGATTCTGTTTATCGTCGGTAAAAACGGCTCCGGCAAGACCACCCTCATTAAGCTTCTGCTGGGGCTGTACGCCCCGGACCGGGGTCGGATCCTGTATAACGGGCAGCCGGTAACCGCGGCCGGCCGGGATGCGTATCGCCAGCTGTTTACCACCGTGTTCGCCGATTATTATCTTTTTGACGAAATCCTGGTGGACCCGGTTCGGGCGCAGGAGAGCCAGCGTTATCTGGAACGATTGGATCTTGCCCGCAAGGTCCGGATTCAAAACGGGCGTTTTTCCACCACGGACCTCTCCACCGGCCAGCGCAAGCGGCTGGCCCTGCTGCAGGCCTATCTCGAGGAGCGCCCGGTTATCGTGTTCGATGAATGGGCGGCGGACCAGGATCCGGTGTTTCGGCAGGTGTTTTACACTGAACTGCTGCCCGATCTCAAACGGAGGGGAAAAACGCTTATCGTCATTTCTCATGACGACCGGTATTTCTCTGCCGCTGACCGGATTATTTATATGGCAGACGGCAGAATAGCAAAATAACCCCAGCGCAATCTACGGTGGAACGTGCCACCGGCTTAAGTCATACCGAACTCTGCCTACTGACAAATCTCGACGCATAAAAATGAGTCAACTGTGGCGCTGCCCTTGGCTGACATGAATATCTTTTAAGCCGACTGACCCGGGGATAGCGGGCTTAGCCGGCTTTGATGCGCGCGGGTAATGGTCTTAATCGACGTATTTAAGCCCGGCCTGTTGCAGCATGTCCCGCATCTGATACATATCCAGGCCTAGCTCCCCTTTGGCGAAGCGCTCCCGTTTTCCCTGTTCGTTATCTTCGCGTTTTTGCGCCGCATCGGCGGTCTGGGCGGCGATTTCCCTCGGCACCACCACCACGCCGTCGTCGTCGGCAACTACCACGTCTCCGGGGTTTACCAGCGCGCCGGCGCAGATAACCGGCACGTTAACCGATCCCAGGGTCGCCCTGGCGGTGCCCTTGGCGCTGATGGCGCGGGAAAATACCGGAAAGCCCATTTCACGCAATGCGGCCACATCGCGGACACCGGCTTCGCTCACCAGTCCGCCGGCGCCATGGGCGCGGTAAGAGGTGGCCAGCAGCTCGCCGAACATGCCGTCTCCATTCTCCACCGTACAGGCCACCACCACAATATCCCCTTGCCGGATCTGTTCCGCCGCCACGTGCAGCATCAGATTATCGCCGGGCTGGGCCAGCACCGTCACCGCGTTGCCGCATAAGCGGGCACCGGCGTAAGCGGGGCGGATATGGGATCGCATCAGCCCGGTCCGCCCCATGGCCTCGTGCAGGGTGGCCACGCCAAAGTGACTTAGCCGCTCGACTACCGCAGGATCCGTACGTTCAATAGTGCGTTTAACGATGCCCAAGGCATTCACACGGGTTTGCATAGTCTTTCCTTATCGGCCCTGGGCCGACAGTAATGAGTCCAGCCGGGGATAGACCCGGCGCGCATTGCTTTCGAAGATGAGTTTTTTTTCAGTGGCGGTGAGCGCCGCCGAGTCGATATAGCGCCGGGTGTCGTCAAAGGCAAAACCGGTAAGGGGATCGATACCCCGCACCGCGCCGATCATTTCCGAGGCGAACAGTACATTTTCCACCGGGATCACCCGGGTCAGCAGATCGATGCCAGGCTGATGATAGACGCAGGTATCGAAGAAAATATTCTTCAGCAGCTTGCTGTGGATATCATCGATGTGCATGGCCTGCGCCAGCCCGCGAAAGCGGCCCCAGTGGTAGGGCACCGCGCCGCCGCCATGGGGAATGATAAAGCGCAGCGTCGGAAAATCCGTGAACAGATCCGAGGTCAGGCACTGCATGAACGCCGTGGTATCGGCGTTAAGATAATGCGCGCCGGTGGTGTGAAACGCCGGGTTGCAGCTGGTGCTGACGTGGATCATGGCCGGCACGTCATATTCCACCATTTTTTCATAAATCGGATACCAGTAGCGATCGGACAAGGGCGGCGCCGTCCAATGGCCGCCGGAGGGATCCGGACTGAGATTCACCGCCACGAAACCGTAATCCCTGATGCAGCGCTCCATTTCCTCAAGGCAGGTGCGGGTATCGGCGCCGGGGGACTGCGGCAGCATGGCGGCGCCGGCGAAATGCGCCGGATAAAGCTGCGTGACACGGTAACATAATTCGTTACAGACCGAGGCCCAGGCGGCGCTGGTGGCGGCATTGCCGATATGATGGGCCATAAAGCTGGCCCGAGGCGAAAAAATGGTCAAATCAATACCCCGTTCACGCATTTTGAGCAGTTGGTTGCTCTCGAGGGTATTGATGATTTCGTCGTCGGAAATCCGTACATCCGCGGTATCGATGGTGATGGCCGGGTCGGTGAGGGCGGCGATTTGCCGTTTGCGCCATGTCTCCAGTCCCTCCGGCGCGGTGGTATAGTGTCCGTGGATATCGATAATCATTGAATACGTTCCATAGCAGTAGGTTTATCACTCTCCATCACGATATTGCTCAGGTCGCGTCCGCGGGTTTCCGGCAGCAGCATGGCGGCGATCACGACAATCACATAAGATGCGCAGGCGCAGATACCCATGGCCGGCCCAAGATCCATCTTGATGCTCAGCAGCCCCACCAGGGTAGGCATGACCGCACCCAGCGCGCGGCCGGCGTTGCCACATAAACCCTGGGCCGAACCGCGGACGCGGGTGGGGAAAAGCTCGGCGATGAACGCGCCGGTGCCGGCCGCGGTACCCGATTGCAGGGTCCCCAGCACGAATCCCAGCAGCAGGGTGATGGTGAGATTGATGGGCGCCATGGTATACACGCCCACCGCGATGGCCTGCAGACAGGCGATGATAATAAAGGTTTTGCGCCGCCCAAGGGCGTCGGCCATCCAGCCGTTCAGGAAGGCGCCGGCGAATGACCCGAGAATATTGATGGCCAGATAACCGCCGACGTTGTTGATGGACAGATGTAAAACCAGCTTCAAATAGGCCGGCAGCCAGGTGATCATGACGTAATTACCGCCATAGATCCCGAAGGTCAAAAGGATGGCTTTGAAGGTCGTTCCGCGGAAAGAGGGGGCGAATACCTCCCAGATATTCCGGGATTGGCCTTTTTCGGCGGCCTGCTCTTTTTTGTAAATCGGCGCTTCTTCGATATTGCGCCGAATCCACAGTACCAGCAGCGCGGGAAGAATGCCCAGAGCAAACAGGATTCGCCACACGATAGCCGCGGGAAAGTAGTCAAACAGCAGCGTGGCGAGGATCACGGTGATACCGTAGCCGAGGGCCCATCCCGCCTGCAACGCCCCCACCACCCGGCCCCGTACCTGCGGGTTGATGGTTTCGCTTATCAACACCGCCCCCACCGCCCATTCGCCGCCGAACCCCAGTCCTTGCAGGCTGCGCGTCAGCAGCAACTGCCAGAACGAGTCGGTAAAGGCCGAAAGGAAGGTGAACAGTGAAAACCAGGCGATGGTTACCTGCAGTATTCTGACCCGGCCGTAGCGATCGGACAGAATGCCGGCAACCCACCCCCCCAGCGCGGCCATGATCAACACGGTGGTGCCCAGTATGCCGGCCTGGCCTTTGGTCATGCCCCATAAGGCAATGAGCGTCGGGATGGACAGGGCATACATCTGCGTGTCCATGGCATCAAGCCCCCAGCCGCTGAAGCAGGCCCAGAAGGTACGTTTTTCCACTTTATTAAGGGATGTGAACCATTGAAACATCATTATTCCCGCCTTACTTGCCTCAAGAGCCGTGCCAGAGTCAGGCATCGCTTCACCGCTATCGAGGGCAATTTTCCAAGGTTATGTCGTTTTACTTAACAACGGCGTGGATACCGCTTCGCTCTGTATCGAACTCCCACCGCCTAAGCACGTTTCAACAAGGGATATTTATCGCGGCCAGCATGGGCGAGCCGTCGCCCCCTAGCCGTTCGGTGGCACGGGCCGCGATATCAAGCAGCGCCGGGCGATATTGCGTCATCAGCGCCATATCCAAACGGCTCACCGGCGCGACAATGCCTACCGCGCCGATGAGCTTTTGATCCGAACCGAACACCGGAGCCGATATGCCGGAGGTCTCTTCATCCCTTTCCCCCACCGAGGCATAGGTATAGACGTGGCGAACACGGTCGTAGAGTTCGCCGGGTTCGCCGGAAAACGCCAGCAGCACGCGCCCGCCGGCTCCGCGATCCAATGCCTGTATGTCGCCTTGCTGGACATTGACCCGCACGGAAAACTGCGAATTGATGCGGAACAGGCACAGGCGATGATCTCCTTCGCGGATGTGAAAAGAGACGGTTTCACCGAGCTGTTCATTTAATTCGCGCATCAGGGGCAGCAGGACATCGCTGAGATTGAGGTTGGCGAGGTAGTGGGTGCCCAGGGAGAAGGTGGCCGATCCCAGGCTGAAGCGGCCGTCTTCGAGGCGGATCATCAAGCGATGATGGCAGAGTGCGGCGGTGAGCCTGAGGACCGTACTTTTGTACAGGCCGGTGCGTTTGGAGAGTTCGGTGAGGGTTAACGAGCTGTCCTGCTTTTTAAAGGCAAAAAGCAGCGCTACGGCCCGATCGATTACGTCTACGCCGCTGGGGGTTACGCCTATGGGCTGCGGGGTATTTTCCGCTTTTTCGGCCATTGTGAGACTCCATTTGTTCTGTCTGATAGAACTCAATATCATCTGATAGAACAATTATAGTGGAGCTCACGGAACATTCTGTGGTTCGCATCACAAGAAGAGGTATTGGCACGGTCTCCCTTTAACAGGTTCGTTGCACGATGGGAGATAGCGGGCCGGCCTGTCGAGGCTCAGCGCTGTAAGAAGATCTGCGGTCTTTGGTTTTCCTGATTGAGCTGTACGCTGACATCGGCTTGATACCAGCGGCGTAGCTGCGGTTCCGTCAACACGTCTTGGGGAGTGCCGGCGGCAACCAGGCGGCCTTCGTGCAGCAGCAGGATCCGGTCGGACCATAGCGAGGCCAGATTCAAGTCGTGCAGTACGCAGCACACCGCCAGCCTGCCGTCCTCGGTCAGACGCTTGAGCAAACGCAGTACATGCTGCTGGTGATAGAGATCCAGCGCGGAGGTGGGTTCATCCAGAAACAGCCAGCCGCGCGGGCCGTCTTGTTGCCAAAGCTGCGCCAAAGCCCGCGCCAGCCGGACTCGTTGCTGCTCGCCGCCGGAGAGTTGGCGAAATTCCCTTTGCGCCAGCGGCCGGCAGCCGGTGAGAGCCATTACGTCGTCAACAATGTCGGCATCGGCGGCGGCGGACCAGGGCGCACGCCCCATGGACACCACCTCGGCGACGGTGAAAGGGAAGGTGAGGGCGCCTTGCTGGCGCATAACCGCCCGCTGGCGGGCCAGCTGCGCCGAAGGCCACTGGTGGAGCGGGGTGTTATTGAGCAGGCAGGTGCCTTCGCTGGGGGGAGTATAACCGGTCAAGACCCGCAGCAGGGTGGATTTTCCCGCGCCGTTGGGGCCAATCAGCGCGACGAATTCGCCGGAGGCCAGCGTCAGCGACACCTGGCTTAACAGCGTGCGCCGGGCGATATGATAGCCGACGCCCTCGGCCTTGAGCAGAGGACGGTCTGTGTCGCAACCGCCGGATATGTCAATGGCTGGGAGGCTATCGGCGCGGCCAAGGTCTGACATGTCCGTGGAGGATGGGCTATCGGCGCGGCCAAGGGCTGGCCTGTCCGTGGAAAGGGTCGGCGACTTAGGCATGGCGAAGGGGTTTTTCCTTGAGGATCAGCCAAAAAAACCAGGGGCTGCCGAGCAGGCTGGTGAGCAAACCCACCGGCATTTCCGCCGGCAGTACCAGCGTGCGCGCGGCGGTGTCCGCCGCCAGCAAGAGCAGGGCGCCGGCCAGCGCCGACCCCGGCAATAGCCAGCGATGATCGGCGCCAAGCCACATCCTGACGAGATGGGGAACCACCAGTCCGACAAAACCGATAATGCCGCTCACCGCCACGGCGGCGCCCACCAGCAGCGCGCTGGACAGCAGCAGCAGGCGCTGGGTGCGCCGCACGTCGACGCCGAGATAATGGGCTTCTTCTTCTCCCAGTTGCAAAAGATTCAGGCGGCGGGCCTGTTTTTGGATAACCAGCATGGCGGGCGCCAGCAGCGTGGCCAGGACAGCCAGTGAGGTCCATTGTCCCTGGCCGAGGCTTCCCATGCCCCATAGGGATAACTGCCGCAGTTGCCGATCGCTGCTGAGCCAGGAGAGGACGCCGGTGGCCGAGCCGCACAGCGCATTGATGGCGATACCCGCCAGCAGTAAACGTGACAGCGTCCCACCGCCGGCGCGGCTGAGGGAAAATATCACCAGCGTGACGAGCAGGCTGCCGCAGAAGGCGGCGAGGGTTGAAGAATACAAGGCCACCAGCGGCGGCAGGGAGAGGGGCAATACCACTGAGCAGGCCACCGCCAGCGCCGCGCCGCTGCTGATGCCCAATAAACCGGGATCCGCCAGGGGATTGCGGAACAATCCCTGCATCACGCCGCCGGCCATCGCCAGCGCCGCCCCGATCAGCACCGCCAGCAGTACGCGCGGTAAACGGATATTCAGCCAGATGTGCCATGTGGCATCGTTAAACGAAGTGCGCCACAATAACGGCAGGGAGATGGGTACCGCCCCCAGATTTGCCGCCGCCGCCATCAGCAAAATCAGCATAAACAGCAGCAGCAACAGACGGCGGAGCGTCATCGTATGGCTTCCGCGCTGCGGCGAAGCCGGGCGATGGCGGCCGGCGTTGACGGGCCGAAGCCCAGCAGCGCCATGTCATCCACCGCCAGCAGCCGATGCTGTTTACCGGCGGGGGTCATCGCCAGTCCGGGCAATCGCCAGAGCTGCGCCTCGCCGCCGAGGGCGTCGATGCCGTCGCGGCTTATGACCACCAGATCCGGCGCGCTGGCGATAACCCCTTCCTGGGACAGGGTTTGATAATGAACAAATCCCTGCATGGCGTTTTGCAGACCGGCGGCGTGAATGGCCGCATCGGCCGCGGTCTGTTGGCCGGCCGCCATGGCCGTCATCCCGCTGTGGCTGAGAATAAACAGCACTTTCACCGGCAGCGGCGACGCAGGAATGGCGGCCAGTTGCCCCTGCACCTGTTGTTGCAGCGCCTTGCCCTGCCCAGGACGGTTCAACGCATCGGCCACCACCGCAATCTTGTGGGCAATGGCCGAGGCAAAAGCGTCTCCCGGCACTGTGACCACTTTCACGCCGTTGTCCGCCAATTGTTCCAGCACCAGGGAGGGCTTGGCCTGCTCGCTCACCAGCACCAGCGTCGGCCGCATGGCCAGGATCCCTTCCGCGTTCAGCTGCCGCAAATAGCCGATATCGGGTAAAGTCTTCACCTTTTCCGGCTGCAGACTGGTGCTGTCCCGCGCCACGACTTCGTCGCCGGCGCCGAGATCAAACACGATTTCGGTGACATCGCCGCCGATGGTGACGATACGCGGCGCCGCCAGCAGGGAGCAGGGCAACGCCAGTAGGACCAGCAGCCAGCCTTTCATGCCGCCGCTCCCCGGGCGGTCAATAACCCGATTTGCGACCGCCACCGCGTTTGCTCCGGCTGTCCTTCGCTGCGCTGGCCGAAAAGCTGTGCTATCTGCGTGCCGTCGGCGGCAAACAGTTCCAGGCTGGTGACCACGCCGCCGCCGGTGGGTTTGCGGGTGACCCAGCTTTCCGCGATCCGGTCTTCCATCAGGTGCAGGGTAAACTCGGTGTTAAAGACGTTGATCCAGTTCTGCCAGGGGGTCACTTTCTCTATCACGCCGGTAAAGATCTGCACGCAGCCCCGGTTGCCGACAAAAATCATGATTTCGTTGCCGTCCTGCCGCGCCGCCTCAAGAATTTCCCTCAGCGCCTGGTTGTCCACCCGGCAGGCCAGATCTTCGGATACGGCGCGGAACGCCTGCTGACGCGTCAGGTTATGCCGCTTGAGCAGGTTGAAAAACTGATGGACATCGGTCATCTCCCGCCACTCCCGCTCCAGCTGCGGCGGGGCCTTGGCCTGTTCATTGGCGGCGGGCGGGGGAGCGAGGACCAGCGGCGGATTGTCCGCCGAGGAGAACCGGCCGATGCATCGATCCCAGTCCGCCATGCGGGTCTGCGCGGTGGCATAGACTTTCAGCACCGCGTCGCCGTGACCATCGTAAAACTGAATGCTTTGACGCTCACCCCGCGCCGTTTGCTCGTTGACAAAAAATGCGCTGGCCCACTGCGCGGGAAACAGTCGCAGATCCAACCCCCGCGGATTGAGCACCAGCCCGCCGTGCTCACCTATCCGCCAGTGCTGATAACGGCCAATCTGTTCATGTACCGCGTACTCATTACGGGTAATGGACTTGGTCTCATCCACGGCCTCCAGGGCCGCCAGCATCGCGGGCACATCAAGGCGAAGCCGTCTGGCTTCGGCGCCGACGCGGGCATGGGTCAGCTCTGCCTCGCTGATATTCATCAGCCGCGCCACATCGCGGGCGTATTTATGCGGATGCAGCGCTTTGAGTTGCAGATAGGTCTGATAGCGATGGTTCATGACAACGTCCTTTATTCATAGGGACCGTCGCAACGGACGGTAAATGGCTCAATGAATATCATTAACCGGCAGCCTCTGAGGGCAACGCCGGCAGTAAAAAAAGGCAAATGTTATGGGAATGTTTCAAGATAATAATTTTAATGATAATGATTACAATTATCATTGTCAATCTCGGCCATCGTAAGAAATCAGTGGGGATATCGACAGGAGAGTGTAGTGATAACGCTAAAAAACCGTAACATGCGCTTTAGCTAAGCTCTTAGATTATCAGTCTATTCTTGTCATGGAGCGCGCAAGGCTCCGTCGCGGCGTGAAAAGTATCTCAGATCAATAAAGGGCTTTTTAACGCCCGGTTAAAGGAGAATCCTCTTGCAATCAGGGACATTAATAATAATGATTATCATTCAATTTCCATAAAATATGATTGGATAACAAGATGTCGATGGATTTAACCCCTTTCTTTGCCCGAGAAGGCCAACAGCCGTTCGATAACCGGGTGATGGCGATGCCCTGGCGCAATCAACGCCCGCTGGACGGCGACAGTATCAGCCAGGGATGGCGGCAATTACGGCAACGCACGCTGCCGGCGCGTAAGCGTCTGCTTTATATCCATATTCCGTTCTGTGCCACTCATTGCTCGTTTTGCGGGTTTTATCAAAACCCGTTGAAATCGGACAGTACCGCCGTCTATACCGAGTGTTTATTGAGTGAACTGCAGCTGGAAGCGGACAGCCCGTTGCACCAGTCCGCACCCATCCACGGGGTCTATCTGGGGGGCGGTACGCCCACCGCGCTCACCGCCGCCGAGTTGAACAGGGTGATTCGCCGCATTCGCCACAGTCTGCCCCTGGCGCCGGATTGCGAAATTACCGTCGAAGGCCGTGTCCTCAATGTTGATGATGAACGCCTGGATGCCTGTCTGGATGCGGGCGTCAACCGATTCTCCATCGGCATCCAGACATTCGACACCCGCATCCGCCGCCGGATGGGGCGCATCTCCGATGGCGAGACGGCCATCGCGTTCCTTGAACGGCTATGCCGGCGCGATCGGGCGGCGGTGGTGTGCGATCTTCTGTTCGGGCTGCCGGGGCAAACATTGTCAAGCTGGCGGGATGACCTGAAGATTATCAGTGAATTACCCTTGGATGGCGTGGATTTGTATGCCCTGAATGTATTGGCCGGCACGCCGCTGTATAAAGCGGTGGAAAATGGACGGACCACCCTGCCGGATGTGACGGAGCGATTGGCCTTTTACCGTGCCGGCGCCGATGTGCTGGCCGGGCAGGGGTGGCATCAGCTAAGCAACAGCCACTGGGCGAAGACCAGTCGTGAACGTAATTTGTACAACCTGCTGATCAAGCAGGGCGCGGATTACCTGGCGTTGGGCAGCGGCGCCGGCGGCAGCCTGGACGGACAGGCCTATATGCTGGAACGTAATCTGGAACGCTACTATCAGCGGGTCCGGCTAGGAGAAAAACCCATCGCCATGATGACGGCTCCCCATGCGCCTGAACCCTGGCAGCACCAGCTTCAGGGCGGCATCGAAACCGGCCGGGTGGCGCTATCCGCCTTGACCGACCACAGCGATGCCTTGCGCCCGCTGCTGAGCCAGTGGCAGCGGGCGGGGCTTATCGTGGACGACTCTTCCTGTATGCGCCTGACGGTGGACGGCCGTTTTTGGGCCAATAATCTATTACAGGCATTGCGGCTGCTGATACCGCGGCTGGCAGACGAAGCGGATCGGTAGGCCTCTGCCAGCGAGAGGGCACCAGCGCCGGATACATCACAAATGATGTCTGAATGTAACCATTGTTGTTTTATCGATAAGTAACGGCAAGAAAACGGTAAGCGTAAAAAAATCGTCTTTGAGATTGATATTGAAAATCATTATCATTACTATCTTTCATCTCAGACACGTCATTTAGAAAATAGATCTTGCCGGCCATCACCGGACGTAGAGAAATATTGCCATTATCCTTTTAATAATTGTGGCAATAACAAAATAACCTTTATCTTGATAAGAGATTTTAATTTTTTTGGGAATGGTAATTTTAATACTGATAGCAATGGCTGAGCACCCTATAATCACTATAGATTGTGAGAGAATTATATGCTTCCGCCAAGTAAAAAAAGGATGCGCGTCAATTTCAATAAATTCTTTCTGACGAGCGTATTAACCGGTGCCATTGTAAGTGTATTATCAACGGAAAGTTATGCCGACAATAATGACGCCCTTATTCTTAATACACAGGACGCTACGGCCAAAGAGAACAATAAACCGGCCGCGCCGGAACAATCGGCTATTAAACAGCAAAATCATGAAACGCTTACCGTCACCGCGCCGCGTATCAAAAATAAGGCCGGGTCCCAGACAACCCTGAGCGCCGCCGAGCTGCAAAAAAACGGCGGTACTGATTTCGGCACTATCATGCGCTATCAGCCGCTTATCAGCGCCACGGGTGCCAGCGGCGGATCCGGCGCCGGAAAAAGCGGCTTCGATCGCGGCGGTTACACCGGCTATAATATCCGCGGGCTTGAGAGCAACCGTGTCGGCATCGATGTGGACGGTATTCCGCAGCCGGATGCCACCAGCCGCGGTTACGTCGGCCGCGCAGGATTAAATACGTTCGGTATCGGCCGCGATTATATCGACCCCTATATGTATGGCAACGTGGATATTCAGTCCGGCGCGACCTCCATTGATAACCCCAATATTTATATTGGCGGGGCCGTCTCTTTTAACCCAAAGTCTGCTGATTATTATCTTTCCCCCACCCGGCAAACCTATTTTGGCTACCAGAGCGATTATGATTCTTCCAATCGCAGCTGGCATAACGGCATTACCGCCGCCGGCGGCGACGAAACGTTACGCGGGATCTTTGTTTACAGCCGCCGGGATGGTCAGCAGACCCGCAATAACAGCGGTACCGTGGATGCCTATCCGGCCAACTGGCATTCCGATGCCTTTATGACGTCCGGTATCTGGCAGCCCAACGATCAGCATAAACTGACCGGGACTTTCGATTATTATAATAAGACCAACCACACCCATTATGATGGCTGGAATTCAGCGGGAAGCGCCATTATCGGCACCACGGATCAGACCAGCCAGACCCGCCGCTACGGCGTCAGCCTGAAAGACGACTGGACGCCGTTTAACGACATTATCGACAGCATGTCTTCGAAGCTCTATTACCAGCATACTGAGGCCCATGACTGGACTTATATGCCTGAAAGCACCACCAGCATGGAAACGGTCTTATCCAATTACGATACGGATACCGTAGGTTTTAATAATGCGCTGGCCAAAACCCTGGGGCGCCATGACCTGAGCGCCGGGGTGAACGCCAGCCTGACAACCACGAAACGGCCCTTCACCCAGGTGCCCGCCCAGAGCGTCTATAACATCATTATGCAACCCCAGGCGGACAGCAAAACCACTGCGCTGGGGGCCTTTGCCCAAGATCAAATCAACTTTGATCTTGGCGGTAAGCATTTTGCCATTATTCCCGGCGTACGGGTGGCTCATCAGTCCACCAAACCGCAGAATCTTTCCAGCCTGGCCAGCGGCAGCACGGCCTTGGACGAGTCTGAACTGGCGTCGCTGTATGGCAAGAGTAATTCTGACACTCAGGTATTGCCGTCACTGGTTTTTCAATATGATCTTACGCCGCGCCTGATGACCTATTTGCAGTATAAACGAGGCGCACAGTTCCCGAATCCCAGCCAGCTGTACAGTTCCTGGAATCTGGGGTCGAGTTATGCCGGCACGTCACAATATGCCCTGATCGGGAATCCCGACCTGAAAACCGAAACCAGCAACAACCTGGAGTGGGGAGTAAAAGGAGAGGTGGCTGACGGGGTGACGATGCATACCTCCGTTTTCTACAATACCTATAAAAATTTCATCGCCTATAACCGCTACACCCGTTCCGGCAATCCGGAAGCCTTTACCAACGTTCCGTCGAATATCTACATCACCTATGAGGCTGAAAACCGTGATAGGGCATACATCTACGGTGGGGAAACCAGCGTCAAGGTCAATTTCGGCACCTGGTTCGAAGAGGTTAATGGTTTGAGCGCAACCCTGGCCTTTGGCTATAACGAAGGTAAATCCAAATCCAGCTATCTCGGCGATAAATATGTGGATATCGACAGCGTAGCGCCGATGAAGGCTATCGTCGGGGTAGCCTGGGATGATCCGGCGAAACGCTACGGTACCGCGCTGACCGCGACCTTTGTGCACGGTAAACGCGCTACCGATACCAACCGGGAAACCTACAGCAACAGCGGTACGGCCATCACCGATGCCACCACTGAATATATGAACGTGCCGGGCTATGGCCTGCTGGACTGGACCGGGTATTGGCAAGTGGCGAAGAACGTGAAGCTGAGCGGCGGCGTATACAATATTACCGACCGCAAATACTGGGATTACCTCAGCAGCAGGGATCTTACCGAAAGCAGCAATCAGGATGCCTATGATAAAGCGCTGGCGGTGATGCCGGGCCGGAGTTTCCAGGTGGGGATGAATATCGATTTCTGATTTGCCCCGGTCTCCCATTGACAGGCCCGCTGTACGTCGGAGGTAGCGGGCCTACCGTGGCATGGGGCGCTTCGCGGCCGACTATGGCCGCTCCGGCCCCATTGCCGCGGTCTCCCTTTAACACGCGTTACGCCGGAACTGGGTTTTTCAGGCGATATAGGTTGCCCACAAAAAGGAGAACGGCATGATAAGAAACAGCCCTGGCAGCATATTGGCCACCGGGAACAGCTTGATACCGCATATCCGCAGGCCGGTGGCCAGCATGATAAGGCCGCCGGCGGCGGAAAAGTCCAACATCATATCAGGGGTGGTCATGGGCAGGATAAATGCGGCCAGCGTAGCCAGCGCGAGCTGGATAGCCAACTGCGGGATGGCGATGACCACTACCGCATAGCCCAATATCGTCGCGAAAATGGCCGAGGTGAACAGATCCAGTACGGTCTTGATGTACAGGATAGAGGGATCGCCGGTCATGCCTTCATGCATGGCGCCGAAGATACCGGTTCCGCTGGCGCAGAACAGCACCACGATGGCCACGAATTTATCCATGAATTCCTGATGGGTCAAACCCTGGGCCGGCGGCAGGAATTTATCCACAATGCCACGTGTATAACCCGCCGCTTTGCCGATGCCTCTTTCCACGAAGAACAGCTCTCCCAGCATGGCGCCGATAACCATGGCCAGCACCACCGCGGGCATATATTTCACTTTGACGATCAGCATGATGCCCAGGCCCATGGAGCACAGGCCGAAGGTCAGCGGCAAGGCCGAACGGATGCGCTCAGGCAAACGCGTGCCGAGAAAAGCGCCCACCAGGCCGCCGATCACCACCGCCGTCCCGTTAACATAGGGTCCAATTAACATTTATATTCCTTAAAATGAATCATCCGCCGGTTCGCCGCGGGGTGTTTTTATGGTGTCGCCATCGCCCCAGCGAGGCAGATTCTTGATTTCGATCCCCAGCAAATCGAGGGCGCGTCCGACGCTGTGGGTAATGATATCGTCCGGGGTTTGCGGCCGGTGATAAAGCGCCGGTACGGGAGGGAATATAATCCCGCCCATTTCCGTGACTTGCTGCATATTCCGCAAATGCCCCAGATTCAGCGGGGTTTCCCGCGCCATCAACACCAGACGGCGTCGCTCCTTCAACACAACGTCGGCGGCGCGGGTCAGCAGATTGTCCGTCAGGCAGTGGGCTATGGCGGCCAGAGTGCGCATGGAACAGGGCGCCACCAGCATACCGAGGGTGTGAAAGGAGCCGCTGGCGATAGAGGCGCCGAGATCCTCGATGGGGTGAACCTTATCCGCCAGTGAAATAACCTCGTCCATCCGATAATCGGTTTCCAGTCGGCAGGTCTTCTCCGCCCCCCTGGAGACCACCAGATGGACCTCCAGATCCAGACCCTTCAGCAGTTCCAGGGCTTTGACGCCATACTGGAAACCGGAAGCGCCGCTGATGCCGATGATAATGCGCCGTGAAATCATGCTATCCCTTACTCAAAATCCGGCAGGAAGCGTTTAACATCCACTTCTTTAAAGCGTGAACGTTCAAACTGCGACTTCATGCTGAAGGGAACCGTGCAGTCAAAAATGGTCTTGCAGGACATGCCTTCCTGCAAAATGCTGGGGCTGTAGGCCGGGACCTGCGACGGATCGAGGGGGTGGCAGCGTACGCCGGGAATAAAGACCGTGTCCACATCGCCTTGATAGCGGGTCTGCATGGCCCACATCACGTCGTCGCTGTCAAAAATGTCCACATCTTCATCCACCAGGATCACATGCTTCAATTCCGGGAAGGCGGCAAAGGCCAGCAGGCCGGCCTGGCGCTGGCGCCCTTCGTCCACCGCGGCGGATTTTTTGAACTGCATGACGGCCAGCAATTTGCCGCCGCCCGCGGAGTGCGCGAAGACGTTAAGCAATTTGCCCGGCATGGCGCGGTTAACCAAATCGAGGATACTGGCTTCCGTGGGGATACCCGCCATATTCACGTGTTCTTCCCCAGGGCCGATGGTGGTGCGCCAGATGGGGTGCAGGCGATGGGTGACCGCTTTCACCTTGATAACCGGCAGGGCCGCTTTCGCGCCGCCGGTATAGCCGGGAAATTCAGGCATCGCTTTGCCGGTATCGGTGTTTTGGTCTTCACGCAGCCGCACGTTCGGCAATAATTCGCCTTCAATAACAATCTCGGCATGGGCGATGCAGCGTTCGTTGATGGTTTTGCACTGGACCATTTCCACCGCGCGGCCGCGGAGCGAGCCCGCGATGCTCAGTTCATTGAAACCCAGCGGCGTTGTCGGCGGCTCGAAGCAGGCGGCGATTTCAATAGCGGGGTCCACGCCGATACTGATGGAAATCGCCAGCGGTTTCCCCGCGGCTTCCGCTTTTTGCCGGAAGGCATCGATATGGCGGCCGGGCGTCAGCCACATGGAAAGTTCGTCGCGGCTTTGCACGCAAAGACGGTGGATGGTGATATCCGATTCGCCGGTGTCGGGGTCGGAGGCGTAACACAGGCCCATGGTGACATAGGGACCGGCATCCTCTTCCGTATTGGTGGGCGCCGGCAGCAGCGTGCGCAAATCGAAACCGGCGTCCGTGGCTAAATGCACCACTTCCTGGCACGGGGCGCCCTTGGCATCGATAGTGACGGGCGCAATAGGCGTATGGACCGAATCGCGCAATAAAAAGCCAAGCTTATCGGGCGCGCAGCCTAAAAATTGCCCCACGCGCTTGCGGGAGCCCACCAGGCCGATGGCGACGCTGATATCGTCAAAGCCCTTGATCTTGTTGAATACCATGGCCGGCCCGTTTTTGCGGGTCGGACGCATGCAGGTGCCGCCGGCGCCCACATAACGATAGACCCCCGACAGCTCGGCGTTGGGATCGACTTCCACATCGGTGGTGACCAGTTCATTGGGCAGGGTTTTTAAAAGCGCAAGGGCGGAACGCAGATCGTGCACCGGATTAACATCGGCATGATTTTTTTGAGTAGACATATATGTTCCCTACAGAGTATATGGAATTTTGTAAGGAAAATACGCCTATTATAAAAAATCGACGAATACCATTTTGATACTATATCTCATACCAAAACGGTTTTTTTTCTTTGACTAAAAAATGATATGCGTCACTATTCTGAGGCAGGCTTAATTTTAACCTGAACAAGGAGGGTTTTATGGATCTTAAAAGGTTGAAATATTTTTGCGTTGTCTTTGAGCAGGGGACCATCAGTCAGGCGGCCCGTATTTTGAATATGGCGCAACCGCCGCTGAGTAAACGTATACAGGAATTGGAAGAAGAACTCAATGTTCCGTTATTTTTGCGTAACGGCAGAAGGCTTGAGCCTACCGAGTCAGGCTATCATCTTTATAAAAATGCCTGCGCCATTTTACGCGATGTGGAGGATACCAAACGGGAAATCATCCTGATCAAGAACCGGGAGAGCCGGCTGCTGCGCATTGGTCTTACCCACTTATTCCAGTCCTATTTCAAGCCATTGATCCTGAAATTGCACCGGCTTAATCCAAATGTAGAAATCAGCGTTTCTGTTTCCGATTCCAGTAATCTGGAATCATTGCTGCAAAATGGCCTGGTTGATATTGCCCTGATTCAGAAGCCTTCTCACAGCGAGGGATATGATTGCATTTCTTTTGCCCCCATAAACCTGGTGGCGGTAATCAATAAAAAGCTCTCTGCGGAAATTCCCGCCAATCCCATACCGTTTTTATCCCTGGGGAAATTCCCGCTGGTGTTATTGCGCCGATCCAGGGATGCGGGAACCTACGAATTAATTACCGATCATTTTCGCAAGGGGGGCGTTAATCCAAAAATCATTATGAATATTTCCCAGCCCGGCGTCATCCTTGACTGGCTGCAATCCGGCCTTGAAGCCGCGGCGTTGCTCCCGGCCTCTGAAGTGGATCCCGCAAAGCTCGATAATTGCCATGTTGTTGATATTCTCTCGGCGCCACAGATTTTTTTCCCGGCGGTGGTAAAAATGTCGGTGGCATCCTATATGAAGGAGCTGATGGATATCGTGCAGACAGGCTATCCTTTTCCGGATGTCGATACGGGAAATTAGGCAATTGGTTTAAAACGGAGCCAATCTTTACCGGAAACCCTTGGCAACGTAGTTGCCTGTCATAAAAGTGTATCAGACAGCCGCCGCAGCGCTGTTCCCAATCCCCAGGCGGAAGGCAACAGGCTCTCGCCATTGCTGGGCCGAGGGAAATCATCCGCGATCATCCGCCAAAAGGCCGGCGTTTCATCAAACTGGTGCTCCAACAGCGCGATGGTCTGCCCGGCGGCGCAGGCCGCAAGGCTGGCGGCATGGCAAATCGGCCCGCTGGGATTGTGCGGCGCGCAGCCGATGCCGTATGAGGCGGCCAGGGCCGCCACCTCCAGCACGCCGCTGATGCCCCGCGCATATTTGACGTCCGGCATCACCACGTCATAGGCGCCGGCAGCCAGCCAGGGCCTGAACAGCGCCGGGCCGGTAAGCTCCTCCAGGCCGGCAAGCCGCATGCCCAGCACGTTGGCCTGGCCGCGCAGCCTTTTCAGGGCGGGAATGTTTTCCGGCGTTTCCGGCAACGGGCACTCAAACCAGCTCACCCCCAGGGCCGATAGCTCTTTCATCACCGCCGCGGCGGAGCGCTCATCGAATCGCCAGTGGCAGTCAACATATAAATCAGCGGCGGCGCCGATGCCCGATCGGGCGGCGGCCACCCGTGCCAGTCCCTGATCCAGTAATGCCTTCCCCAGGGGGGAGGAGCCGTTTTCCGGCGTCAGGCTGTCAAACGGCGCGATTTTTATGCGGTTAAAACCGGCGGCGGTGGCCTTTTGCCCAGCAAGCCTAAATCCCGTATCTGAACGATCGGTAATGCTGCGGTTAACGTTGGCGTAAAGGGGAATGCGCCCGCGATGCGCTGCGCCCGCCAGCGCCCAGGAGGGACAGCCGCGCCGTTTGCCGCGAATATCCCACATCGCCTGGTCAAGAGCGCTGTGGATTGCTGCCTGCGGCAGCGTGCCGGCGTCTGCGGACAGGTACTTTTTCAACCCGTTCCAATCCTGTCCCAGCAGCCGCTCCCCTGCGAGGGCGTGAAAGGCGTCGAGGGCCGCCGGATTGCGCACCCAGCTGGCTTCCCCCCATCCCGTCACCCCGTCGGACATATGCAGTTTGATAAACGACCAGGTGGTTTTTTCCGTCACCGGACAGTGCAGCAGTTCCAGCGCCTCAATGCGGTCATTATTGCGGCCATTATCGTGAAACATCGTCATGCTGCTCCCCGGCAGGTTGTGGGTGGGAGGAAAGGGCGGCTTTACGCATTCTGTTAAGCAACACCAGCTTAGCCCGCGCGGTATGGGCGGCGGTCACCGCCGCCGCCGATTCGCCGTCGCCGGCGGTGAAGGCCGCCAGCAACAGGCGGTGGTCCGCCACCACGCCGGCAAAACGATCGGATTCATAGCCGTAGCGGCGCCACAGCGCGCTTATCAGCCGCCAGTGCCGCTCCAGAATAAGATTGGCATCGCGGTTATCGGCGATGTGATGGATGGCGGCATGAAATTCCCGGTTTGCCAGTAAAGCCAGGGCGGCATCTCCCTGGGCCACCGCGTCCTCATGCCGCGCCCGCAGGGTTTCCAGATGGGATAAATCCAGCGCCGTCATGCGTTCGGCGGCGCGGCGGGCCAGATAGCTTTCAATGACAATGCGGATATCCAGCATTTGGCCGACAAAAATCTCATCCACCGCCACCACCCGGGCGCCCTTGTTCGGCTGGGCGACAATCAGTCCTTCGCTCTCCAGCCGGTGCAGCGCCGCGCGTATGGGCATATGGGAAACGCCGAAACGCGTCGCCAGGGCATCGATACGCAGCGGCGCGCCGGCATCGAATTCCTGACGATTGATAATGGCGTCCCGGAGCCGGTCGGTGATCTCGGTTTCGCCGGCTTTACTTTCTATATCTAATTTCCGCATAACCATATTTGATCAAAATATATGACTTGTGGGCTTATTTTCTTTTATATATCGCCACTATTCAATAGTATTCGAACTAACAGATAGAATATTTGATCAAATATCGTTATTGACGTTCATAATACCATAAAGCGCCATGAGGGAATGTATGAGAGTGAAGCCGTTCAGCCGCTGGGTCCTAGCCGTTGTGTTTATCCTGCCGTTGCTGATAAGTCTGGGGCCGGGGAGTCTGAAGGTCTGCGCCGCCCAGCGCGATACGCTGGTCATCGGGCAAAGCGCCGATATCACGTCGTTTGATCCCACCGAACTGCGTATGGGCACCTTTGTCCTGAACCGCCTGCTCTATAATACGCTCATCGCGCTGGATGCCGACGGTAAGCCCCACGCCGAACTGGCCCAATCCTGGACGCGTTCGGACGACGGCAAGACCATGACCTTCACGCTTCGCAAAGGCGTCACCTTCCATAACGGCAAGCCGCTGACCGCCCAGGATGTGGCCTTCAGCCTGAACTATGCCAAAGATCCCGCCAACGGCGCCAATATCCTGCCTCTGGCGAAGATGATTAAAAGCATCGACACCCCGGCTGAGGATACGGTTATCCTGCATTTTGACGGCGCATCTGATGCGGTATTCGATTTGCTGGATTTGGCCTTTATCATCGACGGCAGCCAGCCTAAAAAGGTCAAAACCGGCGGCAACGGTACCGGCCCGTTCAAGCTCGCCGGCTACGAGCCGGGGCAGGACGCGGTTTTCGTCCGCAACGATGGGTATTGGGGCGGTAAGCCGGCGCTTAAAAAGGTCATCATCAAAATCATCCCTGACCAGCAGTCCGGCGTGATGCAAATGAGCGCTGGCGCGGTGGATTTTCTCCCCTCCATCGATCGCGAGGCCGCGGGCCAGCTCGCCGGGGCGGGCTTTGCCACCGGCGCCGCCACCGCCGAAGGGCGGGTGCTGGATCTCACCTTTAATACCAAGGTCCCGCCCCTGGATAAACCCGACGTGCGGCAGGCCATTGGCCTGGCGCTGGATCGCGTGCGTATCGCCCATGATATCGCCGGTCCCTCCTCGCTGGTGAAATGCCTGCCTTGGCCGCGGTACAGCCAGCGGGAAGCCGCCGGCCATGAGAAGGATTGCGCCTACGATCCGGCCCGGGCCAAAGCCCTGATTGCCCGGGCGGGCGCCGCCGGCGCCGAGATTACCATTATGTCCCGCAGCCAGTCGGAGCCGCAAATCGGCGCCATGGCGCAGGTGGTGCAAGGGGCGCTGCAGGATATCGGCCTGAAGGCCACTATCGTTGAGATGTCCGAGGCCGCCTATATTTCCCGCTTCCGTAAAGGCGATTTCCAACTGGCGGCCCATGTCTATGGCCGTGCCGGTCGCGGCCCGTCCACCATCCTGCTGTCGGCGGTAATCTTCCGCACCAGTGATAACCCGGCGCAAATTTCCTCGCAACAGTACAGCGACGACATCGCCCTGGTCACCAGCCGGCCGTCCGGGCCGGATACCGACCAGGCATGGCAGCGCATCGACAGCTTTATGCTCAAGGAGAACTGGGTGCTGCCGGTGGCGACGCTGCCGGTGTTATGGGCCTCCGCCAAGGGTCTCGCCGGCCTGCGATTCAACCTTGACGGCATGCCCATCCTGACGGAAGCGAAACTGGATAAATAACGTCCCTTAACCCGGAGGGCGCTTTGATGGCAGCCTATCTGATCAACCGAATCCTCCAGTGGATTCCGGTATTGCTGATTTCAAGCATTATCGTGTTTGCGGTAGTCCGCGCCATGCCGGGCGACCCGGCGGATATCATAGCCGGACCGGACGCCACCCAGGCGGACGTGCAGCGCATCCGGGCGGAATACGGCCTGGACCGTTCACTGCCGGTACAGTATATGGCCTGGCTCAGGCATATGGGACGGGGCGATTTCGGCGTGTCCTACATTTATCACCGGGATAACAGCGAGCTGATCTTCAGCCGCCTGCCGTTTTCGCTGCTGATCGCCGCCACGTCGCTGTTGACCGCCCTGATCGTCGGCGTGCCTTTCGGTCTGGCCGCCGGGCTTGGCGAGGGTAAAATCATCGATTGGGGAGCGTCGCTCTTTTCCTCTCTGGCGGTGGCGACCCCCGGCTTCTGGCTCGGCATGCTGGGAATCATGCTGTTCGCGGTAAAGCTCGGCTGGCTGCCGCCCGGCGGGCTGACCAGCACCGATGAGTCGGTCTTTGGTTTTTTGTGCTCGCTGGTGCTGCCCACCTTGACTCTGGGGCTGCACGGCGCGGCAGTGCTGATGCGCTCCACGCGCAATGCGGTCATAGAGACCTTGGGGGAGAGCTACATCCGTACCGCCCGCGCCAAGGGACTGCGTCACCGGACCCTTGTCTACCACCATGTTTTGCGTAATTCCATGCTGCCTATCGTGACCATGACCGGCGTACTGCTTGGCCGGATGCTCGGCGGCGCCGTGGTGATAGAATCGGTATTCGCCTGGCCGGGCATCGGCCGGCTGCTGGTGCAGTCCATTATCAACCGCGATTACGGCATGGTGCAGGGAATATTGATTATCCTGGTGCTGTTTTTCCTGGCGCTGAACCTGGTGGTGGATCTGCTGTACGGCGCCATCGATCCGCGCATCCGCCTGACAGGGAGCCATCGCTGATGAGTGTGGCATCCCTGGAGCGCGACGACATCCGTGCGCCGCGCCGGCGCTTCAGGCTGATAAAGGCCGTGATGGCAAGGCCGTCCGGCCTGTTCGGTTTCACCGTGGTGGCGCTGATTACCCTGGCGGCGGTGCTGGCGCCCTGGCTGGCCCCCTGCGATCCCGCTACCCAGTTCGCCGGGCTGCGGCTGGCGGCGGCCGGTACGGCCGGCCATCCCCTGGGTACTGACGAACTGTCTCGTGACCTGCTTAGCCGCGTGCTGTTCGGCGCGCGCATTTCACTGCTGGTGGGGTTTGTCAGCGTCGCCGCCGGCGCCGGCCTCGGCATTATCGTCGGACTGATTTCCGGCATGGGGGGACGGTTTGTGGATACCCTGCTGATGCGCGCCTGCGATATTCTGCTCGCCTATCCCGGCATCCTGCTGGGGGTGATTGCCGTGGCCATCCTGGGTCCCGGGCTGATACAGATATGCATCGCGGTAGCTTTTGTCAATCTTCCCCTGTTTGCCCGCCTGATGCGCGCCTCGGTCTTGCGGGAACGGGAACTCGACTATGTCAAGGCGGCCGTGGCGCAGGGTACCGGCCTGTGGCGCATCATGCTGCGCCACGTCATGCCCAACGGTATCGGCGTGGTGATTTCGCAGCTGGCCTCGGCGGCAGGCCACGGGGTGTTGCTGGAGGCGTCCCTCTCTTTTATCGGCCTGGGCATCAGGCCGCCGTCCGCCTCCTGGGGCACCATGCTCAGCGGCAGCCGGGATTATCTCACCGTTGCGCCGCTCTATGCCGTGGTGCCGGGTTTGCTGTTAATGCTACTGGTGCTGGGCCTGAACCTGCTTGGGGACGCCATGCAAAAATCGCTGGATTCGGCGGGAGATGAATAATGATGCCTGATCATGATATTTCACCGCCGCTGCTGGAGGTGAAAGGGCTCAACGTGATGATCGCCGTCAAAGGCGGCGGCCGGCGGGCCGTCACCGATGTGTCTTTCACCGTGGCGCGCGGGGAAACACTGTGTATCGTGGGCGAATCGGGATCCGGCAAGACCCTGACGGCGCTGTCGCTGATGTCGCTGCTGCCGCCCCGGATTTCCGTGGCCGGCGGCGGGATAATGTACAATGGCCGCGACCTGCTGACCCTGGACGCCGAGAGCCGCGAGCGGCTTAACGGCGACGAAATCGCCATGGTTTTCCAGGATCCCATGTCATCCCTCAATCCGGTGCTGACCGTCGGCCGGCAGATTGCCGAAAGCATTTCCCGTCACCAGCCGTCTTTGACCCGCGCCCAGCGTGAGAACCGGGCGGAACAGGCGCTGGCGCTGGCGGGCATCAGCCGGGGCGCGGACATTATGCGACGCCATCCCCACCAGCTGTCGGGAGGCCTGTGCCAGCGGGTATTGATAGCCATCGCCCTGGCGAATCATCCTCGGCTTATCATTGCCGACGAACCCACCACCGCACTGGATGTCACCGTGCAGGCCCAGGTGATGAGCAGCATGCGCGACGCCTGCGAGCAAACCGGCGCGGCGCTGCTGCTCATTACCCATGATATGAAGCTGGTGGCGCGATATGCCCATCGGGTGGCGGTCATGTATGCCGGACGCATTGTGGAGCAGGGCGACGTTCAGGACGTCTTCCGCTCGCCGCGGCATCCTTATACCCGCGCCTTGCTCGGCAGTATTCCCGGTCTGGATACCGACGTCCACCGGGAGCTTGAGGCCATTGCCGGCGAACCGCCGGATTTTGCCAGGCTGCCCTCGGGGTGCGCCTTCCGCCCGCGCTGCACGCTGTGCCGTAACCGTACCCCCTGCGCCACCGAGGTGCCGCTACCGCGGGCGGATCGGCAGGCGTCAGGGCACGTGAGCGCCTGCCATTTCGCCGATGAGCTCTCCTTGCCGGCCGGCGCGGGGAGGATATCCGTATGCCAATGATCGCCGGTCCGATGCGGCGCGGGCATCAGCATGCCGCCCATCACCAGGGCGACGCGGGGGAGGAATCAGCATGACGGTAAACGCGGAACCCGCCAAGGAGATAAGCGCCTTAACGCCGCTGTTGCGGGTGGAGGGACTCGGGAAACGCTACCCCGGCGCCGCCGGCTGGTTAGGCCGCTCCGGCGGCGGCGTCAATGCGGTGGATGGGGTGAGCTTTACGCTGGGCGCCGGCGAAACATTAGGGCTGGTGGGGGAGTCGGGCTGCGGAAAATCCACCCTCAGCCTGATGCTGATGGGGCTCGCGTCGCCTTCCGCCGGGCGGATATGGTTCGATGGCGAGGATATTACCGCCCTGAAGCGTCGCCGCCATCCCCGGCTGTGCCGCGATTTGCAGATCGTGTTCCAAAACCCCATGGCCTCCCTTAACCGGCGCATGACGGTATTTGATATTATCGCCGAGCCGCTGATTGTGCATCGGGTCCATAACGGGGCCGGGCGGCAAGAGCGCATTCATGAGCTGATGGGCCTGGTGGGGCTTAATCCGGGCCTGGCTCACCGTTATCCGTCGGAGCTGTCCGGCGGCCAGCGCCAGCGCGTCGGCATTGCGCGTGCGCTGGCCCTTAACCCGCGTCTGCTTATCCTGGACGAGCCTGTATCGGCCCTGGACGTGTCGATACAGGCGCAGATCCTCAATTTATTGCGCAGGCTGCAGCGGGAATACGGGCTGGCTTATCTGTTTATTTCCCATGATTTGCGCGTCGTGCGTTATATGGCGCCGCGCATTGCCGTGATGTACCGGGGGCGCCTGGTGGAAACCGGCAGCCGGGAGCAGATTTTTACCGCCCCGGCGCATCCCTACACGCAAACGCTGCTCGCGGCCCTGCCCGAAAGGGATAGCGGCGCAGCGGCGGGGGAGGCATCTAAAACCCCGCGTTGATAGTCATGTACGGCAATATCATCCCGGCGGCAGTGGCCGATAGCCACCCCATTGCCGGCTTTAACAAATCACCGCCGGCCCCGATGTTTTCTATTCCCGCTTACGCCACGTTATCCGGCGGCCCGTCGCCCGCACGGGCCGATCGGCCTTCGCCAGTCTATTTCTGCGAGAGACTAGCCTGGAAGTACCCCATGTCGTAAGATGCTCACAGTGAGATGCTCATTATAAATTAAAGACCTGGCAATTTTTTATTATAAAGGCTAACGAGAACCAATATGATTGAGCGTGTCCATACGTTCTTGACCAAAAGTGAACTGGCATACCAAACGCTGCTGAGTGCCATTCAATCAGGTGAACTGAAGCCAGGACAGAAAGTCACCTTGAATGAGCTTGCGGCTCGCCTGGGAATGAGTTTGACGCCGGTACGGGATGCCTTCACCCTGCTTGCGGAGCAGGGGCTTATCGAACGCACGCCCCACCATGCGGCGGTGATCGCCAAAAAAAAGCCCAGCCGCTCTGAAGAGGTTTCGCTGCTGCGGGCCATCCTCGAGCCGGAAGCCGTCAGGCTGGCCGCCATGTATGCGAACCCGGCCCAGATCGATGAAATCGCCGAGGCCTACCAAGCGTCCCTCGACGCGGCAAAAAATCAGAATACCCGGGAATTAAGCAAATATAACGAACTCTTCCATCTGAAAATCGCCGAAGCCAGCGGTTCATCCTTTCTCATTGAGTTCATTTCGTCGTTATGGAAAGCCCTGCCCGCGCAGGGGATGAAACTCTATGACAACGCGCCCGCCATTCTTAAATCCCATGCGGATATCCTGACGGCGATCCGGGACGGCAAGCCCGATGAAGCCTCCGCGCTGATGGCGGGGCATGTAGGGCACGCCGCCGATCGGGCGCGGGAATATTTCGACCGCCTGCGCCAAAGCGATTCTGAACCGGAAAAAGATGCCTGACCAGACTGCTGACAAACGTGCTGTCCCACCGGGCACGTTGTCAACCAACGCCGATGGGGTTTTTATTCCGCCGTTTGAGTGAACATCGGCGGCGTGGCAAACCGGTGGTGGACCCGCTCCACTATATCCGCCAGGGCGATACAGGCCCTGTCAGCGCCGAATCGGCCGATAATCTGCGCGCTGATGGGTAGCCCGGACGAGGAAAGGGCAATGGGGAGGGTGGTGGCGGGAAGATAGGCCGCCGATGAGAGGCCCAGCCAGAAATAATCATTGGCCGAAGGCTGCCGCCGTCCGTTGACCTCCAGGTAGCGCGCCTCTTTGGGAACGTTGTCGAACAGGGTAAATGCCGTCGTGGAGGCCGCCGGACAAAGCAGAAAATCAAAACGCGCGAAATAGGCGCGCCACGCCTCGATAAGACCATAACGCCGCTGCTGATACCCCAGCCAATCCCGGTGCGTAAGCACATTGCCGCGCAGGGACAACGCCCGATAGCTTTTATCATCGGCGGCCAGCTGCGCCGCCGCGGCCCGGTTGGCGGCAAACTCTTTGTCGTTTTGCCGTGCGCTGGTGGCGCCGCGTAATAAATGAACATAGACCTCGTAGCATTCACCGCTGGTAAAATCGGGGCGGGCCAAGGGCTCCACCTCGACGCCGGCGCGTCGCAGCGACTCTGCCGCCTCCAGTATCGCGGCGCTGATTTCATTGTCCACCGGAAAGCGGCTGTCATTCGCCCACACGCCGACGCGGAAATGTTTCCCCATCCGGGGAGCCGGGCTGTCCAACTCTACCCGCCAGGCCGGCCAGGCTTGCGTATCGGGTTGCGCCAGCAGGCCCAATGCCAGATCCAGATCGGCGGCGCTGCGGCTTAACGGTCCGTAGACGGTGATATCCGCCGGCGCGGATTTGCCGGGCTGTCCGTGACCGCGCCCGGGCACCAGACCATAGCTGGGCTTATGGCCGTAGACGCCGCAATAATGCGCCGGCATACGTATTGACCCGCCGATATCGCTGCCGATCTCCAGGGCGGAAAACCCGGACGCCAGCGCGGCCGCCGAACCGCCTGACGAACCGCCGGGTGTGCGCGCCACATCCCAGGGATTGCGGGTGGTGCCATAGTCCGGATGGATGGTTTGCCAATCCCCCAAATGCGGCGGAACGTTGGTTTTCCCCACCAGAATCGCGCCGGCCGCTTTCAGGCGGCTGACCGCAAGCGCATCTTCCCCGGCAATATTGTCCCGCAGCGATACCAGCCCGAAAGTGGAGGGCAACCCTTTGACATCCCATGATTCCTTAACGGTTAACGGCACGCCGTGCAGAGGGCCCCATACTTCGCCGCCGGCCAGGGCCTTATCCGCGGAATGCGCACGGGCCAATGCCTGTTCCGCCAGCAGGATGACCACGGCGTTCACCACCCCGTTATGTTTTTCTATCTGCTCCAGACAGGCCGTGACCAGTTCAAGGGAGGTGATTTCTCCCTCCCTGATGCGTTTTGCCAGCAGGGTGGCGGGGGCAAAGATGTCAACGGGTTTCTTAAGCATGAAATTAACTTTCCTTATAAGAAATTTGTATGTTGATGCGGCCTATTCAGAGTTGTTTAACTATGCACTTTCTGAGCAAAATACAAAATATATTTTATAAAACTTTCGAGGCGGTTTGGGATGGGTGTTTTGACGAAATGCAGAGGCCACATTGTAACGTTTTTCCTGATGTTTTCACTATCATTCGCCGTATCCGCCCAAACGGCGGTCAGGCTGGCCGCCGCCCAGAACTCCCTGGGTTCGCTGCCGCTGGTCATTGCCCAGCAGAAGGGCTTCTTTGCCGATGAAAACATCGCCATCGAAACCATTTCCTTTAAAGGGGGCGCCCCGGCGGTCCAGGCCCTGGCCGGCGGCAGCGTGGAAGCCTGTATTTGCGCCGCCGATCATGCGGTGCGGCTGTCCAGCCGTCATCTGGGCGGGCGTGTATTAGTGGCGCTAACGGAACATCACGGTTATGGTTTGGTGGCCCTTGCCTCATCGCCGGTCAACACGCTAGACGATCTCCGCGGCAAATACGTGGGCATCACCTCGCCAGGCAGCCTGACGGATAATACCCTGCGCTACTTCATTGCTGAAAAGGGCCTGAACGCCGATCAGGACTATAAACTGGTGGGCATCGGCACCGGCGGAGCCATGCGCGCGGCCCTGGAAACCGGCTCTGTGGCCGCCGGCATGTTAACCACCCCCGATGTGCAGGCGGCCCTGGCGGATAACCAGCGTTTTAAACTGGTGCAGGATTTTCGCAATCTGCAATACCCGGCCCTTGACCTGGTGGTCATCGACCGCTGGCTGAACAAAAATCCCGATATCGCCCATAAGCTTATCAAGGCCGTGGTCAGGGCTGAACGGCTCATCCAGACCGATCCCGCGGCGGTGCAGGCGGGTATTGATCAAATGTACCCCAATCTCAGCCCCGATCTGCGCAAGGTCCTGGTGGCCGAGGCACCCAAGCTGCTGTCTACCGACGGCACGATGTCTGCGGCCGGTTATGGATTGATGGTGAAAATGCTCAAGGTAACCGACCCGACGCTGGTTGCCCCTGATTACAACAGTATCGTTGTGCACTAATTCATTAATGACCATGGCGAAAAATAACGTGACGAATCTTATTTTGCAGACCGCCAAGAGAAAGAAACGGCAGGCTTCCCATCTGGCCGGTCCGCTTTCCCGCGCGTCCTCGCGGGTCTTTATCCAGCAGTTTGCCTTTATCTGCGTACTGCTGCTGTTATGGGAAGCGGCGGGGACCTGGCTTATCGATCCCTTCTGGAGCAGCCGGCCCAGCGATATCTGCCGCCGTCTTTGGCAGATGGCGGGCAACGGCGATTTACTGCGCCATGTGGACGCCACGGTGTCCGAAGCCGGCCTGGGGCTGATACTCGGCGCGGTGGTGGGCATTTCGCTCGGGCTGGCGATGTCGCGTTTTACCCGCACCGCACGGGTGGTGGAACCGCTGTTTATGGGACTCTACAGCCTGCCGCGCGTGGCGCTGGCGCCGCTGTTCGTGCTCTGGTTCGGCATCGGCCTGTCGGCCAAGGTCATGATGGCGTTTTCCATGGTGCTGTTCGTGTTTATGCTGAATGTCCTGGAGGGGATTCGTTCGCTGGAGAGCGATCATATCGACCTGCTGAGAACCATGCGCGCCAGCCGCGCCTATATCCTGCGCAGGGTACTACTGCCCGCCATCGTTCCGTGGATTGCGGCGGCGATGCGTATCGCCGTCGGTCTGGCCATGGTGGGCGCCGTGGTGGGGGAACTTATCGGATCCAACCGCGGCGTGGGATGGTATATCGAAAACGCGGCGGGACAGCTGGATTCCACCGGGGTGTTCACCGGCATCATCATTTTATTGATATTGGCCATGGTGGCGAATCTGATCGTGACGCGGATTTTCCATCGTTTAACGGAATGGCGGCAATGAGCGAATCAACCGAGTCAAAGATAACCATTAACCATCTGTCGGTGCGGTTTGCCGGCGCGGCCGGGCAAATTACCGCCGTTGACGATGTATCGCTGAATATCGCCGCCGGCGAGTTTGTCGCCATCGTCGGTCCGTCCGGCTGTGGAAAATCCACTCTGCTGCGCGTTATCGCCGGATTGATGAAGGCGGCACAAGGCAGCGTCGCCATTGATGGCCGGACGGTGACGGAACCCCCTCCAGGACTCGGCTTTATGTTCCAGCGGGACACCCTGCTGCCCTGGGCGACGGTGGCGGAAAATATCGCGGTGGGCTGCGAGCTGTCCGGACTTGACCGCAAACTGCACGGGCAGCGCATCGCCGAACTTATCGATCTTATCAAGCTCAATGGATTCGCGTCCCATTACCCGAAAGCCCTTTCCGGCGGCATGCGGCAGCGCGTCTCCCTGGCGCGGTTAATGGCCTATGAACCCGACGTGTATCTCATGGATGAACCGTTCGGCGCCCTGGATTACCAAACCAAAATTTCCATGGGCCGCGAACTGTTGCGCATATGGGAAACCCGGCGCCGCAGCATCGTGTTTGTAACCCATGATATTGAAGAAGCGGTGTCGCTGGCTGACCGGGTGATTGTGATGAGCCCCCGGCCTGGGCGGATTACCGCTGAATATCCGGTAGATCTGCCGCGCCCCAGAGATCCCCGGCTGCTGCGCGGCGATGCGCACTTCGCCGCCCTGTGCGGCGCTATCTGGGCCGATCTCGAAGAGACGGAAGGCACCTGATAGCGCCGTCAGGCACCGGTCTGTAACGGTTATCGGCTTTACGAATAAGGATTTGAAGCATGAAAATCAGTATCGGCGCCCATCCTTCCAATTTGACGTTGACCGCGCTGACGCATTATCAACCGTTACAGCAGCCACTCAGGGATGCCGGGCTGTCGCCAGAATTTTATTGGTATCCCGAAGGGCGCATGATGCATGCGCTGGCGGTGGCGGGGAAAGTGAACGTCATCGGCACCGGCACCACCCGCGCCATCACCGCGCAGGCGGATGGTGTCATCCTGGCCTATATCGGCGCCTCCAAACCCCGGCTGAGCTGGTCCTCCATCGTAGTGCCGGCGCGGTCGGACATAGTGGCCGCCGGGGACCTCGCCGGCAAGCGCATCGGGTTTATCGAGGGCTCCTTCCAGACCTATTTTCTGCTGGCGGCCCTGGATCGGGTGGGTCTGAATTATACTTCCATTCACGGGATGAATTTGAAGCCCGGTGAATCATTAGCGGCATTGCGGGCCGGGCGAATCGATGCCTGGGTGGCGATGGATCCTTATCTGAGCGATGCCCTGGAAGGAGGCGAAATCCGAAAAATCCAGGATTGCGGCGATCTGATTGCCAACCGTTCGGTGTTCTGGGTCCTGTCCGAGGTGGTCGCCGCGGGACCAAAGGTGATCCAAACGCTGTTTAACACCCTGGTGGCGACGGATGCCTGGATTGGCGGCCACCTTGGGCAGGCGGGGGAACTGTTCTCCAGGGTTATCGCCAATGGCTTATCCGCCGCCAGCTGGACGCAGGGTTTGAAAAGCCGGGATTGGGGCATATTGCCTCCCGACCGGCAGTTTTTTACCGAGCAGCAGGTCGAGGCCGATTTATTGTTTAAACACGGCCTGTTAAAACAGCCTGTGGATATTTCGCAATCAATGCTTCCGTTTCAACTGGATGGGTTGGCGACGCATACCAGGGGATACCGTAATGGGCGAACGTAAAACCGCAGAGTTTTTTTGGCGAATTCCCACCCAGGGCGACGGTCGGTCGGTCTCTTCCTCGTCCTGGAATCGCGGGGATTGGCAGCCGGCCGCGCCTGGTGTGATAGCGCCGGGAGCGCCTGACGGCCGGCCGGATGGCTACGGTTATATTGATTATATGGCCCAGGTGGCCAAAGCCTGTGAACTGGCGGGATTTGACGGCGTGCTGGTGCCTACCGCCTTTGTCAGCGAAGAACCCCTGATGATCGCCGCCGCGCTGGCGCGGGAAACCCGCACGCTGCGATTTATAACGGCCTTTCAGCCGGCATTCATCACTCCGGCCTACGCGGCCAAAATGGGCGCCACCCTCCAGCGCATCAGCCACGATCGGCTGGAATGGAACATTATTACCGGCGGCAGCGCCCCTGCCCAGCGTGCTTACGGCGATAGCTTACCCCATGATGACCGATACGCCCGCACCCTGGAATGGCTGGACGTGGCGGCGGGTTACTGGCGGGGCGCCCCTTTTAACCATAAGGGGGCGCTATATGATATCCACGACGGCGGTTTGGCGGCGCCTTTGGTCTATACCCGCAAGCCCGGTATCTATTTTTCCGGCTCGTCCGACGCGGCGTTGAGCGTGGCCGCCAAACATGCGGATCATTACCTGATGTGGCTTGAGCCCCTGGCGGACATGCAGGCCGTCATGCTCAGGCTGAACCGGATGGCTGAATGCCATGGCCGCCGGCCGGGCTATGGACTGCGCGTGGATATATTCGCCCGTGAAACCGAAGCGCAGGCGTGGGATGAAGCCCGCCGTTTATGGGAGACGGTTGAGGTGAATCAGTCCCGGCAGGCAAAATCCATGACCAGCTCCGGCGGTGAAGACTCCGTCGGCGCGCGGCGGCAGGCGGCGATACGCGAGAATGCATCCGGTCGTTTTGAAGACCATTGCATCGGACCGAATCTATGGTCGGGGCTGGGCCTTTTCCGCCCCGGCCCCACCATCGGTATTTTCGGCAGCTATGATCAGGTAGCGGATCGCCTGCTGGAGTATATCGAAGCGGGGTTCGGCACATTTATCCTGGCCGCCAATCCCCATCTGGAGGAGGCGCTGCGTTTTGGCGAGCACGTTCTGCCCCGGGTGCGAGGCCGGCTGTCGGCGTTGGCATAGCCCTTGAAATAACAGATTGTCCGTCGGCATACGATCGACACGGACCATGCTCTATTAACTTTTGCCAGGTGGAGAAAATATTATGCGATAGCTAACGCTTTTCCGGTTAATTCAATAATGAAATACCCTAAATAATTCGAGTTGCGGGAAAGCCAACGTATCTGCAATTTGAAGTATGACGGGTATAGATGAATATTGTTCTCTTAAGAACAATAGGAAAGCTTTGGTTTATTGAACCCCGGAGATTAACCGAATTACAAAATACATTTTATGCAGAATAAGATGGGCATTGTATCGTTCATCGGCCTCACCGTACCTGCTTATTATGGCAATGCTCAAATCATTCCATAACGGCAAATTTATTATCAGAGGTTCCAGTGAGCATCCCAGACTAATACATTTATTTCGTCCTGGATATGGCTTTCACTGGTAATGATTGTTTTTTTTTGAAAATTTTGCAGAGGGAACAATGAAAAAATTGGCACCTTTCGCTGCGGTCGTGATCACAGCGATGCCCCTGGTGAGTCATGCCGCCGTCAGTAATATAAAGTCATCCTGTTCGTATGGCGACGGCGGAGTGGATAATGTCGCGGATTTTTTACAATGCGGCACGGTGAGCGGCAGCTTACGCACCCTGTATTACTCTTCGCACAATACCTTATTCGTCACGGGAAAAAGTCAGGATACGGTAAGTTATGGCGGCAACGTAAAATATGAAACCGCGCCCTTGTATGGCTTTCGCGCCGCCCTGGGCGGGGTTTTCCTGCGGGGTATCGACCATCCGGACCCGTCGCGCACCGTCGGCGCCCTTGCCAACAATCAAACCAATTTCGGCGAAGCGTATCTCAGCTGGCAGCATGAGAATTTCAAGATCACCGCCGGCGACCAGAGAATCAATCTTCCTTTTGCCTCTGATTATGATTTCCGCGTGACGCCTATTCTGTTCCGCGGAATCGATACCGATTATGGTGATAAAATCAATTTCCTGCACGCAACCAAAGTCTGGCGCTACAAACCCTGGGCCACGGATCAGTTTATCGCCACCAGCGCTTATACCAACGTGACTGAACCCACCAACGGCATGTGGGCGGTGGGGGCGGGACGTGGCGTGGAGCTCGGAGCGGAGAAACTCCAGGGCCAGGTTTGGTATGAAAGCTATGATGATTATACCAACATTTTCTACAGCGAGGGCCATTTACGATTCCCCGCCATGCCCCATGCGCCGGAAATCGGGGCGCAGTTTATCCGGGGGACCAGCGAGGGCCGGGCCCTTGCCGGCAAAGTCGACAATACTTCCTATGGTTTGCAATTCGGCCTGGCGATAATTCCCAGACTGGAGTGGAAACTTAATTACGATCACATCGCCGCCAGCCCTAACTCCTGGAAGAATGGCGCACTGGTGGCGCCTTATGCCCATTCCGCTTCCTCGGGGTCCTATTTTGCCCAGCCCTTTTTTACCAGCACCGAAGATTTAGGCAGCGGTAACGCCTATTCCACCAACCTCAGCTATAGAGCCAGCGAAGAGCTGCTGGTGGGGACGCGTTATTCCTTTATGGATCTCAAACCCTCGGCCAAGGCCGCCAGCATCAATCAGTCAGAATATTTGGTGTATTTCACCTGGAAATTAACACGGCTTTTAAAAGGCCTCAGTCTGACCGATTCCGCCGGCGTTCAGACATCCTCCAGCTATGATAAGAATTTTTGGCAGAACCGGCTGGCGGTGCAATACGATTTTTAATGCATTTAACCAAGAGAATTACTTATGGCATATGCTCGGCGCCGGTGTATTGGCAAGAAGAAGATGCCGGGACGTTTAAATAAATGACCTATTCAGGAGTGGATTTATGAGTGAATTATTCCGGAATTTTTTGGATGAATTAAGGGCCGCGGATGAATTGGTGGATATCAGGCAGCCGGTGGACATCCGCCATATCAGCACCCTGGTGGATCAAAGCGACAAGGCTTTGCTGTTTCACGATGTTATCGGCTATGACATGCCGCTGCTGTCCGGCATTATCCGTACCCGGCAGCGGACTATCATGGGCATGGGCTGTACCGAGTATTCGCAAATCGAGAAAAAGCTGCAGCGGGGAATAGACAACCCCATCCCGCCGAAATATGTAGAGACGTCCCCCACCAAAGAAGTCATCTTGACCGGTGAGGATATCGATCTGTTTCGCATACCCATTCCCCTGTCGTCTATTTATGACGGAGGGCCGATGATTACCGCCGGCATCGTAATGGCCAAAGATCCGGAATACGGCATTAATTCCGGCATATACCGATTCATGGTGAAAGAAAAGGGCCTGACCGGCATCGATTTGGTGACGCCGAATAATATGCGCTTATTTGCCCAGCGGGCCCTGGAGCGGGGAGAACCTTTGCCCATTTCCATTTCCATCGGCAATCATCCCATCGAAATCATGGGGGCCGGTTATCGCGCCCCCATCGGCGTCGACGAAATGGCCATTGCCGGCGGAATCCTGGGCGCGCCGGTGGAGTTGGCCATGTGCGAAACGGTGGACCTGCCGTATCTTGCCGATTCCGAACTGGTGATCGAAGCGGAAATCCTGCCGGTGGGCTGGACCGAACCCGAAGGCCGCTTTGGCGAGTTTACCGCGCTCATGGGCGGCCTGCATTGGAATCCCAACGTGCGAATCAAGGCCATCATGCACCGGCGCGACGCCATGTACTACGCGCTGCACATGCCCTGGGAGAATACCTGGCTTGCGGCCCCCACCCGCTACCAGGCCATTCGCCGCGCCTTGCTTACCGCCGGCGTGCAGGTCAAGGATATCAATATGACACTGGGGGGGCGGGCCTTCTGGCATGCGGTGGTCTCCATCAAAAAACAGGCGGGAGAGGGCAAGAATGCGCTGCTTGCGGCGCTTTCGGTCATGGATATCAAACATGTGGTGGTGGTGGACGATGACATCGACGTCTTCAACGGTGAAGAAGTGGAATGGGCCATTGCCACCCGGGTGCAGGGCGACAGGGATGTGATGATAATTCCCGGCGCGCGCGCCAAACCCCTCGATCCCAGCCTGCAAATTACCGCGCCGGGGCAAGTGCCCACCGGGGCGAAGGTCGGTATCGACGCCACCATTCCGGAAGGGATCCCCCATGAACGCTACCAACGCATCTCTTATGCTTATGCCGACACGGCAAAGATAGACGATTACCTGGCGGGCAAACAGGACCCCGCGGTGGCGACGGATCCGGCCAAGGTGAAAGAAGCCGCGGCGGCCATACATGCCCTTATTGAAAAAACCCCCTTGTATTACCAGGAGGTGGCGGGCCGGTTCTCTCAGTACAGCTTTGTCACCATTGCCCGCGCCCTGGGGGTCATGCACGAATCCAAACAGCTGTGGAAAACCGGCGAAGGCAAGTTATGCATTCGCGGATCCAAATTTGATGCGGTACAGCGGACGCGTTGACGCGGAAGATCACCCCTCGTTAGGGGCTATGGGTATGGGGCATGTTTACGCCGCCGCCCCATGCTCGGGCACCTCTGTACGCTGCCGGACCGCAATGCCGCTTTGCCGGGGCCGGCGCTTGGCGCAATTTTACCGGGCCGGGCGCCGGCATGCGCCCGGAGAGTTCGCCGATTGCTCAATTCTTGCGGGAGTGGTTTCCACCGGCATTTTTATCCGCATGTCCTAATGCGCGTTCAGGGAAACAGCGGTCACGTAAACGCTGTTTCAACTGCGCCGCGTCGGGAAAACCGCCGTCGGTTTTCCTGTCCCACAGCACTTCCCCCTCCACCGTGATTTCATAGATGCCCCCTGAGCCTGGAACGAGCGTGACGGAGGCAAGATCGGTATTGAAGGTTTGCAATAATTCCTGCGCCATCCATGCGGCGCGCAACAGCCAATTGCATTGTGAACAGTAGCGAATGGTGACGGCCGGAAGCGTGGTCATAGGCGGACTCGAGCAGGGAGATGGATGTTTATGGTCTGGTAAAGGGTGAATCTTGTCAAGAATCGGAACGGGCAGTCCTGTCTAAAAAAGTAGCAAAAAAGGATTGTTTCGTCGTAAGAATGGTACATAGGAATTTTCCTAGCTCATTATTATACTCACGCATAAAGGAAATATTATTTTCAGCTGAATGGCTGAAAATCGTTATTTTATTATTACTGGAAATAAATTAATAACATTATTTTTACAAACCATCGGTTAATGGGAGGTTATGATGAAGTAATATCTCGGTGTCTTTTAATGACAATTCCAATTCGAATGTTCATATAAATAATATGCGCTAAAGGGGTGGCACTATGTGAAAACAGGCCGGCCATAAAGCGCGGTGTAAAAAATATCAGGTAGCGTGGTCTTTATAAAATGAATTTAATTATTTCGTATCTATTTCTTAACATGTTGATGGTTTATAGTTTTTATCGGCATATAAAATTTATAAATAGCCGGACATTGCCTAAAACCGTTCATTCACATAGAAAAACGCACTATCGCCATGGCAAGTTATTCACATCGGTTATGCCGCCGCATTCGGTTGGGAATAACGCCGGCAATCCTGTTTCATCCATTCATCAAGGAGGAAGGATCAGCAAAGCGGCCTGATGGAATTATCGTATATCAAAGAGAAAACAGTACTGTCTGATTCTATCAACTTGTTGATATAAAAGACTAAATTATGGCGTTCATTTCAAATATGACGGCTGGCGGAGACTATTATGCGCTGAACAGGCCGGTTATCAAGCCATTGTTCTGCTGTTGAAATAATGACATGAGCGGAATCCAGGCGTACTTGTAAATAAATAAGTACTTCTGCGATATCTATTTCCTGAATAACGCATTGGGAAATAAGGCATAGAGGTAATAGCTGCTATCACGCTATTCATTAATACCCGCCATACTTCAAGTTTCAGGTGCTTTGGCTTTCCTGCAACTCGAATTATTTAGGGTAAAACATTTATTTTACAAGTAGGCAAAAATGAAAAAATTGATGTTAATATCGGCGCTGGCTCTCTGTGGCTGCAGCGGGGTGGGCCATTATAATGTGGATAAAACCGCAAGCGCCAAGGCGGATTTTCATTTCATTGGTATTCCGGTATTGGCGGGGGCTGTGGGCTCCAGTTTTCCCCTTACGGAGCATTACAGCCTGACCGCCGGGCATGTTGCCAAGATAATGATGGTGAAAGTGAAAGCCTATAATCCATTATGCGATGTTGCCATTATCTATCATAATAATAAAGGCGCTGTATTACCCAAGGTGGAATCCGCCATAAAGGGTGAGCATGTAAATCTTTATGGATATAATGCCTATACCGCATTACCCACCTCATCATCGGGCACATTAAAGGAATTCGGCTGGTGGGATAAACCCAACACCAGCTGCCTGGTGGGGCTCACCGACGCCGGCGGCATACAGGGCATGAGCGGCGGGCCGGTTTACGGTGTGGACGGCGCCGTTATCGGCGTATTTACCGCAACTCACCCGAAAAGGGACCAAAGCATTTTTGTTCCCTATCAGAATATCGCGGGCTGGATTAACCAGGAGTTGCAGGGAGAGGATTTAGCGCAAATCAGGCAAGCGGAAAACCTGCGCCTGGTTAAGCGCACGGCCGCTTCCTTGCCGCTGGCGCGGGCCGACCTCCCGGTACGCTAAGGCGCGGATAAGGCATAACGCGCCCGCAACCAGGCCGGGGAGCAAGACGAAACGGCGCTACTCCTGTTTGCTGTGCTGCTCACGGTAAGCCAGGGGGCTTATGCCCAGATTACGCTGGAATACGCGCCGGAAAACGTCCGCGCTGGTAAAGCCGCATTTCATCGCGATCTTGTCCAGGTTCATCGATGTCATCTGCAAAAATCGCTGCGCCGCTTCCATGCGGATATTTTCAATGTATTTTGCCGGCGTGGTGTTCAGCTCATGCTTGAAAATCCGTATCAGCGTGCTGCGGCTCATGGCCAACCGGTCCGCCAGTACATCCACCGACAGTTCCTGGGAGAGATGTTCATGAATCCAGGGCTGAAGCGCTTTAATGCTCCGCTGGCCGGAGTACTGGGCCAGCAGCGAATAACTCAGTTGGGCCTGATCGGCGGGGCGCCGTAAAAAAAGCACCAGTTCCTTGGTCACCTCTCCCGCCAATGCCTCGCCGTGATCGTCGGCAATCAGGTTCAGAGCCAGATCGATCCCGGCGGACATTCCGGCGGAGGAGTAGATTTTCCCGTCCTTGACCCATATCGGCCGTTCTTCCACATGTACGCCCGGATGGAGTTTGCTGAACTCCTCCATCACGCGCCAATGGGTGGCCACGCGTTTGCCTTCCAGCATGCCCGTTTGCGCCAGCGCGAAAATGCCTGACGATACGGTACAGATGCGGCGAACCCGGCTTGCCTGGGTGCGCATCCACTCAATGGCCATCGCCGGATACAAACCGAAAGAAGCGATATTGGTCGTCACGATCAGCGTATCGATATTGGGAGTGCGCCATTTTTTATCCGCCAGCACGGATTGTCCCAGCACGCTGATACCCGATTCGCTTTTGATCTCCTTATCCGGGCCGGGGGAGACCAGTTCCACCTGATAAGGATAATATTTATCCGCAAGGGTGTTGGCGATTCGAAATGCCTCCGTCGGCCCGGCGATATTTAACAAATCGACAGGAGGTATACCAAGAATGACTATATTTTTAGTTAACGGACGATTCGGCATCATTAATCCTCTTTCGCCATTAAATAAAAACAGCAATAAATTATATTAACTTTTGACACAAATTGTCGGGAACTTGGAATTTTACTATGCCTGGAATTAAATACAGTCATCATTCGCGGCTATAACTTCATATAAATTATCCTTGAAAAGATAGTAATGTAAAGTTGTGTACCTGTGCAAGGTTGTGAAATAATTAGATACATTTTAATATTAAAGGATTAATGGCTGTATTTATTTACAGAATCATTGTACAAGCAAGAATGTCATTGCTGGTATTTTTATACAATATTTTCCTTCAGGAACCATTTTTTACGAGCAGTAGACATGGCTTGATAAGCATGCATTTAAGCTATTGAAATTAAATATTATTTATCGAAATGCTGCGTGGATTTACATCCTGACTAGGATTTTACTGAAAAAAACATTTTTTACCTGTCCTGTGGTCAACGATTGATATAAGCTATGAAATCGAGAACGTTATCGTTTTTTTTGCGAGATAATGTGCTTACGTAATATATCATCACGCAAAACTGTTAAATATGAAATACATTGACATATTTAGAAATTAGCGCGATTGGGAGTAAAACACTCCACAAGCGGGGGCGCCTACATCCTCGTTATTATGCCCTTATCCGCCGCAATAAGGGACATAGTGCAGATAAACAGAGACTGTCACTTATTGTATGGGTAACCGCTCGTTAGAACTGGTATTGCACGCCGGCGGAGGCAGTATAATGCCTGTTTTTCATACCGGCAGAGTTATTCCCGCTATAGTTTTTTTCTACGCTACTGGTACTTGTCTTTGTAAGATATCCAATTTTTTGTTCATATTTATTAAAACTCAGTTCAACAAATATCTTTGCGTTAGGGGTAACATAGTATCCCGCATCCACGGCAGCGGAGTAATAGTGGGAGTTGTTCGCCTTATGACGGAATGTGGCTTGCCGCAGATAGTGTTCATCATTATCCTTGGCCGAAACCCAGGGGCTGAATTTCAGCAACGCGTTGAATTCCGCCTTTTGATAACGATACATGCCGGCCATGCCGAGGTAGGGCATGGCGAATTTCTGTCGGTAGCCGATGGTGCGCCCGCCCCGGGAAAATTCGCCAACGTCATTTCCATTGTCATAGTTATAATTCCCGCCAAAACTTGTCCAACTGAATCGCGTCTGCTGGTAGCCAAGCACTGTCCCCAGACGATACTCCGGTGTGTTAAGCATCCACCCTTTGACATTCACATCGAATTCATTGGCATGCTTGAGCCGGGTATTCGGATGCGTGGACCAGTCTGTCCAGTGGGACTGACCAGGATTTCTCCAGTCGTAGTCATCCATTCCTGCCCCGCTGGAAGCCAGGGTGGTCCATCCCTTGACGTTCAGCGTCAGAGAATCAGAGGCATCCCAGGCAATATCCCCTCTGAAGATGGCGGCGTTTTTGATTTGCCAGATTAATTCACTGATTTTATGGCCATCATAGGGATTATAAGAATACTCATTCGATTCCCCGTTCAGCCAACCCATGGCTGCGCTGGCTTTTATGCTGTCAGCATCGAAGCGAACCTTGTGCGCCAATGCGGATGGAGCGGTGGCCAGAACAGCAATCATGACTGCAACGTTTTTTTTAAGCATTAAAATTATTTCCGTAAACTAATTGATAAGAGGTTAACTAATATGCATGTGGTAAATAGTTTCAGATAAGAACCAGCCTCATAAAAAGAACACGCAAAATACAAATAAAAAGGTGGTAAGTAATTAATCATAAAAAAACTAAAAAAATCTTAAACGAAACAAAAAAATATCATCAATTGATAACTTATTAATGAGGTGAGTATATAATTAGGAATGAAATATTCAATCTAGGTTGGGGGACGGAATTGTAGGTACTATTATTATCGATTCATTTCGATGTAAATGATTATCAGCAACCCGGCATGCTCGAGCGGAACCCGAGCATGGCTTATTTGTTTAAATAATAATTTGGTTAAGTTTTAGTATATCAATCTTTACATTATTACTCATTTTTGAAGTATCCAGATTATTTAGGATATGCATTATTTCAATGAATATATCTTTATGTTCGCTTAGCTCCTCACCCTTTATCGTCGCTAAGGCTGCTATAAGCTCGCCGCCATAATTCTCACCTACCAGTGGATCTTCCTTCATTAAGGCAAGAGCTCTTGGCATCAGCTGATCAATGCAAATTTTCTGACGGATAGCACGGCAAATATCGTCCACGGTTAAAGCATCAATTGGCACATCCAGGACGCTCTCGTATCCTCTCTGGAGGGGAGGATTTTCTTCCTTTTTGCTGGGATTCAAGCTGGTCCCTCCCGTAATCTTAAAAAGGTCGATTGGCGTGCATACTAAATCGCAGGAATATTGCTTGCTGTAATAATTGCCAAATTAATATGGTTTAAAAACGATTACCGAATTTTTGAAAATTTCGTGGATTTCATTGTCCGGCGGCGCCGGTATATCCGCATCCTGAATGGCTTTAACAGCCGCTGCACAAAGCGGTTTATAACCTTCAGTCTTGAAGTCGCCATGCGTGGCGCCCTTTTTGGATATATTAAAGCTTACGGTACATTGCTTTCCGTTAAACTCTTTCTCAAGATGGAGTTTTATTTGAACGGCTGATTTGATGTCTTGAGCATATTGCATTTTCTTGCCATCCAACGGCACAAAAACCTGGGAGGGTAGAGGGCTTGGCAAAGGGCTGGCGTGAGTGCTGCACGCAGAGGAAAATACCAAGCTGAGCAGGCAATAAGGGAATACTCTTCGCATTATATAAATCCAGTTATGAGTGGAGTGGTGATTATCTTCATCAGTGAATAAGTTTTTTTGTATCAAGGGAGCACGAAAAATTCAACGATTATATTGATATCGTTTAACAACGGATGACAAAGGATGATATTACGGCAGTATGTTTAATTTACGATGGGAAATGCGGTTGATATGCGCTGTTTAAATGCTTATTCAACGATACGTATTGTTTAGCTTATCTGCCGCCGAGACAATATAGCAGATAAGCAGCCGATGGCAGGTATTGCCCACCGGCCGCCGTCTCTCCTCAGTTCAGCCTGACCTTGGAAAAATCGCTGCCGTTGAGGCTGACGCTATAGCCGCTGACGTTACTGCGGGTGGCATAAAAGGTTTTGCCGTTGGCCAGGGGTATCCAGGGGGCCTGCCGATGGAACACCTGCTGGGCCTGTTTATACAGGGCGGCGCGCTGGGCCGGGTCGCTGATGATTCTGGCCTGCTGAATGAGCGAGTCATACTGTTTATCGCACCAGAACGCGGCATTGGAACCGCTTTTGACGCTGTCGCAGCCCAGCAGGGTATTGGCGAAATTATCCGGATCGCCGTTATCCGACATCCAGCCGAACAGCGCGGTGGCGTGTTCGCCTTTGCGAATGCCGGCCAGGTATTCGCCCCATTCATAGCTCACGATTTTCGCCGTGACGCCGACTTTGGCCCAATCGCTCTGGATCATCTCCGCAATGCGGCGTGAGTTCGGGTTATAGGGGCGCTGTACCGGCATTGACCATAAATCGGTGGTAAAGCCTTGTTCAAAACCAGCCTGTTTCAGCAATGCCTTGGCCTTGGCCGGATCATAAGGGTAGTCCGCCAGATCTTTATCAAAGCCGAGCATATTGGGGGGAATGGGGGACTTCGCCACCGATCCGGAGCCGAGGAATACCGCATCGACGATGGCTTTTTTATCCACCGCATAATTCAACGCCTGACGCACCAGGGCATTGTCGAACGGTTTTTTGACGGTATTAAACGCCAGGTAACCCACATTCATGCCGTCCACGCTGTGAAGGGCCAGCGCTTTGTTATTTTTGATCTCGTCAAAATTAACCGGACTCGGCGCGGGAATAATCTGGCACTCATTTTTTTCAAGCTTGGCCAGGCGCGTGCTGACGTTGGGGGTAATCGAAAAGATAAGTCGCTTGGTGGGCACCTCTCCCTGCCAATAATGGGGATTGGCCTGATAGCGGATAATGGAGTCCACTTTATATTCCTGCAGGTTATAGGGGCCGGTGCCGATGGGATCGGTATCCACCCGTTCCGGCGTGCCGGCTTTTAACATCGCGTCGGCGTATTCCGCGGAGAGAATGGAGGCAAAATCCATGCCCCAATCCGCCAGGAAGGTGGCATCAGGTTTTGTCAGGGTAAACCGGACGTGATAGTCATCGATTTTTTTCACGTCCTGAATAAGCGAACCGAGGCCGACGTCATTGAAGTACTCATAGGTGGCCTGGGACACCTTATGGTAGGGGTGATTAGCGTCTTTCTGCCGCAAAACGGAGAAAATCACATCGTCGGCATTAAAATCACGGCTGGGAGTGAAATATTTATTGCTGTTGAATTTGACGCCCTGGCGCAGGGTAAAGGTATAGGTTTTGCCGTCCGGACTGATTTCCCACGCGGTGGCAAGGGAGGGTATCGGCAAATTATCGCTTTCCCGGAAGGCCACCAGCCGGTTATAGAGCACCTGGGAACTGGCGACAAATGAGGGGCCGGAGCTGGCGATTTGCGGGTTAAACGATTCCGGCGAGGCTTCGGAGCAGTAGACCAGAACGCTGTTGTCGGCGGCCAAGGCCGCGCCGGCCGGCAGCAGGGCGGCCATAAGCACTACGAGAGAGGTTTTCCTGAAATCCATTTTTCTTGCCTTATAAGATGATAATAATCCGATTTTAAACAGTCCATTATAAGCGGCCATAGCGGAAACTGAAAAATCTTATGCTTATTAGAGGCTTCTCGCTGGTTATAAGCGCTGCCTCTTAAGGCATGGGCGCCGGTAAAATCCTTCGCCGGCGCCGCCTTCAGTGGTTGCTTAAAATATTTCTAAGATATATCTTTAAAACGTCAATCTCCTGAGGTTTTCTCACCTGAAATTTTCATCGGGAAGGGTGATGGATAATTTATCTGATAAAAGAATCCTGGTCCTCGCCGTCGCGCTGGATGCTTGCGATCGCACTGCCCTGGGGGCGTTTTTCCATCAGTGGGGTCCGTTTGAGCATGGGATGTCCATGGCGGGGGATGTCATGGGCGGCGACATCATGCGCGGCTGATGTCGCTGGTATACCTCCTCTGCGCAGACGTCTGCATCACTATGTATGTATCGAAGAATAAAAAAGAAATTGGAGAGAAATATGGAGAATAACCCCATGAACAATGTAAATAATAAACGGCCGGTGAGAGTAAAAAATGAATTGAAATTCAGGGAAATCATTGTCAAACGCTGTGAGGACCTGTTCGGCTGCTTCAAACGCATTATTTTTACCGGAGAAGAGCTCGGCGGGTTCGTTTCACGGGGGTTTGACGATCATATCAAGGTTTTTTTCCCGTCGGCGCCGGGGAAGTCCGTCACACCGCCGCGCATCACCGAGGAGGGCATAGTATGGCCGGAGGGAGCACGGCCCATTGGCCGCGATTATACGCCGCTGTCTTTCAACGCGGAAAAAAATGAACTGACGCTGGATTTTTATTTGCATGACGGCGGCGTGGCAAGCGAGTGGGCCGCCAAGGCGAAGCCGGGGGATATGCTCGCCATGGGGGGCCCGCGGGGATCGCTTTTGATACCGACGGATTATGCCAGGCAACTCTATCTCTGCGATGAAACGGGCTTGCCGGCCATCAAGCGGCGCTGCGGGGAGCTTAACGCCGCCGGCACGGCCGGGAACGCGGTGATTTTGGCGAGTGCCCGGGATGCCCGATGCCGGGAGTATCTCGCTGACCATAATGATATGCATATCCAGTGGATTATTGGCGAAGCCCCGGGCCGCCGGCCGGACAATGACGCTGTGCTGGCAAGCGTGAAAGCATTGCCCCTTTCCGGTAAGGATTGCTTCATTTGGGCCACCGGCGAAGGTGGGCTGGTGAAAGCCATCGGGGATTTTTTCACCGTACAATGCGGCGTTGAGCCGGATTTTGTCAGGGCTGTCGCCTATTGGCATGATAAATAATGTGCTGTACGGCGTGCTATAAAGCGATATATTTGAAAAATCCTATAATGAACCCCCTACGATGATTTCGATGAAAAAAACGCCGCCCTACAGGCAGCAGGAACCGTTAGATAGCGATAAACAGCGCCCCGCGGCGATAGGGGGAAAAGAACATTGTCTCGGGGGGCGCAAGCATCGCCGCGAACGCATGTTCGACAGCGCGGACATCAGGTTGTTGATCATGCATTTTTTAGCGCAGGGGCCCGCCCATGGCTATGAATTGATCAAAGCGATACAGGAGTTGTCCAAAGGCGAATACACGCCGAGCGCCAGCATCGTTTATCCCAACCTGACCTTTTTGGAGGAGCAGGGGATGGCGTCCCCAGTCTATGACGGGGCGGGGAAGAAACAGTACCGGCTGACGGAGGAGGGCCAATCGCTGCTCGATGTCCAGCGTGGCAACCTGAACGGGATTATCGACCGTTTGTATTCCATGGCGATACTCTCCAATAATCGAAGCATTCCTGAAATGCAAAGAGCGATTAATAATATCCGGACGGCTTTGAATCTGCGCCTCGCCAAAGGGAAAATATCCCAACAGGCGCTTTATAACATTATCGATGCGCTGGATAACGCCGCCAAAGAAATCGAACGGAGCTAAAAGATATTCATCCAATACCCTTCAAAGGACGATTCCATGCCTATTCTTAGCCCCCTCTATTGCGGCAGGCTGTTATATGCCGCTCTGCTGCTATTTTCCGCCCTGTCGCTCGCGGCGCCAGGGACCGGGCGGGACGCATTACCGGGCATTGGGCTCATGCCGCGAAACGCCGAGTCGGGCAAACCGGCCGTATTGGCGGTGGTTAAACCGGCCATAGCCTGTTCCGCACTGATGCAGGTGGATTTAGCTGTTATCGGCGGCCAAGGCAGCCGGGTGGTGTCGGCGAAAGAGGTGTCTGCCGGCGGCACGGCGTTTTGCGCCGTGGAAGGGGTGCTGGCGCCGGAAATCAACTTTACGCTTATGCTGCCCACGGCCAGCTGGAACCAGCGCTATATGCAGCTGGGCTGCGGAGGATTATGCGGCCAGGTCAATCTTCAGGTGGGAGCGGCGGCCGGCTGCGCCGTGCTGAATGCCGGCGGGTTTGCCCTGGCCGCCACCGATATGGGGCATCCCGCGTCGGAGCAGGATTTCGGCAACGATCCGCAAAAGCGCAGGGATTTCGCCTACCGTTCGGTGCACCTGACCGCGCTGGCGTCCAAGGCGCTGGTGGCGGCGTTTTATCAGCGCCCCGCGGCCAGGTCCTATTTTAACGGCTGCTCTGACGGCGGTCGCGAAGCCTTGATGGAGGCGCAGCGGTACCCGAAGGATTTCGACGGCATTATCGCCGGCGCGGCGGCGATGAATTTCCAGGCGCAGAATGCCCTTTATCACAGTTGGCAGGCCGTCAGCAATACCGGCCCGGATGGCAAGGCCATCATCACCGCGGCCGAGCTTCCGTTGATTCATCGGGCGGTATTGGCGCAGTGTGATGGGATTGACGGACAGAAAGACGGCCTGATCTCCGATCCCCAGGCCTGCCATTTCAATATGCGCGTATTAAAATGCAATGGGGTGAAGGCGGGCAGCGGCGGGCAATGTCTGACGGATATCCAGCTTACCGCGCTGCGTCGCCTATACGACGGGCCGCGAGACGCCGACACCGGTAAAAAAATGACCGTCGGCGGGCCGCAGTATGGCTCGGAACTGGCCTGGGCCGGCGTCTTTGTGCCGCAAACCGCCGATGGTCCGATTTTCAGCCGGCTTATCGCACTGTCCTCCCTGAGGTACCTGAATTTTACCACCAACCCGCCGGGGACCTTCAGTCTGAAAGACCTGAAGTTCAACGGGGCAACGTTCCAGGCGTTGCAGAAACTTCATCCGCTTTATGATGCCACCAATCCCGATCTGAGCGCGTTTGCGGCGGCGGGAGGCAAACTGATTATTTGGCATGGCTGGGCGGACCCGCATATTTCCCCGCTGAATTCCATCGCCTACCACAATGCCCTGGCGCAATACATGGGCACGGCCAGGCGGGACAGATTCGAGCGGTTATATCTGCTGCCGGGCGTTTATCATTGCGCCGGCGGGGAGGGGCCAAGCCTGGTTGATTTTCTGACGCCGCTGATGGCCTGGGTGGAAAAAGGCGTCCCGCCGGATGGTGTCGCCACCTGGCAGGCGCCGGATACCGAAAAAAGCGGTTTTGGCCAGCCGGTTGCGAACGAAAACCCGGCGCCGCCGGTTCTGAGAACGCAGACCATCCCTGGGAAGGCGGCGTCACGGCCGGTGTTCCCGTATCCCTATTATGCGGCGTACGGCCTCGCTAAAGGCGATCGGGCCGAAACGCCGGCCTATAGTCCCAGGCCGCTGCTGGAGACCCATGCCTATTATCAATGGCTCGGCGAAGGCTTCTATCGGCCCTACAAATTCCTGGACTGATATTGTGCCCGGCCGGGGCGGCGCGTAGGTGCGTCCCCGGCCCGCTAGATGCCGTTGCCGGGGCTTTGCAGGATAACATCATACTGCCGGCGGCTGACGGGACTGAAGCCCTTGATAAGCACGGCGCGGCAAACCTCGCGGTGTTCCGGCGCGCTCACCAGCCCCAGCAGCGCCGTCCGTAAGGCCGCCAGCGTCGGGGGGGAGGTGTGCCGTTGCGTAATCAAGGGCAGGCCGGGAGCCAGCGGGGTGCGTCCGATGGTTTTCAGGCCGCGGATGCGTTCGGGACGATGGCGTTGCAGCAGGGCATAGGTGACGCAGTCGACGGCGGCGATATCCGCCTCTTCCCGCTGCAGGGCTATCAGGGATTGTTCATGGCCGCCGCTGAAAATGATCTGGCTGAAAAAATGACCTCCCGCGGCCATCGGCGCCGTCATGGCCCGTAATGCATGGTAACCGGAATAGGAGTCGGCGCTGTTGCAGACCGCCCGCCGCTGCCTGAAATCCCGGAGCTCAGCCCCTGTCTCCCGCTGACGGACGAGCAGGAAGCTACGGTAGCCGATGCCTTCACAGCCAGGGGCATCATAATGGAAACAGCCCACCGGCTGGACGTCCGGCAGCATGGTCATGAACGGATAGCCGCAGGTCTGGCTGAGCAGCAGTTGGGGATCTTGCCAATGGGCCGCCAGATCCGCCGGCCAGCTAAGGGCGAGACCGGCGGCGGCTACGCCATGTTCGGCCAGCAGCCGGCGCAGATGTTGCCACTGGGCGTCGACGTCGGCCCGGTTAATGGCATACATGGGAAGGGAGACGCTATCAGCCGGGGCCATCAGGTTTTTTTTCACCGGTGAACGACGCCGGATGAACATTGACATCCACAGGTCTCAACAGGAAACGGCTTAACCATTCGAAATACCCTCGCACGACAAATCCCCGGTTTTGCAGCTGGTAGCTGTGCCGATAGGTCAGATAAATATAGCGCAGAGCATACCAGGGGACACCCGGCAAATCATGGTGTACCGAATGATAGTTCAAATTGAGAAACAGCAGGCGCCAGGGCAGGGCGGCTTCATTGATCACCGAGCGCTCCTTGGGATCGTCCGCCGCCTGATGTTCCATAAAGGAGCGGATTTTGGTCAAGCCCAGGGCCGGGTAGCTGACCGCCAGCAGAAAATAGAGTACCGGGAAGCCGCAATAGCGTATCCAGGCGATAACCAGCATCAACAGCACGCCGTGCGCCAGCCACATCCCCATGGCCCGGCGGTCGCGGCGGTGAAATGCGGCAATCAGGCAAACCATGGCCTGGGCGATATCCAGCGCCGGCCCCAGCAGCACCCGGCCCGGCAGGGTATTGTGCAGCCGTATCAGGCCCCGCTGCCGGCGGCTCAATCGTTCCCAGCGCTCTGCTGAGAAATAATAGGTTTCCGGATCTTCGCCGGGCAGCGTCAGCTCTTCTTCCCGATGGTGCCGCAGATGCAAGTCGCGGTACAGGCCGTAGGGATACCAGATGGCCAACGGCAGCAATCCCAGCAGCTGATTGACGCGGGGATTGCGGGTGGGGTGGCCGTGGATCAGTTCATGCTGCAGCGACATATACCAGGCGGTGAACCAGGTAAGGACAAGAGTGGCGGGAACCCATCCAAGGATTCGCCAATAGGCCAGGGCGGCGAACCAGCCGCTGTAAATGGTCACAATCAGGATCCAGGTGGGCAGTTCGCTGCGCCACAGCCATGATTGGGATAATCCGTGAATAAAATCCCGCTGCTGTCCGTGCAGGTAGGACGCACCCTTTTTAACCGTTGCCATCAGCCTTATTCCAATGAATAACTACCCATTGGAAAATAAAATGGAATGCACGGCACTAAATAACAACGTATTTAAACGGTAATAGATGAACGGGAAATAGCTATAGGGTAACGGCGCTAGCCGCCGGGCTGATAACGCAGCGCGTCGACAAACAGGGCAAAGGCGGTGGTATGCTGTTTGCGGCTCGGATAATAGAGATAATAGCCGGGGAAGGGTTCGCACCACTCCTGCAGCACACGCACCAGGCGGCCTTGGCTGATGTCATCCGCCACCGAATCATCAGGTATGAAAGCCAGGCCGAAACCATTTACCGCGGCGTCTATCCGCTGTTTGAGGGTATTGAAGGTGAGTTGCCCCTCCACGCGGACTTTTATCTGCTGGCCGTTTTTTTCAAACTCCCAGGCATACAATCCGCCCATGGTGGGCAGCCGCATATTGATGCAGGCGTGATGCTGCAGATCCTGCGGCGTGCCGGGGACGCCGCAGCGGGCAAAATAGGCCGGCGCCCCCACCACGGCCATGCTCATATCCGGCGCGATGCGCACCGCAATCATATCCTTCGCCACCTGTTCACCCAGGCGAATCCCGGCGTCAAAACGGCCGCTGACGATATCGGTCAAGGCATTATCCACCGTGATTTCCACATGGATATCCGGATATCGGGCGAGGAACGATTTCAGCACCGGCCAGAGAACGTAATCCACCGCGTGTTCGCCGGCGGTCAGGCGAATATTACCCGCGGGTCGTTCACGCATTTCGCTTAGTGCTTCCAGCTCGCCTTCTATTTCGGCAAAGCGCGGCTCCAGGCTGGCAATCAGCTTTTCGCCGGCTTCCGTGGGGGCGACGCTGCGGGTGGTGCGGGTGAGCAGCCGGAGCGCCAGCCGCTCTTCGAGCCCGCGGATGGCATGGCTTAAGGCGGATTGCGACACGCCGAGCTTGGCCGCCGCTTTGGTAAAGCTGCGCTCCCGCGCCACGGCAAGAAAGGAAAGCAAATCGTTAAAATTTTCTTTTAGCATTTCATTAGGGATGTTTTTAGCATTGACCGGGCATAGATTAGCACTAATCAGCGGTAATACGGCACTATTTATGAATTGACCTCATAGACTTATGCACATTATCCACTCTAATATTTATGACCGTTCTTTGCTACCTTTCACATCAGGCGTTATATCCGGCGATCGGTATCCCGACGCGCTGGAAAAACTCACCGGACCGTAAATCGGAGCAAATATAATATGAAGATAACACCCAGCGGTTCCCAGCCGTCCAAAGCCGGCCCTGAAAGTTATTTTACCGGCGGGGTCCGCATCGATGCGCCTTTCCAGGCAACGGCGCCGGCCCGTGTGGGGGGCGCCACCGTGACGTTCGAACCCGGCGCCCGTACCGCCTGGCATACCCATCCCCTGGGCCAGACGCTTATCATCATCCAGGGCCGTGGCTGGCTGCAGGAATGGGGCGGCGAAATCAAAGAGATGAATCAAGGGGATATCGTCTGGATCCCTGACGGGGTGAAACATTGGCACGGCGCGACGCCTGACACCGCCATGACGCATCTCGCCATAGCGGAATCGCTGAACGGCAGTCCGGTTGAATGGCTGGAAAAAGTCAGCGACGAACAGTATCGGAAATAATTTCGGAGGAATTATGGCACAAGGTATTGAAAATAAAGTGGTGGTTATCGCCGGGGCCAGCAGCGGCCTGGGTGAGGCGCTGGCGCGCCGTTTGGCCAAGGACGGGGCAAAACTCATGCTGGGCGCCCGCCGCCTGGACCGGCTGGAAACGCTGGCCGGGGAGCTATCCCTGGATAAAGAGGCGGTGCTCAGAACCGATGTGACCCGGCCGGAACAGGTGCAGGCCCTGGTGGACAAAGCCGTGGCGCTGTATGGCCGCGTTGATGTGATGGTCAACAACGCCGGACTGATGCCGCATTCGCTGCTGGAACGCCGTAAAATCGACGACTGGAACCAGATGATTGACGTTAATCTCAAAGGGGTACTGTACGGCATTGCCGCGGCGCTGCCGTATATGAAAGAACAGAAGGGCGGGCATATCATTAACACCTCTTCCGTGGCGGGCCATAAGGTACGGCCGGGCAGCGCCGTGTATGCCGCCACCAAAACCGCGGTGCGGGTGATCTCCGAAGGGCTCCGGCAGGAAGTGAAACCCTACAATATCCGTACGACGATTATTTCCCCCGGGGCGGTAACCAGCGAACTGGCGGACAGTATTACCGAAGCCGACGTGGCGGCGAATATCAAGCAGTTCTATGCTGAAACCGCCATCTCCGCCGACTCGTTCGCCGCCGTGGTGGCCTTTGCCATCAGCCAGCCGGAGGAGGTGGATATCAATGAAATCCTGTTCCGCCCCACGAAACAAGATCTCTGATTAGCCGGATGCCGGCGTCCGGTGACGGGGCGCCTTTCAGCCTAATGACGCATAGATCACCTGGAACGGCTGGTGGTCTAGCGCCGGCATCATTTCCGGCCGATGGCGACAGTCAGTGACGATATCCGTCAGCGAGGGCAAAGGGCAAACGCGAAACAGCGACCATGAGCCGTATTTGCTGCTGTCGGCCAACAGCACCCGGCGTTGGGCATTGGCCAGCAGATCCTGCTTGAGGCCGGCTTTCTCTTCGGTCGGCGTGGTAATGCCTTTCTCCAGGCTCCAGGAGTTACAGCTGACAAAGGCAAGTTGCGGATTAATGCTGCGCAATAGCTTGCGGCCATGTTCACCGATGCAGGATTGACTGCTGTCGTCGATGCGTCCGCCGATTATGGTAACCTCGATTTGCTTAAAGCCGCTGAGAAACAGCGCGATATGCAAATCAGTGGTAATCACCCGTAACGGCAAATGGCTTAATTGGCGGGCCAGCTCGTACATGGTGGTGCCGGCATCCAGCACCACGGTATCACCGGCGGTGACGAAGCCGGCGGCCTCAAAGGCAATGGCCTGCTTCTCCGCCAGATTGCGCTGATTTTTTTCGTAGGTGGTGGGCTGGGAGGGAATGAACCGGTTAAGGGTTACGCCGCCGTGCATGCGGCAAATGACGCCTTCCCGATCCAGTTTGATGAGATCCCGGCGCACGGTGGCGGGCGATGCGCTCAGCACCGTCACCAATTGATCCACTGTCACCAGATTATGGTTTTTCAGGTAACCCAAAATCTGGTCAAGGCGAGGTTGTCCCGTCATCGCGTCCGTCCGCTTATGCCAATTGCATTGCCAGCGCGATGGCAACAGCCATGCTCTTGGCTTTGGCTTGTCCGCGCCAGGCGATATCAAACGCGGTGCCATGATCCGCGGAAGTCCGGATAAACGGCAGGCCGGCGGTGATATTCACCCCATCGTAGAAGCCTAGCAGCTTTAAGGGGATATGCCCTTGGTCGTGATACATCGCGACGACCATATCATATTGTCCCTCATAGGCTTGCAGGAAAACCGTATCCGGCGGACAGGGGCCGTAAACATTGATGCCTTTTGCCGTCATCGCCGCAATGGCCGGGCCGACAATGGTTATCTCCTCATCACCGAACAGACCGTGTTCTCCCGCATGGGGATTGACGCCGGCCACCGCGATGCGGGGGGCGTCGAAACCGACGCGTTTGAGAAAGGTATCCGCCATGGCGATAACGGTTTCTACCCGCGCCCGGCTCAGGGTATCCAGGAATTTGCGCAGGGCGATATGCGTGCTGACATGAATCACCTTCAGCTTTTCGGTATAGAGCACCATGGCGTAATCCCGGCTGTGGGTTAATGTCGCCAGCAATTCAGTATGCCCTGGATAAATATGGCCGGCGCTGTGCAATGCTTCCTTATTTAACGGCGCCGTGGCAATGGCATGAACCTCTCCCGCAATGGCCAGTTCGGTCGCCCGCTTTACGCAGCGGTAGGCCAGATCCCCCGCGGCCGATTGCACCTTGCCCGGCTGCAACGCCAGAGGGTCGGCCAGCGGTTCATCGATAACGTTCAATATGCCGGGAGCGAAATGCGCATCGGCGACGTTTTTAATAATCCGCAGCTCCGCCGCCGGCGTGATATTCAGAGATAAAACCCGCCGGAGCGTACCGGCGCAGCCCACCACCACCGCCGGCGCACCGGATAGGGGGCCGTCGATGAGTGATTTGATGATGATTTCCGGACCGATGCCCGCCGGGTCGCCCATGGTGACTGCAATAATTTTAATCACTCCGCTTCTCCTGATTGAAACACAATATGATTATATTGAATCATAGTTGATTATATGTGAGCACGATCAAAAAAAACCAACGTTAAATATTCTATAAAATAGGGGCGGCGGCCATGAGCTGTGATGTTAAATGATGAAATATAATCACCGACGTTCCCTGAGCGGGGAATGAAGAGACAAGGCAAGGTCAATGAATATAAACAGCACCCTTATCAGTGGTTATCAGGCGCTTAACGACCTGGGTTACCTGTTGCAGGATAAGCGAGCGGCATTACTGGTAACGGATAAAAACATCGCCGTTATTCCCGCCGTTCAAAGCGTGATTGAGCAGGTGTGCGGCAAGGTCGCCAGCCTTAAGATGATTGATAATGTCCCCCCGGAGCCCAGGGCGCAGGATGTGGAGGCTATCGTCGCCGCGCTGGGGGGAAAGTCGTTTGATCTGGTGATAGGTATCGGCGGCGGCAGCGTGCTGGACGTGGCGAAACTGCTTTCAGTGCTGTGTATCGGGGGCGCGCCGGATTTAACCGCCCTGCTGGCGGGAGAAAAGCCGCAAAAGCGCATCACCTCGCTGCTTATCCCCACCACGGCCGGAACCGGCTCGGAAGCTACGCCCAATGCCATTTTAGCCATCCCCGAACGGGAAACCAAAGTCGGGATCATTTCGCCGGTGATGCTGCCGGACTATGTGGCATTGGTGCCGGAGTTGACCGTCAGCATGCCGGCGTCTATCGCCTCGTCAACCGGTATCGACGCGCTCTGTCATCTGATTGAATGTTTTACGTCCGTGGCGGCCAACCCGGTCAGCGACAACTATGCCCTGATGGGGCTGAAAAAACTGTTCGCGAATCTGGAAATCGCCGTGGCCCGGCCGGATAACCTGGCCGCCCGATTGGAAATGCTGTGGGCGTCTTATTACGGCGGCGCCGCCATTACCCATGCCGGGACGCATCTGGTTCATGCCATGTCTTATCCCCTGGGAGGCAAATACCATATCCCCCACGGGGTGGCGAACGCCATTTTGCTGGCCCCCTGTATGCGCTTTATCCGTCCGGCGGCGGTGGCCAAATTTGCTCAGGCCTATGATTTAGTGCCTGATGCCATCACCTCTCTAAGCGACGAAGAAAAATCCCACGCGCTGGTGGAGTATTTTTCCGCCTTGGTGCAGCGCCTAAAGCTGCCGGCGAGTCTCGAGGCGCTGGGGATCGGCGGGGAGCATTTGCCTTATCTGGTGGAGGCGGCGCTGGACGTGCAGCGGCTCATGAAAAATGTTCCGACGCAAGTGGGCGCCGACGATGTCCGCCGCCTCTATTTGACGCTGTTCCAAACACAGGATTGTTGATTAATTACGAGGGTATTATGAGCAAAAAAATCAGCGGCGTACTGACGGCTATCGTCACCACCTTCGACAATAACGGCGATTTCAGCCCGAGCGCCATGCGTTTGCAGGTTCAGCGCCAGTTGGGTTACGGCAACGGCATATTCTGCGGTGGCACCAACGGCGAGTTTTTTGTGCTGAACGAGAAGGAAAAGCTGGCATTAATCGAGACCTGCACCGATGAGGTGGCGGGCAAGGCGGCGGTGGTGGGGCATATCGGCGAGATATCCACCCGCGAAACCATCCGGCTCGGTAAGCAGGCGGCGGGTTTGGGCGTCGATGCGGTTTCCGTGATCACGCCCTATTTTGTGCCGCTAAAACAGGAGGAACTGGTGTGGCATTACCGGGCCATTGCCGATGCCCTGCCGGTGCCGATCTTTCTCTACAATATTCCGGCGCGCACCGGCAACACGCTGCAACCGGAAACCGTCCGGCAATTGGCGTCCCATCCGAATATTATCGGTATCAAAGACAGTGCCGGCAGCTATGAAAGCCTGAGCGGCTTTCTTAACGCCGTGAAGGATCTCGAGGGTTTCAGCGTGCTTAACGGTCCCGACTCGCTCATTCATCAGGGCTTTGTCGATGGCTGCTCCGCATGCATCTCCGGTTTGGCCAACGTCGCGCCAAAAGAGATTAACGCTATCTGGTCCCGTTTCCATGCCGGCGATGTGGAAGGCTCCCGTGCGGCGCAGGAACAGGTGACCGGACTGCGAACCGATCTGTATAACGTGGCGTTTTCTCCGGCGGCGGTGAAAAAAGCGGTGTCGCTGATGGGTTATGACGTAGGGGAAAGCCGTTATCCCATCAGGTTCAGCGCGGCGGACGAGGAAAAAATCCTCCAGATCATCAATAAATATACCAAGTGATTTTTGCTGCGGGCGTTTATACGCGCCGCGGAATCACGACCATGGGCCGGTGGGATAATAACGGAATCTCAACATGAAAATACTCTGTACTTCGCCCTCTTTTGCTAAATATGATGATAGCCCGGTCATGGCGCTTAAACAGCATGGCCTGGAAATAGTCATGTTGCCGGCGGATATCAGTCTGTCCGAACTGCGTGCGCATCTAGCCGATACCGTGGCGATGATTGTGGCGTTTACCGAGGTGACTCCGGCACTGCTGGAGATGGCGCCGCAGCTCAAGATTGTCTGCAAGCATGGCGTCGGCGTGGACAATATTGACCTGAAGGCCACCGCTGAACGGGGTATTTATGTCACCAATGTTCCCGATGCCAATAAGCATGCGGTCGCCGATTTTGCTTTTTCCTTGATCCTGGCCGGCGCCCGCCAGCTGACGCAATCCGTTATCCAGACGCGGGAAGGCCGCTGGCCGCGGATCTTTGCCACCGATGTCTATGGCAAAACGCTGGGCATTGTGGGACTGGGGAATATAGGCAAACAGGTGGCCTTGCGCGCCGCCGGATTTAACATGCGCGTGCTGGCCTATGATTTTTATCAGGACGAAGCTTTTGCCCGCGACCATAACGTTGAGTTTGTTACGTTGGATTCACTGGTGCAACAGAGCGATTTCATTACGCTTCATACGCCGTTGACCACCGAGACCCGCAACCTGTTCGATGAAGCGCGGCTGAAACGTATGAAAAAAAGCGCCTTCCTGATTAATGTTTCCCGTGGCGGCGTGGTGGACGAAAACGCGCTGTATGATGCGTTGGTTGATCACGTCATCGCCGGTGCCGCGGCGGATGTGTTTGAACAGGAACCGTTAAAGACCCATCCATTATTTAGCTTAGATAATTTTATACCAACATCACATATCGCGGGGTATACCGACGGCGCCATCAGCGCCATCGGTGCCCGTTGCGTGGAACAGATTATTCAGTGCGTGGTACACCAGCAAAGACCTGTAAATATCATGAATTCACTTTGATGGTATTTAATAATGGGGAGAATGGCTATTTTCTCCCCGGGTATAATACTCGATATGGTGCTCATTTATTCAAATAAGCGCCACTCTATATTGGGCCAATCATCATGAACGATGCCGCAACGAAATCTCGTATCCGCTGGTGGGTCGCCGGCTTAATGTGGCTTGCCATTGCCATTAATTATGTTGACCGCACGGTGCTCTCCGCTTCCGCGCCGCAATTGATTAAAGAGCTCAGTTTAAATCCTGAGACCATGGGCCTGGTGATGGCCGCATTTTTTTGGTCTTATTCGTTATTGCAAATTCCCGGCGGTTGGTTTGCCGATCGTTTCGGCCAGAAAAAAGGGCTGGGATTGGCGCTGGGCTGGTGGTCCGTCGCCACCGCGGCCATGGGCCTGGCCACAGGATTCAAATCCCTGCTGGCGCTGCGATTGGCCTTGGGAGTGGGCGAGGCCGCCGCTTATCCGAGCAATGCCGGCATCACCGCCCGCTGGTTCCCGGACAAGGAGCGCGCCACGGTGTCCGGCCTGTTCGACAGCGCCTCGAAGTTCGGCAGCGCCGTGGCCATGCCGCTCATCGTTTGGCTTATCTATATGTTTGACTGGCGCATGACGTTCGTGATAACCGGTGCGGTCGGCCTGGTATGGCTGATTGCCTGGTATATTATCTATGCCGAAAATCCGGAAGACCATAAACATATCAGTTCGCAGGAAGTCCGCTATATTCGCGACGGGCAGTTACAAAAACACGGCGATAAATCGGTCCTGCCGATAAAATGGTATAAGCTGCTGCGTTATCGCAATATCTGGGCGATGTGCATCGGGTTTTTCACCATTAACTATACCTCCTATTTTTTCATTACCTGGCTGCCGACCTATTTGGTAAAAGACAAAGGAATGGACTTTATCAATATGGGGATGGTGGCCGCGCTGCCGCTGCTGTGCGGCATGATCATGGAGGTGGCGGCGGGCTGGGCCTCGGATGTCGTCGCCCACAAAAAAATCCTCTCCCTCACCGCCACCCGCAAGCTGTTTCTGACCATCGGCCTGCTGCTGGCGCTGTGTATCGGTTTCGCCCCGTTTACCCAATCCGTATTCATGACCGTATTGCTGCTGTGCGTGGCAAAATCGGGCACGACCATTGCGGCGTCGCAGGTGTGGGCCCTGCCGGGGGACGTGGCGCCGAAAAACAGCGTCTCTATGGTGGCCGGTTTGCAAAACACCGTCTCGAATTTCGGCGGGGCCATCGGACCGGTTGTTACCGGCTTTATTGTGGCGACAACCGGCTCCTTTACCTATGCTTTGGTATTTTCCGCCGCGCTGGTGGTGGTGGGGATTCTGAATTACCTGTTTTTGCTCGGTAGGGTTGAACCCATCGAGCCTGAAATTTCCGGTCCCGCCCCGCAAGCGTCCGTGGACCATATTTAACTATTCAGTTGGTTGTCGTTAGTTTTAATAATCGCATTATCCAAAGGTAATGCGATTATCGATTTACTCTGCGTCCTACATAATGATTTTCCGCAGGAGATGATAATGTCGCTTAATCCGGAGCCACAAAAGTATATGACAGGCCACAATGCAGTGGAGAATATAAAATCGGCTAAAGGCAAGATGCGGTTTATTATATTGACCGTGTTGTCCGTGGGTATTGCCATTAATTATATCGACCGTGCCACGATGAGCGTTGCCATTCCCTTTATGTCAACGGAATTGCATTTATCCAGCACCGACAGCGGATTTTTATTATCGGCGTTCTTTTGGAGCTACGTCTTGTTCCAACTGCCGGGGGGCTGGCTGGTGGACAGGTTCGGTCCACGTATCACCTTTGCCTTCAGTAGCCTCTGTTGGGGGCTGGCCACCGCGGCCTGCGGACTGGCGAACGGTATCACCGCGTTACTGGGCTTTCGGTTTGTGCTCGGCGCGGTGGAAGCGCCCAGCTATCCCGCCAGCTCATCAACGGTCACCCGCTGGTTCCCGCGACAGGAGCGCAGCTTTGCCGCGGCCACCTTTAATAACGGCAGCAAGATAGGCGGCACCCTGGCCATTCCCATCGTCTCTTTCCTGATTGCCCTGGTGGGTTGGCGCATGACGTTTGTCATCTCCGGCCTGGCGGCGGTGATTTGGGCCGCGGCATGGTATGTCTGGTATCGTGATCCCCGCCAGCATCCCACCGTGTCGCAGGAAGAAGTGGAATTTATCGAGGCCAATCAGGAGCATATAACCGGCGAGGCCATGAGCATTGCCCAACTGCTGGCGCAGCGCACGGTGCAGGCCATGATGGCGGGCTTTTTTTGCGTGAATTTCGTCTCCTATTTTTTCTTCACCTGGTTTCCCACCTATCTGGTGGAAACCTTTCATCTGTCCCTGATGAAATTCGGCCTGCTCGGCATGCTGCCGGGCATCGCGGCGATTGTTGGCGGATGGTGCGGCGGCCTGTTGTCCGACAGTCTGGTGCGGCGGGGCTATTCTCTGACCATCGCCCGTAAAATCCCGCTGGTGGGGGGGATGCTGGGCAGTTCGGTCATCGGCATAGCGGCTTATTCTCCCACGGTTACCCTGGCCCTGGCCGCGTTGTGTTTCGCCAATTTTGCCGCGACTTTCGCTTCCGCCGCATTATGGGCGCTGCCCTCCGACGTAACGCCCAACCGCGCCAACGTGGCGACCATCGGCGGTATCCAGAATATGGCCGCGAATCTGGCGGGAATTATTTCGCCGATTTTTATCGGCGTGGTGATGCAATTTACCCATTCCTTTGTTATTCCTTTGGTTCTTGCCGGCGCTGTGGGCTTGGCGGGCGCGGTGGTCTACGGTATCTGGTTGCCGAAAGTGCAGCCAATGGCGCTGAAAATCAATTCCGGGAGGAGAAGAGCATGAACCGGCAGACCCGCTGGAAACAGCGTCCAGACGATGCAACATGGGGTGATTTCGGTCCTGACGATCAGCTGGGCCGGCTTAATTTACTGACGCCGGAAAAAGTGCTGGAAGGGGTGGCGGAGGTCAAGTCCGGCCGCACCTTCTGCCTGAGTTTGCCGCTGGATCTGCCCGGCGGAACCGTGATGAATCCCAGACGGCCGCCGCCGCGCATCCAGGCGACCCGGCGGGGGGATTATCCCAATATGACCTATCCCCTATCGCGGGACAATGCCCGCCTGACCGATGTCATTTGCGACGACATGGTTACCCTGGCTTTGCAGTATTCAACCCAGTGGGACAGTTTGGCGCATATGGGGCAATGGTTCGATGTGGCCGGTAACGGGGTGCCGGAAATGGTGTTTTATAACGGCTATCGCGCCGGGGTGGACATCGTGGGGGAACAGGATTACCGCCCCGGCGCAGGCTGCCATCACGGCAGCCACCTCGGCGCAACGGCGCTGGGCATTGAGCATATGGCGCAGCACGGCATACAGGGCCGGGCGGTCATGGTGGATATTAAAAAACATTTCGGTATCGAGCGGCTGGCCTTCGGCTATGAGCATCTGCTGCATATTTTACGGGCGGACAATATCACCGTTCGTCCGGGGGATATGGTCTGTTTCAGAACCGGCATGGATGAAGCCATCATCGCCATGGCGGGGGCGCCCGACGGCGATTACCTCGGCCGGCATTTCGCCGGTCTGGACGGCAGCGACGGACGGCTGCGCCGTTGGATTGTGGACAACGGTATCGTGGCGCTGATTGCGGATAACCCGGCGGTGGAAATTCTGCCGGCCCATCCCATGAACGAGCATGTTTATCCCTCTCATCCCCTGCATGAGCTTTGCCTGTTTCGGCTCGGCACCTATCTGGGCGAACTGTGGCATCTGAGCGAGTTGGCCGATGGGCTGGCGGCGGAGCGGCGGCACGCTTTCCTGCTTACCGCGCCGCCGCTCCGATTACCCGGTGCCGTGGGGTCCCCGGTAACGCCGGTGGCGACAATATAGTGAAAATATCGGGCGGCAAGCGCGCATGAGACGAGCCGCCCCATAAAGTATCACGCCCGATAATGCTGTATACCTAACGCGACTCTTCTTTGCTCCGACCCCGCCTTGCCCCATGTGGCTCATTGCATTGGTAATTATTATTTACATTAATAATGCTAATGCGTATGATTCTCGTTTTCTTTTCTGTCTCATTTATTCTTTTTAAGTGACAATGTAACATTAAGTTATTTCAGGCTAAACAACCTATAAATCAATAAGACCCCCTGGCTATGTGAGCAAAAATATAACCGGTTTCATGGAGAATAGTGATGTTGCTGTTTGTTTCGAAGAGTAAGGCTAGAGAAGCGATGGGTAGGTTTAATCATTCAGGTTCGAGATATTTATTGCCCGTTGCCGCCGCCCTGATCTCTTCTTGGTATCACATGGCCGCCGCGGACGAGCCGGGCGGGGCGAAAAATGCCGATGACACCCTGGTGGTCACCGGCAGGCCAAGCGGCAATAGCAGCGGCGGCCAGCAGGATTACAGCGTGCCGGTGACCACCGCCGGCACCAAAATGCTGCTGGCGCCGCGGGATATTCCCCAGTCAGTGAGCATCATCACCCAGCAGCGCATGCAGGATCAGGATCTGCAAACCCTTAACGATGTGCTGAGCAATACCATTGGTATCTCACCGGAAATCATCGATTCCGATCGCGTCAGCTATTATTCCCGCGGTTTTCCCATCACCCGATATTTGTTTGACGGTATTCCCACGACCGTTGATCAGTTGTGGAACTTCGGCGATGCGGGTTCGGATACCGCCATCTATGACCGTATAGAAGTGGTGCGGGGCGCCACCGGCCTGCTCACCGGGTCGGGGGATCCCTCCGCCTCCGTCAATATGGTGCGTAAACATGCCGACAGCCGCGAATTCCAGGGTTCCGTCACCGGCAGCTACGGCAGCTGGGACAAACAACGAATGGTGCTGGACCTTTCCGGCCCGCTCTCGGCGTCCGGCAACGTGCGCGGCCGGGTTATCGCCGGCTATCAGGATAATGACAGCTTCCTTGACCGCTACCATTACCGTAAAAAGTTTCTTTACGGCGTGGTGGACGCCGATCTGACCGATGCCACCACCTTATCCCTGGGTTACGACTTTCAGGAAAACCATGCATCGGACCCCACCTGGGGAGGCTTGCCCACCTGGTATAGCGACGGCAGCCGTACGCACTTCCATCGCAGCTTTAACCCGGCGCCGGACTGGAGCTATAACAACCAGCTGTCGAGAAAGGTATTTGCCAATCTTGCCCATCATTTTGACAATGGCTGGGAGGCGCGCGTTAACGGCACCCATGCTGAAACCGATTTTGATTCCAAGCTGATGTATGCCGCCGGTTTTCCCGACAAGGATAGCGGTACCGGGGTGACGGCCTACGGCGGATGGAATACCGGCGTACGCAAGGTGGATTCCGTCGATACCTATGCCAGCGGCCCCTTTGACCTGTTGGGCCGCCGGCACAAGCTGATCGTCGGCGCCAGCTACAGCAGGCAAAATAACCGCTACTACAACTCCCAGGCCACCCTTAGCGAGTCTGATATCGGTGATTACAACAATTGGAACGGCGACGTGGCGGACCCGGTCTGGAGCCCCTGGGTGGATTATTCCAGTGATACGATACGGCAAAAATCGTTCTATACCGCCGCTCGCTTCTCCCTGGCGGATCCCCTGGCCCTGATTGTGGGCGCCCGTTACACCGATTGGCGCGCCGAGGGCACCACCGCCGATGCCGATAAAAGCGACGTCACGCCTTATGCCGGCCTGATTTATGATATTAACGACACCTGGTCCGCTTATGCCAGCTACACCTCCATCTTCCAGCCGCAGACCTACAGGGACCTGAATAAAAACTATCTGGACCCTACGGTGGGGAAAAACTATGAGACCGGCCTGAAAGGCGACTGGAATGACGGTCGCCTGACGGCGTCTGCCGCGGTGTTCCGCACGGAACAGAACCATGTGGCGGTGGATGAGAATACCTATATTCCGGGTACTACCGAAGAGGCCTATCGCGCGGTTAACAATACCGTCAGCAAAGGGGTTGAATTTGAGGTGAACGGCGCGGTAACCGACCGTCTGCAAATGACGTTCGGCGGTTCCCGCTATGTCGCCAAAGACGGTGACGGTAATGCCGTCAACTCTTTCCTGCCGCGCACGTCGCTGAAATTCTTTACCCGCTATCAGCTGCCGGTATTGCCGGATCTCACCGTGGGCGGCGGCGTGAACTGGCAGAATCATACCTGGCAAAGTGACTACGGCCCGCTGGGGATGACGCGGGTGGAGCAGGGCAGCTATGCGCTGGTTAACCTGTTCGGGCGCTACCAGGTCAGCCGCCAGCTTTCGGTACAGGCCAATATCAACAACCTGTTTGATAAGGAGTATTACGACTATCTCGCTTCTTACGCCGTCTACGGCACGCCTCGCAGCGTCTCGGTGACGCTGAACTATACCTTCTGACGGTGCGGGATAATGTCCGGATGGGAGGCCTTTGGCTAAAACGTGACAACGTCACTTTGTGTCGCGCACTATACTCGTTCAGTGGCGCGGCGGAAGGCATCATATCCGGACAAAGGCAACCTTGATGCCCGCCGCGTTGACATCCCAAAGGTTAATTGCTCTGGTCGTCGGCGGTATCAACCAAATATTGCACTGCCTTTAAGACATTATATCTTACATTTATTTTAAATATTCCCTGAAATGCCGACTAATCTTAATCGGTAAATTTATTGATTCCCCTCATCCTTTTATCAGCCGCGGCGGCTCCTGCCGGCGGCTGATTCCACATGGCTTTAATTAAGAAGAATGAATAATGGCGATAACGGTAGGTAGTCGTAAAGTGGGCCTGGTTCCGGTAACCCTGATGGTTTCCGGCAATATCATGGGGTCCGGGGTGTTCCTGTTGCCGGCGAATCTCGCCGCCACGGGGGGGATAGCCATTTATGGCTGGATAGTCACCATCATCGGCGCGCTGGCGCTGTCCATAGTGTATGCGAAAATGTCTTCCATCGATGACAGCGCCGGCGGCTCTTATGCCTACGCCAGGCGCGCCTTCGGCCCCTTTATCGGCTATCAGACCAATCTGCTGTATTGGCTGGCCTGCTGGATCGGGAATATCGCCATGGTGGTCATCGGCGTCGGTTACCTCAGCTACTTCTTCCCTGTCCTTAAAGAGCCGATGGTGCTGACAATAACCTGCATCGCCGTATTATGGCTTTTTGTCATCCTGAACATCATCGGGCCGAAAATGATCACCCGCGTGCAGGGCGTCGCCACCGTATTGGCGTTGATCCCCATTCTGGCCATCGCCATCTTCGGCTGGTTCTGGTTCAAGGGCGATACCTATATGGCGGCCTGGAACGTCAGCGGCAAGGGGACCTTCGGCGCCATCCAAAGCACCCTGAGCATCACGCTGTGGTCATTCATCGGCGTGGAAAGCGCATCGGTGGCGGCAGCGGTAGTGGAAAACCCTAAGCGCAACGTCCCGATTGCCACCATCGGCGGCGTGTTGATTGCCGCCGTTTGCTACGTCCTCTCCACCACCGCCATCATGGGCATGATTCCGAACGCCGCGCTCAGGCTGTCCACTTCGCCGTTCGGCGACGCCGCCCGCATGGCGCTGGGTAATACCGCCGGCGCCATCGTGACCGCCTGCGCCGCCATCGGCTGCCTGGGCTCGCTGGGGGGCTGGACGTTACTGGCCAGCCAAACCGCCAAGGCCGCGGCGGATGACGGCCTGTTTCCCGCCATCTTCGGCAAGGTCAATAAAAACGGCGTGCCGGCCGCCGGGCTGCTGATACTTGGGGTACTGATGACGCTGTTTCAAATCACCACCATCTCCCCGAACGCCACCGCGCAGTTCGCTCTGGTCTCTTCCGTTTCTGTGATCTTTACCCTGGTGCCCTATCTTTATACCTGCGCCGCATTGCTGCTGGTGGGACACGGGCATTTGGGCAGCCAGCTGAAAATGTACAGCGCCATTACCCTGATAGCCTTTGTGTACTGCATCTGGGCCGTGGTGGGCTCGGGAGCGCAAGAGGTCATGTGGTCATTCGTCGCGCTGATGGTGATTACCGCCATGTACACCCTCAACTATAACCGCCGCCATCAAAACCCCTTTCCCCTGGATCAACCGCTTAAACAGGATTAACCCGGTTTCGGATAAAGGATTCTCATGTTGATTAAGACGAAAAGGAACCGGATATGATTGAGTTAACCCGCCAAAAAAAACGCAAGGTCCTGGTGGTGGACAGTAATCTCCCCGACGGCGGCACCGCCAACGGACGCGCCGTCAATGAGCTGGTGGTGGCGCTGGAAGATAATAATCTGCAGGCGATCCGCGCCGCCACCTTCGAGGACGGCGAGGCCACCATCGGCTCGGATGCCTCCATTTGCTGCGTATTTGTCGATTGGACCTCCGGCGGCAATGACGACGCGTCCCATAGCCAGGCGTCGGCTTTATTGACCGCCATACGCGCGCGCAATAAAAACCTGCCGGTGATGCTGATGGCCGAACACTCCTGCATTGATACCCTTACCCTTGAAACCATGCAAATGGTGAACGAGTTTGTCTGGATGCATGAGGATATCGCGGAGTTTATCGCCGCCCGCGCCGTATCCCTTATCAGGAAATACTACGATCAGCTGCTGCCGCCGTTTACCCGCGCGCTGTTCGATTACACCCGCAACTCGCCGGAGTATTCCTGGGCCGCTCCGGGACACCAGGGCGGCGTCGCTTTTACCAAAACCGCGGTGGGACGTGAGTTCCTCGATTTTTTCGGCGAGAACCTCTTTCGTACCGATACCGGTATCGAGCGCGGTTCCCTGGGCTCCCTGCTGGATCACAGCGGCCCCATCAAAGACTCCGAAGCCTATGCGGCGAGGATTTTCGGCGCGCACCGCAGTTACTCCGTGCTTAACGGCACCTCCGGCTCCAATCGCGCGGTGATGGCGGCGGCTATCGGCGACCGTCAAATCGCGCTGTGCGATCGCAACTGCCATAAATCCATTGAGCAGGGCCTGGTCATGACCGGGGCGCTACCGGTCTTTTTTATCCCGACCCGTAATCGCTACGGCATTATCGGCCCGATTCCGAAAACGCAGCTCACCGCCAGGGCCATCAAGGATAAAATAGCCCGGCATCCCCTTAAGGCGCTGGCCGAGAGCCTAAAGCCCACCTACGCGGTGATCACCAACTGTACCTACGACGGTATGTGCTATAACGCCGCCCAGGCTCAGACGCTGCTGGCGAAAAGCGTTGATCAGATTCATTTTGATGAAGCCTGGTATGCCTACGCCCGGTTTAACCCCCTTTACCGCGACCGGTTCGCCATGCGCGGCGATCCGGCGGCCCACGACCCGGATGGCCCGACGGTTTTCGCTACCCAGTCCACCCATAAGCTGCTGGCGGCCCTGTCGCAGGCGTCTTATATCCATATCCGCAATGGCAAAATCCCGGTGGAGCACTCGCGTTTTAACGAATCCTATATGCTGCAGGCCACCACCTCGCCGCTTTACGCCATTATTGCCGCCAATGAAGTGGGCGCCGCGATGATGGACGGCCCGCAGGGGGAATCGCTGACCCAGGAAGTGATCAACGAGGCGGTGGATTTCCGCCTCGCCTTGGCCAAAGCCCACGCCGAACTACAGGGGAAAGGGGAATGGTTCTTTTCCCCCTGGAACGCGCCGGAGGTAACAGACCGCGTTACCGGCAAAAAAATTCCGTTTATGAACGCCTCAAAACGTCAGTTGACCACCGACCCGGATTGCTGGGTATTAAAACCCGGCGAAGCCTGGCATGGTTTTGGGCAGATCGACGATGGCTGGTGCATGCTGGATCCCATCAAGGCCGGCATTCTGTCGCCGGGCATGGGGGATAACGGCGAGATGCTGGACAACGGCATCCCCGCGGCGATGGTCACCGCTTTTCTCGGGCAAAACGGTATTGTCCCCTCCCGCACCACGGATTTTATGGTGCTTTGCCTGTTCTCGGTGGGCGTAACCAAAGGCAAATGGGGGACCTTGATCAACGTCCTGCTGGAATTTAAACAGCACTACGATAACAACAGTCCGCTGACGCTGTGCCTGCCGGACCTGGCCGCCGCCAACGCCGCGCGCTATGCGGGCCGGGGACTGAAGGATCTCTGCGACGAGATGTTTGCTTACATGAAAACCAGCCAGATGGATAAATTGCAGTCCGCGGCCTTCGGCAAACTGCCGGTGCCGGTAAAGCTGCCACGGGCGGCGTTCCAGGATCATATGGCCGGGCGCTGTGAACATCTGACGCTGGATAAACTGGCCGGACGGGTCTCGGCGGTAGGGGTAATTCCTTATCCGCCGGGCATCCCGATAGTGATGCCCGGCGAAAGTTTCGGCGCAGAGGATGAGCCGTGGCTAGGTTACATCCACAGCATCGCCGACTGGGGTAAAAAATTCCCCGGTTTCGAAAAAGAGCTGGAGGGGGCGCAGTATGACGACGGCGAATACCGCATCTGGGTGCTGAAAGACGAAATCATCCGGTGAATACCCGATGAAAACTGTAGGTTATGATCACATCAATCGTCACAAAACCATACTATTTTACAAGATAAGCCTCTGGCTTCTGGTGATTATGGAGTGCCGCAGTACTAACGAATTGATAAAAGCGACCCTTGCCGGCGATATCGCGGCCGGGGTGTTCTTTTTCCATCAACGATAGGGCATATTCATGGATCATATTGTGTATGTTGTTGACGACGATAATTCGGTAAGACATTCCATTGTCAGGTTGCTACAGTCGGAAGGCTTCCATGTAGCTGATTTTGCTTCAGTGCAGGCGTTTCTTAAGCAGCATTTCAGTCATATTCCCTGTTGCGTTATTGTTGATATGAACGTGCCGGTATCGGATGGGTTTGACGTGATGGAGGCGCTGGGAAAAACCGGCCGGGCGTTTCCGGTGATTTTTATCACCGGCTATGGCACCATCCCGTTGTCGGTAAAAGCGATGAAGGCCGGCGCCTATGAGTTTTTAACCAAGCCCATCGATCCCGGGCAATTGCTGAGCGCGGTCCGGGGAGGGCTGCTGATGGCCGAGAAAAACCTCTCCTTTTACCATGAGCTATCAAGCCTTGCCGAGCGCCATCAAACCCTGACGCCCCGGGAACGGGAAGTGCTTGGCTTGGCCATAGGCGGATTGCTTAATAAGCAGATAGCCACGGCGCTTGGGGTCAGTGAAATCACCGCCAAGGTGCATAAACGGCGGGTGATGGAGAAAATGCAAACCCGATGCCTGGCTGATTTGGTCAGGGCGGCGGAGCGCCTGCATATCGTCAAGTCCCAGAGCCGCTAACGGCGGCGCCTGGACGGGCGTCCCCCCGGCGTTGCCGCCGGGGCGAACCCGCCATGCCGTTGCTCAAACCTGTAGATGATTTTCGAGGAACAAGACCTATGAACACCCAAGAGATGTCCGATCCCCGCGCCGCCCTCAAAAAATTGTCCGGCGCGCTGCGCAAATTGCACAAGACGCTGGTTGATCTGGAAACCGGGCGCTTTGGCCCGGTGGGCAGTCCCTTTGAGCATCTGCAACTGCTCACCGGCCACCCGCAGTTCGCCTGGCTGAGGCGGATTTCGGAGATCGTAGTGGAATTGGATGAACGGCTGGATGACAAGGAGGATATCGATACGGCGGCTATCGTTGCCTATAAAACCGTGGTCGAGCGCCTGTTGTCGCCGCCGGAAAGCGACGATGATTTTTATCGCAAATATGTGGAGGCTCTGCAGGAATCAACCGAGGCGGCAATCGCCCACGGCGAACTGCGTCAGGTGCTGTCCTTGCTTGCCGCTCCGTCGGATCCGGCATCCGGCCGCCAGGCCTAGGGGATTCGTCTGATGGCGCACAACCGGTAATGGCTCATTGAACCGGTATTCAGCCGTCCCCACTGGCATCCTTTCCCATGGCCCGCATGCGCTGCCAATTGCCCGGCGGCGTACCTATAACGGATTTGAATACCCGGGAAAAATGGCTTTGATCGGTAAAGCCGCACTCCAGGGCGATTTGCGTCAGGCTTTGCTCATGGCGGCCAAGCAGTTCCTGGGCCTTTTGAATGCGCATCTTTTGCAGCCAGGCATAGGCTGAGTTACCGGTGCTGTTTTTGAAATAGCGGGCAAAGTGCGCCCGCGATAGCCGGCACTCTTGGGCTATCTGCTCCAGAGATACCCCTTTGGCCATATTCAGCAGCATATACTCTTTCGCCCGTTGCTCCTGCCACGGCGCCAATCGGCCTTTTCGCCGGCTCCATTCCGGCGGCGCGTTGCCGTAAGCCGCCGTGAGGTGCGCCAGCAGCGCCAGGGAAAGATGCTCAATAAGAAAATCCGATGCGCCGTCGGGCATATCCATCAAGGGTATCAGCGCCTGCGCCAGGTGGAACATCACCGGGTCGGTGGTGCCGGGCGGACAATCGAAGCGGGCAACGCGCTTTTGCCCGCTGTCATAGGTGAATTCGTCCAGGGCCTGGCGGGGGATAACCAAACGGACATTATCAAAAGGGCTCAGATGCTGGCAGCGCCAGTCCTCGGTAAGATCGGTAATGGCAACCGCCTGTTTCACATGGCCGCCGGTATGGATAAGCCGGCCATCGTGCCACAGCTTATGCAGCCTGAAATCCGCAAGCTGGACAATCACCGCAAAAGCCTCGCCGCAAGGGATGGTAATAACAGGCGCATTTTCAAGGGGCAGGGTGTCCGCGTGCCGGCTGGCATAAAAGCGAACGGAGCCGGCGTGAAGCGACATGCGGTTGGATAAGATCATGGAAGTTCCAATCCTTGCCTGCAGGCAGGCCAAGAAAATACATACCGTAACATTAGGCATCATTTTGTTAACAGTAAACTATAAATTTCCTGACAAATCTGCACCGGGTTGCAAAAACCGGCGTGAAGGGCGGTTTACCCGCATTTGGGGCGGGAGGGCAGGCGGGCGAATCAGAATTTGACTATCAATATACCCGTCATCGAATTATTTAGGGTATAACTCATCCGGCGGCGGTTTTTCTCCTCCCGCCGGCGGCGTGCCGCTGATCTTCGGCACGCACTCATGGCGAAACCACGCCAGGGTCAGCGGTTGCCGGTTAATCAGCCGCTTGCAAACCGGGACAAGCTGCTCACCCACCAGCATGCCCAGCAGCCCCAGCAGCGCAGGCACCGGCGGCGCGGGTGAATGCACCTGCAATAAAGAATAAATGATACCGGCCAATATGCCGGTTACCAGGGAAACCAGGTAGGGTTTCATCACTTTCCTCATATTACCGCGGCGGCTGCGCGCCGACAGAGTGGCTGCCGGGCGGGGCCGCCGCCGCGTGCCGCGCCACCTGGCTGATAAGCTGCTCCCCTGCCAGCATGCCCAGCAGACCGATAAGGGCGATGGCGGGCGGCGCGGGGGAACGCACCTTGAGCAGGGCGTAAACCAGGCCTATGAGTACGCCTGCGCCCATGGAAATAAGATAGACTTTCATGGTCGTTTCCCTTAGCGTCGTTCGCGTAAGCCGGAACGTAAGACCTCTGAGGCCGGCCAGTACCCTGTCGCCCGGACGCAATATCGCTCCGCCACCGGAGGGATATGCCGCCTGGCCGGCAGACTACTGCGCGGCTCAAGGGTAAGTTATCTGGCCGGTACCGGCGCCAGCGTACGGTGTTCGCCGTGGATGCGTTCCGGGGCGTTATGGACCATGGTATAGGCATAGTCCACTCCCATGCCGTAGGCGCCGGAATGCTCCTTGACGATGGCCATTACGGCGTCGTAGGTCTCTTTGCGCGCCCAATCCCGCTGCCACTCCAGCATGACCTGCTGCCAGGTCACCGGAATCACGCCGGCCTGGATCATCCGCTGCATGGCATAATCATGTGCTTCCTTTGATGTTCCCCCCGAGGCATCGGCCACCATATAGATTTCATATGCTCCTTCGGCCATGGCGCATAAAGCGAAACTGTTATTGCACACTTCGGTCCATAAACCGGAAACCACCACCTTTTTCTTACCGTTGGCCGCCAGGGCATCGCGTACTTTCTGATCGTCCCAGGAATTCATGGAAGAACGCTCGAGAATGTCATGGGTGGGAAAGACGTCCAGCAGTTCGGGGTAGGTATGGCCGGAAAAACTCAATGTTTCCACCGTGGTGATGGTGGTGGGAATGCCGAATGTCTTGGCGGCTTTCGCCAATGCCACCACGTTGTTCTTTAACGCCTGCCGATCCATGGACTGCACGCCGAACGCCATTTGCGGCTGTTGGTCGATGAAGATCATTTGACAGTTCGTGGGGGTCAGTACATCAAGTTTAGAGTCAATCATAATGATATCCATTGAGGTTTGGGTAATGGAATCGCCGGAGTATCCGCGGCGCGTCGATAAAGCCGATAGCGGCCAGGACGGCTTTTCGCTATTAAGCGGCATGGTAGGGCGTCTGGGCGGGAGAGACTATTATCTCTATGTATAACCCAGGCGGCGCCATTATCTCTTTGTATAACTAGACGCTGCTCCGGCATGCCGACCATAATCCGGTCATTGCCCATGCCGCGCGGGCCCTCACTGCTTCGGAGGTTTTATGGTTTCGCCTGATAAAGCTGAGTTAATCCTTACCAACGGGAAATTTCATACCCTCGACAGGCAAAAGCCCCTGGCCGATGCGGTCGCCGTCAGCAACGGTAAATTTCTGGCGGTGGGGACCCGCGCCGAGGTGATGCGCCACGGCGGCGATCAAACCAAGGTGATTGACCTGGGCGGACGGACGGTTATCCCCGGTTTAAACGATTCCCACCTGCATCTTATCCGCGGCGGACTGAACTATAACCTCGAATTGCGCTGGGAAGGGGTGCCGTCGCTGTCCGATGCCCTGGCCATGCTGAAAAAGCAGGCGGATCGCACGCCACAGCCGCAATGGGTAAGGGTGGTGGGAGGCTGGACCGAATTCCAGTTTGCGGAACGGCGCATGCCGACCCTGGATGAACTGAACGCGGCGGCGCCGGATACGCCGGTGTTTGTGCTGCATCTTTACGATCGCGCTTTGCTTAACCGGGCGGCGCTGCGGGTGGTGGGCTATACCAAGGACACTCCCAATCCCCCCGGCGGCGAAATCCAGCGCGACCAGGCGGGCAATCCCACCGGTATGCTGATTGCCAGGCCCAATGCCATGATTCTTTACGCTACCCTGGCCAAAGGGCCGGTCCTGCCGTTGGAATACCAGGTGAATTCTACCCGGCAGTTCATGCGCGAGCTTAACCGCCTGGGCCTCACCAGCGTTATCGACGCCGGCGGCGGCTTTCAGAACTATCCCGATGATTACAAAGTGGTGGATCAATTGGCGAAGGAGGGACAACTGACCCTGCGCATCGCCTATAACCTGTTTACCCAGCGCAAGGGCGGCGAGCTGGAGGATTTCACGCGCTGGACCGATATGGTGACGCCCGGACAGGGGGATGATTTTTACCGGCAGAACGGCGCCGGGGAGATGCTGGTGTTTTCCGCCGCCGATTTTGAGGACTTCCTCGAACCCCGGCCCGATCTGCCCCCTGCCATGGAGAACGAGCTGGAGGCGGTGGTCAGGCATCTGGTGAGCCAGCGCTGGCCGTTCCGGCTGCATGCCACCTATAACGAATCCATCAGCCGGATGCTGGACGTCTTCGAAAAGGTGAACAAGGATATTCCGTTTGACGGCCTGCACTGGTTTTTCGATCATGCCGAGACTATTACCGCCAAAAATATCGAGCGGGTACGGGCCTTGGGAGGCGGTATCGCCATCCAGCATCGAATGGCGTTCCAGGGAGAATATTTTGCCGAGCGCTACGGCGCGGAAGCCGCCGCCCAGACGCCGCCGGTGGCGCGCATGCTGGAGATGGGCATTCCGGTGGGGGCCGGTACCGATGCCACCCGGGTGGCCAGCTATAATCCCTGGACCGCGCTGTACTGGCTGGTCTCCGGCCGTACGGTGGGCGGCATGAAGCTGTTCGACAGCCTGAACCGGCTGTCCCGCGATACCGCGTTGGAGTTATATACCGCGGGCAGCGCCTGGTTTTCCACCGAACAGGGCAAAAAAGGACATATCGAGGCCGGCCAACTGGCGGATCTGGCGGTGCTGACGGCGGATTTTTTCGCTATTCCGGAAGAGGATATCAAAGCCATTGAATCGCTGATGACCGTGGTGGGCGGCAAGGTGGTCTATGCCGCCGGTGAATTATCTTCCCATGGCCCGGCGGCGATCCCGGTATTGCCGGAGTGGTCTCCCGTTACTCTGGTGCCGGGGCATTATCGGCAGCTCCCCGCTGCCGGCGCCTGCCTGTTGCCCCATAGCTGCATCGGCGCCTGCGGCGTTCATGGTCACGCCCATGACAGTGCCCGGCGTTCGGCGGTGCCGGTATCGGATCACTCCGGGTTCTGGGGCGCGCTGGGCTGCAGCTGCTTTGCGTTTTAACAGCATGAAAATCTTAGCGACGGCGGCTCCGGCTCCGCCCATCGATCTGGGTTTGCTGTTCCTGCGGCTCGCCGGCTGCTTCATGCTGCTGTATGTGCATGGCATACCCAAGGTGCTGCATTTTAATGAACAGCTGGCGCACATCGAAGATCCGTTTGGCCTGGGGCCTTATATGAACCTGCTGCCGGCCATTTTCGCCGAGGTGGTGTGCCCGATTTTCATCATATCGGGGGTGGCCGCGCGGCTGGCCTGCCTGCCCATTATCGCGGTGCTGCTGGTGGCCATGCTGGCGGTCCATCCCGAATGGACGGTGGAACAAGGGCAGTTCGGCTGGCTGCTGCTGATCATTTTCATCACGCTGGCGCTGTGCGGCCCGGGACGGTGGCGCATCCGGCCGGGCTACAGAGAGGAAATCCATGACAGACGCCCAGGATAGCGGGTCCGGCGCCACCCCCGCCACGCCGGCCACCGGTGGTTTTTCCCCCTGGAGTCCGCTGCGGCAGCCGGTCTTTCGTATGCTGTGGATTGCCACTGTGGTGTCCAATATCGGTTCATGGATGAGCGATGTGGGCAGCAGCTGGATGATGCTGCTGCTGAATTCCGACCCGCTGTGGGTGGCGATGGTGCAGGCCGCCGGCAGTCTGCCGATGTTTCTGTTCGCATTGCCTTCCGGGGTCATGGCCGATATCGTCGACCGCCGCCGCTATCTGCTGTTCTCGCAGCTTTGGGTGTTTATCGCCGCCGCCGGCCTGGGCCTGCTGGCGCTCACCGGCCATGTGACGCCCATCGGCCTGCTGGCGGCGGCATTTTTGCTCAGCACCGGGGCGGCCATGAGTTCGCCGCCGTTTCAGGCCATTGTGCCGGATTTGGTAATAAAAACCGAGCTGCCGGCGGCCATTGCCCTCAACTCCCTGGGGATCAATATCAGCCGCGCCATCGGACCGGCCCTGGGGGGGCTGATATTGTCCTTTGCCGGGCCGGGGGTGGTATTTTTGCTCAATGCGCTGTCGGTGTTGGGGGTGGGTTTTGTCCTCTATCGCTGGAAGGCCGAACCCACCATCCAGCGGCTGCCTCCCGAGCATTTTTTTTCCGCCGTGCGGGTGGGGCTGCGCTATGTACATTCCGCGCCGGTTTTGAGGAACGTACTGGTGCGCGCCCTGGCGTTTTTCCTGTTCGGCAGCGCCGGCTGGGCCCTACTGCCGTTGGTGGCGCGGCGCGAACTGGGGCTGGGGCCGGGGGGCTACGGCATTCTGCTGGCGTCCATCGGCATCGGCGCGGTGTGCGGCGCCATACTGCTGCCGGGGCTGCGGAAAAAACTCTCCCCGGACCGCCTGACGGTGACGGCCAGCCTGCTGTTTGCCCTGACCATGCTGGCCCTGGCTTTTATCCGATATTTCTGGGTTTTAACCGCTATTGAGTTTTTTACCGGCTTCGCCTGGATTACTATCCTATCAACCCTCAACGTCGGCGCGCAGCGCAGCGCGGCCCGCTGGGTCAAGGCTCGCGCCCTGGCGGTTTATCTTACCGTGTTCTTCGGTTCCATGACGCTGGGCAGCGCCATTTGGGGACAGCTGGCGTCTAAAACCGGTATCCGGACCGCCCTCTGCGCGGCGGCGGTCGGCATGATCCTCGCCTCCGCCGCCGCACTGCGCTGGCGCTTGGATCAAGATCCCGATTTGAACCTGGACGCCAGTGAACATCCCCTGGCCCCGGCGCCGGACATCCGGCAGGAAAGGGGGCCGGTGATGGTCAGCATCGAATATGAGATAGACCCGGCCCAGGCAAGGGCGTTTATGCTGGCCGTCCAGGAAATGCGCCGGGTGCGGCGGCGCGGGGGCGCTATGACCTGGGCGGTTTACGAAGATGTCCAACTGCCGGGCACCTTCGTGGAAGTGTTCGTGGTGGGCTCCTGGCTTGAGCATCTGCGGCAGCATGAACGCCATACCGTGAACGACCGGCTTATCCAAAGCCGGGTGCAGGCCTTTCACCGCGGGAGCGTTCCGCCGGTGGTACGCCACCTGGTGGCCCCCGGTTAACCGGGGCGGGCCTGACGCGAAAGTCTTTATCCAAACTGGTTACCCATGCCAGACATAGTGACATGTCATCATTTCAATTACTCACCTGTGGAGAAAATCATGAGTACTATCACTACCAATGACGGCACCAGCATTGCTTATAAAGATTGGGGCAGCGGCCAGCCCATTGTATTCTCCCACGGCTGGCCCCTGGCCGGTGATGCCTGGGAGGCGCAGATGCTCTTTTTTGGCCAGAAAGGCTTTCGGGTGATAGCCCACGATCGCCGGGGGCACGGTGCCTCCGATCAACCCTGGCAGGGCAATAATATGGATCAGTATGCCGACGATCTGGCCGAGCTGATTGATGAGCTTGATTTGCAGGATGTGATCCTGGTGGGGCACTCCACCGGCGGCGGAGAAGTGGCCCACTATATCGGCCGTCACGGCACATCCCGCGTCGCCCGCGTCGTGCTGGTGGGCGCCGTTCCGCCGCTGATGCTGAAGACGCCGGAGAATCCGGAAGGCACGCCGCTGGAGGTCTTTGACGGCATCCGTAAGGGCACGGCGCTGGATCGCTCGCAGTTTTTTCTCGATCTGGCCCTGCCGTTTTATGGCTTCAACCGCGAGGGCGTTAAATTGAATCAAGGCTTGCAGGAGTCGTTCTGGCGTATGGGCATGCAGGGGGGGATTAAAGGGGAGTACGATTGCGTGCATGAGTTTTCCGAGGTGGATTACACCGCCGACCTGCTGAAAATCGATAAACCCACGCTGATTATTCACGGTGATGACGATCAAATCGTACCCATTGCCGCGGCGGGCCTGAAGAGCGCCAAACTGGTCAAAGGCGCCCAGCTGAAAGTTTACCCCGGCGGCTGTCACGGTTTGGCGCAGCTGCATGCCGAACAATTCAACGCGGATCTGCTGGCGTTTATCAAAGGCTAGTGCGCCGCCGGGCAAATATGTACCGGTCGGCGATAATCAACAAATAACGCGCCGCCGTGCATCTTCTCCTTTGAGGGCGTTGTTAAAAAGTAACGTGCTACCGTGCCCGCGCCGGTGATAAAACCGGGGCGGTGCATTCGGGCGCCAAGGGCGTTCGGCTCCGCTTTCAAATCCTCCCGCGGCATAAAGGCGCATTTGCCGTTGAATAACGCTTTTTAAGGCGGCGAAAAGCCCTGGTTTGCCCCGCGGCGCTGGATTATGCTGAGGTTTTAGCGCGCCCGGGAGATAACATGACCGTCAGCCTGATGATCGCCAACCGGCAAACCTGGTTCGGCACCGGCAGTATCAACCAACTGGTTCCCCTATTGCAGTCCGATGCGCGGCCCACGCTGCTGTTCAGCTGCCGATCCTTCCTCGGGGGCGCGGTTTATGCGGGCTTGGCGGATACGCTGGTGCCGCTGCTGGCCGGTACCGAGATAGTGAGTCATGAGGCGTCGCCGCAGGATATTGACCGCTGGGTGGCCCGCTGGCGCGGCAAGGTACTGCGGGTGGTGGCTATCGGCGGCGGCAGCGTGCTGGACGCCGCCAAGGCGTTTGCCGCCCTGGCGGAGCATCCGTTGCCGGCCTTGCGCTATATGGAAAAGATCGGGGACAGCAAGGTGAGCGGCGCGACCCTGCCGCTTATCGCCATTCCCACCACCGCCGGTACCGGCAGCGAAGTGACGCAGAATGCCGTTATCACCGACACTCTGGTCCATAAGGTGAAGGCGTCGCTGCGCCACAACAACTTTGTGCCGCAGGCGGCGATCCTGGATCCGCAACTGCTGGCGGGGACGCCGGACCGGGTGCTGGCCTATTGCGCCATTGATGCCTTTACTCACCTTTTTGAATCCTACCTGTCCAAGACCGCCGGCAGCCTGTCTCGCGAGATGTCCCTCACCGGTATCCGCCTCTTTCTGCAGGCGTGGCCGGCATTAAACCGCAGTGATGCGGCCCGTGAAGCCATTATGCAGGCATCCTATCTGGGGGGACTGACGCTGAGCATGGCGGGACTGGGGGTTATACACGGCATCGCCGGCGAGGTCGGCGCGCTGCGCGGCTATCATCATGGACAGGTGTGCGGCCGGCTGCTGTTGCCGTTTCTGGATCTGCTGGCGGCAAGCGAACAGCCGCAACAGCGGGCGCTGATGGCGGAACTGGCCATGCGTCTGTTTCCCGATGAACAGGGCGGTCCGGAACGCTATTTGCGGGCATTCATTACCCGCAACGCCGTTGCCCCGTTTTGGCGGGAGGATTTGCCCCTGAGCCCCGAGGAGCTGGCGGTGAGCCTGGAAAAATCCAATAGCAAGAATTCACTGCTTGAGTATTCATCGGCGCAGCGCCGGGAAATGATAGAAGGGGCCTTTCGCATCGAGGAGTGAAGTGAGGTTTCTTGCCGGCATCCCGTTCCGATCGTGTCCTTTAACACGTTTGTTGCACGATCGGTGATTGCGGGCCTGGCGTGCCATGAGGCGCTTTCCCTTTAACACGCCCTTACTTTGACATGCTCGGTTCCCCTCAGGACAGATTAAGGCCCATCCAAGGAATGGGCCCTATGCCTCAGTCCTTCTGTTCCTCATGCTCTTCCCACGAGCGGGCGCGCGCCACGGCCTTTTGCCAGCCGCGGTAGCGCACATTGCGCTCCACGGTTTCAATGCCGGGGTGGAATTCCCGCTCGATAACCGATTTGCTCCTCACCTCGTCCAGATCGTTCCAGAAGCCCACCGCCAGTCCGGCCAGGTAGGCCGCCCCCAGCGCGGTCACTTCCCGCACCGCAGGCCGCTCCACCCGGGTGCCCAGGATATCCGACTGGAATTGCATCAGGAAGTTATTGGCCACCGCGCCGCCGTCCACCCGCAGCGACTTCAGCCGGGCGCCGGAATCCCCCTGCATGGCATCCAGCAAATCCCGGGTCTGGAACGCGATGGACTCAAGCGTCGCGCGGATAATATGGTTGGCGTTGACGCCGCGGGTGATGCCGAAGATGGCCCCGCGCGCATAGGGGTCCCAGTAGGGGGCCCCCAGGCCGGTAAAGGCCGGCACCACGTAGACGCCGTTGGTGTCTTTTACCTTGCAGGCGAAATAATCGCTGTCGGCGGCGTCGCTGATAAGCTTCATTTCATCGCGCAGCCACTGGATGGCCGCGCCGGCGACGAACACCGCCCCTTCCAGCGCATAGTTCACCTCGCCGCGCGGGCCGCAGGCGATGGTGGTCAGCAGGCCGTGTTTCGACCGTACCGCTTCGGTGCCGGTATTCATCAGCAGGAAGCAGCCGGTGCCGTAGGTATTCTTGGCCATGCCCTTCTCGACGCACAGCTGGCCGTACAGCGCGGCCTGCTGGTCGCCGGCGATGCCGGCGATGGGAATACGGATTCCCCCTTTACCGCCGATATTGGTCTGGCCGTAGACCTCCGAAGAGGAGCGCACCGTCGGCAGCATGGAGCGCGGGATATCCAGCACATCCAGCATTTTCTCATCCCAGTCCAGGGCATGGATATTGAACAGCATGGTGCGGGAAGCGTTGGTATAGTCGGTCACATGCACCCGGCCCTGGGTCATGCGCCAAATCAGCCAGGTATCAATGGTGCCGAACAGCAGCTCGCCGCGCCTGGCCCGTTCCCTGGCGCCCTCGACGTTATCCAGGATCCATTTGACCTTGGTGCCGGAGAAATAGGGGTCGATAACCAGCCCGGTGGTTTCACGGACATACTCTTCCAGCCCGTCGTTTTTCAGTTTTTCGCAGATATCGGCGGTGCGGCGGCATTGCCAGACAATGGCGTTGTACACCGGTTTCCCGGTTTCCTTATCCCACACCACCGCCGTTTCACGCTGGTTGGTGATGCCGATGCCGGCAATCTGGTCGGAGCTGATATCGGCCTTGGCCAGGACCTCCACCAGGGTTGAGCTTTGCGACGCCCAGATTTCCATCGGGTCATGCTCCACCCAGCCGGGCTTGGGATAGATTTGAGCGAATTCGCGCTGCGAAACGCTGACGATATTAGCCTCGTGGTCGAGAACAATCGCCCGGGAACTGGTGGTGCCCTGGTCGAGGGCTACAATGTATTTTTTTTCAGATGGCATGATGTTTACCTGCAAAAGTTATCGTTCTTATAAGGAATATTACGCTTTATGCTCGCTGCCGGCGCGGTGCGTCTCTTCCAGGCCGTCTTCGTTTACGGCGGAAGGCAGATAGGGGCCGATAAGCGCACGGTAGCCGAACGCCCCCAGGCAGGCGCCCACCACCGGCGCAATCAGCGGAACCAGGAAGTAAGGAATATCGCGTCCGCCGGTAAAGGCCACTTTGCCCCAGCCGGCCAGATAGGCAAATACCTTGGGTCCGAAATCACGGGCCGGATTGAGGGCGAAGCCGGTCAGCGGTCCCATGGATGCGCCAAGCAGCGCAATGAGCAGGCCGATGAGCAGCGGCGCCAGCGGGCCGCGGGGGATGCCGTTGCCGTCATCGGTCAGCGCCAGGATCAGGCACAGCAAAATGGCGGCGATAACCGTTTCCACAAAGAATGCCTGTATCACGGTGATGTGCGCATTGGGATAAGTGGAAAAAATGCCGGCGAGCTGCAGGCTTTCCACGCTTCCCCGTACCATATGGTTGGCCTGTTCGAAATCAAAAAACAGGTTGTAATAAAGGAAATAGACCACCGCCGCGCCGATAAAGGCGCCGAGCATTTGCGAGATAATGTAGGGCAGCAATTTACGGCCTTCGAAATTGCCGAATAGACACAGGGCGATGGAGACCGCCGGATTTAGGTGGGCGCCGGACACCGCGGCGGTGAGATATACCGCCATGGCGACGCCGATGCCCCAGATGATGCTGATTTCCCATTGTCCGAAGCTGGCTCCCGCCACCTTAAGCGCGGCGACGCAGCCGACGCCGAAGAAGATTAACAGAGCTGTTCCAAGAAATTCAGCTATGCACTGGCCTGTTAGCGTGGGCGTTTTTAATTGGCTCATAGACTTTTCCTGCTGGCATATAGGTGGATCAAGGCAGAGTAGGTTCTGCATACCAAAACAGTTGTAACCTAAAGGCATAAGTAGGTATGGAGCGAGTTTATCGTTAACGAGCAAAAACGAGAAATATCGAAATCTAAATGTGTGCAATGCGTCATGAAATGATCGAAAACGATTAATTTTGAGGGATTTCCGCTCATGAGCGAAAATTTTATTTTCGAAACATGAGGCTGCGAACCGCGCCCGGCAGGGAGCGGATAAGGAAATGGCCGCGCAAGGAACGCCGGCCTATCTACGGCGGCGCCTTGCGCCTTGAGATAAAGTATTAAACCACAAATCCATCGCCCGTCTTTCCGGGGACAGCCCTTTCGTCACTGAAACGGTTATGACTCCAGCGCCTGCGCCAGCAGGGTGATGGGATGTTCGCAGCGCTTGCCGGTGGACATCTCAATCTGCCATTTGCAGGTCTCGCAGTCGGTCACCACCAGGTCAACGCCGCTCTCTTCAATCTGACGAAACAGCGGGGCGCCGATGGCCTGGGAGCTGGCGTAATTCTCCGACTTGAACCCGTATGTCCCCGCAATGCCGCAGCATTGTGAGTCCAACACCGTCAGCTCCAGACCCGGAATGCGGCGCAACAGTTCAATCGTATAGGCGCCCCAGCCCATTTTTTCCATATGGCAGGGGGTGTGGTACGCCACCCGCAAAGGTGTATGTTTCAGGGGCAGGGTTTTGCCCCCGTCCAGCAGGCGGTAGAGATAACGGGTCGCCAGCTCCACCCGTTCACGCACCGCAGAGGTATCCACATCCAGCAGATGGGGATATTCATCGCGCAGGGCATAAATACAGCTCGATGAGGTGCCCACCACCGGTATGCCCTGCGTCAGCACCGACTCCCGCAGCGATTCATTATTAACTCTGGCCTGTTTTTGCGCCTGTTGGATAAAGCCGTTGGCAATCAGCGGCACACCGCAGCATTTCTCGCGCTTTAGCAACTGCACGCCGGTACCCACGGCGTTGAAGACCCGGATCAGGTCCTTGCCCAGCTGCGGATGGTTATAATTAACGAAACAGCCGTGAAAAAACGCCACCTGATCCTGATACCGCCGCTGGCTTGCGGCCTGTTGGCGATACCAGCGGCGAAAGGTGCCGAAGGAATATTTCGGCAGCGTACGGCGATGATCTATCTTCAAGGCGCTGTCCAGCAGACGGCGGACCGGCGCCAGGCCGGTGGCGATATTCACCACGGGAGCAAACGGCGTCGACAGCCGGCCCATGATATCGGTATGGCTGAGGAGAGCATCGCGCAGGCTGGGCTTGTGCTGAGAATAGCTCGCCTTCGCCCGCTGGATAATATCGCCGATGCGCACCTCTGACGGACAGGCCACCTCACAGCGTTTGCAGTTGGTGCAGTAAATCAGCGCCTCGTCGAACAACGCCGGGTCCTTCAACCGCAGCCGTTCTCCGTCCGGCCCGGCCTGCTTAGGCCCCGGATATAATGGATTCACCTTGGCCACCGGGCAGTAGGTGGTGCAGACCGTACATTTGATACAGCTTTCGAAGCTTAAGTCTTTTGGCAGGTTCATGCTGTTTCCTTAAGCGACAGGGCAATCCGCTGTGCGGCGTGCAGGGCGCTGATAAGGGAAACGCCCGCGCCGCAGCCCTGCTGCAACGGATCGTACCCCCCCAGCACCGCCCCGACGGCATAGAGATTTTCCACCGGCTCATTATTGAGCAGCGCGCGCAGGCGGTGGTCGGTTTTCACGCCGAACTGCAGATAGGGTTGGGGCTCGAAAAAACCCGCCCGGCCCCATTCGCCGCGATCGGCGTGACCCCAGACATCAGCGCCGAACACCGGTTCGTAAATCCGGTCGCGGTCGGCCATCAGTCCATTGCTGAAAAAGCTGCCGCCGGCCAGCACCACCTGCTGCGCCCGCAGCATAATATCCGTATGGCTGCGGGTATAGACCCCGGCGATGCGCCGTCCGTCAAACTCAGCCTTCAGTACGCGGTCTCCCGGCATAAAAACGCCGCCGAGCCGGCAAAAGCGCTGGCGCAGCGCCTGAAATATACGCAGCCCCAGCAGCGAGGGCGGCAGGGTCGGCAATAAACGCACCGGCCTACCTACCGCGGCGCGCAGCTGTTCAAGGGGGCCGGGGCCGTCCAAACCGATACAGGCCGGCAGAATGATGCACTGGGCATCCCCCGCCAGGCGATTAAGCTCTTCCGCCAGCGCCTGGGTATTTTTCGCGATATCCAGCACCCGGGCAATATTCACCGCGCGGAACTCGCTGGGATTATTACGCAGCGGATCCAGCGCCGGCAGATGGACATAGGCCGCGCCGGTTTCTATGCCCTGTTCCGTCGCCAGTGAACCGGCCACCAGATGCGGCTCGAAATCCAGGAATCCTTCGATGCCCGCCACCAATACCTTTTCCCAGGGCAATGTCTGCCCGAGTTCGGTGACCGGGATATCCTCCGGGCTGAGCCAGGTTGCGCGCCGGGTGCCCAGGGGAGTTATGCGGTAATGGTTCTGCGCCCCGCGGCCGAACAGGGGGATGCCGCATCGGGCCAGCAGCGCCTGGGAGTCACGGGCCAGGGCCGCCACGGTGTCGGCCCCAAGGATACTGTAGGGATGGCGGGGCGCCTGCCGGGCCAATTCACCCAGCGCCTCCAGGGGAGCGGTTACCGGGGTGCCGTCCGGCAGGCGGGACAATAAATCCAGCGATCCGGAAGAAAAAAACAGCGCCCCCTGGCCGGCGCTGACCACGCCACAGCGTTTGCCCTGTTCCGCCAGGCGGATAGCGCAGCTTAAACCGGCCAGGCCGCCGCCAATCACCACGACATCAAATTCCATGTTCCGCCTCCGGTTTGTCATTGTCCTCACGGCCGTCAAGACCGCACAGTCCCTGGTAGACCCAACTGGTAAATTCGCTTTCCCGCAGCGCGTTTCCCCAGGCGATGGGCCGGATGCCTTTCCATCGTTCGTCAAGAAACTGCGAGAGCTGCCGGATGGACTGCCGCGGCGTGGCGACGTTAAATCGCGTCAACAGCCCGGCGGCGCGGCAGGCGCAGAGTTCGCCCTGGCAGGTGCCCATGCCCACCCGCGTCCGCCGCCTGAGGTCGGTAAGATTGTTGACGGTCAGGGAATCCACCGCATAGCGCACCTCGCCGGCGGTGACCGCCTCGCATTCGCAGACCAGGCTATTATCCAGCCGATTGCCCCGGGGCACCCGGCTGACGCGGTCGCCGTGACGATAGCGCGCCGACCCGGCAATGCTGGCGGGCAGCGGCAGCATGCCGACGGCGGTCTCCTTCGCCGGGGCGTGAGAACCGGGCAAAACCTCCCGTGCGGTGGTGCAGGATGCGTTGACGCCCAATTTTTCGCACACCTTGTCGGTGGCCCATTCCGCCATCAGGCGATAGGTCATCAGTTTGCCGCCGGTGATGGTGATGAATCCTTCCATACCGTCGCGGCTGGCGTGGTCGAGCAAAACAATGCCGCGGCTGACGTTGCGTCCGGAGGGATCGTCGTCGCTGGCCACCAGGGGCCGTACTCCGGCGTAGGCGCGCAGCAGGCGGGTAGCGGCCAGGGCCGGGGCCAGCAGCGCCCCTTCGCGAATCAGCAGATCCACTTCCTGCGCCGTGACCTGCAACCGGTCGATGTCGGCATAATCCACGTGGGTGGAGGTGGTGCCGATAAGGGAGATGGTGTCTCCCGGCACCAGAATATCGGCATCCGCCGGAGCGCGGCAGCGGTTAATCACCATATTGTTGATGCGGTGGCCCAATATCAGCAGCGCGCCTTTGGCCGGGAACATCCGGATGCGCAGGTCGGCATATTCGGCGATCTTCTGGCCCCAGATCCCGGCGGCGTTGACCACCACCTGGCCACGGATCTCATGACGCAGGCCGGTCTGGTGGTCGAAAACGCGCACACCGCTGACGCGGTCGCCCTGGCGGATAAGACCGGTCACTTCGTGATAGGTTAAAAAGCATGCGCCCTGTTCGCGGGCGTCGAGCATATTGGCGACGGTGAGCCGGAACGGATCGACGGTGCCGTCCGGCACGCGTACGGCGCCGGTAAGGGAGGGATTGACCGAAGGTTCCAGCCGCAGGGCCTCGGCGGGATCGATGGCTCGCGCGTCAATGCCGGCATCGTTGCAGGAGCGGATAAAACGCTGCTGATACGCCAGGGAATCCTGCGGCAAGGTGATAAAAAGCCCGTCGGTGGGCTCGATGCAGTGCCGGGCGATATGCTTGAGAATGCGATTTTCCGCGATGCATTCCCGTGCGGACTCGCCGTCGGTCACCGCATAGCGCGCGCCGCTGTGCAGCAGGCCATGGTTATGTCCGGTGGCTCCGCTGGCGATGTCGTACCGCTCAAGCAGCAGGCAGCGCAGCCCCCGGCGGGCGCAATCCCGCGCAATGCCCGCCCCGGTGGCGCCGCCGCCGATGATGATGACATCCGTATCCGCATAAGGAGAACGGCCTTTTATTACCTTGTCCGTAACGACGTCCATAACCTAACCCTGTATCTGGCGGAACCTTAGGAGGACAGTAAGGCACAGATAAACGTAAAAAGGTTTGATTAAGAGCAAAAACGAACATTAAACGAAAATAAAAGGCGCGATAAAATCCATTTATGTGATTGCCGTCATACCTTATACGTGACTTCAGAAATGATTGAAAATCCAGTACAGCCCCGCTGAAAGCAGGATTGAGGCCGGCAGCGTCAGGACCCAGGCCATCAGCAGGTTGCGCAGCGTGGACATTTGCAGGCCGGATTTATTGGCCGCCATGGTGCCGGCGACGCCGGAAGAGAGCACATGGGTAGTGGAGACCGGCAGGCCGAACACATCCGCCGCGCCGATGGTTACCATCGCCACGACCTCGGCGCTGGCGCCTTGGGCATAGGTAAGATGTGTTTTGCCGATTTTCTCGCCCACGGTGACCACGATGCGTCGCCAGCCCACCATGGTACCCAGGCCCAGAGCGATGGCCACCACCACTTTGACCCAGAGCGGGATAAAGCGGGTCGCGCTGTCAAGCCCGCTTTTCAGCGCATCCAGATTATGCAGCGTGCCGGCCGGCAGCGTAAGGGACTTCTCCGCCTTCACGCGCTTGATGGTCTCGGAGGCCAGATACATATCATTGCGGGTATTGGAGACCGAGCGCGCCGGGATTTTGTCCATCGAACCGTACCTGCTGAGCTCATTGCCGATGGTGCCGATCAGCTGCGCCAGGGCGGGTATCACCTCCGGCGTCAGCTTGCTGGTGTCGACATAACCCGTCAGTACCGTACGGGCGGGCGTATTGCCGGCGGCGGGGAACTGCTGCAGCAAATCGTTTTTGACGGTAGTCGCCAGGGCGGCCACCTGCGGGGCTTGCTCCGGCGGCAGGGCGCGGTTCAGGGCATAGGCGATGGGCATGGTGCCCACCAGGATCAGCATGATAAGCCCCATGCCTTTCTGTCCGTCGTTGGAACCGTGGGCGAAAGAAACCCCGGTGCAGGTCAGGATAAGCAGGCTGCGGATCCACAGCGGCGGCGGACTGTCGCCCTTGGGGGCGGCGTAGAGCTGGCGGTTTTTGATAAAGACCTTCATCACCAGCAACAGCAGCGCCGAGAAGACAAAACCCACCACCGGCGACAACAGCAGGGAATAGCCGATGCTGATTGCCTGGCCCCAGTCGACGCCGCTGGCGCCGGTGCGGCCGTGAATCAGCGCGTTGGCGACGCCGACGCCGATAATGGACCCGATAAGCGTATGGGACGAAGACGCCGGCAGACCGAGCCACCAGGTGCCGAGATTCCATATAATGGCGGAAAACAGCAGAGCATAGACCATGGCGAAGCCATTGCCGGTGCCGGCCTGCAGAATAAGCTCTACCGGCAGCAGGGAAATAATGCCGAACGCCACGATGCCGCTGGAGAGCACGACCCCGAGGAAATTAAAGAAGCCGGACCATACCACCGCCACCATCGGCGACAGTGAATGGGTATAGATGACGGTAGCCACCGCGTTGGCGGTATCGTGGAACCCGTTGACAAATTCGAAGCCAAGGGCAATCAGCAGGGCCAGACCCAATAACAGGAAGGGAACATAGCTGGTATATTCCTCGCCGGCGTTGGTCACGTCGTTAAAAAGATTCACTCCGGCGAACGCGATGCCGAGTACCAGAAGCAAAACAAAAAAAAGAACAGATGTCCGACTGTTCTTTTTATATATTTTCGGCAACCCCGGCGCGGCTTGCGCACCCTGCCGAATGGCGCTGTTTTCGCTCATAGAAGACCTTTATCCAGTTATACCCGTCATCTTCCCAGCCGCCGGTGCGTTAGCGCTTTCCTGCAGCTCAAAGTATTCAGGGTATAGATGCCATATAAGATGCCTTGAAAAAAAATCGTCATAGACCCGTGGCGTGCCTGTTAATTATTCGCAATCAATGTGACTTATTTATGAAGTAAAGGTTAAAGGTTTGGCATCTTGTGAGAAAGGGGGGGATTTCGACGGAGCGATGCCGGATTTCACCGCCAGTTCGGCCCCGATGTGGGCATTGACGCGAACGGTAAAGAAAAACGACGGCAAGATTTCATAAAACGTGATCGACATTGTACTACAATGAAAAAATATGGTGCTACAATAATCACCGGTTTGCGGCTAACCGGCTCAAAATTGTGCGGCGGTTCAGCGTCATAAAGCCATAAAATGATAAAGTGACGTTATTTTTCACCTCTTGGAATTTTTATGGACCGTCAGACATTAAGCAAAACCGATCGCATTATTCATGAAATGGGCCAGCAGATCGTCAGCGGCAAGTATATACCCGGTACCGGATTACCGTCTGAAGCGGAGCTTTGCGAGGAGTTCCAGACCTCGCGCAACATTATTCGCGAAGTGCTGCGCGCGCTGATGGCCAAGAATCTGATAGAAATCATTCGCTACCGCGGCGCTTTTGTCAGCGTGCGCAACAAGTGGAACTATCTGGATACCGATGTTCTGCAATGGGTGCTGGCCATGGATTACGATCCCAGGCTGATAGCCTCGCTGACGGAAGTACGCCATCTGGTGGAGCCCACCATCGCAAGATGGGCGGCGGAGCGGGCAACGTCCAGCGAACTGGCGGTTATCGAGACGGCGCTGAACGACATGATTGCCAACAGCCACGATCGCGACGCGTTCAACGAAGCGGACATCCGCTATCACCAGGCGGTACTGAGCGCGGTGCATAATCCGGTATTGCAGCAACTGGGAGTAGCCATCAGCTCGCTGCAGCGCGCGGTGTTTGAACGCACCTATATGGCGGATGAAAGCAATATGCCCAGGACGCTGAAAGAACATCAGAATCTCTACGACGCCATCAGGCATCAGGACAGCGTGGCGGCGGAACAAGCGGCGGTCACCATGATCGCCAGCTCGACCCAGAGATTAAAGGACATTACATGAGCAGTTGAAGGAAATGACATGAGCAAAAGTTATATCGCTATTGATTGGGGATCGACGAATTTACGCGCCTGGCTCTATCTTGACGGCGTACTGGCGGATACCCGGCAGTCGGAAGCCGGCGTGACCAGGCTGAACGGCCGTACGCCGCAGCAGGTATTTCAAGAGGTGACGGCGCCGTGGCGCCGGCACGGGGTGCCGGTGATCATGGCCGGTATGGTAGGCAGCAACGCCGGCTGGATTTCGGTACCTTATTTACCCTGTCCCACGGACCTCGCCTCACTGGCGGGCCGCCTCACCCGCGTTGAACAGGCGGCCCCGCAGTCGGCCTGGATTATTCCCGGCATCAGTATTGTCAGCGATAGCAACTGCAATGTCATGCGCGGAGAAGAGACCCAACTGCTGGGGGCCTACCGCACCCAGCCTTCGTCCCTGTACCTTATGCCCGGCACCCACTCCAAATGGGTACGCCTGGAAAACGGCGTTATCAACGATTTTCGCACCGTGATGACCGGCGAATTGCACCACCTTCTCATCAAGCAGTCGCTCATCGGCGTCGGGTTATCTGAACAGCAGCCGAATCCGGCGGTTTTCCGGCAGGGGATGGAGCAGGGCTTTAACCAAAGCAATATCCTGCGCTGCCTGTTTGAAATCCGCGCCGCCCACGTGCTGGGCCAACTGGATAAAAGCGCGGTGAGCGAATGGCTCTCCGGACTGCTCATCGGCAATGAAGTGGCGCAAATGCGGCGGGACTGGGGTATCGCCAAAGGCGAAACGGTGACGGTTATCGGCAATCCGCAGCTTGCCGCCCGCTATCAACAGGCATTGGAGTATGCCGATCTTCATCACAGGTTGCTGGACGGCGACGAGACCTTTCAAGCTGGAATAAGGAGCATATTAAATGAGCTGGACCAATAGATTACCCTTGATTGCCATTTTGCGCGGCATCACTCCGGAGGAAGTGCTGGAGCACGTTGAGGTATTGCTGGATGCGGGTTTTGAGGCGGTGGAAATCCCGCTGAATTCCCCGGACTGGCAAGAAAGCATAGGCAAGACGGTAAAAGCCTACGGCCAGCGGGCATTAATCGGCGCCGGCACGGTGCTTAAACCGGGGCAGGTGGATATCCTGGCGGCATTGGGCTGCAAGCTGCTGGTGACGCCTAATATCAATGCTGAAATTATTCACCGGGCCGTAGGCTACGGCATGGAAGTCTGCCCCGGCTGCGCCACCGCCACGGAGGCGTTCACCGCGCTGGACGCAGGCGCCCAGGCGTTGAAAATATTCCCCTCGGTAGCGTTCGGGCCGGATTATATCAAGGCCCTCAAGGCGGTATTGCCTCCGGATGTTCCGGTATTCGCCGTAGGCGGCGTATCGCCGGAAAATCTCCCTCTCTATCTCAAGGCCGGCTGCATCGGCGCCGGTTTGGGCAGCGATTTGTACCGCGCCGGCCAGCCGGTCAGCCGCACCGCCCAGCAGGCAAAAGCCTTTGTCCGCGCCTATAAAGAGGCGCTGGCGCAACACTAACGGGCAACGAACGTGTTAAAGGGAGAGCGCGCCAAAGAGGTGGAATCGGGCGTGGTTTTCCCGCCCGCCCGAGCGCCTCATGTCACGCCAGGCCCGCAATCACCAGACGTGCAACAAACAATCCCAGTCTCCTCAGCCACACACTGATTATTTCGAATAGCAGCGCTCACCCGCCGGTGGATTCCTCAAAGTGTGATCCAGATTGTAGTACAATATTAAATCTTGATGCTACAATCCAAAGCATAATAGTGCGACAGCAAACGCATGCCGTTATTGACCAAGAAGGACGTGAAAATGAAAGTGACAAAGCTGACCACCTACCGTTTACCTCCGCGCTGGATGTTTCTCAAAGTGGAAACCGACGAAGGTATCACCGGCTGGGGCGAGCCGGTGATTGAAGGCCGCGCGCGCACGGTGGAAGCAGCGGTACATGAACTTTCCGAATACGTAATCGGCCAGGATCCCGCACGCATCAATGATATCTGGTCAACCCTCTATCGCGGCGGATTTTATCGCGGCGGCCCAATCCTGATGAGCGCCATCGCCGGTATAGATCAGGCGCTGTGGGATATCAAAGGCAAAGCGCTGGGGGTGCCGGTGTATCAACTGCTGGGCGGCCTGGTGCGTGATAAGATCAAAGCATACAGCTGGGTAGGGGGAGACCGACCCGCCGATGTTATCGCCGGCATGAAAAAACTCACCGAAATCGGCTTTGATACCTTTAAGCTCAACGGCTGCGAAGAGATGGGCCTCATCGATAATTCACGCAAAATCGACGCCGCGGTAGCGGTGGCGGCCCAGGTGCGTGAAGCCATGGGCAACGCCATCGAGTTCGGGCTGGATTTCCACGGCCGGGTAAATGCGCCCATGGCAAAGCTGCTGATTAAGGAGCTGGAACCCTATCGTCCGCTGTTTATCGAAGAACCGGTACTGGCGGAGCAGGCGGAATACTACCCGCGCCTGGCGGCGCAAACCGCCATCCCCATCGCCGCCGGCGAACGCATGTTCTCCCGTTACGAATTCAAACGCGTTCTGGCCAACGGCGGCCTGGCCATTGCCCAGCCGGATCTCTCCCACGCCGGCGGCATTACCGAATGCCTGAAAATCGCCTCCATGGCCGAAGCCTATGACGTAGCTCTGGCGCCACACTGCCCGCTGGGTCCCATTGCGCTAGCGTCCTGCCTGCACGTTGACTTTGTTTCCTATAACGCGGTATTGCAGGAACAAAGCATGGGCATTCATTATAACCAAGGGGCAGAACTGCTGGATTACGTTATTAACAAAGACGATTTTAAAATGACGGACGGTTATTTTTATCCGTTAACCAAACCCGGACTGGGTGTGGAAATCAATGAAGAACTCGTTATTGAGCGCAGCAAAAATGCCGGCGACTGGCGTAACCCGGTATGGCGCTATCCTGACGGCGCGGTGGCGGAATGGTAACCGGCGCCGGACGGTACTAACCCTAATGATACCCGTTATACTTCAACGTGAATTATTGCGGGTATAACCGGGGTGGAAATACGTTACCTCTAGGAAACGGACAGACTGCTTATAAAGTTTACCAGCGGTTGGCCGTGACATTATAAGCCCTACAATAACTCGCCATGGCCGATCAAGGGCTTCCTTTGCCTGCCATTCGGCCGTCGCTAAAAGGTGATGATATGACTATCGATTTGGGCACCTCGACCATCAGTAAGCTTAATTTAAAAATAATCCCGTTTATTATTCTCTGTTATTTTATTTCCAATCTCGATAAGACCAATATTTCGGTGGCCGCATTACAAATGAATGCCGATCTCGGCTTGACCACCAGTATGTATGGATTAGGGGTAGGGATGTTTTATATTTCCTATATCCTGTTTGAAGTGCCCAGCAATATTATTATGACCCGGGTCGGCGCCAAACTCTGGATCGCCCGCATCATGATCACCTGGGGCCTGGTGAGCACCGGCATGGGGTTTGTCCATACCCCGACCCAGCTCTATATCATGCGTTTCCTGCTGGGCATGGCCGAAGCGGGCTTTGCGCCGGGCATTATCTATTATATTTCCTGCTGGTTCCCGAAAAGCAACCGGGCACGGGCCATGTCATTTTTTTATATGGGCTCGGTACTGGCTTCCATTATCGGCCTGCCCATTTCCGGCAGCATACTCGGCATGCACGGCCTGGCCGATATCGCGGGCTGGCGCTGGCTGTTCTTTATCGAGGGCACGCCGGCGGTGATCATGGGCATTCTGGTACTGTTCTACCTGTCTGACACTCCCGAGAAAGCCCATTGGCTGAGCGCTGAACAAAAAGGCTGGCTAAAGAACAAGCTGGAGCAGGATAACGCCGGCGCGGTGGTGGATAAAAACCACTCATGGGGCAGCGCCTTCAAGAATAAAGTGGTGTGGTTGCTGAGCCTGGTGTGGTTCCTGCAGGCGTTTTGTTCCATCGGGATCACGCTGTTTTTACCGCTGATACTCAAAAGCATGGCGGCGGACAAGAGCAACTTTGTTATCAGCCTGCTCGCAGCGGTGCCCTTTGTGTTTGCCTGCCTGTTTATGTACCTCAACGGCCGCCATTCCGATACCACCAAAGAGCGCCCTTTGCATCTGGGGGTACCGCTGATTATCTCCGGTGTGCTGCTGGCCATCTCGATTTACTGCGCCAATCTGTGGCTGGCCTACATATTACTGGTCCTGACCGTCGGCTTTAACTTTGCCCTGACGCCGATTTTCTGGGCGGTTACCACCGAAAAATTGACCGGCGTGGCGGCCGCGGCCTCCATTGCCTTTATCAATGCCATCGCCAACTTCGCCGGACTGGGATTACCGCCGCTACTGGGAAAAATCAAAGACGTCACCAACAGCTACCACTACGGACTGCTGATTATCGCCGTCGCGCTGATTATCGGCGGCATCGTCGGTATTTTTGTCGCCAGAACCCGTGCGCCCGCGGTGGAAGAGAATCCTCTCCCAAGCGTTGACGAACGCGCCCGGAGCTAATAAGGCGGCGCAGGATGGCAGAGGCGTAAAGACTCTGCGGACTGTGCCGACAGACCCGGCATGTAAAATAAATGACATTAATTATCAGGTAAATATCATGACATATTTCGTAATGAAAGCCGCCATGCTGCCCGACGCGCTGACCCGCCGGCTGGCGGAGAGTTTCCGGATGGCGGACTATGCGCTGCTCTCGGAACGGGAGCGGCAGGTCTTGTCGCCGCAGACCCGCGTGCTGGTGGTGAATGGCGAATCGACGGTGACCGAGGACTTCATCGCCGAATTCCCCGCCCTGGAGCTGATTGCGGTATTCGGCGTCGGTTATGACGGCGTGGATGTGGCGGCGGCGCAACGCCGCGGTATCCGCGTTTCCAACACCCCTGATGTATTAACGGACGATGTGGCGGATATGGCGATGGGATTGATGCTGGCCACCTCCCGGCAAATCGTCGGCGCCCAGCGGTTTATCGAACGGGGTGGCTGGAACGAAGGCGGTTATCCCTGGACCAAAAAGGTCTCCGGCGGGCGGCTCGGCATTGTCGGGATGGGGCGTATAGGCCATGCCATCGCCAAACGCGCCGCCGCTTTTGATATGGTTATTGCCTATAACGATTACCGCCCCCAGCCGGATAGCCGGTGGCAATATTACGCCCATATCGCGGACCTGGCCGCCGCCAGCGACTATTTGGTGGTGTGCGTGAACGGCGGCGAGAAAACCCGCTCGCTTATTAACGCGCCCATCATGGCCGCGCTGGGGAGTGAAGGCATCCTGATTAATATCGCCCGGGGCACGGTGGTGGACGAAGCGGATCTGATCCAGGCTCTGGACAGCGGCGCCATCGGCGGCGCCGGACTGGACGTCTTTTACGACGAACCCCATGTGCCCGCGGCGCTGTACAACCGCGCCAATGTGGTTATAACGCCCCATATGTCCAGCGCAACCCACGCCACCCGCAAAGCGATGTCGGATTTGGTGTTTGACAATGTTGCCGCCTATTTTGCCGGCCGGCCGCTGCTCTCGCCGGTGGCGCCTTATTGATACGGCAGCGGGATAGCTAAACTGTGATCAGCATTGTAGTACAATAATGGAATATAGCGCTACAATCCTTAATGCCATACTCTCCGCTCTTTACGGGCGGCAAGGTTATTCGTACCGATAATATCGATCTCGAATAACCGTAATATATACAGGGTGATCCTGATGTAATAATGATGCGTAACAGACGCAGAGGATGCTTTTGCCCTGAGAAAGTTGGCGGTGTATTTACCGCCGTTACCCTACCTTTTTAAGTTGTATAAACAGGACGCAAAAGATGGATATTTCAGTTTCCGCGGCGCCGACGAAAAGACGCTATTTGACGCTGCTGATGATCTTTATCACGGTGGTTATCTGTTATGTCGACCGGGCAAATCTGGCGGTGGCATCGGTGCATATCCAACAGGAATTCGGCATTGATAAAGCCCGCATGGGATATATATTTTCAGCCTTTGCCTGGACCTATACCATTTTCCAAATACCCGGCGGCTGGTTTCTCGACCGGGTCGGCTCAAAGATGACCTACTTTATCGCCATCTTCGGCTGGTCGCTGGCCACCCTGGGGCAGGGGTTCGCCAATGGTTTAACCACACTGCTCGGGCTGCGCGCCATTACCGGTATGTTTGAAGCCCCGGCTTTCCCCACCAATAACCGTATGGTCACCAGCTGGTTTCCGGAGCAGGAGCGGGCTTCCGCCGTCGGCTTTTTCACTTCGGGGCAGTTCGTCGGCCTGGCGTTTCTGACGCCGCTGCTGATTTGGATCCAGGAAATGCTCAGTTGGCATTGGGTCTTTATCATTACCGGCGCCGTCGGTCTTATCTGGTCGATTATCTGGCACTTTGTGTACCAGTCGCCAAGAAAGAGCAAAGGCATCAACGCCGCGGAGCTGGATTATATCGCCGCCGGCGGCGGCATGATTGACGGCGACGCGCCCGTTGAAAAGAAAATGCGCGTAGCCCTGTCCGCCGCTGACTGGAAGCTGGTATTCAACCGCAAGCTGGTGGGGGTCTATCTCGGACAGTTCGCCGTGACCTCCACGCTGTGGTTCTTTTTAACCTGGTTTCCCAACTATCTGACGCAGGAAAAGCATATCGGGGCGCTTACCGCCGGTTTCATGACCACCGTGCCCTTCCTGGCGGCTTTTTTCGGCGTGCTGCTGTCGGGTATCTTCGCCGATCGCATGGTAAAGAGCGGAAAATCCATCGGTTTTGCCCGTAAAACGCCGATTATCTGCGGACTGCTGCTCTCTACCTGTATTATGGGGGCCAACTATACCAACGATCCCGTCTGGATTATGGTGCTGATGGCGCTGGCCTTCTTCGGCAACGGCTTCGCCTCCATCACCTGGTCGCTGGTGTCGTCGCTGGCGCCGCTGCGGCTAATCGGCCTTACCGGCGGCGTGTTCAATTTTGTCGGCGGGCTGGGGGGCATCACCGTACCCCTGGTGGTGGGATACCTGGCGCAGGATTATGGCTTTTCGCCGGCGCTGATCTATATCGCCGTGGTGGCCCTGCTGGGGGCGCTGTCCTATATTTGCCTGGTGGGCGAAGTAAAACGCGTGGGGTGATAACCATTTCGGACTATGCGCCATGGAATGGCGAACGTGGGCCAGCGATGCTTCGGGCGGTAAATCAGCCCCATCAGACCCATTACTACAGTGAGACGTCTCGATGATGTATTCCTATGGCTGCGTCCGTAACAAAACGTTATCTTATATGCCGTTGTTGAAATTTTTTTTGCCGATACGGTCAATCAGGATTTATGATGGCAATATTAATGGGATTGCTTTCAGCACTGTGCTGGGGCGGTACGGATTTTTTGGCGGGCTCCGCCGCTCGAAAAATAGGTGTTTATAAATCGCTTTTTTTCAGTCAGATTTTTGGTCTGCTGCTGCTTTCCATCATTGTGCTGTGTTCGTATAAGCCGGTTAGCGCCAGCGTAGCAAGTCTGTCAATATGTATCGCCGCATCCCTTTGTAATCTTGCCGCCATGGTCTTTCTCCTGAAGGCCCTATCTATTGGTAAAGCCGCTGTTGTTGCTCCAATAGCGTCGCTTTATGGCGCCATAACCACGCTGCTTTCCCTATTTTCCGGAAATTCCCTTTCTTCCTTGACGCTGTTCAGCCTGATTTTATGCGTGCTGGGGGCCTGCCTGACCAGCATCCCGAAATCTGGGGATGGCAAGCGTGAAACGCCGGCATCCATTATTTTTGCATTTCTTTCCGCAGTACTGTTTGGCGCGGGATTTTGGCTACAGGGCGAGTTTGCGGTGCACGCTTTTGGCGTGATAATCGCCTTATGGATTTATTATTGTACTGCGGTGATCCTGTTATTCATTTATTTATCCGTGAAAAGAGACTTCGCCGCACCGCCTGTGTCTCTGTTGTCTTTGCTTTTCTCAATCAGCTTTTTTAGCTTGGTAGGGTTCTTCTCATTGGCCTATGGCGCAAAATCAGGGCATGTGGCAATAGTGACTGTTTTAAGCTCCCTGGCCAGTGGAGTGACTGCGCTATTAGGTTTTTTTATACGAGGGGAGCGCCTTAGCCGATTGCAGGGAGTAGGGTTGGTGGTGATCATTACCGGCGTTATGCTGTTAAAAGTGTAGCAATGATCGCTGTTTCCCTTTGTTAAAGGCCAGTGGAGCGGCGTGAGTCGTTTGCGGATAACTATTGCTGTTTATAAGGGACCGGCATTGGATTATCATGCTGCCGATTCCCGTTCTCCTGTTCCGGCTCATTTTGGCCGATGGCGTTTCAGTTGGCGTATTTGATTGCTCGGAAATAATGATAAAAATAATATTATTTGCATCGATGTTTTGCGGCGCTTTATTGCTCTCTGCCTGCGGAACGCTATCCCGCATGCCCGTGGATACCTCCAGCGCCGCCGGCCGGGATTTCGCCGCCAACGGAAACCTGCGGGCACAGGTGGACAGCCTGGCCCGGCCTTTACTGGCCGCAAAACAGATGCCGGGGCTGGTGGTGGGGGTGCTGCGGGGGGACGGCACAAAAACGACTTTTAGTTACGGTGTCACTGACGCGGAACGCGGTTATCCTATCACCGGCGATACGCTGTTTGCCGTCGGTTCGGTCAGCAAGGGTTTTATTGCCGAAATCACGGAGATCCTGGTGCGCAAAGGCGTGTTTCGCTGGGATGAGACGTTGCAGACCCTGCTGCCTTCCACCGTGCGCCTCAGCGCCGATGCGCGCAAGATTACCCTGCTGCAGCTGGCGACCCATACTTCCGGCCTGCCGAGGCAAATGCCCTCGATGGCAATATTAACCGCCTTTATTGACTATCTGTTTACCGGTGAAAATTTCTACCATTCCTTGGATAATGACAGCATGCTGGATTATCTGGCGGATTTTCATAAGCCGGGGAAAGCTGAGCCGCGCTATTCCAATCTGGGATATGCTTTGTTGGATTATATCCTGCAAAAACGTACCGGTAAAAATGTCAATCAGCTACTGGCGGAGAATATTACCGGGCCGCTGGGGTTGACCCATACCGGCTACGACCCGCGGCTGCTGCCGGGGTATTCCCGGCGCGCCATCGGCCATGCCGGCGACCAGCCCAAATTTATCCGCCGCGGGCAGCCGGTGCCCGATTGGTGCTTTTCCTCCTCCATGGTGGGCGCCGCGGGCCTTTACACCAATGCGAACGACTTGCTGTCCTATGCCCAGGCGCATATGCGGGCCACGGGCAATCCGGCGCTGGATGCGGCGTTGCGGGATTCGCTGAATGTGCGTTTCCATCGCAGCCAACAGGCGGCGGCCATTGCCTGGGTTGTCGATAACGTGGGCCGGCAGCGCATTACTTACCAGGTGGGATTTATCGGCGGCTACTCCAGCTATATCGGCCTTGATACCCGGCATAAGACCGCGGTGGTGGTGCTGCAAAACAGCTTTAACTGGACAAATACCATCGGCCATCGCTTGTTGCAGCGAATGGGGGACGCCGCCGATGCAAAGGCGGCATCGGATCAACTCAGCGTTTCGCCAGCGCATGGGCCGTATCGTTAAGGGCATCGGCCGACCAGCCGCCCCCCATATCCCCTATCAGCGACACCGAATCCAGCAGACGCTGTTCCTGTACGCTCAGCGCGTTTTGCTCTGCGCTCAGCTGCGTCACCTGGGCGGTGGCGGCGGTGGTGTAATCCACCGTGCCCACCTGATACTCATTGAAGGCGATCTGGGCGCCGCGGGTGGCGTCGGTAACCGCGCTGTCCAGCACCGCCGCCTGCTGGGCGAGAATATGCAAACCGGACAGATCGTCTTCCACGTTCTGGAACGCCGTCAGCACGGTGCCGCGGTAATTGGCCACCGCGCCGTCATAAGCGGCCTTGGCGGCGGCGACCTGGCCTTCACGGGCGCCAAAATCGAACACCGTATCATCCACCTCGGCGCCCAGAGACCAGATATGGTTGGCGGCATGCAGCAGGCCGCTGAGCGGCGTTTGGGAAAACCCATCGGCGGCGGACAGGGAAAGCGTGGGATAATAAGCCGCCTCGGCAACCCCCACCGCGGCGTTTTGCGCCGCCATCTCGCGTTCGGCCACGGCGATGTCCGGCCGCCGCTGCAGCAAGGTTGAGGGCACCACCAGCGGAACGGTGGGCAGCGTAGGCATGGGGGCGGATTCGATGGTCAGGTCTTCCGGGTTCTTGCCCACCAATACCGCAATGGCGTGGGCGTATTGGGCGCGCGCCACGCCGAGGGCGATGAGACTGGACTGGGCGTTCTCCAACTGGGTTTTCGCGGTGATGACATCGGACGGCTTCGCGGTGCCGAGGGCGCCCTGATTGGTCAACACCCGCAGGTACTCTTGATAGGCCGCCACCGTTTTTTGCAGCAGGGCAATATTGGCATCGCTGGTGCGCAGTTCAATGATGGCGCTGGCCAGGGCGGTCTGCTCGGACAGGGTGGCATTGGCCAGCGTGGCTTCGCTGGCCTGGGCGTTGGCCTTGTTCTCTTCGATGGTGCGGCGAACCTTGCCCCACAGATCGATTGACCAGCTGGCGCTGCCTTCCAGCGCGCCCGAATTGCTCACGGCGCCGGAGCCGCCCAGGCTGCTGGCGCCGGCGGTGCGCTGCCGGGTTGAGGAACCGGTGACGCCTATCGTGGGAAACAGGCTGCTGCGGGCGGTTTCCACGTCGGCCAGGGCTTCCCGGTAATTGGCGTAATCCTGGCGCACGGTCTGGTTGGAGACCGACACCGCCGGTTCCAGCCGGTTTATCAGCGGGTCGTTAAACACCGTCCACCAGTCGCCCTTGGGGGCCTCGGCGGAGGGCGCCGCCACGGTCCAGCCGGGCAGCGGTTTGAATCGGGCCGGTACCGGCACCTGCGTGCGATGGTAGTCGGGGCCCACCATACAGCCGCCGAGCAACAGCGCAAGGGAGGTCATCAGGGCGATGTGGGACATTTTCATATTCATAGGCTCGCGTTCGTTTTATTCCACGGCAGGCCGGCCGACCACTTGGCGAGTCTGGCGCGCAAACGGTCGAGATAGAGATAAATAACCGGTGTTGTATACAGCGTAAAGACCTGGCTGAAAATCAGGCCGCCCATCACGGTAATGCCCAGGGGCTGTCGCAGGGATGCCCCCTGGCCGATGCCGATGGCCAGCGGCACCGCCCCCAGCACGGCGGCGGCGGTAGTCATCATGATGGGCCGCAAGCGCATCACCGCCGCCCCGTGAATGGCTTCCCTCGGGGTATAGCCCTGATCCCGCTGCAATGTAATGGCAACGTCAATCATCATAATGGCATTCTTTTTTACGATGCCAATCAGCAAAATAATGCCGATAAGGGCGATAACCGAGAACGGCGTACCGAACAGCAGCAGCGCCAGCGTAGCCCCGATGCCGGCGGACGGCAGGGTGGAAAGTATAGTGACGGGATGTATCGTATTCTCATACAGTATGCCCAGCACGATATAGACCGCCGCCAGCGCCGCCAGGATCAGCAGCGGCATGGTGGACATGGATTGGCCGAATGCCTGCGCGGCGCCGGCGAAACCGCCGTGAATGGAGGCAGGCACCTTGAGTTCCCGCATGGTCTGATCGATGGCCGCGCCGGCGGCGCTCAGCGAGCCGTCGGGGGGCAAATTGAAGGAAATGGTGGCGGCCACCAGGCCGTCCTGATGGTTAACCTGGGTGGCGGTATGGTTTTGCGTATAAGAGGCCAGCGCCGGGAAGGGCACCAGGCTCTCGGCGGAGGTGCTGTCGGCGCTGCCGCTGGAGCTGCCGCCCCGGGAGTTGGAAATGGCGTTTGTCAACTGGTTGGCTTCGGCATCGGCATTCAGGGCGTTGGTGGAGGTAGACGAACCCTGCGCGGAGGTTTGCGTGGCGCCACTCACCAGGCTTGACGACATCTGGGTTTGATCGGTGCCGCTGGCATTTCCCGCCGCCGGGCTGAAACGGATGCGATTGAGCATTTGCGGATACTGCCAATACTGCGGCGCCACTTCCATCACCACATAATACTGATTGAGGCCATTGTAGATGGTGGAAACCGCACGCTGGCCAAACGCATCATAGAGCACGCTGTCCAGCTGATTGGGGGCGAAGTTATAGCGGGCGGCGGTAGCGCGGTCGAAATGAACATAGGCCTGCAGGCCGTTTTGCTGCAAATTCGAGTTCACGTCCAGCAAGCTGCCGCGGTGTTTAGCCAGCGCGGTCACCAGCCGCGGTACCCAGGTATAGAGCGCCTGGGCGTCGTCGCTGGTCAGGGTATACTGATACTCCGCCGCGGACTGGCGTCCGCCGATGCGCAGATCCTGCGCCGCCTGCAGGAACAGCCGCGCGCCGGATACGCCGTTGAGTTTTGGCCGCAGCCTTTGCGCCACCCCGGCGGCGGATATTTTACGCTCCGCCAGCGGTTTGAGCTCGATAAACACATTGGCGGTGTTAAGGGCGCGGCCGCCGGTGAACCCGGATACCGAGGCCACCGCCGGATCCCGTTGCACAATGGCCTCCAGCCGCGTGAGCTTTTCCTTCATGGCCTGGAACGAAATGCTCTGGTCGGCGACTATCTGGCCAATCATCACGCCATTGTCCTGCTCCGGGAAAAAGGTCGAGGGCACCAGCTTGATGAGAAAAACATTAAGCACGATAAGCCCCACCAGCGTCAGTCCCACCAGCAGCGCATGATCCAGCACCACCGTCAGCGAACGGGCGTAGGCATGTTTGAAACGCTCAAACTGACGTTCGCACCACAGCGACCAGCGCGCCTTGCCCTTGGCGCCCGCGGCCTGTTTGCGCCTGAGCACGCAGGCGGCCAGGGTCGGGGTAATGGTGAGGGAGATGAGCAGCGAGAACAGAATGGCGATGGAGAGCGTCATGGCGAATTCGTGAAACAGCCGTCCGACGATGCCGGGCATCAGCAGGATCGGCAGGAATACCGCGATAAGCGACAGGCTCATGGAGATCACGGTGAAGCTCACCTCGGCGCTGCCGCGCAGCGAGGCCTCGCGGACGCTCATGCCCGATTCAACATGGCGGACGATATTCTCCAGCACCACCACCGCGTCGTCCACCACAAATCCGGTGCCGATGGTCAGCGCCATCAGCGAAAGATTGTCCAGGTTATAGCCCAGCAGATACATCGGCCCAAAGGTGCCGATGATGGAGAGCGGCAGCGCCACCGTGGGCACCAATACCGCCCGGGGCGACTGCAGGAACACGAACACCACGCCGATAACCAGCAGCACGGCGATAAACAGGGTCCGTCCCGTATCGCCGACCGCGGCTTTAACCGATTGCGACAGATCGATGGCGATATTGAGATGGATATTGCCCGGCAGGGTCGCCTGGATCGACGGCAGTACCTTGCGGATCTGCGCGACGGTATTCACCACATTGCCGCCGGGCAGCGGGTAAACGATGACCAGCACCGATGACTTGCCGTTGTACAGCCCGGCGTTGCGAAGGTTTTCCGCCGAATCCTGAACGCTGGCCACATCCCCCAGCATGACCGGCGCGTTATTGCGATAGGCAATCACCAGGTTGCGGTAGGGTTCCGCTTTGCTGAGCCGATCATTGGACATGACCTCGTAACGCTGGCCGTTCTGGTCGATATGTCCTTTAGCGCTGTCGGCGTTGGCGGCGCTGATGGCGGCGCGCACGTCTTCCAGGCCGATGCCGTAACTGTTCAATTGATCCGGCTGCAGCTCAACGCGCACCGCGGGCAGGGCGCTGCCGCCAAGGGTAATTTCACCCACGCCGCTCACCTGCGACAACTGCTGTAAAATCACCGAATCCGCCGAGTCATAGAGCTGGGCGCGGGTCAGGGTGTCGGAGGTGAGCGCCAGGACCATCAGCGGCGTACTGGCCGGATTGTACTCGCGATAAATCGGGTTGTTGCGCAGCGTGGTGGGCAAATCGGCGCGCGCCGCCTGGATGGCGGCCTGCACATCACGGGCGGCGCCGTTGATATCGCGATTCAGCCCGAACTGAATGACGATCATGGCGGAACCCACATAGCTGGTGGAGGTCATTTCCGTCACGTCGGCAATGGTGCCCAGCCGCTTTTCAAGGGGCTCGGCCACGGTGGAGGCCATAATGTCCGGACTGGCCCCCGCCATGTTCGCCTGCACCACGATAACCGGAAACGCGACATTGGGCAGCGACGACACCGGCAGGTGAAAAAACGCCAGCGTTCCCGACAGCAGGATGGCCAGGGCCAGCAGCGCGGTGGCCACCGGCCGGCGGATAAACAGGGCGGAAATATTCACCGGGTCTCACCCCGGCCGCCGTCGGCTAACTGCGCGGGTTGGCGGCGAAAGCGTTTTGCCAGGCGATCGAAGCACAAATAAATTACCGGCGTGGTAAACAGGGTCAACAGCTGGCTTAAGCTCAGCCCGCCGATGATGGCCAGACCCAGCGGACGGCGCAGCTCCGAACCGGTGCCGGACCCCAGCAGCATGGGCAGGGCGCCGAGCATGGCGGCCAGCGTGGTCATCAGTATCGGCCGAAAGCGCAGCAGCGAAGCCTCCACTATAGCTTCCGCCGGCGATTTGCCGTGCTCCCGTTCCGCCTCCAGCGCGAAGTCCACGATCATGATGGCGTTTTTCTTCACGATGCCTATCAGCAGCACGATGCCGATAATGCCGATAACGTCCAGATCCCCTCCCACCAGCATCAGCGACAGCAACGCGCCGATGCCGGCGGAGGGCAGGGTGGACAGAATGGTCACCGGGTGGATAAAGCTCTCGTAAAGCACGCCGAGCACGATATAGACCGCCACCAGAGCCGCTATCAGCAGATAGACTTCACTGGACAGGGAATCTTTGAACGCCTGTGCCGCCCCCTGGAATGAGGACGTGATGGAAGGGGGCAGATTCACCGCCTTTTCGGCCTGGTTGATTTGATCCACCGCCTTGCTCAGGGAGGCTCCCTGCGCCAGATTGAACGAGATGGTCACCGAAGGGAATTGCGACAGGTGGCTTATTACCAGCGGCGACCTGGTGATGTTGATTTTGGCAATGGCGCTCAGCGGCACCTGGCCGGTGCTGCTGGTTTGACTGGGCAGGTAGAGTTCACCCAGGGATTGCAGGGTCGGCAGCTTTTCCGGTTTGGCCACCAGGATCACCCGGTACTGGCTGGACTGATCGAAAATGGTTGAGACAATGCGCTGCCCCAGCGCGTCGTAAAGGGCATTATCGATAGTGGCCGCGGTGATACCGAAGCGCGCCGCCAGCGGCCGGTTCACCTCGACATTCACGCTCAGGCCGTCATTGTTCAGGTCGCTGGTCACGTCGCGGATGGACGCGATCGCCTTCATGCGATCGATAAGCGCCGGTACGTACTGCTGGAACGCCTGCTGGCTGGGCCCGCGCAGCACAAACTGATACTGGTTCGGCGACACGGTGGTATCCAGGGTCAGATCCTGTTCCGGCTGCAGGTAGAGCTTGATGCCCGGCACGTTGCCCGCCTCGGTCTGAATCCGGCGGGCGATGGCTTCCGCGCTCTGGGAGCGCTGGGCGTTGGGCTTGAGGTTAATCAGGAACCGGCCGTTATTGAGCGTGGTATTGGTGCCGTCGATGCCGACATATGAGGTGAGATTATCCACGTCGGCGTCCTTGAGAATCGCCTGGGCCAGCGCCGCCTGCCGGTCAACCATGGTGCCGTAGGAAACGGAATTGTCGGCGGTGCTGATGGCCTGGATAACCCCGACATCCTGCACCGGGAACAGTCCCTTGGGGATGGTGATATAAAGGGCCACGGTAATGACCAGGGTAACGGCGAAAACAATCATGGTGAGGGTCTGGTGGCCCATCACTACCCGTAATCCGCGCTCGTAGGCCGCGAGGATTTTGTTGAACATCCCCTCGCTGACGCGTTCGAAACGGCTCGGGCGGCGATCGGCCCGGGCGCGCAGAAGGCGGGCGCACAGCATCGGCACCAGGGTCAGCGAAACCACCCCCGACAGCACGATGGTAATGGCCAGCGTCACGGCGAATTCGCTGAACAAACGGCCGATAACGCCGCCCATGAACAGCAACGGGATCAGCACCGCTATCAGGGAGACCGTCAGCGACAGGATGGTAAATCCAATCTGCCCGGCGCCGTGCAGGGCGGCGTTGAGGGGCGACTCACCCTCCTCCAGGTAGCGTACGATATTCTCGATCATCACAATGGAATCATCCACCACAAAGCCGGTGGCAATGATTAACGCCATCAAGGAGAGATTATCGATGGAGTAGTTCAGCTCATACATGATGGCCAGCGTGCCGATAAGGGACACCGGCACCGAAATACTGGGAATGATGGTCGCCGGCAGATTGCGCAAAAACACAAATATCACCAGCACCACCAGTATCACCGACAGGATAAGCTCGAAGGCGGCATCGGTGACCGAAGCGCGGATCACCCCGGTGGAATCGGACACGATCCGGACATTGACCCCCGCCGGCAGGGTGGATTCCAGCTGCGGCAGTTCCTGTTTGATGCGCGCCACCGTGGCGATGACGTTGGCCCCCGGCTGGCGCTGCACATTCAGCACAATGGCCGGGGTATGATTGTACCAGGCGCCCTGCTCGTTATCCTGGGCGGCCAGGGTCACCCGGGCAACGTCGCGCAAATAGACCGGCGCGCCGTTTTTATAGGAAACCACCGTATTAAGGTAATCGTTGGGATCCTGGATCTGGTCGTTGCCGTTAATGGTGTAGTCAAGCTTGGGCCCGTCGAAATTGCCTTTGGGCTGGCTGACATTCACCTGTGCGATAAGTGATCGGAGATTGTCAATGGAGAGCCCATAGGCCGCCAGCTTCTGCGGATCGGCCTCGATCCTCACCGCCGGAACATTGCCCCCCGCCGGCGTCACCAGACCGACACCGGGGACCTCCGAAATTTTGGTTCCCAACCGGTTGTTGGCCACGTCTTGTAATTGAGGCAGCGACATGGAGCGGGAAGTGATGGCCAGCGTCATAATGGGCTGGTCCGCCGGGTTGACTTTCGCGTAGGTCGGCGGCGAGGGCAGGCCGCTTGGCAACAGGCTGTTGGCGGCATTGATGGCTTCCTGCACATCCTGCTCGGCCACATCCAGATTCAAGGAAAGATCAAATTGCAGCGTAATAATTGAGGCGCCGGCGGAGCTGTTGGAGGTCATCTGCTGCAGCCCCGGGATTTCACCCAGCTGCACTTCCAGCGGCGCGGTCACCGTGGTGTTCATCACATCCGGACTGGCGCCGGGATAAAAGGTTTTGACCTGAATCGTGGGATAATCCACGCTGGGCAGGGACGAGACCGGCAAAAAGCGCACCGCCACCAGACCTAACAGCACCAGAGCGATCATGATGAGCGACGTGGCCACCGGCCTCATAATGAACAGGCGGGAAATATTCATGGCAAAGGCACCTGTCCGTTATGATTGTGCGTGAGAAGAGCCATGGCCCCGTTTCCCGCCATGGCGCTGCGTCGTTGCAGCGGCGGGAGCCTGCGCGCTTCCCGCCGCGTCAGGCTGCGCTACTTTGATCCTGGCGCCGTCGCTCAGGCGGTCCATGCCGTCCATCACCACGGTTTGACCCGCCTGAAGGCCGGAAAGAATGACGGTATTCCGGCCGTCGCTCGGCCCGGGCGTGACCTTATGCACCGAGACGGTATTATCGGCATTCACCAAATAGACAAAATCGCCCGGCGCCCCGGTCTGTATCGCCGGCGTCGGCACCAGGACCGCGTTTTGCAGCGTATCCACCAGCAACTGCACATTCACGAACTCGTTTGGATACAGTTGCTCGTCGTCGTTGGGAAACGTGGCGCGCAGCGTCACCGTGCCGGTGCTGGTAGCCATCTGGTTGCCGATGGCATACAGCGCGCCGACGGCCAGCTGTTTGCTGTTATCGCTGTTGTACACCGTTACCGGCAGTTTTGCGCCGGCGCCGAACTGTTCCAACACCTTACCCAGGGCATTTTGCGGTACGGTGAATTGCACGGTGGTGGGTTTCATGCTGGTGATCACCACAATACCCGTGGAGCTGGATTCGGTGACATAATTGCCCACGTCCACCAGCCGTAGGCCGACGCGTCCGTCAATGGGCGCGGTAATACGGCAATAGGCCAAATCGAGGTCGTACTGGGCGATACTGGCCTCATCGGCCTTTACCGCCGCCGCGTCCTGTTCAACGGTGAATTTCTGATCGATAAAGGTCTGTTCGGCGATGGACTTTTGGGCATGCAGCTGAGTATAAAGCGCCATGTCGGCACGCGCCTGGTCAAGACTGGCCTGATCCTTGGCTAACTGCGCCTGGGATTGCTGCTTGTCAATCTGGTATTGCCGCGGATCGATTTGAGCAAGAAATTGCCCTTTTTTGACATCCTGGCCTTCCTTATAGCCCACCTCAGTAAGATAGCCGCTTAGCTGGGGCAGCACGGTTACCGTGGAAACCGGCGTCACCGTGCCCAGTTCGTTGAGCATTTCCGGCATGCTGCCCAATGTCGCGGCGGCGGCGCTCACCACCTGCGGCGGCAGACCGGTTCTTTGTTTCTTGCCGTTAAGGTGATGGTACAAAATGACGATGACCAGCACGACAATGACAACCACGGCTATTATCATGCCGCGCCTTTTGTGACCCTGTTTGCCTACTGTCGGGCCGTTGGTACTCATATATCCTCTCCCGGGAAATGATAAAAAACGCCGCGCTGTTCCTCTCTTCGGCCACCGCCGGAACGGCTCTCAAACTATCCGCATGCATTGAGGCGGTCAAATTATTAAAATGCTTATTTATGTCATGCCTTTACTATTTTCTTTGCCGCCAGATCGTCCGCTGCCCGTATTTATCGCCGGGAACGCCGGCTTCTCTCCTTACGGACTTAAAACAAATTTCCAGGCTGCACAAGGCTGTAATACCCGGCAATCCGCCGGCAGAGGCGCTATCGGATGACCTGCCTGACCCGGTAAAACGGCCCGCGGCGTTTACAAGCAAAAGTCATTAATGTTTACATTTGCAATATCGAATGCGCTTCCCATTAAGAGCCTATGCTGGAATGGTATAATCTGGAGAAAACATAGCGGCAGCCTGGTGCCAGGTTTATGATCCGACTAAAACAACACAGCAGGAGGCAGATAATGGACTCGGCCTCAAAAGAGCCGGCGGGGCTGTTTGATCCTGCAAATGCACGTGCCGATGCTTCGCGCATCCACCGTTTGACATTGACCAAGAGGAGTCGCGGCATATGACAATGCGGCGGGCGACGGCGCAGGATGTACCGGCCATCCTGGCATTGACGTGCGCCGCTTATGCCAAGTGGATTCCGGTGATTGGCCGCAAGCCCAAACCCATGGTGGCCGACTACGCCGCCGCCGTCAGCGAACATTTTATCGATTTGTTCTATACAGGCGCCACCCTGGCCGCGTTGATTGAAACGATACCGGCGTCTGATCATCTGCTCATTGAAAACATCGCCGTCGCGCCGGAGCAGCAGGGTAAAGGGTATGGACGCCAGCTTATGGGCCATGGAGAGAAATTAGCACTCTCCCTCGGGGTAAAGGAGATCAGGCTATACACAAACCAGCTCTTCAGGGAAAATGTGAGATTCTATTTGCGGTTAGGCTACCGATTGGACCGTGAAGAGCCTTTCAGCGGCGGCGTTGTGGTTTATATGAAAAAATCGCTCTGTTAACACCGGCTATTGCGGCGTTATTTTTTTTACGATGACGTAATTTCTGGTATAGGGCTATATTTCATATTATAATTTTCACCCTAAAAAGACCAATTAATTACGTAAATAATTACTAAATAAATTGAATGCAAAGCATTGTTTCTCCAATGGATATCTATGTCATAATAATATTCTCAAACTCACTTAATAGATGTGAATAATATGGATAGTATTGGTAATGCAAAAAAACCATTACGCCTATATTTGGCTTGTTAATGAAAAATGAGAAAACGGGAAACTTTCTGGGATCACGGAAAATATTCGGCTAGCAAAGACTCAAATGGAATGGCAATGATATTAAGGAACGTTGATGAATTCATTGAATATGCCGGTTTGGAAAAAATATTCGGAAATTGAACAGCAGCTGTTATCCAATGATATGTCGCCACAAGGGCAGCAGGAAATGGAGCTATTGTTCGGCGTACTGCGGCATGCGCGCAATGAGCCCCGGCGGCGAATCGCGTCCTCGGCTCCTGATACCGCCGTCAGTGGCAAGGGCATCTTTATGGGCTTGCTTTATGCCGGCGGCCTGCTGGGACGGATGGGCCGGGTTTCCGAGGCATGGTCATCCATTGCCGGAAAAGAAAACGGTTCGGGCGGGTTAATGAACCCGACGACGGAGCCGATGGCGGAACATGGCCCCTATACCGCCTGGAGCGGCCTGCACAAGGACATTGATGGTCCCGGCCCGGTAATAGCGGCTCCTGCAGCCGCCGCGGCGTACCGGGAGCGTCGCGAAACGGCGCGAGGGCATCGCTTTCCCGCGCCGGATGTGACGCGGCAGAATAATCATATCGCCCGATTACTGAATTTGACGACGGCGGCCGGCAACGGCAAGGCACAGAATCGTTCCGAGCCGGACAATCCTTATATACTGGTGAAACGCGCGGCGGGATCGCTTGCGGGCAGACCTGAAGGGTTGGCCAAAATGGCCTTTACCTTATTACAGGGGTCCGGTCTATATGGCGCTTCTCCCGGCGAAAAAATGACGCAAAACGTCATGCATAAAATCGTTAATGATTGGAGCATGAATAATTTGTTCGGCTCCTCCGTTGAAACATTTGTGGTGCGGCAAATGGCGGATGTCATTGCCGCACAAGTTAACGGCCACCGGCAAACCATCATCGCTTTTGATATCAAAACCTGCCGTGACGCGGTATTTAAAAAGCTCTTGCCGTTACAGGACGTTGGAGCAGAGGAGGATGGCAAGAGCAATCCGGCTTATCAATATGTGCTCGACAAGATTATTGTCCCGTCGCTGCCCACGCTGTTTTTTGCCGGAGGCGATAGCATGGAAATGGGCACTCTGGACTGGTGCTATCTGCATATCGGACTCGCTTTTGCCGCCAAAAACGCGGTAGACATCGGCGATATGGCCCTGCGGGACGTCATTGAAATCGGCTGTTCAATATCGGCCATGCTAATGATGGGTTCATTGCCGGCCGGAGTAATAGAACTTTTTGGCTTCCCGGCGGTGCTGCATTATCTCAAATCAGGTCTTGATAAAGATAAAATCGCCGACCTGCTTATTGATTGGCGAGATGAAGACATTAAGCAGATCGCGCTGCAGCACTTTTTTTCCGCGGGGGAAACCAGGGAGTATGCGGTTAATCCATTCAGGCAATTCGGCAAAGCTATCAGCGGCTATAAATCACGCACGGAACTGGCCAAGGAGATATTGACAAAGCTCTGTGGCGAGCTGAAGCCGGAGGAATTTACGACCTTGGTGGAAAATTATAAAACCAACGCGAAAGATTATCATTGTCCCTCCGCGTTACACCACAACGGGCACCATCCCTCAACTTGTCTGCCGAATCTCAATCAGGCCTTTGATCAACAAAATGAAGTTATTACCGCGAAATTTGTCGTTATCGATCGGCTAATGATTCTGGATGTCATGGCGCAGCTCTCCGAGGATGAGAAGCAATTTCTTATCATGTCGACGATCAGGACGGCAGGAGCGGATTTCTCACGGCTAAATTATCTGACCGGGTTGCCGGAGGAATATTTTATCAACGGAGCGAAACCGGCGGTGCAGCTCTTGCCGGGCATCGACCTCTTTTTGGCCTCCACGGCGAAAGCGGAGCATATCTTTGCCCTCGGTCGCGATGAGTCGGGCTATTGGCTCAAACGTATCGATCGGCGGCTGGAAAACTATTTTCCGCTGATGGAAAAGAATGTGGCGGGAGAGTATCGATTCTATCGACTTAACATTTATTCCAGCGAGGGAACAGGGGGTGTTTATAAGACCGCGGGTAAAGACGTGGATGCTCTCTGTGAAGCCCTTGTCGCGCTGCACGGTAAAAAACTGTCAACGCAGCTTTATACCCGGGGTTATGAAGAGACCACCCGTGAAGCCTTCAACCATTTCATGCTGTCATTTATTCCTTTTTATCACTGTGCCGCCTGGGACCCCCACCGGCGGGAACAGGCGTTGATATCGTGCGTAACGGACGGCCTCACTCTGGTACCGCTGGCCAGTCAGGTCGCCAGCCAGTCCATGCGCATTCTGTTGAAAACCGGGTTGGGCGGCGCGGCTTCCCTGCGGGCGGGCGCGGCGGGCCTGAAGGCAGGTTATACCGTGGGCGGCGCCTTAAACACCGTTTTCCGGACGTTTGTTGAACTTGCCCTGGTATCGGCGTCGGAAGAGCTGGACCGCCAGATGCTGACCGGTTTGCTGCTGGATCTGGCCCGGGCCTTCGATCCCGGCATCGAGGCGGCAGGCATGCTGGGCCAGGCTGCGTTCCGCCAGACGCAACAAGCTATCAGGCTATTGCGTAACCATAGCCCGTCCATGGAAAAGTTTTTTTTGAAAATGGACCATGCCGCACCGGCTGATAAGCTGCCTGTCGGTCCGGAGGGGTATACAACCGCTCGTCTGGCGGGCTTAAATGATGATATTCCCATCGTGATGCTGGGGGGTGACCGGTATCTTGACCAGCCGGTGTACGCCAGGATAAGTCCCCATACCGGCGACGTTATCGGCAGAAAGTATACTTTATCCGCAGATAATCAATTGGCGGCCATCCCCACGCCGGCGGCAGTGCGCTTGAGGAATATTTTATCTCATGGATTGAGCGGGCGGGGCGCCTCGGCGGCGGCCAGGGTTTGGCAACAGCAGAAAAGCATCGACACCCTGTCCCAGGTGCATCTGAACGGTGTGGAATGCACAGCGCATATATCGCGGTACGGCGAGCCGGGGGGCGAACATTTGCTGTTTCCCGAGCAGGGTATTCCGTTGGCTCAGGAATCGCTGGATATAGACGCTTATGTGCGAATGGTGAAGGCATTGCCTGCGAGGGAGAGGATGGCATTGCGTTTTTGGACATGGCACAACGAAGACAGTATTAGTTATATTGAGGGTTCAATGACGATTGAACTGACGGGGAATATGCCCTCCAAGAGAAGGATAAATGAAAATCTCTGGCACGACATCCCGGTAAACGATTGGCAATTTTCCGACAAACACAGTTATTTATCTATGGTTAACTTAATTAAACGTTCGCTCCCCCGGCAATCAGGAAATTATCTGGGTATGGGGCAATATCCTTTAGGGTTTACTATTCCATGGGGCGAAAGTATTGGTCCTGGTGATATCGTCACCAATTACCCTACCTTTTTAACCGTTCACGCGCGAGATCTTTATGCAAAAAAATTTACCGCCCTAACCGATGGTGAAGGACTATCGGGTAAGAAACACAGGCAGGCTTTGCTCTATTTTAAAATCGAGAATGGACGGCAATGTATTCCCCTGCTGAGCGATACCGTTACCGCCGACGGCGAATTGACCCTCAATGGCTACGATATCAACCTTAGGGAATATTTATATCCGCCCAATACATTTTTCCGCGTCAAAAGTATTGCTACCGCTTATATGATTGAAGGAGAAATGCACCCGGCGCAGCGTATCGGCGTGGTGCTGGAAGAACTTACCGGTCCGGTAAACGAGGCGAAAAATATTCATACCGGCGAAAGTGTGCCGGTGACCAGCGAGGATTGGACAAACATGGTCAAACAATACCATATGTCGCTCATATAGGCAGCAGATGTGGTCAATCTCCGCGATGGTCGGCAGGATGCTAAGTTGACTTAGATTAAGGCTTGACGGGCTGAAATTACACCAGCCCTCAATAACTGTTATCACAACACTCTGGATGATGTCCGGAAGAACGTTTTTATAGAATCACTGTGGACGGCAATCGACAGTTTCAGCTATTTAATGGATGGTAATTTTGATCATATCAGACGTGAAATCAACAAAATCCGAATACAGTACGAAAATCAATGAAAATAGACAGCAGGATAACGTTTTATCAACGTTATTGCGGGTTAATGCCTCGGATGTCTGTTTTCATCCCACCAAGGCAATATACTCAAGCACTCCAGGATTAGGCGAAACAGAATGGTTTTTCCATGAGAGCGGGGCAAGTATGGTGAATCTTGCCCTAAGGCAATTTCATGTTAAACATCTTTGTAAAAAATTCACGCCCAGTACCGCGTCATTTATGATCTCGTATGAAAAAAACTCGCGCCCGCCGTTTATTGAGGTTTATGGCAGAGGCAGAATGATGCCCTACGCTGAAGGAGAAATTATCGTGCTGAATACCGAAGCGATGGCTATCACCTTTTGGGCAGGGGGTATCTATAAAATGCGAAACGTCACCGGCATTGAGCTTTTTGGCCTAGAGTGCGAGACGTCCCGCTTTTCAGAACAAAAGCTGTCCGGGCCATGCTCTGGTCAACCGTGGGTTGAATCCGACGGCCTTGACGTTACCGTCCGCCAATGGCGGCAACCGTGATTTGCGCTTCAGAGGGGGGGGCTTTATTATCGGGACAACAGTGCTTAACCGGTATGTTGCGCCGGACTGGCGGTTATAGGTGGGCCCGGTTTCAGCAGTAGGGCCTCATACATTAATAAGCCAATGATAATAAGGGCCTTAATTCCATGAAGAAAATCGGTTTTTTGTCGTTCGGCCATTGGACTCCTTCACCGCAATCCGGTACCCGCTCCGCCGCTGACGCGCTGCTGCAATCCATTGAACTTGCCGTGGCCGCGGAGGAGTTGGGGGCGGACGGCGCCTATTTCCGGGTGCATCACTTTGCCCGCCAGCTCAGTTCCCCCTTTGCCCTGCTGGCGGCGGTGGGCGCCCGAACCAGCCGCATCGAGATTGGCACCGGCGTTATCGATATGCGCTATGAAAATCCCCATTACATGGCCGAAGACGCCGGCGCGGCCGATCTTATCTCCGGCGGACGCCTGCAGTTGGGCATCAGCCGCGGCTCCCCGGAACAGGTCATAGACGGCTGGCGCCATTTTGGCTATCAGCCCGCCGAAGGCGAGTCGGACGCCGACATGGGACGACGCCATACCGAGGTCTTGCTTGACCTTCTGCGAGGGGAGGGTTTCGCCAAGCCCAACCCGCAGCCGATGTTCCCGAACCCACCGGGCTTATTGCGCCTCGAGCCCTTTTCCGCCGGCCTGCGGGACCGGATTTGGTGGGGCGCCGGCTCCAATGCCACCGCGGTCTGGGCAGCCAAATTGGGTATGAATCTGCAAAGTTCAACGCTTAAGGACGACGAAACCGGGGAACCTTTCCACATTCAGCAGGCCAAGCAAATTCGGGCCTACCGTGCCGCGTGGCGGGAAGCCGGTCACGCGCGCGAGCCCAGGGTGTCGGTGAGCCGCAGTATCTTCGCCCTGATGGATGAGCGGGATCGCGCCTATTTCGGCAATAGCAGCCGCGATGGCGACCAAATCGGTTTTCTTGATGAAAAGACCCGGGCTATATTTGGCCGCGGCTACGCCGCCGAACCGGATGTCCTGATCGCGGAGCTAAAACAGGATGAAGCCATAGCCGAAGCCGACACCTTGCTGTTGACCGTGCCTAACCAATTGGGGGTCGACTATAACGTTCACGCCATCGAGTCAATCCTGACCCATGTGGCGCCCGGCCTGGGATGGCGCTGAACGATAAAAAAAAGCGGCCAACAGATCTCTGTTAGCCGCGAAAGCGTTGCCTGGCGTCAGGCCTGGTCTAGCGTCTTTCGATAACGACGGGGTGATGTCTTTTAATCGGGTGTTTTACCACATGATGGCGATGCTTATGGACCACAACGACCTTTTCATGCCTGACGGGAGCTGCCCAGCTTATGGTGGTTATCGGCAGCGTAAAAACGGCTAAAGCCAAGCAAAGTGCAATTTTCTTCATGGTGTTCTCTGTTGAAGATAGTTAAGAAAGTTGATTATAGATCGTAATGCGTTTTTGTATGCCGGACTATTCCTTATTTTAATTCAGGTTCCATAAAATTTACCGCCGCCGCCGCCGCCGCCGCCGCCGCCGCCGCCGCCGCCGCCAGTGCCGCCGGCGGCGATCTGGGTATTTTTTATTTTAACGCCGCCATAATTTCTTGCTGGCGATATCCGCCCCGGCCCGCAGTGCCCTGAACTTCTCCCGGACGATAGTGGGATGCACCTCGGTTTTATAGGTTGCCTGTGAAGAGAAGCCGCAATCAGCTCCTGCCAGCACATTGTCTCTTCCGACGCGCTCAGCGAAACGAATCAAGCGTTCAGCGATGAGCTCAGGGTGTTCGACGGTATTACTGGCGTGGCAGATAACCCCCGGGATGAGGCGTTTCCCTTCCGGCAGTTTCACCTGTTCCCATATATGGTATTCATGTTCATGGCGAACATTCCCGGCTTCAAAGGAGTAATCCGAGACATTAAGATCCAGCATATAGCGTACAAATTCGATAAAAGGCACGTCATGGATACGCGGCCCCTCATTGATGCTATAGCAGGTATGATAGCGTATTTTTTCCTGGGGAATTCCGCGCAGCGCATGATTCAGAATGGTGACATAATCAGTGGCTTTCTGACGGATCTGGACGCTGGTGAGATGCCGGTCGGCAAAAAGATCGGGTAAAAAGGGATCGTCAATCTGCAGGGTAAATCCGGCATCGATAATGGCTTTATATTCGACTCGCAGGGCTTCGGCAATAGCTGACAGATAGTCCCCCTCATTTTCATAAAAAGCGTTGCTGCCGACGCCTGTGGGCGCCACCGAAGGAACAAAGGCGGAATGAGCGGGAGTGATTTTCAGCGCATCCGCCAGATTGCCCAGATCGCGCTTGAGCTGCGCGACGCCATGATAGGACACCGGCCCGGTACAGACGACCGGAACAAAAGGCACCAGGTTTCCTCCCAGCATTGCTTTGCCGAAATACTCGCTGTAATACTCGGGAAACGCTTCGACTTCAGCTTCAAAAGCGGCATAACCCGCTCCCGGACGAGGCTCGAAACCGGAGATACGATCGCGGACGTAGGCGAAAAAACCCACTTTGGACATTTCGCCGTCCGTGACAATATCAATCCCATCAGCCAATTGCTGCTGAACTGACTCGATCACCGATTCCCGGATGCAATTTTCAAGTTCGGCCCGATTGTCCGTGCCTTCGATATTGGCCTTCATAAGATCCAGCAATCGAGTCGGGCGCGGCAGGCTGCCGACATGGGTGGTTAAAATGCGAGGTTCTTGTTGCGACACGTGCAGACTCCTCTGAGATAATTTTTTCTATTATGAGTGGATGAAACCACCGCGGTTATTCTAGGGGAGGAAGGGTGAATTGTCGACCGCCAATAATACCGGGACAGCGTCACGGTGATGTTAATAACAGAGATTCACGGAACGAATTCAATCGCATTTAATCATGACGGATAATTAATCGCCGCCGGCCATTTATTGCGAAGGAGGGTAGGGGAAATAATCTTTCCCTTAAATAGGGCGTTGCCGGCCGCAACAATAGGCGATGAAAGTCCACCCATCAAAATGAATTATTGATAAGTGACTTGATCAAGATCAATAAAAAAATAATGCTTTCTAATTAATGAATAATTGTCATGTTCAGGGTTTATCCTGTCTTATAATGGTAAATATCCGCAATACAGGCGCCGTTCTAAGGGAATAGACTGAAATCCTAACGTTAAACAAAGGGATCGTCCGTTGAAAATCAAAACATCCTATGGTCTGAGTTGGCTGTCGCTGGCCGTCATTGTCGTGGCCGGCCTGGCGCTGTGGCGGGTTGTGCCCCCCACCGGACTCAGTGTCCACGCCTGGCATTCAGCGGTGATATTTGTGGCCACCATTATCGCCATTGTGGCTAACGTCCTGCCCATCGGCGCCATAGGCATTATCAGCATCACTCTTTTTGCGCTGACCTATGCCGCCGGCGACAAGAGCGCCGAAGGCGCCATCGTTACGGCGCTAAGCGAACTTAACAGTTCTCTGATTTGGCTTATCGTCGTGGCCTTTATGATTGCGCGCGGGTTTATCAAAACCGGCCTCGGGCGACGGCTGGCCCTGATGCTGATTCGGCTGCTGGGAAAACGTACCCTCGGCCTGGCTTACGGGCTGGCGTTCGCCGATCTGCTGCTGGCGCCGGCAATGCCCAGCAATACCGCGCGCTGCGGCGGGGTAATTTATCCCATCGCCGATTCGCTGGCGCGCAGCTTTGATTCTCATCCCGATAACGCATCGCGCAGTAAAATCGGCACGTTCCTGATCGTTTGCATCGGCAATGTCAACGATATCACCTCCGCGCTGTTTATGACCGCCTATACCGGCAACCTGCTGGCGGTGAAACTGGCAGCCGACGCCGGCGTGTCTATCTCTTGGTTCGAATGGTTTCTCGCCGCCGTGGTGCCCTGCGCGGTGTCGCTCGTCATTGTGCCGCCATGCGTTTATTTCCTGGTGCGCCCGGAGATTAAAAAGACGCCGGATGCGCCTAAGTTCGCCGCCGCCGAGCTGGAAAAAATGGGCCCGCTGGGCCGTTCGGAGTGGCTGATGGTCGTCACGGTATTACTGCTGCTGATACTGTGGATTTTTGGCTCAACCCTCGGGGTGGATCCCACCACCGGTTCGTTTGTCGGCCTGTCGTTTCTCTTGCTGACCGGCGTGTTGACCTGGGAAGATATCAAAAGCGAAAAGGGCGCCTGGGACACCCTGGTATGGTTCGCCGCATTGCTGATGATGGCCAACAAGCTGAAGGATCTGGGATTCACTACCTGGTTCGGCAATGTGGTAGGCTCGAATATCGGCCATCTGATGTCCGGCACGCATTGGGTGTGGGTGTTGCTGCTGTTAAATGCCGCCTATATGTACACCCATTACTTCTTTGCCAGCGGCAACGCGCAGATCGCCGCGCTGTATGCGGTGTTTCTGGCCGTCGGCATAGAGCTTGGCATTCCGGCGCTGCCGATGGCCTTTATGCTGGCATTTACCAGCAGCCTGTATTGCTCCCTGACCCAATATACCCATGCGCGCGGTCCCATCCTGTTTGGCGCCGGCTATGTGCCCACCAATGTCTGGTGGCGCACCGGTTTTATCATCAGCATAATCAACCAGGCGATATTCATGGCGGTGGGACTGGCCTGGTGGCGGATTCTAGGACTGTTTTAGCCGGCGATTGATTATTGATGTCCGCCCGCCGGCAGCGAATAGTCCATCCGCTTCAGATCGTCCAGCAGCCCCGGGCCGGTCGGCTCCCAGCCGAGCTGTTCGCGGGTCCATGCGCCGGAAGCCCGCAGGTCCATGCCCGCGAACATGGCGAACCAGCCGAAATGCTGCGGCGCCTGTTCGGGCGATAGGGACACCACCGGCACACCGAGTCCTGCTCCTACCACCTCCGTTATGATGCGCGCGCAAACGCCCTCCTCGGCAACGGCATGATACCTGTCCCCCCGGCGCCCCTGGTCCAGGACCAGCGCATAGAGCTTCGCCACATCCAGCACATGGGCCGCCGGCCAGCGGTTGGCTCCTTCGCCGACATAGGCCGCCACGCCTTTCTCCCGGCAGATCGCGATGAAGGGCGAGATAAGCCCCTGCTTGAACGTATCGTGGACCTGCGGAAGCCGCACCACGCGCACGTCGACGCCGGCCGCCAGCAGTGTATTGCCCTCCAGCTCGGAGGCCACGCGCGGATTGGGGTTGTTGGCGTTGAACACGTCTTCCGTCGCCGGCCGGCCCAGTCCGGCATCGCCCATGCCGGTTCCGGATGTTATGATGAGGGGCCGGGCGGAGCCTTTGAGAACGGAACCCAAGGCGTTAATGACCCGCCTGTCCTTTTCGCAATTGGCCACAAAGCGCGAAAAGTCATGATCGAATGCGGTATGAATAACCGCATCGGCCTTGGCCGCGCCGTCGCGAAGGCTGTCCAGATCCTCCAGATCGCCGCGATGCGCTTGCGCGCCGGCGGCCTCCAGGGACCGGGCGCCGGCATCCGATCTCGCCAGACCGAGGACGTGATGCCCGGCGGCAAGCAGTTCGGGTACGATGCGTGATCCGATGAAACCGGTCGCACCAGTAAGAAATACGCGCATAGAATACCTCCAGTGTTGTGTGAAGGAAGTGTTGCCTGAAAGCGGCCGCTATAAAAGTAGTGAGTTTATCGTAGTATAAATAGCAACAGGATCGCGTCGCCGGAGGGATTGCCACGGGGCGGGCCATCAACGTAAAAACGCCCGGAATCCGGCGATTTTCAGGGCGTTAGCCCATCGGCTCCCACCCTGGCAGCGATAACCGTCTTGATTGACACCGAATACACTACGCGGATATTGCCCAGTAACAATAAATAGTGTGGCATAATGGAGGCAGTCTGGCATATGCGAGATAACAGATAAAGCGACTCATCAGTGCTACAAGATAGATCCTTCGCGGCAAATATAGTGCGCAGGTCATTCCCTCATGCGCTGAAATAAGGTACAAGGCTGCATGAAAATACCAAATAGAATCCAACCGCTGGTGGCTGACGGTCTGATAGACGATGTGGTCCGTCGATTGAAAAGCGGCAAAGAAGCCGACGTTTACACTGTGTTATGCGGTGAAGAGATCCGTTGCGCCAAAGTTTACAAAGAAGCCACGCAGCGTAGCTTCAAGCAGGCCGTGCAGTATCAGGAAGGCCGTAAAGTCCGTAACAGCCGCAACGCGCGGGCTATGCAAAAAGGCACAAAGTTCGGCCGCAAGCAGCAGGAAGAGTCCTGGCAGACGGCGGAAGTCAATGCGCTATTCCTGCTGGCGGATGCCGGGGTGCGGGTACCGCAGCCCTATATCTGTCTGGACGGAGTGCTGCTGATGGAGCTTATCACCGACGCCGACGGCGTGGTCGCGCCGCGTCTGAGCGAAGTGATTCTGACGGAAGATGAAGCGGTAGCCGATTTCGACACCATGATCCGCAATATCGTACGAATGCTGTGCGCCGGTATCGTGCATGGGGATTTATCAGAATTCAACGTGCTGATGGACGCCAAAGGGCCGGTCATTATCGACCTGCCCCAGGCGGTGGATGCCGCGGCGAACAACCACGCCGAATCCATGTTCGAACGGGATGTCAACAACATGACCGAATACTACGGCCGGTTCGCGCCGCGGCTGCTGGAAACCCGTTATGCGAAAGAAATCTGGGCGCTGTATGAAGACGGGAAGCTGACACCGGAAACCATTCTCACCGGGCGGTTCGCTGAAAATACCCAGAAAGCCGATGTGGATTCATTGCTCGATGAAATCATTTCCGCTGAATATGAATACTACGATCGCCAGCGGGCACAGAAGGAGCGCGACCTTTAAAGCCCGCCGGGATGCCGCCTTGTTTATAGGTTCAGGTTTCCAAACGCACCACTCCAATCATGCTCGAATTTATCGATGGCGGCGTCCACCGCCGGAGAACTGATTAATTGTTGCGCCACGTCCAAAGGCAGGGTAATGGCCTCACAGCCTGCCAACAGGCAATCCAGCGCCTGGCGCGGGGTTTTGAAACTGGCGGCCAGCACTTTACAGCGCGGCGCGTGCAGGTCGAGAAGCGCCTGCAATTCCTGTACGGTTTTGATCCCGTCGCCGCCTTGCGCATCTACCCGGTTGACATAAGGGGCAACATATTCCGCGCCGGCCAGTGCGGCCAGCAGTCCCTGCGCCGGGCTGTAAACCGCGGTGCCCAGGGTTGTAATCCCGCCGGCGGTTAAAAGCTTGATGGCGGCGAGTCCTTCTGAGGTCACCGGGACTTTTACCACAATTCCCGGAATGCGCGCCACCAATTGCTTCGCCTGAGCAACCATTGTTGCCGCGTCGCGGCCCAATACCTGAGCAAACAAACGGCCATCTTTTCCCACGGCTTCCCGCAGGCGCGGCAAGACTTCCCATAACGGGACCTTACTGGCGGCAACAATGCTTGGATTGGTGGTAACGCCGGCAAGGGGGAATATACGCGTCAGTCGTTCTACTTCCGCGACATTCGCGGTATCCAGATAGAGTTCCATCGGTTTTCCTTTCATTCAATCGTCATAGTCACTTTCACGTTCGCGCTGATGCCAGATTAAAAAACATGGCGCTATTAAGCTATGCGTCAAAAGTGTCAAACACTGGATAAATGTATTCAACGCAATAAAACGTGCTTCAAGTCACACTTCGCATTGGATTTGACTTGAGTCCCTATGGGCAAGAGGGTTGAGCAAGCTCGCATTTTTATTTTAACAGTACAAAAGTCCAGTAAATGCCCTTTTTCTCGTCTGTCATCTTCCGTGGCGTATGCCTATTGTTTAAAGCGCCGGCTACCTTGAAAAAGCGGCCGGCCTGGTGGGTGTTTTCACGCCATTCTTTTAATGAGGGGTCTTCATGACGAATCGAGTCCAACAGCTGAAAAGCGCAATGCTGGCCCATCCCCGCGAAATTTCGCTTGAGAGGGCATTGCTCTATACCGCCAGCCATCGACAAACGGCGGGGGAGTCGGTGTTAATGCGTCGCGCCAAGGCAACCGCCTATATTCTTGATAACGTTGATATCGCAATTCGTGATGGCGAATTGATTGCCGGCAACCGCACCGTAAAACCGCGGTCCGGGATTATCTCTCCGGAAATGGATCCTTATTGGCTGCTTACCGAGCTGGATCAATTTTCCTCTCGCCCTCAGGATCGTTTTGACATCAGTGACGAAGATAAACAGATTTATCGCGAGCAGCTTTATCCTTATTGGATAACGCGATCGATGAAAGACTTTATTAATGGTCAGATGAGCGACGAGGTTAACGCTGCCGCCAGTACGCAGATTTTCAGCATAAACCAGACCGATAAAGGCCAGGGCCATATTATTATTGATTATCCGCACCTGTTGAATAACGGCCTGGCGAAGCTTATTGCCGAGATGAAAAGCCGCTGCGCCGAGCATCAGGATAACGTCTTCTTTCAGGCCGGCTTGCTATTACTGGAAGCATCACAGCGACATATATTGCGTTATGCCGCCTTGGCCGACCAATTGGCGGAAAGGTGCACAAACGATACCCGCCGTAAGGAGTTGCGGTCGATTGCGGATATTTCCCGTCATAATGCACAGTATCGCCCGGAAGATTTCCGGCAGGCCTGTCAGTTGTTTTGGTATATGAACGTAATATTGCAATATGAATCTAACGCCAGCTCTTTATCACTGGGGCGTTTTGACCAATACATGCTGCCATTTTACCAGTCCTCTTTGAGCCGTGGCCACAGTCCGGCGTTGCTAAAAGAGTTGCTGGAATCACTGTGGGTAAAATGTAATGACGTAGTATTGTTGCGTTCAGCCGGCAGCGCCCGCTATTTTGCCGGATTCCCAACGGGTTATACCGTGATATTAGGCGGCTTGACGGAAAATGGCCGCAGCGCGGTGAATATACTCTCTTTCCTGTGTCTTGACGCCTATCAAACCGTTCAGCTTCCGCAGCCGAATATCGGCGTACGGGTAAATGAATTTATCGATCGTCCGTTCTTGCTGAAAACGGCGGAAACCATCCGGCTGGGAACCGGCATTCCGCAGATCTTTAATGATGAAGTGGTGGTGCCCGCGTTCCTGAATCGGGGCGTTTCACTAGAGGATGCTCGCGATTATGCGGTGGTAGGCTGCGTCGAGCTTTCTATTCCCGGCAGAACCTACGGTTTGCATGATATTGCCATGTTCAATCTGCTTAAAGTCATGGAGATTGTCTTGCTGGAAAATGAAGGCAGCGCGGTTATCACCTGGGACAGCCTGCTAAGGCAGATACGCGATAAGATTCGCCACTATATCAAGCTGATGGTGGAAGGCAGCAATATTTGCGATATCGGCCACCGCGACCGGGCGCCGGTGCCGCTGCTTTCTTCGTTTATCAGCGATTGCATGGCGAAGGGCAAGGATATAACCGAAGGCGGCGCGCGCTATAATTTCTCGGGTGTCCAGGGCATTGGCATCGCTAATCTCAGCGATTCGTTACACGCCTTGAAAGGTATGGTATTTGATCAACAGCGTCTGAGCTTTGATGAGCTTCTGGCGGTGCTGAAAGCGAATTTTGCCACTGCGGACGGGAAAAATATCCGGGCCCGGCTGATTAACCGCTTTGAGAAATACGGCAATGATATTGATGAGGTGGATAATATCAGCGCTGATTTACTGCGCTTCTATTGCAAAGAAGTCGAAACCTGGACCAACCCCCGCGGCGGGCATTTCTCGCCGGGGTCTTATACCGTATCCGCCCATATACCCTTGGGTGCGGTGGTCGGGGCAACGCCGGACGGACGTCTCGCGAGTGAACAGCTGGCCGACGGCGGGCTATCGCCGATGCTGGGGCAGGACAGCAATGGACCTACGGCGGTATTAAAATCAGTCAGTAAACTGGACAACTATTTGCTGTCGAACGGTACGCTGTTAAATGTGAAATTTACCCCGGCTACGCTTGCGGGTGACGGCGGGCTTAATAAACTCAGTGACTTTTTGCACGCCTTTACCAAACTGAAACTGCAGCATATCCAGTTTAACGTGGTGAATGCCCAAACGCTGCGGGAAGCACAGCAGCGTCCGCAGGATTTTGCCGGCCTGGTGGTTCGCGTTGCCGGTTATAGCGCCTTCTTTGTGGAGTTGTCGAGGGAGATTCAGGATGACATTATCCGCCGCACGGCGCATCAATTGTAAATGCATTGACTATCCGGCCGATGAAACGGCCCGCATTTTCAATATCCAGCGCTACTCCCTTAACGATGGACAAGGGATCCGTACGGTGATTTTTTTCAAGGGATGCCCGCATCGCTGTCCATGGTGCGCCAACCCTGAATCCATTTCCGGCAGTATTGAAACAGTGCGCCGTGAAAAAAAATGCCTCCATCGCGCTGTCTGTCTCAATGATGCGGATGAATGTCCCTCCGGCGCATTGGCGCGTATCGGCCGCGACGTGACGCTGGATGGTTTGGAAAAAGAGGCACTGAAGGATGATATCTTCTTTCGTTCATCGTCCGGCGGAGTGACGCTTTCGGGGGGAGAAGTATTAATGCAGGCTGAATTTGCCACGCGTTTTCTTGCCAGGTTGCGGCGATTGGGAATCAATACCGCGATTGAAACAGCCGGCGATGCGCCTGCCGCTCGTTTACTGCCCCTTGCGCGTCAATGTGATGATGTGTTATTTGATCTGAAAATCATGGATGAAAAACAGTCAAAAGAAGTGCTTCATATCAATCTGCCGCGGGTGCTGAAAAATATGCGCTTACTGGTGGCTAACGGTATCCACGTTATTCCGCGCATTCCTTTGATTCCGGGATATACAATGACGCGGGAGAATATGTGCCGGGTACTGGATGTGTTGGCGCCTTTGGCAATAGATGAATTACATTTATTGCCTTTCCACCCCTACGGAGAGCCCAAGTATTCTCTGTTAGACCGGCCATGGCAGATGAAAGGCGTGCCTGCGCCGGATGAAAGCGACATCGCTCCGTTGCGATTAATGGCTGAATCCGCCGGCTATCGTATTAAGGTCGGCGGCTAGTCCGCTAAGAGGATAGGAAGGTGACAGAATGACGCGTTATCTTGTTGCGGTAACTGCCTGTATAAGCGGCGTCGCCCATACGTATATGGCGGCGGAACGTTTCGAAAAATTATGCCAGCAGGAAAAATGGTCCGTGAAGGTTGAAACGCAAGGCGCATTAGGCACGGAAAATGCCATAACGGCGGAAGATATAGCGAGAGCAAATGTGGCGGTGCTTATCACTGACATTGTCATTGACGGCGCGGAACGGTTTGCAACGTGCAGAAGCGTTCAGACCACCACCCGCATTTTTTTGTTAGAACCCCATAAAGTCATGTCAGTAGTTGAACAAGCGTTTAATGTGCCCAATGGCACACATCTTAGAGTGAGCTGAAGAATAGGTAATATAAAGGGATGTGATAGGAATGGCGGTATCCATACCCTTCATCGGGGAGATATGTCGTGACTCTCTTTATTGTCACATTGGCTTCGCCACTGGCTTCTGTATTGGGTTGGGGATCGGGCCGTACTTTTACGAAAAATACGACAAAAATAATTACTGTCGATGAAACCACAGCTGCTCGCGATTTCTTTAACCTTCATATCATAACCTTTAAGTAATAACTTAGCGCGTTCCAGACGAACGTGGTTAAGGTATTCGTTGAAACCAATGCTGCCGGTTTTTCTAAATAGATGTGAAAGATAATTGGGAGAAATATGAAAACGTTTAGCAACATCATCGCGGGTGAGTTGAAACGAGGCGTTATCGTCAATATATTCCTGAATGACCTCAAATAACGCCCGGCTGGGGGTTAATTTTTGCGCCTGGTTGATGAGTTGGTCTGAGCAGTGGCTCAGCAAGCCGGCGAGAACCAATCGCGCTGTTTGCTGATCGTCCAGGTTGGAAACAATCTCATTCATCGCTTGCAGCAGAAAAGAACCGACCCGCGGGCCGAGGCGGGCGACGTTTTGTTTATCAACGTAGATGAGGTTATCGCCATCCCATTGCTGAATGCTAAAGCCTAATTTATTTTTGCTAAATAGAATGCTTAATAATGTCGCAGGACGGGTCCAGCTTATCAAATTCCATTTGCCCGCGGGTATATAAAGCGCATTGTATTTTTTTAGAATTCCTTGGGCCTCCGGCAGACTTTTATCTTGAACTTCTCCTTCTATCACAATTTCGAGACGAGGAAAGCTTACTACGCTAGCCAAAGGCGGAGCAGGGAGCGAGTTATTCGGGAATTTTAAAGTCATTGCATGATGACGGGAAATCAACCGAGCAATGATGTCTATAACGTCTTGCTGCATAGCCAGATCTCTTTTAAACGATAACGGGGATCTTAAAAGGTTTCATGAGGTCTTTCAAGCGAGACAGGATGGGTCATTTTATGATTAAGAGCCTGAAGAAAACCGTCAGGCCCGTGAACAATGAAACCGAACATTTAGCCTCAGGGCCGCAGTCATCGTTAATAACAGGCTTGGGACATAAAACTATGGCTATCCCCTGTCTTTTATAAGACATCAAGCAGCCACTTTTGCGCCGGCGTCAGACGGGAGGCGGTTTCCGGCTTCAGCCATTTGCGTTGATCCTGCTGCTGCGCATCCTCGCGATCGCAATATAAGCCATGTAAAACTCTGCGCCGGGTACCCACGGTATTGGTGGTCCCGCCATGCCAGGCATGGGCGTTATAAATCATCACGCTGCCCGCCGGCGCTGCAAAAATGGCTTCATCAGGATGCGGTAAGGCGGGGTCGGGCAAGATATCTTCGGGCAATTCCGGTCGACGGTGGGTACCGGGAATAATACGCGGCGCGCCGTTGGCCGCGCTCAAGTCATCTATGGCCCAGATTGCGTTGACCAGATGGACCTTTGGAAAATCGGGCCGGGGTTTTTTCCAGTCCGCATGCAGGGGCTGATGGCCGCCATGGTGAAGCGCTTCTCTGCCATTCAGGCTGGAGACCTTAAATGGTCCCTGGAAAATATGGCGGCATACCGACAGAACAACCGGATGTGCCCAGACTTTCTCCCATACCGTGCCTTTGTTGATCATGTTGGCAATCCGGGTGGCGGTCTCTTCCTGGTGATGCTCTATCGCGAGATTATCTCCCTCCTTTTTTACCAGCCCGTCAAACGCCGCACGCATATCTTCCAGCCAGTCCGGGTCAATAACATCGCGGATAACGACGTAGCCCTTGGTCTCCAACTGGTCAATCATATCGCGGGATAAATCAGCAGTGGCGCCAAGAGCCTCAAGATAGCTTTCAGATTGGGTTTTCATATTAGCTCCTTCATTTTCACGTTTTTGTAACGTATTAAAAAATACGCGATCATGAGCAATAAAGAAGCAGGCTAATGCAACGAAAATCTGGACATATGTGGCATGGCGGCAAAAATGTGATTTATATTGGAAATCCACTCATGGGACAGTGCGGCAACATCCGCAGAACATCGCGGCTAAAACGCCAGTCCTTTGCGCTTTGCCATATCAATAAAAGCCCATAGCATTCGAGAGTGAGATTGTTATTATATGTTAAAAAGCTCATTCATCTTGAATGCATCGTAATACCCCCATATTTTTGTAATCTGCTGATTCTCGATATGTAGCACCCAGCAATAGCTCATATTAAAATCCGCACCGTTTTTTCCCTTTCCACCTGTAGCATGGAATTGCAGGCAGGCAAGGTTGCCATCGACGATCATCGTATCGATTATTGGGACAGGCCAGGATTCCAGCTTGTCATCAAGTCGTTTAATAAGTTGACTACGGTAAGCCTCTTTCCCTTGGTAGGTCCCGGATAAGGGCGAAGTTCCCATTGCATTGAACTCCAGATCTTCATGCAGTGCAGACATAAAATTATCTCCCCATCCCTGGCTTGCAATCGTCTGGAATAGGGACGTCAGAAACCGGCGATTTTTTTCGCTCATCATTTTCCTCGTAACTGTAGATGATAATTAGCGTGCGGCTTTGAGAATATCTGAGAGGCCGCGTGTTAATAACTGGCGTGGCGCATCGGTCCCATCGACCGGAAGAAGGGTTCTGCTGCGTATTTTCCAGCGCCCCGCATGGCGTTCGAGCTCCCAACGGTTAACCACAACCCGGTGGATACGGTACCCGGTTGATAAGCCATGATTAGCCATCTCGCGCATTTCACCCTGTTTATCCAGCTGTAAAAGTTGCAAGTAGGAGGTGACAATAGCCTTATCGCCGCGTAGGTCGATTAGCGGTAACCCGGCAAAGTGTGCCAGTCCGCCTTTGATTGCCTCCTCATGGGCTTGCCTGATAATAAATGCCGCGATAGCCTCCACGCCTTTTGCTCCATCCAACCCCTCTCCGCGATTAAAAACCCCATCCTCCATATAGACAGCAGCGGTATATTCGGCGAGGCCGGTATCAGCGCTGGGAGGGTGAGAAGCGACAAGTTCATAAATGGCTAATGTATCCTCTATCATCTGCAGCCGCTGCTCTACGGTAGGCTGATTTTCATCGGTCATTGGTTCTCTCTCCTGTTTTTTACAAGCTTGCCTGAAGCGGAAGCTACATTATAATTATTCTTTCAAATTACATAATCCCGCATAAACTAAGTGCAGTGATTATCCATGCTTAACAATAAGGGCAATTGATGATTGAAGGTTCGGATTTTTTGGCGCTAAAAACATTTATTTTGGTCGCGGAGAAATTGAACTTCAGGGCTGTCGCTGCCATGTTGGGCATTTCCGCGTCTGCCGTTAGCCAGCAGATTAATGGGCTTGAGGGACGCTTGGGACAGCGGCTTTTCAACCGCACAACGCGCTCCGTGGGCCTTACTGAGGATGGAAAATCACTTTATCTGCAAACCGCGCCGTTACTGGAGAATCTGGCAGGGGCGCTCGCACAGGCGCGCGCCAGAAGTCATATCATAAGGGGAAATATTTGCATACATGCCTTTCGTTCGGCAGCGATGATGTTCCTGGATCATAAGGTACCCGGTTTTCTGAGCTCTTTTCCCGATGTACATATTGATATCACCATTAACGATTCACCTACTGACCTTATCGCGGGAGGGTATGATCTTTCCCTACGGCTGGGCGATGTGCTTGATCCCGGATTGATTGCGGTACCCGTTGGCGGCCGGTTGCATCAGATAGTGGTGGCCGCGCCGTCTTATCTTGAAACTCATGAAGATATCAAACACCCCGAAGATGTAAGGCAGCACAATTGCATTGGCTGGCGCTGGCCGGGAACGGTAACGCCGGAGCCATGGCAGTTTTTTTATGACGGCCAGATCAAAAACATTCCGGTAACGGGGAATCTGGTGGTGGACGATCGCGAGCGACAATATCAAGCCGCCATCGCGGGAATCGGTATTGCCCAGGTGACCGCGGAAAGAGTGAGCGCGCATCTTTTATCCGGCGCGCTACATCCTATTCTCAATGAATGGGATGTGGAGTTTGCCGGCTATCATCTTTGCTGGACTGCCGGCAAATCCATGTCTCCGGCGATGAGAGCCTTTATTGACTGGTTACGTCAGGATTAACGTATTTTTTGCTCAGAATAACGCTGCTCGCGTGCGCATATCGTTTGCGGGAGTTAACAGGCATGCTTGCCGTCTTGTTCACCCGTTCCATTGGGGAATATATATCCGCCATTGCGAACCAGCGCCTTTACCTCTTCGCTCACTTGCACGGGATGCTGACTGATTCTCGCAATGAACTCCTTTTGTCCCCGCACGTACGACTTCGCATCGTGCTGCGCGCTCCACAGGACAATGCTCAGCATGATGGGAATGAGGTCCAGGCCTTTCTCGGTCAGCGTGTAGAAGTCCTTGCGCCCGTCATCGGGGCTGGGCACCCTCGAGAGAATGCCTTGCGCCTCAAGAAAGGCAAGGCGGGAAGCAAGGACATTGGTCGCGATTCCCTCTTCCGATTTCAGGAACTCGCCATAGGTCTTCTTACCGGCAAAAACGATGTCGCGAATGATCAAGAGCGACCACCGGTCGCCAAAGATCTCCACGCCGTAGTTCACCGCGCAGTGTGACCTGATTTCTTTACCTGTCGTTTTCATGGCGAAATCTTAACATTACTTGCATATCGCAAGCAAATGCCGTGATTACTTTCTTTTTACAAGTAATTTTACTTGCTTATTGCAAGCGATATGTCTAGCATGGTTTGTATGTTGAGCGCGGTCGCTGGTACACGTCTGCTTGCTGTCGCTGGGCCTGCTCGCCCACGCCATCAAGCACACCAACTTTTCAATCGGGGCCAGCCTTCCCGGCTGAGCTCGCCCGTAGCACTATTTTTTCATCTCACTTACAAGGAACAGCAACATGCGCGTTTTAGTTACTGGAGGAACCGGCCATATCGGTTCGTACATCATCCCTGAACTGGTCGCGGCCGGACACGACGTTATCGGCCTGGCCCGCTCGGACAAGGCCGCAGAGGCGGTGGCCGCACTTGGCGCCAAGGCGCGGCGCGGGGATATTTCCGACCTTGAGGGGCTCAAGGCCGCGGCGGCGGACGCCGACGGCGTCATTCACGTCGCCCACAGACAAGACCTGCTTCCCTCCGGTGGGATCGACGCCGTGGCCGCCGCGGAACTCCAGATCATGCTCGCGTACGGCGAGGCGCTGGCTGGAAGCGGCAAGCCGCTGGTCGTGTCGGGGAGCATCGGCGCGCCCGGGTGGGAAAAGCTGGGCCGGCCGGCCACCGAGGAAGACCCGTCACTTCCCGGCGGCGATGCGTATAAAGGGACCCTGCGGGTGCGTAACGTCGTCGATCTCGCCGTCATCGGCCTCGCCGAGCGGGGCGTGCGGTCGTCGATCGTGCGGATCCCTACCATCGCGCACAGCACGACCGACGTCGCCTTCCTGCCATTGTTGATCGGGCTGGCGAAGGAAAAGGGCGTCATCGGTTATCCGGGAGAAGGCGCGAACCTGTGGCCGGCCGTACACGCCCGTGACCTCGCCATCTTGTTCCGCCTGGCGCTGGAGAAGGGTGGGGCAGGCAAATATTGGCATGGGGTCGAGAGCGAGGGCATCCCGTTCCGCGCCATCGCCGAGGCCATTGGCAGCCGCCTGAACGTGCCGGCCGTGAGCATTCCCGCAGACGTGCTGATGCTGCCGGGCTACTTTGGCTTCCTGGCAAACCTGGTCACGCTCGATCTCCCAGCATCGAACCTTATCACCCGGCAGGCCCTGGGCTGGGAACCCACTCAGCCCGACCTGTTCGCCGATATGGATAACGGCCACTATTTTCCGGCTGCCTGACGCGCGCTGTATTACCGGGGCGATGTTCCGGTAATACATGACGAGCAACCTGTTAACTGACGAGGAAACAATATGAGCACTCCCATCAGCACCATCAGCATCATCGGCGCCGGCGGCATGGCCACGGCAATCGCGGGCCGTAGCGTCAAGGCTGGTCACGTAGTCGAGGTGATCGGCCGCGACCAGTCCAAGGCGCAGGCGTTTGCCGATAAGCTTGGCGCTGGCGCGACCACCGGCACGTACGGCGCCGCACCAAAGGGGGACATCGTCATCCTCGCCGTGCCATACGGCAGTGCGGCGTCGGTGGTGGCCGATTTCGGGGCGGCGCTGGGCGGCAAGGTGATCATCGACATCACCAACCCGATAGCACCCGACCTCTCGGGCCTGGTGTCCCCCAATGGCAGTTCCGGTGCGCAGGAGACTGCCAAAGGTCTCCCCGCCGGTGCGCATGTCGTGAAAGCGTTCAACACTCTCTTCGGCCCTGTGCTTGCCAAGGGTGGTCGGCTCGACGCGTTCATCGCAGGCGACGATGGAGAAGCCAAGGCTCGCGTTGCGACTTTCCTTAGGAGCCTCGGCCTGAGGCCTTTGGATATTGGCGCCCTGCACATGGCCCAGACGCTCGAATCGCTTGGCCTCTTGATGATCGGCCTGGCAAAAAACGGCGCCGGCACGTTCGATATTGCCATGCACGTCGATATCGGATTGGCGCGATGAGCACGCAAGGGAACGCGCAGATCGTGAAGGCACTATTTGCCGCACTGGGCCGCGGCGGCCTGGTTTAAATCTCACAAACAAGAAGTACTGATGGCTTATGCAATTGCCGCCGTTTACGATCTAAGTGATAAATGTCAACTGCGCGTTTATGAGATGTATCTACCTTGGTATTGGAATATTTGCAATGTTAGTGCATAATAAGTGCATGTTGGTTGCATTGAAAGGAGTGACTATGAGTGCATCACTTCCGAACCCGCTGAGCGTTCAGTTTCGCGAGCCTAACACCGCCTACCTATCACCTGCCAGAGTAGGGGATTTTTTTGGCTTCCGAATCCAGGAACTGGCCGAGCGCGCGCATGTACATCGCAATACTCCTTCTTCACGGCCTCAAGCACAGCAATTGCAGCAGTATCTGGTGGATTTGGTGCGGGTTCTCGCGGTGGCCACCGAGATGACGGGAGATGCTCAGCAGGCCGTATTTCTCATCCGTAACGAACCCTTGCGCGCGTTCGGCTATAAGACGGCTGATGCCCTGCTCAGAGATGGTAGGGCCGATGACGTCATCGCCTATCTGGAATCGCTCGCCGACGGTGCCTCTGGATGATTGATGTTGTTCTTGACGGCGGGCGGTTCCCGGCGTTCTATCGGGTTCTTGTACCGGCCTTTGCCTCTACGCCCCGTTCCGGCATGGGGGCCGCCAGGCAGGGGGGACGCTTCAATCGTCCCCGTCAAGAAGCGCTATACCTGTCGGCTGATGAAGTCACGGCATTGGCCGAATACAAACAGGACAATCCCTGGCTGCAGCCTGGCACGATCTGCACTTTTTTCGCTAAAAAACTGCGGGTGGCTGATTTGAGCGCCGGATTCGACCCTGAGCACTGGGCCGAGCTGTGGGCCGACTTTGCCGTCGATTGGCGCACGGAACGTTTTGGCAACGGTGTCGAACCCCCCACTTGGTATATGGCCGACGACGTGGTTGCCGCTGGCCTGGATGGCATCCTTTTTCCCTCCCAAGCCCGGCCGGGCGGAATCAATCTGGTGATCTATCGAAGTTCCCAACTGAGCGACATACAACTGTGCGTATATGATCCTGCCAGTAACTTGAAGAGTATTCCGCCAAATACTCATACGTAGCGCGCAGCATAGCGATGGCGCATGGATGAAAAACACCAAAACCGTTGTAACAAACCAAAATGACAGGTTAAACGAAGTGGTAATACCCAATAAGGGCGAAGCTAATTCGGGTTCGTGTCGATGATAAATATTACAATCTTGGTTAGGCTCGCGACGGATTAACTAGTAGGGGGGAGGTCAACCCGGACGTAATCTGGCATCCTCGCTACTCTGGGTCCAATCACATCTGGCGGTCAGCGCTGTGCCAGGAGCAGACATTGCTCCCTCGCATCATTATGTATTAATCACTTGGGGTCGAGGCGTTTTCTATGAGAACTATGCATTTTCAGAATGCCAGTTAAACGCAAACGTGATGACTTGTAAGATAGTTACAGACGTAGCGGTGAATCATCAACGCTGGCGGGTCATTCGCAGGAGGAACGTTAACTGTTCCAAACCAGACAGGATTTGCCGGGCAGACTGAGCCACAAATGAAGGCAGGTATGCCCGCAAACTTACCAGCTATCGGTCTGTGGACATGCCCTGTAGAAATGGCTAGCAGTCTCGCCGGGGCGCGTCTAATCAAATCTTCCATATCAGGCAGACCTCTGCACATCGTTTTGTCTAGCGTTGGTATGCCAGATGCAAAGACATGATGGTGCATAAACAGCAATGACGGAGGGCCGCCTGCGTCGCTAAGTTGATTATCCAACCATTCCAGATGGTCAGTCACACTGCCGTATTCCTTATATTCAATCGTCGAATCCAGACCAATCAGGCGAATGACACCTGTGTTATGGATTAAGTGCAGGGCCTCTCCTTGGGCATCGTGCTCCCACCTGTTCTCATCCCAAATCGAACGTATCAGACTGCGGTCGTCTGAGTTACCCGGCAGGATCAACGAAGGGTAATTCTGCTGATTCAGGCGGTCAGCTATTTGTTTATAACCTTCCTGCCAGTGCCCATCCGTTAGATCACCTGTAAGTACCAGTACGTCCGGTTGCAGATGCATAAGCCAATTAAGTACCTGGTCGAACCGAAGCAGGTGATCATTTTCGGGTGAGGCGTGAATATCTGAAACCTGTGCTATCAGCATAAAGACCTCATACGATTGTTGTGGGGGGAACAAGAGCGTGATTCATGGCCATGAATCCGGTTCTAAACTGCATGTTGTTCACCACTATGACAAAAATAGACAGATTAATCAGGATCAGTAATCCAAAAGTTACGGTAAATCAGGCTTGCTGCAAAGGCGGTCGGAAATTCACAATGAATCGCTTAGCTCAATTCCGATTACTCAGAGCCAATGTTAGCAAGGATGCATAAGGTCCGCTTCTCGCTCTTAGCCGACTGTCATAAACCGCTAAAAACAAAAAGCCCGCATCAGTTCCCTGAGCGGGCTTTTCAATAATCTTGGCTCCTCTGACTGGACTTGAACCAGTGACATACGGATTAACAGTCCGCCGTTCTACCGACTGAACTACAGAGGAATTGTCGGAACGCCGCGAATACTAATGATGCCGGCCGGATTTGTCAAAGCGCATTTTCTTTTAGGGGCGCGTTTGACCAAATTCTCGCCAGGATGCTGATTTTACAAGCAAAACCCCATTATCTCAAGGTTCATAGGCAGTTAACATGGCCTATCTCCTTTCCGGACGTCTGCCCAGGCCGGGTTGGGCCGGGCTCGCGACTGATTGTCCAGTCATCGTCACGCCATTGTCCATTGTGTCCACAATGTCCATTTTCCCGCCCCGCTAGGCACATCTTGTGTCCGGTTCCCGACAAAAGGTTTGCTGTTTGTTCATAACCCGGTCCTAAAATAATAACCGTTTTAAAATAAATATATAAAAATCAATAAATTGTATATGACGTGCTTTTGGTACATTCCCTGCTTGATAGAAAAGGTCAATCCACTCACAGGAGAATGTTCATGGCTATCCGTCAATGCGCCATTTATGGCAAAGGTGGCATAGGTAAATCCACTACGACCCAAAACCTCGTGGCCGCCCTGGCCGAGATAGGCAAGAAGGTCATGATCATCGGTTGCGATCCGAAAGCGGACTCAACCCGGCTGATCCTTCATGCCAAAGCACAGAATACCATTATGGAACTGGCCGCCGAAGTCGGCTCGGTTGAAGATCTGGAACTGGAAGATGTCTTGCAGGTGGGCTATGCGGGCATCCGCTGCGCGGAGTCAGGCGGCCCGGAGCCGGGCGTGGGCTGTGCCGGCCGCGGCGTCATTACCGCCATTAACTTCCTGGAGGAAGAGGGCGCCTATGAGGACTCCCTGGACTTTGTTTTCTATGACGTACTGGGGGATGTGGTGTGCGGCGGGTTCGCCATGCCCATCCGTGAAAACAAGGCGCAGGAAATCTATATCGTCTGTTCCGGCGAGATGATGGCCATGTATGCCGCCAATAATATCTGTAAAGGCATCGTGAAATACGCCAAATCCGGCAAGGTGCGTTTAGGCGGACTGATTTGCAATTCCCGCCAGACCGACCGCGAAGATGAACTGATTATCGCCCTGGCGGAAAAACTGGGCACGCAAATGATTCATTTCGTACCCCGGCACAATATCGTGCAGCGGGCGGAAATCCGCCGCATGACCGTGATCGAATACGATCCTACCTGCGATCAGGCGAATGAATACCGCACCCTGGCGAAAAAAATCGTTGATAACAAACTGATGGTAATCCCGACGCCGGTGACTATGGACGAATTGGAGGCGCTGCTGATGGAATTCGGCATTTTGGATGTGGAAGACGAAAACATCATCGGCAAAACCGCCGCGGAAGAAGCGCAGTCCGTCTGATATCAACCTGCGTCAGTCCCTGAGCCGGCTACGGCTGGCTTAGGACATCAAGCCCACTATTTCTCGTAAAGGATATCGCCATGACCGATATTACCGGCGAACAAACCCTGGCGCTGATTCAGGAAGTGCTGGAAGTTTTCCCTGAAAAAGCCCGTAAAGAACGTGCCAAGCATTATATGCTGAGCTCCCCGGAAATGGAGAGCGTCGGTAAATGCATCACCTCCAACCGGAAATCGCAGCCTGGCGTCATGACGGTGCGCGGCTGCGCCTATGCCGGCTCGAAGGGGGTGGTGTTCGGACCTATCAAAGACATGGCCCATATTTCCCATGGCCCTATTGGCTGCGGTCAATATTCCCGCGCCGGACGCCGTAACTATTATACCGGCTACAGCGGCGTAAATGCGTTTGGTACGCTGAATTTCACCTCTGATTTTCAGGAAAAGGACATTGTGTTCGGCGGCGATAAAAAGCTGGCCAAGCTGATAGAAGAGATGGAAACGCTGTTTCCGTTAACCAAGGGGATTTCGGTTCAATCGGAATGCCCGGTGGGCCTTATCGGCGACGATATCGAAGCGGTGGCGCGGGAAGCGCAGAAAAAACTCGACAAACCGGTGGTGCCGGTGCGTTGCGAGGGGTTCCGCGGCGTGTCCCAGTCTCTGGGCCACCATATCGCCAACGATGTGGTGCGTGACTGGATCCTGTCCAATCGTGACGAAAAAGAGTTCGAAACCACCCCTTATGACGTCGCCATTATCGGCGATTACAATATCGGCGGCGATGCCTGGGCTTCACGGATCCTGCTACAGGAAATCGGCCTGCGCGTAGTGGCGCAGTGGTCCGGCGACGGCACCCTGGTGGAAATGGAGAATACGCCGAAGGTGAAATTGAACCTGGTGCACTGCTACCGCTCAATGAACTATATCTCCCGTCATATGGAAGAAAAATACGGCATTCCCTGGATGGAATACAACTTCTTCGGCCCGACCAAAATCGCCGAGTCCCTGCGCAAAATCGCCGCGCTGTTCGATGAGCATATACAAGCCCAAACCGAGCAGGTCATTGCCCGCTACCAGGGGCAAACCGAGGCCGTGATTGCCAAGTACCGTCAGCGTCTGGAAGGCAAGCGGGTGCTGTTGTATCTCGGCGGCCTGCGCCCCCGTCATGTTATCGGCGCTTATGAGGATCTGGGAATGGAAATCGTCGGCAGCGGCTATGAATTTGCCCATAACGACGACTATGACCGCACCTTGCCGGATCTGCATAAGAGTACTTTATTGTTTGACGATGCCAGCAGCTTTGAGCTGGAAGAGATCATCAAAATCCTCAAACCCGACCTGATAGGTTCCGGCATCAAAGAGAAATACATCTTCCAGAAGATGGGCTTCCCTTTCCGGCAGATGCACTCCTGGGACTATTCCGGTCCTTATCACGGCTACGACGGTTTTGCCGTTTTCGCCCGGGATATGGACATGACGTTGAACAACCCGAGCTGGACCCAAATGACTGCGCCGTGGCTGAAAACCGCCTGAGATTGCCTGCTTGCTAAACCCGTCGGTTCACAGATTTGTGGCGCGGGAGGAGAGAATCATGAGTCAGAGTGTTGAAAAAACCAAAGCCTGTTACCCGCTGTTTGAAGAGGCGGAATATCAGGCGCTGTTCACCAGCAAACGCGACCTGGAAGAAGCTCACGGCGAAGCCCGGGTGAAAGAGGTCTTTGCGTGGACCACCACGCCGGAATACCAGGAGCTGAACTTTAAACGGGAAGCCCTGACCATCGATCCGGCCAAAGCCTGTCAGCCGCTGGGGGCGGTGCTCTGTTCCCTGGGGTTTGCCAAGACGCTGCCGTATGTGCACGGTTCCCAAGGCTGCGTGGCGTATTTCCGCACCTATTTCAACCGGCATTTCAAGGAGCCGGTGGCCTGTGTTTCCGATTCCATGACCGAGGACGCGGCGGTGTTCGGCGGCAACAAGAATATGAATGATGGCCTGCAGAACGCTTCCGCGCTCTACAAACCGGAGGTTATCGCCGTCTCCACTACCTGTATGGCGGAAGTCATAGGCGACGATATCAGCGCCTTTGTCGCCAACGCCAAAAAAGACGGTTTTGTGGACAGCAAGATAGCGGTGCCCTTTGCCCATACCCCGAGCTTTATCGGCAGCCACATTACCGGCTGGGATAATATGTTCGAAGGATTCGCCCGGGAATTCACCGACAAGAGCGCGGGCCGGGATTACCAGCCGGGCCGCAACGGCAAGATCAATCTGGTGACCGGCTTTGAAACCTACCTGGGCAATTACCGGGTTATTAAGCGCATGATGGAACAGATGGGGGTCGGCTACAGCCTGCTGTCCGATCCCTCCGAGGTACTGGATACCCCGGCGGACGGAGAATACCGCATGTACGCCGGCGGCACCACGCAGGAAGAGATGCGCGACGCCCCCAACGCCATCGATACCTTGCTGCTGCAGCCCTGGCATCTGCTGAAAACCAAAAAAGTGGTGCAGGAAGAGTGGCAGCAGCCGGCGACCCCGGTCAGCATCCCCATGGGATTGAACGCCACCGACCGGTTTTTGATGACCGTCAGCGAACTCACCGGCAAACCCATTCCCGCTGCCCTTACGCTGGAGCGGGGGCGGCTGGTGGATATGATGCTCGATTCCCATACCTGGCTGCACGGCAAAAGCTATGGCCTGTACGGCGATCCGGACTTTGTCATGGGCATGACCCAAATGCTGCTTGAACTGGGGTGTGAACCGACGGTTATCCTGTGCCATAACGCCAACAAGCGCTGGCAGAAAGCCATGAAAAAAATCCTGGCGGATTCCCCTTACGGCCAGGAGAGCGAAGTCTACATCAACTGCGACCTGTGGCACTTCCGTTCACTGATGTTTACCCGTAAACCGGATTTCATGATCGGCAACTCCTACGGCAAATTTATTCAGCGCGATACGCTGGCGAAGGGTGAGCAGTTTGAGGTCCCGCTGATTCGCATCGGTTTCCCGATCTTTGACCGCCACCATTTGCACCGCCTTTCCACCTGGGGCTATGAAGGCGCCATGACGGTATTGACCACCTTGGTGAACGCTTCGCTGGAAAAACTGGATCGCGACACCATGAAACTGGGCAAAACCGATTACAGCTACGATCTGATTCGCTAAGCCCTCCGCCCCGGATCTGTGCCGGGGCGGCTTTTGCTGGAGAACTGTGATGCCGAGTGTATTGTTCAGTGAAAAAAAAGATGGCTTGTATTGCTATATTGCCAAACAAGACCTGGAAGCGCGGGTTTTGCACATTGAGTTTGACGACGCGTCGTGCTGGGGCGGCAATGTCGAACTGGAGGGCGGCAAGTCCTATTATATTTATCCGCAACCGGGAAAACCGTCTCTTCCGGTGCGTCTGCGCGCCAGCAAAAGCGGCGGGGATGCTTCGGGAACAGGAGTATAAAAATGAATGTGCCAACAGACGATCCCTTATTCTGGCGCTTATTCGCCCTTGCGCAATTACTGCCGCAGTTTGCGCCGCAGGCCTTGATCCTCTGGCTGGAGCGGGAATGCCGGCAGCCCTTGTCGCCGGCTCTGCTGGCGCGGCTCGATCCCGCCGCGCTGGCACGGGACTTTCCCGCCGATGTCCCGCCGCCGTCGGCGGCGCAATGGCAGCAGGCGGCGGCCTGCCTGAAAGGTGATTTGCCAAGCCATCTCATTACGGACCCTGAGCGCGGGCAACCTTTGCAGCTGCGCGCCGCCTTTGCCTCCAGCAACGGCCTGATGGTGGACGGCCACTTTGGCCAAAGTACGTTGTTCTTTGTCTATGCCTTTGACGGACTCGAGCCTTTCCTGTATCAGGTACGCCGCTATCGCGACTTGCCTGACGGGCCGGAAGAGGGCAATGAAGCGCGGGCCAGGCTGTTAAGCGATTGCCATTTGCTGTTTTGCGAGGCCATCGGCGGCCCGGCCGCGGCCAGGGTCATCAGAAATAATATCCATCCGATTAAAATTAAGCCGCCCACGGATATCGGCCAACAGCTGCAAGCGCTGCAAACCATGCTCGGCGGCCGGATTCCGCCCTGGCTGGCGAAACGGCTGGGTAAGGCATCCCCTTATATCCAACATGATTTTTCTTTGTAAGCCAATTGATTTAAAGGACTTGGAATCATTTGCCAGCCGGTATCCGCGGGCTGGCTTTGTTATGGGTTCATTTTGTAATAAGCAATATTTTTTTGATATTTTCATTCCCGTGTTTTATAGCTAACTCCAATGGCGTCAAATTATCACCATCCTTGATATCCATATTGATATGACGATTTTCCAAAAGTGCCTCGACAATATCTTCACTGCCCATGGCGACGGCGATATGCAATGCTGTGCTGCCCGCCGTATTGCACCGGTTGATATCAAGATTGGGAAAAGGCAGTAACAGTTTAACGATACTCAATCGATTCTCTGTTACTGCTTTTATCAAGGGAGTAGTACGAGGGTTATCACCGTTAATGTTTATGGACTTATGGTTTATGATTTTTTTCGTGATGGAAAAATCTTTCGTCAAAGATAAAAACAAGGCCGAGTGCCCATCATTGTTGATGATGTTGATGTCGGTGCGTTTGTCATCTATAAGTTGCCTGATAATGATTTTTTTGCCACTGAATATGGCATAAATTAAAGCGGTATTCCCTTTGCAATCTTGAATATTGATATTGATATCACCATGTTTGAGTAATTTATTGCTTATCGCAAATATGCCCGTTTGTATCGCCATCATCAAGGGTGTTTTTCCTTTGTTGTCTTGAGGGTTGACGTCAATTTTTTTATATGAAAGCAAGTCAAGAAGTATTTCCCTTGAGTCTAACTTCACGGCCAAAGCCAACGCTGTTAATCCACTATTATCTTTGACGTTGATGTCGAGATCTGAACGAGTAAGAATGTAATCTATTAATATCCTATTTCTAAAAATAATTGCCGCCATCAATAGCGTGGTGCCATTTTTGTAAGTATTATTTATAGGAAGCCTATTCTCTGTAAAGAAATGCGTGGCGGCTATAAAAATCGCAGGATGTTCTATTTCATAAAAGACATTTTCTGGATTATCAAGCCATTCTACATTTAAATTATTTGTGATTTGATTAATATCAGAATTGATAATAGAAAATTTAAGTAAATCTTCATCGAGAACGCCGCTTATTTTTTCTCTTTTCAGAATGTTCAAAGTAAGAGGAAATTGGATACAGTTTGACTTGTTCTCAATCCAATAAAAACCTTCAATGTATCTGATTCTTATTTTTATTGTCTCCATTGCCAACTGAATCTGGAAATAACGCTGGCTGATATCATGTTTCGCTAAAGCAGTAGCAATAGCGCTATAAATCATTTCAGGATATTCCAAAACAAACTCATTGATGCCTTTGTCAAATTTAACACAATCCGTAAAACATAAAAAAGGATAGTTTTTCCGCAAATAATTATTTATATTACTTGTTTTCTCTGAAGACAGGACTTTTTCTTTTGCTTTACAGTGGCGTTTTTTTAAGATAGTCAAAACGCCGTTATAAACTTCGTTCCCTAGGGAACTGATGATTTTCCCAAGGGAAATATCCCTAGTCAAATTCTGCATTAAATCACAAAGTGTGTCATCTGTCTCGGCGATTTTTTCAAAATCAATGGTTTTATCGCCAATCACATAATCAATGCCCCAAGGGGTGTCTCTTAACTGATACTTATATGCATTGATATATTCATCATTGCGGGATAATCCATGCATTTTTATGGCATATTCAAAAACTTTTTTTTCGATGAGTTGTTTTTTGATTATCCAGATTTTTTCGTAGATTTCGTTAGTGACTATACTGTTTATTTTTTCAAAAAATGCAGGGATGATATTCAATGCTATTCCAAGACCTTTTTCAATATAAATGTACATCCTTCTCAGGTCATCTTGAATCTCAGGAGTGTTTTTTTTTGCCACCAGCAGCATGATGCTATGCAAATATCGCCAGGAATCATGAAAAAGGTTCAGTTTTAAGGGTTCGGGAATGCAGTCCGTGCACGAAAGTTCTTCAATAAATTGATTGATTATTTTGTCAACATTACCTGCTGCATTCCCTTGGCGTGAAATTTCATGCAACAAAATTTCAATCTGGGATAAATAGAATTGATACGGTTTATCTGGATTGTCTTCGGAAATATTATCATTGCGCTGAAGAATGTGATACATCTGCGCATCAGGGGAATCAGCATGAGAGAAGGATGTTCTTGTTAAAGAAGAGGCTGGAGTCTGTTGTAAATTGAATGGCACAGTTATATTGCCATTTATATTGTTTTCTATTGGCATAGTTACTCGCTGCAATAATATTTTATAGTAAGAGTAGAACGTTGTTTATGACCGTGCCCGGAGCTTAATGTATTAACATTCAATCATAATTCAATCTTCCCAGCTTCCAATTTATTTTTTCTAAAAGAGATTTGTCCATTGGCGGCGCGCTGCTTGCCGATACCCGCATCTTCGGCGATCTGTTTTATCCATTGTCTGGTTTGTCGTATTCGTGACAATAAAAATAACTTATAAATCAGCAGGTAAAGGCTGGCCTCTGAATTGCATTGGATGTGCAATGGGTAAAATAACGCCGCTTGGCAGAGAGTTCATGATGAATAATAACGACATTGCCGCCCTGTTTGTGGAACCCGCCTGTGAACACAATGGCAAACACAAAACCGGTTGTAAACCGCCCAAGCCCGGCTCCACCGCAGGCGGCTGCGCTTTCGACGGCGCGCAGATCACGCTGCTGCCGGTGGCGGATGTGGCCCATCTGGTGCACGGTCCCATCGGCTGCGCGGGGAGTTCCTGGGACAATCGCGGCAGCCGCAGCTCGGGACCGGAGTTGAACCGGCTGGGTTTCACTACCGATCTCAGCGAGCAGGATGTCATCATGGGGCGGGGAGAGCGCCGACTGTTTCATGCGGTCCGCCACATTGCCGAACGCTACCGGCCGGCGGCAATCTTTATTTACAATACCTGCGTACCCGCCATGGAAGGGGATGATATCGAGTCAGTGTGCCGCTCGGCATCCGCCGCCGGCATTCCGGTGATTGCGGTGGATGCCGCCGGTTTTTACGGCAGTAAAAACCTCGGTAATCGTATTGCCGGCGACGTCATGCTGCGTCAAGTGGTGGGGCAACGCGAGCCGGCGCCCTGGCCCAGCGATTATCCGGTAGCGGAAAGCCTGGGGCATAGTATCGGCCTTATCGGCGAATACAACATTGCCGGTGAGTTCTGGCAGGTGCTGCCGCTGTTGGATGAATTGGGAGTGAGGGTGTTGTGCACCCTTTCCGGCGATGCGCGCTTTGCCGAAATCCAAACCCTGCATCGTTCCGAAGCCAATATGCTGGTATGTTCCCGCGCCTTGATCAATGTGGCCCGCCAGTTGAAAGAACAGTACGGTACTCCCTGGTTCGAGGGAAGTTTTTATGGTCTGCGCGAAATGTCTTCCTCCTTGCGCCAACTGGCGGGATTGCTGGGGGATGAGGATTTAATCGCCCGTACCGAGACCCTTATCGCCCGCGAAGAAGCCTTCGTCCAATCGAAATTGGCGCCCTGGCGCGATCGGCTGCGGGGGAAACGGGTTCTGCTCTATACCGGCGGGGTTAAATCCTGGTCGGTAGTGTCGGCGCTGCAGGATCTGGGGATGGACGTGGTGGCCACCGGCACCCGCAAATCAACCGAAGAGGATAAGGCCCGCATCCGCGCGCTGATGGGCGAGGACGCCCTGATGATGGATGAGGGCAATCCCCGCCTGCTGCTGGACACCGCCTATCGCTACGGCGCCGATATGATGATTGCCGGCGGCAGGAACATGTATACCGCTTATAAGGCCCGGCTGCCGTTTCTTGATATCAACCAGGAGCGCGAAGAGGCCTTCGCCGGTTACCAAGGCATGGTAAATCTGGCGGCGGCGGTATGCCGTACATTGGAAAGTCCGGTCTGGCCGCAGGTCAACCGTCCCGCGCCCTGGCACTGAAAGGCTGAGGAGAAGAAAATGACACAGGTCGTCCGTTCCGTTAAACCGCTAGCCGCCAGTCCGATCAAAAGCGGACAGCCCCTTGGGGCCATCCTGGCCGCTATGGGGCTGGAAAATTGCATCCCGCTGGTTCATGGCGCGCAGGGGTGCAGCGCTTTCGCCAAAGTATTTTTTATCCAGCATTTCCATGAGCCCATCCCCCTGCAATCCACCGCCATGGAGCCGATTACCACCATTATGGGGGCTGACAATAATATTTCCGCCGCGCTGCAAACCTTATGCGAACGTAACGCGCCGCGCATTATCGTGCTGTTAAGCACCGGCCTGTCGGAAGCCCAGGGCAGCGATTTAAGCCGGGCGGTGGCATTATTCCGCGAAAGCCATCCCAAGCACCGGCAGGTGGGGATATTAACCGTCAGTACGCCGGATTTTTACGGCTCGATGGAAAACGGTTATGCCGCGCTGCTGGAAAGCTTGGTACAGCAATGGATACCCGCCGTACCTCCGGCGGGTATCCGCAATAAACGGGTGAATGTGTTTCTCAGCCATATGATGACCCCCGGCGATCAGGAGCTGATTCGCAGCTATGTGGAAGCGTTCGGCTTGCAGCCCGTCATGGTGCCGGATTTGACCCAATCCCTGGACGGCTATCTGGCCTGCGGGGATTACCACTCTCTAACCCAGGGAGGAACGCCGTTTCGTCTGATGGAGCAACTGGGACAAAGCGCCGCGAGTTTCATTATCGGCGTCTCGCTGCAGCGGGTGGCCGCGCTGCTGGAGCCCCGTAGCCGGGGAGAATGCTTTCGTCTGCCGCATTTGATGACGTTACAACAAATGGATGAATTTATCCTGCAATTGCACCGTATTTCCGGGCGGGAGGTGCCGGCCTGGATCGAGCGCCAGCGCGGGCAATTGCTGGATGCCATGATTGATTGTCACGGCGCGCTGCAAGGCAGCCGGCTGGCGATGGCCGCCGAGGCGGATCTGCTGCGGGCATGGGTGGATTTCGCCCGGAGTCAGGGAATGGATGTGGGCAGCGTGGTGGCGCCGGTGAACCAGCCGGGCCTGGCGGCGCTGCCGGTGGAAACCGTCGTCCTGGGGGATTTGGAGGATTTGTCGGATTTGCTGGCGGCTAACCCGGCGGATATGATTTTTGCCAACTCCCATGCCGCCGGCCTGGCGGAGCGGCTGGATATTCCGCTTATACGCACCGGCTTTCCCATTTATGATCGGCTGGGGGAATTTCGCCGTACCCGCCAGGGATATGCCGGTATGCGCGATACGCTGTTCGAATTGGGCAATGTCATGGAACATCGCCGGCATCACCAGCCGGTTTATCACTCTCCCCTTAAGCAGGATTTTTCCCGGATTCCCGCCGAACAGGACAGCGGATTATGATTAACTTCCAGCGCAATTTGCGGGTGACCACCGATTCGGACTCGGATTATACCCTGCGCGTCGCCTTCGCCAGCTCCGATTTACATCATGTCAATCAGCATTTCGGTTCGACGCCCCGACTGGCGATTTACGGCGTGAAGCCGGATCGGGTCAATCTGTTGCAAGTAACGGATTTCATGATTCAGCCAGGGCACGATTTGGATAAATTGGCCGGCCGCATCGCTGCGCTGGACGGCTGTCTGTCGCTGTATTGCGTGGCGGTGGGGGAGAGCGTATTCCGGCAACTGCTGCGGGTGGGCGTCAGGGCGGTAAGCGTTCCCGCCGCCACGTCCATCGCACTCCTGCTGACGGAGATACAGGAAAACTGGAATGCCCCCTGTCTGCAACGCCATCAGGCCAAACGGGATCCGCACCGTTTCGAGCATTATCAACAGGAAACCCATTGGGAAGAGGACGAGTATTAATTGTGTCATTTCTCTGACAAAACCGACAACCCACCCCGACATGTTCGGGGTTTTTTATCGGCAGGGTGCGGCTATCTTATTGAAAAATCGCTAAAGATGTGACTGGCATCACATTTGCTCCTTATCTATGACCCTCTTGCGGAGCGACAACATGATTCAGATCGAAGCGGAAGCCTTGCAACAGCTCCTGGCCTTACAGCAGCAACTCACCGAACCCTGCGCCGGTTTACGCATCAGGCTGGAAGGCGACGGTTGCCAGGGCGGGCAGGTGACCCTGGAGTGGACGCGACGGCTACGGGAAGAGGATTACCCCGTCAGCTATCAGGGGCTGGTCTTGATAGCCGCCATCACGCACTGGCCCTATCTGCACCGGGCGGTGATCCAGGCGGGTGCCCAGGGGCAGGAGCCGGGAATATGGATTGAACTACAACTGCAGGGGACAGCCTGTCACTGCGACAATCAGGTATGCGCAACACCACAGACAATGCTGTGAGTAGGAGAAAAATTTATGTGGAATTATTCAGAAAAAGTTAAAGATCATTTTTTTCATCCGCGTAATGCCAAAGTCGTCGAACAGGCGAACGCTATCGGGGATGTCGGCTCCATCAGCTGCGGCGATGCGCTCCGGCTGATGCTGCGTGTGGATCCGGCCACTGAAATCATCGAAGAGGCAGGATTCCAGACCTTTGGCTGCGGCAGCGCCATTGCGTCGTCGTCCGCCCTGACCGAACTGATTATCGGCCGCACCCTCACCGAAGCCTCGCAGCTGACTAATAAACAGATAGCCGACTATCTCGACGGTTTGCCGCCGGAAAAAATGCATTGTTCGGTGATGGGTCAGGAAGCGCTGCGGGCCGCTATCGCGCAATTTCGCGGCGAAGCGCCGGAAGCGGATCATGAGGAAGGGGCGCTGATCTGTAAATGCTTCGGCGTTGACGAAGGCCATATCCGCCGGGCGGTGTTGCAAAACAACCTCACGACGCTGGAGGATGTGATTAATTACACCAAGGCCGGCGGCGGCTGCACCTCCTGCCATGAAAAAATCGAACAAACCCTGAGCGAAATCCTGAGCCAACAGCCGGTGGTGGCCAAGGCACCGGAAAAACCCCGCGACGAGAACTGGCTGGCGGTGGAGGAGGTGATTGCCGGGCTGCGTCCGCATATCCAGGCCGACGGCGGCGATATGCGGCTGCTGGATGTCACTGAAAAGCAGGTGACGGTATCCCTCTCCGGCAGTTGCAGCGGCTGCATGATGACCGATATGACCCTGGCCTGGCTACAGCAGAAATTAATCGAACGCCTGGGCCGTTTTATGCATGTGGTGTCGGATACGGCCACCCTTTCCACCAGCGCAGTGTGAGGCAAACCGATGAAACCTGTTTATCTGGATAATAACGCCACCACCCGTATCGATCCCATGGTGTTGGAAGCGATGATGCCGTTCCTGAGCGAACATTACGGTAATCCTTCGTCCATCCATGATTTCGGCCGGCCCGCCGGCATCGCGCTGGAGCGGGCGCGGGAGCAGGTAGCCAGCCTGCTGGGCGCCCGCCACGACAGTGAAATCATTTTTACCTCGTGCGCCACCGAGGCCACCTCCACGGCTATCTTGTCGGCGGCGGAAGCCTACCCGGAACGCCGGGAAATCATCACCACCGTCGTAGAGCACCCCGCGACGCTGCAGGTGTGCGAACGTTTGGAGCGCCAGGGCTACGTTATTCACCGCGTGCCGGTAAACGGCGAAGGGGCGCTGGACTTAGGCATTTACCGGGCGGCCTTGAGCGATAAAGTGGCGCTGGCCACCGTGATGTGGGCCAATAACGAAACCGGGGTCATCAATCCGGTACGGGAGATGGCGGAGCTGGCCCATCAGGCGGGCGTCCTGTTCCATTGCGATGGGGTGCAGGCGGTGGGGAAGATTCCGGTCTCGCTGGCGGATACTGAAATCGATATGCTGTCCTGTTCCGGTCACAAGTTTCACGGCCCCAAGGGCGTCGGCGCGCTCTATGTCAGGCGCGGCACCCGCTTTAGGCCCCTATTGCGCGGCGGGCATCAGGAACGGGGCCGGCGCGCGGGTACCGAAAATATCGCCGGCATCGTCGGCATGGGGACGGCGGCCGAGCTGGCGGATATTCATCTGCCGCTGATGGCGGCCCAGATTGCCGTCCTGCGGGACCGACTGCAGCACAGCATCACCAGCGCCATTCCTTATACCCTGGTAATGGGCGGCACCCAGCCGAGAACGCCGAATACGGTGAATATCGCCTTTGAATATATCGAAGGGGAGGCGATTTTGCTGTTGCTCAATCACTGCCGGATCGCCGCCTCCAGCGGCAGCGCCTGCACGTCCGGTTCGCTGGAACCTTCCCACGTCATGCGCGCCATGGGCATTCCTTATACCGCCGCCCACGGCACTATCCGTTTCTCCTTATCCCGCTATACCCGCGAAAAAGAGATCGAGTATGTCATTGAGCAGCTGCCGCCGATGATTGCCCGCCTGCGGGCGCTTTCACCCTACTGGCAGGGAGATCACCCCATGATGGCGGCGGATGCCGGCGGTTTTGTCCCCACTTACGGTTAAGCACAGGAACAGACCAATGACCGCTATCGTGATTAACGACACCACGCTGCGCGATGGTGAACAAAGCCCCGGCGTGGCCTTCAGCGCCGTGGAAAAGCTGGCCATCGCCGTCGCGCTGACCGACATCGGGGTGGGCGAGCTGGAGGTGGGGACGCCGGCGATGGGTGATGAGGAGTGCCGGCGCATCGCCCAGGTGAGGCAGGCGTTGCCGGGCCAGACGCTGATGGCCTGGTGCCGCCTCAATCGCAAGGAGATCGGGCTGGCGGCGGATCTGGGACTGGATTGGGTGGATGTATCGCTGCCGGCCTCGGCCCAGATGCGCGATTATAAATTGCGCTTGAACTGGCCGCAAATGGCGCGGGAACTGGCAAGCCATATTCTTTACGCCCGCCGGTGCGGGCTGCGGGTGAGCGTGGGCTGTGAAGACGCCTCCCGCGCCAGCGACGAAGAGTTGGGACAGATAGCGCGAGTGGCCGGCGATGCCGGCGCGCTGCGGCTGCGTTTTGCCGATACCCTGGGAGTACTGGATCCTTTCGCCACCTACGACCGCATTAAGGCGTTACGTTGTCACTGGGATGGCGACATCGAAATGCACGCCCATAACGACCTGGGCCTGGCCACCGCCAATACCCTGGCGGCGGTGCGGGCCGGCGCCACCCACGTCAATACCACGGTAAACGGCCTGGGCGAAAGGGCCGGAAACGCGTCGCTGGAAAGCGTGGCCATGGCGCTGGAGACCTGTCTGCATAGGGACACCGGCATCCGTTTCGAGCAATTGCCCGCCCTTTGCCGTCAAGTGTCCGCGGCGGCCCGCCGCCCCATCGACCCGCAGCAGCCCCTGGTGGGGGAACAGGTGTTTACACATGAATCGGGTATTCATGTCGCCGGTTTGTTGAAGAATGCCGCCTGCTACCAGAGCATCGATCCGGCCCGTTTCGGCCGCCATCATACCCTGGTGCTGGGCAAGCATTCCGGTCGTCACGCCGTGACGCGCATTTTTGCCGATTTAGGCTATACGCTGGCGGCGAGTCAGGCAGAGCAGCTGCTGCTGGTGCTGCGCAGTCGCGCCGAGGTGTGGAAACACAGCCCGTCGGAGGCGCAGTTGCAGCAATTATATAACGAATTATTCGGCGTTCCGGGACCGGACATGGGGCTGGCGCTCTGCTCAGGGGGGTGATATGGAATGGTTTAACGCAATACCGGGCATTGATGAGATTGATACCGCCGAGGGCTTTTTCGACTTTTTTGACTTGCCCTACGATCCGTCGGTTATCGTCGCCAAGCGCATGCATATCATGGGGGATTTTCACCAGCGGCTGGCCGCCATTATCACCGTGCCGCTGCGGGATATACCGGAGGGGGAAGCCGGGGCGGCGGCGCGTAACAAGGCGTACTGGTCCCTGGCCCGGCATCTGCTGGGGTTGAGTTACGACCACTTTTTACAGGGCACGCTGGCCGCACAGTCCGGTCTGGCGGTGTACCAGCGCAATAACGACAAGCGCTATTTCATACCGTTGAACGCCTTGAGCGAGGTGCGGCCATGAAACCCAGCTATGATTTCGGCTCCAGGGTCAGGGTTATCCGTTCGTTGCGCAATGACGGCACTTTCCCAGGCAAACCCCGCGGGGCGCTGCTGGTGCGTAAGGGCAGCATTGGTTATGTGCGGGAATGGGGCAGCTTTCTCCAGGATAATCTGATCTACCAGGTCCATTTTGTGGAAGATGACTGTATCGTCGGTTGCCGGGAGCAGGAACTGATTTCCGGCAGCGCGCCCTGGATTGCCGGCGAATTCCAGTACGGCGATTGGGTCAGCGCCGCGCTGCCCCTGGCCATTGCCGGCCAGCCGGTGGTGGTGGCGGGGCAGGTGGGGCAGATCATGGATGAAATCCGCGATCGGCAGCCCATGTCCTATGTAGTGCTGTTCGACGGCCGGTTATTCCAGGTGCCTGAAGCGGCGCTGGCGCCACAGGTTTGCGAAAGCTAAGGGGAGGCGGACCGCAATGCAGCAATGGCAGGTTTATACCCGTTTGACATTATCACTGTCTCTATACCGCAATCCGCCGTGGTTATTGAGCGCGGAGCAGTCCGACGAATTCGAGCGGCAATATCACCGCCAGGTCAGCCTCGAAAGCCGGATAGAGGAACAGGCCGCCGCATGGGACATGTTCGCTTCTGAAGGTGAGGTTCAGGCCGCCCTGGACGCATTGAATCTGCGGGTGGCCGCTCAGGAGGAGTGGCCGGCGCAGCTGGCGCGCAGCGGTTTGGATCGCAACGGCCTCTATCGGGCCATGGCTCATCAGGTCCTGCTGGAGAAAGTCCTGGCACAGGTAGCCGAACAGGCCCCAGGGCCGGACGAGCAGCGGGTGGTTGAGTGGTATAAAGCGCACCAGGGGCAGTTTATCCGGCCTGAGCAGCGCCAGTGCAGCCATATCCTGTTGACGGTGGACGAAGATCAGCCGGATTGCCAGCCTCGCGAGGTGCGCCAACGCATAGACGAGATACATGCTCGCCTGGCGGAGGACTTCGGACAGTTTCCCCTGCTGGCCCAGCGCCACTCCCAATGCCCCACCGCGCTGGACGGCGGCAATCTGGGCTGGGTCAGCCGCGGCTTGCTGTTTGAATCCCTGGATAAAACGTTATTCGGAATGACGGCGCCGGGCATCAGCGGGGTGGTGGATAGCCCCATCGGGCTGCATATCCTCCATTACCGCGACATCCGCCCCGCCTCCACGCTGCCCCCTGACGAGGCCATAGCGTCGATTCGCCGGCAGTTCCGGGAAAAACTGCAAAAGCAGCACCAGCGGGTATGGCTGAAGGGGCTTCGCCCCTGATAGCGCTAATGATATCAGGCGCGGCAGTCTACAATGTTAATTAACCGGAAGCGGCGCATCGGTTAATAAACGATAATCCATAATGTCCCACCAGTCCTGTTGTTCAATATAGCGGTTGCTCCATTCCGGGCCTTCACACAGCTCAACTACCGATTTGCAATATTCTCCCAAGGCTTCGCTATCGGCGAACGAGACATAATGTTCCAGACAATAATCATCTTCACCCACGGTCCTTATATACCAGCGTTTGTTTTGTGCCATGGACAGTCGCCCATAGAACCATTTATCACGATCTGAAACCCATTGCCAAAATGCCGTAAGATCCCGGCGGGCACGCAAGGTGGGTTTATAAAGATACATAAGGTGCAGCATAACGTTATCTCCTCGCCATCAAGATGTATTTATTTTATCTACCTTTCTAATGACATGCCCGGTTAGTGCACCAATGAAAAGTATCCCTGGATATTTTTTTAATCGGCACGGCCGGAGACAAAGGTCACTTTTTTTTTATACGAAAATTATCTAAGTATTTTATCGATTAAAATTTGATAATGATCACGTTGTGAGATGCCTAAGAGAGAATGTTAAAAAAGAGTATGCGACAGGGCTGGAAAGGACATAGGAAGGCGTGTCAATCACTTTTTTTAATACTCAAGCGTGAAAACCATGAATAGACTGGTTATTGAGAAATTATATAATAAACCTATGAAGTAGATTTTATTCATAGTCGTTTGATATTTCCCAGGGAGTACTACTGTTTCAAAGAAAATGAAAAGACATCATATTATGAGCAGACGTTTTCGGTCCTCTCTCTGGTTATATGATCTTTTTTTTGCTAGCCTGTAGACCGATAAAAAGGCAAGAATGCATAATGTCCCCCTAAGCTTTTTCGTATTTATTCATCGACCTTCCACGGACGGAGTAATCCCATGATGCGTCTACAACTTGGCCAGCTCTATGATATTGAATATTCTTTAAATCCGATGAATCTTTTTTTCGGCGAAGTTCTGCTGCCATTAGAGAGGCTGAATCCAGCCTATGCCGATGAGGCCGTACGGCATCTGGCGGCTACATTCGAAATGCTGAGGGCCTGTTTCATTTTTAACGGTATCGACAGCCGGACAAATATCCTTTCCGCCGATGATCCCTGCTTCAACCAAGCGTTCGAATGCCGTCCATCATCCGTCTGCGCGGATACGCGACAGGCAGATCTTACGGAGTATGTGAATGAAACGAGAAAGAAAATGTCCGTCGGGATACCGCCTTTGTTCCGGTATTGTCTTTTCACCAGCCATAACCCCCAACATCAGCGCGTGATATTTATCATCAGCCATTTGATATGTGACGGCATTTCCAGCAGGATCCTCTGGCGAGAATTTTCCCGGGCCTACCGGTGCGCGGCAACAGGGGGCGTCATTCCACGGCAGTGCAACCGGCATTACCGCCGACTTGGGCAGGAATTGATTAACCGGCACTATTCGCTGATGGGGCAGGAACGCATGTGTTTAACGCCCACGGCGGGTAAACGAATCGATATTATGGCAAGCGCGCTATCGAGGGATCGCCCGGTCTGCTTAATGAAGAACCGGCGTACCGAAACCCGGCGCTTTCATGGCGAATCCCTTGCGCAGCTGCATTTTGCGGCTCGCGGCCAAGGATTGAGTTTATCGGAGTTTTTTCTGATGCTTCTGCTGCGAGCGCTTGCCTCAGTCTATGGCGAAGGTTTCGTCGCCGTCACGCTCTGGTTCGCGCCGCATTTTATCGGTGAGTGGCGAACGCCGGTATATGACCTGGTGGGCTCGGCGGCATTTCCAATGCCCGCATGGTTCTCAACGCAAGTTCATCAGGAGACAGCGGACGCCACCGTTGCCCTGAAACAGGGGTTATATGCCGCCATGGCGTGCGCCGCAGATTATGCCGCCTGGTTTTACGCGCCGGTCGCCATGGTACAAAGACCGACAATGCCGTCCATCAGCTTTAATTTCGTCGGCGATCCCCGGTTCTCGCCGGATATTCTTGCTTACCGGCTGGCCCCTGAAGAGGTGCGCATCGGCCGGGCCGATAATGAACTTGCCGAGTCCCCTCTCAGTTGTGAAATTGAGACCTACGGCGATATGCTTGAACTCACTTTGGCGGCGTATCCCGATGGGGGGCTGGCTTCTCTCCCTTCCTTGCTTTTATTCAATATAGAAAAGGAATTATTTCCGCTGCTGGCCGCTAAAAAATAAAAAAGCCATTATAAGCTTGTGATTGTTGGGAACTTCATATTACCAGTAATTAACTTAACCGTTTTCTCCTTTTGGTGAAGTTACGAGTGCCATTACCAGACTTTATGCTATATATATATTATAAAAAATAGTGAGTCTCAACGGCATCAATAATGCCAATAATGAGTGTGATTATATAATGTGGCAACTCGAAATTTTAGTGAAATTTTTTTTTGATAAAAAGTGAATAAAACAAGGTATTTTAAGATCTACATCGGGTGTTAATATCTATTAGGATGATTTTCTGCTTGCCTAAATCGGTTGATTTTATCAAAACCGGATTGCTATCTTTCTGCGATAATGGTATTTCTTGGGTGCCATTAAATTTCAGCATGAAAAATCATCCTCTTTCATAGGATGGCAAAATTATATTAAATATACAATATTAAACTGATGGGACTATTACGCAAAGGGAATGTTGCATGAATATACAGTCTGGCTTCATCCATATACAAAATATTATTCTTCAAGAACTGGATCCGGGCTGTACTGACTCTATTTCCCCGCACGACCGCATGGGATCGCGGATAACGGATTCCGTTGCCGCTGCCGCTTTTATCGGCCGCCTGTCACGACGGCTTGATCGAGCCGTACCGCTGAGGGTGTTTTGGGACTATCCCACTGCCGCTGAACTGGCCGGATATCTCGCCGAACCCTCTCCGGCGCCGGCGAGTTTCCCCCCGGATGGAATCAAGAGCGCGCGGGCGACCTCCCTTGAACCCATTGCCATTGTCGGGTTGGCCTGCCGCATGCCGGGCGCCGGCGACGCGGCGGCGTTTCGGCGCTTGCTCAGGGCGGGGCGTTGCGCAGTGGGACCGGTACCCGAGGGCCGTTTCATTGCCGGCGCGTTGCAGCAGCGGTGGAGCAATCCATCATACCGAGGAGGCTTTTTGCCTGATGTGGCGGGCTTTGATCGGCGGATTTTCGGCATCTCCCGTCATGAGTCTTCCAAGATGGATCCGCAGCAGAAATTGGTGCTCGAGGCGGGCTGGTCCGCTATCGAAGACGCAGGGCTTGATCCGGTTGGCCTCAAAGGGGCGCGAGGCGGAGTATTTATCGGCGCCATGTGGAATGATTTTGCCCATTATGCCGTGTCGGGGGAGATGTCCGCACACTCCGCCACCGGAATGGATCCCAGTATCATTTCGGCTCGCCTATCGTTTCTGCTCGGGTTATCGGGGCCCTCCCTGACGATAAATACGGCATGTTCTTCATCGTTGGCGGCCGTCCATTTGGCCTGCCAAAGTCTGCGGGCGGGAGAGTGCGAATTCGCCTTGGCGGGTGGGGTGAATGTGATCCTGTCCGAGCACAGCAACGCGGCCATGCACGCGCTCGGCGTGTTATCGCCGACGGGCGCCTGTCATGCCTTCGCGGCACCGGCCGACGGCTACGCCCGTGCCGAAGGCTGCGGCATCCTGCTGTTGAAGCCCCTGTACGCGGCTCTCGGGGACGGCAATCCAATCTATGGAACGGTATGTGCCAGCGGGGTCAATAACAACGGTTACAGTACTTCCCTGACCGCTCCATCGGCGCGGGCTCAGGCGGCCCTGATGCGGGAAGTCTGCCGTCAGGGGGAAATTAAGCCCGGTGATGTGGACTACCTCGAGGCTCATGGCACGGGAACACTGCTGGGGGATCCCATTGAGGCCGCCGCGGCCGCCGAGGTGTATTGCCGGGGGCAAAACAGGACCCGGCCCTTGATTGTCGGTTCGGTGAAGGCCAATATCGGCCATTGCGAGGCCGCGTCCGGCGTGGCCGGCTTGATTAAGATTCTGCTCGCCATGCATGACGGCGAGATACCGCCGCAGGCTAATTTTCAGCATCCCAACCCCCATATCGACCTGTCGGCATTGGGCATAACCCTTCCCCGGCAACCGGTTCCCTGGCCAGCGGGCAACGGCAGGCGCCTGGCGGCGCTGAGTTCTTTTGGGTTCGGCGGGACCAATGCCCATGCCATTATTGCCGATATCTGGCAGAGTCAACGCCGTTTTAGCCGGCCCGCGCGGAAGACCGGCGATGCCAAGGACGACCGCCGCAGCATGAGTGAGAAAACAGGCGCGCCGGTCAAGGAGACAATGGCATCGAACATCGCCTTTGTGCTGGGCAAGGAAACGATGGCATCGAACAAAGGCGGTGCGGCGGGCATTCACTCCAGTGTTGATATGGTTGCCGATAATAGCCGTGGCGCGACGCTGTTATTCTCCGGGCAGGGATCGCATTGGACCGGTATGGGGTTAGCGCTGGCCGCCGTCGATCCGGTTTTTCGGTTCAGGATAAAAACCTGTGATGGCGTGGTACGTCAAATTGCCGGTTGGTCCCCGGCCCAACGGCTGTACTCGCCCAATGAGGACTTTACCGACATCCGTATCGCCTGGCCGTGCCATCTGGCCATTCAATTGGCTATTGCCGATGTCTGGCGCAGCCGGGGAGTGTCGGTGACCGCCGTGGCGGGGCACAGCATCGGTGAACTGGCCGCGGCTCATTGGGCGGGCATGCTGTCTCTCGAAGAGGCCTTCGCCATCTCTTTGGCCCAGGCGAAGTGGGCCGCCGGCCAATCTGGCGTGATGGCGTTAATCGGCCTGGACTGGATTCGGGCCGGCGCATTGTTAAAACAAATCGGCTTGCCAATCCATTGCGCGATTCAACACCAAGAGAACGCCACCGTGGTGTCGGGCAATGTGGAAACAATGGCCTTTCTCAAATCGGCTTGTATCACCCATCGTATTGATTTTACGCCGGTAAATACGGCGGCCGCGGTTCATCGGCCGGTGACGGATGCTGAGCTCGAAGGGCTGGAGGCGGTACTGCCAAAAATAACCGCCGCGCCGCCGGCAATGAGGTTTTTTTCAGCCCTGGCCGGGGAGGCAGCGGCGACAGACGGTCTGCCATGGACGCATTGGCGCGATCTGCTGATAAAGCCGCTTTATTGGCGTGATCATTTGAACATCGTCATGGCCGAAGAACGCTCGGTATTTATCGAAATTTCACCTCATCCCGTGGTGCTGTCGACGCTGCCGCCGGAGAGTGACGGGAAAAGGGTCGCAGTCGCCAGCGCCCGCAAAGATCAATCCGCCCCACAGATTATGGATGAGGCGATGGCCATGCTGATACGTCACGGTGTTGAGCTTTCTCAACCCATGACCTTCGGCGCTTCCGCCGGCGACGGCCCGAAGCGGCGAGCCCTTCAGAGGGAACATGCCCTTAGGCTGCTGCCGGTGTCGGCGCGCTCCCCGGATGTTCTTGGCGCGCGATGTTGCCAACTGGCGGCATTGCTCGATGATCCGGCCGTGTCGTTATCCGATCTCAGCTTCACCCTGGCGACCCGACCGGTACATTATGCCCATAGGGCGGCGTTTGTCGTTGCCGATAAGAAGGATGCCATTCGGGCATTGACGGCTTTCGCCGGTAACACGGCAAGGCCCGCATTAGCCAAATTGGAACACACGGCTGTCAAACGGGTCGCATTGCTGTGCTCCGCCCGCCACTGGATGTCGTCCGGGGATGTGGCGGCATTGATTGAGCAGCCGGCTTTTCGTTTGACCTATCATCGCGGCAGGCAGGCTCTGCAAACGCTTTCGGTATCTGACAAAAGCGGTATCGGCGCCGCTTTCCTTCAGCAAATTTCCCTGGCTGCGCTGCTATCTTGGTATGGCGTCGAACGGGCTGAATTTATCGGCCTCGACGAGGGTGGGGTGATCGCCGCCCATTTGAATGGGAACCTGACGTTTTCCGACGCCGTGGCGCAATTGCGCCAAAGCGCGGAACGACCGGTGCAGCCGTCGTCATATGACCGTCCGGCCGATGGGGGGGAAATAAACCTGGCGCCGGCGCCAGGAGACCCGGATGAACAAGGGGAAACACTGCCGGCGGCGCGGGAAAATCATTTCCAGGCAGTAATACCCCTGACGCTTTGCGTGGATAACAACGTGTCGCCTGAGAGGGGGGACGCGCTTACCGCAGGTTATGGCGCACAAGGTTTCCAACCCGTACCCGGCGCGGCCCATGAACGTTTATTGAGGCTGTTGGGCACGTTATATTCGCTGGGTTCAATAGAAGACCCGCGCCGGCTGGGCGGACCGGGCCATAACATCATATTGCCGGAACAGCCCTGGAGGCATGATAAGTCAGACTATCCGGACAGCGCGGCAGCCGATGATGTCAACGGCCCGCCCGGTAAGACGCCGATAAAGCTGTATGAGCCGCAATGGATTGCAACGCCGCGCGCTTGCGCTTTACCTGGCCGGAGCCGTGCCTGCGACGATAAGGACGAAGACAACGGGGAGGGCATCCCCGGCTCTGCCGGGGCGGGGATGGTGATTTTTGCCGAGCCCGACCTTGAAAAACAGCTGAAGGCCCGGGGTTTTGGCAGGCAGGCGTTTTGGGTGGCGTGCGGCGACCGCTACCGCGTCCATCGGCATAACGTGACGGTTGATCCCGCCGAACCAGACCACTTTTCCAGAGTGCTTGCTGCCTGTTCCGCCGCCAAAATCCTCTATCTCCTTGGACTGTCCCCGCCCGCCGGTCAAGACGTGGCGACGCGTTACCTGCTGGAGCCTCTTCTCACCCTCGTTCGCGCCATTGCGACAAAAAAAACCGGTAATACCGAACTTTATCTCGTCACGACCGGCTGTCAGCCGGTGGGGAACATGCCCGTAAACCGGCCGGAACAGGCATTATTATGGGGAGTGGCCCGCACGCTGCGGCTGGAACACCCTGAGATGAATTGCCGCATTATCGATATCGATCCGGGCGATGGCCACGCCCCGCTGTCCGGGCTTGCCTTTACCGCTCTTATGCGGGGCATCAGCGAACAATGCCTCCATGAAAGCGCCTGGCGCGGCAATCAATGCTATGTGCCGGCGCTCTCCGTTTGCCCGGTGTTTCCCCTTGAGGGGCGGCAATCAACCTGTGCCGGCAATGTTACGGGATTCTATCTGATCAGCGGCGGACTGGGGGCATTCGGCCTGCGTCTGGCGCATTGGCTCATCGATCGCGGTATGACAAACATTGCCCTCATGGGCCGCGGGGGCGCCGGGGAAACGGCGCGACAGGCCATCGCCGGGCTTGAACAGCGCGGTGCCAGAATAAGCGTCTATGCCGCCGATGTGGCGGATCTCACGGCGTTGGAAAATGCCGTCTCCCACGCTGAAGACGCTTTCGGCCCGTTAATCGGCATTATCCACGGGGCGGGGATTTTACGCGGCGGCTTTCTGCAGCAGGATAGCGCCGCTACCCACTACCAGGTCATGCGTCCTAAAGTGGAGGGCGCCATGAATCTTCACCATATTACCCAACGGCGGCAAGTCGCGGAATTCATCCTTATCTCGTCCGCATCGTCGGTGTTGGGGTTGTCACGCTACGCCGGTTACGCCGCCGCCAACGCCTTTCTGGATGCATTAGCCTGGAGGCGCCGCGGCTCGGGACTGCCCGCTCTCAGCATCGGCTTCGGACCTTTCTTAGACGCGGGCCTGGCGTTATCAGAGCCGGCGCTGATGCACTCATCCCGCTTACCGGCGTTAACCATGTCCCAAGGCATCCACTGGTTGTCCCGCGCGCTGTGCTCAGGGTCGGCTCATGTGATTGCCATGGCGTATGACGCCCCGGATCCGTCCCATGGGATTGACAAGGCCCACGGGACCATGGACCCGTCCCATACCGTCGCCAAGGCTGTAGGAGCGACGGACCGAGCCACCCTGGACGTGGCCGGCCCCCACCTCGCGGCAAAGGCTGCCCGGCCACCCGCGTCATTATCTTCTTTCACTCCCGGCCAGCGGGCCGCTCAAATCGTTCAATATATCCGGCGCCAGGTCGCCGAGCTGGCGGGCGGTGACGGCGAGGGCTTCTCCCACCGGCGGCCCTTGCGTGACGTGGGTATCGATTCATTGACCGGAGTAGAGCTGCGCAATCGGCTACAACGGAAATTCGGCATCCCGCTGCCGGTGACGCTGCTATGGGATTATCCGACCCTGGCTGAATTAACGGCGCTTATCCTTAACCGCGTCCAGATGACTCTTACTCAAGGGGAAAACCACCATGAATAAACCTTCCGCCCCCAGGCCCTCATCGTCATTGAAAAAAGCGGTTTTTACCCTGTGCTCCCAGAGCGCGGCGCGGGCGGACCGCCGCGCTGAACCCATAGCGGTCATCGGGTTGGCCTGCCGGGTGCCCGGCGCCGATACCGCCGACGGGTTCTGGCGACTGCTGGCGGCGCAACGGGATGCCGTTGGAGAAATTCCTTCAGACCGGTGGGATAACGCCGCTTGGTATCATCCCGATCCGCAGATGCCCGGAAAGCTTGCCACCCGCTGGGGCGGCGTGATTGCCGCCGAGGCATTCGACCATGATTTTTTCGGTATATCCCTGGAAGAAGCACGGCAGATGGACCCGCAACAGCGAATATTTCTGGAGGTGGCCTGGGAAGCGCTGGAAGATGCCGGTCTGACCCAACAGGATTTGGCGGGGAGCCAGACCGGGGTCTTCGTCGGCGCTGTGAATTATAATGGCGATTACGCGCGGCGCGTCTTTTCGGATATCCATCGAATCAACGCCTTTAGCGGACCGGGGGTGGCGAACAGCGTCCTGTCCGGCAGGCTGGCCTATTTGTACGACCTGAAAGGGCCGAATATTACCATCGATACAGCCTGCTCCTCTTCGCTGGTGGCGCTGCACCTGGCCTGCCAAAGCCTGCGGCAGCGGGAGTGCGACCGGGCGATCGCCGGCGGCGTTAATGTGATTACCGCGCCGGAATTTACCCTGGCCACCTCGCGCATGAATCTTATGGCGGCCGACGGACGTTGCAAACCCTTTGACGCCGCCGCCGACGGTATCGTCAGGAGCGACGGCTGCGGCGCGGTGGTGCTGAAACGGCTGTCCGACGCGCAACGGGCGGAGGATCGCATACTGGCGGTCATTCGTGGTTCGGCGATTAACCAGGACGGCAGGACCAACGGGCTCACCGCGCCCAGCGGCCATGCCCAGACCGCGCTGATAAAACAGGCCTTGTCCCGGGCGCAGACGGCGCCGGGGGATATCGGTTATATCGAAGCGCACGGTACCGGGACGCGGCTGGGGGATCCCATTGAAATCGCCGCCATCTCCGACGCGCTGGGTGAGCAAGCCGAACGGTATCCTTGTTATGTCGGCTCGCTCAAGGGCAATGTGGGCCATTGCGAGGCGGCGGCGGGGATCCTGTCTTTCATCAAAGTGGCGCTCTCCCTGCAACACGGCGCTATCCCGCCGCAGGTACACCTGAAAGACGTTAACCCGCATATTGATTTGTCCCGGCGGCGGGTAATTTTTCCGACAACATTGACCCCCTGGCCGGTGGCGAACGGTTTACCACAATGCGCGGGGGTCAGCTCATTCGGTTGGTCCGGCACCAATGCCCATGTCATCGTCGCACCGGCCCCCGCATGCATTGCCGAAGAAAAGCCGCGGCCAACGGCCCTCATCCTGCCGCTGTCCGCCGCCAGCGCACCGGCACTGCAACAGCAGGCCCGGCGGTTTGCCGATTTACTGGCCCAACAAGACTCAACGCAGACAAGGGCATCCGCCGATCTCTGCTTCACCGCGGCTACCGGTCGAACTCATCATCCCTATCGTCGGGCGTTTGTCGCCGACGACGCGGCCGGGCTCGCCTGCGCCATCACCCGCTGGCTTGAGACCGGGCAGCCATTGGCGAAGGGTGCTTCCCGCGGGCTTGCCGTGATTTTTAGCGGGCAGGGAGAACAATGGCCCGGCATGGTGGACGAATTGATGGCCTGTGAACCGGTTTTTCGCGAGGGGATGCTGCGCTGTGATGATGAAGTCCGTCGATTGGCCGGATGGTCGGTGCTGGAGGCGATACGGGCGGGGAGCAGCATTGATTTAAGCGCCACCGCCATCGCACAACCCTGCATTGTGTCCATTCAAACCTCGCTTTTTTCACTGCTCGCCGGCTGGGGCATCCAGCCGGCGGCGGTAGCCGGCCACAGCGTGGGCGAATTCTCAGCCGCCTGCTGTGGGAGGGTTCTTACCCTGGAGCAAACGCTGGCGGCGGTGATCGCCCGCGGCCGGATTATGGAGGCCATCCGTTCGGACGGCCAAATGATCGCGGTCGCCGCCACCGAAGAACAGCTTTTTTCGCTGTTAAAAGAGTGCGCGGGAGTCACGGTGGCGGCTCAGAACAGCCCGAAGTCGACGGTACTCTCGCTGGATGCGGCACAGGCAGACAAAATAAAAACGCTGCTGGACGGCGCCGGATTGGCGGTTTTTCCCGTCAATCCCCATTACGCTTTCCATGGCCCGCAGATTGAACCGCTCAGCGACCCGCTGTTGGCGGCGTTCAAGTATTTGCAACCCTCCGATAGCCCTATGATCGTGGCCTCCACGACCAGGGGAGAGATCATCGAGGGTAGCCGCATGGATGCCCATTATTGGGTCGCCAATGCCCGGCGGCCGGTACGATTCGCGACGGCAATCGCCTGCCTGCTCGACGCCGGTATGGATGATTTTTTGGAAATCGGGCCCGGCGCTACCCTGACGCCGCATATCAATCATTGTGTCATAAAAGCCGGACGTACGGCCCGGGCCGCGGGTTTGTTGCCACGGGGCAGAACGCAGTATACGGCGCTGCTTGATTGCGCCGCGCGGCTCTATTCCTCCGGCCATGAACTCCACTGGCGGGGCCTGATGAAAGGGCGCGGCAAGCTTGTCTCCCTTCCGCCACCGCCCTGGCGACACACCCCATGCTGGCTGCCGTTGACGACGATAGCCGGTCCGGCCGCTTCACTGGCGGGGGAGGCGCAAGCGCCTGCGCTGGAACATCTCTCTTTTCGGGCCGAATGGGGAGGGAAGGCGCAGCCGCTTCTGGCGGATCACTGCATGTTCGGCAACCTGGTGGTGCCGGGGGCGGTTCACATCGCGGTCATTGCCACACATCTTAACCGCTATCTGCAAACCCATGATTTTACCCTTGCCAACCTGGTGTTCATCCGGCCGCTTATCCTGAAATCCGATGACAGCGCCATGGCCACTCTGGCCTTTGGGCCGCGCCATAAAAACGTCGACGCGGTGGATTTCACCCTTGATGCCGCCGATGGGCGCGGGCAAGGGCGATCGCCTCTCTCCCGGGGGACGATAAATCTGCGGGCCGACGGCGATAATCCGGACTCACCGCCACAGCGGCTCAACGAACGCGTCATATTACTTGAGCGTCAAAACGTTAACGCCTTTTATCAGCGGGCACATGCCGCCGGGCTAGAACTGGGGCCGTCGTTCCGTTGGTTGAACGAACTCTGGTGCGATGCCGTCGCGGGCCGCTCCTGTTTCACCCTGGGCAATGAAGGGGACGACCCGGCCGTCCCTCCTCTGGCACTCTCTCCCGGATTGATGGACGCCTGCTTCCAGGCCATGTTCGCGGCGTTCTGGCGACTCTTCCCCCAGAGCGACCTTTTTATTCCCCTGAGCGTGGACCATCTGCGCGTCAAGCAACAGCTGACCGCCCCCCTGTGGGGAGAAGCCATCCTCGCCTCATCTCTTAAGGCCGATGTGGAAACCCTGTGCGGCGACATCCGGTTGTATAGCGACGACGGCGCTTGCGTCGCGTGTTTCCAGCGAGTCACCCTGAAACGGGTGAGGGCGGCGTCATTGACGCCGCTGTCTACCGGCCCGTCCAGCGCCCTTTACCGTTTTGAATGGGATGGGCTTCCCCTCCCGCCGCCGGCCGCGGCGCCGCGGCTGACAAACTGTACGGTAATTGCCCGCGACGGCGATGATGCACGGGCGTTTGCGCAAGCCATGACGGCGGCGGGGGTCACCTCGGCCATTATCACTCCCAAGGAGGATGAACTGTCGGCCGCCCATTTTACCGACCTGGCGGGGACGGTGATTTATCTTGCCGGCTGTGGGGATGAGTGCGAGACCTTCACGGCACGGGAGTGGCTAGACCACCAGATACAGGCTTTCGGCGACCTGAAACGGATAGCCGATATCAGCGCCCAAACCGCGACCCATCGCCAACTGCGAGTATGGGCCGTCACGCTGACGCGGTCCGAAGATCACTGTTGTGACTTGGGAGGCGCCGTTGTGTGGGGCCTTGGGCGAACCATAGCCAAAGAGTACCCGTCTATTTGGGGCGGTCTGCTGGCGTTGCCGGTCCGGGCGCTGGCAGGCGAGGGGGGAATTGAGCCGTTACCGGCATTGCTGGCCTCGGTGGCTCGCGTGCCGGAGTACCGGCTGCGGGCCGGCCAAGTCTATGGCCGCAGAATGATCCCCCTGAAGCAGGATCCGGCGCCACTGCCGCTGCGCCGTGACGGCAGCTATCTTATTACCGGCGGCTGCGGCGAAACCGGACGTATGCTGGCCGAGCGGCTGTTTTCCCAAGGCGCGGGCGGCGTTATGCTGCTGGGCCGATCCGCCCTGACGCCGGAATTGATAAGGCTGGCGCGGGACTATAAGCAGCGGGCCCTTCACTTGCGCCTGTTCCAGGGGGATGTCGCCCGTCCAGAAGATATCGACGCCGCGTTGCGCGCGATGGATCGTTTTATGCCGCCGCTGGTCGGCGTTTTCCATCTGGCCGGCGTGTTGGCCGACGCCCCGCTGGCGAAGACGACCGAGGAAAAGGCCCGGCGGGTTTTTCGGCCAAAGATCTGCGGCGCATGGAATCTGCATCGCGCCACGATTAACAGAAAGCTGGAAATCTTCACGCTCTTCTCCTCTGTGTCGGCGATTATCGGCATCCCTGGACAGGGCGCTTATGCCGCGGCCAATGCTTTTATGGAGGCGTTGGCCCGCTATAGGATTGTCAAAGGACTGCCGGCGACGGCCATTTCCTGGGGACCCTGGGGGAGCGGAATGACCGCACGACTTGATCCGGCGCAGCAGCGGAGGTTCACCGAGGCCGGCCTGGGTTTGCTTGACCCCGGCGAGGTCATGGCCTGGAGCGGTCGGTGCCAGCCACAGACAGTGGTTCATCCTATTGTGGCTGATATTAATGCGCCTGATTTGGAAAAATGGCTTGGCCGCGGCACGACTTTCCATGAGTTCCCTTGCGGGGATGCACGCCAGTCGCCGGACACGCCGGATATCGTCAGCAGTGTGACCGCGCTCCCCTCATCCGAAGCGCGACAGGCCGCCGTCCTGCACTATTTGCTGAGTGAGATCGGCAAGATGGTCAACATGGGGCCCCTGCGGGGGGATATGCCGTTGCATTCTCTGAGGCTGGATTCCCTGACCGCCGTCGCCATTGTGCAAAATATTCGCGGCCAAACCGGCTTGCCCATTCCCATCGCCCTGCTCTTCGACAGTGATGATTTGCATGAGGCCGCCGTAAAGCTTGGCTGCATTTTATGCCCGGACGTTGAGTGAGCAGGCTTAAATCCGTCATGGTTCCGGTTGCAGGTGCAATTGCTGGGCTTTCCCGCCCCTGGATCTATTTGGATATAGCACAAAGGATTGAGCAAACTTATGACAGAACGCTTCTTTAATCAAAAACAGCCGGGGCCGGTTGACGCAACATGTCGCCGTGAACGCCCGTTAAGTGAACAACAGGCCGCGTTATGGTTCCTTTCCCGCCTCGCGCCGGATGACGCCGCCTACAATATCGCTTGCGCCTGCCGCGCGACCGGGAAGCTGGATTTTCCCGCCCTGCGGGACGCCATGCATCGCCTGGCGGGCCGGCATGATGTCCTGCGCAGCGTTTTTACCGATGAGCAGGGGGTGCCGAAGGCGGTAAGCAGGGACGATCTCCCACCGCAGGTAAATTTCTTCGATCTGCGTGGCCAAACGGCTGATGAGCGGGATGCCGCCGTGCACGGTTATCATCAACAACCGTTTGATCTGGCGCGGGGGCCCTGCATCAGGCTGGGACTGTTCCAATGCGGCGAGCGTGAATATCTTTGGCTGCTGGGCATACATCACATTATCGCCGACTTCTCCACTCTGGCTCTGGTCATGGATGAACTGGAGGTCTTGTATATCGCCGAAATCGGGGGTGACGCCGATACCGCCGTTACGAAGAAGCGTACCTTTGATCATTTTATCGCCGAAGAACGACGTTTTCTTAACGGCGGCGGCGCATTGTGCGCGCAAAATTACTGGTCGGCGCTTTTGGCTTCGCCGCCGCCGCTTCACTGGCGCGGGGTTGAAGAGGGCGGAGCGCGTGGCGGAGAATCGGTGTTTTTCACTCTCCCCGATGAACTTGGCCGGCGGCTCGGATTGTGTTCTCAAGAGTACGGCGTATCGCTATTTGCCCTGATGCTGACGGCATGGGCCGTTTTTGTCGGGGATCGCACCCATTCCACGGACATCATTATCGGCGTACCGATTTCACGGCGCGACGGTGATTTCGATGATGCCCTCGGCTGTTTCTTCAATATGCTGCCGCTGCGTCTGTCCATGGCGGCCACGACCTTCAGGACGCTAACCGTCCGGGTACGCAAGTCATTGGGCGCGGCCCTGGAGCATCGTCATTATCCGTTTGGCAATATCATCAAAGACCTGCGCATCCCGCGCTCCGCGGCGCGGAACCCGCTCTTGCAGACGACGGTCAATATGCCCGGCTCGCCGCGGATGTCCAAGAGCGGAGGATTGATGCTGGGGGATGAAGCGCTGAGCCTCTCCTGGGGGAATATGACGTTACGACCCTACCGTTTACGCCAACAGGAAGGGCAGATGGACTTGGCGCTGGAATTCGCCGAAGGGCCCTCGGGACTGACCTGCGTTATCAAAGGACGAAGCGCGCTGTTTTCCCGGTCGGATCTTGAGCGGGCTTGCGAAGATTACCTGGCTACGGTTCAACGGCTTATCGCCGCCCCGGATGAGAATGTGGCGGCGGAGGACCGCAAGCCGGGAAACCCAGGGGTTTTTGCGACTATCAACACAAGGCGCCTGATCGCCTGCGCCGACGACGACATTGTCAGTCGCGTCGGTCGCTGGGCGCGGGATGCGGGGGATACCGTCGCGGTAACCGATGCGTCAGGGGCGACCACCTATGAGCAATTGTGGCGAGCCTCTATTGCCATTGCGCGGCGGCTTGTCCGCGCGGGCGTCGGCCCGGGCTACCGCGTCGGGCTGGGCATGGCCCCCGGCGCCGATGCTCTGGCCGCTATGCTGGCCATTATGCGCACCGGCGCCGCTTATCTGCCCCTGGAGCCGATGAATCCGCCGGCGAGACTGCAAAAAATGGCGCTCAACGCCGGTGTGCGGGTGATAGTGATCGCCGGTCAACGGCACCGGGCGGTATTCGGCGGTCTGGGCTGCGAAGTGCTGGACATCCATGAGAAGACTGACGCGTCGGACGGCTGCCCGGGGCCGGCCCATGGCCCGGACCCTGCCTGGGGGAGCGATGAAGCGCCGAATCACGCCGCCCCGTGTTTGACGGCCTATACCCTGTTTACGTCGGGGTCCACCGGCTGTCCCAAGGGAATAGACGTGCTCCACCGTAACGTCACCGCCTTTCTCGATGCCATGGCGGAGGAAATTGTTTTGCCCGCCGGGCAAAAATGGACCTGGTGTCATGCCGCCAGCTTCGACCTGTCGGTGTGGGAAATCTGGGGCTGCCTATGTTCCGGCGGCGAGCTTTTGGTCATCCCGGCCGAACTGCGATCCCGTCCCGATGCGTTATTGACCTTTCTTCAACGGTCAAAAGCGCAGGTGGTGTCTCAAACGCCATCGGGACTGAAGGGGTTATTGCCCGAGCTGCTTCGAGGGCAAATCGTGCTGCCGGTACGTCATTTTATGATTTCCGGCGAAGCGCTGCCCGGCCGGATTGCGGCTCCTTTCCTAACCGGCGAGACAAAAATGTGGAACCTTTACGGCCCCTCCGAGACCACGGTATTCGCCATGATCGAACAGGTCACCGCTGATTTGACCCGGCGCGAAACCGTGCCTCTTGGCCGCCCCCTGCGGTTTGCCACGGTGGCGGTGTTGGATGAACGGCTCCGGCCGGTGCCGGCAGGTGAGGCCGGAGAGATCTGTATCGGCGGTCTGGGCGTCAGCCCGGGATATGTCGGACTGCCTGAACTGACCGCTGAACGTTTTGTCCCCGATCCTTTTGCCAGCGGCGCCAGGATGTACCGCAGCGGCGACCGCGGCTTGTGGGACGGGCAACGGCTTCACTATCTGGGCCGCATGGACCAGCAGATCAAACTCAATGGCTATCGTATTGAACTCGGCGAGGTTGAACATGCTATCGGCGGCTATCCGGCGGTGACCGAGGCGGCGGTGCTGCTGGAACAGGCTGCCGGCGGCGGCCAACTGACCGCCGTCATGGTGCTTGATTCACCCTTCACCGAGGCTATGGAGGAGGATTTGCGCCGATTCCTTGCCGGCCGGCTGCCGTTCTATATGTTGCCGGGGCGACTTCTGCGGGCTCAAGCGCTGCCCCGCAACGGCCATAATAAACTCGACCGAAATAAACTGCGTGAGGAGGTGGACCAAGGCCGTTTTAATGCCTCGACGGCGGACGCCGCCGGGACAGGGGGAGACGCGATGCCGCTGCTCTCCGCGCTACAGGATATCTGGTGTGCGGTATTGGGCCGGAGGGAAGTGGGCCTTGACGATGTTTTTTTCGACGTCGGCGGTAATTCGCTGACATTGATGCAGGTCTTTTCACGGCTGCTGACCCTGCCGGGATGCGGCGCCCTGACCCCAGCGGATCTTTTTCGCTTTCCCACCATCAGATCGCTGGCGGCGCAACGGGCCACGGCGTCCGTGGCGGATCGCGGCGCCGGCCGGGACGCAGACTGCGGCGGACCCACGTCGTTGGATGCCATGGCGGCCTTGCGCAAACGGGCACGACACAATCCAACATAAAGGACGACATATCATGGATGATCACGCCATCGCCATCATCGGGATGACCTTTCGGCTGCCCGGGGCGGACAGCCTGCCCGTGCTTTGGTCAAATCTTGTCAACGGACGGGTCGCTATCCGGCATTTTCAGCGGGAGCACTGTGTCGCGCAGGGCATAGACAGCCCGTTATTTGAAGATCCCCGCTACGTTTTTGCCGACGCCGCACTACCGGGCATCGACCTGTTCGACGCGGATTTTTTTGCCTTCAGCCAGCGAGAGGCGGCGTTGCTCGATCCCCAGCAGCGGATTTTGCTGGAGTGCGCCTGGGAGCTGTTGGAAACCGCCGGTTATGGTAATCCGCTGCGGCGTCCGCGCATTGGCGTCTATGCCGGCGCGTCCATGAACACTTACCTGCCGAATGTCATCAGGTCTCGCTGTGATTTGATGTCTCTGGCGGGTACGGAATTAATGCTCACCAACGATAAAGATTATCTGTGCGGCAGGATTTCCTACAAACTCGGTCTCACGGGTCCCAGCGTGTCCGTTCAAACCGGCTGTTCCACGGCGTTGAGCAGCATGCATTGTGCGGTGCAAAGCCTGCTGGGCGGTGAGTGCGATATGGCCATAGCCGGCGGCGTCTCGATTCAGGCCGTCTTGCGGCCGGGTTATCTGTACGAACCTAACCTGATGTTCTCGCCGGACGGCATGTGCCGACCCTTTGATCATGCCGCTTCGGGTACCGTTTTCGGCGATGGCGCCGGCCTGGTGGCGTTGCGCCCCTTACGCGACGCGAAGGCGGCCGGCGACACTATTCTGGCGGTGATCCTGGGCTCGGCGATGAACAATGAAGGCGACGGCAGGCTTGGTTTCACGGCTCCAGGGGTTGAAGGTCAATGCCGGTTAATTGCTGAAGCCCAAGGAGTGGCGGGAGTTGCCCCGGATGAAATCGGCATGATAGAAGCCCATGGCACCGGCACGGCGTTAGGCGATCCGGTGGAGTTTGCCGCGCTGCGTGAAGTTTTTCGCCCCATCGGGCATCGAACGGAACGCTGCGCGCTGGGTTCGATTAAAGCGAACGTCGGGCATTTGGCGGCGGCGGCGGGCATAGCCGGACTGGCCCGGGCGGTCCTGGCGCTGAAACACGGCGTTGTCCCGCCGCACCCCACCTTCAGCCAGGCAAATCCCGCCCTCGCACTGGAGGAGAGTCCGTTTATCATCAACCGGACGGCCGTGCCATGGCCCCTGAGCGGGACACGGCGCGCCGGCGTCAGCTCTTTCGGCGCCGGGGGCACCAATGTTCATATGGTTCTCGCTGAAGGGCCGCCCGCCGTAGCAAAACGCGGCAGCGTCGGGCTGCACGCCATTCCGCTCAGCGGGCGGGATCCCGTCAGGCTCAAAGAGCTCGCCGCCGGCATGGCGAAGCAGCTTGGCGAACAGCCGGATACCAGGCTTGACGACATTGCCGTTACGCTGTCACAGGGACGGCGGGCCGACTCCTGTAAAACAATGGTGTATGCCCATGATCGGCACGAATTGATAGCGCAGCTCAACGAGGGCGCCTTTGATATCGCTACGGACATTGCGGCCCCGCATCTGATCCTTATCATCGGCGGCGGCCTGTCTTACGCCGCCGCGGCCAATCATCCGATTTTCAACCGGGAATTAACCGCCCTGCTGGCGTGGCTAAATGAACATCATCCGGCGCTAATTACCCGGCAAGACGTGTTGGGCACGTGCAACACCGAGGGGGAGGCATGGGGCCTGGCGCAAACTGTGGGTTACCTGTCTTATCTGCTGATGTGGCGGTATGTCATTAACACGCCGTTGCTTATCTTGACGCCGGAGGAGATTAACGTAAGGGCGGAGGGGATATTTTCCGTCACCGATGTGGTCCGCGCCCTTGCCGGTCCGCGGCGGGGATCGGATGCCCAAACAGCGATACCTGAACCGCCAATGGCCAAGGTGTACTCCTTAATCGGCGATTATCTGGCGCAGTCGGCCCCCGCGAACCACAGCGGAATACCCCCCGCGGCCGGTTATTTTTCGGCGCGGTCAATCAATCCCGGCGATCGGGTATTCATACCGGCGCACCGGGGAGGTTTTGATCGCCTGGCCCGCCAGACCTGCCGGGATCGGGGGGTGGAGGCCGTGCTCGGTCCCAAGGCCGATGATATGCCGGCCTTGCTACGCTGTGCGGGCGCGCTGTGGTGTCGGGGAGTAAATATTGATTGGCAGTACCTTTGCCCTTATCCCAATGCCGGGCGTATACCATTGCCGGTCCAGCCGCTGCGGCGTCGCAGATGCTGGTATCAACCGGAATCGGTGGAAGAAAGCGGTCTTACATCGCCCGCGATGCCTGCTGCCGATGGGCGTTTCCCCGTGGACGCAAATGACCGGCCGCAACTGTATGTTGAAAGATGGCGCCGCGCCGGGCGTTGCGCCGTGGAGACCGGTATGACCGGCTCGTGCCGAAGGCTGGTGATAGCCGAACCGGCCTGCCGTTATGCCCCGTCGCTTAAGAACGCGCTGAAAAAGCGGAGCGGGCATATCACCACTGCGATCCTGGGTTCCGCCAGGGTTGCGGGTGCCGGCGGATATTGCCTGGACCCACATGATCCCCTGGCCGCCGACCGGCTCGCCGACACTCTGCGCAATGACCATCTGATGCCCGATCACCTGATGCTGCTGTTTGGCGACGTGCGAGAGGCGGAGTTGACCGTAGCGACGTTTGAGGTCGTTTTCATCCTATTGGAACTGGCCAAAGCCCTTTCAATACACCGTCGGACGCCGCTGTTCATCGATGTCATCGGACCGGGTTTTGTCGATGGGCCGGGCAGCGGAACCCTTTGTCCTCAACGTGCCGCCGCCTGGGCGGCATGCCAGTCCCTGATGCAAGAAATTCCCTTTGTTTCATGCCGCTGCGTGGATGTCGACGAACAAGACCCCCTTGCCGCCCATGACGTCATGGCGGAGTTAACCGGCACACATCGCCCCTCCCTCGTCGCCTTGCGTAACGGCTGGCGATGGGAACGTTATTTCGAGACGCTCAAAAGCGCCGCCGCGCCGCCGGACTGGGGAAATCCCACCTGCCTGGTGACAGGCGGCCTGGGGCAGGTGGGGTATCAACTGGCGCGGTTTATGGCGACTCACCTTCACGCCAAGCTGGTTATCCTGACCCGTACGGCTTTACACACCTTACCGCAGAACGATCGGCGCAGGGAACGGCTTCAGGCGCTGCGGGCCGTGGCGGTGGCGGTGGAGGTCGTGCATGCTGATATTGCCGATCTCGGGCAGGTCACGGAGGCCGTCGAACGAGCGGAACGGCGGATCGGCGAGATCACCTGCTTTATCCATGCCGCCGGCGTTTCCGGCCCGGGGACGCTGCATTGGGTGCAAAAGTCCACCCGCGAGCAGTGGCAAAGGCTCATGGGACCGGGCTTTATCGGTGCGTCGGTACTCCATGCCCTATTGGGCCGCCGATCGCTCAGATTCGGCTGTTTTACTTCATCGCTGGCGGCCTACGTCGGCGGATTGGGACTGTCGGCCTATGCGGCGGCCAACGAAGCCTGCGCATCTTTCGCCCTGCGTCACGGACGCCGTCACCCCTACCTGTGCATTGATTGGGCCGGTTGGCAGGGATGGGATAGCGGCGGCAGCTTCAAATACAGCGCGAACCGCGCCCGTCCGTTAACCGACCGCGAAGCTTCCGCCGCCTTCGGCATCGCCCTGAATAATCTGCATCAGGGCCGATTGGCGGTGTCCATCGGATCGCCGGACGGGATTTTCAATAACGTTATCTCCGCGCCGGCGCGACGGCATATTCCCGCGGACGACAGCGGTCCTTATCCCATCGGTTCGGAGGCTGTCGTCAGCGCGGCCCCCGCCGCATTGGCGGACGCCACCGGATCGTCTTCCATCGACCCGGCTGACGTTAGCGAAGCCCTGATGGTGATTTGGCGCAACCTGCTGCACTGCGAGGTGGATAAGCGCGCGAACTTTTTTGATTTGGGCGGCGACTCACTGGTGGGCGCCGAGCTGGTGCGCCGGATTAACGCCCATTTCAACATCATGCTGACCATGGTCGATCTGTTTGAGTCCGCCGCGGTGGAGACTCTCGCGCAGAAAGTGGCCCGGACTTTATCGGCGCCGCCGCGGGGCATCGGGTCGAGCGAAAGCGGCAGAGGATCAGGGGCATGACAAGGGTCAACGATCACGCTTACGCCCAGCGCGATATCGCCATCACCGCCGTCGCCGGCCGTTTCCCCGGCGCGCCGTCTCCCCAGGCGTTTTGGCGGTCATTATTGGATGGGCGGGAGCTTATTCGCGATTATCCGGCCCACCGGTTGCCCGGCGGCGTCCCGTTTTCCCCTGTCGCCGGGGCGTGTTATGTGCCGCGCGGCGCGTTCCTTGACGATACCGATGCGTTTGATTACGGATTTTTTCATATCACCCCCAGGGAAGCGGTGCGGATGGATCCGCAGCAGCGGATTTTTCTTGAAGTGTGTCATGAGGCGCTGGAATCCGGCGGTTATGGCCGTGGCAGCGACGCGGGTATCGCCTCGGTGTTTGCCGGCACCCGTAAAAGCGGTTGGGAACCCTATCTGCCCGCCGCCGCCGATGCCACCGATGCCATGCTGGCGTTGGGAGGAAATAGCCCGGATGCATTGGCTTCGCGCACTGCCTACAAGTTAAACTGCACCGGTCCGGCGGTGAGCGTGGCGACGTTCTGTTCCGGGTCGCTGGTGTCGGTTCATTTGGCCTGTCAAAGTCTGCTGGCGGGAGAAAGCGATCTCGCCATTGCCGGCGGCGCCTGTGTCCGTTTTCCCGCCCACCAGGGGTATTTCTGTCATCGCGGCGGCATTTTATCCGCCACCGGTCGGGTGCGCGCTTTCGATCAAACCGCCGACGGCACGCTGTTCTCCGATAGCGTGGCCGCCGTGCTGATGCGCCGGCTGGAGGACGCCCAAGCCGCCGGCGAGCCGATACTGGCGGTGATTAAAGGCTCGGCGGTGAATAATGACGGCGCACGGCGGGCCGGGTACAGCGCGCCGGCGGTGGACGGGCAAGCAGCGGTCATCCAGCGTGCGTGGGATCGCGCGGGGATAGCCCCGGACCGGGTCGGCATGATTGAAGCCCATGGCACCGGCACCTCCATTGGCGATGCTATCGAGCTCAGCTCGCTGCTTCGGGTTTTCGCTCTCGCGCAACCCCGCGCCTGCGCGCTCGGTTCCCTTAAAACCAACCTCGGACACGCTGATTGCGCCTCCGGCATAACCGGATTGATCAAGACCATTCTGGCGGTTCAACAGGGTATTATCCCGCCGACGCTGTATTGCTCCCGACCAATGAATGCGTTGACCGCTCCGCACACGCCTTTTTACCTGCCTCATGCCGCGCAGCAGTGGGACACCGCCGGTTCGCCCCGTCTTGCCGGCGTCAGCTCCTTCGGCATCGGCGGCACCAACGCCCATGTGGTGGTGGCCCAGCCCCCGCCCTATGCGGCGGACAACACCGGCCATGAATCCGTGCATCTCATCCCCCTCAGCGCCCGCAGTCCCGAGGCATTACGGCAGATAACCGAAAACCTGCGTGCCTACCTTCTCGCCCATCCCGGGACCTTTGCGGACGATGTGGCCTATACCCTCCAGCGGGGAAGATACCCTCTCCCGGTGCGGCGCATTGTCCTCGCACGGGATGTTCCGGGGATGCTTTACGGACTCACGCAGGAGCGCGGGGTGGCTGTCGCATGCGATGGCCTCATTGATGAACAGCGTCTGGCGATGGCCACCGCCTGGCAGCAGGGAGGGGAGGCGGACTGGTCGCGTTTTTACGCCCTTGAACGGCGTCGCAGGCTGCCCCTTCCCACCTATCCGTTTGTTCGCAGCCGCCTCGGTAACGACATGGACGGGCCGGCTGCATAAGTCTCTACCCGCTAAACATAAGGAGCCTCTATGGCAAGCGCAATTTCAATTGAACGGGAACTGGTCACACTATTCGCCGCCGCGTTCGGCCTGGCCGAAAATGAAATGAATATCGCTACGCCGCTGGTGGAAATGGGCGCGGATTCCCTGCTGCTGTTTGACGTTGCCGACGCATTGCGGCGACGTTACGGCGTAAGGCTGACGGTCCGGCAATTCTTTGCCGATATCCCCACCATCGGCAAGGTGGCGGAGTATCTTTCACGTTCCGGCGCCGAATCTGGGTGCGACACCCCCGAAGAGCCCGTGGGGATAAATGCCGGCACAGATGCGGAGCCAGCCCCTGAATCCGGCGCGCGCTCCATTCATCATGCCGCTTTATCGCCTGACGTAACGAAACATTCTGCAGATGAGGGAATTTTGCCGGCCGGGGAGAGGGCTGATGCGTCGCGCAAGCTTTCATCGGCGCCGACTCCCGTCGCCGTTCCCGTCCCTTTTCGCTGGCTGTCGCGCGGCGCGTTGCCGGACGAGACCACGGCCCGGCATGATTATCTGGCGCGTTTTATTCCGCGCTATGCCGGAAAAACGTCCCGTTCCAAACAGCACGCCGCCGATGTTCGCCGGATCATTGCCGACAGCCGTTCAGGTATTGGATTCAAACCCTCGGTCAAAGAGCTGCTTTATCCCCTGGTATGCGACACCTTCAGCGGCGCGGAGGTAGGGGATATCGACGGTAATGGCTACGTCGACATGACCATGGGCTTTGGCTCGCACCTGTTCGGCCATCAGCCGGACTTTATCATCGGCGCCCTGCAAGAACGCCTAGCGCACAGCTTCGGATTGGGTACCCGCAGCGAAGCGGCGCTTACCGTCGCCGGACTGATTACCGAACTCACCGGTATGGATCGGGTAGCGTTTGTCAACAGCGGCACCGAAGCCGTAATGAACGCCGTACGCGCCGCCAGGGCCTATACCCGACGGGATCATGTGGTGATCTTCGCCACCAGTTATCACGGCCATTGGGATGCCGTGCTGGCGACCCCGGGTGATTTTCCGGGCGCCTACGGCGCGCGCGCTCTCTCGGTGGGAATACCCCAAAATATGGTGGCCGATGTGTCGGTATTGGCGTTTGGCAGCGAAGCCGCGCTTGAATTTATTGAAAAACATCGCCACCGCATCGCCGCGGTGATGGTGGAACCGGTGCCGACCCGCGATCCCAGGCTGGCATTGCCTGACTATTTGCGCCAGTTGCGAACGTTAACGGCCAATCACGGAATCATGCTGATTTTCGATGAAATCGTGACGGGATTCCGGGTTCATCCCGCCGGCATTCAAGGACTCTACGGTATAAAGGCAGATATCGTCACCTACGGCAAAACCATCGGCGGGGGAATGCCGCTCGGCGTCATTGCCGGCCGGGGTAATACCCTTGATGCCATTGACGGCGGCGGCTGGTCGTTTGGCGACCACAGCTACCCGGCGACGGAAGCGACCTTCTTCGGCGGCACCTATTTTCAGCATCCCCTCTCCATGGCGGCCGCGCAAGCCACCTTAACCGAGATCAAGGGTCAGGGCGTCGCATTATCTCAGGCGCTGGCGAAAAAAACCGACGGACTGGTGGCAAGGTTGAATCAATTATTCCATGAACGCCGAGTGCCTATAACGGCGTGTTCATTCAGTTCTTTCTTTCGATTAATCCATCGTGAGAACTTCGACCTGCTTTATTATAATCTTTTATTACGAGGCGTTTATATTTGGGAGTGGCGCTGCTGGTTTCTCTCCGTCGCCCATGAGCAAATCCATCTGGATCGGGTCGTTAAGGCTTTTAGCGACAGTCTGGATGAGCTGGCGGAACACCGACTGTTGCCGCAAATGACCGGCCATTGATTGTTATGGAGTTCTCAGTCCAGATATTCTAAGACTAATTAGGGAGGTATATATTGCATGGCATATAAAGGCATTTAGTATATGACTTATTTGCCGTCTGATTTATTTAATAGATATTGCTTTGCAGGATTGATGCATATTATTCTCTTCTTTTTTCATTGAGCCGGAATAAAGCGATGTCAAATGCGCCGGCAATAATCTTGCGAACGCAATAACTGTATCTATTACTTTGGGTGAATTTAATGCAATCTTCCAAACGGTGGCTGGTATTGTCGGTTGTTTCAGTCGCCTTGGTGCTTGTTACGGTAGACATGACGGTTCTTTATATCGCGCTGCCGCAGCTGACCCGCGACCTTACCGCCTCCGCGTCCGCCAAACTCTGGATAGTGAATATCTACCCGCTGATAGTCTCCGGTCTGCTGCTGGGCGCCGGCACGCTGGGGGACCGACTCGGCCACAAAAAGCTCTTTTTGCTGGGACTGACGGTATTTGGCCTGGCTTCTTTGCTGGCGGCCTATTCCGGCTCGCCTCAGCGGCTTATTGCCGCCAGGGCGCTGCTGGGGGTGGGGGCGGCCATGATGATGCCCGCCACCCTGGCCATTATCAGACTGACCTTTCCCGATGAGAAGGAACGGGCGATGGCCATAGGCATCTGGTCCGCGGTGGCCTCCGGCGGGGCGGCGGCGGGTCCGCTGGTGGGCGGGGCGCTGCTGGAGTATTTCTGGTGGGGATCGGTCTTCCTGATCAATATTCCTATCGTTGTGCTGGCGCTGCTCCTGACATGCTGGGGTGTTCCCGCCGACTCGGCGGATCGGAGCCGGCCATGGGATCTGCCGGGATCATTGCAGGTGACGACGGCATTGGTTTCACTGGCTTACGCCATTAAAGAATTTGCCAAACCCGCGCCTTCCTACGGATATCTCCTGGCGGCGCTGGCGACGGGCATCGGTTTGCTGGCCATTTTCATTCTCCGGCAGCGGCGCAGCCGGCATCCCCTTATCGATTTCGCCATTTTCAGCACACCGCTCTTCACTGCGGCCATCATAGCGGCGATGATTTCATCCGCCTGTTTGATGGGTATCGATCTGGCCCTTAGTCAACGGCTGCAACTGGTGATGGGATTGACCCCGCTGCAAACGGGGCTCTTCTTCCTGCCGCTTTCATCAGCGGCGATTGTCGGCAGCCTGCTGGCCGGATGGTTGTTGACTCGAATGAAGCGGCCATTGCGTTTGCTGGTGGCGGCGCTGTTGCTATATAGCCTCGGGGCGGCCGGTTTTCTTTTCTGCTACGACGCACCCATGGCAAGCCAGCTGTTATGCCTGCTGCTGCTGGGTGCGGCGGTGGGGGCTACCACCACCAGCGTGTCGAATTTCATTATGCTGAACGCGCCGCCCCATCGCGCCGGCATGGCGGCCTCGCTGGAAGAAACATCCTATGAGCTGGGCGCGGCATTGGGGATCACGGTAATGGGCAGTATCATGTCGGCGGTCTACAGCGATACGGTGGGGCCGTCCCATGGGGCGGATATTCGGGACAGCCTGGATCAGGCGCTGATGGTGGCCGAAAGCCTGCCGCCGGAAACGGCGGCGGCAGTCACAATGCTGGCCAGGTCCGCCTTCGACCAGTCATTTTCAGCCGTCATGGCCACGGCGATGGCCGTCTTGCTGATGACTGCCGTGCTGATCTGGCTCAGTGCCCGCGTCCGGTCGACCCGCCGCCCGCTTGTGGCGCAAAGCCCCTATGATGCCGAAAGCCATTGAGCGGAAGGCGAAAAGGCTTCCATAGGAGCAATGGCTTAAGGGACAGAAATTGTCGCCATGGCCCTAAGCGCGTTATTTATCGTTTTGACGGCGTTCAACCAGGGCAATCATTTGCTCCGTCACCAGATCAAAAAGCTGCTTGCCCAACGTCGCCGATGAACCGGAGGTCCGCGACAATACGCCCCGTGTGGACGCCGAGTCGCCATCAAGCGGCAGCCGATAAATTCCCGCCATGGGGGGCGACGGGTGATCCGGTCGTTCCGACCTGACCAGGTCGGGATGCAAATGCAGCATCAAACTGGTTTCGGTGATACCGGCATGTTCGGCGTGCCAGCCGGGGAAGTCAGGCAGGTTGGCCGCTATCCAGGCATCGGGCACCAAACTCCACCAACTGAATGCGGTTACCGCTCTTTCGCCAAAGGCGCCGTTCCCGCTGAGTTCGTCTATCGCCTCGAAAATAAACGCTTCGTTTTCGTAATGCCCGTTGATAATCACCAACTGCTTGAACGGCAGACGGCACAGGCTGGCTAGGGTGCATTGCAGGTAACGGGTAAACGTGCCGCCGTCGATATATATCGTGCCGGGAAAGATCAGACCGCCGCCGCTTTGCGGCAATGAACGCACGGAGAGGGGCTGTACCGGCAGATAAAACCCATCAATTATTGCTGCCAGGCGGTGGGATAACGCCTTGGGAATGAGGCTATCGACATTTAAGGGCAAATGAGGACCGTGTTGTTCAATTCCGCCGATAGGCCAGATCAGGGTCTTACCCACCACCGCCCGTTCGATTTCTGCGCTGGTCAGTTCCGCCAACGCTTTTGCCGCCAAGGATTCCATATCAAATTTCCTTCTTTTGACCAGGGGCCGCCGGCATGATGCCGGCAATCCCCTGATATTCATCAATGATGCGTTTCAGCGTCTTGCCGCATTTATAATGCAACGCGGTATAAACCTGGACGGCATCGGCGCCCGCGAGCAGATAATCCCGCACATCGCGGCCGCTTTGTACGCCGCCGGAGCCGATAATAGGTAATGTGATCCCCTTTTTTCGCAGATGGTATATCGCCGCCAAGACCAACGGTTTGATGCCGGCTCCGGAATAACCGCAGGGACCGCCCAAGGCCGGCAGCTCGGTGACGGGATCAAAGGCCAGGCCAGAAATGGTATCGCTCAGGGTAAGGGCCTGTGCGCCGCCGGACACGGCGGCCTCTACCCGATTCACCAACTCATCCCCGAGCGCAAGTTTTACCGAAAAGGGCGCATCGGTGTGGCGGCGGACAGCATCTGTATATCGGTAAACCCGATCGGGTGTGTCTTCGCCGGCGGTAAGATCATGGGGACAGGAGATACCCAGTTCCAACGGGGCATCGGTAACCGTGGCGATTTGTCCGGCCATCGCCGCCAGCCCCTCCGGGGTATTGGCATGTACTGAAACGATAATGGGTAATTGTTCCTCGGCAAATAACTTCAGCATGAGCAGCCATTGCTGAATAGGGCGTTTTGAATAGGTGGTATTATTCAGCATGCCGGACTCCAGAGGATAAATATTCTCATCTTGACTATCGATGTGAGAAGGGTAAAGGGTTTTGGTGACAACCGCCCCGGCGCCGATGTCGGCAAACTGCCGAATAAGCTTTACACGATCCGTCAGCAGGCCTGAGCCCACGATCACAGGATTACTCAAGCGTAGATTCAACAGGGATCTCGTTGTTGACTGCTCCATGTTTTATTCGCTCCTTAGGTGATGAAAAAATTTAATTCAATAGCGAATGAGACCTTAGCGTTTAAAAAATGTATTTGCGCGAATGTGTTTTTTACTCACGGCGAGGGTGCGTATCACCCTTGCCAAATGAAATAAGCTCAAGGAGATGGTTGAAAAAACCGGGGTCGGGATTTTCAATAAAAAAATGGTCTCCCGGCACGGTGGCCAGACGAAAAATGCCGGTCGTCAACGTTTGCCATTGCTGCATAGAGGCTTCCAGGGCGATATTATCCCGTTGACCGCGAAAACCATAAATAGGAATAGGCAGTTTGTATGACTCGTCCGGCATCCAGTTCAGGCATAATTCGAAATCTGCCCGGAGGATCGGCAAAAACAGCGACGCCAGTTCCGGGTGTTGTAATATATTCCGTGACGCTGGGTTAAACGTAGCCATGACCGCCAGGGTTTGCGCATCGCTCAAGCCCGCGAGGCGCGGGATAAGGGCGCGGTCCGCCGGACAGGCCGCTGAACAGACAAATAATGATGCCGGATGCCGTCCGGAGGCGAGGCACAGTTTCTGGGCCAGCCGAAAGGCAATCCAACCGCCCATACTGGTGCCGAGCAGAGCAAAGCGGGTATGAAACAGACCGCTCAGCTGAGACAGGATAAGGTCGGTTAATCTCTCCATATCGTCAATCGGCGGGAGGCCTATGTCTCTGCCTCGTCCCGGCAGCCGCACCGGATGCAGCTTGACGCCGGGTAAAGCGGTTTGCCATCGTCGATAAAAATCCGCGCTTGCGCCGGCATACGGCAAGCAGATGAGATTAAGCTTCGCGGGATCGGGGGGGTCATGGAGCATCACGGCTACCTCCCGGTTCCGGCAAACAGCGGGGTCCCCCGGCGGCCATCACCCCACCCACATCCAGGGCAATCATCTGAACGGGCCTGGCTTTGCGGTTAAGGTCCCGCCCGGAGACGCCCGTTATCATGCCGGCCTCCATCAGGTTAACGATGTGGCTGCGGGAAAGATTGAGCTTTTTCGCTAAAATAGTCACCAAACGTACCGGGATAGGGTACTGGAGCTTTATATCGACGCTGAGCTGCGGCGTGCCGGCAAAAGCGGTGAGATCATCGCCGTCCACATCAAAATCCGGTGGCGGTCCCAGGACATTGTTTGCACGCAGCAAGGCGTTGTAATCAAATGCCCGGCGGCATATCTCCTCTTGATCGTTAGACAGGAAACGTTCATATAATGCTTGATCTATTTTGCTAATATTTACCCTGGAAACAATATCAATATTCCATGTATATTCACATATTTCGCATTTATAAATACTCCATATATCCAGGATTTTCTTTTGCGCATTCACGCGAAACGTACCACCGGGGAAAAAATGACGTTTTAGGGCACATCTCGGACAACGTCTGATGAGTGCCTGAAATCCAATAGGCCGCACCAGCCACTGGACACATCCTTGTGTCGGAATCAACCCGCACCTCGATTTTAAATTAAATTAACAAAATCGATGTTACACAACCGAATCGGCAAATACAATAAAATTACTTTTTAAGACGGGAATAGGTAGATTAAATGTATTATTTATAGATGTTTCGATAACGGGTTAAGCTATTAATCATCAGGCCGGGATAATTTAAATAACGTTTATATTTATGTCGTTGTTCAATGACAATATATCATTAACGAAAATGAAAGCGAAAAATAAACGCTAATGGAATTATGTCATGAATTTACGGGAATGTGCGCCACAGCGCGGTAGGCACGCGATCACCAAGCGTGCAACGAACCTGTTAAAGGGAGATCACCCACAGCAGCCCAGGCCCGCCGGCCCGGGCAACGCCCTAATTTATAGCGCTTTTAAGCTGCTTAACCCAGCTTTCCACCCGCCCGGCGCTCAGATCCGACTGATTGTCCTGATCCAACGCCAGCCCGACAAACACATCATCCTCCAGCGCGGCGGAGGCGGTAAAAACATAGCCGTCACGGGGCCATTCACCGATAACCGTCGCGCCGGCATCCGCCACGATATCGTACAGCTCGCCCATGGCGCTGACGAAATTATCCGGATACGCCTCCTGATCCCCCAGACCGAACAGCGCCACGGTTTTGCCGCTTAAATCCGCCTGCGCCAGGGTATCGGCGAACTCCGCCCAGGACTCGCTCTGGCACTCCGCCTCCAGACCGGGCAGTTGCCCTTCGCCCAAGGTGGGCGTCCCCAGTATAAGTATCTCATAGGCCAGCAAGTCATCAATTGTCGCCCGGTTGATATTAACCGGTTCCGCCGCCTCGCCTTCAAAATGCTGGTGAATCAGCTTGGCGATCTTGCGGGTTTTACCGGTGTCGGTGCCGAAAAAAATGCCGATTTTAGCCATGATACGCTCCATAAAGTTCGCTAATCGCTACAGGGTAATACCCATCATCTTTCGAGCCGCAACTCGATATCTATCGGGTATAATTTCAAATTACGTTTGGCGGGCTCAGACGGCGTTAATCCCCATCGTCGTCGTCCTCGCTGTCTTTCCTGGCGGCCGGCAGATAAATTTCCACCCGATCCCCTTCGTTTACCGGCGTATCGGGCGAACATAAACGGCCGTATATTCCGGTACGGTGGCTATCGAGGTCCAGGTAAGGAAACAGTTGCGGCAGCGGCGAGGCCAGAATGGCTTCCCGCACCGTTACCGGCCCGTCCAGCTTCATCTGGATGCAGCGGCCCTGGTCGCCGTTAACATGGGCTACGGAGAATTTCATCAATGACATCCCCCGGCGCTTTCACGGGCCAGCTCAACCGCGCTGGCGCGCAGGGTCAAACGTTTCACCAGCCTGATGCCGCTGAGCAGCATGCCCATCACCACAAATCCCCCCGGCGGCAGCAGCATCAATAAAAAGCCGCGATACCCAGGCAGCAGGTGCATTTCGAGAAAGCGGAAATGACTGCCCAGCAACAGAGACGCGCCGCTGAATAACGTCCCGCTGCCGATAATTTCCCGCACCGCGCCGACGCTGGTGAGGCCCAGGGTAAAGCCTAGACCGGTGGAGAGCCCGTCCAGCGCCGCCGGAATAGCCTTGTTGTGGGCGGCAAAGGCCTCGGCCCGACCCAGCAGGGCGCAGTTGGCGACGATAAGGGGAATAAACAGCCCCATGACCTTATGCAGATCGTGCATCCAGGCGTTCATGGTCAAATCAAGAATCGTCACCAGCGAGGCGATGATGGAGATATAGACCGGAATGCGAATCTGGCTGGGGGTGATTTTGCGCAGCGCCGACACGATAAAATTCGAACAGGCCAGCACCATGGCGGTCATCAGTCCCAACCCCAGTCCGTTGGTGGCGGTGGTGGTGATGGCCATCAGCGGACACAGGCCGAGAATCTGCACGAAGGTGACGTTATTGGTAAAAACGCCGCTGAGCATAATGTCCCGCAATAGCGGCTCAGTGCTTACGCTTATGTCCGGCGACGGCGGCCGGCCGTTTTCATCACTCATGTCACTCAGGTTCTTTTCACTCATGGCTTTTTCACTCATTGCCCCGGCTCCTGTTTACCCAGAAATTGCGCCCGGTACTGGCGATATTGCAGCAGATTCTCATGCACCCCTTTGACCACCGCCCTTGGCGTAATGGTGGCGCCGGTGAAGGCATCGAACTGACCGCCGTCTTTTTTCACATGCCATTGCTGTTCGGTGAGATTGGCCAGGGATTTGCCGTTAAAGCTTAAAATCCACGGGCTGCGGCCCAGTTCGATGGCATCCCCCAGCCCCGGTGTCTCTTTATGGCTGATGACCCGCACGCCGGTGATGGTCCCGTCGGCGGCGATGCCGGTAAGCAGCTCTATCGGCCCGCCATAGCCCTGGGTGACGCTGGTGAGAATGATTCCGCTGGGCCGGCCTTGCAGGCTGGCGCGGTAAAAATGAACCGATTGGCCGCCCATAATCAGGGACTGTTCCGCATCCGCCAGCGCATTGTCGTAGCCGGCGGCGGGGAAGACTTGCGACAGCATGCTCTGGGTGTCCTCTTTTTCACGCTGGATAATCTGCCCGTGGGTCAGCCACCAGCAGCCGGCCACCAGCAAACAGACAATCAGGGTAAACGCACCCAGTAAAAAGGCCTGGGTAAGGGGACTTTCCCGTTTCGGTAGCAATAACGTTAACCCGCGGCTTACCATGGCGGCGGCATTCATAATGATTTCTCCTTGCCGCTCACGTGGCCGTAGGCTTTTGGCTGGGTATAGTTGTCAATCAGCGGGGTCACCGCGTTCACCAGCAGCACGGCGAAGGCCATCCCCTCAGGGAAATTGCCGAAGGCGCGGATGCAATAGGTAATAAAGCCCGCCAGCGCGCCGAAAATCAGCCGGCCGCGCACGCTGCCGGGGCCGGTAACCGGATCGGTGAGGATATAGAACGCCCCCAGTATCAGTCCGCCGCTGGTGAGCTGGGCCAATGGCGGGACGATGCCGGCGGGGGAGATAAGCCAATGCAGGGTGCCGGGCACCAGGCAGCCGAGCAGCGTCGCCACCGGAATGTGCCAGCTGAACACCCGCTGCCACATCAGCCACAGGCCGCCGGCCAGCAGCAGCAAAAATGAGCTTTCCCCCAGGCTGCCGTTGCGGTTGCCCAGCAGGTTGGCCAAGAGGTCGAGGTGCTGACGGCCGCTCTCCTTGAAGCCGCCCAACAGGGTGGCGCCGGTGACGCCGTCCACCCCCAGGCGGTAAAAGGCGCCGTCGTAAAAGGCGGCGGGATCTACCCAGCGGGTCATTTCCACCGGAAAGGCAATCAATAACACCACCCGGGCCAGCATCGCCGGATTAAACAGGTTCTGTCCCAGTCCGCCATAGATATGTTTGCCGAACGCAATGGCGATGAAGCTGCCCAGGGCGCCCAGCCATAAAGGAGCATGGGGCGGCAGGCTCAGGGCCAGGATCAGGGCGGTTAATATCGCCGCGCCGTCCAGCGTATGGCCCTGGGCGTTGGGATTGAGCTTCAGGCACAGGGCTTCACAAACAAGCGCCGTCAGCAGGCAGCAAAAAATCAACAGCACCGACTGTGGACCATACTGCAAAAACGCCAGTATCACTGCCGGCAACAGGGAGAGATTCACCCGGTACATCAGCGTATCGACGCTGAGACCCTGATGGGCGTGCGGAGCGGTCAGCATGAGGGATCCTCTGGTGTCGTGGCGGCCCGGCGGGAGCGCCGTGCCGGTTTGGCGGCCAGCGCCGCCGCTTTCGCGGCCGCTTCTTTTGCCAGCCGCGCCTGCCGGTTGGCGCTGTTTTGCCGGGTACGTTCCATTTTGTCTTCTTGGCGTTTCAACAGCCGCAGCTGCTGCTGTCCCCAGTCAAAGAACTGGGTCAAGGGCAGCGCCGCCGGACAGACGTAGGCACAGGATCCGCACAGCAGGCAGGCATTCAATCCCTGCTGTTGCGCCTTGGCGAAACCGTCGTTTTTCAGTTCCGCGAAGAGAGACAGGGGTGCGAGGCTCATGGGACAGGCATCCAGACAACGGCCGCAGCGCAGGCAGGCGCTGGGCTTGGTTTGCGGTAGTTCGTCCCCGGTCAGCAGCAGCAGCCCGCTGGTGCCTTTATTGATGGGAACATCCAGGTCGTCCACGGCGCGGCCCATCATCGGTCCACCCAGCACCATGCGGGCCGGCTGGGTTTTCAGACCGCCGCATTGGCCGATAATTTCCTTGATCGGCGTGCCGATGGGCACCAGGAGATTGCCCGGCTGCTCAATGGCCCGGCCGCTGACGGTAATCACCCGGTGGGTCACCGGCTTGCCGAAGCGTATGGCATGGAAAATCGCGATACAGGTGCCGACGTTTTGCACCAGAACGCCCATTTCCGTGGAGCGGCGATTTTGCGGGATTTGCCGGCCGGTCACCGCCTCAATCATCTGTTTGGCCGAGCCGATGGGATAGAGGGAGGGCAGTATCACCACCTCGATGTGATCTTCCTGCCGGCAGAGCTCGTCAAGCCGGGCGATGGCTTCGGTTTTGTTATCTTCGATGCCGATATAGACCTGCCTGGCCTGGGTAATGGTCTGCAGATAGCGGATACCGCCGATGATAAACTCCGCCTGCTCGCGCATCAGCCGGTCGTCGGTGGTGAGATAGGGCTCGCACTCTCCGCCGTTAACGATGAGGGTTTCAATGGGATAACGCAGGCTCATCCTGATTTTATCGGCGGCGGGGAACATGGCGCCGCCCATGCCGACAATGCCCGCCTGTTCAATAAGCGACAGCATGGTTTGTGTTTCGCTGAGTCCCTCGGCGGCGGTTAACCGGGGTGCCGGCGATTGCTGGTCGGAGACCTTGATGGTGATACAGCCCTGATCGCCGGTGGTCACCGAGGTCACGACGCCGGACAGGGCGCTGTGAACCGGCGCCGACATACGCTCGCGCGCTTCGGCTATCAATTGTCCGGCGGCTACGCTCTCCCCCTCAGCCACGATGGGCACCGCGGCGGGGCCGGTATGCTGGCGTAAGGGAATAATCAGTCGGCGCGGCGTCGCCAGCGGACGAATGGCGATTTCGCGGGTCAAGGATTTATGGCTGTAAGGACGAATACCGCCATGGGGTTTCATTCTGGCGTTAAACATACGAAGCCTCGCGGATAGGAAGGCGGGGTTTGGTCGCCGTAGGCGTCAGCAGGGGATCGGCCCGCAGCTGTATCGCTTGTTGCGGACAAACGCTGAGGCAGGCGGCGCAGCCGGTGCAATCCTCGGCTAAAATACCGTGCCGCTGGCGGGGGGCGCCGATAATGGCATCGAAATTACACTTCTTCTGGCAACGGCCGCAGCCGTCGCACATCTCGGCGCTGATAAGGGCCACCATCGGCCCGTCGTCATCGCCGCCATCCACAGGCACATCCAGCAAAACGGCGATGCGTTTCGCCAGGGCCGCGCCCCCTGGCGTGCAGGCGCTCACCGGCGCCTCGCCGCGCACCATGGCCGCCGCCGCCTGTACGCAGCCGGGGAATCCGCACTGTCCGCACTGGCCGTTGGGCAGCAGCGCCGCTACCGATTCGATGCGCGGGTCTTTATCCACCTTGAAATAGAGGGCGGCGAAACCCAGCAAATAACCGATGACCATGCCAATGGCGGGAACCGCCAGAACCGGTAATATCCCATTCATCATTATCTCCTTATCCCGCCAGCCCGGCGAAACCGGTAAAGGCCAGCGCCAGGATGCCCGCGGTGATAAAATTTATCGGCGCGCCGCGAAACAGCAGCGGCGAGGAGGCGTTGCTTTGCCGCTCCCGCAGACCGGAAAAAATCACCATTACCAGGGAGTAACCCAGGGAGGAACTGAAGCCGAACACCACGCTGTGCAAAAAGCTCAGATTGTCGTCCAATACCAGCAGCGCCACGCCGAGCACCGCGCAGTTGGTGGTGATAAGCGGCAGGAAAATTCCCAGGGTGCGGTACAGGGCCGGACTCTGTTTGGCCAGAAACAGCTCCAATAGCTGCACCAGAGACGCTATCACCATAATCAGCGAGAGCAGGCGCAGATATTCCATACCCAGCGGCACCAGGATCCAGTGATAAATCATCCAGCCCAGGCCGGCGGACAGGGTGATGACAAAGGTGGTTGCCATGGACATCCCCAGCGCCGAATCCACTTTATTGGTCACGCCCATAAATGAGCACAGGCCAAGAAAGCGCGACAGAACGATGTTATTCACCAGGCCATTGGCCAAAACAATCAGCAAAATTTCTTTCATACCTTCCCCGACAGCCTTTGACGTCTTTCCGGGAGAGTATTGCGAAAGCTGTGCCATATCGCATAGAGCAAAAAATGTTCAATGATAGTGCAGGAACGTGCTTCACGCTGGCGCGCGGCGGGCGCAGGCCGGGGGCATAAGACGCGCGGGACGGGTGCGAAAGGCGGTTTTTGGGCTAAAAACCTGTGTTCAGATCAATGTTTGTCGCGGTTTTTTGTCGGTAGGTATCAAACTTGCACAATTTACATTGTTAATTGTGCTTCATGTCATCCTGTCGCGATACCTGACAAATTGTCGTGAAACGCACAGTACGTTTTTGAGCCAGATCAGGCAGGAGTTTTTATGCGTCTACCTTTATTTGATGAGACATCGCTGCTGGAAAAAACCGCCCACGCACCGACGTTGTCGGCACTGCGTCCGGGTTTGTTTTATACGGCGGTGGAGCAATCATCGGTGGCTATCTCTATTACCGACCCCCAGGCGAACATTGTCTACACCAACCTGGCTTTCCGTCAGTTGACCGGTTACAGCGAAGCAGAGCTGACCGGGATAAATCATAACCTGCTGGCCAGCCGCCAGACGCCGAAAAGAAACTATAGGGAAATGTGGAATTCCATCACCCAGGGCCTGTCCTGGGTCGGGCAACTGATCAATAAACGCAAGGACGGCAGTCTTTATCTGGCTGAGGTCAGCATCTCCCCCATCTTCAGTCCGGACGGCCAGATCGAGCATTACCTCGGCATGCACAAAGATATCAGCGACAGCTATGCCCTGATGCAGCGTTTGCGCAATCAGATGACCCTTATCGCGGCGGTGCTGAACAATGTGCCGGCGCCGGTTATCGTGCTGGATGAGCATGACAACATCGTGATGGATAATCTGGCCTATAAAACCCTGTGCGCAGATTGCGGCGGCGGGGAGCTGCTGGCGGAGCTCGGCTATCCCGCCAATAAAACGCAGTTGGCGGAGGGGGAGCGCGTTTCGCTGAATCATTGCGGCGTCACCCGCACGTTCGGCATGAGCATCTGGCCGCTGTCGGAAGTGAACGAAGAAGTCAGCCGCTTTTTTACCAATGTCGCGCCGCCCCGTACCCTGATAACCCTTATCGATGACAGCGAGCGACAGCGACAGCGCGCGCAGCAGCGTCTGGAGCAGCTTAAACACCGCCTGGCGTCCGGGAAACTGCTGGCGGCGATCCGCGAATCGCTGGATGCGGCCATGGTCCAGCTAAGCGGTCCGCTGAATATGCTGGCCGCCGCCCGGCGTTTAAATCCCAATGGCGATACGCATCCCGGACTCGATGCAGCCTGGCAGGAGGGACAACAGGCGCTGGCCCGGCTGCAGGCTTGCCGTCCGTCGCTGGAACAGGAAGAGCATGATTTCTGGTCGGTGGGGGACGTTTTGCAGGATCTGTCGGATCTTTATCAGCCGCGCATCCGCGGGCTGGGCAAGCTTAGCTGGCATTGCCGTCCGGAAATCCTGCTGGGCTGGGGACAGCGCCACCAGGTGCTGGCATCCCTGAGCCTGTGGCTGGACCGCTGCCTGACACTGGCGGGAGAGCATCCCTCCACGCCGCTTAATATTGCCATCAGCGCTTACGCCCAGGACAATGCGTTCTTTTTCACCCTGCAGGATAACCTGTCGATGCATCCGGTGCAGACCGCGGCCCAGCCGCAAACCTTCACCACGCCGGGGCACGGCATGGAGCTGCGGTTGATACAAACCCTGATCGGTAATCATCAGGGCATGATTGATATCCATACCCAGGCGGAGGGCGGTACGCATTTGACCCTTCGTCTGCCTTTGCCTGCCAAGTTGTTCAGGCATCCGGTCATAGCAGGAGAATCCTAATGAATCATCTCCCCACCTCCGAGCACGTTTCGCGGCGTTTTGATCTTTCTCAGCAGTTTACCGCGCTACATAAAATCAGCGTGGCCTTGAGCCGTTCATTGGATATGGGGCAAACGCTCCAGTCGATGATCCAGGCTTTGTATGAACACGCCTTTATGCAGTACGGCATGGTCTGCCTGTTTGACAAAACCCGCAGCGCTTTATTTATCGAAGCGATCTACGGCGCCGATAGTGAAGTGGTGAAGGGATTCAAAAATGTGCGCTACCGTATCGGCGAGGGCATTCTGGGAACGGTCATGAGCCAGCAGCGTTCGCTGGTTTTGCCACGGGTTTCGGACGATCCGCGCTTTCTCGACCGGCTTAATCTTTATGATTACAACCTGCCGTTTATCTGTGTGCCGATTCCCGGTCCCGACGGCATCCCCCTCGGGGTGTTGGCGGCGCAGCCGATGGAGCTACACGAAGACAGGCTGCCGGCCAGCACCCGGTTTCTGGAAATGGTGGCCAATCTGATTTGCCAAACCGTCCGGATGGTGGGGCACATGAGTATCGAAACCGAAGCCCTGCGCCAGGAACGGGATACCCTGCGCCGTAAGGTCAAGCATCAGTACGGCTTTGACAATATGGTGGGTAAAAGCCAGTCCATGCGGCAAATTTTCGATGTCATCCGTCAGGTGGCGAAATGGGATACCACGGTATTGGTGCGCGGCGAGAGCGGCACCGGTAAAGAGCTCATCGCCAACGCGATCCATTATAACTCGCCGCGTACCCTTGAGCCGTTCGTGAAATTCAACTGCGCGGCGCTGCCGGATACCCTGTTGGAAAGCGAATTGTTCGGCCACGAGAAAGGCGCGTTTACCGGTGCGGTGCGCCAGCGTAAAGGACGTTTTGAACTGGCCGACGGCGGCACGCTGTTTCTCGATGAAATCGGTGAAAGCAGCGCTTCTTTTCAGGCGAAATTGCTGCGCATTCTGCAAGAGGGGGAGATGGAACGCGTCGGCGGCGATACCACCCTTAAAGTCAACGTGCGGATTATCGCCGCCACCAACCGCAACCTGGAAGAGGAGGTGCGCGCCGGTCATTTTCGCGAGGATCTCTATTATCGCCTGAACGTGATGCCCATCAGCCTGCCGCCGCTGCGGGAACGGCAGGAGGATATCGTCGAACTGGCGCAATTCCTGATCGCCAAACTCGCGGCCAAGCAGGGACGTGAGCTGCGAATCAGCGACGGCGCGCTGCGTCTGCTGATGAGCTACAGCTGGCCCGGCAACGTGCGTGAGCTGGAGAACTGTCTGGAACGGGCGTCGGTGATGTCGGAGGAGGGCCTGATCGACCGCGATATCATTTTATTCAACCACAGTGAATCCGCCGCCATGTCCCCACCGGCGGCGCTCCACGGCCTGTCTCAGTCTTCGCCCCATTCGCAGTCCCAGGGGGACGGCGATATGGACGACCGGCAACGGCTTATCGCCGCACTGGAAAAATCCGGCTGGGTGCAGGCCAAGGCCGCCCGCCTGCTGGGCATGACGCCGCGTCAGGTCGCCTACCGCATCCAAATCCTCAATATCAATATGCATCGATTGTAGATAAAAAGCGTTTTCCCGCTTTCGGTTTGGGCCGGGAGCGGGGAAAATGCTATTTTACACGTATTGCGTTCTGTGGTTTATTCCGTCCCGCCAGGTTTGCTATTCGCCGGCATAGCTCGATACGGATAAAATAAAGTGTGAATATATTATCTTATATCCTGCAAAATTATATTAATTAAGTTAAGATTAATTTATATTAATTGTATTTTTTATTCGGTTATTTTTTTAAAAATACCCGGTCAAAAGTGTCTAACGGCGATAAATGCTGTTATTCTTCTTTAAATAAAAATTTCTCCAGACACCCCGGAAGATAAAGGGCCAGGTCTATTTTTTATAATTAAATAAGGTGACACCCTAAATAATTCGAGTTGCCGCCTTCCTGCAACGTGAAGCATGACGGGTATAGGCTAATAAAATTGAACCAGGTCACTAATAAGTTGAAATATGCATTCAATAGATTACTGCTGCCGAAAAATAAGCTGAACCGTTATGATTCTACCACCCACCAGCCCGGCGAAGGTTTGTTTACTTCCATGGCCGCCTATCTGCTGTTTGCCGCCTATTTTCTTATCGGCATATTCGGCCGGTTTCCCTGGAAGGCGGACGAACCTTATTCGTTCAGCATCGTCTGGAATATCATCCTGCAGGGCGAATGGCTGGTGCCTTATGTGGCCGGCGATCCTTTTTTGGAAAAGCCGCCGCTGATGTTTTGGCTCGGGGCGCTGTTCGCCAAGGCGTTGCCGGCTGCGGCGGCATACGAATCGTCCCGCCTGGCGGTGGTGCTGTGTATCGCGGTGACGGTGGGTTCGCTCTTATGGGCGGCCGCGCATCTGCATCGGGAACTGGCGCAGGAGCGGCAATACCGGGTCTCGGCGCCGCCGACGCCGGCGACATGGCGATTGAACGCGCTGGCCTTGCTGGTGGGCACGCTCGGTTTGGCGGAGCATGTGCATAAATTTACCGCTGACCTGGGCCAGATGGCCGGTGCCACCCTGGCGCTGGCGGCATTGGCGGCCGGCACCGCCCCTCGCGCCGCGCCAAGAGAAATCCAATCAGCGCCGCTGCTGCCGGGGATCCTGTTTGGCGCCGGCACGGGTATCGCTTTTCTGTCCAAGGGATTGTTGGTGGCGGGTATCGCGGGCCTGTCCCTGCTGTGCTGCCTGGCGGTATTGCCGGCTTTCCGTCGCCGCGGCGGGGTGGGGTTCTCCCTGGCCGCCCTGCTGGCGGCGCTGCCATTCGCGGTGCCTTGGCCGCTGGCGCTGTATCTGCGGGAGCCGGAGCTGTTTATGCAGTGGTTCTGGGTAAATAATGTCGGCCGATTCGCCGGTTTTACCGAATTGGGGGGCCACCATAATCCTCTGTCCAACCGCCTGCTGTCGCTGATGGCGGGCGGAGCGCCGCTGTCATTTTTGCTGCTGGCCGGTCTGGCGGCAGCCGCGGTCCGCGGGAAGGCCGGCCGCTGCCGGCGGCGGTTGTACCGCCTGTTGCGCCGCCGCCCGGCTTATGGCTCGGTAACGATCTTTCTGGCGGTAGGGCTGGTCACCTTGCTGTCCTCGGCCTCCATGCGGGATATCTACCTGCTGCCCTTGTATCCCGCCATGGCGCTGGCGGCGCTGCCCATACTGAACCGGCACGGCCGGCAGGGACCTAAAGCGCAGAAATCCGAGGCGCGTAACGCGGATATACAGAGATACGGGGCGCTGCGGGCACCAAAGGCGCAAAACCCCAAGCGGAACGGGACAGACCGGCATCTCAGGATAATGCGCGGAGTCATCAATGCCCTCTGCGCGGCGCTGTTGGCGCTTATCCTTATTACCTGGTTCCAGCTGAGCCGGTATGGCGAACCCCGCCTCCTGCGGCTGCTGTGGCCAAGGGTAATCGGGGTGTTTCCCATGTCCTTCACGCTGCAGACTTCCTGGTTGATGCAGGGGGCGGCGGCGGGATTGATTGTTCTGTGGTGGCGGGTTATCCGCGCCGGCAACGGGAACCGGGTGCTGATGTCCTGGTCCGCCGGGCTGGCAATGCTGTGGGGAACCGCGTTTTTACTGCTGATGCCGTGGTTTGATGCGGCACGCAGCTATCGCGACACCTTTCACTCCCTAACCCCCCTGGTTAGCCAGGAGCATTGTCTGGCCACCGACGGACTCGGCGAATCGGAACTGGGGCTGTTGCATTACGTCACCGGACGGGCCGGGACGCGGATCTACGCCGGCTGGTCCGGTGAAGGTGACGGTGTCACATTGAACGGGGCCTCGTTGCGCTGCAACCTGCGGCTGGTACAGGATTCATTGAAAAATCCAGGTAAAAAGCTCCCCGCTGACTGGCATGAAATCTGGCGCGGGCACCGCCCGGCCGACGGCAACGGCTTTATTCTCTACCGTCGCAACGGCTCTGACGACTAACCGCGGGCCGGGGCGACATTGCATGTTTAACAGGGGACGCGTTCTCCTTGGCATGGCAACGGGCTGACGTTTAATCGCAGAATGAGCGAGACATACGGGGCCGAATGGTTTTGTCGTATTCAAGACAATGTCGGCAAAGCGGGTTGTACAACACAGGGCCTCCAACGGGCAGCATGATCCAACTATAAGAAATATAAGCTATTAAACGCCAGAATTTCCAGGCATGGCATTTGCACCATGACAGCCATATGTCGTAATGCATAAGGCGGTTTACATGGCATCCTGTCACTCCTCAACTAATCCGGGCTGCGGCGCTTCCGGCGGAGCGGAATTAACCCCGCTCCAGGCGGATAAAATAGCGCAGCACCCCTGTTACTCCCGTTCCGCCCATCATCGCTACGCGCGCATGCATCTGGCGGTGGCCCCGGCCTGTAATCTGCAATGCCACTACTGCAACCGTAAATACGATTGCAGCAATGAATCCCGGCCGGGGGTGGTATCGGAAGTCCTGTCCCCCGCACAGGCGATTGCCAAAGCCCGCCATGTGGCCGCCGCACTGCCGCAGCTGGCGGTTATCGGCATCGCCGGCCCGGGGGATCCGCTGGCCAATATCGCCCGCACATTCAACACCCTGGAAGGGCTGCGCTCGGCTCTGCCGGATATAAAACTCTGCCTGTCCACCAATGGCCTCGCTCTGCCGGAGGTGGTGGACCGGCTGGCGGATGTCGGGGTGGATCATGTGACCGTCACGGTCAACGCACTGGACGCGGACATCGCGGCGCAAATATACCCCTGGCTGTGGTTCGACGGCGAGCGCCTGGAAGGACTGGAAGCGGCGGCGCTGCTGCTGGCGCGTCAGGAAGAGGGGATACGTAAACTGACCGCCCGGGGCATCATGGTAAAAATCAATTCGGTGCTGATTCCGGATATCAACGATCGCCACTTGCCGGCGGTTAGCGAGAAAGCGCGGGAATGGGGCGCCATGTTGCACAATGTCATGCCCCTTATCTCCCGGCCGGAGCATGGCACCGTCTTCGGTTTGCAAGGACAGCGGGAACCGAGCGCGCGGGAAGTCGCCGAGGTACGCGCCAACTGCGGAATGTCCATGCCGCAAATGGCCCATTGCCACCAGTGCCGGGCGGATGCCATCGGTATGCTGGGTGAAGATCGCAGCCAGAGTTTTCCCCTGTCGGCGATACCCCAAACCGCCGAACCCTATCTCCCGGTCATGTACCGGCGCGCGCAAATCCAGGCCGGCATCGCCACCGCCGGAGAATCCGAGTCCGCGGACGCCTGCCTGGTGGCTGTGGCCACGCGGGAAGGGGTGCTGATTGACGAACATTTCGGCCACGTACAGCGGTTCCAGATTTACAGCGCGTCCGCGGCCGGCGTAACACTCATCGGAGAGCGGTTCACCCCGCCTTTTTGCACCGATAAGTCCGAATGCGATGATGAAGTCAACCGGCATGAACAGCGGCTTGACGCGGTGGTGGCGCTGCTGGCGGATGTCTCGGCGGTTTTTTGCGCCCGCATCGGCTTAAGCCCCTGGCAGCGTCTGGAACAGGCCGGCATCGAGCCTTGCGTCTCCGGGGCCTGGCAATCGGTCACCGAAGTGATCGCGCTATGGTGGCAACAACACCGGCTGGTGCCGTCGGCCGGAAAAAATCGCATGGGGGCGGCCTGATGGTTAACCGGCCCACCGATAATCTGCTGCACGCACCGGCGGAAATCTGGCTGCGGCGGTTAATGCTAAACCATTTGCAAGGCCGGGCGCGATTCCCTGCGGATATGGGGCTGTCCCCCGCCGCTTACCGCCAACTGGCGCAGCGGGTACTGCTCGCTCCCGCCCCCCGGCCGCACAACCTGCGCCAGCAGGACGAGTTGATCGCCATGCTGCAACGCTCCCGCCGACAGGAACGCCAGGGACTGGCTGAGTGGCTGCAGCAATATATGGTACCCCGCGGCGCGCCGTTGAATCAGCTCATCGCCCGCGGCTCCCTGGGTTTTAACCATCTCTGGCAAGACCTGGGGCTATCCTCGCGAGAGGAGCTGCGGGAATTGATGACCGACTGCTTCCCCGAGCTGGTGCGAATGAACCATCGCAACATGCGGTGGAAAAAATTTTTCTACCGCCAGCTGTGCCTGGCCGACTCAGGGGAAATCAACTGCCGCTCGCCAAGCTGCGAACAATGCATTGAACAGGAAAGCTGCTTCGCCCCGGAAGACTGAGCGCCGGCTATCCCAGCGATCGCCGATCGTGCAACGAACGTGTTAAAACGTGTTAAAGGGAAACCGTGCTGATGGGGTCGAATCGGGCGTGGTTTTCCCGCCCGACCGAGCGCCCCACAGCGCGGTAAGCCCGCGTTCGCCGATCGTGCACCGAGCGTGTTAAAGGGCGCCAGCGCCGACGAGCGACGAAAGCGGCCGGCCCGCCGCAACGGGCCAAACCGCTATCCTTGCGTCTTACCCCACGCAACCATCATGGTCAACAGCGCCTTAAGCACCGGCTGCAACGACTCCGCCCGCTCCGGCAGATAATCAAAAGGGATCTCCTCTTGCATATAATTACACTGCGCCAATTCCAACTGCACCGCATGCTGCCGAGCATGGGGCTGGCCATAGGCCCGCGTGATATACCCCCCCTTGAAACGCCCGTTGATAACATAGCTAAAAGGCTGCCCCTGGCAAAACGCGCTCAATTTTTCTCCCAGGGACGGGGCGCAGCTCGCACCCTGATTGGTGCCCAGATTCAAATCCGGCAATGTGCCGTCAAACAGACGTGGGATCACCGAAGCAATGGAATGCGCATCAAAAAGCAGCGCATAGTCATGGCGCGCCTTGATTTCACTCAAACAGTCCTTGATTTTCTGATGATAAGGATGCCAGATTTCATCCAGATAACGTTTGCGTTCCTGCGCCGAAGGGACTTTACCCTCCACAAAGGTCGGGGTACCGTCAAACAGCGTATCGGGATACAGGCCGGTGGTGGCGGTTGCGTAAAGTGGCTTGTCGTCCGGCGGCCGGTTCAGATCGATAACCATCCGCGAATAATTCCCCACCAGAATATGGGCGCCCATCTCGCGGGCGAAATCATACAGCCGGGGGATATGCCAATCCGTATCGGATAGCGGCCGGGCTGCCTCGCTAAGACCCGCTTCCACCGCCGGCGTCAGTTTGGTGCCGGCATGGGGTATGCTCACCAGCAACGGTATTGTCCCGGGTTCATAACTGAAAGCATCTTGAATTTGCATTCCTCAACTCCTCCTGATTAAGACGTTACCATCGAGTAAGGTTATTATCGGCGACGTTCGCCCCGATACACTACTGTTACCGGCATTTGCCCCCCGAGCCAGTAGGCCAGTTCCGCCGGATGCTTCACCGGCCAATGCACGAAATCAGCCAATTTCCCCGTTTCCAGCGAGCCCAGGGTATCCCCCAGCCCCAGCGCGCGGGCGGCATTGAGGGTCACGCCCGCCAGGGCTTCTTCCGGCGTCAGGCGAAACAGGGTACAGCCCATATTGATCATCAAACGCAACGAGCAGGCGGGGGAGGTGCCGGGATTGATATCGCTGGCCAGGGCCATCGGTACGCCGTGCCGCCGAAACAGCGCCACCGGCGGCAGCTGCGTTTCGCGCAACATATAACAGGCCCCCGGCAGCAGCACCGCCACTGTCCCGGATGATGCCATAGCGCGGGCATCATCCTCGGTGGCGTACTCCAGATGATCCGCCGACAGCGCCTGCCAGCGGGCCGCCAGCGCGCTGCCCCCCAGAGACGATAGCTGCTCGGCATGGAGTTTCACCGGCAATCCCGCCTGGCGGGCGGCGGCAAACACCCGGGCGATTTGCGCCGGCGAAAACGCCAGATGCTCGCAAAAGCCATCCACCGCGTCCGCCAGCCCCAGGGCCGCCACCTCAGGAATCCAGCGTTCGCACACCACATCGATATACTCATCCGCCCGGCCCCGGTATTCCGGCGGCAGCGCGTGGGCGGCCAGAAAAGTGGTACGAACCTGAATGGGATATTTTTGTCCGATTCGCCGGGCCACCCGCAGCATTTTTATTTCGTCATCCAGGGTCAGCCCATAACCGGATTTGATTTCGATACAGGTCACGCCGTCGGCCATCAGCATGGCCAGCCGGGCTTCCGCCGTCGCCAGCAGTTCCTCCTCCCCGGCCCCGCGGGTGGCGTTCACCGTCGAGAGAATCCCGCCGCCGGCGGCGGCGATGTCGGCATAGCTGACGCCCTGGAGCCGCTGTTCGAATTCCAGGCTGCGGTTACCGCCGAACACCAGATGGGTATGGCAATCGATAAAACCGGGGGTAATCACCCCCCCGCCGAAATCATGCCGCGCCGCGCCGGGGGACGCGGGCAGGTCAGCCCGGGGGCCGACCCAGGCAATGCGGCCTTTTGCCACGGCAACGGCGCCGTCTTTTATCATGCCGTACTGGCCCTGGCGTAACGTCGCCACATCGGCGCCCAGCCAGATACTGTCGAATCTTTGCGTTGCAGGCATTACCGGTTCCCCCTTAAACAGTCCATTCAGTTAAGCAATAAAGCTGCCAAAAAGTTGATATCGCGATCCGGGATAGAGCAGGCGGGCCGACGTCACCACCAATTTGCCGAACCAGGTGCGGCGATGAATAAGCAGACAGGGCTCGTTGTCCGCCAACTGCAACAGCTCCCGCTCCAGGGCGCTGGCGCAGACCGCCTCCACCCGATGCTCGCCGGCGGTGAGCGGGGCGGCTTGCGTCAGATAAAAATAGGGCGTGATATGGTTAAAATCCTGCTGAAGATAATCGGGAGCGGTGAGGGGATTGACGCAACGGTCCTCCAACTGCACCGCGATATCATTTTCATAATGCACAATCATCGAATGGAACAACCGCTGGCCGGGCTGGATACCCAGCGACAGCGCCTCTTCGCCGGTGGCGGGGCGGGCATTGAGCTCCAACAGCCGGCTGCTGTGGCGATGGCCGCGGGCGGCGATTTCATCGGCGATATTGCGCACTTCCAGCATGGCGGTCTGGGGCTTGAGCTCGGCGACAAAGGTGCCGACACCCTGCATACGCAGCAAATAGCCTTCGCTGGTGAGCTCCCGCAGGGCCCGGTTGATGGTCATGCGGCTGACGTTCAGCTCCGCCACCAGCTCGCTCTCCGAGGGAATGCGCTGATGGGGCGTCCAGGTGCCGGAGCGAATCTGCTGGATGATGGCTTGTTTGACCCGCTGGTAAATCGGCGCGGGGGTATCGCTCATTATGGCGGACAATTGTGCTGCGGACTGTAATTCAGCCACTTTCCAACCTCGGCTCGCAGGGAACATAATAAAACAGTTTACTGTTAGATTAAGCGTATGTATATGTATAGACAAGTGGATAAGCATTTCGTCTGGATGACCGCAATAACAACCCTTGTTTTCAACCTGAACCGGAAACCGCCATGCCCGTTTTTTTTGCTTCCCGAGCGCTGTTGGCGCAGGGATGGACCCGAAACGTCCGTCTTACCGTCGATCCCCAAGGCATCATAAAAACCGTCGAAGCCGACGCCCCGTCCGCGGACGCTGTCCTGCTTAACGGCCCCGTGCTGCCGTCCATGCCTAACCTGCATTCCCATGCCTTCCAGCGCGCCATGGCCGGATTGACGGAAGTGGCGGGCGATCCCCAGGACAGTTTCTGGACCTGGCGCGACGTGATGTATCGCATGGTGCGGCAACTGACGCCGGAGCAGGTGGGGATCATCGCCCGCCAGCTCTATATCGAAATGCTGAAGGGCGGTTATACCCAGGTGGCGGAATTTCATTATCTTCACCACGATCCCCAGGGACAACCTTATGAAAACCCGGCGGAAATGGCGTTGCATATCAGTCGCGCGGCGACGGAAAGCGGCATCGGCCTGACCCTGCTGCCGGTGCTCTACAGCTATGGCGGCTTCGGCGCCCAGCCGGCCCAGGAAGGGCAGCGGCGGTTTATCCAGCAAACCGAAGGCTATCTGCGCCAGCAGCAGGCGCTGATAAAACATCTGGCGGGCCGCGATAGGCAAAACCTCGGCGTGTGCTTTCATTCGCTGCGCGCGGTGGATGAGCGGCAAATCGCCGAGGTGTTGCAGGCGTCGGGACAGGATTTACCGGTACATATCCATGTGGCTGAGCAGGAAAAAGAGGTTAGCGACTGCCTGAGCTGGTCGGGACAGCGGCCGATCCAGTGGCTGCTGGAGCATTTCCCGGTGGACGATCGCTGGTGCCTGATTCACGCCACCCATATCGACAGGGCGGAATTAACCGCCCTGGCCCAAAGCGGCGCCACGGCGGGATTGTGTCCCACCACCGAAGCAAATCTGGGGGACGGCATTTTTCCCGCCACGGATTATCTCGCTCTGAACGGACGCTGGGGCATCGGCTCCGACAGCCATGTCTCCCTGAATGTGGTGGAAGAGCTTCGCTGGCTGGAGTACGGACAGCGCTTGCGCGATCAACGGCGTAACCGCATCGCCGGCGCGCGGCATAAAGCAGTGGGAGATACGCTTTATCTCGGCGCCCTGCAAGGGGGCGCCAAGGCCTGCGGCGAGCCGTTAGGCCAGTTGGCGCCGGGATATCGCGCCGACTGGCTGGTGCTGGATGACCAGGATCCCTATATCGGCACCGCTGCCGACCCGGCGCTCATCAATCGCTGGCTGTTCGCCGGCGGGCCGGGACAAATCCGGCATGTGTATGTGGGCGGACAGCAGCTGATAAGCGACGGGCATCACCGGCTCGAGCAGGAAAGCGCCCGGGCTTTTGCCGAGGTACTGCGCGACCTGAGCCGGGAGGCGCTATGAGCCCGCCGGTACGCTTCTCTTTCGATAGCCTGCCGGTCAGCCGATGGCGAAACGGCGGCGGCGAGACCCGCGAAATCGTCAGCTGGCCCGTGGACGAGCTATTGCCCGCCCACAGCGGGCCGCTGCCGGCCCTGGATGATTTTGCCTGGCGCGCCAGTATCGCCACCATCGATCGGGACGGCGGATTTTCATCTTTCCCCGGCGTTGACCGCGTCATCACGTTGCTGGAAGGGAACGGCGTGGTCTTGCACGGCGCAAATGGCGTCGCCCATTCCTTGACCCGGACGGGGGAACCCTATGCCTTCGCCGGCGAAGAGTCCGTGACCGCGGTGCTGGCGGGCGGGGCCAGCCGGGATTTCAATATCATGACCCGGCGCCTCGATTGGCGGGCAAGCGTGGTGCGGATGGACCATGAATTCATTCTGCCCGCCGTTCACAGCGGGGTGCTGTATGTGCTGGCGGGGACGTGGCGCCAGGGGAACGATGATCAGGCGAAAGACGATAAGCCGCTGGCGGCGCGGGACGGCTGTTGGTGGCATCATCTGCCGTCGCCCCTGCGCCTGCGGCCGCTGGCGCCGGAGAGCCTGCTGCTGTGGGCGGATATCAGCGCGTTGTAACGGCTACCGGCCTAGGCTTGCGGTATCTCATGCCGCCCCTTCACCAATAGATGGCAAAACGCTGCATGATTTCAGTGCGCGGCGCGTCATTATGGTTCAATCCGTTGGCGGCCGTCGGCATCGAGCCACCCATGAAGGCGGGCAAGAAGGCCGGCATTACCTTTGGGGGCCATGGATGGTTGGGCGGCATGGCGGTGCGCTATTCTGGCATAGGCTTTGCTTTGGTTAAAGTACCGGGTCTTGTATAGACAAGTCGATACAGTCGCATGGCCCGGCTTTTAGCCGGCCATCTTGGCCGTCTGTCAACTCAGGAGTGGGATATGAACAGTGTCGGTACCGGAAAATCGTTCTTAGGTCGCGTCAATCTCCTTGCCCTGGCCCTGGGCCTTATCTGTGCCGCCCCGGCCATGGCGGCCGATACCCCGGTGGCCATCGGCGTCTCCGGCTGGACCGGCTTCGCGCCGCTGACCCTGGCGGATAAAGCGGGAATATTCAAGCGCCACGGCCTGGACGTCACGTTGAAAATGATCCCGCAAAAAGACCGGCACCTGGCTATTGCCTCCGGTGACGTTCAATGTGCGGGCACTACCGTGGAAACCTATATCTCCTGGAACGCCAACGGCGTACCCATCACCCAGATTGTCCAGTTGGATAAATCATTCGGCGCCGATGGCCTGGTGGTGCGCAACAATATCAACAGCATCAAGGACCTGAAGGGGAAAACCATCAGCGTCGACGCTCCCGGCACCTCGCCCTATTTTACCTTGGCCTGGATGCTGGATAAAAACGGCATGAGCCTCAAAGACGTCAAGATAACCACCCTGGCCCCTGACGCGGCGGCCCAATCCTTTATCGCCGGCAGCAACGACGCCGCGATGACCTACGAACCTTATCTCTCATCGGTGCGGCAGAACCCGGCCAAAGGAAAAATTCTCGCCACTACCCTGGATTACCCTATGGTGATGGATACCTTGGGCTGTACCCCCGCCTTCCTGAAAAAGAATCCCCAGGCCGCCAAAGCCCTGGTGGAAAGCTATTTCGATGCGCTGGACATGATCCGCAAAGAACCGGATAAATCCAATGACATCATGGGCGCGGCGGTAAAAGAATCCGGCAAGGCCTTTGCCGAAGAATCCAGCTACCTGCGCTGGCAGGATCGGGAACAAAACAAGGCCTTCTTCAACGGCGAGATTAAAAGCTTTGAAGAAGAGGCGGCCAACCTGCTGCTGCAGATGAAAGTCATTCGCAAAAAACCGGATCTCAACACCCTCTATGATGCCAGCTACGTTAATCAATAAAGGGGTAAGTTATGTCCGTGGATAAGGATGTCGCCGCTCTGGCGGCCAAAGAGCCGGCGCCGTTGCCGACGGCCAGGCAGATTCGCCACAATCCGCTGCTGGTGCCGCTGCGGCCGGTCTCTTCCGGCCAGCGCTGGTTCCTCGGTATCGGTTTTTTTGTGCTTTTTTTCGCCTTTTGGGCCATTGCCACCTTCGGCGGCTGGGTGTCGCCGACCTTTTTGGCCGACCCGCTCACCATGGTGCATGAAGGTTATCTGCTGTTCACGGAATATAATTTTTCCCTGGATATCGGCATGACGGTCATGCGGGTGCTGGGGGGCTTTATCCTGGCGGCGGTGCTGGCGGTGCCCCTGGGCATCATGATGGGCTCCTACAAACTGGTGGAAGCCTTTGTGGAACCCTTTGTCTCCTTTTGCCGCTATCTGCCGGCCTCGGCGTTTATTCCCCTGTTGATCCTGTGGGCCGGCATCGGCGAAACGCAGAAAATATTGGTGATTTTCATCGGCTCGTTTTTCCAGATCGTACTGATGATCGCGGTGACCGTCGGCGGGGCGCGGCGGGATCTGGTGGAGGCGGCCTATACCCTCGGCGCCTCCAGCCGCAGCATTGTGCGCCGGGTGCTGATACCGGGGGCGGCGCCGGAAATTGCCGAGCTGCTGCGTCTGGTGCTGGGCTGGGCCTGGACCTATGTCATCGTTGCTGAGCTTATCGGGTCATCCAGCGGCATCGGCCATATGATTGTGGACAGCCAGGCATTGCTCAATACCGGGCAGATCATTTTCGGCATCATTACCATCGGCTGTATCGGGCTGCTGTCGGATTATTTATTCAAGGCGCTTAATCGCCGCCTGTTCGCCTGGAGCGTAGCGCCATGAACTACAGCAAGCTAACCGTTCGTCAGGTTTCCAGGACCTTTACCGGGCCGAAGGGCCAGCAGACCCAGGCGTTGCTGCCTATCGATTATCGCGTGGAGGAAAATGATTTCATCACCATTCTCGGCCCATCCGGCTGCGGTAAATCCACCCTGTTGCGCATCATTGCCGGACTGGATCGGCCCAGCGAAGGGGAAGTGTGGCTGGATGGCGGCCTGATAGACGGGCCCGGCGCCGATCGCGGCATGGTCTTCCAAAGCTATACGCTGTTTCCCTGGCTGACGGTTGAGCAAAACATCTGCTTCGGCCTGCGGGAGCGGGGCTTGGGCAGCGCCCTGCAGCGGGAGCGCTGCGACTATTTTATCGCCAAGGTCGGACTGCGGGGATTTGAGCAGCACTATCCGCGCCAGCTGTCCGGCGGCATGCAGCAGCGCACCGCCATTGCCCGCGCCCTGGCCAACGATCCCAAGGTCCTGCTGATGGACGAGCCCTTCGGCGCCCTGGATAACCAGACCCGGGTGCTGATGCAGGAGCTGTTGCTCAGTATCTGGGAGTCGTCGCGCAAAACGGTGTTATTTGTCACCCATGATATTGATGAAGCAATTTTCATGGCCAATAAAGTGGCGATTTTCAGCGCACGGCCCGGAAGAATCAAAACCGAAGTGCCGGTTAACTTTCCGCATCCGCGGGATTATACCTTGAAGACCACGCCGGAATTTATGGCGTTGAAAGCGCGGGTCACCGAGGAAATCCGCAGTGAAACGCTGCAAAGCATGGCCGGCTGAGCCGGGCTGGCCGGGGCGGAAGGCCGTGCCCCGGCGGCCACGATAGACCCCGCTGGTAAACGGCGGCGGCAAAGCGGTATCGATTATTTTTTTAAATCGGCTTTACTTGTATAGACAGGAATAGATTATGCAAATTTCGTCGCAGCAACCGTGATGACAAGGGGGCGGATATCAACCGCCGCCAGCCCGGTATTTGTACTTCGTCATTAATATCAAGCCATGAACAATGAAGGAACCCGTAATGAAAAAAGATTTTAGCCAAGCCGTCGCCCGTCCGGTCAGCGCCCCCCGCGGCACTGAACTGACCTGCAAAAACTGGCTTATCGAGGCCCCGTACCGCATGATCCAAAATAACCTGGATCCGGATGTGGCGGAGCGCCCGGACGATCTGGTGGTATACGGCGGTATCGGTAAAGCGGCTCGCAACTGGCCCTGTTTCGAAGCGATTCTCCAGAGCCTGCGGGACCTGAACGAAGACGAAACCCTGCTGGTGCAGTCTGGCAAGCCGGTGGGGGTATTTCGCACCCATGTGGACGCGCCGCGGGTAATGATCGCCAACTCCAACCTGGTACCGCACTGGGCGACCTGGGAGCATTTTCATGAACTGGATCGGGCCGGGCTGATGATGTACGGCCAGATGACCGCAGGTTCCTGGATTTATATCGGCGCCCAGGGCATCGTGCAGGGCACCTTCGAAACCTTTGCCGAAGCCGGCCGCCAGCATTATGGCAGCGATTTGTCAGGTAAATGGATCCTCACCGCCGGACTCGGCGGCATGGGCGGGGCGCAGCCTTTGGCCGGCGTGCTGGCGGGGGCCTGCGTACTGGCCATTGAATGCCAGGAATCCCGCATCGATTTTCGCCTGCGCACCCGTTATCTGGATAAAAAAGCCTATAATATCGACGAAGCGCTGAACATGATCGAAACCGCCTGCCGCCAGGGAGAAGTTATTTCCGTCGGCCTGCTGGGCAATGCGGCCGAAATTATGCCGGAGCTGGCGAAACGCGCCGCCGCCGGCGGACCCCGTCCCCATATCGTCACCGACCAGACCTCGGCCCACGATCCGTTGAACGGCTATCTGCCGGCGGGCTGGAGCCTGGAGCAGTGGAACGACGCCAAAAAGAGCGCTCCGGAAAAAGTCATCAAAGCCGCGCGCCAATCCATGGCGGTGCACGTTAAGGCCATGCTGGAGTTCCATAAAATGGGCGTGCCGACGGTGGACTACGGCAACAATATCCGCCAGGTAGCCCTGGAGGAGGGCGTGGAAAACGCGTTCGACTTCCCCGGTTTCGTGCCGGCCTATATCCGTCCGCTGTTTTGCGAAGGCAAAGGCCCCTTCCGCTGGGTGGCGCTGTCCGGCGATCCGGAAGATATCTACAAAACCGACGCCAAGCTCAAAGAGCTGTTCCCGGACAACGCGTTATTGCATAACTGGCTGGACATGGCCCGCGATCGCATCGCGTTCCAGGGCTTGCCGGCACGGATCTGCTGGCTGGGCCTGGGCGAACGTCATCTCGCCGGGCTGGCCTTTAACGAAATGGTGCGCACCGGCGAACTGAAAGCCCCCATCGTCATCGGCCGCGATCACCTCGACTGCGGGTCGGTGGCGTCGCCCAACCGGGAAACCGAAGCGATGCGCGACGGCTCCGATGCGGTCTCCGACTGGCCGTTATTGAACGTCATGCTCAGCACCGCCGGCGGCGCGACCTGGGTCAGCCTGCATCATGGCGGCGGCGTCGGGATGGGCTTTTCCCAGCATGCCGGCATGGTTATCGTCTGCGACGGCAGCGAAAAGGCCGATGAACGCCTGGCGCGGGTGCTGTGGAACGATCCCGCCACCGGCGTTATGCGCCACGCGGATGCCGGTTATCCCGAAGCCATTGCCTGCGCTAAAAAGTATGGACTTAAATTGCCGATGATTGGATAGTAAATCCATGGGAACACAGCAAAACAGGAAAGCCACTGTGGATGTTCATCAGCTAAGTTTCCCGGCCCGCGTCGTCCGCGGCGCCGGCGCCATCAATAAACTGGGGGAACTGTGCGCCGGCCTGGGCCGGCGTGCCATGGTCATCGGCGGCCGCCGCGCGCTGGCGTCAATCGAACAGGCGGTGTTCAGCCAGTTGGTCACCGCCGGCGTGACGGCGGCGGCGATGCAGTGGTATGGCGGCGAATGCAGCGAAACCCATATCAACCGCCTGGTCCTGGAAGCGAAGGCAGAGGGGATCGATGTCATCATCGGCGCCGGAGGCGGCAAGGCCATCGATACCGCCAAGGCGGTGGGCGCGTCCCTGGGGGCGCCGGTGGTGACGCTGCCCACCATCGCCGCCACCTGCGCCGCCGTGACGCCCTTGACCATTCGCTATTTCGACGACGGTCATTTCCGGGATCTCTACCCGCTGCCGCAGGCGCCGGCGGCGGTGGTCATCGATACGCAGCTATTGGCTTTATCTCCGTTGCGCTGGCTGGCGGCGGGGCTGGGGGACACCTTGGCTAAATGGTATGAATATCGTTCCATCGCCCATCCCGCCGATCTGAACGGGCTGTCGGCGTCAGCCAGCGCCAACAGCCGGATCTGTTATGATCTTATCCTGCAGTACGGCCAGGGGGCCTGCGGCGCATTGACCGAAGGGAAGCCCGCGCCGGCTCTGGAACAGGCGGCGGACGCCATTTTTATCTTCGCCGGCCTGACGTCCATCATGGGCAGCGGCGCCCACGCCTCGGCGGCTCATGCCATTTATGAAGGATTTACCGTTAACGACAAAACCCGCCAGTTCGGCCATGGGCTGCTGGTGGGTTACGGTAACCTGTGTTTACTGGCGCTGGAGCAGCGCAGCGATGAAGAGCTGCTGGCGGCCATCCGCCTGGCGAAGGCCTGCGCCGTGCCGACCCGGCTGGAGGAGATTTGCGCTGATTTGACTGCCGCCGAGCTCGGCGCCATTTGCCGCTCTTGTGCCGAGGCGCCGGATATGGCCAATATGCCCCATACCGTCAGCGCCGACGATGTCCGGTCGGCCATGAATCGGGTGGACGCACTGGCGGCCAGAGACTGACGATACTCATTATTGACACTGAAGCGGCATAAACCCCGGCTGATATAGCCTGTAAGGAATCAGCCATTTTTCCCTTTACGGGAAAACAGTACCACCGACACAATAATCAACGCGGCGCCGGCGACCATTTTCGCCGTCGGCCGCTCATTGAACAACCACCAGGCGAACAAAATGGCATACACCGGCTCCAGGGCAAAAAACACCGAGGCCGAACGCGCCTTGACGAAACGCAGGCTGGTCACCATTAAACTGTGCGCCGCGCCGGTACAAAACACCCCCAGCAAGGCCAGGTAAAACCAATCCATCGCCGCTGCCTGGGGCAGCGCCCGAAAGGCGAACGGCAGCATCAGCAGGGATATTACGACGTTCTGGCACAGCGCGGCCTGTACCGGACGAACGTTGGCGGCGGTGATGCGATTGCACAGGATCAGGCCGGCCAGCAGCGCGCCGGATAGAATGCCCCACAAAAAGCCCAGCGTGCTTTGGCTGCTGAAGCTGAACGCCGGGCATACCATGACAAGGCCAAGGCAGATGACGCCGATGAGCAGCGCTTCACGCCGGGTAATGCGTTCGCGGAACGCCAGGCCTTCAAACAGGGTGGTAAAGGCCGGAAAACTGGCGAAACCCAACGTGGCGACGGCCACTCCCGCCGCCTTTACCGAGATAAAAAAGGTCAGCCAATGGCCGGCCAGCACAATGCTGGACCCCAGGATCAGCAGCAGCCCCCGCTGACCGATCCGCTGCCAGCGAAACCCCCTGACGCACAGCATCAGGACCGCCAGCACCAGCCAGGCAAACCACGCCCGGCCGAAGACGATGGCGGCGGGAGACGCATTAACCGCCTTGCCCAGAATGCCGGACAAACCGAAAAAAAACGCGGAAATATTCAGTGCGATATAGGCGTGACGTTTATCCATAGAATTCAGCGGGCCCTGTTATCCATCCCGGCCGCAGCTTACCGGCGGAACTGTGCGGCACGTTGGTTTGCCGACAATGCAAAGGGAAGGTTCCATGCTGCCTGCCAGCGAACTGTTTTAATAGTCTTTTTTCATTAATTTAATAGGCTGCTATGCTTTAATTCAGAAGGTCGCCATCATTGGGCGCTCTGTTTATCCATTGACGGGGAGAGGCGATGTATCAGTATGTTCCTGGCGCGGTGTACCGAAAAATCGATGCACAGAAATGGCGCCGGATTTTTATCGTAGGGGATCTGCACGGCTGTTTTGATCTGCTTTTGGAAAAATTGGAACGGCAGGGATTCGACACCGAACAGGATCTCCTGGTGTCGGTGGGGGATTTGATTGACCGCGGCCGCCAAAACCTGGAATGTCTGTCGCTGCTCAGGGAAAAATGGTTCTGCGCGGTGCGTGGCAATCACGAGCAAATGGCCATGGATTCGTTGGCGGACAACGATCCCGGACTGTGGCTGGCCAACGGCGGCGACTGGTTTGCCCGTCTTGATTCAGCACGGCAACAGCAGGCGAAAGCGCTGATTGCCGAGTGTGCCGGGCTGCCGCTGGTGATTGATATCCCCATGGACCAACGGCACGTGGTGGTGGCCCATGCGGATTATCCCGCCGATAACTACTATTTTGATCAGCCGGTGGACAGTGAAGAGCTGGTATGGAGCCGGCGCCGTATTCACCGAAATCAGCAGGGGCGGGGCGTCCCCATTACCGGCGCCACGCACTTTTTTTTCGGCCACACGCCGCTTAACCGGGTCAGGCATTTCTTCAATCAGTACTATATTGACACCGGCGCGGTGTACGGCGGGTCGTTGACCTTGGTGGAAATCAATACCCTACCGGTATGATTGACTATAATAAACCAGGTTTCTCGTTTTATCCGACTGTTGGGATAATGTGAACCGAGGCTAAAGGTAACGGGCTATACTCGCCATACTTCAACTTGCCGTCCTCCGGCAGGTTGAAATAGTGAGGGTATATAACGGCTAGAGGATTAGCCAACGACGAAGGAGTTTAACAATGGGCATTTTATCCTGGATTATTTTTGGTCTTATTGCCGGTATTATCGCCAAATTCATCATGCCGGGCAGAGACGGCGGCGGTTTTATTCTTACCGTGATATTAGGGATTATCGGTGCGGTGGTGGGGGGATATATCAGCACCTTCTTCGGTTACGGCCGGGTAGACGGATTTAACATCGGAAGCTTTGCGGTGGCGGTGGTGGGCGCTATTGTAGTGTTGTTGATCTATCGGCTGGTGGCCCGTAATGATTAATGGTCAGAGGATGTAAATTTTTCTTCTGATCCCCGGCGCCGTTAATGCGAATAATCAATAACGGCGACCGGTTCCTGAATCTCCCTTGCTTATATACTCCCGCCATTTCCAGCCTTATGGGTTAGAGGCGCGTTTGTCATCTGCGTCATACATGTCATGAAAACATCACGCCTGAAATAAATACCATCGCCGAAGAGACAATGATATTTATTTGGACGACCACGCATATCGCCATACCATGGAATTTCAACGCCTTCAGGCGGCCTGGCTGTTGTCAGGGACATCCGTATTTTTCGTCATCTGCTCAGGCACGGGGCTTAACACCGCATCCAGGGCCCGCAGATGCCGCTCCTGCCAGGACAGCATCACCTCATTGCCGGCGACCCAGCCGGGGTCGACTTCGGCGGCGCTGAGCTTCACCATGAAACCGGGCTGGCCGGCCACTTCGGTTAACATCCGCACATGATCACCCAGATAGATATATTGCTGTATCCGGGCGCTGATTTGCTGGCTGCCGGCGGGAAGCTGGTGTTGCGGCACATTGACCCGCACCCGTTCGGGGCGGATGCACAGCATGATTTTACGCCCCGGCGAACTGGGGCGGACCTTGAGCGCCCGCAGCATGGTGCCGTCATCCAGGGCGGCGCGATAATAGTCGCCTTCGCTGCCGGCCTGGGTGGCCAAAAGGCCGTTGTTTTCGCCGATAAACTGCGCCACGAAGGTATTCTGCGGCTCTTCATACAGCTTGCTGGGCCTGTCGATCTGCTGGATGATGCCGTCGTTGAATACCGCCACCCGGTCCGACATGGTCATGGCTTCGCTTTGATCATGCGTGACATAGACAATGGTCAGCTCCAGCGCCTGGTGCAGCGCCTTGATTTCCATCTGCATATGTTCGCGCAACTGCTTATCCAGCGCGCCCAAAGGTTCATCCATCAACACCAGCTTGGGTTCGAATACCAGCGCCCGCGCGAGGGCCACGCGCTGCTGCTGCCCCCCGGACATCTGCGCCGGATAGCGGTTGGCAAGATCGGTGAGTTTGACGCGATCCAGCACCCGGTCCACTTTTTCCTTGATATCGCTGCGGTTCAGCCGACGTATGGACAACGGAAACGCCAGGTTCTCCGCCACGGTCATATGGGGAAATAACGCATAGTTCTGGAACACCATGCCGATATCCCGCTGGTGGGGCGGCAGATGGTGCAGCGGCTGGTCCCGCAGGAAAATTTCCCCCTGGGTCGGGTTTTCAAATCCCGCCAGCATCATCAGGCTGGTGGTTTTTCCAGAACCTGACGGGCCCAACAGCGTGAGAAATTCACCTTCGGCAATATCCAGGTTCAGGTTTTTGACCACCAGCTTGTCGCCGTCGTAGGTTTTTTGGATATTTTTGAAGCTTACATAGCTTTTCATGGCAGAACTCTACCCCTCTTAGCGGTATCCCGACGGGCGGCCTTACTGCATTGGATCGTGCATTGGATAACGCGATAAAAATGCAATAAAGCGGGTTTTCCCGCCATCGTAAATAGATAGACCGTTACGGAAACGACAACCTGTTAATGGGAGTTAAGCAGGGCGATCGGTTTGCCGACGAGGATGTGGCACGGGTTATGCTTAACCCATGGGGGCGGCGGCTTCTCCACCCGATGCCCCTATCTTTACCACTGCTTTTCAGCGACGACAAGGAAATTCAGGGGCAAAAACAAAAATTCTTACGGGTTGATGCGAAGGTGCCAACTCTATGATTGTTATTGCTTTTTTAAAAGCATAAGCCAACGATTTCTATCATCGCGCTCTGATGGGCGCAAAGCGGCGGGACGATCGCCCGTTCCGGAGCGCCGGGCACCAAAATAAGGCAGGCGGAAGTTAACAGCGCACACCGAAGCTGGCATAAAGGTGTTAAAGGGAGACCGTGCTGATGGGGTCGAAGCGGGCGTGGTTTTACCGCCCGCCGTAGCGCCCCACAGCGCGGTAGGCCCGCGATCGCCGAACGTGCAACGAGCGGGTGTTAAAGGGAGACCGCCACAAGGCCGGGTCGAGCCCGCCGCAGCCAGCCACCGTTTCTACCCGCCTCGAGCCTAAGAAGCACCCGCGCCGGTTTGCCGCGCCAGACAGGCCATCAACACGCTGAACGCCGGTTCGATAGCGGCTTCATCCACACAGGCATAGCCCAGCAACAATCCTTTTTTACGCTGTGACGTCAGATAATAGGTGGAGAGCGGCCGGACGTAAATACCTTGCCGTCCCGCGTCCCGCGCCAGGCGCTCGTCATCCACCTCCTCCGGCAGCGACATCACCAAATGCAGACCGGCGTTGCTATCGTCCCGCAGCGCATCCTCCCCCAGATGCTGCAGAATCAGACGGCTCAGCACAGTACGCCGTTTACCGTACAGCAGCCGCATACGGCGGATATGGGAGGCATAATGCCCCTCGGCGATAAACTGCGCCAATACCAGCTGGGTAATCCAGTGGCCGCCGCGGTACAGCTCCGCATGGGCCACACGCATCTGCTCGGCCAGCGCCAGGGGCAGCACCATATAGCTGATTCTCAGTCCCGGATAGAGGGTTTTACTGAAGGTGCCGATATAGATCACCGGCGCCTGCGGCGTCAGGCTTTGCAGGGCGGGAATAGGGTTGCCGGAATAGCGGAATTCACTGTCATAATCATCCTCCACCACCCAGGCCCCGCACTCCTGCGCCAGGGCCAGCAGACGCTGGCGCCGGGTAAGGCTCATCACCGCCCCGGTGGGATATTGATGTGACGGTGTCACGCATATCAGCCGAGGCGCATCCCCCTCCGCCGGCACATCCGGCAGGCTGATCCCTTGATTATCCACCGTCACGGGAACCACTTCCACGCTATTGACGGTGAGCACGTTGCGCAGCCCCCAATAGCAGGGTTCCTCAATCCAGGCGCGATCGCCGGGATTGCACAGCATCTTCGCCAGCAAATCAACGGCCTGATGGGTGCCTTCGGTAATAATAATCTGCTGCGCCTCGCAGTTCACCGAGCGCGCCACCCGCAGATAATCCACCAGCGCCTGCTGCAGGTCCGGGCTACCCCCCATGCGCGAGTAGGTCAGATAGTCCGGCTTGATACGCCTTATCAGCCGGGAATGAATGCGCCGCCACAGGCCGTGCGGAAAATTGGACACGTCCGGCACCCCAGGCATAAACGCGCCCCACTGGTGCGGCGACGCGCCGGTTTTAGCCAGCAGATGGGCCCCTCTTTGGGAAAATTCGTTTTCCGCCAGCCGCCGGGAGGCCGGCGGCTGCTCGTTAACCGGCGCCATGGCGCCGTCGGGCATATGGTCGGTGACAAAGGTTCCGCTGCCGGCGCGGGTAAAGGTATAGCCCTCCGCCAATAATTGTTCATAGGCGGTACTGACGGTATTGCGCGACAGCGACAGCGCCCCCGCCAGGTCGCGGGTGGGGGGCAGACGGCTGCCGGCGCCGATGACGCCCTCCAGGATAGCCAGGCGGATACAGTCGTATAAGCGGCGGTGCAACGGGCCCTGGGTATGGGCGGACAAGCGCTGCAGCAGCATATCGGTAAGAAGCGATCTCAATTGGCACCTTCATTTTTTCAGAACTGGCTCTGGATTATAGAGCCACAACGGGGATAAATAGCAATCGGGAGTTAGGCCAGGGTCCGTGTTGGGTATTTTATGCCGCATCATATCGGGAGTCATCGCAGCATGAACAATAGTGAAATGAATCAACGTCGTCTGTCAGCCACGCCGCGCGGCGTGGGGGTAATGTGTGATTTTTATGCCGCCCGGGCGGAAAACGCCACCCTGTGGGACATTGAAGACCGACCCTTCACCGACTTCGCCGCCGGCATCGCGGTACTCAATACCGGTCACCGCCATCCGAAAATCATCGCCGCCATCAAGGCGCAGCTGGATCTCTTTACCCATACCGCCTATCAAATCGTCCCTTACGGCAACTACGTGACCCTGGCGGAAAAGCTTAACGCCATCGTGCCGGTGGACGGACCGGTAAAAAGCACCCTGTTCAGCACCGGCGCCGAAGCGGTGGAAAATGCGGTGAAGATCGCCCGCGCCTATACCAAACGGCCCGGCATCATTACCTTCGGCGGCGCCTTTCACGGCCGTACGCTGCTGACGCTGGCCCTCACCGGCAAAGTGGCCCCCTATAAATTGGGATTCGGCCCGCTGCCGGGACAAATTTTCCATGCCCGCTATCCCAATGCCCTGCACGGCGTGTCCGTTGAACAGGCCATTGACAGCATTGACTCGCTGTTTCATACCGATATCCCGGCGGATCAGGTGGCGGCCATTCTGTTTGAGCCTATCCAGGGGGAAGGCGGATTCAACGTCGCGCCCCCCGAATTTATCATCGCGTTGCGCAAGCTGTGCGACCAGCACGGCATCTTGCTGATAGCCGACGAAGTGCAAAGCGGTTTTGCCCGCACCGGCAAGATGTTTGCCATGGAGTATTGCCCGCAGGTGAAGGTGGATCTGATCACCATGGCCAAGAGCCTGGGCGGCGGCATTCCCATTTCCGCCGTGGCCGGCCGCGCCGAGGTGATGGATGCGCCCGCGCCGGGCGGACTGGGGGGCACCTATGCCGGTAACCCGCTGGCGGTGGCCTCCGCCCTGGCGGTGCTGGAGGTGATTGAGGAAGAACAGCTTTGCGCCCGCGCCCGGCGCCTGGGGGCCCATCTGACGGAAACCCTGAACAAGGCCCGGTCATCCTGCCCGGCAATCTCCGCGGTGCGCGGACAGGGATCCATGGTGGCGGTGGAATTCGCCGATCCGGCCACCGGCAAGCCCGATCCGGTCTTTACCAAGAAGATCCAGCGCCAGGCCCTGGAGCAGGGGCTGCTGCTGCTGACCTGCGGCGTTCATTACAACGTCATTCGTTTCCTGTACCCGCTCACCATCCCCGATGACCAGTTCACCGCGGCGCTGGACCTGCTGAGCCGGTTGCTTAAATCATAACAAGACCGAGGAAGATCAAGACTATGCAGCTTAATGACCCGACATTGTTTCGCCATCAGGCTCTGATCAACGGCGAATGGCGCGACGGCGACCATGGCGCCGTTGAAGCAGTGACCAATCCGGCCACCGGTGAAGTGCTGGCGGAGGTGGCGCAATTGAGCGCTGCCCAGACCGGCGCCGCTATTGGCGCCGCCGCCGATGCGCTGGTCTCATGGCGCGCGCTGACCGGTAAGCAGCGGGGAGTGGTTCTGCAAAAATGGGCTGCCCTCATTGAGCAACATCAAGAGGATCTGGCGGTTATCCTGACGGCGGAACAGGGCAAATCCCTGGCGGAAGCCCGCGGCGAAATCGCCTATGCCAACAGCTTCATCATCTGGTTTGCCGAAGAGGCCAAACGGGTGGAAGGGATGGTATTACAATCCCCCCAGGCCCATCAGCGGTTGCTGGTGATTAAACAGGCCATCGGCGTCACCGCCGCCATCACGCCGTGGAATTTTCCGGCGGCGATGATCACGCGCAAGGTTGCGCCCGCGCTGGCGGCCGGTTGCACCATGATTGTCAAACCCGCCGAGCAAACGCCCCTCACCGCCCTGGCGCTGGCGGAGCTGGCGCAGCGGGCCGGCATTCCCGCCGGCGTTCTGCAGGTAGTGACCGGGCCGGCGGCGGCGGCGGGCAAAGTGCTGTGCGACAGCCCCGTTGTGCGCAAGCTCAGCTTTACCGGCTCCACGGAAGTGGGCCGTTTGCTGATGGCCCAATGCGCCCCCACCATCAAAAAGCTCTCCCTGGAGCTGGGGGGCAACGCGCCGGTCATTGTGTTCGACGATGCCGATTTGGACAGCGCGGTGGCCGGCATTATGGCGTCGAAATTCCGTAACAGCGGGCAGACCTGCGTGTGCGCCAACCGTATCTACGTGCAGCGGGGTATCTACCCGGCGCTGGCCGCCCGGCTGGTGGCAAGCGTCGAGGCCCTGAGAGTGGGCAACGGCATGGAGCAGGGCGTGACCCAGGGGCCGCTTATCGACGATGACGCCGTCGCCAAGGTGCGCGCTCATATCGACGACGCCCTGAGCCAGGGAGCGACCCTGCTCACCGGCGGGCGGCCGCACGCATTGGGGGGCACCTTTTTCCAGCCTACCGTTATCGGCGATGTGACGGCCTCCATGCGTTTCGCCCGGGAAGAGACGTTCGGCCCGGTGGCGCCGCTGTTTCCTTTTGACGATGAGGCGCAGGCCGTGGCCATGGCCAACGACACTGAATTCGGCCTGGCGGCCTATGTCTTCACCCGCGACGCGGCTCGTCAATGGCGGGTGCCGGAAGCGTTGGAGTACGGCATGGTGGGCATCAACACCGGTCTGATTTCCAATGAGGTGGCGCCGTTCGGCGGGGTGAAACAATCCGGTCTCGGACGGGAGGGATCCCGCTTCGGCATTGATGAATACCTGGAAATGAAATACCTGTGCCTGGATCTTTCCCCGGCCCGGTGAAACATGGCCCGGCCCGCGGGGTTTCCTCGCGGCGCCCGGCCCGGATCGGGCTGCATCCCAAAGGTGCAACCGCTGCCCGCACTGCACATATTTAACGCACAAATTGTAGGGTTATTCCGCTTTTCCTTCCCGTCAGCCCGCCTCCGTAGCCTTCCGCTGGAATTTGCCAAAGTGGCACGAAAGATGCTTGATGTATGATGCATCATTTAACCTGGCGATAGCGCCCGGCCAATGATGACGAATCATTAAACACATAAACCATTTTGCTCACTTTGTTGGCTGACATTATAGGGGTAGGGTATGTTGAAAAAATTAGCGGTCACCGCACTTCTCGTGGGCTTGGCTTGCCAGGCACAGGCTGAATCCCTGACGGTTATTTCGTTTGGCGGACAGAACAAGGACGCCCAGGACAAGGCGTTCTATAAGCCGTTCAGCGCGGCGGGCAAGGGCACTATCGAGGCGGGGGAATACAACGGCGAAATGGCCAAGATCCGCGCCATGGTGGAAACCGGCCAGGTGGGCTGGGATGTGGTGGAAGTGGAAGGGCCGGAGCTGCGCCGGGGCTGCGACGAAGGTCTGTTCGAACCGCTGGACTGGTCCAAACTGGGGGATAAAAGCGAATACGTTAACGGTGCCGCCAGCGAATGCGGCGCCGGCATTTTTCTCTGGTCCACCGTGCTGACCTATGACGCGCAAAAGCTGAAAAAAGCCCCCACCAGCTGGGCCGACTTTTGGAATGTCAAAGACTTCCCCGGTAAACGCGCCTTGCGCAAAAGCGCCAAATTCACTTTGGAAATCGCCTTGTTGGCTGACGGCGTAAGACGGGAAGACGTCTACTCCCAATTGGCCACCAAGGTCGGGGTGGATCGGGCCTTTAGAAAACTTGATGAAATCAAACCGCAAATCCAGTGGTGGGAATCCGGCGCGCAGCCCCTGCAGTGGCTGGTTTCCGGCGATGTGGTCATGACATCCGCCTATAACGGCCGCGTCGCGGCGGCGGATAAAGAAGGGCATGACTTCCGGATGGTCTGGGACGACAGCCTGTACGATCTCGACAGTTGGGCGGTGGTGAAGGGTTCCAAGCACAAAGCCCTGGCGGAACAGTTCATCGCGTTTGCCAACCTGCCGGAAAATCAAAAGGTGTTCGCGGAAAATATCCCTTACGGCCCCACCAATAAAAAGACCATCAGCCTGATTGATCCGGCCATCGCCAAGGGTTTGCCCACCGCGCCGGATAATTTGGTGAACGCCCTGCCGGTGGATACCCAGTTCTGGATCGATCATGGCGAAGAGCTCGAACAGCGGTTCAACGCCTGGGCGGCGCAATAACCGGAATTTCGCCATGCAAACCGGAGAAAAAGCAATGATAGCCACTGACATTATCGCGGCGGGCCAACCTCCCGCCGGCGCTGAAGGCACCGATACGCTCAAACAGCAGTTGCATCGGTCGCAGCGGATTTACAAGCGGCGCACCTGGTTGCTGGTGGCGCCTTTACTGGCGTTCATCCTCATTATCTTTGTGGTGCCCATTGCCTCGATCCTGATAAACAGCGTGGCGAACCCTGAAATCCGCGACGGCATGCCCAAGGTAACGGCGGCGCTGAAACAATGGGACGGCGCCGGCATACCCAATGAGAATACCTTCCGGGCGGTAGTCGCCGATTTGCGCAAGGCGCGGGCCGAAGGGCAGATAGCGTCCGTGGCCAAACGCATGAGTTATGAGGATCCGGCCTATCGGGGACTGATCATGCGCACCCTGCGGGCGGCGCCGGAAAACGACGCGGCCCCGGACACTCGCGAAGCGCTGGTAGGCGCCCTGCCGCTGTGGGGGGAAAATACCACATGGCGGTCGCTGCAACGGGCCTCGCGGCCCTTTACCAGCTATTATCTGCTCGCGGTATTCGACCGCAAAGTAGACCCTCAAACCGGGAATATCGTTAAATTGCCCGACGGGGACGCGCTGTTCGTCAACGTACTGCTGCGCACGCTGCTGATGGCGGCGGTAGTGACCCTGCTGTGCGTAGGCCTGGGCTATCCGCTGGCGTATTGGCTGGCAAAGCAGCCGGCCGGCCGCGCCAATCTGCTGATGATCATGGTGCTGCTGCCGTTTTGGACCTCCCTGATAGTCCGTACCGCCAGTTGGATTGTCCTGCTGCAATCCGGCGGCCTTATCAACGGCGCTTTATTGCATACCGGCATCATCGATAAACCGCTGGTATTGGTATTCAACCGTATCGGCGTGTATATCGCCATGACCCATATTCTATTACCGTTCATCGTATTGCCGCTGTACGCGGTGATGAAGGGCATCTCGCCGAATTATCTGCGGGCGGCCATCTCTTTGGGCGCGCATCCCTTTATCGCCTTCTGGCGGGTCTATGTGCCGCAAACCTACGCCGGACTGGCGGCGGGGGGACTGCTGGTATTCATTATGGCCATCGGCTATTACATTACCCCCGCGCTGCTGGGGGGGCCGGGGGACCAGATGCTGAGCTATTTCGTGGCGTTCTTCACCAATACCACCATGAACTGGGGGATGGCGGCGGCGCTGGGCAGCCAGTTGCTGGTTATCGTATTGCTGCTGTATATCGTCTATATCCGGGTCACCCGGACCCAGGCTGAACTTGCCACCCACTGAATCAGGAGGCCACCATGGTCAGGCAACAGGGCATGCTGTTAATGCGGTTATGGGACGGGCTGTTTAATTTGTACGGCGCGGCGGTGCTGCTTTTTCTGGTGGTGCCGGTGCTGATTATCGTACCGCTGTCATTTAACGGCGGCTCTTTTTTAAGCTATCCGCTGAACGGCTTTTCGCTGCGCTGGTACCAGGCGTTTTTTCACTCCCGCGAATGGCTGGGGGCCTTGGGCAACAGTCTGCTGATTGCGCCGCTGGCCACCTTGCTGGCTACCGTGCTGGGGGTTCTGGCCTCGGTGGGGCTGGTGCGCGGCGAGTTCCGCGGCAAGTCGCTGGTGCTGGCCATCATTATTTCGCCGATGATTGCCCCGGTGGTGATTGTGGCGGTGGGCATGTTTTTCTTTTTCGCCCGCATAAACCTGCTTAACAGTTATCTCGGCCTGGTGCTGGCCCACGCCATGCTGGGGGTGCCGTTTGTGGTGATTACCGTGACGGCAGTGCTGAAAAACTATGACCTTAATCTAACCCGTGCGGCCGCCAGCCTCGGCGCGCCGCCCTGGCAGGCGTTCAGGCGCGTGACTTTGCCGTTGATTGCCCCAGGGGTCTTCTCCGGCGCGCTGTTCGCCTTTGCCGCCTCGTTTGACGAAGTGGTGGTCACGCTCTTCCTGGCCAGCCCCTCCCAGCGGACATTGCCTATTCAGATGTTCGCCGGTATCCGGGAAAACCTCGATCCCACCATTGCCGCCGCCGCGTCATTAATGGTGGGGGCCGCGCTGATACTGCTGCTGGTGATGGAAATGCTGCGCCGCCGGTCGTCCCGTATCCGTGGGAATGCCGGTTAGTGTAAGATCGATGCATCAAGTATCGTGTGGAGGTGAGTAAATGGAGCAGAAAACATTGTTATTGACCGGGGCCAGCCGCGGAATAGGCCACGCCACCGTCAAATATTTCCACGCGGCGGGGTGGCGTATTTTTACCGCATCCCGCCAAAGCTGGGTGGAGGAGTGTCCCTGGGCGGAGAAAATGCTCAATCACATCCACCTGGACCTGGAGGACATCGCCGGCGTCGACGGGGCGCTGCCGCTGCTCAAGGAGAAGCTGGAAGGGCGCCTGGACGCGCTGGTGAATAATGCCGGCATTTCTCCCAAGGCGGAAGACGGCGGGCGCCTCGGCGTGCGCGAGACCTCCTACGCCACCTGGCTGCAGGTATTCAACGTGAATCTTTTTTCCACCGCCCTGCTGGCCAACGGACTGTTCGACGAGCTGAAGGCCGCCCGTGGCAGCATTATCAACGTGACCTCCATTGCCGGCACCCGGGTCCATCCGTTCGCCGGCGTGGCCTACGCCACGTCCAAGGCGGCTTTGTCCGCCCTGACCCGCGAGATGGCCTACGATTTCGGCCGGCACGGCATCCGCGTCAACGCCATTGCGCCGGGGGAAATCGATACCTCCATTCTCTCCCCCGGCACGCAGGATATTATTGAACGCCAGGTGCCGCTGCAGCGTCTGGGCAAACCCGATGAAGTGGCTTCCCTTATCTATTTCCTGTGCACGCAGGCCGCCTCGTATGTCAACGGTGCGGAGATACCGGTGAACGGCGGCCAGCATGTCTGAATCCTGTGCATCCGGTGCCGCTGATGTCGATGCAATGAAAAATGGTGGACGGCATGTCTGAACCGGCCGCCGATGCCGGCCTGTTATCCAGCGATGCGCCGGTGGTTAACCTCGGGGATGCGCGCCGGGCGGCGCGGGAGCTGTACGGGCTTGACGCCGTCGCCACGCCGCTGGCGGGGGAGCGGGACGCCAATTTTCTGTTGACGGCGGAAAATCGGCCGCGCTGGATGATGAAGTTTATCAATCCGGCGGAAAGCCCGGCGGAGAGCGATTTTCAGGAAGCCCTATTACGCCATGTGGCCGGTCGCGATCCCCATCTGCCGGTGCCGGACCTGATAGAGCGCTCCCACGGGGGAAAGGGTCCGTTCTGCTCGGTGAAGGGAAGGCCGCTGCGGGTCCGGCTGGTGACCTGGCTGCCGGGAACGCCGCTGCATCAAGTGACGGCGTCACCTGTGGCGCTGGGTTCCCTTGGCCGGGGTCTGGCCGCTCTCGATCTGGCCTTGGCGGGATTTCATCATCCGGCGGCCAGGCGGACGCTGTTATGGAACAGCAGCGATCCGGGCCGGGTTCGGCCTTATTGGGCGGAAATACAGGAACCGGCGCAACGCCGGCTGCTGGGGGAGATACTGGATCAATTCGAGGAGCGGATGCCCCAAAGCCTGGGGATGGTGCGCCATCAGGTCATTCATAATGATTTTAATCCCCACAATGTCCTATTGGACGCCAGCGCATCCGTTCTGGCGGGGATTATCGATTTCGGCGACGCGCTGTATGCGCCCTTGGTCAATGAACTGGCCACGGCCCTGGCCTATCAGGTAAGCGATACGGACGATGTCCTGGCCCGCATGCCGCCGTTTGTCGCCGGTTACCACCAGGTTTTGCCGCTGACCGATGAAGAAATCCAACTGCTGCCGATGCTTATCGCTTCCCGCTTGGCGCTGTCGGTTATCATCACCCAGTGGCGGGCGCGGCGCTATCCCGCAAACCGCGCGTATATCCTGCGCCATAGGGCGCGGGCTTGGGACGGTGTGCAAAAATTATGGCTGTTAGGCCCCGATGAGATTGCGGACCGGCTGGGCGCGGCGCGTTTTATTTAGAAAGGTAAAGCGATGCAAAATGGTAGTGTGACAACGTCACAAAAACTGCTGGCCCGGCGAAAGAGGGTGCTGGGGGCGGGTTATCGCCTGTTTTATCAGGAGCCGCTGCATGTGGTGCGGGCAGAGGGCATGTGGCTTTACGACGAACAGGACCGGCCTTATCTGGATGTTTATAATAACGTGGCGTCGGTAGGTCATTGCCATCCGGCGGTGGTGGCGGCTATCGCCGAACAAAGCGCCCGCCTGAATACCCACACCCGCTATCTTAATGACGCCATCGTGGACTTTGCCGAGGATTTTCTGCAGGAGTTTCCCGCGGAGCTGGGGAATATCACCCTGACCTGCAGCGGCAGCGAGGCTAATGACCTGGCCCTGCGCATCGCCCGCTTCGCCACCGGCGGCAGCGGCGTACTGGTGACCCGCTGGGCTTATCACGGCGTGACCGCCGCGGTGGCGGAAGTCTCTCCGGCGCTGGGGGACGGCGCGATACGCGGCCCGTCGACGGTGCTGATCGATGCGCCGGACAGCTATCGCCGGGGAATTTCCCTTGCCGAGAGCGTGGCGGGAGCCCTGCGGGATATGCGGCAGCGGGGCATCAAGCCGGCGGCCTTGCTGGCGGACACCATTTTCTCCAGCGACGGGATATTCTGCGCGCCTCCCGGACAGTTGCGCCAGGCGGCGGAGCTGGTGCGCCAGGCCGGCGGCCTGTTTATCGCCGATGAAGTACAAGCGGGCTTCGGCCGCACCGGTAACGACATGTGGGGCTTTACCCGCCACGGCGTCACGCCGGACATGGTTACCGTGGGCAAGCCGATGGGCAACGGCCACCCGGTGGCGGGGCTGGTGGGACGGCCGGCGCTGTTCGATGCCTTTGGAAGCAGCCAGCGCTATTTTAATACCTTCGGCGGCAATCCGGTCTCCGCCCGCGCCGCTCATGCGGTGCTAAAGATTATTCGAGAGGAAAAGCTGGCGCAAAACGCCGCCCGGGTGGGCGACTATCTGGCGGCGGGACTTCGCCGGCTGGCGGCCCGCTATACCGCCATCGGCGACATTCGCGCCTACGGATTGTTTATCGGCGTTGAGCTGGTGCTCGACCGGCAGACCAGGGAACCGGCGTCGGAGCTGGCTTTTCAGGTCGTGAACCTATTGCGCGGACGCCGAATTTTGACCAGCACCACCGGTCCCCGGGCCAATATCCTCAAAATCCGGCCGCCGCTGGTGTTTCAAACGGAGCATGCCGATCTGCTCCTTGAACAGTTGGATCGGGTACTGGCGCAGTGCCATGCCTGATGGCCGTTCAGAGCGCGGGACGGTCCCTGGCGATAAACGCCAGCAGGGTATCGTGGCTGTCCATAATATCCTGCCGGATGGCCGACGCCGCGGCGGCGCAGTCATGGCGGCGCAGCGCCGCCAGCAGTTCCTGATGATGCCCCACCGCCATCTGCGGCGAAATCTGCATATAGGCTTGGGCTATCAGCGGACCGATGCGCATCCACAGCCGATCGATAAAGCTGCTCAATAACGGCATCTGGGCGCTGTGGGCCACCAGTAAATGAAATTCGCTGTTCAGACGCAGCGCGTTCGCCAGATCCTCTTCGGTAATGGCGCGGATATTGCGGCGGATATTAACGGTCAGTTGCTGCAAAACGGCGGGAGAGATATGCTGTGCCGCCCGTTGGGCGCCTAATCCCTCCAGGTCCAGCCGCAGGGTGCGAATTTCCATATATTGCTCCTGGGTCAGGGACGGCACCCGGATATCCTTAGGCGTGCGCATCTCCAGCGCCTGCTCCTTTGCCAGTTGCAAAATCGCATCCCGCACCGGCGTGACGCTGGTTCCCACCTGGGACGCCAATTCCCGGATACGCAGACGTTCATCGGGCTTAAGCTGGCCGGTGATCAATGCCTGACGCAACGTGGCATAGACGCTGGAACCCAAATAGGAATGCTCAATAGGACCTGGTTGGTAACTCACCTGCTCACCTGTATCAACGCCGCGGACGGCAAAAGAATTTCAGTGCATCGAATATACAACATGATGCGTCAAAAGACAGCCGGATACCCCTGCGTGCCGCCGGATCCGGCCTGATGATTTTAACTCTTACAGAGCAAGTGCTACTCTGTTACAACCATATTCATTTATCTTCAAAGGGCTTAGGATGCCAATATCAGTCCGCCGCGGTGCCCGAAGGCATTCTGGCAACGGAGCGTTTCATCCCTGCGCCGCGGCGGGTTAAATCACCATAATACGGGGAATTACCATCGATGAAAGCCATTGTTTATACCCAAAAAGGGTTACCGATTGAAGATCCGCACTCCCTGTTCGACACCGACCTGCCGAAGCCCGCGCCGGGTCCGCGGGATTTGCTGGTGGCGGTTAAAGCCATATCCGTCAATCCGGTGGACACCAAGGTCAGGGCCAGGGCAGCGGTGACCGAACCACGGGTGCTGGGCTGGGATGTGGCCGGCGTCGTCACTGAGGTCGGCCCGCAGGTCACCTTGTTCAAACCGGGCGACGAGGTCTTCTATGCCGGCGCCATCACCCGTCCGGGGTGCTACAGCGAATTTCACCTGGTGGACGAACGCATTGCCGGGCATAAACCCGCCAGCCTGGGGTTTGCCGATGCCGCCGCGCTGCCGCTGACTTCCGTCACCGCCGGGGAATTGCTGTTCGAACGCCTGGGCGTCAAGGAAAAGGGCGGCGAGAATGATATTCTGCTGATTATCGGCGCCGGCGGCGGGGTAGGCTCCATCCTCACGCAGCTGGCCCGGCAGTTAACCGCCATGACCATCGTCGGTACGGCATCCCGGCCGGAAACCCGCGAATGGGTCTCATCTTTGGGAGCCCATCATGTTATCGATCACAGCCGGAATCTGGTTGAGCAATTACATGCCCTGGGTATAAAAAACGTGACTCATGTCGCCAGCCTGACCCACACCGACAGCTATTACCCGCAGCTTATCGAGGCGCTCGCACCCCAGGGACGCCTGGCGCTGATAGACGATCCCGCCACCCTTGACGCCATGCCGCTGAAGGCCAAAAGCCTGTCGCTGCATTGGGAATTGATGTTTACCCGCTCCACGTTCCAGACCGACGATATGATAGAGCAACACCATTTGCTGGAGCGCATCTCCTCCCTGGTGGATAACGGTACGCTGAAAACCACCCTGGGCCAGCACTTCGGCGTGATTAACGCCGCCAACCTGCGGCGGGCCCATGCGCTGATCGAAAGCGGCAAATCTCGCGGTAAACTGGTGCTGGAAGGTTTTTAACCCGCCGTTCTTGCGCATAATGCCTGGGGGCGTTATGATTGAGTGAATACTCATTTAACAGCTCCGATGCATTATTTCCATGGCCAGACCCAAAAGTGAAGACAAACGCCAGGCCATCCTGGCGTCTGCCATAGCCATTTTCGCCGCCCAAGGGCTGGGGGCGCCCACGGCGAAAATCGCCCGCCGGGCCGGGGTGTCGGAAGGTACGCTGTTCAATTACTTCAGCAATAAAGATGAATTGCTTAATGCGTTATATCTGCTGCTGAAAGCGGAATTAAGCGAGGTCATGCTGCCGGGGTATCCGGATAGTCAGGATCTCAGGAGTAAGGCGCTTCATATCTGGCGGCGTTATATCGGCTGGGGGGTAGACCATCCGGATAAGCGCAAATGCATGGCGCTGCTGACTTTATCCGATCGGGTCGGCGAAAAGACGCGCGAGCGGGCGATGGAGGGATTCGCCGAGATCAACCTGGTGATTCATCACAGCGTGGCCGGGGGATCCTTTTGCGGCCGCTCCCCGGATTTCGCCGGGGCCATAATGGCAGCCCTGGCGGAAACCACCATGGATTTTATCCAGCGGGAACGGGATAACGCCGAATTCTACACATCAATGGGCTTTGACGCCTTTTGGCGGGCCATAGCCGGGTGAAGTTGAAATTCATTTTTTTTCATTCATTAATGAGTGATTACATACTCATTAAAAATCGTCCTGAAGGAGAATATCATGAGTCAAGTGTGGTTTATCACCGGAAGCGCCGCCGGTTTGGGCCTTTCCATCACCGAAGCCGCGCTGGCGGCGGGAAACAAGGTTATCGCCAGCGCCAGAAAGCCGGAAAGGCTTGCCGGTTTGGTGGCAACCTATGGCGATAGGATCCTGCCGGTAGAGCTGGATGTCACGGATTCCGCTGCGGCGCAAAGAGCGGTTGCGGCCGGCATCGCCGCGTTCGGCGGCATTGACGTATTGGTGAATAACGCCGGTTACGGTCATATGGCGCCCTTTGAACAAACCCAAGAACAGGCGTTCCGTACGGAAGTGGAAACCAATTTTTTCGGCGTGGTGAATGTCACCCGCGCGGTGCTGCCGTTTATGCGGGAACGCCGCGCCGGCTATATCTTCCAGGTATCATCGGTGGGAGGACGCATGGGCATGCCGGGCATGAGCGCCTACCAATCCGCCAAATGGGCGGTGGGGGGCTTTAGCGAAGTGCTGGCCAAAGAGGTGAGTCCGCTGGGTATCCGGGTCTGCTGCCTGGAGCCGGGCGGCATGAGCACCAACTGGGGCGAACGCGCCCTGCAGGATGTTCCGCCGATAATGCCTGAATATGAAAGCTCAGTCGGCGCCTTGCTGGGCTTTCTCAAACAGTATATTGACCATGAAAACGGCGATCCGGCCAAAGTGGCCCAGGTCATCCTGGCCCTGGCCGGGCATTCGGTCCTGCCGGAGCATCTGCTGCTGGGCAGCGACGCTGCGCAGTACTGCGCGGCGGCCGAGCTGACGCGGCAACAGGAGGCCGAACGCTGGATCAAGGTGAGCAATTATATCGACAAAGGCCAGGATATTCCCCTGGAACTGCCGTAAACTCAGCAACCGGCCGCATCGGCCGGTTTGCCAATTAGTGAGACCTGTCAAAGAAAGCGCGCTCGGACTCCGGTATCTTAGCCAAGTTATACTTGACCTGAGTCAAGTGTCGTTTGCGTGGTATAAAACGAGCCTGCGATGCACGAGTTCAATTTAGTCTTACTGCTGCTACAGCAGATGTGCGTATATTTGGTCATTGCCTATCTGCTCAGTAAAACGCCGCTGTTCATCCCCCTGATGCAAGTCACCGTCCGTCTGCCCCATAAGCTTTTATGCTATGTCATGTTCTCCATGTTCTGCATTATGGGCACTTACTTCGGCCTGCATATCCAGGATTCCATCGCCAACACCCGCGCCATCGGCGCGGTGCTGGGCGGCCTGCTGGGGGGACCGCTGGTGGGCGTCCTGGTGGGGCTGACCGGCGGTCTGCACCGCTACTCCCTCGGCGGGATGACCGCCGTCAGCTGCATGATATCCACCGTGGTGGAAGGGTTGCTGGGCGGGCTGGCCCATCGGTTGCTCATCCGGCGCGGTCGCATTGACCGCCTGTTTAATCCCGTTACCGCCGCCGGGGTGACCATCACGGCGGAAATCCTGCAAATGCTGATTATCCTGGCGGTTGCCCGTCCTTACGATGAAGCCCTGCGCCTGGTAAAAAGCATCGCCTTGCCGATGATAGTCACCAACAGCGTCGGCGCGGCGATGTTTATGCGCATTCTCCTGGATCGCCGGGCGATGTTCGAAAAATACACCTCGGCGTTTTCCGCCCGCGCGCTGAAAATCGCCATCAGTACCGAAGGCTTCCTGCGCCAGGGCTTTAACCAGGAAAACAGTATGAAGGTGGCCCAGGTCATTTATCAGGAGCTGGATATCGGGGCGGTGGCCATTACCGACCGGGAAAAGCTGCTGGCGTTCATCGGCATCGGCGACGACCACCATCTGCCGGGTACGCCCATCGCCTCGGCCCACTCCCGCCGCGCCATCGATAATAACGAAGTGGTCTATGCCGACGGCAATGAAACCCCCTATCAATGCTCGCTGCAGCGCAACTGCAAGCTGGGATCGACCCTGGTTATCCCGCTGCGGGGCGAAAATGATGAAGTCATCGGCACCATCAAATTGTATGAAGCCAAGAACCGCCTGTTCAGTTCCATCAACCGCACGCTGGGGGAAGGCATCGCCAGCCTGCTGTCGGCTCAGATCCTCGCCGGCCAGTATGAACGGCACAAACTGTTGCTGACGCAATCTGAAATCAAACTGCTTCACGCCCAGGTCAATCCTCATTTTCTGTTTAACGCCCTCAATACCCTGGTGGCGGTGATCCGCCGCGACAGCGATCAGGCCGGGCATCTGGTGCAAAATCTGTCCACTTTCTTTCGCAAAAACCTTAAGCGGTCGGAAGAAGTCGTTACGCTGGCGGATGAAATCGAGCATGTCACGGCATACCTGGAAATCGAAAAAGCCCGTTTCCAGGACCGGCTGCAAATTCGCTTCGAACTGCCGCAGCCTTTGCTAACCCTGCGGTTGCCCGCTTTCTCCCTGCAGCCCATCGTTGAGAACGCCATCAAGCACGGCACTTCCCATCTGCTGGGCCCGGGGATCATTACCCTGCGGGCGCAGCAGCGGGGAAATCACCTGGTACTGAGCATTGAGGACAACGCCGGCCTTTACCGGCTGACGCCGGGCAATACCGGACTGGGCATGAATCTGGTGGATAAACGCATTCGCATACGCTACGGCGACGATTACGGCGTCAGCGTGGAATACGAACCGGAACACTTTACCCGTATTATCTTGAACCTGCCGCTGGAGGATAAAGCCTTATGCTGATCCGGGGCCTGCCGCTGAAGGATAACGCCTTATGCTGACCGTGCTGATTGTGGATGACGAACCCCTGGCCCGGGAGAACCTGCGCTGCCTGCTGCAGCAAGACTCCCGGATATCCGTCATCGGCGAATGCGCCAATGCGGTGGAAGCCATTGGCGCGGTACACCGGCTGCATCCCGACGTGGTCTTTCTCGATATTCAGATGCCGCGCATCAGCGGCCTGGAAATGGTGGGCATGATTGATCCCGCCAGCATGCCCTATATCGTATTTCTCACCGCTTACGACGAGTACGCCGTCAGGGCTTTTGAAGAGCATGCCTTCGATTACCTGCTTAAACCCATCGAGGCGCCAAGGCTGGCGAAAACCCTGAACCGCCTGCATGAGGCGCGCCCGGAGCAGAACCTGCAGGCCCTCGGCGGCGAGGAAAATGGCCTGCAATATATCCCTTGCACCGGCCACAGCCGCATCTATCTTTTGAAAACCGACGAGGTGATTTTCGCCAATTCACGGCTGAGCGGCGTCTATGTCACCGGCACGGAAGGGGGCGAATGTTTTACCGAACTGACGCTGAAAACCCTGGAAAACCGCACGCCCATGGTGCGCTGCCATCGCCAGTTCCTGGTGAATATGGCGCATCTGCGGGAAATCCGCCTGGAAGAGAGCGGCCAGGGGGAAATTGCCCTCAGCAACGGCCACTCCGTGCCGGTCAGCCGCCGCTATCTGAAATCCCTCAAACAGATGCTTGGCCTGAAGGGCTGACGGCTCCCGCCGGCCTTTCGTACTTTCGGAGAAACAGGCAAACATCAAACAGGATTGCACAGGGAAAATCCCGCCGCGTGCTACATAATTCAAACAGTCGCTTTTTATACGGCAGCGCCATTCTATGGCCCGAAGCGTTTTAAACGTTTCGTCTATCACATGAGGATTCTTCCAATGCGCTACAAAAAATTCGGTAACACCGGTCTGTTTGTTTCGGAACTGTGCCTGGGTACCATGACCTTTGGCGGCGAAGGCGGCATGTGGGGCAAAATCGGTAATCTGCAGCAAGGGGAGGTGGATAAGCTGGTGGGCCACGCCCTGGATAACGGCATCAATTTTCTGGATACCGCCAACGTCTATTCCGAAGGACGTTCGGAAATCATGACCGGCCAGGCCCTGAAAAATCTTAAAGTGCCCCGTGAAAACGTGGTCCTGGCCACCAAGGTTTTCGGCGAAACCGGCACCGGCGGCATCAATTCCCGCGGCTCTTCCCGCTTTCATATCATGGAATCGGTAAAAGCCAGTCTCGGACGGCTGCAGCTTGATCATATCGATCTGTACCAACTGCACGGTTTTGATCCCGCCACCCCCATTGAGGAGACGCTGCGGGCCATGGATGACCTGGTGCGGGAAGGGCATATCCGCTACGTCGGCGTATCCAACTGGGCGGCCTGGCAGATAGTGAAAGCCCTGGGCATCTCCGAACGGCTCGGCCTGGCCCGCTTTGAGTCCCTGCAGGCCTATTACACCGTGGCCGGACGGGATCTGGAACGGGAACTGGTGCCGATGCTGCAAAGCGAAAACGTCGGGTTAATGGTCTGGAGTCCGCTGGCCGGCGGTCTGCTGAGCGGTAAATACGGACGCGATGTGCAGGCGGAAGAGGGCAGCCGGCGCGTCTCCTTTGATTTCCCGCCGGTTAACCAGGAGCGGGCCTATGACTGTATCGACGCGATGCGGGTTATCGCCGACCGCCACGGCGTCTCGGTGGCGCAAATCGCCCTGGCCTGGCTGCTGCATCAGCCGGTGGTGTCCAGCGTGATTATCGGCGCCAAACGGCTGGAACAGTTGGAAGATAACCTGGCGGCCACCGGCATTACGCTCGGCGACGAGGAACTGGGCGCCCTTGACCAGGTCAGCGCCCTGCCGGCGGAATATCCCGGCTGGATGCTGGAACGCCAGGGCGGAGCCAGAAGACAACAATTAAGCGACGCAGAATAATACCGCACCCGGCGCGGCCCAATTGCTGGGCCGCGCCGCCGGAAATGTATTTTTGTCCGCGCTATTTTCGATATATAAAGCCTTCATAAATATCCCTTGGATTGACTTTGTATACCCTTGATTGTCATTCACGGTGGTATTAAAGAATGATATTAAATGATGGGGGTTTTCCTATGTATCAAATCGATTATAATAGCTATCGCTCTGTAAAGGGTTTTAATCGCCGGGTTCGTTTTCTGGTATTACATTATACTGCAATTGATTTTAAAGCATCCATCAACGCTTTGACAGGTTCTTCGGTCAGCGCTCATTATCTCGTTCCCGATCCTTTGGATAAGACTTATATTGAAGCGGGCTTCAAGGATATGCGTATTTTTAATCTGGTGGATGAAAACGAACGTGCATGGCATGCAGGTGTCAGCGTATGGGCCGGACGCGTTAACCTGAATGACACAGCAATTGGGATTGAAACGGTGAATTTAGCGACTGATAATAATGGAGTTTTTAATTTTCCACCTTATAATCCTACGCAGATAGAAGCAATAAAACAATTGACCTGGAATATCCTCCAACGCTACCCCGATATCACGCCATCGAATGTGGTTGGGCACAGTGATATCGCGCCCGGAAGAAAAAGCGATCCGGGAGCTGCTTTCCCGTGGAAAGAGCTTTATGACGCAGGTGTCGGCGCATGGTATGAAGATGCGGCCCGGCAGCGCTACCAGGCACAGTTCAGTGAGACTCCTCCCGCCAAAGCGGACATTGTTGCTAAACTGGGCACATACGGATACGACACCTCGGCCACAGGCACCGAAAGCGGATACAAGAATGTGATTCGGGCATTTCAGCTTCATTTTCGTCCACAAAACTTTGATGGAGTTCCGGATGCTGAAACAGCCGCAATCCTTTATGCATTGGTAGAAAAGTATTTCCCCTCAAAATAACGGCACTACGGCGCAATTATCATTGGAAGGGTCAATCGATACTAGCCACCTGAATGAGGTCTTCTAGACAATTCTCTTCCGACTTCCTGCGCCACCGCCCTGGCGGTGGCCAAAAAATCATCTGGAACATCTGCTTTTCTGTATGCCATCGCCAGTTCATACGGAATCGGCGCTCCTTCTCCCGCCAAATGAACAAAAAGCATACCGCGAGGCATTGATGTTCCAAGAAATAAATTGGGCATCAGGGCAACCCCGATCCCACCGGCAACCAGACCTGCGGTAGTATGCATTTGGCGAACATGCTGAACCACTTGCGGGCTGAACCCCGCCGCAGCGCAGGATTTAAGAATAAGGGAATGCATACCGGGGCCATAGTGTGACGGGAAAGTGATCCAGTGTTCTTCAACGAGTTCGTTCAGTCGAATCCGACGTCGTTTGGCCAGGCGGTGGGATGCCGGCAAAGCCAGCAACATGTGGCCTTGCAGTATGGGTTCGACCGTAATGTGGGACGGCACGTCGCCAACGGGGAGCACCAGCAGTCCGAGATCAAGCCTCTCGTCTCTCAATGCATTCAATTGATCCGCGGTTGTTGCCTCTTCCAAATGAAACGTCACATCAGAGCGCCGCTGCCTGTAGCCTATGAGCAATTGCGGCAACAGCCTTGGGATGGTGCTATCGACAAAGCCGATACGCAACGTTGTCGTTTTACCCAAACCGGCCTGTCGGGCAACCAGTACGGCTCGTTCCGCTTGTTCGATGGAGCGGCGAGCCTCCAGTAAAAACGCCTGGCCCGCATCAGTCAGTCGCTGAATCCGGTTAGCCCGTTCGATAAGCATGACGCCCAGCTCCTCTTCCAGTTTCTTGATTGCTGTCGTCAAGGGGGGTTGGGCCATGTGCAGCCGTTCTGCGGCCCGTTTGAAATTCATTTCCTCGGCGACGGCGATAAATTGTCTAAATTGGCGAAGATCGGGCATCCGATATTTTCCATGTATCACGGGTTCATATAGTTAATATTTTACATATAACAGGTCTCGATAAACAATTGTCGTTGATAGAGACGATAACCACGTTTTCATCCGCGAGGTATACAATGCTCAATTCAACGAATCATGACAGAACCGCCATCGTCACGGGCGGATCGAGTGGAATAGGATTGGCCATTGCCCAGCGTCTGCACGCCGAGGGGTATCGGGTCGGGGTAATCGCGCGCAATGAACGCCGGCTCAAGGACATTACGCAAAAGCAGGGCGCGGGCTTTATCTGGCACGCGGCGGATCTCAGTAAAAGAACGCTGGCTGAGTATGCCCTCAATGATCTATCAGCGCGGCTGGGCGGCATAGATGTTCTTATCAATGCGGCCGGCTCGACGCTCCCGGTAACGGCACAGACATCGTTGGAACAAGCCGAAGCCGCCTGGGATTGGGTGTTAAACGCTAACCTGAAAAGCGCCTTCCTTGCCACAATGGCAGCCATTTCCCATCTTCGCATACCCGGCAGCAGAATTATCAACATCGGTTCTATTGCCGCGCAGTCCGGCAGCAGCCGTCCCGGAGGTCTGGCCTATGCCGCGGCAAAAGCCGGCGTGCAAGGCTTTACAGCCAGTCTTGCCAGGGAATTGGCGCCCCGAGGCATCACGGTCAATACGATTACGCCGGGGTTGATTGCGGGGACAGGGTTCTTTGGCTCAGCGGGTATTCCCAGCGAACGCATGGCGGAAATCGTCAGTGAAATTCCCATTGGACGAGCCGGTCGTCCTGACGATGTTGCCGCGGCGGCTGTATGGCTTGCCGGCACCGAGACGGCATTTGTCACCGGAGCGACCATTCCGGTGAACGGCGGATGGCGTATAAGTTAGCCTGGCAAAACGATGGGTGGCCTTACCGCTGGGTCGGGGCAAGGTGAGCGACTAAAAGAAAGGACAGTGAGGTTTGCTCGGTATTGACAACAAACACACTCTGCCGCATAAGTTTCCCCTCTGTGAAGGCTTTTCTACGAGGTCATAAATCATGGCAGTAATCCGGTCCGCCTTACTCTCAGATGCTCCCGCTATTGAAACGTTGCTTTCCGATCTTGGTTATCCCGGCACCGGCGGTTTTATCAAAGAGAGGATTCAGCAGCTTCTGGCTCATCCCGACGAAGAGCTGCTGGTGGCGGAAGAAGAGAAGATCCTCGGCGTCATCTCACTGCATTTTATTCCCCAGTTGGCGCTGGCCGGTGATTTTTGCAGAATCAGCTATTTTTGCGTGGACGCGGCTGCCCGCGGCAAAGGGATTGGGAATCTGCTTGAATCCCGTGCGCAAGAATTGGCCCGTGCCCGTCACTGTGACCGAATCGAGGTGCATTGCCATGCCAGACGGACCAATGCCCACCGTTTTTATGAACGGCAGGGGTACGTTGAGTCGCCCAAATATTTCTTTAAACCGCTCAAAAGCGATAGCTGAAATACCTGGATAACGCTTTCAGGCAGCGTAATTAACAAACTTGACAACCTAACCCAGGTCTATTGCTTTTTGGCAATACATCACTCGGTCTTTCAACGCGTCTCAAAAGTGAAAGGGGATCTAACTCGCAAATTTGTCTAAACACCAGCGAGGACGGCTGGATCGCCCGTACGCCAAACATTGTCGACGGTATTGCGCTGAATAAGCCAAACCTCCCCCCGCCTCACCAATTCGACATTGTATCGATTTTTCATGAGGTAGTGCCGCGAGGGATCGTTTCTAGGCACGTGTTGCGCTTCCACTATCGCTTCCAGATGCGCCTTGTCGCCGTCGATGCTCACCCGCGGATTGCTCACTGAATGGGTCGTATCAAAGGGAATGAGTGAGGTGGATAGGGCGGACACGATATTTTCCCTGCCTTCCAGCACCGGATACTCGAACCCCGCCTTTGCCGCGGCGGGCCTGAAATCGGAAATCGCATCATCCGCAAGCGCGGAAGCAAGAAGTACCTGATCTCTCAGGTCAATGCCGGCGGCGAATCGGTAGAGGGCCTCAATGACCGCGAATTTATCGGCGACTTTTTCATGGGATGTGATGGACATAGGTAACTCCTTATTTGAAATGAACCTTGATGGTATATTATGTATACTTGGTGTCAATAAGGCACTAATATGCAATCAGGTATCGTGAAGGAAACCCTATGTTGAAAATGGAAAAGAGGATGGCTCACGTCGAAGCGCCTTCCCAGGTTCGTGATCCCGGCGATTCAAGCCGTCTGTTGCTGGATCAGATAACCGACAAATGGTCAATCCTGATATTGGCGGCGCTATGCAAGAAGCCGCTGCGGTTCAATGAAATCAGACGCTCTCTGAACGGCATTACGCAGAAAACGTTGACTCATAGCCTTCGCCGCCTCGAGCGCAGCGGCATTCTCGCCCGCCGAGTTATTCCTTCTTCCCAGGTCGCGGTGGAGTACAGCGTCACTGAGCTGGGCCGGACGTTGGAGGAGCCGTTTACGGCTTTATTCAACTGGACCATCCATTACTCAGCGGAGGTTTTACGAGCGCAATCGGAGTTTGACAAGCGCACAATCAAGCCGTTATAACGACTGCGACAGCCCGGCTTGGCTATCTACAATGAGGGCTTTTCTATTTCGCCTTGTCCAGATAGGCGCAGATCATATACGTCAGCTGCGATTGCAGGCTGCCGTCCGCTAACAGCTCTGACTGATTCCTTTCAAAAACGGTGCGAACGGTGCCGCAAAGGACATTCGACAGCATCAGGTTCACCCGGGGGAGATCTCTGAACTCCGCGTCCGAGGCGCTGGCAAACATGGCCTCGCTCGCCGCTTCGACACGCCGTAGCATCGCCTCCACTATCTCGGCGACATTCACCTCCGCCGCCGCGCGATAGAGGGCGCTGGTCACATCACGGCGCTCAATCTTGACCTTGATATAGGTGCTCACCAGCGCTTCGCTCATCAGCCCGTAAGGTTTGCCATGATGTGCCAGGCAGGCTGCTTCCACCCGCTCGGCCAGCATGGTCAGATATCTCTCGTTCAGCGCATAGAACAACGCCTGCTTATTGGGAAAATACTGGTAAAGCGAGCCGACGGACACACCCGCTCTTTCGGCCACGAGCGTTGTTGTCAAACGGGAGGGGCCCTCCGCCAGTAAAACCTGAATCGTTGCCTCGAAAATGGCTTCCACGGTTGAGGTGGATCGCGCCTGCCGCGGCGTTTTCCGGGCGCTTTGAGAGAGTGGCTGTCTGGAAATCATATGCGAATTCAAAACCTGAAGGATTCTTCTTATTCTTAATGTGATCGTAATATCCTCACTTTTCAAGGAACTTTACATGACAAATATAACTCAGCGTGTAGCCCTCGTAACGGGCGCCAACAAAGGCATCGGCTACGAAATCGCCAGACAGCTTGCCCAAGCCGGTGTCTTTGTCCTGTTGGGCGCGCGGGACACAGGCCGGGGTGAATCCGCGGCCAATGAACTGGCTTCCCTGGGCCTTGGGGTGTCGTTTATTAAGATTGATATTTGCGACGGGGAGAGCATTGCCGCGGCCGCTGCCAAGATAGATGCCGAGCATGGCCGCCTCGATATTCTGGTGAACAACGCCGGCATCGCCGACTATACCGACGGCGCGCCAGGCGTTGCCGCTCTGGATGCCGTGCGTCGCGAGCTGGAAACCAATTTCATCGGCGCGCTGGCGGTGACGCAAGCCATGCTGCCGCTGCTGCGCAGATCCGACGCCGGGCGTATCGTCAATATGTCCAGCAGCCTTGGTTCTTTGACCCTCAATGGCGACCCGAGCTGGCCATTCTATGACGTCAAGCTAATCGGCTACAACGCATCAAAGGCCGCGCTGAACATGCTTACCGTCCAGCTCAACGCCGAGCTGGGAGATACCAGGATCACCGCGGTATCCGTCTGCCCGGGATTGGTGAACACCGATCTCAGCGGACATCGCGGCGACCGAACCCCCGCCGAGGCGGCGGCGTTTGTGGCGGGACTGGCCCGGCTTACAGAACACGATGCTCTGGGGGCTTATCAAAGCGAAGAGGGCACCGTTCCCTGGTGATTTACCTGCATCATGGATGATGCTAAAGTTTTCATATAACCTATAATCAGATACCTCTGCAAAGAAAAACCCGTTTTCAAAGAGCGCACTTTACTTTCCGTTACTGCAAGACGGTTTAAACTCTCTGGGGTCATCCCCTTCCAGACCTGAGAGAGTAAAACTATGGACAGTGATATCGTCACTCACATCAATAATGTTCCTCTTGAAGAAGTATCAGTACATCGAAGCAACGGCTGCTTTCAGTTTGTCACTCGATTTAGAAAAATTCGCCAATCCGATAATAATGTCGCTGACAATACATCATCCCCGGTTTCATATATCGGCATCGGTCGTTTTTTTACTCTTTTCCAGCGGGCACGCCCGAAAGAGTACCATCCAAAAGGGCCAAATCTGCGGGGTGTATACCTTTGCAAAGCAGACATAAGAGGTGAAAACCTGAGGAACGCGAATCTAAAACGAGCAAACCTTCACAAAGCAAACCTCTGCAATGCGATACTGCACAAGGCGGACCTGAGGCATGCAGACCTGCGTAAAGCAAATCTGTACAAGGTAGATCTACGCAAAGCAGATCTGAGCTATGCGAACCTGCGCAAAGCAAACCTGCATGGGGTAAAACTACGTAAGGCGAACCTGACCGGTACAAATCTCACCGATGCGACGTTAACCATTGGTCTTGATAATTGGTGGGGACTCCTTTCAATCAAGCCGTCGCCGAGACAGTTAGGCAAGGCTAACCTGCGGTTGGCGCTGCCCGGCAGGTGGGATGCAAATTTGTTGGAACGGCATTTAAATCACCTTAATAATACCCGTGGCGGCAGCGTGCTGACATTAATTGACAGCCTGGGTCATCATGGGCAAAAGGTAAAATTGCTTTTACAGCTGATGGATTCATTGATCGCGACAGATATGTCTATCGTTGCGTTATCCCTATTGTCTGTTCTTGGCAAATCAGCTTATTCCGGCGAAGAGCGTCTTTGCGCGTGGCTAAACCGGATTTGCGCCGATTTCCTGCTACAAGGTGCCGATAACATCATGCCGCCGCTGGATGAGCCGGTTATTAATGCTCTGCTTGAGCATTTCCGCCGCGATCAAGCATTGGCGTTGAAATTTAACGGCGTATTTATCCAGGTAATCAGCCAAGGTATTGCAGGGGAAGGGCGCCTGCGTGAGAAAACAATTAAAATTTATCAAAGCTACCTAAGCCACGAAAAGGTTATTCTTTACAGTTTACAGCACACCTTTGGCGATTTTAAAGGCAAGCCGGATTGGTCGGATAGACATGCCGCGAATTTGATACTCCTTTCAAGCAGGAGCAATGGCCGTGTCATGCTGCTTTCGCAAAATACCCTTGCCGGTATGTTGGCGCCTGACCGGGCCAAGCCTGTTTGGAACCATATGTATGTCTATCAGGGTCTGGAAAACCTGAGCGAGGGTGAATATCAATTATCCGCGCTGTTTGAGGAGGATTTCCATCTGTTTTTGAAACCGTTTATGGCAGCGGAAAGAGCAGCAGGTTTCAACAAATTTTTCAATGCCATACCGCTTGGTGATTTACGCACGACGTTTGAATCTGCAACAAAGCACAAACTCTGTCGGGAAAAGCTGGTCAGCCTGGACAAACAGCTGAAGCTTGCGGAAATATTCGCCCCCTTATTGGAAGAAAATCCGCAGAGGGAGCGTTTCATTTTGCATGAAAAGCATTATCAGGATGTCATCGCCGCATTTGGCATTTCTGATGCTGACCTGACCCGCCAGGCCCAGACGCTGCTTTGCCTGGCCGCCGTAATGGCAAACTATACATCGAGCGCTATTTTCGGCACGGAATGTGAATCACCACTAATGTTGAGAAGCTATGCCTGGGCCATGATGGAGAAAGCGTATCAGCGTGACCCGGCTATCTTTGACTCGCAAGAACAGTACACAGACTGGGAAAGTCATCTGCTGGGCCTGGCGGGAGAAAGTTCCAGTTGTACCGCTTCTTTATCCGAACAGATGATTACCCACGCAAGAAAACGGTTCCCGGTGATACTGGCGAGCGTAATGCCGCCGGCCTGGTATTGAAGGTGACCGACGACGACCTCATTTTTTACCTTGCTGGAAGTTTATAATGAAACTCACCCCTTCATGCGGACGGATTAGCCATGGTCCGGCACCCAGGGCCCTTGCAGTTCTACCTGCGGAAATCCCGCGGTAAGCACGCGCAGCTCGGCGTCGCGCGGCGTGTTATCACCCTGTCCCTGAATGCTGACAATATCCTGCGGACAGGCCGAGAACGCCACATAGCAGTCCATCTCAGCACGCAGGATAATGTAATCCCCCGGACGCGTGACCGTCGGCAGCGTTTTCAGCGTGCGTCCGTCAGGTTGCACCCGGATATTCATAAAGATGTTGAACGAAGCCAGATTGCCATGGGGCAGGGCCACGCCCAGTTCCGCCATGGCTTCAAACAGGTTGTCATGGCAGTTGCGATGCGGTTCGGTACAACCCAGTAGCTCATAGCGCCGGGCATCGCACGCCGCCATAAAAGTGTCATGCACCCCCGGCGAGGTATCCGCCACCAGCGTCAGGATGGGATGGCGCCGGCTGGTGATAAAACTGTCGCCTACCTGCGGATTAAGCCTCTGATTCCATACGCGCGTCGCTTCCATACACATATATTCACTGACATCGCCGGCGTTGTACGCCCAGCAGTCCACCACCTGCGTACCGTGCAGGTTCACCACCTGCACCGCTTCACCCTTCGCCAGACGCACTGCTTTGCCGTGGCGCGCGGGAATTAACTGGATATCACGATGATGAGATACAGCCGACATGTTCTTCTCCTGGTTAATGTTGCATGCCGCGACGATAGCGTGTCATGCGATATTCAATATGGCGCGCCAGCCAGTCAATCAGGCTGTTCAGCACCCAGTAACACAGCGCCACGGTAAGATAAATTTCCAATGGCGCGTAAGTATCGGAAATCGCCTGCTTCGCGGCGTACATAAACTCCTGCACCGACACAATCGACAGCAGCGCTGAGTCCTTGATGAGCCCGATCATCAGCCCCACCAGCGGCGATAACATCTGCGGCAGCGTTTGCGGCAGCACGACATCCCGCAGCTGTTCACTGCGGCTCAGACCCAATACGCGGCAGGCTTCCCACTGGCCGTGGGGCAGGGCCCCGATGGCGGAGCGGATCACCTGTGCGATGTACGGCGCGTAATAGAGCGTCAGCGCAAGCACGCCCACCTGCGGCGAGGTAAAGGTGATGTCATATTCCGGCAGCACGAAGTAGAGCAGATAGACAACCACCAGCAGCGGCAATGCCAGCGTCAGGCTGGTGTAGATCTGCAGCAACCGCCGCCAAAAAGGCGGCGCGCGTAATAATGCCACCGCCATCAGCGCGCCCCACGACAACGAACAGAACGCCGCTATGGCACAGAGTTGGAGCGTGGCAATCATGCCGTCGCCCAGGGACGGTAATGACCTGATGATCGCCTGCCAGTCCATTACGCCGTCCTCCGTTTTGCTTCCAGATGGCGTACCGTGCCAATCAGCGGCAGCGCAATCAGCAAATAACCCGCTGATACCAGCAGCAGTACCTGAGTCGCATCGTAAGTGCGGGCAATCACGATTTGCCCCGCGTAAGTCAGTTCGGTGAGCGCCACTACCGACGCCAGAGGCGTGGTTTTCAGCAGAATGGTGAATTCGTTCACCAGCATGGGCAGGGCGGCATGCATCACCTGCGGATTGATGACATACCACCACGTCATCACGCGACTCAAACCCAACGTGCGTGCGGCTTCGCGCTGACCCCGCGTCACCAGGCTTTGATTCACCCGGAGAATCTCCGCAACATAGGCGCCGCTGTTCATGCCGATTGCCAGCACGGCGGCCAGCATTGGCTGGCCGCCGAGGCCCAGGCGCGGCAAGGTGAAAAACACCACAAACAGCTGTACGATTGCCGGTGTACCGCGCATCAGACTGACATAAAGCCGCCCAACGGCGCGCCACGGCCAGGCGCGGCGAAGCTGAAGAAAACAGATGAGCTGTCCCAGCACCAGGCTGAGCAGCGCCGCCAGCACGGTTAGGATAAGCGTCATCAGCAGGCCGCGTCCTAATTCCGGCAATGCGGCCAGCACCTGTTCATCCAGTCCCGGCATGGGTTACCCCTCGCCAAAAGCCGACAGGTTTTCCGCCGCCGACAGACGCAGCGGCGCCGGTTTATCGTTGCCCTCGATGCCGGTACAGCAGGCCGAGACGATGAACAACGTATCCATCACCACGCGGCAGGTAATGCTGTCCCCCGGCTGCGTGTGGTTGATTTCCGGCAGGATTTCCCCTTCACGGGTCAGATGGACGTGCATAAACAGGTTGATGGGATCCGGCAGTTTAGGCACCGACCTGCCAAGGCGCGCCAATTCTCCCTTCACCGCTTCCATGCAGCCTTGGCCCTGATAACCGCGCTCCGCCAGCCACGGGCGAGTGGAGCCCGGCAACAGCAAGTCATGACGTTTTACGCTGTCTTTGCCAAGCACCATCATCGGACGACGCCGGTTGTTCACCAGCCGCATCCCCGAACCCAGCAGATAGCTGTTGCTGAACACGCGGGTGTGATGCACAGAGAGCCACACGGCGGGATCGGCCAGGCTAAAGCCGAATAATGATGCCACCGCCCCTTCTCCCATGGCGGTAATTCGCAGCAGTTGACCGCGCAGCACGGGGATCGAACCCGCTTCGCCCGCGTTAACGTTGACCGGCGCGGCAAGTGAACGTACTTCATTTTCGGCCCAGGCTTCACGCATTAACAACATGCCGTACCTCCTCGTCATAACCGTTGCCGATTTTTATCTCAATGGGTGTTACCTGCAAACCGTTGCCGGGAATGATGTCCTGCGGGCAGGACGAGACCGCACAAATCAGATCGCAGAGCGCTTCAAATACAATACGATCACCCGCTTTGCTGTTGGGATCGGTGACTTCCATACGGCCATCGGCGGTAACCGGCCCATTCTGGAACAGGTTGAACGGTTCCGGCAGGCTAAAGTAGGTCACGCCATGTGCGTTCATACCTTCGAGCAGGTTATCGACGCAGTTACGATGGCCCTCCACGCCGAAATCGATACTGTAGCGGGTGCGATCGCAGGCGGGCACATTGGCATCGTGGATGCCGATGGTATCGGCGACGATGCGCAACATTGGGCGGTTTTCACTGGACCAAAGCGCATCCCCCGGCTTGAAAAACAGCGATCGAAGATGCTGGCGCGTATGTACCGGTGAGAGTTTTTCATTAAGGTCATCAGCGTTGACCGCCACAAAATCGGCGGCCTGCTGTCCTTCGGCGTCAATGACGGTAATGAATTGCCCCTTGTTCACACGGAAGGTTTTACCGTGACCCGCGGGCACCGTCAGCGTTGATTGACACATAACTTACTCCTGAGGAATAAAATTGCTTTCGGGCACGGTAAAGGTGGTGCCGAGATACTGTTTTTGCAGAGCGGCGAGTTCGCCATCTTTCTGCATGGTCAGGATGTGTTCGCTGATGGCTTTGTTCAGGCTGATGTCATCTTTACGCGTTGCCCAAGCCATCCACTGGGATGGACCGGCTTCCCCCACCTGTACCACTTTGTTAGGGTATTTTTTCACGATGGGCGCCAGTACCGAGATATCGTCAAACACAAAGTCGGCGCGTTTGGTCATCAGGGTGCTGACGGTTTGATCCAGCGTATCGACGCTGATGATGGTGATGGGCTTCTTGCCTTCCTTGCTCAGCGTCTCGTTAAAGCCTTTGAGCAACTGCTCCGGCACACTGGCGCTTTTCACCGCGCCCCGCAGGCCTGAAAGATCTTCAGCAGCCACCGTTTTACCGTTGAATGTTTTCGCTTCGCTTTCACGAACCAGTACGCCATTAACGGTTTTGCTGTACGGCGTGGTGAACAGCACTTTCTTGGCGCGCTCGGCGGTAACGTTAAGAGACGAACCTTCGGCATTGAACGAGCCGGAAATCAGTCCCGGCAGAATGCCGCTGAAGGCGGTTTTCTGAAACTCCAGTTTCACGCCGAGGTCTTTGGCGAAAGACTCCATGATAGCCACGCTGTAGCCGGTGATCTCGCCTTTATCATTGGTGAACTCATAAGGCGGAAAGGTGGGATCGATGCCGACCGTGATTTTGCCGCTGCTTTTGATATCCGACAGCGTGTCGGCCTGAGCGGTTGTTGCTGCGCCAAGGGTGAGCAACGTGGCGATCAGCAGCGCTGTTTTTTTCATTATGGTGATTCCCTGAGATGGGTGAATGGTCATGAATGACCGAGCAGTTTTCATGCCAGCTTTGCTCTGGGCATAGAGCGGGGTTGAGCTTAGAAACCGCTTTTTCTCAAGGAATCAATAAGAAACATAAGTTTCAATTATTGTAATTTATATTTCTATGGTTTCACATAGATGGACGACAAAGCGGCGTCGGATCCTGCCGCTGCACTTGTTTGGTGAGAAAATGATTATATCGTGCACCAATGGAGACATCATTCCAGTTCGTCGAGGCTCTGATGCAGAGCTTCAATGGTAGCGAGATGGTCGTTGCTGACTTTGCCCATGCTGCGTGCCACCAGTGAACAGAGCAGATTGCAAACGGCGGACAGCGACACGGTGCTGTCGAAAATCAAGCTGCCGTCGGTATGGCAGCGCAATACCCAGCGCGCATGCTTCGCCGGCTTGCCGGCCAGCACGTCGGAGATATAGAGCATGGGCACGCCAAGTTCCTGAAGGGTATTCATTGCGGCTTCCAGCGCGGGCATACGCCGCCGCAGACCGACGCAAATGACCATATCCTGCGGACCGAGCGCGGCCATATGCTCAGCCAGTGAATCGCCGGCACGGGGCAGCAAGCGTACGTCTGGATGAACGTGGACCAGATCGCGGTAGATCAGCATCGCAATGGTTTGACTATGGCGCCAGCCCATCACCACCACGCGACGCGCTTTTGCGATTGCATCAACACAGGCCTCCAACTGGTGGCTTTCCAGCGAACGGAAGGTGTTAACCAGGTTGGTAACCTCTTTCTCCAGATGGCTTTGCATCAAACTGTCGAGGGGCGAAGAGTTGGGCGCGGCTTGCAGATAAAGGGGAGAGCCGCTGCTCTGCATATCCCGCGCCTGACGGCGTGCGGCATCGTAGCTTTCATAGCCGAGGTGCCGGAAAAAACGCGTCGCGGTGGCTTTGGATACGCCCGCGCTTTGCGCCAGTTCGGTTGCGGTGTTCATCGCCAACTGGCCGGGCGCCGCCAATAAGACATCGGCTAAACGCTGTTCGTGCAACGAGAGCTGATCCCAGTGTTGCCGGATACGGCCTTCCAGCGATGCCGTTTTTACGCTCATGAATGATCCCTGATATGGAAAAGTCTCATCCTGCACAGAACGTGCCGTGTTGTCATCCGGAATCTGCTTCTCACACCCGGCCGAACAGCTCGGTTTCGCGCCGGTTGCGCTAGGGCCGCTAAACGATCATAAGGATCGAGAAAATCGTTAGACGTTGAACAGGAAGTTCATCACATCGCCGTCTTTGACGATATATTCCTTGCCTTCGGAGCGCATCTTGCCGGCTTCTTTGGCCCCTTGCTCGCCTTTGTAATTGATAAAGTCGTCAAAGGCGATGGTCTGGGCGCGGATAAAGCCCTTTTCAAAATCGGTATGAATTTTACCCGCCGCCTGCGGGGCGGTGGCGCCCACCGGAATGGTCCAGGCGCGCACTTCTTTGACCCCGGCGGTAAAATAGGTTTGCAGATTGAGCAGCTCATAGCCGGCGCGGATCACGCGATTCAGCCCCGGCTCTTCCAGGCCCAGCTCAGCCATGAATTCGGCTCGTTCGTCTTCTTCCAATTCGGCGATATCGGATTCCACCGCCGCGCAGACCGGCACCACCACCGAGCCCTCGGCTTCGGCAATCTTGCGCACCGTATCCAGGTATGGATTGTTGTCATAGCCGTCTTCATTGACGTTGGCGATATACATGGTGGGTTTCAGCGTAAGGAAACTCAGGTAGCGGATGGCCGCTTTTTCTTCATCGGTGAGGTTCAGCGTGCGCAGCATGCCGGCCTCGCTCAGGTGGGGCAGGCATTTTTCCAGCGCGGCCAGCTCGATTTTGGCGTCTTTATCGCCGCCTTTGGCGCGCTTTTGCACCCGGAACAGCGCCCGTTCGCAGGCTTCCAGATCCGATAGCGCCAGCTCGGTGTTAATGACGTCGATATCCTCCGCCGGATCGACCTTGCCCGCCACGTGGATGATATTATCGTTTTCAAAGCAGCGTACAACGTGACCGATGGCCTCGGTCTCGCGAATATTGGTCAGGAATTGGTTGCCCAATCCTTCGCCTTTCGACGCCCCTTTTACCAGTCCGGCGATATCCACGAATTCCATGGTGGTGGGAACGATACGCTGCGGTTTAACGATAGCGGACAGCTGGTCCAGGCGGACATCGGGCATCGGCACCACGCCGGTATTCGGCTCAATGGTGCAGAATGGGAAATTTGCCGCCTCGATTCCCGCTTTGGTCAGCGCATTAAACAGCGTGGACTTGCCCACGTTCGGCAGACCCACAATTCCGCATTTGAAACCCATGGTTAACTCACCTTAAATAGCTTTATTATCAATTGGTTAATATTGGCCGCATCATAAACCACAGCCCAAGGCATTATTATACACACAAACCGTCTATAACTCGATTGCCCGCAAGGCGCCGGGCTGCTGGGCGGGTCATTCGGCTTTGAAGGTGTGCAGGCGGTTCATGGCTTTGACCGCGCCGTCGGCGATTAATATCGGCGTGCATTTCACCGCCTCGTCAATAGCCTTATCTATCAGACCCTGCTCGCTTAACGGCGGTCTGCCCAGGACAAAACCCACCACTTTATTTTTATCGCCGGGATGGCCGATACCGATGCGCAGGCGGTGGAATTGCTGGGTGTTGCCCAGGCAGCTGATGATGCTTTTCAAGCCGTTATGGCCGCCGGCCCCCCCCCCAAGCTTAAGGCGGGCGTTGCCCGGCGGCAAATCCAGCTCGTCATGGGCCACCAGGATCTCTTCGGGTAAAATGCGGTAAAAAGTCGCCATTGCCGCCACCGCTTTGCCGCTCAGGTTCATGAACGTGGTGGGCACCAGTAAGCGGATATCCTGGCCGGCGATAAGCAGGCGGGCGGTGTAGCCGTAAAATTTGCTCTCTTCCTTAAGGTCGAGGCGGGAGTTCCGGGCCAGCGCATCCACATACCAGGCGCCGGCATTGTGCCGGGTCGCGGCGTATTCCGCACCGGGATTGGCCAGACCCACAATTAATTTGATCGACATGACATTTACATTCTCACTATGTACAGCTTTTTGACGGATTAAAGGCGTGGCGCTATGCCTGATATCGCTGCTACCCGGCGATTTACAAGAAAATCCGGCGCTTATAATAGCAGATTTCAACGCCGGTATTTCACGGCTGTGGCGGGACCTTCACGAACCCTGGCAGACGTCCCCGGATCGCAATAAAAGTGCAATAAGACAGGTCCTATTGTGTATAATCAAAACTACCCCTCGGCAGAGCTAACACCACCTTCAGTGAGTGCCGGAGATAAGCGCCGGAGAGGGGGCCCCTTTTAAGCCTCGGCCTTGTGCCGGGGCTTTTTTTATCAGGCGATTGCGCCTCACTCCCAGGCGGCCAGTGAATCTGGTTAATCGATGCATCCGTTACCTTTTGATACACTCTATAATTTGATATGTCTTGGCTGACATAATTTTATTTCTGTTGCCTTGGCGAGGACAGGGCCTTTCTGTGCCCGGGCCTTTTAATGACTGCCATTTCGCCGTATGGCATGGACTGAATTGAAAACTGAAAAGTGTTTAATTGTATGACCAAATCTTGACATTGTGATCGCAGGCACGATGTTCATCGCCCCTTGCTGACTATACTTTAACCAGTAGGACTCAATGAGATACAAGATTGCCGATTTCATTGATGAACCCGGAGGTGGACGATGAAACGTAAATCAGCATTAATGATGGGTAATGGTTTAATGGGCGTCGGGATGGTCATGATGATAGCCGGGCTCGCCTGTTCAGTCATGAATCAATTACCACAATTACATATGAATCCGCTGCTGGCCAACGGCGCTATCATGGGCATATTTATCGGAGCGCTGCTGTGGTTGACCGGTGCCCGTGTGGGCGGCCATGAACGCGTCACCGACCGTTACTGGTGGCTGCGCAGGTTTGACGAACGCTGCCGCCGCGCCGGCCATCATTTACCCAAATAACCAACCCCTGCATCGTTGATGCCATAGGGTTGCGCAATCATCATGACTTGCGCCCGAAAAGCGTAAGAGCTTGTCCCCTTGTCCCGAACTTGTCTCGCAGGTTCGGGCTGATTTTTTTACGGGCGGGTCCAGAGCGCCCGCCTAGCGCAAATTTTTAACGTTTAAAACCCTGCTGCATCAATGCTCAAACATGGCGGAAATTGATTCTTCATTGCTGATACGGCGTATGGCTTCAGCCAGCATGCCTGACAATGTCAAGGTACGGACATTGGGCAAGGCTTTGATAGCGGGCGACAAGGGAATCGTATCGCAAACAATCACTTCATCAATCACCGAGCTTCTGATATTGTCAATGGCATTGCCGGAAAAGATAGGATGGGTGGCATAGGCGAAAACACGCTTGGCGCCACGATCCTTCAGCGCTTCAGCCGCCTTGCACAAGGTGCCGCCGGTATCGATCATGTCGTCAACCAAAACACAGTCACGGTTCGCCACGTCGCCGATGATATGCATCACCTGCGAAACATTGGCGCGGGGACGGCGTTTATCGATGATGGCCATATCGGTATCATTGAGCAATTTGGCAATAGCGCGGGCACGAACCACGCCGCCGATATCCGGTGAAACGACGATGGGGTTTTCCAATTCCTGCTGCAACATGTCTTCCAGCAGGATCGGGCTACCGAACACGTTATCCACCGGCACATCGAAAAAGCCCTGAATCTGTTCGGCGTGCAGGTCAACCGTCAGAACACGATCGACCCCCACGCTTGACAAAAAGTCGGCCACGACTTTTGCGGTGATGGGTACCCGGGCGGAACGTACGCGACGATCCTGGCGGGCATAGCCAAAGTAAGGGATAACGGCGGTGATGCGTCCGGCGGAGGCCCGGCGCAACGCATCGACCATGACCACCAGTTCCATCAGGTTATCGTTGGTTGGCGCACAGGTGGATTGGATAATGAAAATATCCCCACCGCGCACGTTCTCATTGATTTGCACGCTGACTTCGCCGTCGCTGAAGCGACCCACAGCGGCGTCCCCTAGGCTGGTGTATAAACGGTTGGCAATACGTTGTGCTAGTTCCGGGGTGGCGTTACCAGCAAAAAGCTTCATATCAGGCACGAGAAGAACCTCAGGCTTGCGTCCAGAGAAGGTATTGCACAGGATAACACTCGGGACTGGAGCGCCATACGGGGCAATGCCACACGGGTAAAATCTCAATTCGCCCCGGCCAACGTGTCATATAATGGAGAAACGTTGACGCCACGAGTTACAAAACCATGCATCCATGCCGGGGCTTGCTCAAGCACCTGGCGGGCATCGGTCTCGGTATCGAATTCAGCGAATACACAAGCGCCGGTGCCAGTCAGTCGCGACGGCGCGTATTCTAACAGCCATGAAAGATGCTGTTCAACCTCGTAAAAATGTTTTCTTGCGATTGGTTCACAAACATTCTGAAACGGCTCACGTAATAAGGTCTCCAGAGAGCGTGCCGGCGAGTCTCTTTTCAACGCCGGATCGGCAAAGATAACCGGGGTGGAAACGGACACCGGCGGCATCGCCACCAGATACCATTTCTCCGGCGGCGAGGCAGGGGTCAATATTTCCCCGATACCCTCGGCAAACGCCGCGCGGCCCCGCACGAACACCGGCACGTCGGCGCCCAGGGATAGCCCGAGACGGGCCAATTCCATGTTATCCAGCCCACATTGCCACAAATTATTGAGGGCTACCAGCACCGTTGCCGCGTTGGATGAGCCGCCCCCCAATCCGCCCCCCATCGGCAGCCGTTTCTCCAACCATATATCGGCGCCGGGCCGGGAAAATTTATTTTTTGCCGCAAGAGGATGGCGCCGCAATAATTCCGCGGCCCGCACGATGAGATTCTCCTCCGCCGCCACGCCGGGAAGCGGAGTAAGCAGCCGAACGACGCCGGTGTTCACCGGCTCGATGGTAAGCTGGTCGCCGTAGTCGAGAAACTGAAACAGCGTTTGCAGCAGATGGTAGCCGTCGGCCCGGCGACCGGTGATATAGAGAAATAAATTGAGTTTGCCCGGTGACGGCCAGCGATGAATCATTTCAGGTCCCAGCTATCCATTCTGAGCTTGATCCGCTGATCGCCCTGGCGAAGCTCCATATTGGCCGGCATCGCCGGCTGCGTGCCGTCGCGATAGTCCTGGTAGGTCACCGTCCAGGACTGCCCGTTCCGGCTGTAGTTAACCTGCTTGAGCAATCCCCTGTCATCCAGGGTGAAGTCCTGCGCATCCCCCGGCAGCCCGAGCATCCACTTGCGAAGATTATCCAAAGGGATGTCCATCCCGGTCAGCTTATGGATCATCAGTTGGGCATCGTCGCTGACATATTTTTTGCCCTCGCTGTTAATCACCTGGGCCACGCCTGGCTGAACGCTGAGATCCATTTCGGTGCTGCCTAGGGGACTGGTGAGCAGCAGCCGATAGCGGTCGGGACCGGTTTGCTGCCAGTTGAACCGGGCATAGACCTTTTGCCGGGTGGAAATATAGGCGAAGGAACCGCGGGTTTGATAATGCGTTAATTGTGATACCGCTTGTTCATGTTGCCGCCATTCCGGCGAGGTTTGGCTCTTTGCCGGACCGGTGGGCGTATGAACGCTACACGCCGCCAGGAGCAGGGCGGCCAGCGGGAGGACCCGGAAACAGGCTGAAATACGCTTCGGCATGGGGAACAGCTTCCTTAATTATTTGTTGGTTTTATGGTTTTCATCACGCTAACGGACCGCTAGGATAGCGTCAATTTCTTTGATAGGTGGTATTTTAATCCCACACAATATATATAGTTTAACAAGCTAAACAGTCTAATGGTGCGAAAATGCGGTGCGACTTTTATTGAAAGCCGGCATCAAGTAGAATGCACCTAAACCATAACCATACAATTACTCGTATTATTTATCAGCCGTATTCTATGACTTTGCTGGCCTTAGGCATCAACCATAAAACAGCGCCGATCGCACTTCGCGAGCGGGTGGCATTTGCACCCGATACCCTTGATCAGGCCCTGGCAAGCTTGCTTCAGCAGCCGCTGGTGCAGGGTGGTGTCGTGCTGTCCACGTGTAACCGCACCGAATTATACCTCAGTGTGGACCAGCAAGAGAATCATCCGCAAGCGAATCCCCAGGAAACCGTTCTCCAGGAAAAATTGATACGATGGCTGTGTGATTATCACCAACTTTCCCCCGAAGACCTGCGCCAAAGCCTGTACTGGCGCTTGGGCGATGAGGCGGTCAGCCATCTGATGCGGGTGGCCAGCGGGCTGGATTCGCTGGTGCTGGGTGAACCGCAGATCCTCGGGCAGGTAAAAAAAGCCTTTGCCGATTCCCAGCGCGGCCATGTCCAGGCCGGCGAACTGGAACGGATGTTCCAGAAAGCCTTTTCCGTGGCCAAGCGGGTACGCACCGAAACCGAGATAGGCTCCAACGCCGTGTCGGTGGCCTTTGCCGCCTGTACCCTGGCCCGGCAGATATTCGAATCCCTTGCCGAGGTGACGGTGCTGCTGGTGGGCGCGGGTGAGACCATCGAACTGGTGGCGCGGCATCTGCGCGAACATAAGGTCAAATCCCTGATTATCGCCAATCGCACCCTGGAGCGGGCCCGGCGCCTGGCGGATCGGGTGGGGGCCGAGGTTATCGGCCTGGAGGATATCGACGATATGCTTGCCAAAGCCGATATCATCATCAGCTCCACCGCCGGCACCCTCCCTATCATCGGCAAGGCCATGGCCGAGAGGGCCATGAAGCTGCGCCGAAATCAGCCGATGCTGCTGGTGGATATCGCGGTTCCGCGGGATATTGAGCCGGACGTGGGCAAGATTCCCAACGCCTATCTTTATACGGTTGACGACCTGCAGGCCATCATCGAAAAAAACATGGCTCAGCGGCAATCCGCCGCCGTCAAGGCGGAAGCCATCGTTGAGCAGGAATGTCTTGATTTCATGGGCTGGCTGCGCGGGCAGAACGCGGTGGAAACCATTCGCGATTACCGCAGCCAGGCCGATACCCTGCGAGCCGATATCGAGGCGCGCGCCCTGGCCGCCCTTAGTCTCGGCGCCGACCCGCAAGACGTGATCCGGGAAATGAGTCATCGCTTGACCAACCGCCTTATCCACGCTCCAACCAAATCGCTGCAACAGGCCGCCCGCGACGGTGACGTCCAGCGGCTGCAAATCCTGCGGGACAGTCTGGGACTGGACTAGCTCATTATACTTACAAGGTAAAACCACCATCCATGAAGCCTTCTATTGTTGCCAAACTGGAAGCGTTACAAGAGCGCCAGGAAGAAGTCGAGGTTCTCCTCGGCGATCCCGGCGTCATTACCGATCAGGAGCGTTTTCGCGCGCTGTCCCGGGAGTATGCGCAACTGACCGATGTTACGGCGTCCTTTCAGCGCTGGCGGCAAGTGCAAGACGATATCGACACGGCTGAAACGCTGCTGGACGATCCGGAAATGCGCGATATGGCGCAAGATGAGCTGAAACAGGCCAAAGCGCTGCAGGAAGAGCTGGAGCGTGAGCTGCAGCTGCTTTTGCTGCCCAAGGATCCTGATGACGAACGAGGCTGCTTTCTGGAAGTCCGTGCGGGCACCGGCGGTGACGAAGCCGCCATCTTTGCCGGCGATCTCTTTCGCATGTACAGCCGTTACGCCGAAGCGCGCCGCTGGCGTATCGAAATCATCAGCGCCAGCGACGGCGAGCAGGGCGGTTACAAAGAGGTCATCGCCAAAATCGAGAACGACGGCGCCTACGGCCAGCTTAAATTCGAATCCGGCGGCCACCGGGTACAGCGGGTGCCGGAAACCGAATCCCAGGGCCGCATTCATACCTCCGCCTGCACGGTAGCGGTGATGCCGGCCATTCCTGAAGAAGAGTTGCCGGTAATCAACCCCGGCGATTTGCGCATCGACACCTTCCGTTCCTCCGGCGCCGGCGGACAGCATGTCAATACCACTGATTCCGCCATCCGCATTACCCACTTGCCCACCGGGCTGGTGGTGGAATGCCAGGATGAGCGCTCACAGCACAAGAACAAAGCCAAAGCGCTGGCGGTGCTGGGCGCCCGCCTGCGTGCCGCTGAAATACACCGGCGCCAGTTGGAAGAGGCGTCGACCCGCCGTAATTTGCTGGGCAGCGGCGACCGGTCCGATCGCATCCGCACCTATAATTTCCCGCAGGGGCGGGTGACGGATCATCGTATCGGCCTGACGCTGTATCGGCTGGATGAAGTTATCGAAGGCAAGCTTGATATGCTTATCCAGCCGATTATGCAGGAGTATCAGGCCGATCAGCTGGCGGCGCTGGCGGATCAGTCCTGATGGAGATACGCGAGTGGCTCAACGTCGCCACCCGGCGACTGGCGGCGGGGGAAAGCCCCAAACGGGACGCCGAGATTTTGCTCGGTTTCGTGATGGGCCGCCCGCGTACCTGGCTGCTGGCCTTTGACGAAACGCCGCTGACGCCGCCGCAGGTTTCCCTGCTGACGGACCTGCTGGCGCGGCGCGAGGCCGGCGAGCCCATCGCTTATCTTACCGGCGAGCGGGAATTCTGGTCACTCAGGCTCAAAGTCTCGCCGGTGACGCTGATACCGCGACCCGATACCGAATGCCTGGTTGAGCAGGCCCTGGCGCTGGTGCAAGAACCGCAGGCGGATGTGCTCGATTTGGGCACCGGCACCGGCGCCATTGCGCTGGCGCTGGCGAGCGAACGTCCGGGCTGGCGGCTCACCGGCATCGACGTGCAGGCCGGGGCGGTGGCCCTGGCGCGGGAGAACGCGCGCAGCCTCGGTTTGACCAATGCCGCATTCGCAACGGGAAGTTGGTTTAAATCATTGCAGGGACAGCGCTATACCCTTATTGTGAGTAACCCCCCCTATATTGATGCCGAAGACCCGCATTTAGGCCGTGGCGATGTTCGTTTCGAGCCGCGCGGCGCACTGGTGGCGGCGTCATCGGGGCTGGCGGACCTGGCGAGCATTATCAACGGCGCCGGCGGTCATTTGCACCCTGGGGGCTGGCTGGCGCTGGAGCATGGCTGGCAACAGGGCGAGGCTGTGCGCGGCCTGTTGTCCCGGGCCGGTTTTGATCGGGTAGGCAGCCGGAACGACTACGGCGGCAATGAACGTGTTTCAATGGGACAATGGCCGGTGTGAGACGCCGATCATGACGATGATGATGGAGCAATGATGAGTGCTTACATGGCAATCAAGTACTTTCATTTAACGACGGTATGGACCTTCCTTTCATTTTTTCCCCCGCGCTTTTACCGGCGCTGGCCCGTTTTTACATTTATTACCGTCTGGCAACCAGCAAACAGCCTTTGCTGACAGGATTACTATGAGTAATATTGCGGATTTTGAATACAACCTCTCACCGCTTAGCGAGGGTGTCATGCGTATCTCTCTTGCCATCCGCCAGGACTTCCCCGCCGAGAGCGTCCGCCAGCAGCTGGCAAAGCTGACAGGAGAGGCGCGGGAATATATCCCCGAGGATATGCGGCCGGACCAACAGCTCGATTTATTGCTGAATCTATTTTACCGAATCTGGGGCTTTGGCGGAGTGGGGGGCGTTTACCGTCTCTCTGACGCGCTATGGCTGGATCGGGTGCTGGAGCGCCGCCAGGGGCTGCCCACCTCCTTGGGTATCATTCTGCTGCATATCGCCCAGGGCCTGGGAATTCCCCTGTTGCCGGTAATATTCCCCACCCAGATGATCCTGCGCGCCGGTTGGCTGGACGGCGAAATGTGGCTTATTAATCCCATCAACGGAGATACCCTGGATGAACACACCCTGGACATCTGGCTGCGCGGCAATATCGGCACCGGTATAGAGCTGGTGGACGAAGACCTGGAGGAAGCGGACAACGGCACGGTGGTGCGAAAACTGCTGGATACCCTGAAATCCGCGCTGATGGATGAAAAACAGATGGAGCTGGCACTGGGCGCCAGCGAGGCCATGCTGGAATTCGATCCCGACGATCCTTATGAAATACGCGATCGCGGTTTGATTTATGCGCAGCTGGAATGCGATCATGTTGCATTATCCGATCTCAATTATTTCGTTGAGCAGTGTCCTGAAGACCCCATAAGCGAAATGATCAAAGTACAGATCCATTCAATTGAGCAGAAATCGGTGACGCTGCATTAATGTCTATAACGCTATACCCTGGATAATTCGAGTTGCGGCAAAGCCCGCGTACCCGCAACTTGGAGTATGACGGCTCTATAGCGCCGCGGTTCGATTTATGATAATAAGGCCCTGATATGAAGCAAAAAACAGTTAATATTGGCGAAATTCCCGTAGCAAACGATCGCCCCTTTGTCCTGTTCGGCGGCATGAATGTGCTCGAGTCCCGCGAACTGGCCATGCGTATCTGCGAACACTACGTTACCGTCACGCAAAAACTCGCCATACCTTACGTGTTCAAGGCATCATTTGACAAAGCCAACCGCTCCTCTATCCACTCCTATCGCGGTCCGGGGCTGGAGGAGGGCATGAAAATCTTCCAGGAGCTCAAAGCGCAGTTCGGCGTCAAAATCATTACCGACGTGCACGAAGCGGCGCAGGCGCAAATAGTGTCCGAGGTGGTGGATGTGATTCAACTGCCGGCGTTTTTAGCCCGCCAGACCGATTTGGTGGAGGCCATGGCCCGCACCGGCGCGGTGATCAACGTGAAGAAGCCGCAGTTTATCAGCCCTTCCCAGGTGGGAAATATCGTCGATAAATTTCACGAAGCCGGTAATGACCAGGTTATCCTGTGCGACCGCGGCAGTAATTTCGGCTACGACAACCTGGTGGTGGATATCCTGGGTTTTAACGTGATGAACCGCGTTTCCGGCGGCTGTCCGGTGATTTTTGACGTTACCCATGCCCTGCAAACCCGCGACCCGTTCGGCGCCGCTTCAGGCGGTCGCCGAGCACAGGTGGCGGAACTGGCCCGCGCCGGCATGGCGGTGGGCATCGCCGGCCTGTTTATCGAAGCGCATCCGGATCCGGAGCATGCAAAATGCGACGGCCCCTCGGCTCTGCCGCTGGATAAGCTTGAGCCTTTCCTGGTGCAGATGAAAGCCATTGATGATCTGGTGAAAAGCTTCCCGGCGCTGGATACCAGCCGGTAAGATAAGCGGGATACCTAGGCCGGCGATCGTCGATCGCGCAATGAACGTGTTAACGGGAAACCGTGCTGATGGGATCGAGGCGGGCGTGGTTTTACCGCCCGCCGGAGCGCCCCACAGCGCGGTAAGCCCACCATCACCGTACGTGCACCAACCCCGTTAAAGAGAGCTCTCCCGTGGCGCGCTGCGGATCGGAATACCGCCTATCAGGCGACGGCGGGCTTTGTTTCCGCCAGTTCCTGCAAGGCCTGGGTCAGCGTCGGATAAAACGCCAGCCGGCCCTCGATGGGATGGATATTGGCTCGGGCCAGGGTTTTCAGCGGCCCAAAGGGAATATCGGTGACGATAAGCTGTTTATCCGCCGCCAGGTGTTCACTGAAACGCACAAACGCCTGCAGACCGCCGGCATCCAATACCGGAACCGCATCCCACTGCAGGACAATAAGCCGATCGTCGCGGGTCAACACCGCCAGTTCATCAAAAATGCGCTCGGCGGCGGCAAAAAACAGCGGCCCGTTAATCCGGAACACCCGATATTGCCCGGCGGCGCTTTGCGGCAGCTCGCTGATGCGGGTCATACTGGCGATGCGGCGCATAAACAGCAGCGAAGCCAGGACAATACCCACGGTGATGGCGATGACCATATCGAAAAGCACCGTCAGGGACATACACAACAGCATGACCGCGATATCGTCCTTCGGCGCCCGCCGCAGCAGGTAAATAACCTTGCGCGCCTCGCTCATGTTCCAGGCCACCAGCAGCAGCAGGGCCGCCATGGCCGACATCGGCAGATAGGACAAGGCGGGAGCCAGTATCAGCAGCGCCAGCAGCACCAAACCCGAATGGACCAGCGAAGAGATCGGCGACGTCGCGCCGGCCCTGACATTGGCCGCCGAACGCGCGATGGCGGCGGTGGCGGTAATGCCGCCGAAAAAGGGTGCGACGATATTTCCCAGGCCCTGGCCAATCAGCTCGTTATTGGACTGATGTTTAATGCCGGTCATCCCGTCGAGCACCACGGCGCATAATAACGATTCAATAGCCCCCAGCATCGCCATGGAAAACGCCGCCGGTAAAAGAGCCGAAATGGTGTGCCAGTCAAACGCCATTGGCTGGCCGTGGGCATCCGGCAGGTTCCAGGGCAATATCCACTGCGGCAAAATGGGCGGGATGCCCTGACCGTGGGCGCCGTTTGCCAGCACATAACCGAACCGGGTACCGATAGTGGCCACCGGCAAATGAAATGCCCATAGCACCACCATGACGCCGGAGCCAATCAATAGCGCCGGCAGGTGCGCCGGGAGACGGATACCCAGGCGCGGCCAGTAGACCAGTACCGCCATGGTGGCCACCCCCACCAAGGTGTCGCCGAGGTTGAAGGTGGGTAATGCTCCTACCAGCGCCGCCAGCTTGCCGAGATACTCCGCCGGTATCGTGTTGAGCTGGAGACCGAAAAAATCCTTTATCTGCATGGTGCCGATGGTGATGCCTATGCCGGAGGTAAAACCCAGCGTCACCGGCAGGGGAATAAATTCGATAAGCTTACCCAGCCGGGCGAACCCCATAAACATCAGGATCAGTCCGGAGAGCAGGGTGGCAATGAGCAATCCCGCCAGGCCGAACTGTTGCGACACCGGATAAAGGATCACCACAAAAGCGGCGGTGGGGCCGGAGACGCTGAAGCGCGATCCGCCGAACAGGGCGATAATGATACCGGCAACGGCGGAAGTATACAGACCGTATTGCGGCGCGACGCCGCTGCCGATGGCCAAAGCCATGGAAAGGGGGATGGCGATAATGCCGACCGTGACCCCGGCGATAGTATCTTTGATAAGGCGCTGTAAACTATAGGGCTCTTTCCAGCAGGCTTCAATAAGGGCACTGAACGGGCGGATACCGGTAAATATATGACTTTTCATTGGAACGACGAACCAAAACGTAACTGAGGCGGGCCGTGGGTCCGTCTTGAAGAAGTACTAAAATAACAGTTTTTACAAGGGTAAAACCAGTGAAAACTTTATCGCGCCTGAAAAAAGAGCCTCCTCCCGGCCCGACGGCCGGGGATGTTAACGGAATATCAAGAGTTGGGGCCCGCCAGGGCCACGCCGGAAGAGGAGGTCACAGCATCAGCGTCATCAGGTAGGCGCCGAATAACGCTAAATGAGCGGTGCCGTTCAGCACGTTGGTGCGCCCGGTGGAAAATGAGATTTGACACAGAATCAGGGCGGTGGACAGTACCACGATTTGCGACAGATCCAGTCCGAAGGCCAAGGGATGGTCGGTGAGGATGGAGATCACCGTCACCGTCGGCACGGTAAGGGAGATGGTGGCCAGTACCGAGCCGAAAAACAGATTCATTGCCCGCTGCACCTGGTTTTTCAGCACAGCCTTGATGGCACCTAATCCTTCCGGCGAGAGGATAAGCAAGGCCACCAGAAAGCCGGTGAACTGCGGCGGGGCATTCAGATCGCCAAGCAATTGTTCCAGCGGCCCGGCGTTGAACTTGGTAACCGATACCACCGCCAGCAAATGAACGATTAACCAGCCGGCATGCCATGTGGAGCTGTGGGCGGAAGGTTTACCGTGGGCATCGTCGTCGCCGTCTTCATGCTCATACACGAACCATTTCTGGTGCGTTTTGGTTTGGATGACCAGGAACACGCCATACATGGCCGCGGAAATCGCGGCGGCGAACAGGGCCTGGGCCGTGCTGAAATTACCTTTCGGCAAGGCGGCGGGCAGCACCAACACGATAATCGCCAGCGGCACAATGGCCATCAGGTATTGCTTGATACCCGCCAGATTAACGAACTGGGTGGCGAACTTGCGTCCTCCCAGCAATAGAGAGAAACCCACCAGGCCGGTGGTGACAATCATGATGACGGAAAACAAGGTATCACGCATGATGGCAGGCGAAGCGTTGCCGGTGGCCATCAGCGCTGAAATCAGGCTGACCTCGAGTATCACCACCGACAGGCTTAATATCAGCGAGCCGAAGGGCTCGCCCAGCCGGTGGGCCAGCACATCCGCATGGCGCACCACGTTAAAGGCGCTCACCAGGATCGCCGCCAAAGCCAGCAGATTGATAACCAGAGTAGCGTAAAAAGTGGAGGCGGAACCCCAAAATATCAATATTGCCAGCGCGGCGAGGGGAAATAACAGGGTATATTCTTTATGGCGTGTTTTGATCCCTTGTTCGGACGACTTCATAATAGGTAATCTCCTTGCAGGTAAGGCTGGTTACCGGACGGTGAATTAATCGGGTTTCAGCATTTATCGTCTGGAGAATATTACCAGAAAACAATGCGAAATATGTCAAGATATGTATAAAATGAACGTTAAAAAAATATAATGGGCGAAACCGGTAAAAAAACCTCTTTTTCATCGCAATTTAATAGAATGAACACATATTTGATATATTAAAAATATTTAATTATTTGCTATTAAACGGCATGTTAGACCAAAAAGTCGCTGAATCCGCCTGTCAAATACAATTCCCAATCTGCCGGCTTAAAAAGCCGCTTCTTATAATACGTTGCCGCCTGCCGTTTGGCTTACGCCGGCATTTGCCGCTACACTTTAATGAGATTGAGCCAGGAGGACCCTATGCCTTACAAATCTAATCATTCATTACCTGACAGCGTCAGTCACGTTCTGCCAAAACACGCCCAGGATATTTATCGCGAGGCGTTTAATCATGCCTGGGATCAATATGAGGAAAAGGCCGAACGCCGTGGAGACGAATCCCGCGAAGAGACCGCTCATAAAGTGGCCTGGGCTGCGGTAAAACACAAATACCAGAAAGGTGAAGACGATCGTTGGCACCCTAAATCATAACCCGCGCCCGCAGTGATATCCATACTAACCCTTTTCAAGCCCTGGCCGTTGTCCGGCATCTGCCCGCAATAGCGTCTATTCCCTGAAACATGCCCCGGCGATAGGGATTATCGCCGCGGTTCAAATCGCCATGCCGTTGGCCTTACCCGCCTTTTAATTCATTTACGTGCTGATTAGCACGGCATAAACATAGTGTGACACAGATCAAGCTTGATAATAGGGTAAGAAACTTATATGGTCATTTTAATAGTGTTTTATTAATGAGCTATTACATGATAAGGAATTCAAATATTCAACTGGCGGCTTTACCCTGACGGGCGGCGTATGTGGTTAGGAGAATATCATCAGTGTTAACGCGTGATTTCCTGCAAAAAGCTGATTGTAAAACTGCCTTCGGCATCATTGAAGAGGCATTGTTGTTAACACCAGAGCAGCGTCGCGCTTCCTTGCAAAGCACGCTGGAGCGTCGGCCGGATAATAGCCCGGTGTGGATTTTCGGTTACGGTTCCCTGATGTGGAATCCCATATTCGAGGCGGAAGAGGTCCGTCCTGCAACGTTGTCGGGCTGGCACCGCGCTTTTTGCCTGCGTTTGATCGCCGGGCGCGGCACCGTTGCCCAGCCCGGGCGGATGCTGGCGCTGAAAGAAGGCGGGCAAACCACCGGCCTGGCCTTTCGGCTGCCTGAAGATCGTTTGCATGAAGAACTGGAACTGCTGTGGAAACGGGAGATGCTTACCGGTTGCTACCTGCCGACCTGGAGCGAACTGACGCTGGAAAACGATGAAAAGGTCACCGCGCTGGCATTTGTCATGGATTCCCAGCACCCTTTCTTCGAGGCGGATACCCGTTCCCAGATTATCGCGCCGTTAATCGCCTGCGCCAGCGGTCCGCTGGGCACCAACGCACAATATCTGTTCGCGTTGGAGCAGGAGCTGAATAACTACGGCATGCATGATGAATGCATGGTTGAACTGGTGCATCAGGTCCGGCAACTGCTGCGTGGCAAATCCGCCATCAATCAGAACCTGTTTGACGGTCCGCCGTTTTAACGTTCACTTCAATCAAAACCTGTTCGCAGGTTCTCCGTTGACGCCTTGGCACGCTCAGAGGCCCGGCCGCTGTAGCCGGGCCTCTAAACCGATTGCGCCTAGACCCTTAGGAATTTGAGGTTCCGGCCCTGCTCAGCCGGGGCATCGGCGGGCTTTTTTCCAGAAAGCGCGTCACCAGGCTTTTGCGCATGCGGGTCACGAACTGCTCCTGGAAAACCACGCATACCATGATGGTCAGCACCAGATAAAGAGCATAGCCGCTCAGGGACAGCTGCACGTTGCCCGCCGCGGCGATGCTTCCTTCCCAATCACTGAAACAGGCCGCGGGGTTGCCGCGGAAAAATTGTTCCAGGGTACGAAAGAGATTAAACAAAGGAACATGCAGGGCGAACATCGACAGTGAGGCGGCGCCGAGCCGGGGCGACCAGCGCTGCAGCCAGGCGCTTTGCGGCGTGCGGGCCAGGGCGCAAAGATAGATCAGGGCTATTTGGGACGGCAGCAGCAGGCCGTTATGCAGCAGGAAATACCAGAATTTCGCCCCGTGGGTGAACAGTACCGTGGCGGCCAGGAAACAGCAGACGATAAAAATCACCAGGGCCCGGCGTTGCCATATCGACATGAACTGTTGCCGGAGCCGGGCCCGGCGGAATAGGGCATAGCCCAAAATACCGCCGAAGAATTCCGGTATACGGAAAAGAGGCACCCGTTGCAGCATGCCGGTGTAAGGTACGCCGTAGAGATGTTTCCAAATGACCCAGACCGGCGGCAGCAGGTAAAGGATCCAGATAATGGCCAGCCACGTCCAGGTCCGCCGGGCGTTCATCAGGCGCGGGGCAAAATAGGGAAAGAGAATATAAAAGAAAAACAGCGTCGATAGCGACCACAGGGGCGCATTGAACGTCAGGAAGTAGGGATTCCAGGCCTGCAGCAGGAAAAGCTGCAGTAAACTGTTAAAGGCCAACTGGATATTATCCATGTAATGCTGGAACAGCTCCGGGTGGGTTCGTCCCAGGATTTCATTAGTGTCGTAAACCACAAACCGCACGCTGCTGCCGGGCCCATCCGGCGGAATGGCCAGCCACTGCATCAGGGCTATCACCAGAACCGACGACACCAGGGCCACGATATGAATGGGATAAAGATTGAATAAGCGCTTGGCCCAAAAACGCGGGGCCGGGTCGCGCAGGGTATTACCCCGCACATAGACGTGGGCAAGCAGGAAACCGGATAATACAAAAAAACTGCTGGTGGCGAAAAAACCCATACTGGTCAATTCACTCAGACCGAAAATTCCTTGGAACTGCGGATAGTTATGGGAAGTATGGTAAAGCATGACATAACAGCCGAGTAGAAAGCGCAGCCATTCAAGGCCGATAAAACGTTCTTTTTCTAATGGTTTCATAAAAATCTCTCCGGGCTGAGGCCTTGTCTGGCCAATCAGTGGCGGGCAGGTGTCAGTAACTACCTAGCAGAAAAACAATTCTAGTTTAAAAATATTAACTGTCTTATGGGTGGCCCGGCTGAACGCTTGTTATCCATTTATTCAACGTCCCGGCCATCGCGGCGATGTTGAGTCCGACACTTGATCGGCAGCGGAAGAGGGCAGCGATTCCCGTTTCCTCTCGCCATATCGTCGGACCACAATCCACTATCCCAGCGCAAGATGACAGTTTGGTTACGGTAACGGCCGCTTTTATTACCAAACTTGTCAGGCGCAAACACAAATGCGGTGCGTTCTGCTCATGGCTTCGCTCCAAAAGGATTATCCACAGCGACGGTCCGCAAGGCTATGGGACATTTCCTGAACCCGGCACAAACATCCCGTCATGGGCCGTCTGAAGTTGATCTTGTCTGAACGAGAATATCAGGCCGTGCATAATTTTTCGGATTCAAAACGAAGAAGGGGGCTTTATGCATTATATTCATTTTTTATGCAGTAAAAATGAATAATATGGTGAAGTAAGCTATTGTTTTAAAAGAACCAGAGTTATTTTATTCATTGGTATTACGTTGCTGGCATGTTTTGTACGGATTATACTCATCCTAAGCGATGGGCGAATTTCCGCGTCTTGAGGACTCTTATCATGATGACGATCCGTCCGGTGGAAGCCGGCGATTTAATGGATATAATGAGTCTGGCGGATAAAACCGGCGCCGGGCTTACTTCCCTCCCCACCCACCGGGACGTGCTGGCCGCCCGTATTGATCGTTCCTTGCGCACTTGGCAAGGCGCGGCGGAACGCGCCGAGCAGGGCTACCTGTTTGTGCTGGAGGACAGCGAGCGCCGCAAAGTGGTGGGCGTAAGCGCCATTGAAGCCGCCGTGGGCCTGAATGAACCCTGGTACAATTTTCGCGTCGGCACCCTGGTCCACGCTTCTAAAAGCCTGAATGTCTATAAAGCGGTACCGACGCTGTATCTGAGCAACGATCATACCGGCCAGAGTGAGCTCTGCACATTGTTTCTCGATCCGGATTACCGTCACGGCACCAACGGTCAGTTACTGATGAAAGCGCGCCTGCTGTTTATGGCGGCGTTCCGGCAGCATTTTGCCCAGCGGGTGATAGCGGAGCTGCGCGGCTATTGCGATGAGCAGGGACATTCTCCTTTCTGGGCCAATCTGGGCCAGCATTTCTTCTCCATCGATTTTGCCCGGGCGGATTACCTGAGCGGTACCGGCAGCAAGGCTTTTATCGCCGAACTCATGCCTAAGCATCCTTTATATGTGGATTTCCTGGCGCCGGAGGCCCGTGCGGTGATTGGCAAGGTACACCCGCACACCGAGCCGGCGCGGGCGGTGCTGGAGTCTGAGGGACTGCGTTATCAGGGGTATATTGATATTTTCGACGGTGGTCCGGTTCTTGAAGCTGACATCGATAATATCCGCACGGTGCGGGAAAGCCGGCTTTGGGTCACTGCGTTATCGGAAGACGCCGGACCGGACCGGGACGCGCCATGGTATCTGCTGGCGAATGACGATTACCCCGCTTACCGGGTGGTAGCGGCACAGCCGAGACCGGAACGGGACCGGCTGATGATCAGCGCTGAAATCCATGCCTCCCTGCGCCTTTCTCCCGGACGGCAGGTGAGGGCGGTGCCCGTCAGGCTGCCGTCCGGGACGGCACAGACATAAGGGTGATTATGAAGCGAAGCATGGAAGTCAATTTTGACGGGCTGGTGGGACCGACCCATCATTACGCCGGGCTGTCGTTCGGGAATGAGGCATCCACCCGTCACCGCAATCATGACGCCAATCCGCGCCTGGCGGCTCAACAGGGTCTGTTGAAAATGAAATCCCTGTCTGACGCCGGCTTCCCGCAGGCCGTGCTGCCGCCCCACGAGCGGCCGCACTTGCCCGCCTTGCGGCAGTTGGGTTTTAGCGGCACCGACGGGCAGATATTGGCCGCCGCGGCCCGATATCCGCAGTTGCTGTCGGCGGTCAGTTCCGCCTCCGCCATGTGGGTCGCCAACGCCGCCACCGTCAGTCCGTCGGTGGACAGCGCGGACGGCCGGGTGCATTTTACCGTCGCCAACCTGAACAATAAGTTTCATCGGGCGCTGGAAGCCAAGACCACCGGTGCCGTTCTTGCGGCGATATTCGCCGATGGCCGCTATTTCCGGCATCATCCCCCCTTGCCGTCCGTGGCGCTGCTTGGCGACGAAGGCGCGGCCAACCACAGCCGTCTGGGACGTTATGATGAGCCGGGCATCCAGCTGTTTGTCTATGGGAAAGACGGCTACGGCGGCGGCGCGGAGCCCGGCCGTTATCCCGCCAGACAGACCCGCGAGGCCAGCGAAGCCATCATCCGCTTGCATCAACTGGCGCCGGAGCGAACTTTGCTGGTGCAGCAAAATCCGGCGGTAATCGATGAAGGGGTTTTTCATAACGATGTGATTGCGGTGAGTAACGAACAGGTCTTGTTTTACCATCAGCATGCGTTTATGGACGGCGTCTCGGTACGCGATCGGCTCCGGCGCCGCCTGGCCTTGCTGCAACAGGACTTCCTGCCTGTGGAAGTGCCCGCGGATCGTGTTTCCGTGGCCGATGCGGTGCAAACCTATTTGTTTAACAGCCAGCTATTAAGCCGGCAAGACGGGCATATGACGCTGGTGGTGCCTGAAGAGGCCCGCCGCAACCCTGGCGTTTGGCGTTATCTGGCAGAGCTGGCGGCGGAAAACGGCGTTATTGATGATATCCGCGTAGTGGACCTGCGGGAGAGTATGCGTAACGGCGGCGGGCCGGCATGCCTGAGATTAAGGATCATTTTGACGCAGGATGAGTACCGGGCGGTGAATCCGCGGGTACTCATGACTGAATATCTGTTTTTGCAATTGAGTCAATGGGTGGACAGGCATTATCGCGACCGCCTGAATCAGCAGGATTTGGCCGATCCGGCTTTATTGAATGAAGTTCGTACCGCGCTGGATGAATTGACCCAATTGCTTGATTTGGGGTCCGTCTATCCTTTCCAGCAATAGGCCGGTATATATTTCAGCGACAGCCTTGACTTGTACGAGTAAAAGGTAACATCCATTTCCGACGGCAAGAAAATTGTAATAACAGATGTCGTCAGGGCTCCTCAATGGTATTTTCCCTGGTAGGAATATGATTTAATCGTTATGATATAAATCAATGCAATAGATATTATTTTGACGGATCTCATTACGAATATCCGACACAATCTTCATGATTTCTCCACGATCGCCTTAAAAGTGAATCACAGGCTTTAAGTTATTTACGCATAATGTCATTACTTTAAGTTATCTAGAGTAGACTTGTTTCTGTAGCGCACACTGTCGCTAAGAAAAGTTCCCGACAGAATATAAGCAGACATTGAGGAAATTATGCGTAAATTAACCGCTTTATTCATGGCCACTACCCTGGTATTAGGTTCAGCTCAATTAGCCTCCGCCGCCGATACCACCACCACATCCACGACGACTACCGATGCGCCGGCTAAAGGCGAAATGATGATGCACCATAAGGGTAATCATCATGGACCAATGATGGACATGATGTTCAAGGGCTTGAAATTGACCGAACAGCAGCATCAGCAGATGCGCGATATTTTCAAGGAAACCCGCAAAGAAGTGAATATGCCTTCTGCGGCTGAACGTCAGCAAATGCACGAGATCATCGCCTCGGACAGCTTTGACTCCGCCAAAGCCCAGGCATTTGTCACTGCCCAGTCGCAGGAACAAAACCAGCGTATGCTGGCTCGGCTTGAAATGCAGAACAAAATGTACAATGTCCTGACACCGGAGCAAAAAAAGGAATTTAATGCCAAATATCAGCAGCATGCGGAAAAAATGGCCCAAAAGGATGCTGCTAAATAACCCCCCGGTTTTTGAGTAAAACGTTTAATGGCAATCGCGGCTTCCGGCCGCGATTTTTTTTGTGCAAACAAAAACGCTGTCGACCGCTGAAAATCATAAGTCAACTTAAAGAAAAATCGGAAAATACACATTACCGTTGCGCTTGAATTTGTAAAAAAGCCTTTTGCCATCTAGACTTATCGGTACATACAACAAAAGAGGTGACATTATGAATAAGAAGATCGTTATAGCTTTTACCACCGCTACCGCATTAACCCTGCTTTCCGGCTGTACCTTGTTTGACAGAGCCGACAGTTATATGAAAAAACCCGTGGTTAGCGACGTTAAAAAGGGTATGACCAAACAACAAGCCCGCGCCATCGGCGGTGTGCCGTCAACGTCAGCCACCATGATTAATGCTCGCGGCACCTGTGACAGCTATGTTTTAGGTACTCGCGACGGTAAACCCATCAATTACTTTGTCAGCTATGATGATACCAACCACGTCCTGAACAAAGGGTTCCAGAGCTGCCAGGAATACGATACCAACCCGCAGCAATAACGGCCACGAAGCAAACCCGGCGCTGTTGGGGTGAGTGATGGGCGATAAGTGAAATATTCACTTATCGCCCATTTCTTTTCTAGTCAATCAGGCGGGTACGCCGGCAATCTTGCCGATACGGGACCAGACGCGATGCAATTTCAACTGGTCAATAAAATCCTGCATCAAGCCTCCCTGGGCGGCGGTTCCTTCGCATAAGCCTTCTTCCGCTTTGTCGTCCGCCAGCCCAAGCTGTTGTTTAAAACGCTTGGCATCGCCGCTTAAGGCGATAACCTTCAGATGCTTGTAGGATTCGAGGATATAATGACTCGCTTCCCCATCCAGCAGCAACGCGTCCATATTGCCGTCCGGTACGATGACGCCGTCGACGCTTATGGAAGGAGATGCCTCGAACGTGGCATCCACGGGCAGCGTTGATCCATCATTGGCGACGACGTTACCCCCATGGGCGGCCAGCAGTTTGGCATGGACTCCCGCGGCTTTCAGCCCTTGCAGCGCATCCAGAACATCGGCGGCATTTACCCCGTCGCTGAGCAGCAACGCTACCTGACGTCCCTTAACGCTGCCGCTGCCGCTGGCATACAGGCTAAGGGTAGGATCCTGGCTAATACCGTTCACCGGCTTGGGCGGGGCGGTTTTTAACGCGTCCGCCGAGAGCGCTAAGCCGAGCTTGGCGGCTACCCGCTTTGCGAGCTGCACATCTACCCGGGTCAGCAGATCGACGACCCGTTCACGAATATAGGGCCGTGCGACTTTGCCCAGTTCGAAACTGAAGGCATCGACGATATGCTGCTGTTCCGCCGGGGTCTGGCTGAGCCAAAACAAACGCGGGTGGGAATAATACTCAAGGAAAGAGTCGCTGCGCTCTCGGATTTTATGGCCGTCAATGCGTTCCTGGTAGGTTTCAAACCCGCCATTCTGCGCCGCCGGTGCGGTTTCGCGCGGCCAGTTGTCGTTAATGGAATTGGGCTCGTGGGCCGCGGGATTGGTATCGATATCCTGCCGGTGCATGCCGTCGCGCTGGAAATTGTGGTAAGGACATACCGGCCGGTTGATGGGAATTTCATGGAAATTCGGCCCGCCGAGACGGCTGATCTGGGTGTCGGTATAAGAGAATAACCGGCCCTGCAGCAACGGGTCGTTGGTAAAGTCGATCCCCGGAACGATATGGCCCGGATGGAAAGCTACCTGCTCGGTTTCAGCGAAAAAGTTATCCGGGTTGCGATTGAGCGTCATCTTGCCGACGATTTCCACCGGCACCAGCGCCTCGGGGATAAGTTTAGTCGGATCGAGCAAATCAAAATCGAATTTATGCTCATCCTCTTCCGGTATGAGCTGCAGTCCCAGCTCATATTCCGGATAGTCGCCGGCCTCAATGGCCTCCCAAAGATCGCGTCGATGGAAATCAGCATCCTTACCCGCCAGTTTCTGCGCTTCATCCCATACCAGCGAGGCTTTGCCGGCCAGCGGTTTCCAATGGAAACGCACAAAGGTCGCTTTGCCTTCGCCGTTAACCAGACGGAAGGTATGAATGCCGAATCCTTCCATGGTGCGATAGCTGCGGGGGATACCACGATCAGACATGGCCCAGAACACGTTATGCAGGGTTTCCGGCTGCAGCGACACATAATCCCAGAAGGTATCATGAGCGGAGCCGCCCTGTGGTATTTCATTATGCGGCTCGGGTTTTACCGCATGGACAAAATCGGGGAATTTCAGCGCATCCTGAATAAAGAAAATCGGGGTATTGTTGCCTACGATATCGAAATTGCCTTCCTGGGTATAAAACTTAGTGGCAAAGCCGCGGATATCCCGTACGGTATCCGCCGATCCCCTCGAGCCCTGCACAGTGGAAAACCGGACATACACCGGCGTTTTTACCGAAGGATCCTGTAAGAATGCCGCTTTGGTGATATCGCTCAGGGAACGGTATACCTCAAAAACACCGTGTGCGGCTGAACCGCGGGCATGGACGATGCGTTCGGGAATACGTTCATGATCAAAATGGGTAATCTTTTCCCGCAGGATAAAATCTTCCAATAATGTCGGCCCGCGCGTCGCCCCGCGCAGTGAATTTTGATCGTCGGCGATTTTAAGCCCCTGATTGGTGGTCAGCGGCTGGTCTTTGCCTGACTTGCGGTAGGGTTCCAGCGCGTCGAGTTTGGCATTGCCGTTTTGCGGACTCTTGACCGATCCCGGGGCGGTGGGCTGTTTACCCGGCTCCGAGACGCCGGGCTTGGGCAAGTGGCTGTTATCGTCGGGGGCCAGATGTCCCAATCCCGGTTGGGCCGAACTGGCGCCGGGGGCGGGAGCGGGGTGGGAAAGAGGTATTTTGTCATGGGAGGGATCTGTGGGTTTAGACATTAACATTGCTCCTCTTATCGAGTTGAAATGACAGATAATGGCCGTCCGTGGCTTATATATATGGGGCGGTAGATCAACTATAGAACAGATTCCGATGCCGACAGCCGTTAAAGCCTTATTTTCCTCAAGGGTATGATCGTCGGCGCAAAATAGGCCCACCGGCATGACAAGCGGTCCTTGCAATAACAATATTTAAATAAGAGGAAATAACGTGCCGCGGACTTTGTGCCAGAGGACGTAGACTGAATCGGGCACCGGGATATTACCGCTCAGGGGCATCCCTTGCGGGTGCTGTACGGCAAAGACTAATATCGCCGCGCATAATATCCGTTCCCATTGATTGCCCTTTTGCGAGGTGATAATAGGCAAACGGAAACGCCATCGGCAGGGCCATAATAAAGGCACGCCGGCGGGGGTCAGCATATCGGCGACAATGTGGCTGAGATAGCCGATAATCATGCCGTGAAAAGCATCCAGGGGGATGAGCATATCCGGCGCGAGCTTGAGGGTGAACAGTAGGATCCCGGCGATTATGGCCAGCAGACTGTGGGTAAAGCCGCGATGGCCGAACACCCTGGCGATGGGCAGGGATAGCCATTTCAGCCGCTGACCTAAGAAGGATTGGGGATGATCGATATCCGGCAGCAAACAGGTCAGTAATCCGCCCGCGATGATATGCCACCAGTCGCCATGGGCAAGCGCAGGGGATAGCTCCATTTTTTTCGCTAAAATGGTGCTGGCCAATGCAAATATGAGATGCCCCTCGGCGGTCATGGCTATGTGGAATCTTTATGGCTGGTCATTTGTCCAGTATAAAGCAATCCGTCCGGTTCGGAAATGGGTTACCTTGTAACTTTTACATCTCAATTTATGTCTATGGGAGACCGGCGCTCACCCTTTACAGGTTAGTTGCACGTCTGGTGATAGCGGGCTACCGCGCCATAGGGCGCTCGGCAGGCGGGAAAACCACGCCCGCTACGACCCCATTGGCACGGTCTCCCTTTAACACGCTCTTCCTTTAACACGCTCGATTTAGCTTCGGGGATGCATCCTTAACGCGCCAACCAACCGCCGTCCACGGCGATGGTGTAGCCGTTGATGTAATCCGATGCGGAGGAGGCGAGGAATACCGCCGGGCCCTTCAGGTCGGCGGGCAAACCCCAGCGGCCGGCGGGGATGCGTTCCAGGATTTCTTTGCTGCGGTCTTCATCGGCGCGCAGTTGCTGGGTATTGTTGGTGGCCATATAGCCCGGCGCCAGTGCGTTGACATTGATATTATGCTTAGCCCATTCATTGGCCAGCAGTCGGGTAACGCCCATTACCGCGCTTTTCGAGGCGGTATAGGAAGGAACACGAATACCGCCCTGGAAGGAGAGCATGGAAGCGATATTGATGATTTTGCCGCCTTTACCCTGCTTGATGAACTGGCGGGCCACGGCCTGGGACATAAAGAACACGGTTTTGATGTTGATATTCATCACATCGTCCCAGTTCTTTTCACTGAATTCAATGGCGTCTTCGCGGCGGATGATACCGGCGTTATTCACCAGGATATCTAAATGACCGTACTCCGCCACCGCTTTTTCCACAATAGCGGGTATGCCGTCGGTTTTCATCAAATCGGCGGTCAGGCTCAGAAAACGACGGCCTAAGGCGGTCACTTTGGCGATGGTTTCTTCCGGATCGACGATATTGACGCCGACGATATCGCAGCCCGCTTCAGCCAGACCGATAGCCATACCTTGGCCTAAACCGGTGTCGCAGCCGGTGATCAACGCTACTTTTCCTTTAAGATCAAACGTGTCTAAAATCATACCTTGCCTCATTGATGGCGGCCAAATCCAGACGCCAATGCATATCGTAAATAACGCCGGAACGGGCCGGCACGAAGAGCGGCTTCAGCGAATTTCGCTGACTTTGACGTGATCCATATCGTCAAATACCTGATTTTCTCCCACCATACCCCAGATAAAGGTGTAATTCTTGGTGCCGACGCCGGCATGAATAGACCAGCTTGGCGAGATAACCGCCTGCTCGTTATGCACCAACAGATGGCGGGTTTGCTGCGGCTGGCCCATCATATGGAATACCGCGGTTTCTTCATCCATATCGAAGTAGAAGTAAACTTCCATACGCCGTTCATGAGTATGGCAAGGCATGGTATTCCAAAGATTGCCTTCCGCCAGTTTGGTCAGACCCATGGTCAACTGGCAGGTCGGCAAGACATCGGGCACAATAAATTTATTGATGGTGCGCAGATTGCTGGTGGCGTTGTCGCCGATGGTTTGCGGCGAAGCCTCCGCCAGGGTGATTTTCCGGCTCGGATATGTGGTATGCGCCGGGGCGCTGTTATAGTAGAACTTAGCCGGTTTTGCGGCGTCCACGCTTGAGAACTGAACGTCCTTGGCGCCCATGCCGACATACAGCGCTTCCTGGTGGCCGATTTCATAGGTCTTGCCGTCCACCACGATAACCCCCGGGCCGCCGATATTGATAACGCCCAATTCACGGCGTTCCAGGAAATAGCTCACGCCCAATTGCTTACCCACTTCGCTGCCGATACTCACCGTTTTCGCCACCGGTTTAATCCCGCCGACAATGATGCGGTCGATGTGGCTATAGGTCATGGTGTACGCATCGGCTTCAAAAATCTTTTCAATCAGAAATTGGCTGCGCAGCCCTTCCGTGTCCAGTTGCTTCGCGTGGTCACTGTGAATGCTTTGGCGGACTTGCATAATGGTAATGCCTCTCTATCAGAACATGTTCGGGAAGAGGGTGTTCTCTCTATTGATGCTGGAATCATAGAGCGAGAGGGATATGAATTCAATAAAAATGAAATAATGTTTTATTTATTTTTTGAGAGAAGTCATGATTTTGATGCTTTCAGGTTTTCTTACCGCCGCTATCCGTTACAATCGTATTATAAGGCCGTAATTTTTCTTGATTTGTTGCCTATGGGCTAACGGGAGCAGTATGAAAACCTTTTTTATTGATGATGAAACCCCTTGGGAAGTTGTCGGCGACGGCGTTAAACGCAAGGTAATGACCTGGAGCGATGAGTTGATGATGGTATGCGTCCATTTTGCCAAGGGCGCAGTGGGCACTGCCCATCGCCATGAGATCCACGACCAGATTGCCTATGTGGCCGCCGGCAGTTTCGAGGTGGAAATCGAAGGAGAAAAACGGCTGCTGAAAGCCGGGGATGCCTATCGGGCGGTGAAACACCAAATGCACGGCGTGGTCGCCCTGGAAGACAATAGCGTCCTGATTGATACCTTCACACCGAAACGGGCCGATTTTCTATCATAATATCCCGCCCGGGCGGTAGCGGTTCAGAGAATATGTTCAGTGGTCAGATTCAGCAGCGAGTCTAGCTTGATATCGGCGACTACCCAGCGCGGGTCGGCGCGGTAAGCGGGGTCGGGCACCACGATGGAACGCATGCGCGCCGCCTTGGTGGCAATCATGCCGTTAAACGAATCCTCCAGGGTGGAACAGCGTTCCGGCAGCGCATCAAGTTTGGCCGCCGCCTGGAGATAGACTTCAGGGTGCGGCTTGCTATAGGGAAGATGTTCCGCTGAGGCAATTTCGGCAAAATAGTGGCGCAAGGAGAAAATCTCAAGCACGTTTTCCAGCATAAACAGCGGCGATGCCGAGGCCAGGGCGATCTTCAGCCCGCAGTCACGGGCGGTTTCTAACGCATATTGCACGCCGGGCAGCAGCGGCCGCTGCTGTTCTATCAGCGTAACGGCGCGCCGGATTATCCGTAGGGTGACGTCGTCCAGTGTGACGCCTTGCCAGGGGCTGACCTGATACCATAGTTTCACCACCTGGTCGATACGCAATCCCAAGGTATCCGGCAAATTTTCCCCTTTGGCGGTATCCACTCCCATCGCCGCGAACACATCCAGCTCCGCTTGGTGCCATAGGGGTTCTGAGTCAATAATCAAGCCATCCATATCAAAAATAAGGGCTTCCTGCGGGATTGATGCGGGCATTCGACATGCTCCTGTTCGGTGAAAAAAAGAGGGGAATAGAGTACCATTCTTCTTTGCATAAGGGGATGGCAAGCCGCTGTAACAGATTCATGAAAAACAACGCAGCAAAAAAGGTAAATTATAGATAAACTTAAGCGTTCTGGTTGGCGTCGATTAACAAGGGGAGCACATGACGTATCAACAAGCTGGTCGCCTGGCCGTAATAAAACGGTTAGCGGGATGGATAATATTTATACCGGCTTTACTTTCCACACTGATTTCTTTACTGAAATTCCTTTACCAGCACAGTGAGCAAAATAAAGGCATCAATGCGGTAATGGCCGATTTTTTTCACGTTATCATCGATATGATGCGATTTAACACTTCTTTTCTGAATGTGTTTTGGTTCAACTCCCCGCAGCCGGCGTTTGAGAATGGTTATTTCGTCGGCAATATTGGTTTCTGGATTATTTATTTACTGATCTTTGTCGGTCTGGCATTACAGGCTTCAGGCGCCAGGATGTCGCGTCAGGTCAGGTTTATCCGTGAAGGGATCGAAAATCAGATGGTGCTGGAACACGCGAAGGGAACCGAAGGCTACAGCCGTTCGCAACTGGAGGAAAAAATTGTCATGCCGCGCCATACCATTCTGCTGCAGGTTTTTCCCCTCTATATCCTGCCCATTATTATTGCGGTAGCCGGTTATTTCATTCTGAAACTGCTCGGCATGCTGTAAAACGGCGCCACGCTGTCCGGGGACATTATTCCCCGGGCCATTCTCGCTACTCTTGCGGTTTCTGGCTTAATACCCGATCCAACGCCTGACCGGCCAGGTTGATATGCTGGTCGCCGAACAGATTGGCGCGGTTAAGCAAGTAATAAAGCTGGTAAACAGGCTGCCGGCGGATAAAACCTTTATCCAGCGGCCAGACGCTTTGGTAGCCGTCATAAATTTGCGGCAGCAGCTCCGGATATAAAGGCAACATCGACAAATCACATTCCCGATCGCCCCAATAACAGGCCGGATCGTATAAAAAACTGCCGCCGGCGCTATTGGCGCAGTTGTCAGGCCACAAATCACCGTGCAGAAGAGAGGGTTGCGGTTGATGCTCATGAAGCATCTCCTCTATTCGGGTAATTATCCCGTCGATATCGCCATAAACCAGTCCCTTTTCCGCCGCCAGTTGTAACTGCCAGCCGATACGCTGTTCCGCGAAAAATGTCGACCAGCGCCGCTGCCAGGCATTGGGCTGGGTGAGGGTGGAAAGATCGTTATCAAAATCCAGGCCGAACTGCGGCTGCTCGCTCCATTGATGCAAGCGCGCCAATTGTTGCCCCAGGCAATAAGCCCCATGGGCGTCAAAAGGACGTTCCGGAATATATTCCATGACCAGAAAACTGCTGTCCCGTTCGCTGCCGACGCCATAGACTTTCGGTACGCGCACGGTTTTACTGCGCCCGAGCATATCCAGTTGATCGGCCTCGTTAGTGAATTTTTGCAAAAGCTCGCGGCTATCGCTTTTTACGAAAATTTCCGCGGAGCCGTAGCGGAGATACCAGGCGCGATGTAATTCTCCCCCCGGTAATTCGCGGCGCTCACGTATTTCATCACGGGTAAAAGTCTCGGCCAGCATATTGTCAATGGCGTGCCACATCGTCGTTTCCCCCTAAGGTTGCCTTACCGATTAATGTCCGAATCGCTTTACTGACCATGGTCGGATCGGCCCACCCGCCAATAAAGGGGCGGCGATAGCCGATTGAACAAAACCGGTAACGCCTCGGCCGTTAATACCAGCTCGAACCGGGTTCAAAAGAGAAGGGCGCGCCAGGGAAACCCAATGTACTCCGCGTAAGGGATTCTCACTGGTGGCGCTAGAAATGAGTGTTGAGGCTAAGCCCCACAATGTCAATACTTTATTAAAGGGCTTTGTTCGTTTTTTGACCGAGAAGGCCGGCTAAAGTGAATATGGCCAATCCCCGGCCTCTCCTCCGTTTGTCTCTGCTCAGGCGGTAAGATCTTGGCACAGATAATCGTAAATACGCCGCGTGTCTTCCAAGGCGCATAACCGGGTGCCTTTGTGCAGGGTGGCCGCGCTGCCCGCCGCCACACCGTATCGCGCCATATCCAGCAAATCCGCGCCCTCGGCCAGCTTCAGCGTCATTGCGCCCACCATACTGTCCCCGGCGCCCACGGTGCTCATCTTTTTAACCGGTGGCGGCACGACCTGGAATACCCGATCCTTATCCGCCGCCAATGCCCCCTGAGGACCGAGGGATACCACCACGCGCTCGGTTTTGCCCTGGGCAATAATTTCCAGGGCCGCTTGCCTTACCGCATCGGGATCGTCCAGATTACGTTTCACCAGTTCCGCCAGCTCTTTTTGGTTAGGTTTGACCAGCGCCAGATTGCCGATATCCAGACATGCTTTCAGCGCCGGACCCGAACTGTCCACAACGCAGCGTAAACCACAGCGCTGGGCCTCTTGCAGCAAATGCTGCAGATTCTCCACGCTAATGCCCGGCGGCAGGCTACCGCTGATAACAAACAGGGAATTTTTAGGGAGGCCGGGCAGCCGCTGTTCAAACAGAGCAAATTCTTCGCCGGTCAGATGCGCTCCGGGCATAACGAAACGATACTGCTCGCCGGTGCTTTCTACGTGTACATGGAGATTCTGCCGGGTCCAGTCCTTGGTTTCGATGGCATCGGTGGTTATTCCTTCCGCCCTGAGCAGTTCGGTCAGATGGCGGCCTGTAGGGCCGCCAATAGGAAACAGCGCGGTGGCGTCCCCCCCTAAATGCACAATCGCCCGCGCCACATTGATGCCGCCGCCGCCCGGTTCAAACAGCGGGGCGGTGCAGCGCAGCTTGCCTTCGGCGTAAAGCCGATCGGTGGTCGTGGCGCTGTCCAGGGACGGCGCCAGGGTCAGGGTCGTTATCGGTATCATCATTCTCTCCTTGCAACCAATGTAACCGCCAGCATAGCACTCTTTGCAGACCGTCTCGTTAGGGTAAAAAGGGTTTTGCTCTTTTTTAAAAATAAAGGCTAAAGATTTTTAAGCGGCGTCCGATATATCCGTATACAACAAAACGGGGGATACCATGAGTGCAAAAAGTGAACAACGTTGGAAGTGGATTAGTCTACTTTTGCTGGCAGTGCTGGTGGGATTGACTGGCGTGTTATTCAAAACCACCCCGCCCATGTGAAATGGAAAGATAAGCGCCATACAAGGCTGTTTGCTGCGGTAAATCCTAGATGGGATGTGATCCAGCACATGCATTTTATGAAAAAAAGGGTCTAAAAAATGATCCCGCTCCTATTTTTTGCACCGAGAAAGGTGTAGGATTTTTCTTAAAAGATGTCAGGTAAATGTGAGGTTGTTATGGATTATTTCTATCGTTTAACGCTGCCAAGCATAGTATTGATATGTATGGCGTTTTGGATCGCTGTCGTTACTGCGTTGGTGTAAAAAACCCCATAATGACCCAGCTGATTCTCGCAAACCCGCTACGGCGGGTTTGCTGCATTATGGTGCAATCGATTATATTTCACTTGACACCACTGCTGACATGATAAAGAGCTGTTGAGCATGAATTAAAAGGATGTTAATCCTTTTTGTGAAATCGCTACAGTCCTGGGCGTCTCATTAACATCTCTTACTTTGATATCCTCACGGCCTTTGGTAGAGGATCTTTCCCGGCAGTACCCCAAGAATATCCCTGCCTGTTTCAAGTAGCCGTGAATAGCGAAATAACGCTTCGTTTATCTCAAATCCGCTGAGTCCGGCGAGGTTGTTTTTCTTGAGACAGACGGCAAATCGCATCATCAAAAATATTAATCCATATTTTTCCAGCAATGGCGCATTAGCGGCCTGCTCATCGGCCACTTTAAGTAAAATAGCAAAATTTTCATGATTCAGCTCGGTTTTATATATAGGTATGGAGAGAAGGGAAGCATCCTCTTGAAAGGGAGTTAACATAACACTGCTTCCGCCGACAAATAGTCGCTTTAGTGCATCGTTTTTTGCCATTACCTCCTTTTTCCACTTAAGCAGCGCTGTGGCTATCGGGTCATTTCCCACCAGGTTAAGGGGAAGAGGGGTGCCGTCATAGTAGTCTACATAATGAACAATTCCGGCGTGGGAATTCTGTCGGCGAATGAGACAACCCAGCGCAATAGTGCCCAGAGGAAAAGGGACATAAGGTTTTTGTTCACTTTGTGTTAATTCAACGATAACAGTTTTTTTTAAGCTGTCGGACAGTTCTTTTTGTTGCAGCTGCAATGCTATGCGCAATTGCCTTTCATGGGGACGCAAAGCGTCGAGAGGAAGATTTTTTTGCTGGTGTACCCGATAAATTTCCTTTAGCGGACGTAGGGATGTTCCCTTTACCGCGGCGACAAAATTGGAATAATCAGGCTCTTTCAGGTATGAGGCTATGGCCTCGGTGATAGCCGGTATGCGATGGAAAATAGCTTCAGGACTGTTTTTAACCGCGATAACACCCCCGATGCGGTTCTGCCGCGTGCCTGAGGAAATTGATGATTGCTGAATATTATTTTCGTGATTATTGGTTACTGGTAATGCTGATATTATTGCGTTCATTATTGGTATCTTTCTTTGGGGAAAAAATTATAAATACAATATCGGCCGGCAACGTCTTTAAAAAGATTTTATCGCCGGGCACGTCACCGCTGCCATGGGGCACTCATCAAGCCATTGCTTGGCGGGCCGACCGTGGCAGGGAGCTCATCCTTTATGCTGGTGGCTGTATGAACCCGATACGGGGCGGACTTTGATGTTTAAAAATCATGAGCGATTATAATTTTGACACTATTTTTTACAATTTTGATAAAAAATGCGTAACTGCTTCTTATGTAGCATATTTAAACGTTAGCCAGGCTTATGATAAAATAAACCATCTGTTTTTATTCGGCCGTCTTTTTATGTCTTATCTTTCTGATTTGTTGAATAGAATCAATGCAATACAAATGGATTATCAATGTCCTGATTGTAAGATGACCTCAAAACAGAATTTACGAGATATTAGAGAAGGGCGGGTTATAATTTGCCCTCATTGCAAAGCATCATCATTACCTACAACACATTTCAAAAAATAACTTATCTCTTTTCCAAGGTATCACCCGCGGCCTTGGAACACTTCTATTACCACCAAGACTATAAATCGACTTCCTTGTAAACAAGATGCGGCCTACGGCCACTAGACAAAACTTCAACAAGATTCCGCCGACTGCGGAGGTACAAATGCGCCCGCCATGGAAAATTGCCCCCGTTACAGGACAGCGAAGATACCCAGGGCCCGTTCTGCTGGGCGTTATGACTTAGGTGCTTAACGACAAGAGAACCGGCGAGTTTGAGCATCGTCCGCCTATGTGGGGAGGTTATGATAAATCAGCTTTGATATGCCACAAGAAATGTTAATATGCTCGTTCAAATCGCACAGCCAAAATGATGACTTTGCCATTTGTGTATCGACTTGTGTACCAATTTAACGATTGTCGGTTAAATGGTTATTCAATCTATTAAAAAACCAAAGTAAATTTAATTGTATGTGATCTTGCGTGTGGATCACCACTGCAAATTAAGGAAACGACCATGCCAGTGATTACCCTTCCCGACGGAAGCCAGCGTCAGTACGACCACCCCGTATCCCCCCTTGATGTAGCCCGCGACATCGGTCCCGGCCTGGCGAAAGCCTGCATCGCCGGACGGGTGAACGGTGAATTGACGGATGCCGTCGATATGATTACCGAAGATGCCCAGCTTGCCATCATTACCGCCAAAGATGAGGCCGGATTGGAAATCATCCGCCACTCCTGCGCGCATTTACTGGGGCATGCCATTAAACAGCTGTGGCCCGATACCAAAATGGCTATCGGCCCGGTAATCGATAAAGGCTTTTATTACGACGTCGATCTGGATCGAACGCTGACCCAGGAAGATATCGACCTGCTGGAAAAGCGCATGCACGAGCTGGCCGATAAGGATTACGACGTCATCAAGGAAAAAGTGAGCTGGCAACAGGCCCGGGATGTGTTTGTCGCCCGCGGCGAACAGTATAAGGTGGCGATACTGGACGAGAATATCAGCCATGACGATCGTCCCGGCTTGTATCACCATGAAGAGTATGTCGATATGTGCCGCGGGCCGCATGTGCCGAATATGCGTTTCTGCCATTATTTCAAGCTGCAAAAGACCTCCGGCGCTTACTGGCGCGGTGATAGCAACAACAAGATGCTGCAGCGCATCTACGGCACCGCCTGGGGCGATAAAAAGCAGCTCAGCACTTACTTGCAGCATCTGGAAGAGGCCGCCAAGCGCGATCACCGTAAAATCGGCAAGCAGCTTGATCTTTACCATATGCAGGAAGAAGCCCCCGGCATGGTGTTCTGGCACAATGACGGCTGGATTATCTTCCGCGAGCTGGAAGCCTTCGTGCGCACCAAGCTGCGGGAATACAAATATCAGGAAGTGAAAGGGCCATTTATGATGGACCGCGTCCTGTGGGAAAAAACCGGTCACTGGGAAAACTATGCCGAGCATATGTTCACCACGTCATCGGAAAACCGTGAATATTGCATCAAACCGATGAATTGTCCCGGCCACGTGCAGATATTCAACCAGGGATTGAAATCCTACCGCGATCTGCCGCTGCGCATGGCTGAGTTCGGCAGTTGCCATCGTAATGAACCTTCCGGATCGTTGCACGGTTTAATGCGCGTGCGCGGATTTACCCAGGATGATGCCCATATTTTCTGTACCGAAGAGCAGGTGCGGGATGAAGTAAACAATTGCATCAAAATGGTGTATGATATTTACAGCACGTTTGGCTTCGAAAATATTCTGGTTAAACTTTCTACCCGTCCCGAGAAACGCATCGGTAGCGATGAGGTGTGGGACAGGTCGGAGAAAGACCTGGCGGCCGCTTTAACCGAAAACGGCATCGCATTCGAATTTCAGCCGGGCGAAGGCGCATTTTATGGTCCTAAAATCGAATTCACTCTTCTGGATTGCCTGGATCGCATGTGGCAATGCGGCACGGTACAGTTGGACTTTTCATTACCCGGTCGTTTAAACGCTTCATATATTGGCGAAAACAACGAGCGCCTGGTGCCGGTAATGATACACCGTGCCATCCTGGGGTCGATGGAACGTTTTATCGGCATACTGACGGAAGAGTACGCTGGTTTTTACCCGACCTGGCTGGCGCCGACACAAGTTGTGGTGATGAATATCACTGATAATCAATCGGAATACGTCGCAAAAGTGACAGAAAGATTGTCCGCAGCCGGCATTCGTGTAAAAGCAGACTTGAGAAATGAGAAAATAGGCTTTAAAATCCGCGAACATACTTTGCGTCGGGTGCCCTATATGCTGGTCTGCGGAGATAAAGAAGTGGAAGCGGGCAAGGTTGCCGTGCGTACACGCCGTGGTACAGACCTGGGCAGTATCGACGTTACCGAGATTATCGAAAAGCTGCAGCAAGAGATACGCAGCCGTAATCTTCATCAACTGGAGGAATAAAGTATTAAAGGCGGAAAACGAGTTCAACCGGCGCGTCCTAATCGCATTAACCGAGAAATCCGCGCCGCAGAGGTTCGTCTGACGGGTATCGATGGCGAGCAAATTGGTATAGTCAGCCTCAATGAAGCGCTTGAAAAAGCCGAGGAAGCGGGCGTAGATTTAGTTGAAATCAGTCCCAACGCCGAGCCGCCGGTTTGCCGAATTATGGATTACGGCAAGTTCCTCTATGAGAAGAGCAAGTCCACCAAAGAGCAGAAAAAGAAACAAAAAGTTATTCAGGTTAAGGAAATCAAGTTCCGGCCTGGTACGGATGAAGGCGACTATCAGGTAAAACTACGCAACCTGATTCGTTTTCTGGAAGACGGCGATAAAGCCAAAATCACCCTGCGTTTTCGCGGACGTGAAATGGCGCACCAGCAAATCGGTATCGAAGTGCTTAACCGCGTTCGCGACGATTTGACAGAACTGGCGGTAGTTGAATCCTTCCCGAGTAAAATCGAAGGACGCCAGATGATTATGGTGCTCGCACCGAAGAAGAAACAATAAGGCCTGCAAGTAAGACGGCGTGTCGTGCGGTTTATCGGCACGTTGTCTTCGCCTCATTGGTTCATATTATCAACAATGCGCAGTAGAGAATATATTCATGCCAAAAATCAAGACAGTGCGCGGTGCTGCCAAGCGCTTCAAGAAAACCGCCTCCGGCGGCTTTAAGCGTAAGCATGCTAACCTGCGTCATATTCTGACCAAAAAAGCCACTAAGCGTAAACGCCACCTGCGTCCTAAATCCATGGTCTCCAAAGGCGATCTGGGTTTGGTCATCAGGTGTTTGCCGTACGCATAAGCGTCACTTTCAACGGTTTTCGAATAAGACTTAGGAGAGCATATGGCTCGCGTAAAACGTGGTGTGACAGCTCGTGCACGTCACAAAAAGATTTTGAAAAAAGCGAAAGGCTACTACGGTGCCCGTTCGCGTGTTTATCGTGTCGCCTTCCAGGCGGTCATCAAAGCAGGTCAATATGCTTATCGTGACCGTCGTCAGAAGAAACGCCAGTTCCGTCAACTGTGGATCGCGCGTATCAACGCCGCGGCCCGTCAGAACGGCATATCTTACAGCCGCTTCATTAATGGCCTGAAAAAAGCCTCTATTGAAATCGACCGTAAGATCCTGGCTGACATCGCCGTATTCGACAAAGCGGCTTTCGCTGCCTTGGCGGAAAAAGCGAAAGGTTCGCTGGCATAAACTTTATGAAAGAGGGGGCTTGTCCCCCTCTTTTTTAAACTATTGGCCGATAGGGTTTGTTATATCGTTATTTGATTCATTCAGACAATATCAATCACAAGGTAATGCAAGCATGAATGCTGCTATTTTCCGTTTCTTTTTTTACTTTAGCGCCTGAATAACGGGGGCTTGCGCGTAAGGAAAGAAACGAAAAATAGCGCTAAAGCCTCCCGGTGTGGAGGCTTTTTTTTGCTCGTCGCCAGCCTGGATGACCAGCCTGGGTCGCAGTACAGATCAATCAGTCCATTTACGATTAAGCCATAGAGGCCGGAAAAAGAGGAACGCAATGCCACATCTCGCAGATTTGGTTGTGCAAGCCAAAGCAGCCATAGAAAAAGCTCAGGATATAGGCGCGCTGGATAGCGTGCGCGTCGAATATCTCGGCAAAAAAGGTCATTTTACCCAGCAGATGACAACCCTTCGCGATTTGCCGGCAGAGGAGCGTCCCGCCGCGGGAGCGGTGATTAACCAGGCGAAGCTTGCGGTGCAGCAGGCGCTGAACGAGCGCAAAGAGTATCTGGATTCCTCGGCGCTCAACGCGCGGCTGGCGGAAGAGACGCTGGACGTGTCTCTTCCCGGCCGGCGCAAGGAAAACGGCGGCCTTCATCCGGTAACGCGGACGATTTCGCGCATTGAAACCTTTTTTGGCGAGTTGGGCTTTTCCGTGGCCACCGGGCCGGAAATCGAAGACGATTATCATAACTTCGATGCATTGAATATTCCCGCCCATCATCCGGCTCGCGCGGATCATGATACCTTCTGGTTTGATGCCACCCGGCTGCTACGCACCCAGACGTCGGGGGTGCAAATCCGCACCATGAAAAACCAGCAGCCGCCAATCCGCATTATCGCACCGGGCCGGGTCTATCGTAATGACTACGATCAGACCCATACGCCGATGTTTCATCAGATGGAGGGGCTGATTATCGACACCAATATCAGCTTCACCAACCTGAAGGGCACTCTGCATGACTTCCTGCGCAACTTCTTTGAAGAGGATTTGCAGGTGCGATTCCGTCCCTCCTATTTTCCCTTTACCGAGCCGTCGGCGGAAGTTGACGTGATGGGTAAAAACGGTAAATGGCTGGAAGTACTGGGCTGTGGCATGGTCCATCCGAATGTGTTGCGCAATGTCGGCATCGACCCGGAGGTTTACTCCGGCTTTGCGTTTGGCATGGGCATGGAGCGGCTGACGATGCTTCGTTACGGTGTCACGGATTTACGGGCATTCTTCGAAAATGATCTGCGTTTTCTTAAACAATTCAAATAAAGGCGGGATGAACACATGAAATTCAGTGAACTTTGGCTGCGTGAATGGGTGAATCCCGCAATCAGCAGTGACGCGCTGGCGGAACAAATCACTATGGCCGGACTGGAAGTGGACGGCGTGGAGAAGGTGTCCGGCGAATTTTCCGGCGTGGTGGTGGGACGGGTCATTGCCTGTCAGCAGCACCCCAACGCCGACAAACTGCGGGTCACTAAGGTGGACGTGGGTGGTGATGCGCCGCTGGATATTGTGTGCGGCGCGCCCAATTGCCGCGAAGGCCTTACGGTGGCGGTGGCCACCATCGGCGCCGTGCTGCCGGGGGATTTCAAAATAAAGGCCGCCAAGCTGCGCGGCGAACCTTCCGAAGGCATGCTGTGTTCGTTCCGTGAACTGGGCATGTCGGAGGATCACAGCGGAATCATCGAACTGCCCGCTGACGCCGCGGTAGGGACCGACATTCGCGATTATCTCAAGCTTGACGATACTATCATCGATATCAGCGTTACGCCGAACCGGGCCGACTGTCTGGGCCTGCTGGGTATTGCCCGTGACGTGGCGGCGGTGAATCGCCTGACGCTGAATCAGCCGGCAATCGACCCCGTGGCTCCGGTGGCGGCGGACGTCATCGACATCCGTGTGGAAGCGCCGCAGGCCTGTCCCCGCTATCTGGGACGGGTTGTAAAGGATATCGACGTCACGGCGCCGACCCCGCTGTGGATGAAGGAAAAATTACGCCGCTGCGGTCTGCGTTCGGTGGATGCGGTGGTGGACGTCACCAACTATGTCCTGCTGGAACTGGGCCAGCCGATGCACGCCTTTGACCGGCAGAGCATTGAAGGCGGGATTGTGGTACGCCTGGCCCGTGAAGGTGAATCCCTGACGCTGCTTGACGGTACCGAAGCGGCCTTGAATCCGGATACGCTGGTGATAGCCGATCGCCAAAAAGTTCTGGCGATGGGCGGCATTTTCGGCGGTAAATATTCCGGCATCAATAGCGCCACCCGGGATGTGGTGCTGGAATGCGCATTTTTTAATCCGTTGTCCATCACCGGGCGTGCCCGTCGCTACGGTTTGCATACCGATGCCTCGCACCGTTATGAACGCGGTGTCGATCCGGCCTTGCAATACCGCGCCATGGAGCGCGCCACCGGTTTGCTGCTGGCTATCTGCGGCGGCCAGCCCGGGCCGGTGATTGATGTTACCGATTCCGCCGCTTTACCTCAATGCGCCGCCATTACCCTGCGGCGTGAAAAACTGGATCGCCTGATAGGCCATGGCGTGCCGGATGAGGATGTGACGGATATACTTACCCGCCTTGGCTGCGAGGTTAGGGTCGGCAAGGGGCAGTGGCAGGCGGTTGCCCCCAGTTGGCGTTTCGATATGAGCATCGAAGAGGACCTGGTGGAAGAAGTGGCCAGGCTGTTCGGCTATAACACTATTCCCAATGTTCCGATTCGCGCGAATCTGCAAATGACCCGTCATCGTGAAGCGGCGCTGCCTTTAAACCGGGTGAAAACCATGCTGGTGGATCTGGGTTACCAGGAAGCCATAACCTACAGTTTTGTCGATCCGGCGATTCAAAGTCTGCTCCATCCCGGCCAGACGGCGCTGACGCTGCCCAGCCCCATTTCAACGGAAATGTCCGCCATGCGTTTATCGCTGTGGAGCGGATTATTGGGTGCGGTAATTTACAATCAGAACCGTCAGCAAAATCGTATACGTTTATTCGAAAGCGGTTTGCGCTTTGTTCCTGATAATGAAGCGGACCTTGGCATTAGGCAGGATCTTATGCTGGCGGGAGTCATTACCGGCTCACGTTATGATGAACATTGGGATCTGGCGCGTCAGCCGGTGGACTTCTATGATTTAAAGGGCGATCTTGAATCAATACTTGAACTTACCGGTAAACTTGCCGATATTGAATTTCGCAGCGAACAGAATCCGGCTTTACACCCAGGACAGAGTGCGGCATTGTATCTGGCAGGGGAACACATTGGATTTATTGGCGTTATCCACCCAGAATTGGAATCTAAGCTGGATTTAAATGGCCGAACCGTTGTCTTTGAACTACTCTGGGATAAGGTTGCCACGCGTAAAGTGCCTGAAGCCAGTGACATTTCCCGCTTCCCGGCGAACCGTCGCGATATCGCAATAGTCGTCGCGGAAGACGTCCCAGCAGCAGAAATTATGGCAGAGTGTAAGAAAGTTGGCGCAAATCAGGTAGTTGGCGTAAACTTGTTTGATGTGTACCGGGGGAAGGGCGTAGCGGAAGGATTTAAGAGTCTGGCTATCAGCCTGATATTACAGGATACCGCTCGTACACTGGAAGAAGAGGCTATTGCCGCCACCGTTGCCAGATGTGTGGCGGCACTAAAACAGCGATTCCAAGCATCCTTGAGGGATTGAACCTATGGCGCTTACTAAAGCTGAAATGTCAGAATACCTGTTTGAAAAGCTTGGGCTGAGCAAACGGGATGCCAAAGAGATAGTGGAACTATTTTTTGAGGAAGTCCGGCGTGCGCTGGAAAATGGCGAGCAGGTGAAATTATCGGGATTTGGTAATTTTGACTTGCGCGACAAAAATCAACGTCCGGGCCGTAACCCCAAGACTGGCGAAGACATTCCCATCACCGCCCGCCGGGTAGTGACTTTTCGTCCGGGACAGAAGTTAAAAAGCCGCGTTGAGAATGCTTCACCTAAAGAGTGACGTATTTCCGCTAAAGGCCGCGTAATGCGGCCTTTTTTTTAATAAGACCACGCCGGGTTTTTTTCCCGCGGATTAACTTTTTGGCCCTTAGGGCTTTCTGTCGTCATAAATGTAAAGATTCCATTAAGTTTCCCCTCGGAAACCGTAAACCATCTTTATCTGATAGTGGCGCATTTTGCCGGCTGATATAACGACAGCACGAGATGGCTGCCAAACAGGTCATATGATGAAAAAGAACAGCGTATTGCTTGCTATAGCTCTGGTTTTGCCCTGGGGCGTGATGGCGGACGATTTCTCCGCCGGTGCGCCGGGTGTGGTAGTCCAAATCGGGGCCCAGGATCAGCAAGGGTATTTCTGGGACGGTGATACCTGGCGCTCTCCGCAGTGGTGGTACGACCATCAGGATAGTCATATTGGCGAGCGCAACGATCGCGGCTGGTATTGGGATGGTTTCCAGTGGCGCACCGAGCAGTGGTGGGATGACCATCAGGACAATGATTTTGGTGAACGGAACCTTAGCGGCTGGTATTGGGACGGTTATGAGTGGCGTTCACCGCAATGGTGGGAAAGCCATCAGGAAAATTATTATGGCGAGCGTAACGAATTCGGCTGGTACTGGGACGGCTGGCAATGGTTACCCTATCTGCCGCAGGGATTCAGGGATAATCGGGGCCGATACTGGGATCACGGCAATTGGTCGCCGAGACGTCCCAGTGATTATGATCGCCATTTTCAACAACCCGGCCGCGGCGAAGGCCATCCCGGTTACCAGCATCCCGGACGGCCACAGCATAACGGCGGCCGGCCGTTCCAGGGCGGGGGCCAACAGCATAACGGTGGGCAGCCGTTCCAGGGCGGGGGCCAGCAGCACAACGGCGGGCAGCCGTTCCAGGGCGGGGGCCAGCAGCACAACGGCGGGCAGCCTTCCCAGGGCGGCGGTCAGCAGCATAGCGGCGGCGGCCAGGTATTCCAAACCGGCGGCCAGCGGCAGGAGCCTAATGGCGGTCAGCGGGAGCATAACGGCGGCCAGGTATTCCAAACCGGCGGCCAGCGGCAGGAGCCTAATGGCGGTCAGCGGGAGCATAACGGCGGTCAGGTATTCCAAACCGGCGGCCAGCGGCAGGAGCCTAATGGCGGTCAGCGGGAGCATAACGGCGGTCAGGTATTCCAAACCGGCGGCCAGCGGCAGGAGCCTAATGGCGGCCAGCGGGAGCATAACGGCGGCCAGGTATTCCAAACCGGCGGCCAGCGGCAGGAGCCTAATGGCGGTCAGCGGGAGCACAATGGCGGCCAACAGCAGCACAGCGGTGGGCAGCCGCTCCAGGGCGGCGGGCAGCGCGAACATAACGGCGGCCAGCAGCGCCAAGGCGGCCAGCAGGAGCATAACGGCGGCCAGCAGCATCAGGGCGGCGGCCAACGTGAAATCATCAAGCCCCCGCATAACTGACATCTCATAAACCTGCCATCCATGCGGTGCCGCCGGCACGTCTTCCGGGCACCGCATTTCTTGTTCGGCTGTAATGCCGGCAAACCGCCAAGCGATGTTACCGCGCTACCCCTTTACTCTCAATACCGGTAGGATAAGAGCAGTTTACCGGTCCGGGCGGAACAAGGAATATGTCTGTAAACAGTCCGATTTTCAGCGCATTGAAACAGCGGCAGCAGCGTCGGGATGCTATCCGTGTCCGCTGGCTGTTCCTGTTCCTGGCGATAGCCGTTGTGATAAGCCTTTGTGCGGGCGATGTCTGGTTTTGGCCGACACAGTGGTTTAGCGATGCCGCGGAGGTATTTATCTGGCAACTCAGATTGCCGCGCACGCTGGCGGTTATCGCCGTCGGCGCCTCACTGGCGCTGGCCGGGGCGGCAATGCAGAATATTTTCGAAAATCCTCTGGCCGAACCCGGGCTGCTCGGCGTGGCGAACGGGGCCGGCGTCGCCTTGACGCTGGCGGTATTTTTAGGCCGGGGGCTGGTGCCGGTATGGGGGCTGGGAGCGTGCGCCGTAGGCGGCGCGCTGGCCATTACCGCGCTGTTGTTATGGTTTGCGCGCCATAACGCTTCGAATGCCCGGCTGCTGCTGATTGGCGTGGCCTTGGGCATTTTATGCAGCGCGGTAATGACCTGGGCGGTCTATTTCAGCTCCAGTCTCGATCTGCGCCAACTGCTCTATTGGATGATGGGAGGATTCGGCGGCGTGGACTGGCGTGACAAATGGCTGGTGCTGACCTTGCTACCGTTCATTCTTTGGGTTTTATGCCAGGGAAGGGTCATGAACCTGTTGGCGCTGGGGGAACAGCAGGCTATGCAGTTGGGGTTGTCGGTCTTCCTCTGGCGCAATCTGTTTGTCCTCGCCTTCGGCTGCATGGTGGGAATAAGCGTGGCGCTGGCGGGCGCGATCGGCTTTATCGGATTGATTATTCCCCATATATTGCGCCTGGCGGGCTTGACCGATCACCGGTGGCTGCTTCCGGGCTGCGCCCTGGCCGGCGCCGGGGTGCTGCTCTTGGCGGATGTCGTCGCCCGGGTAGCCCTTTACTCTGCTGAATTGCCTATCGGCGTGGTTACCGCCACCCTGGGTTCGCCAATATTTATCTGGCTATTAATCAGGATAAGAGGCTAAGCTAGATCTATCAATTCAAGTTAACCTGCTGATTTCCAGCAACACCTGGAGGGCACACCGATGAGTGATAAACTGTATTCTCTGCCGCTTAAGACCATTACCGGGGAAACCACCACCCTGGAGAATTTTAAAGGTTCGGTACTGCTGATAGTGAATGTCGCCTCGAAATGCGGACTGACGGATCAATACGAGGCGTTGGAAAGCCTTTATAAGGAAAAGCACCAGCATGGTTTTGAGGTGCTGGGCTTTCCCTCAAATGAATTCGCCGGTCAGGAACCGGGCAGCGATGATGAAATACTGGCGTTTTGCCGCGGGACATTCGGCGTTGAATTTCCGATGTTCAGTAAAATCGAGGTCAACGGCGAGCATCGTCATCCCTTGTACCAAGCCTTGATCGCCGCGCAGCCTAAAGCCGTTACGCCACAAGGCAGCGGATTCTTTGAACGGCTTGCCGGCAAGGGGCGCACCCCTAAGCATCCGCAGGATATCCTGTGGAACTTTGAAAAATTTCTCGTCAGCCGCGACGGCCAGGTTCTGCAACGCTTTGCCCCGGACATGAAACCTGACGATCCGATTATCCTTGAGGCGATAAACGGGGCGCTGGCAAAATAAAATGCCGGTTTTTCCTGGGCGCTCGCACGCGCCGCGACCGGGCGGCAGCCGCCGGTGACGACATCCCTGGTCCTCGACCTGCGGCAGGTTGCGGTGCGGCAAAGACTGCGGCCGCTATCGCTGCAGGTCCCTGCCGGCAGCCTGATTCATCTTATCGGTCCTAACGGCGCAGGCAAAAGCACGCTGCTGTCCGCCATCGGCGGTCTGACAAGCTGCGAAGGGGAAATCCGTCTGCTGGACCGGCCGCTGCGGCAGTGGAGCAGCGCAGCGCTGGCACTGCATCGGGGCTATCTTTGCCAGCAAGCCTTGCCCTATGCCCTGATGCCGGTATTCCAATACCTGACATTACATCAGCCTCGCAACGCCGCCGAGCGGGACATCGATGGCGCGGTCGGGTATCTTGCCGAAGCGCTCTCTCTGGCGGATAAGCTCAATCGCCCCCTAAACCGGCTCTCCGGCGGCGAATGGCAGCGGGTGCGCCTGGCGGCGGTACTGCTGCAGGTGTGGCCGGCGATTAATCCGCGCGCCTCGCTGCTGCTGCTGGATGAACCAGCGGCGAGTTTGGATATTGCCCAGCGAGTGGCTCTGGACTCCCTGCTATCGGAGCTCACCGCCGCCGGCCTGGGCATCTTGGTCTGCGCCCACGATCTTAACCATAGCCTGCGCCATGCCGGGGAAATCTGGCTGCTGTCCGCCGGGGAGCTGGCAGCGCGGGGCCATCCCCGGGATGTGATGCAGCCGGCGATACTGTCACCGGTATTCGGCGTGAAATTCGAACTGTTGCCCGCCGGCGGTACGCCCTGGCTGGTGGCATCCGGCCTGGCGCCGCAAGCCGCGACAGCGGTATGATACCTTGACCTGTCCAGCGGTTGGACAGCGTTATGCTGATGGGCAAAAAATGAGACGGATATCTTTTTGTTGGCTGTTCCTGTTTAGCTTAATTCTTACCGGCTGCAGTCATCACGCGCCGCCGCCGGATCCCCGGCTGGCAAATTCCAGGGTGGTGAGAGCGCAGCTTAACGATCAGTTACGGCATTGGTACGGCGTTCCTTATCGATATGGCGGGTTGGATCAAAACGGCGTGGATTGTTCGGGGTTCGTGTATCGCACTTTCCGCGATCGGTTCGGTATTGTGCTGCCGCGTTCCACCCAAGACCAGACCAAGGTCGGTACCCGCATATCCCGCGACGATCTGTTGCCGGGGGATTTAGTGTTTTTCAAAACCGGCAGCGGCGGTAACGGCTTGCATGTCGGTATCTTCGATACCGGTGATAAATTTATCCATGCCTCCACCAGTCGCGGGGTGATCCGTTCATCGCTGGATAATGTCTATTGGAGCAAAGCTTATTGGCAGGCCAGGCGAATCTGATACTGACGCCTTATACAGTCAGCCCGGATGCCGCCTGACGAGCTACAATAAAAACAGGAGGCGCCATGGCCAATACCCCTATCTTCAATAACAGTTATCACCGGCAACTTCCCGGGTTCTATACCGAACTGATGCCGGCTCCCCTGCGCGGCGCGCGTCTGCTCTACCATAATAGCGAACTGGCGCGAGAGCTGGCGCTGGATGACGACCTTTTTGCCGAGCCTCATTCCGCCATCTGGAGCGGGGAGCGGTTGTTGCCGGGAATGCAGCCCTTGGCGCAGGTTTACAGCGGCCATCAATTCGGCGTCTGGGCCGGGCAACTGGGGGACGGGCGCGGGATCCTGCTTGGGGAGCAGCAATTGGCGGATGGCCGTTCGGTAGACTGGCATCTGAAAGGCGCCGGTAAAACGCCTTATTCGCGCATGGGGGACGGACGGGCGGTGTTGCGCTCAGTGGTGCGTGAATTCCTGGCATCCGAGGCGCTACATCATTTGGGCATCGGCACCACCAGGGCGCTAACCATCGTCACCAGCGACGAGCCGGTGTGGCGTGAAAAGCCGGAACCGGGGGCCATGCTGTTGCGGGTGGCGGATAGCCATGTGCGGTTCGGGCATTTTGAACACTTCTATTATCGCCGCGAGACGGAGATGGTCAGGCAACTGGCGGACTATGTCATCGGCCGTCATTGGCCGCAGCTGGTGGGTCAGGCGGACGCCTATCGTTTATGGCTGACCGACGTGGTGGAACGCACGGCGCGTACCATAGCCCAATGGCAGGCGGTGGGGTTTGCCCATGGCGTAATGAATACCGACAATATGTCCATACTGGGCATCACCATTGATTATGGCCCCTATGGTTTTCTCGATGCCTATCGTCCGGGCTATGTTTGCAACCATACCGATTATCAAGGGCGTTATGCTTTTGATAATCAGCCGGCGGTGGCATTGTGGAATCTGCATCGCCTGGGGCAGGCGCTGTCGGGACTGATGCCGATAAGCGACCTGGAACAGGCGCTGAACTGTTATGAACCGGCGTTGATGCATGCCTATGGCGACGAGATGCGGGCCAAGCTAGGCTTCGCTACGCGTGATAAACGGGATAACGATATACTCACCGGCCTGCTGAGCCTGATGGACCGTGAAGGCAGCGATTATACCCGGGTGTTTCGCCTGTTAAGCGACAGCGAGGCGGCGAATTCCCGCTCCCCGCTGCGCGATGAGATGAAGGATCAGGCGGGGTTTGATCGGTGGTTTGAGGTATATCGGCAGCGAGTTCGGGAAGAAGACCGGGACGACGAAAGGCGACGGCAGACCATGCGGGCCAAAAATCCCAACTTTATCCTGCGCAACTATCTGGCCCAGCAGGCTATTGACGGCGCCGAACAGAACGACACCGCTTTTTTACACCGGCTCCTCCAGGCATTGCGCCATCCCTATGATGACGATCCGGCTCTGGACGACCTGGCGGCGCTGCCGCCGGAGTGGGGCAGGCACCTGGAGATTTCCTGCTCCAGCTGATAAGCGCGAGCCTGAATTTTTATGGGGTAGGGATCGGTGTTAATGATTCTTCATGATATTCGGTGTCTAGATTGAACCAGTCAGATAAATATTTGAATTCCTCTATGGAAAGCAATATATCCAAAAAAGCCTGTTGGGCAAAAATGCTTTCTTGATCATCTTCAAGGTTGTAGTCAGCGACTATTTGCTCCAAAACCTGCAATGAGGTAGGGCTTAGCTGGATATCACCCACGGCATGGGGAAGGTCGGGATGTTTGTTATACAGCAGCTGAAATATATCAAAATAGATGAGGGGCGCTTGCCAGGCTTCGGATGCCGCGGCAAGAGGAAGCGAAGTATTAGAAGAATCACTTTCTGCTTTTTCGGATAGTTCGTCGCGTTTGTCGCGGCTAAGGGAGAATTTTTGGTTCATCCTCAGCACGAAATCGATCAAATCATGCAGCCGACGATGTATTTTCTGCGTTCGCTTATACTCTTTGGCATTGAAGTTCGGCATATTTTGGCGGCTAGGGCCCGGGTCGCTAGTTGGCCCCCAAAGACGCTCATCAGGAGTGAACCAGCGAAACCACTGGGGCCTTCTTTCTTCCATTCGCCCGCCATCGATGACTTTATAGGGATAAGCCTTGATTTTTATCCCTAGCTCATCGGCTAGGGTTTGCGCCGTGGAATAGCGGTAGCCAAAACCGCCATAACAGGAGTGAAGATCAATACTTTCCAATTGGTGCAATATAAACGGTGAATCTTCAAGAAATTGCAATCCCTTTATGATATCTGAAAATTCAATTGCATCCATATGATTAACGTTAAAAGGCGCTCCGTGCAGCTTTATTCGCAAGCGCGTTTTAACGTCATTAAGCAACTCAATATGGCAATCCTTTCCTAACAAGAGATTTTTACGCGGTATGGCTTGTTCCCGATAACCCTTTATTCTGCCATCGCTTAAATAGGTTGTGATTTTTTCATGGGGAATATCACTATATACAGCGGTAGACACACTTGACCCATGCGCCTCACCCACGATGACAAAAAAATTCTGCTCTTTGTGGCGTAATCTTAAAAAACCGCCGTGAAATGTACCCAATTGTTCGGCAATAACGATAGATGCTCTTTCCGGCAACGCGGGATCGAAGAAAGAGTTGCGCATGCCGATAAATCGCCCGTGTTTTATGCTTAGCAACAGATGCTCGAGACAGCCGGAAGTGTTATATATTCCCAGTAGTATCCCGTCATTGACTTTTAACAGGCTCTCTGTTGAAGACAGTCGCTCTTTATTGATGAAGAAGGCTTGGCTATGCAGATTTGATTTTTTAGCATCCATCACCATCCTGAGCAATTGTCTGGCACTCTCTTCATCGATTTTGTTACATTTCAATAAAACATCTAAAGGAAATTGTTCAGGGAATGAAAAATGTCGAGAATCCCTACGCAAAGCCCTTGCCGCGTATCGGATTTCATTCACCCCGTCATGCACAAGTGTATATGTTTTTTGCTTATGAGAGCGGTTGTTTGACAATAAAGAGGGCTTATACCAGGCGGGTTCCTTCAAGAGAAAGCCATTTTTAATGATAACGCTCGGAGAGGTGGCTTCACGATAGCTGAAATATTCAGCATCCTCCATAAAATCAAAGTCTTTATATTTTATTAACTCAAATGCCTGCGGGGAACGTTTATACATCATAAGCCACTCGTTTTCCGTGAACACATCCCTATTGTCCCGGGTCATGATGGCCTTACGTATCTCTTTAATGTCAATAATGAATTTATTTTTGCCTATGTCTATTCTCAGTGCGAAATAACCTTCCGGCGAAGCGTCAAATTGATTACGCCAGGCGCTAACGGCACGAAAGCGCATTATTCCTTCTTGTCTTTCGTCAAGCGCCCTGGAGGCGGAAACGATAAAACTCTCATCGCGGCTATAGCCGTTGGTTTTAATGGCAGCAATGATCTCGTTGCGAAAGAAGAAGGTGCGGTTGAATCGCATCAAAAAATGTTCACGATGGGCCTTATTTAAAAGAAGATCATGCACAAATTTATTATTATATAGATAAAATCGCAGGATGCGTTTGTGGAAGTTGATTGTGCCTTTATCAATGGCGTCCGGCTCCGCCAAAACGCACATCGGCTCTGGTTTTATCAGGCCGAGTTCCGTTATCTTGCGACCTGAAGGGTGATATCTATCAAAAGAGGGGGCAAGGGGGGCCGGCAACTTGCTTATACTGGTAATCCACTCCCCGGAGGGGCTTCTTGCTACCGGGACGGCAAAAGCTCTTTCATTGGGCATGTGGTGGTTAGCGATACGCCACACATCGCTGTCGCTTTCTCTAAAGACGGGAAAAAAGTCGTGATCGTTAACGACATAGTAATTTGTCCTCTCGGATGTTTTATCGGCATAAATTCCTATTGCCTGGGTTTCAAGCGTATGGGTATCGACATTCACCTTCCAGCTTTGCCTGAGAAGTTTTTTTCGCAATCTTTCGGCTCGAATGGCAATGTTGGCAACCAAAATAGATTCCTGTACTTTGTGATGGAGTTTTTCGGTAATTGAGATAAACGAGGAGCTTGACGGTTGAAGCGGGCATAAGAAAGAAAAGAATTCTTTGGCGGCGACCCTGGACATATCCATTCCGGCTTGAGAAGATTGGGCTATTAACTCCCGGATCATGAATTGTTTTAGCGCGGCCTGTTTGATGTCGTTTTGCAAGGCATTGTGCAAAGCATGCTTGAGCGTATTTTCAGAAATTTTTTTGAAATTGCCGCCTAGCTGGACTATAAGCAACATCAGGTCAAAGAGGTCAAACATAATGTCTTTGAAACGAATTGTATGATCTTTATCATACCAATTTCGGCAAAGGGCTTCAAAAAAGGGAATAGTGGAAGAGATGAAATCGACCCATGAATAATAACGCAATACTTCCTTGAGACGATCGGAAAGCGTTATCAGCGTGGCTTGGGTCAGGAAGTCGATATTTTTGATAAAAGGCGCATCAGGATGAAGCGCCTGCTGTCTGTCATCCAGACTAAAAAGATAAGGTTTGACGACCTTCATAATATCCTGCCCTTTAACTGCCACCAGGGTGTAAGGAGGTCGGGGCAGGGTGGCGGAGTCTTCCTCCGGCGATTTCAGCACTATGTCCAGCAGGGTCGTCAGTTGTGCGCTGTTAGCATCGATGGGGGGGAATAGATGCGCCATTACGGTTTCGTTGACGCTGTAAGCCGGTCTGCTTAAAACATCAATATTCTCATTACTCTGCAACCAGAAATCCTTTAATTCCAGTAAATGGGGATCATTTTCTAACCTTTTGATATCGCTAATGAAAACAAACCCGGCTAAGGTCGATAATAAAATAAGCTTTCCACTATACAATCTTGCAATGGTGAGAAAACCTGGATTTTTTTCAGGCATCGAGTAATGATTGAAGGGGGAGAGGCTATTGGATATATAGTTTCTTGAGAATACCATGAATGCAAAAATTTCCTTTGGCGGATAAATAGCATCGATATAATCTACCGTTGAGCTGGCGATCGCATTCATAGCCATATTTCGGGCTTCATGGAGAGAATACTGAAGTTTATAATCATAGAATTGATTATAATAATCTTCCAACGACTCTTTTTTATTGGATGCCTGAAGTTCAAAGACGCTTGTGAACTCATGATGAAGGCGGGATTTATATTTAACAAATAAACTTTGCTGCGCGCTGATGAATTTTTGTAAAACAAAAAAAACATTAAAGGAGCTGAGATGTTCATCATCATGGTGTGAAAAACGGGAAAAAAACCAAAAAACCGCGGCCCTAATCATTAAATCATAGTCTCCGGATTCCAGACGCCTCTCATACTCCTCAAGTAATCCATACGCGTTAATTTTTTTATCAGCAAAATCCGCATCTAGCTTCATGGCCTCGACCTTTGCTGCGGCAATGAACTGTTCTTCGGAATCAGCCTGTAAGATCATATCTTGATCAAAATAATAACGAATCATCTGAACAAATTCTTGTTGAGCATTGATACAAAATGTCATTAAGACAAATACGGTTTTATCATGGCGTATTAGTGTTCTGAAATCCTCGCGCCATAAAGTATGATGAGTGAATTTCTCTTTCTCATACGTATTATTCTCAATTAATTCTTTAACGATCTGCAACGTTTTTTGCCAAGGGAAAAGGTTTTTTTTATACCACGCTTGATTGGCGTCGTGCTGTTTCTCATTCAATCGGAATACTTCAACCAAATTCATAATGAGATCCAGATAGGGATGATTATCATCCTTGCGATAAATATAGTTGTGCAACTCAGTGGAAAATACTTGCTTCATGGTTGAAAAGTCAATTTCATGCTCATCTTCTGAAAATAAATACCAATGGTCCGTCATCTCTCCAGGTAAAAGAAAATTATGGCTATGAATACTGATTCCATTAACGCGTGTATATTCTAAAATATGATAAAATTTCAATTTTATTAGCGCGTCAATCAAAAATTCCCGATCCCCTGTCATCAAGGCGAAATAAATATCTAGAGTGTTAACATGGTTCATTTTATCGAAGGGTGATATTTCATCTAATACCAACTGTTTACTATATTCTTCATGAGATTCCTTTAATAAATACAAATTGCGCAAGATATTATGCAAATGCGCGTGTTCATTAAAACTGGCGTTGTGCAATTTCTCTATAATAGCAGTTTCGGCTAAGGCGAAATTTTTATTTTTGAGAGAAGATATCGTTTCCACAATGACATCTATATTAACATGTTCGTAGGCGTCAGCGATTTTTTTATTGATGTCTGGTATATGATCGGTTATTTCACTATATGAATTTAAATGGGAAGAAATTTTGATTTGAGGTTCAAGTTTGTCATATAATAGATCATTAAACTTTGTGATAATATTTTCTGTATAAGATTTAAGGATGATCATATTTAAAGAGTAAGACTTGTCTTTAAATAATAAGCCATTATAGATAATCTCCGCCGTTTTTCCGGCGATAAGCATGTCCAGCTTCAGCAAATACGATAGCTCATCCTGCGGAGTGTTTTCCAGGGACAATGTCGAGTCAAGCTGTGCCAGCAGCGCAGCGGCAATTTTATTCGCAGGGTTCAATTCAAGTTGATGTCCGCCGATGTCGAACATAATTCTACCACGACCCGGCAAGATCTCGGCGATATCCTTTGCCAGCGCCAGAGGGTTGGTTATGGCTGAAACATGAAGGTGAGGGTAGATGATGCCTGTTTCAGGCTCTGTGATATTTATTACCGCCAATTGGGCCTGGAATTCCGTTGCTGACCTATAAAGTATATTCTGAAGAGGCCGTATGCCCGCCGTCTCCGTCATCTGTCCTTCCGCGCCTGGAAACATCAGCGGATCGCGCAGGCCGGCAAACCATGCGAACAGGCTATCCATCCAAGCCGGTTGATTGGGGGTTGAATATTTCCATTGATGACCTCCAATAAAATGGGCCAGTAAATTTCCCATTGAACCCAGGAAGGTTATATTAGGTCGTATCATGGCCTCAATATGATAAATTTCGCCATGGCTCACAATGAGCCTGTCATCTAAAAATCCAGCATAAATGGCGTTGCCACTGGGTAGCTGCACTCGTACGGTGGAGATAATATAGGTTTCTTCAGCTATGTGTATGCGGGTGAATTTCGTATCTTTAGCCTGGAGTAAACAGTCAGGATTGTTCTTAAGTTCACTGACGCATTGGAATAGATAATCAGCTTGTTCTTTTTCCTCCGCTGTTTCATTTTCTGCGCTCCAATCAGTTGTTGCCTGAAAAAAAAGTTTCTCCCTCCCTGCAGGGAAGTGTTTACACACATTATCTGCACGTCTAAGCCCCAATAGGTAACTGCTTAATGAAGATTTAATCTCAATATTACCTGAATGTGTTGCTGTACGTAAATTTAAATTATTGGTGAAGGATATAGCTTCATTTAACATTGTTATGTCCCTATTAATCCGTTAACTGCCGAGGGTGGTGATATTGTCAACAAAAGAGAGCGATTATTGCTTAGCTTACATATGATGAAATCGCTCGGATAAATATTTAAATTCATCAATGGATAAAATAATATCCAGCAGTGCCTGTTCAATAAATTCGATATCCTCAGACCCGTCAATGTCATAATCCTCCAGTATTTGATCGAGTATCGACAAGGACTCCTTCTTTAAAAGGATATCGGCCACTACGCGAGGGTGATACGGATTTTGTGGATAGATTAGCTGCAAAATGTCAATGTAAATGAAAGGAATATGACGTTCAACCGGGCTCAAATGGATATTTTTGTGATTATTTTTCTGCGCATGCTGGATAAAAAATTGTATAACGTTACGGACAGATATCATGATATCCCGTAGCTCCTGCTGCATGTTCAGGGTACTGACAAGCTGCGGGGAACTCCGTTTTACCGGCTCTTGACAACCATTATCAATCAGAGGGAATCCGCCTGCCGCAGGCCGATACTGGCGAAACCACTCAGGTCTTCTTTGACGGATCCCGCCCTCAATTTTATGAGGAAAAGTATGGACCGCAAGCCCCAGCTCATCAGCCAGGATCTGAGCGGTGGAATAATCGGAACCATAGCCGCTGTAACAGGAGTGCAACTCAATACTCTCGATGTCTTCTAATGTGAATGTCGGGTCTTTAACGTAAGCCAGGCCCCGGATGATATCCGCCAGTTCGACGGCATCCATATTGTTGATAAGAAACGGCTCGCCATAGTGTTTGATGCGAATACGCGGTTTTTCTTCACTGCTCCAAGGCACTACAGAAATATAACAATCTTTGCCGAAAAGGACCTCCTCGCGGGGGATAAAATGGCGTCGATAACCCGTAATGCGACCATCGATATGAAACTCGGGCCTCATCTCGCTCGGGAGTTCATACGCCAGAATTGGCGTATTATCCATTGCGCCGAATGCGCTGCCGGCCATCACAATGAAGTTTTTATCGCCACGGTGCAAGGTTAACAAATTTTGGTTAAACGTTCCCAATTGTTCGGCAATGACCAACGAAACTCGCTGCTGTGGGGTAAAACCATATAAGTTATTATTTAGGCCAATGAATCTTCCCTGACCGATGCATAACATCAGATGCTCCAGTCGATTCGAGTAATCATAGAGCGCCAAAAGCTTACCTTGATTTATTCTTAATAAATCAGATGTTGTCGATATCTTATATTCATCAACAAGTATGGCATGGCTATTTATAAAATCGTTTTTTGCTTGTTTTATCATTTCCAATAAATGATTTGCACTTTTAGGGGACAGTAATCCACAGTGTAACAATATATAAAGAGGAAGCTCTTCTTTCAATTCAAATGATAACGCTTCGTGGCGAATCGACCTTGCCACAAGATGAGGCAAATGCTGATCTATCTCGCTTATAAAAGCCTTAGATTTCATTAGATAACTATTATGTTTAAGCAGTAGCGGCCTATACCAGGCCGGCTCTTTAATCAGGAAGCCATCTTTAATGAAAACATAGGGCGCCGTGGCTTCACGATAGCTAAAAAACCTGGCATCTTGCATATCATCAAAATCTTTGTATTTAATTAATTCGAAGTCAGTCGGTTGCTGGCTAAACATCATCAGCCACTCGTTTTCCGTAAAAATATCCCTATTATCATTAATGCCAAAAGACAAGCGATTATTGGCAAAGTCAATAATATAACTTTGATTGGCTATGTTAACAGTGATGGCAAAATAGGTTTCCGCGGCCCAATGAAGAACGTCGCTCCAAGCGCTTACGGCACGAAAGCGGATCCTAACGCCATCCTTGCTTTCTAACGCTTGTATTGCGAGAACCGCGGACGTTTTATCATATACAAATTTATTATTAAATTGCATAGCTAAGATGTCTTTTTTCAAAGAAAAGTTTCGATGAAAATCATTAAATATTGAAATGACGCGGTCTCCCGCATTTGTAAATATAGTTTCCCTCTGGTGACGTTCAAGTGAGAAGCGCAGTATGGTTTTGTGAAAATTCACCAAATCGCAATCAGAAAATTGATCAATGCCCGATACGCGTAGGGGTTCAATCTCAATCAATTTTGTGTCCTGAGCATTGTTAGGATGGAAATGATTGACTGGGAGGGGCGAAATCCTTATGTCAACGACTTGCCGTGCGCTGGCGACCCAACCTCCGGAGTGGCTTTGTACAATGGGAATGGCAAAATCTTTGTCGTTGCCGCCTTTCAAGTTGATGATTCTCCATTCACCATGATATTTATCCCAAAAAACGGGGAAATAGTCATTGTCGTTAACAATATAGTATGACTCTGCAGAACCCGAATTTTTTACTAAAATGCCACTGGGCAAGGTTTCGAGTTGATTTTCATCCACTTCTGCTTTCCAGTATTGCCGCAGGTCTTTCTTCCTCGAACTAAACAATCTAATGGCGACGTTGGCTTTTGCTAGCACATCCTGTATTTTAAATTGTAGCGTATCATCTAAGATTGTTAACACTTTGCCTGACGGATGTATGATGTTATAAAATGATGATATTTCATCAGAAAAAGACTTGGCCATTTTGTATCCAATGTTCGGTGTTGAGCCTATAAGTTCATGAAAAACAAAATTCCTTATCATATGATGTTGTACCTTTTCTTTTGTAGCTTTATAAAGAGCATGCTTAAATGTGTTTTCGGATATTTTTTTAAACTGTCCTGAAAGAGCTACAACTGTAGTAACAAGATCATAGAGATCAAAAATGATATCTGCAAACTTGATTTCATGTTCTTCATCATACCATAGCTGGCAGAGTGTGGTAAAAAAAGGAATAAATGAAGCCGTGTATTCCAGCCAGGTATAATGACGCAATGTTTCTTTGGAATTTTGAGCTATTGCAACCAACGTAGCCTGATTGATATTATCGATAGCGTTGATAAATGGGACCTTAAAACTTATAGGCTCAGATGTTTCATCCTTATTGAAGACATAGGATTTTATGATGGAATATAAGTCTGAATCTTTAACCGCAGCAAGAGAATATGCCGATGCAGGAACATCAAAAATTTCTTCTTCAGGAACGTGAAGTAAAATATCTATCATAGAGGTTAATGACTCGCTATTCGCATCGATTTCAGGAAAAAGTGATGCTAAGGCAGTTTCATTAATATGGAAATGAGGACGATGTCTTATATCGAGGCCAGTGGAACAGTTTTCCCAATATTCTTTGATCAGCGCTAAAGTATCGCCATTTTTGAGTACATTGAAATCAGTGATGATCACGAAGCCGTTAAAAGTACTTAATAATACGGTCTTATCATTATGCAGCGTAGCAATAATGAGATATCCTGTATTATCCTTCGGCAGGGAGACGAAGGTGAATGGGGTTAAATCATTCTTAACGTAATTTCGTGAAAAAACTTTAAAGCATAAAATTTTCTTAGCAGGATATACGATATCTACATAATGCAAACTAGATTTTTCTAATGCTTGCATCGTAAGCTTTCTCGCCTCAATAAATGAATGATGCTTTTTATAGTCGACGAATTGATTATAATATTCTTCTAACGATTTCTTTTCGGAAGAGGATTCCAACTTATAAACACTTTTGTAGGGTTGCTGTCTACGGGAGTTATAGTCCATGAAGATCTGCTGCTGTGACATTATAAATTGTTTTAGAACATAAAGTACGTTTAATGAAGATAAAAAACCTTCACTAAGCGTTTTTTTCTGAGAAATGAACCATATTGATGCAGCCTTGATAAAAACATGTAAATCTCCTTTCTTTTCCAAATCGATATATTTTTTTAACATCTCTAGATTGTTTTGATTAAAATCAGGGCTTGCTTGGTCTCGAACGGCTTCGATTTTAGCCGCCACAATACGTTGCTCTTGGTTACTTGCGTTAAGTTTAGTATTATGTTCTATAAAATCTGTAACACAATTTATAAATATCTTTTGCATATTGATAAAATAGCTTAATAAAACAAAAAGAATTTTATCGTTCTTGATGATACCTGTTAGTTCATTATGCCATGCATAGTAATTAGTAAATTTACTCTTTTCTTCATGATTATTATCGATCATGTCAGACAATATATTATGTGTCTGTTCTAACGGAGCAATATTCCTTTGCTGCCAAGATGAAAGAGAACTATTGCTTGATCCGTCTGCTCTAAATAGCTCCGCTATATCCAGAAGACGTTCAAAATAAAAGTTTGCTGAAGGGCGCTGGTAGATGTAATTTATCAATTCCCGATAAAAAAGAGTATCCATATTTTCATTGGTGAGCATCTGTTCGTCAGCGGTAAAAATATCTCCTATATCAGTGATCTCACCCGGCATAATAAAATTTAAACTGTATATGCTGATAGCATTCGTTCTGGTGTAATCAAATATTGAATAGAATTTTGATTTTATCAGGCAGTCTATCAGATGTCTTTTATCGTGATTAATTAGTGCGTGATAAATTTGTTGTGCGTTTATATAGGTTACACGCGACAGGGGAGGATGATCACCTGGGTACAAATGTAAGCGATATTCATTATATGCTTGTTGACATAAATTAAGGACGTGCATCATTTTTTGATAATAGGATTTCCGTCCAAGGGTTTTTTCTCTGACTTTGTGCGCGATTTCCGACTTTGCCATATCAAAGGTTTTATTTTTAATAATTAAAATGACGTCCTTGATTATTTCTGTATTGATGCGGCTTGAAGCTTCTTTCAATTGCTTAACAATATTGCTAATAAAATCTTCGACCATGAAATTTTCAGCGACATGACGTTTTAGTCTTTTCAGTTGAGCTGTATTCTCTTGTGTTAACTCTTTAAGGGACGAAATGATGTCCTCAAACTGGACTTTGGAAATAATGATATTTAGAGAGGTAAATTTATCTTTAAGGTAAAGGCCGCCATGAAAGATTTTTGCCATTTTTTTGCCAATAAATTTATCGAACTCCAGCAGGTTACTCAATGGATCGGATAATGGTGGGTTACTGGCCCTGACAAAGTCTTGAAACATATTAAGAAGCAGAGTTTGAGCCTCCCTATTGGCGAGAGAAATCTGGAATTCGAGGCCATCAATACTGAATAATAATCGGCTGTTGGCGTCAATTTCTCCGCTGCTATACTCTGCTTGCGGCGGCAGCGTCTCGCTTAGCGCGGATGCGGTGGGGGAATTTACGGCCTGGTTAAGGTCTTCATCAGATTCGTGGTCTTTTACCGTTCTTAGCCGCGCTGAAAATTCCGCCTCTGCCGTATGTATGATTGTGCCGGGATAAAAAACCGAAGATGTTGTGGGCTGCCCCTCCGACTGAGGGAATATCAGCGGGTCACGTAAGCCGCTGAACCACTTGGCGGTGCTTCCCACCCAATCAGGCCAATTATATACGCCGAGCCATCCCCCGCCTTGAACAAGCTGGCTTAATAAAAGGGAAAGCGACCCATAGAAGGGTAGCGGTTTGTGGTAATCTTGCTGAATATGGTAATTATTGCCATCTGAAACCACCAGTGATTTGTTAAAATAGCCGGCAAAAATCAGGTTACCGCTCGGTAGCATTATTTTTTTTGTCGCAACGCTGAATTTTTTGTCGTGCAATTCAATCTGTATATATTTTGTATGACCCGAAGTTAACAAACAATCCATATTATTTGTAAGTTCATTTACGCATCTGAATAAATAATCAACTCTTTCTTCCTCAATATTTTTTTCACAATTATTTATGTCGTGAGATTCATCTGCTTTATTATCAATAGATGAAAGGGAATCTTTAATTTGAATATTGTTTATTTTTTTTATGGAATAAGTGTAATAATGTAATACATTAGTCTTTTGAGAATGTTTGATTTGATAATCAATATGATATATTTTATTATTTTCTAATAAACAAGTTTCTTTTGTCATGGCAAGATCCTTATATATGGATAGGGTTATCTGAATATAAAATGGAATTGTTTTCGTGATGAGTGAAATAAATTAGCGGTCTACTTTTTTAAATTTGATGAAATAATTTTCTCTAGAAGATAATCGATTTTTCACTGACCCATAGAACATATCATCAAACATTCGCATGTGGAATTAAAGAGTAAAAATTAAGGGTTTTATCGCTTCTCAGACGAAGAAAATAATTAGGCCGCCTGTCGGCGGCCCAATGGGTAAATAGGAGGGTAGCGAAAAGGATTTAGAAACGACTATCAACGGCGCCCGCCAGCATGGCCAGCAGCCTTTCGCTGTCTTCCCAGCCAAGGCAGCCATCTGTGATGGATTGACCATAGGTCAACGCTTGGCCGGGTATCAGCGCCTGGCTGCCTTCAACCAGAAAACTCTCGGCCATGATGCCTGCTACCCGCCGGCTACCGTCGCTTATCTGCCTGCATACGGATTCCGCCACGTCCAGCTGGCGGCGATACTGCTTCTGGCTGTTGCCATGGCTGAAATCCACCAGCAGATGCGGCGGCAACCCATGCTCCTGTAGATGCCCGCAGGCCTGCTGGACATCGGCGCTATGATAGTTAGGCGTGCGGCCGCCGCGCATAATGATATGGCCATAGGGATTTCCCGCCGTTTGGTAAATGGTCATCTGGCCCTGTTTATCCGGGGACAAGAACATATGAGACGCGCGGGCGGCGCGTATGGCGTCGATGGCAATCTGCGTATTGCCGTCGGTGCCGTTCTTGAATCCAACCGGGCAGGAGAGGGCAGACGCCATCTCACGGTGGATCTGGCTCTCGGTGGTGCGGGCGCCGATGGCGCCCCAGCTGATTAAATCGGCAATATACTGGCCCATCACCATATCCAGGAACTCGGTGGCGGTGGGCAATCCTATCTCATTGACCGTGAGCAGCAAGCGCCGCGCCAACTCGAGCCCGTCATTGACCCGATAACTGCCGTCAAGACCCGGATCGGAAATCATGCCCTTCCAGCCCACTACCGTGCGGGGTTTCTCAAAATAGGTGCGCATGACGATTTCCAGCCGATCCCGGTAGCGAACGCGCAGGGTATTCAACTGCCGGGCATAGTCGATGGCGGCGTCGGTATCGTGGATGGAACAGGGGCCAATCACCACCAGCAGGCGGGGATCACGGCCGTGCAGAATCCCTTCGATACGGTGGCGCGCGGCGGTAACGCTTTCCGCTACTATGGCGCTAAGAGGCAGTTTGTCGGCTAACGTTGCCGGCTCAATAAGACGACCAATGCGCCTGGTGCGCAATTCATCTGTGTTAAACATGAACAATCTCTAAAATGGCTTCTTCTCAACGGTGAAATACCGGGAAGTGATGGCGATCACAATAAACCAAAACCAGATGAATTCAACAATAATAATGACCAGGCGGATTAGTACATACGACGGCTCAGGCCAAGTAAATCCATTATTTTGGTGGCTATCTCCTCTACGGAGTGATTGGTGGAGTTTAGGTAGCGGATTTGGTTATTCCGGAACAAGAGCTCAACCTCGCTGACCTCGAAACGGCACTGGCGCAATGAAGCGTACTGACTGTTGTTCAGTCGTTCATCCCGAATGGCGGCCAGACGCTCCGCATCGATGGTCAATCCGAATAATTTATCATGAAATGGTTTCAACGCCGCGGGCAAACGCAAATTATCCATATCATCGGCGATAAACGGATAATTGGCGGCGCGGATGCCGTATTGCATGGCCAGATAAAGGCTGGTAGGGGTTTTTCCGCAGCGGGAAACGCCCAGTAGAATGATTTGCGCCTGGTCGAGATTGCGCAGCGAAATCCCGTCGTCGTGGGCGAGGGTATAATCAATGGCCGCGATGCGTGCATCGTATCTGTTCAGATTGGTGGCGGTCAGCCCATGGGTGCGGTGCGCCACCGGATCCGGCGATAACCCCAGCTCCTGTTGCAGGGGCGCCACCAGGGCTTGCACCACATCCTGGCAAAAGCCGTCGCTGGCTTCCACGATGGTGCGGACAACCGGCGACACGATGGAATAAAAAACCAGGGGCCGAATGCCGCTTTGCTTATAAATCGCATTTATCTGTTCGCTTACGGCAATAGCGCGGGATTCCGTTTCAACAAAAGGCAACGTATAACTGTTGGTGGTCACCGGGAATTGCGACAGCACCGCATGGCCGACCACTTCGGCGGTAATGGCGGTGCCGTCCGAGATAAAAAATACGCTTCTTTCCATATGTCGCTCCCGCGGTTTGTTGGGCTAAACTCTGAATTTTAGCGCTGGCTCGATTCATCCCGGGCCCGCGTATTAGGCTTTATGCTACGCTCACTGAATAACGCTTTTCCCACCAGACTTTTTCATTATAAGTAAAAGGATGACGCAGATGTCTATAACTGACAATGATACTGATAATATACTCTGGTATAACCAACTCGGGATGCATGATGTTGACCGGGTAGGGGGTAAAAACGCCTCCCTGGGAGAAATGATAACCCATTTATCCGGGCTGGGAGTCTCGGTGCCCAACGGTTTCGCCACGACCGCCGACGCATTTAATGACTTTCTTAACCAGAGCGGCATCAACCAACGTATATATGACCTGCTGGACCGCCTTGATGCCGATGATATCGGCGAGCTTTCGGCGGCCGGCAATCAGATCAGGCAGTGGATAATCGACACCCCGTTTCAGCCTGCCTTGCAGGCGGCCATTACGTCGGCCTACCGGACATTGTCCGCTGACGACAGCGAGGCGTCTTTTGCCGTGCGCTCGTCAGCCACCGCGGAAGATATGCCTGACGCGTCATTCGCCGGCCAGCAGGAAACCTTTCTGAATGTTCAGGGTATCGATGCGGTAATGACCGCCATCAAGCATGTCTACGCTTCCCTGTTCAACGATCGCGCCATCTCCTACCGGGTACATCAGGGCTACGATCACCGCGGCGTGGCGCTCTCCGCCGGCGTGCAGCGCATGGTGCGTTCCGACCTGGCTGCATCCGGGGTAATGTTTACCATTGATACGGAATCCGGTTTCGATCAGGTGGTATTCATTACCGCCGCCTACGGACTGGGCGAAATGGTGGTGCAAGGCGCGGTGAATCCGGATGAATTCTACGTGCATAAACCTACGCTGCAGGCCGGAAAACCGGCCATAGTGCGACGGAATATCGGTTCCAAAAAAATCCGTATGGTCTATGCCGGCAGCCAGGAACATGGAAAGCAGGTCCGCATTGAAGATGTGCCGGAAGCAGAACGGCATCGTTTTGCCCTTACCGATGATGAAGTCCAGGCGTTGGCCCGTCAGGCATTGCAAATAGAACAGCATTATCAGCGCCCGATGGATATTGAGTGGGCCAAGGACGGCCATACCGGTCAATTATTCATTGTCCAGGCCCGGCCGGAAACGGTGCGGTCACGGGGGCAGGTCATGGAGCGCTACCAGCTCAAATCCCGCGGCGAGGTGCTGATCGAGGGGAGGGCCATCGGCCATCGCATCGGCGCCGGTCCGGTCAAGGTCATCCATGACATCAGCGAAATGAACCGGGTTGAAGCCGGCGACGTGCTGGTCACCGACATGACCGATCCGGACTGGGAACCCATTATGAAAAAGGCCGCCGCCATCGTCACTAACCGCGGCGGACGCACCTGTCACGCGGCCATTATCGCCCGCGAATTGGGCATCCCGGCGGTGGTGGGCTGCGGCGACGCCACCGAGCGCGTCACGGAAGGCCAGAATGTCACGGTATCCTGCGCGGAGGGAGACACCGGTTATGTTTATCATGAACTGCTGGATTTTGACGTCAATAGCGCCAAAATTGAACAAATGCCGGCGCTGCCGCTGAAAATCATGATGAATGTCGGCAATCCCGACCGGGCATTCGACTTTGCCTGCCTGCCCAATGACGGCGTGGGCCTGGCGCGGCTGGAGTTTATCATTAACCGCATGATTGGCGTTCATCCCCGGGCATTACTGGAATTCGACCAGCAAACGCCGCAGTTGCGCGAAGAGATCGGGCGGATGATTCAAGGTTACGCCGGTCCGAAAGAGTATTATATCGCCCGCTTGACTGAGGGCGTGTCTACCCTGGCCGCGGCGTTCTGGCCGAAACGGGTCATCGTGCGTCTTTCCGATTTCAAAACCAACGAATATGCCAACCTGGTGGGCGGCGATAAATATGAACCCTCGGAAGAGAACCCGATGCTGGGCTTTCGCGGCGCGGGCCGGTATATCGCCGACAGCTTCAAGGCCTGTTTTGCCTTGGAATGCGATGCCATCAAGCGGGTACGCAACGAGATGGGGCTGACCAATGTGGAGATCATGATTCCGTTTGTCCGCACCGTCGCCCAGGCCGAGGCGGTGGTGGAGGAACTGGCGCGGCAGGGATTAAAGCGCGGCGAGCAGGGACTTAAAATCATCATGATGTGCGAGATCCCCTCCAATGCCCTGCTGGCGGAGCGATTCCTTGAGCACTTTGACGGTTTCTCCATTGGTTCCAATGATATGACCCAGCTGGCGCTGGGACTGGACCGGGATTCAGGTCTGGTATCGGCCCTGTTCGACGAACGGGATGAGGCAGTGAAAGCGCTATTGTCCATGGCGATTGTCGCGGCTAAAAAACAGGGTAAATATGTCGGGATTTGCGGTCAGGGGCCGTCGGATCATGAGGATTTTGCCGCCTGGCTCATGGAACAGGGCATCGACAGCCTGTCGCTGAATCCGGATACGGTAGTCAAAACCTGGCTTAGCCTGGCGGAGATTAAATAACCTTATTATCAATCCGGATTAATATCGGGAAGAACAGCCGGGCATGCCCCGGCTGTTTTGTATTAGGCGCTGTATTAGGTTGTGTATTAGCTTAAAAAAAATTGAACAGAATAAATTAATTTAAGTAAGAATATTTGGCGGAATAAAAAAAAGCCCATCCTATGAGACGGGCAAAGACTACACACAGCAATTCATTTAACTCAGGGGAAACCGTGATGTAAAATCAGAGAGTTGAGTTAATTGATGCCCCAATGATATGAATTGCGGGGCATTGAGTCATTAAGAATCATCCTAATCATTGAATACTAATTAATTATTATCAATATAATAAGAAATATGTCTGATGCCCAGAACAATCGCGGTCGTTATATCTTCTGACCGGAAATAGAGACAGTGCAGGAATAATAAGGCTGGCTGAGAAATTAATCCGGAAAATCCAAAGGGGCTTTCTGATATGGAACCCGGCGTCGATATCGCGGCCGGGCGTGGATGGGGACTTAGCCGGCCTTGCCCGCTACGAGCCGCCGGCGGTTGCGGTCATAACCGCAACCGTGCCTTAAGGAATATCCCGCAGGTGTTTACCCGGATCGTGTATTTCACCGGGCTCCGGCGCTTCGTGAACCCAGGCAAAGCACAGGCGATAGGATACCGCCAGCACCACGGGACCAATAAACAGCCCGATCATGCCGAAGGCGAGCAATCCGCCGATAACGCCGCACAGCACCAGGAGAATAGGTAAATCCGCCCCCATGCGGATAAAGACCGGCCGCAGGAAATTATCCAGCGTGGCTACTACGCAGCTCCATATCAGCAGCAGGGTGCCCCAGGTGGTCTCACCGCTCCAATAGAGCCAGATCATGGCGGGAATCAAGACCAGCAAAGGGCCAAGCTGGGCGATGCACAGAATAAACATCACGATGGTCAGGATGGTGGCAAAGGGGATGCCGGCCACCGCCAGGCCTATTCCTCCCAGCACCGCCTGGACAATGGCGGTTAACACCACCCCCAGCGCCACCGCGCGGATGGCCTGCGCCGCCAGCAGCACAGAGGCGTCTCCCCGTTCGGCTCCCAAACGGATGGCGAAATGGCGCACCGCCAGTCCCACCCGCTCACCGCGGATATACAGCAGGACGCTGAACAGGATCATCAGGCCGCAATGGATGAGAAAGCTGCCCACCTGCGCCACCTGCGCCAGCAGCCAGGTGGCCGATTGGCCGATATAGGGTTGCACTTTGCTCATGAGCAGGCTGCCGCCGCCGGAGATCATGGCCTGCCAGCCGGAATAAAGCTTGTGGCCCACCAGGGGGATATCGTGCAGCCAATGCAGTGTCGGCAAGGTTAATCGATTCGGCTGAGTGGCCCAGGCAAGCAGTGGAGCGCTATTGTCAATCAGGCTGCTCACCAAAAAGGATACCGGCAGTACAAAAAGCAGCAGCAGCAAAATGGTCATCGCCAGGACCGCCAGTGAGCGTCGTCCCCAAAACAGGTTTTGTAATCTTATCAGCAGCGGCCAGGTGGCAATCACCACCATGCTGGCCCAGGCGAATCCCAGGATAAAAGGCTGTACCACCCAAAAGCAGGCCAGGCTCATCAGTGCGATAAACGCAACGCCGAACAGCATTCTGGGCAGATCGATCAGTTGACGCGGGTAATCCATGTAAGCGTTTTTCACCTCAGTTAACAGGCAGGTCAAGAGATATACTAGGTCCTTCGGCTACAGCCTTAATGATGCGTTATTTCACGCTTTTTTGACAGCTTGCGCTAAAAACTTTAACGCCGATATTACAGTGACTCCCTGTATGCCGATGTGAACGGGCTCCGCAGGAGAAGATTTTTTCCTCACAGCGCGCAAGGTAAAAAGAAATATGATAAAACAACCCTACCATGCCGATACCACTCACTTTCGAAAAAACAGGCTCACCGTTAATGATTCCTCAGATTTCCCAGGCCCCTGGGCTTGCCAAACCGGTAATTGATTTTCTCCATGAACTGAAATTCAACGGCTTTGCCGGCGACAGCGCCACCAGTTATGCCGACCGGCTCACCATGGCCACCGATAACAGCGTTTATCAATTATTGCCCGACGCGGTGGTTTTTCCCCGCAGCACAGATGATGTGGCGCTTATCGGCAAGCTGGCGGCAGACCCGCGGTTCGCCTCGATCACCTTCACCCCCCGCGGCGGTGGAACCGGCACCAACGGCCAGTCTCTCAATACCGGTATCGTAGTGGATATGTCCCGTTATATGAACCGTATCCTGGACGTGAATACCGAGCAAGGCTGGGTCAAAGTGGAAGCGGGGGTCATCAAGGATCAGCTGAATCTGTTTTTAAAGCCGCTGGGGTATTTTTTCGCTCCCGAATTATCCACCAGTAATCGCGCCACCCTTGGCGGCATGGTGAATACCGATGCCTCCGGGCAGGGGTCGCTGGTGTATGGCAAGACTTCGGATCATGTTCTGGGCCTGCGTGCCGTGCTGTTGGGCGGCGAGCAGATTGAGACCCGCGCCATGAGCATTGCCGACGCCGAGGAGCTTGCCGCCGGGGAGGGAGCTGCGGGGCGTATTTACCGCACGGTGCTGGACAGCTGCCGGGCGCGGCGGTCGCTGATTCTGGAAAAATTCCCCAAGCTTAACCGGTTTCTCACCGGTTATGATTTGCGCCACGTCTTCAGCGACGATATGCAGACCTTCGATCTGGGCCGGATTCTCACCGGATCGGAAGGGACGCTGGCCTTTATCACCGAAGCCCGGCTGGATATCACGCCGTTGCCGAAAGTCCGGCGGCTGGTTAATATCAAATACGACTCTTTCAATTCCGCGCTGCGCAGCGCGCCTTTCATGCTGGAAGCCCATGCATTGTCGGTGGAAACCGTCGACTCCAAGGTGCTAGACCTGGCGCGGGAAGACATCATCTGGCATTCGGTGAAAGAGCTGATACAGGACGTACCGGGGCGGGAGGTATTGGGACTGAATATCGTCGAGTTCGCCGGTGACGATCTTTCCCTTATCAACCAGCAGTTGGCCGCCCTGTGCCAAAGATTGGACGGGCTGATGGCCGCGCGGCAGGAAGGGGTTATCGGTTACCAGATCTGCGATCGGCCGGCGGATATCGAGCGTATCTACGCCATGCGTAAAAAAGCGGTGGGGTTGCTGGGCAACAGCAAAGGGCCCGCCAAGCCTATCCCGTTCGCCGAGGACACCTGCGTACCGCCGCAGCATCTGGCTGACTATATTGTCGAGTTCCGGCAATTGCTCGACAGCCATCATCTGCAATACGGCATGTTCGGCCACGTGGATGCCGGGGTGCTGCACGTCAGGCCGGCGCTGGATATGTGCGATCCGGCGCAGGAAGTATTGATGAAAACGCTGTCGGATCGGGTGGTCGCCCTCACCGCCAAGTACGGCGGGCTGCTATGGGGCGAGCACGGCAAGGGTTTTCGCGCCGAGTACAGTCCGGCATTTTTCGGCGAAACGCTTTATGAAGAATTGAGAAGAATAAAATCGGCGTTTGATCCCTATAACCGCCTCAACCCCGGCAAAATCTGCTCTCCACTGGAGAGCCGCGCGCCGATGAAAACCGTCGACGGGGTGAAACGGGGCGCTTATGACCGGCAAATCCCCATTGCGGTCCGGAACTCTTTTCGCGGCGCGATGGAGTGCAACGGCAACGGGCTTTGTTTCAATTTCGATGCCCGCAGTCCCATGTGTCCGTCGATGAAAATCACCGGCGACCGCATCCATTCGCCCAAAGGGCGGGCGACGCTGGTACGGGAGTGGCTGCGGCTGCTGGCGGAGCAGGGCGTGGACCCGCTGGAGCTGGAAAAGAATCTGCCCGCCGGGATGGCGAGCCTGCGCGATTTGGTGGCGCGGGCGCGCAACAGCCGGCGGGCCGACCGCGGCGAATATGATTTTTCCCATGAGGTCAAAGCGGCCATGTCCGGCTGTCTGGCCTGCAAGGCCTGTTCTACCCAATGCCCCATCAAGATTGATGTGCCGGGATTTCGGTCGCGCTTTCTCCAGCTTTATCACAGCCGCTATCTGCGCCCCTTGCGCGATCACCTGGTGGCCGGCGTGGAAAGCTATGCGCCTTTGATGGCACGAGCGCCGTCATTTTTCAATTTTTTTCTAAAACAGCCCTGGTTGAATGAATTGAGCCGCAAACGCATCGGCATGGTGGATTTGCCGCTGCTGTCGGCCCCTTCGCTGCGCGCGCAGCTGGCGGGGCATCGCGCCGCCGATACCACGCTGGAACAGCTGGAAGCCATGAGCGCCGAACAGCGGCAAGGACATGTGCTGGTGGTGCAGGATCCCTTTACCAGCTATTACGATGCCGGCGTGGTGACGGATTTTATCCGGCTGGTGGAAAAGCTGGGTTTTAAACCGGTGCTGCTGCCTTTTTCGCCGAACGGTAAAGCCCAGCACATCAAAGGTTTTTTGCAGCGCTTTGCCAAAACCGCCGCCAAAACCGCCGATTTTCTTAACCGTACCGCGCTGCTGGGCTTGCCCATGGTGGGTGTGGACCCGGCTCTGGTCCTTTGTTATCGCGATGAATACCGGGAGGCGCTGGGTGACGGGTTGGGAAATTTCAAGGTTATGCTGGTACATGAATGGTTGATGGGCCTGCCGCAGACCCTGTCCCCGGCGCCGTCAGCGGAAAATACCTGGTATCTTTTCGGCCACTGCACCGAATCCACCGAACTTCCCGCCAGCGGCCAGCAATGGGCGTCCATCTTTTCCCGCTTCGGCGCCCGGCTGGAGAACGTCAGCGTCGGCTGCTGCGGCATGGCCGGCACCTATGGCCATGAAAGCGCCAATGTGGAAAATTCTTTGGGTATTTATGCCCTTTCCTGGCAGCAGCCCCTGCAGCGTTTGCCGCGGACGCGTTGTCTGGCCACCGGCTACTCCTGCCGCAGCCAGGTGAAACGCATCGAAGGCGAGGGCATTCGCCATCCTTTACAGGCTTTACTGGAGATCATGTGATGATTTGGAAACGACCGGCCTCCCTTGAGGGTCTTAATCAACATAGCCGGAATACCCTGGTCGCCCATCTGGGCATTGTCTATACCCGTATCGGCGACGACGAACTGGAAGGGGTGATGCCGGTGGACCACCGGACCCGTCAACCGTTCGGTTTGCTGCACGGCGGCGCTTCGGCGGTGCTGGCGGAATCCCTGGGCTCGGTGGCGGGTTATCTTTGTACCGAAGGCGGGCAGCGGGTGGTGGGGCTTGAAATCAACGCCAATCACCTGCGCGGCGTTACGGAGGGCAGCGTACGCGGCGTCTGCCGCCCCCTACACGTCGGGCGTACCCACCAGGTCTGGGATATCCGCATTCATGACGACCAACAAAGATTGACCTGTATCGCCCGCCTCACCACGGCGGTGCTGGAACCACGCTAAGCTGACCCTGGCGGAGCGGTTGGCCGCTTAACCCTGCTGACGGGCGTGCGCGTCGGCGCGGAACTTCAGGCGCACCATCAGCAACGCGGCGAGGGCGGCCATCATTGCCGCGCACAGGTAAAGATAGGACATGCCCAAATGGGACATGACAAAGCCCGCGGCCGGGCCCGCCAGGCTCAGTCCGAGATCGAGGAAAGCGGAATAGGTGCCCAGGGCGGTGCCCTGGTTTTGCGGCGGGACCTGTTTAACCGCTTCCACCCCCAGCGCCGGAAATACCAGGGAAAATCCCGCACCGGTGAGCAGTGCGCCCAAATCCGCCACCATGGCGTCGGGCGCCGCCCAAATCAGTAACAATCCCAGCATCTCGCAAATAAACGACAGGAGCGAGACGGTCAGTCCGCCGTAAATGTTAATAACATTGCCGGAAATCAACCTTACGCCGACAAAGGCACAGCTCATTAGCGTCAGGGAAAACGCCGCTCCGCTCCAGCCGAGATCGGCGAAATAGAGCGTGATAAAACTGACAATCACCCCAAAGCCCATGGTGCCCAGGCCCAATCCGAGGCCATAGGGCCAGATTTTGCCCACCACGGTGGTGAATGCGATGCGCTTTCCGGTAACGATGGAGACTGCCGGTTTGCGCAACGCCACCGCCCAGGCGCCAAGGCCAATGAAAAGCACAAACACGCCCACCGCCCCGATCCCGCCGAGGAAGTTGAGCCAAACGCCGAGGGGGGCGCCGATGGCGATGGCGCCATAGGTGGCTACGCCGTTCCAGGATATGACCCGGGCGGTATGGAACTGGCCGACCCGGGCGATGCCCCAGAGCGTGGAGCCGGTGCTGGCAAAGCTCTCGCCGATGCCCAGCACCAGCCTGCCGATGAACAGCAGCCCGAGGCTGCTCCAGGGCGTTGCCGTCATCCAGGCGGCCAAAAGATACATCAGTCCGCTAAGACCACAGCAGCTCAATCCGATCAAGACCACTTTCTTGGGTCCCAGCATGTCGGCATAGCGTCCCGCATGGGGGCGGCTGAGCAGCGTGGCGATATATTGTATACTGATGGCGAAGCCGGCGATGACGGTGTTAAAGCCCAGCCGGTTATGGGTAAAACCGGGAATAATGGCCAGCGGCAGGCCGATGGACAGGTAGCAGATAAAGGTAAAAAAGACGATGGGTATGATAAGTTTGTTGAGCTGAGGCGTGGTTAAGACGGGCTTGGGAACCGCTGACGAAGGCATAAGCGTGAGAGATCCGGCAATTGACTGTTTTCAATAGCATAACGCGAGCGGGCCGGACTATCTCCTTAAAAAATGCTAATAATTGTATTATTATTGCCGGCCGCCGGTCTGCCACATGGGCTAAATGGCGGAAATGTGATATAATTGTATTATAATTGTAACGAAAGAAAAAGACGGTTTAGCAGGTCGGCGCCTCCCCGGCCATGAGCGGGCCGGGAGTAAAGGTTCCGGCGCTTATGGCACGGATTGCTTGTTAAAAACCCTGCGCGCGGGGGTAATGTAAAGTAGCATGGCGGGACCGGATCTTATTATTGTTTATTTGTTTTAGTTGCATAAACCGAACGGGTAAATAATGATGGTAATCATTATCAATTAACGCCCTGGTGCTTTATTCGGCAATACCCCTATATTCAGCGCCTGATGATGGTTCCTTGTACAAAAATGTACATAACGGCGACGTTCGGTTCGCCTGTCATAAAAATAGTTTTTTTCGATGAATTATTTGTCACTGTAAGAAAAAAAAAGATCTGATAATTATTTTGTGGTTTTTATTTTGATCAAACTACTTTAAAATCAATATAGTATAAATATTTAGTTCATATATTATAACAACTTAAATCGTTAAAACATCGCCGCCAATCCGAATAGACCGGCATTTACCGCCGCTTTTGTCTATTCCCCTGCTAAGGGCAAGGTTGCAGTGTTAATTGATATCACTAACATAGAGAGATTGCGGTTTATCAATCTTGTCATATTGAGAGGTCAGTTTTATGCAAACGGACACCGTTGAAACTTTTTCACTCGAGGATAATACCTGGCAAGGCCTGACCCTGAGCGAAGCAGCAGCCAAACAGATACGTCGCCTGGCGGAGCAGAATGCCGAAATGCGGGGGTTGCGCCTGGGTGTGAAACAATCGGGTTGCGCCGGCTTCGGCTATGTGGTGGAGATGGCTACCCGTCAAGAGGATAGCGAACTGGTTTATGAACGTGATGGGGCCCACCTCTATGTGCCGCTTAAAGCCATGCCTTTTATTGACGGCACGGAAGTGGATTATGTGCAGGAAGGCCTGAATCACGTATTTAAATTCAATAATCCCAAAGCTCAGCATGCCTGCGGGTGTGGCGAAAGCTTTGGTCTTTGAGCGGATGAACCATTATGGCACGAAGCAATATTGAAACTCCCGAGCCCATCAATGCCGCGCCGGAGCCCTGGGTAAAAAGCGCTAACTATAAAGAAGGCTTTTTTACCCAACTGGTCACTGACGAGCTGGCCCATGGCATCAGCGAAGAGGTGGTGCGGGCTATTTCGGCGAAACGCAACGAACCGGAATGGATGCTGGAGTTTCGCCTTAATGCCTATCGCGCCTGGCTGAATATGGAAGAACCGCACTGGTTGAAAGCGTACTATAAGCCGCTGGACTATAACGAATACAGCTATTATTCCGCGCCTTCCTGCGGCAGTTGCGATGATAACTGCGGCTCCCAGCCGGGGGCGATGCAACAGCCCGGCGTCGACGCGGCGAACAGCTATCTCACCACCGAGGTGGAAGCGGCGTTCAACCAGCTGGGCGTACCGGTACGGGAAGGCTCGGAAGTCGCCGTGGACGCTATTTTCGACTCGGTGTCGGTATCCACCACCTATCGCGATAAGCTGGCGAAAGAGGGCATTATTTTCTGCTCCTTCGGCGAGGCCATTCACGAACATCCGGATCTGGTTCGCCAGTATCTGGGCAGCGTAGTGCCTCCCAACGATAACTTTTTCGCCGCGCTGAATTCCGCTGTGGCCTCGGACGGCACCTTTGTCTACATCCCGAAAGGGGTGCGTTGTCCCATGGAGCTTTCCACCTATTTTCGCATCAATGCGGCGAAAACCGGCCAGTTCGAACGGACAATCCTGATTGCCGATGAAGACAGCTACGTCAGCTATATCGAAGGATGTTCGGCGCCGGTGCGCGACAGCTATCAGCTGCATGCCGCGGTGGTGGAGGTCATCGTCCACAAGAATGCCGAGGTAAAATATTCTACGGTGCAGAATTGGTTCGCGGGCAGCGAAACCGAGGGGGGCATCTTGAACTTTGTCACCAAGCGGGCACTGTGCGAAGGGGAAAATTCCAAGATGTCGTGGACCCAGTCGGAAACCGGCTCGGCCATCACCTGGAAGTATCCTAGCTGTATCTTGCGCGGCGACAATTCGGTAGGGGAATTTTTCTCTGTAGCCCTGACCAACGGCAACCAGCAGGCCGATACCGGCACCAAGATGATTCACATCGGTAAAAATACCCGCTCCACCATTATCTCCAAGGGTATTTCCGCGGGTAAAAGCGAGAATACCTACCGCGGCCTGGTGAAGATTATGCCCACCGCCACCAATGCCCGTAATTACACCCAGTGTGATTCGATGCTTATCGGCAGCGAAAGCGGCGCGCACACCTTTCCTTATGTGGAAGTGCGCAACAGCACCGCCCAGTTGGAGCACGAGGCCACCACCTCGCGCATCGGCGAGGATCAACTGTTTTATTGCCGCCAGCGCGGCATCAGCGAAGACGACGCCATTTCGATGATTGTCAACGGCTTCTGCAAGGACGTGTTCTCTGAATTGCCGTTGGAATTCGCCGTGGAGGCGCAGAAACTTTTAGCCATCAGTCTTGAACATAGTGTGGGTTAAGCCATTGACCACACAGTAAGTATTCTGCCTGATTGCTGGTCTGGATAGTCGGGTAAAGGAAAAAAAATGTTAACAGTTCGTAATTTGAACGTGAGTGTGGAAGATAACAGCATCCTCAAGGGCCTGAACCTTGAAGTTAAACCCGGCGAGGTGCACGCCATAATGGGGCCGAACGGTTCCGGGAAAAGCACCTTGTCCGCCACGCTGGCGGGACGGGAAGATTACCGGGTCACCGAGGGGGAAGTGCTGTTCAAGGGCAGGGATTTGCTGACGCTGGATCCTGAGGAGCGCGCCGGGGAAGGGATTTTCATGGCCTTCCAATATCCGGTTGAAATCCCGGGCGTCAGCAACCAGTTCTTTTTACAGACGGCGGTGAACGCGGTACGCAAATATCGTGGTCAGGAACCGCTGGATCGTTTTGATTTTGCCGATTTCATTGAAGAAAAAATCGCCTTGCTGAAAATGCCGGCGGATCTCCTGACCCGGTCGGTAAACGTCGGCTTTTCCGGCGGTGAAAAAAAACGCAATGACATTCTGCAAATGGCGGCCCTTGAGCCTTCCCTCTGCATCCTGGATGAAACCGACTCCGGTCTGGATATCGATGCGCTGAAAATCGTGGCGCACGGGGTCAATACCCTGCGTAACCAAAATCGCTCATTTATTATCGTCACCCATTACCAGCGTATCCTGGATTATATCAAACCGGATCAGGTCCATGTGCTTTATCAGGGCCGCATCGTGAAATCCGGCGATTTCGCCCTGGTGAAACAGCTGGAGGAGCAAGGCTATGGCTGGCTTACCGAACAAGAATAATGCCCGGACACTGCAGCAGTGGCATCATTTATTCGAAGGCCAGAGCGTTTCCCGCTCAGCGCAATCCTACGCCCATTGGCAAAACGTGGAACGGCTGGGTTTGCCTACGCGCAAGCACGAGCAGTGGAAATACACCCCTCTGGAAGGATTGCTGTCCCATCGTTTCTCCCAGGCGCAGGCACAGTCCGTTACCCCGGAGCAGCGCGACCGGCTGAGTCTGCCGCTGGATGCCGTGCGGCTGGTGTTTATTGACGGACGGTTCGAGCCGGGCCTGAGCGACAGCGCTACGGGTTCCTGGCTTATCGACATTGAGCGCGGCGCGGCGCGCACGACCCTGCCCGAGCCTATCCAGCCGGAAATATTTTTGCATCTGACCGAGAGCCTCAGCCGCGAAACCACCCGTATCCGGCTGCCCGCCGGCAAAACGGCGGAAAAACCGCTCTACCTTCTGCATATCAGCAGCGGCGTTGACGATGCCGAAGAGCTGAATACCCTGCATTACCGCCACCATGTTGATGTGGAACGCGGGGCGCAGGCCGAGGTTATCGAACATTTTGCCAGCCTGGACGGGCAGGGGCATTTTACCGGCGCCCGCCTTACCATGACGGTGGGGGATAACGCGCGGTTAAGCCATATCAAGCTGGCGTTTGAAAATCGCGCCAGCTACCACTTTGCCCATGATGATATCGTTATCGGCCGCGACGCCTTCGTACGCAGCAACAGCTTTTTGCTCGGCGCCGGTCTGACCCGTCATCAGGTAAGCGCCCGGCTTGACGGCGAGGGATCCGACCTGGCCATTAACAGCCTGCTGTTGCCGTCGGAAAATGACGTGACCGACACCCGGACGTATCTGGAGCATAACAAAGGATATTGCCTGAGCCGCCAGCTGCACAAAATCATTGCCCGCGATCGGGGCAAAGGCGTATTCAACGGTCTTATCAAGGTGGCCAAATACGCGGTGAAAACCGACGGACGGATGACCAACAATAATCTGCTGTTGGACCGGCTGTCCGAGGTGGACACCAAACCACAGCTGGAAATTTACGCTGACGACGTCAAATGCAGCCATGGGGCTACCGTGGGCCGGATAGATGATGAGCAGATGTTCTATTTACGCTCACGGGGCATTCCCCGCCAGGAAGCGCAGGAGATGATTATCCATGCGTTTGCCGCCGAAATCACCGAGGCGATGGACAACCAGGTCGTGCGGAAAACCGTATTGGCCCGTATCGCCGATGCTTTGCAAGGAGGGAGTCATGTCCTATCCCATTGAACGAGTGCGTGGGGATTTTCCCATTCTGGCACGAGACGTTAACGGACAGCCGCTCACCTATCTTGATAGCGCGGCCAGTGCGCAGAAACCCAATATCGTTATTGATACCGAACGGGATTATTACCGCCAGGGCTATGCCGCCGTGCATCGCGGCATCCATACCCTAAGCGCGCAAGCCACTACCCGGATGGAAGATGTCCGAGCCCAGGCGGCGCGCTTTATCAACGCGGCATCGGATGAGGAAATCATCTTTGTCAAAGGCACCACCGAGGGTATCAACCTGGTGGCCAACAGCTACGGGCGTCAATTTTTCCAGCCTGGGGATAATCTGATCCTGACGGAAATGGAACATCACTCCAATATCGTTCCCTGGCAGCTTATCGCCGCGGAACGGCAGGTGGAAGTCAGGGTATTGCCGTTGCTGGCGGACGGTACGCTGGATGAGGAAAAGCTATCCTCGCTTATTGACGATCGTACGCGGTTGCTGGCCATCACCCAGGTTTCCAATGTGCTGGGCACCGTAAACCCGTTGAAGAGGCTGATCGCACGGGCTCGCGCTGCCGCCGATCTGGTGGTGTTGGTGGACGGAGCCCAGGGCATCATGCATGGCAAAGTGGATGTGCAGGCGCTGGATTGCGATTTCTATGCCTTCTCCGGCCATAAGATTTATGGTCCGTCCGGTATCGGTATCCTGTATGGTAAAAAAGCGCTGCTGGACCGGATGCCGCCATGGGAGGGGGGCGGGTCGATGATCCAATCCGTCAGCCTGACGGAAGGCACCACCTTTCTCGAACCGCCCTGGCGTTTCGAAGCGGGTTCTCCGAATACCGCGGGCATGATGGGCTTGGGGGCGGCGCTGAGCTATGTGGAAAGCCTGGGCCTGGATAATATCCGGCAGTACGAGGGCGAGCTGATGCACTATGCCTTGGAGTCATTGCAGCAGGTGCCGGATTTGATCCTGTATGGTCCCGCGGATCGGGCTGGGGTTATCGCGTTCAACCTGGGCAAACACCATGCCTATGATGTGGGTAGCTTCCTCGATCAGTACGGTATTGCCATTCGTACCGGCCACCATTGCGCGATGCCGCTGATGGCTTATTATCAGGTGCCTAGTATGTGTCGCGCCTCCCTGGCCCTGTATACCACCCGTGAGGACATTGATCGGCTGGTGACCGGTCTGGTACGAGTCCGGCGTTTGCTGGGCTGAATCCGTCGCCTGTGGAGAACATGAGTCATGGCGAATCTGCCGGATAAGAATAAACTACTGCGTAACTTTTCCCGCTGCAGTAATTGGGAAGAGAAGTATATGTATATCATTGAATTGGGCGCTCAATTGGATCCGCTGCCCTCGGGAACCCGTATTGCCGGCAATTTGATTTCCGGCTGCCAGAGCCAGGTGTGGATCGTTATGAACCGTGATCCCCAGACGGGGGAAGTGAGGTTTTTCGGCGACAGCGACGCGGCCATTGTGAAGGGACTGATTGCCACGGTATTCGTTTTTTATCACGGCCTGGCGCCTTCGGAGATTGTCGCAGAGGATGTGCGGCCGTTTTTCAGCGAACTGGCCTTGAGCCAGCATCTCACTCCGTCCCGCTCCCAGGGGTTGGAGGCCATGGTGCGCGGCATTCGGAAAAAAGCCGCCGCATTGCATTAATTTCCGCCCTTCCGGCCCTGGTGATAGCGGGCCTACCATGCCATGGGGCTACTCCGGCGGGCGGTAAAACCGCGCGCGCTTCGACCCCATCGGCATGTTCTCCCTTTAACAGGCTCGCTGCACGTTCGGTGATCGCGGGCCTACCGTGGCATGGGGCGCTCCGGCCGCCGCAAGACGGCGGCTTCGACCCCATTGCCGCGGTCTCCCTTTAACAGGCTCGTTGCACGATCGGCGCCGGCGGGCCTACCGTGGCATGGGGCGCTACGCCTGTCTCTTTTTATCGGCGAATTCTTATTGCAGGGGTCGGCAGGCGGCTGCTATTGGTGGTGAGGTTTATTGTCCGCCGGTGAGAAGTCTGCCGGAAACCGGATTTGAAAATAAAAACTGCTAGGAAGACACTATGAATCGAACCTTGACCCTAATAGGTTTTGCCATGGCCGCCTGCTTGGCGGGAGCCATCGGCAGCGCGGCGGCTACCGAGTATCCGTTGCCGCCGCCTGACAGTCGCCTTATCGGTGAGAATACCATAGCCACGGTGGCCAATAACGGCGGTTCGCTGGAGGCGGTGGCCGCGCAATATAAAATTGGTTTATTGGCGATGCTGGAGGCCAATCCCGGCACCGATCCCTATTTGCCGACACCGGGTACCGAGCTCACCATTCCCGCGCAGATGCTGTTGCCCGATGCTCCGCGAAAAGGCATTGTCATCAATCTTGCCGAACTGAGGCTATTTTATTATCCCCCGGGGGGCAACAGCGTCATCGTTTACCCCATCGGCATCGGCCAACTGGGTCGTAATACGCCGGTCATGGTTACCTCCATCGTCAAGAAGATCACCAACCCTACCTGGACGCCGACCCCAAATATCCGCAAGCATTATCTGGCTGAGCAGGGTATTACGCTGCCGGCGGTGGTTCCGGCCGGCCCGGACAACCCCATGGGATTGTTCGCCCTGCGTCTGTCGGCGGGCGGCGGGACCTATCTTATCCACGGAACCAATGCCAATTTCGGCATCGGCATGCGGGTCAGCTCCGGGTGTATCCGGTTACGTCCCGATGATATCCAGGCATTGTTCGAGCAGGTGCCTGTCGGCACCCGGGTGCAGGTGGTGAATGAACCCATTAAGGTGGCCGTTGAACCCGACGGCAAGCGATATATGGAAGTACATCAGCCTTTGTCCCGCAACGATAAGGACGATCCGCAGACTATGCACATCGCCCTTACGCCAAAGGTGAAAAAATTCATCGGCGACAAAGCCTCGGATAAAACGGTCGCCGATGAAGCGATAGTCCGCCGCGCCGGTATGCCGATCCTGATTTCCTCCGGTATTGCCGAAGACAGTTTGCCGCCGGCCGATATGTCCGCGCCGGTACCCCAATCATCTCCCGCGGCGACCGTTAGTCGGGTTGCTGAAAGCGATGGCGCGCTCTAGCGTGTAAAGGCTGCCAAACGGCAATCCTGGCCATTGTGGGTCATTGGTCGTGTGGTGGGGTCAGTCAGAGGATAAAACAGCGCTATGAGGGGATTTGGGGCTTGCAGCGCAGCGGCAGAAAGGGTTCCTAAGGATAAACGAGAAGGCAAACCCGGCACAAAAAAAATGGCGCACAATGTGCGCCATTTTCTAAACAAGGAAGCTCTTATTTACGATAAGAGTGAGCTTGGTTATCCAAACGTTGGTTAGCACGGGCAGCGTCGTCTTTAGCAGCCTGTACGTCGGAACGAATAGCGTTCACATCGTTGCTGAGCTGGTCAACTTTCGCGTTCAGAGTTTGAACGTCAGAGGACAGCTGATCGATTTTAGCGTTGCTTGAACAGCCAGCAAGCATAGCAGAACATAAAATTACCGCGCCCAGTACCAGTTTAGTACGATTCATTATTAATACCCTCTAGATTGAGTTAATCTCCATGTAGCATTACAAGTATTACACAAAGTATTTTCGAAAGAGAAATAATTTTACTAGTAAAACGATTAATTTCGACCGAATGCTCAAAGAAACGTCTTGTTTTACAGAGACGTTAAAAAAAAGAGGCGTAACTTCCAGGTGCCATAAGATAACTCTGATTAAAGGGGAGATAAAAAGTATCGTTTATTTTGTGCTGTGCGGGTTGATTTTATTGGCGGGACTGGTGCGAATCGCGAGAATTAACATATTTAAGACGGTGAGCAAACAGTTGTGCAAATCTATGGCTTATACCTGTTGCTATAACAAGGCGGAGCTGGGATGAAAGCCCGTGCTTAAACCTCGAGGGTAGCGAACAGTCGGCAAAAAAAAAGCCCCCGACAAGGCGGGGGCTCGGTTTAAACAGGGTGAATTACAGCTGATGGACGGAAGCGGTATTGGTGGTGCCGCTCGGCACCAGGGCTCCGGAAACCATCACTATGATGTCGCCTTTTTGCGCCAGGCCGCATTCCAGGGCCATCGCCTTGCCGATACGGTAGAAATCATCGGTTGAAGCGATCTTGTCCACCAATTGACAGGTTACGCCTTTGGTCAGCAACAGCTGGCGGGCGGTTATTTCGTTGGTGGTCAGCGCCAGGATTTCGGCTTTAGGGAAATATTTACGCACTGCTTTGGCGGATTTGCCGCCTTCGGTCGCCACGACAATCAGCGGGGCTTCCAATTTTTCAGCAGTTTCCACCGCACCGCGGCAAACCGCCTCGGTAATGCGAAGTCTGCGGCTGTCGTTGATGCTTTCGATACGGCTGGGCATAACGCGGTCGGTACGATCGCAAATGGTGGCCATGATGCTGACGGCTTCATGGGGGTATTTGCCCTTGGCGCTTTCACCGGACAGCATAACCGCATCGGTGCCGTCGATAATGGCGTTCGCCACATCACCGGCTTCAGCGCGGGTAGGGCGGGGGTTTTTGATCATGGAGTCGAGCATCTGGGTCGCGGTAATCACGACTTTACGAGAGCGATTACATTTTTCGATCATCATCTTCTGGGCGAAGATAACTTCTTCCACCGGAATTTCCACGCCCAGGTCGCCGCGAGCCACCATGATGCCGTCGGATGCTTCCAGAATTTCGTCGAAATTGTTCAGGCCTTCCTGATTTTCAATTTTCGATATGATCTGGATATGTTCGCCGCCATGCTGTTTGAGATGTTCACGGATTTCCAGAACATCAGAGCGTTTGCGGATAAATGACGCCGCGATGAAATCGACGCCTTGTTCGCAGCCGAAAATCAGGTCGCGTTTGTCTTTTTCCGCCAGGGCCGGCAGTGCAATGGAAACGCCCGGCAGGTTAACCCCTTTGTTTTCACCCAGGTCGCCGTTATTCAGGACCTTACACACCACGGTGGTATCGGTCTTTTCAGTAACGACCATGCCCAGTAAACCGTCATCCACCAAAACGGTGTTGCCGATGGAAAGATCCTGCGGGAAGCCGGTGTAGGTCACCGCAACGCGTTCCTTGTTGCCGATAACGCTTTGATCGGTGGTAAAGGTAAAGCTCTGGCCGGCCAACAGCGAAACGTCGCTGCCGTTTTCCAATTTCATGGTGCGAATTTCCGGGCCTTTGGTATCCAGGAGGATAGCCGCTTTTTTGCCCGTGTTTGCCAGGATGGATCGCAGATTCTTGATACGTTGACCATGTTCTTCATAGTCGCCGTGGGAAAAATTCAGACGCATAACGTTCATGCCGGCGTCCAGCAGTTTGGTCAGCATCTCTACGGATTCAGATTTCGGGCCTATGGTACAAACAATTTTTGTCTTTTTCATAACAATGGTATCTGCAAGTTGTGATGGATGATGAATCTGGTGTATCGCCGGTGAGTATCGACGATGAAAATATGCAGCTCGGCGAGCCTGTTCCCTACGTTCAAGGATAGGTGACAAAAGTGAGAAAGAGATGAAAAAAATGTAAACAAGTCGCCCGGTAAAGCGGGGGACGTTTAACAGGCAAGACTATTTTAATTAGTATGGGGCTAATCAATCGGCTGAAACCATTCAATTGAAATAACGTTTCGTATTATAGTTATTGAGGCGGCGGACACAAGATAAAAACAGCGCAAATAATGCTTTAGGCGTCAAAAAGCGACTTTTTTGGCATATACGCAAAATTTTGTTATCAACTATTGTACATATGTACTACGGAATTAACTCATGTCCCACCGTCCCATGTTACAAATATATTAAAGCATCGGCGCAAACGGCCTGATGATGGGGGTGAGATGGAAGTTTAAACGGAAAAAAGGGTTAAATCAGAAAAGAAAGGAAACAATGGATATGGTGCGTCCGAGTGGACTCGAACCACCGACCCCCACCATGTCAAGGTGGTGCTCTAACCAGCTGAGCTACGGACGCACTAAGGATGGTGCGTTCTAATGGACTCGAACCATCGACCCCCACCATGTCAAGGTGGTGCTCTAACCAACTGAGCTAAGAACGCATACCGGACAACACTGCCAGTCTGACAGCGGGACGAATATTAACGGGCATTATCAACCCTTGCAAGGGGAAAAACCGTTTTTTCCCCGCCAGGTCATCCAACTGCCGACGTAATGTGCAGGAAGCCGTTTTTTTGTCCACGCCGGGACGCGTTGCCGGCGATGGTTTCAGCGCGCCGCGCGGTGGAGAATCTGCAGCGGCGGCTGACGTTGCAGCCAGCGTATGCGCATTGACATCATGATTGCCGCCGAGGTCAGGCCGATAATAAAACCTATCCAGAAACCGCTGGGGCCCATAGCGGGGACCGCATAGTCCGTCAGCGCCAGAACATAGCCGCAGGGCAGGCCCAGCAGCCAGTAAGCGGTAAAAGTGATAAAAAATATCGACCGGGTGTCTTTGTAACCGCGCAGGATGCCGTTGCCAATGACCTGGATTGAGTCGGAAATCTGATAAAGCGCCGCCAGGGACATCAAATGCGATGCCATGCTCACTACCGCCGGGGTGGCATTATACCAGCTGGCGATATGCACCCGGAACCGGTAGGTGAGTATCGCCGTCACGCAGGCCAGCATCACACCGGCGGCCAGGCTGGTCCAGGCGGCGACCCGCGCTTCGTCCACCTTGTTTTCACCCAGGCGGAAACCCACGCGGATCGTGGCCGCCACCCCGATTGACAAGGGCAGTACGAACATCAGCGCGCTGAAGTTCAGGGCGATTTGATGACCGGCTACGGACACAATGCCCAGCGGCGTCACCAGCAGCGCCACCACGGCAAACAGCGTCACCTCGAAAAAGAGCGAGGATGCCACCGGCAATCCCAGCGAGCACAAACGCCGCAGGGTCGGCCAGTGCGGCAGCACGATAGCGACGGCGGTACGGAAATCCGCAAAGGTGCCGGCCCGGCGCACATACAGCCACATGACCCCAAACATAATCCAATACACCGATGCCGTGGCGATGCCACAGCCCACACCGCCCAGGGCCGGCATACCCAGCTTGCCGTAGATAAACACATAATTGATCGGGATATTAGCCGCCAGGCCGAGGAAACCGATGACCATGCCTGGCTTGGTTTTGGAAAGACCTTCGCATTGGCCGCGCAGCACCTGGAAAAACAGATACCCCGGCGCCCCCAGCAGCAGAAAATGCAGATAGGCGACGGCTTTTTGCGCCAGGGCGGGATCGACATGATGCATCCTGCCGATGACAAACCGGGAATGATACAAAAGGAACATAATCAGCAGCGAGACGGACAAGGCCAGCCAAAACCCTTGGCGCACTTGAAAGGCGATGCGATCGCGCCGGCCGGAACCGTTTAGTTGGGCAATGACCGGCGTCAGCGCCATGATAAGACCGTGGCCGAATAAAATAGCGGGCAGCCAGATGGAAGTACCGACGGCGACGGCGGCCATGTCGGTGGCGCTTACGGAGCCGGACATCACGGTATCCACCACGCCCATGGCGGTTTGAGCGATTTGCGCAAGGATCACCGGTAAGGCCAGCGACAATAATGTACGCGCTTCGAGGAAATACTTCTGCACGCAGGCACCTATGATGTTATGGATTAAAAATAATACAAGCTGCAGATAAATTAATGATTATGAGTGAATTTAAGCGGTAATTTATGCGGCGTTTCTGAGGCATAGTGTAATGGATTCCCTGCTTTATACCAGTGCAATAATGCACATTTTCCGTGCATAGCGTTTCGCCGCGGGAGGGTATTTGGTTTTCACCTGAAATTGGGGCAATATAATACCCATCTTTTTAAGGTGTCATTAAAAGAGGTCAAGGCCATGTTTACGGGTATTGTTCAGGGCACCGCGTCAGTGGTGGAAATTGATGAAAAAACCAACTTCCGCACACATTACATTAAACTGCCGCCGGCGCTGCTGGACGGGCTTGAGACCGGGGCATCGGTGGCCCACAACGGCTGCTGCCTGACGGTGAGCGCCATCAAGGGAGATGTGGCGAGCTTCGACTTGATGAAAGAAACGCTGCGCATTACCAACCTCGGGGAATTACAGGTGGGGGATGAGGTGAACGTGGAGCGTGCCGCTACGTTCAACGCCGAGATTGGCGGCCATGTCATGTCCGGCCATATCATGTGCAGCGCGGAAATCGTTAAAATCGTCACCTCGGAAAACAACCGGCAGATTTGGTTTAAAATGCCGGACAAGGAGTTGATGAAATATGTGCTGTACAAAGGCTATATCGGTATCGACGGCATCAGCCTGACCATCGGAGAGGTTGCCGCGGATAAATTTTGCGTCCATTTAATTCCGGAAACCCTCACCAGGACAACACTCGGCAAGAAACGCCTGGGAAACCGGGTGAATATTGAAATCGATCCGCAAATCCAGGCGGTTGTGGACACCGTTGAACGGGTTTTGGCGCAGCGGGAGGCCGCACTGGCCGTCGCTGCCGGACACGAAGTTAACATGAGGTAAAACGCTGTATCCCGACTGTCGGGATAGGGACGCCTTATTGCCCGCCCAGGGCAATAAGGCGTTGGAGCGGAAAGTCCAAAAGAACGTACCGCAATGGACGTTTAGCGGGGCACACGAATCCCGCCTTCAACCCCTTGCGGGCTGAACAATACCTGCCATAAATGGATGTTACGGGCGCGAAAAGCGCCGGCACAGGCATTCAGGTAGTAGCAGAACATCCGGAAAAATCGATCCGAGTAATTTCCCGATAACGTCGGCCAGGCGGCGAGAAAACGTTCATACCAGGCCATTAGCGTTTTGTCATAATCGGCACCGAAATTATGCCAGTCCTCCATAACAAAATGCTTCTCGCTGGCCCGCGCGATATGCTGCACGGAAGGGAGGCAGCCATTAGGGAAGATGTACTTGTCGATCCAGGGGTCCACGTTCATATCGGTCTGGTTGGAGCCGATGGTATGGAGCAGGAAAAGGCCGTCGCGTTTCAGGTTGCGATCAATGACGTCGAAATAGGTGGCGTAGTTTTTCGGACCTACGTGCTCAAACATGCCCACCGAAACGATACGGTCGAATTGCACGTTGAGGTCGCGGTAATCCTGCAGCGAGATAGTGACGTCCAAACCTTCGCAGCGATCCTGCGCCAGTTTCTGCTGTTCAGCGGAGATAGTCACCCCCTGAACCGAAACACCGTAGTTCTTGGCCGCATAAGCGGCAAGCCCGCCCCAGCCGCAGCCCACATCCAGCAGCGTCATGCCCGGTCTTAACTGCAGCTTTTCGCAGATCATCCTGAGCTTGTCCTGCTGCGCTTCCTCCAGGGTGGTGGCCTTGTTCCAATAGCCGCACGAATACTGCATATAGGGATCCAGCATCAGGCTGAACAGGTCATTACCCAAGTCATAATGCTCTTTGCCGACAATCCAAGCCCGTTTTTTAGACTGAAGATTCATGAGCCGCGCGGCGGCAACGCGCATAACATCCTTGAAATGCCGGGGAAGCTTATTTTCCAAACCGGCTCTTAAAACGCGCTGAAAAAAGATATCCAGTCGCTCGCATTCCCACCAGCCGTCCATGTAACTTTCACCCAACCCCAATGACCCGTCCTCTAGCACGCGTTTAAAAAATTCCGGGTTCTTGACATGAATATCAAACGGCCTTGCGCCGTTGATCTTTACACCTGCCTCAGCAAGCATTTCATGGATGATTCGATACCAAGCATTATCATGAAAGCTCAGGTCTTCAACACACGAGGAACTCATAGCTTCTCCATCACCTTTCTTCTGTTATAACCCCGTCAGGAAAAGCGTAGCCGATACCTGCGGGCTTTTATAATCATCCACGGGTATCCGTGGTGTCGGATGTACCACAATAAACAGAGGAATATAAAAAACACCAATAGACTGTTTGTCAGACGGGCGCTTCATAAATAGGATGACGCCATGTAAAAACACGACATTCTTTTAAAGCAAAATTATTAGACAACTCGTTATATTTGTTAACGATATTGAGTATAAGCCTGCATTCCGGTTTAGACAATAGCTGACAGAATAATGTATTTCACAGATAAGTTAATGATTTCCTATCGAAACAATAACTCATCAGGCACATTCGGCGGTATGAAATATATTATTACATTCGGGAGCGAATCACCTTTGATAAGGGGCTCAGGAGGCCGTGCGCCGCCCTTCAGGAGCGAAACGGGCCGTCGGCCACCGAACGGCGTACAATCAGGGCGGGATGCACTTCGATAATCCTGGCGTTTTCCCGTTTGCTGGTGATACGGTCCAGCAGCATGGTCAGCGCGGCCTCGCCCAGCTCTTCTTTGGGTTGATGAATGGTAGTCAATGACGGGGTAAAAAAGCACGAATTGCGCACATTATCATAACCGATAATTGAGATGTCATCGGGAACCTTCATGCCCATTTCATCAATGGCGCACATTGCACCCATGGCCATGATATCACCGCCGCAAAATACCGCCGTGGGCCTTTGCGGCCTGGACAGAATGAGTTTCATGGCCTGATAGCCGGATTCCGGTTCGAAATCCCCCTGCACAATCCATTGATGGGGAATGGCGATGCCGGCTTCTTCCAGGGCCCGCAGGTAGCCGCGATGACGGCCGCCCCCGGTATTGCGCGCCAGTTGGCCGGGTATGGCGCCGATATCGCGATGCCCCCTGGAAATCAGATAGCGGGTCGCCATGTAACCCCCGGCGAAGGCATTGTCGATAATGGTATCGGTGAAATCCCGGCGAGCTTCGCCCCAATCCATGACCACCATGGGGATATGGCGATACTCTTCCAGCATATTCAGCAACGGTTCGGGATATTCGGCGCACATCACCAGCAACCCGTCCACCCGTTTTTGCGCCAGCATCGCCAGATAGGCGCCCTGTTTGTTCAGATCGTTATGGGAGTTGCACAGCACAAGGGTATATCCCCGCACAAAACAGTGGTGCTCAATCGACTCGATAATTTCCGCGAAGTAGGGCGCTTCGCTTGAGCTGGCCAGCAGGCCGATGGATTTTGTGCGGTTGATCTTAAGGCTGCGCGCCACGTCGCTGGGGGAATAGTGCAGCTGCCCGATGGCCTCCAAAACGGCGATCTTGGTCTCTTGCGCCACAAATCGCGTCTTATTGATGACATGTGACACCGTAGTGGTGGATACCCCGGCGCGTTTCGCCACGTCTTTAATGGTTGCCATGCGTGTAGAACTCCTGTACGCCGAAATAAATAAATCGCCAATTTTCCTTGATTCGGCACTAAAGTGAAAGCGATAAAGATAAATATGCTCGGGAGTTGCTGCCCGGCAAGCTTTTTTAATCGGGTTATGCGACACTGCTTACAACCTACGGGTGTAAAGATATCCCGTTCAGCGATAGGTGTAGTGATAAGGAGAAGTGATGAGCAGCGATTTCAAATTGTCATTAATGACCACGGTATTTTCCTTGCTGGTGATCATTGCGTTCAGCTTTACCGCGGTAATGAATTAAGGCGCCCAGGCGCCTTTTTTTCCTTTCAGCGAATGGTTTTCGGCGTCACGACCCGGCGGGCGCCGACATAGTGATCCGCCCAATAATCTTCATTCAGATAGCTGATGCGGATATCGCGGCCGGTGCGGGGGGATTCGATAAACCGTCCGTTGCCCAAATAAACGCCCACATGATCCGCCGCGCCGCGGTTGGTGATATGGAAGAAAACCAAATCGCCGCTTTCCAGATCGTCTTTCTTCACCGGCGCCGCATCGCGTAAATGGAACATTTCATTGGCGGTACGGGGCATATGAATCCGTACCACGTCCTTATAAGCATAATAGATCAGGCCGCTGCAATCGAACCCGGTATTGGGCGACATGCCGCCCCAGCGATAAGGCTTGCCCATCTGGGACATCAGCTTGTTCATCGCCGTCAATTTGGCATGCTGATAGCGTTTTTTGTGGCTATCGCTCATGATGATGGGTTGATCGTTGGCAATGAGATCGAGCGTGGCGCTTTCTTTCATCCGATGCCTGCCGTAACCCTTTTTGTAGCCTTTTTTCGGCGGGGTAAACTTGGCTATTTTTTTTGCGGGGGGCATTGGATGCAATTTTTTAACGTGGTTTTTTTCGACGGCCGGCTCTTTCGCTTTGGCGACGGGTAGGGAATGTAATTTTTTATTGCTGCTTTTTTCAGCAACGAGCTCTTTTGGTTTGTCTGTGCTATGACGGGTGATTTTCTGCTCGGTCACCGGTTTGCTTTTTTTGGTTATCTTCAACACCTCTTTAAGAGGTTTTCGTTTGCGTCGGTCACCTGTTTTAGCCGTACTGGACTGTGATTTTCGCTGGTCGGCATTGATACCGGCATTGGGCGCGGCATGCGCCAAATTGAAAAATAACTGAGTAAAAAGCAACACAAAAAGCGTAAAGCATAAACGCATGATTAACGCTATCCTCTGTGGCCCCAAAGAGGGGGTTATAAATGCCTCAAAGGAATTTAAGCTATTTACCCCTACTTTGCATCATGAATTATCATCATATTGTGAATAAACGTGAACGACTGCATATTTGTTGCATTCATCGGCATAATTTGGCGCAAAATTCAACAGTTTTTCAATTGTTAAAAAAGAGTTTGGCAGCCATGCCCCGGTGCCAGGTAAAAGGCCGCCTTTGGTGTTATCCTTTATTAAGGTGCTGCGCATCTTTGTCCGTGCGGGCTATGGCGGGCAAAAAAACGTTTATCTATTTATACGGTAATCGTTAGAATAGTGATTCTGAGCATAATCCCGCCCAGAGCAGATAAGGCCAGCTTATGGCTTGAGGAAGCGAGACAATGACGACGATTGAAAAAATTCAGCAGCAAATTGCTGAAAACCCGATTCTTCTTTATATGAAGGGCTCTCCGAAATTGCCTGGTTGCGGTTTTTCCGCGCAAGCGGTACAGGCGCTTTCCGCCTGCGGCGAGCGTTTCGCTTATGTGGATGTCCTGCAGAATCCGGATATTCGGGCCGAACTGCCGAAATTCGCCAATTGGCCGACCTTCCCGCAATTATGGGTGGATGGTGAACTGATTGGCGGTTGCGATATCATTCTTGAAATGTATCAGCACGGCGAGCTACAGCCGCTTATCAAAGAAACCGCGGTGAAATACGGTTCTCAGGAAGATCAGCCGTCCAATTGAGTCAGTGAGGGCTTCTAGCCTGAGCGTTCAGAACAGAAAAAGCCAATCCTATCGCTGGGATTGGCTTTGATTTTATGGTCAAAACAAACATGCTCTCCCGCTGTTCGGCCATCTCCGTGATTTGATTTAATCAGTTTCGCCGCTGCTATCGTCGCCGAGCGGCGGTACCGGCCAACCTCCGAGACGCTTCCAGCGATTCACCAGTTCGCAAAACAGCTCGGCGGTCCGCTCGGTATCGTACAGCGCCGAATGGGCCTGGCGGCTGTCGAATTCAATTCCTCCGGCGGCGCAGGCTTTCGCCAATACGGTCTGCCCAAGCACCAGTCCGCTCAGCGCCGCGGTGTCGAAGGTGGCAAAAGGATGAAACGGATTGCGTTTGAGATTGGCGCGTTCCGCCGCCGCCATCAGGAAACCATGATCAAAACCTGCGTTATGGGCCACGATTACCGCACGGTTGCAGCCTTGATCCTTTATGCCTTTGCGCACCATCTTGAAGATTTCATGCAGCGCATCGTATTCGCTTACCGCACCGCGTAAAGGATTGGACGGATCGATGCCGTTAAACGCCAGCGCCTCCGGCTGTAACAGCGATCCGGGGAAAGGTTCGACATGAAAGTGCAACGTTTGGTCCGGCACGAGCCAGCCTTCTACATCCATGTTCAATGTCACGGCGGCAATTTCGAGCAAGGCGTCGGTAGCGGCGTTAAAGCCTGCGGATTCTACATCAATGACAACCGGATAAAAGCCGCGGAAACGGCCGCGAAGGGAATTTACATCGTCTATTTCAGCCATGCCTGTTCTTACTATTTAGAAATACAGCCCGCATTATGGCAAATTTTGTTCCGGTATGCATGGCGAATCCATTTTCATTGGCTGCCCGCAATGGAATAGTGCGGTGATTAAACGGAAAATGGGAAGATAATCCTGAAAAGGGACCCCTGTCTTGGGTCCCGTCCGTTACGATGTAACTTTAAGCATTCGCGGATTTATGATGTGCGGCGCATTACCGACCGCCACCGCCGTGCCCGGCCGTGGCCAATATGTCAGTGCCCGAGGCCCAGGCCGGCGTGACGCTGCTCGATCAATTCTATTTTATAACCGTCGGGATCTTCGATAAAGGCGATGATGGTCGTGCCGCCTTTCACCGGTCCGGCTTCACGGGTAACCGTGCCCCCGGCCTGGCGGATGCGTTCGCAGGTAGCGGCGACATTATCTACGCCCAGGGCGATATGGCCATAGGCGCTGCCGAGATCGTAGCTGTCGACTCCCCAGTTATAGGTTAATTCAATAACTGCGCCTTCGGTTTCTTCGGTATAGCCGACAAACGCCAGCGTGTATTTATATTCAGTGTTCTCACTGGTGCGCAATAGGCGCATTTCGAGTATTTTAGTATAGAAATCAATAGATCTTTGTAAGTTTCCAACTCGTAGCATGGTATGTAGCAGGCGCATAATATCCTCTTGGGATCATGACGGGGTAATGTCCGCCGCAGAAAAGGTAGTCGCCAGTATAGACCGTGGGACGGCGGTTTTACAGTATGTCGGACGGGCGGGCGAGGGCAATAAATCTTGCCAGTTGGGTAAATAACGTCTTCAATGAAAGTAAATAAGGAGGGCCTGTGCCGGAACAGCTTGAGTTTTTCACCATACCCAGTCCCTGTCGCGGTATCTGCCAGTCGGACGCCCGCGGCTACTGCATTGGCTGTTTCCGTTCCCGGCAAGAGCGCTTTGACTGGATGGGGATGAATGACAACCAGAAAAAGGAGGTACTGCGTTTATGCCGCCTGCGTTATTTGCGCCTGGCGCGGGCCGCTAAAACGGCGGAGTCTCTTGGGGACGCCCCGGATCAACCCAGCCTGTTTTGACGCTGAGGTGAGTATAGATGAGGTATTAGTGGTACTGATTAATATTATTTTACGAACTAATTAGTAGCTACTTATATATTAAAATTACATTATTACCCTGAATACATGAAATATTGATATTTGTTATGTCTTCATTTAACTTAAATTAACAATAAATCACGCTGAATGACAATAATAGTGTTACAGTTATGAATAATCCGCTTGGCATATGATCTGCCTCAATATGAAAGGGTTAAGGTAGTCGCAAAGAGGAACGGATTATTGAACGTTTCCAGAGATTACCCTAGACCAGGTGGGAAAATGCGAAGGAAGGAGAGTGAATTCATCCGATTCACCGGATGTTTCGAAAACATATGCGCTCTTCGGTAACATCCATTTTATCAAAGGAATAACATGCATATTACATCCATCTCAACTTAAGTTTCACCATATTTATATATATATTTGTATTTTGCCATTCCACCCATTAGAATGGATGGGAATCCAGGGAACAAGCTTAATCAGCTTAATTATAAGGAGAGAGAATTGGAATCGCCATTAGGATCTGATTTGGCGCGACTTGTTCGTGTTTGGCGCGCACTGATTGACCATCGCTTAAAACCTTTAGAGCTTACACAAACGCATTGGATCACGCTGCATAATATTTGCCAATTGCCCCCTGAGCAGTCGCAAATTCAATTGGCAAAAGCCATCGGCATCGAGCAGCCCTCCTTGGTCCGGACGCTTGATCAGCTCGAAGAGAAGAAACTCATCACCAGGCATACCTGCGCCAATGACAGGCGGGCGAAACGTATAAAATTGACGGAGTCCGCCGAGCCAATCATCAAAGAAGTTAATCATGTTATAAATAGTACCAGAGATGAAATCCTGGCGGGTATCTCAGAACAAGAAATTCAATTTCTGAGTAATATGATCGCCAGGCTAGAGAAGAATATCCTGGAACTTTATAATAAATCCTGATCAGTTTGGGTGTGTTGCATATGTTCCATATAAAAAACCGGCATATTTTGCCGGTTCTTTATATAGACAGATGTGAATGATGTCGTACCATTGATTTTCACCCACCGCCTTAACAGTAGGGGAGAAATCACGACATGCCGCTGTGTCAGCGGGGCGAAACGGTCACGCCGCGTCCGTTGCCGGCCATGGCGACGCGTTGGCCCACGCTGAAGCGGGTCGGCCCCTGTTTTTGTACGACGATGATGGTTCTGCCGTCGTCTTCGCGAATGGTCAGCTCCACACCCTGGGTACGGTTCATGGCGCTGCCGACGTTCTGTCCGGCGACGCCGCCCACTACCGCGCCGGCGGCGGTAGCGACACCTCTGCCGGCGCCGCCGCCGATGGTATTGCCCACCAAACCACCCAATACCGCACCGCCGATGGTGCCGATAATGTTTGAATCTTCCCCACCCTGGATCTGCACCGGACGGACCCCAACCAGGGTACCGTAAGTCACGCTTTGAACTTCTTTGGCTTCGGAGGCAGAATAGACATCACCGGATAAGCCGTTGTTATTGGCACATCCTGCCAATGTCAAACCAGCCAGGGTGACCACGAGCAAACGTTTCATCATTGAAAACTCCTATTGTACGACGTTCGTCCAAGGCAAACCCAGACGGAACTCATGCTAATATAGCTGCGCTGATGGGTGATGCTACATCAGACAAGGCTAGTTTAGTTACTGTAGTTGATAATATTGAAAAAATCATAAACTGCGAATAAACGGACGCCAATTTGTGACTTTCGCAATGATTTTACGGCTAACCTTTTTCTTATTTCGTCATGATTTTGTAACAAGTTTAATTATTTGCCTGCTTTTGATGGTCTCATTCGGTAAAAATGTTAACGTTATTACAGTATGATAACCAAAACCCTCTTTATAAGGAACAAGGCCGGCTCAATGAAAACAGGTCGCTATGTGGGAGTCATGTCAGGAACCAGCCTCGACGGCATCGATGTGGTGCTCGCCGCCATAGATGAGCATACCGTCGCGCAGCAGGCCAGTTACACGCATCCGATTCCGCTGGACATCAAACAGCAGATACTCTCCATGTGCCAGGGGCAGGCGGTGACTTTATCCCAATTAGGGGAATTGGACACCCGGTTGGGCAGGTTGTTCGGCGAGGCGGTGATAAAAATGTTGCGCAACGCGGGGGTCAATGGGAGAGAGGTCACCGCCATCGGCTGTCACGGCCAGACGGTATGGCATCAGCCCGGCGGCGATTTTCCCTGCACCCTGCAAATCGGCGATAACAACCTGGTTGCCGCCATGACCGGGATTACCACCGTGGGAGATTTTCGCCGCCGCGATATGGCCTACGGCGGACAGGGGGCGCCGTTGGTGCCGGGTTTCCATCACGCTCTGCTGGCCCATCCCACGGAACGGCGCATGGTGCTCAATATCGGCGGTATCGCCAATTTATCGCTGTTGCTGCCGGGTCAGCCGATTCGCGGTTACGATACCGGCCCGGGCAATATGCTGATGGACGCCTGGATTTGGCGCCAGAAAGGTAAGCCTTATGACCTGGACGCGATCTGGGCCGCAGGCGGAAAAATTCATTCGGAGCTGTTGCGCCGGATGCTGGCCGACCGCTACTTTTCCCTGCCGGCGCCGAAAAGCACCGGACGGGAACACTTTAACCTGGGCTGGTTGAACCAGCAACTGAGCCAGTTTATGCCGATACCGCCGAGGGATGTTCAGGCGACCCTGGCTGAGCTCACCGCCCGGAGTATCTCCCAGCAGGTCATGTTATCCGGCGGCTGCGAGCATTTGCTGGTTTGCGGCGGCGGCGCCCGCAATCCGCTGGTGATGGCCAGGCTGTCGGCGCTGCTGCCGGGAATTGAGGTAAGTCCTACTGACAAATACGGCGTCAGCGGCGACGATATGGAGGCCTTGGCATTCGCCTGGCTTGCCTGCCGCACGCTGTCGAGTTTGCCGGGGAACTTGCCTTCGGTGACCGGCGCCAGCCGGGAAACCTTGCTCGGAGCGATTTATCCGGTCTGAACAGGGACATCGTTTATCCACATGTTCAACCGGGAGCAAAATAATGAAAAGAGCGATTTTCTGCCTGACCGTGCTAAGCGTGCTCGCCACCGGCGCCTGTTCCCGTCTGCACCGCGGCCCCGACGTGCAGGCGCTTCATTATCAATGCGGCACCACGCCGTTGACGGTACGGCAAAATAACCGGCTGTCGCAGGTCAGCCTGATACTTGACGGCAAACAGTTAACCTTGCCGCAGGTGGCTTCCGCTTCGGGCGTTCGCTACGATAACGGCCACTATGGCTTCTGGTCGAAAGGGAATCGGGCATTTATCGAGCGCGATGGACGCGTCATCATTGATGACTGCATCCTGAACGGGGAGAGCGGTAAATGATTGAGATTTTTAACCACGCGGCGCACAATAAAGCCACGGTTTCACGCTATATACCATTATGACTGAACAGAAAATTGATATCGCCGACCTGCGTCGGGAATATACCCGCGGCGGCTTGCGGCGGGCGGATTTAACGGCGGAACCGATGGATTTGTTCGAGCTTTGGCTCAGGCAGGCCTGCGAGGCGCAGCTCGCCGATCCCACCGCCATGTGCGTGGCGACCGTGGACGAGACCGGACAACCCTATCAGCGCATGGTTCTGCTCAAGCACTTCGACGCCGCCGGCATGGTATTCTATACCAACCTGGGCAGTCGCAAGGCAACGCAGCTGGCGCACAACAACCGCATCAGCCTCCATTTTCCCTGGCATAGCCTGGAGCGCCAGGTTATGGTGCTGGGTCGCGCGGAACGCTTGTCGGTGTTTGAGGTCTTGAAATATTTTCACAGCCGGCCCAAGGACAGCCAAATCGGCGCCTGGGTCTCGCAACAGTCCAGCCGCATCTCCACCCGCGGGGTGCTGGAGAGCAAATTCCTCGAGCTGAAACAGAAATTCCAGCAGGGCGAAGTGCCGCTGCCCAGTTTTTGGGGCGGTTATCGCGTGGTTATCGATACCATGGAGTTTTGGCAGGGAGGTGAACACCGGCTGCACGATCGGTTTATCTACCAGCGCCAGGACGCGGGCTGGAGCATCGACCGCCTGGCCCCTTAATCCCTTTCTTCATTATGCTATTCGCAGCACTTTATCACTCAATTTGTATATTACGGAGTTTTTTTGATGGCAAGCAGCAACCTGATACAACAATTGCAAGAGCGGGGCTTGATAGCCCAGGTAACGGATGAGGCCGCGCTTTCCGAGCGGCTGGCTCAGGGGCCGCTCTCGTTGTATTGCGGTTTCGACCCGACCGCCGACAGCTTGCATTTGGGACATTTGGTGCCGCTGCTGTGTTTAAAGCGTTTCCAATTGGCCGGACACCGTCCGGTGGCGCTGGTGGGCGGGGCTACCGGGTTGATTGGCGATCCCAGCTTCAAGGCCGTTGAGCGCAAATTGAATACCGCCGAAACGGTGCAGGAGTGGGTGGATAAAATCCGCCGGCAGGTATCGCCGTTCCTGGATTTTGACTGCGGCGAGAACAGCGCGGTAGCGGCAAATAACTACGACTGGTTTGGTAGCATGAATGTCCTGACCTTCCTGCGGGACATCGGCAAGCATTTTTCCGTCAACCAAATGATCAATAAAGAAGCGGTGAAGCAGCGCCTCAACCGTGACGATGTGGGAATTTCCTTTACCGAGTTTTCCTACAACTTGCTGCAGGGCTATGATTTTGCCTGTTTGAACAAGCAATATGGCGTTGAGCTGCAGATCGGCGGGTCCGATCAGTGGGGGAATATCACTTCCGGCATCGATTTGACGCGGCGCATGCATCAAAAGACGGTGTACGGTTTGACCGTGCCGCTCATTACCAAAGCCGACGGCACCAAGTTCGGTAAAACGGAAGGCGGCGCGGTATGGCTGGACCCGCTGAAAACCAGTCCCTACAAGTTTTACCAGTTTTGGATCAACACCGCCGACGCCGACGTTTACCGGTTTTTAAAATTCTTCACCTTTATGCCCATTGAAGAGATCAATGCCCTGGAAGCGGAAGATAGCAACAGCGGGACCGCACCCAGGGCGCAATATGTGCTGGCGGAGCAAGTGACGCGCCTGGTGCACGGAGACGCGGGGCTGGCGGCGGCGGTGCGTATTACCCAGAGCCTGTTTTCCGGCTCATTGCAGGATCTTACCGCCAACGACCTGCAACAGCTGGCCCAGGACGGTATGCCGGTGATTACGCTGCAAAACGGCGCGGATCTGCAACAGGCGCTGGTGGATGCGCAACTGGTGCCATCCCGCGGTCAGGCCCGTTCGCTGATCTCTTCCAACGCTATTGCCGTGAACGGTGAAAAACAGTCCTCGGCGGAATATGTCTTTACGGACGCCGACCGCCTGTTTGAGCGTTATACCCTGTTGCGGCGCGGCAAGAAAAATTACTGTTTGATCAGTTGGAATTAAACGTATCGGCAGGGGACCGAAACCGGCCCCTGCGATTTTGTCGCTGGTGTTAATCAACCGCCTGGGATTCCGCCCGTTCGGCATGCAGCGCCGCAACCACGGACGGGCGAAGTTTTATCCGCTGGTAAAAATGCCCCACCGTCGGGGTGGCGTAGAGATCAAATCCCAACCGATCGGCCCAGGTCAGCATGGTGAACAGATAGGCATCCGCTACGCTGAACCTGCTGCCGAGCAAATAATCCTGACCGGCCATTTCCCGGTCGAGATAGAGCAATTTACTCTCCATTTGCTGGTGTACCTGCTCTTTGTAGTCCGGCGGCAGGTGGGTATCGAATAACGGGCTCAGGCCTTTATGCAGCTCGCTGGCGACATAATTGAGCCATTCCATGGCCTGATAGCGCGATAGGGTGCCCGCCGGCGGGATCAATTGACGGTCCGGCACCAAATCCGCCAGGTACTGCACTATGGCCACGACTTCGGTCAGCACGGTGCCGTCGTTCAACAACAGCGCCGGTACTTTGCCCTTCGGATTTATCGTCAGATAATCTTCGCCGTGCTCGGTTTTTTTAGTGCGAAAATCCACTTTTTCAATCGTGAAATCCAGTCCGGCCTCGCGCAGGGTAATGTGAGCGGTCAGCGAGCTTGCACCAGGCATATAGAAAAGCTTCATAAACGACCCCCCACGATGATGCGTTCTCATAGAATACGTCCAACTTAGGTGGCAGGATAGCGATGGTTGCATCGCTGTCATAGTTTTTCATTCTGAAAGGCAAACAACGGCTGTTTTGCGGTAGCGCAACAGGGCAAGTCAGGCATAGACTTTTTCCCTGAACTCGCAGAGATCCTCAATCAGGCAAGAGCCGCAGCGCGGCTTGCGGGCGATACAGGTGTAACGTCCATGGAGAATCAGCCAGTGATGGCAATCAACCCGGAATTCAGCCGGCACGACCTTGATAAGCTTTTGCTCCACTGCCGCCACGTCCTTGCCCGGCGCGAACTCAGTGCGATTACAAACCCGGAAGATATGGGTATCAACGGCAATGGTAGGCCAGCCGAAGGCGGTATTCAATACCACGTTGGCGGTTTTCCTGCCTACGCCGGGCAGCGCTTCAAGCGCGGCGCGGTCTTCAGGTACCCGGCCCTGGTGCTGCTCCAGCAAAATCCGGCAGGTTTTGATGATGTTTTCCGCCTTGCTGTTAAAAAGCCCGATGGACTTGATATGGCTTTTTATCCCTTCGGAGCCCAGAGCCAGCATGGCGGACGGGGTGCCGGCCACCGGAAACAGCGTGGCGGTGGCCTTGTTGACGCTGACGTCGGTGGCCTGGGCCGACAGCAATACGGCAATCAATAATTCAAACGGCGATCCGTAGCGCAGTTCGGTGGTGGGATGGGGATTGGCCTCCCGCAAGCGGCTTAAAATGGCTATACGTTTAGCCTGATTCATGATCCTGCCTGTTCCTGTTCCGTCGTTTGTCTTACCGCCGCCTGACGCTGCCGGGCTTTAAGCCGGTGGTCGATGACATGTTTTCCCGCCAGCATAAATCCCAGCCCGATAAAGGCGCCGGGGGGAAGCATGGCTATCAGGAACGGGGTTTGCAGATGCAAAATGTCTATTCGCAGCGCTTTGGCCCACGGCCCCAGCAGCCGATCGGCGCCGTCGAACAGGGTACCGTTCCCCAGCAGTTCGCGGATGCCGCCGAGCACCACCAGGGCGCCGGTGGACCCCAGCCCCATAGCCAGTCCGTCCAGGGCCGACAGCGCCACCGGATTTTGCGAAGCGTAGGCTTCCGCCCGTCCCATGACTATACAGTTGGTGACGATAAGGGGAATGAAGATGCCCAGCGACTGATAAAGGCCGTAGGCATAGGCATTGATAAGCATCTGCACCGTGGAGACCACCGAGGCGATGATCATCACATAAATAGGAATACGAATCTCGGCGGGCACGAAGCGTCGCAGCGCCGAGACAGCGCCATTGGTGCAGGTCATTACCAGCGTGGTGGCTAAACCCAGGCCGAGGGCGTTGGTCACGGTATTGGATACCGCCAGCAAGGGGCACAGGCCCAATAACTGCACCAGCGAAGAGTTATTTTCCCATAGGCCCTGGCGCAAAAGTCGTCTGGCTTCACTCATTTTCTCTCCTCCCGCATGTGGCAACGCCCTGCATATCTTCCGGCAGGGTCTCCAGATAAAGCGCCGTGCGTTTCACCGCGTTCACCACCGCGCGAGGCGTGATGGTGGCGCCGGTAAACTGATCGAAGCCGCCGCCGTCTTTTTTGACCGCCCAGAAGCCATCTTCCGCCGAATCAACCCTTTTACCGCTGAAATAGGTTATCCAATCCGAGACGCGCAGTTCAATCTTGTCTCCCAGCCCCGGCGTTTCATGATGTTCGGTAACCCGTGCGCCCAATACGTTGCCGTGAAAGTCCGCGCCCACCAGTAGCTGGATGGAGCCGGAGTAGCCGTCCGGCGCCGTGGACTCTATGGCCGCCGCCACGGCTTTACCCTGTTTGCGGGCCAGGTAGAGCCGGTGGGGGTTCGCATTGCCCAGTGCGCTGTCCGTCACCAGATAGCACTCCGCCAGCATATCATTATCATGCAGCCCCGGCGGCACCACTTCATCGAGCAATTGCCGCTGCTGATTGACGGCCTGTTGCCGGATGGCGGGTTCGGTGAGGGCGTGCACCAGGGCGGTAAGCGCGGTGAACAGGGCGGCAAAGACCGCCAGGGTAATGCCGTGCTTGCGCATAATGCTCAACATCCGGCGCTCCTCATGGATGTCCGTAGGCACGGGGCTGGGTATAATGATCGATAAGCGGCACGCAGATATTCGCCAGCAATACGGCAAAAGCCACCCCTTCGGGGTAGCCGCCGTAGGTGCGGATAAGCCAGACCAGACCGCCGGTCAGCGCGCCGAATATCAGTCGCCCGCGATGGGTGGTGGAGGCGGTTACCGGATCGGTGGCGATAAAAAACGCCCCCAGCATGGTGGCGCCGGAAAACAGGTGCAGCATCGGCGGCGGCGCGGCCTGGGGCATCAACAGCCAGGCCAGGACGGCGCAAAAACCCAGGCTCGCCAGAAAGGCGATGGGGATATGCCAACTGATGATGTTGCGCAGCAGCAGATACAAGCCGCCCGCCAGGAAACCAAGATTGACCCATTGCCAGCCCAGCCCCCCCATCCAGCCGTTATAAAGCGGCTGTCGCAAAAGCCGGGCCGCATCGCGGCCGGCATGCAGGCCGGTTTTGTAATTATCCAGCGGGGTGGCCTGGGTAATCCCGTCAAACCCCTGGCGCACCTGCTGTAAATCCAGATCCAGGGACGTATGGCCGGAAAAAATAAGCCCCAGGGTATCCGCCAGTCCGGCGGGGTGCAGCCGCATGCTCTCTTCCGGCAGCCAACTGGTCATTTGTACCGGAAAAGAGATAAGCACTATGACATACCCCACCATGGCCGGATTGAAGGGATTATGCCCCAGGCCGCCGTAAAGCTGCTTGGCAATGATAATGGCGCACAGCGTCGCCAGGACAATGACCCACCAGGGACCCAAGGGCGGCAGGCTTAACCCCAGCAGGACAGCCGTCAGCAGCGCGGAGTAGTCGGTGAGTTTTGCCGGTACGGATTGTTTGCGCAGCGCCGCCGCCGCCGCCTCGGCCAGCAATGCGGTGATGCAGGCCAACACCACCTGAATCAACGTGCCGTAACCGAAGAAATAGCTCAGGGCGAGGAAGCCCGGCAGGCATGCCGCAATCACCTGCGACATGATCTGGCCGGTGGTTAACCGGTTATGGGTAAAAGGTGAACTCGCTATTCTGAAAGCCATTTATTCCTCTTGAGGCTGTTTTGCAGCGGCGGCTTTACGGGCTTTTACCCGGGCAATGGCGGCGGCGACGGCATCCTGCTGCTGATGATGCAGGTCAGAAGTGACGCCGTCACCGTCAGCAGCAGGTCGCTGCGGCGCGCCGGACGCCATGGACACGACTTTTGTCGCGCTGGAGGGGGCGGTATCACCAAGGGATACTTTTGCCGGCATCCGCGGGACGATTTCGTCCAGCTTCACCGCCGCCTGCCGGTGGCGCAGTTCTCTGGCTGTTTTTTCCCGTTCGCGCCGGGCAAGCTTGGCCTCATAACGCGCCCTGGCGGTGGCTGATTTTTCCGCTTCCCCATCGAGGGCCCGGATCTCCGCTTTTTCCCGACGGTAATAGTGCACCAGCGGGATATTGCTCGGGCAAACATAGGCGCAGGCTCCGCATTCTATGCAATCGAACAGATGATGGCGCCGGGCCTTGTCGTGCTCCTGGCCGCGGCTGAACCAATAAAGCTGCTGGGGCAGCAGTCCGGCCGGGCAGGCATCGGCGCACAGGCTGCAGCGAATGCAGGCTTGCTCGGGCTGCGCTTTGGCCAGCTCCCCGGCGGCGGGGGCCATGATGCAATTACTGATCTTGACGATGGGGACATCGAGAGACGGCAGGGTAAATCCCATCAATGGCCCGCCCATGATAACCAACTGCTCCCCTTCGGCAACAAAGCCCGCATGGCGCAGCAGATGCCCCACCGGGGTGCCGATGCGCCCCCAGACATTGCCCGGCTGTTTCAAGGCGCCGCCGGACAGCGTCACCACCCGTTCGGTAAGAGGCTCCCCGTCTATTACCGCCCGCTTGATGGCGAAAACCGTGCCCACATTCAGCATCAACACGCCGATGGAGGCCGAATGTTGACCGAAGGGCACTTCCCGCCCGGTAAGGATTTTCGTCAGCTGCTTGGCGCCGCCGGAAGGATATTTGGTCGGCACAACCCGCAGCAGGTAATCCGGCCGCTGCGCCAATGCCTGCTCCAGGGCGGATGCGGCGGCCGGTTTGTTATCCTCGATGCCGATGAGTACGCGCCCGGGGGCGACGGCATGGGCCACCACATCAATGCCCGCGACAATTTCATGGGCCCGTTCCCGCATCAGCCGGTCGTCGGCGGTAATATAAGGCTCGCATTCCGCGGCGTTGATAATCAGGGTCTCAACGCTGCCGCCGCCGGTGATTTTGGCGGCGGTGGGGAAACCCGCGCCGCCCAAACCGGCGATGCCGGCCTGATGTATCCGATTCAGCACCCACTGGGCGTTATGCCGGCGGAAATCGGCCGCCGGCTGCAACGGGCACCAGCTGTCCAAGCCGTCGGCGCGCAGGATGATGCAAAGCTCAGCCAGCGCCGACGGATGAGCGGTGATATGGGAAGTAATAGACTCAATCACCCCGGAGGTGGGAGCATGGACCGGCAAGGTGCGCCCCAGGCCGCGGGTCAGGGGCTGTCCGCGCAGCACCCGGTCGCCGGCGGCGACGCACAGTTCACCCTCCGGTCCAAGATGCTGCTTGAGAGGGATAATGAGCTGGTCCGGCAACGGCACCACGCGCAGCGGCGTACCGCTGGACTGCTCCTTCATTTCCGGAGGATAAATGCCGCCGTCAAATTCCCAGATGCGGTCTTTGCGCAGTTCGGCGAATAAATTAAACATGGTGCTCCAGGGAAATGACCTGAACCGGGATGCGGGAAAGATCCCACTTCCAATTTTGCGCGGTGTCCGCCAGCGGCCGCATTTCAATGCAGTCGGTCGGGCAGGGCGCGACGCATAAATCACAGCCGGTGCAGAGCTCGCTCACCACCGTATGCACCGCCCGGGTGGTGCCGATAATGGCATCCACCGGACACGCCTGGATACATTTGGTGCAGCCGATGCAGTTGGCCTCATCGATCCAGGCCACGGTGGCCACGGGGCGGGACGCCTCGCCGCCGCCGTCCAGCGGCTGCGGCTCCACGTTCATCAAACCGGCGATTTTCAGCATCACCGGTTCTCCGCCGGGGGCGCACTTGTTGATTTTTTCGCCATGGACCGCCACCGCTTCGGCATAAGGCTTGCAGCCGGGATAACCGCACTGCGCGCACTGGCTTTGGGGCAGCAGGGCATCGATCTGTCCGGCGACCGGATCCTCTTCTACGGTAAAGCGGCGGGCGGCAAACCCCAGCAGGGCCCCGCATAGCAAAGCCAGCAGGCTGAGCGCGCCGACGGCATAGACCAAGACCATCAGAATTTCACCAGCCCGCTAAAGCCCATAAAGGCCAGCGACATCAGTCCGGCGGTCACCAGGGCGATGGACGAACCCTTGAAGGGCGCCGGTACGTCGGCCACCGCCAGGCGTTCCCGGATGGCGGAGAACAGGATCATCACCAGTGAGAAGCCCGCCGCGGCGCTGAAACCATACACCGCGGACTGCAGGAAGTTATGGGCAAGATTGATATTGAGCAGCGCCACGCCGAGTACCGCGCAGTTGGTGGTGATAAGCGGCAGGAAAATGCCCAGCAGACGGTAGAGGGAGGGGCTGGTCTTTCGCACCACCAGTTCGGTGAACTGCACCACCACCGCGATAATAAAAATAAAGGAAAGGGTACGTAAATAGGCCAGATCCAGGGGTTGCAGGATAAAGTCATTTATCAGCCAGGCGCAGATGGACGCCAGCGTCATGACGAAGGTAGTGGCCATGCCCATACCCATTGCCGTTTCCAGCTTTTTGGATACGCCCATAAATGGGCATAAGCCGAGAAATTTGACCAGGACGAAATTATTTACCAGCACCGTGCCGATAAACAGTAGCAGGTAACCATTCATTGCCGTACCCATTTAAAAAGACGCGGGCTATTATCCGGCATAGGTTCCCTTTCGACAACACAGTTTCCGTAGGGTTATTATCCGCCGGCGGCCGGTATGCCCTATGCCGATAGCGGATTTCCGCCTTCCGGTGGCCATGGCCGATATCATGGCTGGATAAAGGTATGCTTAACCCGCTGCGAGCGTTTTATGTAAGGCACGCCGAGAGCCGCCGCCAGCAGCGGCCAGTATAGCTGGTGCAGCGCCAGCTGGTCGGTGATAGGGGAAAAGGCAAAGGCCTTCAGGGCCAATAAAACCCCCGCCAGCAGCCAGAGGATAAATATCTTGGGAAAGCGCAGGGAGCGTCGGAGCATCAGCCGCAGCGTCCAGAAGGTAAAACACCACATGGCGGCGGCGGTGAGCAGCGAGGCCAGCCATTGCAGACCGAACATGGAGTGTTGCGCGGACTGTGAAAGCGCGTCCCAGTGGTTCACCAGCGCCAGCAGGAAGATAATGATGATAAGGCTCGCGCTGATAAGCGCCACCCCAAGGTAGGCCGTCGCGACCCACAGCCAGCCGCCGATACGCGGCGGGGAGCCCGCCGGAGCGTGGCCGGCGTTCAAATCACGAACCGCCATACGGATTTAGGCACCTGGCCGAGATCGAACAGACGGCCGCCGGAGGCCAGTTCCGCCCTGCGGTGGTCCGCCGCCCGGTACATATTGATGATTTCACCGCTGTCCACCAGGGAGTAATTCAGATGATCGAACAGCTTTTCCAGGCTCTCGGGGGTGTTTACCTTACGGAATTTTAATAAGTACTCTTGCGCAGTCATTGTTGAGCGTTCAGGGAAGGAAATATAAGCAAAGTAGTATATTCAGTGCGGCTCCGGTGTCCATATATTCCGCGATAAAAAGCTAAAAAAGCGCGGGGCGTTCAGGCCGGGAACGGATTGTCCCCGGCCTTATAAACAAAACGTCTTATTTCGCCGCTAGCTTATAATAGAGTTCATTCCAGCGCAGGGCCTGCTTGAAGTCGGGAATGCGGGTGTCATTATCGATAACCAGCAGTTCGATACCGTTCATTTCCGCATAGAGCCGGATATGATCCAGGCTCAGGGCCTGGCTGAATACGGTATGATGCGCACCTCCGCCCAGGATCCAGGCTTCCGCCGCCACTTCAAGGGACGGCTGGGCCTTCCAGATGGCGCGGGCCACCGGCAGCTTCGGCAGGGGATGGGGCTGCTCGATGGTATCCACCACGTTCACCAGCATACGGAACCGGTCGCCCATATCGATAACCGAGGCGTTAACCGCCGGGCCGGCCGGGGTGGAGAACAGTAGCCGCGCCGGGTCCGCCTTGCCGCCGATACCGAGGAATTGCACGTCCACGGTGGGTTTTTCTTCTTTGGCGATACTCGGACACACTTCAAGCATATGTGAGCCAAGGGCGAGGTTATTCTCCGGCTGGAAGTTATAGGTATAATCTTCCATAAACGAGGTGCCCCCGGGCAGACCGGCGGCCATGACCTTAAGGATGCGCAGCAGGGCCGCGGTTTTCCAGTCCCCTTCGCCGGCGAAGCCATAGCCTTGCTGCATCAGGCGTTGCACCGCCAGCCCCGGCAACTGCTTGAGTCCGTACAGATTTTCAAAGTTGGTGGTGAAGGCTTTACAGCCCGCCTGCTCCAGGAAGCGTTTCATGCCCAGTTCGATACGGGCCGCATCCAGCAGGTTCTGGCGTTTTTCGCCATTGTGCTTGATTTTGTCGGTGAGGATGTAGGAAGCTTCATACTCTTCCACCAGCGCGTCGATATCGCCGTGCGAAACTTCATCCACCACGCTCACCAGATCCCCCAGGCCGTAAGCGGTAACCGAGTAGCCGAACTGGATTTGCGCGCCAACCTTATTGCCTTCGGTCACCGCCACTTCACGCATGTTGTCGCCGAACCGGGCCACCACCAAATGCTGGCTCTCTTCGCGGGCCACCGCGGCGCGCATCCATTTGGCGATGCCTGCATGGGCCTGCGGGTCTTGCCAGTGGCCCACCACGACCTGATGATTCAAATGCATCCGCGCGCCGATGAAACCGAATTCACGGCCGCCGTGGGCGGTCTGGTTCAGGTTCATAAAATCCATGTCCATGGTTTCCCACGGGATTTGCGCATTGAATTGGGTATGGAACTGCAGCAGGGGTTTATTCAGGATGCTCAGGCCGCCTATCCACATCTTGGCCGGAGAAAAAGTGTGCAGCCAGGTGAGCAAGCCGATGCAGCGGGTATCGTAATTGGCCTCGCGGCACAATGCCAGGATTTGATCCGGCGAGGTGACCAGGGGTTTCAAAACCAGCTTGACCGGCAGGCCTGCCTCATCATTCAGGCCCTTGACCACGGTCTGCGCATGTTCGGTGACTTGCCGCAGCGTTTCCGGGCCGTAAAGATGTTGGCTGCCTATCACAAACCAGACTTCGTGCTGTTGAAAATTTTCCATAATGACTCCTGTGCGTCTCCGTCAAAGGGAGGTTTCGGGCGGCGGTCTTTCCCGCGGCCCGGCTTTTGTTGGTTAATGCCCGATGGCAGCCGTTACGGCATAGGCGGGTTCAGCGATTTCGCTCCAGTGCCGGTAGCGTTCATACAGGACCTGGAATGAGGCGACTTTGTCAGGGTCCGGCTGTAGGACGCGTTCGATTTTACTGGCCATGTGCTGCTGGGCCGTGGCGATATCCCCGTAGGTTCCCGCCGCCACCGCGCCGAAAATCGCCGCTCCCAGGGCACAGCATTGGTCGGAGGCCACCAGCTGCAGCGGACGATTCATGACATCCGCCAGCACCTGCATGATGATCGGCGATTTGCGGGCAATGCCCCCCAGCACCAGCACGTTCTCCACCGGAATGCCCTGATCAACGAAGCACTCCATGATGGCGCGCGCGCCGAAGGCGGTGGCGGCAATCAACCCGCCGAACAGCGCCGGCGCGTCGGTGCCCAGGTTAAGGCCGGTGATAACCCCTTTCAGGCGCTGGTTGGCATAAGGAGTGCGGCGGCCATTGAACCAGTCCAGCACCACCGGCAGATGTTCCAGCGACGGTTCCTCAGCCCAGGCTTCGGCCAGCGCCGACAGCATGTCGGTTTCTATGGCCTCGAGCGCCGGCTGTAGGGAAGGATTTTGCCGTGCGGCCCGGCGCAGGGGCCAGCCCAGCACCTTGCCGTACCAGGCATAAATATCGCCAAAAGCCGACTGTCCCGCCTCCAGGCCGATAAAGCCGGGAATGACGCTGCCGTCCACCTGGCCGCAGATACCGGTAATGGAGCGATCGCCGACTTTTTGTTCATCGGCTATCAGGATATCGCAGGTGGACGTGCCGATGACCTTTACCAGGGTATAGGGCTGAGCGCCGGCGCCCACGGCGCCGATATGGCAGTCAAAGGCTCCGCCGGCAATGGTTACGGAAGGCGGCACGCCGAGCTTTTGCGCCCATTCGGCGCTGATGCGGCCCACCGGCAGGTCGGCGGTATAGGTGTCGGTAAAGAGCGGGTATTGCAGATTTTCCGTCAGTACCGGATCAAGGGCATGGAGAAACGCTTTTGGCGGTACGCCGCCCCATACCGGATGCCAGAGGGATTTATGTCCGGCGGAGCAGCGGCCGCGCCTGATTTCCTCAGGACGCGTGGTGGCGGACAATACCGCCGGGATCCAGTCGCACAGCTCAATCCAGGAGACCGCTTCCTGGCGGACCTGGCGGTCCTGGCGGGTGATATGGAGGATTTTTGCCCAGAACCACTCCGATGAATAGACACCGCCGATATAGCGGGAATAGTCGGGGAATTCACCGCTGCGGCACAGTTGGTTGATGGCTTCAGCTTCTTCTATGGAGGTATGGTCCTTCCACAAAATAAACATGGCGTTGGGATTATCGGCGAATTCCGGCCGCAGGGCCAGAACCCGGCCTTCGGCATCAATGGGGGCCGGCGTCGAGCCGGTGGTGTCCACCCCGATGCCGACGATGCTTTCCCGCTGCGCCGGCGACAAATGCGCCACCACGGCGCGGATCGCCTGCTCCATGGACTCCAGATAATCCGCCGGATGGTGGCGGAACTGGTTATCCGCGGGTTTGCAATACCGGCCCTCGCGCCAGCGCGGGTACCAGACAACTTCGGTGGCCAGCTCTTTACCGCTGCCGCAGGCAACCGCCAGGGCGCGCACTGAATCACTGCCGAAATCAAGCCCGAGGCTAATGGCCTCTTCAGTCATGCTCGTATCTCCTGTTAACCCGAAACCTGATGATGTCGATAACCATAAGGGGGTTTTAATCGGGCAGTGAGGAGACGTTAGCTGGAAGTATGCACTTTCCTGCCGCCAGTGACTGAAATGTGATGTTCCTCATAAAGTCCTTCACAGATGAATTTTGCTGTATCTATGCACAAAACTGCTGTTATTGAGAACTGTGATAACGCTCTACATTTTGGTAACACGTAAACGTTAAAACTACATCCGTCTAAAGGGCCCGATTGGATAAATGGCGACTCATAGGCCGCCTGGCAGTACCACCGGGTAAAATCTTACCGACTGATAACGCTTACACGCTTCAGCATTTCGAAGCAGAGCGATAATAATTACCGGAGAGTTCCATGCATAAATTCACTAAGGCACTGGCGGCAATTGCAGTAGCCGCTGTTATGTCTCATTCGGCTATGGCGGAGAACATGAAGTTGGGTTTTTTGGTGAAACAACCTGAAGAACCCTGGTTTCAAACCGAATGGCGTTTTGCTGACAAAGCCGGCAAAGATATGGGCTTTGACGTGATTAAAATTGCCGTACCCGATGGTGAAAAAACACTTAATGCGATCGATAGCCTGGCGGCCAGCGGTGCCAAAGGGTTTGTCATTTGTACCCCCGATCCCAAACTTGGCTCGGCGATTGTCGCCAAAGCACGCAGCTACGATATGAAAGTCATGGCGGTGGATGACCAGTTCGTCGACGCCAAAGGCAAACCCATGGTTAACGTTCCCATCGTCATGATGGCCGCCACCCAGCTGGGCCAGCGCGCCGGCCAGGAAGAGTTCAAGGAAATGACCAAGCGCGGCTGGAAAGTGGCCGACACCGGGGTCATGGCCATTACCGCCAATGAGCTCGATACCGCTCGTCGCCGCACCACCGGCGCCATGGATGCGTTAAAAGCCGCCGGCATACCGGATAAACAAATCTACCAGGTCCCCACCAAGTCCAATGATATCCCCGGCGCGTTTGACGCCGGCAACTCACTGCTGGTCCAGCATCCCGGCGTGAAACACTGGCTGATTGTCGGCATGAACGACAATACCGTGCTGGGCGGCGTGCGCGCCACCGAAGGTCAGGGATTCAAGGCGCCTGACGTTATCGGCGTCGGCATCAACGGCGTGGATGCGGTGAATGAGCTGTCCAAAAACGAATCCACCGGTTTCTACGGTTCTTTATTGCCCAGCCCCGACGTACACGGTTACAAGAGTATCCAGATGATGCATGACTGGGTAACCAAGGGCGTTGAACCGCCGAAATTCACCGAAGTCACCGACGTGGTATTGATTACCCGCGATAACTTCAAAGAAGAACTGAAGAAAAAAGGCCTGTAATTTTTAACCGACATTTTTAACGGAACAAGTGTTTGCCGGGACGGCCGAGGCCGTCCCGGTCCATGACGACGTCATTCATCAAGAGGATGTGTCCGTGTCAGTCAAAACCCCTGATAGTTACCGTAGCGGGATTGCCGGCGCACTGTCCGGATCTGTTAACGCGAGGATGTGTTCATGACAATTCAGACACCTTATCTATCGTTTCGCGGCATTGGTAAAACCTTTCCCGGCGTGAAAGCGCTGGACGATATCAGCTTCGATTGTTATTCGGGTCAAATCCATGCCCTCATGGGGGAGAACGGCGCCGGGAAATCGACTTTGCTGAAGATTCTCAGCGGCAGCTATACGCCGACGCAGGGCGAAATCCTGATCAAGGGGCAGCCGGTTCATTTCAATACCACCACCGATGCGTTGAACGCCGGGGTAGCGATTATTTACCAGGAACTGCATCTGGTTCCCGAGATGACGGTGGCGGAAAATATTTATCTGGGTCAATTACCAAACAAGCACGGTTTTGTTAACCGCGGCATTCTGAATTATGAAACCAAGCTGCAGCTGGAGCATTTGGGGCTGGATATCGCGCCGGAAACGCCGCTTAAGTATCTGTCCATCGCCCAGTGGCAAATGGTTGAAATCGCCAAGGCATTAACCCGTAATGCCAAAATCATCGCTTTTGACGAGCCCACCAGTTCATTGTCGGCGCGGGAAATAGAGCAGTTATTCCGTGTTATCCGCGAGCTGCGCGCCGAGGGACGGGTCATTCTTTACGTTTCCCATCGTATGGAAGAAATCTTTACGCTGGGGGACGCCATCACGGTATTCAAAGACGGCAAATATGTGCGCACCTTTGACGACATGACCGCCGTGGACCACGACATTCTGGTGCAGGCCATGGTGGGGCGTAATCTGGGGGATATTTATGATTATGTTCCCCGTCCCCACGGCGACGTCAGGCTGGAGCTGGACAAAATAGAGGCGGTGGGGGTGAAGACTCCCATTTCCTTATCGGTACGCGCCGGTGAAATCGTCGGTCTGTTCGGACTGGTGGGAGCGGGGCGCAGCGAACTGATGAAAGGCCTTTTCGGCGGAACGCTGATTACCGGCGGCCAATTGCTGCTGGACGGCAAACCCATTTCCATCCGTTCCCCCATCGATGCCATCAGCGCCGGACTGATGCTCTGCCCGGAAGACCGCAAGGCCGACGGCCTGATTCCGGTACATTCAGTGCGGGAAAATATCAATATCAGCGCCCGGCGCAATACCGTTAAAGCCGGCTTTTTGATAAACGATCAATGGGAAAAATCCAATGCCCTGGAGCATATTCGTGCGTTGAACATCAAAACGCCTTCAGCCGAACAGTTGATCATGAACCTCTCAGGCGGCAATCAGCAAAAGGCTATCCTCGGCCGCTGGCTGTCGGAGGACATGAAAGTGATCATGCTCGATGAACCGACGCGCGGCATCGATGTCGGCGCCAAGCATGAAATCTATCACGTGATTTACGAATTGGCGAAACGGGGAATTGCCGTATTGTTTGCATCCAGCGATTTGCCGGAAGTATTAGGCCTGGCGGACCGTATTGTGGTGATGCGCGAAGGGACGATATCCGGCGAGCTCACCCACTCGGAAGCCAGTGAACAAAAAGCCCTGAGCCTGGCAATGTTACATACAACCCATACCAGCCCCGCGGATGCGGTTGCCTGATTGTGAAGGAGTCAAAGATGTCAACGGTCACTACATCTTCGCCAAAGGCGAATAAATCGTTAAGTTTGTCTCGGGTTTGGGATAACTACGGCATGCTGGTGGTATTTGTCGTACTGTTTGTCGCCTGTACCATTTTCGTTCCCAATTTCTCCAGCTTTATCAATATGAAGGGCCTTGGCCTGGCGGTTTCAATGTCCGGCATCGTCGCCTGCGGCATGCTGTTCTGCCTGGCTTCCGGCGATTTCGATTTGTCGGTGGCCTCGGTTATCGCCTGCGCCGGCGTCACCACGGCAGTGGTCATCAATGCCGCAGACAGCTTGTGGCTCGGTGTGCTGGCGGGGCTGGTGCTGGGGGTAATCTGCGGCCTTGTAAACGGTTTCGTCATCGCCAAGCTGAAAATCAACGCCTTGATAACCACCCTCGCCACCATGCAGATTGTGCGCGGTCTGGCCTATATCATTTCCGATGGTAAAGCCGTGGGCATCGAAGATGAACGATTCTTTGTGCTGGGCAATTCCAACTGGCTGGGCCTGCCGGCGCCGATATGGATCATGGCTATTTGCATGATCATTTTCGGTTTTCTGCTGAACAAGACCACTTTCGGCCGCAACACGCTGGCCATCGGCGGCAATGAAGAAGCCGCCCGCCTGGCAGGGGTGCCGGTGGTTCGCACCAAGATCATCATCTTTATCCTCTCCGGCCTGGTGTCGGCGGTGGCGGGTATTATCCTGGCCTCGCGCATGACCAGCGGCCAGCCGATGACCTCGTTGGGATATGAACTGATTGTCATCTCCGCTTGCGTGTTGGGCGGGGTATCGATGAAAGGCGGTATCGGTAAAATCTCTTACGTAGTGGCCGGGGTGCTGATTCTCGGTACGGTGGAAAACGCGATGAATTTGCTGAATATTTCACCGTTCTCCCAATACGTGGTGCGCGGGGTAATCCTGCTGGCGGCGGTAATATTTGACCGCTACAAACAAAAGGCGAAACGCACGGTGTAAGGTTTTGCGGGCCGCCGCGGCGAAAAGCGCCGGTCCGCTCACAGTTTTATAACCGTTGCAGGCTATTCCACGCTCTTGCGGATATTCTCAATCAGACGACAACCTGTCCGGAGGTGAGATGTATCATAGAATGACTCACGAGACGCAATCAAATCCGCTCTTGCCCGGCTATATGTTCAATGCCTATTTGGTTGCCGGCTTAACGCCGATCATTGCCGGCGGGCCGCTGGATTTTTTCATCGATCGTCCTGATGGCATGAAAGGGTTTATTCTTAACCTGACCATCAAAGGCCAAGGAAAAATATTCGAAGGCGACCGTTCATTTGTTTGCAACCCCGGCGATCTGTTGCTGTTTCCGCCGAAGTCGGCGCATTATTACGGCCGTTCTCCGGACAGCGACTGCTGGTATCATCGCTGGGTCTATTTCCGCCCCCGGGCCTATTGGGCCGATTGGCTGGAGTGGCACAGCAAGATTCATGATGTGGGACGGCTTTCTTTGGGCAATGACAATTTGCTCACCGAGTTCGACCGCCTGCTGGCCAACATAGAGCAGACCCAGCGCTCCGGCCGGCGTTTTTCCGAAGAGCTGGGCATGAATCTGCTGGAACGCCTGCTGCTGCGCGCCATGGAAGAGGACCCGCAAAGCCCCAGCAAAATCATGGACCCGCGCATTATCGAGGCTTGCCAGTTCATCACCGGTAATCTGTCCGGCGAGCTGCGTATCGACGAAGTGGCCCGTCACGTCTGTTTATCCCCTTCGCGCCTGGCGCATTTATTCCGCGAACAGGTGGGAATCAATATCCTGCGCTGGCGGGAAGACCAGCGGGTTATCCGCGCCAAACTGCTGTTGCAGACCACGCAGGAATCCATTGCCACCATCGGCCGGGTGGTTGGGTATGACGATCAGCTCTACTTTTCCCGGGTATTCCGCAAGCGCGTGGGGGTTAGTCCGAGCGATTTCCGTCGGCGCAGCAGCGAGATCAATTATCCCGGCCGCAGCATCCAGGCCGCCAATAACTGGCAGTTGCAAAGCGAAAAGGCTATCGGAGAATAATAATTTATTGCTACTGTTGGTCCGGTAAAGATTGATTTGCCGTCTTCCCATCGAGGGCGGCTCCATCGAAAATAAGCCTAAAAGAGGAATAACGATGGCTGAAAATATCGGAATCGGACTGATTGGTTATGGTTTTGCCAGTAAAACCTTCCACGCTCCTTTGATCAAGGGCACTGACGGCCTGCGGGTGGCGGCGGTCTCCTCCAGCGATGCGGGTAAAGTTCAGGGGGATTTGCCCGGCGTAAAGGTGGCGGCGGATCCCAATGAGGTTATCAACGACCCGGCGGTCCAACTGGTGGTGGTTCCCACCCCGAACGAAACGCATTTTCCGCTGGCTAAACAGGCGTTGCTGGCGGGCAAGCACGTTATCGTGGATAAACCCTTTACCGTGACGTTGTCACAAGCACAGGAATTGAAGCAGCTGGCGGAAAATCGCCAGGTGCTGCTGTCGGTATTCCACAACCGCCGCTGGGACAGCGATTTCCTTACCGCGCGCCAGCTTATCCGCGACGGTATCCTCGGCGACGTGTTGTATTTCGAGTCCCATTATGACCGGTTCCGCCTGGAGGTGAAGGACCGCTGGCGCGAACAGCCCGGCGCCGGCAGCGGTATCTGGTACGATTTGGGACCGCATCTGATTGACCAGGTCTTGGTGCTGTTCGGTATGCCGGTGGCGATAAACGTCGATTTGGCGCTGCTTCGTCCCGGCGCGCTCACCGATGACTATTTTCACGCCACGCTAACCTATCCGCAACGGCGTGTGGTGCTGCACGGCTCCATGTCGGCGGCGGCGCCCACTCCCCGCTATACCATTCACGGCACCAAAGGCAGCTTCGTTAAGTTCGGTCTCGACGCTCAGGAAGCGCGGTTGAAAAACGGTGAAGTTCCGCCGCAGCCCGACTGGGGCGTCGATACCCAGGACGGCGTGCTGACGCTGCCGAAAGGCGGCGTCATGACCGAGCATACCGTCCGCACCCAGCCCGGTAATTATCCTGCTTATTACGCCGCTATCCGGGATGCTATCCTGGGAAAAGGCGATAATCCGGTAACTCCGTCCGACGCCATTCGCGTAATGGAGTTGATTGAGCTGGGTATCTCCTCATCGGAACAGAAAAAAACATTAGCGGTAAAGAACAGTTAATGACATGGTAGGGGTTTTGGGCGATCCTGGGATCGCCCTGGTTTCGGTCGACGGTAAGGGTAGTGGTCATGTCGTGGTTGCAACGTTTACGTATTGATAAGTTTTTACTGGTGTTGGTTTCAGTGGTTATTTTGGCGTCTCTTTTCCCTTGTCGCGGCGTTTTCAAAACATTGTTTGAATACCTCACCACCGCCGCCATTGCTTTACTGTTTTTTATGCATGGCGCCAAGCTGTCGCGGGATGCCATCATTGGCGGGATGAGCCATTGGCGTTTGCATCTGGTGGTTTTCCTCAGTACTTTCGCACTGTTCCCGCTGCTGGGTCTTGCCATGAAGATTTTTCAGCCGTCTCTATTGTCCACGCCGGTCTACCTGGGCTTTCTTTATCTGTGTGCGCTGCCCGCTACCGTTCAGTCCGCTATCGCGTTTACTTCCGTGGCCGGCGGCAACGTGGCGGCCGCTATCTGCAGCGCCTCCGCCTCGAGTATTTTAGGGGTATTTTTATCGCCGGTGCTGGTGGGCCTGCTGATGAAAACCCAGGAAGGCGGCGGATCGAACAATACGCTGCATGCCATCGGTTCAATCATCCTGCAACTGATGGTGCCTTTTGTGGTGGGCCATCTGGCGCGGCCGCTGATTGGCGGCTGGGTGAACCGTCATAAAAAGCTGATTAATATTACTGACCGGTCATCAATACTGCTGGTGGTTTATACCGCCTTCAGCGAAGCGGTGGTAGGGGGCATTTGGCACCAAATCACCGGCTGGTCGCTGGTGTCGATTCTGGTATACTCGCTGATGCTGCTGGCCATTGTGCTGGTCATCAATACCTGGACCGCCCGTTTGCTCGGGTTCAGTACCGCCGATGAAATCACCATCGTGTTCTGCGGCTCCAAAAAGAGCCTGGCCAATGGAATCCCCATGGCAAACGTTTTGTTCCCGGCGGCTGCGGTGGGAACCATGGTGCTGCCGCTGATGATCTTCCATCAGGTCCAACTGATGGTGTGCGCGGTGCTGGCGCAGCGCTACGCCCGCAAGCAGGCGTCACAGCGGGAGAAAAGCGCGCTAAGCGCCACGCCCGGCGAGTAATTATAACTCTTATAATTTTGGCAATTGTTGCGACTGTAAAATTAAAAAGCGGACCGAAGCCATGGCGGCTCATTCAGTCCGCTTTTTTTCAACAATAATCTCGGATATTGATTTTGCTAAGAGGATTAATGATGCGGCCGCAGCTTATCCAAGATTATTTTCAATGGGTGATCGGCTTCTAAAAGACTTTCCCTTTGAAAATACAATGAAAATAAAAAAAACATATTAAATTGTTACATGGTTGTGAAAGATCGTATAATGAATATGGTTTGGATTGTCTTTTAAATGAGTGAATTTTCATGTAACCCTGCGTGATGTAAAGTTCCATTTTAAAGGATCTCTCATTATTTAAAGTGGAATTTCAATAATATTTAAAATTTTTTATTTCACATATAAAAATTTAATTAATCAAATGGAGATGATTAACAGTGATTCCTTCAACGGTCAAAAATAGGGATTTACCTACCTCTGCTCCCCAACAAGATGTCAAAATGGCTCCTTTAACCGTCGGCGATGTTTTGAAAATGACCCGCTTGGAGCATGGCGATCCTTTAAATCATCGCCGCATGAGACATTTCTCCTGGGTGGAGAACGAGTGTTCTTCCCTTAAGGGCCGAATCGATTACATCAACAAGACCACCTCGCGCATCATTGAGTCCATCCCGCTGAGGGAAAGCCCCGTTACGCTCGTGTCCCTCGGTTCGGGTGGTCTCCTGACTGAATATATTATACATCAGCAACTTAAAAAAGCGGCCTATCGGCAGTTATACTGGCGCGTTATCGACCTGGACTATCAAAATAGCGGCTACGAGCAGTGCCGGAAGGATTTCAAGGTTGAGGCGGGAAACGAAAATGTCAAGGCATTCACCACTGAACAGGCCTATTTTAGAAAATCAATTGACCATAACTTTTTGTCGGATAACGACAAAAATCAAGGCGCGGTTGTGGTGTTAAATGTCTCCCCACCGAGAGCGATAACAGATTCCTCTTCCACGGCGGATTATGATTCTGATTGCATGCTTATTCGAGGAAGGCCTATAGAAGAGGCCGAAAAGGCGAATGGTATTTATCTGTTAATGGCATCGCCTGCGTCTAAAGAGGATCTGCTAAACGTGAAAAAGGCATTATCCGAAGGTGACTCAATCGTTTATCTGGATTGCGCCTTGAATTGCTCGGTTAATAGCAGCGGAAAGGTCGTGGTAATACACAGTCCATCACCGACTGGACGTGCTCTGAATGAGGGAATTAAGCCTTATGTGGATAAACTGGAAGGGGTGGCCAATTCTGTAGGCCGGAAAATTGACCTCCTTAACCTGAACAAATCGCTGGAAGGGTTTGTTGATGAAATGAATAGCAGAGGCGCATTTGCCTTGAAATTTCTGGTTTCTGATTATGATACAAGTTTAGACAAATTGCGCGAATATTTTCTCGACGGTAATAACCCGGTTATATTTGCGACTTTTGATAATAATGAGTGTTCTTTTACATAAAAAAGAAAGGGGAAATTCCCCCCAGGCGCTGCTCATTTTAGCAGGTTACCTGTGTGCTTGGACAACTTGCTATAGTTCGCATGAGGGATCGTTTTATTCCCTTTACAGCGCATTGGGCATCAGCTGCCGTTTTTCCGCCTCGTTCAGGAAGGCTATCCAGCCGCGTCCATTCGGGCATTGTCCTATGAACGTTGTGCCAAACGGGGATTTACCTGCTCCCTCGGGCATGGGCCTTTTTACGCAGCATCTCCTTCTCCGCTTCGCTGATAAACGCAAGAGTCAATCCGTTTTGCTGCGCTGTGCGGATTTGCTGTGGGCTCAACCCGGCCTCGGGGGCAGCGACCCGATACTCATAATCCAGATCGATGCCCTGAACCGCCGGGTCGTCTGAATTTATTGTGGCCAGTATGCCATGCTCTAAAAAACGTTTCAGCGGATGCTGCTCGAGAGAGGGCACGGTGCTGGTTTGCACATTAGAGGTGAGGCAACTTTCGATGCCGATACGGTGCAGCGCCAGAAAATCCATCAAATGCGGATCCTCAATGGCTTTCACCCCATGCCCGATGCGCTGGGCTCCCAGCTCGTTGATGGCTTGCCAGATGCTCTCCGGCCCGGCGGCTTCGCCGGCATGAACGGTGATATGCAGACCCGCATCCCGGGCGCGGGTAAAATGCGTTAAAAACAGGCTGCCGGGAAAACCCAGCTCGTCACCGGCCAAATCCAGCGCGGCGATGCCGTCGCCGCCGGACAGGATGGCATCAAGCTCCTGCGTACAGGCGTCCTCGCCAAAAGTCCTGCTCAAAATGCCGATTAAACGCACCATCACGGGATAATCTTCGCAGCCGGCGCGTACGCCGTCTATTACCGCTTCAACCACGCCCGGCAGCGGCAGTTGATGCTTCATAGCCATATAGTAGGGTGAGAAGCGCAGTTCGGTATAATCCAGTCCCAGCGCCGCGGCATCTGCCACGTTCTCGTAGGCGATGCGTCGGCAGGCATCCAGGGATCCCAATACCGCCACGCCCCAGTCCAGCTTTTGCAAAAAGCTCACCAGATCGGGTTCGGTGCGGGTGACCTGAACATGTGCGAGCAGTCCCTCAAGATTGTCCGCCGGCAAGGGCAATCCGAATTGGCGGCCCAGTTCCAGTATGGTTTGCGGGCGGATATTACCGTCCAAATGGCGATGGAGATCGGTTAACGGCAGGGATTTATCAATCATGGGAGCGGTTCTCCGAACGTGGCGGGGGATGACCGGCATTGACCGGGCCATCGGCGCCGCGAGGCTCAAATGAGGCTGTCGGGCCCCCGATCTGGCGATAGGGGGCTCTGGTTTTGCCGTTAAGGCTGCGGCACGGCCTGGGGCTGTACCGGCTGCGTCGGGCTGTCCGGTGCGCCGAACAGGCCGAACAAACCTAAAAAGCTCTGCAATGACATCTTCTGGCCGTTCAGATTCACCTGATTGTCGGCATAGTGAAAACTGCTGCTAAGAACATTATCATCCACGGTGGTCAATTTGAACATCTGGCCCATGGCCGCCAATCCCTGCACCTGCTGCTTAGCCAGTTTTTGCGCTTCATCGGCGTTATAACCCTGGATTTTGGCGAACTGAGTGGTTAATTCAGTGGCCATATCCAGCGGGATGGTCAGCTTGGCATCCAGCTTATTGACAAACCTCGCCAGTTGCAGCTCCGGCGTCGTCGCCGGCGCGCCGGGCGGCAGCTGGGACGGGTCGTTGACATTCAGCGTCAGGTTGAAGGCGCTTTCGCCCTTGCTGTTTTTCCAGCTCAGGGGGGCGATAGACAAATAGGGACTGCCCTTAAGGGCCAGCGGCAGGCTGGTAATCAACGCCTGGGTGATCTGTTCCTGCTGCACAGCCGGATCGGCGGCGCCGGTCTGCTGCATGATCTGCTGTACCTGATTATGGTACCGATCGCTGAATTGCGCGATGGCCTTGGCATCAAGGTTGGACAGCTTGACGGTCAATTTACCGGAACCGAATTCCTGACCCTGCACATGGAGCATATCCAGGCTGTAGGCGACCTGTACATTCAGCTTATCGCCGTCTTCCGTGGCGGTGGTTACCTGGGACAGGTTGTCGGTGTTGAGCATGTCCTTGCCATCAAGGTTGTAAATCAGCGATTTTACCTTAAGGGTATTGTCGCCGATGCTGTAACCCTGCTTACCTTTATGGGTATCGCTGTCGACGCTCACATCATGCAACGTCACCTGTTCCCGCTGCTGGAATTGATTAATCCCCGCCACCACCAGGCTGGAAAGGGCGCCATCCAGCGTAACCTTGTTCAGGTCGTGATCAATGGCGGCATTAAGCTGGCCGCCGCTGGAGCGGACCAGCGAATCGGCATCTTTATAATCGAGGGGGGCGAAATCGATGGCCGACACCGTATCGCCGCTATAGCCGACGCGGGTGACGGCGGATACCGGCGACTTACCCTGGCTGGCGGCTATCAGCGGCTTGACGAACGGCGTCTCGGCCAATCGGCTCTGGACAGACGCCATACTGGGGATAAACACGCCTTTTTTCAGCTGGGCGAAGGGAAAAGGACCGTGATCGACGTTTTCCCTGATGACGATTTCGTCGCCGGGTTTTAGCGGCTTATTGTCACCGGTGCTGCCGTCCGACAGCAATACCACGTTCAGACGGCTGGAGAACAGCGCCCGGTGGTAATCTTGCACCGCCAGTTTCACCCCGGCTTCGGGAAAGGTGGTTTTGATGCGGGCGTTGGCTTCATCCAGCAGGGCGGGCAACCGTTGTTCAAACTGTTTGCCGGTATACCAGGCCGAGCCGGTCCATGCCGCGCCTAAAATGACAATAACGCCGACGGCGATAAGTGATTTTCTCATTGTCGATTCATCCTTATTATTATTTCCCATTCCAAGTTGTTGTAACGAGCCAATAAACGAACCCTGCCTTATACCCTTCCTGTTACAGGCTGTCGGGTACACCTGCTATCAATAATAGCAGCAATAGCGGGCCTTCCTGACGGAACAACCGTTAAAGTTCGTTAAAAACACGGGCCAGCCGGCCGGTGCCGCTGGCGTTGACCGGCGACTCCTCCGCGCCGATAAATGCCGATTCGCCGGCGTTGAGCCGCAGGGATTGCCCCCCTTTTTCCAGCACCGCCTGGCCTTCGACGCAAAACAGAATGGCCGCGCTATGCTGTGCCAGCGCCTGGGGGTTCGAAGACAGGTTATGCAGCGAAAAAGCGAAATCCTCCACCGGAATCGGGAAGCGCAGGGCGGCGCCGCCGCTGCCGGTGGGCTGGGTCAGCAATTCTTCCTGCGGCTTGGCGATAAATTTCACGTTCGCCAATAATTCAGGCACGTCGATGTATTTCGGCGTCAGTCCGGCCCGCAGCACGTTATCCGAGTTGGCCATGACTTCCAGCGCCACGCCGTGCAAATAGGCATGGGGCGTTTCGGCATAAAGGAACATGGCCTGGCCGGGTTGCAGGGTAATCACGTTGAGCAGCAGCGGGGAGAACAAACCGCTGTCATCCGGATAATCACCGGCAATCATGCGAATGGTGTCCCATGGCTCGCCGTGCTGATGGCCCAGGGCATTTTTCAGGATATCCAGCGCCAGCGATTTTTCCTCGCCGGCCATACTTAACAGGTCGCCGAACAGCTGAGCCAGATGCGAGGGATCCGGGTGCTGTAAAAACGCGGCGATGGAGGGATGGGCGCCGGCCACCGGCTGCAGCAGGGAAACCATCGATGACAGTTCGCGAAAGCCGTTCATGGCCTGAAAAGGCGTCAGGGCAAAAACCAATTCGGGCTTGTGGTTAGGATCCTTGTAATTACGATTAGCGGCGTCAAAGGGTACGCCCCGGCGGTTTTCCAGCTCGAAACCACGCTCGGCGGCGGATTTGCTGGGGTGGACCTGAATGGACAAGGGTTCCTGGGCGCACAGCACCTTGAACAAAAACGGCAGCTCGCCGAAACGTTCGGCCACCGCCTTGCCCAGCAGCGCCGCCGGCTGCCGGGCTATGTAATCCCGCAGGCTGATGTCATGGCCCTGTTCATCGCTTATTACGGAGCTGCTTTTGGGGTGCGCGCCCATCCAGAGCTCCGCCATCGGCTGGTTGTCCGGATTGGCGATGCCGTACAGTCTGGACAAGGCATCCTTACTGCCCCAGGCGTAATGCTGAACAGAGTTGATCATTTTTTTCATTGTTAACTGCCCTTACTGAATCCCAAATGTGATATCGCGAGCCGGTCGCATGATGGTAAGCTTTTCTACGGCACTATACTATCAATGTCCGGCGTTGGCTTGGAACCGTTGCCGGGCAGGATATTGATCATTAGGAAGAATACCAGGAGGCATTAATGACAGCTACCCGCGTCGAAAAAGATTCCATGGGACCGATCGAAGTACCGGCCGAACGTTTGTGGGGAGCGCAAACCCAGCGCTCCCTGGAACACTTTCGTATTTCCAGTGAAAAAATGCCGCCAGCCCTCATCGCCGCCCTGGCCCGGACCAAACGCGCGGCCGCGCAGGTCAACAAGGATTTGGGCCTGTTGCCCGCCGATCGCGCCGACGCCATTATCAGCGCGGCGGACGAAGTGCTGGACCACAAGCATCCGGAAGAATTTCCGCTGGCTATCTGGCAAACCGGTTCCGGCACCCAGAGCAATATGAACATGAATGAAGTGCTGGCCAATCGCGCCAGCGAACTCCTGGGGGGACGACGCGGCGCGGAAGGGCGCCTGGTGCATCCCAACGACGATGTTAACAAAAGCCAGAGCTCCAACGACGTCTTTCCTACCGCCATGCATGTGGCGGCGGTCATCGCCCTGAACGAACATCTGCTCCCCAAAATCAATGCATTAAGGGAAGTCCTGGCGCAAAAGTCCGCCGATTTTCGTGATATCGTCAAAATCGGCCGCACCCATTTGCAGGATGCCACCCCCTTGACCCTGGGTCAGGAAATTTCCGGCTGGGTATCGATGCTGGACCACAGTCTCACCCATATCGAGCAGAGCATTCCTCATTTATGCGAGCTGGCGCTGGGGGGCACCGCGGTCGGTACCGGCCTGAATACCCATCCCGAATACGCGGTGCGGGTGGCGAAAGCCCTGGCGGAGCTCACCGGACATCCCTTTGTCACCGCCCCCAATAAATTCGAAGCGCTGGGCACCTGCGACGCGCTGGTTCACGGCCACGGCGCGCTGAAAGGGCTGGCGGCGTCAATGATGAAAATCGCCAACGATGTGCGCTGGCTGGCTTCCGGCCCCCGGTGCGGTATCGGCGAAATCAGCATCCCCGAGAACGAACCGGGCAGCTCAATCATGCCGGGCAAGGTCAATCCGACGCAGTGCGAAGCCATGACCATGCTGTGCTGCCAGGTTATGGGCAATGACACGGCGGTGAATATCGGCGGCGCCTCGGGCAATTTTGAATTAAACGTCTATCGGCCGATGATCATTCATAATTTCCTGCAATCGGTACGGCTGCTGGCGGACGGCATTGACAGCTTTACCCGCCACTGCGCCGTGGGAATCGAGCCCAACCGGCCCCGCATCGAACAGCTGTTGAACGAGTCCCTGATGCTGGTTACCGCCCTCAATACCCATATCGGTTATGACAAAGCGGCGGAGATCGCCAAAAAGGCCCATAAAGAGGGGCTGACCTTGAAGGCCTCGGCGCTGAAGCTGGGCTATTTGACCGAAGAGGAGTTCGATCAATGGGTCCGGCCGGAAGATATGGTGGGCAGTCTTAAAAATTAATCAGCCGCAAGCTAAGGCGTTAGTCTTCGGCGACATACAGATGCAATCGTTCAATAACCAAATGCGCCGGCCGTGAGGCCGGTTTGTATTTATGCCTAATGGTATCGCGTCGATAATCTGTTAATTCCCCCAGTTGGGGCACCGGCGCCCCGGCATGCCGCCGGCACAAAACGATAAGCGGGGAAGGGCAGGCGTACTGAATCTGCCGCTGCTGTTCCTGATACCACACGCGGGCGATGGGCTGTACCTTCACCGGCCGCCTTATTTTCAACCGGATATCCGGCGGCAGTTTGCCGATGACATCCATCTCCTGCCGTATCTTCTCGCTCCACTGCTCTTTACTGTAAGGGGGCACCGCACGGCCTGCCTCCAGGCTCTTTTTCAGCATGGCCAGCACCTCCGCCCGGGTCAGGTTTTTTATTATCTGCTTATTGGCCCAGCCGAAACGGACGCTCCAGGGATCGACAATAACCTGTAATGCCCGATAGGCGCTCAGGGTTTTCAAGCCGCGCAGGTGAGTATGGACAAACTCGAAACGCTGTTCGGGAGGCAATGCCGATTCCACGGTAATCATATGGGATAACTCGGCTTTTAGGCGATTAATTTCCGCCGTCAACGCCAGCACATTCTCAAGCAAAGCCTCATCAACATCAAAACACAGGGCGCCGGGCAGGCGAATGGCCGCCTTGGCGCTGCTGTTCTGATTCTGATGGTAGATAAACATCCGCTGGAAGTGCTCCAATCCCCGGCTGAGGGCCTGCGCCCCGAGATGCTGAATAACCGGGATACCCGTAACGGGTTGATGCTCGCGGCCTTTTTCCACTTCCGGCAATTCGAAAACCCGGCCGGTGAGCCAGGGGGCGTCAGTGAGCAGGAACTGGAAATTCCTCAGGCGTTCTTGCAGCGTAGTGAAACGCTCATTAAGCCGGGCTATAAGGTCAAGAGGGCGCATAAGAAAGACTCCTTTAGTTACAACATACAATATATAGCAAACAAAGCCACCCCTTAACAACCGAGATCCTCTTCGCTTGGCAGGATCTCGGGGATTTTGAAGAAGAGCGCGTTTAAAGCCTGCGTAGCTCAGGTAGATGACGCAACCGCCGCGCCACAAACAGGGCTATGAGCAGCAGGCAGGATAGGAACAGCACCACGCCGGTCCAGCCGAAACTGTGCCAGAAAAATCCCCCCAGCGTGCCGGCGGTGCTTGACCCGACATAATAGCAAAAGAGATAAAGGGAGGATGCCTGTCCCTTGGCACGGCGCGCGCGCCTTCCTATCCAGCCGCTGGCGGTGGAGTGGGCGGCGAAAAAACCGGCGGTGAACAGCATCATGCCGATGAGGATGATAATCAGGGAATTAAACCAGGTAATCAGCAGCCCCGCCAGCATAATCATAATCGACACCATCAATACCGGGCCGCGGCCGTAGCGGGCGGTCAGGGCGCCGGCTTTGGGTGAGCTGTAAGTGCCGGTGAGATAGACGACTGAAAGCAGGCCCACCACCGCCTGGCTGAGAAACCATGGCGCGGCCAGCAGGCGATAACCGATGTAATTAAACAGCGTAACAAAGGCGCCCATCAACAAAAAGCCTTCGGCGAACAGCATCGGCAGACCGGCATCACGAAACTGCAGCCGGAAATTAATAGCCAGCGTATGGGGTTTTAGGGAAGACGGGCGAAAATGACGCGATGCCGGCAGGATCCGCCAAAACATCACGGCGCTGGCCAGCGCCAGCAGGCCGATAACCCCGATGGCGATACGCCAGGAAAAAAAGTCGGTCAGAACCCCGCTTAACAACCGGCCGCTCATGCCGCCGATGGAGTTACCGCTGATATAGAGCCCCATGGAGAAGGCCACCACGCTTGGGTGGATCTCTTCGCTCAGGTAGGTCATCGCCACCGCCGCCACACCGCTTAAGGATAACCCGACCAACGCGCGGATTATCAGGATTCCCTGCCAACTGGTCATAAACGCGCTCATTAGGGTAAACAGCGCCGCCAGCAAAAGCGCCACTACCATCACCGATTTGCGTCCGACGGCATCGGACAGCGGACCGGTTATCAGCAGTCCCAACGCCATCAGGCCGGTGGACACCGAAAGCGACAGACTGCTGGTGGCCGGCGATACGCCGAAATCCTGTGACAAGACCGGCAAAATAGGCTGAACGCAGTAGAGCAGGGCGAACGTGGCCAAACCGGCGGAAAAAAGCGCTAACGTCAACCGCATAAACTGCGGCGTACCACGTTCAATGAAGGCGAGTTTAACCGGAAGATGATGAATGGCGGCTGACGTTTGATGAGGCGTCGCAGGCTCATGCGCGGTGTTACGCGATGGGGTGTTCACACTATATCCTTTGGAAGTATTTGAGGGAAATCATAGGAATATTTGTCTTTGTTGTCTAATATATTAATAATCTCAATTGATATGTTTAAAGTATGAATACTGAGTTGCGTCATATTGAACTGCGCCATTTACGCTATTTCATCGCCGTCGCTGAAACGCTGCATTTCGGCCGCGCCGCTGAAAAGCTGCATATTTCTCAACCCCCGTTAAGCCAGCAGATCCAGATACTGGAACAACAGGTGGGCGCCCAGCTTTTGGAACGCAATAATCGCAATGTGCGCCTGACCCCGGCGGGAAAACTATTTTTGCAGCAGGCGTGGCTGATTATCGAGCAGGTCAATCAGGCGGCGGACCGCGCCGCCCGGATCCATCGTGGTGAGCTGGGAGAGATTACCGTTGGGTTTACCTCATCCACCCCCTTTATCAGAAGCATCTCCGCCAGCCTGCTGGCCTTTCGGCAGCAGCATCCCGATATCCATATTCAAATGGTGGAAACCAACACGAAGCAGCAGATTGAACCCTTGCTTAACGGTAAATTCGATATCGGGTTGATGCGTAATACCACTCTGCCTGATGGACTGGATCATCAATTATTGCTCCGCGAACCGCTGATGGCCTTGGTACACCAGGATCATCCGCTGGCCAAGGAGCCGGATAGCGTGATTTCACTTCGGCAATTGGCCCGTGAGCCGTTTGTCTTTTTCGACCGCAAGGTGGGAACGGGCCTGTATGACGATACGCTGCTGTTGCTAAAACGGTTCGATATCCAGCCCTATATCACTCAGGAAGTAGGCGAAGCAATGACGATTATCGGCCTGGTTTCCGCCGGACTGGGGGTATCCATACTGCCGGCTTCCTTCGCGCGAATCAGGGTGGACAGCGTGCGTTATCTTACTTTAAAGGAGCCCGAAGCCAAGACGGAGGTCTGGCTGGTCACCCACCGGCAGCGCACACTTTCCGCCGCGGCCAAGATGTTGATCAATTTAATGTTAAAAGAATAATGGTAGACTTGGTATCAAGGAAAGACCTATAGCGGGCGCGAGCGTCACGAATGTCCTTTTCCGCCATGGCTGCTACGGTAAAAGACGCCGAACACAGCTGATAATGTGCGTTAAATCACATAACTAATCAAATATTTGACGGTTAAATCTAAAAGTCTCACCATAGCCGGAATCAATTATTTTATAGCGTGAAAATATCAGGAGCAGGGTGAGTGATTGGCCATGGTCAACCGGGGCATATCGATCAAATCAAACAGACCAATGCGGGTGTTGTCTATCGTCTGATTGATTCTTTTGGTCCGATTTCGCGTATCGCCTTATCGAAAGAAGCCCGGCTCGCCCCGGCCAGCATCACCAAGATTGTCCGTGAACTGGTGGAAGCCCATCTGGTGGCGGAAACCGAATATCAGGAAAACGGGCTGCGCGGCCGGCCGGCCATCGGCCTGGTGGTGGAAACCCAAGCCTGGCATTTTCTTTCAGTGCGTATCGGACACGGCACTATTACCTTGGCCCTGCGTGAACTCAGCAGCCATCTTATCGTTGAAGATACGGTCCCTTTGGCGGCACAGGCGCCTGAGCCATTACTGGTACGCCTGATACAGACCATCGACCAGTTTTTTATCCGCCATCAAAGCCTGTTGGAACGGCTGACGGCTATCGCCGTGACCCTGCCGGGCATTATCGACGCCTCGGCGGGCATGGTACACCGCATGCCCTGGTACAATGTGGATAACCTGTCCCTGGGGCCCGCCCTGAGCGAGCATATCGGCGTACCGGTCTACCTGCAGCATGATATCTGCGCCTGGACCATGGCCGAGGCGCTGTATGGCGCGGCGCGGGGTTGCAACGACGTCATCCAGATCGTCATCGATCACAATGTCGGCGCCGGCGTAATTACCGGCGGAACCCTGCTGCATGGCGGCAGCCGAAGCCTGGTGGAAATCGGCCACACCCAGGTGGAGCCTTATGGCAAACGCTGCTACTGCGGCAATCGGGGCTGCCTGGAAACCGTGGCCGGTATCGAAAGCATTCTTGACCTGACCCGCCAGCGCTTGGCCCTTAATATGGATTCCGCCCTGAACGACACCGGCGTCAGCGTGGAGTCACTCTGCGCCGCGGCCAACGCCGGGGATACCCTGGCCCGCGACATTATCGTCGGCATCGGCAACAGCGTGGGGCGGATACTGGCCATTATGGTCAATTTGTTCAATCCGGAAAAGATTCTGGTGGGTTCGCCGCTCAACCCGGCTTCAGACATTCTCTTCCCGGTGATCCTGTCCAATATCCGTCAGCAATCGTTGCCGGATTACAGTAAAAACATCACAGTACAAGCGACGCGCTTTATGAACCAGGGCACCATGCCCGGCGCCGCCTTGGTAAAAGATGCGCTTTACGACGGTTCGCTGCTGTTGAAACTGCTGCAGGGTTAATTTCGTCAATACCAAATAATCCTATCTATCTCCCTTTATACATCAGCCATCATTTTAAGATATCACACTTTATTTAAAGAAGGTTTATTGGAAATCGTCTTCTGTTGTTATTAAATAGAGTTGTCCTAAGAAAAGCTTTTCATAAATCATCTGTTGTTAAAAGGTTAACACATGAATAATTCAACTACCGCTATATCGTCGTTTGTATTCCCCCAGGAGCGTCCTGGCAATGTGACTTCCAAAAACGATATAAAAATCAGCAGTAACTCGAAAATTTCTCAGCATATTAAAAATGTTCATTCGGAGTTTGGCGGAGTCTTTATAGACTCTGACAACCCCGAAGAGCCTTATTTTGTCACTGGGAAAATCCATGCGGACAAAAATATCGAAATACGCAATGCTGTCATTATCGATGCTAACATTGAATCAAAATTTGGCAATGTTAAACTTGAGGGGTGCTTGATTGGTGCAAATGTCAAAGCTCACAAAGAACTTACGACAATAAATTGTGACCAAGCATCAGAAAAATATTTGACATCAGAATTCTCCAATGTGAATCTCATTAACTCTAATGCTGGTCATGTCAAAGCGCATAAAGATATCAGCATAGACCACTTATCAACTTACCAATCAACTCACTCAAATTTTGGCACGGTATTCGATCAAGGTACCGGCTGGCAATATCCCACACGGGTTTCTAACCCTGATTTAAATGGCTTTTCTAACGTGAATGACCTTATTGCAATAATATCAAACTATTACCCTCCTACACAGCAACTCCCTACCAGACCCGCTTTAACCAATGGGAATACCCGTGGGAATGAATTAGTCAGGGTTAATACTCCGTTTTCCCAACAGCCTTCCTGGCGTGCGATAGCCAATCCTCAAGGGAATGAATTAGTACCAGCAAATACTCAATTTCCCGAGCAGCTATCCAGACCAGCAATAACGAATGGAAATGAGCCAACCAGAGACCCCCGTGAGCATTTGAAGAATGCTATGCAACAGTTCTTATCCAGGAGATGAGATGCAATGTCCGTAGCAGCCAACAAATCAATGCATGCGCGGGGGAGAGTTTGCCTTTCCTTATGCATGCTTGAACCAACCCTTATGTATACGGCGGCGGCATAGCGACACACGCTTTTCGGCCTGAATTCGTATCATAAGCGCATCTTCCGATAAAATATTGAGCTAACGCAAGCCGTGCCGGGAGAATATCACGTACATTTCTCTTATCCGATCATTTAAACATGTCCAATGGATTAACGACAGGCTGGAGTTGTCATGTTGAAGCGTATTTTTGTTGCCGGTACTGATACCGCTGTCGGCAAGACCATTGTCTCGCGCGCGCTGTTGCAAAACCTGGCGGCACGCAAGCTGACCGCGGTAGGGTATAAGCCCATCGCCCGGGGCAGCGAGGAAACGTCCGAAGGCTTACGCAATAAGGACGCGGTGATCCTCGGTGCCTCTTCTTCCATTAAGCTGCCTTATGCTGAGATAAATCCTATTACTCTGCGGGAAGAGGAAATCAGCGCCTATACCGGCGGTGAAATCAATTACGGCCTGATGTCCCAAGGGCTGCAGCATTTGAGCGAATTAGCCGACACGGTGGTGGTGGAAGGCAGCGGCGGATGGCGGACGATCATGAGTGACTACCGCCCTTATTCAGATTGGGTGATCCAGGAGCAATTGCCGGTAATATTAGTGATCGGTATTAAACTTGGCTGCATTAATCACGCTTTATTAACCGCGCAGGCCATTATTCATGATGGCTTACCATTATTAGGCTGGGTGGCCAATCGTATCAATCCCGGATTAGCCCATTATGCGGAAATTATGGATGTTCTGAGAACCAAAATACCCGCACCTCAATTAGGTGAATTGCCTTATTTACCTCGGCCGGAACAGCGCGATCTCTCCGGTTATATTGAATTAGGCAGCATCATGGATCAAAAAGATATAGCGTTCGCTTGATCTTGAAGTTGATTTGCTCGCTTAACAAATTATGCAAAGCGTAATGAGTTTTGTGCTGTCGGCACAGTATATCTATGCGTGATAGCCAGGGCGAGGGGAGCCGCCCTGATGTCATATCGTTTGTGCTAGGGGCTGGGGGCGCTGTTGGTATCGGCGCCGGTACGCAGATAAACTATTTTCTGCGTATCATTGTCGCAATGGCCCACAACCTGTCCGCCGGCCTGGTCAGCCTGATCGCTGGGAACTATATCCAAATGGAAGCTGGATTCCTCCACGCCGTTGGCGACAATCTTCTGGGTGATATCCGCTTTAACGCTTTCACAGGAGGCCTGCGCCGCTACAGGTATCAACAGGGCCAGCAGCGTCCCTAACATGCTTAACTTATTCATCTTATCGTCCTTATCAGAAAATGTAACCTTGAAATGTGACCTTAGAAGAATTACCGATTTAAGGATAGCAGCCCCACTGGAATTGGGTAATTCATCAGGTTAAGGCATCATTACCGGGCGACCGGTACCGCGGTCCAGGCAGCGGCCGTTATTGGGCTCCCAATAGGCGTTAAGATTATCACTGTTCACGCATTGGTCCCGCAGGTCCGCCGTCCGGTCATATTTATCAAAATCCTTTTCCGCCCGGCTGTTTATCTTATTGCGCAGACTGCGCGTCGCATCCCATTGCTCCCGGTTTTCCCTTGCCTCTTCTCGGGTCATGGCATTATCGCCTGAGTCGATAATAATGTGTTGGCTGCGGCTTGCCGCGCCGGTGGCGGCGGAAAAGACCAGCAAAGCGACCGGCAGCATCCCGCGGAACAGTCGTTGATGTGAAGTGGTTTTCATACTATCTTCCCTTTCGTCTATGAGTAGGTACAACTAGGTAAATACAGCTGCCGGCGCCTGTGGCTCAACTATTTATTGCCATAATAACATTGCCTTACCCTATATGACATCTTTGTTGTACACATTTTGTTACCTATAGTGGAGAAAAACTGTCAATGCTGAAAACCACCCTGTTGTTTTTCGCCACCGCCGTCGCAGAGATTCTTGGCTGCTATCTTCCCCATCTTTGGGTACAAAAGGGCGGCAGTATTTTATTGCTGATCCCCGCCGCAGCCAGTCTTGCAGTCTTCGTCAGCTTGCTGATGCTGCATCCGGCCGCCAGCGGACGCATTTATGCCTCTTATGGCGGGGTATATATCCTGACGGCGTTTTTATGGCTCAGATTTATCGACGGGGTGAAATTGACGCAGCAGGATTGGCTGGGAGCGGCGGTGATCTTTGCCGGCGTATTGATCATTGTTTCCGGTTGGGCCAAAAGCGTCTAAACGCCGCTGATCAGGCTAATGGAAGCAGGGGATGGGGAGATAAAAGGGAGGAAACCACAGATAAATCCCGAGGGGGACGAAATTTCGGCGGGCCGGCGATATAAGCGGCCCGCCGCAGGATTAATCCCGATGAACGCTCAGTCCGGCAAAGGACTGGTTGACCGGCATCATTTCAAGCACGTTGATATTGACATGGGCCGGTAGCGTCGTGACCCAATACACCGCCTCGGCAATGTCTTCCGGCATGAGCGGGTCGGCATTTTTATAGGTATTGGCGACTTTGTCGTTATCCCCTTTGAACCGCACCGCCGAGAACTCAGTACCGCCCACCAAACCCGGCTCAATATCCGTCACGCGCACTTTCGTGCCCACTAAATCGGTGCGCAAATTCAAACTGAACTGGCGGACAAACGCCTTGGTGGCGCCGTAAACGTTACCGCCGGCATAAGGCCAGCGGCCGGCGGTGGAACCAAGATTGACTATATGCCCGCGGCGGCGCTCCACCATACCGGGCAGCAGGGCGCGGGTCATATAGACCAGTCCCTTGTTATTGGTGTCGATCATGCTTTCCCAATCATCGAGACTGGCTTTGTGCGCCGGCTCCATGCCCAACGCCAGGCCGGCATTATTCACCAGCACATCCACTTCACGCCACTGGGCGGGCAGGGAGTCCACCGCCTTCTGAACCCCTTCACGATCGCGTACATCAAGCTTTAGGGTGAACAGCGCTTCCCCCAACTCGGATTTCAATTCATCAAGGCGTTCCTGACGGCGGCCGGTAGCGATAACCTTATGGCCCTGCTGAATAAACCGACGGGTGATGGTTTCACCAAACCCAGCGGTTGCGCCGGTAACGAAAATAATCATCTAGCGGTTCCTCGTAACGTACGGTAAAGCGACTCGTTTTAAATCGGCTCGCAATGCTTTGCGGACTACGGCTTGCGTAAATAAGGCGCAATCAAAGAGAGATCCGCCGCCGATAATCTGTCGGAAGCGGTTTGCGCCTGATGCCAATAAGGATAGATCAACGGCGGGCGGCTGACATCGGAGAGGCGATTGATTTCATCGCTGTTAAGGACCAAATCCGCCGCCAGCAGATTATCCTTCAGCTGATCTTCGGTACGCGCGCCGATAATGACCGAGGTCACCGAAGGACGGCTAATCAGCCAGGCCAGGGCTACCTGCGCCGCTGAAACACCCCTGGCATCGGCGATATCCACCAAAACGTCGATGATGTCATACAGCGCGTCCTGATTGTAAATCGGCGGCTCATTCCACTCCTCCAGATGGCGGGTGCTGCCTTCCGGCTGGCGATCGCGGCGGTATTTCCCCGATAACAGGCCGCCGGCCAGCGGACTCCATACCAGTACGCCCAAACCCTGATCCTGCGTAATGGGCAGCAGTTCATATTCGGCTTCACGGGATTGCAGGGAATAGTGGATCTGCTGGCTGACCGGCCGAATCAGCTTCAGCCGTTCCGACACGCCCAGGGTTTTCATCAAATGCCAGCCGGAAAAGTTCGATACGCCCACGTAACGCACCTTGCCGCTGTCCACCAAATGCTCCAGGGCATAAAGGGTTTCTTCCAGGGGCGTCACCCCATCCCATTCATGCAATTGATACAAATCGATATAATCGGTCTTCAGCCTCTTAAGGCTGGCTTCACAGGCGCGAATCAGATGATGGCGGGACGAACCGCGATCGTTCGGACCGGTGCCCATAGGGAAACGGGCCTTGGAAGCAACCAGAACACTGGTGCGTTTTTCCTTCAGGACCTCGCCCAGGATCTCTTCCGATACTCCCTGGGAATAAACATCGGCGGTGTCGAACAGATTTATACCCGCCTCGACACACAGGGCGAGCTGGCGGCGGGCTTCAGCCACGCCGGTATCGCCGACTTTGGCAAATTTGCCTTTACCGCCGAAGGTCATGGTGCCGAGACTCAATACCGATACTTTCAGGCCGGAACGGCCAAGTTGACGATATTCCATATGAATTCTCCTAGCAAGGGTACTTTAAGGGCTGATTGATATCGCAATGCGTCATTTTAGTGCGCGGGTTTTATCATCGTGCGTTTTGTTAACATAGCCAAGCTATATAGTGGCTGATTATTGCCTAATTATGCAGCGCTTTAGAAATATGAATCGTCATACAAAGTACAATGAAAATGAAATGAACGCGAGGAATGGATTACAACAAAAAGCAACCGTTTGCTTAGCATCAATTCAAGGCCGGCAGTTTCTGTTTATCCGCAACTTGCCATACATTTGGTGGTAATACACTGATAATTAGATTCTTTATCATGAATTCCGCTGTAGCGACAATGGCATGGAATTTGCCATGTTTACCAAGAGCATAATGCTGCAAATGATAAAGGCCGATGCCATGAGTGATATCAAAGCCGTCCGCGGCCGCTTTTTTGACTTTACCCAACCGGTTTCCCATGCCGGTGAGCTGGCGCAATCCGCACGGATTATGGATGACGGCCTGCTGCTGATGGAGCAGGGCAGAATCCTTTCTTTACGCCCCTGGTCCACTGCCGCGCCGGATATTTCCCCTGGTATGGAGATATGCCATTTCCCAGGGAAAATCATCGTGCCGGGCTTTATCGACAGCCACCTGCATTATCCCCAGACGGAAATCATCGGATCGTACGGCAACCAACTGCTGGAATGGCTGAACACCTATACTTTTCCCGCCGAGGAGCAGTACCACTGTCCGGAACACGCGGGGGAAATGGCGTCGTTTTTTCTCGACCAGTTGCTGCGCAACGGCACCACCACCGCGATGATTTTCGGCACCGTACATGCCCAATCCGTCGATTCATTGTTTGCCGCCGCATTGGAACGCAATATGCGCATTATCGCCGGAAAGGTCATGATGGATCGCAATGCGCCGCCGGAATTGCTGGAAACCCCGGAACACAGCGAAGCGGAAACACGCGCCCTCATTAACCGCTGGCATCATAAAGGACGTTTAAGCTATGCGTTAACGCCCCGGTTCGCCCCTACGTCATCGCCGGATCTGCTGGCCATGGTCGGCGGATTGCGCCGGGAATTCCCGGACCTGTATTTGCAAACGCACCTCAGTGAAAACCGCCATGAAATCGCCTGGGTAAAATCCTTGTTTCCCGACCATGCCGGTTATCTGGACGTGTATCACCACTATGGCCTGACCGGCCGCAAAAGCGTTTTCGCCCACTGTCTGCATCTGGACGCCGAAGAGTGGCGTACCTTGGAACGCTCCCACTCCTCCATCGCTTTTTGCCCCACCTCGAATCTTTTTCTCGGCAGCGGATTATTCAATCTGCAAAAATGCTGGGATCACCACATCCCGCTGGGCATCGGCACGGATGTCGGCGCCGGCACCACCTTTAATCTGTTACAAACCCTGGCGGAAGCCTATAAGGTCGGCCAGCTGCAGGGCTATTGCCTGTCGGTGTACGAGGCGTTTTATCACGCCACGCTGGGGGCGGCGCAGGCGCTTGCCCTGGATGGCGTATTGGGTAATTTCATGCCCGGCAAAGAGGCGGATTTTGTGGTGCTTGATCCGGCCGCGACCCCGCTGCAACGGCTGCGGCAGCAAAAAAGCACCGATTTTGCCGAACGGATGTTCGCGCTGATGATGCTCGGCGACGATCGCAATATCTATCAAACCTGGATCGAGGGTCAGCCCGCCTATTGCCGGGACAGTACGGTTAAAAGCGGGCTTTAATACCCAAGGTGCCGACGGTATTACTGAAACCGCCGGTCCCGGCCTGGTACCCCAGGCTACCCCAAACGGCAACGCGGCGGTTCGCTTGTCCTTCATGGCCGATTTTCACCTCGGCGAGGTTTCTTCCGCCTTCCTGCCGCAACCGATCGCCGTTTATCGACACGCCAAATGCACGGGTATTATGGACCCAGCTGGTTTCAATATAGGGTTTAAATATATGCTGGCGGCCATTGAGTCCCTGGACATGCTTCTCAATGTAGACTCGGTTGCCTAAACGGGACTGTATGTTACCGCTGCCAAGCAGGACAAACCTGTCACCGTTTATTTCAGTATGCGCGGCCCGCACACCCATCCAGGTCAATTGCAACCGGGGCTGCAGATAGGCATTAACCTGCGAGCCTTCATGGAATTTCCTGTGATAACCGGCTTCAACGCTTCCTGCCAGGCCCTTGGAGCGGTAGCGCTCCTCCGCCAGCGATTCGCCTTTGACCCGGTTATTGAACCAGCCATAGTTCAGCGAGACGTCCAGGTACGGCCCTTTCTGCCCGCAATCGTTTTGATGCCAGGTACCGTAAAGGCCCACGGCGTAACCTTCGATTCCCCCGGCTGCCTGATAACCGGTAACGGCGGCGCGGCTCCGGCTGCGGCTTTGTCCGCCACCGGCCATCAGCCCTATATGCGTGCCTTGGGACCCGTTGCCGCCGATATGCAGAATTTCTCCGCCAAGCTGGACCAGCTGACTATCCGTTCGCGTCGCTATCTGTCCGTTCGCCATGGATGCCTTATTGCGTCCGCCGACCATCCTTATCCATAGGCCGGGATAAACCGATTCCTCGAGGGAAGCCAAGGCGCCGGGGTAGGCGGGTTCGCCTATACGGTCGTGCATGCCGGTGATAAAAAGCGTATTTGCCGCGGCCAGATTGGCGGCATAAATGCCCGGTTCCGGCCGCAGCGGCGCTTGCCCGGCCATTACCGACACGACGGGAAGAGGGTGGTAATCACTTTCATCAGCCGTTGCCGGCGGGTCAATCTCTCTTGCCATCGGCTTTACCGCCGTTATGTCCGTTTCAGCCTCTGGCGCCATCCACGTGAAAGGAACCTCATCCATTGTTAAACAGGCAACATCCGGGTGTTTCGTTTCAGCTAAGGTATCCGCTGCGGTAATGCCCTGGTCATGGCGTGTGAATGCAGTAACAAGAACTTGATTCGTTTCAGCCGTCGCCGATTCATCTAACTGATTAAAGGTACGCGGGGGTTTTGGCGGAGGCGGGGATTTTTGCGCTTCCAGGTCCTCTTCCGGCGCCTTATGGGAAAAACTACGCGGGGGTTTGGGCGGAGGCAGGTTCCCTTGCGTTTGTTCGGATGCGGATGTTGTCGTTCCAACGGGAGGGGAGACGGATTGTCCCGGCAAATCGGTGCTGAGCAGCCAACGATTGCCTTCCTGTTTAAGAAAATAATCATATGCACCCGCCACAACCCGGTGACTCAGGCTGAAGGTGTCCGCCGGCGGCGGGTTATTACCCGGCTGCGCCTCGATGATGAGAATGCCTTTATTCGTCCTGGCGCCGGCGCCGCCAAAATTATTGATTTGCACCAGGCTATGGCCGGTAATTTTACCTCGGACGACCAGCCGGTCGGTCAGGGAATCGTCCCCCTCCAGCCGAGTATTGAAGCGGATAAGGGAGTCCTGCTCGCCGTGATAATCGCCCTCGATAATCAGGGACTGAAAAGGGGCGAGAGGCTGCATTTTACCCATATAAAGCGTCCCGGCATTTTTCACGTTGCCTCTGATGGTCCCGCTGCCGCCTAAAAAAGCAGCCGGGCCATTGTACACTTCACCGGCGGATAATATCGCCGTTTTGGCCAGGGTCAAGCTCCCGTGTTTTACGGCAACCTGTTCCAGACCGCCGGCGGCAACATTATTATTATTCAGCGTCCAGTTTCCCTCGCCCATTTTATCAAGCGCGGAAAATCCCTGCCGATTATTGGCTATATCGATAATGCTTAGGTCAAAGCTATTTTCATCTTGATTAGCGCTCATTAAATTCAGCCGATTGTTTATTCCGTCCGCTGCGATCTTACCCTGTAGATTAAAACCATTACGTAACGTCAAGGTATTATTATCTCCACTGAACAAAACGGCATAACGTCCTCCTTTTACCGTTCCGCTTAATTCCACGCTGCTGCCGTGACGGGTGTAAATACCGATGCCGCCATTCTTGCCCCCATCAATTTTACTGGTATTATCCACGCGGATAAGAGTGGGGCCAGTTACCCCGATACCCGCGGCGCCATGGCTTTTAACCAGGCTTTTAACCACAGTGACAGAACCACCGCCAGCGTTAACGGCGTCCCCTCCACGGCCATTGTTACCGCTGAGGACAGCGGCGTTGTTGAGCAAAATATCAGATCTTCCCATCACCGCAAGGCCATTGCCGACTGAGTCAAGAAGATTACCGGCTCCGGATGCCGCGCCGCCGGTAATCGTACTGTTATTAATCGTGATATCAACGGCCTGGAGGGGCGGGGCTTGACAAAATATTCCGGCCCCGCCGACAAAAACAGGGCTTTTTAAGTCTTCCGGCAAGAGAGTCTTTACTTTTTTAACCGCGCCGCCGGTTATGGTGCTGCCGTCCATATTCAGCTTTTTTACCCCCCCATAGGCGGCGACGCCATGGCCGCCGCTATTACCGGCGCCACCCGCCGAGATGACGCTTTTCAGCGAGGCATGGCCTAATAAGGGTTTGATTAGCAATCCATCGCCGCCGTGGGTTTTATTATTTGTCTTTTGCGCGTTTTTTCCCTGAAAACGCTGATTTGAAATGACATCCGCCGAAGTTTTCCCTCCCGGGGGCGCTTTATTGGATGACTTTATCGTTTTTACTCCCGAGGGGACCGTATCATCGCCATACAGAGGCATCATACTTCCCATAAAGGTAAGCATGCCCATCAGGGCTTTATTTATTTTTTTCATGTTGGCCTGTTGCAAAAAATGAAATAATCAAGAAAGTGAACATTATGTATAATTAAATTATTAGTTCATATATCTAAATATATCGTTATACCGGCGTATTTTAACCAGAACACATTAAAAATCAGCTGAAACGGATTTATTGTTTATCCGCCATTAACCTAGAGTTTTAATATAGATAATATGTGCTGTTTTTCAGCTCTATCGGCGATTTTGCAGGATCAGGCAATGATGAAACAATATCAGTCTACCCTGGCGCCGCCGTTGTCAGGCAAAGTGGAAGGCCTGTTAGACAGAGTGACGGAGCTGTGCCGTCAACTTTACAACCAACCAATCGGGAGTTCGCTGTATGTCTAAAGCAAAAGGTTATGCCGCGCTGGCTGCCAAAGCCCCTCTGACACCCTACTATTTTGAACGCCGCGCCCCGAACAAAGATGATGTGGTGATAAAAATCGCCTATTGCGGTATTTGTCATTCCGATATCCACCAGGCCAGGGATGAGTGGGGCGGCGCGATTTTCCCCATGGTGCCGGGGCATGAAATCGTCGGGGAAGTGGTGGCCAAGGGTGACGCCGTAACAAAATTCAATATCGGCGATCGCGTCGGGGTCGGCTGTTTTGTCGACTCCTGTACCCATTCCGCCGAACGGGATGTGGATCTGGAACAGTACCGCGAAGGGCTGGTGTTAACCTATAACAGCCTGGAGCGCGACGGCAAAACTCCCACCATGGGCGGTTATTCCGATCATATCGTGGTAAAGGAGGGCTATGTCCTTTCCATTCCCGACAACCTGCCGCTGGATGCCGCCGCGCCGTTGCTTTGCGCCGGCATAACGCTCTATTCTCCGCTGCGGCACTGGCAGGCCGGGCCCGGTAAAAAAGTGGCGATTGTCGGTCTCGGCGGCCTGGGCCATATGGGGGTCAAAATTGGTCACGCCATGGGCGCCGAAATCACCGTACTCAGCCAGAGCCTATCGAAAAAAGAGGACGGTCTGCGCCTGGGCGCCGATCATTATTACGCCACACAGGATCCGGCCACCTTCGAAAAGCTGAAAAATACTTTCGACCTTATTGTCTGCACGGTAGCGGCGGAAATTGACTGGGGAGCCTATCTTTCCCTGTTGAAAATCGACGGCTCGATGGTACTGGTGGGCATTCCGGAGAATAAGGTTCCCCTGGCGGCCGGTGCGTTGATTCATGGACGGCGCAGCCTGGCGGGATCAGGCATCGGCTCCATCAAGGAAACCCAGGAGATGCTGGATTTCTGCGGTGCACATGACATTGTCTCCGATATCGAGATGATTGGCGTCCAGCAAATCAATCACGCCTACGAACGGGTCGTGAAAAGCGATGTTCGCTATCGGTTCGTTATTGATATGGCATCCCTGGAAAACGCCTAAGAGGGCATAAGCGCCATCGGCCTATCCATGCCCGATATGCTTGGGGTAAACTGACGTAAATACCGCGCTTGTCGCCATGCCGATAATGGTGATACGGCGCGGTAACCCTTTATACGTGCAGGAGCCGAGCATGACGCAACAACCGCGCTACCAGAACCCGTTTTTTCAGGCCAGCACCCTGCCATATCAAGCGCCGCCGTTTAATCTGATCTCGGAAGAGGATTATAATCCGGCAATAGAAGAGGGGATCCGGGCCTATCTGGCTGAAGTCGATGCAATAGCAAATCAGGTTGCGCCCCCCACTTTTGAAAATACCTATGCCGCGCTGGAACAGTCCGGATTACTACTAAAGCGGGTAATGAGTATCTTCGGGGCGATGTCCTCCGCCAATACCAGCGACACGCTGCGGGGGATTGATGAACATCAATCGCCTAAACTGGCGGCCATGAACGATGCCATCAAGCTTAACAGCGCATTATTCAACCGTTTGCAGACGGTATATGAGGGCCGCAACGAGCTGTCCCTCTCCGCGGAATCCCGGCGGCTTATCGACATCACCTACCAAAATTTCCTGCTGTCAGGCGCGCAATTGTCCCCCGCGGACAAACAGCAGCTGTCGCTGCTCAATCAGGAAGCGGCGACATTAAGCACTCGCTTTACCCATCTGTTGCTGGACGCCGCCGGTCAAGGCGCGCTGGCGATAACGGACCCGGCAATGCTTGAAGGGTTGACCGCCGCCGAGCTTGCCGCCGCGCGGCGCGCGGCCGATGAACACGGTTTGCAAAATCAATGGCTGCTCGTATTACAAAACACCACACAGCAGCCATTGTTGCAGTCATTAAGCCGTCGCGATACCCGAGAGGCGCTTTTTAAAGCGTCCATCAGCCGGGCGGAAAAAGGCGATGAGCATGATACGCGGCGCATCATCCTCAGGCTGGCCCAAATACGGGCTGAGCAGGCCAGACTGCTGGGGTTTGCCGATTACGCCAGCTGGGCGCTCCAAGATCAAATGGCCAAAACGCCGGCGGCGGCGCTGGACTTTATGCGCAAGATTGTCCCGGCAGCCACGGCAAGGGCTCGCCGGGAGGCGGCTGATATTCAGGCTTTAATCGACGGGCAGGGGGACTGTTTTGAGCTGGCCGCCTGGGATTGGCAATTTTATGCCGATCGGGTACGTAAAAATAAATACGATCTCAATGATGCCGAAATAAAACCCTATTTCCCGCTTAACCAGGTGCTGGAACAGGGCGTATTCCACGCCGCAAGCCTGTTGTACGGTATCAGTTTTACGCCACGCGCCGATATTCCGGTTTACCATCCGGATGTCAAGGTCTATGAGATCCTTAATCTAGACGGCTCCCCGCTGGCATTGTTTTATACTGATTATTTTCAGCGCGATAACAAAGGCGGCGGGGCATGGATGGGCAATTTTGCCGATCAGTCCACCCGGCTCGGCACCCGACCGGTTATCTACAACGTGGCTAATTTCAGTAAACCCGCGGACGGCGAGCCGGCGCTATTGTCCTGGGATGATGTCGTTACCCTGTTCCATGAATTCGGCCATACCCTGCACGGTCTGTTCGCTGACCAGGAGTTCCCCAGTCTGTCAGGCACCGCCACGCCACGGGACTTCGTGGAATTTCCCTCTCAGTTCAATGAACACTGGTCCGATGAACCGAGCATCTTTGCCCATTACGCCCGGCATTATCAAACCGGAGAATCCATGCCCGATGTCCTGGTGAAAAAGATTGAAAAAGCGTCTCGATTCAATAAGGGCTATGACATGACTGAACTTTTGGCGGCCGCTCTGCTGGATATGCATTGGCATACTCTGGAAGAAACCCGGCCGGATATGGATGTTGCCGCCTTTGAAGCCGCCTCGCTGGATCGGGATAACGTTAATTTGCCTTATGTGCCGCCGCGCTATCGTTCCAGCTATTTTCAGCATATTTGGGGCGGCGGCTATGCCGCAGGATATTACGCCTACTTGTGGACACAAATGCTGGCGGATGATGCATTCGACGCGTTTAAGGAGCGGGGAGGGCTGACGGAGGAAAATGGCCGGGATTTTCGCCATAGGATTTTATCCCGAGGCAATAGCCAGGATTTGGAACAGCTCTATGTGAACTGGCGTGGAAAAATTCCCGCTATCGAACCGATGCTTAATTATCGCGGTTTGAAAGACGACTAAAAGAATCGTCCGCAATGAAACGAGTTAAATCATTTCTCACCTTAGGCCAGCGCCCCGGGGCGTTGGCCTGCTTTTCAAGACATATCCGTACCGAGAAATTCAGCGGCGACCACGAGTATGCATATTGGAAGTCCATTCATACGTTGCTGAGATATCAGGCTTAAGTTTTTTCTTTTTATGTTCGGCCCTGGCCTTTTTGGCGATCGTTTCCCGTTCCGCCATGAGTTTGTCGATATAATCATCCTTGATATGATTCGTTTCAGAGTTTGTCAGCGGACGACCCTGTGCTATACGGGCCTTATCAAGTAAAGTCTTCAGTTGGCGTTGCTCGCTTTCCGTCATGTCTTGCTGCGTCAGCTTTGGAATAGGCATAAATATTTACCTGAGGATGGCAAGGACAATCATTGTAAAGGAAAGTGAGCTCAGGCTCAGTAAAAAAAAAAGCATAAACATAATTTAAGCTCTATTTAGGAAGAAAAAATTGGAAATTCGCACCCAAAAACCGCGGAAATTTAAACAAGTCGACGTATTTAGCGCCAAACCGTTAAAGGGTAACCCTCTGGCGGTGATCCTGGATGGGGAAGGGTTGACCGACGCCGAGATGTCGTCTATTGCGCGCTGGACCAATCTTTCCGAAACCGCCTTTGTGCTTAAGCCCGTGGATCCCGCGGCGGATTACCGGGTGAGAATCTTTACCACCGATAAAGAGTTGCCCTTTGCCGGGCATCCGACCCTGGGCACGGCCCATGCTTTGCTGGAAGCGGGCTTGAAACCCAAACGGCCTGGATTTTTATTGCAGGAGTGCGGGGTCGGACTGGTGCGGGTAAAATTGCAAGGCGATGACGGACTGGCATTCGCCGCACCGCCCGTTACACTCCAGCCAATATCTGACGAGCAACAGGCGCTGCTAAAAAAAGCCTTGCCGGGCGGTACGATCCTTCCCGGCGGCGTGCCGACGATCGCCGACATGGGAGTAAGCTGGCTGATGGTGCGCATGGCCGATGCACAATCCTGTCTGGATATCGCCGCGGATTTGGCGGCAATTGAATTGTTACAGTCAGTACTCAATGTGAATGGCGTCGCGGTGTATGGTTTGCATGAGGCGAACGGTCCGGCGGATTATGAGGTTCGGGCTTTTATGGTTGAGCATCATACCCTGGTGGAAGATCCGGTTACCGGCAGCGCCAATGCCTGTTTGGCGCGCATCCTGAAAAGCGCCGGTTTTCCCGATGGCGGCAACACAGCGGTAAAATATCTTGCCCGACAGGGTACCGCATTAGAGCGTGACGGACGGATTTCGGTACGCTTCGTTGATGACGAGGTCTGGATAGGCGGCGAGGTGCGCACGTTGATTGACGGAACGCTCCGTCTTTAAATCAAGCCTTTATCGCCATTGCAGACGAATCGTATAAACCTGCCTGAGCGCGGGTTTATTTTATTTCATAAATCGGTATATTCAGGTTTTTAACCTGATTAATATTTTTTCTATAAGGAATGCGGCGATTTTGCAAAACAGAATTATATCAGGCTCTCATATCGTCGCGGAAAATACGGCGTCTTGTCGTCAGATAATCTATTTATATCAGTACGCTTCAACATATTAAAGAAAAAATATTATAACTGTAAAAAGAGATTGAAGAAGGGGGATGTTCCAATTTTTTAGAATTGGTGATGATGAGATGCTGATCAAGATCCACATGAAAGATGTATGCTACAAAATATATCCAATCCACCGAATTATCTGCCAGCCTATTTTAGTCAACTTGAGTACAAAGTCGTTACGGTTATGCCATTCAGTCAAATTATCTGCCAATCCGATAAACTATGGAGGATTTAATGACGACCACCCTTGATATTCTCAATAGTGCTAAAGACCTAGATCCGGCTGAGTATCGCGCGTTTTTTCTTCAAAGCAAGGCGCCCATATTTTACGATCTGCGATTTCTTATCGCGGCTGAGCAGTCACCCTTGTTAAACGTCATTAAAATCTTCTATTTGCTTGCGCGGGACGAGGGAAGGCTGGTTGCTCTGGTCCCGATTTATCTTCAAGAATTTCGGTCCGTTGATCCGTTAGGGTTATTGGTTTCCTCCGCTAAGCTCTCGATAGAATCTGAAGAGCGCGGACTGTTTAGTCATTTTATACATTGTACGGACACCACAATACCGATGTTGGGCGATGCCCCTATTCTGTATGCCCAAATATTCGATGCTCTTACGGGTATCGCACAGGCTGAGCAGGCGCGTTATTTCTGTTTTCTCAATGTACAGGATGGTGTGCTCTTGCGTGAGGCTCAACGTTATGGGCTAGATATAAACTACATGGTGGATAAATTTTCAATCGAACTGGATGCTTTTCCGGATTTTGACAGTTTTATGCAGTCTTTGCCCAAATACGGGCGTTACGAAATGGTACGCCAGCTTCGTATCTTTAACCGCAGCGATGCGAGAGTTCGAATACTTGCTCCTCCCTTTGATAATGAAATTGAGAAACTGGCCCTGTTGTGTTATCCGACCGCCAAACGGCTTGGAACGCCCCATTATTGGCCAGAATCACAATTGGCCGGTTTTTGCCGTCTTTGCGGCGATCTGGTTCGCCTTAGCGTCGTAGAACAGAACGGGCAAATTGTCAGCGGCTTTATCTGCTTCGAGGAAGATGGCGCTCTCCATATCTGGTCGGCAGGCATGGATTATGAGAGTTCCGATTTCAGCCCTTACACCCTGGCCGCATCTGCCGTGTATCGCTATGCATTCGAAAGAGGAATTAATCTTATCGAGTGCGGCCGCTTGAATTCCCGCATCAAGACTCACTTGGGGTTTAAACCGAAACGACTCTATTCCATCATCAGTCAGGATCCGGGAATATCCGCCGCTACGCAGACTTCTCTGTCTCGACTGAAGCTGGCTTCGCAACTGGATGGCGAGGTTCGTCTTGCTTCGCATCCCGCCTTTGATGAGTGGTATCTCACCAGTGCCTGGAAAAGTCGAGGTCCAACACGTAGACCTGCGGTAATAGTACGCGCCGCGACTGAGGCCGATGTGATTCGCGCGATTGTATTTGCCCAGGAGCGAGGCATGGAAGTGAGCGTACGTGGCAGTGGGCACAACTATTCCGGTTGTTTTCTTCGCTTTGATACGCTGATGTTGGACATTTCCGGCTTGAAGGGACTTGATATCGATAGCCGGCGCAAGCGCGCCATCGTTGAACCTGGGGTCAGTAGCGGTCAATTGAGTCATGCACTGGCTTTGCACGGTTTGGCTTTTCCCACAGGGCATGTAAAAGATGTGGGTATCAGCGGATTCCTGTTGGGGGGAGGGCTCGGAATCAACTGTAGCCAATGGGGAGGGATGAGCGTATTCAACGTACAAGCCCTGGACATTGTCACCGCGGACGGTCGTCTACGGCATGTTTCCGAAACCCAGGAGCCAGACTTGTTCTGGGCCGCCCGTGGCGCTGGACCCTGTTCGTTTTTTGTTGTGACCCGTTTTTACCTCAGCTGCTACTCACTGCCTCGGGTAATAACCAACAGCTTATACACGCTACCTTTCACGCATTTGCACGATTTATTGGCGCGGTTTGAAGACGCATCTCCTCCTACAAATCTTCAGGCAATGGTGTCTGTCAGCCCCCCGACATCGGGTGGCACACCAGCAGCGCTGCTAAATATCTTGGCGTTTGCCGATAGCCCACAACAAGCGCAAGCGCTACGCGAATCTTTTGAAACCAGCCTGGAGCTGCCACTTACAGCTTTGGCCATCGATCAGCCCTCAAACTTCGAGGCCATTTACGAGCAGTTCAACAACATGGTGGCATCAAAAAGGTTTTGTGCCGACAATATCCTTACAGATAACACGCAGGAATTGGTTTCCATCCTATCCCGGTATTTTTCAGACGCGCCTTCCCAGCGTACCCTTGCAGTGATTCTCTGGCGGGGTGTGACCACCTATCCGCAAGCAGCATTTTCGGCATACGGCAAGTTTTTTGTAACGACCTATGCCCAATGGAACGATGCGAAAGATGACAGTATGAATCGAAATTGGTTAAAACGGATGTATGACGAGCTTCAGGAGATTGCCCGCAGCAGTTATATCAATGAGTACGATCTTGAGACCAGGGCCAGCGAGACCAGCAGGTGCTTCGCCGCTGAGAACTGGGAGCAACTGCAAAGGCTCCGGCTGGAATACGACCCTGGCGGCGTATTTGTTGACGTGCAGCAGTTGGAGGAGCATGGCGATCAGCCAGGAACAAACAACTAAAAAACAACTAAATGGAATGTCAGCGCCTTGGTTCGCCGCGCCAGTCGCTGCAATGACGTGGCTGATGTATACGGGGCTAGCGGCGGACATGTGGGATCCAGATGTCTGCCCGCGGTCATATCCGGTGACCTTGAACCAGCTTAAAAGCAGCATAACAATTTTGCCTCTGCTTTATTGGTGCGTATAATGTATATTATGTTAAATTGAATCCATGGTTTAAAGAACTGATAAAAGCCCGGGCGAATCAGTCTAAACACCCTCCTCTTATGATGACGATACTTGAAATCTGAAACTAACTGGCTACCATTTCCTTGCAGATTTCACGTAGCGCACCGTTAAATTGATTTTTTCCACTCTGTTTCTTTTCGTTCACAGCGGGCCTGAATTCAGCGCACCTCAGTCTTTAAAGCAGAACCGTTATGCAGCTCCGGCGCCCGCTGGCGACAAACGCTTAGCACCAACTGCCGGAGCCAGCGATGAGCCGGATCAACTTCTGAACGCGGATGCCACATCTGCGATACCGTAATCCCTTTGGTTTTCACAGGAAGCTCGAAGGCATAGAGCGTGCCGGAAGCTACGCCATCATTGTCAATATATTGATATTTAAGGAAAGATTTCGGCACAAGCGCAACTAAATCTGACGCCATGGCCACAGCCAGCGCGGCGGAAAAGCTCGGCACCACGGCAGCAATCTTCCGTTCCAACCCTAATTCGGCCAGTGCCTCATCTACCGGTCCGCTTATCCGTCCGCGGCGGGAAGCGACAACATGCCCGAAAGAAACATATTGCCCGGCTGTCACCTCAGGCAGCAGTGTCAACGGATGGCCCTTTCTTACAATTCCCACGAACCGGTCCTTGAACAGCATTTGTAAACGTATTTCCGGCCCCATTTCCCCCAAGACGCCTATCTCAAGATCAACCAGTCCGTCGCGTAAAGGCAATGAAGTTTTCTCTGGCTTTGGCGCAAAACGCAGACGCACCGAAGGCGCTATTAACGCCGCCTGGGTGATAAGCAAAGGGCCGAAAACCTCCACAAAACCCTCGTTGGTACGCAGGGTAAAGGTTCGCGCAAGCGTTGGTAAATCCAGTTCTGCCGTGGAGGGGCTCAGTATGGCGCGAGCCTCCGCCACCGCATGCTGAGCGCGTTCGCGTAGCGCTTCGGCATGAGGCGTTAACACCATGTGACGCCCTGCCCTGACCAGTAACGGATCCCCGGCTACGGTGCGAAGACGGCCGAGGGTTCGGCTCATTGCCGAGGCGCTTAATCCAAGACGGCGCGCTGCGCCGGCCACGCTTCCCTCGGCAAGAAGCACATCAAGGGCAATGAGTAAATTGAGGTCTGGTTCAGTCATACCGCATTGTATCCTGGCCTGAAAAAGGATGAAAGGCGTCTGATGCATGTTATCAGTGCAGATGCTGCGCCTTCCGCCTGGTATTAAGCATGATAAAATCCGATGAAATCACCAGCCAAAGATGGCCTTGATTCCGGAGTCATCGCCACCAGGCGCAAACCATGAGGAAATGATTGATGACAACACATTCTACGCAGAAGACGGCTCTTCTCATCGGCGCATCCCGTGGCCTGGGTTTTGCTATGGCTTTGGAGTATCTGCAGCGCGGCTGGCAGGTGGTCGCAACCGGGCGTGATTCTTCGAAAGACCGGCTTAACCAGATTGCTGAACAGTTTTCCAGCCTGCTGGAAGTTGAGACGGTGGATATTACGGACCCCCGCCAGGTCAATGAATTACACGCACGACTGGCACATCGCCGTTTTGATCTGCTGTTTGTGAACGCCGGCGTCAAAAATAACGATGGCGAAACCATAGCGGACGTCTCCACCGATGAGTTTATCAGGGTGATGGTAACGAACTCTCTGAGCCCGATGCGGGCGATCGAGACGTTGCAGGATCTTGTTGCGCCCACCGGGACCATTGGCGTGATGTCTTCAGGACAAGGTAGCATCACCAATAATACAAACGGTAATTACGAGGTGTATCGGGGCAGCAAAGCAGCGCTGAACATGTTTATGCGCAGCTTTGCCGCGCGGCACAGCGGAGATTCCCGGACATTGCTGCTTATGGCACCCGGCTGGGTACGTACGGACATGGGGGGACCGGAAGCACGTTTGAGCATACAAGAAAGCATTCCGGCACTCATAGGCACCATCGAGGCGCACGAGGGGCGCTCCGGGTTGCATTATCTTGATTATCTTGGAAAAACCGTACCCTGGTGAGTAATCGGGTTTTGATACCTTCGCGACAATATTTGACAGCGGCGCATACCGGGGATGCGCCGCAGAAGATCATGACAATGGAAAAGAGACCTGGCGGCAATCTTTTATCACTGTGATGCCGGCGTCGTGGTGGTTGCCGGCGTCGTGGTGGTTGCCGGTGTCGTGGTGGCCGCCGGCGTCGTGGTGGCCGCCGGTGTCGTGGTGGACGCCGGTGTCGTGGTGGACGCCGGTGTCGTGGTGGTTGCCGGTGTCGTGGTGGTTGCCGGTGTCGTGGTGGTTGCCGGTGTCGTGGTGGCCGCCGGTGTCGTGGTGGCCGCCGGCGTTGTGGTGGCCGCCGGTGTTGTGGAGGCCGCCGGTGTCGTGGTGGCCGCCGGTGTCGTGGTGGCCGCCGGTGTCGTGGTGGTTGCTGGCGTTGTAGTGGTTGCTGGCGTTGTGGTGGTTGCCGGTGTTGTGGTGGCCGCCGGTGTCGTGGTGGTTGCCGGTGTCGTGGTGGCTGCCGGCGTTGCGGTGGGTGCAGGTGTCGTGGTGGGTGCAGGTGTTGCCGCAGCTGTCTTCTTCTTTGATTTCGCGGCGTCATCCCGTTCGGCAAATACCGGTTTACCGTTCACTAACGTATAAACGACATGCTTCTCGCTGTCGGGTGTGGTAGTGACCTGAACCGAAGGGATGGTGACATGGCCGACCAGCGACCGGGCATAGCCGCCGATCTGATGCTTGCCTGCAGGTACATGCAGCGATACGCTTTCTCCACCTATCAGTGCCGCTGCGTCGTTACCGTCAACGGTGACGTATACGGTCGAGCCATCGGAGGCCGTTGTGGGGACATCAGTAATAGTGACCAGGGTTTCACCGGCGGAAAAATCAGAAGCGGATTTATTGGCCGCTTGATTTGCACAGCCTGTCAGCGCAAAGGCAGCCGCAATAGCGGCCAGGGCGAATCGGTTAATCATTGAGCGGTATCGTCCTATAAGGTATTTAGTGATCTGGACGTCAATATAACAGAAATCCATATTGAGATGAATGCATCAAAGGGGGAACTAAGAGAATTCTGCTGTTAGCCGGAAGGATGCTCACGCAATCCGCCGGCGCGATTTACCAGGACAGTATGTATGTTAAACAGCCGATAATGGTATCAAAACATTTCGATCAAAAGCCATATACCATAAGAGCAATGCTTTTACTGAAACTCATTTTTTTGTTACCGTAAACCCCCTATTTTATAAAGGGATTAATAACAAATCAACTTTGCATAATGGATGCTATAGAAATATGAATTTAAATATCTACCAAAGAGCATCAATAATGTTTAAGCGGTTTTTTATCACCTGCCAATATAGCAAAAAATCATGTGATGCAATAAACAACCAATTGATACCATTCTATACAGAAGTGTCAGGATATTAAATCTGATGCGCCGCTTTTCGGTTCATCAAGCGGGGGCCGAAAACATTAATCAGCAGCCCCAGCATAATGACGGCAACGCCGATAAATTGCAGGCCATTGAGCATTTCACCCAAAATCAACGCGGCGCTGGTGAGTCCCACAACCGGCACAAGCAGCGCAAACGGCGTCACGCGCCAGGTTTCATGGCGGGACAATAGCTTACCCCATAAGCCGTAGCCGATAATGGTGGAAATAAAAGCCAAATAAATCAGTGAAAATATCGTGGGCGCTTTAATATTGACGAGACTGTCAACGATGGCCTTGGGCCCTTCAAATAGCCAGGAACACAATAAAAAGGGAACAACCGGAATCAGCGCGCTCCAGACGACCAGCGAAAGAATCGGCGTCTTGGGCGAGTTGGTCATAATGATTTTATTGCTGATATTGCCAAACGCCCAGAACAGCCCGGCGGTGAGTGTCAATAACAACCCGAGCGGCGGAATGGCGGACAAGGTATTGGTCATGCCGCCCTCAACCAGTATCCCTATGCCCGCCGCCGCGATGAGCGTACCCACAATCTGCATCGCCTTGATTTTTTCCGACAGGAAAAACGTGCCCAGAATAATGGTGAAGAAAACCTGGGATTGAAGAATCAATGAGGCGATGCCGGTGGGCATGCCGATATTGATGGCGCCAAACAGGAAGGCAAACTGCAGGAAGCTGATGGTTAACGCATAAAACGCCAGCCATTTTAGGGGGATTTTGGGGGCCGGGATAAAAAAGATGGCCGGAATCGCAACCAGCAGGAACCGCAAACAGCCCAATAAAAAAGGCGGCATGCCGTGCAGGCCTATCTTGATAATCACAAAATTAACGCCCCAAATGACCACCACCAACAGCGCCAACAGCGTATCTTTTACCGACATCCCCGGTTCCTTTCATAATAACGACATCACTCAAATGCCTTGTATAGGACATCCCGGCCGGCCGGACCATGCGCGTCGCGTTTCTTAACGTATTAATACAAAATACAGGGGAAACAACTTCTTTTCTATAGACAGTTGCGATTGAAAAAAAGCAGTACAGTCTGAGGCGATATGCGGGATGAATGGCTATATCTGTATATATATTGAGCAATTAATGAGATCGCAATATCTGTCCATGCGATATTTATCAGGGGGATACCTGGTTGTATCCCCTTCTCACTATTCGCATTAAACGCGTGCTAAAGAGTCAATCCTTGCAATAACTCACCGGCTCATGCTGGCGCCGCCTCCCTTTTTCATCACTGAGCGTATTTCAGATTCCTGCACCAGATTTAAATCGCCGCTGACGGTCAATTTTAATACGCTGGCGGCAATGGCAAAATCAATATTTTCCTGTGCGCCAAACCCATGCAGCAGTCCATGCATCAACCCGGCGCCAAACGCGTCGCCGGCGGCCACCCCTTCCATGACGTGCAAATTATAGCGGGTGGTTTCGTAAAACTCGCCATCTTTGAGCAACAGTCCCATCCATTGGCTTTCTTCCACTGAGTGGATGTTTCTCAGGACGCTGGCTACTATTTTACAGCCCGGATACTTTTTGGCGACGGCAAGCATGCCGGCTTTGAATGAATCTTTTTGCTCAATGCCGCGGGACATATCGCCGTCGAAGGCTTCTATGCCCAGCGTCGCTTCAAAATCTTCATCATTGGCGATACAAATGCTGACATAATTCATCAGCTTGGACATGACCACCTGGGCTTTTTCAGGCTTCCACATCTTGCCGCGGTAATTCATATCGCAAACAACCGGTATGTTATGCGCCTTGCAATAAATGCAGGCGTCGGTAACCACCTGCTCTAATTCTGCTGAAATGGCCGGGGTGATGCCCGAAAAATAAAAATAATCAACGCCCTTGAGCAGCTCATCCCATTGGAACTCATTACGGGCAGCTTCGGCGAAGGCGCTGCCGGCCCGATCGTACACCACATTGCTGGAGCGAACGCTGGCGCCTTTTTCAAAGAAGTAAATGCCCAGACGGCTGCCGCCGCGTAGAATTTTCGAGGTATCCACGCCGTATTTACGCAACGCGGACAGCGCCGTGTCTCCCAGCAGATTGCCCGGCAATTTGGTCAAATACGCAGCGTCATTGCCTAAAAGGGCTAAAGATACGGCGACGTTGGCTTCAGCGCCGCCGTAGGTTGCTTCCAAAACATCCGACTGAATGATGCGATTGTTGCCGAGCGGTTTCAATCGAAGCATCATTTCACCAAAAGTTAACACTTTCATTTTGTTACTCTATGTTCAATCCAAGGCGATAATTGTATCACCTAAATAACGTCGATGGACAATAACCAAATTACCCGCGGTGCATCGATTGATTAAAAAATCTGATAATGTTTCGCCGGAACCTTATTTTTAACGGGGCTTGCCGGGCAGCATTCGCTCCAGGGTGTTGTCGCGCATTATATAATGATGAAACAGCGCCGCCGCCGCGTGCAGGCCGATAATAAAATAGCCGGTGTTGGCAATCAGCTCATGGATATCGCGCAACCGGGACTGCATATCGGCGTCCGGGATATCCCGCACCGGCATGGTATAACCGAAAAAGACCCACTCCCTGCCGCCAAAATAGAGCGTCAGCAGCCCGAGCAGCGGCAAGCAGACAAACATCAGGTACATCACGCCGTGTACCAGGTGTGCCAGAATCATCTGCCAGCGCGGCGGTTGCGGAACAATGGCCGGCGTTTGAGCGGCAAGACGCACCAGGATGCGCAGTACCATCAGGATCAGTACGCTGACGCCGGCGGTATAATGCAAGGTCGTTATCCCTTTTCGCAGGGCGCTGTCATAGGGGGCGAAGCCTCTGAGTTCCATGGCGGCGTAGGCAGTGGCGATCAGAATGAAGATAACCCAGTGAAAACCCATTTGCAGCGATGAATACTTTTTCCGCATAGCGCTTTTCCCCTAAGAAGATCAGACTGCATTTCCTATCATAACGGGTTCCCGGACCATTATATGCCTCGCTCTCCACGCTTTGGAATTATTGCCTGTTTTTTGCCGGTTTGACGCCCGCGGCTTGGCTAACGCTCCTGGATTAGCGGATACCCTCTTGCACCAGTTGGCTAACGGTTTTCTCCGCACCCTGCTGCTGCAACAGCAAGTAGGCTCGGGTCACGCTCTGGACAAAATCATTGTCTCCCGGCAGGTCCGTACCAAAAATATGCCCCAGTGACAACAAGGCTTTGACCCGTTCAGCTCCGTCGGAGCCGGTTTCGCAGACGGAACGGATCTCTTTGAGCAACGGATCGCGAATATCGATGGGTTGGCCGCGGTCATCCTCCCCGCTCACATAACGCATCCACCCCGCCACGCCAAGCGCCAGGAAATCAAACCGGCCGCCGTGGCGCAAATGCCAGCGAATCGGATCCAGCATGCGCTGCGGCAGTTTCTGGCTGCCATCCATGGCGATTTGCCAGGTCCGGTGGCGCAGCGACGGGTTGGTGAACCGCTCAGCCAACTGATCCGCATAGGCGGCTAAATCCACGCCGGTGATACTCAGCGTCGGCGCCTGTTCATTCATCATCAGCGCGCGGATAGCCCGGCGATAGGTATCGCTGCCCATAGCGGCGTCAATATATTGGTAGCCGGCCAGGTAACCCAAATAGGCCAGGAACGAGTGACTGCCGTTCAGCATCCGCAGCTTCATCTCTTCATAAGGCAAGACTTCCTTTACCAGCTCGGCGCCGACCTTTTCCCACGCCGGACGTCCGGCGACGAAATTGTCTTCCACCACCCATTGGATAAAGGGTTCGCAGGCGATACCGCAGGGATCCCGGACCCCCAACACCCGTGCGATATCATTTAGCGTATCCTGCGTCGCGGCGGGCACGATACGATCCACCATGGTATTGGGAAAAGTGACCGAGGATGCTATCCACTGCGCCAGGCCTGCGTCCTGCGCCTGGGCCAGTTCAAGCACCGCATGCCGGACCACATGGCCGTTTTCCGGAATATTGTCGCACGACAGCACGGTAAACGCCCCCAGGCCTCTTTCCCGGCGGCGGCGCAGCGCCTCAACGATAACGCCCGGCGCGGATGAGGGATTTTGCGGCGCGGCTAAATCGGCAGCTATCATGGGATTGTTTAAATCAAGATGACGGCCGCCCGCGAGCATGCAATAGCCCTTTTCGGTTACGGTCAGCGAGACGATGGCCACCTGGGGTTCGGCCAGTTTATCCAGTACCGCTTCCATGCCGTCGAAAGCGGGATGCATTGATTCATGTACGGACCCGATAACATGTCCATGACTCGCTTCGGCGCCCTTTTCCAGCACCGTATACAGATGGTCCTGTTGGCGCAAAGCGCTAATCAGCTCCTCGCCGCCCACCAGATTGATTTCACAGATGCCCCAATCCCCACCCTCGAGCGATAAAACCCTGTGGGTCAATAAAGCCTGGTGGGCCCGGTGAAAGGCGCCGAATCCCAGATGGACGATACGGCTGCGCAGCATGCCGCGATCGTAGGCAGGCTGGGAAATGGCGGCGGGAAGTTCGGCGGTGGCTATGGTGGTGTCCATGTGTTCTCCATGAAGAAAGGACAATAAAGAGAGCCATCAGGATCATGTCGGATCCCGTGGTGCCTATGATGTGACCGCGATAGATATCATACCAATTTTGGTAAAAATACCATATTGGTCTGTTTAATTTATTAGATTTGTGAACCTGATCAACCAATTCAGCCGGAACTTTTGACTTTGCTGTCCGGAGCCAGCATCCTGTCTGGCAATGACCGCTAAATTGGATAACCAATTTAGACTACGGGCGACTATCGAGCCCGCTATGAGATTATCAGCGGTTAAATGAAAGAAATTGCCGCATCGGCGCGATCCAGTCAATCAAAGGAAGAGTTAAGCAATGGCGGAACCGAAACGGTTGTATCAAAAGGTCGGTGCGCAGTTGAAAACACTGCTGGCATCAGGTCAGTATGCGGTGGGTTCCAGATTGCCCCCCGAGCGGGATATCGCCGAGCTGTTGGGCGTCAGCCGGGTGGTGATTCGCGAAGCGCTGGTAATGCTGGAGGTGGAAGATATTCTCGAGGTCCGCCGCGGCTCCGGCGTCTATGTGCTGCGCTTGCCGTCACAAGACAGCAGCCGGCAGAGTGATTACCAACCCTTCGGCGATGATGTCGGCCCTTTCGAAATGCTGCAGGCGCGCCAGCTGCTGGAAAGCCAGGTGGCGGCTTTCGCCGCGACGCAGGTGAATAAATCCGATATCGCCGAGATGCGGCAGGCGCTGGCCCACGAACGTCAATCGCTGGAAGCGGGCCTGACCGATTATGACGGCGATGAAAAATTCCATTTGCTGATTGCCCGCGCCACGCAAAACGCCCTGCTGGAGGAGATGGTCTATACCCTGTGGCTGCGCCGGCAAAGCAGTCCCATGTGGCAAAAATTACACACCCATATTGTCGGGCAGGATTACCGCCTGAAGTGGCTTGAGGATCATCATGGCATACTGATGGCTTTACAGCAGCGGGACCCGAAAAAGGCCCGGCAGGCGATGTGGCAGCATCTGGAAAACGTCAAACAGACTTTATTGACCTTATCCGACAGCGAGGACCCGGGGTTCGACGGCTATCTTTTTACCTCCATCCCCGCTGTTATAAACGAGTAGCCGACTGTTTTGCTGAAAAACCGCCGGTTGACTGGCCGGCGGTTGCGGCTTAATTACCTGTATGATGAGGATTGAACTATGGAACAAACATGGCGTTGGTACGGACCAGGCGATCCGGTTTCCCTTGACGATATCCGCCAGGCCGGCGCAACCGGCGTGGTGACCGCCCTGCACCATATTCCCAACGGCGAAGTCTGGTCGGTAGAGGAAATCGAAAAGCGCAAAGCGGAACTGGCGGCCAAGAATCTGGTTTGGTCGGTAGTGGAAAGCGTGCCGGTGCACGAGGAAATCAAAACCCAAACCGGCAACTATAGGCAGCACATTGCCAACTATCAGCAAACACTGCGCAATCTCGGCCGATGCGGTATCGATACCGTCTGCTATAACTTTATGCCGGTGCTGGACTGGACGCGTACCGACCTGGGCTACGAATTGCCGGAGGGCTCCAAGGCGCTGCGTTTCGACCATATCGCTTTTGCGGCGTTCGAGCTGCACATCCTGCGGCGGTCCGGTGCTGAGGCGGATTATAGCGATGATGAGAAAAAACAGGCAAAAGCCTATTTTGATCATATGAGCCAGCAGGATATTACCCAACTGACCAATAACATCATCGCCGGCCTGCCGGGGGCCGAAGAGGGTTATACTCTCGAGCAGTTCAGGGCGCGCCTGGCGGAATATGCCCATATCGATAAAGCGGCCCTGCGCGAACATATGGCCTATTTCCTACGGGAAATCGTGCCGGTGGCCGAAGCGTCGGGTATCCGTCTGGCGGTACACCCGGACGATCCGCCGCGTCCGATCCTGGGCTTACCGCGCATCGTCTCCACCATTGAGGATATGCAGTGGCTGAAAGAGGCCGTCCCCGCCCCCACCAACGGCTTCACCTTCTGTACCGGTTCTTACGGCGTGCGGGCGGATAACGACCTGGTTAAAATGGCGGAAACCTTCAGCGATCGCATTTGGTTTACCCATTTGCGCTCTACCGTCCGCGAAGAGAACCCCAAAAGCTTCCATGAAGCGGCGCATTTGCAGGGCGACGTGGATATGGTGGGAGTTGTTACCGCCATTTTACGGGAAGAACAGCGCCGGCAGGATATGGGCGACCAGCGCCCTATTCCCATGCGCCCGGACCATGGACACCAAATGCTGGATGATTTGCATAAGAAAACCAACCCCGGCTATTCCGCCATCGGTCGGTTAAAAGGCCTGGCCGAAGTCAGGGGTGTGGAACTGGCGGTGCGTCGCCTGTGTTTTCCTAATCTGAAGTAGCAGCCGGCCTTTATTTTAACCCAGGATAACGGCGTTATTCCCCCCTTTCCGGACAGCGGCCGGTCAGGGGACCTTATAGAGCGCCACCGCCCCTGGCGGAAAGTGTGGTTTATCAAATGTAGCTAATGAAAGAATTATAATTATACATATGTATGTTGTAACTAAATTAGCTATCCTCCCTCATACAGTACCCCCTTCATGGTATTAATCTGCTTTGTGGGCTATGCCGCCTGTCTTGATGCTCCGTTTATGCTTTACACCGTATCGTGGCCACGCTGAATTCCGTTTAATCATAAGGTGAACTTTCCCCCTGATGAAAAAAAATCCGTTCTCTATCACTTTGGTCGCCGGTCTGATCCTGTTCGCCCTTACCCTTGCCCCTGCCCCTGCCGATGCCGTGCGATTGCAGCAGGGATCCGCGCTGTTTGATATTGATCCGGCCACGCTGCAAATCAGCGCCGGCGACAGGCTGGTGAATAGTCCTAAGATACCCCATGAAGTGAGTTCATTACGGCAATCTATGGCGTCGGCCCACTGGGAGTGGCCGGAATGCGGCATGCAAGTTACCGCCGTGCTGGAAGGCAACGATTTGCGCCTGAGTTTCAGCAGCGGACAGCCGCAGGCATTGGATTGGTTCACCCTGCCGTCACAGGCCTCCGCGCTGCTGCTGCCCATGGGAGAAGGCAGCCGGATACCGCTGGATAATCCTCTCTGGCAGGAGTATATAGTCAGTGAACAGTCGCCGATGGACACCAACTGGAACCTGAAGCTCCCCTTATGGAGCCAGGAACAGGAGGGAAAATTCTATAGCTGGCTGCTGCTCACCCCGTTTAGCAATGAGATCACTTTCAGTGTTGCCGACGCCCGCCTGCAGATGCATAGCCTTCACCGATTCAATCGCTTTAACCGACAGCACGCCTTCGAGGTCTTGCTGCATGTCGGAGACACGCCGCTTTCAGGCGCGATACGCTATCGTGAATACCTCCGGCAAAGCGGACAATTCAGCTCGCTGTGGGATAAAATCAAGATTGCGCCGGAAGGCGAAAAACTCATTGGCGCCACCCATCTCTATCTGTGGGGCGGCATGCTGCTGGACCAGGCAGATGTAAAAAAATGGCCGGAATTGATGGATTACCTGCAATCTCCGGCCGGCGCCGGGCTGTGGGAAAAGATGGAAACGGAAGCACGGGACGCCATAAAACGGCTCAAAGGCCGCGCCCCCGCTTCCTGGCAGCAACCGGCCCTGGTAGAAGCCCTCAATCAGGCCCTGCTGGCGCAGGTGCCGCAGGATCGAGATTTTTCACTGCCGGCGCAGCAGCGGCACGCCGTCGGAGTACGCCATCTGGCGCTACGCCAGCTGGGGGCCTATCTCTCGCCCGCCGAAAGCTGGGGCCAGGGATTGTCCACGCCGCTTCTCGAATCATTGCATCAGGCCGGATTGCCCAGGCTATGGTTAGGCACAGACAACTGGACCGCTGAATTTCTGCACCCGCAGGCGGTAGCCGCCGCTAAAACATCAGGCTACCTGATAGCCAGCTACGACTCCTATGATACCGCGATTCCTCGCGGCGTTAACGATAGCTGGCTTACCGCGCAAGTACCTTCGGCGCTGCGGGAAAAATGCGCCATCGTGGAGTCAGACGGCAGCAAAAAACCCGGTTTCGGCGGCGAGGGGTACTATCTCAATCCCCACTGCATGCTGTCCTTTTCACGGCAACGCATGGCCGAGCTGGTAAAACTGGCCGGGCTCAACAGCCTGTTTCTGGATGTCGACGGTACGGGCATGGTGTCTGACGATTATCATCCGGAACACCCCACGGGAGCGGCGGATATGGCGCAGGCACGCAACGCGCGGCTTGCCTGGTTCAGCAATACCGTTAAATTGCCGTTGGGCTCCGAAGATGGCAATGCGGTGAACGCGCGCCACCTCATGTTTGCCCACGGCATGGAAACCTGGGGTTTCGGCTGGGGGGATAAGGATATGCATCAGAATAAACAATCTCCTTTTTATCTCGGCGGCTGGTGGCCCAACGCGCAGCCGGATCTCTTCTTTCGCCCGGCAAAGGTGAAGCAGCCTTATCTCACCGTCCAGTTTGACCCGCGCTACCGTCTGCCGCTGTATCAGGCGGTTTATCATGATGCGGTGATAAGCAGCCACCACTGGAACTATGACAACCTCAAATTCAGCGATGTCAAAACCGTCCGTGCATTGCTCAGCCAGCTCTATAACACTCCGCCGTTGTTCAACCTCAGCCGCGGCACCCTGCGGGACCGGCTGCCTGAAATCAAAAAAGCGGATGCGGCCTTCCGGCCGCTGCACCAGGCGCTGTGGGATAAGGCGCTGACCGGTTTTTGCTGGCTGGACCAGGCCGGCTGGGTGCAACAGACATCATTCAGCGACGGATCGCAGCTGACAGCCAATTTTGGCGACCGGCCTTTTGGCGATGTGGCTGCCCACAGCCTGCGAGCCCGACTGTCTGACGGCCGTATCCTGGATGTCAGTTACGGCGACCCGCAATGATAAAGGCATCAACCTGCGTTTGCCCGGCCTGTTATACCGCGCCGTATCGCACATGCAGTAACACCGGCCGTGACAAAAAAGGCTTAAATGAATCTTGCATCAGAAATATAACGGCTTTTCCTTACCGGTAAGATTAATCGACGGCTAGCCCAGCCTGTTTTTCCATGGAGAACATATATGCCTTCTTTATATGAGCCCGTTAAAATCGGCGCCCTTGAACTGAGCAATCGCATCGTCATGGCCCCATTGACCCGCATGCGGGCCGTCAATGAACGCAGTCCGGGACCGGTGACCAAAGAATATTACGTTCAGCGTGCCGGCGCCGGCCTCATCCTCACCGAGGCCACGTCGGTATCGCCGCAGGGAGTGGGTTATCCCAATACGCCGGGGATCTGGTCGGAACAGCAGGTTGCCGCCTGGCGCGAGGTTACCGAGGCCGTGCACCAGGCCGGCGGCAAAATAGTCATTCAGCTATGGCATGTGGGACGGATTTCCGATCCGGCGTATTTAAACGGCGAATTGCCGGTGGCTCCCAGCGCCATCGCGCCGGCAGGCCATGTCAGCACGCTGCGGCCGCAGAAACCCTATGAAGTGCCCCGTGCGCTGGAAACAGAAGAAATTCCCGGTATCGTGGAGGATTTTCGCCGCGGGGCCGAAAATGCCAAACGCGCCGGTTTTGACGGTATTGAAATCCACGCGGCCAACGGCTATCTGTTCGATCAATTCCTCCATGACGGCTCGAACAAACGCACCGATCGTTATGGCGGTTCCATCGCCAACCGGGCGCGTTTCCTGCTGGAAACCGTTGATGCGCTGTTAACCGTCTGGCCGGCGGACCGGTTCGGCGTGCATCTGAACCTGATGTCCAGCTCCTATTCCATGCATGACTCCAATCCCCGCGCCATGTTCGGCTACGTGGTGGAAGAACTGAATAAGCGCCGGCTGGCCTTTATCTTTGCCCGCGAATCGCTGGATTTTCCCGATCGTATCGGGCCGCAGGTGAGAAAAACCTTCTCCGGCGCCTGGATTGCCAACGAAGGATTAACCAAAGCTTCCGCCGAGGCGTTGATAAGCCAGGGGGCGGCCGACGCGGCGGCATTCGGCAATCTCTATATCGCCAATCCCGATTTGGTGCAGCGGTTTAAACAGGACGCGCCGCTTAATCCCCTTAACAAAGGAACGATTTACGCTGAAGGCGGCATCGGCTATACCGATTACCCGACCCTGTCCTGAAAAAAGGCGATGGCTCAAATATTCAGACGTTTTGCCGCTTATTCGGCCGTTTGATTTACCCGTAATCGTACTAGAGTATCCATTGTTGCAGATAGCGCATTATTTTCTGCTTTAGACATTTCTCACAATGGGTCTCTTTTGCGTGGCGAAATCATTTTTAAGCAGTGCATTCTTACGCAGTGCTTTCTTACGCAGTGGAAGTTTGGACGGTCTCCTCGCGCTGGGGGAAGACGGGCTGCCGGTTTATGCATCGGCGGTACAGCTGCGGGAAACCTTGCGCCTGCGGGGGCAGCAGCAGCTTCTTGATTGCCTGGCCATTCCCCAGCCCCATGAGCAGGATGAAAGGCTTGACTGGTATGCACCCATTGAAGGAAAGGTCACGACATGGGCCGCCGCCGACGATAGCCAGCGCGCTTCGGCCCTGCGTCAGCTGGAGCAGTGCCAGGCCACGGTAGCCGATATCAGCCGCCGGGCGCAAAGGGCGGAAAAAGCCGCGCAAAAACTGTTCGGTATGCTGTTGGCTAAAGCTATTCAGTTTCCCGATCAGAATCATGTTTACCTGGTGGGCGAAAAAGCGGTGCTCACCTTCTGGGGCTTCGTTAAACTCGATGAAAAATCCCGCGCCGATCCCCTCGACTGCCTGCGCCCGCCCCCGCCGGCTCCCGAACCGGTAATGATCCCGGTCCGGCACGATCCTATTGACATTCCCCCGACCGTTGCCCGGCAATCGTCCCCCCGGCTCATCGGACAACCTGATATTCCCGAACCCGCCAGCGTGTCGAACATGGAATCCGGCATGGACGAAACCGTCCAACGGGCGCAACCGGAAACTACCACGGCGTTGCCAAAAACCAAGGGCCGGCGGCACAGGCGCCGGCTGTGGTGGATTTTGCCGGCCCTGGCGCTGGCGGCGATTCTGGTCTTTCAGCTGTACGGCTATCTGGCGAACAGTCCGGAATGGCCTCCGGTATCGGCCCCGGTGATGGTGCCGCAAGTCGTGGCGCCCACTACGCCCATGAGCGCCACGCCCGCCGGTCAAACCAACCATCAGACAGACTCCGTCCCTGCGGCTACCGGCAGGAACCGGCCCACCACGGCCATTAGTCCGGCCCCGGCTGCCGACGGCAGCGGTGTCCCGGTGGGGGGATCCGCCGCCGCCAGCAACGATGTTTTATCAGGGACGGCCCAGGCCGCCGGTAATGCCGCTGAGGGTAAGATGAATGCCGGACCGGCCTATGCCACCGCTAATGAAGCCCGTGCTTCAGCCGATGGCAAAGCCGTCGCCGGCGCTGAAAACACCGCCTCAGCCCAAGGCAATCGCAGCGCAGCGGCGAATGATGAAAGTGCCGCGGGCGCGACCCATTCCTCTATTGTGCCGACAGAGCAAGTTACGGTGTCACAAATGGGTGCACCCTTATCTCCCTCGCAGATGAAAAACGCCCTGCGGCTGCCTGCCGAGGCGGTGAAGGCGGGCTCCATCACATTTTTCAATGGCCGCTGGCAGGTCAGCGTCGACAGCAAGAATCCGGTGACCGGCGGCAAGGCGGTGAGTTTCGAGTATCAGGTTAAAAACGGCGGCGGCGTGGCGAAGATACGGTATGGAGACGGCACCATCTGCCGGGCGGATGTGCACGCCGGCCTGATGAAATCGGGCAATCTGGTGATCAAAAGCCGGCAAAATGCCCGCTGCAGCGACGGTTCCACCTACCGCATGCCGCAAATTGTCTGTAAACAAAGCCTGACCGGGATAGCGGACTGCCAGAGTCGTTATGACAACGGCCAGGCCTTTCCCACCCAGATAAAGCGTGAGAATGTGAAATAATATGCTGGCTTCCATCACAGACTATAAACAGAAAATTGCGCTTATTCAGAACAGCGGTATCCAGTTTCTGGATTTTGCCCTGAAACCGGCCGTTGACGACGACAGTCCGGCCAAGTTCGTACGGCAAAGCGTCAACGGTCCGTTGCTGCGTCTAACCTATAACGAACAGACCGGCAAATACCTGCTGCCCGGACCGGCGGGCACGGCGCCGGAGGTGGTAAAACCCGAATTCAGCTTTTCGCTGCAACAGTCATTAACGCTGTTGGATAAACTTTGGCTGCCGCTGCCCTTTTTCCGCTTCAACCCGCCGCGCACTTTTCTGGGGGGACCGGATAACTGGGCGCGGGTGCAAATCATCGCGTTGGACGCACCGGATCAACACGGCAATACCCACCGGGTCAGTATGGCCTTCGATACCAAAGTCTATGCCGAGGACCAGGGCAACGAAGGGCTGGCCCCTAATGAAAGCGATGGCAAGACCGGACTCGGTTTCGCCCTGGCCTACCGCAATAATGAATTGGGCGAATTTCTCGATCAAACCTGGGTGGACGGCTGGCTGCGGGAGGTTTTCAGCCAGCGGGCGGGGTCGCTGGAACAGCGCAGCAGCGGTGAGATAGGCCTGGCCCTGCGGACCTTCGAGTACCAGGCGCATTACCTGAACATACTGCATATGCTGGGCAGTCAATTAACCGTGCCGGAAATAAAGCTCAGCGCCGAAACGCTGCAGGAACCGGCCGTCAGCGTAGATCTGATCCTGGATGTGGGCAACTCCCATACCTGCGGCATCCTGGTGGAGGATCATCCCGAGGAAGTGGACGGTTTAAAAAACGTCTATGAACTGCACCTACGCGATTTAAGCCGGCCGCATTGTCTCTATAATGAACTGTTCGAAAGCCGGGTGGAGTTCGCCCAGGCCGTCTTCGGCAAGCAAAATTATTCCGTGGAGAGCGGGCGGCACGACGCATTTGTCTGGCCGTCCATCACCCGGGTGGGCCGGGAAGCCGCCCGTATGGCCATCATGCGCCGGGGCACCGACGGCGCCACCGGACTATCCAGCCCCCGCCGCTACTTATGGGATGAGGAGAGCTATGCCCCGGGATGGCGCTTTGGCGGCGGGCTGCCTAACGCCCCCCTTGAGCCGCCCGCCGTCGCCATGCCGCTGACGGTGCTGATGAATGATGAGGGTCAGCCGCTGTACGGCCTGCCCCCCGATGAACGTCTGCCGGTTTTCTCCCCCCATTATAGCCGCAGTTCGTTAATGACCTTTATGCTCACCGAACTGCTGGCTCAGGCGCTGATGCAAATCAACAGCGCGGCGCAGCGGCTCAAAATGCCGCATTCCGCCGCGCCGCGCCGGCTGCGAACCATTATTTTGACCCTGCCCTCGGCGCTGCCGAAACCGGAGCGGGAAATTTTCCGTCGCCGGATGAATGAGGCTATCGGTTTGGTATGGAAAGCCATGGGCTGGCATCCGGCGGACGATGATTTTTCCACCCCCGGCCAGCGACAGCAAAGCCGGATGCCGGTGCCTGAGGTCCAGATGGAGTGGGATGAGGCCACCTGCGGGCAGATGGTATATCTCTATAACGAGGCCCGGGTGAACTTCGCCGGCCGCACCGAGGCGTTTTTCTCCAGCATGGCGAGACCGGATAAAGCGCCGTCCGAGGGCGTGCCGGCGGGTAAAACCCTGCGTATCGCGTCAATAGACATCGGAGGCGGCACCACTGATTTGGCCATCACCGATTACCGGCTGCTGGAGAAAGGCCGCGGCAATGCCAGAATCAGTCCGCAGCTGCTGTTTAGGGAAGGGTTTAAAGTGGCCGGCGACGATATCCTGCTGGATGTGCTGCGGCTTTATGTGCTGCCGGCGCTGCAAAGCGCCCTGAAGCAGGCCGGCGCGGCCGATCCGGAGTCTCTTATGGCCCGGTTGTTCGGCGACCAGGGGCGAAACGACGGCCACTCCGCGCTGCGCCAGCAGGCGACATTGCAAATTTTCATGCCGGTGGGGCGTTCTATCCTGGCAGCCTATGAGGGTTTCGACCCGCTGGACGGCAGCGCCGAAATCGAGACAACCTTCGGCGAACAGCTGGCACAGCGGCCCACGTCCGGTGTTCTGGATTACATTCATAACGAAATCAGGGGAGAGCTGCGCGCCGGGAACGGCTCATTCGATATATTGCGCGCCCCTCTGGTGGTCAGTCTGCAAAATCTGCACGGGGACTTTTTATCCAACCGGCTGTCCATAACCCGCCATCTGCGTTCGCTGACGGAAGTGGTGTCGCTGTATTCCTGCGATATATTGCTGCTTACCGGACGTCCGTCCCGTTTTCCCGGCATCCAGGCCCTGTTCAGGCACCTGCAGCCACTGCCCATCAACCGCATCCTCCCACTGGACGGTTATCACACCAGCGATTGGTATCCGTTTAACACCGACGGTCATATCGACAATCCGAAATCCACTGCCGCGGTAGGCGCGATGCTCTGTCTGCTGGCGCTCAATCTGCGCCTGCCGGGTTTTTATTTTAACGCCGGGGATTTCCAGCCCTATTCCACGCTGCGTTATCTGGGTACGCTGGACGGCAATCGTGCCCTGGCGGACGAAAACGTGCATTACCGCGATATCGATCTTGATGCCCCTGACTTTGCACTGGATCCCAAAGCCGGATTTACCCTGCGGGGCGCTGTGTGCCTGGGTTTCCGTCAGCTTGACAACGACCGCTGGCCGGCTTCGCCCCTGTATACACTGTCCATTGCCGACCCCGATCTGGCGCGGCGGGTAGCCGGCGGCAATGCGCTGCACGTCAGGCTGAAGGTTACCGGGGGCGGAACGCCGTCCGGCCCGGAGCGTTTCGCCATCGGGGAAGCGATACTGGACGACGGACATCGTGTTCCCGCCCATCATTTGCGCCTTACCCTCAATACCCTGGCCGGCAATGGTTCAGGCACCACTTCTTATTGGATCGACAGCGGGAGCGTATTTAAGCTATGAATCCATCCCTTCTCCACGTTCTGCCGGACCCCATTGATACCACGCTGCAAAGCATCGACGGGCTGTGCGATTGGCTGCGGCAGGCCCGCCGGAACGCGCCCAGGCTGGATATGGAGGCGGATCGTCTACTGATTCAACTGCGTCGCGCCCACAACCAGGCCGAGGGCTGGCGGGACGGCTATTCCCACCGACCCGCCATCGGCTTTTTCGGCCGTTCCCAGGCGGGAAAAACGCTGCTCATCTCGGCGCTGGCCGCCGGCGGAAACCATCGGCTGGAAACGGCCCTGGCGGGGGAAACCCTGGATTTCGCCGCCCACATCAATCCGGATCATCAGTCCGCCGGGCCGGCTATTCGTTTCAGCCGGCAACCGGCGCCGCGGGATGAGGCATTTCCAGTACAGCTTCAGCTGCTTGATGAAGCGGATATTCTCAAAATCTTGACCCTGGCCTTCCTGCTTGACTCACGCCCCGGTCTCTCCCGGCCCGTGCCGGAGGATGGGGAGATAGCCGATCGTTTGCAGGTTCTCTCATTGCATCGCCAGGCTGAGCCGGCGGCGGGCATTAGCGGCGACGGGGTCATCGCGCTGTGGGATTTTCTATCCCGCCACGACCGTCGCCGCCAACAGCGATTAGCGTCCCGCTTCTGGCCGGCGGCGGTAGAATTGTGTCCTTATCTGGCGGTTGACGATCGCGCCCGGCTGTTTTCGGTAATATGGGACGACATTCCCGAACTGACTGAGGCCTACCGCCGCCTGGCCCATGCGCTGGCCCCCCTGGCCGGCGCCGTAAGGGTCCTGGCGCCGCGTTCGGTGCTGGTGGACGATACCCGCCTGCCGGCGGATGCTCTCCTTGACGCCATGGCGTTTACCGGCCTGGGCACGCCGGAGGATGCGGCGATTCCGGTCCGCCCGATTTCCGGGTCCGGCGCAGCCAAGCCGGTGGAATTGTCGTTGGCGGAATTGAGCTTCTTAACCGCCGAGCTGCTGATACCGCTGCAAGCATCCCCCCGTGAAGGCGTGTTCGATGAGGTAGATATGGTGGATTTCCCCGGCTATGGCGGCAGCCTGGACGCCGGCACGGCGCGGGATCGCCTGCTGTCGCCGGGAACGTTGCTGGCACCGTTTGCCGATGCCATTGTCCGCGCCAAAAGCCTTTGTCTGCTTGAACGCTATGCCGATCGCCAGCAAAACCATCTGCTGCTGGTTTGTACCGCGGCGGGCGACCGGCGAGATGCCAAGATTGTCGGCCGGACGCTGGAGTACTGGGTCAAGCAGACCCAGGGAGAAAATGCGCGTCTGCGCGGCCGCCATAAGCCGGGGCTTGTCTGGGCATTAAGCGAATTCGACCAGCGGGTGACCCAGGGGCAAAACTGCGACGAGGCGGTACAGCGCTATGTGGGCAACCCCGGCGACAGCTGGGGCACGGTGCTGGCGATGGACGAACGGGGCATAAAGCGAATGGCGGCCCACCTGGCGGCGGAGCTGAACAGGGATATCAGACAAGAACGCATTGCCGAAGGCTTGCGGGAACTGCAGCGGGATATGCGGCATAATCTGCTGGCCGGCTGGTATCGTCCCGAAGGGGCCGAGCACCCGGCGGACAAGGAGCGGGTGGCCGATATGCTGCTGAAAACGCTGCAAACCCGCGCCGGCATGCACGGTGAATTGCTAAAACAGCTACTGCCCCCACGGCAGGCGTTGTACCGATTTTATTCACAGCAGTCGCGCCAGCGTGACAACGTCACTCTGGCGGCCCACGGTGAAATAAACGCCTCAGCGGACAGCGCCGCGCCTTACGGCATCGGTTTTGAAATCGACCTGTTCAGCGAGGGTCCGGTGGCGGACGCGGGAGCATCTGTTGCCGGCGACGCGTTGACCGGCTATCCGGCCGCCGCCGCGAGTGATGAACGGGAATACGCCCGCGGCCTGTACCGTTATTGGGTCAACCACCTGCGGGGCCTGTCGGAAAACAATAGATTGACGTCCCTGCTGGGCGTCGATAAAGTCACGCTGGAACGACTGGTGGAGGAATTCATTATCGCCAGCGTCCGGCTGGATATTCCCGGACTGCTATATGCCCGCTTGAACGAAGCCGATTCGGCGGACCTGCCGCCGGAAAGCCGGGCCGACCGCCAGGTGACCAAAGCGCTCACCGTGCTGGGAGATTTTGTCGCCTGGCTGGGGTTCCCGCAAACTGACGAAGCGCTGCGCCCCGAAAGCCGCGTTAACCGCGGCCACAAGATTTTCGCCCGGCCGGAAAAACAGGCGGTAAGCTGGGATGCCTCCCGTCGTCTGACCAAACTGGCCCCCACCCCTGCCAATATCACCGCTTTTTATATTTACGACTGGCTGGTGGGATTAAAGGAAATGATTATCCAAAACGCGGGATTTTCCAGCGGCGCCGAATTAACCGCTGAACAGCGGACCCAACTAGCCAGAATACTGGACGGCATGGCCGGTTAGCCCGCAGGACGCCGGACTACCACAGACAAGGGCGGCGCACCCGCGCCGTCCTTCTATAATATAAATGAATCTATGGTTTGCAGGTTATCAATAGGCCGGCTGTTACCAGGCCGGCTGCGGTTCCCGAATGCCAATTTTGTTCCTGGCCTTATTGTCCGCATATCTGCCGTCGGCATATTCACCATAGGGATAGCTATGGTAAGCCATTTGTGACCGGTAGGCGCCGGGGGTCTGGCTGAACTGCCGCTTAAAGGCCCGGCTGAAGGACTGCTGGGAATCAAAGCCGCTTTGCAATGCGATATCCAGGATGCTCTGATCCTGCCGGCCAAGCTCGGTCGCCGCCCGTGAAAGGCGTCGGGTGCGGATATAGGAGCCCAAAGCATTGCCGGTAACGCTGCGGAACATCCGCTGCAAATGCCATTTTGAGTAACCCGATCTTGCGGCGACTTCATCCAACGATAAGGACTTATCCAGATTATTTTCCAGCCAGTCCTGTAAGTCTCGAATTATGACGTCCTGATTCATCGCGATTTCTCCGCAAAAGATAATGATGTACTAACAATATGACCGGTCGTATTGATAGTCAACTTCTTTTTATTAACGAACGATAATATTTTCACTACTGCTGAAAAAACGCGTTTTCCGGACGCGCTAATCCGAGGTGATCCCGCAGGGTCGTGCCGGTATAATCCCGGCGGAAAATACCGCGCCGCTGCAGTTCCGGCACCCCTTGCTCCGTTGTCCACGTATCATTGCTGTCCCTGTCATGCCATGTTTTTCGGGTTAAAAAATGTGTATCAGAAAATTTGTAATTTCCAGATTATCTAAGCGCCTATGGTTACCACACCGGCTGCGGTTCCCGACTGCCAATCTTGTTCTTGGCCTTCTTGTCCGCATATCTGCCGTCGGCATATTCACCATAGGGATAGCTAGGGTAAGCCATCTGCGACCGGTAGGCGCCGGGGGTCTGGCTGAACTGCCGCTTAAAGGCCCGGCTGAAGGACTGCTGGGAATCAAAGCCGCTTTGCAATGCGATATCCAGGATGCTCTGATCCTGCCGGCCAAGCTCGGTCGCCGCCCGTGAAAGGCGTCGGGTGCGGATATAGGAGCCCAAAGCATTGCCGGTAACGCTGCGGAACATCCGCTGCAAATGCCATTTTGAATAACCCGATCTTGCGGCGACTTCATCCAACGATAAGGACTTATCCAGATTATTTTCCAGCCAGTCCTGTAAGTCTCGAATTATGACGTCCTGATTCATCGCGATTTCTCCGCAAAAGATAATGATGTACTAACAATATGACCGGTCGTATTGATAGTCAACTTCTTTTTATTAACGAACGATAATATTTTCACTTCTGCTGAAAAAACGCGTTTTCCGGACGCGCTAATCCGAGGTGATCCCGCAGGGTCGTGCCGGTATAATCTCGGCGGAAAATACCGCGCCGCTGCAGTTCCGGCACCACTTGCTCCACCATGTCCTCCAACCCTCCCGGCAAGTAGGGGAACATAACGTTAAAGCCGTCTGACCCCTCCTCCGTCAGCCATTGCTCCATCTCATCGGCAATGGTCTGCGGGGTGCCGACAAATGCCAGCCCGGCATAGCTGCCGGCTTTTTGCGCCAGTTGGCGAATAGTCAGGTGTTCTGCGCGGGCGAGATCGAGGATGCGCTGCTGCTGGCTCTTGCTGGTATTGGTGGCAGGAATATCCGGCAGCGGGCCGTCCGGATCATAGCCGGAGACATCATAATCCAGCATACCGTTCAGCGAGCCGATACCGCTGTCGTAATGCACCAGGCTGTCCAAATGGGCGCGTTTTGCCTGGGCATCGGCCACCGTATCCCCCACCACCACAAAGGCGGCCGGGAGGATTTTTAGCGAGCGGGGATCGCGGCCGAGCGCCGCCATCCGCTGATGGATATCGGCATAGAATGCCTTGCCGCCGGTTAATGACGCTTCGGCGCCGAATATCACCTCAGCGGTTTGGGCCGCCAGCCGGCGACCGGCTTCGGACGCGCCGGCCTGGACGATAACCGGCCAGCCCTGTACCGGCCGGGCGATATTCAGCGGGCCGCGCACCGAAAAAGACTCGCCTTTGTGATTTAACACGTGCATGCGCCGGGGATCAAAAACAATACCCTGCTCCACGTCCCATAAAAAGGCATCGTCGGCGAAACTGTCCCATAACCCGGTTACCACATCGTAAAATTCCCGGGCGCGCTCATAGCGCGCGTCGTGATCCATCTGGCTTTCATAGCCGAAGTTCAGCGCGGCGTCGGGATTGGCGGTGGTGACGATATTCCAGCCCGCCCGGCCACCGCTGAGATGATCCAGGGAAGCGAAACGGCGCGCGATATGGAAAGGCTCGTCAAAGGTGGTGGAGGCCGTGGCCACCAGGCCGATTTTTTCCGTGGCTCCAGCCAGTGCGGACAGCAGGGTAAAAGGTTCAAACGAGGTGACGGTATGGCTGCGTTTCAAGGCGTCCGGCGGCATGTTCAGCACCGCGAGATGATCGGCCATGAAAAAGGCGTCGAATTTGGCCGCTTCCAATCGCAGGGCGAAGTCCCGCAGGTGGCGGAAATTGAAATTGGCGTCCGGATACGCGCCGGGATAACGCCACGCGCCGGTATGAATACTCACCGGGCGCATGAAGGCGCCCAGATGTAATTGACGGGATGAATCCATAACATCACCTCTGTTCACGGGCCTTGGTTAACAATTGCCAGCGATAAACCCTGGGGTTAGCTGACCGTCTGTCCGAACCGTCAGGCCAGCGCCCGCCTCCGGGCACCGAGCAGCACGGAAAAAACGCCGAACAGACTGACCAGCAAAATAACGACGGCGCCCGCGTCAATGGCCGTGGCCAGGCTCCAATGGGCGGCCACCGAACCCAGCGTCAGCGCGAAACCGCCCTGCACCAAATACGCCACCAGATAAAGGGCCGAAAGCGTTCCGCCGCGATGATGGGTGGGCGCGTACATATTGATAAGACCCAGCCCGCCCATGAACATAAGACAGTACGCCATACCCGCCATCATCAGGAAAGCCATAAATATCGCCAGGGAGTGTTCCGCCACGGACCAGGCCAGCAGGCCCATACCGCTGGCGGAAGCCACCACGCCCAGAGTAATGGCCGGGCGGGACGCCAGGCCTTTGGCCACCAGCCCGGTTGCGCCGGAAGAGAAGGCGAATACAGCGAGGGTGGCGCCGTTCAACAGGACATTGCCGGAGCCTATCAGGTCGCGGGCAATCTGCGCCCCCAGGGACAAGCCCAGGGCGCCGATGGCATAAGCGCTGGACACCGCCGCCGCCGATGAGATAAACACCGGCAGCAGTTCGCGGGGGATGGCGGGGGTTTTCGGCCGCCAACGTCCCTTCGCCTCAGCGCTGGTGTGCCGGGGTAAAAACCAGGCGGCGCCGAAAATCAGGGCGATAATCACCAGTAACAGCCAGAAATTCAGCCGGGTGGGCAACGGAGCGTATTCGATGAGCGCCCCGCCGATAAGGGTGGCCAGGGCCAGTCCGGCGGACTGCGCTACCGTGGTGATGGCGCTGGCTTTTTTGGCCTGGCCGGCCGCGCTGAATTCAATCATGGCCGCCGTGGCCGGTCCGGCCGAGAGGCCGACGCCGATGCCCATAAACCCACGGCCAATGTAAATCCATAACAAATCCGGGGCGACGGCAAACAGCATGACCCCCAGGAATGATGCGGCCAAGCCGAGCAGCATGGTGGTACGGCGCCCGATATAATCGGATATATCGCCGAAACAGATGAGCATGCCCACCACGACGATGGGATAAATGGCGAAAATGGCGGCGGTCTGGGTGGTATTCAGCCCCCACTCGACGGCATACAGCGGGTATGTCATCGCCGGGGCCGCACTGGTCCATATGGTATGCGCCACAACCGCCGCCGCGACCCAAAAACTGGCCCGTTGTCCAAGCATCATTATCCTTCCCGTCATGCCAAGATATCCGGCAGGGTTAAAAATATGTGAATAAGGATAATCAGTATGGATGTGCGTATTATTATCGTCAATAAAAATATGACCGACCGTATTATTTTTCATGATCGGGAATAGCGAGGGTATCTAAGGTAGGGTTATCACGATTTTGCCCGTGACATGCCCCGCGGCGCTAAGTGTGTACGCCTCTGCGGCCTGTGTGAGCGGGAACGTTTTTTCCAGGGCCACGCGGAAAGCCCCTGCCGAATAAAGCCGCCCTGCCTCGGCCAAGACCCGCTCAGGATTTTTCTGGGCCGCGAAAGATCCCTGTGCGCCGTATTGCGGCGCGGTAAAATCGGCGATGGAGAGGACGCGGGAAGGGTCTCGCACCAGGGCGATAAGCGTCGGTATAACGCCCGATCCCGCGAGATCAAGGGCGGCATTGACGCCGGTGGGCGCAAGTTTCCCCACCCGTTCAACGAGACCCGGCCCATAGGTGGTCGGGATGGCGCCGAGCCCGCGCAGGTAATCATGCTTAGGGGCGCTCGCAGTCCCTATCACGGTGATGCCGTGGTAACGCGCGAGCTGGATCGTTGCGGAGCCAACGCCGCCGGCCGCGCCGTTCACCAAAAGCGTCTCGCCGGGCTTTATTCCGACCTGGGCGAGAATGCGCGTCGCCGTTTCGACGATCACCGGGAACCCCGCCGCCGCGTCGAACGGCAGGCAGTCGGGCTTGCGGGCCCAGTGTGTCAGCACCGCGTATTGCGCCATCGTGTTGATACCGTAGCCGAAGACGGCGTCGCCAATGGCAACGTCTATGACGCCCGCGCCCACTTCATCCACTATGCCTGCCCCCTCAACCCCGACACCGGAAGGAAGCGGAATCGGCCTGTCCCGCCAGCGGCCGGCCCGAATCTTCAACCCGTCCGAAGGATTGACCCCGGCAGCCCGGACGGCAATCCGCACCTGTCCTGGACCTGCATGGGGCTCAACCGCGTCCACCACCCGCAGAACCTCGGGACCGCCATATTCACTAAATTGGACTGCTTTCATGAAAAACTCCTAAGTTGCCTGCTCAGGCGTAGGGCGTGCCTGACATTGCCGCTTTCACGCCGGCGGTGCCCTGATCAATAATGGCGAGAAAGACGGCTGTAGCTTGCGCTGTATCCCGCTCCCGTCGAAAGGTCCGATGAGCCTGGATAAAGGCCACGGTCCACGTCGCCAAGAGCAGGCCGGCCGCCAACCGGGCGTCGGAGTCGGTAGATTCCCGCCCTGCGCATTCGGATAGCGCAGCCGTAACCTCTTGCGCGAGCTCGTCACGTATCGCCCTGGCCCGGCCCTTAAGGATTTCGCTGCCCTCGATGGTTTCGATGAAACCTTGACCTGCGGCGGTAAACCTGACCAAAGGGCTCTGTTCCGCGACCAGCCGATGCGCGAGCAGTCGTAACGTCTCGATGGGAGTGACGCTAAGATCGCGCTGGCGCAGCGCGTCGCGCAGGATTTCGCGGCCCTCTTCGTCGCGATCAAAGAACATGTCTTCCTTGCGGGGAAAGTGATTGAATACCGTCATTCTTCCGACGTCGGCGGCTGCCGCGATTTCGTCTACCGTCACATGATCAAAGCCCCGCTCAAGGAAAAGACGCGTGGCGACAATGGAGATACCCTGTCGTGTGGCGAGGCGCTTGCGGGATCGACGGTCGGATGGCATTGACATGATGCTCCTGATGGCATATTTTTATACTCAGTATAAATTGGTATCAAGTATATTAAAATACCTATAGGAGAACAAGTTGATATTTATGTCAGGGGGCTCCCCAGCGGCGCCGCATGCTCCCATCTATCCAGGATCGCTATGAACAAACCGCTTATCGTTATCTTCACGACCATTGTCTTGGATGCCGTCGGCATCGGCCTTATCTTTCCGATTTTGCCTTCGCTGCTGCAGAGCGTGACTCACGCTGAAAACGTGGCGCTCTACATTGGGATTATGACGGCCCTTTATGCGGTGATGCAGTTCATTTTCGCACCGGTGCTCGGTTCGCTCAGCGACCGGCTCGGCCGGCGCCCGGTGCTCCTGATCTCGCTGGCCGGCGCGGCCGTCAACTATCTGGTACTGGCCTTTGCGCCCCATCTCTGGATGCTGCTGCTTGGCCGCGCCATTGCCGGCCTGACGAGTGCCAACATCTCTGTGGCGACCGCTTACATCACCGATATTTCCTCCGAGGATAAGCGCGCGCGCCGCTTTGGCCTTTTTAACGCTATGTTCGGCATAGGCTTCATCATCGGTCCGGTCCTCGGCGGCGTCCTCGGCGACTATTGGCTGCGGCTACCCTTTATTGCGGCGGCGGCGGTGAATGCCTGTAATCTCCTGCTGGCAATATTCATGCTGCCGGAATCGCGCACGCCTACCAGGGAGAAAATCAATCTGGCGGCGCTGAACCCTCTGCGGCCGCTGCGTTGGGTGTTCTCGGAAAAAAGCCTGTTGCCCGTCGCCATCATCTTTTTCATGTTCAGCGCCACCGGCGAAGTCTACGGTACCTGCTGGGCTCTATGGGGGAGCGACACCTTTCAGTGGAACGGACGTTGGATCGGCCTTTCACTCGGCGCCTTCGGTGTCTGCCAGACGCTTGCCCAGGCGTTCCTACCCGGCCCTGCGGTGAAGCTGCTGGGGGAACGCGCGGCCATTTTGACCGGCGTCGCCAGCACGTGCATCGCCCTGATAGTCATGGCCTTTGCCACCGAGAGCTGGATAATTTTCGCTATCATGCCGCTATTCGCCCTCGGCGGCATTGGCGCGCCGGCCCTGCAATCCCTGGCGACCCGACAGGTTGATGAGAGCCGGCAAGGCCAGTTTCAGGGCGTGCTGGCATCGGCCGTGAGCCTGGCCTCGATCCTGTGCCCACTGGCGTTCGCAAGCATCTATTTTACCGTCAGGGAACAATGGCCCGGCGCGATCTGGCTATCGGTCGTCGTCGTTTACGCTGTCATTGTGCCCCTCGTGCTCGGCTTGCGCTTTAAGAAGCCGGCAGAGGTCCCAACGCTATAACGCGTGGTATCAGGATGCCGCCGGCCGGGTCAGCAGCAGCGGAAAGGCCACGGCGAAGAAATCTTCCAGCGGCTGCCGGCAGCGGACGATTTTCATGCGCACCACCGCCCCTTCCCAGCTGTTGATGAGAAACCGGGCCATTTTTTCCGCGTCGAGAGTAGGAACGATACTGCCGTCCAGTTGCCCTTCATGCAGGGTAGCGGCCACTTGCGCGGTCCATTTTTCCAATGACTGGCCGATGGCCTGGCGTAATAGCGGGGTATTATCGGACATTTCGGCGGCGAGATTGGCGATTAAGCACCCTTTTTCATAGCCGAACTCGGCGTAATGGGCGGCCATAAATTCGAAATGGCCGCGTAATCGATCGATGGGGGGCAAAGCGGTGTCGGAAAGTATCTGTCGATTGCAATCCTTGCCGTAGATGCTGAGAACCTCAAGGGCCAGCAACTCTTTGGCTTTAAAATAATTATAAAACGAACCTTTCGGCACCCCGGCGGTATCCACGATATCCTGCACGCTGCATGCGCTGAAGCCGAGGGTGTGGAACCGGTCCAGTGCGGCGTCGACAATCTTGTCGCGTACGCTTGGTTTTGCCATGGGTTAACGTCTCTTGCAAACAAATACGGCCCGATTATAAGTACGGCCGGCCGGATTAAGCAAGAGCAGGCAGCCCGTTCTGCCACATCCGGCCGGGTAGACAGCCCATTCGGTCACAACCGGCCGGTCTTATGTGGCAGGGACGCCGACGATAACGCCACGGCAGCTTTATCCGGTACCCGCGGCCGCCATAGACGTTATCAGTGCGCAGCGGAGGACGGCGCGGCGGGTTTGCCGATTTTATGCATCAGCGGCACCATGGCGGTGGCAATCATAAAGCAGATCATGATGGCCATAAACGTGTCGCCGAAGGTCAAGGTGCGCGCTTCGCGGTAGGTCAGTGACCAGAGCTGCTGCAGCGCGGCGGTGGCGGCGGATGACGTATCATAGCCGAGTCCGATAAACCGTGCGGACAGGGTGTCCAGCAGCGTGTTCATCCCCTCATTGGGTTTGGTAAGGTATTCAGCCAGCCGGAAAAAATGCAGGTTGGTGCGATCGTTCAATAAGGTGGCGCACCAGGCGATACCGATGGCTCCCCCCAGGTTGCGCATCAGGTTGAATAATCCCGAGGCCATTTTCAGCCGCTCCGGAGCCAGGCTGCCGAGCGTGAGTGTCACCACCGGGGCGACGGAAAACTGCTGCGCCATGCCGCGAAACGCCTGAGGGATCAACAGTTCCCTCGCCCCCCAGTCATGGGTGATGGGCATGAAATTCCACATGGAAAAGGCGAAACAGGCCAGACCGAACATCAGCAGCCAGCGCAGATCCACGCGGTTGGCGAAATAGGAGTACACCGGAATGGACAGGATCTGGAAAATGCCGGTGGAAAATATCGCCAGGCCGATTTGCAGGGCGCTGTATCCCCTGACCTGGCTGAGAAAGAGCGGCGTCAGGTAGATGGTGGCGAAGATGCCGAGGCCCGCGATAAAGGAAAAAAAGCAGCCGAGGGCGAAATTTCGTTCTTTCAGCGCCCGTAAATCCACAATCGGCCGGGCAAAGGCCAGTGAACGCCAGATAAACAGTATCCCCGCTACGGCGGAAATCCAGGCGGTGGCGGTAATGGTGCCGTCGCTGAACCAATCCCAGCGCGGCCCCTCTTCCATAGTGTATTCCAAACAGCCCAGGCTGACGGCCATCAATACCATGCCCGGATAATCGGCGCCCCGCAGCAGGGAGAGATTGGGCCGGTCGATTCTGACCATCAGCGGAACCGCCACCGCGACAAAGGCTCCCGGCAGCAGATTGATAAAAAACAGCCAGTGCCAGGAATAGTTGTCGGTTATCCAGCCCCCTACCGTAGGCCCCAGGGTCGGGGCCAGCGACGCAATGCCGCCGACGGTGGCGGCGGCGAAAACCCGCTGCTTGCCGGAGAAAAAGATAAAGGCGGTGGTAAAGACCAGCGGAATCATCGAGCCGCCGAGAAATCCTTGCATGGCGCGGAACAGGATCATGCTCTGGATATTCCAGGCCCAGCCGCACAGCAGGCTGGAGAGGGTAAATCCGATGGCGGAGACGCTGAACAGCCAGCGGGTGGACATGACGTGCGCCAGCCAGCCGGAAAGGGGGATCACGATAATCTCGGCAATCAGGTAGGCGGTCTGCACCCAGACGGTTTCATCAGTGCCGGCGGATAATCCGCCGCCGATATCCTTCAGGGAGGCGGAGACGATTTGAATATCCAGCAGGGCGATAAACATACCGACGCACATGGTGGAGAAGGCGAATATCCTGCCCGGCAGCGTCATGCCTGCCGGCAGCGCCGCGACGGCGGACGACAGGGCGGCGTCGCTCATGGACGCTCCGTGCCGCGGCTGTCGATAGCGGCGGTCACCGACAGGCCGGGCCGCAAGAGTCCCAGCGTGCCGTCGTCTTTATCCAGCGTGATGCGTACCGGCACCCGCTGGACGATTTTGGTGAAATTGCCGGTGGCGTTTTCCGTCGGCAGGACGCTGAACTGAGCGCCCGTGGCCGGCGCCAGGCTGGCTACCGTACCGTGAAACAGCCGCCCCGGCTGGATATCGGCCCGCACGGTGGCGCGCTGCCCCGGCCGCATCTCCCCGAGCTGATCTTCTTTGAAATTGGCGTCTACCCACAGCCCCCGCGCCGGGATGATTTCCAGCAATTGGCTGCCGGCCCCGGCCCAAGCCCCCAGTCTGGCCCGGCGGTTACCCACCACGCCGTTAATGGGGGAACGGATCTGGGTGTATTCCAGATTCAGCCTGGCCAGATCGCGGCCGGCCGTGGCTTGATCCAAGGCGGCCAGTATCTGTCCTTTCTGGCTGTCGATAACCGACAGCTGGCGCTGGGCCGCCAGTAAAACCGCCTGTGCCTGCTGCCCGTCCGCTACCGCTTGCCGAAAATCGGCTTCGGCTTTTTGCAGGCTTTGTACCGAGACGGCCTCGCCCTTTTGCAATGTTTTATACCGCGCCAGATCGTCGCGGGTACGCTGGATCTGCGCGTCGTCGCCGGCGATGGTGGCCCGTGCCTGCTCAACCAGCGCTTCCTTCAGGCTGCGGGTAGAGGCAAGATTCACCAGGGCCGCCTGCTGGGCGGCTATTTCCCCTTCCGCCTTGGCCAGTTCCGCCCGGTAGTCGCGATCGTCCAGTTGGAGCAGCAGTTCGCCGGCCCGCACCGCCTGATTATCGGTGACGGCAATATTGGCAACATACCCCGCCACCTTGGCGCTGATGGTGGTGATATCGCCGCCGACATAAGCGTCGTCGGTGCTTTCCACGAAGCGGCTCTGGGTCCACCAATAATAGCCATAACCCAAAAGAATTACCGCGCCGGCCACCGTCAATCCCACGGTCAGCCTGTGGCGCTTTTTGGGACGGCGTTCCTGTTCGTCCGGTTGGTTTTGGGGAGTGGTCATGAATAATCCTTAAGCATCGGCTTTAGCGGGCGGGTTGAAACGCAGGTTTTCATTGCCGGCTTCCTGCTTTAAACGCAGGAAATCCATGCGGTAGCGCATTTGTTCGCTGGCTGCCGGCCCCGGCCCTACCCGATAGTTTTCGGAGGTGATTTTTTCGCCGGTATTCGCATCGATAAGAACCGGCTGCGCCGGCACGCCGGTATGGCGGTTAACCAGTACCGACGCCGCTCCTTCCGGTGAAAAATGCGCGTTGCCCCAGGCCACCAGCGCCCAGATAACCGGCCGGAAATCTTTGCCGGCGTCCGTCAGGTGGTACTCGAAGCGGGTCGGCGTCTCGCTGCAGGGTTTGCGCTCCAGCAGGCCGTTTTCCACCAGATCATTGAGCCGGCGGGTCAGCATGTTGGGGGCGATGTTCAGGCTGGTTTCGAATTCGGAAAAGCGCGTAAGGCCGTAGAAAGCATCACGCAGGATTAAGATGCTCCACCACTCCCCGACTCTGGCCAAACTTTTGGCAACGGGGCAAGGCATATCGCTGAAATCGGTTTTGTTCATGAGCCGCGGCTCCGGTGGTTAGTCACTATCAAGTTGATAGTAATGTAGGCGAAGTTACTATCAAGATGCAAGTCATATTTAAATTGGCGAGAAATTTATCGGGGATGGGGGATGAAATGAGGTTTGTGAGGGCACGGTCTCCCTTTAACAGGCTCGTTGCACGATGGAAGATAGCGGGCCTACCCTGGCATGGGGTACTCCGGCCGCCGCTGGACGGCGGCTTCGACCCCATTGCCACGGTCTCCCTTTAACAGGCTCATTGCACGAGCGATGCTCGCGGGCCTGGGCCGCCATGGGCGTTATTTGGCCGGCAATTCGATCTCGCTGGCCGATAGGGTGCCCATGTTGTGGTACATGGCGCAGGCGGCATCCACCAGGTTCATGGCCAGGGCTGCGCCGCTGCCTTCACCCAGGCGCATCTCAAGATCAAGATAGGGGCGGAGATCCAGCTGCGCCAGGGCGATTTTCGCCCCCTTTTCGGCGGACAGGTGGGAAGGAATCAGATAGGCGCGCGCCAGAGGCGCGATGCGGCAGGCCACCAGCGCGGCGGCATAGGACAAGAATCCGTCCAGGATAACCGGTAGCCCTTCGGCGGCGGCCCCCAGCATAACGCCGGCCATGCCGCCGAGATCATATCCGCCTACCTTCGCCAGTGTGTCGACGCCGTCCCGGGGGTCGGGACGATTGACGGCGATGGCCCGTTCCACCACGTCGATTTTGTGTTGCAGCAGCGCTACGGGCAGATTGGCGCCGCGCCCCACCACATCACCCGCCGCGGCGCCGGCCAGAACGCTGACCAGCGCCGCGGCCGGCGTGGTATTGGCCATGCCCAGCTCGCCGACGCCGAACAGGCTTACGCCCCGAGACGCATGCTCTGACACCAGCGCCGCCCCGATCTCCAGGACCTTTTCCGCTTCATCGCGGCTCATGGCCGGGCCGGCGGCGATATTGCCGCTGCCTCGGCCCATGCGCCGGTCAATCAAACCGGGCAGCGGAAGATCGCTGTCGATACCTAAATCCACCGCCGTGACCTGCGCGCCGGCATTGGCCGCCAGCACACACACTCCGGTAATGCCTTTCACCATATTCACCGCCTGGATAGCGGTGACGATACGCGGCGAAATGGCGACGCCCTCTTCATAGACGCCGTGATCGGCAATCATCACCATGATCTGTTTGCGGTCAAACTGCAGCGGACGGTCGCCCATGATGCCCGCCAGCTGCACGGCCAGCTGCTCCAGGCGGCCAAGGCTGCCGGGAGGTTTCAGCAAACCGTCCAGCCGTTGCTGCGCCGCCGCCATTGCGCCGGTATCCAGCGGCCTGATGGCATCGATAACCTGTTGCAGTGTGTTCATGATATCTCCTGAAAAAACGGTTAAGGGGCGGTTTTCCGGCCGCTGTCGTTTAAGCATGTCAATACGCAAAATCCGTCCGTCAGGGTGACCTGGCTAAAGGCGTTCTGACGAAAGCGAAAGTGCCACATGGCGTCGGGGGGGAGTCCCAGCAAGGTGGCCAGCAGAATACTCAACACGCCCTGGTGCGCTACCAACAGAATATTGCCGGCCTGTTCGCCGGTGAGACGCGCGGTGGCGTCAACAACCCGGCGGGAGAACTCCTGAAAACCTTCCCCGCCGGGGGGAACGGTATGCCGCCAGTCATCGCACCAGGCGCGATAACGCTCCGGGTCTTCCCGGCGCAAATCGTGGTGGTGGCGCAATTCCCACTCGCCAAAGGCCATTTCATTCCACTCCGGGGAACATTGCGGCTCCAGATGCGGGCGCAGGATGTTCGCCGTTTCCCTGGTGCGCCTCAGGGCGCTGGCGGCTATCATCTCGAACGGCACCTCGGCGAGTTGCCAGGCCACATGCTGCGCTTGCCAGCGCCCGTTCTGCGTCAGGGGAAGATCGCTTAGGCCGCAGTAGACCCCATCGTAATTGGCCTGGGTCTCGCCGTGCCGTACCAGATAGAGATTCATGCCGCTCTTCCCCCGTTCATGCCATGACCCCCAGCGCGGCCAGTAAAAACAGCCATTCAAACAGCTCGACGCCGCAGCCAAGGGTGTCGCCGGTCTGGCCCCCCAGGGTACGGTTGATTTTGGCGCGATAGATAAAAGACAGCGCCGCCGCGATAAGCGCCGCCAGGGCGCCGGTGAGACCGGCGATAAGCAGGGTCAGCAGCATGCCGATGAGCAGGGTCAGGGCGAAGGATTCACCGCTGATTTTACCGATATAGACATTGCCGAGGCCGTTCTCGCGGGCATAACGCTGGCGATACATCAGTACGGTGATCAAGGCCCGGCTGATAACCGGGGCGGCGATAATAAAGGGCAGAGCGCCGAGGGGATGCCCGGCCAGGGAGGCCAGGGCCACGGTGCGCAGTCCGACGGAAAAAATCAACGCCAGGGCGCCGTTGGTGCCGATGCGGCTGTCGCGCATGATCTCCAGCATCTGCTCGCGTTTGCGCGCCGAGAAAATGCCGTCGCAGGTATCCGCCAGTCCGTCGAGATGAAAGGCGCCGGTCACCATGGCGTTGGCCATAACCGTCAGGAACGCCGCCACCGGCGCGCCGAACAGGCGCTGGGCCAGGATGAAGACCAGTGCGCACAGGGTCCCCACCATCAACCCCACCACCGGTAGCCACATGACGCCGCGGGCATAGGAACTGAGCGGCAGGTCCGCCGTCCAGCGCGCCGGCACCGGCAGGCGCGTCAGAAACTGCATGGCGGCAAAAAGCTGTTTCATTGCACCGCCCCCGGTATGTCTATGTTTTTGCATAATCGTTTCATTACACCGCTCCCTGAATGCCGGCGCCCTTGATATGGACCGGAATGCCGGAAATCACCAGCCAGACGTCCTCGGCGGCGGCGGCCAGCCGCTGGTTGACCCGTCCGGCGATATCCCGGAACCGGCGGGCCAGCAGATTTTCCGGCACGATACCCATGCCCAGTTCGTTGGTGACCAGGATAACCCGGCATGTCGCCTCGGCGCAGGCGGCCAGCAACTGGTCGATCTCGCTGGCGATATGCCGTTCGATGGCGTCGAAATCCATGGCTTCCGGCGGGGTTTCCCCCGCCTCATCAAATAACAGATTGGTGATAAGGGTAGTGACGCACTCCAGCAGCACCGCGGTGACCTGCGGGTCATGGTCGCGGATAACCTGATGGAGATTCCGGTGCCCTTCCCAGGTCAGCCAGTGGGCGGGCCTATGGCGCCGGTGCTGCTCTACCCGCGCCGCCATTTCCCCATCGGTGACCCGGGAGGTGGCGATATACAGCACCGGCCCGTTTTGCCTTTGCGCCAGGGTTTCCGCCAGACCGCTTTTGCCGCTGCGGGCGCCGCCGGTAATAAGAATCATATGTCCGCCATAATGCGATAAATACGGGGTATATCGATATGGGCGCGCATCTGCGCCGCCAGGGCGTCGAACGAGCGCTGCTTGCGCTCCTGCCAGCCCATTACCGGCATATTCAGCGGACTGAGCCCCCGCCGCTCCCGCAGGGCGTCCAGCAGTGCACGGGTGAACTGCGGCGTATCGAACAGGCCGTGGATGTAGCTGCCGGCCACATCGCCCCGTAGGTTGATGGCGCCGTCGTCCTGGCGTAACGCCCGGCCGTTTTGCCGGGTCAGGCAGGCGAAAGGACGCACCCCGGCCCCCAGAATGGTCCGGCCCATGTGGATTTCATAACCGCCGAGGGTAAGCCCGCCGCCGGCGGCGAACACCCCGTCGGGCAACGCCAGCACCTCGGCCTCCACCTGGGTGGTCACCTTGCGCGGTTCGAAATGGGTTTCGCAGTTCAGCAGCCCGAGCCCTTCCGTTTCTTCCAAACCGGATTCGATACCGTCGGTGACCCGCCGGCCCAGCATCTGGAAGCCGCCGCAGATGCCCAGGATCGGCACGCACCGGTCGTGGGCGCCGCGGATCTCTTCATCGATGCCGTTGGCCCGCAAATAGAGCAAATCCCCGAGGGTATTTTTACTGCCGGGAATAATCAGCAGGTCCGGCACGCCAAGAGGGGTACCGCGCTTAACATAGCGCAGCCGCACATCGGGCTGCGCCGCCAGGGCGTTAAAATCGGAAAAGTTGGCGATGTGGGGCAGTTGCAGCACGGCGATATCCAAATCACGCCCCAGGTCCCGGCGGTATTTATCCCCCTGCAGGGCGACGCCGTCCTCGTCTTCCAGCGGTTCGTCAAACCAGGGCATCACCCCCACCACCGGCACGCCGGTAAGGGCTTCTATCTGGTTGATGCCCGGCTGCAGCAGCGCCGGGTCGCCGCGGAACTTATTGATGATCACGCCTTTTACCCGCGCTTTTTCTTCCGGACGCAGCAACGACAGCGTGCCGTAGATTGCGGCGAACACGCCGCCTTTGTCAATATCCGCCACCAGCAGCACCGGTGCGCCGGCCTGTTCCGCCATGCCCATATTGACGATATCGCGATCCCGCAGATTGATTTCCGCCGGACTGCCCGCGCCTTCCAATACGATGATATCGTTTTCCGCCGCCAGGCTGCGGTAAACTTCCCCTACCCGCTGACGCAGCTGCGGTTTGTATTGGTGGTAATCCATGGCATCCATATGGCAAAGCGCCTCCCCCATGACGATCACCTGGGATTTCCGGTCGCTGGTGGGTTTAAGCAGCACCGGATTCATCCGCACGTCCGGTTCGATACCCGCCGCTTCGGCCTGGAATACCTGCGCCCGGCCCATTTCGGCCCCGTCGCGGGTGATCCAGGAATTGAGCGCCATATTCTGCGCCTTGAACGGCGCGGTGCGATGGCCGTCCTGGGCAAAAATCCGGCACAATCCCGCCGCCAGCACGCTTTTACCCACATCGGACGCGGTCCCTTGCAACATGATTGAGAGTGTCATAATGAATCCTTGGGAAAATGCCGAACCGTCCGGCGACTGCGCGCCTTGGCAAGACGTCTCATGCGCTTTGCGCCGGCCAGCGCTTGTTCACCAGCACGGTGGAGAAATAGGGTAGCACCCGATCCGCCGCCATGTCGCCGAGGGCGCGGAAACACTGCTCCTGCGGCAGCGAGGCATCCGCCATCAGCAGGGCGTGATCCAGCAAATCCAGCCGCCGCAGCAATGCCTGGATACGGGCAAAGCGGCCGTAGACCTTCATCAGCACCACGCAATCATGGGTGAGCAGCGCCTGCTCCAGCGCCTCGTCGTTATCTGTGCAGGCCATGACCGCCAATGACTGGTTTTCCATCGCCAGGGGCACCTGGGCGCGTGCGGCAATACAGGCAAAAGAGGTGACGCCGGGAATAATCTCGATGGCGACGCGGTGCTGCAGGCGCGCCAGCAGGAAGACCCAGGTGCTATAAAGCATGGCGTCGCCGAGGGTGATAAACCCTACCCGTTTCCCGCTCGCCGCGTCGGCGGCCATCTCCTCCGCCACCGTATCCCACGCCGCGTTTTTTTCCGCCTCATTCAGGCTCATGGGAAAATGACGGGATTTAATCTCCACCCGGTGGGAAAGATATTCGCTCACAATACTCAGAGACAGGCTGTCGCCGCCCTTACGCCCCGCCGGCGCATAGAGAATATCCAGGATGCCAAGGATGCGCGCGCCGCGCACGGTGATGAGATCAGCGGCGCCCGGTCCGGTGCCGATGGCGTAAAGAGTGCCGCTCATAAGGCCGTTTCCTCGGGGATACGATCCAACAGGTGATCGACGAACATCTGCTGGATCAGGGGATTTTCCCCCAGCCCCTGCAGGTGGCAGCGGCAGTGATAGCCGGCCTGTTCCAGCCGGCTTTTCCACGAGCCAGGGTCATCGGAAGCCATGTCGTTGACCGCGTGATCGCCGGCCACCAGCATCAGGGGCATCAGATGCACAGTGCGCACCCGCTGTCTTTTCAGGCGGGCAATGACCAAATCCAGGTCGGGATAACTCTCCACCGCCCCCACCAGCGCCGGGATCCCCTCGGCGTCCAGCATATGATCCAGGCAGGCATAAGCGGAGAAAGCCGGATGCCCGGTGCCATGCCCCATGAATACCACCCGTTCATCATCGGCCAGGGACGGCATCTGGGCCCGCAGCGCCCCTATCAGCCGGCCATAATCCCGCTGATGATTGAGCAGCGGCGCGCCGATAAACAGGGCCTCGAAGCGGCCGTCCCAGCTTGAGGCATGGCGGACCAGCTTTTCATATTCATCGCCGTGGATAATATGCAGGGATTGTATCGCCACATCCTTGTAGCCCTGCTGCCAGAGTCTCTCCAGCGCCTGGGCCGGCGTATCGATGATAAGCCCGTCACGCTGCGCGAGTTTGCGCAGCACCATACCGGAGGTGAAGGCGCGAAAAGGGGTCCGGTCGGGAAAGGCCCCGGCGAGGCGCCGCTCGCAGGCGTCGATATTCCGGACGCGCGCGTCGCGGTAGGTGGTGCCGAAACTCACGGTTAATAGCGCTTTTTTCATTGCTTATTCCTTCAGGCTGGCGTCTGCGGCGCAAAGCCACCGATCCAGGCGCCGTTCAAATTCGTCCGGCGTGGAAATCACATCCTGCCAGTGCATGACCGGCCGGCGGAGGACCACACAGGGGATATTCTCTTCCAGGCAGGGGCGCACCTTGTCGATATAGCCTCCCTCCCGGCCCGACTCTTTGGTAATCATGACGTCCGGCCGGTAGCGGCGGTATAAGGCCAGGTTCAGCTCGGCGCTGAACGGGCCGGTCATGGCGACTATCTGATTGACTCCCAGTCCCAGCGCTTCGCACTGTGCGAGGATGCCGGACAAAGGCAGTACGCGGGCGATAAGGGTTTTGCCCGGCAGCAGCCGCACGTAGTCCGCCAATTGCTTGCTGCCGGTGGTCAGCAGCACCCGCGGCCCGAATTGCCCGGCCCGTTCGCAGGCCTGTTCGATGCTGTCCACCGGGAACAGGCAGGGATGGACAATGGCGTCGATGTCGCTGGGCCTTTCATAGCGGGTCAGCGGCACCCCCCGCTGCCGGCAGGCCTCGGCCAGGGTGAGGGATGCCTGTTCCGCATAGGGATGGGAGGCATCGATAACCCGGTGGGCGCAGCGCAGCCACTCCGCCATACCGTCGATATCAAGCCGTCCCACCTGCCGCCCGCCCCCCACGTCCTCCGCCAGCGCCTCGCCGGTGGCGGTGGCCACCGACAGGCTGTAGGGCACGCCCCGGCGCGTTAATATCCGGCATAGGGCCAGCGCGTCCGAGGTGCCGCCGAGAATATGGATATTGATACTCACTCTCCTTCCCTCGACCCCATTTAGTCCGCCGGCTCAAATTGATAGCCGCGGGGGGTAATCATCAGGCCGTCCCGGCAATAGGTGGAGCGGTTGCCGACAATCACCAGGCAGGTCATGTCCACCGGCTCAAAGTCCATGTCGCCGAGGGTGGTTGTCCATTTTTCCTGTTTTTTTCGTCCGGCGGCGCGCACCACGCCCACCGGCGTCTCGGCGGGCTTGTAGCGGCGCAGCGCCGCAAAGGCATTGGCCAGATGATCCTTTCGGCCGTTGCTGCGGGGATTATAAAAACAGATGACGAAATCCGCCTGCGCGGCGCACAGGATGCGTTTTTCAATCACCGGCCAGGGCGTCATCAGGTCGCTGAGGCTGATATGGCAATAATCATGCATCAGCGGCGCCCCCAGCAGCGAGGCGGCGGCGGTGCTGGAGGTGACGCCGGGTATCAGTTTTATCTGCACGTCCAGCCGCTGCTGGGTGGTCAATTCGAGAATCAGCCCGGCCATACCGTAAATACCGGCGTCACCGCTGCTGATCAACGCCACTTTGTTGCCCGCGGCGGCCAAATCCAGCGCCGCCTGGCACCGTTCGATCTCTTTGCACATGCCGGTTTTTATCACCTGCTTATCGCCGGTGAGGTGTTTAACCAGGTGGGTGTAAGTTTTATAGCCGACAATGATGTCGGCGTCCGCAATGGCGTCAAGGGCCTCCAGGGTCATGGCGCCCTGGTTGCCCGGACCGATACCGATAACATAAAGCATCAGCAGGCTACTCCTAAAGTGATGGTGACGCCTTGGGTGCGCAGCGTGTCGCCCACCAGGCGACCGTTGCTCATCAACCAGGCCACGGGCTGGGACACGCTGCCGATACCGGTAATGCGGCGAACGAATTCGGAGACCGGGAAACGCGCCGCCACCGGTTTGAGCACCTCGATGGAGTAGATTTCAAAGGGTACGCAGCATTGGTTGGCGAGATGGCGCAGCGCCGGCTCATCCTGTTTAATGGACACGCTGCCGATGGCGGATAGCGCCAGGGGATCGATATGCTGGCTGGCCAACTGCTGATTGAGCAGGCGCGACACCGTAGACGGCGGGGTATCCCGTCGGCAGCCGATACCGGCCACCACGCAGCGGGGGATCAGTTTATATATCGGCACCGGCAGCGCCGGCACCGTATCCCGCAGGCTGACGTACAGCAATGCGTCCAGCTCCGGCAAGTCGTCCAGATCGGTCACCAGAATCAGGCCGCGGGTATCGCAATACTCTTCGGGCCAGTGCATCTTGACGGCGGCCAGGGAGCTCCGATCCCAAAACAGGCCGACCTTGCCGCCGCTCACCAGCAGCTGATTGAGCTTTTTGCTGTTCTCGCGAAAATCCGTCATGGTGGCGTTCAGCTGCTGCGCCAGCATATCCACCGCCGCCAGCTGATTAACATCGGTGGCGGTGGTAATGACGGGCGCGGCGCCGATAAGACCGGCGATATAGCGGGTCAGCGCGTTGGCGCCCCCCATATGGCCGGACAGCAGGCTAATGGCATGGTGTCCCTGGTCGTCAAGCACCACCACCGCCGGATCGCTGAATTTATCTTTGATAACCGGCGCGATGACCCGCACCGTCAGCCCGGTGGCGCAAATGAAGATCAATGCCGAATACTGGTGGAAGATCTCGGCGACGGTTTGCGACAGGGTGCCGCGAAACGGTTCGAAACCGGGCTCCAGCAGATTTTGGCTGGTAAAACAGGTCATGGGCAGCCGGGCGGACAATCTTTTGGCCAGCCGTATTCCCCCCGGCGTCAGGCAAAACAGGGCGACCGACTCAGGCTTGACGATATTCATGAGAGAATCCGGCATGATAAAGTTTGGAATAATGGTATTCGTCGCCCATAAAGGCACCGACCAATATCAACGCGGTTTTGCCGATATCCGCCGCCCGGGCCAGGCCGGCGATATCGCTTAAGGTCCCGCGCACGGTTTTCTCTTCCGGCCAGGTGGCCTTGAAAATCACCGCCGCCGGCGTGTCGGCGGGATAGCCCCCGTCCATCAGCCGCCGCGCTACCCGTTCGATGGCCTGCACCGACAGAAAAATCGCCATGGAGGTGCGATGGGCGGCAAAAGACTCCAGGGATTCCAGCGGCGGCGTCGGCGTGCGCCCTTCCATGCGCGTAATAATCAGGCTTTGGGACACTTCGGGCACGGTATATTCCACCCCCATTTGCGCCGCCGCGCCGAGAAACGCGCTGACGCCGGGCACGGTGCTAAAACCGATTCCCAGTTTGGCCAGTTCTTCAATCTGCTCGCGGATAGAGCCGTACAACGACAAATCGCCGGTTTGCAGCCGCGCCACCAGCCGCCCTTCGGCTATCCCTTTATGCATCCGCCGGATAATGTCTTCCAGGGTCATGCCGGCGCTGTCATAACACTCCGCCTCCGGTTTGCAGTATTCCAGCAGAGCGGGGTTGATCAGGGAACCGGCATAGATAACCACATCCGCCCGGCACAGCAGCCGGTACCCTTTAAGGGTGATAAGCTCCCGGTCCCCCGGTCCGGCGCCGACAAACCACACCAACCGTCGATCAAATGACTCTGTCATACCTTCTCCTTCTGACAGGAAAGAATAAAAGCGGGATTGTTCGGCTTGAAATAGTGACCGTTACCCAGACGGGCCAGAGACGATACCTGGATTTGGATACAATCGGGCCGGCTAAAACCCCGTAGGGTTAAACTTTTCAGCGCCTCATTGAGGTTTTCCAGCAGGATGAGGTTAATCACCAGCCGTCCCCCCGGCGCCAGCAGATCGCCGGCCCAGAGGATAATCTGTTGAAGATTGCCGCCGCTGCCGCCGACAAAAACGGCGTCGGTCTGTCCGGCAAAAGGAAGCGGCAACGGCAGCGGCGCCACGCCCTCGACGACCTGCACCCGGCCAAGACGGAATTTGTCGCAATTGCGGCGGATCAGGTCCAGGGCCTCGGCGTTGCGCTCTATGGCCGCGACCTTCAGCGCCGGGTAGCGGCAGGCGGCTTCAACGGCCACGCTGCCGGTGCCGGCCCCCACGTCCACCATCACCTGCGCTTGCGCCAGATCCAGCCGCTCCAGCGCTATCTGGCGCACTTCGCGTTTGGTCATCGGCACGGCGCCGCGAATAAAGTCTTCATCTTTCATCAGGGAAACCTGTCCATTTGTCCGGTCCGCTTCGCAACGCGCCATGGCCGGCGGTAAGGTAGTGTTCATCGAGGATCGCCACCACATTCATGTCATATTCCCGCGCCACGTGTTGGGGAGACAGAATATGGATACGCTCGTCGGCATAGGAGAGATTTTCTCCCACCGCCAGGGTACGGCGCAGGCCGCGCGACAGGATCTGGCGGGCGATTTCATAGGGTCCGATATGCCGGTCGGTCATCATGGCCACTTTGCCGTGCCGCAGTATAAAATCGAAGTCCGGTTCGCGGCCGTGGCTGCTGGTAAGATAAATATCGTTCATGGACAGCCCCAGGCGCGAGAACAGGTATTGCACCGCGCTGATGCCGGGCACCACCAGCAGCGGCCCGTCCGCATGGCGGCTCAGGTAATCGCCGATGCCGTATAACATCGGGTCGCCGGACGCCAGCACCACCACCCGCTGCTCCCGGTGGGCGGCCAGCCAGGCGGCCAGGGCCGGGAGGGAGGCGTCCAGCAACCGTTTCTCCTGGCGTACTTCCGGGAAGCAGGCCAACTGGCGCGGGCTGCCGATAAGCACGTCGCAGCGTTCAATCAGCCCTCTGGCCCGGGGCGTAAGATAACCCACATCCCCAGGCCCCAGTCCCACCACGCTCAGGCGGGCATCGTTCATCGAAACGCCTCCGTTAATTCCGCCACCGGCCGGCTGCTGCCCAGCACCTGCTGATCGAAAGAGAACAGCAGCGCATCGCAGCGCGGCGGCCGGGGGGAGAAACGCAGCAGCTCGGTCATACGCTCCGCCACCCGCCGGGCAATGGCCGGATAGACCCGCTGCCAGCCGGCATCGTTTATCAGCGCCATCGCCTCCTCGGTGGTAAGGCAGGCCGCCACCCGGTGCATCAGTTCATGGGGAGCGTCGCACAGGGCCAGCCAGGCTACCAGGGTTTCCATCCGCCCGTCGGCGATATGGCTGTGCGTATGGAAAATTCCCGCCGCCACTTTTATAAGCTTACCGAAATGCCCCACCATCAATACCTGCCGGAAGCCCAGCCGCTCGGTCTCTTTGAGCATATAACCGACAAAATTGCTCATGGTGACAACGTCACCTGGATCCAGTCCCAATTGCTCGCGCACAAAACGCTCGCCGTGATTGCCCGGCACCAGGATCACCCGTTCGCGCCCTTCGGCCCGCTTCATGCCCAGCTCCAGCGACAGCGAACTTTTCCAGCTCTCCTCGGACATCGGCGTGACGATGCCGGTGGTGCCGATAATGGAAATCCCCCCCAGGATGCCCAGCCGGCCGTTGTAGGTTTTTCGCGCCCGCTCTTCCCCTTCGGGGGCGAAAATTTCCACGTCGGCGCCGCGCCCGGGACCTATCACCTCGCGCACCGCCGCCTCGATGGTTTGCCGGGGAGTTTTATTGATGGCGGCCTGGCCGATGTCCAGCCCGATACCGTTGCGGGTGACCCGGCCGACGCCGGCGCCGCCGTCAATGACGATGGCCGGGTCGCCGCGCAGGCTGACCCGGGCGAAAATCAGCATGCCGTCGGTGGCGTCCACATCATCGCCGCCGTCCTTGCGAATGGCTGCGGTGGCCTGTGCCGGGCTTATCAGCGGCCGCTCCACGTTCAGGTGCAGCGTGGCGCCGGACGGAGTGACGATGGAGACGTTGTCGATGATTTGCTGGCGCAGCAGCATCAGCGCGGCCACCTTCGCCGCGGCGGTGGCGCACGAACCGGTGGTATAGCCCTTGCGATAGGCCTTGCCGTTATGCCAAATCACCTCGTCCATCAGGCCTCCCGCAGCTGATACAAAATGGCGTTGACGATGGCGGCGGCGATATTGCTGCCGCCTTTGCGTCCCAGGGCGGCGATACAGGTGAGGCCGCTTTCCGCCAGCGCCTGTTTGGACTCGGCGGCGCCGACAAAACCCACCGGCACGCCGATCACCGCTTCCGGCCGGGCGCCGGTGCCCGCGGCCTGGTGTTCCAGCAAACGAAACAGCGCCGTCGGCGCGTTGCCGAACACAAACAGGCTTTTGCCCGGTTCGCCGACGGCCCGGTCCACCGCCGCCATGGAACGGGTGATGCCCTGCCGGCGCGCCTGTGCCGCCACCAGCTCGTCGCCGATAAAACAGTGGATCCGGCAGCCCAGGCGGGTCAGTTCATGCTTATTGATGCCAGACAGCGCCATGGTGGTATCGGTATACAGCGTACATCCGGCCGCCAGGGCGCTGGCGATGCCAGCGGGTGCGTCGGCGGAAAAATGCAGGATATCCAGCCAGTCGAAATCCGCGCTGGTATGAATGGCGCGCAGGATGATCTTCTCTTGCCATGGGTCGGAGAAATGAAATTCAGGCCGCTCGCGGGCAATAATGTCCCGGATAATATCGAAACTGGTCTGTTCGATTTGCTGCGGTTGCTTGATATAAGGCATTCTTTTCATCGCTCCGGGCGTTGTCACAGATTCGGTTGCAGATAATGTGCCGCGACAATACGCAGCAGGCACAGCAAGACCAGCGTTATGGCGGAAGCCAGGTACATCAGGCGAATGGCGGCGGTGATATCTTCCAGATCGATTTCACGGGTTTCCTCGCCGATCCAGGGTTTTTCCACCCACTCATTGAAATAGCGGTTGGGGCCGCCCAAACGCACCCCCAGCGCCCCCGCCACCGTGGCTTCCGACCAGGCGCAGTTGGGGCTTTTATGCTGATAGCGGTCGCGCCAGCCGATGCGCCAGGCCCGGCGCCCGTCCAGGCGCAGCGCCCCCGCCGACAGCGCCAGCACTATCCAGCCCAGCCGCGCCGGCAGCCAGTTGGCCAGGTCGTCCAGTTTTGCCGAGACATAACCGATGGCCCGGTATTTCGGCGTGCGGTAACCCACCATGGAATCCAGGGTATTTACCGCCTTATAGGCCATGGCCAGCGGCACGCCGCCGATAAACAGCCAAAACAGCGGCGCGATAACGCCGTCGACGCTGTTTTCCGCCACGGTTTCCACCACCGCCCGCATGATTTGCGGCCGGGATAAATGCTGCGTATCGCGCCCGACGATATAGGAGAGCTGCCGGCGGCTCTCTTCCAGGGTATCCGCCCGCAGGGCGTGATACACCGCCATGGCGGCATCGCGCAGACAGCGGGTGGCCAGCAGGGTATAGGTTAACCAGGCCTCCGCCAGCCACTGCAGCCAGGGATTGAACGACAGTAACCGCAACACCAGGTCCGCTATCAGCCAGGTTCCCCCCACCACCGTCAGCCACAGTATGCCGCCGCCCGCATAGAGCGTGGATTCGCCGGGGCAACAGCGGCGGATCAGCCGCTGCATTCCGCTGATGGCGTTGCCCATCCAGCGTACCGGATGGGGCCAATGGGGAGGGTCCCCCAGCCACAGATCGAGAAAATAACCGACAATATAGGCGCTGAGCGTCAACATGCCGCGTCTCCCCGCACCAAAAGCATACCGGCATCGCTCATGGATATGACCGCCTGTTGAACAGGCAATATCGCAGCAGTCGTCATAATTGCGCGCATCCCAGATCAAGCCAGCGTTTCACCATGGCGGGCCGCTGGTAGAAGTGCACGTGGAGATAGCTGGCGAAAATGTTGCCGCCGCCGTACCCGCCCGCCCACTGGTGGACGTCCCCGTTGGCGGCGGTTTTGCTCATGCGAAACAGCGGCGTTTCATCGGTGATGTATTCGGAGTGGTGGAACTCGTGCCCGCGCAGGGTTTCACCCCGGCCCGCCAGCAGATTGTCGCTTAACGACCGGCCTTCACAATAACCGAAGCGTTTAAGCCCCTGGGTCATGCGGCTAAAGCCCTGCAGCAGTCCCACCATGGGATAGCTGGTGCCGTCCTGTACTATCAGCGCCGCCCCCAGATACATCAGGCCGCCGCATTCGGCATAGATGGCGGCGCCGTTCTGTCCGGCGCGCAGCAGCGCCTGGCGCATGGGCCGATTATCCGCCAGCTGGGTCGGGAACATTTCCGGGAAACCGCCGCCGAGGTAGATCATTTGGCAGGGAGGTAAAACCCGATCGTGCAGCGGACTGAAACGGATAATTCGTACGCCGATATCCTGCAGCATCCGCAGGTTGTCGGGATAATAAAAATTAAACGCCTCGTCGTCCGCCAGGGCCAGGGTCAGCCCGGAATAACGCTCATGGCCCGGCAGCGCGGGCAGCCGGCCTACATCGGGGCGGCACTCGGCCAATGCCAGCAATCTATCCAGATCGATATGTTGCTCAACGCCGTCAGCCAACTGCTCCCATTGGGTTTGCCCGCGTTCGGACTCCCGCGCCGGAATCAGCCCCAGATGGCGGGAGGGTAAATTCCAGTCAGGCAATGGCGGCAGGTAACCCAATACCGGCACATTGCAGTAGCGCAGGATGGCGGTTTTGATGAGGTTGAAATGATTTTCCGAGGAAACGCGATTGATAATGACGCCGGCGATATTTACCGCCGGGTCAAACTGCTTGAACCCCAAGACGACTGCCGCCGCCGAGGTGGAAACCGCTTTGCCGTCGATAACCAGTATCACCGGCACCCTCAGCTGCTTGGCCAGGGATGCGCTGCTGCACCGATCCCCATCGCTGCCCAGCCCGTCGTAAAGACCCATGACGCCTTCAATGATACCGATATCGGCATCGGACATATGACGGTTGAACAGACCGTTCAGCGTTGACGATTCAAGCATATAGGCATCGAGATTGTGCGAGGGAATACCGCTTACCGCCTGATGCCAGCCGGTATCGATATAATCCGGCCCGCATTTGAAGGGCTGCACCCGCAAACCTCGCCGCGCCAGGGCGCGCAGCAGTCCCAGGGTGAGCAAGGTCTTGCCTGTCCCGCTTTGCGCGCCGCCGATGAGTATCGCTTTCATCTTCATCCCGTTACTCCCCAGAGGCGCCGCTGGGGATTGTCGCAAACAAAGGCTGCGGGAGACTCACTGTCCCGACGGCATTGTTGGGACAACCCGCTTCCCGCCGAAGGAGTTGTTACCGAGCCTATAAAGGCTATAGGCAATCAGGCAGGTTTTCTGGCTTGGCGTCATCCTTCTCCGAACCTTCCCAATCGGCTGAGATCAGTGGTTATCACGGAGTCGTCGGCATCACAGCAGCGGGGGCTGCGGAGGATTTTCACCTCCTTCCCTAACGGCCTTGCGGCACGTTTCACCTGAATGCAAAATGTACTTTTCCACAGCGGCCGGCGGCCCTGGTGAAGCCGGGCAATCGGCCGTTGATGACTAATGTAAAGTATTCAAAGGTGAATATACCCCCTTTCGGATCAAAAAAAATGTTCGCGGCGGCGGATTTATTTGGAATTTATCGGATGGCGATAACATTTTTTTGTTACGTCAATTTAAAGGGATAAAATTAATTAAATAAAGCAACGATATCTTTATTTTCCGGCGGCGAAAAGCGCTGTTCACGATAGGCCTGAGGAGTAATACGGTAGGTTTGGCGAAATAACTTGCAAAAGTAGCTTGCCTGAGAAAATCCGAGATTGCGGGCAATAGTGGCGATGGGCCAATCGCTTTGTTCAAGCATCTGCCGGGCGCTTTGCATACGCAATTGATTAACATAAGCGTTGAAGCCGACCCCCTGGTATTTCTTGAACAGTTTGCTGAAATAATAGGGACTGAGGTAGACCATCGCCGCCACGTCTTCCAGCCGCAGATCCTCGAAGTAATGATTGTCGATGCAGCGCAACGCTTTTTTCATCTTGCTCTCGTGCTGGCTGGGAACCGCCGTCCGGCGTTCTAGCGGCCCGTCGCCGTGCTCCTTGAATACCACCACTTCCAACTGCTGTTTCAGGTAGTTATCCACAATCATTTTCAGCAAATCGGCGGATGAGATGAGGCGATCGAAATCCACCACCGGAATTTTTTCATAGCTTTCAGTTAATTGATAATCTTTTTGCCAAGCCCTGCTGGTACAGTCCTGCACCGAAGGCAGGGTTACGGTGTCATGCACCCGGACCTGTCCGCATAAGACAAACCCAACCAAATGTCCGCTGATAAGCAGCGGAATGGAGAAGTCGGTCAGGCCGGCGTGGCAGCGGTAAATGCAGGGCTGATTGGATTTTGACGCTTCCAGTCCGCCGCACCTGTCGCTCATACGGCAGCGCCGGCTCATCTCCGGATCCTGGCGCATTAATTGACAAAAAGGGGTGAAGTGATATAAATCCGAGACTTCCTCGCCGTGAATATTCACCACCACAACCGCCAGATTGGTGGCATTAGCGAAATCCTGCGCGATTTTATTTATCAAATCTGAATCCATGAAACTGCCGGAATTCATATTCCCCCCTTTCTTCTTCAAAGCTACCTTAGATTCAATCATTTTTTACCCATTTGATAATGTGCTCCGGTACACAATTATCAAAACGGGGGTTCGATAGCACATAAGGCAAAACGCCGTTTCCCGCCGCGCCGGGAGAACGCCGCAGGTAATAAATAGTAAAACCATAATCAATTTTAAGCGCCCATCGGACTACAGATACCGTCAATGCTGGGTTTGTCGTTTTAAATCAGATAACACTTTTTCGTTATTATTCATTTTCTGTGGAATGAACATTATCAGCTCAGATCATAACTTTTCTTACTTTTCAAGTCGGTTAATTGAATACTGAAACTTCAATTACGGATATTTGCTATGGCTGTTCATTTCCCCCTGACCGATCACAGCTCGCTTTATTAAATAATCAAACCTAATTTTTGCTATAGCCGCGCCAATCATTTTCGCTATTTACAATGCAGGACGGCCATTAATTTTCACGGCGTTTGGGTATATTTCCAGCCGGACACCCAACGCATATCAACGATTGGTCGAGGTAACAAAATGCAACAAGAAGCCCTGGGTATGGTTGAAACCAAAGGTCTCACCGCCGCCATCGAAGCGGCCGATACGATGGTGAAGTCGGCCAATGTCGTGTTGGTCGGTTATGAAAAAATCGGCTCCGGTCTGGTTACGGTGATTGTACGCGGCGACGTAGGGGCGGTGAAAGCCGCCACCGACGCCGGCGCCATGGCCGCGGCCAACGTCGGCGAAGTGGTGGCGACCCATGTTATTCCGCGCCCCCACGGGGATGTGGAGAAGTTTTTGCCGAAAGGAATACGTGAATGAACACCGATAAAGCCATTGAGGAGATTTTGGCTAAGGTGATGGAAAAAATCGGTGAAGGCGCCACGGCGTCTCCTTCCCACACACCCTTGGATAAAGGTCCGGATATGTCGGAGAAAACCTGTAACCTGACTGAATTTGTGGGTACGGCCATCGGCGATACCATTGGCCTGGTGATTGCCAATGTCGACAGCGAGGTGCTGTCGGCGATGAAGCAGGAAAAACATTACCGCTCCATCGGCATTCTTGGCGCGCGTACCGGCGCCGGTCCGCAGATCATGGCGGCGGATGAGGCAGTGAAAGCCACCAACACCGAAGTGGTCAGCATTGAGCTGGCGCGCGATACCAAAGGCGGCGCCGGCCACGGCTCTTTGATTATCTTTGGCGGTGAAGATGTCTCCGATGTCAAGCGGGCGGTGGAAGTGGCGCTTAAGGAGCTGGATCGGACGTTTGGCGACGTTTACGCCAATGACGCCGGCCATATCGAACTGCAATACAGCGCCCGCGCCAGCTATGCGCTGGAAAAGGCCTTCGGCGCGCCCCTGGGCAAAGCCTGCGGCGTGATTGTCGGCGCGCCCGCCGCCATCGGCGTGGTGATGGCCGATACGGCGGTGAAATCCGCCAATGTGGATGTGGTGGCCTACAGTTCCCCCGCCAAGGGCACCAGTTTTAGCAACGAAGTCATTCTGGTGGTATCCGGCGATTCCGGCGCGGTCCGTCAGGCGGTGATCTCCGCCCGTGAAATCGGCAAAACGCTGCTCGGTACGCTGGGCGCCGCGCCGCAAAACGATCGCCCGTCTTATATCTGATTCCTTAGGGGGGATGGCATGAAATCCAAGCGATTTGAAGCATTGGCGAAACGGCCGATTAACCAGGACGGATTCGTCAAAGAGTGGGTGGAAGAAGGCTTTATAGCCATGGAAAGCCCCAACGATCCCAAGCCGTCCATCAAGATAGTCAACGGCAAAATCACCGAACTGGACGGTAAGCCTCGCGAGCAGTTTGATCTGATTGATCATTTTATCGCCAACTACGGCATCAACCTGCCCCGCGCCGAAGAAGTCATGGCGATGGACTCGGTGAAACTGGCCAAGATGCTGTGCGACCCGAATATATCCCGTGGGGATATCATTCCGCTCACCACCGCCATGACGCCGGCAAAAATCGTCGAAGTGATGTCGCAGATGAACGTGGTGGAAATGATGATGTCGATGCAGAAAATGCGTGCTCGCCGTACTCCGTCGCAACAAGCCCACGTGACCAATATTCAGGATAACCCGGTGCAAATCGCCGCTGACGCCGCTGAAGGCGCGTTCCGCGGTTTCGATGAACAGGAAACCACCGTGGCGGTGGCGCGCTACGCGCCGTTTAACGCCATCGCGCTGCTGGTAGGCTCGCAAGTGGGCCGTCCCGGCGTATTGACGCAATGCTCGCTGGAAGAAGCCACCGAACTGAAGCTGGGCATGCTGGGCCATACCTGTTATGCGGAAACCATTTCCGTCTACGGTACCGAACCGGTATTCACCGACGGCGACGACACGCCGTGGTCAAAAGGCTTCCTGGCCTCTTCTTATGCCTCCCGCGGTTTGAAAATGCGCTTTACCTCCGGCTCCGGCTCGGAAGTGCAAATGGGCTACGCCGAGGGCAAATCCATGCTGTATCTGGAGGCGCGCTGTATTTTCATCACCCGCGCCGCCGGCGTGCAGGGGCTGCAAAACGGTTCGGTCAGCTGTATCGGTATTCCGTCCGCGGTGCCCTCCGGCATAAGGGCGGTGTTGGCGGAGAACCTGATTTGTTCTTCTCTTGATTTGGAATGCGCGTCCAGCAACGACCAGACCTTTACCCATTCCGACATGCGCCGTACCGCCCGTCTGCTGATGCAGTTCCTGCCGGGAACCGACTTTATCTCCTCCGGTTATTCCGCCGTGCCGAACTACGACAATATGTTCGCCGGTTCCAATGAAGACGCGGAGGATTTCGATGACTACAACATCCTCCAGCGGGACTTGAAGGTGGACGGCGGCCTGCGGCCGGTGCGGGAAGACGAGACGGTGGCCATCCGCAATAAAGCGGCGCGGGCGCTGCAGGCGGTATTTACCGGCATGGGCCTGCCGCCCATTACCGATGAGGAAGTCACCGCCGCCACCTATGCCCACGGCTCAAAAGATATGCCGCCGCGCAATAAGGTGGAAGACATCAAGTTCGCCCAGGAAATCATCGAAAAGAACCGCACCAGCCTGGAAGTGGTGAAAGCCCTGGCGGAGAACGGTTTCCCCGATGTGGCGCAAAGCGTGCTGGATATGCAAAAGGCCAAGATCGCCGGCGACTATTTACACACCTCGGCCATCATCATCGGCAAGGGCCAGGTGCGGTCGGCGGTGAACGATATCAACGATTATGCGGGTCCGGCCACCGGATACCGTTTGGAAGGCGCGCGGTGGGAAGAGATCAAAAACATTCCCAATGCGCTCGATCCCAACGAATTGGGCTAAAAGGCGGCCATAATGGAAATTAACGAAACGCTGTTGCGGCAGATCATCGGCGACGTATTAAACCAGATGCAGACCGGGGACAACCCTATCTCCTTTGCGCCCTCGCCCGCCGCCGGAAACGGCCCTGCTGCCGGCGCCTCCAGAGGCGCCGCAGGCAACGGTATCTCCGCTAACGGCATTCCCGGCGACAACATTCCCGGCGATAAACAGCCCAGCGGCTTTTTAACCGTCATCGGCGACGCCAAACCCGGCGCCCGCAAGGATGAAGTGGTCATCGCCGTCGGACCGGCGTTCGGCCTGTCGCAAACCACCAATATCACCGGCGTGCCGCACCAGCGGATTCTGCGGGAGCTGATTGCCGGCATCGAGGAAGAAGGGATCCGCGCCCGGATCATCCGCTGCTTTAAATCCTCCGACGTAGCCTTTGTGGCGGTGGAAGGCAATCGGCTCAGCGGCTCCGGTATCTCGGTGGGCATTCAGTCCAAAGGCACCACGGTTATCCATCAGCGCGGCCTGCCGCCGCTGTCGAATCTGGAGCTGTTTCCCCAGGCGCCGCTGCTGACGCTGGAAACCTATCGCCTGATCGGTAAAAACGCCGCCCGCTATGCCAAAGGCGAATCGCCTGATCCGGTGCCGACCCTCAACGATCAGATGGCCCGGCCCAAATACCAGGCCAAGTCGGCGGTGCTGCATATCAAAGAAACCAAATATGTAGTGACGGGTAAACAGCCGCAGGAACTGCGCGTCGCGCTCTGAACGCCGCCATGTCACCTGTCTCAACGTGGACCGCTCCCGGCGGGAGCGAATAAAGGTAACGACGATGAATGCACAAGCAATTGAAACCCTGGTGCGCGACGTGCTGGCGCGCATGAACAGCCAGGATACGGCGCCCGAGGCGGCGGTCCCCACCACGGCGGGCCGCATTCGCGCCGGCGTGGCGGACTATCCGCTGGCGAATAAACATCCGGAGTGGGTAAAAACCGCCAGCGGCAAAACCCTGGACGATTTGACCCTTGAAGGCGTGCTGAGCGGGAAGGTCACGGCCCAGGACGTGCGCATTACGCCGGAAATACTCCGCATCCAGGCGGATATCGCCCGCGCCGCCGGCCGTGGTTTGCTGGCAATGAACTTTGAACGCGCCGCCGAGCTTACCGCGGTGCCGGATGAACTGGTGCTGGAAATCTACAATGCTTTGCGCCCTTTCCGTTCCAGTAAAGAAGAACTGCTGGCTATCGCCGATGAGCTGGAGAGCCGCTATAACGCCGCCATCTGCGCCGGTTTCGTGCGTGAAGCCGCCGAACTTTATGTCCAGCGCAAAAAGCTGAAAGGCGACGATTAACCACAGATCTCCCACTACAGATCTCCAACTACAGATTTTTAACGACAGGATGACCGGCGGGCGGAGCGACTCATGGTTTATATCGTAGGTGTGGATATCGGCAACTCGTCCACCGAGGCGGCGCTGGCTGAAGTCTCCCCCGGCGGGGAGCCGCGCTTTATCGCCAGTTCATTGACCCAGACCACCGGGATCAAAGGCACCAAACGCAACCTGTCGGGCATTTTGCAAGCGCTGAACAGCGTGGCGGCGCAGGCCGGCATAGCTCTGGGGGATGTGAGCGCCATAAGGCTGAACGAAGCGACGCCGGTAATCGGCGATGTGGCGATGGAAACCATCACCGAAACCGTGATAACCGAATCCACCATGATAGGCCATAACCCGAAAACCCCCGGCGGGCTGGGCCTCGGCGCCGGCATTACCATTGGCTTCGGCGAACTGCTGTCCCGTACCCCGGACCAGCCCTATATCGTTGTCGCACCGGCCGAGCTGGATTTCGCCGATATCGCCGCCATGATCAACGCGGCGGTAAAGGCCGGTTTCCGGATTACCGCGGCGATACTGCAACGGGATGACGGCGTACTGGTGAGCAACCGGCTGGATAAACCCCTGCCCATCGTGGACGAAGTGCTGCATATCGACAGGGTCCCGCTGGGCATGCCGGCGGCGGTGGAAGTGGCGGCCCAGGGCAAGGTGATTACCCAGCTTTCCAATCCTTATGGCATCGCTACCGTCTTTAATCTCACCGCCGACGAAACCCGCGCCATCGTACCGGTGGCCCGCTCGTTAATCGGTACCCGCTCGGCGGTGGTGGTGAAAACCCCCAAGGGCGATGTCAAGGCGCGCACCATTCCGGCCGGGCACCTGGAGCTGTATGCCGGTAACCGCATAATCCGCATCGACGTTCACCAGGGGGCGGAAAAAATCATGAGCGCGGTGTCCGCCCTCGGCAGGCTCGACAATGCCGGCGGCGAATCCGGCACCCATATCGGCGGCATGCTGGAGCAGGTGCGCCAGACCATGGCGGAACTGACCAATAAAGAGCCGGCGGCGATAGCTATCCAGGACCTGCTGGCGGTGGATACCTTTGTGCCGGTGAACGTCAAGGGCGGTCTGGCGGGGGAGTTTTTTATGGAACAGGCGGTGGGCATCGCCGCGATGGTGAAATCGGATCGCCTGCAAATGGAGGATATCGCCCGTGCGCTGCAAAGCCAAACCGGAGTACGCGTCGCTCTCGGCGGCGCGGAGGCGGAAGCGGCCATCCTCGGCGCGCTGACCACCCCGGGCACCCGGCCGCCCCTGGCTATTCTTGATTTAGGCGCCGGCTCTACCGATGCCTCGATTATCAATGGCGACCGCCGCATCGTCGCTACCCATCTGGCGGGGGCCGGAGACATGGTAACGCTGCTAATCGATTCGGAGCTGGGGCTGGAACAGCGCCAACTGGCGGAGGACATCAAAAAATACCCCCTGGCCAAAGTGGAGAGCCTGTTTCATATCCGCCATGAGGACGGCAGCGTGCAGTTCTTCGATACCGCCCTGCCCCCGGCGGTGTTCGCCCGGGTGGTGGTGGTCAAGGAGGACGGGTTGGTGCCCCTGCCCGGCGATATGGCGCTGGAAAAGGTCCGGCTGGTGCGCCGCGCCGCCAAGGAGCGGGTGTTTGTCACCAATGCCCTGCGGGCGCTGGCCCAGGTCAGCCCCACCGGTAATATCCGCGATATTCCCTTTGTGGTGCTGGTGGGCGGGTCGTCGCTGGATTTCGAGATCCCGCAGCTGATAACCGATGCCCTGGCCCGCTACGCCCTGGTGGCGGGTCGCGGCAATGTTCGCGGCACGGAAGGACCGCGCAATGCCGTCGCCACCGGTTTGGTACTGTCCTGGAACCGGGAAGGCGCGTCATGAGCCTGACTGAAATGACCCGGCCGGCCATTTTGCTGCTGGCCGATACGGCGGCAAAACAGCCGGGGTGGCGGCAACTGCTGCTGGGCATGGAGGAAGAAGGTATTCCTTTCGTCATCAACGACATGGACCAGCAGGCTATGCCGCTAGCGGATCGGGCCCATCTGGCCGCATCGGTTTCACCGCTGTCGGTGGGCATCGCAGTGGGCACGGAAGATATCGCGGTGCACGATCCCCATTTGCCCGCCCACCAGCCGCTGTTTGTGCTGACGCGGTATCCAAGCCGCCCGGCGGAGGAAATCCGCCGGCTGGGCTGCAATGCGGCGCGGCTGGTAAAAGGTCTACCGTTCAAATAATACCGGGCAACACGCCTTTTTTGCGTCGCCCTAAACAGGAGAAAAGTGATGAATAACGCGTTGGGACTAATCGAAACCAAAGGTCTGGTGGGCGCCATTGTGGCGGCGGATGCCATGGTCAAATCGGCCAATGTTCAACTGGTGGGCTATGAGAAAATCGGATCGGGCCTGGTCACGGTCATGGTGCGCGGCGATGTCGGCGCGGTCAAGGCGGCGGTGGATGCGGGCGCAGCGGCGGCGGAGGGAGTGGGCAACGTTATTTCCACCCACGTTATTCCCCGGCCCCATTCGGACGTGGAGGGTTTCCTGCCGAAATCCGCTCCGGTATCGGGTGAATAAGCCGGAGGCGGCGGTATGAAAACCTCCCTGGGTTTACTTGAAGTCGCCGGCCTGGCGCTGGCGGTCAAGGCGGCGGACCGCATGGTCAAAGCGGCCGACGTCAAGATAACCGGCATCGAGAGAACCAACGGCTCCGGCTGGATGCTGGTGAGCGTGACCGGCGACGTGGCCTCGGTCAAGGCGGCCATTACGGACGGCGCGGCGCTGGCCCGCCTTGAGCACGGCTGGGTGGCGGACCGGGTGATTGCCCGCCCCGCCGCCGCGCTGGCGAGCTGGATAGCGCCCAAGGGCGCATCCGCGGTTTCGGAACAGGAGACCGGCGATACCGAACCGTCGCCGCCAGGGCCGGCGACGGCCCACAGCGAGTCGGCGGTCATTCCCGCACCGGCGGCCGGCTGTAATCTATGTCATGACCCGGCGTGTACGCGGCGTAAAGGCGAACCCCGCGGGGCATGTCTTCACTATGCGCTTCACCATGCGCAAAGAGGCGACCTGTGATGGAAACCCTGGAACTGCGGTCTCTGGTGGAAAACGTACTGCTCGATATGCAACGGCGGCCCATACCGCTGGGCATCTCGAACCGGCATTTGCATTTATCCCTTGAGGATTACGAGCATTTATTTCCAGGCCGGCCCCTGATTTTCAAAAAGGATTTGTATCAGCCGGGCCAGTTCGCCTCCGAACAGGTGGTTGACCTGGTGGGCCCCAAAGGCCAGCTAAAAAATGTGCGTATTCTCGGCCCGCTGCGCGGCAGGTCGCAGGTGGAAATTTCCCGCACCGATGCCCGTTTGCTGGGCCTTGATGCTCCGCTGCGGTTGTCCGGCGACTTACAGGATACCCCCGGCATACGGCTGGTGAGCGCCAACGGCGAAATGGCATTGCCCCATGGCGTCATCGTGGCGCAACGGCATATCCATATGTCGCCCCTGGATGCGCTGCTTTTCGGCGTCAAACAAGGTGATCAGGTGCGGGTTGCGCTGCGTGGAACCGGCCGCGGGCTGATATTCGACGACGTGGCGATTCGGGTGGGCGAGCATATGCGCTTGGAAATGCATATCGACACCGACGAGGCGAACGCGGCCGATGCCGGTGCCGCCGGCGCATCGGCGGTGCTGGTGGGGCGCTGAGCATGGCCGCCGAACTGATGCAGCGGCAGGATGCTACGCCGGGCACGGATGCCGGGCCGGCGCGGGAGCAATGGATAGCGGAATGCGTGGCGCGGGTGATAGCCCGTTTGCAGCTGCGTCGGCACGCCGAACTGGTGCTCACCTTGGCGTCGCTGGCGCGGGAGTGGTCGGATGACGCCCCCCTGGGCCATGCCCGTCTGCGCGTCACGCACACCACAGCGGCTTTTTTGCGCCGGCTGGCCGCCGGCACGGAAGAGGACGCGGCCATGGACGTGCTGCGCCAGGCCTGGCGTTGCGGTTTAATCGTAACCCTGGAGCTCGATCCGGCAGAATTCGGCCGGCTACCGGTAAGCGGATTGGCGCGCCTGCCGCTGCGTTACTGCACCGCTGACGGCATGGCGGTGCATTTACTGGCCCGCCGGGTGGCCGGCTACGCCGATATCGCAGCCCTGTCGCCGGGTTATCTGGTGCTGGCCCGCGCCGTGCTGCTTACCGCGCTGGCCAGGGACGAGGCAGCTAAACGAGGTCTACAACTTTACAGGCAGGAGTAAACATGCAATTGGCGCGCGTTATCGGCTCGGTGGTCTCGACCCAGAAATCCCCTTCGCTGCTGGGCAAGAAATTGATGGTGATCGAACCGGTCAACGCAGACGGTTCCTCTCCCGCCGGCATCTACCAACAGGAAGTGGCGGTGGATTCCGTTGGCGCCGGGGAAGGCGAGATCGTGCTGGTGGCGCGCGGCGCCTCGGCGCGGTGGGTTTTTGCCGAACCGAACCAGGCCATCGATTTGGCCATTGTCGGCATCATCGACAGTTTTGTTCCTTAACGAGGTATAAGGAGCTGGCATGAGCATTTATACCAAAACCGGCGATAACGGCACCACATCCCTTATCGGCGGGCAGCGGCTGAAAAAGTATCATCCGCGGGTTGAGGCCTACGGCACGGTGGACGAGCTTAACGCCTGCCTGAGCGTGGCCGCCCGGCAGATGGAGGATCCGCTCAACCGGCAACGGGTGCTGGAGATACAGCATCAGCTGTTCTGGCTGGGGGCCGAACTGGCGGACGCCCAGCCGGAGCAACGGAACGCCGTGGTGCAGCGTATCGGCGCCGAGCACATCGAGCGGCTGGAACACACTATCGATCGCTGCATGACGGCGCTGCCGCCGGTGAGCGGTTTTGTCTTGCCCGGCGATACGCCGGCGGGCAGCCAGCTTCATTTGGCCCGCACCGTGGCGCGGCGGGCGGAGCGGCTGGTGGCGCGGTTGGCGGACGAGGCGACAATCCGCCCTGAAGTGCTGCGCTACCTTAACCGGCTGTCGGATTGTCTCTACGCCCTGGCGCGCAGCGAAGATCAAAACGGGAAAAACGAGGCGGTCATCGGCGAAGTGATGCGGCGCTATCTGGCGGCGGCCGGCGTTGAACAAACCATTGCCGATGGAGAAAGTCCATGGCGTCGCGACAAACCGGGGACCTTTCTGGAAAGCGACGTTATCGCCGGGCCGAATGCCCGGCACCACGACACATCGCAATCCGGCACGAAAAGCCACTATCTCACTGAGCAAAGCAGTCCGCTGCCGCCGTCTGCTCCTCTGAGCACATCGGATGGTCCTGATTTCGCCCTGGTGCACGGCCTGATGCGGGCGGTCCTGGACGCGGCGCGGGAGCTGGCGGTGCCGGTGGTGATATCCATCGTCGATCCCCACGGCAATCAGGTTATGACCTATCGTATGCCCGATGCGCTGCTGGCCTCGCTGGAGCTGGCGCCGAAAAAGGCCTTTAGCGCCGTGGCGCTGAAAACCGCCACCCACAATCTCGCTCCGGCGGTACAGCCGGGGGCCGCGCTTTATCAACTGGAAGCCTCGATGGGCGGCAAGATTGTCACCTTCGGCGGCGGCTATCCGCTCTATCGCGCCGGCCGGCTGGTGGGCGGGCTGGGCATCAGCGGCGGAACCGTCGACCAGGACCGGCAAATCGCCCAACGGGCCATCACGCAATGTCATGTGGGGAAAGAGTAATGAATAGCAATGAACTGGAAACGCTGATCCGGACCATCCTGAGCGAAAAGCTCGAACCCGCCCGGCGGGATAATACTACCTCGGCGCTGTTCGATGAAGTGGATCAGGCGGTAGGCGCCGCCCGTGCCGCTTTTCTCACCTATCAGCAATGTCCGCTGAAAACCCGCAGCGCGGTGATAGCAGCCCTGCGCCGCGAACTGGCGCCCCATCTGCAAGCGCTGGCGGAACGCGGCGCCGAGGAGACCGGCATGGGCAAGGTGGAGGATAAGCTGCTGAAAAACCGCGCAGCGCTGGAAAACACCCCCGGCGTTGAGGACCTGGTGACCACCGCATTTACCGGCGATGAAGGCATGGTGCTGTTCGAATATTCGCCGTTCGGCGTCATTGGCGCGGTAGCCCCCAGCACCAACCCCACCGAAACCATCATCAATAACTGTATCAGCATGCTGGCGGCCGGCAACACCGTTTTTTTCAGCCCGCACCCCGGCGCCAAAAATGTATCGTTATGGCTCATTGAACAAATTGAAGCCATTATGTTCACCGCCTGCGGTATTCATAACCTGGTGACCTGCCTGCGCGAACCGGGCTTCGAGTCGACGCAGCAAATGATGAAACACCCCGACATCGCCCTGCTGGCCGTTACCGGCGGTCCCGGCATCGTCAATATGGCGCTGCACAGCGGCAAAAAGACTATCGGCGCCGGCGCCGGCAATCCGCCGAGCCTGGTGGACGAAACCGCGGTTATCGATAAAGCCGCCCAGGATATCGTCAGCGGCGCGTCGTTTGATTACAACCTGCCCTGCACCGCTGAAAAAAGCCTGCTTGTGGTGGAAAGCGTGGCCAATGCGCTGCTGGCGGAAATGCAAAAATGCGGCGCCATGCTGATAACCGGCGGCGAAAACATCGATAAGCTGCGCCGGCTGGCCATCATCGACGATCACGCCAATAAAGCGGCGGTGGGAAAAAGCCCCGCGACATTATTGAAAATGGCCGGGCTGCCGGTGCCGGATAAAGCGCCGCGCCTGCTGCTGGCGGAAGTGCCCGCCGATGACCCGCTGGTAATGGTGGAGCAGCTGATGCCGATCCTGCCGGTGGTTCGGGTACGGGATTTCGACGCCGGACTGCAATTGGCGCTGAAGGTTGAAGGCGGCCTGCACCATACCGCTACCATGCATTCGCAAAACGTCTCGCGCCTGAATAAAGCGGCACGGCTGCTGCAAACCTCGATATTTGTCAAAAACGGTCCCTCCTATGCCGGGATTGGCGTCGGCGCCGAAGGTTTCACTACCTTCACCATCGCCACGCCCACCGGCGAAGGCACCACGTCGGCGCGCAATTTCGCCCGCCACCGCCGCTGCGTCCTCACCAACGCGTTTTCAATCCGTTGAGGGCCATACGTTGAGCAAAAAAGGTAAAGCCATGAAACGTTTTTGGATCCCGACGCGGGTCTACAGCGGCACCGACAGCCTGGACCAGCTGGAGCGGTATCGCGGCAAGGACGTCTGGGTGGTGTGCGACGCGTTCCTGGCCCGGAGCGACGCCATAACGCGCCTGACGGCGCATCTGGACGCCGATCGGGTCAGCCTGTTCAGCGATATCATGCCCGATCCCCCCGTCACCACGGTGGTGGCGGGAATCAGCCTGCTGCAGGCCATCAAACCGCAGGTGGTGATAGGTTTCGGCGGCGGCTCCGCCATTGACGCCGCCAAAGCCATGGTCTTTTTCGGCCGCAAGCTGGGCATCACCATTGAAACTTTTATCGCGATTCCCACCACCAGCGGCACCGGCTCTGACGTCAGCAGCGCCAGCGTGATAAGCGATCCGGCGCTGGGGGTAAAATATCCGCTGTTCGACGAAGGGATTTATCCCGATATCGCCCTGCTGGACCCCCAATTGACGGTATCGGTGCCTCAGTCAGTGACCGCCAATACCGGCATGGACGTCCTGACCCACGCCATCGAAGCCTATGTCTCCACCGGCGCCAGCGATTTCAGCGATGCGCTGGCGGAAAAGGCCGCCCAACTGGTGTTTCACTTTTTGCCCACCGCCTGCCGCAAGGGAGATTGCCTGCCATCACGGGAAAGGATGCACAACGCCGCTACGTTGGCCGGCATGGCGTTCAGCCAGGCCGGGCTGGGCATGACCCATGCCATCGCCCACCAGTTCGGCGGCCAGCTGCACGTGGCGCACGGCTTGGCCAATGCATTGCTGTTAACCGAGGTGATCCGCTTTAACAGCCGGGATAACCGGGCGGCGAAAAAATATGCCCGCCTGTCCCGGTTATGCGCGCTGGCGCCCTGGCAAAGCGACGACCGGGCCGCCTTGCAGCAGTTACTCAATCATATTGCCCAGATGAAGCGCGAAATCGGCATAGCCCCGTCGTTAAGCGCCTTATCCCTGGGGAGTGAAAAAATACGCCTCGCCAGGCCGGCGATGGTAAGCGCGGCATTACATGACGCTACCCTTGCCACCAATCCGCGTCCGGTAGCGGACAGGGATATCGAGGCGATAATAGACGCCGTTGTTTAGCTCAAAAGCAGGCCAACATGAATACCGATGGTAAAACCGAACGCGTGATTCAGGAATATGTCCCCGGCAAACAAATCACGCTGGCGCATTTAATCGCCAATCCCAATAAAGATATTTATAAAAAGCTCGGCCTGAATGAAGATGACGATGCCATCGGTATTCTTACCATCACACCCAGCGAAGGGTCGATTATTGCCAGCGATATCGCCACCAAGTCCGGCGCGGTAAAAATCGGCTTTATCGATAGGTTTACCGGCGCGGTGATTATTTGCGGCGACGTCTCGTCAGTGGAGTATGCCCTAAAGCAGGTGATATATACCCTGGGGGACGTAATGAAATTCACGCCCTGCCCACTGACCCGGACCTGAGGAATGAAACGTTTGCTGCTGCTGGGACCGAGCCGGTCGGGGAAAACCACCTTATTGCAGTGTTTACGCGGCGAGCCGCTGGTGTACCGGAAAACCCAGTCAATGGTCTATTTGGATGACGCCATCGACAGCCCCGGAGAATATATCGAGCACCGCCATTTCTATAATCCGCTGCTCTCCAGCGCCTATGAAGCCGACGTGGTGGGGCTGGTGCAAAACCTTGACAGTGAAAATGGTTATTTCTCACCCATGTTTGCCACCCTGTTTAATAAACCGGTTATCGGCATCATCACCAAGATGGATATTCCGGTAAGTGAAAAACAGCGGGAATTTATTATTTATCAATTAAAGCAGGCCGGCGCAGATCCGCTTTTCTGCGTATCGGCCACGGGGCGGAAAGGTTTAACGCCGCTGCTGACGTATCTGAAATAATATTTCGGAGCAACAGATGACACACCTTATTTTGGCGGTTAATTCCGGCAGTTCCTCGCTTAAATTTGAATTATTTTCAATGCCGGATGAAATCACCCTGGCTAAAGGGCTGTTTGAACGGTTGGGCACCGGCAGCGCGTTATTTACCCTGCAAGCCGACGGCAATAAATACCGGGTCACCCTGCCCATCAGCAATCATCAGCAGGCGGCGGATTATCTGCTGGATGCGCTGGTGAAGCACGGCATCGTCACCGCCCTGGCAACCATCAGCGGCGTCGGCCACCGCGTCGCCCACGGCGGCGAATATTTCAAGGATTCAGCGCTGATCGACCCGTCGTCGCTGGCGGAAATTGAAAAACTCGGTGATTTGGCCCCCAGCCATAATCCCATCAATGCCCGCGGCATCAGAGCATTTTCCCGGCGGCTGCCGCAGGCGGTAACGGTGGGGGTGTTCGACACCTCGTTTCATCAGACCCTTGGCGAAGCCGGCTATCTTTACCCGCTCCCCTACCGCTATTATGCGGATTACGGTATCCGCCGCTACGGTTTTCACGGCACCAGTCATAAATACGTCGGCGAAACCTGCGCCCGCCTGATGGGCCGGGACAGCCGGCAGTTACGGATGATTTCCTGCCACCTGGGCAACGGCGCCAGTCTGTGCGCTATTCAAAACGGGCTTTCGGTGGCCACCACCATGGGATTTACTCCCCTGGCCGGGCTGATGATGGGCACCCGCTGCGGCGATATCGATCCGTCGATTTTGCCGTTTATCGCCGAACGGGAAAATAAATCTGCACAACAATTGCTTGAGATCATGAATAACCAGTCCGGATTGCTTGGGATATCGGGAATTTCAAATGACTGTCGTGATATTGTAAACGCCGTTACGGCCGGTCATCACCGCGCCGAACTGGCGCTAACCATGTTTACCGATCGGATCCGCAGCGCTATCGGCGGATATGCCGCGCACATGGGCGGACTTGACGCGGTCATTTTCACCGCCGGGATTGGCGAAAATTCCGCCGAGATTCGCCTGCGGGTATGCCGTAATCTCGGATTCTTCGGCATCCGGTTGAACGAGGATAAAAATCAGCGCCATGAGACGTTTATTCAGCAGGACGGGGCGCCGGTAACCGTAGCGGTAATCCCCACCCATGAAGAGTTGATGATCGCCCGCGACGTTCTGCGGGTCGGTCTTTGTTAATAATCAGTGCAATAATAGACGGTGCAAATCAAGAGGTGCGGCATGTCGGGTAAGGTTTGGCTGGTGGGCGCCGGTCCGGGCGATCCGGGACTGATGACGGTGATGGGGATGCAGTGTCTGCGCCAGGCGGACGCGGTGGTATACGATCGCCTGGTGAACCCCGTGCTGCTTAAGGAGACCGCCCCTCACTGCGTGTTGATAGACGTGGGCAAGCGAGCCGATCACCACCCGATCCCCCAGGAACAGATTAATGCCATTTTGATAGAACAGGCCGGACTGGGTCGCAAGGTGGTGCGCCTGAAAGGCGGCGACCCCTTTGTCTTCGGGCGCGGCGGCGAAGAAGCCGAAGCCTTGGCCCGCGCCGGCATTGCCTGCGACGTGGTGCCGGGCATTACCTCGGCCATCGGCGGCCTGGCCCGGGCCGGTATCCCGGTTACCCACCGTGATTTCGCCTCGTCTTTCCATGTGATAACCGGCCATCTGCGCGATGGAAAAGATCCCCATAACTGGCGGCTGCTGGCGCAGCTGGAGGGCACGCTGGTTATTTTGATGGGCATGTCGCGACTGGCGGATATTTGCCGGCAGTTGATGGATCACGGACGGGCAGCCGACACCCCGGCGGCAGTGGTGATGAACGCCAGCCATCCCGAACAGCGCATGGTGCTGGCCACCCTGGCGACGCTCCCGGAGCAATCCCGCCTGGCCGGATTGGGGGCGCCGTCGCTGATCGTTATCGGCGAGGTGGCCTCGCTGGCGCTGCTGCAAATGATGTAAGGAGGGTTCTACTATGGCGGATCCCGGTCAGCACGGCGGAAACGTGCTGGAAACGGCGTTAAAACTGGGCATCGATGCAAATTCTCTCACCGATTTCAGCGCCAATATCAATCCCCTCGGTATGCCGGCGCGCCTGCGCGAGGCCTTGGCGGCACAGCTGGCGCTGGCGGAGCGCTACCCAGACCCTTTATACCGCCGCTTGCACCAGCGTCTCGCACGGCATCATGGCTGTCCCGAATCCTGGATACTGGCGGGCAACGGCGCCACGGAGCTTATCTTTGATCTCGCTTGCCTGCTGCGACAGAAAACCGTACTGCTGCTGACGCCGGGCTTTGCCGAATACCGCCGCGCCCTGCAGTGGATGGAATGCCGCATCGTGGACTATCCGCTGGCGGAGCAAGACGATTTTCGTCCCGATCACCGTTTACTGTCGGCCCTGCGGCCGGGTATTCACGCCCTGTTCCTGTGCACGCCCAATAATCCCACCGGCCAGTTAATCGAACCCGATCTGCTGCTGGCAATCGCCCGGCGCTGTCAGGAACAGAATATTTTGCTGGTAATTGATGAAGCGTTTATGGATTTTATTCCCGACGCTGTCGGCATGATCCCGGAACTGGGTCATTGGCCCAATATCTTCGTATTGCGCTCCCTTACCAAATTTTACGCCATTCCCGGCCTGCGGCTCGGTTATCTGGTGAGCGGCAATAGCCAAGGGATGCAACAATTACGCAGCCGCCGCCCGCCGTGGACCATCAATGCTTTTGCCGCCCTGGCGGGAGAGATGGTGCTGGATGACCGGGAGTATCAGCAGCGCACCCGGCAATGGCTGCGGGAAGAGCAGTCCTACCTGCAGGCGGGACTGCAATCGCTGCCCGAGATAAAAATCTGGCGGCCGGCCGCAAACTATATCTTCCTGCGCTGTCTGCGCCAGGGGTTTGATCTGCAGACCGCCCTGCTGGACTATCGTCTGCTGATACGCAGCTGTGGCAATTATCCCGGACTCACCGCCGACTATTATCGGCTGGCTGTCCGCGGCCATGAGGAAAACCGCCGCCTGCTGGACGCCATGACACGGATTTTCTCCCATGGCTGATAACCATTACCCGCCCGTCCGCGGGGAAATTTCTCATGGCTGACGCCCCTTATCCGCCCGTCCGCGGGGAAATTTCTCGTGGCTGACGCCCCTTATCCGCTCGTCCGCGAGGGAATTCCCCATGGCTGACGCCCGCTGTCCGGCCTCATGCGGCGAGCTTATCCAGGGCTGGATCGCCGGCGGCGAGAAGCTGGTTTCCTGCCCCATCGATTGGTACAGCGAAGTGGAGGTCAGCGAAGGCGAGCCGGCGGCGGACGAACGCCCCCTGAGCCGGCGTATGCTGCAGCAGGTCATCGACTATTTCGGCTATCAAACGGGCGATATTCCTCCACTGCGTATAGACTGCCGCTCCACCATCCCCATCGCCAAGGGGCTGGCCAGCAGTACGGCGGATATTGCCGCCACCGCCATCGCCACCGCCCGCTTTTTGCACCGATCGCTGGATGAATGCCAACTGGCGGATCTCTGCCTGCGTCTGGAGCCCACCGACAGTACGGTATTCCGGGCGCTGACGCTGTTCGATCATCGCCATGGCACCTGCCATATTGCCCACCCATGGTTGCCCATGCTGGACATAGTGATTCTGGAGAGTGCCGATACCCTCACCACCGCCGCCTTCCATCATCACATCGGCACGGGACAGCTGCGCAGACAAGCCGAACGCTTGGATCGCGCCTGGCAACTCTTCCAAACCGCCTGCCGCAGCGGGTCCCGCCGAAAACTAGGGGAAGCCACTACCCTGAGCGCCGCTGCCAGCGAACTGTTCCTGCCCAAACCGGCGTTTGACGCCCTGCTGCGCGCGGTGGAGCGTCATGACCTGTTCGGCCTGAACGTTGCCCACAGCGGCACGGTGGTGGGACTGCTGCTGGATCCCCAGCGGCATGACCCGGGCCGGCTAATAGCCGAATTGGCGCAAAGCGGCGTTTTGCGGTATTATCCACGCCAGCATGTCACCCGTATGGTGCCGGGCGGGGTACGCTAGGGCTGATAAAAATCGCTTATCAAATTATGCAATTGGCAATTATAGGCTAAGTGCATGCTATATTATGCACTTGATGATCCTGATGAAAATTATAATACTAGGAATATTCATTATTCTATTATGGCGAGTAGATATGAATATTCACGAAAATTCATGGCAGTGATTATTTTTATTATATACACCAACGGAATATTTTATAATCGAACACGTTTTCACGTAGATGACTTCACGAGAGGAATTTTTATGCGATATTACCCCTATGCATATAACAATCCTATCGGCAATAATTGGAAAACAGCATGGCATTCTAAGTGTTTGACAAGAAAAGATGATTTATCTGCTATTTTAAGCAATTGACGGATTATGGGCAAATGATATCTTTCTAATATGCCATTTAGGCCAATTAATACTATACCAGCGGTGTAATATGTTAACCGTAAAAACGATATAGATTCTGGATGAATGAAATACTAAAAATATTTTTTGGATATCAACGGAATCAGTGGGGCATTTTCGATTTAATTTCTCATGAAGACAAATTTTTTCAAGCTCTTATGCTTTAAATTTAGAGGAATTTTATAATGACAAATAAAGATTACCCCTGTAATGGTCGGCCATTCGCAAACCCGCCGGCTAAGCCAGAAAATTTTCGTATTATTGAACGTGGTCAAAATTTCGTGCAGGTACAGTGGACAGCCGGTCAGTATGGCGCGCCCGTTTACAGTTATTCAGTTTTTGTATCGGCTCCGGCAGGCGCCGGTTACCCTCGCATTGTCACAGCCGCCTATCAGAATGCAACCTATGCCAATGTATCGGGTTTATTGCCGAATGTGACCTATTATTTCTATGTTGTGGCCACTGGCTACGATGGCCTATTTAGCCCCCTGTCGGACCCTCTTCAGGTTGTGGCAACATTACCTATCCCTTCTCAACCACCCTATTGCTGGCCCCGCCCACAGCCGCGGCCGCCCTATAATCCGCCGAATCCCGGATGCTGCCCGCCACCGCGGCCGCCCCATAATCCGCCGACTCCAGGATGCTATCCGCCACCGCGGCCGCCCTATAATCCGCCGAATCCCGGATGCTGTCCGCCACCGCGGCCGCCCTATAATCCGCCTAATCCCGGATGCTATCCGCCCCCGCGGCCGCCCTATAATCCGCCTAATCCCGGATGCTATCCGCCCCCGCGGCCGCCCTATAATCCGCCGAATCCCGGATGCTATCCGCCCCCGCGGCCGCCCTATAATCCGCCGACTCCCGGATGCTGTCCGCCACCGCGGCCGCCCTATAATCCGCCTAATCCCGGATGCTGTCCGCCCCCGCGGCCGCCCTATAATCCGCCGAATCCCGGATGCTATCCGCCCCCGCGGCCGCCCTATAATCCGCCGAATCCCGGATGCTATCCGCCCCCGAGGCCGCCCTATAACCCGCCGAATCCCGGATGCTATCCGCCCCCGCGGCCGCCCTATAATCCGCCGAATCCCGGATGCTATCCGCCCCCGCGGCCGCCCTATAATCCGCCGAATCCCGGATGTTGTGATCATGATGGCCGAGGCTACTAAGAAACTGTAAGTGGCTAAAAGACGTTATTTTGATCCCGGCTATTATCGCTGCCCCGTAACGGGGCAGCAAATCAGACGCCTAAAAGCGAGGGCGCATTTTGAAAAATACGGATTACTTGAGCGTCCGCGAGGAGACGATGCGGTCAATCTTGCTGATTTTTTTACCATCCCAGATAAATTCATAGTGAGCGCTTTGCTGAACGCTTTTTACCCCCTTCGGGGTGAACAGTCCCCAGCACACCGCGCCCGGCCGTCTGACCGAGCGATAGCGCAGCGTCCTGCAGCCTTGGCTTTTCAAAGACCGCCCCAACGCCCTTGCGGCGCTATAGCTATGGGCATCGTAAACCGGATGGGAAAGCGGTAGCGCCAGCGCATCAATCGCCGGCTCCGGATCAAAGATAAACAGCAGGCTGCGCATCACCATGCGATCATATTTCAAACCGTCGATTAATTGCCAGTAATGTTCCTGATGATAAGTCACCTCCGTCAAGGCGGTAGCCATCTCATCGGCAATATACAACATGCCGTACGAGCCATCGGAAAAGCGGCTACCCAAGGGATTGACATGGGTAAATGGCGCTACCGCATAGGAGCAGCCGGTTATGCCGAAGGGAATATCACCGGCAGGCAAAAAACCCGGCGACCCGGCGCTGTTTCGCAAACGTGGATTCGTCAGCGCCTGCAACTCATAGAGGGTTTCAAACTCCTCCTCATCGGCGACGTCGTCAAACAGCGCGATCGGCGGATATTTTGAATTGATTAAGCGATAACCTCGCTGGCGTTGAACACTCAGCGAGGGAAGAACCACCGGTTGTTCTGTCACCATATGCCGCCACGCAAGGCATCGATATGCTTATAGACTTCGTACAGGGTACCAAAATGGCCAGTGCCAATCAGTTCCAGCGGCGCTTGCCCGTTAAAATAAGGGGTGTGATTTTTCATGGCCATAAAACCGTAGACGTTTTCCGGATTTTCAAACAGCGTACGCAGCGCGCCATGAATATTGAGCAGATAACTTATGCGCTCAAACTGATCGTGGCTTAGTTGCGCCGCCGCCGGGTCCTTCCTCAATTTGTAAAAGGACGCTTTAGACATTTGAAGTATGGCCTGCATCTGTTCAGGAGTGCTGCCCCATTTTTCCAAAATGGACATCGCCGTCTTCAAACCGACGGCGGCGGCCCTTTTTTTATCTTGATAGCGCTCTAATTTCTGCGGTATCGCCATGTCATGCCCCCTTTCGTTTTGGTCTTAGAATAGACTATATTCTTATTAAAGTCTATATGGAGACAAACATTGGGAGATTAGCGACGCTACCTGTAAAACAGATCCGGCATTATTTTGGCGGACGAGATAAATTTATAGGGGAACAACTCACCTTCGCGGTATTCAAAATTGATGGTGGAAAGGGATTTGGAATAGACCAACTCGTTTTTGCGGGCAATATGCAGGATGGTAAATGGCAGAGTACTGACCTCGTAAGTAATGGCGTTTTGCCTGACCAGGGCGATGTTGTCCAACTGATAACAGGGGCTTTTGCCTGATTTATCCACCGTCAGAAATTCATTGAGATCCTCAAGCCATCTTAGCTCGCCCTCTGTAATCCGCCCCGTCTCGCTATTTCGATTCACGGAATCACATATCCGGCCAAACACATCACTTAACAGATCGCGGGAATGCTTTTGCAAGCGGTAAGTGGCGATCACCATGACAGCGGATCGCTTTCCATTACTTTTCCGATCGCTTCGCGCCGAATATTCCTCCATCGCCTTGATGAAATCAGACGCCGTGCGCGCAGAGCCGGCGGCGGTATTATCATTGGAAACGATCTTTCGGGACTCGTGCTCCAAATATTCTCGCAGGGTGACTTTCAGGATCCGGTTAATCTGCGGCCGAACGATGCTTTTAGCCTTATGGGCAGACTTCGACGCCTGCGACCGAAGATTTTTAGCGTCTAACAGTAAATTTTCATTGAAGTCCCCCGGTGAAATGATAAAGCTGCCGAGACTTTCTCCGGGTTTTATAGATTGATAGCCATGTTCATCGGAGCTTGCCCGTTGCAATGCCAGTTTGATGCTTTCAATCAACGCTGCCACATTGCCGTCGGCGCCAGTGACGATGAGAGGAATATCCGAGCGATCCGGGCCGCTGATTTGCGCCCCGGAGAAGTTGCAGTCTTCAACGGGTGTATTTGTTGTATTTCTTTCCAAAACGCCCAGAGGGGAGAATTTCCGATGCAGCGACTTGTCATCTAAATGAAAATATCTGGAAATTTTATTATGACTCAAAGGTAATCGTTGATTCGATTCCTCAAACAGCGGCAGCGGATAACACATGATTTGCTTTCCGGGCGTATCCAAACCAGTCATGGCGATAGGCATGATCTTTCTTTCATGAAACGCATTCAACGATGAACTCAGGTAAGTGGTTTTGGCAGATTTTTCTTTTAGAAGATTATTTGTATCTCCTAAACCGCTTATGGTGATGCTTTCCTTTTTGGCATAATCGCAAAAATTCATGGTGGCGGCGGCGCCCAGTGCGGTACGAGGCAGCACAAGATAGGTATTAGCGTTTGCCATAAAACCCATCTGGCCCCGAAGTTCACTTTTGGCCTCCAATGACAGAGTGATGTTTTTGTCCCTGGTTTTTTTCAGCGTTGCATCGGTTATCCACTTCTCTACCTGTCCATTCATAGTGTTGGGGCTAAACAGTATTCCCAAAAACAAGTCGATATGGCTCCATTCGATTTTAAAACTGAAATTATGCTCGTTTTCCGCATTCCCTGCCGCGATGAAATTGGCCTCCACCGGGAGAACGGTGATGAGATCAATACCCCCTGCCGAGAGAAGCTTGCCTTTCTCTTCCAGACCCTGGCCGGTACCGGCCAATGCCACGAGTGAGCGGGCTTTGTTTCTGATGAAGCTAAAAGAGATCTTGCCGCTTTCGCTTTTGGTAAGGGTAAGGCTATCCTGTTTACCCCAACGCGCCAATGTCCCGGCAAACCATCCTGGAATAGGCAATCCAGCTGCCGCGACACCTATAAAAAACGCAGTACTTTTGCTTATATTCAAAGAAATAGATTCATTTTCCTCTAATGAGCTCAACGAAAGCTTTAGCATCTGTTCTAAGGACTCCGCCGGTCCAATGTAATCGGTGGCGGAAGAAAACACCTTCCTGAGCCTCTTATCCTGAACAAAATCGGTAAGCGGCAGAACCTCCTGAATGACCCCGTGGCGCGGAGTTAAACCTGAGGGTGTTTTTTTTGGCCAGACAACCTCCCTCGCCGTTTCAAACATGCATTGCAGACCGGGATCAAAGGCTTTTGCCATAAAGCGTCCAGTTCGGTATTTGTCACCGGCAAAATGGGCGTTTTTGGCTTTTTTGAAATTCCCGCGAAAATTATCAATCACAGAAGAAAACAAGGGAATATTTTTGCTACTGAAATTACCCAGCCGTTGTCTGTCAAATGGCAAACCGGAGTGAACTTTTTCATAAGGATCCGCGCCGGTTCCCGAATAAAAATTTTGCACTGGCTTATGGCTTAAATGCTTGACATGGCAGGTTTGCATATTGACATGATGGGGTGAGAAATACATGATACTGGTTCCTCCATCCTGCTCAATGCATAATTTAACTTGATTAGCCACTTTTGTTGCCGATAAAATTTTCGCTCTGGAGGGCAGAGGCATAGTAAGCCGATGCTTCATAAAATCATAATTATATCGATATTTATCATTCCAAATCTCATTTAAATATAGGGATCCATTTGTAAAAAAAAATTCGATCGAATTTCTTTCATCCAGGCTAAATTGCAATAATAAAGATTTATGGAAAGGTTCAGACAATTTTATTATCTGTAATCCAATATATGAAGCGGTATCCAATGGTCTATCTACATATATTTCTTTTGTTATACCTTCCATAGTGAAATTAATTTCATATTGCACTTTTTCGTTTTTTCCCCAGGCAATCAGCTTCCCTTCCTGGTTGATATTTAACCGAGAAAATTGCATTTTACGCTCTTCCCACAGATCAATTTTGGCAATATAAAACTTTGTGTTCTGGGTAGCCTTCAGCCAGCACCTTTTAAAAAAATCACTGCTTTTCCCTTTAATTAACAATAAATTACCCTGTTCATCCAAGGTGAGCCCTTGATGTAACGGCGGTCCGCCATACAGGGATCCAAGATAAACATAATCGATGGCGTTTAATCGTCTGCTATCATTTATACATTCATAAGCGAGTTTCACTTTGACGCTGACACAATGTATGTTCGCCATTTTTTCCGAGCGACGCAGCGGACGTTCGGTTGAACCGGGAATAGACACATCATACAAATTGCAGGCATTAAGGGAGTCCGGCATTGAAAGAAATCTTTGCAAAAAGGACTTTTCGCAGTTATATACCTTTTCCAGTTTTCGATATAGACAGGCATTAGCCTTCACCTTAAAATGATCTACATTACTCAATGTTTCCCGTCTACCATATTCATTCCCGCTGTAGCCAGGATTAATATCTTCTATTACTTTCATACCCCTCCCTTAGTTGCATTATAATTATCGCCTTACTTTATTTGTTAAGCAAGGAAACACTATATTGACTATACAATAGGTACATAATAAAAATTTAGATATTTCGACTATAATGGAATTGCATTGCAAAGTTATTCATCCCCGGTTCAATCTTCATGGCGCGCGGCGGTAAGATATGACATTATTTTTTGCTGGTTAAGCATATATTTAACTTAGATAAGTATACGTTTTTGATGTGTGTTTATGGCAAGCGCGGTTCAAACGGCTATTTATAGTACTGGAAGTGATATATAACATTAATGAAGGGATTCACTATTTTAGCAAACGCCGGGTAGATGGGAAAAATACCGCGGGCACGGGATGGCGCTCTTACCTGAGAGCCATCGCCACCGATTGGTTTAGGCATCGGTTTAATAAGTGTCCTTACCGTTTTATCGGCTCTTGCGGGCGACGATAAACAGCCGCGGAAACGCCAGCAGCACGCTGCCGTCGACACGAGGAGGATAAGCGTCTTCAATGGCTTGCAGATATTTTTTCAAGAATTCCGGCCTTTGCTCATCGGTCAAGGGCTCCAGAAAAGGCCGCAGGCCGGTGGCGCGGACCCATTCCACAACGGCCTGGTGCGAGGGCATGACATGAAAATAGCTGGTCCGCCAGATATCCACCCGCTCGGCATGGGGTGCGAGCAGATCATAATACTCCGCCGCGCTCAGGATCTTGACCCTGACCTGGGCCGCTTCGCCGATGCGATCGCGCCACGGCCCTTCGTCAGCCACCCGGCGCATTTCCCGATGGCTGGGCTCCTGGCGATTATCAGGCATCTGTACCGCCAGGCTGCCGCCGGGCGCCACCATGGAAAACAACCGCGGGAACAGAATCTCGTGATCGGGCACCCATTGCAATGACGCATTGGCATAGACAATATCCTGCGCCGCCGCCGGTTGCCATCGCAAGATATCTTCCCGGCTGAAACGGCACGCCGGCAACCGCTGCCGGGCATGTTCCAGCATGGCCTCCGAGCTGTCTACGCCGGTCACCGTCGCCTGCGGGAATCGCTCGAATAATCCCTCGGTGGAGTTACCGGGACCGCAGCCGAGATCGGTCACCTGGCGGGGATTTTCCGTCTCGATGCGGGCGATGAGTTCCAGCGCGGGCCGGGTTCTTTCTGCTTCAAATTGGCGGTAGAGCTGCGGATTCCAGTCTTGCATGTAACGACCTCGTCTCAAAGAACTGCTTGGGGAATATGTCCCTTGCCACTGCCGGGAAAACCCTACCGCCGGCACCCGGAGTTCAGCATTTGCGCCGGGCAAAGCGTTCACGGTTTTCACTGCTGGCGGCGGCGGATTTCTTCAACACCACATAACAGGCGCCGGTGCCGCCATGGACGGGACGAGCGGCGCAATAGGCCTGCACCTGCTCAAACTGAGTCAGCCAGCGGGCGACCAGACTGCGGACAATATTGGCGTGACTGTTGTCATGGCGTCCTTTGCCATGGATGATAAGCAACGTACGTAACTGCTCCGACTGCATGCGGCGGATAAAGGCGAACAAATGCTGACGGCAGGTTTCCACCGGGGTACGGGTAAGATTCAGGCTGGCCTCAACGGCATAGCGTCCCTCACTCAGTTTATCCAGTACGCCCTGTTGAATGCCGTCCTGTTTATAGCTGAGGGGAACATCAAGAGGTAACGCATCGATATAACCGGCGACGAGAAAATTTTCCGCGGCGTCATCCGGTTCCTGCCGCCGGTGGCGACATGGGGGCTTATGCTGCAAAAAAACCACGTTGGATAAATCCTTTAGCGGTTTGACATCTTCCATGGCCTCTTTGAACAAATCGTTATCATCACCGGTCATCATTCGTCACTCGCGCTTGCTTGGCAGGAGCGGCGATGCAGCGGGCCCGCTCCCAACAGGTTGATACCGTTTTACTATAAACCGGCTATGGCGGGATTTCATCAGATTCGCCGATATTTAAGCAAACACCGGCAGAGGAATTTACCGTTAAAGGTGGGAAACGAAACCTTGTATACCCACTAACTGCAACCTGAAGATGACGGGTATCGCGGGAACTATAAAGCAATAGTGCCGAACGCTCGGCCTATAACCTTGGCGGAGGCTTCAAATGCCAGCTGCTCCTCTTCGGTTAAGGGCACCGCGACGGATTGTACAATACCGCCGGCGCCGACCACCGCCGGCCGGCCGATATACACCCCCTGCCGTTCATCCCAAACGGAGACCGGGAAAACGGTACGCCCGTCCGACAGTACCGCGTCCACCAGACGGGCCGCGGCGGTGCCGATACCGAAGCTGGTCCAGCCTTTGCCCTGCAGAATTTGCCAGCCGCCCGCACGCACCTGATCTTTCATCGCCGGCAGATCAAGAGTCTTGCCGGCATCAAACCCGCCGATGGGAACTCCGCCAATCCGTACCGTGCTCCAGGCGACAAACTGGGATTCTCCGTGCTCACCCATAACATACCCGTCCACGCTTTTCGGATCGACGGCAAAAAATTCCCCTACCACCCGCTTCATACGCGCGGTATCCAGCGATGTGCCGGTACCGAACACCCGGGACACCGGCAGCCCGCTGATATGCTGGATCAGGCGGGTGATGACATCGCAGGGGTTGGTGATATTAATGAATACTCCCTGAAAGCCGCCGGCCATAATGCGGGGTACCGCCTGCCCGACCGCCGCGCTGGTTTCCAACAGCTCCTCCATGCGATCTTCCCGCAGCGCAGAGGTGGGTCCTACCGCCATCACCACCACCTGGGCCCGTTTTAACGCGGCATAATCATTCACCACAATATGCACGCGCGAGGACACCAGCGAGGCCATATCACGCAATTCCAGACCCTGGCTATGCGCTTTGGCTTCATTTTCGTCGATTAATATAATCTGATCGCATAACCCCTGCGTGACCAACGAAAAAGCCGTATCGGCGCCGACATGGCCCGCGCCGATGATTCCCACGATCCGCTGCATATCCTTTCTCCTGATTTTAAACGGGTTAATGGCTGGTTTTTCGTTAACACTACTCCTTTTGCCGGTCAAAACCCAGCCGAAATACCCCTGTTGGTACGCTCGCGTTTTGACTAAATGTGCACCTGCGTCGTTGGACACTTTATCAACGACACGAAATGATGTTAAAATTGACCCAAATCAAGTAATGCATGAGCGGCGACATATGATCATCCAGGAAAAGCGTATTATCAGACGAATCCAGTCTGGCGGTTGTGCCATCCATTGTCAGGATTGCAGTATCAGCCAATTATGTATTCCTTTCACGCTTAATGAGCACGAGCTGGACCAGCTCGATAATATCATCGAGCGTAAAAAGCCGATTCAAAAAGGCCAGGCGCTGTTCAAGGCCGGCGATGAACTCAAATCCCTCTATGCTATCCGCTCCGGCACCATTAAAAGCTACACCATTACCGAACAGGGCGACGAACAGATCACCGGTTTTCACCTGGCGGGGGATCTGGTGGGTTTTGACGCCATCGGCGCCGGTCAGCATCCCAGTTTCGCCCAGGCGCTGGAAACCTCGATGGTGTGCGAAATACCGTTCGAGACCCTGGACGATCTCTCCGGCAAAATGCCCAATTTGCGCCAGCAGATGATGCGGCTGATGAGCGGCGAGATCAAAGGCGATCAGGATATGATCCTGCTGCTTTCCAAAAAGAATGCCGAAGAGCGCCTGGCGGCGTTTGTGTACAATCTTTCACGCCGTTTTGCCCAGCGGGGATTTTCTCCGCGTGAATTCCGGCTGACCATGACCCGGGGCGATATCGGCAATTACCTGGGCCTGACGGTGGAAACCATCAGCCGCCTGCTGGGCCGCTTTCAAAAGAGCGGTATCCTGGCGGTAAAAGGCAAATATATTACTATCGAAGACGGCGACGCGCTGTCTGAATTGGCCGGAACGCCGCAAAAAGTCGCCTGACGCCCGGCCGGATACGTAATTTTCTTATTTTATTGATCCGGCTGCGTTTCTCTTCTGTCCTGGTTTGCTTCAATGAGTTACTCTGATTTAACATTCTGTCGAGTTGCAGAAATGAGGAGACTCTCATGGCCAAGTATAACAATCTATTAGTAGCAATCGACCCAAATCAGGATGATCAACCGGCGCTTCGCCGTGCAGTTTATTTAGTGCATAAACTGGGCGGCACCATTAAAGCCTTCCTGCCCATCTATGATTTCTCCTATGAAATGACCACCCTGCTTTCCCCTGACGAACGCACCGCGATGCGTAAAGGTGTGATAAGCCAGCGCACCGCCTGGATTGAGGAGCAGTGCCAGCACTATATTCACAGCGGCGTGCCTATCGATATCAAAGTCATCTGGCATAACCGGCCGTTCGAAGCCATTATCCAGGAAGTCCTGGCCTTCAAACACGATCTGGTGCTGAAAATGGCCCATCAGCACGATCGCTTCGAATCGGTGATATTCACCCCCACCGACTGGCACCTGTTGCGCAAATGTCCCTGCCCGGTATGGATGGTTAAAGACCAGCCCTGGCCGGAAGGAGGCAAAGCCCTGGTGGCGGTGAATCTGTCCGGCGAAGAGCCCTATCACGATCCCCTTAATATCAAGCTGGTAACCGAAACCCTGGCGCTGGCGGAACAGGTTAATCAAACCGAAGTGCATTTGGTGGGCGCTTATCCGGTGACCCCCATCAATATCGCCATCGAGCTGCCGGATTTTGATCCCAGCGTCTATAACGATGCCATTCGCGGACAGCATCTGATCGCCATGAAAAGCCTGCGGCAAAAATTCCAGCTGGATGAAAAATTCACCCATGTGGAAAAAGGCCTGCCGGAAGAAGTTATCCCTGATTTGGCCGAGCATCTCGACGCCGGTGTGGTGGTATTGGGCAGCATCGGCCGCACCGGCTTTTCCGCCGCCTTTATCGGCAACACCACCGAACTGGTGATCGATCATCTGAAATGCGACCTGCTGGCCATCAAGCCGGACGACTACGTCTCGCCGGTCACGCTGGAAGCGGGCGATCAATACGAATAAAAAAGGCCCCGTTCGGGGCCTTGCAGACTGCTGACAAACGCACTCGGAGTCAATAAGGCGGGACAGGCTACCAGAAGAGTAAACCGTCCGCGCCATGGATGGCGCGGATCGAGCCTACAAGGACGTATTCACGGCGTGTTTACGATCTGGCAGCCTGTTCCGACGGGCACTTTGTCAATAAGCTCAAAGGCCCCGGTCGGGGCCTTGTCAGCTTATAGCGCCCGTAGGATATCCTCGACGCTGGCTTTGGCGTCGCCAAACAGCATCTGGGTATTTTCCTTGAAGAACAGCGGATTCTGCACTCCGGCGTAGCCGGTGTTCATGGAACGCTTGAAGACAATGACGTTCTGCGCTTTCCAGACTTCCAGTACCGGCATGCCGGCGATGGGGCTGTGGGGATCTTCCTGCGCCGCCGGGTTAACGGTATCGTTGGCGCCGATCACCAGTACGGTATCGGTATCGCTGAAATCATCGTTGATTTCGTCCATTTCCAGCACCACGTCATACGGTACTTTGGCTTCGGCCAGCAACACGTTCATGTGGCCGGGCAAACGACCGGCAACGGGATGGATGCCGAACCGCACCTTCACGCCACGGGCAATCAGCTTATCGGTGATATCGTGCACCGGATATTGCGCCTGCGCCACCGCCATGCCATACCCCGGCGTGATGATAACCGAACTGGAGTTTTTCAGCAGTTCCGCCACTTCTTCCGCCGTGGTTTCCCGATATTCGCCCATTTCGGTGTCTTCGGCGCCGCCGGAACTGTCGGTGCCGAAACCGCCGGCAATCACGCTGATAAAGGAGCGATTCATGGCCCGGCACATAATATAAGACAGTATCGCACCCGAGGACCCCACCAGCGCGCCGGTGACGATGAGCAGGTCGTTGCTGAGCATAAAGCCGGCCGCCGCCGCCGCCCACCCCGAATAGGAGTTAAGCATGGAGACCACTACCGGCATATCGGCGCCGCCGATGGAGGCCACCAGATGTACGCCGAATACCAGGGCAATCAGCGTCATCAGCAATAAGGCAATAGACTGCAGGGCCACGCTGTCGGTTCTGACAAACAGGACCAGCAGCAGGAAGGAAACAACCAGCGCCGCCAGGTTCATATGATGGCGAAAGGGCAACATCAGCGGGCGGGAGGAAATTTTCCCGCGCAGCTTTCCAAACGCCACGATGGAACCGGTAAAGGTAACCGCACCGATAAAGATGCCTAAAAAGACTTCGGTGAGATGGATATTGATCATCACCGCGTCCAGGATTTCACCATGATCGAGATAACTGTTATACCCTACCAGTACCGCCGCCAGGCCGACAAAGCTATGCAGTATCGCCACCAGTTCCGGCATTTCGGTCATCTCGACCTTACGCGCCAGATAAACGCCGATGCTGCCGCCGATAACCATGGCGACGATAATCCAGCCGATATTACCGGCATGAGGCCCGACAATGGTCGCCAGCAAAGCAATCGCCATGCCGCAAACGCCAAACAGATTGCCCTGCTTTGAGGTTTCGTGTTTGGACAATCCCGCCAGGCTGAAAATAAATAAAATAGCGGCAACGATATAGGCCGCCGTCACTAATCCTTCAGACATGGGTTAACCCCTTAATTTTTACGAAACATTTTCAGCATGCGCTGAGTCACGGTGAAGCCACCGAAGATATTGATGCTGGCTATCAGTACGGCGATAAAAGACAGGAAAGAGACCCATCCGCCATGACCGATTTGCAATAACGCACCAACGACAATTATCCCGGATATGGCATTGGTCACCGACATCAGCGGGGTGTGCAACGCATGACTGACATTCCAGACCACGTAATATCCGACGATGCAAGCCAGGGCAAACACGGTGAAATGCGACAGGAAGTCGCGGGGGGCGACGCTTGCCAGCCAGCCGAATAAAATAATCGCGATAGCGATCAGGATATATTTTTTCAGCGGCGAACCGGGTTTTTCCACCGGTTTCGCCAGGGGCGCCGCGGCCTTAGCCTGCTGCGGCTGGGCGGAAACCTGAATCGGCGGCGCGGGCCAGGTGAGTTCGCCATTTTTTACCACGGTAACGCCGCGGATCACGGTATCGTCGAAATCCACCACGATTTCGCCGTTTTTCTCTTTACACAGCAGCTTCAACAGATTGAGCAGATTGGTGCCGTAGAGCTGGGAGGATTGGGTCGGCAACCGGCTGGGTAAATCGGTGTAGCCGATGATACGCACGCCGTTTTCGGTCATGGTCACGGTATCGGCTACGGTTAATTCGCAGTTACCGCCGGTCTGTGCCGCCAAATCGACGATGACGCTACCCGGCTTCATGGAAGCGACCATCTCTTTGGTGATGAGTTTGGGCGCCGGTCTGCCGGGGATAAGCGCGGTGGTGACGATAATGTCCACGTCCTGCGCCTGGGCGGCAAACAGGGCCATTTCGGCTTTGATAAAGGCCTCTGACATCACTTTGGCATACCCGTCCCCGCTGCCGGCTTCTTCTTCAAAGTCCAGCTCCAGAAACTCCGCGCCCATACTGTTGACCTGCTCTTTCACTTCAGGACGGGTATCGAAAGCGCGGACAATAGCGCCCATGCTGCCTGCGGCGCCGATAGCGGCAAGTCCGGCCACCCCGGCACCGATTATCATGACCTTGGCCGGCGGCACTTTACCCGCCGCCGTAATTTGCCCGGTGAAGAAACGGCCGAATTCATGAGCCGCCTCCACAATGGCGCGGTAGCCGGCGATATTCGCCATGGAGCTCAAGGCATCCATTGACTGCGCGCGGGAGATGCGCGGCACGGCATCCATCGCCATCACGGTGATATTATTGGCGGATAGCTTCTCAAGCAAAGCCGGATTCTGCGCCGGCCAGATAAAGCTGACCAGGGTACTGCCGTTTTTGATTAAGGGTATTTCATCATCCGCCGGCGCGTTAACCTTCAGAATGATATCGGATTGCCAGACATCGGAGGCGTCTGTGATTGAAGCGCCGGCCGCTACAAAAGCGGCATCTTCAAAGCTGGCAAGTTTGCCTGCGCCGCTTTCAATCGCTACTGTAAATCCCAGTTTGAGCAATTGTTCAACGGTTTTAGGCGTTGCGGCAACGCGGGCCTCGTTGGCCAAGCGTTCTTTCGGTACACCAATACGCATAGCTTTCCCTTTTAACTGTTCTTTCTGAAAATAACCGTCATCCTGACCCAAGTGTCAAATGTGTCATACCGCAGACCCTGGGATCACCCTACAAGAGCCATACAATAACCTACTTAAAATAAAAACAGCGGTCTACAGATTGTGCCGGTTAAGCACTTTTTCAGTAAAAAAACCGGCATAGTTTACCGCTCTTTCGCAATTGTTATTCACACTGACATAAATTGCTGAGACACTTGCTATTATTACATGCCATAATCGGCAGCTAATCTGTTATACATCAACAGTTCAGCATGTTTAGCGTGAAAGCGTACGTCGAAAGGACTTTTTATGAAGCTGAAGAAAGCATTACTGGCATCTGCGTTATTGACGTTAACCACATTGTCGACGCAGGCCGCCCAAGAGCTGACACCTGAAAAGGCAGCCAGCCTGAAACCTTTTGACCGGGTCTATGTTACCGGTCATTTTAATTCTATCGGCGATGCCGCCGACGCCGTCTCAAGACGGGCCGATGAGGAAGGGGCCGCCTACTTTTACATTCAGGGCTACGGCGATAACAGCAGCAGCAGCGGCAACTGGCGAGTGGCCGCCGATATCTACCGTAAAGACGCGCCGTCTGCCTCCACCGCCACGCAATATCGGTACTATAACGGCGTAAAAGAACTTCCCAAGGACGAGGCCAACCTGCTCGAGCCTTACGATACCGTCACCATCAGGGGCTTGTTTCACAGCCAGCCTGATGTTAACGACGCCATCACCAAGGCCGCCAAAGAGAAAGGCGCCGCCTCATTTTATATTGTGAGGCAAATCGACGCTAACGAAGGCGGCAATCAAAGCATCACCGCCTTCATTTATAAAGCCGATGCGCCGAAACGCGTCCTGCAAAGCCCTGACGCCATTCCGGCTGACTCCGAGGCGGGACGGGCCGCGCTGGCCGCCGGCGGCGCCGCCGCCGCCAAAGTTGAAATACCCGGCGTAGCATCGTCCGGTACCCCCAGCTCCGCGGTGGGCCGCTTCTTTGAAACGCAGTCAACCACCGGTAAGCGTTACAGCGTCACGTTACCTGACGGCACCGTTATTCAGGAAGTCAATAATGTAACCGCCGCGGAAATGGTGCCTTTTGATTCGGTCACCTTTACCGGACACTATAACAGCACCACCGACGTCTCCGAGCAGGTTGCCCGTCTCGCGGCCAAGAAAGGCGCGAAATACTACCATATCACCCGGCAATGGGAACAGAATGCCAGCGGCGGCAACCTGACCGTCTCCGCGGATTTGTTCAAATAGTTATTGATTGATTGTTCGATAAACAGGGCGAGGATAACTCGCCCTGTTTTTGTTGACTCAGTGCCCGGTCGGAACAGGCTGCCGGATCGTAAACACGCCGTGAATACAATCACTGTAGGCTCGAACCGCGCCAGCTCAGGCGGCCGGTATTTCAGGAATGGTCGTCAGTTGGATGGACAGCCGTTCGTCGTGCTGTTGCAATGAGAGATGATCGCCGAATTCATGTTGAATGGCGCCGAGCTGACCTTTTTCCAGCGCATAGGGTAACCGGATTTCAAAGCGGAAAATACCTTGCTGCTCCGCCAGGGCGATAAGGCGGATGATATTGGTTTCGTCGTTGACCTGGGTGGAAAGCACCTGCAGCGCCAAGGCCTTGAGCTGTTCCTGGTGGGTATGGGAATGTACGGGCGGGGTTTTGGTCACGATGCCGAAAATCGGCATGACGCCATAAATGGCATCAATGAAGCTCCAGCGCTTTTTGCAGCTGGCGGATAAATAGTGCGTATAATCAAAGCAGAAACTTTCGCCCTGAACGCCAGCATCGAGCTGATATTTTGCCATTTTGCCCCATCCCCCCCTCGCTGTCCCGGCGTAATCCCCGCCACACAATGTGCCGATAACTATAGCATAGGGTAATGAATAATAGGTGAATAGGCGGGCGGTTCAAGGGCAACAGAATAGTAATATTTTATTTATTATTTAGGGTATATACCCTTCAGGACATTTCCTAACGCATATCCGATGGCGCAATAACGTCTCAGGCGGTATGCTCAGTACCATTTGTTTCACCTAATGTACGCAGATTATCGGCACAATGAATAAGATTGTTTTTGTTGAAGATGACACCGAAGTCGGCAACCTTATTGCAGCATGGCTCGGTAAACACGATTTCGAGGTTACTCTCGAACCGCGGGGAGATCGCGCCCAAGAGGTGATTATGCGTGAAAACCCCGATCTGGTGTTGCTGGATATCCTGCTGCCGGGCAAAGACGGTATGACGATATGCCGGGATTTACGCCCGGTCTACAACGGTCCTATCGTTCTGTTGACTTCCCTGGACAGCGATATGAATCATGTTCTGGCGCTGGAAATGGGCGCCAATGATTATATTTTGAAAACCACCCCGCCGGCGGTACTGCTGGCGCGGCTGCGTTTGCATCTGCGGCAGAGCGCCTTTGTTCCCCGCGAGGTATCTCCTGCGACGGGCAGTACCGGCAGCGTGCTGCATTTCGGGCAGTTAAGTATCGATTTAATTAACCGGGAAGTGATTCTGGGCGCAGAAACGGTTTTGCTTTCCACTTCCGACTTTGAACTGCTGTGGGAACTGGCGACCCACGCCGGCCAGATCATGGATCGCGAGGCGTTACTGAAAAATCTACGCGGCGTCAGCTACGACGGCCTTGACCGCAGCATCGACGTCGCCATTTCCCGGCTGCGTAAAAAGCTCTATGACAATGCGCTTGAGCCCTTTCGCATCAAGACCGTGCGTAATAAAGGCTACCTGTTCGCGCCGAACGCCTGGGAGAGCGCCCGGCCATGAGGAAGTTGTTTATCCAGTTTTATTTGCTGCTGTTTGTCTGTTTTCTGGTAATGACGCTGTTGGTGGGCTTGGTTTACAAGGTCACCGCCGAACGCGCCGGCAGGAAATCCATGGATGACCTGATGAAGAGCTCCCTTTACCTGATGCGAAATGAGCTGCGCTCCATTCCTCCCCGCGATTGGAACAAGACCATCAATAAGCTGGACATCAATCTCTCCTTCAGTTTGCACATCGAACCGCTGAGAAAATATCAGCTCAACCCCGGTGACGACTTGCGGCTGCGCCGCGGCGAGATTGTCGCGCTGGACGACGAATACACTTTTATCCAGCGCATTCCCCGCAGTAATTACGTGCTGGCCGTGGGGCCGATCCCTTATCTGTTTTTCATTCATGAGATGCGCTTGCTTGACCTGGCGCTGCTGGTTTTTATCGGCCTGTCGCTGGCTCTGCCCGTGTTTATCTGGATGCGGCCCCATTGGCAGGATATGCTCAGGCTGGAAACGGCGGCACAACGGCTCGGCGCCGGCTTCCTGGATGAACGGACCCATTTCGACAGCGCTTCCAGCCTTTATCGGCTTGGGGTGGCGTTCAATCAGATGGCTGACAATATCAATACCCTGATTGCCAGTAAAAAGCAGCTTATTGATAATATCGCCCATGAACTGCGCACGCCGCTGGTGCGATTACGCTACCGGCTGGCCATGAGCGAAGGGCTGTCCACGGAAGAACAGGAACGGCTGAATCATGATGTCAGCCAGCTGGAAGGACTGATAGACGAGTTGCTGACTTTTGCCCGTCTCGATCGTCCACAGGTTACCCTGAACCTGACGTCGGTGGATCTGCCGGGCTGGCTGGCTGAGAAGCTGGCCGATATCCGATTGGTGCACGGAGAACGGGTGATTCATGAGGACATTCCCGACCAAGGGAATTTCGGTCAGGTGGATGCCCGGCTTATGGAACGGGTGCTGGATAATCTGGTGAATAATGCCCTGCGCTACAGTCAGCAAATGATCAGCGTGAAATTGGGCGTAGAAGACCAATACGGTTACCTGCAGGTGGATGACGACGGTCCCGGCATCCCCGAAAGCGAGCGCCAGCGGGTGTTTGAGCCTTTTGTCCGGCTTGACCCCAGCCGCGATCGCAGCACCGGCGGCTGCGGACTGGGCCTGGCCATTGTCCGCTCCATCGCCCAGGCCCATGACGGACAGGTGATCGCCGATACCAGCCCCCTGGGCGGAGCGCGGTTGCTTTACCGCTGGCCGGTCAACAGCCATCCCCTCGCTATTCCGGTCATAAAAAGCCCCTTTTGACCTGCGGAGCCAGCTTTGCGTACCGTGCGCCAATGCTCCGCCGGGGCATGGGTTCTCTAAAAGTATGTTGTAACTAAAAAGGGTAATTCCTCTATTGTACATTCGGTTACACGCCGATACCAAACACTCACGGACGCCATGGTTTTATTCCCCTATTGTGTGTTCACCGGCCCCGATCCGGGGTTGTAAATAGAAACCGCAATTCTGAGGATTTGACAATGAAAAAAGTACTTGCACTGGTTATTGCTGCTGCCATGGGATTGTCCAGCGCGGCTTTTGCCGCTGATACCACTACCTCTACTACTACCCCGGCGTCTACCACCACCAGCACCACGGTGACCAAGACTCCGGCTAAGACCGTAACTCATAAGAAACATGTTAAAAAAGCCAAGAAAGCACCGGCCCAGACTGCCCAAGCAGCCAAAAAACATGTGAAGAAAGCTCATAAGAAAGCCGCCCCGGCGCAAACTGCCCAGGCTGCTAAAAAACACGTGAAGAAAGCCCATAAGAAAGCCGCTCCGGCCGCTGCTGCAGCCACTACCACTCCGGCATCTTAATAACGGTTTAGCCTTAATCGGCTTACCGGACCGCGTGCGGGTTTAACCATAGAAGTGCGGCGGTAAAAGCTGAAGAAGTTAACATTTTAGCGGATTATCATTAGCTATTCGACACCCGGTTAACCGGGTGTCGGTTTCTTTAGGGTCTCGCCTATGCTGCGCCGCTACTTATATGAAATCATTTTAGGTTGCCTGATTCTTTGTGCGGTCATCAGCGCCTTCTTTTATATTTAATTGCTACATGCCCCCGCAGGTTCGTCGCGTGTTTTTGTGCTGATTAGCTATTTAGCGTCCTGAAACACAACGTAATTCTCTTCATTTGCATCGTTTTCCACTATAGTAAGATAATCATTTTTTAATGGATGATATTCCAACTTATCATAAGGCGAGCTTGTTTATGCGCACCTTCCCGCTGTTGCTGCTGTGCCTGTTATCCGTGAGTATCCATAACGCCGCTTCAGCCAGCCTGACCAAAGAGCAAAAAGTGCTTTTTTTCGGCCATGACAGCCGCCAGCCCATCACCAAGCCTGATACCAGACCCTGGCAGGCCATAGGTCAGATAGAGACCGCCAGCGGCAATCTTTGCACCGCCACCCTGATTTCCCCTCATCTGGCGTTAACCGCCGGCCACTGCGTTCTGGCGCCGCCGGGGAGTATCGACAAAGCCATCATGATCCGTTTCGTCGCCGTGCACCAAGCCTGGCGCTACCACAGCAACGCCATTGAAACCCTGGTGGACAAGAATCTGGGCAAGCGGCTCAAACCCTCCGGCGACGGCTGGGTCGTCCCGCCCGACGCCGCGCCCTATGATTTTGCGCTTATCCGCTTAGACAAGCCGTTTCGGAAAATCATTCCGCTGCCGTTATGGCAAGGGGATCGCGCACAGCTCACGGCACAGCTGAAACAGGCCGACCGTCTGGTGACCCAGGCCGGTTATCCCGAAGACCATCTCGATACCCTGTATGTCCATCAGGATTGCCAAATAACCGGCTGGGCGCAAACGGCGGTGTTATCCCACCGCTGCAATACCCTACCGGGAGACAGCGGATCGCCGTTGATGCTCAACACCCTGGCCGGTTGGCAATTGATTGCGATACAAAGCTCGGCGCCGCTGGCCAAAGACCGCTATCGAGCGGACAACCGCGCCCTGGCGGTAACCGGCATCCGCAGCGAACTGCTGGCCCTGGCGGGAGATACGGACGGCGCGGCCAATGCCCCGGCCGACAGCCAGCCCAAACTGCAAAAAACCGCGGCAAAATAATCCTGGAATACCCCGCGTTCGCCGGACGTATAACGAGCGTGTTAAAGGGAGACCGTGCTGCTGGGGCCGAAGCGGGCGTGGTTTTACCGCCCGCCGGAGCGCCCCACAGCGCGGTAGGCCCGCGATCGCCGATCGTGCAATGATTCGTGTTAAAGGGAGACCGTGCTGCTGGGGCCGAAGCGGGCGTGGTTTTACCGCCCGCCGGAGCGCCCCACAGCGCGGTAGGCCCGCGATCGCCGATCGCGCAGCGAGCGTGTTAAAGGGAGACCGTGCTGATGGGGCCGAAGCGGGCGTGGTTTTACCGCCCGCCGGAGCGCCCCACAGCGCGGTAGGCCCGCGATCGCCGATCGTGCAATGATTCGTGTTAAAGGGAGACCGTGCTGATGGGGCCGAAGCGGGCGTGGTTTTATCGCCCGCCGGAGCGCCCCACAGCGCGGTAGGCCCGCGATCGCCGAACGTACAACGAACCGGCCAAAGGGAGACCGCGCCATCACCGGACTAAAACGTGCCCGGCGGCACGAGCCGCCCCTACAACTCCACCTGATCCATCGCCTGCAGAATACGTTTTTCTGAAATAGGATACGGCGTACCCAGCTGCTGGGCAAAATAGCTGACCCGCAGCTCCTCGATCATCCAGCGAATCTCCTTCACGTCCTCATCCTCGCGCCGAAGGGGCGGCAGCTTCGCCAGCCACTGCCGCCAGGTCTGCTGAATTTGTTCAATCTTCAGCATCTGCGCCCGATCCCGGTAAATATCAACGGACAATTTCTCCAGTCGACGCTCAATAGCCCGCAGATAACGCAAAGTATCCCCCAACCGCTTCCAACCGTTGCCGGTAACGAAACCGCGATAAATCAGGCCGCCCATCTGGCTTTTGACATCGGATAACGCCAGGGCAAGGGCGATATCCACCCGGCCCTTCAGACGCTGATTGATAGCAAACACCGCCGTCAGTATCTGCTCCACCTGACTGGCGATAGCCACCACTTCCGCATTGAGATTGGCCCGCACATGCTCCTGCAAGGCGGCGTACTCTTCCTCGCTCCACACCACGCCTCCCCGCTCGGCCATCAGTTTATCGATGGCGCAGGAAATGCAGTCGTCTATCAAATCAAGCACCTTGCCGTAAGGATTGAAATAAAGACCCAACTTGGCTTTATTGGGCAATTTTTCATGCAGGTATTTGATCGGCGAAGGAATATTAATAAGCAGCAGCCGGCGGATACCCAACCACATGGCGCGGTGCTGGTCATGCTCGGTTTCAAACAGGCGGATGGCGACGCTCTGTTTCTCATCCACCAGGGCCGGGTAGGCTTTCAGCGAATAACCGCCCTTTTTCTGTTCATAGCGCTTGGGTAAAGTACCGAAACTCCATAAATGCAGATCCCGCTGCTCCAGGCCGTCATCGGCTACCGCCGACAGGGTTTGTTGCACATCCGCCTTGAGCTTGAGTTTAAGGGCATCCAGATCCTTGCCTTCAGCCAGGGTCTTTTGCCGATCGTCGATCACGCGAAAAGTCATTTTCAGATGATCCGGCACCTGGTCCCACTGCCAGGCATCCCTGTCCACCGTCACGCCGGTCATACGGCGCAGCTCCCGCTCGAGCGCATCCAGCAGGCCGCCTTCCCCTGGCGTTACCCGCTGCAAAAAGGCCTCGGCGTAATTCGGCGCCGGCACGAAGTTACGGCGTAACGTTTTTGGCAGGGATTTGATCAAGGCAATGACCAGCTCGCGGCGAACGCCGGGGATCTGCCAGTCAAATCCCTGTAAAGAGACCTGATTCAACAGCGGCAGCGGAATGTGCACCGTCACGCCGTCGGCGTCGGCTCCCGGTTCAAACTGATAGCTCAGCCGCAGTTTAAGGTTACCCTGTCGCCAGACATTGGGATAATCCAGGGCGCTGATATCGTCCGCTCCGTCTTTGATCAGCATATTTTTTTCAAAATTGAGCCGGTCGGGATCCTGCCGGGACACCTCTTTCCACCAGCTGTCGAAATGCTGCGCCGACACGACCTCTTGGCCGATGCGTCCGTCATAGAACGCAAACAGCGTTTCATCGTCCACCAGAATATCCCGGCGCCGGGATTTATGCTCAAGCTCCTCCACTTCACCCAGCAGTTTGCGGTTGGCGTGAAAGAACGGATGGCGGGTGAGCCAGTCCCCCTCCACCAGCGCATGGCGGATGAACAGTTCGCGACACAGGGCCGGGTCGATCTGGCTGTAAGTGACTTTGCGGCCGGTGACGATAGGCAGGCCCAGCAGGGTCACTTTTTCCACCGCCATCACCGAACCCGCCGCTTTTTCCCAGTGCGGCTCGCTGTAGCTGCGTTTGACCAGGTGCTGGGCCAGCGGCTCAATCCATTCCGGATCGATACGGGCGGCAATGCGGCCCCAGAGGCGGCTGGTTTCCACCAGCTCAGCCACCATGGTCCATTTTGGTGGTTTTTTGAACAGACCGGAGCCGGGATAAATAGCAAAGCGGGCATTACGCGCGCCGGTGTATTCGTGCTTATCAACGTCCTTCTGGCCGATGTGGGATAATAAGCCGGTCAACAGGGCGCAATGCAGACCGCGATAGTCCGCCGGCTGGGTATTCACCGGCAGGCCGAGGGTTTTCACGGTTTGACGCAGCTGGGTATAGACATCCTGCCACTCCCTGACCCGCAAATAGCTGAGAAAATCGGTGCGGCACAGCCGGCGGAACTGGCTGGAGGGCAGCAATTTCTGCTGCTCCTGCACATAATCCCATAAATTCACGAACGCCATGAAATCCGACTCTTTATCGGCGAAGCGGCGGTGCTTTTCATCGGACGCCTGCTTTTTATCCATAGGCCGCTCGCGGGGATCCTGGATAGACAGGGCGGAGGCAATCACCATGACCTCCCGCACGCAGCCGTTGTTCCTGGCTTCCAACACCATCCGCGCCAGGCGCGGGTCCAGCGGCAATTGCGCCAGCTGCCGTCCGAGAGGGCTCAGGCGATAGCCCCGCGTGGTTTCAGACCCCAGGGCCCCCAGCTCTTCCAGCAGCCGCACGCCGTCCTGGATCTGGCGCTTATCCGGGGCTTCCACAAAAGGAAACGCTCCGATATCCCCAAGCCCGAGGGAGGTCATCTGCAAGATAACCGACGCCAGGTTGGTGCGCAGAATCTCCGGATCGGTAAATTCCGGACGGGAAAGAAAATCCTCCTCGGAGTACAGCCGGATACAGATACCGGCGGAGACCCGTCCGCACCGGCCTTTACGCTGGTTGGCGGATGCCTGGGAAATGGGTTCGATAGGCAGACGCTGCACCTTGGTGCGAAAACTGTAGCGGCTGATGCGCGCGGTGCCGGGGTCAATGACATATTTGATCCCCGGTACGGTTAACGAGGTTTCGGCCACATTGGTGGCCAGCACGATACGGCGGCCGCTATGGGACTGGAACACCCGGTTCTGCTCGCTGTTGGATAAACGGGCATAAAGCGGCAGCACCTCGGTATGGGGTAAATCCAGCTTGTTCAGGCCGTCGGCGGTATCGCGGATTTCACGCTCGCCGCTCATGAAAATCAGAATATCCCCCGGCGACTCCCGGCTCAATTCGGCCACCGCGTCAAAGATCGCCTGGGACTGATCGTTATCTCCCTCCCCCGCGCCGTCCGCCACCGGCCGGTATCGCACCTCCACCGGATAAGTGCGCCCTGAGACTTCAATTATCGGGGCGTGGTTGAAGTGACGGGAAAAGCGCTCGGGATCGATGGTGGCCGAGGTGATAATGATTTTCAGGTCGGGCCGTTTGGGCAACAGTTGATAGAGATAGCCGAGGATGAAATCGATATTCAGGCTGCGCTCATGGGCTTCATCGATAATCAGCGTGTCGTACTGGAGCAGCAGCCGGTCCTGCTGAATTTCCGCCAGCAGTATGCCGTCGGTCATCAGCTTCACCAGGGTGTTATCGCCCACATGATCGTTGAAACGAACCTTGTAGCCCACCGCTTCTCCCAGCGGCGTCGCCAGTTCCTGGGCGATGCGATCGGCAACGGTGCGCGCCGCCAGCCGCCGCGGCTGGGTATGGCCGATAAGGCCGGTGATGCCTCGCCCCAGCTCCAAACAGATTTTCGGGATTTGGGTGGTTTTACCGGAGCCGGTTTCACCGGCGATAATCACCACCTGATGGTCGCGAATGGCCTGCAGGATATCGGCGCGCTTCTGGCTTACCGGTAAATCTTCGGGATAGGAAATAGCCGGACGGGCCGCCCGCCGGCTTTCCGCTCGCTGTACGGAAAGCCGGATATCGGCGGCAATGTGTTCGGTTATGGCGGCTTGCGCCTCGGGGCTCTCTTTCATGGCGCCCTGCAAACGACGGCGCAAACCGGTTTTATCGCGGAGCATTACCGACTCCAACGAAGCGGACAGCGCCGCCAGCGGTGACTTCACGTTATCTTTCCTCAAAACCTGCGGCCGGACAGTGCTTAATGTGCCGGCCCGGATGCTTTCATTTCGCCAGCTTATCATATCTGCCGGCAGGACTTTAACTCTGCCGCCGGTTTGTTCAGTAAATTCGAACAAACAACTCGAAATATTGCGCTTTCACTGACCGGGGTTTGTGAATAGAGTGTTACTCATTGCCTAAGGGTCAATCCCCATTGAAGAATAAGGAATGAAAGATGAGTAAGGTATTAGTGATTAAATCAAGTATTTTGGCTACGTTTTCACAATCCAACCAATTGGCCGATCATTTTATCGAACAATGGAAGCAAAACCACAGCGGCGATGAGATTACCGTGCGCGACCTTGCCGCACAACCGATACCGGTGCTGGATGGCGAATTGGTGGGCGCCCTGCGGCCGGCGGATGCTACCCTGACGCCCCGCCAGCAGGAGGCCCTAACCCTGTCCGATGAGTTGATTAACGAACTGCAGGCCCATGATGTGATTGTTTTTGCCGTCCCCATGTACAATTTTAATATTTCCACCCAGCTTAAAAACTATTTTGACCTGATTGCCCGTGCGGGCGTGACCTTCCGCTACAGCGAGCAGGGTCCGGAAGGCCTGGTCAAGAATAAACGCGCGTTTGTCCTCACTACCCGCGGCGGCATCCATAAAGATACCCCCAGCGATCTGGTAACCGCCTATCTGCGGTTATTCCTCGGATTTATCGGTATCACCGATGTGCAATTCGCCTTTGCCGAAGGCATCGCCTATGGTCCGGAAGTGGCCGGCAAGGCGCAGGACGAAGCCAAAGAACAAATCAACCAGTTTGCCGCCTGAGTATTCCCTCTCTGCCATGAAGCACTGTTGCGCATCTTCGGATGCGCTTTTTTTATTTGGCCGGCGGGCAGGCGTTGGCGTTGGCGTTGGCGTTGGCGTCGGGACAGACCACCGGCTGCAGCAAGGCGGCGCTGCGCTTGTCCGCCGTAATGTTGATGTCATGTTCAATTCTGACATTCATATTGATGGTAATGGGTTCCTTGGGCATCGCCAGCTCGATACGCGGAACGCATGCGCTCACCGGCAGCGCGGCCAGAATTACCATGAGTTTGATGCCCGATGTCATTGCGCTCCCCTTGTAGTCAGCGCAGGCTGCGCCGCCTGTTTTTCCAGCGTCTGTTCAACCTGGGTGCCGAAGCGCAGGCTTCGCCACAGTTGAAACAGGTTTTCCTGATGACGGTAATTCAGCCGGACTTCCCGCTGAGCATTGATTTGTGAATTGGTGCCGGTGATGTGCGCCAGCAGCAGCAGATTCCCCGATCGATCCAGGTCTACCTCGGCGCGAGTGCGGGTGATTTCCATATAGCGCAGCCAGTCAATGGCCGCACGGGTCGCCAGATTACTGCTGCCCAACTGGTCGGCGAACTGTTTATCCAATCGCAAGGTCATATTACCGTCGTTGGCCAGCCAGCCGTGGCGAATATAGCCGGCCGGGTCGGCGAAATTCAGCGGCAATTCGCCGCTGACCCGGCCTGAGACGGCAAATTGCCGGGTATTAAGCACGGTGACGAGTTCGCTCATTTCAATGGATTTCAGGCTGAGCACCGCCGCCTCCCGCTGCGGCAGGCGTAGCGGCGACAGGCGGATGCTGCCGCCGAGGGTATCCACCGCCGCCTGGGTCAGCGTCAGGGGCCGCCTTTCGTCGTAAGGATAATAGCCCTGCAGCCCGAGCGCCAGGTGGTCGAGGTTAATTGGCGTTACCACCTTGTGGATATTCAGGGTGACGGGCTGTTTGACCCCCAGCAGCCAGCGCTGGTCCTGCAACCGGTAAGACAGACCGAGGGCAATGCCCTGTAAATGGTTTTCCTGCATCCAGACATCGCCCTCGCTCACCACCGCATGGCCCCCCGCCAGAAAACCTTGCCCGGGCGCGGCTGAAAAGGCGCTCTGGGCGTGGAATTCACCGTCCCGCAGGGTCATTTTCAGCTCCGGCGCCAGCAGGGTCTGAAATACCCGCAGCGGCTGCTGCGGCCACCAGGCCTGGCCGCGCAGGCGCGTTCCGTCCCAGCGTCCGTTTACTCTTACCGGACCGATGGCGCCGGCCTGTAGCTTGCCCCGCCAGAGAAAATCCTGCGGGTCGCGCCCCGACAGTTGCAATACGAGGCGCGGCTGCGGCATGTATCCGCCCCGTTTGATGTCTATGCGCCGGGCGGACAGACTCATCCCGCCGCTAAACGCCGGCTGCGACGCCTTGCGCTGCCAGCGGAACGGGGTTACAAGCTTCAGGCGGGGTTCATCCACATGCACCAGGCCGTATTCCAGCCCATCGAAGCCGCTGTTCATTTCGCTCAGTTCAATCATATCTTCCAGCCAACTGCCCCGTCCGTTGATATCCCAGCGGGCGTGAAACGGCGAGAGATAACCGTTACCCCAATAGCGCCAGCGCCACTGCCCCTGGTCAGGCAAAAAGTTGCTGGCCCGTCCGTCGAGATGCAGGGTTAAATTCCCCATACGGGCGGCATCCGCCAGCAGGATGGCCTGCAGGCGGCCGCTCAGGCCGCGGGAGGAGAGCTGCATGCCCGCCAGCGGTAAACGGGCGCTGGTGATATTCAAAACATTGAACAGCGGCCCCACCACCCTCAGCAGCGCGCCGGGGGACATTACCAGGACAGGATCGCTCAAGGGGCCCCTCAGTTGGCCCGGGATCGAGGCATCCAAAGACAAATCACCCTGATTGGCCAGCCCGGTCAGGCGAAAATCCAGCGCGTTATCCGTCAGGCCGATTTTGCCCGGCCCCAGGTTCAGAACCGCGTTGGCTTTACCCCGCAATCCCTCGGTGAGGACATTCAGCCGGGCGCTGATTTCCAGGCCGACCAGCCCGGCTTGCCAGTTTTTCAGGTTAAGGCTGATATGGCCCGCCAGGGGCTGTGACGCATAGGGCCAATGCCATTCGCCCCCGGAGATGGCAATGGACTCATCGCTCACCTGCCAGGGTAAGCGCGCCAGGGTGAAATCCGTCTGACTGTCGCTGATAGTCAGCTCGCCGTTTTGCTGCCGCCAGTCAAACCTGGCGATGAGCGGCGTACCGTCGGGAGAAGCCATGCCGGCCGTCAATGCGCCCCGCTCCGGCGGCAGCAGTATCTGGGGGGACAGGCCCAGGCTGCCCTGTAAACGTACCCACTGGCGGCCGGCGGCATCATTGAGGGTTAAATCATTCACCGTCAGCTGCCGGTCCAGCATGCGCAGATCCGCCGTCACCTCGCCGCCGCGGTAGTTCAGCCGCGTGTCGTTTCCCCGGTGAACCAGTTGCAGTTCGCCGCCATAGGCTTGCCAGGGGGCCACCGACAGCCGCTGGATATGCAGCGAGAAGAACGGCAGCTCCCCCAGCACCCCTTGCCATGTCAAAGGCGCTCCGCTATCGGCTGCGGACGCAGCGCAGAGGGTATTCGCCGTGACCTGTCGCGCATCAAGGCGCCAGCCGCCGTTGCCGCGGCCAAGAGAGACACCGCTGCCGTCCAGCCAATCGCAATTCCCCCGGACTAACCGGATATCCGGCAACGCCAGCTGACCCTGCCGCCAGACGGGACGTCCGTCGAGGATTAAACGAACGTCGGCGGGCAGGTAGCGCTGCGCCCATAGCGGCAGCCAGGCCGGCGTAAAATACCAGGCAGCGCCCACCAGCACGAAAATAACCACCAGCAGCGACAGCAGAAAACGGTGGGCCTTGAAAAAAAAAGCGCCTTTACGCCCTAAAGTGCCCGATACTGTGGTCATGCCATTCCTTTATTGTCCCGATGTCTGCAAGATATCATACTTGGGTTGAAAATTTTGCTAGCGAGAAGAGTGTATGAAAATCGCCGTCTACAGTACTAAAAATTACGATTTGAAATATTTATCAAAAGTGAATGAAGAGTATGGTTACGATCTGGAATTTTACGAATTTCAGTTAACCCCGCGTACCGCCAAAACCGCCGAAGGATGCGATGCGGTATGTATCTTCGTCAATGACGACGGCGGCCGCGACGTGCTGGAAATACTGGCCGCCCACGGCGTGAAGACGGTGGCGCTGCGCTGCGCCGGGTTTGATAATGTGGATTTGGACGCGGCGAAAAAACTGGGCATTGCGGTGGTGCGCGTACCGGCCTACTCGCCGGAAGCCGTGGCGGAACACGCCATCGGCCTGATGATGTGTTTGAACCGGCGTATCCATCGCGCTTATCAACGTACCCGCGACGCCAATTTTTCGCTGGAAGGGCTGATAGGCTTTAATATGCATAACCGCACCGCGGGCGTTATCGGCACCGGTAAAATCGGCGTGGCCGCCATGCGGATCCTGAAGGGCTTCGGCATGCGGCTGTTGGCCTACGATCCCTATCCGAGCGCGCAGGCGCTGGAGCTGGGGGCAGAATACGTAGACCTGCCGACGCTGTTCGCCCAGTCCGACGTCATTACCCTGCACTGCCCTCTGACGCCGGAAAATCACCATCTGCTGGACCGGGAAGCCTTTGCCAAAATGAAAGACGGCGTAATGATCATCAACACCAGCCGCGGCGGGCTCATTGATTCCCAGGCGGCCATAGAGTCGTTGAAGCTTCAGAAAATCGGCGCCCTGGGGATGGACGTATATGAAAATGAGCGGGATTTGTTCTTTGAGGATAATTCCAACGACGTGATCCAGGACGACGTCTTTCGCCGCCTGTCGGCCTGCCATAACGTGCTGTTCACCGGCCACCAGGCATTCTTGACGGAAGAAGCGCTGACCAGCATCGGCGAAATAACCCTGCAAAATCTCAGGCAAATCAGCGGCGGGGAGCACTGCCCGAATCTGCTGAACGGCTGACGGTTTTAAGGCGGCGGCGTAGAGTGATGTGAGACAGCCCGCTGGTTTAGCGGGCAAGCGCTTGTTGACAACGTGCCCGGCCGGGACAAGATGCTAGATCGTAAACACGCCGTAAATCCATCCCTGGAGGCTCGATCCGCGCCATCCCTGGCGCGGACGGTTTACTCTTCTAGCATCCTGCCCCGCCGCATAGACTCCGAGTACGTTTGTCAGCACTCTGAAGACGCTGGTTTAGCGGGCTATCACTTTTGTCCGGTCTTGACTTTGGCGGTTGAACTTTTTCCCGGTTCCCCGCACCTTTCATTACAGCTGTGACTACAGCGCGTTGCGGGCCAGGCTTTCCATGGGTTTGCGCTTGCCGTCCGCCAGCTGGCACATCTCCACCGAGCTGCCGTCCAGCTGCTGCGCGGTGGTGGGACTGCCCCCCGCATTGATACAGCTGGCCTCGATAACCGTCATCGCCCGCTGCTCAGGCGGCAAGTGGGCCGACGTGCCCTGCTGTTCAGGTTCCTGATTGGAATGACTGCTGCAGGCGACCAAAAACAGCGCCGACGTCGCCAATAACCACAGACTCACCTTCATCAATGTGCTCCGGAAAGAGGTATTAGGAACAATCTTAAGGCTGTCAGTGTAGTCGCACAAAATGTATGCGTCGAGACTCAATTGCGTTTTTGATTATAAAATCATCAGACCGGCCAGTCTTTTCACTCGCTGCCCTGCTTTATAACTGCGCCAGGCTGATTATCGCCTCATGGGCAAGCACCGCATCCAAAGGGGTTATTCGGTAGTTCCCCGGTTTTTTGCCTGACGCTTTATCATCAGCAGCGCCGGGCGCCAAAGCCCCCTCATCTAAGGTGGAACCCTCATATTTCTCATCATCAGCGGGAACGTCTTTTAGAATGGCCTGTTTTTTATCCATACAGGCGGAAAATGACTTTATGGTCATTAAGAGCTTCTCATCGTGTATTCCATGCTTCTCGGCAACGCTCTGCCATTTTTCTCCTTTTTTCAGCATCGCCCCCGCTGAACCGTCATGACCGGCCATCAGGGAGGCGGTGTGTATTTTTCGCAGGGAATCTTTATTTTTTATACAGTATTTGTCGACGGTAGCTTGGCAGTTGCCGCCATTCAAAACCGCTTCTATGGCGAGTTTTAGATAGCGTTGCGTCATCTCTTGTACTTCAAGCATCACTTTTTCACTGAATTCGCTATGACTGGCGCGACGACCGATATTCGGGCTGGCGTTCTCGTTATTCACCGCTGCTACAGGCAGAGCGTTTTTTAAAGGTTTCGTTTGAACCGTGCCCGGCGTAAGCGAACTTCCCACAGATAATGCAGCTGATTTCAGGCTTGTTATGTTATTCATCATTATATCCCACAGGGTTAAAGGGAGTGTAATATAGTGAATACTGTTCAAACAATTCCGCAACTGCCCTGGGATAATTCATCCCCGTCGCACAAAAGCAAAAATACCCTGCGCCCGCTACTGTTATACTCATGGCTAATTATGATAACCCGATGATTTTATGGTTATCATCCGTTGAGCAAATAAGGCAGAACATGATCACCACAGACGGTAATAACGCAGTCGCCTCGGTGGCTTACCGTGTTAACGAAGTTATCGCGATATATCCCATCACCCCCAGCTCAACCATGGCGGAACTGGCTTCCGCCTGGTCTGAAGCCGGCACCGCCAATATCTGGGGCGACGTGCCGCGGGTGGTTGAGATGCAATCCGAAGGGGGCGCCATCGCCACGGTACACGGCGCCTTGCAGACCGGCGCCTTGTCCACTTCCTTCACCTCATCCCAGGGATTGCTGTTGATGATCCCGACCCTGTACAAACTGGCGGGGCAATTGACGCCGTTTGTACTGCACGTGGCGGCCCGCACGGTGGCCACCCACGCACTGTCGATTTTCGGCGATCACTCCGATGTCATGGCGGTACGCCAGACCGGCTGCGCCATGCTGTGCGCGAGCAATGTGCAGGAAGCGCAGGATTTTGCGCTGGTCTCCCATATCGCCAGCCTGAACAGCCGGCTGCCGTTTATCCATTTTTTCGACGGTTTCCGCACCTCCCATGAAATCAATAAAATCGCGCCGCTGTCTGACGATACGCTGAAAACCCTGCTGCCGCAGGCGGGCATCGACGCCCACCGGCAGCGGGCGCTGACGCCGGATAACCCGGTCATTCGCGGCACCTCCGCCAACCCGGATACCTATTTCCAATCGAGGGAAGCCACCAACCCCTGGTACAACGGCGCGTTTGCCCATGTGGAACAGGCAATGGACGCGTTTGCCGGCGCCACCGGCCGCCGTTACCAACCCTTTGAGTACTACGGCCATCCCCAGGCCGAGCGGGTGATAATCCTGATGGGATCGGCCATCGGCACCTGCGAAGAGGTTATCGACAGCCTGCTGGCGCGGGGTGAAAAGGTGGGCATGGTGAAAGTCCGTCTTTATCGCCCGTTTTCCGCCGAACATCTGCTGGCGGCCATCCCGGACAGCGCGCGTAGCATCGCGGTGCTGGATCGCACCAAAGAGCCGGGAGCGCTGGCGGAGCCGCTTTATCTGGATGTGATGACCTCCCTGGCGGAGGCCTACAGCCAGGGCCGGCGCGACAGCCTGCCCCGCACCATCGGCGGCCGCTACGGCCTGTCGTCGAAAGAGTTCGATCCCGCCTGCGTCCTGGCGATCTTTAATGAGCTGGCATTGCCCCGGCCGCGGCCGCGTTTCACCGTCGGCATCTTTGACGATATCACCCATTTGTCCCTGCCGCTGCCGGAGGCTGATTTACCCCATCGCGCCAAACTGGAAGCCTTGTTCTACGGCTTGGGCAGCGACGGGTCGGTTTCCGCCACCAAGAACAACATCAAAATCATCGGCAACAGCACGCCGCTGTTCGCCCAGGGTTATTTTGTCTATGATTCGAAAAAGGCCGGCGGCCTGACGGTTTCCCACCTGCGGGTCAGCGAACATCCCATCAATTCGGCCTACCTCATCAGCCACGCCGACTTTATCGGCTGCCATCAGTCGCAGTTTATCGACAAGTACCAAATGGTGGAGCGCCTGCGGCCGGGAGGTATCTTCCTGCTGAACACCCCCTATGCCGCTGACGAAATCTGGGCGCGGCTGCCGCAGGAAGTGCAGGCGCTGCTGATTGCGCGCCAGGCGAAGTTTTATATTATCAATGCGGCGCAGATTGCCCGCGAATGCCAGTTGGGAGCGCGCATCAATACGGTGATGCAGATGGCCTTTTTCCAATTGACCGACGTATTGCCCCAGGACAGCGCCCTCGCCGCCCTGCAGTCGGCCATTGCCCGTAGCTACAGCAGCAAGGGGCAGGAACTGGTGGAACGCAACTGGCAGGCCCTGGCGGCTACCCGGGAAGCGCTGCACGCCGTGCCGCTGCGGGAAGTCAATGAACACAGCCCGCTGCGCCCGCCGGTGGTGTCCGACGCGGCGCCGGATTTTGTCAAAACCGTCACCGCGGCAATGCTGGCGGGTCTCGGCGATGCGCTGCCGGTTTCCGCCCTGCCGCCGGACGGCACCTGGCCGGTGGGCACCACCCGCTGGGAAAAACGCAATATCGCCGAACGCATCCCTCTGTGGAAACCGGAGCTGTGTACCCAGTGCAATCACTGCGTGGCGGCCTGCCCCCATTCGGCGATCCGCGCCAAGGTGGTCTCCCCCGAGTCCATGAGCGCGGCCCCGGCCGGACTGGCGTCCCTGGAAGTGAAATCCCGCGATATGCGCGGCCAGAAATACGTTTTGCAGGTGGCGCCGGAAGATTGTACCGGCTGTAACCTGTGCGTGGAGGTCTGCCCGGCCAAAGACCGGCAAAACCCGGACATCAAGGCTATCAATATGGCTTCGCGGCTGGAGCATGTGGAAGAGGAAAAGATCCATTACGACTTCTTCCTGAATCTGCCGGAAATGAAACCCGAGCAGCTGGAACGCATCGACATCCGCACCTCTCAGCTGATTACCCCGCTGTTCGAGTACTCCGGCGCCTGCTCCGGCTGCGGCGAGACGCCGTATATCAAGCTGCTGACCCAGCTGTATGGCGACCGGCTGCTGATAGCCAACGCCACCGGCTGTTCTTCCATCTACGGCGGCAATCTGCCCACCACGCCCTACACCACCAACGCCGAGGGGCGCGGTCCGGCCTGGGCCAATTCGCTGTTTGAGGATAACGCCGAGTTCGGGCTGGGATTCCGGCTGACGGTGGATCAGCACCGCCGCCGTGTCCTGCGTTTGCTGAACCAGCATCGCGATCTGCTGCCGGAGGGCTTGCTGGCCGGATTGCAGGCCGACGGAGTGGCCGTGCCGGAACGCCGCGCACAGATCGAACAGTTAAGAGTCCTGTTGAAACCCCATACCGGCGGCGACAGCAGGCAACTGGCCGCGGACGCCGATTATCTGGTGGATAAATCCATTTGGCTTATCGGCGGCGACGGCTGGGCCTATGATATCGGCTTCGGCGGCCTGGACCATGTGTTGAGCCTGTCGGAAAACGTCAATGTTCTGGTGCTGGATACCCAATGTTATTCCAATACCGGCGGCCAGCAATCCAAAGCCACCCCGCTGGGGGCGGTAACCAAATTCGGCGAACAGGGCAAGCGCAAAGTCCGCAAGGATTTGGGGGTGAGCATGATGATGTACGGCCATGTCTATGTGGCGCAAATCTCCCTCGGCGCCCAGCTCAACCAGACGGTGAAAGCCATTCAGGAAGCCGAGGCTTATCCCGGCCCGTCGCTGATTATTGCCTACAGTCCTTGCGAAGAGCACGGCTATGATTTGGCGTTAAGCCACGACCAGATGCGCCAGCTCACCGCCACCGGCTTCTGGCCGCTGTATCGTTTCGATCCCCGCCGCGGCGATGAAGGCAAACTCCCCCTGTCCCTGGATTCACGCCCGCCCAGCAGCGAGTTAAGCGCCACCCTGCTCAATGAGCAGCGCTTTAAGCGGCTGAACAGCCAGCAGCCCGAGGTGGCCAGCGCGCTCTATCAGGCGGCGGAAAAGGATTTGAAGGCGAAATATGACTTCCTGGCCCGCATGGCGGGCAAAGGGGAGACGGCGGAATAAGCCGGCTGGATTTATTGACAACCTGTCCGGCCGGGAGCGGCCGGCCGGCGATTCCGGACTTTTCAGCCGGCGGCAGAGGCGCTATTATGCCCGCGGCTGGATTGATACGGATGAAAAATGGATCGCAACGATATTGTCGAAGTGCCCCGGCACGGCAGGTTTTTTCTTTCATGGGTTGCCTATGTCCGCCCCTGGATATTGTTCGCCATGCTGACCGCCATCGGCTTGCTGGTATCCCAGTCCGCCAACGCGGCCAATATCATCCTGGCCGGTTACGTCATTTTGTTTATCGGCATCGTTAAGCTGATTTATGATCTGGCCTGGCGCCGGCGCTTTCGGTTTTTTTATGACCTGGAAGGCGTTTGGCTGGTGCGCGGCCTGCTGCCTGGGCGCCGGGGTAAAAAGGGGCTGTCCTGGCTGGAAATCGACGAGGTCGCCTGTGACAGCGGTCCGTTCAGCTGGCTGACAAAGTCCTACGGCATCACCATCAGCCATCGTTTCAGCGCCACCCGCCAATTGCACATCAGCCAAATCAAACATGGCGATCGGGCGGTGGCGGCCATCAATGAAAGGCTGATGCAGGAATTCACGGACTGAGCGATGTCTGCCCGACCCGCCTCATCCATTCTCCTGCGTTGCCGTTTTATAGAATCGCATTACCGCGCCGCTGTCAGACACAGTCCCGTACATAACACCTTAAGGCATAATTACCGTGGTTGATCAAAAACAGATTTATAACTTCAATAAGCTTCAGAAGCGCTTGCGGCGCAATGTGGGCCAGGCCATCGCCGACTTCAACATGATTGAGGAAGGGGATCGCATCATGGTCTGCCTGTCGGGAGGCAAGGACAGCTACACCATGCTGGACATCCTGCGCAGTCTGCAGCAAAACGCGCCGGTGAACTTTACCTTGATAGCGGTGAATCTGGATCAGAAACAGCCCGGCTTCCCCGGCGATGTATTGCCCGCCTACCTTGAATCGCTGGGTATCGAATATCACATCGTTGAAGAAAATACCTATGCCATCGTTAAGGATAAGATTCCCGAGGGCAAAACCACCTGTTCCCTGTGTTCAAGGCTGCGGCGGGGAATTCTCTACCGCACCGCCGGCGAGCTGGGCGCCAATAAGATTGCCCTGGGCCACCATCGCGACGACATGCTGCAAACGCTGTTTCTGAATATGTTCTACGGCGGTAAATTAAAGGCCATGCCGCCCAAACTGATGAGCGACGACGGCAAACATATTGTCATTCGCCCCCTGGCCTACTGCCGGGAAAAGGATATCGAACGTTTTGCCGCCGCGCGGGAATTTCCCATTATCCCCTGTAATTTGTGCGGCTCCCAGCCCAACCTGCAGCGGCAGGTGATCGGGAATATGCTGCGGGATTGGGATAAACAGTATCCGGGACGGATAGAAACCATGTTCCGCGCCATGCAAAACGTGGTGCCCTCCCATTTGGCGGATAGCAATCTCTTTGACTTCAGGCAGTTGAATGCCGGCGATCCGTTAATAGCGGGCGGAGATCTGGCCTTTGACCGGGAAACGCTGCCGGCGATGCCGGTGGGCTGGCAGGATGAACCGGAGGAGTTATTGCAGCTCTCTGTTCACCAGCGTTTGCCGGTGACGGAAATCAAATAAGTTAACGCCGCCCGCGGGCGGCGGCCTGATCAAAAAAGATGAGGCGGCGGGTCGTTGATGGGTTTGGGATCGGGATTATAGGGCGGTTCCAGCGGCGGCTCCGGCAGCGGATTGGGGATCGGCGGCGGATCGGTGGGTATGGGCTCATTGGGAATCGGCTCGGTGGGTATACTGAACCGATATTGATTAGCGCGTGCCGTGCCAGAGGGCGTAGTAGTCAACGACATAGTGTCCACCTCGTAGGGAAATATCGAAATAATTGCATAAATTACAGCGGCAAGTCATGGCTATGCCGTCGGATTCAGCCATTGGCGCTGCACTCAAGTCATGTTAATGAAATACTCTTTAAGGATAGCCGGGAGGGGTTAAAGCGCAAAAAAAATGCCAGGTTCTAAAACCCGGCATTATATGAATTAAATATGCTATGCAATAATTCAAAAAAAGGAAGTAAGACAATATGGAGCGCAACGCCCATCGCTTGACGTTGCATTCACCTGCACAATGGATAATGCCTGATTCTAAGCATCGGCTTTTTGATATTGCTCAATATTGATGAGCTTTTTGGATACTTTTTACCGAATATATTTCCATAAAACGCCAATGTTATAGCCATTTACGACGTTTTAACCACCATGCAACCCCCAGAACCAATAAAACCAACAGCAGACAAAACAGGCTAAAACCATAACGCATATTGCCGCCGGGAATGCCGCCCAGGTTAACGCCGAACAGGCCGGTGAGGAAGGTGGTGGGCAGGAATACCATTGCCATCAGGGACATGGTATAACTGCGGCGGTTGATGGCTTCCGCCGTCAGCGAGTTGATTTCATCGGCGATGACCGCCGTGCGCGCGATGCCGCCGTCAATATCCTCTATGCCCCGCCCCAGCCGGTCGGCGATATCCTGCATCCGGCGCCGGTCGTCCTTGTCCATCCAGGCCAGATGCTCGCTGGCCAGACGCGAGAACACGTCGCGCTGGGGCCCCATATAGCGGCGCAGCACAATCAACTGCTTGCGCAGCTGCGCCAGCTGGCCGCGCGGCGGAATGCGCTGTTCAAGCAGGTCGTTTTCCAGGGCGATTATCCGATCGTGCATTTCATCGATGAAATCACTGGTATGATCGGTCAGGATATCGCTCATCTCCACCAGCCAGGTACCGCTGTTGACCGGGCCCTGTTTTCTCTGCAGCCCTTCAAGAATCTCTTCCACCGCCTGTATAGGCTGACGCCGGGTGGTGACAATCAGCTTATCGGTGATATAGATGCGCAGTACGATCAGCTCTTCGGGGTACTCTTCGGTATTAAAATTAATGCTCCGCAATATAATCAGCGCCCCTTCGGGCAGCCGGTTTATCCTGGGCCGCGTGCTGTTGCCCGCCAGCGGCTCACGCAAGGGGTCCGGAACCAGCGGCGTATCATTCAGCCATTCCATGCTGGCCTGGTGCTCAATATCCAGATGCAGCCAGCACGGGTGGTCGCAATGGGCAATATCCGCCGCTTCAATGGGCCGGATACCCCCGGCGCCGTCCAACTGGCCGGCATAAACCACACCATTGATATGCAAAGCGTTTTGATCAATAACGTCCAACGTCTCACACCTTTTTTCCACTGACTATAACCAACCTGAACGTTTGAGTTTCCGATGCAGGGCAACACAGCCGGCAAGGGTCACCAGCAGCGTGACCGGATATCCCCAGGGCATTTTCAATTCCGGCATCGAGGCGAAGTTCATGCCGTACAGACTGAAGATAACCGTTGGCACCGCCAGGATAGCGCCCCACCCGGCCAACCGTTTTACCACTTCGTTTTGCCTGACCGATACCATCGCCAAATTCACATGCATCGCATTGGTCAACATTTCGCGCATATCATCGGTAAGCGTGATCACCTGATGAGCATGATCCTGGACGTCGCGGATATAGGCCCTCAGCTCTTTGGGAATAACGGCTTCATGCAGATGAATCAACTGGTTGCAAATATCGTCGATGGGCACGGCGGCATTGTGCATAGCCAGCAGATCGCGGCGCAGTCGATAAACCTCTTCCACCGCCTGCGGATCGAACTCGGACTTGAACATGGCCGACTCGATGCCGTCAAATTGCGTCTCGTACTGGCCGATGATTTCCCGGTAATTATCCACCACAAAGTCCAGTATAGAATAGAGCGCGAATCCCGGCCCTTTGGCCAGCAGCTTGGGCGTTTCCTCCGCGCGCGCGCGAATGGCGGCGTAGCTGGAGGAGGCGCCGTGACGAACGGTAATCAGAAAATGCGCGCCGACGAAAAAATGTGTCTCGCCATACTGTATTTTATCATCCACCCGCTGGGCGGTTTTCACCACGATAAACAACGAGTCGCCGTAGGTTTCCAATTTTGGCCGCTGATGGGCGGTAAGCGCATCTTCGATGGCTAAGTCATGCAGATGGAATTCTTGCTGTATTTTTCGCATGAATGCATCATCGGGCGCAAACAGGCCTAACCAGACAAACGCGTCGGGCTGTTTTAACACCTCGCTGATGTCGTCGATGGTGACTTCACCTATTCGACGTCCCGCTTGGTAAGCAACGCTGTTTATCACCTTGTCCATTATTTATCCTGTACCATTCACCAGAAACGCCATTTTCAGTGCTTGAGAATATACATGCTTTGGCTGTAAGCCACATCCTCGGGATTATTAATTGGGTAGCCCTGCACCCAGGGCTTGATGAGCCGGCCGTTGGTATATTGATAAATCGGCGCTATGGGCGCCTGTTCGGCGATAATATCCTCCGCCTTGTTGTAATCCGCCGCCAGCAGTTTGGCATTGGTTTGCCGGCTGGCCTGCTCCAGCAGGCGATCGTATTGGGGGTCGTTGAATTTGGCGATATTGCCGCTGTGCGCCGCGGTGAGCAGCGATAAGAAGGTGGAGGGCTCATTATAATCCCCAACCCAGGACGCGCGCACCACATCGAAATTACCGGTATTGCGGCTGTCGATATAGGACTTCCATTCCTGGTTTACCAGCTTGACATTCACCCCGAGTTTTTTCTTCCACATGGAGGCGACGGCGATAGCGATTTTTTCGTTGCCTTCGGAAGTATTGTACAACAGATTCAGGGTAATAGGTTTATCCGGGCCGTAACCCGCCGCCGTCATCAGTACCTTGGCTTCGGCATCCAACTCCTCCTGGGAGTGCTGCTGCAGATAATTCGGCACGGGCTTATAACCGGCGGTGACGTCGGGGGTCAGGTGAAAGGCGGGTTTTTCGCCGCTGCCCACCACCTTCTCCGCGATAATCCGGCGGTCGATGGCGTAAGACAGCGCTTTGCGCACCCGCACGTCGCTGGTGGGCGCGCGCCGGGTATTAAACGCGTAATAGTAAGTTCCCAACTGGGGAGGGGTATACACCTGGCCGGGAATATCCTTTAGCAGTTGCTGATAGCGGGGTTTCGGAAAGGATTCGGTAATATCGATATCATTGGCGAGATAGCGGTTCAGCGCCGAAGACTCCTGATTGATGGGAATAAACGTTACCTGCGTTAATACCGTATGCCGATGATCCCAGTAGTACGGGTTGGGCGCCAGCACCAGTTTTTCATTGACTACCCGTTGCTGGAGCTGAAACGCGCCGTTGCCCACCAGGTTGCCCACTTTGGTCCAGTCATTGCCGTATTTCTCTACCGTGGCGCGGTGGACCGGGAATAAACTGAAGTTAGCCGTCAGGCTGGCAAAATACGGTACCGGTTTATCCAGCTCCACTTTCAGGGTGTAGTCGTCCGGTGCGCTGACCCCAAGCCGCTCGGCCGGCGCTTTGCCGGCGATGATGTCGCCGGCGTTGGCCAGCCCCGCCAGTTGGGTAAACCAGGCAAAGGGAGACAGATTTTTCGGATCCGCCAGCCGCCGCCAGCTGTAGACAAAATCACCGGCGGTGACAGGGTCACCATTAGACCAGCGGGCGTCATGGCGCAGATGAAAAACAAAGGTGCGGTTGTCGTTGGTTTGCCAGCTGACGGCCACGCCCGGAATCAAATGCCCGTCGGCGTCCTGGTTAACCAGCCCCTCGAAGAGATCCCGCGTGACTTCCGCTTCCGTCAGGCCGACGCCTTTGATGGGGTCCAGCGAGGCCGGTTCGTCTTTGATGTGCCGGACGATATGCTGTACCGGGGACAGCTGAACGCCGGGCGGCGGCGTGGCGCCGCGGGCGATGCCGCAGCAGGCAATGATTAAGGAGGCACAGAGTGCTAATTTGGAACCAGGCATAAGCTTTTCCTTGAAGTCATAATCGGCGCATCACCCGGGCGCGGGCCGGATAATGGCGGCCGTGCCGTGCTTTAGCATAAAAAAGTTCGGGACTAAAAGTGTTAAAACTAAAAGTCTGCCGACAAAAGTCGTAAGGCGAAGGTCTTTTGCGATAAAGTATTATCAGTCAATGTAACTCATTAGATTATGGCAGAAAACCCCATGACCGTATTCCATCCCCGCCCGCAGCGGGGCAAGCTTATTTTTCCCGGGACCCCCTTTGGCAAATCGGTACTGGGCGCGCCGATGCTGTTTTTCCGCGCCGCCGACGCCGGTCCGGATACCGGATTAATCATTGCCGGCACCCACGGCGATGAAACCGCGGGGGTGGTGGCGCTGTCCTGCGCGCTGCGCACTCTCGGCGCAAAGCCGCCGCGCCATCATCTCGTTTTGGCGGTGAATCCGGACGGCTGTCAGTTGGGATTGCGCGCGAACGCCAACGGGGTCGATCTGAACCGCAATTTCCCCACCGGCAACTGGCGGCCCATGGATACCCTTTACCGCTGGACCAGCGCAAGCGAAGCACGGGACGTGGCGCTCTCCCCCGGCACCGCGCCGGGTTCGGAGCCGGAAACCCGTGCGCTGTGCGGGTTGATAGCGCAATTAAAACCGGCCTGGGTGGTTTCGTTCCATGAGCCCCTGGCCTGTATCGAACAGCAGGCCCGTTCACCCCTGGCGCTATGGCTGGCGGAGCGGCTTTCGCTGCCGCTGGTGGACAGCGTCGGCTACGCGACCCCGGGTTCCTTCGGCAGCTGGTGCGAGGAGCAATCCCTGCCCTGCATCACCGCCGAACTGCCCGCCGTCTCGGCGGATGCCGCCACCACGGATTATCTGGACGCCCTGGTGGATTTATTGCGTTACAGATCCTGAAAACCGCCCCCGGAACGGATAACGTTATTCCAGCAGGATAGACCCGCAGCCGAACGTCAGATGGGGTTGCGCATCCATGGAGAGCCAGGTCGGCCCGTCCAGGTCGATAAACCGCGCCGCCGGGGCCAGCGGCAAGGCGGCGGCAATGGCCCTGGATGTGCACAGCATGCAGCCGAGCATAATGCCGAACCCCTGCTCTCCCGCCTGCCGGGCCAGCAGCAGCGCTTCGGTCAGGCCGCCGGTTTTGTCCAGTTTGATGTTCACCATCTCATAGTTGTCCTTAAGCGCCGGTAATTGCTGTCGGGTATGGCAACTTTCATCGGCGCAGATCGGCAGCGGATGGATGAAATGCTGTAACGCGGCATCCTGCTCCGCGGGCAGCGGCTGTTCGAGCATCGCCACCCCCAGATCCGCCAATAATTGGCAGCGGGAGGCTAATCCTTCGGGATGCCAGGCTTCATTGGCATCGACAATGAGGGTCGCCGCCGGAACGGCGGTACGAATAGCCACCATCCGCTCGGTTATCAGCCGATCGTCGAGCTTGATTTTCAGCAGCCTGGCGCCTTTTTGCCAGAATGCCTGCGCGGCTTCGGCCATGGCCTGGGGTTCATCGATGCCCAGGGTCTGCGCCATGGCGATGGTCGCCGGCAGCTGGACGCCGGCGTACTGCGCCAGCGTTTGTCCGCTCAACTGGCGCTCCACATCCCACAGCGCGCAATCCACCGCGTTGCGGGCCGCGCCGGCGGGGAGCAATTGCTGCAGTATTTCCCGCGAAACGCCCTGTTCGATGGGATGCAGCACCGAGGTCAGCTGTTCCAGCACCGATTGTTCGCTCTCTCCGTAACGGGGATAAGGGGTGCATTCGCCGATACCCTTAACACCGTCCTGCTCTATTTCCACCACCACCACTTTTGCTTCCGTACGGCTGCCCCGTGAAATCACAAAAGGCGTATGGAGCGGCCATGCTTCGGCATAAAAACGCATTACTCTCATCGTCGGTCCTCGGATTGATGGTTGCCATAGGATCCTCCCGGCCCATAAATCCTGTTAATTTAGAAAGTTATTATTGTAAAAATCCGGCTATCTTCGCTTTTCGTCATCTTTTAGACTGGATTTGATGTTAAGCAGACAAGGAACCCAGTATGGCAGAAACAGTTTATTTTCAGGGTAATCCGGTCAGGGTGGCGGATTCGCTGCCACAGCCCGGTGATACGGCTCCGGACTTTTCACTGGTGGCCAAAGATCTCTTAGACATAACGTTAAACAACCATACCGGCAAACGCAAGTTGCTGAATATCTTCCCCAGTATCGACACCGCCATTTGCGCGGCCACGGTGCGCCGTTTCAATCAAATAGCCGTCGATCTGGAAAATACCGTGGTGCTGTGCATTTCCGCCGATTTACCGTTCGCCCAGTCACGTTTTTGCGGTACGGAAGGATTGCATCGCGTCATTACCTTATCCACCCTGCGCGATCGGCAATTCATGCGCCGCTATGGAGTGGAAATCACCGATGGCCCGTTGAAAGGGCTGACCGCGCGGGCGGTCATGGTGCTCGATGAGCGCAACAAGGTGCTGTACAGCCAACGGGTGGCGGAAATCACCCATGAGCCGGATTATGATCGGGCGCTGTCTGTCCTGCGGGAAGCGCCGGCCCGCAATTGACCCTGCGGGCCGGGCAATGGAGGAGCAGGCGGGCGCGAACGGCGCGGCGTGGTTTTATGCTTCCTCGTCCTCGCCGGGCTTTTTGCTGCTCAGTCCGTACTCGCGCAGCTTGTTGGCGATGGCGGTGTGGGATACGCCCAGTCTTTTCGCCAGCTTTCGGGTACTGGGATAGGTGCGATAAAGCCGGGTGAGCACCGAGCGCTCGAACCTTTTACTGATATCGTCCAGGGAGCCGTCCAGCACCTCTTCGGACGTCGGCAGCGACAGGGCAAAATCCGGCAGGTCGATGTCGTCGACGCCTAACGCCGGACCATCCAACTGCGCCATGGCGCGATAAAGCACATTTTTCAGCTGCCGGACGTTGCCCGGCCAGGCGTACTGCGCCAGCATGGCCGTTAACTCAGGGGCCAGCCGCGGACGTGGCACGCCCTGCTCGTCGCAGAACCGGGCGATAAAGAGCGACGTAAGGGGCATGATGTCATCCGGCCGCTCCCGCAGCGGCGGCAGATTCAGGGTCAATACGTTCAGGCGGTAATAGAGATCCTCGCGAAACTGCCCTTTATGCACCAGCTCCAGAAGATTTTTCTGGGTCGCGCAGATAACCCGGACATCCACATGCATTTCCTGATCTTCGCCCACCCGGCGAAAGGTCCCGTCGTTGAGGAAACGCAGCAGTTTCGTTTGCATGCGGGGGGACATCTCGCCGATCTCGTCCAACAGCACCGAACCGCCGCCGGCCTGTTCGAAAAAGCCCTTTTTGCTTTCCAGCGCGTTGGGATAAGCGCCGGCGGCGTGGCCGAACAGTTCGCTTTCCGCCACGTCATCCGGCAGCGCGGCGCAGTTAAGGGCCAGGAATGGCTGTTTGCCGCGCGGGCTGCGCAAATGGCAGGCATGGGCCATCAAATCTTTACCGGTGCCGGTCTCGCCGACGATCAGCAGGGGCGCGTCCAGCATGGCCAGTTTGCGCGCATGCTCCACCACCTGGCGCATTTTGACGCTGGCGGCAATGATATGTCCGAATTCGCTGTCGTCATTGGGGCCGGTTTCCTGTAACTGCCGTCCCATGCGGACTGCGGACTTCAGCAAGATTACCGCCCCCGCCGCCGCCGGTTTGCCGTCATCGTCCGCCAGCCGGACGGGCGTGATGTCCATTAGAAAATCCTGCCCCGCCAATACCACCCGCCGGCTATCGGCCGCGGGACGCTCATTCTCCAGCCAACGGGTAAAATTGAACCCGCCGATAAAGCCGCCGATGGGCTGGCGGCGCATTTTTTCCGCCGGCAGGTTGAACAGCGCCAAGGCCGCCGGATTGGTCAGTTCCACTTTGCCTTTAAGATCTACGGACAACACCGGTTCAGGCATGGCGGCCAACAATGCTTCCAGGGCGCGATGCTCCCGTTCCGAAGGCATGAAGGCCAGGGTACGGACATCGGTCACGCCCTGGATCCGGCGAATCTCCGCCATTAACCCGGGGAAAGTGTCTCTTTCCACCAGTGCAACATTTAAATAGATCCTGCCGGCGGGATCGATTTCGATGCCGCGTAAATCAATATTGCGCGATGCCAACAGGTCCAGCAGTTCCCGGGCCAGGCCGAGGCGATCTTCACAAAAAACTTCTAAACGCATGCCGCGCCTCTTGACGATTGATGGGCGAATCCTGGGGATATCATACGTTGCGGCGCAGCCGGGATGAAGCCGTCTGTCACAAAAAGTTGACAGACGGAAAGAAATTCAGCCATCGGACCGGAAGCGCCCGCCGCCGGTCAGGGAAGGTTTTTCCGCTCAAGGAGAGATTTCAGCTGGCCGATGAGTTCACGGCGGTAAACGCCCAGGCGCGGCTTGTCGCCGTTTAGCCAGGGCAGCGGGCGGCAAAGCTCCATCGCTTTGATACCCAGCCGCGCGGTCAGCAGCCCGGCCCCCATGCCCTGCGCGATGCGGGCCGAGAGGCGGGCGGCCAGATCCTGCGACATCCAGTCCATACCCATTTCGCGGACCCATTCGCTGACGCCGGCGAATGCGATATTCAGCAGCACCAGCCGGAACAGACGTATACGGCTGAAATAACCCACCTCGATACCGTATATCGCCGCGATTCGATTGATTAACCGCAGGTTGCGCCAGGCGATAAACCCCATATCCACCACCGCCAGCGGACTGACCGCGATCATCAGGGCGGATTCGGCGGCGGAGCGGCTGATTTCCCGTCGGGCGCGGCGGTCGATAACCGGCTGCACCATGCGGGCATACAATTCCACCACCTCCCGGTCGCTGTGGGTATCCTGCAGCGCGGCCAGCCAATGCACCAGGGCCGGGTGGCCCTGTCGGATACCGGCCCGTCCGGCCAGGCCAAGGCAAAACTCCCGGCCCTGGCCGAGGGCGTGGCTGCGCAGCAGCTCGCCGGCGCGATCGCGCTCTTCGGCCCGCTGCCGCAGACGATAGAGCCGGCGCCATTCAGCCGCCAGCGAACCGGCGCCGGCCAGGATAATCAGGGCGCCCGCCCCCAGCGTACCCAGGGCGAACCAATCCTGTTGCTGCCAGGCCCGGCCAAACCACGATCCCATCTGCGCCAGTGCGCTTATGGCGAACAATCCCGCGCCGGCCGTCACCAGGCGGCGCCAGATACTGCGTTTGGGCTTTAACGCGTCGTCCAGCCAGCGCTCAGGCCGCCCCGGTTTATTTTCACCGGCATCGGTTTCGTCGGCGTCCCCCAGCGGCTCGAAGACTATTTCCTGCTGCGGATCGAAAACCTGCGCGCGCCTCAGCTCGGGCTCTTCGGGGGCAACAACCGGTTGTTCAAAATCAATGCGGGCTTGAATGGCATCCTCACCGGGACGATGAGCCTCCATGCCGGGTTTAATAGGTTCGGTCATCGCAATTTATCCCCCAACAGAAACTCCATCACCGCATCCAGGCGGATATGGGGCAGCGGCATATCCGGGTCCATCTGCCGCGGCCGGAAATCTTCGAACTGAAAACCCTGCTTATGCCAGAACGCCGCGCCGGGCAGCCGCGGGGGGACGTCGCCGGGATAGAGCGTCAGCGGCTGGCCGTCCCGCAGGCGGAACCCCTTCAGCGCCGGGATGTTTTTCCCCTGCAGGGCCACCGTGCCGCCCTCGGTGGCCCGCACCGAGGCCAGGCCGGCGCACTCCATGGCGATGCCTTCAAAGGCGGCGTTACGCCAGGCATCCTGAATTAACTGCTGCAGCAGCGACACCAGATTGGCCTGCTGATCGGCGGTGATGTGATCCGCTTTACTGGCGGCGAACATCAGCTTGTCGATGCAGGGAGAAAACAGCCGGCGGTAGAGCGTACGTTTGCCGTAGTGGAAACTGCGCATCAGCTGGCTCAAGGCCAGACGCATATCGTTAAAGGCATCGGGGCCGCCGTTCAGCGCTTGCAGGCAGTCCACCAGCACTATCTGGCGATCGAAACCGGTAAAATGATCTTTATAAAACCCTTTTACCACGGTCTGGCAATAATAGTGATAACGCTCCCGCAGCATACCGAGATTGGTGGTTTTCGGCGCCTGGAGCAATTGGCTTTCCGGCAGGGTTCCGCCCGCCGGCCAGGGGAAAAACTGCAGCGCCGGCGCATCCGCCATGTCACCGGGCAACACAAAACGTCCCGGCTGGATAAAATACCGGCCCTGCTGTTTGCAATGCAGCAGATAACGGGTGTATTGCGCGGCAATCTCCGCCAGCGCACGCTCATCCGCCGGCGCCAGCGGATCAAGGGCGGCGCATTTTTTCAGCCAGGGCCCGGCCCATAAAGCGCGATCTCCCTGCAGTAATCCGGCCATTTGACCGGACCAGCCCAGGTAATCCTGCTCCAGCATCGGTAAATCCAGCAGCCACTCCCCCGGATAATCAACGATTTCCAGATAGAGGGTGCCGGTATCCTTGATATGGCGCCACAGCGCATCCCGGGACCGGTAGCGCAGCGCCAGCCGCATTTCGCTGACGCCGCGGGTAGGCAGGGGCCAGGCGGGGGGCGTGCCGTATAACGCGGCGATGCCTTCATCGTAGGCGAAACGGGAAATGCCCAGATGGCGCTGCGGCACCCGCTTGGCCCCCAGCAGGCGGCCGCCGTCCGCCGCTGAAAACATCGGCAGGCGCGCGCCGTTGTTCACCATCAGCAGTTGATTGACAAAAGAGGTTATAAAGGCGGTTTTGCCGCTGCGGCTTAATCCGGTTACCGCCAGGCGCAGATGGCGATCGATGCCGCGATTCAGCCATTGATTCAGAGCGTCCATTCCAGTTTTCCACATGGCAAAAGTTGATTATGTCGTGGATTGCATCCCCAGACAAATCCGGCTCTTTGCCCGTTGCTTCATCATCAGCCGGCAAACCCGGCGCCGCGCGTGTTATAGGTGGCGGAACCGGTTACGCAGGCCAAAGGTTTCGGAGGTGACATAACGTTCGACCCGGCGCAGATGCTGCTCGCTGTCCTTAAGCTGCATTTCCAGCACGTCCAGTTGCCGGCCGGGGGGCATGGCGGCGGAATCAGAACCTTCGGCACCCGCCGGCGCGGGTTCCAGCCAATACGCCAGGATGGCGTAAGCGATGATGGTCAGCATAAACAGTCCGAAAAACATCGACAGCACCACGATAATCCGCACCAGCCGCACCGGAATATCAAAATAGTGCGCCAGGCCGGCGCAGACCCCTTTGATCATGCCCTCGTCGGGCCGGCGGAACAGCTGTTTTTTCATTATTCCATTCATCCTATTGTTGCCTCCAGTCGGGGTATTCCGCATCCAGAATATCCTCCAACGCCCGGATACGCGTCTGCATCCGCTGCGCCTCTTCCTGGAGCTGCGCCAATCGCCGGGCATCCTGCGTCTGAAAAAGCGACCCCTGCCGACGGCGATTGCCATAATGCAACCACAGCCATACCGGCGCCACAAACAGCAAAAACACGGTCAAGGGTATGGCGAGCACAATCAACACTGCAGTCATGATGACTCCTTATCATCGGGAAGGCGGCAACTCGCATTATTTAGGGTAATTGCTCATTGATGAATCTGTTGCCAACGTGCTCGGCCGGGACGGTTTACTCTTCTGGCAGCCTGTCCCGCCTTATTGACGCCGAGTACGTTTGTCAGCGGCCTGCATTATTCGGTTTTATTCATTTGCGCTTTCAGGGCCGCCAGCTGTTGGCTGATTTCATCATCCGCTTTCAATTCGGCGAACTGCTGGTCCAGCGATTTTTGTTTGCCGAAGCCGACGCTTTCGGCCTCGGCCTCCATGCTGTCGATACGGCGTTCGAACTGTTCAAATCGGGCCATGGCTTCGTCGATTTTACCGCTGTCCAGCTGACGGCGGATATCCCGGGAAGAAGCGGCGGCCTGATGGCGCAGCGCCAGGGTTTTCTGGCGGGCGCGGGTTTCCGCCAGCTTATTCTCAAGCTCGCCTATTTCACGTTTCATGCGATCCAGCGTTTCTTCAATCACCGACACGTCCTGATGCAGGGCGGCGACAATTTTGGTGAGGCGCTGCTTTTCCATCAGCGCGGCGCGCGCCAGGTCTTCTTTGTTTTTGGTCAGGGCCAATTCGGCTTTTGCCTGCCAGTCGGCCTGCTGCGTTTCCCCCTGGCTGATACGCCGCAACAGCTGTTTCTTTTCCGCCAGCGCCTGGGCGGAGGTGGTGCGCACCTCGACCAGGGTATCCTCCATTTCCTGAATCATCAGGCGGACCAGTTTTTCCGGATCTTCCGCCTTATCCAGTAAGGCATTGATATTGGCGTTCACGATATCGGTGAAACGAGAAAAAATACCCATTGCAGATCCCCTTTATATCTAGCCGGTTAACGACTGAAAATGTGTTCATAATGAACATGCCCTACAGAGGGGATTACAAATAGCGTGCCAATAATGCACGAATTTTAATGCATTGATTTTATATGTTTTTTATAATTGCTCTTCATTGGGCTTCCGCTATAGTGATTATATATACCAACTGTTGGCGAAATTCACCATGGCGGATCATCATGAAAACCTGCTGGGGCAATCCAATAATTTCCTGGAAGTGCTGGAACAGGTCTCCCGGCTGGCGCGGCTGAACAAGCCGGTGTTGGTCATCGGCGAACGGGGAACCGGTAAAGAGCTGATAGCCCGGCGGCTCCATTACCTCTCCCCCCGCTGGCAGGGTCCGTTCATCTCCCTTAACTGCGCCGCCTTGAATGAAAACCTGCTGGATTCGGAACTGTTCGGCCACGAGGCAGGGGCCTTTACCGGCGCGCAAAAACGTCACCAGGGACGGTTCGAGAGGGCGGACGGCGGCACCCTGTTTCTGGATGAGCTGGCCACCGCGCCGATGATGGTGCAGGAAAAATTACTCAGGGTGATTGAATACGGCGAGCTGGAACGGGTGGGAGGCAGCCAGCCGCTGCAAGTGGACGTCCGGCTGGTGTGCGCCACCCATGCCGACTTGCCCCGCCTGGCCAAAGCCGGCGATTTCCGCGCCGATTTGCTGGACCGGCTGGCGTTTGACGTGGTGGCGCTGCCGCCGCTGCGGGCAAGGCAGCAGGATATTATGGTCATGGCGGAGCATTTTGCCATCCAGATGTGCCGGGAAATCGATTTGCCGCTGTTTCCCGGCTTTACCCCGGCGGCGAGACAAACGCTGCTGGCGTATTACTGGCCCGGCAATGTCCGGGAGCTGAAAAACGTGGTGGAGCGGTCGATTTATCGTCACGGCAGCAGCGATCGTCCCTTGGACGCAATACTGCTCGATCCCTTCGCGGCGGTGAACGCCGCCGCCGACCCGGACGAGACGCCCGACGGCGCCCCGGCGGCGCTGCCGCTGGATTTGAAAGCCTGGCTTGAACAACAGGAGAAATACTGGATAGAGCGCGCGCTGGCGCAGGCACGGTATAATCAGCGCCAGGCCGCCGATCTGTTGTCATTGAGCTACCACCAGCTGCGGGGGATAATGAAAAAACACGCCGTTAAGGTCAGCGCATAGCCCTGATGATAGGGCGCCAGGTGTCTGCTAATGCTTCTCACTATCATTTGCAAAGCTTTTTGATGATAACCGTTCTCATCCTTTTATTCCGGTGGCGGCGTTTTCAGGCGCAATCCGGCCAATTGGCGCTTTTAGCGCCGATCCCGCCGGATTATTGACGGCATAAATTGGGTGTCGCGCCAGAGTGAGGTAAACTGGAACCATTATCCGGTAGGATCCAAGTGGTTATGGGAATAAAACGTTCTTCTATACTGGCGCTGTTATGGGTAACCGTCATGGCGTCGTCGGGGCTGCCCACGATGGCGGCCCAGACGCCCTCCCCGCCTGACATTCGGCAAAGCGGCTTTGTTTATTGCGTGAACGGCTTGCTGAATACGTTCAACCCGCAAATGGCCAGCAGCGGGCTGACGGTGGATACCCTCTCGGCGCAAATCTACGATCGTCTATTGGATGTGGATCCCTATACCTATCGGCTGATCCCCGAACTGGCGCAAAGCTGGGAAGTGCTGGACAACGGCGCGACTTATCGTTTCCATTTGCGCAAAAACGTTCCGTTCCAGCGCACCGCCTGGTTTACGCCCACCCGCAATTTGAACGCGGACGACGTGGTGTTCAGCTTTGCCCGCATGTTTGATATCCACCACCCTTACCACGATGTCAACGGCGGCGACTATCCCTACTTCGACAGTCTGCAGTTTCCCGACTCGGTGCAAAGCGTGCGCAAGCTGGACAACGACACGGTGGAGTTTCGGCTCAACAGCCCGGATGCTTCCTTTCTCTGGCATATCGCCACCCACTACGCGCCGGTGCTGTCGGAGGAGTACGCCGAACAGCTCACCGCCGCCGGCCGGCAGGAACAAATCGATCGCCAGCCGGTGGGCACCGGACCATTCATGCTTAACGAATACCGGGCCGGCCAGTTTATCCGCCTGCTGCGCCATGACGCCTACTGGCGCGGCCGGCCGCGGATGTCGCAGGTGGTCATCGATTTGGGCGCCGGCGGCATCGGCCGCTTGTCCAAGCTGCTGACCGGGGAGTGCGACGTCCTGGCCTATCCCGCCGCCAGCCAGCTTCCGGTGCTGCGCGACGACCCGCGCCTGCGGCTGACCCTTAGGCCCGGAATGAATATCGCCTATCTGGCGTTCAATACCGCCAAACCGCCGCTGGACGATGTGCGGGTGCGCCAGGCCATCGCACTGTCCATCAACAATCAGCGCCTGATGCAGTCCATCTATTACGGCACCGCCGAGACCGCCGCCTCGATCCTGCCGCGCGCCTCCTGGGCCTATGACAACGAGGCCAAGGTCAGCGAATATAACCCCGACAAGGCGCGGGCGCTCCTGCACGCCATCGGCAAAGACAACATGGAGCTGCGTTTATGGGTGCCCACGGCCTCGCAATCCTATAATCCCAGCCCGCTGAAAACCGCTGAGCTTATCCAGGCGGACCTGGCGCAGGTGGGCATCAAGGTGATTATCGTCCCGGTGGAGGGCCGGTTCCAGGAGGCCCGGCTGATGACCATGAACCACGACCTGACGCTGGCGGGCTGGTCTACCGACAGCAACGATCCGGACAGCTTCTTCCGGCCGCTGCTCAGCTGCGCCGCCATCCGCTCGCAAACCAACTATGCTCACTGGTGCCAGCCCCTGTTCGACCAATTGCTGCGCTCGGCGCTGCTGTCGCAGCAGCTGGCCGGACGCATGGAGACCTACCGGGATGCGCAGCGAATGCTGGAGGAGCAGTTGCCGGTACTGCCGCTGGCATCGTCGCTGCGCCTGCAGGCCTATCGCTACGATATCAAAGGATTGGTGCTCAGCCCCTTCGGCAATGCCTCCTTTGCCGGGGTTTACCGGGATGACTCCCAGGAACCGAAACCATGATTATATTTATCCTGCGCCGGCTGCTGCTGCTGCTGATTACGCTGTTTTTCCTGTCGCTGGTGGGCTTTAGCCTCAGTTATTTCACCCCCAGCGCGCCGTTGAGCGGCGCGGCGCTCGCCGATGCCTATTTCTATTACTTCAACGGCCTGCTGCATCTGGATTTCGGCGTGTCCAGCATCAATGGCCAGTCCATCGGCCAGCAGCTGCGCGAAGTGTTCCCCGCCACCCTGGAGCTATGCATACTGGCCTTTGTCCTGGCGCTTATCGTCGGCATCCCCCTGGGCATCGTCGCCGGGGTGACGCGCAATAAATGGCAGGATATCGGCATCAGCATCTTCGCCTTGCTGGGCCTGTCAATGCCGGTGTTCTGGCTGGCGCTGCTGCTGACGCTGTTTTTCGCCCTGCATCTGGGCTGGTTTCCGGTCTCCGGGCGTTATGATCTGCTCTATCAGATTAAACCGGTTACCGGCTTCGCCCTGCTGGATGCCTGGCTTTCCGATTCCCCATACCGCCACGAAATGATAACCAGCACCCTGCGGCACATGGTGCTGCCCATCATCGCCCTGGCGGTGGCCCCCACCACCGAGGTGATAAGGCTGATGCGCATCAGTACCGACGAGGTGTTCGCCCAGAATTACATCAAGGCGGCGGCGACCCGCGGCTTGACGCTGACCACCATTATCCGCCGGCATGTTGTGCATAATGCCCTGCCCCCCATTATCCCCAAACTGGGATTGCAGTTTTCCACCATGCTGACGCTGGCCATGATTACCGAGGTGGTCTTCAGCTGGCCCGGCGTGGGCCGCTGGTTGATCAACGCCATACGCCAGCAGGATTACGCCGCCATTTCCGCCGGCGTCATGGCGGTGGGATCGCTGGTGATTGCCGTCAATGTTCTGGCGGATGTGGTGGGCGCGCTGGCCAATCCGCTGCGCCATAAGGAGTGGTATGCTCTCCGATAATATTTATCGCGAAAAACGCATGGCCAGTCCGCTGCGTTATATCTGGCGCATCTTTTACCATGACGCCATGTCGATGATCGGCCTGTACGGTTTTATGCTGCTGATCCTGCTGTGCGTGTTCGGTTCGGTGGTGGCGCCTTATGCCCTGGATCAGCAGTTTCTCGGCTACCAGCTCCTGCCGCCCTCCTGGTCGCGCTACGGCGATGTCTCCTTCTTCCTGGGCACCGACGATCTGGGCCGCGATGTGCTCAGCCGCCTGTTAACCGGCACCGCCCCCACCTTCGGCGCGGCGCTGCTGTTAACCATACTGGCTTGTGCCTTCGGACTGCTGCTGGGAGTGCTGGCGGGCATTAGCCGCGGCCTGCGCTCGGCGGCGCTCAATCATGTGCTGGACACGCTGTTATCCATTCCGTCGCTGCTGCTGGCCATCGTGGTGGTGGCGTTTATCGGCCCCTCCCTCGGGCACGCCATGCTGGCGGTGGGGCTGGCCATTTTACCGCGTATCGTGCGCACGGTTTACGGCGCGGTGCATGACGAACTGGAAAAAGAGTATGTGCTGGCGGTGCGCATCGACGGCGCATCGATGCCGCATATCCTGCGCTATGCGGTGCTGCCCAATATCGCCAGCGTCCTGGTGTCCGATTTCACCCGCGCCCTGTCCATGGCCATTCTGGATATCGCCGCCCTCGGCTTTCTCGATCTCGGGGCGCAGTTGCCGTCGCCGGAATGGGGCGCCATGATGGGGGATACGCTGGAACTGGTCTATGCCGCGCCTTGGACCGTGATGCTGCCGGGAGGCGCCATTATGTTAAGCGTGCTGATCGTGAATATACTGGGCGACGGCATTCGCCGCGCCATGATTGCGGAGGTGGAATAATGCCGTTAATGGATATCCGTAATCTCACTATCGAATTCATGACCGCCGAAGGGCCGGTGAAAGCGGTGGATCGGGTTAGTTTCACCCTGGTTGAAGGGGAAGTGCGCGGTCTGGTGGGTGAATCCGGCTCCGGCAAGAGCCTGATAGCCAAAGCCATCTGCGGCGTCACCAAGGATAACTGGCGGGTCACGGCGGACCGGTTTCGCTTCGACGACATCGATTTATTGCAGCTGAGCCCGCGCCAGCGGCGCCGGCTGGTGGGCCATAACGTCTCGATGATTTTCCAGGAGCCGCAATCCTGCCTCGATCCGTCGGAAACCATCGGCCGCCAGCTGATTCAGGTGATCCCGGGCTGGACCTATAAAGGGCTGTGGTGGCAACGGTTCGGCTGGCGCAAACGCCGGGCCATCGAGCTGCTGCACCGGGTGGGCATCAAGGATCATAGCAATATCATGGGCAGCTATCCTTACGAGCTCACCGAGGGGGAGTGCCAGAAGGTGATGATCGCCATCGCCCTGGCCAATCAGCCCCGGCTGCTGATTGCCGACGAGCCCACCAACGCCATGGAACCCACCACCCAGGCGCAGATATTCCGGCTGCTGGCGGGGCTGAACCAGAATAACAACACCACCATCCTGCTGATCAGCCACGATATCCAGATGATGAGCAAATGGGCCAACCGTATCAATGTGCTCTACTGTGGCCAGACTGTGGAGAGCGCTACCTGCGAGGAGCTCATAGCCACCCCCCATCATCCCTACACCCAGGCGCTGATCCGCGCCATTCCGGATTTCGGCCGATCCATGCCGCCGAAAAGCCGCCTGAATACCCTGCCCGGCGGCATTCCCTCCCTGGAGCATTTGCCCATCGGCTGCCGCCTGGGGCCCCGCTGCCCTTACGCGCAGAAAACCTGTATTGAAATGCCGCCGCTGGAGCCGATAAAGAACCACTGGTTCGCCTGTCATTTCCCCCTCAATATGGAAGGGCAATAAGCATGGAAACCCTATTGGAAGCCCGCAACCTCACCAAAACCTTCCGTTATCGCAGCGGCTTGTTCCATAAACACCAGGTTGAGGCGGTGAAGCCCCTGAGCTTTATTCTGCGGGAGGGGCAAACCCTGGCGATTATCGGCGAGAACGGTTCGGGCAAATCCACCCTGGCGAAAATGCTGGCGGGCACGGTGGAGCCCACCGGCGGCGAGCTCTTGATCGATGACCATCCGTTGACCTTCGGCGATTACCGCTATCGCAGCCAGCGCATCCGCATGATTTTTCAGGATGTGGGCAATGCCCTGAATCCCCGCCAGCGCATCGGACAGCTGTTGGACGTACCGCTGCGGCTCAACACCGCCATGACGCCGACGGAGCGTGAACAGGCTATTAACCTGACCCTGCGGCAGGTGGGGCTGCGCCCGGATCACGCGTTCTATTACCCCCATATGCTGGCGCCGGGGCAGAAACAGCGCGTGGGCCTGGCCAGGGCGCTTATTCTGCGCCCGAAGGTTATCGTGGCCGACGAAGCGCTGGCCTCCCTTGATATGTCGATGCGCTCGCAAATCATCAACCTGATGCTCGAGCTGCAGGCCAAACAGGGTATAGCCTATATCTATGTCACCCAGCATTTGGGCATGATGAAGCATATCAGCGACCAGATCATGGTAATGCAGGACGGCGAGGTGGTGGAGCGCGGCAATACCGCAGACGTGCTGGCCGCCCCGCTGCACGATCTCACCAAGCGGCTGATAACCAGCCACTTCGGCGAGGCCCTGACGGCGGACGCCTGGCGGCGCGATGCCGCCATGCCATAGCAAACCCGGAGTATATCCGGCGACGGCGGGATATGGCCCGTTTATCCGCGGCGGATATTCCAGAGAGGCGGGGTATACACTTGTAACGGTTGTTCATGGTACACTCCGCCGGTTTATAAACGTCGAATGTCGCGTCGCTGGCGCTACGATCGCATGTAAAAATGATTACAAGGATTAATGCTATGGGTTTTCTTACCGGTAAGCGCATTCTGGTCACTGGCGTAGCCAGCAATCGCTCCATCGCCTTCGGTATCGCGCAGGCGATGCATCGCGAAGGTGCCGAACTGGCATTTACTTACCAGAACGATAAACTGAAATCACGGGTTGAGGGATTCGCCGGTGAATTGGGTTCCAGCATCGTATTACCCTGCGATGTGGCTGAAGATGCCAGCATCGAAGCGCTGTATGTCGAACTGGCCAAGGTATGGCCGAACTACGACGGTTTCGTGCATGCCATTGCCTTTGCCCCGGGCGAGCAGCTGGACGGCGATTATGTGAACGCCGTGACCCGCGAAGGCTTTGCCATCGCCCACGATATCAGCTCCTACAGCTTTGTCGCCATGGCGAAAGCCGGCCGCCATATGCTGAATCCGAATTCGGCCCTGGTGACGCTGACTTACCTGGGCGCCGAACGCGCCATACCCAACTATAACGTCATGGGACTGGCCAAGGCGTCCCTGGAAGCCAATACCCGCTACATGGCCAACGCCATGGGCCCGCAGGGCATACGCGTCAACGCCATTTCCGCCGGCCCCATCCGGACCCTGGCGGCTTCCGGCATCAAGAACTTCAAGAAAATGCTGTCTTACTGCGAATCGGTGACGCCGCTGCGCCGCGTGGTGACCATCGAGGACGTGGGCAATACCGCCGCGTTTCTGTGCTCCGATCTGGCCTCAGGCATCACCGGGGAAGTCATTCATGTGGACGGCGGCTTTAATATCGCCTCCATGAACGATCTGGAACAGAATTAACCCCCCGCCCGGCCCTGCTTACACCTCCCTGTTTATCCTGTCCGCCAGCCAGACGGCGGCGAAGGCGAACAGGGTTTTCGCCAGCGGCGTTGCCCGGCCGGGCTCGGCAACCACCACGGCGCCCTGTCGTTTCATGGCGGGCAGCCGTATCGGCGCGCTGAGCAAATCCGGTGTCATTCCGGGCAGCAGATGCCCGCGGGGCATGATGCCGCAGCCCAGCCCGACAAAAACCCCCTGCAGCAAATGAAAGATCGAGGCGCTTTCCAGAGCGATATGCGGATGCAATCCCTCGCCCCGGAAATGTTCGTCCAGATAGCGCCGGAAGTAGCGGCTGGGTTCGGCCAGGCACAGGGGAAAGGCGGCCGCCTGCGCCAAAGTCACTGCGGACTCGGGGGAAAGCCCGGTGAAGTGCGCGGGATGGAACACCAGATCCACCCCCCGGTCCGGCAGCGGCGCCACCTGGAAATGCAGTTCCTGCAAGAGGTTCAGCTCAAAGAAGCCAACGCCGATATCCACGCTGTGATTAATCAGCGCTTCCAGCAATTGATCGGCGCTGAGCACGTTGACCTGATATTCGAGAGCGGGGTATTCCAGCCGGGCATCGAATAACAGCTGAGCCAGGGGAATGCCGCACTGCGGCACGATGCCGATGCGCAGCGTGCCCGCCAGTCCCTGCTTGAGGGACTCCACTTCCAGCTTCAGCCCCTGGTAGACCGAGACGATTTCCCGCGCCCAGGACAATACCCGTTCCCCTTCGGCGGTAAACCCCTGGAAACTATTGCCGCGATGGATCAGCGCCACGCCGAGCTCCCGCTCCAGATTTTTCAGGCGCGCGGAGAGGGTCGGCTGGCTGACGAAGCTCGCTTCCGCGGCGCGGCCGAAATGACGCTCCCGCTCAAGATTGCATAAGTAGATTAGCTGTTTTATATCCATCGGTTCCTTCCGGCCAAAGGCGGTAATATTGATAGCCCTGATTGAATGGGTGACTGGTGGGGACAGGATGCTAGATCGTAAACACGCCGTGAATCCGTCCATGGCGCGGGCGGTTTACTTCTCTCACATCCTGTCCCGCCTTATTGACCTTGGGCGAATTCATCAGCAATCTAATTATTATACCTTAAGGTTGTCGATAATTGTCCTGTTAGGTAGTGACCCCCAGGGTAACTTTGACATCCTGGGCGATTTTTTCCACCTGCGGACCGTAGATCACCTGGACATCGTTGTCGCTGACCCGTTTAACCCCGCTGGCGCCGGTAAGCATCAGGGTCCGGTCGATTACCTGCTTCATATCCTTGACCCGGACCCGTAGGCGGGTAAAACAGCAATCCACATCGGCGATATTCTGCTGGCCGCCGAGGCCGGTGATGATATTTTCCGCCCGCTCGTTGGCCAATAGAGGTTTGCGCTCGGTGGCCTCCTCTTCCTGGGTCTCGCGGCCGGGGGTTTCCACCCGCAGCCGGGTAATAATCAGCCGGAAGCCGAAGTAATAGACCGGAAAATAAATCAGCCCCAGCAGTACCGCATACCACCAGTGGGTTTTGCTGCCGCCGAGCACGCCGAACACTACCAGGTCAATGGCGCCCCCCTGAACATTGCCAATCATCAGATGGAAAACGTCCATGAGCATAAACGACAGGCCGCACAGCACCGCATGAAAAAGATACAGCACCGGTGAAACGAAAACAAAACAGAACTCCAGCGGTTCGGTGATACCGGTGGTAAAGGACGCCAGGGCGCCGGCCATCATCAGGGCCTTGACCCGCTTTTTATGCTCGGGACGGGCGCAATGGTACATCGCCAGCGCCGCGCCGGGCAGACCGAACATCATTACCGGAATTTTACCCTGCGCCAGGAACCGGGTTGACTCGCGCACCTGCTCGTCGCTCAACAGCCCCGGATGGGTCAGCGTGGTATTGAAAATATTCAGCGCGCCGACGATGGCATGGTTATCCACCGTCACCATGCCGCCTATGGGGGTAAAGCGCACGGTTTCATTAAGGATATGATGCAGGCCGGTGGGAATCAGCAGCCGTTCGAAAAATCCCAATAAGAAGGCACCGTACTGGCCGCTTTGTCCGATCAGGTTACCCACCCAGGCGATGGCCGCGCCGATGGTGGGCCAAATAAGCGACAGGACTACCCCCAGCAACGGCAGCACCACCACCGTGATGATGGGGACGAACCGCCGTCCGCCGAAAAAGCTCACCGCCGTCGGCAATACAATGGTATAGAAACGGTTATGCAGCGCCACCACCGTCAGGCCGGCAATTACCCCGCCCAATACGCTCATATTGAAAGTGAATATCCCCAGCATCGGCGTGAACTGAGCGGAAAGCATCTGTGCCGCGGTGGGCGTCATGCCTTTGGCTATCAATGCCGGCACGGTGGTGGTGGCGGCGGTGAGATTCTGCGCCGCCAGGCTGGCGCTAACCCCCACATGCATGGCGATAAAACCGATGACCGCCGCGAAGGCCGCGGTGGGTTTTTCCGCCTTTGCCAGACCTATGGCGCTGGCCACGGCAAAAAACAGCGGCAGGTTGGCGAACAGCGCGCCGGCCACCTGCCGGATGAACCCGATAACCAATTGGGGATATTTCAGGCTGGCGAACGCGTCGCCGGTTACCGCCGGATTCTGCATGGCCGCCGCCACCCCGAGAAAGATCCCGGCGGCGGCAATCACCGAAATCGGCATCATTAACGCTTTGCCGAATCCATGCACCTTACTGCTTAGATCGTTCATCAGCATTGCTCTCTTCCTCATAATTAACCAGGTAAGTATGAGCCAGTATTGGCTGCGCCTGATCCCGCGGCGGCGGCAATGGCTGAAAATATGAACGCTATCACAAAAGCTTAACCTGCCTTGGTGCGGTTTAAAGCATGGAAAATTAAAAGATGAAGGGACTTTAGGCAATAGCCGCCGTCTATCCTGCGATTAGGCTATTCAATTAGACGGTGTTATCAAAACTGCCTAGAATTAACCTCATTAACCCAAATAGCTAAAAATATTTTAACAAATATTTATCTTCATTCACCTGCGAAACGAACTTATGAAATTTAAACCTGCGATTAAACCTTATACCGGCGCGGCGGGTGGCTGGGGTTCTTTGGAAGCAACCACCCGTTATGTCAGGGACAGTAAACAGACCTTCAAAAATATCCGTAATTTAATGCGGGTAAACAAATCAAAAGGCTTCGACTGTCCCGGCTGCGCCTGGGGCGATGACAATACCAGCACCTTCAGTTTTTGCGAAAACGGCGCCAAGGCGGTGAGCTGGGAAGCTACCCGCAAGGCGTTGGACGCGGATTTTTTCGCCCAGAACACCGTCAGCAAACTCTATGAGCAAAGCGATTATTTCCTTGAGTACCAGGGACGTCTGACGGAGCCGCTGCGCTACAACCGGGAAACCGATCGCTATTACCCGGTAAGCTGGCAGGAGGCGTTCGACCTCATCGCCAGCCATATGCGCGGACTGGACAATCCGAACCAGGCGGAACTTTATACCTCCGGCCGCGCCAGCAATGAATCTTCCTACCTTTATCAATTATTCGGCCGGATGTTCGGCACCAATAATTTCCCCGACTGTTCAAATATGTGCCATGAGGCCAGCGGCAGCGGCCTTAAGCAAAGCATCGGCGTGGGCAAAGGCACCATTCACCTGAATGAATTCGAACAGGCGGACGCGATTTTCGTTTTCGGCCAGAATCCGGGCACCAACCATCCGCGTATGCTGCACAGCCTGCGCCACGCCGCCGATCGCGGCGCGCGCATCGTCACCTTTAATACCTTGCGGGAACGGGGATTGGAGCGTTTTGCCGATCCGCAGAACCCGCTGGAGCTGCTGACGCCAAAATCCGGCCGTATCAGTTCCAGCTATCTGCAGCCCAATCTCGGCGGCGACATGGCGGCGGTACGCGGCATGGTGAAAGCCCTGCTGGAAATCCATCGACGGCAGTTGGCGGAAGGCCGGCCCGGCCTGTTTGACCAAACGTTTATTGACAGCCACACCCAGGGCATGGAGGCTTACCTGGCGGCGGTGGATGCCACCCCGTGGCAGCATATCATCCGGCAGTCGGGCCTGAGCGAGCAGCAGCTTCGCGACGCTGCGGACATCTACCGCGGCGCCGATCGGGTCATTTGCACCTGGGCCATGGGTATTACCCAGCACAAGCATTCGGTTCCCACCGTGCGGGAAATCGTCAATCTGCAACTGCTGTTCGGGCAGCTTGGCAAACCGGGGGCCGGATTATGTCCGGTGCGCGGCCACAGCAATGTGCAGGGCAATCGCACCATGGGCATCGACGAGAAGCCGCCGGCGGCCTTGCTGGACAGTCTGGCGGCCCATTTCGGCTTTACGCCTCCGCGCGCCCCCGGACACAGCACCGTTGAGGCGCTAGAGGCCATGCTGCGCGGCGAGATCAAGGTACTGATTGCCCTGGGAGGCAACCTGGCGGCCGCGGCGCCGGATACCGCCCGCACCGAGCAAGCCTTGCGCCGTTGCGAACTGACGGTACATATCAGCACCAAGCTTAACCGCAGCCATCTGGTTACCGGCGGCGATGCGCTGATCCTGCCGACCCTTGGCCGCACCGAGCTCGATATGCAAACCGCCGGCAGCCAGTATGTCACCGTGGAAGATTCGTTCAGCATGGTACACGCCTCGGAAGGGGTAAATCCGCCGCTCTCCCCCCTGCAACGCTCGGAAACCGCCATCGTCGCCGGCATTGCCGCAGCGGTGCTGGGTAACGAAAAATTGGACTGGACCGCCCTGGCGGGTGATTACCGTCTCATCCGCGATCATATCGCCGCCACCGTGCCCGGTTTCACCGATTTCAACCTTCGCTGCGAACAGCCGGGGGGATTTTACCTCGGTAACGCCGCGGCTGAACTGCGCTTCAATACGCCCAGCGGCAAAGCGGAATTCAGCGACGCTCCCCTGCCGGATACCCTGTTTCCGCAAATCGCCGGCCGGACGGTGCCGTTTACCCTGCAAACCCTGCGCTCCCATGACCAGTACAACACCACCATTTACGGACTGGACGATCGTTATCGCGGCGTATATGGCCAGCGGGAAGTGGTGTTTGTCCATCCGGAGGATTTGGCGGCGCTGGGCTTGCACGACGGCGATCGGGTGGACATCGAAACCCTGTGGCACGACGGCATCAGCCGAAAGGTCAGCGGTTTCAAGGTCATTAGCTATGATATTCCCCGCGGCAACCTGGCGGCCTATTATCCGGAAACCAACCCGCTGGTGCCTTTGTCCAGCTTTGGCGACGGCACCCATACCCCGACCTCCAAATCCATCCCGGTGCGTCTGCTGGCGAACAAGGCAACGGATACGGCGCGAATTATTTAAACCGTCGCATCGACACCGCCCGCCCCTTCCCGGGGCGGGCGGCTTTTTTATGGCTTTAATGGCGCGTTACACTTGCCGCCAACCGTCGATTCGCGTAAAACTGTCTGCCGTTATTGAAGCCTTTTTACACTCTTCTGGACATTATGTTTCAAGATAACCCGCTGCTCGCGCAGCTAAAACAGCAACTTCACTCTCAGACGCCGCGTGTCGAAGGCGTGGTCAAAGGTACTGAGAAAGGGTTTGGCTTCCTTGAAGTCGATGCTCAAAAAAGCTATTTCATCCCGCCGCCCTTTATGAAAAAAGTGATGCACGGCGACAGGATTGCCGCCGTGGTGCGCACGGAGAAAGAGCGGGAGATAGCCGAGCCGGAAACCCTCATTGAACCTTCCCTGTCGCGCTTTGTCGGCCGGGTGCAGTTCAAGGATGACCGCCTGTCCATCGTGCCCGACCATCCGCTGATCAAAGAAGTGATCCCTTGCCGTCCGGTGCGCAACGTAGAGCATGAATTCAAAACCGGGGACTGGGCGGTGGCGGAAATGCGCCGCCATCCGCTAAAAGGCGATCGGCATTTTTATGCTGAGATTACCCATCTGGTCACTACCGGCGACAATCATTTCGCCCCCTGGTGGGTGACGCTGGCCCGCCACAATCTCGAACGCGAAGCGCCGGCCATGGTGGACGGACTGACCCTGCAGGATGATAACCTGGTGCGCGAGGATTTGACCGCCCTGGATTTCATCACCATCGACAGCGCCAGCACCGAAGATATGGATGACGCCCTGCATGTGGCGGCCGGTGAAGGGGATACGCTGGTGCTGACCATCGCCATCGCCGATCCCACCGCCTATGTTCAGGCCGGCAGCCCGCTGGACAACATAGCCCGGGATCGGGCGTTTACCAATTATCTGCCGGGATTCAATATCCCGATGCTGCCGCGCATTCTCTCCGATGACATCTGTTCGCTGCATGCCCATGAACGCCGCCCGGCCCTGGTTTGCCGGGTTACGGTCAATGCGGACGGCTCGCTGGCGGACAAACCCAACTTTTTCGCCGCGTGGATTGAGTCAAAAGCCAAGCTGGTTTATGACCAGGTCTCCGACTGGCTGGAAGACGCCGGCGACTGGCAGCCGGAAAACGAGGCAGTGGCCCAACAGATTCGTCTGTTGCAGCGCCTGAGCCTGGCCCGGGCCGCCTGGCGCCAGTCCAATGCCCTGGTGTTCAAGGATCGCCCCGACTACCGCTTCGTGCTGGACGATAAAGGCGATGTGCTGGATATCCAGGTAGAGCCGCGCCGTATCGCCAATCGGATGGTGGAAGAAGCCATGATCACGGCGAATATTTGCGCGGCGCGGGTCTTGCGGGACGGCCTGGGTTACGGCGTTTATAACGTGCACCACGGTTTTGATGAAACTCTGGTGGAACAGGCGGTCACCGTACTGGCCAACAATAATATCCAGGCCGACGCCGCCACATTGATGACGCTGGAAGGTTTTTGCGCGCTGCGGCGCCGGCTGGACGCCCTGCCCACCTCATATCTCGACAGCCGCATCCGCCGTTTCCAGACCTTCGCTGAAATCAGCGTCGAACCGGGCCCGCATTTCGGCCTGGGCCTGGATGCCTATGCCACCTGGACTTCGCCTATCCGCAAGTACGGCGATATGGTTAATCATCGCCTGCTGAAGGGATTACTGGGCCAGGGCACCCCCGCCCGCCCGACGGAAGACGTGATGCTGCGCCTGGCGGAGCGCCGCCGCTTGAACCGCATGGCGGAACGGGATGTCGGCGATTGGCTTTATGCCCGTTATCTCAAGGACAAAGCCGGCAACGGCACGCGCTATGCGGCGGAGATCATTGATATCTCCCGCGGCGGCATGCGGGTTCGCCTGTTGGAGAACGGCGCGGTGGCCTTTGTCCCGGCGCCTTTTATCCACAGCGTGCGCGATGAACTGGTGTGCAGCCAGGATACCGGCACCGTGCAGGTGAAAGGCGAAGAGCGCTACCGCCAGGGGGACAGCATTGAGGTCACCCTTGAGGAAGTGCGCCAGGAAACACGATCGGTGATTGCGCGGCCGGTTTAAGAGCATCTTTGAAAAGTGGGAATGATATGGAAGTATCATTCCCTATTTGGATGACAAACAGCGCAGTCAATGCGTTGTTGCTGGCGTTCAGCTCTTCTATACCGGCCGGCAGCCCAGGAAGTTCAGTCAAACCTAATCCGCTGAGGTCCAAGGATAATGCGTTCCTCTTTTGGCAATCAAGCAATCTCATCAGGGCTAATTCTCTGCATTCTCCCAAGCCGGTAGCGAGTTCTGACCAAACAGCCCATTTTTGGAGAAGATCATTACCCTGGGTAGTATCGATAGGTTTCTCATGGAAAATTAGGTAATGTGGGTTATTAGAAAATTTACTGATAACAAATAAAAATCATTTTATTTTAGCTAATCCAAATAAAGAATTGAGTCCTAATTTTTAATCAAATTTCTGAATATTCCTTTTTGTTATTTTCAATATATACCCATCTTCCTTTAGCATCAATCCCTTTACTACAGGAAAATCCTTGCTTTGTTTTATTTAACTTGCCAAAAATAGCGCTATTACTGATCGCTATGGCACTCATCGGCAGGTTTGAATTATAAATATCATTTTCATCAGCCTGAGTATAACGGCTCAATTTATAATTAATTCCCTTTGAATGATAGTATCTATAAATCAGATTGGCGGGGTTAAAATAATTTAAACCAGAGATTGAATTATACATAGAGATATCCATTATATTTTAATCGAGTCAATTTTTATCAATGCGGATGGTGGTGATTTATTGGCGCAGGTAACAAGTTTATTCGACTCTCCCGCAGGTAAGCGCTGACAATTTTCAAATGAAAATTAATATATTTAGAGGAGTAGATAGCATCTTAGCTCATTTATTCCGCGAGCGAATTCTGTCCCATTTAGAAATGTCCTGCAATCGCTGTAAGACGGGATCAGCTAAAAATGCAAAAAACCCCGCGGAGGGGTTTTCTGTGGTTCAACTATCTTCGTACTCCTAGCGTTCAATGGCCTGCGATTTCAATTCTGCCTGCGCAAGTGCGGCGACCTCTCCTTTTCTCACCCGCTTGGAATAGAGCGCGGTGATAATCGGCACCAGGATGGAGGTGACGATAACCGACGTGGCCACCAGCGCGGTGGCGGCCGGCGCCATGGGTTTGAACGCCGGGATCATCTCGGCTATCAGCACCGGCGTGGCCACTGCGGCGCCGGCGGAGCTGGAGGCGGCGATACCCGCCGTGCCGTCGCCGCCGCCGATGTATTTATCCGCGAGGATCAACGGAATGCCGGTAACGATAATCACGCCGATACCCAGCAAAATCCCCAGCAGCCCGGTTTGGGCGATAACGTTAAGATTAATGGTATTGCCCAGCGCGAAGGCGAAGAAAGGAATCAGGGTCTGTACCGCCTTGCTGAAGAAGTCCCGCAGCTCGGGATCCAGGTTGCCCAAGGCAAATCCAATCAGAAACGGCAGTACCGCGCCGACGAACACATGAGGTTCAAACGAGGCGATGCCGGCGGTGCCCAGAATAATCATGGTCATTAGCGGGCCGGATTCCAGCGACATCAAAACAAAGGCGCCGGATTCCTCCTTGGTGCCGTATTGCTGCATGATGGACGCGTAGAGGCCGCCGTTGGTCATATCCATGGAGGCTACCAGCGCCAGGGTGGACAAGCCGGCGAAAAAGCCGATTTCCACGCCATTGGCCGGCAGCAGCCTCGACGCCACCGCGGCCACTACCCAAGCAACGGCGATTTTGGTCACCACCAGGGTACCGGATTTACGCAGCACGGTGCCGGTGGCGCTGAGCTTGATGGAGGCCCCCATACAGAAAAACCAGACCGCCAGGATAGGGACGGTGCCGGAAATCAAACCATTAGTGAAGGAGCCGAAATATTTACCCGAATCGGGTGCAAATGTATGACACAGCGCGCCGATGAAGAGCGGCACCAGCATCATGCCACCAGGGATTTTGTCAATTGCACGTTTGATTTGCATCTGGATTCCACCTAAGTTCGAATTATCATCCATCTTTGGTACGGAGCCGCCCCGTGGACGCTCCGTGCATTGATAAGATCGGTTAGGCGCTACGTTAGCCATTTACATCTTGTCATACAGTGATCTGCGACATAAAAATGAAACGTTGTTTCTTTTTTATAAAAAGATCATTTTAACTAAATGGGCATTGGGTTTTGAAATGAGATCCAAATCACATTCCCAAAGCGGTAACAGGGTACGACACCAGTAAAAAGATTGAGGTTTTCAGGATTCAAACATTCATCAGGAAGGGAAAAGAGTGGAATAAAAACCCGCCGGCGCATTCTGTCGCCGTTATGTTGAACGCACGCCTGTTGAGCTTTACATGACGCCGGCATAGCGGCATAACCGGCGCCACAGAGCCATTATCGTGAGTTTTTGCTATTGTCCGTAATAAGCGTTTTTACCGTGTTTACGTAAATAATGCTTGTCCAGCAATTCCGATTGCATCGGCGGCAAATCGGGCGTCAATTGGCGGGAGAAGATGCCCATATAGGCAAGCTCTTCCAAGACCACCGCGTTGTGGACCGCATTATCGGCATCGCTGCCCCAGGCGAAGGGACCGTGTGAATTTACCAGCACCGCGGGAACCGCCTCGGGATCAATACCGCGGGAGACGAAGGTATCCACAATAACCTTGCCGGTTTCCCATTCATAGCGGCCCTGTATTTCCGCCGGCGTCATCAGCCGGGTACAGGGAACGGCGCCATAAAAATAGTCGGCATGGGTGGTGCCCCAGGCAGGAATGTCTTGTCCGGCCTGCGCCCAGATAGTGGCATGGCGCGAATGGGTATGGACGATACCGCCGATGCCGGCAAAATCCAGATACAGCACCCGATGGGTGTCGGTGTCGGAAGAGGGTTTTTTCTGTCCTTCCACCACCCGCCCGGTTTCCAATTCCACTACCACCATATCTTCCCGGGTCATCTCTTCGTAACTGACGCCGGAAGGCTTAATCACCATCAATCCCTGTGGGCGGTCCACCGCGCTGACATTTCCCCAGGTAAAGGTCACCAGGTGATGGCGCGGCAAAGCAAGGTTGGCCGCCAGGACCTGTTCTTTCAATTCGGTAAGCATCGTTAAGTCCTCTTGAACGCTAGAGGACATTGTCCCGGCAGCCAGAAGCAACCGCTATGGCCTAATCGGCTAAAGATCCGCCCTACTTCTGCTATTGACCGTTTTTCGCGACCGTGGGCATGCCGAGGCGAGCCAGGAGAGCAGGCAGATATATTATTGTTAATCCGGGCTAAACAAGCGGAACGTACTATAATTATTAACTAGCAATCAATAACAACAGCAATCTATGGAGAAATTGATGATGATGAAATATTCAACCAAACGTATTACCGCGGCCGCCGTGGCGATCGCCCTGGTTGTTACCCTAAGTGCGTGTGAAACGAGACGTGGGCGTAACACCGCCATCGGTGCCGGCGTCGGCGCGGTGGGCGGCGCGGTTCTTACCAATGGCAGCGCTTTGGGTACCTTAGGCGGCGCGGCGGTTGGCGGCGTTGTCGGCCATCAGGTGCATTAAGCCGGTCCCGCCGGCGTTAACCTGCACGGTTAACCGCCGGCCAGTTTGACTTTCAGTCCCTTGGCTTCCAGGAGCTGTTTCAACAGTTCCCGTTTATCACCCTGTATTTCAATCACGCCCTCCTTCACCGACCCGCCGCAGCCGCACTTTTTCTTCAGCTCCGCCGCCAGCGCCGCCAGCGCATTATCATCTACATCCAGGCCGCTAATCAGACAAACGCCTTTTCCCTTGCGTCCGCTGGTCTGGCGCTGAATCCGCACCACGCCATCACCCTTGGGACGGGCTACCGGCCGGGACGGCTCGGTTATCCGCCCGCTCTCGGTGGAATAGACCACACGGCTGTTATTGTCCATCGTTTCCTCCCACGTCGCGCAATGACATCAATATGCCTTGCAGCGTTGCGGCCGGATCCTGTGAACGGGTAATAGGACGCCCGATCACCATATAATCCACCCCGGCCCGCAGGGCTTCCACCGGCGTCAGGACCCGACGCTGATCGCCGGCGTCGCTGCCTTCCGGCCGGATACCGGGGGTGACCAGCAGAAATTCAGCGCCGAATCGCTGTTTAAACACCGCGGCTTCCCGCGCGGAACAGACCACGCCGTCCAGCCCGCAGCGCCGGGCCAGGTCCGCCAGTCGTCCGGCATACTCAAAAGCCCCGTATGGAATGCCCAGGGCCGTTAAATCTTCATCCGCCATGCTGGTAAGCAGCGTTACGGCGATAAGTCTAGGCGCTTGGGCACCGAACGGGGCAAGGGCCTCTTTCGCCGCCGCCATCATCCGTTCCCCGCCGCCGGCGTGCACATTCACCATCCACACGCCCAGCTCCGCCGCCGCGGACACGGCCTTGGCGACGGTATTGGGAATATCATGAAATTTCAGGTCGAGGAAAATATCGAAGCCCAGCCGCTGCAGATCGCGAACGAAATCCGGGCCGAAGCGGGTAAACATCTCTTTTCCGATTTTCAGCCGGCACTCATTGGGGGAAACCCTATGGGCAAAGGCCAGAGCCTCGGAACGGGAGGCATAGTCCAACGCCACGATGATGGGTGAGGAAAATCCCGGCGGCACAGACGACTGGAAGTCGCGGGTCATGAGGGTACCTTTTGATGGGAAGGCTGGCGGTGCCGGCGCGGCGGTTGACATTCGCCGCCGATAAAATAACCTGCGCACAGCGCCAGTTTAATGGATGCGGAGTATTTTACCTGCCGGCAAGAAAAAAGCCCAGCGCCGGCAAACGAGAGCGTTGGAGATGATAACCGTTCTTCGTCTGCAAGATTGCAGCCGGTATTACCCATACCCGTGATGCGGTAAACTCATCCTCACCTTCACGGCTTGTCACGGATTACTGTTCGTCAAGGCCGCGGATGGGTTTGATGGAGGCCCAGGATTTACAGGAGGGACAATGCCAGTACAGGCTGTGGGAGGTGAATCCGCACTTATTGCAGCGGTAACGGGGCTTGGTCCGGATCTGTTCCCCCACCATATCCCGCAGCACCTGCAGACTCTCTTTGGCCCGTCCGTCTTCCGCTTCGTTCAGATGGAAATCCATCAGACGGTGGAACATCCTCATCGTGGGATGCTGGCGCAGCTGCTGATTGATATAAAGCTGGGCGTTTTCCGTGCCGTCGTTTTGTTCGATAACATCCGCCAGCAGCAGCTCCGCCGCCGCGCCGGTGTTCATTTCAACGCAGCGGGTGAGAAATTCGGCCCAGGCCTCAGGCTTTTCGAGATGCTGATAGCAGGTTTGCAAAATAGGCAAAGTCTCGCTGACCATCTCCTTGTCCTGATCCAGCACCCGCTGCAGGGCGGCCACCGCGGCAGGGTAGTCCTGACGCGCCATAAAAATGCGCCCCATCATGATCGAGACGCGGGAGCAGTTCTTATCGGCCGCCGCGCCCTTTTTCAACTGCGCCATCGCCTTGTCCAGATCGTCGCTGCCCATGGCCTGCAGCGCCAGCTCGCAATAAAAATGGGCAATTTCCATCCGCAGAGGCTCTTTGCCCAGCTTCACCAGCTTTTCCGCTATCTCGATTGCCTTGTTCCAATCGCTGGTGTCCTGGTAAATCTGCAGCAGCTGCTGCAACGCCCCGGTGCGAAAATCATCTTCGTCCACCAGCTGGCTGAACATTTCCTCGGCGCGATCGTAGAAACCGGCGGCCATATAGTCACGGCCCAATTGCTGGGTGGCCAGCAACCGCTGCTCGAAACTCAGCGCGGTACTCTCCATTAACGCCTGGTGAATACGGATGGCCCGATCCACCTCCCCCCGGGATCGAAACAGGTTCCCCAGCGTAAGATGGGCCTCGACGGCGTTGCTGTCCTCCTTGAGCATGTCAAGAAACAGGTCCACCGCTTTGTCCTGCTGATTGGACAGCAAAAAATTCACCCCTGCCACATACTCGCGGGAGAGGCGATTGGCGTCCTGTTGCTTATCCTGCTGCGCGCTTCTGCGCCCCATGTACCAACCGTAAGCGGCAGCCACGGGCAACAACAGAAACAGCAGTTCTAACATAACGCGTTATTCCTTACTGACAGCGGGCGCGGTAGCGACGGGCGCCGCGCTGTTAACCGGCGCCGGCTGCTGTTCCAGCCGTTTGACCCGGCGCTCCGCCCGCATCAGGGCGAAACGGACGCGCAGATAAAACAAACCGCAAACGGCCCAGCCCAGGATAAAACCCAGTGCGAATATCCAGGTCAACAAGGTGGAAACCCGATATTGCCCCTCTGCCAGCAAGTAGTTAAAGGTGACGATTTGATCGTTATGCGCCCCAAAGGTGACGGAAATAATAAAAATCACCAGAACCAGCAAAAATATCAGTACATATTTCACATGATTTCCTGCAACTGCGTTATTTAAATGGATTACACCGGTATACCGGTACCCAGAGCCTATAAATTAGCATTTCCCGCGTTACGAAGGAAATCCCGCAGACAACTTAACTGCATTATCTGCTGCCCACCGGGTTGAATCCGGGGCCGATGGTTAAAATCACCGCGTTTTGCCGCCCCCCATGAAACGGTCATCGCCGCCCTGCAGCCCCTTGTCTCTTGTTATTTATTCAGTTATGCATAAAAATGATGCCACCGTATGGCGAGTCTGGGGACGCCGCATGTCTAAGCAAGACGAACAGCGATTATTGGTTAAAATCGCCACGCTTTATTATACCGAAAATCAAAAACAAGCGGATATCGCCGCCGCGTTGCATTTGTCACAATCTTTCGTTTCCCGGGCCATCACCCGTTGCATCAAAGAAGGGGTGGTTAAAATCAGCGTGGTACAGCCGCCCAATATGTTTATGGGGCTGGAGTCGGCCATCCAGCGGCGTTACGGCATCGACCAGGCGATTGTGGTGGATGTGCCGGATGATGCCGAACCTCAGCAGATCAAACAGGCCATCGGTTCCGCCGCCGCCCATTATATGCAGACCAGCATCCGCCCGAACGATCTGGTGGGTATTTCCTCCTGGAGCAGCACTCTGCGGGAAATGGTGGATAATCTGCATCCGCTGGCGGTCAAGGCCAGCGGCGTCATCCAGCTCCTCGGGGGCGTGGGTCCCAACGGCAATGTCCAGGCCACACTATTGACCCAACTGCTGGCGGACCAGCTGAACTGCCCGGCCTATCTGCTGCCGGCGCAAAGCATTGAACGCTCGGTTGAGGATCGGCTACGGCTTATCAACAGCAGCGAGGTGGCCGATGTAGTGGCCAAATTCAGCGAAGTGGACGTCGCGCTGGTAGGTATCGGCGCGCTGGAACCTTCGCAGTTGCTGATGAATTCCGGCAACTATTACCACGAAAAAATGCTCAGGCTGCTGGCGCAGCGCGGCGCCGTGGGGGATATCTGCCTGCATTATTTCAACAGCAAAGGCGAAGCGGTGCTGGCGGACGAAGAAGACCCGGTGATCGGCATGCCGCTGCCCCAGGTGCGTGAATGCGAACGGGTAGTGGCCCTGGCGGGGGGACATGAAAAAGTCGCGGCCATCAAGGGCGCCCTGGAAGGCCGCTATATCGATGTGCTGATCACCGACCGGCTGGTGGGTGAAAAGCTCATCTCGCTCCCCTAGCATCTCACAGCGCGGTAGCCCCGCACCCACCGATCGCGCAGCGAACATGTTAAAGGGAGACCGTGCTGATGGGGTCGAAGCGGGCGTGGTTTTACCGCCCGCCGGAGCACCCCACAGCGCGGTAAGCCCGCTATCACCGATCGCGCAGCGAACATGTTAAAGGGAGACCGTGCTGATGGGGTCGAAGCGGGCGTGGTTTTACCGCCCGCCGGAGCGCCCCACAGCGCGGTAAGCCCGCTATCACCGATCGCGCAGCGAACGTGTTAAAGGGAGACCGTGCTGATGGGGTCGAAGCGGGCGTGGTTTTACCGCCCGCCGGAGCGCCCCACAGCGCGGTAGGCCCGCCATCACCGATCGCGCAGCGAACATGTTAAAGGGAGACCGTGCCTGCCGATCGTACATTACGCCTTGGCATGCCAATAACACTCAATCCCCAAATATTTGGTAAACGCCTCATGCAGCACCGCCGCGGTAGCGGAATGGTTCATAGCCACATGATGCTCAAAGCCCTGCTCGCAAATATACCGCAGCAGCGGCTCCATGGCGGGGATCTGCACCACCGCGCGGCAGCCCACGGTATCCAGCGGGTCGTCCACCACCGTCCCCTCGCCCACATAGGCCCGCACTTTGCCGGTAAAATCGTCCGACGACAGCCGGAAATACGTAAGCGGACCGGCCTTCATCCGGCCGTGCACCGCGCCGCAGGTATTCTCGCACCCCACCGTAGTACCGATAATATCCGCCGTACCCATCACCGGACTTTCCAGGCTTTCAGCGGGGAAATTACCGCAATGGAACAACACGCATTTATCCTGCTCATCGCCGAAATTGTTATTCCAGTCGGCGATGGACGCCGGCGACAGCGAGCAGCTGGCCAGCGCATACATGGACAGCGCGCCCATCACATCCACCTCGCAGGCGCTGGGCATCAGCTGACCGGACATCACGCTCATGATAGAACAGACATTAATACCCAGATTTTCCTGCAGCGAGGTCCAGCACTGAATAGCGGTCGTATCAATATCGTTAGCCAGCACCCATTCGCTAATCACCACAAACAGTTTCGCCATGGTATGCAGCTTCTGGGCCGGGATAGCGGCGGTATCGGCGTTATCCTTCAGCAGCGCCAGCTTTTCATCCACCCGCAAATCATTGTCGCTCAACCGGCCGACCCGGGTAAAAATCTCCGATAAATCCAGCGTCTCCACCGACACGCCCATACGCTCCAGCAGCTTTTCGCTGTAACGCACCGTATTAAAGGCGGCGGGCCGGGCGCCGATAGCGCCGATGCGCACGCCTTTCATAGCGTGCACCAGCCGGCAAAGCTGGGTAAACCGCTGTAAATCCCGCGAAAAGTCCTCGCCCGCCACCGCGCAGACATGGCGGCTGGTGAGCGTAAAGGGGATACCGCACTGGCGCAGATTATTACACAGGGAAATTTTGCCGCAGAAACTGTCGCGCCGGGTCGCCAACCCCATTTTATCCAGGCTGTCCTGCTCCGCCTGCACCAACACCGGCACGGTTAATCCCGACAGGCGAACGGCGTCCGCCACGGCTTTTTCATCGCCGAAATTAGGCAGCAGTATCACCACGCCGTTAATCTCGTCGCGATGGCGGTGAAACAGTTCAGCGCAGGCTTTGGCGTCCTGCCAGGTTTCCACCCCGCCCAGCTTGCTCTGGTTTTCATCCAGGATAACCGTCTTGATGCCCAATTGCTCAAACACCTGCGCCGCATCGCGCCGCGCCTCGGTGACCAGATAGCTGGGGAAAAAGCCCCGATTGCCGACGATCACGCCGAAGGTTAATTGTTGTAGAATTTTTCTCGACATTACTTCACTCCCGGTAGGGTTGTTCTACTTGATAACGGGCCCGTGCTACGGCCGTTTGCCAATTTTTATAATTGTCTTGCATCTCCGCGGTCTCGGCCCGGGGTTCGATATACTCCACTTCCCTCGGCAAGACCGCGATATCCTCGTTGGTCCACCAGCCCAGGGTTTTGCCCGCCAGATAAGCGGCGCCCAGGGCCGACACTTCGGCGTTGAGATTGCGAATCAGCCGCCGCTGCAGCACATCGGCCTGAAACTGCATCAGCCAGGCATTCTGCGTAGCGCCGCCGTCTACCCGCAGCGCCGGCAACGACCGTCCCGCGGCGCGCTCCATGGCAAAAAACACATCGGCAATCTGGTAGGCGATGGACTCAAGGCCGGCGCGCGCCAGTACCGCGGGCGTGGCGGCGTCGGTCAACCCGCAGATCAATCCGCGCGCCCGGCTGTCCCAATAAGGCGCCCCCAGCCCGGACAAGGCCGGGACAAAATAGACGCCCTGATTACCCGCCTGGCTCAACGCCATAGCGGAGAGTTCCGTCAGAGAGGATATCCCCAGCAGGCGCGCCACCCAGGCCAGCCCGGAGCCGGTATGGGTGATATTGCCTTCCAGCGCGTAGCACAGCCGGCCGTCATGCCAGGCCACGGTGGTGCTCAGGCCCGTTGCCGGCGCACCGATGTTCTCCAGCGCCATCATCAGGGATGAGCCGGTGCCGTAGGTGGCTTTCACATCGCCGGCCTGATTGCCGCCCTGGCCGTATAACGCCGCGTGGGAATCGCCGATTAACGACGCCACGGGAATTTCTCCCGCCAGTCCCGGCACCCGGCCGGCCAGGGTATAGCCCTGTACCGCCGCCGAGGGCCGCACCTGTGGCAAGCAGGCGGCGGGCACGGAAAACAGCTGCAGCAGCGCGTCGTCCCAGCGGCCTTCACGGATATTAAACAATTGGGTGCGGGCGGCATTGGCATAGTCGGTGACAAAGGCCCGTCCGCCGGTGAGCTGCCAGTTAAGCCAGCAATCAAGGGTACCCACGCACAGCTCTCCCCGGCCGGCGCGGGCAAAACCGTCCGGTAGCGCCGCCAGCAGGCCGCGGATTTTCGCAGCGGGGAATAACGGATCGATGGGCAGCCCGGTAAGGTGATAAATCATTTCCCCACGGCCGTCCTCATGGAGCCGGCGGCAAAAGTCCTCGGATCGGCGACATTGCCAGCTGACGATGGGCGTCAACGGCCGTCCGCCGGCGCGCTCCCATACCAATACCGACTCCCGCTGATTGCTGATGGCCACCGCCGCCACCTGAACGTCGCCGAGGGCGGACAGGCAACCCGCGATAGCCTGGCAAACACCTTGCCAGACCGCGTCGGGATCCTGCTCCGCCCAGCCCGGCCGCGGATGAATCAGGGCCAAGGGCACCGCCGCTTTAGACAGAACCCGGCCTTCGGCATCGACAGCAATGGCCTTGGCATTGGTGGTGCCCTCGTCAATAGCCAGAATGATGGGCGTGGCCATGGTCAGTTCCCCCGGCAAACGCGCAAGGCGGTATTGACTACGCCCTGAGCATCGAAACCGTGGTGGGCGCGGGTGGCGGCGCGATCCGCCGCAATGGCGTACTCGCCGTCGCCGATGCCCAGCCGCACCAGGGGAATAGCGCAGCCCGCTTCCGCCAGCACTTCGGCCACCAGGCTGCCCACGCCGCCGTTAATGTTATGTTCTTCGATGCTAATCACATGTTTACTCTTTGTTAATAAGGAGAGTAGCTGACGAGTATCGCACGGGCGAATGGAGGATATATTGATGACCGCGGCAGAAACGCCCTGCTCATCCAGAATCCGGGCGGCATCCACCGCTTCATGTACCGTTGATCCCATCGCTACCAGCGCCACGTCTTCGCCATGGCGCATCACATCGATTTGACCGGGTTTGAACCGGTAGGTCTCGTCATGCAGGGCGGGCAAGGCTTTGCCATCCAGCCGGATATACACCGGCCCGACATAGGCGAGGGCATAATCGATGATTTGGCGGCACTCTTCCGGCGACGACGGCGCAAAAATCTGGATATTGCCGAAACCGCGCATGATGGCGATATCGTCAATACTGTGATGGGTGCTGGCCAGGGGCCCGTAACTGGCGCCGGCGTTCAGGCCGAACAGTTTCACATTGCAATTGTTGTAGCAAACGTCCACTTTTACCTGCTCGTTGGCGCGGGAGATCAAAAACGGCGCCGCATTGCAGGTGACGGCGATTTTGCCGCCGATGGACAGGCCCACCGCCGTACCCACCATGGTTTGTTCCGCAATGCCCACGTTCACGATGCGGTCGGGAAAACGGGCGATGAACGGGCCTATTTTGGCGGTGGAGGTGGAATCGGCCAATACCGGCACCACGTCCAGGCCGTTATCCACCGCTTTGATCAGCTGTTCCACCATGACGCTGGCTAAATGTTCTGCATTACTCATCTTTGAGTTCCTCCAATGCCAGGGTGATTTCATCGCCTTTAAATACCCGGTGATGCCATTCGGCCCGCCCCTGGGTAAAGGAGATGCCGGCGCCCTTTTCCGTGTTGGCGATCACCACGTTCGGTTTGCCGTTGGACGGCAAGTTTTCCAGCGTGTCCACCACCGATTGCATATCGTTACCGGCGCACTCGGTGACATTCAGGCCGAACGCCCGCCATTTATCCCCCAGGGGATCGGTATTCATAATGGACCGGGTGGATCCCGCCAGCTGAAGCTTGTTCTTATCGTTGATGATCACCAGGTTATCGAGGCCGTAATGGGCGGATACCAGCGCGGCTTCCCAATTGCTGCCCTCAGCCAGTTCGCCGTCGCCGGTGAGCGCGAAGACCCGGCGCGGACTGTTATCCCGTTTTGCCGCCAGCGCGATACCCACCGCCACCGGCAGCCCGTGCCCCAGCGCGCCGGTATTCAATTCAATGCCGGGGGTCTTATGGCGCACCGGATGGCCCGGTAGATGGGAATTGGCATGTTGGTACGTGGGCAGCCAGTCGAGGGGGAAATAGCCCGCTTCCGCCAGACAGCAGTAATACCCCCCCACGCCATGGCCTTTCGACTGGATATAGATATCCCGTTCGGGGTCATCGAGCCGGTCCGGCGCGCAGTTCAGCAGGCGGAAATAGAGCGCGGTGAGAATTTCCACCTCGGAGAGATCGGCGCCGGTATGGCCTCCCGCCGGACTGCCTGCATTCAGCTGCACGATGCGGCGGCGGATATGCCGCGCCTTGGTCACCAGATCATCGATGGACAATGAATAAGGATTCATCATATTACCTCTTGATTATCAATTTCTTGCCCATGTGAATTTTTATCCATATGGGAATATTTATTCATGCGTGGCGTAAAAAACTTCCCGCCGCCCCCATCCCTTCGGGCAAATCCCCCTCGTCTCGCCGTTTTGTCGCTGCCTCCCAGCCCTCGTTACGGCATCATCGTAAACGGCACGGGAACGGGGGTTACTCGGTGGCGGCCTCTTCTTTGACGATCTTTTGCGAGACGATGGCCGCCTTATGCTGCATCCGGTTTTGCATTTGATCGATAATGACCGCCACGATAATCACCATCCCTTTGATGACCATCTGCCAGAATTCACTAACCCCCATCATTACCAGGCCGTCCGCCAGGATGCCGATAACAAAGGCGCCGATAAGGGTGCCGACAATGGTCCCGCGCCCGCCGGCCAGCGACGTCCCTCCTAATACCACCGCCGCGATGGCGTTCATTTCAAATGACGTACCGGTGGCCGGATGGCTGGCCACCAGCTGCGAGGTCACCACAATGCCCGCTACCGCGGCGCACAGGCCGGAAATGGTATAAACCCAGATTTTTACCTGCTTCACCTTGATACCGGACAGCTCCGCCGCCCGTTCGTTATCGCCGATGGCGTAAACATGGCGGCCAAACGGCAGGCGGCGCGCAATATAGGCAATGATCAATGCCAGCACGAACATCAGCCAGATACAGTAAGGCACCCCCAGCAGCGAACCGGAACCGATGAAATCAAAACCGGTATTGCCAAGCCGCGGGTTGCCGTCCAGGCCGGGGAAGGTCTCGCCGTTGGACAGCAGCATCGCCGCGCCCCGCACGATATACATGGTGCCCAGGGTGCAGATAAAAGGCGCCACGTTATAGCGGGTGATGATCCAGCCGTTAACGGCGCCGATAAGCCCGCCGAGCACCAGTACCGCCGGCACGATGACCCAGACGCTGGGGAAGATGGCGATGCCGAACATCGGCAACACAATGCCGTGGGTGATCATCCAACCGGCGAACATGCCGCACAGGCCAAGGGTGGCGCCGATGGACAGATCGATGCCGGCGGTGATGATGACAAAGGTGATGCCCAGCGCCAAAAAAGCATTGATGGAGATATGCTTCAACATAATAAGAATGCTTTCCGTGGCCAGGAAGCCGGACACGGTAAAGGTGAAAAAGCCTAAAATCAAAAACAGCGCGATAAAAGTGCGTAGCTTAAGCAGGAGCAGCAGAATATTTTCCCGCGACCGGAATGACCGGCTGGCCGTAAGAGGCGCTAACGCGGCGGTATTGATTGCTTTCATATCAGAATCCTTTTGCACTCGCCGTGACCAATGCCGATTCCTGGGCGGACTGACGCTCCACGTTCGCCGTCAATTTCCCGTTCGACATCACCAGAATACGGTCGGAGACCGCCATGATTTCTTTTAAATCCGAGGTGGAAAACAGAATGCCGATCCCCTGTTCCGACAGGGCCACCATCATTTCAAACACATCCGCCTTGGCGCCCACGTCAATGCCGCGGGTGGGTTCGTCCAGCAGCAGCAGCTTCGGATCGGTGAGCAGCGAACGGCCAATCACCACCTTTTGCTGATTGCCGCCGCTCAGGGCCTGGATTTCCACGTCCGGCGAAGAGACCTTGATGGACAGGTTGCCGATGGTGGACGCCACCACCCGCTCTTCATCCCGGCGCATAATGCTGATACCGTTTTGCAGTCGCCGCCACAGGCTGGAGATAGTCAGATTCACCGCTACCGAGGAGGCGGGAAAAATGCCCGATTTTTTGCGATCCTCCGGCACCAGGGTCATGCCGAGCTTGATGCGGTTGGCGGTGGACATACCGGTGGAGATGGGTAAATCCCCCAGCCAGATTTTGCCCAGGTAGTTTTTTTCGGTGCCCAGCAGGCACTCGAACAGTTCGGTACGACCGGCTCCCATCAGGCCGTAGATGCCGACGATTTCGCCGGCGCGCACGGTAAAGGTCACATCGTTCACCACCGGATGACCGGCATCGTTGACGCAGGTGATATGGTCCGCCTGCAATACCGGCAAGCCGAATTGGCGGCCGGGCTTGAGAAAAGTTGTGACAGGGTCACCGCCAAGCATCTCCCGCACGATCCAGGGCACGTCGATTTCCCCCACCACCGCCTCGGCCTGAAAGCGCCCGTCGCGCAGAATCGTAATGTAATCGCCGATGGCCATCAGCTCCTCCAGGCGATGGGAGATATAGATAATGGATACGCCCTGGCGGGTCAGCTCGCGAATTACCCGAAACAGCACGTCCACTTCGTTTTTACTGAGGGCCGAGGTGGGCTCGTCAAGGATCAGGATATCCGCCCGCTCCGCCAGCGCCTTGGCTATCTCTATCATTTGCTGCTGGCCGACCTTGAGATTGGACACCAGCTCACGGGGAGAGATGGGCTGATCCAGCCGTGCCATCAGTTCGGCGGCCACCCGCTCCTGTTCAGCCTGATTAATGGGCCACAGGCCGGTTTGCTGTTCGCGGCCGAGGAAGATGTTTTCCGCCACATTGAGGTTTTCCGACAGGTTCAGTTCCTGATGCACCATGCCGATGCCTTTCGCCGCCGCCTCGCGGGTATTGCCAAAGCTCACCCGCTCGCCATTGAGCAGGATTTCGCCGGCGGTGGGCTGTTGCACGCCCGCCAGCACGTTCATCAGGGTGGATTTACCGGCGCCGTTCTCGCCGATTATCACATTCACTTTGCCGCGATAGACGTTGTAATTTACGTTGTCCAACGCCAGGGTGCCCGGATACATCATGGTGATGCCTTGAGCGCGCAGCACCACCTCAGGTTTATCGCTCATTGACTCGCCCCCCGCTTGATATCCAGCGCCACGCCGTCATCGATACTCCCATGGCTCAGGGTAAACGCCGCCAGCACGTCCACCGGCTGTCCGACCCAGCTTGGGTCAATGGCCGGCAGGCCGCCCAGCGCCTGTTTATTCAACGCCCTGGACACCTGGGCGAACTGCACCTGGTTTTTGAAATCCTCAAAATGGATAAACCCGGCGGCATCACGTACCGCGTTACCCTTGATGACGGGTCCCAATTGTAGCAGCACGGTATCGCCGTTGACGTTCAAGGTCAGTTTGCGTTCCATGCCGTCGGCATCCACCGCGCCGACCTTGGCGGAAAATTTACTGTAGACGCTTTTGGTGTCGGTACCGGCCAGTTTTTCCTGCGCTTGCTTCAGCGCCGGCCAATCCAGCGCCTGGCTGCGGGCGGCGGGCAGTATTTTCGGTCCCCAGAATTCCTGGGCTATCTGCTGCGGCGTCTGGTTGGAATAATCCGGACCCGCCGTGGGATCCGCCGGAATAATCGGCTTACCGTCGCTGCCCAGTTTGACCACGTCGCAGGCGGACAGCAGTAACAGGGCCAGAGCCCAGGTGGCCAGTTTTTTGCCTGTGCCCGGATTGCCCGATGTGGCCTGTTTGCCCAATATGCGTAATACGCTGAGTTGCATACCCTCTCCTGTTTTGAAGGGGCCGCGCGGCCCCTTCCGGTACGTCACTTAAGGCTGAACGCCGAAATTTTTCAGGTTTTTGGCATTGGTTTCATCAATCAATACGCAATCCATCAGCTGCTTCTCTTCTTTCTGGGCTTTACCGGTTTTCAGGTAGGCATCAGCCTGTTCCACCGCCATTTCCGCTTCGCGCCAGCCCGGCTGCAACACCGTGGCCTTGATATTGCCTTTGGCCAGGATGGAATCCCGCACATAGTCGCTGCCGTCAAATCCCACCACGATAATATCTTTACGTCCGGCGGCCTTCAGCGCGGCTTCCGCTCCCAGGGCCATGGTATCGTTGCCGGAAATCACGCCGGTGATATCCGGATGGGCCTGCAGCATGGATTCCATACGGGAGAAGGCTTCGGTCTGGCTCCAGTTGGCGGTTTGCTGGGCCACCATCTTCAGGCCGGTATAGTCGTCAATCACATCGTGATAGCCCTGTGAGCGCACATGGGCGTTGGTATCGGACTCCTGGCCCAGCAGTTCCACGTAATTCCCCTTGCCGTTCATCAGCTTGACGAATTTTTCCGCCCCCAGCTGCGCGCCCTGGTAGTTATTGGAGACAATCTGCGCCACCGCCACGCCGGTGGCATTGATTTCGCGATCGATAAGAAACGCCGGGATGCCGGCGGCCTTGGCCTTCTTCAACGGCCCGATGGTGGCATCGGCGCCGGCGTTATCCAGCACTATCGCTTTCGCTTTGCGCGCAATGGCGGTTTCAATCAATTGGTTTTGCTTACTTACGTCATCGTCATGGGACGCCACCAGCGTGGTATAGCCCAATTGGGTGGCCTTGGCGGTGGCGGCATCCGCTTCCGCTTTAAAGAACGGATTGTCATGGGACGGGGTAATGATGGCGATTAAGCCTTTGTCGGCGGCAAAAGACGCCATGGACAAGGACAGTAAAACGGCGGCAAGACAAGGTTTGAGTAGGTAGGTGTTCATTGTTGTTCTCCGTTATGAATATATATTCACTTTTGATTTTATATTCATATGGAGTGTGGCAATTCTAATGATGATTGTCCATGGCGAATTTTAGGAATAGCGATAGATATCACAAAAGCAACATTATCGTTACATTCCGGAGGATGGCGAGAGGGTGACATTTTGAGCAGGGCCGCGGCGCGCATCCTTGCGCGACAGGCAGTATTCCATGGGGGCTACATACGGGATTTGATATCCCGGGCTTCATCGGGTTTGGGCACTAAAGGCCCAATCCAGCGCTGCACCAGCCAGCAGGCCGATGCGATCACCAGCCAGCTCAGCAGGATGCCCATCAGCACATCCCGCGGCCAGTGCATACCCAGCACCATGCGGCTGCTCAACACCGCCACCGACCAGACCATAATCACTATCACCGATTTATAATGCCGCCGAGGCCACAGCAGCCCCCAGGCCAGTAAGGCCCAGCTGGCGGCAAACACCGTGTGGCCGGAGGGAAAAGCGAAGCCGGTTTCATGCTGCCAATGTTTACGCAGCCAGCGGGGAATTTCCTGTTCGTTCTGCAGCTCTTTTTTCACCAGCATCGACCGGGCCTTGCCCGGCAGGGAATAAAAATCCCGGCCGTCCATATCGTGGGTCTGCTCCAGCCATATCACGTAGGGCCTCGGCTCCCGCACCCGGTCCTTGATGGCCGACTTGATACCCTGGCCCGCCAGCAGCGCGACGCCGAGAATGCAGGCCAAAACCAGCGCAGGCCCCAAGCGAAACCGCAAACACCATAGGAACCAGGCAAACAGGACGATGCTGGTGATAAAGCCCCAGGGAGACGTCACGGTTTGGGTCGTCCAAAACAATACCCGCCACCACCACACTTCGTTATCCGGATGCCACTGCCAGCCACTGACCCAGGCTAAAATAGGGATTACCATAAGTACTATCGCGCCAAAACCGGTGCGTTTCGCAATATCAAACATGTGTCTTTCCGCTGAAAAAGCTTTGCCGAGAAGAATAGAATCCCAAGACCGAAGGGGGGAGGCTTATAAATTGCCCGTCGTTGTAGGGAATTGTGACAATCAAATGACTATTTTGCCAATAATAAGCATGATCAATCGTCAGATTTTAATGAACTTGTGGCAAAATACCTTATTAACGGATTTTCGCGTATCACTTTGCGCCACGCTGGTCAAACAGCAAGATAATAAGTAGGATGCGCGTCAGTATTTCGGTTTTGGAGAGTAAAATGCAGCTTAAACGTGTGGCAGAGGCCAAACTGCCGACACCCTGGGGCGACTTTCTGATGGTGGGTTTTGAAGAGATAGCCACAGGACACGACCATCTGGCGCTGGTGTTCGGTGATATTACCGGCGTGGAGCCGGTGCTGGCGCGGGTGCACTCGGAGTGCCTGACCGGTGATGCCCTGTTTAGCCTGCGATGCGACTGTGGATTCCAGCTCGAAGCCGCCTTGACGCATATCGCCGAGGAAGGCCGGGGGATTTTACTGTATCACCGCCAGGAAGGCCGGAATATCGGGTTGCTGAATAAAATCCGCGCCTACGCGCTGCAGGATAAAGGGGCCGATACGGTGGAAGCCAATCATCAGCTGGGGTTTGCCGCAGATGAGCGGGATTTCACCCTATGCGCCGATATGTTCAAGCTGCTGGGCGTGGACTCCATCCGTCTGCTCACCAATAATCCGCAGAAGGTGGAGATTCTCACCGAGGCCGGCATTCATATCATCGAACGCGTCCCGCTGATCGTCGGCCGCAATCCGAAGAATGAACGCTATCTCAATACCAAAGCGACCAAAATGGGCCATTTGCTGGACATCTGATCTCTGCCCGTTACTTCATCCGCCGCTGATGGAAGGGCAGGAAGCGGGCCGGGACGACCCGCCGTCCCTTTAGCCCAGCAGGTTATAGACGATTGCCGACATGGCCACCAGGCCCACTAACGCCACAAATACGTTACTTAATACGTTAATGATAGTGCCGCTGTATTTTTTCATGGCCGGGACCTTATGCATGGCATACATCGGCATCAAAAACAGCAGCATGGCGATAATCGGTCCGCCCAGGGTCTCGATCATGCCCAGGATGCTGGGGTTCATCGTCGCCACCAGCCAGGTGGTCAGCAGCATGAAAATGCCGGTAATACGGTTAAGCGTTTCTTCGGAAGCGCTCTTCCCCCGGCTGCGCAAGGATTTGATCATCATGCCGTTGAAACCCTCGCGCGCCCCCAAATAATGGCCGAGGAAGGATTTGCTGATGGCGACGGTGGCGATGATAGGCGCCACCCACTCGATCAGCGGGTTATTGAAGTGGTTCGCCAGATAGGACAAAATGGTAATATTCTGCGCCTTGGCCTGGGCCAAATCGGCGGTTGACAGGCTCAGCGCGCAGCTGAAAACGAAGAACATCACCGTCAGCACCATCATCACATGGCTGCAGGCCAGGATGCGCGAACACTTCTTCTCCGCGCCGTCGCCATACTCCTGACGCTTGGCCACCGCAAAGGAGGAGATGATCGGCGAATGGTTGAACGAAAACACCATCACCGGAATTGCCAGCCAAAGTGTAACCATCAGGCTATGGCCGGTCATGCTGCCGGCAGCGGAGGCGCTGTCAAAAATAGCCGAGCTCCAGTGCGGAATCAAATAAACCGCCAACAGCATTAACGCCGCCACAAAGGGGAAAACCAGGATGCTCATCGCCTTGACGATCATTTCTTTACCGAAACGCACAATAGTCATCAGCCCGAGGATTAATATCAGCGCTAATATTGCACGCGGCGGCGTCGGCAAATGAAGCTGATGGATAATAAAACTATTAACGGTATTCGTAATAGCCACGCCATATACCAGGCAAATAGGGTAAATAGCAAAAAAATACAGCAAGGTGATTAATTTACCCGCACCCACGCCGAAATGTTCCTCAACAACTTCGGTGATATCCCCACCCCCTTTTTTACCTGACAAGACAAAACGACATAATCCGCGGTGGGCGAAAAAAGTCATGGGGAAAGCCATAATGGCCATGATAATCAGCGGAACCAGCCCGCCGATACCCGCGTTAATGGGTAAAAACAGCACGCCCGCGCCAATGGCCGTACCGTACAGGCCCAACATCCACATGGTGTCGCTTCTGCGCCAGCTGGAGTCCGGAGACGCCTCCAGCACCGAGGCGCTTTCCGTGATGCTATTCATTATAATGTTCTCCTCAGGGAACGTTTCGATAAAAATGCCGTGAATATGCTAAAGATATTCTGCTAGCGTTAAGCATAGCCATTCATGAAAATAACAGTCTATTTTCACATATCTGCTCTTTATGCGGTGGCGGCATTCTATATCAAACGGTAAATTTAATTACCCTATCAGGATCACAAAAATGAATGTATTAACGAAGTAAACAACAAAGAAGCCAAATTTTAAAAAATCAATATTGATACTTTAATATTGTCAGTCTGTAAGATAGATAATTTGATACTTTATCCTTAATAATAATCACAGAAATAATTTTATAGACTAATATAGGTGTTAGATTAATATAGGTGTTAGATTAATATAATAAGGTGAAATAGCTACCACCACAAAATAATACACCCCGTATTAACAATGATTCGAGGATCCATCGGTACTCTCATGCCTGCCCCCCTAACGTCTCGCCGGACGCTAAGGGGGGAGGCGAAGCTTATGAAACGCCGATTACAGCATTCGGCGGATGACATAGTTCAGAATACCGTCATGCTGGTAATAGGTAAGCTCGTTGCCGGTATCGATACGGCAGCGGGTCATCACCTGCTCGCTGCGGCCATCGGCATAGTCGATGGTCACCGCCACCGTCTGGCCGGGAGCCAGCTCGCCCAGGCCGCCGATGCTGATACGCTCATCCCCCTTCAGCCGCAGCGATTGCCGGGTCACGCCGGCCGGGAATTCCAGCGGCAGAATCCCCATGCCAATCAGATTCGAACGGTGAATACGTTCGAAGGTTTCGGCAATCACTACCCGGATGCCCAGCAGCCGCGGGCCCTTCGCGGCCCAATCCCGGCTGGAGCCGGAACCGTACTCTTTACCGGCAATAACCGCCAGCGGCACCTGTTCCCGTTGGTAGCGCATGGCGGCATCGTAAATCGGCATCTCATCGCCGGACGGATAGTGACGGGTTATCCCCCCTTCCACACCCGGCACCATTTCGTTCCGGATCCGGATATTGGCAAAGGTGCCGCGCGCCATCACTTCGTAGTTGCCGCGCCGGGATCCGTAGGAATTGAAATTTCCCGCTTCCACGCCGTTTTCCCGCAGATAATGTCCCGCCGGGCTGTCCGCTTTGATATTGCCCGCCGGGGAGATATGATCCGTGGTCACCGAATCGCCGAGCAACGCCAGAATACGGGCGCCGCGGATATTTTCCACCGGCTCGGGCTGATGCCGCATCTGGTCAAAGAACGGCGTCAGGCGGATATAGGTGGAGTCATCCTGCCAGTGGTAAGTTGGGGTGCGATTGACCTCGATCTCCTGCCAATCCCGGTTGCCGTTGAAAATAGCGCTGTATTCCTTATGGAACATGGCGCTGTTAACCAGGCTCACCGAATCGGCGATTTCCGCCGAACTCGGCCAGATGTCCTTGAGATACACCGGCTGCCCGCCGGCGTCGGTGCCCAGCGGATCGGTGCTCAGATTCACCAGCATATTACCGGCCAGGGCATAGGCCACCACCAGCGGCGGCGACGCCAGCCAGTTGGTTTTCACCAGCGGATGGATACGCCCTTCAAAGTTACGGTTGCCGGACAGCACCGCTCCCACGGTCAAATCCCCGGACTTGATGGCCGCCTCGATGGGTTCCTTCAGCGGGCCGGAGTTACCGATGCAGGTGGTGCAACCGTAACCCACCAGGTTAAAACCGAGCTGATTCAGATAAGGCGTCAATCCCGCCGCCGCCAGATAATCGGTCACCACTTTGGATCCGGGGGCTAACGAGGTTTTCACCCAAGGCTTGGTCTTCAGCCCCTTTTGCACCGCGTTGCGGGCCAGCAGGCCGGCGGCCATCAGGATATTGGCATTGGAGGTATTGGTGCAGGAGGTAATGGCGGCAATCACCACCGCCCCTTGATGCAGTTGGAAGGATTCCCCCTCCAGCTCCACGTCCTGGAAATCCGGATGATGGGTACGCTTGGTGAAATCCAGCTCATCGCTGGCGCGGAACGCCGCCGCCACACCCGGCAACGGCACCCGGTCCTGCGGCCGTTTCGGCCCCGCCAGGCTTGCCACTACCGTTCCCATATCCAATACCAGCGTACTGGTGAAGCGCGGTTCATCCCCAGCATTGCGCCAGAGGCCCTGTGCTTTGCTATAGGCTTCCACCAGCGCTATCTGCTCTTCGCTGCGGCCGGTCAGTCGCAGATAATCCAGGCTGATGGCATCTACCGGGAAAAAACCGCAGGTGGCGCCGTATTCCGGCGCCATATTGCCGATGGTGGCGCGATCCGCCAGGGGCAGCACGTCCAGCCCATCGCCATAAAATTCCACGAATTTACCCACCACGCCGTGTTTACGCAGCATTTGCGTTACGGTCAGCACCAGATCGGTGGCGGTGATGCCCTCATTAAGCTTGCCGATAAGCTTAAAACCCACCACGTCCGGAATCAGCATGGATACCGGCTGGCCGAGCATGGCCGCTTCCGCTTCGATACCGCCCACGCCCCAGCCCAGCACGCCGAGGCCGTTGACCATGGTGGTATGGGAATCGGTGCCCACCAGCGTGTCGGGATAGGCTACTTCTTCACCATCCTGCTGCTCGTGCCAAACGGTTTGCGCAAGGTATTCGAGATTGACCTGATGGCAGATACCGTTTCCCGGCGGCACGACCCGGAACCGGCTGAATGCCTGCTGCCCCCAGCGCAGGAATTTGTAGCGCTCGAGGTTCCTTTCCATCTCCAGATGGTTGTTTTCTACATAGGCTCCGTCGTTGCCATAGCTGTCGACGGTGACGGAATGGTCGATAACCAGGTCAACCGGCGACAGGGGATTGACCTTGTTTACATCGCCGCCCAGGCGCTTTACCGCCTCCCGCATGGCGGCAAGGTCCACAACCGCCGGCACGCCGGTGAAATCCTGCATCAGCACCCGGGCCGGGCGATAGGCGATTTCACCCTCGGCATGGGCGTTTTCCAGCCAGCCGGCCACCGCTCTCAGATGCTCTTCGGTGACAATGTCACCGTCCTCGTTGCGCAGCAGGTTTTCCAGCAGCACTTTCATGGATTTGGGCAGCGCGTCAAGATTACCCAGCGTCCGCGCAGCGTGGGGCAGGCTGAAATAGCGGTAGGTTTTATCCCCGACCACCAGGCGTTCCTTACTGGTTTCTCGAATTGTTGACGACATAACTCCTCCAGACTTTTATTTCATTATAGTCATAACCCCATTGGGTTTGAGGCGATCTGTCATCATTTTACAAGATTAATGTAACGTTTTCATAACAAGTGATGCGGTTAGGCTAGCCCTAAAAGGCGTTATGGCTTATTTAACCGGCAGTTTGATATCTTTGAACATGGCCTCTATTTCCTCATTGGAGCGCAGGGCAATGGCCGTATCCACCACGTCGCGGGTTAAATGAGGCGCAAAGCGCTGGATGAAGTCGTACATATAGCTGCGCAAAAAAGTGCTGCGCCGAAAGCCGATTTTGGTGGTGCTCAGGGCAAACATTGCATCTGCATTGATTTTAACCAGGTCCGGATCGGCTTCTTCGCTTACCGCCATATTGGCAATTACCCCAACGCCCAGCCCCATGCGGACATAGGTTTTGATCACATCGGCGTCGGTGGCGGTAAAGACGATGCGCGGCGTCAGCCCGGCGCGGTTGAAGGCGGTATCCAGTTCGGAACGGCCGGTGAAACCAAAGGTATAGGTCACCAGCGGATAGGCCGCCAGCTCATCAATGGTGATGTTGGCCTTGTTGGCCAACGGATGATTGGGAAGCACCACGATAGCCCGGTTCCAGTGATAACAGGGCAGCATCACCAGATCTTCATAGAGATGCAGCGCCTCGGTGGCGATGGCGAAGTCCGCCACGCCTTTGGATACCGCCTCGGCGATTTGTGTGGGGGAGCCCTGATGCATATGCAGGGAAACCCGCGGATAGCGTTCGATAAAGCCTTTGATGACTTCAGGCAGCGCGTAGCGGGCCTGGGTGTGGGTCGTGGCTACATACAGCGAGCCTTTATCGGGGTAGGTATGTTCGCCGGCAACGGCTTTTATGGCGTCGACTTTCGACAGGACTTCGCGGGCAATGCGGATGATCTCTTGCCCCGCGGGGGTCACCTGGGTCAGATGTTTGCCGCTGCGGGCAAAAATCTGCACCCCCAGTTCATCTTCCAGCATTCGCACCTGTTTGCTGATGCCGGGCTGCGAGGTATACAGCCCCTCGGCAGTGGAAGAAACATTCAGATTATGATTTACCACTTCAACAATATATCGAAGCTGCTGCAATTTCATATTTGTCATCCTGGCATAACAGGTGCAAGAATCCGGTGCAAAAGTACCGTTTGGAGTCGCTGTCACCATGAGGCAGCCGGCTTTTGTCAGCATCGGGGGCAAAAGTAATATTTTGCAATAATACTATTTAATCATAAAAAATCGCTATATATAACTTATTTATAAAGCATAAAAAAACCAACCCGGAGGTTGGTTGTGGTAGGCGGCAGGGCGAGATAATCCCTTTAATACGGCTCATGCAAGCTTCAGTGATAGCGGGCTGATTGTGCCGTGGGGCGCTGCGGCGAGCGGTAAAACCATGCCCGCTTATTTTTTGCTGACCTGCCATTTGCCGTCGATGTAAAACGCGCTCCAGCCGGTGGCCTTGCCGTCTTTTTCCGACGAGACATATTGCTGTTTGGTCTTGCGGCTGAAACGAACCATGGTTTTATTCCCTTCATCGTCCTTCACCGGCGCGTCGGCCAAATAACGGAGTTTTTCCGGTAAACGATCCTTGAAACGGGCCAGTTCTTCCACCAGCGGCGCGCGGGTTTCCCGGGATTTCGGGAAGGTATTGGCGGCCAGGAACACTCCCGCGGCACCGTCGCGAAGGACAAAATAGGCGTCTGATTTTTCGCAGGGCAGTTCCGGCAGCGGCACCGGATCCTCTTTCGGCGGCGCGACGTCGCCGTTACGAAGGATTTTGCGGGTGTTCTTGCACTCGTCGTTGGTACAGGCCATGTATTTTCCGAAACGCCCCAGCTTCAAATGCATTTCGGAACCGCATTTTTCGCATTCCACCACCGGGCCGTCATAGCCCTTGATGCGAAATTCCCCCTGCTCTATTTCATATCCGTCGCACAGAGGGTTGTTGCCGCAGACGTGGATTTTGCGATTGTTATCGATAAGATAACTGTCCATGGCCATGCCGCATTTCGGGCAACGTCGGCGGGCGCGCAGCGCATTGGTTTCAGCGTCATCCCCTTCGAGTATGTTCAGGGTCTCGGCTTCGGGGATCAGGTTGATGGTGGTTTTACACCGTTCTTTCGGCGGCAGGGCATAACCTGAGCAGCCGAGGAATACGCCGGTGCTGGCGGTACGGATGCCCATTTTACGTCCGCAGGTGGGGCAATCGATGCTGGTCATCACCATCTGGTTGAGACGCATGCCCCCCTCTTCCGGGTCTTTTTCGGCGATTTCCAGCTGATGGGTGAACTCGGTGAAAAACGAATCCAGCACCGCTTTCCACTCTTCCTTATTGTTGGCCACCTGATCGAGCTTGTCTTCCATGCGGGCGGTGAAATCATAGTTCATCAGCTCGCGGAAATTCTCTTCCAGCCGGTCGGTGACGATTTCGCCCATTTTTTCCGCGTAAAAGCGCCGGTTTTCCACCTGGACGTAACCGCGATCCTGAATGGTGGAGATGATCGACACATAGGTGGAAGGCCGGCCGATACCGCGTTTTTCCAATTCCTTCACCAGCGAGGCTTCGCTGTAACGGGCGGGCGGCTTGGTAAAATGCTGGCTGGGCAGCAATTTTTCCAGGGCGAGCTCTTGCCCCACTTTCACGGCGGGCAGGGTGCGGTCTTCATCGCCCTTGCGCAGCGCCGGCATGACTTTGGTCCAGCCGTCGAACCGCAGGATGCGCCCTTTGGCGCGCAGGGAAAAATCACCGGCTTTTACCGTCAGGGTGGTGGAATCATACAGCGCAGGCATCATCTGGCAGGCAACAAACTGACGCCAGATGAGCTGGTAGAGCTTTTGCGCGTCCGGTTCCATATCACTGAGCTGTTCGGCCAGGTTGCCGACGTCCGAGGGACGAATGGCTTCATGGGCTTCCTGTGAATTTTCCTTGCTGGCATATTCATTGGCCTGTTTGGGCAGATACTTGGCGCCAAACTGCGCGCCGATGTAGTCCCGGGCCATCGTAAGCGCATCCTGGCTCAGATTGGTGGAGTCGGTACGCATATAGGTGATATGCCCCGCCTCATACAGACGCTGGGCCAGCATCATGGTTTTTTTCACCCCGTAGCCCAGGCGGGTGCTGGCGGCTTGTTGCAGGGTAGAAGTGGTAAAAGGCGCCCCGGCTTTGCTGCTGGTGGGTTTATCCTCGCGATCGGCGATGATATAGGTGGCGTTTTCCAGCTGTTTGACCGCGGACTGGGTTTGCTCCTGGTTCACCGGTTTGAAGGGCTTGTCCCCTTCATGGGTAACCTGCATCTGCAGTTGCGCTTTGGCGGACACCTTAAGATCGGCGTGCAGTTCCCAGTACTCTTCCGGTACAAAGGCCTTTATTTCCCGCTCGCGTTCCACCACCAGCCGGACGGCCACCGACTGCACGCGGCCCGCGGACAGCCCGCGGGCCAGCTTTTTCCACAGCAGCGGCGACACCATGTAACCCACTACGCGGTCCATAAACCGGCGTGCCTGCTGGGCATTCACCCGATCGATATTTAATTCGCCGGGCTGTTTAAACGCCTGGGTAATGGCATTACGGGTGATTTCGTTAAACACCACCCGGCTGAACCGTTTATCATCGCCGCCAATCACTTCCCGCAGGTGCCAGGCAATGGCTTCCCCCTCGCGGTCAAGGTCGGTCGCGAGATAAATATGGTCGGCATTTTCCGCCAGCGCTTTCAGCTCGGTAACCACTTTTTCTTTGCCGGGCAATATCTCGTAATGGGCCTTCCAGCCATGATAAGGGTCGATTCCCATACGATTAACCAGCGCGCTTTGCGCATCGCTTTTTTCTTTTTTCTTTTTAGTTGTGTCTGCGCTTTTCTTACTGGCTGAACCACTGGTGGGCAAATCGCGGATGTGACCGACGCTGGACTTGACCACGTAGTCATTACCTAAATATTTATTAATCGTTTTGGCTTTCGCCGGGGATTCAACGATAACGAGAGCTTTACCCATTTTTACCTTTACCTGAATGATTTCTTCTCTGAAAAGAAGCTTTTTGTGCGCCAGACCCTGGCTGGGCATACCTCTGATTTTATATTGCGGCAGTACCGTCAAAAATCAACCTCTTTCTAGCCGGTCTGTTCTTTCACTAGCGACATGAGATTAACCTACTGATAAATATAATAAATTTATCAATATTAGCCTATGATATTGATAAATCCATTGCCGGTTTGTGCCCATCGGCATCCCCAGAGTCATGAAGGCCCACACTCTACATGATAAAAAAGTTGGCGCAACTTATTAGCGATACAAAAAAAGCGGCTGTTGTAAACCAATTAAGAAAAAAAGGCGCCAACGGAATAAACCTTAGTCTGTTTGCAGCCAAACACAACCGGGTATTACAATAGGCTCTGCATTAACCAAGGAGCAAAATTTATGTACGCAAAAACCACCCCCATTGATCGCAAAAACCTGTTGATTGAAGCGAATAGGATCATACGTGAACACGATGAATATATGCACGGTATGGAAGCGACCGAAGTAGAACAAAAAGACGGCGTGCTGGTTTTCCGCGGCGAATTTTTTTTCGATCAGGACGGAATACCCACCCGTAAAACCACAGCGGTGTTTAATATGTTTAAACATCTGGCCGTGGTGCTATCGGAGAAATATCATCTGCAGGATTGAGCGTTGTGGGTAACGGGCCGTATTCCCGGCCCGCCTATATTCATAATAAGGGCTTTTCCCCTTTCTGCCACCAATGCAGCAGCCGCTGTTCGATACTCAAGGCCGCACTGTCGGTGAATCGCGAAAGCAAACGTTTCCGGCGTGCATATTTGATGTTGATGACCTCGTGATTAGCCATTTCGGCAATCAGCAGTTCATCGCTGGTGCCGATGCCGTCCACCAGCCCCTTCTCCCTTGCCTGGCTGCCGTACCAATGCTCGCCGGTAGCCACGGCTTCAATATCCAGCGACGGACGCATCTCATGCACGAATTGTTTAAATAATTGATGTGTTTCATTGAGATCTTGCTGGAATTTCTGACGGCCCTGCTCGGAATTTTCGCCAAACAGCGTCAAGGTTCGTTTATACGCACCGGCGGTATGCAGTTCCACATCTATATCGTTGCGCTTTAGCAGGCGGTTGAAATTAGGAATTTGCGCCACCACCCCAATGGAGCCGATAATGGAAAACGGCGCGGCGATAATGCGGTCGGCAACGCAGGCCATCATATAGCCGCCGCTGGCGGCCACTTTATCCACCGCCACGGTGAGGCGAATGCCTTTGTCGCGCAGGCGCTGCAGCTGCGAAGCGGCCAACCCGTAACCATGCACCACCCCGCCTGGGCTTTCCAACCGCAGCAGAACTTCGTCCTGCGGTTTGGCAACCGCCAGCACCGCGGAAATTTCTTCCCGCAGCGAGGCCACTTCCCCCGCATCTATGCTGCCCTTGAAATCAAGCACATACAGACAGGATTTCAGCGGCGTTTTTTCGCCGCGTTTGGCGCGATTGCGCGCCAGTTTGGCATCGTGCTTTTCCTCTTTTTTGTAACGTTTGTGCCAAATGCGCTGTTCCGCCTCTCCCATGCGGGCCAGCTGCATTTCGCGCTGCATTTCGCGGTAATGCTTACCCAAATCGGTGACCTGGAGCTCACCCTTGCGTCTGCGCTGCCGCTGGCGCAGCCCTACCGCCAGCAGCATAACGGCCCCGATAGCCGCCACCACGGTAATGGCTTTCGCCAAAAAAAGTCCATAGAGAGAGAGGAATTCCATTTTGCCACCTTGCTGAATTGTTTTCGTTGTGGCTTATTCTAGCTAACAGCCGGGGTCTCGTCGTCAGAAAATTCGGAATATTCCGCCCTATAATAGTGATAAATCTTGTTTTTCCCGCCGGCCCGCCTCCGGAGGGGAAATCGCGATGGGACATCCGCCGGCATTGGCTGGGCATACATTGAAATCACCCACCGTTTCAGGCATAAAAGAGAGATCCTTCCGGCCATCGCCCGGGTAATTAAGCGTCCTGCCCGCAAAGCAAATAAAAATAAGCGCAGTAAGCAATAGTAAGCAGAGGAGTCCGACGTGTATTACCAGCCCGCAAACAATCTACTGCAGCAGCGTATCATTATGGTTACCGGCGCCGGCGACGGCATCGGGCGTGAAGCGGCGCTGACCTATGCCCGTTACGGCGCATCGTTGCTGCTGCTGGGCAGAACGGAGGCGAAGCTGGCGGCGGTGCGGCAGCAGATCGCCGATGAAGGCGGTGCGGATGCCCGTGTGATCACGCTGGATTTATCACAGGCCGGCGAGCAGGAGTACCGGCAGTTGGGGGAAGCGTTGATGCGGGAAATCCCCCGGCTGGACGGGCTGCTGAATAACGCCGGTTTGCTGGGAGAAATAGCGCCCATGGCGCGGCAATCCGCCGACAGCTGGCGTAACGTCATGGAAGTGAACGTCAACGCTACCTTTTTATTGACCAGGGCCATGCTGCCGCTGCTGCTTAAAGCTTATCGGCCGTCGCTGATATTCAGCAGTTCCAGCGTCGGCCGGCAAGGCCGTGCCAACTGGGGGGTTTACGCGGTGTCGAAATTCGCCACCGAAGGCATGATGCAGGTACTGGCGGATGAATATCCCGCCGCCCGGCTCCGGGTCAACTGCATCAATCCCGGCGGCACCCGGACTGCCATGCGCAAAAATGCTTTTCCCGGCGAAGACGCCGAAAAACTCAAAACGCCGGCGGATATTATGCCGATTTATCTGTATCTGATGGGTGACGACAGTCACCGCAAAACCGGCATCAGTTTTGATGCCCAGCCGGACCGTAAACCGGGACCGGCGTGAAAACAGGATGACACCATGAGCGAAGAAAGGCACCAGCAGCGCCAACAGCGATTAAAAGAGAAAGTGGATGCCCGTATCGCCGGGGCGCGAGAGGAGCGGGGAATCGTGATCGTTTTTACCGGCAACGGCAAGGGGAAGACCACCGCCGGTTTCGGCACCGTTACCCGGGCCGTCGGGCACGGTATGCGCGCTGGGGTAATTCAGTTTATCAAAGGTCAATGGCCGAACGGTGAACGCAACCTGCTGGAAGCCCACGGCGTGGAGTTTCAGGTGATGGCCACCGGTTTTACCTGGAATACGCAAAATCGGGTAACCGATCGCGCCGCCGCACAGGAGGTTTGGCAGCATGGTTTGCGGATGCTGGCGGATGAAACGCTGGATTTGGTGCTGTTGGACGAACTGACCTATATGGTGACGTACGATTATATCGATTTATCCGAGGTCATTGAGGCGCTGCTTCGTCGTCCCCCAAACCAGACGGTGATTATTACCGGGCGCGCCTGTCATCGGGAGCTGTTGGATCTGGCGGATACGGTGAGCGAACTGCGGCCGGTTAAACACGCTTTTGATGCCGGGATCAAGGCTCAGCAGGGTATTGATTGGTAGGGACGGTGACCCTTTAACAGGTTCGCTGCACGATCGATGTTAGCGGGCCTACCGTGCCATGGGGCGCTCCGGCGGGCGGTAAAACCACGCCCGCTTCGACCCCATCAGCGCTGTCTCCCTTTAACATGCCGGCATGAAGCTTCCGTGATTAGGATTTAGCTGGCCCTGGCCGCACATTATGCGCCGGAATTGCGTTTGCTGCTTTGGCCGCCGCCGCGGCGGGTGGGAGCTACCTGGCTGTGGCGTTTAACCGCCCGGCGGATCTGGTTGGCTTTCATGCGGCGGCGTTCACGCTCCACCGGCATTTTGCTGACCGTCTCGGCGGGCAACTGCACCATTTCACGCAGGTAGTTGATTTCCAGCAGGCTGAGTTCGGTCCAGCCGCCGCGGGGCAATCCCTTGGGCAGGGGAATATCGCCGTAGCGGGTACGAATCAGGCGGCTGACCTGTACGCCCACCGCTTCCCATAACCGCCGCACTTCGCGGTTGCGCCCTTCATTCAAGGTGACGTTGTACCATTGATTCAGGCCTTCGCCGCCTTGGAAGCTCAGTGACTTGAACGCGGCGGCGCCGTCTTCCAGCTGAATGCCTTTGGTCAATTGGCGAATTTTCTCATCGTCCACCTGACCGAACACCCGCACGGCGTATTCACGTTCCACCTCGCACCGGGGGTGCATCAGGCGGTTGGCCAATTCGCCGTCGGTGGTGAACAATAACAGGCCGGAGGTGTTGATATCCAGGCGCCCTACCGCCACCCAGCGTGAACCGGAAATTTTCGGCAGACGATCAAAGACCGTCGGGCGTCCGTCGGGATCGCGGCGGGTACAGAGTTCTCCCTCGGGTTTGTAATAGGCCAATACCCGGCATACCGATTCCTCGGTGGCGGTAATGCTGACCACATGACCGTCCACGCGAATTTTCATTGAGCCGACGACTTCGACCCGATCACCCAGCGTGGCGATTTTACCATCGACGCTGACGCGGCCTTGTTCAATCAGGGATTCAATTTCTCGGCGGGAACCATGCCCGGCGCGGGCCAGGACTTTTTGCAGCTTTTCGCTCATTGAGCAACCTCGATTGTCGCCTTCACAGGCGTCTAATGTTAATAAACAAGGGATTGAACAAATTCTACCCATTGCTATACAATGAAATTCAGCGTTTAAGAGTGTCATAAAGCCTGTTGCGGAATAGCATGCACACTCCTTTTTGCGGGCGAGTATAATACCCTAACTTAACGCTAAAAGCTTGTACGCATTTCATCGGCCGGCATTGGACGTTCCCCGATCTCGCGACATGCCGTGACTAAAACGGTATCCATGCGGTAAGGGCCCTGATAGTAGCGAGGACGCCAGGGGCCCCCTGGAATTCGGTCAAACCAATAATATATGTTGAATATTTTTCATAAAATAGAGTCAAAATTTGAAAGTTTTATTTATAGTAAATGAAATATAATTTAATAAATTAAATATGATTGCATTATCAAGGCTGTAGCATCATGCAGATTAAAGTATATACGCGGCATTGACACAATTTTATACTTACTTGCGCAAAACAAGGAATTTAATAATGCATAATATTTCGGGCCCAGCAAATTGGGACATACCAACCAGTGCTAAAGAAACTGTTGAATTTACCTCAGGTAGCAATAAAGAATTACATTTTTTAAATACCCTTAAAAATATTGGAAATACCGCGGATGATCTTGTCGCCGGCGCCCCATACCATAAAAAAACAGGGGATGACTTACTGTTAAGTATTTTTTCCACAGGCATACTTAAGGCTGATTTCGCCAGCAGGATGGGCATACCATCAGATGCGATCTCCGAGGCTTCGTCTATTGACCATGGAGAGATGGGGAAAGCCCTGACAGCGGATGAAACATTAAAAGTGCTTGAAAACGTGTTGAAAACCGTGCGTTTTTTGTATAAAGGGAGCAGTATAAAATCTTCTAATAAAATAAAAACCAATCGCGATATGTATCATATTCAAGAAACGCTTTTTTATGAAATAGAGTCGCAAAAACTGTTCGAAAGATCTACCCAAAAAGCATTGGAATATTGCGTTACGCATGAATTTGGAAACTGCGGTGTAATGGCACGTATCGCCTATGCGTTGTGTCATAAGCTTGGGTTGAAACCAGGATTGGCTTTGTTCAAATCAGATGGAAGTTTCGCGCATGAAGTATGCCGAGTGAAGGTAAACAATGAATTTTATATGGTTGAAGCCTGGGCTAATTATATATGCCATGAAAATGATTTTTTATCCATGTTAAGAGATAAAATGGTCAAATGGAATTTGGCTGGGAAAAGCATTACAAATGGGACACCTTTCGATTTTATTGGGGAAGAGGAATTTGAAATACCGAAGAATGCGCTGGCATCTCCTGATGATGCTTTGAAATTAAAGTTAGTAAAATCTCAGCCAATTAAGGGAGAGCATAATATTGTCAGCGCGGATTTCTTCACTTTTTTGGGAGATAAGCTCGCCGAGAAATTTTCCACAAAAAGATTAAGCGCTAGCGGCGCGGCAGTTCAAGCAACCGCCCCTAGCGTGTAAGCTAATCCTGCGGATAAGCAGGGCATAAGCTCTCTCTATTGGCCTCATTCGGGTCTTGAAATACGCGGGAGCTAGTTTTGGTCCTACGGGCAAAGCACAGCTCCGCGTGCTCGTGATTATCGTTATCCCCTGCCTTTGCATCCCGTCAAAGCCCTAAACCTTCAAAAATCAGCGCTGTCTTGAGATTCTCATTATCCGTATTCGTCTCATACGTAGATTCGCATCACCTTGTCATAATTATTTCCTATCAATCTTTACACAACGCTTTTTAATGTTAACAAGAAATTCATTGTCATCTTTCAACTGGCTGTTTCTTTTCCATAAAACCCCGAATGTCTTGCCGTCATAACGCCAGAACCATATGATTTTAATAATGATTTATCCTAACTGCCTATATTGACAACAATGTCATGACATTCAATTATCATGACATTAAGGTTAACAAGGCGTTAATTATGGATTGGGATCAGCACGGGTTGCTCTCCGGCCCGCAGCCTCTTTGGTGGCAGATAGCCGAGCGATTGCGGCGGGAAATCGAGTTTGGCGGATTTAAGCCCGGCGATATCCTGCCCTCGGAAGCGGCGTTGAATAAGACCTTCGGCGTCAGCCGCACCACCGCCCGCACCGCACTGGACAAACTGGAGCAGGAGGGATTGATTACCCGCCGCGCCGGCAAAGGCTCAATGGTGCTGCCACCCCATGTGTTGCAACCCTTGAATCAAATGTCCAGTTTTGCCGAGGATATGCGGCGGCGGGGATTCACCGCCGGTTACGCCACCCTCGCCGCCCGTATGGCCGCTATGCCGCCGGAAGCGGCTGCCGCACTGGGCATGGCGGAAAACGTCAAAGCCTTTATGGTATCGCGCCTGTTAAGCGCCGACGGGTTGGCCATGGCGGTATCTCACTCCTGGTTTTCGCCGTCGCTGTTCAGCCGGCATCCCCTTCCCACCGTCGCCGAACTCAATTCCGGCTCTCTCTACGCTTGGCTGGAGCAGCACTGCGGCTGCCGCATTATCGGCGCGCGGGAAACCATCAGCGCCGGCATCGCCGACGGCGAGCTGGCGCGACTGCTTACCATCGCTCGCGGTACGGCGGTGCTGATTGCCCGTCGGTTAAGCCATGACAACCAGCGACAGCCGGTAGAGTTTGCCACGGTGAGCTACCGCGCCGATCGCTACAGCTTCACCATCGATCTGGTGCGATCATGACGGCGGACGGCAAAGCTTTATTTGTGGGAGATATCAGCCTGGATACCACTCTGCTGATGGAAAAAATGCCCCAGCCCGATGAAAAGCTGCTGGTGAGCATTACCAATGAAATGCCCGGCGGCGTGGTGACCAACGCGGCGCTGGCCTGCCGGCTGGCCGGCGCCTCGGTCGGCCTGGCGGTGGAAACCGGCGATGATTTATTTGCCGAGGGCTTGCTGGCGCCGCTGCGGGCGGCGGGTATCGACGTTACCGGCGGACGCAGACCCGGCCGAACCTGCCGCGCCATCGTTTTACTGGACGCCCAGGGAGAAAAGCGGCTGCTGCTGGAACCGGGCGTATCCATGTACCCCGGCGCCGATCTGCTGAGCGGTCTTGATTGGCGTGGGGTGGGCTGGCTGCATACCGCCGTTTACAGCGCCGCCGCCGAAAGCGTCATCGAACATTGCCGGCATGCGGGTATACCCTGGTCTATCGATTTGGAACCGGCCACGTTTATGGCCGGCCTGGCGCCGCTGCATCCTGTGCTGAACGGCGCCGAAACGGTGTTTTGCAACCAGCGGGCCCTGGCGCAAATCGGCGATGAGCCGGTAGCGCGGTTACTGGCGCTGGGGGTCAGATCGGTGGTTTGTACCCTTGGTCCCCAGGGCGCACGTTATGTTTGTGCCGAAGCCAGCCATGATGCCCGTTTTATCGGTACGCCCGCCGTGGTGGATACCACCGGCGCCGGCGACTGCCTGGCGGGCTGGTTTATCGCCCGGCGCCTGGAGGGTTTATCCGTTCCCCTGGCGCTGCGTGAGGCGGTTTACGCCGCCACCTACAGCTGCGGCGGGATGGGGGCGCAGTCTTCCTACCCCACCCGCGAACAATTGATTCGATTCGAGAACGCCCCGGCCGGCTATACCGCCGGGACAAATGAATAATGACCAAGAGAGAGATTATGGCCGCACCCATCGTACTGCCCGAGAAACCCGATATGCTGGCAGCGCTTTTCCCGGTGAAAAAACCGGTGATAGGCGTTATCCATCTTAATGCGCTGCCCGGCGCGCCCCGTTACCAAGGGGAGACCATGAAGTCCATCGCCGCGGCGGCGGTGAGGGATGCCCTGACCCTGTCAAAAGGGGGCATCGACGGCATTATCGTGGAAAATGCCAGCGATCTGCCCTTCTCGCGGCCGGAACATATCGGCCCGGAGACCGTGGCGGCGTTAACCGCCGTCTGCATGGAGGTCCGTGGCGCGGTGAACACCCCCATCGGCATCACCTGCGTGGCCAACGGCGCCATTCCGGCGCTGGCCATTGCCAAAGCGGTGGGCGCACGCTGGGTGCGGGTAAATCAATGGGTCAATGCCTATGTCGCCAATGAAGGTTTCATCAACGGCCCGGCGCCGGAAGCCATGCGCTATCGCGCCATGATTGACGCCCGCGACGTGGCCATCTTCGCCGATGTCCACGTCAAGTTCGGCGCCCATGCCATCACGGCGGATCGCAGCATTCCCGAACAGGCCACCGACGCGGAATGGTTTGACGCCGATGTGCTTATCGCTACCGGTACCCGCACCGGCTCCCCCACCGAGCCCCGCGAAGTCGACGAAGTGCGCGGCGGCACCAACCTGCCGGTCATCGTGGGCTCAGGGCTGTCGCCGAGCCAGGTGCCGACCCTGTTCGCCGCCGCCGACGGCGCCATTATCGGCCAGTGGCTGAAACAGGATGGCCGCTGGTGGCTGCCGGTGGACGCCAAACGGGTGGAGGAGCTGATGAATGCGGTAATAAAAGTCCGGGAGGCGTTATGACCCTGCTCACCGGCGAGACCGAGGTATTCAGTTCAGAGCCGGCCGCCTCCAGTGGCTGTGTGGTGGCGTTTTTGGCCAAACGGCAGACGGACGGCGGACCGGCGATTTATGGCGACGGGGATTACCGGCGGCTGATGGCGGTGCTGGAGCAGCTGCGCGACGAGGGATGGCTGTTGTCGTTTCGGGCCATGTTCGACCCGCAGAGTAACGTGCGCCCTATGGCCCTTGACAGCGGCTTCGCCCATCCATGGGATCTGTCCGGCGCCTTCGAAGCGCCGGGATTGAGCGCGGCGCTGGCGGGCACGGTGCGCCTGGAACAGGCGGGCTGGGGCCGGCTGTTCACCACCGAATGGCTGCTAGGCCCCCGTGAGTTCGCCACCGTCCGGGGTTCAGGGCCGGTCCTGGAGCGCAACTGGGGGTTTATGGCCCTCTGGGAATGGAACGATGCCTGGTGCGAGGCGACGGCACAACAGCGGCGCGACTATGACGCGGAATGCGATGTCGCCTTTAAAGGGGATTTGGCGCTCAACATCAATATCGCCGGTCGCCACCGGCTGGACTGGGCCCATAGCTGGCACCACCTGGGCATTTGGGAAACGGACCGGCCCGAAACCGTCGATAAAGCCATCAGCGGCCATGAAGACGCCGCCGATTTTATGTTTACCACCTCTCGGCACGTAGTGGGCAAAGTCCGCCCGCTGGCCGAACTGCTGCTGCCTGAACGCGCATAAGGAAAACACATGTCAAACAGTCTCTGGATTCATTATGCCCGCCCGCGGCCCCATTGGTACCGCCTGTCCGAAACGGAGCGGCGGGAAAAACAGGCCCGCTGGGACCAACTGGCGAAACAGGCAACCCAGGCCGGCGCGGCGCGCATCGGGGTATATCATATTCGCGGCCAACATGATTTCCAAACCGTGGAGCTTTGGCATTTTCCCGACGCGGAAGCCGCCTTTGCCCATTGGGCCAATTTGACCGCCGCGGCCTACAACGAATGGTTCGCGTTTTCCAATAATATTGGCTTGCCGCTGGAGAATTCCGCTTATGAGCACGCCGGTTCTTGAAGCCCGCGGCATCAGCCGTCATTTCGGCCATGTCAAGGCGCTGGAAGGAGTGAGTTTCCGCGTCTATCCGGGCGAGATCTGCGCCTTGATCGGCGATAACGGCGCCGGTAAATCGACGCTGGTGAAAATCCTTTCCGGCGCCGACCGGCCCGACGGCGGCACGATCCTTATAGACGGTCAGCCGGTGAGCCTGGCCTCCCCCTCTGTGGCCCAGCAGTTGGGTATCTCCACCGTTTACCAGGACTTGGCGCTGGCGCCGGAGTTAACGCCGGTGGACAACCTGTTTTTAGGCCGCGAGGAGCTTTTGCCCGGTCTGCTGGGAAAACTCGGCTGTCTGGACCGGGCCTCGATGCGGCGCAAGGCGGTGGGCCAGTTCGCCCGGCTGGGCGTGTCGCTGCGTTCGCTGAAAGTGCCCATATCCACCCTGTCCGGAGGCCAGCGGCAGTCGGTGGCCATCGCCCGCGCCGCCATGTGGGCGGACCGGGTCATCTTCCTGGATGAACCCACCGCCGCCCTGGGGGTAGTACAGACCGAACGGGTGCTGGAATTGATAAGACAGGTTCGCGCTTCAGGCATCGCGGTGGTGCTGATCAGCCACAATATGCCGCAGGTGCTGGAAATCGCCGACCGGGTGGAAGTGCTGCGCCTGGGACGCAGCGTCGGCCAGCTCTCCACCGCCGGCGCGCGGGTGGAAGATTTGGTCACCGCCATGACCAGCGGCACCGCCGCCGAGGAGTCCCGATGAAAAATACGCTCTCTCCGTCCGATTCAGACCCGGTACAGTTGGCCGGTGAACCGTCCCAGGGACCGGGCAGCCGTCACGGGGCGGCGTATTCCGCCGGTGATCCGCCCCAGGCGTCGGGCAGCCCTCGCGGGACGGCGGACAACGGTCATCACGGAGAACAGCAGCGTCCGTCAACGGACGGTGCGTCACCCGCCGGCCTGCGGGAATTCCTGGCGAAACTGCTGGGGGGCGGCTGGATCTGCCTGCTGCTGATTGCCCTGATTGCGCTGTTCTGGCTGCTGCGTCCGGCGCAGTTCGGCTCAGCCTACAATCTGTCGCAAATCGCCATCAATGCCGCCATCCTGCTGGTGCTCTCGGTAGGCCAGACTTTCGTCATCATTGCGGCGGGCATTGATTTATCGGTGGGGGCGGTGCTGGTCTTTTCCTCGGTCATCTCTGCCCAAACCATGCTCTATCTCACCGGAGGCGCAGGCACTACCTTCGGCACCACCGACGCGGGCTGGGGCATTATCGCCCTCGGCACGCTGGTATCGCTGCTGGCCGGCGCCCTGTGGGGCGCGCTGAACGGCTTTCTGATCGCGGTGGCCCGCATTCCGGCCCTGATTGTCACCCTCGGCACTTTCGGCATGGCATTAGGCCTGGCGCAAATCATCAGCGGCGGCGTGGATGTCCGGGCCATTCCCGAACGGCTGGTGGACGTTATCGGCAGCGGCGATATCGCCGGCATACCGATGCTGGTGGTCATCGCCGTCCTGGTGACCTTAGCGGCGGCGGCGGTACTGCATCTTACCCGCTTCGGACTGCATGTCTTCGCCACCGGATCCAATATGGAGGCGGTCCGCCGCGCCGGGGTCAATGTGCGCAGGCGGCTCGTCGGGATTTACATGATTTCCGGCGCGCTGGCGGGCATGGCCGCCGTCATGTCCAATGCCCGCTTTTCCACCACCACCATCGGCGGCCACGCCATGGACAATCTCTCCACCATATCGGCGGTGGTATTAGGGGGAACCAGCCTGTTCGGCGGCATCGGCAGCGTGGCCGGCACGGTAATCGGCGTGTTTATCCCGATTATCCTCTTGAACGGTTTTGTCATTCTCGGCATACCGCCTTTTTGGCAAACCGTCGCCATGGGCGCGGTATTGATTCTGGCTGTGTGGATCGACCAACTGAAACGTCGGGCGAGAGAACGCGGTTAACCTTTGACCTTAACGGAGTATATATGATGCGTAAAACAGTTCTGTCGACTCTGATCTGCACCCTGGCCATGGGACTCGCCCTGCCGGCCGCCGCCAAGCCCGCCGGCAGCGTCGCGCTGGTATTGGGGGTAAAGGGCAGCCCCTTTTACCAGGCGCTGCAATGCGGCGCCCAGGAAAAAGCCAAACAGGCCGGACTCTCTTTAACCGTCTTCGCGCCGGATCAATTCGCCGCCGACAGCCAGATTCCGGTGGTTAACGCCGTCACCGCCACCCAGCCGGCGGTAGCGGCCATCGTACCCACCGATATGCAGGCGCTGGTGGCGCCCATGAAGCAGTTGGCTGCCCGGGGCGCCAAGGTGCTCACCGTCGATCAGACACTGCACGATACCTCGTTCCTGGCGACCCAGATTATCACCGATAACGAACAAGGCGGCAAAATGGCGGCGCAAGCCATGAACCGTTTGCTGAACGGCAAAGGCAAAGTCCTGGTGATTACCCAGCCCCCCGGTTCGGCGGCGCAGGATGCCCGTGAACGGGGCTTCGCCGAACAGATCAAGGCCTATCCCGGCATAACCTATCTCGGCCCGCAGTACCAAAGCGACGACCCGCAGAAAGCGGCGGAAATCGTCACCTCCGCCCTGTCGGCCCATCCGGATTTGGCCGGGGTGTTCTCCACCAACGATCAGGGGGCCATCGGCGCCATCACCGGCCTGCGTCAGGCCGGCGCGGTGAAACGCGTCAAGCTGGTGGCCTATGACGCCGCCACGGCGGAAGTCAATGCGCTGAAAAACGGCACTATCGACGTGCTGATCGCGCAAAATCCGAAACAGGAAGGGGAAGCGGTGGTGGATATCGCCCTCCAGCTGCTGGCGGGCAAGACAGTGGCGAAAACCACATTGACCGACATTGTCGCCATCGCCGCCAACGAGCCGGAGAAAGCGGATCGCTACGAATACAAGGCGGATTGTCTTTAAGCCGGAGCGCCACATGGCCCGGTAACCCGCGATCACCGGCGCCATAACCGGGCGTGTTAAAGGGAGAGCGCGCCGATGTGGTCGAAGCGGGCGTGATTTTCCCGCCCGCCGGAGCGCCACATGGCACGCTAGGCCCGCGATCATCGGAGCATGAACCACGCGTGTTAAAGGGAGACCCCGCTCAGAGAAAAGGCGAAATATCCCCGACCCCTTCCCGCACCACGCGCGGCGTATCGTCGGTAAGATCGATAACGGTAGTGGGCTGCTGACCTAAAAAGCCGCCGTGAATCACCACATCCACCTGTTTGGACAGATGATCCTTGATGCGCTCCGGATCGGATTCCGCAAAATCGTTACCCGGTAACATCAGGGTGGTGGACATCAAAGGCTCATTCATGTTTTCCAGCAGGGCCAGGGCAATGGGGTTGGACGGCACCCGCAAACCGATGGTTTTACGCTTCTCGTTCATCAACCGCCGCGGGACTTCCTTGGTGGCCTTCAAAATAAAGGTATATTTGCCCGGAGTATTGTTTTTCATTAATCGGAACGCCTGGTTATCCACATGGGCGTAAGTTGAAAGCTCGGACAGATCGCGGCACATCAGGGTAAAATTATGATCGCTGTCCAGCTTGCGGATCCGGCAAATACGCTCCATGGCATTTTTGTCCTCCAGACGGCAGCCCAGGGCATACCCCGAATCGGTGGGATAAACGATAACCGCGCCTTTACGCAGCTGATCCACGGTTTGGTTAATCAATCGCGGCTGTGGATTCTCTGGATGAATGGTAAAAAACTGACTCATTAACACTCCTTAGCTCGTCTAGCGGGGATAATCCCCGGCAAACCCTGTTTATCCTTTTAAAATAACGACGGCTGGATGGCACTCTGCGTCGGCCAGTCCCGCCATATCGGCTCGACTCCCCCCGGGAGCCAGAGCTTACGCCCCAATTCAATCCAGGCACAGGGCATATGGAAATCCGACCCCTGGGAACCCAGCAACTGCCGTTCACGGGCGTACCCGGCCAGCAATATCCTTTCCTGCAAAGACTGTTGGCAAGAAGCAACCTCCATACCGTCGCCGCCCGCGGCCACAAAATGATCCAGCAAACGCTTGAGCCATTTGGCGGAAAGCTGATACCGGCCAGGGTGAGCCACCACCGTCTGCCCTCCCGCCTGCCGAACGGCGTCCACGGCCTCCTCGATAGTACACCACCGCGACGGCGTATAGCCGGGATTCCCTTTCGACAGGTATTTTTTGAACACCGCGGCCAGATTATCGGCCTTGCCGATACTCACCAGATAACGGGCAAAGTGCCCGCGGGTAATCACCCCCTCGCCGGCAAACGCCCGGGCCCCCTCCCAGGCGCCGGAAATTCCGGCGTGCTCCAGGCGCTGGGCAATGATCATGGCCCGCTCCAGGCGTTTTTCCCGCTGGGCCGCCAACAGCGCGGTCATGGCCGGATGGGCGGCGTCCACGCCCAGTCCGACGATATGGATTTCATGGTTTTGCCACAGAGTGGAAATTTCCACTCCCGGTATCAGCATCAGCGGCAGGGATTGCCGGATAATAGCCTGACCCGCCGCCGCCACGCCTGCCAGGGTATCGTGATCGGTAATCGCCAGCACATCCACTCCCATGGCAACCGCACGCTCCACCAGCGCCTCCGGCGCGAGCATACCGTCCGAGGCGGTAGTATGGCTGTGCAGGTCATATAGAGTGAGCAACGATGATTTTGCACCCAACGGTTTATCAGTCAAAAAATTACCTTCAAAATAGAGATCCTATAGCTTTAAAATTGCAGCCAACACAGCCGCAAGACAAAAGGTGACGGGTACAACGGCCATTGCATGTCCCTATCATAGCGTTTATCGCCCATGAATCGAACAGGTAAGATTATTTACCGATTTTAAGCAACGGTTGTTGACATTTCATTGCTGAACTAGTTTACTAGTACATATTCAATCTAAGCGAGAATCTGATGATGATGTCCAATATGTTTATGCTTCGCTGGTGGCGCACCTCCCTGTAGCGGGCGGTGTAATCATGCGTAGCTGTCATCAGACAGAGCAAGATCCCGAAAGCCCGCCCACAAGCGGGCTTTTTTATGGGCGAAAAACAGGAAAACGAACAATGCAAACCATGCGACCACCATTGGAACTCTTACAGGCAACGGCCGCCTACCGGGATGATCCCACCGCGATGTTCAACCATCTTTGCGGCGCGCGTCCCGCCACCTTACTGCTCGAATCGGCCGAAATCGACAGCAAGCGCAATCTCAAAAGCCTGATGGTACTGGACAGCGCCATGCGCATCTCCGCCCTGGGCCGGCAGGTGACCATCCAGGCGCTCACCGCCAACGGAGCGGCGCTGCTGCCGCTGCTGGATGCCGCATTGCCCGCCGAGGTCCTGGTTCGCGCGCATCCCAACGGCCGCGAACTGACATTCCCAGCGGCGGAAAACCACATGGACGAAGACGCCCGCTTGCGCGCCCTGTCGGTGTTTGATTGCCTGCGCCTGCTGCTGACGCTGGTGCAGGTTCCCGAGGATCGGCCGGAAGCCCTGTTTCTCGGCGGCCTGTTCGCCTACGACCTGGTGGCGGGTTTTGAATCCCTCCCAGAGGTGCGCCAGGATCAGCGCTGTCCGGATTTCTGTTTTTACCTGGCGGAAACCTTGCTTATTCTCGATCACCAGCGCCAGTCCTGCCAAATCCAGGCCAGCCTGTTTTGTCCCTCCGCCGGCGAGAAACAGCGTCTGCAGGCCCGACTTGAGCAACTGCAGCACCAGCTTCAACAGGTGCCGGGCCCCATCCCCCATCAAACCATCGACAGCATGACGCTGGAATGCAACCAGAGCGATGAGGAATTTTGCCGGGTGGTGGAAAAAATGCAGCAGGCGATCCGCGAAGGGGAAATTTTCCAGGTGGTGCCTTCCCGCCGGTTCTCGCTGCCCTGCCCGTCGCCGCTGGCGGCCTACCACACACTAAAAGAGCACAATCCCAGTCCCTATATGTTCTTTATGCAGGACGATGAATTCACCGTGTTCGGCGCATCGCCGGAAAGCTCTTTGAAATACGACGCGGCGAACCGGCAAATTGAAATCTATCCCATCGCCGGTACCCGCCCCCGCGGCCGGAAACCGGACGGTCAGCTTGATGCCGATCTCGACAGCCGCATCGAACTGGAGATGCGGTCCGATCATAAAGAGCTGGCGGAACACCTGATGCTGGTGGATCTGGCGCGCAACGACCTGGCGCGGATTTGCGAAGCCGGCAGCCGCTATGTCGCCGATTTGACCAAAGTGGATCGCTATTCGTTTGTTATGCATCTGGTGTCCCGGGTGGTGGGAACCCTGCGGGGAGACCTGGATGCGCTGCACGCCTACCGCGCCTGCATGAATATGGGCACCCTGAGCGGCGCGCCGAAGGTGCGCGCCATGCAGCTTATCGCCGAAGCCGAAGGCACCCGTCGCGGCAGCTACGGCGGCGCTATCGGCTATTTCACCGGCCAGGGGGTACTGGATACCTGCATCGTTATCCGCTCCGCCTACGTTGAGGACGGCATAGCCACCGTCCAGGCGGGCGCCGGCGTGGTGCTGGATTCCGTCCCCCAGGCCGAAGCCGACGAAAGCCGCAATAAAGCCCGCGCCGTGCTGCGCGCCATTGCTACCGCACATCATGCCCGGGAGGTGTTCTGATGGCCGATATCCTGCTGCTCGATAATATCGATTCCTTCACCTACAATCTGGTGGATCAACTGCGCGCCGCCGGTCACCGGGTCATGGTTTACCGCAACCAGCTGCCGGCGCAAACCATCATCGAACGGCTGCAACTGATGGATAATCCTATCCTGGTGCTTTCTCCCGGCCCCGGCGCGCCGGCCAATGCCGGCTGCATGCCGCAGTTGCTCAAGCAGCTGCGCGGCCGGTTACCCATCATCGGTATCTGCCTCGGCCATCAGGCTATCGTCGAAACCTATGGCGGACACGTGGGACAAGCGGGAGAGATCCTGCACGGCAAAGCGTCCCTTATCGAACATGATGGACTGGGCATGTTCGCCGGCATGCCGAACCCGCTGCCGGTAGCCCGCTATCATTCGCTGGTGGGCAGCGAAATCCCGGCCGGGCTGACGGTCAACGCCCATTTCAACCAAATGGTGATGGCGGTACGCCACGACGCCGATCGCGTCTGCGGATTCCAGTTCCATCCCGAATCCATTTTAACCACCCAGGGTGCGCGTTTGCTGAACCAGACGCTGGACTGGGCGTTGGCTTAATTGTAAGGAAACCGCCATGCAACAGATTTTTGACAAACTCTTTCGGGCCGAGCGCATCAGCCGTGATGAAAGCCAACGGCTTTTCAGCGCGATTATCCAGGGACAGCTGGAACCCGCACAGCTGGCGGCGGCGCTGATCAGCATGAAAATACGCGGCGAACATCCCGATGAAATCGCCGGCGCCGCCGGCGCTTTACTGGCGGACGCCATGGCATTTCCCCGGCCTGACTATCCGTTTGCCGATATCGTCGGCACCGGCGGCGATGGCTCCAACAGCATCAATATCTCCACCGCCAGCGCCTTTGTCGCCGCCGCCTGCGGCGCCAGGGTGGCCAAACACGGCAATCGCAGCGTCTCCAGCCGCTCGGGTTCGTCGGATTTGCTGGCGGCGTTCGGTATCCGTCTGGATATGCCGGCGGAGCAATCCCGCCAGGCCTTGGATGAGCTGGGGGTCTGCTTTCTATACGCGCCGCAATACCACACCGGTTTCCGTTACGCCATGCCGGTCCGCCAGCAACTGAAAACCCGCACGTTGTTCAACGTGCTGGGGCCGCTCATCAATCCAGCCCGTCCGCCGCTGGCGCTGATCGGCGTTTACAGCCCCGAACTGGTGCTGCCCATTGCCGAAACCCTGCGGGTGCTCGGCTATGAACGCGCGGCGGTAGTACACGGCGGCGGTATGGATGAGGTGGCGCTGCACGCGCCGACCCAGGTGGCGGAACTGAACCATGGCGAGATTAGCCGCTATGAACTGACGCCGGAGGATTTCGGCTTGCAAAGCCAGCCGGTGGAAGCGCTGCTGGGCGGCTCGCCGGAAGAAAACCGTGACATTCTGGCACGGTTGTTACAAGGTAAAGGCGAGCCGGCCCATGAAGCCGCCGTCGCCGCCAATGTGGCCCTGCTGCTAAAATTATTCGGACGGGAGGATCTTCGCGAGAATACCCGGCAGGCATTGACGGCGATCCGCAGCGGCGGCGCCTACGAATTGGTAACCGCTTTGGCGGCTAGAGGATAAAACATGCAGGATACGGTACTGGCGAAAATCGTCGCCGATAAAAAAATCTGGATCGCAGACCGTAAGCAGCAACAGCCATTATCCGCGTTCCGCGATGAGGTTAAGCCCAGCAGCCGCAGCTTTTACCATGCTCTGCAAGGCTCGCGGACGGTCTTTATACTGGAATGCAAAAAAGCGTCGCCGTCCAAGGGACTTATCCGGGCCGATTTCGATCCGGCGGCCATCGCCGGCATCTATAAGCATTACGCGTCGGCCATCTCGGTCCTTACCGACGAGAAGTATTTTCAGGGCAGTTTTGACTTTCTGCGCCAGATAAGCGACGTGGTGACGCAGCCGGTGTTATGCAAGGATTTTATCATCGATCCTTACCAGATCTACCTGGCCCGCTACCACCAGGCGGACGCCATTTTGCTGATGCTGTCGGTTCTCGATGACGACAGCTACCGCCAACTGGCCGCGGTGGCCCACAGCCTGGAGATGGGGGTGCTCACCGAAGCCATCAGCGAAGAGGAGTGCCGCCGCGCCGTGGCCCTCGGCGCCAAGGTGGTGGGAATCAATAACCGCGACCTGCGGGATTTATCCATCGACTTGAACCGTACCCGCACCCTGGCGCCGAAACTTCCCGGCGGCATCACGGTTATCAGCGAATCAGGCATTACCTCCTATCGGCATGTCCGGGAGTTGAGCCATTTCGCCAACGGCTTTCTTATCGGCAGCGCATTGATGTCCGAACCGGATCTGGACAGCGCCGTGCGCCGTGTGCTGCTGGGTGAAAACAAGGTTTGCGGACTGACCCGGCCCCAGGATGCCCGGGCGGCCCTGGATGCCGGCGCCCTGTACGGCGGACTGATTTTCGTGGACGCCTCCCCGCGCCGGGTGGATATGGAACGCGCCCGTACCGTGATCGCCGGCGCGCCGCTGCGGTATGTGGGAGTCTTTCGCGACGCCGATATCGGCGAAGTGGCACAAACCGCTGCCGCGCTGGGACTTTACGCCGTGCAGCTGCACGGCAGCGAAGACCAGGATTATATCACCGCCCTGCGCGGCCGCTTGCCCGCCGCCTGCCGGATTTGGAAAGCGCTGGACATGCGGAAGCACTCGCCCGCCAGGGACTTTACCGGCGTCGATCGCTACCTGCTGGACAATGGCGGCGGCAGCGGCCAGCGGTTCGACTGGTCGTTGCTGGCGGGGCAAACCCTGGACAACGTCATGCTGGCGGGAGGGCTGGCGGCGGATAACTGTGTGGCCGCCGCGCAGCTGGGCTGTGTGGGACTGGATTTCAACTCCGGCGTCGAAAGCGCGCCCGGGCTAAAGGATCATCATAAACTGGCCACGGTATTTCAGACGCTTCGCGCCTATTAATTCCCGGTCCGTATCATTAAGAGACATGAAAGCATGACACTACTTAACCCCTATTTTGGCGAATTCGGCGGCATGTACGTACCGCAAATCCTGGTACCGGCCCTCTTGCAGCTGGAAGAAGCCTTTGTCAGCGCCCAAAGCGACCCGGTATTCCAGGCTGAATTCAACGACCTGCTGACCAATTACGCCGGCCGGCCGACGCCGTTGACCCTGTGCCGCAATCTCACCGCCGGCACCAAAACCAAGCTCTATCTCAAGCGGGAAGATCTGCTTCACGGCGGCGCCCATAAAACCAACCAGGTGCTGGGCCAGGCGTTGCTGGCCAAACGCATGGGCAAAACCGAAATCATCGCCGAAACCGGCGCCGGCCAGCATGGGGTGGCCTCCGCCCTGGCATCGGCGCTGCTGGGCCTGAAATGCCGGATTTACATGGGCGCCAAGGATATCGAGCGTCAGTCGCCGAACGTGTTCCGCATGCGGCTGATGGGCGCGGAAGTGATCCCGGTACACAGCGGCTCCTCCACCCTTAAGGATGCCTGTAACGAGGCCCTGCGCGACTGGTCCGGCAGCTATGAGAAAGCGCATTATATGCTGGGGACCGCCGCCGGCCCGCATCCTTATCCCACCATCGTGCGTGAATTCCAGCGCATGATAGGCGAAGAGACCAAGCAGCAAATGCGCGAGCGGGAAAGCTGCCTGCCGGATGCGGTGCTGGCCTGCGTCGGCGGCGGTTCCAACGCCATCGGCATGTTCGCCGACTTTATTGATGAACCCTCGGTACGCCTAATCGGCGTTGAACCCGGCGGCCTGGGTATCGAAACCGGACAGCACGGCGCCTCTCTCAAGCACGGCCGGCTGGGCATCTACTTCGGCATGAAATCGCCGATGATGCAATCGTCCGATGGGCAAATCGAAGAGTCCTACTCCATATCCGCCGGCCTGGATTTCCCCTCGGTGGGGCCGCAGCACGCCTACCTCAACAGCATCGGCCGGGCGGAATATGTCTCCGTTACCGATGATGAAGCGCTGGAAGCGTTCAAAGAGTTGTCACGCCATGAAGGGATTATTCCGGCGCTGGAATCGTCCCATGCCCTGGCACATGCTCTAAAGATGATCAAGGCGGAACCGGAGAAAGAGCAAATTCTGGTGGTGAACCTTTCCGGGCGCGGCGATAAGGATATTTTTACCGTTCACGATATTTTGAAAGCGCGAGGAGAGATCTAATGGAACGCTATGAGCAGTTATTCGCCGCGCTGCAAAGCCGCAAAGAGGGCGCTTTTGTGCCGTTCGTCACCCTTGGCGATCCCTCCCCCCGCCAGTCGCTCAGCATTATCGACACGCTGATTGAGGCGGGCGCCGACGCGCTTGAGCTGGGCATCCCCTTCTCCGATCCGCTGGCGGACGGTCCCACTATCCAGAACGCCAATCTGCGGGCATTTAGCGCCGGCGTCACGCCGGACCAGTGTTTCGACATGCTGGCGGCCATCCGTCGCAAATACGCCGATATTCCCATCGGACTGCTGATGTATGCCAATCTGGTGTTCAATAAAGGCATCGACACCTTTTATGCCCGCTGCGAACAGGTGGGCGTCGATTCGGTGCTGGTGGCGGACGTCCCGTTGGAAGAGAGCCTGCCGTTTCGCACCGCCGCCCTGCGGCACGGCGTGGCGCCGATTTTTATCTGTCCGCCGAACGCCGATGCGGGCCTGCTGCGTGAAATCGCCTCTCACGGCCGCGCTTATACCTACCTGCTGTCCCGCGCCGGCGTCACCGGCAGCGAAAACCGCGGCCATGTTCCCCTTGAACATCTGGTAAATACCCTCAAAGAGTATCACGGGGCGCCGGCGCTGCAGGGCTTTGGCATCGCCGAACCCGCGCAGGTGCGGGAAGCGCTGGCGGCGGGGGCCGCGGGGGCTATCTCCGGTTCGGCCATCGTAAAAATCATCGAGCGCAATACCGGCGATCCGACGGCTATGCTTGATGAACTCAGCACCTTTGTACGGGAAATGAAAGCGGCGACGCGCGGCTGAGGTTGAAAATACTCATTTTATCGGTAACACTCTGATGGCCGCGTAGAGATACCGGCCTTAACACCGGCAATAAACGGATAAAAATACCGAGGAGCTAAAATGAGAACCTTCAAAATGCTTTCCGCCTTTGCCCTTAGCGCCGTATTGGCGACATCGGTCATTAGCTGCGCCCCTACCCCGAAATCCGAAAGCACCGGCGGCTATATCGACGACACCGTGATAACCACCAAGGTGAAATCGGAACTGCTGCGGGACGACGAAGTCGCGTCCCGCAATATCCACGTGGATACCTATAAAGGACGGGTGCAGTTAAGCGGTTTCGCCGGTTCATCGCGAGAGGCCAGCCGCGCCATCTCCATTGCCCGCGGCGTGCCGGGGGTAAGGGAAGTGGAAAATCACATCAGTATAAAATAGGCTTAAGGGTCGCGGCTGAGCGCCATGTCATGGCAAGCCCGACGCACGTCGGGCTGAAACCCGTGCCCGGTCGGAACAGGATGCTAGATCGTAAACACGCCGTGAATCCGTCCATGGAGGCTCGATCCGCGCCGTCCTGGCGCGGGCGGTTTACTCTTCTAGCATCCTGCCCCGCCCCAGAAACTCCGAGCAAGTTTGCAAAAAACCTGACCAGCGGAATAGCACGCCACGCTAAAACCGATACCCCACCGCGAACATAAATACCCACGGATTGATATCGGTATGAATCGACTGCTGCTCTTCGCCGGCCTTGAACCGCACTTTCGTATCGATATCCATATACCACACCGACATATTGATCAGCCAATTGTCATTCAGGTTGTAATCCAGCCCTGCCTGGCCGGCTATCCCCCAGGAATCCTTAAGGCTAAGATCGCTTAATCCCGCATCACGTCCGGTTTGATTGAATTTTTCATCGAAAAACGTAGTGTAATTCAGACCTACGCCGATATAGGGCCGTAATTTATCCTGCGCCTCGCCAAAATAGTATTGCGCCATCAAGCTGGGAGGCAGCTGTCTTACCGAGGCGATATCACCGGTGCTGTTCAGGCCCACCTTATGGCGAAACGGCGTCGCCGCCAGCAGTTCCACCCCGATATTATCGGTGGCCATATAGGTAAATGTCAGTCCGAGCTGGGTATTATTATCAATATTGAATCCCCCCAGTCCCAACACGTTATCGGAACTCTCCGTCGGCCGCACCGTAGCGGAACCTGCCCGGACGATGAAATCCCCCGCCTGCTGAGCCGACACCGCCGTTGAAAACAGAACGCCCGCCAATGCCGCGCCAATAACTGTTCTTTTCATGCCCCTCTCCTTATTGATATTTTGCTTTTAGGTCGCAAAATTGATCCACATGACAATAAACACTATGCCACGGCAGCGGGTCCGTTTGCGTTGAAGTGTATTTAACTACTTTTATATCAATTCGTTAATGCATCTTGGATTGATCCATATCAATTCAAAGTGATTGATTATAAAAAAAGCGACATTAGAGAAATTCCATTGATTTCCCGGCGTACGATGGGTAGTTTCAGTTCAGGCTTGTAACGGCGGGAGCGGGCATTAAACACCATGCGCGAAAGTGACAATCCTTGTATGAATTGCGGCGCCTGCTGCGCCTGGTTCCGTGTGTCCTTTTATTGGGCGGAGGGGGACGACGGCGGCGGCATCGTTCCCCATGAGCTCACCGAACCCCTCACGCCGTTCCTGCGCTGCATGGCGGGCACCAACGACAAAAAACCGCGCTGCCGCGCATTGGCCGGCGAAGTAGGCTCCTCGGTGCATTGCTCCGTTTATGCCGCAAGACCTTCCCCTTGCCGGGAATTTATCCGGACCGGCGAACAAGGCCAGGCCAACGACGCCTGCGATCGCGCCAGAGCCGCCTACGGCTTGCCGCCCCTGCCGTTAAACGCACCGGGCCGGCCGCTGAAAAACGAAACTCGCACGGATATGACCGCGGGGTGCCAACGGTCGGATTAACGGGTAGAATACCGACCTAATCAGAATGTTTTGCCAAGGAGTCGTCATGCCAATTATGGCAAGTACCTTATACCGTGATATGTTGAATTTCACCCGCAATCAATTCGTCAGTATTGTGCTATTGGCACTGCTGACGGCGCTGATAAGCGTCTCGTTGGGTCACGCCTTATCACCGAATACCGATCAATTGCTGGTTCTCAACGGGGAAGGTACGGCAGCTACGGATACGGCCAATATGAGTTTGCAGGAGTTGGTGCAGCAAATGACGCCGGAACAGCAACGGGTATTGCTCAGGGCTTCCGCCGCCGGCACCTTTGCCGGCCTGGTGGGCAACGTCATACTGGCCGGGGCGTTATTAACCATGATTCGGCTGGTATCCAACCGGCAGCCCACCAGCGTGCTTCGGGCGGTGGGCCTTTCCGTGCCGATTCTTCCCCGTCTGTTATTATTAATCTTTATCACCACGCTGTTGGTGCAATTGGGACTATTGTTAATAGTGATACCCGGCATCCTGCTGGCTATTGCTTTCAGCCTGGCGCCTGTCATTGCCGCCAGCGAGAATCTGGGGGTATTTAAGTCCATGCGACTGAGTAGTAAACTGGCGTTTGCCAATCTTCGCCTGATTACGCCGGCGGTGCTGGTTTGGCTGCTGGCCAAAGCCGCGGTATTGGTTCTGGCGGCGCAATTTACCCAGGTATCATCTCTGGTTGCGGCGGTACTGCTTAATGGATTAAGTAATATTATCTCCGCCTTGTTGCTCATTTATTTGTATCGTCTGTATATGCTGCTGCGTCAGGCATAACGCGCGGCCAGACCCATTTAATCAACCACGGATTTGTCTATGAAGCAGTTTCTCGATTTTCTGCCGTTAGTGGTTTTTTTCGTCGTTTATAAACTGTACGACATTTATATCGCTTCCGGGGCGCTGATTGCCGCCTCTGCACTGGTATTGGCTTTTACCTGGATCAGATATCGCAAAGTTGAAAAAGTGACGTTGCTAACCTTCATTCTGGTGGCTATTTTCGGCTCCCTGACCATGTATTATCACAATGCCGAATTTATAAAATGGAAGGTGACGGTCATTTACAGCCTATTCGCCATCGCGCTGCTGGTGAGCCAGTTCGTTATGGGAAAACCGCTGATACAGCGCATGCTGGGCAAGGAGATGACGCTGCCGCCCCAGGTATGGAATAACCTGAATGTGGCATGGGCGCTGTTTTTTATCGCCTGCGGCGCGCTGAATATCTATATCGCCTTCTGGCTGCCGCAAAATGTCTGGGTTAATTTCAAGGTATTCGGCCTGACCGGTCTGACGCTGCTGTTTACCCTGCTGAGCGGCGTTTATGTCTATCGTCATATGACGGAAGATCAAAAAGATCCCCATTAATGCCTTAAAGTCGGTCTGCATACTGTGGGCCGCTTTTTTTAATAGCGGAAAGCACGATGAGCGAAAAACCGGTTTTACCCAGCGGCGAGCTGGTGCTGCGAACCTTGGCGATGCCTGCCGATACGAATGCCAACGGTGATATTTTCGGCGGCTGGCTTATGTCGCAGATGGATATGGGCGGGGCCATCCTGGCGAAAGAAATCGCCGAGGGCCGCGTGGTGACGGTAAAGGTGGACGGCATGACCTTCCTGAAACCGGTGGCGGTGGGGGATGTTATTTGCTGTTATGCCCGCTGTACGCGTACCGGCACCAGTTCGCTGAACATCAATGTGGAAGTGTGGGTGAAAAAAGTCTCGTCCGAACCCATCGGCCAGCGATATCGCGCCACCGAGGCGGCATTTACCTACGTGGCGGTGGACCCGGAAGGCAAAGCCCGCCCCCTGCCCGACGGCAAACGCCATTATCTGCCGGATGAAATCTGATTAGATTGGGCCGCCGCCGGCGGCCTGTACTTATCGGCTGCGACCTCAGTTATCGCCGCTTTCGATGCCCGACAGTTTAAACACAATGGTCATATTGACATTTTTACCCGGCCTTCCGCTTTGATAACGCCATCTGCGCGTTACTTCCTTGATGCCTCTTTCGAACATATTGGGGGGCGATGCTGAAATAATGCGCAGATTTTCCACCTGTCCGTCTGAATTGACATCAAACTGAATCTGCACCCGCCCTTCAATCCCCAATGCCCTGGCGCGATCGGGATAGTCGGGATCTTGCCGGTTCAAGGCAACCGGCCCGGTATCGGCCTTGGACTCGGAGCGCGCCGGCGCGGCGGCCGGGGGAGTTACCGACCTCACCGGCGTCTCGCTGGCGGCTACCGGCGAAGGCGACTCTTTTTGCAAAACCGGGTCCTTGTGAAGACGTGGCTTTGCTTCCTTTTTGATAACCGGCCTGGGCTTAGGCTTGGGTTTCGGCAACTGCACCGGCGCCGGCGGTTCCGCAACGGGTTCGGGCTTTGGTTCGGGTTCAGGTTCAGGGGCCGGCTTCGGAGGCTCCACCGGCTGGGGCTGGGGCGGCTCAGGCACAGGCGGGGCCGGCGCGACAACCGGCTGCGGGGCCGGGGCCACCAGCGTGACGCTCATCGGCTGTTCAACGGCGATGGACGGAGAGATCCGATTGATGGAAGCGTAGAGCAAACCCGCCACCAGAGAGGTATGCAGCCCCACGGAAACGACATACGGCCACATAAATCGACGAGTGGTTTTCAAAATAGTTAACGCCATCTCAACTAAAGTTATCCTATAGAGCGAAGTTTAAATGCAAATGACAATCATATTCAATAACTCATATCAACGTCTTGGCTGATTGACGTCAAAAAATATCTTTTAGCCCGTTCTGGCGGTGGATTTTCCCCGGGAGAAATTTTTCATTGCGCTCATGACCCCTTTGTCATAACGTGAATCACTTTGTAAAAGCCTATTCGATGGGAGTATTAATCGTGCTCTATGTTATTTATGCTGAAGATGTCGCCGATTCCCTGGAAAAACGTCTGTCCGTCCGACCCACCCACGTGGCGCGGTTGCAAATATTGCGCGACCAGGGCCGTTTACTCACCGCGGGCGCGCTGCCGACGATAGACAGTAACGATCCGGGCGCCGCCGGTTTCAGCGGTTCCGTCATAATAGCCGAATTCGACTCGCTGGAGATGGCCCAAGCCTGGGCTGATGCCGATCCTTATGTTGCCGCCGGCGTCTATAATAACGTGTCGGTAAAACCTTACCGTAAAACCTTCTGAAAACAGCCCGTTTACACTCTTATGTCACCTGCGGGAGCGGGATTAAAACACCCTCCCGGGGGTGTGAAAGCATCTTAAATAAACCAGCGGCTAAAAGCATTATTAAAACTTAACTATTTCGCGAGAAAATCTTCTTTATCGTAGAAATATTTATCGCTTTTCATCTTTCAAAAAGAGAGACTGCCGGCTTATATGGCCAATACCTCCATATTATCAGCAACTTGATGAATAGAAAGAATATTCCCGCAAAGTAAAACGCCGATTATTGAACAAACGACTGCTTTTGAAATGGTTTAATGGATATTAATAATTTGCTGAACATTTCACTAATATGACACTTGAATATTTTCTTGTTCCCACCCGAAAATAAGAAATGCCCCCGTTAGGAAAAATGGCTAGGATATTCATTTAGGAATTATCTTAGTACAAAAAATAAACAACCACGAATCAGTGCGTTGACCCCGCTTTTAGCATGATCGACTGAAAAAAACCATATACCATAGCGGCTTACGATTTGTCTGCGACGCGAATATCTAATACCTTGTAATGGCTGTACTCCCTTTGAGTTTCTAACCATAGGAGGTAATTATGTCCAGGAAAATCTTAGCGGCACTACTCGTGTTGTATGCCGCCGGCACCACCACAGCGATGGCGGCGGGTGCAGCGGGAACGGCCGATGCGGCGACGCAAAGCGCATCCGGTCCCGCGACCACCGCCGACGCCGGGTTTGTTTCCGGATCGGTAGCCGTGGTAGCATCGGCCAGCGATCCGGAAGGAGGAACCGGTACATCAACATCGACATCCACCTCCACCACCACTTCAACCAGGTAATTCGCCTGGAAATGGTATGGAGGACCTGGCGAGAAGATGAAAGGATCTCAGCTAGCGCAAACCGGCCTAAAGCCGGTTTTTTTTGTCCACCTGCACCGCGGGTTATAGTCCGCTGGTCATTGAAAAGAGCAACGAGCGGCGCTGCTTCTTAAGCTGGAGATGCCCCAAACGGGTCAGATGACGATAAGTGCGGGACTGTGCTTCCACCCACTGGCTCCGACGACGCTGCGCTTGCCTTAACATACGCCAACGGCTGACTTCATTTCTGCTTCTTTTCATGCACGAACCGGCTCTACCGACCTCTACCGACGATGATTAAGAGCCGCCATTATAGCCTTTTCTGTGGGTTAGCCAAGCCGCCCGATCCCCTGCTGCGGGAGAGAAGAGGCAGCGCCCGGTTTAAAAGAATTTCCTCTTTTCGTCCCTTATGCGTACACTCAGGTTTCAAGCATTGCGAACAGGATTTTTCGCCCTTATGGCAACTCTTTATAATGTAATCAATTGGCTACTGGTGTTCGGCTACTGGTTACTAGTAGCGGGTGTCACCCTGCGGGTATTAATGAAACGCCGGGCGGTTCCGTCCGCAATGGCCTGGCTGCTGGTGATTTACATTCTTCCCCTGGTGGGAATAATCGCCTATTTACTGTTCGGCGAACTGAATCTCGGCAAACGCCGCGCCGAACGCGCCAAGGCCATGTGGCCCTCCACGGCTAAATGGATGCAAGACCTCAAACAATGCAAACGGATTTTTGCCACCGAAAACAGCGAAGTGGCGCGGTCTTTGTTTCAGCTGTGCGAACTTCGCCAGGGCATGGGCGGTCTTAAAGGCAATCAATTGCAACTGCTGACCGGCACCGACGATACGTTGAAAGCCTTGATCAAGGATATCGGGCTGGCGCAAAACAATATCGAGATGATGTTTTACATCTGGCAAGCCGGCGGCCTGGTGGATCAGGTGGCGGAGGCATTGATGGCGGCCGCGCGGCGAGGAGTCAGCTGCCGGGTGATGCTGGACTCCGCCGGCAGCGTGAAATTTTTCCGCAGCCCTTATCCGGCCATGATGCGCCAGGCGGGGGTGGAGGTGGTGGAAACCCTGCACGTCAGCATACTGCGGGTGTTCCTGCGCCGTATGGATTTGCGCCAGCACCGCAAAATGATACTTATCGACAATTATATTTCCTATACCGGCAGCATGAACATGGTGGATCCCCGCTTTTTCAAGCAGGACGCGGGGGTTGGACAGTGGATAGACCTGATGGCCCGGATGGAGGGACCGGTCACCACCGCAATGGGCATCATTTTTTCCTGTGACTGGGAAATTGAAACCGGAAAACGCATCCTGCCGCCGCCGCCGGATGTGAATATCATGCCGTTTGAGCAGGCCACCGGGCATACCATTCAGGTTATCGCTTCCGGTCCCGGTTTTCCCGACGGGGTTATTCACCAGGCGCTGCTGACCTCCATCTATGCCTCGCGCCAGCAGCTCATCATGACTACGCCCTATCTGGTGCCCAGCGACGATCTGCTGCACGCCATATGCACCGCCGCGCAGCGGGGCGTCGATGTGCATATCGTTGTGCCCCGTTATAACGACTCGATGCTGGTGGGCTGGGCCAGCCGTGCCTTCTTTGCCGAGCTGCTTGAGGCGGGAGTGAATATTCATCAATTTGAAGGCGGACTGTTGCATACTAAAAGCGTGCTGGTAGATGGGCAGTTAAGCCTGGTGGGCACGGTGAACCTGGACATGCGCAGCTTATGGCTGAATTTTGAAATCACTCTGGTGATTGATGATGACGACTTCGGCAGCGACCTGGCGCGAGTGCAGGAGGATTATATCGCCCGCTCCCGGTTGATAGATCCGGCGAAATGGGCTCAGCGGCCCTACTGGCAGCGGATTATCGAGCGTCTGTTCTACTTTTTCAGTCCGCTGCTGTAATGTGACCGGCGGCGGCGAAACACTAAGGGACACAGCATGGATTTGGATAATCGCCTGACGGATGACGAGGTCATTGAACAGGCATACGATATTTTTCTCGAGCTGGCGACGGACAATCTAGACCCGGCGGACGTACTGTTGTTCAATCTGCAGTTTGAACAGCGCGGGGCGGCGGAATTATTCGACCCTTCCGAGCAGTGGCACGAGCAGGTGGATTTCGACCTGAATCCGGACTTTTTCGCCGAGGTGGTCATCGGACTGGCGGAGCAGGACGGCATGCCGGTTAACGATATCTTCGCCCGCATGCTGCTGTGCCGCGACCGTTCGGAAAAGATTTGCCATATTATATGGAAGGAGTAGCGGGCCGATAGCCCGCTGGACAGCCCCTCGGTTCAAAGTTCGGTGTTGGCAGGCCTAGCGCGCTGTGCGTTTCGGTGATAACGCACCCTACTCCGCCAACTGGCTGATATCCACCTTGATGCAGGAGCAGGCGTGGCGAAAACTCCCCTGCAGTATCGGCCGGGTGACGGCGCACTCCTCGCTGGCGATGGGACAGCGGGTGCGGAACACGCAGCCTGAAGGCGGGTTGATGGGGGACGGCAAATCTCCTTCCAGCAGCTGAATCTTTTTGTTGCGTTCCTTATCGGGATCCGGAATCGGCACCGCCGACATCAGCGCTTTGGTGTAGGGATGCTGCGGATTATTGTAAACCTGGTCATAGGTGCCCAACTCCACCGCATGTCCCAGGTACATCACCAGCACCCGATCGGAAATATGCTTCACCACCGCCAGATCGTGAGCGATAAAAATCAGCGACAGCCCCATTTCCCGCTGCAGCTGCTGCAATAAATTCACTACCTGCGCCTGGATGGATACATCCAGCGCCGAGACCGGCTCATCGCAAATCACCAGCTTCGGTTCGAGTATCAATGCCCGCGCGATGCCGATACGCTGGCATTGTCCGCCGGAAAATTCATGGGGGTAACGGTTGATGAGATTGGGCAGCAAACCCACTTTCATCATCATGCTGCGGACCTTCTCCTTCACTTCCAGCCGCGGCATCTTGGGATGATAGGTATGCAAAGGCTCGGCGATTATCTCGCCGATGGTCATTCGCGGATTGAGCGAAGCCAGGGGATCTTGGAAAATCATCTGTATATTGCTGCGGGTATCGCGCCATTCGGCGTTGGTCAGGTCCTGCAATTCTTTACCGAGCCAGGCGATGCGGCCGCTGGTGGATTTAACCAGCCCGATCAGCGCCCGGGCAAAAGTGGATTTACCGCAGCCGGATTCCCCCACCACCCCGAGGGTTTCCCCTTCGTACAGGCGCAGGGAAACCCCATCCACCGCCTTTAGGTGTTTAACCGGCTGCCAAAACCACTGCTTATCCCCCTTCACATCGAAATACACTTTCAGGTTATCGACGTCGAGGATCACTTTTCTGTTTTCGTCCAGGGCATTCATGCCAGTTCCTCCGCAGGCTTGTAGCAGGCACGGATACGGTCATCGCCAAAAGGTTCGAGGGCGGGCATGGTTGAGCAGATATCCATGGCAAAAGGGCAACGCGGCTGAAAGGGGCACCCTTTAGGCAACCGCAGCAGATTGGGAGGATTACCGGGGATGGTTACCATCATTGAGGAACCATCGGCATCCAGGCGCGGCACCGCCGCCAGCAGTCCGATGGAATAGGGATGGCTCGGCCGGTAAAAAATATCCGCGGACCGGCCATACTCCATAGTGCGGCCGGCATACATCACCAGCACCCGATCACAAATACCGGCCACCACGCCCAAATCGTGGGTAATCATGATAATGGCGGTATTGAATTCACGCTTGAGATCGTTAAGCAGCGTCATTATCTGCGCCTGCACCGTCACATCCAGAGCAGTGGTGGGCTCATCGGCAATCAGCAGCTTGGGACGGCACATGAGGGCCATGGCGATCATTACCCGCTGGCGCATCCCGCCGGAAAATTCATGGGGGTACATGCGCATCCGTTTGCGGGCCTCGGGCATTTTCACCGCGTCCAGCATGCGCACCGATTCTTCGAATGCTTCATGTTTACCCATCTTTTTATGCAGCATCAGGACTTCCATCAGCTGCTCACCCACCCGCATATAAGGGTTCAGCGACGTCATGGGGTCCTGGAAAATCATGGAAATTTCTTCGGCGCGCAGCTTATTGAGCTGTTTCTCCGGCAGGTTGAGAATTTCACGCCCGTTGAAAGCGGCAGACCCGCCGATACGGCCGTTTGCGGCCAGCAACCCCATCAGGGCAAAGGCGGTTTGGGATTTGCCCGAGCCGGACTCCCCCACAATGCCCAAGGTTTCCCCGGCGCGCAGGGTAAAATTCAGGTCGTTGACCGCGGTAACATCTCCGTCGGAGGTGGCGAAGGTCACCCTTAAGTCCCGCACATCCAGCAATACCGGCTCTTTTGCTCCCGCCGCGGGCCCACGGGCCGGCGTGGAATTATCAATCATGCTCATCACGGCGCTCCTTAACGATCTTTCGGGTCGAGGGCATCACGCAGACCGTCGCCGATAAAATTAAAACAAAACAGGGTAATCACCAGGAACAGCGCGGGAAACAGCAGCAGCCACGGCGAAACTTCCATTGAATTGGCGCCGTCGCTAAGCAACGCCCCCCAGCTGCTTAAGGGTTCCTGCGTGCCCAGCCCGAGGAAACTGAGAAACGACTCGAACAGAATCATGCTGGGCACCAGCAACGAGGCGTAAACCACCACGACCCCGAGCACATTGGGGACGATGTGACGCAAAATGATATTGCGGGAAGAGACGCCGCTGACCACCGCCGCCTCGATGAATTCCTTGCGCTTGAGGCTCAGGGTCTGTCCGCGCACGATACGCGCCATGTCCAGCCAGGACACCATGCCGATGGCAATAAAGATCAGGAAGATATTCTGGCCGAAAAACGTCACCAGCAGGATCACGAAAAACATAAACGGGAAGGAATTGAGTATTTCCAGCAGACGCATCATCACCGAATCGATTTTACCGCCAAGATACCCTGACATGGCGCCGTAAAGCGTCCCCAGCACCACCGCCACCAACGCGGCCGCAATACCCACCATCAGTGAAATCCGGCCGCCGATGGCGACCCGCACCAATAAATCCCGTCCCGATGAATCAGTACCGAAATAGTGGGCGGACTCCACGCTCGGCGCGCTCGACATCATGCCCCAGTCGGTATCGTCATAGGCAAACTGCGACAAAGACGGCGCCAGGGCGACAAATAAAACAATGAACAGCAAAACGATGAGACTGGTTAATGCCGCTTTATTATGTATAAAGCGCCGGCGGGCGTCCTGCCAAAGGCTGCGCCCCTCCACTTCCAGTGCTTCGCTGAATTTCTCCAGAGCCTCGCTGTTTTTATTATTTACCATCATAAAGCGTGCTCCAGCATCAATAGCGTATTTTAGGATCGATGACCGCGTACAATACATCGACAATGGCGTTAAAAAGAATGGTCAGGGTCCCCACCAGAATGGTGAGACTCAGCACCAATGAATAGTCGCGATTCAGCGCGCCGTTGACGAACAGTTGGCCGATGCCCGGCAGGCCATAAATGGTTTCAATGACCATAGAGCCGGTGATGATACCGACAAACGCCGGTCCCATATAAGAAATCACCGGCAGCAGGGCCGGCTTCAAGGCATGGCTGAGGATAATCCGCCGCATGGGCAGGCCTTTGGCCCGGGCGGTGCGGATAAAGTTGGAATGCAATACTTCGATCATCGAACCGCGGGTAATACGCGCTATGCTGGCAATATAGGCCAGGGACAACGCAATCATCGGTAACAGTATAAATTTGGGTCCGCCGCCGTTCCAGCCGCCCGCCGGTAGCCATTTCAGCGTAATGGCGAAAATCAGCACCAATAGCGGAGCCACCACAAAACTGGGAATAACCACCCCGGTCATGGCGAAACCCATGGCCAGATAGTCCCATTTGGTATTTTGCCGCAGCGCCGCCATCACCCCGGCAAACACGCCCAGCACCATGGCCATGATGAAGGCCGCCAGCCCCAGCTTGGCCGAAACCGGAAACGAATTTGCCACCAGGTCGTTGACGGAATAATCCTTATATTTGAACGAAGGGCCGAAATCGCCATGGGCCAGTTGCAGTAAATAGTCGCCATACTGCTTCATTATGGGATCGTTAAGATGGTATCTGGCTTCTATATTGGCCATGACTTCCGGCGGCAGGCTGCGTTCGCCGGTAAACGGACTGCCGGGCGCCAGCCGCATCATAAAAAACGAAATGGTGATCAAAATAAACAGCGTCGGGATCGCTTCCAGAAACCGGCGAATAATAAACTTTAACATTACTAATACCTATGACATACATTTAATGCCGTTCGGACTGAACAGGAAAAACAGGGCAAGGCTTATACGGCCCTGCCCTGTTTACGTCCCAAAATTTTTCTTAATGCTTGATAATATACAGATCTTTCACGTACACATTATCCAGCGGATCTTTACCGGTATAACCGCCGACATAAGGTTTCACCAAACGGGCGTTCACATAATAATATACCGGGACAATAGCAGAATCTTTGTCCAGTTGCTGTTCGGCCTGCTGATAAATTTCGCTGCGCTCGTTTTCCGACTTCGCCGTTATCGCGCTGGCAATCAGCTTATCGAAAGCCGGATTTGAATAATGCGCGGTATTACTGGAACCGTTGGTCAACATAATGTTCAGGAAGCTGGTGGGCTCGTTATAGTCAGCGCACCATCCGGCACGGGAGACATCAAACGTTCCCTGATGACGGGTCTCCAGGAAGGTTTTCCATTCCTGGTTTTCCAATTTGACATCAACGCCAATGTTTTTCTTCCAGATGGAGGCAACGGCAATGGCCAGCTTCTTGTGCAAATCGGAAGTATTGTATAACAGATCGAATGTCAGCGGCTTGTCTTTGGTGTAACCGGCTTCCGCTAACAGTTTACGTGCTTCTGCGTTGCGTTTTTCCTGCGACCAGCCAAACCACTCCGGCGGCGTCAATTTGGCGCCGTCGGTATAAGGCGGGGTAAAACCAAACGCCGGCAGGTCGCCCTGGGCCTTGACCTTATTAACAATGATATCGCGATCCAGGCCCAATTTCAGCGCGGTACGAACACGCACATCAGTAAACGGCGCTTTTTGGTTATTGATTTCATAATAATAAGTGCAGAGATAGGGATCCACATGCACTTCTTTAGGAATATCGTGTTTCAGTTTCTGGAACAGTTCGATAGGCAGATTGTTATACGACATGTCGGATTCGCCGGAGCGATAACGGTTGACGTCGGTCACTTCCGAGGAAATCGGCAGATAGGTCACCTGATTGATAACCGTTTTGCTGTTGTCCCAGTATTGTGGATTTCGTTCCAGCACGATATGTTCATTGACGACCCAGTCCTTTAATTTATAGGCGCCGTTGCCCACCCAGTTAGCCGGCTGGGTCCATTTATCACCGAATTTTTCCACCACTTTTTGCGGTACCGGCGACATGGACGGGTGGGTCAGCAATTTGGGGAAATAAGGCACGGGCTCGCTGAGATCGACTTCCAGCGTATTGGCGTCAATCGCTTTCACACCCAAGGTATCGGGTTGCATTTTGCCGGTGATGATATCGTCAATATTAACGATATGGGCATACTGGGGATAACTTTCATACGGGGACGCCGTTTTCGGGTCCGCCAAACGCCGCCAGCTATAGACAAAATCCTGCGCCGTCACCGGCGAGCCGTCGGACCATTTTGCGTCTTTGCGCAAATGGAATATCCAGACCTTGGAATCCTTGGTTTCCCAGCTTTCCGCCACACCCGGCTGCGGATGGCCTTGCAGGTCGCTAATGACCAATCCTTCCAGCAAATCGCGATTGACATTGGCTTCCGGCACCCCTTCAATCTTATGGGGATCCAGTGATTGCAGTTCGGCGCCGTTTCCACGTACCAATTCCTGTTTGTCACTCAAGGTGACGCCGGCGGGTACCACCGCCGCGAAAGAAGTACCTACGGACACCACTCCCAGGGCGGCGATAATACCTGCTGCCAATAGAGTTCTTTTCGTGATGTTGGTCATTATTAATGCACTCCAGTTTTTTATTATTGCATGACGCATTTTCAGCTGTCTGCAGATTCCCGATGAACGGGTATGGGCACTCCTCGGCCAATTACGGCGAACGAAACCGCAAGGTAAAGAAGCGATATTCCTTATTCATTGAATCTATATGGGAAACAAGCCGGCGTAAGGCTGGCAAAAAAATTGATACGGCGGAACGCAGATTCGGAAAGAAGTTATTTGCTATCATAATCAAATCAAGAAATGTCGACCTTGCTTCAAAAAACATAATCAAATTATTGATTGTTACAATAAAACACATCAGGGCAATAAATGACCTGGAAAGAGAATAAATCCCTAATGATTCATGAATTAACACTAATAACATCTGTACCGCATCGTGACAAGTGGCTTTGTGAGATAGTCTAAAAAAAAATCGCCACGGGTTTTAGCCTGCATTGCATCCCGCTGAATATTCGACGTTTTCACTTAATTTATCCGGCTAATAGACTAATTGAGCATTTAATAATCTATGCCGCTTTTGGGTGCGATTTATCAGCATTGGAGCAACATTTGCTCTACGGCGAGGCGTCCGAAAAACGCAGGGCGTGCTCCAGCGCTGTTACTCATCATCATTTATCTGTACAGTAGTGCTCTTGGCCGCGCCATGGGAGCATATGGATTGTTGAGCTGCCGCTTCTGCCCCGGCGCCGTTCCTTCACCTTTAATTTTACCGCTATACTTTTTGACATTATTCATATTGTGCCGTTGCTTTATAACCCGTAACCTAAGCAGCAAGTAAAATTTTTGCTGTTATTTGCAAATAGAATGTTAATGGAATGCGGATTACATTGGCACGGCATTTCATCCCTTAACGAGACTGTAGTGAAATTGTAACCTTTGCTCCAAATTGTCGTTGCTGAAAGGAGTCAGCATGAATAAAATGTGATTTGAATCACAATTACTGGCCTCAATACTCTTTACTATTTCTCTATACAGTTAATCGATAATCCCATGGACATAGGGGGCTTGGAAAAAAATCGCCTGGAAACGAAGATCGCTAACTGATTGAACAAACTCGTTAAGTAAATAGCCCTTTGTGCCACTGCCTATCTGTCCTTGTGCAGATAAACTAACCTTAATCTCCGCGTCTTTCACAACGACAGGGAATGGCTTTTTACTTAAAGAGTTTAACAATTTAACCGAAATTTTAACATTTATTAGGAGAGCACTATGGCTGTTACTAATGTCGCTGAACTGAACACCTTGATGGAAAAGGTTAAAAAAGCCCAGCGCGAATATGCCAATTTTAGCCAGGAGCAGGTGGACAAGATTTTCCGCGCCGCCGCCCTTGCCGCTGCCGATGCCCGCATTCCTCTCGCCAAAATGGCCGTTGAAGAATCCGGCATGGGTATCGTGGAAGACAAAGTGATCAAGAACCATTTTGCTTCCGAATATATCTATAATGCCTATAAAGATGAAAAAACCTGCGGCATCCTGGCCCGGGACGATACGTTCGGCACCATCACCATTGCCGAACCCATCGGTATCATCTGCGGCATCGTGCCGACGACCAACCCCACTTCCACGGCCATTTTCAAAGCGTTGATATGCTTGAAAACCCGTAACGGCATTGTTTTCTCGCCGCATCCCCGTGCGAAGAAAGCCACCAACAAGGCTGCTGAAATTGTCCTGAAAGCCGCTATCGCCGCCGGCGCGCCGAAAGATATCATCGGCTGGATTGACGAACCTACCGTTGAACTCTCCAACCAGCTTATGCACCATCCGCTGGTTAACCTGATCCTCGCCACCGGCGGGCCGGGCATGGTAAAAGCCGCTTACAGTTCCGGTAAGCCCGCCATCGGCGTCGGCGCCGGCAATACCCCGGTGGTTGTGGATGAAACCGCCGATATCAAACGGGTGGTAGCCTCCATCCTGATGTCCAAAACCTTCGATAACGGCGTCATCTGCGCCTCCGAACAATCGGTTATCGTCGTGGACGAAGTCTATGACGCGGTGCGTGAACGCTTTGCCAGCCACGGCGGCTACATGCTGCGCGGCGAAGAGCTGAAAGCGGTTCAGGGCATCATTTTGAAAAACGGCGCGCTGAACGCCGGTATCGTCGGCCAGCCGGCGGTGAAAATCGCCGCCATGGCCGGATTGACCGTACCGGGCTCCACCAAGGTGCTGATTGGCGAAGTCACCGTTGTGGACGAAACCGAACCCTTCGCCCATGAAAAGCTCTCGCCGATGCTGGCTATGTATCGCGCCAAGAACTTTGAAGACGCGGTGGTCAAAGCGGAAAAACTGGTGGAAATGGGCGGCATCGGCCATACCTCCTGCCTCTATACCGATCAGGACAATCAGACGGACCGCGTGAATTTCTTCGGCGAAACCATGAAGACCGCGCGTATTCTGATCAACACTCCTGCTTCCCAGGGTGGTATCGGTGACCTGTACAACTTCAAACTTGCACCGTCGCTGACGCTGGGCTGCGGCTCCTGGGGCGGTAACTCCATTTCCGAAAACGTCGGCCCGAAACACCTTATCAATACCAAAACCGTGGCCAAGCGAGCTGAAAATATGATGTGGCATAAGCTTCCCAAATCCATCTATTTCCGTCGCGGTTCATTGCCGATTGCCCTGGATGAAGTGGCCAGCGACGGCGCCAAACGCGCCTTTATCGTGACGGACCGTTATCTGTTTAACAACGGCTATGCCGATCAGATCACCTCCGTACTGAAGGGCCACGGTATTGAAACCGAAGTCTTCTTCGAAGTGGAAGCGGATCCGACCCTGAGCATCGTTCGTAAGGGCGCAGAGCAGATCATGTCCTTCAAACCGGACGTCATCATTGCCCTGGGCGGCGGTTCGCCGATGGATGCCGCCAAGATCATGTGGGTAATGTACGAACACCCGGGCACCCCGTTCGAAGAACTGGCGCTGCGGTTTATGGATATCCGTAAACGTATATATAAGTTCCCGAAAATGGGTGTTAAAGCCCAGATGATCGCCATCACCACCACCTCCGGTACCGGTTCTGAAGTCACGCCGTTCGCCGTGGTGACCGATGATGCCACCGGCCAGAAATATCCGCTGGCGGATTATGCCCTGGTGCCGAGCATGGCGATTGTGGATGCCAATCTGGTGATGAACATGCCGAAATCCCTCTGCGCCTTCGGCGGTCTGGATGCGGTAACCCATGCCTTGGAAGCCTATGTGTCCATCATGGCCACCGAGTTTTCCGACGGCCAGGCGCTGCAGGCCATCAAGCTGCTCAAAGAGTATCTGCCTGCCAGCTATCACGAAGGGGCGAAAAACCCGGTGGCCCGTGAACGCGTTCATAACGCCGCCACTATTGCCGGCATCGCGTTTGCCAACGCCTTCCTGGGCGTCTGCCACTCCATGGCCCATAAACTGGGTTCGGAATTCCATATTCCCCATGGCCTGGCCAACGCCATGCTGATTTCCAACGTGATCCGCTACAACGCCAACGACAACCCCACCAAACAGGCGGCGTTCAGTCAGTATGACCGTCCGCAGGCCCGTCGTCGTTATGCCGAAGTGGCCGACCATCTTGGCCTGAGCCAACCGGGCGACCGTACCGCGCAGAAGATTGAAAACCTGCTGGCCTGGCTGGATGAAATCAAAGCCGATTTGGGTATCCCAACCTCTATCCGTGAAGCCGGCGTGCAGGAAGCGGATTTCCTGGCGAAGGTGGACAAGCTGTCCGAGGATGCGTTCGATGACCAGTGTACCGGCGCCAACCCGCGCTATCCGCTGATTGCCGAACTGAAACAAATTCTCCTGGATACCTACTACGGACGTAAATACGTCGAGCCTTTCGCAGATGCCGCCGCAGTGGCCCATGCTCCGGCTCTCCCGGCTGACGCGGTGAAAACCGCGGCTCCGGAAGCGAAAACCGAGAAAAAAGGCAAAAAAGTGACCAGCTGATCGCGGCGATAACCATCCCGCGTTGAGAACGGTCACCGATACAACCCCCGGTAAGTCAGTCGGGGGAAACAACACAGGCCCCTTTTGGGGCCTGTGTTGTAAGTTTGTTGACAAAGTGTCCGGTCGTGGCAGGCTGCCAGATCGTAAAGAAGCCGTGAACCCATCCCTGGGGGCTTGATCCGCGCGATTATGACTCTCTTCCCCGAGAGCCACCCTAATTAAGTCCGAGTACGTTTGTCAGCAAGCCCCCATATACGGCCTAAACGCCGCGCTACGGAGCTTAATCGCCGTTAAGCCGCCATTCCCTTTACTGAACGAAAAAAACGCGCCACGCAATCCCCTGCCGGCTAATCTGAATTGAAGCGGCCATGCCGTAAACCGCCGAACGCTTCCGTCTCACGGAATATAACCAAAACCGCATATCCGGCCCCACAGGGCTCTTTTGACCGCAACCGGTGCAATCCCCCCGGTGAAAGCCTAAAATCGCTCCTGTGCCCTTTATGGCGGTTATATAGCGGCAGAAGCAGATGGCCGCGCTGATGGCGCCGGCGTCAAAATACACAACCGCCGCCGGATAACAAAGACCTACGGCTGACGCGGTTCGGACGCGGCCATGGAGATATAGCCGGGCACCTGGCTATCCTCCACCATGGCCTGTTTGTAATGCTTGCGGCATACCGAGACATACCGTTCTTCGCCGCCGATAACCACCTGTTGGCCGTCATGCACGGGTTTACCGTCTTCACCCAGGCGAATGACCCGGTTTGCCTTGCGGCCGCAATAACAAATGGTTTTAAGCTCGATAAGCTTATCAGCCCATGCCAACAGATAATGGCTACCGGGAAACAGCTCGCCGCGAAAGTCAGTGCGCAACCCATAACACAATACCGGAATATTTAGAAAATCCACTACGTCCGATAATCCGGCAACTTGTTGACGGGTTAAAAACTGACTTTCATCCACTAATATGCAGTGCAGCGCCTGCTGCTCATGGGACTGACGAATAACCGCCAGCAAATCGGTATCCGGGCGGTAGAGCTCTGCCGGCGAGGAAAGGCCGATACGGGAACTGACCTGGCCGCGAGCAAAACGATTATCTATTTCAGCGGTAAATACCAGGGTGCGCATGCCACGCTCCTGATAATTATACGAGGACTGCAGGAGCGCAGTGGATTTACCCGCATTCATCGCAGAATAATAAAAATAAAGTTGAGCCATCAGCCCCTCACTTCGGAAAAAATCAATGACATAATAAATAAGGTGCCCAGTGTATCATAAACTTTAAGCCGTCTGCTGTGCCCCGCCGCCCTGATTTTAACATCGCCGGGCCCCGTAGGCGACGCAGCCGGCAGGTAATTAGCCCCGGCGGGTGTTACTTTAAATTAGTCCTCTGCTTTAATGAATCATAACCAAAGTGACTGCGCTACATCACCTAACATTTGCTTCGAGCACGACGCCGGATGCGAACGCTATACGCGCAATAGCGCCCTGGTTTTAAACATTGGTTATAAAAACGCAAAATTTTTCTACGATATAAACGTGGCTTATAATGAAACGCGCTGTGCAATATGCACTCCATTAACGGGTGAAGCGGGAAAACGCAACATAGTGAATCAATTTGTCATTACCATGCAAAGGGCATATATTTAGCGCTGTCGGGCTCTGCGGTAAAAAAAAAGATTATTTTTTACCTTACTTACAAACTAGCTATTGCAGAAAAGAAACTACCGCTCTATTATTACTCCGACGCCCCATTTATATTATTCGAGATTAGGACAATGAGCGAAGCACTTAAAATTCTTAACAACATCCGAACTCTGCGTGCACAAGCCAGAGAATGTACTCTTGAAACTCTGGAAGAAATGCTGGAGAAACTTGAGGTAGTCGTCAATGAGCGCCGCGAGGAAGACAGCCAGGCACAGGCTGAAATCGAAGAACGTACGCGCAAATTACAGCAATATCGTGAAATGCTGATTGCCGACGGTATCGATCCGAATGAATTGCTGCAAACCATGAGCGCATCAAAAGCTACTGGTAAAACCAAGCGCGCAGCTCGTCCGGCTAAATATCAATATACCGATGAGAACGGTGAAAGCAAAACCTGGACCGGCCAAGGCCGTACACCTGCTGTCATCAAAAAGTCTATTGAAGATGAAGGCAAAACGCTGGACGATTTCCTGCTGTAATCCGTTATATCCTTTATTATAAAATGCCCGTTTGAATACTCAGCGGGCGTTTTTCTATCTCCCTGCCGGATGAATTTTAACCATCCGATGAATTTCCGCCAACGGCATGTCTGCACTCTTTCCTCTGTGGCAGTAATGGTTTCGTCCCTGTGCATTAGCGCGTAAAAAATCAATAAGCGTATAATTTGTGAGCAGGACAATGATTCCTTTTGCCGATGTCTATGCGGTAATGCCGTTCCCTCAGACGTTAAAAGCGGCCTTCTGGCCGCTTTTAACGTCTGTATGGCTCACATTGTCACAATTAGTTATTGGTGGTAATAATTCCGATACCATTGGACAAAGCGCCCTATTCCCTCGTCTATCCCGGTTTGTGGTTTAAAACCGATAGCGTTATACAAAGCCTCGGTATCGGCGCTGGTTTCCAGCACATCACCTGGTTGCATCGGCATTAAATTTTTCACTGCCGTAATGCCCAGCGCTTTTTCCAGCGCCTGTATGTATTCCATCAATTTAACCGGCTGGCTATTGCCGATATTATATACACGATAGGGTGCGGAACTTGTGGCGGGGGATCCCTGCTCAACCGTCCAAGACGTATCCGCTACCGGTGGAAGATTTTGTAAACGAATTATGGCTTCGACGATATCGTCTATATAAGTAAAATCGCGGCGCATTTCACCATGGTTATAGACATCAATGCTATGTCCGGCGAGCATTGCCTCGGTAAATTTGAATAATGCCATATCAGGTCGTCCCCATGGACCATAGACGGTAAAAAACCGCAATCCAGTGGTGGGAAGCTGATACAAATGTGAATAAGTGTGTGACATTAATTCATTAGACTTTTTCGTAGCCGCATATAACGACACCGGATGATCCACGGAATCGTCGGTTGAAAATGGTATTTTACGATTCAGGCCATAAACTGAGCTTGACGAGGCATAAAGTAAATGCCCTACCTGGGTATGACGACACCCTTCCAGGATATTCAAATGGCCGATAAGATTGGAATCCGCGTAAGCAAGGGGGTTCTCCAAAGAATAACGGACTCCCGCCTGAGCGCCCAGATGAATCACTCGTTGAAACCACTGTTGATCAAAAAGCTCGGCCATCCCCTGCCGATCGGCTAAATCCAGTTTAAAAAAACTAAAGGATTGCTTATCTTTTAATCTCTCAAGACGAGATTGCTTGAGGCGCACGTCATAATAATTATTAAGATTATCGATACCAATGACCTGATGGCCGTCAGCGAGCAGACGCTCGCTGACATGGAAACCAATAAAGCCCGCGGCACCGGTTACCAGAAATTTCATGTAACCTCTACTTGTAGGAAGTCAGCGAAGCTCCCCGGCCTATGCCGTAATAAACAATGCCCCGATGAGCCAAACGTTCGGGATCATATAGGTTACGGCCGTCAAAAATCACCGGCTGAGTTAACATGGACTTGATCATATCGAAATCCGGCGCACGGAAATTCTGCCACTCGGTACAGATAACCAAGGCATCAGCCCCCTGCAACGCGGATTCTTTGGTACCCATTAATTTTAAATCACCGCGATGCCCGTAAATACGCTGGGTTTCATTCATCGCTTCCGGATCGAATGCCTGCACTTGCGCGCCGGCCTGCCATAATGTTTCCATTAAAACCCGGCTGGAAGCCTCACGCATATCATCGGTATTGGGTTTAAAGGAGAGTCCCCACAAGGCAAACGTCTTACCCTGCAAATTTTCACCGAAATGACGCTTGATGAACTGCGGCAGTTTGCTCTTTTGCTGATAATTTACATCTTCCACAGCCTGCAATAATTTCGGTTGATAACCAATTTGCTGGGAAGTCCGAATCAGCGCTTGCACATCTTTGGGGAAACAGGAGCCGCCATAACCACAGCCAGGATAAATAAAGTGATAGCCGATACGGGAATCGGAACCGATGCCCTGCCGCACTTTCTCAATATCCGCCCCAAGCAATTCAGCCAGATTGGAAATTTCGTTCATAAAGCTGATTTTAGTGGCCAGCATGCAGTTAGCCGCGTATTTGGTGAGCTCGGCGCTGCGGATATCCATCAAAATCATCCGGTCGTGATTGCGGTTAAAGGGTTCGTACAGTTCCCGCAGCAGCTCCACCACCTGTTCATTGTCGGTACCCACGACAATACGTTCCGGACGCATGCAGTCGGCGACCGCGGCGCCCTCTTTCAGGAATTCAGGGTTTGATACAACATCGAATGTCAGCGTGCTCTTGCGGGCATGCAGGGTCTCTTGCATAACGGCGCGAACTTTATCTGCGGTCCCCACCGGCACGGTGGATTTATCCAGCACGACTTTATGATCGTCCATATATTGGGCAATCGTCCGCGCCACCGCCGTGACATATTTCAGATCCGCCGAACCGTCTTCGTCGGGGGGAGTGCCCACCGCGATAAACTGCATTACGCCGTGCCTGACGCCGGCTTCGGCATCAGTGGTGAACTTCAGTCGACCGGACTCATAATTCTGCTGCACCAAAGGTGTCAAACCAGGCTCAAAAATCGGGATATTCCCTTTTTTCAGGTTTTCCACTTTTTGTTCGTCGACATCCACACAAAGAACATCATGACCGACTTCCGCCAAAACAGCCGCTTGCACCAAACCAACATAGCCGATACCAAAAACAGTCACTTTCATGTTGAATATCCTGGTTGAAATTTAACCCTGAAAATTTTTAAGTGTATTAATCTACAATGGTTTCTTTGAGCCATTGTGAAAATTCTTTTCCGAGAGTTTCATGACGGATACCATATTCAACGAAAGCTTCCATATAGCCCAATTTATTACCGCAATCATGGCTAATGCCTTTAAGGTGGTAAGCTTCAACGGTTTCTTTTTCCATCAGCAAAGCGATGGCGTCAGTGAGCTGAATTTCATTGCCCGCTCCCGGAGGCGTTTTTTCCAACAGGGTCCAAATATCGGCGGACAAGACATAACGACCCACTACGGCTAAATTGGACGGAGCTTCATCGGCGGTAGGTTTTTCAACCACATTAACCATAGGCGCGCTTTCACCCGGTTTCAGTTCTTTGCCCTGGCAGTCCACTACGCCGTAATTGGTCACATCGACAACCGGCTCAACCATAATCTGGCTGCGTCCTGTTTCTTCGAAGCGGGACAGCATTTCGCTTAAATTGTCAGTTTTCAGATTGGATTCAAATTCGTCGATAATCACATCCGGCAAAATTACCGCCACCGGTTCGTCGCCCACTAACGGATGCGCGCATAAAACCGCATGGCCCAGGCCTTTGGCCAAACCTTGCCGAACTTGCATGATAGTCACATGGGGCGGACAAATCGCCTGGATTTCAGCCAATAATTGCCGTTTAACACGTTTTTCAAGCATCGCTTCAAGTTCAAAGCTGGTATCGAAATGGTTCTCAATGGAATTCTTGGATGAATGGGTCACGAGGATGATTTCATTAATGCCCGCAGCGATACACTCATTCACTACATATTGAATCAGTGGCTTATCAACCAGCGGTAACATCTCTTTCGGGATGGCTTTGGTCGCAGGCAGCATTCGTGTTCCTAATCCCGCCACCGGGATTACCGCTTTTGTTACTTTGAAATTTGTATTAATAGCAGACATCAACCACCTCTCTCATTTCGCCAAGATAATAAAATTTCATTTATCTAATTTTAAACCCGATAAGTATACCAGTTTAGACTGTTGGCGGGCGGCGTAAGGCGGCATATGACAAAAAATTAGGACAATTACCCATTTTTATAAGATATTGAAAAAAGAATAGATTGGATAGAACTTAGCCCCATTACCGGCATCAGCATTCAGCCGCCGGAATTTAATCGGTAGATAACATTAACCTTAAACGTCCCCCGGCGCCCCAGACCTGGCATTGCCATTCGGTGCAATGTTCACTCACCTGGTTGAGATAGGCATTGTTCATTGTGCCCAGAGGGACGCCGCTATTGAGTTCGATTTGATGATCATTGGCGGTAAGCGTAGCGTTCAGGCCAGCCGACACTAAAATCAACTTATTGAGTCCGCGGTGATAATACCCCACCAGCAATGGGAACTGTCCGTCCAGATTGGCCTTGCGCAACAGCTGATTTACCTGTCTTAGCAAGGTGGAGAGCTCCGGCAACCGGTGCGAACGGTTGGCAATATGCGCCTGCAACAATCCGTTAAACAAGGCCCGGAGCAGTAGGGCCGCCAATACGCCTTTTTCTTCCGCCCGGGTGACATCCAGGCAATAAAAGGCTAAATCGTGCTCGGACAATGCGGCGATATCCAGTACCAGCCCCGGCTGTTCAGCCATGGTCAACTGGCGATAATTAACCCGGCAACGGGCAATATTCTGCTGTACCGGCGGCTGTAGCTGTTTCAGTAGTTTGGCGGCGGCGCCGGGATGTTGGCTCAGTGCATCCCAATCCTGGAATAATTGTTCTTCTTCATCCACTTGCGAAGTAAACATGTCGGGATAAAGACAGCCAAGCACGGTTTCCCGTAAGCGGCCAAAATCGTCAAGGGGCTTGAGCAAAACGTCTTGCACGCCCAGGCGCAGTACCTTGGCAATATCGGTCATCTGATCGGTACCGGATACCACCAGCACCGGAGTGGCGGCATCAAACGCACGAAAACGCTCTACAAAAGTCAGCCCGTTCATTTCAGGCATTTCCAGGTCGCAAATCACCAGATCGGGACGCGTGGAGGGCAGCATATCCAACGCTTCCCTGCCATGAGACGCTTCATGGACTTCGGCACCCATCGATTGCAGAAATTGAGCCAGCACGGATCTGAATACCGCCTCGTCCTCAATCACTAATATTTGTTTGTTTTGTAATGGCTTTACCATCAAAGACCCCTTATTTCAATCAGCTTAATAGTGGCTCAGTCTCACCACTTTTACTTATAAGAAATGTCAGGGGCTGATTAGTCTGTCACTCATTATTCAATCAATCACTTGTCAACCGTACACAGGGTCCTTTTTTGTCCTGATACCCCTTACTCTCAACCGGTCGGATAACCCTAACCTTAGCAAAAAAACGTTCTTGCCTAAGTAAGGAGCGTAGTAGCCATTAGGTAAAAATGCATCTTATCCGGGCAAAATGATGTCCGTTCCCGCCCCCATTGACAAGGACAATCTACCATTCCTTTGAAATAGTTGGAGTTTGGAAAAACAACGGCATCGTATTTTGCAATGATCAAAATCAACATTTACGCTCGTTGGCACGGGATGGCCGATGACTGGGATACAAGCATAGGGTAAAGTCTATTATCCTCTGATTTCTATCGTTATCACCAGGGAGTTTTGTGGAAGATTTATGTCACTGCGGCAGCGGTTTACTTTTCGATGAATGCTGCAAGCCGTTCATCAACGGTTACCGCTTTCCGCTTAAGCCGGTGCAGTTAATGCGCTCCCGTTATACCGCTTATGTATTACACAATCTTGATTATTTAATCTCAACCTGGCATCCCGATTGCCGCGCTGAACAATGGCGAGACGATATCGCGGCGAATTTTCCCCTCACAGAGTGGAAGGGATTAACCATTAAAGATGAACGTGCCGGTAAAAACGGCCATGAATCCTATGTGGAATTTATCGCCCTTTTTTATGACCGGCACAACCGGCGGCCCGGTTTTATTCATGAACGGTCACGCTTTGTTCAATTGAACGAACGCTGGTATTATATTGACGGCATACATCAGCAGCCCCTGAGGAATGCCCCTTGCCCTTGCGGCTCGGGTAAAAAATACAAAAAGTGTTGCGGGCAATAACCCGGTGGGATTTTATCCGACCGCTTGTTAAAACGGATTCCATGAGTTTGTATAGGATTGGCACGTCAATGCAGTCGCAAATAATCCAGAGAAAAATATTACGTACCATTTGCCCGGATGCCAAGGGCCTGATAGCTCAAATCACCAGCATTTGCTTTAATCATCAATTGAATATCGTGCAAAACGACGAGTACGTTGATCATCGCAGCGAACGCTTTTTCATGCGCACCGAATTGGAAGGCCGGTTTGACGATGAGCGCTTGCTGAACGATTTGGACCGGGTCTTGCCGGAAGGCACAATACGGGAACTCAATCCCGCCGGACGTCGCAGGATAGTCGTTCTGGTCACCAAGGAAGCGCATTGCCTGGGTGATTTGCTGATGAAAAGCGCCTACGGCGGACTGGACATGGACATCGCCGCGGTTATCGGCAATCACGATACCCTGCGCACGCTGGTTGAACGTTTCGATATTCCGTTCCATCTGGTGAGCCACGACGGTTTTAACCGCGAAGAGCATGACGCGCGCATGATGGCGCAAATCGACGCCTACGCGCCGGATTATGTCGTGCTGGCAAAATACATGCGTGTTCTGACACCGCATTTCGTGCGTCATTACCCTAATCGGGTAATCAATATCCACCATTCATTCTTACCGGCTTTTATCGGCGCACGCCCCTATCAGCAGGCTTATGAGCGGGGCGTTAAAATCATCGGCGCCACGGCCCATTACGTGAATGATAATCTCGACGAAGGCCCGATTATCTGCCAGGACGTGATCAATGTCGATCATACCTACACCGCGGAAGATATGATGCGCGCCGGGCGGGATGTGGAAAAAAATGTCTTGAGCCGCGCGTTATACCGCGTATTGGCGCAAAGGGTCTTTGTCTACGGCAATCGGACCATTATTTTTTAAATGAATTGACGGCCCGGCCGCCGCCTTTACGGCCGGTTTGCCGTCAAAAAAGCAGCTTAACAGGGAATTTCTCCGGTTCGTGTCGAAAAAATCGGCAAGTGAATAATTTCCCGGTTATTTTTTCTTTACAGCGGCGTTTCATTTGATATGATGCGCCCCGCTTGATGCGTTATTTGTTTCAAGGCCTGGTGGGGTTCCCGAGCGGCCAAAGGGAGCAGACTGTAAATCTGCCGTCACTGACTTCGAAGGTTCGAATCCTTCCCCCACCACCATCTAAAGAATATCTCCAACAAACCCGTCTACTCCGTACACAGCATATTCCCCATTGGGGGACGGATGAGAACCTTCGACCAAGGTTCGAGTCGAGCAACGCGAGACAACGTCGCGCTCGCGCGACGGCCCGAAGGGCGAGGAACGAAGTGACGAGTAATCCTTCCCCCACCACCATCTAAAGAATGTGTCCGATAAACCCGTCTACTCCGAACACGCCATATTCCCCATTGGGGGATGGATGAGAACCTTCGACCAAGGTTCGAGTCGAGCAACGCGAGACAACGTCGCGTCCGCGCCGGCCGTTTGAATGGCGCCGCTTTTCTGCTACCATCATTGAAATCCCCCGATATGGCGCAAAAAATGAAGTTTGTCTCCTTTAATATCAATGGACTGCGTGCCAGACCCCATCAGTTAAGCGCGATCATTGAGCAGCATCGGCCTGATGTGATCGGCCTGCAGGAAACCAAGGTCCATGACGATATGTTTCCTCTGGAAGAGGTGGCGCAACATGGCTATCACGTGTTCTACCATGGACAAAAAGGCCATTATGGCGTGGCACTGTTATGCCGGGAGCAGCCGCTGGCCATTCGCCGAGGTTTTGCCGGTGATGATGCCGACGCGCAGCGGCGCATTATCATGGCCGACTTCGTGACCGAAAAAGGCATACTCACCGTGGTGAACGGCTACTTTCCACAAGGGGAAAGCCGCGATCATCCGGTCAAATTCCCCGCCAAAGCCCGTTTTTACCAGGATTTGCAGGACTATATCCAGCAGAATCACCATGGGGATTCACTGCTCCTGGTGATGGGGGATATGAACATCAGCCCCACCGACCTGGATATCGGCATCGGCGAAGAGAGCCGCAAGCGCTGGCTGCGCACCGGCAAATGCTCTTTCCTGCCGGAAGAGCGGGAGTGGATGGCGCGGCTGCTGGATTGGGGCATGGTGGATACCTTCCGCAGCCGCAACCCGGACTGTCGCGATCGCTTCTCCTGGTTCGACTATCGCTCCCGTGGTTTTGATGAAAATCGCGGTCTGCGCATCGACCTGCTGCTGGCTTCGATACCGCTGGCGCAAACCTGCCTCGCCACCGGCATTGATTACGATATACGCGCCATGGAAAAACCCTCGGATCATGCGCCTGTCTGGGTGGATTTTGCCCTGTGACAGGACCCAATCAGCGGGTGCTGAACGTGGTGGCCGCGATAATTGAGCACGAGGGCAGGATTTTGCCGGCCAGGCGTGATGACCGGCGGGATAAGCCGGGTCTGTAGGGATTTCCCAGCATATTGACGTTACACTGTCACAGTGAATTTCACTGAATTGACCCCATGGACGATGACTCATATGCCTTGGCAAAGGCCGATACTTCACTTACTCCGCTGCTCCCTTACCGGATTTTCGCGTCCGCCGCCTGGGCTTGGCGTCCTTGCCGGCCGGCGAGGTCGCCGGTAACCCGCGCAGCGACGGGGGCGGCGGCTGTTGCCGCACCTGATGGATCAATCCGCGCAGCGTCTCTGTCAGCGGCACCATAAAATCCTGATAGCGGCACTGTTTCTCACTGATCTTGGTTAAGGTCGACTCCCATTGCGCAGTCATATCCGGACTGGCCGCGCTCTCCGGCAAGGCATGAATCAGGCCGCGGCCGCTTTCGCTGGACAGGATGTTACGGCCCTTTTTATATAAAAATCCCCGCTTGAACAATAATTCGATGATACCGGCCCGGGTGGCTTCGGTACCCAGCCCATCGGTGGCCCGCAGGATTTTCTTCAATTCCTTATCCTGCACGAACCGGGCGATACCGGTCATAGCGGACAATAAAGTCGCGTCATTGAAGGGCCTGGGCGGCTGCGTTTCCCTAGACACCACCTCTCCCGACTCGCATAACAATTCATCGCCTTTTTTCACCACCGGCAGCGGCGTACCGTCGTTCTCCTCATCGCGCTCTTTTGCCCCGAGCAGGGTACGCCAACCGGCATCCGCCAGAAAACGGGATTTAGCCACAAACTTGCCGCCGGCGATGTCCAGGTTAATGATACAGCGCCGAAATACCGCATCGGCGCAAAACTGCATAAGGTATTGACGGCAGACCAGTGCGTAGATTTTTTTCTCATCGTCGCTCAGAGCGATTTTGCCACTGCGCGCGGTGGGGATGATGCCATGGTGCGCATCCACCTTTTTATCATCCCAACAGCGGTTTTTTTGCGTCGTATCCAATGTCGCCTGGGCCATCAGCTCCGGCATATGCGCATTGATAGCGTTCAGCACCCCCTGCCGGCCGGAAAAATGCTCTTCCGGCAGATAGCGGCAATCGGAGCGGGGATAGGTAATCAATTTGTGGGTTTCATAGAGCCGCTGGCACACATCCAATACCTGCTGTGCGCTCATGCCGTGGCGTTTTGCCGCTTCGATTTGCAACACAGACAGGGAAAACGGCAGCGGGGGCGTTTCTGACTCCCGTTTATCCGCAAAGAGCGTAACGACGGCCGGTTGTCCGGCAATGCGGGATACCACATGATCCGCCAGCGGCCGGTGGAGCAGCCGCCCCTCCTCGTCCTGATAGGATTCGCAGGCTTCACTCGGCACCCAGAGCGCGATGAACCGTTCCTGTGACGGTGTCACAATATGTGCTTTGACTTCAAAAAAGGTCTTCGGCACAAAATTTTCGATTTCCTCATCGCGGCGGACCACCAGCCCCAGTACCGGCGTTTGTACCCGTCCGACGGACAGCACTCCCTGGTAGCCGGCGTTGCGGCCCAGCAGAGTATAGGCGCGGGTCATATTGATACCGTACAACCAGTCGGCCCTGGCGCGCGCCAGGGCCGATACGCATAACGGCACAAATTCCCGGTTTTCCCGCAGGCGGCTTACCGCTTTGCTTACCGCCGCCGGATTAAGATCGTTCACCAGGCAACGTTTGGCGTTACGGCGCTTTTCATCGTCCAGCGCCAGATAATCCAGCACCTCATCCACCAGCAATTGCCCTTCGCGATCGGGGTCGCCGGCATGAATGACTTCCGACGCCCCGGCCAGCAGCCGTTTGACCACATTCAACTGTTTCAATACCGAGGGACGGGGCTGTAGCTGCCATTTGTCCGGCACAATGGGCAAATCCGCCAGGGACCAGCGGGCATAGCGTCCGTCATAGGCGTCGGGCTGGGCCTGTTCCAGCAAATGTCCGATACACCAGGTCACCATATGATCCTGGCCGCAGGCGATGAACCCGTCGCCCCGGCGATGGGGCTGCGGCAGCACGTCGGCGATGGCCCGCGCCAAACTTGGTTTTTCAGCGATAAAAAGCTGCATTTCTCACCCTGGAAAGAAATTGTTACTGAAAATTTTACGCTCTCCGGGTCAGAAATGACGGACAAAAGGCTCGGTTTCAGGAGGTAATATGGTGGTGGATGCCTTCAGCTGCGGCGTGCCTAGATAAAGAAATCCGACGATTTCATCCTGCTCGCGACAGCCGAAAGCCGCTTTAACATCCGGCTGGGTCGCCCATAGGCCGGTGCGCCAGATACCGTTGAAGCCCTGGGCTAATGCCGCCATCTGCATCGCTTGCACCGCGCAGCCGGCGGAGACCACCTGTTCCCAGCGGGGGACCTTGGTTTGGGTATCGCACCAGGCCAAAACCGCTATAATCAGCGGGGCCCTGAAAGGCGCTTGCCTGGCTTTTTCGACGCCCTTTTCATCCATTTTCGCGCCTAGGGCGGACTGATACAGCAGTTCGCTCAGCCGCGTGCGGCCTTCGCCTTCGATAATGACAAAACGCCAGGGCTGCAATGTGCCATGATCCGGCGCACGCATACCGGCACGGATGATATTATCCAGTACGGTGCCTGCGGGGGCAGGTTCAGCCAGCCGAGATGCGGAACGGCGATTTAGCAAAAGTTCTAATGCATCCATTACTTACTCCCGATGTTATTCATGCTTATAACGTTAACATACGGCCGCCGACGGTAACAGCATGACGCTTTTAAACCGAATTTTTATCTTTTTTCATGCTGACATTTAGCGGGCGGATCTTTAGGATACCTGACAATGAACCGATATCGCCATTATGAGCGAATAATGACCCGTTCACGCGTTGATCGCCGGCGCCATGGTTAAATTTTACAATACGAATCCTGCACTAGGTTGTTTTATGGAGAGCACATGCGCACATTGTGGCGAATAATATCCAGCCCGTTTCGTTGGGCCTGGCGTTTGTTGAATTTTATCCGCGAATTTATCCTTAACCTTTTTCTGATTTTTATCATCGTCATCTGCGTCGGTATCTACCTGCAGGTGCACCGATCCGCGCCGGAACCGGGCAAAGGCGCGCTGCTGGTGGATCTCACCGGCGTGGTGGTTGAAAAACCCTCGATGAACAATAAATTCCGCCAGATTGGCCGTGAACTATTAGGCGCTTCCAGTAACCGTTTGCAAGAGAATTCCCTGTTTGATCTGGTGAATCTGCTGCGGGCGGCCAAAGAAGATCAGAACATTACCGGCCTGGTGCTTTCCTTGAAGGATTTCGCCGGGGCGGACCCCACCTCGCTGCAATATATCGGCAAGGCGCTGCGTGAGTTCCGCGACAGCGGCAAGCCCATTTTTGCCGTGGGGGACAGCTACAATCAGTCACAATACTTTTTGGCCAGTTTCGCCAATAAAATCTATCTGACGCCGCAGGGCGCGGTGGATCTACACGGACTGGCCACCAATAATCTCTACTACAAAAGCCTGCTGGATAAATTAAAGGTTAACACGCATATTTTCCGCGTGGGCACCTATAAATCAGCGGTGGAACCTTTCCTGCGCGACGACATGTCGCCGGCGGCCCGAGATGCGGATAGCCGTTGGCTGGGCCAGATATGGGCGCATTATCTCGATACCGTCGCCGCCAACCGGCAGATTACGCCACAGCAGCTGTTCCCCGGCGCGCCGGCGATGCTGGCGGATCTGAAAGCCGTCGACGGGGATACCGCCCAGTTTGCCCTGCACAATAAATGGGTGGATACCGTGGCGTCCCGTTATGCCATCGAAACCGAGCTAACCAAGACCTTCGGATGGAACAAGCAGAAAAAGGCCATAAATGCCGTCAGCATGTATGATTATCAGATGCAGAAGCCATCGGAAAAAGGCGAACAGATCGCGGTTATTTTTGCCGACGGCGCCATTATCGACGGACCGGAAACCCCCGGGTCGGTAGGCGGCGATACCACCGCCGGTCAGATTCGCGATGCCCGGCTCGATCCACACATCAAGGCTATTGTATTTCGCATCAACAGCCCCGGCGGCAGCGTCAGCGCCTCGGAACTGATACGTTCGGAACTGGAAGCGGCCCGTGAATCCGGCAAGCCGGTTGTGGTGTCCATGGGCGGCATGGCCGCTTCGGGGGGGTATTGGATTTCCACCCCGGCCAATTACATCATTGCCGCCCCCAGCACGCTTACCGGCTCCATTGGTATTTTCGGCGTCATCAATACCTTCGAAGATACGCTGGGCAGCATCGGCGTGCATACCGACGGGGTGTCCACCTCGCCGTTGGCGGATTTGTCAGTTACCAAAGCCCTTCCGCCGGAGTTCTCACAAATGATGCAGCTGAACATCGAGAACGGTTATAAAAACTTTATCACCCTGGTGGGTAAAGCCCGCAACAAGACGCCGGAAGAGGTGGACAAAATCGCCCAAGGGCATGTCTGGATCGGTAGCGATGCCAAAACCAACGGACTGGTGGATCAACTGGGGGATTTCGACGATGCCGTGGCGAAAGCCGCCGAATTGGCCAAATTGAAGCAATATCACCTCAATTGGTATATCGAAGAGCCCAGCCTTATTGACTTGGTGTTATCGCAAACCAGCGCTTCGATTTACGCCCGTCTCCCGGCGACCATCCAGGCCTGGCTGCCCGCGCCGTCCGGCCAGATAGCCGCACTGTTTTCCGCCCAGCCGGGTTTGCTCACCAACCTGAACGATCCGCAAAACCGTTATGCCTATTGCCTGTCTTGCGGCGACATTCAATAAGCGGTCATCGCCGGCGGCCCGTCAATGCCGCCGGCACCCTAGGCCATGGGGCTGGTGTTATTGCTCCGTGGCCGTATAATTGAGGCTATACACTAAATAATTCACCTTGCAGGTAAGCCAACGCACCTGCAAGGTGAAAGATGACGGGTATATCGCCCCGTGAGAGGCCGTGCCTTTCCCCATGCAAAAAAAATCCATTTATGTCGCCTATACCGGCGGTACCATCGGCATGCAGCGCTCTGATAACGGCTATATACCGGTATCGGGCCATTTGCAGCGCCAGTTGGCGTTGATGCCGGAATTCTATCGCCCGGAAATGCCCGATTTTACCGTTCATGAATACGCCCCGCTGATTGATTCCTCCGATATGACGCCAAACGACTGGCAGCATATCGCCCAGGACGTGGCGGAACACTATGAGAACTATGACGGTTTTGTCATCCTGCACGGCACCGACACCATGGCCTTCACCGCCTCGGCGCTGTCGTTTATGCTGGAAAACCTGGCCAAGCCGGTCATTGTCACCGGATCCCAGATCCCCCTGGAGGCGCTGCGCTCAGACGGCCAGACCAATTTGCTCAACGCGCTATACCTGGCGGCCCATTATCCGGTAAACGAGGTCAGCCTGTTTTTCAACAACAAGCTGTTTCGCGGCAACCGTACCACCAAAGCCCATGCGGATGGTTTTGACGCCTTCGCCTCCCCCAACCTGCCGCCGCTGTTGGAAGCGGGTATCCATATTCGTCCCGTGGCGCCGCCGCTGCCCCACCGCCCCGGCGCCGAACTGATTCTTCATCCCATCACCCCCCAGCCGGTGGGTGTGGTGACGCTCTATCCGGGCATTTCCGCCGATGTGGTGGGCAATTTCCTGCGACAGCCGGTAAAAGCATTGATTCTGCGATCCTATGGCGTCGGCAACGCGCCACAGCATCCGGCGTTGCTGGATGAGCTGCGGCAGGCGGTAGCGCGCGGCAGCGTCGTGGTGAATCTCACCCAGTGCTTCTCCGGCCGGGTGAATATGGGCGGCTATGCCACCGGCAACGCTCTGGCGCGATCGGGCGTTATCAGCGGCTTCGATATGACGGTTGAAGCGGCGCTGACCAAACTGCACTATTTGCTCAGCCAATCGCTCCCGGCCGATGAGATACGGCACATCATGCAACAGGATTTGCGCGGCGAGCTGACCGGCGATGATATAAGCGGAGAAACAGCATGAAACAGGCTTTGCTGCTGATTGATTTGCAAAATGACTTTTGCCCGGGCGGCGCTCTGGCGGTTACCGATGGCGATAAAGTCATTGCGGTGGCGAATCGAGCCATAGCGTTCTGCCGCCGGGAAGACATACCGGTCGTGGCATCACTGGACTGGCATCCCTCAAATCACGGCAGCTTTGCCGTGAACTCCGGCGGACGGGTGGGTGAAATCGGGCTGCTGGATGGTCTGTCCCAGGTATGGTGGCCGGTGCATTGCGTACAGGATACCACCGGGGCGCAGTTGCATCCCGAACTGGATGCAGAAGGCATCCGCCGCCGCATCTATAAAGGCCGTCAGGCCGGCATCGACAGCTACAGCGCTTTTTACGATAACGGTCATCGAGCCCAAACCGAGCTACACGCCTATCTGCAGGCCCAAGGAATCCATAGCCTCTCCATCATGGGCCTGGCGACGGATTATTGCGTGAATTATACCGTGCTGGACGCCCTCTCGCTGGGCTACGCCGTGGATGTTATCTTAGACGGCTGCAGGGGCGTGGACCTTCATCCCGGCGACAGCGCCAGGGCATTGGAAGAGATGCAGCGCCTCGGAGCGGGACTTATCACCCTGGCAGAGTTCACCGCCGGATGCTGAAGGCCGGGTGGTAGACATCTGCGGTGCCGGATCGCCGCGATACCCGTCCCTGCCCGCGCCGAATCGCTATCTATGCAGGCATGCCCTAACCGCGTTTATCCGGCTTGAACCGATACAAAAGCAGGCCCGCGCCTCATTAATCCGGCTTGGCTCGAAAAATCTCCGGCGGCTCGCCGGTGAATTCCGCCAGCAGTTCCCGCTTGCTTTTCATTACAATGCTGCCGTCGGTACCGATGCTCATATGCTCCGGCCGGTGATTGTTTCTGGCCTGCCAAAGCATGACTATTTGCAGGCAATGCTCTTTTTGTTCTTCGGTAAGGCGAACGCCGTCAGGCCATTTTCCCAACTCCACCGCCGTCAACAGCCTCTGGTAGATTTCCGGGGTCAGGGTTGCCATTAGCGCGTCGACATCCATGAATTTCTCCTTAGGGGAATATCTGCAACATGAATAATTAGCTGAATCGTTAAAGCGATAAACATGACAGAGTGTCAGCCGCTGATCTCTTCGCCATTGTCCTGGTCTTTGAAACGCAGGGAGGCGGAATTCACGCAAAAGCGGGCACCGGTAGGCTGCGGTCCGTCAGGGAAAACATGTCCCAAATGGGCATCGCAGGCGCCGCAACGGATCTCTACCCGGTGCATGCCGTGGGAGTCGTCATCCAGATAGCGGATGGCGGTATCGCTTACCGGCTCATAAAAACTCGGCCAGCCGCAGCCGGAGTCATATTTGCTTGCAGAATAAAACAGCGGCGCATTGCACACCAGGCAATGGTACTGCCCGGTCCGCTTGTTCTCCAGTAATTTACCGCTGTAGGGCGGCTCGGTGCCCCGCTGCTGCGTGACATACCGCTGCATTTCGGTCAATGAGTCCGTAGGCGGTCGTATCGATTCGTCGTTAGCCATAAGTGCGATTCCCGGACGGTTAATGGAATAGAGCAGGTCAAAACCGGCTCATTATAACAAATAATTAACAACATCGGAGACATTTTTAGCTTAAACTAGGGAACGAGAAACAACGTGAGCGGTAAGTGTGATGAACATCACATTTAACTGCCAGGTGCAGTTTTAATTGAGGTCGAACGACCTCATATTATTCGTAGCTGAGCAGGCAGCGGAACGAACGATTAACGTTCGAATGGTATTGTCGGGTTTGATTTGTAGCAACTATTGACACGATTCCGCTTGACGCTGCGTGAGGTTTTTGTAAATTTACAAGCAACCTTTTATTCACTAACAAATAGCTGGTGGAATATATGACTATCAAAGTAGGTATCAACGGTTTTGGCCGTATCGGCCGCATTGTTTTCCGTGCTGCGCAGGAACGTGACGATGTGGAAATCGTCGGAATCAACGACCTGTTAGATGCTGACTACATGGCTTACATGCTGAAGTATGATTCAACCCACGGCCGTTTCAACGGCACCGTGGAAGTCCAGAATGGCCATCTGGTTGTTAACGGTAAAACTATCCGTGTTACCGCAGAGAAAGATCCGGCTAACCTGAAATGGGGCGAAATCGGCGTCGACGTAGTCGCAGAAGCCACCGGTATCTTCCTCACCGACGAAACCGCTCGCAAGCATATCACCGCCGGCGCAAAGAAAGTGGTGTTGACTGGTCCTTCCAAGGACAATACCCCGATGTTCGTCATGGGCGTCAACCACAAGTCCTATGACGGCCAGGATATCGTTTCCAACGCCTCATGTACTACCAACTGCCTGGCCCCGCTGGCTAAAGTGCTGAACGACAAATTCGGCATCGTCGAAGCCCTGATGACTACGGTCCATGCCACCACCGCTACCCAGAAAACCGTTGACGGCCCGTCCCACAAAGACTGGCGCGGCGGCCGCGGCGCATCCCAGAACATTATTCCGTCCTCTACCGGCGCGGCTAAAGCAGTGGGTAAAGTTATCCCTGAGCTGAACGGTAAACTGACCGGTATGTCATTCCGTGTTCCGACGCCGAACGTGTCCGTAGTGGATTTGACCGCTCGCATCGAAAAAAGCGCAACTTATGAAGAAATCTGCGCCGCGATGAAAGAAGCGTCCGAAGGCGAACTGAAAGGCATCCTGGGCTATACTACCGATGACGTCGTCTCTACCGATTTCAACGGTGAAAAACTGACTTCCGTATTTGATGCCAAAGCCGGTATTGCTTTGAACAAGAACTTTGTCAAACTGATATCCTGGTACGATAACGAAACCGGTTACTCCAATAAAGTGCTGGATCTGATTTCCCATATCGCCAAGAAATAATTGCCGATAGCAAATATGTAGGGGGCGACAGCGATGTCGCCCTTTTTATTTGATCCGTTTCCTCATTTCAATAGGGCCCGAAAATGTACGACACTCTTTTTGCGTTACCCGTTAAAGAACAGCTTTCTTCATCGGTCAGCCTGCGCCAATTGGATCAACTGCCGGTCATCGTTATCGATCATCCCCTGGTTCGGGCGGCGGTCACGTTACAGGGCGCACATCTTATCGCCTGGCAACCCGCCGGCGAGGAAGCGGTTTTATGGCTGAGCGAAGCCAGTGCGTTCAAAGACGGCGTGGCCATTCGCGGCGGCATTCCTATCTGCTGGCCCTGGTTTGGCAAAGTAGCCAGCCCGAATCACGGCTTTGCGCGTATTTTGCCCTGGCAGCTAAGCGAACATCACGAAGACGAGGGTCAGGTCACGTTAACCCTGACGCTGCATGACAGCACCGCCACCGAACAGTATTGGCCGAAACCCTTTACCCTGACGGCAAAATATGTCCTTGGCAAGACCTGTAGCGTCGAACTTGAAGCTCAGGGGGATTTCCAAAACACCACTGCCCTGCACAGCTATTTCAATATCGGCGACATTACCCAGGTCAAAATCAGCGGCTTAGGCGATAGCTATATAGATAAAGTCAAAGACGGCATCACCGCGCAGCAAAAAGGCGAGCTGGGGTTCAGCGGGGAAGAAGTGGACCGGGTTTATACCCATCCTGAATCGGTTAGCCAGATCCACGATCCGCTGCTTAAACGGATTATTGTGATTCACCACCACAATCACAGCGACGTGGTGGCCTGGAATCCCGGCGCCGCGTTAGCGAAGCAAATAGGCGATATTACCGATGAAGGTTATAAAACCTATGTCTGCGTCGAGACCGCGCGCGTTAACGACCCGCTGACGGCCACCGCCTCCGCCCCGGCCCGTTTGTCCACGGTGATCAGCCTGCGCAAGGCATAATGGCAGGACGGCATGGCGTTGGAAAGCGTAGTGCAGGATCTGTCGTCACGCTGTCGCCAATCTGAATAAGGCACTGGTTGCAGTGGGAAATAATCATTGCAACCAGGCTGCGCTTCATGGCTGAATTACCCCGCCGCCCGCGCCAACAATAGGTGTCCCCGTTTTGTCAGGTTCCCGTTTTTGTCTACATAATGCCGCCAGCGATAAAGGGTCAGGCCTCGTGTTTTGACATACCCTTTCTGTCCGCCGGAGGCCCAGCGCAGCTCTTCGGACATACCCGCCCAGGCACGTACGTTTGACGCCAACAGTTTTTCATCCATTGGGGCGGCGGCCTGCGCCATCAGCCTGTTGCCACGATTCGTCAGCCGTCCGGTTGCCCCGATGTACCGACTCAGCTCCCGGTAAGCCACTCCCTCGTCTTTGGCGAAGCGGGCCATTTCACCCCGTGGCAAAGCACCCTTTCCCGTTAGAGCGCTCCAACGCAGGACTTTGTTTGTGATGTCCCTTTTACCGAAATGATCCTTCGAATACAATTTAGTCGAGAACGTGACCGCCGGCGGAGTTTCAACACTGGCAGCGGGGGAGATACAATGCGAGACCACCAGCAATGGCATATAACGCATCAGAGAGGGGAAGGGCCATGCCGTTTCCCGCATGATCAGGTTAGTATATTCCGCCGCGCCGGCCCAGCACTCAACCTCGTTGGCGTTGAAATTTTGCAGGAGCGCCCAGACCATTTGAGACAGCAGGATCTGCAGCGCATTGGACACATCGAGCCCTTTAACCGGATAACATGTTTGCTGGCGTCCGCTACCGCCCCGCATAAAGACGAACTCCGCCTTTGGCCGGCCCTGAAATGAGGGCGTAATGCCTTCTTGAAGCAATAATTGCCAGCGCTCGGGGGCGCCCCCCTTCTCCAGAACAACTTTCCAATGATTAAAAAGCCGCCGAAACGTCCGGCTGAGCCGGTATATTTCCATTAACGGCTCTTTCACCCAGGTTTCTATTACCGGCTCCGCAGGTAAAAAAAATTTATCATAGAGGGCGAGAGAAGCGATGATCCGCTCTTCTCCCCGTGCAATGAGATCCAATTGACGCCGCAGGTCCGAGGGATTGCGCGCCTGCAGATCAAGTACTTCATCTTTTGGATAGCGCCTTGCCATCGCTCTTGCGTACGCTTCGGTATCCCAAGAAGGAATACCCGATGGAAGCTGGACGGTACGGGGACTGTAAGAGGACAGACCGTTCAAAATTGAAAGCATATCTCACCGTTTTTCATCCTTGTTCGGCACCCAGTTCTTATCCTGTTACCTTAGCGTTTAATGCTGTAAGTTGCGTTTGATTTTCCGTTAATTAAATATTTCATCAAAGGGCAGGAACAAAGCGTCAGCGCCGCGCGGGACCGCGCGGCGGATTGAGGTCGATGGTGACGCCCGCGGCGCGCAGGAGCTGGCGCGACAGAGGATCAAACGATATCGAGATGTGTTTTTCGCTTGGGCGCCGGAAAAGCTTCATCCAGCGCCTGTAGCTGGCGGGGGCTTAATTCTATGCCCAGCGCCCCGGCATTTTCCTGAACGTGGGCCTCGCTGCCGGCTTTGGGTATGGCAATCACTCCGGGTTGACGTATCACCCATGCCAGCAATACCTGTGCAACCGTTACCTCCAGTTCCTGGGCAACGGACAATACCGCCGGGCTATCCATTAGACCGTTACGCAGTTTCCCGGCCTGCGCCAGGGGGCAATAGGCCATTACCGGCAGTGACTTTTGCTGACACCAGGGCAGCAGGTCATATTCGATGCCCCGGGAAGCGAGGTGGTATAAAACCTGATCGGTCATGCAGGCGGTTCCGCCAGGCAACGACCACAGTTCCCGCATATCCGACAAATCCAGGTTGGAGACACCCCATCGTTTGATTTTTCCCGCCTGCTGTAAATGTTCCATGGCGGTTATGGTATCGGCCAGGGGTATATTCCCTCGCCAGTGCAATAAATAAAGATCGATAACATCGGTTTGCAGGCGGCGCAGGCTGTTTTCACAGGCGGTGACGGCTTTCTGCCCCCCGGCGTTCTGCGGGTAGACCTTGGACACCAGAAAGACCTCGTCCCGCCTGCCGCGAATGGCTTGGGCCACTACTCTCTCCGCCCCGCCGTCGGCATACATCTCGGCGGTATCAATTAATGTCAGTCCATGATCGAGACCAAATTGTATCGCGCGCGCTTCCTGCGCCATATTGCCGGACCGTTCCCCCATATACCACGTGCCTTGGCCAATGGCGGGCACGGAATATCCGTCGGGAAAAATCACCTGTTTCATGGTTATAGGCCCTCCTGTTCTCATGAATCACGGTAATCGCACTATTTTGATGCAATAAACTTTAAACGCTTTATAATGGTGCAAGGTCTGCACTATATTAGAAGCGATAGGTCAATCCGACCCCCACTGTGGTTGTGGAATTGGCGTTTACCATCGGACTATCTTTAACTTCGCCATTCAAGCGCGCATACCGGGCCACCAGCGAGGCGCGCCAGCTATCAGTCAAGGCGTAGACAGCAGTCATTTCCAGGTAAGGGGACCAGCCGTCATCGGCCTGGTATTCGTTTAAGCCGCTGCGCCGGGACTCATGCGGGCTGACGCCGAAGTAATAATCGTTTTGCTTGCCGCTGGCCCAGGCAGCTCCAATACCCGGCAAGAGCGTCAGCCTGTCAAAGGTAAACGGGTAAAGATAGGCTAAATCAGCGGTAAAGCCATTGCTTTCATTAAGGATATCACCGAGGTATTCGGTGCGGATAATTCCCCAACTGGCGTTGAATCGGTAGCGTAATCCGGCCATAGCGGTGGAACGGCGTTTATCCAGCTGTTTCATATAGCCGTAATCGTCATCGCCAGGCTTGAAACGGAAGGGGGAATAGGCTACGGCTAATGATAATTGATTTTGTTGATCTTTCCACAGGTAATAACCGGCGCTGAGCCCTTGCAGGTAGACGCTGTCGCCGTCGTAATTGATAAGAGGAAAGGGAAAGATTTTTCCATCTTCCCCTTTATACGGAGAGGTAGAATAGAGCGCCGAAGCGCCCAAAGACCACGTGCCGGCTAAGGCAGTCGGCACATAGAGCGCCACCGCAGCGGCTATAGCCCCTATTTTAAACGTGTTACTTTTCACGATGTCAGTTTCCCTTAATGTAAAAAAGCACAACGGCTACAACCAATCTAAATTAGAAGTGTAAAGTAAAGCCTTGGTCATTGTCGGTTATTTACAGAAACGAACAATTAACATCTAAATTATATCCTAATTTTCTATAAACTATAACGGAATCTGTTGACAGCCTCACAGACCGCGCCACAATGGGATCTGATAGATATTTCGGCAACTGAGTCATTGATATATCTTAAAAAAAGCGTTAACACTTAAATGACATTTCCAAGATGCCAACTAAACTTTATCTTAGAGAAAGATTTTACCTGAGAGCGGTTACGGCAAAGCGGCTACAAGTTGGCATAGTGGTTGCTGTACTCAGAAGGGATCTTTTTTTTCAGGAGCCGCAAAATACCAATTTAGCTCCTTTTTAACCTGTGCTAATAACGAAGGACGGGCATCGCCATGAACATATTTGACCAGTATCGTCAGCGCTACGAAGCTGCCAAGGACGAAGAGTTCACCTTGCAGGAATTCCTGGCTATCTGCCGCCAGGATCGCAGCGCGTTCGCCAATGCGGCTGAGAGGCTTTTAATGGCAATCGGTGAGCCAGTTATGGTTGACACCGCTCAGGAACCGCCTCTCTCCCGGCTATTTTCCAACCGCGTTATCGCACGCTACCCTGCCTTCGAAGAATTTTACGGCATGGAGGAAGCCATTGAGCAAATTGTCTCGTATCTGAAACATGCCGCTCAAGGGCTGGAAGAAAAGAAACAGATTCTGTACCTCCTCGGCCCGGTGGGGGGCGGTAAATCCTCCCTGGCGGAACGCTTGAAGTCATTGATGCAGCGTGTGCCTATTTATATACTGAGCGCCAACGGCGAACGCAGCCCGGTGAACGATCATCCGCTCTGCCTGTTCAACCCGCTGGAAGACGCCAATATCCTGGAAAAGGATTATGGCATCCCCCACCGTTATCTCGGCACCATCATGTCGCCTTGGGCGGCCAAGCGCCTGCACGACTTCGGCGGCGATATCACCCGCTTCAGGGTAGTAAAGGTATGGCCGTCTATCCTTGAGCAGATCGCCATCGCCAAAACCGAACCCGGCGATGAAAATAATCAGGACATTTCCGCTCTGGTGGGCAAGGTGGATATCCGCAAACTGGAAGACCATGCCCAGAACGATCCCGACGCCTACGGTTATTCCGGCGCACTGTGCCGGGCCAACCAGGGCATCATGGAATTCGTGGAAATGTTCAAGGCCCCCATCAAGGTGCTGCATCCGTTGCTGACCGCCACCCAGGAAGGCAACTATAACGGCACCGAGGGCATTGCCGCCCTGCCGTTCAACGGTATCATCCTGGCGCATTCCAATGAATCGGAATGGGTACAGTTCCGCAATAATAAGAACAATGAGGCCTTCCTCGACCGTGTTTATATCGTCAAGGTGCCTTATTGCCTGCGGGTATCGCAGGAAATCAAGATTTATGAAAAACTTATCAGCAACAGTGAACTGGCGGAATCACCCTGCGCGCCCGGCACGCTTGAGACATTAGCGCGTTTTTCGATTCTGTCGCGCTTGAAGGAACCGGAAAACTCCAGCATTTATTCCAAAATGCGGATATATGACGGCGAAAGCCTGAAAGATACCGACCCGAAAGCAAAATCCTACCAGGAATACCGCGACTACGCGGGTGTGGATGAAGGCATGAACGGATTATCAACGCGTTTCGCCTTTAAAATCCTCTCCAGGGTATTCAATTTTGATCACGGCGAAGTTGCCGCTAACCCGGTACACTTATTCTATATTCTTGAACAGCAAATTGAGCGTGAACAGTTCCCCCAAGATATTGCTGAAAAATATCTCGAACATTTGAAAGGGTACCTTATCCCCAAATATGCCGAATTCATCGGCAAGGAGATACAAACCGCTTATCTGGAATCTTATTCCGAGTACGGACAGAATATATTTGATCGCTACGTTTCTTATGCGGACTTCTGGATTCAGGATCAAGAATACCGCGATCCCGATACTGGCCAATTATTCGATAGGGAAGCATTGAATGCCGAACTGGAAAAAATTGAAAAGCCCGCCGGGATTAGCAATCCTAAAGATTTCCGTAATGAAATCGTTAACTTTGTCCTTCGCGCCCGCGCCAACAATAGCGGACGGAATCCGAATTGGACCAGTTATGAAAAGCTCCGTACCGTGATTGAGAAAAAAATGTTCTCAAACACCGAAGAGTTGTTGCCTGTTATTTCATTTAATGCGAAAACATCTACAGATGAGCAGAAAAAACACGACGACTTTGTGGATCGCATGATGGAGAAAGGCTACACCCGCAAACAGGTGCGCCTGTTGTGCGAATGGTATCTGCGGGTAAGGAAATCGTCTTAAACGCGGCGCTAAGACGCTGTCGTCCGGAGGAGATATATGGCCTACTTTATTGACCGACGACTTAACGGCAAAAACAAAAGCATGGTTAACCGCCAACGCTTTTTGCGCCGCTATAAGTCACAAATCAAACAGTCGATTGCCGGGGCCATCAACAAGCGTTCGGTTACCGATGTAGAGAGCGGGGAATCGGTATCGATTCCCAACACTGACATCAATGAGCCTTTTTTCCATCAGGGACGAGGGGGCATGCGTCACCGCGTGCATCCCGGCAATGATCACTTTGTCCAGAATGACCGTATAGAGCGCCCGCCGGGAGGCGGGGGTGGCGGCAGCGGACAGGGGAACGCCAGCCAGGACGGCGAGGGGCAGGATGAATTCGTCTTTCAGATCTCGAAAGACGAATACCTTGACCTGCTGTTCGAAGATTTGGCGTTGCCCAATCTGCAGAAAAACCAGCACAAGCAGCTTAATGAGTTCAAAACCCACCGCTCCGGCTATACCTCTACCGGGGTTCCGGCCAATATCAGCGTGGTGAGGTCGCTGCAAAACTCCCTGGTCCGGCGTACCGCCATGACAGCGGGTAAACGGCGCGCCATCCGGGCCCTGGAAGAAGAGCTGGCGCTGCTGGCCAACAGCGAACCTGTGCAGCTGTTGGAAGAGGAGCGTATCCATAAGGAAATTGCGGAACTCAGGCAAAAAATCGCCAGGGTGCCTTTCATTGATACGTTTGATTTGCGCTATAAAAATTTTGAACGCCGGGCCGAGCCTTCCAGTCAGGCGGTGATGTTCTGTTTGATGGACGTTTCGGGTTCCATGGACCAGGCCACCAAGGACATGGCCAAACGCTTTTATATTCTGCTGTATCTGTTTCTCAGCCGGACCTATAAAAACGTGGATGTGGTCTATATTCGCCACCACACCCAAGCCAAGGAAGTGGATGAACATGAATTCTTTTATTCCCAGGAAACCGGCGGCACCATCGTTTCCAGCGCGTTGAAATTAATGGAGGAGGTGGTTAAAGATCGTTACAACCCGGCACAATGGAATATTTATGCCGCACAGGCGTCTGACGGCGATAACTGGGCGGATGACTCCCCGTTGTGTCATGAACTGCTGGCTAACAGGCTGTTGCCAATGGTGCGTTATTATAGCTATATCGAAATAACCCGGCGGGCGCATCAAACCTTGTGGCGCGAATATGAAGACCTGCAAGCCAAGTACAGTAACTTTGCCATGCAGCATATTCGCGATCAGGAAGATATTTATCCGGTGTTCCGTGAATTGTTTCACAAACAGGTAAACGAAAGATAACCGCACATTCATAAATCAGCCAGACAGCAGGCGGTTTCTGGCTGATTTCGGATACGGCGTCCCTTCCCCCGTCAAGCTCCATGGCCGGCTGCCATCGGCCCCTCCCACTTTGTTTCCTGGCGCACCTCTCGAATGGAAATAATGTCATCCTTTAGGATGATAAGTTTCCGCACGGTTGCGGCCGTTTTGCTTGGCCTCATACAGTGCGCTGTCGGCTCTGCGGATCAGGCGTTCATAATCCGGATGCCCGTCGAACACGCACAGGCCCACGCTGACCGTCAGGTCGATTTTTTCGCCGGCGGTGGGATACGTCGGCCGACCGGCGATTTTTGCGCGAATCGAATCGATGATCAGATTGGCCTGGTTTTCAGTTATCTCCACAAAAACCAGCATAAATTCCTCCCCGCCGTAGCGAAAGACATAATCGCTGCTGCGTACGCTTTCATAGAGGATCGCGGCGATATTTTTCAATGCCGCATCGCCGGCATCATGCCCGTATTTATCGTTTATTTTCTTGAAATAATCTATATCCAGCATGGCCACGACAAAGGACGTATTGGTACGTATGGCCAAGGCTATTTCCCGCCGAAGGATAGTGGGGATAAAACGCCGGTTCAGCAGGTTCGTGAGGGGATCTTTGCCATTTTCGAATTTCGCCAGCTCTTCAAATAACGAGGACAGGAGAGATGTCAATTTCATGATCCGATTACGCACGGTTCGTAACAACACATAGCGTTGTTCCGCTATGGCAATCATGTCGGGGGTAAAGGTCTTGATAAATTCATCCGTACTGCCCAATAGCGCGGTAATTTCCGATACTTCATCCACCTGGGCAAAAACATGCCTGCCTTTATGCTGGAACCATAATCCGAATTCCGATTCCTTCAGTTCCTGAATTTCGACGGCGGGGGAGCCGGTGGCGACATTATAGATAAAGCGGTTTTCCCAATTCAGCAATGCGGCGAGTTGCCGTTCGCGCTCAACGTTAACGTTATCCAAGATCGAAAATAACCGATAATTTTCCTGATCCTTGGTGGTGCTTTCATGGGTTCGGGAATAGGCGGTAGTCATGACTTCGATGGCGGTATCCATGGCAAGGGAGCAAAAACGCATGGCGTCATAACATAATGCCGGATCCATCTTTTCCCGCCGCAGCCGGCTGTAAAGGCTTTGTTTGACCCTGCGGGCGCCGCGGGCCACCAAATCAATAGGAATACCGATGCGGGCGTGGATATTCCCCACTTTACGCTGTTGGGCAATCAGTTCCGCCAGGTCGGCGGTGGAACTGTTTAAAACCTGTCTAATCCAATTCAATAGCGTGGCATGCAAACGATCTTTCACCAGTTGGTTGGAAAGAAACAATCGAGCGTCGTCGTCATCCAGCATGTACGCATAAAAATCATCCACCAGCAGACTAATATCGTCGTCGGAAAGCGACTTTAATAACGAGTGGGCGGCAGCACCGGTGATGTCAATCAAGTCATGCCACTCGCTCATAATCAGCGCATCGTAATATTGCCCGTTTATTTTCATTGGCAGTCAATTTTAAGACTAATAATTTTCGTTGTTCTATAATAGCATAATTGAAGAACGGCTGAAGCCATCAATGATGAGGACCGCCCGCACTTTCGACGGTTTACCACGACAAAAACATAATTTACAGCACAACAGGTTATGATTTTCAGGGGTTATGCGGCCGGAAATACGCTAAATGGCCAAAAGCAGCCCTTTCATCCTCAACGACTTTTGTGATAACGTTAAAAAGAGCCGGTTTTCAAGCCGGCATTGAAAGCGGCTTGACGCAGGTTTACTCCCTCCACAACTATGGCACGTCGACGCGGGAAAGCAGATTCAACGGGAAAAAGGGCAATATCCCTCTCATTTTGCCACTGATGGCTAAAAACAGGGTTTCGTGTCAGTGTTGGCGGATCTGCCTGCTATTCTCTTCACAAGAAGAGGGTTCGATAATTATTATAAAGACTGACTATTATAAAAAAAGGAGAGCGACGATTGGATAGCGGCACCATAATCAATTTATTTATTATCGGCTCTCTGCTGGTGGGCGGCAGTATATTGCTGAGTTCGTTCTCCTCGCGTCTGGGTATACCCATCTTGGTCATATTTCTCGCCATTGGCATGCTGGCGGGGGTGGACGGCATCGGCGGCATCGGCTTCGACAATTACCCGGTGGCCTATTTGATCAGTAACCTGGCGCTGGCGGTGATTTTATTGGACGGCGGCATGCGCACACGCGCCACGTCTTTTCGCGTGGCTCTGTGGCCCGCCCTGTCGTTGGCCACGGTGGGGGTCATCATCACCGCCGGCTTGACCGGCATGGTCGCCGCCTGGCTGTTCAAGCTCAATCTTATCGAAGGGCTATTGATAGGGGCCATCGTCGGTTCGACGGATGCGGCGGCGGTGTTTTCGCTGCTGGGCAATAAAGGCCTCAATGAACGCGTCAGCTCAACCCTTGAGATTGAATCCGGCAGCAATGACCCGATGGCGGTCTTTCTTACCATTACCCTGATTGCGATGATTCAGCAGGGGCAGACTCATCTGAGCTGGATGTTCGTACTGCACCTCATCCAGCAATTTGGACTGGGAGTATTGTTCGGTCTCGGCGGCGGCTGGCTGCTGCTGCAAACCATCAACCGCATTTCCCTGGCGGGAGGGCTTTATCCCCTGCTGGCGGTGAGCGGCGGCATCATGATCTTTGCCCTCACCACCGCCCTGGAGGGCAGCGGCATCCTGGCCGTCTATCTGTGCGGTTTTTTGTTGGGAAACCGGCCGATACGCAGCCGTCACGGTATTTTGCAAACCTTTGACGGCATGGCTTGGCTCAGCCAGATATGCATGTTCCTCGTGCTGGGACTGCTGGTGACCCCAAGTGATTTATGGGTTATCGCCATTCCGGCGTTACTGCTGTCGCTGTGGCTGATGCTGGTGGCCCGGCCGCTATCCATCCTGGTGGGTCTGTTGCCGTTTCGTAATTTCACGACCCGGGAACGGGTCTTTTTGTCCTGGGTCGGCCTGCGTGGCGCGGTTCCCATCATCCTGGCGGTCTTCCCCATGATGGCGGGCCTGGACAACGCCAAACTGTTCTTTAACGTCGCGTTCTTTATCGTGTTGATTTCGCTGCTGCTGCAGGGTACGTCCTTGGGCTATGCCGCCAAACTGGCCAAGGTAGTGGTGCCCCCCACCGCCTCCCCCATCAATCGCGTCGGGATGGATATCCATCCCGAAAACCCCTGGGAGCAGTTTATTTATAAGTTAGGCAGTGAAAACTGGTGCGTCGGCGCGGCATTGCGGGATATGAAAATGCCGAAAAACACCCGTATCGCAGCGCTTTTTCGCGATAATGTGCTGCTGCATCCCACCGGCAATACCCGTCTTAAAGAAGGAGATGTGCTGTGTGTCATCGGCCGCGAACGTGATTTGCCCGCGCTGGGCCGGCTGTTCAGCCAGTCGCCGCCGGTGGCGCTGGATCAGCGGTTTTTTGGGGATTTCATTCTGGAAGCCGATGCAAAACTCACCGATGTGGCGGCCATATACGGCTTGGACTTTGATGAAAAATATGAACAGGATCTCACCCTCGGCGAGTTTGTTCTGGGCCTGCTTGGCGGCGGCGAACCGGTAGTGGGGGATAATGCCGTTTCTGAAGGGCTGGTGTGGACCATCGCGGAGAAAGAGGACCAGCGGGTCAATAAAATCGGTATCAAGATAATCGAGGAACAATAATCTCAGGAAAGGGATTCCGTTGCGGCGTAGACTTCAGCCAGCACGCGCATCGCCACCTGCAAATCCGACTCCGCCACCTTGTCCAGGATCTCTTCCCCCAGCGCATCCGCTTCGCTGCGGACCTTTTCATATAACGCCTTGCCGTCCGCCGTCACCACCAGTAATTTTTTTCGCCGGTCGGCGAGCGTAGGCACGCGCTGTACCAGGCCGGTTTTCACCAGCCGGTCCACCATGGTAACAATAGTAGCCCCCTCCACGCCAAGAAATTGCGCCAGTTCGCTTTGAGACAAGGGCGTTTGCGCGCCGGCGATGGCGGCCACCGCCACCCAGCTCGCCTGGCTTAAGCCGAGATATTTCAGGCGGCGATCAATGGCCATCCGCAGCGCACGGGAGGTAAGATGTAATAACCTTGAGAAATTTTTGTATTCAGTATTCATCAGCAGAAAATAAATTTAGTCATAATATGACAAAAATTAACACATTTTCACCGGCATGACCATTGGCCAGTGGGTACATACCATACAGAGCCCCCCGGTCCGCAACGACTCAAGCCATGGTAGGCTCGACGCCGGGCCGGAAACCTTCGATGTAACGCGCGACGGAGAGATCGTCGTAGGGAATATCGGGCGTCCGGCCGCTGATGATATCCGCCAGCAAACGCCCCGAACCGCAGGCCATGGTCCAGCCGAGAGTGCCGTGGCCGGTGTTCAGGTAAAGATTAGCGAACGGGGTTTTGCCGACAATCGGCGTTCCGTCGGGGGTCATCGGCCGCAATCCGGTCCAAAAGGTCGCCTGCTGTATATGTCCGCCGCCGGGGAACAAATCCCGCACCACCATTTCCAGCGTATCCCGCCGCGCCTTGGCCAACTCGGTGTTGAACCCGACTATCTCAGCCATGCCTCCCACCCGGATCCGCTTATCGAAACGGGTAATGGCGATTTTATAGCTCTCATCCAAGACCGTAGACACCGGAGCGGCCCGTTCATCCGCCAGGGGAATGGTCAGGGAATAGCCTTTCAGGGGATAAACGGGAATAGACAGGATATGGCGCAGCATGGCGGTGGAGTATGAACCCAGCGCCATGACATAGGCATCCCCCTGCATTACCTCGCCGCCGCACTTGACGCCGGTTATCCTGCCGCCGGAGCTAAGCAGGCCGGTAATATCGCAGCCGTAGCGGAATTCCACACCCAGCTCCGCCGCCATTTTTGCCAGGCGCTGCGTGAACAACTGACAATCGCCGGTTTCATCATTGGGCAGCCGCAGGCCGCCGGTCAGCTTGTGCGCTACGCCGGCCAAGGCGGGTTCAACGGCGGCCAACTGCCGGGATTCCAACAATTCGAACGGTACCCCTTCGTCGCGCAGCACCGCGATATCCTTGGCAGCGCTGGCAAATTGCTGTTCGGTACGAAAAATTTGCAGCGTTCCGCCCTGGCGGCCTTCGTATTGGATGCCGGTGTCGGTGCGCAGGGCTTTCAGGCAATCGCGGCTGTATTCCGCCAAGCGCACCATCCGGCTTTTATTAATATAATAATGGCGGCTATCGCAGTTGCGCAGCATTTGCCACATCCAGTGGAGCTGATGATGGGTGCCGTTAAGGCGTATGGCCAGGGGAGCATGGCGCTGGAACATCCATTTTATCGCCTTCAACGGTACACCGGGCGCGGCCCAGGGCGCGGCATAACCGGGAGAAATCTGGCCGGCGTTGCCGGCGCTGGTTTCCAGCGCCGAGCCGGGCTGTCTTTCAAGCACCATAACGTCATGCCCCGCACGGGCAAGATACCAGGCGCTGGCGACGCCGATCACACCGCTTCCTAAAATGATAACCCGCATTGTCAAGTGTCCCTTTTCGAATTCAACAGCAGAAGAGTCGCAATAGAAAGATAAGCCCCGGTCCAGGCCGCGTCCCGCAGGCCGTCAAAACCATGCGCTGGTTCACAATTCATTAGATACTCAGCGGCAATGCCATTTCAAGGACTAAATCGGGATATTCAATACCGTCCGGTTGTGCTCTGAAATGCATACAAACAAATCGCAATTATTTGCATGCTAATACTGTGTCAGGCGCCGCGTAAATTTCATCTTGCACTAGGATTAATAATAAGCCAGCATGATGATGTACTGTCTGTAACGATGAGGTGCGCTGATGACGATTTCCATTGATGAACGTTTAAAGGATTCCACTTGTCTTAGCGATGGACCCGACTGGACATTTGAGCTATTACAGGAGTATTTGGACGAGATTGACCGGGTGGCTAAACTCTATCGGCTGGATACGTATCCCCATCAGATAGAAGTCATTACCTCGGAACAAATGATGGATGCTTACTCCAGTGTCGGTATGCCGATTAATTATACCCATTGGTCATTCGGCAAGAAATTTATCGAAACGGAACAACGTTACAAACAGGGTCAGCAAGGGCTGGCATATGAAATTGTCATTAATTCCAACCCCTGCATCGCCTATTTGATGGAAGAAAATACCATGACCATGCAGGCGCTGGTGATTGCCCATGCCTGTTACGGCCATAATTCCTTCTTTAAAAATAATTATTTGTTCCGCAGCTGGACCGACGCCAGTTCCATTGTGGATTACCTGATTTTCGCCCGTAATTACATCACTAAATGTGAAGAGCGATACGGCGTCGAACAGGTGGAACAGCTGCTGGATTCCTGCCATGCCTTAATGAACCACGGCGTGGATCGTTACAAACGGCCGCAGAAAATTTCCCTGGAGGAAGAGAAATCCCGGCAGGAAAGCCGAGAAGCCTATTTGCAAAGCCAGGTCAACGATCTTTGGCGTACCCTGCCCCGCCGGGATAAAGAGGAGTCTCCCGCCGAAGCCAGCCGCTATCCCCATGAGCCGCAGGAAAACCTGTTGTATTTCATGGAGAAAAACGCCCCCTTGCTGGAACCTTGGCAGCGGGAAATTTTGCGTATCGTCCGTAAAGTCAGCCAATACTTTTATCCGCAAAAACAGACCCAGGTCATGAATGAGGGTTGGGCCACATTCTGGCACTACACCATTCTCAACCATCTCTACGATGAGAAAAAGGTGACCGACCGGTTCATGTTGGAATTCCTTCACAGCCACACCAACGTGGTGTATCAACCGCCGTACAACAGTCCCTATTACAGCGGCATCAACCCGTACGCACTGGGATTTGCCATGTTCCAGGACATCAAGCGTATCTGCCAGTCGCCGACGGAAGAAGATCGCCGCTGGTTCCCGGATATCGCCGGCAGCGACTGGCTGGAAACCCTGCATTTCGCCATGCATAACTTCAAGGATGAAAGTTTTATCAGCCAATTCCTGTCGCCGAAAATCATGCGGGATTTCCGTCTGTTTACCGTGTTGGATGACGATCATAACAATTACCTGGAAATTGCCGCCATCCACAATGAAGACGGCTACCGGGCGGTACGGCAGGAACTCTCTTCCCAGTACAATTTAAGCAATCTCGAACCGGATATTCAGGTCTGGAATGTGGATTTGCGCGGCGACCGCTCGCTGACTCTGCGCTATACGCCGCAAAATCGCGCGCCGTTAGCAAAAAACCGTCGCGAAGTGATGAAGCATATTCATCGGCTGTGGAGTTTTGATGTGTATATGGAACAGCTTAATGAAGACGGAAATGTGGAATTGATTGAGCGTTGTCCCGCGCGCAACTTACCCTTGTGATATTTTATCCCGTACCAAAACCCGGTGAAGGTCGGTCACGGCCTTCACACCCTTCTTCGGAATGATGCCGGCTCAGCGTCCGGCTTCGGCGATATCATGGGGTATGGAGGACTGCATGCTGTTCCAGATGGCCCCGCTCTCATTGCCGTAATGACGCACCAGATCAATAACCTGATCATATAATCCCTCCCGGCACAGGGCGGAAAGACGGGTGTAAAAATTGCGAGCCAGCTCGCGGGCCTGGGGATTGGAAAAATAATAGCGCCCTACCCGCAGGTATAACCCCCTCAGTCCGTTGAAAATCAGGCCGTATATCGGATTGCCGGAGGCAAAAGCCAATTCATGAAAAATGCGGTAATCCATTTCGGTGAAGGCATCGGCCTGATCTTCCAGATTTGCCGCCTGCGCCAGAACCAGCTGCGCTTTATCGGGATAAAACCGTATCGCCATGCGAATGAATATCGAAGCGATATTGGTGCGTACCGACAATAAATTATCAATGAGCTGCGGAACGCTGTCATGATCGAGGCGGGCCAGCGTCTCGAGAATATTCAGGCCCGAGGTTTCCCAGACGTTGTTTACCCGGGTCGGTTTACCATGCTGGATGGTCAGCCAACCGTCCCGGGCCAGCCGTTGCAGCACTTCCCGCAAAGTGGTCCGCGTAACGCCAATCACATCTGAAAGTTCTCGTTCCGCGGGCAGGATGGATCCCGGCGGGAAACGATTATTCCATATGCTTTCAATAAGATACTCTTCCGCGAAACCGGCGGGACTTTGCGCCTTGATAACCATAATAGTATGTTCCGTGCAGCATGCGTAAGTAAGCTAAAACGGGCTAATCATAGCAGATAGCGTCAAGCTGATATAGGGAGATGAAGGGACTTAAGGTAAAACCTTGTCGGTGATGGCAATAACGAGGCATATTTGTCACCTTATGATTAATTTTGATAATGTTTTCTTTAAACATAATACCTGTATCAGCTTCAGATTACGTTAAGAGACCTCGCAAAAATATCACTTAAGATGAATTCTTAATGACAAGAGTTTCAATGAAAACGAAACAAGCTGGAGAACGAATCGTACTTTACTTAAAAAAGAGGCTGGCATCTGTCATTAATTGATTTAAACTGCGTGTTTACAAGCAACTGGCCTGGATAATAATATATGTTGCAATTTCTCAACCGCTGCTCGCGAGGTCGTGGCGCCTGGATATTGATGGTGCTTACTGCCCTGGCGTTGGAGCTGGTGGCGCTTTATTTTCAGCATGTGATGTTATTAAAACCCTGTGTGTTATGCATTTATCAAAGGGTTGCTCTTTTTGGCGTCATGGGGGCGGGGATCATCGGCGCCATAGCGCCGGCCACGCCGTTACGCTACGGTGCATTGATTATCTGGTTGTACAGCGCTTGGGAAGGCTTGAAACTGGCTATGAAGCATACTGATATCCAGTTGAACCCCTCACCGTTCGTCACCTGCGATTTTTTTGTCAGTTTTCCCTCGTGGCTGCCCCTGGACAAATGGCTGCCGTCGATTTTCAGCGCCACGGGCGATTGCGCCGTCCGCCAATGGCATTTCATGTCGCTGGAAATGCCGCAATGGATGATCGTGATCTTCGGCGCCTATTTGCTGGTAGGCATCCTGGTGCTGATTGCTCAATTTTTCCGCCCGAAAAAACGCGACCTGTTCAACCGTTAAAGGTTAAAGGACCCGCAGGGGCCCTTTCTCCCGAGGCCGCGTAAAGCTTTTCCGGGTTATCGAGCCGGCATGCGGCCTGTAATACCCGTAATAAATGAAAAGTGAAATCGCCGTTAAAACCCCGATTTCACTTTGATCCCCCCTCCTCTTCCCGCTACCCTCCGTTTTAAGTTCGCTCAACATCACCGTCGACGGGGAGTTTTGCATGCCTGCCTCTGCCAAAAAAATCCAATGGATTAATTCTCTGAAAGGCGTCTGCATCTTGCTGGTGGTATTAAACCATATCATCACCACCAGCTATATCCCGTCGCTATCGGTGATCAACCAGCACCAGTTCATTACCAAAGTCTGGGTAGGGATTAACCATTATCTGGTACCTCTGCGCATGCCGGCCTTTTTCTTTATTTCCGGTCTGCTGGCCGCGGACGGCGTTCTCGTACGCTCCTGGAATGAGGTATTGACCAAAAAAGCGGTTAACCTGTTTTATCTCTATCTGCTGTGGTGTCTTGTACAGTGGCTGTGCGTGAGTTTAATCAACCGCGACCTGGCCTTTGACGACTGGCGGCTGATGGCGCACAACGCCGCCTATGCAAGTTCCGCGGGCCAATTCATACTGTACGTAGCGGCAGCCATGTCCAGTCCCTGGTATCTGTATGCCTTGGCGCTCTATTTTGTCATCTGCAAACTGTGGCGGAATCACTGGGTCTTACTGCTTGGGCTGGGAGCAGTGCTGAACTACGCCTGCGTTTTGGGCCTGGTTCCCTGGTGGGGTCCGGCAAGCGTGGCGCAAAACGGCATATTCTTCTTTACCGGCTGTTTTCTGGGTTCGCGTATCGTGGCCTTGCTGGCGGACAGGCGATCCCGCCTGACGCTGCTGGCGGCGCTTACCGGATTGGCGCTTTTCCATTGGATGCTGACGATGGATAAGAGCCTGTTTACCAGCGCGCTGGCGGTCTGCGTCGCCATATTATGCTGTCAGTGGGTGAACCGCCATTGGCTGTGGCACAGCGGACCGTTGACGGCCCTTAACTGGATAGGTAAAAATACGCTGCAGATTTATGTACTGCATAAATTGCTCACCGAACTGATGGCCGTGCCGGCGCTGGGAGCGCTGGTGCGCTATCACGCCTTCGATAATAAGCTGTTCTCCCAGCTGTGGCTGGCATTTTACCCATTGGCGGCCACGGCCTTATGCGCGGCGGGAGCAATTGCAATCTGGTGGGCCCTGAATCGCGGCGTCGGCCGCGTCCTGTTCCAGTACCCGTCGCTGGTTCGCACTGAAAAGGCGCTGGTTTGAGAGGTTATTTCAATCATTCATCCCGGGATGATTGATTTGTTTTGCCGGAACCTTCCCCACCATGAAACCGCCCGAACAACCGCGCGGAGATGATCGCCATCAATAACGCTCCGAGGCCGGCCATGCCGGCGTCCGCCGTAACGCGCAGATCGAAATCGCCAACCCGATAGATGAGAAGGTAACCCAGCGCGATGTTGACTGCTCCCCACAATACATTAACCGTTGATGAAGACAGCCCTTGTCCCGGAGGACTGGCAAACGGACTTTGGAAAGACCGCCCCATCATGCCGCTGACAAGGTGTGGAATGGCATTGGAAACAAACATGCCGCCAAAAAAATAGGAAAGATATTGATGCCAGGGCATGAGTAATTCTCCGATGATACGACAATGGATAACGCAACAAGCGGCCAAGTGTATGGCCTGGCTGCCCATCGCGCGGCCGCCTATCCGCCACGACTAAAAGCGGCAAGCACAAGGGTCGAGGTTGTCACTAACCCGCTAAACTTGCAAGTTAAACTTACAAGTTTAGCTGTTCATAAAGACCATCTGTTATTAAAGAATTGCTTGATATTTTCCACTACCAGATCTTAAACATGCTGTGATAGCGCTTTGATCAGATAGCCAATAAATAATCCAATTCTAAAATTCCATTTCAATCCATAATACTTTTAAGTTTACTCACTGCCGATAAGTTTTTAATTTATTCGCTCATTCGGTTTAACCTTTTTTTAGACTCCCTGTGGTTAATTACTTATTGTATTTTATTTTTTTGATCATAATCCTGATATTAATCTTAATTATTATCTCAAGAATAAATAACACAAACGCCATTTAATTTTTATTAATTAATCTAAGGAAAGACTATGAATAATAATTTTACAGGCGGGTCAATAAATCATGGCAACGGCTGGACCACCACGCAAGATCCGAGAGGGGATATCCGGCATTATACCGGCGAACAGCGTAGCCCGGCCCCTACACCCTCCATTTCGCACAATTTCCAAGGCGGCCATAACACTGCTTATACCGGCAGACACTGGAGCGGCGCCAGAGGCACAAACCGCTATGAGATGCAGCAAAGGCGGCGGGAGGCAAAGGATCCCCCGCGCTGGGGGTGTTGGATAAGAACAAAAAAACCCACCAACCCAATCAAGGCGCGGTCGGCAATATGGGTGAGTTCTTTAAACAAAACGGGTTTGGGGAGAACGCTAAGACGCATTCGCAAAAAACAGGTAAAATCTATCAGGGACAGACGGTTTACAAGGCCACAACGAATATCAATGAAAACATCAAGAAAGGAGACCAATTTTATTTGGATGGCAAGCATAAAGACCATATTGAGGTATTCGATAAGAACAATAAAATTCGCACTGTGCTAAACTTGGATGGCAGCGTTAATGTTGAAAAATTAAAAAGAGCACAAAATGAAGGAAGGACATTATCGGAATGAAAAAATATATTTTTTTAAATGAATTAAAGGATAATTATATTCAACTTTTGAATGAGTTTTATTCAAGTGAAGATAAAGATTTATCTATAGATACCAATTTAGATCTTGATCGCGATCTTGAAGAGCAGATTTCCTGTCTTAAAGATGCCGTCGTCCTATTGAAAAAAACAAGAGACGCTGATGATAAAATTGCGACTCAGGCTGCTTTGATTTTTATCAGAATATATGCCATGGGCCTTTCGGGTTTTTTTGAAAATATCAAAGATGACGCTGATTTTTTGAACAACGCACCGCAATGGCCTGCCATACCGGAAAATTATAAGATCCCCGAACATTATCATTTTCCCCATAAATGATTCTAGGCGCCCGGCCTCGGCCGGGACCTACACGTTGCCGGATAAGTATCGGTACGGAGTAATAATGGCGGTTACCTCGCCCATTCCGGTTTATTTAAAATATGATCCTCCCAGTCCTCCACCTCCCTTTCCGGCACCGCGATATACCGCACCGAAATACGCTCGCCGTGCATAGCGGCCTTGGAACCGGTAATCAGCGGATGCCACGGCGGCAGGGGCTTGCCCTCCTCCCGCAATCGATAGGCGCAGGTGGGCGGCAACCAATCGAAGGTCACCAGATTTTCCCGCGTCAGCTTGATGCAATCCGGTTCATATTCAAACCGCGTCTCATAGTGGCGGCACTGGCAGGTTTTGATATTAAGCTGGTTGCAGGCGACATTGGTGAAGTACACCTCTTCGGTATCTTCATCAATAAGCTTATGCAGACAGCAGCGGCCGCAACCGTCGCATAAAGACTCCCATTCCTGATCGGTCATCTCCGCCAGCGTTTTTTCCTGCCAAAAGGGGCGTGTCGTCATCATTACTTCCGGTGAGAGGGCCTAGTGGCTTTATATAAAGCTTTCTGGTAGAGGTTGCAAATTTTTTTGCCGATCCGCTGATCGCCGATGCCAAGATTAATGCACCCGCTATTCTGCCGGCTGCGCCTTAGGCACAACAAATTTTACCTTTTTATTCAAAGAGCTTGCAGGTACCGCAATATGCCGCACGGAAATGCGCTCAGCGTGCATGGCCGCTTTGGAACCGGTAATCAACGGATGCCAGTTCGGCAGGGGTTTGCCCTGCGCCAAGAGCCGATAGGCGCAGGTGGGCGGCAGCCAATCCAGCGTGGTGATATTTTCCCTGGTCAGCTTAATACAACCACCCTTCATGCGCTCCAAACGCTTATCATAATGGCTGCACTGGCAGGTTTTGATATTAAGCAGTTTGCAGGCGACATTGGTGGATTGGAGCGTTTTGGTTTCGCTATCAATGTATTTATACAGACAGCATCGACCGCAACCGTCACACAAAGACTCCCATTCCTTGTCGGTCATTTCATCCAGAGATTTTTCTTGCCAAAAAGGAATGGTGGCCATCGTTACCTCCGGTAAAAACAGGACGACTTTATATCAATAATGATGATACTTTGCCGCCCCGGTATTACAAGAGGCATACACCTGAATGCTAAATTATGCGGGTTGTCAGGGTATGATCGTTGACGGAGACCGTTAAGCTGTCGCCGGGCGATAGTTTTGCCACACCCTGTGGAGTGCCGGTCAAAATAATATCGCCGGGGCGCAGCGTGAAATAGCGGCTCATATAGGCAATCAGCGGCAGGATTTTCGTGATCATATCCCGGGTATTCCCCTGTTGCCGGATTTCATTATTCACTTTCAGCGTCAGATCGGCCTGTTGGGCATCACCGAATTCCGCCACCGGGATAAAACCGGATATCGGGCAGGCGCCGTCAAAGCCCTTGGCTTTTTCCCACGGCTGGCCGGCTTTTTTGAACTTGGCCTGCTGCTCCCGCAGCGTCAGATCCAGCGCCACGCCATAACCGGCGATGGCCCGCGCAACATGATCCTCATCGGACTGTTTCAGAGGCATGCCGATAAGGACGGCAAGCTCCACTTCGTGATGGACTTCACCCTGATCGCCGGGGATGGCAATTGGCTGACGGATATCGCACAGCGCGGTTTCAGGTTTGATAAACAGCACTGGTTCGGTGGGCGTAGCGCTGCCCATTTCCTTTATATGATCGGAATAATTGCTGCCGACGCAAACCACTTTACTGACCGGAAAATCCAATAACGCCCCTTGCCAATCTCTGTGTTGATACATGTCGTGTCGCTCCTGCCTGCCGGCTGAAATTTTTTTTGTTAACGAGTAGTAAACATCATCCTACATCGGCCGCAAAAAAGGAACAATGGGATGTCACTGCGCCAGCGCATCCGCCAGGGTACCGATGCTGATGGCAAAGTAATAGGAACGGTTCCAGCGCATTAGGGTACGGAAATTATCGTAAACGAGATAGCCGCGGTTAGGGGTATCGTCCGGGATAATCACCCAGGCCCGCTGTGGGGAAGCCTGTAGCGGGCCGCCATCGGGCAAGGAGATGCCCTGGCGGCTCCAGTCGCTTACCGTTTGCCCCTGCGGATCCTTCAGGCCGGCTTTATCGGCGGGAAATCCCGCCGGCAGCCGAACCGCCCTGCCCCAGCCCTGATCGCCGTTCCAGCCTTCAGTGGCCAGATAATTGGCGGTGGAGGCAAAGACATCCGCGACGTTATTCCAGATATCAATCTTACCGTCATTATCGCCGTCGGCGCCATAACGCAGATAGGAACTGGGCATAAACTGGCTTTGTCCCATCGCGCCGGCCCAGGAGCCCTTTAGTTGGTCAAGGGTAATATTATTTTGTCCGAGAATGCGCAGCGCCGCGAACAGTTCGTTTTTGAAAAAGGCCTCGCGTCGCCCTTCAAATGCCAGGGTCGACAAGGCTGAGATCACATCTTCGTGTCCTTGAATTTTGCCAAAGCCGCTTTCCATACCCCACAGAGCCACGATATAACGGGCCGGTACGCCATAACGGGCGCTGACGGGGGCGAGCTGAGGCTGATAGAGACGATACATCTCCTGCGCGCGGGCAATTTTCCAGGCCGGCAATGTCCGCTGCAAATAGTCGTCCAGCGATACTTTTTGTTCCGGTTGGTTGCGATCGGCGCTTATCACCCGGTCGACAAAATGCGCTTGGGCAAATGCCTGCTGAGCGATGCCGGCGTCGATGCCCTTGGCCAAGGCCTCGGTTTTCAACTGATCCAGATAGGCCGGGAACAGGGCCGGATCGCGCCCTTGCTGCGACAGCGGGGCCTTACTGCCTCCGGCGGCGGAGGGGGCTAGGGAAGCCGCGGCGCTTGGTACCGCGCCTTGCTGCACACTATTTTCATGCCGACTGCACCGCGTCAGAAATATAACGGCCGCCAAAATAGCAATGGTGGATAATTTCACGTAGCGGTTCCTTACCGAATTGGACATGCGTCGTGGATTTTGCGGGCGCCATTGCGCCCTCGAGAAAAAATATTCACACGGCTTAACGCCTTGGCGGAAAACAGTGGATTAATGATCAGTTATTTTTTAGCGGAATTCAGGTGAATTGCCATTAAATTTTCAATAGGCGGCGGCAATTGCAGATAGTAACCCTGTTCTTTCAAATCCTGTTTTACTTTATCGATATCCGCAGCGACCAGTTTTTTGCTACCATTTAACGGGAATAGCATTGAAAGCACCGGTTTACCGAAACGAGCCATTAACTCCGGCGGAACCCTGGAAAAGTCATCTCTGTTTTCCACATAAAGGTAAGTTTGTTCTTGTTTGCTACTTCGGTAGATCACACAAAACATATTTTCGCTCGGTTTACTTGGTTTAGTGACTTGCCTGAATATAGTAGTAACTATAACATGCATGCTGTGCTTCGGAATATCGCTTACCGGTAGCTTACCGGGTAAATACATGTGTTAAGACTGAGTCAGGATAGATGTCACAGACACCCATTGAGTTGAAAGGCAGTAGCTTTACCTTATCGGTAATTCATGTTCATGACGCCCAACCTGAGGATATTCGTCAGGCTTTGCAAAAGAAAATCGAACAAGCACCCGATTTTTTGAAAGAAGCACCGGTGGTTGTCAATGTGTCGGCCTTACCTCATGACGTCAATTGGCCACAGCTTCGGCGGATATTTTCCGCCACCGGCCTGTATGTCGTCGGCGTCAGCGGGTGCCGGGACGAGCAGCTTAAACGCGCTATCGTACGCAGCGGTTTGCCGCTGTTGAACGAGGGCAAACCGCAAAAACGCGCGGCCGCCGCTTCTATCGCCCCGGTGGTGGCGCAGAAGACCAAACGCATCGATGTACCGGTGCGTTCCGGGCAGCAAATTTATGCGCGCAACTGCGATCTCATCGTCACCAGCAGCGTCAGCGCGGGGGCGGAACTTATCGCCGACGGCAATATCCATATTTACGGTATGATGAGAGGCAGAGCATTGGCAGGAGCGTCGGGGGATGCGTTATGCCAGATATTTTGCACGCATCTTTCTGCCGAACTCGTTTCCATCGCCGGTCAATATTGGTTGAGCGATCAAATCCCGGCGGAATTTGCCGGAAAAGCCGCTCGGCTCAGCTTGCAAGACAATACGCTTACCATTCAACCTTTAAATTAAGCCCTTGACAAGGAATCCATTTATGGCACGCATTATAGTTGTTACTTCGGGTAAAGGGGGCGTTGGCAAAACCACATCGAGCGCGGCTATTGCTACCGGCCTGGCCCGGAAAGGCAAAAAAACCGTCGTGATCGATTTTGATATCGGCTTGCGCAACCTTGACCTTATCATGGGATGCGAGCGCCGGGTGGTGTATGACTTTGTCAACGTCATCCAGGGTGACGCCACGCTGAACCAGGCATTGATTAAAGATAAGCGCACCGACAACCTTTACATCCTGCCGGCCTCGCAGACGCGGGATAAAGATGCCCTGACCCGCGAAGGCGTGGAAACGGTGCTGAACGGCCTAAACGAGATGGATTTTGATTTTGTGGTCTGCGATTCGCCGGCGGGTATCGAAACCGGCGCGCTGATGGCGCTCTATTTCGCCGATGAGGCTATTATTACCACCAATCCGGAAGTCTCTTCCGTGCGTGACTCGGATCGCATTTTGGGGATATTGTCGTCTAAATCCCGCCGCGCCGAAAACGGACAGGATCCGATAAAAGAACATTTGCTGCTAACCCGTTATAACCCGGGGCGCGTAAGTCGCGGCGATATGCTCAGTATGGAAGACGTCATTGAAATTCTCAGAATTCCCCTGCTGGGTGTGATTCCCGAGGATCAGTCGGTCCTGCGCGCGTCCAATCAGGGTGAACCGGTCATCCTCGATGCGGAGTCTGATGCGGGTAAAGCGTATGCAGACACGGTTGATCGCCTGTTAGGAGAAGAACGTCCCTTCCGCTTCATCGAAGAAGAGAAGAAGGGTTTCTTAAAACGCCTGTTTGGGGGATAAACCATGGCATTACTCGATTTTTTTCTCTCCCGCAAAAAAACGACAGCCAATATAGCCAAGGAACGGCTGCAAATCATCGTTGCGGAACGCAGACGGGGCGATAGCGAACCTCATTATCTGCCGCAGTTGAAACGGGATATCCTTGAGGTTATTTGTAAATACGTGCAAATCGACCCGGAAATGGTCTCGGTGCAGCTTGAACAACGGGAAGGGGATATTTCCATTCTCGAGCTTAACGTCACGCTGCCGGAAGCGGAAGAAAGCCCGAAATGATACTTAGCCAATGATTCCCCTGCATTGGGCAGGGGATCGTGCCGCACGAAACCGCTGAATCCTGCGGTACTCCCACCCGTCCTGAATTCCCGGCACCGGCTTGTCGCTTACCCTTACGCTACGTTACAGTACAGAGCTTGTCGCGTCTGTTTCACCGTCTCTCGCGAGTAGTTCCCGCAGCGCAGCGCCAAAGAGCTGTTCACGCCAGCCGCTCAACAGTTCCGGCGATCTTTGATCGGGAATCAGATGCCAATGCCAACTGAGCAATTGATTGATTTGCCGCCTGGACGCCAATAATTCCACGCTGAGCCCCGATTGCTGACTGACCTGCACAATGAACTCCTTGATCCTCTTGAACAGGGCTCGATAGCCCGGCTGGTCGATAATGTTTACCAGCGGCGCCGGCCACTGCTCCTCCTGCAGCGCCGCCGTTTGCTGCACCAGGCTCAGCAGCATTTTGCCATGGTAACGGATTTCCGGCCCGCTTAAACCCAACTGATCCAGTTCACCCAGGGAACCCGGCATATAACGCGCCACCTGCCACAGGTTTTCTTCCCGCACCACAAAATTCACCGCCATGTCCCGCTCGCGCGCCTTGCGCAAGCGCCAGGAGGCCAGTTTTTGCAAGCACGCCAGCTGGCGGGTACGTAATTGCCAGGCATTACCGATATCGCGATAAGCCAGTTCGGGATCGACAATCTCCTGGCGCCGCCGGCATAGGGCTTCGCACTCATGCCGGGCCGCTTCGCTCCAGCCTGCCTCGGCGGTTTCCTCAATCAGACGCGCGGCCATCGGCAGCAGCCAATACACATCCGCGGCGGCATATTCGCACTGCTTCTCGCTCAGGGGACGCGCCAGCCAGTCGGTACGGGACTCGCTTTTATCCAGCACCACCTGCTGATACTCCGCCACCAGGGCGGCGAAACCACAGGAAAGAGGCCGGCCGTTAAAGGCGGCCAGAACCTGGGTATCCACCATCGGCGTCGGCAATTGGGAAAACGCATGCAGGAACACTTCAAGATCTTCGCTGCAGGCATGAAGAATCTTAACCACTTCCCTATCTGCCAGTAAATCGACAAAAGGCTGCCATTGTCCTATCGCCAGCGGATCGATAAGGGATAAATTCTGGCCGTCGTAGAGCTGGATCAAGCCTAACTGCGGATAGTAGGTTCGGGTACGGACAAATTCGGTATCGAGCGCAACCCGCTCGTGGCGCCGGGCAAGTTCGCAGATTTGCTGTAAATCGATATCGGTGGTGATCAATCGGTAATTTAACACTGCTCTCTCTTACTTAAGTTCTAATAACAAAAAAACGCCGACGGTATCATTCGATACCGCCCACGTTAAATAGAATTTATCCCGGCGGCCTTCCGCCGCCAAGAACGGTTACCGCTCATCGGTCTTGTTCGTCGCGTAACTGTTTGCGCAGTATTTTACCGACGGCGGATTTAGGTAGTTCAGTGCGAAATTCCACCCGTTTCGGCACCTTATAGCCGGTGAGGAACAGTCGGCAGTGGTCCAGAACATCCTTACCGGTGAGGGTAGGATCTTTTTTCACAACATAGAGTTTTACCGCCTCGCCCGTGTCATCGTTGGGAACACCTATGACCGCCGCTTCCTTGACCTTGGGATGGCGGCTCACCACGTCTTCGATTTCATTGGGAAAAACATTAAAACCTGACACCAGAATCATGTCTTTTTTACGGTCCACGATACGGATAAAACCCTGTTCATCCACTGTAACGATATCCCCGGTAGAAAGCCAGCCGTCTTTAAGCACCTCGGCTGTGGCCTGCGGCTGGCGCCAGTAACCCGCCATCACCTGGGGTCCCTTGATCAATAACTCGCCCCATTGCCCGGCCGCAACATCATTTCCCGCCTCATCCACCAGACGAATATCGGTGGACGGCACCGGCAGGCCGCTGCTGCCGCTAAATTGCCGCAAATCATAGGGGTTGCCCGCCACCAGCGGCGAACACTCCGTCAGGCCATATCCCTCGATGATGGCGTCGCCGGTCAGGGCCTGCCAATTCTCGGCCACCGTCTTTTGCAGCGCCATGCCGCCCCCCACCGATAGGTGCAGGGCGGAAAAATCCAGCCGGCGAAAGTCCTGATTATGCAGCAGGGCATTAAACAGGGTATTGACTCCGGTGATGGCCGTGAAACGATAGCGCCTCATTTGCTTTATCGCGGCGGGCAAATCCCGGGGATTGGTAATCAAGAGATTACAGCCGCCCACCGCCATGAACAGCAGGCAATTGATCATCAGAGCGAAAATATGGTAGAGCGGCAGCATGGTCACCATAAGCTCGCTGCCGGCGCGCAATATCGGTCCATAGGCCGCCTGGGTCTGCGCCAGGTTGGCCAGGATATTGCGATGGGTGAGCATGGCGCCTTTCGATAGGCCGGTGGTGCCGCCGGTATATTGCAAAAAAGCCAGATCGCCGCCGGTAATGGCCGGCGGGACAAACGGCATGTCCGCTCCACGGCGCAATGCCCGTCGCAGGGGGATGGCATTGGGCAACCGGTACGCGGGCACCCCGCCTTTCAAGTATTTCACGGCAATATTTACCAGTGCGCCCTTAAGCGGCGGCAATAAATCGCCGACCCGGGTCAAGAGCACGTGCCTGATCGGCGTATCCATCAACACCTGTTCGAAGGTATGGGCAAAATTGGCCAAAATCACAATGGCGACGGCGCCGCTGTCGGTTAACTGATGGCGCAGCTCTGGCGGGGTATAGAGGGGATTAACGTTTACCGCCACCATCCCTGCCCGCAGTATGCCCAGCAGCGCAATGGGATATTGCAGCAGGTTGGGCATCATCAGCGCCACCCGATCCCCCGGCTGCAAACCTAATCCCTGCTGCAGATAGGCGGCGAAAGCCCGGCTTTGCCGCTCCAGGTCGGAAAAAGTCAGCTGCTCGCCAAGGTGTATATAGGCCGGCAAGTGCGCGAAACGCGCTGCTGAATGCTCAAAAAGCGCCGGCAGCGTCTCGTAAAATCCCGGATCAATTTCAGCCGGGACATCCGCCGGATAACGGGTTAGCCAAACTCGGTCCAGGGCTCGCCCGGAGGGATTGCCGGTGGTGTTCATCGCAGGCTCATCGTACTTTATGCCATAATCCTAATGATAACCCAGCGGTAGCAATTATGTTAACGGGATGCCTATATTGAGCGCCCTGTCACTTTCAACCTCCTGCCCTTAGGGGTTTATTCGGTGAGTATGGTTTCGACCCGGGCATCGCCGCCGTAATATCCTCCCCAGCCCATACCACCGTAGCCCCAGCCGCGATCGTATGGACCGCCCCAGCCCCAGGGCGTCAGCGGCGGTCCCATGGGCGCAACGACCTGCTGCGCCAGCTGCCAGCGTTTGTAGCCCGCGGCCTGTATCACCACATAATCATACGCGGCCTGATCGATGGTTCCTTTCTCGGTACCGGTAATCGGCCCCACTACCGTTACCCACTGGCGGTTGAAATCCGTCGGTTCGAGAAAGCCCGGAATATACGCGACGATGCGGCCGATGGAAGGCTGATGAATCATGGGTCGTGCGCCGTCATCCAGCGGCACGGTGGCGATTTCCAGGCGGGTGCGTCCGCTCAGGTTGTCTACTTTGACAACCTTGCCGCCAAAACGCGACTCCTGGCCGACATACAATGCCGGGGCGTTCATGACCCGCACCAGATCCTGCTGCGGATTGGCCGAGTTGCCCCGGATGGATTCCGGCACGGTCACACAGCCCGTCAGAACGAGGACCGACGACGCCGATAACAATACCGCCAGGCGCAACAAATATTTCACTACCGGTGCAACAGACATACGACAACCCTTTTGCAATGCTTAACCTTTATGACATGCGGCTGGGACATAAGTTGCCGCCTAATCCCGGCCCGGCAGTTTTTTCCACGCCACTTCGTTACGTAGATACGTGGGTTGCGTGAGTTCAACCGGCAACGCCTCGCCGTGCCGCAGGCTTTGCGCCGCCAGAGGCAGCATATCGGCGGCATGAGGTAAGCTTATATTGCCGTTCAGGATTTGCAATTGCGCGGACTCCACTAACGCGGGATAGGTTTCCCAACCGGTACCGGCGCTGGCCCACAGCCCGCGAAGCCCTGCCACTGACACAGCCAGCCGCTCGGGTTTGATCACGACCTCGCTTTCTTCGCCCTGCCAGCGGCCGTCGCTATCGCGCCGATACGCCGCCCAGTAGACTTCCCCCATGCGCGCGTCAATGGCGGCGAATACATTTTCGATACCGGTTTGCCGCCAGGCGCCCTGCGCCAGCGCCGCCAGGGTAGAGATGCCCAGCATCGGCAAATCGGCCCCCAGCGCCAGACCCTGAGCGATCCCTATCCCGATCCGCACGCCGGTAAAACTGCCCGGCCCGCGGCCGTATGCCACCGCGTCAAGCTGCGGCAGCGCGATACCGGCCTCCGCCAGCAAACTGTCCACCATGGGCAAAATGCGGCGGGTATGTTCCCGTGGACAAATTTCAAAACGCGCGGTGATTTCGCCGTCCAGCCAAAGAGCGGCGGAACAGGCTTCGGTTGCGGTATCAAGGGCTAAAATTCGCGTAGACATGCCAAACCTCAGGCGGGAAAAAAAACGTTATACCCATCATATTTCGCGGGTATATAACCTAAAACGGGTCTGCATAATAGCATAATCCCGCGGGACCTATCGTGAAAACGCACAGGCCGCTAGCGGTTTTGCAGAAAATCGATGGCCCGCTGCAGTGAACGGGTACGGGGGGCCGGCGGCAGACTTTTAAGAAAGATCTCCCCATAGGGCCGGGTCACCAGACGCTGATCGCAGATAATCAGCACCCCCCTGTCATCACTGTCACGAATCAACCGGCCCACGCCCTGTTTAAGGGCTATCACCGCTTCCGGCACCTGCACCTCGATAAAAGGATCGCCGCCGCGCAGCTGGCAATCCTCCACCCGGGCCTTCAATAAGGGATCATCGGGGGACGTAAAAGGCAGTTTATCGATAATAACGCAGGATAGCGCCTCTCCGCGCACGTCCACTCCTTCCCAAAAGCTGTTGGTGGCCACCAGCAAGGCATTACCGGCGGTCACGAACTGCTCCAACAGCTGGCGCTTGCCGGTTTCGCCCTGCAGCAGCACCGGCAACGTCAGCGCTGCGCGGAACTCCGCCGCCAGGTCCCGCATCATCTGATGGGAAGTACAGAGGAAAAAACATCGCCCGCGGTTGGCCACGATAACCGGTATCAGCATGCGCGCCAATTGCACCGCCGCGCCGCGCTGATTGGGTTCGGGTAAAAAACGCGGAACGCACAGCAACGACTGGGAGGCATAGTCAAAAGGACTTGCCAGCAGGAGGGTCCTGGCATCTTCCAGTCCTATACGCCGGGTAAAGTGATCTAATCGGTCGTTTACCGATAGGGTGGCGGAGGTGAAAATCCAGGTTCCCGCCTTCTCGCCCATCACCTCGCGAAAGCGATCCGAGACCGATAGCGGCGTCAGGGCGAGGATAAAATGCCGGGCGTTGCATTCGTACCAATAGCTGAAGCCCGGCTCCTGAATGTTTTTCAAGCGCTTGAGACGGGTACGATACAGCGCGGCGCGCTCGAAAGCGGCATCCAGCAAAGCCGACCGCCCAAGAGCCAATTTGGCCACGTCGTGGCATAATTCCAAGGCATCATCCAGCAGCAGCAGAGCGCGCTGCAGGGAGGGTTGCGCCAGCACATCGCGCAGATTGCCGCGAAAGCCCGGCTCGCCCAAAGCCAGCCGGAAATCCTGGGTGCGAAACGTCAATTGATCGGCGCTCTTTTGCAACTGAGCCATATCCCGCAGGTCGGTGCGGTAGGCTAGGGTCATATCCCGCGCCAAATCCGTCAGTTGCCGGCTGGTGAGCTGCTGACCGAAATACTGGCTGGCGATATCCGGCAATTGATGCGCTTCATCGAATATCATGACGTCGCCCTGGGGGATCAGTTCACCAAAGCCCCCTTCTTTCACCACCATGTCCGCCAGGAACAAATGATGGTTCACCACGATGACATCGGCATCCATGGCGTTACGACGCGCTTTCACCACAAAACACTCTTTGTAGAGCGGGCAGTCGCTTCCCAGGCAGTTATCATTGGTGCTGGTGACCAAAGGCCACACTGGACTGTCCTCCGGAATACCGCTGCAGGTAGCGATATCGCCGTCGGTGGTTCGGGACGCCCAACCGCGGACTTCCGCCAGCTCCCCCAGAGTCTCCGGCGCCACGTTGCCTCCCGCCAGGGTTTGCTGCTCCATACGTTCCAGACAGAGATAATTAGACCGCCCTTTCAGCAAAGCGGTAACGCCCAGGTATTTCAGCGCCGCGGCGACCTTCGGCAGATCGCGGGCATACAGCTGATCCTGCAATGCCTTCGACCCGGTGGAAATAATCACTTTGCGTTTAGCACGCAGCGCCGGCACCAGATAAGCGTAGGTTTTACCGGTGCCGGTGCCGGCTTCCACTACCAACGGCTGGTGGTTTTCAATGGCTTCTTCAATCGCTTCGGCCATCAGGCGCTGCGACTCACGGGGTTTAAAACCGGTGATGGCCGCGGCCAACGCGCCTTCCGGCGCAAAATCATCTGTCACACTGACTCTCTGTGGTTCGGTTGCTGACGGATTATGCCAAGTAAGGGGGCTTGAAACCACTATCTACATTCAATTATGGCTGTGGTCAAATAAGCACTACGGCGGGAGCCGCCGCCCTTTGCGGGAGCTCGAGACAATTTAAGCAGGCTGTTTCAGCGCCATATATCCCTTATCGCCAGCCGGACCATGTAAAGCCGATCATAGCATTTATCACTGATGAAAAACGACAGATGATTGGAAGGATGAATACGCCTTTAACAAACGAGTTATCGATGCAAATTCAATAGCGCAGACAAAAAGGACAAAAAATTTTAAATCCTTCAAACATGATTTTCAAATATGCAAGTCTCTTATCATTACGGTTCCACAAGGGATCATGTATAAAAATTATTAAAATAGCACAGGTAATATTTAATTTATGATAAAGCCTAGATCCTATATTCTGATTACATCCGTTTGATAGGCAGCTTCCAAGGGCGTAGCACTATGCTATGCTCTGCCGACTCTTTACTGCCAAAAGGCGAGCAGCTGTGAATATACAACGAATAGACCCCGGCCCCAGGATGTCGGAAGCGGTCATCCATAACCAGACGCTGTATTATACCTGCGTACCGGAAAATCTGGCCGGCGATGCGGGCGAACAGACCGCCGACGCGCTGGCGGTTATCGACAGAATGCTTAAACAGGCGGGTTCCAATAAGACCCGCCTGCTGGACGTGACGATTTTTTTGGCCGATGGCGATGATTTTGCCGCGATGGATGCGGCATGGAACGCCTGGGTCGTGCCGGGCTGCGCACCGGTGCGCTGTACCGTCGAGGCCAGGCTGATGAACCCGCTTTATAAGGTTGAAATCAAGGTCATCGCGGCTATTTGAACCACGATTGACAAGCAAGAATCGGCGTTAAAGCAAACCGTGCCGGGCAGATGGCGCCGGTACCCGGACTCAGAACTCTTCCTTCTCGTCCACGTCCCAGCTGTTGTCGGGCTGGGCCGCGTTGCCAGCCTCGTCGTCGGCCGGTTCGTCATCTTCCTCGTCATCCCAGCGTATCGATACCCGTTCACCGGTATGATTGGCGCGAATTTCGGTGGACACCTGCCGGATGGCTTCGCCGCTGCTCATACCTTCAGCCATTAATTCCTGGATGCGTTCAACCGCCTGCTGCTGCTGTTCATGGGTTAACGCGGGCATATCGGTGAGCATGGTGTTTCTCCAGAGAGGGATCCGGACGTTATTGTCTCACGTTGGCAACCGACGCGCCAATCAATGCGCCTGCGCCGAACAATGCGCTTTATGTTAGGCCCGTGAACCGCTATCATTCCCTTCGCTTCGTCCGGCGCGCTCAGCCGGCAAATTGGTTGGAGCCTATGACTACACCGCAATTGATTGATTTACCCTACCACCCCGATGCTTTGGTGACGCTTTTCGCCCCTTACTCCTCACGGCCGTGGTCGACCCTGCTTCATTCCGGTCACGCCGACCATCCTGACAGCCGTTTCGATATCATGTCGGCGGATCCTGTCGCCACTCTGGTCACCCGCGGAGACAGCACGGAAATATCCCGCGCCGGGAGGACCTACAGCAGCGCCGCCGATCCTTTCGCTTTGGTGCGACAGGAGCTGGACGCCGCCGGTATCCATACCGCCCCCCTGGACAATCTGCCGTTCCTCGGGGGCGCCCTGGGCCTGTTCGGCTATGATCTGGCGCGCAGGCTCGAGTCGCTGCCCCAGCGGGCGCAGCAGGATATCCGGCTGCCGGATATGGCGGTGGGCATTTATGACTGGGCGTTGATAGCGGATCATCATCTTCGCCGCCTGACGTTGGTTTGCTACAGCGATGCCCCCCGGCGGCTGGCTGAGCTTATGTCCTCCGTGAGCGGACCAGCGGCACCGTTCAGGCTGACGACGGCCTGGCGGGCCAATATGACCCGCGAACAGTATGGCGAAAAATTCCGCCGGGTTCAGCAGCATTTGCTTGCCGGCGATTGTTACCAGGTATGCCTGGCGCAACGTTTTAGCGCCGCTTACAGCGGGGACGAATGGCAGGCGTTTTGCCATTTGCTGTCATTTAACCGCGCGCCGTTCTCCGCATTTATGCGCCTGTCCGGCCATGGGGTGCTTAGCCTGTCGCCGGAACGCTTTTTGCAGCTGCGCCACCGGAAGATCCAGACCCGGCCGATAAAAGGCACCCTGCCCCGTCTGGCGGACCCTGAGTCGGATCGTCTTCAGGGTGAAATCCTGGCGGCATCGCCGAAAGACCGGGCGGAAAATTTGATGATTGTGGATTTACTGCGCAACGATATCGGCCGCATTGCGGTACCTGGTAGCGTACGGGTGCCGGAACTGTTTAAGATTGAAGCTTTCCCGGCGGTACACCATATGGTCAGCACCATCACCGCCGAACTGCCCGCCGGTTGCCATCCCTGTTCCCTGCTGCGCGCCTGTTTCCCCGGCGGATCCATTACCGGCGCGCCCAAGGTGAGCGCAATGAATATCATCGACGCTCTGGAGCCGCAACGGCGCAACGCATGGTGCGGCAGCATCGGTTACGTGAGCTTTTGCGGTTCCCTTGACAGCAATATCGCCATTCGCACGCTGCTCACCGAGGAGCAACACATTTTTTGCTGGGCCGGCGGCGGCATTGTGGCCGACAGCGACGAAGAGGCGGAATATCAGGAAACATTATCGAAATTGGCCACTATCTTACCGCGACTGGAGACGTTGAATGCCGTTGAATGACACTGGACAGGTTTTGACATTGGCCGATTTCATTACCCGTTTTCAACTGCAGTTGCCCCGCTACAGCGAACCTGCGCGCAATGTCCGCCAGGCGGCGGTGCTGGTGCCGATTATCTGCCGGCCGACCCCCACCATGCTGCTGACGCGGCGGTCGGCGGCGCTGCGTAAACATGCCGGCCAGGTGGCTTTCCCGGGGGGTTCCGCTGACTGGGAGGATGAAAACCTGATTGCCACCGCACTGCGGGAAGCCTGGGAAGAAGTTTCCATTCCCCCCCGGTCGGTGCATATATTGGGGCAACTGCCGCCGGTGGACAGCAGCAGCGGTTTCCAGGTCACGCCGGTAGTGGGGTTGCTCCCCGCGGATACCTGCTTTAACGCCAGCCTGGACGAAGTAGAAGAGATGTTTGAAATGCCGTTGAACCAGGCGTTATCGCTGGCCAGCTATACTCCGCTGCAGATTTTGCGGCGCACCCGGCAGTTACAGGTCTATTTTTCCTGGTACCGCAGCCATATGGTGTGGGGAATGACCGCACAAATCCTTTACCGCCTGGGGCAGCATATACAGCCCTGAAACGGCGCCGCGATCCCCGTCACGCCCCACTGAAAAACCGCTTCCCAAATTTTTTTTTCACGTTAAAATCCTCTGCGAAATCCATTTAATACAGAATATAAACCCATTTCTATTTTATTATTTGGTTATTTATATTACTTGTTCATGTTTTTTTCTCTTGGAGTTGTCGCTAAGATGCCGGGACCAAATCCAGGAAAGTCAAACGGATGAATGTGAACATTGTAAGAAAGACGCTGACATTAGGGCGCGTTCACATTAGCCACGTTCGGTCTCAATTCCCTAAAGGAGTGGCTGGAAACGCAGCTTCAGCGCTGGTAGACCGAGATAAATGATATCTAGTCCATTAGATTTTATCATGTGAAAGTACGAGCCTGTTTCGGCTTGAGTCATTACAATTAAGGCATTGCCGCCAGACGTGTATATCGCAGGTCATGGGTTCGCGGACATAGCGATGGCGGAGGCCGTGAAGAGCGACGCTGTGAAGGCAGGCGTTGTGAGGAGAGCAGCATGATAAGCGTTTTCGACATGTTCAAAATCGGCATCGGGCCGTCCAGTTCCCATACTGTGGGGCCAATGAAGGCCGGTAAACAATTCGCTGACGATCTGGCTGCGAAACAGCTTCTGGAGAGTGTCACCCGTGTGGCTGTTGAGGTCTATGGCTCGCTTTCGCTGACGGGTAAAGGCCACCATACGGACAGCGCCATCATTCTCGGCCTGGCGGGCAACCGGCCGGATACGGTGGATATCGACGCGGCGCCGGCGTTCATTCGCGATGTTGAGCAGCGTCAGCGCTTGCTGTTGGGCGGCACTCATGAAGTGGATTTCCCGCGCCGGGGCGGCATGATTTTTCACAACGACTGTATGCCGCTCCATGAAAACGCCCTGCGGATTCTCGCTTATGCCGGCGAGGAATGTATTTACAGCCAGACCTACTACTCGGTTGGCGGGGGATTTATCGTTGACGAGGCCCACTTCGGCCAGCCGGTGCTTGATATCATCAGCGTGCCCCACCCGTTCGATAGCGCCCAACTGCTGCTGGAACAGTGCAAAAGCACCGGCCTCTCTTTATCCGGTCTGGTCATGCAAAACGAGTTGGCGCTGCACAGCCGCGAGGAAATCGGTGATTATTTTGCCGCTGTCTGGCAAACCATGCGCGCCTGTATCGACCGCGGACTGAATACCGAAGGGGTGTTGCCCGGTCCGCTGCGGGTACCGCGCCGGGCCGCGGCCTTACGACGCATGCTGGTGTCGTCGGATAAACATTCCAACGACCCCATGGTGGTAATTGACTGGGTGAATATGTTCGCCCTAGCGGTGAACGAAGAGAATGCCGCCGGCGGCCGGGTCGTTACCGCCCCCACCAACGGTGCCTGCGGCATTGTGCCGGCGGTTCTGGCCTATTACGATCATTTTATCGAGCCGGTGACGCCGGAAATACACCAGCGCTATTTTATGGCTTGCGGCGCGATCGGTATTCTCTATAAGCTGAACGCCTCGATTTCCGGCGCCGAAGTCGGCTGCCAGGGAGAAGTGGGCGTGGCCTGCTCCATGGCGGCGGCCGGCCTGACCGAATTGATGGGCGGCAGCCCGGAGCAGGTATGCGTGGCGGCGGAAATCGGCATGGAGCATAACCTGGGGTTGACCTGCGATCCCGTGGCCGGGCAGGTTCAGGTGCCATGCATCGAACGCAACGCCATCGCCTCGGTGAAGGCCATCAATGCGTCGCGCATGGCCTTGCGGCGTACCAGCGCTCCCCGTGTATCGCTGGATAAAGTCATTGAAACCATGTATGAAACCGGCAAGGATATGAACGCCAAATACCGGGAAACCTCCCGCGGCGGTTTGGCAATCAAGGTCCAGTGCGACTGATTGCGTCGAGAAGAAGACCCAATGGGTCTGGGTCTATTCTTCCTCCGAACCGGGCAATGGCGCGATACGTTCAATCTTCACCAGTTCAATGCGGTATTCCAGCATCTGTATGATGGTAAAGCGCCATGGTCCTATAATGATTACTTCCCCAACGGTGGGCATCTGATCCCGCTCGTGCAGCAGCATGCCCGCCAGTGACGCCATATTATGATGCGTAACCAAGTCATCGCCGAGAGCCTGCTGCAGGGCATGCAAATCGGTGCCGCCTTTTACCAGCCAGCCATTTTCCTGCGCCACGATATCCGGCGTTTCATCTTCGTCGGGAAACTCGCCGGCAATGGCTTCCAGCACATCCAGCGGCGTCACCAGCCCCTGAATCACGCCGAACTCATTGGTCACCACCACCAGGCTGCCTTTAGCCCGGCGGAGCACTCCCAGCAGATTGAGCACATCCAGGGTTTCCGGCACCACGATAGCCGGGTTTTGCGCGGCGTAGGCGCTGATATCCTCGCCGTTATCCAGCGCCACCAACAGATCCTTGGCGCGGACTACTCCCAGAAGCTGGTTAAGTTCCCCGTCGCATACCGGGAACATGCTATGGGGGGTGGACAGCAATGTGGCCCGTAATTCCTCCACCGAGCGCCGGCAATCCACCCAGGATATTTCATTACGGGGCGTCATCACGCTGCGCAAGGAGCGGGAAGAGAGCGACAGAACGCCGGTTATCATATAGCGCTCCTCGTCCACAAAGGGTTTAGGACTATCTGCCGTTTCCTCTGAGTTCTCGCGCCGGGTCCGGTCGCCACCCATCAGTCTGAAAATCGCCTCGGCGGTACGTTCCCGTATCGGCAACCGAGACTGATTTTTCATAAAATTATGCCGGGCAATCTGATTGAACATCTCGATAAGCACCGAGAAACCAATGGCGGCATACAGATATCCTTTCGGAATATGAAAGCCGAACCCTTCCGCAATCAGGCTTAACCCTATCATCAACAGAAAACTTAAGCACAGCACCACAACAGTGGGATGGGCGTTCACAAACCGGGTCAGGGCTTTGGAAGCCAGCAGCATAATGCCCATGGCAACAACCACGGCGGTCATCATTACCGGCAGGTTGTTGACCATCCCCACCGCGGTAATAACCGCATCCAGGGAGAATACCGCGTCCAGAATCACAATCTGCGCCACTACCGACCAAAACCCGGCATAATTCCGGTTGGCGCCGCCGTGTTCCTGATTTTCCAGCCGCTCGTGCAGTTCCACCGTGGCCTTGAACAGCAAAAAAAGGCCGCCTGTCAACAAAATCAGATCCCGGCCGGAAAATTCAAACATTGCCACCGAAATCAACGGACGGGTCAAGGTTACCATCCACGAGATAAGCGACAGCAATGCCAAACGCATCAGCAGCGCCAGTCCCAGGCCAATCAACCGCGCTTTGTCACGCCTTTTCGGCGGCAATTTTTCAGCCAATATGGCGATGAACACCAGATTATCGATGCCGAGCACGATTTCCAGCAGAATAAGGGTCAGCAAACCGACCCAGAGAGTGGGATCCATCAGCAAGTCCATGGTGAACTCCGCAACGATAGCCGGGTTACGGGAAGCGCCGGGAGCAGAAACGGCAAACCGGCGCGCCGGGAGAGGAACAGCACGCATTCGCCCGATGCCGGGGAAATAGAGAGAAACGGGGTGGGGATACGATTCGGCAAGGCCGATAAATCAACAGCAACGTCAAACGTTTTTCGGTGACAGTCCATAGGGGGGGCTGCGGCCCTTCGCTCCTAACAAATATGTAAATTTTACTTTAACAGGGATGTTGGAAAAGGCATAAAACTTTTTGTCTAAAAGATGTCATCACCCTCGTCTACACTGCTTTGTGCGATGATTCGTTTTCTCATGCACAAATAACTGAGCGCCGTCACAATTTTTATTTTTTTACACACTAAAATAAATCGCGTTTAACCGCTATTGAATCGGTTATCTACCTGAATCAATTCATTCTAAATGGCGGACATCAAACAGGGTGGCTTGGTACCCTGGCTAAGAAGTATAACCACCGACAAATTTGCTTTTCATCACAGCGGGTGGCTTTACTGCTTAACCCAATTTGTTAACAGAGGAGGTATCCAGTGAGTATTGCTATCGTAATTGGCACTCACGGGTCAGCGGCCGAACAACTACTTAAAACGGCTGAAATGATATTGGGCGCACAGAGCAACGTCGCCTGGATTGATTTTGTTCCCGGGGAAAACGCTGAGACATTGATTGAAAAATATACGGCAAAGTTAGCACATCTAGATACCAAGGAAGGAGTCCTGTTTCTGGTGGATACCTGGGGAGGCAGTCCGTTCAATGCCGCCAGCCGTATCGTCGTAGATAAAGAAAACTACGAAGTTATTACCGGCGTCAATATCCCCATGCTCGCCGAAACCTTTATGGCGCGTGATGATAACCCTGCCTTTGGGGAGTTGGTAAAGATTGCATTGGAAACCGGACGTGCCGGCGTGAAGGCTTTGAAAGCGCCGGAACTGAACGTAGAAACACCGGTGGCATCCCCTGCCCCGAGACAGGCCGCAGCGGCGCCGGTCCATCCGTCCGCCGGCGGACATATGACCATCGCCCTGGCGCGTATCGACGATCGGCTGATTCACGGTCAAGTCGCCACTCGCTGGACGAAGGAGACCAATGTCAAACGTATCATCGTTATCAGCGACGAGGTTGCCGCCGATACCGTGCGCAGGACCTTGTTAACCCAGGTGGCGCCTCCAGGGGTAACCGCCCATGTGGTTGATGTGGCAAAGGCTATTCGTGTTTATGAAAACCCGAACTATGCAAAAGACCGCGTGATGCTCTTGTTCACCAATCCCACCGATGTGCTGCGTGTGGTTGAAGGCGGAGTAAAAATCACTTCGGTCAATATCGGCGGTATGGCCTTCCGTCAAGGCAAAACCCAGGTCAACGGCGCGATCTCCGTGAGCGATGAAGATATTGCCGCATTCCACAAGCTGAATGATTTAGGGATCGAACTGGAAGCCCGTAAGGTTTCATCAGATAACCCATTAAAAGTTATGGATTTAATCACCAAACTCGGTAAATAAATTTTCGCCGTGAAAAACTAACAATCAAGAGCGTATGTATTTCAAAGAAATAATTTACCGCTCTCTTACGTTTGTCTGAGGAGAAGTACAATGGAGATCACCACGCTTCAAATTGTGCTGATTTTTATCATAGCTTGTATAGCTGGTATGGAGTCGGTGCTGGATGAGTTTCAGTTTCACCGGCCATTGGTGGCCTGTACCTTAATCGGTCTGGTACTGGGAGATATGAAAACCGGTATCATCATCGGCGGTACGTTGGAAATGATTGCGCTGGGCTGGATGAATATCGGGGCCGCCCTGGCGCCGGACGCCGCCTTGGCGTCCATCATCTCCACCATTCTGGTGGTGGCCGGTAACCAAAGCGTCGGCGCGGGTATTGCCCTGGCGATACCGCTGGCCGCTGCCGGGCAGGTACTGACCATTATCGTTCGTACCTTGACCGTGGCATTCCAGCATGCATCCGACAGCGCCGCCGAACGCGGCAATCTCAGCGCGCTGAGCTGGCTGCACGTTACGGCCCTACTGTTGCAGGCCATGCGCGTTGCCATCCCGGCGGTTATCGTTGCCGTCTCCGTGGGTACCGATGCCGTACACGCCATGCTGAGCTCGATCCCGGCGGTTGTCACCAACGGTTTGAGTATCGCCGGCGGCATGATCGTGGTAGTAGGTTACGCAATGGTGGTGAATATGATGCGTGCCGGCTACCTGATGCCTTTCTTCTTCCTGGGTTTTGTTACCGCGGCCTTCACCAACTTCAACCTGGTCGCCCTTGGCGTCATCGGTGTGGTTATGGCCATCTTCTATATCCAGTTGAGCCCGAAATACAGTCATCCCCAGGGCGGACAGGGTACGCCGGCACAGGGCGTTAACGATCTTGATAATGAACTTGATTAAAAGGTGAGAGAAATGGTCGATACAACTGGTCAAAAGAAATTGACTCCCGGGGATATACGCGGGGTATTTTACCGCTCGAACCTTTTCCAGGGATCGTGGAACTTCGAACGTATGCAGGCCCTGGGCTTCTGCTTTGCGATGGTTCCGGTAATTCGGCGTCTTTATCCGGAAAACAACGAAGATAGAAAACAGGCAATCCGGCGTCATTTGGAATTTTTCAACACCCATCCTTATGTGGCGGCACCCGTACTGGGCGTTACCCTGGCGATGGAAGAGCAGCGGGCCAACGGCGCGCCTATCGACGACGCGGCCATCAACGGCCTGAAAGTCGGCCTGATGGGACCGCTGGCCGGGGTGGGCGACCCGATTTTCTGGGGTACCGTCCGTCCGGTATTCGCGGCCTTGGGCGCGGGTATCGCCATGAGCGGCAGCCTGTTGGGGCCGTTGCTGTTCTTTGTGCTGTTCAACTTTGTCCGTCTGCTGGTGCGCTACTACGGTGTCGCCTACGGCTATCGTAAAGGCGTGGATATCGTTAACGACATGGGCGGCGGCTTCCTGCAAAAACTGACGGAGGGGGCGTCCATTCTCGGGCTGTTTGTCATGGGGGCCTTGGTAAATAAATGGACCCATGTCAATATACCCTTTGTCGTGTCGCGTATTACCAACCAGAACGGTCAAACGACGGTTACCACAATACAAACCATTCTGGATCAGTTAATGCCCGGTCTGGTGCCGCTATTGCTGACCTTCGGGTGTATGTGGCTGTTGCGCCGCAAGGTTAATGCCTTGTGGATTATCATCGGCTTCTTCGCTATCGGCATTTTCGGTTATTGGATTGGCCTGTTGGGCCTGTAATCCGCATTATCCAAAACCGGGGTTTGACCCCGGTTTTTTTATGGCAATTTTTGGAGGAAAGATGTCTGTCACCGATATCGGCTTAATGGTAATAATCGCCTTGGCGCTGCTGTTTGCTATTTACGATGAATTTATTGTTGACTACTTTCTTAAAGGCAAAACCCGGCTGAAAATCGGTTTGCATCGTCTGAACCGCGTTGATGCCCTGATTTTTATCGGCCTGGTGTGTATTCTGATCTATCAAAATATCACCTCGAATGGTACGGTTTTCACCACAACCCTGCTATTAGTCCTAGTACTCATGGCCTGTTATCTGGCCTATATCCGCCGGCCAAAACTAATTTTCAAGGCGGACGGTTTTTTTTACGCAAATTTTTTTATTAAATATGACCGTATAAAAAACATGAACTTATCGGAAGATGGTTTTTTGGTGATCGGCTTGGAAAAACGCCGTCTGCTGATAAAGGTAAAACGGTTGGATGACCTGGAAACCATATACAATTTCTTTATGACGAACAATTAACAAAAAATTAACATAAAACATGCGGAAAAATTATTTCTAATAAATAAATCATAGTAATTTTGTATTTTGACTATAAAAGATCCTTAGGTATACTGGCTTAGTGAATATCCTTCAATTCCCTCATTTTAGTGAAAATAATTATCGATTACATTCCATAATCCCCCTCTTTTTTTGTAGTTGTTTTGTCGTTAATTATTATGTTAAGGTTGGCCCGTCATTAGGGAGTAGCCGGTTTCCGTCGTCAGTGCGGGAATGTCCGTATCAACATACTCGTTTGTTTTAAACGTGGTGCGGACGACCAGGATGGTTGGCGAGACTATAGACACGACGAACCATCGTAAGGTTGGGAGATGGGGAAGCGTGGATATTGGCTCCCAGCCGAGGTTATGGTATGAACCTTTCCGCAACATTGATTCTTGCTTTCGGCATGTCCATGGATGCCTTCGCCGCGTCCATTGGCAAAGGCGCTACCCTTCATAAACCCCCCTTGCGCGAAGCGCTGCGAACCGGCCTTATTTTCGGCACCATTGAAGCCATTACCCCGTTAATCGGCTGGTCGCTGGGTTTACTCGCCAGCCATTATATTATGGAGTGGGATCACTGGGTCGCCTTCGTCCTGCTGGCCTGTCTGGGCGTTCGTATGATGATGAGCGGTTTCGGTAAACAAGCGGAGGCAAAACCCCCTATAGGCCACCACAGCCTCAAGGTGCTGGTGTTCACCGCTATCGCCACCAGCCTGGATGCGCTGGCGATTGGCGTCGGTCTGGCCTTCCTGGAAGTCAATATTCTCCATACGGCGATGATCATCGGCCTGGCTACCATGCTCATGGCCACGCTGGGTATGCTGCTGGGCCGCTTTATCGGGCCGATTCTGGGCAAAAAAGCGGAAATCATCGGCGGCGTCATTCTGATAGGCATCGGCTGTAATATCCTTTACGCCCATATCGGCCCGGCGCTCATGGCCCGCTTTTAATCACTCTTCCCGCCGCCAGGCGCGGAGAATAAAATCCGTTTCACAGGTAAATTCTTCCAGGGCGGTTAATGCCGCCATCACATCCGGCGTCGCCCGCCAGGCAAACGGCGTCATTTGAAACAGCGCGGCCGCCGCTTCACCGGGTAATGCCAGTTCAAAACGCAGCCGCTCTTCGGCCAGCGGGGCAAAGCCGGGAAAATGCTCGTCTTTCAGCGGATGCAGCATGACCTCGGAATAGATTCGCGCCTTGAGCTGCAGGAGGTGTCTTGGTCCAGGCGCCACCGTTACCACGATGCCGCCCGGTTTCAGTACGCGATACATCTCGGCGGGATTACAAGGCGCATAAATGCGCAGAATGCCGTCGAGGGAAGCGTCGAGAAAAGGCAAGCGCTGGCTGGACGCGACGCAAAACCGTACCTCGGGATAGCGCTTTGCCGCGGCGCGCACCGCGTTCTTGGCAATATCCAGTCCGTAGACCCGGCCCGTACGGGCCGCCACGGCCGCTGCCAGCGCCGAGGTGTAATAGCCCTCTCCGCAGCCGATATCCAGCCAGCGGACGTACCGGTCCGGCTGCAGGCGGTTTATCAACGCGATGACGCCATCGCGCATCCGCCGGTAATGGCCTGCATCGAGAAAGGCCCGGCGGGCCTGCATCATCCCCCGGTCATCGCCGGGCTCCCGGCTGCGTTTGAATTGCACCGGCAGCAGATTTACATACCCTTCCCGCGCGCGGTCAAAACGGTGCCGTCCTTCGCAGGCCCAATAACCCTCGGCGGGCAACAGCGGCAGATGACACAGCGGGCATTGGTAAATAGACATAGGGCATTCCGTAGAGGACGACAATAAGGCAAGCATATTACCTTAAAACCTGGCCGGGATGGTCATTTTACCGGTCCCGGCCAGGCGCGGCCGACCGGCACTAAGCCGGCGCACGGGGCTGCGCGCGACTCAGCGGCGGTAAGACCGGTCATGAGGGATGATTATCGGTCTTCGAGGCCACCACGATGCGATTATTGTCTTCCGGCAGAGCATCAGGTTCTACGTTCATGGTGCGCAAGACCTCGGACATAATGGTACTGAATACCGGCGCGGAGACCGCGCCGCCATAATATTTCCCCCCCTGGGGGTTATTGATAACCACCACCAGGGCAAATCTCGGACGGCTGGCCGGCGCGATACCGGCGGTATAGGCAATATATTTATCAATATACTGTCCGTCAGGCCCGATTTTTTTGGCGGTACCGGTTTTAACCGCCACCCGGTAACCGCGCACCGCCGCCTTGATGCCGCCGCCGCCGGGCAACGCGACGCTTTCCATCATATGTTTAACCTCATGCACCAGCCCCTCCTCCATCACGCGCTGTCCCACGACCGGCGGATCGATGCGGGTAATGGATAGCGGCCGGTAGATGCCGTCGCTGGCGATGGTGGCATACACACGGGCAAGCTGCACCGGCGTCACCATTAAGCCGTAGCCAAAGGAGAAGGTGGCCCGGTCCAGCTCGCTCCAGCGCTGCCGGTGCGGCATCAAGCCGCTGCTTTCCCCGGTTAGGCCCAGATCGGTGGGTTGTCCGAGGCCGAACGCCAGATAGGTCTTCAACAGGGCGGTGATGGGCATGGCCAAGGCCATACGGGATACGCCGACGTCGCTGGACTTTTGCAATATGCCGGTGAGGGTCAATTGGGGATAGAACGCCACGTCGCGGATCAGATGGCCGCTAAGCGTGTAGGGATGGGTATCCAGCAGGCTGTCCGGTTTAACAATGCCCTGTTTTAAGGCGGTCATGACCACCATGGGTTTTACCGTCGAACCGGGTTCAAAAATATCGCTGATGGCTCGATTACGAAAATCATCTTCCTGGGCGCCGGTTCGGTTGTTGGGATTAAAGGTAGGATAATTGGCCAGGGCCAGGATTTCGCCGGTATTCACATCCACCAGCACCGAGGCGCCGGAATCCGCCTTGTTGAATGCCACGGCGTTGCTTAAGGCTTCCTCCGTGATACGCTGCAAGCGCAGGTCGATGCTTAGCGCCACATTATGCGCCGGGGAACTGTCGGTGGAGGAAAGCGTCTCTACCACCCGGCCGAAACGATCCTTACGTACCACCCGCTGCCCCGCCACGCCCGTCAACAGGCGATTAAAGCTTTTTTCGACCCCTTCGATACCCTGATCGTCGATATTGGTAAAGCCAACCAGGTTAGCCGCCGTCTCTCCCGCCGGATAAAACCGGCGGGATTCATCCTTGCAATAAATCCCCGGCAGTTTTAATTGTTTGACGTAATCCGCCACGTTGGGTTCTATTTGGCGACCCAGATAGATAAAGCGCATATGGGGATCGTGGTTAATGCGCTCCGCCAGTTCGTTGAACGGCATATTCACGGTTTGCGCCAGGGCCTGCCAGCGGGATGAGTTCTCCACGCCGCCTTTTTGCGCCACTTCATAGGGATCGGCCCAGACCGCGTCCACCGGTACGCTTACCGCCAGCGGCTGCCCGTTGCGATCGGTTATCATGCCGCGGGGAATAGGCGTTTGCTCAACCCGCAACGATCGCATGTTCTCCTGGGCCACCAGATTATCCGGTTTGATTACCTGCAGCCAGGCTATGCGCATTAACAGCACCGCCAGGATGAGCGTGATGCCGACACACATTAAGCCAAAACGCCACTGGATAAAATTCTGCTTGCCCTGCCCCGAATTATTTTTCACATTGTTCTCGCGTCGCCATCCCATTGACTGAAAGCATTAAACCCTAACTTTCGGAGCTATATCGTCAAAACAATGCTACAAGACATGCTTTTTTGCAACAAAGCGCGAATTTTATCTTAATGCCGGCCTGGATGCTTTTTTGTCACTGGCCGGCGCGTTGAAAAAAGCTAAAATGGTCTCATCCTTTTCAATGCAAGAGCCTTTCTTAACATTATGACAGTTTACTCCCGCCTGATACAGAACGTTGCGGGCGTACGTCACGGCTTTGGTGACGCCGCCACGCTATTGCCGGTCCCATTGCAGCCCTGGCTGGACACCGCTCCGGTTAAAAAACAGGTACACGGCATCGATATTCGCCGGGTCTACCGGCCGGCGGAGCCGTGCGGAGAGGCGGACGGATTGATCACATCCACCCCAGGCATACTGCTGCATGTGCTCACCGCCGATTGTCTGCCTATTCTTTTTTGCCGCCGCGACGGTAAAAGTATCGGCGTGGTGCATGCCGGCTGGCGTGGATTGCTGGCAGGGATCGTGGAAGCCTTTGCCGCGCAGTTGGCTTATCCCGACGGTCCGGCTAACTGGGTTGCGGCCATTGGCCCGGCGGCCGGACCTTGTTGTTATGAAGTCAGTGAAAGCCTGGTGGAGGATTTCCTGCAGCAATTAGCCATACCGGCGAATATTGTTCGGCCCAGGCCGCTGCATCTGGATTTGGCCGCCATTGCGCGCCATAAATTACAGGTTCTGGGATTTCAGGGGGTAGACGTGCTGCGCCAATGCACTATCTGCGGCACCGCCGCCGGAGGCCACCGCTACACCAGCTACCGGCGATTTTGCCGCCAGCGGGCAATAGATCCCGCTTACCCTTCCATCAGTGGACGCAATCAGCATTCAGGGCTGGTGATTACCGGAAAATAACATCTGCGAAGGCCGGACACGCAAGCATTTGGCGAATAGGGGCAGGCAATAACAGGATAGAATTTTGGAAATGGAACACCCTGCCAGTTCAGTACTGGCAGGGGGGATTACATGTTATCCATCAATCAAATGATTGACTGTCACCGAAGCAACGCGGATTACAGGGCAGTTACGTTAACTGCTGAAGGGCCTTTTTGGCCATCCTGGATTTCGAATTCTACGTTCTGGCCTTCGGCCAGAGTTTTGAAGCCGTTACCCTGAATAGCGGAGAAGTGTACAAACACATCTTTGCTGCCATCGGCCGGAGTGATGAAACCAAAACCTTTAGACTCGTTGAACCACTTCACTTGACCTTTGATCTTTGCCATCTTGCATATTTCCTTTGGAGTGTTTAAATCGCCCTGAGGCGAGACAGAGACAAACTGGAGTCGTTACTGCTTGAGGCACTAAGATTAGGATCGGCAGAGAAGCGGTATGCAACGTTATCGTCTTTACGCAAAACTTCTTTACTGAAAATGCCATTCATATACAGAACTGTACCTCGTTTTACCCAAATGCGTTATCACATACTCTGTAATCAATGGCAAGCCATTTTTGATCAGGGCCGGATATGTCGCACATAATTAAATCGTTCAGTTGCATCCGGTTGCCCACCCCCGCATCAAAGAGTTGAAAAAACGACCCCTTGTGTGCCGAGTGAAACCACCATCATGATATCTGTACCATTTATCGTTAACCTTAGCGCAAACCTTTGTCAACGTCCAATGCATTATTCAAGAATAACTATTCATTTCCCAATTAAAGAAAACAAGGGGGCCAGCTCACATTTTTCCAGTTTTCTTATACCGGATTCGACTATCGTAGTAATAGAAATTAGCAGTGCCGCTTAACATAAGCAACGGTTAATTATCCGCCATTGCCCTGGGCCCGCCACAGGCTCCACGCCAGCCGGGCGATCAGACCGGCCCCAACGCCCGGCACCGCGCCCTAAAGACCGTGGCGGGCTAATAAATTATGCGCTATTTGTGATCACCAATATTGTGCAACGGCAAGTTCTCCCGCGGCCGTAAGCGGGATTAATAATGTCATCCCCATTGAGCAGGCAACTTTATCGCTTATGCCTGATTGTCATTATACTGCAATATATACTTCTGAAGATATTGCTAATAAAATAACCTTTGGATTGTTTGGCTGACTAAATAGTGTCTTGGTGTCTATCCGGTATTAATCTGAAATATAAAATCATCATTGCGCATTTCTATTTTTTTTGTATAAATCCACCCGGTAGCCCTAGGGCGCGGTCTGAGGCGATGATCGAGCCGCTATTGAGAGGCTATAAAGCTATATGTCTATTTTGGCGCCGATTTTCAACGGTATAAAGCGATGATCGGCAATGCCGGCGTTTAATAAGGCCTGCGCCAGCTCCCGCGGCGGCTCATCCAGGGATTCGTCCGCCAGTTCGAATACCCCCCAATGAATCGGAATAACCAGCGGACAGTTCAGCTCTTGGTAAAACTTTACCGCACTGGCGGGACTCATGTGGCTTTCTGCCATGAACCATTCTGGTGCATAGGCTCCGATGGGCAAGGCGGCAATGTCAAAAGGTCCCAGGCGCTGTCCGATCTCTGCCAGGCCGGGGGTATAACCGCTGTCGCCGGAAAAGTAAAAACGCCAGCGCCGGCTTTCCACGACCCAGCCGCACCACAGACTGCGGTTCCGGTCTTTGAAAGTACGCATGCTCCAATGGCGCGCAGGAACGCAGTGAAGGCGAAGATCGTGAAAGGTGATGCTCTCCCACCAATCACATTGGGAAACAGTCTTGACGCCCCGTTTTTCAAGCCATTCCCCCATGCCCAGCGGGGCCATCACCTGTAGATCGGGAAAACGCTTCAGTAACCGGCGCAGAGTGCTTCTATCCAAATGATCATAGTGATTATGAGAATAAATCACCGCATCAATGGGAGGCAGCTCATCAATCCCCACCGCCAGGGGCGTTCTGCGTTTGGGGCCGACAAAGGGTATTGGCGAGGCGCGCTCGCCCAGGGCGGGGTCGAGCAGTAGATATCGCCCGGAGGCGCGGATAAGCAGGCAGGCATGGCCCAGCCACCAAATAGCATCCTCACTGCCGCTGAAATTAGCGGGTTGCCACCAGTCCCGGATGAATTGAGCATAGCCCCCCTGCGGAGGCCGGGGAAAGCCTTGTTTTTTGCGCTCTCGATGCCATTTTTTAAACGCATCGGGGGTTCTTACTGAAGGTTCAAGATTGCGAAAGCCTAACGGCGTATGGTGTGGTTTGGACTCATCGTACCAAGGATTGTTTTTCGCCATTGTCTCTTCGACTCTCCTGTTTACTCGCTTTATCCCCTGATAATGCAAGATCCGGCAGTAGAATAATATAGAATGTTGACTAAATGTGAACACAAAACCTTGACCCGGTAAATATTTTCCTTTGCAAGGGCGAGCCTGTACATGCACAAGGAGGACCGGATCAGGATTGGGTATCGCAGCAGGCAGCAAGGGAGGCGGGCCCGACGAAGTTTAACGCTCGGCGATAAAGTCTTTGAACATGATAGGTTCGCCGGCGGCAGGGACCTTGGCGTCATTTTGCGGGGAATTCATCTGACCTAACCGCATCAATAATTCGGTTTGTTTTTTCTGCTGTTCGAGTAGCTCATTAAGCAACATGATTTGTTCATTGGCCCTGACGCTGGCGCGGTTGAGGAAAAACCAGACCACTAGACCGATAATAAAAACAAGTAAAAACAGCCCCATTGAGGCGATATTGAGGGTATTAAATCCTAAATCGTTCATAACATGACCTAATCACTGATAAAACCAAACGCTATCTTAACACCCTCTGCTCAGCAATGTATCCTGAAACGACTCTTTGGCCCTGCTCTCCATTCAAGATAGTTTCATGCATTAAACACCTATGGACAAAAGCATGACGGCAATCGCCCATGGCATCCGTCACCATGGCATCCATTTCGTGACAAAACACATACCGTTGAAAAAATCACCGCCCTGATCACAAAAGCTATTCAATGCCGACAGCCATAACATCAAGCACAGTAGTAAAATGCCCAGTATTGATAGTGCCGTGTTTTTTTTCAAAACCCAAGTCCTGTACTTCCTCGATGAATATATTTTATCTAGGATAACTTAAACAAAGACTAACCATGGTCCATTTTATTACCAGAATAATGATTTAAAGGACGATGATATGTGTTACAGATTATAAAAAAAATCTTTGCGATAAAATATATATAATAAAAATCAATGGGTTGGTGCCTGATCAAATTTGAGATCGATTAGCGTTATGGCTTTTTCGATAGCGCGGCGGGTGATAGGATCCCGCGCCGCGGGATGGCTGGTTACATCGATGCTTTTTAGCTGTTGCGACATTTTATCGCGAACATGGGCAGGGGCTATCACATCGATAACGTCGAGGATTTGCTTGATAACCAGCTGACAGGCCACGAGATCGGAGATCAACTCCTGGTCGTGGGTGAAGGATTCCGACATGGTAATGTCTCCGGTCTTCCCTTAAAAAGGATATTCGCGATAGCCGATTTGGCGGGAAATATTGCGTGCCGCCTCATGCAGCATGGCGACATAGTCGTTTTTGCTTTCTTCAGCGAAACGGATGGTGGGAAAAGAGATGCTAAGGCCGGCAATCACCACGCCGAAACGGTCAAATATCGGCACCGCGACGCAGCGCAAGCCATCCTCCTGCTCTTCGTTATCTTCGCCGAAGCCTTGCTGGCGCACTTTAATCAATTCCGGCATCAACGACGCAGCATCGGCGACGGTGCGGCGGGTGCTGCGATTAAAAACCACGCCTGAAAGGATACGCTGCGCTTCATCCGCCTCGCGCCAGGCCAGCAATACCTTGCCGATTGCCGTGCTGTAAAGGGGATTCCGGCGGCCGACGCGGGAATACATGCGCAGATTGTACATTGAATCGATTTTATGGATGTAAACGATGCTGTCTTCATCCAGCGAGCCAAGATGGATGGTTTCACGGGTTAAATTGGACAGTACCCGCATTTGAACATCGGCGATGCGAATCAGATCGATATTCTGTAAAGCCTTGGCACCCAATTCGAATAGCTTCAGCGTCAGGGAGTATTTCTCCGATTCGCCTTCCTGGGAGACGTAACCGAGGGATTTCATGGTTTGGAGAAAGCGATACACAGTGCTTTTTGACATCAACACCCGCTGGGCCAGCTCGGTAATGCCGATTTCCCGCTCTTCCCCCAGCGCCTGGAGAATACCAAAAACCTTCAATACTGACGATACGGAGTCGGGTTGTCTGTCTAAATCTGCAATCGTCATTTTTATGGAAATCCTGATAAGCGTTTTGTTTTAAAAAAACTAGAACATAATTTCCATTATAAAGGTATGACTCCAAATTTCGCAATGGCTGTGCTGAATAAAGCCGGCTTTAATGTCCAGTCAGTAATTATTACATTTCTCCGGCGGCCTGCTGATCCGTTACAGCAGGGTTTAATGCTAGGATAAGGGTTTTGACGGTTGTTAAACATTCATGATTGATAAAATTGCTGATGGCGTTCCTACGCCTCAGCGCTATGGTGCGATCATCACCGTAGCACTCAGCATCACCGTCGCCGTGCTGGACAGCGCCATCGCCAATGTAGCCCTTCCTACCATCGCGCGCGAACTTCACGCCAGTCCGGCCGCCTCAATCTGGGTGGTCAATGCCTATCAGCTCGCCATCATTATGACCCTGCTCTCCTTCGCCACCTTGGGGGATATTTACGGTTTCCGACGGGTATATCAATGCGGTCTGGTGGTGTTCAGCCTGATGTCTCTGTCATGCGCCTTATCCCAAAACCTTTGGATGCTGATAGGCGCCCGCGTGCTGCAAGGGTTTGGCGCCGCGGCCATCATGAGCATCAATACGGCGCTGATCCGTATTATTTATCCCACGCGCCTGCTGGGGAAAGGGATGGCTATCAACACCCTGATAGTGGCGGTATCCACCGCGGCGGGGCCCACCGTGGCCGCCGGCGTGTTATCCATCGCCACCTGGCAGTGGCTGTTCGCCATCAACGTGCCCATCGGCCTGCTGGCCTTTTATCTTGGTCATCGATTCCTGCCGGCAAATCCAATAAAAAACACCGGACAGCGGTTCAATTTCGCCAGCGCCGGCATGAACGCCCTGACCTTCGGCCTGTTATTGTCAGCCCTGGGGGGCTTTGCCCAACGCCTGAACGGATATATGATTTTGACCGAGCTTGCCGGCGCGGTGATAGTCGGCACCATTTTTATCCGGCATCAGCTTCGTCAACCCTGGCCGCTGCTGCCGGTTGATTTGCTGCGTATCCCGCTCTTCTCCCTTTCCCTCTGCACGTCCATCTGTTCTTTCTGCGCCCAGATGCTGGCCATGGTTTCCCTGCCGTTTTTTTTGCAAAGCATACTGGGCCGCGACGAAGTGGCTACCGGGTTATTGCTGACGCCCTGGCCGCTGGCGACAATGCTGTTCGCCATGCTGGCGGGCAGGCTGATAGGCCGTGTCCATGCCGGTTTGCTGGGGGCTGTGGGGTTGGGTATCTTTGCCGCCGGGCTTTTCTCCCTGGCCTGGCTGCCGGGATCGCCGGCCAATGCCGACATCGTCTGGCGGATGATGCTGTGCGGCGCCGGGTTCGGCTTATTCCAGTCCCCCAACAACCATACCATTATCACGTCCGCGCCACGCAACCGCAGTGGCGGCGCCAGCGGGATGCTGGGGACCGCGCGCCTGGTGGGACAAACCTCCGGCGCCGCCCTGGTGGCGCTGATGTTTAATTTATTGGGCACCGGCGGCACCCATGCCTCTTTGCTGCTGGCCGGCGGCTTTGCAACGGCGGCAGCCATGGTGAGCGCACTGCGTATAAGCCAACCCAATCCGCAGCGCCAAAGCACCGCCGGCAGGTAGCCGGTTATTTCAAATAGGCGCCGGACCGCAGGGCCTCGATACGTTTATCCAACGGCGGATGCGACATAAACAGCTCGCTGAAGGATTTTGATTTACCGTTGATGCAAAACGCCAGCATGCCGCCCTCTTCCTGGGGTTCGTAGCTGGTTTTCAGGCGCTGCAGCGCGGCAATCATCTTATCGCGCCCCACCAGCCGCGCCGAACCGGCATCGGCATGGAATTCGCGATGTCGTGAGAACCATAGCGTAATCAGGCTTGCCAGCACTCCGAACACCAGCTCCAGCACCATGGACACGGCAAAATAGATCATCGGATTGCCGCCGTTGCTTTCCCCTTCATCACGGTTCGATGACAAAAAGCCGGCGGCCAGCTGCGCCAGGATCCGAGAGACAAAAATCACGAAGGTATTCACCACGCCCTGTATCAGGGTCATGGTGACCATATCGCCGTTGGAGACGTGGCTGATTTCATGGGCGATGACCGCTTCGGCCTCATCGCGGCTCATATTTTGCAGCAGGCCGGTACTAACCGCCACCAGAGAGGCGTCGCGCCGGGCGCCGGTAGCGAAGGCGTTGATATCCGGCGCCGGGTAGACCGCCACCTGGGGCATGACAATGCCCGCCTGCTGCGATTGGCGCTGCACGGTAGCCAGCAGCCAGCGTTCGGTTTCATTGCGCGGGCGCTCGATGACTTCCCCGCCCACCGAACGCAGCGCCATGGACTTCGACAGCCACAGCGAAACGAAGGCGCCGCCAAAACCAAACAGGCCGGCCATGATCATCAATCCGGCGGCGCTGGAAGATTGTATCCCCGTCAGGCTCAGCACCAGACCGAATACCAGCATAACCGCCAGGTTGGTAAGCAGAAAGAGAGCGATGCGCATCATATAGAATGTGGTCCCCTGATAAAAATCACGCCGATTGCGTTAAAGGGATCGTATGGGCTTTCAGAGGGTTTTCAAGCGTAACTTGCCAATAAGTGCTTAAAAAGACATAACTTTACATTTTGTAAAAAAATAAAGGCGCCGGTGTGGCGCCTCGGTTTTTATTTTACCGCCGCCGGCTGCAGCGGCTGCTGGCCGCTTTGCGCCTTGGCGAGGTCCAATGCAATATGCACGGTCTCGTCCAGGTAGGGATCGGGTTCGTGGTAATCTTTCGGTATGTCGTCCAGGGATTTCACCGGTTTTTTGCCTTCCCGCTGCAAGCGGTCATTGATACGCTGCAAACGAATGGCGTCATCCTCGTGATTTTCCTTCTCGCGCTGCGCCAGATTCAGGGACGCGATATTGCGTTTATCCTTCATGGCATTGAGGCGGGCAATATCCTGAGCGATATATTGGAACTCAGGGTCCGCCGCGATCCGCGCCTGGTGCGCCTTCAGCAGTTCAGCGGCAAAGGGCTTCAAATCACCGCTCTTAGTGTAGGTAGCCGCATTGATGCTGTCCCAGGGCAAGGCGTTATCTTCAAATTTCTCCCCGGTTTCAATGTCCGTCTCATAGCCGGTAGGCATGATGATATCCGGCACAACCCCTTTACGCTGGGTGCTGCCGCCATTGATCCGGTAGAATTTCTGGATAGTGTACTGGATTGAGCCCAGCGGCGGCCAGTCGGGACGCAGCATCTGATCGTAGATGCGGTTAAGGGAGCGGTACTGCTGCACCGTGCCTTTGCCGAAGGTCGGCTCGCCGACTATCAACGCCCGGCCATAATCCTGCATGGCGGCGGCGAAAATTTCCGATGCCGAGGCGCTGAATCTGTCCACCAGCACCACCAGGGGTCCTTTATAGTACACGATACCGTCGTTATCGCTGTCTTCACGTATCTTGCCGTTATTGTCGCGAACCTGGACTATCGGTCCGCTGGGAATAAACAGCCCGGACAGCGACACGGCTTCGGTCAAAGCGCCGCCGCCGTTGGTGCGCAAATCGATAATCACGCTGCTGACGTTTTGTTTTTCCAGTTTTTGCAGCTGGACCTTGACGTCATCGGTCAGGCCCACGTAAAAGCCGGGAATATCCAGCACCGCAACCTTTTGCTGACCCACCTGTTTGATGGTCATCTTCACCGCGCGATCCTCAAGACGGATACGCTCGCGGGTGACGGTGACGATACGCGTCTTGGTTCCCTTGCCCGCCGGCAGAATTTCCAAACGGACCTTGCTGCCCTTCGGACCTTTGATAAGCGATACCACATCGTCCAGGCGCCAGCCGATGACGTCGACCATGGGCTTGCCGGTCTGGCCGACGCCCACCACGCGATCCCCGACCATAATGGTTTTGCTTTTCGCCGCCGGCCCGCCGGGCACCAGCGAATTGATGACGGTATAGTCGTCATCCATTTGCAACACCGCGCCAATCCCTTCCAGCGACAGGCTCATTTCAGTATTGAACTGCTCGGTATTGCGCGGGGAAAGGTAATTGGTATGCGGATCGATTTCATGGGCGAAGGCATTCATCACCATTTGAAATACGTCTTCACTGTTGCTTTGCGCCAGCCGGCGAATTGCGAACTGATAGCGCTTGGTCAGTATGTCGCGTATTTCATCGTCTTTTTTGCCGGTAAGCTTGAGGCTTAACTCATCGTATTTGACCTTGGCGTCCCAAAGCTTGTTGAGTTCGGCTTCGCTTTGCGGCCAGGGCGCTTTGCTGCGGTCGAGATCAATGGTGTCGCTACCGGTAAAATCCATGGGTTTGGCCAATTGGGCCAATGCATATTCATAACGCTCGAAGCGCCGTTGCTGCGCCAGATTATAAAGCGCAAAGGGGACATCCAGTTTTCCGTTTTTCAGTTCGTCGTCAAGCTGATCTTTCTTATCCGAAAATCGGGCAATGTCCGATGCCAGCAGCACATTGTGGCTGTAATCCAGCATATTGAGATAACGAGCGAAAATTTTCTCCGAGAAGGCATCGTCCAAATCAAACTGGCGATAATGGGAACGGGTAAAACGCGCCGTAACACGTTCACTGACCGTTTCTTGCTGTGCTTCTTCGTGAAGCTGGGGAATCTGATCGGCACGGGTTATCTTCACCTCTGCCGCCACCACCGATCCCGCCAGTAACAACCCTGCAAGTGCAGTTACTCTGACAAATTTGTTCATGCCCTGGTTGGCCTCCGTATCAGAACTGCAGGTGTTCTGCGCGCACTATCAAAGCCATCCCGGAAGAAAGCTGCACACGTACCCCTTCTTTGGCAATTTCCATCACGGTTGCTTCCATGGGATCTTTGCCTACCTTGATTTTGATGGCCTGACCGATTTGCAGTTTGGAAATATCGGTAACCTGCACCTGACGGGCGGGCGCGGGTTTTTTAACCTCTTGAGAGGGACGTTCATTTCTTGGCCGGGAGGCGGGACGCGGCCTGCGAGGCGTATTCGCTCCATCGGGGCCTTTGCGTTCAGCAGCGGCCGGATTGGCGGGCGCGGCACGCCGTGGAGCGGGCGCTTCGCCGTTTTCACGTTTTTTGGCCTGCTGCGCGGCGCGTTGCTGCTGCACGCGGGCTTTGGCTTCCTCGAGCTGCTTGCGGGCATGCTCCACATGCTGCGCTTCCAATTCTCCACAGGGATTGCCGTCGAGATCCACGCGCTGAGCGCCGAGTTTTATGCCGTACAGATAGCGCCAGCTTGAGGTATAGAGCCGCAATGCGGAGCGCAGCTGCGTTTTGCTCAGGTTATCTTCTTCCTGGATGCGGGCGACCAGATCCGCAAAAATGCCTATTTTTAATGGCCTCGCCTCGCCCTCGGCGGTAAAGCAGAGCGGGAAACGCTCAGCCAGAAAGGCTATCACTTCTTTATTACTGTTCAACTTGGGTTGATTTTCCATGAAATTTCCTGATTACAACGGGTTTGCCAACCAGCGCAGGCATGAACAGGCGTCATTATAATGACGCCATCGGCAAATGCCACGTTATCCGTATATCAATATAAGGTATTATTGATAAATCTTCGCAGATCAGTTTGATTTAATTGCTGGCAAAGCCGCTCCACCAAAGCTTTCAGGCCTTCTTCGTCCTCATGATCGAAGCGATGATAAATCGTGCTATCGATATCGAGTACGCCAACCACCCGGCCGTCCAGGGTAATAGGCAGGACGATTTCAGCAAGACTTGCAGCGTCGCAAGCGATATGCCCGGGAAATTCGTGGACATCGTCCACCCGCAAAATTCTGTTTTCCGCCACCGCCGTACCACAGACTCCCTTGCCTACCGGAATGCGCACACAGGCGATTTTACCTTGGAACGGTCCCAGCACCAGTGTATCACCGTCCAGCAGATAAAAACCGGCCCAATTAACGTCTTCGAGGTGTTCAAAAAGCAAGGCGCTGACGTTCGCCAGCGCCGCGATAAAATGGGTTTCGCCGTCAATCAGCGCCGACATACTTTGTAGTAATTCACTATAGAATTGTTGTTTTTTCATATGTAAACCAATAAATGAGCTAATCTGTCTGATATCAGCCGGAATGCCAGCCTCTATAAAATAAGCAATAAATGCCCAAGGCCACAAGATTAATCCTTTATTGCTTCACAAAGCCAGCCTCGGCAGGTATGTTTGCGCAACGTCGCCGGCATTATATTCCCGCTGTGACTCGCCGCACCGGCGTCTACGAGGCAGGTATAGAGGCATGTGAACGAGTTCAGCGTCGGTAGAATATGAAAATAAAGCACATCCATTATGCCTTGCCCCAAGGCCGCTACCAGCGTTGCGCTCAATGCGATACCTTGTTCATTTTGCCGACATTGCATCAGAATCAGGACGCTTTTTGTCCGCGCTGCCGGGCCAAGGTCGCCCTCGGCCATGAATGGACGATAAATCAGCTGGCGATCCTGGCACTCACCATGGTGGTACTGATGCCCTTCGCTTATGGGGAACCGTTAATCAGCATCCGCCTGCTGGGTACCTCCATCAATGCCACGCTGGTGCACGGTATCTGGCAAATGGCCATCCAAGGCCAGCCTATTACCGCCAGCATGGTGGCATTTTGTACCGTCGGCGCTCCCTGTACGCTGGTTATAGCCATACTCTACCTGAATGTCGGTGAGCGGTTGGGAATGAATCTGCGGCCGGTTTTGCTGATGCTTACCCGCCTGAAAGAATGGGTCATGCTGGATATCTATCTGATCGGCATGGCGGTGGCGGCCATCAAAGTCAAGGATTACGCCGATGTGGATACCGGCCTGGCCTTGCCGGCATTCATCGCGCTGGCGCTGCTCAGCGTGGTGACCATGACCCACCTGAATATCGGCCAGCTCTGGGAACATTTCTACCCGGAGCCCGTCCCCCCTTTTCGCACGAATACCGCCGGTCTGAAAGTTTGCCTGGGCTGCAATTTCACCGGTTATGCCGATGAACGGGGCCGCTGTCCGCGCTGTCATACCCCCCTGCGGCTTCGCCGCCGGCAAAGCCTGCAGAAATCCTGGGCGGCGTTAATCGCCTCGGTGGTATTGCTTATCCCGGCGAATCTCTTGCCGATTTCGATTATCTATATCAACGGCGGGCGTAATGAAAGTACCATACTTTCCGCCATCGGTTCGTTGGCGAACGATAACATACCGGTGGCGGCGGTGGTTTTCATCGCCAGCATTCTGGTGCCGTTTCTCAAGGTCATCGTCCTGCTGACCTTATTACTGAGCATTCATTTTAAAGTGCGGCAAGGATTGAAAACCCGCATCCGCCTGTTACGCTTTGTCAGTTGGATCGGCCGTTGGTCAATGCTGGACTTGTTTGTTATTTCCATCACGATGTCGCTGGTGGATCGCGACCAGCTTTTGGCTTTTACTATGGGACCGGCGGCGTTTTATTTTGGCTCCGCCGTTATTTTGACAATACTTGCTGTCGAGTGGTTAGACAGCCGTCTGATATGGGATGCACATGCCGCAAACGCCGACTACACCGATTAACGCGGAGGTCAAAAACAAGCGCCGTATTTCGCCCTTTTGGCTGTTGCCGTTTATTGCCTTATTGATTGCCGGCTGGCTGGTATACAGCACGGTCCAGGAGAAAGGCGCCACGGTGACCATTGATTTTATCTCCGCCGACGGCATTGTGGCCGGGCGGACCCCGGTGCGTTACCAGGGGGTGGAAGTCGGCACGGTGCAAAACATCAAGTTAAGCAACGATTTGCGCACCATCAAGGTAGAGGTCGGCATCAAGCGCGATATGCGCGATGCCCTGCGCCAGGGTACCCAGTTCTGGCTGGTGACGCCCAAGGCGTCACTGGCGGGGATTTCAGGGCTTGATGCCCTGGTGGGCGGCAACTATATCGGCATGATGCCCGGTAAAGGCGACCCGCAAACCCATTTCACCGCCCTGGACACCCAGCCGAAATACCGGGTCAATACCGGCGAATTGCTGATCCACATGCATGCGCAAAACCTGGGGGCGCTGAATACCGGCTCTTTGGTGTACTACCGGAAATTACCGGTGGGCAAAGTGTATGACTTTGATATTTCCAGGGAAAAGGGCGACGTCAATATCGATGTTTTGATCGACCGGCGCTTTACCGATTTGGTGAAAAAAGACAGCCGCTTCTGGAATGTCTCGGGTATCAAGGCCAGTGTGGATTTCCACGGTGCCCAGGTGGATATGGAGAGCATGGCGGCCTTGGTGAACGGCGCCATCGCCTTTGATTCGCCGCAAAATAGCGAACAGGCCCGCACCGACGACACTTTTACCCTTTATCCCGATCTCGCCCACAGCCAGCGGGGGGTGATAATCACGGTGGACCTGCCCAACGGGGATAACCTCAGCGAAGGCCATACCCCCCTGCTCTATCAGGGACTGGAAGTGGGCACACTCACCAAGCTGAATCTGGGCGGCGATAATAAGGTAACCGGGGAGCTGGCCATCAATCCCTCCATAAAGGATTTGATGCGCAGCGGCACCCGCATTGAAATGGAAACGCCGCAGCCTTCCCTCAATAACCTCAACCTGAGTAATCTGCTCACCGGCACCACGCTTAATCTGATTCCCGGCGGCGGGGCGCTTCAGGAGCATTTCACCGTGCTTGACAGCAACCATCGCCTGTTGCAGGAACCGGGAGTGAAAACCTTCACCCTCTCGGCGCCGGAAAGCTACGGTATCGACAGCGGCCAACCCCTGACGCTGTATGGCGTTGCGGTGGGCAAAGTCATCAGCCGCAAACTGGACGGTAACGGCGTGCTGTTCGAGGCGGCTATTGAGCCGGAATACGCCGGACTGTTGCATAAAAATACCAAATTCGTCGTTAACAGCCGGGTAGACGTGAAGTTCGGCCTGGACGGCGTTCGGGTGCTGGGCACCAGCGCGCAGGAGTGGCTGGACGGCGGCATCGTGATGATCCCCGGCACCCAGGGCGCGCCCCTGGATCATTATCCCCTCTATGGCAACCGTGAACTGGCAGAACAGGGCATACAGGGGGAAAAACCCGCTGCGACGCTGACGCTCACCGCCGACAGCCTGCCGGATATACAATCCGGTTCCATCGTGATGTACCGTAAATTCCAGGTGGGGGAAATCACTGATGTCCGCCCCACCGCGAAAAGTTTTGATGTGGATGTCTATATCCGCCCGCAATACCGCAAGCTGCTCACCGACCACAGCATCTTCTGGGCGGAAGGCGGCGCCAGAGTGCAGATTAACGGCAGCGGCATTAGCGTACAGGCATCCCCTCTCGATCGTGCGCTGAAAGGCGCTATTAGCTTTGATAATCTGGACGGCGCGGTACAGGTCAAAGGCCAGTTGCGCAGGCTCTATGCCTCGGAAAACGCGGCGCGGGCGGTGGGCAGCCAGATTGTGCTGCAAACCTTCGACGCCAGCAAGCTCTCGCCGGGCATGCCCATTCGCTATCTTGGCATCGATGTCGGGCAGGTGGAAACCCTTAAGCTTTCGTCTCAAAACAGCGAAGTGCTGGCGCAGGCCGTGCTTTATCCGGAGTATGTCCAGGCATTCGCCCGGGTCGGCACGCAGTTCTCAGTGGTGACGCCGGAAATCTCCGCCGCCGGGGTCACCCATTTGGAAACCCTGTTCCAACCTTATATCAACGTTGAGCCGGGCAAAGGACAAACGACGCGCAACTTCACCTTGCAACAGGCCACCATCAGCGATTCCCGCTATCTTGACGGTCTGAACATCGTGGTGGATACGCCGGAAGCGGGTGCGCTGCAGGTGGGTACTCCGGTGCTGTTCCGCGGCATTGAAGTCGGCACCGTTACCGGCATGTCGCTGGGGCCGATGGCGGATCGGGTCTATGTGTCGCTGCGCATCAGCAAGCAGTACCAGCATCTGGTGCGGGACAATTCCGTGTTCTGGCTGGCGTCGGGATATGATCTGAAGTTCGGCTTGACCGGCGGTTCGGTTAAAAGCGGCACCTTCCAGCAGTTTATCCGCGGCGGTATTGCGTTTGCCACCCCGCCCACCACCCCGCTGGCGCCTAAAGCCAGCGCCGGCAAGCATTTCTTGCTCAACAGCGAAGAGCAGAAAGAGTGGCATGACTGGGGCACCGCCGTACCGCAGGAATGAATGGCAGCCAGATCGCCGGCTTGCCCTGGGGCAGCCGGCTTTAAGCAATTCGTGTGATCTTGACTATGCTTAAAACGTGAGAAGCCAAGGGAATTTGCTCCGGGCAAGAAACGATAAAGGGCATAGCCATGACCAAGACCACAGTCAAAATAGGCAGTTTTAAAGTTGACGATGCGGAGTTAACGAGCGGAACAAATCATAGCGTCGAGAATATCCTGAGTATCCCCTGCAAATCGGATCCCGATCTTTGCAAGCAACTGGACGGCTGGGATGAACAAACCAGCATTCCCGCTTTCCTTGACGGTAAAGAGCACGTTCTTTACCGGCAGCATTATGACCATGACAACGACGCCTGGATCATGCGGCTGGAATAGCCCTCAACGGCTTGCCACCGGGCCGGCCCGATGAGCCCAAGGCCCTGCGGACACTCTTTCCCCGACGCGCCACTCCGCGACGGCGGTTTAACCCTGGTCGTGAAACGAAAAAATATGCTGACGTTTAATAAAAAAAAATCAGCCCGAAGGCTGATGACTGAAGGCAAGTCGGAAATGGCTCGTACCGAGGGTAATGAAACCATTATAGAACCTGACGCGAGCATAGCGACCTATCACTCCGATAGCCGGGATGCGTATAACGTAAAAGTTTCAAGGGGAGACCGCGTCATTCAAACCTTGGAGGAATTGGAGCAGGTACGCCGGGAGTGCCGCAAAATGGTGACCCGGCGTGCCGGTTTATCCGCCGGCGCGGCGATTATTCCGATACCCGGCCTGGATATCGGCACCGACGTTTCGTTACTGATGACCTTACTGCCGGCCATAAATGAAAAGTTCGGTCTAACGCCGCGGCAAATCGATGCACTGCATCCGAACCGCAAAAAATACACCATGATCGCCATCTCCGGCATCGGCAGCCGCGTTATCGGCAGCACCATTACCCGTAAAATCGTATCCCTGCTGCTCAAACGGGTCGGCTTCAAAATCACCGCCAAAACAGCGCTGCGCTATGTGCCGATAGTCGGCCAGGCCGCTGCGGCCGGTTTGAGCTTCAGCGCAATGAAGGTCCTGGGGAATGCTCATATCGAAGATTGCTACCGGGTAATAAAAGAGGTGCTGGCGAAACTTTAATCATGATCTCTGACAAAGTTGCCGCGAAAAAAATGTTTTACGATTTTCCTGAGTTTTTCTCTTCCAGCGGAGGAACAGCACGTGGAACGTCAGCGAGTAGTATCTGAAGAGATCCAGTCCGTAGGATATGATGTTGCCCATCGCATGCTTGAAATAAAATTTCAAACCATCGGCGTATATCAATATCCCGGGGTTTCTTTGAGCGTTTATCACTCCTTGATGGAAGCCCCATCAAAAAGCGAGTGTTTTAAAAACCTGATCAAACATAGGTACCTTTGCCGAAAAGTCGGTTGATTACACCCTTAAGCGGAGGTTCAAGCCCGGCGTTGTTGGTAAACCGAATGTCTTCTCTCCAATTTTATTTCTTTGAAGTCATTGGGCCTCACCCTGGCCCATTTTTTATCTATTCGAACAGCGCCGCAGCCCTCATCAGGCAATGGTAATGGTTTTGTCCAGATAAACATCCTGCACTGCATTAATCAGGGCCACACCCTCTTTCATAGACCGTTTGAATGCTTTACGTCCCATAATCATACCCATGCCGCCGGCCCGCTTATTGATGACCGCCGTCCGAACGGATTCCGCCATATCGGTCGCGCCTGCCGACGCGCCGCCGGAGTTAATCAGGCCGGCGCGGCCCATATAGCAGTTAGCTAATTGATAACGCACCAGGTCGATAGGATTATCCGATGTCAGCGTACTATAAACCCGTTCATCGGTATAACCGAAGTTAATGGCTTTATACCCGCCGTTGTTCTCGGCCATCTTCTGCTTAACGATATCGGCGCCAATGGTGGCGGCAAGATGATTGGCCTGACCGGTCAAATCGGCGCTGGTATGATAATCCACCCCGTCTTTTTTAAAGGCTGAGTTGCGCAAATAGGCCCACAATACCGTAACCAGGCCCAATTCATGAGCGCGGGCAAACGCGGCGGAGACTTCTTCTATCTGCCGGCGGGACTCCTCCGAGCCGAAATAGATGGTGGCGCCAACCGCTACCGCCCCCAAATCAAATGCCTGATCGACGCTGGCATAAAGGGTTTGGTCGTATTGAGTGGGATAGCTGAGGGTTTCGTTATGATTAATTTTGACCAAAAACGGGATACGGTGAGCATAACGGCGTGAGACCGCCGCCAGCACGCCGTAGGTTGAGGCGACGCAGTTACAGCCGGCTTCCAACGCCAGTTCAACGATGTTCTTCGGATCAAAATACAGCGGATTAGCGGCAAACGACGCACCGGCGGAATGTTCGACTCCCTGATCCACCGGCAGGATGGAGAGATAGCCGGTACCCGCCAGGCGGCCGGTATTGAACATCGTTTGCATATTGCGCAGGACCACGGGCGAACGGACATTGTCCATCATTACCCTGTCGACATAATCGCTGCCCGGCAGGCACAGATGTTCGGCGGGGATAGTTGTACAGCGGTGTTCCAGCAGCGTTGCGGCGTCTTTACCCAAAAGTGATGAAATATCGGTCATGTGATAGCCTCCTTTGATTGATACTAAAGTACGGCATAAAACTGTCGAAGAGTCATAACGGGGAAAACGTTCGCAACGGGAAATTTTCCCTGCTAAGCAGAGCAATCCTAGTTCCGATTGCCGCCGGTTGCCATAAATAGTTCGTAAGCGCCGATGTCTCGGCAGCGGCATTTAAGGGCCGGCCTCGGTCCCGGCTCATGCCTGCAAGTTAGCCGGCAGGTGCCTCTTTAGCGGTAATTGCTCTTGCCATGAATTAAAAATTCACTCATAAACGATATTTTATAACAAGGTTTTTTATACCAGCCCACTCTCTGAGGGTTTGACCGCGCGGGCAGAAAAGCACAGGGGATAACGACATGAATATCAATACAAATGCCATTGATGAATCCGTTCTGGCACTGCTCTATCTTACGCTCCATGACTATGACCGGGCCTGGAAGGGCCATGACTGGGATGCAATGGACCGCCTCTACGAGCGAGGTTTTATCTGCAATCCCGCCAATAAGACAAAATCCGTTGTGTTTACCGAAGAGGGCTTGCATGAATCCAAGCGTCTTTTCGAACGCTATTTCGTGATTGCCGATAATAAAGGCGAATAAACGGAATTTTTCGTTTAGGCCTGCGCCGCGTCCCGCCAGAGTTTGCCCGAGTGGAGAAATGACGCAGGAAAGAATATCGTTCCCGCTCGGGATAGCTGAAGAATAAGCATTCAGCGCAAGGCAGTAAAATGCTCACCGCGACCGTATGACGGAGCCAGTTAGCGGCGAGCAAAAAAAATGTCTCAACCCTATAGAGGATAAGTGATCAAGGCATCATTATCCCGCCGACGAAACGTTAAGCTCCGAATGCGCCGCAATGCCCTGAATATGCCTTTTTTCAAAGCTTATCCGTTCCTCCGGGTGAAAGAAATCACCCGGTCGTTCATGATCGTCGGCATTTTCGACCGATGTAATAAAGCCTTGGTAAATGCCGTCGTGTATGGAAGAAATTCTAACGCTGATCCTGTATCTTTTTCGTGGTTCTCCTACAGGTTTTGATAGCAAAATCACATGGTCGTTGCGTCTGAAAACGCTGCCAATCGGCAGAGGTGCTTCCTGAAAGTTTTCACCCATGATTTCATTCTCCTGTTTCCCCAAAGTCCAGAAACAATATCATGAGCCATCACCTCGCAGACCTGCCGTAAATCGCAAAAGTCAGAATTGCCATGGACATAGCTTTGCTGATATTTGCCCCACCCCGCTATAACCAGCCGTCAGCCATTTCACGACAAAAATCCCGATAGCGCCGGGGAGAGTGGCCGAGCAATCGGGCAAAACGCTGGACGGTCATTGCGTCGGCAACAGCGCCATCCTGCTGATAGCGCTGCAACATAAGGCGCATATCATAAGCCAGCCAACCGGGCTGCCCGGCCTGCAGCATCTGCTGCTCAAAGAGATCGAGATCGTTGCCGGCGTAATGAATGTCTTTATTGAGCACCTGACTCCACAATTCCGCCACCCCCTGTCCCGTCAGCGCATCGGGGCCGACGCACTCATATATTTCATTCGGTGCCGGTTGTTGCTCGCCATGCCTGCTTATCAGCGCTTTGGCGGCGGCTTCGCCGATATCACGCACATCAACCATCGACAGGCCTTTTTCACCCACCGGCATGGCATATAATCCCTTATCCAGCAGGACTGTTCGCTGGCGCTTGTCATTCTGCATAAAATAGCCGGGCCGCAAAATGGTGGCGGGGATACCCGAGTGTTCGATCATGCGCTCCACCGTATACTTACTGGTAAAGTGCGGCACATCAACAAACGTGTCCGAGCGTATGACGGAAAAATAAACCAGCCCCTTGACGCCTTTTTCCCGGGCAACATTTACCGCCTGTATCGCCTGGGTCAGCTCATCAGGCGCATTGGATACCAGCAAGAACAGCGTATCCACACCGTCCATGGCGGCGCGCATGCTCTGTGGATCGGTGAGATCGCCTTTGACAGGGTCTATACCCGCAGGAAAAGAAGCACGTTCCGGAGTACGCGTCAGAGCCCGGATGTTGATTTGCTGTCCCGCCAGATTGTCCATAACCTGCCGACCTATGATGCCGGTACTGCCCGTTATCAATATCGTCATGTCGTTTCCCCCGCTACAGTTATTGGCATATGGATATCCCATAACTGTAGACGTTCACTCCCGGAGGCGGTGGCAATCTCAATCAATAGGCTTTACGGGCGGGTCAGATTGAAGAAGAAGATTTTCGATGTCATACCCTGCTTTTGATTTCAAAATCGCGAGAAGATACGTCTTGCCGTTGTAGACGAACCTTTCAACCTTGTAATATTTCCCGGCTTTTTTGCTTAATTTTTCAGCAATAGAAGGGGCAATAAACTCTATGAGCGGCTGTATCTGTGCTTTAATAAAAACTTCATTTTCTTCCTGTAGCTCTACATACCTTTCGCCGTGACGTTTTCCGCCAATCACCAGATAATCCACCCAAAGTTTCCCATTCATGACTGATTCCTTTTTTCATTTATTTATCCCAGTATATTTTAATCATAAGTTAACCATAGCGGTGGTTTGATTCGCACTTTCTCTGTCACAATTTGCGCAACTGCCATGAGCAGAGAATGGCACAGCGCCTTGTTTGTTAAAAACCCCCCTCCGGCGACCAAAGCAGAAGTACGCATCCCTCAGCTTACATCATGAAATCATTAAAAAGTTGTAGCAAAAAACTTTAACAGCATCTGAGAAACATGAGCTGGCGCGCTACGCCGCGACGGGACATCAGGACAGCGAACGGCGCGGATGACGAATTGTGGGTATCAGCCGAAGCCTGTTGCCTGACAGCCCGAACAAGGGATGGGCTGACCCCGGACCGTGAACATATCAGTCAGAATCTGAACTGTAGGCTCATGATAACAATACCAGGCAGAAGAAGACCTGACCTTACACTGATATAGCTATTCAAATCATATTTAACGCCATGATAAATATAGGGGGCAAAACCTATACCGGTCGCCCTTTTAACATCGTGGTAGAATCCATCATCTCCGCAATGCTCAAAGGGTTTGAATACAAATTCGCCTGCGTACGCGTATAACCCTTCAAAGCTCCAATTGTTGTACCTTACCCAATTTTTCCCCATACCCAACAATACGCATCGGTTGCTTTCACTGTTGACGAAAGTACCAGCCAAATAAAAATAATCTGAATTGTTATGCACTTTTTTTTCAATGGCAAACAGTTGGTTTTTAAAGTATTGATTGTCCCCCTCCTTCGGGGCATAAACGTGATACGCAAAGGATGCAGTATCTAATGAATAGAGATCCAAATCGTTCGCAAATGTTTGTGAAAAGTAAGACAACAGGCACATTAAACATATGAACTTTATCCATTGGGATTTACCAGACACTTTTACCCCCTATTCCAGAGACTGGTCTATGGCCTTTTATTTAATAAACAAAACTGCATTGTTACTTTTTTTAGTTCATGTCACGAAGAGAACCGCGCCCTCGATGTTGCTACGCCGACCGCGTAAAAAATATTAATATCAACATGTTACAAAATTTAGGTCAAACATGAAGGGAGCGCATCTTTGTCTTACTGCTTAACAATACTTTACAATATGATGTATTTAGATGTTTTTAAAGAAAAAATCAAGCCATCTGGATGCTGAGATAAAAAATAAGCGTTACTTTAGTGACAGGGTAAGCGGACAGCAGAACTTCAGCCGCGATGGGTCGGCTTAGCAATGGATCTGGCACTAGTTACCGGTCAACACCATGAGGATGTGACGACTAAGAAGTTTTCAGATACATCAGATGGGCGTCTGCACGCTGAGTAGGGTCAAACCGGGATGTTGCTTGCAATTCTCCTCGCCCTAACGCTGGATCATGTTTTAATTGACCGCATACAGGTTTTCGTGAATTTATGGTGTATTATCATTTACTCCCTTAAAAACCATTATAAATCAATAAATAAAAAAGACATAATATGATTCTTGTTTTCATTGCACCGTAGAATTAGATATATGTTTCATAGAGATACGTTTCAAATCCCCTTAAAAACACTTACTAACGCTTATCATTACATCCTTTACTTATCAAACGCTTATCAACTATTTCGGGATCGCTAGGAGAAAATTTCGGGATCCTTTTTTTACCGACCTAACTTTCTCGGATCATCACTAAACCCCGGCCTATACTAACCTCGTTTACTTCAGTTATACCTTTCCACTAAGACACGCCATGTGCGGCCAATTTGCTCAATTTGAAACGCGCGAAGAGGACTTTGAATTTTAAAACGCTAGTGTTGAAAAGGCGGACCCTTTTTCAGTTGATCACTGATTCGGGTCCAGCCACAACACATAGTTAGGGAAAAATCAATCAATACAATCTTTTATAGAGTTAAAAGATGGATAATCTATTTTATCTTTACCATTAGCTAATCGATAAGCATTTATTGAATCCACTAATTCATTATACCGCCAGGCCCTACCTAAAAAATCATCTGCAATAAATCCATCCGTTGAGTCCATTGCATGAGCTGCTATATAGAAATCAGTCATATCAAGCAATAATGCATCTTCGATAATTTTCTTATCAATTCCGTATCGAGTTGCTAAAGGATCTATAAAGTCTGTAATCATAAATACCATCCCCATACTTTTAGGCCTACGGCTACAGTATTACCGGTTACCGTTATTCGCGGCGAGTTGTTGGCACCCCAACTAACGCTCAATGAAACATTATTTACGACTTTTGTTATAGGTGCTACTTTTACAACATTGGCGTCAACATCATACACTTCTCCTTTAAGCATTTCGAAAATAGCTGTAGATGCCTGTGCCGCTGAGGCGTCGGCATTCGTTACATGAACCATTAACCGGAGATAACCATGCTTTGGTGATAACGAAGTTGCTCCCTGCGGCTGTATTCCGTCTATGCTTACATAGCCTCCCACAGTAATATTTTTAAATATATTGAAAAATAGAGTTGGACCATATATACCAAATACAGGGTCTATAAACCGTATATTACTAAAAATTTGCGGCGCTTGGCTGTAATCGACAGTATCTCTTTGTGTCATTTGTGAGATTACACCGAACGCAAGGGACTCAGCTGTCGTATTCGTGCCCAGAGGATTGTGTCGATAGGCAGCACGGCGTAAATCATTATTGCCAAGTTCAAAAACACAGCATGTTGAAAGTTTAACTGATTCGGTTCGATGGCCCTCAAGCAGCGTGTCGGTCTGATCGCCTGAGAGATGATATAGGGCTATCGAATTAAGGGATATATTGCCACTGATTTCACCTAGTTTTGAGTCGTAGACAGAAGTACCAAATTCCATATAACTACCATAGGTATTACCAGAGAAAAAATCCCCTTCTGATCTAAATCGTGCAAAACTGTTTAGACCAGATCCCCTTTGTGGCCTAGTAAATCTCCTCATTGTCTCGCAACCAGTTGCCCATGCTTTAATGTCAGTAATGTTTTCTGACCAAGCGATTAAGTTACTCAAGAGCAATCGATCGCCATTGGTTAAATTATAGACATTAAGACGTTCCAATGTCGTTCCTCCCATATCATCTAAGCGCACACCTGCCTGCAAACCGGCTTGCGCGATAGGGGTTGGATATATATTCAAATCAGAAATTAATAGGTTAGTCCAACTCGCACTCGAACCGCTCGCGTAGCATCTCAGAGCTGCTCCCCCAGTACGAATACGAACTCGATTAATGGTCATTATCAGCCCGTTGCCACCTTCAGCTTGGATGATAATGCGATGTGATGCTTGGGTTGCTATAAATTCAGCATGATAAATTCCGGGTCCCCGTTCACCACGTCGGAAAATAGCTGTTTGTGCCGACCCATCAGAATTAGCACAATAAATTCCTGTTAGCCCCGTTTGCGTGGTGTTATAGCCGCTGATAAAAAAATCGGCACTATATAACGTGCCCACGGTCAAACCAGTAAGGTAATAATAAGCAAACGGCGGGGCTGTTTGGGCAATTTGTGTAAATACTATATGATTGCTACTATCAATAGTTACACTAGGATCTAAAATCCAGCCGGTTGAAAAATTCGTAGTATCATAAAGGACTGTACCAAAGTCAGGAATTAAAGCGGCCCCTTCCCAGCGTAGGCCAAATCCAGATTTTTTATTACCTGCGTGATTATAATTAAGTTGGCTCGTAATTCGCCATTTTGCGCCGTGCCCTCCTCCTGACCATTGACAGCCTACTGATAAGTTAACTGCATCTAATGAAAACTGTACAGCACTAGTGTCATCAGCCACACCATCCCCAATGCCACCAAACATATAAGGATTTATTGTAGCATGGCTAAGCCATTCATAAAGATTTGTCTGCACCGCATTAGCTAAACCATTCAAATAGCCTAAATAAGCAGGACCGGTACCTGATGCTAAGTTTAGTGCCAGAGCCGCAGAATCATCGGCAACCCAAGCCCCCGAGCGGTAAACTTTATAAATATTATCCGTGGTGTTGAAATACTGATCCCCTTCCTTTGCCGTCTCAGGGTCAGTGTTGCTTGGAGCCACGATATGAGCTGTTCTGGTTTTATCTGCTGCAAATCGGTCTTCTACCGTACCAGACGTGGTTCCGACTAAGGTTCCGCCACTGGATGATGACAGTTCATTTGACAGAGTACCTATAGCGGCTGTCAATTCTTCTTGCGTTACTAGGTCATTATACTCTTCGGCAGTTGGGATCACGCCGGTAACTGATGTTGGCATAGCTTACCTCCAGATGGTGCTGTCGATGAAGGCAAGACCTCCCACAAAGAGAAGCCCTGCTTTGCAGTTATACACAAACTACTGTATATAATTACAGGCTATGCTTTCCGATATGATTTGTGAAGCATTGAAACAGCTGTTAAACGTAGATTATTGAGATCTGGATGAATTTAGCTGTTTAGGCATGATGAGCTCCTTTCCATTAGATTCCATTTTCTGCGGACGTTTGGGACACACCCTGGCCCTTTTTTTAACCCTCTCGCTAAGAGATTCTCTGATTTTCTTCCTACTCTTTTAGCCGGATCGCCCACAGGAAAGCCGTTGCGCAAGCACTTGAGGCAAATAACTGTCTTGACCAGAATCACATCCCGTCCAGCCTACTTGAAAAAATAGAGGAAACACCTGAATTCATAGTCGCAAAATGGCTGAAGCGATATTCTGTAATACTCGAGCGAAGGGAATTAAAACCCAACACGATGAAAGTGATGAAAAATCAGCTCATTACAATCAAAGAGGAATTCGGCAATATGGCTTTAGATCTGATAACTACTAGTCAAATAGGGTCGTCGTCGGTATGATCTGCAAGCGGTGTTATCACGCCTATGCTTATCGCGCTTGTCGGCACGGGGATGCCCAGACGGAAGTACACTGCCGGATAATTGCCGGTGCCTTGCGTCGCTGTAGTGCTACTTGTGACCTTCGGGTAGACGCCGTCAGTGTAATAGACTCGCCCATAATCATCGTTCGCCACAGGGCTGCGTATGGCATTAACGATACCGCTTCACGCGAACCAAATGTCATCCCGATAGTTGAAAATCGTTATAGGCGTGAACGAAAAGGCCTTGGCTTGTTTCGTGTCAGTTTTGATCGGCGAGATTACACCATGGCGAAAATGGCAATCCTGGGCAAAGACAGCGGCAGACTGAGGCAACATATGCGCAACCACGCGCGGAGTCTCCCCACTCATAGCGGTAATATCAATCGCGGCCATAGGGATTCACTTCAGAAGAGGGAATAAAAAAGCCGACCACGCTTTAAGCGCAAATCGGCATCTTAGGATAATGTAGTAAGCTTTAATTTTCGTCGAAACATATGTAAAAGGACCATTGAAACTTACAGGACCTCAATTCCCCGATTTAGCCCTGAAAAACATACCATGCGGCGCCACCATATAAAAGTGTATATTTGGTATAGGCTGCGACCGCTAATGAATAAGATGAAGCATTATTTATAGTTGAATCAGTAGACAAAAGAGTTATAGCACCGGATGAAATGTTAAATAATTCTATTTGGTGACCAGCCTGCACGTTTGTCTTTTTGGGAATAGTAATAGCTATTCCAGAGACCAACACAACGAGTGATGGTAGCAGTGAATTTAGTGAAATATCTGCCGAAATATTAGTGAGAAATTTAGGGAGTTTACGAACACGCCCAGCACCATCAATTCTGGCATTTGTATTGACTTCCGTGAGATCCGTTGTGCCAACATTATTACACCAGTTTATAGAGGCAACAATATTTTGTCCTCCAAACCTCAACCCAACTTGGCTACTTGAAGCGTCCTGAAATCCATTCCAAAAAGTACCGCTTGCTGATCCACTTGAAAAGAAGTTAGCATTTTTTGCAGAAACCGAGTCGAAACCATACAACCAATTTTGAGTTCCAGATGGATGTACATACACACCCGCAGTACCACCATATGTTGATTGGGAAAGCAACACAACATCAATCCCGTTAATATTGGTAGGGGAAGAAACTTTATTGTTTATAAGACCATATTCTGCGATTACAGCATTCGATGTTCTTGTCGTCGCCCCTATCGTCACATTTGCATTATGGGCCCAAATTTTTGTTAATGGGTTTAGGTATAAGCCAATTCCACTCGTTGGCGTTGATGCCACCGACGATGAAGCTTGCCACCATCCATCAGCAAGAGTAATTGTAGTAGAAGTGACGGACGAAATTATCCCCCACCAGGGTGTGGAATGATTGGTTAAGACAACCATTCCAACTTTTACATTAGCTGTATCGATACTAGTTGCTGTAAACCCCGTAGCAGAATAAACCGGTGAAGAAAAAATTTCCCATGAATTATAAGGCGTACTACTTGCATCAGAAAAACTCGCCACTCCATCAACTGACCCATAATTAGCTAATGCCTGTGTTGTTGATGCGCCGGCAACTTGCGGAAAAAAAGAAAGGTTTGAAGCATTTAATCTTGCTGATATTACACAATTATTTCGCCCAATACCGAAGCCGTTTTTACCAATATATATACCCCCATAATGCAATAAATCTTGGTCACCTGTTTGCTCGGCGATAATATTGGCATCATCAACAGAACTTTGTCCATACACAAAAGGATATGCCCCACCATAATCCGTTGATGTCAGCATGTGGTTGAGTGAGGAATAAACAGTTGAATACCTAAAGCCAACCAATTGTGCACCATTTTGCCCTGCTAGAGATACAGAAAGCTGGTCTGGGTCATATTTCAACACGTCAGGATAATAAAACTGCTGTACACCATTAGCATCCAAAACGGCCATTGATTGGCCTTCCATTGTCACGAACTTGGAAACAGATCCATTGTATTCAGGATAGCCCCCGGCCCCTATGCTGATAGGTTGACTCACAGCAGTTGTACTGCCGTCGTTGTTCTGGACATAGACCTGTATTTGATTAGCGGCCACGGTCGGATCGGTATTGATTTGGCCAATGTAAATCGATCCACCCGCTACCGCTGCAAAAGAGTTGGGTAAGGTGAAAAGCTGAGATGGAGCGGATACCACTACGTTAGGAATAGCCATAGCCTACCTCATTAAGATGCTGTCGAAGGGGCAAAGCACCCGTGAAAAGGATTTCAACTCTGCCATCATATACAAAATACTGTATATAATTACAGGCTATGCTTTTGAATAGGATTTGGGAAGCATTGAAATGGCAACTAAACGTAATAGATTGAGTTCACGATAAATTTGACCGCTTCGGTATGATGAACTTGTTTCCATTAGGTTCCATTTGCTGCGGACTTGGGCCATACCCTGACCATTTTTTAACCTTCTCGCTAAGACATACTCTGATTTTCTTCCTACTCAATCATATAAGCATCAAATGAGAATATCGTTAGATTTCCAAATGATTACTAAGTAAGGAAAAATCATGCCGGGTAATCCATTGCTAGATATCAATAATCTGTCCGATGTAAGCGACGCCGCAACGGCAAGAGATAACTTGGATGTATATAGCCAAGCTGAATCAGACGAACAACTCACGAACCAAGTCGGGCTACCTGTAGGAACAGTTTCACAAGCGATTAGCTATGTCACGCCTTCGATGTTCGACTCAATCCAAGATGCCGACAGCTATGCCATGGAGCATGGACTCGAACTCGTTTTCACGGCTGGAACATATACATTAACTGGTTATACAAACACTTCTGACCTGCCCGTTAGGTGGAGAGCTCAAGGTGAAGTGATCATAAATGTTCAAGGTTCACCGTTAGGTTTTAACTCAACAAGGAAACAAGTTACCTTAAATGGCAGCAGCTTACGTGATCAAAATGTTGTGACAATTTTAGACTCTTCAATCGTTTCAGTTGGTGCAATACTTTTGCTCAAAGCTGACGAGCGAGTGGAGACAAGGCGTTCAGACGAATATATTAAACGAAGTATAAAACGTGTTAAATCTATTGCGACAGGATCTGTAATTCTTGACAGTAATCTTTTTTTTGATCACTCCGCCACAGATACTTCGGTTAGTGCCTATGTATATAATACCCCAAGAAAAGTGTATCTCAAAGGTATCCATTTTCATGCAACAACGGGTGTTCAATATGCCTTGGCCTTCACTGGAATAGCAGATTGTGAAGGATTGATAAATTGCAAGTTCAGTTCCGATGACAATGCAACAATAGACGCATTTCATTGCCAGGAGTCATATAATATTTCGGCCTACAACATTGAACTAGTGAATGTTCGCTATGGCTGTAAAAATATTACAACAGCGAATTGTCGGACCGATAAAATTCGCGGAAATAATTGCCGACATCTTACATATTCAGCCGACTGGGCAGAAAACACTATATATAATGATATTATTGGGAGAGATAATATAGCGTCTGTAGATAGTCATAATGCTCTATTTACAACCATATCAAATGTATTTTCTGAAGGAGACAGCGAAATATCGAACAATAGAAGCTATGGGGGCACGATTGAAAATTGGAAAATACAAGTATCGACTTTCCCAACAGGAACTGAGGAACTGGGTCTATTAACCCTATCCAACCAGGTTTGGACTAATGGCACGAACGGGGTTGATTATAGAAATCGTTGGAAAAAAATAGGTGATGTAAAGATAAAAAATATAATCATAGAATCAAGTGATGGCAGCTTACCTTCAAACGGAATAGCTTTGTTAGTAACGGGAGGCAGGTTTTTGCAGGCTGATAATTTATTTATCGGGGATATTGACATAAGTCAAGGAGCACAGATAGGAGATCAGGGGGATAATTTTAAATACGTAGTACTGAATAAAACAAATATTAATTTCAATCAATCATATACTTCTTCTTTAACAAAAACATTAATAAGAATAGATAATGAAATATTACCAGATGGTAAGATAAATGCTTCTTTTTCCAATGGGATATTTAGTATATATCTACCATACGATGGAAAATATGGGGTTTTGAACAGGTCGGCACAAAGAACCGAAGGTGAGATACCCCTTAAAGATTACCTAACTTTCGCAAATCCTATGAGCATTACCTTGAACGTTTTTGATCATCCTAATCCATTTGGTCATGGCTCCGGACAAAAAGGAATAGTTATTGCTCATTTAAAAATTCTTGTTATTCAATCTATTACATCAGCCATCCGTTTTGATATGCTTTCTACTGAATTGGCTTGGAAGCATAATTTCGCAACAGATACTGCAAGTAATAAATTAAACATTACTAGCTTATATAATTTTCAAGGTCCTTCGTCACAAGCAGGAGATGGTTTATCTATAACATTAACTTCCACTCCTACAGTAATCGATCCTATACGCGACGGAACTGGGGTATTTTCCGATTTTGGCGTCAATATACCTTTGACGATATCAAATACTAACCCTTCATATATAGGAGATTTTAGAATTTTTTATGAGCTTGAATTGTTTGAGATGGATCAATAGAATTAATTATACATACAATATAGCGATATCTTTCGGGCCTATCCTGGCCCGATTTTTTAAGCACAACAGACCGGAGCAACTAAGGCCACTTATTTTTTAAGGGTCATCTAAAGTGATACTAGAGGTAGCAGAATCACCAGGATTTATATTAGACGGTCTATTCCAATGGCTCCCAAGGAGAGCATTCTCTGACGCATCCGGCTTCGGCCCATACTTATTAAGTGAATCGTCCGGCATAGTATTAGATGTTTCATTGGATGAATCATCAGGACTTGGTCTGACTGTGACGCCTTTATCGCTCAAAGTATATTCTATACCTGTATCATCTTGATAGGTGCTAGTCGATTTGCCGTTGCTATAATGGGTATCTTGCCAACCCTGGTCATTGGGAATGCTATTAGACGTGGTACCATCATCGTTTATGTAGTAAGAGCCCCCTGATTCATTCGGCTGACACTCGACTGCATAAGCTGATTGCAAATACGGTAATAACAAAAATTACTAATAATGCTTGCTTATTAATTTTCATTACCATTCATCCCAGTAACATCAGACAGTTTAATCGTACGTAATCAGGACGGAATGTTACAAATCAAGATAGTAAGCATAAGTAAGACTCCCTTTAATTTTGCTTGCGCGGTACCACCGAACGCTGCGGGTGATCAAATGGAAGGGATGCATTGCTGATGTAGGTTTGAGCAAGCAGCCCCTCTATTTTCTGAACAGAAACGAATTTGCTCTCCAGCGGCAATACCGAACGCGCCAATGCCAACATTGACCAACGCGGTTATTTTCATGTAATGCATTCCATGAGGTTAATGATAATTAATCCTCATAAGATATCGCTTTACCAATGGTATTCATTGGTGCACATCATAGATTTGCTTTTCAATCAGCCTTTTTATGTTCGTGCGCGCATTTTTTTGGCTTTGCTGGCTGGTAATGGCCCATCATGAAACAGTTCACTTGCCGCGTGCGGTCGTCTGCAACTCGATAATCTCGGGCATCCTTGCAAACTCCATATTGCAATGCCGGACGCGGTAGCTCAGAAAGTACGTACCGGGCTCATCGTTAACCAGGTCGTGTTGGCTTTCTGCCCATTCGTAGATGGCGTTCATAGCGTGATAACACTCATGGCTCAGATTATCGATATAGCCATCCAGATTAGCGACAACACCGATAAGCACTAGATTCAATCCATTGTCTTTCCATGATAGACATCGCCTCTTTCCTGTCGCCTTCTCTTGCTGTCGCCATCGGTGCAAAAGTGATCCACCCCAGCGGTTGAAATTTGATCCAGGGGTTAATCTGCTCTCCTCTGAACGGGAGAGCTTATGGTTACTTTTGAGACTGCTATGGAAATCAAGATCCTGCATAAGCAGGGAATGAGTGCCCGACACATTGCCAAAAAACTCGGTATTTCACGTAACACGGTGAAACGTTACCTTTCGGCTGATCCTGAGCCGCCGCGTTATTCCCCCAGGCCGAGGGCTTCTTCCGTTCTGGATGATTATCGCCAGTACATACAACAACGTATCCAGGATGCTCGTCCCTGGAAAATTCCTGCTACCGTGATTTATCGTGAGATTGTTGAGCATGGATACCAAGGCCGGATGACGGTGCTTCGGGAATTTATTCGCTCACTATCCCAAAACACGTTACCTGAACCTGTTATTCGTTTTGAAACCGAACCCGGCCAGCAAATGCAGGTGGACTGGGGAACCATGCGCAGCGGTAAATCACCTCTGTATGTGTTCGTCGCGGTGCTAGGGTTCAGCCGGATTTTGTATATCGAATTTACCGACAATATGCGCTATGAAACGCTGGAACTGTGCCATCGCAATACTTTTGCCTTTTTCGGCGGCGTTCCCCGGGAAGTGTTGTACGACAATATGAAAACCGTGGTTGTGGAACGGGACGCTTATCAACCTGGCCAGCATCGCTTTCATCCGTCGTTATGGCAGTTCGGTAAGGAAATGGGGTTCTCGCCTCGCTTATGCCGCCCCTTTCGGGCTAAGACCAAAGGGAAAGTTGAGCGAATGGTGGGATATACCCGCCACAGCTTCTATGTCCCGCTGATGACACGGCTCAAACCCGCCGATGTCCAACTTGATATTGAGACGGCCAACCGCTACGGCTTGCGTTGGTTATATGACGTTGCCAATCAGCGGAAACATGAAACTATCCAAGCTCGTCCTTGCGATCGGTGGCTGGAAGATCAACAGGCCATGCTGACGTTGCCGCTACTGCGGCAGAGTACAACCCCCTTGGTAGTGCAAAACACGGCAACCTTGGACTGTACTCCGCTTCATCATCCGCTGTCGGTCTATGATATGTTCTGTACAGGGGTGCTCTGATGGTCGAACTACAACAGCAACGGTTGATGGTACTTGCAGAGCAACTTCAGCTCGAAAGCCTAATCGGTGCAGCGCCGGCGTTATCCCAACAAGCGGCAATGCAGGAATGGACCTTCATGGACTTCCTGGAGCATCTGTTGCATGAAGAAAAACTGGCCCGACATCAACGTAAACAGGCGATGTATACAAGGATGGCAGCCTTCCCAGCGGTAAAAACCTTCGAAGAATATGACTTCACCTTCGCCACCGGTGCGCCACAAAAACAACTTCAATCGTTGCGATCACTGAGCTTTGTTGAACGTAATGAAAACATAGTGCTGTTGGGGCCATCCGGTGTTGGCAAAACACACCTTGCGATAGCGATGGGCTACGAAGCGGTGCGTACTGGCATCAAAGTCCGGTTCACTACGGCAGCCGATCTACTGCTTCAGCTTTTAACGGCTCAACGCCAAGGGAGGTATAAAAACACACTCCATCGGGGAGTAATGACGCCGAAGCTACTGATAATAGACGAGATAGGCTATCTGCCGTTCAACCAGGATGAGGCGAAACTGTTCTTCCAAGTGGTGGCTAAGCGTTATGAAAAAAGCGCAATGATCCTGACATCGAACCTCCCGTTCGGGCAATGGGATCAGACGTTCGCGGGAGATGCCGCGTTAACATCTGCCATGCTGGATCGGATATTACATCATTCACATGTTGTGCAGATCAAAGGAGAAAGCTATCGGCTGAAGCAAAAGAGGAAGGCTGGGGTGATCGCTAACGCGAAAACCGACTAAAAAGGTGGATCAATATTCAACCGTTGCTAATGAAAAAAATGGATCAGTTTTAAACCGTTATTGACACTTGCTCTGTAATTTGGCATATCTTTTCTTCGATTTTACCGACGATGACATAACATTCTACCTGCGATGTGTATGGGTAGGTATTGAAGAAACGAACCCCAGCGCGACGCAGCTTACCGTATTGAGTAGATGCCATGCGGCACTCCTTAATTATTGCGTGTTCATGCGCACATTCTTCTGTCATGGCCTGCGCAGCCACTATGAGCCTGTCATGGGCGGTATTCGCTGTTTGCTTAAATCCCCTCGCTCAGCAGATAAGAGAAGCTGCGTCATGGCTAACGAGGTACGCTTCCGACAACGCAGCGACATGAAACCGTAAGATTTTATTCAAGTAATGTAACTACATGAAATAAATGAACTAATCAGTAATTATTTAGTACTATTCGCATTGTGTATTACTTCTTGAGATGAATAATCAACATGACTTAATAAGGAGTAAATATGCGACGATTATTGATGATATTAAGTATCATGATGCTTAGTGTGGCCTTAAGCGGCTGTATTTGGTGGCCAGGGCCGGATGGTGGGGACGGTGGTGGTCCTGGTGGCGGTCAAATGGGTGGGCCTGGTGGTGGAGGCGGTGGCGGACCGGGTGGTGGTGGCCTTGGCGGCCATGGTTAATACATCACTCCATGCAAATACCAAATCACGTTGGTAAATTACTGTCAGAGCCCATCAGGAAAAGGTAATGGGCTCTTGCAGTGATTAAATGGTCGGCCGTAATGGCAGAATGTCGGTAGAATAATCCCTCTGACTTCCTCTTATATTCGGATGTTCGCTGCGGCGGCCGGGTCCGCTGACAGCGGATGGCCTGACACAGGCGTTTTCAGATGTCGGGGCTACGGGCGGGACCCAGTTCAGCACAAACCCACCTTCATTTCACGAAATAAGCAGTCTGGCCGGGCGACTTTATGAGATCGAATATGAGGCGGAATTTGCGCAAAAGTTGCTCGGACATAAGAACATGTCGATAACACAAAAGTATCTGGAAAACCGTGGTTCGGAGTACGTTTTCATTTAGACCGAATACAAGTTTGCGGGAATATTTCGGAAGTAACCAAAAAATATCGTTATAAATCAATGATAAAAAAAGACCGAATACTATTAACGTTGATAAAAAATACAATAAATACAATAAGTTAAATAGATTATATCAAAAAGTGTTTACAAAATGGCTACCGTAAATCATGACGGTGGCCGCCTTGCCTACACTCAACGGCAAATCAGCAAATAGGCGGTCAAATATCGCGGTTACCAACAGTGAAATGGTAGGCCTTGATGGCACGTCAATATCTTTTGCTCAGTTGGTTAGCACAGCTTAGGCTTAACCTTGGGTACCAGGCGGTCATGTCCCCTCAGTAAGGGCTACGGCAACGCATACTCGCCTTATCTTATTGATAAATATGTGATTAATAATGATAAGAAATTATGTTCCAGTACCCTACTCCCATAGCCGCATTTTCTCTTGATAGGCTGTATGCTATCATTGCGGGATACGATAAAGGAGGTGCCTATGAAATCAATATCCTATGAAGAATTTCAGCAAAACCTTCCCTACTGGCTGGCCTATCTACGCGATGGCGGGGAATTATCCGTCAAGCAGGCAGCGCAGAAAACTGTTAAACCGTCTGCTAATGACGCAAACTCTGGCCGAAGCAAAGACATTGCTCTTTCGTCTAATTCAGTCAGAGTTAGAGACAATAAAAAATTATCGTTTAAGGATGCCCTTGAGACCACAAGAACCCGGCATGCCAATACCATAAAGATCTTGGGTGATAAATAATGGATTTTGATTTCCTGACGCAAGAACAAGTGATTGAAATCCAATTATTAACGCTGCCACAATCAGGTCTACCGGATATCAATAAACTTGCCGGGGCGTTAAACCGCGTCGAGACATTACATTATTATGAAAATTGCGATGACGTCTTTAAATTGGCCGCCATGTATTTGATCGGCATCGCTAAAGCACATGCGTTTAATGATGCTAATAAAAGAACTGCATTCCAGGCAACATCCGTATTTCTGTTGATGAATGGCATTGAATTAAATGAATCACTTTATCTGGTCAAGCTGACTCTTTTCGCCGCTATGGATCAAGCCAATATAGAGGAAACGACCTTTGCTTTACGTTTGCTGTCTAATTATATGAATGAATCATTGGAAGAGAATATCGATTACTATGCCGAGTAGTTTTTCTTTGGTGCTATAGTTGATCATATAGTTCAGATAAAAAAAGCACTGCAGGTGTAAATTCATTTTGTTAACAAATAACCAAATACTAAACTTGATGTTTAAAATCAATAGGTTAAAACAGATAGTGCCTAAAAAATGGCTACCCCTACTTTCTTTCTAACAGTGTTGATATTGTGGGTTAGTCTTTTCAATACATTATTCAGGATACCACGGTGGCTCAAGCCGATGAGATGAACTATTATCAATAATACCTTTTTCCCAAATAAGCTTGCCAAGTCGAGTAATTCCCATAACATGCTCAGTACGTGATGATTCGTAATAGCCTAATGCCAAATTTCTTACATACATGCGGCGAGCTCCTATTATCGCCCATGATTTCCAAAAATTATCAACCCTAACAGCCAGATTTACAGCGCCATATTGCTTTGCACTAGGATATGCAATCGCGGAGTTTTTCCTGTCTTTTTCAAAAATAGATTTAGCTACGAATGACGAGATCTGATATTGATCATCATCTTTTATCATGCATTCAAATAAAAATGCATCTGTGATAAGAAGCGATTGAGCGTCTTCTCGCCTGCAAGAATTCAATATATTATTTATCGCAAACGACAGATCTCCAGTTAATGTTCCTCTACCCGTACGCTGTATTCTGAGAAATTCACCAATAGGCACAATCCTGCACTTAGTGCCCTCTCGAATTTGCAGTTCGGTCAGCAAAACGAAATGACCATCAATATGTATCTCGCCAAATGCTGTATCTTGTCTATCAGCTATATACAACACTGGGAATCCTTCTGGATTTGCCCTACCAGTCCGAGCAACACCTTCCACCCTCCAAAGCAAATCCTGTACCAGTTCAGGGTAATCTTCTTCATTAATCATCCGTGCCCGCTTAAATACAGAGCCTTTAGAAAAATCTACGCCAATAGTGGGATGAACTCTAATTAAATCAGTAAGTAATTCATATTTTTCTTCCAAGGATGAAGTTTCAAATTGTTTTATACGAGTAATTAATTCCTCAAGTGGCAATGGTGGGAATTTAGTTGTAATCGTTTGCATAATTCTCCCTATTTTATTTTTAAATATCTGATTTAAATGATGTTTTTAAGACAAATTGTTAACATGAAAGTTAGAATGTGGCGACATTACATCGCCATAATACATCGATGATTAAATCGAGGCATACCTTTCACTACGCATCAGCGATTTCTCCGGTCTCAAGCATTAGGCCGAACTCATCTTCATTAAGGATGATAACGCCTTGCATTCGGGCTGCTGTGACTTTGGTCGGCCCAGCATTATACCCACAACATAAAAATTGCAGATTTTGCGTTACCGAGCTTCTCACCAATAATTTGTTTTCTTCCGCCAATATAATTAGCCGCTCTTTATCACCTTTCTTGAAACCGGTAAAACAAACTTCAAGGAGGGATGGTTTCTTATTTGATGCGCTAACCAAATGATTATAAAGCGATTTATCGAGGGTTTCATAACGCGATAACGCATCATCAAGGGAATTGAATTCCTCGATAATGCGATCTTTTCGGAAAGTTTTCAACGTGTTCGATTGACTGCATATTCCCTGAATGTGTAATTCCGAGTCGCTGACCTGCAACAAAGAAAAAACATTCACATTCCGCTTAGCATTGATATAAATAAAATTTCTACTGGCCATAAACATCCTTATAAAAGTTGCTTTATGCAACTGGCCACTACCCCCCTTGCTTTGACCTCATCAACGGAACATTCGAACTCACCATCTTTACCCGAAACGCGTAGGCGATTTCCTGGCCGCCTCGAAACACTGTACACATCTAGCGTCCCATCAATATCCAGCAACCATGTCCCATTTGATAGCTCAAAGCTATCAAAACTGATTAACCACGCCCTACTCCCAGAATAAATATAACGTAACGAATCCTGGCTTATGTCTTTAGGTAAAAATCGATTATCGACAATGCACTGCCCTTGCGGCTCAAGTTTGCCAGCGACCAATTGCAAACACTCCAACGTTATCGCCCCTGGGACTGAATTCTTTACACCTGCTGGCAGATCTTGCATGGCGCCTGAACCAGTCGATAGCCATTCCAGGGATACACCGGTATCAAGAGCGCAAGCGATAACCACATCACCGGGGAAAAAATTGCGCCTTACCCAGGTACTGATTGTACCGGATGAAATGTTTAATAAATCGCCAAGCTCTTTTTGAGTATCGAATCCGTAGGCATCGAGAATACGGCGCAGCACGGCTTTGCCGCCAGATGCCAGGATTTTGTCGTAGAGCGGTTTACCTTTCAGCGCCCTACTCGGCTGACTGGAGTCTGCTTTTGCAAGCTCACCCGTAACCAACCACCTTGCGTCCGCACCAGTATCAACAGAGCATTTCAGAATGACATTGCTTGGTACGCTATTACGCTGGACCCAATTGCTGACAGTGTTTGTCGGAATGCCGGTGGCCTCACTAAGCGCCTTTTGAGTGGCGACGCCGTAGCTTGACATGATCCGTTCCAATACCAACGAAGCATTCCCGTCAAAATTATTAATATCCAATAAATACACTCCATGAGTATTTAAAAACACACACAGCGTGATCTAAGTGGGTAGAATAGGTAGCGCAGGATGGGCTTAAGTGACTGATTTGTTAGGTAAGTAGTTGATTACCCTACCTTATAAAAAAAAGACCGAATACGATTCCTATATTCGGTCCAGGGAAATGGCTCTTGGATAGAGCCGTGCGCTAAAAGTTGGCATTAATGTAAGCTGTTTAATCTTACGTAACTGAGTATAGAAGTTTACGGGGGGTTTTCCATCGACAGCGTCGCATTAAGCGCCTACTTCATTCACAAAATCATAACTTTGTGATATCACGCACGATTACAATTATTAACACTGTCAATTGTTATCATAGTAATCACGTAGGGTATTACTCTTACTTATCGCAGAGCTGCTCCGCGCGGGCAGTGAAGGGGGCAATGCTCATCTTCCGGCCGGGTATTGCCGGGTCGTCCAAAAGAATGGTTTCGACGGGCAGGGCTTTAACCTGACCGGATTGCATTTCGCTGTTGGCTTTTTCATTAAGGGGATACTGCATCAGCGTGCTCATGTTCAGGGCGAATACGGAGCGATCCGCTCGACACAGAAGCTGCAGCTCTTCCTTGTCAAAAGCCCATTGTTTGCCGTATTGAAACTTGCTGATAGTCACTATTTGCGCCGCCCCTGCCGTTTGGGCAATCAGCGCAACTAAAACGAAGAGAGACTGGATTTTCATCATCAAACCTATTCTTGGTTGAAAGCCAAACGCCGGAACGGTTATCTAGGGTTCCAGTGTGGCAAATATACTCACTAAAATCAGTACCGCATTCCCCAGCACCACTTCCGCCAGTGTCAGCATCGTCAGATAATGAATACTCCTCGGATGATGGCGCGCCATCATGGGTACGATCCGATAGCGGTTGGTCACCGCCAACAGGACCATTATGGCCACCACGGCGATTTTAATCATCAACATGCGCTGATAAAGGACGGAAAGATCCAGGGGCCATTGCCCGACGATCAGGCAGCTATTGGCAATACCGGTCAATATGACCAGCGCTACCGCCCCATGGGCGCTCTGGGAAAAATGTATCAGCGCCCGCATCGCTTCCGGCCGTGTGGCCTGGCGTAGTTGCGGCAGGCACCAAAGCAGAGGCGCCAGACAGCCCAGCCACCAGGCGGCGGAAAACAGATGAATAACCTGATTGGCTCTTTGCAGCAGACCGCGCAGACCCTGGCTCATGGCGGTATGGCCGGTAAGCGCCAGGGTGACCAGCAACGCGCTCGCCGCCGCCAGCAGTAACCGCTGGCGCCAGGGACCTAAACCGGAACGCCCGATAATCAGTACGGAGGCGAGGGTGATGAATAGATGCCAAATCCACACCATGCCGAATTCGGTGTGGATGACCGCCAGCCAGATGCTTGGGCGCAGCGTATCAGGCCACCCCTGCCCCATTTGTCCGCTCTGCAGCGCCAGGATGGCCGCCGCGGTCAGCAGGCAGAGCCACCCCAGCACGCGTACCGTGCGGGTGAAAGCGCAGCGCAGGCGCTGCCGAAGTCCCGGCGGCGCAAGATACTCGCTAAACAGGGCGATTCCGAACAGTTGCATCACCGCAGCAACGTGAATAAAACGACTGGCCGAAAAACAGGCTTCCAGGATTAGCATTTATTTGACGTTAAAACGCGAGCGGCAGCGCGAAGAAAGGCAGGACAATACGTTTCATTGGCATCTACGGCTGTTCCTTATACTGAATATTAGCAATGTCGGATCAACCGACACTGTGCCGTCCAACGCGCCGTTACCGGTTTTCCTTCAGTATGCCAGAAACAAAAAAGCCCCGGCAATGTGACTCCGCTAAGCTGGACGCCAGCAGATAATAACGATTGCAAGGACTTAAGTCGAGCATACTCTAATACTGCCGCCATCTTCACCTGATAGAATCCCAACCGGCTTTAGCCGGCCGGATCGCCACCGGCGGGGGCTATCATTCAGCTTTTAGACCGGCGCGCCGGTGCTCTCGCCGCCGTTCATTTTTTTCAAATCCTGATCGATAAAGAACAGGCCGCTGCTACTGGTATTCACCAGGGACAATTTGTCCAGGATGGACTTGAACAGTTTTTCTTCTTCATGCTGTTCGGCAACATACCATTGCAGGAAGTTGAAGGTGGAATAATCCTGCTGAGTCATGGCGGCATGAGCCAGTTCGTTGATCTTGAGCGTGATCATCTGTTCGTGATCATAGGTACGCTTGAACAATTCCGCCAGGGAGGCAAAATCGGTGGGCGGCGCTTCAATGGCGCCCAGGACCGGCATGGATCCGGTGTCGTTGAGATAATCGAACAACCGCCGCATATGATCCATCTCTTCCAGGGACTGGGTCTTTAAAAAAGCGGAAGCGCCTTCGTAACCTTTATCGCTGCACCAGGCGCTCATCTGCAAATAGAGATTGGCGGAAAAGAATTCCAGATTTAATTGTTCATTCAGTTTTTTTGCCATTTCTTGTTTTAGCATGGGCGAAATTCCTGTGATTCGTTAAAAGAAAATATACTCAATCATTATGCCTACATGGTAACAATTTTTAAACCTTTAACTAACCTGTCATAAAAAATAATAAAAATACCTAATTTTATCAATACATTGAAATTATCCCTTTTTGTGAAATGTTCTTTTATGTATAAAATCCTAACTGAGATTGATTAGTATTATGATTAAGATCAAACTTTATTGAAAAATAACAGCATGCGAATTAAATCTTATTCTCATTATATCAGCTAATACAAACGATTATTATTTGTATTGTGAGGCAGTAAGTCTCCTTGCGTTTTTTTGCCGGGTACTTTATTTTTAGCAGCGACCCCATAAGCGCTTGCGGAGGAGTGATGGCGTATAATCTGGCTAAACTTGACAGCGAAACGATGGACAAGATCAACGTTGATTTGGCCGCTTCCGGGGTGGCCTTTAAAGAGCGTTATAACATGCCGGTGGTAGCCGAGCAGATTGAACGGGAGCAGCCGGAGCATTTGCGTGCTTACTTCCGTGAACGGATGGGGGAGTATCGTAAAGCCTCGCTGGGGTTTTCACGCTTGCCTTACGAACCGAAAAAATGATGCCGAATCGCGGGTCCCCTCTCGCCTCGGCGGGACGGTGGTACAGGAGCGCCGTATTGTTCGCCAACCCTTGCCGCGCGGTGCCCCGTTGAAAAACGGATGTCAGTGAACGACGTTTTTGAAGGTATCAAATAGCACGATTTGACTTGATTATCGAGGCCAACAGGCAGTTAATCATTCCTACATTTCCGATTCTTTTACAGAGAGGTAAATCATGAGTAAGGGAATGGATCGTAAGAAAGACGCAAAAAAGAAACCGCAGAAGTCACCTGAAGAAAAGCGTGCCGAAAAGCGCAACAAAAAGGTCCAGCCGGATATCGTATAAGGCAACCGAAATTAAACCCGCATCTGATGCGGGTTTTTTGTTTTTGCCGATGGGGTCATAATAGGACTTTGACTCTCGACACAGGAAAGGCCATGACATTTCGTGTCATCGATACAGAAACCTGCGGCCTCGACGGCGGCGTGGTGGAAATCGCCTCGGTGGACGTCATCGACGGAAAACTCGCCAACGCAATGAGCGACCTGGTCAATCCCGGACGGCCGATTGGCTATGAGGCCATGGCTATCCATCATATCACCGAAGATATGATTGAGGATAAGCCCCGGATCGCCAAGGTCATAGGCCGTTATCACGGCAGTCCCTATTACGTCGCCCACAATGCCGCTTTCGATCGCCGTATGCTGCCCGAAATGCACGGGCAGTGGATTTGCACGGTGAAACTGGCGCGCAAGCTCTATCCCGGATTGAAATACAGCAACCAATACCTGCGCTACGCCCTCAATTTGTCGGTTGCCGTGCCTGACGGGCTCTATCCCCACCGCGCTTTGTATGACTGTTACGTCACCGCGGCGCTGCTGATGAAAATCATCAATGATTCCGGCTGGAGCGCGGAGCAAATGGCGGCAATGAGCAATGAGGTTACGCTCTTGACCACGCTGAAGTTCGGTAAATACCGGGGGCAATCCATGGAGCGCATCGCACGGGAAGATCCGGGCTATCTTGACTGGATGTTGAAAAACCTGAAGGACCTGTCGGCAGATATGCGCTACAGCATTAATCATTTTCTTAGCGCGGCGTCGCAGGACCGGAGCATTTGACGGCAACGGCCCTGTAACGGCAGGGTTTACTCCACCAGGGAAAGAATAAAGGTGTATTCCATCGATACGCCCTCATAGCCCTTAAAGCGGCCCGATTTACCGCCATGGCCCGAGTCCATGTCGGTACAGAGCAGCAGCAGATGGTCATCGGTTTTATTGGCCCTGAGCCTGGCGACCCACTTGGCCGGTTCCCAATACTGCACCTGGGAATCATGCAGGCCGGTGGTCACCAGCAAATGCGGGTAAGCCTGGGGCTTGACCTGGTCATAGGGGCTGTATTGCTTCATGTAGTCGTAATAGGCCTTCTCTTCCGGATTGCCCCATTCATCGTATTCGCCGGTCGTGAGGGGGATGGATTCATCCAGCATGGTGGTGATGACATCAACGAACGGCACCTGCGCCACGACGCCTTTGAACAGATCAGGCGCCATGTTGATAACTGCCCCCATCAACAGCCCGCCGGCGCTGCCGCCCATGGCGAAGGCTTGTTTGGTATCGCCGTAGCCTTGCGCAAGCAGCGCGCGGCTGACATCGATAAAATCATTGAATGTATTCATTTTGTTGAACAACTTGCCGTCGTCATACCACTGCTGGCCGAGTTCGCCGCCGCCGCGAATGTGCGCCAGGGCAAAGACAAAACCGCGATCCAGCAGGCTAAGACGACTGGCGCTGAAATCGGGATCCATGCTGCTGCCGTAAGATCCGTAACCATAGACCAGTAACGGATTATGGCCGGGTTTGAACAGATCCTTGCGATAGACCAGCGATACCGGAACATCAGTACCGTCCCGGGCGGCGATCCACAGCCGTTCGCTGCGATAATTTTCCGCGTCGAAATTCTTGACCTGGGACTGTTTGAGCAATTTTCGCTCGCCGGTATCCATATTCAATTCAAACAGTGTGGTGGGCGTGGTCATGGAAGAGTAGCCATAACGCAGCCATGGCGTTTGCGGGTCGGGATTGTACGCCAGCCAGGTTACGTAGGTGGGATCGTCGAATGCTATGCCCTTTTCCTCGCCGCTTTGCCAATGGATTTGGCGCAGGCTGGTGAGGCCTTGGTGGCGCTCTTCGAGGACCAGCCAGTCGCGAAACAGCGTGAAGCTCTCCAGCACCACGTCGTCCCGGGCCGGGATCAAAGTTTCCCAAAAGGATTCATCCGCGGTTTCGCTGCGATAGAGGGCGAAGTTTTTCCCCTCCCGGTTGGAGCGCAGGTAAAAATGCCCGCCGAAATGATCCAGCGAATATTCATGGTCGTGGCGGCGCGGCAGGAAGAGCTGCGGCCGGGCATGTGGGGAGTCTGCGTCCAGCAACAGGATTTCCCCGGAGGTGGTGCTGCCCAGGGCAATGATAATGTAGCGTTCAGACGTGGTTTTATGGACGCTGACGTAAAAGGAGTCGTCTTTTTCCTCATAGATAAGCTCGTCCTGCTCGGTTGCGGTTCCCACCTTGTGGCGGTAAACCTGGTAGGGCAGCAGCGTTTTTTTGTTTTTACGCACGTAATAGAGGTATTGGGAATCGTTGGTCCATTCAAAGCCTGACGACGCGTTTTCAATGACTTCCGGATACCAGGAATCCCGTGCCAGGTTTTTGAAGCGGATACCGTAAAGCCGCCGCGACAGAAAATCTTCGGCGGCGGCGACAATGGAATTGTCCGGGCTGACATCCAGCGAACCCATGGTGTAAAACTCGCTTTGCGCCGCCCGTTTGTTGCCGTCGAGTAATACCTCCCACTCGTCCTGCTGTTCGTCCAGATCCACGGACTGGCGGGTGTAGATGGCATATTCATTGCCCTCTTCATAACGGCTCTGGTAACGATAGCCGCGCCGGACATAGGGTACGGATCGATCCTGTTGCGGAATACGCTCCACCATTTCGGTAAACAGCTTATGGCGCAATTCTTCATGGCCGGTCATCATGGCCTCGCCATAGGTATTTTCTTTGGCCAGGTAATCGAGCACCGCCGGGTCTTCGCGCTTATCATCACGCAGCCAGTAATAATCATCCACGCGGGTATCACCGTGCATGGTGAGGCGGTGCGGTCTTTTATCGGCTATTGGTGGAAAAATCATACATACCCTTACTTAAATTCTGCATAAGAAACAGAGTGGCACGAATATTCCAGGATGCCAAGCGGTGCCGGGCCACAAGTGATGCGTCGGGGAAAACAATGACCGGGGAGCTTGCGGATGCACCTCAATGAAACAGGCATTCGGCGGTATTCAGTTTATACCCCCATACTTCGAGTTGCAGGCGCGTTAGCGTTCCTGCAACTCGAATTATTTAGGGTATATTGAGACAATTATGGGGAAAAATATTAACTCATTTACTCAAGGTATAGCTGATTACGCCTTTCTGGCAGTCAAGGGTAATCCCGTAGCTGCGATCGGCGGTTTGTCCGCGGATTTTCAACGGCGCCTGCCAACTGTCGCCGGTGCCCGTCACCTCTTCCGGATTGATCCAGGCCACCATGGTGTCGCCTAAAGCCTGTTTATCATCGGCAAAACGTGGGAACCGGTTTTGGGTGTAATCCTGCTGGATTAATTCCGCTACTTGCGTCGCATTCAAATCCGGGCAAGGCGCTACGGCGAAGGTTTGCACCGGCGGATTCCTGGCAGCTGTTTTGGCCTGTTCCGCCGCGGTGGTTTTGGCCGCGTTGGATTTATCGCCGGTAGCCTTTTTCACCGGAGCCGGTTTGGCGGGCGCGGGTTTGGCCGGTGCGGGTTTAGCCGGTGCGGAAGAATTATTGGCCGGCGCCGGCGGTTGGGCGGGTACGGCGTTGGCCGGTGCGGAAGGCTGAGCCGGCGCAGTATCGGTCGGGGCCGGCGGCGGTACCGGCGAGGTATCGGCCGGCGCTGGAACGGCGTTGGCCGGGGGCGATGGCTGCGCGGGAGCGGCGGCGGACGGCGTCTGGGGTGTCGCGGCCGCAGGGGCGCTGTTTTGCCCCGTCGCCGGTGGCTGGGGGGTGGCGTTATCGGTAGCGTTCGGCGTCGCCTGGGTTTGGGCGGAGGGTGATTGCGCCGCAGAGCCGGCGTCGGACGATGACTGGGCGGCGGGTTCCGCCGTACCTGACTGAGTCTGATCGGCCGCCGTCGCCAGAGGGGACAAGATCAGTCCCAGCACCAATGCCCCCAACAGACCGGGTCCCGTTTTATGCATAGATCCTCCACATGTACTGTTTATCCGTATTTCAGGGTATTAGATGATAATAGCCTGTTAAAATTCGCTTGAGAAAGGGATTTATAGTTACCGAAGCAAAAGATAACACTTTAACCGTTTGGCTTAGCCATTGATACAAAGGGATTTACCGGCATGCTACCTAGTCCTGCTGCATAGGCAAACGATTTCGTTTATACTGCGCGCAATTTTTATCAGGTCAGGGGAAAAAAATGGTAACTATCGGAACGGCTTTACGTCCCGGCGCAACCAAAGTCATGCTGTTGGGTTCCGGCGAGCTTGGCAAGGAAGTGGCCATTGAGTGTCAGCGGCTGGGGGTAGAGGTGATTGCCGTCGATCGGTATGCCGATGCGCCTGCGATGCATGTGGCCCATCGTTCCCATGTCATCAATATGCTGGACGGTGACGCGCTTCGCGCGCTCATCGAGCGGGAACAGCCGGATTTTATCGTGCCGGAAATCGAAGCCATCGCCACCGATATGCTGGTAACCCTTGAACAGCTCGGTCATCGTGTCGTCCCCTGCGCCCGCGCCACCCGGCTGACCATGAACCGCGAAGGCATACGCCGCCTGGCGGCGGAAACGCTGGCATTGCCCACTTCGCCCTATTGTTTCGCCCAGGATCCCGCGGAGCTTTTACAGGCGGTGGCGACTATCGGCTTTCCGCTTATTATCAAGCCGGTAATGAGCTCATCCGGCAAGGGACAAAGCCTGGTAAGGGATGCCGATACCTTGGACGCCGCCTGGAATTATGCCCAGCTCGGCGGTCGGGCCGGCGGCGGCAAGGTGATTGTGGAGGGGCTGGTGCAGTTCGATTTTGAAATTACCGTGCTGACCATCAGCGCCGTGGACGGCATTCACTTTTGCGAACCCATCGGCCACCGTCAAGAGGACGGGGATTATCGGGAATCCTGGCAGCCGCAGGCCATGAGTCCATTGGCCTGGCAGCGGGCGCGGGATATCGCGCAAAAAGTGGTGACGTCCCTCGGCGGCTTTGGCCTGTTCGGCGTTGAGCTGTTTGTGCGCGGCGACGAGGTGATTTTCAGCGAAGTCTCACCCCGACCGCACGATACCGGCATGGTCACCCTGATATCACAGGATTTATCCGAGTTCGCCCTGCATGTACGGGCTTTTCTGGGATTGCCGGTGGGCGGCGTTAGGCAATACGGTCCGGCGGCCTCGGCGGTGATTCTGCCGGAGCTGGAGAGTGATAACCTGACGTTCAGCGGCCTGGAGCAGGCGCTGTCGGCCGGAGTACAAATCAGGCTGTTCGCCAAGCCCGCCATCAGCGGCAAACGCCGTCTGGGCGTGACTCTGGCCATGGCGGATACGGTGGAAGACGCCGTGAGCGCGGCTAAAGCAGCGGCGGCGGCGATTAACGTGCAGGGGAAGTGAAGCAAAGGCCCCAATGCAGGGGCCTTTGAGCTTGTTGACAAGGTGCCCGGTCGAGACAGGCTACCAGATCGTAAACACGCCGTGAACCCGTCCCTGGGGGCTCGATCCGCGCCATCCCTGGCGCGGACGGTTTACTCTTCCGGCAGCCTGTCCCTCCTTATTATCGCCGAGTACGTTTGTCAGCAGTCTGAAAGTCTTCCTTGAAGGAGCCTTTGTTATTACGCTTTAGCGCCGGCGACCGCTTCTTTCGCCAGTTCGGTGATGCGCGCGTAGTCGCCCGCTTCCAGCGCGTCGTTGGGCACCAACCAGGAGCCGCCGATGCACAGCACGCTTTTCAGCGCCAGGTAATCACGGTAGTTCTTGGGTGAAATCCCGCCGGTGGGGCAAAAACGGATCTGGGAGAAGGGTCCGGCGATGGCTTGCAGCGCTTTCACGCCGCCGTTGGCTTCAGCCGGGAAGAACTTGAACTCCCGTAAACCATATTCCATACCCAGCATCAGTTCGGACACGGTGGCGATCCCCGGAATCAGCGGGATGTTGCCTTCAGTGGCGGCTTTCAGCAGCGGCTCGGTTACCCCGGGGCTGATGATAAACTGCGCGCCGGCGGCGGTCACTTCGGCCAATTGCTGAACATTGGTAACGGTGCCGGCGCCGACGATGGCTTCCGGCACTTCTTTGGCAATGGCGCGGATGGCATCGATGGCGCACGGGGTGCGCAGGGTCACTTCCAGCACCCGAACGCCGCCGGCCACCAGCGCTTTCGCCAACGGTACCGCCTGTTCCAGCTTATTGATAACAATAACCGGCACAACCGGACCCGCTGTCAGGATGCTTTCCGCGCTTGTTTTCCAATTCTTCATTACTTGGTGTCTCCAGTCTTGCCTGTTAGGCAAAGGGTATAAGTTAACTTATTCGAATTCATTCCAGGAGCGGCCGTCACGGGTTATCATGGCCACCGAGGCCACCGGTCCCCAAGTGCCCGCCTGATAAGGTTTCGGCGCGTCATTGTCCGACTCCCAGGCTTCCATGATGGAGTCCACCCATGTCCACGCCGCCTCAACCTCATCGCGGCGAACAAACAGCGCCTGGATGCCGCGCATGGTTTCCAGCAGCAGCCGCTCATAGGCGTCCGCCAGATGCTCCTGGTTGAAGGTTTCCGTAAAGCTCAAATCCAGTTTGGTGGTTTGCAGGCGATGCTTGTGATCAAGACCAGGGACTTTATTAAGGATCTGAATATCCATCCCTTCGTCCGGCTGCAGGCGGATGGTCAGTTTGTTTTGCGGCAGCTGTTGATAGGAGTCGCGGAACAGATTGAGCGCCGGATTCTTAAAGTAGATGACTACTTCGGAACATTTGGTGGGCAGGCGTTTACCGGTGCGCAGGTAAAAAGGAACCCCCGCCCAGCGCCAGTTGTCGATATCCACCCGGATTGAAACAAAGGTTTCGGTATGGCTGGCCTTATTGGCGCCCTCTTCTTCCAGGTAACCCGGTACTTTCTTACCCTGGACAAACCCGGCGGTATATTGTCCCCGAACGGTGGTGTCGCGCACGTTGGTATGATCAATGGGCCGCAGAGAGCGCAGTACCTTCACTTTTTCGTCGCGGATGCGATCGGTGGTTAAATCCGACGGCGGCGACATGGCAATCATGGTCAGAATCTGCAGCAAATGGCTTTGAATCATGTCGCGCATCTGGCCGGCTTTATCAAAATATCCCCAGCGCCCTTCAATGCCCACTTCTTCGGCCACGGTTATCTGCACATGATCAATGGTGCGATTATCCCAGTTGCTGGCGAACAAGGAGTTGGCGAAACGCAGCGCCAACAGATTCAACACGGTTTCTTTACCGAGATAATGGTCGATGCGATAGACCTGGCACTCTTTGAAGTACTTCGCCACCTGATCGTTAATGACCTGAGAAGAGGCTAAATCGGTACCCAGGGGTTTTTCCATGACGACCCGGCTCGGCTCTTTGTTCAGCCCGGCTTCTCCCAAACCCTGGCAAATGGCGCCGAAGGTATTGGGCGGCATGGCAAAGTAGTTGATGGTAACACGGTTTTCCTGGTCGAGCTTTTCCCCCAGGCGGGAGAAATGTTTGGTTTCGTTTACATCGAGATTACAAAAATCCAGGCGCGCGCTGAGCGTCTTCCAGAGCTTTTCGTCGATAGTCTCTTTCATGAAGGTTTCCAGCGCTTCGCGTACCACCTTGGTATAAGCTTTCACGTCCCAATCGGCACGGCCTACCCCGATGATACGGGTATCAGGGTTTATGGATCCGGCTTTCTCCAACTGATACAACGAAGGCAGCAGTTTTCTCCGGGCCAAATCGCCCTTTGTGCCGAAAATCACCAGATCGCATGCCTGGGCAATGGATGTTAACGCCATGTTCCTCTCCTCGTGCAGGATGTTTGTAATTTTATTACATTTTAAAAGGTTTTTTTTGACGCCAACCAGTAAATCACCAGAAAAATCCCCAATAAATCACATTTTTCAGCATGCAACATCTTACTTACCGCAAACAAAATGTAATTTACAAACAATAATGTCAATATATTACACTTTTGAAAGTTAGACACGGGTCATAGTCTGGTAAAAAACTCGTTGTGTTCGCCGGATTAGCTGCCTTTGCCTTCCGGCTCGTAGTATATTTCATCAAATCGGTAATGATTTCTCCTTTGTGTGAAATCGGTTAAAACCATGAGCAATCCACTTATGAACATGCTGGAAAAGATTAATAGCCATATGGAGTTGCTGAGTAAGTCTGAACGTAAAGTGGCGGAAGTCATCCTCGCCACGCCCCAGACCGCTATCCATTCCAGTATCGCCATTCTGGCCCGGATGGCCGAAGTCAGCGAGCCCACAGTCAACCGTTTTTGTCGTCGTTTGGATACTAAGGGTTATCCTGATTTTAAATTACAGCTTGCTCAGAGTTTGGCTAATGGTACACCTTATGTAAACCGTAATGTGGATGAAGACGACAGCGTCGATTCCTATACGCTGAAAATTTTCGAATCCACCATGGCCAGTTTGGAGCAGGTAAAAACCCGGTTGGATATCGCCGCCATCAACCGGGCGGTGGATTTGCTCACCCAGGCCAAAAAAATCTCCTTCTTCGGCTTGGGGGCTTCCGCCGCGGTGGCGCATGATGCGATGAACAAATTTTTCCGCTTCAATATCCCCATTGTCTATTCCGAGGATATTGTTATGCAGCGCATGAGTTGCATGAATTCCAGCGAAGGGGATGTGGTGGTGCTGATATCCCATACCGGCAGAACCAAAATGCTGGTGGACCTGGCGCAGCTGGCGCGCGAGAATGATGCAACCGTTATCGCGGTAACCTCGCCTTATTCGCCGCTGGCTCGTGAAGCTTCTTTGACGCTGGCCCTGGATGTGCCCGAGGATACCGATGTCTTCATGCCCATGATATCGCGTATCGCGCAATTAACGCTGATAGACGTTCTGGCCACCGGCTTTACCTTGCGCCGCGGGGCCAAATTCAGGGATAACCTGAAGCGGGTCAAGGAGGCCCTGAAGGAATCACGCTTTGATAAGGTAGACTCAGCAGCATATAAATTTGATTGATACGGTATTATATGAAAAATAACCTCTCACTGGGGTACGAAAAAAGCTACGGAAAGAGCTTTGTATGCCACTAAGACGAGGAATGCTTTAACACAGCCGAATCAGTTTCATCCGCAGTCGAGAATAAACCATGACCGCGATGAAACGATGATACGACGTTTTTGCTACACCAATAATGTCCAAGTCAACGGAGTTATCCATGTCCAGACGGCTCAGAAGAACCAAAATTGTAACCACGCTGGGGCCAGCCACCGATCGTGACAATAATCTTGAAAAAGTTATTGCTGCCGGCGCCAATGTGGTTCGCCTTAATTTTTCCCACGGGACTGCTGAAGATCACCTGATCCGGGCCAACAAGGTACGCGAGATTGCGGCAAAACTGGGACGGCATGTGGCGATCCTGGGTGATTTACAGGGGCCAAAAATCCGTGTGTCTACCTTCCGGGAAGGCAAAGTGTTCTTGAGCCTGGGGGACAAGTTCATACTTGACGCCAATCTGGGCAAGGGTGAAGGCGATAGGGAAAGAGTCGGTATCGATTATAAGGGGTTGCCCGCCGATGTGGTGCCCGGCGACGTTCTGCTGCTTGATGACGGGCGGGTACAGCTGAAAGTGCTGGAAGTCATCGGTACGCAGGTGTTTACCGAGGTCACCGTGGGCGGCCCGTTGTCCAATAACAAGGGCATCAATAAGATGGGCGGCGGGTTGTCGGCCCCGGCCCTGACTGAAAAAGACAAACTCGATATTCTAACCGCCGCGAAAATCGGCGTGGATTATCTGGCGGTTTCCTTTCCGCGTACCGGTGAAGACTTGAACTACGCTCGCCGCCTGGCCCGCGATGCCGGCTGTAACGCCAAGATTGTCTCCAAGGTGGAACGCGCCGAAGCGGTGGCCAGCGACGAAGCCATGGACGATATTATCCTGGCTTCCGATGTGGTCATGGTGGCGCGCGGCGATCTGGGGGTGGAAATCGGCGATCCGGAGCTGGTGGGTATCCAGAAAAAATTGATCCGCCGCGCCCGTAAACTGAATCGCGCGGTGATAACCGCCACTCAGATGATGGAATCGATGATCACCAACCCGATGCCCACGCGCGCTGAGGTGATGGATGTGGCGAACGCGGTGCTGGACGGGACCGATGCGGTGATGTTATCCGCCGAGACCGCCGCCGGCCAGTACCCGGCGGAAACCGTGGCCGCCATGGCCCGGGTATGCCTGGGCGCCGAAAAAATCCCCAGCATCAATGTGTCAAAGCACCGCCTGGACGTACAGTTCGACAACATCGAAGAAGCTATTGCCATGTCCAGCATGTATGCCGCCAATCACCTGAAAGGGGTGAGCGCTATTATTACGCTGACGGAATCCGGCCGCACACCGCTGATGATGTCCCGTATCAGCTCAGGTTTGCCGATCTTCGCTCTGTCCCGTCATGAACATACGCTGAACCTCACGGCGCTGTACCGCGGGGTAACGCCGGTCTATTTCAACAGCGACGGCGAAGGGGTGTTCGCGGCCACCGAGGCGGCTAATTTGCTGCGGGATAAGGGCTTTTTGATGTCGGGGGACTTGGTGATTGTTACCCAAGGGGATGTCATGAGTACCGTTGGCACCACTAATACCAGCCGGATCCTGCGGGTGGAGTAACCCGCCCAGGCGACCGTTGCGTCAATACAGGAAAAGCCGGCCATCAGCCGGCTTTATTTTGCCCTATTGCCGCCGCGGCGGGACTAGCGCTTATAGGGATCCGGGTCGCCGGGTTTGCGGGTTTTGAGTAATTTCAGGATCCAGGCGTACTGTTCCGGGTTCGGCCGAACCAGCATTTCAACTTCTTCATTCATGCGGCGGGCGATATCATGATCGCTGGCATCGGCGATATCGTCCATCGGCGGTCGAATATGGATATGCAGTTCTCCGGTCTTGCCGTTGTATACCGGAAAGAGCGGAATCACCGCCGCCCGGCATATCTTCATCATGCGGCCGATGGCCGGCAGCGTGGCTTTATAGGTGGCGAAAAAATCCACAAATTCGCTGTGTTCGGCGCCATGATCCTGATCGGGCAGATAATAGCCCCAATAGCCATGGCGTATGGAGAAGATGAACGGTTTTATACCGTCGTTACGGGCGTGCATGCGACCGCCGAAACGGCGGCGTACCCGGTTCCACATATAGTCCACCAGTTCGTTGCGCTGATTGTGGAACATCGCCGAGACCTTTTGGCCGGTTGAGGACATGAGAATGGCCGGGACATCCACCGCCCAGCCGTGCGGCACCAGAAAGATGATATTGCGCTGCTGCGCCTGTACTGCCTCGATGACGTCCCTGCCGTGCCAAATGACTTTTTTTTGCAGCCGTTCCGGGCTGCGGCAGGCCAGCTCGGCCAGCAGCACCGTGGATTGCGGCACCAGGGCGAACATGTCGTCGATGATGGCTTCCCGCCGGTCATCGGTAAGTTCCGGCAGGCAGTAGCGCAGGTTAACCCGCGCGCGATGGCGGGCGCCCTTGGAGAACCGCCCCACCAGGCGTCCCATGGCGCCCAACATCGGATCCCGCCAGCGGGCCGGAATAAATGCCGCGCCGGTAATCAAGGCGATGGCGCACCAGACGCCCCAGTAACGGGGCAAGAAAAATTCCCTCTTGAACTCGGGGACAAATTCCACCACGTTGGTTTTATTATTCTTTTCCATGCAAATCTCAACTGTCTTTTGTCTACTGTCGATTACCGGAGGGTGCCAGCCTCTTCTTCCCATTTACGCCGCTCGGTTAATAAACATCATAAGGCAACCAATGACTTGTCGGTTGCCCTAAGATACCATATCAATCGAATTGCAGCTGCGGCATTGCTTCCCTGACCTGCGCCAGATAGTCGAGCCGATCCTTGCCGGTCAACCCTTCGGTGCGGGGCAGCTTGGCCGTTAACGGATTCACCGCCTGCTGGTTTATCCAGATTTCATAGTGCAGGTGAGGACCGGTGGAACGGCCGGTATTGCCGGACAAGGCGATGCGATCGCCGCGTTTCACCTGTTGCCCCGGCTTCACCAACAGTTTTTTCAAATGCATATAGCGGGTCATGTATTGCCGGCCATGGCGGATGGTCACATAGTTGCCCGCCCCGCTGCCGTTTTTACTCTCAACCACTTCGCCGTCGCCCACCGCCAACACCGGCGTGCCCACCGGCATGGCGAAATCCACGCCGCGATGGGGGGCGATATGACCGGTAACCGGATTAAGGCGCCGGGGACTGAAATTGGACGATACCCGGAATTGCTTGACGGTGGGAAAACGCATAAAGCCCTGCGCCAGCCCGGCGCCGTCCCGGTTGTAAAACTCTCCGTCGCTGGCGCGGAACGCATAAACATCCTTGTCGCCGGTGCGCAGGCGCACCCCGATCAATTCGCTCTGTTCGCTGCGGCCGTTAAGCATTTCCCTTGATGTCAGCACCGCGAACCGATCGCCCTGCTGTAGCTTACGGAAATCAAGCTGCCACTGCAGCGCTTTGATAACCGAATTGATTTCCGGGCCGGACAGGCCGGCGGCGCGCGCGCTGGTGACGAAGCTGCCGTCCACGGTGCCGGTCAGCATGGCATTGCTCCATTCGCCGGCCTGATTGGCCACGCTCTCCTTGAAACCGCCGTCGAGGCGATCGTAGGTATGGGTTTCCCGGCGCGACATCTCCCAGCTCAGGCGCTGCAGCTCGCCGCCGCCATCCAGCGTCCAGGAGATTTTCTGGCCTATCTTCAGATTACGCAACTGGGGAAACCGCTGGGCCAGCAGCGAAACATCCGACATATCGATGCCGTATTGGGTCAATATGCTGCCCAAGGTATCGCCGGTGGAAACGACATATTCATGCACACCGGTTTCGCCGGCGACTTTTTCGTCAAGATCGTCGGCAAGGGGAACATCGTCGTCGTTATCGGCGGGGGACTGATCAATGGGTTCGCTGGCTTCCGGCGCCAGGTCACGCGCGGGCTGTGCTCCCGCCGGCACGGTGCGGCTGGTGGAGGGTCCCATAACGGGAGAGTAGACATAAGGCCGCCATACGGCCACGGCCAGAGTGATGACGGTTAATGACCCCAACATCACGCGATGGGGTCTTGGCAGATTGTTATACGCCAAGGTAATAGAACGAACTAACTGCTGCACCGATTCCTATCCTCATGATTTTTTATTCAGGCAGCTCATATATTGGTTCGCCAATTGAAACAAGAAATGGCTATAACTGTCCTTGCCCAAAGCGATACCGCTTCCCAGGGGATCCAGCGTGCCCATGCGCACATCGGTCCCTCTGGCCACGGCATTGATGACGGCCGGCCTGAATTGTGGCTCAGCAAAAATGCACAAGGCTTTATGCTCAACCAACTGAGTTCGAATGTTATGTAGTGCCTGGGCGCCGGGCTGTATCTCGGGATTGATGGTGAAATAACCCAAGGAGGTTAAACCGTAGTGTTTTTCAAAATAACCATAGGCATCGTGAAACACGAAATACCCCTTCCCGCTCGCTGGCGATAGCATTGTAGCGATTATTTTGTCATTTTTTGTCAAGGATGTGGTGAAAAATAGCAGATTTTCGTCTATTTGGGCTTTCTTATCCGGCCACAGCTGCACTAAACGATCGTGGATGGCAATGGCGACTTGCGCGGCTATTTCCGGCGACAGCCAGATATGCATATTGTATTCGCCATGATGGTCGTCGGCATCATCCGCCGGATCATGGGCGCCGGAGGCATCGTCGTCATGGTCGCCGCCTTTCATCAGCAGCGGTTTAATCGCCGGGATCGCGGACAATGTCAGCGCCTTGGCCGCGGGCAGCGCCGTCACCGGCCTGGCCATAAACGCTTCCAATTCCGGCCCGACCCAGACCACCAGGGAGGCATCCCGGATGCGCCCGATATCGGAGGGGCGCAGGGCGTAGTCATGAGGCGATGCGCCGTCCGGCAGCAGCACATCTGTCCCGGTAACGCCTTCACCGATGGCCGAGGCGATAAACCCCAACGGACGAATGGAGACCAGTATATTCGCCCGTGCCTGGCCGCCGATGGCGCACAGGAGTAAAATGCCGGCCAGCCACAGCCGGAACCCTTTTTTATGGCGGGGATTCATAATGATAATTCTCTTCGGCAACTCTTGGGCGTGTGATATTATAACATTCTTGCCGTTTCGCAACCGTAATTAACATGTCAACTCTGGTCACACTCAACCATATATCCGTCAGTTTCGGCGCCAGGCGCGTCCTCAGCGATATCTCGTTTTCCCTGCGTGCCGGACGGATCCTGACGCTGGTGGGGCCCAACGGCGCAGGCAAGTCCACGCTGGTTAGGGTGGTGCTCGGCCTGATACCCGCTGACGCGGGTACGCTGGTGCGGGACCCCAGGCTGCGTATCGGTTATGTTCCGCAAAAAATTTATCTGGACACCACCCTGCCGCTGACGGTAGAGCGTTTCATGCGCCTGCGTCCGGGCGTGGAAAAGCAGGAATTGCCCGAGGCGCTGGCGCGGGTGCATGCGGCCCATTTGCTGGCGCAGCCGATGCAGAAACTGTCCGGCGGCGAAATGCAGCGGGTGCTGCTGGCCCGCGCCCTGCTCAATCGGCCGCAGCTGCTGGTGCTGGATGAGCCGACCCAGGGCGTTGATATCGCCGGCCAGGCGGCGCTTTATGAGCTTATCCAGCAAATCCGCCATACCCTGGGCTGCGGCGTACTGATGGTTTCCCATGACCTGCATCTGGTCATGGCCAAAACCGATGAAGTACTGTGCCTTAATCAGCATATCTGCTGCTCGGGCACGCCGGAAGTCGTTTCCGCCCATCCCGATTATATCGCGATGTTCGGTTATCAGGGCGCGGATGCGCTGGCCGTCTACCGTCACCACCACAACCATGGCCACGACCTGAGCGGAGAGACGGTAGCGGAACGGGAGAGCTGCCGGTCATGCTAGCGCTGCTATTGCCGGGCTGGCTGGCCGGCATCCTGCTGGCCATGGCGGCGGGTCCGTTGGGATCTTTCGTGGTCTGGCGCAAAATGTCCTATTTCGGCGATACGCTGGCCCATGCGTCGCTGCTGGGAGTGGCTTTCGGATTGCTGCTGAATGTCAATCCGTTTTACGCGGTGATCGCGGTGACGCTGGTATTGGCGTTGGGCCTGGTGTGGCTGGAACGCTTCCCGCAGCTGGCCATTGACACCGTGCTGGGGATTATGGCGCACAGCGCGCTTTCACTGGGACTGGTGGTGGTAAGCCTGATGTCTAACGTGCGGGTGGATCTGATGGCCTATCTGTTCGGCGATTTGCTGTCGGTGACCCTGGACGATATCGTGCTGATCGCCTGCGGCGTGGCGGTGGTGCTCGCATTGCTGGCCTGGCGGTGGCGGGCGCTGCTCTCGGTAACCATCAGCCCGGAGCTGGCCCATGTGGACGGTATCCGCCTGCCGCGGGTCAAGCTGCTGCTGATGCTGCTGACCGCGCTCACCATCGGACTGGCGATGAAGTTTGTCGGCGCCCTTATCATCACGTCGCTGCTGATCATTCCGGCCGCCGCCGCCCGCCGGTTTTCACGTACGCCCGAACAGATGGCGCTGCTGGCGATAGCGGCCGGCATGATTGCCGTCACCGGCGGACTCGCTTTCTCGGCGTTTTACGACACCCCCGCCGGGCCGTCGGTGGTGCTTTGCGCCTCCGTGCTGTTTTTGCTGAGTTTGTTCAGCAGGCAACGGGCCTGAACTCAGGGCACGGCTTTACGGTTCGCCGGGGGCGATGATAAGCCCCGCCATGACGCCAATGAGCAGCTACAGCTCGTCCCGCGCGATACCAAAATGCTTATAGGCCTGGGCGGTAGCGATGCGCCCCCGTGATGTGCGCTGCATAAATCCCTGCTGGATAAGAAAGGGCTCCAGCACATCTTCAATGGTTTCTTTCTCTTCGCCGATGGCCGCCGCCAGGTTATCCAATCCCACCGGGCCGCCGACGAATTTATCGATAATGGCCAACAATAGCTTGCGGTCCATAAAGTCGAAGCCCTCGGTATCCACATTCAGCATATCCAGGGCATTCACCGCCACATCGTCGGTAATGACGCCCTGGGCGCGCACTTCTGCGAAGTCCCGCACCCGGCGCAACAGCCGGTTGGCGATACGCGGCGTACCCCGCGCCCGTTTGGCGATTTCATGAGCGCCGGATTCGGTGATGCTTAATTCCAGGCAGTCGGCGCTGCGTTTGACGATATGCTGCAGATCCGCTACCTGATAGAACTCCAGGCGCTGCACGATACCGAACCGATCGCGCAGGGGCGAGGTCAGGGAACCGGCGCGGGTGGTGGCTCCCACCAGGGTAAAGGGCGGCAGTTCGATTTTAATTGACCTGGCCGCAGGGCCGTCGCCGATCATGATATCCAGCTGGTAATCTTCCATCGCCGGGTAGAGAATTTCCTCCACCACCGGGGAAAGGCGGTGGATTTCATCAATAAACAGCACATCGTGGGGTTCAAGATTGGTGAGCATGGCCGCCAGATCGCCGGGTTTTTCCAAAACCGGCCCGGAAGTAGTGCGTAAATTCACGCCCATTTCATTGGCGACGATATTGGCCAGGGTGGTTTTACCCAGGCCGGGCGGGCCGAAAATCAGCAGATGGTCCAACGCGTCGCCGCGCAGCTTCGCCGCCTGGATGAAAATCTCCATCTGCTCGCGCACGTGCGGCTGTCCGATGTAATCGTCGAGGGTTTTCGGCCGGATGGCCCGGTCCACCACCTCGTCGGGGATCACCACGGAAGGGGACATTAAACGATCTGCTTCAATCATCCATTACCTCACAGCGCGGCGCGCAGGGCGTCGCGGATTAGCGATTCACAGTCGGCATCAGGCCGCGCCACTTTGTTCACCATCCGGCTGGCCTCCTGAGGTTTATAACCCAATGACACCAAGGCGGCAACCGCTTCAGATTCAGGATCGTCCGCAGACGCAGCGTTAACGGGGATACTGGCGGGAAGATCGCCGCCGCCGAGGGCGAATAATTCACCGTTCATCCCTTTAAAGCGATCTTTCATTTCCACCACCAGCCGCTCGGCGGTTTTGGTGCCGACGCCGGGCAGCTTGATCAAGGCGCTGATTTCCTGGCGCTCAACCGTATTGACAAACTGCTGCGCCGACATGCCGGATAGAATAGCCAGCGCCAGCTTCGGGCCGACGCCGTTGACCTTAATCAGTTCGCGAAACAGGGCGCGCTCCTGGCGGTTAGTGAAACCGAACAGCAGTTGCGCATCCTCGCGCACCACAAAGTGGGTATACACAATGGCTTCCTTGCCGGTTTCCGGCAGGACGTAAAAGCAGGTCATGGGCATTTGCACTTCATAGCCGACTCCCTGAACTTCAAGCAACACCTGCGGGGGCTGCTTTTCCAGAATGATGCCTCTTAGGCGTCCAATCACGTTGACCTTCCTTTTAATTGTCGTTGAGTCAGCGACCCATGGCTAACATTTATAACATAATAAAGGCTGGATGAATATCCAGCCGTATAGCCTGACAGGCCCGCGATCATCGGACGTGCAACGACCGTGTTAAAGGGAGACCGTGCCGATGGGGTCGAAGCAGGCGTGGTTTTCCCGCCTGCCCGAGCGCCCCATGGCACGGTAGGCCCGCGATCACCGGACGTGCAAAGGCCGTGTTAAAGGGAGACCATGCTGATGGAGCCTCGACGTGCCCGGCCGGCACAGGCCCCGCAACCCCGGCTGGCGCCAGCCCCCACCCCTCAGCTTAACCGGCCGCGGGCCAGATTCAGCCGGCTATTGCCCGCCCGGATAGCGTTCTGGCTGACATGGCAATGGGTAATGGCGATGGCCAGCGCGTCGGCGGCATCCGCCTGCGGGCTGGCGGGCAGCTTCAGCAGCAGCTTCACCATATGCTGTACCTGGCCTTTGTCCGCCGAACCATTGCCCACCACCGTTTGCTTCACCTGACGGGCGGCATACTCGAACACCGGCAGCGATTGGTTCATGGCCGCCACGATAGCCACCCCGCGCGCCTGACCCAGCTTCAGCGCCGAATCGGCGTTTTTCGCCATAAAAACTTCCTCGATGGCGAAAAAATCCGGCTGAAATTGCGTAATGATCTCGCTGACGCCGGCATAAATAAGCTGCAGCCGGGTAGGCAAATCATCCACTTTGGTGCGGATGCAACCGCTGCCGAGATAGGTAAGCACCCGTCCCTGCTGACGGATGATACCGTAACCGGTGATGCGCGAACCGGGGTCGATACCGAGAATAATCGTCATCGCCCGATACCGGCCGCCGGGTTTGGCCGCCAAGCCAACATGCCGGTCACAGGGTCGCCGCCACCTCATCGGAGATCTCGCCGTTATGATAGACTTCCTGCACATCGTCCGAATCTTCCAGCAGATCTATCAGGCGCAGCAGCTTGGGGGCGGTTTCCTCGTCCAGATCCGCCTTGGTGGACGGAATCAGCGCCACCTCGGACTCCTCGGCGTGCAAACCGGCCGCTTCCAACGCATCTTTCACCGAACCGAACGTCTCCGGCGTCGTGTAGACATCGATGGCGCCGTCGTCATAGGTGACCACATCATCCGCACCGGCTTCCAGCGCTGCGTCCATCACCCGATCCTCGTCCAGGCCGGGCGCAAAGGAGATGACGCCTTTTTTGGTGAACAGATAGGAAACCGAGCCATCGGTACCGAGGTTGCCGCCGGTTTTGGTAAAGGCGTGCCTGACCTCGGAGACGGTACGGTTGCGGTTGTCGCTCAGGCATTCAACCATCACCGCCGTTCCGCCGGGGCCGTAGCCTTCATAGATAATGGTTTCCATCTGGGTATCGTCATCGCCGCCCACGCCCCGCGCGATGGCGCGATTGAGGGTATCGCGCGTCATATTATTGGCCAGGGCTTTATCCACCGCGGCGCGCAGACGGGGATTGGTCCCCACGTCGCCGCCGCCAAGCCGTGCGGCGGTCACCAATTCACGAATGATCTTGGTGAAGATTTTGCCGCGTTTACTGTCTTGGGCCGCTTTACGATGCTTGGTATTGGCCCACTTGCTATGACCTGCCATAACTCTCTCCGAAATAAGCCTCTTCAGGCCGGATAAATAACAAATTCTTCAATCGCCTGCCGATTACTCCAGGATTTGGTCAGTAAGGCAGCCTGTGGGGCGCGGAGCCATTGGAAAGCGAGATGCTCGCTTATCTTAGGCTCCCGCTCAGAGGGTAACGTCAAACTGAACCAATATTCTGTATTACGCGTCACTCCCGGCGCATATCGGTGGCGCAAATGACTGAAAATTTCAAACTCGACGCAGCGCTTGCAATCCAGCAACGGGAGGCGCTCGGCATCGATATTGATGCCGGTTTCCTCGCACACTTCCCGTTTCGCCGCCTCGGCGGGAGTTTCCTCTCCTTCCAGGCTGCCGGTGACCGATTGCCAGAAATCGGGATCGTCCCGACGCTGCATCATCAAGACCCGGCCGCTATCCCGGGCGTAAATCACAATCAACACCGAAACCGGTCGCTTCCAGGCCATTTATTGCTGTCCGCGTTCCGCCGCTTCCTTGCCTTTGCCGATGACAGCGATGGACAATTCCGCCAGCGCGTCAGGATTGCCAAAACTCGGCGCATCGGTCATGGGATCGGCCGCGGCGGTGGTTTTGGGGAAAGCGATAACGTCGCGGATATTATCGGTGCCGGTCAACAGCATCACCAGGCGATCCAGGCCGAAGGCCAGCCCCGCGTGGGGCGGGGTGCCGTATTTCAGCGCATCCAGCAGGAAGCCGAACTTATCCCGCTGCTGCTGTTCCTCGATACCCAGGATGCTGAATACCGTCTGCTGTATTTCGCTGCGATGGATACGCACCGAGCCGCCGCCCACTTCATAACCGTTCAATACCATATCGTAGGCATTGGCCACCACCGACAGCGGATCGGCCGCCAGCGCTTGCGGGTCGACATCCAGCGGCGCGGTGAAGGGGTGATGCATGGCCGCCAGTCCGCCTTCGTCGTCCTGCTCGAACATCGGGAAATCAATGACCCACAGCGGCGCCCAGCGCTGCTCGTCGGTGATATGCAGGTCGCGGCCCAGCTTCAGGCGCAGCGCTCCCAGCGCATCGGTGGTGATTTTGGCACGATCGGCGCCGAAAAAAATCATGTCGCCGTCGCGGGCGTCGGTACGCGCCAGTATCGACTCCAGCACGCCGGCATCGAGGAATTTGGCGACGGGACTTTGCACCCCTTCCAGACCCGCCGAGCGCGAATTAACCTTAATATAGGCCAGACCTTTGGCGCCGTAAATTTCGATAAACTTGGCGTACTCGTCAATTTGCTTGCGGCTTAACTGCGCGCCGCCGGGTACGCGGATCGCCGCCACCCGCCCCTTGGGGTCATTGGCCGGCCCGGAGAACACCTTGAATTCAAGGTTTTTCACCAGATCGCCCACATCAACGATTTCCATCGGGTTGCGCAAATCGGGTTTATCGGAACCAAAGCGGCGCATGGCTTCGGCGTAGGTCATCACCGGAAAGGCGCCCAGGTCGACGCCTTTGATTTCTCGCCACAGTTCGCGAATAAGGCGTTCCATGACTTCCCGCACCTGGGGCGCGGTCATAAAGGAGGTTTCGACGTCGATCTGGGTGAATTCCGGCTGGCGATCGGCTCGCAGGTCCTCGTCGCGAAAGCATTTGACGATTTGATAATACCTGTCGAAACCGGACATCATCAGCAACTGCTTGAAGAGCTGCGGTGACTGCGGCAGAGCGTAGAACTTGCCTTTATGCACCCGGCTCGGCACCAGGTAGTCGCGCGCGCCCTCCGGCGTCGCTTTGGTAAGCATCGGCGTTTCGATATCCAGAAATCCTTCGCCATCCATAAAGCGGCGCACAAAACTGCAGATGCGGGCGCGGGCTTTCAGCCGCGCCGCCATTTCCGGACGGCGCAAATCCAGATAACGGTATTTCAGCCGCTGCTCTTCGGTATTGTTTTGATTGGAATCCAGCGGCAGCGGCTCGGAACGGTTGAAGACCGTGAGCGATGTTGCCAGCACCTCCACTTCGCCGGTGGCCATTTCGCTGTTGATTTGACTGTCGGGCCGCGCCCTTACCGTGCCGGTAAGCTGAATACAAAATTCGTTGCGCAGCTCCGAGGCGCGAGCGAACGCCTCCTGGCGATCGGGGTCGAAAAACACCTGCACCAGCCCTTCCCGATCCCGCATGTCGATAAAAATCAGGCCGCCCAGGTCCCGGCGGCGGTTAACCCAGCCGCACAATGTTACTTCCCGGCCAACATGGGACAGATCGAGCTGTCCGCAATATACAGTACGCATCACGATATCCTTAAAATTAAGCCCATGCCGTCCTGCCATTTTTAGCGGGTAAAGGCTGTAATATCCCTCATCGTTCACATTGCAGCCGGATGGGCCGCAACGTAAAAGCTATTGGGTATAATCATTGGGGCTGACGGCTGTGCATTGGCATTTTGCCGACATTCGAAAGGCGGCCATTATAAAGTAATTTCCCGCACAGGATAAGTCCGAAGGCCATTCCCCCCCTTGGTCAGGTCAAATAATTAATCATTAACATATTTATTAACAAAATTTTCCCGCCGGGGGCTATTCCCATGTCCATCGACTAACATACCCTTTCCCGGTCACTTTCTGAATAGACTGACACCCGTTGGTCCGGTTTTATGAATTATAGGAGACGTATTATGCTGGAACTCGATCCCAAAGGTAGCGCGCTGGTATTGATTGATTTGCAACAGGGTATCCTGCCCTTTGCCGGCGGACCGCATAGCGCCCAGCAGGTGGTGGCCAAAGCCGGAAAGCTGGCCAGCCGCTTTCGGGAGATCGGCGCGCCGGTATTTCTGGTGCGGGTGGGCTGGTCGCCGGATTTTGGCGAAGCGTTGAAACAGCCGGTGGATGCCGCCATGGGCGGCAACGGATTGCCGGAAAACTGGTGGCAATTCCCCGAAGAGCTAAAGGTACAGGAAAGCGATATTCGCATTATAAAACGTCAATGGGGCGCATTTTACGGCACCGATCTTGAGATGCAGCTGCGTCGCCGCGCCATCGATACTATTGTACTGGCGGGTATCTCCACTAACATCGGCGTGGAATCCACCGCGCGCAACGCCTGGGAAATGGGTTTTAAACTGGTGGTAGTGGAAGATGTCTGCAGTGCCCATGATAAGGAGCAGCATGATAACAGCATGCAGAATATTTTTCCGCGCATCGGCCGGGTACGCAGCAGCGACGAGGTGCTTGCCGCCCTGGGGTGAGTTTTGTCCGCAACGGGCCGGCCGGCGAGGGCCCAGGCCATGATGTATATTGGCTTGCCGCAATGGCAGCATAGCGGCTGGGGTAAGCTTGGCATGCGCACCCTGGCGGATTACGCGCGTTATTTCAACTGCGTGGAAGGGAATACCACGCTCTATGCCCTGCCCGCCCTTGATCGCGTCTACGACTGGCGCGCCATGACGACGGAAGATTTCCGGTTTTGCTTTAAATTTCCGGCGACCATCAGCCATCAGGGCGGGCTGCGGGATTTTCAGCAACCCCTGGCGCAGTTTTACCAGACCCTGGAGCCCCTGGCGGACAGGATCGGCCAATACTGGCTGCAGCTGCCGGCGACCTTCGGGCCGCCGGACCTTCCCGCCCTGTGGACCTTTCTCGACGCGCTCTCCCCCGCATTCAGCTATGGCGTGGAAGTCCGCCATGAGCAGTTTTTCGCCAAAGGCGAAGACGAACTGGCGTTAAACCGCGGTCTGCGGGAGCGGGGGGTCAATCGGGTGATTCTCGACAGCCGTCCGGTCCATCTGTCCCGCGCCTCCAGTCCCGACCTGCTGGCGGCGCAGCGCCAGAAACCCAAAGTGCCTCCTCATGCGCTGCTTACCGCCCACCGGCCGCTGATTCGTTATATCGGCAATGACGACATCAAGGACAGCCTGCGGCTGTTTCAACCCTGGCTGGACAAACTGCCGCAATGGCAAGCGCATCAGACGCCCTTCCTGTTTATTCATACGCCGGACATCGCGCAGGCGCCGCGCCTGGCCCAGCATCTGTGGCCGCTGCTTGAAGCGAGAATTCCCGCCATCGGCCCGTTTCCAGGCTGGCCGCAGCAAGATACGCTGTTCTGAACGCCGGCCGCCGCGGCGAGACGCATCCAGACGAAAGAGGGCCGCCGCAGCGGAATGCTTACACCTAGATGCATGCCGCCGCATGCTTTGTGCCGGGGATCTGGTAGAATATGGCCTTTCCATGAATAATCCCCGATATCGCCATGACTAACCCAGATAAGCTTTTCTCGACGCCCATTGCCAATTTGGGCGATTGGACGTTCGATGAACGTGTCGCCGAAGTCTTCCCGGATATGATCCAACGCTCGGTGCCCGGCTACGCCAGCATCATTTCCATGATCGGCATGCTGGCCGGACGATTTGCCCGCCCCGGCTCCCGGATTTACGATCTCGGCTGCTCCCTCGGCGCGGCGACCCTGGCCATGCGCCGCGCCGTTACCGCCGAGGACTGCCGGATTATCGCAGTGGATAACTCCGCCCCGATGGTGGATCGCTGCCGGCGGCATCTCGAGGCATTTCGCGCCGATATCCCGGTAGAAGTGCTGCATGCCGACATTCGCGATGTGCCGATAAGCAACGCCTCGCTGGTGGTGCTGAACTTCACCTTGCAGTTTCTTGAGCCGGAGGATCGCCAGCAAATGCTTAATCGCGTTTTCGCCGGCCTCAATCCCGGCGGCGCCGTGGTATTGTCTGAAAAAATGAGTTTTCAGGACGCGGAAATTGGCGAACTGCTGTTCAATATGCATCATGACTTCAAGCGCGCCAACGGCTACAGCGAGCTTGAGATCAGCCAGAAACGCAGCATGCTTGAAAACGTCATGCTGACGGACTCGGTGGAGACCCACAAGGACCGCCTGCGGCAGGCCGGATTCGGCCACGGGGAAATCTGGTTTCAGTGTTTCAATTTCGGCTCCCTTATCGCTATCAAACCCGCCCATAGGCCGGAGAACGCGGGATGACCGATTTTGGTGATTTTTATCAGCTGATTGCCAAAGGTCCCCTCAGCCCCTGGCTCAACACCCTGCCCGCTCAGTTAAGCGCCTGGCAGCAGGAATCCCTGCACGGCAAATTCAGACAGTGGTTTAACGCTGTGGAAAGATTGCCGGTGATGACGCCGGCGCGGCTCGATTTGCTGCACGGCGTCACCGCCCAGGGCGAGACACCGCTTGCCGCGGGCCAGAAAGAGGGTATTGAAGCCTTGCTGCGGCAATTGATGCCCTGGCGCAAGGGCCCTTTTTCCCTTTACGATATTGAAATAGAGACGGAATGGCGTTCGGATTGGAAATGGGAGCGGGTCTTGCCCCATATCGGCCCCTTGGCCGGACGGCTGATCCTGGACGTGGGCTGTGGCAGCGGTTATCACCTGTGGCGTATGGTGGGCGCCGGCGCGCGGCTGGCGGTGGGAATCGATCCGATGCAGCTGTTTTTATGCCAATTCGAGGCGGTGCGTAAACTGCTCGGCGGTGATTTGCGGGCGCACCTGTTGCCGTTGGGCATCGAGCAATTACCGGATCTGCGGGCGTTTGATACGGTATTTTCCATGGGCGTGCTTTATCATCGCCGCTCGCCGCTGGATCATTTGTTGCAGTTGCGAAATCAATTGGCGGATGACGGCGAACTGGTGCTGGAAACCCTGGTGATTGAAGGGGATGACCGGCAGGTGCTTGTGCCGGGAGAACGTTATGCCCGGATGCGGAACGTGTATTTCATCCCCTCGGTAAATGCATTGACGGCCTGGCTGGAAAAATGCGGCTTCGGCCAAATCCGGCTGGTGGATATGACGGCAACCTCCACCGAGGAGCAACGCCGCACCCCCTGGATGACCAGCGAATCGCTGGAGGATTTTCTTCACCCGGACGACCCGCGTAAAACGGTGGAGGGTTACCCCGCGCCGCTGCGGGCCATCATGGTTGCGCGCAAAGCCTGATCAAAAAAAAGCCCCAAGAAAAATGTTGGGGCTTGGTACTTGCAAGCATCACGTGGGTTAGTTCGTGTGCGCGGCAAAAACTGTCTTCAGGCCAAACGAGGAGAGAGAGTGGATAACGTCAGCGCATGTTTCATCGCCGCCACCATGTCGCCGTCAACACAGTAATGGCTGAATTCATCCGCTTCGTAGTCAACGCTCATGCTGACCCCCGCTTTCCGGTAACGCATACCGGACGGTATGACCTGCCTTGCCGAACTGTGCAATTCACGTATGCCGCTTTGCTGAAACTTATGCAAATTGGTTAAGCGTACGCCCGCACCGGCCATAATGATTGGACCACGACTACGCCCCGTCAGTTCCCTTAATAATGCCAAACCAGCTTCGGCGCTCTGCTGCTGACCGGATGTCAGGATGCGGGCCACTCCCAGATCGGTTAACTGGATTAATGCCTGATGCGGGTTGAAGCACATATCAAAGGCACGATGAAAGGTCACCGCCATCCCTGAACATTGCTGCATAATCAGCCGCATGCGGGCTAAATCGATGTGCCCTTCGGCATCCAGCACGCCCACCACCACGCCGGGAAAACCCATGTCGCGGATAAAGGCCAGCTCATTAAGTATGATTTCGAACTCAATGTCGCTGTAGCAAAAATCGCCGGCCCGGGGCCGGACAATGGGATGCACGGGTATCGTTACCCTCTCGCGGGCCAGCTTTAACGTCCCGTAGCCTGGTGTCAAACCGCCTTCTTTGGGCGCCGAACACAGCTCGATACGATCCGCGCCCGCTTGCTGCGCCGTCAACGCACACTCGACGCTATAGCAGCAGACTTCCAGTTTAGGCATTGTATACTCCTTCTTGACACGCCAGGTTAACAGGCATATGAAAACGTGACCATCCATCTGTTGCGATAGATTCTTATTTATCGCCCAAGGAAATTACTATGGCATTCAACTTTGACGAAAGTATCGACCGACGTCACAGCGACAGTTTTAAGTGGCAAAAGTATTATGAACAGAATGTCATTCCTCTTTGGGTCGCCGATACCGATTTTCGCTCACCGCCCTGCATTATCGAGGCACTGCAGGCACGTATCGCCCATGGCGTCTTTGGTTACGGTTTCCCTCCTCCGGAATTGACGGAACTGTTTATCGCACGTATGGCCGAGCGCTATCACTGGCGGGTGCAACCGGAATGGCTGGTCTTTTTGCCCGGTCTGGTGAGCGGTATTAATCTGGCGGTCCGCGCTTTAACCGGGCCGGATGAAGGCATTGTCATCCCTACCCCTATTTATCCGCCGTTTCGCGCCGCGGCGCGCGGCGCCGGCCGTCAGCAACGCCTCGCCCCCATGGTGTTGAATGACGGGCGCTGGCTGGCGGATTTGACCGCGGTTGAAACCGAACTGACCGGCGTTGAAAAACTGCTGATGTTATGCAATCCCCATAATCCCGGCGGCACCGTTTATCGCCGCGAAGAGCTTCAACAGCAGTTGGCCTTTGCCCAACGCCACGATTTATTGGTGTGTTCCGACGAAATTCACTGCGATCTGCTGCTGGAATCCGGGGTGGAGCATATACCGTTCGCCTCGCTGGACAGTGACGCGGAACAGCGCTCGGTGACCCTGATGTCGCCGTCAAAAACCTTTAATATCGCCGGACTGGGCGCGTCGCTGGCGGTGATCCCCAATCCCGGGCTACGGATGCGTTTTATCGCACAACGCAGCGGCATCGTCCCAAGCGTAGATGTGCTGGCTTTTGTGGCCGCCACCGCAGCCTGGCGTGACGGGCAACCATGGCTGGACGAGCAGTTGGCCTATCTGCGTGGGAATCGGGACTGGCTCAGGGCGCGCATCAATGAATTACCGGGTTTGCATATGGCCTCTCCCGAAGGCACTTATCTGGCGTGGATAGATGCGCATGAGCTGGCGGTGGAAAATCCTCAGCGCTTTTTTGAACAGGCGGGCGTCGGTCTCTCTCCCGGCGCCGAATTCGGCGACCCGCGATTCGTCAGGCTAAATTTCGGCTGCCCACGGGCATTGCTGGAAGAAGGCGTTGAGCGCATGGCTGCTGCCGTCAATGCCGGCTGATTCTTGTCCGTCTTAGGAGGGGTATGGAATGCCGGGCCAGAATGATGCCGCAAAAATTAATCCCCCTCCCCGGCCACAATGGAGCGCAGGCTATGGGGATGAAACTTGATGGTCACATTGCCATCGGTCACCGCCAGCGTCGGGTTGGGTAAAGATTCATTTTCTCCCTGCGGCGCACTGTGCCTGATCCTGATATCGGGAGACGCCAGCGCCCCGTCGCTCAGCAAGGATAGCGCGCGTTGCGCCAGTAAAGGCGCCGGTCCCGGCAGGACTATCTCAATATGCTCCCAGCCTTCGTGGGGATAACGGCGTTTACCAGGCCAGGGCAGCTCCACACAGTCGGTGCGTAACCCGCCGAATTCAATGGGTTCAGTCAAATGGAACAGCACAATGTCCCGGCCGTTAACGGCGCTCTTTTTCAGACAGAGGCCGCATTGCTCCCAGCCGTCGAACCATCGCCGGGCGGTGGTATCCTGATGGCAGCGCAGCGCGATATGATCGATATGACAAACGCTGAGATCCAAACCAAGGCGGTGAGCCAACGTTGCCAGTTGCATTCCGAACCCTATTATATCTTCGGATAAATCCGTTAATTGGTCTATTTGTTGCCATTTCATTTTTTTCACTTTTCTTTCCGGCATATTTTATGTTAGGGCTAAAGTAAAATTAATATAAAATTAACTATTACAAATATTATTATTAATTTTGTAATGATCATATTGCTAATGATTAAGCTTATTTGTTATATGGGAATAGCGCCCTCATTTGACAAATTGTGCTGTAAAGCCCGTCAGAAGCGGGCTTGCGGCCAAGATGGACTTTTAATGCTCAGTATAATCTTAAAGCTCTGGAGGGGGATTGTATAGACATTGGAAATAAGTTAATTTCAAGATCAATAGTGATATGAGAATATAATTATGATGTTACTTATATTGTGTATGGTACTTGTTGTAATTGCTGTATTTTCTATTATATTACATCTTCGTACCAGGAATCGTAATCAGCTGGGCGTCTCACGTAAAAGCCGCCGCCGCTAGCAATTTATCTCCTTTCGGGTTATGGCGCTGCTCACCGAATCCTTTTGTCCTTTCTTTCACCTGCTCATATCCATCGGTTTGACCGGATCTTACGACGCTGCAACTTTCTGCTAAGCGTAGCCGGCCATACTGACGCGGGCCGCCATTTATGGTATAAGCGGTGTTTCTTTTTACTTAACGGCTTGCGCCGGGGCCTTCAGCCATCGGTCGGCAGGGATCGTTATATCAAACGGCCGGGATGTGAGGCAGCGCCTCGCAGCCACGGCGCGGGTAACAAAGGTAATACGGTGAATATTCAGGCTCTCCTTTCAGATAAAGTCAGTCAGGCGTTATTGTCCGCCGGTGCTCCCGCGGCAAGTGAAGCGCAGGTGCGTCAATCCGCAAAAGTGCAGTTTGGCGATTATCAGGCTAACGGTGTGATGACCGTGGCCAAAAAACTCGGTATGCCGCCGCGACAATTGGCTGAAAAAGCAGTAGCGCTGCTGGAGCTTGAAGGCATTGCGGATAAAGTCGACATCGCCGGACCGGGTTTTATCAATATCTTCCTGAACCGCCGCTGGCTGGCGGCCCAGGTTGAAGCCGCCCTGGCTTCGCCGCGGCTGAATATTTCGCCGGTGGCGCCGCAGACCCTGGTGGTGGACTACTCCGCGCCAAACGTGGCGAAAGAGATGCACGTGGGCCATTTGCGATCCACCATTATCGGCGATGCCTCGGTGCGTACCCTGGAATTTCTGGGCCATAACGTTATCCGCGCCAACCACGTGGGTGACTGGGGCACGCAGTTCGGCATGCTGATAGCCTACCTGGAAAAGATTCAATCCAGCGGTGAGCCGGATATGCAGTTGTCCAGCCTGGAGGAGTTCTACCGGGCCGCCAAGAAAACGTACGATGAGGATGCCGCGTTCGCCGAGCGCGCCCGCGGCTATGTGGTGAAGCTTCAGGGCGGCGACGACTATTGCCGCCGGATGTGGCGTAAGCTGGTGGATATCACCATGGCGCAAAACCAGAAGATTTATGATCGCCTGAACGTCACCCTGACCCGCAAGGATGTGATGGGCGAAAGCCTGTATAACGACATGCTGCCGGGTATTGTGGCCGATCTGAAGGCCAAGGGGCTGGCGGTGGAAAGCGACGGCGCCACCGTGGTCTACCTTGAGGAGTTCAGGACCAAGGAAGGCGAGCCGATGGGGGTGATTATCCAGAAAAAAGACGGCGCCTACCTTTATACCACTACCGATATCGCCTGCGCCAAATACCGCTACGAGACGCTGAAAGCCGATCGCGTCCTGTATTATATCGATTCAAGGCAGCATCAGCATTTAATGCAGGCCTGGGCCATCGTGCGCAAAGCGGGCTATGTGCCGGAATCCGTTCCGCTGGAACACCATATGTTCGGCATGATGCTCGGCAAGGACGGCAAACCTTTCAAAACCCGCGCCGGCGGCACCATCAAGCTGTCGGATTTGCTGGATGAAGCGCTGGAACGCGCCCGCCGCCTGATAGCCGGTAAAAATCCGGATATGACGGAGGAGGAATTGGAAACGCTGGCGCAGGTGGTGGGGATCGGCGCGGTGAAATATGCCGATTTGTCCAAAAGCCGTACCACCGATTATGTATTTGATTGGGATTATATGCTGGCCTTTGAGGGCAATACCGCGCCCTATATGCAGTATGCCTATACCCGCGTGGCCTCGGTGTTTAAACGCAGCGGTTTGGATGAAGGTGAATTGACCTTACCGGTAGTGCTGAACGACGATCATGAGGCGCTGTTGGCAACCCGCTTGCTGCAGTTTGAGGAAGCCGTTACCACGGTTGCGCGCGACGGGACGCCTCATGTTATGTGCGCGTATTTATACGATCTGGCGGGGTTGTTTTCGGTGTTTTACGAGCGTTGTCCAATTCTCACCGCGGACAGTCAGGATATTCTGCAAAGCCGTTTGAAGCTGGCGCGGCTGACCGCCCGCACGTTGAAGCAGGGTCTGGATTTGCTGGGTATACAGACGGTGGAACGGATGTAGGGAGGTGGGTCCGCTCTCCCTTTAACACATTCGTTGCACGATCGGTGATGGCGGGCCTACCGCGCCATGGGGCGCTCCGGCAGGCGATAAAACCACGCCTGCTTCGACCCCATCGGCACGCTCTCCCTTTGACACGTTCGTTGCACGATCGGTGATGGCGGGCCTACCGCGCCGTGGGGCGCTCGGGCAGGCGGTAAAACCACGCCTGCTTCGACCCCATCGGCACGCTCTCCCTTTAACACGTTCGTTGCACGTTCGACGATCGCGGGCCTACCGCGCCATGGGGCGCTCCGGCAGGCGGTAAAACCACGCCTGCTTCGACCCCATCGGCACGCTCTCCCTTTGACACGTTCGTTGCACGTTCGACGATCGCGGGCCTACCGCGCCATGGGGCGCTCCGGCAGGCGGTAAAACCACGCCTGCTTCGACCCCATCGGCACGCTCTCCCTTTGACACGTTCGTTGCACGATCGGTGATGGCGGGACTACTAGCCTAGCCCTGCCAGCGTGAGGCGCGAATCACCGAGCAGAAATTGCCTTTTACGAAGTCAGGCTCTTTGTCGGCAATGACGTCGGCTTTGACATTGCCGAAGGTCGTTTGCGGCTTGTCTTTAATGCCCTCATAAAACGCCTGGATGATCTCTTCCTTGAAATTCAGGCTGCGGGGGTGTTCGGCCACGATCTTCCGCCGGATGTCATCTTCATATCCCTCGTAGTTAATACCCAAAACGTCCATCTCAACGCCGGCGGTGACCAGCGCGATAACCGGATCCATGAATTCCGGGATACCGGGCGTGGTATGCAGGGCAATGGCCGTCCAGACCTTATCGATATCCGCCTTGCCGATGCCGTGGCTGTCCAGGAATTCCCGCGCCGTATTCGCGCCGTCTACTTCAAAACGTTTATCGCAGCTGCAGTGTTCATGGGTGAGTCCCATATCGTGGAACATGCAGCCGACGTACAGTAGTTCGGGATCGAACGCCAGTTGACGCTGGCGGCCGGCCAGCGCGGCAAAATAATAGACCCGGCTGGAGTGATGAAACAACAGCGGCGACTCTGTGTCACGTACCATTTCAGTGGCGGCGCGGGCCAGCCGGCTATCGGGGATGCGGATGCCGTTAACGGTGAAAGTCATGATTAAATTCCTCCTGTGGGTTGATAACGTCCAGCATAAAGCGCAAAATTAATGTCCTCAATCGTATTAAAGATACGTTTTAGGACATTCCTACCGCTGGGGACATGGGGACCGACGAATGATCAAGAATATGGTTATCCTGGCTTTGCCGGGGGTGCAGCTGCTGGATGTTTCCGGTCCCCTTGATGTATTCGCCGAGGCGAATGAACAGCGGGGTCGGGAGGTGTATCGCCTTCGGGTGATGGGCTGGCGGCGGGAGGTGATTCACTCCTCTTCCGGCGTAAGGCTTATGCCGGATCTGATGCTGGATGATGAATTGACCGAACCGGTGGATACCTTCCTGGTGGCGGGGGCGCCGGGAATTCGGTCCTTTATCGACGACACGGCCTTGCTGGAGGGCCTGCGCCGTTGGGCGCTTAACAGCCGCCGGTTCGGGTCGGTTTGCAGCGGTGCGTTAATGCTGGCGGCGGCGGGCCTGCTTAACGGGCGCCATGTGGCCACCCACTGGGCGGTAGCCGGCTATTTGGCCGACAGCTATCCCGAAGTGGTGGTGGATACGGATGCCATCACCCTGTCTGACGGTCCGGTGCGCAGCGCGGCGGGCGTGACGTCCGGCCTGGATTTGGCATTAAGCATGGTGGAAGAGGATGTCGGCCGGGAAACCGCCCTGGCGGTGGCCGCGCAGCTGGTAATGTATTTCAAGCGTCCGGGGGGCCAGTCGCAATTCAGCCGCAAGGGGGAGGCCTCATTGAGCGGGCGTTCGGCGCTGCAGGATGTGCAACGCTACGTACAGGCCCATATCAGCGAAAGTCATAATGTGCAGACCATGGCGGCGAGAATGGGACTGAGCCCGCGTCATTTCAACCGGCTCTATCAGCAGCAAATGGGTTTGACGCCGGGAGAGTGGCTGGAGCAGGCACGAGTCGCTCATGCCCGCCGCCTTTTGGAAAGCGTCGGGTCACCCCTCAAGCAAATTGCCGCCCACTGCGGTTTTTCCAGCACAGATATTCTGCGGCGTGCCTTTGTTCGACAATTGCATATCACACCGGCGCAATACCGTAAGTATTTTGCCAGCGAGGCGGAATCATCTGACGAAAAGGCACGGGGCCGCCAGTTGACGGACATGCACGGGACCGTCAGTTGACGGAAATGCTCGGGACCGTCAGTTGACGGAACGGGCGAAATCCCGCACCCGGAATCCCATGGCGGCCAGCGCCGCAAAATAGGATGTAGCCCCCACCGCCACCACCAGCGCCAATCTCAGCAGTCGGGCCAGCATATTGCCCTGGGCCCAATCGGGCATCACCCAGAGCATGCCCAGCAACACCGCCGACATCACCAGTACCGCGATCACCAGACGAATCAGGAACGAGGTCCAGCCCGGCTGCGGCTGGAACATATTCTTTTTGCGTAGTTGCCAATACAGCAGCCCGGCGTTCAGACAGGCGGCCAGCCCGATGGAGAGGGACAATCCGGCGTGCTTCAGCGGACCGATAAACGCCAGGTTCATCACCTGCGTCATGATCAGGGTGAAAATCGCCACTTTTACCGGCGTCTTGATATCCTGCCGGGAGTAAAAGCCCGGCGCCAGTACCTTGACCATAATCAGCCCGATAAGCCCCACCGAATATGCCATCAACGCCCGCTGGGTCATTGAGGCGTCAAAAGCGGTAAAACGTCCGTACTGAAACAGCGCGACGGTAAGTGATTTCGCCAGGATGCCGAGGGCGACGGCGCTGGGCAGCGCCAGAACGAAACAAAGCCGCAGCCCCCAATCCATCAGGCGGGAGTATTCATCGTGATTGCCGCTGGAGAAGCTTTTCGCCAGGGAAGGCAATAAAATCGTCCCCAGAGCCACACCCAGCACCCCGGAAGGAAACTCCATCAAACGATCGGCATAGTACATCCAGGAAACCGAGCCGGACACCAGGAACGAGGCGAAGATGGTATTGATAATCAGCGATATCTGGCTCACCGAAACCCCCAGGATTGCCGGGCCCATTTGCCGCAGTACCCGCCAGACGCCGGCATCCTTGAACTGTAGGCGCGGCATCACCAGCATGCCGATTTTTTTCAGATGGGGTAGTTGATAACCCAGCTGCAATACGCCGCCCACCACCACCGCCCAGGCCAGCGCAAGAACCGGCGGGTGGAAATGGGGAGCGGCGAACAGGGCAAAAAGGATCATGCTGACGTTAAGCAAGGTCGGGGCGAACGCCGGCACCGAGAAACGGTTCCAGGTATTGAGGATCGCTCCCGCCAAGGATGCCAGGGAGATCAGCATGATATAGGGAAAGGTAATACGCAGCAGCGATGAGGTTAGGACAAACTTGTCCGGCGAATCCACGAAGCCGGGGGCGGTGACCATGATAACCCAGGGCGCGGCCAGCATGCCGGCCACGGTCACCAGCGCCAGCGCCAGCGTCAGGAGGCCTGCGATATAGGCGACAAACGTGCGGCTGGCCTCATCTCCCCGCTGGCTTTTGTATTCCGCTAAAATGGGAACAAAAGCCTGGGAAAAGGCGCCTTCGGCAAAGATCCTGCGCAGCAGGTTCGGCAGCTTGAAAGCGACAAAAAACGCATCCGTCGCCATACCGGCGCCGAAAATACGGGCAACGATAGCATCGCGGGCAAAACCCAGCACCCGCGAAAAAAGGGTCATGGAACTGACGGCGGCCAGTGACTTCAATAAGTTCATAGAATGATTTCTACTACGCCCGGATGCCGGGGGTAAGCAAACGCAACCGGCCCCCGCCGACATCCTTATCTTTTATGGTGCGCCTAGTCTACCCTCTGTTTCAGAAATCGCTACCATCAGTTGTAACCTGCGGTAAAGACCAGGGCTACAATTTCAGCACCAGCAGATGGCTGCCGCCATCCAATAGGGTGTGTACCCGGCCTTCGGTCAAGTCCAGCGGATGATTGTCCAACAGCGCCTCGGTAATGCCGCGGGAGCGCAACCCGCTGTTGGTGACCTCAATACTGAAGCGGGTATTCATGACGTTCACTTCGGCATCGAAGCCCGGCCAGCTGGACGGGATGCAAGGATCGACCACCAGCCTATCCCCTTCCCGGCGGATGCCCAGGATGCCTTCCACCCCGGCGCGGTACATCCAGCCCGCCGAACCGGTATACCAGGTCCAGCCGCCGCGGCCGACATGGGGCGCCACTGAGTAGACATCGGCGGCGATTACATAGGGTTCCACCTTATAGCGCGCCACGTCGTCCGGCGTGCGGGCGTGATTGATGGGATTGAGCAGCGAGAACAAATCATGGGCTTTATCCCCTTGATTGAGCCCGACGAACGCCAGGATGGCCCACATGGCGGCATGGGTATACTGACCGCCGTTTTCCCGCAGTCCGGGCGGATAGCCCTTGATGTAACCCGGATCGTGCTCGGTTTTATCGAAGGGCGGCGTAAACAGCAGCGCCAGCATATCCTCGCGACGGATTAACAGCTTGTCCAGCGATGTCATGGCCTGGGCGGCCCGCTTGGGATCGGCCGCGCCGGATAATACCGACCAGGATTGCGCAATGGAATCAATGCGGCATTCGTCGTTATCCTTGCTGCCCAGCCAGGTACCGTCATCGAAGGTCGCGCGGCGATACCATTCTCCGTCCCAGGCTTCCCCCTCGATGGCGGCGCGCAGGGCTTCAGCACGAATCCGCCATTGGGCTGCCCGTTCCGGTTCCCGCTGCTCAACCCAGGGAGTAAACAGCGCCAGGGTTCTGATCAGCAGCCAGCCGAGCCAGACGCTCTCTCCTTTTCCGCCCTCTCCCACCCGGTTCATACCGTCATTCCAGTCGCCGGTTCCCATCAGCGGCAGTCCATGCTCGCCAAAGAGCGTCAGGGTCTGCTCCAGGCCCTGCACACAGTGCTGGTAAACGGTGGCGCTTTCGGCGGCGGCCATCGGCTGGAAGAAAGCATCATGCTCTTCCGGCGCCAGATGCGGCCCGTCCAGATAGTACAGCACTTCATCCAGCACCGTTTCGTCGCGGCTGCAGTTGATATAGGTGGCAACGGCATAGGACAGCCAGACCCGGTCGTCGGAAATGCGGGTGCGGACGCCCTGGCCGGAATGCGGCAACCACCAATGCTGTACGTCTCCATCGATAAACTGGCGTCCCGCCGCCCTTAGCAGATGGCCGCGGGTCAGCTGGGGCTGGGCAAAGGTCAGCGCCATGCCGTCCTGCAGCTGATCGCGAAAGCCATAAGCGCCGCTGGCCTGATAAAAGCCGGACCGGGCCTGGATTCGGCAGGCCTGGGTCTGATAGAGCAGCCAGCCGTTAAGCATGATGTCCATGGCGGGATCCGGCGTGGTGACCTGTATCGCCCCCAACCGCTGCTGCCAATGCTGGGTGACCTGATTCAGCACCGCGTTCAGATCGGCGGCGCGGTAGGTTTCAATCATCTGCCGCGCACCCTGCGCCGAGTCGCTTTGACCAATAAACCACACCACTTCCTGGCTTTGATTGGCCCCCAGCTCAATATGGGTTTGCAACACCGTGCAAGGGTCGAAACCGGCACCGCATGCGCCGCTGAGACGGCTGCCGTTCACCAGGGCGGCCGGGGAATTCATGCTGCCGTTGCGGCCGAGGAATTCGGTACGATCGGCGGTAAAGCCATCCTGCCGCCCGTCGAGATCGGCGAATGCGACGCGGCCCTGGAAGGCCGTGGACCACGAATTGCGCACCAGCAACGCGCCGGTGCTTTCATCGCGCTCGGTAATAATGAAGGGTCCCGACGCGCCGCGGGAGGTGCCCAGCACCCATTCCGTATAGGCGGAGATGGATAAGCGCAGCGGCTGATCGCCAAGGTTATGTATGGTAAGCCGGGAAATTTTAATGGAATCTTCCAGCGGAACGTACTGCAACAGTTCGACGGCGGTGTGCTGGGTATGGTGTTCAAAACGTGAGTAGCCGAAACCATGGCGGGCCAGATAACGGCCGCCATCGTCGATGGGGTGCAGCGTGGGGCTCCATAGCTCGCCGGTGGCTTCATTACGGATATAAATGGCTTCGCCGCCATTGTCCGCCACCGCATCGTTCAGCCAGGGAGTGAGCTGATTTTCGCGGCTGTTTTGCGACCAGCTGTAACCGCTGCCCCGGGCCGATACCAGAAACCCGAAGTCCGGATTGGCGATAACGTTAATCCAGGGCGCGGGCGGCCTCGTCTGGGCATCCATGACCGTGACATATTCACGACCGTGGCGGGCAAAGCCGCCGGTGCCGTTGAAGAACGCCAGATCCGCCGGCAACGGGATCTGCGCCGCCACCGGCAGTTTCAACCTGCGCTGCGGCAGCATCGTCACCGGCGGCAGTTCCAGCTCCGCCAATTGGGTGGAGATGCGGCCCCGTCTGGCCAACAGCGAGACCCGTGCCACGGATTGCAACAGCATCCGCGCCTCATGGCTTATCAAATCGGCGCGCAGCGTATAGACGCTGCCCCTGGAAGATTCACCGGCGTAACGCGGACGCGACTGGCTGCTGCGCACCGCGGTATCGATGGCCACCTGCAAATCCTGCATATAAGAGGAAGAGTGCTCATTGATGATCACCACATCAACGCTTAACAGCTTCATGTGCCAATATTCCTGGGCGCGCAGCAGCTGTTTCACCTGGGCGATGTCCTGGATATCGTCGATACGCAGCAATACGATGGGCAGATCGCCGGAGATGGACAAAGGCCAAAGATCGGATTGTTTGCCCGCCCCACGGATAATGGTATCGGAAGGCGGACGGAAACGGGCGTCGGTATACAGCAGCGGCGCGGCCAGGCGCTGGAAATCCGCCGCCTCTTCGGCGTTGATGCCCAAATGGCGCAACTGTACCTGCGCCTGGGTCCAGGCCAGGGTCTTTGCGCGCTTATAGGCGCTGCGGTCATGATGTTTATCAATCAGGGCCAGTAATTCCGCTTCGCTGCCGGCCACCAGCGTCCAGAAGGTGACGCGCACCGAACTGCCGGCGGGAATACGCACCTGGCGGCGCAGGGAGAAGATGGGATCAAGCACCGTGCCGACGGTATTGGACAGCGGCTGCCGGCCCTGGATCGCCTCGCTGTGAAGTGGTGAAATGCCGGTGCCGATAAAACGCGCCCGATCGGTTTCATATTGCGGGTCAGCGATGCTTTCCCCTTCGACAATGGCCAAATGGGCCGCCCATACCCGCGGTTCCTGCGGCGTGCGGGGGCGGCGGGTGGCGATAAGGGCAGTGAACTCCGGCAAATAGTGGGTCTGTACGAACATTTTAGCGAACGCCGGATGGGCGGCATCGGTATTGGCGGAGGCCAGCACGAGCTCCGCGTAGGAGGTCAGCTCCACTTCCCGCACGCGGCGGCCGCTGTTGGTGAGCATGACGCGCCTGACTTCACCGTCGTCCTCGCCGGACACCAGGACATTCAAGGTGGTGGTAAGGGTACGGTCATGGTGAATGAAGGTCGCGTCGTCTTCGCTGAAAATCACCTGGTTGAAGGACTTGCCTTGCAAGGCGCGAACCCGTCGTTCGCTCATGGCGGTCATGCCCTGGGTTTGCAAACCCGCCGCCCAGATTTTTCCGCTGCGCAGATCGCGAAAACGGATAAACGAGCGGGCGTCGTCACGGGTGACGTCTTCCCGCCAGCGGGTGATGGCGATATCGCCCCAGCGACTGTAACCGCCGCCGGCGACGGTAAGCATCACCGCATAATGCCCGTTGGAAACCATATGGACCACCGGCGCGCCGGCGGGTATGGCGGAGAAACGACGTTGGCTCATCAGGTTGAGGCCGGATTTATCCACTGCCCGTTTCACTTCTTCGGCATGGAGTTTGGCCATGGCCACTTCGCGCGGCATTCTTTCCTGCAACAGCAGTTCGCACGACTGGATCATCGGTTCCCGATGGAAACGTTCACGCATAATACCCTGCTGCAGGGTATTATTCAGCGCCACCAGCGTCATGCCCTGGTGATGCGCCATATAGCTGCGCACCACCGCCACCTTCTGTTTTTCAGGCAGTCTGGCGGCGGTAAAATCCAGGGCCTCGTAAAAACCGAATGTACCCTTCGCGCCCAGCTGCGCCAACCGGCGGTAGTTTTCCACCGCCCCCAGGCTGTCCACCATGGAGGCCAGACCGGTGGCGTAGGGAGCGATTACGCTGTTTTGCGCCAATCCGCGCTGCAACCCCAGGCCCGGCACGCCGAAATTGGAGTATTGATAGGTAAAGTCCAGATCGCGGGCATTGTAGGCCGACTCCGAAATCCCCCAGGGGATATGCAGGGAGTGGCCGTAGGCCTGCTGATGCGCCACCACCACCCGGTTGGTTTGCTCCAGCAGGGTGCCGGCCGCCGCGCGCATCACCAGCGACGGCATCAGGTATTCAAACATGGAGCCCGACCAGGAAATCAGCGCGGCGCCTTTGCCGGAGCGGATAGCGGCGCGGCTCAGCCGGAACCAGTGCTTGGTGGGTATATCCCCCTTGGCGATGGCGAACAGGCTGGCCAGGCGGGCTTCGGACGCCAACAGGTCATAGCAGCTGCTGTCGAGCTGGTTATCGGTGAATGAGTAGCCGATGGACAGCAGTTTGCGTTCATCATCCACCAGGAAACGGAAATCCATGTCCAGAGCCAGCGCGCGGGCGGTGTCCGCCAGCGATTGCAGACGAACGTTCAGGGTCGCCGCCGGCGCCAGGGCGATTTGCAGATCTTCATAGTGGGCGGTCAGACCGTTTTTAAGGGACTCCAGCCAGAACAGCAGGGTGGACTCGGGGGTCTCCTCCATCAAGGCCAGCATATCGATAACCAGCCCGTGCGCCTCTTCCGCCAGTACCTGTAGCTTTGGCAGCAGGATTTCCTCCGGCTGGCCTTCCGTCAGTTGGCGATCGATTTCATCCAGGGCCACCGTCAGCGGCAGATTGTCCAGTTCCGGCGTTACTTTCAGCGCCTGGCGGATCAGCAGCAAATGATCGCGGGTGCCGGCGCGCCAGGTGGGAGCGATGGGGTGATTCAGCCACTCTTCGCAGGCATTGGCCAATGCGATGAGGTGGCCGGCCAGATTGCCGCTGTCAACCGACGAGACATAGGCCGGCGTCAATGCCTCAAGCGTCCGGGTTTCGTACCAATTGAAAAAGTGCCCGCGGTAGCGCTGCAGCTTGAGCAGGGACTCAAAGGTCGCTTCAAGCCGTTCCAATGTCGCGCCGGTTCCGGTCCAGCCAAAATCCCGCGCCGTTACCGAAGACAGCAGATACAGGCCGATATTGGTGGGTGAGGTACGGTGGGCGATAACCGGCCGCGGATCTTCCTGGAAGTTATCCGGCGGCAGCATATTGTCCTCCGGCGTCACAAAGGTTTCGAAAAACCGCCAGGTACGGCGGGCAATCAACCGCATTTCCTGGGTTTCATCGGCATCAAGCTTAGACTTCGGCTTGATGACCGGCGCCCGGCTGGCCCAGTACGCCATCACCGGCGCCGAGAGCCACAGCAGGACAAATACCCCCGCCAGCGGCCAATTCCAGGGTGCGAAAACCAGTACCGCCGCCACCATGACCAGCGCCAACAGGAGACTAAACGACATGTGCCGGCAATAATTCCATAACGTCGGACGCGGGCTGCCGCCGGTCTGTGCAGAGGTGGTCCACTCCAGCAGTTTGCGATGGCTAAAACAGATGCGATAAATCGAGCGGGCAATGGCGTCGCACATCTGCCAGCCATGATCGGCCATAAAAACCACTTGCATCAGGATCCGCAGCAGGGCATAGCGAAAATCGCTGGCGACATTGATTAAATGCTTGCTCAGGGGAATCCGACGGCGGCGCGGCAGAAGATCGCAGAAAATGGGTATTAGCGAAGGAATGGCGATAGCCGCCAGGATAAACCCGGTGGCCGTCAGCGCCAGAGGCGCGGGCAGCAGCCAGCTCCAGCCCAGGGCCAGCAGGCAGCAGGGCGCCATCAGCGAACGGCGCAGGTTGTCGATCATTTTCCAGCGGCCCACGGCGGGAACCGGGCTTAATCCACCGTGTCCGTTGAGGATCCAGGGCAATAATTGCCAGTCTCCCCGGGTCCAGCGATGCTGCCTTTTGAGCACCACGTCGTAACGTGCCGGAGAATCTTCCACCAGTTCCACATCGGATGCCAGCCCGGCCCGGGCATAGATACCTTCGAACAGATCGTGGCTGAGCAGCGTGTTGGCGGGGATACGATTGTTAAGGGCCGCTTCAAAAGCGTCCACATCATAGATGCCTTTACCGGTGTAGGAGCCTTCGCCGAATAAATCCTGATAGACATCCGACACCGCCGAGGCATAAGGATCCAGGCCGCCCGGGCCGGAGAAGACCCGTTGGTAGACTGAACCGTCGGTACCCAGCGGCAAGGAAGGGGTCACCCGGGGTTGCAGGATGCCGTAGCCGGCGATGATGCGTTTACCCAGGCGGTCGAATTTCGGCCGGTTAAGGGGATGGGCCATTTTACCCACCAATTGCAGCGCGGTATCACGCGGCAGGCGGGTATCGGCATCCAGGGTTATCACATAGCGCACGTTTTCAGGCACCCGGCTGCCGTCAATAAAACTGGTGTCGGCAGCGCCGCGCAAAAAACGGTTCAGTTCATGTAGTTTTCCCCGTTTACGCTCCCACCCCATCCAGCAGCCTTCCTGTTCATTGAACACGCGGCGGCGGTGCAGCAACAGAAAACGTTCCCCCGCCGGGCCGGGACCGTGGCGCTGATTCAGCCGGTCGATCCCCTCCCTGGCGCAGGCGATCAACGCCTCGTCCCCAGGCAGATTTTCCAGCGGGGCATCCAAACTGTCGGAGAGCAGCGCAAAGGTTAAATCCCCTTCGCCGCTCGCCAGAAAATGCACTTCCAGGCGTTCAATCTGTTCATTGATATCATTTTCATCGCCGAGCAGTACCGGTACCACAACCATGGTGCGAAGCCGGGTCGGCACGCCCTCGTTCAGGGCCAGTCCCGCCAGGGGCGAGGCGCCGAGCCGCCAGTTCACCAGGCGGTTGACCAAGGCGCAGGCGGCCTCGCTGGCCACGGGCAGCACCAGGATGACGAATCCGATAAGCCAGCCGATCCCGGCGGCGTGACGGAACAGAGCCGCCGTTTCCACCGCCGCCAGCAATCCCAGCAGGACGATTGCGCCGGCATAGCCGGTAATGCCGGGTTGGATAACATAGCGGCTGATACGCAGGCGCCAGGGCGCCTTGAAGCCGAGATCCCTCTCCAATGCCTGCCGTCCGCCGGCAATGAGATGATAACCCGGATCGCCCACGCGGGCGGCTTCGTCAGGGTCGGTTTGATCGGCGGCGGCGTCATGGGCCAGGGATAATACCCGTCCGGCAATGTCCAGTTCGCTGTAAGACGAACCGCGCGCCAACAGTTCGATGGCGCTGCGGTAAAGATTTCGGGTGGTGAAATTCATCTCGTCAAAGGTGCTGTGCTGACCGAGCCGTTCATCCACCAGGCTGACGCTTTCAAACAGCGTCGCCCAATCAATATCCGAAATTAAGCGCATGCTGGTAATGATGTTGCGCACCGTGACGTTGGATGCCCCCAGACGCTGCTGGGCATTCTGCACGATGGCTTCAATGGAACTGTCCTGCTGGGCTAATCGTTTTTCCAGCCAGCTCAATGCCGGTGTGGTGCGTGGATCCTGATTACGCAAGCGTTTAGCCAGCTGCGCGGCGAAATGTTCGTTCAGCGGCGAGGCGTAACTGTCCAGATGCGCCGCAGCCATGGCCGCCAGCGCGTCGCCTTTGGTCAACAGGCGGTTGGCAAGATTTTCCGCCCGCTGGCGGGCCTCGCGCCCTTCGTCTATCTGATCCGCCAGCCGCCGCAAATTCTCAATCAATACAATGCGCAGGGTAATGGCCACCGCCCAAAGTTCACCGATGGTCAGGGGCTGGACCCGCTGGTAGGCATTGATAAAGCGTTTGAGGTTTTCCGGGTCGAAATGGCTATCGGTATGGGCGATAAACGCCCAGGCCAGCCCGAATACCCTGGGATAGCCGGCAAAAGGCCCTTGAGACAGTTTCGGCAGCAGACGATAAAAACTGGGGGGCAAATCCTCGCGGATTTCACGTATTTGAGCTTCAACCAAATGATAATTATCCAGCAGCCACTCGGCGGCGGGAACCACGGTATTGCCCTTTTCCAGCTCCATGGCGCTGGAGCGATAGGCGGCCAGCAATACCGTCGCATTGTCATTCAGGCGCTCATGCAGCGACAACACCTTCGGCGGCCGGTCCGTGACGTCCTGGGCCGCCGCCAGGCTCTCGGCATGCTGCTCCAGGCGTTCGGCGCCGAATAATTCTTTCCTGACGGGAGCGCTGTCATTCCAGGGGGACGTGGTTTTATGCAAATGCAGAAAATCAGCGAGCATCTTTTTCATAGGAGCCTTAAACCTGCGGCATCGTGTCACAGGGGGGTGAATAAAATAATAATAAAAAACGAAATACCGTTCCGGCGGATAATACATTCCGCCATGTCATGGCCGGTTTCTTAACCCTGGGAAAAGCAGCACTTTACGGCAGTGCCGGGATGAGATATGCCTTTTGAGGCATAAATGACATGTGATAATAAATATGAAGGCAACCGGATTGCCAGACCCGCTCGGCCTGTGCGTTTATGCAGTGAAACCTTGAGGCAGTGAGCGGGTCCTCTGAATATGGACCATAAACCCCATTTGCGCCAATCAGCCGATAAAAATTTGCATCCGCTATCGCAAACAGCATAAAAAATAGGCGGTTTGCGGCACGACATCACGCCGCCCCGCCGCGTTGACAAGGAGTGGATACCGGACCGGAGACCAGGTCTACACCGGCAACCGTTCTATCCAGGACTGGGCGAGTATGGCCTGCTCGCCGCTCACCGAAGGGGAGGTCTGATTGCTCACCGCCTCGATAAAATGCCGCACCGCGCCGGTAAAGCCGCGCTGGGTTAAAATGGTCTGCCAGGGGGGGACCGGTAATTCACTGATAATCCCCCGGCTTTCGCTGCGCCACAGCCGCATCTCTTCAATATGATACAGCGCGCCCGAGGTCACCGCGTCCACCGTTTCGCGCTGGCTGCCGGCCTGGCGATGCATGCTGGTGGTAACGCTGCACTCTCCCTGCTGGAAATGGTGCTCCGCGTAGAGCATCTGGCCGGCTTCGTTGGCCCGCACCGTACCGCTGAGCAGTGTCGCCGCTCCGCCCCCCAGCCACAGCGCGGTATCCACCACGTGAAGGTAATCGTCAAGCAGCGTGAATCGCAGATCCCGGGGACCGATACTGTCCTCGCGGTGTTTATCCATCCGGATGGAGGCCGGCTGGCGCAAGGTTTGTTTCAACTGCAGATAAAGCGGCGCGAAACGGCGGTTGAACCCCACCATGAGCGCGCATTTGTGGCGCGCGGCCAGGGCCACCAGCTGTTCCGCCCGTTCCAGGCTGTCCGCCAGGGGTTTATCCACATAGACGTGAATACCGCGGGTGAGCAGAGACGCCACCACGTCGAAATGGGTGGCGGTGCTGGTATGCACGAATACCGCATCGCACCGTTGCGCCAAGGCGTCCAGGCTACCGAAACAATCAATGCGGTAACCCGCGCAAAGGGCCTGCGCCTTGGCCTGGTTGGGAGAGAACGCGCCCATTAGCCGCCAGTCCTGCTCCTGGCACAACAGCGGCAAATAGACTTTTTGCGCAATGCCGCCCAATCCGACAATGCCGATGCGTAGGGTCATATATTCTCCAGAGAATGTCAGCGTCCCGGCGTCCAGCCGGTATAGGTCAGCGCGGTCAACACATGGTCCCGCCATTTGCCGTCGATCATCAAATAATCCTTGGCATATCCTTCCCGTTCAAACCCGAGCCGCGCCAGCAGATTGCCGCTGCGCTTATTGTGCGGCATATAGTTGGCCATAATGCGGTGCATCTGCTGCTGCCGCTGCATATAGCGGATGGCGGATTGCAGGGCTTCGTACATCAGCCCCTGCCCTTGCCATTTTTCCCCCAGCGAGTAACCGAGAAAACAGGCATGGAAAGAGCCGCGCAGCACATTGCTGAAATTGGCCACGCCATAAATTTCATTTTCTTCCGGATCGAGCAAAATGAAATAGTAGGCGGTTCCCTGCCGGTGCATCTCGGTTATCAGCCCCAGTCGCGCCTGCCAGCCCGACGGGAAACAGTGGCTTTCATCACGAATGGGTTCCCAGGGCTTCAGGAAGGCCCGATTGCCGGCATAATAATCGGCCAGGCGATACGCGTCGCGTTCGTGGACCAAACGTACCACCATTCTGGCGGTAACCAGTCGCACCTTCGGCGACGCTGAGCGATAGCCAAACATCTTTCCTCCGCTATCAGGGCTATTTAACAACCATCATGGGGCACCCCGATCATGGGCCATCATCACCCTTACGGCAAGAGCCTCGTCGCGCGCTGTAATAACTATAACCTTTTCATTTCACCATAATAAAAGCCGGCGGGAACTTTTTTTTCATCTCAGGGGGACAGAAAAGAGATCGTCCTCATAAATTATCGTTTTTACTATTATTTTTCGATGAAAAATATCCTGTCGGCAGGGGTTTCGTTATGGCGTCATAACGGTCAGAATGAAGATCCTTTGCAAAGATTTAACCTTTTGGTGAAGTATGTCATCGGTTTCGCAAGCTAGGAGCTTGGGTAAATATTTCCTCCTCGTGGATAATATGTTGGTGGTGCTGGGTTTTTTTGTGGTGTTTCCGCTCATTTCCATCCGATTTGTCGACCAGTTGGGCTGGGCGGCGATGATGGTGGGCATCGGCCTCGGATTACGCCAATTTGTCCAACAGGGGCTGGGCATCTTTGGCGGCGCCATTGCCGATCGCCTGGGGGCCAAACCGATGATCATCGCCGGCATGCTGCTGCGCGCCGTGGCATTCGCCCTGATGGCCATTGCCGACGAACCCTGGCTGTTATGGCTGTCATGCGTCCTTTCCGGCCTCGGCGGGACGCTGTTCGATCCGCCCCGGACCGCAATGGTGGTTAAGCTTATCCGTCCTAACGAACGGGGCCGCTTTTTCTCGCTATTGATGATGCAAGACAGCGCCGGTTCGGTGATAGGGGCGCTTATCGGCAGTTGGCTGCTGAAATATGACTTCCACCTGGTATGCTGGGCGGGCGCCCTGCTGTTTATACTGGCGGCGATATTTAACGCCTGGATGCTGCCGGCCTACCGTATTTCCACTACCCGCGCGCCGATCCTTGAAGGCATGCGCAGGGTGCTGCGGGATCACCGCTTTGTCACCTTCGTCCTGACCCTCACCGGCTATTATATGCTGGCGGTGCAGGTGTTGCTGATGCTGCCCATCAAAGTGAATGAGGTGGCCGGCCGGCCCTCGGCGGTGAAATGGATGTATGCCATCGAAGCCATGCTGTCCCTGCTGTTCCTGTATCCCGTCGCCCGCTGGAGCGAGAAGCGCTTCAGCCTGGAGATGCGCTTGATGGCGGGTCTGTTTATCATGTCCTTAAGCATGTTCCCCATCGGGCTGGTGGATAGCCTGCAGACCCTGTTCGGCCTGATCGGCCTGTTTTATATCGGGTCAATCATCGCCGAACCGGCGCGGGAAACCCTGGGGGCCTCGCTGGCGGACAGCCGCGCCCGCGGAAGCTATCTGGGTTTTAGCCGTCTGGGCCTGGCCCTGGGAGGCGCCATCGGCTACAGCGGCGGCGGCTGGTTATACGATGCCGGGCACCGGCTGGACCTGCCGGAACTGCCCTGGTGCATGCTCGGCGCTATCGGGCTGGCGACGCTCTTTGGTTTATACCGGCAATTCCGCCAGCGGCGCATCGAACCGGCCATGTTAAGCGGCCACTGATTCCCTTCGGTCGGCCGCCCGGCGATTATCCCAGGTGATATTGCGGGCTGTTTCGCTCTTATCCCGCCGCGTCGCATGATATGCTGCGGCAAGTCAAATCATGTGACGAGCTAAAACGGAAAAGGAATGAAAAAAAGAACTTTTGCGGCGCTGGCCGTGATATTGAGCCTGGCATTGACCGGCTGTAATAAGCTGACCGAATACCGGCTCAGCGAGCAGGACGTTAACGGCTATCTGCAAAAACATAATAATTTCCAGAAGGCCATCGGCGTGCCTGGCTTGCTGAATGCCAATATCGTACTCACCGATCTCAGCAGCCAGATTGGCCGGACCGAGCCGGATAAAGTCCGCCTGTCCGGCAATGCCCATTTAGATATCCAGTCATTGTGGGGTTCCCAACGGGCGGATTTGAAACTCACCCTGCAGGCGCAGCCTTATTACGATAGAGATCAGGGAGCTATTTATCTCAAAGACATGCAGTTGGTGGATTATCAGGTGCAGCCGGAAAAACTCCAGTCGACGTTCAAGGTATTGGCGCCTTATCTTAATAATTCTCTGAAGTCTTATTTCGATAGTACGCCGGCCTACGTGCTGGAAGCCGACCGCAGTAAAACCGAGGCGCTGGCCAAAAAGCTGGCCAAGGGACTGGAAGTAAAACCCGGCGAACTGATTTTTCCTTTCACCGGCGGCTAAACGGCGTGATGCCGGTTAACGGAGCCGGCTTCGCACCTACTCGGACTCCTCCGCCAGCTCTTCTCGCATCGCCTGCAAGGCTTCCCGGCTGATAGCCGCCAGGACCCGATAAAAATCGGTGCCGGCATGGGCTTCCACCTTGCCTAAAAAGAGGTCGCTCCAGGGCAGCAGGAACTCATCGAACAGCCGGGACTGGGCGATAATCTCATCCTGCTGTGCATGATCTTCCAACCATGAAGCCGTCAGCAGCAGCGCTCCGAAATGGTCGGTGGCGGATTCCGACACCGGCATGCCTACTTCTCCCAAAAAAGCGCGGACGTCGCTTTCCGGAGCGTCGAGCCAGGAAGAGCGAAAAGGCGGCACCTTGGCCGTTTCTCCGGCGAACAGGGCGGAAAAGTCGTCCGCTAACGCCTGAGGCACGCAGCTCTTGCCAAGGCGAGCCAATAACGCATCCTGCTCCAGGGGCCAATGTTCGGTCAGCTTGCCTTCCGTGATAAGCACCATCAGCGGCGCCAGTACCGCATCCTGCGGCGACCGGTAAAACAGGGTTCCCAATACCCGGCAAACCATCGAAAAATCATTCATTGCAATACCCGCATTATTAAACGGTTGCAGACCTTGTCATAATTTGATGAATTCCGCAATGGGCGGCTTGTTTTTTTGCTCGTGTAAATTCAATATCCTTCGTCGCGATCCACCAAGCCAACGGGAGGTTCGCCGGCCTCAATGCGCCTTATGTTTTCGGCTATGCTATCCATCGCTAAAGAGGATACGGTGACGGCGGCGATATGCGGCGTCAGGGTGATCCGTGGCGTATGCCAAAACGGGTGGTCGGGCGGCAGGGGCTCTTGACGGCAAACATCGAGCGTAGCGGCGGCGATTTGCCCCTGCGCCAACGCCGCCAGCAGATCGGCCTCCACCAAATGGGCACCGCGGGCGACGTTAATCACAAATGCTCCCCGATTCAGGAGGGCGAAGAGTTCCGCGTTAAGTATGCCTTCGGTCCGGGGCGTGTTGGGTAAGAGGTTCACCAATACCTGGAGTCCGGCTAAAAAGCCAGGCAATTGCCCGTCGCCGGCAAAGCTGTCGACGTCAGGTATGCTCTTGCGGGTCAGGCTCCAGCACCGTACCGGGAAGCCGCAACCGGCCAGGGATTTCGCCACCTTCTGTCCCAGGACCCCGGCCCCCGCCACCCCAATGATAAAGCGGCGCTTATCGTACAACGGCAGCTCCCGCCATGTTCCTCGGGATTGGCACAACAGGTATTCGTCCAGCCGGCGATAATAACGCAGCACTGCGGCCAAAACATACTCAACCATTTGTTCCGCCATGCCGGCATCCTCCAGGCGCATCAGAGGAATGCTCTCGGGCAGCACCAGCGGATGAAGCCGCAGGGTCTGCATTAACGCATCGACCCCGGCCCCCAGAATAAACACGCCCTTCAAGGCGGTACGCCCGGTCAACATGCCCGCCGGCGGATGCCAAACCAGGGCATAATCCGCCGGCAGCCTGTCTTCAGGCAGCCATGCCCGCAGATGTGCGCCGGATAAACGCGCCTCCATGCCGGCTATCCACGGTGCCACAGGCTCGGAAGGATGATAAAAGATAATGTCCACGGCGCGGGTCCTTTTGACGGATTCGAAGCTTTCATCTATCTGAACATACCGTCTGACGAGGCGGTGAACAATCCCTGCAGACAGTCGGCCTAAAAGAGCTGCACGCATTGGCAAGAATCATGAATACGACACCACATGACGTTTTACGAAAAAAAATGAGGAAATCAGGATTTGATTTAACATTTAATGCTCTTTTTTTGGGATTTTTTTGCCATCCCATTGCCAGGATTTGTCCATAAAACCGGAAGGACGCCATAAAAAAAGCGTTGGTCCCTTAAGAAAAGACTTAGGTTTATGAAAAACAATTATGAAGAAAAAATAATTTGTATGATGTCATTAAATTTATAAGCATGCCAATCGTTAGCGTTTTTTACCATAACTGGATCGCATTAATTATGGACTGGCTTGAATAATTATTCATTTTGATGAATTTAAAATAGCTTTTTAAAAAAAACAACTTCCTCCATGAATTTTAAGATCTTATTTTTCATATAGTTATATCATCTTTATCGCAAGCGTTTTCTCTTCCTCCTTTTTGAGACAGATTTTTCTTACTTTTTTTAATCATCATACCTAAAGACCATTGCTAAAATTTAAGTCAATATAAAATTCAGTTTGATAGATGAAATCTAATAAAATTTCAATGAAATTTATTTTATATCCACATAAAAACCAGGTCAAAAAAAATTTCATAACGGCAAGTTTCACGCACTGACGTCAGATCAATTTCAGATTTATTACCCTCCCATAGCCTGACGGCCTCAGCTATCGTTATATGCGTTCTATTGAATAATTTTTATATCAAGCATAACGCTAACAGGAGGGGTCAATGACATGCCAATAACAGATGAAAAAAATAAAATAGCCATATTTGGTAAGATTAGGAGTTCTTGAAAACTTTTTTTTTACATGTAACGCTTTCAACAGCAATGCCATAAAAAAAAATCTAAAAGTGAGGTATTTTGAGATGAAACCTACACCAACTATCATCATCGATCATCTCGATGTAAGAATTGCACCTGATTTACATACACGACTACGCTGGAAAGAGTATCAAATTCTAAGTCTATTGGTCCAAAACTCACCCCAAGTGGTGACGCGAGAACAGCTGGTAAACCATATTTGGAAAGGCACGTATTGCTCAGACTCGACGATTAATCAAACCATCAAATCTGTACGTCAAAAACTGGGCGATCATGAGCATAGGATCATAAAGACCATACCGCGCATTGGCTATATTATTGAAGAAAAACAAATGGTTAATATAAGTTTCGACAAAATATCCACCGAAGGCCCGCCGACGCTCGACCTGCCGAAGCAGGCCATAGAGACGGCTGCAAAACCGACCCGGTCAGTTGATGAGGAGATATATTCAGGGCCCATGTGGGATTTCCCGACCCACGCTCGGCTGTCGAGAACCGTTTCCAGGCCAACAGTGTTCCAGTTGAATAGATTTAAAAAGATTTTTTATATTTATGCAGAGAAATTTTATCAATATAAAAATAGATTAATCCTTGTTTTTTTAACTTCAGTTATCTTAATGATAGTTCTAGTTTATTTCTATACCATCATCAAAATATCCCTTGCCTCTTACAATCTGGAATGGCTGAACTTTAATAACAGGTTTTCATCGGTGCAGCTAACCTGCCCTTTAGGTTTCAAATACGAACCTGATGGCTCATGAACATAATTCGCTAACAGTCAATGCTCAATTTTAATATTGATACTGCTAATTAAAGCAATTAAGTCGAGATTGAGCATTATTAACTGGGTTTTCCTCCAAACTACCCCTAAGCCCGCGTTGTATAGCGGGCTTTTTTTGATCCGATATAAAAAATCAACGTGCAGAAAAAATAAAATTCACTTCTTATTAGATAAATTTCATACCATTTTATAGTGAGATATATTTCATTTTATGTCACCCACTCCGTTTTATACTTTTTCACTTGTACAAACTCTCTTAGTCCGCTATTTGTTAACCATTCGATAAAGTTATATCTAAGAAAACATAACAATGCGTATTGACGACAGCCTGATGCTGGCATGACTGCTTATTAAGGGTTCTAAATTGAGCTGTTCAATTTAAAGATAATCTTCTGTCAAATGGCGAACGTGAGAAGTAAGGGGATTATGAAGGAAATCATTTTTAACTCTTTATGGGTTATCTTGGAGAAATCGTGCTTCGCGTTAGCCGGCATCATTTCCGCCATGTATGTAGCCCGTTTTCTTGGGCCAGAAAATTTCGGCACATTAAGTTATTTACTTTCCATCATGGCGCTGGTATCACCCTTTATCCAATTAGGCAGCGATAACGTTTTATTTAATCGCATCGCCAAAAAACCTGCCAGCGGCGTATTGCTAATGGCCGCCTCATTACGATTGAAGCTGGTTCTGTTTATAGTATTTAGCCTGGGGTTATTGTTATGGGCAAAGCATGCGTTGCCGATTGCCCAGCAAAAAGTGATGATAGTACTGATTGTGGCGAACTTCTTCACGCTACGAGATATCTATAAGCTTTATTATGACGCCACCCTGGCGTCAAAAACCAACCTCATCATTAACAATGTCTCCTTGGTTATTTTTGTTTGCCTCAATCTCATCTGGGTGCATTATCAATTCAGCCTGATCTGGTTTGCTTTTTCAATGGTCGTACGCAGCTTTATACCCTATTTATGGCGTAGAGTATTATTCAATCGCACCCAGAAAAAAGCACGGGCAGTGTTAAAAAAACCTTTGAAGGTTAAATATTTCGATTTTTATAATATTTATCTGCTGAAGGTCGGCATGCCTTTGCTGATTTCCAGCCTCTCTATTGTAATTTATACCCGCATTGATCAGATTTTACTGGGTAAATTTTTAGGCTTCCAGGCGGTGGGGATTTATAACGCCGCGTTGACGTTAAGCCAGGGCTGGGCCATCGTGCCGATGGCCTTCATTACCTCTTACATGACCATTATCGCCGCAGAGCGGGATAGCCGCCGAAGCACTGAGAGGATTCGCTCGCTTTATTTGATTATTCTGGTTTTATCGCTGCCAGTGATACTGACATTTTCAATATTTAGCAATAAAATCATACTGTTAATCTATGGCATTCGTTTTGCCGACGCCGCGGATATTCTCTGGATGTGTGCCTTGACCTCACTTTGCAGCGTATTGGGCACGCTGTCTTACCGAGTCATCCTTCTGCACTCCGGCTATCATTTTGTCTCCGTGAAAATGGCCGTGATTGCTTTGCTTAATATTGGTCTGAATTATTTTTTTATACCTCTCTATGGGATTAAGGGCGCTGCTCTGTCCACCTTAACCGCCGAAATGGTCTCATTAATATGTCTTAATGCGTTGTTCAAAAATGGGCTCGTTACATACCCGCTGTTTTGTGCCTATAAAAGCGTCCCACTCTTAATAAACGAGGTTCGAAGCTATGTTAAATCCGCTCGCTAAACAGGCCAGTAAGCTGTTACCCGATGTATTATATCATCAGATAAAATATGCTCGGGTCTTCAAACAATGGCCAAACGTCATCAAGCCCAAGACCTTTAGTGAAAAAATAATCGTGCGCAATTTTAAGCCTAAGTCAATTTATACCGAGCTGGCGGACAAATTAAAAGTGCGGGATTATATCGCTAATACCATTGGTGAAAAATACCTTATCAAGCTTTATGCCGCCTGCCCGGTATTGACGCGGCCCATTTTTGATAGTCTACCCGATGCATTTGTTATCAAAGCCAACCATGGCTCAGGTTTTAACCGGATAGTTTATGACAAAAACCAGATTGCGTTTGAAGAATTAAGCAGCGAAACCCAGCAATGGACGGCCAGCAATTTTTACAAAGCTACTCGAGAAAAACATTATAAGACCATTCCTCCCTGCGTTATGGTTGAACAATTATTGCTTCATAAGGGCAAGGTTCCTAACGATATAAAATTTCATTGTTTTAACCGCATGGGAGAAATGCATATATTCATCCAAGTGGACTACGATCGGTTTGGCGTGCATCGCCGGGATATATTCGATACCCAGTGGAACAGAACCAATATACGGATGGGGCTGCCCAACAATCCGGAACCTATGCCCGCTCCAGACAATCTGGAAGAAATGCTATCCTTAGCCACGCGTATCACCGAGCAATTTTCTTATTTGCGAATTGATTTTTATGAGGCTGACGGCAAAATTTATTTTGGCGAATTGACATTCACTCCAGGCGGTGGACTTTGCAAAATGTATCCGCAGGAGACGCAGCGGCAATGGGGTGACTTTTTCACCGATTGATTAATAATATTTATATTTATCGACCCGATTGTTCAGTGCCGCTTGTTGTTGTGATGCTTCTTATCTCGCCATTTCGGTGCTTGAAGGCCGGGGGAAAAACTATGCCGCTGCAGGAAGGAAATTTGCGGCCGGTCTCCCCCCGTTTTACACGTGTTCAAATCCGGTTGTCAAAGTAGGGTTAGCGTTTTTTTTGCAGCTACAGGCTTGCCTTGGCTGTTTTATGCCGGTCAATCTTATGCAAAGGAAAATAGTATCGCCGATTCAGCACAACACCGCACGGCGTTGCGCAGCCATCTGCAGATGCAATCCGCTATGGCAGTACTTGAAAAGCCCCCTCCCCTGCCCCGGATGAGACTAACAGAAGTTGTGAAAATTTCCCTGATTTACCCGAGGTCGGGAAAATTGCCAGGCCGGAGAGCTTTTTAGCCATAGTAAACAGCCAAGGTGAATACCGGCAGCGATCAACGTTAACGGCCTTGTATTTCTTTTAGGCCGCCGGACATTAGAAATTCGTCTCCTACGCTCAAAGCCTGAGCAAACAGGCGGTGAGCGAGAAATTATACTTGACCGGAATGGACCGAATCCCTATAGTACCGCCCCGTTACCCCTGCGGTAACGACGTGGTGAGGTGTCCGAGTGGCTGAAGGAGCACGCCTGGAAAGTGTGTATACGCGAAAGCGTATCGAGGGTTCGAACCCCTCTCTCACCGCCAGAATAAAAAAAGCCCGGCTTTTATGCCGGGCTTTTTATTACCTGAACGCGGGGAAGTTGTTTCCCCGGTCTTTATCGATAGGCGTTAAGCGTGCGCTGGCACAGTGCCGAACGAACGCAGTCCTGTTTACCAAAACGCACGACGGCAATCATGTCGTCCTCTTCGGTAAATCGCTCCAGGGCATCCTCCAGACCCGATTTAACGCCGCGAGGTAAATCGCACTGGGTGATATCGCCATTCACAATTACCGTGACATTTTCCCCGAGGCGAGTTAAAAACATTTTCATTTGATTGACGGTGACATTCTGCGCTTCATCCAGGATGACCACCGCGTTTTCAAAAGTCCGACCCCGCATATAGGCAAATGGCGCTATTTCCACTTTGCCGATTTCCGGTCGCAGGCAATATTGCATAAAAGACGATCCCAGCCGGCGCAACAATATATCGTAGACCGGTCGAAAATAAGGGGCGAATTTTTCAGCAATATCCCCGGGCAAGAAACCCAGATCCTCATCGGCCTGCAACACCGGCCGGGTAACAATGATGCGCTCGACCTCTTTATGTATTAACGCATCCGCCGCCTTGGCGGCGCTCAGAAAGGTTTTACCACAACCCGCCTCGCCGGTTGCGAATATCAACTGTTTGGTTTCTATGGCAGTTAAGTAATATTCCTGAACTTCATTACGTGCCTCAATTAACTTAGTGTCGCGGGAATCCCGCGCCATGCCAATCGATTCAATCCCGCTCATATGAACAAGAGAAGTGACCGAGTCCTCTTCACGCATTTTATGGTTGCGTGACTCACGCCGGATAACGCGTTTAGCTTCGCGACGAGCTTTGATCACTACTTTTTGTCTTCCCATAAGTGGCACCTTACAGTTTGTTTCACCATTCACAAGGGAGTAAACCCCGGTGATTACGCTTCACATTCAGATGAGGTTGTGGCTTCCTTTAAAGCCATAGCGAGCCGTTGGACGGGATGAAATAAACCCTTTGCATATGTCTGAAAAATGCGTGGCGGTTTTTTCATCAGGAGGAAAATAGGGATATCGGGAATTGCGGGGGGCGAAAGCGTTGCCGTAAATCGGGAATAGTGTTGAGGTGGTAATCGCCGAGCGCTTCGGTGGCGATTGAAAAACATCCGGTGGTATAGTCAGCCCATAAAAGGACACTGTCATTAGCGATCCCCATAGTGAGGTTTATATTTCGCGTCGCCACTACTGCCGGAACTGACGCGCTTGCTAACTGGCGCTTCCTAACTTGAGTATAATGACATTGCTACAAACTGCTGCCTCATTGCAACAATTTTTTTTGCAAGAGGCCAATAAATAATCAATTCATCGCTAAATGGGGAATTACCGCTTCGCTTTACGGTGAAATTATTTATTACAAATAAAATGGTTAGATTATGAATCATATTATATTTATATAATAATCGCAGCCGGACAATTCTCATTTTCACTGCGGTCGGCCAAGACTTTAACCATAAGTTAAACATTTCTTAACTGAGTTGCACTTAGTTGCAACTTTAGCGATAGTGTTGCATCTATTGTTCAGCAGGGTGTCAGCATGGCAAGCACGACGATGGGGGTTAAACTGGATGAGGCGGCCAGGGAACGGATAAAACTGGCGGCCCAACGCATTGATCGTACTCCGCACTGGTTAATAAAACAGGCCATTTTCCGCTACCTTGAGGTATTGGAGCGCGACGGCGCCATGCCGGATAATGATGCCGACAGCGCCGCCGCTGAGATAGCCGACAGCGAAAATATCGTCGACCTTGGCTTGGAAGCGGCGCCTCGCCCTTTCCTAGATTTTGCTCAGGACATTCTGCCCCAGTCCATATTGCGCGCCGCCGTCACCGCGGCGTGGCGGCGGCCCGAACCCGATACGGTCCCGCTACTGCTTGAGCAGGCCCGCCAGCCGGCTTCCCAGGCGCAGGCCGTAAACCGGCTGGCCGCGCGGCTGGCCGAAACGCTGCGCACGCAAAAAAGCGGCACCGGCCGGGCCGGGATGGTACAACATTTATTGCAGCAATTTTCCCTGTCGTCACAAGAGGGGGTAGCGCTGATGTGCCTGGCGGAGGCGTTGCTACGTATCCCTGACAAAGCCACCCGCGATGCGCTGATCCGAGACAAAATCAGCCAGGGCAACTGGCAGGCCCATGTCGGCCGCAGCCAGTCGATGTTCGTCAATGCCGCTACCTGGGGCCTGCTGTTTACCGGCCGTTTGGTCTCCACCCATAACGAAGCCAGCCTTACCCGGTCTTTGAACCGTATCATCGGCAAAAGCGGCGAACCGCTGATACGCAAAGGGGTGGATATGGCCATGCGGCTGATGGGGGAACAGTTCGTTACCGGCGAAAATATCGGCGAGGCGCTGGCCAATGCCCGCCGGCTAGAGCAAAAAGGCTTTCGCTATTCGTATGATATGCTGGGGGAAGCCGCCCTGACCGATGCCGACGCGCAGACGTATATGGTCTCGTATCAGCAGGCCATTGACGCCATCGGCAAAGCCTCCAACGGCCGAGGAATCTATGAAGGACCGGGCATCTCCATCAAGCTGTCGGCGCTGCATCCCCGTTACAGCCGCGCTCAATACGGGCGGGTAATGGAGGAGCTCTACCCGCGCCTGCTGGCGCTGACCCTGCTGGCGCGGCATTATGATGTCGGCATCAATATCGATGCCGAAGAAGCCGATCGGCTGGAGCTTTCCCTCGATTTGCTCGCCAAACTCTGTTTTGAGCCGGCGCTGGCGGGTTGGAACGGTGTGGGTTTTGTGATCCAGGCCTACCAGAAGCGTTGCCCCTGGGTTATCGATGAATTGGTGGATCTGGCCAAAAGAAGCCGCCGCCGACTGATGATCCGGCTGGTCAAGGGCGCCTATTGGGACAGTGAAATCAAACGCGCCCAGCTTGACGGGCTGGAGGGCTACCCGGTATTTACCCGCAAGGCTTACACCGATATTTCCTATCTGGCCTGCGCGCGCCGTTTGCTGGCGGTGCCACAATATATTTATCCACAGTTCGCCACCCATAACGCGCAAACCCTGGCGGCGATATATTACGCTGCCGGACTGAATTATTACCCTGGCCAGTATGAATTCCAGTGCCTGCACGGCATGGGCGAACCCTTGTACGACCTGGTGGTGGGCAACGCCACCGAGGACAAGCTAAACCGTCCCTGCCGCATCTATGCGCCGGTGGGTACCCATGAAACCCTGCTGGCCTATCTGGTGCGCCGATTGTTGGAAAACGGCGCCAACAGTTCTTTTGTCAATCGTATCGCTGATCCCGCCATTCCCCTGGACCAACTGATTGCCGACCCGGTGGAGGACGTGGTCCGGCTGGGGGAGCAGGAGGGCTGTATCGGTCTGCCGCACCCGGCCATTCCCCTGCCCCGCCATCTCTATGGCGCGGATAGGCTCAATGCCGCCGGTCTCGACCTGGCCAATGAACACCGTCTGGCGTCCCTCTCCAGCGGCCTGCTTAACAGCGGTCAGCGTCTGTGGCTGGCCGAACCGGTCATCGCCGGCGGCTTGCCCAATGACCCGGCGGCTAACCAGCCTGTTTTTCCGGCCGTTCACGACAGTCCCGATGCCCCGCTAATCGTCCCGGCGGAGGGACTGCCCAGGGGCGAATCCCGTCCGATCGTGAATCCCGCCGACCGCCGCGACCGGGTAGGCATTTGCCGCGACGCCACCGAGAGCGAAGTGCGCCGCGCCATAGACGCTGCGCTGCATTATGCCCCTATGTGGGCGTCCACGCCGGCCAATGAGCGGGGGGCAATCCTGGAGCGGGCGGCGGCGCTGATGGAGACGCGGATGCAGACGCTGATGGGCTTACTGGTACGCGAGGCCGGTAAAAACCTGGCCAATGCGGTTGGCGAAGTACGGGAAGCGGTGGATTTTCTCCGTTATTACGCCGGCCAGATTCAGTGCATCGACGACGGCGATCTAAGGCCATTGGGCCCGGTGGCCTGTATCAGTCCGTGGAATTTTCCACTGTCGATTTTTATCGGCCAGGTTTCGGCGGCGCTGGCGGCCGGTAATACCGTGCTGGCCAAACCGGCGGAACAGACTCCGCTGATTGCCGCCCAGGCCGTCGCGCTGCTGCTGGAAGCCGGAGTGCCTCCCGGCGCGGTGCAGCTGTTGCCCGGCGACGGAGAAACCGTCGGCGCGGCCCTGGTGGCGGACTCAAGGATACGCGGCGTCTTGTTTACCGGGTCCACCGCCGTGGCGGCCGCCATTAATAAAACCCTGGCAACCCGCTTGAATCCCCACGGACGCACGGTGCCGCTGATTGCCGAGACCGGCGGGCTGAACGCCATGGTCGTGGACTCCTCCGCCCTTACCGAGCAGGTGGTGACCGATATTATCGCCTCGGCCTTTGACAGCGCCGGCCAGCGCTGTTCGGCGCTGCGGTTGCTGTGTCTGCAGGAAGAGGTGGCCGAACGCACTCTCACCATGCTGCGGGGCGCCATGGCGGAGTGCGTACCGGGGGATCCCCGGCGCCTCTCCACCGATATCGGGCCGGTCATTGATTTGTCAGCCAAACGGTTGATTGAAGATCATATTGCCGCCATGGGCGAGGCCGGGCATCCTGTGTGGCAGGCTCCCCGGGGCGATGCCGATACTCAGGCGGCCCCACTGCCTGAGAACCTTGAAGCGGGCACCTTTGTGCCGCCGACGCTGATTGAACTGGAACATGTCGGCCAGCTGGATAAAGAAATCTTTGGTCCGGTGCTGCACGTGGTGCGCTACCGGCGCAGCGATTTGGCCCGGTTAATGGGCCAAATCAATGACAGCGGCTACGGGCTTACCCTGGGGTTGCATACCCGCATTGATGAGACCATCGAGCAGGTGGTGTCGCTGGCGCGGGTGGGCAATGTTTATATCAACCGCAATATGGTAGGCGCCGTGGTGGGCGTACAACCCTTCGGCGGCGAAGGCCTTTCCGGCACCGGTCCCAAAGCCGGCGGTCCCCTTTATCTTTATCGCCTGCTGTCCCACCGCCCGATAGACTGCCCACCGGCATCGCTGCGGGTGCTGGATAACGGCCCGGCGGCGGTGCAGCCGATGGAAGAACTCACGCCGGCGCTCCGGGCGCTGGCGGTTTGGGCGGAGGAAGAGTACGGCGCCGAGCGGGCCGCTCTGTTCCGTCGTTTCGGCACGCTGTCCCAGGCCGGGACAACGCGTCTGTTGACCGGCCCCACCGGAGAGCAGAATGCCTATCGCCTGCTGCCCAGGGAGCGGGTGCTGTGTCTGGCGGAAGACGATACGGACCTGTTGACCCAACTGGCCGCTGTGTTCGCCATGGACGCCACCGCGCTGTGGGCCGATACGCCGGCGGCGCGTTTATTGTTCAACGCCCTGCCATTGCCTGTCCGGCAAAAAATCCTGTTCAATCCGGACTGGGCCGCCGCCGCCGAACCCATACATGCGGTACTGTTTCACGGCGATTCGGATAAACTGCTTACCCTGTGCGGCGCTGTGGCCCGGCGCCCCGGCCCCATCATTCAGGTGCACGGTTACGCCCGGGGCGACACGGCCATTCTGCTGGAGCCGCTGCTGATTGAGCGTTCGGTGAGCGTGAACACCGCCGCCGCCGGCGGCAATACCAGCCTGATGACGTTGGGGTAGGGATTTTAAGCGGCATCGGCGCGGTTTCATCGTGACAGGTTCGTTGCACGATCGGCGATCGCGGGCCTACCGTGCCATGGGGCGCTCCGGCGGGCGGCAAAACCACGCCCGCTTCGACCCCATTGGCGCGGTCTCCCTTTAACACACATTCGTTGCGCGACCGGCGATCGCGGGCCTACCGTGCCATGGGGCGCTCCGGCAGGCGGTAAAACCACGCCTGCTTCGACCCCATTGGCGCGGTCTCCCTTTAACACGCTAGATTTAAGCCTCGGCGCTGTTCGACTGAATGAATATTTCGCAGCGGGTCCGGAAGGGAAGGATTATTTCCCCTGCATATCAGAAACTGCGTTGCCAATCCAGATATTGGTTATATTTTCGCAGCGCTATGCGATAATTGCTTTGCCCGGCATCGGGCACTTCGTCGATAAGGTTTTGCGGTCCGCTCGGGCGCTCAAACTTATCATGGGGATAATTCCTTGCCGCCAGTATTTCATCCAGGCGCCGCAGGCGAACCACATATTCGCGAATAGTGCTGTGGCTCATTGCCGTCTGCTCAAATAGATATTGTTTGAAAGCTTTGATGTCGAAATAATTTGGCTCGGCATGGCAGGATATTACGCTGCAAAACCGGCATAATGCCATGAGTTCTTTATTCAGATTGTGCCAGACCTGATCGTCAATCAGCTGATCCATGCCGGCGATGGCTTCTTTATTGATGATCTGTCCGCGAAATACCAGGGTCATGCGGTCCAACGGCTTGCCGCATTGGCAGCAGTGCGTTTGGCTATGCTTGAAATCTTTTAAATAGCGGCTCAGCGGCCGCTTTTTTTCCACTTTGGCTAACATAGTGTTTTCCCTAGTGCTGATAATAGAGCTAATAAATAGCGATGTTAAAGAGTGTTGGTAAGGGTATATAAACTAAAACCGCCCAGGTAAGAATGCGGTCAGATATCGCTATCTAATCGCGACCTTAAACGTTTAATTGCCTGACTGTGCAATTGGCTTACCCTCGATTCGCCCACTTCCAAGACCGCACCGATCTCTTTCAGATTCAGTTCTTCCTGGTAATAAAGCACCAACACCATTTTTTCTCTTTCAGGTAATGCGTCTATGGCTTCTATTACACGTTCGCGTAACTTGCCTTCCATTAATACATTAAGCGGATTGGCTTCTTCGTGCCCCGGCAGTAAATTATCGACGCTGTCGCCATGATCTTCACACCATTCATCATAGGAGAAGAGCTGGCTATTATTGGTATCCAATAATATCTGCCGATATTCCTGCAGCGAAATATTCAGCGTCTGAGCCACTTCCTGTTCCGAGGCGGACCGGCCCAATTGCTGCTCGGCCTGATGGATGGCCTGTGCGACTTCCCGCGCATGGCGCCGCACGCTGCGCGGCACCCAGTCCCGGCTGCGCAGTTCATCAAGCATCGCGCCGCGGATGCGTTGTACCGCATAGGTGGTAAAGGCCGTTCCCTGCAGGGAATCGTACCGTTCCACCGCGCTCAACAAGCCGATTCCCCCGGCCTGCAATAAATCGTCCAGCTCTACGCTGGCGGGAAGCCTGACCTGTAATCGCAGGGCCTCGTGACGGACCAGGGGGATATAGCGCTGCCAAAGGGTCTGCTTATCGATTACGCCCGCGGCAGTATACAAATCGCTCACCATGCCTCACCCTACATTGATCCCGTTATCGATGTTATTATCCCTTCACCGTGCCGGATCAATCGTCGGAATAGTCACTCAATTACCCTCTATTTACACCTTGTCACCCAACCGCAGTGAAAGCCGACGATGAGATAACGCTTTCTTTGCATTCAAAAAAAGTAAATATAAAAGCACGCTTTTAGCTAAAAACCCCGACGAAGCGGGGTTTGAGTTAGCATGACCAAAAAGCGTTTGAGCCGTTTATTATTTCAACAGCGATAATACGGTTTGCGGAATCTGGTTAGCCTGGGCCAATACAGCGGTACCGGCCTGTTGCAGAATCTGCGCCTTGCTCATGGCGGAGACTTCTGTCGCATAGTCGGCATCTTGAATTTGTGACTGTGCGCTGCTCAGGTTGGTGGTGGTATTGCTAATGTTATCGATGGTAGAATCCAGACGATTCTGGATAGCACCCAGGTTGGAACGCATGGTATCCACTTCGGAGATAGCCTGGTCCAGAGTGGCCAACGGATCCGAGGAAGCCGGATTGGAGATGGCTTTGGTGGAATCGGCGGTTACCGTGGCCACACCGGTGGTATTGTCGATGGACACGGTGGCGGCGTAGTCATTGCCCTGTGCATCCTGCACATAATAATTGCCGTCGCTGTCTTCAGTCAGCGTCCCGCCGGTGAGGGCGGAGCTGTTATTGCCGCTCATATCTGTGATATTGATGGCGGAAACATCGGTGCCATCGATAGTGCTGGCGGAAGTGCTTACCGTAAATTTGGTGGGAGCGGTGGCGTCATCGACAGTACCGGCAGTTTCATTACCCATGGTGATGGTGGTGCTGGTAGTGCCGCCTGATGTACTCTGCGAGACGCCCGCAACGCTGTAGAGGCCGTTTTTGGTAGCGACATAATAGTTATTGTCACCGTCTTGCACTAATGTGCCGCCAGAAATGGTTTTACCCGATGCATCCTTAAAGGTTAAGGCAGAGCCTGATGCGATCGATGTCGTGGTCCCGCCGGCAGTCAAGGTGACAGCCGAAGTAGTGGCGCCGGCAGCGCTCAGATCAGTGAGGCTTTTATCGCTATTGGCTGTAAAATCAAGGCCGTCAAGCTTACCGCTGGTGGCATCGCCGACCGTAATGGTTGAACCATCGCTGCTAATGCCTGTGGCTTTATACATGGTGGTATCGCCATCAGTATCAGATGTTGTCACATAATAATTATTATCAGCGTCTTTTACCAAAGTGCCAGTGACGGCATTACCGGAAGCGTCTGTAAATGACACCGAGCTGCTGAGTGTGGCTGTGGTACCGCCTATGCTAACTGAACCAGCAGTCACCGCAGTGGGAGACGTAGTACCAGCCAAGCTTACATCGCCAACGCTCCCCGCCTGCACAGTGGTGGTTTGACCCTGAGTTCCGTTCACATTAAATGTGCCCAGGCCCAAAGTCTGGGAATCTACCTGCTTTAAATTGATGCTGATGGTCTGGCCGTCATCGGCGCCCACCTGGATATTCAGGGTTTTGTTATCACTCAGCACCTTGACGCCGTTAAAGTCGGTTTGCTGGGAGATACGGTCGACTTCAGCCAGACGCTGAGTGATTTCATCCTGTATGGATTGCAGGTCGCTGGCGGAGTTGGTGCCGGTTTGCGCCTGGGTGGTCAGGGTACGGATGGCCTGTAAGTTGTCATTGATTTCATCCAGCGCGCCTTCAGTGGTTTGCGCCAGGGAGATACCGTCGTTGGCATTGCTTGAGGCCTGGGTCAATCCATTGATATTCGAGGTAAAGCGGTTGGCGATGGCTTCGCCGGCGGCGTCATCCTTGGCGCTGTTGATACGCAGGCCCGACGATAAACTTTCGATGGCGTTGCCCAGCGCGGACTGCGATTTGGCCAGATTGTTTTGCGCAATCAACGAAATGGTATTTGTGTTAATAAACTCTGCCATGGCAATGTTCCTTTTAAAGAAGCGTCAAAACTGAAGTAATAAATTCAGGCACTTATGCCGCAAGGCCTGCATGCCCGTCCCCCCTTGTATCGGCGAACCCAAGGCAACCTTTAGCTAAAATCATAAATTTTGATTTTGACCCTTAAAAAACCAATAGGTGGAATTACCCTAACAACAGCGGTTTTTTTCCTGCCTTTGCCACATAAAAAATCCGATAAACTTCCTTCCTTCCTTGCCGATAACTGCTGTGCTTATCATGCATGCATAAAGAGGGAACAAAATGACAGCAGCCATCACTTCATTAGGTGTCGGATCGGGTTTGGATCTCAGCAGTCTGCTGACGTCGTTGCAGACCAACGAAGAAGAAGCTCTGACACCGATAACCACGAAACAAACCGCCGAGAATACCAAACTTACCGCTTACGGCACGCTCGCCAGCGCGCTTGAGTCCTTCAACACCGCCTCAGCCGCGCTGGCGGACCCGACGCTCTATACTCAGCAGGTCGCCAGCACCAATGACGATTTCACCGCCACGGTAGGCACCGGTGCCACCAGCGGCAACTACAGTATCGATATTTCGCAGCTGGCACAGGCGCAATCCCTGGTGAGCGGACAAACGTTTTCCAGCATTTCCACCCAGTTAGGCACCACCGGCGCCACCGATCGCAGCTTATCCATTCAGGTAGGCACCGGCGCCGCGGTTAACATCAGCCTGTCCGATAGCCAAACCAGTATGTCCGGCCTGATAAGCGCCATTAACGGTGCCAACGCCGGCGTCACCGCCAGCTATGTGCAATCCGGCGACAGCGGCTATCAATTGGTGATCACCTCCAACGCCTCCGGCGCCAGCTCAAATATCAATATGAGCGTCAGCGGCGACGATACCCTGAATGCCATTCTCGGCTACAGTTCCAGCGCTGATGTGACTTCCAGCACGGGGACCAGCGCCACCGCCACCACCGGCACCGGTTCAGGCATGACGCAGACCGTGGCCGGGCAAGATGCCTTGTTGACGGTTAACGGCGTGTCCATCGATCGCAGCAGCAACACCATCAGCAATGTGCCCCAAGGCGTAACCTTGACGCTGAATTCCACCACTTCCTCGACGCAGACCCTGAATTTACGCCTAAGCGTTACCGACGCCGACTCCGCTATTGACGATTGGGTCAGCGCTTACAATAGCCTGCTGACCACCTTTAATACCTTGGGCCAATACACCGCGGTGACCGCCGGGCAGACACAGTCTTCCACCAACGGTCCGTTATTGGGCGATAGCGTGCTGGATTCGGTGGAAAATCAGGTTAAGAGCGCACTGACTACCGCCCAGTCTAGTTCCACCTTTAAAGTGCTATCCCAATTAGGCATCACCCAAGACGTTTCCACCGGCGAATTATCCACGGATGAAACCACGCTGGTGGACAGCCTCACCAACAATACCAGTCAGGTGTCGGCCTTTTTCGTCGGGGACGGCAAGACCACCGGTCTGGCCACCCAACTGGTGAATATCACCAATGACTTTACCGGCACCAGCGGAGTCATCAGCGGGGCCGAAGCCGGCGTCAACAGCGTACTGACCGATCTTGGCAAGCAATACACCCAGGTCCAGGACAAAATCACGTCCGATATTGCCCGTTACCAAACACAGTTCACCAATCTGGACGTGCTGATGTCCTCGTTGCAGCAGACCAGTAACTTTCTGACGCAGCAGTTTGACAGTTCAAGCAGTTCCAGCACCTCCTTAGGCACCAGCAGCACCAGCAGTTGATATGCCATAGTTGCGATAGCGGGAAAAACAAAAGGAATTTCGTATGTATGGTTCACAAGCCTACGCCACTGTCGGCTTAGAAAGCGGAGTGATGAGCGCCAATCCGCATAAATTGATTACGCTGTTATTCGACGGGGCGCTTAGCGCCCTGGCTAAGGCGGATATCTATATCCAACAGAACAATACCATCGCCAAAGGCAAGGCCATCACCCATGCCATCAATATCATTAATAACGGCTTGAAGCTGGGTTTGGATATCGAGAACGGTGGGGAACTGAGCCGAAATCTTTCTGGTCTTTACGATTATTTCGTTCGTAAATTGATCCGGGTTAATCGGGATAATGACCGTGAGCTCCTTCAACAAATCCGTCAATTGTTAAGCGAAATCGCCGATGCATGGAAAGAAATCGCTCCGGGAAGCCCCGTTAAATCCTAACAATAAGAAGGATTTAGCGAGATTAGACATGTTACACTGCTGATAATGGTTATCCCAATATATTGAGACGTGTGATGAAAGTCGCGAGTGAATGAGCAGGAATAACCCACTTTTTGTGTTAAATACCTTTTAGGATAGCCATGATGGATGCTTGCCCCTCCCTTTTAGCTCATTATCAGCAAATACTTCTATTAAGTGAAAACATGCTGTTAATGGCTCGTCAATCAGAATGGGATAACCTGGTCTATATCGAAGAAAAATATGTACATGCTGTAGCGAAGATTTCCGAATTGAATGTCAAACAAGAGGACCCGCTTTCCGGCGCGACGCAGGACGAAATTACTCTGATATTGCGTCAACTGCTGGATAATGAAAAGGAGATTAATCAATTATTACAGGCGCGTCTAAACCAGTTACGCAATCTCATTGGCCAATCTAATCGCCAGCAAAAGATCAACTCCACTTATCACAAATTTTCAGATAGAACTTCCATGTTGCCGGGTGAAATAAAAAAATAACCTCATGCATAACTGGTTAAAAATCCTGCAGCCCAGTATGAGAAGTTGGTCTGAATGCCTATATCAAACAGTGATGCCTACTCATTCAGCAGGCATCACTCCCCGATTAATGCCGGCGCAAAGGCAATCCCTTCGTTGATCCACAGAACTTCATTTTGAAACGTCATGTGGAAATCCTGGGCCCATTACTTGATAGAGCGCGTATGGAATGCTCTTAAAAGCAGCCCCCGCCCCGCCTATTCAAGAAAACATACAAATTTTCGCCTATATTTAAATGGGTTCCATATATAGAAGGAAATTAACCATGTTCGATAAAGCCAAAAATAAAGCGGAAGAAGTGACCGGCAAAGGTCAGGAAACACTGGGCAAGGCCACCGGCGACAGCGCTATGACGCTGGAAGGAAAAGTGCGCAAACAGGCGGCGAAGGCTTGCTACAGCGTTAATGATTACATTGATTCCATCAAAGCCAAAACTTCAGAGGACCCGATACCGGCATTGTTGATTGCCGGCGGTGTGGGTTTCTTGCTGGCAAAAATCTTCCGGGCTCGCCATCATTAGAAAAATCAGCCTCAGCAATAACCGGACTGATAAGCTCCTGTCGGCCAGGTCAGATTGACAACAGGCCGATGGCTAAGCCGATGAAAAACCGCCTGGCCTCGTCGGATTCTTTTTCCTGTTCGCCGGTCAGGTAAGCCAGAAGATTGCCTAGCTGAATGTTGACCCCTTGCCGGTGCAGCTCCATTATCGCCTGACCGATGATCTGGCTTAAGGTTTCATGGCTATGCTGCAACGCTTGTCCGGGTATGCCCATTATCGCCTCCCAATCATTCCTGCCCACTTTACCGTCCCTTTATGACAGAAAAATGAAGACGCTCTTCGTTCAATGCGCCGGCTAAAGACACGACGGCGCCGCTGGATACGTTAACGGCATAGACCGCCCTCGTCCCTGTGGCGAGGCGACCCGGACACCATGCGCATTGGGGCATTGGGGCATTGGGGCATTGGGGCATTGGGGCATTGGGCAAATATTTATTTGCTAATACAATAATGAGACAACCTTAAAAATTTTCATAAGGTTATGCCTATTTTAAGTGACTTCCAACCGCATCGAAGCGGTTAATTTAGCGTAAGCGAAGCGGCTAATAAATTTACCATGTCAAAATTTAATTTGCCGCTTCGCTATTTAATAAAATCAAGATTAATGAACGAATATAATGGTTTGAATTGAAATGAAAATATTAATGACATACACAATCGCCGCTAAAAATAATTAACATTTACGGCTGAGATTAATCCTAAACGATAGCTTTTTATTGCGAGACATCCCAACCTCTTCTAATATTTAAAAGGTGAAAAGCATTAATATATTTTATGCTTTATCACATAATAGCTTTATATTTCCATCTAGGTATCTTAAATGATGCCATTTATAATTATCAATTTCTCAATAGCATCATCAACTAGAGCAGGAGTTTATCATGACAGAACATCGCGGTGGTTCAGGTAACTTTGCCGAAAATAAAGAGAAAGCATCAAGCGCGGGCCAGAAAGGCGGCCAGCACAGCGGCGGCAATTTCAAAAACGATCCTGAACGAGCTTCCGAAGCCGGCAAGAAAGGCGGGCAGCATAGCGGGGGCAACTTCAAGAATGACCCTGAAAAAGCGTCGGAAGCCGGTAGAAAGGGCGGTGAACACAGCCATGGCGGCGGCCGCAGCTCTTGAATAACCTTTTGATATAAAGCCACCGGTTATTATTGCCGGTGGTTTTGTATTTCATCATCTTTTCCCGTCAGAACACCTTAAAAGATAATTATTTATTTTCTAGGCTTAGGACTTATGGCATAAATCCACACTGGCATTGGTTGCTGAAAGACATTGATTCAATGCCTTAAGTGAATCATCCTTGCTATTATGAACGATACGGATAGATTGCCTCGGAATGCCGTCATCGCTTTCATTCAAATTACCGCTAAAGAGAATCCAATCATTTTTTAAGTGGAATTTATTCACCGTAATGACGCCGGCTTTTTCATCGGCTTTATCGTAATCCACTCCGCTATCGATAAGCTTTTGATTTGTTTTATCGAAAAAATTATTGATATCGATATCTCTCTTGGTAGCGATATTTTTTTCCTTTGCCACGTAGATTTCCCATTTACTTTTTATTGCGTTACCCCAAATGCTCTTTTTTTGGTTCGGGGCATAATATACATTAGATAATTGCCGGAACATCGTTGATTGATCGGCAGGTATTTCATTTCTATTCAGCAATACCTCAATAGAATCAGCCCCGGTCCTGGAGGCGATTTCGGCGATGGCGATGGATGTCGCCGCCCACTCCATCCTGTTCCCGCCGGTAACGCCCGCTTCGATTTTCACCAGCCGGTGATTATCCTTGAAGGCGTTATTGAGGGTAATATGTTCAATGACGAAAGGCAGGGATTTGGCGGGTTTTGGGACGCTTGACTTGCAAGAAGATGAAGCGCAATTAGCCGTATTCAAGAATTTATTTACCGCGGCCTTTGCCGGCTTCGCCTGCGCCGGCGGGTTAACAGCGGGCATGGCAGGGGCTGTTGTCTCCTCCCCGCCGCTATTGAGGTAGGCCACCACGCCAAAAAAAATCACCGCAACCAAAGTGACTATGGGTTTCAATTCATTCATCTTCATAACACAAAGTCCGTATTCAACACTGCGTCACATCCTAGCACTGACGGATCGCAAAGGGATGCAATTGATCACTGATTTTTTATCAAGATACCTGCATGCTCGAAGCAGCCTAAGGTCAATTTTGATTCAACATAAGGAGATTGTTATGAAGTTGGAAAATGAAGCTGCTTACGAGCTGGCAAAATCGTATGTTCTAACACAGAATTTGTCGACTCATCATGTGTTCTTCCGTACTTTTATGGAGGTGTATGAGGATTACGACAAATGGCTAAGCACGGGTGACCCAAAAGCAGCGGAATTGAAAGATAAGCCGGGATCTCAAGTGATTAAAACACATCCACTAAACTTAATGGGGCGTTAAGAGAAACTCTGGCGAGCATCAAGCGGTTGCTCGCCGAATTGTCCCCGGTAGCCGCCTCGCTCGGAGCGCTTTGTGCCGGCGGGGCTCAATTCCCAACGTTATCGTCTTTGGCCCCCCAGCGAAATATGCAATGATTTAACTCATATTAATCATAGCGTTGATACTATTATACCGACATATTCATTATATCCTGATAAGCGGCAACCAGTTTGTTGCGCACCTGTACGCCGGTTTGCAGGGAAATGGAAGATTTCTGCATATCCACCATCACGTCATTCAGTCCCAGCGGCGAGTTGCCGGTGGTGTAGGCTTGCGATTCCATGGTGGCCTTGTTTTGCGAATCGCTGATATTATCCAGCGCCGCGCTGAGCTGATCGGCGAAGCTGCCGCCGGTCACCGGTGTATCGCCGGCGTTGCCCGCCGCCTGGGACGCCGCGCGATGCAGCTGCTGTACCGCTGATTCAATGCCTGGAATAGCCATATGATCCCCCTAGATTTTTTTACGATAAGCTAACTTACCAGAAGGCTAAATCGGCTAACGGGCTAAATAACGCTAAAAAACCCGGTTATTTCAGCCATCGAATGCCTCACTAAAAGCAAATAATGACATCCACATAAATCCAGAACCGCCGGCAACGCCCGATAAGCACAAGCATGGAGAGTGTTTTGTTATTAGCCATTAAGCAGCCCCGTTCAATTCATGCCAGGACAATGTCATGAGTACGGTTAAAAACGGTTCCGGACCGGGCAAGAATTTGTTCATGCCGATATTGAAACATCTGCGCAGCCATCCAAAAATTTCCGCTGCAATCGCCGCCGCCGCCGCGATTGCGATAGTAGTGGTAATGGCGCTTTGGGCAAAAAGTCCCGATTACCGCGTGTTGTACAGTAATCTTAACGATCGGGACGGCGGCGATATCGTTGCGCAATTGACCCAAATGAACATCCCCTATCATTTCAGCGACCAGGGTACCGCCTTGCTGGTACCGGCGGAGTCGGTGTATGAAACCCGGCTCAAACTGGCCAGCCTGGGTCTGCCGAAAGGCGGTTCGGTGGGTTTCGAATTGATGGATCAGGAAAAATTCGGCATCAGCCAATTCAGTGAACAGATTAATTACCAGCGCGGCCTGGAGGGCGAGCTGGCGCGGACCATTGAAACGCTGGGGCCGGTTCGGTCGGCGCAGGTCCATCTGGCCATGCCGAAACCTTCATTGTTCGTCAGGGAGCAAAAAAACCCAACCGCGTCGGTCACCCTGGTGTTGCAACCTGGTCGCGCACTTGATGATGGACAGGTCAACGCCATCGTTTACATGGTTTCCAGCAGCGTGGCCGGGTTGCCCCCCGCCAATGTCACGGTGGTGGATCAGCAAGGCCACCTGCTGACCCAGGCCGATGCCAATGGCCGGATGCTTAACGCCAGCCAGCTGAAATTCAGCACTGAATTGGAAAGCCGCTATCAGCGAAATATTGAAAATATCCTAGCCCCGATGGTGGGCAGCGCCAACGTGCATGCGCAGGTTACCGCGCAGATAGATTTTGATGCTCAGGAACAAACGGATGAACACTATCAGCCTAACGGCGGTAATGACAATTCGGCTATTCGCTCTAAACAGGATACGCAAAGCGAACAGTTAGGGGCGAACCAGCCGGGGGGAATACCGGGGGCTTTATCCAACCAGCCGTCGGTCGCCGCGACCGCGCCTATCAACGGCACGGTCGCCACGCAAACCGGTCGACAGCCAGCCAATAATCCCAACGGAGTAAACGGCGCGCAAAACCGCAACGCTCCGGCAACACTGTCCGTGCCGTCCAATACGCATCATGATGAAACCATCAATTACGAATTGGACCATAAAGTGGTTCATGTGGAACGCAGCGTAGGCAACCTGCAGCGGCTATCTGTGGCGGTGGTGGTAAATTATCTGCCGGGAGAAGGCGGTAAACCACTGGTGGCGTTGACGCCGCAGCAATTGACGCAGGTGCAAGATCTGGCGCGCGAAGCCATGGGCTTTTCCGCTGAACGGGGAGACACGCTCAATGTCGTTAATACACCGTTCGTTGATTCTGAACTCAGCGTAGGTGACCTACCGTTCTGGCAACAGGCCGGATTTTTTGATGGCTTGATGACCGCCGGACGCTGGCTACTGGTACTGCTGGTGGCCGTGATCCTTTGGTACAAGGTGGTCAGGCCGCTACTGAGGGCTAAAGCAGCTGAGCCTGTAGCGCCGCAGCCCCCGGCTCCTCGCGCGGCGGAAGATGTGGTGGTCAAGCTCAGCCGCGACCAGCAAGACGAGCAGAAACGGGCGCAGCAGCGTGAAAATACCGAGGCCCGCAGTCAGCGCATCCGGGATATGGCGGATGGGGATCCACGAATTGTGGCGTTAGTGATTCGCCAATGGATGAGCAACGAGCAATGACGATGAATGGAACCGAAAAAAGCGCCATCCTGCTTATGACGCTGGGCGAGGACCGGGCAGCGGAGGTTTTCAAGCATTTATCGACGCGGGAAGTGCAGCAGCTCAGCAGCGCCATGGCCAACATGCAGCAAACTTCCCAGCAGCAGCTGCTGGAGGTGTTGAAAGAGTTCGAGGCGGAATCGGAACAATATGCCGCGCTGAGTATCAATGCCGGAGATTTCTTGCGCTCGGTGTTGATCAAAGCCCTTGGCGAGGAGCGCGCTTCCAGCCTGCTGGAGGATATTCTCGAAACCCGGGAAACCACCACCGGCATGGAGACCCTCAACTTTATGGAGCCGCAAAGCGCGGCGGACCTTATCCGCGAAGAGCATCCGCAAATTATCGCCACCATTCTGGTTCATCTGCGCCGCGGCCAGGCCGCCGATATTCTGGCCTTGTTTGATGAAAAACTGCGCCACGACGTGATGCTGCGTATCGCCACCTTCGGCGGCGTACAGCCTTCCGCTCTGGCGGAATTGACCGAGGTGCTTAACGGCCTGCTCGACGGCCAGAACATGAAACGCAGTAAAATGGGCGGCGTGCGTACCGCGGCCGAGATAATCAACCTGATGAAAACCCAGCAGGAAGAGGCGGTTATCAGCGCCGTGCGGGACTTCGACGGCGAATTGGCGCAAAAAATCATCGACGAGATGTTCCTGTTCGAAAATCTGGTGGAAGTGGACGATCGCAGCATCCAGCGTTTGCTGCAGGAAGTGGAATCGGAATCCCTGCTTATCGCGCTGAAAAATGCCGCCCCGCCGCTGCGGGAAAAATTCCTGCGCAATATGCCGCAGCGTTCCGCGGAGATTCTGCGCGACGATTTAGCCACCCGCGGACCGGTGCGTATGTCTCAGGTGGAGAACGAACAAAAGGCTATTCTGCTGATTGTCCGCCGTTTGGCGGAAAGCGGCGAGATGGCTATTGGCGGTGGGGAGGATACGTATGTCTGATGCATTCAATCATTTACCCTGGCGGCCTTGGGCATTGGACGATTTGGCCCAGCCGGTATTGCCGCCGGTAATGCCCTCGCCGCTGGATGAACCGGCGACGGAAGAATCCGCCCAGCAGGCGGCGCTTAATGAGATGCGCAAAAAAATCCAGGCGGATGCGCAGCGCAACGGATTTGATGAGGGCTTTAAGCAAGGCCGGCAGGACGGATATCAGGCCGGGCTGCGGGCCGGCCAGGAGGAAGGCCGCCAGCTGATATTCCAGGAGCAGCAGCCCGCCGTGGCGCAGCTGCAGCTGCTGGTGAGCGAATTTCAGCATACGCTGGATGCGCTGGACAGCGTGATGGCGGAACGCCTGGCGCAGTTGGCGCTGACCGCCGCCAGAAAGGTTTTGGGCCAGGCCCCGGTGGGAGAAGGCACCGCCATGCTGCGGCAGATTCAGCAATTAATGCAGCAAGAACCGATGCTCAGCGGGAAACCGCAGCTGCACGTGCATCCGTCGCTGGTGCCTCTGGTGGAAAAACAATTGGGGGCGACGCTTGATTTGCACGGCTGGCGGCTCATTCCCGATAGCGATGTGCATCCCGGCGGCTGTAAGGTAACGGCGCAGGAAGGGGACCTTGACGCCAGCCTGGCTACCCGCTGGCATGAGCTGTGCAGACTGGCCGCTCCGGGAGAATTATAATGACCGCGCGCCTCGGGCGTTGGCTGAAGTCGCTGGATTCCCTCGAACAGCGCCTTGAAGGGACGCCGATGGTGCGTCATTACGGTCGTTTGACCCGCGCCACCGGCCTTATCATGGAGGCCACCGGCTTGCAATTGCCCCTCGGCGCGCCCTGTCTTATCGAACGCCTGCGCCAGGATATTATTGACGAAATTGATTGTGAAGTGGTGGGTTTCAATGGCGATAAGCTGTTTTTGATGCCGCTGGAAGAGGTGGAGGGTATTGTGCCCGGCGCCCGGGTCTATGCCCGCGTACGTGAAGACGGCCAGTCCGGCAAACAGTTGCCCCTGGGCGTCGAGCTGCTGGGCCGGGTGCTGGACGGCAGCGGAAAGCCGCTGGACGGTTTGCCCGCGGCGGATACCGGTTATAGCGCGTCGCTGAACACCGCGCCGGTGAATCCGCTGCAGCGCACCCCCATCGCCGATGTGCTGGATGTAGGAGTGCGCACCATCAATGCGCTGCTGACCGTGGGTCGCGGACAGCGTATGGGGCTGTTTGCCGGTTCCGGCGTGGGCAAAAGCGTTTTGCTGGGCATGATGGCGCGCTACACACGGGCGGATGTGATCGTGGTGGGCCTGATTGGCGAACGCGGCCGCGAGGTAAAGGATTTTATCGATAATATCCTTGGCGCTGAGGGCTTGAAACGGTCGGTGGTGATAGCAGCCCCGGCGGATGTCTCGCCGCTGCTGCGAATGCAGGGCGCGTCATATGCCACCCGTATCGCCGAGGATTTTCGCGATCGCGGTTATCACGTTTTGCTGATAATGGATTCCCTGACCCGCTATGCCATGGCGCAGCGGGAAATCGCCCTGGCGGTGGGGGAACCGCCGGCCACCAAAGGATATCCTCCTTCGGTCTTTGCCCGGCTGCCCGCCCTGGTGGAGCGCGCCGGCAACGGGGTCAGCGGCGGCGGCTCCGTTACGGCGTTCTATACCGTGCTCACCGAGGGAGACGACCAGCAGGACCCCATCGCCGACGCGGCGCGCGCCATTCTGGACGGCCATATCGTCCTGTCGCGCCAGCTGGCGGAATCAGGCCATTATCCGGCCATCGATATTGAAGCGTCCATCAGCCGCGCCATGACCGCCATCGTTCCTCCGGAACAGGAACAATTGGTGAGGCAATTCAAACAGCTCTTGTCCCGGTATCAGCGCAACCGGGATTTAATCAGCGTCGGCGCCTATGCCGCCGGCAGCGACCCACTACTGGACCGGGCCATCGCGCTCTATCCGGCCATAGAGGCTTTTTTGCAGCAGAATATGCATCAGCGCAGCGATTATCCGCAGGCTTGCGAGCAGCTGCAGGGATTATTTGGCTAAGTCGGGTAACGAGGTTAGATGAACAGTCACACTGCCCTTGATATTTTGCGGGAAAAGGCGAAAGAAGAGCTGGACCAGGCGTCGATCCGATTGGGTGAAGTCCGCCAGTCCCAGCTATCGGCCAAAAATCAACTGGAGCAATTGCAGCAATACGAAAAAGAGTACCGGCAAAAATTGCAAAGCGGCATGACAAAAGGCATGGCCTCCGCTAGTTGGTATAACTACCAGCAATTTATCAACACGCTGGAAACCGCCATTGAGCAGCATCGCAATTTATTGACCCAATGGGGCCAGCGGGTGCAGCAGGCGATCCAGCAGTGGCAGACCAAGCAGCAGCGTCTCAATGCCCTTTCCACGTTGAATTCCCGCTATATGCGGATTCAGCAGTCTAAAGAAAATCGGCTTGACCAGAAACAAATGGATGAGTTTGCCCAGCAGGCTACGGCGAGGAAATTATAAATGATAACACTGCCCAATGAGATCACCCCGACGGCGGGAGTTGCCGCCGTCGGAAGCGTGACGGCGGTGGCTGCCGATGGCGGCGACCAGGGTTTCAGCTCGCTGTTGAACAGCAAGCTTAACAATCGGCAACCGCAGCAGCCTGCTTCGTCCGCTGAAAGCAGAACCACGTCCGCCAATGATTCCTCCGACGCCTCGCCGTATGTGCAGGGAACGCCTAACAGCCTATCGACACAGACGGATTCCGCGGCGCGTCAACGAAACGAGCAAGAAGATCGCGATGGCAGTAGCGATTCGGACGTAATTACGCCGGCGCCCGCCGGCATCACTAAGAGTATTGACCCCGCAACGAAAACCGCCGCCGGCGGCGCGGCGGAAAAAAACGCCGATCCCGCCCTGGACAGCAGCGCCGCACAAAACCTGATGGCATTATTGGCTCAGACCAGTTCGGTCTCGTTGCCGATTGCCCAGACGATTTCAGACGGGCAAGCCCTGGCGGCCGACGTCAGCGGCATCCCTTCCCTTGCTGACACCGCGGCGAGTGCCGCCATCGGCACGGCGTCAACGTTTTTCACCGCCGATAACAGCGCCGCGGACGATACTGCGCCGGACAAAAACGCAGACAGTGGTAATGCAGCACCGGAAGCGACGACGCAAAATCAAACGTCCACCGCGGCGGATAACAGTGCACTCCTCGCACAGACCAACGCCGATTATCATCAAACCGTCGCCAATAACCACAATGCGTCCAAGACCACGATTCCGGCGGCCCTGAAAAAATCCACCACCGCCATGGCCCTCGAGTCCCAGGACAACAAGGCTTCACCCGTGGCCACGGAGGCCAAGGAACAACCTTCGACAACCGACAGCGACGCCGCTCAGGCGGCGGTAGTTCCCGTTTCCCTTGAGACCACGAATTCAGCCCAGACCAATAGCGGAACAAACGATACCGTTATCACCCTGAAAAAAATCGGCGATATGTCTATGGACAGCGGTTCATCCCAGGGCGGCACCGCGTCGGTAGTCATGCCGACCTTAAGCGCCCCCGGCGGCAATGCCGCTACCACGCCGACGCCCGCCAGCGCCTTGATAAGCGCGCAATTAGGCAGTGATGAATGGCAGCAAGCCATCGGCCAGCAAGTGGTGATGTACAGCCGCGACGGTCAGCAAAGTGCCGAACTGCGCCTGCATCCTGACAGTCTCGGCACGGTGCAAATCAGTATGCAGGTGGACACCAATAACCAGATGCAAATCCACCTGGCGTCGGGACATAGCCAGGTACGCGCCGCTCTGGAGGATGCGCTGCCGCAGCTACGCGACTCGCTGGCGCAAAGCGGCATTAATCTTGGGCAAAGCAGCGTCGGCGGCGATGCCATGCCTAACTGGGGAGGCAACGGCCAGAATGCCTCCTCCGGCGGTCAAACGGGTGAGACATTTTCCATCAACAGAGTTGCCGCCCAGGCCGATAATACCCAGGTAACGCCGACGCAGCCCCCCATCGGCCGCGCCGCCGGCATCGATACCTTTGTCTAAGTCAGCAAACGCTCAAGTTAACGCAAATTATCCCGTCTATTCGTCCTATTGAAATCCAATGGAGACGGGATAATGCCAACAATAATCGGCATTTTGCGGGTTCTGCAAAGGAAAAATGTCGTCATGATTATAGGAATATCTAAACGTTATGTCTCAGAATGTGCTTCCTTCGGCTGGTAAAAAAACCAAATGGAAAGTAGTTTTAGCAGTCATTATTTTGGCTGCCGGCGGAGCAGCGGGTTATTACTGGTGGCAACACCGCTTGCCCGGTGAGCTGGCCACCGTCACCAGCGCCCCGCCGGTGCCGCCGACCCCCATCTTTTTGCCGCTGGACACCTTTACGGTAAACCTGGTTAATCCGACCAACGATCCCGACCGGGTGCTTTATATCGGTTTGACATTGCGCTTGCCGGACGAAGCAACGCGCAAGGAATTTAACGACTTTTTACCCGCAGTACGCAGTCGACTGTTATTACTGCTTTCCCGCCAGGACGCGGACGCCCTGGCCAACGACCAGGGTAAGCAACGGTTGGTGGATCAAATCAAACAGGTGCTGAGCGAACCCTTGGTGAACGGTCAACCGCGACCGGTCGTCAACGATGTTCTTTTTACCGCCTTTATATTGCGCTGAATACCATGGGCGATAGCATTCTCTCTCAAGCTGAAATCGATGCGCTGCTGAACGGCGACGACAATGAGCAACTGCCGGTGAGCAGCGGCAGCGACAATGATGTTAAACCCTACGATCCCAATACCCAGCGCAGGGTGGTGCGCGAACGGCTGCAAGCGCTGGAAATCATTAATGAACGCTTTGCGCGATCTTTTCGCATGGGTTTGTTCAACCTGTTGCGCCGCAGTCCGGATATTACCGTCGGCGCCATCAAGATCCAGCCTTACCATGATTTCGCCCGTAATTTGCCGGTGCCCACCAACCTGAATCTGATCCACCTCAAGCCGCTGCGGGGCACTGCGTTATTCGTCTTCTCACCGAGCCTGGTGTTTATTGCCGTGGATAATCTGTTCGGCGGCGACGGCCGGTTCCCCATCAAGGTGGAAGGCCGTGAGTTCACCCATACCGAACAACGGGTCATCCGCCGGATGCTGAAGCTGGCGCTGGACGGCTATGAAGACGCCTGGAATGCCATCTACAAGCTGAACGTGGAATACGTTCGCGCCGAAATGCAGGTGAAATTCACCAATATCACGACTTCTCCCAACGATATCGTGGTCACCACCCCCTTCCATGTGGAAATCGGTTCGATGGTGGGTGAGTTTTATATCTGTATACCCTTCTCCATGATCGAACCGTTGCGGGAATTGCTGACCAATCCGCCGCTGGAAAACTCCCGTATGGAAGACCAGGGCTGGCGCGAAAACCTGGTGAAGCAAGTGCAGCATTCTGAACTGGAGCTGGTGGCCAACTTCGCCGAAGTCACCCTGCGGCTGTCGGAAATTCTCAAACTGACGCCCGGTGATGTACTGCCCATAGATAAACCTGACTATTTGATTGCCCATGTGGACGGCGTGCCGGTGCTGACCAGTAACTACGGCACCCTGAACGGTCAGTACGCACTGAGCGTAAAACAACTGATTAATCCCGTATTGAACTCCCTTGATGAGGAACTGCCCGATGAGTGACCCAAAGAAACCGTCCGGTGAAGATAAGCCATCCGCCGACGATCTGTGGGCAGAGGCGTTTGACGAACAGCAGGCCGTGAGCAAAGAACGGCCGGCGTCCACTGACGGCATATTTCATCAACTGACCGCGGAAGACAGCGCCGGACCGTTGCAGGATATCGATATGATTATGGATATCCCGGTGAAACTCACCGTTGAGCTGGGGCGCACCAAAATGACCATCAAGGAATTGCTGCGGCTGTCGCAGGGTTCGGTGGTGGCGCTGGACGGCCTGGCGGGAGAACCGCTGGACATTCTCATCAACGGCTATTTGATAGCCCAGGGAGAAGTAGTGGTGGTGGCGGATAAATACGGTGTGCGGATTACCGATATTATCACTCCCTCCGAGCGTATGCGCCGGTTAAGCCGCTAAATGAGCGACGCGCAGCCCCAATCCGCCGTCCAAATCGCCGTACCCGTTGCCCGTGGGTTTGACGCCGCCGGCGCCTTGACCCAGGTGGGCAGCGCGCTGGGCGGCATACTTTTGGTAATCATCATCGTGGCCTGGCTGGTGCGCAAGCTCGGCCTGGCGCCGGCAGCCAAACAGTCGCAGCGGCTGACGCTGCAGGCCAGCTGTTCCCTGGGACCGCGGGAGCGGGTGGTGGTGGTGGAAGTGGAAGGCACCTGGCTGGTGCTTGGGGTGACGGCGCAGAACATCACCCCGCTGCACAGCCTGCCCGCGCCGGCTGCCGATGCGGATGCGAATGCCCGCTCCGCCGCCCTGGCGGGGGATTTTCGCCAGCGTTTGCGCCTGGTCATGCGCCGGACAGGAAAGGATCAATGAGCAACAGACGGCTTCGGCTATTTTTACCGTCCCGCGGCGTCGCGCTTGCGGCCCTGGCCCTGGGGTTACTGGGCCTGTCCCCCGCCGGTTGGGCGCAATTGCCGGGCATCGCCATCCATCCCTTGGCCGGCGGCGGTCAAAGCTGGTCGCTGCCGGTACAAACCCTGGTTTTCCTCACGTCCCTGGCCTTTATCCCGGCAGCGTTAATGTTGATGACCAGCTTTACCCGCATCATCATTGTGCTGAGCCTGCTGCGCAGCGCCATGGGCACGCCCTCTGCGCCGCCCAATCAGGTGTTATTGGGATTGGCGCTGTTTCTGACCTTTTTTGTGATGGCCCCGGTATTCGATAACATATATACCGAGGCCTATTTGCCCCTGAGCGAAAACAAAATCACCATGCAGGACGCCATTGATAAAGGCGCGCAACCCCTGAAAGCCTTCATGCTGCGGCAAACCCGGCAGGCGGATTTGGCGTTGTTTGCCCGTTTAGCCAATCAGGGCCCGCTGCAGGGACCGGAAGCGGTGCCGATGCGGATTCTGTTGCCCGCCTATGCCACCAGTGAACTGAAAACCGCCTTTCAAATCGGGTTTACTATTTTTATCCCATTTTTAATTATTGATTTGGTGGTGGCCAGCGTATTGATGGCGCTGGGGATGATGATGGTGCCGCCGGCCACCATTTCACTGCCGTTTAAACTTATGCTGTTTGTGCTGGTGGACGGCTGGCAGCTGTTGCTCAGTTCGCTGGCGCAAAGTTTTTATACCTAACCCAGAATATTCACCCATAACCCAGGCAAAAAAATGACACCGGAATCAGTGATGTCCATGGGCCATCAGGCAATATTGGTGGCGTTGGCATTGGCGGCGCCGTTATTGATCGCCGCGCTGCTCAGCGGGTTGATAGTCAGTCTGCTTCAGGCCGCCACGCAAATCAATGAAATGACGCTATCGTTTATCCCCAAAATCCTGGCGGTGGTTGCCACCGGCGTTATCGCTGGTCCCTGGATGCTCAACCTGATACTGGATTATATGCGCGCCCTGTTCGCCAGCCTGCCCTCCCTCGCCGGTTAACGATGATGCCCTTTGATATTGCCCAGTTGTCCCATTGGATCACCCAGGGTTTCTGGCCGCTGGTCCGCATTTTGGCGCTGATCGGCACCGCCCCGCTTTTCAGCCAGGCCAGCATTCCCTCCTGGGTCAAGGTGGGATTGGGGGTTGCCGTAACCTCGCTTCTCGCGCCGTTGCTGCCCGCTGTGGCGACGCCGATTTATTCGGTGGCCGGTTTCTGGCTGGGTATCCAGCAATTTCTGATTGGGGCCGCCCTGGGGCTGATGATGCAGTTTGCGTTTGCCGCCATTGAAATGGCGGGGGAAGTGATCGGTTTGCAAATGGGGCTCTCTTTCGCCACCTTTTTGGACCCCGCCAGCGGCCTGAATATGCCGATACTGGCTCAGTTCATGAACATGCTTACCCTGTTGGTTTTTCTCAGCCTGAACGGCCATTTGTGGATGATATCTTTACTGGCCGATAGTTTTCAAACGCTGCCCATTAACGCCTTGCCGCTGAACGCCGAGGGATTTATGGCACTGTGCCGCGCCAGTGGGATGATTTTCATCAACGGCCTGATGCTGGCGTTGCCGATGATAACCTTGCTGCTGACGATGAATATCGCCTTGGGCCTGTTGAACCGTGTCTCCCCGCAGCTGACGGTGTTTGTCATCGGCTTTCCGCTGACCCTGACCATCGGCATATTGGTTTTTAGCCTGCTGCTGCCCTTGATGGTGCCTTTTTGGGAAAGGCTGATGGGGGAAGTCTTTGATTTAATGGCCGGCATGTTGCGGGAATTGCCGCAGGGATAAAAAATGTGCCGCCCGTCGCCAGACGCGCGGCATAATATAGGAGGCGTAAGCGTTAGCCTCCCAAAGAACCCGCCAGAGCCACCGGACGGGTTGGGGCGCAGTGCTTAACTGTTCATCTGGAATAAAGACAGCTTGCTCATGGCGCTGAAGGTGGTATAGGAGGCCTGCAGGGCCGCTTGTTGCATACTGTAAGCCGAGATGGCCGAATACCAGTCAGTCCCGGTCAAATCGCCGATTTGCGTCTGATACATGGTGGAACGATCGGTACTGATGCTGTCGATAGCGTCCAATTGATTCAGCTTGGTGCCGGCGGATGACTGGACGGCCAGTACATTGTTCAGCGAGTTGCCCAAACCGCGGGTGGCTTTGGCCATGGCGGCGGTATAGGCGGCGGCGGTGTCCGAATCCGCGTCATCCTGCGGCGTCGTCAGCGCGGTAAGCGCATCGTCGATAGTGCTAAAGATATCCGCGTCGCTGTCCGAGCCGTCCGGTTCCGGCGTAGCGCCCGCCTGCAGGCGATCGAACACATCCGAGCCGACATCCCCCACCGCCATGCTGGTGGTGGCATCTACCTGCTGGGTGATGGCCTGGTTCCCCCCGCTGTAGCTGACGACGCCGCTGATGGCGCCGGTGGACGCAGCTTCGCTATAGGGCGCGGAACCGGTGTCATAACCGGCAAAGATATAGTTGCCGTTGCTGTCTTTGGTATTGGCCAGTGACAATAGCTGCGCTTTATAGGATTCAAGCGTGGTCGCCAGCGACTGGCGATCCGAGTCGCTCAAAGTGCCGTCTCCCGCCTGGATGATCAGCGTTTGGGCATTTTGGATCACGGTGGTGATCTGGCCGAGCACCGAACTCTCCAGCGAAAGGCTGTTGTTGGCCGAGGTGCTCGCCGCGCTGTATTCAGTGTTCATCGATTGAGTCTGATTTATGATCACCGCTTGCGACGCGGCGATGGGATCATCGGAGGGCACATTAACCCGATTGCCGGTGGAAAGCTGCATCTGGCTGGACTGCAATAAGCTGTAGTTGTTATCAATGGCATTCAAACTTTGCTGATAAATCATGCTGGTGCTCATGTGCATGGCGTTTATCCTTTACGATAATACTGAAAAAAGCGGACGGCCGCTTAACCTGCCACCGCCGATAACAATGAGTTGAACAAGTCGCTGGCGGTGGAAATCACCTGGGCATTGGCCTGGTAATATTGTTGATAGCGCGTCAAATCAATGTATTCATCATCAAGGTTGACACCGGATGACGATTGCTGCTGATTGGTCAGCGCGGTAACGATATTGGCCTGGGCGGTGCTGGTGACCTCGGCATTGCTGGTTTCGGTGCCGACATTGCTTACCAGCGTGGCATAGGCGGTGCTCAGGGTGGCGGAACCGCCGACGATCTGGTCGTTTTGCAGCGCCAACATGTTTTCGGCATTGCGGTTATCGCTGGCGCCGGTTTCGGTGCCGTCATCGTCATCATCAGGCAGGCCGGCGGCGATATCCCCCGGGTCGGTAATCGCCACCTTCATGCTGCCGATCACATTGGACACCGGATCGACGGTAAAACTGTCGTTGTTGGCCGGCGTACCGGTTACGGCCACGTTCAACCCGTCAAAGGTCAAGGTCGTAACCCCTGTGGTGCTATCGGTAACCTGCTGGACATCGGCCGCGGCGAGGACAGTGCCGGTACTGCTTTGGGTTACCTGCCAGTTGCCGTTAACGTACTTGACCTGATATTGGCTGGCCTGCACCTGGTCGGTATTGTCGCCGTCATAAGTGGCGGAGGCCTGAGCAGTGCCACTGTTTTTGCTATTGGCCGTAACGGTAGGATCGGCATAAGTGAAAAACGCGCTGCCGGCGTCACCGTTCAAATCGACCCCCGCCTCGTTGGTTTGATTCATATTGCTGGCCAGGCTTAGGGCCAACTGGCCGAGTGCGTTGGTGGCATCGGTCAGTGCCCCGTCCCGGAACGACAGTAGCCCGCCGAGGCTGCCGGTGGTGATACTGGCATCATTAATCTGCACCGGGGTGCCGGTTCCCCGATCATAGGCCAGAACGGTTTTAGACGCATCGGCGCTGGAGGGCACCGCTTGCACCTGATAGGCGCTGCTGCCCTGCACCAGCGTCATGCCGTTGGCAAAGGTCAGATTGACGGAGCCGTTATCCTGCACGCTGGAGGTCACGCCGACGATACCGTTGAGTTCGCTTACCAGCTCATCCCTTTGATCCAGCAGGGAATTGGGCGCCTGGCTGCCGCCGGAGCTGACAATCTCGCTGTTAAGGCTGGCGATTTCCTTGGTGTAATTATTGATTTCAGCCGCGCTGGTGCTCACCTGCTGATTCACCGACGTACCCATGCTTTGCAGATAGGTAGCGGCGCTTTGGAACTGATCCACCATGCTGCCGGCGCTGCCGATGACGGTTTGCCGCGCGGAGGTATCAGAGGCGTTGCTGCTCATCGATTGGATGCTGGTGAAAAATGTACTCATCGCCGAGGACAAATCGGTATCGCTGGTAGAGAGCATATCGTCTATCTGAGACACCTGATTGTAATAAGTAGTAGTGGCATCGGCAGTGGCCGACGCGGTTTGCAACTGACTCACCACCAGCGAGTCATATACCCGGGTCACTCCGGTGACTGTCACGCCATTACCGCTCAACCCGGATCCCAGGCTTTCGGAAAGCTGGGTTTTTTCCTCGTTATAGCCGGCAACCGGCTCATTGGAGATATTGTTCCCCACCGTATTCAAAGCAATCTGCGCAGCCTGGATACCGCTGGCGGCTATATTGGTTAATGAACTGGACATCGTTTTTCCTTATTCCGGGGAGCGTATACCCGTCATACTTCAAGCTGTGGGTACGTAGGTATCCCTCAGCCGAACTATCCAGGGTTTATAGCGCCGTTCTCAATCGCGGCAATCCGCCACACCCTTTTTTGTTATATCGTCCCGGCCGGGCCAAACTTGAGTGTCGGAAAAAAAAATCGTGGCCGGCAGTGGCTGCTTGCTGTGATTTCACGGCGGCGCTAAAACAGCCCGCCGATATCGCGGGTATACGCGGATGCCCCGCGGGCGGCGGCGTTCTTCAACTGACTGATGATCTGCACCAGCTTGGCGCCGTAGTCGGGATCGGTGGCGTAACCCGCCCGCTGCAATGCGTAAGCGGCCGCTTCAGGCTGAACGGCGTTCACCACCTCGCGATAACGGGGATTATCGGTGAGCACATGGACATAGTCCTTGATGGCGTCCAGGTAGGAGTCATACACGCGAAAGCGCTGCATGACCTTAACCGATTGGCCGTTTTGATACTCCGTGGTCATCACGCTGGTGGTTTTACCATGCCAATCGCCGGAGGCTTTGATACCGAACAGGTTATAACTGGGCTGGCCGTTGGCGGCGGGGATTTCCCTCCGTCCCCAATCCGATTCCAGCGCCGCCTGGGCCAAAATCAGATGGTGCGGGATACCGCTTTGCTGACTGGCGACCATGGCCGGTATGGTGAGCTTGTCGGTAAAACCCTGTCCGCCGGCGGTGTTATTGCCGGATTCTTCACCCTGCCGGGATTGGCGCTGTCCCTGTTGATAGGATCCCCCCGGCATCGACCAAGGGCTGTAGGCCACGCTGCCGGCGGCGTGACCATGGACGATGGTCATATCCATCGGCGCCGCCTTGGCGGAGTCCCCGGCGGCGGCGACCCCGGCATCGTCCGGTCCGCTGCCGTTGCGGCTCAGTTGCTTGACCATCATATCCGCCAGCCCCAGGCCTTTTGAAGACATCTGCTGGGACATTTGCTGATCGTAGAGGCTGGTATAGAGATCAGCCTGGCTGCTGTCGGTCAATCCGCCCTTTGGCAACGCCTCGCGCATGCTCTTGAGCATCATCTGCACAAACAGCCCCTCCACCTGCTTCGCCACGGCCTTAAGCGCCTGCGGAGATGACTGTGCCGCGGCGGTATGCAGCTTTGCCAATGAATTGGCGTCATAGGCGGCGGAGGTGGGATCGACCGGGTCATTCACCCGCATCAGATGATCTCCAGTGAGGCCTGTAAACACCCGGCGCTGTGCATGGCTTGCAGGATGGACATCAGGTCGTTTGGCGTCGCGCCCAAGGCATTTAACGCGCGCACCACGCTACTGAGATTGGCGCTGGATCTGACGTTTTTCAACGAACCGCCGCCCTGGTTGACCGAAATCTGCGTTTGCTGGGTCACCACCGTTTGTCCTCCCGCCAGCGGCGTATCCGGCTGGCTGACGTTTTGCTGGTTATCTACCACCACCGACAGGGAACCCTGGGCCACAGCGCAGTTTTCCAGCATCACGTTGCGGTTCATCACCACTGACCCGGTGCGTGAATTGACGATGACCTTGGCATCTATTTCACCGATATCGATATTGATATCTTCGATTTGCGATAGGAAACGTACCTGGCTGCTATTATTGGCGGGCAGTTGCAATTCAATGGTGCGCGCATCCACAGCTCTGGCCAAACCCATGCCCCCTTGTCCGTTAATGGTATCGCTGACCCGCTGCGCCAGGCTGAAATTTTCCTGTTTCAATTGCAGCGTAAGCAGACGGCTGCTGCCGAACGTGTTGGGCAGTTCCCGCTCGATGACGGCACCATCGTTAATGCGCCCCCCGGCCAGCTGATTGACCTGCACCCGGCTGGCGCCGGATGAGGCCCCCGCCCCGCCCACCAGCAGGTTGCCTTGCGCCAGCGCATAGACCTGGTTATCCGCGCCTTTTAGCGGCGTCATCAATAAGGTACCCCCACGAAGGCTTTTGGCCGACCCCATGGATGACACCACCACATCGATATTTTGCCCGGCGCGGGCAAAGGCCGGGTAATTGGCGGTCACCATCACGGCGGCAACGTTCTTAAGCTGCATATTGGTGCCGGTGGGGACCGTAATGCCCAATTGCGACAGCATATTGGTCAGACTTTGGGTGGTGAACGGCGTTTGGGTGGTCTGATCACCGGTGCCATCCAGACCCACCACCAACCCGTACCCAATCAGCGGATTCCCCCGCACGCCCTGGATATCCACCAGATCCCTTAACCGTTCCGCGCCGGCGGGGGTGGCCAGCACCGTCAGCGCCAGCAAAAAAATCCCACGGTAGCGCCGGAAAAATATCAAGGCTGAAATCCACATGCTTATCGTTACCTGTTTAAAAAGGCGACCATTTAAGAAAAAAGCGTTGCAGCCAACCCATTTCCTGCGCTTCATTGATATAACCTTTGCCGACATATTCGATCCGGGCATCCGCTACCTGCGTCGACAGTACCGAGTTATCGCCGGTGATGGTGCGCGGGTTAACCACGCCCGAGAAACGGATAAACTCCGTTCCCTGATTGATAGCGATTTGTTTCTCGCCCACCACCCTCAGATTGCCGTTTGACATGACCTGGTCAACGGTTACCGTGATCGTGCCGGTAAAGGTATTCTGGGCAGTGGCGCCCCCTTTACCTGAGAAGTCATTGGTGCCGTTGGTATTGACATCCGCTTTACCATTGCCTATCAGGCCATTCAATGCCGTCGGCGCCGTGGTGACTTTCAGGGTACCGCTGCCCGCCCGATCGGCGCTGGCGGTGGAGCTCTTGCTGGCGCTGACATTTTCCTGCAGGGTAATGGTCAGAATATCGCCGACATTGCGCGGACGGCGGTCTTCAAATAACGGCTGGTAGCCGTAGTTCATCGGCTGTACCGATTGAAAAATCGAACCGTTGGCCACCGGCACCGACGCCGGTGCCGGCTGCGCGGTGGTCTGCCCCTGCACCAGAGTTTCGTGGTGTGAGCCGCACCCGGCCAATATCAGCACGGCCAGCGCCATAAAGGCGCCCGTCGTGGATAAACCGTCGCATCGCGCCCCGCGCGGCGGCGTGGTGAAAATCGTCTCTTTTTGTTTCATAAGGCCCGTTGCGTCCTGATCGGCAGACATACCCACCAGAGACGCGCATATGTTACAGCGTCACTTTATCTGACCATGATCGCCGTGAATTATTCCAAGACAACCGCCGCACTAGCGCCGCTCTATCGCAAAAACGCGGTTGGCAATCCCGCTTTGTTCAGCCATTACATCTGAGTCAGCTTTTCAAGCATATCGTCGGAAGTGGTTATGGCTTTGCTGTTGATTTCATAAGCGCGCTGCACTTGAATCATATCCACCAGCTCTTCGGCCACGTTGACATTGGAGGTTTCCACGTAGCCCTGATAAAGCAAACCGGCGCCATTTTGGCCGGGATTGGATTCCGTTGGCGCCCCCGAGCTTTCGGTTTCCTGATAAAGATTTTCACCCAGGCTTTCCAGCCCGGCGTTATTGACAAAGTTGCTTAAGGTCAGTTGTCCCACCTGCTGGGCATTGGTTTGCCCCTGAACGGTCACGCTCACCGCCCCGTCGCGGGAGACGGTAATAGTTTGTGCATTGGCCGGAATGGTAATGGCCGGCTGAATGGTATAGCCGCTGGAGGTCACCAATTGCCCGTTGGCATCCACCTGAAACGACCCGTCGCGGGTATAGGCCGTGGTGCCGTCCGGCAGCAGTACCTGGAAAAACCCTTGACCGTTGATGGCCAAATCCTTGGACTCGGACGTCTGTTGCAGGTTTCCCTGGCTGAATAGCCGCTCGGTGGAAACCGGCCTGACCCCGGTGCCTAGTTGCAGGCCGGAGGGCAGCGTGGTTTGGTCAGAGGATTGCGCGCCGGGCTGGCGCACGGTCTGGTACAGTAAGTCCTCGAACACCGCCCGTTGGGCCTTGAATCCGTTGGTGCTAACGTTAGCCAGGTTGTTAGAAATAACATCCATGTTGGTCTGCTGAGCGTCCAGACCGGTTTTGGAAATCCATAGTGAACGGATCATCCGTTGGTACTCCCGAGTAATTTAACTGCTCACCGATAACAGTTCGTTGGCTTTATCCGCGTTATCATCAGCGTCGGAAATCACCTTCATTTGCATTTCAAAGCGTCGCGCGGTGCCAATCATGTCCACCAGCGATTCAGCGGTATTCACATTGCTGCCTTCCAGTACCCCCGGCATCACCTTGACGGTGTTGTCCGCCGGCAAGGCTTGGCCCACCTGCGCCGCGGCGGCGGCGGTCAAATGAAACAGACCGTCATCGCCGCGCACCAATTGACCGTCGGTGGGTTTGACCAGCTTCAGCTGTCCCACCTCTTCGACGGTATTGGGCTGATCCCCGGCCCCCAGCGCTGACACCGTGCCGTCGGCCGCCACGGTGAGGGACGCCTGGGTAGGCACCACCAGCGGTCCGTTTTGTCCCACCACCGGATAACCCTGGTTCAGCAATTGGCCGGTATTGTCTTCTTGGATATTGCCGTTGCGGGTATAGGCTTCCTGTCCATTGGGCAACTGCACCGCCAGCCAGCCCTGATCCTGCACCGCAACATCCAGCGGTCGCGCGGTGTAGTCCAGCGGCCCCGGCGTGGTCAGCGTGCCGGGGGTTGAGGCCACCACCAGCGTACGCGTCGGCAAGGTCTCTCCCTGGATGGGTACCGCCCGCATGGCCGACAGTTGGGCCTGGAACCCGGTGGTGGAGGCATTAGCCAGGTTGTTGCTAATAATGGCCTGCTGTTCAAGTGACTGGCTGGCCCCGCCCATTGCGGTATAAATTGCGTGATCCATGGTGAGTCCGTCCGGGCTATCAGCTCATGCTGACAAGGGTCTGCATGATGGTATCCTGCGCCTTGATGGTCTGCGCATTCGATTGGTAATCACGCTGCGCGACGATCAAATCCACCAGCTCGTTGCTGAGATTGACGTTGGAGCCTTCCAGCGCGCCGCTGGTCATGGTGCCGAAATTACCGGTGCCGGCGGTGCCGAGTACCGCCGGGCCCGACGCGGAGGTGGCGCTGTAGACGTTATTGCCGTCGGAAGTCAGGCCCTGCGGGTTGGCGAAGTTGGCCAGCACAATCTGACCCAGCAGTTGGGTCTGACCGTTTGAATAGGTGCCGGTAATGGTTCCGTCGTCGTTAATGGTATATTTAGTCAAATCACCGGCGGGGTAGCCGGTGGCATTCTGGGCGCTGACGCTGCTGGCGGAGTTGTATTGCTGTTGGCTCCCGGCAAAGTTAAGCGTGAAAGTGGAGGCTGCGGAACCGTCCAGACTGGCCATGCTAATGGTACTGATACCGCCATTAGCATCGCCGGCGGCATCGGTACAGTCAGCGGTGTCCAGCGTGCCGTTGGTATTAAATTTCAGGGTGCCGAGATCCTGTTGCGAGGCGGGGGAAACGCTGCCGTCCACGGCTTTAACATCCCAGGTATTGTCCGCGGTTTTGGTAAAATACAGGCTGATATTATGCGGATTGCCCAGGCTGTCATAGGTGGTCAACGGCTCGGAGAAACTGTATGTGGAGGAATCATTGGCGTCAAACGGAGTCGCGGTTGTGTCAATCGTGGTGGAGTCGGAATCCAGATCCAGCGCCATGGTGGCGGTGGTGGTGGCGGTAGCCGACATGCCGGTCAGAGGGATACTCAGATTCACCGGCGTGGCGCCCTGTTGAACGGTGGGGGGCGTGCCGCTGACGGGATACCCGGTCACGTTCATGCCGGTGCTGGTGAGCAGGTTGCGATTGTCATCCAATTGGAAATCACCGTCGCGGGTGTAATACACCGTGCCGCTGGAGTCCACCGCCCGGAAAAAGCCATTATTGGAAATGGCGACATTCAGCCCTTCACCGGTGGAATTCACCGAGCCGTCACTGAAATCCTGCGTCACTCCAGTGACCTGCACCCCTAACCCCACCTGGGAACCGGCGTAAATATCGGCAAACGAGACGGTGCCGGCCTTGAAACCGGTGGTTTCCGAGTTAGCGATATTGTTGCCGATCACATCAAGATTGCTGGAGGCGGCATTTAGCCCGCTGACACCTTGTGCAAAACCCATAAGACTCTCCTGTGGTAATAACGGCAGGCATGCCGCGACCGGGCACTTGTGCCGGTTACCGGTTAAATGATTTGGACGATTTTATCGAGGGTGACATTACCCGTCAGACCGAGATTCAATTCCGTTGCGCCGCTGCTGTCGGTGCTTACGCCATATACTTCCGCGTACTCCAGCGGCGTGGTTACCACCGTGCCGCCGCTGGAAGAGGTTGAGGTTGCCGACACGGTATAATTGCCCGCCGCCACTGCCGTGCCTGAATCGTCGGTACCGTCCCAGGTGTAGCTGTGCGCGCCCGCGCCTACCGCGCCAAGCTGTACCGTACGAACCGCTTTGCCGGTGGAGTCGCTGATGGTCACGGTGGTATTGGCTGAGGCGGAATCAAGCTCGATGCCGAAGGGCGTCGTGGAGCTGTCGCTGCCTACCTGAATGGACGTCCCGTCAATCATTACCCCGTGCCCCACCAGCGTATCGGCCTGCAGCGACTGGGAAGTATTGATTTGTCCGGAAATGGAACCCAGAGTGGTATTGAGGTTCTCAATACCATTCAAGGTGCTGATTTGCGCCAGCTGGCTGGTGAGCTGGGAATTGTCCATCGGGTTGGTGGGATCTTGGTTTTGCATTTGCGCCACCAACAAGGTCAAAAATTGATTTTGCAAATCCGCGCTGCTGTCACCGGTGCTGCTGGTATTCGTAACTTGCGTGTTGTCCACCGGGTCATTAAGACTGACTGAGACGCCCATTCGATCCTCCGGTTATTGGCCCAATGTCAGGGTTTTTTGCATTAAAGTTTTAGCGGTATTCAACACTTCGACGTTGGCCTGATAGCTGCGCGATGCCGACATGCTGTTGACCATTTCATCCACCACGTTCACATTCGGCATCCTGACATAGCCATTACCGTCGGCCAACGGATTGCCCGGTTCATAGATCAATTTGTCCGCCGCCGGTGATTCCACTACGCCGCTGACCTGTACGCCGCCAATCTCCTGTCCGGCGGGCGCCGCCACCTGAAAAACCACTTCCTTAGCTCGATAGGGTTGGCCATCCGGTCCGGTAACGCTGTCGGCATTGGCCAGGTTACTGGCGGCCACGTTCATACGCTGCGATTCGGCGGTCAAAGCCGAACCGGAAATATCGAAAATGGAGGTCATACTCATGGCTTATGAATCCTGTAGGACAGCGAGCATGTTTTTAATCTGGCCGCCCAATACCGTCAGGCTGGTTTGATATTGCAGGCTGTTGTCGGCAAAAGCGGTTCTTTCCCTGTCCATATCGACGGTATTGCCGTCAAGAGAAGGCTGATCCGGCACGCGATAAAGCAATTGACTGAAAGATTCGCCTGCGCCGGAGGCCTCAATGTGACGGGGAGAGGTGGTGGTTAAAGAGAGTCCGCTACCGCTGTCTCGGCCCTGTGTCAGGGCTTTTTTTAATTCGCTGGCGAAATCGATATCCCTCGCCTGATAACCAGGGGTATCTGCATTGGCAATATTGGCAGCCAGGATATCCTGACGCTGAACACGCAGGTTAAGGGCCTCCTGCTGGAATTGCAGGGCGGCATCGAGTTTATCAAGCATGGTATTTCCGCGAGACAGTGATAATTATTGGATGTCAGCTTAGACGCAACACCCTCTTACCTATCGTCGGAATAAGCATTAATTGCAGCGCTATTTTCGCCATTGGCCGGAAAAGGAATCAGTACACTATGATTGCCCGATCGCATTGACGCGCTATATGAGCGACGCGGCAACCTTCAGGCGAAATAACCGATCAGAGGCAAGACGTGAGCGTAATCAAACTATTTGATGCAGGTGTCAACAGTGACGGCTGGCAATTAATAAGTTCTATGACCCCGGCCAAAAACGGCCAAGCTCCGCGGCACCGACTTGCTTCCTTTCGCTGCCGGGAACTGACGGCGATTTGCCTGCTGCTGTTCTCGGCGATCAGTGCGGCGGATCCCTTAACCGATCAATTAACCACGTTTATGCAAAGGCAATTTGCCACTCCGCCGGTCTCTTTAGCGGTAGTGGTTAAAACTCCCGCCAGACAACGACCGGATTGCGAGGCGCCGCAGTTTTCACTGCCCTCCCGCAATCGTGTTTGGGGCAATATCAGTATCGCCGTGGTCTGCGGCACGCAAAAGCGTTATCTGCAGGCTGAGGTTGAAGTGACCGATCGTTACCTGGTGGCCGCACGGCCCATCTCCGGCAACGAGACCTTGTCGGCGGATGATATCGCCTGGCAAACCGGACGGTTGGATCTGCTCTCTTCGCTGCCGTTAACCGACAAGCTCTGGGCGACCGGCAGCGTCGCCGAAAGAGCCATCGGCAGCGGCCAGCCCCTCACCGCCGCCATGTTGCGGCGACCTTGGCTAATAAAGATGGGCCAGCCGGTACAGGTGTCGGCTCAGGGCGAGGGTTTTGCCATACGAAGCACCGGCAAGGCGATGAATAACGCGGCGGTTAACGATGCCTTGCAAGTACGCATGGATTCCGGCCAGGTAGTCAACGGCCGGCTGATGCCCGACGGCAGCGTCCGGATGGGCTTATGAACACGCATTGTTATGAATAAATGCTATATTTATTATTCTCTGGTAACGCTATAAAACATTAAAGTTTCCCTTACTAAGACCGATAACTCTAAGCAATCCAACAGTATTACAAAACATGGCAATAAGCGAGGCTGTATGAGTATTGATAGTACCCGTCCAATCACCCCGCTGACCCCGATACAGGGTTCAGAAATAGGTACTCTCCAGCCGCAAAAAAACAAAGCGACCGGCAGTACGGGGGCCACCGGCGAAGAGACCCAGGTTAATCTCAGCGACGCCCAAAGCAGCTTGCGCCAGTCAAGCAGCCTGGATATTGATAGCGCAAAGGTAGAAAGCCTAAAACAATCCATCCGCAACGGCGAGTTAAAAGTGGATACAGGTAAAATAGCCGATGCGCTCATCAGCCAAACACAAGAGATGCTGAATGACCCGGAATAAATAAGCAAACCCATGAACGAATTGGAAAAACTTTGCAGCCGAATGCTAGGCATCCTGCAACAGCTGGAATTGATTTTGATAGAAGAACAGCGTTTGCTTAGCGCCGGTCAGGTGAATTCTGCCCTATTGCATCGCGTGACGGAAAATAAAAACGAGCAGTTGGCGACCCTGCAATATGCGGACGGGCTGCGGAAACAGGCGGCGCAATCCTTGGGCGCAGGCGCTCCACCCTACAGCAGCTATCCGGAATTGCATCAGTTATGGCAGACCATTACCCAATTGACCGCAAGTTTACATCGCAGCAATACACGTAACGGTATGTTGTTGAATCAGCATATGCAACAAAACCGGCAAATCATGGCGGTACTGGAAGAATATCAATCCCGGCAGCGCCTTTACGGACCGGACGGACAAGCCCAGGGCGGCTATATTCTCGGCCGCAAGTTCAGCGTGTAGACCCACCTGTTATTGAGTGCATACCGCTTGTTGCGTAGCGTTTAACGCATGCTTTAGCGTATCGTCCCGGTGCGGTAATTCACCTGTATCTGGTAGGATTTCAGCATTACCGGCGGGACGATAGCCCCGCCGCCCGCCATATTGAGCTCCAGCACCAGCGGATTATCCGCCGGTATACCGGCCAGGGCATCGCTTCGTCCGGCCAGCCCATCCAGCGGCAAGCATTTACCCGGCATGCAAATCATCATGGACACTCCCGGCGGCAACGCGCCGTCCGTGGTAATCCGCCAATACACCGACGTCACCTGCGCGGCGGCGGGCAGATGGCTTAGCGGACGCATCGGCGGACTGCTTTTAACATACCCGCGCTGGCTCAATATCAACATATGCCCTTCTGCGGACCACCCCCCGTCAGCGCTGCGCTCTATTGACATGATGCCTTTTGCCCATGAGATCGGATGTCGCTTGGGGGCAACGGCGGCGCCTGTCGGGGGCGAAGAGGTGGTTAATGTCGAATCCAACGTTGATGTTGAGGTCAAGGCGGGGGGCAGGCCTGCTTTGGCGGACCCGGCGGCGGATAAGATTGGATGTGATTTAGCGGCCAGGGCGGAGGACAAGGTCGATTTTGCGGTTCCGGATAAAGGTGATTTTGCGGCCAGTGTGTTTGTGCTGCTGCCGTTACTCACCAGCGCCTTGATACCCGGCGGCAGTTGCTGATTCGTCTCCTGCGCCGCGACTCGCTGCGGCAAGAGGAACAAAATCGAGTAAAATAAAAAAAGCAGATGCCTTGAATGATGGCATGGCGTTTTATTAAGTTTCATCCCGGTACCCCGGTCCGGCGTCCGGACCGGGCCTTAGTGAAGCCCTGTTGCGGCAACGATCGCCTGCCGTATGCTTTCGCCCGGCAAAGGCCGTGCGGTTCCGGCGTTCGCGGATGCGGTATGCGCACCATTGCCGATCCGTCACTTGCTTCCCCCCAGCATGGAGGTCATGCGGATCTGTCGTTGGTCGCTCACTTCCAGATTGGACAGTACCGCCAGCTGCGGCAGCGTGCGGCGCAGAAAACGGGCCAACAGCGGACGCAGGCTGTGATTAACCAATAATACCGGCGGCGCGTTGAGGCTTTCCTGTTTTTGCAGCGCCTCTCTGGCCTGGGCCAATACCCGATCCGCCATGCCGGGCTCCAGACCGCCGCCATTTTGCAGTGCCTGCAATAACACCCGTTCCAGCGCCAGATCCAAACCGATAACCTGTATTTCGCTCTCCCCTGGGAACCAGCGCTGGGTTATGGCCCGACCCAGGGCAACCCGCACTACCACGGTTAATTCAGCCGGGTCTTTTTGAATCGGCGCATGTTCCACCAGGGTTTCGATAATGGTGCGCATATCGCGGATCGGCACATTCTCCGCCAGCAAATTCTGCAGTACCTTGTGGAAGATGGTCAGCGTCAACACGCCGGGGATAAAATCTTCCGTCAGCTTGGGCATATCCTTGGTTACCCGATCCAGTAACTGCTGGGTCTCTTGCCGTCCCAACAGTTCGCTGGCATGTAAATTGATCAGGTGATTAAGATGGGTGGCCACCACGGTGCTGGCTTCCACCACGGTATAGCCTTGGGTCTGCGCCAATTCTTTCAGGGCGCTGTCAATCCAGACCGCCGGCAGACCAAAGGCCGGGTCCTGGGTTTTATCCCCCGCCAGCTCTCCTACCGCGCTGCCCGGATTAATCGCCATCCAGCGCCCGGGATAGGCTTCCCCATGTCCCATCTCAACGCCTTTGAGCAGGATCCGGTAGCTGGCGGGTTGTAACTCCAGATTATCGCGGATATGCACCACCGGCGGCAGATAGCCGGTCTCCTGGGCGAATTTTTTCCGGATACTGCGAATACGGGCCAATAATTCGCCATTTTGCTGAAAATCCACCATAGGGATTAATCGGTACCCCACCTCCATGCCAAGCGGGTCCTCCAATTGGACATCATTCCAACTGGCCTCCTTGGCCTGGGCGTCGTCGCGCTTGGCGGGAAGGGCCCCGGCCGCCGGCTCGGTGGTGATTTTACCCCGCAACCACCAGGCCAGACCCAGCAACATGGCGGTGAACAGCAAAAACACCATGTTCGGCATGCCGGGCACCAGGCCCAGCAATCCCAGAACGCCGGCACACAACACCATGACTTTCGGGTTGTTGAACAATTGGCCGACCATCTGCTGGCCGACATCTTCGTTGGTGCCCACCCGGGTAACAATGACCCCGGCGGCGGTGGAAATCACCAGCGCCGGGATTTGCGCCACCAGTCCGTCGCCAATGGTCAGCAAAGTATAGCTCGAGGCGGCGTCGCCCAAGGCCATGCCGTGCTGAATCATCCCCACCAGCAAACCGCCTATTAGGTTGATCACCATGATCAACAAGCCGGCGATGGCGTCGCCGCGGACAAATTTACTGGCGCCATCCATTGAACCGTAAAAGTCCGCTTCCTGCGCCACCTCGCTGCGTCGGTTTTTTGCCTCGGCCTCGGCGATAAGTCCGGCATTAAGATCGGCATCAATGGCCATTTGCTTGCCCGGCATACCGTCGAGGACAAATCGCGCTCCAACCTCCGCGATCCGCCCCGCCCCCTTGGTGATAACCATAAAGTTAATCACCACCAGGATAATGAATACCACGATACCGATGGCGAAATTACCGCCCACCAAAAAATGGCCGAATGCCTCAATCACCCGTCCTGCCGCCGCGGTACCCGTATGACCATGCAGCAAAATGATACGGGTAGAGGCGATATTCAAAGACAGGCGCAATAAGGTGGAAAACAGCAATATGGTGGGGAACGCGGCGAACTCCAGCGTACGTTTGGTGAACATCGCCACCAGCAGCACCAAAATCGACAGGGCAATATTAAAGGTGAACAACAGGTCCAGGACGAAGGGCGGCAAAGGCAGCACCATCATCGACAAGATCATCAAGATCAATACCGGACCTGCCAATATTTGCCATTGGATGGATTTGATGTCGCCGGGCAATCGTAATAACGCTATCAGGTAAGCCATGTCACTCTTTCTCGTGAGCAAAATCCAGTGCCGCCGGCACCGGTAAATGTGTCGGTGATTTTGGAATCAATCCGCCTTCTCGGCGCCAGCGTTTCACCTGGTAAACCCAGGCCAGCACTTCAGCCACGGCGGCATAGAGCGTGGTCGGGATCGATTGGCCGATATCGCAGTGCCGATAGAGCGCTCGGGCCAGCGGCGGAGCTTCCAGCGTCGGAATACGGTAATTTTCCCCTAATTCGCGAATGCGCAAGGCAATTTCTCCCGCCCCTTTGGCAATGACCTTCGGCGCGCTCATTTTACCGTCTTCATAACGCAGCGCCACGGCATAGTGGGTGGGGTTGGTGACGATAACATCCGCCTTCGGCACATCGCTCATCATGCGCCTGCGAGACAAGGCGCGCTGTTGCTGGCGAATGCGCTGCTTGACATGGGGATCGCCTTCTTGTTCCTTGAACTCGTCCCGAATGTCCTGACGGCTCATGCGCAGCTTTTTGTTATGGCTCCATATTTGCCAAAACACGTCAAATGCCACGATTGGGGTAAGGGACAAGATAATCATCAGCAGGCAAACGGCGATAAGCTTCAGCGCATCGCCCATGGCCGTTACCGGCGGTTCCATCACCAGATGCAGCATGCGCGGCCAGTGATACCAGAGATAGTATCCGGTCACCCACCCCACCAGCAGTGATTTTAAGACGGCTTTGAACAATTCAGAGAGGGACTGGGAGGAGACGAGGCGTTTGAGTCCCGGCAGCGGATTGAGCTTGGCCAGATCGAATTTAATCGATCCGGGGTTAAACATAATGCCGCCCAGCAACGTCGGCGCAGCCAAGGCCATAATCACCAGGCCGATAAACACCGGCAGCAGCGCCCATAGCGTCTGCTTGAGCAGCGAGACGACCTGGAACAGAATATTGCGATCGTCACTGATAATACCGTGGTCAAAACGCATTCCCTGCGCGATCATCGCCGCCAGCTGGCGGGCCAATGATTCGCCACCCATCCACAGTATGGCCAGCCCGGCCAGCAGCATCAGCACCGAGGTCAATTCACGGGATCGGGGAATCTGCCCCTCTTCGCGGGCCTTCTCCAATCGGTGGGCGGTGGGCGCCTCGCTTTTTTCCAGATCGCTGTCGTCCGCCATCAATTGTCCCGGTCAACCCTTGGCATGCAAATTCGCTGTATAGCATGACAAAAACGCCCCGATCTTATGGCGTGAACAACGGGCTAAAGGGGGGGCTATTTAACGGATAGCCGCGCCTGGACAGCGCGGTAAGCCCGCTATCGCCTAACGTACGACAAACCTGTTAAATGGAAATCGTGCTGATGGGGTCGAATCGGGCGTGGTTTTCCCGCCCGACCGAGACGCTCGTCAGAACCTGTCAGAAACCGAGGCTGTCAAGCAGGTCGTCCACCTGATCCTGATTGGCCACCACTCCGTCGACGCTGTGATCGAGCTGCGGACCGTTAAGCAAACCGTCGCTGGCGCGTTTGGCCTGAACCGGCTCAGGCATATTCTCCAACAGCACCATCAGCAGCTGCTTTTCGATTTCCTGGATCACATCCATCATGCGCTTGATCACCTGGCCGGTGAGATCCTGAAAATCCTGCGCCATCATGATTTCCAGCAATTGCTTATGGGTAAAAGCGGTATGGTCAGGCACTTCTTTCAGATAACGGCGGGTATCGGTCACCAGTTCACGGGCATCCGCCAGTTCAATAGGATTTTCAAACCAATCGTCCCACCGCGTGGTCAGGGTCCTGGCGCCCTTTTCCATTTCAGTCTGCCGGGGCTGGGCCGCCTCGACGCTGTTAAGCGCCCGTTCAGCCGCCTGAGCGGTCATCTGCACTACATAATCCAGCCGGTCACGGGCATCGGGAATGGCTTCAGCAGCCTGGGCAATAGCCTGATCCAGACCTAATTCCTTCAGACTATCCCGCAACATGCGGGTCAATTGCCCGATGCGGGCAATAAGATCCGTGGCGCTGGCGTTCGGCATGGCTGGTGTATTATTCATACTCTCTCCTGATTACATCCCCAACTTTTCGAATATTTTATTCAGCTTCTCTTCAAGCGTGGCCGCGGTAAAGGGCTTCACCACATAACCGCTGGCCCCCGCCTGGGCGGCGGCGATGATATTCTCTTTTTTGGCTTCCGCGGTGACCATGAGCACCGGCAGCGAAGCCAGGGCTCCGTCCTGGCGGATACTTTTCAGCAATGTCAGACCGTCCATATTCGGCATATTCCAGTCGGAAATGACAAAATCGATGTTGCCGGCGCGCAGCTTGGTGAGGGCATCAATGCCATCCTCAGCTTCGTCCACGTTAATGAAGCCCAGTTCTTTCAGCAGGTTACGAACGATGCGACGCATTGTCGAAAAGTCGTCCACCACCAGAAACCTGAGTTCTTTATCAGCCATACCTACTCCTGTTATCAATATTGCCCGCTATCGGGTCGCTAAATACGTAATGCCTGGCCGGCGCTTATCTGGGTCATCATCCGTTGGCTCATTTGATGTAACGGCACGACTTCGTTACTGCCCCCCATGGCGATAGCCTCCCGGGGCATGCCGAATACCACGCAGCTGGCTTCATCCTGCGCCAGGGTATAGGCGCCGGCATTGCGCATGGCCAGCAGCCCGGCCGCGCCGTCGTTGCCCATGCCGGTCAGGATGACGCCGACGGCATTACGACCGGCATATTGCGCCACCGACTTGAACAGCACATCCACCGACGGGCGATGCCGGTTTACCGGCGGGCCGTCGTGCAGTCGGATCTGGTAATTGGCGCCGCTGCGCGCCAGCTCCATATGCCGCGCGCCGGGGGCGATATAGGCATGTCCCGGTAATATACGTTCCCCGTCTTCCGCTTCTTTTACCGTGATTTGGCACAGCTTATTCAAGCGTTCGGCGAAGGATCGGGTAAATCCGGGGGGCATATGCTGGGTGATGAGCAGCGCCGGACTGGTGGCGGGCAGCGGTTCAAGCACATGCCTGATGGCCTCCGTACCGCCGGTGGACGCGCCGATGGCGATCAATTTTTCACTGCTCAGCAGCGGAACGTTCAGCACCGCCGGCGCGCTGCCCCCCTGCCGTTTGGGCAAACGGGCGCGGGCGGCGGTGCGGATTTTTTCGGCAATGGATTCGCTGTAGGCCAACATGCCGTCACGCAGGCCGCTTTGCGGTTTGGTGACAAAATCTATCGCGCCCAGCTCCAGCGCCCGCAGGGTAATTTCCGATCCGCGGCCGGTGAGGGATGACACCATCACCACCGGCATCGGCCGCAGGCGCATCAGCTTTTCCAAAAAATCCAACCCGTCCATGCGCGGCATTTCCACATCCAGCGTTAATACCGCCGGATTGAGTTTTTTAATCAGTTCCCGCGCCACCAGGGGATCAGGGGCGGTTGCCACTACTTCCATATCGGGAAAACCATTAATGATTTCAGTCATTAATTGACGCATCAATGCGGAATCATCAACACACAGCACCCTGATTTTATTCATCTTCTTTCCTTAGTCAGCTGATAGACCGTCTGTCCGCGCAGCTTGAAGTCATCACTGATCTGGCTGAAATTTTCCGAATGGCCGGCAAACAGCAGGCCACCGGGTTTCAGCAGCGGCGCAAAACGGCGCAGGATCCGCTCCTGGGTCACTTTATCGAAGTAGATCATCACATTACGACAAAAAATAGCGTCAAAAGGACCCGGCAGGGCCCAGTCCGAGGCCAGGAGATTCAGGTACTGAAAACGCACCAGCGCGCTCACTTCCGGACGAACCCGCGCCAGACCGTCATGGGGACCCGTACCACGCAGGAAAAACCGTTGCCGGTGCGCGGTACTGAGCCCCCGCAGCTCCTCATGGCGATAAACCCCGGCCCGGGCCTTCTCCAACACCTGGGTATTGATATCGCTGCCGATGACCTGCACCTGGCTCAGGGAACCCGGCAGCGTTTCCAACAGCGTCATGGCAATGGAGTAAGGCTCCTCGCCGGTGGAGGCCGCGGTACTCCAGACGCTGTAGGCCCCCGGCCGCTCCTTGGCGTGGCGCGCCAGGATCGGGAAATGGTGCAGCTCGCGAAAAAAAGCGGTCAGGTTGGTGGTCAAGGCGTTAATGAACACCTCCCACTCTTCACCGTTGGCGTCAGCTTCCAGACGCGCCAGATAGGTGCCGAAATCGGACATCCCAAGGGTGCGCAACCGCCGCACCAGGCGGTTGTAAACCATCTCCCGCTTGTGGCTGGCCAAGACAAGGCCGGCCCGCTGATATATCAACTGGCAGATGCGCTGGAAATGCGCATCGGATAAGGGCACAGGAAGTGCCAAATTTGACCATGGTGCGGCATTTTCAGCCTGATTAGGCATACGCTTTCTCATTGAGCCATGCTTGCGCCGGGCTTAGGTTGATTGCCCGATGGGACGGGAAATGAGATCCACTGCCTGCTGCTCGCCGGCGTCTTCCTGCTGGTCATGATGCTGCAGTCTGAAAACGCGTACCGCCTGCATCAGGGATTCCGCCTGCGACTCCAGAGCCCCGGCGGCGGCGGCGGATTGTTCCACCAGCGACGCGTTTTGCTGGGTAGCGGCGTCCATCTGATTCACGGCGGCGGCCACCTGGTCGATACCGCGGCTCTGCTCATCCGAGGCCGAGGCGATTTCAGCCATAATATCGGTGACGCGGCTTACCGAGCGGACAATCTCGTCCATGGTATTGCCGGCGGAGGCCACCAGTTCGGACCCCTGCTGCACCCGTGACGCGGATTCGTCAATCAATCCCTTGATTTCCTTGGCCGCCTGGGCGCTGCGCTGCGCCAGACTGCGTACTTCTCCCGCCACTACCGCGAATCCCCGGCCCTGCTCGCCGGCCCGCGCCGCTTCTACCGCCGCGTTCAGCGCCAGGATATTGGTTTGGAAGGCGATACCGTCGATAACGCTGGTAATATCGCTGATTTTACGTGAACTGGTGGCTATGTCCGCCATGCGCTGCACCACGTTGCCGGTAAGCTCGCCACCCTTATGGGCGGTGGCGGAAGCATCCCGGGCCAATTGCGTGGCCTGACGGGCGTTTTCGGCGTTTTGTTTCACGGTGGAAGTCAGCTCCTCCATGCTGGTGGCCGTCTCTTCCAGCGATGCCGCCTGCTGTTCGGTACGAGATGATAAATCGTTATTACCGCTGGCTATCTCCTGAATACCGCTCAGCATGGAATCGGTTCCCTCGCGTACGGCATATACCGTTTTCGCCAGTTCGTCGCGCATGGCTTCCAACTGGTGAAACAGCCGGCTGATTTCATTACGTCCGCTCGCGACGATGGGATTGCCCAGATCGCCGCCGGCGATGGCGTTAAAATGCCCGCTCATCACCGCCAGCGGGCGCAGCAGCATATTTTTCAGCCATACCAGGGACAGCAGGATAAGGACAAGGGTAACCCCGGTAACCCCGACAAGTATCCAGCCGGACAGCCGGTAGGCATGGAGATTGTCGTCACCGGAATCGGCAATGATACCGGAGAGATAATTCATGTTGGCAGTATACTGCTGCTCAAAAGCGTCCTGGAATTGTTGGGTCGGCTGCGCCATAAAGGCCTGGACGTTACCGTTATCCAGCATGCCCACCGCATCATTTAGCGCGCCGATCAATTCATTGAAACGTTTGGCGGTCTGGGCGCGCAGCGCTCGTTCCGTATCGTTGCTTACCGGCGAATCGTTAAATTCCTTATACACCGTTTGTGAATGGGCAAGGGTCCGTTTAGCCTCGTCCATAATCGGCGTAATCTGCTCCAACGGCGTATAGGACGCAAAGCGGGTGGCGGCCCGGTTGAGGGAATTACGGGTCTGCAGTATTTCCGTCCAGCTCAGACTCAGGGAATTCCGTTTCAGGTTGTCCGTCTCAACGCGAGTGAAATTTTCGTTGCTGTGCCTGAATGCTTCAAAGGAGAGTCCGCTGCTTAACAATTGCATTAAACCAAAGATCAAGACAATCATGATCAGGCTGGTGGAAATCCGAATACGCGTTAACATCATTAACCTCTTGCTGGTTTTTCAACTAATACAATGCGTAATTAAAAGGTTTCCCAATTTTCCTGAGACGTTGCTTCAAGCGTTTTTATCGGCGTCCGGGCCGGGGTTTTGGCCGGACCGGCGGGGGGAACGGGGCGAGGGGCGTCTGCTTGCGCGTTCCCTTCCGCCGGGGCCGTGTTATCAGCCAGGCTGAAGACGGAAACCGCCTGGGTCAATAGCCCGGCCTGGGTTTCCAGTACCGCGGCGGCGTCGGCGGACTGCTGCACCAGGGCAGCGTTTTGCTGGGTGGCGCGATCCATTTCAGCCACCGCTTCCCCCACCTGATCGATGCCACGGCTCTGCTCATCTGAAGCAGAAGCAATTTCCCCCATGATGTCGGTTACGCGGGTCACCGAGTTAACGATTTCCGACATGGTTTCACCCGCGCTTTCCACCAATGTCGACCCCACATCCACCCGATTCACCGAGTCGTCGATAAGCCCCTTGATTTCCTTCGCGGCCTGGGCGCTGCGCTGCGCCAGACTGCGGACTTCACCGGCCACCACCGCAAATCCCCGGCCCTGTTCACCGGCCCTTGCCGCTTCCACCGCTGCATTGAGCGCCAGGATATTGGTCTGGAAGGCAATACCGTCGATCACGCCGGTGATATCGGCGATTTTCTGCGAGCTGCCGGCAATTTCATGCATGGTCTTCACCACGTTATCCACCACCTTGCCGCCCTTTTGCGCGGTTTCGGAAGCGTTTAACGCCAGCTGTTTAGCCTGGCGCGCATTCTCGGCGTTCTGTTTTACCGTAGCGGTAAGCTGTTCCATGCTTGCGGCGGTTTGCTCGAGTGCGGAAGCCTGCTGTTCGGTGCGGGAGGAAAGGGAGTTATTGCCGGCGACAATGCCGGTGGCGCCGCTGTAAATGGTGTTGGCGCTCAGGCGCACGGATTGTACCGTGCCGGCCAGCGATTGCTGCATATCCCGCAGGCTTTCCGCCAGTTTTCCCATCTCGTTACGGCTTTGCACTTCCAGCTCATGGGTTAAATCCCCATCGGCGATACCGCGGATATGCTTAATGAGATAATTCAGCGGATGCAGCAGAAGGCGGCGGATACCCAACCAAACCAGCAGGGAGATCAAAACCACCAAAACCAATACTCCCGCCAAAACGCTGATGGACTGGGTATAAGCCTGGTTGCTGCTGTCCACCGCATCGTTGTACAGCTGGATATTACCCGCCAGAAACCGGTTATAATAATCCTCGAATTTATTTTGCAGATCCTGCGTACTCTGGGCATTAAATGCATTGATATCGCCGCCGCTCAGGCTGGTATTCAGCGCCGCCAGCGCGGTATGCAGCAGGTCATATTGCTGCTTAAGCGACTTGAGCGTGCCTTCATCCTGCCCGGCAACCGGGGGCATAGCCGCAAAAGCGGCGAAGGTCTGTTCAGAGCGGGTCAGGGTTCCCTGGGCTTCCGTCAAGAGTTCGGTCACCGTCGGGCCGCTGCCCATCTTGTTGGCATCCAGCAGAAAACGTATGCCCGCGCGGTTCAAGGTATTGCGGGTTTGTATCAGCGCCACCCAGCTTGCGCTGAGGGAGGTTTGCTGCTTACGGATATTCTGATAGATATCAAAATACTGTTGATCTTTATTTAGCGAGCGATAAAACACGCCTCCCGATGAGATTTGCAATAAACCAAAAATGATCAATATAAGAACTAAGCCGGTAACAACTTTTATTCGGTTAAACATGCCTGAAGTCCCACTACACCTGGTGTTATTTTTATCGGCAGGGGGCAGGCAAACTTTATCGCTAATTGCATATCCCCGTCATCTTTCACGCTGCAGCGGTGTTGGCTGCGCCCGCGCACCCCAGTCACTTAGTTATCTAAGCTCCTGGGGTGAGCGAGTTTGCCGCCTTGCTGCAGCGTGAAAGCTATAGGGTATATAAGCGCGCATAGGTGGATTCAGCCGATTCCGCCGGCGGGCAAACACTCAATGAGCGGCGGCGGTATCCACCAGCGCCATTTCCTCGCTGTTCAATAAACGTTCGATATCCACCAGAATCAGCATCCGTTCCCCCAGCGAGCCGAGACCGGTGAGATACTCGGTGGCCAGAGTAACGGCAAATTCCGGCGCCGGACGAATCTGATCGGCAGTGAGGGAGAGCACGTCCGAGACGCCGTCCACGACGATTCCCACTACCCGTTGGTTCAGGTTCAGTACAATAACTACCGTGTTGTCGTTATACAAAACGTCTGTTTGCGCGAATTTAATCCGCAAATCGAGAATCGGCACGATAACGCCGCGCAGATTGGTGACGCCTTTGATAAAGGCCGGCGTATTGGCGATACGCGTAACCTGATCGTAACCCCGGATCTCCTGGACCTTAAGTATATCTATGCCATATTCTTCATCGCCCAGGGTAAAGATCAGGAATTCCTGCCCTACGGTTTCCCCCGTCAGCGCGGTGACGTTTGCGAGTCCTGCCATGGTTTTCACCTTTTAATCAGTCGGCTATTCCCGTCATGCTTCAAGTTGCAGGTACGTTGGCTTTTCTCGCTCACCCCAGTCACTTACTTGAGTAAGCTCCCGGGGATTCGCTGCGTCGCCGCCTTCCTGCAACTCGAATTATTTAGGGTATAAATTTAAAAAATTAAGCAGCACCGGCCATCCGTTTATTACGGTTCAGGGCCTGTAATGCGGATACATCAATGATCAACGCCACGCTGCCGTCCCCCAGAATAGTGGCGGCAGAAATACCCGGTACCTTGCGGTAATTGCTTTCCAGGTTTTTCACCACCACCTGGTGCTGGCCGATTAACTGATCCACCAGCAGTGCGTAGCGACGGCCCGCACTTTGCAAAATCACCACAATACCCTCGGTGGGGTCGGTTTTGGCGTCGGAAACATCAAACAAACGGTGCAGTTCAACCAAGGGCAGGTATTCCCCCCTGACCTGCAATACCTGCTCGCCGCCGGCCAGGGGATGCAAATCCTCCGCCTGCGGCTGCAGGGACTCCATCACCGTATTCAGCGGCAGGATAAAGACATCCTGATTGACCCGGACCGACATCCCGTCGAGGATGGCCAGGGTGAGCGGCAGCAGAATACGGATAGTGGTGCCCTTGCCCGCCTGGGACAAGATATCCACATGGCCGCCCATCGCTTGGATATTACGCTTCACCACGTCCATGCCGACGCCGCGCCCGGAAACGTCAGTGACCTGTTCAGCGGTGGAGAACCCCGGCGCGAAGATCAGCATGCCCACCTCCTCGTCGGTCATGCTGTCGCTCACCGCCATGCCCTGAGACAGCGCCTTGGCCAGAATTTTTTCCCGGTTCAGTCCGGCGCCGTCATCAATGACTTCGATGCAGATATTTCCCCCTTGATGCTCGGCGCGCAGCAACAGATTGCCGACGGGATTTTTACCCAGCCCGCTGCGGATATCGGGGGATTCAATACCGTGATCCAGGCTATTGCGCACCAGGTGGGTCAGGGGATCGATGATCCGCTCAATCAGGCTCTTATCCAGCTCCGTGGAGCTGCCCTCAAGAGTTAGCTGTACCTGCTTATCCAGCTTGGCGGCCAGGTCGCGCACCAGCCGGGGGAACCGGCTGAAGACATATTCCATCGGCATCATACGGATGGACATTACCGATTCCTGCAAATCGCGGGCGTTGCGCTCCAGTTGGCCCATGCTGTTGAGCAAATCACTGTGGCGGGCCGGATCCAGATTGCCGGATCGCTGGGCGATCATCGACTGGGTTATAACCAGTTCCCCCACCAGATTGATGAGCTGATCCACCTTCTCCACCGCTACCCGAATACTGGTATCAGCCGGCTTTATGCGCGGCGCGGCAACGGCGGTGTCCGCCTGCCGGCCCGATTGCTGGGCCGCGGCATGGATTGGCGTCACGTTATCCCGGCTGCCGTCGCCTTCGCCGGCGGCAATGTTCGTTGGCGGATCCAGCGGCATAATAGTATCGGCCACCGTGTCGCCGGCAGCATCATTCATCACGGCGCCGCCGTGCTCGGGCAAGGATTCCGCCGTGTCGTTTTCAAGCCCGCCCGCGACGCTTACGGGTAAGTCCCCATCGTCCTCGGACGCAGTATTGCCGCCCTTCTCCGGCGTATCATCCGCGATAACGGCTTCATCGAAATGGATTTGTTCCGCATCCAGTACAAAGCAGAGCACCGCGCAGATATCGTCTTCGCTTACGGTGGTCTGCAGCGTGGCGCTCAGGCTGTCACCGGTTTGACCGTGCTCGAGCACGGTGCCCAGATTGCCCAGTTCATCGAGCATCAGGGGGATCTCGGTTTCCTTCAAGGCGCTCAAGCGAATATGCAGCACCGCGTCCGACGATATCAGCGCGCCAGGTTCCGCACCGCTTTTCGACCCGTCGTCAGCCGCCACGCCTTTGGCCTCCAAAGCCAGCTGGCGCAGCGCGGCGCAAATGTATTCAAAGCTCGCCGCATCCGGTTCCTGAGCCGTCTTGTAGGCATCTAGTTGATCCTGCATGATATCTTTGGTTTCCAAAAAGAGGTTAACGATTGCCGTGCTGAGGGCCATTTCACCCCGACGCGCCTCATCCAGCAGGTTTTCCAGTAAATGGGTCGTCTCCTGCAATACCGTAAAGCCGAACGTCCCCGCCCCGCCCTTGATGGAATGCGCCGCGCGGAATATCGCATTCAGCTGCTCGCTATCCGGATTTTCCGGATCCAGTATCAGCAGGTGCTGCTCCATATCCGCCAGCAGCTCGGCGGCCTCATCAAAAAATGTTTGGTAAAATGCGCTAATATCCATGCTCATGACATTACCCCTGCTGAATCACGTCCCTTAGGCCACAAGGCCGTCGGCGACGCTGTTATATCCTCGTTAGGCAGATGAACCCTGACTCCGTAGAGGGTACCTGACAATCTGTTGACCCGGGCACCTGAAGCGGAGGGCACCGGAGCGCTTTGGCGTTTGGCCGGCGCCGCCGGAAAAGCATTCGGTGCCGGGGGAATGTCTGTGGTTATCCTGGCGCGGGCCGCGGCCGGCGGATTCGCTGCCGGAACCGTCGGCTGGACCTGCGGCGCCGGCGGATTCGCTGCCGGTGCCGGCGGCTGGGCCTGCGGCGCCGGCGGATTCGCTGCCGGTGCCGGCGGCTGGGCCTGCGGCGCCGGCGGATTCGCTGCCGGTGCCGGCGGCTGGGCCTGCGGCGCCGGCGAATTCGCTGCCGGGACCAACGGCTGGGCCTGCGGCGCCGGCAAATTCGCTGCCGGTGCCGATGGCTGGGTCTGCGGCGCCGGTGCATTGGCTGCCGGCGCCGGCGGCGGGACCTGCGGTGCCGGTACATTGGCTTGCGTTGCCGGCGACGCGCCTCTGCGGGCATCGGCCGCTTCCTTGAGGGCCGGCTGCGCCGAGAGCTCTTTAGATCCGTTTACCTCTACCGCCGGGTTTTGCACATTTTCATGTTCGATCATCTCTTCCGTTTGCTTATTCAACACCACCAGGCTGATACGGCGATTTATCGCGGCATAAGGCTGTTTCGGCGCAATGCTCATGGTGGAAGACATCCCCACCACCCGCAGAATTTTCCCCTCGGCCAACCCGCCGGAAATCAGTTCACGCCTTGAAGCGTTAGCGCGGTCGGCAGACAATTCCCAGTTGCTGTAACCCCGCTCGCCGTTAGCGTAAGGGGCGGCATCGGTATGGCCGGAAATGCTGATTTTATTAGGAATATCATTAAGAATGGGGGCAATGCCGCGCAATACATCGCGCATATAGGGCTCTACCAATGCGCTGCCGGTTTCAAACATCGGCCGGTTCTGACTGTCCAGAATCTGTATCTGCAATCCCTCTTGCACCATGTTAATCAGCAATTGAGGCCGCAACACCCGCAGGCGCGGATCGGATTCGATAAGTTGATCAAGCCGTTCACGCAGGTGATTGAGCCGCTTCTTTTCCAATTTTTCCATCAGATTATCGAGACTCTTGTGCACATCCCCCTGCTGGCGGGTCGGATCGTCGCCACCGCCCGGAATCGGGCTGCTGTCCGTACTGCTTCGCGGGCCGCCGGTCAAGGCCACATTAAGCGGCGTACGAAAATACTCGGCTATGGTGGTCAATTCCTGCGGACTGGCGATGGACAACAGCCACATCACCAGGAAAAACGCCATCATGGCGGTCATAAAATCGGCGTAGGCAATCTTCCAGGCCCCGCCATGCTGCGCTTGGCCAGGGGACGACCGGCGTTTGCGTATCACCACTACCGGCTGGTTCTTCATGCATCTTCTTCCGCCGGAGCCTTCACCGGCTCTCTGGCATGCCTGACGTGTTCCTCAAGTTCGGTAAACGAAGGACGTTCCGCGGAATAAAGCGTTTTGCGTCCGAACTCCACCGCAATCTGCGGCGCATAGCCATGTATACTGGAGAGCAAGGTAATCTTGATGCATTGCATCATTTTGGTGGTTTCAGCGCGTTTTTGCCGTAATAACGACGCCAGGGGCGAAATAAAACCATAAGACAGCAAAATGCCCAAAAACGTCCCCACCATCGCCTGGGCGATTAACGCGCCCAGTTCAATGGCCGAACGATCGGCCGAGGCCAGCGCATGCACCACGCCCAGCACGGCGGCAACGATACCGAACGCCGGTAGCGAATCCCCCATCTGTCCGAGGCTCCCGGCCGGAATCTCGCACTCATGCTCATAGGTCTCGATTTCCTCATCCATCAGCGATTCGATTTCAAAGGCGTTCATATTGCCGCCAATCATCAGCCGCAAATAATCAGTAAGGAAATCAACCAGTAAATTATCCATCAGAATACGCGGATAGCGCTTGAATATTTCACTGTTCTGCGGACTGTCGATATCGAATTCCAACGCCAACATTCCTTGCTGACGCGATTTCGCCATCAATCGGAACAGCAGCGCCATGAGATCCATGTAAAGAGATTTATTGTATTTTGAGCCGCGGAAAAGGAGCGGAAGGGCATGAAACGTTGATTTGATCGCTTTCCCATTGTTACCGACGATAAACGAGCCGATTCCCGAGCCTGCGATAATCAAAAATTCGGAAGGTTGATACAGCGCGCCCAAATGACCGCCAACCAAGGCATAACCGCCAAACACCGCGGCAATGACGACTAAGTATCCCAATATCACTAACACGCCTGATCCCCCGGTAAAAAGATGTCGGCTAACACGTAGTCAAATCGGCCGGAACCGAAAGACGTTAACCATGGCGACCTCCTTCCGAGGCGACGCCATGAGTGTTGTCATCCAGGGAAAACGACCCGTTCAGACCGCGCGTATTGCCGGTTCATCCAGCAGCTTGGGGTTAATATCGGCCGTGCTCGGCAAAAGTTTACGTCTTTTTACTGCTCGTGAAGGGGGCTGGCATAAACTGCAGACAAACCCGTATTCTGGTTGGTGGGCATAGGTGATGAAATGGCCATGGCAATGACTGCATGGCGTCAACTGCAGCATTCCGCTATCGACAAATCTTACCAGCGTCCAGGCACGGGTCAGCGCCAGCAGCGGCACTTCACCGTCCGCTTGCGGACATTGTTCCAAATACAGGCGGTAGGCGCCAATGACAGCTTCGACGCCGAGTGACTGACCATTCTGCATCAGAACCTGATAGATATTATAAAACATGGAAGAATGGATATTCTGCTCCCATGTCATGAACCAATCCGTTGAAAACGGTAACATTCCCTTGGGCGGCGGGCTCCCGCGCAGTTCTTTATACAATTTGATTAACCGACCGCGACTCAGCTGCGTCTCGCTTTCCAGCATTTGCAATCTTGCCCCCAGCGTTATCAACTCCATTGCAAGCTGGATATCTTTCGCCTCTTGCACAATACTTTTTCCGACCATCGCTAAGCCCTTTTTTTCGGCATTTGACTTTCTTTCGAGGCCAGCCGTTCTTGTAATTGGCTCGATAATAAAATACCGGTATGTATTTGCTGCAATTCGTCCACTCGCGAATCTTGCGTGAGCTGTGTTATGGTTTGATGATCGTTAAAGCGGAACAGGCATAATAACTGATTCGTTTCAGCCAATTTGACCATTTGCGGCAAAGTCAATTGCAGTAATACATCCGCCATTCTTTCATCTATACCCAAACGGAACATAGCTGATGCTTTTTCTTGATTGATTAGTCGTTGCGCTAATAAAAGATACGATAAATTAATATCGTAAACATGCTTGCGTATTTCACTCGTATTCATTTTCCCATCCCTCTAGACTATGTTTAAAAACATAACTTGGGTGATAAAAATATCGCCCGGTATCCGGGGATCTTTCCCCTGGGTGGCTAATGAAAATCAGCGGTACCAGACGATGATTTAATTATCCGGCAAGCCCAACGGCCAATTTTTTAAAGCCAAACCGTTAATAGTCTTCCGAATAAGTTTGCCCACAATCGTCCTGGTTCATTAGGGTTTCTTCCCTGAAACATATTTACAATTTAGTGAGATTATTCCTAATAGCGCCGCAACTCTAACGCTGAATCCGTCGTTCATACAATCTACCCCCAGGCAAATTTTAGATAAAGTGTGATCTACATCACAGAAAATGAGTTCACTTGATCAGAATTGCTACTGGTCAGACATGATGGGTGATTAAAAAATAAGCACACGACCGGTTTAAATGATAATAATTATCATTTACAATGATTTCCTCAGCGCTTTATGCCAAATTGACGCAAAATGACAGAATATCATTCCTTTATTCAAATTCTCGGCCTAAAATATGTTGTTAAAAATGAATTCCCAGCAGATATGCTGTTTATGGCTGATTTCTACTTTGAATGCATCAATAACATTCATGAAACATATGCTTACGGGCGACAGGAATTGCCCACTGAGAGTTGTACATTTTTTAACCGAATTACCAAAAAACGTTAAGACTGTTCATATTCAATCATTATGGTGAAATCAATGGTAAATCAGTGTGTGGAGATAGCGGAGGCGTAATGAATACCACGGCAGAAATTAGCTGTGTCACTCTATCATCGGCGTTGATAACCAAAACTTGAGTCAAAAATTGATCAATATTTTAGCAGCGGACAGACAGAAAATTTAATTTAGCTTAATTCTTATACCAAAGACGGAATAAAAGAAGGCCTATCGATTGAAATGCGTCAATAGGAGCAAATCCTTGTCATTACTCAACAACCGGATATGGATTTATTGGCTAAAGCTTCCCGGAAGCCGGTATGAACGGTATTACAGCGCCTGGAAATGAACACGTAGGCTATGCAGAGAGGGGAATCATTTTACCTTGCCACAGGCGCCCGGCGGATACGGCGCATACCGCCGTCCTGTAGCCACAGGACGGACGGCACACGGCGAGAAAGCCTCTTTATATAGAAGACACTTTATGCAGGTTTAGGCAGCGACCCTTCTTTCAGCGGCTGCTGTCCGGGCTCAAGCTGGTGCGGTACGGCTTTCAAATCATTCAGGAAGGATTTACGCCAATGGACGATATCATTCTTGGTAATGACGTCCATCATCGCCTTATAGCGTTCGATTCTTTCCGCCTGCGGCATACGGAGCGCTTTATCAAGGGCGGAGGCGACACCGTCGCGATCGTAAGGGTTGACCAGCAAGGCCGACGTCAATTCGTTGGCCGCGCCGGCGAAGCGGGATAAAATCAATACCCCGGGATCGGCGGGGTTCTGGGAGGCCACATACTCTTTCGCCACCAGATTCATGCCGTCGCGTAAAGGCGTCACCAGTCCGACATCGCAATGCCGAAAAATTTTCATCAGCAGGCTGCGCTCATAATGCTGATTCAGGTAAAACAGGGGGGTCCACTCCAGGGTGGAGAAATGACCGTTAATGCGCCCTGCTTCCATCTCCAGCTCGTGGCGGATATCCTGATAGGCTTGAACGTCGCCCCGGGAAGTCGGCGCAATTTGGAAGTAGCGTATGTTGCCTCGATGCTGAGGATAATTTTCCAGCAGGGTTTCGTAAGCCTGGAATCGCTCCGGCAGGCCCTTCGAGTAGTCAAGCCTGTCGACGCTGATAATCAGCTGCCCGTTGAGCTTATCCCGCAAATGGGCCAGTTTGGGCGGCAGCCGCCCTTCCGCCAGTTCGCGAATACTGTCCGGCTCGACGCCGATGGGATAAACGCGGACAGTAACAAATTTCCCGTATGCGGAAAATTGATCTTCCCCAAGTTCTTCCACGTCGGTCACTAACGATAAATTTTCAATAAATGCCAAACGATCGGTTTCGGCCTGGAAACCAATCAGGTCATATTCGCATAACATTTCGAGTAATTCTTTACGCGGCGGCAGCGCATTGAATATTTCCGAGGTTGGAAAAGGGATGTGCAGGAAAAAGCCGATACGATTGGTCATGCCTAATTTGCGGCACGCGGCGGCAAAGGGTAATAAATGATAATCATGGATCCATAAGATATCATCTTTTTTAACCAAAGGTTTTAAACGTCTTGCCAATTTTTCATTAACATGGCAATAACCATCGTAATCCTCCCGCTGATATTGCACCAGATCGAGACGGTAATGGAAAGCAGGCCAAATCACCGTATTGGAGAAATTCAAATAATACTGATCGTATTCACTCTGCTTGAGACTAAAAGCGGCAAACGAGATATTATCCTGTTGATGATGTTCCAGCGGGAGTTCCTCCTCGCTGATATTCCCATTCCAGCCGAACCACAAACCGCCGGCGTCCTTTAATGAATCCATAATGCCAACAGCAAGTCCGCCCGCACTTTCTTTTTTGCCTTCCATGGCGGCAATGCGATTTGAAACGACCACTAAGCGACTCATAAATCCTCCCCAACCGAGATGATGGTTTTAATAGATTGACTCTCTTGTTGTTTTGCCAATGACAACAGCCATTGATGGACTTGGCCAACATCATCCAAATGATATCGCGCGGTGGTTTCTCCTGGCCCTACCTTGATGGAAACGCCGTCAAGGGCGTTAACCTGCGAAAAACCGGCTTCGTCAGTGAGATCGTCGCCGATAAAAAGCGGTGTTCGGCCGGCAAAAGGCGCTTCGTGCATAAAAGCGTGAATGGCGGCGCCTTTATCTACACCACGGGGTTTAAGTTCGACCACGCATTTTCCCGGCTGCAAGGCCAGTTCCGGGTAGCGTTGGGTAAAGGTTTCAGCCAGAGCCAGTATCTCATCGGCATAAGCCTCAGCCTGCCGATAGTGCAACGCATATGCCATGCCTTTTCCTTCCACATGGCACCCGGGATAGGCGGCAATGGCCACGTTAAGTTCCGTACCGAGCGTTGCCATTAACGCCGGCGATAATTCGGTCCGATGGATATGCCCCCGTGCATCCCGCCGTTCAGCGCCGTGCACTCCCGCGGCGGGACACTTCAGCGGCGCGCACAGCGCATCCAGCTCTTCCAAGGCGCGGCCGGAGACCAGCGCTACGGCCCCGCCCGTTAAAGAGAGAAGTTCCATTAATGCCTGCTTGATATCGTTGGGAATGGACACCCACTCAGGCCGTTTTTCGATACCGGCGAGCGTGCCGTCCAAATCAAAAAATAGCGCAAATGATTTCAGGGGGATCGGGGGTAATGGTTCACTGTCAGTCATACCTTTTATCCTCGTTTAAAACCGCAAGCGAACAGCGTGCCAAACGCCTCGCGAACAAGCGGACAGCGCTGGTGCACCTCGCTGGATAAGCGCGCAGCGCTGTAGGCGCTTCGCAGATTAATTATTGGCGCGCTATCGTTTTACGCAAACAGCCCGACGGAGATAGGTGAAAAGGTAAGCGGGTAACAAAGGAGTACACATGATAAGGGAGTGAATTCTGATAATCGTCATTCTCCTTGAAACAGCGCCGTCATGACGCGAAGCCAGCTTTGAAACCGCTTTCTATCCCGCCTATCCCTCGGACGGCTAAAGACATTAGTTAGTATAGACAATAATGTAGGGTATGTCATAAATCCCCGCCCTTCACCTTTTAAGCCGTCCGGATACTTCAATAATTCCGATAAGTCCACACAGTTTGTGCCACTTAGCACAGATGATTTGTATGCTATCCACGCTTTAAAAGGAAAAAAATGTTTAAAATTTTGTCATTTTATTTACATATCTGCGTAATAATTAGCCTATGTGGATGTTTATTGAGCAATGGTAAATGATTATCAATACCGTTTGATATGCATTCTTCATTAATAAATTGATAAATTTAAAAAAAAACATCCTGTCAAAAGCGTTACAAGCGATTTCCGTTGGACAGATATGTAAAGAAAAGCCCATCCAAAAAAGGTGAATTTTTCTTATGTTTAGTTAGATAATTTTATAATATGATTGCGTATAAAATCTGCTTGCCTTTACATGAAAGCGCGCACGGCTTGATAATTTTCTCGACCCCCCTGCCGTCATGTAGAGGTAGCAAAAGGGTAAGTTTCTAAAAGCGCCCACTTCAGACTTAAGTCAAATTTATAGATCTTCTTTTGGGAGACTGATCCCAAAAAAATGTCGTTGAACTCGCTTATAGATTGTTGATAAAACATTGGCTAACTGTGACGCTTTATGAAATTTTCAGGCCAGAGAGAAGCATTTTATCGTTGATTAAAACAGATAAACGAATTTAAATGAGGGTGCGCTATGCCAACGATCATCATGGATTCATGCAGCTATACCCGCCTCGGTCTAACGGGTTTTCTAACCGATACCGGCGTAAAAAAGCGAAATATCAACACGGTAAACGACTTCAGCCAGTTGCAAAGCAAATGTGCTCGTATCAAGCCCGATGTGGTTTTTGTTAACGAAGAGTGTTTTATTAACGAGCCTGACGCCACGGAAAAGATCAAAAGGGTCATCACCCAGCATCCCGACACGCTGTTTTTCATCTTTATGGCCATGACCAATATTCATTTTGAAGATTTTCTTTTTGTGCGCAAGAACTTGATTATCACCTCCAAGTCCATCAAACCCGAGACGCTGAACTCGCTGATCCTGGGCTGCAGCAAGAACAAAGCGGCGGACAATTCCCATAAATCCCCGCTGGATCTCAACCCGGTCCGTTTAAGTCAAACCGAGTCAAATATGTTGCGGATGTGGATGTCCGGCCACGATACCATCCAGATTTCCGACAGTATGCAAATCAAAGCCAAAACGGTCTCTTCCCATAAAGGCAATATCAAACGGAAAATCAAGACGCATAACAAACAGGTCATCTATCACGTGGTCAGGTTAACCGATACCGTCACCAGCGGCATCTATGTCAATGTGCGATAGAGTGCGCCATGACTACCGCTGGCCGAAGGGAACTGAAAAAACCGGTATCCTGTTTAACATGATACCGGCCCGTTGTCTTTCCACCTCTTTGCCCTGGTGATCAGGGCGCAGGGGAATCCGTTCAGGCATCGCCTGCCAGCTGCTCCACAAAAATGCCATCTGGATGGCTGGTTTCATTGAAAAACCAGATCCCGGTGGGATAATCATCCAACGCCACAAGATACATGGTCCCCTCGCTGAACTCTTCAATGGCCAGGATGGTTCCTTTTCTGCGCGGTCCGCCGTCGGTTTTGACCGACACCCGATCATGTAATTTCATGACTTACCTCATAATATGCCAAGCTAATAGTTTAGTACAAAAGGCCCCGAGCGGTCAGCCGGTGATGGCTTTATACCTGTAAATTCCCGCTTTTTGGCAAAACGGAGATCTCACGCGCAGCGGTCATGCGCCCGCGAGCCTAGGCGCTATACTTAATAAAGGGAACAATAGGCAAAAATGACAGCTAAGATGAGGAAAATACCATGCCTTTCGCGAAAGAGTATAACCAACATTTGCAGCGGGAAATCAGCATTGATGTGGATTCATTGCTTAAAGCGGTAAGAGAGGCCGCCGGCCATGATGTGCATGAACATCAAAGCAACGATCACGCCCATATGGTGACGGCTGAAGGTAAACGTTATAACAACTATGGCGCGTTGGCCGAAGCCTACCATCTGGACATCCGCAACTATACCGTCACGGAAGTTAACCGTTAGCGGTCACCTATGCCCGCTTGCGCCAGGCAACCACGCCCTGGGCAAAAAAATCCCCGGCAAAAAGCTCCGGGGAAACTGCCCGCCGTGCGGGATGATTTTAAAGTTCGTTACACAGGGAAATCAGATTGCTTTTTAATAATAATCAGCCAAGAGGGATTGGCAAGTTTGATTACGCCAGCTACTGAATCGTTTAAGGCTACCACCGGAGCGGCAAACGGGAATCAACCTGGCGGAAAGAAAATAAAATACATGTATATCAATGTATAACATTCCCACCATTCTGATTTTTTCCGGTTATCGTCCTGGATAAACATAACGCTCAGGCAATTTATAATTAGGATTTTTCCCAATATTAATTAGCTAAAATACAGTATTTTCCAAGCGTCAGGCAAGAAACGTGACCGGCCCGGCATAATCTCCCATAGTATAGCGAAGCATCGTATATACTCATGAGTAATAGAGGTGACAGAAAGATTGTCACTATTGACGGACAAGGCGGACTCAAAATGCCCAGCTTAAAAGATCCCTTATTAGTCGTGACCGATTTGGATGGTTCGTTGCTTGACCATCATACCTATAGCTGGCAAGCCGCCGCGGGCTGGCTGGAAAAACTCAAGGCCCACCACATCCCGGTGGTTATCTGCTCAAGCAAGACCTCGGCGGAAATAAAAACGCTGCAAACAGGCATGGGCCTGGAAGGCGCGCCTTTTATCGCTGAAAACGGCGCTCTGCTGCATGCCGGCGCCTTAGGACAAGGGCAACAGCCCGACGAACCGGTAACCACCCTATTGGGGCAGGATTATGCCGCCATCAGGGAGGCGCTGGAAACGCTGCGCCGATCCCATGGATTTAAATTTTTTGGCTTCGGCGACGTTAATGAACAATTGATTGGAGAATGGACCGGTCTGGCTCCCCACGATGCGCTCCTGGCTCAACAGCGCCAGGCCTCGGAAGCGTTGATCTGGCGCGATAGTGACGAAAGGATGACCGAATTCGTCCAGGAGCTTGAAGCCCGGTCCCTGGCGCTGATTCAAGGCGGACGCTTTTACCACGTGTTGTCAAAAGGCAGCAACAAAGGCGCCGCGGTACGCTGGCTATTGAGTCTGTTTCGCCGGAATGACGGACGCCCATGGCAATCATTGGGTTTGGGAGACGGCCCTAATGACGTCTTGATGCTGCAGGCGGTGGACTATGCGGTTATTATCCGCGGTTACAGCAAAACCCCGCTGGATCTCGGCCCATCACAAAAAAATGTCTACAGAACCGCTGCCTATGGTCCCGAAGGCTGGAGCGAAGGATTGGAACATTTTATCACTTCAGACGGATTGGAGTGATTGACAATAATTCAAAAGAAATTTTTATGATTGGGGAGAATATTTATGAGTGATTTTCATCAAAATGGGATCATTGCAAATTTTCATAATCTATCGGATCGCAACGTCACCGAGTTGGAAACCGAACTGATTGGATTTTCCAAAAAACGCAAAATGGGATTGATACTCCCCTCGCTGTTTTCAGAGCTGGAAGGTCCGGCTTTGGCCAACATTATCGATGAGATCGCAAAAGTACCCTATCTGGAAGAAATAGTTATCGGGCTCGATCGCGCCGACCGCGATCAGTTCCTCTATGCCCGTGAATTTTTTTCCCGGTTGCCTCAGCATCATCGCATCCTGTGGAATGACGGCCCGCGTTTAAAAGCCATTGACGCCGAGCTTGAAAAAGAGGGCCTTTCTCCCACCGAACCGGGAAAAGGCAGGAACGTCTGGTTTTGCACCGGCTACACTCTGGCCTCGGATCGTACCCTGGCGGTGGCATTGCACGATTGCGATATAGTCACCTACGAACGGGGCATGCTGGCCCGTTTGCTTTATCCGGTCGTGCATCCCAAATTCAGCTATGAATTCTGTAAAGGATTCTATGCACGGGTGGCCAACGGCAAAATGAACGGCCGGGTGGTAAGGCTGCTGGTGGGTCCGTTATTGCGTTCCCTGGAGAATGTCTACGGCCAGTCGCCCTATCTCGATTATCTCAATAGTTTTCGTTATCCCTTGTCAGGTGAGTTTGCCATGCGTACCAGGGTTATGCATGACATGAAAATTCCCGGCGACTGGGGATTGGAAATCGGCCTGCTGTCGGAGATCTATCGCAACTATTCACCGAACCATATTTGCCAGGTTGAAATCGCCGATAACTACGACCATAAACACCAGCCCCTGGCGGAAGAGGATGGCTCGGGCGGGTTAAAACGCATGAGCAACGATATTATACAGTCGCTGTACCGTAAGCTGGCCACCATGGGGGTCAATCTCACCAGCGATTCATTCCGGGTGCTAAAAGCCACCTATTACCGCAATGCTCTCGATATTCTGGAATTCTATCACCATGATGCCATTATGAACGGGCTCAAGTTTGATCAGCACAGCGAGGAAGCGGCGGTGGAATTATTCATGCAATGTATTCTGGATGCGGGACAGGCGTTTATCGAACGGCCCAACGATAAGCCCTTTATTCCCAGTTGGAGCCGGGTGCAATCCGCCTTTCCCGATATTATGCAACGCATCTACGACGCAGTGGAAGAAGACAACAAAGGGGATGTCTGACCCCGGAAGGCACAGGCGCGACATTATAGGGCTGGCGGCTGCGCCGTTGTCGTAAATCACTCCCCTGCCCGGCGGGGGATATTTCCCACGGTGAGTTCGTGATGCCGCTGAAAAAGACGATGTTTTAACTTGCTCCTGAGGGGATGACCTTTAGAATGAACGTCTCTCTCTTCAGTAGCCGCTATAGCGGAAAGTGCCGATATGCGCGAACTTAAACCCAATGAACCTCTGGCGGCGGCCCTCGCCGGCTGGATAGAGGTTCATCTGGACCGCGATATAGCCCTGCCGGAATTGGCGGAACGGTCCGGCTATTCGGTCTGGCATATGCAAAGCGTGTTCCGTGCCACCACCGGTATCGCCGTTGGCCGCTATATACGGGAACGTAAACTGACCGAGGCCGTGCTGCGTTTGCGCAATACCGATCACCGTATAATTGACATAGCGCTGGATTATGGATTTAATTCACAATCTCAATTTACTACCTTGTTCAAAAAATATTTTGGCGTGACGCCTCAACTGTGCCGTAATGATCCTTCATTACCCCTTAACTTAACTCACCCGCTTCGTTTCAAATGATCTAAAAAGTAAATAACTTATGTTATTTACTTTAGTTATATAGTTTTTTGATTGATCCTCTTTAGCTTTTTACGGCAATCATATTATAAATCAACATAATCAATCAGCTAACCAGAATTGTTCAGTTTTGTGTTTTGATCAAGCAAGAAATTATTAAAAATTAATGATATAAAACAGCACAAACCTCACGAGGTCCTATAGTAATTCTGAAAATTTGGCGTAGTATACCCTGATATCTCCAATTTCCCTGGTGTAACTTAAGCAATTATTCGCCCGCGTTTTTAGCGGGCCTTTTTGTGTTGCCTAGATATGATCGGCTACCCAAGGTCAAGAGCGCTTTTATCTGGTGATATTAATGTCTCCGGTGGGCAAAGGTTAAATCTTGCAGCCTTCACAATCCTCTTCTTCTGCCGGCGGTTCCGGTATTGCCTGCGCTTTTTTTCTGGCGTTTTCTTCCGCTACGGCCAATTCGGCATCAATATCAAATTCAAATACGTCGTCATTCATGGCTTCAAGCCTCCTTTTCAACTGTCGGTACAGTATAACGACTTTATGGGTAAAAGAGACACAATCATGGCCTTTGGCGGAGCAAGAAAGGCGCCGCGAACGCGGGTCTTGAGTTGAGTGAAAGCGCCACGTTCAGTACGACGGCGGCCTGTCGGGCCAAAAAAACCCCGCATGGCGGGGTTTGGGCAGCAAAAAAATCAGACTATATTTCAAGCCCCTTTTTGCTCTTTTTATCTGCCCGTTTTTCCTTCAGTGTTTTCTCCGGCTTCTTCTTGGCTGACTTATCCTTACCTCTACTCATAAACGCCTCGCTTATTTGTCAGATTAGGTGGTTAGTCCAAAAGGCTCCCCGATAACACCTGGGTACTCTAGAGTTACCAAACCTGGGGACGAATTGCAAGCCGGCTGTACGTCTCGTCAGTCCGCCGCCTTTGGATGTGCCGCCAGCCAGTCCCGCATGGTCTTGATCTCCCCTTTCTGCGCTTTAATCACATTCTCCGCCAACTGCCGCATATGAGGATCTTTACCGTATTGCAATTCGGTTTGCGCCATTTCAATAGCGCCCTGATGATGAGGAATCATGCCCTGGGCGAAGGCAACGTCCGGATCGCTTGCTTTCACCCCCTCAGCCATCTTAGCGTGCATGTCTTTCATTGAATTCATATAAGACTGGCTGGCGGGACTTAATCCCTGCGCGTTATCCATCTTCATGCCGGCCATGTTATCGTCGGCCACGGCGACCTGCGCCACCAGGGGGAACAAGATAGCCATTAACGATCCGACCATGCTTTTTCTCATGATTTTCTCCTGTTTATTGTCTAATACCGCATGCTCCGAACACCAAGGCGTCCGCTATGGCGGCATCCCGCATCACAACATCCGCTTGATTCGCCTTAAGAACCATAGCCTAACGCAACGCCGGCCGGGTAACGTCGATCCGGCGACAATTCAACGCTTCTCCGGCTGCGTATCCGTTGCCTGAATAATAAATGGCCTGAATTGCGGCGACATCCAGGTCTCAAATCCCGTCTCGGTTTTAGTGATGAGATACACCGCCAATCCCTGCTGTTCCGCCAGTGCCTTTGCCTTTTCAGTGCCAAGCACCATCAGGCCTGTATCCCAGCCATCGGCCTCCATCGCGGTGGTGGCGATAACGGTCGCGGACACCAATTTATGATCAATGGGCCTCCCGGTGGCGGGATCGATAATATGGGACAACCGTTTACCCTGTAATTCATAGTAATTACGATAACTGCCCGAGGTGCTGATGCCGTGCCCCTGTAAATCCACAACGGCCTGTGCATCCACCTCGCGATCGGTGGGCTTTTGAATGGCCACCCGCCAGGGTTTATCCTGTGGCGACAGCCCCCGGGAAATTACCGCCCCGCCCACCGAGACCAGATAGCGGGTGATGCCCCGGCGTTCCATCAAAGCCGCGAGATGATCGGTGGCATATCCCTCACCCAGCGTTGAAAGGTCAACGTACAGGTCCGGCAAATCTTTTTGCAGCCATTGTCCGCTTACCTCTTCGGTCAGACGGAGATGATGCAGCCCCACCCGCGCCCGCGCGCTGTCGATCTGGGCCTGGGTCGGCATCAACACCGGCTGTTTATCCGGCCCGAACCCCCAAAGATTAACCAAGGGACCCACGGTGATATCCATTGCCCCGCCGGTTTTGGCGCCAATGCGCAGCGCGGTGGCTATCAGGTCGGCCATAGCGGCGGAAATCGGCTGCGGCGCGGTACCATTATAGTGATTAAACCGCGACAACACCGAATCCTGTCGGTAAGTAGACAATTCATGATTGTCCTGTTCCAACACCTGGCTTATCTGCTCCTTCAATCCCACCAGCGCGTCCGCCGGCGGCGAAGCCAACGTAACCCGATAAAACGTGCCCATGGTTTTCCCTTCCGCCATCCAGGCCTGATTGTCCGCCGAGGGCGGCGAGGGTTTATCGCAGCCGGCCAATAACATCACTGCGCCGGTTATAATCACCGCATACTTGTTCATTGTTCTTCCCTATTGTAAAAATCCACATCAGGCCATGCAGCCAGCACCCTATTATTACCTATTATGGGCTTTGCAAAAATCAGACCGATCCGCCTAAAGGCACAGCGGAGTCGCAGCGAGCGGAACGAAGAAGGGATGCGCGGAGCTAAAGCGGCAGGCTGACGGGGAAATAACGGGGTCACCGGACTTGCCAGGCACGGTGAAGGCAAAGGAGTATGCTTGAGATAAGGACCATCACTAACCCAAGCGTATGCCGCCCCGGGATGATGAGGTTACGACAGGTCGGAGTGAGACCCGCCCTGGGCATAATTAAACATTCGCTGCACGATTTCATCAGCGCCTTTGATAATTTCCGACAGATTCTTGTCGCTGCGGTTGACCGCCTGTGAATAGGCAATTTCATGCGCTTCATCCACCATGCTGATAATACGGCCGCGTGTTTCAGCATCCAGATTACCCAAAATAGTGGTGATCACTACCTGGTAGGCATGGGACGTTACGGTTAACTGCCGTTCGCGGGCCTCCAATACTTTAATGCGTTCGAGCAGTGCTAGATAGTGCGGATCATTATCCATCTCGGCTTCCCCCTGGTAGAGCCGGCGCCGGCACGAGGCAATGTATGCATATGCATCACGCCGGCTAAAAAACTGAGTATACAACAAATGCCCGATACAGAGATCGCGGGGGAGCGAAGCGCGGGTGAGAACTGAATAACTGTCGTGACAGGTCACGACAGTTTATCGGGTGGAACCATCAATTAAGAGTGGTTGCCGCTATTGCTGCTTTTACCGCCTTTTTTACCGGCTTCTGACGCCTTTTCCGGGTTGTTTTTAAAACCCCCGCTGCCGCTGTGCTGGCCGCCTTTTTTACCCGCTTCAGATGCTTTTTGTTTATCGTCCGCAAAATTACCAGAACCTTTACGTTGATCTGCCATGTAAACCTCCAAACGTGAATGTCGAAATCAATAAATTGATATTTCACCAGGTCTTTTGCCAAGACATTGAAGAAGCGTGATGTTATGCCTCTCAACGTTTTTATCCTAGAACATGATTCTTATTATTGCCAAAGTGATTCTCAACCTAATTCTCATTTAAAAACGAAAAACCAGCCAAACATCTATCACCTTGCGTCATTTACATTCATAGATTAATTTATAACGCATTGAAGAATATATATTTTAATACACTCAAGAATCTAAGCTTTAACTGCAATATTCAATTAAATAATTTAACCCTTTGATTATCGTGATTTATTAACCATTATTGCAAGATAGCGGAAATAATCGGCAAAAACCAACAATCAGTCAATAACTTATTATTATTTATTCATTAGCGTATTAAGTATATTGATAATGAATGGCGTTAGCATGGCTAAAAAAAATGCCTGCGTTGAGCAGGCATTGTGGATAAAGTGGCTTTAAAGACCGGCTGGTCTGGGCACTTCGAGATATTGGCCGTTAATATCGCGACGATAATAATGTCCTTGATTGACATAATATCTTTCGCCATTCATATCCAATACCGTCATATTGCCGGGTCCGGAAACATAAGCCTGCGGCGCGGGCACTACGGCCGGTGGATTGACTACCACATACTCATTGTTCTGGCGTTGATAATAAACCCCGTCCAACACATAATAGGTCAGACCCGCTGCTAAGATGGTCGCCGCCACCCCAGGCAAAAAACCAAACCTTTCGCCATAGTGAGGCCGGCCACCTATCCAGCCATGGGGGCCGTAATGATAAGGATAATGACCGCCGTGCCAGCCGGGCGCGGCAAAACCGGCTACCGGCATAACCAGGCTAAGGGAAAATAAAAGAATCAGAACTTTTTTCATCATAATTTACCTATTAAGACTCTCACCTATTAATACATGCCGATGCTTTCATAACAGACCTTCCCTGACCATTATGCAAGACCATTTACGCATCTTTTGTCAGGTTTAACGAAATCCTTACCTATACGTAAAAGTGTATTGCAAATCAATACCATCCCTGTGTTTCACCCTCATTGAAAGCGGTAAACACGCGGCATTCCTTTGCCCCGGGCTTTATCTGAATTTTAGTCGATAGCGAAGCTTTGCGGATATAAAAGCCTGAACAAAACCATGACTTTTTCATTAGCAATTGTGAATGACGGAAAGCTGCCGTTGATATGCTAAGGTTTGGTAAAGTCTTGAAAGGTTGTGTAAACTTATAATATATATGAATATTATTGACATAATAATTAATCATTATGATTTGATGCATTGAAGGCCAGATGTTATTTTGCCATTACCCCTCTCGCTCCAGAGCGGGGTAATGTGATGTTGGACACCCACTTTTGTTTTGTGTGGGTGTTTTTTTTGCCTGAAGACCGGGGGTGGGGTTTCACTTCACCAGATTGTCGAGACGTTCATCGTCAATACCCGCCGGTTCAAGGTGGGCTGAAACTTCCGCCGCCGGGAAAAGTTTTCTCACCGCCGCTTCAGCGGCATCGCCGATTTCATGGCCCACGTCGACGGTAAGCTGGCCGTCCACTTCCACATGTAATTCAACAAACACCCGATCGCCGCCGTTACGGGTTCGGATATCATGGACACCCTGCACCCCCTCGCAGCTCAGGGCGGCAGCCCGAATGCGCCGCCGGTCCTTCACGTCCAGTTCCTGATCCAAAAGCTGGATAAGCGCGGAGAGCACCATGCCGCGGGCATTCCATAGCATATAGCAGGAAATGCCAAGTGCCCCCGCCGCATCGGAGCGCGCCCAGCCGAACAAGCCGTCCAGAACCAGCGCCGCCAGCACGGCGATATTGACGGCGATATCGGTGACATAATGCGCGCGATCGGCGGCTATGGCGGTGGAACCGGTCCTCTTGACCACAAACGTCTGCATGGTCACCAGTACGCCGGCGCAGAAAGTACTGCCGACTATGACCCAGATACCCAGGCCTTGCTGCGAAAGCGGCTGAGGATGGATCAGGCGTCCCACGGATTCAATACCCAGCACCAGCCCGGCCCCGGCAAGCAGCAGCGCCTGGACAAAGGCCGCCACCGCCTCAGCTTTGCCGTGGCCGTAGCGGTGCCCCTTGTCCGCCGGGCGCTGCGCATAATAAACCCCCGCCAGGGTGACGATGGATGCCATCACGTCAACCAAACCGTCCGCCGCGGAAGTCAGCATGGAAATGGAACCGGTAAGCAGCCATGCCCAGATTTTAATGCCCACGAGCATCAGCGCAACGCTAAGAGATATTAATGAGGCCAGGCGCGTGAGCTTTTTGCTTGGGAGATTAAACAGCATTGGCGAATCCCCAAGTATCAGTTTTAACATTCATATGTTTACCGATTAAATAGCACGCTGCGAAAGCGAATATATTGGATGAAATTCGCTGTTGCTAAAACAGCCAGCGAAGACATGTGAAGGATTTACATGGCCCAACTTCAACAAGGGTGCAATATATTATCAAAATCAATGTCTTTCAGTCTATGTAAATTTATCTGATGCCGGACGCATATCATAAACACGGATTCTCTTCTTCTTTTACCTCCTGCAGATCGTTTATGGCAAAAGTGACCACCCCGAAAATCACCAGCTCTCCCTCCTCCAGATCGATGGTGGTGATTTCGCCGCGTTTTCCCAGGCTTTCCAATGCGGGCAACGGAAACAAACGCAGGCGCCGAATCACATAAGCCCCGTCGATCACCGCAACAACGATACTGCCATGGGCCGCTTTTACCGCCGCATCCACCACCAGGATCGCGCCGTGCAAAATGCCCACCGCCATGCAGCCCTTCTCTACCCGCACCAGATAGGTCGAGGCTGGACGGAGAATACAGGTTTTGTCCAGGCTGATCCTGCTATCAATGTAATCCTGTGCCGGAGAAGGGAAGCCCATGGTCAAACACCTTAATACTGATTTTTTATACAGTATAAACACGGTTGCCCAGCCTGTGAAGGGTTCTTTGGCGGTAAAAGTATAGCCGACTGATCCAGCGGATAAAATTATGGCCCGGCGCAGGGTAGGCCGATGCCGCCAAGGGAAGGCTATCATTTATGTACATCCAACCGCACCGTGCCGCAGCGTTTCGCTTAAGCGCGGCACACTTTAAAAAAAACGGACTATAATTGCTTCATTAATCAAGATATTTAATCAATCCTCTAATCCGTCTAAGGAAGAAATGAGCTTATGAACCGGTTATGGATATCAGCTCCGGCGATTTTATTGCTGATTTCCGGCTGTTCGCCACATTATCGGGGGGTGCAATGCCAAGGGGATATAAAAAGTCTGGCAGGCCAGCCGCTGGGGGCTACCAGCGCATTGATTGAGGACAGATACAATTCGTTTTCGGTAGCTATGCCGCAGGAAAAGGTTGAAAGCGGAACGCTTCAGTCCGCCGATCGCTCCCTTTATATTCCCTCCGCCGTTACAACAGAAGGTTATCTGGCTCAACGTGTTTCGGATAAAAAATTCACGCTTATCGATTCACGCAAGGATAGATGGATATCTTACACCTGCCCCTAGCTTTCGTCCTGTAGCGCGCCTTCGCCGCCGCTGCTGTTTGATATGCTTGTGAAGTGAGATTATGAGTGGGGAAACAAGGACAAACAATCGTTCCGCGGGCTTTTCGTCACAAAAAACAAAGGGGATAAGTGCTTGAATAGTGGCGGAGAGAGAGGGATTTGAACCCTCGGAAGGATTACTCCTTCAACGGTTTTCGAGACCGTCCCGTTCAGCCGCTCCGGCATCTCTCCTTTTTAGCGGTTGCTATCATGCCCTGTTTTGCGGCATTTTAATAGTGTTTAACCGCGCCTGACGATTCAAGTGACGACTTATCGAGCAAGTAGATGATGAAATGGCCTTGGAAAAGCTCTGCCCCCTCGCCGGAGACGCTTGCCTTATGGCAAGAGGCCTTGGCGATCCCGTTATTCTCGCCTTTGTCTGCTGAAGAGCGGCATCGCCTGGTCCTGCTGGCCGACAAATTCTTGGAGCAAAAAAAGCTGGTCCTCCTGCAGGGGCTGGTGCTCAATGATGTTATGGAGGCGCGAATTGCCCTGCTGTTTTCGTTGCCGGTGTTGGGGTTGGGGCTGGACTGGCTGGATGGTTTTCATGAAATACTGATTTATCCATCGCCCTTTGTGGTTAACGATGAGTGGCAAGACGACGCGGGACTGGTGCACCGCGGCGAGATGGTGCATTCCGGCCAAAGTTGGGATCAGGGGCCGATAGTGCTTAATTGGCAGGAAATTCAGGATTCGTTCGATCTTTCCGGCTTCAACCTGATTATCCATGAAACCGCGCATAAGCTGGATGGACGCAATACCGGCGTGGTGAACGGTATGCCGCTGATCCCCCTGCGTGAGGTGGCCCGCTGGGAAAATCTCCTGCGCTCGGCAATGGAGGATTTGCAGGACGAAGTGGATTTGGTGGGAGAAGACGCGGCCAGTATGGATGCTTATGCCGCCAGCGATCCGGCGGAATGTTTTGCCGTGCTGTCGGAGTATTTTTTCAGTTCGACGGAATTGTTTTCCGACAGGTTTCCTGAACTTTATCGCTGCTTTGTACAGTTTTACCGCCAGGATCCGTTGGCGCGGCTTAACGCGCAGCGTTCCTCTCCGACAGCCTCTCCCGGCGATTTAGCCGCGCCGGAAAACTAAAACAGCCGTCTAAGCGCCCTAAAACCCCCTTTTACAGCGCCAATGATGAACAATTTGGCTAAGGGTTAGGCAATCACGCTGCAAGTTTTTATTTTGCATTGACACCTTTGGAGGGGCCGGATATGATTCGCCCCGTTCAAACGATTCCTCTGTAGTTCAGTCGGTAGAACGGCGGACTGTTAATCCGTATGTCACTGGTTCGAGTCCAGTCAGAGGAGCCAATTTCTGTTCTGTGGATGTCTGCTGAAATCCATGAAAGCTTCAAAATCAATAGATTAGATTCTAATACGGTGCCACTCAGTTCCGTATTGTTCTATTGACTGCCACATCATTTGGGAGCTTTATTGGGGGCCTTGACCGGTTCGATTTTCACAAAGTCCCAAATGTCACTCACCCATATCACCCTTCGTTATGCCAAGCTCCGATCAACAGTCTATAAGTTGAGTGATACTCAGGGCCTCTACCTCCTCGTCAAACCCAATGGTTCAAAACTCTGGCATCTTAAATATCGCTACGCGGGCAAAAAAAAAGAAACTGGCATTTGGAGCCTACCCTGCAGTTTCGTTGGTTCAGGCCCGGCAACAGCGTGACAGTGCCCGTAGGCTACTCAGTCAAGATACCGATCATTCTAAATTTAACCCTAACTCTAGCACCAAAATTCGCTGAATCACGCCACGGCAGGAGGTAGCACCCTTCCTTGGCGCTGCGGCGACGCCAAGTGTTTATTTCTCGTTACTGTTCTGCGCCCATGGCGCGGAAGGTGAGTGTGAGGACTCTATTCGCCTGTGCTTCGCCATCATCGGTGGGTGGAATGCGCCATAGGCAAGACAGAAGGACCAATATGTCAGCCGCGTTGTTTCCTGGCAAAATCTCGCCAGAGGCTTCGCAAGCTAACATCAGCTTTTGAACTGCGTCAAGCATCGGCAGGTAGGCGTCCTGGGAATCTTTGTCTGAAAGCGTCGCGTGAAGCGACGCCGCGATCGCATGTTTAACCCTCCCTAGTTTAGCGAGCCGGTAGCACCACAGACGAAACGCCATGAGTGGTCTATGTTTGGCCAGCAACGCCGGTGCGAGTTGGACTTGAGCGTCAATCTCGTTTTTATACACACCCAATACCAGGGCTTCCCGGCTCGGGAAGTGGCGATAAAGCGTGCCCGGTCCAACGCCTGCCATCTTGGCGACGGAGTTCATAGAGACCTCTGGATCGGTAGTCAGCATGTCCCGCGCCACTTCAAGAATACGGTCACGATTGACACGCGCGTCAGAACGTAGTTTTTCGTTCACTTTTAACTTTCCTCTTGACTAAACGGAGACATCTCCGCTAAAAACGGAGAGCACTCTCATTTTCAACGGAAGGCACACAATCATGCAATACAAAAAACTCGGCAATTCTGGTTTGGACGTATCCCCCATCTGCATCGGCTGTATGGGTTTCGGCCACCCGGCACAGGGGCATCCGGCATGGTCCCTCTGCGAAGACGCAAGCCGCGTCCTGATACGGCATGCTGTCGAAGCAGGCATCAATTTTTTCGACACTGCCAATATGTATTCGACAGGATCAAGCGAGGAATTCCTGGGCAGGGCCCTAAAGGATTTCGCTAACCGTGACGCGATGGTCATCGCCACCAAGCTGTCCGCGCCCACGCGTAATGGTCCCAATGCTCTCGGCTTGTCACGTAAGGCGATAATGACTGAGGTGGATCACAGCCTGCGCCGGTTGGGGACAGATTATATAGATTTGTATCAAATTCATCGTCGCGATCAACTGACGCCTTGGGAAGAAACACTTGAGGCGCTGCATGACTTGGTGAAGATGGGCAAGGTGCGGTACATCGGGGCCTCTTCGATGATGGGCTGGGAGTTCAGTAAGGCGCTGCATTTGCAGGAAAAAAACGGTTGGGCGCGTTTCATCTCCATGCAGGACAATTACAACTTGCTCGCTCGGGAGGAAGAGCGAGAAATGCTGCCGCTTTGCGCTGATCAAGGCGTGCAAACCATGGTCTACAGCCCGCTTGCGCGCGGCCGTCTTGCCCGCCCATGGGGCCAAACCACCGAGCGGTCAAAAACCGAACCGACGGGCGCCGAGCAAAACTCGATCACAGCGGCAAGCGATCAGAAAATCGTAGAAGTAGTCGGCGCTATCGCGGCGGAACGCGGCGTAAACCAGGCACAGATAGCGCTTGCATGGCTCCGCCGCAATCGCGTAGTCGCCGCACCGATTGTAGGGGCGCTCCAAACCAAGCATATTGATGACGCGATAGCGGCGCTCTCCATCACTTTGACTGAAGATGAGGCGAAGAGGCTGGAAAATCCTTACACCCCTCGCGTGGACCACCAAGGAATCTCTGTACCGGCCCAGTTGCGCCGTGCTGCGGAAGCGGCCACAGGGTTTAGCGCTGACGTTTGAATTTACAAAGACGTTGCACTTCGCCATCAGCTTGTGGCGTCATTCAAATACCGGGCTATATGATTAATCAGCTGTCGGTGCCGGATGGTTTAGCGTCACCGCCAGGGGAACGACAAAGCTGGTCTTCAAGCAGTGGTTGAACCGCTCAAGTTCGCGTGCCGTACCCGCGGCAACACGGTGTAACCTTCGATGTCCAGTTGCGTGGAAATGCCAACCCAATCCAATCGTTCAATATTCGTGTAGCATGCGGTCATTTGAAGATTATCCTCAGCTCTTGGCTTCGCGGCGCAGCAGTTCGCGCTTGCGATCCACGCCCCAGCGATAGCCGGCAATGTCGCCATTGCGCCGTACCACGCGATGGCAGGGAATAGCCACGGCCAGGTGGTTCGCGCCGCAGGCCTGCGCGACGGCACGCACCGCTTTTGGCGACCCGATGCGCTCGGCTACCTCCGTGTAGCTCGCGGTTGTGCCCGGGGGAATTTCACGCAGCGCCAGCCAGACACGCTCCTGGAAGGCCGTGCCCTGCACATCCAGCGGAAGATTCAGGCCGATTTCCGGCGCTTCGATGAAACCTACAACCTGGGCCACCAATTGCTCGAACTCACCGTCACAACCAATGAGCTGCGCCTTGGGAAACTGGTCCTGCAGACCGCGCACCAGAGCGTCCGGGTCATCGTCCAACAGAATGGCGCAAATACCGATCTGACTCTGCGCGACCAGAATGGCGCCTAGTGAACATTGTCCCACCGCGAAACGGATGACCGCTCCTACACCGCCCGCCCGGTAGTCCCGGGCGCGCATGCCCAATAGTTGCTCGGATGTTTCATAGAAGCGGCTGTTGGAATTGAAGCCGGCATCATAGATGGCGTTCGTGATAGAGGCTTTTGGGACGCTCAACTCCTCGCGCAGCTTGCGGGCGCGGTAGGCCGAGCAATAGGCCTTGGGCGTCAGGCCCGTTTCAGCTTTGAACAAACGATGAAAATGAAACGGACTCAACTCGACCTCGGCGGCCAGAACGTCGAGTTGGGGCGGCGTCTCCGAGGTTTCGATCAGCCGGCAGGCGCGCGCTACCAGCGCGGCGCGCTCTGACGCGGCACTGGTATGGTCGCCGTGCGCGCGGCGGCTCGATCGATAGCCCGCCGCTTCAGCCGCCTCGACCGAATCGAAGAACTCCACATTCTTGCGCTTCGGTAGCCGCGCCGTGGAACTGGGGTGGCAGTACACGCCAGTGGTACGCACGGCATAAATGAAGTGTCCGTCGGCGGCTGCATCCCGCGTTCGGACTGCTTCCCAGCGAGCATTGTCCGTGTCGTAAGGAGTCGTCGTTTTCATGGCGGTAATCCTGAATTCGTTAATCACTGCGCCAGTATAGGCGGGACTTCATTCGCAAGAACTCTGATTCTTGCGAATGAATTTCATCGGCTGGATAGTCGCCACAAATACCAGGCAGCCACTGTGCGCCAAGGGCGCCAAGCCTCGTCCAGATTGGATAGAAACTTGATGGCCCGCCGGTACGCACGTTGCGATAGGTCTGCGGCAATGGTTCCCGTCAAGGTCAAAATCCCGGCAGCATGGTGGTATGCGGCTCTTCGGACTCAGGCGCCATTGCCCGCTCATGTTCGAGCAGCCAGCGCTTGCGATGTAAGCCCCATGCGTATCGCCATTACCGGCGATAACTCGATGGCACGGTACGATGATGGCAATTGGGTTCGCGTGGCGCCATTGGCCGCCCCCACGTCGATGGCGGCCCGCGGGTCGTCAAAGCCCAGCTCCTTGGCCAGCCTGCCGTAGGTGGTGGTTGTCGCCGTCGGGATACGACGCAATGCGGCCCAGACCCGACGTTGCAACTCTGTACCATTGGTCTTTGTCCTCAGCACGTCCAGTGCCTCCAGTTCCCCCGCGAAATAGCGATCAAGAGCCCAGACTATCTCGGTGGGTGCCGGAATCTCCATCAACTCAACGTCGCCATAGTGTTCACGCAAGCCGCGATGCAGGCGAGCCTTGTAGTCTTCGAAATCGAGTGCGCGCACGATTTGCTGCGCATCAGTGACGAGCAGCATCGACCCCAACGGCGACGCCACATGACTCAGGAACATTTTCATGATGTATTCCTTATTGGATGAATCGAAAGTAAAAAACTCCGTTGTTTGCGGTCGAATTCCGAAAATCATCCCGCCTTGCGAAACGTGAAATTGATGCGTTGGCTTCCTAGCAACGAATGATCTTTGTCCTTAAGCGGCATCACGCCATGATAGCGCAGCCGATCGACGCCGCCCCACACCATTACGTCACCGTGCGACAAAGACACTTTGATTGTTGGGTCGAAGCGCTCATGACCACCAAAAAGAAACCTGGCGCTCATGCCCAGTGAAACCGAAACGATGGGTGCCGCGTAATCTGTTCGTTCTTGTCCTGGTGTAACGGGAGACGCGTCCCTCTTTCCATGTTCGTCTCACTTGGCATCGTGGAAGATAAGGCCCACGGTGTGGCGCTTGCCGCTGCGAATGCGGCTTAAGCCGTGCCGCATGGCCACCCTGCGCACGCCTCGCAAGCCCACGGCAGGCCGTTGATTGACCGCAAATACCACCGCGTCACCTTGGCGCAGCGCGACCACATCAGCTCGTTGGCCCTTGGTTGAAAGCTCCGTCATGACGAATTCGCCACCGGCGAAATCCCTGTCGGGCTCCGACAACAGAATAGCCACCTGCAACGGAAAGACATGCTCACCGTAGAGATCCTGGTGAAGACAGTTGGAGTCGCCTTCACCGTATTCGAGGATCAGCGGTGGCAACGGGTACGAGAAGTACTGGTATTCGCCGCGCCCGAACCCGTGGCGAGCCATAACGATTCGTGCGCGGTAACCCCCATCCCGGGCATAGCGCGAAGCAAGTACATCGCACTGCTTCGCTGTCAGCAATCCGGGCAGTATGGCATTTCCGTGGGTATCGAGCGAACGCTCCATACCCGCCCAGTCGTATGTCGCCGCGGGCTGCATGGCGCTGCTTTGACTCGACGCGGCCTTCATACAGCCGACTCCTCGGCCGATTCTTCGGCCAACAGCGCACGTTTGCGCTCAATACCCCAGCGATAGCCGGAGATTGAACCATCGCTGCGCACTACGCGATGGCAGGGAATGGCGATGGCCAATACATTGGCTGCGCACGCGCCCGCTACGGCCCGAACGGCTTCCGGCGCGCCGAGATTTCGCGCCACCTCGCTGTAGCTGCGCGTCTGCCCTGTGGGTATACTGCACAGTACCCGCCAAACCTTCTGCTCGAACGCGGTCCCGCCGATGTCGAGGTTGATCACGCCCTCGGTCACGTCCTGGTCGATAAAGGCGACGATCTGATTGACTTCGTGCTGAAGCAACGGTTGATCAGCTTGCAGTTCGATTGCCGGGAACGCCTCGCCGAGTTGATCACGTAGCGCTTGCACATCTTCGCCAAGAAAGATCGAGCAAATACCGCGCTGGCTCCGGCCAATGAGAACGCTGCCCAGCATCGTCTGACCGGCGGCGAAGCGAATAGGACCTTCCACCGGGCTGCCTGGAGCACGGTAATTGTATTTGAATGTCGAAAAGGAACGAGTTTTCATGGCGCGTCACTCACTTTGTTAAAGAGAGCGATCAGTTTAGAATTCCACGCCTTCTTTGAAACTCCGCTCCTTGCGGTTGAATTTTTTATTGCAAAGATGCCGCTTACCCGTCGGTAAATAACCGGATATTTCTGACTAAAGAGTAGTCAGTAACGTTGACAGGTCCCCAGTCCTAACGGGGTTCCTACCTATACTGCATAGCGCGCATTAACATTTGTGCAGCCTCCATCCACGAATTAAACTTTAGATTCAGAACCGTTTTGGGGAAAAACGAACATGACTTTGCACGCGTTTTATCACGCCTATATAGACTGCCTAAATAAGCAGGATTGGGGTGCGCTTTCGCAATACGTCGCCGAGGATGTCCATCACAATGGCCGACCGCTAAAGTTAGCGGGTTATCGTGCGATGCTGGTAAAAGACTTCCAGGACATCCCCGATCTTCACTTTGTCATCGATCACTTAATATGCGAGCCGCCTTTTATTGCCGCGAGGCTGGCGTTTGACTGCTCGCCCAAAGGCGATTTTTTAGGGTTGAATATCGATGGCCGGCGCGTTTCATTCGCGGAAAATGTATTCTATGAGGTGAGGAGCTACCGGATCGTTGAAGTCTGGTCAATTATCGATAAGCACGCGATCGAACTGCAAATCATGACCTGAGTGACTATTGCAGTATTTTTCCAGCGTTTATATGACTCACAAAATCAGTATTTATGCGACAGGCAAGACGTTATGATTCCCATAGAGGTTTAGCCAGATATCCCGCGCGGGAATAAGCACCCTCAAAGCCGCCAAACTTCGCCACGCAATTTTGAACTGCGAACTCCACCTGTTTTGCAGCCGTGGCATCGCACACCATAAATTGCCGAGCCTGAATCTGGATGGCTTAAAGACCGGATTGCTCTCCCACCTCGGCGTCCACGCGGACCCGGAGCACGCCGGCACATAACCGCCCGGTACAATCCCGGACACCGTCAGTCCCAGTCAAACGCCCGTGCAATCCCGAGCGTATGCGCATACACCGCTCCCCCTTCAGGATTACCGCAATGGCATAACCCTCATCCCTTAAAGGCTCTCCGGCGCACTATCCCGGCTGAAGAACTCGCGGTAGATACTCTGGCGCAGCGCCGTGAGATGTGCGCCGGCGCGGTCTCTGGGCCGCGGTAAATCCACTGAAACAATGCGCTTGATGGTCCCCGGCCGCGGCGACATGATGACAATGCGGTCGGCCAGGAAAAGGGCTTCGTCGATATCGTGGGTCACCAGGATCATGGTGGTGCGCTGCGTCTGCCAGATCCGCAACAGCTCCTGCTGCATGCGGATCCTGGTTAGCGCGTCCAGCGCGCCGAACGGCTCGTCCAGCAACAGCAGTTGCGGACGGCTCGCCAGCGCGCGGGCGATGGCCACCCGCTGCGCCATCCCCCCCGAGAGCTGATGGGGATAACTTTGCTCGAAGCCCGGCAGTCCGACGAGGTCAATATAGTGCGCAACCAGCGCGCTGCGTTCATTCGCGGGCAGATCGCGGATGCCGAACTCCACATTCTTCGCCACCGTTAGCCAGGGCAGCAGCCGATGCTCCTGGAACACCAGTCCGCGGTCCCGCCCCGGTCCGGCAATGGGGTTCTCCCCCAGCGTCACGTTACCGCGGTATCCGCGCTCCAGTCCGGCAATGATGCGCAGCAAGGTGGTCTTGCCGCATCCGCTGCCCCCCACCACGCAGGTGAACTCTCCCGGCGTAATGTGCAGGTTGATGTCATCCAATGCCAGCAATCCGCCCTCGTCCGGACCGAACGCCCCAAACTCCTTGGTCACCCCACGGATTTCCAGGGGCAGGCTCTGGATGTCAAACGCACCGTTACCTACATTGCCCATGCTATTCTCCACGCCGATGCCCATCACCGGGTTTTGTAACTCAGCAGCCTGCGCCCGGCCATTTCCAGCAGGAAATCCGATATTTTCCCCAGTATGGCAAACAGAATCACGCTGGCCAGAATCACCGACGCGCGTCCGGTCATCTGCCCGTCGATCATCAAAAAGCCAAGTCCGCGGCTGGCACCCATCATTTCGGCCGCCACCACAAACATCCATGCCAGCCCCAACCCGCTGCGCAGCCCGACGATGTATTCCGGCAGCACCGCCGGCAAAATCACCCGCCGGATCATCTGCAACCCGCTCAGCCGGTAAATTTTGCCGACCTCCAACAGTTTCGGGTCCACCTGGCGCATTCCGCTGGAAAGATTCAGATAGACCGGAAAAAATGCTCCCAGGGAGATAAGCCCGATCTTCGATGATTCATCGATGCCGAGCCACAGCAAAAACAGCGGCACCCACGCCATGGAGGGGATGTTGCGTAACGATTGCAGCAACGGATCCAGCAACCGGCGGGCCGGCGCGACGTATCCTGTAAGCCCCCCCAGCAGCGTGCCCACCGCCGCCCCCAGCAGAAAGCCGGTGATAATGCGCCATAGCGTAATCGCCGTATGCCGCCACAGATCCCCGCTCAGGCCCAGGTCCAAAATAGTTTGCCCAACCACCGTAGGCGCCGGCAAGGTATTCGGCGGCAGCACGCCCGCACGGGCCAGCGCCTCCCACAGCACCAGTCCGGCGGCCGGGACAATCAGGCCGACGAATTGATTACCGCGGGGCTGTTTTTTCCGGCGGACCGGATGCGTTGTCTGTTCGCGTAATGCCGGAAGCCGCGTCACGGCCTGGTTTTGCTCTACGGTACTCATAGGGTTTCCTATTTGGCTGCGATGACTTGATGAACATACTGCGGATCGATAAGATCGTTAACCGTGGCATTCACATCGGTTGAACCGCTGATAACGCCGCTCTTCTTCAGTACGTCGCCGCTGGCGGCAATCACTTTCTTTTGCTCATCCCCCAGCGTCGAACTGCCTAGGTCTGTCCGTTCCAGCACTTTAGCGGCAATCGCATCGCTGATTTTCGCGTCCCGCACGAACAGCGCGCGAAACTCCGCCGGATTTTGTATCGCCCATAACCGCGCCTTCTCATAGGCCGCCAATACCCGGGCGACATAGGCCGGATACTCCTTGGCAAACGCCTCGCGCACGTTCAGCACGCCATAGCTGTTGAGCGCCACGTCGCGATGGAACAGCCTGGATCCATTCTCCACTTCCGCTTGCGCCATCAGCGGATCGAGTCCCGCCCATGCGTCCACGTCGCCGCGTTCCAGTGCGTTCTTGCCATCGGGGTGCTGCAACGGCACCAGTTCGATATCCTTTTCCGTCAGGCCGACCTGGTCGAGGGAGCGCAGCAGGAACACATAAGGATCGGTACCGCGCGTGACGGCCACTTTTTTGCCCTTCAAGTCTTCCACCTTGGTAATCGGGCTGTCCTTGCGCACCACCAGCGCCGTCCACTCCGGGCGCGAATAGACATAAATGGTTTTGATGGGGTTGCCGTTTGATTTCCCAATAAAGGCCGCCACGCCGGCGGTGGATCCGAAATCAACGCTCTTGCTGTTCAGCAGTTCCAGACTTTTGTTGCTTCCCTGGCTCAGTGTCCACTCCACGGAAATACCGTCTTTAGCGAGTGAGTCCTCCAGGAAATGCTTGTCTTTCAACACCAAGCTCACCGGGTTGTAATAGGCGTAATCCAGCTTGATAACTTGCGGCTTTGTTTCGGCTTCCTTTTTGCAAGCGGTAAGCGAACTCAAACCCATAGTCATAAGAATCGCTACCATAACGGCTCGTGAACGTACCTTCACTGTGTTCTCCCTTAAATCGTCAATGAAAATACCCGTCATACTTCACGTTGCAGATAGGGTGGCTTTCCTGCAACTCGACATATTGAGGGTATAAATTCGAGTGTATGGTCATATCTCGTTTTCAACGCACGTTAACCGGGCTCAACGAGAGCTGCATTCCATTTTTAACGCCTGTTATCAGAGTCGTTGGATATCTGGAAGAATCAGTATTTCCGGTCGCCCCCTGAGCCATGCACGCGCATATGAACCAAATGCTTGTAATCCGGGTGGGACGGATCTTTTTCGATCGCCGCCCGCTCTTTCTGATACAGGCGAATGCTCAGGCTGCCATAAAGCTTGCGGTCTTCTCCCACCGGACACACCTTGGCGCACACGCCGCAAGGCCAACGATTCTCCGACTGCAATACCTGGTGAAACTGCGTGCATTTAATAGCGTCCAGCTCGCAAATCCGCGAGCCCGGCCGCTCGCTCATTGCCTGCGCCGGACAAAGCTGGGAGCAGACCGTGCAGCCTTTCTTGCACAGCTCGCCTTCCACCAGCGCATCGCCTTTCACTTCCACCGAGGTCAGCACCGAGACATAACGGGCCCGCGGCCCGTACTTCGGATTCAGCAGATTGTGGCTATAACCAATGGTGCCCAGGCCCGCATATTTACCCGCGTAGACCTGGCTAAAGCAGGCCGGCATCTTTTTCAATAAAATATCCAGGCTGCCATAGCCATCGCGCGGCATAAAAATGGAGGCGTGGCCCAGATTATTCAGGTATACGGCCAGCCGGTAGCCCATCTGGTCCAGCAGGGTGTTCGTCGTGTCGTACAATACTGTATGGTTGATGGATGGCGTGCTTTCCACAATCGGCAGCAGCATGGGAACACCCAGCACGATAACGGTTTGGGTTTTGCTCCAGATAGCTTGCGGCCAATACTGCGGTTGCAGTTCATTCGCCTCGCTCCAGCGTGAGACCGGTGCAAACCCCACCAGCTCCGCGCCAAGCTTTTTGGCTTCGCGTATAATCTTTCTCTTCAAACCCACTTCGTCCATACCCGGAAATACCCCTTTGTTTTTTTACCTCTATTACCGGCCACAAACGGGCGTACTATTCCTCAGAAATTTATTCTGACAAATTTATCCATCGTTAAACGCTTCGGTAATAACTATCGGCCCAAAAACCGCCATTGCTTGAATAATTAGTACTGCCTAATTTATAAAGCGATAGCGATTATGGGCAACGATTTTTTTAGGCTATGCTTTGCCGGAAAATACCTTATACTGCCTACCCATGCACCGTCATGGGGAAAATCGCCAAGAAACGAATAACGCCCGTAAATTAAAATGCAGTGAAACACTATTATGTAGAAATAATGACTTATCGGTGATACATAATGTATTTTTTTTGCTACTACGGTGTTAGAAAAATATATCCTTAGCGAAAAATAAAATAAGTTTTCCTTCCGGCGGTACGGCGATGGGGATATTGCGCTACTCATCTCCCCGGCCCGGCGCACCTTCTGGTATTTGGTCGTCCTGGAGTGATACCGGCGGCTAAGCCGGTACGGGTTTATCCGGTCCGTTGCCGATTTGCCAGATAAAGGTCGGCTCATGCCCGTTAATCAGATAGTCCCCCACGATACGCGCTTTATAGATCACCGGATTATGGGATGACAGGGTGCGCGCATTGCGCCAATGCCTGTCCAGCGCCTTTGCCGCCCGCGTATCCGACGCACCCAGCGCGTTGAACAGCTCGCCGGCGGCACGCTGCACCCACTGCGTGGCGATAACCTGGGCCTTGTCGGCATCGACTTCCGCCAGGATATTGGCCTGGCGCTCTTGCTGCCCGTCGCCGCTGAAATGCGCCTCATAAGCCTGCTGCAAGGAGTCGGCGGCGCGCAATACGGTGGCCTCCACCGCAAAGGCCCAGGCGCCTATTTGCCCGACCACCTGCTGAATCTGCGCATCATCGCGGGCAAAATCCGCGTTGCCGTGGCTGTAGATGCGACGGCGGCTGCGTACGCCCTGCGCCACATCGCGCTGTACGGCCCGGCCGATACCCGCCAGCGTCGCCAGCAGCACATGTTGATAAAACGCGGTTTGGTAGCGAAAGCGGTCGGCAAAATCATAAACATGTTCCGGCGCCACCTGCGCATGATGAAAACGGGTGGTGCCGCTGCCGGTAGTACGCTGGCCGAAGCCATCCCAATCATCTTCCCGCAGTACCCCCGCCTGGTGGGTGCCCACCAGGGCAATCACACTGCCTCCGGTGTCCGAACGCTGCGCGAATACGTCAATCCAGTCGGCAAACAGCGCGCCGGTGCTGTAGAACTTCTCCCCGTCCAGCCGCCAGCCTTGTTCAGACGGCGTGACCTTGGTCTTCACTTCACCGAGTTTTACCTCGCCGATCTCCGTCCAGCCGCTGCCGACGATGTCTCCGTCGATAAAACGACGAAACCACTGTTCGCGTTCAGGGGAATCAGGCGCGTTCAGCCGGTCTTCCACAAAGGCTATATGCGCCCGCAATGCCTGCGGCAGATTGGAATCCGCCTCCGCCAGCTCAATCAATAACTGAAACAGCTGTGGCAGTGAGGCCCCATAACCGCCCTGTTCTTTAGGGATGCGCAGCGTGCCGAACCCCGCCTCCTTCAGCCAGCGAATCGGTTCCGTGGGCAACGAACGCGTGCTTTCGCGGTCGATAGCGCCCGCGGCGATTTTGCTGAAGATGGGTCTGAACCGCGCGGCAAGCTGCGCGTAATCCGTTCCCGTGGAAATCAAATGCTTATCTGTCATGGTGCCTCCGTAACCTCGTCGTGGTCGTCAATGTCCTGACGGGTGGGCTCATGGCGCACCGCCAGCAGGAAAATAATCGGCAAAATGGCGCACAGGGACACAACCCAGAACATATCGGTGCCGAGACCGGCCTTGAGGATGGGCAGGATAAACAGCGCCAACGCGCTGCCGATACCGGAAAGCGAGCGGCTAAAACCGACGCCGGTGGCGCGTATTGAGGTGGGATAAGAGAGCGCCGGATAGATCATCAGCTGCGCGCCGGGGCCGAAGCCTTCGGCAAACAGCCATAGCCCGAGCATCAATATCGCAAAAACGATGCCGACCGTTGCCTGCGGATGACCAATCAGGGCCAATGCAATCAGCGCGATGAACTGCAGGGCAAAACCGGCGATCGCCACATGGCGCGACGGGTATTTCCAGGCCAAACGCATACCGAGCAGACCGCCGGTAAAGGCAAACAGCGCGTTGAGTCCCAGGGACGCCGAAATGGTTTCGAATACCCCGGCCCCAAGGAACTGCGCCAGGATAGACGGCAGGAAGAAGGCAATCGCGGTGTATTCAAAAGAAATGCAGACATTCATCACTCCGGCAACGATGGTCCGTTCACGATAGGGCTTTTCAAACAGTATCCGAAAGCTGACCCTGGCCGGTTTTATCGCCTTGTGCGCCGGCGTTTCCGCCGCCACCTCATGGGCCTGAATACCATAAGAATCCCGCAGGATGCGTACCGCGCCCGTCAAGTCGCCCTGATTGGCGGCCCACAGCGGTGATTCATTCATAAACTTGCGGCGCACGGCGATAATCAACAGCGCCGGCACCGCGCCAAACAATAACGACGCGCGCCATAGCCAATCGATATGCTCTTTCGGCAGCAGGAAATAGAAGCCGAAAATAATAAAAAAGCATACCGATGAGGCGGCGTACCACATTGGGCACCAGGCGGCAAGCCGGGCCGCTTTATTGCCCTTGCCGGCGAATTTCGAAAATTCGGCCAGGTAGGCCATGGCCACCGGCAAATCAATGCCGACACCGATCCCCATCAGGAAACGCGCGCCGATTAATACCCAGACGTTCGGCGCCAGTCCCGCGGCGATGGCCGAGACTACGAAAAACAGCATATCGGCCATGAAAATCGAATAGCGGCCATACCGGTCGGTAAGCCAACCGCCCACCAGATTGCCGATGATGGTGCCGATCATAATGGATGAGGTAACCAGCCCGGTCAGGGCCGGCGTCAGGCTGAAATCCCTCACCACATCATCTATACCCTAAGAAAGGGTGGTAAGATCGTAGGCATCGAGAAATACCCCGCCCAGCGCCAGAAATACAATCATGCGCGCATAGCTGCTATTATCGCTGCGGGTATTAATCAGCCGCGCCACATCGCTGACCGAGCCTACCGGCGACGATGGAAACGCCGCTTCGGGGGAAAGATCATCTATATTTATCGCACTCATAATATCCTCACTATATTGCTAATAGACACCCGTTATAAAAAAACATTTTTATTAAAACAAATGATGAAAAAACATTATTAAATACGCAAACTACATTTGGGTAAAAAATAAAAGCCGTCACGTATTTTAAAAACGAAGGTAATATTACCGCCGCCGTATTTATCTACGGCTGCGGTTGGGTGATATAATTAACTTCCAGGCGAAACAGTCCTAACCCGTATCATATTCGGTATATGGAATTCTGATACCGCTACGAGCGGGCAGTAGTATTTCAACCATGGCGTCCGTCCCCCTGCCTGTCGGCAGCGAGGCCATCCGCGGCCGCTACGGGACCGGTGTGACGATAGCCCGCCGCCGGATGAGGGGCATACAGGCGTGGACCCTGCCGGAACAGTTTTTCCCGCAGCGTGCCGGCGGCGTAGTCGCGCTTGTAGACCCCGCGCTTTTGCAGTTCCGGGATCAGATGCTCCACCACATCGCTAAAGCTCTCGTGCGTCACGGCATAGGCCAGATTAAAACCGTCGACATCGGTTTCCTCGACCCAGGACTGCAATTCGTCCGCCACCGTCTGCCCGCTGCCCACCAGCAGGGGGCCGAACCCCCCGATGCCTACCCAGTCCGCCAGCCCCTGTACCGTCCATTGCCGGTGCGGATCGGCGGTGGAGAAGGTTTCCACCGCGGACTGAATGGCATTGGTATGCAGGTGTTTTAGCACTTGCTCTGGTTGATATTGGCCAAAATCAATGCCGGTCCAGCCGGAAATCAGCGCCAGAGCGCCCTCATAACTGACATAGGATTTATACTCATTCCACTTCGCCTGCGCCTGCCGGTCGGTTTGGTCAACGATGGCGGTCTGTAGATTGAAAATCAGGATGCCCCGGGGATCGCGGCCGGCTTCGGCGGCGCGGCGGCGAATATCCGCCACGGTTTTCTTCAGTAATACTTTAGAGGGAGCGGCGATAAACACGCATTCGGCGTGTTCGGCGGCAAACTGTTTACCCCGGCTGGACGCACCCGCTTGGTACAGCACCGGCGTGCGCTGCGGCGAAGGCTCGCACAGGTGGATTCCCGGTACCTGGAAGAACGTTCCCTGGTGGTTGATGGGATGGATTTTAGCCGGATCGCTGAAGATGCGCCGCTCGCGGTCGCGCAGCACGGCGCCCTCTTCCCAACTCCCCTCCAGCAGCTTATAAATCACCTGCAGATATTCGTCGGCATAGTCATAGCGGGCATCATGGTCGGTTTGCGCCCGCTGGCCGATATTGCGCGCGCCGCTCTCCAAATATGACGTCACGATATTCCAGCCGATGCGTCCCTTGGTCAAATGATCCAGCGTCGACAGCCGACGCGCAAATGGATAAGGATGCTCGAACGAGAGCGAAGCCGTCAGGCCGAAGCCCAGGTGTTCGGTGACCAGCGCCATGGGCGTGATCAATGCCAGCGGATCGTTGACCGGCACCTGGGCGGCCTGGCGTATAGCCGCATCGCCGTTGCCGTTCAGCACGTCATAGACGCCCAGCACATCGGCGATAAACAGGCCGTCGAATTTTCCCCGCTCCAGCAGGCGCGCCAAATCGACCCAATACTCCAGGTCTTTGTATTGCCAGGAGCGGTCGCGGGGGTGGGCCCATAAACCCGGCGACTGGTGGCCGACACAGTTCATATCAAACGCGTTCAGGCGAATTTCTCGTTGCGATGGCATACTATTATATTCTCCAGGGTTGCAATCCCCTCGTCCAGGCAGGGCCGGCGGGGTCATTATTATCGGATAGCCAAAAAGCAGGCCCGGGTTTTAACTGCCAAAACTAACGCCGGGAAAGGGGACATCGCCCGTCGAGGGCGGGTGAGGTCAACAGGGCAAGCAGCTGGGTGGCAAGGGCCTGGGCATGTTCCGCCACCTGCGGCAAGCCGATCAGTTCGCCAAAACGACCACGCGCCGCCGGCCCCGCCACCAGCAGGCGCGGGTCGGCCAGGCCGTCGCTGCCGATGGCCTGGCTGTCTGCGTTCACCCACAGCCCCAGCCCCAGGGGATCCGCAACAATAAGGCCCTGTCCGGCCAGCGCGCGCAGCAGCGGAAGGCTATTGATCAGCGACCCGTGGGCCGGCCCGGTGGAAATGATGACCTTCTGGGCCGCCACGCGCTCGGCGCCGCCCTGCCGAAGGGCCAATTGCAAGGTAAGGTCCTTTTCGCCGCCAGCAATTTTGTCCAGCCGGGCGGCCAGCACGCGCAACGTGCCGTTATCACGCCGTTGCCGCAGCAAGGCGCTGACCTGCGGCGCGATGCGATACCGATGGACATCCCAATAGGGGCGCAGATGGCGTAAGAACCGCCGCTGTTCCACCGGCGGCAATCGCTGCCAGAGCGTCTGCCCGTTGGCGCGCACGTCGTCGATGACCTTTTGCCAGGGGACTCCGGCATCAGCGGCGGCAACGACGGTCCGACGTATCCGGCGCAGCCAGCGGCGCACGGTTTCAGGGGCGGCAAGGGGCGGCTCAACCGGCCAGGACGGATAGTCGCCGGTGACATTGGGACGCGGCAGCAGGCCGCGGCGCGAAAAGGCGGTAATTCGGCCGCGATGTCCGCGCAATTGCAGCGAGGCCGCCACATCGGCCATGGTCAATCCAGTGCCGATAATCACCAGCTCATCCCAGGTTCCTATCGCCGCCAGCGCATTGTCCTGCCAGGGATTGGCGATCAATGCCGGATGTTGTCCCACCGCCTGTGAAATCTGCGATGGCAGCGCCGGCGGCGGATGACTTATGGCCAGTACCATGGCGTCGGCATGGATCCGCACGCCGCCGGCGGTGGTGACAATCGCTCCCCCGGGCACTGGTTGCAGGCTTATGGCCCGATCGCGCAGGTGATGCAGGTTAAGGCGGCTGGCGGCGGCGGTTTCGCTAAAGCGCTCGGCGATGTAGCGGCCAAACGCGCCGCGCTGCGGATAAAGGCTGCCGTCACGCCACAGTGCCTCGGGATCCCGCGTCAGCTCATCACCGGCGCGGCACCATCGGTCAAAATCCCCCTCCTCGGCGGCGGAAAGCTGCATTTTATCCGCCGGCACATTGATGCGATGGGCCGGATCACGGGTAGAATATGCCACGCCGCAGCCCAACATAGCGCGCGGTTCGATAACAGTGACATCCCCGGCCAGCCGTCCCTGGCGTCCCAGATGGATAGCCAGCGCGGTGCCGGTAAAACCGCCGCCGATAATAACGATATGCGGATGGACGGCCATCATGAACCCTTGCCGGTCTTGCCGGGACGTTTGTCCCCACCGATGGTTTCGCCGAAGGGGCCGGTGTTGACGCCGCGCACGTCATGAAGCGCGTGCGGTGCCAGGGGCAGCAGCGGCATGACCAGTTCGGCGAAACGATGCGCCTCTTCCAAATGGGGATACCCTGACAGTACGAAATTTTTAATCCCCAGCGCCTGGTACTCGCGGATGCGTTCGGCCACCTGCTGCGGACTGCCCACCAGCGCGGTGCCCGCCCCGCCGCGCACCAGGCCGACGCCAGCCCAGAGATTGGGACCGATGCGCAGGTCGTCGCGCGATCCGCCGTGCAAAGCGCTCATGCGCTGCTGACCGGTGGAGTCCATGCGGGCGAAAATTTTCTGCGCGCCGGCAATGGTGTCATCGTCCAGATGGCTGATAAGCCGGTCGGCGGCGGCCCAGGCCTCCTGCTCCGTTTCCCGCACGATAACATGCAGCCGAATGCCATAGTTCAAGGTGCGCCCCCGCTGTTCGGCGCGCCGGCGCACCTCGGCCAGCTTTTCCGCTACCTGCCCGACCGGTTCGCCCCAGGTCAGGTAGGTATCAATCTGTCCGGCCGCCACCTCAATCGCCTCGGGGGAGGAGCCGCCGAAAAACAGCGCCGGACCGTCGGGCTGAACCGGCGGGAATAACAATTCAGCGCCTTCGACATGAATATGTTTACCGTTGAAATCCACCTTTTCGCCCTTCAGCAGACGCTGGTAAACCGTCAGGAATTCATGGGTCACCTCATAACGCTCGGCGTGGCTCAGAAAGATCCCGTCGCCTTTGTTTTCCACCGGATCGCCGCCGGTCACCACGTTAATCAGCAATCGCCCCTCGGAGAGGCGATCGAGCGTCGCCGTCATCCGTGCCGCGAGGCTTGGCGGTTGCAGGCCCGGACGCACCGCCACCAGATAACGAAGGCGGCGGGTAATGGGCGCCAGGGCGGCGGCGATAAGCCATGAATCCTCGCAGCTTTTGCCGGTGGGGATCAGTACGCCGTAATAACCCAGGTTGTCCGCCGCCAGCGCCACCTGCTGGAGATAAGCTAAATCCACCGGCCTGCCGCCCTCGGTGGTGCCCAGGTAGCGTCCGTCGCCGTGAGTGGGCAAAAACCAGAATACGTTTATTTCATCGCTGCTTGGCTGGCTCATTATGCAATCCCTATATAACTATATTCGTAATTTATCGAAAGCCGATTAGCCTTTGGTTATAAAAGAGATAGCACAAGGCATGCCAAAGTTGGGATGTGTTTTTTTTGATATATATCAACCTTTTGAGGTGATGGCTTTCCCCCCCCCGCTGCTGCCTATGCAACACGACGGGGTCGAAGATTGCTGCATTGGCAGCAGCGGGGTCGGGGAAATGCCTCGCCCCGCCGGGTGCCTTGAGATAAGCTTTTTCGGCCAGCAACCATGTAGTGGCGAATTGATTTCCTGTTCAGCCAAATGACCTGGAGCCGTCTTATGCCGCATCCGCAACCCGCGTTTTCTCCCGCCGCCCCCGACCTTATCGACCCGGCGTCGCAAGCGCTGCAAAGCGTGCTTGATCGCCTCGCGCCGACGGAGGCAACCGTGCTTATCGTCGGCGAAACCGGGACCGGTAAAGAGGTGGTGGCTCGTTACCTGCATCACCATAGCCTGCGTAGCCATCGGCCTTTTCTGGCGGTCAACTGCGGCGCGCTGACCGAAAGCCTGGCGGAGTCGGAATTGTTCGGCCATGAAAAAGGGGCGTTCACCGGCGCGGTGAGCGGCCATCAGGGATGGTTCGAGGCGGCCGGGGGCGGTACATTGCTGTTGGATGAAATCGGTGAGTTGAGCCTGCCCTTGCAGGTTAAACTGCTGCGCGTACTGCAAGAGCGCGAGATAACCCGCGTCGGTTCACGCAAACCCATTAAAATCGATGTGCGGGTCATCGCCGCCACGCATGTGGACCTGGCCAATGCCATTCGTGAACGGCAGTTTCGCGAAGATTTGTACTATCGGCTGAATGTCGCGGCCGTAACCCTGCCGCCGCTGCGCCGGCGTCCGGAGGATATCCCGGTGCTGGCCGGTCATTTCCTGCGGCTGTATGCCCGGCGTTTGGGCCGTCCCGAACCTCGGCTGGCGCCGGAAACTCTGCAAATGCTGCTGGCCCATCCCTGGCCAGGCAACGTGCGCGAACTGGAAAACACCCTGCATAACGCGGTGCTGCTCAGCAAGGGCGCGCTTATCATGCCGCAACAGCTGAGGCTCAATGAGCACATCAGCCACAACAACATAGATAGCGGCCACGATCGCGATTTGGAACAGTTCATTCGCCGGCAGCTGCGTAAAGAACCGGCCCGGCTGTTCGATCGCCTGGTGACGACGCTGGTGAAAAGCGCCCTGGAGCTTAACGGTGGCAACCAAATCCAGACCGCCGCCCTGCTGGGTATCAGCCGTAACTCACTGCGCACCCATCTGGCGCATATCGGTCTGGTCAAACCACGGCGCAAAGAAACATCGCTAGCCGTCCGGGGCGTTACTACCGCCGCCCCGCCCCCCGACCGGGAGATTCGCATCGGTTACCAGAAGTACGGCAACCTGGGGATCCTGAAGGCGCGCCAGAGCCTTGAACAGCTTTTCGCGGCCCAGGACGTCAACGTGCTCTGGAGCGAATTCCCCGCGGGGCCACAATTATTGCATGCCCTGGCCAGCGATGAAATTGACTTCGGCACCACCGGAGAAGTCCCGCCAATCTTTGCCCAGGCACAGGGTTCATCGCTGGTCTATATCGCCTATGAACCCCCGGCGCCCCAGAGCGTGGCGATGGTGGTGCCCGCTGACAGCCCTATCCGCGGCGGCACGGATTTGAAAGGAAAACGTATTGCGGTAAATAAAGGTTCAAATGTCCATTACCTGTTGATTCAAATACTGGAAGAGCATGGGCTGTCAATGGACGATGTGCGCATTGTCTATGCCCCGCCTAAATATCCGCTTACCCAAACCGATATTACGTCGGTGGACGCCTGGATGATGTGGGATCCGTTATTAAGCGATGCCCAGGGTTCAGGAAATATGCGGGTGGTGGCCGACGGCACGCATCTGGTGCTTAATCAGCAATTCTATTTGGCACGCCGGCAATTTGCGGAACAATCTGGTGATATCGTGCAGCAGATAATCCAATTATTGCAGCAAACCGGCCGGTATATTGCCGCGTCGCCGGGAGAAGCGGCGCAGTATTTATCCATTGAGCTGGGACTGCCCCCCGCCTCCCTGGAAGTCGCGCTGTCGCGCTGCAGCCACGAAACGCGCGCCATTGATGCCCGCGTTATCCGCGAGCAGCAAAAAATCGCCGACAGGTTCTACGCGCTGGGCCTGATCCCCAAGGCTATTTTCGTTCGCAATGCGGTATGGCTGCCTTGACCCTCCCCAATAGATAACATTCGGGACAGATCCCCAAAGCGATTTTCGTTCGCACCACGGTAGGGCTGCCCTGACAATCCCTAACGGATAACATCCGGGACAGGTCGTCGACGCCCCCGGCGTATGGCAAGACGCCTGGTCCACGGCGACGCGGGCCCATGGGCGGAACTCGATTAAAATCCCGCTCCCGTTTATAGGTTCCTTCCCCCGCTTATTGGCCGGCGTGAGTATTTTTATCCTGCGACCAGCGCGCCTGGTTGACGTCGATTTTCGTTGGGATCAGGCCGATGCCGGTAAAGGTATCCGCCAGCGTCTGCTGCTGGCGGAATACATCGTCAGTCATGCGTTCGGTGCCAAAAGGCATCCGCGCCAGCGCCCGCAGCCATATCGGCTGCGGCAGACCGGTACTTTTGGACAGGGTTTGCGCCACCTCGTCATGATGATCGTTGGCCCAGGTACTCAATTGGGCCAGCTGTTCGACGACCAGTTTGGCGATATCGGGATGGTCTTCGGCAAACCGCCGGCTGGCGAGATAGAATGTGTAGTGTGGCACTATGCCCTCGGCATCCTGGAGCCGGCGCGCGCCGGCGTTGGTTTCAACCTCGGCGTAAAACGGGTCCCAAATCACCCAGGCATCAACGCTGCCGCGTTGGAATGCCGCCCGCGCATCGCTGGGCGTCAGGTAAACCGGCGTAATATCGCTATAGGCCAAGCCGGCCTTTTTCAGCGCTTCGACCAGCAAATAATTCACATCGGAGCCTTTATTCAGCGCCACCCGCTTGCCTTTAAGATCCGCCACGCTCCGCACCGCTGAATCTTTCGGCAGCAGGATCGCTTCGGTTTTCGGATTGGGAATATTGTGCGCCAGATAAATCAAATCGGCCTTGGCCGCCTGGGCGAAAGCCGGCGGGGCATCGCCGGTGGCGGCCAGATCGATACTGCCGACGTTTAGGCCCTCGAGCATTTGCGGACCGGCGGTAAACTCGGTCCAATGGGTGGCGATACCTTGCTTTTTAAGCGCCTCGTCCAGCGTACCGCGGGCTTTAAGCAACGCGAGAATATTGGCTTTTTGGAAACCGATATTCAGCTGCTTGAGGGGTTGCCCCTCGGCCAGCGCCTGGCTAAACAGGCCCATGGCAAGCAAAGCGATCGTCAAGCGCAGGGCGCGTCGCGCTAAAGAATATCCATAGGTCATAAAACCTTCCTGTTATTATGTGTTGTGATGTCAGATGAATCAGCCCCAACAATATAGACAGGGTAAAATCCTGTGAAATAAAAATAACCCCTAGTCTTAGCAATAAATATTCTTATGGCGGGACACACCCCTCGTACAGGTCATGCTAAAAGCAACTATACAAAGCAGAAATAGACATTTGTAGTTAAATAAAATAGATATATCCATATTATCTATTTAAAGAAGAAGCAATTAATTTTCTGTCATCTTTATTCAAGATTAACTATGAATGAATTAAATATAAGCTGAAAAGCGAGGTTTTTTATCCTCTCCTACGGGTACATTTATAGCTGGCTGCGGCCGCGCAGCGCGCCTACCGCCAGCACGATAAAGATTAATACTCCCGTCGCTACCTGCTGCCAGTAAAAGCTCCAGCCAATCAGCAGCAGGCCGTTGGCGACAAAACTCAGCAGCCCCACCCCCAGCAGCGTGCCGGGAACATTTGGCCGGCGCGAGGCGGAGAAGGTAGCCCCGATAAAAGCGGCGCCGATAGCGTTAAGCAAATAAGCGTTACCCGAGAGCGGCACCCAGGCCTTGACATTCGAGGCGAGCATCAGCCCTACCACCCCGGCTATCAGCGAACTGAGCACAAAGGCCGCAGCCGTCAGCCGTGCCACCGGCAGGCCCGAATAGCGCGCCACGCTGGCCTGCGCGCCCAGCACGCTGAAGGCGCGGCCGTAACCTGTGCGCTGCAATAGCTGATGCAACGCCACCGCCAACAGCAGCACATACCACAACGGCAAGGCAATCCCCAGCAGTGTCCCGTGGCCGATGGCGGAAAAGGACGGCGGCAACGCCTGGCTGAGCAGATAGATGGGTTGGCCGCCGTTCGAGGAGAGTTGCTGCACGCTTTGCCCGATAAACAGCGTGCCCAGGGTGGCGAGAAAAGGCTCGACGCCGAGCACCACCACCAAAAACGCATTGAACAACCCGACGCCGAGTGCCGCCAGCAGCGCCGCGGCGACGGCCAGCGTCAGCCCTGTCTTATGCAAAATCAGCGTCACCAGCACCAGGCAGGCAAAATCGATTGCGGTGCCTATGGAGAGATCTACCGCCCCCAGCACCGCGACGACGGTGATCGCAAGGGAAGCGATGGCCAGCGGCGCGACATTGTTCAGCAGCACGCTTTCAACGTTGGATAAGGTGGCGAAGCCCGGCGCGTAGAGGGTGAAAAACAGCAGCAGCGCCAGGAAGGTCGCCGCCATCACCACCCGCAGCAAATTACCGTAGCCGTTTTTTGCCGGCGTCGCCGGCGCGGTTATCTCAAACACTGACTTTTCTCCTCTGCTGACGGCGGCGAAGCTGTGCGGTAAGTGAGACCACCAGCAGGATCAGCACACCCTCCACGCCGTTAATCCAATAACTTGAGATATTGATAAGCTGAAAGCCGTTGGCGATAAGCGTAAGAAACAGTCCGCTTATCAGCGTGCCGCCGATGGTGGGCACCAGCCGCCGCGAGAACACCACGCCGAGCAGCGCGGCGGCAATGACCATCAGCAAATTGTCGTTGGAACCCGGCGAGCTGCCGCTCAGCACCGCCACCGAGGCCAGGGCGGCAATACCGGCGCAAAGACCGCACAGCACATAGCTCAGGGCGACATAGCGAAAGACAGCCACTCCCGCCGCCCGCGCGGCCAACGGATACCCTCCCACCGCCTGCAGTCGCAGGCCGAAACGGGTGAAATGCGCCAGGACAATAAACAGCAGCGCCGCCAGCGCGAAGGCCCAGGAAAGCCAGGGAATCGCCAACGGCCCCGCTGAAATAAGCAGGTCCAGCAGTGCGCCGGTCGCCGGCACCGGGGCATTCTGCGTGATGACCATCTCCAGGCCGATGGCGATATTCATGGTGGTCAGCGTGGCAAGCAGCGGTAAAATGCGCAGCCAAACCACCGCCGCGGCGTTGAGCAGTCCAAGGGCTACCCCGGTCAGCAGCGTACCAAGCATCGCCAGGCCCGAAACATACCCCTGCCTGAGCAAGACGGCATACACGGCGGCGCACAGGCCCAGATTGGCCGCGATGGAAAGATCGATGCCGCCGGTCAGCGAATGGGCACCGCCGCCTATCAATACCAGCGTCAGGCCAATGGCCAGGATGCCGATGACCGCCGTTTGCTGCAACACGTTGCCCAGGTTGCCCAAGGTCAGGAACAGCGGCGAAAGTACGGCGAACACGGCCAATACCGCCACGATAATCAGTATGGCCCCGCCCGGCATCCAATAGCGGCCGGCTTGGGCGGCGAGTGATGGACGCACCGTATAACCGGCGCCGCGCACGTTCGGCGATAGATCTGTCATGACATAGCCACTCCGGCGGGCAACACCGCCTCGGCCGGCGTTTGCTGATTAACGGCGCCGGTGGCCCAGGCGAGGATTTCCTGGTGATCGGTTTGGCGGGCATCGAGGGTTTTTACCAACTGGCCGCGCGCCAGTACCAGGATGCGATGGGTTATCGTCTGCAGCTCCAGCAGGTCGGTGGAAAAGATGATAACCAGCGCCCCGCGGGCCGCCAGCCGATCCAACTCCTGGTAAATCTCCGCTTTGGCGGCAACGTCAACCCCCACCGTCGGTTCATCCAATAAATAGAGCGCCGCGCCGGTGTTAAGCCATTTGGCCAGTACCACTTTTTGCTGGTTACCCCCCGACAGCTGACGCACCGGCGCCTCGATGCCCGGCGTGCGAATCTGCAGTGCGCTGACGTTTTCCTTAACCAGCGCGCGTTCACGTCCCCTATGGATCACGCCGTGTCGCGCCAGCGCACCCAGGATGGTCAATGCGATGTTCTCGCGGACGCTGAGATCAAGGGCAATGCCGTTGATACGGCGATCTTCCGGTACAAAGGCGATCCCCTGGGCTACCGCGTCACGGGGCGAGCGCGGTAAAAAAGCGCGGCCGTTCAGCTTTACGCTGCCGGATAGACCGTTTTCAAGGCCGAACAGCGCGCGCAGCAGCGCTTTACCGCCGGAACCGAGCAGGCCGGTGATACCTAGGATCTCGCCGCGCCGCGCGCTGAAAGAGACCTGCTGAAAACGGTCCGGCGCCGACAGGCCTTGTACCCGCAGCAGCGTCTCGCCCTCAGGTTGCGTCTCGCGCCGCAGCCGGTTTTTTTGCTCCTGCCCTACCATCGCGGTAATCAGCTGCTGCACGCGGATCTGGCTCACCGGGTGCCGGGCCACATCGCGGCCGTCGCGCAACACGGTGACCTGTTGGCAGAGTTCAATAATTTCATTGAGATAATGGGAAACATACAGGATCGCCAGTCCGCGCAAGCGCAGCGCCTGAACGGCGGCAAACAACGAGGCGGCCTCATGGCTCGCCAGCGCCGCGGTAGGCTCGTCGAACACCAGAATGCGGGGTGAACGGCGCAAAACGCGGGTAATCTGTACCACCTGCTGCTCCGCCACGCTGAGTTCGGCAATCAGGCGGTCCGGATCCAGCGTCATGCCGAAATGCGTGAAAATGGCCTGCTGCGCCTCGCGACGCATTCTGCGGCGATGCAGCAGCGGCAGGCCGGCGAGCCGGGGTTCTTCACCCAATAACAGCGACTCCGCCACGGTGAGCGTCGGCGCCAGCAGGCGATCCTGGTGGACAATTTCAATGCCCAGCGCCTGAGCCGCCCGCGGCGAGCCGATAGAGACCCTTTCCCCCGCCACGCTTACCTCGCCGCTGTCCGCCGGGTAAATACCGCCGAGAATATTAATCAGCGTCGATTTGCCCGCGCCATTATGGCCGATAAGGCCATGGATGCTGCCGGCCTGCAGCGACAGCGAGACGCCGCGCAGCGCCGGGACGCCGTTGAAGGCTTTGCTGATATTGTTCAGCGTCAGCAGCGGCGGATTATTTTCCATCGCTCTGGCCCAAGGTTTTTTGCACCTCGGCCGCATTCTCTTTGGTTACCAGAATGGCCGGTACATAGGTGGCAGGCGGCAGCGACCGATCGCCCGCAAGATAGCGAGCAACGCTCTGAACGGCGGTTTTGCCGATCAAGTAAGGCTGCTGGGCAATAACCGCCGCGGCGCTGGATTTGGGATCTTTCACCAGCGAAACCACATCCGGGCTGCCGTCCACCGCATAGGTTTTGATCTCGGTGCGGCCGGCAGCGTCAACCGCCTGAGTCGCGCCGATTTGCGGAACATCCCACCCGGCCCAAATCGCCTGTACGGAACCTTTCGGATATTTATTTAATAATTGGCCGATCTGGCCATAGGCATCCTGTACGGTATTGGGAATGACATCCCGTAACTCAGGCTGAATAATATTAATTTTCGGATACCATTTCAGCACCGCCCGCAACTGGTCATAACGCATGGCAACCACCGGCACGCCATAAAATCCGTTAAAAACCAGAATATTCCCTTCACCGTGTAAATCATTGACCAATTTTAGCGCCAACTGCTCGCCAATATAAAAATTATCCGAGGTCGTCACGTTAATACTTGACGGGCTGGCGGTATCAACGGTAAATAACGGAATATTGGCGGCGCGAATTCTTTTAAGCCAAGGCTCCAGTACCGAGGCGGTGCCCAGCGTCTCAATGATGGCATCCGGCTTCTGCGCGAGAAGCGTCTGAATCTGAGCGATTTGCTGCGCGTCCTTGCGGCCGCCGTCCAGCGCAATGGGCGTGCCGCCCAGACGTTTTACTTCATCTATCTGCCCTTGGTAGGCTTTCAGATCCCAGTAATGTTCGGTGCCGGCGACGGTAATGCCGATACGTTTACCTTTCAATGACGGGACATCATTATTTTGCTGCTCCGCCAGCGAGGGCAACGCAAAAACTATGGCTATGGCGGCCAGCAGGCCCGCCAGTATCCGGCGGCATTTTTTTCCTTCTTTATCCTTTGGCTTGAATTTATCTATTATCATTTTTATTGTGCCCCTGATTATCCTGTCTGGAATTTTCAAATAGCATTATGGGTGTTAACGCGTTAAAGCTTTCCACCAACGCATTGACCGGATAAATAGAAATAGCCGGCAGGTTGAATGAATTTCAAAAAAATAAAACCCCGTTTTATTAGGGGTGGCTAAGCGCTCTTGCTAATAGCTGTGGTAAAGATTTTTTCCAATAAGGTCAACGCCCCCCGATAACCGATATAGCTCTTATTCAGGACAACTTCATAGGAGGCCGGAAATCCCACCTCAACGATATATCCCTGCAATTCCTTTGCCGTATCGCGCTCCCAGGTGGTACCGAAAAGAATCGGCGGCTTATGTCCAAAATCCACAGAGTGCAACGTTTTCCCCACCAGGTAGCCGTCCTCGATAAAGGCCACATCCGAACGTACATCGTCGGCCAGGTGTTCATACTCAGAGGCGATTTGCGCCCGGTATTTTTCCGGTACATTATCCGTAATGATTTGTTTGCCCGGAATCAGCCCCAGCTGATTGACCAGGAATTTATTGAGCGCCAGATTATAGGCGCTATCACCGACGACGGCATAGGATGCCGGCAGCCCCCACCAGTATTCGGCATAAAAATCGGTAAAGGACTCCAGATAATAATAATATTGCGCATCTTCATGCCGTATAAATTCTTCTGATTGTTGCTTATCAATGCCCGCGAATTCCACCACCTGGCGCAGGAATTCCGCCGACTGGCCGGCGCCGATGGGTAAAATCGGGATATGCAGATAAGGCTGTTGATATTTTTTCTTCAAGTGTATCGCCGTCTGCAGTCCCAACCAAGGCGAAACCACCAGGTTAAACTGGGCGTTTGGGATGGTTTTCCATTCTTCCACACCGGCGGACCCATTGCCAAAAAGAATATTTACCCTGAATCCGGCTCCCTGCAAAATACGCTTTAGTTCTTGTAAATCCCCGCGCCAAAACGTATTTTGGAAAGGCAGCTCCGCCCAAACATTGATAAGTCCCTTGATTTTTTTATCTTTATTTACGGCATATTTATCAACGTATTGATCAATAATGGCCTCCGTGACGATTTCATGCCCGATGAAATTATTACCCTTAAAGCCTCCGGTTTCAGCATACACAATCGGTACGCCTTGATCCTGGAATTTGCTCACCACTGAAGCGACATCATCGCCGACGATTTCGCCTATGCAGCCGTTAAGCACCACAAACAAATCCCCTTCCATCATCTTCAGGGTGGCTTTGATAAGATTATCCAAGCGTTCGGCCCCGCCGAAAATGACCTCGTTCTCCCGCAAATTGGTGCTAGGGGCAACGGCGCCGCCGGCATAGCCGCCGCCCTGGAACCCGTTGTAAAAACTCAGGGCCATATATTGTTTATCCACGCATCCCGGACCGCAATGGGCAATGGGAATAGCACCCGGAATCGCCTCCACCGAATGCATGGCGCCGAGCGCACAGCCATAACGCACCTGACTGATTGAATTTGTCTGCTCGCATATAATATCCACCATCACAACATTCCTCTAATCGTCAATTAATTCCGGATGCCGCGCTAAAATATAGGGGTCTTTTTGGTCCAACCACCATTTTTTATAAGGCAGCTTGATATGTTTTTTTATATCGTCATGAAACTTCTTATGCGCCAGAATATCCAGAATGGATTCACCCAGATTAATGATCCCTTGATAGCCGATGGCGATATGCTCGTCCCCCAGCGGAGCCGCCGGAATACCCAAACGCGAGGCCAACGGCGCCAGTCCGTTATGACGAATCAACAGGAAATCCGGTTTGACCTGTTGCAGAAAACCATAGAGCTGGTACTGCTGGCGGTTGCTGACCTGGAAATGTTTTACATCGCCATAATTTTCGGTCAAATGCCCCAGGGAATCTTCCCTGACATCTCCGCTGTCATAGACCGGATCATGATGAAATACCAACGAACCATCCACCTGGACGCCCAGTTCCCGCAAGACCTGAATCAGCGCGTGTGAATAAGCGGAACCGGTCGCCACGTATCCCTTGATACCCTTGAGTTTTTCCTTTAATTCCGCTATGCGTGGGGCGACGCGCGCATGCTCGGATGCAATGTATTTTTCCGCCAGCGCTTCTCTGTGCGTGACCTTGCCGATTTCCCTGAGCCAGGCATCCGTACCGACAAAACCATACGGCATAGGCGCTTTGATTTCCGGTACGCCGAAATGCTGTTCCAGCGCCGCGGCCATATAGGAAGACAGCGTATAGCAAAAACCCACGGTGGCGGCGGCTGACGACAATTGCGCCAAATCGTCAACCGAAGCTAAATCAATGACATAATTGACGCGCAGATTGAGGTTGGCCAGCATCGGCGTAAAAACATCCGATCCCCAGAGGTTAATGACATTGATCAGATCCTCCTGTTTTTGCGGATTACGCTTGACGATCTGGCGCAAGATGCCATGCTGCACCGCATCAAACCCGGTACTCCAATGCTTGGAACGGAAACCTTCGCACGCCAGCGGTATCACCGGAATGCCGTATTGCTCTTCCTTTTCTTTGGCAACGCTTTCCATATCCTCGCCGATAATGCCGGTGGCGCAGGAAGAGGAAAGAAACACCGCTTTGGGCCGATAGCGCGCCACCGCGTCATCTATGGACTGCCGCAGTTTATCCGACGCGCCGAAGACCAAATCATTTTCCAGCAAATTGGTGGTGATACAGTGGATGTTCTCAACCGGGTGCCCGCGCATGGCCAGTCCGTTGCGGTAGATTGAATTATAGGGAACCTGACCCGCCCCGCAGCCGATAGGCGCATGCTGAATGAGCACCGCATCGCGCACATGTCCCGCCTGGCATTCAACCATCTGCTCACTGCACACCGAACCCTGGGTAAACGGCCCTTCTAATTCGCATAATTGACAGCCGCCTTTCCCCGGACCGCCGCCACAGCCCCTCGCCTCGAAATTGGATTGTTTATGCAGCTCACTGGCGGTGCCCGACCAGGCAATAATTGTTCCCAACCGCTGCTCGCGATTTTCAACTTCCGCAATGTCCAAATTAATCTTCTTGGGCATACCGAGTCCTCTCTTAAATTCTCTGTTTATAAGCTATATAAGCGAACGGTCCATGGTCGCGCCAGCCGGCCACGGTAGGATTACCAGCGCTAATCTTCCGCCAGGGCGGCGATGAGCCCAAATTCTTTGAAAATTTCTTCCAAACGCTCTTGCGTCATTGGCGTTGGAATTGAGAATCTCGTATTGGTTTCTATTTTTTTCGCCAATCCTCTATATTCATTGGCCTGTGCGGCGTCCGGCCGATATTCGATAACCGTTTTACGATTAATTTCAGCCCGTTGCACAATATTGTCGCGCGGTACAAAATAAATAAGATTGGTATTTAGCTCTTCAGAAAAAGCCTTGAGCAATTCAATTTCACCATCTACCTGGCGGCTATTACAGATGATACCGCCTAACCTCACATCGCCTTTTTTCGCATATTTTTCGATACCTTTGGCAATGTTATTAGCCGCATAAAGCGACATCATTTCCCCGCTGGCGACAATGTAAATTTCCTTGGCCTTTCCCTCGCGAATGGGCATGGCGAATCCGCCGCAAACCACATCGCCCAAAACATCGTAAAAGACATAGTCCAAATCCTCCGTGTATGCCCCCAGGCGTTCCAAAAGCCCAATGGAGGTGATGATGCCGCGCCCGGCACATCCGACGCCCGGCTCCGGGCCGCCGGATTCCACGCACCGCGTACCTTGGAAGCCCTTTTTCAGAATGCGCTCCAATTCCACGACTCCGCCGCCGATTTCGCGCAAGGTATCCAATACGGTCTTCTGCGCCTGCCCCCCCAGCAAAAGCCGGGTTGAATCAGCCTTTGGATCGCAGCCAACGACCAAAACCTGCTTGCCGAGTTCAGCGAGGCCCGCGGTCAGGTTTTGCGTGGTCGTCGATTTTCCGATACCGCCTTTGCCGTAAATCGCAATCTGTCTTAAGGTATGTTCGGCCATAAATGAATTCCCCTGTTATCACATTTATCACGAGCGTTAGGCAGCAAATAACCGCGTCCACGGGAGCAGTGCTCACGATAACAATCCCCTGTGCCATAAGAGAGTTTTGAGTCTAAGGATTTCTCATAGCCAAACAAACTAATCAATCCGCATATTCATATGTAAAAGTTACCCATGGGACTCTTTGCAATCCTTAAATATGTTTTTTTGTGGAAAATTGATATAAACATGCATTAAGAAGATTGCGGAAAAATATTAATTTGATATCAATTTGATTTAATCACGAGAATAAATACATCTTCAGAAATTTATTTAGAAAAAAAAAGCATAGTACGAAATTAACAATCAATATCCTTTTTAGTCAGTTAACAAATTATCCCACCTATGTTTTTCTGAAGTCCTGACTCTTCTACCTGATTGCGACTATATTATGACATCCTTAAAATTTGAAACCTTGCAGCTTCACGCCGGCCAAGAACCCGATCCCACGACCGGGGCGCGGGCGGTGCCAATCTACCAGACCACCTCCTATGCTTTCGAGAACGCCCAGCAGGGCGCGGACCGGTTTGCATTGCGGGAATTCGGCAATATCTATACCCGGATTCAAAATCCCACCACAGACGTATTTGAAAAGCGCATTGCCGCCTTGGAGGGAGGCGTTGCCGCGCTGGCGGTGGCGTCCGGCCAAGCCGCGCAATTCATCGCGTTAAACAATATCCTCCAGGCCGGCGATAATTTTGTCACCTCCCCCAACTTGTACGGCGGCACATGGGCGCAATTTCACCTATCATTTAAACGCCTAGGGGTGGAGGCCCGCTTTGCCAAGGATGATAGCGTCGACAGCTTTGAAAGCTTGATTGATGCAAACACCAAAGCCCTTTACCTCGAAACCATCGGCAATCCACGCCTGGGTTTTCCTGATTTCGACCATTTCGCCGAGCTGGCGCAAAAACATAACTTGCCTTTGGTGGTGGATAACACCTTCGCCGCCGGCGGATATCTGTTTCGTCCCCTTGAACACGGCGCACATGTGGTGGTGGAATCCGCCACCAAATGGATCGGGGGTCACGGCAATAGCATCGGCGGCGTCATCGTCGATGGCGGCAATTATCCCTGGGGCAACGGCAAATTTCCGCAATTCTCAACGCCATCAGAAGCGTATCACGGCCTGGTTTATAACGACGTCTTTGGCCCGGGCAGTGAATTGGGCAACATACAGTTTATTATCCGCGCCAGGGTGGAAGGCCTGCGTGATTTCGGCCCCACGCTGTCGCCTTTCAATGCCTTCCTGCTTTTACAAGGGCTGGAAACGCTCTCCCTGCGGGTGGAACGCCATGTGGCTAACGCGCTGGAACTGGCCCGCTGGCTGGAAAAACATCCCGAAGTGGAAAGCGTGAATTATCCGGGGTTACCCTCCAGTCCGGCATACGACATTGCCCATAAATACCTGAAAAAGGGATTTGGCGGCGTGCTGTCCGTGGAAATCCGCGGCGGTAAAGAGCGTGCCGGCCGTTTTATCAATAGCCTGCAACTGATTACCCATCTGGCAAATGTGGGGGACGCAAAGACCCTCATTATCCAGCCTTCGGCCACTACCCATCAACAGTTAAGCGATGCGCAGCAGCTCTTGGCCGGGGTGACGCCGGCCGGGCTGCGGATCTCGGTGGGCATTGAGCATATTGATGACCTGAAGTCGGATATCGAACAGGCATTCAAGGCCAGTAAATAGCCTGGCTATCCCTATGACATTGCGACATTTTCACTCCGCTGCGTCCTTTGTCCTGGAGAACGGTTCCGTTCTCCAGGATATTGATATCGCTTTTCACACCTATGGTACGCTGAATGCCGATAGATCCAATGTGGTATGGATTTGTCACGCCCTGACAGGCAGTTCGGATGTTATCTCCTGGTGGCCCGGCCTGGTGGGCGAGGGAAAATGTTTTGATCCCGGTCGTTGGTTCATTGTCTGCGCCAATGTGCCAGGCTCGCCTTATGGCTCAACCAGCCCGCGTAGCCTCAACCCGGCCACCCATCAGCCTTATCTACTGGATTTTCCGGCCATAACCATTCGGGATATGGTTTTTGCGCACAGCCTGCTCGCCGATGCGCTGGGGATAGCGAATATACATTTACTGATTGGCGGTTCCATGGGCGGCCAACAGGCGCTGGAATGGGCCATTCATGAGCCTCGGCGAATAAGCCGGTTGGTGCTTCTGGCCACCAATGCCGTTTGTTCTCCCTGGGGAATTGCTTTCAATGAAAGCCAGCGGCTGGCATTGCTGGCAGATAAAACCTTTGACGGTGTCGACCCCAACGGCGGCATGGCCGGACTGAAGGCAGCCCGAAGTATTGCCCTGCTGTCCTATCGTTGTTTCGATACCTACCAGCACACCCAGGCAGAAAGCGACCGGCATAAACAAGACCGTTTTCTGGCCGCCGCTTATCAACGTCATCAAGGGGAAAAATTCATCCGGCGATTTAACGCCTATTGTTACTGGTGCCTGCTTAACGCGCTCGATAGCCATAATATCGGCCGCCAGAGAGATAAACCGGAAGCCATGCTGGCTAAAATAACGGCCAGAACGCTGATTATCGGCATCACTTCCGATCTGCTGTTTCCGATCAGGGAACAGCAATATCTGTCTAGACATATCAAAAGTGCTCAATATGCGGAAATTGATTCCCTTTATGGACATGATGGTTTTCTGACCGAAGCGCCAGCGCTGGAAAAACATCTTTTCCCGTTTTTATATGGGCAAGAGATTAAGCCGGAAAAGAAAATAGCGGCTATGACGAGGCGTTAAAGCCCGAAAACGTAAGCAGCAGGAGAATCATCATGAATAATCTCCCCATCGTCGATCGGGTATCACGGCATTTTGATCTCTCCCGGCAGTTCACCGCACTGCATAAAATCAGCGTAACGCTCAGCCGCTCGCTGGAAACGGGACAAACACTCCTGGCCATAATCCGGGCGCTGTATGAAAACGCCGATATGCAGTACGGCATGGTTTGCCTGTTCGATAAAGCCCGCAGCGCATTATTTATCGAAGCGTTATACGGTGCCGATAGTGAAATGGAGAAAAAATGCAAAAATGTGCGCTATCGCATCGGCGAAGGCATCCTGGGGGCGGTAATGAGCCAGCGGCGTTCACTGGCCTTGCCGCGGATTTCGGACGATCCGCGCTTTCTTGACCGGCTTAATCTGTATGATTACAGTCTGCCGTTTATCAGCGTGCCGATCCCGGGTTCGGACGGCATCCCGCTGGGGGTGCTGGCGGCACAGCCGATGGCAGCAGGCGAGGATCAACTGCCGGCCGCTACCCGTTTTCTGGAAATGGTGGCTAATCTGATTTGCCAAACCGTCCGGCCAGTGGAACACCCGTGTGATGTAACCGGCGCCCCGAAACAGCAAAGGGGCACACCGCGCCCCTTGGTAAAGCAGCGATACGGCTTCGACAATATGGTGGGCAGTAGCCGATCGATGCGGCGAATTTTCGACATGATCCACCAGGTGGCCAAATGGGACACCACCGTCCTGGTGCGCGGCGAAAGCGGCACCGGTAAAGAGCTTATCGCTAACGCGATTCACTATAATTCACCCCGCGCTCGCGAACCTTTTGTCAAATTCAACTGCGTGGCGTTGCCGGATACCTTGCTGGAAAGCGAATTATTCGGTCATGAGAAGGGAGCATATACCGGCGCGGTACGCCAGCGTAAAGGGCGGTTTGAACTCGCCGACGGCGGTACGCTGTTTTTGGATGAAATCGGTGAAAGCAGCCTCTCTTTCCAGGGGAAATTACTGCGTATTTTGCAAGAAGGGGAAATGGAGCGCGTCGGCGGCGATACCACTATCAAAGTCAACGTGCGCATTATCGCCGCCACTAACCGTAATCTGGAAGAGGAAGTGCAAAGCGGTAACTTCCGGGAAGATCTCTATTACCGCCTGAATGTCATGCAGATTAACTTGCCGCCGCTGCGCAAACGGCAGGAAGACATCGTCGAGCTGACGCAGTTTCTCATTGCTAAACTGGCGGCAAAACAGGGGCGGGATCTGCGCATCAGCGAGGGCGCGCTGTGTTTGCTAAAGAATTATAGCTGGCCCGGCAACGTCCGCGAGCTGGAGAACTGCCTGGAGCGCGCGTCAGTGATGTCAAAAGAAGGCTTGATTGACCGCAACATCATTGTGTCCAATCAGAGAACACCGGCACGTCAGGCGACCCAGGCCTTACGGCGTAACCTGCCGCACCCGCAATCTGCCGAAGGCCAGGACGATGACGATTTGGACGATCGGCAGCGGCTGATTGCCGCATTGGAAAAGTCCGGTTGGGTCCAGGCGAAAGCTGCCCGTTTGTTGGGCATGACTCCGCGTCAGGTTGCCTACCGGATACAGAACCTGAATATCGATATACCACGGTTATGATGATGCCTTTTTACGTTGGCTCAATGCGCATATATCGGCGCATTCCCTTTCAAGCAAGATGAATATCGATAGTTGCCGTGCGGCGCTACAAGCCTCTATGGAGGAGGAGTATGTTGAACAATAGCTCTCGCAGCGGATTCGCCTTGGCGGCATGCGCAGGAGCATTGCCTTTCAGCCGAGATGCCGGCGCGGTTCCGCCAACGGCGGAGAAGACGGAGAATGTGGTCTGGAGCGCCTGCACGGTCAATTGCGGCAACCGTTGCCCGTTGCGTATGCATGTGGTGGATGGGGAAATTACCTACGTTGAAACAGATAATATCGGCAACGACGGCTTTGATGAACCGCATCAAGTGCGCGCCTGTCTGCGCGGGCGATCCATTCGGCGGCGCGTGTATCATGCCGACCGGCTGAAGTACCCCATGCTGCGAGTGGGTCGGCGCGGAGCAGGGAAATTCAGGCGTATCTCCTGGGACGAAGCCTTTACCTTAATCAGCGATAATCTTAAACGCATCATCAAACAATACGGCAATGAAGCGGTTTACCTGAATTACGGCACCGGCACATTGGGAGGCACCATTACGCGTTCCTGGCCGCCCGGCAAAACGCTTATCGCCCGGCTGATGAATTGTTGCGGCGGATACCTCAATCATTACGGCAATTACAGCGCGGCGCAGATAGAGGCCGGCCTGAATTATACCTATGGCGGCGGGGCCGATGGCAATAGCCCGACGGATATCGTTAACAGCAAACTGGTGGTGATGTTCGGCAATAATCCGGCCGAAACGAGCATGGGCGGCGGCGGCGTCGCCTATTTGCTGGAGCAGGCGCGCGAGCGGTCCAATACCCGCATGATAGTCATCGATCCCCGTTACACCGATACCGCGGCCGGCCGCGAGGATGAGTGGATACCCATCCGGCCGGGTACGGACGGGGCCCTGGTTGCCGGTCTAGCGTATGTGCTGATTAACGAAAATCGGGTGGACCAGCTTTTTCTGGACAAATATTGCGTCGGCTATGACGAGAAAACCTTGCCGGCCGGCGCGCCGGCCAACGGGCATTATAAGGCCTATATCCTCGGCAAGGGTCCGGATGGCGTGGCGAAAACCCCGGACTGGGCGTCCAGCATCACCGGCATTCCCAGCCGTCGCATCATAAAGCTGGCCAGGGAAATCGGCGCCGCCAAACCGGCCTATATCTGTCAGGGGTGGGGGCCGCAACGCCATGCCAACGGCGAGCTGGCTAGCCGCGCCATCGCCATGCTGCCGATCCTCACCGGTAATGTCGGGATTTCGGGCGGCAACAGCGGCGCGCGGGAAGGATCTTATGCTCTGCCGTTCGAGCGCATACCGACGCTGGATAACCCGGTGAAAACGGCTATTGCCATGTTTACCTGGACCGACGCCATATTGCGCGGCGCGGAAATGACCGCCAGACACGATGGCGTCCGGGGCAAGGACAAGCTGGATGTACCGATTAAATTTATCTGGAACTATGCGGGCAATTGCCTGGTCAATCAGCATTCCGATATCAACCGCACCCATGGGATTTTGCAAAACGACAAAAAGTGCGAAATGATTGTGGTGATTGATAACCATATGACCTCATCCGCGCAATACGCGGATCTGGTTTTGCCCGATTGCACCGCCTCGGAACAAATGGATTTCTGTCTGGATGCCTCCAGCGGCAATATGGCTTACGTTATTTTCGCCAGCCAGGCGATAAAACCGCGTTTCGAATGTAAAACCATTTACGAGATGACCAGTGAAATCGCCCGCCGGATGGGGGTTGAGCAGCAATTCACCGAAGGACGAAACCAGGAAGAGTGGCTGCGTTATATTTATCAACGGTCCAGGGAAAAAATTCCGGCCTTGCCTGAATTCGAACAGCTCCGGGCGCAGGGCGTTTTCAAACAGCGCGACCCCGACGGTCACTTTATCGCTTATAAAGCCTTCCGCGCCGATCCTGCGGCGCATCCGCTGACCACCCCTTCGGGAAAAATCGAGATTTACTCGGCTGCGCTGGCGGAACTGGCCGCGACCTGGGAACTGACGCCAGACGATGTCATACATCCGTTACCCGTCTATAGCGCCGGCTTTGAAAGCTATAACGATCCGCTGGCCCAAAAATATCCGCTGCAATTGATCGGTTTTCATTACAAGGCACGCACCCACTCCACTTACGGCAATGTGGAGGTATTGAAAGCCGCCTGCCGGCAAAATATATGGATTAATCCCATTGATGCGCAAGCGCGCGGTATCAAGAACGGCGACGTGGTCCGGATTTTCAACGATCGCGGCGAAGTACGAATCGATGCCAACGTCACGCCGCGGATGTTGCCCGGCGTGGTTGCTCTGGGCGAAGGCGCCTGGTATTCCCCCGACGGTAACCGGATCGACCATGCCGGCTCTATTAATGTACTGACGACGCAACGTCCATCGCCATTGGCAAAAGGAAATCCTTCCCACACCAATCTGGTACAGGTTGCCAGACTGTAGGTATCGCCCATAATGAGCCAATATGGCTTTTTCCCGATATTGGCTCATAAAAGATTTTCAGGAAAAAGTTTCTCTATCCCAAATACTCTATTATCGACAAACCGCCGTTATAGTCGGTGCTGTAGATTATCCCCTGCGCATCCACAAACACATCGCAGGACTGGATAACCCTGGGGCGGTTCGGCCGGGTATCCATCATCTTCGCCGGCGCCGCGGGCACCAGTGCGCCGGTTTCCACCGGGCGGTACGGATTGGAGATATCGTAGGCGCGCACGCCCGCGTTCTGGTACGTGGCGAAAATCAGCGTTGAACTGATAAAGCTGCCCGGCCGGTTTTCATGCAGGTTATGCGGTCCGAAATGGGCGCCTTTGGCGACATAATCCGTTTCATCCGGCTGCGGGAAAGTGGCGATGCTCACCGGATTGGCGGGTTCACGGATATCGAACAGCCAGATAAGCTTCTCGCCGTCCTCCTGGTTATCCAGCACCGCTTCGTCCAGCACCACCAGCAGGTCGCGATCCGGCAGGGGTAGCGCCGTATGCGTACCGCCGCCAAACGGCGGGCTCCAGTTGCGATGGCTGATAAGCCTGGGCCGTGTACGGTCTTTGACATCCAGGATGGTCAGGCCGCCATCGCGCCAACTGCCATAGGCGGTATCGCCGCTGATAATGGCGTGGTGAAGTGCGTAGCGTTTTCCTCCCGGCCAGACCGGCGTTTCCCCCGCCGCCTGGTTCATCCCCGGCAGCCACCAGCGCCCCGCCACCTCCGGTTTACGCGGATCGGCCAAATCAATGGTCAGGAAGATATAATCGGTAAAACCGTCTATCAACGCGGACACGTAAGCCCAGCGGCCACCGACATACCAGATGCGGTGGATGCCGATGCCATTGAGCGGCAGAAAGCCGATTTCCCGCGGCTGGTCCGGGGTGGAAATATCAAAAATACGCAGGCCGGCGCTCCAGCCCCGATCCCACACATCGCTTACCGTCTCGCTGACCGCCCGGGTGTAGTAGACCTTTTCATCTGCAAACCGGACATCGGCGAACAGATCTCGGGCGTTAATCACCAGCAACAGGTCGTCATACGCCTGTAAATGTACATTCCAGGTGCCCGGCGGCGCGGGTACATACCCCGCCGCCTTGGGATTCTTCGGATCACGCACATCGACAATGGAGAACCCCTGCGACACCATATGGCCGATGTAGGCAAAACCGCGATGCACCATCAATTGTACGCCGTCGGGGCGCCCGCCCTGATCGCTGTGGCCTAGAAGCCGCATATTGCGGCTGTAGTCCGGGCGCGGTAATTCGTTAACCATAGCCGCTCCTTAGTGGTTTTTCTCTTCAAGCGTGGCAAACCAAGGGGCGATAAAGTCCTCGGTCTGTCCCCAGCCGGGGATTATTTTCCCCAGGCCGGCCACACTCACCGGTCCCGGCTGGCCGGCGACCAATGCCTGCGGAATAACCGCCGCCTTGAAATCATAGGTGGCGGGGGTTTTCTCACCGGCCAGCTTATTGGCAATCAACCGCACGTTGGTTGCGCCGATAAGTTTCGGGTCCACCGCCACGCTCACTTTCCACGGGCTGTTGGCTTCACGGATCAATTGCAGATCCTGGTTGGACACATCGATGCTATAAAGCTTGATTTCAGTACGGCCATTTTCTTTCAACGCTTTGTAGGCGCCCTGGCTGAAGGCATCCCAGGTTCCCCAGATAGCGTCAATCTTTCCTTTCGGGTATTTCGCCAGTACCGCGCCCAGTTTATTGGCGGTGTCGCCCTGGACATCGCTTGATACCGCGCCGATGGATTCCAGCTCTTTGATGCCCGGATTCTGTTTCAGCAAAGCCTCATACGCTGCCTGGCGGCGCTCCATTGGCGGGAAGCCGGCGACCCATAGCTTGATGATATTCGCCTTGCCATTGAAGTCTTTGATCAATTGGCCAAACGAGAGCTGCGTCAGCGAAACGTCATCCTGCTGCGTTACCGTCACGCCCGGGATATCTCCATTAACCGCCGTGTCGAACACCGACACGGCAATCCCGGCATCCGCCGCGCGTTTGACCAACGGCGTGGAATACGGGTCGCGTCCCTGGGAAAGAATGATACCGTCATATTTCTGGCTGATGGCCTGATTCACAAAATCCTGGAATTTGGCATCGTCGCCGTTACTGAGAAAGGTACTGACTTTGAAGCCCAGCTTTTTACCTTCCTGTACAGCCCCTGACACAAATTGGGTGGTGTTATCGTCAGAGCCGAGGTTGCGGATAATCGCGATACGTATCGGACCGTTATGATTGGCGATGGCTGACGGTACCGGCGCCGGCACGGCGGCATGGCCAGGCATGGCGGCCAGCAGCCCGAGCATCAGCAATGAACCTGCGAAATGTTTCATTATTCTTCCCCTGTTGAAGTTAACGTCGCTGGAAATAGGTCAATGCAAGAGCGCCGGCCAGCACCAGTCCCTTGATAATGTCCATGGCATAATACGGGACGGACAGCATCACCAGGCCGTTTTGCAACACGCCGAGGATAACCGCCCCCACCAATGTGCCCAAGGCGTTGGGTTTGCCGGACCCCGCCAGTGAAAACCCGATCCAGGCCGCGGCGACGGCGTCCATTAAATAGCTTCCGCCGGCGTTGACCTGTGAAGAACCGATACGCGATGCCAGCAGAATGCCGCCCAGGCCGGCCAGCAGCGATGAGAGCACATAGGCAATGACTTTGTAGCGCGTGGTGCGGATTCCGGATAAGCGGGCCGCTTCCGGGTTGCCGCCGATGGCATACATACGGCGGCCGTGGGTGGTCAACGACAGCCCGAGCTGCGCCGCCACGGCCACCGCCAGCATGACGATGACGATGGTCGGCACCTGCCCCAGCAGGCCAAAGCCGGGCGGAATGGTCCCTTGCGCCATGTCGCCGCTCGGCAGCACCATATTTTCGGTAATGGAGCCGCCATAGCTGTAGGTCATCGCCACGCCCTGGATCACAAACAGGCTGGCGAGGGTGGCGAGCATATCCGGAATGCGCAGCACCACAATCAGTAAGACGTTGAATAATCCCACCAGCGTACACAGCGCCAGCGTCAGCACAATGGCTTCGGTGGCGCCGAAACCGTGCCAGACAAACATCGAGATAACCAGCGCATTCGCCAGCGAAGCGGTGGAGCCCACCGACAGATCAAACCCGCCCACCGTCAATGAAATCGACACGCCGATGGCGATAACCGTCACGATGGCGATAGACCGCAGGATATTGATGATATTGAAAGGATCGAGGAAATTATCCGACGCGACGCCAAAGATGGCGATAAGCGCCACTACGGTCAGCAACATGCCCCATTTATAGAGAAAATCGAACATCAGTTGACGGAGCGATACCGTCTTCTTCGCAGTAAGAGCCTTGCTCACGACGCCGCGCCTCCGGTCGAGTAGTACAATAATGTGTCTTCACGGGCGTCGGCGCCGGCGATTTCCGCCACCACGCGGCCGTCCCACAATACGCAGATGCGATCGCATAAACCCACCAGTTCGCCGAACTCTCCGGAGGCATAAATCACGCCTTTTCCCTCCCTGGCCAGGCCGTCGATCAAATTGAATACATCAGTTTTCGCTTTTACATCCACGCCCTTGGTGGGTTCATCAAAGATCAACACCCGCGCATCGGCGCGCAGCCATTTGCCTATGGCCACTTTTTGCTGGTTGCCGCCTGACAAACGGCGCAGGGTTTGCGCCGGTCCGGTGGTTTTCACTCCCAGACGGGTTATCACCTGTTGCGCCCAGTGCCAGGCTTGGCGATGGCCAAAGATACTCCAGCGCGAGAAGCTGTTATCGGCGCTGACCGACAGGTTCATACTGATGGATTCATCAATGAAAATACCCTCTTTACGCCGCTCCTCCGGCACCAGCGCGAGGCCCCGACTGACCGAATCAGCCGGGTCGTGCGGTCGCCACGTCCGCCCCTGCAGCTCGCCGCGGTCCAGACGGCTTTTACTGGCGCCGAACAGCGCCTTGCACAGCTCGGTCTTCCCGGCGCCGGCCAGCCCGGCAATGCCCAGGATTTCACCTTTATGCAGATGCAGGGAGATATCTCTCAATAATCCTTCGTCATGCAAACCCTCAATCCGCAGCAGCGTTTCGTTGCTGTGCGGCGGCCGGCGCGGGGGGTAGATATCGCGTATTTCATGTCCCAGCATCTTTTCGACGATGGCCTCGCCGCTGAGACTGGCCATCGGGCCGGATTCAATCAGCTGCCCATCGCGCAATACCGTCAGGGTATCGCAAACGGCTTTCAGTTCATGGATACGGTGGGAGATGAAGACCACGCCAATTCCCTGCGCCTTCAGGCGTCTCACCACGGTGAACAATCGTTCGCTTTCCTGCTGATCGAGCGGCGCGGTGGGCTCATCGAGTATCAGAAAACGGCAGTGATGGGACAGGGCGCGCGCCAGCATGATGTGCTGCTTTTGCGCCAGCGAGCAGCCCGCCGCCTTGCGCCCGACATCCATCTGCATATCCAGCTGGGCCAGCGCCGCCCTCGCCCGCTGCCGCACATCCCGCCAGTGGAAACGATGGCCGCCCTCGGCCAGCCGGTCGAGCATGATGTTTTCCGCGACGCTGAGCCCCGGCACCAGGGCCACATCCACTTCCTGCTGCACCAGGTGGATACCCAGCCGTTTCGCCTCGCGGGGATGGCGAATCGTCACGCTCTCATTATTTATGGCGATATTGCCCTCATAATGGCTGTGGGTGCCGCACAACACCGCCATCAATGTCGATTTGCCCGCGCCGTTGGCGCCGGTCAGCGCATGTACGGAACCGCCCGACAGCGTGAAATCCACCTGCTTTAATGCCTGGAACCCCGAAAAGGCCAGACTGACTCCGCGCATCTCAAGTCGGTTGGCTACCATCCGCGGCGAATCCTTGTGATTAATGGTTTGATTTAACGAATTTTTCATAGTGTCCCTTGACTGGCAACGACGTAAAATGCATAAGATAAAGCAAAATGTTATTAGCCATCCAGGCGTCCAGACATAACATAGGGTTAGCCGTACACCAACAGGACAAGATTCATGAGCACTACCACCGATATCCGCGTCGTCACCGGGCCGGCCAACTACTATTCGCACAGCGGCAGCTTGACGCGGCTGGGCGATTTTTTCTCCGCCGGGCAATTGGCCCGCGCCGTCTGGATTTTCGGCGAACGCGCCATCGAGGCCGCGCGCCCTTATCTGCCGGCGGCCTTTACTGCGCCGGGGGCAAAGCAGCTGTTGTTCAAAGGCCATTGCAGCGAGAGCGATGTGGCCCGGCTGGCGCAGGACGCCGGCGATGACCGCGCGGTAGTGATCGGCGTGGGCGGAGGGACGGTGCTGGATACCGCCAAAGCGGTGGCCCGCCGCTTGGGACTGCCGGTGGTGAATATACCGACCATTGCGGCCACTTGTGCCGCCTGGACGCCGCTTTCCGTCTGGTATAACGACGCAGGCCAGGCGCTGCATTTTGAAATTTTCGATGACGCCAATTTTCTGGTACTGGTGGAGCCGGAAATCATCCTGAAGGCGCCGGCGGAGTATTTGCTGGCCGGGATCGGGGATACGCTGGCGAAATGGTATGAAGCGGTGGTGCTGGCGCCCGAGCCGCAGAATCTGCCGTTAACGGTGCGGCTTGGCATCAATGGCGCGCTGGCGATTCGCGATGTACTGCTCGAAGGCAGTGAAACGGCGCTCACACATCAGCGGCAAGGCGAACTCAGCCAGGTTTTCCGGGACGTGGTGGACGCCATTATCGCCGGCGGCGGCATGGTCGGCGGGTTGGGCGAGCGCTATACCCGCGTAGCGGCGGCGCATGCGGTGCACAATGGTTTGACGGTATTACCGCAAACGGAAAAATTCTTGCACGGCACCAAGGTCGCCTACGGCATTCTGGTGCAAAGCGCCCTGCTCGGCCAGGACGATGTATTGGCGCAGCTGATTGCCGCCTACCGCCGTTTTCACCTGCCCACCACGCTGGCGGCGCTGGAGGTGGATATCCATAACCGCGCGGATCTGGATAAAGTCATCGCCCATACCTTGCGTCCGGCGGAATCTATTCACTACCTGCCGGTGAAGCTGACGCCGGAGACCCTGCGGGCCGCTTTCGAAAAAGTGGAAAGCATCGGCCATCCCCGCTCAATACCCGCTCATTCATAGCCGATACCTTTCTCGCCAGTCTGTTCCGGCAACAGGCCGGCGACCACATCACCATGCATTGCCAAGGGATAAACTCATTAACTCATAATAATATTTCTGATAGCACATTCATTTTCAATATGTATTATTAATATTATTCCAGAGCGCATTCAGGGAGGGTGCTGTTGGGCACTATCCCTGAGTGTTAGAATGAGCAAACACAATGCCATTTATGGCTAATAGATATGACGCGCCAAGAATTGATAGTTACGCTCGAGGTTATTGGTCGTATGGAAATATAAATCTTCTGCATGATGAGCGCTCATCAATAAATTATATTCAACATTATCGCTACCAATGGCCTTTGCAAGGCGAACAGCGAACTCTTGGCTTTGCAAGCGTGGAATGGTGTCATCCAAATAGCCATGCTGGATAAGGAACGGTGGAGCATCTGCAGTAATATAGTTTTCTGGGTTAGTTGTATCCATTACGCTCTTATCAACTTTGGTTATCTGTTTCCTCATTAACAAAGACTCAAATGAGTCTTCCGTTGAATGCTTCTGTCCATCTATGCCGATTTCTTTCCATTGTTGATCCATCGTCAAAAAATTGATCGGAGGATACCAGGCAATAACCGCCTGTACGCGCGTTGAAACATCGGCATTACCCAGTTTAGGATCTTCCAGGGATTTTACATCGGCAGAAACACCCGCCAGCGCCACCAGGTTGCCCCCGGCTGAACCGCCCATCAGGATGATATTATCCGGGTCGAAGTTATATTTATTCGCATTGGCGCGAACGAATTTTATTGCGGCTTTCACATCGTTGATCTGCGCTGGCCAGGGTGCTTCAGGGCTGAGACGATAGTTGATGTTCGCTACGGCATAACCTTTCTGTAAACCATAGAGCGCGGGAACCAACTGGTTGTCCATTTTATCACAACCAAAAAACGCGCCGCCGTGGACGTTGATAATGACCGGGTATTTTAACTTCCACTGTTCCGGAAGAAAGATATCCATCTTTTCCGCAGGCGAAACATTTGCATAACTGACATCGAGATACTTGTTTTTAATCCGAGAAATATCCGGGGCCTGACCGCAAGCGTTTGGTCCTTGCGGTGGGCCAATGATTTTTTTGCCATGCCAATCTGATGGCATCGGCACATCTGCCGCATGACTCAATGGGATGCCAGCGAAAAATGCGGCAAGCAAGAGATATCCAATCCTGTTTTTCATTCTTATTACGCTCCTTAAGGCGGTCTGCATATAAATTAGATGCTCAAGCGCCGAGCATGATCCCGCCGTCCACGGCAATATGCTGACCGGTGACGAAGCCATTTTTCATTAAAAACAGATATGCTGAGGCAAGTTCATCGATACTGGCCAACCGGCGCAAGGGGATGTTTTGTTCAAAATGTTGGCGCGTGGCATCAAGCTGCCGTTGCGGCACGTCGCGCCAGAAAGGGGTGAGCGTCCAGGTCGGCGAGACCGCGTTGACGCGGACTTTAGGCGCCAGCTCGGCCGCAAGTCCCTCCACCAGAGCATTGATACCCATATTGCCCACGTAGCTCGCACAGGCGTCCTGCGCCCTTCCGCCCGTTCCTGAGGTGAACACCATGCTGCCACCCTCATTGATCTTGCCGGCAGCCAATTGACCGATGCGTACGTTGGTAAAGAACTTTGACTCGATGACATGACGGATGACCGCGATGTCGGAACGGGCAAAGCCGCCCCCCATTACATCGCCAACCATCGAGACGAGATGGTCGAATGCGGGAAGCTTTTCAAACAGGTCTGCAAGCAGGTCGTGGTCATGGGCATCCGCCAGATATGTTTGCACGTTGGTCCCGCGCCGCGTGAGAAAGTCAAGTGCGGCATCCAGCCGTTCCTGATGCCGCCCGACGATGATCAGCCGTGCGCCTTCATCCGCGGCCATATGCGCCACGCGCAGCCCGATGCCGGAACTGCCGCCAATAACGACCAGCGTCTTATCTTTCATGGTATACATATACATTCCTGATAGGTTCTTGTTTAAACACCGATATAAACCGCTTTACAAAGCTGTTTAGCCGTTTTTATAGTATTCATATTTTATCCAGTAGGCCCCATCCAGGCACCGGCCATGCCTGGAATAAAAATGAAAGAAATTTGCTGGTCATGCGCCGCCGTCCAAAACGCCGCCTTGTCGGCAGCGAATTAAATGTGCGCTTATTTATGGTGCCAGTAAGCCACCGCGCGAACAAAAGCCTCATCACAGCCACGGCGCTGGGTAAAATAATCGCTCAGCATCTTTACCGTCTCTCCTTCGCCGGTCAGCCAGATAAAATAGTCCTCAGCTGGCAAAGAAACCTTATCGAGGGCGCCTATAAGCATACCGAGATTATCGGTATGCATCATTCCGCTTCCCAGCCAGTTGACGTCGACGCCATTGAGATCGTTCAGATAATCACGGCCAGTGGATTCATTCGCATAGGCAAACAAATGGAGTCGCTCAGCTTTGATGGCGGGCTTGCGGCGCTTGAACGCCGGCAGGCCGGTTTCATCACAGATATAGAGCTGGAAAAGATAATCATCCGGTACGATAACCGATCCCCGGGGACCACCAATCACCAAATCTTGTCCGGGCCGCGCATGCTCGGCCCAATCGCTGGCGACACCGCCCTGGTGGATATAAAAATCCAGCGTCAAGGTGTTTTCAGCGTCAAATGCCAGCGGCGTATAATCGCGCGCCAAAGGACGCACCCCGTCTTTCCAGACAACGCCTTCTGAGGTCACCTGGGGCAGATTCAGGGCACCGGTCTTCGGATCGGGAAAGAACAGTTTGACGTGATCGTCAAAACCAGGGGAGTTAAAACCTTTTAAATCCGAACCGACGAACTCAATGCGCCAGAAGTCCTTCGCCACGCGAGTTTTGTTGGCAATCTTAATGCGTCGGAAACACAATTCGTGGCGTACGCGCTGCGGTTCACGGCTATGATTATCGTCAGTCTTTTTTTTACCCAAAAGAAAACTCCTTGCGTCACGGTGGAATAAAATGTCCTGGTTGGCGCACACGGCCATTAGCGCTTCAAAGCGCGGCGACAATACATTTAGCCAAGCTCAGGTCGCCTTCACTCGTGGATCCGCTGACGCCCACGGCGCCGATAATCTCACTGTCGGCACACAGCGGCAGGCCGCCCTTTAACGGCACCAGATGCGGCACGGAAAGCATCGCCACCTCCCCTCGATTGATCATGCTTTCAAACAGCTCGGTACTGTCCTGAATGGCGGCGGCGGTGCGGGCCTTACCTTCCGCTACGCTGGCTGAAATCGGCGGCGCGGCGTCCATTTTGCCGAAGGCCACCAGCTGTCCGGCGCGATCAACCACCGCAATACTAACGGAGATGTTTTGCTTTATGGCGGTCTCGATGCCAACGTTAAGTAATGCCTGCGCCGCCATGAAAGTAATATTATTAGCGGCATAATAATTTAAATTAGACATGGCTATTCCTTGAAAAAGCGGGAGACATTACACTGCCGTGTTCAATGGGCTAACCTAACAGTTGTCCGGGCCATGCGGTACCGTCATTCCTGGTAACAGAGCATTGACTAAAAGGGGAGTCATCATGCCGGTACTGGATGATATAAAGGGATTCGTCACCGTTGCGCAAACCGGTGGATTTACCCGCGCGGCCAGAAAGCTGGCTATTTCAACCTCCGTGGTCAGCCGTCGTATTGATCGGCTGGAAACCGAGCTTGGGGTCTGTTTAATGCTGCGCAATACCCGCGGCGTCACGCTGACCCCGGCGGGCAATGAATTTTACCGTCGGGCGCAGTTGATCCTCCGGGAGCTGGATAACGCCTATCAGGCCGTTGCCGAAAGAAAAGAAGAGATCACCGGCTGTTTACATATCAGCACGCCCTATTCTTTCGGCATTCGCCATTTAGAGCCGGTGCTGACCCGGCTGAGCACCCGTTATCCTTTGCTGGAATTTGATATCTCATACAACGATCGCTACGTGGATTTATTAAAAGAATCCTTTGATGCCGTCATCCGTATCGGCGCCATTAGCGAACTGAGCTTTGCCGCGCGCCGTATCGGCCCCATACCTACCGTCCTGGTGGCCAGTCCGGCCTATTTGGAAAAGCACGGGACATTGCAAACGCCTGATCTGATTTCGGGACACCAATGCCTGATTTATTCCGGCCGGACCCATGCCGAGTGGGTCTTTCAGCAGGGCGAAAACAGGATTTCCCTATTGCCCTCGGGGCGTTTCCATTCCGATAGCGGGGAGGTGCTGCTCAAGTGGGCATTGAATGGGCGCGGGATCGCCGTATTTCCCCATTTCATGGTCAAGGAGGCCCTGTCCGGGGGCGGGCTGGTGCGGCTGTTGCCGGACTATGCCATGCCGGAACACGATCTGTATATTTTGCGTCCCCCGGGCGTGCGGGTGGCGGGCAAGGTGCGGGTGCTGTTTGATGAAATGGTGGCCTATTGCCGGGATGCGCTGCAGGGACCCTGACAGCCGCAGGCAATTCTCCCCTGTTTTGCATCGGCTTTTCAGGCGATCAAAAATAGTTATATGGCATTATAGAATGACCTTCCGGTGATGGCGGGTTTGTACGTCCCCGCCAAAATCAGCCGGCCGGCGCCGCCCACCGTTTCAACGGCTGACGTCAGGGCCTCTTCGTACCGGATTTAAGTCCTTTGTGCAGTTCCTGCAACCGTTTCATCGACTTCATCGTGCGTTGCGATGCCAACGATGCGACGGATAACACCAGCATTTCCAGACAAACCAATACCGTACCGTGCAAGGGTAAGCGGCCATTTTCCCCGCCGCGTGGCACATTGAGCGTGACATTGGCTTCCTGGGAGAAGCGTGAATCCATCGCATTGGTCAACAGGATAACAGGCAGACCCAGCCGCTTTGCCTCACGTAGCGTGGTCATTCCTTCACGGTGTGCGGATTTTTGCGCCATCATCACCAGCACATCGCCGCGTTGCAGTGCCAGCAACTGTTCCGCCAGCCCAATGCCGAGTCGATTGAGTGATATCGCCGGCTGACCAATGCGATTAAATAGCCGCACGGTATAATCGGCCAGAATACCCGAAGCATTAATACCAAATATCGCCACCTGTCGAGCCTCCAACAGCAGGGAGACGGCCTGAGAGAAAGCGACTCGATTATGGGGGGCCGACAGTACTTCACAGGCATGCCTATGCCCTTCCAGTACAAAATCAATGCTTGAATCGACGTCGCTGGTAAGCTCGCTCACCGTGGTGCACATCTTCTCGGTAGAGGTCATCACCGGATCAAACCACTGGCTGAGGATTTTCTTTAAATCACGCAATCCAGCGAACCCCAATGCCTGGACAGCCCTTACGACGGTGGCGTCAGAGGTTTTGGTCGCGGCAGCAATCTCCATTGCCGTACACTCCAGCACCACTTCCCTATTCTCATTGATATATTGCAGTACTGTTTGCAAACCCGGCGATAGCTGATGCGCGCGGGTACGAAAGCGTTCGCCATAGATATCTACTCGATTCTTGGTCTTTTTAACTGGCAGCATGATGGATTCCGTTTATTTCACTTCAGACAGCGCCCGCCCGGCAATTTGGGATTGTACTATAGCGGTCATCAGGCTTAGCGCGGCAAAGGAGTTGGAAATGGCTTCTTCGCGCGACACCAGAATAAAGCGCCCGCCTTTACAGGCGGTCAGGAAATCACACCAGCCCGGTAGCGCCGTATTCATGGCCGCTATCTCATCCTGGGGTTTACCGCCGGTGTCAGCGCGCCAGGTGTCAAAAACAAAGTCAGCATCGACCTCAGGTAGACACTCGGCGCTCACATCCATACGCCCTCCGTCGGGGATGGCATCGATAAGCTTAGGGAATTTGAAGCCCGCATCACGCAATACGCGTCCAAGAGACTGATAGGTGTGCAGCACGTTGATTTTGCCTTTATTGGCCTGAATCACCGATACGGAGATATGTTGGGTATCCACCGCGTGTTTCAATTGATTTATCTGCTCCTGGTAACGCCGCTGCAAAATCGCCAACCGTGCCTCAGTGCCAGTTAGCTGCGCCAGCTTGCTGTAAATACGGGGGGCGCCCCCCTGCAGATGGTCGATGCTGACGGTGGGAGCGATTTTCTCCAGCTGCGCTATCGAGACATTACGGGTCGGCTCGGTAATAATTAAATCAGGTTTTACCGCGGCGATAGCTTCGATATCTATGTCGGTAGAACCGATAAATTTGATGTCCGAGTTATCAAAATCGATGCCGGTCAACAGTTTGCCGGAACGAATAAAATGGCCGCCATCGGGCGCTGTGCGGCCATGACTTGCCACCGGCAATACGCCCAACTCAATTAGCGGTATGGTGATATCGAGGTCATGCAGTGAGACAATGCGCTGCGGATGCAGCGGCACGGCCACGACGCGACCTAAGTCATCGGTAAACCGTTGGGTCGCCGGCGCGGCCGCCGAAAAAAAACTCAGTACCAGCAACAGTGAACAAATAACGCGCATAACCTTCCTTAAGAGATCAGAACCTGTCTCGGCGTTGCCAGAGCAGTAATAGGAAAAAGGGGGCGCCGAGTAGCGAGATAATAATACCGGCGGGAAGCTGAAGCGGTGCAAACGCCAAGCGCCCGACGCTGTCCCCCAGCAGTACCAACAGGGCGCCTACCAGCGCGCTACCGCTTAGCAGCGCCGTCTGACCGCCCCGCATAAGCAAACGAGTAAGATGAGGCGCCATCAACCCGACAAAACCAATGTTGCCGACGCAGGAGACACAGGTGGCGGTCAGAAGCACCGGCGCGATAAACCGCAGTAATGTCAGTTGCGGCAAACGCACGCCCAGTCCGATCGCCGTTGGATTACCCAGCAAGGCGACATCGCCGGCCCTGGCGGTGCAAAATAGCAAGATTGCGGCGGGGACGGCCCAACAGACGGCAATAGCCAGCAGCGGCCAGGTGGCCGCATTCAGGCTACCCGCCATCCATACCAATGCGGTTTGCACATCCCTGGCATCAGCGGTAGTTATAAAAACACCGATACCGGCAGCGAATATCCAGGAGATGCCGAGCCCCGTCAGTATAAAGCGGGGGCGGGAAAAATCCCGCGCCAGCGCCGCCACCATCAAGGCGGCGAGCAGGCCGCCGGCCATGCCGGTCAAGGGCCGCCAGAACTCGCTAACCGAGGGAAACAGCAAAATTTGCGTTAGCACCACCACACTGGCGCCCTCTTTCACCCCCAGTAATCCCGGATCAGCCAGTCCATTACCCGTGACGGATTGCATAGCCGCACCGGCCATGCCCAGCATGGCACCGACCAGCAGCGCCATTAACAGCCGCGGCAGACGAATATCCCAGACAATGTACTGCTGCGATGCGCTCAGGCTTTGCGGGTAAAACAGGGCTTTACCAATAGCAGAAACCGGAACCGGCAAGCTGCCGCGGCTGATGCCCCATAGCAGTAGCGCCAGCGCGCCAAGCAGCAACGCAGACAGCAGACGCAACGCGGCGGGCCGCAGCAGCAGCGAGTAACCCGCGGGCCGGATCGCCCGTAATCCGGCCCGTTGCAGTATGCGGTTCATTTGAAAAACCTCGAAACAATGAACAGAAAGACCGGGGCGCCGACCAGCGCGGTCATCACGCCGGTCGCCAGTTCATGGGGCATAAACAGGGTACGGGCGGCGATATCGGCCACCAGCAGCACCAGAGTTCCACAAAGCGCCGAGAGCGGTAAAGCCAAACGAAGATCATCGGTCACCAGGCGGCGCACAATATTCGGCACAATCAGGCCGACAAAACCAATCGGTCCGGCCATCGCCACCGCCGATCCGCTTAGCAAAGCAATGGCGGCAATAGCCAATAATCGGGTACGCAGCAGATTTACGCCAAGACCGCTGGCGATCTGATCCCCTAGCGCCAGCGCGTTAAGCGAGGGGATCAACCAAATGCCCAGTAACATCGCGATGGCGATAGGCCATACGCCGGCACGCACAATATCCCAGCTTAAGCCCGCCAGATCGCCCACCAGCCAGGTGCGCAGCTCCAGCAGGGTCTGCTCATCCAGAATCAGAATGGCGGCGGTCAATGACGAAGCGAAGGCGGAAAGCACTACGCCGCAGAGGGTCAACTTTAACAAGGTTAATCCGTTGCGCCCGGCGGAAGATAAACTTAACACCAGTGCAAACAGCGCTGCCGCGCCCCCTGCCGCTGCCAGAGGGCGGGCATATGTCAACGTCATCCATGAGGAGCCCCATAGCGCGCTGATAACGACGGCCAGCGCGGCGCCGGCATTCAAGCCCAGAATATGGGGTTCCCCCAAAGGGTTGCGGATCACCGATTGCAGCAACAACCCGGCCACTCCCAACGCGGCGCCGACAAGCAGCGCGGCGGTTAAGCGCAGCATGCGGAGATCTATGATGATGCGATGGGAGAAGTTATTCGGATCGTAATGCAAAAACGCCGCTAGCACGGTGCGAGCGGGTATATAACGTGCGCCGATCGCCAGATGGAACACCGCCGCAACCAACACCAGCAACGGCATAATGCATAGCGCAATCAGAAATCGTCTATCGCGGCGAGGCGCGATAAAGGCGGCCATGGACATTACACGTCACCGGCAGGGATGGGGAACGGCATAAAGAGTGGCTTTCCCGTCAGCGGATTGCGTAACATCTGTACCTCGACATCGAATATCGAACGAATTAATTCCGCGGTACAGTCATTGCTGTCATGGATAACGCTTTGCAGCTTCCCCGCCTTAAGCAACACCAGCATATCGGCGTAGTTAACCGCAAAATTAAGGTCGTGCAGTACCATCACCACCGTTCTGCCATGGTGGCGAACCAGATTTTGCAGTAATTCGAGGATCTCCACCTGATAACGCAAATCGAGAAATGTCGTCGGTTCATCCAGTAAAATCACCGGCGTTTCCTGGGCAAGCGCCATGGCTATCCAGCAACGCTGACGCTGACCTCCGGAAAGACTCTCCACCGGATGATGGGCAAATGCCTCTGTCCCGGTCAAATATAAAGCCTGTCTTACCGCCTGTTCATCGGCTTCTGACCACTGATGTAAAAAGCGTTGCCAGGGAAAGCGTCCACGGGAGACCAGTTCCATCGCCGTCAATCCTTCCGGCAGCAACGGCGATTGGGGCAGGATCCCCAACTGCTGCGCGACGGCCTTGGTCGGCTGCTGATGAATGGATTTACCGTCCAGCGTGATACAGCCGCCAAGCGGCGCGAGCATGCGGGCAATGGTATTTAACAATGTGGATTTACCAGAACCATTGGGGCCAATCAGCACCGTCGTTTTGCCCGATGGAATAACCAGATTGATATCATCGATAATGACTTTTTTTTGATAGCCCGCACGCAGATTTTCAACCATCAAACCGCGTTTTTCCAAGCTGTTTTCCACCTGTTGTGGCATGTTCGCTCCCACGCCGTAACCCGGTGGTTTACCTGCGTGCCATCTACTCGGTAAATAGGAATAAGTATCATTTCTCTTTTATCTTATGGGAGCGGAATGTAGTAGTCAAGAATAATGTAGCAACAGAAAAAAGTCTTTTTTGCTTTATTTTTTTATAAAAAATGGTCTGATGGTCTTAATTTAATTCTGTTAAATATAAATAAGTTAAAACACAATATTGCTCAGAAAACAGCCGTTAATCCCTGATATACCCCAGCAAATTGATAAATGTTGTTTTAGCATTTACTACTACATTTTTTCATGTTTGAATGATTCTCAATTACATGTAGGGCACATTTTGGCGCCTTTTTTCGGCCAGCCGATGGAAATTTGGGAAGGAGATGGAGATGCGGGGAATAATTTGCCGTCAGTCAAGGCCAGTCTAACCCGCTTTTATCAGGGTTGGGCTACGTTCTATAACCGCAGGCCATCGCTATTTCGCGAAAAGTTAAAAGATTTCTTAGATTATGGATAGCTGATCAAAATGAGTAAATGTACGCAGGGTCCTGGTAATAAAATCTATCTGGGAAAAATATTGGTCGCGATTTACAGCAGCGCGCTTATCTCCTCTGCCAACAGCAATGCCGCCGAAGAGAGTAATACCATCACGGTCACGGCGGCAAAACAGGCTAGAAACGCCTACACCAGTCCAACAAGTTCCATCGCCGGCAAAACACCGACTTCGCGCCTGGATGAAGCACAATCCGTTAGCGTGGTTACACAGCAGCAGCTCGACGATTACCAGACCACCAACCTGTTTGATGCCATGCGCTTTGTCAGCGGCGTTACCCAGACCAATACCCTGGGGGGCACTGAAGATGGTCTGGTTCGCCGCGGCTTTGGTACCAACTCTGATGGGTCAATCTTCCGCGACGGTATCCGTAGCAGCCAGGGACTGAACCTGGATGCCACTACCGAGCGCGTCGAAGTGCTAAAGGGCTCGGCATCTTTATTGTATGGCATTCTCAATCCTGGCGGTTTGGTGAACACCATCAGTAAAAAACCGCAATACCAGTGGCATACTATCGTCGCTGGCCATTACAACAGTACCGGCGGCGGCGCGGGAAGTATTGATGTCACCGGCCCCTTGGGCAATGGTTTTGCTTTTCGTCTCATCGCTGAAAAACAGGCGCAAAATTACTGGCGCGGATTCGGCAACGACAAACACAACCTTATCGCACCGTCATTACAGTGGTACGGAGACAAAGCCAGCTTCGATATCAGCTATGAAAGTTTTCAGTACGATATACCTTATGATCGCGGCACGGCTTTTATTAACGGCAAGCCAGTTAATGTCGGGTATAAAACGCGACTGGATGATTATGCTAACCATGCGTGGGGCCGAAATCAGACCTTCAGTTCGCACTGGAATTATCAATTCGACGATATATGGAGCACGCGGGTTACCCTGGGGCTTAATCAGCGGCAATACAGCAATAACGAAGTCAGGGTAACGGCTATTGACCCGACCACGGGAGTGGTAACCCGACGCGCAGACGCCAACCGCGGCTTTAACCATAAAACCGAGTATGTATCCTGGGATGCTATCGGCACGCCGATAGTGGCAGGTATGACACACAATATGGTCGTTGGGACCGACTATGAAATGGATCAAACTTACCGTGCACATAGCTACACTGGCAAAACGAATACCGATTTTACGCTGAGCGATCCGGTTTATGGCATGACGCCCGTTACCGACGGCACTACCGAAAAGACCGCTGCCGGTAATTTACTGAATCGAATTCATACTCGTTCCATTTATACAAAAGATAGTATCGACCTGACGTCTCACTGGATCGCAGTACTTGGCGCGCGTTATCAACATTATGAGCAGCGCGAATCGGAAGGTTTTGATTCAGTTACCGATAATTACGTGGATAAGGGGAATAAGTTTCTGCCGCAGACCGGCCTAATTTATAAAGTGACGCCCAATGTTTCGGTGTATGGCACCATGAGCCAGTCATTTACTCCTTCGACCAATGTGGATGATGACGGCAACGTCGGTAAACCAGAGCATGGCACAACCTACGAAGTCGGTGGAAAATGGCAAGCAACGCCTGCACTGTTTGCCAGCCTTGCCCTTTACAGCATTGATGAAAGGGATGTTTCGTTATCATTAAATGGCTCTACCTACGCCGTGGATAAAGCCAAATCAAATGGTGTCGAAATTGAAATTAATGGCGAGATCTATCCGGGCTGGGATATCAGCACCAATTACAGTTACGATCAGGCGAAAATTATCGATGACCAAAATAACGCCGACAATAACGGCAATCGTCTGCAGAACGCGCCGCGCCACTCAGGTGCGCTATATCTGAGCCACAACCTTGAGCTGCATCCTCTGCCGGGCAGATTCCGAGTGGGCGGCGGCGCCCGTTATGTGGGGTCTCGTGCGGGCGATCCCGATAACAGTTTCACATTACCCGACTATACGGTCGCTGATAGTTTTATCGCTTGGGATAATCAGCTGCTAGGTAAAAAAACGCACCTGCAATTAAATCTTAATAACATGTTCAATAAGCACTACTACACCTCTAGCGGCGGTAATTTGCGTGTGGCGGAGGGGCAAACACGTAATGTGGTGCTGACCACCAGCATAGAATTTTAGCGGGACGTAGGCCCATCAAAGGGGTGCATTTTGAGAGGTAGCATCCGGATCATTTCGAATACCCCGTAAAAATATCTCAAGTCGTTTCTTGATGTGCTCCGTCCTATCGGCCCGTTCCGCAGCATTATGCAGCCTTCTTCGCGGCAAAAGCGCGCCAAAGACGCAGTCCATCAACATGCCGGCGCAAACCGACGTGTCGTCGCTCTTCATGCGGCCGCGATCCATCTCCGATTGCAGCCATTCAATCAGCGCTTCACGGGAACGAATGACTTCGTTTTCATACAGATAGTCGGACAGTTCCGGAAACAGTACTGACTCTCTGACGAGCAGGTTGAGGATCGCTTCCCGGGCACGGCCGGCTTCTTCGCTGATATCCAGGCGGAAAATTCTGACCAGCGTATCCAGGAGTGGAAGCTCCTCGCCGCTGGGGCGCGGCAGATCGAGAATGAGATGCCGCTGCTCGCGGATAACGGCCGCGAACAGTTCGGTTTTATCGCCAAAGGACTCATAGATGGAACGCTTCGAGACCTTCGCCCTGGCCGCAACCATAGCCGTGGTCGTTCGCGCGAACCCTAATTCAACAAAGGATTCGTGCGCGGCCCGGAGGATGGACCGTCGGCGTTCCTCATCCCCGATAACCTTCGGCCGTCCCCGTTTTGTGGCAAGCTTGTCATCGGCGTCTCCCATCCCCTTCTCCGCTTTTCAATTGACAATATGATCTGTTCACAATATGGTACTATACAAGTACCGAATATACCAGCGGCAGACCTTGCCCGCGGATAGCGTAAGTTGACACCTGCTTCGCGCCGCCTATACGTTTCGTCAAAGCGCTAGCGCCCGGGTTTAACTGAGTTAAGGAGAATTGATATGCCACATAATCAAGCGTCCCAGGGAACCGGATCGAGTCCAATACGGGATCCCCGGATTCTTGACGTCATTGCGCGAATGCACAGCTCGCGCCGTTCTCCTCCTCCCGATGCGTTCCAGGGCGCGCCGCAGCTGCGAATCGGCGGTTATGTGCTTAACGATAACGCCGAGCCGGATTTTCTTGCTTACATCCGCCATCCGCAGAACGGCTTTATTTCCATTTCGCTGCCCATTAAACGCGGTACGGAACTGGCCCTGAAAGTAGCATGAAGAGAACCAAGTGGTCACGGCGGAAGTTCCTGGCGGCAGGATGTGCAATAGCCATCACGGCTATACTCTTGCCCCGTCTGGTATCAGGCCGTGCGGCGGATACACCTTCACTTAGCGCCGGCGCAGGGAAGGCTCAGGTGGCGTTCCCAGCCGGGCTTTTTCCCCTGGACGGTTTTGCCGGTGAACATGATCCCCTCTTCGGGCGTGTTCTGCTGCTGGATGACGGCAGGCAGCGCGTGGCAATCGTCGTCATCGACTTGACGTCGGTGTCGGATGAAATGATTACCGGCATGAAGACGATCCTCACCGATATCGCGGGCGTCCCGGCCGAAAATACCCTCATTTGCGCCAGCCATACCTTCTCTACCCCGCATCTGTTTTCCCCCGGCCATGCTCCCGCCGGCACGGATATGGCGCGCAACGATGCCATGTCGCGCGCTTTCGGCGCGGCAGTCAGAACGGCCGCAACACAGGCGGTCGCAGCCTTGCAACCGGCACATCTGGGTTATGGTTCCGGCACCAGCCGGGTCAATGTCAACCGGGACCTTCCCACGCCGGCCGGATGGTGGCTGGGAGCCAATGAGTCAGGCTTCGCGGATCCCTATCTCGGCGTGCTGCGTATCGACGATGTTGAGGGCAAGCCGCTGGCTATACTGATGAACTTCGCCGTCCAATCCTCGGTCATGGACGGCTCTCAGCGCGCGGCGGGCGGCAAGCTGATTTCCGCCGACCTCGCCGGATCGGCGGCACGCTATGTTGAAACGCATTATAGCGCCGATACGGTGGCGCTGTTTCTGGTCGGCGCGGCCGGCGACCAGGCGCCTTATTTTCAGGCGAACCGGCAGATCTTTAACCGGGATGGCAGCCTCGGCCAAAGCGACCTGCACGAGACGGGTTTCACGCTGGTGGATCTGCTTGGCGAACGGCTCGGAGCGGATATCGTGCAGGTCTGCGAAAATATATTGACTAAACCCTCAGGTCATCTCCGGATACAACGGGAGAAAATTGAAGTCACTTCGCAAGAATTTTCACCTGCCGACAAACCGGTGGGCCCCGTGACCGCTTTCGATTACCGGCTCGGAGCACAGGTCATGATCCCGGTCGTGCTGCTGCGCATCGGCGACATGACGCTGGTGGGTATCCAGCCCGAGCTTGCCGCCATTATCGGCGCACACATCCGGGCTAATTCGCCCTCTTCGCCCACGATAGTGGCGACGATGGTCGATGGCGCCGCCAAGTACCTGCCCGATGCGCAAAGCTATGACCGCTTCACCTACGAAGCGCGCAACTCCCCTTATGCCAAAGGCGCGGCTGAAACTGCCGCCGCCGCGATTGTCGGCAGCCTGAAACGAATGAACGCATCCTACAAATAAAGGAACATAAGACATGCCATCCCGTCGTGATTTTCTGATCGCCAGCGCAGGGGCACTGCTTGCCATCAGCGTACCCGCCTTCGCCCGCAACGGCGCCTCGTGCGCCAAAAGCGCCATAGCCGTCACGCAGGTGTTCGGCGACGGTATCCGCCTGACGGCGGTGGCCGTGGAATATGACGCGCCGGTAACCGATAAAAACCTGTCTGCCGCCAGTTTCCGTGTCGAAGGCCGGACCGTCACCGGGGCCTTCGTCAGCACCTCTGCCGACCCCGCCCTCCGGGCAAACTCGGGCCACTTTATTATTGTGACACTGTCACCAGAAGACAAAAACGCTGTTCTTGCCGAAAAAATAGCGCCGAAAAACGGCAGCCCGTTGTCGCCGATGGCTGGTGGAGGACCCGGCAAAGCCGGAGATATCCCCGTCTATGATACGGTTTACCGGCGAGCTGAAGCCGACATCGTTCAGTCCGGCCCGGTGACCAGGGTCGACGGCCATGCCATCTCCGCGAGCCCTCGGGCGCTGAAAACAACGCAGATCGAGAATCTCATTGTCGACGACTTCCAACAGCTGGAATTCAATGACCCGAAGACGGGGAAAATGCTGCGGTACAACCTGTTCGTGCCAAAGGATTATCGCGCGGGCACATCCTGGCCGCTGGTATTGTTTATGCATGATGCCGGCGCCACCAGTGACGTGACGCGCACCACTTTGTTCCAGGGTCTGGGGGCGGTGGTATGGGCGAGTCCGGAGGATCAGGCCAAGCGGCCCTGCTTCGTCCTGGCGCCGCAATATGCTGAAATCATCGCTGACGATGATGCCCATACCTCGGACATGCTCGATACCACCATTAACCTCATCAGCATGCTGGCCGGCAAATATAGCATTGACCGTAACCGGCTTTATACCACCGGTCAGTCGGGTGGCTGCATGATGTCTATCGCCATGGATATCAAGTATCCGGACTTTTTCGCCGCGTCCTTCCTGGTCGCAGGCCAGTGGGATGCCTCTCTGGTGCAACCTCTCGCGCGGCAGAAACTCTGGATCCTGGTTTCCCAGGACGATGACAAAGCCTGGCCCGGTCAAAACGCCATTACCGCCACGCTGGAAAAGAGCGGTGCAAAAATCAGCCGCGCCACATGGGACGGGACCTGGACGCCGGCAGAATATCGAACCGCCTTCGAGAAAGTGGACGCCGAAGGTTGTTTTATCAACTACGTGACCTTACGCAAAGGCACCGTCATTCCAGCCGGCCAATCATCGGCGGGAGCCGGCGGCCACCGGAACACCTGGCGCATTGCCTATACTATCGAACCCATCCGGGAATGGCTTTTCCGGCAGCGCCGGGTAGGTTCAAATTCGTTGAAGTAACGTCATATTTTGTCAATACTTGAAGCCGCATTCAATATTATCAGGCAAAATAATTCGATCTCTTCATCTGTTAATGACCTTTCACGTAATTTTTTCCGCAGGCTTATTTTGAGATTCTCCATAGCCAAATCTATTTTTTCAATTCTTTGCGTGCTGATGCCATGCATCATTTTTCGGAGCGTTAAAAGCGCGGCATTGAGTTCTTCTTCATGAGAGTCAAGGTATCCAATCCCTTCAGGCGAAGCCAGATATCTTTTTTTTCCACTCACTGTGTTTTCTGCCCTGACATACTTTTTATCTTCAAGAGCCGTCAGCAGCGGATAAATCACGCCAGAGCTCGGGATATAAGCTCCCATCGAGTAATCTTCAAAAGATTTTATCAACTCGTAGCCATGTTTGGGGTTGAGTTTGATCAAATATAAAACGAGCAATGCAAGCTGCTCACCGGTAAATTTTTTTGGCTGGCGCTCTGGCTTTAACATTCGCATTTACTGAACCCCTATATCGAGCGATGGCAAGTCCTCCCCCACAGCTAATTTCTAATTCTTTATCATTGTAAGAATAGTGCCTGGCCAAAGGGTACTGCAAAATTAAACAGATGGAAAGCGGTGGCAACCCCAATTAACGATGAATCCCAAGGCCTGGCTAACGTTAAAGACTCATTAATAAAAGGGACCAAGCACATCGCAATGATAATTTACGCTTTTCTTACACGACCTTTTCATACGAGGCACATTGCCATGATTTTTAAGTAGTTTTTTTAAAACAAAAAAATAATATATTAAAAAACAAATGGTTATGGAAAGCATTCATCAACCAAAAACATCTTCGCCTTAACAATCCCCTTTCATTTCACTGGGGACATTAATTGTTATTCATATAACATACTAATAAATAAGTGGTTTTAACCAAACGCACATCATCAAGACATATCTTGTGAAACAGTATAAGATACTCACATATTATATTACCCTTGCCATTAAAAGAAATATTTCCCGCTGGATAGCCGTACGGAAATTTTTAATTTCTCTCACTGTGGATAATATAAATATAATTTTCCGTTTTTATGAGACTTGATTTTATTCTCTTTATTATCAGTCTGTGCAATTCACTCCACAGGTATATCGGAAGATGTTTATGAAGGATTTTATTCTATGCCCGGCGTTATGTTTACTTGCCATACTGGGCTTGGCAAGCTGCGATAATTCCACAAAGCCAGCGGCTGTAACAATACCGGAAGTCGGCGTTGTTACGCTCAGAGCCGCGCAGGTCATGATAACCAGTAATCTTACCGGACGGACCACCGCGACGCTTTATGCTGATGTTCGCCCCCAAATCAGCGGCATTATTCAAAAGCGCCTGTTTCGCGAAGGCGATAATGTCCGTACAGGCCAACCGTTATTTAAAGTGGATGATTCGAGCTATAAAGCCACCTATGACCAGGCGTCAGCCAGCCTTGAAAGTGCCAAAGCGCAAGTGTTGACCGATTGCCTGAAGGCCCGCCGTTATGCCGGTTTAGTGAAGCTTCAGGGGATTTCACAGCAGGATGCGGATGATGCGCGGGCGGCCTGTGCGGTGGATAAAGCGGCCGTGGATGAAAAAGCCGCCGCGCTTGAAAGCGCAAGGGTCAATTTACAGTGGACGACTATCACGGCCCCCATCTCCGGCCGCATCGGTATTTCAGCCGTCACGCCGGGGGCCCTGGTGACCGCCGAGCAGGACACCGCCCTCGCAACCATTCGTTCCCTTGATGAAATGTATGTCGACTTGACGCAATCGAGTAAGCAACTCTTGGCATTGCGCAAACAGGCGCTGGCCGTCAACAGGGACAGTCTCAACGTCACGCTGACCCTTGAGGATGGCACGGTCTATCCCAGCAAAGGCCGGCTGGAACTGACGGAAGTGGCTGTAGATGAATCCACCGGATCAGTGACCATGCGCGCCGTCTTCCCCAATCCTGCACATCTCCTGTTGCCCGGCATGTTTGTTCACGCAAATGTTGAGAACGGTACGATCGCCGACGGCATTCTTGTGCCTCAGGCCGCCATCAGCCGCGATGTCAAGGGCAATGCCAGCGCACTGGTGGTTTCTGCCGATAGCAAAATCGAACAGCGCAGCGTGACGACCGGAGATGTCATTGATAATAAATGGCTGATTCTGGCCGGGATGAAATTGGGCGAGCGCGTGGTTGTGGAAGGCAGCGGCAAAGTGACCGCCGGTGAAACGGTGAAGGCCATCGAAGTGCAGTCCACAGATGGAGACGCCAACTGATGTTAGCTCGATTTTTTGTCCGTCGTCCGGTTTTTGCCTGGGTTATCGCCATCCTTATCACGATGGCAGGAATTATGGCCATCCGTACCCTTCCCGTCGCTCAATACCCTGACGTTGCCCCGCCTTCGGTGAAGATAACCGCCACCTACTCCGGCGCGTCGGCGGAAACGCTGGAAAATAGCGTCACGCAGGTTATTGAGCAGCAACTCACCGGGCTGGATAACCTGCTCTATTTCACCTCCACCAGCAGCTCTGACGGTGAGGTGGATATTACCGTGACGTTTGCGCAGGGTACCGATGCGGATACCGCCCAGGTGCAGGTGCAAAACCGTGTCCAGCAGGCAGAGTCACGTTTACCCAGCGAAGTGCAGACCGCCGGGCTAACCGTGACCAAATCCATGTCTAATTTTCTGTTGATCATGGCGCTGTATGACAAGACCGATAAAGCCGGCACCTCGGATGTGGCCGACTGGTTGGTGAGCAACCTGCAAGATCCCCTGGCGCGGGTAGAGGGAGTGGGGTCACTGCGCGTGTTCGGCGCCGAATACGCCATGCGCATCTGGCTGAACCCCACCCGGCTGGCGGCCTATGATTTGATGCCGTCCGATGTGGAAACGGCCATTGAGGCGCAGAACGTGCAGGTGGCCGCCGGCAAGATCGGCGATCAGCCCTCGCCGGACGGCCAGCAACTGACCGCGACAGTCAGGGCGCAATCACGTCTGCAGACCCCGGAACAGTTCCGTCAGATTATTGTAAAAAGCGAGTCCGACGGCTCGGTGGTCCATATCAGCGACGTGGCGCGTGTGGAAATGGGCAGTGAGGACTATACATCCAGCTCAATGCTTAACAATCATCCCGCCGCCGGCGTGGCGGTTATGATGGCCCCGGGGGCGAATGCGCTTGACACCGCCGAACGGGTCAAGGCCAAGGTAGAAGAGTACCGCGGCGGCATGCCGGCAGGATACGACGTAGCCTATGCCAAGGACAGCACGGCCTTCATCAAGCTTTCTGTCGAAGACGTTATACTTACCCTCATTATCGCCATCGCACTTGTCGTGGCGATAATGTATCTCTTTTTGCAAAACATACGCGCCACCTTAATCCCTGCCCTCGCCGTGCCGGTCGTCCTGCTGGGTACGTTTGGCGTTCTGACGCTGTTCGGCTATTCAATTAACACGCTGACGCTGTTCGCGATGGTGCTGGCCATCGGACTTCTGGTGGATGATGCCATCGTGGTGGTGGAAAATGTCGAGCGCATCATGCGCGATGAGCATCTCGACGCCAGGCTGGCGACTGAAAAATCCATGGGGGAAATATCCGGCGCACTGGTGGCCATTGCCTTGGTGTTAATCGCGGTGTTCCTCCCTATGAGCTTTTTTGGCGGCTCTACCGGGGTGATATACCGTCAATTCTCCGTCACCATCATTTCAGCCATGACGTTATCCGTTATTGTCGCCCTGACGCTGACGCCGGCGCTTTGCGGCCAGTTTCTTAAGCACTCCCCTCCCCGCCAACATGGTTTCTTCGGCTATTTCAACCGTTTCTACAGCCGCACTGAAAAGGGTTATAGCGGCCGCGTGCATTGGGCATTGCGCCGTCCCGTCATCATGGTGTGCTTCTTTATCCTCCTTGCGGGCCTCACCGCGTTACTGATGCGGCACCTTCCTACCAGCTTTCTCCCCAGCGAAGACCAGGGGGAAGTGATGGTTCAGTTCACCCTTCCGGCCGGCGCCAGCGCAAACCGCACCAACCAGATCCGGGACCAGATCACTCATTGGTTTCTGACCGAGGAAAAGGCCAATACCAGCGTCATTTTTGCCCAAACGGGCTTCAATTTCAGCGGTAGCGGGCAGAATGCGGGTATGGCTTTCGTCTCATTGCAACCCTGGTCTACTCGTTCCGGTAGCGATAACACCGCCAGCGCCATTGCGTTAAAAGCGACAAAAGCCTTGTCAGCCATACGGGATGCCCAGGTGGTTGTCTCTACGCCTCCCCCCGTTGACGGTATGGGGCAGACCAACGGCTTTACCTTGGAGTTGCTGGCCAGCGGCGCCACGGATCGCACTAAGCTTCTGGCGCTGCGTAATGCGTTGCTGAAAAAAGCGCAGGCGGACCCGCAGCTGATGTCGGTACGGGCCAATGACCTGCCGCAGACGCCCCAGCTGCAGATCGATATCGACAATAACCGGGCCGTTGCGCTGGGTTTGTCCGTTGCCAATGTGACGGATACCCTCAGCAGCGCGTGGGGGGGAACCTATGTGGATGATTTTATCGATCGCGGCCGGGTGAAAAAAGTCTACATCATGGGGGATGCCCCATTCAGGGCGCAGCCTGACGACCTTAGCAAATGGTTCGTCCGCGGCGCGGATGCCAGCGGTAACACGACGATGACGCCATTTTCCGCCTTCGCCGGCAGCAGTTGGACCCAGGGCCCCGATACGCTAATGCGCTATAACGGTGCGGCCGCCTATGAAATTACCGGCGACAGCGCGCCCGGCTACAGCTCCGGTAGTTCGATGGCCAGCATGGAAACATATGCTGCCGCCCTTCCAGCGGGATCGACCTGGTCGTGGAGCGGCCTGTCGCTGCAGGAGGAAATGGCGGGCGGCCAGGGAACGATGCTGTACGGCGTTTCCATACTGGTGGTTTTTCTCTGCCTTGCCGCGCTTTATGAAAGCTGGTCCGTGCCGTTTTCCGTGGTGCTGATCATTCCCCTGGGCATTTTTGGCGCCGCGCTGGCGGCCGCGCTGCGCGGCTTGAGTAACGATGTCTATTTTCAGGTCGCCTTGCTGACCATCATAGGTCTGTCGTCGAAAAACGCCATCCTGATAGTCGCGTTCGCCGAGCGGGCGGTTCAGCAAGGCGTGCCCGCCGCGAAGGCGGTGTTTTGCGCCGCGCGCGTTCGTCTGCGCCCCATATTGATGACATCCATCGCGTTTATTGCCGGCGTACTGCCGCTGGCGCTGGCAACCGGCGCCGGAGCTAACAGCCGTATCGCCATTGGCACGGGCATCATCGGCGGCACCCTGACGGCTACCTTGCTGGCAATCTTTTTTGTCCCGCCCTTTTTTGTGTTGATCAACCGCCATTTTGTCCGTCGCCATGCCGACAAGGAGTAAGTCATGATGTATAGAATGGGTATGATGATATTCCCTCTGCTGCTGAGCGGCTGCCTCTCTTTAGATCCGGCCTACCAGAGACCGGCCGCGCCGGTGCCCACCACATGGCCCGCAAGCACGTCCAGCGCGGCCGGCGTCCCTGAACTGGTTGGCTGGCAGCAGGCCATCGATAATGAGCGTCTTAGAGATGTGGTGGAACGTGCGCTTAAAAGCAACCGCGACCTGCGCAAAGCCATTGCCGATATCGAAGCGGCCCGCGCGCAGTATGGCGAAGAGCGGGCCACGCTATTCCCCACGCTTAATGCCGGACTGGACAGTACGCACAGCCGCACGCTGGATTCAGGCGTAAGCGGCACCGCGGAGGCCCAGGGAAGCATCAGCAGTTTTGAGCTCGATCTGTTCGGCCGCAACCGCAGCCTGGCCAGGGGGTACAAGGAACTCTGGCTTGCCAGTGAAGAGACGACAAGCAGTACCCGGCTCACGCTGATAGCCGAAACCACCACCGCCTGGTTGACCCTCGCGGCGGACAAAAGCAACCTGCAGTTGACCCGCGAAACCATGAGAAGCGCGGCTGACACGCTTCGCATCACTCAGGCAAGGCTGAGTGCCGGTGTCGCCGCGGCCACCGACGTCAGCGAGGCAATGACGATTTATCAATCCGCCCGTGCCAGCGAGGCGAGCTATCGCACGCTCGTCCTGCAGGATATTAATGCGCTGGATCTCCTTGTCGGGGATGCCCTGCCTGACGAGCTCCTGCCGGATGCGCTCGATACGCTTCCCGAGCAGACCGTCAGGCTGGTTCCGGCGGGCCTGTCTTCAGCGGTTTTGCTCAGGCGGCCTGACGTACTTGAGGCGGAACATAATCTGAAAAGCGTCAATGCCAGTATCGGTGCGGCACGAGCCAGTTTTTTCCCTTCGCTGACGCTGACCGCCAGCGCAGGTACGGCAAGCAGTTCGCTGTCAAACTTGTTCAGCGGCGGGTCAAAAGTATGGTCGTTTGCCCCCTCCCTGACCTTGCCGCTATTTACCGGCGGCAGCAATCTCGCCGCGCTTCACTACGCCCAAGCGGAGAAAAAGGGCTATATAGCGACGTATGAAAAAACCATTCAAACCGCTTTTTCCGAGGTTGCCGATGCGCTGGCGCGCAGGGCCACCCTTAATGATCAACTTGATGCCCAGCGGGAATATGTGGCGGCGGCCCAGCGTAGCCAGGTGCTTGCCCTAAATAGTTACAAGTCAGGCGTAGGTGATTATCTTTCGGTTCTCACTGCCCAGAGGACGCTTTGGACTGCGCAATTGGAGTGGATAGCCCTTAAACAGACAGATTTCAACAATCGTATTACGTTATGGCAGGCCCTGGGAGGGGGCATCGGTTGATAAGCCGCCACCTCCGCGCCGGACCACGCGTCCTCCAGCACATAAAACGGTGGGCATTGCCGGGACAGGGTCTGTGCAAAAGGTCTGTTTTGGCTATACAGGCTGACCTGGATGCAGGCCGCCTGGTGGAAGTCCCGGGGAGCGGGCTATGAAACAGTAATTTAATCAATTCATTATAGCATGGATCAGGTTTAGTCAGAGGAGCCAAAATTCCAGAAAAGCCCGCTTCAGTTTTCTGAAGCGGGCTTTTTACATTCTATTAAGGCAGGATTCCCAGCGGGGCAAGTATTAAATTCAAGAATAGTCGACGATGAAACGGATACATCTCTTAGAATCGCCTTCGATTTTGACGGCGTTCTGGCCGATGACGCCTCTGAGTCTGTCATGCAAACCTCCGGGCTCGGTGAATTCCATGCTAATGAAGTAAAGAACGTTATGCAGCCTCATAATCCCGGACCACTCAAAGAATTCCTTGTCAGGATGTCAAAAAATCCAATCCGAGGAAGAAAAATATAAGATAAAACACCCCGGTTATGAGAATCGGCTGAGAATTTCAATAGTGACGGCCAGGAACGCGCCGTCCCATGAAAGAGCATTAACGACATTAAAAAGCTGGGGCGTTATGGCAAATGACGCATTCTTTCTTGGTGGTATTGAAAAGGGTAAAGTATTAAAGATTCTTAAACCACATATCTTTTTTGATGATCAATCTCGGCATTTGCTGGGCACGAGCGCTGTTGTACCCTCCGTCCATATTCCTTTTGGAATAATCAATAATCCATCAAGCAAAATTGTCGATCCTCCAGCAGCACCGCAGGCGAACGATTCCAGGTAGGCGGAATACAGCGCATAAACGCACATCTGACGCTTATCACCTGGAGTGCCGGCAAGGACAACATTCCTCAACGCGCATAATTTGGACTGATTATCAGTTCGTTATAGTCGGGGAATTTCCTTAGGGATAAATCCACACCGTTGGCTTCAGGATATGAAGAGGCGTCAGTCAAGACGTGACGGCTTATTCCACGCTATCCATTCATTAGCTTATTTATAAATATGACAACTGTCACAAACTCCGAAACAGGTAACAATTTTCTAGTAAATAGCACGTTTTTACCATGTCGGCCCCCACGCGAACAGTTAAAGATAGGGTGCATAAGACGTTTGCGCGAGTACCAACTGATGGCCAAAGCGTGCAATCCCGGGGGTTTGAATGGCGCTGGAAATTACCTATCAATGCGAACTGAGCGAAGGAATCCATGCCAGGCCTGCCGGGCATATCGCTCGTCTTTGCAATGGTTTTCATGCCGACATTATCTGGCATAACACGCGTACCGTGCTGGATGGGAACGCCAAAAGCTCCCTCGCGTTGGTGTCTACCGATACCTTGCTCTATGATGAATGCCGGATTACGCTTTGCGGTTGTGATGAAAAAGCCGCTGCGGCAGAGCTTATCGCTTTGCTCAGGAATCTGACGACCTTCGCTGCTGAACAGGTATCTAAGCCGGTGCGGGGCGCAAGTTATCTGCCCCGTTGTTTGCGCGAGCTGCAGCCGACGTATCTGCGGGGAACCGCCATTAGCGCCGGAATCACCATCGCCAGGCCCGTTATCCTGCAGGGCGTCACCTTTTCCGAGTTGCTGGCGCGCAGTCCCGCGGCCCCGGTGACCCCGGAAGGTGAAAAGCGGCGCCTGACGCAGGGGCTGGAAAACCTGCGCCGCGCCAAAACGCGTGCGCTGACGCAAGCCGAAGGCATTGAGTACAACCTGCTTGAAGCCCATTTATCATTAATTACCGATAGAGCTTTTCTGGAAAGCATCATCAGTTACCTTGATGAGCATATGAATGCCTGGTCGGCCATCGTCAAAGTGGCCATTGATTTTAGCGCCGTACTCGAACGTTCATCCAGCCAATACATCCAAGAACGAACCCTGGATGTTCTCGACATCGCGACGCAGATTCTTGCCCAGCTTTATGGCGAACAATCACTGATGCAAAACGCGCTGGTGTTGGACGGACCGGCAATAGTTTTTGCCAGTACGCTGACGCCAAGCCAGTTTCTGGCTATCGACAAAACGCATCTCGCGGGTCTGGTGCTGTCATCAACCGGAAAAACGTCGCACACGGCGATCCTTGCACGCTCACTCAACATTCCCACCCTTGCCGATATCGATATCGCCACTCTCAATATTTTGTCGCAGCAGGAGGTTGTGCTCGACGCAGAAGCGGGAATTCTGATTACCAAGACCAATGAATCGATTCTTCGCTATTACCGCAATGAAATGGCTGTGCAGCGGCAAAAGACACTGGCGGTAGCCCTGCCCGACACCAGCAAACCCCTGCTGGTGCCGGAGGCAATTCTGTGGGGTCTGGACGCGGCGGATAAAAACGAAGCGATCAAAATGATGGTGGACAACCTCTGGCTGCAGCAACGCACCGATTGCCGGGATAAGCTGTGTGAAGATATCTGGGCCAGGGAAGTGCCCTTTCCCACCGTTGTCGGCTCCGGCTTCGCAATCCCGCATGCCAGGAGCGAGGCGATCCTGCACTCCTCCATCAGTATCGCCAGGCTCAGACAGCCGATCGCCTGGGGCGGCGTACAGGTGGATACGGTATTTATGCTCGCTATCCGCCAGGCCGCCGCGGAAAACGAACACATGAAATATTTTTCCACCCTCGCACGGATGCTGATGAATGAAGAGTTTGTCCAAAAGACCAAAGCCGCGCAGACGCCCATGGCACTTTACAACCTGATATTCAGTACATTATCACCCTAAATAGCCGAATCATGATTTGAGGCTGGTATGTTAAAACTATTAAAAAATACTAAAAGACATTTTATGACCGGGGTATCCTACATGATCCCGTTTGTGGTGGCCGGCGGTGTCCTGCTGGCACTGGCGGTGATGTTCAACGGTCAGGCGGCCATTCCCGATCATGGTTTTCTCAAGGCGATGTCGCAAATCGGCATCGCCGGATTGACGCTGTTTATTCCGATTCTCGCAGGCTTTATTGCCTATTCGATGGTGGATAGACCCGGCATCGCACCGGGCGCCATTGGCGGATTAATGGCTTACCAGATGGGGGCCGGATTCTTAGGCGGGATGCTGGCCGGGATTATCGCCGGGCTGATTGTCTGGTCACTGTTGAATATCATTGCCCGCTTAAAAATCCCCCATTTTCTCAGAATGGTTCTGCCGATTTTTATTATTCCGCTGCTCGGCACTTTCCTCACCGGGATGGCGATTTACTACATCATCGGCGATCCTATTGCCGGATTGATGAAATGGCTCAGCGCCTGGCTTGCCAATATGCAGGGGACCTCTTTTATCATTCTCGGCAGCGTATTGGGCTGTATGATCGCCGTCGATATGGGCGGCCCGATGAATAAAACCGCCTTCTTCTTCGCTGTCGCCCTAATCTCCACCAACCCGCAATTAATGGCCGCTGTGGCCGTCGCTGATTGCACCCCGCCGCTTGGGCTGGCGCTGGCCACCTTCTTATTTAAAGGGATCTTTAACGATGTGGAACGGGAGGCGGGCAAACCGGCGGTGATTATGGGTTTTATGGGCATTACCGAAGGCGCCATCCCCTTTGCCGCCGCCGACCCGGTACGGGTGATCCCGGCGATTATGCTGGGCAGCGCGGTCGCGGCAGTGCTGTCGCTCTGGTTCGGCGCCACCAACGCAGCCCCTTGGGGCGGGCTTATCGTTCTGCCGGTGGTCAGCAATCATTTCGGTTACATCATTGCCGTTATCGCCGGAACGCTCACCACCGCCGTGGCCGTTAAAGTGCTGAAAACCGTCGTCAAACCCAAAGAATAGCAACCGGGGCAGAGAGAAGATGGCCGCATTTATTCAGTCGATTTTGAGCGAATTCAGCACACAGTGCGCCAGCGCGGAGAGTGTTCTGGTCGCCAATGGCAACGCGCCGGCTCCGGCAATGGCTTACCATCTGCACGTACCGCGCATCGAGCTGACGGTGAAAGGGATCATGAGCATGCTTATCCCCAAAGGGGCCGATCGGGTAGTCAAATATGTGCGTCCGGTGGGCACCATCACCTACATTCCGGCCAACAGCTGGAACTCGCCCCAGTGGGAAAGCCCGGTGATCTGCATGTCGATTGTTTTCTGGAAGCAGGATGTCGGTTTCAGTATCAGCAACTGGGATGGCAGCCAGTTTAAAGAGGTGGAGAAGTTCAATCTGCAGAATTCCAGCAGTGCCGTGCGTGATCACCTGCTTGAAATGGCAGAGTCACTGGCGTGGGGGCAGAACACCACCGGCGAAACCTTTTCCCATATCATCTACGCCCTGCTCAACGACCTGCTGTACCAGATGACTGAGGGAATGGACAACCCCAAAGGGCCGTTCTCTTTGTTTGATGAAATCAAAAACCATATCGATAGCCACTATCACACCGACATCAGCCGGGAGAGCGTCGCGGAAGCCTTTAATATCTCACCCGGCTACCTGTCGCGGCTTTTCTCCCGCGAGTCAGACATGAAGTTTAATGAGTATCTGAGGTTAGCCCGGATCTCACGCTCGAAAACGCTGCTCACCAACACCAATATGAAAATCAATGAGGTCTCATGGAGGTGTGGTTTCACTGATACCAACTATTTCTGCAAGGTGTTCCGGGATATCAATGACTGTACGCCGCTTGAGTACCGACGTAAGAACAAGGGAGCAAATGTATAATGATCCGTGCAGCAAAAGATGAAGTGCACCCCTTCTCCAGCGATCGCAACCTGCATATCGTGGCGGTGACCGCCTGCGCCACCGGCGTGGCGCATACCTATATGGCCGCCGAACAGCTGGAAAAACTGGCGAAAGCCTATCGTTTCTCCATCAAAATCGAGACCCAGGGCGTGCTGGGGCTGAAAAATCCTATTACCGAGAGAGACATACTCTGCTCGGAGCTGGTTATCATCGCCTCCGATATCGCCATCGATAACCCCGGGCGCTTTGACGGCTGCCGCCTTCTGAATGTATGCATTAACTCTTTGTTGCTTAAACCTTCCGAGGTCATCTCCGCTATCCGCAAGTCGCTGAATCTACCCAGGGGAAACATCATCGACCTGTAGCCTGACCATATCCTGTTAGTAAGGTATAAATCTCGGTAATTCTCGCGCCGCCGCGCTGTTCAAGGAATTCCAGAACGCGCAGCGGCGACGCATTTAGGATTTGCGCTTCAGGGAAGTCGGCTTCATGCAGAAGATGCAGACAGCCACTGAAGTCCCCCACTGAAAACGCACTGTGCGAATCGGTTCCCAGGGCGATCATCCCGCCGCTATCCCGCATGGCAGCCACGATTTTCCGGCAATTCGCTTCGCTACCCTTCCTGGAGTGCACAAATGAGGCGTTGTTCACCTCCAGCGCAACATCGCAGGCTTTAGCCGCCGCCGCCACCGCCGGGATATCAATGGGATATTCGGGATTCCCCGGGTGGCTGATGATATGCACCTTCCCGCTGGAGATCACCGCGATCAGCGCATCGGTATTGGTGACCGTATCGGCAGGCGCGAAAACCTGCTTGTGGAACCCGGCGATGATTAAATCCAGCGAGTCGCGCATTTTGTCGCTGCAATCGGTAGAACCGTTGGTTTTGATGTTGGCCTCAATGCCGCGCAAAATCCCCACCCCATCAACCACACGCGGCAAAACACGCAGGTTGGTAAAATGAAACGCATGGGGTGCATCCACCATTTCCGGGCCGTGATCGGTAATTGCGATAAGCTTGAGGCCGTTACGCACGGCGGCGGCAATATAATCATGAACGGTGCTATAGGCGTGGGTGCTGGCCAGGGTATGCATATGAAGATCGACATTGTACATCGTAACTCCTTTCCATTGTGCCAAGGCCCCTATCACAGGAGACGCTGTATTTGCCGCAGCAGTGCTTTAGCCTGATGCGCCACCGCTTCAGATCTGATACCAAACGCCGCGTAGCGCTGTTCCATCCTCATCGGCGCACCCGGATGACCGGATTTTGCCTGCTGCACCGCATCAATACTGATAAAGCGAATCGCAGCCGCCAGGGTCTTTGCTGATAACAATTCAAACCCCACCGTTACAGCCTGAGCAGAAAATCGCCACCGCGCGTAGGGCTGACGTCGAGGCCGAGGTAATTGCTGATGGTGGCGAAGGTAGCGATATCGTGCGCCGTTGATTGCGGGGTGACGACCTCCACCACCACACTGCCCGCGTTTCCGGCCGACAGCAGGCCCGCGCGGGAGTCTTCAAAGGCGATACAGCATGAAGCCGGTACGTTAAGCCTTTCGGCGCCACGTAAAAAAGGAGCCGGATCAGATTCCCACCATCTGACTAATAAAAAAAGATATCTATTTTTTATCCCATCAGCCGGTAAACAATATATAGAAATAAAAAGGCATTCATAGCAATCAAATTACCCATCTACGGCAATGATTTACTCTGTGCACGTCATCACATAATTATAATCAGGCGGTTTTTTTCGAGTAAAGGTCACTTTTTTTATATTTAAAAAGCAGTGCGGACGGCAAAGACTATTAATCATGAAATACAGGGGATGACGCCTGTTTATAAAATTACTGAGCTTTCGTATAAAGATTTTGGGAGTCGTTATGTCAGAAGTAATAATTTATCAATGTGAGCTTAAGGATGGCATTCATGCCAGACCCGCGGGACATATCGAGCGTCTGTGTAATTCTTTCCTGGCCGATGTGCGCTGGAAAAATATCCGCACCGGCCTCGAAGGCAGTGCAAAAAGCGCCCTGTCTATTGTTGCCACTGACACATTATTAAATGATGACTGTGAGATTACCCTCAGCGGTGAAGATGCGCGCGCTGCAGCAAAATTGCTTGCGGCACTGCTAAGGCAGTTGCCTGCTTTTGAAACCGCGGAGGAAGCGGAGCCCGCCGCGCAGACGGGCTATCTGCCACGTTCATTGCGTGAAACACATTTGAAGTTTATTCAGGGCACCCGCATCAGCGCCGGCGTCGCGATTGCTAAACCCGTATTGGTACAAAGCCTGACTTTTGCCGAGCTGCTGGCGCGCAATCCAGCGACAGCTCCCCCTGATGCCCATGAGAAAATCGTCGTCATTGAGGGGATTGAAGCGCTGAAACACGAAAAGCAGGTGGCGCTGGAGAGTAAAAACGGGGTTGAACACGATATTATTCAGGCGCATCTATCGATTATCTCCGATGCGGTTTTCCTGAGCGCCATCACCGGTTTTATCGATAAAGGTAAAAATAGCTGGGAAGCCATTATCCTGGCAGCAATGCATTTTTGTGATACTCTCAGCCGCTCATCCAGTAAATATATTAAAGAACGAACCCTGGATGTGTTTGATATTACCGCACAGTTATTAACGAATATCTACGGCACTGACACACTGCCGCAAAATAGTCTTGCTTTGCAGGAACCCGCAATAATTCTGGCCGACAATTTGACGCCCAGCAAATTTCTCGGCATCGACAAAAGTTTGCTGGCGGGCATGGTGCTGTTGTCCACCGGTAAAACATCGCACACCGCGATCCTTGCGCGTTCGCTCGGCATCCCGGCGTTAAACGATATCGATTTTTCCGCGCTGCACCTTGATCCGCAGCAGGAGATCATTATCGACGGAAATCCCGGAATTCTGATCAGCGCACCGGATGAAAAAGTACTGCGCTACTATCGCAATGAAATGGCGGTGCAGCGGAACATGCAGCAACAGATGCTGGCCAACGCCACCCTGCCGGCCGCCACTGCTGACGGGTATCGCATTGAGATCGCCGCGAACATCGCCAGCCTGGCGGAAGCCGAATCCGCGTTCGGCAACGGTGCTGAGGGCATCGGCCTGTTTCGTACGGAAATCTCGTTTATGGACCGGGAAACATCGCCGGATTATGCCGAGCTGGCCGATCTTTATACCCGGGTGATTAAGCTTGCCGACCACAAATCGGTTATCTTCCGCACCTTTGATATCGGCGGGGATAAACCGGTCAATTATCTCAGTATCGGCGAGGAGGCGAACCCGTTCCTGGGCTTTCGCGCAGTTCGCACCTATCCGCATTATCGGGAGCTGTTCGCCATGCAACTGAAGGCAATTCTCACCGCCTCTGCGCACGGCAACGCCAAAATCATGATCCCGATGATTGCCAACGTCGACGAAGTCATCTGGTGTCGCGATGCGCTGGAATCCGTCAAAGGGGAAATGCGCAACGCGGGACTGACGTTCAACGATAGCATTGAATTAGGTGTCATGCTGGAAGTCCCTTCCGTGATCTTCGCTATCCAGGAAATTGCCGACTATGCCGACTTCTTTAGCATCGGCAGCAACGACCTGACGCAGTACTTTTTTGCCGCCGACCGTGGTAATACCCGGGTGGCTGGCGTTTACGACAATTATTCCCCCGCCTTCCTGCGCGCCATGCGGTTCGCCGTCGACGAGGTACACCGCGCGGGAAAATGGATTGGCATCTGTGGGGAACTGGGTGCCAGCAAAGATTTTCTGCCACTGTTTACCGGCATGGGCTTTGATGAACTCAGCATGAGCGGTACCGCTATTCCAGAGGTAAAACACGCTCTGCGGGAGCTGAATTTCGACAAATGCCGGCGGCTGGCCGAGGAAATCGTCACCCTCCGGCGTTCTGATGAAGTGAAAAGCGCTCTGCGCGCCCCTGGCGTCAAAACAAAGAGTACAAGACCGCTTCTCGCACCGGAGTTTATCCTTAGCTGTCTGGCGGCCAGCGATAAAAATGAAATCATCAAGATGATGACCGATAACCTCTGGCTACATCACCGGACCGATAACCGGGATCGGCTCTGCGATGATATCTGGACCCGGGAAGACGCCTTCTCGACCGCCGTGGGATATGGTTTTGCCATCCCCCATACCAAATCCGACCATATCCTCTATTCCACTATCAGTATGGCGACGTTGGATAAACCGGTTATGTGGGGCGACCAGCAGGTTGAAACCGTATTTTTGCTCACGGTGAGTAAATCCGCCGAACCCAATGAACATATGAAATATTTCTCCACCCTTGCCAGAAAGCTCATGAAAGAGGAATTCCGTCATGAAATAAAACATGCCGAAAACGCCACGGTACTCTACAACCTGATGGCCAGAACCTTAGAGATATAAATCCAGGTCATTTTTAAAATAAGCATAACTCAGGAGTCACTCATGAAAATCGTCGGAGTCGCAGCATGCATTACCGGTGTCGCTCATACTTATATGGCTCAGGAAGCGATTGAGCAGGAATGCAAAAAAAGAGGTTATGAGGTTAAGGTCGAAACCCAGGGCGGTATGGGGATTGAAAACGAATTAAGTGAAGATGAAATTGCTGCAGCGGATGTGGTGATCCTGGCTATTGCTATCGGCATTGAAGGCGTGGAGCGTTTTGAAGAAAAAGAAAATGCTGGGCTGGTTATTTCATTAAATCCGGCAGAAGTCGTGCGCGACCCGGCGGCGATTATTGATAAGGCCGTAAAACTGGCGCAATAACTTCGCTTATTTCGCGATTAAGCAGTGCATTACAAAAATTAATAAATATCTGTGAATCCTGGATATTCCCTGGCAAAGCAATATTGCCCGAGGATTAGCACGTCCCTACTCGTGGTAATCCCGTCCGGAAATAGAAGGGTTCGGGAGGAATAAATAATGTCCGATACGATGAAAGCCATTAAGAATGATTTAGTCAAAGCGTTCAGCACCGGCGTGTCCTATATGATGCCCGTGGTGGTGGTGGGCGGGATCTGTCTGGCGCTGTCGCTGGTTGGCGGAGAACCGACCCCCGGCAAAGGGATGGTGGTCACCAATCCATTTTTATTAAACCTCGGTGCCATCGGTAGCGCGGGCCTCGGAATGATGATCCCGGTATTGGCCGCCTATATCGCCTACTCCATTGCCGGTAAACCGGGGCTAACGCCGGGCTTAATCACCGGTTTCATGGCCAGCACACCGTTGGGCGACAACCACGTGGTCACCGGCTTCCTCGGCGCGATGCTGCTCGGCATTCTGAGCGGCTACGTTGTCAAGTGGGTGAAAACCTGGAAGGTCGGCAAGGCGCTGATGCCGGTCATGCCAATCATGATTATCCCTATCGTCTCCACCGGCCTGGTCGGCATGCTTTATCTGTATGTGCTGATTGGCCCCATCGGGGTGGCGATGAGGTGGCTGGTTTCAATGCTCTCGGATATGCGCGGCAGCAGTGGACTGGTACTGGGGCTGATTCTCGGTGCGATGGCCGCCTTTGATATGGGGGGACCGGTCAATAAAACCGCGACCGCCTTTACCCTGGCGCTGATGGCAGAAGGTATTTACGGACCGAATGGCGCTTACCGTATCGCCTGTGCTATTCCACCGCTGGGCCTTGCTCTTTCGACATTTATTTCACGCCGCAAATGGTCTGAAGATGAAAGAAGGATGGGCACCTCCGCCGCTTTTATGGGGTTGATTGGTATTACCGAAGGAGCCATCCCCTTTGCGGTTAAAAACCTCAAAACGGTTCTGCCGTCCATTATTATCGGCAGCGCCGTGGGTGCCGGTCTGGCAATGATTCACGGCGTTGAATCCATGGTGCCCCATGGCGGATTAGTCGCGATTGCCGGCGTGAATAAAGGCGCGCTGTGGTACGTCATCGATATGGCTATCGGCGTGATTATCACGGCTATTTGCCTGCATATTTTACGACCCAATATTAGCGAAGCCGTTAAAAAAGAACCGGCAAAGAAAATCATTAATTCTGACATGAACAAAGCCTGAGGAGTTATTATGAAAAACACAATGAAACAGTACGTCGATTATATCGTTAACGGTGGCAAGTCTACTATGCTGGGTATTGGTCCTATGTCCCCAGCGCTTATCCAGGCCTGCTTTGAACTGGGTAAAGAAAAAGATCTGCCGCTGATGTTTATCGCCAGCCGCAACCAGGTCGATGCTGATGAATTTGGCGCCGGATACGTGAATAACTGGGATCAGTTCCGGTTCGCGGCTGATTTAAAGGCGATGGCAGATAAAGTCGGTTTTGAGGGTGACTACTTCCTTTGCCGCGACCACGGTGGCCCGTGGCAGCGCGATAAAGAACGTAAAGATCACATCCCGGAAGCAGAAGCGATGGCGCTGGCGCGTCGTTCCTATCAGGTGGATATGGATGCCGGTTTCGATCTATTGCATATTGACCCCACCAAAGACCCGTATGTAGTGGGTAAAGTCATTGATATTGAATTGGTTCTCAGCCGTACCGTTGAACTGATCCGTTTCTGCGAAGATTACCGTAAGGCCAACAAGCTTAAGGAGTTCTTCTATGAAGTAGGCACCGAAGAGACAAATGGCGGCCTGACCGATATCAACGCTTATGAAGCCTTTATTAACGAACTCAATCAACGTCTGTCCGCCGAAGGCCTGCCGCAGCCGTTGTTCATTGTTGGCCAGACCGGGACCCTGACCCGCCTGACGCGCAACGTGGGTCACTTCAATGACAAACAATCGGCTGAACTTTCCGCTATCAGTACCCGCTACGGCGTGGGGCTGAAAGAACATAACGGGGATTATCTGCCCGATGAAATCCTGCTAAAACACCCGGGGCTGAGGATCACCGCGATGAACGTCGCGCCAGCGTATGGCACCATCGAAACCCGCGCATATCTCAAACTGGCCGAGGTGGAAAAAGATTTAGCAGCCAAGGGCTTTATCTCTTCGGCCTCTGATTTGAAAAATGTCCTTGCCCGTGAATGCGTACTTAGCCACAAATGGGAAAAGTGGATGACCGATGAGCATAAAAACAAATCAGAAGAACAAATCTTCAGCGAGCCTGAATTACTGAAAGAAATCCTTGAGCTGAGCGGACATTATAATTATGAAAAGCCCGCCGTGGTGAAAGAAATGCAAACCCTGTTTGCGCACCTGAAATCATTTGGCGTCGAACCTGAGCGCTATGTGGTGAATAAAATCAAGGATATGATTCAGAACGAAGCGGAATGTTTTAATATGCCGGGACTGACGTCACGGGTCGCCAATGCTAACAACCGCTAACCCGATGTAATTTAATAAGGAGAGGGCCCCTCCTTATTAGTACCCAGCGATATTGACTAAACAGGTAAGGTAAATGAATCAAATTGAGCAACTCAAGCAGTGGACAATTATTGTCGCTGGCAATGGGGCTATTGATAGCATTGTTGCTTATCAACCCGACGACCTTCCCAAGCGGGAGAAGTAAAACGTGCAATATGCCAGGCGTTGCCCCGTCATGGAACAATTCACCAATAGAGTGCGTTTCCACGCTGTTTTTTTAATCGATCGGGTTCAAGGCGATTCAGACTACCCTTCGCAACGTTTGATTTTTTTATCCATCATCTAATTGATAAAAAACGAATTATTTTCAAAATTTTATTCCCATCCTTTAACATCATTACCAGATGGCAAGTTTTTTGCTTATTTTCCCACAGCAGGAGCGATAGCGGGTAACCGGTGTCGCCATACAATTTGCAACAGGTCACTAGGGTTCCGGTTCGGTTAACGAATGTCTGGTCCGAGAGTGACCGACCACCATATGACGGTTAATACCCTCTGGCGGTTACACGGCGGGATAAAAGCCCGGGAGGCCAAGGTGAGACGTTTTCTCGCCGCCGACCTCCTGTGTCTATTTATCGTCGTTAACGTCAGAGGTGTATATGGTTACTGTTGTCAAAAGACTGCTGCTGCTCGCAACGCTCTGTTTCACCACCCTGTTCAGCCCCATTGCGCCGGCCGCCGATAAGCCGGTTTTTAAAATCTGCTGGTCTATTTACGCCGGCTGGATGCCCTGGGACTATGCCCAGCAAACCGGTATCGTCAAAAAGTGGGCCGATAAGTACGGTATCGACATCCGCTTCGTCCAGGTCAACGATTACATCGAATCCGTCAACCAGTATACCGCCGGCGGCTTCGATGGCTGCACCATGACCAATATGGACGCCTTGACCATTCCCGCGGTCGGCGGCGTCGACAGCACCGCGCTGATTGTCGGCGACTATTCCAACGGCAACGACGGCATTCTGCTAAAAGGCCAAGGTGATATCCGCTCCCTGAAAGGCCGGCCTATCAACCTGGTGGAGCTTTCGGTTTCCCACTATCTTTTGGCCCGCGCGCTGGCGAAAAACGGCATGAGTGAAAAAGACATCAAGGTGGTCAATACCGCCGATGCCGATTTGGTCGCGGCTTTCGGCACTGCCGATGTGAATGCCATTGTGACGTGGAATCCGCTGCTTGCCGAGGCGGAGAAACAACCCGGCAGTCATGAAATTTTCTCCTCCGCCCAGATCCCCGGCGAAATTCTCGATTTGCTGGTGGTGAACAGCGCAACGTTAAAAAAGCATCCGGAACTGGGTAAAGCGCTCACCGGCGCCTGGTATGAAACCCTCAACACCATGCACGGCGACAACCCGACGGCCGTTGCCGCCAGGACCATGATGGGAAAGAGTTCCGGCACCGATTTGGCGGGCTTCGACGCACAGCTGGCGGACACCTACCTGTTTAGCAATCCCAAGCAAACGTTGGATTTTGTACAGAGCAAGGCGCTCCTCACGACCATGCAGTCGGTGGCCGAATTCTCCTTCAAACATGGACTGCTGGGCAACGGCGCGCCGGGGGCCGATGCCGTGGGGATCGGCGCGCCCGCCGGCGTATGGGGAAACACCGCCAATATCAAGCTGCGTTTCTCCGACGAGTTCGTAAAGCTGGCCGCGGCCGGCCAGCTATAAAAGAGGGATCCGCCGATGCGCAAGATGATCAACAGCCACCCCCAGCGTCTGTCGCGAGGCCTGCTGGGTTTGCTGCCGCTGTTGCTTTTGTTACTGGTCTATCTGGTTGCGTCGGATGCCCGTTTGGCGATCAACCCCCTGGATAAGCTGTTGCCGGGGTTCAATGATATGAGCAGCGCGATTTACCGTATGGCGCTGGAGCCGGATGCCCGTACCGGCGAATATCTGCTGTGGACCGATACCCTCGCCAGTCTGACGCGGCTGCTGAGCGGTATCTTTATCAGCGCGCTGCTGGGATTGCTGCTGGGATTGTTCTGCGGCGGCCTGCCGCCGGTCGGGGCGCTGCTGTCGCCGCTGGTCATGCTGGCGGCGCTGATACCGCCGCTGGCGATACTGCCGATTCTTTTTATCTGTTTCGGCCTGGGAGAACTGTCCAAAGTCATGCTGATAGTGATAGGGGTAACGCCTTTTATCGCCCGCGACCTACAGCAGCACGTGCAAAACATCCCCCGAGAGCAGGTGATCAAAGCCCAAACGCTGAACGCCCACAGCGCACAGATCCTCTGGCGGGTGATCCTGCCGCAACTGCTGCCGCGCCTGCTGGAATCGGTTCGATTATCGCTGGGCTCGGCCTGGCTGTTCCTTATCGCCGCCGAGGCTATCGCCTCCACCGAGGGGCTGGGTTATCGCATATTCCTCATGCGCCGATACCTGGCCATGGACGTCATTTTGCCCTACGTCGCCTGGATTACCCTGCTGGCCTTCATGCTTGAGGCTGTCCTGCGCATCTATGGCCGCCGGCAATGGCCCTGGTATTACGTCAAATAAGGACCGCATCATGAGTTTAGTGAGTCTGCGCCGGCTGGAGAAACATTATGGCGATCAAGTGGTGTTGGAACGTTTAAACGCGGAGGTAAACGAAGGAGAGTTTGTGTCCATCGTTGGCGCATCGGGCTGCGGCAAGACCACTTTCCTGAATATGATGCTGGGCATCGAGCCGCCCAGCCGAGGCGCGTTGCTGTTGGACGGCAAGCCGATCCCGCAGGAGCCGGGGGCCGATCGCGGCGTGGTTTTCCAGCGTTACTCGGTATTTCCCCATCTGACCTCGCTGGAGAATGTGATGCTGGGTACCGAGTTTACGCAGGCGCGCTGGCTGGGGCGAGTCTGGGGATCCGCCCGGCGCGACATCGCCGCGCAGGCCCTCGCCATGCTGCAACAGGTTGGATTGGGACAAGCCGCCGACAAATATCCCCACCAGCTCTCCGGCGGGATGCAGCAGCGTCTGGCGCTGGCGCAGGCGCTAACCAAAAAACCGCGGATATTGTTGCTGGACGAACCTTTCGGCGCCCTCGACCCGGGTATCCGCCGCGATATGCATCAATTGATCACCGATTTGTGGCGGCAGCACCGGCTGACCATTTTCATGATCACCCACGATCTTAAAGAGGGGTTTTCCCTCGGGTCCCGCCTGTGGGTTTTTGACAAAATCCGTCACGACCCGCAAGCCCCCGATCGCTGGGGCGCCAGCATTACCTATGACATTCCGTTAGACCGTAAATCCACCGGGCTGGAACGACAGCTCGACGACATTGTTTATCCGCGGCAGGACGTAGCCTGAATCCGCTGATAAGGAGGTATCATGACCGACAGCAGTAAATTGTTATATCGAACCGTATTGCCGGCCGGAGCGCACTGGTCGCTCCGGCTGCGGCGCGGCACCGCGTTGCGCCTGACCGATATCCGGGGCGGCGCCAATGTGGGCATGCTGTTTTATAACCCTGAGAACCTCTTGGAGCGTTATAACGCGCCGGACACCATGAAGTGCCAGCATACGTTCCGCCTCACCACCGGGCATTGCCTCTATTCAGACATGGGCCGCATTTTCTGCGGAATCGAACAAGACAGTTTCGGCTGGCACGATACGGTATGCGGCACCATGAACGCGCAGCTCACCGAGCAGCGTTTCGGTGCGTCCGATTACCAGCAGGCGCGCAACGATCGTCACCAGAACGGTTATGACTGTTTCCTGGTGGAACTGACCAAATACGGCCTGGGTAAACGGGACCTGGCCGCCTGCCTGAATGTCTTTTCCCGGGTCAGCGCCGACGAACAGGGCAATTTGCGGCTGGAATCGCCCGCCCTTCCCGGCGCGTCCGTCACGCTGCGTTTCGCCATGGATACCCTGGTAGTGCTGCATACCTGCCCCCATCCCCTCAGTCAGGCCGGGGCTTATCCCCGTTCGCCGGTGGAGATAGCCCTGCCGGCCGACCTTGCGCCGCTGCCGGAAGCCTGCCTGACCCGCGAGGAAAACCGGCGCGGACAGGCGAATAACGCGCTGTACTATTTAGGAACCATAGCCCCCGCAGGAACCATAGCCCCTGCCGGAACAATGCTCGGCGACAGCCATGCCGCGCCTGCCCAGGAATGCCATCATGATTAAAACCAGCCCTCGCCGGACACAGGACACCCTCTACCGGCGCCAAATCAATGCGGGGGATTATTGGCTCTACCGCCTGGAGGCGGGACAGACGCTGAGGATCACCGACAGTGAAGGCAATCAGGCGGTGGATACATTGTTTTTCAACGCCGACGATACCGCCGAACGCTACAGCATGACGGACACCGTGCGGGGACAAAACAATCTGTTCCTCACCACCGGCAGCGTGCTGCGCTCCGGCGAGGATCGGCCGATGCTGAAGATCGTCGCCGACACCTGCGGCCGGCACGATACGGTGGGCGGCGCCTGCGCCACCGAGAGCAATACCGTGCGCTACTCGCTGGAAAAACGCCACATGCACGCTTGTCGAGACAGCTGGATGCTGGCGCTGGCCGAACACCCGGAATTCGGCCTGACCAAACGGGACCTGGGCCATAATATCAACTTTTTCATGAATGTACCGGTCACGGCCGAGGGCGGGCTGACCTTTGCCGACGGCATTTCCGCGCCGGGCAAGTATGTCGAGCTGGAGGCGGCGATGAATGTATTGGTACTGATTTCCAATTGTCCGCAGCTCAATAATCCCTGTAACGGCTATAACCCAACCCCCATTGAGGTGGCGGTCTGGTCATGAACAGGGGATATCGGGCGATGCCGGCGGGGCATGATGCCTAACGTCGAGGAAGGTCGGCGGTGGATATCGCCGCCTCGGTGTGAAGCGGATCGGTCAATGCGCGACGCGGGACGTCCCGGGAAAATACGCGCCAAAGAGATGCAGGACGACCTGCCGTTAGCCAAGAGAGTTAATCATGTTTACATGCATTTTGATCGCCAACCGGGGCGCCATCGCGGTGCGCATTATCCGCACGCTGAAAACATTAGGCATCCGGTCAGTGGCGGTCTATGCCGAATCGGACAGCCATTCGCTGCATGTCCGCCAAGCGGACGAAGCCTATAGCCTGGGGGAAGGAACCGTCCGCGAGACCTATCTCCACCAGGATAAGCTGCTGGCCATAGCCGCCCGGTGCGGCGCGCAGGCGATTCACCCCGGTTATGGATTTCTCAGTGAAAACGCCGATTTTGTGCAACGTTGCCAGCAGAACAGCCTGGTGTTTCTCGGTCCCACCGTCCGGCAGATGGTTACCTTCGGTTTGAAACATCGCGCCCGCGAACTGGCAAAGATCAACCGTGTGCCGCTGCTGCCGGGCAGCGGACTGTTGGCGGATGCGGATGATGCGCTGCGGGCCGCCGGGGACATCGGCTATCCGGTGATGCTAAAGAGTACCGCCGGCGGGGGCGGCATCGGCATGCAGCGTTGCGATGACGCCGCTATGCTCCTTGAGGCATTCAGCCGGGTTAAACGGCTGGCGGGCCATAATTTTGCCGATGACGGCGTTTTCGTCGAAAAGTACATCGGCGCGGCGCGCCATATCGAGGTACAGATTTTCGGCGATGGCGCGGGCAATGTCATTGCCCTGGGCGAACGTGACTGCTCCACGCAGCGCCGTAACCAAAAGGTACTGGAGGAGTGTCCCGCGCCGAATTTGCCGGCCCCGGTGCGCCGGGCGTTACATGCCGCCGCCGTGCGCCTGGGCCGGGCGGTCGGTTACCGCAGCGCCGGGACGGTGGAATTCGTGTATGACGCCGCCACGGAAGCGTTTTACTTTCTCGAAGTGAATACCCGGCTGCAGGTTGAACATGGCGTCACCGAGATGGTGTACGGCGTGGATCTGGTCCAATGGATGATTGAACTGGGCGCGGAATGCCTGCCGCCGCTGGAGACGCTGGCGCCTAACGCGCCGCATGGCCACGCGATTCAGGCCAGGTTATATGCGGAAGACCCGGCCAAGCAATTTTCTCCTTGCGCCGGGCTGCTGACCCGGGTGGTATTCCCCCGGCAGGCGCCCGGCGGCGCAGAACTGCGAATTGATGGCTGGGTTGAGAGCGGCAGCGACGTCTCACCCCATTATGATCCGCTGCTGGCGAAGGTCATCGTTCGGGGAGAAACCCGCGACGCCGCCCTGGACGCCCTGGCCGCCGTACTGGCCGACAGCGAATTATACGGTATTGAAACCAATCTCGTTTACCTGCGCCATCTGCTGGAACTGCCGCTGGTGCGGGCGGGCGAAATCCGCACGGCGTCCCTGGGAACGGTACGGTACCGCCCGGCGACGCTGGATGTCGTCTCGCCGGGCACATTGACCAGCATCCAGGATTTCCCCGGCCGTACCGGCTACTGGCATGTGGGCGTACCGCCATCGGGTCCTTTCGACAGCCGCGCTTTCCGTCTCGGCAACCACCTGCTAGGCAACGGCGCTGATGCCGCGGGGCTGGAAATCACCCTGCGCGGGCCGGTGCTGCGCATCAATCATGACTGCTCGCTGGTCATCACCGGCGCGGATATCGAAGCGGCCCTTGACGGCGCCGCCCTCCCCATGTGGCGTGTATGCCGGGTCCGCGCCGGTCAAACGTTAGCATTGGGCAACGTCTACGGCAACGGCTGCCGCAGCTACCTGCTGCTGGCGGGGGGATTGCGTTGCCCTGCTTATCTTGGCAGCCGAAGTACCTTTACGCTGGGCCGTTTTGGCGGACATGGCGGGCGTCAATTGCGCAGCGGCGATGTTCTTCACTTTACGCCGCCGGACATCGACAGGACCCAACCGGACGTGCGGCCCATGGATCTGCGGCCGGCCCTGGCGGATATTCGCCAACTGCGGGTGATATATGGCCCCCAGGGCGCACCGGACTTTTTTACCCCACAGGACATCGACCTGTTTTTCGGCGCGGTCTGGCAGGTTCACTATAACTCCAGCCGCACCGGCATCCGGCTGATCGGTCCGAAACCGCAGTGGGCGCGGAGCGACGGCGGCGAAGCGGGTATGCACCCGTCCAATATCCACGATAACGCCTATGCGTTCGGTACCGTGGACTTTACCGGCGATATGCCGGTGATCCTAGGTCCCGACGGGCCATCCCTGGGCGGGTTCGTCTGCCCGGCGACGGTTATCCATGCCGACCTGTGGCAACTGGGCCAGCTCAAAGCCGGCGATCGGGTGCGTTTTGTACCGGTATCGCTGGAACAGGCCGACCAGCTGGCGCAACAGGCGGAAGAGGACATCGCCGCGTTGCGGGGTTGGGAACCGGGCGCGGCGGCCCGCTGCCGTACTTCACCATTGCTTTGGCACCGGCCCGCGCTATCCCCCTACCCCGCGGTGAGCTACCGCGCCGCCGGCGATCGCTTCATCCTGGTGGAATACGGTGAACAGGTAGCGGATATTTCGCTGCGTTTTCGCGCCCATGCGTTAATGCAATGGCTGGAACGGCATACCTTGCCGGGGATGCAGGAGCTTACGCCGGGGATCCGCTCCCTGCAGATTCACTTCGACAGCCTGCAGTGCCCGCGGGACGCCCTGATCGCGCATTTGCAGCAAGGGGAGCAGGCATTAGGGGATTTATCGCAGGTCGACGTCCCCTCACGCACCGTCTGGCTTCCCTTAAGCTGGGATGATGACGCCTGCCGGGAGGCCATCGATAAATACAGCCAATCGGTACGCCCGGGCGCGCCATGGTGTCCCAGCAATATCGAATTCATTCGGCGGATCAACGGCCTGGACTCGGTGGATCGGGTCAAGGACATCGTCTTCAATGCCCGTTATCTGGTCATGGGGCTGGGAGATGTCTATCTCGGCGCGCCGGTTGCCGTCCCCCTCAGTCCCCTTCACCGTCTGGTGACCACCAAATACAATCCGGCGCGGACCTGGACCGCGGAGAATTCAGTGGGTATCGGCGGCGCCTATCTTTGCGTTTACGGTATGGAAGGCCCCGGCGGTTACCAGTTTGTCGGACGAACCCTGCAAATGTGGAACCGTGATCGCAAGACCGCTGAATTTACCCAACCCTGGCTGCTGCGTTTTTTCGATCAAATCCGGTTTTATCCGGTGAGCGCCGCCGAACTCCAGGATATCCGCCAGCGTTTTCCCTACGGACTTTACCCGCTGCGCACCGAACCGGGACATTTTCGCCTGGCGGATTACCAGCGGCTGTTAGCGGAACAGCATCAAGACATTACGCAATTCACCCAGCGGCGCCGGCTGGCGTTCGACCAGGAACTGGCGCGCTGGCGCGCCGAAGGCCAGTTCACCTTTGACAGCGCCCCGCCGGAAGAATCCATCGCGGATACGGATATGCTGCCGCCGGGCTGCCTGGGCGTTGACAGCCAGGTGGCGGGCAACATCTGGCAGTGGCAGGTAAAACCCGGCGACCGGGTGAAAGAGGGCCAGACCCTGGGAATCCTTGAATCGATGAAAATGGAAATTCCCATTCCGGCCCCTGGCGCGGGCCGGGTGCGCCGCGTAGTGCGTACGGCGGGACAGCAGGTCCATGCGGGCCAACTGCTGCTGATACTTGAACAGGAAGGAGATTAACCCTCCCGATGAAAACCTGGGCCAGGCGCTCGATCCCGATAATCGGCGCCAAAATCATTTCTTTACCGACCTGACAGGAATCGGATTATGCAACCTATGACCCTTGGCACGCTGCATGAATGGCAACGGCATTACCAAAACGATCCGGACAGCGTAAGGGCGACCTTAACCGCCCTGCTGGACGGACTTCCTAAACACGATACGGCATGGATTTATCTGCCCGGCGCCGAAGGTTTGGCGCCGCAGTTGGCCGAACTGGCGCGGCGCTTGGCGGATCTGGGGGGAGATCCGCTGTCGTTACCGCTCTACGGTATTCCCTTTGCGGTCAAAGACAATATCGACGTGGCCGGCTGGCCCACCAGCGCGGCTTGTCCTGATTTTGTTTATCAAGCGGAACGGGATGCGGAAGTGGTCGCCCGGCTGCGGGCATGCGGCGCCATCGTCATCGGCAAAACCAATCTGGATCAGTTCGCCACCGGACTGGTGGGTACGCGGTCTCCATACGGTGCCGTACCCAACAGTTTCAATCCCGCCTATGTCAGCGGCGGCTCAAGTTCCGGATCGGCTTCAGTGGTGGCGCGCGCGCTGGTTCCTTTCGCGCTGGGGACGGATACCGCCGGCTCCGGTCGCGTTCCGGCCGGATTCAATAATATCGTCGGGCTCAAGCCCACCAAAGGGTGGCTGTCTACCTCGGGCGTGGTGCCCGCCTGCCGCCTGCAGGACTGCGTCTCTATTTTTGCGTTGACCGTCGACGATGCCCAGCGGATAGCCCATCTGGCCGGCGGTTATGATAAGAATGATGCCTATTCACGCGGCAATCCCCACACCACGCCGGCGGCAATGCCCGCCGCGCCGCGCTTCGCCGTACCGCAACGTCTGGAGTTTTTTGGCGATAGGCACAGCGAACAAGCTTTCCGGCAGGCTTTACGGCAATTGGAAGCCAGCGGCGCCACGCTTGAAAGCATCGATTTCGCCCCTTTCGCTCAATTGGCGGAACAACTCTACAGTGCCGCCTGGGTAGCCGAGCGCACCGTGGGAATCGGCGATCGTTTGCAGACCAACCCCGATTCATTGGATCCGGTGGTGCGCGCCATTGTCGCCAACGGTTTTAACTTCAGCGCCTGCGATGCCTGGCGGGCCGAATACCTGCGCGCCGAACTGGCACAAACTATCAACCGGGCGCTGGCGGGGTACCATGCGCTGGTAGTGCCCACCTCCCCCACCATCCGTACCCTGGAAGAAATGAAACAGGAGCCGGTTCGTTATAATTCGCAGTTCGGTACTTACACCAACTTTGTTAATCTGGCCGATCTCTGCGCGCTGGCGCTCCCTTCTTTCTTACGGGATGACGGTTTGCCGGCCGGCATTACCCTGATAGCCCCTGCCTGGCATGACCACGCGCTGGCGGATTTCGGCCGGCGTTGGCAACAGGCCCTCGGTCTTACGCTGGGGGCGACCGGCCGCCCATTGCCGCCGCCGGACGCAGGGTTACCCGCTGCGCCGGCCCATCAGGTGCGGGTCGCGGTGGTGGGCGCCCATCTCAGCGGTATGCCGCTCAATTTCCAGCTTACCGACCGGAATGGAGTACTGGTGGAAAAAACGCAAACCGCGCGGCAATATCGTCTCTATGCCTTGGCGAACACGCAGCCGCCTAAGCCCGGGCTGGTAAAGACCGATGATGGCGGGTTCATTGAGGTGGAGCTGTGGGATATCCCTCTGGCGCGCTTTGGGGAGTTCGTCGCCGAAATACCAGCCCCCCTGGGCATAGGCACCCTGACGCTGGCGGACGGTCGCCATGTTAAAGGTTTTATCTGCGAACCGGAGGCGCTGCGCAATGCGAAGGATATTACCGCCTATGGCGGCTGGAGAAACTATATGGCCGCTATCCCGAAGTAAGGCCGAATTTGCGTAACCGGTAGACCAGCTGGCTCAGCGTCAGGCCCAGTTTCTGCGCCGCACGGGACTTATTACCGTCCGACTGGCGAAGCGCCTGCAATATTGCCTGCGCATCGTCGGCTTCGATGCGCGCCGCCGGCACCCCCATCCATTTTTTCTCCGGTTCCGGCGCCGGATTTTCCGCCGGCGCGGACGTGGTGCCCTCTTCGTTTGCCAAGATGGGCGCCACCTCGGCCGCGTCAACCAGGGGCGACTCGGACAGCAGGACCAGCCGGTTTACCACATTTTGCAATTGGCGAACGTTTCCGGGCCAGGAATAGCGGATCAGGGCGGCTAAAGCATCCCCCGAGCAGTGAACCCGCCGTTGAAAAGCAACATTGGCTTCCTCGATAAAATGCTGAATCAAAATCGGTATATCTTCCGGCCGATCCCGCAGCGAGGGCAGGAAAATCGGCACCACATACAGCCGATAGAAGAGATCCAGCCGAAATCGGCCTTCCACCACCCGCTGGCGTAAATCCTGGTTGGTGGCGGCGATGATCCGCACGTTCACCGCCCGTTCCCTGCCACCGATGCGCTGTATGGTTTTCTCCTGCAATACCCGCAGGAGCTTTGCCTGCAAGTTAAGCGGTAATTCACTTATTTCATCTAAAAAAAGAGTCCCATTGTCAGCCTGTTCAAACTGTCCGGCTTTTGCCGTCATCGCACCGGTAAAGGCCCCTTTTTCATGACCGAATAATTCGGACTCGAACAGACTTTCCGGCACCGCTGCGCAGTTCATTTTGATATATTTGCCCTCGGCGCGCCGGCTTGCGATATGCAACGCGTTGGCAAAAAGCTCCTTGCCGGTGCCCGATTCCCCCACCAGCAATACCGTGACATCGCTAGCCGCCACCTGTTCGATTTGCCGGATGGCGGTACGGACCTTGCCGGAATCGCCATAGATGCCGTACTTGAGCGTATCGTGCTTCAAGGCTTGGCGTAATGCCCGGTTTTCATGCTCCAGCGCCACGGTGTGGGTTTGCACCCGTTCGGCAATCAGTTCTTCAACCCGCAGCATCTGGCCAATATGTCCCACCACCTCGTGCATGATCCCGATATCCGCGGTCAGGTTGCGCGATATGCCGCGAAAACGGTTGGCGCAAAACACCCCGCGGGTTTTACCATCCAGGACTATAGGGAAAAAAAACATTGATGTCGTGCCGCTGGGCATCGCGGAACGGGCCACGGACCGCCAAAGATAGGTGGGCTCGGAGTCAATATCCTGAACGATGGTCATCTGGCCCGAGACAAAGACCTTGCCGGTGACGCCCTCATCCGGACGGAGTATCCCACGGGCTTTTTCCTTTTCGGTCAGGCCATAGGCGCAACGGATGGATAACAATCCGCTATTGTCGTCATAGATAAATAGCCTGCCGCGGTTCAGGCCTAAAATCTCCGACAGCAGATGGAAAACTTCCCGCAGATTTTGGTCGGTATCGGTATACCGGCTATATATCTTCGCCATCTCCCGCCGAAAAAACAGCTCATGCTGCGCCCAGTCGACATTCACATGCACATCGGGCGTCAGCGCGGCGCGCGCGGATGAGACCTGCTGATGGAAAGCGCGTTTCATGGCATACCTTGTGGGAAGCGTTAAGACCGAATAGCAGGCTAATGTTAAATTATTAATAATTTATTAACTTGTCAATAATATTGATTTCCTAGACCAGCCAGCCTACCCCAATCCGGCGCACACCTTTCCCATTGGTAAGGACAAGCTGCTGATTTAATTTGTATTATAAATAAAAAAAAGAAATTAACCCCATTTGGCGCAACTCTTGCTTTATTCAATATCACAGGATTCATTCATTTTTAGTTTAATGCTTAACAATGCTAAGGGTAGATTAATGCACGCGACGGTAACCGACTCGGCTAACTCCTATTCATCGGGGCCAAACACCTCCGTGGTCACCCTAACCCATCTTTGTAAAAATTTCGGTTATGAGATCATCTACGACGATTTCAACTTCGATTTCAAATACGGCACCTTTACCTCCATCTTCGGCCCGAACGGCTGCGGCAAATCCACCTTAATCAACATGATGGCCGGTTTGACGCCTTATGACGGGGGACAGATACTCTATAATGGCCGGGATATCAGTAAAGCCACCATCGGGTATGTTTTCCAAAATTATCGCGAGGCGCTCTTCCCCTGGTGGAAGGCCTATGAAAATATCGAATATCCCCTCAAAATTAAAGGCATGCCGGCCGCTGAACGGCATCAGCGGCTCGATGAACTCATTGAACAATTCGACATTAAATTTGATCTCAACCGCTACCCCTATGAATTTTCCGGCGGGCAGCAACAGCTTATATCAATATTACGGGCCTTAGCGCCCAACCCGGAAATTGTTTTCCTGGATGAACCTTTCTCCGCTCTGGATTATGAAATGACTCTGTTCATCAGAGATAAATTACAGTTGATATTTACCCAAAGCAAAATTGCCATGGTATTGGTCTCTCACGATCTTGAGGACGCGGTATTTTTGGCTGAACAAGTATTAATGCTCAGTAAAAGACCTACCCGTGTGGTTGAAATTGTGCCGGTGGACCTACCCTATCCCAGAAACGACCGAACGCTGCAACTGCCTGAATTTTTAGAGGCCAAACGGCGCAGCCTGGAAATTTTCCAGCAAGAGGTTCATAAATGATCAGGCTTTCATTACGGCGTCACTCTCGTTTTTTTCGCCCCGGTTTTATCGGTCCAATCGTACTGGTTATTATCTGGAGCCTAGCGCATACGGCCCATTGGGTCACGCCGCGCCTGTTGCCCGGTCCGCTGGAAACCTTTAACGCATTCTTGCAAAGTATCGCCGACGGCAGCCTGTGGGGCGATTTTATCCAAACGGTATTAAGAACGGTCTATTCTTTCTTGATTGCGGCTATTATCGGCATACCCTTGGGTATTACCATCGGTTCCAGCAAGCTGATATATCGCAGCGTGGAATTTATAATTGATTTTTTTCGCTCCACCCCCGCTACCGCCTTATTCCCTTTGTTCCTGCTGATTTTCGGCATCGGCGAAGAGTCAAAAATCGCCATCGCTGCGTTCTCCGCCTGCCTGGTAATCGTATTCAACGTGGCCTACGGCGTCATGAACGCACGGCAAACCCGCATCCTGGCGGCCAAGGTCATGGGTGCATCCCAATGGCGCATTCTGCGCGACGTGCTGCTGTACGAATCGCTGCCGCAAACGTTTATCGGTTTAAGGCTCGGGGTTTCTTATGCCCTGGTGGTCATTATTGTCGCTGAAATGTTTATCGGTTCATCCACCGGGATGGGACACCGGATCATTGACGCGGAACAAGTCTATAACCTGGCCGAGATGTACAGCTCAATTATAGTAACCGGATGCATCGGCTATTTAATCAACTTCATTTTTCTTATTGTCGAACGCCATTTTATTAAATGGTCTGGTAAATAAATCATCACCCCATAAGGAAATTGTATGAAACGACTGACGTTGCCGGCGGCGGCAACCTCGATGGTTCTTTTATTCTCCGCTCTGCCGTCATGGGCAAATGAAAAAGTTACCGTCGCCTGGTTGCCCATTATGCAAACCACCGCTTTTTATATTGCGATGCACGATAAATTATTTGAAAAAGCGGGAATCGATATTAACGCGGTCAAATTCGAGAACCCGAATCAGATTATCGATTCACTGGTCTCGGGACAGGCCGATGTCGGCGCGCCGGGCTCGGCCGCCGGTATAGCGGTACTGGCCGAGTCCCGTTTTCCCGGCACCTTCAAGGTGTTCGGCCTGCAGGGGGGAAGCATCAAATACCATCGCATCAATGACGGCCTGATTGTCGCCAAGGATTCCTCTATAAAAAGTTTCGCCGATCTCAAAGGAAAAAACATGGGCCAGCTGCCGGGCATTCAGTGGCGGACCCTTGCCCGCTATATGGTGCGTCAGTCCGGCCTGGATCCGGATAAAGACGTGCATATGCAGGATATCGCTACCGGCCTGCAGGTGCCGTCGGTGGTTTCCGGCAGCGTTGACGCCACCCTGTCACTGGAGCCGGTCGGCTCCATCGCCGTGGCCGACGGCGAAGCCAAACGGGCATTGACCAATCCCGCCGAGACCCTGATAGCCGATCCGTTTTATTCCGGCGTCTCGTTATTAACCACAAAATTCATCAAGGAACGGCCCGAAACGGCGAAAAAGGTGGTCGCGGTATTGGATGAGGCCACCCGCCTGGCCAATGAACGCTTTGATCAATACCGCCCGGTTATCGCCGACTTCACGCCCATCAAGCCGGATCAGCTGCCTTTGGTGGCGCAGCCTTACCTGCGGGCCTGGAAAGATATCGATGCCGAGGATATCCATTCTTATCAGGCCCTGGTGGATGTATTCGAAAAAGAAGGCGTGCTGAAAAAACCTATGGATGTCAAACCGATGATCCTGAACAACAATGATTTTACCAAGTGAGAAACCATGACTATCACCTTTAATGCCGCCGTCATTCAGACACTCGCCGTACTCGGCGATATCGAGGCCAATATCGCCCTGGCCGCCGCCGGTGTGCGCGAGGCGGTAAGGCAAGACGCCAAACTGATCGTACTGCCGGAATGCATGAACACCGGCTATCTATTTGACTCGGCGGCGCACTGCCGGGCATTGGCCGAACCGGTGGACGGCCGCTATTGCCGGGCGTTGGCCGCCTTGTGCCGCGAATATAATGTCTTCATCGCCTCCGGCATGACCGAAATAGCCGAGGATGGCAAAATCTATAATTCCGGTGTGCTGTTCAATCCGGCGGGAGACCTTATCTGCCATTATCAGAAACAGTTCCTGGCCACCCATGATCAGAACTGGTTTGAAGTCGGCGTGAAGGGCAATCCCTTTGTGGATACCGAACTGGGCCGGTTGGGGTTGCTTATCTGCTTTGACGGGCGCATTCCGGAAATCGCCCGCTGCCTGGCGGCGCAAAAAGTGGATGTGGTGATTGATATGGCAAATTTCTTCGCCATGGACCAGGCGGAAATGTGGGTACCGGCCCGGGCATATGAAAATGGCAGCTGGTATGTGGCCGCCACCAAATCCGGCGTAGAGCGGAGTATCTACTACCCGGGAGGCAGCATGATTGTCGACCCGCAGGGCCGGGTGCAGGCCAAGGTGCCTTATGATGTCCACGGCGTGGCCACCGCGCGGATAAGCCTGCCGGACCGGGACCGTAAGCCATGGCAATTCGGCGGCGACAAACTGACGGATCGCCGGCCGGAAACCTACGCTATCATCAATCAGCCGTTTGCGACCACCCCCCTGGCGGCATTGATGGGGGAAGCGCTGATACCTGAAAACAGCACCGTCAAACTGGCGGCGGTTCAGGCCCATGTGAGCGAAAGTCACACCCTGGACGACGCGCTGGAGATGATTGAACACGCGGCGCTGCTGGGCATCAGGGTTATGGCGCTGCCCGCCTGGTTCGCCGCCCCGCTTTGGCGCCCGGATGCCGATAATGCCGCCCTGTTGGCCCGGGACAGCGGGGCTGTCGTCGCCCGCATCGCCGAACTGTGCCGGCGTTACGGCGCTATAATAGCCCTGCCCACCGTAGAGGAACGGCAAGGCGCGCTGCTGCCGGAAATGGTTTTAGTCGGCCCGCGGGGCGTTATCGGACGCCAGGCCCAGGTGCATGCCAACCCCGGCACGCGCGATTGGGCCGCGGTGGCGGACGGAGGCTTCCAGGTATTCGAGACCGATTTTGGCCGTCTGGGACTGCTTAACGACTACGACGGAATGTTTCCCGAATCCAGCCGCGTGCTGGCCTTGCTGGGGGCGGAAATTATCCTATGGAGCTGCGCCTGGCGACACCCGAACCAAAGGAACCTGCTGGCGGTGCCGAAGGCTGAGGATAATCGCGTTTATGTCGTCTGCGCCAACCGCTGCGACGCCCCCGCCCCCGGCGGTTCGTTTATTATTCCCCCGGCCGGTTTCCCGTCCTGGGATATAGACGCCTTGCTACCGCCCAATCCCCGCTGGGGCGCGGTAACCCCCCTGTACGCCAACCGCGCCCTGACCCGGCAAAAAGAGATGATTCCCGGGGTAAATATGTTGCGCAACCGCCTGACGGACAGTTATGGGATCCTATCGCGCCAACCTTAATGGGATAATCTCCATGGGTTAACGACAATAGCGTTGTCCGCTGTTGAATGGATTTCGTTTTCAACGTTGTTTAAATACTGATTTATACAAAAAACCATCATCGATGCAGGAATAAATAATGAATAGCCCAAGATAACCCTTTGGATATTAATATCATATTAACATCAGCGGCCTTAAATATTTATCGAAAAGAATTTCTTATGGTAAGAGACGGTCCCATATTTTGTATGATTCAATCAAAACCACTATTTCGGATAAACAGTCAGTTCAAGAAAATCGATGTTTACATTGAGTCGCCGCTATATAACCCGTCAACAATGTCGGGGTATTACTAATTGAACCCAATACTCTTCCCTGTGCTTGATGCCATAGGGAGAGTAATATCTCAATTACCGGAGCCAGCATGAAACCTAACGTCGGATTAATCATTGGTGCCACGTTATTAGGCTTAACTATTATGCCTGTTCAAGGGGCGGAGACATTAACCCATGTCAAAGTCGGCCATTTGGTGGCGCTGGATATGGCGCCGCTTTTTGTCGCCAAGGAAAGCGGCTGCTTTACCCGCCAAGGGCTGGACGTGGAGACGGTGTTTTTTGCCAATCCCGGCGACAATAACGCGGCGCTGGCAGGCGGCGCCATCGATTTTAGTATCAATCCATTTACTCTGCCGTTTTTTGCCGCCAACAGCGGTGTGCCGATCCGGGTGATTTCCGCCGCCGGGGGCTGGGGCATCATGGAGGTGGTGGCTAAAGGCTCGCTGGGTTTACACAGCATGGCGGATTTAAAAACCTATATCCAACAACACCCCGGCCATCCCTTGAAGATAGCCACGCTGCAGGGGGATACGCTGGAGCTGATCCTTGACCGGCAATTCGCCCGCAACGGTATCGATCCCAAAAGCGTGCAACTGGTCTATTTCAATGATTTGCTGGCGATGGTGGAAGCCTACCGCAGCGGCCAGGTGGATATTCTGAGCCATATCAAGCCCTATACCACCGATATGGAGGTGAATAAAGGCTCCACCTTGTTAACCAATAATGCCGAAACCTGGTCGTTATATTCCCCCAATGCAGTGGTTAGCGTGCTGGATAAAACCCTTAGCCAGCGAAAAACCGTGGTCAGGGAATTTCTGAGCGGGCTTATCTGCGGGGCGGACATTATCAATAAAAACCCCGACCAGGCGGTGAGCTATCTGGATAAGGGCCACTATTTCCGCGTCTCCCCCGCCGTACTGACGCGGGCGTTCAAGTCCGCTCCTGCTCCCATCAGTTTCACACCGGATCTGGCCTCGATTCAGAGCGTGGTGGACGATCTGGGTAAACTCGGCTACATCAAAGGCGGTGCGCGCGCCGAGGATATCTTCCGTCTGGATATGATCCGCGGTCTGGAGAAGAAATGAGCCAGTCAGACACCGGCGTTCAAAGGTACCTGCCCGTGATGGTCGGTACCGCCTCCATCGCCTGCCTGGTGCTTATTTGGGAGTTCTGCGCCGGCAACAGCGATTCATCACTGGCGGCGGTCTTGCCTCCGCCGAGCCATTTCCTCGCCGAGATTGCCCAAAGCGATTTTCGCATCGGGCTCGGCAGCCAGTCCACGCCGGTAAGCCAGTCGGTGCTCGCCACCTTCGTCCGGGTATTTAGCGGATTATTTATCGCGTTTATCGCCGCGATTTTAACCGCCATGCTGCTGAGCCTGTCAAAAGTCGTCAACTGGGTTGTCAGTCCCTTGATCTATTTACTGTCGCCCATCGCGCCCATTGCCTGGATCCCCACCGCCATTACCCTGTTCGGCATCGGTAACCTGACCGCGGTCTTTATCGTCTTCATGGGCGTCTTTTTTATCCTGACCATCGGCACGCTGGCCGAGATCCGCCGGTTGCCGGAGGAATTCCATATCATCGCCGACGATCTCGGCGCCGGACCATGGCAACGCTGGTTATGGGTGGTGCTGCCCGCCATCCTGCCCGGCGCATTCACCCTGCTGCGCACTAATTTTATCGCGGCCTGGATGGCGGTGCTGGTGGCGGAAATGGTCGGCCTGCATGACGGTATGGGCGCTATTATCATGATGGGCCGCAATCTTTTTAATAACGATCTGATCATGTTCGGCATGGTGATTATCGGCCTGTCCGGCTTTGTCGTGGATCGCATCCTGGCCTTTATCGGCAAACATCTGCTGTGGTGGAGGGTCTAGGAATGAACAGCGCGTCTGATAACCCTCTGTTCCGCATCGCTGATTTCAGCGTGATGTACCCCGGCGCCACACCGCTGAGCCACCTTGATCTGACGATCCGCCCTCATGAGATTACCTGCATTCTGGGTAAATCGGGATGCGGTAAAACCACGCTGCTCAAAGCGCTGGGAGGATTTATCGCCGGCAACGCCGGGGGCGGCATCTTCTTTGACGGCGACCGGCTGACGGGACCGAACAGGCACAGCGTAATGATTTTCCAGGAAAACAACCTCTACCCCTGGCTGACGGTGAAGGGCAATGTGGCTTTCGGACTGCGCTTTTCAGCACCGGGGTTATCCCGTCAACAGCGCGATAAACGGGTTGGCGCCATGCTGGAAACCGTTGGTCTGACCGAGTCGGCCGGACGCTATCCCCATCAGTTATCCGGCGGCATGCGGCAGCGAACTGCGATTGCGCGGGCACTGGTGGCGGATCCCCGGGTGCTGCTGCTGGACGAACCCTTCAGCGCCCTGGATATCAGCCTGCGCCGGCGGATGCAGGGGCTGCTCGGGCAGCTGTGGCGGGAGACCCGAATGTCCATGGTGATGGTCACACATAATATCGAGGAGGCGATCACCGTCGGCCACCGGATTATCGTCATGGGCGGACAACCGGCGGCCATCCTGCTTGAGCAGGATACCGGCGCCGCGGAATTCGGCGATCGGTATTCGAACGCGTTTCTCCAGCTGCAACAGCACATCGAATCCATTATTTACTGACATTATTTACCGGGAGGCGGCGATGAACGGTATTCATGATATGGGCGGCTTGCATGGATTCGGCACGGTGGAAGTCGAATTTGATGAACCGGTTTTCCATAGCGAATGGGAAAGCCGGGTATTCTGTATCACCCAGGTACTGGATACGCTGGAAATCTGGAACCTTGACGAGCATCGCCATGAGATAGAGCGGATGAATCCGGTGGATTACCTGGCCGCGGGTTACTACGGCCGCTGGCTGTTTGCCATGGAGCAACTGCTGGACAGGAAAGGCATCGTCAGCCGGGAGGAAATGGAACGGCGGATCGCCGAATATCGCGCCGATGTACGTCATTACAGCCCCCTGGACAATTCCCGCCGCCGTTGGCCGCTGGCGCCGGGGGAACGGGTACGTTGGGGCGCCTGGCGCAAAGAAGTGCAGGTAACGCCGCGCTTCGCTCCACAACAACAGGTTCGGGTACGTAATATCCATCCCCCCGGCCATACCCGGGTGACGAATTATGTACGGGGAAAAACCGGCACTATCGTCCAGGTCTATGATCAGGCCTGGGTGTTTCCCGACACCCGCGCCCATTATCAGGGAGAGAATGTCCAGCCGGTGTACAGCGTCCGGTTTTCGGCCCGGACCTTGTGGGGCGTGCAGGCCGAAGCGGACGTTTTTAATCACATCGACCTTAGCGAAGATCATCTTGAATCCCTGTAAGGAAAATAGTCATGAGTGATAAATCCAGTCAGGAAAAACCCTGGCAAGCCGTGCGCATCGAAGCGATGGAGAGTCTGCTGGCGGGCGCCGGCATCATTGATCCCAATCGTGTCGACGATATCGTCCATCATTACGAAAAAAACGTCGGCCCTCACACCGGGGCGCGGGTGGTGGCCCATGCCTGGGTCGACAGCGGCTTCAAACAGCGCCTGCTGCGGGACGGGCTGGCCGCCTGCGCCGAACTGGGCATCGGCGGGCCGGAAACCGAGTATCTGAAAGTCGTGGAAAACAGCGCCACTGTCCACAATGTGGTGGTATGCACGCTCTGTTCATGCTACCCATGGCCTATCCTCGGCCTGCCCCCCGCCTGGTATAAATCCAGCGCCTACCGCTCGCGTATCGTCCGAGAACCACGCCGGGTGCTGGCCGAAATGGGGCTGGCATTGCCGCCGCAGGTCACCCTGCGCGTCTGGGATAGCGTATCTGAAATCCGCTATCTGGTGTTGCCGGAGCGGCCGGCGAATACCGGCCATCTTGATGAAACGGCCCTCGCGGCGCTGGTTACCCGTGATTCCATGATAGGCGTCGCCCGGCTGAGCACGCCGGAGCACGGAGGAACACGACCATGAATTCGCCGGAAATGTTAAAAGACGCCTTAAACGATGCGCAGGCGTTGCGGTCCATTGTCTTTCCCAATCCCTGGGCCGCGCGGGCCTTCGGCCTGACCCTGGCGGCGATGGAGAAAAATCTGTTCAGTTTGCAGGCGTTTCAGCATGCGCTAATCGAACGGATCGCCGAGTCGGAATCCCGGGGCGAGTCCATCACCGACGAAGAGCGCTACTATAGCTGCTGGGTCGATGCGTTAACCGTGCTTCTGGATGGAACGCCGCAGATAAGCCTGGCGTCGCGGGATGAGGAGGAGCGGAAAATCCGCGAACATACGCACCAGGCGCATTTGCATCAGGAGGCCCATTTTCCCCCACGGCCATTACTCATCGTGGAGGGAAAATGATTATTACCGGCGAGCCCTATGATTTTCCTATTTCAGGGGAGATGATCCCGGCGCGCAGCGCGCTGCTGATCATTGATATGCAGCGGGATTTTTGCGATCCGCAGGGTTACATGAATCATCGCGGCGATGATATTACCGCCGCGCGGGCGATTATCCCGACTATCGTCCAGGTGCGCGCGGCGGCCACCCAAGTGGGCATCAGGGTCATTTATACCCGCGAGGGACATCGCCCCGACCTGTCCGATTTGCCGCAGAGCAAACGGCTTAAAACCGCCAGGGCGGGTGCGGAAATCGGCATGCGCGGCCCATTGGGCCGATTGCTGGTCCGCGGTGAACCAGGCTGGGATCTGGTTCCGGAACTGCGGCCGCGGGACGGGGAAGCCGTGATAGATAAACCGGGAACCGGCGCCTTTCATGGTACCGATCTCCATCATATCCTAACGACAAGCGGGATCCAGAACCTCATACTTACCGGCGTCACCACCGGCGTATGCGTTTCATCCACGGCGCGGGAAGCCAGCGATCGGGGCTATGGCGTACTGGTGCTGAGCGATTGCTGCGCCGAACCGGATCCCTCCAACCATGCCATGGCGATAAGGTTGCTAAAAATTGAAGGGGGGTATATGGCCACCGTTTCCACTTCATTGCGGTTCCTCTGCGCCTTAAGGAATTATCCGCCGACCTTGCTGCCCACCCCGTCGAAAGACGGTCATCATGAGTGACGCACCCAGGTATTTTCTTCGGTGCAGAGCAGGTGAGAATAATGATTATCAGCGATATCGATTTGAAACTGCTTAAGGTCTTCAAGATGGTCGTGGAAGCCAATGGATTTTCGAATGCCCGTGCGTTGCTTAACGTTTCCCAGTCCACCATCAGCGCGCAAATGTCCCAACTTGAGATCAGGCTGGGATTTATACTCTGCCAGCGTGGACGCGGCGGCTTTCAGCTTACGGCCAAGGGAGAGGAGTTTTACCGCTACACGCTGCAGTTTTTTCAGTCTTTACATGAATTTCAGGTCAGAACCACCGAACTCAAGGATGGATTGACCGGCACATTGCGTATCGGTTTTTTAGATAATGTCATTACCGATCCGGAAAACCCGCTCAGTCGGGCCATAGAAAAATTGATGTCGCTACCGCAAAACACCCTCCATCTGGTTCTGGAGACGCTTTCGCCGCCCGAACTGGAAAAAAGGGTCTTCGACAATAGCCTGGATGTGGCCATAGGAATATTCCCCAGCCGTATCCCCGGCCTCTGTTACCAATCGCTGTATTATGAGCGCGATATTCTTGTTTGCCGCAAGGATCACCCGCTGACACGGATGGATAGCGCGCAACGTATCATCGAAGCGATCCCCCGAATACCCCGCGTGGTTCGAACCTTTTTCGACGATAACGAATTCCCTCTGCAAATATTCAATGACACAGTATCCGCCAGCGTGACTAATCTGGAAGCCTCCGCCATGCTGGTAATGACCGGTCATTACATCGGCTTTTTCCCAAACCATTATATCCAGCGCTGGCTTGAAACCGGTGACTTAATCTGCCTGATACCGGATCGCATCAGCCGTCAGTCGCACTTTGAACTTATCATCCGCGACAGGAAGCAGCCATTGCCCATCGCGCTGGATGCATTTTTGCGCTGCGTATACAGTATTCGGGACCAGCGGGAAAGAAACCGGGCGCTCAATGAAGAGCGGGCCGCAAGCGGCGATGGATAGCAGGGTTTATCTTTCCAGCCAGGCTTTCAAGGAAGCAATATCGATGACAAAGCGATACTTCACATCCCTTTTCAGCATCCGTTTCCATGCGTAAAAGGAGCTAGGGCATGGCGGTGCTGGCGCGCATGACCAGCTGCGTGGCAAGTGTAGCGGAATCATCCGCTTTCCTGCCCTGAAGCGCCGACCAGATTTGTTTGCCGGCCAGGATGCCCATCTCCTGGTAAGGTAGCTCTACGGTGGTCAAGGCCGGTGAGCAAATTTCGGCAAGGACGCCCCCGCCGAGGCTCGCAACGGCCAATTGCGCAGGCACGGATATTCCCCGCGCATGGCAGGAGGAGATGGCCCCGCAGGCCACCTCGTCAGACGTGCAGATCAGTAAATCCAGCTCGGGCCAGTCAAGCAGGATCTTCGGCAAAAGATTTTTCCCAGTGCTGAAATCGGGCGGTAGAGAAGAACTGACAACCCGATGGGGCGACTGATTTAACGACAGCATAGCCGAATGCCAGCCGCTGAGGATTTGCTGATGTATGTGGTGCTCATGGGCGGCACACAGCAGAGCGATATTTTTAAATCCCTTGATGGCCAGGGCATTAATCAGTTGTTTGATGGCCAGGCCGTAATTGGCACCGACGCTCATCATGACGGGCGCAGGAGTAACGCCGCCGATTTCCAGCACCGGGATGCCGGCGGTGAGCAATAGCCGGCGGCTTTCCAATGAATTATCGAAATTATATAGCACCATGGCGGCCGGATTATAGGACAGCAGCTTTTCAATTAATCTGGATCCATGGGGGGCGGCGTAGTTATCCTCCGACAATAGCACGTCGTAACCACGAGGCCGGAGCACCGATTGAAGGGCTTGAGAAATAATGGCGCAGCCAGGCGAGGTCAATGCCGGCGTCGCCATGGCTACCAGCCGCGAGGATGCCGAAGCCAGGGTGCTGGCTGCAAGATTGGTGACATAGCCGAGTTCGGTTACCGCCGCGTCGATCTTTTCCCGGAGTTTTGGCGACACTTTTTCCGGTTCCCGTAGCGCACGCGAGGCGGTCATGGTGCTGACACCCGCCATATTTGCCACATCAGCCAGGGTACTTTTACCAGAATTGCGACGCTGCTTCACCTTTTTTTCTTTCCTTTTCGGCAGTTAATTGGCCCGGTTTTTAAAAATGGATTTTATCATAACTACAGCGCAAGGACTGCCCGACTGACAGACGATCGCAACATTCCCGTTATTTTCCATGGCAATCCTGTATCGGTCCCTATCACTGTCCCTTGATAGGTTTCCCCTCACTGTATAACAAAATCAGCCCCAAAATGTTAGCGGTAACAAATTTTTCCCTTTCACCTTTGTTAGCGCTAACTTTTGAGATTTATATCACAGAATAAGGGTTACTTTTTCGCCTACACTCCAAGCATCTTCAGCAAATAGGGATTCGTGATGCTTGCCAAATGGTTAACCGCCGAAAGGATCGCCATTGTGGAACAGGTCGTCGACTGGCGCGGCGCTATTGAATTGTCCGCCCGTCCATTACTGTCGGAAGGCGCGATTGCCCCTGGCTACATTCAGGCGATTTTCGCCTCACATGAGGCAATTGGGCCCTATTATGTGTTAGCGCCCGGGCTGGCGATGCCCCATGCCCGCCCCGAAGAAGGTGTTAACCGCACGGCGCTATCTCTGCTGCATATTCGCCAGGGCATCAGTTTCGGATCCCTGGAAAATGACCCGGTGCATGTGGTGATTTTGCTCTGCGCCCAAAACGGTGATGAGCATCTGAGCATGATATCCCAGTTGGCCGAACTGTTCAGCAACGAAGAAGATCTCCAGGCACTCCTTGGCGCGGATACCCTTGCGGCTATCCAGGTTTTGATTGATAAATACTGATGTTTATTAAGGGATATATATGAAAAAGATTCTGATCGTATGTGGTAATGGTTTAGGCAGTAGTTTCATCGTGGAAATGAATGTCAAAAAAATCCTTAAAGAATTAGGTAAGGAAGCGGAAGTCAGTCATACGGATTTAAGTTCGGCCAAATCCGAATCTGCGGATATTTATATTGGGTCCAATGATATCATTTCCGGATTGGATAATGGCGTTCGTCATGTTTTTGGTCTGAGTAACCTTTTAGATAACAATAAAATAAAAGAGATACTTGCCAATAATTTATAATTCCTCTACATGGTAGTTCCATGGAGTTTACAATGCTCTCATTTATTATTAATGATGTATTAGGTACGCCTGCAATACTGGTGGGATTATTCTCTTTTTGCGGATTGCTGCTGCAGAAAAAATCTTTCTCCGATACGATATCCGGTACGCTAAAAACAATTATGGGGTTCCTGATATTAATCGCTGGCGCAGGTGTCATTGCCACCACCTTGACCAGTTTTAGTGAACTCTTTATCCATTCCTTTAATATCCAGGGCGTTGTGCCGAATAATGATGTGGTAGCCGCGCTGGCACAGAAAAATTTCGGCACCTCCACCGCCATGATCATGATATTCGGCATGCTTGTGAATATTATCCTGGCTCGGATCACTCCCCTTAAATATATTTTCCTGACCGGACACCATACCCTGTATATGGCGGCCATGTTATCGGTAATCCTCACCACCGGCGGACTCAGCGGAGGAGTGCTGGTCACTCTTGGCGCCATTATCCTCGGGGCGCTAATGGTCATTTCACCGGCCATGCTGCAGCCGTTTACCCGCAAAATCACCGGCAGTGATGATTTTGCCCTAGGCCACTTTGGTTCGACGGGTTATTTATGTGCCGCTCTAGTGGGCAAAATTGTCGGCAAAAATAGCCGATCGACCGAAGAATTCAATGTACCGAAATATCTCAAATTCCTGCATGACTCGTCCATCGCCATCGCGTTGACAATGACGATCCTGTTTGTCATCCTGGTTTTGGTAGCCGGTAAAAACTTTACCGAATCCGAAGTCAGCGGTGGACAGAACTACATTATTTTCGCCATTATCCAGGCGATTACCTTTGCTGCGGGGGTTTATATTATTCTGGCCGGGGTGCGCATGGTCATTGCAGAAATCGTGCCGGCCTTTAAAGGCATTGCCGATAAAGTAGTCAAGGATGCCAAGCCGGCCCTGGATTGCCCGACGGTATTTCCCTTTGCGCCCAACGCGGTGATTATCGGTTTTTTAAGCAGCTTTTGTGCCGGGCTTATCAGCATGTTTTTCTTCCCGCTATTGGGGTTAAGCATTATTGTCCCGGGCCTGGTGCCCCATTTTTTCACCGGCGCTACGGCGGGCGTGTACGGTAATTCCACCGGTGGATGGCGGGGAGCGATTATCGGCGCTTTTGCCAACGGCTTGATCATTTCGTTCCTGCCGGCAATATTATTATCGGTACTGGGGAATCTTTCCGCCTCCACCACCTTTGGCGATGCTGATTTTGGTATCGTCGGTATTGCGCTGGGTAAATTCATGATGCTATTTCATTAAATAACTTTTGATTAAACCATCCCCCATTGATTGACCCGGCCGCTTGCTTACCCTGTAGCCGGGTTAGTCCGTTATTCCCTGATAACGGATTGTCCATCCATTCATCCTCTACCGTCGGCGCCGGCTCAGGATATGTCACATGAAGACTATCGGATTTCAAATTCCCTTTACTACCCCGGCGGAAAACAGCATACACAGGCTTTCACGTTGCTCAGCAATGCCTTGCGGTACCGTAACTCAAAGTCCCGGACCTGTTTCAAAAGCTTAAAGGCACGCCTAATACTCCATGTATAGTTGGTATACTGAATATGGAGGTAGATGGTGCCCTTGCCAGGCCGGTTATTCACAACCACCACCGGGTTAGGGTTGGCATGGGCAAAATCTTTGATGGCCCAGTCCATACGCGCGGCGAAACCGTGCTGCATGCCTCCCGCCAACGCCAAACGATAGACATAATTTATTTTGATAGTAAACAATTTTCCTTGTGGATATATACATCCTGGTGTCATGATTGTCATTAATACTGATATTCATTTCCGCTACCGGTTAGGAGGCTTAGTTTTTAAACATGGCCAGAGCAAAACGTCCGACAGATGAAAATATGCAGGCCGCGGCCACACTGTGCGCCAGGGATCGCAGCGCGGTTTATGAAAAATTGATGAATGCCATCTCGGAACACCGCCTTAAGCCGGGGACCAAACTTACGGAAGAAAAGCTGGCGGCCATTTTCAAGGTTTCCCGCACCGTGGTCAGAGAGGCCCTGCAGCAAATGGCTTTCGAGCGGGTGGTGGAAATCCTGCCCAACCGCGGCGCGTTTATTGCCAGCCCCACCATTGCGGAAGCTAAAGAATTTTTCCAGGCCCGGCGCTATGTCGAGGTTCCCTTGCTGGAAAATATATGTAAGCGAGTGACCGCGCAGGAAATCACGCTGCTGCGCCAGCACGTTAAACAGGAAGAAAAAGCCAGGCATTCAGGCGATCGCCGCAAGATTGTGCGCTTGTCCGGCGAGTTTCATGTGCTGCTGGCCTCCCTGGCGGGAAATCGTTTTCTTGAAAGAACGGTACGCGGCCTGCAGTTATTGACGTGCTTGACTATCCTGCTGTATGACACCCCCACGGACGTTACCTGCCAGCACAATGAACATGAACGGCTGGTGGATGCGGTAGAGGCGCGGGACAGCATGCGCGCGCAAAAACTGATGCTGGATCACCTGCTGGGGATCGAAAATTCGCTGCATCTGGATGAGCCGGAAGAAAAGGAGGAAGATCTGGAAGAGATCCTGCTCGGCACTGGAAACTAAATTTCTTATATCTAGGGCATCTGGCCCCGAAGCCTTAATTTCCCCCTAGCCCTTACATCCACCGGTTTTTCCCTGTAGAAAGAGCGCGTTAGGCGCTCTTTTTTTCACTTTATACTTTTATTTCTTTTCGCTCGGAAAACGCTAAATATAAGAAATGCATATCACAAAAATAAAACTGATGAACAATTTAAATAATTATTGACTTCAATTTTGCATGATCTTATTGTCAAAATTAATCCATATCCTCTGCCGCAACTATCTCGACGCCAATTCGCTCGACGCCAATTCGCCGCAGATAATTGTTAACAATCTTTGAGTCTTTTGTGGAGCACTGCATGTCTGAACTGGTATTGGCTCATGGTGAAGCGCTTTCCAATCTGCCGTTATTCGTGGCGCAGGCATGCGGTTACTTTCGCGACCGGGGATTGACGGTAACGGTGCCGAAACTCAGCGGCACGGCGTCGACCATTGCATTACTCAGAAGCGGCGCGGCGCAAATAGGCACCACGGGATTTACCCAGCCGCTGAGGGATTTCAACGCCGCTGATCCGTTGCGCATTATCGCTGGAAGCGGCGTCGGCGGCATGGCGGTAATGATTCATCCGGACAGCGTGGCCGCGGCGCCCGCCACCCTGCGCTTCGGCACCTTCTTCGAGGATCCGATGGAGGTGCTGCTGCACGATGCGATCAACCATTACCAAGGGGTCTGGCAACGCAGCGATATCCGCTATTTCAACACCCTCCAGCAGGGGATAACCGCCATGCAGCGGCGTGAAATAGACGCCTGCACCTTTATCGAGCCGGTAATAAGCCAGCTCGAACTGCTGGGATTCAAAAAAATGTGCGACGCCGCCGACGTCTGGGGAACCGGTTATCCCGATACCGTATTGGTCACGCGCCAGAGTTTTTTGCATCAGTATCCAGATGTGGTGGATGCGGTGATAAAGGCTCTGCTGCAGGCGGAAAATGCGATAAAGGCCGATCCACAGGGCGCCTTGTCAAGCGTGGCGCGATTTTACCCCGGCGTTTCCCTGGCGGTGATGACGCAGGGTCTGTCACGACAGCCTTCGCAAATCGATATCCGTTCCCTTGCCGGCACCATTATCGGCCGGTTCGACGCTCTGGCGGCAATGGGCAGGCTGGTACCGCCGGATAATCCGTATGCCGTGCTTGATTTCAGCCGCTTATCCGCCCTGCTGTCACAAACGGAATATACGCACTAACACGCGGCTTCGCCGAACCTTAAACCGCGACAGCTATCCGCTGGACGCTATGCCTTGCTGGCAGGGGTTCGTTCGCACTTTTATCAACACCAGGAGACAAAAAGATTATGTCAACAAAACGTGTTTTACCGCGGCTTCATGGCTTTGATATCAATCGCCGCCATTTTCTGAAACACAGCGCGCTGGCAGCCGGCGGCCTGGCGTTGGGCAAGTACCTTATCAGCGCCCCCGCCCAGGCGGCGGATATAACAACTTTCAAGGCAACGCACGGCACGGGCTTGTGCAATTGTCCCTTCTTCCTGGTAAAGGAGCGCGGACTGGCGAAAAACGTCGCTCTGGATTTTGTCACCACCCCGACCAATGCCGATATAGCCGCCTTGTTCGGCGCCGGTCTGGTTGACGTAACCGTGGTGCCTTACACCAACTTCATTACGCTTTTCGCTCAAGGCGCGCCTATCAAGATCGTCGCCGGCTCAGGGGTACAAGGCTGCGTGATAGTCAGCCAGCAGGGTATCGATTCCGCCGAAAAGCTGCGCGGCAAGACGCTGGGAACCTTTCAGGCGGATACGCTGGAAATGCTGCCTTACGACTATCTGAAAAAAGCGGGCATGAGCTTTGCCGACGTCAAGGTACGTTACTTCGGTACCTCGCCGGAGCTGGCTCAGGCCTTTATCAACGGCAATATCGACGCCATGTGCCATATCGAGCCTTACGCCACCCAGGCGCTGCAGGCGCGTCCGGGCGCGGTACGTCTTTCCGACGGCGTCGATATCTATGGCAAGAACTATAGCGATTGCGTACTGGCGGTACGCGCCTCCGTGCTGGCAGAGTATCGCGAAGCGGTGAAGGCGCTTATCAAGGGCATGATGATCGGCCAGCACCAGGAAGAGACCGACCGCGCCTCGGCGGTCAAAGATACCGTGGGCAAATACTTCAAGACCAGCTACGAAGCCACCCTGGACGCCGCCACAAAACAGCCGGCGATGATCGACCAACGGCAGAACCAGGATTTTATCCTGCAGCGCGCCAATAACCTCAAAGAGCTGCGTTACATCCAGAAGGTGCCGGGAGCGGATATCTTCGACTGGTCATTGCTCAATGAAGTGATTAAGGAAAATCCCGACTTGTATGCCTCGCTGGAGCTGAAAAGCGCATGAATGTGAATACCCTGCCAAAGCCGGTAAAAGCGAGCGGTGTTTCACCGGTCGCAGTCAATCCTCCGGTGAGGAAAACCCGCCGCCGCGGCTGGGCGGATTTTTTCTCGCGCCTCGGCTGGGGCGTGGCTTCCGTCGCCCTGTTTGCCGGGATTTGGGAAGCGATATGGGCTTTTGGGGGATTGAATCCGCTGTTATTACCGCCGCCGCATATCTTCCTGGCGAATTTTGCCCAGCAGGCGCAATATTTTATCCCCACCGATGTTATCGGCCAGGTCACCAACGACACCGCCTTGTTGTCGTTGGGTAAAACCATCATCGCCACGGTTGGACGCGTGATGGCGGGCTTGGCCCTGGGTTTTGTCCTAAGCCTGATAAGCGGGCTGGCCATTTGCTATTTCCGCCTGTTCGGCAAGCTGGTATTGCCGACCATCACCCTGCTGGCGCCCATCTCCCCCATCGCCTGGCTGCCGGTGGCCATCTTTATCTTCGGCATCGGCAATCCGCCGGCGATTTTCATGGTGTTTATTTCACTGTTTTTTGTCATGACGGTATCCACGATCAGCCAGATTGAGAGTGTGAGCAAAACGCACCTCAACGTGGCGGCGGTGATGGGGGCAACCCGGGCGCAGACTTTCCGTTACGTCATTATCCCCGCCATCCTGCCTTCGTTATTCTTCGTGTTGCGCATGAACCTGTTCGGCGCATGGATGATTGTGCTGGTGGCGGAAGCGACAGGCGTAGGCAGCGGACTGGGACAAATCGTTATGCAGGCGCGCAATACCTTTAATTCCAGCCTGTCATTTTTCACCATGACCATCATCGGCATTACCGGATTCGTTTTCGATCTGCTGCTGCGCTATGTGCAGAAGAAGCTTCTTTACTGGATACCTGAAAACAACGCCGGAGGCCGGAAATGACGAACAATACCAGCACGCAACCGCCATTGATCGATTGCAGCCGCGTGGGTAAAACCTGGGTTGATGCGCAAGGCGCTGCCGTCGTCGCATTGAATAATGTCGATTTACAGGTAGCGCGGGGGGAGTTTGTCGTGCTGCTCGGTCCCAGCGGCTGCGGTAAAAGCACCCTGCTGTATATGATAGCCGGGCTGGAATCGGTCAGCGAAGGATCGATCCGCTGCGGTGGAGCCGAGGTGTCCCAACCGGGCACCGATCGCGGATTTGTCTTTCAGGAAGCGTCTCTCTATCCCTGGCTGACGGTAGCGGAAAATGTCGCCTTCGGCCTGAAGATGCAGGGCATGTCTAAAGAACAAAGGTTGAAACGGGCGCAGTCCATCCTGCAAAACGTCGGCCTTGCCGATGCCGCGGATAAACGACCCGATCAGCTTTCCGGCGGCATGCGCCAGCGGGTGGCGATGGCCAGGGCGCTGGCGCTAAATCCCGAGGCGCTGCTGCTGGATGAACCTTTTGCGGCATTGGATGTGCAAACGCGGGCGAAAATGCAGGATTTTCTGATCCGTATCTGGCGGCAAACCGGCGTATCAATGATTTTTGTCACTCACCATATTGATGAAGCCGTAGCGCTGGCCGATCGCGTGGTGGTCTTTACCGCGCGTCCCGGCGGCATTAAAGAAATCATCCCAATCGATCTCCCGCGGCCGCGCGATCCCAAAAGCCCCCTGTTCCATCAGCTCAGCGATCATCTAATCGACTTGCTGCGTGATGAAGTCGATCGCGCCTTTGCCGAACAGGAGGTGGGCTGATGACATCTCCCCGCCTGCCGGTTGCCGCGCTGCAAATGCCGCCGGGCCGCGAGGACCTGGCGTTTAATCGCCAGATGCTGGAGGCGGCCATTACCCGCGCGGCTAAAGACGGCGCACGGCTGGTGGCGCTGCCCGAGCTGGCCTTGACGCCCTATTTCTGCGCCGCGCCGGCGGAAAAATACCGACGGTGGGCCGAATCCGTCCAGGGTGAGAGCAGCGGCTGGTGCGCGGAGCTGGCCCGACGGCTCGGGTGCGCCATATTGCTGCCGCTCTATGAGCACCACAGCCAAAGCGGCTGTTATCACAATGCCGTTATCGGCTTTGACCGCCAGGGGAAAAGGCTGGGCAACGGCGCCCTGGCCAGGAAACTGCATTTGCCGGTCAACGATTATCCACCGCCCGGTTTTGACGAGGCCGCGCATTTCACCCCAGGCGACGAACTGCAAACATTTGAAATCGAAGGCTGGCGGTGCGCGGTGCTGATTTGTTATGACCGGCGTTTCCCCGAATGCTGGCGCGCGATGCGACGGGCGGGCGTTGAACTGGTTATCGTGCCGGTCGCCGGCAGCGGCGGCGATGATGCGGCATTCTTTTTAGGCGAGCTGCGTACCCATGCCAAAGAAAACGGCCTGATAGTCCTTTGCGCCAATAAAGTGGGCGAGGAATGGCTGGACGGTATGGCGACGGACAATTACGGCGAGTCATGCGTGATCAATGCCGACGGCGCAATCCTGGCGCACCGTTCCCGAACGCAGGGACCGGGCGTGGTGAACGCTACGCTGGAGCATCAGCAACTCGTTCAGATTCGCAAGCAGCTACGCTATTTCGACGATCGCCGCGGCGATTTATTTGGGCCCGTGCCGCACGGCTGGGTGCGTTGATTTTACCGCTACAGGATATCCCCCTATGACTGAGTCACTGATATTAGCCGGCACGCTGATCCAGGGGATCGGCGATGATGGTCGCCCGATCGCTGTGGAACAGGCCGCGCTTTACCAAAAAGACGGCGTCATCCGTGACATCGGCAAGGCCGATGATTTAACAGCCGCCTATCCGCAGGCCCGGCGTTACGGTTCCATGCAGCACGTCTTGATGCCGGGATTTGTCAACAGCCATCATCATGTGGGTTTAACCCCGTTGCAGCTGGGTTCGCCCGATTATGCGCTGGAATTGTGGTTTGCCAGCCGTATGGGCGCGCGCGAGGTGGATTTGCGGCTGGATACGCTCTATTCCGCTTTTGAGATGATCGCATCCGGCATCACCACGGTACAGCATATCCACGGCTGGCGGCCGGGAACGCTGGAAACGATACACCAGGCGGCCGGCGCGGTGCTTGCCGCCTACCGTGAGATTGGCATGCGCGCCTCCTATAGCTTTGCGGTGCGTGAGCAGAATCTACTGGTCTATGAAGCCGATGAGCAGTTCGTGGCCCGCGTGCCGGCTGAAATCCGCCCGCAGTTGGCCGCCCATCTGAAAAAGCAGCGGCTGCCGCTGGACGATCATCTTAAGCTGTTCCGTATGCTGGCGGCAGATAATCATGGACAGCCGCTCACCCGGATCCAGCTGGCGCCCGCCAACCTGCACTGGTGCGGCGATGAGGCATTACAGGCCATTAAAGCGGAAGCGGATAATGCCGGCGTGCCGATGCATATGCATCTGGTCGAGACCGCCTACCAGCGTGAATATGCGCGCAGGCGTACCGGCGGCACGGCACTGGCGCATTTGCATAAGCTGGGTTTGCTGGGGCCGTCGCTGACCCTCGGACATGGCGTCTGGCTAAATGAAGCGGATATCGAGCTGGCGGCGGCGACCGGCACCTGCGTGTGCCATAACTGCAGCTCCAATCTGCGCCTGCGCAGCGGCGTGGCGCCGCTGAACGCCTTTCGCCGACATGGGCTGACCGTGGGATTGGGGCTGGATGAAGCCGGCATCAACGATGATCGCGATATGCTGCAGGAGATGCGTCTGGCGTTACGCGTACACCGCGTACCCGGCATGGACGACGATGAAGTGCCATCCTGCGGCGAAATCGTGCGCATGGCAACGGAAGGCGGCGCCAAAACCACGCCCTTCGCCGGGCGCATTGGCCGTCTGGAGCCGGGTAGACTGGCGGATGCGGTGCTGTTTGACTGGAAAAGTATTACCTGGCCCTATCAGGATGACGATATCCCCCTGCTGGATGTGCTGGTCCACCGTGCGCGCGGCAAGGATATCGAGAGCGTATTTATTGCGGGGGAAGAAATCTGCCATCAGGGTCAATTCACCCGGGTGGATCGCACGGAGGTGCTCAATGAAATCGCGCAAAAACTGGCCGCGCCACGCACCGCCGACGAGCAGGCGCGCCTTGAGCTGGGCAAAGCGGTCTTCGCGCACGTGAAAGACTTTTACCGCGATTACCTGGCGCAGGAAACGCCGCGCGAACCCTTCTACGCGCCGTCGTCCCGGCGTTGATGGGATAGCGCCCCGGAAGCACTGCGGCCCATGACGGCGGGAATCAGGTAGATTCCCGTTCAATCAGTTCAAAACCGATATCTCTCACCGCGTCAATGGACTCTTTTCCCTCGATTTTATCCGCCAGCATAGTCGCGGCATCTATGCCGACACGCCAGCGATCGATTTTCACCGTTGAAATGGAAGGACTATGATGCTGGGAAAAATCCAGGTCGCCAAAACCCATGACGGCTATATCCCTAGGCACTTTTAGCCCCCGATGGTTCGCCTCGATGATGGCGCCCTGGGCGAGCGTATCGGAGCTGCAGATGACGGCATCAATCTCATGCCCGGATTCAAGCAGCTGGCGCAATCCGCTCCGTCCCTTCGACAGAGCGGCCGGCAGCGGAACGGATACTGACGGGATAGCGTCCAGCTTGTTTTCGTGCAATACGTCGAGCACCCCTTTTTTACGCACCGCCGCCCGTTTGTCCTCGGTCCAAATGAGGCCGATGTTTTTATAGCCTTTTTCACACATATACCGGGCTATTTTATTGCCTACCCTTTCATGGGAGAAGCCCACCAGCATATCCAGGGGAGTGGGGGTTAAATCCCATATTTCCACCACCGGCAGCTCGGAAGATAAAAGAATGCGTTTTAACCTCGGCGAATGCTGTATTCCGGTTAATACCACGCCTTCCGGGCGCCGCGAAAGGATCGCCGAGACGATGTCGGCCTCCCGTTCTTCCGTATAGCCGCTTACGCATAACAGCATATGATAGCCGCGTTCCGCCAACCGATCGCTTAAGGCCTGAACGGTATCCACAAACATATTATTATTGATTTGCGGCACTACCACGGCAATCAGCTTACTGCGCCTTGACGCCAGTCCCCCCGCCAGCAGGTTTGGGATATAGCCTGTGGCGGCAATCGCCTCCCTGACCTTTTCCAGCGTAAGGGCGCGCACAAGATGAGGATTATTTAACGCCCGGCTCACCGTCATGGGAGACAGGCCGGCCCTGAGCGCGACATCTTCAAGGGTGGGAGACTTCGCTTTCCCCGCGTTTTTCTGCGTATTTTTAGCCATCATACCGGTCCTTGAGCGACGCTTAAACAGTGTTACCGCGGATAGAGTACCGTAAAAACAGTGCATAACCCAATAACATAGACTTGCCTTCTTAGCCCCCGCCGTGAAGAAAAGGTCACCACCGCCCCGGCCGCGAAAGCGATTGCCATCGTCTAAATTACCCGCGTTTCCGGCGTCCTTGGCATCGGTATCGGCCGGAGCCGCGCATTGTTATAATGATTGCGCAATCATTTACCATATGAATTAATTGTTTATGCCCATAACGGTGTAATATCGGGTGATTTACCCGCCGATTATCCAGAAATATTTTGTGATCAGCCCCGCACATAAACCCGGAAAATATAGTGTATTTCTGCGGTTCGCGCTAAAAATGTTAGCGCAATCATTTACTGATAAATTGAATAAGTCCCCCCTATGAGGAGAAATGAATATGACAGCCAGTGCTAACTCTGATGCGGTATCCTACGCCAAGGTATCGCATGTGCGTACCGCCGCTGAAAGCGGGGATCGCATCGTATGGGTCAAAATTTCGTTGGCGTTTTTGCCCCTGGCAACCCCCGTCAGCGATGCCAAGGTACTGACCGGTCGGCAAAAACCCCTCACCGAAGTGGCGATTATTTTTGCCCAGCTTCTCACCCGCGACGGTTTCGAGGGCATTGGCTTTAGTTATTCCAAACGCGCCGGAGGCCAGGGCATCTATGCCCATGCTAAGGAAATCGCCGATAACCTGCTGGGTGAAGACCCTAACGATATCGATAAGATCTACACCAAGCTTTTGTGGGCCGGCGCCTCGGTGGGCCGCAGCGGAATGGCGGTGCAGGCCATTTCGCCTTTTGACATTGCCCTTTGGGATATGAAGGCCAAGCGGGCCGGATTGCCGCTGGCGAAATTATTGGGCGCCCATCGGGACTCGGTCCGGTGCTATAACACCTCCGGCGGCTTCCTGCACACGCCGCTGGATCAGGTGATAAAGAATGTGGCCATATCCAGGGAAAGCGGCATCGGCGGCATTAAAATCAAAGTCGGGCAGCCGGATACCGCCGAGGATCTGAAGCGGTTAACCGCGGTGCGTCAAGAGCTGGGGGATGATTTCCCGCTAATGGTGGATGCGAATCAACAATGGGATCGGGAAACCGCCATGCGTATCGGACGGAAGATGGAGGCCTTCAATCTGGTGTGGATTGAAGAGCCGCTGGATGCCTATGACGTTGAGGGCCACGCCGCGTTAACCACCGCCCTTGATACCCCCATCGCCACCGGAGAAATGCTTACCAGCTTCCGCGAACATGAACAGCTGATCCTGGGGAATGCCAGTGATTTCGTTCAACCCGACGCCCCGCGCGTAGGCGGCATCTCGCCATTCCTGAAAATCATGGACCTGGCCGCCATAAACGGCCGCAAACTGGCGCCGCATTTCGCCATGGAGATCCATTTGCATCTTGCGGCGGCATATCCCATCGAGCCCTGGCTTGAGCATTTCGAGTGGCTGAACCCGTTGTTCAATGAGCAGTTGGAGCTACGCGACGGCCGCATGCTGATTTCCGACCGCCATGGCCTTGGATTTACCTTAAGCGAACAGGCCTTGGCATGGACGGTGCAACAGGCCGAATTCGGTAAGCGTCCTTAATTTACTGCATTTCAAATGCCGATGTGTTTTTTAATACATCGGTTTTTAGGGCATTTTTATTAAAAAATAAAAAAATAACCTTCTAGACTTAACATTATGTCAGAGGCCCTACATGAAAGAAAAACTGGTAAAGAAAACCAACATAAGATATATAACGCTGTTTTTCCTGTTTGCCGCCACCGTATTTAATTATTCCGATCGGGCAACGCTTTCTGTCGTCGCGCCTTTTATGAGTAAAGAATTTAATTTCTCTCCCGAAATGATGGGTGTGGCGTTTTCAGTATTCGGCATTTCATACGTAATAATGCAAATACCCGGCGGCTGGTTATTAGATAGATTCGGCTCAAGGCTGGTTTATGGCTACGCCTTAATAGGCTGGTCCCTGGTCACCATGCTGCAAGGGACGATATATTTATTTTCCGCGCCGCTGATGGCTCTAATCATTTTAAGATTACTCATGGGGGCGATTGAAGCGCCGGCTTTCCCCGCCAATAGCCGCCTGAGCGTTCAATGGTTTCCCAATAATGAGCGTGGCTTCGTCACGGCGATTTACCAGGCGGCACAATATATATCGTTAGCGCTTATAACGCCATTGATGACCTTTATATTAAACATAGGCAACTGGCATCACGTTTTTTATTATATAGGCTTAATTGGCATCATACTGGGCGGATTATGGTTGACGTATGTCCGAGATCCCTTGCGCCACAAAAACGTCAATCAGGCCGAGATTGACTATATCAGGGACGGCGGCGGCGAGCCGGAATTAGGTATTAATACGCAAAAAGGAACCGTGACGCTTGAACAGATAAAAAAAGTCTGCATCAACAGAATGATGATCGGCGTATACATCGGCCAATTTTGTTTGACCTCCATTACCTGGTTCTTTCTGACCTGGTTTCCTACTTATCTTTATCAAGCAAAAGGCATGTCGATACTGAAAGTGGGGATGATAGCCTCTATTCCCGCCGTCGCCGGTTTTATCGGCGGCATTATCGGCGGCGTTTTTTCCGATTACCTGCTCACGAAAGGCTACAGCCTTACGGTGGCAAGGAAAGCCCCTATAATCTGCGGCATGCTATTGTCATGCGCCATTATCACGGCAAATTATACGCAGTCAGATATTCTCGTCGTGGGCGCCATGAGTATCGCTTTCTTCGCAAAAGGATTTGGTAACCTCGGCTGGTGCGTGTTGAGCGACACATCGCCGAAAGAGGTGCTCGGCATCGCCGGCGGCGTATTTAACATGTGCGGCAATCTGGCGGGCATCGTAACACCGCTGATCATCGGGTTTATTTTGTCTTGGACCAAATCCTTTGATATGGCGATTCTTTATGTAGGCTCCATGGGGCTGCTGGGCCTGCTCTCCTATCTGCTGATTGTCGGTAAAATAGAGAGGCAGCACATTTAGTCTCTCTTGGGCATCCGCGCGCGGATGCTAGGCGGTCGTCAGCGGTAATACACGGCGATATGCTGATTATTCAGCCATTCAATGGCTACCGGCGTATCAAAAATGTCCTCCAGGATCGCCGGCGTCATGATGTGCGCCGGCGTCCCCTGATAAATCACCCGGCCTTCCTTCATGGCGATGATGTCATCCGAATAAACCGAGGCGAAATTGATATCATGGATCACCAGGACGATGGTTTTACCCAGCTCATCCGCCGCGCGGCGGAGCTGCTTCATCATCGCCACCGCGTGTTTCATGTCCAGGTTATTAAGCGGTTCGTCCAGCAGGACATATTTCGTATCCTGGCACAGCACCATCGCCACATAGGTCCGCTGGCGCTGCCCGCCGGAGAGCTCATCCAGATAGCGATGCTGCAAATCGGTCAGGTTCAGGAAGTCCATCGCCGCGGCGATGCGTCCGCGATCGTCCTCATTCAGCCGTCCCTTGGTGTAGGGATAACGGCCGAACCCCACCAGATCCGCCACGGTTAAACGGCTGGTAAACTGATTCTCCTGCCGCAATACCGACAGGTATGTCGCCAGCTTATCCCCCGGCGTGGTGGCCACATCCAGGCCATTGACCCTTACCTGTCCGCCATCCGCCGGCAGCAGGCGGCTGATGACCGAAAGCAGGCTTGACTTGCCCGCGCCGTTGGGACCGATTATCGAGGTGATCCCGCCCTCGGCAATGGTCGCCGTAATCCCTTTCAGTACGGCGACATCGCTATAGCGTTTGCTGACATTCCTGATCTCAATCACAGGGTGGCCTTTTTCAATAGCAAATACAGGAACAGGGAACCGCCGAGGAACTCAATGACCACCGACAACGCACCGGACATTTTCAGCAGGTGTTCCAGAATCAATTGGCCGCCCACCAGGGAAATGATGCCGAGCAGGAAGGCGGTGGGCAGCAGAAAACGGTGCTGATGGGATCCGCCGATGAGATAAGCCAGGTTCGCCACCATAAACCCCAGGAAGGTCAGAGGGCCCACCAGCGCGGTGGAAATGGCCACCAGCACCGACACCAGCAGCAGGATCACGGTCACGTTGTGCCGGTAATCAATGCCCAGGCTAACGGCGGTATCACGCCCCAGCGCCAAAACATCAAAGCGAAAACGCATGCGCCAAATGATAGGCGCCGCCGCCAATACCACTGCCGCCGATACCCCCAGCAGCTCCGGCGGCGCACGGGTAAAGGTGGCGAACATCCGCCCCTGCAGGATGGCAAACTCGCCGGGGGTGAGCAGCCGCTGCAACAGAGTGGCAAAACTGCGAAACAGGGTGCCGCAGATAATCCCCACCAGCAGCAACAGATGCAGGTCATTGCCCCGCCCGATAAACAGCCAGCGATACAACAACGCGGAAAACAGCACCAGCAGCAGCGATTCGCAAAGGAATTTCCCGGCGACACCGAGCAAAATGATGCCTGGTGCATCGATAAAAAAAATCATGGCGGTCTGCAGCAGAACGAACAGCGCCTCAAAACCCATAATCGACGGCGTCAGGACTCGATTATGGGTGACCGTCTGGAATAACAGGGTTGAGACGCCGGCGGCAAAGGCCACCAGCAGCATGGTGGCCAGGATCAGGGCGCGATGCACCAGGATATAGTGCAGATTGCCGCCCAGATTTACCGTCATGAACAGCGCCATGACCGCCAGCGACAGGCCCCCCAGCAGTAATAACCGCTGTTTCGGCGATACTTTTCGATTAAGGGAGATGATGACCGGCGATAGCGCCGGCCTGGCTTTATTCTCTGACATGGCGTTTTTGGCTGAGCAGTAACATAAGAAAAACCACGGCGCCGATAACACCCAGGATCACGCTGACCGGAATTTCAAAAGGGTAGCGGATAATCCGCCCGATCATGTCGCAAAACAGTACCAGGCCGCCCCCGAGCAGGCATACCCACGGGACGGTCTTGCGCATATTATCCCCCATCAGCATGCGGACAAGATTGGGAACAATCAATCCCAGGAACGGCAGCGCTCCCACCACTACCACCACCACGCCGCTGACCAGGGCGATAATCGCCAGTCCCATCAGCATAACGCGCCGGTAGTCCAGCCCGACGTTGACGGCGAATGCGCGTCCCATCCCGGCAACCGTAAACCTGTCGGCGACCCAGCAGGCCAGCAGCGTCAGCCCGCCAACCAGCCACAGCAGCTCATAACGGCCTGCCAGCACACCGGAAAAATCCCCGCTTTCCCAGTTGCCCAGCGACTGCATCAGATCGAAATGCAGGGCGGCGAATGTGGTCATGGCGCTGATCACCGCCCCAAACATAATACCCACCAGGGGAACCACCAGCGCCGATTTCAGCACCACCCGCGTCAAAAGCTTCATGAACAGCCAGGTTCCCCCCAGGGCGAACAGGCTCGCCACCGCCATTTTCATCATGATCGACGCCGACGGCATAAGCACCATCATGATCAGCAGGCCCAGGCTGGCCGATTGCGTCGTGCCGGCCATGGAGGGCTCAACGAAACGGTTTTGGGTCAGCAACTGCATGATAAGGCCGGCCACGCTCATGGCGCTGCCGGCCAGCAGCAGGGCCAGCGTGCGCGGGACGCGGCTGATGAAGAAAATGTCTTGCATGATGGGGTCGGACCATACCGCCAGCGGGCCGACCGCCCCTGCTCCTGTAAACAGGCTGGCGGCCACCAGGCACAGCAGCGCCATAAGGCTCAATGCCAGGGGAAGCGGTTTCATGCTTCTATAGCGGTAAAGATGTTCATTTCCTGTCCAACGCCTGGTTCACGGTACTCATCAACTGAGTATAACTTTGCAGGCCGCCGGCGATATACAGGGACGCCGAGTCCAGATAGACCACCTGCCGCTTTTGCCAGGCAGTGGTTTTGGCGATCAGGGGATTATCAAGCACCTGTTGCGCCGACTCCCCGGCCGGGCGGCCGATGGCGCTGTCGCGATCCAGTACGAACAGCCAGTCGGGATTGATGCTGAGCACAAATTCAGAGGTGACGATGTTGCCGTGCTTGCCCGTCTCGGAGAATACCGTGGCCGGTTTGAATCCCAGTTCATCAAAAATGAAGCCGAAACGGGACCCCGGGCCATAAGCCGATATTTTCCCGCCGCTGACCATCAGCACCAGGGCGCTGCCCGCATTGGCCGTTTTTCCCTTGATCAGGGCTATCTGCTGCCTGAAGGCGTCCAACTGCGTTTTAGCTTGCGCTTCTTTGCCGAAAATAGCGGCCAACTGCTCGGTACGTTGGGTAAAACTGGCCAGGAAGTGCTGATCGTCCACATCCAATGCAATAGTGGGCGCAATAGCGCTCAGTTTATCGTAGGCATCATGGGCGCGGCCGCCGGCAATGATCAGATCGGGGTTGGCGTTGCTAAGCGCCTCGTAATCCGGTTCAAACAGCGTGCCGGCATTCAAATAGCCGCCGCCGCTGTATTTGGCCAGAAAGGGCGGCAGATGTGTGCTGGTCTGCGGCACGCCTGCCACCGCAATCCCGAGCGCATCCATGGTATCCAGCGTCTGGGGGTTTAACACGATAACTTTTTTCGGCCGCAGCGGGACTTTTGTCGTGCCCTGCGCATGTTCAATGGACAGCGTTGCAGCCTGTCCGGCGGCAACGGCCTGCTCATAGCCCCCCGCCAGCGCCAGCATTGACGCCAATAGCGTTATTTTTAAAGCCAAACTCAAGCGCATCATAGACTCCTTGATATCCCTTTCATGCATCATGTTATAAACATAATTTTAACATTGAATAATTCTCATTCTTATTAAAATGAGTGTAATCCCATATTTTTTCCATTTAAAGAGTCTTGCTTCACTATTTTGTTCATAACGCCGATTCGCTTGACGATTTGTGTCCAAAGCTGCGCGGGACGGCCATTATTCCCGCGCTGAGATAGTGCTGAGATAGTCTTGATGGCCGGTTCAGGATTTTGCGGGACGATAAATTCGCCAGTAGCCGATAAGCCTGAGGAAATTTTGTTTCACTTCCCTTACCAACTGAGCGTCATCCAGCTCGCCCCGGAACCATTTGGCGGACGGCTCGCCAAAAATAGTCCTGCCCACCGCGAAGCCCTTCACACACGGCGTGTCCGCCGCCGCCGCGAAACCGGCCTTCAAGGTGGCTTCCGGCGCATCCAATCCCAAGATCACCACGCCCCGGCAATGGCTATCATGACGCTGGATAATACGGCTGATATCCTGCCAGCCGGAGGGTGACTGCGGCGGCAGCTTCCACCAGTCCGGCTGGATCCCCAAGGCATAAAAACGCGACAGGATCTGCCCGTAGTATCTTTCATCCCGGTCTGGGTTATCCTCCGGCAGGATCACTTCCAGCAACAGTTCATGGCCGGACAGGCAGCAGGCCTGATACACCTCGGTAATCAACGCCTCCTGTTCAAGGCGCATCACCTCACTGTCCTTGGGATGATAAAACACCAGGCATTTGACCACATGCTCCAGCGGCCAACCCCTGAGCTGCGAGCCGATATCGCCATGTTCCAGGCGCAGCGGCCGCGAGCCCGGCAACTCGATCGGGCGGCCTATCCACCATCCCTGGCCGGTGATATCGTTAAGGGCCGCCTGGCCGAATGTCGTGTCCGCCAGGATACCGCCGTTGTTTTTCAGTCCTGCCTCGGCCGCCGCCGCCCGGGCCCCTTGCAACAACAGGAGTTTCAACCGGGGGATATCGCTCTCGCTCCGCCCGGCGGCTCGGGCCATATCCACCAACTGTTTGCGATGATCAAACGCGAAAACGCACAGCTCGTCCCACTGCTGCTTGCGGGTCGTTACCCGGTGCAGATGATTCAACCGCACATCTTTATCCGGCCGCGGTACCGTTTGCTCGCGCAGCAGGTAGTCGTCCAGTTCAATGCGGGTCGGCATCGCCGGCGCGCAGCCGTGACGCGACACCACCAGCGCGCCGCAGGCATTAGCGTAACGGCAGGCCTTCTCCCAGCCTTCATCGTTCAGATAGCCGCGCAGCAGACCGGACATAAACGCATCCCCCGCCCCCAGCACATTGAGCACGTCCACCCGTACGCCGCTGTAGAGCGCCACCGCGTCCCAACCGGCCGGGATATCCCCTTCAAACACCGAGCATCCCTGCGCGCCCCGCTTGCAGACCAGAGTCGCTTTACTGACCCGGCGAACATTGCCCAGCGCTGTCAGCGTATCGGTGCTGCCGCCGGCAATATGGAATTCCTCTTCGGTACCGACAATCAGATCAAAATGATGCAGCACGTCCTGGAGCTCGCGGGTGACGCGTTCAGAAGAGATAAAGCGGGTCTCGCCGTCTCCCAGAGCGGTCAGGCCCCACAGCACCGGCCTGTAGTCGATATCCAGCGCCCGGCGCAAACCGTGGCGCTCTGCTAACGTCAGCGCCTTAAGCACCGCGGCGCGGGTATTCGGGTGTGAAAGATGGGTACCGGTTATGGCCACCGCCCGGCTGGAGGCAATATAGTCCTCGTCGATATCTCCGGGACTCAGCGCCATATCCGCGCAATTCTCGCGATAGAAAATCAGCGGGAACGTTTCCTGATCTTTTACCCCAAGGATAACCAGCGCCGTAAGCCGCTCTTTGTCGGTAATGAGATAACGGGTGTCCACTCCGACGCGCTGTAGCTCCTCCCGCAGGAAACGGCCCATATGCTCGTCCCCCACCCGCGCCAGCATGCCGGACTTCAGGCCCTGTACCGCCGTACCGTAGGCGACATTGCCCGACGAACCGCCAAGATATTTCGCAAACGTGGCCATATCCTCCAGCCGGGCGCCGATTTGTTGTCCGTACAAATCAAGCGCGATGCGCCCGATGCATATGACATCAAGCGTTTTGTGCTGCTGCGCCGTACTCATAATGATCAATCCCCTCGTCAATAAAAAGCCTGTGGACATTATGAGGAGTAAAAATTTCATTTTCAATCACATTAAAACGAATATCCCTTATAAAAAACCTTAGATTGGAAGGGTTTCTCCAGCAATTTGGAGCATAATTTGCTGGCATCACCCATTGCCCTAACCGGCGCTGCGCCGGTTATCCGTTACGATAAAAATATTTAATATATTGATATAAATAAATTTTATTTGAATACCCCCTCCGTTATGTTGGGATCAATTCTCATATAAACACGCAAAGAAATATAAGTTTCATTTTCTTGATTCATATCTCATAAATGAAATTTATATTCTAAAATTGATTTATCTAAAACCCTGCAACCCTATAATGCCGTCAGGGCCGTTGAGCAAGATAGCGCCTAGTAAATGAAGAGAGATTTATCAAATGATGGAGTGTATGGATATGTCTACAGTAAAAACACTGCAGTATCTGGTTGACGGCCGTTGGCTCGATTCCAAAACCACCCGCTTTATGGACGTGCGTAATCCCAGCACCGGCGAAATTATCGCCAAAGCGCCCTGTTGTACGGAAAATGAAGTCAAAACCGCCATCGCCGCCGCCCGCAAAGCGTTCCCGGCCTGGTCAAATACCCCGGCCATCAAACGGGCGCAGATCATGTTCCAGTTACGCGAGCTGCTGATTAAACATGAGGAACGCCTGACGGAACTGGTCGCCAGGGAAAACGGCAAAGCCTGGGGCGATGCCCAGGGCGATGTACTGAAAGCCAAGGAGGGTACGGAGCTGGCCTGCTCTATTCCGACATTATTGGCCGGTGAAAGCCTCATGGATGCCTCGGTGGGTATTGATACCACCCTGTACCGTGAACCCATTGGGGTGTTCGCCGGTATCGTGCCGTTCAATTTTCCCGCCATGATCCCCATGGGATGGATGGCCCCGCTGTGTATCGCCTCCGGCAATACCATTGTGATTAAAGCGGCCAGCATGACGCCGATGACCTGTATGGAAATCGCCAAACTCTACCAGGAAGCCGGCGTACCCGACGGGGTCATTAATATTGTGACCTGTTCGCGCAACGAAGCCGATCTGTTCCTGACCCATCCGGATGTCAACGGCGTCTCCTTTGTCGGCTCCACCTCAGTGGGACTGCATGTCTATTCCAAAGCGGCGGCGCACGGTAAACGCGTCCAGGCGCTGTGTGAAGCCAAAAATCATGCGCTGGTGCTGGCGGACGCCCCTATTGCCCGTACCGCGGCAGGCATTATCAACGCCGCCTTTGGCTGTGCGGGAGAACGCTGCATGGCATTGCCGGTGGTGGTGGTGCAGGAAGAAATCGCCGATCGGCTGATTGCGGCGGTTTTGGAAAAAGCGCAGGCGCTGAAGGTGGGACCGGGTTACCGCAAAGAGACGGATATGGGGCCGGTTATCTCGGCTGAACATAAAAAGTCGGTGGAAAACTGGATAACCAAAGGAATCGAAGAAGGCGCCAAGCTGGTGCTGGACGGCCGTGGCTTTCAGGTCGAAGGATTTGAAAACGGCTATTATGTCGGCCCGACGCTGTTTGATCGGGTAACTGAAGAGATGACCATCGGCACCGAGGAAGTGTTCGGTCCGGTGCTATGCTTCAAGCGAGTAAAAAATTTCGAAGAAGGGCTGCAAGTGATGAACCGCAATCCGCTGGCCAACGGTTCGGTTATCTTTACCCAGAACGGCCACTATGCCCGGGAATTCCAGAAACGGACCCACGGCGGCATGGTGGGCATTAATGTGGGCATTCCGGTACCGGTGGGCGTGTTCCCCTTCTCCGGCCATAAAAACTCCTTCTTTGGCGATCTGCACTGTCTGGGCAAAGACGGCGTACGTTTTTATACCGAAACCAAGTGTGTTACCAGCCGCTGGTTCGATGAGGAGGAGCGTAAACGCGAAAAAGTGGATTCCTGGGATGGGACGATTTAACGACAATTATTGATATTGGGTTCAGCCTTACGGGGCGGTCGCCCGACCGCCCCGTTTGCGTTAATTTACCAAAAACATAAACGCTTCTTCTCCATAATAGCTTTGCTGATAGAGTATTCTGACATCCTCCACATCGGGATGGCCCGGATTGGTTAAGGTACAAGGATCAGCCAGGGCGTTTTTGCTCATTCTTTCCAGCACAGCATTGAACTTTCTCTCTTCGATAGCCGTTTCCCGGCATTCTTTCAAGGTGGAGGGAATATTCAACCGCCGATTGAGATCTCTAATCACATCAATCAAATCATTGATTCTCAGCGTTTTTTCCAACTGACGGTATTTATCGGTGGAAAGGCGATTATATTGGATGATATAGGGCAGCATAATGGCATTGGCCAGACCGTGGGTAATGCCGAACTCACCGCCGATTTTATGCGCCATGGAATGCACCAGGCCCAGCGAGGCATTGGTAAAGGCTATACCGGCCAGGGCGGAGGCGTTATGCATATTGAAACGGGCAGTCATGTTTTCCGGCTGCAGATAAGCGGTTTCCAGATTTTCAAACACCAACCGGATTGCCTCGACGGCATAGGGGTCGGTAAATGAGGTCGCCGCGGTGGAAACATAGGCTTCCAGCGCATGGGTCAATACATCCATGCCAGTGTGAACGGTAACGTCCGGCGGCATTTTCGCTGGAATAAGCGGGTCGAGAATCGCTATATCCGGCACCATATCCGCAGCGACGATGGGATATTTGATATGGTTTCGGCTATCGGTGATCACGGAAAAAGCGGTGATTTCAGACGCGCTGCCGCTGGTGGAGGGAATGGCAACAAAGCGGGCTTTCGTGCGCAGGGGCGGCATGGCGCCAACGGGGATGGTGTCCTCGAAACTCAAGTGCGGATGCTCATAAAAACACCACATGACTTTGGCCGCATCCAGCGCCGATCCGCCTCCGATAGCCACGATCCAGTCCGGTTGAAAGTCCAGCATCGCTTTCGCGCCTCTGCGGACGGTTTCAATCGAGGGATTCGGCTCCACGTTATCTATAATGATGCAGTCAAATTTTGCTTGTTTTAGCAAATCCTCGGCGCGCTGCAAAAAGCCCAGGCGTTTCATCGAACTGCCGCCGGTCACCAGGGCGGCTTTTTTACCGGTTAATTGCGATAAATGATCTAACGCGTTTTCCCCATAGATAATATTGCGGGGCAGAGAAAAAGTTGAAATTGTCATAGTCAGGTCCTTGAGTATGTGAATAAAGAAAGCATCATCCAACCCACCCCGCCTGCCCGATTCCATCGTTGATAATAGGAAGCCATGCTTAAGGGGGGCATCGCCGGGAGATATTTCGTTTCCCATATTAGAACATTCATTTCAAAAAAATTAATAACGAAATTCTAATTATTAGATCCGCCGCATAAAAATCCGGCGGGTAATACCCGATGGCGCGGCGTTACCCGGCGTAAACCGCTTTACCCATCACCGGCGGCCGGTCTTGCTGTTTCTTCCGCGCCCCCACGTCGCTTCGTCCAAGGAAATGTGCGAGGCATCCCATTAAATTAAAATTTCAAAACAATACATTTGAAATGTTTATTCCGTAAATGTATGGTGGTAAAAATTGTACAATGCGTACCACTTCCCCTCCTTGCCTTAACCGGGACGCAGAATTGTCAGGTCAACGCATCGGGACGCTGAAGTGGATTCGGACAGGAGGACTGTGTGACCACATTATTATCCAAGTACCATACCGGGGATGCCAGCGGACGTATTCAGCACATCACTCCGGCAAATGCCGGCTGGCGTTATGTTGGTTTTGACGCCTATCAGCTCAAAAAAGGACAGACGCTGGAGCTTGACAGCGGCGGCCAGGAGCTTTGCCTGGTGCTGGTGGCCGGTTTGGCCGCCATCACCACCCGCCATGCCGATTTCGGCCCTATCGGCAAACGCATGAGTCCCTTTGAGCGCACACCGCCTTTTTCGGTTTACGTTCCTCATCACGATCAGGCGCATATCGCCGCATTAACCGATCTGGAACTCGCGGTGTGCCGCGCGCCCGGCAGCGGCAATTTACCGGCGCGGCTTATCGCACCGGGGGATGTCGGGGTTGAACAACGAGGCAAGGGACGCAACAAGCGGCTGGTGCATAATATTCTGCCGGAAAACGCCCCGGCCGATAGCCTGCTGGTGGTGGAGGTATTTACCGCGGAAGGGGATACCAGCTCCTACCCCAGCCATAAGCATGATACGGAAAACTCGGCCCATGAAACCTATCTGGAAGAGACCTATTATCATCGTCTCGATCCGTCCCGGGGGTTTTGCCTGCAACGGGTTTACACCGACGATCGCTCCCTTGACGAATGTATGCCGGTGTATGACCGGGATGTGGTAAAGGTCCCGCGCGGCTACCACCCGGTGGCCACCCTGGCGGGTTATGACGATTATTATCTCAATGTGATGGCCGGTCCCGTACGGAGATGGCAGTTTACCTGGGAAAAGGACCACGCCTGGATCAACTCGGCGGAATACCCGAAGGCGCCTTTAGCGCCATCCGAGTAAAACGGGTTTTCGGTCGACTCAAGCGCCCCTGCGGGGGCGCTCAGACTGCTGACAAACCTACTCGGGGCAATAAGGCGGGACGTTGTCCACCGGGCCGTCAGCCTGCTTTTTGCCTGTCGCCGGACAAGTGGCTGGCATTTTGCATCGCCAGGGACAGCATCAGCGTCTGGGACAAACACATGGAAGACACCTGGGAACGAAAGCCGTCCACTTGCGCCTCACGCACCACAAAGCAGACTTCGCTGAATGCGGCGAGCGGACTCACCAGGCTATCGGTAATGGCAATTTGCTTGGCGCCGCTTCTGGCGCCCATCGAGACCAGTTCCACCACTTCCTGAGCATACGGCGAATAGCTGATGGCAATCACCACGTCATCGGATTGCACCATGCTCAGTTGCTCGGCAAACATACCGCCCAGCCCGTCGATAAGAAAAGCGCGGCGTTCCAGATGGCGCAAGGCGTAAGTCAAATAAGCGGCGATACTGAAGGAGCGGCGCAGCCCGATGACATAGATATTGTTGGCATCCGCCAGCAGCTTCACCGCATGGGCCAAATCCTCTTCTTTGATCTGCCCCGGCAGTTGCTGAAGCGCCAGGCTGTTGACCATACTGAACATGCTCAGTATTTCCATCGGCGTTTCCGGCGCATTGGCCTCTTTGCCGGCGGTCTGGCGAAATAACCGGGCGCGTTCGGTATAGCTGCCGGTATCTTCCATCATGAATTGACGAAATACCTGTTTCATTTCATTGAAACCATCAAAACCGAACGCATTGGCAAATCGGATCAGCGTTGAAGGAGGAACGTTGGCTTTTGCAGCGATAGAGGCAACGGTGTCAAAAGGGATACTGGTACTATTATCCAGCATATAGCGCGCCACCTGCTTCAATCGCTTACTGAGCGTATCGTAGCGGTTGCGTATGTCATCCTGTAGTGCCGAGAGCTGTGAAGAAGAAGTTGTCATGAAAACTACACACCGTCAATGTCAGCGAAAGCGCTAGCCTCGATTATTACGATTGAAAATTTCAAATCAACCTATTATTGAAAATATCTCGTCATTTTATTAAGTGCATCATGCTTGCGTTCCACAAAACCCCGGGGAGATGAGTATCTCCGCCATGGGCGGTCTCCAGGCGGCCCAGAGGCATTCGCCGCAGATCCTGCCGATGCCCCGCTTCTTTTATGGACCGGCCCGCAGCCTGCCAACCAGTGGGTTTAAAAGACATTGTTTGACTGGAAACGTCGGACCATTATCAGAATTTAAATTTCATTTTCCATGAAAACAGAAAATAATTAAATATTTAACATAAAAGTAACAAAATCTCATTCTATTCCCCTATATCCATTTATTAAATTGATTATAAACGATAATTATTAAATGGAATTAAAAATTTCATAGTATGCCAATATAGATAAAAAAAATATTTATTTTGTTTATTTTCAATATATTAACTACATTATCCTTCAAAAAATGTTACTGGAAGCGCCTTTTCATAAAATGAAGGCAATATTTCCAATGTTTGATATTTCTCTCATAAATGAAATTAAAATTTTGTTTTTGGTTTTTTTAGATATGGAAATACCTATAATCGTTCCAGGTCTTCATCACCCTAGTCACCACATCATAACCCTTGTCTTTCACGGATCCTGTTACGACCGGCGGTTATCCCGGCCGGTGGGATCTCCCGCAGGCCAGGGATAATGGAAGGAAAACATGAATAGAATCAGATTGACCGTGGCACAGGCGCTGGTACGTTTTTTAGATAATCAGTATGTGGACGTTGACGGCGTCGAAACGAAATTCATCAAAGGAATTTTTGCCATCTTCGGCCATGGCAACGTCCTGGGGCTCGGGCAGGCCTTGGAGCAGGATTGCGGACAACTGCATATCCATCAGGGCCGAAATGAGCAAGGCATGGCCCATGCGGCCATCGGCTATGCCAAACAATCCTTGCGCCGGCAGATATATGCTTGTACCTCTTCCGTCGGTCCCGGCGCCGCCAACATGATTACGGCGGCGGCCACCGCCACCGCCAATCGTATTCCCCTGCTGCTGCTGCCCGGCGATGTCTACGCCACCCGCCAGCCCGATCCGGTACTGCAGCAAATCGAACAGTCCCATGACCTCAGTATCAGCACCAACGATGCTTTTCGCACCGTAAGCAAATATTGGGATCGGATTTCCCGCCCTGAACAATTGATGAGCGCCTGTATCAATGCCTTGCGTGTGCTGACCGACCCGGCGGAAACCGGCGCCGTCACCCTGTCCCTGCCGCAGGATGTCCAGGGCGAGGCGTATGATTATCCGGATTATTTCTTTCAGAAACGCATGCATCGCATCGAGCGCCGGCCCGCCACGGCAGACATGTTGGACAAGGCGGTGGAATTGTTGTTACGTAAAAGCAAACCCCTGCTGATTTGCGGCGGCGGCGCTAAATATTCAGATGCCGGGCAGGCGCTGAGGGATTTTGCCGAACGTTACCGCATCCCCTTTGCCGAAACCCAGGCCGGGAAAGGCACGTTGCTTTCCGACCACCCGCTGAATGTCGGCGGCATCGGCGAAACGGGGGCCCTGTCCGCCAATCTGCTGGCCAAGGAAGCGGATTTGATTATCGGTGTTGGAACGCGTTATACCGATTTCACCACCTCATCCAAATGGATTTTCCAGAATCCGGCGGTCTCGTTCCTGAATTTGAATATTAACCGTTTCGACGCCTTCAAGCTCGACGGCTGCCAGGTCACCGCGGACGCACGCGAGGCGCTGCTGGCCCTCAATCAATGCCTGGCGTCGCAAGAGTGGCATGGGGACTGGGGGAACCGTATAAAGGAGGTACGCGACCAATTGCAGACGGAACGGGAACGCGTTTATGCCATTAATTATACCGGCGATGATTTTGTGCCCGAAATCGAGGATAGCCTGGACCGCAAGTCCGTCTTTGCCGAATTCAACAAAGTTACCGGTTCGTGGCTTACCCAAAGCCGCGTCCTGGGTATTCTCAATGAAACTCTCCCGGAGAACGCGGTGATCGTCGCCGCTTCAGGCAGTCTGCCGGGGGATTTGCAGCGGATCTGGCGTACGACATCCATCCAGAGCTATCACGTTGAGTACGGCTACTCGTGCATGGGCTATGAAGTCAACGCGGCGCTTGGGGTCAAAATGGCCGAGCCGGAACGGGAGGTGTACGCGCTGGCAGGCGACGGGGCCTTCATGATGTCCCATTCCGAACTGGTTTCCTCCCTACAGGAAGGCTGTAAAATCAATGTGATTCTGTTCGACAACATGACCAACGGGTGCATTAACAACTTGCAGTTGGGACACGGTATGCACAGCTTTTTCACCGAATTCCGCTTTCGGGGGACATCGCCGGCCCGGCTTGACGGCGCCTTTGTACCGGTGGATTTTGCCAAAATCGCCGAGGGCTACGGCTGCAAAAGTTACCGGGTCTCCACGGTGGAGGAGTTACGGGATGCGCTGGAAAATGCCAAGCGGCAGACCGTCTCGACGCTGATTGATATTAAAGTGCTGCCAAAGACCATGATCCACGGTTATTTCAGCTGGTGGCGGGTCGGCGGCGCGCAGGTCTCCGCCAGCGCTGATATACAGGCCGTGGCTCGCATGCTGGAAGAGAATATCGGCAAGGCCCGTCAGTACTGAACCATCGGGCCGCAGCATCGGCGGTTTAGGGTATCTAACCGCCGATGCTGCGGCCCTGGTCAGTGCCTACCATTAATGCTCAGAACCGGCGCTGGCTGTGCCGGCGTAATCAACGCACGTTTTTTAATCAGCAAAAACCTGTTTCCGCTTTATCTCCCTCGGTGCCTTCCCACCGCCCTTTCCTACCCTGCGACCTCACGGACATCGTGCTCAGATGATGACTATATAAAACAATTATTTCATATTTTTAATTTTTAAAAAATTTAAGTTTTAAAAAAAATGGCTAAAAAAATGCATCGCATTGATTGCTCATCAATATCCTTTACCTTTTCTCCCCCTGTTCTCCTTGCCGGCCAGAATATCCTGATAGGATTACACTATTTTTTATCCTTTTTATTAATTAAAAATCATATAGTTATATTAAATTATCATGTTTCTTCAACTAGGATAGCCAGGGTCCCATCAGGGGCTGAAGTAAAAAATAACCTTCAATGTATGATCTTCATCTCAGAACAGAACGTTTTTTCTGCATTAATATAATATGAAATATATATTTTCATATAAGTGAAATAAACATATTACGAGGAGAAAAAACATGACGCTGAAATTAGGGGTGATCGGTACCGGGGCCATTGGCCAGGAACATATCCGCCGTTGTAGCCAGGTATTGCAAGGGGCAACGGTCGTTGCCGTTACCGATATCGACCTTAAAAGCGCCTCCCAGACCGTAGGTAGGTTCGGCCTGGATGCCGTAGTGCTGCCGGACGGCAAGGAGGTGATTAATGCCGCCAATGTGGACGCGCTGATTATCACGTCCTGGGACCCCACCCACGAAGCGTTTGTTTTGCAGGCCATCGCCGCCGGCAAGCCGGTATTTTGTGAAAAACCGCTGGCCGTCACCGCCGCCGGCTGCAAACGCATCGTCGATGCCGAAATTGCTTATGGCCGACGTTTGGTACAGGTCGGATTCATGCGTCCTTACGATCAGGGATACAGGGCGCTGAAAAAAGTGATCGACAGCGGCGAAATCGGCCGGCCGCTAATGCTTCATTGCGCTCACCGCAACCAGAAAGTGGATGAAAATTATACCACCGACATGGCCATCACCAATACCATGATCCATGAATTGGGCGTGCTGCGCTGGCTGCTGGACGATGATTATGTTTCAGCGCAGGTGATTTTCCCAAGGGCCTCCGCTCATACTCATGCCAAATTGCGCGACCCGCAGATCGTTTTGCTGGAAACCGTCAAGGGCGCCCGGATAGATGTAGAGATTTTCGTTAACTGTCAATACGGCTATGACATACAAACCCAGGTGGTGGGCGAGGAAGGCATCGCCAGCCTGCCGGAACCCTCCAGTATCTTGTTGCGCAGCAAGGCCAAGCTTTCCCATACCATTCTCACCGACTGGAAGGATCGTTTTATTGATGCTTATGACGTCGAGCTGCAGGACTTCATTAACGGTGTGACAAAATCGGAACTGACCGGCCCTTCCGCCTGGGACGGCTATGCAGCCTCAGTAGCCGCGGACGCCTGCATAGCGGCGCAAAAAACGCCTGGCGTGGTACAGATATCGCTGCCGCCCCGTCCGGCATTTTACCCACATTAAATCTCAATGCCCTTTTATTAAGCGCAGCGGGCAGCCGCGCTGGACAATCATTCTATTATCGTTCAATTCAAGGTGCCATTATCATGGATAAAAACAAAGTCAAACTCGCCATCGCCCCCATCGGCTGGACCAATGACGACATGCCCGATTTAGGCAAGGAAAATACCTTTCAGCAGACAGTGAGTGAAATGGCGCTGGCCGGTTTTATCGGCAGCGAAGTGGGCAGTAAATATCCCCGCGATCCTAAAATCCTTAAACCGATGCTGGATATCCGGGGTATTCAGATTTGCAACGCCTGGTTCAGCACTTTTTTTGCCGACGGACTTAAAGCCAAAACCATCGATGAATTTATCACCCACCGCGATTTTCTGCATGCCATGGGGGCGAAAGTCATCGGCTGTTCCGAGCAATCGCGCAGTACCCAGGGGACGCCAAAACCGGTACTGGAGGGACGTCCCGACTTTACCGACAGGGAGTGGAGTTTGGTGGTTAGCGGCTATAACGAGTTGGCGGATCTCGCCGCTGAAAAGGGGATGACCGTCGGCCTGCACCACCATATGGGCACCGGCATCCAGACCGCCGAGGAAATAGACCATTTTCTGGATCTGGTGGATGACGATGTTTACCTGCTCTATGACACCGGCCATGCCTACTACTCGGAAGGTTCGCAGGAAGCGATGCTTCGCATCCTGGAAAAGCATCTGCCGCGCATCAATCATGTTCATCTGAAAGATGTGCGGGATAAGGTCGTGGCCGAGGTTCGCGCCCATAAGCTCAGTTTTCTGGACGGCGTAAAGAAAGGCACCTTTACCGTGCCGGGCGACGGGGTGATTGATTTCAAGCCGGTATTCAGGCTGCTGGATGATTTTGGGTATAAAGGTTGGCTGGTGGTGGAAGCGGAACAAGACCCTGCCAAAGCCAATCCTTTTGAATATGCGGTTAAAGCCAGGCGATACATTCGCGAGGTCGCGGGCATTTAACGCCGGTCATCCTTGCATAATGGTTAAATACTTTCCGCCAGGCTTTTTTGCCCCGCGGTTATCGGTTGCCCCCTATGACGCATTTGATGGGCAAAATAAAAGTACGGAGAATCATTCATGAAAGAAGTCAGAATTGGATTAGTGGGTACGGGTTATATTGGCCGTTGCCATGCAATTGCCTATGCCCAGGCCCCCACTGTTTTTCCGTTAAAAGGAATAATAGTCAAAGAAATGCTGGCGGAAATAAATGAAGACCTGGCGGAAAAAAAAGCAAAGGACTTTGGCTTCACGCGTTTTACAGCTGACTGGCATCAGTTGGTAAGCGATCCGCGCATTGATGTCGTTGATATTTGTGTGCCCAACTTTCTTCATAAAGAAGTCGCTATTGAAGCCATCAAGCATGGCAAACATGTCTATAGCGAAAAGCCTTTGGCACTGACTGCGGCCGACGCCGCTGAGATGGTTGCAGCCGCCAAAAAAGCCAACGTCAAGACGCTGGTGGGTTTTAATTATATGAAAAACCCGGCGGCACAGCTCGCCAGGCAGATCATAGAAAATGGTGAAATTGGCGAAATAGTGCATTTTTACGGGACGCATAACGAGGATTATTTAGCCAGCCCGCAGACGCCCATTGATTGGCATTGCAAGAGAGCATTAGCCGGCCTGGGCGCTCTGGGGGATCTTGCGGCGCACATTGTTAATATGGCTCATTACCTTATCGGCAATATCCGTGAGGTTGCCGGCGATATGCAAACTGTTATCGCTGAACGCCCCGATCCTCAAGCTCCGTCTAAACGGGCCAAAGTGGAAAATGAGGACCAAGCGAGCGCGTTAATCCGTTTTGAGTCCGGTGTCATGGGCGTGATTGAAACATCACGGATCGCCAGCGGTTGCAAGATGGGATTAACGTATGTGGTCACCGGAACGAAGGGATCAATTACCTATACGCAGGAGAGAATGGCTGAATTAAAACTATATCGGCATGATGAGCCCGTGGAAAGGCAGGGTTTCAAAACAATCTTGGTCGGACCTTCATATCCTGACTATGCCCCTTTCTGTGTCTCTGCCGGGCATGGATTTGGTTTTAACGATCAGAAGACGATCGAAATCAGGGATTTGATTAATGGTATAGCAGCCGGCGATAAATTGTGGCCCGACTTTGAAGAAGGCTTGCGGGTTTCAAAAGTGCTGGAAGCTATTGCCCAGTCAGCGCAGGAACGCCGGTGGGTCCAGCTATAGAATTCGATAATGGCGAAGGGGCAAGGGTGAGAAATCAAACCAGTGGTACCACCGGAATCAATCTCACTGCTGACTCATATGTAGGTAATATAAATTTATTTAAGGAAATAATTAAGAACACTCGACCCCTTCATCACCTTTAATTCACTAGCGGCTAAAGATGTTTTAGCCGCCGGTAGAGAATAAAATAAAAAGGTAGAAAAATGACTCTTATCTCTCATATCGATCTCAATATAGACCAAAGAAAACGGCTACACCAAATAACGCTAGTTGCTACTTTTGGCGGTTTGCTTTTCGGTTATGATACGGGTGTTATTAATGGTGCTTTCCCTTCCTTAAAGGAAGGTATGGCCCTCACACCGACGACAGAAGGCCTCGTCATGAGCGTACTGTTAATCGGGGCCGCTATTGGCAGTATTTGTGGCGGCAAGCTGTCCGATTATTTTGGACGTCGTAAATATCTATTATATCTATCCTTTGTTTTCTTTTTCGGCGCCATGATCTCTGCATTATCACCCACGATCACCATCCTATTGATTGCCCGTTTTTTACTTGGTTATGCCGTAGGGGGAGCATCGGTCACAGCGCCAACATTTATATCTGAAGTTGCGCCGACAGAAATGCGAGGGAAACTCACCGGCTTGAATGAAGTAGCCATTGTCATCGGCCAGCTGGCCGCCTTTGCGATCAATGCCATCATTGGCTACATCTGGGGGCACCTGCCTAACGTTTGGCGATATATGTTAATAGTCCAGGCAATACCCGCCATGAGTTTGCTTATCGGCATGTGGCGCGCACCGGAAAGCCCCCGCTGGCTGGTGAGTAAAAATCGTAAGGAAGAAGCTTTAGCAATTTTAAAACAAATTCGACCCGTAGAAAGAGCAAAAAAGGAATTTGAAGATATCGTAACATTAATTAATATTGAAGCAGAAAAAAAGCTGCATTCCGGAGGATCGCTGTCAATTATTCTTAACACACCCTGGATTTTCAAACTACTCCTGGTTGGTATCGCCTGGGCAGCTTTGCAGCAAACAACCGGGGTGAATGTCATCATGTATTATGGTACGGAAATACTGCGAACAGCAGGTTTTTCCGAAAGAACTTCATTAATCTGCAATGTGTTAAACGGTGTCTTTTCTGTCGGCGGCATGGTTATTGGGGTGGTGTTTCTGGTTGATCGGTTTAAGCGCAAGACGCTGATTATTTCTGGTTTCGCCCTTATGGCAACGTTGCATCTTATCATAGCGGGCGTTGACTATTACCTTACGGGTGATTTGAAAGCCACGGCTATTTGGTTGCTAGGAGCATTATTTGTCGGCGTCATGCAGGGTACCATGGGGTTCCTTACCTGGGTGGTATTGGCTGAACTTTTCCCACTGAAATTTCGCGGGCTATCAATGGGCATTTCGGTATTTTTTATGTGGATCATGAATGCCATTGTTAGCTATTTATTCCCGGTCCTTCAGGCCAAGCTCGGTTTAGGGCCCGTATTCCTGATCTTTGCGATCATCAACTATCTGGTAATTCTATTTGTCATATTTGCATTACCGGAAACATCAAATAAATCATTGGAACAATTAGAAGAAGAGCTGTCTTCCGGCAAGTAAAAAAAGTGCTCTACGCGCAATCAATATAAATTATATCGTAAAGGAGACAGATTATGATAGACAATGTTTCAATCGATAACCTTCACTTAGGTTGTCAAGCCAAAAACAAAGCTGAAGTCTTGGATATGGTGGCGAGGGATTTTTTGGAAAAGGGATACGTAAACCAGGCCTGCGCTGCTTTTCTCAACGAAAGAGAGCAACAGGTATCGACGTTCTTAGGGAATGGTATTACCCTTCCTCATCTGCCAAAATCGGCCAATAATATCATTATCAAAAAAGGCGTTGAGATTTTTCAATTTCCGGATGGCGTCATCTGGGATAGAAACAATGTCATGTTTATCGCTATTGGCGTTATTGCTAAAGAAAAGGAGCATATAGATGTGCTAAAACAAGTCGCATCGATTTTTAGTGATGAGATCATTGCAAATGCATTATCACTCATCTCAAATAAAGAGGATTTTCTTCGAGTGCTAAATCGAGGATAGGTGTAATTTCAGTTAATCTGCATACTCATAGACACCGATCCGTACCCCGGTATCTATGAGTAGCCCCCTTTTTATCCCTCGAATTCCCATTTGTTTGCCCTACTTATCCTACCCCTGCCCTGGCGCGGGAGATTGCCGTCGGTTACCTAACCACTGGCTCGTGCAATGAAATGCCAGTCCATGATTAAGCGCTCCGCCGGCGCGTCGGGATTATCAATTTTTTAAGCAGCAGCGTATTAGTGTATTGACCGCCATTGTCGTTAAAAAACGATCTCGGCGCTGGAACTGATTTCCACTATGGTCCTCGGCTCGCGCATAAAAGCGTTGATACCCTGCCCGGTAGTCGCCATTTCGGGATGCTGCATGACATCAACCGCCCCATAGGCGGAGAAGTCGAGCGCGGTTCGTGCAGTGAGCTGCGGCACGCTGACCTGGTAGATGCGAAAAGGGTCCAGGTCGAGGCTTTCAAGATCGTTTAGCAGATTGTCTTGCGAAAGGATGAAAGCCGAGCAGCGCAATTGACCGTCACCGGCTCGATAAGCAATCAGCTTCCAGAAGGCGCGAGGTAAGCGTATCTCGCGGTAGGCGGGATCCTCGTTGCCGAATACCGGCCCGCCAAGGATGGCAAGCTTGAGGTCCTGCACATCCGCCTGATCAAAAACCAGGTTCTCCAGCTCACCCCACAGGCCCTTGCGGGACGACTGGTTAAAGCGTTGGTGCTGGGGCGTAATGTTGGTGAAGTAGAAGGAATCCTTGTTTGCCTGCCTTGCCTCTTCAATATCGCCCCAGCAGAGATCCGCCCGGCGGGCGATATGCCCGCGATCAAGCCGGTTGTCCTTGTACAGCTCATCTCCAATCTGATATTTGCCGTCGATGCGCGGATCAAGCGCAAACCCTAGCCTGGGAAGCTTGACCATCCGCGAGCCATCAATATTCCAGGCCACATAGCGCGCCATGCGGCGGGCAGCGCTGAGGCACACCGAAAAATGGGTATAGGGGAGGGTCTGGCCGCGGCCGAAATTCACCGCGTCGCGCTTGAAGGCCGTTGAAAGACCTGGTTCCGGAGCAGGTATTCCAAGAAAATCAGGATCATAGCCGTTTCGGACAACGGCCGTTTCAATAAAAGGCAAATTTTTCGCATCAGAATGAGGCGGCGTAAGCAAGAAGTCGAGCTTCTTCTGTACTGATGCCGGATAGCACGCGAGCGCGTACTCGTCCGGATTGCCGTCGGCGTTGCCGGCGAAGTGCAATCCCGCGAATATATCGCTCGGTTTGCCATTCTCGGCGATAAGCCAGGCCGAGCCGGAATCGCCGCCCTTGCTGACACCGCCATCCGAGGAAGGATGAGCCGGATCGGGGCCGATTTCAAAGCCGCCGATCGCCTGCTCGCCCTTGGGAAGGCCATAATTGATACGCGCCATTACATCAATGCGGCGAACCTTGCCATAGGTCACCCCGGTGGTGCGCCCCGACTTGACGACCGGATCGCCGAGCTCGACTTGCGCCATGCGGGTCGGCATCACATCCAGCTCCAAAACCGAAGCGTCATACCCGCGCAGGCGGATTCCGGCAAGGGCGCAGTCCCCGGCCGGCCCCAGATGACTGCGCAGGAGTTCGCCGACCACATTGCGGGCAGTGTTGTTATCGTCGAAAGGCCCTGGTTGAACGATGGCGCCGCCGACCTGACCGGCATTCCCGTGCAGGACATGCCAGTTCGACAGAATCACGGGCATGCCGGTGGATCGATCGTAGACAATCAAACCGATCGTCCCCGCCGTCCCCGCCAGATGAGAAACGCTGACGCCCGGACGGATGGGATCGATGCGTTCCCGGCGCGCATCCATTTGTTCCGGCTTGACGAGCTTGAACGAAGGATCATAAGAACGCTGTATTACGTCGGTGGGTATCATAACGCCTTCGATTTCGATAGCCTGCGGAATCGGCAGGCTACCGAGGGACTGTAGGGCGGATTCGCCCTTCGCTCCGACGGTGAATTGAATGCAAACGGGTCCATCCCCATTCTTCAAGCCAATGCCCACGGACGTGATATTGGGATCCTTGAGGTAGTCGACGCCCTTTGCCCGTATGTGCCTGCGCAGGGCTTCTAGATCCGGCCCCGGCGATCCGCCTTTCTTGCGTGATGATTTAGCTTTGGCCATCCGGCGTTCTCCCATGATTATAACCTCCCTGTATTGAATACCCTCATTAGGCCATCATCGCGGAACACTGCCCCCATTGGCAACCCCGAACCGTTCCATTTTGGATTTTGCGAATCACCCCTTATTCATGAACAATCGTCCGCCCCTGCATTGCCCGGCAGGAAACCCGGCGCTAGCTTGGTTATCTAAGGTTGCCTATGAGGCGCCGCCGAAAAGATTGGGATCGGCGGTGGGAATTTTCTGGTTCGTTTACAGCGGCGGCGTTATTTGGATTTATACCGGCCTATACCTTTTTGCCGGCGCATTGATGAAATTTATTACCTTGCCAAAGGCGCTCCCGGAAACGACAAAGGTAGCGGTGGCGGCATAGCATTCCGGGCAGGCCTTTACATATACCAGAATCTCGTCTTTAAACATATGAACAACTACAAAACATATGAACAATCAATTCATTGTCAAAGACTGCCCACGCCTACGGATAAATTTCGCTACACACCTCGAACCTTTTCTTCTAGTCGCTTAAAATAGCGACAAACCCCGCATAATGGCAATCTCTCTAAAGAATGGCTCGCAAATGGCAAAAGAAATGATTTATCATAAGAACAAATAATGAACATATGAGCATATGAACAGATGAGAGAACGATATGAAAAACTCTTCAGCCCCCAAAGTAGAAAAAATCGGCTACTACGAACGCCTCGTCGGCCGGAACTGAAACCGCTGTGCAGAGGTACCCTAGTTTCATTTCTTTAGATTGAGTTAAGGAACTTCCAGATGAATCAATTAGACGCACTCAAGCAAATGACCGTCGTGGTTGCCGACAGTGGTGATATCGACTCTATCCGCCGGTTTTAACCCCAGGACGCCACAACCAACCCTTCCCCTTCCTGAAAGCCGCCGCGCTGTCTCAATACAAGCCCCTGATTATCGAAGCGCTGGATTACGCCCGCAAGCAGGGCGGCTGCAAACAAACCCGGCTCATCAACGCCTGTGACAAGCTGGCGGTCAATATTGGTCTTGAAATTCTGAAAACCGTGCCCGGCCGTATCTCCACTGAAGTTGACGCCCGCATGTCGTTCGACCGCGGCATGTGCGTCGCCAAGGCCCGCAAGCTGATAGCCCTGTATCAGCAACAAGGCATCGATAAATCCCGCATCCTCATCAAGCTGGCTTCAACCTGGGAGGGCATCAGGGCGGCGGAAAAGCTCGCTGAAGGTATCCGCCTGTTTGCTGTCGATCAGCGCAAACTGGAAGACTTGCTGACCGCTGAACTGTAATTATCCCGGATAACATAGCTATGTTATCCCGTAAAAGGCTTGCCAACGCCATCCGCGCCCTTAGCATGGATGCGGTAAAAGCCAAATCCGGTCATCCGGGCGCCACCTTCCCTCGCCACGACCCCGAGTTCGGCCTTTAACCGGAGAAGCCGGTATTAGCGCTCAAATGGTGTGGTAGCAGACGACACGCGGCGGGGATCATTCAACCGGCGGATAGCCGCGGGGATCCTGCGCCGCGCTCAGTTCAGCAGGCCATTGCAGATAAGCATCGCCAGCATACCGCCGATGGCGGGGATAAAGGTCCGCCGGACAATCAGTACGGAAGGGAAAGAAAGTGCTTATCAAGATAATCGATGACGCGCCGATCGGTCGCAGTCAAATTATCCAATTGAGCGACACGTTGAAAGAATTCAGTTTTGTTCATGCCATTCTTCCCCGATGTAAATCCCTGAGATATTAATAACGCAACCCAAAAGTTATTAAAGGGGAATTAGGAATTCCCCTTTCAGAATGTGCGTCATCTCTCATTCCCAGGGTTCGGTCCGATCCCTGGTGTCAGGATACATGTCCCCCCATCAAAAACTCTAATGGAATAATGGGGACACGCTGTAGCGGTGGGAGTAAAACATCTGAATATCAGAGGGTAAACACAGTGCGGCAGCGGCTGTCATCCTCATTCCAGGCATTTTCTACTTCGCTTAACGGACGCAAACGGAATGGAATGGAGAAATCGCTCTGTGCAGCGGCTCGCAGAAATTCACCCACTGAAGCAACCAACTCTGCATTTGATACGCTACCCAGACCACTCCCCATTAAGGTCAACCCTGATGAGCGCAGCAATTTGCTGTGCAATGAAATTTCTTGGCCGCTCAACGAGCCGATTTGCACAAAGCGCACCACCTTGTCGCCTCCGGCAACGGCAGACATCATGATATCCAGTGCGCTCTGACCCCAGAGATAATCCAGTACCACATCGATACCCGCCTCCATCAATGCCGGCAGTTGCGCCAATAATTCATCCAGCGCAAGAGTGATATCCGCGCCTTGGGTACGGAGTTTTTCCAGTACTTCCTTATTACGTCCGGTGGCAATGATTTTACCGGCGCCCAAGTGACGGGCTATCCGCACTGCCAGGCTGCCGGATGTGCCGGTGGCACCATTAATCAGAACCGTTTCACCTTTGCGCAGCTGCGCCCGGCGCGTTAATCCCGTCCAGGATGACATACCGGGATTACCTATTGCAGCCGCCATTGAAAGGTCAAGCGTTTCCGGCAGCGGCACGATACTCTTGGCCGTCACCAGCGTCATCTGCGCCATACTGCCAAAGGGAGAACCAAATGCGAAAAAAAAGACCGGATCGCCGTTACCGAGATAACCGGCGCCATCGATCCCGGGTATAAACGGATATTGTATGTCGGAGCTGTAATGGGTACCCGCAGCCCGTGCTTTAGCCAACTGACTTATCGCGGCAGCTTTTACCTTGACCACCAGATGCTGTTCGTCAGCGAGTGGATCGCGGAAATCACCGTAGATCGGCGTTTCACCTTTCCCATTGACAATGGCTGCTTTCATTTTTATCACCTTCTCTTTATGAAATATAAGTGTATAATACACACATCAACCTGGACGGCGTCAATGAAAAAAGTGCAAAATACACATAAAATCGCAAATTTCGAAGAATTACATGATGCTCTGCTGGCTATCGTCGGTGCTTTTAACCGTCCGCAACGGGATGAAGTGATGATAAAAGAATCCGGTATTCATCTTGATCGCGCATTGTTTCCACTTCTGGTGCTGATAAGCCGTTTTGGTCCAATGGGCGTTGGAGAGCTCGCCGACCGGGTAGGCCGTGATTACACCACGGTGAGCCGTCAGGTGGCAAAACTAGAGAAAACCGGTCTGGCGCGGCGACAAAAGAATCTAAAGGACAAACGGATCAATGAAGCCGCCATTACCGCAGAAGGGAAAAGGATGACCGATAAAATTGATGAAACGCGCGCGCAAATTTATGGCAGCATCTTCCGCAACTGGCCAAATGATGAGAGCAGTGAACTGGAAAGACTGTTGAAAAAGTTTATAGCGGATTTCACCACGCTGGAGGGAAAAAAAACCGGTTGAATCGAGGGCAGCCCCCGGAACGTCCACGATCCCAGGGGCTGTCTATTTCGCCCAGTCCGCTTACGGTCAGGGCAAGGTTCTCTTTTCTTACTTGATCCCCATCCTGGTTGTGGTTCGCATTATCGAGAGCCTCGCGCTTAGCCCGGCTCGACCGTTGATAATCATCCACGACGAGATCGCCATAGCTCACCGAGGTGGACTCGAGGAAATCGGTGCGAAAAGGCCCCGGATGGATGCAGGTCGCCTTGATGCCGAAAGGTTCAAGTTCGATGCTCAGGGATTCGGACCAGCCCGAGACCGCAAACTTCGTCGCGCAATAGATGGATGCACCGTCGAATCCGGTGATACCGCAGGTGGAAGAGACGGTAATGATATGGCCGGAACGCTGCGCTCGCATTAAGGGCAGCACTGCTCGCGTGACATTGAACACGCCGAACACATTCGTCTCGAACTGTTTACGAATAAGTTCTGGCGACAGCTCTTCAAACGCGCCCAGTTGACCGTAGCCGGCGTTATTAACCAAAATGTCCAGTCGGCCAAACTGCCCAACCGCCGCGTTCACCGCCCTTTCCACCGATTCATCGGACGTAACGTCCAACTGAACCGCGCACAACCGCGCGCCATATCCCTCCAGTGCGGCAAGTATTTGCCCGGGCCGGCGATACTAAATCCTGCGCCGAAACCGGCAAAGACACGTTCCTTCCCATTCGCTGCCTGATTCTCTTGCTGCCGCCCTGCACAGGCCGTAGCCTGACAATTTAATGCGTACCAAAGGCCGGCTGGCGCAAAGCCTATAGACGGGAGAGGGATTGGCGGGATTTATTGCCCAATAGTATTGATCGCCCTATAATTTGTGGCGCCTTAGCTTGTGTCGGCACTTTCACTGTGTTTCAGGAGATCCCGGCCATACCCGCCCCGCCCATTCATTGTTCACGCCAAAGGCTGGCCGCCAGGATCCTGGCGCTGACTGCCAATACCGAAGTGCTGCCCACGGCAATTCCCCATGTCACCCTGTTCAGGCGACCGGGTCCGGTGGCGCCACAGGCGGTGGTCTATGAGCCGAGTCTTGCGATTATCGCCCAAGGTAAAAAAAGGACCCTTGTCGGGAACGAGACCTATATTCACGACGATGCCCATTTTTTGCCGACATCCATAGACCTCCCCACGATTGCGGAGGTGCTGGATGCCAGCAGGGCACTGCGAAGCAAAGACACAGCGTAATTCAGCGGCCGGTGCTCTTTTGCAGATGGCTTGGATAACGATCCCCCTGCACGGTGATGTTCGCCAGGGCGCTGTTAATGTCACGCAAATCGTCCGCGGTGAGTACCACCTCGACGGCTCCCAGATTTTCCTCCAGACGATGCAGTTTAGTGGTGCCGGGAATGGGTACAATCCACGGTTTTTGCGCCAGCAGCCAGGCAAGGGCGATTTGCGCGCGGGTTTTCTGCTTGCTTGCCGCCAGATCGCCAAGGAGCTTCACCAGGGTCTGGTTAGCGTCCCGCGCCTCCTGGCTAAAGCGGGGTAGACCGGTGCGAAAGTCGTTACTGTCGAAGGCGGTATTCTTATCAATGGTGCCGGTAAGGAACCCTCTGCCGAGAGGACTGAAGGGGACAAAACCAATGCCCAGTTCTTCAAGGGTCGGCAGGATTTCCGTCTCAGGTTCCCGCCACCATAATGAGTATTCGCTCTGTAACGCGGTTACCGGCTGAACGGCGTGGGCGCGGCGGATGGTCTGCGCGCCCGCTTCGGAAAGCCCGAAATGTTTTACCTTGCCTTCCTGGATCAACTGCCTGACCGTACCGGCGACATCCTCAATGGGGACGTCCGGATCCACCCGGTGTTGATAAAGCAGATCGATAACGTCGGTTTTGAGCCGCTTGAGCGAAGCTTCCACCACCTGCCTGATATGATCCGGCCGGCTGTTCAGATGCTGTTTGCCGTCCGGGCTCGGCAGCACAAAACCGAACTTGGTGGCAATCACCACCCGATCGCGAAACGGCGCCAGCGCCTCTCCCACCACATCTTCATTGGTGTACGGACCGTAGACTTCCGCGGTATCAAAAAAAGTGACGCCACGCTCCACCGCTGCACGGATAAGCGCAATGGCTTCCTGCCGGTCCTTCGCCGGGCCGTAGGCATGGCTCAGGCCCATACAGCCCAGGCCGACCGCCGATACTTCCAGGTTACCGTTGCCAAGCGTTCTTTTTTGCATTTTTTTTCTCCAGCAAGCATAGGTTGAACAGGACAGGCCAGCATGAGGCCGGCCTGTTGTTTTTAATCGATTATCTGATGCGGATAATCAACGTTAGCAGACCGAAGCTCTGTACGGTAGCGTCCTTGGGAAAATGCCCTTATGAAAAAAATTCATTTATAGAACACTGCGGAATTGGGCATGTCCTGGTGAATGAGGCCAACGTAATGTGAAAGAAATGTGATTTACATCTAAAATCGGTGTTTCCATTCTTGTATGGTAGCATTCAAGCGCTTATCTTTACATCAACAACCTTGCTTCCAGGTGTTTTCGGTACGCAGTTCATTCTCAAAAAGGAGACATTATGGCTTGACTTGATATTAGCGTTAATAACAAAACTGATCTCTGTTATTGGAGCTTAGATATTTCACCTTATCTTTAGAGGACATTTATCATGATTGTCTTTTATTGATCAAAGGTTGATTTTTTACGTCTATTATTTCCTCGTCTCGTTACGAATGTCATTGGGGCGAAAAAAAATTGGATAAAAACTATTTGCCTTACAATAAAGAGGTTTTAGAAATGGGAAAAGAAGAATTATCTTTACTCAACCCTGAAGAAAATAGGCGTGAACCTGTGGCGAGCACGAATGACACATTGAATTCTACAGGAAAGCGTCGCTTTTTTCCCAAGGCACACCCATTATCGTGGTGGATGTTGGTAATAACGACATTAGCCATTTTGATGAACTCAATAGACAGAATTATATTGCCCACATTATTGCCCGCCATAATGAAAGATTTCAACCTGACGGAAATACAAGTCGGCTGGCTCAACTCGTTAAGCTTTTTCGGTACGCTGAGCGGCGCGGTTATTTTCGGAATATTTTCCGATTTTGTGGGAACCGGTCATAAACGCTGTTATAGCTGGACGGTGGCGGTCATTGTTGAAGTCGTATCCGGAGTGGCCACCGCATTTTGTAAAACCTTGGGCGCATTCCAGGCATTGCGGATTTTCATGGGAATGGGGACCGGCGGATCCGAACCCATCAATGTGGCATTATTAGGCGAATGGTGGCAAAAAGAGAACCGGGGCTTCGCCATCGGCGTCCACCATACCGGTTTCCCGTTAGGCCAGTTTATCGGACCGGTACTGATTGCGGGGATTTTGGCTTTCGGTACCTGGCGTCAGGCATTTCTCTTCATTCCGCTCATTGGCCTATCCATTGTCTTTATACAATATTTCGTCGGGACGAAAAGAAATCATCAAAAGGTGATGCAATGGATTGCGGAAAATAAACTTACCCAGCCCATCGAGCCTGTTACCGATGTAAAACGTGATAGTTTCAGAACCGCGTTGGGTAAATCCTTGTCTTGCCTGAAAAACCGCAACTGTCTGCTGGCGATTTCGTTAATTTTCGGTTTTACTTGGGCGGAAATGGGGATAGCCAACTTTCTTACCCTCCAACTGACGCGCGAAGTGGGCTTGCCGCTTTCCACCGCGGCCATCATTTCCGGCGCGTCGGGTCTTACCGGCTGGATCGGCCAAATTTTATGGGGCGGCTATTCTGATGTTAAAGGCCGTAAGAGCTCGCTGGGCATTATCATTTTTGGCTGGATGATTGCCACCGCCCTGTGCATGTATATCCATTCCGCCGCATTTGGCTGGGGAATACTGATCTTCTGGGGATTGTTCAGAAACTCGCCTTATCCGGTCGCCTATGCCTTGCTGATAGATTCAGCGCCTAAAGCGGCCGCATCCAGCATGGGTTTAATGATTGGTTTGGCCGTCGGGATCGCGGGCATCCTGGTCGCCCCCGTGACCGGCTGGATTATCCGTGACTATGGCTTCAATGTGCATTATATGATTATCGTCGGCGTTCTGATCCTGTCCTGCTTGCCGCTTTTTTTCATTAAAGAAACCATTACCCATAAGAGCGCCTAAATGAATAATGAACTGTTGACCTTATTGCATCACTGCGAACTTATTGAACTGAATTATTTTTATGACTCCTCCATGCCCGTATGGCCAACCCATCCGAAGTTTATGCTGAACGACTGGGAAACACATGCCGCAGGAGACGGAAATTATAATAACCTATTGCAAATGGGCGATCACTGCGGTACCCATGTTGACTCACCCTCGCATTTTATCCCCGCCGGGAACACCATCGAAAAAATCGATGTCCGTCAATTGATGGGCCGGGGCGTTAAAATAGACGTTTCCGGTTATCCCGCGGATACGGAAATTACCGTCGCCATGATCCAGTCTTGGGAAGCGAGAAATGGAGATATCCAAGCCGACGATATTGTATTATTCCGCACCGGCCATGATAAAAAATGGCAATCTCGGCCAAATCATAAATCCTTTTTATCGGGTTGGTCCGGTTTGTCTGGGGCGGGGGCGGAATACTTATTAGCAAAAGGGGTTAATGTCATCGGTTCTGACGCCCTGTCGCTGGATGCCTGGTCAAATTCCACCTATCCCGCCCATCAGATTATTCTTGGATCCGGAAAACTTATCATGGAAAACCTGGCGAATCTGGACAAGGTTCCCGAGACGTTTATCTTTATAGCTTTACCCTTGAGAATAAAGGGAGGTTCGGCCTCCCCTGTCCGCGCCATTGCATTGATTTAAAGTTCAGACGGCGGTTTTGCCCTGCCGCCGCAGCAGGAAAACAAAATAGGGCGCGCCGATAAACGTCGCCAGCAGCCCCGCCGGGATCTGGTTCGGGAACATCACCATGCGGCCGCACCAGTCGGCCGCCAGCATCAGCGCGGCGCCGATGATCGACGCCACGGCAAGCTGCGGCATGGCGCGCCGAAAACCAAGCATCCGCGCCATATGGGGCGACATCAGCCCGACGAAGCTCAGCGGCCCGACGGTCAGCGTCGCCCCCGCGGTCAATACCGAGGCCAGCAGCAGGATGATGAGGCGGGACCGCGCCAGAGGCACGCCCAGCGACCTGGCGGTTGCGCTTCCCAGCGGCAGCACATTCAGCCAGCGGCGGCATAACGGCGCCAGCATCAGCAACACCACGGCGAGGACAGCGCTGGCAACGGCCTGCGGCGCCAGCACGCCGTAGGTCGAACCGGATATCCAGGCCAACAGGCTGCCGAGCCGGGGATCGTCGCTCGCCAGCAATAGCGCGATCAGCGCGGAAAACATCGTGCCCAGCGCGATGCCCGCCAGCAGGAGGCGCTGGCTGGAGAAATGCCGCCGCCCGGCCACCGCCAGGATGGCGGCAAGGGTCAGGGCGGCCCCGCCGCTACCCGCCCCCAGCATGGCCCCGAATCCGTAGGCAGGCAGGAAAAACATCGCCAAAATCTCAGCCGATGCCGCGCCGGCGCTGATACCCAGCACCTCAGGACTGCCCATGACATTGGAGGTCAGTTTCTGGATCAGGGTGCCGGCGGCCGCCAGCATCATCCCGGCGCTCAGCGCCGCCAGCGTGCGCGGCCAGCGCCAGGGCAACAGACGCCACAGGTCTCCCCCCGCCCAGCTTATGCCCCGGCTGTCGCGACCTATCGTCAGGACCACCGCCAGACCGGCCAACAATAGCACGGCGCCGCCCGCCACCCACAGTCCCGTGCGGGTACGCTCAGCACGTATCTCGCCATATCGGCCGGCCATCTCCGGCGCCGTGCCGTGGCGCAGCCTGGGCAACAGCCAAAGCAGGAGGGGGGCGCCAGTCAAGGCGGTGGCGGCGCCGGTGGGCACCTCCTGCCAGAGTTGCGCCAGCAGGACCATGGCCTGATCAGCCAGACACAGCAGCAAAGCCCCCGCCACCGGCGCCAGCAGCAGACGGTGGCGCAGGCGGCGGGCGCCGAGCAATTTTGCCAGTAGCGGCGCGAACAGGCCGATAAAGCCCACCACCCCCACCGCATTCACCATCATGGCGCTCAACACAACGGCCAGGGCCAGCGCCCCGAGCCTGGCGGCAACCAGCCCCAGGCCGAGCTGGCGCGCGACGTCGTCGTCTACCCCCAGCAGCGTCAACGGCCTGACCAGCAACAGGGCCAGCAACAGGCCCAGCCCGAGGCGCGGGAGCAGATAACCGGCCGCCAGCCAATCCTGCTGATTCAGCGCCCCGCTGCTCCAGAGGAACAGGTTTTGCAATTCCTGATAATGAAACAGCGCCAGCAGGCTGGTGATGGCGCTGCAATAGAGGCTGACCACCAGCCCCGCCAGGATCAGGGTAACCGGGGACAGGCGTTTTCCCCAGGCTGTTCCGAACACCAGGATACCGACGCCCAGCGCCCCCAGCAGGGCCGCCATCTGCTGACCCGCCCCGCCGCCGGGCAACATTCCCAGGCCGGCCAGGGTCACCCCCAGGTTCGCGCCGCTGGCGACTCCCAGCGTCGCCGGTTCGGCCAGCGGGTTGCGCAATACCTGCTGGAACAATACCCCCGCCAGCGCCAGACCGGCGCCCACCAGCAGTGAGACGGCCAAACGCGGCAATACGCTGTAATAAAACAGGACCTGCCGGATATCCCCGGTGTCGGGGTGCATGATTGCCCCCAGCCACCAACGGACGGGCAACACCTGCCGCGCATTATGGACGCTGAGGGCCAGGGCGGCCAGCGCGGCCAACGCCAGCAGGGCGGCGGAGAAAAGAGACCTTCGTTTCATGGCATGGTCTTTATAGGCGGGGCTCACCATTGCTCCTCCAGCGCCTGGAGCATCCGGCAAAACCGCAGCGCGGCAAGGGTAGCGCCGAAAATCCAGATGGCGGGCACGGTGCGCATCGCGTTCCGGCGTACGAACGGGATCGACCGCCACAGCGGCGTGGCGGCAACACGCGCCCTGGCGGCCCCGTCACCGTGATCCAGGCAAATGGCTCGCAGCGGTGGAAGCGTCGCCAGGCGTTCTATGCCGACCTCCGCGGTGCCCCAGAAGCTGTTTTCCCCCCGCCAGGCATTTTCGATGGCCAGTTGTCCCATGACATTCCCGAACAGACTGGTCTCACCGAGGATCACGGCATGGCGGTCGTCAATAAGCGAGAAAACCAATAACGGCTGCCGCCGATAGGAATCAAGCCGTGCCCGGGCATCCGCCAACTGCCGATCAAAATAGGCCAGGTGCGCCCTCGCCGCCGCCGCCACGTCCAGACGTTCCGCCAGGGACATCAGGCCGCCGCGCACCGTGCTTAAGGGCTGGCCCCGCGCGTCGGTAAAGTTGAACATCATGGCGGGGGCGATGCTTTGCAACTGCGCCTCACGGGGGCCGAATCCCTGGGAGTACAAAATCAGCTCCGGCTTTAATTCGGCGATGAATTCCAGATTGGGTTCCGCGCGCTGTCCAACGTCGATGACGCCGGCGGGCAGCGCCGGTTCCCGTACCCACAGGCGGTAATCATGGGTATCGGCCGCCGCCAGCGGCGTGATGCCCAGGGCGAACAGCATCTCAAGCGGCAGCCATTCAAGGGCGATGATGCGGTTGGCGGCAGGCGCGGCGGCCCGCGCCAAACCGCCCGGCAATAGGGGCGCCAGCAGCAGCGCCGCCAGTAGCCGGCGCCGGTGTGTATCAATGGCGGCCCCATGGCGCCCCATGCCACCCTCTCCCTTATTCAAAATGTATAGGAAACAGTAACGGAATAATTACGCGGTTCCCCGTAGACCGCGTAGTCGCTCAGCCAGGAGTAATAGGTGCGGTCAAACAGATTGTCGACGTTGGCCTGTACCGCCATCTGTTTGGTGACCTGATAACGGGCAAACAGGTTGGCCAGCGGGTAGCTGCCCTGGTAAACACGCGCCGTCGCGCCGTCGGGTCCGGTGGCATCCTGGAAGGTACGGTTTTGCCAATTCACGCCGCCGCCGACGGTAAGATCCGGCAGCATCGGCAGCCGGTAGCGGCTGAAAAGCTTCAGCTCGGTTTGCGGCATATTGCTGTTCAAGCGGCTGCCGGTATTATCTCTCGCCACGTAGCGCGTCGCGCCGAACGTCATCTGCAGGTTATCCGTCACCGCCCCGTTCAGCTCAAATTCCGCCCCTTTGCTCACCGTGCCTTGCGCGGCGTAGTAAGCCTGCTCGCTGGAGCCATTGACGAAGTTATCGCCATCGGCCTGGGCGACATTATTCTGCTCGATACGGAAAACGGCGAAGGTCGCCGTCAGCCGGCCGTTCATCCAGTCCGATTTCAGACCGGCTTCATAGTTTTTACCGGTGGCGGGCGCGAGATAGCGTCCGTCGCGATCGCGATAGGTTTGCGGCTGGAAGATAGAGGTATAGCTGGCATAGGCCGACCAGGTATCGTTGATGTCGTAAACCAGGCCGCCGTAAGGCGTGAGGTTGTTTTTGCGCATGTCGCCGCTGGTGCCGACGGTGCTCCATTGCGTGTAACGGGCGCCGATGATGAGCGCCAGCGGATTGGCCAGCGAGAAGCGCGCGGCGGTATAGGCGGATTTCTGCCGTACGACGTCATCCAGGTTCTGATACCAGTCGCCCCAGTCCGGTTCGGCGACATCGCCGTTCCAGCCGTTGAAACTGCCCGTTTGGTCCGTGTCCATAGGACCGTCCGCGCTGTAGGTGTCGTTATGCTGGCGGCTGTAGCTGACGCCCGCCACCAGTTCATGCTGGCGACCAAACAGATGGAACGGGCCGCTGGCATAGGTATCCACGGAATCCATTTTGCGCGTTCCCCGGTCTTTGCTGCCAAAGCCGAAAATGCCCTCCCCGGTCACCGCATCGGGGAAATCCTCGATATAGAGGAGGGTATCATCGAAGGTCTCTTCGGCATGGGTGCCGTTCAGGCGAAAGGTCCAGCCGTTGTCGAAGTCATGCTTGACGTTGGCAAAGACCTTGCGCGAGTCAATGTCGTAGTGCGTCCAGTCCGCCGAAGGATTGGTGCTGCGGTCGAAATGCGTACGCGCGCCGTTGCTGTACCACGTGGGCAAGCCGCCCCAGGTGGGATTGCCGGTGTGGCTTTGCTGATAATCGTAGCCCAGCGACAGGGTGGTGTTTTCGCTGACGTCGGCATCCACCACGCCATAAAGGAATTTTTTGTCTTTATGGTAGCGGTCCAGCCAGCCGTCCTGATCCTGATAACCGGCGATGATGCGGCCGCGGACTGTGCCCGACTCATTCAGCGGACCGGAGAGATCCGCCACATAGCGCTGTTTATTCCAGCTGCCGTAACTGGCGCTGAGATTACCGGTGAATTCGCTGCTGTCCGCATGTTTGCGCACCATATTCACCGATGCCGCCGGATTGCCGGCGCCGGTCATCAGGCCGGTTGCGCCGCGGACCACTTCGATGCGGTCATAAATGGCGGTATCCTCGGCGGCATCGCCAAAATTCCAAACATCGCTGACTGACGTGGGAATATCATCGAAGGTGTAATTGTTGATATAAAAACCGCGGGAAAAGTAAGAGGAGCGTTCGCTGTCGATAATTTCCGTGGCGATACCGGTGGTGTTGTCCAGCACCTCGCCTACCGATTCCAGGTTTTGATCCTCCATGCGCTGTTTGGTGATGACGCTGACCGACTGCGGAACGTCACGGGGCGCCAGCAGCATTTTTGTGCCGGCGCGCGTGGTTGTCACCTGGTAATCCTGCTGCTTTTGAGTGGACCCCTTTGCTGTCCCTTTGACCACCATTACCTGCTGCGGGTCTGTCGCCTTTGTTGCGTCGGCAGCACCGGTTGAAGTAGTAGCGGCAGTGCTGATTTCGGCTGCCTGCGCCACCGCGGGATTAATCAGTGCGTGAATCGCCAGCGCCAGCAATGAAACGGTGAACGCATTTTGATAACCGACGCGCATAGAACGGCGCCTTTTTCCCTGCCTTAAAGAGACACAAAGAGACATAAAGTTAGCCATGAGAAATTTTTTAAGGTGTCTAATGAGAATGCTAATGATAATTATTTTTCTTAAGATATTTCGAAAGGATTTACTAAAAAGTGTAATAAATTATTATTGTATGAATATCATAGCGATAGCCGCCGGCACAAGGCACCGATAGGCCATCGCTGGCCACGAGAATATAACCGCAGGGGGAAATCTCAGCCGGGTCCGTCGCTGGCGGCCGCCAACAGCGGCACGATCAAATCGCTTATGGGCGTCGGGATACCGCGGGATCGGCCGCATCGCTGCACGACCCCGTTCCGGCAGTCCCACTCCAGAGGACGGCCGGCTTGCCGGTCGGCGAGGATGGAGGTGCCCAGGTCAGGCGGGGAGCGATGGAATTTATCGACTATCTCCTGCGCCACGTCGTCCCCCAATGTGGCGCCCTCCGCACGGGCAACCGCCAGACATTCCCGCAGGTAGGCCATAGACAGCGCGGTAATATCGGCCCGGGCGAACATGCCGGAACGGCGGCCGGTCAGCACCATTAAACCCGCCGCCGCGTTCTGTAAAAGCTTTCGCCACGCAACCGACGTGAAATCCGCCGCGACATCAACCGTGCATCTCGTACCGCGCAACGCCTCGAGCACCACGCCGGTGGCCGGCGTGTCCGGCAAGGTGAGGCGCGCTTCGGCGCGCAGCCACACCGATGCGTCCGGTTCACGTTGAGCGGGGAACCACACCACCGAGGGCAGCACCGGGCCGCCGGACAGGAAGGGCGCGAATTGCGTTTTCTGCTCAACGCCGTTTTGCAGCACGCAGACAACCGTCTTCGCATCGCACAGTGCGGAAAGCCACGGCGCCGCCGCCTCCGTTTGTGTCGCCTTGACCGCGACGAAAACCAGGTCGAACGGGTGTTTGATCTCGGCCGGATCGCTTAGCACGGGCCCCGGGACAACGATACGACCGCCATCGAAGCGCAGCTCCAGGCGCTGGTGCGCCGTGCGGCCGCAAATCGTCGGCGTACGCCCCGCCTCATGCAGCGCTGCCGCCACGGTGGTGCCTATTGCCCCCGGCCCCACCAGGGCGACGGTTGGATATTCCGACATCATTTTATCCTCTTGTTCTGATAGTCATTTGCTGCCCTGACCGCCGTGCGGCTCGGGCCAGCCCTCGATATTCAATAGCTTCACACAACAGCGGTCAGCCGATGAGGATCGTGCCGATGGCAATCACCGCGCACGCCAGCATCTTTCGAACCGTCAACGTCTCCCCCAGGAAAAAATAACCGATCAACGCTGCAAACAATACGCTGGTTTCGCGCAATGCCGACACCGCGCCCATGGGCGCGCAGGACATGGCATAGATGATGATGCCATAGGCCAGAAGAGAGAGCAGCCCGCCGATGAAGGCCATGATAAATCCGGGCCCCCAGGTCAATAAACTGCGCGCGCCGCGCAGGCCGATGTATACCGATGGCATCAAGATGCCCCACAAGGCGCACATCCAGACCGTATAGGTTATGGGTGCGCCGGACAGACGTACGCCGATGCCGTCCGTGACGCTGTAAGCGGCAATGAAACAGCCGGTTCCCAAGGCATAGGGCAGGCTGGGAACCGCAAGCCTGCGTCCTTTGACGGCCAAGGAAACAATGCCGACCGATACCAGAACAATGCCAAGCAGGGCGCCCATCCCTATCCTCTCGCCGGCGAAAACAGATGCCGCGAGGGTGATTAAAATGGGGGAAGAACCCCGCGCAATCGGATAGGTTTGCCCGAGGTCTCCCGCCTGATAGCTCCTGACCAGAAACAGGTTATAGCCAACGTGCAGCACCGCTGAAACTACCGCATACCTCCAGCCGGCTTTGGCCAAAGGCGCCAGAAACAGGGCTATGGCGACGCTTACGATGGCCACCGCCAGACACATGATCGTCATCGACCAAAGTCTGTCGGCCCCGCCGCGCAGCAGCGCATTCCAGCCGGCATGCAACAGCGCCGCAAAAAGCGTCAGTAAAATGATATCAAAAGGCATACGCCATACTAAGCAGCCCGGCGCCGTTGTTAAAGCGAAGTCTCTTCATTTCAGCATGAGCAATTACTCATGCATTAGCGATAGTCTTGCCGGGCCTTGCTTGATTCCGTCTGCAGCCATTGACGAAAGCTGATGATGTGGGACTGGGATTCGATGCCTTTCGGACAGACAAAATAATAGGCGACCGGAGAAGGGAACGGCACGTCAAACAGCCTGACCAGGCTGCCGTCGCCGATCTCGGCTTCCACATGCCCGCTTCGCGCCAGCGCGATTCCCTGGCCCAACAGCGCCGCCTCGATAGTCATGTTGGTGTCGGCGTATCTGACGCTTTCCTTGAGGGCGGTGATGCCGACGCCTACTTGCCCAAACCAAACCTCCCATTTCGGCACCAGATCCGCGCCGTCACGCGTAAGCAGCGGGTAGCGCAGGAGTTCGGCGGGTTTGCCCGGCGCGCCGAAGCGACGCAGGAAATCAGGACTGGCAACCGGGAAAATCTGCTCCCTGAACATGAATTCCGAATACAGGGCCGGATAATTCCCGCTGCCGAAACGGATCGCGACGTCCGACTCCGCGCTTGAAAAATGAATGGCCTGGTCAGTGGTTTCCAGCGTGACCAGAATTTCCGGGTGCTGCCGGGACAGGCCCGGTAATCTGGGCAGCAGCCATTTCAGCGCGAAGGAGTAGGTCGTACTGACCCTAAGCCGGACCCTGCCCTTTTGCTCTCTCAGATCAGAGAGCGTCGCCTCCAGAGTCATGAAGAATTCACGCACGATAGGCGCGAGGGCCGCGCCGGCAGGCGTCAGGCTCAATGACTTGCCGCGCTGGAATAACTGCAGCCCCCAAAGCTCTTCGAGATTTTTCAGCTGATGGCTGACCGCGCTTTGGGTGATATGCAGTTCTTCTGCAGCGGCGGTGAATGTGGCGTGCCGTGTCGCAACCTCAAAGGCGCGCAGCGTGGCGGTGGGCGGCAGGTCTCTCATAATCGTGTTTCCTGGTGCGAGATTCGAAAATCAGCTTTATGAACAGAAACTCATGATAGAGCATTATAACCCTGCGCCGATAGATGCCGATGTCTTGGCGCCTTTAACCCCTTGCCGTCAATGGCATCGCTCAGTCCGCCGGGACTCCCACCATGCCCTCTTTAAAATGCAGCCGCTGCGTCAGGCAAATGGACAAAATGGTGGCTTCTTCGTCGCTGGCGGAAATAAAGGCATGGGGCATGGTGCTGTCAATGTACGCGCTGTCGCCGGTTTCCAGCGTCAGCGGCGCATACCAGGCGGTATACAGCACGGTCACGCCGTGGGTGACATAGATAAATTCTTCCCCTTCATGGCTTGACCATTCATTGCGCGGAGGCACTTGTCTGGCGCTGATCTGCATAATCAGCGGAATCATTCCCTTATGGGTCAATTCAGAGGAGTGCACATTATATTTGTAGTTCGGGGTATTGAACGTCAGCCCTTTTCCCGCACGGGTAAAGGTGCGCCGTCCTGAAATCGGCGCGACCGGAAGGGTGGACGGAGAGTTGGCCGGCGCCTGCTCGGTAAACAGCTCGCCAAACGTCAGATCATACGCATGGGCAATTTTCACAATGGTATCGAAGGACGCGGAAACCTGGCCGTTCTCGATTTTTGATAGGGTTGAAATGGACAACCCGCTTTTTTCCGCCAACTGTTCCAGCGTCCAGGCGCGTTCCTGGCGCATGGTTTTCATTCTCGCGCCAAAATCGAGCTCATTGGGCATCCCGGTTGCATCTTCTTGTTTGTTCCTCGCCATTTTCACCTCTGCCTCGCTTACCGCGCTCTGGCGGAAGTGTATCTAATTTTCTCGGAAGACGCTCATATTTTACTATAAGAAAATCTTTTTTTACTAAAAGAAAAATTACCTCTAGGATGTGAAAAAAATGGCTGGAGTCAAAGATGAAATTATTTATCGCCGCGCTGGGCACCGAGACCAATACCTTCTCGCCGCTGCCCACCGGACAGCAAAATTTTGATGAAACGCTATACCTGCGCCAGGATGGCAGCCGCCGGTCAGCCCACTATTTCGCGCAGCCCATGCGAATCTGGCGGGAAATGGCGCAGCGGCGCCAGGATGACGTGGTGGAAAGCCTGACGACCTTTGCCCAGCCCGGCGGCCTGACGCGTCAAGAGGTCTGGGAGCGCCTGCGGGACGATGTTTTAGCGGATTTGAAAAATGCCGGCCCGGTGGATTGGGTATTGCTAAAACTGCACGGCGCCATGGCGGCGGACCACTGCGACGATTGCGAGAAAGAACTGCTGCTGGCGGTACGCGACATCGTCGGCCCGCGGGTCATCATAGGCGTTGAGCTGGATCTGCATTGCCATCTCGATCCGGCGATGGTCGCCGCGGCTACTATGATAATCCTGTACAAAGAGTATCCCCATACCGACGTCAACGACCGGGCGGTGGAACTGTTTAATCATTGCCGGGCGGCGGCTGAAGGAAAAATCAGGCCGGTGATGGCGCTGCGGGATTGTCGCATGCTGGGCGTCTGGCGCACCCCCGATGCGCCGGTACGCGCGGTGGTGGATTGGATGTCCGCCGGCGAACAGCGGGACAATGTGCTGTCCCTGAGTTTCTGCCACGGTTTCCCCTGGGCCGATGTGCCCAACGTCGGCGCGCAGGCGCTGGCGGTGACCAATGGCGATGCCGGGCTGGCCGGGGAGATGGCCGGCGAGCTGGCAAACCGCATTCTGGCGCTGCGGGAAAATTACCACCCCCGCCTGCTGTCCGTTGACGAGGCCTGCGGGCAGTTACCCGCTCTTGACGGCATCAGCGTGGTGGCCGATATCGCCGATAACCCCGGCGGCGGCGCGGCCGGCGATTCCACCTTTTTGCTGCAGGCCATGCTCGCCGCCAAAACGGCGGGGGTGCTGTTTGGCAACCTGTGGGATCCGGTGGCCGTGCGCATTTGCCAGGAGGCGGGCGAAGGCGCGGTATTGCCCCTGCGTATCGGCGGTAAGGTCGGACCGCAGTCGGGCAATCCCGTTGACTTAACCGTCCGGGTGCTGCGCGTGGTGGAAAATGCCGGCGTCACCTTCGGCGCCGGACGGCAGCCGATGGGCGATGCGGTGCTGCTGGATGCCGGCGGCCCGCATATCGTCATCAACACCGTGCGCACCCAAACCTTTCATCCCGACGCCTATACCCAGTTCGGTATCCGCCTGGAGGACTACCGGGTCGTGGTGGTGAAATCCGCCCAGCACTTTTATGCCGGTTTCGCGCCGGTGGCCGACCGGGTGATATACGTCAGCGCGCCGGGTACCGCTTCACCGGATTTCAGGCACATCGCCCTGCCGAAAGCCGGCCGTCCGCTGTGGCCGCAGGTTGCCGATCCCTTTGCCGGCGGGGATGCGATATGAACCCGCTGGTAGAGGATATCGAGGGCGCGGCGGACAGCGTGCTGGGCCGTTTTCAGCGTCCGGGCATGCCCGGCATGAGCGTGGGAATCGTACAAGGGGACACTGTGCTGCTGCGCAAAGGCTATGGGTTGGCGGATATCGGCAATCATCGGCCCAACGCGCCGGAGGTTCCGATGCGCATCGCCTCCCTTAGCAAACAGTTTACCGTCACGCTGGCGATGATGCTGGAAGCCGAGGGCCAACTCTCTATTGATGATCCGGTGCGCCGCTATATACCGGCACTGCCCGACTATGGCGTACCGGTAACGCTGCGTGACCTGATGTCCAATCAAAGCGGCGTGCGCGACTTTCTGGAGCTGCGCCTGCTGTCGGGGGGCAATTTCAGCGATCCCGCCAGCGATGAGGAAAGCCAGGCGCTTATCTGTTCAACGGCGGAACTGAACTTCGAACCCGGCACCCGTTTCGCCTACTCCAACACCGGTTTCAAACTCCTGACCCAGGTGGTGGAGGCGCTGGAGCAGGATCGGCTGGAGGATATTCTGCGGCGGCGCATTCTAAAACCGCTGGGCATGGCGCAGACAAGCCTGGCCCGCAGCGACACGCCGTGGCTGGCGGAACGCGCGGTACCCTATGTGGTGACGGATGGGATACCCGTGCAAGGGCGCTGGTCGATACCGCTGGAAGGCGCCGGCGGCATGATCTCCACGGTGGACGATCTGCTGAAGTGGGCACGCTATGTTGCCGATCCCGCGTCGCCGCACGCCGGGCTGTTCGCAAAGATGACCCAGGCCCGTCCCTATCGGGACAACACCCCTTCCCTGTATGGCCTGGGCTTTACCGTGATGCCCTACCGGGGCTTGAATTCTTTCGGACACCACGGACAGCTTCCCGGCGTATTTGCCGAAATCGCCTGGTTCCCGGATATCGACACCACCCTGGTGCTGCTGGCCAATACCACCGAAATCAATCCGTTCCTGCTGGGCCGCCAGCTGGCGGACGCACTGTTCCCGGACGCGCTGGCGCCGCGCCTGCCCGCCCCGGATCCGCTGCCGGGATACTACTACAGCCGGGAAGAGAGCCGCGTGCTCGGCGTGAATGCCTCGGCCGAACTGGAAAGCGCCATGACGCGCACGCCCCTTGAGCGGCACCGGCCCGATGGCTTCCGCCCTTACTGGCCGATGCTGCATCTACAGTTGGCGCCGGCTGGGGACGCGCTGGCGGGAACCGACGGACCTCAGCCGGTGGAATTCGTCCGGCTGCCCGCGTTCCATCCTGCCGACCTTCACCCTTATACCGGGACATTTTATCAGCCGGCGCTGAAAAGCGTTTGGCGTATAAGCCTGGAAAATCAGCAGTTGCTGTTAACCCTGTCCGGCCCGCTGGGCAGCAGCCGCTTTCACCTGACGCCATTGACGGAGGAGGTACTGATCGCCGCCCCGGCCATCAATCCGGACGGTGATTACCGGCCCACGGTGCGCCTTTTCATGGAGAACGGACGCCGGCGGCTGCTGCTCACCACCGATCGGACTTCACGGCTGTTCGCCGATGAAATGCCGGTTACTTCTCATCGTTAACTTTTCGGGAGTTTTTTTATGCCTTCAACGTCCTTGACAACGATTATGCGTCGCACCTTGCTGGCAACGGCACTGCTGCCGGCGCTGGGAAGCCTGCCGGCGGAAGCGGCGGGAAAACTGGTTTGGGCAATGGGCGTTGACGCCGACTCCCTCGACCCGCACCGCACCACGACCTGGGAATCCTGGGCAACATTCGATCTGATTTATGACTCTCTGCTGCAATTTGACGGCAACGGCAAGGTGGTGCCCAATCTGGCGAAAAGCTGGGAGGTGACGCCGGACGGGAAGGAATATACCTTTCATCTTAATCCGGGCATACAGTGCAGCGACGGCACGCCCCTTGATGCCACCGATGTGAAATACACCCTGGATCGCGCCTTTGATAAACAAAATCCGAGCGTTATGAAGGCCGGTTTCGGCCCGGTCACGGCGGTGACGGTAGTGGATCCGCTGACGGTGAAATTTACCCTCTCCAGCCCGTTCAGCGCCTTTCTGGCTTTTATGGGCGAGCCCTTCTCTTCCATTCTGTGCGACAGCAACAAAGCGCTGGGTAAAGACTTTGGCTCCAGCAAGGCCATCGGGTCCGGGCCGTTTATGGTCAAATCCTGGGTCAAGGGCGATCGCATGGTGCTGGTACCCAATCCGCACTTCAAAAACTACGGTCGTCCGGCCGCCAATCCCGGGCCGCCGAAGCTTGACGAGCTGATTATCCGCCGCATGCCGGAAGCGCAAACGCGTCTGGCGGCACTGGAAACCGGCGAGGTGCAGATTGCCACGCCGCCGTTGGATAACGTTGACACGGTACGCAGCTCACCGAAAATGAAGCTGCTGTCCGCTGACAAAACCGGCGCCACCATTTTCTTCGAGTTTACCACCAGCCGTCCGCCGTTCAACGACGAACGCCTACGCCAGGCGGTGGCCTATGCCGTCGATCCCGATGCCGCCATCGATATCGTGTTCGGCGACGTGGCAAAACGGGAACACTGCGCGGTGGGACCGGGAGTGTTCGGCAACGATGAGTCCTGGTGCGCCACCCAGGGATACAAGTATGACCCGGAGAAAGCCAAGGCGCTGCTGAAGGAAGCGGGTTACGGCCCGGACAAGCCGCTGGACGTCACTGTCATGACCTGGCCTGATGATAACCGCGAGAAAATACTGCAGGTATTCCAGAACCAACTGCAGCAGGTGGGGATCAAGGCCAACATCGAACTGATGGATATCGGTACGCTCAACGCCCGCGTCAAGCAGGAAAACGAGATGAAAACCGGCAAGGGCTCGTTCAACATGATGGGCTGGTCATGGTATGACCCGGATATCCTTTACAACCTGTGGCATTCGCCGGGGGCCTACTCCGGCTACCAGACGCCGGAACTGGATGCCATCCTGGATAAGACCCGCACCACCATCGATCCCAACGCCCGGCTGCAGGTGGTGCGGGACGCCCAAAGCTATCTGCTCAAGCACGCCGTGCAGGTGCCGCTGTATACGCCTGGCTGGAACTGGCTGTACGCGGTGCGCAATGAAGTGCACGGCTTTAAGGTCAGCGTGTTCAACCGCCCGATCTTCAATGATGTGACGGTGCAATAGTTGGCCCCCTTTCCCCCTCACGGGGGAAGGGAACATTCGTTCCCGCTTTGCAGGAAATCACTATGCTTCAGTTTATCGCCCGCCGCAGCCTCGCCGCGCTCCTCACCGTATGGGTCGCCACCATTGCCGCGGTGCTGCTGATTCACCTGGTGCCCGGCGATCCGGTACGTACCATGTTTGCCCAGTCACAAGGCGTCACGCCGGCGCAGATTGAGGAAATCCGCCATAACTTCGGTCTGGACCTGCCCATTTACCGGCAATATTTTATGTATATTATCAAGCTGTTGCATGGGGACATGGGCGTCACCATTCGCGGCCAGCAGCCGGTGCTGAAGCTGTTGCTGATCTGCCTGCCCTACACCCTGGCCCTGACCTGTACCGCCATGCTGATAGCGCTGGTGATCGGCATGAGCTGTGGTTTTATCGCCGCCTATAAACGCGGCAGCTGGTTTGATTCCGGCCTGATGGTCACGGCGATCCTCGGCGTCTCGCTGCCCCACTTCTGGCTCGGGCTGATGCTGATACTGCTGTTCTCGGTTAAATGGGGGCTATTGCCGGTGGCCGGTACCGGCATCCAGGGGCTGATTCTGCCGGCCCTGACGCTGGGGGTCACCAATGCGGCGATCATTGCCCGGCTGACGCGCTCCTCCATGATTGAAATCTTCAGCCAGGACTTTATTCGCACCGCGCGGGCCAAAGGCTTGCCGCGCACGCTGGTGCTGTATCGCCATGCGCTGCGCGCCGGCCTGATCCCCATCGTGACCATGATGGGCATGCAGTTCACCTACCTGATGGGCGGCGCGGTGATCATCGAAAACGTGTTTAGCTGGAACGGGCTCGGCCGCCTTGCGGTCCAGGCCATCTTTCAGCGCGACTATCCGCTGATCCAGGGCTTTATCCTGATATTCGCCCTGATTGTGGCGGTGGTGTCGCTGCTGCTCGACATCCTCTACGCCTGGCTCGACCCGCGCATAAAAGTACATTGAGGAACGCAACATGAGTGTGCAGATAACCAGTGATATCGGCCGTTCACCGCTGAAAGCCGGCAATGGCGCGTTATGGCGTATTGCCCATGGCGTGCGGCATAACCGAATGGCCCTGGTGGGACTGGCCATCATCACGGTGCTTATCCTGATGGCGATTTTCGCGCCGCTGCTGGCGCCCTATGCGCCGGATCGCATGGGCGCCGGACGGCGCCTGGTGCCCCCTTGCGCGGCATACCCGTTCGGTACCGATGAATTCGGCCGCGATATGTTCAGCCGCGTCATTTACGGCTCGCGGCTGACGCTGATGATCGGCGCGATTTCCGTTGGCATTTCAGCGCTGTCCGGACTGTTGCTCGGCCTGCTGGCGGGCTACGCCGGCGGCTGGCTCGAACGCATCATCATGCGCGGCAACGACGTACTGTTCTCGTTCACCGAGGTATTGATTGCCCTGTCGGCGGTGGCGGTGCTGGGGCCGACGCTGCAAAACGCCATGATTGCCGTCGGTATCGCGGCTATTCCTTTTTATGTGCGTATTACCTATTCACAGGTGCTTATTGAAAAGAACCGTCCCTATTTTGAAGCGGCCGTTGCGGCGGGGGCCGGCCATCTGCGGCTGATTTTCCGTCACCTGCTGCCCAACGTATTGCCGCCGCTGATTGTGGTGGCGACGCTGGGCATGTCCACGGCCATGCTGGCGGCGGCCGGGCTGTCATTCCTGGGATTGGGGGCTCAGCCGCCGCTGCCGGAATGGGGGCTGATGTTATCCCAGGGACGCGACTACATTACCCGCGCACCCTGGATTTGCATCATTCCCGGCCTCTCCATCGTCATCACCGTGCTGGGTTTCAACCTGCTCGGCGACGGTATTCGTGAAGCGCTCGACCCCAGCCAGCGCCAGGGATAAGGAAAGATAATGAACCCTTCTCTACAACCCTTGCTCAGCGTCAACGACCTGACTATCGCCTTTAGCGCCGACCCGCTGAAACCGGCGATGGTTGAAGGACTGAGCTTTACGCTGCATGCCGGTGAAACGCTGGCCATCGTCGGTGAATCCGGCTCGGGAAAAAGCGTGTCGATGATGTCTCTCATGCAGCTCCTGCCCAAGCACAGTACCTTTATTCGCGCCGGCGAAGCGCGGTTCAACGGCCAGGATCTGCTGTGCATGAATGAAAGGCAGATCAACCAGGTGCGCGGGGCGCAAATTTCAATGATTTTCCAGGAGCCGATGACCTCCCTCAATCCCGTGCTGAGCATCGGACTGCAGCTGACCGAGACAATTATCGTCCACCAGAAGCTGTCGCCGGCGCAGGCGAAAGAGCGGGCCTTAGCCATGCTGGATCGCGTGCGCATCAACGATCCGCAGCGGCGCTTTCGCCAGTATCCCCATGAAATGTCCGGGGGCATGCGACAGCGGGTAATGATCGCCATGGCGCTGGCATGCCGGCCGCAAATTCTCATCGCCGATGAGCCGACCACCGCGCTGGATGTCACTATCCAGGCGGAGGTACTGGAACTGCTGCGGGAACTGAAGCGCGAATTCCATACGTCCATCATCCTGATTACCCACGACATGGGCGTGGTGGCGGAAATGGCCGACCGGGTGATCGTGATGCAACAGGGAAGAATGGTTGAACAAAATACGGTGCGCGGGCTGTTTGCCGCGCCGCAGCATGCCTATACCCGGGCGCTGATGCGCGCGGTGCCGCGCCTGGGGGAAAGCCGGGGCGCCGAGGGTCCGGTACGGTTCCGTTTGCTGGGGGAAGATGAAGACGAAACGCCGCCGATAGTCGCAAGCGGGCCAATGCCTTCCCCCCGGCCCCCCCAGCCGCTGCTGGAGGTGAAAGATCTGCACGTACGCTACGACGTACGCGAAGGTTTATTGCGCAGGTTAACCGGCCGCGTACATGCCGTGGAAGGCGTCTCATTTGTCATCTATCCGGGGGAAACGCTGGCCCTGGTGGGTGAATCCGGCTGTGGCAAATCTACCACCGGCCGTTCGCTTATCGGGCTGGAGAAGCCCGCGGCGGGGGATATCTGGCTGGATGGATATGAGGTGACGCGGCTGGACCGCCACGGTATGCAACCGGTGCGCAAACTGGTGCAAATGGTCTTTCAAGATCCCTTGGCTTCCCTCAACCCTCGTCTTGATGCCGGCAGCCAGGTGCGCGAGCCGATGGATATCCACCGGGTGGGCAGCACCGCCGAGCGTGACGCCCAGGTCAGCGAACTGTTTCGTCGCGTCGGGCTGGCGCCGGAAATGAGCCGCCGTTTTCCCCATGAGTTTTCCGGCGGCCAGCGGCAGCGTTTGTGTATCGCCCGCGCCCTGTCGCTTCGCCCCAGGCTGATTGTCGCCGACGAGGCGGTTTCCGCGCTGGATGTATCAATACAGGCCCAGGTGGTTAATCTGATGCTGGAACTGCAGGCGGAGCTCGGCATCGCCTGGCTGTTTATTTCACACGATATGGCGGTGGTGGAACGGGTAGCGCATCGCGTGGCGGTGATGCAAATGGGCCGCATTGTGGAAATCGGTCCGAAAGCGTCGGTCTTCGCCCGACCCGGCCATCCCTATACTCAACGATTGATAGCGGCGGTGCCGGTAGCGGACCCCGGCCATCAGCGGACCAACCGCTTTAGCGGCGCCACCGAACTGAAAAGCCCGATCCGCGCACTGGACCATCAGATGCAAGCGCAGAGTATGAAAGAGATTGCGCCGGGCCACTTTATTGCTATAGATGCTTAACACCGGGAGAAAATAATGGATCAGGGATTTAGCCGGCCGTTTCGCCACGACCGACTGACACCATATATCGAAATTGATGCGCAGCGTCTGGAGCGTAATCTGCAGCGGATGCAGCAAAAAGCCGATAAGGCCGGCGTCGGACTGCGCCCTCATGTCAAAACCCATAAAAGCGTCGCGATTGCCCGCCGTCAGATGGCGCTGGGGGCGGTGGGCATCACGGTATCGAAACCCAGCGAAGGCGTGGCGTTTATCCGCGGCGGCATAGTCGACCTTTTGCTGGCGTATCCGGTGGTGGAAGCGGAAAGCCTGCGGGAGCTGCTGCTGGAAGCGCAGCTGCATCAGGCCCGCGTTTCCTGTATCGCCGCCGACCTAATGGCCATCGATGCCATTGCCGGCGCGGCCCGCCGGCAGCGGTGCGAACGGCTGCCGGTCTACATCAAAGTGGATGTCGGCCTCGGACGGGTGGGCATCCCGGCCACGGATAGCCCGCTCGCCATTGCGCTGGCGCGGCATATCGAGCGGCAAGGACTGCGGTTCGCCGGGCTGGTGGCCCATGCCGGCCATGCCTATGGGGCGCACACCGGCGAGCAAATAGCCGCCATTGCCGCACAGGAGGCGCAGCAGCTGAAAACGTTAGGCGCTCTTTTGCGGCAGGCGGGCTTTACCCGCTGCGCGCTCTCGGTGGGTGCCACGCCCACCGCCCTCGGCGCCCCGCTGGCGGAGGGCATTGATGAGCAGCGTCCGGGAAACTATGCCCTGCTTGATCTCACCGCCCTGCGTCTTGGCCTGTGCCAGGCCGGTGATTTGGCGATGACGGTGGTAACGCGGGTGGTGGCGGTAAACGATCGGTATGCAATAATCGATGCGGGGTCGAAAGCGCTCAGCTCCGACCGGGGTCCACACGGCACCGGCGCCAGCGGCTGGGGCGTGGCCGTCAATGCCGATAATCATCAGCACTATCAGGTGGAAAAATTATCTGAAGAGCACGGATTTATTCCTCATCACGGAACGCCGCCGCCGCTGGGCAGTTTGATGCGGATTTTCCCGAACCATTCCTGCGCGGTGATGGCGATGTTTAATCATTATGTGCTGCGCAATGCGCAGTATGATGGCGAGATATTGCCCATTGACGCTCGCGGCGCATTTATCTAACGGTCACGTCCGGGCCGCCGCCGCTGAGCTCCGCCCGCATAATCAGCTTCCCCTGTAATAGCAGGATAACCGTACGCGCCAGCAGCAGGCCGATAATGGCATTGCTAAACAGGAACAGCGGCAAGGCGATGGCGTTGAACAGGCCGTCATTGCCGCCATGGCCGAGGCGCAGCGCGGTGTTTGCCAGTGCGGAGACGCCAAAGGAGAAACTCCAGAAAGAAACGTTGAACGGCTGCGCCGCATACCAGGGAATCAATCGCAGCATAAACAGCAGTTGCAGAAGGCCGTAGCCGAACAGCATTTTGGCGAAGACATCGGTCTGGCCGCCGTCAACGCTCAAATAGGCGCTGCAGGCCACCAGCGCCGGCGCCAGCTGGATGCCCAGCGAGGGCCGCACTGCCGGCGGCAGCTCGCCGGCAGTGCGCATCCGCTGCAGTATGACCGGTTCAAGGCTTAACCATGAGAACACCCCGGCGCCTAAAAACAGAAATCCCAGATCGTGATAACCCAATGCGCCGCACGCCATGGCGCTGATAAAGTTATTGGCCACCGTCGGCAGATAGAGGCCGGGGGTGGTGGCGGTTTCCGGGTGGCTGCCGCGCCATAGCCCGGCGGTTTTCCAGGCGGCGTACAGCAATTGCAAAGATGCGCCGAAGAGGAACAGTCCCACCGCCAGCGGCCGCAGATAAGGCGCTGCCCCGATGGAGACCAGCATGGTCGTGGCCGGAAACAAACTGACGTAGCTGCTCATCAGGGGATGGTGAATCTCAGCCATGACCGTATGGGGATATTTCACCAGTCTGGTGATAAACGTCAGCGACAACGCCAGCCAAATCAACGTCGCCAACGCCACCAGTGCTTCGCCGATGGCCGCACTGACCGGCCAGATGGTCGCCGCATAGCGCCAGGCAAAGCCCATGCCGATGATGCCCAGCACCATGCCGAAATAGCCGGCGGGAAGGTTGATAATTTGGTTTTTTTTATGCATTTTGTTTAAGTTTTAAAATGTATTTTAAATGCATATTATCCGTTTTCCAGCGCCGCTGCCATAGCCGAAAGATGACCTGCATCATGGTTCCGCGCGTTTTTTCGCCCTTGGATTACTTCGCATAACGGCCTCGCCGCTGTATAGCGGCCTTGACGTTGCCGCCAACCCGCCGCGCCCAATTGATCATATTTAGCATAACGTCGGTAATCTGCTTTTTTATGATGGAAATCACATGAAGGGAGAATGGTAAGCCTATACTCATTTAACCATGAGATTGCTTGTTTATAAGCAGCACTCATTCTATTCATTACAAAAAACATTATTAAAATCTAATAATTTTATCGATTTGTTATTGTTCACTTTTGGAAAATATTCCCACCGGTTATGTCCCACTCTACAACAAATTAATGAGATTAATATGACATCTTTAGAAAGAAGTTTATATTTATTAGAAACTGCCCATTTTTTTTCCTTGGCCAGTCGTTCTGATTATGGCGCGCCATGGTCGTCAACGCTGAATTTTGTTACTGCTTTTTCTCCGTTACGTATTATCTGGTCTTCAATGCAAACAGCCCGGCACTCACAGGATATCCGGCTAAATCCTCATGTCAGCGGCAGTCTGTTTCGCGCTGATCTACAAAATATATCCCAGGTCGGCTTGGACGGTGCGCAATTCACCGGCGCGGCGCGCGAAATTCCGTTCGAAGAAAGCGAGGAGACGTATAACTATTTCTCTGTAAAGAATTTCCCCCAAGAAGCTGAACGGCAGCAATGGATGTTGCCATTGAATGAATTCCGAGGTAAAGGTACACATCGGTTTTATGATTTACACATTGAAAAATGGTGGTTATTGGATATTGAAGGCTGGTTAGCAACAAAAGAGGATAAAAAATTAGATGTAGACGTTAGCTTAATAAACTCTGCACAAAGTAACATCTTAACTCATTAAATTCCGAAAAAATCGTTATCATTTATATTTTCCATAGGATGATTGAGGGTTATTTATTATCAGAAAAATCATGAAAATTGGAGATCATCTTATATGAATAATTCATTAACCGCCTCTAACCCGACAACAAAGGATTTCAGCTCCGCAGCGTTAATCACCCTTTTTCTGGATTATGCTGACCGCTATCCTGAATATCCCGCCATTATTACTGGCGAAGAGAGAATAAGCTATGATGAGCTGGCAAAACGGGCGAAGCAATTGGCCCATTATCTTCTACAACTTGGTGTGAAAGATGAAACACCTGTAGGTATTTTGTTTAATGCCGGTATTGAACAGATTATCTGTCAGGTCGCCGTTTTGCTGGCAGGGGGAACCTGCGTGCCTCTTAATGTATCTGCCCCTGACGAAAGGCTGAATTTCATGTTAGCGGAAGTGGAGGTTCGCTTCACTTTTGCCGATGCATTCACGGCGACGCGAGCGCTGCATACGCAGTTTATCTCTCTTGACGCTGGCCAGCCCCTGGCGCCGGTAAATGTAGAATTGCCCGGTGTGAAGATGAAACCAGACCATCGTACTCATATTTTTTTCACCTCGGGATCCACAGGAAGGCCCAAAGCCGTGGAAGTCGAGGCGCGCGGTATAATGCGATTGGTTGTCAATACCTGTTATCTCGATCTCAGCATTGATGATCGTTTTGGTAATATATCCAGTCCCGACTTTGATGCCAGTTTATTGGAAATTTGGGGGGCACTGCTAAATGGAGCAGCGATAGTCATCATCCCCCGGCATATATTGCTTGATCCTGACATGCTGGCCGATCTGATGTTCTGTAATAATGTCAGCATCTTGATGATTACACCTTCTTTATTCAACTTTATTGTCAGCCAGTGCCCCACCGCTTTTCGCACTCTGAATTATTTGATGATTGGCGGGGAAATGTTTAACCTCAAGGCCTATGGTTTACTGCCCGCCATTGAACGTCCGAAGCATATCTATCATGTCTATGGCACGACGGAAGATACGACCTTTACCCTTTATCACCCTATTGTCGCCGACGACATAAACACTGGGAACGTCCCTATTGGTCAACCCATTGATAATACTTATATATTTATTCTGGACGATCGGCTTCAGCCGACCTCAGAGGGCGTCATTGGCGAAATTTGCATAGGTGGGGACGGCTTGTCCCGCGGTTATTATAATCAGCCGGATTTAACAGCGGAGAAATTTATATATGTAAAGCTTAACGGCGATAGCAATGCTAGACGGCTGTATAAAACCGGCGATTTAGGATGGAAGAAAGCCAATGGCGATTTCATGTTTACAGGCCGAAAAAATAACATAATCAAATTACAGGGATACCGAATCGAGGCTGAAGAAATCGAAGTTCAGCTTATGGATAGCGGAATGTTGCAAGCCGCCATTGTCTGCGGAATACACCAAGATGGGGAAGAAGGTTATTTAATGGCATTTATTGTCCCCAAGGCTGCAGAAAATTTCTCCGTTAGCCAATTGATGAATGAATTGAAACAACGCCTTCCCGACTATATGTTGCCCCGGTTACAGATTGTTGACAGGATTCCTTTAACGTCTAGCGGCAAGGCCGATCGGCTATATCTTATCGAACAATCCAGAATCGCTAGATAACTGATTTTGTGAAATATTTTAATAGTCTCGCGTCAAAATCATCTATCTATCAGGGATAAATCAAAATGAATCAGCATAACCTGAATGTCGATAACGAATTTTTCCCCTCAAAAGAACACATCGAGCCGGGATTGACGGCCCTTTTTCTGCAGCAGGCTGAACGCTATCCGGATCATGCCGCCATTATCTCATCGGAGCGGACGCTAAGTTACGCTCAGGTGATGGAACGGGCTAAGTCAGGGGCGGCCTCTTTGCTGCGGGTTGGCATTACAAATGAAGAGCCGGTGGCAATATTACTGTTGCCTGGGTCAGAATATATTATTTGCGAGTTGGCGGTACTGTTAGCCGGCGGAACCTGTGTTCCCTTGAATCCGGCGTTACCAGACAATCGGCTTAATATGATGCTCCAGGAAGTCCACGCCAGACTGACCGTTACGGAAGCCGCATTTGAACAGCGGCCGTTGTCCACCCGGTTCATCAAGCTTGCCTCTCTTCCCGGAGCGCAGCCGGAGGACATTACCCTGCCGGAAACGGGAGTAAAACACCGCAGCCACGTTCTGTTTACTTCCGGTACCACCGGGCGGCCCAAGGGCGTAGAAATCGAGGCCGGCGGCATCATACGGCTGGTGGTGAACACCTGTTTTATGCAGATCGGCCGCGACGACCGCGTTGCCTGCATTGCTAACCCGACCTTTGACGCATCCTTGATCGAAGTGTGGGGCGCGTTACTGAACGGCGCCTCGCTGGTGCTGATTGCCAAAGAAACGCTGCTTGACCCGATGCTGCTCGAAGCCGTCCTTGAAAACCAGGCAATCAGTTTTATGCTGATGACAACCTCACTATTCAATTTCATGGCGCCGCGTTGCCCGCATGCCTTTCGTTCATTGAATTATCTACTGGTGGGAGGGGAAACCTTTAATCCCCATGTACTGAAAATGATCCCTGCCGATGAATGGCCAAATCATATAGTGAATGCCTATGGGCCCACGGAAGGCACGACAATCACGCTTTACCACACTATCGCGGCTGCCGATTTATCCACGGATGAAATACCCATCGGAAAACCGATTAACAATACTGAAGTTTATATACTGGATAATGACAAACACCCTGTGGCAGAGGATGCGACCGGGGAAATTTATATCGGCGGCGACGGTCTGGCCAGGGGGTATGTCAATCAACCGGAATTAACCGGGCAAAAATTCGTATTGGCGCAGCTTGGCGAAAACGACCTGCCCACGCGGCTCTATGCAAGCGGCGATTTGGGCCGGCGCCGGCGCGATGGCGCCATTATGTATGCAGGCAGACGCGACAATCAAATTAAGCTGCAAGGGTACCGTATAGAAGTTGAGGACATTGAAACGCAGCTGTTGAAAAGCGGCTTACTGCTGGCGGCGGTGGCTTGCGTAGTGAAAAAACCGGGGGCGGAGAGCTATCTGGCAGCCTTTGTGGTTCCCGTCAGCCCGGTGAATTTCAATCACGCTTTCCTGTCGCATTGGCTGAAGCAGCGATTGCCCGCCTACATGCTACCGCGGCTGCATGTCGTTGGGTCAATTCCGTTAAATGAAAACGGTAAGGCCGATCGCGCCGCGCTGGCGGATTCTCAAGAAACGGCGCCCGCATCTGCAGAACCGGCGGGAGAGGTAGAATCCGCGCTGCTGAACATCTGGCAACGGGTGCTTGATGTCCGGCACGCCACGCTTGAGGATGAATTTTTTCTCTTGGGCGGCACGTCATTGCAGGCGGCCCGGCTGGTGCTGGAGATTAAACGGCGCTTCGCAGTGCGGCTGTCCATCCAAGCCCTTTATGATGCCCAGACGCCGCGCAATCTTATAGGCCTGCTTACACAGCCTGCTGATAAAACAAATGATATCTGCACTATTTTGCTGCTGGACAGTCGTTTGCCGCAAGACATCGCCCCTTTACCCTCACCTCCCCGAGAATGGCTCGATTCTGACGCCGGCCGGGTATTTCTTACCGGCGCAACAGGTTATACGGGCGCTTTCGTCCTGCGTGATTTGCTGTTGCGTCCTGAGGTTCGCCAGGTTTTTTGCCTGGTACGCGCCGGGGACAATGAAAAGGCCATGCTGCGTATTCAGCAAAATTTGACGCAATACGGCCTGTGGAATCAGGCATTCAGCCAGCGTATCACGGCACTCGCGGGGGATATAGGACGACCGCGGCTGGGATTGGATAGGGAACAATATCGCCGGTTGGCTGCGGAGTGCGACATCATTTTTCATACAGCCTCGCATATAAGTTTTATCGAGTCTTATCAATCCCACCGGCAAGCCAACGTAACCGGCGTTATCAATATATTGCGCCTGGCGGTAGCGACCACAGCCAAGCCGCTGCATTACATCTCCACCATCGCGGTAACCGGTCCGGCCGGACTGTTATTCCCGGTGGACCGCCTGTTTGAAGAAGACGATATCTCACCCTACCTGGCCGGGATGGAATATACCCTGGGTTACATCCAGAGCAAATGGGTGGCTGAGCGCCTTTTATGTCAGGCAAGAGAACGGGGTGTTCCATTAGCCATATATCGCCCGGGTTTTATGATGGCCGATAGCAAGACCGGCGCGGGCAATCCTGATGATTTTATGGGCCGTCTTATCAAAGGCTGCATTAATACCGGCGCATATCCTTTGTTGCCCGGAGACCGCAAAGAATTTGTCACGGTAGATTACGTGTGTGCCGTATTGCTTGCCATTGCCTCTGATAATCGAAGGCTGGGGCACATTTATCATCTCATTCCTCCGGATGAGGACCAATCAATCAGTTTTAATGCTTTTTTTGAACTGTTCGAACAATGCGGTTATTCGCTGTCCCCATTGCCTTATAAACAATGGATCCAGCGTTTATATGACGATCCTGACTTATATTCGAATCCTCTTATGCCTTTGCTGCCGATGTTGTCCGAAGAGGTCTATGACAATTTGACGGTGTGGGAAACCTTCAAAAATTTACCCCGTTATGATACCGGTCAAACCCAGGCGGCGCTGGCGGGAAATGATGCGCCGAAATTTACTCAAACGGACAGAGTGCTTTTGGCCCGCTATTTATCGTATATGAAAAAAATCGGATTCCTGGAATGAAATCAATATCGATATGATGGCGCGCCACGCCAGCAGAACAATATGGAAAATGTTTCATCTCTTCCCTTGTCATAAATGGAGGCTTTATGAACGATAAAAATTCCCGGCGCAGAACGTCACTGTCTGAAACGACGCCCGTGCCGGAAACCTTCGACCAAACAACCTTCGATCGCTATGCCGAGCTTTACGAGGAAGCAGCACATTGGCCTTACCGTAAAGATTTGGAGCTTCCGGCGTTGGAAGCCTGTCTGGGGGATATCACCCGGCTGAAAATACTTGATTTTGGCTGTGGTCCGGGATTTTACAGTCGCCTGCTGAAGACCAAAGGCGCTGCCGACGTGACGGGCTATGATATTTCTGAAGGAATGTTGAATTATGCCCGGCGGCGTGAGGAAAAGGAACAAAGTGGCATAACCTATACCTCTTCACTGGAGGCGTCGCACAAGGCTGAATTCGATATTGTGCTGGCTATTTATGTCTTTCCCTATGCTCCCGACGCGCCGACGCTTTTTTCCATGTGCCAGGCCATGTTCGACGTGCTTAAACCAGGCGGGCGTCTTATAACCCAACCGATTCATCCTCAATTTCATCCCGATGCCGAATATTACCGGCCTTATGGATTCAGACTGATTGAACAACAGCCCAGACGCGACGGAAGCAAAGTACAACTCCATATATGCCATCCTCCCTATGATGAACGTATTGATGCTTATTATTGGTCCCAAGATACGCTGAATGAAACCTTGACCCGGTCCGGTTTCAAGGACATTGCATGGCGCCCGCTCCACATACCCTCACGGATAACGCGGAAACAGGAAATAAACTTTTTATTGCCTTACGCGCGTCAGCCCCACGCGGCACTGATCGAGTGCAAAAAAGGGGATTCACCACCAATCGATTGAAGAATGGACCAACAGGAAACCCGGCCGCTGTCGCATCAACCTTACCCCTGAAATCCTTCTATTGACAATTTAGATGTTAGTAATAATATAATTTAGATTATATTAGTAATCTAAATTGTCATCATCTTTAAGCCGGCGCCGTCGCGCCGGCACATCTTCAGCCATAAAGGAAACCCATGGAACTGTTAAAGAATAAAGTCGTGCTGGTCACAGGCGGCACCTCGGGTATCGGCCGGGCGAGCGCTATCCTGTTCGCCCGCGAAGGAGCAAAGGTAGCCCTCACCGGCCGGCAGGAACAGGCCGGACGCGACGTGGTGGCGGAAATAGAACACGCCGGCGGCAGCGCGCTGTTTATCCAGGCCGATCTGAACCAAACCGCTGCCATCCCGGAGATAATCGCCCGGGTGGTGGACGAATACGGCAGGCTGGACTGCGCGTTCAATAACGCCGGCGTGTCCGGCGGCGGCCCCATCGAAACCCTGAATGAAGCCGTGTGGGATAACGTGGTGGACACCAACCTCAAGGCCGCCTTTTTCTGCCTGCAGGCAGAAGTGGCGCAAATGAAACGCCAAGGCCACGGCGGCGCCATTCTTTTTAACGGATCGGTACTGGCGAAGATAGCCCAGCCGGGGACCACCATATACAGCGCCAGCAAAGGCGGCATTGTCTCTCTGGCACAGGCGGCGGCGGTAGAGTTCGGACCGGTGGGTATCCGCGTGAATTCCATCAACCCGTCCATCACCCGCACCCCCATGACCCTCTCACGCATCAGCACCGATGAACAGGGCCATGAATCCCACCCGTTCGGCGCGGGCATCCCCCTGGGCCGACTGGCGGAACCGGAAGAAATGGCCGAAGCGGCGCTGTTTCTGCTGTCCGACCGGTCCTCATACGTCACCGGCCAGGCACTGGTGGTGGACGGCGGCCAAAGCGTAGTGTAACGGCTGGCGCCCCATGGCACGCTAGATACCGTTCGGTCTTTATGGCGGAGGGAAGATAAGTCATGGGGGATGAGTCTAGCTACAGGCTTCAATGCCCAAGGCCCGCCCCCATCTCACCCATGACTTCCCGATGATCAATCGGGGATTGTTACCCGAACAGGGTAGGCAATCAAGATATAAGGCCCGCCATCACCCATGGAGCAACGACCCTGCTAAAGGGAGATCGTGTTACGGGAGACCGTCACTGCCGGCTTGCAGCGGCGAACGCCGCCGCTTTAACGAAAATCCGCATAAGGCGTCAGCGGCTGCGCAGGGGAATCCAAATCCCCCTCCCAACCCGCCAAACCATACCGCAAATAGATAAAACCATGGCTTGGGGTATAATCCTTGGCCTGCTGAATATCAATGCCCGCCCCCAGCGTCCAATGGGCATCCAAACGCCGCTCCACCATCGCCAGCAAGGTATAACCGATGCCGGAGCTGGAGCTCCCCTGCTCGATATCAGCCTTATCGACATTGCCATCGGGAATAAGATCCTGCAAAGGATAACGCAGCCCATCGCGGGTTTTCGCCTGCGAGTAGCCCACCGTCCCCCCCAACTGCCATGACCAGTTGTCGCTGCGCTGGCGATAATTCACCGGCACCGACAGCGAAACGTAGCGCTGGGGACTGTAATACCCCCCCTGGCCGAGGGCATAATCGCTAAGATCCTTTTGATAACGCCACCACATACCGTTCAGGCCCACCGTCATCCTGCGGTTATCGTCGTTGATAAACTTATGGTAATACCCCGCCATCAGCCGCACGCGCTCATTGTCGGCGACGTTTTGCCCGGTGAGCTGCTGTAGTCCGGCGTTGCTCCACAGCCCGTTGGCTTCCCCCCGATCGTAGCTGGCGGACAGGGTCACCCCGGTGGCGCGCACGCCGCCCCAGGTCGTGCCGGTGGCGGGATCGCGGGCGCCGCCGAACGCCAGCAGGGAACTGGACAGGGCCCGGCGCGACGCGGTGGCGGTCCAGCCGATATGCTGCCAGACGTCGCTGTAGCTCAATCCGCCCACCCAATCCACCACGTCGAAGCCCAGCGGCGTGGTGCCCAGATCCCCCTGCCAGCGGTCGTTTTGCCAGCCGGCGGCCAGACTGGTGCCGGAGGTACTTTGCCGGGTGTCCCCATGGCAGCCGACGCCGGCACAGGTGCCGAACAGGTTATCATAAGTCCCTTGGCGGGTGGCGAAACGTCCCGCATCCATCTGAATGGTATCGGTACGGAAAAAGGCCCGTCCGTCCCATGACGGCAGATCCACCTGCAGCATGGTGTCATGGGAGGTTAAATCAGAAACGCCGCCGGTGCCGCTGGATGAGGAGTAATCATGGGCCAGGGTAACGTTAACCTCCTCATGCCGGGCGAGATCCGCCGCGTCGCTGCGGATGCCGCTTTTAAGCCAATCGTCATCCCGGCGAGTGCGGGTCAGGCGGGTATACTCATCATGATCCGCGGGCAATCGGTCAGTGATTCCGCTGTCCACCATGGCTTGCCGATAGTCCTCAAAGGCGGCCCGGGGCTGGTTGGATTGCGCTTCCAGCCGCGCGCTGTCGCGAAATACCAGGGCATCGGCCTGCGACGGGCCCTGCCCCAGCGCCGCGGGCTTCAGGCGATTCAACAGCGCCAGCCCTTTACGGGGCTCGCCCAGCTCGGTCCAAAGCGCGGCGATTCTGCGCTGCGTATTGAGGCTGTCGTTCTGGCCGGACGCCGGGGACGCCGTGGCAGCCAGCAGCCGTTGCCGCGCCTCATCTTTTCGCCCCAGCCCCGCCAATGCCTCGATTTCCCCAAGCCGGGCGGAGCGATTGCCGGGTTCATCGGCGCTGACCCGCCGGTAATCCGCCAGCGCGCCGGCGTAGTCTTTGCGCGCCGAGGCCCAGTCCGCCAGCATCAGCCGGCTGCCGTTGTCCACCGGCGGCGCTGACAGCATGGCGATGGCCGCCGCTTCGTCGCCCCGGTCCCGCAGGCGGGAGGCATTATCCTGCCTGGCCGCCAGCCGCAGCCGCGCCGCCAGTTCCCCCATACCTTGACTCCATTTCGCCGGCGCAAGCTGTTGCAGACGGGCCAGCGTCCGATCCGGCCGGCCGGTGGAGGAAAGATACAGGGCGTAGGCATACACCTGCTGCGGATCGTCCGGCCGGCGTGCGGCCAGCGCCGCGAAAACGGCGTCCGCCCGGGGTATCTGTCCGGCGTTCTGCAATGCTTTTCCCAACCGGTAGGTTAGCCACACCCGGTCAGGGTCCAGCCGCTGGGCCCGGCGGTAGTCATCCGCCGCCTGTGCCCACTGCCGCCGGGCCCCATGTTCATCCCCCCGCGCGCTCCACAGTTCAATCTGTAAATCAACGATATTGTCATGCATGGCGGCACGGGGGGCCGGCGGCAAACCGGTGAGAAAGTCTAAAGCCTTTTGCGGCGATCGGCGCTGATAGATCCCGTCCAGCCCGCGTATCGCGCTGCCGTTGTCGGGTTCGATGCGCAGCGCCCGCAGGTAATATCCCTCGGCGGCGGCATCATCGGATCGGGCGGCGGCCGTTTCCCCCAATCCGACCCAGGCCTGGCTGCGGGTGCCGTCGATTTGCAGGGCCTGCCGGTATTGCTGTTGCGCCAGGGGCAGGTTATGGGCTTTCAGCGCGCTGTCGGCCATGTCCAACAGCAGCCAGTAGCGGTTGCTGGCGATCAGGGTGCGCCATTTATCGCCGTGAAAACCGTTCTGATCGTCCTTTTGCGCCTGCTCGAACAGCGCAATGGCCTGCCGGCGCTGTCCGGCGCGGGCGTAGGCCAGTCCCAGCGCCCCCAGGACCTGGGCATCGTCCGGGGCAAGCTGAAGGGCTTGTCGCAGGGGGGCAATCGCCCGGGTGCTTGCCCCGCCCTCCACTGCCGCCAGGCCTCTTAGCCGCGCCTGATAACGAGGGTCTTCCGCCAGGCTTTGCTGGCGGGCCAGCTCTTTTCGCGCCTCCGCCACCTGCTGTCCGTCGCCAAAAACCGCGATAAATTGCCGCAGCGCGTCGATACTCCCTTCACCCACCGGCATGGCCTTGATATTGTCCATCCAGATATCAAGCGCGTCGCCGCGGCCGAGAGGGGAATCGGCCAATTGCCGCAGCAAGGCGTAGCCTTCGGCGTCGCGGCGCTGCGCAAACAGCAATCTAGCCAGCAGTATGCGAAGATCCGCATTGCCGGGAAACTCCCGGTCCAACTGCAGCAGCCGGTCAATAGCCAGGGACTGTTGTCCGGGCAGGCGGGCCGTCAGCCGCCAGTACTCCACCGCCAGATCCACCGTCGGCGGCTGTCCCTGGAACAGGGCGTCATACCGCTCCTTGGACTCGGATAAGCGTCCCGCCGTCGCCAATAAGCGGGCCTGCTGCAACTGCTGCTGCGCCGCCGTCGTGGTGAGGCTGATGTTCAGTCGCGCCTGCCGGGTAAGGGCCGAATCCGGCGCCAGGCGCTGCAATCTATCCAGTTGCCGGCCGGCCAGGACCAGGTCGCCCTGGCGCAGGGCCAGACGCAGCCTGGCGGCTATCACCTCGGGATTATCCGGATCCATCAGTTCCAGGCGATAAAGGGACTGGCGAACCAGGAGATCGTTATGGGCGGCTTCCCCGACCCGGACCTGTTTTAGCAGCCATTGCCGCGGCGACACGTCCGCCGACGCCGGCGGCGGATAAAGAGGCAGCAGAACCGCGGCCAGCATCACGCCGCGGATCAGCATCACGCCGCGGATCAGCATCACGCTGCGGATCAGCATCGCGCCGCGGATCAGGGGCATATTATGCATCTGCCTTATTCCCGGTCATCGGGGGAGAGGCGGCGGCGGGTCAGGGTAAGCAGTCCCCGCCACAGCAGCAATGCCACCAGCACCACCGACAGCATGGCGATGATGGCCATCAGTACCGGATGCGTCGCCAGGGCATTCCAGATACGTTCCCACCATGGCAGATGCCCGACGTAGTAGATGTCCCCCACCCGCAGGCTGTTGACGCCGGAATCGCGGATAATCGCCACCGACCCGAACATGGCTGCGCGCTTGCCGCTGTCCGCCAGCGCCTGGTTAAGCAAGTCAAAACCCTGCCGGCTGTCGGCCAGCAGCGCCACGATGCTGCGTTGGGCGTGCGACGGCGACTGGACGCCGATAATGGCGGCCAGCGGCCCCTGGGCGCTGACGGTGGTTTGACTGTCCGGCGCCGCATCGCTCACCGGCAGCGCCATATCCGGCAGCGGCACCTGACGGTTGGGTTGCTCCACCCAGCTCTGGGTAGCGTCCACCAGCATGCTCATCTTGCGATCGTCCCGCAGCGACAGGGGAATGGTGCCCACCATCAGGATATCGCTGTCGAGATTCTTCGCCTGCGACCAGTCATCGCTCAGGCGCAGCCCCAGGGCCGGATAACCGGTCAGCGCGCCGATTTCCCCCAGCGCGTTTAAAAGCGTGGTGACCTGTACCGGCTCCGGCTGCCGGTTCACCAGCACCAGGGTTTCGGACAAATCCGCCATACGGCTGAAGGGAAAACCGGCGCTGGCGAAGGCGCGCAGATCCGGCATCGGCATAAAGTGGCGATAGCCGGAGAAATCCAGCGTCGAGCTGTCGTCAATCACCACATGATTGACGGCGGTGGTATAGGTGTCGCAACGCCCTACGGCGCCGCTGGACAAAAGCGTGGTGTAATCAAAATCAAATTTGAACTGATTGTTGGCCCCCAGCTTCAGGGCGGGGATGGTCAGCGCTTTCGACGAATCAAACAGCCCCTGCAGCATTTGCAGATGCAGGATTGCGCTGTCCTGATGCCGATCGGGCACCAGCGTATAGGCCTGCACGAACTGATTATTCAGGCTGATATTCAGCCGTGAATCGTTTTCCCGCTGCGGCGCGGTATAGCGATATTTCAGCCGCATATCGATACCGGAGCTGTGGATCAGGAACAGATCCGGCGGCAGATTGATGGTCAGGGGTATCGGCGCGGGCTGGATGCCGCTGGCCGCCAGCTGTTCCGGGTACTGCTTCAATTCCCCCAGCGTCATGGGCCGATCGGTACGCACCCAGTTCGGGGCGTCGTAAGGCTGGCGGGGCGCTATCTGGCTGACCTGGTCCACCGTCACGCGCGGTCCGCGGAACAGGATATTTCCCTGGGTTATGCCTTGCACCGCCCTGACCAGATCCTTGTCATCCCGCCCCATGATAAGCAGCAGCTTGACGTAGGGGTCGGCGGGATGGGCTATCATCTCCACCGTCGGACCGTCCACCGCCGCATGGCCATGGAGAAAATCCGGGCGCCGGGCATTGGTGGCGAAGATGATGCCGTGGCTGTCGGGCAACTGATTGAACAATACGGGAAAGGTCTGGCCGCGCCACTGCGCGCGGCCGCCGAACCAGGAGGCCAGTATCGCGGCGGCGCGCTGCTGTTCGGCATCCGGCGAGGCGGCGAAAACCATCGGCAGCACCAGCGGCCGGCTGTCGCGCGCATCAAAAAAAGGCTCCGGAAAATGCGACAGCTCGTTTTGCAGCGGCAACCGCTGGTAGTGCAGGTTCAGCGAACTGGTTTTGCCGATATCCAGCCACAGCGTGCTGTTGGCCGGATTTTCGCAAATATCCTGGTAGTGGCCGATAAACTCCAGGCGCAGCCGGTTGAAATCGCTGATATACAGCGGATCGATATCCATCAGGACACGATTGGATTTGCCCAGTTGATCCTTGGTTATGGTGACGATGCCCGCCAGTTGGTCGTTAAGATAGACTTTGAGATGGGACTCGATGGGTATCAGCGACGGCGACGGGGTAAACTCCAGGTCGAGCTGGGCCTTGGAGACCACTTCATCGCTGCGCACGCCGAATTCGATTTGTCCTTCGGGATTGATGCCGCGCAGTACAAAGGCGCCCGGCGGCGGCGCCACGTTGGCGAACCGCAGCTGTACATCCCGCGCCGGCGCCTGAGGCGGGGCAACCGGACGTACCGGGGCTGCCGCTTCCGGCGACGGCGTCAGATTGTCCATGCCGTGGGCGCCATAGGCGGTGCCCAGGGCGAAAACCAACAGAGTCAAACAGGTCAGGTTTTTCATCATATTATTATCATCGGCGTCAGGACGCCGTCTCGTCGTTAAGAGGGGCGGCGGGCGCGGCCGCCACGCCACGGGGCATCAGGGAGATAAACCAGGTCACCGCCGCCGCCAGGCCCAAAAACAGCCGACGGAAAAAGGGCGGAGCATACTCCGCCATCTGTTGATAGCCGCTAAAACCCAGGGCAATAACGTCGCGCAGGCTGTTGATAGGCTTGTCTTCGGGAAAACCGTCCTGCCATAACGCCCAGGTATCGGCGCGGGCAAAGGTACATTGGATAAATTCAACGTGCTGCCGGGTCGTCAGCGGGCACAGCCGCATGCCGAGCCGATCGCGGTAAACGCGGGTGATGTCGCAAGGGAACGTATATTCCTGCCGGCCCCGCCGCAAGATCAAATTGACCCGGTCGCCGTCGGCGATGGCCTCCCCATAGCTCAGCTGGACGCCGACGCCGGAATCGGAATAGTCATGCAGGGTGCAGGTGTAGATATGGCCGTCCCCCACCATCAGCGCCGCCGGCATGCTGATTTCCACCCGGTGGGCCTGGCGCAGCTGCCTGGCCTCGAAGGCGACGGCAATGGCGCCGCCGAGGATCATCATATTGTATAGCGTCCAGCCCAGGCTGATGAAAACCGTCATGACTTCATTAAGATCGCCGTATCCCAGCCGCCAGATCCCGGTGAGAAAGCCGCACAGATTCAAAAACATCAGTATCCGGTACGGCCGGGTGAGCACCCAATCGACATAGGGTTTTTCAATCAGGCCGCCTTTGGCGGTGACGTTGAATTTCCCGCTGCGGGGATTGAGCAACGCCATGGTGGAGGGCATGGCGATGTGCCAGGCCAGCACCGTTTCGTAGATTTCGCTCCAGAACGAATAGCGGTACTTGCCCTGCACCCGGGAGGTGGTCAGGCTGGCATGCACCATATGCGGCAGGACATACAGCATGATGGCAATGGCCGGCGCGAAGATGATGTAGGCATGCAGCAATAAAAAGGCCAGCGGCGCGGTAAGAAAGATAAGCCTGGGCACCCCAGACAGAAAATGCAGCATGGCGTTGGCGTAACAGAGGCGCTGCGCCAGCTTCAGTCCCTTGCCCAGCAGCGGATTATCCAGCCGGAATATCTGTACCATGCCCCGCGCCCAGCGAATGCGCTGGCGGATGTGCGCAGACAGGCTTTCGGTGGCCAGGCCCGCCGCCTGGGGAATACGGATATAGGCGGAGGAGTAGCCGTGGCGGTGCAGGCGCAGCGACGTATGCGCATCTTCGGTCACGGTTTCCACCGCCAGCCCGCCTATCTCTTCCAACGCGGCGCGCCGCATTACCGCGCACGAGCCGCAAAAGAACGTGGCGTCCCAGAGATCGTTGCCGTCCTGCACCAGGCCATAGAACAGCGAACCTTCATTAGGGGCGCGGCGAAAGCGGCCCAGGTTGCGCTCAAAGGGATCGGGGGAGAAAAAATGATGGGGAGTCTGCAGCATACCCAGCCGCCGGTCTTTGAAAAACCAGCCGAGGCTTATTTGCAAAAAAGAGCGGGTGGGAACGTGGTCGCAGTCGAAAATCGCGACAAACTCCCCCTCCGATCGCGCCAGGGCGTAATTGACATTGCCCGCCTTGGCATATTTATGGGGCGGCGGCGCGATATAGCGGATGCCTATTTCTTCGGCGAACGCCTTGAATTCCGGCCGGTTACCGTCATCCAGCAAATAGATGGCCAGTTTTTTCTGCGGCCAGTCGATACCCAGGGCGGCGTAGAGCGTCGGTTTCACCACCGCCAGGTCCTCGTTGAACGTGGGAATAAAGATATCCACCGTCGGCCAGGACGCCACATCCGGCGGCATGGGCACCGGCTTGCGGTGCAGCGGCCAGATGGTTTGGAAATATCCCAGCACCAGCACCACGCAGGAATAGGTTTCCGCCAGCAGCAGCAGCAGGCCGCAGGTCAGGCTTACCGGATCGTCCCAGTTCAGGGTCGAGGTATAGCGCCACCACATATAGCGGCAGGAAATGGTCAGGGACAATATGATAAGCATCAGCGCCGGCAGCCGTCCGGGAATCCGTCTGACCACCATGGCGATACACCACAGCAGCGAGACGAAGACAAACTGGGCCCACAGGCTAAAGGGCTGCGAGATGCAAAACAGCGTGGTCACCACCGCCACCAGTATGAGGGAGTAAAGCATCGCCCGGCGCATGCCGCGATTGAGCAGGCTCAGCCGCTGCATGGCGTCCTGCCCCACCCCCGCCCTGCCCAGGCGCTGGGGCAGCAGTTGCAGCCACAGATAATAGGATTGCCGCCAGCGAAGGATAAACCCCGGCGCCGTCAGCCACTTTTCCCGGCGCCGGCCGGATATCACCAGCAGCAGCCAGACGCCCTGCAGCAGATAGCGCAAGCCGTCCAGCAGCCGGGGACGAACCGGGGAAATATGCGGAAACCATTGCCGGCGGCGATACCGCACCCGGCGCCAGGAGGCTGACTCCAGGCGCAGGAACATCCAGCACAGGGCAATCATGCCGCTCATCAGGACCGATGCCGCCCGCGATGCCCCATGCCGGCGATAAGCCCGGTAGCGCTGCTGCAGGCCCCATGTCGCCGACGGCATCAGAAATAACCGTAGCAGGGTATTCATGCAGCGGATTCCGGGCAATGGATCAGACACCAGTTGGCCAGCGTCACGATCTCTTCGGCCGCGTTGCTGTCCGGCCGGTATTCCCCCAGGGGCTGTTTCGCCGCCAAGGCTTCGGCCACCGACTCGTCGCGATGAATGATTACCGGCAACAGGCCGTCCAGCGCCTGCAGCCATAGCTGGTTGATATCATGCTGCAGTCCGCTGGTGGGCAGATAACCATTGACCAGCAGCCGGCAGCCGGCGGGCAGCGCCTGCTGGTGCAAACGGGCATGGCAATTGGCATCCGGATTGATGACCATCAGCACATGGTCCGCCACCGGCAGGCATTGCTGCGCCAAGGGAGTGTCGGCGCCGGGCATATCCAGCAGGATCCAGCGATAGCGCTTGCCGTCGCGCAGCCGGCAAAGACGATCCCCCCAGCTCTCCCGCCCGGGCGCCGGCGGCTCAAACAGCGCAAGCCGTTCTGCCGGCGTTGTGCGCCCGAACGGTAAAAACGCCAGTCTTTCCAGGTACTCCATCGCACCCTGATGCCAGCCTTCGCCGTCAATTTCCGCCCGCGCCCATCCCCTGGCTTGCCTAAAGGGCATATTGAAATGGAGCCTCAGCAAATTATCCGGCGACAAATCCACCGCCAGGACGGATTCACCGGCCTGACATAGCGCCCAGGCCAGCGCCGCGGTGATTGACGTTGTCCCGGCGCCGCCGCGGATACCGGACAAGGCGATAATCGGCATGGGTTACTCTTTCTGAAGGGAGCCGGCGGTTGACGAAGACTGGGCATCCAGGCCGTCGGAATGGGCAAATTCGGCCAACAGCGGCCAGCGCGACAAAATATGCGGAAATTGTTCTTGCAAATTGATATCGACGTAATGAAAACTCGGCAGGGCGAAAATATGACTTAGCACAAGGACATCATCTTGTTTTTCTGCATTCGGAGTCACACCAGGGATAAATAATTTATTTTCCATATCGCGCCTTAAAATATTTCAATAACTTTATAATTTAGTTTAATCGCTGCAGAATTGGCCCAGCACATTTCTTTGAACGAGAGCTCATTTAGTTATTGCTAATAGCGAGATGACAATTTAGCATACTCTTAAAAGCGTTATTATCTCAACAGACTTTTAACTAAAAGCAAAATAACACATGGCGCTCTCCTTTTCATTTGGTCTCTATCATAGTTTTGAAGAGTTATCGGTAATGCAGTCCCGCGGCTGTTACTGGGTCAATATAGAACGCCAAGCGGATGCGCGCCAGTTATGCCGGCAAATCATTAACGCCCAGGGAGCGGCAACCCGCGGGGCGCTGATCTGCTGCGGCGATGGGCCGGAACGGCTGCTGGAAGGGCTGCCGTCCACCGGCGCGGAGGGCGCCGGACCGCCGGCCTCGCTGCCCCTGTTTACCCTGCCGGAAAAAAAATCGGCCCTTCGCCGGCTGACCGCGGATTTATCCCGGGCGATTAATGTCAAGGAACGCCTGTTTATCTTTCTATCGACCGCAAGCGCATGGAAAGACTTTTCGCAAACGGAAATTGATGACTGGCTGGGAAATACCCAGCGGTGGTTAATAAAACACAATGCCGCTTTTTTAATTCTGACTTACGGCAGCGGCATATCGCAATTAAAGAATCAACTTATTTCCCAATTTCCCACCCTCTCCGGTTTATCCAGCGTGCACTCGCTGCAAGATTGTGTACGATATCAAGTATCTTGGTGGTTTAGCGGTAAAGGATTAATTGCCAATCAGGCAATGAACTGGGAAACGGACGATCGGGAGCGGTTCGTGCAGAGCGCTCTTTTGCCCGCTTTTTCCCCGTCGGTAAATGACGAACAGCTGTGCCTGGCGGAAAAAAGCGTGCTGGAAGGCGCGCCTCCCCTGTCGGTAAACTGGCGGCTGCTGGAAGATAACGCCCTGTTGATGCAGCAGGGCATGGCGAGACACTCCGCCACCCTGATTTTCGCCCTGACCGAAAGTGAACAGGTCGCCGAATTGGCGCGGCAGATCCACACCCTGCGCCGTCAGAGGGGTATTGCGCTGAAAATCGTGGTCAGGGAAATGAAAGCCAGCCTGCGTTATACCGATGAAAGACTGTTGCAAGCCTGCGGCGCCAATCTGGTGGTGCCCTATATCGCGCCGTTATCGAGCTTTCTGACCCTGCTGGAAAGCATACAGGGGCAGCGCTTTACCCGTCATGTGCCGGCGACCATCGATCGGCTGCTGGCCGCCATCAACCCTTCGCGCATAAAAGGCGCGATGAGTAACGACAGGTTCCGCCAGGTGGTGCCGGAGCTGATTGAGAATCCCCTCATGCCGGAAGACGACAAGGGCATTCTCATCGCCCTGCGGCCGGTGCCCGGCCTGCCGCCCCGGCAGGCGCTGTCCTTATGCCGCCTGCGGCGCGGGGGCGATGTGATGACCGCCACCTCGCGCCGGATTTATCTGTTTCTCTCCAATTGCCGCATCAACGATTTGGATACCGTGCTGGGCTATCTCTTCCGCCTGCCTATCGCCGAGGCCTTCAGCAACCGCCAGGTCTGGACCCAAGACGTGCACATCATCAGCCAAGTCAAACTGATGGGTAAAACCGACCGCCGGGCAGGCTCGCCGGAGCCCGCCGATACGCCCATCACGGCGACCGTCACCTTCGCCCGCCCCGCGACGGCGCGGCATAGTCCGCGCCCCTTGACGCTGTCCCTTGCCGCCCCCCAGGACATCCAGCCATGAACCTTGACGATATTTTGCAGTTGATTCTGCTTTGTGCTTTGGTGTTTTTCCCGCTGGGCTATCTGTTTCACCGCCGGTTTCCTTTTTGGCTGCCCGCCCTGCAATCCTTTATTCTCTCTCCGCGATATTTGAAGTCAGCAGGCATCTGGACGCGCAGCGATCTCCCGTCAGGTAAAAAGAAAAAATCATGAATCTGATAAAAAAACCGGGTTTCAAACACCATTGGCGCGGTCTTGGCGCCTGGAATTATTATTTCCTGATAAAATTTACGCTGCTGTGGCTGGGCTATCTTAATTTCCACGCGCTGGACAACCTGGTATTCGCCGCCTATTTGCTGTTTCCGTTAGCTTCGCCGCGCCTGCACCGCTGGCGAAATATCATCGGCCTTCCCATCGGCTTTGCCGTGTTTTACAACGACACCTGGCTGCCGGGCATCCATTCCATCCTGTCGGAGGGATCGCAGGTGACCGGCTTCAGCGCCCTGTATCTGCTGGAGCTGATTAACCGCTTTATCGACTGGCAATGGGTCGGAGCGGCTTTTGCCCTGCTGGTGGCGTATCTGTTTATATCGCAATGGCTGCGGATTACGGTATTTACCGTGGCGATTTTGATAGGCCTCAACCTGATGCACCTTACCGGTCCGCTCATCCAACTGGGCCCGATAACATCCGTAGCCGCCGGGCCCGCCGATGTACCGGCCCCCGCCGGCGACGGCAAGGCCGCAGCGGCGGTGTCCATGAGCGCACCGCCCAACAACCAGAATCTCACCGCTTATCTCAATGATTTTTATCAGCGTGAAAGCCAGCGCGCCACTGTGTTCCCCCAGGCGCTGCCCGCCGACGCCGCCCCTTTTTCGCTGCTGATCATCCAGATCTGCTCACTGTCCTGGTCCGATCTGGAGGCAATCCAGATGAAGAATTCGCCGTTCTGGGGCACGTTTGATCTGATGTTCGATAATTTCAACTCCGGAACCGCCTACAGCGGTCCGGCGGCCATACGTCTGCTGCGCGCCAGCTGCGGCCAGGAAAAGCACAAGGATCTCTATTCTCCCGCCAACCAGCAGTGCTATCTGTTCGATAATCTGGCGAAGCTGGGATTCAGGACAGAGTTGATGCTCGACCACAGCGGGAATTTCGATAATTTTTTGCAAGAACTGCGCGAAGACGGAAATATGCAGGCGCCGCTGATGTCACAGGCCGGGATCGGACACCAGCTAAACTCTTTTAACGGCGAGCCGGTCTATGAGGATCTGCCGCTGCTGGATCGCTGGCTGGCGCAGCAAACCCGGGACGGGGATGCGCGCTCCGCCACCTTCTTTAATCTCATCCCCCTGCATGACGGCAACCGTTATGTAGGCGCCCACAGCGCCGCCGATTATGCCTCCAGGGCCGGCACGCTGTTCAGCCAGCTGGACAGCTTTTTCCAGCAGCTGGAAAAATCCGGTCGCCGGGTGGTCGTGGTGGTGGTGCCGGAACATGGCGCCGCCCTGGTGGGCGATAAAATGCAAATGCCCGGTTTGCGGGACATTCCCAGCCCATCCATTACCCATGTGCCGATGGGCATAAAATTTATCGGCATCAAGGCGCCCCACCAGCAGCCCTCGCTGCGCATATCCGCCCCCAGCAGCTATCTGGCGCTGTCCGAGCTGGTTTCCCGCCTGGTGGACGGCAAAATATTCGACTCGCCGCAAATCGATTGGGCCACCCTGACGAAAGACCTGCCCCAAACCGCCGCCGTATCGGAAAACGATGCCAGCACGGTGATCAATTACCAGGGCAAGACCTTTATCCGCCTCGACGGCGGCGACTGGGTGCCGTATCCGCAATAACCGACCGAGCCACATGGCACGCCAGGCTCGCCATCACCGGCGCTTGAATCAAGCCTGTTAAAGGGAGAGCGGGCCCAAGCGGCCATTTACTTATGGCGGGAGTATGCCTACCCTAGATCACCAGCTTCACCGCGGGAAGAGATATGTTTTTCAAAAACAAAGGCTGGCAGCAGCAGGGCAAGAACCCCGATTACCGCTTTTCGCTGGCCAATGAGCGCACTTTTCTGGCCTGGATACGCACAGCCCTCGCCTTCCTGGCGGGTTCCATCGCACTGGACCAGTTGGCCTCGGGGTTCGCCTCGCCGCTAATCCGCAGCCTGCTGGCGATATTCCTGTCGATAGGAGGGGCGGTATTGTCCCTGGTGGCCCTGCGCCGCTGGGAAGAGAATGAAAAGGCAATGCGCAACGATGGGCCGCTGCCTTATACCCGCTTATTACCCGCCATCACACTGCTGGTTGTCTTGACCGCGATGTGTTTTATCGCGTTTATCATTATCGGCGGTTGGGAATAAATGGGACGGGACCCGGGCCTGCAGCCCGAACGCACCCGGCAGGCATGGGATCGAACCCTGTTTGTCATCATGCTTGACGCGGTATTCTTCCTGCGCGTCGGGCTGATAAACAGCAATATATTCACCTGCCTGGCGGGAGGCCTGTTATTCCTGCTTACCCTGGGCGTCGTACTGGCCCGCCATTTCTCCGCCGCCCATAAACCACACGCCTTGAACACCCTTTCACCCCACATCCTTCGGGCGGTATCGCTGACGGTGATTATCGCCTGCGCCTTGACCGCTATCAGCATTATCGTATCGGATATCAGGGTATTCATCCGCTAACCTTATGCCGCGGTTTTTGACGGTATTCACCGGTATTTTTCCTTTTGTACCGGTAAGAGCGGGTTAAAAACGCGTTTTTTAAAAAAAATTTTTCTTCGCTGAAATGAGGATTTTTCTCGGTTAAACCAGACTGGCGATGCCGGTATAACCGGCTTGGCTGCCATCACTTTTTCATGTCATACCGCACGCGCCGCTGCACCGGCCAAGAGCAGCGCCCGCTGGTTGCAGGCGGCGAGCGGCGAAGCGTCTACCGCCGGCCCCTCCGGCCGCCATTGAAACCGCTCATTTTCTCACCACCATGTCACGGTTGATTTTTTTGTTTGATTATTGTGCAAGTGAAGTCAATTCCCTCAATAACGCTTTAATACAGTGCAACCATATAAAAACCATATTGCCGTTTATATCTTTTACCAGCCACAACCATTTATAGGATAACTTTTTTCACCTCTTAACAGACGTAAGTTATATTTTTATAATTATCATATAGTTATTATTATTCATTTTTCAATAATCAGGCTTTTATCACTGCTTCATCGCCGGTAATCCAAAAAACCCTGTTTCTAATCGCCAAAAAAAGAGCAACCTGATTTTGTTAATTTCAACCTATTGCCCGTTTTGGTTAATTATGGTTTAAATTTGGTTGTTCATTTTTCAAGCCCACAGCAGGAACCCAGCATGTCCGACATAACCCAGCCCGGCACCGACCCTACGGCGCGTAAACAGGCCCTCGACAGTATGTATGAGGAGATCAACCGGAAAAACATGTTCCCCTTTTGGGCCAAGCGCTCGGACGTGGAGCATGACGAAATCAGCTCCCTGATGGAGGGCCGCAAGGCGGTGCCTTTTCACTGGAGCTACAAACGCGATCTGGAGCCGTTGCTCTATCAATCCGCCAGCCTGATTTCCACCGGCGATTCGGACCGGCGTTCGCTGATCCTGCTTAATCCCGGATTAAAACCGCAGCGCGCCACGGTCACCACGTTGTATACCGCCTACCGTCTTAACGATCCCAACGAGGTGATGCCGCCCCATCGCCATACCGCCAGCGCCATTCGCCTGGGGTTGACCGGCACGCAAAACTTTACCGGCGTGGAGGGGGAGGACATTGTGTTCGGGCCGGGGGACATGGTGCTGACGCCGCGGGATACCTGGCACAACCACGGCAACCAGGGCAGCGAACCGGCCATCAACCTGTCGGTGCTGGATTATCCGCTGGTGGAGTCCCTCAACGCCTTGCAGTTTGAACACGACTACAAAGAAAACGGCGAAGCGAAAAAGCAGCAAAGCGCCCGTTTCGACCCGCACTACTCGGCGCGCATTTACGGCACCGGCGGCATGACGCCCCGTTTCGTCAATCACTATCGCGGCGTCGGCGGCTCCTCGCCGATGTTCGTTTATCGCTACGACGCCATGCGCGAGCTGCTGGAGCGCAACCGCTCCTCGCAAGCCAATCCCTATGAAGGCCTGCTGGTGGAATACACTGACCCGTTAAGCGGCGGCCCGGTCTACAAGACCATGACATTTTTCATGCAGCTGCTGCGTCCCGGCGAACGCACGCTGCCGATGAAACAAACCGCCAGCCTGCTGGTTTCGCCGCTGGAAGGTTCGGCCCGGTGCATCGTTGACCAGCAGACCTTCAGCTGCGATCCCTTCGATACCCTGGCCCTTCCCGGCAACTGCTGGATGCAGTGGGTCAACCCCAGCGCCACCCAGTCCGCCATCCTGTTTATCGCCAGCGACGAACCGGCGCTGAAAGCCTTCGGCCTGTTGCAGCGCTTCGGCAAAAACGAGGCCGGCGACATCATTCGTCTGGTGTAGGAACCTATTCATGGCACGAGCCTTTAACACGCAACTGGTGAGTCATATCGATTGTCCCGGCGGCGGGCAGGTCTGGGTGGAGAAAAATATTCTCTACGTCTCCCACATGCGGCCGCCGGACGGGACCTCCATTTATGACGTATCCGACCCACGCAGGCCCAGATTGCTCCATAAGATGGAGATCCCGCTGGGCTGGCACTCGCACAAGGTGCGGGTCCAGGACGACATCATGATCGTGAACTACGAGAAATTCCGTACCGGCGCCGATGAATTCGGCGGCGGACTGGGGATTTTTGACGTAGCCGATCCCGAACGGCCGCGGCTGCTGAACAAGTGGCGGGTCAAAGGGAAACAGGGCGGCGTCCACCGTTTCAGTTACGACGGCCGCTATGCCTATATTTCCCCCACCGAGGAGGGGTATATCGGCAATATCGTCAAAATCCTCGACCTGGCGGATCCCGCCCGGCCGGAAGAAGTGTCCAGCTGGTGGATCCCGGGCCAGCACGTCGCCGGCGGTGAAAGCTACCCGTGGGATGACTATGTCAAGCCCCGCTGCCATCACCCATTGCGTATGGGCGACCGGCTGTATGTCTCCTACTGGCATCACGGATTTTTTATTCTGGATATTTCGGATATCCGCAAGCCGACCCTGATCTCCGGCATGAACAGCAGCCCCGCCCATCCCCATCCCACCCATACCGCCCTGCCGATACCGGGTCTGCTGCGCGGCCGCCGGATCATGGCGGTGTCAGATGAGGATGTGGCCAAGCTCTACCCCGCGCCGCCGGCTTTCAGCTGGTTTTATGACATCACCGATGAGCGCCAGCCCATGCCCATCTCCACCTTCCAGGTGGAGGGCATTGACCCGGACGGGCGTCCGCAGGAACCCATGACCGGCTGCCATCAGCCGGCGGAGAAATTTTTCGGCCACGTACTGCCCTATGCCTGGTTCGCCCAAGGGCTGCGCCTGGTTGATATCTCCAACCCCTTCGCCCCGAAGGAAGTGGGCTTTTACGAGCCCGATGTGCCCGCAGGCTATGAACGGGTGTCATCCAATGACGTGACGATGGATGAACGGGGACTTATCTACCTGCTCGACCGTCAGCAGGGCCTGGACATTATACAAAGCAACGTGCTGTAAGGAGCAACCATGAGCAGCGGCAACGCCGAGGTTTTCGGCGACAAAAATCCGAACCTGCCTTTCCACCCGGCGGTGCGCGCCGGCGACTATCTGTTCGTCTCCGGCCAGGTGGCCAAAGACAGCGACGGCAATATGATAGGCGGCACCATCGAAGAGGAAACCCGCGCCACCCTGCTGGCCATTGAACGGATCCTGTCCCTGGCGGGCTGCAAGCTGGACCAGGTGGTGAAGGCCACGGTCTATCTGGCGGACGCCAGGGACTTCGGCCGCTATAACGGCGTGTTCAAAAGCTTTTTCCCCGCCGGCCGCCTGTCGCGAACCACGGTGGAAGCCCGTGCCGTGATCACCACCCGTATTGAAATCGACTGTATCGCTTACGCCCCACTGGAGAAGTCACATGTATAAACTGCTTGGCCGGGCCACGTCCGGCAATGTCCAGAAGGTCCTGTTCCTGCTGCAGGAACTGAATGCCGAATACCGGCGCGAGGATTACGGCCGCCAGTTCGGCAATACCGCCACGCCGGAGTATGCCGCCCTTAATCCCACCAGGAAGGTGCCGACGCTACTTGACGGGGATGTGGTGATTTGGGAGTCCAATACCATCCTGCGCTATCTGGCCTCCAGCTTCGCCCCTTCTTCCCAAAGCCCGGCAACCGCTGCTTCGCTTAAGACCCTGTACCCGGCGGACCCGGCCATGCGCAGCCAGATTGAACGCTGGATGGACTGGCTGCTGGCGTCCATGAACCCGGTTTATCTCAGCGGCTTTCGCGATGCCAAAAAAGAGCCGGCCGAACGGGCCGCCGATACCCGTCCCAAGCTCATCGATGAGCTTCAGATACTGGAAGAGAATCTTGCCGGACGAGACTGGATGGCGGGGGACGAATTCACCCTGGCGGATATCGCCCTGGGTCCCATCATCAGCCGCTGCGTAAAATTCCCCTTCGACCTGCCGCCTTTTCCCGCCCTGGCGGCCTGGATAGACCGGCTCCAGCAGCGGCCGGCTTTCCGGTCCGCCACCGGCGGATAGCGTTTGGTTAACCTCACGAGGCAGCTTACATGAATGCAACGATGGATACGCCCGATACCCGGCCGCATCTCTGGGCCAGGGGCGTGGCGGTGGACTTTACCCATGACGGCGTGCGCAACCGGGTGCTGCACAATATTGCGCTGGATATTCCCCGCGGCAGCTTTGTTTCCCTTATCGGCCCGTCGGGCTGCGGCAAAAGCACGCTGCTGAAAGTGCTGGCGGGCCTGCTGGCGCCCACCGAGGGCGAAGTCAGGGTGGCGGATGTGGAACCGGGGGAGGCCGCGCGCCAGCAGCGTATCGGCCTGGTATTCCAGGAGGCGACGCTGATGCCGTGGAAAAACGCGCTGGATAACGTCAAGCTGCTGATGGAAATCGCCCGCCGGGATCTGAATAACGATCAGATAAACGAACGCGCCATGGAGATGCTAACCCTGGTGGGCCTGGAAAAATCCGCCAATAAGCTGCCGTCGCAGCTGTCCGGCGGTATGCGCCAGCGGGTCTCCATCGCCAGGGCGCTGGCGCTGGATCCGGAAGTCCTGATGATGGATGAGCCTTTCGGCGCCCTCGACGCCATCACCCGCGAGGAGATGTGCGAATTCCTGCTGGAGATTTGGGCCCGTACCCGCAAGACCATCGTGCTGGTCACCCACTCCATTGAAGAGGCGGTCTTCCTGTCCCAGGAGGTGCATGTGATGGCCACCAACCCCGCCCGCATCATCGAGACGCTGCCCATCGCCCTGCCGCTGCCCCGCTGCGAGGCCACCTACGCCCTGCCGGATTTCGGCATGACCGCCGGCCGGCTCAGGGCATTGCTGAAACACGGACACGGGGCGGGGGCGGCGGCATGAACAATCCTCTACGCGCGACGCTGGCCTTCAGGCCGGCACCAGACAGTGAGAAAAAGATGTCTCATTTTCGTCATGCAGTACGTGAAACGTCGCCGGCCCTGCTGCTTATCGTCGGCATTCTGGCCTGCTGGCAAGGCATTGTCAGCCTTTGGCAACTGCCGGAATTTGTGCTGCCGGCGCCGGCGGGAATTTATCGCATCCTGGTGAACCAGCAGGGGATTTTAGCCCAGGCGGCCTGGGTCACGGCCCGGGAGATTGTCCTGGGCGTGGTGCTCTCCAGCCTGGTGGGGGTGGCGATGGCCCTGTTCATCGCCCGTTTCCAACTGGTAGGCAAAGCGGTCTATCCCCTGATGGTGCTGTTTCAGAACGTGCCGAAAATTGCCCTGGCCCCGCTGTTTATCCTCTGGTTCGGTTATGACCTGGCGCCGAAGCTGCTGCTGATCGTGGTGATGGCCTTTTTCCCGGTGGCGTTGAATATGCTGATGGGCCTGCGGGCCGCCGATCCCAATCTGATGGCGTTGCTGCGTTCGGTGGGCGCCGGCCGCACGGAGATCATGTGGCGGGTGCAGATCCCCAACTCTTTACCCTACCTGATGTCCGGACTGAAGATCGCCGTCACCCTGAGCGTGATCGGGGCTATCGTCGGCGAATTCGCCGGCGCCTCCGCCGGGCTGGGCTACCTTATCCAGTTCGCCTCGACGCAAATGGAGACCAATCTGGTGTTTGCCGCCCTGGTGGAGATTTCGCTGCTGGGCATGGTGTTTTATTACGCCGTCGAGCTGATCGAATGGCGTTATTTGTCCTGGGCGACCAAATCCTGAACGTTGGCGTACTACCCCTGGGTTTACAACCTGAATAATTCGAGTGGAGAACATCATGGCGTTATCTTATCAATTGCGGCGGCTTGCCGCCTGTGCGGGTCTGGCTATCGCGGTGTCCGGCGCCTTCGGCCGGGCCCGGGCGGCGGACGATGTCTCTGTCCAGCTCGACTGGGTGGTGCGCGGCGGCCACGCGCCGTTTTTCGTGGCGCGGGATAAGGGCTTTTTTGCCCAAAACGGCATCAACGTCACCGCCATCCGCAAAGGCTCCGGTACGTCGGACGCGCTGCGGCTGGTGGCCAACGGCAATGCCGATTTCGGCTTTGGCGACCTGCCTACCCTTATCACCAGCCGCGCCCAGGGGGTGAATGATAAAGCCCTGATCGCCTTCAACCAGAAAACGCCGCTGGCGATGTTGAGCATCAAGGCCAAACATCCGCTGGCTAAACCCGCCGACCTGAAGGGACTGAACATCGGCGTGCATCCGTCCGGATCCACCTTTGTATTCCTCAAGGCCTTTTTAACCTCCAACGGTATGAGCCTGGGGGATATCAAGCAAAGCACCGTTTCGCCGCCCTATGAAAGCTTTCTGCTGATGGGCCGGGTGGACAGCGTACCGGGTTACGTCGACGCCGAGGTGCCCGAGCTGGAGGCCAAGGCCGGAGGCGCCGGATCGCTGTCGATTTTGTACGGCGGCGATTTCGGTTACGACGCCTACGGCTCCGGCGTCTTTACCTCGGACAAGATGATCGCCGCCAAGCCCGATGTGGTGAAACGCTTTGTCAAAGCCTACCTGCAGGCCTTTGCCTACTCACTGGACCATCCCAAGGAAGCCGTGGCCATCCTGGTGAAAGATAATCCGGAGTACCAGGGCAAGGAAAACGTTCTCGCCGAGCAACTTGGGCAGGACATTCAACATACCGCCACCAGCGAATTTACCCAAAGCCAGGGGCTGGGCATTATTACCGCCGGGCAATGGAAAAAAACCGCCGATATCCTGATATCCCAGCAGGTGCTCGCCAAAGACGCCGACTATAACGCCGCCTTTGATACGTCATTTCTGCTGGCGGCCAATCCGGTGAAACGCTGACATACCCTCCAAGGCGGGGATGAATGTAATGCTGGCCCACACTGGAGGCCGATGATGAATGCAACGATGATACTCACGGAAAGCCGATGATGAATCTCAATGAATCCGGCGGACATCCGCCACCCTGGATCCTGCCCGAACACCGGGATCTCTATTACGGCGGCGGCTGGCATGCGCCCCTGGCCGGCGGTTATGAAACGATCTTCAATCCCGGCAGCGGCGAGCCCCTGGCCCGGGTGGGCATCGCCACGGCGGCCGACGCGGAGCCGGCGGTGAGCGCCGCTAAAACCGGTTTCCGGCAGTGGCGCGACACGCCGCCGCTGGAACGCGCCGCCATTATGCGCGCCATCGCCGCCGAGCTTCGCCGGCACGCCGGGGAGTTGGCCATGCTGGATGCCGCCGACTGCGGTAATCCGGTGCGTGAAATGGGGCGGGACGGCCTGGGGGCGGCGGCGCTGTTCGAGTTTTTCGCCGGCCTGATGACGGAATTGAAAGGCGCCTCCATTCCCATGGGGCCGGATGCGGTGAATTTTTCGGTGCGCCAGCCCCTGGGCGTGGTGGCGCGCATTGTCGCCTTCAACCATCCGCTGCTGTTTGCCGCCGGTAAAACCGCGGCGCCCCTGGCGGCGGGCAATGCGGTGATTATCAAGCCGCCCCGCCAGGCCCCCCTCTCCGCCCTGCGCCTGGCGGAAATCATCGGCGGCATGCTGCCCCCCGGCGTGTTCTCGGTACTGCCGGGGGACATAGAAATAGGCAACGCCCTCACGGCCCATAAGGACATCGCCATGGTGGGTCTGGTGGGCAGCGTCCCTACCGGCCGCAACGTCATGGCCGCCGGCGCCGCCCGCCTAAAGCCGGTGTTGCTGGAACTCGGAGGCAAAAATGCGCTCATCGCGTATGGCGATACGGATCCGGCCATGGTGGCCCGGGGCATCGTGGACGGCATGAACTTCACCTGGTGCGGCCAATCCTGCGGCTCCACCAGCCGGGCCTTTGTGCACCGGGATATTTATGATGAGGTGCTGCGGCATGTGGAGCGGTTCACCGCCGCCTTTGTGCCCGGCCTGCCCACCGATCCGGCCACTACCATGGGGGCGATTATCAGCGACGTTCAGCATAAGCGCATTTTGTCCTATATCGATGAGGCCAGGCAGCAGGGCGCCCGCCTGATTTGCGGCGGCGGCGTGCCCGGCGACCCGCTGCTGCGCAACGGCTTTTATATCGAGCCCACGGTGTTTGCCGACGTTACCCCGGCCATGCGCATTGCCCGGGAAGAAATCTTCGGCCCGGTGCTGGCGGTGCTGCCCTGGCAGGACGAGCAGGACATGCTGCGGCAGGTGAACGAACTGGACTACGGACTGACCTGCGCCATCTGGAGCAACGATCTGGAAAAAGCCCACCGGGCGGCACAGCGGGTGGACGCCGGCTTCATCTGGATCAATGACGTAGGCAAGCACTTTATCGGCGCGCCGTTCGGCGGCGTCAAACAATCGGGCATCGGCCGTGAAGAGTGCCTGGGGGAAATGCTCTCCTTCACCAGCGAGAAAAACATCCACATTAGCCTGCGCCGCGTGGCGGCCGAGGAGTAAGCCATGGATAAGGAATACGACTACATTATCATCGGCGCCGGCTCCGCGGGCTGCACCCTGGCCAACCGCCTGAGCGAAGATCCCGACGTCCGGGTACTGCTGCTGGAAGCGGGCCGGTGGGACAGGGATCCCTGGCTGAAAATCCCCCTGGGCTGGGGCCGGATATTGCAAAAGCGGTTACACGACTGGATGTATTTCTGCGAGGCGCAGGACAACGTGGGCGGGCGGCGGGTGGAGTGCGCCCGCGGCAAGGTGGTGGGCGGTTCCTCCTCCACCAATGCCATGGCCTGGGTACGCGGCAGCCCGGCGGACTTCGATCGCTGGGCGCGGGATTACCGGCTACCCGACTGGGGCTGGGATCGGGTCATGCCCTATTTTATCCGCCAGGAGACCTGGTCGGAACAGCCGGCGCCGGAGCGCGGCCGCGCCGGGCCGGTCAATGTGCAATTTTGCCGCTACCAGGATCCCCTTATCCAGGCCTATGCCGATGCCGCGCAGGGGGCCGGTTTCAACTGGATCGACGATTACAACCGTACGGGCAGCCGGCCGGGTTTCGCCCGGCTGCAGATGAGCATCCGCAACGGCAGCCGCTGCAGCGCGGCCACCGCTTATCTGCGCCCGGCCCTGGGGCGCCCCAACCTGGAGGTGAAGGTGGGGGTGCATGTCACCCGGCTGATGATGTCGGGTAGCCGGGCCCACGGCGTGGAATTCATTCAAGATAATCGGGTGCGGCACGTCACGGCACGGCGGGAAATCCTGCTCAGCGCCGGCGTGATCAATACGCCGCAGCTGTTGATGCTGTCCGGCATCGGCGATCCGGCGCAGTTGAAGCGGCACGGCCTGACAACCCGGGTACCCTTGACCGGGGTCGGCAAAAATCTGCAGGATCACCCCTCGGTGATTGTCATGTACCGCCGTAAGGAAGCCGGCCCCTTTCATCGCGCCATGCGTTTCGATCGCATCGCGCCGGCCCTGCTGCAGGCCTGGATGGCCGGCACCGGCTTTGCGGCGGATGTCCCCGGCGGCCTGGTAGGATTTATGAACAGCGAAGCCGGGCAGGAAGCGCCCGATCTGCAAATGCTGCTGACCGCGGCGCCGCTGGGGGCCTGGCCCTATCTTGAGCCCTTTCGCAAAGGTTTTGCCGACGGGTTCGCCTGCCGCGCCGTGCTGCTGCATCCGCAAAGCCGCGGCGAGGTCAGCCTGATGTCTGATAATCCCTTGGACGCCCCACGCATATTCCAGAATTTCCTGTCCACTGAAGACGAATGGCGTGCGCTGCGCACGGCCATCCGGCGGATCCGCGACATCGGCCGCCAACCGGCCCTGGCGCCCTTTATCGATGTGGAAACCGCCCCCGGCCCCCAAAACGACAGCGATGAAGCGTTAAATGCGTTTATCGGCCAAACCGCCATCACCGTACACCACCCGGCGGGCACCTGCCGCATGGGGGCGGAAAACGATGCCGGGGCGGTAGTGGATAGCCGATTGCGGGTCATGGGGACGGAGGGCCTGCGGGTTATCGACGCCTCGGTAATGCCGGACCTGACCTCCGGCAACATCAACGCCCCGGTCATCATGATTGCCGAACGCGCCGCCGATATGATCCGGCAGACATTCAATCAAACGCAATCCGCGCCGGTACCGGCCTGACGTCCTCTTGCATTGAGGTATAAAATGAGCTTAAGTCTACCTAAACACCCCATACTGCTGTGCACGCCCCTGGCCGCCGCCGCCGTTGAGCGCCTGGGGCTGTTCTTCCAAGTCCGCCAGGCCGGCGGCTCGGGTACGATGGACGATGAGGGGTTTTATTCGGCCCTGGCCGGCAACGCGGCGGTGCTGCTCACCGGGCAGCACTGTCTTGATGCCGGCTTGTTGGCCCGCCTGCCGTCGCTTAAAGCGGTATGCGTACTGGGTGTATTGCATCCGGCCATGGATTTGCCGGCTCTAACCCGCCGCGGGATCCGGGTCACGCGGGTGGATGCGGGGGAAGAGTGTCCGGGGTTGAGCCTTGGTCCCGCCCTGGAGGCGGCTGAACAGCTTATCGCCGCACTGGGGTTCGGCCGGGACGGCTGGCATCCCGCCGGCCTGGTGAATCCAGAGGTCGCCTGCGGCTCATGCTGTTAGCCGGCGGCTATTTTTCAACCTATCACGGTAACCCGATAGCGATATGCAATCAAACATGCAATTACATCACCATGACAGCAAAAAAGACCTGATTGAACACATTGTCGAGATCCTGACCCCGCGCCTTGCCGCGGGGGAAACCCTGCCCTCGGAGCGGGCGCTGGTGGAGGAGCTGGGGGTGAAACGCTATGCCCTGCGCAAGGCCTTGCAGCAGTTGCGGGCATCGGGCCTGATGCCCGCAGCCTCCGCCGGGCGGGCCAAAACGTCGCTGGAGGCCAGTAAAAAAAGCCTGGCGTTAATCACCAATCCCCTGGAGGTCATCGAACTGCGCCTGCTGATTGAACCCATGCTGGTGCGCCTGACCGCCGTGCGCGCTTCCCAGCAGGACATCGATCGTATTCTGCGCACCGCGGCCATGGAGGGGGGATATGACAACGGCAAGGTGGACCTGGCCTTTCATAAGCAGGTGGCCGCCGCCTCCAATAACCGGCTGGCGGCGGAACTCTACAGCCTGCTGCGGCAAATCGGCTCCGATGTCCGTCTGCATATCCAGAAAAACGATCTGCCGCTGTCAAAAGATCGCCTGACGGTGCGCAACCATGAACACGGGGAAATCGCCCTGGCCATCGCCGCCCGTAACCCGGACGCGGCGGAAAAAGCCATGCGCAACCATTTGTATAGGGTGCAGCGTCAAATACTGGATCATCTGGTGCCGCAGCCGCCGGAACCGCTGCTGCTTGAACAGCCCGCTGTCCAGGTCAAATAATCGTCAGGGCGGGTTGCCCGACGGCATCAAAGGGAGTGAACGTGCAAAGCGCCGCCGTTTTTCACTTGGCTCTCTTCGTCAAGCTGTACGGCGATATACAGCGCCAGGCGGTCGTCAAAATCCGCCAGATTGAGGCCGGTGATATCGGCGATACGGTTGAGCCGGTATTCCAGGGTATGGCGATGGATAAACAGCCCGTTGGCGGCGACGCTGGTTTGATTATTATGCTTGAACCAAATCTTCAATGAATTGAGCAACTGGCCGTTCTTGTCCATCATTTTCAATCTGGTGACCGGCAGCAGCAGTTCCGTTTCCTGCCAGCCCCCTTGCAGCCGCTGCAGCAATACCGGCAGTTTCAAATCACGGTAATTGTAGCAGCGCTCTTCCGGCATACGCCTTTTGCCGATTGACATGGTGGAATGGGCCGTTTGCCACGAACGGGCAATGCTGTTGGCGCCGGAAAAATAATTGCCCAGCGCAAAGCGTATCCGCAGGTGGCCTTTGGTTTTCAGCAGCGCCAGCGTTTCCTGAAATTGCCGCAAATGTTCATTTTCATCCCAGCGGCCGTATTTATTCAGCGCCGGCCTCAGCACCGCCAGTTCGGTGAGGGAAATAATGGCAATGAGGTTTTTCTCCCCCGGCTGGGTTAATAATGCCTGTAATTGCTGTAGCTCCTCGATGGGATTATCCACGTCCAGCTGCCCGCTGTCGATTTCAACGGCGGCGGCGACCCTGGGCTGATGCAGATCGATGCCCAGGCGTTCGGCCCATTCCGCCAGCATGGGAGAAATTTCATCGGAGCGAATGAGGTTATGCACCAGCTCTTCCCGCAGCCGGCTGTCCTGGGCCAGGAAAGAAAGCAATTTCGCCTGCTCCACCATCATCTCCGCCGCCATGCATACCAGCTCGCCGTATTGCCGGAGCTGGGAGGGATTACCGGTAAGGCCGATTACGCCGGCTATTCTGCCGTCGATTTTCAGCGGCAAATTTATGCCGGGGCGAACGCCGAACAGATGTTTAGCCATGCTGTCGTCCACTTCCACAATGCGCGCCTGGGACAGCACCAGCAACGCTCCCTCATGTAATTCTCCAATGCGATCCCGATCGCCGCTGGCAATTATTTTTCCCTGTCCGTCCATGACATTAACATTGCAGTTGATAATCTGCATCGTCTTGGCAACAATTTGCCCGGCAAGTTTAGGTTCCAGATAATCATTCATTGTAATTATTTCCAAAAATAATAATAACTTTTAATGCAAAATAAAATTCCGCATCAAAGGTAAATATATTGATGGATATTTCTCCCGGCATTATGGTGGAATGATATTTTAAAAACAGATGTTCTTCGGTCACCATTACATATATTAAAATATATTTCAACCCACAATCCCATTGGCCATCATTAAAGCACGTTTCACTTAAGTAAAAGCAGGCCGGTAAATTCCGGCGCTGTTTTAAATAACGCAACAAGATAATTCACATGTCGCTAGTTTCGGCTACGCTTTAATAACACTTATGGTCAGTACAGATATCCATAATAAAAGTATGGACTAGTGATATACCCAAAATAATTCGAGTTGCAGGAAGGCGGCCCCGTAGGGGCGAGGCTCATGGATGAGCCGAGTATTGCTGCCAGCGCACCTGCAACTTGAAGTATGACGGGTATCATTTCGGCGAATGATTTTTTACTTTAGCGTGGCTATTTTCATCAATCTGCCAATATTTTCGCTGGTTCTGGTTATATTGATTTCACCATCGGCCAATAAAGAACCAAGCTCACCGATATCCGGAATGATACCGAATATCGCATCGATACCTTCCTGGTATAACTCATGGGTACCTTTGCCGATACGTCCCGCCAGCGCAATCACCGGCACATTGCCGGCCTTGGCCGCTTTCGCCACGCCATAAGGGGTCTTGCCGAATTTGGTCTGGAAATCAATTCCTCCTTCGCCGGTAATGCAATAATCGGCGCCGGCCAGTTTTTCCTTCAATTTGCTGAAGTCGATAATAATATCGATGCCTTTTTTCAATTCACAGCGGGTAAACGCCAGCAAACCAGCCCCCAGTCCCCCGGCCGCTCCGGCACCGGGAATAGTCTCCACATCCCGGCGCAGCTGCCGGCGGATAATCTTCGCGTAATGCGCCAGATTGCCGTCCAGGGTGCGGACCATTTCCTCCGTGGCGCCTTTTTGCGGACCGAACACCGCGGATGCGCCATGCTCGCCGCATAACGGATTGGTGACATCGCAGGCAACGATAATCTCCGTCTCCCCCACCGCCGGATCCAGCCCCGACATATCGATACTATGCAGCCGCCCCAGGGCGCCGCCGCCGAATGGCAAGGCCATCCCCTCCTCATCAAGGAACCTTACCCCCAGCGCTTGCGCCATACCGGCGCCGCCGTCATTGGTGGCGCTGCCGCCGATGCCGATGATGATGCGGCGAATCCCGCGCTGCAGGCAGGCTTTTATCAATTCTCCCGTGCCATAGGTCGTGGCGATGAGGGGATTACGGTTTTCCGCGTTGATATACTGGATGCCGCTGGCGGAAGCCATCTCAATCACCGCGGTTTTGCCATCTCCCAGCACGCCGTAACCCGCCTTGACCCGGCTTCCCAGCGGCCCGGTGACGTCCAGGTGAAAGATTTCCCCGCCGGTGGCGTCCACCAGCGACTGTACCGTCCCTTCTCCGCCGTCCGCCATGGGGACATGGACAAACTCGGCATCGGGGAAAACGGTTTTGAAACCTTGTTCCATCGCCACGCAAACCTGTTTGGCGGTCATGCTCTCTTTAAAGGAATCCGGCGCCAGGACGAATTTCATGTGGGTCATAATGCTTACCTTCATACAATTACAGAATAAAGCCATAAAGCAGCGTGGCGATAATGGTCATGGTGCCCCCCACCAGCGCTTCATAAGGAATCAGGCCGATACGTTGCCTGATGGACATAAACATGCTGTTGGCGGTGACGTGGAAATAATTGCCCTGCGGCAGGGAATCGATTACCGTGGCGCCGGTGTGCATCATGACCGCCGAGGCCAGCGCCGGAATCCCCATATGGATAAGGGTGGAGCCGAACGTGCCGGTGGCGAGAATAACGCCGGTGGAGGTTGATGCGGTGGCGGCGGCCATCAGGATGCCCGATATCGGGGCGAGGAAGGTGCCCGAGATGCCCGCCGCGTTTATCAGGGCAATCACCTGCTCGGAAAGAGTGGACGCGCCGATTAATCCGGCTATGGCGCCGGCGCCGATAAGTATCAGCACGGTAGCGGTCATTTTTTCAATGCCGGAGGTGGTGTATTGAATGATTTTCCCGCTTTGCCCCATGGCCACCATACCGACAATGCCCGCGATAGGCAGCACATACATCGCGTCAAGTTTGAATGCGCTTAATGCGCTGATATGCAAAATGGAACCCAGGGGGTTGATCATCAGCAATATCACCGCCACGGCGGGAGCGACGATGGATTTTCCCAGCGACGGACCGCTGACCTGCGCGCGGGTATCGGTATCGGCTTCCGCATCCGAGACCATTTGTCCTTTATGCTTAATCAGCGAAGCCAGCAATACGGTGACAATCAATCCGCCGATGGCCGGAATAAAACCGGCAATCATGACATCGCTTAAGCCAAGATGAAAACCATTGGCCGCCGCGATGGTATTAGGGTTGGGGGAAATAATATTGCCCGCTTTGCCGCCGCCGGATAATGCCAATAATAAAGCGGTTTTGGATAATCCCATCCGGTTGCCCACCGAAAGGGCAATGGGCGCCACAATCAGCACCGCCACGGGAATAAATACCCCTACGGCGGTAATAACCATGGTGGCAAGCGCCAAGGCAAAAATGGCTTTGCCTTCGCCCATCCGGCGGACTATTTCCCGGGCAATGGTATTTGCGGCGCCGGATTCCATCATGACCCCCGCCAGGATCCCTGCCGCCAATACCCTGATTACCGTGCCCATAATGCTTTGGGTGCCTGATATAAGCACGTTGATGGTTTGCTGTAAATCAGCGCCGCCGATAATGGCGCCGGCAATGGCGCCAAAAAACAGGGCATAGACGGGATTGATTTTTCTTAATATTAAAAATATGGCAATAAACAGACCCAATATGGCGCCATACCAAGCCAAATGCAAATCGTGCATGGGATTAAAACTCCAGTTTTAAATGTAAGGTTATTTAATTATGAAAAGTAGAGATAATTATTTTATTGAATGTAATTTCTTTGAAATTTCATTCATTGCTATTTCCTGCGTGAATCTGAAACCTGGCGATATTATCCGGTGGCCGCCGGTTTTTTAATATGTCGGGATGGATAAAAAACAGTCCGGGAAGGAATATTTATTGCGCCGCCTGTCCAGTAAAAGGTGATGCTTATCACAAAGCGTTCCGGGACAAAACCGACCTGTGACCTGCGGTGAACGACCGTCCGGTGAGTGAACCGGCATTATTGACATTACCCCCCAACTTGTCGTTTCGATCACAAATTTTTAACGTTCACGGACAATCCCATTGACGCGCAGGAGGGGATATGGCTAGCATTGGCCGAGTTTTGAATTATTGCTCAACGTATAAATAATTGCCCAAAACAGCGATATCCCTAGCGGGACACAGCTGTAGACCCTACAGGAGTGCAGTCATGACATTCATCATTGACGCCCATAATCATATCGGCCAACGGGCCGGCGCCGCTCAAAGCGGTCCGGAACTGGTGGCGAAAATGGATACCGCCGGCGTTCGGCATGCTGTTGTTTTCCCGTTTGTGGAAGGCAACTTTACCAACCAGGGGCCGAAAGAGGCCTATGAGGCTTGCCCCGACCGGATCATCCCCTATTGCGCTGTTAACCCCTGGCAGCCAGATGCGGTTGACGAGCTGCGGCGCTGCGTCAAAGGTTGGGGTTTCAAAGGTCTGAAGCTGCACCCCACGATTAACGGTTTCCATCTTAGCGACCCCAAACTGGTGAATCCGCTGTTTGAGGAGGCGGGAGATTTAGGCATTCCCATCATCGTTCACGGCGCCAGCGACCTTTATAACAGCCCGCCAGAATTCGCCGAGATGGCCCGCCGCTTCCCCCGGGTACGTTTGCTGATGGCGCATATGGGGTTTTTCTGGTCGGTAGATCAAGCCATCGCTTATGCGAAGGCGTTGCCCAACCTGTATCTGGAAACATCCCGCGTGCCGGTGTTTGAAATTGCCACTGCCATCAGAGAGCTCGGTCCCGGTAAGGTTATCTGGGGAACAGATTCCCCTTTCGTGGACTACGAATGGGAGTTTCGCAAGATGGAGCGCTGCACCACCGATCCGGCGGTTTACGATCTGCTGATGGGCGACACTTTAGCCGAAATACTCGGGTTGGCGCGCTGATGGCCAAAATCACGCCTCCCGGCGACAAGGGGAAAGCCGAAGAGAACTCCGCGCGGAAGCTCGACCAGGCGGCGCGCGCCGCTTGGCTCTATCATGCGAAAGGCCAGCGGCAGGATGAGGTGGCTCGTACGCTGAACGTATCGCGGCAAAATGTACAGCGTCTTATCGCCCTGGCCAGTACCGAGAATCTCATTCGTTTCCAACTGGTGCATCACCTGGCATCGGCTATCGAACTGGAAGAACGTCTGCGCAGCCGGTTCGGACTGGTGTATTGCGAGGTGGTGCCGAGCGTGGCGGATGAGGAGGGCAATGCCCTATCGGTGGCCACCGCGCTGGCTTACTACATCGAGAATATGCTGCAAGGAGATACGCCGGTCACCATTGGCATGGGCGGCTACCGGATCATGCGGCAGGTGGCGGCGCTGGTGACCCCCATGCAGCGGCCCATGCACCATTTCGTCGCGCTGATGGGCAATATGACGCGCCACGGACGTGCCAGCCATTACGATGTCATCATGGGACTGGCCGAACGGGTGGGCGCGGAATGCTATCCGCTGCCCATGCCGGTGGTCACCGGCTCGGTACAGGAGAAGAACGTCCTGCAGCAGCAGATGGCGTTCAAAACCTCCGCCTCGCTGGTGGATTCGGCGGATCTGCTGGTGAGCGGCGTGGGGTATATGGCGCCGGACGCCCCCTTGTACCGCGATGGATTCATTGTGCAAGAGGAACTTCAGCAGATGCTCGACGACGGCGCAGTGGGGGAAATTCTGGGCCACTGCTTCGACGCTTCCGGCCGGTTGCTGACCGGCGGACACCACGAACGCCTGACCTCTTTTGCGCCGCTCTCTCCCCCTCGGCGCCGGACCATGATCGCTCAAACCGGCTACAGGCGAGTTCCGGCCATCAAGGCGGCGTTCGGCGGCAAACTGGCGAATTGCCTGATTACCGATGAGGCCACGGCCAGGGCCTTGCTGGATGAACGGCCCGCCGGCGAAGGCCTGCCCCCCCCTTTCCACTTTACCGCGACCAGCGACTAGGAGTTTTGCCATGTCAACACCCAACATTTCTTCCACCGCCCGGTCCGCGCCGCAGCCGGCCAAACGGGCCGGTTTCTTAGGCCGCATTGGCGGGCGCTATTCATGGACCGCCATGATCTATCTATGGCTGATATACGCCATGAACACCAACATGCGGCAATGGATCCAGATCGTACAGCCCTCGCTGGTGGAGGAATTCAAGCTGACGCCGTCGGCCATCGGCTTCTATTCAGGGTTACTCACCATCGCGCTGGGCATCTCCGGCATCATATTGTCCCCCTGGCTGGATCGGGGCGGTCACGGCTGGGCGCGTAAATACCGGCACTTGCCCATCGTATTGGTCTACACGTTTTTTTCCATTCTGACCGGTATCGGCCCCCTGACATCGGTGTTCATGGCCGTATTCATCTTTCAGGTGATAAAAAACCTTGCCAGCGGCGTGGGCGAAGCCGCCGAGGTGACAACCGTGGCGGAATGGTGGCCCCTGGAGCGCCGCGGTTTTGCCCAGGGTCTCCACCATACGGGGTTCCCTTGGGGGTCGCTACTCGGCGGCCTGGCGATTTCGGTCATCTTGGGAACCTTCGGCAGCGATCGGTGGCGTTATGTGTTTTTGCTGTTGCCCTGGATCGTGCTGGTCTTCACCTTTCTGTTCTGGCGCTTTTCCAACCGTGAGAACTACGCGGGTTTTGTCCGGGATACGCTGGATCGGGGCCTCACGCCGCCGTTGCGTGAAGATGCTGACGGCGCGGCCATCCACGCGGCCCCAGGCGCGTTTTGGCGGGCGCTGGCCAACCCGAATATCCTCGTGTCGTCCCTGGCGTCCGGCTTGGCCAACTTCAGCTTGATGGCTTTGTCATTCTGGCTGCCGCTTTATCTGGCCTTCATCTCCCATTTCAGCTTCGCCAATGTTGCCTGGCTGTCGGTGCTGTTTACCATCACCGGCGGCGTGGGACAGGTCATGTGGGGCGCCATTTCTGATTGGCTCGGCAGAAAGTACAGCCTGATCCTGATGTTCCTGTGGCTGACGATGGGTTATGCACTGTTTTACTTTGCCGGAGTAAGCATTCCGGTGCTGGTGGCGGTGCAGCTACTGGCGGGCATGGCCACGCACGGTATTTATCCCGTGCTGTACGCCATGGCGTCGGACTCCTGCGAAGAGGGCACCGTCGCCATAGCCAACGGGCTTAACCTCGGGGGCCTGATTATCGGCGGCCTTGGCCCCATTGCCGTCGGGGCGATTATCGAGGCGGGCGGCGGATATGCCAGCGCCACGGGTTTCGAATTAAGTCTGTACGTGATAGCCGGTCCCATGGCCCTGGCGGCAGTCATGATCGCGTTATTCACCAGAGAGACCAGCGGCCGATTTCGTCATCACGATCGCGCCCTGGTCAGCGCTAAATCCTGCTTTAAAGGGAGACTCGGCAAATGAGCACATCCAAGACCGCAAAAAAACTATGGGCCCTGAACGGACCGACCCTCACCCACGATCGCGGGCTGCTGGTGCCAGGCGAAACCGGCGATATCACCTTCCCGGTACCGGCATTCCTTATTGAGCATGAACGGGGAATGATACTGTTCGATACCGGACTGGTACCGGCGGCGGCGAAAGACCCGGCGGGAGTCTATGGCAAGATGGCCGGTGAAGTCGGACTGGATTTCCGCCCGGAACAGTCCGTGGACCGGCAAATCCAGGCGCTGGGTTTTGCCCTGGACGATATCACCCATGTGGTAATGTCACATGCCCATTGGGATCACACCGGCGGCATGTACCTCTTCCCCAAGGCCCGATTTTTTATCGGCGCGGGCGAACTACCGTATGCGTTCTGGCCGTTCCCGGCCGCGCCGCTGTTCAGGCGCGAGGATATTGAACCCACCCGGGGCTTTCAGTGGTATGAGGTCTCCGGTGATTACGATCTGTTCGGCGACGGCAGTATCGTGCGCCTGCATATGCCCGGCCACACCCCGGGTAACGGCAGCCTGCTGGTGAGACTGGCCAACCAGACGATTATTCTAGCGGCGGACACCACTCATCTGCGGTCGGGATATGCTCAAGATCTGCCCATGCCGTCGGATTACAGCACCCTGGATGCCGTTCACTCCATCCGGCGCCTGAAACAGCTGGAAGACAGTCTGGACGCCATGGTCTGGATTTCCCACGACCCGGATGATTGGGCACGATATCGCCATGCCCCGGAATATTATGATTAGATCCCGGGCCGCCTGTTAACCCAATGGACGTCAGCCCGGCACCGAACCTCCGGTAGAGGTCTTAGCGACGCGTAACGTCGGGATTGACGCGCGTTCTCCCCGCTTCGATAACCGTTGAAGCGGGATTTTTTTGTTCGATCGGGGCCTGGGACCGGAAAGTGCCGTGAGGGGGATTGCGAATTTTTCAGTGAAACAGGCGCAACCAGTAAACATTCGGATGCACGGCCGCCAGTAATTTTTCCCCGTCCGGCAAAGGAATAACCGCAATACCGGCGCGAGTGGGATATTCCGTCAGCAGGGAGGGCATTTCGCCATCATCAATCAGCGCCATTTAATGTGTGATTCAGGACACAGTTTCAACACAGCAAAAAATACCCTCTCCCGGCCGACGGATGGAAATACATCAATAAAACAGCTGATATATATTCTGGTGGATCCCCCCGCCGGTTCGATCTCAATTCGTTATGCCTATTATCCCGGGAGAAATACATTAACGTTCATGGATCATTACATTCTGGCGTTTGAAATATAGTTTTATTGTATTTAAGCTTCGTTTAATACTGATATTGTATTGCTCCAGAATATCGTGAGAGAGTTGATAACCAAGTATGACGGGTATATAGCAATAGCAAGGACATGATATGTCAGATAATAAAATTGTCTTTGAGCACGCCGTAACCACGTTTACCCATGAACGGTGGGACGCGGACGGACAAGATGCGCCTTTCGCCCTGGAAGCGCTGGAAGAGGGAAAAATACTTTTTTTCCCCCACCTCTCGTTTAGCCTGACCGCGGATGAAATCGCCCTCCTGGATCCGACGCTGGTGGATCCGAAACGGAAGAATATCAGCTTTCAGCCGCTGAAAAACCGGCTCACCGGGGTGGCGGCGACGGAACGAATCCCGGCGGTGCGGCATTTGCTTGAACGCTACTACCAGGACTGCTGCCGTCTGGCGGCGGCGATACTCCCCCTATACCGGCAGACCCTGCACAGCCCCGCCAATACCCTGCGGCTGCATCCGATTACCGCCTGGACAAACACCACCTCATGGCGCAAAGACGATAGCCGCCTGCATGTGGATGCCTTCCCTTCACGCCCTACCCACGGCCAGCGCATACTGCGCATCTTCACCAATATCAATCCCAACGGGGAAAACCGCTCCTGGCGGGTGGGCGAGCCTTTTCCGCAGCTGGCGCAGCGCTTCCTGCCGAATCTCGGCCGCTACTCCCCGCTGAACAGCTGGCTGCTGAACAAGATGGGCATCACCAAAACCCGCCGCAGCCACTATGATCATCTGATGCTGCAGCTGCACGACGCCATGAAGTCGGACCGGGATTACCAGCAGTACGGACCGCAGCTGGCGGTGGATTTCCCCCCCGGCAGCAGCTGGATCTGTTTTTCCGATCAGACGCCCCACGCGGCGATGAACGGGCAATTCATGCTGGAACAGACTTTTTTCTTGCCGCCGGAGGCCATGAAAAATCCTCGCCGCGCGCCGGTAAAGGTACTGGAGTCTCTGCTGCATAAGCCGCTGATTCAGCCTTTTTGACGCCGATCCCGTCCGGCGATGTCGGCGCTGCCCGGTTTATCCTGCGCGGCGCGTTCGGGCCAAAGCCCGGACAATCGCGCATTCAGCCGCCCCGCTCCCCGCCCGCGGCGTGCCCGTGCAAATTCCCATGCATATTCCCGTGTAAATTCCCGGATAAATTTCCGGATAACTTCCCGGATAAATAGCGCAGTACAGTGCCGGTTTCCCACCAATACCCCCAGTCGCTATCATCCCCCTTAGCCATGTTGGTCTCAGTCAATGCCAGGCAAAGGGCATAATTTCCCTGCATCAATGCGTCAATAAAGGCCGCCGGGAAAAACGGTTCCGCCGGGGAGCGCCGTCCCGCCCGTGACCTTATCCGGCTGATGGCGAGAATCACGCAGCAGAACCGGACAAAGCGCTGTTTCTCCGGAGAGCGCGGCATCACCCTGGTAAGAAAAAGCGCGCTGTAGACATAGTCTTCAAACGGCCCGTGCCGGGCTTCCCGTGCCATATCGCCGGTAAAACGATCGGAAATGGCGCGGGTCATCCTTACCAGTTTGACCCGGTCGGCGCTTTGGGGAATGAAATAAAAGACCACGGCGACGATAAGCACGCTAAAGACCGCCGCCACCGCCATATTGGCAAAGCGGGAAAAATCATAGTCCATGGGGTTGGCAAAATTAATCAGAAAAATAACCCCCAGCATAAACACATGAAAAAATATGAATGCAACGGGGGAAAGGGATTTCCCCGCGCCGGCGAGCAACAGCACCGGGGTCATGGCCAGCATGGCGGGCAACAGGTCGGCGGTAGAGATAAACGCGTAGAACAACAGCACATAAGCCACCGGCACCGCCAGGACGACGGCGGCCAAAACCACCAGCACCAATTTGCTCACCGCGGGATAATGCGCGCCCAAGGCGCAGGAAATACCGATGAGTACGGTAAGGATATAGCCCATATCCCAGTTGTTCCCCAACCAGAAAAATACGCCCGCCAGGACGCTGCAAAAGGTCCGGATGGCATTCAGCAGCATTTCATGGCTATCGCGAAACACCCGGGCCCCGGCAAATACTTGCCCCGTCCGGCTTTCCGCCGGTCCGGCGGCCTGTGCCCCCGCGTCATCCAGACAGGAACGCAGGGTTAAACAGAAGTGTTGACCGGCGCGGTGGGCCATCAAACCGTCCGGCGGCCAAGGGGGCGCGGTATCGGGCGGAAAAGGACGCGGGCCCAGCCATTTTTCCACTTCATTGAGATAGTCCCCCGCATCCGCGCCGCTGTCATGCAGCAGCAGCGCGGACATGGAGTGCAGGGATAACAGGCCGCTCGCCGAGCTCAGCTGCCGGCGGGTAAGACGGGACCGCCGCCGGCGCAGGGTATTATCAGTGGCCGCAGACAGGGAGTCGTTCGCCGCCAGCAGTTCGGCATTCATCAAACCGGTCACCAGTTCATACCATCGCTGGAACAGCGCCCGTTCCGGCACATACCTGTGCAAGCAGGATTGGAACAGGTCCCGCATCCTGTGGCTATTACCCTGCGCCGCCTGCAAAAACAATCGATTATCCAGCCGGGACGGCAGCGCAAAGGTCACCAGCAGCGCGGCGGCCAGACCCAACGCGATTTCCGACAGCCGGGCCTGGCTGATGAAAAACAGCGTATAGGGCGTAGGCGACACCGAGATGCCGAAACCCACAATGGCCGACGTATAGCCGCACAGGGCGCAGCCATAGGTCACCATCCCGCTATAGCGGCCGGCAATATAAGTGCAAAGGGAGAGCCATAGCGCCAGATAGAGCGACATCAGCCAGGGCGCGTTCAGGCTGATGCCGGCAAGCCAGGTCACCATCAGGATACCCACCACGGTGCCCGCCAGCCGGGCGATAAACTTGGCGATGAGCATCCCCTGGCTGGGGTAACTTACCACCGCCACCGTCATAATGGCCCAATAGGGTTTATCCAGCTGCAGAGAAAAAGCGGCCGCCCAGGCCAACAGCGTCGCCAGCCAAAAACGCAGGGCGAAAAAGTAATCCGGACGCTGGAAAAACCGGCCGATCTTCGCCATCGGTTCGGCGATGCTTTGCGCCGCCACCCCCACTAGCGGTCCCTTATTTTTACGGTGCAGGTGGTACCCGCGATCAGCGGCGGATAAGCCGCCCCGCCGTCCCGGCGGTCAATGGCAATCCGTACCGGAATCCGCTGCGCCAGACGAACCCAGGGATAATCGGGCTCAACGTTTTGTAATAGCTGCTCTCCGGTCGACGCGCTTTGATCGACGATTGCCCGTCCGATGCCGGTAATATGTCCGTACAGGGGTTGCCCGCCGTCATAAGGGTCGATTTCCACCGGTTTGCCGGCGGCAATATAGCGCAATTTTGTTTCTTCAAAATAGGCCATGACATAAAAGGAATTCGCATCCACCAGCGCCAGCAGGGATTGCCCGGCGCTGATGTAATTTCCTTCCCGTAATGCCAGATTGGTGACGTAACCGTCGGCGGGGGCATATATTTTGGTGCGGCTCAAGTCCAGACGGGCTTTTTTGATGGCAATCGTTGCCTGATCAATTTGATTATTCAATGAGGACAACGCTGTTTTGGCCGTTTCAAGATCTTCTTGGGAAATAACCTGATTGGTCAACCGCGCGCGCCGGGCGTATTGATGCAGCGCTTGGTCCCGCTGGATAATCAGCTGTGCCGATTTGGCCAGCGCGTTATCGAGGTTGATTTGATAATCGCTGGGATCGATGGCCAACAGCAGGTCGCCCCGGCTGACTTTCTGATCGTCGGTGATGGGCAGGTGGATCAGTTTGCCCGGCACCTCCGCCGCGATTTGTATGACTTCCCCCCGGATTTTGGCATCCCGGGTCCAGGGGCCGAGGGTGTAAAAATTCCACAGTCGATAGCTTACAACCACAATCATAAATAGCATGATCACACTGAGAATATATTTCCCAATCGCTTTCATAATAAGATTTCCAGCGAGATAATCACTTTATGGCTTAAATAAATACACAAAAACAAGACACCAAGATCAATAAGATTTGGATGCCAGAAATAACCGTTAAAAATGATATCCCGATAGGCTACACGCACCAGCAGCCAGATAAAAAAACCGAGTAAAATAACCCATATCAGTGCCGGGAAAAATATAATCGCTCCCAGCGTGAGATCTTTCATAAGGTCTCAACCATTATCAAAATCCCGGCATACCGGCGGTAAGCTGCGAAGGCCATATACCGGTTAATCGTGGGTGGAATAATGTTAAAGTATATATGAACCACATTCCTGTCAATGGATGTTTTCGCGAAAATAATAATCCCCGGATAAATTGTATAGAGTCACAATGAATAGCGATTTTTTTCCAAATAAGGCGCATTCATTAGGGTTATTTCCACCGGCGCTATGCGTCCGGGTTTAGGGCAATTCGGGGACCGGCGCGACGGAGCTTGAGCGCCACATAGAGTTTTGTCGTCCATCCTACGTCATCCAGCCGCGCCCCCAGCAGTTTTTCAATACGCTCGAGCCGATAGTTCAGCGTATTGGGATGAATACCCAGTACGCTTGCCGCCGCCTTCCGGCGCTGGCATTGCTCAAAGTAGGTTTCCAGGGTCAACAGCAGATCCGGATCGCCGGATAATTGTTCAATCAGCGAGACCAGATAACGTAACGTCGTATCGGTGCCGCGCACGCTCTCTTCCATAACGATATCGGAATAAAAATACACCCGGCGGCCATCGTCGCAGCGCATGCCGAAATCGAGGGCTCTGATAGCCTCATCCGCCGTGGAAGCCCATCCTCTTACGCCCTGGCCCATCAGCCCCACTCCCATCATGGCCGATGCGGGCAAGGCTTCTCTCAGCTCGGCCACGCGACCCGCCATCATGCGATCGTTGGCATTCATGGCATTGCCCGGCACCGCCGGCACCCAGATAACCAGCCGCCCGTGGTGCCAGACGCGCAACAGAAAATCCTCGGCTACGGTAAGCCGGCGCGCAATTCCTGACACCACGCTATCGAGTTCCTGGGCAAACTGCGGGGAATTGCTATCCGCCTCCGGGAGCTCCACGGCGAAAGCAATGCGGGGGGCAGACGGATCCAGCCCCAGCGCCGCCGCGGTTTTGTGGAATTCCCCGGTTTCTTCGGGAAAAGTGAAAATAATACCGTACAATTGGTGTTGTAAAGATTCCCGCCAGCGTGCCTGACGGAACTGTTCCTTGAGGTATGCCTGGGAAATCAGCTGCGCCATTTCATCAAAATACTCCAGCAAATAAGGCGAGATGTTAAACAGCAGCTCCCCGCGCAGGCTTTCGTTTCGTTCCGCGATAAGGATATACCCGCGCCATAATTCCAAGGACCCCAGTCTGAACGCCCGCAGCAGCGCCGGCAGCGGCATGCCCTGATGCACCCGCCGTTTGCCGAACTCCTGGAATACCAGCAAATCCTCCTGCGAGGGCGGCGTTCCGTTCAAAATGGACCGGAACCAGAGACGGGCGGAAAAGGTGATGGATTCATTGACATCCAGCCTCACCACCGGCGTCAAATCGGCATATTCTTTCATTTTGAGCAACGATGAGAACACCCCGTCCGTCATAACCGTCAGATTGTCCGCCAAGGATAAGGTGTTTTCCCGCAGGGAGGGGGAAAGCGTCGGCACGTTCAGCATAGCATTGTCTCCGGCCCTGCCGGCGGCAGGGAAATGATCATAACGGCCCCCGTCCCGAAAATCGGGCCCGATAACCCGGCACAGCCGTCCGGCGACCGTCGGGGAACAAAACGCAGCGTGCCGGCAAAACGTGCCGGCCGGCGATAAGTATAAATTTTTCGCGACCGTGGTGGATAGACCCGCCGCAAAGGTATGCTCCGTCCCGTCATTGGGGTAAGCTTAGGTAGCGCCAGAAAACTCACCTTATTCACAAGAGAGGAATGCTATGTGGTCTCAAGCAAAAGAGAACGATGAAGACAAAGAGAAAGATCAACCGGCGATTTCTTCCTTTGCCCTGAACAAATTACTGGATGCCCGTTCCCTGATCATTTCCGGCGAGATCAATCAGGCGTTGACCGAAAAGGTGGTGTCCCAGCTGTTGATTTTACAGGAAGTGAATGATAAGCCGATAAAAATCTTTCTCAACAGCCAGGGCGGGCATGTGGAAGCGGCCGATACCATCCATGACATCATCAAATTCATCAAGCCGGAAGTGCAGATAATCGGCACCGGCTGGGTGGCCAGCGCCGGCATTACCATTTTCCTGGCGGCGGAGAAAAAGAACCGCTTTGCCCTGCCCAATACCCGCTTTATGATCCATCAACCCCTCGGCGGCGTACAGGGACAGGCGACGGATATCGAAATCGAAGCCAAAGAGATCCTGCGCATGCTGGACCGGGTCAACAAGATGATAAGCGACGCCACCGGCCAGTCGCTGGAAAAAGTTCAGAAAGACACCGACCGCAACTTCTGGCTCACCGCGCCGGAAGCGTTGGATTACGGGATTGTGGGACAGATCATCTCCTCCCAAAAGGATCTTTCCTGACATTCTCCCCGCCGATAAAGCGCTGAGAACGCCGTTTGTATCGGCGTTCTCAGTACATCCACCGGCCAAAGCTGCTTTGCCAATAGCGTTTAGGTTCTGTGGGTTTTAACACCCCGTTGCTGGCCGCCGGCCTGGACCACCTCCCGGTCAATGTTTGACCACGTAAAGATCCTTGGTGTAATACACCCCCAGCGGGCTCGGGCTGAAGCCGCCGATATAGGGTTTCACCAGCTGTACCGACACATAATGGTAGACCGGAATCGCCGGCACATCCCGGGCCAGGATATCTTCCGCCTGCTGGTAGTACCGGCCTCTTTGCGCCGCCGTGACCGACCGGGCGGCAAGGGCAAGGGTCCGGTCATAGTCCGGATTGGCATATAACGAGGTGTTTTCACTGTCGCCGGTGCGAAAGTTGTTCAGAAAGGTGGAAGCATCATCATAGTCGGCCACCCAGGCATAACGCACCAGATCAAAGCCACCGCCGTGCATGGTGTCGAGCATGGTTTTCCATTCCTGGTTATGCAGCTTCACCTCGACGCCGAGATTTTTTCGCCACATCGAGCTGGCGGCAATGGCGATGCGCTGGTGCGATTCGGACGTGTTGTACAGCAGATCCAGCGTCAGCGGATGCCCGGCGGTAAATCCGGCCTGGGCCAATAATTTTTTCGCTTCGGTAATCCTTTTTTCCCGCGGCCATCCGGCATAGTCCGGTTTTTGCAGCGTCACGCCGCCGATTTTTTCCTGGCTTATCAGCCAGGCGGGAATTTGCCCCTGTCCCAGCACCTTACCGGCGATGATATCCTTATCCAGGCCCAGGTTAAGCGCTTGGCGCACGCGGCTGTCATTAAACGGCGCCTTGCGGGTATTGAACTCATAATAATAGGTGGCCAGTTTCGGCGAAATATGGACCTGGTTGCCCAATTCTTGTTGCAGCGATGGGAATAACGTCTGCGGCACGGTATAGGTAATGTCGATTTCACCGGCCTTATAGCGGTTAACGTCGGCGGTTTCCGAACCGATGGGCAAATAGGTCACTTTGTTGATTTGGGTATGCCCGTCATCCCAGTACCGTTTATTACGCACGCCCGTCAGGCGCTCGTTCACCACCCATTCCGACAGGGTAAAGGGGCCGTTGCTGACGAAATGGCCCGGCTGGGTCCATTTATCCGCAAACTGAGCCACCGCCTTTTGCGGAACGGGCACCAGGGAGGGATGGGCCAGCATCGCGAGAAAATAGGCCGTCGGCTGCTCAAGGGTGATGGTCAGCGTCACGTCGTCCACCGCCTGGATACCCAGCGTCTCGGTTCCTTTTTTACCTTCGATAATCTGCCGCGCGTTCAGCAGGTGCATATTGGCAAGATAGCTTTCATATGGCGAGGCGGTCTTGGGATCCACCAGGCGACGCCAGCTGTAGACCACATCACCGGCGGTGAGGGGAGAGCCGTTCGACCATGTCAGTCCCGGACGCAGATGGAAGGTCCACACGCGGTTGTCTTTGTTTTCCCAGCGGGCGGCCAGGCGGGGCCGGACATGGCCGTCATTGTCAATGCTCACCAGTCCTTCAAAAAAGTCGCTGATGATATTGAATTCCACATCGCTCTCCACTTTATGCGGATCGAGGGAAGCCGGTTCGCTGCCGTTATTGCGCACGATTTCCTGTTTGGCCGCCAGTTCGACGCCGGGCGGCACGGTGGCGGCGCCGGCGGGCAACGCCGCCCAAAAGCTCAGGCAGCTTAACATTAACAATGCCGCCCTGGCCGCCCTGGCGAAAGGGAACATTTTTCCTGGTTTTCCCGACATCTATGCTCTCCATCACGTCACGACACAATCCGATTGCGGATTAATGCTGCAAGCCGGCCAGCAGGCGCAGGGCCATTTTTTCGGCGTTGGCCACATGCAGCTGCGCCGCCGCCTGGGCGGCATCCGCATCCCGCTGCTGTATCGCGCGATACAGATTATCGATTTCGTTCAGGCTGGCGGGCAGGCGTTGCAGATGCATCAGCGACGTGGCGCGCAGCAGATTTACCCGCGAATGCAGGCTGCCGAGGATCTCTTTCACCAGTGAATTGCCGCAGTTGCTGAGCAAAACATCATACAAAGCGTTTTTTGCGTCCAAGACCCGGCCCTGATCCTGCGCCGCGCCGGCGGCGTGCAGCTGCTGCACCGCGGCGCCGAAGCGGGCGATGTCCTCTTCACTGGCCCGTACGGCGAACTCACGGGCGGCAAAGCCTTCCAGCAGCCCGCGCAGCGCGTACAGCTCCGCGGCTTCCTGCGGCGAGATAATGGCCACAATCGGTCCTTTATTCGGCACGATATGCACCAGTTTTTCCGCTTCCAGCTTACGCAACGCCTCTCGCACCGAGGTACGGCTGACCCCCAGCGTTTCACAGAGCTCCCGCTCGATAAGCCGCTCACCGGGGGCATAACGCCCGGTCATGATTGCCTGCCGCAGGACATTTTCGACCTGGTGACGCAATGATTCGGGCCGTATCATTTCCAGTTCTGCTGACATTATTGTATTCCTGTCCGACAAAATATGGCTTCTTTGTACCACATTCTCCCTGCCGGTCACAAGAGCGCGGGCGCCGCGCCCGTCCTACCCCCGCCGGCCAGGGGATGGCCGCTCCGCCAGCGCCTGCTCCAGCAAGGGCGCGGCGGCGGCGGCGCCATGCATGCCGATGGCGCTGACAATCTCCAGCACTTCGAGGATCTCCTGCGCGCCGGCGCCGTAGCCGATGGCATTGCGCATATGCAGCTTTAATCCCTGGACATACAGGTGGGTAGCGGAAGCGTCAAAGGCGCAGTAAATCAGCTCTTTCACCTTGGGACTCAGCACGCCGCTACGCCAGGGGACCGAGGAAAATTCCACGTAGGCATCAAACAATTCCGGATCCAGCTCCAGCATGCCGTCCCAAAAGGCGTGCCAGTAGCCGCGGTTTTCAATAAAACGCTGCTTCAGGGTTTCCTGGCGGGCATCAAGGGGGGATGAACCGCTGCGCAGCCCCTCCTCCTCCAGCACTTCCATCAGCAGCGGGACGCCAATATTGGCGGCGTGGATGCCCAGTGTGGCGGTGAGCTCCAGCACTTCCATCAGCTCCTCGCGGGTGGCGCCATAGCTCAATGCCAGGCGCAGGTAGCGCCCCACCCCCGGCAGATAAAGATGGGTGGCCGCCGCGCTGGCGCTGAGGGCGATAAATGCCTTGGTCTTGTTATCCAGATGATTTTTTTGCCAGGGCACCACGGCCAATTGCCGGCAGGCGTCATAAAAACCCGCATCCAGGCGGCGGATGCTTTCCCATTGCGCCCCCCACTCCCCCTGCGAGGAAACACCGGTTTCATCGATGGGTAAAAAAGTTTCATTTAAGCTCATGATTTACGCTCCGTGCGATCCAGATAGTCTTGCTGCGCCACTTCCTCTTGCCACCGGGTCTTGCCGAGGGAGATGGCGGTATGCGCCAGGTAGCTGTCGCGGGCGGCGCCGTGCCAGTGGCGTTCATCGGCGGGAATCCATACCACATCGCCCTGGCGGATTTTTTGCGCGTCCCGGCCGTCGACGCAAATCCAGCCGCAGCCCGACGTGACCTGCAATATCTGGCCCTGCTCATGGGTATGCCAGTAGGTGCGCGCCCCCGGCGAGAAAAACACGTTGGCGATGGTGATATTGTCCGTGGCGGGCATCACCGGATCCGCCCACACCACGCCGCTGAAGCTGGCGGTGCGTTGTTCCGACGCCGCGTCCGCCGCCCTGCCGTAAAAAATCTTCATTTCTGTCCTCCCTCAGGTGTTGAACCGGCATCATAAAGCCTGACGCCGCCGGAAATATCGCCGATGGCGTCCACCACGCGATTGCTGATCTTATCGCCGTAGCCCAGGGCGCCGGCCAATCCGAAGCTGGCCAGCGGACCCGCCGCGTTCAGCGACGCCACCCCCAGTTCATGGGTCAGGTCGGTGTAAAGCACCACATCTTTGATCATCAGCCGGGACGTAAGGCCGCCTTCCAGATAATCGCCGTCGACAATTTTCGGAAAGCGGTTCAGGGTGGCGAAATTAACGCCGCTGCTGCTGTTAAGCACCTCCAGCAGCGAATGCAAATCCAGACCGGCCTTTTTCGCCGCCACCATCACCTCCGCGGTGGCGGCGAGACTGACGGCGTTAAGGAAATTATTCAGCAGCTTGGCGGTATGCCCCGCGCCGCTGCCCCCCATGTTGACCACCTTGGCGGCGAAGGGACGGAACACCCATTGCACCGCCTCGATGGCGGCGGCGTCGCCTCCCACCATCAGCGTCAGCGCGCCTTTTTCCGCCGCCGCCGCGCCGCCGGAAATACCGGCGTCGATATAGGCCACGCCACGGGCCTTGAACAGGCCATGCAGCCGGCGGGTGGACGTGACGGCGCTGGTGCTCAGATCAATCACCGTTTGCCCGGCGCGGCAGTGGCCCAGCAGTCCATCCCGCCCTTCAGCCACCGCCTCCACCACCCGGCTGTCGGGCAATGACAGCAGCACCACGTCGCCATACTCCGCCACCTCGCGCAGCGATGCGGCGGCCTGGGCGCCCGCGGCGGCGGCCCGCTCCCGTTCGGTGTCATAGCCCCGCACCGCGATGCCGGCCTCCACCAGACGCCGGGTCATGCGCCCGCCCATATTGCCTAAACCGATAAATCCCGCCCGATCGATATTCATCATGTCACCCTCTTTATAGGCATCCGATAGTGCCGGTCCCCGCCGGCGGAGAAAGTCTCCCCCTTGCGCCGGGCCGATCCCCCTCAGGAAAAGTCCACGTCTTTGGTTTCCGGACCCATGGCGGCGCCGACGGTGCCGATAATTCCCCCCAGGGCCAGCAGAGCCACCGCGGTAAGGGCCAACGGCATCACCGCGCTGAGCCAATCCATATAGAAGGCGTAGAACGAGGGAATAATCACCGACAGGCTGAAGCCCACGCCGAAGCCGGTGGCGCGCACATCGGTGACGAAGCGTTCATTGATGTAGGTGACGATCACGCCCCAGGGAGAGGTTACCAATACCGCCAGCAGGCATACCAAGGCGACGATGACCGGCACCGGCATGCCCTGCCGGGTGCTCAGGATATACAGCAGCGCCGAGCCCACTACCGCTATCAGTGGACCGACAATCAAAAAAAACAGCCGGCGGCCGATTTTTTGCCCCAGCATGCCGGAACCGATGTAGGTGAAGAACAACACGAAATAGGTCAGCATCAGGGTAGCGGTCATTTCTATGCCATTGAAATGCAGTGTTTTCACCAAGAGGCCGGTGGGCAGGAAAATCGTGATGATATTCTGGGTCAGCCAGAAGCCGGTCATCATTAACAACACCTGCAGCAGATTGCGCCCGCTTTTGCCGTGCAGCAGATCGGTCAGGGCCAGTTTCTCCTTTTTCTCGCCGCTTTCGCTTTGCCAGATTTCCGATTCGGACACTTTATAGGTGTAATAAAGCACCAGCACCCCCGCCAGCAGCGCGCCTATCACGAACGGTATGCGCCAGCCCCACTGCGCGAAGGGCGAGTGCAGACCGTGCAGGGGAGAGAACATCAACACCAGCCAGGTGATGAGATTGATGCTGACATAGGCGGCGGGGAAGCCGCTGATAATCAGGCCGCCGACAAATCCGCGCTGGGATTTCTTTGAATACTCGATGGCCAGCGGCATGGCGCCGGTATAGCCGCCGCCGAGGAATATTCCGTCCACAAACCGCAAAATCACCAGCAGCACATAAGAGGTCACTCCCAGGCTTTCATAGCCGGGCAATAACGCAATCAGCAAGGTCACCACGCCGAAACCCGACACCGAATAGATGGAGGCTTTGCGGCGGCCGATGCGATCGGCCACGATGCCGAACAGCAGCGCGCCGATGGGTCGGCCCAGCAGTGTGGTAATAAAGACCAGCGATGCCAGGATGGTTTCCAGGCCGGGCGACAGCTGCGGCGGCTGGAAGTAGAACAGCACCGGCGACAGCGCCACCACCGGCAGGTAGATATCAAACATATCGATGTATTCGGAAAAGAAGGCGCCTTTGATGGCGTTCTTCCTTTTTACTTCTATGGATTGGTCGCTTTCTTTCGCCGAGGCGATGTTATAGTCGCTTAACGTTTCCATGTCCGTCTCCCGTTATTCAAGCGCACCTCTTACGGATGCGTGGGGTTGCGATCCGCCGTACATCATCCGCGGCGGGCAGGTAGGGAATACAGGGTCTACCGTGGAGCAGGCGCGCCGTCAGGCGCCGCCGGTTTCATCCTCGTAGGCTTTGATGGCCGCGCTGGCCACCCGGAACGCGGCCAGCGCCAGCGGCGCGCCGCAGTACACCGCGGTCTGGATCAGCACCGCGCGGATCTCCTCGCGGGTCACGCCGTTTTTCAAGGCGCCTTTGATATGCACCGACAATTCGTGATGCTGGCTCATGGCGGTCAGGATGCCGATATTCAGCATGCTGCGGGTTTTGAAGGTCAGCGTCGGATCGCCCCAGACTTCGCCCCAGCAATACTCCGTCACCAGCTTTTGTATCGGGCGATTGAAATCATCGGCGGCGGCCCAGGATTTTTCCACATGGGCGGCGCCCAGCACTTCCTTACGATTTGCGAAACCACGCTCAAAACGCTCTTCGAATTCCATGGTGACTCCTCAGGCTATGGCAGCGAACAGAAATCGTATGATTGTATGACAGCAGTTTCAGGCAAAAAAAAATATGCCTGCCCGTTAATCCTCACCGTAACCGACGAGGGATTTTATCTCCAAATACTCCCGCAGGCCGGCTTCGCCCCATTCACGGCCGTTGCCCGAGCGCTTGTAGCCGCCGAACGGCGCCAGGAAGTCCGCCGGCGGATAATTGATATGGACGCCGCCGGCCTTAAGCTTACGGGCCACCCGCCGCGCCCGCTGCCTGTCGCCGGACTGGACATAGGCCGCCAGGCCGTAATCGGTGCCGTTGGCGATGTCGATGGCCTGTGCCTCCGATTCATATCCCATGATGGACAGCACCGGGCCGAAGATCTCTTCGCGGGCAATGGTCATCTGCGGCGTCACATGGCTGAACACCGTCGGTTTGACATAATAACCCCGCTCGAAACCCTCGGGCCGTCCGGTACCGCCGGTCACCAGGCGGGCGCCCTCACCGATGCCGGCTTGAATCAAGGCCTGCACCCGATTGAACTGATTGCGGTTCACCAGCGGTCCGAGCTGGGTGGCGGGAGAATCCGTCGGTCCCAGGCGAAAAGCCTGCGCCGCGGCCTTGGCGATGTCCGCTGCCTCCTCCATCATGGCATGCGGCACCAGCATGCGGGTGGGAATGGAGCAGGATTGACCGGAATTGGTAAAACAGGCGGCCACGCCGCGGCTGACCGCTTCCGGCAGATTAACGTCGTCCAGCAGGATATTGGCCGATTTGCCTCCCAACTCCTGCGCGACCCGTTTAACGGTGTCGGCGGCCATCTTCGCCACCTCGATCCCCGCACGGGTGGAGCCGGTGAACGACACCATATCGACGCCGGGATGGCGGGCCAGGGCCGCGCCGACGGTGGGGCCGTCGCCATTGACCAGATTAAACACCCCGGCCGGAACCCCCGCTTCATCCAGCACCTCGGCGAACAGCAGCGCGCTGAGGGGGGAATATTCGCTGGGCTTGATGACCATGGCGCAGCCGGCGGCCAGGGCCGGGGCGATTTTCACCACAATCTGATTGATAGGCCAGTTCCAGGGGGTGATAAGGGCGCAGACCCCCACCGGTTCCAGCCGCAGCCGGGTCGTCCCCCGCTGCTCCTCAAAGGCGAAACCGTCCAGCACCTTGAGTATCGCCTCCAGATGCGCCACCCCTCGCACCGCCTGGCCGTCGCGGGCAAAGGTAATGGGGGAACCCATTTCCCGGCGCATCGTCTCGGCAAATTCGTCGTAACGGCGTCGGTAGATTTGCAAAATTCTCCGCAACAGGGCGACACGCTCCGATACCGGGCTGTCGGCATAGGCGGGCAGCGCCTCTCGCGCCGCCGCCACCGCGCGATCCACATCGGCGCCGTTGCCCATGGCCAGCCGGGCAAACGTCCGTTCGGTGGCCGGATCGATCAAATCGAGTCCGGCGGCGGACAGGGGCGTTACCCACTGTCCGCCGATATAAAACTGAGCGGCACGAGTCATGGCATACTCCTGTTAATCAGCCGGTACATTTCGGTGTGATCGGCGCCGGGGGCGGCGCGCCGGGCCGCTTCGTCCCACAGCTGCGCGCAAACGGCGCCGAACCGCATGGGATAACCCAGGTCCCGCGCCAGCGCCCGGCCGATACGCAAATCCTTGTTCATAAGCTGCAAGGCGAAACCGGAGTTGAAGGCGCCGCTTAACATATACTGCTTAACCTTGTTTTCCGAGGTGTTGCTTCGGCCGGTAGACGCATTAAGCACATCGGTCATCACGCCGGGATCGATGCCGAAACCTTCGGCGATGTGCAAGGCCTCTACCGTCGCCAGCAGCCCGGCGGCGGACACATAGTTATTGAGCGCCTTGGCGGCATGGCCGCTGCCCGCCGCGCCGATATGCAGCACGCTTTTACCCATTGCCTCCAGCAGCGGCCGGCAGCGGTTAAGCACCGCCTCCTCGCCGCCCGCCAGAATCGCCAGTTCACCCGCCACGGCTTTCTTCACGCCGCCGGAAACCGGCGCATCCAGATAATCCAGGCCCATTTCTTTTAGTTGGGCGCCGAGCCGGCGCGATCGCGCCGGTTCAGAAGAACTCATATCGATGACCACCGCCCCTTTGGGCAGCATCGATGCCAAGCCGGGGGATTTATCCCCCAGCAGAACGTTTTCCACGATGTCCGAATTGGGCAGCATGGTAATCAGCGCATCCAGACCCGCCGCGCGGGCGGCATCCAGCGGACCGGCGCCCAGCCGGTCCATTAACGTCTCCTGGCGCCGGCGGTCGGCGTCGCCAAGACAGAGTGCGAAGCCGGCGTCGGCCAGACACTGCGTCATGGGGGTTCCCATCATACCCAGCCCGCAAAAACCGATGTTATGCAAATCACTCATCTGCAGTTATCCTTTTGAAGTCAGGGTTGCCGACCGCCCGCCCGCATTCAGCTGCGGGGGGAGAAATCCGTCGGCGTTAAAAAGCTGTTTTCAATACGGGCCACAATCGGCGTTTGTGCTTCGCTGGCGGCCCGCTTGGCCTGCCAATCCGCATCCGCCTGGAAAGCGGCCCAGCGCGTTTCCCGATCCGCCAGGCTTGCCCATTTCAGCATGTAGGTCAGCGACTGGTTGCTCTCGCCTACCAGGGTTGTCCAAAAACCGACGGGCTCAATGCCGTATTTTTCAAAAAAAGCCAGGGTGGTATCTCTGAAGCGGTCCTGCAGGGCCGGTAAACGTCCCGGTAAACAGTGATAGACCCGCAATTCAACAATCATGATTTCTCTCCGCTAGAATGTGTTGCCTTGTCCCCGAGGCCATCACGGGGACGACGATGGTTCAGCCGGGGTCATACCCCGGATGCACTTTCGACCCCATTATGGCGCAATCATGACCCGGTCCGGCAGCTTTATCAGGCTTTCGCCCGCCGTTATTCAACTTCCAGGGGAGAGAGATCCACCCGGACAATCCATCCCGCCGTATCCCCGTCCATCGCCGGGTAGCGTTCCAATACCAGCGGATCGTGACCCGGTATCACATGTTCCGCCGATGCCGCCAATCGGTTTACCGTGGCATACCCTTCCAGCATATCGCCAATGTGATACACCACCGGATAGGGACGCTGCTGTTCGATATTGGCGAAAAAATGCGCCGCGTCCGACGCCAGCACCACCCAGCCGCGTTCCGTATGCACCCGTACGATTTGCAATCCGTCCGAGTGGCCGCCGACCCGGTGCAGGGTCAGACCCGGCGCCAATTCGGCGTCGCCGTGATGAAACCGCACCCGTCCGGCGAAAAGCTTGTCCACCATGGCCTTCACATCCTCCACCGCGAAGGGATGGCGCAGTTCGCCGTGGCACATGCAGCGGCCGGTGCAAAAGGCCATTTCCCGCTCCTGTACATGGAACAAGGCGCCGGGAAACAGCAGATGATTGCCCGCGTGGTCATAATGCATATGGGTAATGATGACATCGGTTACCGTTTCGGTGTCTATCCCTACCCGGCGAACCCCTTCCCCCACCGGGTGGGTAATGGTGCGCCCCCGCCGATCGGCCATGGCGCCGTCAAAACCGGTATCAACGATATAGGTGTGGTCGCCGCCGATAATGGCCCAGACAAAATAGTCGATGGGCATCGGCCCGTCGTGCAGATCGCCGCCGATGAAATTTTCCCGGGCCAGACGATGGTGATGAGCATATTTAATAGCAAAAATACGGTAATTCTCAAGGGGCAAAGACATGGGCCATCTCCACTTTACTTATTGAATTCTCGTGATAAATACGTTCATTCACCGTTGCCGGCGTACCGGATCCATTCGCCAACGCGGTTGCGAACCGGCGATGGGTAAACGTTATTGTCAGGTTAAAACTGGGTTACCAAAACGTTTTACATGAGATAAAACTATATTATCGTCATACAATCAGTCAAGAAGACAATGAGTGATGCAGTTCACAGATAATACAATCGGAAAAAATGGCGAGGCGGCAAAACCATTATTAAAAAATCGGTCCAGCTATCATAAAAAAACAAACGAAACAAGAGTCATGATGTAAAAACAAATACCCGCTTCGCAATTTTTCAACAGCGCAATAAATAAAAAAATCGATTTAACTCAAACACCTACTTTATTTCCATAGCAATAAAACACCGTTAATCGCAAGGCCGTATTTGCCAGAAAATTTAACAGGGCAATTATTTTATTTTTTTCTCCCTTACCCTACCCCAGTGAAATTAATCCCCTACCCATGATTTGCGCCAAGGAGAACAACATGCAACAAGAAGCGTTAGGTATGGTAGAGACCAAAGGGTTGACCGCGGCCATTGAAGCGGCGGATGCCATGGTCAAATCTGCCAACGTGGTACTGATTGGCTACGAGAAAATCGGCTCCGGCCTGGTGACGGTATTCGTGCGCGGCGATGTGGGTGCGGTAAAGGCAGCCACTGATGCCGGCTGCGCCTCGGCCCGCCAGATTGGCGATGTCATCGCCACCCATGTCATTCCGCGTCCGCACTCCGACGTTGAAAATCTGCTGCCGAAAGGCCTTAAAGCATGAACACCGACAACTTGGTGGAAAACATCATCGCCGAGGTACTCGGAAAAGTGGGTGAATTAAAAACCCCCGCCACGGCATCTCTGGAAAACAGCCCTCAAGCGGACCCTATCATGTCAGAAAAAATATGTACGTTAACGGAATTTGTCGGCACCGCCATTGGCGATTCCATCGGTCTGGTTATCGCCAACGTCGATAGCGCACTGCTGGAAGCGATGCATCTGGAAAAAAAATACCGCTCCATCGGCATCCTTGGCGCCCGTACCGGCGCCGGCCCGCAGATTATGGCGGCGGATGAAGCGGTAAAAGCCACCAATACCGAAGTGGTGGCCATTGAACTCGCCCGCGATACCAAAGGCGGCGCCGGTCACGGCTCATTGGTGCTGTTCGGCGGCCAGGATGTATCGGACGTTAAACGGGCGGTGGAAGTGGCCCTTAACGAACTGGATCGCACCTTCGGCGATATTTATGCCAACGATGCCGGACATGTGGAACTGCAATATACCGCCCGCGCCAGCTATGCGTTGGAAAAAGCCTTCGGCGCACCGTTGGGCAGAGCCTGCGGCGTCATCGTCGGCGCCCCCGCCGCCATCGGGGTCCTGATGGCGGATACCGCTATCAAGGCGGCCAATGTCGATGTGGTGGCCTACAGCTCGCCGGCCAAGGGCACCAGTTTCACCAACGAAGTCATTCTGATCGTGTCCGGCGATTCCGGTGCGGTTCGCCAGGCTGTGCGCTCGGCACGGGAAGTCGGCCTGGTCTTGTTGGAAACCATGGGCGGCAAAGCGCCTTCAGCCACGACACCTTACATCTAACCTGCGTTGCTTGATGCGGAGAAAAACATAATGAGTCTTATATCACAGGGTTTTGGCGAACCGACCGCTAGAGTCAACGCGTTGCGGGAACAAATTCTTGACAGCACGCCCTGCATTGAAACCGATCGCGCCCGGCTCGTCACGGCGTCCTATCAAGAAACGGAAGCATTGCCTACCGTGATCCGCCGCGCCAAGGCGCTGGAAAAAATCCTGGCGGAGCTGCCGGTCACCATCCGCGACGGCGAGCTTATCGTCGGCAGCCTGACGGTGACGCCGCATTCCGCGCAGATTTATCCGGAATTTTCCAATATCTGGATCAAAGATGAATTTGAACGCCTGAATTTACGCAAAGGCGACCGGTTCACCATTTCCGAGCAGGCCAAGCAGGAATTAAACGAGGTTTTCCCTTACTGGCAGGGCAAAACCACCAACGAACTGGCCACTTCCTACATGCTGCCGGACACCCGTGAATGCATAGCGGAAAACGTTTTTACCGTCGGCAACTACTATTTCAACGGCGTCGGCCATGTTGCGGTTGATTACGCCAAGGTCCTGAACAAGGGCTATAAAGGCATTATCCAGGACGTGCTGGCCGCCATGGCCGCCGCGGATAAAACCTCCCCCGATTATCTTAAACAAGAGTCGTTTTACAAAGCGGTGATCATCTCCTGTAACGCCGCGGTGAATTTTGCGCACCGTTACGCGGCTAAAGCCCGCGCCCTGGCAAACAGCGCCACGCCGGAACGGAAACAGGAATTGCTGAAGATCGCCCAGGTTTGCGAAACCGTGCCGGAAAACGGCGCCGGCAATTTTTATGAAGCCTGCCAGTCATTCTGGTTCGCCCATGCCATCATCCAGCTTGAATCCAACGGCCATTCCATTTCGCCGGCCCGTTTTGATCAGTATATGTTCCCGTTCCTGGAAAAGGATAAGACCCTGAGCGATGAACAGGCGCAGGAACTGCTGGATTGCCTGTGGGTGAAATTCAACGACGTCAATAAGGTGCGTGACGAGGGGTCCACCAAGGGTTTCGGCGGCTATCCGATGTTCCAGAACCTGATTGTCGGCGGCCAGACCCGCGGCGGGCAGGATGCCACCAACCGTTTATCGTTTATGGCCATGGCGGCCACCGCCCACGTGCGGCTGCATGAACCCTCGCTGTCGGTGCGCATGTGGTCGAAAACCCCTGATGATTTATTACTTAAATCCTGTGAAATCAGCCGCATGGGCATGGGTATCCCGGCCTATTACAACGACGAAGTCATTATCGCTTCTTTGATCAATCGCGGCCTGACCCTGGAAGATGCGCGGGAATACGGCATCATCGGCTGCGTGGAACCGCAAAAGCCGGGCAAAACCGAAGGCTGGCACGATGCCGCGTTTTACAATATGAGCAAGGTATTGGAAATCGCCCTCAATAACGGCCGCAGCGGCAACAAACAGCTCGGACCAAAAACCGGTGAACTGGATTCGTTCCACAGCATCGACGATATCATCGAGGCTTACCGCAAGCAGAACGAATTTTTTGTCTACCATCTGGCGATGGCGGACAACAGTGTGGATCTGGCCCACGCCGAACGCGCGCCGCTGCCGTTTCTTTCCAGCATGGTGGATGATTGCATCAGCCGGGGTAAAACCGTGCAGGAAGGCGGAGCGCACTATAACTTCACCGGTCCGCAAGGAGTGGGCGTCGCCAACGTCGGCGATTCGCTGATGGCCATCAAACGCCTGGTGTTCGACGAAGGCAAACTCTCCCTGGCCCATTTGAAAGAAGCGCTGGATGCCAATTTCGGCGTTCCGGCGGGATCGGTGGATGCGGCGCCGGCGGCCGCAGGGGGCGTGAAAAAAGACGCCGCCTACGATCTGGTGCTGGAAGCGGTGAAAAAAGTCCTGGGTGAAAACGGCGCGCTGGCCCTGTCGTCCCTTAACATCACTCCCCGTGAATCGGCCGCTGCCTCGAACGGCAACGGCGGCCTGACCGCGGTACGCCAGATGCTCATCAACAACGCGCCCAAATTCGGTAACGATATTGATGAAGTGGATATGCTGGCGCGCGTCGGCGCTGAAATTTATTGCCGCGAGGTTGAAAAATACACCAACCCCCGCGGCGGTATCTTCCATGCCGGGCTCTATCCGGTATCGGCCAACGTGGCGCTAGGGGAAACCGTCGGTGCGACGGCGGACGGACGCCTGGCCGGCCAACCGCTGCCGGACGGGGTCTCCCCCAGCCGCGGCATGGACACCAAGGGCCCCACCGCGGCGGCCAACTCGGTGGCGAAACTGGATCATTTCCTGGCTTCCAACGGCACGCTGTTCAATCAGAAATTCCATCCGGCGGCGCTGAAGGGCGATGAGGGTCTGCATCACCTGGCGGCGCTACTGCGCGGCTATTTCGATCAAAAAGGCATGCACGTCCAGTTCAACGTGGTTGACCGCGCCACGCTATTGGCCGCGCAGCAGGAGCCGGAAAAATACCGCGATCTGGTGGTGCGGGTCGCCGGCTACAGCGCGCAGTTCGTGTCGCTGGATAAAGGCGTTCAGGATGACATTATCCTGCGTACCGAACACGTCTTTTAATAGGGACCTTTTTAGCCGCGACGGAAATACGCCGCGGCCAAAAAAATCACCCGGCCCCAGCCCGGAAAATAGATGTCGAAGGACAGATGGCGGAATTAATTAAAGGTGATGACATGGCGGCAATTGATTCTGAACAAACTGGCACCGTGTTTAATATTCAGAAGTTCTCTTTACATGACGGACCGGGCATTCGGACCATCGTTTTTTTAAAAGGATGTTATCTGGCATGTAAATGGTGCAGTAATCCTGAATCGCAAAAAACCGAGCCGGAGATGTTCTATCATGAACGCAACTGTATTCATTGCGGGCGCTGTGTGGCCGCATGCCCTATCGGGGCGATAGATCCCAAACGTCCGGGCCTTATCGATCGCGAGGCATGCACCCATTGCGGCGCCTGCGCGCAAGCGTGTCCGGCGGGCGCTATGGTGCAGTCAGGTACAAAGATGACGGTGGCGCAAGTCATGGACGAACTGCGCAAGGACGAGACGCATTACCGCCGTTCCGGCGGCGGCATTACCCTGTCCGGCGGCGAAGCGCTGGCGCAGCCGGACTTTACCGAAGCGTTGCTGAAGGCGTGCAAGGCCAGGGGCTGGCACACGGCGATGGAATCCACCGGCATCGCCTCCCTGAAGGTGCTGGAACGGGTTATCCCCCTGCTGGATTTGCTGCTGCTGGATATCAAGACCTTTTACAGCGCCAGGCATGAAGAATTTACCGGCCATCCGAATGAAGTGATTTTACGCAACGCCCTGGCGATTTCCGAGCTGGCGAAAAATATTGCCGTCCGGGTACCGGTAATTCCGACATTTAATGATGACGAAAAGAGTATCAGAGCCATTGCCACATTCGTCACGCATATGAAAAATGTCTCGCGATTGCATTTATTGCCTTATCACAATTACGGACAGAACAAATATTCCCTGCTCGGCAGGCAATACGGCTTGATTGGTATAAAGCCGCCTGAAGACAGCCGTCTTCAGAAATACAAAACTATTGTTGAATCATTGGGAATAGCCTGTGTTATCGGCGGTTAGCAATAAAAATAACGATGGACATTATTTCGAACAACTTATTTAGGATCCTACTATGAACGTATCCTTACCCTCATTAAAGCAACAATGTCTTGCCGAGTTTTTCGGAACCGGATTATTTTTGTTCATCGGTATCAGCTGCCTGGCGGCCATCCGGTTGGCCGGGGCCAGTTTCGGCCTGTGGGAAATCTGTATCGTATGGGGCCTGGGGGTCTCGCTGGGTGTTTATCTTACCGCCGGGATTTCCGGCGGCCATATCAACCCGGCGGTCACCATCGCCCTGTGGCTGTTCGGCAACTTTGAAGGCAAAAAGGTCCTGCCTTATATCCTGTCGCAAACCGCGGGCGCGTTTGGCGGCGCCCTGGTTGTCTATCTGCTGTATTACAATTTGTTCATTGACTTCGAAACCCTTCACCACATCCAGCGCGGCAGCATGGAGAGCCTGGCCCAGGCCGGTATTTTCAGCACCTATCCTCATCCGGCCATCAATATGGTACAGGCGTTCGCCAGCGAAATGATCGGCACATTGACGCTGATGTGTCTGATTATGGCGTTGACCGACGACGGTAACGGCGTGCCGCGCGGCCCGCTGGCGCCGTTGCTGATTGGCATAACGGTTGCCCTGGTTGGGGTCGCCCAAGGTATGTTGACCGGTTTCGCCCTGAATCCGGCGCGGGATTTCGGCCCCAGGCTGTTTAGCATTCTGGCGGGCTGGGGCGTCAACGCGCTGACCGGCGGTCGCGAGGTCCCCTATTTTATTATTCCCATTGTCGCCCCGATTGTCGGCGCCTGTCTGGGCGCGGTGCTGTATCGCAGCCTGGTCAATAAGCCGCTGCCCGGCAAAACAAAAGATAAGAAAAATCTCCCTGAACGCGCGTCATAACCGCGATGCCGCGGACGGGGAATGGATACTTAATCAAAAGCAAAGCATTTCTGGAGATACCAATAAATGAATAATGCACTTGGCATGATTGAAACCTATGGCCTGATCGGCGCCATCGTCGGCGCGGATGCCATGGTCAAATCGGCGAACGTCCAGTTGGTGGGCTACGAGAAAATCGGCTCCGGTCTGGTTACCGTTATGGTGCGCGGCGATGTCGGCGCGGTAAAAGCGGCGGTGGAAGCCGGGTCGGTGGCGGCGACCAGCGTGGGCGAAGTGAAATCCACCCATGTAATACCTCGCCCCCACAACGATGTGGAAGTCCTGTTACCCGTTTACCAGACCTTGGTGACTGAGTAAATCACTCAACCTGGATAAGGGGGACCACGTGCAACATTCTCTCGGCTTAATCGAAGTCACGGGTTTGTCGTTGGCGATAACCGTCGCCGACGCGATGGCTAAAACCGCATCGGTGGGATTGCTCGGGGTGGAGCGGACCATCGGATCCGGTTGGATGCTGGTGAAAATCCATGGCGATGTCGCGTCGGTGCGCACGGCGCTGTCCGCCGGCGAGGAAATGGCGCGGAGTTGTTCGGGTTTTGTCGCCTGCACCACCATCGCCCGTCCGGCCACAGGCACGAGCGAAATCATTTCGGCGTCGCTGCGTCAAGACAACGGCATCAAGGAGGACGTTGCCGGCGACAGCGCTGACGCCGAAACCCCGGATGCCGATGGCGATGCGGCTTCGGCTCCGGCCGGGGCGATAGCTATCGGGGAAAATCCGCGGGCCGCCGCCGTTGAAACGGTTTTGGTTTCCTCTGCCGAACGGCCGGAATTCACCGACACGCTGACCAGAACGGTCAGTACGGTGCAGGCATCCGCCGGCGTATTGCCGGCCACCTGCAAAATCTGCGGCGATCCGTTATGCGGCAGACAAAAAGGGGAACCCCGCAGTAAATGCATTCATTATCAAAAAACGGTATTGAGGTAGAGCAAATGGATAACGATCAGATTACGTTGCTGACCGGCCAGGTTATTGCACAAATGCGGCAACGGGCCATCCCTTTGGGGATATCCAACCGGCACGTCCATTTATCGGCAATGGATTATCAACGTTTATTTCCCGGACAGCCGCTGACGGTTAAAAAAGCGCTGGGACAGCCGGGCCAGTTTGCCGCGGAACAGACCGTCACGCTGAAAGGTCCCAAGGGCCAGCTCAAGAATGTTCGCCTGTTGGGACCGCTGCGCGGCCAATCGCAAATCGAAGTATCACGCACCGATGCCCGCCTGCTGGGGATCACGGCGCCGCTGCGTTTGTCAGGCGATGTGGCCGGCTCCGCCGGCATCACCCTGGTCAGCGATTACGCTGAAATATCCCTGGCGGAAGGCGTGATCATCGCCCAACGGCATATTCATATGTCGCGCCTTGATGCGGCGATATTTGGCGTAAAGCAGGGAGAAATTGTCAATGTCGAGATTAAAGGTACCGACCGCCCATTGATTTTTGGCGATGTATGCATTCGGGTCGGCGACGATATGCGTCTGGAACTGCATATTGATACCGACGAAGCGAATGCGGCGGATATCGGTGAAGGCAAGCCGACGGCGAGGCTCCTCCTCACGCAGTTTTAATGGATGGAGGAGGACCTATGCTTGAATTGATTGTCGCCCGGGTTATCGCATTGCTGCACGAACGGGAAAATAAAACCTATACGGCAAATATGTCCGAGTTGTCCGCCGGATTAACAAAAACAGTTTATTTGCATCATGCGCAATTGTCTTTGTTATTACCGGATCTGGCCTTTATTCAAAGCCTGGCGGCATATGATTCCGGCAATCCGGCTGTGGCGACCCTTTTGGAAGCATGGGCCTATGGCGTGCGTTTACGGCTGATGGTGCACCGGCAGTTATTAACCGCTCTGCCGCTTCGGGAATTATGCCGTTTGCCGGTATCCGTGGTGGATCATCTGGAGATACCGGTGCATATGGCGGCCGGCGGCAGCATCAGTTATGCCAATGTGGTTTTATTCCATGACTGCTGGCTGTTAATAGAAAGAGACACTTTTATAACTCCCCTGGCGCGGGATGTTATGGAAAATCAGAATATTAAACTGATACGGCGGGAATAACGCGATGCAATTGGCAAAGGTAATAGGCTCGGTGGTGTCAACGCAAAAATCCGCATCACTGCTCGGCAAAAAGCTGATGGTGATTACCTGGGTGAACCTGGATGGTTCCGGACCGGCCCAGAACGAGAAACTGGAAGAGATTGCCGTGGATTCGGTAGGGGCCGGCGTGGGTGAATTAGTCCTGGTTACCCGCGGCTCCTCGGCCAGAAAAATTTTTCCGGAGCCGAACCAGGCCATCGATTTGGCGATTGTCGGCATTATCGACACCATCGACAGATTTTAGTATCGGGCGATAGCCCGACGAGGGATTGAATCATGCCGGACAATGATATCGCGGCCCTTATCAAAGAGCATCGCGTATTGCTGGAATATGCCATCAAAGAGGTTATTGCTCAATTCCAGGCGCAGGAAACCCAGGGATGCCGGCAGCGCGCATCCTGTTTATCTCCCGGGAACATTAACCGGAGGAATCGATATTAACGACGGTTCCGTTAAACAAAGTTTGTCTATTGCAATAGAGGCTGCAGGCAGCCTCAATCAGGGAGTTAAACATGAACAGCACTGAACTGGAGAACATGATTCGCGCCATTCTCGCCGATAACCTGAATGGCGCCGTGGGATCCAAAGCCACGCCAAATGCCATATTCCACCAGGTTGAAGATGCTATCATCGCCGGTTATGGCGCCTACCGGCAATATATGGCCGAAGCCCTGGCGCTACGGACCAAAATCATTACGGCCTTGAGAGAAGAACTGGCGCCGTTGATTAGCGAAATGTCCGAACGCGCAGCCGATGAAACCGGCATGGGTAACGCACCGGATAAAATAGCCAAAAACACCGCGGCGCTGGCCAACACCCCGGGCATTGAAGATTTAACCACCCGCGCCCTCACCGGCGACGGCGGCATGGTATTGTTCGAACTGTCGCCGTTCGGCCTTATCGGCGCCATCGCCCCCAGCACCAACCCCACCGAAACCATTATCAACAATACCATCAGCATGCTGGCCGCCGGCAACGCGGTCTATTTCAGTCCCCATCCCGGCGCGAAGAATGTCTCCCTGTGGCTGATAGAAAAAATCGAAGGGATTATCTACCGCGCCAGCGGTATCCACAACCTGGTGACCACGGTGGCCAATCCCACCTTTGACGCCACCCGGGAAATGATGGCGCATCCGCGCATTGCGCTGCTGGCCGTCACCGGCGGCCCAGCCATCGTGGACATGGCGATGAAAACCGGCAAAAAAGTCATCGGCGCCGGTCCCGGCAACCCGCCGGTGCTGGTGGACGAAACCGCCTGCCCGATTAAAGCGGCCAAGGATATCGTCGACGGGGCGGCCTTTGACCACAACGTACTGTGTATCGCGGAAAAAAGCGTGATAGTGGTCGACAGCATTGCCGACCGCCTGGTGGACAATATGCAAAAAAACGGTGCGTTGCTGGTGAGTTCCGCCGCCGACGTGGCCAAGTTGCGGCAGGTGGTGATAACTGAAAAAGGTGAAGCCAATAAAAAACTGGTGGGCAAAAGCCCGGCGGTGATTTTACAGGCGGCCGGACTGAGCGCGCCTTTCGCGCCGCGGCTGATTATCGTTGAAGTCGGAAAAGATGACCCGCTGGTGCTGGTGGAACAGTTGATGCCGGTATTGCCCATTGTGCGGGTCAAAGATTTCGATGAGGGTCTGGCATTGGCGCTGGTGGTGGAAAACGACCTGCATCACACCGCCATCATGCATTCGCAAAATGTCAGCCGGCTGAATCGCGCGGCCAAAACCATGCAGACATCGATCTTCGTTAAAAACGGCCCCTCTTATGCCGGTTTGGGTATCGGCGCCGAGGGATTCACCACTTTCACCATTGCCACACCCACCGGCGAGGGGACAACCTCCCCGCGGACTTTTGCCCGCAAACGTCGCTGTGTGCTGACCAATGGGTTTTCCATTCGTTAGGGATCAAGAGGCGAATCATGGCTATTTTTACGGTAAAGACCCGGATTTACAGCGGTGCCGATAGCTTGTCCTGGTTGCAGACCCTCCATGATAAAAAGGTTTGGATAGTCTGCGACGGCTTTTTGGCCGGCAGTGAAAATCTGAAAATGATTACCGATAACATCGGTGCGGATAACGAAACCGCGCTGTTTACCGATATCATTCCGGATCCACCGATCGCGACGGTGGTGGCCGGTATTACCGAGATGGGCAAAGTCCAGCCGCAGGTGGTGATCGGCTTCGGCGGCGGCTCGGCGCTGGATTCCGCCAAAGGGATTATTTTTTTCGGCCGCAAACTGGGCATAGCGATAGAAACCTTTATCGCGATTCCCACCACCAGCGGCACCGGTTCCGAAGTGACCAGCGCCTGTGTGATAAGCGATCCGCTCACCAAGGTTAAATACCCGCTGTTCGATGACAGTATCTATCCCGATATCGCCATACTGGAACCGCGGCTGGTGATGAGCGTACCGCCGGCGGTCACGGCGAATACCGGTCTGGACGTGCTGACCCATGCGCTGGAAGCCTATGTCGCCGTCGGCGCCACCGACTTTACCGATGCCCTGGCCGAAAAAGCGGTGCAAATGGTGCTGCTTTATCTGGGAAAAGCCTATCAAAACGGCCATCAGCAGGAAGCCCGGGATAAAATGCACAATGCCTCCGCCCTGGCGGGCATGGCGTTCAGCCAGGCGGGACTTGGGTTAAACCACGCCATCGCCCATCAATTGGGCGGGCAATTACATATTCCACACGGTTTGGCCAATGCCCTGCTGCTATGTCATGTGATCCGCTTCAACAGCCGGGATAAAACCGCCCGGGCCAAGTATGCCCGGTTAAGCAAGCTCTGCGGGCTGGCCAATTTCCAGTCAACGGATGATTACTGCGTGGCTAACCTTATAAACCATCTGCGCAATCTCATGCTGCAGTTCAACATCGCCGGGACCTTGAGTTCGCTGAATATCGAACGTCCCCGCGTTCTTGAGGTGATAGACGCCATGTCGACGGCGGCATTGCATGACGTGACGCTGGCAAGCAACCCGTTGCCGGCCAGTGTCGCCGATATCAGGGGGATTATTCACGGTATCATTTGAACCACCTCGCCATTGATTGGGCAATCGGTCAATGGCGCCTATAAGAAACGCAAAAGATGACTATGTTATGCATCACTATAAGACATATCGCTCGCCTGATAAGATATCGTGACATTATCTTATGTGGGGGCCTTGGCGCGGCCGAAAGTTTTTCCTCGGATATTACCCTAGATCAATTTTATGCGTGAGGAGAAAATAAAAAAAAGACAATTCATTAAGGCATATCAATTTACCGGAATATCACATTACATCAACACTTTTACTATTAATGAAATTATTGTTCAAATTAGCAAGAGTCGGTAAAGTGTGATTTCACTCTAATTTACAGAGCGATACAGGAGAGTATAATGTTAGAGGAATGACGCCCATTGTAGACAAAAAATAGGTTGTCTTATAGGTTAGGATGACTCATAAGATATTTTGATTTATTACCATTAGCAATAACGGGTTAAAATATGCGACCATCCAAAGATATTATCGATAAGATCTCGTATGATTTTGCCTATGCCACCGGTTTGGGTTCAGTTGTGGTCGATCTTAACGGCAAGGAAATCTCACCATGGTATAATTTTACCTCCTTTTGCCAGCATGTGAGAAAAAACGCCGCCTTTTATCCTTATTGTCAGCAATGCGATCGCAGTGGCGGTCTTGAAAGTTCAAAACTCAAACAAGTCAATTGCTATCGCTGTCATGCCGGATTAGTGGATTTTTCCATCCCCATTGTCATCAACGACAGTTTGGTGGGTTTTCTGGCCTGCGGTCAGGCGCGGGTGACGGACGATTCACCCATCCCCAATATCCTGCGCGATAATAATGATATGCGCAAAGAATCGCGACTGTTTGATCTTTATCATGAGGTTCCGGTGATGAATCTGATGAAGATCAGGGCCGCTGCGCAATTATTGAACGTTATCGTTGAAAATTATCTGTGCAAGCAATACGACGTACGTATTATCAAAAGTATTGATCCGGACGATGATACCGAGACCTATATCGGCACCTCTGACCTTCATCGGGCAAAAATTGAAAAAATCGTCAATTATATAAATCAGAATTTCTCCGACAATCTTAATCTTGAACAAATGGCGAACATGGCCAATCTTAGCCAGTTTTATTTTTCCCGTTTGTTTAAACGTATGCTTGGCGTGGGATTCAATTCTTATTTAAATAATAAAAGGATGAATGAGGCGCGTTATTTGCTTGAAAAAACGGAGTGGAGCATCGATAAAATCGCCAGGAATGTCGGCTTTTGCGACAGTCCCTACTTTGCCCGCTCCTTCAAGAAAAGCTTTGGCCTGTCGCCAAAGGTGTTCCGGCAAACCAGCGCCGGCCAGATTATGATCCAGAACAGTTACACCCCCTCGCCTTCTCTCTGAAAAGATAAAGGTGTGCTCTCAGGTTATGGGTAAACCGCTACAGAACAGGCAGTGCCATCTGCTATAGTTTCGGGAATCGGTCATGAATTCAGCCCAACTTGAGAAGACGTATTATGTCAATGAGCTTTCGCTCCCTTTATCAGCATGGTTTCGCCCGCGTAGCAGCCTGTACCGTTCCCTGCGCGCTGGCGGAACCCTCAAAAAATGTCCGCACCATTGTCGAGACGGCCGTCCGTCTCGACGCCGAGGGCGTCGCGCTGGGCATCTTTCCCGAATTATGCTTGTCCGGCTACTCCATAGAGGATTTGTTGCTGCAGGATACCCTGCTTGACGCGGTGGAACGCGGCATCGGCGAACTGCTGGATGCCACCGCCGCGCTCCAGACGGTGCTGGTGGTGGGCGCGCCGCTGCGTTATGCCGGGCGCATCTATAATACCGCCCTGGTGCTGCACCGGGGCCGGCTGCTGGGGGTAGTGCCGAAATCCTACCTGCCCACCTACCGGGAGTTTTACGAAAGTCGCCAGTGCGCCGCCGGCGACCAGACCAAAGGGACTATCCGCCTGGCGCGGCAGGATGTGCCTTTTGGCCCCGACCTGCTGTTCGCGGCGGAGGATTTGCCGGGTTTTGTGCTGCATGTGGAAATTTGCGAAGACTTCTGGGTGCCGATTCCCCCCAGCGCCGAAGCCGCGCTGGCCGGCGCCACCGTCCTGGCCAACCTGTCCGGCAGCCCCATCACCATCGGCCGCGCGGATACGCGCAAGCTGCTGTGCCGTTCCCAGTCCATGCGCTGCCTGGCCGCCTATCTGTATGCCGCGGCGGGTTTGGGTGAATCCACCACCGAAGTGGCCTGGGACGGCCAGTGCGTCATTTACGAAAACGGCGAACTGATGGCACAAACGGAACGTTTCGCCTTGGAAAGCCAATGGGCCATGGCCGATATCGATCTCGACCTGCTGCGCCAGGAACGCCTGCGCATGGGGACCTTTGACGATAACCGGCGGACTCATGAGGCACGGACCGGCGCGTTCAGGCGCATCGCCTTTACCCTAGCGCCCCGTGACGAAGATCTGGGTTTGACGCGTTCGGTGGAACGTTTTCCCTTTGTCCCGGCCGATAAGGAACGGCTGGCCCAGGATTGCTACGAAGCCTATAACATCCAGGTGGCGGCGCTGGTGCAGCGAGCGCTGGCCACCGGTATCAAGCGCCTGGTTATCGGCGTCTCCGGCGGGCTGGATTCCACCCAGGCGCTGATTGTCATCGCCAAGGCGGCGGACCGCATGAACCTGCCGCGGGAAAATATCATTGCCTGCACCCTGCCGGGGTTCGGCACCAGCGATGAAACCTGGCAAAACGCCCTGAGCCTGATTACCTCCCTGGGGGCCACCCACCGAGAAATAGATATCCGGCCCGCCGCCTTGCGCATGCTGGAGGATATCGGCCACCCCTACGCGCGGGGAGAAAAGGTCTATGACGTCACCTTTGAAAACGTCCAGGCGGGGCTGCGCACCGATTACCTGTTCCGCCTGGCCAACCATGAAAACGGCATGGTGGTGGGCACCGGCGATTTATCCGAGATGGCCCTGGGCTGGTGCACCTATGGCGTGGGCGATCAGATGTCCCACTATCATGTGAATGCCGGCGTGCCGAAAACCCTGATCCAGCATTTGATCCGCTGGGTAATCTCCTCCCGCCAGTTTGAGGAGCCGGTATCGAACACCCTCGAGGCCATTCTGGGAACGGAAATATCCCCGGAGCTGGTGCCCGCCGACGATGCCGGCGCGATACAGAGCACCGAGTCCCTTATCGGCCCCTACAACCTGCAGGACTTCAACCTGTTCTATACCCTGCGCTACGGCTTCCGGCCGTCAAAGATAGCCTTCCTGGCGCTCCACGCCTGGGAAGACGCGGCGGCGGGCGCCTGGCCTCCGGGTTATCCGCAGGAGAAACGCCACGGTTATCCGCTGCCGGAAATACGCCGCTGGCTGCGGGTCTTCCTGTATCGCTTCTTCACCACCAGCCAGTTCAAACGTTCCGCTTCGCCAAACGGCCCCAAGGTCACCGCGGGCGGCAGTTTATCGCCGCGCGGCGACTGGCGCGCTCCGTCCGACGGCAACGCCCGCATCTGGATCGAGGAGCTGGAAACCAACGTGCCGGAAAGCTAAGCGCCGCGGCCGGACGCTGATGATTAATACCCCGCCGGGAAATACCGGCGGACTGGATTTTTGCCATAAAACCGTCATGCTTTTGTTATAAAACCGTCACCCCCCCACTCTATCTTTTGATGTCCTGACTGGAAGAAACGACCTATCCGGCGGACGGCTGGCGAACAGCGTCGGCCATGGGCGGAGGACACAATGAATTCACTACTGACCGCCGAGCAGTGGCAGGCGCTGGGAGAGGTCGGCACGTTTTACCACCGGCCCGCCTTTGCCGAAACCGCCTCCTCCGGCAGGGTGCGCTTTGGCTTGATTGCCGATCCGCAATATGCCGACGCCGATCCCGATATGCGCCATGGGCGTTATTACCGCCACAGCTTGCGCAAGCTCGCCGCCGCCATCGCCGACCTCAACGATACGCCGCTGGATTTTGTCGTCACCCTCGGCGACCTGGTGGATAGGGCATGGTCCAGCTATGGGGATCTCCTGCCCCTGTATGGCCGCTTGCGGCATCCCCATGTGACGGTGATGGGCAACCATGACGCGGATACCGTTTCCCGTTATTTAGCCGGCCGGCAACCGCCGCTGGGGCTGCCGAAACACTATTTCCATTTCCTGGTGAACGGTTATCGCTTTGTGGTAATCGACGGCAACGACATCAGCCTGTATTGCAATCAGGCCAACGGCGACGACCTGCCGGAGGCGCAGCGGATGCTGGCCCAGCTCACCGCCGACGGCAAACCCCAGGCGCAAAGCTGGAACGGCGCGCTGGGCAAGGCGCAATTATACTGGCTGGAAAAAACCCTGCAGGCAGCCCAAGCCCGTCAGGAAACGGTGATTGTGCTCGGGCACTATCCCCTTGCTCCGGTCAACAGCCATAATCTCTGGAACGATGAAATAGTAGCGGCGCTGCTGTGTCGCTACGGCGTGCGGGCCTATTTCGGCGGACATCAGCACGGCGGCGGTTACCAGCGCATTGAGGGCACCGATTTCATCACGCTCAAAGGCATGGTTGACGGCGAGGAGCAGACGCCTTACGCCATCGTCGAACTCCGGGGTTCGGCACTCACCCTTCATGGCTGCGGTCCCGAGATCAGCCGGGAACTCTGAAGCGACCGCATCCGCGCCATGACCGTCCGTCACGGGCGGTCCATTTGATTAGAGCTCCCCACAGGCTTTCCTCTGGTTAAATCCTCTCCAGACGAGTAATGTTAAAACATTATGGGATAATTATTACAGAACCTACCTACGGGTTCTGTCTTGTTCAAATTCGGGCTGGAGAAAAAATAGACATGACCGAGCAAAAAGCGACCCTTACACTTAACGAACACAAAGCAGTGGTACTTGATTTCAACGCCGGCACGGGGGGACCGGCGGCGCTGGATATCCAACCGTTCGGCGTCGAAGAATTATTTACCTACGATCCCGGTTTTACCCATACCGCCGGCTGCGAATCCGCCATTACCTTTATCGACCCCCGCAACAGCGTGCTGCTGCACCGGGGGTTTCCGGTGGATCAGCTGGCAAGCCAGTGCTCCTTCCTGGAAGTCTGCTATATCCTGCTGCACGGCGAGGCGCCGTCCCCCGCGGAGTTCGCTACGTTCACCGATACCATTACCCGACACACCATGATCCATCAGCAAATGAGCCGCATGCTCAGCGGCTTTCGCCGCGACTCCCATCCCATGGCGCTGATGTGCGCGGTGGTGGGCGCGCTGGCGGCGTTTTATCACGATCAGCTGGACGTGGGCAACCCGGAACACCGTGAACTGGCGGCGGTCAGGCTGCTGTCCAAAATGCCTACCGTGGCGGCAATGTGCTATAAATATTCCATTGAACAGCCCGCGGTCTACCCGAATAATTCACTGTCCTATACCGGTAATTTCCTGCATATGCTGTTCGCCATCCCGGCGGAAAAGTCAGAAGTGAACCCGGTGCTGGAGCGCGCCATGAACCGCATCCTGATCCTGCATGCGGATCACGGACAGTGCCCCTCCACCACCGCGGTCAGAACCGCCGGCTCTTCAGGGGCGAACCCTTTCGCCTGCATAGCCGCCGGCCTGGCGTCATTGTGGGGCCCCCTGCACGGCGGGGCCAATGAAGCCTGCATGCGCATGCTCGAAGAGATCAGCACGGTGGATCGCATTCCGGCCTTCATCAGCCGCGCCAAGGATCGCCACGACTCCTTCCGTCTGATGGGGTTCGGCAATTCGGTTTATCATCATTTCGACCCGCGCGCCGCTATTTTACGTAAAACCTGCCACGAGGTCCTGGCGGAGCTGGGCATGGAAGACAACCTGCTGCAGGTGGCCATTGAGCTTGAGCATATCGCCATGACCGATGCCTATTTCCTTGAGAACAAACTGTACCCCAGCGCGGATTTCTACACAGCACTTATCCTGAAAGCCATGGGATTGCCCCCCTCCATGTTTACGGTGATCTCCGCGGTGGGCCGCACCATCGGCTGGATTGCCCACTGGAGCGAAATGCACGGCCAGCGGCCGCAGATCTACCGGCCGCGCCAGGTGTATACCGGCAAAGCCCGCCGGGATTATACCTCGCAACTCTAGCCATCGGACGCCGGGGCCGTTGCCCGGCGTACTGACTTAACCAGACAAATTACCGGTAACACGGGGCAAGAAACGCGCTATCATTAACAGCCGTAGGCAGTTTTTAGTCCATAACGTTAACATCATAAGATTCTGGCTGTATTTTTTATGCAAATATCGCGTTCTCCCCGCTCCACCGCCTGGTTAAGAGTGGTCAGTCTGACCCTGGCCGCGTTTATCTTCAACACTACCGAATTTGTCCCCATCGGCTTGTTGTCCGATATCGCCGCCAGCTTTTCCATGACCGCCGCCCAAGCCGGCCTGATACTCACAATCTATGCCTGGGGGGTGGCGCTGATGTCCCTGCCCTTTATGCTGCTCACCAGCCGCATTGAACGGCGCACCTTATTGATGCTGACCTTTCTGGTGTTTATCGCCAGCCATGTGGTTTCCGCCTTCGCCTGGAGTTTCGGCGTATTGATGATTGCCCGTCTCGGCGTGGCGATGGCCCATGCCATATTCTGGTCCATCACCGCCTCGCTGGCCATGCGCGTGGCGCCGAGCGGTAAAAAAGCCCAGGCCCTGGGTTTACTGAGCACCGGGACCGCCATGGCGATGGTATTGGGCTTGCCCCTGGGACGCATGATAGGCGAAGCATTAGGCTGGCGAACCACCTTTATGATCATCGGCGTACTGGCCTGCCTGATTATGGTGGTCCTGTTCAAGCTGCTGCCGACGCTGCCCAGCCACCATTCCGGTTCGCTTAAAAGCGTGCCTGAGCTGTTCAGGCGGCCGGCGCTGGTATGCATGTATCTGCTCGCCGCTACCGTGGTCACCGCCCATTACACCGCCTACAGCTATATAGAGCCGTTCCTGCAGAAAATCGCCGGTATGAGCGAGAACTTTACCACCATGGTGCTGCTGTTATTCGGCTTGGCGGGTATTATCGGCAGCCTGATGTTCTCCCGGTTCAGCACCCGCTATCCCTCGGGAATATTGATAACCGCCATCGGTGTCCTGTTCGTCTGCCTGCTGGTATTGCGCCCGCTCTCCTTTAGCGAATTAAGCATTGCGCTGCTGAGCCTGGTATGGGGCGTCGCCATGACGGCCATCGGACTCTGTATGCAGGTGAAGGTATTGACGATGGCCGCGGACGCCACCGACGTGGCCATGTCGCTCTTTTCGGGCATATTCAATATCGGTATCGGCGCGGGGGCGCTGCTGGGCAATCAGGTGAGTATACACATCGGCATGGAGAATATCGGCCTAGTGGGCGCGGCATTCTGCGCCCTGGCGCTGGGACTGTGCGCGTTTATTTTTCACCGCTACTCGGCCATCGTAAACCAGGCGGCGGAAACCGAATAAGCGCCCCGATCACCGATCGCGCAGCGAACATGTCAAAGGGAGACCGTGCTGATGGGGTCGAAGCGGGCGTGGTTTTACCGCCCGCCGGAGCGCCCCACAGCGCGGTAAGCCCGCAATCATCGATCGTGCAGCGAGCCTGTTAAAGGGAGACCGTGCTGATGGGGTCGAAGCGGGCGTGGTTTTACCGCCCGCCGGAGCGCCCCACAGCGAGGTAGGCCCGCGATCGCCGATCGTGCAACGAGCCTGTTAAAGGGAGACCGTGCTGATGGGGTCGAAGCGGGCGTGGTTTTACCGCCCGCCGGAGCGCCCCACAGCACGGTAGGCCCGCAATCATCGAACGTGCAGCGAGCGTGTCAAAGGGAGACCGTGCTGATGGGGTCGAAGCGGGCGTGGTTTTACCGCCCGCCGGAGCGCCCCACAGCGCGGTAGGCCCGCGATCATCGATCGTGCAACGAGCCTGTTAAAGGGAGACCGTGCTGATGGGGTCGAAGCGGGCGTGGTTTTACCGCCCGCCAGAGCGCCCCACAGCGCGGTAGGCCCGCGATCATCGAACGTGCAGCGAACGTTTGCCAGCGGCGGCATACGATCACCCTTCCTTCGCGTTTGTAGAGTGATAATCCGTCCCGTCGCCGTCCAGCAAATGCCCCAGATTTTCCTGCGTCAGAGGCTTGGAAAATAAGAAACCCTGCAGCTGCGTACAGCCCGCATCCACCAGGAACTGCTGCTGCTCCACCGTCTCCACCCCTTCCGCGATCACCTGCAAATTCAGTTTCACCCCCAGATTGGATACCGCGGTAACAATCGCCGCCGTATCCTTCAACTGCGTAACAAATTGCACAAACGAACGGTCAATCTTCACGCTGTCCACCACGATGTCCTTTAACAGGCTGAGGCTGGAATAGCCGGTACCGAAATCGTCCAGGGAAATTCTCACCCCGGCCAAACGCAAGGCAATCAGCTGGTCCTTACTGTTGGCATCGGAATTCATGATGGCGGTTTCGGTCAGCTCCAGCTCCAGCCGTTGCGGCGGAAAATCCTCTTCCACCAGCAACTCCAGCACCATCCGGGCAAAGGCGCCGTCCCGAAGCTGAATAGGCGAAACGTTAACCGATACCGAAAGCGCGTCCCAGCGCCGCATCTCGCGACAGGCCTGGCGCAGGATAAATTTACCCAAGGGAATGATCAGGCCGGTCTCTTCCGCCAGCGGCACAAACTGCACCGGCGAAACCTCACCCAACACCGGATCTTCCCACCGCGCCAGCGCCTCCACCCCGATAATCGTCTTGTCCGACGCCCGCACCAGCGGCTGATAGGCGCAGCTGATGCCGACATTACGGGACAGGGCGGACGCCAGCGCTTTTTCCATGCGCCGCTTACTGGTGAGGCTGGCATCCAGCGATTCGGAATAAAAACAATGCACGTTTTTACCCTTGCGTTTCGCTTCATACAGGGCCGCATCCGCTTTGCGCATCAGCTCGCCGGCGGTGGTATCCGACTCCGCTATCTGGATAACCCCCACCGATACCGTGACAAAAGGCGAGGCGCCGGTAATGGTGAAAGGCGATTGCGTCTGCTTAACAATCTTGCGGCATAACAATTCCGCGTCCTGGCGCGGAAGATCGCCCCTGATCAGCAATGCAAATTCATCACCGCCCATCCGGGCCACCAGACTCTCTTCCGGCACCACGTGCTGCAAACGCCGGGCAAATTCGCACAGCACGAAATCCCCGGCCTGGTGGCCGTAGGTGTCATTGATGTTTTTAAACCCGTCGAGATCCATCAGCATCAGCATGCCGCCGGTCTGCCCCGACGTTCCGCCGGGCGCCACCGCATGGTTAAGATCTTCATACAGGGCGGTGCGGTTATGCAGGCCGGTGAGAATATCGTGATAGGCCAGATAGCGGGTTTGGGCTTCGGACTCGCGCAGTACCGAAACGTCATTCAATGAAATCAGTATATAGGGCCGAGCATTCAATAAAATTCGCGATGACCGCACCATAAAGGTCGTGATTTGGTTATCCCGTCCCGATACGCGTTCTTCATATTCTACCGGTTCACCGGTTTCCATCACCTGCCGATCCCGTTCCTGGATATGCGATACCAGCAAAGCATCCAGCCCATCCAAGGCGGTCTGGCCGATGAGCTCCTCAGCGGTTTTGCCAAACAGTTCGCAGGCCCTGCGGTTCAAAAACACCAGACGATAATTTTCATCCTTAAGAAAGGTAGCGTCAGGCAAGGCATTAAGCACTGCTTGGCAAACCGCGAGGTTATTGAACATACAATGGCATCCTGAAGTATCGCTCTTGAAATAGTAGCAGAATTTTCCTTGAACGCCTCCTCAAACCCGGTGGCAGCGAACCTCAACGCCGGAGGCTTTGGCCTCCAACCGCTGCGGCATTTGGCAGCCGTCGCCGGCATAAGGGCAGCGATCGAAGAAAAAACAGCCCGGGGGGAGTTTGCGGTTGTCGGGCAACTCCCCAACCCCGCCGTCGGCCTCCTGAAGGGGACGATCCGCGTGAGGCACGGAATCCAACAGTAATCGGGTATAGGGATGTCGCGGATGGTTCAAAACCTCCTGGCTGTCGCCCAGCTCCACAATTTGCCCCAGATACATGACGGCGACCCGGTCGCTCATATACCTGACCACCGAAACATTATGCGAAATCAGTACATAGGTCAGTTGGCGACTGGCTTGCAACTCCACCAGCAGGTTAAGGATTTGCGCCTGCACCGACACATCCAGCGCCGAGGTGGGTTCATCCAGCACCACGATATCCGGTTCGGAAGAAAGCGCGCGGGCAATGGACAGCCGCTGGCGCTGTCCGCCGGAAAACTCATGGGGCAGCCGGTCCAGATAGCCCCCGCGGATACCCACCTGGTCCGCCAGGGCCTCCGCCAGCGCCCGCCGCTCGCGAACCGGATTATGATATTGCACATACACCGGTTCGGTAATGGTGCGCCACACCGGTAAACGCGGATCCAAAGAGGACTGGGGATCCTGGAAAACCATCTGCATTCCCGAACCAAACCATGACCCGGAGGAGCGGGCGCGAAAAATAGCGCCGGAGGAAGGCGCCAGCAATCCCATCATCAGTTGCGCCAGCGTGCTCTTGCCGCAGCCGGATTCGCCGACGATACCCAGCGTCTCGCCGCGCCGTACCGCCAGGTCCAGGCCGTTGAGGGCGTGGACGTAGCTTTTGGCCTTGCCGCGCCAGTCGGCGCCGACGGGAAAACGCACCCGCACATCACGCAGTTCCATTAACGTCTCGTTGTTCTTCACGGCATCTCTCCCAATCGCCGGTCTTGCGGATGCCAACAGGCGGCCTGCCGGCCGTCGGGGGTATGAAAGCTATCCGGGGCGGGCCGCTGCTGACACTGCTTGTCGCCATAACGGCAGCGATCGCGAAACGCACAGCCCGACGGCAACCGCGTCAAATCGGGTACCGTGCCCGGAATGGCCGGCAGCGGCGAGCGGGGGGCGACGCCTTCCGGCGTGGCGTTTATCAGGCCGCGGCTATAAGGATGCGCCGGCTGACGGATGACCTGCGCCGTCGGTCCGCTTTCGGCAACCGTGCCGGCATACATCACATACACCCGATCGCACAGCTGCGACACCACCGCCATATCATGTGTAATGAACAACACCGCCGTACCGCTGGCCCTTGCCTTACGCTGCAACAATAACAACACCTGCCGCTGGACGGTGACATCCAGCGCGGTGGTGGGCTCATCGGCGATAATCAGCCGGGGTTCACAGGAAAACGCCATGGCAATCAGCACCCGTTGCCGCATGCCGCCGGAAAGCTCGAAGGGATAGCGCTCCATGACGCCGGCGGCATCAGCAATATGCATCTCGCTGAGCAGCGCGATGGCCTTGCCTTTGGCCGCCGCCTTGGTCACCCGCTGGTGCAAACGGATCACTTCGCACATCTGACCGCCGATGCGCCGGGTAGGATTAAGAGCGGTCATCGGCTCCTGGAAAATCATTGACATCGTTGACCCGCGCAGGGTACGCATTTCGGGCTCGCCGGCCTGAAGTATATCCCGTCCCAACACCCTAATCCCGCCGCCGGCCACTTGAAAACTCCCCTTCGGCAGCAGACCCATCGCCATCATGGCGGTGACGGATTTACCCGAACCGGACTCCCCCACCAGACCGACGATTTCCCCGCGTCCCACTTGAAGCGTCACCCGGTTCAGCGCCTTGACCACACCGCCGTAAACCGGGAAATTCACTTCCAAATCGGTAATAGCCAGCACCGGATCGCCGGCGTTCGGCTCTGATTCGTTCATCTAACGCCCCCGCCCTTTGGGATCCAGCAAATCGCGCAGGCCGTCGCCGAACAGGTTGAATCCGGTGGCGGTAATCATGATGGCGCAGCCGGGAAACGCCGAATACCACCACTGGTCCAGCACATAGTTGCGGCCATTGGCCACCATGGCTCCCCACTCCGCGGTGGGCTGCTGCGCCCCCAGGCCGATAAAGCCCAGGGTGGCCGCCATCAGAATGGCGGTGCCGATATCCAGCGACGCCTGCACTACCAGCGGCGACAAAACATTGCGCAACACATGCCAACTGATGAGATGCCAGCGCGAAGCGCCGAAGGTCCGCGCCGCCTGCATATAAGGCAGATGCCGCAGCATCAGGGTCTGGCCCCTGGCCAGCCGCACATAAAAGGGTATCCGCACCACCGCAATCGCCAGCATGGCATTGGTCAGGCTCGGTCCCAGCGCCGCCGCCAGCGCCATGGTCAGCACCAGCGATGGGACCGACAGCATGACATCCATGCAGCGCATAATCAGCGCATCCGCCAGCCCGCCCACCATGCCGGAAAAACAGCCCAGCAGCGACCCCAGGGTACCGGCGATGAACACCACCGCCAATCCCGCCGCCACCGACTGCCGGCTGCCCGCCATCACGCGGCTGAACAAATCCCGGCCCACTTCGTCGGTGCCGAACCAGTGGGCGGCGGAAGGCGCCTGCAGGCGCAGGGCAAGTTGTATGGCATTAGGATCCTGCGGGGTCAGAACGGGGGCGAACAGCGTTACCGCCAGCATCACCGCCATGATAAAGCCGCCAAACAGGGTCAGCGGACTGCGGCGCACTATCCAGCCGACCCGGAGCAAGCGGGCAAACCGCGGTACCGCCGTCACCGGCGGCTGGATGATTTGCAAGCTCATGGCGCCGCCCTGCCCATGCGCGGGTCAATCCACAGATACAGTAAATCCACCACCAGGTTCACCAACACATAGGCAAAAGACACCACCACCGCAAATCCCATCACCGCCGGGAAATCCAGCGCCTGGATGGAATCCACCACGTAGGCGCCCATGCCGGGCCAGGCAAAAACCGTTTCGGTCAGCACCGCGCCATACAGCAGATCACCCAGCGCCAGACCCAGAATGGTCACCGACGGGATCAGCGCATTGGGTAACGCATGGCCGAGCACCACCCGCATGGCGGAAAGCCCGTTGGCCCGCGCGGTGCGGATATAGTCTTCCCCAAGCTGTTCAAGCATCGCCGAACGGATCTGGCGCGCCACAATCCCCAAATGGACGAACGCCAGGGTGAATGACGGCAAAATCAGGTGTTGCAGGCTGTTGGCCAATACCTCGCGATTACCGGTCAACAGCGCGTCGAGCACGTAAAAACCGGTGATATGCCGCGGCGGATCCAGCCAATCGTCCAGCCGTCCGCCTCCCGGCAGCCAGTTAAGCCGGCCATAAAACAGTATAATAACCCCAAGCCCCAGCCAGAACGCCGGAGTGGAAATGCCGCTGATGGCCAGCAGGCGTACCAGATGATCCAGCCAGCGGTTGGCGTACACCGCCGACAGCACCCCCAGCGGCACGCCGATAACGATAGCCAGGATCATGGCGGTTAAGGCCAGTTCCAGCGTGGCCGGGAAATAGGCCCGCAAATCCTCCCCCACCGGCCGGCCGGTCCGGATGGAGATGCCGAAATCACCATGCAGCAAATCACTGATATAATGGATGAATTGCCGATAAAGCGGCTGATCCAGACCCAGTTGATGGCGGATATGCCGCACTATTTCGTCGCTGCCGCGATCCCCGGCCAACAGCCGCGCCGGGTCGCCCGGAATCAAATGGGAAATGATAAAGGTAATGACGCAAACACCGATCATTACCACTACCAGCCCCCAGCAGCGCTGACGGATTATGCTCCAGAACGTCATATTTCCCCCTGTAGCGGGATGGTCGGGTATCCACAGGAAACCGGACGGCGGCCCTATTTTTTACGCATCTGCGCGACGTTGAATACCTGCTCCAGCATCGGGTTATACACAAATCCCGTCACATCGCTATTCATCGCCACCTGATAGTTTTTTTGAAACAGATAAACATAGGCCGCCTCGTCTATAACGATTTTCTCCGCGGCCCGGTAATCCGCGGTGCGCTGCGCCTGATCGGCCACCGATACCGCTTTTTTCAGCAGGTCATCCACCTGGGGATTACTGTAAAACGAACGGTTGCCCGGCAAGCCTTTTTTATCGGATTCAAACCAGTAGTTCATGAACATATAGGGATCGGCGAAATCCGGGCTCCAGTTGCCGATGGCAATATCGTAGTTACCCTGCCCCACCCTATCGCGCATGGTGGCGTTGGCCAGTTTTTCCAGTTTCACCTGGATACCGATTTGCGCCAGGCCGGCCTGCACCGACAGGGCAATGGCTTCCCAGTTGGGATCATTCACCGAATAAAGGAAATCCAGCGACTGCGGTTTATCCTTCACCCGGGCCAGCGCCGCTTTGGCTTTATCGATATCATGGCCGTACTGCATGGCGGCGGGATCATAGCCCCACAATCCTTCCGGAATCGGGCCGCGCATCTGTTTGCCGCCGCCCGCCAATATGCCCGAAACCATGCCCTGGTAATCCACCGCCCAGGAGATGGCCCGGCGCAGATCCACCTGATTAAGCGGCGGTTTGCCGTTGTTGAGATAGAGATAGGTCACCCGCAGCGACGGATACTCATTCACCGCCACTTTTTTTTCCTGTTTTAACGCCGTGAGCTGATCGATGGGCAAGGATTCGGCGATATCCACATCGCCGCGGGTCAATTGCAGGCGACGGGCGGAGCTCTCGCCGATAATTTTCACCGTGACCCGTTTAAAAGCCGGCGTGGGACCGTTGAAATAGCCGTTGGGCACCAGCACCAGTTGCTGGCCCTTTTGCCAGCGCTCCAGCTTATAAGGCCCGGAACCGGCGGTATTTCCCGCCAGCCACGCTTTACCGCCGTCCTCGGGGTGCAGCTTGGCGATAGCCGGATTCACAATGCCCGCCCCGTCGTTGGCCAGGGTATAGAGGAATGGCGCAAAGGGCGTTTTCAGCGTGAATCGCACCGTCTGCGGGTCCACCGCCTCAACCACCATATCTTTGGGAAAGGCTTCCGACGGGCCCTGGCCGATTTGCATCAGCCGTTCAAACGACCACTTCACCGCCGCGGCGTCTACCGCGCTGCCGTCGTCGAATTTCTGCCCGGGCTTCAAGGTAAAGGTCCATATCAACTGGTCGGCGCTCACCGTCCAGCGGGACGCCAAATCCCCCTCGATGTCGGTGGAGCCTTTACCGCCGGCGGTCTTGTACTGAATCAGTCGCTGATAGGCAGGATAGGTTACCGTCCAATCGTTATTATCGATGGTCACCGCCGGATCAAGATTTTGCGGATCCGCCGCCTTGGCGATAACCAGCATATCTTTCGGCACCGCGGCCTGAACCGCCGGCGACAGCGAGACGGTTAACGCGACGGCGGCGGCGGCGCAGGTTCGGCTCAATAGTGAACATGACTTGGCTACGGGGTTATGCATACAAGGGCTCCAGCAAGTTACTTAGGACGGTATCGGCGACGGAGTTACTTCGCGTTGCCGGGAGGATAACAGCCAAAACGATCGGTAAGCAGCGGATAACCGGCGGCGTTCGGCAGCTCAAAATGCCACCATTCACTACTGATGCCGCGAAAGCCCCCCGCCGCCATGATCGCGTTCAATAACAGGCGATGGCGCTGTGCCGTCACCGGCAGACCGGGAAAAAACGGATGGGAACGGGGGATCATCTCATCAAATCCGCTGCCCATATCCAGCACCCCGCCATCCCTGTCGCGCAAGGCGACGTCCACCGCGACGCCGCGGCTGTGATGGGAACCCTGCTTAACGTCCATCACATAGCGGGGGTCAGGGCAGGCTTCCCATAAATACTGTTGCGCCAGACGCGGTCGATAGGCGTCATACAGAATCAGTGTCAGGCCGGCCATGGCGGCCACTTCTACGCTGCGGGCCAAGGCACGGGCCGCTTCGGGATGCAGCAGACAGCGCGGTTGCCGGTAAATCGCCCGGCCGGTGATATTGTCGGCGCCGGCGTATTTCAGATCTATTTCCAATGCCGGCAGGCTATGGGAAATATCAATAAGTTCGATTTCTTCACTCATCATTTATTCTCGTGTCTTTGCCATGCCGGGCTTGGACTGTCCATGCCCCAGCGGCCCCGGCGCATTTTTGCCGGTCCCCCGCTTCGTTAAGGCTCAAACTGGCCCAATTCTCGCTGCAACCACCGGTTGGCCGCCAAACGCCGCTCCATATCGTCTCCCAAATGTTCCACCACCACCGACAGCATTAAATTAAACAGGCAGCTGAACGGCGACAGCGCATCCCAAAAATGGCCGGTATCGGTTTTCAACTGCAATAAATCCGCCGGATAATCCCGCGCCCAGGGGCAAAAAAGATCGGTTATCAAAGCCAGCCTCAGCCCGCGCTCGCTGGCAACCCGACAATATTTCCGCGCCATCACCGAATAGGCGCGGGTATCGGTCACCACCAGATAAGGATGGGTGAATCCGGAATTCAGCGATTCCACATAGGTGCCGGACAACCCGTCGGCAAACCATACATTTGGACGGAGATATTCCAAATGGCTGAAAAATGCATTGGCGATACCCCGCGTCGATTGTATGCCGACCACAAATACCGCATCGGCCTCGGCCAATTGCCGGCAGACGGTATCGAAGGTCTCGGTTTGCGCCAGTTGATAAGCATGTTGAATTGCATCCAGTTCCAATCCCAGGGACTGCTGCAGCTTTTGCCGCCGCGGCTGTTCGCTGCGCTGCCGGTAGGCGTCCAGACGGTCGGTAACGCCCCAGGTCTGGTAAAGAGCCCCGCTCTCCTGCCGCAACTCCCGTTTGAAATCGTCCAGATTGCGATAGCCGATGCGCCGCAGATAACGGCCGACGGTAATACCGCTGGTATCGGCGCTACGGGCAATACTGTCAGCGGTTTCAAAAGGGATCTGTGTCAGATTGGCCAGCAGCCAGCTGGCAATCCGTTTACCCGAGGGCGTTTGATGGATAAAGGAAGCCTCAATGCGGGCGACGATATCTGAGTGGGCTTGGGATACAGTCATGTTAGTTAATTAACACATTAAGGTTAAATGTTATGAGGATAACATGCAGAATTTATGCCAGGCCGCGACTACGGCAGTGATTTAGACATGATATGAGAATAAACGTCATCACCGGCAATATCTTGAGACCATTGCCAGCGCAAAACCGCCGCGCCGGCGCACCGATTTGGTGCCGTTGCACCAACACCTTCGGTAAATGGCACCCTCTAGGTGCCCTTATCGGGATAAAGGCATTCACTTTTTACGCGCTCAGTTCGTTGTTTCCTTATATAATGCGCCTGCTTCAGTGTTTGCCGCCGCCGGATAAAAGGCGGAATGATGGCATAGCTATTGCTTAGGCTGTGCAGACAACTTCAATGAGATAACTCCCATGTTAGAAAGAATTTTCAAATTAAAGGTTCATCGTACTAACGTTCGAACCGAAATTTTGGCAGGGCTGACCACATTTTTGGCGATGGCATATATTCTGTTTGTAAACCCCTCTATCCTGAGCGCTACCGGTATGGATAAAGGCTCGGTGTTCGTGGCGACCTGCCTGGCCGCCGCTATCGGTTCGGCATTGATGGGCTTTATAGCCAACTATCCCATCGCCCTGGCTCCCGGCATGGGGCTCAACGCCTTCTTCACCTATACCGTGGTATTGCATATGGGCCATACCTGGCAGGTGGCTCTGGGGGCGGTATTCCTGTCGGCATTGATCTTTTTTGCCTTGTCCATTTTCAAAATCCGCGAATGGATTATCAGAAGTATTCCGTTACCGCTGAGATCGGGCATTGCCGCCGGCATCGGCCTGTTCCTGGCCATTATCGCTCTGGAAAGCTCAGGGATCGTCGTCGCCAATCCCGCCACCCTGGTGGGCCTGGGTGATTTGACCAAAGGCGGCCCGCTGCTGGCCATGCTTGGTTTTATCATTATCGTGGTGCTTGAAGCGCGCCGGGTGCCTGGCGCGGTGCTGATAGGCATCCTGGCCATTACGTTTATTTCCATCGCCGTGGGCCTAAGCCCTTGGGGCGGCGTACTCTCCATGCCGCCCTCCATTGCGCCGACCTTCCTGCACCTGGATATTCGCGGGGCGTTTGATGTGTCCATGATAAGTGTCGTGTTCGCCTTCCTGTTCGTGGATGTGTTCGATAACTCCGGCACCTTGATTGGCGTCACCAAGCGCGCCGGACTGGCGGACGAAGACGGCAACATTCCCAAAATGGGCAAAGCATTGGTGGCGGATAGCGCCGCGGCCCTGTTCGGTTCGCTGCTGGGCACCTCCACCACCACCAGTTACATCGAATCCGCCGCGGGAGTCAGCGCCGGTGGCCGTACCGGCCTCACCGCCATCGTGGTGGGTATACTCTTCCTGCTGAGCCTGTTTTTCGCCCCGCTGGCCGGCAGCGTCCCGGCCTTCGCCACTGCCCCGGCGTTACTGTTTATCGCCGTGCTGATGACCTCCGGCCTGGCGGAAATCGACTGGCGTGACATTACCGTGGCCGCGCCGGTCACCGTAACCGCCCTGACCATGCCGCTGACCTACTCCATCGCCAACGGCATCGCCTTTGGTTTCATCACCTGGACGGTAGTGAAACTCCTGAGCGGCCGTTACCGCGATCTGAACGCCGCGCTGGTGATTCTGTCGCTGCTGTTTGTGATCAAGCTGGGCTGGCTCAGCGCCTAAGCGGCAGGCCGGGCTCGCCTCAGCAAATCTTATGTTGATGCGAGCGCGTGTTAAAGGGAGACCGTGCTGATGGGGTCGAATCGGGCATGGTTTTCCTGCCCGACCGAGCGCCCCACAGCGCGGTAGGCCCGCGATCGCCGATCGCGCAGCGAGCGTGTTAAAGGGAGACCGTGCTGATGGGGTCGAATCGGGCGTGGTTTTACCGCCCGACCGAGCGCCCCACAGCGCGGTAGGCCCGCGATCGCCGATCGCGCAGCGAGCGTGTTAAAGGGAGACCGTGCTGATGGGGTCGAATCGGGCATGGTTTTTCCGCCAGCACCGGACGTGACAGAGCCTATTTGCCGGATTTTACGATGGGCTGCAGGCTGTATTCCGGGGCCGAATAGGCCCACAGATAAAGAGACGCGGTAGAGCCATAAGGAGAATAACGCCGGCGATAGCGCTCAAAACGCTCTCGCGGCAGTTCCCTATGCCGGTAAAGATTCATCATCCCCCGCCGAATGGCCAAATCCCCCCAGCTCAAAATATCCGGCCGCCCCATTGAAGACATCATCAACATCTCCGCCGTCCAAATGCCGATGCCCGGCAGACGCGATAACGCCGCAATCACCTCCCCGTCCGTATATCCGCCGATGGCCGCCAAATCCAGCTCACCGCTCATGACCGCCGTAGCCGCCCCCTTAATATATAATGCCTTTCTCATCGACATACCGCAGGATTGAATCTGCTGCGCCGTCAATTGCTCCATGGCCGCCGGGGTTATGGCGCCCGCCAGCGCCCTCAGGCGTCCGTTCACCGTGACAGCGGCCTTAGTGGATATTTGCTGATCGACAATATTGCGAACCAGGGCGGCAAACAGATCCGGCATCATCGGCCGGATGATGATGCCGAAACGCTCAATGGCCTGCGCCATGCGCTTATCTCTTTTCGCCAGCCAATTCAATTCTTTCGCACCATATTCAAATATTGCCATGAATCTCACTCTCTGTTTCGATCCCCAAAACACACTCTACCGCCTCAAGAATAGCATTTTGTTCGTTAGGCAATAATTTATAAAAATGCTATAAATGAAGGCTTACCATGCCCTTATCCGTACTACGGACTTCATTTTCCTATTCATAGAGGCAGGCAGTATGAAACCACGTAAAGTGATGATCATCGGCGCGGGCAATGTAGGATCCTCCGCCGCCTATGCGCTGCTGAACCAGCAGATTTGCCAAGAGCTTATCCTGGTGGACCTGAACCAATCCCTGGTGGAAGGCCATCGCCAGGATCTCGCCGATGCGGCGGCTTATATGCCCGGCCGGATCATCATCAGCGCCCGGCCGGTGACGGACTGCGCCGATGTGGATATCGCGGTGATTACCGTTTCCGGCGGCGGCCTCAAACCCGGCCAGACCAGGCTGGACGAGCTGGACGGCACCGCCCGCATCGTAGGTAATATCGTACCGGAGATGATGCAAAACGGCTTTAAGGGCATATTCCTGGTGGCCACCAACCCCTGCGACATTATCACCTATCAGGTATGGAAGCTCTCCGGCCTGCCCCGCCACCAGGTGCTGGGCACCGGCGTATGGCTGGATACCACCCGCTTGCGGCGCATCCTGGCTGAGCAGTTGGATATCGCGGCCCAAAGCGTCGATGCTTTTATTCTCGGCGAACACGGCGAAACGCAATTCCCGGTCTGGTCGCACTCGTCGGTGTACGGCATGACGCTTAATGAATACAGCCGCTGGAAAACCGGGCAGGAACTGGACTTTGCGGCGTTGGGCGAGCGCACACGCCGGCTTGGCTTTGAAATCTATTCACAAAAGGGCTGTACCGAATACGGCGTGGCCGGCACCATTACCGAAATTTGCCGTAACCTGTTCACCAGCAGCCATCGGGCGCTGACCGTCTCCTGCGTCCTGGATGGGGAGTATGGCAAGGAGGGATTAGCCATCGGCGTTCCGGCGGTATTAACCCAGCGGGGCATCGAACAGATTATCGAGCTGGATTTCAACGAACTGGAGCAGCGGCAGTTTGATGATTCGGCGGCCGCTATAAAAACCAATATCCAGCGACTGGCGGTGCTTCACCATTAACGGTCTAACGTTAACGCAATAGGATTTTCCGGTCTGCCGGCCGGGAAAAACCCTTTAGGTGATTGCAAATAAAGAATGCGAACGCTCAATAGACAATGCGATGTCCCATTAAAAAAACAGCATAAACGACATTACGTCAAATTATATATTATGCGAAACCATAAAGACGTTAATATTTATTTACGGCGTTATTATTCAAGTCAATCCGCCCCGGATCAGGCCGTTTGACTGAAATAACCTGTTTTATTTTAATTTAAGCAAGCGCCTTACCATGCGTTTTAATCTTTTCTTGAAATCATCATACTTGACGAAGCGGTAAGTACCGTGATTGCCTTTGGTTTGCCATTGGCAAAGGACATCACTATTGTTGGCGCTGACATAATTCGGCAATAATACCCCCCGCCGCAGGTTGCATGGGCAGTGCGCCGGGTGAGCCTTTCGCACGCAGACCGGGATCGAACAGAACAGACTGGCCCGCTGGGGGACCGGCGACAATATCGGATAATAATGCATCGGTAACGGAGATTGAATCATTGGCATCGGCAGTCTGGGTGGGTCCAATGATTGGATTAAAATCATTATCATTGATAATAATAGAACTGATCGCAATATTACATTAAGCTGATTTTTTCTGCTGGTCATGAAATAACTTACCTGCGTTTCACTGATGCCATTGTCGGTTTCCCATCTGGCGGAACAACGCTTTGCCGGCGGGAAAATTTTCTGCCATCCTCTGTCGATAATTAGATAACATTCTATAAATTTTATTAAATATAATGCTAGTAATATTCTTAAACCCGGTTAAATCATTCCCATCAACGATGGCATGGTGTTAATATACAAATAACCCTACAAGTCTACAATATTATTCAGATAAGAGTGGGTGTGCAATAATGGAATGGCGAAATTCATTATCATTTATAACCAAAGTGCATCCATAACATCATTTTTTCCCCTCCATTTGATTCTTTATTCATCAGTAAGGGAATATTATTTCCTCATGAACTAATGAATCTATTTAAATAGAATATTCACGAACGGCAGGCAAATGCAAACCGTTAAATTCCGCCAGGGCAGAAAAGAGAAAAAATCCGGGAAAACAGGCAGGACCGGATGGCCGGATAGTTTCCGGCCCTCGGTGTGTCTTGCACTAAGGCTTGCGCGGGCGCCGCCGCCGGCATACTCACCGGCGAAATCGGCATGGCCCCGTTGAATTGACTCAGGCTGTGGGCGTTCCGGTGGGGGTGCCTGTCGTGGCGCCGCTTGGCGTATTGGCGGATACCAGCGCTTTCACTTCGCCGATGGATTTCAGTTTTTTCGACAGTTCGCGACGTTCTTTCGACAGCTCGGCGTTTTTGATGATGTAATCATCCACGCGGTCTTCATAATCGCTGCGCATGCTGGCAATGATCGCCAAGACTTCGTCGATGGACATGCCCGGCTTGATATAGTCACTGAGGTTGTCCAGCAACAAGACCCGTTTTTGGTTGTCACGGATTTTTTTCTCGTTATCGGCGATTTCGCGCTGCAATTTGTTTTTGCGGCGAAACATGCGCACAAACTCCAGCACATCCTGGAAAGAGGGCTTGATATGATCCATTTCGATTTCCTTGCTTAAGTCATAGGTTGAATAGGTTGCGATGACAAATTCATAGCCGCTACCCTACAGAGTAGCAGCTATCCTGTGCAATGGCTTAACCCATTTTACCCGTTTTCGCCCGCGAACCCTACTTCAATCTTCCTGCACAGGCAAAGGCTTACGCAGCGCCAGGCAAAGCAGCTGCGCCATTTGCTCAAGCTGTCCGGTAAGCTTCAGGCTCAGCCAGACATAGCCGAAAATCGGCGCTTCAATCTGCTCGCGGCGGCTGGCCAGCTCCATTAGCTGCCTGAGTTCAGCGGCAATGGTTTCCAGCTCGCCGCTGTTGGCGACGATAGGCGCGGGATTACCCTGGCGCAAGGCCTCGGCCAGGGTCAGCAGGGTACGCAGCGTCACCATCTGGGTGCTGCGCAGGGTGGTGGCGTTCAGCAGGATAAAATGGCTCTCCCGCGAGGCCCACCAGGCATCGATTTGCAATTCCAGCACGCAGACGATGTTACGGCTGAGATTCTGTATCCGGTCGAATATCTCCTTGGAGATGGCGGTCTCCTTGGCGGCCGGCGCCGCCAGCGTGCTCATTTTCACCACGTCGTTGAGCAACTTTTTCAACCGCCCCTCCAGGCGCGGACGCTCGATAATATTCGGCGAGACGTAGGCGGCATAAAGCTTGCTCAGGGCGGTGAGGTTAAAGCTCATTTGCATGCGCCAATGAATGAACGCCCGCTGCGGATAGATACTGGTAAACAACAGTGCCAGCAGCGAGCCGATGATCACATCGCCGCTGCGCCACAGGGCGGTTTGCATATCGCCGGCCCCGGCGCCGCAGACCACCGCCAGGGTAATGCCGATGAGCAGCGCCATATAGGGCCGCTTGCCCAGGGTCAAATAGCCGCAGACGAACATCACCAGCCCGCACCAGACCAGCATTACCGGCAGGGAATAGAGCTCCAGCCGCAAGGCTATCAGCCCCGAGGCGGCGCCAAAAATGGTGCCGATAATGCGCTGCCCGGCGCGCTGCAGCACATTCCCCCAAAATGAAATCGGTCCCATGACCACCACCAGGGTAATCAGCGGCCAGGTTCCTTCCGGAATATCCAGCAAGCGGATGATCATAAACGTGAGAACAAACGCCAGTCCGATGCGCAATCCATGGGCGATACGGTAATTCTGGTAAATGGTATTTTCGAGGGAGGAAATCTTTCTGTCCAAACGCACGGGCTATCGACCTGGGATGACTAAGCTGAAAAATTATTTTAAAGAAATTAAACGGCTTTCACATCATTAATTCTTCTTATCTGTATCGGAATGTAACCATCGTAACGTGACTATTTTGTTATCAACATATTTATTCATTGCAACATAGTTGCTTTATTTATAATTTAACCACAACAACTCTGGCAGTTTTGTCGTGAAATCGAAAACGCATAATGCCTACACGCATCATTACAATAAAAAACGCCCCGGAGATGATCACCCCATGAAAACACTCATGTGTTTATACGCCGGATTGCTGACGCTGGTGGTGGGTGCAGGTACGGCGCTAGCGCAGCCGGAGTTCAATCAGGTGGAACGGGGACGGTACCTGGCGGTGGTGGGAGATTGCAGCGCCTGTCATACCGCGGATCCGGCCAAACCCTTCGCCGGCGGTTTTCGCATCGACACGCCGTTCGGGGCCCTGCTGGGGGCCAATATTACGCCGGATGTGGTGACAGGCCTCGGCACCTGGACCTTTGGCGACTTCCAGCGCGCCATGTCGGAGGGTATCGGCCACCGCGGCAAGCGGCTCTACGGCGCCATGCCGTTCACCGCCTATACCAAAATGACTCAGCAGGACGACCGGGATTTATGGGCCTATTTGCAAACCCTGCAGCCCATCGCCAATAATGTGCATACCAATCAGTTGCCGTTCCCCTTTAATATCCGCACCAGCCTGCTGGTCTGGAACTGGCTGAATTTCAATAAGGGCGAATTCAAACCCGACCCGGTGCAATCCGCCCTTTGGAATCGCGGCGCTTACCTGGTGGAGGGCCCCGGCCACTGCGGCACCTGCCATACGCCGAAAAATACTCTCGGCGGCGACAAAAACAGCCAATTCCTGCGGGGAAATAATCTCGGCGTCTGGTGGGCGCCGGATATCACCAATAACAATCACACCGGTATCGGCCAGTGGACAAACGACGATCTGGTCAATTATTTACGCACCGGCGTCAATCGCTTCGGCATCGCCTCCGGCCCGATGGCGGAAGAAATTGAAAACTCCTCCCGGCATTGGCACGATGCGGATCTCAAGGCGGTGGCGGTTTATCTGAAAAGCGTCAACAGCCTGCAGCCATCGCCCCTGGCGCTCGGCGCTAACGACAGCCGCATGGTGGCGGGAAAGGCGATATATTCCGACAATTGTTCCGCCTGCCACAACGACTCCGGCACCGGAGAACCGGGGACTTTTCCTCGCCTGGCGGGTAATCCGCTAATCCGCGCCACCAATCCTACTTCCCTGGCTCACATGGTGCTGACGGGCGGCCGCGCCGGTTCCACCGACAGCCGCCCCACCGCGCCGGCAATGCCCAGCTTCGCCAGGGACCTCAACGACCAGCAGGTGGCCGATGTCCTGACCTATATTCGCAATAGCTGGGGCAATGCCGCGCAGCCGGTGAAAGCCGCCGAGGTTGCGCGTCTGCGCAAAAACTTGCAGCCATGACCACGGCAGTACAGGGCAACGGTATGCAGCCCTGTACGCCATTTTCACGATTTGCCGCGACGGGTGCTGCCTATTATCTTATTACCATAAGGTAGGCTATCAAAGTATTTCTCCCGCTATACCCCTCATACTTCAAGTTGCAGGTGTGCTGGCTTTCCCGCTACGCGAATTATTTAGGCTATGACGCCGTTTTTTCCAAGGCGCCAAATTAAGTTATCTAGCACAGTATATTCAAATCACCTTTAATTTATACTTTACTTAAATTCATTCAACTTTACCGAGGGGAAGCTGTTTCGCGGCTATTATTTAGGTTATGCTGCCCGGATAATTTTTCCCATCGCATTATTTTTAGTTATTCATAAAAATAGTTAACTTATTATTTAACCTTGTTCAATTATATACCTGCATATGATAAATATTTCAAGATCCCTGGCCTGGAAACTGGTCTTTTTATTATCTTCTCTCTTCTGGCTGGCAGTAATCGGCCTCATTACCTGGCTTTAACGCCGCTTATATCCGCGGCTTGAAGTATGACGGGTATATGCCCCACGCCCGCGGCGCGGGGCATATTGCCTATTTCAACGAAGGCTGCGCCTGATAAGGAATTTCCCGATCGCTGCGTTTATCAAGGCGGTAAGCCAAATACGCCGCACGGATACCAAACAGGAAAATACTGATCATCACAAAGATAAAGACGGCGGTCAATCCGGCGTTGAGCTGATTATTAAATACCAGCCGGTTCATTTCCACCATGGTTTTAGCCGGGCCGATAATCTGGTTTTGATCGATGCCTGCCTGGTATTTATTGGCCAGGGCCAGAAAACCCACCCTGGGGTCGGCGGAAAAAATCTTTATCAAGCCCGCGGAGGTGGTGCACACCAGCAAAAACGCCATCGGCACCCCCGCCACCCAGGCATACATCTGTCGTTTCATCTTGAACAGCACCACAAAACACAGCGTCAGCGCCATGGCCGCCAGCATCTGGTTGGCGATGCCGAATAGCGGCCACAGCGTGTTGATGCCTCCCAACGGGTCAACCACCCCTTGATATAGAAAATAGCCCCAGGCGGCCACGCAGAGCGCGGTGGCGATAACATTGGCCGCCAGGGATTCGGTGCGCCGTAAAGAGGGTACCGCGACGCCCAGCAAATCCTGCAGCATAAACCGCCCGGCGCGGGTGCCGGCGTCCACCGCCGTCAGGATAAACAGCGCTTCAAACAGGATCGCGAAATGATACCAGAAGGCCATGCTGATAAAACTGACCGCCTGGCTGAGGATATGGGCCATACCCACCGCCAGCGTCGGCGCGCCGCCGGCGCGGGAGACGATGCTGTTCTCCCCTACCGATTGCGCATACTGAGTGAGCATGGCCGGCGTCACTTCAAACCCCCAGCCGCTGACGGTGGCGGCTGCTGCTTCCACCGTGGAGCCTCCCAGCGCGGCGGCGGGACTGTTCATGGCGAAATACACACCCGGATCGATAACCGAGGCGGCCACCAGCGCCATGATCGCCACAAAGGACTCCATCAGCATGCCGCCGTAGCCGATAAAGGCCGCCTGGCTTTCGTTTTCCAGCATTTTGGGCGTGGTGCCGGAGGCAATCAGCGCATGGAAACCGGACACCGCGCCGCAGGCGATGGTAATAAACAAAAAAGGAAACAGCGAACCCGACCATACCGGCCCGGTACCGTCCACAAAACGGGTCATGGCCGGCATTTCCAGCGTTGGGGCAATAAAGACGATACCGATGGCCAGGCCGATAATGGTGCCCACTTTCAGAAAGGTGGACAAATAATCCCGCGGCGCCAGCAGCAGCCAGACCGGCAGGATAGAAGCCACGCCGCCGTATATCACCAAGACCCAGGTCAGCTGTTTGCCGTCAAGGGTAAAAAACGGCGCCAGGGCCGGACTGCGGGCCACATCGCCGCCAAAAATAATGCCGGCCATCAACAGAACAAAACCGATAAGGGACACCTCACCGATTTTACCCGGCCGGATAAAGCGCAGATAAATCCCCATAAACAGGGCCAGCGGAATGGTAAAGGCCACGGTGAAGGCCCCCCAGGGACTGTTCGTCAGCGCCTTCACCACAATCAGCGCCAGCACCGCCAGGATGATAATCATGATCATAAAGGTGCCGAATAAGGCGATGACCCCCGGCACGGCGCCCAATTCCTGCTTGATCAGATCGCCAAGGGAACGGCCATCCCGCCGCAGCGAAACAAACAGCACCATGAAATCCTGTACCGCGCCGGCCAGCACCACCCCCGCCAGAATCCAGATCATGCCCGGCAGATATCCCATTTGCGCCGCCAGCACCGGCCCCACCAAAGGTCCGGCGCCGGCAATGGCGGCGAAATGATGACCGAACAGCACATATTTATTGGTAGGCACAAAATCCAGTCCGTCATTATGCCGGAAGGCCGGCGTCATGCGCGTCGGATCAAGTTGCAACACGCGGCGGGCGATGAAACGGCTGTAATAGCGATAGGCAATTAAATACACCGACACCGCCACCACTAAAATCCACAGCGCATTAATTTTCTCGCCGTTATGCAACGCGATAATACCTAACCCAAAGGCACCGGCAATTGCGACTAAAACCCAGACAAGATGGGAAGCGATGTTTCGCATAGACTCCTCCATGTTGATTATTAGCTTTCTAAATTAAGACGACGTCTGATGAGGACCCAACCGTTGTATTCCCCATCCTCATAACATTGCCTAAACAATATTGACAGCCGCTTTATTCATATTTGTGATCCACTAAGAAAGCTTTGATAATCTCTTACTGATAATCCGGGGTAGACTATAATGGCGGTTCCGTTAGGGAAGGTCTTTGCAATAACATCTTACAGCCAGCTTTACTCCAAAGAGAGCCCGAGCCGGCAGAGCAGGTTAAATTGAGACAGCGATCACGCATTGCTCAGGAATAAGGGCGGCATTCACCCCGCAGTTACCCATTTCAGCAGTATCAGCGAAAAAATCGCCGGAATGCCGAACACCAATAATAGCATCGGCAATTCCTCCAACAGCGAATAACCGCCTTGGGTCACTCCGCCCCATAAATTAAGCAGCGATACCACCAGCCAAACCACGATAAAAACCTTGACCGCCGCCAACAGCGTGACGGCGGCGATAAAATGCGCCACCAGCACAAACACGCCAAGCAGAAGCAGACCGCCGGAAACCACTAACACTGTATGCATGGGATAAGTCCCGCAGAAAATGATCGATAACCTATCATGCATAACATAATGAAACCTTGCCGTCATCTCTAAATGGCTAACTTTACAACGGGCCGCATCAGGCGGCAGGGCACGAAGGGCATAACACCGCGATCCCAAAGCAATGGAGGTTTTTATGATGACAAGCCGCCATTCGTGCCACCCAAGTGTGTAGAAATGTTGATAGCGAATTCTTCCTGGAATTCTTCCTGGAGTAAGTAGTGAGATAGCTCGTAAATCATTAATTGCTCCATTATCGAATAAGCGGTGGCTATTATTCCCTCTCGAAAACAATTACTCTTGATGTAAAAATGCACTTTAATAATTATTTCCATAAATCCATTTTTTCCGTTTATGCACCATCAGGGTTTTATTTATATAAAGTTAAGAAACACCTTATTTACTTAGCATTGCCAGCCATGAGATTATACGTTTCAGCCAATGATTTTCTCGACAAAATTGGTTTTGTTACAGTCAGTTTATCCACAATTCTCTATTTATCATGGAAAAGGATCTTCACAACATGAATAATAATACAATCAGCTTAACAGAAACCTCCTCCTATCAGCACAATAATGAGCCGGTAAATCATGAAACCCAAAGCCCGCTAGCTTCAATGGCTAATGCCGCAAATATCGTACTTGAAGGACCAGGCTCAACGGCAGGGCAACCGTTTGATTCTCCTTCGGCCGCCCTTAATCTTCACCAGGCAGGGTCGCCTGGCAGTAGCCATCAAGACACCGACGGTCAAACGGTCCTCATTGACGAAGAGTCCCGAAAGTTGGAAAACAAGGCCAGACAATGCGTGCTGGAAGCAATCAAAGCACAAAAAACGCAGCAGCAGCTTATCGCTCAGGCAGCTTTCCGGGCACGGGAAAAACGCGCATCGAGGCACCTGACCGGTGAAACGCCGAAACCGGCTCAAAGGCTCAGCTTTATATCGGTGGACCAACGTGGCGACGCCTTGCTGCCGGGAGACGTTAAAGCTCCCGGTCTTTCAGATGAACAGAGCGCCTTTGCAAGCTCTGACGCCACACTCCGCACGCAAGCCCATGATGACGGTCAGGAGGATCGCGCTGCCTCTCATGTCACCCTGCGAAAACAAAAGCCGGTTCCCCGGCCACGTTTATCAATTCCGGCGCCACTGCCATCGAGACTCTCCCCGCAGCCACAGCGACTCCATAAAATTTCGCGGAGTTCATTGCCAAAATCTGTAAGCTTGAAAACGGAATCTGAATTGGACAAAACGTCGCTAACGACTCACCAGCCCCCATCATTTCAGTCAACCTTTTCACAGAGAGTTATGCCGGAAAATCTCGAAGAGTTGAAAAAGGCTTTTATCTCCACACTCGGCATGAGAGAAAAGGAAGTTAAAGATTTTAATGACTTAAGAATTAACTATAAAGATAATTTAGATTTACTATTGCAAGAAAAGCATGATGCCTTGAGAAAAATGATTGAAATTCTGAAAAGAGGGAAAATTTATAAAAATGAATCCGTCATACTAAATTCCCTGATACGCATTCGTCTTGCTGCTAAAGATCTGAGCGGATTTTACGAAGCCATTGCGAACGATGCTGAAGTCCTTATGGCGTTTGACGGTTGGCCCGAATCTATAGATAAAGACCCTATGTGGTTACAGCTTTTCAAATAGATATGATTTCCAAAAAAAACAGGTCTATTGCATAATTTGAGATACGAAGATTTGTTTTCTAAATACTGCGCTGAAACAGTAACCCAGCGCCATGTTATAGACCAGGACTCTCCTGGGCTGACACACATATTTGATTTCAATGGGCAGCCTTTATGACGTGCCCGCATCGGGTTTACAATACCAATTGTCTAGCCTGGCATCCCTTAGGGGGTCCAGGCCACTTCCTGGCCGGTCATGCGCTAACAGTGCCAAAATCAACCAAACAGCCGACCTGGGGGAATGCCAATATGGCAGACGGCATAAGAATCTTTGGGTTATTTGCACGCAAAACTTGACCGCTGTTCTTGCTGAAATTTTCGAAAGCAGATTAAATGTTTTTATTCAGTTGGTTAGACCAAATAAGCGGCACAATTTTTTTAATAGCGGCTTTATTTCATATGTGCTGATTTCACTAAAAAATAAATTTCATAAGTTCATTTCACTTATGAAATTTGGGTTAAAGTCAAATTTCACCCATACTTCACATAAATATTATTGAATATCTGCTGACTAACACGCAAACTGATGCCGTTATATTTTTTAACAGAAACCAAATCTTTAAAAATATAATAACCATTTCAACTTGAAACTGTGTTAACGGTTTCCATTGGAACAACTATCCTCAGGAATAAAAAATTGAACAGATCGACTTATATAATCCCATTGGCTATTATTATTCTCTCGTCTGCAGGCTGTTCATATTTAAGCGGAACCCCAGGTAGCAATCCTTCCAGCACTTCACCAAGGATTGTTACGGCCAGCGGACAAAAGCAGCTCTGGAATGATGCGGGTTTATTTGGCGCCGTACCTCAAAACTTGCAGGAGCAAGGTGATAACACCTGCGCCCGGGATGGCAATGGGAAAGCCATTGGCTATCACCCGCATCCAAAAAAATACGATGGTTCCTATTATCCCGGCCCGGGATACCTATGCTCAATGATGTAGAAAGCAACTTTAGCCATGAGAGTAATAACTCATGCAAGCTTTGCACATAATCAATAATCTTATAAAAGGCCGTCAGGCCTTTTATTTCAGACCGCAGGCAAACATACTCGGAATCATTAAGCTCAAAAGGCCCCCTTGCCCTTACCCGATCCCTTTCCACCAAGCCCACTAGAATCAAATATTTCGGTAAGGCCGGCATATGGTTTACCATGTATCGGACATAGCTTTGGAGAGCGATGAGATACCATGGCGGACACAAAAAGACAGCCGACCTTTCTGGTGCATGATTACGAGACCTTCGGCAAGCATCCGGCGCTGGACCGCCCGGCCCAGTTTGCCGGCATCCGGGCCGATTCGGAATTTGCCCCGCTGGGGGAGCCGCAGGTCTTTTACTGCCGTCCGGCGGACGATTACCTGCCCGACCCGGAAGCGGTGCTGATCACCGGCATTACGCCTCAACAGGCCGCCCGCGAGGGAGTGAACGAGGCGGAGTTCGCCCGGCGTATCCATGCTATGTTCAGCGTGCCGGATACCTGCATCCTCGGTTACAACAACATCCGCTTCGATGACGAAGTGACGCGCAATATTTTTTACCGCAACTTCTATGATCCCTATGCCTACAGCTGGCAGCAGGGCAATTCCCGCTGGGATCTGCTGGATGTAATGCGCGCCTGTTATGCCCTGCGTCCGGAGGGCATCAACTGGCCGCAAAACGATGACGGCTTGCCCAGTTTTCGTTTGGAACATCTGACGCGGGCCAACGGCGTGGAACATACCCATGCCCATGACGCCATGGCGGATGTCCATGCCACCCTGGCCATGGCCAGGCTGGCCCGCCAGGCGCAGCCTAAGCTGTTCGATTATCTCTACCGTCACCGCGGCAAGCAGTCCCTGAAGGCGTTGATTGACATCGCCGCCATGAAACCCCTGGTGCATGTATCGGGCATGTTCGGCGCCGGACGCGGCAATACCGCCTGGATAGCGCCGCTGGCCTGGCACCCGGATAACCAGAACGCATTGATTGTCTGCGATCTGGCCGGCGACATGTCGGTTTTGCTGGACCTGGATGCGGACCGGCTGCGGACCCTGCTCTATACCCGCCGGGATCAACTGGGGGAGCAATCGCCGGTGCCCATCAAGCTGGTGCATATCAACAAGTGCCCGGTGCTGGCCCCCGCCAATACCCTGCGGCCGGAGGACGCACAGCGGCTGGGTATCGACAGGCAGCGCTGCCTGGATAACCTGCTCATTTTACGCCAGCATGCCGAAGTGCGGGAAAAGGTTTTAGCGATATTTAGCGAGGCGGAACCTTTTGTCCCTTCGCAGGATGTGGATGCCCAGTTGTATAACGGCTTTTTCAGCGACGCCGACCGGACGGCGATGGGGATTATCCTGGAAACCGATCCGGTCAATCTGCCGGCGCTGGATATCAGCTTTGTCGACGGCCGGCTGGAAGAGCTGCTATTTCGCTATCGGGCGCGAAATTTTCCCCATACCCTGGATGACGGCGAACAGCAGCGCTGGCTGGCCTATCGCAAGAATGTGTTCAGTGCGGAAAAATTACAAACCTACGTCGCGACCCTGGAACGGCTTTATGCGGAACACCAGGACAATGAAAACCACCTTCGGCTGTTAAAGGCGCTGTTTGACTATCTGCAGCAGCTTTAAGTTACAGCAGCTTCAAGCGTTTTTCAGCATCCAGCCGATTTCGGTCTGCGTCACCATACGTTCGAAATGCCGCAGCTCCGCCTGTTTGCAGGTATGGAAAACATGGCAAAAATGCTCGCCCAATCGATGCGTTAACGCCTGATTGCCGGCAAAAAGCCGCAGTGCCTCGCATTGCCGGATGGGCAGCGTCGCCCCCTGCAGCTCCTCGCCGTTGCCGGTGACCTCCTGTGGCAGCGGCAACGGATGCTCCAAACCATGGGCTATGCCGGCCAGCGCCGCGGCCAGGGCCAGGTAGGGATTGGCATCAGCCCCCGGAACCCGGTATTCCACCCGGTGATTGGCACTGTCGCTACAGGGAATGCGCAGCGCCACGGTCCGGTTGTTATAGCCCCAGTTGGCCTGGGTCGGCACATACATGCCCGGCTGGAAACGCCGGAAGGCATTGACATTCGGCGCCAATACCGCCATGGAAGCCGGCAGCAAATCCAGCATTCCGGCCAGGATGCGGCGCATCAGCGGGGAATTCCGGCCGGCGGCGTCGGACAGCAGATTTTTGCCTAGGCCGTCCTGCAGGCTGATATGCAAATGCATACCGCTGCCGGCGAAGTCCTCGTAAGGCTTCGCCATAAAGGTGGCGTTCATGCCGTGATTTTCCGCCACCAGCCGCACCAGCCGTTTGAGCTGCAGGGCGTGATCGCAGGCCTTCAATAGATTATCCCCATGCAGCAGATTGATTTCGAACTGGCCGGGGGAAGATTCGGCTACCGCGCCGTTGAGAGGCAATTTCTGTAAACCGGCCAAGCGGTGGATATCGTCCAGCACGGCGGCGAAGTTATCCAGATTTTCCAATGAATAGATTTGGGGCTGGGTATGGCGTTCATGGGTGCCAGGCGCACAGGGCGGCTGCAGCATGCCGGAGGAATCCCGGTCCTGATCCACCAGGTAAAACTCCATTTCCACCGCCACCACCGGGAAAATATCCTGCTGCTTTAGGACATGCCAAACCTGATTCAACACGTTGCGCGGTTCAACAGCAAACGGCGACCCGTCCTCATCCAGCATGGTCAGCATAAGCTGGGCAATATGGAAGGGATCGGCGGCGGAAGGCATTAATGTACCGGCCACCGGCATGCACAGATGATCCGGCTCGCCTTTTTCCTGTCCGAGTCCCGCTTCCTCCACCGTATGGCCGTAGAGGTTGATGGCAAAAACCGATGAGGGGAAATAACAGCCGTTTTCAATTTTCGCCAGGCTGGCGACGGGAAGACGTTTACCGCGGAAAAAACCATTCAGATCGGTGAGAAGAATATCGACATGCTGCGTATGGGGATAGCGTTCCAGGTAAGCATGGACTTCCCGCTGGAACGCGCTGGTTCGACTCTCATCGTATCGCGCTGCACGGCGAACGGCCGTACAAGGCTCGGCTTCCTTGAGATTATGCATAGACCACCCGCATGAATATGCTGCTGATGAGATTATGGCTGACGCCAAATCCGAGAGCGCACACTACGCCCGCTATAAAAAACATAGCGGCAATCGCCGGTATTGGCAAATACGTCCCCGGCTAGGATAACCGGATCGGCATCAGCGCGGGATCCGGATACTGATATTCAAAGCCCAGCTCACGGCAGATACGGTTACCGTCGACGATTTTACCGGTTTCCTTGTCGTCGCCGGGCAAAAATTCCGGCGGCTTGGTGCCCAATTCACGCGCCCGCGCCGGATAGTAGTCCCGTTTCGCCGGATGCCCCGGGGCGCAGATATTATACAAATGTCCGCCCTTGGGCAGTTTAAGCAACAATTCGATAGCGCTTATCACATCGGATTGATGCACCAGATTCACCCCATGGGAACCGCCGGGTAAATGGGTTTTGCCCGCCAAAAACCGGCCGGGATGGCGGCTCGGCCCCACCAGCCCCGCCAGGCGCAGGATATCCACCGAGGTATTGGGCAGGCGATGCAGCCACTGCTCCAGTTCCCTCAGGCAAATCGCCGTGGGGGTCACCGGCTCCAGCGGGCTGTTCTCCCGCAGGGTGCCGACGGTATCGCCGTATACCGACGTGGAGCTGGTAAAAATAATCCGCGGCACGCCGAAGGACAGCGCGCTGTCCACCACCTGCCGGACCGCCAGGAAATAGTCCTCCGGCCGCTGCGCGGTATGGCCCGCCGGCAGGGTCACGATAAGCGCGTCAACCTGGAGCAGAGCGGCCATATCATCCGGCTCGGCCTGGATCTCCGGCGTCAGCAGCAGCGGATAACACTCCACGCCGCACATCCGGGCCGCATCAACCCCGTCCGGGGTGGTTTTCGTTCCGGTGACGCCATAGCCTTTGGCCAGTAATGACAGGGCCAGGGGCATTCCCAGCCACCCTAAACCCACAATCGCAATTTTTTTCATAATCCCTCATCCGCAAGGCTCCGTTCTCACAGGATCGGTAGCCTCGCTGCTAAACGTCAAGCCAATCGGCAAAAAAAAGTTGCACTCGGCGGCAAATATCGTTAGGTTAACTATAAATGTAATACACCGTTTCATCAGCTTATTGCGAGAATATTTATGTACTGCGTTCAGTTTAGCCACCATCACCACCATCACCCTGACTAGTCTTTCAGGCGTTTGGTGCTGGAAGACAAAAATCTTCCAGTGGCGCAGAACGTAAGAGAGCCCTCGGAAGATTTCTTCCGAGGGTTTTTTTTTGGCTCGATAATTTCAAATCTTAGGTTAGAGGACTTCATTTTGGACAAATCACGTTTACGGATAGCGATGCAAAAATCAGGCAGGCTCAGCACGGACTCGCAGAAACTGCTTGAGCACTGCGGCATTAAAATCAATCTCCAGCAGCAGCGTTTGCTGGCTTTTGCGGAAAACATGCCCATCGACATCATGCGCGTCCGTGACGACGATATCCCCGGATTGGTGATGGACGGCGTGGTGGATTTGGGTATTATCGGTGAAAATGTCCTGGAAGAAGAGCTGCTCAATCGCCGCGCCCAGGGTGAAGACCCCCGGTATTTTATCCTGCGCCGCCTGGATTTCGGCGCCTGCCGGCTGTCGCTGGCGCTGCCTCTGGATGAGCCCTTCACCGGACCGCAGTGCCTGCAAGGCAAACGCATCGCCACCTCCTATCCGCACCTGCTCAAACAATATCTCGATAAACTGGGTATCAACTTCAAATCCTGCCTGCTGAACGGCTCGGTGGAAGTGGCCCCCCGCGCCGGCCTGGCGGACGCCATCTGCGATCTGGTTTCCACCGGCGCCACCCTCGAGGCCAACGGTTTACGGGAAGTAGAGGTGATTTACCGCTCCAAGGCCTGCCTCATCCAAAGCGACGTTGAGCTGCCGCCGGCCAAGCAGGCGCTGATCGACAAACTGATGATCCGCATCCAGGGGGTCATCCAGGCCCGGGAATCGAAATACATCATGCTGCATGCCCCCACCGAACGTCTTGACGATATCGTGGCCCTGCTGCCGGGCGCCGAACGCCCCACCATCCTGCCGCTGGCCGGCGATAAACAGCGGGTGGCCATGCATATGGTCAGCAGCGAAACCCTGTTCTGGGAAACGATGGAAAATCTCAAAGCCCTCGGTGCCAGCTCCATTCTGGTACTGCCCATTGAAAAAATGATGGAGTAGCCTGATGACCCCCTCCCCTTTTTCAACGCCGATTCGCTGGGACGCGTGCTCGCCGACGCAGCGGGCGGCTCTGCTGGCCCGCCCCGCCGTGGCGGCCTCGGACAGGATTGGCGACGCGGTGCGCGACATTATCGCCCAGGTCCGCCAGGGCGGCGATGACGCCATTAAAACCCTTAACCAGCGCTTCGACCACACCGCCACCGAACAATTGCGGGTCAGCGCTGAGGCTATCGAACAGGCTGCGGAACGCCTGGCGCCGGAAGTAAAACAGGCCATGGCGACGGCGGTAAAAAATATCGACTGTTTCCATCGCGCCCAGCAGCTGCCGCCGGTGGATGTGGAAACCCAGCCCGGCGTGCGCTGCCGCCAGCTGACCCGCCCGGTGGCCTCGGCGGGTCTCTATATTCCCGGCGGCTCGGCGCCGCTGCCTTCCACGGTATTGATGCTGGCGACCCCGGCGCGCATCGCCGGCTGCGCCAAGGTGATCCTCTGCTCTCCGCCCCCCATCGCTGATGAAATCCTCTATGCGGCGCGGCTGTGCGGCGTACAGGAGGTCTATCAGGTGGGTGGGGCGCAGGCCATCGCCGCCATGGCCTTCGGCAGCGAATCCATACCCAAGGTGGATAAAATCTTCGGTCCCGGCAACGCCTATGTCACCGAGGCCAAACGCCAGATAAGCCAGCTCCCCGGCGGCGCGGCCATCGACATGCCCGCCGGCCCCTCCGAGGTGCTGGTGATAGCCGATAGCCATGCCACTCCGGCGTTTATCGCCGCCGACTTACTGTCCCAGGCGGAACACGGTCCGGATTCCCAGGTCATCCTGCTCACCCCCGATCCGGCCATCGCCGATGCGGTGGCCCGGGAAACCGACGCGCAGCTCGCTCGGCTCTCCCGTGGCGATATCGCCCGCCGGGCCCTTAAGAGCAGCCGTTTGATTATTGCCCGCGACCTGGCGCAATGCATCGAGATCAGCAATGAATACGGACCCGAGCACCTGATTATCCAGACCCGCGATGCGGAACAGTGGGTGCCGGCCATCATCAATGCCGGGTCGGTATTTCTCGGCGACTGGTCGCCGGAGTCGGCTGGGGATTATGCTTCCGGTACCAACCACGTGCTGCCTACCTATGGCTACACCACCACCTATTCAAGCCTCGGACTGGCGGACTTTCAAAAGCGGATGACCGTCCAGCATCTCACGCCGCAAGGGTTGCTGGGATTGGCGCCCACCATTGAAATCCTGGCCGCGGCGGAACAGCTCACCGCCCATAAATACGCCGTCACCGTGCGTGTCGCCGCACTCAACGCATTACAGGAGCAACCATGACTATTAGCCACCTGGCGCGCGCCAACGTATTGGCGCTGGAGCCCTATCAATCGGCGCGACGCCTCGGGGGTAGCGGTGATGTCTGGCTCAACGCCAACGAATATCCCCTGCCGCCGTCCTTTAAACCGCGCTACGGCAATTTGAACCGCTATCCGGCCTGCCAGCCCGAACAGGTGATTAACGGTTATGCCGCCTATGCCGGCGTAAGGCCCGACGGCGTGCTGGTCTGCCGCGGCGCCGATGAAGGCATAGAGCTGCTGATTCGTGCCTTTTGCGAACCGGGCCGGGATGCTGTCCTGTTTTGTCCGCCCACTTACGGCATGTATGCCGTCAGCGCCGAGACCTTCGGCGTGGCGCGCCGTACCGTCCCGGCCCTTCCTGACTGGCAGTTGGACCTGCCCGCCATCGAAGCACAGCTGGACGGCGTCAAGCTGGTATACGTTTGCAGCCCTAATAATCCCACCGGCAACATTATCCAGCCCGAAGAACTCAAAGCGCTGCTGGAGATGACCCGCGGCCGGGCGCTGGTGGTGGCGGACGAAGCCTATATCGAATTCTGCCCCCGGGCGACCCTGGCCGGCTGGCTGGCGCACTACCCGCACCTGGTTATCCTGCGCACCCTGTCGAAAGCCTTCGCCCTGGCGGGGTTGCGCTGCGGTTTCGTACTGGCCGGCGCCGAGGTGATCCAGCTTTTGTTAAAGGTGATTGCGCCCTATCCCTTGTCGCTGCCGGTGGCGGATATCGCCGAACAGGCCTTAAGCGCCGAGGGCGTGGCGCTGATGCGCGAACGGGTGGCCCAAATCACCGCCACCCGGCAATGGCTGGCGAATGAACTGCAAGAGTGCGATGCGGTGCTGGAGGTCTATCCCAGCGAAAGCAACTATTTGCTGGTGCGTTTCGCTCCCGGCAGCCCGGCGTTTAAAAGCCTCTGGGATCAAGGCATTATCCTGCGTAATCAAAGCAAACAGCCGGGCCTGACCGATTGCCTGCGCATCACCATCGGCACCCGGGAAGAGTGCCGGCGGGTGGTGGCCGCGCTTCGTGAACTGCCGGTAACCGCAACCCGCCGCCAGGAGGCATTGTGAAGCAGAAACTACTGTTTATCGATCGCGACGGCACGCTTATCACCGAACCGGAAGATTTCCAGGTCGACCGGCTGGACAAGCTGGCGCTGGAGCCGGGGGTCATCGCCGCCCTGCTGGCGCTGCAAAAAGCCGGCTTTAGCCTGATTATGATCACCAATCAGGACGGACTGGGAACCGCCAGCTTCCCGCAGCCGGATTTCGATGCGCCCCATAAAATGATGATGCAGATCTTCGCTTCCCAAGGCATCCGGTTCGACAAGGTATTAATCTGTCCCCATCTGCCGTCCGATGGCTGCGAATGCCGCAAACCCGGCACCGGCATGGTACAGGTCTATATGGAAAACGGCCTGATGGATACCGCCAACAGTTATGTGATAGGAGATCGGGAAACCGATATGCAGTTGGCGAACAATATGGGCATCAAGGGGCTGCGCTACCAGCCCGAAGCCCTGGATTGGCCGGCGATAGCCGGGCAACTGACCCGCCGCGACCGCTACGCCCGCGTTAACCGCGTCACCCGTGAAACCGCCATCGATGTCCAGGTCTGGCTCGACCGGGAAGGAGACAGCAGCATCAATACCGGCGTCGGCTTTTTTGATCATATGCTGGATCAGATAGCCACCCACGGCGGCTTTCGTATGCACATCGACGTCAAGGGGGATTTGTATATTGACGACCACCATACGGTGGAGGATACCGCCCTGGCGCTGGGCGAAGCCATTAACCAGGCCCTGGGGGACAAGCGCGGCATCGGCCGTTTCGGTTTTATGCTGCCCATGGACGAATGCCTGGCGCGCTGCGCGCTGGATATTTCCGGCCGCCCGCACCTGGAATACAAGGCGGAATATAGCTATCAGCGGGTGGGCGATCTCAGCACCGAAATGGTGGAACATTTTTTCCGCTCCCTGTCGTACGCCATGGCCTGCACCCTGCATCTGAAAACCAAGGGTAAAAACGATCACCACCGGGTGGAAAGCTTGTTTAAAGTGTTCGGACGTACCCTGCGCCAGGCAATCCGGGTGGAAGGCAACACCCTGCCCAGCTCGAAAGGAGTGCTCTGATGAACGTCGTGATCCTGGACACCGGCTGCGCCAATCTCTTTTCCGTCACCGCCGCCGTGCGCCGCCTCGGCTATCAACCGACGGTCAGCCGCGAAACCGATACCGTCCTGCGGGCGGATAAACTCTTCCTGCCCGGCGTGGGCACCGCCCGCGCGGCGATGGAACAACTGCGGGAACGCGGCCTGATTGACCTGGTGAAATCCTGCACCCAGCCGGTATTGGGCATTTGTCTGGGTATGCAATTGTTGGGCAGCGCGAGCGAGGAAAACGGCGGCATCCGCACCCTGGACATCATCGATACCCCGGTGGTCAAAATGACCGATTTCGGCCTGCCGCTGCCGCACATGGGCTGGAACCAGGTACAGGCCCGCAGCGACAGCCGTTTGTTCCGCGGCATCGATGACGGCAGCTATTTCTATTTTGTCCACAGCTATGCCATGCCGCTCTGTGCCGCCACCCTGGCCCAATGCAATTACGGCGAGCCGTTCAGCGCGGCGGTGGAGCAGGAAAATTTCTTCGGCGTGCAGTTCCACCCCGAGCGCTCCGGCGCCGCCGGCGCCCGTTTACTGAAAAACTTTCTGGAGATGTAACCGGTGATTATTCCCGCTTTGGATTTAATTGATGGCCAGGTGGTGCGGCTGCATCAGGGCGACTACGGACAAAGCCGGCGGTATGGCAACGATCCCCTGCCCCGCCTGCAGAATTACGTTCGGCAAGGAGCACAGCTCCTGCACCTGGTGGATCTTACCGGCGCCAAAGACCCGGCCGCGCGCCAAATTCCCCTGCTGAAGACGCTGCTGGCCGGCGTAACGCCGGCGCCGGTGCAGATAGGCGGCGGCATCCGCACCCTATCGGATGTGGAGGCACTGCTGGAGGCCGGCGCCACCCGGGTGGTGGTGGGATCTACGGCGGTGAAACAGCCGCGGGAGGTACAGGGGTGGTTTGAACGTTTCGGTCCGGATGCACTGGTGCTGGCCCTGGATGTCCGCATCGACGACCAGGGACAGCGCCGGGTGGCGGTGAGCGGCTGGCAGCAGGATTCGGGCATGACGCTGGAGGAAGCCATCGGCCAGTATCAAGCCTACGGTCTCAAACATGTATTGTGCACGGACATTTCCCGCGACGGTACCCTGCAAGGCTCTAACGTCGCTTTGTACCGGGATCTTTGCCGCGCCTACCCCGCCATCGCTTTTCAGGCTTCCGGCGGTATCGGCGGCCTGGAAGATATCAAACAGCTGCGCACCAGCGGCGTTCAAGGGGTGATCGTGGGCCGCGCCCTGCTGGAAGGCAAATTCACCCTTGAGGAGGCCATCGCATGCTGGCAAAACGTATAATTCCCTGCCTGGACGTCCGGGACGGACAAGTGGTGAAAGGCGTACAGTTCCGCAACCATGAAATCATCGGCGACATCGTGCCCCTGGCCCGGCGTTACGCCGAGGAAGGCGCCGACGAACTGGTGTTCTACGACATCACCGCCTCGTCGGACGACCGGGTAGTTGATCAGAGCTGGGTGGAACGCGTGGCCGAAGTGATAGATATTCCCTTCTGCGTGGCGGGAGGCATCAAGACCCTCGAACAAGCCGGCCGCATACTGTCGTTCGGCGCCGACAAAATTTCCATTAATTCGCCGGCGCTAGCGGACCCGACCCTCATCACCCGCCTGGCGGATCGCTTCGGCGTACAGTGTATCGTCGTGGGCATCGATACCTGGTTCGACGCCGGCAGCGGTACCTATCAGGTCAATCAATATACCGGCGACGAAACCCGCACACGCGTGACCCAATGGCTGACCCCTGACTGGGTATCGGAAGTCCAGCGGCGCGGCGCCGGTGAAATTGTCCTGAACATGATGAACCAGGACGGCGTCCGCAACGGCTACGACCTGAAACAGCTCAAGCTTATCCGCGAACTGTGCCACGTACCTTTAATTGCCTCCGGCGGAGCCGGCACGGCGGAACACTTCCTGGAAGCCTTTCGCGACGCCGAAGTGGACGGCGCGCTGGCGGCCTCGGTATTCCACAAACAAATCATCAATATCAGAGAGTTGAAAGCGTTTCTCGCACAACAGGGAGTAGAGATCAGATTATGTTAACCGAACAACAACGCGCCCGGCTGGATTGGACCAAAACCGGTCAAATGATGCCCGCGATTATCCAGCATGCGGTCTCCGGCGAAGTCCTCATGATGGGCTATATGAATCCGCAAGCGTTGCAGGTCACGCAAGACTCCGGCAAGGTCACCTTCTTTTCCCGCAGCAAGCAGCGGCTGTGGACCAAAGGAGAAAGCTCCGGCAACTTCCTGAACGTCGTCAGCATCCATGCCGACTGTGATAACGACACGCTCTTGATCCTGGCCAATCCCGACGGCCCCACCTGCCATACCGGCGCCGACAGCTGCTTCTCCCCCGCCGCCACCGACTGGGGCTTTTTGTACCAGCTGGAAACCCTGCTGGCGGGCAGAAAAAACGCCGATCCGCAAAGCTCCTATACCGCCCGGCTCTATGCCAGCGGCACCAAGCGCATCGCCCAGAAGGTGGGGGAAGAAGGCGTAGAAACGGCCCTGGCGGCCACGGTCCATGACCGGGAGGAATTAACCAACGAAGCCGCCGACCTGGTCTATCACCTGCTGGTTTTACTGCAGGATCAGGATCTGAATCTCAGCCGGGTGATTGGCCGTTTGCGTGAGCGGCATAACAAGCCATAAAAATCCCGCTGCCGAACCCATGGTCGGCAGCGATCCTTTGCTCATCTTCCCTTTTCACCGGCGACGGCACTTAAAAGGAAACTCTCCTTGCCGGTTTGTCAGTACCCAACCATCTTTCCCAACCAAACGTTCCCAACCAGGCGTTCCATGGCTAAACGCCCCCTCAATTATTATAAATATATTAGCACCCAATCCTAATATTCGGCTAAGGTGGTAATCTTCTAGAAAAACATATTTACACATATTATAAATAAACGAGAATAGTAAACACATCTCATATCAACTGCGTTTTCTTATATACCCAACCTTGAAATCAGGATACGTTCTTAGAGGCCGCTACAAGCTCTTTACGAACACTTTTCGTTATAAATATTTAGAGAGGAATTAAATGAATACGACATTGCAGCCATACCTACAGCCTGAGTTGGCTAATTTGTCAAAAACTATGTCACTAGCCTCGAAGGGCAATAATCTTGCCAATTATACTGCACAGCTAGACTTAATAACCAATAGGGTTTTACCCATGCTGGCTAAGGCTGAAGAGCGCTATGGTAATAACTCAACCAAAAATAATAAATTTAAAGAAAAACCATTATTGCACGATTTAAAAAAGAACAAGAGCGAAAATATCACGGCAGAACATCGCAATGCGTATATTCATCGAAAACAAGCAATACTCAATTGCCTGCCTCAGATGGGAAAAGCAAATGGTGTTATTGCAAATAATCGTGTGTTTGACAATAAACGTTTATATGAAGCAAGGATTAACAGCAGCGACATTAACGCACAAAATCAACATGGAATAACACGTTTGATGGTGGCTTCAGCCACCACGTACAGCCTAGAGTATGTTATAAATTTATTAAATAATGGCACAAAAATAGACCTGCAAGATCAAGAAGGAAACACGGCATTGATCTGGGCCATTAAGAGCCTTGCATTGGTTAGCCAGCAATATAGAGAAAAACTACGCTATCTAAAAAAATGGAAAAGCGCGTCAGAACTATGGATTAACGGCGCTATGTCAACGGATCGCGCCCGCGAGAATCCATCAGAACGCAGAGAAAAAAAATTAAAATCGGCAAGGGATAAAACATTCGAAGAGGTGAAAATAAACATCGATCTCTTTCCCACGCAACGCAAAGATAAAGCAATATTACAGATAATCCACACCTTGATTGGCCACGGCGCCAGTGTCACCCTAACAGGCACCGGCGGCTTTAGTGCAGTGATGCTCGCGGTAATAAGCAATGAATTAACACTCTTGGAAAAGCTGCTAAAAAACAAAGCCAATGCTGACCTGCAAAATAACGTGGGTGAAACGGCTCTTCATCTGGCGGTAAAATACAATACCTGCTGGAGAATAGTTGAATTGCTTTTGCTTTACGCCACTGATATCAATAAAAAAGATAAGAAGGGTCAAACGCCGTTTATGCTGGCGGTACAGCGAGGGAAATGGGATATCATCGCTATCATGCTGGCCAAAGGCGTTGATTTAACAGAAACCGATACTCTGGGCTGGACGGTTTTGATGCACGCCGTAAATTGCGGTGAGCTAAAAATGGTCGACTATTTGTTGAAAAGAGGCGCTGACGTCAATTTTGTGAATGCCGATAATATAACAGCACTCCACATTGCTGAGGCAAATAAAGATAACAACATCACTGAATTGCTGAACACACACCTATCTGACTTATCATCTCGAACACCACAGCAGGCAACGCTGACGACGCAAAGCATTCTGCCAACGCTTACTCCCGCAAAGGATTCAGATGATAATAAAAGAAGAAAACGGACAGAGGATCATATAGCGCCGACGTTTCAACATAACGTCACGCGTAAAAAAAAGCATAACGCAAATAAAAGGCACGCCCCTGAAGAGAAAAAAAGTAATTCCCCTGAAAGTATTGTTTGGCAGGATATTATCAAAAACCATATTAGAAAACTTACCGCCAGCAATAATAAAGTTAAAAATCCTTTCATTGACCAGACACGTCAGGCATGCCTGCAAACGGTAAATGGCGCAAAAAACATCGCGGTAAGCGCTATTGAATTGGAAAAAAACTACATCAATTTTTGTGCTGAAATTGGGAATAGCAGCAATGCCCAAAACCATGATGGCATAAGCGATTTAATGATGCAGGCAGCCACCAGCTACTCTAATGCTGGCTTTGTTAATCCTATGATAAGAAATGATGGCGCCGACGTAAACCTTCGGGATAAGGAAAACAATACCGCATTAATGTGGGCCGTTAAATCGTTTCTTGAGATGAATGAAGAAAAAGAAAGAAATAAACATCAGCTGCAAAAATTGACGTTGGGAAAAGTCAATCATAAAGATTATTATCTCCGCTTTCGTCCAGAAGAAGAACAGCCACAAGAATTGCGTTGCGATGACATCATTTGTGACGAAACCGCCTGTGAAGAGGATATTTTCGACGTTGCCAAGCCTAAAAGATTATTTGGCAAAGCCAAAATAGCAGCGGATAATGCCCTATTAAATATCATTGATAAAAATTTTAAATTAGATAATTTACATTGTACCGACATGTCATGTGAGGAGAGCTATATGGCTGTGCTCAATAGCGATACGTCCGAATACCGCAGCACTCCATGTGACGAAACGGGTCCAAGCGACGACCCGCTGCATGAGATTAATTGCCATCTTGTTGTTAAAAAAGAAATCATAAGCAGCCTGCTAGACAACGGCGCGGACAGCGATTTAACGGGCACAGAGGGTTTTAGTCCGCTGATGATGACCGTTATTAAAAACGATTTATCAACGTTTATGCAGCTGATCGCAAGGGGCGCCAATAGCGAGCTAACCAATAACAAAGGAGAAACAGCGTTACACCTGGCCATCAAATACTCTACCAACCAGAACATCATCAACTTGCTTATAGTCTTAACTAAAAATATAAATGTTAAAGATAGCAACAATCAAACCCCCTTTATGATTGCCTCCTTTCGCGGGAAACTGGATGTCATGGAATTACTGATACAAAAAGGCACCGATATCAATCAAGCGGATCATCAAGGCTGGACGGCGTTAATGCATGGGGTAAATTGCAACAACGAAAAGATCGTGAAATATCTCATTGATAAAGGAGCCGAAGTTAACTTACCTACCTCATGTTCGAAAAGCGCTCTCATGATTGCATTGGAAAAAAGAAACAAAAATATGGCACTATTACTTTTCGTCGCCGGGGCGAACATAAAGGCGGAGGAAAGAGACTATTTTGAGTCTTTAACGATAAAAAGTATTCATAAAGGGAGTGCTGCTTTAGACTTAGAGACATCGAAAGAAAACAAAGATCAATCTACCGGTCAAACATTCACTGCAGACCACAATCAAACCATGACTGACTAAAAAACGATTTCCCAAGGTGATCTTAGACGTGAACAAGCGACGCTAGGACAACTTTTTTGCACCCCACATCCTCAACTAAGGAAGCAATCATGCATCTGTCATTGCCAACATACGTTCAGCCTGCGTTGGCTAATGCTACTCAGCCGATAGTGGCTGATGGCAATAATTTTTGCTTAGTACTCAATCAATCATGTTAGGTCTCAATATCGCATGGATAATTCCTTGTCCGGCAAGATCTAATGATATGCTTAGATTTTTTATCGCCAACGCTTGCTGGTAACGCAGTTTAGGGGCAAGATATTTCACATTCTCCGCCAGCAGTTTGATATATTCATAGCTAACCAACGGATTGTGCTGTGTGCATAATTTTGTTAATTTCAGGAAAACTTCTTCATTGTCCACTTGTGGTATATATCTAAACCCTTTTAGAATATTGCTTATGATTTCTATTTGATATTCATATCGAAACGTGCTTCTGGTATTGAAAAATTCTCGACATATTAAAATATATGTTTTTGGCGGGACCTTATTAAACTGTTCCCGATAGAATTTCAACCATAGTTCTCCCCGCGGCTGTATTTTCCCTAATGTAGAAATATCCCTTGGAATTTCAAGCAATACATAACGATTTATTATTTCCAGCAAATCTGTATCGCGCCGATAGACATCTTCAAAGTATTCGGACCATTGACAAGAAATCTCCACACATCGACTGAAAAAATATGCAAAAAAGTGGTCATTCTTGATATTTACCTTCCTAAACAGCGTTTTAAATATCATCAATTGCATGAGCGGGTCATAGTTACTCAGCTCTCCGGGGTTGCCATCCTGCCCTAACAATCTTTTGATTTCCGGTTCGGTATAATGATTTTCGATACTGGCTAACAGGAGTTGCCCCTGCTCAATACTTTTGTAAGTAATCGAACGAGTCTTATCATCTGCGGCTGATTTCTCAGCCGGCAGGTTAAAACTCACCGTTCGTTTGACGCGAGGCGGCCGTCCCGCTCCCGCTGGCGAAACATGCGGAGATAACGGGGTGCTTGGTTCATCACTCTTTTTTGGTCTTACGTTAAAACTTTGGGTACGATTTATTATTTTTTTTGATGGAACATAATTACACGTAGAAGCATGCCGAGCTGGGTATGTCTTGATTTTGACAACGACGCCTTGTGCGGATAAGCATTCACTTCCATAGGATGGAGCGCCATCAGAAGTGGACATTGCTGGGGGAGACCATTCTACCTGGTCTACAGGATAAACGTTGGTACAACCCATACCCGCCGTCGTCTTAGGAAAAGAGGCCAACGTGTGATGATTGGAAATCGTTTTCAATTGGGTTGCACCACAAAAAGCTTCAGCCACCGGCTCGGTTGTTAGATTATTTTGCGTGTGGCGACAGCATAAAAATCGGATCATTTCAAATTCCTCTGTTATAAAAAAATCATTCTCATTGTTGAACTTGATGATTAATTATCAAATTCTGAAAGAGCTTTTTATCCTCTTTTTTTGGAGAGAATGAAATCCACGATGACGTGATCATTTTATTGCAGTCAATATTGGTGAATAGAAAGTTGAATTGAGAATATCTAACTTATAATGAGCTAATTCTTCTTTTAAACAGTATGAGATGTTTTTTTCAATTTTTTGATTAAAGCGCTTTGACATGAATTTTCTTGAACATAATTCCATTAGAATGGCACCATCTTTGACAAGATTATCAGGTAAAAAAATCAGGTTTTTTGATAAGCCATTGAAAATATAATTTCTCACGTCACTTGAGCATAAAAAAGACGCTTCCAAAAGAGATTTAAAATATTGAAAAAGCGTTGCAGGCGGTGCCTGTTGGCACAAAACCGGGAAATGCTTAAGTAATTGCCGGATAATGACATTGCAATTCACAGTAGTGAATCGAGAGACTGTTTGAAATAAGTAATCATAGACCTGTGGAAAAAATTGAATTGGGTAGTGCCGGAGGCAATGTCGACTAAAATAAGCCAAGCATTTCCCCAATAATTGGAACTGCCGCTGAGTTAAATTAACGTTATCCACCGATGGGGGAAATAGACTCTTCAGCCTTTGAAAAACAAAAAGTTTATGATTCCTTTCCAAGTGCTGAAAATTATCCATAATAATAATGAGCTTTCGAAGTTGCTCCGGTGGACTCAATGTTGCAATAGCCCCTGGTTGAATAGCTGTGCCCAATAAAGCCTTTAACAAGGATAAATTATATTCTGTCCATACTCCCCGGCTGATATATTCATTTTGTATATCCGCACTCTCGCTAAGATTAACTAATTTTCTCGGCACGCGCTTCATCTGCTCATTTATAAGCTTAGCGTTGTTACGCGCGATGGTATCCGCCGTCAGAGGTAAACTCTTAACGGATGAGTGCCGCCTTGCCCGACCGGCCGTCAACGGCAGCACATATCGCCGATATATGGCGCTGCTTGCTTCTGCCTCAATTGGGGCCGGCGTATTTCGTACTCCATTGATCCTTTGCAAGGACGCTATGGGCATTGCTCCTTGGGATTTTAAGTTGTCATGGTCGAGGTTGAAAGCCAAAAACCCTGGATGTGCGGAAAGTCGATGGGTGACATTATCTTGCATATTATTAGTTATATGATTATGTTAAGTTCAGCGATCGTTTGACCGCGTTGTTTTTTCAGTAACGCATACTAACGCCCTCCTCTTTTAATGGCATTCAATTTCAGCTTTTTATTAAGCTAGCATTGAGTTCCTGGTGTTTTGCAAGATATCACGCAAATAATGACATGCTGGACATGAATACGAACCATCCTTCAATAGGTCGACAAGAAACTGAGAAAGTAAATTTTTTTCATCCGATGTTAATCTGGTGCCGTTACGGTTAATCTCAGTTGCAAGATAGAGTTGGCACGATGGCGGGAACACTTCAAATCGGGCAAGCAAGACCTTGCAAGCACCCAGCAACTCGCTATTTTCTATATGTTTTAATCCCCGTTCGCTGAAAACGGTTTGGGCCAGCCTCTGCACCGCCGGCGGCCACTCCCTTATGATTTCACGCATACGGATGAACAGCAGCTGGTGTCCCGCCATAAATCCGCCTCCACCCGTCTGCCGGTGTTGGCCGGACGATATCTCTTCTGCGGGCGTACCGCTTTTAAAATGCTTAGATTGACACAAAGAGACATCCGGCCGATTGCCCATACAGGTAATGCTTATGCCAAAGAGCTTGGTCAATTTATTCTGATCTGCATAAATAAGAGGTTCAATTTCTCCCGTTTCTTTGTTCTGATGAAAACAACTCCATGTCAAACCAAACATCCCCTGCTCCTGATTTTGATGGATTACACATTTTCGTTATCTCTAGTCTACGCAAATGATATGTCGAACTCAAAGCGGTAGCTGAATCGAAAGGAAAATAATATGTTAAATGACTGGGTTCGCGGTTTTAATATATTTTATATAATGCACCCTCCATAAAACATATTCTAAGAGCCAGAATGTTAACCTCTCGATTTCTAAATCGGTTTGGATTTTGATGATTCCCTTTTAACGAGATGGTAACGAGATGGCTAAAAAAGAGTCACCCATACTGCTGCAAAAGCTTTCTCCTTGCCTTTTCCAGATTCTTCCTTTCAGCTATCGCTTCAGTGCCGATGCTTTTACTTCGGGTTTTGGCACATTTTCCTGAAGAAAATCTTTATCTGCGGTGATAGCATTACATTAGGTTTCAGGTAAAAAAATCCATGACCTACCAGTACAGTGGTGCACAGTACGTCCCGTTTCGGAAAAAAAAAGGACAATAGTGCGACCGGCGCGTCCAGTGACGGTATCAACTGACCTAGCGTAACGGATAACTAGCTGAAATTAATTATTTATTTGACATACCAGTGGGAGCGGGCTTATCCACGCTTACCCGTTGGATCGGTATCAAAGCCTGGGGATACTGTGAAAATTTCACGATATGGAAAGCACTTTTGGGATGGTAATCGTATGAGTGATGGACGTTAAGATGGCAAAATTGACCTGTTTTAAGGCATATGATATTCGCGGCAAGTTAGGTGATGAATTAAATGAGGAAATCGCTTATCGCATTGGTCGTGCTTATGGTGAGTATCTGAAGCCAAAAACCATTACCCTTGGCAGCGATGTGCGCCTTACCAGCGAAAGCCTGAAATTAGCCTTGGCCAAAGGTCTGCGGGAGGCGGGTACCGATGTTATCGATTTGGGCATGACCGGCACCGAGGAGATGTATTTCGCGACATCCTTTCTTGGAGCGGATGGGGGCATTGAGGTTACAGCCAGCCACAACCCTATCAATTACAACGGGATGAAATTGGTTCGCGAAGGTTCCCGGCCCATCAGCGGCGATACCGGATTGCATGACATTCAACGGATAGCGGAAAACAATGCCTTTGCGGCTCCCGCTCTCCGCCAGGGAACTTACGCCCGCAAAAATCTTTTGAGTGATTACGTCAAGCATATCCTGACGTATATTGATATCAGCCGCGTCGTTCCGCTTAAACTGGTGATTAATTCCGGCAATGGCGCCGCCGGGCACGTTATCGACGCCATCGAAGCTAACTTCAAACAAAACGAAGTGCCGGTTGAATTTATAAAAGTCCATCACCAGCCGGACGGCCATTTCCCAAATGGCATACCCAACCCATTGTTGCCGGAGTGCCGGGCGGCTACCGCCAATGCCGTTCTCGAACACCGTGCCGATATGGGCATTGCCTTTGATGGGGATTTTGACCGATGCTTCATGTTTGATGAGAACGGCCAGTTTATTGAAGGTTATTACATTGTCGGGCTTTTGGCCGAGGCGTTTTTGCACCTGCAGCCCGGGGCCAAGATTATTCATGACCCGCGTTTAACCTGGAACACTATTGATATGGTCAAAAAGGCGGGGGGAACCCCGATCATGTCGAAAACCGGCCACGCCTTTATTAAAGAACGGATGCGGGCGGAAGATGCGATCTATGGCGGCGAGATGAGCGCCCATCACTATTTCCGTGATTTTGCCTATTGTGATAGCGGTATGATCCCCTGGCTCCTGGTGGCTCAATTGGTCAGTATCAAAGGCCAGTCACTCGGCCGGTTAGTCAAGGAACGTATTGCCGCATATCCGTCATCCGGCGAAATAAACGTTATGTTGCAACAACCGGCCGTCACAATCGGAAAAGTGGCAGATCATTATCGCGCACGGGCGATAAGCGTCGATCATACCGACGGTATCAGTATGGAATTTGAGCGGTGGCGTTTTAACCTGCGCTCGTCAAATACCGAGCCTGTGGTTCGCTTAAATGTGGAATCCCGAGGGGATATCGCTTTGATGCAGGCCAAAACGGATGAGATCATGGCGATGTTGAAGTCCTGATTCACAGGCGTTAACGTACGATAAGTGCCAGAATGTAATATTGTTAACAACCTATTATTCCAATCACTTCACCCCTATGGTGATCCTGAGTTAACATGTACGTCACATTAACAGAGCCCGCCGCTTGGCAATTAGGCGCCGGGAGTCCACACTCAGACAGGAGTTAGTAATGTCCAAACAACAGATCGGCGTTGTCGGTATGGCGGTAATGGGCCGTAATCTGGCGCTTAACATTGAGAGCCGCGGCTACACCGTGTCCATTTTCAACCGTTCCGGCGACAAAACTGACGAAGTCGTTGCGGAGAATCCGGGTAAAAAGCTGGTTCCTTACCACACAATTGAAGAGTTCATCGACTCACTGGAAAAACCGCGCCGAATCCTGCTGATGGTTAAAGCCGGCACCGCGACGGATAAAACCATCGAGTCCCTGACACCACACCTGGACAAAGGGGATATCCTGATCGACGGCGGCAATACTTATTACAAAGATACCATTCGCCGCAATCGCGAGCTGTCCGATCAAGGTTTCAACTTTATCGGCACCGGCGTCTCCGGCGGTGAGGAAGGCGCCTTGAAAGGCCCGTCCATCATGCCTGGCGGCCAAAGAGAAGCCTATGAACTGGTGGCCCCCATTCTGGAAAAAATCGCCGCCAAAGCCGACGGTGAAGCCTGCGTGACCTACATCGGCGCCGACGGCGCCGGACACTATGTGAAAATGGTGCATAACGGTATTGAATATGGCGACATGCAGTTAATCTCTGAAGCCTATTCCCTGCTGAAGAACGCACTGCATCTCAATAATGAAGAGCTTGCCCAAACGTTCAGTGAATGGAACAAAGGGGAGCTCAATAGCTACCTGATCGACATCACTAAGGACATCTTCACCAAGAAGGATCCTGAAGGAAACTATTTGGTTGACGTGATCCTGGACGAGGCGGCAAACAAGGGTACCGGCAAATGGACCAGCCAAAGCTCCCTCGATCTCGGTGAACCCCTGACGCTTATCACTGAGTCCGTATTTGCCCGCTATCTCTCCTCGTTAAAAGATCAGCGCGTTGCGGCGTCCAAGGTTTTAACCGGCCCCGCCGACAAGGCGTTCAGCGGCGACAAGGCTGAATTCATCGAGAAGGTTCGTCGAGCACTCTATCTGGGTAAAATCGTTTCATACGCCCAGGGTTTCTCCCAGCTGAAGGCGGCATCAAAGGAAAACAATTGGGACTTGCACTACGGCGAAATCGCCAAGATTTTCCGTGCCGGTTGTATCATCCGGGCCCAATTCCTGCAAAAAATCACCGATGCCTACGCGGATAACGCCGATATCGCCAATCTCCTTTTGGCACCCTATTTCAAGGACATCGCCGATAAATATCAGCAAGCCTTGCGTGACGTAGTCTCTTATGCCGTGCAAAACGGCATCCCCACTCCGACGTTCTCCGCGGCTATCGCCTACTACGACAGCTACCGTTCGGCAGTATTGCCGGCCAACCTGATCCAGGCGCAGCGCGACTACTTCGGGGCGCATACCTACAAGCGTACCGACAAGGACGGCGTTTTCCACACCGAATGGCTAGAGTAATATTATCCATAGCGACCGGTAGCGTGTAGCTAGTACCCTGCCGCCGCGGACGGAATTATAAACGAACCGCGCCGCCAAACGTAAATAGGGTATCCCTCGTTTGGCGGCGCGGTTTTTAATTATTTAATAGAAGCGTTTTGTTGTATCCGTTACACCCGTCCGTAATGATCTTTAATACGGACAATATCGTCCTCGCCTAGATACGACCCCGACTGAATCTCTAATAATTCCAAGGTGATTTTACCGGGGTTTTCCAGCATATGTTTCGACCCCACCGGTATAAAGGTGGATTGGTTCTCGGTAATCAAAAAACACTTATCTTCAACCGTCACCTTGGCAGTACCGGCGAGGACCACCCAGTGCTCGGTACGGTGATGGTGCATTTGCAACGAGAACATACCGCCCGGTTTTACCGTAATCCGGTTAACGTTATAGCGTGTTTCATTAACAACCACATCGCTGCGTCCCCAGGGACGGTAGGTCTCGCGGTGGCGACGGTATTCGCTGCGCTGATTCAGCTTAAGATATTCGACGACTTTTTTAACGTCCTGAACCTGGGATTTGTTAATAACGAGGACAGCGTCCTTGGTATTCACAATCACCAGATTCTCAACGCCAACCGCCGCCACCAGCTTCTCGTCGGTGTTGATATAACAATCCGAAGTGTTATAGAGAAATATATCCCCGGTAAGGGCATTGTTCTGGCCATCTTTCTCGCTGACATCCCATAAAGCGGACCAGGATCCCACATCGTTCCAACCCGCATCCATGGGAACGACTATCGCCTCGTCGGTTTTTTCCATCACCGCATAATCCACCGACTCCTCCGGACAGGCGAAAAAGGCTTCCTTGTCCACCCGGATAAAATCCTGGCCCGCGTCAGGCTGATGTGCTTGCATCGCTTGCTGGCAGGCGGCCAGGATATCGGGACGAAACTTGCCTAACTGGTTTAAATACTGTTTGGCGCGGAACATAAACATCCCGCTATTCCAATAGTACTCACCGCTGGCAATATACCCCTGCGCGGTGACGCGGTCCGGCTTTTCGACAAAACGGCCTACTTTAAAAATCTCCCCTTGCGCATCCTTGACCTGTTCGCCGCGCTGAATATAGCCGTAGCCGGTTTCCGGACCGGCGGGAACGATACCGAAAGTCACGAGTTTGCCGGCTTCGGCATAGGGCAGCGCCAGGTTCACCGCCTGATGGAAGGCACCCACATCGGCGAAAATATGATCTGCCGCCAGCACCAGCAGGATGGGATCATCTCCCGTGGCGACCGCATCCAGCGCTGCAAGGGCTATAGCCGGGGCAGTGTTTCGCCCCACCGGTTCCAGGATGATATTGCCGGCCAATTGATGAATCTGCCGCAATTGCTCGGCCACCAGAAAACGATGCTCTTCATTACACACAACCAGCGGAGCGCGGATATCCAGGCCGGCAAGGCGCGTCAGCGTTTCTTGCAGCATCGACTGCTTGCCGTGCAGCGTCAAAAACTGCTTAGGATAAAGCTCTCGCGACATAGGCCACAATCGGCTACCGATACCGCCGGCCATAATGATTGGAAGTAACATTTTAGTCCTTGAATGTTAAAACGAGTGAGTGTCTAAACGATCGCGCTATGCCAGCGAAGGCGAGCCGGTCAGCAGCCCTTTATAAATTTCAGCGTATTTTTCAACCATCTGCTCTGACGTAAACATCTTTTCAAACCGAGCGCTGGCGTTTTTGCCGAATTGCCCGGCCAGTTCCGGCGCGTTCCATAATGTATCCATCGCCGCACGCAGCGCGGATGCATCGGAAGGGGGGACCACCAGGCCGGTTTCATTATGGATATTGATAAACGTCGTACCAGTGCCAATCTCGCTGGAAATCAGCGGCTTTTCCATCATCGCGCCTTCCAGCAGCGAAATGCCGAACGCTTCGGAGCGCAAATGCGACGGAAAGACAATGCCGTAGCAAAGCATCAACAGCGCGACCTTATCCACATCCGGTACTGCCCCCAAGAAATGGATATTGGTTAGGCCCAGCCTTTTCGCCTGCTGCTTAAGCTCATCTTCTATCGGTCCGGCACCGACGATGACGATGGGATAAGGCGCACCCATCGCCGCTTCTATGAGGATATGCAGCCCCTTGTAATAGCGAAACGCACCGATAAACAGAAAGAACGGAGCACCAATTCTGGCGCGCCAAGCATTCAAACTTTCCTGACTCACCGATGGATAGGAGTTCTTATCGAGCCCGTAAGGGATAACGCTGACTTTATCGATATGCTTCTGCAGCGTCGGACTGGTGGAAACGTAATTAGGAGACGCGGCGACGATATGATCTACCCTGGAAAGAAAGAAGTCCATTAAAGGGGTATAAAACTTCAGCAATGTCTTTTGCTTAACGATATCGGAATGGTAACTCACCACGGTAGGTTTTTTGGTGCCGCTGATAAAGTGGACCATATCCATAAAGGGAAATGGAAAATGATAGTGGATAACATCCGCGTGTTTGGCCAGTTCTTTAAAGCGTCTGATGGCGGCAAATGAAAATGGCGTTGAGCCCAGTTCAAACGTCACCGCCTCGCAATGGGTCATATGCGAACCAAGCCGCTGATTTTGAATATGCCCTCGCGGGCTTAGGGAAAGCACGTCAGACTGGATGCCATGAGCCACGCCGCCCTCACTCAACTGAAAAATAACTTGCTCAATGCCGCCAAAGGAATCTGGATAATATGTTTTATAAAAATGGAGGACTTTCAGCATGTAAAATATCAAACCTGGTTATATGCATTAATCGTTTCTTGCGCGCAACGTTGCCAAGAAAAAAGTTTTGCCCGCTCCAAACCGCCGGAAATCGCTGACTCGCGCCAGACATTATCTTCGAGGCTTAGGCGTATCGATGCGGTAAATCCATCGATATCGTGAGGATCATGCATGAGCGCACAATTGCCCACTACTTCGGGTAAAGACGAACTATTGGAGCAAACAACCGGTACACCGGAAGACATTGCTTCAAGTACCGGCAAGCCGAATCCTTCATAAAGCGAAGGGAAAACAAAGGTTCTGGCGCCGGCAAATAACCAGGGCAAATCACCCGAACGGGTATAGCCGAGATAACGCAGCCACCCTTCCCGCCCGGCTTGTTCAAAACGTGCGTGCAGCGCCTCGCTTCCCCAGCCTTTATAACCGCAGATCACCAGCGGATAGCGCTGACTAAGAGGCGCAGGCAGCCGTTGATAAGCATCCAGCAGGGTCTTCAGGTTTTTCCTCGGTTCTATGGAACCGGCAAATAGCGTATAGCGGCCCGCGGAAAGCTGGAAAGAGGCCAATGCCTGATTGATCTGCTGTTCGTCCCGGGGGAAAAACTCACCGCTGCTGGCCAGACTCGCGGTGGCGATTTGCGAAAGAGGGTAAGCAAAATATCTGGCTAATTCTTGCCGGGTGAATTCCGAATCCGTGATTAATACTTTTGCCCGCCGCAGCGTCAATGACAGTTCTTTATGCATATAGCGCACTCTCTCCGCCGGATGGCATTCAGGGAAGCTGAATACGGACAGGTCGTGAAAGGTTGCGACGCAGTTATCCACCCCCGGCGGGAGATAAAAGTTGGGTCCGTGGTAAATATGCTGTGGAAAGGGCTTTAACGCGCGGGTTTTCAACCAGGGCGCGGTAATCCTGTAAAGCTCGGATGCCACTTTGCTGCGCTGGACCATACGCTTGAGGCCGCTATTCAAAGGCGCGGTCTCACTGGCCGCCGGGATATCACGGCTGATGTGTCGACCCTGGAGAAATAAAAGCTCAGAAATCTCCGAGCCTTCGTGCAACTGCAAGCCTTTGGCCAATTCGTACGTGTACCGGCCGATACCCGTCAAGGGATACTTGATGGGGTCCGTACCAAAAATGACTTTCATTTATTCAACTTTCCAGCATCCAACGCAGGGTTTCCTCTAACGGAGGCGTACTCCACTCCCCGATGATGGAACGCAATTTACCGGCGTCTCCGCACAGGGTTTTCACTTCATTGGCACGAACAAATGCCGGATTGACGGTAATGTTTAAATGATGGCCGGTGATAACTTCACACATTGCCACCACTTCACGTAGCGAGTAGGTTTTCCCTGAACAGACATTCACCGTCTGCCCTGCCGCGGCCGAGTTGATTAATCCCATATAGGCTTTAACCAGTGCGCGAACATCGGTGAAATCACGCCATACATCCAGGTTGCCTAATTCAAGGATCGGCGCTTTTTCTTTGAAATGCTTGACGATTTTCGGCAACAGGAAATTCTCGCCCTGACCGACTCCGGTATAGTTAAACGGCCGCACCAGGATAACCGGCAGCTTATCCAGCCATAACCGCGCCATAAACTCCATCGCTGCCTTACTGACAGCGTAATCATTAGCGGGATTAAGCGGAGTCAGCTCATCCAGCCGGCCTTCGCGGCTGTTGCCATAGACATTCGCGCTGCTGGCCATCAGCACCGCATCCGGCGCTATGCCCGAGTGGCTAAGCGCCTCGAGCAGATTGCGGCTTCCCACCAGATTAACCTGATAAAACGCGTTGGCGTCGCCATGTCCGACATAAGCAATGGCCGCCAGATGGATCACGACATGCGGCCGCACTTGAGCCATCACGGCGGAAAGGGCCGATAAATCCAACAGATCAACGTTGAAATAATCCGGCTGATCCGAAGCGATGGAACCTAAACCAAACACCCGGTATCCGGCAGCGGACAGCTCCGCCGCCATATAATGGCCGGTGAATCCGCTGATCCCGGTGATCAGGGCCCTTTTGCCATTGCCGGCCATCAGAAAGAAAAGCCCTGCTCGTTGCGCCGCATATCGGCCTCAACCATCATTTTGCACAGCTCTTCAAGGGAGGTTTTCGGTTCCCAGCCCAACACCTTTTTGGCTTTCTCGGGCAGCCCAATCAGCAATTCGACTTCGGCGGGGCGGAAGAATTTCGGATTAACCCGCACCAGCGTTTTACCGGTATCGATATCAATGCCGACTTCGTCTTCGTGCTGCCCTTCAAACCGCAAATTGAACCCGGCGGCTTTGAAAGCCATTGAAACAAAATCTCTTACGGTTTCGGTGCGGTTGGTGGCCAGAACAAAGGTGTCCGGCTCGTCGGCCTGCATCATGCGCCACATGCCTTCGACATATTCCTTGGCAAAACCCCAGTCACGCTTGGCGTCCATATTGCCCAGTTCCAGCACGTCCAGTTTGCCGAGCTTTATCTTAGCGACGGAATCAGTGATTTTTCGGGTGACGAATTCCAGCCCGCGCAGCGGGGATTCATGATTGAAAAGAATGCCGCTGCAACCAAAAATTCCGTAGCTTTCACGATAGTTAATGGTCATCCAATGGGCGTAAAGCTTGGCTACCCCATAAGGGCTGCGCGGATAAAACGGCGTATCCTCCTTTTGGGGAATAGCCTGGACCTTGCCGAACATTTCCGAGGTCGAGGCCTGGTAGAAGCGAATCTTCGGGTTAACGATGCGAATGGCTTCAAGCAGGTTAAGAGGACCGATGCCGGTTATCTCGGCGGTGGTCACCGGCTGCGCAAACGAGACGCTGACAAAGCTCTGCGCCGCCAGGTTATACACTTCGGTTGCGCCCGACTGCTGGAGTAGGCGGATACTGGTGGACAGGTCGGTCAAATCATACTCCACCAAATGCAGATTCGGATGCTGATCGACGCCAAGCTCTTTCAGGCGCCAAAAATTAACCGAACTTGTACGACGGTATGTGCCGTAGACGTTGTAGCCTTTTTCTAATAACAACGCCGTTAAATAGGCGCCATCTTGTCCGGTGATTCCTGTAATAACTGCAGTTTTACTCACGCTAAATCTCCATCATCAAACTTACACGTATGATACCAGACGCTGTTATTGAGACAATTTAAGAATTGCTCAGCGCTTTCCTTCCAGGTTAAGCACTTCATACCGGAAGAAACGGGATGCATCCCTCTATTCCATAAATCAATCCATTGTTTAATTTCTTCCGACTGCTGCAGAGGGGTTATGCCGGAAAAATAAAACGCATTTTCTCCAGCTACTTCCTTAAAGACCGGGATATTTCGAGCAATGATTGCTATGCCTTTCATACCCGCTTCGATTAATGGTAAACCGAAACCTTCCGCTTCAGATGCCGCGATTAAACAACTTGATTTTTTATAGAGCTCATCAAGATATTCATCTGAAATGCCATTGAACCAGTGAAGTTTTTTTCCAAGCTCAGGGTGTTCATTAATCAAGTTAACCAGATTTTCAGACAACCATCCCTGACGTCCAATGATTAAAAGATTAGCATCGATGCCTTGACTCCATAATTCATCGAAACATTTTATTATTTGTATATGCCCTTTGCGTGGTTCTAACGTACCAACCATAATAAAATTTAGTTTTCCGTCGATGTAATCCAATATTTCTTTTGCATCGTCAGGCAAACCTGAAGTGGGAAGGCTATTTTTGATATCTGCACCTAAATGAAAATAGCCCACTTTAAGTTCGGTTTTTCTTGAAGGTGCATGACTTTTTATCCAAGCAATATATTCGTCAGCTACAGAACGTGAAATGCAAATAATACCGTTTGCATAACTTACCGTTTTTGCCCATTCAGTAAATTCTAAAGATAATTTAGCGACAAAATTATCTGGTTTATGAAGAGGTATGAGATCATAAACGACATAATAGACTTCCACACCACGATCCTTGAGATCATTATTTATGATACGGTGTGAAACGGCTAATAAAGGGTGCAGATCAAGATAAATCAACTGATCTTTTGGAAAGAAGTCTACCACTTCATCGCTCTCGGAAGCGCAATAAAAATGAGTAGCGTCTTTTTTAGCTTTTCGGAAAGTCCGATCATAGGGAAAAGAATAAATAACTTCAATATTATCAGCCAGACTAGTCAATTCAGTTGTAATAGCGCGGACAACACGCTGTATGCCGGTTTTGGAATCATCATGTATCATTGCGCTGATATCAATATATTTTTTAGGATTTCTGTGCTCAGGCACAATATTTTTGCTCAATAATAGCGCAATGTGTAAAAAATCATTTTTTGTAAACGTAAAATTCGAATTCGTTATTTCTTCAATCGCCGCCGATAAAATTTCATTCGCTGTCAACGTCTCACGCTTGCTGAAATGATTTGTGACAATAGAAGAAATAACGCCCAGGAATTTCTCGGCGGATTTATCCCAAGTATAGATTTGGGCTCGCTTGAATGCGTTTGCTTTGGAAAGTTTCCTGAAGGTCTCGTTTCGAATTGCTAATGTAATTTTTTCAGAAATACTTGTCACATTGAACGGATCAAAATATGAGTCCACTTCATTACCAATAATTTCCCGCATAACTGGAATATCAGCAGCAATAACCACCGCCCCTGAAGCCATTGCTTCCAGTGGCGGCATTCCAAACCCTTCTTGATATGAAGGGAAAACAAATAATTCACAGCTACTATATAACGCCCTCAATTCAGTATCAGAAACATACCCAGTGAAGTAAACTTTCGTGCTTATTCCTAACTTACTCAAAATATTGATTATATTATCAATATCAACCGGTTTTTTTCCAGCGACCACTAAAGTATATTGATCTTGAATATCCTGAGGTAATTGTGAAAAGGCTTTATATAAATTAATGAGATTTTTATGAGGATTCGTCCCCCCCGTATAAAGAATGAATTTTTCAGGGATACTTAATCGCAGTAATACATCCTTAGTTTCGTCAGACGATAAATATCCGAACTGTTTTTTATTGATACCACAAGGAACCACGTGCAAAGACGGCAAATTTAGTTTAGCGCTGATTTCAGCTTGGGAAGCATAGGTATCGGTTAATTGCAGGTCTGTATCATGCAAGTATGAGAGCTTTTCAAAATACCATGGCCTTATAGGACTCTTTACGCCCAAATATTCATCTTCATTCAGCAATGGGATGACATCATGTAATGTGGCAATTATTTTCAAGCTCGTAGCGAATTTTCGTAAGGTTTGTAATCTGCCTATCGATGTTACTGCCGCATCTTCCCAACCTTCTTGGAAATTAGGGATGAAGAGCAAATCTGCATTTTGTTGATAAATAAATGCTTCGCGAATTATTTCTGATATAAAAATTTCTTTTTTATGATTTGTGCTTGAACTTATGCCCGTGTACTGTGTCCAGCAAAGGATATTTTTTTCGGGAAGGAGACTAGCAAAATCTGATTTGATTTCATCAACGAAACCCAGGGCGCCATTCAGAAGCAAAGTATAATCATTTTGCTTATCTCGACGAATTAAACTTTTCGTTAATTCAGAAGCATATCGCCCCACTCCTCGATAACGTGAAGAAGACTGGCAACCTTGTAAATCAACTAATATTTTCATGGTTTATATTTTTCGGTCAATTGCTTATAAATTTCTTTCGCGTATAAAGACAATTCTTCTTTTTTGTAAAGTGCGTCGATGGAATCGCGTGAACTATTTCGGGAAGCACTGACACGAGCAGATATAGAGCTCAATCTCGTGTGTAAATGTGTTTTTTTGGCGATAAAGACAAGTTTATTCTTTAATTTTTGGTGCCGAGAAACATAAGATAAAATATCGTAAAATGAATGCTTAATAAATAGTACTGCCTTAAATTTTATTTTTTTGGGCCTGATTAGCACCCTTGAAAGAGAGTTTAAGGATATAAGCATAACAACCATCCTTCCTGACTTATCCAAAACACATGGCTGAATAGGATTGTGCTCCTTCAGGAGTTTCATTTTTCATCATTTCCATCGAGCTAAATGAGTGATACATCATCGTTTACCCTTAATGGAATCCCTCATCAGAAAAATTAAGCACGCTACCGCCCTTGGCTTCTAGCTACCACCACACATAACTTCTTTTATATTATCTGAACGCTTAACGTAATAAATATTGCATACCTAAAAACCTCAACATGTGCAAATTTATTTTTCACTTAAAAGTTCTTATAAAGACTCGCTATTATGATCATGTTCTCAAGAATTTGCATCTGGTTTCTGATATCAATCGTCGTTTGCTAATCAGCACGGTATGGTGCAATTTAATAAATTTATTCACAATTTAAAATTGTAACAAAATATTACTGTGATGTTATGCACATTTCGCTTTGCCGCATGCCGCATAATACAAATCTTCTCATTAAGACATGATTATAGTTGCTGAAAGCCGGCTTAAATTCGAAATAGACATCGAGTGCCTATATCATTTATATGTCTGAATATTTTCCCCACAATTCACCTGGATCTATTACATATTCGCTACAATTTAACATCAATCCAGAATATTAAATTCGACTACAACCCTCAGAAAATGGGCCAATCTCTGTTTCTTACCAGTATAACCACCAGCACGTATTTGTAAAAGAAACCCATCAATCAATGGTCCTAAAAAATATTAACTGATCAATTTATTTATTTTTTCAACAATCGCACGCACGGGTTTTGTCATAGACCATGAATAGCTCTGCAAAATTTCTGTTTTTTGTTGCTCTAAAATATCTATATTCTTGCATAAATCGTCGTTTAATTTTCTTAAACGTTCATTTTCTATAAGCAACAAGTTTATATTTTTCTTTATGTCTGCGAATGAATCTGCATTCAATTCAATGTTACTTGACTCATTACCGGCACGAGCGCTTTCGTCCTTTCTATTGAGAACAAGTTCAGATATAGCATGGAACTCCTGCGTAAACATATATAACTTTTCTAAATTTAAATTATTTCTGTATAAAACGAAAAAGTCGAAATAATTAGGAGGCGCAGAAAAATATTGCTGTAATAATTCTACTTTTTCATTTGCAACATAAAATCGGTTCAGTCCATCAAAATACACAAATGTATATTTTACATCAATAAGCAAATGTTCCCAATTATGATATGATAAATCGCTAGTATTGGGTTTTGTCGCTTCAACCAAAACGATCCAGGGTCTATAAGTGGTAAAATCGGCTCCCTCAAGAACAAACTCCTCGCTGCCCTCGACATCAATTTTCAAAAAATGCACATCTCCGGTCACAAAGTTTTTGAAAATATAAGCTAATGTTTTCGTCTCCACTTCAAGTTCATTTACACATTTCCCGTCAGTGGTATATTTATCGGCGTAATCCTTAACCGAAGTGGATAATCCATTTCCACTGTCAATACTGTAAAACGTTTTTGTACCATTTTGCTTGTCGATCGCTATATTTAAATTAATATCTCTTAAACGATCTTTACATATATTGTCGTAGGACTCCTTCATAGGTTCAATGTTAATGCCATGCCAACCATGATCGTAAAATGCCTTGGTTACAGAATCGTTGACGGGATCACTGGCCCCAACATCGATATAGAAGCCAGGACCAAATCGATTCAGAGCACGCCAAAGGATGACATCTTCATAATTTTGCGCGAAAGATACAAAGGTCATAATTGAATCTCCAATGTTGAGATAGTAACAATGCCCTTTAACCGGACGAATGTTAGTTAATACTTTGTTATATGTTTTTAATATTAAATATGTCTAATAAGTGCGTGGGCACAATTCTTTATATAGCATTTTATTCGTGGTTCAGCTCATACCACATATACCGCCATAACAGTAAATGCTATCTTATTACACCACTGATTATTATTTCGCAAAAGCAAAAAAAAAGACCCTTTACAAAGTAAAATTTTTAACAATATTACTTTTAGACATTTCAAAAACAGTATATCAAAAATTTAAGCAGAAATCATATATTGTTACAATATATCAAAAATATTAACGTTTCTGCTGTATCATCGCTGTTATATGCATGAATGTATTGTCTCTACATACTTCATTTTTTGATCAGCGCTGGCTGTGAGTAAATAGTAGCAGCTAATGGGAGTCATCTAATACGTCTACTTAAGATTTACTGGAAAAAACTCGCCGGAGTCCTCCAATAAACCGGTCCAAGCTACCTGAGAATCCCGTTGTCGCTATGCCAATCAACTCAACAAAAATATTGATCGGCAACAACCTCAGCCGGTCCATCAAGCTTGATTTTTCCATGTTCAAGCCAGATTGCCCGGTCACACAAATCACAAATCAATTTTTTAGAATGGCTCGCGATGACTAAGATATTGGTAGACTTAACCAGTTCGTGCATTCTTTCTTCCGCCTTTCGCTTAAAATTTTCATCGCCCACGGAAAGCCACTCATCCATAAGCAAAATTTCAGGACGCATAATTGTAGACACGGAGAATGCCAACCGCAAATGCATGCCGCTAGAATAAGTTCGAACGGGCATATCAACAAAATCACCTAATTCTGAAAATTCTATTATTTCAGAAAGCTGTTTTGTAATTTGCGATTTTGTCATTCCCAATAATCCTCCCCGGATGTAAATATTCTCTCTTCCCGTTGCTTCAGGATCAATCCCGAGGGAAATATCTATCAGGGATCCTATCTGGCCTTGAATTCTGGCTGTCCCCGACGAGGGTTCATAGACACCGCTCAGCAAGCGAAGTAAAGTACTTTTACCCGCGCCATTGTGCCCTAGCAATCCTACACGATCACCATCTTTCAGCGTAAAGTTCAGGCCTTCAAGCGCCTTAACAATAACGCGGCCTTGTGTATCCTCTCCAAGTTGCCCACCCGTTGCAACTTGAATTAGCCTTTTCTTTAAAGATCGACCATTGGCGTTGTATATGGGAAAATCAACACAAACATTGCTAAATTCAATAGATGCCATATTTTATCTTCTTTTTTAGAGCCAGTACGCTATTCGGCGCTTATAACGCCCATAAATCACAAGTGCCACAAACCATCCGACCACGGCAAATAGAATCGAAGCAACCCAATTTGTCATCGTTGGTAATTCACCGAGCAGCGGTGCGCGAACAATCTCTATTAAATGGTATAATGGATTATAATTTAATATTTGCAGACCTATTCGTTTCGGCAAAAGCGTGGGCATCCACATTATTGGTGTAATATAGAAGACAACCTGCAATACGCTGATAATCATTTGTGGGAGGTCGCGGTACCGCGCGCACACGATACTTAACACCAAGGCAATCCACAGGAGGTTGATGAGGACTAAAAACATTCCCAAAATACTAAACAGGGAAATCAAATGAAGGGGCTTGCCAACAAAAATAAAAACAAGCGGTAATATAAGAATATTATGTCCCAATATCAAAATATTACGCCACATCATTCGTAAAATATGTACAAATAAGGGAATAGGTAATTGCTTAATTATGTTTTCAGCACCAATAAAACCGGTACAGCCCTCAGTGAGCACTGAGGAGATAAAGCCCCATAAAATCAATCCTATTGATAGAAATGGGAAAAAATCAGCCATCGGAGTAGCAAAAATTCCTCCGAAAACAAGACCGATGGTACCTATCATAACACCCATACTGATGGTCAGCCAAAACGGTCCCAAGGACGAGCGTCTATAGCGTTGGCGCACATCTTGCCATCCAAGCATGCCGGCAAGGGAATATCGTCTTGCGGCGGCGACTATATCGGAAAATGCGATGGATACTGAGCTATTGCCCATAGTGAAAAAATACCAATTACCAATAAAAGAGGGACATATTAATCTGCAATGCAGTTTATGTCACCCCTTTCGTTTTTGATTTGGATCTAATCTGTACAAAAGTAGCGGCTTGAAAGGTATTTTCCGAATAATCTCATTAAGCCTGGTTAATTCTTGAACGAATAAAGGGGGCCCTTTGACCAAATTTTGCATGAGGTATCTTTCATACCAGACCTCACCAAAAGACCTTTGCGCTTCGCCGCTCCGTCGCGCCCTCTGATTCGATAGGGATATTCCCCGAATGCGGCAAAAACCATGCATGGGTCTATGCCGCAAGTCTAGGGCCTCTTCGGTATTCGACGGGCCTGAGTGCGCCTTTTCCCCTCCGCGGCCGGATGTTCTCTTTTTTCAATCCGATCATTGTGTTACCTGTTCGTTTGCGGAGGTGATGATTTCACCCCTCTCCAAGTGGCTGAATTCAATATGCCATGTCAAACCCGCTCGAATGCGGTCTTGGCATGAGTATGGAAACCCCCGCCCAAGCAGTCCAAGTTTTCGTCCGCATCCCCCTGAAGAATGGTGTTTATAACAGCAGGCTAGGGCTACGCACATGTCAACAATGATAGCCGCCCAAACCCTCTATTACCGAGAATCTTTTGCAAGCATACCTTTTCAACGATCCTATTATTCTATGCCTGTTTCCAAATGGTGCTAGAGGAGGCATCTTAACACTGGATTAAAAAAAGGTTTAAAACCCTACAAGCACTATTCAGTCTCAGAAAAATTCGGTACAATTCGCGGGAATATCGGATGCCTTGCTGTTTTCCACCGTTGCAAAGCAACGTGCTACACGGGTTCGAGCTTTCCCACTATTATTAAGTAACCACGCTTTTAGGATAAAATATGTGCTTCCGGAATGAAATACGGGATCAATATGCAGAGTTTAATCATGTTGAACGGCTTTTAGATTGTTATTTTAGTGAATGCTATTATGAATAATTTTGCTGGTAATAAAGTGGCCATCATTGTTCCATGCTACAATGAAGCTCTTTCAATTCAAAAGGTTATAGCTGATTTTCGTCAAGCGCTACCAGAGGCATCAATATTCATATTTGATAATAATTCGACTGATAATACAGTGCAAATTGCGAAGAGTGAGGGGGTTCAAGTATTTAACGTAATGCAAAAAGGCAAAGGAAATGTCGTCAGGCGCATGTTCGCGGATGTGGACGCCGATATATACGTCATGGTGGACGGCGATGCGACTTATGATGCCTCATGCTGCCCGGCACTGATTGATAAACTCATATCCGAACATCTCGATATGGTTGTGGGTGCGCGTGTTCATATGATCAAAGAAGCCTATCGTCCCGGCCATAGTTGGGGCAATAAAATTCTTACCGGTTGCGTTAAACTCATTTTTGGCGGTGAATTCTCTGATATGTTATCGGGCTACCGGGTTTTTTCAAAACGTTATGTAAAATCTTTTCCCGCACTGGCGACGGGATTTGAGACCGAAACAGAGCTGACGGTGCATGCGTTGGAACTGCGCATGCCCTATGCCGAAATTGATACCCCCTATAGTCCCCGCATGGAAAGCTCAGTGAGTAAATTATCTACCTATAAGGATGGTGCAAAGATTCTAAAAACTATCATTAAATTATATTCGGTCGAACGCCCATTTTTTTTCTATGGCATATTGGCAATAATATTTGCCCTAATAGGAATATGCATATCCATACCCATTATTGATGAATATATCATTACGGGGTTAGTTCCTCGCTTGCCGACTGCGGTACTGTCAACGGGATTACTCATCTTTTCGGCCATTGCATTTATCACGGGGTTAATCCTGGAATGTATCACCATGGGGCGCAGGGAGTTTAAGCGCCTGTTTTATCTATCACTTCCCCTTCCTCATGGTAATCAAGGGACTAATGAACATGTTTAATATCGCTTCGACCAAAATTGATAAGTCGAAAATTTCGCTTAAAGAAGTAATTGTAGTTAGCGTTATTTATCTTTGTGTCATAAGCTTTATTTTACGAGTACAGCTTGAAACAGGATTTAATATACTGACCGGCGATCGGTATGACGGGTTAATCGAGAATAGTTTGCTGGAGCATTGGTATAATGTTTTCAGAGGCAAATCTGCTTGGAATATTGTAGGGTATTTTTCGCCTTATCCCAATACTCTGGGCTATAATGATGGCTATTTTCTGTACGGTTTAATAGCATCATTTTTTAGATTTTCAGGCATTGATATTTTTCTTTCCGCGGAGCTCGTTAATATTGTTTTGAGGACCATAGGTTATTATTCATTTTATGCTCTTTGCCGCCGGTGTATTGGACTAAAACCCTTTCTTGCTATCACCGGCGCCAGTATATTCACCCTAAATAATAATCTTGTTCTCCAATCGGGCCATGCACAACTATTAAGCGTAGCGTTAAGTCCTTTGCTGACACTTTTACTTTACCGCTATATGCTTTTTTTAACCAGCGGGAACAGTAGAAAAAAAGCCATCCTATATGGCTCCGCTTCCGGGATATTGCTTGGCAGTTGGCTGTTAAGTACTTTTTATATGGCCTGGTTTTTTATTTTCTTTACAATGATTCTCACTATCTTCATTGTTTTGATTTCTTATTGGGAAAAACGGCGCCATAATGAATCTTTTATCAGACCATCATTTAATGCTTATGAAATAATTATCCCAGCCATAGTCACCCTCCTTTCTTTTTTGCCGTTTCTCATTGTCTATTTGCAGTCAGCGAAAAAAGTCGGGGTGCATCATTTTGGTGAAGTACTTAGTTATACTCCCCGTCTAACTAATCTTCTTAATCCTGGCGACACTAATTTTCTTTTCGGTAAGCTTAGCCAACATTATTTTTCTATTTTTCCTCCTAACTTTCAGCTTGGTGGGGAGTTTATGGTTGGCTTCCCTCCCGTTATATTGATCGTCAGCCTTGTTTCCCTGATTTATTTTTTCAAAAATTCAGCATTTACCATAGAAAGCGTTCTGATTAGAAGTCTTTTATTAGCTGTAATTTTGTCACTACTATTAATGATTAAATTTGGCAATCATACATTATGGAAATTAGTATGGGAATTAGTCCCCGGAGCGAAAGGAATGCGTGTTACGGCGCGATATGCGTTGTTCCTGAATTTCCCGATAACGGTATTGGTGGTCTATTTCCTTGGCAAAGTGGCCAGATACAAATATAAAGGCTTAACCATAATACTGGCTTGCCTTTTAATAATGGAACAAATTAATCTCGGTAGAAGTCAATGGCTTAATAGACAAGAACAGCTCAATTTTATTAAGCAAGCAGAGGAACCGCCGCCGTCATGTCGATCTTTTTTTGTCAGTGGGCAGCGTCTTGATGAATCCTTGAATAAAAAGGATGATGCCACCTATAACGTATACGCTCATAATGTTGACGCAATGCTCCTATCTGAGATTTTTGCTCTGAGAACCATCAATGGTTTTTCCACGTTCAACCCTTCTGACTGGGATTTTGGTTTTCAACCCCATGAAACTTATATTTCAAGGGTAGATAATTATATTAATAAGCATCACATCCAGACTGGATTGTGTGAATATGATTTATATACATCGCGCTGGCATACTCATACCGGCATCAGTACGCTACCCTTAAAAGTTCAATAAGGGCAAACTCGCGCAAACCCACCTTGCTGGATTAACTTATCCGTCAAGGTGGGTTTGCGCGTCAATTGCAAATCATTTTGCAGCATAAAGCATAGCAATTAAGATCTCGCAGCCAGGACTCTCTGGAGACGCCACAAGCTGATAACCGCCAACCGGTTAACCCGATTCATAGAGCTACATCACCCTTCCCATTCGCCATCCCCCTTTAGCACGGCTTCCGTTAAATTCACCGCGCTCTCCGCCCAAGACAGGAAGGGCATGCCTTTCGATGCCACGGTCTTACCTTGGGCTCGCAGCGCCAACCACGCCCGCACCGACTTGACCAACTCGGCGGCTGTCTCGGCGCAAAAATAACTGGCGCGCTCCCCCGCCACTTCCCGGAACACGGGAATATCCCGAACGAGCAGAGGCAGTCCGTGCTGCGCGGCTTCGATCAATGGCAAGCCAAAGCCTTCATCATATGACGCGGCAAGCAGGCATGTGGCGCCGGAATAAACCTCTTCAAGGTATTCGTCGCTGATACCTTCCAGCCAAAACAGATGCCGCCCCAGCTCAGGGTGGTTACGAATGCTCTCAATCGTCTGCGGAATATCTCGCCGGTTCTCCGCCGGCAGTCCGAGCCAACCCTCCCTGCCAACGATCACGAGATTGACATCCTGTTTATCACGCCACAATTGGCTGAATGCCTCGAGCACCTGTCCGTAACCCTTACGCGGCTCGATGGTTCCCACCATCAGGAAGGTCGGGCTCTCGTGCAATTGCCACAAAACTCGCAGGGCATCTTGGGGGAGCCCCCGGCTGGGGGCAGAGTTCATCACATCCGCGCCGAGATGAACCCACGAAATTGGAAATGACGTTCTTTCCAGTGGGGCCGCCGGTTGGTTTGCCTCACGCCAACGCGCCAGATCTTCAGCCACGGATTGCGAAATGCACACCGCACCGTCGAAACTGCAGACGCTGCGCAGCCAACGCTCGAAAGAGCTATCCGCTCCGGGGGGAAACACTTCGGGCATTCGCACGGGCAGCAAATCGTAAACCATGAACTGTACATGGGCGCCACGGTCACTGATGCGCCGAAAAAAACCCGCCTCAGCGGCTTGGGCCAGCATTTCGCCGGAAATATCGAGCCCCACGACGGCTTCGCCAACATCGGGCACCACCACCGCATCCCCAATCAGCGGGTCATCCCTCCAGCCCAACAAGTTCAGGACATATCGGGCAGCTCGCCGGTAACGCCACCGCCCGCCGTCCTGACTCAGGTAGACGGGCTCGATTCGCCAGCCGGCAGGGGGCGCCTTCAACAGCGCAAGCAGCAGCGCCCGCGCAACCCGCTCGATACCCGTTTTAAGGTCGTTGCGGCTCGTCGCCGTAATATCGAGGAAAAGCCGTTTGCAAGGCCGCGCGGAGGGGAAAGTCAAAGCAAGGGCCTCGGCTATCCTTGCCAATTCGGCCTCCGCCTTGGGGCAGGCGTCGCTCTTGGCAATCGCACGCACCAGCATGGGAAGAGGTGGTTGCCTTATCTCAGAAGCGAAACCATCCAGCGCCGCCGCGTATTGCTGCGCGCAAGCCGCCGGAGAATTGCGTTCGTGGACACGTGCCTGGGCCCGTTCTCCAAGAACACGGCGACGGTCCGGCGCTTTCCACAGCGATTCCAATGCATTGAGAAGTTCGCTATCAGTGAACTCATCCGGCAACATCCAAACGGCCGACTCATCGATTTCCGCCATCGAACCATTCGCGTTAACGATGAGCGGAAGGCCGTAATTCATACAGTCGAGAGCTGCCGCGGAGGTTTCTCCACGGCTGTGCGTGCGCAATTGAACCGCCATATCAGCCGCCGTCAAGTATTGGCGATAGGTCTGCGCGGAGACAAAACCGGTGACTCGCACCCGTTGTTCCATTACCACTGCATTTAACGCCGCCAGCATTTGCCTGCCGTACTCGCCGCCGCCAAGTTCGCCTACGAACACCAACTCACAGTTTTTATCGGCGGCCAGGCCGCTGCTCAGCCAGGTTTTCAACAGGCGTAAGGTCTGTTTCGTCTCCCCGAGAAACCCAAAGCTGCAGATCACAAATGCCGCTGGATCAATCTTAAGGCACCCGCGGGCAACAGCCTTATCGAGAACGCCGGCAGGCTCGCGCAGAAGGGGAATCACCGCCGAATGCGCAACGCGCGCCGGCGAATACCATCGTTTGGCCATACGTAGCGCATGGTCCGAGTGAAAGATGACCCCTCTGGCATGGGAAAGCGGATAAAAACTGACGGGATATTCGTTCCTGGCGGCCTCGATGTCACGTAAACGGATCAGAACTGCCTCGATACCATGTTCCTCGTAAAGAGCCTCGCTCCAAACACAGCCTTCTCCGGCAAGCAGCTCCCGCCACCCCATCAGGCCGCTCAGGTAAAAATCGTGCAGCACGACCGTGCCCGGCACTTGGCGCATCAGGGGAAGCATGTAATTGTGAAACGGAGAGTTGCCCACCTGGTAGACCACTCGGTCCAATTCGCCCGCATGCGCCAGTAGCCACGCCGAATCCCGCACATGCGCAACGCGTTGAACACGCGCTTCTTCAACGTCTTTTTGGTCGACAATGACATCGATATCATAAAATTCAGCCAACGCCGGAATCAGTTCCGCGGCGTAATCAGCGATGCCGCTCCGCTCGGGCGGCAGCGGAGAAACAAAGGCCAGCCTTGGCTTGCGCTCGACGGAAGCACGCACAGATGCATGCCCGACAGGTAACGCAACGCCCGGACGGGATGACTTGACAGCAGCTCCAGCCCCATCATGCTTAGACCTACAGTCGAGCAAATCCCGCCAAGCCGAAATGGCGTGCCGCGCCATCCTGTCCCATGAGAAAAACGCACTGTACTCCAGCCCGCGTCGACGAAGCCGATCGCGGAAGTCGGCATCGTCAAGGCACTGTGCCATCTTTTCGGCAAAGGTTGAGACCTCTTTTGGGTCAAACAGCGCCTCGGGTTCATTGATGACTTCCGGTAAATACATGGCGTTAGCGCCGATCGCCGGAGCGCCGCAAGCCATTGCCTCCAGTGCTGATAACGCAGAATCTTCGTCACCGGCGGGAAAGACTGACAAGCTGCAAAGATTATAAAGTTCAACCCGTGTTTTATCGTCCACTTGGCCGACAAATACGATTGTATCTTCACTGAGACCGCTTGTAGTCCCTTGACGACGCAGCTTTTCGACCCCCTCCTCCCTTATTTCACCAGCGAATACCAACTGATGATCCGTGCGTAGTTCCTCCGGTAGCAACGCATAAGCCCGCACTAAACGGAGCAGGTCCTCACACGCCTTATCGCCTCCCACAGAAAAGATGAACGGCTTATTCACCCCAAACCCGCTGAGGAGTGCGGTTTTTTTTGCCTTTGCCACCGGGATTGACCGAAACTGCGCTCCGATGGCAGATGAAAGTTTTACTATCCGCTCGGGTGGGAGCCCAGACATCTTGAGCACCTCCTCGCGGGCGAACTCGGAACTTACGAAAAAAAGATCGGCATATTCAAGGTACCGTTGCCTGCGTTCGTCGTCGTTCGCACCAGTATGTTCCGAACTGATATGTTGCCCTATGGAGAAACCGCGCAACGTCATAGTGACGGGCGTCGTGCGATTAACTCGATCGGTGCCGCTCATACGACCTGTGGAGTTCCTCCCCGCAAAATTGCAGACATGGATGATGTCCGCCTCCAGGCTTTGTAAGAATGCTTCACGCACAAGTAACGCTGTGTCCTGCCACAGGTCTTCGGTACCGCCCCTGGCGTCCGATCCCGCAGGAGCATACCAGACACGGAAATTTTCCTTAGGTAGCAAACCCTCAAACATATGACGGATAGGCTCGATGGTCTGATCCAGCAGACCGTTCAATGCCAACACCACCTCGTGCGGTCCACGGTTGCGCACGATTCCCTGCACAAATCCGATTGTATACCGGCCGACGCCATCAAGACTTTCCGTCTGTGCGTCCTGCATGTCAATTACGATACGAATTTAAAAATCTCCTATTAATACTTTCTATCAATCTTCAGCAGACTTTTTTTGTTTAATTGCAAACTCCAAGTCCGTTAAGATTAAATTGGCGTGCGGCGTCAGGTCGTTATCCGAAACAACCTCCCGTTTGTCCGCCACAGGCGCAACTACCCCCTTAGCCATTAAACGCCGGCGGGCGCCTCTGACGAGAGTGGCTAGGCTGCGTAGTGGCTTGGTTATCTTCCAAGAGGTGCTGGCGTAGATGGCATGCAATAATGTTTGCGCCGAGCGAAGCTCCGCATTCGTATCCTCTGCCCGATGCAATGCGCTCGACGCCGCCGATTCATAGAGCCGAATCACACTTTCGCTAAGGTGCGCATTATGTCTCTTCAAAAATGAAAGATCATCTTCAAATGCAGTATGCTTTTTCTCGACTTCAAACAAGCGTTCTTGAATCTGGCCGCGCCAACCATTGACGATATCGGGTTGCTCACCCAACGAGCCCAATACTGCATAACCCGGGGGAGATTCACATTTATTGGCCTTGTCAATGACATCGGCGACGGAACAGTTAAGCTCGTCCGCCCCGGCCGGATCTTTTTGAGCAACCAGCGAATAGTAGCACGAAAGTTCCGTGTAACAATTGCTGCTGGTTGTGAGAGCAGAGGGCTTGGAAATAACGGGATTGTGAAAACCAATTATTTTAGTCGTTTTGAAATTTAAATATTCGACCAAAAATTGTAAATATGTCGGTGGCAAGGGTTTGATTTGCGCCGGATCATAATAGAAATGATTTAATCCAACAAGAAAATCTTCTGCTTGGGTAGTCTCGATAATTAATATTCCACCTGGAATGAGTACCCTCAGAGCCTCATTGACAAAATCGTAAAGCATCTCAAATGATAGGCATTCTGCAAGATGAAAGCCGGAAATGAGTGACACGGAGTCGTCGGGTATGGATTTAATATGTGAAAGCGCATCGGCAATGACGACATTCATCCCTTTGGCGATATATCTGTTTGCCGTACGTTCGTTTATCTCAACCCCGCGTACATCCCACCCGCGGCTCGCCAGCAAATTTAGCCATTCCCCACATTCGATGCTATAGTCGTAGGCTATTGGAGCGCGATTTGCCCCCTCAAAAATTTGCAGTATAGGAAGATAGGTGGGCAATCTATTCGCGATCACTGCTTTCGAATAGCGAAAACGTTCTTCAAAAGCAAAATAAAATCGATCGTCAATCATCGGTATAACCTCACTCGCGATGGAAAGCCAACTTAAACGGCTCATCCATGAACAACCAGTAATGCCGTTCAGTTTTCGATAAAATACAGATAGTTACAGTATTTGTTTCGATTACTGCCGCCGGGCCATCAATTGAACGATCGACATGATTTCAGCCGCCAAGCACATAAAAGCAACAGGTTGATATGATTTAAAAACCCGTACCAGGCCGCGCGATCACAGATATTCAACAGCTCAAATTGATTAAGAGCATTTTGGCTGACTTCCGCCAGTGACTCATCATTTTCAGCATTGGCGAGGCAAAAAGCCACCAAAACCGGATCTTGAGGATCGTTAATGATATTTCGAACGATAGCCGATTCGGTGAAACCGGCTGCCCCAGTGACAAAATTATTCATCTAATATTATTCCATCTCATTCATTTAGTGTGGATTTGTTGATTTTGTAACAAAAAATATTCTCAAAAGTCTTTCGTATTTTACATCATATTAATAATAAATCTCAATGGACCACGACTAGCACAGCTAAAATAGTTTAAGTATACCTCATGAATAATTTTGCTTATGTTAAAGCCGTGGCTGTTCCCCACGCTACCGCCCCTAGATGAAACAGTTAGATGATCTAAAGCATCAATAACACTGGCGTCTCTGCGCGGATAGTGGACAAACCAGAACGTGATCATTAGGATTTCTTCTTCCGAGGGCTTCACTATATTATCATAGGCTCAAAGAGTGAGTTAACACGCATTTTCTAACATTAGGATGTTTGAACCACAATACTTAACACAATCAGAAAAGGCAGAATTTGACAAGCTGTTGCCGGCTGGATAAAAGAATAATAGACGGTGCCGCTGCTGCCTAATAAATGGTCAGAATACACGGCAGGTCAACGGACTTGCATGGACCAATAGTTAATATTTTCTAATATTTCAATAACTTACTATAAAAACCTCTGTTTTACTGGCAAAATGAGCGAATTCAAATAAACATTTCCAACTGCTTGTTTATAATGACGCAAATCAAGCCGGATCAAAATAATGAAACTTAACATACAAATACCTTGCTTTAACGAAGCGAAAACGCTCCCCATTGTACTTATTGCACTTCCTCGAACAATGCCTGGATTCGACTCAGCGAAATGGCTGATCATCAATGATGCCAGTAAGGACTATGTCTTAGAAGTTACCAGGGACCTTCGTGGGGATCATTGAATACGGCATGCAAGGAACAAGGGACCGACCGCGGCTTTTATGACTGGATTGGACGCTGATCTACGTCTTGGAGTCGATGTCATTGCCAACACGGATGCGGATAACCAGTTTAACCGTTCAAAACAGATCACTGGTCAACGTAAGAATAGCAGCCGTGAAAACAGCATACACGTCAAAGCTGGTCAAGTAACGTAAGAAAAAGAGGTGGATAGAGTGAATACAAGAATGATAATTGACCACACGGAAACTTATTGGTCTTTGCAAAGGATAAAACAAGAATCTGAAGAAACACGTCTGGAGCCCTACTTTGCTATCCAGGCATGGCAACGCGCCGTGACTCAGTATTTTATCAACATTATCCTTAAACCACATCGCCCCTTAAGGTCAGTATGAAGCCCGCGGTGCGAGAAGTTCTAAATTGGGCTGGCAACGGTGCCGCCTTGATTGGCATACTGTTTGTGTATTTGCGATTGAAAGACTATATGGGAAGTCATGTTCTTTCAAACATAACTTCGGAGGTCTGGGTTTACTGTGCAATATTGGCCGGAGTTTATGGCATCGCAAATGTACTGCTTGCGTTAGCGTGGCGGCAGTTATTGCTTCAGGCTGAAATAAAGACCACCTATAAATGGTCCATCAGGACCTATGGAATATCGCAGCTTGCTAAATATGTCCCAGGAAATATCTTTCATATTGCGGGAAGACAGAGTAAAGGCATGGCGGCGGGAATATCCGCCAGAGTACTGGCCCGATCCAGTCTTCTCGAACTCGGCTCAATTGCTTTTGCAGGCTTATTATTTAGTTGGTTGGTAGTGCCATTGTTCGTAAAAAGCGTACCTATTGTGGTTTGCGCTGCTTTGCTAACCTTTTCATTTTGGATTATTACCGCCTTACTAAAAAGAACAAATGGCAAACATCTTTCAACGTGCTTTAGGCTGCACATGGTGTTTCTTCTTATCTCTGGTGCGATTTTCTCGATTCTTCTGGATTTGATTATCAAGGGTGAGAATTTTTATCCTCAGACATGGCTTTTGATAATGAGCTCATATGTCATTGCATGGCTTGCAGGATTAATCACGCCAGGCGCGCCAGCCGGAGTGGGTGTACGTGAATGGATATTACTTTTTTTATTAAAAGGCTACATTACAGAGACCGATCTGATCATGGTTATCCTGCTGGGACGGGCAGTCACCGTGGTGGGTGATTTATTATTTTTTTGTGTTTCTTTTCTAATTCCCATAAGTAGAGGCCAGCATAAAAATGAATACAACTAGCAGACAGCAATGGCAGTTAAAAGATATAATAATATTAATAGCAGCTATTATTTTTATTCTTGCATTGCATGGGGCAGTACCGTTTTTGATGATGCCCACCCTAGGGCAAGCGGTATGGACTATGGGATTTTCACAATCATTTGCCAATGGTCCCTGGTACAGTATCTATGCGCATGATTTTGGAATTCCTCAGCCAGCGGCGATCGCGTTTGGATTATCAGCTGCTTGGCCTGCTAGTCTGCTGATTCGCCTAGGATTACATCCTGCTGATGCTTATTCTGGTATTTTTGCATTTTATTTCCTGTTGGCCTTCTTTTCCGCTTATCATATCTGCATTAGACTTGGAATGAGACGTTATTGCTCGATTCTTGGTGGTGTGGCATGGGTTGGCATGCCAATCATCTGGGCGCATAACGGATACAGTATGATTGAACTAGGAATAGCATTACTGCCCTTCTATTTCTTATGCCCATTAAAAATGTTCGGTTGGCATTCAGGAAGCATAGCCGTCAACTGGAAGACCATCTTTTTATATTTTGTGACGGCCGTTATTTCTGTTTTTATGGATGGTTATTCATTTATCATGTTTGCCACGGGAACGAGCATCCTTTTCGTATACACCTATATTTCCTGTCCTGATAGGCGTAAATTATTATTAAAAGTTGCGCTTCCAGTTCATATATCTAGTTTCACACTAGCGTATCTATTGTTTGCTAGCTATATAGGAAAAAGTAGTTTCGAAGCATATGATCTAAGCAATTTTAGAGGATGGGGACTTGATCTGTCCTTTGTGGCGATTCCAACCCGAGGCTCCTTATGGCTATTTGATTTTTTTGGGTTGAGTATATATCGGGGCGACGAGCTCTTTTTTGGAGATGGTTCTGTCTGGAAAACGACCTTTTGTTTACCGCTTGTGTTAGCCGGGGTGATTGCATGGTGGTTGAGTAAAAAGAACGTCAAGTTAGCCACTGGGGCGCTAGCCGTTGCGGTTTTCGCCTTTTATATGGCATTAGGTCCATCGTTAAAAATTAACTCGACCAAACCTACAGCATTATCGGTGAGTCAACCTGGGCAATTAAGCGCTGGGATGCCGGCGGAATTGGCCATTATGCCCACCGGCAGCGCATTGATTTCCAAATACGTTCCTGGTTTTAACGTGATGCGCGCATCATACCGCTGGTCCGCTCTCGGGATTTTTGCTTTATGGCTGTTAGTCATGGTACAACTGGCAACTACCTCCAAGAAAAACAGACTAATCTGGATAGGGGTCTTATCCGGTATCATAGTGTTTAATTTACCCCATATTATGAAGAACTGGCGTTTAGCTATTGATTCGCGCGTGATGTTCCAACAAATAGACAACGAATTAGTCAAAAAGCTTCAGAGTACTATAAAAAAAAATGAAGTCGTGGCATTTCTACCCTACAGCAATGACTTTATAGCAAATTATTTGGCACCCACAGCCGGTTTTAAAACCTATAATATTGGTGGAGATAAAAATTTAGCTGAAGCCCAAAAAAAATGGCCCGTGACATTAATTGGTCAAAATTTGGATTTGAGTCAAAATAATACGAATCAAATTTTGAATTTATTGACTGCGGGTGATGCTGATGTGGTAGTAATCCCTTATTTTGACATGTTGCATGCAGCACATAGCTGGCCATGTGAATCGACCAGCCTTACAGGCATATACGATAACGGCCCTGAGTGGAACAAGAATATAGTGTCTTCAACAGAGAACGCGCAAGAAACGGAAATACCAGTATCAGGCTCTAACAACTTCCAAAATATTTACATTTCCGTACCTGAGGCAACGTCCCCCCGTGCCATTAGCGGTTCGTCAGATGATAGAATTTTAGGCATTTCCCTTCACAACATTACGCTGAAGCCAAACCCATCAAATGGAAATATCCAAGCTAACGATAAAAATGATTTTTATTCCATTGACGTTGATCCTGCAATGAAAAATCGCTCAACTCTCCTTTCAGATGGTTGGTATAGTAATGATAAGAATTTTATTTGGTCTGAAAAGCTAGCCGCTTTAACTATTCCGGTTCCCGATAAATGTTTTCCTGACAAATGTAATTTGTCGCTTAAATACTCTGTATTTGGAGCTACACAAAATCACCCCGTCAATGTTAGGTTTAGTAATGCTTCAGAAATTTGTCCTGACCACGCAAGGGAAAATTCGAGTAAAGTTATCAACGCATTACAATCTTCACCTTACTTACAGGTGCTGGATGGTGATTTATTTGCAACTGTAAGGTTGCGATCAGAGTTTTCAGGAGCAGCAAGCAGAGAAGCGTTAAGGAGAGTTATAATCAGCAACATTCGCTACCCGCTCGTATTCGGAAAAGAGTTAACGTGGGCGCCATTTATACTCCAAGCGGGCTGGAATACTTCTGAGGCACAGCATGTCTGGTCCACAGGAAAATCTTCACTGTTATTACCCGTTCCCGTAGATTGTTCAAAAAAGGAATGTCATGCAGAGCTAAAATTTAATATTTTTGGTTCGAGTCCGACCAGGCCAGTTCTCGTTAAATTCGATACTCAACAAGCTGGAAAAAATTGGCATAAAGAACTTACATCGGTTGACGGCAGAAATTACTCAATTTCAGTGCCTTTAACTAACTCGAATGAAAGCCAAAAATTAGAAATTTCAGTTCCGATGGCTACCTCCCCACTGGCTTTGGGTATATCTGATGATGGGCGCACTCTTGGCCTTGGACTTCAACGTATTGATTTGATCATAAAATAAATTTTAAGGTGAGAAAGTGCTGCCATAGGCATATATCTCATTGGGTACCACTTATGATAGGCCTGATATGATACTGTAACTATGCAGGGCTAAAAAAAGACCCGGCTTCAGACCGGGTCTTTTTAACAGCATACTGCCCTATCCAAGCGGGTAATTGACAGTCGTCAAGCTTTATAACCGTTCGGATTACTCTTCTGCCAGTTCCAGGTGTCACGCATCATGCAATCCAGATCGCGAGTCACCGCCCAGCCCAGTTCGCGTTTCGCCAATCCGGGATCGGCCCAAAACGCCGGCAGATCGCCCTCGCGCCGCGGCGCGATAACGTAGGGAATGGTTTTACCGGAGGCCTGCTCAAAGGCTTTCACCATCTGCAGCACCGATGTCCCCACCCCGCCGCCGAGATTATAGGCTTTGAAACCTTTAAGGTTAGCGAGATGGTCCATGGCTTTAAGATGCCCGTCGGCCAGATCCATCACGTGGATATAGTCCCGCAGGCAGGTGCCGTCCTCGGTGGGATAGTCGCCGCCGAAAATCTGCAGCTGATCACGGCGCCCCACCGCCACCTGGGCGATAAACGGCAGCAGGTTATTGGGAATGCCGTTAGGGTCTTCGCCGATACGGCCGGACTCATGGGCGCCCACCGGGTTAAAATAACGCAGCGCGATAATGGAAAATTGCGGCTCAGCTTTGGCGAAATCCGCCAACACCTGCTCCACCATCACCTTGGAGGTACCATAAGGACTGGTTGTCCCCCCGATGGGCGAAGTCTCCACGTAGGGCACCGTCGCATTGACGCCATACACGGTGGCGGAAGAGCTGAAAATAAAACGGTGCACGCCGGCGCGGCGCATCTCTTCCAGCAGCACCAGGGTGCCGCTGACGTTGTTTTGATAATACTCCAGCGGCTTGTGGGCGGATTCCCCCACCGCCTTCAGGCCGGCGAAATGAATCACCGCCGTAATATCATGATCGTCGAAAATACGCTGCAGACAATCCGGATCCCGCACATCGCCCTGATAAAAAACAATATCTTTATCTGTTAATTCGGACACCCGGTCAAGGGAGACATCAGACGCGTTGCAAAGATTATCCAGCACCACTACCTCATCGCCCCGCTCCAGCAGCGATAAAACCGTATGCGAACCGATATACCCGGCCCCGCCGGTGACAAGAATCGCCATAAGAACTCCTGAAGTTATTTAGCGCAACCCTATTTATCACAACAGAGAGCTATGCTACAGAAGGCTTTTGATCTTCTCACGGAAATCTTTGCCGAATTTTTCATTTCTCAGGCCATAGGTCACAAATGCCTGCATATAACCCAGTTTGCGGCCGCAGTTAAAGCTTTTACCGGTGAGATACAGCGCATCCACCGGCTGATGGTTCACCAGCGACGCGATGGCATCCGTGAGCTGGATACGGCCCCAGGCGCCCGGCTCGGTTTTTTCCAGCAATGGCCAGATATCCGCCGACAGGACATAACGCCCCACCGCCGCCAGATCGGAATCGATATTGGTCAGGTCTTGGGGTTTTTCGATAAACGACTGAATCAACGCGCTGTCGCCGGGCTTGGAAACATCCTCATTGCAGCTGATCACCGAATACTCCGGCAAATGTTCCCGCGGCATGGACTGCACCAAGACCTGGCTATGGCCCGTTTCATGGTAACTCTTCACCATCGCCGCCAGGTTTTCGCTGCGATTATTATAGGTGGAATCATCAAGCAGGATATCGGGCAGAACCACCACAAACGGCGAGTTGCCCAGCATCGGTTTGGCGCACAGAATGGCATGTCCCAGCCCCAGCGCTTCACCCTGGCGAACATTCATGATGGTAAGGCCCTTCGGGCAAATGGCCTGCACTTCCTTCAGCAGGGTATTTTTAACCCGTGCTTCCAGCAGGGCTTCCAGTTCAAACGAGGTATCAAAATGGTTTTCAATGGCATTTTTGGACGCGTGCGTCACCAGCACAATCTCTTTGATGCCGGCGGCTGCGCACTCTTCAACCAGATACTGGATCATCGGCTTATCAACGATGGGCAGCATTTCTTTCGGTATGGCTTTGGTGGCCGGCAGAAGATGCATGCCCAGGCCGGCAACGGGGATCACAGCTTTTAAAATTTTCATTCAGTAAGCACCAAATTGGTTAAAAAAAGACATGTATTTATAAACCTAGTTACAATAATAGCACCGGGACAAGCGATATGATTACTCGCTTCTTAACAAATCCAGCAGGGCTGCTGTTTTTTCATGCATAAGAGTGGGATTCGCCTTGCTCTCAACGTTTAAACGCACCACAGGCTCGGTGTTGGAACTGCGCAGGTTGAAACGCCAATCATGAAATTCCAGACTAATCCCATCGGTTTGCGCCTCCATGTCACGCCTTTTCAGATTAGTTCAAATTACTCGTCCTTAAAAAGGATAAAGTATAAATACGTTAAAAATCGCATTTGCAATAAGATATATTGCCAGTAATTCCTGAGAATTAAACCCTTAATAAATAATTTTTGTCAAGGCATACATAAAATGACTTACAATGAATTTTTATGCTAATTTCGATATACAAGTAATAAGCGCTGTTGCCCAATCCGACGGGTAAATTCCATAAGACTCAATTTTATTACAATCCAGTGTTGAATATGCTGGACGATGTGCAGCAGTAGGATATTCTGATGTGCTTATCCCTTTTATTTGAGGACGACGCGGAATTAATTTTTGCGTTTCGGCAATAGTGATGATTTCTTCTGTAAATTCCTTCCACGATACTTCACGGTCCCCACAGAAATGATAGATACCTCCTGTGGTTTTTTGACAGTAGAGTTGGATGATCGCCTGAGCGATATCGCCGGCATAGGTGGGACAGCCACGTTGATCATTAACAATACTCAGGCTTTCTCGCTCACGAGCCAAACGCAACATGGTTTTGACAAAATTATTGCCATATTCGCTGAATACCCAAGCCGTACGAATAATTATAGCCTGTGGATAAATGCCCAGAACTGCCCTTTCTCCCTCGAGCTTTGTCAATCCATATACGCTAAGAGGATGGGTAGCAGCAGCTTCATTATACGGTAAGGAAGAAGATCCATCAAAGACATAATCAGTTGATACATGGACGAAAAATGCATTGACTCGCTTAGTTACAATGGCGAGATTTTCCGGACCTATGGCATTTATCAGACGGGCAAGTTGTGGTTCATTCTCAGCTTTGTCTACCGCAGTGTACGCAGCAGCATTAACGACTAAATCAGGCTTAAATTCAGTTATAACTTTTTCGACCTGGCTAATATCTGTTATATCAAGTGAATCGCTGTCAGTGGCCTTTACTTGCCAATCTGCAGGAATGCGATCTTGAAAACAACGCCCAAGCTGACCTTTGGCTCCGGTAAGTAATATCTTCATATTTATAGATCCTTCAAAAACTTGCCCAACTTATCTTTTTCAGATAACAGAGGGTTTGTTACAGGCCAATTAATTCCCACATCAGGATCATTCCATAATAAGCACCCCTCATGTTGAGGGTTATAATAATCAGTACATTTATATTCGAAATCAGCAACATCTGACAGCACGATAAAACCATGCGCCAAACCAGGAGGAATCCAAAATTGCATCTTATTTTCCTCCGATAGGATTATCCCTTCCCATATGCCATAGGTAGGAGAATTTCGTCGAATGTCCACTGCAACATCATATACTTCTCCCCGAACTACCCTGACCAGCTTACCTTGAGGATTAATTTTTTGAAAATGTAAACCTCGTAACACATTTTTTGAGGATCTTGAATGATTATCTTGAACAAAATCCAGCTCAATACCTAATAGCGATCTATAACGTTCTTTTTCAAATGTTTCTAAAAAAAAACCTCGCGCATCTCCAAAAACTTTTGGCTCGATGATTTTTACACCATCAATTTTCGTGTCATGCACTTTCATTGAGCTTTTTCCCCAGCAATTTGGATCAAATACTGACCATATTCTGTCTTACTCATCAAATTTGCTTCTTCTATCACTTGTTGTTTATTCAGCCAGCCTCTATTGAAAGCGATTTCCTCCAAACAAGCGACTTTAAAACCCTGTCGTTTCTCAATGGTATGAATAAATACTGAGGCTTCAATCAAACTCTCATGAGTGCCCGTATCTAACCAGGCAAAGCCACGGCCCAGCAACTCAACATTTAACTGATTTTGTTTTAAGTACATTTCATTAAGCGTGGTAATTTCTAATTCCCCACGTGGGGAGGGTCGTACTTGTTTAGCCATTTCCACAACCTGCTCATCATAAAAATAGAGCCCGGTGACCGCCCATTCGGATTTAGGCCTGAGTGGCTTTTCTTCAAGAGATAACACACGGAATTGCTCATCAAATTCAACCACGCCGAAACGCTGAGGATCGACTACATGATAGCCGAAAACAGTGGCCCCGGTAATTCGCGAAGCAACATTCTCTAATTTGGCGCCGAAGCTTTGGCCAAAATAGACATTATCGCCCAGGACCAATGCACAGCGATCACCATCAATAAACTTTTCGCCGATAAGAAATGCCTGTGCAAGTCCATCAGGACTTGGTTGAATAGCATAGCTAAAATTAACGCCAAAACGGCTACCGTCCCCGAGCAGGCGCTGAAAAGAAGGCATATCCTCCGGAGTGGAAATAATCAATATATCGCGAATACCAGAAAGCATTAATACCGAGATAGGATAATAAATCATCGGTTTGTCATACAGCGGCAATAGTTGTTTAGATACTCCACGGGTAATAGGATATAAACGCGTACCCGTGCCGCCAGCCAATACTATGCCTTTCATATTTATCTTTTCCTGTATGTATTATTTTAAACCAAGGCGCTCGCCGGAATAAGAACCGTCCTGAACACGTTGCCACCAACTTTGGTTGTTTAAATACCATTCAACTGTTTTAAGTATTCCACTCTCAAAGGTTTCAAGGGGTTGCCAGCCAAGTTCACGCTTGATCTTTGCTCCATCAATGGCATATCGAAGATCATGGCCTGGACGATCCGTTACATAAGTGATGAGTTCTTCGTAATGACTTATACCTTGGGGTTTATCAGGGACTAGCTTATCCAACAATCTGCAGATAGTAAGCACCACATCGATATTCTTGCGTTCGTTATGGCCACCTATATTGTAGGTTTCACCAATGAGGCCGCTAGTAACAACCGTATAGAGCGCGCGCGCATGATCTTCAACATACAGCCAATCGCGAATTTGCGCACCGTTGCCATATACAGGCAAAGGCTTGCCGCCGATAGCATTTAGAATAGTTAAAGGGATTAGTTTTTCTGGGAAATGGTAAGGGCCATAGTTATTGGAGCAATTGGTGACCAGTGTCGGTAAACCATAAGTCCGGTGCCATGCACGGACTAGATGATCACTTGAAGCCTTAGATGCCGAGTAGGGACTGCTTGGTGCGTAAGGGGTGTTTTCTGTGAAAAGGTCAACTGTGTTGTGCAGGTCGCCATAGACTTCATCGGTTGAGATATGATGAAAACGAAATGCCGTTTTGCGCACGGCATCAAGACCAAGCCAATATTTACGTGCAGCCTCAAGCAACGTATATGTGCCAACAATATTAGTCTCAATAAAGGCTAATGGCCCATCAATGGAACGATCAACATGGCTTTCAGCAGCTAGATGCATTACCGCATCAGGCTGATGTTGCTGAAAGACACGATCCAAATCTGCACGATCACATATATTGACTTTTTCAAAGCTGAAGCGAGGGTTATATTTTACTTCTGCTAACGATTCCAAATTGCCTGCGTACGTAAGGCAATCCATTACCAGAACATCGTCTTCAGTCTCTCTGATAATATATCGCACTACAGCCGAGCCAATAAAGCCAGCACCGCCGGTAACTAATATTTTCATATGAAAGTATTACCTTAATTAATATGTAGATGAATGCATTACACAAACGCGCATTCTTAAGAAGTCGAGGAAATATAGTAAGTCAAAAGGATTAATTTTTAAAAGATAAAATTTTTCACTTCTGTTTAATATATAAATACTAGTGCTCCATTTTAAAATACACTTTAGTGTTCTTCTCGAGTAATTTGTTCTAGATCAACGGATAATAAATATTTATTATTTTAGTAACCATCGAGTCAAGCCTACATTCAAACCACTATGCGTAAAAATGCACTTCAAGAAGCTCAACATTTAAGTCATACAAATTTATTCATGTTTTTATTTTAATAATCTAGTTTTATATTAACATAATGCCATTGTTACATAATGTTTAAAAATCGCATTCGATATAACCACAAGGAATATAAAATTATCTTTTTATAAAAAAATTCAAAAATATAGGCCCATTAAAATTAGATTAAAATTATCTATAGGAATATTCCATCAAATCATTTAGAATGATCAATACCCTAAAACTAAATAATAGATATTTATGATAATTTCAATCCAAATGCTCAGGGCAATAGCATCTATGATGGTTGTGATTTATCACATTACGATCAAGGCAGGTCAATATAACAATAGTGCCTTCCAATGGGTACATATCGGACAATATGGTGTAGATTTGTTCTTTATCATATCTGGTTACATTATGTGTTTTACCACCTCAGACAAAAATATTCATTTTGGTGAATTTTTAATGCTCCGCATTAAGCGAATTATCCCTTTATATTGGGCCATGACAACTGTTGCTCTTATTATTTATATCATCGTCCCATCGCTAGTAAACAGTTCTGGTGGTCAAACAAGCATTATTGCATCCTATACACTCATACCAAATGGACAGAAGCTGCTTGTACAAAATGGCTGGACTTTAAGTTATGAATTTTTATTTTATATAATTTTCGGTCTAAGCCTAAATTTCAAAAAAACAGGCTTATTAAAATTTAATGTCTTCGTAATATCACTAATGATTTTTATAGGATCTATTTATAAATTTCAAAATGTAATTATTTTATTTTTGACAGATCCGATACTGAGTGAATTTTTATACGGAATGTTGGCGTACAGAATGTTATCATCATATAAAACGCCTATCATTATTTGTATAATTTCGTTATTGATAGGAATATTTTTAATTATAATTCAAAATCAATATGGGATATTTAATACTGTTTTGGGCCGAAGCTTAAGCGGTGGAGTCCCGATGTTATTTGTTTTTATTGGTCTAGTTGGCATGGAAAAATATATAGCACGAGTTGATGGAAAATTGAAATCAATTTTATTAATATTAGGAAACTCATCCTATTCGTTATATTTAATTCATCCTTTTGTACTTTCTGCTAGCGCTTTAGTACTTAAGAAATTGCACTTGAGTTCCATTAGTCTAATTTTCGGAGTTACGCTTTTGCTGAGTTCGGTCATTTGCGGCATAATACTTTTCAAGTATATTGAAAACCCAATCAATAACATGCTTAAAGTGAGAAAATTGGAAAAAAAACCTACAACAACCACTCTCTGAAGCAATATTAAGTGCATATAAAACGTGACACACGTTAGATTATTCATAAATTTTTTAATTACTAAATCATTTATGCTCAATAAACAATAGCTTGACTAGTTTGATATATAAAAACACCCAAATTTGTAGCTTTCTATAACATTGTGGTGAAATCTCTTTTTAATATACTGCATCTTTAAGAGTTGCTCTAGCCGCATATAAAATAAATATCATAAAAAATATAAACACATAGATACAGTAAATTTTTTCATTTATTTTAGTCAAATGTCATATGTATTCATTGTAATAGTAAAATATAATTTTAAGATGACTTCATATAATGACCTACAATTACTAATTTTTTAAAAAATTTAACGTCATCATTATAGAAAATTTACATCATTACACTACTGTAATAATTTCATAATTGTTCTATTATTTTACGAAGGGGAACAAAATTTTCTTTTGATTAACATTCACCCTTTCGTATTGGAAATTAATACGCACCATCTCTTCGAAGAACTACATTAATAGTTTTAAAAAGAATAGCTATGTCATTCCATAATGACCAATTTTTTACATACCAAGCATCAAAATAAACACGGACATCGTAGTCTACATCATTACGCCCACTTACTTGCCAAAGACCCGTCATTCCAGGTTTTGCCATTAGATAATAATCTACATCACCAGCGTATCGCTCAAGCTCTTTTTCAATTACAGGGCGTGGACCAACTAGACTCATTTCTCCTCTTAAGACGTTCCAAAGTTGCGGTAGTTCATCAAGGCTTGTTTTGCGAATGAACCGGCCAACTTTTGTTATTCTAGGATCATCTTTCAATTTAAAATCTTTCTCCCATTCGGCTCTTGCTTCTGCGCTTGTTTCAAGTAACGTACTAAGTACTTCTTGAGAATTCAAAACCATGGATCTGAATTTCAAGCATTTAAATTTCCTACCATCTAAACCTATTCTTTCATGTCCATAAATGGGACTACCACCATCACGTGAAACCTGATAAAGAAGAAAGATAAATACTGGCGATAAAAACAGCAAAATCAAAGCAGAACCAAAAATATCAAATACTCTTTTTAAAAATCGGGAGCTTCGCTTTGCAAGATTATTATTAACACGAAGAATCATAACTTCATGGCTAAATATAAAAGACATATCTGTCCCATATAATGGAACTCCACGTAACGTAGGTATAACCGAAACTGATCGACAATTATGCTTTGCAAGATTTTTTAACCAATAATCCCTATTTGCATGCTGTTCAAACTCAACTGCCACTATAAACTGTGTATTTACTGTATCAACAATAGACCAAAGTTCATTCTCAGATTTTATTACGGGAATGTTCATCAAAGTCTCAGGACTGCTTTCTCCTATTGCATAAAATGCAATAACGTTAAAACCCATTATCTCTTCGCTCTGCAAAGCAGCGTAAGCATCACAGGCATTTCTATGAGAACCAATGATAATTGTTTGCTTTTTCCATAAACCAAAATAATTCAATAATCTCTTAATAATTGATCTACCAAAAGGCATCAATATTGCTGCAAAGACCCATGTTATGAACCATACATATCTTGATAATTCCCATTTGGAAAAAGCAACAATTGCTAAATCAATCACAGAAAAAATTAATAACGTCCTTAAAACCTCTTTCAATTCAAACCAGAAAGGTTTTCTGTATGTATAATGTCTTAATCTTGTCCAAAACCATGTTATACAAACTATTGAAAGAATCACATGCGAATAATATCTTGCGTGTATTTCTTCCCTGGGTATATAAATATAAATATCATTTGTGAATTTACTAATTAAAGCGATAGCAAGAACTAACGATAGATTAAAAAAAATTAAATCAGAAAGAGCTAGCCCTAATTTAGCAAAAATATTTTTTAAAGTGTTTAATTGACTCATACGTTAACTCTTTTTGTGATTATGTACATAAAAAAACAAGAAAAATATTACGTTGCAACATTTTTTGGTTTGGTTAAATCATATCAAAATAAATAAACAATGAATTATATAAACAGCAAAATTATTGAGTGCTTTATATATTAAGCGTAATGATTTGGTCAAATTTGCAATAATTAAAATTATCAAAACACAAGTTGCATTTGCCTAAGACAATTCCTCGTGAGCGGATTATGTATATTGTTGATATAAAAAGTAAACACGTGAAAATTTTGTGACATTTTTATATTTAAATAATATTAATAAAAATAGATGTTGATATCGACAAAATCATAACTAATGAAAAAGGAAATAAAAAAGAAATATACATTTTCTTTTTGGCTAAATATAAATAATAAAAAAATCCAATAAGACATTCAGCTAGAATAAAACAAAAAACAATACCTAGTGCCAATGCGTTTTCTGTAAGAAAAACGCCTGTAATAAGTGCAGCAACAAGGTACAATGAAAAGGCAAAACAATTTGCGATGAGGATAAACTTTTGGCCACCTGAAACAGAAATATAATTTGACATCGGGCCATATATAAAAACGACTAAAATAAACCATGTCCCTATTTTTATAAGTGAATACGTATTAGTATAAAGAGTTAAATTTAGAAAACTAATTACATAAGGAAAAAGAAAATATAACGCTAATGTTACCGCCAATCCCGGAATGAAAAAAATTAAAAAAACTTTATGATCAAATCGGAAATTTTTGTCATTTATAAAACGTGGCATGTAAGCCGAGACCAAAGATGATTGAATAAATAATGTAGGATTAATAAATTTAAATGCTGCTATATAAATAGCTAATACTGAAAGTTCAGAAAAATGCTTGATGTATAATATACCTAGTTTATTATGTAATGAATTAACTAAAAAAACTAAGATAAAAGTAATTAGAATTGGCTCATATTTAAATTTTGCATATTTGTAAAAAGCATTTAATGTAAATTCTTTAAAAATATTTTTTTGGTATCTATATATATATGTCAAAGAAACAAAGACAGCGGGAATTAATTGCACAATTACGACCTGTGTCACTGGAAGCCGCATTAATTTAACAGTCACGAAAATTGTCATCACTGAAACGACAGATGTAAGAATATCTTTGACAATTAGAACTACTCTTCTATTATCTGCCAACATCTTTGTTTGTAGCGGGAGAGACAATGACGTCAAAATAAACGATAGTGTTAAAGAAATACTTATAATAAAGCCTACACCATAGAGAAAATATAATAAAATGCTGAACAAACCTATGTAAAGACTACCATTCGAAATCTGATAGTAAGTTAAGTTATTCACATCGGCACTTTCGTTCCTAAACAATTGCAAATAAAAATTCCGAAAGGCTCCTCCAACCACCATTTGCAATAAAATTAACACTTCAAAGGAAAGTCCATAATAACCATAATCCGCAAGGCTGAGACTTCGCATAAGGACTATCTGGGCTAAAAAATTTAAAGCCTGAGTTATTAATGAGCCAATGGCATAAATAGAGGCAGTTCCAACGATCGACTTACTCATTATTAATTATGTCACCAAGTTTTTTGATATTGATCCGCCAGTCATTATTTTGGCTGACATATTTTTGACACCTTTTTCCTTTGTCAATGGTACTCTCAATCTCTTGTATTGATTTTAAGAGAATAGACAAAAGACTAGCCTCATTTTTGTAGATATATCCATCAGAGCATGCGACTAAATCATCTCCACCACTTCTATCTGAAAGAATTGGCATACATCCCAACCAACAAGCCTCAATCATGGATAAAGGATATCCTTCAGAATGAGATGTCATCAAAAAAATATGAGATTCAGCATATGCCTTTGCAAGTATTTGAGCATCTGAAATAAAACCCATGAATTCAATTTTATTAATGAAATCGAATGGTTTTTTACGATAGATCTCAATGAAATTATCAAATTCTTTTGTTTGCCCTCCGTAGAATCTAGCACGCCACTTTAAACCATGAGGAAGATCTGCCAAAGTTCGAATTATCAGTTCTGCGTTTTTTCTTGGATCACCACATTTGCCAACAAATATTATTTCAGCCACTGATCGACTTTTGCAAACTAATGTACTTCCAGCATAATTGTATAATTCCGCACTTACACCATTAGGCATATAAAATGTCTTGAATGCATATTGATTAAAAAATGACAAAATAGATAAATGCTCAATCAATAACAAATCAATTTTTTTTGCAAAAAATTTTATAACTCTTTCGAATATTTTACTCTGGTTTAGAAAAGGCATTTCATAATTATTAGCATCGCATTTAATCATTACAAATCCTGTTGGATTTAAAAACTTAAATATCGAGGCATATATCAATGAATATTTTCTAAAATGAAATAGCGTCAAAACATCAATTTTTTTTGCTTCTTTAACTAATCTAAAAATAATGGGCAAGTTTAACGAAAAAATTGTATTTCCATCTTTGATGCATCGAATCTTAAAGCTATTGAGATCTGTTAAGGAGTTATATTTCCCCAAATGCCAAAGTTCAACTTCATAATTCAAAATCACATTTGCGTGATAAGGTATTTGTCCAACGTCCTTTTTAAAATGGAAATCTTCGTATCTTTCAAATATTGTTACCCATTTTTTCCCCATTTAAAACTCCTAATCAAGATATAATAAAAATATAAAATAATCACGTTAATTAATCGGAATTAGAAATTTCTATACTTAATACATCTTGGATGAAAGCCCAAAAAATATATTTTTAATATCAAAAAAACAAAAGAAAATTTACCAATTATAGTATATTTAATTAAATTTTTAAAGAATATTTCATAGTGATTAAAAGAAGGATAATGTCTAGCTTGCAGGGCAATATCATATAAACGTTCGCGTATACGGTTAGTACTTATATCCCCTTCTACCCTAGATAAGGAATGATAAAGAACAGATGTACAATAAACTTTAAAAAGCTCACCTTGTTCTCTGAGACGCCAAGTCCTTCTAAAAAAACTGAAATCTACACCATAAAGAGCAAAATGTTCGTCAAATGGTTTTAATTTTTTCTTATAAAATTTTTCAATAAGGCTACTAGATATTACTAAACCTGATCCAATGGAAATTGTTTTACTAATACTTAATTCGCAATCATATGTAACAGCGATGTCATCCATGACTGGGTAGTGAACAATATCAGAATCTAAAGATGTAATGCGCGGAAGTCTAAGATCACAATCATCATCTTCTAAAGAGATGAGATCTATAAAAGATTGAGTTAAGATAGTGTCATCATCAAGAATAACGAATTTTTTAGATTTTGGGTACAATTCAATAAATCTATTATAAGCTATACTTAGAGGCATATTATCAATTTGATTGCACAACACAACTGAATCAAATAGATTATTCAAAAACGATTCGAAACTTTTTTCAAATTTCACCTCGCAAGGACCGTTATTTAAAACAAAAAGATTTACATGTTTAAATTTAAAACTCATCATGCTTTTCAATGTATTAGACTGTTCTAAGCTTTTGTTGTATACCACTACAAGTATACTGCAATTGATAGCATGCGGATCTTGCATCTTTTTTCCTTTACAAAAATTAAATTTATCAAAACGATGTGATTTTTTAGTGCGTCGAACGTTATATATTTATTTTAATGAGTGACATTTACATAAATTATTAAAAGTTTTTTAAGACATATAAAATGTTTGTAGTTTTTCAAAATATTTTTTAGGGTTATGATCTTTCCGGATACGCTCAATGGATGCAGTTGCTTTTTCATTAATGATAAATGGTTCATGATAAATTTCTAATATTATTTTTTTTAACTGTCTTATTATACTGTGTTTATACACTAACAATTCATCAGCATTTTGAATTACGATTTCATTAAATATATTTTTCTTTGTACTAATTAACCATCCAACATTATTATTGTTGATTTCTTGAAGCGCCCGCACATCAGTGGTAATTACAGGACATCCAGCCGCTTGCATCTCAAGTACAGAATAACCGAACGTATCTCCCCATGTTGGTAATAAACCGACATGGGAACATTTGATAAGATTTATTATTTTCTCATTATCTAAAAAATTATAATGTTTTATATAATCTGTATTATTGATCATTGAAGAGATGCCTAGTAATTCCTCTTCTTCTAACTGATTTGCATTGAAAACATAATTATTTGTTCTTGACAAATCCCCTACAAGTATTAATTCTATTTTTTCTTGGTCTAGGCTTTTTGCTTTAATGAGAGAATCAAATGCATATACAATTTCAGCTCCCCCCTTCCTGTAGAAATCACGACCAATAAAAATAAATCTAATTTTATTCAGTGGTAACTTTTTCTCAGAAATGTAATTCACTAATAATTTCTGGGGTGGCTGTAAAATTTCCATTTTCGAAATAATTGATTCAAAATATTTCGGGTACGCTTTCAAAAATGCACATTGAATATTATAAGAATTAGAAGACAACGCTATAATTTTTAGACAAAAGTTACTAGCCATTAACTCAACGAAAGTTTCTATACTTGATTCATATTTATAGCTAATTTCGCCATTAGCTTTGCGATGTTCATTCAACAATGCATCAGTTCTGGGGATCATTGTTTCAAAAGTACTTACCCATCTAACTTTTGCATCTGTGATATCATTAACGAAATGAAATATATCAATATGCTTAGACTCAAAAAAAAAAGGTTTAAAAAAATAATGTGTCACATTTTTTTTAAAAAAAAACGATTTAAATTTATTAATATAATATGATAAATTTAATTTCTCAAAATTAATGTATGTATCATTAATACTTTCCTTGTTAACAATACACCTAACCTCCGGGTATTTGCAACGCGATAGACCAATTCTCATTTTGTTACCTTAAAATAGCTTAGTTAAAAAATAGCAAACCCTAGCTCGTTTACTGATACAGTTGAGGTTATTCGTTCAATTTTAATTGAATATTTTATAAAATTTGTATTTGACTTAATTCTACGTCTACCAACAGTGCTAGCTATGGGTGAATTTTTATTTTTATAAAAATTGTTCATCTTTTTATTGTTATAAACATCTTTATAGTCAAAAGAAAAAATTTGGTTGTAATTTAATGACTCCTTATTAATATCATAGCATTCCAACTGAATCGTGATTTTTGGAGCATTTTCAATTTCATCGGTTCTAAGGCAGCACCATAAGCTGACAATTGAATTTGGATTAACTGAAATAAAGCTTTCATTTTGAATAATACAAAATAAATCTCCTGTTTTCCCAGCTTTTGTTTTATTCTCTGGGATGATTTCTAAAAAACCATTACTAGAGGTAGTATTCCAATTTGTATTATTACAAGTTATTTTCCATTTTTTATTATTAATATACTCATCAAAATTCCTTACTTTTTCATTCCAAATTTTTAAATTCTCGAACACATTATAAGAAGTATTTGGTATTTGCGGATAAGGATCCTTGGCATATCCACTCGCTTGAAACTCGCCTTCCTCATCGCAAGTCATTGAAATTTTTTCATTAATAGCCGGATATTCATGTCTTATTTCGAAATCTTTTAGAGAAACTGTAACTCCATCTTTTAACTTGAAAAGTGGACGAGAGGGAGAATTTAAAACATTATGATCATTGGCACGAGGAAGGATAATAGCATTCGAAATCATAACTGTTATATTATTATTTCTATTTTTGCAGTTTATTATATAGCCATCCCATTGTTCAAAATGGCAGGCCATGAATCTTATACATTGATACCCTGCTTTAACGCCAATAAAAATAATATCTTGACCCGTAAAATCAAAGCTACAATTTATAAAATTAAAGTCAAAACCAGCTGAATTGATATATATATTACTTAATCCACTACCTGCAATGACGCACCCATCGTACGAAATCTTTTCGCCACTATTATTATTAATACCAGATGTTACGATATTATATTTATTTGACTCTAATCTACAATCACGGTGGCTAATTAAAAATGTATCAAAATTTTGATAAAGATGAGCAATTCTCCATCCACTGATCACAACATTATTTGTTTTTACATCCCTACATGGAGACTTAGAGCTTTGCGTATTACCGATAGAAAGAGCAGCTGCATTTGAAGTTTTCCGGCCTTCCCCAACGATTGTTATCACACCGTTCAGCCCATTAAGGCAAGGGGCAGAATTTCCTGGCATTTTCAGGAAATCCTGAGCTAATTGAATTTCGGTATTGATCGAAAACCCAATATTAATATTTTTTGCGCGAGAAAAATCGAACGTGACACTACCTAATGATTTTATTTGTATAAAAGGATATAGTACTACCGTTGAAAGCATCGCATATGAGCCAGCTTTGATATTAATAAATGGTAATTCATATGCTTTACCTGTTTTATTCGCAATCGCAAGAATAAGATCAATAGCTCTTTGTAAAGGAATACTTTTATCTACATCGCCAAAATCACACCAATTAAAATCAATACAGTGTCGCTCAGTTCTTTTCCATCGTTTGCCTGATAAAGTTACGAAACTTAAAATATCATCCCCTTTAGTAACAGTGTCATTGCTGTCATGCCACATTTCACTGACGCCTTCAAATGTCGGGATTATCTTTCCTTGACTACTTGGATAGCTATTATTGTTTAGGAGTATTTTTTGCCCATGATACAAAGGTTCAATGCTTTTAAGTTCCTCAACGGTGTTACATCCTCCAATATATTTGTAGCCATCAGGCTGTTTTAGTATATTTTCAATTTGTAAATCAATTAATTTTTCCTTAATAACATCCTGATCTTGAAATCCCGATGTATGTGCAGTTTTTTGTTGTTCGAAAGTCTCTGGTAAGCCTTTACTTACGGATTGAACCTTGTTTTCTCCATACACATTATCTGTAATTAGAGAATTACCTATAAAAAGAAGCCCTAATTTCTTTGATAAATTTAATAAAAATAGGCGCCGTTTTATTAATACTGATGGTTTCTTAAACAGAAACATGTTCTTCTCCAATTGTTTAGTTTTGAAGATAGAGTAAAATAGATTTATCAAAAAAATTTTTATTGAGAAATTTGAATATTTATAAAGTAAAATCACTAAACTTAAAGCTATAAAATAAATATTATCTCAAAATGTAGTCAAGCTATTAACTGATATACAAACATCTATAAATTGCCATTTTATTTATTGGCGATATGTAAATTTATCTTTATTTCATGAGCAATGTTCATTTCTTTTAATTGATTTTATAAAGTTGATTTGTTAAGTCAATCATTCGATCATCTGTAAAATTTTTCAGGAAAAAATTATTGCCAGCCTTTCCAAATTGTTGCAATTTTCTTTTATCAAGACTTAGAATTATTGAGGCAAGAGAATTTTCATTTTCATTTTCAAAGAAAAGCCCTGTTTCATTTTCTTTAACCACTTCTATTAATGACGTCGAATCACTAGCTATTATAGGCAAAGAATAATTCATCGCTTCTAAGGGTACCATTGCAAATCCTTCCCAACGACTTGGTATCACAAGAGCATCAGCCTGCTGAAGGTACTCAACGATTTCGCTATTTTTTAGCCATCCTTTATATATTATATTTTTTTTAATGAGCTTCTCTCTTTTTCCATTTTCACTATCACCAATAATAATAAGTTTAAATTTATCTTCCGGAAGTAGTTGCATAGCCTTTTCAAGAATATCAATCCCCTTTTGAAAATCCAATCGTCCTATAAACAACAAATTTAATGCGAAATCATCATTATAATTTTTTTCATAAAATACTGGCTTTATGCCATTATATATGAGTACAATTTTTTTTGGATCAAGACCTGCTCGCTTTGCAGCTTCAGCTTCAAATTGACTAACACATATTATTTTTTCGGTAATAAAAGACAAGTACTTTTCTATATTGATATATATTTTATTTTTTAGCTCAGTATTTTTCATCAAAAAGCTAAACCCATGTGGACAATAGATTATTTTTGGTCTATAAATTGGACGTGCGAAAAATAATACTATACGGCATATTGCTCCTGAAAAAGTACTATGCAAATGAATGATTTCAGGTTTATAAGTTAATAATACTTTTATGAAATTGATTGTTAAACGAATCAGTGAGGAAAAATTACGTCCGGTCCTATTATAAAAATATATATTATTTTGATTTATTCCCTCTAGCTCTGAAACTTGTTGTTTTGGTATTAAACATTTAACGTTTGTCAAATCTTTGTCAGCAAGTTGTGATGTAACCAATTGCCTCATAACTGTTGCGACGCCACCTTTTATGGTTTCAGCCACATGAAGTACTTTCATTTCCCCTGCTTCCTTATTAAACTTCTGATGAACATTGTTGTTTTGCGCCCAACAAGTAAAAAAACAGATGCTCGTAAGATGCCATAATAGGGATAAATTCCGCGTCGGTAAATCTCAAAATTATTAATTATAATTTTCAACCTATTATAAACTTGCACTCTTCTCTTATTAGATGAAATGCTCGAGTAATTTACTTCATATTTTAACAAAACCTTAGGTATGTTATGCCCTTTCCCATATTTAAGTAGTCTAAAAAAAAGGTCATAATCTTCACATGCCTGAAAAGATTGGCTATACAGGCCAGCTTTATATAAAGCTGAACAACGCATCATTACTGAAGGATGAACGAAGGCATTATTTATAAACATCTGATTGGAAATATTTCGGTAATCTACGGGTGTTTTATTTATAAATAAGAATTTACCATCTTGCGTTATAAATTCTGCCCATGTTCCTACAATCACTACATCTGGATGCTCATTCAAATATTTTACTTGAGTTTCAAATCTATCAATATGAGATATATCGCCTATATCTAACCTGGCGACATATTCATACTCTTTTATTATTTGTACAAGACCTATATTCAGGGCATTTTCTATACCAACATTCTCTTCAGAACGTATAATTACTAGATTTGAATACTGGTTAAGCTCATTCCCGGTTTCATCTCTAAAGCTAATTTTGCTTCCATCGTCAATAATGAATATATTTGCATCTCTTGGCAAAGTTGAAAATGTTTTCAATATGTCTGAAAGCGAAGAATTATATGTGGGAATTAATATTGCGTATTTTTTGTTCATTGTTTTATCTTTAATTTAAGGAGTCCCGAAATACCATTTTGAATTATATATAATGAATAATAGTATATTCGATGCAGGTAATAATATCATTAGCAAAGTGTTAAATATATTACGACTATTCCCTTTCTTAGCAAGTAATGCGATAAATATTGGTATGAGAAACCACGAGTATGCAGCGAAACGATCATAATATGGCATAAATGAAAATATATTCATTAAACAATTTAATGTATAAAAGGAAACCAATAGTGTTTTTACTTGATCATCACCCCTCATTTTTTTATTTGATAGTCTATACAATAGATATGGAAAAAGAGAAAATAAAACAAAATCAGGTCGAAAGCCAACAACATAATCCGCTGATTGATTGAAATATAACTGATAGCGAACATCTAATGTATAGACATTTACATAACCTGCTATCAATTTCTCAAATACGTTTGCAAACGATAAGATTAGTGTAAAAAGCCATGCCAATCCTACTATTTTTGATAATTTATTTTGGTTAATATGAAGGAATATCGGTATATATAGGGCCAAAAGGACTATTGCTGTATTATGAAACATAACAGCAATAAATAACCATATTAGACTATGTGTTTTCTTCTTTTCAATAATGTAACTAAAAAAAATCAACATAGCACCCAACGCTAGTCCTTGCCTAATTCCTAAAGCAGTATATGAAGAGAAGTAGGGATACATTGTATAAGAAATAATTGCTATTGAACCATAAGCTAGACCAAGTGTTCTCACGCAACCAACTGCTACCATTATAAATATCAGCCCTGATATAAATGAAAAATAAAAATGAACATTTGATACTGTATGAGCTAATATCCACGATAAAATTTTGAAACCTGGCATATAACCAATACTATACGGATCGTTGTATGCTTGTACAAAGCTCCAATTTACTAATTTGCTAAAGTAATTTGCGTAGTCTAGTGAGTCGGAAAATATTTCTTTATTATATGCTAAAATAATAGTAAAGAAGAAACAATAGATCACAGGGAAAATCAAAATATCATTATAATAGCTTTCAGATTTCGCATTTTTTAATATTATAAATATAATAGAAATTATTGATATAGTTGTGAATGACAAATAAAATATAGTCTGCATCTCAAGATAACCAATATTATTAATTATGTACGAAGAGATTATGCATAAATTTATGTCATTTGAATCATTCTAAAAATCTGTTCAATTTATTTTTCAAATTAAATAAAAATATTTTCATCCCGGCTTTAGGCGCATTCAAAAGTAACGTTTTTAATGCGCCTATTTTATCACCTTCATTTAGATACTTAAACGGTAAAATATAAGCATTAAAACAGGAAATCTCTCTTTCCGTCAGGTATCCCTTCATATCTTTAACCCAAAATTTTGAATAGCTTATAGACTCTTTTTTTACTGAGATATTAACATTATGACTGACATGATAAATGGATAAAGACTCATTAATCATTATGAAATCGAAACCCAAAACGCTCGCCCTAACGCAAAAATCTAAATCTTGGTGTCGTCTATAATTTTCATTAAAGAGAATACTTAATGCATATTCTCTTTTCAAAACAATCGTGCTAGTTTGGATCATTCCCGCATAGCCAAACATGTACAACGCAGCAGATTGACCGTCTCTTATCGGATGTTTTGGTAAAATGCGATTACTTTTTTTTCCATCGGAGATAATTTCAATTTGACTGTAATATATTTTTTTGTCTGTTTTTTCTTTTAATATAATGTCTTTATATTTTAACAGCTTATCACGTGCCCATTCATCGTCAGAATCGAGAAATGCAATATATTTTCCTGAGGATTTTTTAATTCCATAATTACGTGCCGCCGCTCCATTTTTATTTTCCTCGAAATGATGAATCTTTATATCCAAATTAAATTTTCTAAAATCTTCTATCACTTGAGCTAAAGATAAAAAATCATCCGAGGCATCATCTACGACGATAATCTCAAAATCCTGCGTTGTTTGTTTTTGAATAGATTTCAGTGTCCTCGCAATTGTTTTCGAAGATTTATAAGTAGGAATAACAATAGAAAAAAAAGGTTCAGACACTCTTTGCTCCAGTCCAATACAATAATCTATGTTGTGATATTCAAATTACTCGTTTCACTTCTAACCCTAATGTATCCAAAGTTACTCTTTTTTTGAGTCGTATGTATAATGGTAATAGCCATATTCACCATAATAGCTACTGGCTTTCTTCTCGATCGCGTTCAAAATAACACCTTTGATTTGGGTGCCAGTAGTTTCAAATCTTCGAATACATACTTCCATCTCCTTTATTGTATTAACTCCAAATCTAGCTACTAATAGTGAGGTGCCAACGTACCTTGAAATAATAGATGCGTCAGTGACAGCTAAAATTGGGGGTGTATCAATCAATACTATTTCGTAATTTGCGCTAGCCCAATCCAAAAGGTCTTTAAAGTTTTTTCTCATTAACAGCTCTGAAGGATTTGGAGGAATAGAGCCCCTAGAAATGAAATTCAATCCTTCGATTGTTGTTTCTTTGATTGCTGTAACGTAATCACTTTGTCCTGAAAGAATTTCTGACAAACCCTTATCATTTTTAATGCTTAATAATTCATGCGAATAACCTTTTCTCATGTCAGCATCAATGAAAAGGATCTTTTTTTGGCTTTGTGCAATTACAGCAGCTAAATTCATGCAAACAAAAGTTTTTCCGCTAGCAGGACTCGCCCCTGAAATTAGAATGACATTATTTTTTGCCTCAACTAAGGCAAAATGAATACTAGTTCTTAAACTTCTGATTGCTTCCATAGCAAGGTCCGTCGGATTTCCTACGGCTAGCAATTCAACTGTTCTGGTATTGCTTTTTACCCTATGTCGACTCAAAAACAAATCGTTGTCTTTACTCTTTTGCCATTCGGATAAAGGAATACTAGCATATACACTAATCCCCCTTTCTTCCAAAGCATCAGGACTTTCTATACCACGGTGTAATATGCTCTTTATTAAAACAAAAGTAATTGATAATATAGCACCTAATAAAGTCGTTATTAAAATTATTAGAGTTTTCTTTGGCTTAACCGGAGACGGATCTGTCATTGCAGGATCAACAATACGAACATTGCCAACGGTGCTAGCTTTATTAATGCTTAATTCGGATTGCTTATTAAGCAGTTGCATATAAATTGCCTGTCCAGACTCAACATCTCTTGTTAGTTTTATTATTTCCTGTTGAGTCTTTGGCATATGGTTAACACGTTGATTTAATTTTTCTTTCTCATCTTCTAATGTCTGTCTTTTCTCAAGCAACGCTTTATATGCCGGATGTTCCTTTGTGTACAACTGTGAAATTTCTGCCTCCTTGAAAGTTAATTCATTAAGTTGTGCATCAGTAGCTGCAATGGTATCTAAAATTGATTTTGCTTCGAGGGGTACGTCCACTGAATCGTTTTGCTGCCTGAATAAATTTAATTTATTTTCAGCTTCATCAAGATTACTTCGGACGATTGGTAGTTGTTGTTTCAAAAAGCTTAAACTTTTCGCTGCTTCTTCTGATTTTCTCTCAATATTTTGCATTAAATAATTAGTCGTAATACTGTTAAGTACTCGTTGTACTTGATCTTTGTTATCGCCAATTAAACTCAGCGTAAGTACTCCAGTATCTTTTCCCTTATCTTGTACTGTGAGTGAGTTAAGCAAATTGTTATATTGTGAAAGCTCAGAATTTCTTACTATTTCGAATTCTGTCCCAGAATCCGCTTTTATTCCAGTAACAAGTATATTATATTCAGAATTTTGATTTTTTTGCCCCAGTTTCCCATTAACAATAGTGCCGTTAGGAGATTCCAAGGTAAAATTTTCGCTATCTTTAACCTTAAGTATGAATGGCTGTCCATATAAGGATGGGTCGACATCAAAATTACTCAATACTAGGTTTGCTGGCTCTTTATTTAAGATACGCGCTAATCCTTTACCAATAACGGGGAAATATTTCTCGCTGATTGTGGTTTCAAGTCCTAAATCTTTTATGGTTTTACCAAGAATCATCCTAGACTGGATTAATTCAATTTCTGTAGTAGATTCAGGCTGATTATTTGGAAGCATTTCAGCTATATTTGTTATTAAAGAAGTGCTTGTATTTTTTTCAACCTGCACTAGCGAATCAGCTTGATACATAGGCTGCGCAAAAATTGAATATAGAATAGCTACTAACGCAAATAATGAGGTTACCCCAATTATTAGCCAGCTATTGTCAATCAATGTACCAATCAATCTAGCGGTATCGAATACATTGTTGTTATCGTTGCTCGCAGTCGTTATTGTTTGTTTTTCTGACATTAGTTTTCCCAACTATTTGCCCAACACTTTGGCCCATTGATATGCTGATTTATCTAACATATTAAAAACAGCTTCAAAAACTTCCTGGTTTTTTCGATAGGGATCATAGATTTCTACATCTTTATCCCAATGTCCAAATAGCATCGTTTTACCACGTATCTCTGGAAATAAATTACAAAGAGAAGCTAAATGTTTTTTTTCCATTACTAAAATCAGGTCATTCCTTTTACACATTTCGAATGTAACTTGTCTCGCAATGTGACCTTCAAGTGAAATGCCATGTTGTTGAGCTACTCTTTGCGCTGTGTCGTCAGCACTGTGACCAGCTACTGCATTTAACCCTGCTGATTCAACAATTTTATATGAAAGATAATTTTTCAATATTCTTTCACCCACCGGGGAGCGGCATATATTCCCTACACAAACTACTAATATAGAATCAAACATTTTTTCACCTATTAGCAGTGTCACTTATGTTGTTAACTCCTGATATGGTAGGTACAAGTTGCGATATTACGCGATTCCAGCGAGCCACTGGAGCCGTGGTCACATATACTACGTCGTAAGGCTGTAGTTGAAATTCTGTTCCAATTACAAGAGCGGTAGCATCTGCTGTGTCCAACTGGTATATATTAGCAATTTTGCCTCCTTGCTTACCTCGTAACGGCCTGATCACAAATATACCCGTAGCGTCAGCTGTAATCTGATTTACACCCTCTGCATTACCCAATGCTTCCGTTAATGTCATACCACTTCGATCCATTTTGAGCGTTGCTTGCTTATTAACTTCACCCATGACAAACACTTTCAAATCATCATTTCTTGGAATAAAAAGAATATCACTCGGGTAAAGTAAATGATTTTGAGTCAAATCCCCGTTTTGCATTAGTGCTTGTAACGAGATAGATTGTTCCTTTCCGTCATGGGTTAAGATAATATCACGCCAATCTGCGTCTACAGTTAGACCCCCTGCATTATTAATGGCATCTAGCACGGTCAAAGGAACATTCGTAATCGGTTGTGGACCAGATTTCAAAACCTCACCTGTAACATAAGCTCTCTGAGATCTAAAGGTGGCAATACTCACGTCCACTTGGGGACTTTCGATATATTGTGCTAGTCTATTCGAGATTTCATCCCGCACTTGGCTAATAGTTCTGCCAGCTACAGCAACCCTTCCTATGTAGGGATAAAATATTGTGCCATCCGAATGAACCCAATTCCCTGCATCGCTAGCACTACGATATGTTCCAGCTGGGGTAGTCAATTCAGGATGATCATATACAGTGATCGTAAGTACATCTCCCGCGCCAATCCGATATTCATACTGTTGTATTTGTTGTTCGAGTGAGGCATTTGCTTTGGCGATATTCGGTTTCGCTCGCATATCTTCAACCAGTTTTGGCGTTAATGGGAAAACATTAACAAAACGGCTAATATCTATGTTCGAATCGTCTTGCTTTATCACCGTTTTGCCACTTGTCGTCAAATTCATACCCGGAACAACCGTACAGCCACTGATCATGCTCAGAGACACCAAAAGCGGCATCAACTTAAGTTTTGTTTTCATCATTGAGTTATCGTCACTCTCGTTGTTGCTCGGCTAAAAAGCGTATCCATGTCTTTGATACCGCCTTCCGAAAGGGGGTTAGTGCCAAAAAGGTCCCAAAACATCGCGCTATGTGTCCAGGTACTTCGGTTGCAAGGGTTGTTCCGTGTCATCGCCTCACATCTCTTAAGAACGTCATCCACTGTAAAGATAGAACTACTTGAGCAAATATAGCTGAAAAATACAACTATAGAACTTATCATTATGATCCTGTTTGATCTAGCGCTCAAGCACGGCAGCGCTTGGCGGAAGTATTATCGGTAGGTAGGAGTGAAGCTTTAGTTATGGATTGACTTTGGCCGGCCGTCACTGCGATTGCGACATAACTTAATGAGGACGGTTCAGCGCGTCCGCTCAAACACCGATTATAATTTTAAAAGGCTATGAAGCGGTTTGGCTGTGATGTGCGACACATCATGCCGGCCTGCCAAAGATGAGCAGACTTGGTGTGCAATTGCAGCAAGCCGATTCAGGCTTGTACACTTCAGTGCGCGTGAATTATGCCGAGGCACGCTACCGCCCTTGGCTTGCAGCAACCAATGCGCACTTCTTCATCTCTCACAAAACTGCCTTTAGTTGTTGCTTTGCTATAGGCTGTAACACCATCACAATGTTAGCTTTGTCACAAATCCAATCTGCCTTAGCGTTTTTTTATTCAAAAAAGACAGTATTGGCACAACATATGCCTCATCATTGTTATACTAATTATTAATTATCTCTTTACAAGGTTTCCATGTCCACTGCCCTGAGTTTTAGGAATAAGACTACCCGTTTCGGTAGAAGTGACTGGCGCAGAATGGTGTTTTACTTACAAAAAGTGGGCGTTTATTGCCGGACCTCCTTGAAAAATAACAAAAACTTATTATATCCCTTCCTGTGGCCTGTTAAAGGCCAATGTGGATTAAGGTTTTTTTTAATTCAAGTTTAGAATGATTAATATACAAACCATTCACTAAGATTTAATTGTAGCGAGTTACAAATCAATAAATGAACTTAATTATTTTGTCATTAGCCTTTCATAGTGATCAAAATCGATTAAAAAATACCCAATTTTGATTAAGCAATTATTGAGTTTTCTCCGGTTAACTCCCATCATTCCCTTCTGAACCGCTAATACATAAGGTAAAACGCCGATTATGGAATGGATCGCTGATCCGACAATGTGGGCCGGTCTGGCAACGCTGATAGTGCTGGAGCTGGTGTTGGGCATCGACAACCTGGTGTTTATCGCCATTCTGGCGGAGAAGCTGCCCGCGGGTCAGCGCGATCGCGCCAGATTAGTGGGATTGGCCCTGGCGCTGGTGATGCGGTTATTGCTGCTGGCGTCCATGTCGTGGCTGGTCTCTTTGACATCTCCCCTGTTTAGCGCCCTGGGGCACCCCTTTAGCCCGCGTGACCTGATCATGCTGGCCGGAGGTATCTTTCTTATCTTCAAAGCCACCATGGAGCTTAATGACCGGCTTGAGGGCAGTGACGAAGAATCAGAATCGGAGCGCAAAGGAGCGCGATTCTGGCCGGTGGTGGTTCAGATCGTTATTCTGGATGCGGTATTTTCCCTGGATTCGGTGATTACCGCCGTGGGCATGGTGGATCATCTGGCGGTGATGATGGTGGCGGTGGTGGTGGCCATTGGCGTGATGATGCTGGCCAGCAAGGCCCTGACCCGCTTTATCAATGCTCATCCCACCATTGTTATCCTCTGTTTGAGCTTTTTGCTGATGATTGGCTTTAGCCTGGTGGCGGACGGCTTCGGTTACTCTATTCCGAAGGGTTATCTGTATGCCGCCATCGGATTCTCCATCGGGATTGAATGTCTTAATCAGCTGGCGCAGTTCAACCGGCGGCGCTTTTTATCTTCCTCGGTGCCGTTGCGCAAGCGTACTGCCGAGGCGGTATTGCGTATGCTGAACGGTAAGCATGAGGAAGCGGAGCTGGATGCCCAGTCATCGTCGTTAATCGCCGATAACGAGGGAGAAGGCCAGGAGGTCTTCAATGAGCAGGAGCGGCGCATGATTGAGCGGGTACTGGGCATGGCACAGCGCACCGTCAGCAGCGTGATGACCTCTCGCCATGATATCGAGCATATCGATTTGCGGGATCCGCCGGATAAAATCGTTTCCCTGCTGGAAAACAACCAGCACACCCGGCTGGTGATTACCGAGGATTCGGCGTCCAATGAGCCGCTGGGGGTGGTACATGTGATTGATCTATTGACCCAGCAGCTGCGTCAAGAGCCGTTGGATATCCGCTCGCTGATCCGCCAGCCGTTGGTGTTTCATGAGCAGTTGTCGCTGTTGCTGGCCCTTGAGCAGTTCCGCGAGGCCCATACCCATTTTGCCTTTATCGTCGATGAGTTCGGTTCGGTGGAGGGGATTATCACCCTGAGCGATATCATGGAGACCATTGCCGGCAACCTGCCGCTGGAAAATGAGGAGATGGATCCCCGCCATGATATACGGCAGCACGACGACGGTACGCTGATTGTCAACGGCTACCTGCCGCTGGAGGATTTGGCGGGGTATATCGATATTTCCCTGGCCGAACGGCGGGAGTATCACACCCTGGCGGGATTATTGATGGAGCATAGCCAAACCATTCCCCAGGTGGGGGACCGGATTTCTATCGATAATTACCTGTTCGACATCCTGGAAGTGGAGAGCCACCGGATTTTGAAGGTGCTGATTACGCCGGTGAGCGAAGCGGAGTACGAAGTGTAAGCTGTCGCGATGGGCATGCCGCTACCTTTATCTTCGGCACAGCCTGCGGGGGATAAAATTTATCACCCGGCGATACGCTGATTGCCGGGTGATATGGTCGAGCTGTGACACTGTGGGCGGATACCCGCGTTATAGCTTCTCCAGCAGCTTCTGGACATTTTTGTTTTGCGGGTGGTTCTGGTTTTTCTGCGCCCAGTCGTTGAGGCGGCGCTTCACTTCATACTCGAGCTGTTTGCGGATAAGCTGATCCACATGCAGCTGATAGCTAAGGGCATCCCAGGGGCCGTAGACGCGCAGCGGGATGGGGGTGGCCACCAGGGCCGCCACCGTTTGCGGATCGCCCTGCCAGCCTTGCAGTACCCTGATATTCAGGTTCACGTCGCACTGCCGGCCCGGCAGATTGAGCGTCCCGTTGCCGCTGAGGGCTAGCAGGTCGGAGTCACCCGCCAGGTTGTCCAACTGCAGGCTGCCGTGGTTCAAGGTGGCCTGGGCGGTGAGCTGTTTCACTTCGGAATAATTTTCCGTGCGCTGCTGCGCGCTGACGCTGCTGTTGCTGCGCGCAACCGCCCGCTGAATCAGCTGCTGGATATTCAGCCCTTCCAGTCGGGCATTGTCCAGCGCCATGCGGCCGGAGCCCTGCCAGTTCTGCGCAAAATCATCGGCGGTGAGCGATCGGCCGGTTATTTGCCCTTCCACCGACAGCAGGCCGGTAAGGGTCTGCGGCAAGGAGAAGGCCTGCATCAACGGTCCGAGCGCCACCCGTTTGATATCGGGATGCAGTTCGAATTTGGGCTGCGGTCCGGTAACATCGACGGTGCCGGGCAGGTTAAACTCCCCTTCCCCCAGCTTGCCGTTCAGGGTGTTGAGGGACAGGTGGCCGTGGCGATTGTCCGCCTGGGTCTTGAAGCTGGTGATATTCAAACCGTGATAGATGACCTGATCCGCCGTCAGGTTGAGCTGGCCGTTGAAGGCGTTGAGGAATGACGGATTATGGACCTCCATGGCGGAGACGATGATCGGCCTGCCGTTGCTTTGATGGACCGCTGACTGGCCGTTATTGTCGGCGGCGTTGTCCGGGGTAAAGCCCATCAGGTTGTCCAGATTGAGATGCTGCGCATTCAAATCCAGCTGATAGACCGGCACCGCATCCATCTTGGCGCTGGCTTGGCCCGAGAGGTGGCTGTCATTGGCGCTGAGGGTCAGATTGCTGATTTCCAGCGTTTGGTTGGTGCGGGAATAGTCGGCGCTGAGTTTGCCTTCGCCCTTGATGCCGTCCGCCGGCAGTCCGGAACCGTGCAGTTGGTAGTCAACGCTGTCGAGGCGGGCGGTCATCTGGCGCGGATAATGGCTTAAATCCACATTGCCTTTGAGGGATACCGTCAAATCCCGCTGGTCGCGGTTGATGCGGCTGGAAAAGGTGATGTCGGCCTGCCGGGTGGCGCTTTGCTCTACATCCAGGTTTAAATCCCGCAGGTTGATCTGTTCGTTGGGCTGCCGCTGCCAAATCATCAGGCTGTCGGTGAGTTTCAGGCTGGCGATGTCATAAGACCAGCCCGGCTGGCTGACCGGGTTCGGGGTGTCGGCCGGCTCGATAGGGGCGTTTTCCGGCCGGCGGGCGGAGCTGTCGGGGGTGAGGGTGATAACCGCCCCTTTCAGCATGACCTGCTTGATGGCGAGCTGATGGGACAGCAGAGGCCAAAGCTCGACGTCGAGGCGCATATTTTCCGCGCTTACCACCGCCACGCTGGCTCCGGGCGCGGTAAGCGTCATATGTCCGGCCAGGATGCTGAGCTGCGGCCAGACATGCCAGCGCAGATCGCCGTCAAGGGCCAGGGTATAACCGCTGCGCTGTTTAACCTTGCTGACCATATAGTGACGAAAATCATTAGGGTTGATCAGCACCACCAACGCGGTGATACCGACAACCAGAACCGCCAGCAGTATGACCAGCGTAGTCAGTAATCTCTTCATGAAATCCCCATCTGTTGTCTCTGCCCTAACCCTGCGTCCGGCGGGATTAATCCTTATCGATACGGCTGGCAACGGCTCCCTGTTGATTGCGGTATTTGGCGTCTTCGCGGCGATTGTACGGACGCGCCGCCGGACCGCTTAAGGGCTCGAAGCTCAGCGCCCCAATCAACATCCCGGGGCGCAAAGCCAGTGGTAGCTTTCCTGAATTATAGAACTCCAGCACGATTCTACCCTGCCAGCCGGGATCGATGCGATGGGCGGTGACATGCACCATCAAACCGAGCCGGGCCAGGGACGAGCGGCCGTCCAGCCAGCCCACCAGGTTATCCGGCAGCGTGACGGATTCCAGGGTGACCGCCAGGGCCAGTTCGGCGGGGTGCAGATAAAACGCGCCCCCTTCGGGCAAGACGATTTCATCGCTCATCACCAGGTCCAGCGCCGCGGTCACTTCATCCTTGGGGCCGCTCAGGTCGATAAAAGCCGCATTGTGTCCCTGAAATACCCTGAACTGATTGCCGAGCCGGACATCCACCGTGGCGCCGTTAATGCGCTCCAGGGGAGGACGGGGGCTGATTACCAGCCGGCCATCGTCCAGCCAGGCTTCTATGTCTCGATCGCACAGTCTCATCGCGGGTTTCTCCGTAAGACGCTAAAAGGGGCCGTCATCCTCGCGGGCGTCCGTTGCGCGGGTGGGGCGTTTTATTCAAAAAACTGACTGATCTTGGCCTTCAGTATATCGATGGCAATACGGTTTTTACCGCCGCGTGGGACAATAATGTCCGCATATTGCTTGGAAGGCTCGATAAATTGCAAGAACATGGGGCGCACGGTCTTTTGGTACTGCTCCATCACAGTGTCCATGGATCGTCCGCGTTCATTGACATCGCGTTTCATGCGCCGCAGCAGGCAGATATCCAGCGGGGTATCGACAAAAATGGAAAAATTCATCTCTTCTCGCAGGCGAACATCGGTGAGCAGCAGGATCCCTTCCAGAATAATCACTTTTTTCGGCGCCAGGTGCAGGGTTTCCGGACGGCGCGTATGCTCCAGATAGCTGTATACCGGCATTTCGATGGCCTTGCCGGCCTTGAGCATCTGCAGGTGCTGGAACAGCAGATTATGATCCATGGAGCTGGGATGATCGTAGTTGGTTTTTACCCGTTCGCTCATGATCATATGGCTTTGATCTTGATAATAGCTGTCTTCGGGGATGATGCCGATGTGTTCGTCCCCTACCTGTTCACATAATTCGCGGTACAACGTGCTGGCAATGAGACTTTTTCCAGAGGCAGATGCGCCGGCAATGCCGATAATAACGCACTGGTGGGGCTTGTCAGTCATACAATAAGTGGCCTGGTAAAAAAAGAGAAGGGATACGCGTTTGCGGCGCGTTTGACGCGGCAATTATAGAGTGCCAGTGAAAACGATACCAGTGTTTGCGGCGGGTTCCCTTTCTCTGGAACATGTATTTTGTGCTTTGCAGCGAGTTAAGTCACAGAATTAAGATAATTCAAGCTGGAGCAAACACGCGCGCTTGCGTAAAGTATAACCATAGTTTTATTCATCATCCCCATACAATCAGACTGAGCGTTATTGAATGAATTGGCATTGGCTGACTTTTTTTGGCGACACCATGCTGTTGCTGCCCTGCGCGGTCATTATCGTCGCTTTGCTGCTTTGGAAGGCGGAAACCAGGCGTACCAGCCTGCAATGGCTGCTGCTGATAGGCTCGGCGGGGGCTGTGGTTATCGTGTCGAAGCTGGCCTTTTTGGGCTGGGGCATCGGCAGCCGCGCCTATGATTTTACCGGCTTCAGCGGTCATTCGGCGTTATCCGCCAGCATCTGGCCGGTGTTGATCTGGATTCTGGCCAGCCGGGCGTCCCGGCGCTTTCGTCTGGCGGCGGTGGCCTTTGGTTATCTGCTGGCGCTGGCCATCGGCGTGTCGCGGGTCATTTTGCATGCCCATTCGGTTTCGGAAGTGATTGCCGGGCTGGCGCTGGGCTTTACCATCAGCACGTCGTTTTTGCTGATGCAGTATTCCCGCGGTACCCGTATCCGTCATCTGTCGGCGGGCCAGCTGTCGGCGGTGCTGCTATTGCCGCTGCTGCTGGTGATGCAGGGCAAAAAAGCGCCGACCCAGGATCTGCTGGAGCGCATCGCGCTGACTATTGCGCCGATTCAGCATGTGTATACCCGCGCGGACCTGCTTAAGGGCCGGCTAGATGCGGATACCTCACTTATTACCCCGCAATAAACCCGGCTGGCGATAGCTGTGCCCGCCGGGCTGGGTGGTTCACTAAAGTCAATCCAATAAAGCTCTACTTAATCCTGCGGTTTAGGGACGGTTTTTGTATTATCGTCGGCACGCGACTCCTTCACCGGCGCAGGACAAATTTCGTCGAATCCGCGTAATGTTGCCTTGTCAATCGCGCCAAGTTTATACAAAAGGGCCATATCTTCTCGTAGAGATTCAATTATCTTACTAGTCACAGTTTTCCTCCTGTTGGGACAGAACATTAGATCGTAGCTAAACGCTCCGGGCGTTTTGGTCCATGGCGCGTAAGGTTCACTCTTCTATCATTCTGTCCCGCCTTGTTGATTTCGAGTACGTTTGTCCGCAACCTCACGCCCCCTAAGGCGGGTTGTTATTTTCAGGGGATCCAGTGTTCCTTCGACACCTCCACTTCTTCTATAATTTTTACCCCATCGGCGGTACGTATCCAACGCGGTGCCCGCAGTTCATCCGCGAGATAGTTCACCAGCTCAAACAGCAGTCCGATAATGGTTGGTTCCATATCTTGCGATATCGTCCGGTCCGTCAACAGCCGCACTAAGACTTGACAATATTCGCACAGCAGATCGGATTCCGGCTCAAAGCGGGGTGAGCTCGACGGCGGCTCATCCACTGTTAGCCTTTCAACCAAGTGCGGCGGAATAGGATTTCCCATCGTGGACTGCAACAGGGCCAGACAGTGGGCCAGCTTGGCGCAAAGTAATTGCCGCTGAGCGGGATTGCTGCTTTCCAGCAATATTTCGGCGAACTGCTCACAGTGATCGGCCAGCACGGTGAAATCCGTGATTGAACTGAGGGGGCTGGAAAATAACGCGCGATTTTGGGTGGGGATTGTAGCCATAAAGGCAGCCTCCAACGAGTGATTGATATAACCGCCACCGAAAGAGACCAATCTTGCGGGTGGTGGACTGAACGGAGTTGGTCTTACCGGCCTCGTTGGCTACCGGCGCACCTTGCGGTGCCCCCGCCCAGCCCACCATTGAGGTAAGGAAGCGATAAGATACCGCAGCCAGAGCCGGACGCAGACAAAAATGACGCATAAGCGCCTTTATGTCCACAACGAGTAGTATTCAGGAGACCAATCCCGACGCCTGAATGTGCAGACGCGGTTGAATGATACCGTTAACGCTACTGAGCCGCAAGGGATATTGTCACAGGGAAATGAGGTTACATGCTGATATTATTATTATTTATGTAATCACCTCGTTGAACAAACAATGATCTTAATCGGTAAACGCCGCAAAATTGAAGTGAGCTCGCAGTTCGCTTACTCATATCCAATGCGTATATAAATTTTACGCTAAGATATCGACATGATTTGACAATGAGACATTTGTGTAGCAAATCCGATCTGATCTCATTCTTCCTTAAAAAGAACATTGGCTCCCCTAATCCAGAGTCGTCCATCCTTATCCTATGCAGCGCTTTTACGCCAGACACCCGCAATAGGAGCCGGATGCGTTAGCAGCGCACGTCAGGATCTGTGCGGGGGAGAGCCGGTAACGGCTATTCCTGCCGCAACCGCATCACAGAACTAAATAGCTTTAAGCTGGTTGATAATAAAAGGGTTGGTCTGCAGCAGCAGCAACAACTTTCGCGGCGCACCGGTTGGCTGACGCCGTTTTGTTTCCCAGCTTTTTACAAGGTCATAGCTGACGCCAACAGCGACTGCAAAATCCTGTTGTTTCAACCCAGTCGCTTCACGAATGGCTTTAACATCAATCGGGCTAAACGTATGAACATGCTCCGATTCCGGTGTCTGCTCCCCCTTTTCAATTCTTACCATTTCTTCTGCACTGGCCAGCAGATCGGCAAATAATTCGTCTTTCATCTGTACCTCATCGCCCCCGTTGACGCCGCATTGGGCCTTATAGTTCGCCCATATGGGAGTTTCAGAACCTCAACGTTACACGATCATATCGGATAACTGCTTCAGAACTTTCTTTTGCTCTTCCGTTAAATCATCCTGCTCATTTTTGGGATATACCAGAGCCAGATATATTCGTCCTTTACTCGTCAAATTGTAGTAAATCACACGCATGCCACCACGCTTGCCCATACCCGGACGGCTCCAGCGGATTTTCCGAAATCCCCCAGTCCCTGCGATTGTGTCTCCGGCTTCAGGATCTTCGATTAATACCTCCTGGAAGGCCCGAAACTCGTCATCCGGCAAAAGTCCTTGACGCCGTTTACTGAAACCGAGCAGCTCAATAAAAGTGTACATCTCACTCCCTGACGTTATCGTGGCTTTTAAAGCATTGTAAGTGTACAGGGTACAGGGTAAATCAATCAAGTCATTTAATGTACCCTGTACATATCTAAAATAGCTGTAGTATTTCTAACTTGAAACATCTGGGCTACAAACCGATTTCTTCACTCTTCGCCCGCGAATCCCAATGATTCCGGCATGAGCTACGCAAACCACCCAGCCAATTTCGCCGATCTGCACCGTCGCATTGAGAACCTAGCGGAGGCCTCTACCGAGCCGACCTTCGGATGAACACCAAACTTGCCTTGGCGATAAAGCTGGCGCCAATTGAATAATAAATTGTCGTTGATACCATTAGCCCGCGCCAACTGAGCAATTGAAACACCAGGCTTAAGCGACTGTTCCACGAAGCTAATTTTGAATTTCAGAGGAAAATTGAGGCGATGGCGAGAAGATGTTGAGGGTTGCTTATCCACGGTGAATTGCGTCCATTAAAATAGATGATGGACACTATCTTCACCAAAACTGAAAGTCATTAAAAGACGGCGCAGGCGTGACGCTTACGGTTGAGGTCAGGAAGCGATTAGAAATCGCAGCCAGGGCCGGATGCTGACGAAAAGACGCCGATGCGCCTTCTTGTCTTCAACGAGTAGTATTTAAGAGACCAATCCCGACGCCTGGATGTCCAGACGCAGTCAAACGATATCGTCAATGTTACTGAATCGAAAGGGGTTTTGTCGGTGTCAAATTCCTTTATTCATAAACTGCGAGGCTTTTCCCATTCGGCAATGTAACGTCACGAATCTTGTCGTGAGTGATTTGGCGCCGAATTTCTTCGACCCGGGCGGCGATTCTCATACGGCTTTTTGGGGTACGTTTCGCCAACAGTTCGTCTAAGGTTGCCATTTTTATCCTCCAGGATCGTTTAGTTACGCATTTATCGTAAATCAGCCGGCCTACTCTGTATAGCCACGCGCTCCGTTTCAAGATCAAGAGATATACCCTCGGGCGGTAACAGCGCATCGAATATGCTGTTACCCGCGTCACTTTTCCGACGACACGACACAGGCAAACCTTCGTCCGTGCCAGGAAGGGCATTAGCCGTATTGATTCGGGTTGGGATAAACACCGGGCCTTTTGCACACATTCCGTCTCGTTTCGGCGAAATTTTGCTTAAATTCCAGTATTGAGATGCAGAACACAATCATTGTTATCCTCATTAAAAATGAGCGAAAGATGCCGGGTTTAACATTCAATCTCTATGTCACCCAGGCACCATCGCCCTTCCTCTTAAACCGCCTTAAACGCAATCTCGGTGGGGATCACCTCACCCTGCCAATAAAGCTGGGCCGCCACCTGCCCCGCCAGCTGGCGGTAGAGGTCGGTGAATTCGCTGTCCGGGCGGCTGACCACCGTGGGTTCGCCCCGGTCGAGATCTTCCCGCAGGCTGATATGCAGCGGCAACTGGCCCAGCAGGGCGCAGTTAAACTGTTCCGCCAATTTTTCAGCGCCTCCGGAGCCGAAGATGGCCTCCAGATGCCCGCAGTTACTGCAGATGTGCATGCTCATGTTTTCCACGATACCCAGCACCGGCACGCCGACTTTCTCAAACATGATGATGCCTTTGCGGGCATCGGTCAGGGCGATGTCCTGGGGCGTGGTCACCACCAGCGCGCCGGTGACCGGGATGTTCTGCGCCAGGGTAAGCTGGATATCGCCGGTGCCGGGGGGCATATCCAGCACCAGGTAATCCAGCTCCGGCCAGAGGGTATCCTGCAGCAGCTGCAGCAGCGCCTTGCTGGCCATAGGACCGCGCCAGACCATGGCGTTGTCGTCGGTGACCATATAGCCGATGGAGTTGGTGGCCAGGCCGTGGGCCATGATCGGCGCCATATGCTGGCCGTCCGGCGAGGTGGGACGTTCATGGGCGGCGCCGAGCATGGCGGGAATGGAAGGACCGTAGATATCCGCGTCCAGCAACCCGACGCGTCCCCCTTCCGCCGCCAGCGCCAGCGCCAGGTTGACCGCGGTGCTGGATTTGCCGACGCCGCCTTTGCCGGAACTCACGGCAATCAGGTTGCGCACGCCATTGACCCCCGGCTGATCCTTGACCCGGCGCAGGGTGGCGATATTGTGCGACAGCTTCCAGTCGATGGCGCCGGCGCCGGTGACCCGCAGCAGCTCGGCGCTGAGGCTCTCTTTCATTTCTTCAAAGGCGCTCTGCCAGGCAAAGGGCATGGTGAGCTCGATGTGCAGCGCGCCGTCCAGCAGGGCGCAGTGGTTCAGCGCCTTAAGTACGGTGAGGTCGCGCTTGAGGGTCGGATGCCGATACGCGGCGAGGACCTGGGCAACCTGGGCGCGCAGCGCGTCGGGGGTTGATTTTTCGGGTGATGGAGTAGTCATCCCGGCTCCTTATAGGGTTTATAATCGATGGGCATAGGATAACAGAACTGGCCGAGCTTGTTTACGCGGGGTGTCGCTATCGGTTACCATCGGAATTCTTTATGACATCCAACAAAAGCACATTCCCAACATGACTCAAGTCGCGAAAAAAATATTGGTAACCTGTGCGTTACCATACGCTAACGGTTCAATCCATCTAGGCCATATGCTGGAGCATATCCAGGCGGATATTTGGGTCCGTTTTCAGCGAATGCGCGGCAATCAGGTTTATTTCATCTGCGCCGACGACGCGCACGGCACGCCGATCATGCTGAAGGCACAGCAGTTGGGCATCCCGCCGGAAAAAATGATCGATGAAATGAACCATGAGCATCTGACGGATTTCAACGGTTTCGGCGTCAGCTATGATAACTACCACTCCACGCACAGCGAGGAGAACCGCGAGCTGTCAAACCTTATCTACCAGCGGTTGAAAGCAAAAGGCTATATCAAAAACCGGACTATTTCCCAGCTGTACGACCCGGAAAAAGAAATGTTTTTGCCTGACCGGTTCGTCAAGGGCACCTGTCCGGTGTGCAAGTCGCCGGATCAGTACGGCGATAACTGTGAAGTCTGCGGCGCCACCTATAGCCCCACCGATCTGATCGACCCGAAATCGGCGGTGTCCGGCGCCACGCCGGTGATGCGAGAGTCGGAACATTTCTTCTTCGACCTGCCGGCCTTCAGCGACATGCTCAAGGCCTGGACCCGCTCCGGCGCGCTGCAGGAGCAGGTGGCCAACAAGATGCAGGAGTGGTTTGAATCCGGCCTGCAGCAGTGGGATATCTCCCGCGACGCCCCCTACTTCGGCTTTGAAGTGCCGGATGCGCCGGGGAAATATTTTTACGTCTGGCTGGATGCGCCCATCGGCTACATGGGGTCGTTTAAAAACCTGTGCGACAAGCGGGGCGATATCGATTTTAACGATTACTGGCGGGTGGGTTCCGATGCGGACCTGTACCACTTTATCGGTAAGGATATCGTCTACTTCCACAGCCTGTTCTGGCCGGCGATGCTGGAAGGCAGCGATTTTCGCAAGCCCACCAATCTGTTCGTGCACGGCTACGTGACGGTGAACGGCGCCAAGATGTCGAAATCCCGCGGCACCTTTATCAAGGCCAGCACCTATCTCAAGCATCTGGACCCGGATTGCCTGCGGTATTATTACGCCGCCAAGCTCTCGTCCCATATCGATGATATCGATCTGAACCTGGAGGATTTTGTCCAGCGGGTCAATGCGGATATCGTCAATAAAGTGGTGAACCTGGCTTCCCGCAACGCCGGCTTTATCGCCAAGCGCTTTGCCGGCCGGTTGTCCGATACCCTGGCGGACCCGGCGCTCTACCGCACTTTTACCGATGCGGCGGCGAGCATTGCCGAGGCGTTCAACAGCCGTGAATCCGGCCGGGCGATCCGGGAAATCATGGCGCTGGCGGATGTGGCCAACCGCTATGTGGATGAACAGGCGCCGTGGGTGGTGGCGAAGCAGGAAGGGGGCGATCAGCGGCTGCAGGATGTCTGCTCCATGGGCATCAACCTGTTCCGCGTGCTGATGACTTACCTTAAGCCGGTGCTGCCGTCATTGGCGCAGCGGGCGGAAGCCTTCCTGAACGTCACCCTTGAATGGGATGCCATGCAAACGCCGCTGACGGGCCATAACATCAGCACCTTCAAGGCGCTGTTCAACCGTATCGATCCGGTTAATGTGGAAGCCATGATCGCGGAGTCGAAAGAAGAGGCCGCCGCGTCCCTGCCCGCATCCGGCGACAAACCGGCCGCCGGTCCCCTGGCGGACGAGCCGCTGCTGGACACCATCAGCTTTGATGATTTTGCCAAGGTGGATATGCGCATTGCCTTGATTAAACGGGCGGAGCTGGTGGACGGTTCGGATAAGCTGCTGAAGCTGACGCTGGATTTGGGCGGCGAGACCCGCCAGGTATTTTCCGGCATCCGGGCCGCGTATCCCGATCCGGAACTGCTGGAAGGCCGTCTGACGGTCATGGTGGCCAACCTGGCGCCGCGCAAGATGCGGTTCGGCGTTTCCCAGGGCATGGTCATGGCGGCCGGCCCGGGGGGGGAGGATATTTTCCTGCTCAGCCCGGATGCCGGCGCGCTCCCGGGCATGGCGGTGAAATAAAGGACCCCCTCGCCGGAATGACTCTCCGGATTAGCCTGTAGACATACCTGTCCGGCCTTCGTCAGGCCGGGCATTTTAAGGTTTTACCATGGAAGCCCCGTTGACCAAAAAAGGATTCCCGCCGGTTATCAACGCCCTGGTCTTGACGTCCGTCGTAATGACCATCGGGCGCGGCCTGACCCTGCCCTTTCTTGCACTCTATCTCTCCCGGCAACAGGGCATGATGCCCGGTGAAATCGGCCTGGTGCTGGGGGCGGGCCTGACCCTGGGCATTGTTTTCAGCCTGTACGGCGGTTATCTGGTGGACCGGTTCAATCAGCATCTGCTGATATTGGGTTCACTGGTCCTGTTCGCCCTGTCGTTTTTCCTGCTGCCGCAGTGCCGAGCCGTTCCGGGACTGGTGGTGCTGATCGCGCTGATTAACAGCGCATATGGGCAGTTCAGCATTACCCTGAAAGCCACCATCGCCCAGTGGCTGCCGGTGGCGGCGCGCATCAAGGCGTTTTCCGTCAACTATACGCTGGTGAATGTCGGCTGGGCGGTGGGCCCGCCGCTGGGTGTGGTGGTGGCCGAAACCAACCCGACCCTGCCCTTTTATCTGTCCGGCGCCTTAAGCGCGGCGGCGGCGCTTATCATGGCCTGGTTCCTGCCCCGCTGCGGCCGGCCGCCGGTGGATATCGACGGCCAGGAAGGGATGGCGGATGAAGCACCGGCCCATGAAAAACCGGCGGTAAACCCGATCAATTTCCGCCAGGTGTTTTATGTGCTGAGCCATGATAAACGGCTTATCTATTTCACCCTCGGCGGCGCCCTGGGCAGCCTGGTGTGCAGCCAGTTCGCCAGCTGTCTTTCCCAGTTTCTCATGGTGGCGTTCAACGGTGAGTTCGCCTACCGGGTGGTGGGCTGGACACTGCCCACCAACGCCGCCATCGTGATTACGCTGCAATACCTGGTGAGCCGGAACATCAGGCGCGAGACCCTGATGCCCTGGCTGGTGGCCGGCAGCCTGTTTTTTATCATCGGCCTGGTGGTGTTTATGTTTGCCCGCCACTCGCTGCCGCTGTGGATAATCGGCGTCGCCATCTTCTCCCTGGGGGAAATCATTATCATCCCGGTGGAATATCTGTTTATCGATTTTATCGCCCCGCCGCACCTGAAGGGCAGTTATTACGGCATGCAGAACCTGAGCAGCCTGGGCGGCGCGGTCAACCCGATGCTGACCGGTTTTGTGCTCACCTATGCGCCGCCGGCGACGCTGTTTTGGGTCTTGATCCTGGCGACGCTGGTAAGCCTTGGGCTGTTTTACCGCGGTTTTCGCTATTCGCGGCGGACTGCCGCCGACATGGGCTGAACGCTTCAGGCCGCCCCATGCTTTGCCCGCCGCCATAAACGCCCTGTTCACAGACGTGAAAGCACAAACCAGGTTCTCTTTGCTGTCTGACCGGGGAATGGGGTCGGACTTAAATCACCTCGCTTCGCCGCAGCGCCGCCTTGATCTTGGCTTTCAGTTCATCGCTCAGGGGCGAGGCGGGCCACAGTGCGTTCACCGATACATTCACGCCCACCAACTGAATGGCGTATTTCACCACGTTATAGAAAGGCAAATCGTAGTTATACAGCTCGGGAATAAAGGAGAGCCGCTGCTGCAATCTCACCGCTTCGGCGTAATCCTGCCGCTGCCAGGCCTGATAGATGCCGCAGGTCAGCTGGGGCGCGAAGTTGGCGCTGGCGGGGATGCAGCCGTCGCCGCCGAGGATCAGCGTGCCGAACAGATACTCGTCGTAGCCGGAGAACACCGCGAAATCGGGCCGTACCGGCTTAACGGCATGAATGGTTTCGCGTATATGGCTCAGGGTATCCACCGTATCCTTCAGGCCGACGATATTTTCACAACTTTCCGCCAGACGGCGGATAATCGGCACCGGAATGGATTGGCCGGTCAAGCCGGGAAAGTTATAGATAAGGATCGGCAGTTCAAGCGCGTCGGCGAGGTGTTTATAATGCAAATACAGATTTTCCTCACTGAGGGGATTGTAGTAAGGATTAACCGCCACCACGCCGTCGGCGCCGATTTTTTGCGCATGCAGGCCGAAACGGATGGCCTCACGGGTGCCGGAATGGGCAATGCCCACCAGCACCGGCTTGCGCTTGTTGACATAGTTAACGCAAAACTCAGCGGTCTGAAAACGCAATGCTTCCGACATATGGGCGAATTCGCCGGCGCTGCCCAGGAAGAATAGCCCGTTGACGTCCGATGCAATCAGGCTGTCCAGCAGGTTGGCCATGCTGGCTTCGTCTAATTGCTCGTCTGCGGTAAACAGGGTGGGTACCGGCGGAATAACACCATAAAAGCGTGGGTTCGGCATAATAAAACACTCTCCTGACAGCTGAAATGAATCCGACCCGCAACAGCGGTCGCATAAAAAATCTTATAGCCTAAATAATTCCCGTGGCCGAAAGACGGCAACGTGAAGTATGACAGGTATAGTTGTTAACAGATTAGCCGGCTCTGTTTCGTGCGCCAGTTCAAAAAAATTGCCCCTCATTACCCGTGCAGCAGCCCCTTCAGCCAGCTGCTTAAATTGCTGTTCAGACACTGGATCATGAGCTGCCACAAAGGTCCGCAGGGCTCGGTGCTGTCCAGGCCGCGCACCCCGCGCAGGTGATCAAGGGCATCTTTCAGCGTCGGGTAGCGTTCGGTGAGGGCCAGATGTAAAAACAGCGCCAGCACCGCCACCCCGCGGCTGCGTCCGCCCCGGCAGTGCACCAGGATATTGCCCGGCCGGTGGGCGGGATAACCGGCCTTGCCGGGACTGGCCTGGGTAAGCAGGCCGGCCAGCGCCAGCATCGCCGCCATCAGATGGGGAGCGGTGTTGCCCCGGCCGTCGATCAGGCCCACATGGCTGCGGCGCAACAGCATGCCGTCCGGCAAAATCAACGGCGCCAGCGGCAAGTTCACCGCCACGTTCAAGGCGCTGGTAATGCCCCGCCCGGCCAGCAACTCCCCGTCGCAGGCCGCCTGGCCATTACCGAGAAACAGCGTGGCATCATAAGGCCCGACATGCTGTTCCACCAGCCAGAGCAAAGGCCGGCTGTCTTCATATTGCTTTGTCGATAGGGGAGGTTCCGACGTGATAAGATTCTCCTGAAGCGGAGCCGGTTTCACCTTCATAGAGACCTCATGCGGTTGGTTACGACGGACAGGCCGTCAATGAAATGCACAGGTTATTAATGATAGGACAGCAATAATCATGCCGAGCGGCAGAATTACCGGATTACCTTAGCCATGATCTATGACAATGTCATTAAAACCTTTCACCGGGATAAGCAGCCCGCGGTAGCACGTCCTGCAGTTTAATTGTATGATGAAAGCATTCAGCAATAAGGTTAAAACAATGGGCAATTTAATTTTAAATGGCTGGGCCTTAATCCGCGCTTTTGCCTTGATCTACCTGTGTTTATTTATCGGTAATTTCCTGTCCTCGCTGCTGCCCATTACCATTCCCGGTAGTATCCTCGGCATGCTTATCCTGTTTTTGCTGCTTTCGTTTCAACTGTTGCCGCCGACGTGGCTCAAGCCGGGCTGCCATTTGCTGATTCGCTATATGGCGCTGTTATTTGTGCCCATCGGGGTCGGCGTGATGAATTACTATCAGCAGCTCTCCTCGCAGTTCGGTCCCATTGTGGTGTCGTGCATGGTCAGCACGCTTATTGTCATGCTGGTGGTGGGCTACAGTTCTCATTATATTCACCGCGATCGCCCGGTGGCCGGTGAGCCGCCCAGACCCGGCGAGGATAAATGATGTTAGCCAATATCTGGTGGTCGTTGCCGTTGACCCTGCTGGTCTTTTTCGCCGCGCGCCGTTTGGCGGTAAAATACCCTATGCCGCTGTTGAATCCGTTATTGGTCTCGATGGTGGTGATTATTCCCTTGCTGTTAATGACCGGCATTCCTTATGAGCGTTATTTTGCCGGCAGCCGGGTGCTTAACGATTTATTACAACCGGCGGTGGTGGCCCTGGCCTTTCCTCTTTATGAGCAATTGCACCAAATCCGCGCACGCTGGAAATCCATTATCAGCATTTGTTTTGTCGGCAGCCTCACCGCCATGATAACCGGTACCGTCATCGCGCTGTGGATGGGGGCTACGCCGGAGATCGCCGCATCGATACTGCCCAAATCGGTCACCACCCCCATCGCCATGGCGGTATCGCAGTCCATTAAGGGCATACCTGCCATCAGCGCGGTCTGCGTGATTTTTGTCGGTATCCTCGGCGCGGTTTTCGGCCACACGCTGCTGAATCTGCTCAAAATCACCACCAGGGCCTCGCGCGGCCTGGCGATGGGCACCGCCTCCCACGCCCTGGGCACCGCCCGCTGCGCCGAGATGGATTTCCAGGAAGGCGCGTTCAGTTCGCTGGCGCTGGTGATCTGCGGCATTATTACCTCATTGATCGCTCCCTTCCTGTTCCCGGTATTACTGGCGGTGTTCGGCTGAATGAGGGAGGGATGTTACCGATCTTGCCTACGGTTTAGACTAGCATGGTAGTGGGATAAGATATTGATCATATTATTTTTGCCTTAAGCGTTTAAAATGACTCTCCCTAGGCATTCCGGGAGAATCCCCACCATGCACGCACGCTTTGAAACACCGCTGGCAACCCTCGAACCTGGGCTGCGGGCGGCACTCGCGCCCATACTCGCCGAACCGTCATTCAACGGAATGCTGAGCGCCCGGCAGGTTATGGCGCTGATGAAGGCCGGCGGCCTGGACGAAGACGGTCTGTGCCTGGCGTTATTGCCCTTGGCGGCCGCCTGCGCCCTGGCGCCGGTTTCTCACTTTAACGTAGGCGCCATTGCCCGGGGCATCGGCGGCAATCTTTATTTCGGCGCCAATATGGAATTTCCCGGCGTTCCCCTGTCGCAAACCGTCCATGCCGAACAGAGCGCCATCAACCATGCCTGGCTGCGCGGCGAACAGCGGCTGCGGGGCATCACGGTCAACTACACCCCCTGCGGCCACTGCCGGCAGTTTATGAACGAATTGAACAGCGGCGTGGATATCATGATTCACCTGCCCGGCCGCGCGCCGGCTACCCTCGCCCACTATCTGCCCGATGCGTTCGGCCCCCGCGATCTGTCTATCCAAAGCCTGCTGATGGATCGGGTCAATCATGGCTACTCGTTGGCAAAAGAGCTGCTCTCGCCGGACACAACGCCCCTTAGGGGAGGTTTATCCGTTGAAACAGCGCAAGGAGGCACCTCGAAAGTTTCATGTGTAACGGCAGCGCACAGTAGCACCCCGGAAGCTTCATGCGTAACGGCAGCGCACAGTAGCACCCCGGAAGCTTCATGCGTAACGGCAGCAAAAACAGCCTCCCCAATGAACGGGCTCAGCGCCGACGACCCGTTGTTACAACAGGCCCTGCAGGCAGCCAACCAGAGCCATGCGCCCTACAGCCGAGCGCACAGCGGTGTGGCATTGCAACTGGCGGATGGCCGGATTTTCGCCGGCCGCTATGCGGAAAACGCCGCCTTCAACCCCAGCCTGCCGCCGCTGCAATCGGCGCTGATTTTACTCAATATCACCGGCGGAGATTGCCGGGATATCCGTCGGGCGGTATTGGTAGAACGCGAGGCGTTATCGCAATGGGATGCCACCTGCGCCACCCTGCTCGCCCTAGGATGCGGAGAAATACATCGCCGGACGCTGGGGGGATAGGCCCGCTATCACCGAACGTGCAACGAACCGGTTAAAGGGCGACCGCGCGTCCCTTACTCCTTCGGCATCGGCCCGAGCTTCACGCCGTCCGGATAGTATTTCCAGCCGTCGCGGATACGCACACTCTTATCCCACGGCAATTTATATTCCCCGTTGGCCAAATCCTTCACCCAGGTCAAATAATTCTCCCGCTCGCCTCCAGGCTTGCCCACATAGCCCCGGCAGCCCAAGTTGAAAATATTATTCTCCAGCGCCCAGTTTTCCCGCGCCTTATCCACCAGCCGCGGGAAAAGCTCGGCGGTAACTATTTCCCAAGGATTGCGCTGCCCCTGCTGAATAACATTGCCGTCGTAATTACAGACGGTGCCTTCGCCAAAATAATAGAAAACCTCATCGTAACCCGCCAGATTCACCGAAATGGTGTACATCAGGTTTTGCCAGGCATTGGTGCGGTTGGTCCATATCCACTGATCGTTCACCTGGGTGGAATAACCGGAAATGCGGATATACACGTTACAGCCTTTATAGGCCGCCTCCCTTGCCAGTTCCGGGAACATACCGTCATGGCAGATGCACACCGCCAGCTTCGAGCCTTTCGGCCCGTCGCATACCGGCATGCCGAAGTTACCCGGCATCCAGGGTTCGATGGGCACCCAAGGCTGCAGCTTACGATAGTGAAGGGCAATCTCCCCCTGGTTATTGATAATGATGGCCGTATTATAAGGAGGCAGCGCCGGATCCTCATTGCGCTCCATTAACGAAAATACCCCCCAGACATCGCTTTTACGGCAGGCCTGGCGGAAACAGTCGATTTCAGGACTGTCGATGGTGAGCAGCATTTCATCATAGGTCCAGATACCGGTATTCAATCCCTGCGTGGAATATTCAGGGAAGACAATCAAATCCAGATCGGGATAGCCGGCTTTGGTATTGGCCAGGGCTTTACATATCTGCTGTACCTGAACCTGGATATCCTCAGGTCCTTTTATCACGGGAACGGGATATTGAATCATGGCGACCAATAACGCTTCTTCCCAGGCACTGACACTTCCGGTACTTCCCATAAATCACCCCTTTTAGCTTTCGATTGACAATACTAACGGTGGCCGAAACAGCGTTGTTTCAGCGTTAAATACGACGATGTGTACTGATTAATAGATCCTGTTACCCGCTAACCTGCCCATGCCCGGCAATAGATTGGCGAAATCATTTACCGGCGCTCCCTAAACGGATAAATAGCCCGCAATGGTTTTTTCATCGATGGTTTGCCTTTCCTCTTGATGTACGACGGCGCCCTTTTCCATCACCAGCACGCGATCCGCCACATCAAGAACAAAACTCAATACCTGTTCGGATACCACAATGGTTAATCCCCGCTGGTCGCGAATCTTGCGCAGCGTCTGGGCCATTTCTTTAATAATGGAAGGCTGAATTCCCTCGGTGGGCTCATCCAACAGCAATAAGCGCGGATTGCCCGCCAAAGCACGGGCAATTACCAGCTGTTGCTGCTGACCGCCGGAAAGATTGCCCGCCAGCCGGGTTTTCATTTCTTCGAGCACCGGGAAAATGGCATACAGCGCGGCGGGAATTTTGCCCTTTTCTTTGGCGGACAAACCGGTTTTGATATTGTCTTCCACCGTCATGGTGGCAAACACCATTCTGCCCTGGGGCACAAAACCCATGCCCCTGCGCACGCGCTGATAGCTTTTTTCGGCGAACACATCGCTGCCCCGGAACAGCACCTGGCCGGACTGTGCGGGTATCATGCCGATCAGGGATTTCATCAGGGTGGTTTTGCCCATGCCGTTGCGGCCAATCAAGGCCACGATTTCATTTTCTTTTACCTCGATATTGAGGTTTTCGATAATACGGCTTTGCCCGTAGGCAACGTGGTAATCCTGTATTTTCAGCACGGTTCCCCCCTTAATGCCCCAAATAGACATCGATAACCCGCGGATCTTGCTTCACCTTTTGCATGCTGCCCTCGGACAGCGACTTGCCCTGGTGCATCACCTGAACGTGATCGGCGATGTTTTCCACAAACTGCATATCGTGTTCAATCACCAACACCGACCGTCCGGTGGCGATGCGCCGCAGCAGTTCGGCGGTCTGCCGCCGCTCCGCCACCGACATGCCGGCCACCGGTTCGTCCAGCATCAGCAGGCTGGGGTTCTGGATCAGCAGCATGCCGATTTCCAGCCACTGTTTCTGGCCGTGGCTGAGGAAATCCGCCTGCACATCCAGGAAGTCGGCCAGGAAGATTTGTTGCGCAACGTCGAGAATGCTGTCGGTCATGGCCTGGTCGCGCCGGGCGAACAGGGCGCTGAGGGCCGTTCTCGCCTGGGGATAGGAGAGCTCCAGATTCTCGAAAACCGTCAGGTTTTCATAAATCGACGGGTTCTGGAATTTGCGCCCCACCCCGGCGTGGACAATCTGGTTCTCGCTTAATTTACTAAGCTCGCGGCCTTTGAATTTAATACTTCCCGCCGTGGCGGCGGTTTTACCGCAAATCAGATCCAGCACCGTGGTTTTACCGGCGCCGTTGGGTCCGATAATCACGTATATCTGCTCTTCGTCCACATACATGGAAAAATCGTTTACCGCTTTAAACCCGTTAAAAGAGACGGTGAGTCCTTCAACGGCCAATATGATGTCTTTGGTTTTCATCAGCATTCACCGTGGAGAAACTTTATCGTCTACCGCATCGGTAGCCAGACCAGTGATGGCCGGGGGGAGGGTTTCCACCCGCCGGGGAAAGAGCAATTGTTTTGCCCTGGGTAGTAAAATATCGCTGTAAATGCCCGCCAATCCTTTTGGAAAGCCCAATACCACCAGGATAAACAACGCCCCCATGGCAAAAGGCCAGACTTCCGGGAAGGATTCCGATATTTGGCTTTTGGCGCTGTTCACCAATAAGGTGCCGTATATCGCCCCCAGGATGGATAAACGTCCGCCCACCGCGCAGAAAATCACCATTTCGATGGAGGCCACGGTGCCGATAAAACCGGGGGACATAAAGCCCACCTGCAGGGTGAACAGCGCGCCGCCGATGGAGGAGAATATGGCGCTGACGCAAAATATCATGGTCTTGATATTCGCCACGTCATAACCGGAAAAGCGGACGCGGTCCTCTTTATCGCGAATGGCCACCAATAACCGGCCTAGTTTGCTTTTCAGGATAAAATAGGCCATCAGCACCACCGCCAGTAAGCAGCCGGCATTGATATAGTACAAAACGTATTTGGCGTAATCGGTTCTGATATCCCAGCCCAGCAGGGTCCGCAAATCGGTAATGCCGTTGATGCCGCCGGTGTAGCCCTGCTGGCCGATAATCAGGATGGTCATGATGGCGGAAATCGCCTGGGTGATAATGGCGAAATAGACGCCGCCCACCCGGCGTTTAAACATCGCGATGCCGAGAAGGTAGGAAAATATCAGCGGCACCACCACGATGGCCAGCAGGGTGAAGCTAAAAGAGTGAAACGGTTGCCAGAACGCCGGCAACTGCGTCAGCTGGTTCCAGTCCATAAAATCGGGAATGCCCGGCGTGGTTTGAATTTTAGTGGCGGCAGGGGTGGAGGCCTCCAGCTTGAGGAACATTGCCATGCAATAGCCCCCCAGGCCGAAAAATATGCCCTGGCCGAGGCTTAATATGCCGCTATAGCCCCAGCACAATACCAGCCCCACCGCCACGAAAGCGTAAGTGAGGTATTTACCCACCAGGTTGAGGCGGAAAATATCCATGGTCAGGGGGAACACGACGGCAATCAGGATAAACAGCAGCAGGATGCCCGATACTTGCCGCTGCGCCGCCAATCGTTTGATAGATGCAAACATGATAATTCTCCTAACGGCGTATCCGGCTGGCAAACAGGCCTTGGGGACGCAGCATTAAAATCACGACGACAATCAGCAGGGTCATGACCTTGGCCATGGAACCGCTGAGGAAAAATTCCAGCGTCGACTGCGATTGCGAGATGGCGAACGCCGAGGCGATGGTGCCTATCAGGCTTTGCGCGCCGCCGAACACCACCACCAGGAAGGTGTCGACGATATATTGCTGTCCGGCGGTGGGCCCGGTGGAGCCGATCATGGTAAAGGCGCTGCCGGCGATGCCCGCGATACCGCAGCCCAGGGCGAAGCTGTGGTTATCCACCCGGGCGGTATTGATGCCCACCGCGCCGGCCATGGCCCGGTTGGCCACCACCGCGCGCACGTGAATGCCCCAGGGGGAGCGGTACATCAGCCAGCCCAGCAACAGGGTAATGACCAGGGTCAACAGCATGACAAAAACGCCGTTGATGGGAATTTCGATATTGTCGCCGAAGTGATAGGACCCCATCAGCCAGTCCGGCAAATCCACTCCGACTTCCCGCGGTCCGAACAGGGTACGGTAGGCTTGCTGGAGTATCAGGCTCAGGCCCCAGGTGGCCAACAGGGTATCCAGTGGCCGGTGATAGAGATGGCGGATTAATATCCGCTCGATAAACATGCCCAACAGGGCGGCGCAGATAAACGCCAGCACCACCGCCACAAAAAAGTAGCCGCCGAATAAGCCCGGCAGGAAGTTTTTGAAGAAGAGCTCCGTCAGCCAGGTGACATAGGCGCCCAGAATCATGAATTCCCCATGGGCCATATTAATGACGCCCATTTGGCCGAAGATAATCGCCAGCCCCAGCGACATCAGAACAAAAACCGAAAACAGGCTCAGTCCGGCGAAACCCTGCATGACAAAAATAGAGGTCAGGTCGGCAAAGCTGTAGCCACTAAACATGCTGTATCCCCCTCATTTACCCGCCATATTTCGAGTTGCAGGTGCGCTGTCTTTCCTGCAACACGAATGATTCAGGGTAAAACGTCGATAATTCCCCCGTCCTGAACGGGGGAGCCTGTGGTTAATCTTTCGGAAACGGATTGGGTTCGATAAGGTTGGGGGTCTGGTAGATGACGTCATATTGTCCATCCGCCCGGGCCCGGCCAATCACCGTTTTTGACCACAGATGATGATTTTCGTGAATTCGCACATAGCCTTCGGGGGCATCTTTCATTTCAATACCCGGCGAGGCGGCGCGGACTTTATCGATATCAAAGGAGCCGGCTTTTTCCACCGCGGCTTTCCATAGCCAGGGACCGAGATAGGCCGCCTGCGTCACGTCGCCGATGACGATATCGTTGCCCCAGCGCTGCTTGAATGCCGCCACGAAGGCTTTATTGGCCGGGTTATCCATGCTCTGGAAATATTTCATCGAGGCGTAGGCGCCGACGATATTTTCGCCGCCGATGCCGCGGATTTCATCCTCGGTCACCGAAATGGTCAGCAGCAGCGGTTTTTCCTTGGTCATGTCGATACCCGCCGCCTTGAGCTGTTTGTAAAACGCCACGTTGGAGCCGCCCACCACGATGGCGTAAATCACATCCGGTTTTTTCAATTTGATCTTGTTGATGACCGAATTGAACTGGGTATTGCCCAGCGGATAATAATCTTCGCCGATGACCTTCAAGCCCAGCTTTTCAATATGATGGCGGGCAATTTTGTTGGCGGTGCGGGGCCAGATATAGTCCGAACCCAGCAGATAGAAGGTTTTGGCATGTTTGTTTTTAACCACCCAATCAATACCGGCGATAATTTGCTGGGTGGCCTCTTGGCCGGTGTAAATCACATTAGGCGATTGTTCCAGTCCTTCGTAAAAGGTCGGGTAGTAGAGCATGCCGTTATACTGCTCCAGCACCGGCAGCATCGCCTTGCGCGAGGCGGAGGTCCAGCCGCCGAAAATAGCCGCCACCTTATCGCTCACCAGCAGCTTCTTGGCCTTCTCGGCAAAGGTCGGCCAATCGCTGGCGCCGTCTTCCTGAATAAAGTCGATTTTCCTGCCCAGAACGCCCCCGGCCTGGTTAATCTGGTCGATTGCCAGCTTTTCCGCCTGAATGGAGCCGGTTTCGCTGATGGCCATGGTGCCGGTGGAAGAGTGCAGTATGCCGACTTTCACCGTACTGTCGGTGACGGCAAGGCCGGTGGTATTGACGGCGGCGGTAGCCGGCGGCGCGGCGAAGACCGGCGTGAAATGACCGGCGGCCAGAAGTGCCGCGGCCAGCAAGGGGGTGCGCCAAAAGCGCCCCGCCCTGCTGTTACCGCCCCGGTATGCGGCGCGAATGGCGTATTGGCCCGCCGCCTGCTGTTGGTTGAGCATAATTTGGTATCCCCTGATAAATGGCTGTCTGTTTTGTAAGGTCTCCATACTGTGTTCAGGAGGGAAAAGCGGCAATGGGCCAATCTACGCAGTCTCTACGTCATTTGACGTATAGGCCGGCTGCGGCCGGGCGCGCACAATAACGTCATCGCGGGCGCGCAGGAATAATGCGATGCAGAGTGGCACGGGCATTGCTTATGTATTTGATCGGTGGTGCCCGCATCCGGGCGCTCAACCGATTACACGGAAATGGCGTACACAGCGGGATATTTCATGACAGCGCAGCAAAAAGCCTTCAAGGCCAGACGCCAGTACAACCAGTGGGTCACCAACCAGACGCTGGAAGATTACGCACTGCGTTTTACGCCCCACTCGGCGCGCCGCTGGAGCTCGGGCCGGGTGGTGCTCACCGCTATCAGCGCCATTACCTTCCTGGCCCTTGAGGCCATCGGCGGCGCGCTGACCCTGACTTACGGTTTTCATTACGTCGCCATGGCGGTGCTGCTGGTGAGCATCATCATTTTTTTACTGGCGCTGCCCATCAGCTGGTATGCCGCCCGCTACGGGCTGGATATCGACCTGCTGACCCGCGGGGCGGGTTTTGGCTACATCGGTTCCACGGTCACCTCACTGATTTATGCCTCTTTCACCTTTATCTTTTTCGCCCTTGAAGCGGCCATCATGGCCATGGCGCTGAATATGCTGTTCGGCATGCCCCTGCATTTTGGTTATCTGGCGGGATCGCTGGTGGTTATCCCCCTGGTGACCTATGGTTTTACGTTTATCTCCCGCTTTCAGCAGTGGACCCAGTTCGTCTGGCTCATTATGCAGCTCATGCCCTTTGTCCTGATCCTGTTGCGGGACGGCGGGACCTTTCATTCCTGGACGGCCTTTACCGGCCTGATGCCCCCCGATAACGGTGGCTTCGATATGCTGCGGTTCGGCGCGGTGTGTTCGGTGCTGCTTTCCCTGGTGGCTCAGGTGGGGGAACAGGTGGATCAGATCCGTTTCCTGCCGCAAAAACAAGCCGGCCACGGCTTACGCTGGTGGTGCGGCGTCATCGCCGCCGGTCCCGGCTGGGTAGTGGTAGGGGCATTAAAAATCATGCTGGGCTCTTTTCTGGCGGTATTGGCGTTCCGTTACGGACTGGACGTGGATTCCGCCAGCGAGCCGACCCATATGTACCTGGTAGCCTTCAGCTATGTGACCCACTCCTCCACCTGGCTGTTTGCCCTCACCGGGATTTTTGTCGTACTGTCGCAGCTCAAGATCAACGTCACCAACGCCTATGCCGGTTCCATTGCCTGGTCCAATTTTTTCCTGCGCCTGACCCATCGCCATCCCGGCCGGGTGGTGTGGCTGTTTTTTAACGTCGGCATCGCGTTGTTGCTGATGGAGCTGGGCGTGTATCACGTGTTCGAGGATATCCTGGGCATCTACGCGGTGGCGGCCACCGCCTGGCTGGGCACGGTGGTGGCGGATCTGGCGGTGAATAAGCGCCTGGGATTAAGCCCGCCGGGCATCGAATTCCGCCGGGCCTATCTGTATGATATCAATCCGGTGGGCATGGGGTCGATGCTGCTGTCCATGGCCCTGGGGCTGGCGGCGTATTTCGGCTGGCTGGGGGCCGGTTTGCAGGGATTCGCCTCGCTGCTCACCCTGGGAATGACCTTTGTCTTTTCGCCGTTGATCGCCTGGTATACCGGGGGGAAATATTATCTCGCCAGGGTGGAAACCCACGGGGTGGCAGGCGTCTGCTGCGTCTGCGGCAATCATTTCGAACCACCGGAAATGAGCTTTTGTCCCCTTTATGAAGGGGCGATTTGTTCATTGTGCTGCTCGCTGGATGTCCGCTGCAATGACGCCTGTAAGCCCCAGTCCCATTATTCCGATCAGATCCGGCATCTGGCCTTCAGCTTTCTGCCCTTCTCGTTCCTGAAAAGATTCGACCCGAAAATCTGGAGTTTCCTCAGCATATTGTCCTTGTTCAGCAGCATTATCGGCATTTTGCTGATGTTGGTTTATGTGCAGATGCGCAGCGAATTCGGCGAGGACTATCCTATCCTGGCCGCCACCCTGTGGAAGGTATTCTTTATCCTGCTGATTATTACCGGCATCACCACCTGGCTGTTTATCCTGACCCATAAAAGCCGACAGGTGGCGCAGGAGGAGCTGCGGCTGCAGAGCGAACGCCTGCTGGAAGAGATCATCGCCCACGAAGCCACCGACAAACAGCTGCAAAAGGCCAAGGAGTCCGCCGACGAAGCCAATCTGGCCAAAAGCCGCTACCTCACCGGCATTACCCACGAGCTGCGCACGCCCCTCAACGCCATGCTCGGCTATGCACAGCTGCTGGAACAGGCACAGGACATCCCGCTGCCGCGGCGGCATGGGCTGAGCGTCATCCGGCGCAGCGGGGAGCATCTGGCCAATCTCATCGAAGGATTACTGGACATCTCCAAAATCGAAGCCGGTAAAATCGATATCCAACGGGAAGAAGTACGTATCGGCGAACTGATGCAGCAGTTGGTGGAGATGTTCCATCACCAGGCGCTGGACAAGGGATTGCGTTTTATCTACAACCCGCCGCCCACCTTCCCCGAGGTGGTGCTGACCGATGAAAACCGGCTGCGGCAAATCCTGATCAACCTGTTGTCCAATGCCATCAAGTTCACCGACAGCGGCACGGTCACGCTGGATTTCAAGTATCGCAGCGAAGTGGCGTTTTTTGCCATCCATGACACCGGCGTCGGTATCGACAGCGTCAACCTGGAACGCATTTTCCGCCCCTTCGAACGGGTCGCGCAGCGCGGAGGCCGTGCCGGTACAGGGCTGGGTTTGACCATCACCCGGCTGTTGACCTATGTGATGGGGGGCGATTTGCAGGTGGAAAGCATTCCCGGCGCCGGCACGACTTTTACCTTGAGCCTGATGCTGTCGAGCCAGAATGCCGGCGGTTATCTCCCCTCGGTACCCCGGCGCATCGTCAAATACCGCGGACCGACCAAACGGCTGATGGTGGTGGATGACGACGATGCCCATCGCCGGCTCATGGCCGATATGCTGACGCCGCTGGGTTTCGAGGTCTTGGTGGCCGAGAGCGCGTCTGTGTGCCTGGCGCAGCTGGACCACACCGCCGTGGATCTGTTTTTGCTGGATGTGGCGATGCCGGAAATGAACGGTTGGGAACTGCTCAATCACCTGCGGGCCGAAGGAAAGGAACAGCCGGTGCTGATGATTTCCGCCGAGGCGGACGAAGGTAAATGGCGGCAGATCAAAAAGCGGGGGGAAATCCGTTTTCAAACCAAACCCCTGCGAATGTCATTACTGCTGGATAACATCGGCTCGCTGCTGTGTATCGAATGGATTAGAGAAACCGATAAACCGGTGTCGCAATCCCTTTCGGCGGGCAATAGCCGTTTGGATGCAAAGGCGCCGCAGCCCCTTCCCGCGGGCAATAACCTCCTGGATGAAAATGAGTACCAAGAGCTTATCGGACTGGCGCGGCTCGGTTATGCCAAAGGGTTTCGCGAGCGGCTGCGGCAACTGACGGCCCAAGGCAAGGTGAACACCCCCAGCGCCGAAAACCTGGATCTGCTGGCCAGCCGTTTCCGTTTTGAATCGGTGGTAATGGAATTAGCCTTACTGGAGAAAGAAGATGTCCCCCGCTGACAAGCCGACGGTACTGATTGTCGATGACGATATCAATACCGTCAGCATGCTTAACGACAACCTGGATAATGCCGGCTTTACCGTATTGGTGGCCCTCGAAGGCAGCCAGGCGCTGTCCATTACCCAGCAAATCGTGCCTAATATCATTTTGATGGATGCCATGATGCCCCACCTGGACGGATTTGAAACCAGCCGTCGCCTGCGCCTTAATCCCACCCTGCGCCATACGCCGATTATCTTTATGACCGGCCTGAGCGAAACCCGCAACGTGGTGGATGCCTTTGATATCGGCGTGGTGGATTACGTGATCAAACCCATCCGCATTGAGGAGCTGCTGGCGCGGATGCGCACCCATCTGCATAATTCGCAGCTCACTTCCAGCGCCTACAACGCCCTTGAATCGGTGGGACAGCTCACCTGCGCCTTCAGCCCACAGGGCCGGCTGCTGTGGGCGACGCCGCACTCCTATCGCCTGCTGGAACAGTGTTGCGATAAGGAGTTCACCCTCAGCCGGCCCTTTGTCAACCGGCTGCTGGCCTGGCTGCGGTCGGCTCCCGCCCAGCCGCTGGTATTGTCCGGCCTGGCGCTCCCGCTGCGCCTTCATCTTATGCGCACCACCGACAACGGCGAACTTTTATTGCGCCTTGAGGAAACGGCAAAAAAGGACGACGAATGCGCCATTCTGCGCCGGCATTTTGCTCTTACCCAGCGGGAATCGGAGGTGATGTCCTGGATTGCCAAAGGCAAAACCAACCGGGAAATCGGGCAGATACTCTCCCTGAGCCCGCGCACGGTGAACAAGCATTTGGAACAGATTTTCCGCAAGCTGGCGGTAGACAACCGCACCTCCGCGGCGGCCCTGGCGTTACGGATACTGGAGTCCTCCCCCGCCCACTCCTGACGGCCGCGTCGGCGGCAGGATATTGCTCCGCATTTTTTGCGGCCAGCAGCGCAATTTACCGACTTTAAGGCTTTCAACCGGTTACGCTCCTTGCTTCAGCTTCACAGGTAAAGTAGCCTGAGGGCATGACATTGCAGCAGGATCCGGTTAAGGCTTACGGCATGTGGAAGCGCCTGATATATTTCCTGATTGGTATTGCGGGCGTGTTGCTGTTTACGGCGTTCGGCTTGGATCGCTGGATCAGCTGGAAAACCGCCCCCTATATTTACGAAGACTTAAGGCTTTTGCCTCACCGCCAGGTCGGTGTGGTGCTTGGCACGGCTAAATATATCCGCACCGGGGTTATCAACGAATACTACCTCTACCGAATCCAGGGGGCGATTAACGTCTACAACAGCGGCAAGGCCGATTATCTGCTGTTAAGCGGCGACAATGCGCTGCAAAGCTACAACGAACCGGTGACCATGCGGCGGGATTTGCTTTCCCACGGCATGCCCGCCGGGGATATCGTGCTGGACTATGCCGGGTTTCGTACCCTGGACTCGATTATCCGCACCCGCAAGGTATTCGATACCAACGATTTCACGATTATCACCCAGCGTTTTCACTGTGAGCGGGCGCTGTTCATCGCCCAGCATATGGGCATCCAGGCGCAGTGCTACGCGGTCCCCTCCCCGAAAAACATGTTCTCGGTGCGGATGCGCGAGATCGGCGCGCGGTTGGGCACCCTGGCGGATCTTTATATCATGAAGCGCGAGCCCCGTTTTCTTGGCCCGCAGATTCCCATTCCCGCCCGGCAGGAAGAAATTCCCCAAGGCGCGCAGGACTACCCCGCCGTCTCTCCCGAACAGCTGCTGGAAATCCAGCCAAAACCGGACGGCGCCTCCGCGGACGTATTACAGGATATGCGATAACGTAGGCAGGCCAAACTCACCATCACCTGTCTTGCAACAAACAAATCTCAGGAAATACCCGTCAAAGCGAGAACGAGGTGAAGCGAGCATGTGTTAAAGGGAGCGACTGAACGAGTGGCAAGGAGGACGCGTGTTAAAGGGAGACCGTGCTGATGGGGTCGAATCGGGCATGGTTTTCCTGCCCGACCGAGCGCCCCACAGCGCGGTAGGCCCGCCAGCACCAAGTCTTAAAGTGAGAACGTGTAAAGGGAGACCGTGCTGATAGGGTCGAATCGGGCATGGTTTTCCTGCCCGACCGAGCGCCCCACAGCGCGGTAGGCCCGCCAGCACCAAGTCTTAAAGTGAGAACGTGTTAAAGGGAGACCGTGCTGATGGGGTCGAATCGGGCATGGTTTTCCTGCCCGACCGAGCACCCCACAGCGCGGTAGGCCCGCCATCACCGATCTTGACAGCGAGCCCGCCAACGTGAGACCGCGCCACGAGGCGCGGACTTCAGGCTTATTTCTTCTTGGCGTACTTCAATGAATCCAGCGCCACCGCGAAGATAATGATCGCCCCCTTGATAATATACTGCCAGTAAGGGTTAACCCCGATATAAGTCAGCCCATAGTTGATAACCGTAAAGATAATCACCCCGGTAATCACCCCGGCGATAGTCCCCACCCCGCCCGAAAACGACACGCCGCCCACCACGCAAGCCGCGATGGCATCCAACTCATACATAAAGCCCAGATTATTGGTGGCGCTGCCGATACGGCCCGCCTCCAGCAAACCGCCGAAAGCATAAAACGCCCCGGACAAAGCATAAATCAAAATCAGGTTAAGCGGCACATTCACGCCCGACACCTTCGCCGCCTCGGGATTACCGCCGATGGCGAAAATATTCTTGCCAAAACGGGTCTTATTCCACAATATCCAGACACAAACCGTGGCAATGGCCGCGTAAAAGGTAATATACGACAGCTTGAACTCGCCAAATTGCAGAAATCCCTGCGTAAATTTCGAGAAATGACTATCAAAGCCGGCGATAGGCGATGCGCCGACAAAGTTGTAATACAGCGAGTTGATACCATACACAATGGTCATGGTACCCAAGGTGGTAATAAACGGCGTCACGTGCAGGTAAGCGATAACCAGACCGTTCACCAGCCCGATTATCGCGCCGATAATGCAGACGGTCAGGATAACCAGTGGAATCGGCACGGTATGCAGATCGGGGAACACCTTATTGACGTTATCCATGGCCTGAAGCAACGTGGCCGACACCACCGCCGCCAGACCCACTTGGCGCCCGGCCGACAGGTCGGTCCCCTGGGTAACAATCAAGCCCGCCATGCCCAGGGCGATAATAACCCGCACCGACGACTGGGTCAGGATATTACTCAGGTTAATAAGGCTTAAAAAAGTGGAATCCTGTATAATAATCAGCGCCAGTAATACCAACAACACCACATAAATACCGCCCTCTTTTAAGTAAGTGAGCAGGCTTTTCTTATTTAACGCATTCATAATAAGAACCCTTAAAATTAAAGATGCACGGAAGCAAGACGTAAAATTTCGTTCTGGGAGGTCTCTTTGGTATTGACAATCCCCGCCATCAGACCATTACTCATTACCAAAATACGGTCAGTAATTCCCAACAATTCCGGCATCTCCGACGAAATAATAATAATGCCTTTACCCCGCTTTGCCAGTTCAGTAATCAATTGATAAATTTCAAATTTTGCGCCAACGTCAATACCGCGGGTCGGTTCATCCATCAGCAGGATTTCCGGCTGGGTCAATAGCCAGCGGCCGATAATCACCTTTTGCTGGTTGCCGCCGGACAACGAACCGATATTGGTTTTATGACCGGGGGTTTTCACCCGCATTGAGTCTATTACCCACTGTATATCGCTTTTCATGCGGGTATTGCTTAATAATCCGATTTTGTTTTTATAATTACGGATATTGGAAATCAATGAATTAAAACCCACGTCCAGGAACGCGTAGATGCCGGTGGCCCGCCGCTCTTCGGTCACCAGGGCAAAACCATTATTGATGGCCTCGTTGGCGCTCTTGTTTTTAATGGGCTTGCCGTGCAGGGTTATGGTGCCGGAGGATCTTTCTCGGATACCGAACAGCGCCTCGACGATATCGGTGCGTTTGGCCCCCACCAGTCCGGCGATGCCGAGGATTTCCCCTTTATGCAGATTGAAGCTGATATTGCGTATGGACGGCTGGCGTAGCGAGGTCAAATCCTTGACTTCAAGAATCACTTCCCCCTGCTCTCCTTCAACACGATCCGGGAAACGCTGGCTGAGTTCGCGTCCCACCATCATCGCGATAATCTGATCCATCGTCAGGCCTTCCACCTGCCGGGTAGCAATCCACTGCCCGTCGCGCAGTATGGTTATTTCATCGCACAGCTGAAATATCTCCTCCAGCTTGTGGGAGATGTAAACGATGCCGCAACCCCGCGCCTTCAGTTTACGAATGATGCTGAAAAGATGGCTGACTTCCCGTTCGGTCAACGATGACGTGGGTTCGTCCATAATGACGATTTTGGCATCGTAGGAAAAGGCTTTGGCGATTTCCACCATTTGCATTTGTGAAATAGACAAGTTGGCGACTTTTTCGTAGGGATCGATATCGATGTCCAGCTCTTCGAATATAGTCTTGGTATCGCGGTACATTTTTTTCTGATCGACGAACATGCCCTTGAGGGGATAACGGCCTAGCCACATGTTGTCCATTACGGTGCGTTGCAATACCAGGTTCAGTTCCTGGTGCACCATGGAAACGCCATGCTCCAGCGCCTCCTTGGAATTCTTGAAATTGACTTCCTGCCCTTGAAAGACAATTGTTCCGGAATCTTTGCTGTAAATACCAAATAGGCACTTTAATAAAGTGGATTTTCCCGCACCGTTTTCTCCCATTAATGCATGAACGGAATGCGAGTGAACTTTCAGGTTCACATTATCCAATGCTTTGACGCCAGGGAATGACTTACTGATATTGGTCATTTCCAGCAGCCACTCACGGGGCTGTTCGGTCGTAATGTCGGCCATGATAATACCCGGCTAAATTTGATACAGATAAAATCCCCCGGCGCGGAATGACGCCGGGGGGAGTCAGGACTATTTCTTGGTGAATTGCGTTAAGTTATCTTTGTCGACGCCTACATAAGGGATACGGACGATTTTATCTTCCAGTTTCCATTTGGTGCCGTCGGCGGCCGGTTTGCCCGCCGCCAGATTCTTCGCCAAATCGAAGGTGGCTCTTGCCTGGTTGTTGGCGTCGTTCAGCACAGTACCCGCCATGGCGCCGGATTTAACCAATGCCAGAGCTTCAGGGAGGGCGTCCACGCCAAAGACCGGGATAGCCGTTTTGCTATGGGCTTTTAATGCTTCAACCGCACCCATGGCCATGGCATCGTTATTAGCGATAATCACTTCAATCTTGTCGGCATTGGGGCCGGACAGCCAGGCATCGGTTTTATCCTTGGCCTGCGCGGTATCCCACATGGCGGTATCCAGCTGCAGCTGCTGGGTTTTCAGCTTTTCCTGCTCATTAAGGGTTTTGACCACATAGGTGGTGCGGGCTTCAGCATCGGGATGTCCCGGTTCGCCTTTCAGCAGAACGTACTGGATGGTGCCGTCTTTATTCAAGTCCCATTGCGGGTTGGCGCGCCAATGCTTGGCGATCAGTTCGCCCTGGATAATACCGGACTCTTTGGAGTCGGTGCCGACATAATACGCCTTGTCATAGCTGTCCAGATCTTTGCGGCTCGGTTCCTTATTATAAAATACCACCGGAATACCGGCGCCGCGGGCTTTGGAAATAATCACCGGCGCAGCGGCCGGGTCAACCAGGTTTATTGCCAGCGCTTTAACGCCTTTGGCAATCAGCACGTCTACCTGGTCGTTTTGTTTGGACTGGTCGTTTTGGGAGTCATTCATCAACAGCTGAACGCCGGTGCTCTCTTTGGCGTCTTTTTCCAGGGCTTTACGAACCTCCGACATAAAGTTGTCATCGTATTTATAAATAGTTACCCCGATACGGGTGTCGGCAGCCCGCGCCACGACTGAAAATAACAGTCCGGCGGCCACGGCGGTAAGAACAAAAGCCTTTTTATTCATTAGATTCTCCGGAAATTTGTAAGGTTACGTTTTGGGTAGAACAATTTCCAAATACTCATACACCGGTAATGCCAGCAAAGAGAGCAAAGGCCGGGGTAAAAATTTTCAGGGTCCGGCTGGACAAGTGTTTTGTCCATGTCAGGCGTAAAACATGGCTAGCATAAAGGGATAAATGTTAATAAACTGTGAATATTCTCACACTTTGAAAACGGTTACATCTCATCTTGTGATGAGGAAGTGATCGCCGCCACATTTCGCAGCGGAGCCACCGAATGGCGGCGAACCACCGTCGGCATAAACAGATGGGTCTGCTTGGGATCCAGCAGCCCGGCGGTACCTTGCAGCGCCAATTCGGTGGCCGCCACCGCCATGGCGAAAATCGGGTAACGTATGGTGGTGAGGTGCGGGCTGGTATAACGGGAAATGGGGATATCGTCGAATCCCACCACCGAGAATTGATTCGGCACCGCAATGCCGTTTTCCCGCAGGGTGGCCAGCGCCCCCACCGCCATGGCGTCGTTATAGACAAACACCGCCGTCAATTGTTGATTACGGCCGAGCAGCTCCACCATGGCCGCTTCTCCTCCCTGCAAATCCGGCGAGGCCAGCACCTGCCAGCTTTGCGGCGGCGTAATGCCCTCTTCCTGCATCACTTGCAAATAGCCCTGGTGCCGCTGCGCCTCATCTTCTATGGGATGATTGGAGCCGATATAGCCAATCTGCCGATGCCCCTGTTTTATCAATGTCCGGCTGGCCATCAGGGCGCCGCTGACGTTATCCAGCCCGACACAGCGGTGTTCATAGCCCGGGATGATTCGGTTTATCAGCACCATGCCCGGCTCCCGCTCCATAAAAGGAATCAATTCCTCGTCGGAGAGGATTTTGGCATGCACCACCAGCGCGCTGCAGCGCTGGCGAATCAGAACCTCAATGGCGTGCCGCTCTTTTTCCGCCTGGTGATAGCTGTTGCTGATCAGCACATTCTTTTTATGGCGCTGCGCCACCGTATCCACCGCCTTTACCAGCGCGCCGAAAAAGGGATCGGACACATCCATCACCACCACGCCGATGGTGTCGCTGCTTTGCGTGGCCAGCGCCTGCGCGTTGGCATTGGGACGATAGCCCAACTCATTCACCGCCTTCATCACCCGGTCACGGGCTTCCTTGCTGGCGATGGCGCTGTCATTTAATACTCGTGAAACGGTCGCCACCGAGACTCCGGCCAACCGCGCCACATCACGTATGGTGATCATGTCATCCCCTGTTATTTATGACGTCCGCCCAGGATAATATTTGACCAAACGGGTGAAGCACGTTTTGTTCAGGCACCGGTGGTGTTACCCATTGCCGTCACAGGTCTGAAACATAAGGCGCTATCCTAACCGTTTTCTTGCCGCCGCAGCGTGAAACAGCTCACAGGACCGAAAGCGCTTACATAAGAAAAACGGAATCGCTTTCATCGGGGAAAAAAGAGGCGTCGCCGCAAGCGTTTATGAGCAAACGGGAAGATATCCGGAAGGTAACAGTTGCTCTGCCCGGTCAGCCAAGGCGGCTAAAAGGGGATGAAGGAGCGAGAGGTCAGAGGGACTCCGGCAGCAGCAGGCGGGCGATGGTGCCCGGGATATCCTGCCGATTGACCAGTTCAAATTTGCCGTTGTGCAGTTGGGCAATGCGCGTCACGATGCTTAAGCCCAGACCGATACCGTTAAAGCGCTGATCCATGCGGACGAATTTTTTCGTCAGCTCCACGGCCTTGGCAGGATCAATCCCCTGTCCCTGATCAATCACTTCCAGCAGAATGCTGCCATCTTCGCTGCGCGCCAGCCGGATATCGATTTGGCTCTCTTGCGGGCCGTAACGGTGGGCATTTTCCACCAGATTGCGCAGCAGCAGGCGTATAAGTATTGCATTGCCCTGCAGCAGGATTTCTTCTTCCGGCAGGATCCAGCACAGGGTTTGCCGGTGCAGCCGCGCCATTTCCTCCAGTTCCTCCCGCTGCGGCGCGATTACATCCGCCATCAGTTTCACCGTCTGGTAATGGCCGGAAGTAAAATCATGCCGGATACGGGCCAGCATCAACAACTGCTCCACGGTATAGGACATATTGTCTACCCGCTCAATCAGCGGCTGGTTATCGACGGCGGCCTGTTTTTCCTGCAATTCCAGGTGCAGCCGGATACCGGCCAGGGGCGTTCGCAGCTCATGGGCCACATCGGAGGTAAATTGGCGGTCCTGCTGCAGCGTGTCGTTGAGCCTCGCGAGCAGCTGATTAAGACTGCGGGTGACGGCAATGACTTCTTTGATGTTGCTTTGTTCCGGCAGCGGCTCGAAATTCTCGGCGCCGCGCTTTTGCAACGCATTCTGCAAGCGGGAAAGGGGCAATGTTATCCAGCTCACCGCCTGAAAACAAAACAGCAGGGTGACGATGATCATCATCAGCGCCGGCACGCTTAATGCGGCAATAGCCTCGCGGATCTCCTGGTTGACGTGTTCGTTGCGCACACTTTCCGCCAGCGTGCGGTTCACCAGCAGATCAATCTGTTCTTTGCTTTCGTGCCACAGCCAGATGACGGTAATAAACTGGCAGCATAATAAAATAATGCCCAGTACCACAATTAACCGCCAGCGCATGCTGATAAGCGGGGGCGCGGAGGAAGGCGTCACGTGTTTTCACCGTTTTCCTTGATAAGCAGATAACCGAAACCGCGCAGAGTGCGGATCCTGTCTTTGCCAATCTTTTGCCGCAGGTTGTGGATATGGACTTCCAGGGAGTTGGATGAGGGATCATCGTCCCAGTTATACAGGTCCTGATGAAGTATTTCCCGGTGGATGCGGTGCCCGGCGCGCAGCATCAGGCGGGAGAGGATGGCGAACTCCTTCGGCGTGATATCGATGGGGCTGCCGTTGACGGTAACCTCATGACTGTTTAAATCCAGCGAAATATTATCCACGCAAATATAATTGTTGCTTACGCCCTGGTGACGCCGGATAACCGCCCGCGCCCGCGCCAATAATTCGGCCAGGGCAAAGGGTTTGATAAGATAATCGTCCGCGCCGAAATTCAGCCCGCTGACCCGCTGATCCAGACCGTCCCGGGCGGTAAGAATCAATACCGGTACGTCGTTGCCTTTTTTTCGCCATTTCACCAACAGCGACATGCCATCCCCGTCCGGCAAGCCTAAATCAAGGATTACCAGGCTATAGGGGGCGGTTTCCATCAGGTTTTCCGCTTCGCGCATGCTGCCCGCGCAATCGCTGGCATAGCCTTCCTGTTGCAGCGCCAGCTGCAGACCCTCCTGCAGAAACCTGTCGTCTTCGATGATCAGAATTTTCATGATTGCGTCATCCTGCAGGGTTGCACGATATCCAGGGCCGGCTGATAGAGTTTGGTACCCACATTCATGAGTCCGAGCAGGGTGGCAAAAAGATTGTCCTGGGAGTACGCCTGCTGTTTAGCCCGGCTTCTCAAGCAATCATCCTCGATACCCTGCGCCTGGACAAAAGAGGGCGACATCCATAACAGCATCGGGATGTGGGTCTGCTGCGCCGGCGCCACGGCATAAGGCATACCGTGCAAAAACAGCCCGTTTTCACCCAGAGATTCTCCGTGATCGGATAAATACACCAGGGCGGTATTGAATTTGTCCTGATGGGCCTGTAACAGCTTTATGCTCTTGTCCAACAGGTAATCAATATAGACGATTGTATTGTCATAAGTGTTCACCAGCGCCTGATTTGAACATTTTTGTATCTCATTTGTATCGCAGGTGGGTGAAAAAGCCGCCTGGGCGGCCTGATAACGCTGATAATAGGAGGGGCCGTGGCTGCCCATGGTATGCAGGACGATGACGGTATCATTATTTTGCTCATTGATATAAGCATCAAGATTATGGAGCAGCGCCTCGTCCAGGCATACCCCATCGCTGCAAAACTGCGGCAGATCCTTCCACTTCGACAAATCTTCGGTGGCGACGCGGTTGCAGACATATTTACAGCCGCCGTCGTTTTCACGCCATAAAATATTGACGTGCGCGCGCTGCAGAATATCCAGCACATTATCTTCATGGGCCGCGGTATCGTCGTCAAAATGCGCCCGCGTCATGTTGGAGAACATGCAGGGAACCGAGACCGCCGTGGCGGTGCCGCAAGAACTGGTATTGGGGAAATAAACCACGTTATCCCGGGCCAGTCGGGGATTGGTGAGCTTGTCATATCCTCCCAGGGAGAAATCCTGCCCCCGGGAGGTCTCCCCCACCACCACAATCAGCAGGTTTTTTTTCTGATTGTCATTAATGGGCACCGTTTTATGCGCGTCCAAACCGATTTGCACGAACGGCATATTTTTAATGTAGTCATGTTTATAATAAGAATAACCGCCAACCGCCATGTCGCTGGGCACCAGATTTTTAATTAGCTGCGGATTATTCCGCATCAATGATGCGTAGTCTTTATAAAAGAACGTGGCCACCAGTGCGATAACGCACAAAGAGAGCAGTATGTTCAGAAAATAAAAACCCGCGGTGTGCCAGGAAAACGAGACGGGCTTGACTTCGATCCAAAGAATAATCAAGGACGGTAACACGCCGAGCACCAAAAAATGATAAATCAGCTGCGGCGATAATAGCGAAAAACTTTCCATCGGCGTGGTATCGAGGACATTCTGCACCATGCCGCGATCGATTAAAACGCCATAGCTAAGCATAAAGTACTGCGCCAGCGCGTCGCTGATAAAAATCAATATAATGATTGGCTTACGAATATAGGGCAGCAGCAGAAAGCTGAAAATAAAATTCAGCGCAAACAGCAGGGTAACCGGCATACTGAGGAAAAACAGCAGGTTGTTCAGCTGCGATATATCCACCAGCCCTAAGATTTTTTTAAAGAAAATAATATTTTGAAAAAAAGTAATTATTATCGCAATAATTATATTGAAGATCCAAGGATGAACAACCGGTCGTGGAAAGGCTTTAGCTGAGTGTAGCGACATGTGCTTTTTTATCTTCTGCCATACTGAAAAAAAATTAGTCAAAGAGTAGCATTGCTACATTAATTGAACCTTAAGCCCGCCGCCGGTCAAACGCGTGAGCTTACGCCATAACCACTCCATTGGTCCTTGCCTGAATATCCGCAGCCACAGGGTGGAGAAAATAATATTCACCAACCAGACGGCCGGTACAAATAACAGCAAATCGGCCCGGCCAAAGGTCATAAACAGACCGAACCGGTTAAATAGCAAGGTACACAACAAGGTTTGCAACAGATAATTGCTCAGCGCCATGCGTCCGACATTACTCAGCCAACGGCCGATGCCCAGGCGGGAGAGGGTCGGCCACCAGCCATAGCATAGCGCCACATATCCCAGCGCTTGAAAAGGCGCGCTCAATTCCCGCGGGATCTGCAGCGCAAACGCGCTCCAGCGAAAGGCCCAGTGCACATGCCATTGCAGCAGTACGCCCGGCAGGTTGATGATGATGCCCGCAACAATCAACAACCCGGCCGCTTTTCGGTAATGGGCAAGAGGCATCTCGCCGGACAACCAGCCGCAGCGCATCAGCGCGGCCCCCATCAGCATCGACCCGGCCAGCAGCCAGCCGTACTGCATGCCCAGCGAACTCAGGCTGTCATGCAGCAGTCCCAGGCGCACCCGCCAGGCCTCGGGACCGCCGGTGGTCTGCCAGTAATATTCATAAATCCGATCGGCGATATCGGGCTGCCAAAAGCGTCCCGGCGGCGCATCCGCCACCAGCCACTGAAGCAGCAGCAGAATAATGAGTCCGAACAGATAGAGCGCCGCGCCGGTTATAAACAGCATTCTCGGATTGGGCATGCGGCGTATCACCCCCAGGCAAAGCAGGCCCACCAGTCCGTAATCCAATAAAATATCGCCGTCCCAGAAAAAAACCCCGTGGATAAAACCAAAGCCCATCAGCCAGAGCAACCGCGAGGTTATCCAGCGGTTGCCGCGCGGCAGCAGCATATGCAGCCCGGCGCCGAACAGCAGGGCGAACAGGGTAAGAAATTTCACCTGCGCCACCATATCCATTACGGCCCAGGCCCAGGCGTCGGGGAGCGACGGTTCTCCGGCAAAGGCGGGATTGAGATACGCCGCCTTGGGTAGGCCAAAAGAGGTGATATTCATCAGCAGGATGCCGAGAATCGCCATTCCCCGCGCGCAATCCAGCATGAGTATGCGCTCGCGCATGTACGGTCCTTATTCAAATAAGAACGTTCAGTTAAGAACGTTCAGATAAAGAACGGCGCCGAGCGCCGTAACGCAGGCACGGGATCGGTTCGTTAGTCGTCATGGTGCCGGACGGCACGCAAAAACTCCTGCCGGGTATTCTGGCTGGATTTGAACAGTCCCCCCAGCGAGGTGGTGGTGGTGGCGCTGGTGGCATCGCGGATGCCGCGGGCTTTGACGCAATAATGCACCGCGTCGATGGATACCGCTACGTTATTGGTCCCCAGCAGGGTTTGCAATGCAATAAGGATTTGCTGGGTAAGACGCTCCTGGACCTGGGGCCGCTGGGCGAAAAACTGTACTATGCGGTTGATTTTCGACAGTCCGATGACGCTTTCCTTGGGGATATAGGCCACGGTGGCCTTGCCATCGATGATCACAAAATGGTGTTCGCAGGTGCTGGTGAGGGTGATATTGCGAACCGCCACCATTTCATCCACTTTCATTTTATTTTGAATCAGGGTTATCTTGGGAAAATTGGCGTAATCCAGGCCGGAAAAAATTTCATCCACATACATTTTGGCTATGCGGTGGGGCGTTTCCGCCAGGCTATCGTCGCTCAGATCGAGATTCAGTAACTGCATGATCCCGGTCATATGCTCGGCGATTCGGCGCTTACGGATTTCCCCATCCAGGACTTCTCCCCGCAACGGCGTTTCCAGACCGCGGGCCAGCAGGGTCTCATGCACCAGTGATGCTTCTTTTGTCAGCGATACCATTTCTTTCTCCGGCAGGAAAATCAGCTCTTGATCTCAATGCGTCAAGAGGCGTTTCCACTCTAGAGGAGCCCGCGACGATTATCCAGTGATTGTATCGCATGAGTGATGAAATTATTGCAAATTGACGTCAAGGCTGGCGCCACACCAGTCCCCCCGCCAGCAACAGCGCCGCCAGGGCCACCGTCAGCGCCGGTTCCAGCCGGCCCGTCGCCGCGCTGGACAGCGCCGACAATACCGGCCCGATCAATTGCCCGACGGCATAACCGCAGGTGAGCAAACCGGCCATATAGCGCATATGTTCCGGCGCCTGGCGACGGCTGCATTCCAGGGTCAGCTGCACTACGCTGAGAAAACCGCCGCCGGTGAGCAGCGCGCCCACCACCAGGCTGCTTACGCCGGGGAGTTCCAGCATCATCGCGACGCCCAGTCCCTGCGCCCATAGCGTCAACGCCAGCCGTTTGCCGGGGGTCAGAAAGCCGCGGGTCAGAATACCCACGGCAATACCCGCCACGCCGGCGGCGCCAAACACCGGCCAGACCCATTGCCCGAAAGCGCTGCCGGGAAAACGCTGCGCCGCCATTTGGGATAAAAACGTCGCAGGCAGGATATAACCGAAGCCCGCCAGGGAATAGCTCCACAGCAGTTTTTTCAGCGCCGGGTTGAGACCGGGCATCGCCTCCAGGGGCGTACGGCGCATAAAATCCCCGCGGCGGGGAAGATACCCGCTGATAAGGGCGATGGGCAGCAGCGCGGTGATACCGTAGACCCACCAGGCATGACCGGCGCTGACGTGGTAATGATGCATGATGAGGGCCAGCAACCCGCTGACCATGATGCCGGTGCCCGGTCCGGCGAAGACCGCCGCGCTCAGCGCCGGCCGGCGCAGGAGCAGCAGTTGATCGTGGGTCCAGGCGGAGACCAGCACCATGGCCCAGCCGCTGGCGATACCGATGACCAGCCTCAGCGCGCCGTGCATCAGGGCGTTGTGGATAACCGCCGACAGCAGCGTCAGCGCCACCGCCCCCCAAACGCCCAGCCAGATCCGGCGCTCAAGCCCTGTGGACGCCCTCATGGCATCATAGGCGCCGATAAGATAGCCAAGATAATTCGCCGCCGCCACCAGGCCGGCGCTGGTGAGAGTCAGCTGACCGGCGTGAATCATCAGCGGTACCTGAGGGGTAAAGGCAAAACGTCCGATCCCCATCGCCACCAATAATGCCAGAAAGCCGCTAAGGGCCACTTTTACCGCCATACCTTCTCCGAAAGACCATTTTTCTGTTGCTAACAGCATGCACGATCAATAAACTCACGGAAAATGAATAATACAGACGAAGTTGCTGACAAAACGAGAAGATATGGATCTGACCCAGCTCAAGATGTTTTGCACCGTCGCAGATACCGGCTCGCTGGCCCGCGCCGCCGAACTGCTGCATCGCGTACCATCCAATCTCACTACCCGCCTGCGCCAGTTGGAAAACGAGGTGGGCAGCGATCTGTTTATCCGCGAGAAACAGCGGATCCGGCTCTCTCCGTTGGGCCATAATTTTCTCTGTTATGCCGCCAAGATCCTGGCCCTGAGCGAAGAAGCGTTGCAAATGGCCCGCGCCGGCGAGCCGGTGGGAAATTTTGCCCTCGGCGCCATGGAAAGCACCGCCGCCATACGCCTGCCGGCGCTGCTGGCGAACTATCACCAGCGTTTCCCCCAGGTCGCCCTGTCGCTGATTACCGGTTCCTCGGGGGAAATGGTGGATAGCGTACGCGCCGGCACGCTGGCCGCCGCCCTGGTGGACGGTCCGGTGACCTATCCGGAAATCCATGGCTGCATCAGTTTCCGTGAAACCCTGGTGCTGATAGCCGGCCTGGATCAGCCCCCCGTGCATGACGCGAGGGACGTTGCCGGTAAAACCGTGTTCGCTTTCCGGCCCAGCTGCTCCTACCGGCGCCGGCTGGAGGCCTGGTTCAACGGTCAAGGCGTGGTCCACGGGCCGATGATGGAGATCCAGTCTTATCACACCATGCAGGCCTGCGTGGCCAGCGGCGCAGGGGTGGCCATGCTGCCCCTGTCGGTACTGCGCCAATTGCCCGGCCAGGAAAAGGTGACCTTGCACGCCCTGCCGCCGGAAACCGCCGACGTCGCCACCTGGCTGATTTGGCGCCGGGACGCGTTCAGTCCCAATGTACAAGCCCTAAAGCAACTGATTATCGAACAAGAGGACCCGGCGCCGGAGCGCCTCCCCGCCGCGGTCGGAAATAAACCCCTTCACCCAGCACTTAATATATTTACCTTATAGCTTTCACGTTGCAGGAAAGAGGCAAACGCGCCTGCAACGTGAAAGATCACGGGTATAAAAGGAGTTATTCTATGCAAATGATCAAAACCCGCGCCGCCATCGCCTGGGGCCCTAATCTTCCCCTGTCAGTGGAAGAAGTGGATTTAATGCCGCCGCAAAAAGGAGAAGTGCTGGTGCGTATTGTCGCCAGCGGCGTCTGCCATACCGATGCCTATACCCTGTCGGGCAAGGATCCGGAGGGGGTTTTTCCGGTGATTCTCGGCCATGAGGGCGGCGGCGTGGTGGAAGCGGTGGGCGAAGGCGTTACCAGTGTGGCGGCCGGCGACCATGTGATCCCCCTTTATACTCCCGAATGCGGCGAATGCGAATATTGCCGCTCAGGCAAGACCAATCTTTGCCAGGCCATCCGCGCCACCCAGGGTAAAGGGCTGATGCCGGACGGTACCACCCGGTTCTTCAAGGACGGTAAACCTATTTTTCATTATATGGGTACTTCCACCTTCTCTGAATACACCGTAGTGCCGGAGATTTCCCTGGCCAAAATCAGCAAGGAAGCGCCGCTGGAAGAAGTCTGCCTGCTGGGATGCGGCGTGACCACCGGCATGGGCGCGGTGATCAATACCGCTAAAGTGCAGCCAGGGGACAGCGTGGCGATTTTCGGCCTCGGGGGCATCGGACTGTCGGCGATTATCGGCGCCAAAATGGCCGGCGCCGGACGCATTATCGGCATTGATGTCAACACCGGTAAATTCGATTTGGCGCTGAAACTGGGGGCTACCGATCTTATCAACCCGAAGGACTATGATAAACCCATCCAGGAGGTGATTGTCGAACTTACCCAAGGCGGCGTGGATTTTTCCTTTGAGTGTATCGGCAATGTCAATGTGATGCGTTCGGCGCTGGAGTGCTGCCATAAAGGCTGGGGCGAATCGGTGATTATCGGCGTGGCCGGCGCCGGCGAAGAGATTTCCACCCGGCCGTTCCAACTGGTGACCGGGCGGGTATGGCGCGGTTCGGCCTTTGGCGGCGTTAAGGGACGCTCGCAGCTGCCCGGACTGGTGCAGCGCTATCTGGACGGCGAGTTCCAGCTGAATGATTTTATCACCCATACCATGGGCCTGGAGAAGATCAACGACGCCTTTGAACTCCTGCATGCCGGCAAATCCATTCGTTCGGTGATCCATTTCCGTCCTTGACCTCCCTCCTCCCCCCTCCCTGGCCCTGGGGCCGGGGTTTTACGGCATAGTGGATAGTGGATAGTGGATAAGCAACAGGAGCGCCCGATGGAAATGAACCCCGAATGTATCGATGAACACCGGCTGTTCGGCGGCCGGCAGTATCGCTATCGCCACCACTCCGCCAGTACCGGCGGACCGATGACCTATAGCGTTTTCCTGCCGCCGGCGGATAAGCAGCAGCCGCCCCATGCCATTTACTGGCTCTCCGGCCTGACCTGCAACGACGAGAACTTTACCCTGAAGGCCGGCGCGCAGCGCGTGGCCGCCGAACTCAATCTGGCGCTTATCATGCCCGACACCAGCCCCCGCGGCCAGGATGTGCCGGATGACGAAGCCTATGATCTGGGCCAGGGGGCCGGGTTTTATCTTAATGCCGCCCAGGCGCCCTGGGCCGGGCATTACCGGATGTTTGATTATGTGGCCGACGAACTGCCGGCCCTGGTGCATTCGCAATTTGCCTTGAGCGACCGGCAGGCGGTGATGGGTCACTCCATGGGAGGCCACGGCGCGTTAATGCTCGCGTTGCGCCTGCCGGGGCGATTCCGGTCCGTCTCGGCCTTTGCCCCCATCGTCAATCCCTGCGACGTGCCCTGGGGGCGCAAGGCCTTCAGCGCCTATCTGGGGGACGATGAAAATGCATGGAAGGCCTACGACAGCAGCCGCCTGTTGGCGGCCGAGGACGCAAGACCCCTGCCGATATTAATCGATCAGGGGGATGCGGACCCGTTCCTGGGGCTGCAGCTGCAGCCGGAAAAACTGGAGGAGCCGGCGCGGCGGAAGAACTGGCCGCTGACGCTGCGCATGCAGCCGGGTTACGATCACAGCTATTTCTTTATCGCCAGTTTTATCGAGGATCACCTGCGCTTCCATGCGGGGTATCTGAACGCCTGATCAGGGGGAGCCCTATTTCCCTTCTGTTTGGCTGCACAGCGGGACGCGTTCGTCGGCTGGGTAGTCATCGCTGCGGGCGGGGAACGTCATGTCCTGGTAGCGGATCAGATGCGTTCCGTGCCGCCATTTGTAGCCCAGCCAGATCACCAGAAACAGGGGAATGCCGATATAGGTGGCGGTGACGCCGTACCAATCGATGCGGTCCTGAAGAAAAGCCTGATAATTCTGGCCCAGCGTAATCAACAGGCATAACACAAAGGCGAAAATCGGTCCCAGGGGAAAAAAGCCCGCGCGATACGGCAATTCCGCCAGATCACGGCCCTGGATCATATAACCCCGGCGGAAACGGTAGTGACTGATGGCAATGCCCAGCCAGGCGATAAACCCGGTCATGCCGGAGGCGTTCAGCAGCCAGAGATACACTGTCTGGTTACCGTACATGGAGGTGAGGAAACACAGGCCGGCCATGACGGTGGTGAGATACAGCGCGTTGCGCGGCACGCCGCCCTTGGACAATTTGGCGAATATTTTCGGCGCGTTGCCCTGGCAGGCCAGGGTATACAGCATCCTGGTGGAGGCGTACATGCCGGAGTTGCCCGCCGACAGCACCGCCGTCAGAATGACTGCATTCATTACCGCCGCGGCGGAAAGCAGTCCGGCATTGCGGAACACCAGGGTAAAGGGGCTGACGGTGATGTCTTTAACATCGTTGCGCAGCAGATTGGGGTCGGTGTAAGGGATAATGAGGCTTATCACCAGAATAGCCAGCACATAAAACAGCAGGATCCGCCAGAATACCTGGCGTACCGCCCGGGGAATATTTTTCGCCGGGTCGGCGGATTCGCCGGCGGCGATGCCGATAAGCTCGGTGCCCTGGAAAGAGAAGCCGACAATCATCGCTACCCCGATCATGGCCGGGAAACCGCCGGCAAACGGCGCGTTGCCTACCTGCCAGTTATGCCAGCCGGCGCTTTCGCCGCCGCGCAGGATACCTACTATCATCAGTACGCCCACGGCGATAAAGATGATGACCGTCACAACCTTGATCAGCGAAAACCAGTACTCCGCTTCGCCGAAACCTTTTACCGAGATGGCGTTGAGGCTGAACATGATGGCCATGAACAGCGCGCTCCAGATCCAGCCAGGCACGGCCGGGAACCAGTAGCTCATTACCAGCTGCGAGGCCACCAGATCGACGGCGATGGTTACCGCCCAGTTGTACCAGTAGTTCCAGCCGAGGGCGAAACCGAAGCCTTCTTCCACGTAGCGGGCGCCGTAGGTGGAGAAGGATCCGGATACGGGCATGTAGGCCGCCAGTTCGCCGAGGCTGGTCATGAGGAAATAGACCATCAGGCCGATGAGGATATATGACAATAACGCCCCACCCGGACCGGCCTGGGAGATGGTGGCGCCCGAGGCGACGAACAGGCCGGTGCCGATGGAGCCGCCGATGGCGATCATTGTCAGGTGACGTGCTTTGAGTTCACGACGCAGCCCCGGAACAGGCCGGGTGTCACTGTGGGTTTCTCGCATGATGATGTTGTCTGTCCATGAAAAATTCGACGGCGGATTGTACCAAAAAGAACAGCGGTGGGGAGTTTAGCTGCCCTGTTATTAGAGAGCTTCATAATGGGGGGTGTATTATTAGCGATACTCCCTTTGGCACGCGCTCCCTTTAACATGTTCGCTGCACGATCGGTGAACGCGGGCCTACCGCGCTGTGGGGCGCTCCGGCGGGCGGTAAAACCACGCCCGCTTCGACCCCATCAGCACGGTCTCCCTTTAACACGCCCGTCTCAGGCCTCGGTGATGGCGGGCCGGCCCTGGCAGTATTGCTGGAACCGGGTCAGGGCCTGGGAGAGGTGTTTTTGCCGGTGGTGTACCAGATACAGGGTGCGCATCAGCGGCGGAAGAGGCAGGGTAAGCGTTACCAGCGTGCCCAGGGCCAAGGCTTCCGCCACTACCCGGCGGGACAGGCAGCTAATGCCCAGGCCGTGGCGCACCGCGTGTTTGATGGCTTCGGAGTTGCCGAGTTCCATGACCGACTGGAAACGGGGCAGTTGCGCCAGTAAAAGATAATCGACGATTTCACGGGTGCCCGATCCCTGTTCCCGCAGTATCCAGGGCGCGTCCGCCAGCTGTTCCAGCGTCAGGGGCCGCCCCGCCAGCGGATTGTCCGGGGCGGCGAATACCACCAGTTCATCTCGCAGCCAAGGCTGCGTCACCAGCGCCGGGTTGTGGCTGGGGCCTTCAATCAGTCCCAGATCGACCCGAAAATCCATCACCGCGTTGATCACATCCATGCTGTTCCCCACCTGTAGCGCCAGCGGGGCATCGGGAAAATCCCGCCGGTAGGCGGCGATGATCTCCGGCAGGATGTAATTGCCGATGGTGCTGCTGGCAAACAGCCGCAATGCGCCATTCCCCTGGTGAAACAGCCGGCCTATTTCTCCGGCCTGCTCAAGCAGCGCCACCGCGCGGGGGTAGAGCAGCCGGCCGTGTTCGTTTAGCACCAGCCGTTTGCCGACGCGATCGAACAGTTTCACCGCCAGCTGATTTTCCAAATCGGTGAGCGCCGCGCTCACCGCCGACTGCGAAAGCGCCATGACGGCGGAGGCCTGGGTGGTGGAGCCGCTTTTCAGCACTTCGGTAAAAATTTCCAACTGGCGCAAGGTGATATGCATGAGACGATGGGATCCTGCCATTAGGGGGTAACGCCCCTATGATGTAGTATTGCTCTTTAGAATCATGTTAACCCATCGAAATTCGGGGAGAAAGTCATGAAATATGTTGGTGCCCATGTCAGCGCCGCGGGCGGAGCGGATCAGGCGGTGATCCGTGCCCATGAACTCGATGCGACGGCGTTTGCGTTATTTACCAAGAACCAGCGGCAATGGAAAGCGGCGGATCTGGCCCAAGAGGATATTGAAAAATTCCAGGCCGCCTGCGAAAAATACCGTTTCCCGGCCGCGCATATCCTGCCTCACGACAGTTATCTGATTAATCTCGGCCACCCGGTAGAGGAAGCGCTGCAAAAGTCCCGCGACGCCTTTATTGACGAAATGACCCGCTGTCAGCAACTGGGGTTGACCTTGCTGAATTTCCATCCCGGCAGCCATTTACAGCAAATCGAAGAAGAAAAATGCCTGGCGCGCATCGCCGAATCCATTAATATCGCGCTGGATAAAACCGAGGGTGTGACGGCGGTGATTGAAAATACCGCCGGCCAGGGCAGTAACCTGGGGTTTCGTTTTGAACATCTGGCGGCGATTATTCATCATGTGGAAGACAAGAGCCGGGTGGGAGTCTGTATCGATACCTGCCACGCCTTTGCCGCCGGTTATGATTTACGCACCGAGGAGGCCTGTGCGCAGACCTTCGGGGATTTTGCCCGTATCGTCGGATTTAAGTACCTGCGCGGCATGCACCTTAACGACGCCAAAACCGCATTGAACAGCCGGGTCGATCGCCATCACAGCCTGGGGGAAGGCAATATCGGCAAAACCGCTTTTGCCTGGATTATGGGGGATAAGCGTTTTGATGACATCCCGCTTATCCTGGAGACGGTGAATCCCGCTATCTGGCCCGAGGAAATCGCCTGGCTGAAATCCATGGACGGCAAACATAATAAGGATTAGCCCCTTTGGTATCCGGCGACCCGGTATGGGCCGGGCCGCCGGGTCTGTCAGGCCAGCGCTTTGGCGAGCTCCTGATCCGAACGTTTGAGCATGGAATACAGCACGCCCAGCAGCAGGGTGCCGGCGGCAATGGCCACCAGATACAGCAGCACCGGCGTAATGGCTCCCGGTATCAGCAAGACGAACATCCCGCCGTGGGGCGCCATCAGTTTCACGCCGAAGAACATGGACAACGCTCCGGTTACCGCGCCGGAAATCATGCAGCTGGGTATAACCCGAAACGGATCTCGCGCGGCGAAAGGAATGGCGCCTTCGGTGATGAAACACAGACCGAGGACAAATGCGGCCTTGCCGGCCTCGCGTTCGGTTTTCTCAAATTTGTTGCGCGCCAGCAGCGTCGCGACGGCGATGCCCAGCGGCGGCACCATGCCCGCACCCATCACCGCCGCCATCGGCGCATAGGTCTGGGTGCTGAGCAGCGCGACGCCGAAGGCATAAGCGGCTTTATTAATCGGACCGCCCATATCGCTGCACATCATGGCGCCCAAAATCGCCCCCAGCAGCACGGCGTTGGCGGTGCCCATGGATTGCAGCCAGCCGGTCAGCGCGGCGAGAATTTTAGCCACCGGCGTACCCACCACGTAAATCATTACCAGCCCGGTTATCAAACTGGCGATGAGCGGGATGATCAAGATGGGTTTCAGCGCCGCCATGCTTTGCGGTAGCGGCAGCTTGGTACTGATGGCCTTTGCCACATAGCCCGCCAGGAAACCGGCGATGATGCCGCCGATAAAACCGGCGCCGGTGCTGACCGCCAGCATGCCGCCCACCAGACCCGGCGTCAGCCCCGGACGATCGGCGATGGAGAAGGCGATAAAGCCCGCCAGTACCGGAACCATCAGCGCAAAGGCCGACTTGCCGCCGATTTGCATCAATGCCGCGGCCAGGGTGCCCGGCTGTTCAAACGCATGGATGCCGAAAATAAAGGACAAAGCAATGCAAAGCCCCCCCGCCACCACCATCGGCAGCATATAAGAGACGCCGGTGAGCAAATGTCGATAGGGTCCGGTGGTGGTCTTCTTCTCCTGACCCGCCGCGGCCCCGCTTTTCTGGCTGTCCGGCTGGTACACCACCGCTTCCTGCACCGCTTTATCCAGTTCCTGCGCGGTCTTTTTCAGCGCCAGGCCGGTGCTGGTACGGTACATGGGTTTACCGGCGAATTTACTCAAATCCACTTCGATGTCCACGGCCACGATAACCAGATCCGCCTGCCGGATCTCTTCATCGGTAATGGCGTTGCCCGTTCCCACCGAGCCGCGCGTCTCGACCTTGACCCACCAGCCGCGTTTTTTCGCTTCCCCTTCGATGGCTTCCGCCGCCATATAGGTATGGGCCACCCCGGTGGGGCAGGCGGTCACGCCGACAATGCGCTTCGGACCGTTAGAAGAAGACAGCGGCGCCGCGCCGCTTTGGGCCGGCGCCTGGTAGATTTCGGCGGCATTTTTTGCCTGCGCCAGAAAGGCCGCGGGCCGGCTTGCGGCCTGGGCGGCCTCGCCGAAAAAGACCTTTTTCCCGTTCAGCCCGGCGTCAGCAACGGCGGGCGTGCCCACCACCACGACCAATTCCGCATCATCCGCGGAATCCACCAGGGTCAGCCCGGCATCGGCAGCGGCGGCCGCCAGTAATTTTTTCACCAGATGGCCTCGTGCCTGCCCCAGTGAGCTCTCTATTTTCAGCAGCGTTTTCATTTTGTCTCCTGCCGGTCATTAAAAGGTTTTAATTCGACCCGGGCCATCATGGCGGCCAACTGCGGACGATCGGTGATGCCGACATTACTTTGGCTTACCGCCAGCGCCGCTACGGCGGTGGCCAGGCGCAGCGTATGCTCGCTGGATTCGCGCATCAGCAAACCGTAAATCAGGCCGCCTACCATGGAATCCCCCGCGCCCACCGTGCTGACGACTTCGCAGGCCGGCGGTTTTGCCAGCCAGGCGCCGGAGGCGTTAACCCACAGCGCCCCTTCCGCCCCAAGAGAGATAACCACGTGGGCGATGCCCTGTTCCCGCAGTGCGTGAGCGGCGGTGACCACATCCGCCAGGGTGGGCAGTTTATGCCCGGCCCAGATTTCCAGTTCGCGGCGATTGGGTTTTACCAGCCAGGGCGCCGCTTTCAAACCGGCCACCAGCGCTTCGCGGCTGCTGTCGAAAATGATGCACGGACAATGGCTGCGCAGTTTTATCATCCAGTCGGTAAAAGCTTCCGGCGCAACGCCCGTGGGCAGGCTGCCGCTCACCGCCACCATATCGAACTGGCCGAGCCAGGTCAGGGAATCATTGACGAAACGTTCCCAATCCTGCGGCGTCACGTTAAAACCGGAAAAATTGAAATCGGTTACATCGCCCTGCTTTTCCGTCAGCTTGACGTTGATGCGGGTGCGCCCCTGCACCACCTGAAAGCGGTTGGCGATACCCAGATCACTGAACAATAATTGAAAACCGTCCTGGTTCTCTTTGCCCAAAAAGCCCCCTACCGTGACATCGATACCCAGGTCTTTAAGCACCTTGGCTACGTTTATCCCTTTTCCCGCCGCGTGCAGTCCGGTCGTTTGCACCAGGTTAACTTCTCCCCGCTCAATGGCGGGGCAGAATCCCACCAGATCATAGGCCGGATTCAACGTAATCGTTGCGACTCGCCTGCTCATGCCACACCCTCTCCAAGTCCGGAGGCAATTGCCTCGCCAATGGCTTTCAGCGCCTGTTCAGCATCGGCGCCGTCGGCGGTAAATCGTAATCTGTGGCCGTTTTGAACGCCAAGGGCCACGACCTTCATCAGGCTACGGCCGTTGGCCGGCTTGCCGCTGCCGTCAAGATTGGTGACGGTGACGGCGCTGTTGAATTGTTTGATGACATTCACCAGGGCGGTGCCGGGCCGGGCATGTAACCCATGCTCGTTGCGAATAACGAATTCCGCGCTCAGCAACGACCCCTGCTGCGTCGCTTCGCCGCTGAGCAAGGCCAGCAGCGCGGGCGCATCGGCGGTGAGCAGGCGTTCCGACTGCCCCGCCAGCACCAGATCGCCAAGGGTATTCAATACGCTAAGCGGCTGGTCGTCCGCCATGGCCACCGTTACCAGCAGGGCAACCGACTCTCCGTCCAGGTTAAACGCCGCCAGCGGACGACTCACCGCCACGGCGCTGGCCAGATTGCCGCGGGTGGCGTCGTTCAGCCAGATGCCCTGGCCGAGGTTCAGCGGAGCGCCGCTCACCACGTCGCTGACGAAATCAGCATCCACCGCCCCGGCCTGCTGCAGGCGGCCGGCGTTCAGCGCCTTGAGGGTCATCATATCTTCAGCGGCGATATCCAGCGCCATAAGCGAAATATCGAACAGGAAGGGGGCCGGCAGCCGTTCACCGGTCAGCACGCTGCGCAACTCTTCCGCATCGGTGGTGGTGGCCAGACGGTCCGCCATCTTTTCATCGCTTAATACGTGCGTCAGCTGACGCAGCAGCGCCAGATGTTCGTCGGAACGGGCGGCGATACCGATAACCACATGGGCTATTTGTCCATCGCCCCAGTCGATACCCTGGGGGAACTGAAATACCTGGACGCCGGTTTTCAGCACCAGGTCGCGGGTATCGGTGGTTCCGTGGGGAATGGCGATGCCGCTGCCCAAAAAAGTCGAGGTTTGTTGTTCGCGCTGCAGCATGCCGTTGAGGTAGCCCTCCCGCGCGTAGCCTGCCTGCGTCAGCGCCGCGGCCACCCGCGTAATAGCCTCTTGCTTGTTCGGGGCCTGGGCACCGAGGTGAATATCGTTCAGTGACAACTCAAACATACTTCTCCTCGCTTGCTGAAATTGAATCGATTCAGCTTTAATGGGAAATAATCGCGCCATTCTCTGGAACCGATCCCGGAAATGACGCTGAAACGTTTCAAGAAAGTTTCCGACGTTGCGGAATCGAATGCAAGCATCGGCGAATTATTCCTATTGAATCTTTGAAGCCACGCACATTTTGCTGACATGATATCAATAAATACCGGTTTTTTACCGCTAAAGCTGAAGTGCAGCTGAAGCGCCATGCTACGAACCGGGAGACCCATTCTCCGTTTATGCCATTAAGACCGGTCATACCTGGGATTGAATGACGGCCAATGGGATTTTTAGCAAAAAATGTCAGGAACGGGCCTTGATTGTATTATTTTTCGCCGGAGACTTTCGTTTTGGCATAACCGGCGTATGATGCCCGCGTCCTCCTCCGTTTTTGATTCAGACCTCATTATCATGCATACGCCTATCGCCCTTTCGCGGCGTCTACCGGATATGACCGCTTCGGCATTTCTGGTTATCGCTTTTCTTTCCGGTATCGCCGGCGCGCTGCAACTCCCGACGTTAAGCCTTTTTCTTTCCACCGATGTGCAGGCACGCCCGTTTATGGTGGGATTGTTTTACACCGGCAGCGCCGTGATAGGCATTGCGGTCAGCCAGTTCCTGGCCGGCCGTTCCGATAAAAAGGGCGACCGCAAAATGCTGATTTTCCAATGCTGCGCCCTCGGAGCGGCGGGTTGCGTGCTTTTTGCCTTCAACCGCAACTATTTTGTCCTGCTTATCTTCGGCGTACTGCTCACCAGCTTCGGTTCCACCGCCAACCCGCAATTGTTTGCCCTCGCGCGGGAGCATGCCGATCACAGCGGCCGCGAGTCGGTGATGTTCAGCTCGGTGATGCGCGCGCAGGTCTCCCTGGCCTGGGTGATTGGTCCGCCGCTGGCCTTTGCCCTGGCGCTGGGTTTTGGTTTCAAGGCCATGTATATGATGGCGGCGGCCACCTTTGTGGTATGCGGCGGCCTGGTGTGGATGCTGCTGCCCACCATGCGCAAGTCGCTGCTTACAACCGAGGCGGTGATGGAAGCCCCTCGGCGCAACCGCCGGGATACGCTGCTGCTGTTTTCCGCCTGTACCCTTATGTGGACCTGTAACTGCATGTACCTTATCAACATGCCTTTATACCTGATCCATGAACTGGGGCTGCCGGAAAAAATGGCCGGGATCATGATGGGTACCGCCGCCGGCCTGGAAATCCCCACCATGCTTATTGCCGGCTATATTTCCAAGCAATATGGCAATCGTTTATTGATGCGCATCGCCGTGGCAGCCGGCCTGCTGTTCTACCTGGGGCTTATCCTGTTTACCGATGCCACGGCGCTGCTGCTGCTGCAGCTGCTTAATGCGGTTTTCATCGGTATACTGGCGGGTATCGGCATGATCTATTTTCAGGATCTGATGCCCGGCCAGGCCGGCGCGGCCACGACGCTGTTTACCAATACCGGCCGGGTCGGCTGGATTTTCGCCGGATCGCTGGCCGGGCTGATATCTGAAATCTGGCAATTGCACGGGGTTTTTTATGTGGCATTGCTTATGATTGCCGGCGCCGGTTATTGCATGTGGCGCATCCGTGATGTAGATTCGCCGCTGCCCCGCGACACACACACTTCCCCCTTGCCTGGAACGCCCGGCAACGGTAACGTGTCGCCATAGATTCCGACACAATTATACAGGTCCATGTTAATGGCTAGAGCAAACGAAATTAAGCGCGGTATGGCGGTGAACTACAACGGCAAACTGTTGCTGGTAAAAGATATTGATATTCAAAGCCCGAGCGCACGCGGGGCCAGTACGCTTTACAAGATGCGTTTTTCCGATGTCCGCACCGGACTGAAAGTGGAAGAGCGTTTCAAGGGCGACGATATCCTCAACACCATTGATCTGGTCCGCCGGTCGGTGACCTTTTCTTACATCGACGGTGATGAATATATCTTTATGGACGACGAGGATTACACGCCTTATCCGTTCAAAAAAGATCAAATCGAAGACGAGCTGCTGTTTATTCCCGAAGGCGGCATCCCCGGCATGCAGGTGCTGACCATGGACGGACAGGTGCTGGCGCTGGAGCTGCCGCAGACGGTTGATCTTGATATTGTCGAGACCACGCCGGGCATTAAGGGAGCCTCCGCCAGCGCCCGCACCAAACCGGCGCTGATGAGCACCGGCCTGACGGTATCGGTACCGGAATATCTTAACAGCGGCGAAAAAATTCGTATTCACGTGGCCGAACGCCGCTATATGAGCCGCGCCGATTGATGTATCGACCCCGCCACCGGCGCTGCGCAACGCTATGACCGCCAAAACGACCCTGGTAACCGGTTTTCTCGGCAGCGGGAAAACCACCACCCTGCAGCACCTGCTGGCGCACAAGCCGGCTGATGAACGCTGGGCCGTGCTGGTGAACGAGTTCGGCGAAATAGGTATCGACGGCGCCCTGCTGGCCGATAGCGGCGCTCTTCTCAAAGAGATCCCCGGCGGCTGCATGTGCTGCGTCAACGGCCTGCCGATGCAGGTAGGGCTTAATAGCCTGCTGCTGCGCGGCCGCCCTGACCGATTGCTTATTGAGCCCACCGGCCTTGGCCACCCGAAAGAAATCCTCCGCCTGCTCGCCTCGCCGTTTTATGAAAGCTGGATAAACCTGCAGGCGACCCTCTGCCTGCTTGACGCGCGCCAGCTCAGCGACGCGCGTTATACCGACAACGAGAATTTTCGCGATCAGCTGGCGGCGGCGGATATCATTATCGCCAATAAGCAGGATAGCTACGCCCCGCGCGATCGGGAACTCCTCGCGGCCTGGGCCCGTGACCATGGCGGAGAAAGGCCGATTATCGGCGCCACCCGCGGCGATATTTCCCTCGCGCTGCTGGACAGTCCGCGGCGCAACCTGCGGGAACTGCCCGGGGGAACGCACCACCACGCCGTCCCCGCCGCCAAAACCGGTCTGGCCGCCCTCAGCCTGCCCGCCAATGCCGGCTGGCGCCGTGCGTTGAACCGCGGCCAGGGGTATGAATCCTGCGGCTGGATTTTTGACGGCGAAACGGTTTTTGATACCGTCCGCCTGCTGGAATGGGCGCGGTTGGCGCCGGTGGAACGGGTCAAAGGGGTTATGCGCATTGCTGAAGGGGCATTGATGGTCAATCGCCAAGGGGATTCCCTCTTTATCGAGACCCGCCCGGCGCCGCCTCCCGACAGCCGAATCGAACTGATCAACCCTGCGCCAGCCGAATGGAATATTTTACAATCGAATTTGTTGAGGGCACGTTTAAATTAGCATTATTATTATTACATTAATGTTAATTTCTGAATGGGTCCCGTGTCATGCAACGCTTACCGGCTATCATAGCCCTCAACTTAGCGGGAGTTGTGCTCTTCTTTTCCTGGTATCTCCCGCCGGACCACGGTTTCTGGTTCACCATCGATTCATCCATTTTCCTGCATTTCAACCGTCTGATGACCCAGAGCCATGCCTTTGCCCTGTTCCTGGCCGTCACCAATTACCGGGCCTTTGATGCCATTGCCCTGCTGTTCATGGGTGCAATGTATTTTTATTACTATCGCCGGTCCGGCCGGGAAGAGCGCTACCGCATGTTAAGTATCGGTATCGTGATGCTGCTTTCCGCGGTGGTGCTCAATCAGCTGGGCCATTTGCTGCCCGTCAGCCACCCCAGTCCGACGCTGTTTTTCGAAAATGACCCTCGCGTGGCGCGCGTATCGCAGCTTGTGGATATCCCCACCAAAGACGCCTCCGCGGACAGCTTTCCCGGCGACCACGGCATGATGCTGATGATTTTCGCCGTTTATATGTGGCGCTATTTCGGCCGGCGCGCGTTTATCGGCGGCCTGGCGATCCTGGTGGTTTTCTCGCTGCCCCGGCTGATGATCGGCGCCCACTGGTTTACCGATATCGCGGTGGGTTCGCTGTCGGTGCTCTTGGTGGGACTGAGCTGGTGGCTGCTTACCGACGCCTGCGATAAGCTGGTGAACCGCATTAATCATCTTCTGCCGGGCGCGCGGATCAACAGGTTTCAATAGGATTTCATTATGTCGGCGTTAATGCTTTGCACGGCCTACCTTAAAAAGCGTTAACGCCGGACGACCGCTTTCCCCTCTCCTCCAGGGCAACATTCCCCGTCCGCCGCCCTTCTCTGTTGAGATGTAATTGTTCAGATCCATTTTTTAACTTTATTTTCATCAAACTTTCACATCATGAAAAGTTATAAATTAGTCGATAAAAATTCTCGCTTTCCCTTATTCATTACGGTAACCTCGAATTCGCTGTACTCATGGACTGATATTTATGCCAATTAAAATGTGTGAGAGAAACCACACAATGCAGGAATAATAGTTGGTCGATTGGTATTTGCGCTTTATTCTCGATTCGTTTGGCATTTTATAGCGGCACCGTCGCTAAGGACTTTAAGGGATAACACTTATAATGGTCAAATCTCAACCTATTTTGAGATATGTTCTGCGGCTCATCCCCGCAGTGGCGGTAGCGGTAGTACTTTCCGCCTGTAGTTCTCAGAGTTCCAGGCAAACCGCTGAGATGCATGCAGTTAATGATAATGATCAGTCTTCACTGCAAGCCTCTCAGGATCAATTTGAAGAAATGGTCCGTAATGTCGACATTAAAACGAAAATTATGGATCAATATGCCGTCTGGAAAGGCGTGCGTTATCGGCTAGGCGGCAGTACCAAACGCGGTATTGATTGTTCAGCATTTGTCCAAATGACCTTCAAAGAGCAGTTCGGCCTTGAATTACCCCGTTCCACCACGGAACAGCAGGGAATGGGCTCTAAAATCCAGCGCACCAAGCTGCGTCCGGGTGATTTAGTGTTGTTCCATGCCGGTTCCACCGGCCGCCACGTGGGAATTTATCTGGGTAATGATCAATTCGTTCATGCTTCAACCACCAGTGGTGTGATGATTTCCAGCATGAATGAAGATTATTGGAAAAAACGCTATCGCGAAGCACGAAGGGTACTGGTCCACGGTACACAAAGCTAAATAATGGTTATTATTTAAACGCCCTGAATGCCGAACGAGAAAAAAAAGCCGCCTTAATAAGTCGGCTTTTTTATGTTCATTCTTAAAGTTTTGTAAATCTCATAATTAGATTACTTAATTAATAATTTGCTTTAAGTTAATGGAATTAACGGCCATAGACTTTAGTTAATGAACGTTCATTAATAAATGAGCCGCCTTTACTAACGGCTGCATAAGGCAAAATAAGAACAATTCAGGAAACATTTTCCCTTAAATATTTACCCTATTATTCGTTGCACTCGCCGATAAATTATGATAGAGCCGGCGCGGCGCACCGCTGGATTCTCACTGCCACTCGCCCCCTCGATTTGCCTAACGCGATAAACAAAAAAAACCGCTGATAATTTTGACATTAAAATTATTTATATCGTTATTACCGCTATTATAATAAACGCAGTCATACTGCACATTGTCGGCATGATGGCCTTGTTATTCAGCTTGAGTCAGTCAGTATCTACGCAGGAGCGTAACCTGATGTTTTTACGTTTTTGGATAGCGCTGGTTTTCAGTATCGTTAGCTACGGTCCGCACGCCGAGGCCATTAACGAAGGTTATGCGTTTGCGCTGTTGGGAGAGCCAAAGTACAGCAGTGATTTCAATCATTTCGATTACGTCAATCCCGCCGCCCCCAAAGGCGGAGCCGTGACGTTGGCCGCCATCGGCACCTTTGACAATTTCAACCGTTACGCTTTGCGTGGCTCCGCCGCCATGCGGACCGATCAGCTCTATGACTCGCTGTTCACCACCTCCGACGATGAAATGGGCAGTTATTACCCGCTGGTGGCGGAGTCCGCTCGCTACCCGGCGGATTTCAAGTGGATTGAAATCACCATCAATCCCCGGGCCCGCTATCATAATCACCAGTCCATCACCGCGCGGGATGTCGCCTTTACCTTCAACAAATTCATGACCGAAGGGGTGCCCCAGTTCAGGCTTTATTATAAAGGCGTTACCGCCACGGCCATCGCGCCGCTGACCGTGCGTTATGAATTCCCCCAGCCCGATAAAGACAAAATGCTGGGTTTGCTGGACTTGCCCATTTTGCCGGAAAGCTTCTGGCAACATCACAAACTGAGCGACCCGCTGTCCTCGCCGCCGCCGGCCAGCGGTCCTTATCGCATCACCGCCTGGCGCACGGGCCAGTACGTCACTTACTCCCGGGTCAAGGATTACTGGGGGGAGACATTGCCGGTGAATCGCGGGCGTAATAATTTCGATACTATCCGTTATGACTATTACCTGGACGACAATGTCGCGCTGGAGGCCTTTAAAGCCGGCGCCTACGATCTGCGGGTGGAAACTTCGCCGAAAAATTGGGCCACTCAGTACCACGGCGGTAATTTTGACCGTGGTTACATCGTCAAACAGGAAGTGCCCAATAACGCTCCGGTCACTACGCCCTGGCTGGCGTTTAATATCCAGCGTCCGCTGTTCGCCGACAGGCGGGTGCGCGAGGCCATCGGCCTGGCATTTGATTTCGAATGGATGAACAAGGCGCTTTTCTTTAACGGCTATGAACGGGTCAACAGCTATTTTATCAATACCGACTACGCCGCCAGAGGATATCCCGACGCCGCCGAGCTGGCCTGGCTGGCGCCGCTGAAAGGGCAGATCCCGCCGGAAGTCTTTACCGATATTTACCATCCGCCGGTCTCGGACGGCAGCGGATACGATCGGAAAAACCTGCTCAAGGCGCTCACCTTGTTAAAAGAGGCCGGTTGGGAGTTGAAAAACCAGCAATTGGTGAACAGTAAAACCGGTAAACCCTTCCAGTTTGAAATGATGCTGATGAGCGGCAACAACAGCCAATATATCCTGCCGTTCCAGCATAATCTGCAGCGGCTGGGTATTACCCTCCAGATTCGGGAAGTGGACAGCGCGCAATTCACCAACCGGCTGCGCAAGCGCGATTTTGATATGATGCCCGCCACCTACGCGCCGTTCCCCTATCCCAGCGGGGATTTGCAGATCATGTGGGGTTCGGCCTATGTGGAATCCACCTATAATCGGCCGGGGGTAAAGGATCCCGCCATCGACCGACTGATCAATGAAATCGTTCATCACCAGGGGGACGAAAAAGCCCTGCTTTCCCTTGGACGGGCCCTGGACCGGGTGCTGACCTGGAATCAATTTATGATCCCCATGTGGTTCTCCCATCAGACCCGGTTGGCCTATTGGGATAAATTCGCCATGCCGGAAATTCGTCCCACTTATGCGCTGGGTTTCGACACCTGGTGGTACGATGTCAACCGGTCGGCGAAATTGCCTGCGGAACGGCGCTAACAGAGGGGCTTGCATGACGTCATATCTATTGCGTCGATTATTACTGGTCATTCCCACGCTGTGGGCCATCATTACGCTGAATTTTTTTATCGTGCAAATTGCTCCCGGCGGCCCGGTGGATCAGGCCATTGCCGCCATTGAAACGGGTCAGCAAAGCGGTTTCTCCGGCGGCGGCCACACCGATCCCACCGCCCGCATCCAGACGCTGCACGGCGGACAAATCGGCGACAGCCAGTATCGCGGCGCCCGCGGACTGGATCCGGAGGTCATTGCTGAAATCACCAAGCGCTATGGCTTTGACAAACCGCTGCACGTGCGCTATTTCACCATGCTGTGGAATTATGTGCGGTTTGATTTCGGCGACAGCCTGTTTCGCGGCTCGTCGGTCATGGAATTGATAAAAGAGAGCCTGCCGGTTTCCATTACCCTGGGACTATGGAGCACGCTGATTATTTATTTAGTGTCCATTCCGCTGGGCATCAGGAAGGCGGTCCATAACGGCAGCGGATTCGATGTCTGGAGCAGCACGCTGATTATCGTCGGTTATGCCATTCCGGCGTTTCTGTTCGCCATATTGCTGATAGTGCTGTTTGCCGGCGGCAGCTATCTGGATTGGTTTCCGCTGCGCGGTCTGGTCTCCAGCCATTTCGACAGTCTGCCGTGGTACAAAAAAATCACGGATTACCTCTGGCATATCACGCTGCCGGTGCTGGCCACGGTCATCGGCGGATTCGCCACCCTGACCATGCTAACCAAAAACGCGTTTCTGGATGAAATCCGCAAGCAGTACGTCATCACCGCCCGGGCCAAGGGGCTGGATGAAAACCAGATTCTCTACCGCCACGTGTTCCGCAACGCCATGCTGCTGGTGATAGCCGGTTTTCCCGCGACGTTTATCAGCATGTTTTTCACCGGATCGCTGCTGATTGAAGTGATGTTTTCCCTCAACGGACTGGGGCTGCTCGGTTACGATGCCACCCTGCAGCGGGATTATCCGGTGATGTTCGGCACCCTGTATATTTTTACCCTTATCGGGCTGTTGCTGAATATTCTCAGCGACATGACCTACACATTGGTGGATCCCCGCATTGATTTCGAGGGACGGCAATGAGCGGATTAAGCCCGGTAAACCAGGCGCGTTGGGCGCGCTTTCGCCGTAATCGCCGCGGCTACTGGTCGTTATGGCTGTTTTTGCTATTGTTCGCCGTAAGCCTGGGATCGGAACTGGTGGCCAACGACAAGCCCCTGCTGGTTCGTTATGAAGGGCGGTTGTATTTTCCCCTGCTGTTCAACTATAACGAAACCACCTTCGGCGGCGAGCTGGCCACCGCGGCGGATTATCGCGATCCCTATGTCGCGCACCGGCTGGAATCCCACGGCTGGACGCTCTGGGCGCCCATTCGCTACGACTACCGCACTATCAACTTCGCCACCAAGGTCCCCTTCCCTTCGCCGCCCAATGCGCAAAACTGGCTGGGCACCGACAGTTCCGGCAAAGACGTGCTGGCGAATTTACTGTATGGCTTTCGACTGTCGATGCTGTTCGGACTGGCCCTGACCTTGTTCTCCAGCCTGATAGGCATTATCGCCGGCGCCACGCAGGGATACTACGGCGGCAGGCTGGACCTGTGGGGCCAGCGCTTTATCGAAGTCTGGTCGGGTATGCCGACGCTGTTTTTGATTATTCTGCTGTCGAGCGTGGTGCCGCCGAATTTTTGGTGGCTGCTGGGCATCACCGTGCTGTTCGGCTGGATGAGTCTGGTGGGGGTGGTGCGGGCCGAATTCCTGCGCACCCGCAACTTTGACTATATCCGCGCCGCCCAGGCCATGGGGGTCAGCGACGGGATGATTATGCTGCGCCATATGCTGCCCAACGCCATGGTGGCGACGCTGACGTTTATGCCGTTTATTCTCTGCGGCTCCATAACCACCCTGACGTCACTGGACTTCCTGGGTTTTGGTCTGCCGCTGGGTTCGCCTTCCCTGGGCAATTTGCTGCTGGAAGGCAAAAACAACCTGCAGGCGCCCTGGCTTGGCATTACCGCGTTTGTGATGCTGGCCCTGGTATTGTCGCTTTTGATTTTTATCGGCGAGGCGGTGCGCGACGCTTTCGACCCCGGCAAGGGCCATTAACCATGACCGCACCTTTACTGCAGATCCAAGCGCTGAGCGTCGCCTTTCGCCAGGGGGAAACCTGCCGTCAGGTGGTGGATGAGGTATCCCTGACCGTCAACACCGGCGAAACCCTGGCCCTGGTGGGAGAATCCGGTTCCGGCAAGAGCGTGACCGCGTTATCGGTGCTGCGCTTACTGCCGTCCCCTCCCGCCGTTTATAGCCACGGTGATATCCTGTTCCGGGGACAAAGCCTCCTCCATGCGGATGAAACCGCGCTGCGGCGGGTGCGCGGCAACGATATCGCCATGATCTTCCAGGAACCCATGTCCTCCCTTAATCCGCTGCATACCATTGAAAAGCAGCTGTTGGAAGTGTTGATTCTGCATCGGGGCATGAAGGGAGATTCCGCCCGCGCCGAAGTGCTCGCCAGTCTTGATCGGGTGGGGATTCGCCATGCCTCTTCGCGGCTAAGGGATTTTCCCCATCAGTTGTCCGGCGGCGAGCGGCAGCGGGTGATGATCGCCATGGCGTTACTGACCCGGCCGAAATTACTGATAGCCGATGAGCCCACCACCGCCCTGGATGTCACGGTCCAGGCGCAAATTCTGCAATTATTGGCCGATCTGCGCCGGGAAATGGGCATGGCGCTGCTGTTTATCACGCACAATCTGAATATCGTCCGCCGGCTGGCGGATAACGTGGCGGTGATGAAGGATGGCAAATGCGTGGAAATCAGCCCCTGCGGAACGCTTTTCAGCGCTCCGCGCCATGCCTATACCCGTAAGTTGCTGGCGGCTGAACACGGCGGCTGTCCCCTGCCGGTGGACGAAGATGCCGCCCCCTTGCTCAGGGTTAACGGCTTGGGGGTGTCGTTTTCCGTACAGCGGGGACTGCTGCGGCGCTCGGTGATGGAAAAACGGGTATTAAACAACGTTACTTTCACCTTGCGGCGCGGCGAAAGCATGGGATTGGTGGGCGAATCCGGGTCGGGCAAAAGCACAACGGCGCTGGCGGTGCTGCGCCTGCTGCAATCCGACGGGGAAATCTGGTTTGAAGACCAGCCGCTGCATCAGTTTAACCGGCGGCAGATGCTCCCCGTACGGCGCCGTATCCAGGTGGTATTCCAGGACCCGAATTCAGCCCTTAACCCGCGGCTGACGGTGGCGCAAATCGTGGTGGAGGGGCTGAGGGTTCACCATCATTATTCATCGGAGGAACAGGAACGGCGGGTGATTGTCGCCTTGCAGGAGGTGGGATTGGATCCCGACACCCGCAACCGCTATCCCGATCAGTTTTCCGGCGGCCAGCGGCAGCGCATCGCCATAGCCCGAGCGCTTATTCTGCAGCCGGAGCTGGTTATCCTGGATGAACCCACCTCTTCCCTGGACCGTTCGGTTCAGGCGCAGATCCTGCAACTGCTGAAGTCGCTGCAGGAAAAACATCAGTTGACCTATCTCTTTATCAGCCATGACTTGCAGGTTGTGAGGGCAATGTGCCATCAGGTGATTGTGTTGCGCCAAGGGGAAGTGGTGGAACAGGGAGAGTGCCGTCAAATCTTTGATTCACCGGCGGCGGACTATACTAAGCAGCTGTTGCAATCCAGCAACTAGTAGAGCCCGGCGGGCCCTTCAGGCAGCCTGTTTCAGATGATATAGGGCGCCGCGGCCGGTTCGGCAATGGCCACGCCGATGTTTTTCAGGCGGCATAGCGCGGTACATTCATCATCGCGGTGTAAAAAAAGGCAAGGCTGTCCTTCATATTCCAGCACGGAGCAGGAAATCTGGATTTCCATTAGTGAACCCGCCAGTTCCCGCATGGTTTGCCAAGCGGTGCCGCCCTCATGGTTCAGCAGCGTCAGGCCCACCAGTTCATTCTCCCCTTTGCCTACCGAGTCAATGGGCTCAACCTTGAGACCGCAAAATCCGTTTAAATAGCGATAAGATTGCGGCAGGCGATGTATGACGGATAATTGTAAATTATTCACTGCCTTTCCCCAAAGGTAATCAAATGGCTGGTAACAATTTTATCACAAAATAATAATGTTAGAATGACATATAGGACTTTATTGTTTACACAAATGTCTTTTAAACCGCAAAAATGAGAGCCAGATCTCTTTTCGGCCTATATGTACCGCGTTAGATCGACAAACACAACAACTTTTTATGCATTTGCATAACTTATCGCCAGCTTTTGGTTTACATTTATCGAACATACCCCTTGGCGCGCGCTCCCTTTAACAGGTTGTTTGTACGTTCGACGATCGCGGGCCTAGCGTGCCATGAGGCGCTCGGTCGGCCAAAAATGGCCGATTCGACCTCATTGGCGCGCTCTCCCTTTAACACGTTCGTTGCACGCTGGGCGATCGCGGGCTTGGCCCGCTGCGGTAAGTGGCTGCCTGAGTTAAGCGGTGGCCTTGGCGCTACGGCGCGGGCGGCTGGCGTAAACATAGCAGAGCATGGCGGTCAGGGTGCAAAACGCCATGGAGATGACCATTGGCCAGGCGCTGTTGAAGGTTGCCAGCGACAGAACCGCGCCGACGACGGCGCCTACGCCGAAACGCAGGGTGCCGGCCAGGGAAGAAGCGGTACCGGCCATATGGGGGAAATCATCCAGAATCACCGCCATGCCGTTGGAGGTCACCATCGCCACGCAGCCGACAAAGACCGCTACCCCGATGACCAGCGGCAAGAAGCCCAGGTTGAAAGCGCACACGATAACCATCCAGATGCCCATCAGCAGTTGGATAAGCAGCCCGAGCCGGAACATCCGCTGCGCGCCGAAGCGTCCTACGCTGCGGCTGTTTATCAGCGTCATGATAAACAGGAACACCACGTTCAGGGCGAAGTAGTAGCCGAAATGCTGCGGCGAAACGCCGTTGATATTGATATAGACAAAAGGGCCGGCACTGAGAAACGAGAACAGGCCGGCAAACGAGAAGCCGCTGGCCAGCATATAGCAAAAAACCCGTTTGTGACGGAACAGCGCGCCGAAATTGCCTATGGTGGTGCGCAGGTGAAATTTCTGCCGCCGCTCCCGGGGCAGGGTTTCCCGGATATACAGCAGCACCAGCACGCTGGCCACCAGCGCCGCCAGGCTCATGATCCAGAAGATGGCATGCCAGTTGAACAGCAGCAACAGGGCGCCGCCGAGTAGCGGCGCCAGCAGGGGCGCCACCGTCATCACCAGCACCACAAACGACATCATGCGGGAAAAATCGTCTTTGGTGAACATATCGCGCATCAGAGCGTTGATCACCACGCTGGCGGCGGCGGCGGATAAGCCATGCAATAACCGCATGTAAATCAGCTGATCAACCGAGTGGGATAACGCGCAGGCTGCGGCGGCCAGGGCGAAACAAAAGGTGCCGAACAAAATAACCGGCTTGCGCCCCAGGCTGTCCGCCAGCGGTCCGTAAAAAAGCTGGCCGACGGCGAATCCCAGGACATAAGCGCTAAGGGTCATTTGCACGCTGCCGTCGCTGACGCCGAACTCGGCGGCAATGGTGGGCATGGCCGGTAAATACATATCGATGGCCAGGGGCATCAGCATGGACAACAGACCGAGGATGACAATCAACCCGATATGGGATTTTTGTGACGCTTGCACGCTATACCACTCCTTTTGAGCCGCCCTGCCAGGCGGCAATTTTTACTTCTTCACCGGTGCGCCGATGCTGTCGATTTCTTCGCGGGTCAACGGGCGGTATTCTCCCGGCTGCAGGTCCTCATCCAGCACGATGGCGCCAATGCTCTCGCGATGCAGGGTCTCTACCCGGTTGCCGGTGGCGGCGAACATTCTTTTCACCTGGTGGTAGCGCCCTTCGCTGATGGTCAGCCGCACTTCCGTTTCCGACAGCGCTTCAAGCACCGCCGGACGGGTAGGCAGGGTTTCCCCATGCAGCATCACGCCCTCGGTTATCTGCCGCGCGGCGTCCCCGGAGAGGGGTTCCGCCAGCGTCACCCGGTAGGTTTTTTCGCAATGGTGCTTGGGAGAGGTAATCCGGTGGGACCATTGGCCGTCATCGGTCATCAGCACCAGTCCGGTGGTATCGATATCAAGGCGGCCGGCGGCATGCAGTTTATCCGGCACCGGTTCATCCATAAAATAAAGCACGGTGGGATGATCCGGATCATCGGTGGAACAAACATAGCCTTGGGGCTTATGCAGCATGAAATAGCGGAGCCCGATGATTTGTTGCAGCGGGTTGCCATCAAAACGCACTTCGTGTTGCGGCAGCAGTTGAAACGACCCTTGCTTGATGATTTCGCCGTCCACCGTAACCCGCTTCCCGCGGAGTTCCCGCAGCACCAGCGCACGGCTGATGCCTAAATGTTGAGATAGAAATTTGTCCAGTCGCATTAAGTCTGTTTTGCCTGTAATCTTTAAACGCCTGCCAATCCCACGGCCGAGCGCGTCGCCGCGTCCGGTATTCACCGGGATGCCGTGGAATTGAACAGAAAGGGCCGCATGGGCTAGAGATACATGGCAGTATAACGGGGCTTGGGTTCCAAGCCTAGCGAACAACGCCATCTATCCTTCATCTTTCAAGTTGCAGCGGTGTTGGCCGCGCTCGCTTATCCCAGTCACTTAGCTGTCTAAGCTCCTGGGATGATGAACCTCATCCCTGAGGTCCACCCTTCGGGCCGGCGCAAGCGCTGTAACTTGAAAGCTATTAGGTACATTTATTATCACCATGAAATTGATGCGCAGTCATATTGATTTCGTTATGTTTTGCCTTACCTCGGGACAGCGTTTTTGATGTCGTTTACCCTTCGACCTTATCAGCGGGAGGCGGTGGACGCCGCGGTGGATTATTTCCGCCATCATCATGAGCCGGCGGTGATTGTCCTCCCCACCGGCGCCGGCAAAAGCCTGGTCATCGCCGAACTGGCTCGATTGGCCCGCGGTCGTGTCCTGGTACTGGCCCACGTTAAAGAGCTGGTGGCGCAAAACCACGAAAAATACCGGGCGCTGGGGTTTGAGGCGGATATTTTCGCCGCCGGCTTAAAGCGGCGCGACAGCCAGGGCAAAGTGGTCTTCGGCAGCGTCCAGTCGGTTGCCCGCCACCTGCCGCTGTTCGATGGGGCCTTTTCGCTGCTGATCGTGGATGAATGCCACCGGTTAAGCGACGACGGCGACAGCCAGTACCGGCAGATTATCCAGCATCTGCGCCTGTCCCGTCCCGACCTGCGCATCCTGGGCCTGACGGCCACCCCGTTTCGCCTCGGTAAAGGCTGGATTTACCAGTACCACCACCACGGTATGGTGCGGGGTGATGAAAACTGTTTTTTCCGCGAATGCATCTATGAACTGCCGCTGCACTATATGATTAAGCATGGATTCCTGGTGCCGCCGGAACGCCTCGATATGCCGGTGCTGCAATACGATTTCAGCCGGCTCGCCCCGAGCCTGAACGGCTATTATGCCGAATCCGACCTGAACCGGGAGCTGCACCGGCAGCGCCGGGTCACGCCGTTGATAGTCAACCAGATCCGACAATACGGCGCGGATAAACGCGGTGTGATGATTTTCGCCGCCACCGTCGAGCATGCCGGCGAGATTCTCTCCCTGTTGCCGCCGGATCAGGCGGCGTTGATTAGCGCCGAAACGCCTTTTGCCGAGCGCGATAGCCTGATTAACGCCTTCCGGCAACAGGCGCTGAGGTACGTGGTGAACGTCGCGGTGCTTACTACCGGCTTCGACGCCCCTCACGTGGATATGATAGCTATCCTGCGGCCCACCGAATCCGTCGGTCTCTATCAGCAAATAGTCGGTCGCGGCCTGCGGTTATATCCGGGTAAAAGCCGCTGCGTCATTCTGGACTATGCCGGTAACGGCCATGATCTGTTTTTTCCCGAAATCGGACAGCCCAAACCCCCCGGAGCCGGCAAACCGGTACAGGTGTTTTGCCCCCTGTGCGGCTTCGCCAACACCTTCTGGGGTAAAACCGCGCCGGACGGCGCCGTGATTGAGCACTACGGCCGGCGCTGCCAGGGTTGGCAGGAAAATGACGACGGCGAACGGCGGCAGTGCGATTTCCGCTTCCGATTCAAAATTTGTCCCGAATGCGGCGCCGAAAACGACATTGCCGCCCGCCGCTGCCACCAGTGCGATCATCTGATGGTGGATCCCGATGATATGCTCAAGGCCGCCCTGCGGTTAAAAGACGCCATGGTGCTACGCTGCAGCGGCATGTCGCTGGCGGTTGGCGGCGATGAGCACGGCGAATGGCTGCGGGTGACCTATCATGATGAAGACGGCGCCGAAGTGGACGAACGTTTTCGCCTCGCCACCCCGCCGCAGCGGCGGCTGTTCGATTACCGGTTTTTGCGGCCGCACCAGAGGGCGCCGGGCGTTCCGCTGCCCTGGCGCACCGCGGCGGATATCTGCGCCGCCGCGCCGCTGCTACGCCACCCGGATTTTGTCGTCGCCCGCCGGCAGGGCCGTTTCTGGCGGATACGGGAAAAACTTTTTGACTACCAGGGCCGTTACCGACTGGCCCATGAGTTGCGTCCGTGACCGGGTTTTATTTGCCCCCGGGCGCATAATCCGGTAGAATTCCGCCCGCTTTACTCTAAAGCAAGACTATCCAGCCCGCTGCTGGGTCGCCTGTAGCGGGAATACTTGTCAGTATCGAGAATATAAATGCTAATTATTAATGCAGAAACGCGTAAAGAGCAGGGTAAGGGTGCGAGCCGCCGCCTGCGTATCGCCAACAAATTCCCCGCCATCGTGTATGGTGGCCCGGAAGCGCCGGTTGCCATTGAAATGGAACACGAAGTTGTCCTGAATACCCAGACCAAACCGGGTTTTTACAGCGATGTCCTATCGCTGGTCATCGACGGTAAAGAAACCCAGGTCAAGGTCCAGGCAGTGCAGCGTCATCCGTTCAAACCCAAGCTGACGCATATCGACTTTGTTCGCGTTTAATCGCGTGTAAGTGATACTACGTGCAAAAACGCCGCTGAATGAAGCGGCGTTTTTTTTGCTTTTGCGAAAATCACTCCGGCCGGTACCGGATAACAGATGCCCCCCCATCCCTTGGCATCATGCTTAACCTAAACATGATGCCTAAACTCAATTAATTGCCGCCGCCCAGCCGACGCTGCAACTGATCGCGCAGATTCGGCGGCGTGCCCTTGATGGTCAGGGTATCGGTGGCGGGATCCCAGAAAATCCGTTCGCCCATCAGCGGCGCGTCAAAACTCAGGGTGATACCGCCGCCGCTGCCGGCATACTTGGTCAGCTGACGCAGCGTGCCGCGATCGGCGGGGAAGCTCTCCTCCAGGGCATAACCCTCGCCGCTGGAGAACGCCTGGAAGGACTTATCACCCACCGGCGGCAGGGCCTCGGATAATTCCACCAGCGCAATCTCTTCACCGGATTGCAACTGCTCTTTGCAGTAGCTGTATACCTGCTCGCGAACGGTTTGCCGCTCCTGTTTATCCAGTTGACCTTCGGCGCAGTATTCATCCACCGCCTGCAACAGGCCGCGATTTTGCGCCTTGGTATCCAGCCCTTCGGCGGCGCCCAGGAAATCCATGAAAAAGTCCGACACCTTCCGCCCTACCCGCCCTTTCAAAAAGGTCAGATAGCGGGTAGATGAGGGATTGGCCTCCCATTCGGTAAGATCAATGCGCGCCACTATATCCGCATGATTGATATCAAGATAATGGGTACTGCTGATATCCAGCTGTTCATTGACCCGCATACTGCTGCAACTGGAGAGAACCGCAATCAGCAGATATTCCACCGCCAGATAGCGGTATTGGCAAAACAGGACAATACCGCCCTCGGCAAACGGATACTTAGCCAGCTCATCACGCAGCCGGCCGGTGGCGGCCCGGGTGAAGGCCAGAAAGTCCTCATCTCCCCGGCGGCAATGGCGCAACGCCTCGGCCAGTTCGCTGCCGGCGTTGAACAGACCGTAGGCTTTGGTCTTGGCGCTGTAGACCCGATGCAGCTCCGCCATCATCTCATCCACCGCCGCGTTCGGCTGCAGCAGCGAATCCCGCAATATCAGCTCCAGCGTTTGCTCATCGCGTTTAATGAGTTGATGTAACGCAATCTGGTCAATATCCAGACTCATGATTTATTCTCCTTTTGGTGAGAGGCGTATTCAAACACCGAATTGCCTTCGGCCGCAACCGGTGTTGCAAAGGGCGACGGCACTCCGCGGGCTTAAGGCAGAAAAATGGGACCTAATTCCAGGCGCAAAGGTCGAGGTTTTACGGCACGGTGGATAAAAATGCGGAAAAAGAGGAGTTGATACGGTAAGATAGCGGGTTTTAAGAGCTTATGAAGATTATATTATGCCGCAAGCATCCCGTTACAGCGACGAGCAGATTGAGACATTATTAAACGAACTCTCGGCGGTGCTGGCAAAGCATCATACGCCGACGGATTTATCATTGATGGTTTTGGGTAATATGATTACCCATGTAATCAATACCAGCGTATCGCCGGAGCAACGGAAAACCCTGGCCCGCTCGTTTAGCGAGGCCTTGCTGTCTTCCATACGCGAACCCGACACGCATTAAACAGCTGCCTAAACTTCATATGGTGACAAATAGCCAGCGCTACCGTGACAAAGTTTCCCAAATGATCGGTTGGGGTCACTGGTTCGCACTCTTCAATATTCTGCTCAGCCTCGGGCTGGGCAGCCGCTATTTGCTTGTCGCCGACTGGCCGGGGTCGCTCGCCGGCCGCACCTATGCGTTTGTCAGCTGGCTCGGCCATTTCAGCTTCATCGGCTTCACGCTGTATTTGCTGGTAATCTTCCCGCTAACCTTTGTGGTTATGTCCCAGCGTCTGCTGCGGTTTTTATCGGCAATCATCGCCACCGCCGGCTTAACGCTGCTGCTGGTGGATACGGAGGTCTTTACCCGCTTCCACCTGCATCTTAATCCGGTGGTCTGGGAATTGGTGGTCAACCCGGACGAAGGGGAACTGGCGCGTGACTGGCAGCTGATGTTTATCGGCATCCCGGTGATATTTCTTATGGAAATGCTGTACGCCACCTGGAGCTGGCAGAAATTACGCAGCCTCAACCGGCATAAAATCGGCAAGCCCATCGCCATCCTGCTGATCTGCGCTTTTTTCGCTTCCCATATCCTTTATATCTGGGCGGATGCCAACTTTTACCGCCCCATCACCATGCAGCGTTCCAATCTGCCCTTATCCTACCCCATGACCGCCCGCCGTTTCCTGGAACGCCATGGTTTGCTGGACGCGCAGGAGTATGAACGCCGCCTGGTGCGACAAGGAAATCCCGAAGCGGTGGCGGTGGAGTATCCGCTCAGTCCCTTAAAATTCCAAAAGACCGGCAGCGGCTTCAACCTGCTGATCATCACCACCGGCGCATTGCGCGACGATACCCTGGCGCAGCGGATGCCGGCGCTAAAGCAGTTTGCCGATGAAAACGCATTTTTCGCCAACCATTTCAGCACCGGGAATCGTTCCGATACCGGACTGTTCGGCCTGTTCTACGGTATATCCTCTTCTTATCTGGACGGGATCCTGGCATCGCGCAAAACCTCGGTATTGCTGGATGCCCTGGGCAAACAGGGCTATCAGTTAAGCCTGTTCTCGTCCAACGGTTTCAGCAGTCCGTTAGACCGGCAGGCGCTGCTTACCGATTTCAGCCTGCCGGAGCCGGTAGGACAGTCCGACGGGCAGACCGCCCAGCAATGGCAGAAATGGCGTTCGGCCTATACCGGCGCGGCGCCCTGGTTCTCCTTTGTCGAGTTCAACGGTACCGATATCAACGCCGGCCAAGATAATACGCCGGCCCTGGCCCGCCAATACCAGCAGAGCGCGCAGCGCCTTGACGGCTACATTGGACAAATCCTCGCAACGCTGCGGGAGAAAGGCGACCTGGAACATACCGTGGTTATCATCACCGCCACCAACGGCCTGGAGCTGAACGATGCCGGTAACGGGCATTGGGAGGCCGGTACCAGGCTTAACCGCGTCCAACTGCAGGTTCCCCTGGTTGTCCACTGGCCGGGCACCCCGCCGCAGCGCATCGAGAAACTGACCAATCATAATGACGTCACCGCAACCTTGATGCAGCGTTTACTGCACAGCACCACCGATCCCAGCGATTACACCCAGGGCGAAGACCTGTTCGCCCCGCAGCGGCATAACGATTGGGTGGCCAGCGGTGATAACGGCACGCTGGTCATCAACACGCCGACCCAGACCATTGTGTTGCAAAGCGACGGCGATTACCGCACCTATGACCTGAAAGGTGAACGGATCCGCCATGCGAAACCACAGTTAGCGCTGCTGTTGCAGGTGCTGACGGACGAAAAACGCTTTATTGCCAACTAACCGCTTAAATCTAACGCAGTCAATTCAATGGGCTATTGCAATCGACGCAGGAAAAGGTAGTATAGGCCCCCATGAAGTCGGCATGTAGCGCAGCATGGTAGCGCACCGTCATGGGGTGTCGGGGGTCGGAGGTTCGAATCCTCTCATGCCGACCAATCCATCCCAAGAAAACCAACCCGTTAGGGTTGGTTTTTTTATGCCTGGCATTTGTTAGGGAAAAAACAGTGAATCCCCGTTAGGATTTCCATAATGTAGAGGACCATCGTTTATAATCCCTTGTTCTCGTCGTTCAGCACATATGTAACCACATCCCAGGAGACCAGATTATCGTTACCAAGTGCTATCCGGTACTGGCATTATTTGCCCTGGTAAATCCAGATAATCTCATTCACGCGCCGGGAACGCTTGAATCTGAGCTCAGCGAACTATCGGCAAGCTGCTGTTGTCCGCGTTCACCGTTGTTATTCTGGTGACGCGTTTTAGAACGCCACGTATAAGGTTCTGCTTCATAGAGATTAAGTTACCTTGCAGCTTGAGCCACACCGATAGTATCGGCCAGTACCAACGCTTGCTCGAGAAACTCTGGCGTGTATTGATTACGTGGCTTATTTTTAATAGCTGTCGATTTCGTCATGGATCAACTCCGCTAATGAGTTTACCTCAGTTAGCAGTGTGTCCGTCAAATCTGGGTAGGATCAGCCCGACGATGCCCGCTTTTTTTACTCATCTGCTGTGATAAATGCATGCCTGGACCTTACTCCATTCATACGTTACAGTTGTCTTTTACTCTTAGTAAATTTAAATTACCATTATCAAATGGTTTGATTAAATCAGTACATTCCATAACATAGTTATTTATATTATCATATCCCCAAGAATTTATTTTTCTAAAAATAAAATATTTTATATTTTTTTGTTCTATATATTTTTTGATGTCATGCTGGCTCATGCGATAAAGATTGAGGTTGATGGCATGAAGTGGGTTTAGGTTATAAAACGGAGGATTTACAAATAAGATCGTATGTTCATTGACGGCAACTGCTTCTCCATTTTTTCTTATTGCATTAAGGTACTTATACGGTTTTTCATAACTATCAAGATCAGATAATTTTTGTTTTTGCATTTCAGTAACATTTAAAATTTTAGCAATATCATTTAATCTCCGAGCGTTATCTTTATTGAAAGAACAATAAGCGATCAAACTACATAAAAAAAATATAAGTATATTTTTATATTTACCTGCTAATTGTTCTAGATAAGATATTGCATATATTATAAATATTGATAGCGGTGCGATTATATATCTCGAAAGAAATCTATTATCGTATCTCATTATATAAAAAATGAAAAACCATATCATCACTGATATTAAAATTATCGAATTCATATTAAATTCTTTTAAATATATGACACGCATTATATATAAAAGAGATACAACTATTGATAATAAGGAGAAAACACCAATACTATCATTTCCAGATATTTTATAAGAATTCATCAGTATTGGTTCGAAATAATTTATAGCCGTAATCATCCCATGAGGCAGGCCATTAGCATTTCGGACCCCCCACCAGTAGTTTATTTCTGGAGGAAGTTTTATCAATTCAGGCGAAATTAGACTTCCTGTTCCATGGTACGCATATAACATCCAGGGAAGTAATGGCAACATGCCTGTCAATATACTAATAAATATATACTTTTTACTAAAAAAACCGATTAGATATAAATAAAAAAACGGAAGTACTAAAATTATAGCATTAGTCAATTTTACACTTACAGCCCAACCAGCAATAAATGAAGCGAGGAAAAGAATTTTATGATCTTTTGTTTTGCTGGCAATTAGAATGAAGCATAAAGATGAAATCCCTATTGCGGATGAGAAAATATCATTTTTTATCTCCCCCCAATTGTTAATACTTCCAATAGTTAAGATTGCGAAAGAAGCTAACAGAGACGCTTTTTCCGAAATTTCAAGTCGTCTTGATAACATGTAGATTGATAATGGAAGTAAAAAAGCTGCATTCGAGTCAAAAAGCTTTATTTTATCGATTAAATCAGGCCGATAAAGCAGATCTCTCAAGTCTCCTATGCTTAGATACAATATATCAAAAGAAATATATGTCCCATTATGCAATAAAGTATCATTATTAACCAAATGGCCTGTTACAGACATTAACCAAGGGAAAGCTAAATTATACTGTTTCGCATCACCGTGTATCAATACATTACTCACTGTACTTAACGTAAAAAATAAAAATAAAGTAAAAAATGATAAGATCACAAACTTTTTTTTATACATCATATTTTTTATTTTACCGAAATTTTTAATAAAAATTTTCAAAAATATGACAAAACCTACTATTTTTAGATAAAACACAAAGTCATAGCGAAAAACTTTCAATGTTGATAAGAAAAATATGTAAAATGAAAATAAAGCCATCCCAGCAAAAATTGATGACATAAATAATTCAAAGACTGACATTTTTTTAATTGAAAGCTTTAAAATAAAGAATGCCCCTACCCCAACGATTGATAGCATGGTAATTAATGTGGATAATATCATCCAAGTAATGGTAAGATAATCTTGCATTTTCCAATAGGCCTTTAGATTAATACTATAAGGTATAAATTTTTCAATAGTTCAAAAAATTAAAGCCGAGAAATTTCGTTTTACTAGGTCATTCTTAATATTTTTAATCAACAACCAGTTGAAAAAAATTAACTGAATCCGAATTAAATATTAAGATATATTAACCATTCGGCGCTGCACCAGCATTATAGTCCATGCTTATTTTATATGAATTACCCCTGGCCAATTTCAGGACAAACTCACCCTGCGGCATCCGTCGCGGGTGGAATTGTGAAACCGTTTATTATCGAATAATTCTAATCAATCCAGACCGCGGAATTACCGTGGATTACACTCAACATGATGTCTGCGCCAGTTTAAATGGCTTTGCGCAAACATAAGCATTGATAATATTTTATCCTGAACCATCACATAATGTTACCTGTAAATCCAGATACATAAACGCCCCCGGCGCCATATCCGTTCCACTTAGACCTAATTCATTCACTGATCGAGCCCCAACACCGGCCCTAGTGAGAACTTCGTTGATAGCTACCGTGATTTCAGGCCCACGTCACAGGGTTTTACGGAAAATAACTCGCTGTATTTGGGATTGTAAGTTCAAATACTCTCATACCGACCAATCCATTTCAAGAAAAAAAATCCATCAGGGTTGATTTTTTTATGCCTTGGATTTGGATAGGAAAAGCCACTCAGCATTTTTAGTGCGTCCCCTTTAATTACTGAATTTTCCCCAAGTCGGAATTTTCAAAGCAGAGAGCCTGATCACTACATTCCCAGCCTAAAAGTGCATCCTGTTTATCAATAAACTGACAGTCAAAATATCCAGGCCTTATTACTTTCAACCCCCTTGCAAAAGGTTTATATATGACCAATAAAGCCAAACCTTTTTTCTCCACCACCGCCGAGATGGTATGCCTTCTACGAGCAAAATCCTTCAATGAAAAAAGAGAATTTTTTAAAAGTGACGACTATGTTTCCGTTCTGATAAGCCACTCACTGAATTCTTTTTTATCAATCATGCATAAGTCTTTTGTCCTGGGATTTGATGGTTTCAATCCCATGCTGCCGGCCGGAATTTATGAATATGTTGTCGCCCGAACCCGCTATATCGATAATTTATTCTGTACTCTGCCAGCCGGAACATCCCGTGTGTTTATATTGGGCGCCGGTTATGACTCACGGGCGTTTCGCTTTCAAGAAGCGCTAAAAAATTGTCTGGTGTATGAATGCGATCATCCGGATATGCAGTACAACAAACGACGGCTTCTGAAAAAAATTAATATTGATTATCCCGAGAACGTCAACTTTGTTCCCATCAATTTTTCAGACTACTCTTTTGCTGAATGGATACAAGCCATTGATTTATCTATTAAAGATAGATGTTTTTTTCTACTTGAGGGACTCACCATGTACCTTGCCCCACAACAGATGAAAAGCATTTTGCACACCATCAGCCAAGTTGCAGCCGGGCAATGCCGGCTTTTTTTCGATTATGCCTATGCTGAAGTCATTAGTGGTGAGTATGGCAGTTATAACGAGGCTGAATGCATCGCTGAGGTAAGAACCGTGGGGGAACCCTGGCGATTTGGTATCGAAAAAGACACGCTGGCTGTATTTTTACAGCCCTACCGGCTAAAGGTGCTCGATGAAATGACTTCACGGGATATGGAGCTCAACCAATTCACCGACCGGGACGGTGTATGCCATGGGAATGTTATGAATTCCGTGGCCTGGGTACTTGCGGAAAGAATAAATGAAGCATGATTGTTGCCATCGCAAAGGGCGAAGCTTTCCAATGTTCAAATCGCACCTTGCTACCGTTCTTGGTGGGCAGACACAGCGAGTACCGCCGCGTTTTAATCGCTTACCATATTACGCCAAGGCCGGTGGTGAGGGTCCGCTCGTTAAGACTGTCTCTTGTGCCGGTGACCTGATCATGGCCATAGGAGAGATTCAGCGTGGCGCGATCGGTGAGTTTATACCGTATACCTGTGTCGGCATCCAGGCTCGACGTATCGCCGGACAATGAGTGGGCGAATTCGCCGCGAGCATTAAACTCCAAGCGCTTGCCGAAGATAAAACGGCCATAATCCCAGCGAATACCGACGGCGGAAAATGATCCTTTCACCATCATTATAAAGGTAGTTAACCCGGCCAAGCAGGGCCGTTAAAGAAAAGGCCCCCAGTTCATTGTCCCAAAACTGATAGCCGGGACCGGTACCGACGAGAAATTACCGTGAAAGATCTTCAACCCAGTCACGTTTGAATACCACTCGGCCTTGCCAGAACATTTGCTGATTAATAAAATGGTCGAGGGAGTAACGCGCACTATAATTGCTTGTATTTACTATAGAATTCTCCGTTTCGCGATTACAGGCGCCGCCGAAATCATGGCGCCACATGCGTGGCTCAGTTTGCCGTTAAAATCCAGTGCATAGTTCTGGCTGCGCGTTGAAGATTTTTGCAGATTAGCGCCGATATGGGCATTGCCATTCCACACCAGGTCGGTAACGTGCGCCTTGGGTTTGACGAACTGACGGATTGTTGCCATGGGCACGTCTTTATTCGTTCTCTTATCCGATCGCCATTTTTGAGAAAGACGGTATCGGCAAATGCCGATACCACAGGTATCATGATAAAGAACAGGCAAACCATGAGTACGGTTACGGGCCAAAATCGGGCAAAGAGGTTCATAATCGTGCTTAATATTATTCAACTGATAATAATAATAGATAAATTTATCATGAACATAATCAACAGGATTGTGTAAGCGGTGGAGACGTTACTCGTCAACAATGCCTGTGCGAGAGTATAGAGCCCGTATATTAAATTTTTTTCTCACGAGTAACTCCTGCAGGATAATGGGCGTTTTTTTACAAATTGCTTTGGCTGTCACAGCCACCGACGCGAATCCAGGCCATGATTAAAGCATGGAATGGAGGTGACATATGCTGCGAACCAACGACATTGCATTTCTAGCCGCACTGGTTTTGGTGATCATCGGCTTTGTAACATTTATGTACGCATGACAAAAATACATGCTGCCTGACGGCAGGATAACTTTATTGGTGCGATGACAGAATTGGTGCGTTGACAGAGAAGCGCACCGACAACCTTTGCTGTACTCCCTCTTTCGAGGAGGTAAGTAGCCGATGCGCTTTTCTGAGGAAAAAAAGCCCCATCAATGAACAGGGCTTGGCTAAAAGGGATTATCCTTTCCGGCGCTTATCTCCGGCGCTCTTGATTATGTTCAAGGCGGTAGCTCTGTGAAGGATGGTATTATAATAAGATTATTCTTAATAAAAGTCAGTGATAATTATCACAGTTCCGAATTGTCTGTCATCGGAATGTTTAGCGTTATATGTCCTTTTCGGAAATCACTTTCGAACTTTTTTGACCGTTGGGACCAAAACCCCCCTGATTAGGCTTCTTGTTGCTATCCAGAAGATACTCCGCCTCAATGCATTGATGCCCGTCCCCTTTTTCTCATTACTGTTATCCTAATATTTATCTTTTCTGCCTGATTATCTACTTGGATGTAGCAGTTATGTACACCTAACTTTATAGCGTAGCGCCCAAAGATTGTTATCACGCCGTAGACCCTCACTAAAATGGAGTATGTGCATATGAATAACTTCTCTTCCATTAACTCAGGCACTTTTAGTGACCCTTACAATTGCAACGGAGCTCATCACCACACATCCATCAACGCCCCTCACGGGTTCAGTTCGGCTACCAATTCATCGATACCCCTGTCCGGCGCTTCGCGGTCATCCATTAACTCTTCTCATCTGCCTTCCGTGCCGCATGCTGACGATGCGCAAACGCGACCCCTCGCGACCTCAAATAATCTGCCGGTCAGGGCTTTCTTCCAGCTGCATAAAGCGGCTCCATCGATGAACCTGGCGTTGGATTCTAAACCCGTCGCAACTCAAGGGGATCACCAGCCATCGGCAAAAGGCCCCACTGCCCCAAAACAGCTCGGTTAACCCACTCTTCACAACAGACTGAAAAGCGGTAGCGTGGCAAACCAAGGCAATAATGAATCATGACAATTAGTAAATAAAATTGCGTTTCATTTTTCCCCACACCCTATTCTCCGCAGGTTTGATATGAAAATATTTTATAATTAATTCAATAAATTATATAAAATTGACATGCCAGCATGCTCATGGTCTAAATACCTTGCCGCGACGGGTTTCTCCAGTGCTGACCGGTTGCAACTCCTGTCGGCTTAATACACTATGCTTTACAGTTATTATTACCTTGAGCGACCTGGAGAATGAAAATGACACAACAAAAACCAGTATGGTTCATTACCGGCTGTTCCACCGGCTTTGGCCGTGAGCTGGCCGGACTTACCTTGTCGTTGGGCTATCCTACCGTGGTGACGGCGCGTAATACCGATCAGGTACAGGATGTCATCGCCGGCCATGAGGAAAGTGCCCTGGTGCTGAAGCTGGACGTGACGCAGCAGGATCAGATTGACGAAGCCGTCAGCGCCGCGCTGAAGCATTTTGGCCGGATCGACGTTTTGGTGAATAACGCCGGCATCGGTTATTTCGGTTCGTTTGAAGAGAGCCGGATGGAAGACGTACACCGGATGTTCGATATCAATGTCTGGGGCCTGACCGCCATGAGCCGGGCGGTATTGCCGACCCTGCGCAAGCAGCGCAGCGGTACGATAGTGAATATTTCCTCCATCGGCGGCATCACCACCTTCCCGTCGCTGAGTTTCTACCACGCCACCAAATTCGCGGTGGAAGCGCTTTCCGAGTCGCTGTCGCAGGAAGTGGCGCCGCTGGGCATCAATGTCCTCATCGTCGAGCCCGGTCCTTTTCGTACCGATTGGGCCGGCCGATCGGCCAGCGAAGCGCCGCAGACCATTGCCGATTATGCCGAGACCGCCCATAGCAGGGCGCGGGCAAGCCGCGGCGGCAGCGGTAAGCAGATGGGAGATCCGGTGCGCGCCGCGAAAGCCATCGTCAAGGCGGTGGAAGCCAAACAACCGCCGCTGCGGTTGCTGCTGGGTAAACCGGCATTGGAGAATGCCTATAAAAAGATTCAGCTGCTGCAGCGGGATTTTGACGGCTGGGCCGAGGTCACCAAAGGGGCGGATTTTCCGCCGGAAGCATAAGCTAAATCACCGGCCCGCCCCGCAACGGGCCGATTCTCGATAGTCATACCCGATGGCTATGTAATATAACCGAACAGTATTTACCGACTTTTAATATTACCCGCTAAGATAAATTCTCATTCTGATAAAACGGTCCTGGCCCATGTCTGGCGAACTTGCTGAAAAACTCATTTATTGTCGACGCGAACTGCATACCCATCCTGAGCTCTCAAACCAGGAATTCGCCACCACTGAAAAAATTACCCGTTGGTTACAAGAGGCGGGCATCCGTATTTTGCCGCTGGGACTGACCACCGGGGTCGTAGCGGAAATCGGGCCGGCTACCGGTCCCATTATCGCGTTACGGGCCGATATCGATGCGTTACCGATTCAGGAGATCTCCGGCGTGCCGTTCAGTTCGCACCATGACGGGGTGATGCATGCCTGCGGCCATGATGTTCATACCTCGGTGATGCTCGGCGCGGCATTGCTGCTAAAAGAGCGGGAAGCGACCTTGCCCGGTACGGTGCGGATTTTCTTCCAGCCGGCGGAGGAGAACTTCAATGGCGCCTGCCATTTGATTGAAGCCGGAGCATTGGCCAACGTCTCTGCGGTATTCGGTATGCATAATGCCCCGGAGTTACCGGTGGGCACCTTTGCCACCCGCAGCGGCGCTTTTTATGCGCATATCGATCGTTTTCAAATCACGGTGACCGGCAAAGGCGCCCATGCGGCCAAACCCGAGCAGGGTATCGACACCATTGTTACCGCCAGTCAGATTGTCAATGCACTGCAAACCCTGCCCAGCCGCAATTTCAGCTCGCTGGAATCCCTGGTGGTCAGCGTGACGCGTATCCAGGGCGGCAATACCTGGAACGTTCTGCCGCAAACGGTAGAGCTGGAGGGTACGGTACGGACCCATAATGCGAAAATTCGCGAGCGGGTGCCGGATATACTCAACCGGGTGATTGGCGGCGTCGCCAGCGCCATGGGCGCCGAAGCGGAGCTCAGCTGGTATCCGGGACCGCCGGCGGTGGTCAATACCGCCTATTGGGCACAGTTCAGCCAGCAGGTGGCCGCCGAGGCGGGCTATCAGGTACAGGAGGCGGAATTGCAGATGGGCGGCGAAGATTTTTCACTGTATTTGCAGCAGGTGCCGGGCACCTTTGTCAGCATAGGGTCGGCCAGTGAATACGGTCTGCACCATCCCCGCTTCAATCCTTCCGAACAGTTGATTTATCCGGCGGCGGCCTATTTCGCCCGCCTGGCGGATCGGGCGCTGACGACGCTGATATCGCAGCCGACCGCCCTGCAGGCCGCATCGATAGCCTAAGAAGGATGCCCGGTAAAACCGGGCATGAGCTTGTTGACAAAGTGCCTGGTCGGGACAGGCTGCCAGATCGTAAACACGCCGTGAACCCGTCCCTGGGGGCTCGATCCGCGCCATCCTTGGCGCGGACGGTTTACTCTTCTGGCAACCGGTCCCCTTTTTGACTCCGAGTACGTTTGTCAGCAGTCTGATGGCCGGTTTTACCGGGCATTTTGATTGTCAGATCTGATAATCTAATGCCGGCTCGCTACTGTAGGGCGCCAGGATTTGTTCTTCAATTTCGGTCAGGGTCAGCTGCGGATTACACAGCTGGATAAAGCGCCAGGCGTATTTACGCTGCAGCTGGCCGCGTTTGACCCCCAGCCAGACGGTATTGGCTTCAAATAGATGTTCAGCGTTGATGCTCACCAATCCGGTATCACGTTCGCGGTTATAGGACATATCCGCCAACAGGCCCACCCCCAAACCCAGCTCGACATAGGTTTTAATCACATCGGAATCCTGGGCGCTTAAGACCACTTCCGGTTTGAGTCCGGCGGCCTGAAAGGCGATATCCAGCCGGGAGCGACCGGTAATGCCGCGCCGGTAGGTTACCAGCGGATATTGGCTCAAGGTTTCCAGCGTAATTTCCGCTTCTTTGGTCAGAGGATGCCCCTCAGGCACCAAAATCGTATGATGCCAGCGATAATAAGGAAACGCCGCCAGTTGCTCCTCGCTCATCAGCTTTTCACTGGCGATGCCCACATCCGCTTCACCGGATTGCAGCATGGCGACGATTTCCTCCGGACTGCCTTGATTTAACACCAGCCGCACCCTGGGATAAAGCTCGCGGAATTCTTTAATGACCGCCGGCAAACTATAGCGTGCCTGGGTATGGGTAGTGACGATAGATAATTCGCCGGAGTCTTTATTGGCGAAAACATCCGCAATGCGGCGAATATTATTGGCATCGCTAAGGATACGTTCCGCCACCGTCAACAAGGCTTTGCCCGGCTCGGTCATACCGATTAAACGTTTACCACGGCGGATAAAAATCTCCACCCCCAACTCTTCTTCCAACTCACGAATATGACGGCTGACACCGGATTGGGAGGTAAATAACATACTGGCCACATCGGTCAGATTATAATTGCACCGGGCAGATTCCCGAATTATGCGTAGCTGTTGAAAGTTCACCCGTCGCCCCTCCGTTATCTTAAATTTAACTATATTCATACCGGGGAAGTGATAAAGGGACAAATAAGAAAAATAGGTAACTTATAGTTTTTTATACTAAGGGAAAATTAAAATTTCCATTAGGAAGCTATTTAATTAAAACATGCCAGATTTCAAGTAATTAAAATCAACATCGTCAAAAATGAAAAAAGAATCTCATTCAGCAGCCCTTAACCCTGAAGAATAAGCCAAAACTTATCTAAGCTATTGCTCTTTTTATCTAAACCACGAAAACCCTGAAACCCGCTATCACCGTGGCATAAACCATCCATACGAAAGGGAATGCGTGTTAAAGGGAAACCGTGCTGATGGGGCCGAAGCGGGCGTGGTTTTCCCGCCCGCCGGAGCGCCCCACAGCGCGGTAAGCCCGCTATCACCGTAGCATGAACCGTCCATACGAAAGGGAATGCGTATTAAAGGGAAACCGCGCCGGCACCATCCCGGTAGTCCACCCACAAACGCACCGCGGCTTGGGCCAGAGCGCGGGTAGGATCAATACTGAGCCGTTGCAAAGGGGAATCAATAGCCGCCAGCGCCGGCGGCACCTCGGTACAGGCCAGAACCAATCGCTCGGCCCCCCGCGCTATCAGCGCCTGCGCCAGCAAGGACAACAACTCGCCGCCCCGCCGCAATTCACCACGCTTCACCGCATAACAGCCGGGTACGAACCAATCGGTCATCTCCTGCGGCAGCGGCTCCAGCGTAGCAATCCCCATATCCGCAAATCTCTGCTGGAACAAACCGGCATTAAGGGTGCCCTGAGTGGCAATCAACCCCACCCGCGCCACCGCCCCCTGCGTCAGGCTCGCCACCGTAGCGTCGGCAATATGCACTATGGGCGCCGCGCTGGCCTCGGCCAACTGCGGATACCAGAAATGAGCGGTATTGCAGGGTATCAGGATATGGCTGGCGCCCGCCCGGTTAAGCTGCGCCAGCGCCGGCAGCAAATCCGGCAGCGGCGACGGCCCGGTACCGGCCAGCGCCCGCTGCCGGTCCGCGATTTGCGGCACGCTCCAGGCCACCACCGGCGCGTGCTCCTGATCCCGCCGCGCCGGGGTCTCCTCGATGATTTTCTGCAACAGATCGACGGTAGCCAAAGGCCCCATACCGCCCAGCACACCCAACAGGAATCCGCTCATATCAGCCTATTGTTCCAGTACCTGGCGATAGCCGAACAGCCCGGCCGAACCGCCGGTATGGATAAACACCACGTTTTCATCTTTGCCGAATTGACCTTTGCGGATCAAATCGATAAGACCGGCCATGCCTTTACCGGTATAAACCGGATCGAGCAAAATGCCTTCTAGCTGCGCCAACAAGCGCAGGGCTTCCAGGGTGCCTTCGGTGGGCAATCCGTAGCCTTCCCCCACGTAGTCGCTATTGACGCTGACCTGTTCGCGGGGCAATTCACCGCGGGCGCCGAGCAGTTGCCAGGTGGCCCGTGCCAACGCATAAACATTCTCTTCCTGCTTGGCCTTAGGCGCGCGCACGCTGATGCCCAATACCGGTATGCCGCTGTTGCTGGCGTTCAAACCCGCCACCAGACCGGCCTGGGTCCCGGTGCTGCCGGTGGCGTGCACCACCCGATCGATGCGCAGCCGCTGCTGGCTGGACTGATACAGCAGTTCTTCGGCACAGGCCACATAACCCAGGGCGCCGATGGGGTTGGAACCGCCGCCCGGGATAACATAAGGGGTATGGCCCTGTTCACGCAGGGTTGACGCCAACCGTTCCATGGCCTGCTGCATATCGGTGCCGGCCGGCAGGTGATCAACGATAACGCCGCCCAGCAGGTTATCCAGCAGCACGTTGCCGGAGCGTTGATAGTCCTCACCGAACCGCTCTACCCGTTTTTCCAGCAGTATCTGGGTCTTCAGGCCGATTTTCGCCGCGCCGGCAATAGTCTGGCGCACATGGTTGGATTGGGTGGCGCCCTGGGTTATTACCACATCGGCGCCTTGCTGCAGCGCATCGGCCAGCAGGAACTCCAGTTTGCGCGTTTTGTTGCCGCCGGTGGCAAGGCCGGTGCTGTCGTCACGTTTGATATACAGGTTGGGGCCGCCGAGATAGCGGCTCAGATTGGGCAACGCCTCCAACGGCGTCGGGAACTGTCCAAGGGAAAGTCGGGGAAAACGGGCCAGATGCATAATCTTATTGTCCTGATAAAGGGGTGAAATAAATTCTCATTCGTCGGTTGGGATTAATGGCCGGCCGGTATGTCCGCCAGCGCCGCCAATTGTCGCCAACTGGTGTCGTCGACCTCAATCCCCAGCGCCAGCCGCTGTTGATATTTTTCATGTTCCGCGTCGCCGGGCAGCAAAAGCGAGGCATCATCGCGGGAACTGCGGACCCAGTCCAGCAATTCGGCGATCTCCTGTTGATAATTCGCCGCCCCGCCCAGCTTGTGGGGATCGATCAAAATCGACAGCATACTATTCAGTATACGTTGCGTATCGCGGTTATCATGCCTCTCGGTCAGGCCGCCGGTCAAGGCCGCTCCCAGCAATGAGCACACGACCGACAGGCCGGAACCTTTATGCTTGCCGAACGGCAGCAATGCGCCGAAAGGTTCTTCCATCAGCCAGCGCGGATCAACGGCGGGCCGGCCCTGGTCATCCACAATACAACCGGGCGCCAACTCCTGGCCGGCATTCCAGGCGATGCGGGCTTTATTGCCGGCGATAATGCTGGTGGCGAAATCCAGGACCAACGGATGACTGGCGCCGTCCACCGGTATGCCGACGCAGAACGGGTTGGTTCCCAGCCGCGGCTTCTGCCCTTGCCACGGCATCACCGGCGAGCGGCTGTTGACGTTGGCGAAATGAATGGAGACCAGACCGGCTTTGGCCGCTTGCTCCGCCCAGGCGCCGATCCGGCCGAGATGATGGGCGTTGGCCAGCCCCACCACCGCTACGCCGTACTGTTTAGCCCGTTCGATGCCCTGCGCCATGGCCTGGCGGCCTACCACCTGTCCAAAACCCTGCCCACCGTCAAAGGAGAGCAATGCCCCGGCATCAAGAGTGAGCACAGCGTCGGCATGGGGATGCAATCCACCTTCCCTAATGGCGGCGATATAGCGCGGCAGCATGCTGACACCGTGGGAATCATGTCCTTTTAAACAGGCTTCCACCAAATTATCCGCCACCTGAGTGGCGATGTCGTGATCCACCTGAATATCCGTCAGGCGGGCGGTCAGAAACTTCCGCAAAAATTGGTGCTGAAAAATGGGCACAAGTTTTACTCCGATGATTAAGGCTAATGAGGCCATATCTAATAACCGAAGAACTTTAATGCCGAAGAACTTTCCGCCAAAAGACAATAAGATGCTAAGGATAGTAAAATTAATGCTAAGCAGCGATCGCTTTCGCGCAAATTACCTTTAGCTAAAACATCGCTAAGTAAATCCAAATATTATCTAAGAATTTACTTCTAATTTATTCCAAAAAACACTTTAGGAAGAAGTACCATTGGACTTTATGATGGGCCAAACAGATCTTCTTTATCTTAGGAAAAATCGATGAATTCACTTTTTAAACGAGCCGGCCTTGTCGTCGCGCTCGGTTTATCATTGGGTACGATAAATGCCCACGCTGAAGGGACCATCAGCATTGCGCAGCAGTTCGGTATCGGTTATCTGATTTTGGATGTGGTGCAGGATCAGCATCTGATTGAAAAATACGGTAAGCAGGAAGGGCTGGATATCAAGGTGGATTGGCACAGCATTTCCGGCGCCACCGCCATGAACGAGGCGCTGCTGACCGGTTCGCTGGATGTGGTGAGCGCCGGGGTACCGCCGGCCCTGACGGTATGGGATCGTACCCGCGGTAAGCAAAATGTCAAAGCTATCGCCTCTCTGGGTTCCATGCCCAACTATTTGCTCAGCAATAATCCGGCGGTGAAAAGCATCAAGGACTTGACCGATAAGGATCGTATCGCCGTACCGGCGGCGGGTGTGGGTTTCCAATCGCGTACCCTGCAAATTGAAACCGCCCGTATTTATGGGAACGCGGATTATAAACGCTTTGACAATATCACGCTCAGTCTGCCTCATCCGGATGCCACCGCCGCCCTTATCTCCGGCGGCTCCGAAATCACCGCGCATTTTTCCAGCCCCCCGTTCCAATATCAGGCGCTGGAGCATCCCAATATTCATAAGATCCTGAGCTCTTATGATGTTCTGGGCGGTAAAGGCACTTTCAATCTGCTTTATACCACTGAAAAATTCCATGACGCCAACCCGAAGACATACAAAGCCTTTTTTGATGCGTTGGCGGAAGCCGCAGAATTTATCAAGGCAAATAAACATGAGGCGGCCGAAACCTATATTCGGGTAGAGAAATCCCATTTGCCGCTGGAGCTTATTGAGAAAATCATCAGCGACCCGGAAAATGACTTCACTATCACGCCGCAAAAGACTTTTGTTTATGCTGATAAATTACATGAATTAGGCGTTTTGAAAAATCAGGCCGGTTCCTGGAAGGATTACTTTTTCCCTGAAGCCTACGCGCTGCCCGGCAGCTGATTTTTCGCTTTTAACGGTTACAGGACCTGCATAATGGCACATAACGTTCAGCACATCCCGGCGGCGCCGTTGCTTCGGGTCGACGCATTGAATCTCGAATACCATACCCATCAGCGGGTAATTCGCGCCACGCATAATGTCGGCTTTGAGGTGTTTGCCGCAGACAGGTTTGTGCTGCTGGGCCCTTCCGGCTGCGGCAAATCCAGCCTGCTGAAAGCCATAGGCGGCTTTTTACCGGCGGTAAGCGGGCGAATCGAACTGGAAGGCCAGAGCGTTACCCAGCCCGGACCGGACCGTTTGATGGTATTTCAGGAGTTCGATCAGTTGCCCCCCTGGAAAACCGTGCTGGAGAACGTGATGTTCCCGCTGTTGGCCAGCGGCAAGGCGCACCGTGCCGAAGCCCGGGAACATGCGCGCTATTTTCTGGATAAAGTCGGCCTGTCGGCTTTCGCCGATGCCTATCCCCATACCTTATCCGGCGGCATGAAACAGCGGGTGGCCATTGCGCGCGCGTTGGCGATGCAGCCGAAGGTGCTGCTGATGGATGAGCCTTTCGCCGCGCTGGACGCACTGACCCGGCGCAAAATGCAGGAAGAGCTGTTGGCTCTGTGGGAAGAGGTGCGTTTTACCCTGCTGTTCGTTACCCATTCCATTGAAGAGGCCTTGGTGGTGGGCAGCCGGATTTTGTTGCTGTCCCCCCATCCCGGCCGGGTCAGAGCGGAAATCAACAGCCATCAGTATGGCATTAATGATTTCGGCAGCAGCGACTTCCAGCAGACAGCGCAGCGGATCCATGAGCTGTTGTTCAGCGATCCGGAAAGCGGCCCCGCCACGGCCCCTGCCGAGACGGCCAAACCCCGTTTCAAGGTCGTGGGTAAATGACCGGACCGTATGGGAGAAAATAGTATGAGTATTCAGCCGCCGGTCCGTCCGGAATATATTTATGATCTGCCTCCCCTGGGGAAAATGACCCTGGTAAAGCCCTTGCCGTTGATGACGCGTCTGTGGAACCAGGCCTGGCTGCGCAAGTCGGTAATCATCCTGGTGTTGATACTGCTCTGGGAAGGGGCGGCGCGTTGGCAAAACAACGACCTGTTATTGCCGGGATTCATCCAGACCCTGAAGGCCTTTATGCAGGACATGGCCAGCGGGGAGCTGCCGACCAAAATAGGCTTTTCACTGGGCACGCTTATCAAGGGCTATATCATCGGTACCGTGCTGGCGCTGGTGCTGAGCTCGCTGGCGGTATCGACCCGCATCGGCCGCGATCTGCTGAGCACCCTGACCTCAATGTTCAATCCGCTGCCCGCCATTGCCCTGCTGCCGTTATCGCTATTGTGGTTCGGCCTGGGGGAAAATAGTCTGATTTTTGTGCTGGTGCATTCGGTGATGTGGCCCATGGCGCTGAATACCTATGCCGGTTTCCTCGGGGTATCCGATACGCTGCGCATGACCGGCAGAAATTACGGGCTGCGCGGATTGCGCTACGTTTGGTACATTCTGATCCCCGCCGCCCTGCCTTCCATTCTCTCCGGCCTGAAAATCGGCTGGGCATTCGCCTGGCGGACCCTTATCGCCGCTGAACTGGTATTCGGCGCCTCCAGCGGTAAAGGGGGATTGGGCTGGTATATCTTCCAAAACCGCAACGAACTTTTTACCGACCGGGTATTTGCCGGTCTGATATCGGTCATCATTATCGGGCTGTTGGTGGAAGGGCTGATATTTACCACCCTCGAACGGGTGACGGTAAAACGCTGGGGTATGCAGAAATAATTTTAAGAGAGGCAAAGCGTGATTGGAGTTAAAGCACCGCAAAATTACCTGAACGAGCCGGGGCTTATCGCCCGTATCGGCGATTATGTCGCGCCCATCAGCCGCGACAAGGTCATGATTATCACCAGCCCCAAGGCGTGGCTGGCGACGCAACGGGCCGTGGAGGCAAGCTTCGCCCCCCATGGTATCCAGTATCAGCGCTACTTCCTGCAGGGCGAATGTACCGCGGCGACTATCGCCGCCTTTACTAAACAGGCGGCGGCCGAGGATATCAGGCTTATCATCGGCATCGGCGGCGGGAAAGTGCTGGACACGGCAAAAGGAATAGCGGAATCCGGCGGACGTTTGCCGCTGATTACCGTGCCTACCGTTGCCGCTACTTGCGCCGCCTGGTCGCCGATTTCGGTACTTTATACCGAGGCCGGCGCGCACCTGAACTCCATGCCGCTGCAACGCACCCCTGAATGGGTGCTGGTAGACAGTCAAATCATCGCCCAAACGCCGGTTCGTTATCTGAAAGCCGGCATCGTGGATGCCCTGGCGAAATGGTATGAGTTCGAACCCTATCTGCGCCAGGATGACAGCAGTCTTTCCTTGATATTAAAAGCCCAGGCCGCGAAGCTGGCGCTGGACATATTCGAACAGCTTGGCGAACAGGCCGTCGCCGACAACCAGGCCCGCCAGGTTACACCGGCATTAATAAAAGTGGTGGATGCCGTTATTGCCCTGGCCGGCATGGCCAATAGCATGCGTGATGAAATCACGCGTATCGGCGTCGCACATGGGATTCACAACAGCATCACCCGCCAGCCCGACCTGCATGGATTCCTGCATGGCGAACTGGTGGGCTTTGGATTGGTAATACAATCCTTGCTGGATACCACCGGCGCGCCGTCGCGGGCGCGGTTATTAAATTTACTGAAAGCGTTTTCAACGCCGTTAACGCTGCGCGAGCTGGGCGTTACCGAATCGGTGGCACGCCGCGCCGCGCAAATCGCCCAGGGCGTGCAGATTGCCCCGGCCATTGCCGCCCGCCTGCCCTTCGCGCTGAACGCCGAACGAATAGAGCAGGCGTTGCTTAGTGCTGCCGGGGATGACTCAGCGGATGAGAGCCCGGCCGGTGACAAGGAAAACGTCGCCCCGGCGTTGACTGAAAGACCATTGCAACCGCAAGCCGCTTACTCCAGTGGCAAATAATCGTTAGTGTAATACTGTGCGGGCGGTAACGCCTGCTTCACGATGCCCAGCCCGGTAATCGCAGTGATGAGTTCGCTCCAGGCGCGATCGTTAAGTTTTAGCTGCTCGCTGTCCGGTTTACCCAGCACCGCCATGGTATCCTGCCATTGCCGTTTAACAAAATCGGCATCGAAGGACTTGCTGTATTGCGCGGCAAACGCGGCGACGGCCTCATCCGGATGGGCGATGGCATAACGTATGCTCCTGCTGGTGGCACGCATGAACGCCTTGGCCAGGGCCGGATTCTTATCCAGCCACTGCTGGTTGCCGGCGAACATGAAGATGGGAGTATCGGGCACGCCGTAGGCGGTGGCGGGCATAAAGACCGGTGTCTGCTTTCCAGTCACCGCCAGTTCGGTGCCCTCGGCGTTGGTAATGCCGGTGGTGGCGTCAACGCGGTTTTGCAGCAGCAGCGGTACGGTATCATCCGCGGCCGCCACCATCTGCACATCGTCCAGCGTCATGCCGGCGCTTTTCAAGACCAGTGAGAGCTGCGCTTTCGTCCAGGCATCGTTGTAGATGCCGATCTTTTTGCCCTTCAATTCGCTGACGGTAAGCGGATGCCCTTCCTGAGTGAAAATACCCCAGTTGTTGCCGATGCCATAACGTCCGATGGCAATAACCGGCGCACCCTGCTCCTTGGCGAAGATGATGTCCATTACCGTGGTGAAGGCTACTTCAGCCCGGCCGGTGCCGAGAAATTTCATGGTATCGGCCACGGTGGGCGGCGCGACGATATTCAGATCAATACCCTCGTCAAGATAGAAACCCTTCGCTTTGCCCAGCGTCCAGGGTATCCAGAAACCATCCGCCACCGGCCACTCTTGCACAAAGGTGACTTTTACCGGTGCGGGTGCGCCCTGCGCCGGCAGGGTAATAAACATTGAACTCAGCATTGCGCAGGCAGCAAAAGCCGCACCGGTAAACCATGCTCGTTTTTTCATGAGACGTTGCCTTGTACCGTTTTGGGGATTTTAATCATACCCAATTAAAGCTGGTATTCCTGAACAATGCGAGTGCTTATCCCCGCCATACTTCAAGTCTCATGTGTGTTGGCTTTATTACTCGGCTCATCCATGAGTCGCGCCCCGCGTCGGACGACCCGTTCCTCAGAACTGGTAGGTCATGCCCACGGCAACGATATTATCGTGATGTATTCCGGCGGCACGGGAAAACGTATTCTCTCTCAACAGATTAATTTGATAATCGACATAGGCCAGCATGTTTTTGTTAAAGTTGTAGGAAGTGCTGATATCAATATATTTCCGCAGATCCCGGCTGCCGTAACCTTCGATGTCGTCTCCACGGGCCTGTACATAGGCCAGAGAGGGCTTTAAGCCTAAATCAAACGTATATTGCGCCACCAGTTCAATGTTTCGCGCTTTATTGGCAAATCCATGCACCGTTTTCTTGGTGTCGCCAAAACGCATCAGGTTATAACTCTGGGTGTACATGGCCGCCAGATAAACCGCCTCTTTTTCGAATTTCAATGCGCCGGAATAGGCATTGGCCCTGTCGCCACCGTGGCCATAGGCCAGATTCCGCTGTCCCAGGGTGCGATGGGCACTGCTAAAGGCACCGGCGGCGCTGATGCCCGCGCCGAAATCATAGGACAGCGACATGCCGTAGCCGTCCCCGTTTGCCGCCATCACTTCGCGGCCCTCGCCTGCCTTACCGCTCTCCGGGTTCTTGCCCTGGTATTGGAGCGCGAAGTGAAGCCCCTCCGCAAGGCCGAAAAAATGCCGGTTGCGATAGGTGAGCATGCCGTTGCCGCGGTTGGACATCATATCGTCGACGCCGTAGGTATCGCCGCCGAGCTCCGGCAATACATCCGTCCAGGCAAGAACGTCGTACAGGACGCCAAAGTTACGGCCGTAGTCAAGGGAGCCGAATTTGCCGTATTTTAACCCGGCATAACCCAGCAGGGTCGAGCCTTGCTGGTCTTTTTCCTCTTCGGACTTATTCAGGTCCCCTTGGTACTTCCAGTGGCCATAGCCGGTCAGCTCGTCGCTTATTTGGGTTTCGCCGCGAAAACCCAAGCGCATGTAGGAGAGATCGCCATTCGCTTTCTCATTAGAGGAAAAATAATGCACGCCGACAACCGAACCGAATAAATCTAATTTATTGCCATCACAATTGTATATTTCAGCGGCAGCGGCCACTCCTGAAATAAGCGCTACCGGCGCCATAATTGAAATAAGTCGTAGTTTCATTATTACCTCTCTATAAATATTTTTTGCCATCGCTTTAATAAACAGGTATTCCCCCGGCATTATTTACCTGATTAAACCGGCCTCTGCGCACTGGTGCAAAGACTTGGCAACCTATTTATTAGTAGTAGATCTTCCTTTTTGTCGACCAATCATAAAACAGAATTAAATCATTGATAAATAATGACTATTTATTTATCTTACACTCCGTTTTTTTATGGATAGCATATTTTTATATCAACTCAATATTATTGATCATTATGCTTTTTTTATTGGCTTAATTAGACGGCAAAAAAGGAGAATATTCTTTGAGGGGATAGTAAACGGTCAAACCTAAACGCACAGGCAATGAGTTATTCATTTTGACGCCGGACATATTTAACCCGCTGGGCTGCGATTGTCTAACGTTCATCAGCACGCTTATAAATATGCATTGCGGATCTATTAAAAGAGGGGTACGGCTATTGGCGGGAAAATTTCGTTCTATAAAGGTTAATAAATATTATGGCATTATTTAATGTGATACAGATAAATTTTGCAGTGAGTTTCATTGGACGATAACGAGGTAATGCGGTACCCGCATGCCATAATGCAGAGGGATAGGGGATAAGGGATAAGGATTGTCAGTACAGAGAGAAAAACTGGAGTTTGTCAGGATAGCTTGAAACGAAGGGGGGTAGGACAGCGCGAAATACCGGCCATCAAACCTGAACGGGCAACCCTCCCTGTTGCCCATAGCATGGAAATGCTGATCAGAACTGGTAAACCAAACCGAGGGCAACGATGTCGTCGGTATTGATACCGGTTGCATCGGTGAACTGGCTGCTATCGATCAGGTTGATTCTGTAGTCAACATAGGTCGATATATTTTTGTTGAAGTAGTAAGTCGCACCCACGTCGACAAATTTAACCAGATCCTGGTTATCATAGGTATTGCCGTCGCCGGCAGCGCCGATGTTTTTGCCGCGAGTCTGGTTATACCCGACGAACGGAACCAGACCGAAGTCGAAAGTATAGCCTGCATAAGCTTCAAAGCCCTGGGCCTTGTTGGCATAACCGTATACGTCCGAATCACTGGAACCGAACGGAGCAGCATTATAAGACTGGGTAAATTCCGTCGCTACATAAAAACCGTTGGCGTTATATTTCAAGCCGCCGGTATAAGCTTCGGCTCTGTCGCCACGACCGGAGATGCCCGGTTGACCAACGCCATTTTGTTCGTCGGTACGTTTGGAGCTCATGAACGCGCCGCCGACGGAAAAGCCCAGGCCGAGATCGTAACTCAACGACATACCGTAACCGTCGCCATTTTGACCCAGCACATCACGCCCGTTGGCGGTTTCACCGGGAGCGCCATTCTCACCTTGGTATTGAACAGCGAACTTCAGGCCGTCGACCAGGCCGAAGAAGTTATTATTGCGGTAGGTGGCGACGCCGGTAGAACGACCAAACATAAACTGGTCGGCGCTATAGGTGGAGCCGTCGAATTCAGGCTGCATATCGGTCCATGCGGTGATATCGTAAAGGATACCGTCATTACGACCGTAATCGATTGAACCGTAGTCGCCGAATTTCAAGCCGGCAAAAGCATAACGGGTAAAATTGCCGCCGTCAGAGGTACCGGACGCTTCAGTCACATGGCCGTTTATCTGGTATTCCCAGTCGCCATAACCGGTCAATTGATCGTTGATCTGAGTTTGACCTTTGAAACCGATACGGGTGTAGGTCTGATCGCCGTTAGCACTATCGTTGTTAGAAAAATAGTGCAATCCATGAAGGGATCCAAACAAATCAAGCTGATTACCGTCTTTATTATATACTTCTGCAGCACCAGCCGTACCAGCAGCTAACATCGCTGGAATCAACAGGGCAAGAACCTGTAGTTTCATTTTCTTTTCCTCGGTATATTTATTATCTTTGGCCACTATTTTACTTTGTGTGCTGTATCAATGCTGTCTATCTGACACGCAATCTTATTCTGCAATAAATGCAGTTTTATACTAGCGTTAAAATGATACGAATTGGCTTACAATGTTTCAAAATGAAAATTTTATATTCGATTATGTTTCCGTCATGGAACTAACCTGATAATCACCATACATAGACAATTAAAACTTTGAGGTGAGTCTTGTTTTTGACATTATTAAAAATAATCAATAAAAACAATTATTTAAAATAAAGTTATAAAATAGCACGATGTGCTAAAAAGGCCTTTTTTTTTCCTCTATCATTTTAAGCGCTATCATCATTAAATTGTCATTATTACTCTCATTTGGTTTAACGTCTTTATTAGCCGGCCTTGTGCCGGCTTTTTTATGCGTGATTTTTAAATATGAATAAAGAGAGGATTATATATTAACAAATGTTAATATTATATACTGAATATTGCCATATTAATATTTTAAATTATTTCTACATTTAAATTATAAATATCTGTCTTAATTTTTCGCATTATGAAACATTGGTTTCATTAAACTTTTATTTAAATGTAAATATACGGCATACGTCACATTAATTATTCAATATTCATAAAATAATTTTGTGCGGAATTTGTCCGATCCTATGGCTTCCTGGGTATTTAACCGCTTATCTCGTTTCGATTTATATTCAAAACCCCAATTTTCGCCCGTCCCCTGGTCTTGTTCGTGCGGCCGGCTCAGCCCGGCATGCCACCCTGATCTCCCCATCCATCTGCACGGCGGCCTTCGTTCTGGCCCTCGGGTCGTGTTACACTTTGCGGCACTATTCGCCGGAAAACAGGTCGCCGGAAAACTGGCCGTGAGACGCTCGCTGTTCCTACGGAAACCCTAATGCCATGCAGCAATATCAGAATTTGGAAGACATCTGGAGCCGTTTGCAGCAATCGGCATTCCGTTCAAAATTTCGACTTAACCAGAAAGATCTGGCCTATCTGCGCAGCAAAGGTATGCCGGTCATACTTTCCCATGCCCGCGACTTCATCTCAGGAAGGCTGGCGCCCGCCTTGCCCGCCAAGGACGGTAAGCAAACCCCTTGGCGGGGACATCCGGTATTTGTGGCTCAGCATGCCACCGCGACCTGCTGCCGGGGCTGTCTGGAGAAATGGCATGGCATCGCCAAAGGGCAACCCCTTAACGATGTCCAGCAGGAATATATAGTGCAGATGATTGCGTTATGGCTCAGCCGACAGGAGATGCCGAGAGTTTTATGACTGAAACGCTGAGTACGGAACAGCACGCCGCCTTACCGGTACGCATAGCCACCCGCATTGTCTTTTTTATAGCCGGTTTCGGGATGTCGTCCTGGGCACCGTTGGTTCCCTTCGCCAGACAGCGGCTGGGCATCAATGATGCCTCTTTGGGAATGCTGTTGCTTTGCCTGGGCATCGGATCGCTGCTGGCAATGCCGCTGGCGGCGCCCATGGCCGCCCGGCTGGGCTGCAGGCCGCTGATTATCGCATCGGCCGTCATGCTGGGGCTGGCGCTTCCCGCGCTGGCCGTTGCCGGCGGCACCTATACCCTGGCCCTCTCATTATTGCTATTCGGCATGGGGCTCGGCGCGATGGACATTACCATGAACATCCAGGCGGTGGTGGTGGAAAGAGCCAGCGGCCGGGCCATGATGTCGGGCTTCCATGGTTTTTTCAGCATCGGCGGCATCATCGGGGCGGGATTGGTGAGCCTGCTGCTCTGGCTGGGTTTGAATCCGCTGTGGTCGGTCGTCGTCGTCGTCCTGATTATCCTGGCTTTGATGCTGTACGCCGCCGAGAATTTATTATCCGATCGCCCCGAAGACGATGCCGGCCCTCTCTTTGTCAGACCACGCGGCAAGGTTCTGTTCATCGGAGCGCTCTGTTTTATTCTCTTTTTAACCGAAGGCGCTATGCTGGACTGGAGCGCGCTGTTCCTCACGCTGGAACGCGGCCTTGACAGCGCCATGGGCGGACTGGGTTATGCCCTGTTCTCCATTGCCATGACCGCAGGACGCTTGAACGGCGATCGATTGATCAATGCCATCGGCCGTTACCACACCCTGCTGGCGGGCAGTTTATGCGCCTCGGCGGGGATCGGACTGGCGATAACGGTAAATCAGCCCTATGTCACCCTGCTGGGTTTTTTGCTGGTGGGGCTAGGAGCATCGAATCTGGTTCCGTTGCTGTTCAGCGTGGTCGGCAATCAGAAGGATATGCCGCCTAACCTGGCGCTGGCGGCGATTTCCGGCGTAGGGTATGCCGGCATATTGGCCGGCCCGGCATTAATTGGCTTTATTGCCCATTTGACCAGTCTGTTTGTCGCGTTCGGCTGTGTCGCAATACTTCTTTTGGTTGTAAGCTTGAGCGCACGCCGTGCGACTCAATAAACAACGATTGGCGAAACCCGCTTTATGCAAATTAAGAACCTGAAGTTAACCTCGGCGGCGTTAACCCGCAGCCTGATACTGTTTATCCTGCTGCTGCTGCTGTCGTTATGGCTGTTTGGTTTTCATGCATTCAATGCTTATCTCATCGAAAAGAAGCACAGCATGTCCACCCTCACCGCCGGGCTGCAAAAACGGATCGACACGTACCGCTTTGTGACGGATCAGCTGTACGATCTGTCGTTGGCGACGAACGGCGGCCCCAAGGATAACGACGGCACAAGCCTGAAAGAAACGCGCCTGCGCCCGGATGTGTTTTATGTCGATAAACCCCATAAAAAAACCGATGCCCTGATCTTTGGCGTTCATGACGCCGCTACTTTGTCCATTGCTGCCGATATGTCGGCTTATCTTGATATCCTTTGGGGCTCGGAAGGCAACACCTACTCCTTATATTACCTGAACGGCGCCGACAACAGCCTGACTCTGATTTCCACCCAGCCGCTTCGGGAAACCGCCGCTCGCTTTGAAGACAGCTACATCAGCGCCCTGATAAAATCGCGCCGCACCGAAATGCTCCAGCAGGCCAATATCCTGGATCAACGGGAGAGTTTCTCGCCGCTGCGCAAGCTCCGCCTGCAGAATGATTACTATTTTACCCAGCGGTTCATCTTCAACCAGCCCGGTCATCTGGCCACCATTATGGCGGTTGATTTGCCCATCGGCGATCTTATCCCGCTGAATATGGCGCGGGCCAACTTCTCACTGGTAGCCTCCGACGATGCCGATATGGATACGGACAGCGCTGAGGCCGGCAACGGCGATGCCGATCGGGACAATACCCAAAGAGTGACCAGCCATATCAAGGGCTCAACCCTTGAAATCGGCACGCGCCTTGTTGATGCGCCGTTAAAGCTGTTGTATCTGGTGCCGCTGACCAGTTTAACGGTGGATTTACTGCGCAATAATCTGTGGCCCGTCGTGATACATCTTTTGCTGATCGCCTTGTCCATTTTTGGTATTTACCTGATCCGGCAGCATTTTTTGCGACCCAGGGAGAATATGGCCCTGGCCTTGCGATCCCGTCAGATACTCAGTGAGGAAGTGATAGCCAACCTGCCGCTGGGTTTGCTGGTGTATGATTTCAGCAGCAATAATCTGGTGGCCAGTAATAAAATAGCCGATCATCTGCTGCCTCACCTGAGCCTGCAAAAAATAGCCAACCTCGCGCAGGCCCATCAGGGAATTATCCAGGCCACGGTGAATAATGAAGTCTATGAAATCAGGATGTTCAAAAGCCGCCTTTCGCCGGACACCTACCTGTTCCAATTACTGGATCATGATAAGGAAGTTCTGGTCAATAAAAAGCTGCAGCAGGCGCAGCAGGAACTGAACAAAAACCATCAGGCCCGGCGGACAATCCTCACCAATTTTCAGCATGAGCTGAATCAGCCGCTCATGGAGATCACCACACTGCTTGACGGGTTGCTGCATGCCGAAGCCGAGGAGAAACGCCTGCGCCTGATGTTCAACCTTAAAACCGAAGTAGGCCGTCTGGGGGCGCTGTTCGACAACCTGCGCCTGCTGACTCAGTTGGAGCTGCAAGACTGGCGGCCGAAGCAAGAGGCATTTTCCCTGTCCGCCCTGGTGGATGAACTGCTGGCGGAACGCATGCCCGCCCTGAACCAAAAGGGCCTTAGCCTGTTCAATCACTACCGGCTGCCCTTTAATCAGCAGCATACCGGCGATAGGGAGGCGGTGAAAAAAATCCTTTCGCTGCTGCTGGATTACAGCATTATCAGCACCCAGTATGGCAAAATTGTTCTTTCCGTGGACCAGGATCCCTCCCGTCCGGATACGGTCATATTAAGCCTTAGCGATACGGGTAACGGCATTGACGCCAAGGAATTGGCCAATCTGCAGCAGCCCTTTGTCACCCAGGCGCAAAAAGATCATTATCAGCGCGGCTCCGGCCTCTCCTGGTTCCTGTGCAACCAGTTGGCAAGGAAAATGGGCGGCAACCTGGATATTCACAGCAAGATCGATATCGGCACCCGTTATCGGGTACGTTTGACGTTGCCTTATGTGGATATCACGCAACAGGATGATAATGAAAAAATTCTTGGAGGAACGGTGGCTATGCTGGATATCGCCAATGAAGAAATACAGGAGATAATCAGCGATATGCTGCAGCAGTGGGGGGTGGAGTGTATCCATCCCGAAGAACATACCCTGGTGCAGGAACACGATCTCCTGCTGACGGACGATCCGTCTCATCTGGAGGATTTCGCTATCCTGGTTCAATCGAATGAGAGCGGAATAACGCCTTTGACGCCCTGCCGTTTAAAGGTGAATTATAATCTTGCCGCTTCTTTGCTCGACGCGATGCTACAATTGATGGAACTGAGACTGGCGCAAACGGACATTATACCACCGGATGAGAGGGAATCCGCCGGCGCAGCGGACGACTCCGCCGCCCTGCTGAGCGGGGACTATCTTCCGCTCTTTGTCGAGACAGTACCCGTTGACATCAAGAGGCTGTATACTGAAGCCGAGAGCGGCGATTTACCCGCTTTGGCCCAGACTGCGCACCGCCTGAAAGGTGTTTTTGCCATGCTGAATCTACTTCCCGGCAAGCTGTTATGTGAAACGCTGGAACAACATATCAAACAAGCTATTATAGACAATGATAATTCTAAAATCGGCAACGATATCCGCCAAATTGATGTTTTTGTCATTAAACTGCTACAGCATGCAAGGTAGTCAACTTTATGAATAATCTCAACGTCATCATTGCAGATGACCATCCTATCGTCCTGTTCGGTATTCGAAAATCTTTGGAACAAATCGAATGGGTAAAAGTGGTCGGTGAATTCGAAGACTCCACGTCGCTCATCAATAGCCTCGGCAAGCTGGATGCAAATGTACTCGTGACCGATCTTTCGATGCCCGGCGAAAAGTATGGCGACGGCATTACTCTTATCAAATACATCAAGCGCCATTATCCCCAGTTGGCGATTATCGTATTAACCATGAATAACAACCCGGCAATCCTCAGCGCCGTGTTGGAATTGGATATCGACGGTATTGTCCTTAAACAAGGCGCACCCACCGATTTACCCAAGGCATTGGCCTCGCTGCAAAAAGGCAAAAAATACACGCCGGACAGCGTGGCTAAACTGCTGGAGAGAATAAGCGCCGGCGGTTACGGCGATAAACGCCTGTCGCCGAAAGAGAGTGAAGTGCTGCGTTTATTCGCGGAGGGTTTTCTGGTGACGGAAATCGCCAAAAAGCTGAATCGCAGTATTAAAACCATCAGCAGCCAGAAAAAATCCGCCATGCTGAAGCTTGGCGTGGAAAATGATATTGCTCTGCTGAATTATCTGTCGTCGGTAAGTATGGCGCCGGTAGATAAAGAGTAATGCTCCGATTTCGATAACAAAGCCTGGCGCCGGTGGAAACACGCGGTTATCCCATACCTGAGCGGTTAACCAGGCCGCTCAGGTATTCAGGAGTGTTCCTCAAGCTCGCCGCGTTGCTCTCTGGCCCTGCGACTGAACAGGGCCAGAGCGGGTTGCAATACACTCACTGTAACCGGCTTGGACAGGCAGCTGTCCATCCCCGCATCAAGACAGCGTTGCTTCTCTTCCGCCAGCGCGTTGGCGGTCACCCCGATAACCGGCAATACCCTGCCCTGTTGCCGTAAACGGCGGGTCAGTTCATACCCATCCATCTTCGGCATATTCACATCGCTCAGGATGATATCCACCGACTGCTTGTTAAGAAAGCTCAGCGCATCCACGCCGTCGTTCGCCGTCATTACCTGATATCCCAAGGAACCCAGTTGATCCGCCAACAGCCGGCGGTTAATGGGATGATCATCCACCACCAGGATTCTGATGTCATTGTTTTCGCCATTCGCCGTCGGCGACGGCTGAGGCAGCAGCGGCGCCGATGAAGCAGTGGATTCACCACGATAGATTTTCAACAGTAACAGCGGCAATTCTTCAGTAAAGGCCGGGCTGAGCAACCAGTGGCCGGGGTTGATTTCCAGTGCCGGGCCGATATGCGCGATGCAAAAGCGGATCCAAGCACGATAACAGCCACCGGGGGGAATATCATCGTCACTGATAAATACCTCGTCGCCGCCGATGACCTGATCGGTATGCCGCTTGGCCATGAGGCCGTTTTCTTTCAGCAGGCGGGTCAGATAGTGTTCAAGGGCGGTGTTGCGCAACGCCAGCCAGCACACCCGCCCGTACAAATCGCTGTTAAGCACCGTATAGGAGCGGGACGCCTCATACAGCGGCAGCCGGATAGTGAACTGGCTACCCAACCCGCTCTCCGATTCAACGGCGATGTCGCCGTCCATCAGATTGACCAGCTTCTCGCAAATCGCCAATCCCAGCCCGGTTCCCTGGAACTGCTGGTGACCGTCACTGCCCAACTGCACGAAGGGATCAAACAGTTTGATTAATTCCCGCTGCTGAATGCCGACCCCCGTATCCCTGATGCATAACTGCAGGTAGCCGTCATGGCAAAAGACATAAATGGAGATACAGCCGCTATGGGTGAATTTAATGGCGTTATTTAATATGTTCGATAACACCTGTTGCAGCCGCACCGGATCCCCTCGCATGCTGTTCGGCACGCCGGGATCGACGAAGCAGTAGAGGCCCAGGCGTTTTTTCACTACCAGCGACAGGTAATTGCCGGCGATGTGGCTCACCACTTCGCGGGGAGAATAGCTGCGGGGCTCAATTTTCAGCTGCTCGGATTCGATTTTGGAAAAATCCAGGATATCGCTGATAATGTTGAGCAATAACGCCGACGAGTTATTCATTGCCATCACCAGCCGGTCGACGCCTTCCGGCAAATCCTGGGTTTTAAGCAGATCCAGGTTGCCGATAATGCCGTATAACGGCGTCCGTAATTCATGGCTGACGGTGGCCAGAAACATGGATTTCGCCTGGCTGGCCTGCTCGGCCGCCGTCGCCATTTCCTGTAAAGACTCTTCCATCCGCACCCGGGCGCTGATATCCACCAGCACGCAGATGGCGACGTTTTCATTGAGGTAGCGGGAATGGACAAAGCTTATTTGCAGATTATTGTTATTGCTGGTCATGACATCGACAAAATTCACCTGCTGCCCGCAGATGATATGGATGATGCGTTCCCGGTCTTCAAAGGTCAGCAGGCTCAGATAATTATGGGCCAGCTCGTTGCTGATGAGGTTGGCGCCGTCGCTGATGCGCAGGATGCAAATACCCACCGGTGCGGAAGCGACGATTTTGCGGTTGAACTGTTCGTTTTCCTCCAGCTGCAACGCATTTTTTTCCGCCGGGGCAAACATTTTGCGCTCAAACAGCCAGGTCAGGATAAACAGCAGCAATGCCGTGAGTACATTCAGCAAAAGAGCATTGATGAAGACCGCTTTAAAATTCTCGATAATAGTGGATAAAGACAGCGAATAGACAATGCTCAGGGACGTGGGCGCCAGGCTCCTTTTCATCACCAGATTCTTGTAGCCTTCCGTATAACCGTAAAATCCGGCCGCTTCGGGATAGGAGCTTAGTTCGGAGACCCGCCGTATCCCGCCGGACAGTGACATCATCGGAGCGTTATTCTGATCCAGCAGCGTGATGCCGATGGGCAAAGTACTGTTGGTGATGAAATCCTCCAGCCGGATATTGAGCTCGATTCCCAGCAGGGCTTCCAGCTTATTGGCCGCGTAAATCGGCGTTAACATATACAAATAGCCGCGGTCGCCCCGCTGGCCGGGAGCCACCCAATAAATGTCATCCTCCCGATCGTTTTGCCGGGCGTTGCGGTATTTGACCACTTGCTGCTGCAGGCTTTTCGGCAACGTGTTGTCAACGCCGTTATCAGCGCGCAGATTGAAGTTCGCCATACACAGGCTTTCACCGCTGATATAAAAAACCCGGTTCAAATCGTAGGTTTCGGTAAAACTGTCTTTCCAGTAGCTGAGAAAATAGCTCAGCGAATCCACGGAGTGGCGGTATTCGGTTTCCACGCGGCCGCAGTCGGGATTGGGGGAAAGGGGCGTATATTCCGGCCGGCTCACCTTGCCGGCCAACAGGCCGGTCATCATATCCGGGCCGGGCAAACTGGTGTTGAGGCGGTTTTCCGCCACGTATTTGATTTCCCGCATCATATCGGCAGAGCGGGTGAAATAGCTTTGGGCCTGGGCGAAGCTGGTATTGTATTCCTGACGGAGATCGGATTCGCGCTGATGCAGGAGGCTGATAATGTAAAAAGTGGATAACAGCGCCCCCAGCGCCCAGAGCAATAGGGCCAGCGTCCGAAACAGGTAGCGGGATATTTTGACCGTTGTGCGAAAGGATGAGAAGTATTTCAAAACTATACCGTTCCAGTGCTAGAACTGATTAATGCGGGCCTGCCCAGCCGATACACTACCGACCCAGTAAAAAAAAAGCCAGCGCAACGCGCTGGCCTGGTTGATTGAGACTCGCCGACCGGTAACCCTGGGCATCCGAGGGCTGACAACGGTGCCCGGCCTGGACAGGCAGTGCCTCAGCTGTTCGGGTAGTCTTCACCCTCGTCTTCGCCGTCTTCGTCATCCGCATCGTCGGCATCATCCGCGTCGTCGGCGTCATCAAGGGCGATATCGTCCGCGGCGTCGTCGTCGATATCGGCGTCGTCTCCCGCGTCATTCACTTCGCCTTCCGCCAGCCCTTCGACGGTGTCGAGATCTTCATCGTCCACCGGTTCCACCACGCGCTGCAGGCCGACCACATGTTCGCCTTCAGCGGTCCGGATCAGGGTAACACCCTGGGTGTTGCGCCCGACGATGCTGACTTCGGACACACGGGTGCGCACCAGGGTGCCGGCATCGGTGATCATCATGATCTGATCGCTGTCTTCCACCTGCACGGCGCCCACCACTTCGCCATTGCGTTCGCTCACTTTTATCGATATCACGCCGAGAGTGGCGCGGGATTTGGTGGGATATTCAGCCTGGGCGGTACGCTTGCCGTAACCGTGCTGCGTCACGGTCAGGATCGGACCGTCGCCGCGCGGAATGATCAGGGAAACCACCCGATCCTTGTCGGCCAGATTGATGCCGCGCACGCCGGTGGCGGTACGGCCCATGGAACGCACCTGGCTTTCAGGGAAACGCACTACCTTGCCGTAGGCGGAGAACAGCATAACCTCGTTCTGCCCGTCGGTAAGATCGACGCCGATAAGCTCATCCCCGTCATTCAGATTGACGGCGATAATGCCGGCGCTGCGCGGACGGCTGAACTCGGTCAGCGCGGTCTTTTTCACCGTGCCGCTGGCGGTGGCCATGAAGACATGGCGTCCTTCTTCGTATTCACGCACCGGCAGGATGGCGGTGATACGCTCGTTCGGTTCAAGGGGCAGCAGATTGACGATAGGCCGGCCGCGGGCGCCGCGGCTGGCTTCCGGCAGTTGGTAAACCTTCATCCAGTACAGGCGCCCCCGGCTGGAGAACAGCAGGATGGTGTCATGGGTGTTGGCCACCAGCAGGCGGTCGATAAAGTCCTCTTCCTTGATCCTGGCCGCCGATTTGCCTTTTCCGCCGCGGCGCTGGGCTTCATAGTCGGTGAGCGGCTGGTATTTCACATACCCTTCATGGGACAGGGTCACCACCACGTCTTCCTGATTAATCAGGTCCTCGATATTGATATCGGAGGTATTGGCGGTGATCTCGGTGCGGCGGGCATCGTTGTACTGCTCTTTCATCGCGTTGAGTTCTTCGCGAATCACTTCCATCAGCCGATCCGGGTTTTCCAGGATGATGATGAGTTCGGCGATTTGGGTCAGCAGTTCTTTATATTCGTCCAGCAGCTTTTCATGTTCCAGCCCGGTCAGTTTCTGCAAGCGCAGATCCAGGATGGCTTGCGCCTGCTGTTCGGTGAGATAATAACGTCCGTCGCGGATGCCGTATTGCTCTTCCAGCCATTCCGGCCGGGCGGCGTTGTCGCCGGCGCGTTCCAGCATGGCCGCTACCGTGCCCAGTTCCCAGGAACGGGCGATAAGTCCGCTTTTCGCTTCGGCCGGGCTCGGCGCATGGCGGATTAATTCGATAATGGGTTCGATATTGGCCAGCGCCACTGCCAGGGCTTCAAGGATGTGGGCGCGATCCCGCGCTTTGCGCAGTTCGAAAATCGTGCGGCGGGTGACCACTTCACGACGGTGGCGCACGAAGGCGGAGAGAATATCCTTCAGCGACATGATCTTGGGCTGGCCCTGATGCAGCGCCACCATATTGATGCCGAAGGAGACCTGCAGCTGCGTTTGGGAGTAGAGGTTGTTGAGCACCACTTCCCCTACCGCGTCGCGCTTGATCTCGATGACGATGCGCATGCCGTCTTTGTCGGATTCATCGCGCAGGGCGCTGATACCTTCAATGCGCTTGTCTTTCACCAGCTCGGCGATTTTTTCAATCAAACGCGCTTTGTTCACCTGATAAGGGATTTCATGCACGATGATGGTTTCACGACCGCTTTTGGCATCCGCTTCCACTTCCGCGCGGGCGCGGATCAGGATTTTACCGCGTCCGGTGCGGTAGGCCTCTTCGATACCGCGCCGGCCGTTGATGATGGCGGCGGTGGGAAAGTCAGGGCCGGGAATATGTTCCATCAGGCCTTCAACGCTGATATTCTCGTCGTCGATATAGGCCAGGCAACCGTTGATCACTTCCGTCAGGTTATGCGGCGGAATGTTGGTGGCCATACCTACGGCAATGCCGGAAGAGCCATTGATCAACAGGTTGGGGATCTTGGTGGGCATGACGTCGGGGATCTGTTCGGTGCCGTCGTAGTTCGGCACATAATCCACGGTGTCTTTTTCGAGGTCCGCCAGCAATTCATGGGCGATTTTCGACATGCGGACTTCGGTGTAACGCATTGCCGCGGCGGAGTCACCGTCGACGGAACCGAAATTACCCTGGCCATCCACCAGCATATAGCGTAGCGAGAACGGCTGGGCCATACGCACGATGGTGTCGTAGACCGCGGTATCACCATGGGGGTGATATTTACCGATGACGTCCCCGACCACACGGGCCGATTTTTTGTAAGGTTTATTCCAGTCATTACCGAGTACGCTCATCGCAAACAATACGCGGCGGTGTACCGGTTTCAACCCATCCCGTACATCCGGCAGCGCACGTCCGACAATAACGGACATGGCGTAATCCAGATAAGAGCTTTTTAACTCTTCTTCGATGTTGACCGGTGTTATTTCTCTGGCAAGGTCACTCATTGAGCCGCTATCCCTCTACTAATTGAAGCATCCACCCGGATTTAAAGGTGCCAAAGTATACCATAGATAGGTGATTCTGGGAAAATTGTCGGCGACGAAAAGCCGTGGTTATAGTTGTTTCCGCTACCGAATCACTGACCGGACGGCCGGTTGCAGGTATACTGGCTTCATTTCGCTATGCAAATACTCAGGAAGGCCGTTATGAATCGGGAATCTCAGACCGCTGCCGCCGGCGATAATGTGGATCGGCGGGAAATCGCCAAATTCGACGCGGTGGCCTCCCGCTGGTGGGATAAGGAAGGGGAATTCAAACCCCTGCACCGCATTAACCCCCTGCGCCTGGACTATATTCTGCGCCATGCCGACGGCCTGTTCGGCAAAACGGTGCTGGACGTGGGCTGCGGCGGGGGAATATTGACTGAAAGCATGGCCTTGGAAGGGGCGACGGCCACCGGGCTGGACATGGGCGCCGAACCGTTGGCGGTGGCGCGGCTGCACGCGCTGGAAAGCCGGCTGAATATTGATTATATCCAGCAGACGGTGGAAGAGCACGCGGCGGAAAACCCGGAGCGCTATGATGTAGTGACCTGTATGGAAATGCTGGAACACGTCCCGGATCCCGCGTCCATCGTCCGCGCCTGCGCACGGCTGGTGAAACCCGGCGGCGACGTGTTCTTCTCCACCCTGAACCGCAATCCCAAGGCGTGGCTGATGGCCATCGTCGGGGCCGAGTACCTGCTGCGTCTGGTGCCTCGGGGCACCCATAGCATTACCAAATTCATCAAGCCGGCGGAGCTACTGCACTGGCTCGACGACACCCCGCTGCAGGAGCGGCATATCACCGGCCTGCATTATAACCCGCTCAGGGATCGTTTTAGCCTGGGGGGCAATGTTGACGTTAATTACATGCTGCATACCCGCCACCGCCTGTAACCCTGACGGGTGTAATCTCGCCGGCCGGCCCTGGCCGGCGTGATCAATGTTTAATAATTCGACAAATAATATCTTTTTGAATTTTTTATCTACAGCAGTTGACATCCTTCAAGGGCAGAGGGAATAGCGCTTTAGTCGGCCTGTTAACATTTTGCCCCCAAGTTATCCACAAAAAGCTTTATTTTCGTCCCTTGCAATAACGACGTTAAGTCACTATCTTGTTATCAAATTAACAAAAAACCCTATATGTAGTGTTTATCCCATAGATCAGACACTAATTTCGCTTATGTCCGACATAAGGCATAGGGATCACTCAGACAGGTATTAAGCCCCATGAACCAGAGTCTGCTTGTTACAAAACGCGACGGCAGTAAAGAAAAAATCAATCTGGACAAGATCCACCGCGTCATCGACTGGGCGGCGGAAGGTCTCGAGAATGTTTCGGTCTCGCAGGTTGAACTGCGCTCGCATATCCAATTTTATGAGGGCATTAAAACCGCCGACATCCATGAAACCATTATCAAGGCCGCGGCGGATCTGATTTCCCGCGACGCGCCGGATTATCAATATCTGGCGGCGCGCCTGGCGGTTTTTCATTTGCGTAAAAAAGCCTATGGCCAGTTCGAGCCGCCCAAGCTTTATGACCACGTGTCGCGGCTGGTGGCCATGGGCAAATACGACAAGCATTTGCTGGACGATTATAGCGCCGAAGAATTCGCGCTGATGGACGGCTTTATCGATCACTGGCGGGATATGAACTTCTCCTACGCCGCGGTGAAGCAGCTGGAAGGCAAGTATCTGGCGCAGAACCGGGTCACCGGGGAAATTTACGAAAGCGCGCAATTCCTTTATATGCTGGTGGCGGCCTGCCTGTTCTCCGGTTATCCGCGGGAAACCCGGCTGGATTATGTCAAGCGTTTCTATGACGCCGTTTCCACTTTCAAGATTTCCCTGCCCACGCCCATTATGTCCGGGGTGCGCACGCCTACGCGCCAGTTCAGTTCCTGCGTGCTGATTGAATGCGGCGACAGTCTCGACTCCATTAACGCCACCTCCAGCGCCATCGTCAAATATGTATCGCAGCGGGCCGGCATCGGCATCAACGCCGGCCGTATCCGGGCCCTGGGCAGCCCGATCCGCGGCGGCGAGGCTTTTCATACCGGCTGCATTCCCTTTTACAAGCATTTCCAGACCGCGGTGAAATCCTGTTCCCAGGGCGGCGTGCGCGGCGGCGCGGCCACCCTGTTCTACCCGCTTTGGCATCTGGAAGTGGAAAGCCTGCTGGTGCTGAAAAACAACCGCGGCGTAGAGGGCAACCGCGTCCGCCATATGGATTACGGCGTACAGATCAACAAACTGATGTATCAGCGCCTGGTGAAGGGAGAAGAGATTACGCTGTTCAGCCCGTCTGATGTGCCGGGGCTGTATGATGCGTTCTTCGCCGACCAGGATGAATTCGAGCGGCTGTATACCCGTTATGAACAGGACGCCTCTATTCGTAAAAGCCGGGTCAAGGCGGTGGAGCTGTTCTCCCTGATGATGCAGGAGCGCGCATCCACCGGGCGTATTTATATCCAGCATGTGGACCATTGCAACACCCATAGTCCATTCGATCCGGCCGTAGCGCCTATCCGCCAGTCCAATCTGTGCCTGGAAGTGGCTCTGCCCACCAAACCGCTGGAAGACGTGAACGACGAAAACGGCGAAATCGCCTTGTGTACGCTTTCGGCCTTTAATCTTGGAGCGCTGGAGAGCCTGGACGATCTGCAGGAACTGGCGACCCTGGCGGTGCGTGCGCTGGACGCGCTGCTGGATTACCAGGACTACCCGATCCCGGCGGCGAAACGCGGCGCCATGGGACGGCGGACCCTTGGCGTGGGCGTGATAAATTATGCTTATTATCTGGCTAAAAACGGCGTACGGTACTCCGACGGCAGCGCCAACAACCTGACGCACCGGACGTTCGAGGCCATTCAGTACTATTTATTAAAAGCTTCCAACGAGCTGGCCAAAGAACGGGGCGCCTGCCCGTGGTTCAATGAAACCACCTATGCCAAGGGCATCCTGCCCATTGATACTTATAAAAAGGATCTGGACGGGATTTGCAGTGAGCCGCTGCATTACGATTGGGAGGCTTTGCGCGCAGACATCAAACGGCACGGCCTGCGTAATTCAACCCTGTCGGCGCTGATGCCGTCGGAAACGTCGTCGCAAATCTCCAATGCCACCAACGGTATCGAGCCGCCCCGGGGCTACGTCAGTATCAAGGCGTCTAAAGACGGCATTCTGCGCCAGGTGGTGCCGGAATCCAACCGGCTGAAAGGCGCCTATGAGCTATTGTGGGAAATGCCGAACAACGACGGTTATCTGCAGTTGGTGGGGTTGATGCAGAAATTCGTCGATCAGGCCATTTCGTCCAATACCAATTACGATCCGACCCGTTTCCCGGCCGGCAAGGTGCCGATGAAGCAGTTGCTGAAGGACTTGCTCACCGCCTACAAGTTCGGGGTCAAGACGCTGTATTATCAGAATACCCGCGACGGCGCGGAAGATGCCCAGGAAGATATGGAAGCCGCCGCCGAGACTGATGATTGCGAGAGCGGAGCCTGCAAGATTTAACATGGCCGCGGGCGGCGCCATTGCCGTCCGCGTGTAACGGGAGAGACCATGGCCTATACCACATTTTCACAGAATAAAAACAACCAATTGCTGGAGCCGATGTTTTTCGGCCAGTCGGTGAACGTTGCGCGCTACGATCAGCAAAAATACGATATCTTTGAAAAATTAATCGAAAAACAGCTCTCTTTTTTCTGGCGGCCGGAAGAAGTGGACGTGTCGCGTGACCGCATTGATTTCCAGGCGCTGCCGGAACACGAGAAGCATATTTTCCTCAGCAATCTGAAATACCAGACCCTGCTGGACTCCATCCAGGGCCGTAGCCCCAATATCGCCCTGTTGCCGCTGATTTCCATTCCGGAGCTGGAAACCTGGGTGGAAACCTGGGCCTTTTCGGAAACCATTCATTCCCGGTCTTATACCCATATCATCCGCAATATCGTTAACGACCCCTCGCTGGTATTCGACGATATCGTGACCAATGAAGAGATTCTGAAGCGGGCCAAGGATATTTCGGGCTATTACGACAAGCTTATCGAACTGACCGGCTACTACCATTTGCTCGGCGTTGGGACCCATCAGGTAAAGGGCGCCCAGGTAGTGGTGAATCTGCATGAGCTGAAAAAATGCCTCTACCTTTGTCTGATGAGCGTCAATGCCCTGGAAGCCATCCGTTTTTATGTCAGCTTCGCCTGCTCGTTCGCGTTCGCCGAGCGCGAACTGATGGAGGGCAACGCTAAAATCATCCGCCTGATCGCTCGCGACGAGGCGCTGCATCTTACCGGCACCCAGCATATGCTGAATTTGATGCGTTCCGGCGAGGACGATCCGGAAATGGCCGAGATTGCCAAGGAGTGCGAGCGGGAGTGTTATGACCTGTTCGTGCTGGCGGCGGAGCAGGAAAAAGAGTGGGCAAGTTATCTGTTCCGCGACGGTTCCATGATTGGCCTGAATAAAGATATTCTGTGCCAGTATGTGGATTATATTACCAATATCCGCATGCAGGCGGTGGGTCTGGATCTGCCTTTTGCCGCCCGCTCCAATCCTATTCCGTGGATTAATACCTGGCTGGTGTCGGACAATGTTCAGGTGGCGCCGCAGGAGGTGGAGGTGAGTTCCTACCTGGTAGGCCAAATCGACTCCGAGATGAATTCGGGCGATTTGAGCGATTTCGAGCTGTAAGCCATGGACCCATCGGCCAAGGTCACGCTGCGCCATATCGGGGCGCAGCTTCAGTGCGAATCCGGCCACCGCTCCCTGCTGGATGCCCTGGAAGCCAATCATATCGACGTCGAATTCCAGTGCCGGTCCGGCTATTGCGGCGCCTGCCGTATGCGGCTGCTGCGGGGCCGGGTCGCTTATACCCAGTCCCCCCTGGCCTGTATCCGGCCGGGCGATATTCTGCCCTGTTGCTGCCTGCCGGCGGGGGATATCGAGCTGGAGCTATAGCCGAGTAGTATCCGGTCGAGGCGGGAAAAATCGCTTTCATCGGCTCGTTGTACGTTACGTGATCGCGGGCCTACCCCGGCATGGGGCGCTCCGGCCGCCGCCAGACGGCGGCTTCGACCCCATTGCCGCGGTCTCCCTTCAACATGCGCCCGCTTTCACCGGAGTGTCATTACCGGCTCGTTGTACGTTACGTGATCGCGGGCCTACCCCGGCATGGGGCGCTCCGGCCGCCGCCAGACGGCGGCTTCGACCCCATTGCCGCGGTCTCCCTTCAACACGCGCCCGCTTTCACCGGAGTGTCATTACCGGCTCGTTGCACGTCACGTGATCGCGGGCCTACCCCGGCATGGGGCGCTCCGGCCGCCGCCAGACGGCGGCTTCGACCCCATTGCCGCGGTCTCCCTTCAACACGCGCCCGCTTTCACCGAAGTGTCATTACCGGCTCGTTGCACGTCACGTGATCGCGGGCCTACCCCGGCATGGGGCGCTCTGATCTTTTAGTTGTAAGTTATAGCGATTCGGAATTGGTTTTCATGGCCCTGCCCGGTATGCTCATGTTACCTAGATCACACTTTTTATAAGCCTGCTTAATACCATGTCCGAACTCCTCAAAATGGCGCATGTCGCCGCTCTTGACCGAGACAAGCCGTACGAGAGCGAAACCGTTTTTATCCGTAGCGCCGCCGATGTATCCCATTTAGTGAATTCCGGTGGGGAAAAGCGCAGTCATGCCGGTATTATCATCGGCATCGCATTGGGGGGCGTTTTCCTGGATGCCTATGACCTGGGAGCCCTGGCGTTCGGGGTGAAGGATATTACCCGCGAGTTCAACCTTACCCCGGCGGGCACCGGCATGGTGGCCTCCGCCATTACCTTCGGCGCTATTGTCGGCGCATTTTTCGGCGGCTACCTCACCGACAAGATTGGCCGCTATCGCGTTTTCATGGCCGATATGTTTTTCTTCGTCTTCGCCGCCATCGCCTGCGCGTTCGCCCCTAACGAATGGGTGCTGGCCGGTGCGCGTTTTGTCATGGGATTGGGGGTCGGTATCGATTTGCCGGTGGCCATGGCCTTTCTGGCGGAGTTCTCGCGGCTGAAGGGACGCGGTAATAAAGCGGCCAGCGTCGCCATGTGGTGTCCCACCTGGTATGCCGCCATCAGTATCTCCTATTTGCTGGTGCTGTTGCTGTATGCCGTATTGCCCGCTGAACAAACCCACTGGCTATGGCGTTTAATCCTGGGCTTCGGCGCGGTGCCGGCGCTGGCGATTATCGCCATTCGTAGCCGGTATATCAGCGAGTCGCCGGTCTGGGCGGCTAATCAGGGCGATTTAACCGGCGCGGCGCAAATTCTGCGGCGCTCCTACGGTATCAATGCCCAGGCGGCGCCGGTGGCGGAACAACAGCCCGCGCCCAAGGCGCTGCGCGCCCGCTGGAGTAATTACGGCCGGTTATTGCGGGGGGTTTATCTGCGGCGTACCGTGCTGGCGACGGTTATCGCCGTGGCGTCGTCCTTTGCCTATAACGCCGTGGCATTCGGTTTGCCGGTGATTATCAGCAGTTTTCTGGCGCAGTCCATGCTGACCACTATTTTGGCCTCCCTGGGGCTTAACCTGTTATTTGCCTTTGTGGGCGGCCTGATAGGCGTCCGCTGGGTACCCCGCTTCGGTGCCTGGCGGATGACGGTGCTGGGTTATGCCTGCCAACTGGTCGCCTTGATCGGACTGGCGCTCATCGGCCGGCCGGCGGACGGCGCCCATGCCGCCCTGGCCATCGCCATGCTGGCGTTGTTCCTGTTCGGCCAGGGTTTCGGCCCGGGTTCCCACAGCATGACCTTTGCCTCGCTGAGCTATCCCACCTCGCTGCGAGGCGTGGGTGTCGGATTTAACCAGACGCTGATGCGCGCCAGCTCCACGCTTTCGCTGTTTCTGTTTCCGGTGCTGGTGGCTTGGCTTAAGACCGGCGTGTTTTGGGTGATTGCCGCAGCCCCCGTGGCGGGGTTGCTGGCGCTGCTGCTGATTCGCTGGGAGCCGTCGGGCTATGATGTGGATGCGGAGGATTTTGGCGCTGCGGCCCCTGAGCGCTGAAAAATGATATACAGGCTCCGGGTGCGGCGGGTATGGCCTGCCAGGAGTTTCCATGGCCGATCCACTACTTCATAGCGGATCGGCCTGGCCCTGATTGCGGGGCAGCGGCGCAAGGGCGGCGCTGAACCAGGCAGTCCGGTTCTGGCAAAACGGTCTGGCATCCAGCAATGCCTCCATCACTTCCCGATAATCGCTGAAAATAACCATCCACAGGCTGAAAAATCCCCTGCTGACCGCCAGGTCAACGATGGCTGCCGCCGTCGCACGATTGTCGGCATACTCTTCCAGGCGTTCAAGGGCCATGCTGATGGTTAGCTGGCGCTCAAGATAGCGCCGGTCGCTGTCCCCGGTTACCGTCGTGGTCTTGTCCAGCGCATACAGTTTTATGGTGGCATCGGCTTTTTGCTTCTGCGACGGCGATAGCGATGGATGAGCGTTGACCACCATGGCATTGTCTCCGGTCAGCGGCGTATGGAAGGCCAGCAGAGTGTTATTTATATGGGGCCAGTAATAATGATGCCGGTAAGGAACGGCAAGGAGCGATTTGCTCTTGCGGGAATTGCACGGGGTGCAGATCAGTAAAAAATTGGTCCAGCAGGCGGAAAGGCGCGGATAGCTGTCCTTGGGTTTGATATGCTCGACGGCCAGGGCATTATTCACCCGCATTTCACACAAATGGCAATAGCAGCCGGTACGCTCCTCAAGATACTGTTTAGCGTTTCGCCAATGATTGAAACAGGCTTTGGCGCCCTTTTTGTTTAGCGGCCATGTTCCCTTATCTATGGGCCTCATTTATCAGTTCCTTGATCTTTGGCTAACAAGTAGGCTTTATATTCCGGATCGTCGGTTTCATTAATCAGCGACGAATTCACTACCCGGCGTATGTTTAAATAGTCATCAAGCGTTAATTTCCCACCTTGGGTTTTTATCTGTGCCAGTTGTTCCCGGGCTGATTTGACGCGCCGCTCAAAATTATCGCTGCGGATATTTTCAACGCCCATGATCTGCGTCGCCACTTTGCCAAGGGGCAGTTCATTGGGCACCGACTCATTACCCGGCCGGTCGACATTGATGAGCTCACCCACCCCCAGGCTCTGCACGATAAAGGGGGAATGGGTGGTGGCGATAAACTGCAGCTTGGGAAATGCGTCTTTGAAATCCTGTATAATGCTCTTTTGCCAGATGGGGTGCAGATGCAGGTCGATTTCATCAATAAGCACCACGCCGGGGGTCTCCACAACGGCATTGATGCCCAGATGCGGATTGAGCTGAATACATCGGTAGGCCATATCCGCCGCGATGCCGATAATATTGCGCAAACCGTCGCTCAACTGGTTGAAGGCCAGGCGGTGATTGTGGCCGCGCCCATCGCTATAAGTCCCCACCAATGTATTGAGCTTATAGTCAAATTCCGTATCGACCCAGCGTTTATCGGGGATCAGCTTGAGAACCGCGGCCTTGAGCGCTTTCAGATGGATGATATCCAAAGGATCGCCGAATTTCTTGATGCTGTCGTCCTGGGTCTTGTACCAGGAAAGAAAATCCCGGCTTGAGGATTTGGCGGATAGGCAATGCGTATAGGCCTTCGTTATCCCTTCCGCCTGCTTCTGGTAGCCAATCTCTTCATTTTCCGCCCACAGTCGTCCGGTGCCGTGGTAGGCGATAAGCGGGAAGATCACCTCTTTGTTATTGCGTTCGGATTTGGGTCTGCGGCTTTGCTCAAGCTTGCGGGCGGCGATATTGCTTAAGGCTCTCGCGCCCTTGACAGTGGTTTTCTGTCGGATGATTTCTCTTGACCAGGCAACATGCCGTTGGCCGTCAATCATGCCCTTAGCCTCTATGGATACGGGAAACTGTGGCCTGGGCTGTCCGTCAACGTTGACCGTCCGGATTTCATCGGCACGTATCGGCCTTGAGCTGATAGCGTCAAGTCCGAGGAAAAAGCTTCCCAGCGCCACCGCCAGGGCATCCAGGATGGTGGTTTTACCGGTGGCGTTATCACCAATGAATACGGTGAACCGCGAACGGAAGGAGAAGGTCTCATGTCGGATACCTTTGAAATTCTTGATTGAAATTTCTTGGATATTCAATGGGCCGCTTCCTGTCCTGGGCAAGATAGAGTAGGCATTTTGTCGCGAAGATCGGGGCTCGTAAAGGATAGATATCGGTTTGTTTAGCCTTGGGATAGGCACGCTCTTGAAGTGGTCGTTTATGGTCAGGGCGGCGGACCCGCCGAAAGTCAGCTGGCATATCTAGAATTAATATATTAAGCAGTTCTACATTATATCTTCAGGCCACGTTTAAATGGGAAATTTGAATGTGATAGCAGAAAGAGTTTATTACATACTTAAATAATATTTATCAATATAAGTAATAATAGCAATGGATTTCATTTTTATAAAAATAGTGGCCGAATTGTAAGCTTAGCATGAAAGTGCAAAATGACATTGACACCACCCGGGAGGTATTTTATAAGTATCACGGACCTTGTTCGAGGTGTGTTGATAAAAGAATGATTATCATTAACGATAGATAGATAACTAAAATAAAATCGTAATTTAACTATTTCTGCCGCTGAGTTTTTAAACGGCGTACTTAAGTCAATTTTTTGGTTTACCTCTAAATTATGCCAACACAAAATGTGATTCTTAGCATTATTATCGCCGCCCATAACAGCGATGAATATCTTCAAGACACACTGCAAAGCCTGCTTGCGGCATTGGGCGCCGACATCGGACGCTGTGAAATCATCTTGGTCAACGATGCCTCAAGTGATGGCACCGCTTCAATTCTCAGGGCTTTCGCCCAATCAACGCCGCAAGCACATTATTATGCGGTTGAATTCACCAACCTTGGCAAGGTGCGTAGCTTTGCCTTGGCTCACAGCCAGGGTGAATACGTCACTATGTTTGACAGTGATGACCTCTTGAAAAGCGGCTCTCTTGGGGAGATCCTCACTTTCCTGGCCCAGAAAAAACCCAGCTTGCTATTGACCAAGCTACAGGAGGTGCGTGATCTCGGTACCGCCGATAAAACCTGGAAGGGGTTGAAAACCAAGACCCTGCTCGCGGATGAAGCGATAACGCGTTTCCTGATTCACAAAGATTTCCAGGCGCACTTGATTGGACAATTCATCCATCGGGACCTGCTGTTGTCATCCCCTATGCCGGATTTTACCTGCTATGAAGATTTTTACATCTTTCCGGAAATTCTGACCAAGGCCACAACCATCGTGTTTTCATCTGAGAGCCATTATCTTTATATAAAACGCGCCGACAGCCTGTCGAACTCCCCATCGGAAAAAAAAATACATAATCTCTTCGTATGCACGGAAAAAATGGATGCGCTTTTTGGCAAAAAATTTCATGATTTAGTCTTGTGTCATTGGCTGGATATTCAGCTGAAAAGGAAAAAATGGATTACGGATAGAGAGCAATTAAATACGCTGCAGGAGAAAGTGCAGGAAACTCGCCGCATCCGTTTTTTTATAAACCCGTCGGTAAGATTCAGTTATAAAAAAAAGGCAGCAGTATCGCTTTATAGGGACAAAATAGGACAAGGGTTGTATTTAGCCAGTTTTTTATTGGCTATTTTATCGGTTGTATTTACCTTGATTTCAACGAGTATACAGCGGGAATTATTCTATTTCTCTGGTTACGCTGCCCTGCTCGGGCTGTTCGCCGAGCGAAAAAACCTCAAATGGCCCAAAAAGGATCTTTCGTATGCCATCATGTTAATTGGCGTGGTCAAAATTATCTGGACACTGATCCTGTATCGCCATGAGCACACCTACGGGTTGGGATTTATACAGCTGAATTCGGGTAAGAAACTCATTTTCGGCGGCGCGCTGATTTTTTATATCACCCAGTTTTCCCACTATCTGGCAAGTTTCAATTACCGTAAATACCTGTTGTCCGGATTTGCGTTAGCCTTTGTGCTGGCTACCGGTTATGGTCTTTATCAGATTCATCACGGTATGGACCGCATTGCCCTAAGCACCAATCGCGCAACCATTGCGGCCTATATTTACTCTGCATTGTCTATTCTTCTTATTTATCTGCTTCTGATATTCAAGAAAACCGTCAATCACCATATAACATTAATGGCGGTGATCACCATCTCCTTCCTGGTTATCATCATGATGGGCACCCGCGCCGCAATACTTGCGCACCTGTTAATGATTTCGCTGATGATGTTGTTCCATTTCCGCAAGATTTACCTCAAACCCCTGCTGATCGTCATGGTGCTGCTGGGGTTTGGTGTGGGTATGTCTTATGGAAAATACATCAAGCCGAAGATTGAACAAACCGACAGTGAAATAGCGCTTTACCAAAACGGTAACGACCAATCATCACTGGGCTCCAGGTTCTCGTTATGGTATGTCGGCCTGAATATATTCTCTCAGCATCCTTTTGGCAATACCGTTGAGGGGCGCCACATGCAAGCCGCGGAGATCATCGTCCACGATCCGGGTAACAGAACCGCGATGGAATATATCGACACGCACCTGCACAATGAACTGCTTGAAGCCGCCTCGCTGCAAGGTATCGTCGGCCTGCTGACCGTGGTGCTTTTTTATGTTTATATCATCAGCCAGTCGCTGGTGAGAAAGAATACGCCAATGCTGCTGATTGGCTGCTGCATAATCGTTTACGGTCTGTCGGATGTCTTGTTAGTCAGCTCAGAATCGATACTGTTTTTCATGGTGTGCATTGCCCTATTTACAAAAATGCCGCCGGTGAAAGCAAGCGCGGCACCCAACCCCGTCGGCAGCAGATTGATTCGGCACGCCAACTGACGGGGTTATGGCATCTAGAATTGAATACAGAAAAAAATTAAGCCAGGGTATCGGTCGTTCGTATCCAGCCGTGATCGGCGTAGACCGGCCAGCCATTGAGCCAGCGGCGCAGCATGTTCAGCGCCATCAGCGAGACCACTTCCTGCCGGGTTTTGAGACCGTGCCGCTGTATATTGATGGTAAAAGTGACCGTTTGGGCATAACTGCGATCGGGAGTGTGCAGCGCCAGGCTAAGCCGTTCCTGTTCCAGGTTACCTACCGCCAGCGCCAGCTGCGCGCCATGTCGGGCGGCCAGGTCTTGCGCCTGCCGGGCCAGTTTTTGCAAAGGAGAAGCTTCTTCTGCGGAAGATTGCCGCGCCCCGGCCAGATTCCTATCCGCACTCTTATCGGCGCTACCGGCGCCCAGGGAGGACAGCCATTCACCGCTGACCACCGGCATGCCGGCGCTTTGGCACTGCCAGGTCAATAAGCCGGCGGTGAAATGTTCGCCGATGGCCAGAGTCAGTCCGAGCTGGCGCAGCCGTCCGGCCAACTGGGTGGGTAAATCGTCGGTGCCTTCGTATATCGCGCTTTCACCGGCCACCGCCCTGACCTGTTGCCAGGCCAGCTCCATTGCTTCCCGCTCGTGGGCCGGGCCGGTGAGTTTCAGTTCGATGATCGGCATGGAGGAACGGTAGCCCAGAACTACCTCTTCCGGTAGCGGCATGCCGTCGAGCTGGCTGGCCAGCTCGCTTTCCGCGCGCCCGAAAGTGGTTAGCCGCAGGCACAGCGGCGGATCGGGCAGGTCGAAACGCTCACGCAGCCGCGGCACAATCTCTTGCGCCACCATCACTTTGAATTCAGACGGCACGCCGGGGGTGAAAAACATCAGGCAGCGATTCAGCTGCAACGCAAACCCGCATGCGGTGCCCACCGGGTTGTCGATCATCTCCGCATTGGCGGGGATCAGCGCCTGCTTGCGGTTGCTGGGGGCCATGACCCGTCCCCGTTCGGCAAAATAGGCTTCTATTTTCGCCAGCCATTCGGGATGCTCCACCAGTTCTTCCCCGGCCGCCGTGGAGGCGGCCAGCGCGCTCAGATCGTCGCTGGTGGGACCCAGGCCGCCGTTGACAATGAGAATATCCGCCCGCAGGCTGCGTTCGGTCAAGGCCGCCACCAGTGCGGACAGATTGTCGCCCACGGTCATGCGTGCACTCATCGGCAGGCCCTGTTCAAACAGATAATTCGCCAGCCACGCCGCATTGGTATCGACAATCTGTCCATGCAGAACTTCATCGCCGGTGCACAGCATTTCTACCCTAAGCATTATCTTCTCCTGTAAACCCCATACCGTCACTTTAGAAAGCCGCACCGATAAACACAACCTTTCTTTAGGGATTTATGGTGAATTGCGCCGCGACCCAATCCATGATACTGCGGCGGGAAATTTTAATGCCGCCGCCGCCGAGGGTGTCAGGCAGCGTAAAATAAGCCGCCGGTCGCTGCCAGGGCGCCAGTTGCGGATCCAGCCAGGCGCGCAATTGTTCAAAGGGCGTATCTCCTTCCACCACCGCTACCGGGCGCTGGCCGAATTCCTCGTCCGCCACCGGCACCACAAAGGCCTGGCGCACATCGGGATGAATAGCCAGTACGCGTTCAATGTCCTCCGGCTGGATACCCTCTCCGCCGCAGATAAATAAATTGTCCAGCCGGCCGGAAATATGCAGCTCGCCGTCCACAAACCTGCCCCGATCCCGCGTATGGAACCAGCCGTCGCTGTCGGTAAAGGGAATCAGCCGTCCCTGCTGCCAGTAACCCGACGCTATGCTGCCGCCGCGCAGCCACACTTCGTCATCCACCAGCCGCAGCTCCCGTCCCGTCAGAGGCATGCCTACACCCGGCGAGGCGTCGGCGCGTTTGGCGCAGACCGTCGAGGCGAACTCGGTGAGTCCGTAGCCGCACCAGCAGCGGATCCCCAACGCTTCGGCCTGCCGGGTAAGGTCCGGCGGGATCATCGCTCCGCCCAGCAAGACGTCTTGCAGGCTGAGGCCGGCCATGTCGCCCTTTAACAGGCGCCACAGCTGGGTAGGTACCAGAGAGGCGTGACTGCAGCCCGCCAGCGCCTGCTCCAAAGGCATATCGTCCGCCACTACCAGCGTGGCGCCGGCCGCCAGGGCGCGCCAGACGATACCCTGGCCGGAAACATGGTACAGGGGCAGCGAGAGCAGCCAGCTGTGGCGATGCTGAAAATTCATCAATGACAGGACACCCTCCGCGCTGGCCAGATGGGCGGCGAAGGTGTGGGCCGCCGCTTTCGGCAGGCCGCTGGAGCCGGATGTGAGAGTCAGCGTGGCCAGGCGGTTGATCTGCCAGGGGATCCTGGCGGGGGAGGAGCCCACGGACGACGGGCTTATGGCCAAAGGAGTGATACCGTCCGGCCAGGAAAAATCCGCCCCGCACCAGCCAAAATCAATGTTCAGGCCGGGCAGCAGCCGGACCAGCAGATCCGGCGGCAGCTGTGGGCTGAGGGGAATGACCCGGGCGCCGCACTGCAGAACGGCCAGATAAGCCAGCACCAGCTCCAGCCGGTTTTTTCCCCGCAGGGCCACGCCGCAGCCGGCCGTGACGCCGGCCTGCTGCCAGGCGGCGGCCAGTTCATTGATCCGTTGCGCCAGTACGCGCCAGCTCCATTGAGCGGCAGGGGTACGCAAAGCGATGCTGTGCGGAGTATGGTGCGCCCAGTAATGCCAGGGCCAGTTATCAAAGCTTTTCATGGTGTTATTCATCTTGATTCATGAAGAAAACCGCTTCCTCAGGATGCGCGGGCGATAGTGTGCAATTGCGCGGGGGACTGCAACGGCAGCAGGCTGCCGGGCCAGCGGCGCAGCAGTTGCGCTCCCAGCAGCGACAGCGTATCAAGCCCAGGGGGGACGCCGGGAGTCAGAACTTGCGACAGACGGGCCAACTGGGTCAGGCCCAGGCTTGATTCAATGGAAGAACTTATCACCGCCGTTAAACCCGCCTGCCGGGCCTGGTGGATTAAACGTTCGCATCGCCGCAGGCTGCCTGTGAGAGTGGGTTTGATGATAATCGCCGCCACGCCCGGCTGCGGCCGCAAAGAAAAATCCCCTTCGCGCACCGTCTCGTCCCAGGCGATAGGGATGCCGCTGTCGCGGGCAAACACCAGAGATGCGGCGGGAGTGGCACAGGGCTCCTCGATGAAATCAATCCGCCCCCGTAATGACGGGTCCAATCCTGCGGCAAAGGCGGCGGCGGCGGCGGCGGTCCAGCTGCGGTTGGCATCCAGGCGTAAATGCAGCCCGGGCAGCGCCGCCAGCATGCCGTTCACCTGGCGGCTCTCTGCACCGCCGTCCGTCAGGCCCACCTTGACCTTGGCCAGCCGGCTGTCCGGCAAAGCGGTCAAACGGCGGATGAATTCATCGCTGTCGCCGCTGCATAAAGGCACCGCAATAGAGGGAGCCTGCGGGGGAAGGCGGTCTTCCAGCTCCGCCAGGGCACAGCTGAGGCCGAATGCCACCGAGGGCGCGATGCGCTGCGCGATGTCTTCGCCGCCTGAGAGATCCGCCAGGATGGAGGCGCCGGCAACCCAGCGCCGCATCAGCAATAGCGCCGCCTCGGCGGCCTGAGGGAGGCTCTCCCGGCTAAAGCCGGGCAGCGGCGCTATCTCTCCTTCGCCGGTGCGGTGATCCTCCTCAAGGCGCACCACCAGACCGTTGCGCTGTCGCTGATGCTGTCCGCGCAGCACCACGCCGGCATGCAGCGGCAGGCTATAAGCCAGCAGCGTCCCGCGGCGCATCAAGGGTTCCGTTTGAACCTGGAGAAATCCGGCTGCCGCTTTTCCACAAAGGCATTACGGCCTTCCTGGCCCTCTTCCGTCATATAAAACAGCATGGTGGCGTTGCCCGCCAGTTCCTGCAGCCCTGCCTGTCCGTCGCAATCCGCATTGAGGGCGGCCTTCAGGCAGCGCAGCGCCATGGGACTGTTTTGCAGCATTTCACGGCACCAGCGCACAGTTTCCTTCTCCAGTGAAGCCAGCGGCACCACGGTATTCACCAGCCCCATGTCCAGCGCCTGCTGAGCGTCGTACTGGCGGCACAAAAACCAGATTTCCCGAGCCTTTTTCTGGCCGACGATGCGGGCCATATAGGCCGCGCCCCAGCCGCCGTCAAATGATCCCACCCGGGGGCCGGTCTGGCCGAAAACAGCATTATCCGCCGCCAGGGTGAGATCGCACATCATATGCAGCACATGGCCGCCGCCGATGGCATAGCCCGCCACCATCGCCACCACCGGCTTCGGGCAGGTGCGTATTTGCCGTTGGAAATCCAGCACGTTCAGGTGATGCACGCCGCTGTCATCTTTATAACCGCCATAATCCCCCCGCACTTTCTGGTCGCCGCCGGAGCAAAACGCCAAATCCCCTTCTCCGGTGAGGATAATCACCCCGATCCCGTCATCATAGCGGGCGTCCGCCAGGGCCTGGAGCATCTCCTTGACCGTCAGCGGGCGGAAGGCGTTACGCACCTGGGGACGGTTTATCGTGATTTTGGCGATGCCGTCGGCGGATTTCTGATAACGGATATCCACGAAGTCACCGCTGCAATCGCGCCAGTCCACCGGGGCATACCATTGTTCTTCACTGGGTTTAAGCATAAAGCGTTCCTTTAGTATAACGGGGCAAGCAGGGATAAAAGTTTTTCGGCAAAAGCCGCCGGCTCGGCCCGGTGGGCATTATGACCCGCACCGGGCACCAGGGAACAGGGCAGGCCGCCCTGCCGTGCCAGCGTGGAAAATTTGGCGTCCCGTTCGCCGCACAGATAGCCGAAGGGCAAACTCAGGGTCTGGAGCGACGGCAGTAAATCGGGCTGGCGCGCCAGCGAAGTGGCGTCCAGCATGGCCGCGATGGCGGTTCCCTGGTTATGGCGGCGCAGCGCCACCAGTTCCCGGCGCTGCGCGTCGGATAAATCGGCGAATACCGGCTGTCGGTACCAGTCGTCCAATACCTGCCCCAGGGGCTGCTGGGCAAAACGCTGCGCCCAGGCGCGATCGTGTCGCAGACGGTCTGCCCGGGCTTCCGGGCTGGCCAATCCCGGATGCGCCCCTTCCACAAACACTCCGCGCAACCCCGCCGGACGATCCCGACAGGCATGGTAAAGGGCGATACGGCCGCCGAGAGAGTAGCCGATAAGAATATAGCGTTCGATGTCCAGGGAAGCCAGCGTCTGCGCCAGCCCCTGCGTGACCTCGGCGAAACCTTCCGGCGACATGGAACAGGACGCGCCATGGCCCGGTAAATCCGGCGCCGCCATCGGCCAGCCATCAAAATAGGGTAACACCGGCGCCCAATCATCGCCACTGCCCAGCAGACCGTGCAGCCAAACCAACCAGGGCCGCCCGGCCTCACCGGGCCGCAGGCGATTCACGGCCCACTTCATACCGCCGCCATCCCGGCCACCAGGCTCCGGAACCGGTCGGCTCCCTCATGGGGCGGCACCGCCAGTTCAATCAGCGTGGCGGCGCTCCCGGCCGGCTGCCGCCAGGCATCGGCCAGGCAGCTTTGCAGCGTGGAGAAATCCGGCGGGCTGGCATAATTCAGGCCGAACAATGCCGCGGCGTGGCGGAACTCCACCTGCTGCGGCATGACGTAATAGTGTTCCCGTACCGCTTCAGGGGTCGGCAATAGGGAGAATATCTGGCCGCCGTTATTGTTGACCACCAGGATGGCCGCCGGCGCGGTGGTGTGGCGAAACAGCGCCAGGGCATTCAGATCGTAAAGCGCCGATAAATCCCCCACCACGGCCAGCAGCGGCCCGTCGCCGCCCCGCAATACGCCGGCGGCGGTGGAGAGCAAACCGTCGATACCGCTGGCGCCGCGGTTGCCGAATACCGGATAGCACGCAGGCAATTGCCCCAGGGCGTCCACCAGCCGAACCGCCAGGCTGTTGCCGATAAACAGCCGGCCGCCGGCGGGCAGCAGCTCCGCCAGACGGTGCGCCAGCTGAATTTCCCCCAGGGCTCCGGTCATCGCCGCCCGGATATGGCGGTGCGCCCGGCGGCTTAACGCTTCCAGCGGCGCGGCCCAGTTCTTGTTGTCCCGTGAGGACGGGGACGGGGAAGGATGGCAGTCGAGCCAGGCGCCGACGGGCGTATGAAAACGCCGGCCGCGGTGATGCGCCGGATCCAGACGGCCCGGCAGCGGATCCACCAGCCAATACTCCCGCGGCCGGCACTGCGCCTGCCACTGCAGCAGGCGCTTGCCGGTCAGGCTGCCGCCGAACTGAATCACCAGTTCCGCCTGTTGCAGGCACTCTCCGGCGGCCGGGTCGGCCAGCCACAAATCGGCAAACGGCAGCGGCTGCCCGGTTTGCGACAGGACATCGCCAATCAGCGGCCAGCCCAGCTCAGCGGCCCAGGTCGCCAGACGCCCCCCCTCCTCCGCCGGTATACGCCCGGCGATAATGACCCCTTTGCGCCGGCGCCAGCCTTCCCAGTCATCCTCAGGCAAGGTCCGGGCCTGCGCCGGGAGCGGCACCGACAGCCAGGGCCGGTCATCCTGCCACCACTCCCCCAGCGCCGACGACCAGGGATCCTCATCGTTCTCTTCAGGCCCGTACAGAGGTTCGGCAAACGGACAGTTGACATGGACCGTTTCGCGGGCGGACAAGGCCTGATCGAGGGTGGATGCCAGCCAGCCCGCCGGAATATCCGGCGTCGGACGGGGCAGGTTTACCGACCGGCCGGCAAATCCGGCAAACAGGCCGGGTTGGCGGATGGCCTGGTTGGCGCCGCAATCAATCAGTTCCGGCGGCCGATCGGCGGTGAGCATAATCAGCCGTTCGCCGGTGAGGCTGGCTTCGATCAGCGCCGGGTAGAGATTGGCCGCCGCGGTGCCGGAAGTGACGATAACCGCCACCGGCTGGCCCGTGGACTTGGCCAGTCCCAAAGCCAGATGTCCCAATCCGCGCTCATCGAAATGAGTGTGGCGGACAAGCCGCGGATGCCCGGCGGCGGCAAGGGTCAGCGGGGTTGAACGGGAACCGGGCGCAATGCAGATATGCCGCACGCCGTGGCGGGTCAGGGTTTCCAGCACTACTCTGGCCCAGCGCCGGTTAAATTCGGTTGATGACGCTGCGGGCATCGCATTTTTTGTCATGAAAGAAAACCGTCTCAAGGGAATGAAAAACCCGTCCCGCCGAGGTGGTCAGGACATAAGGGGGACAGGATTGGTATTCCCGGCCCCCCGGCAAGCCGCCATTATAAGCACGTACCGCCGGCGGGATGTTGATATAAAACGGCATAACCTCATCCCGCCGGTTCAGCGGACTCGGCGGCGAACAGGGAGCGCATGCCCGCGGCTTTATTTTCAATTTCCCGCCACTCTTGATCCGCATCGGATCCTTCCACGATACCGGCGCCGGCATAGAGCATGACGGATTGGTTCTCCACCTGAGCGCAGCGCAGGGAGACGCAGAACTCCGATTGCGCCAGGGAAAGATAGCCCGCCGAGCCCGCGTACCACTCCCGCCCGAACGGCTCATGGCGGGCAATAAAGCGCCGGGCGGCGTCACGGGGCAGCCCGGCCACCGCGGCGGTGGGCTGCAGCATGGACAGGCAGCGGACATCGTCCCGGCAGTTGAGCTGCGCCATAATGGTCCGCCGCAGGTGCTGCACGGTGCGCAGGCTGATGATCTCCGGCGGCGTGACGTCAAGGGAAAGAGCGGCCGGATGCAGCCGTTGGCAGATATCATCCACCACCAGCAGATTTTCCCGTTGATTTTTATCGTCGTTCATCAGCCAGTCCGCCAATTCGGCGGCGGATGACGAAGGCCCGCCGGCGGCGACGGTGCCCGCCAGCGCTTCGGTATCAAGCCGGTTTTCCCGCCGGCGGTAGAGCCGCTCCGGGCTTGACCCCAAGAACGCCCGCCCGGGAGACCAGCACAGCATGTAGTGATAGCAGTGATGGTTAACCGCCTTGCTGGCGGCCATCAGGGCGGCGGAGCGAAGCTTGCCGCTCAGCACCAGACGGGTGCGGCGCGCCAGCACCACTTTGGCGAATTGCTGCTCCCGCAGAGCCGCCAGCGCCCGGGCGATCATCTGCCGCCACTGGGGACGTTCAGGCTGATGAGCGGCGCTGATTTCACCGGCGGCAAAGGGGTCCAGTGGCCCGGCGCCAGGCAATCGGGCCAATTGGGCCAATTGGGCGGCACACAGCCGGGCATCCTCCAGCAGGGAGCCGTCGCTGGCCAGATTGAGGATTAACTGATGGGATTGCCGCTCGCGCTGCCAGGTAATCCGGGGCAAAAACAGATAGCTCTCCGGTTCGCCTTCTCCATGACCGAAGGCGTTCAGGCCCCAAAGGCGCAGCGTATCGCGGGCCGGATGGGCGGCTAAAAAGGCCTGTGCCGACGCCAGGCGGTTGAATATCTTCACGCCGCCGCACGCCGCCGCCTCCAGCTCGCCGTCGCGATGCTGCCAATAGCATTGGGGATAAAGGGGCACGGCGTTCAGCCAGTCCAGCATGGGCACGTGCACGCCGGGCGTCCAGGGCAGGCTGATGGAATAGACCCCCGGTACCTCGGGTATGGTCCCCGCATCCATATGCTGTTGAAGAGCTGATTGAAGTAACGGCAGCATAAGCACCCGCATAATTATTCCCATTATCCCTCACGTTGCGGCCGTGCCGGCGGCAACCCGAAAGCTATTGGGTTTATTAGCTAATTATATGAGTATGGATTATACGGTCGGTCATGCCAAAAACGAAAGGAATGCTGGTAGATATGCATCGATTAGCAGGTATTTACATGAGAGCGGCTGGCTCTTTCAGCCAGCCGGCGGAACGTTAGCGGCGGGCCAGCAGCAAACCGAACACCAGACCTATCGACGCGCCGATGCCCACGCCACGCCAGGGATTTTCCTGCACGTATTCATCGGCGCGGTAGACCGCCTGTCGGGCCCGATAATAATAATTATCCGACGCGCGGCTGATGCGCTTCTTGACCTCGTCCAGCGCCGCTTCGGCGCGGGTCTTCAACTCAACATATTTTTGGTCCGCCTTATCGCCGGAATAAGCCAAAACCTCTTCCAGGGTATCGGACAACAATTGCACGTCGTCGTCCACATGTGTTTCATGTGGTTGAGTGGGATCTGTTGGGTTAACCATAACTGTTCTCCGTGTTCTGATGAAAGACCGATGCTATAACTATAGTCAAGTATTTCAATAACCGAGGAACATTTCCTGCCGGATCATTCTTAAAATCAACCCGCTATGGCCGCCGTCAATGTTTAAGGGTTTGAATGTAATCAGCCAGCCCCTGGATATCCTCATCGGTCAGGGTGGTTTTGGCCTGATGTTCGGCGCCGCTGGTTTCGATTTTGCCGTCCCGGCGGTCGGTCAAGCCGGATACCAGCTGGTCGCGGGATAAGGAAATCAGCGGCGGCGCCTTGCCGAATGCCTGCCGGTCAGCCTTGCGGCCATGGCAATCGGCGCAGCTCTGGCTGTATTTCAGCGCCCCGTCGACGGCTGAGAAGGCCGGCGCCGCCGCGCAGCACAGCAGCGCGACAGTAATGATTTTTTTCATGATTTTCCTTGTTGCGCCTGCCGGAACATGGCCGCCAGCGCCGGTTCACCCTGCATGCCCTGGTGTACTTCCACCACCTTGCCCTGCCCATCGATAAGATACGAGGTGGGCGTACCAATCACCTGATAACGTTCTTTGGTAATGCCGAGCTGGTCGCGCACCACCGGATAGCTCAGATGCAGCTGGCCGAGAAAAGGGGCGATGTCCGTCTGCTGCGGATCGGTATTCACCGCCACCACCACCAGGCCGCTGCCGTTGCCATAGCTGTCGGTCAGCTTTTGCAAAGCCGCCAAATCCGCCGCGCATCCGCCGCAGTCTGCCGCCCAGAAGGTTAAATATACCTGCTTCCCGTGCCATTTTTCCAGTGCCGCCGGCTGCCCGCGTAAATCAAACGCCGCCAGGGACGGGGCTTTGGCGCCAATGGCCACCTGCTGTTGGTCTTTGCAGCCGCCCAGGGCCGCCGCCAGCGCCAGCAGGCAAAACAGATTAACCGCGCGACGCCAATTCATGATGATTATTCTCCTCGCCAAGATATTTACCGTGCTGCAAGCGGATGATGCGATCGGCGAAACGTCCCAGTTCCGGATTATGGGTCACCATGACGATGGTCCGGCCCTGACGGTGCAAATCCGTCAGCAAATCCAGCACCCGCTGTTCATTTTCTTCATCCAGGTTGCCGGTGGGCTCATCGGCGAAAATAACCGGCGGCTCATTAACCAGAGCCCGGGCGATACAGACCCGCTGCTGCTCGCCGCCGGAGAGCTGGCTGGGCAGATGATCCACCCGCGCCCCCAGGCCCACTTGCTCCAGCACCGCCCGGGCGGCGGGTTCGTCCACCACGCTGTGGTAGTGCTGCGCGAGCATGACGTTTTCCAATGCGGTGAGAAACGGAATCAGGTGAAACTGCTGGAATACCAGGCCTATCTTGTCGGCGCGGAAATTGCGCCGCCCTTCTTCGTCCAGCGCGGCGGCATCCACGCCGTCCAGCAGCACCTGCCCTTCGCTGGCGGTATCCAGGCAGGTCAGGATATTCATCAGCGTGGTTTTGCCGGAGCCCGAGGCCCCCATAAAGGCGACAAATTCACCCCGGCGGATGCGGATATTGATATCTTCCAGCGCCGTGACCTTGCCAAAGCGCTTAAAGAGATGCCGCGTCTCGATAACATAATCCGCCGCGGGCTGAGGTTGTATCAACCGGATGGTTGAAGCCATGTTCTATTCTCCTTTCAGGACCAGAGCCGGGACGACATGCAAAGCACGCCGCACCGGGACAATGGCCGCAACAGCCGCCACCAGCAGGGACAATACCAGGGTCAGCGGAAAAACCGGGGCGCGCAGGGCAATGGATGCGTTGAATACCGCATGGCCCAGGATCTGCGCCAGCACAAAGCCGATAACCACGCCGCATATCACCGCCGCCAGCGCGATAATGCCGGTTTCCGCCAGCATTTGCAGGGTAATATCCCGGGCGCTGGCGCCCAGGGCCTTTTGCAGGGCGAATTCACGGGAGCGTTCCCCCACAATGGCCATCAGCGTGGTATTGACGCATAACGACGACAGAATCAGGATCACCGCCGATACCAATCCCATCAAGCCTTTGATCTTATCCAGCACCTGGCCTTCGGACGCCGAGACCTTCAGGATCGGCCGCACGTCCAGCTCCGGGTGCTGCCGTTGCAGCCGGCGCGCGAAAACATCCACCTGGCCGAGATCGTTGTTGACGCTGAACATGGCATCGCTGATGGCTCCCGGCTGGTGCAGCCACTCCTGCGCCAGATCCAGATTTAAAATCAGCATATTGTCGGTGGCGTCGCCGGCTTCAACGATGCCTTTGATTTGCAGGCTCTTGCGCTTATTGCCTTCCACCAGGGTCACGGTATCGCCGAGCTTGACGTGCAAAATATCCGCCAGTTTGATACCGATCATGGCATGGCGATCGTCAAAATCGACGCCAATCCAGTCCCCTTTGACCTGCCAGTAGGGCACCAGCTGCTGTAGGGAATCGAACCAGACCCCCATCAGCACCACTTTTTGCAGTTCGGTGCGCGCCATGCCGTACAAATAGGGGCTGGCGGCATTAATCAGCCCCGGCGGCGCACCGTCGATAACCGGTTGCAGTATCGACGCCGGCAGGCTGTCGCCGTGACCGGGGCCAAGATAAAAATTCGCGCCGAAGGTGCGCAGTTCCTGGCTCATTTTGGCGTTGATATCAAAATACACCGATGCCATGGCGGTAACGATGGCCGCCCCTACCGTCAGGGCGGCGAACACCACCGCCACCCGCTGCAGGCGAAGCCTCAGGGCACGCAGCACCAGCAGCCAGAACATGGAACCGCCCAAGGCGGATTTGCGCGCCGCCGGCCTGGCGAGGGCGGAATCAATTGCCATACAGCACCTCCACCGGATACATCTTGCCGATGCGCCGCGCCGGGAACCAGGTGCCGATGACCGCGATCAGAATGGCGATCACCAGCACGCACGGCACCACCACCCAGGCAAAGCTCAGCGGGACGCCGAACAGCATCAAGCCGATGGCTTTCGCCAGTCCCCAGCCGGCAACGCAGCCCAGCAGGCCGCCCAAGGCGCCGCTCATCACCGCCTCCAAATAGAACAGCAGCATAATCTGCCATTGATGCGCGCCAAGCGCCTTCATCAGGCCGATTTCCCGGGCGCGCTCCATGATGGTGCTGGTCATCAGCGAGGCAATGCCCATCGCCGAGGCCGCCAGCGCCGCCAGCGTCACCACCGCCAGCAGCAGTTGGATTTTTTCGATAACCACCCCTTCCGAGGCCGCCACCTGCCAAATGGGATGCACCACCGAGCCGGAAATCGCCTCTTCCAGCTGATGAGCGATGGAGGAGACGAAGGCGGTGCAATACCAGCGGTCATAATCCGCCGCCGACAAACCGTCAAGATTGTCCCGCGCCCGCCGGGAGAGCGCGTTCTCCGGCACCGTCAGCGCCGACACCCGCACCGCCTGCACCTTGCCCGGTAATCCCAGCAACTGCTGGACCACCGCCAGCGGCATGACCAGGCGGCCCTCTTCATCGCCGCCGCTGGTCAATACGCCGCTGATGCGCACCGTCACTGCCCCGTGACTGCCCTTGAGGGATAAGACGTCGCCGGTTTTCCAGCCGCTGCGCTGAGCCAGCTGTTTGCCTATCAAGGCTTCCGGCTGCCGCCCCGCCGCCACCGGTTCGTGGGGATACTGCCCCGCCACCCGCCAGTAGGGACTGATGACTTCCTGTCCGGTATGGTAATCCGTCTCATCCGGCACGTTTACCGGCTGTGAGAAGAAGGTGCCCAGCACCGGCACCGCGGTATCGTTAACCGTCACTTCGCCGTTGAGCAGCGGCGCGAAGCCGACGATATTGTTACGCCAGAAAATATCCTTGATACTGGGCAGTTCGGACTCATCGATCAGGTCCTCCCCGGACAGCGGCACGGCGCGCTGGCCGAACATTACCGGCAGCGCCGCCTGGCCCGCCGGTTCGATCAGGATATTGGCGCCATAGGATTTCAATTCCCGCGCCATCTTGTCGCCGATATCAATGGAGACCGCCAGCAGCGCCGAAATCAGCCCGGCGGCGAGGAATACCGTCAAAACCGCCAGCGATTTGCGCCGGATATTTTTACACCACGACTGCCGCAACATACGCCACAACATAGGCTAATCCTCCGCCGCGCCGCTGCCGGTGGCCGCCGGCACGAATAGGGTCGGTTGCCCACGGAAACGGTTGTAGTTCGCTTCGCTGGCGAAGAAGTACATTTTCCCGCCGTAACTGTATTTGTATTCAGCCTGAGTATTGGTCAGTTTGCTGCCGTCCACCGGGTCGGACACATGCAGCGTCATCACGGTGGTGAAGTAATTCACCCCCGCCACCAGCGCCGGTTTGCCGATGGTCAGTTCTTTATCGTCATTACGCCAGTCGGCGATGGGAATAGGATTGCAGCCCCCCGATTTACCGATGGAGGGAATGAAGATATGCACGCCGCAGGCGACGCACACCACCTGGTTGCCTTCCATCACATACCCCTGATCGCCGCACAATAGGCAGGCGTCAAAGACGACCCCGAGCCGCAGCCTGTCGGGATAACGGTTAATGACCAAAAAGCGCACCGCTTTCCCGTCGTCCGCCACCCAGACAAAACGGTGCAGTTTGCCGTCCCGTACCTGTTGCAGGGGGATATGCACCAGCCCGTCGGCGGCCAGCGTCACCGGCACCGCTTCCGATAAACGCGGCGGCTGGGAGGCCACAAGATCCCAGTACAGCTGGCCGGCCACCACCAGCACAGCCGCCGCCAGCAGGCTGCCGGCGGTGCGGCGGGCGTTGCGGTAGCGGGCAATCCCCTTGCGGCGAAGAATAGGCCCGACCTGACGGCGGTATTCACCACGCAGGCGCACCAGGATCGGCAGGTAGCCGGCCATCAGCACCGCCATCGCCGCCGCGCTGAGATAATTCAGCCAGGGCGCGCCGTTGGTGACATGGGCGACAAAGCTCAGACGGGGTTTCGTCAAGCCGATGGTTTCCAGCTTCATCAACAGCAGAACGCACTCGCCGCTCAGGGGCAGCAGCAGCAGCAGCGATAATATTACCAGCAGCGGCCAGCGCCAGGCCGCCAGCCGCCGTACCACCATGGCGGTCATGATGGCGCTCAGGGCCAATACCACCACGGCGCACGCCACCGCGCTGAGATTCAACAGCAAATCAGTATTGATGACCCCTGAAGACGTCAATGCGCTGAGATTGGGATCGGCGCCCCAATTCAATGCCGCACCGGCCGGCAGCAGAAACTGCCAACCGTAGCCGATACGGGCGGAATAGGTGAACTGACTCGCCAGGAACAGCAGCAGTAAAATAAATTGCAGCACGGCGAGGGTCAGTTGCAGCGGCTGGCCGGCGCGCAGGTAAATCCCCGCCAGGGTCCCGGCCGCCAGGGCCAGTAAATTTACCCATACCAGCCCGCGCAGGGAAGGCGTCGGCCGACGGACCCAGTTCAAACCGCAGAGCAGCGCCACCGGCAGGAAAGCTTGTAATACGGTAACGAAAAAATAGTTCATGAAGCCTACTCAGAACCGGTAATCATTGTGCGGTGGTCCGGCAGGCCACTGCGACAGCGAAAACAGAACACGACCGCCAAGGCGGTCGTGGCTGGAGAGTATTATTTCAAGCCGACGTATTTAAACGTATAACTCACGTCGAACGGTTTCCACCACGGACCGACACCGGTTTCAGCGTCGGTATGGCGGTACATGCCGGCCTTCGGCGGCGGCTCGATATGGAAAGTCACTTTATAATTACCCACGCCCATCATTTTGACATTTTGGCCGTAATGCGGGCCATCATTGGCCACCATTGCCATAAATGTACCGTCTTGTTTCGCACCGGTATCGGTGTTCACCAAAGAGTAGCCAATGGTCAGGTAAGGCATCCATTCACCGGCGCCAAAACCGTTCTGATTGCCTTTCACCGCGTGGATATCGGTTTCAAGATGGACATCGGCCTTGGCCGCGGGCAAGCCCATGCCGCGAGGCTCCATCTCGATGGGCTGTAAATAAACCGCTGCGATTTCCATGCCGTTCATGGTGATAGGTTCACCGGCCGGATGCTCGGCGGCCATAACTGCCGGGGCGACTGTAAAACCGGTAATAACCATCGCGGTTATCAACCCTTTGTTCATCATCATCTATCTCATCCTCAAGTCATATCCGCCATATTCCTGGTTGCAGCTGCGTTGGCTTTCCTGCAACTCGAAGTATTTAGGGTAAATACCCGTTACTTCAATTGGGTATAATTGTTATAAATTGCTCTACACTGCTTCATGCCCGGGTATCTCGGTACGGGAACGGCGACGCATCACCCAGAGGGCGAACAGCGCGGCCAGTACCAAAACTGCTTGCGGAGCCAGAGTCTCCAGATAGGGGTAAATCCCCAACAGACTAATTTGCGGCATATTCTTTAATAGGGTCGGTTCGAATAATTTTCCTTCGATCAGCTCCAGAACCCCCTGGCCGGCAAATACGAACGCCATCAGATACATAAAACCGCCGGTAAACATAAAAAACGGCTTAAGCGGCAGTTTCACCACCGTATAACGCATCAGCACATATACCAGCAGCAACACGACGCATCCCACCAGGAATCCGGCCAGTATGGACATATGGCCCGCCACGCCGGCGGAGTCACCAATCAGCGCGTAATAGAACAGTACGGTTTCCGCTCCTTCACGGTACACCGCCAGAAAACTGGTAAACCACAGGCCGGCCAGTGAGCCGCTGGTGAGAGACAGGGAAAGCTTGCCTTCCAGATAGGCCTTCCAGTGCCGCGCCTCCACCTTGGAGAGCAGCCAATAACTCATAAAGAACAGGGTCACCACCGCCACCATCATGGTGCCGCCTTCCAGCAGTTCCCGATTGGCGCCGGAATTGGCGAACATCCACTGGAAAAGACCCGCGGTGACGAGGCTTGCCAGCAATGCCACCCAGACCGATTGATTGATCATCGGCAGTTTGTCCTGATGTTTGTTTTTCACCAGGTAAGCAATAATTGCCGTTACGATTAACAGCGCCTCCAGCCCTTCCCGCACGATAATCAGCAGGCTGTAGATAAACAGGCCCCAATGGCTTTCCTGCCCGGCCCCCAGCATATCCACTGCCTTGGACAGGTCCTGGCCCAAGGCATCGGCCTGCTGTTGCACCTGATCCAACGGCGCTCCGGCCTTCATCAGGCTGACCAGACGGGTAAAATAGCCTTCCAGGGCGGTTTTGAACGCCGTATCGCGGGAGCCGATTTTATTTTCCATGCCGCTGGCTTCGAAGTGATCGAAGTACGCGTCCTGAATCGCCATCATGCCCTCTTTGCCTTGCCCCGCCCGGTATTGGGCGATGGCGGCGGCTACCGCGGAATTGATATCATCGCTCACCTGCCGCCAGTTGGCATCCGGCGCCGCGTCCGCGCTTGCCGCCGCGCTGCCGGCGGCGGCCGGTACCGGCGCCGTTACCGGCTGATCCGGACGGGTGGTGGGCAGGCCCGGCAGCAGATCTTCGATATTCTGCAGCAGCGTGGTGTCGGCGTAGGCCATGGCGGTCATCTGATCAGGCTGGGTCGCCAGGGTGATCAGCGCGGAAAATTGCTGGTTGATATCGGCGGCCTGCTGCGATGAGCGGTTATTACGCACCGACATTTCCATTTCCGAGTTTTTAAAGCCCTGGAAAAAGGCTTGCTGCACGCTTTGACTGGCGGCGTCATACTGACCCTGCTGGTACTGCGTCACCGCGTTCGCCAGAAAATCGTCAATGACCTTGAATTTTTGCTGCCAGTAAAGGGCAATCTTGTCGTTACCGTAGACCGAGTTCTGCGCCGTGGCCACCAAGGGTTTCCCGCCGGTCAATATGGGCAATACATCCGCCAGCTCGCCTTTAAGGGTCTCGATTTTCCCCTGCACGTCGGACAGTGGCTTGCCGTCGCTGATCATCTGGCGGATTTCGCCAAACTGGCTTTCCATTTGATAGCTTTTCTGCGCTGAGGTATTAATGCGAATCGGCCCTTCCAGGTTTTCGAAAACCTCGAAATAGGCCATCTGCACTTCACGGCGCGCGGCATCTTTCTGCTGCTGCTGATAAAGTTGGACGGTAGTATCCAGACGACCCTGGATATCGGTTATCCAGGCTTTGTAATCATCCGCCGACCAGGCGCACGTAACACCGAGCAGCCAGATCAGGGCACACAGCAAAAATTTCGGCAAGGAGGTGAACATTGAACCAATACCAAACGTCAATGAGATTTATTTGCATTATCACCGAACCGCACGAATAAACAATGATTAGGGTCAAGAAAGGTTTTTTTAACAAAAATTTTTTGAAGGGAATTGTATCTGAATGCGGCAGGCCCGCCGCACGCCGGGCTGACAGCGCAATTCACTACAGCTGAACCGGGCGTGTTAAAGGGAAACCGTGCCGATGGGGTCGAAGCGGGCGTGGTTTTACCGCCCGCCCGAGCGCCCCATGGCGCGGTAAGCCCGCTATCACCGCACGTGCAGCAAGCCTGTTAAAGGGAAACCGTGCCGATGGGGTCGAAGCGGGCGTGGTTTTACCGCCCGCCCGAGCGCCCCATGGCGCGGTAAGCCCGCTATCACCGGACGTGCAGCAAGCCTGTTAAAGGGAAACCGTGCCGATGGGGTCGAAGCGGGCGTGGTTTTACCGCCCGCCCGAGCGCCCCATGGCGCGGTAAGCCCGCTATCACCGCACGTGCAGCAAGCCTGTTAAAGGGAAACCGTGCCGATGGGGTCGAAGCGGGCGTGGTTTTACCGCCCGTCGGAGCGCCCCACAGCGCGGTAAGCCCGCTATCACCGCACGTGCAGCAAGCCTGTTAAAGGGAAACCGTGCCGATGGGGTCGAAGCGGGCGTGGTTTTACCGCCCGCCCGAGCGCCCCACAGCGCGGTAAGCCCGCTATCACCGGACGCGCAGCGAGCGAAAAGCAATCCCGCGCCGCAGGCGCGGAACTCATCACATAATCGGCTGCGCCAGCCGCACAATGGCAATCAGCGGCTGCGGGTAGATCCCCAACAGCAGCACCAGCAGCGAGGAGATCAACACCACTACCCCACCGGCGGTCAACGCCCAGTTGCTCGGAGTATCGCGGCGTAATCTTTCCGGCGGGCTCAGATACAGACTGACCATCACCCGCAGATAGTAGTAAAGGCCGATGGCGCTCCCCACCACCACGGTGCCGGTCAGCCACCATAAGTGGGCGCTGACGCCGGCGGCGATAATATAGAACTTGCCGATAAATCCCAGCGTCATCGGAATCCCCGCCAATGACAGCATCATCACGGTCATCACCGCCGACAGGATGGGCTTATGCCAGAACAGCCCGCGATAGGAGAAAAGCGAATCGGCATCCGGCCCGGTGTAAGGACTGGACATCAGGCTGACCACGCCGAAGGCGCCCAGGCTGCTAAAGAGATACCCCGCCAAATAGACCCCGATGGCCTCCATGGAAAGCAGATGCGCGTTGACCGCAATCAGCCCCACCACCATATAGCCCAGGTGGGCAATGGAGGAATACCCCAACAGCCGTTTGATATTGCTTTGACCCAGGGCCATCAGGTTACCGAACAGGATGGAGAAAAAGGCGATAATGCCCAGCACCAGCCGCAGCGCGCTGCTGTCGGTGACCGGCGCGTACAGGAACAGCCGCATCAGCACCGCAAAAATCGCCACTTTGCTGGCGGTGGCGAGAAACGTGGACACCGGCGCCGGCGCCCCCTGATACACATCCGGCGTCCACAGATGAAACGGCACCAGCGAGAGCTTAAAGCCGATACCCACGATCATCATGCCCAGACCCGCCAGCAGCAGCGGCTGTTGCAGCATGGCGGCGTTGAGCTGATGGCCCAGGGCGACGAACGACAGGTTGCCGGTATCGGCATACACCAGCGCCATGCCGAATAACAGAAAGGACGAGGCCGCAGCGGACAGCAATGTGTATTTGATACTGGCTTCAAACGGCCGTTTTTGCTGATAGGCATAGCCAATCAGGCCGAACAGCGGCAGCGAAAGCAGTTCAATGCCCAAGAACATGGACGCCAGATGGGTGGCGCCCGCCAGCAGTATGCCCCCCATGGCGGCGATCAATACCAGCAGATAGAACTCGTCGCGGTTACCGGGATAACCCGCCAGCCAGGGATAGGCAAAGGTGCTGGTGGCCAGGCTGGAAAACAGCACCAGCGCGGTATAGAACACCGAATAGCCGTCCGAGCGAATCAGCGGCGTGACGTCCATGGCGCCGGCATAACCGACGAAAAAGAGTGAAAGCAATGCCACGTTGAGGCCGATGACCGTCAGGGTGGCGTTGACGAAATGGTTGCGTCGCCACGCAATGCACAGCATCACAACCACCACCGTCAATCCGACGATCAACAGCGGCAACAGTGCGATCAGTTGTTGAGGAGTTATTGTCATGGCGAATTACGGCCTTGTTGTTGTAAAAGTTGAACCAGCTTCGTTTATCGAGAACCAGTGCTGTACGTTGCCCATTGCCGCCTGAGAGGTTTGCAGCACCGCCTGCGGGAATATTCCCAGCAGCACCAGCAACACCGCCAGCAGCAGGATGATCGACAGCTCGCGCACCGTCATTCCCGGCAGAATGTCGGTGGATTTGGCCGGACCGTAATAAGCGCGCTGCATCATAATCAGCGAATAAACCGACGCGAACACCAGGCCGAAGGTGGAAATCACCGTGATAACCGGTACCACCGGGAAGCTGCCGAAAAGAATCAGGAACTCGCCGACAAAGTTACCGGTTCCCGGCATACCCAGGGTGGCCACCGCGAAGAACAGCGACAAGGCGGGAATCAGCTTCAGGCGGCCCCACAACCCGCCCATTTGCCGCATATCGCGGGTATGCAGGCGTTCATAAAGCTGTCCACAGATGATAAACATCCCGGCGGCGGAGAGGCCATGGGCAATCATCTGCACCACCGCCCCCTGATAAGCCAATTGGCTGCCGCTGTAAATCGCTATCAGCACGAAACCCATATGGGACACGCTGGTATAGGCAATCAGGCGTTTGATGTCGGTCTGGATAAATGCCATCCAGGCACCGTAGAAAATACCTATCACCCCGAGCCACATGGCGATGGGGGCGAATTCATGGGAAGCATGGGGAAACAGCGGCAGGCTGAAGCGCAGCAGACCGTAGGCCGCGGTTTTCAGCAGTATGCCCGCCAGGTCGACGGAGCCGGCGGTGGGCGCCTGGCTATGCGCGTCCGGCAGCCAGCCGTGCAGCGGCACCACCGGCATCTTTACCGCGAAAGCCAGGAAGAATCCCAGCATCAGCAAATATTCCACCTGGGAAGACATGGGGGTATGCAGCAGATCTTCGTAATTGAAGGTCCAGACGCCGGTGGCGTTGTAATGAACGAACACCAGCCCGATGATGGCCACCAGCATGACCAGTCCGCTGGCCTGGGTATAGATAAAGAATTTGGTGGCGGCGGCGATACGGGTTTTGCCGTCCGATGCCCGATGTCCCCACAGGGCTATCAGGAAATACATCGGCACCAGCATCATTTCCCAGAAGAAGAAAAACAGGAACATGTCGATAGCCAGGAACACACCGATAACGCCGCCGAGGATCCACAGCAGGTTAAGGTGGAAGAACCCCTGGTAACGCTGGATTTCACGCCAGGAACAGAGAATGGCCAGCACCCCCAGCAGCGCGGTCAGCACCACCATCAGCAGGGACAATCCGTCCAGCGCCAGATGGATGGAAATACCGAAGCGCGGTATCCACGGCAGCACATATTCAGATTGCCACTGGGGCAGCCCCTGCGCTGAAACCAGTGAATAATTGCCTTGCAGCCACAGCTGCAGGGAGAGCGCCAGTGTCAGCCCCATGGAGATCACGGCAATCCAGCGCGGTACCTTGGTACCGAATCGCTCGCTTTGCCAACACAGCAGACCGCCAATGAAGGGGAAAAGTATTAGCCAAGGTAGTAGCATGGCGTTATGCGTCCCTAAATTGAAAAAAACCCGAAAACTTGCTGTCGAACGAGAAGGTGTTCTCCCCTCCCGCTCCGCGCATGTCGTCATCACCATTTATTTGTCAGACGACTTTCCGTTAACCGATAAAGCGTTATCCGGACAGCATCAAACGAAAATCAACAGTGCCACCACAATCACGGCGCCTAAACTCATCGAGGCCGCATACCAGCGAACCTGGCCGTTTTCACTCAGCGTCAGGCCGCGGCCGCCCCAGCGCGCCAGCACCGCCGGGGTATTCATCAAGGCGTTCAGCGGATCGCGCTGCAGCAGTCTGGCAATGCCCAGATAGGTTTGCACAAACACTTTGTCGTACAGCCAGTCGAAGCCCCAGGCGTTAAACCACCACAGGGTGAGCAAGCGCCCCGGCGCGCTGGCGGCGATGGACTTCACCAGCCGGCGCTCGCCGAGATACAGCCAGGCGGCAATGAGTATACCGACGATCACCAGCAGACCGGAGACGATTTCCAGCGTCATTTTGCCGTCCTCGCCGCCGCGGATATCCGGCAGAACCCCCGCCAGCGGCGGCGTAATCAGCGCGCCGATAAAGGTGGACAGCACCAGCAGCACCAGCAGCGGCAGATGGTGGCTAATGCCTTTGCCGGCATGGGCCTTGATTTGCTCTTTACCGTGAAAGACGATGAAAATCATGCGGAAGGTATAAATGGAGGTCAGAAACGCCCCCACCAGGCCCGCCAGCATCAGGTTGTTATTGCCGTTGAGCAGGGCGCCCCAAAGGATTTCATCCTTACTGTAGAAACCCGCGGTGACGATGGGCAGCGCCGACAGCGCCGCGCCCCCCACCAGGAAGCAGATATACACCAGCGGAATGGATTTGCGCAGCCCGCCCATCTTGAAAATATTCTGCTCGTGGTGACAGGCCAGGATAACCGAGCCCGACGAGAGGAACAGCAGGGCTTTGAAAAACGCGTGCGTCATCAGGTGGAAAATAGCCGCATCCCAGGCATGTACCCCAAGAGCCAGGAACATGTAGCCTATCTGGCTCATGGTGGAATAGGCCAGGACGCGCTTGATGTCGGTTTGCACCAGGGCGGCGAACCCCGCCAGCACCAGGGTGATGGCGCCGACGATGCCCACCAGGTGCAGCACCTCGGGGGCCATCAGGAACAGGCCGTGGGTGCGGGCAATGAGATAAACCCCGGCGGTGACCATGGTGGCGGCGTGGATCAGCGCTGAGACCGGGGTCGGACCGGCCATGGCATCCGCCAGCCAGGTCTGTAACGGCAGCTGCGCCGATTTACCCACCGCGCCCCCGAGCAGCATCAATGTCGCCAAGGTGATGGCGGTTGAACCCGCCGCCATATGCTGCGGCGCCAAGACCACCATTTCGCGGAAATTCAGCGTGCCCAGCTGGGTAAACAGGATAAACAGGGCAAAGGCCAGCAGCACATCGCCCACGCGGGTGACGATAAAGGCTTTCATCGCCGCCGCGCCGTTTTTCGATTCGGTGTAATAGAAGCCGATGAGCAGATAACTGCACAGCCCCACCCCTTCCCAGCCGAGATACATCAGCAGCAGGTTATCCGCCAGCACCAGCAGCACCATGCTGGCGATAAACAGGTTGGTATAGGCAAAAAAACGCGAATACCCCTCTTCCCCGCGCATATACCAGGCGGCGAACAGATGGATAAGAAAGCCGACGCCGGTAACCACCGACAGCATGGTGAGGGACAATCCGTCCAGGCTCAGGGTGACGGCGATATTGAAGTTATCCACCGACATCCAGGTCCAGAGCGGCTGGTTAAACACCGCCGCGCCGTCGCTGCGGGTGCCGAGGAAATCAATGGCCACCCAGAGTGTGGTCAGCGCGGCCAGCAGTATGGTGCCGACCCCCACGATAGCCGAAGCGTTTTCTCCCCAGCGTCCCCGGGAAAACGCCAGCAGCAGGAATCCCAGCAGGGGAAACAGAATGGTTAAGTAAAGTAGGTTCATCCGTGCATCTCGCTGACTTTATCAATATTCAGGTTTTGACGGCGGCGATGCAGCTGCAGCAGCAGTGCCAGGCCGATGCTGGCCTCGGCCGCGCCAAGACTGATGGCCAGAATGTACATCACCTGTCCGTCGGCCTGTCCCCAATAGCTGCCCGCCACCACAAACGCCAGGGCGGAAGCGTTGATCATGATTTCAAGCCCCAGCAGCATAAACAGCAGGTTACGGCGAATCAGCATGCCCGTTAAACCGAGAACAAACAGAATGGCGGCCAGAATGAGTCCGTGGGAAAGCGGGATCATGCTTGTTCCTCCGATTTTCTTTTTATGGCGTCGGTGATTTTCGGACCCTTGTACAGGGCATCCACGTCACGGTCTTCGCGTCCCAGATGGAAGGCCACCACCAAACCGGCCAACAGCAGCATGGAAGCCAGTTCCACCGCCAGGACGTAAGGCCCGAACAGCGTGATGCCGACGTTTTTCGCACTGATCATCTCGCCGCTGATGCCGTGATCGGCAGCGCCGTAAATACCCCGGATGAGGGTCCACAGCAGCAGCAGCGACAGGATTCCCGGTCCGATCCAGGCCGAGGGCGCCAGCCAATCGCGCTCCTGCCGCGCCGTGGACGCCCCGAGATTGAGCATCATCACCACGAACACGAACAGCACCATGATGGCGCCGGCGTAGACAATAATTTCCAGCGCCCCGGCAAAGTAGGCGCCCAGCGTAAAAAACACGCAGGCGATAGCCAGCAGCGATACGATCAGATACAGCAGTGCGCGTACCGGATGGGTGTGGGTAATCACCCGCAGCGTGGCCAATATGGCCACCAGACCGGCTACATAAAAAGCGACTTCCATGCTTAACTCCTTAGGGCAGCAAACCTTTGACGTCGATGGGTTTGGCTTCGTTTTCCGCGTCGCCTTTATCTTTCCCGCCAATCGCCATGCCGGCCATCCGGTAAAAATTATATTCCGGATACTTACCCGGCCCCGAAATCAGCAGATTTTCTTTTTCATACACTAAATCCTGACGCTTGAACTCGCCCATTTCAAAATCCGGCGTCAGCTGGATTGCCGTGGTGGGGCAGGCTTCTTCACACAAACCGCAGAAAATGCAGCGGGAGAAATTGATACGGAAAAATTCCGGATACCAGCGTCCGTCCGCGGTTTCCGCCTTTTGCAGCGAAATACAGGCCACGGGACAGGCCACGGCGCACAGGTTACAGGCGACGCAGCGCTCCTCGCCGTCGGGATCGCGGGTCAATACGATGCGGCCGCGGAAACGGGGCGGCGGATTGACCGGCACGTCGGGATACATTTGGGTTTCGCGTTTGCTGAACGCTTGCATGCCAATCATCCAGATACTGCGTAACTGGGTGCCGCAACCAAAGACCAGCTCTTTTAATGTCATGGTTTTTTCACCCCTTATTGAGCGTTGTACAAGATGACCGCCGCCGTCGCCAGCAGGTTCAGCAGCGTTAACGGCAGGCAGAATCTCCAGCCGAAAGCCATCACCTGGTCATAACGCGGACGGGGTAGCGCCGCGCGGATCAGGATGAACATCATCATAAAGAAGCCGGTTTTAATGGCGAACCAGATAAAGGAGGGTAAAAACGGTCCCTGCCAGCCGCCGAAAAACAGCGTGACTATCAGGGCCGACACCGTCACGATACCGATGTATTCCCCGACAAAGAATAAACCGAACTTCATGCCGGAATATTCAATGTGATAACCGTCCGCCAGTTCCTGTTCGGCTTCCGGCTGGTCGAAGGGATGACGGTGGCACACCGCAATCCCGGCCAGCACGAAGGTGGCGAAACCGAAAAACTGCGGAATGATATTCCACAAATGCGCCTGGGAGGCGACGATGTCCCCCAGTTTGAAGGAACCGGCCCGCGCCACCACGCCCATGAGCGACAGTCCGAGGAAAACCTCATAGCTCAGGGTCTGCGCCGAAGCGCGCATGGCTCCCAGCAGAGAGTATTTGTTATTGCTCGACCAGCCGGCGAACAGCACCGCGTATACCGCCAGACCGCCCATCATCAGAAAGAACAGCACGCCGATATTGAGATCCGCCACCACCCAGCTGGAACTCACCGGCACGATGGCGAAGGAGAGCAGCAGCGCGGTAAAGGCAATCACCGGCGCCAAAGTGAATATCATCCGGTCGGCGAAGGGCGGGATCCAGTCCTCTTTAAAGAACATTTTCACCATGTCCGCCACCAGCTGCAGCGAGCCGCCCCACCCTACCCGGTTCGGTCCGTAGCGGTTCTGGAACAGCCCAAGTAGCCGGCGTTCGCCAAAGCTCATGAACGCGCCGCAGGACACCACCACCAGTAAAATCACAATCGCTTTCAGCACGGCAATAATGGCGTCAATCACATCCGGTGTTAACCAACTCATAGTGCGGCCTCCCGCAGATTTTCAACGGTTTGTCCCAACCACACCGGCGGTATGCCCGGCAAACCCAGCGGCAGGCCAATCTGACCGACGGTCAGGCCTTCGCTGAATCGTACCGGCAGACGCACAGACTGGCCGGCGCAGGTAAACTCAAGCAGCGTGCCGCTGTTGACCCCCAGATGCTCGGCGTCTCGACGGTTGAGCGCCACATAAGGCGCCGGCATCCGCTCCTGGATAACGGCCGACCGCTGCGAGGTTTCTTCGCTGCCGAACAGATGATAATAAGGCGCGATACGCCACCGTCCGTCGGATGGCGGGGAGAATGCCGCCGGAACGTCAGTGAAGTAAGCCAACGCGCCGTCGCCGGGTTCCAGCAAACGCACGCCGGGATCGCCGTGGCGCAAATGGCCGCCCACTTCATCCTGGAATTTATTCCAGGCCTGCGGCGAGTTCCAGCCCGGCGCCCAGGCGAAGGCCACCTGTTTGCTGTTGCTGTTCGGGCCGCTGTTGCCTTCCATGGAGAAGGCAAACATGGTGTCCTGATCCTGCGGCTGACGGGGTTCGTGCACGTCGATATTGGCGCGCATGGCGGTCCGTCCGCTGTAGCGGTGAGGCTCGCGGGCCAGTTTTTGGCCCCTGACGCGGAAACCGGCGTCCGGCGCGGCCTGGACGATGCCCGCCAGCTGCGGCAGCGCTTCGGCGCAGGCGGCGATGATGTGGTCGAACTGAGTCCAGTCCACGTGGCGATTCAGATAAGTGGAGTGCAGAGAGTGCAGCCAGCGCCAGCTTTCCAGCATCACCGTCTGGCTGTCATAATAAGCCGGGTCAAACACCTGGAAGAAGCGCTGAGCCCGGCCCTCCTGATTCACCAGCGTCCCGTCGCTTTCGGCGAAACTGGCCGCCGGCAGGATCAGATCCGCCTTATCCATAATGGCGGTACGCTGGTGGTCCACCACAATCAGGTTAATGGCCTTCTCCAGCGCGGCGTCGATACGCGAGGCCGCCCCGTGGCGATAGAGATCGTTTTCCAGCACGATAACGCTGTCCGCCCCACCGCTTTCCAACTGCTCCAGCGCGTCGTCCAGGGAACCGCCGCCCATCATCGCCAGTCCCATACTGTTGGCGCTTGGGGCGACAAAGGTAATGCCGACATCGGCGCCGCGGCCTTTCAATGCACGGGCGATATTGGCGGCGGCGGCGATTACCGCTTCGCTGCCGGCGCTGCCGCCGGAAATAATCAGCGGCTTACGGGCGCCGGCCAGGGCCTGCACCGCAATGTCGATTTTGGATTTCAGTCCGTCGGCGAGATCGGTCACCGCCGGCGCGCCGTCATCCAGGGCATGGGCAATGGCGAAACCGAGCCGGGCCTGATCTTCCGCCGGCGCGCAGTAGGTCCAGGCAGAGAGATCGTCGAGCTTGGTGCTGTCGACATTGGTGACGAACAGCGGATAGCCGGCGCGCTGACCGATGGTTTGGATAGCGGCAATCTGCCAGTCGGCGACTTTCTGCGCCGCAGCCATCTCGCGGGACTTGCCCTTTACCGCCTGGCGCACGGCCAGGGCGATGCGGGCGCCGGTCTGGGTCAGGTCTTCCCCGAGCACCAGCACCGCGTCGTAGCTCTCGATTTCACGCAGCGCGGGAGTACGGATGCCGCTGTCGCGCAGCACCTTGAGCATCAGCGCCAGGCGGCCCTGTTCAGCGGCGGAAACGCCGCTGTAAAAATTCTCGGCCCCCACCAGTTCGCGCAAGGCGAAATTGCTCTCTACGCTGGCACGCGGCGACCCGATACCGATCATCTTTTTGGCCTGCCGCAGCGCGTCGGCCGCACCTTGCATCGCCTGCTCGGCGTTCAGGGCGATCCAATCCTCGCCGCGGCGCTGCAGCGGCTGGCGGGGACGATCTTTCAGATTAACGTAACCGTAGCCGAAACGGCCGCGATCGCAGAGGAAATAGTGATTGACGCTGCCGTTATAGCGGTTTTCGATACGGCGCAATTCGCCGTAGCGTTCACCGGGGCTGGTGTTGCAGCCGACGCTGCATTGCTGGCAGATGCTGGGAGCGAACTGCATATCCCATTTGCGGTTGTAGCGTTCGGAATGGGTCTTGTCGGTAAATACCCCGGTCGGACAGACTTCCACCAGATTGCCGGAGAATTCGCTTTCCAGCGCCCCATCCTGGGTACGGCCGAAATAGACGTTGTCATGGGCGCCATAGACCCCGAGATCCGTACCGTCGGCATAATCTTTATAAAAGCGGACACAGCGGTAACAGGCGATACAGCGGTTCATCTCATGGGAAATAAACGGCCCGAGATACTGGTTGCGATGGGTCCGTTTGGTAAAACGGTAGCGGCGGAAATTCTGCCCGGTCATCACCGTCATGTCCTGCAGGTGGCAGTTGCCGCCCTCCTCGCACACCGGACAGTCGTGGGGATGATTAATCATCAGCCACTCCACCACGCTCTGGCGGAAATTTTTCGCTTCGTCATCGGCAATGGAGATAAAGGTGCCGTCAGACGCCGGCGTCATACAAGACATCACCAGCCGGCCGCGGGTGTCTTCGGCGTTTTGGTATTGCTTGACCGCGCACTGGCGGCAAGCTCCGACGCTGCCCAGCGCCGGATGCCAGCAAAAATAGGGAATATCAAGGCCAAGCGACAGACAGGCTTCCAGCAGGTTGTCCGCCCCGTTAACCTCATATTCCTTGCCGTCTACATGAATGGTAGCCATAGTCAGCATGCTTCCGTGTGGCCCGTAAAACCGCGGGCGTTAATCAAAAATGCGTCTTGTGCATAACAGGGTCGCCCATGCCCTTTGGCGGACAACCTCTGCAGGGTTACCAACGCGCTTTCAGCAAATTTGGCTGTACACCGGCAATAGCGCGGGTATTACCGATATGCTGCGGTGCAATTCCCGCTTCGAATTCTTCCCGGAAATATTTAATGGCGCTTTGCAACGGTTCCACCGCACCCGGCGCATGGGCGCAGAAGGTCTTGCCCGGGCCGAGGAAACGGCAAAGCTGCTCCAGGGTTTCGATATCCCCCGGCTGCCCCCGGCCGTTTTCCAGCGCCTGCAGCAGTTTCACGCTCCAGGGCAGGCCGTCGCGACAGGGCGTGCACCAGCCGCAGGATTCGCGGGCGAAGAACTCTTCCAGGTTGCGCGTCAGGGACACCATATTGATTTCATTGTCCACCGCCATGGCCAGCGCCGTACCCAGGCGGCTGCCCGCTTTACCGATATGCTCGAAGTCCATGGGCAGATCAAGATGATCCCCGGTGAGAAAATCGGTGCCGGCGCCGCCGGGCTGCCAGGCTTTCAGGGTCAGGCCGTCGCGCATGCCGCCGGCATAGTCTTCCAGGATTTCCCGCGCCGTAATGCCGAAGGGCAGTTCCCACACGCCGGGATTTTTAACCCGGCCGGAAAAGCCCATCATCTTGGTGCCGGTATCGCTGCTTTTGCCCGCCGTAATGCCCTTGTACCATTCAACGCCGTCGGCAACGATGGCCGGCACATTGCACAGGGTTTCCACGTTATTGACGCAGGTGGGTTTACCCCAGGCGCCGGACGTGGCCGGGAACGGCGGCTTGGAACGCGGATTGGCGCGACGGCCTTCAAGCGAGCTTATCAATGCGGTTTCTTCTCCGCAGATATAGCGGCCGGCGCCGGTATGCACCATCAGCTCGAAATCAAACCCGCTGCCCAGAATATTCTTGCCAAGATAGCCGGCCTCGGTGGCCTCGGCGATGGCGCGGCGCAGATTGGCCGCCGCTTCGATATATTCGCCGCGCAGGAAAATATAGCCGCGATAGGATTTCAGGGCGAAGGCGGCAATGAGCATGCCTTCCACCAGCAGATGGGGCAGTTGTTCCATCAGCAGCCGGTCTTTATAGGTACCGGGTTCCATTTCATCCGCATTGCACAGCAGATAGCGGATATTCATGGAAGGGTCTTTGGGCATCAGGCTCCATTTCAGCCCGGTGGAGAAGCCGGCGCCGCCGCGCCCTTTCAGGCCCGAATCCTTTACCAGGGCGACAAGATCGTCCGGCGATATCCCCTTCAGCGCCTTTTCCGCGCCGGCATAGCCGTTCTTGCCGCGGTATTCGTCCAGCCAGACCGGCTGGTGGTCGTCCCGCAGGCGCCAGGTCAGCGGATGCGTTTCAGCAGTTCGTATAATCTGTTTGGTCATCGATACTGCTCCAATAGCGAACCGATACCTTCCGGCGTCAGATGAACGTGCGTATCATCGTCGATCATCATGGTCGGCCCCTTATCGCAATTCCCCAGGCAGCAGGTGGGCAGCAGGGTAAAACGCCCGTCCTCGGTGGTCTGGCCCGGCTTGATATTGAGGGAGTACTCCAGCGCGGCCTGAATGCCCTGGTAACCGGTGATATGGCATACCACGCTGTCGCAATAGCGGATGATATGCCGTCCCACCGGCTGACGAAAAATCTGGCTGTAAAAGGTGGCGACCCCTTCCACATCGCTGCCGGGGATGCCCAGCACCTCGGCGATGGCGTCAATGGCGCCGTCCGGCACCCAGCCTCGCTGCTTTTGCACAATCTTCAGCGCTTCGATGGAAACGGCGCGGGCATCTTCGTAATGCTGTTTTTCATGCTCGATGGCATCGCGCTCGAGGGCGCTCAGCACAAAAACCTCGGCCGCGGCCGGCTGGCCGGATGCAACGGCCTGTTCATGGGTGGCTTTAGATTCTGGCATAATTAGCGGTCCACATCTGACATAACAAAATCGATACTGCCCAGGTAAACGATGAGATCGGACACCAGGCTGCCGCGAATAACCGAGGGTATTTGCTGTAAATGCGGGAAACTCGGCGTGCGGATGCGGGTCCGGTAGCTCATGGTGCTGCCGTCGCTGGTCAGGTAATAGCTGTTGATCCCCTTGGTGGCCTCGATCATCTGGAAGGATTCATTGGCCGGCATCACCGGTCCCCAGGACACCTGGAGGAAATGGGTAATCAACGTTTCGATATGCTGCAACGTGCGTTCTTTGGGCGGCGGCGTAGTCAGGGGATGATCCGCTTTAAACGGCCCCTCCGGCATATTGTCCAGGCATTGCTGAAGGATGCGCAGGCTCTGGCGCATCTCCTCCACTTTGAGCATGACGCGGCTGTAGCAGTCGCTGATGCCGTCGCCCACCGGCACTTCAAAGTCAAAATTTTCATAGCCCGAATAGGGCCGCCATTTACGCACGTCGAAGGAAATACCGGTAGCGCGCAGCGCAGCGCCGGTAACGCCCCAATCCAATGCCTCCTGGGCATTGTAGGCGGCGACGCCCTCGGCCCTGCCGCGCAGCACGCTGTTCTTCAGCGCCGCTTTCACATAGGAGTCCAGGCGTTTGGGCAGCCAGTTGAGGAAATCGCGCAGCAAGCCGTCCCAGCCGCGGGGCAGGTCGTGGGCCACGCCGCCGATGCGGAACCAGGCCGGATGCATGCGGAACCCGGTAATGGCTTCCACCACGTCATAGATTTTCTGGCGATCGGTAAAGGCCAGGAACACCGGCGTCATACCGCCGATATCCTGAATATAGGTACTGATATACAGCAGATGGCTGTTGATGCGGAACAGCTCGGAGAGCATGACGCGAATGACATTTACCCGGTCCGGCACCACAATACCGGCCAGCTTTTCCACCGCCAGCACGTAAGGCATTTCATTGACGCATCCCCCCAGGTATTCCACCCGGTCGGTGTAGGGAATGTAGCTGTGCCAGGACTGCCGTTCACCCATTTTTTCCGCGCCGCGGTGGTGATAACCGATGTCGGGAACGCAATCGACTATCTCTTCGCCGTCCAGCTGCAAAATGATGCGGAACGCCCCGTGGGCGGAGGGATGGTTCGGACCGAGATTCAAAAACATGAAGTCTTCGTTTTCCCGGCTCCGCGTCATTCCCCACTCCTCGGGTTTAAAGGTCAGCCCTTCCATTTCCAGATCCTGCTTCTGCTTGGTGAGCGTGAAGGGATCGAATTCGGTGGCCCGCGCCGGATAGTCCTTGCGCAGCGGGTGGCCTTGCCAGCTTTTGGGCATCATGATACGCGTCAAATGGGGATGGCCGTCGAAGGTCATGCCGAACATTTCCCAGGTTTCACGTTCATACCAGTTGGCGTTGGGAAAAATCTTGGTGGCGGTGGGCAGGTGCAGGTCGCTTTCCGACAGCGCCACCTTAAGCATGACGTCCCGGTTCCGTTCAATGGAAATCAGGTGATAAAACACAGTGAAATCCGCCGCCGGCAGGCCTTCGCGGTGAGAGCGCAAACGCTCGTCCACGCCGTGGAGATCGTACAGCATCACATAAGGCTTCGGCAGTTTTTTCAAGAACAGCAGGACGTCGAGAATCTGCTCGCGTTTGACCCATACCACCGGGATACCGGTACGGGTGGGTTGTACGGTGAAGGCTTCCGGGCCGAAACGGTCACGCAATTCGCCGATAACCGGATCATCAAGGTGATCGCGGGTTTGCCAGGCCGGCTGGGCGAGGTTTTGCGTCATCAACTTTGTCATAGTTTTTTTCACCAAATTAAGGCTATACCGGCGTCATGCCATTGTGCGCGCTGACTGATTATGGCCGACAAATGTCGTGTTGATTCGCGCTTTAAAACTAAATTTCGTCGGGGGAACGCAGGTTGGTCACCGCGATTCTTTCACCCTGCTTACGATCGCGCTCCGCCTGCATATTGGCGCGATAGACCCCCTGGTCACCCACCACCCAGGACAAGGGACGCCGCTCTTTGCCGATGGATTCCTTCAACAGCAGCAACGCCTGAATATAGGCCTCGGGACGCGGCGGACAGCCGGGAATGTACACATCCACCGGCAGGAATTTGTCTACTCCCTGCACCACGGAATAAATGTCATACATGCCGCCGGAGTTGGCGCAGGCACCCATGGAAATCACCCATTTGGGCTCCAGCATTTGATCATAAAGGCGCTGGATAACCGGGGCCATTTTGGTGAAAGGCGTACCGGCAATGACCATGAAGTCCGCCTGGCGCGGAGAGGCGCGGATAACCTCGGAACCGAAGCGCGCCACATCGTGCACCGCGGTGAAGGAGGTGGTCATTTCCACGTAGCAGCAGGAAAGGCCGAAGTTATAGGGCCAAAGAGAATTACCGCGGCCCCAATTCACCACATCGTGCAATACCGTTTCAAGTTTGCCGAGAAAGACGCTGCGATTGACCTGGCCCTCCATGGGATCGGCGACAACTTCCTGTTTTTGCAGCGGATAGCGGTCATTCCCGTTATCACCGTCCGGATCAACCCGGGTAAGTGTATAATCCATTTTTTTGCCTCGCTGTTACGGCTGTCGACGTTGGTTTTCGGCGATGGGGCCGGACCGGCGCAGACGCAGGGAACGCTCAGGCGTCCAATCCAGCGCGCCAATCCGCACCAGGTAAACCAACCCCGCCAACAACACTAAAATGAAAACGGCTGCTTCGCAAAAGCCGCCCCAGCCCACTTCGCGGATAGAGGTGGACCAGGCGTACAAATACAATGCTTCCACGTCGAAAATGACGAAAAACATGGCAACCAGGTAATATTTGGCCGAAAGCCGCAACCTTGCGGTTCCAACGGGATCGATACCGGATTCAAACGGGACGTTTTTCGAGCGGGCATGGGCTTTTCCGCCCAGTAGGTAACCGCCGGACAACATAAAACAGCAGAGACCGGCGGCGCCAACGAAAAATACGGCAAGCGCCCAGTAATGGGCGGTGACTTCAGTGGTTATTGACATTCTCTTTGCTTACTCATCAAAAGTGGCGTTTTGCAGCCTGCTCTTTAACGGCAGTTCGACTCACCACATCGATTTATGGGAAGGATTTAAAAAACCGCATAGTGCTGCAGCCACCGGCAAACACAGTCATTATGTGGGGTTTTTACTCCTTTGCATAACCTTTTGTCAACTTGGACAAAGGAAACTTCATAGTAATTTACACCTGCAATATCTTATTAACATTTGATGCGTATGCTCGCCGCTTAATCGAGTCAGTAAACGACACGAAAAAGGGAATCCCCTTGTTCGGCGATTGCGTAACCTGAAAGACACTATACCATTTTCACGAGAAATCATGTTATTCCGCGTTTTTGGTAAGGGCAAAATATGATCCAGGACACAATTTTGCAACTTTTAGGAGTGAAAGTTGCACAGTACGTGCGCCCTGCAACGATTTTTTTTTCAGAAACAACGTTTTGATTTTTATTTGCACGAATAAAGAGATGCTTAACATTGCCGACGCAACAAAATCCGGCGCCGGAATGCCGCAAGGATAAATTAGGTAGAGAAAAGTGGAGGTAATAAGCTTTATAATCAAATAAAAATATATAATTGATATTTTAATAGATTTTAGTAGATTAAGCCCCATTAATCAGGGGCTTAATTAGGCTACTCAACACAGCTACTCATCACTGACGGTAAAGCTTTCTCCCTTCCCTTCCCCGTTCACTGCCCGTGGCAGAACAGGACTATAAGAACCGTTGCCGGCATTGATCGCGCTGAAAATCGCCATAGCCAGCTCATTTTCGCATTGAGGATTTTTACAGAGCACATACTGAGTGTCGGGCAAAGACGGCAATCCGTCGCTTTGCCCCAGTACCCGTAAATCCGCGCTCATCATCTCCACCGGCCGCGCGGTGACGCCGAGACCCGCTTTAACCGCCGCGCGGATAGCCGCCAGGGTAGACGCACTGTATGCGATACGCCATGGGATACCCGCATCTTGTAGAAACTCTATAGCCTGGGTCCGAAACGGGCTTGGCTCATCGGAAACCACCAGCGGGATCACATCACCGGGACTGAAACGGTAATCGGCGGCGCAATACCACAGGGTGGGAGAAGTACGCAGAGTGACATGGGAATGTTTTCCTTCACCCAGCGTAGTGATAGCCAAATCCACCTCTCCGCTGTTAAGCATTTCCTGCATCTGCGGGCCGCGTTTGACACAGACATCAATTGACAGCTTAGGGTATATCCTGGTGACCCTGCTGAGCAGGAAAGGCAGTATGGAGTCAGCCGTATCGTCCGATGCGCCGATTGTCAGCGAACCTTGGATATTACTGTACATAAGCGACGTACAGGCCTCGTCGTTGTAAAGTAAAATCTTCCTGGCATAACCAAGCAATTGAATCCCGTGTTCGGTCAAAAGCTTGTTCCGACCATGACGGGCAAACAATTCTTTTCCGACAAGCTGTTCTAATCGTTGCATCTGCTGGCTGACGGCCGATTGTGTTCGGCATACTGAAGCTGCTGCGGCCGCAAAGGTGTTGAGATCAGCGACGGCAACAAACGTTCTCAATAAATCAAGATCTAGATTGAGCACTGGACGATTTGCATTGGTCATAATATTGTCTTCACTTATGAATTCTAATTACACACTACTACCCTGGCGTTCAAAAAAATCGCATTTCCAAGCTATTACTGTTATGCACGTATCCCCACAGCCTTAACAACAAAATCCGGGGTCGTTTCGATAACCGATACGCACTTTAATCTTGCGGAGACTTTGCGATTTACAGGCAAAGTTCACACATATATAAATGGTAGCCAGCATCGTTGAAACATAGCGCCCGTAGTGGATAAAAGGCTAAATTTCGCAAGGATATCATCTACATAAAGCTAAATGTAAAACAAAGAAAGGCTTAACGGTAAACTAAAACTTAAATGTAATTAATTAAATGGCATGCTAACTTCAATTTCAAATGTTGAATATTAGTGGCTAGGTCCAATTTTTTTATCCCAACCCGCTTTATTTACATAAATTTTTCTTAACTATTGTTTCTTCGGTAAAATATATCTCATGGCAAAATTTTCTTACTGGTAAATGTATACCATAAATAGCTACCTTAAACGAAACAACAATAATTTGTAAGCATCAAAAGTTGACCTTTATTTTTCAATGGGAAAGTGCTCACATGCCGATGAAGTAGGGATACTTTACTTGGGTGAAAAATGTGATAAGTATCATGATACCTGGCTTCATCCCGGCCCTTTTGCGCTAAAAGGAATGCGAAAGGGATATTTACGCAATTTTTCTTAACATCTTAACCGCTGGTAACTAGACCGGTCGCCAACCGACCTCTTTTATCAGAGTAGACCCTATTCGCCATCATTAGTATATAAAATACTCAAACCGTGAAACCAAGCGGAATGTAAAGATTATCACATCAGAATAATATATCTAATGATTAATATTTTATGGATTTTTTAACTGAAAAAACGGTTAATGTAAAATTGTCTGTTGACATCCTGTTTTCAGCCTGAACATTACCGCTATTGACGCCCTGAAACCTTCTAAAGGACAAACCAGTGGAGTACATTATGCAGAATGCGCGATTTCCCGGTTAAAATACGTTTTCCCTGCATAAGGCATAATATCGTGAGCACTAGCGTTGAAAAATCCAGTAAATTGGAAAATGTTTGTTACGACATTCGGGGCCCGGTGCTCAAAGAAGCCAAGCGTCTCGAAGAAGAAGGTAATAAAGTCCTTAAGCTAAATATCGGCAATCCCGCTCCGTTCGGTTTTGAAGCGCCGGACGAGATTTTAGTGGATGTGATTCGCCATTTGCCCACCTCGCAGGGCTATTGTGATTCAAAAGGCCTCTATTCGGCCCGTAAAGCCATCATGCAGCATTACCAGGCACGCAATATGCTGGATATCACCGTTGAAGACGTGTATATCGGCAACGGCGTATCCGAGCTCATCCTGCAATCAATGCAGGCGTTGCTTAACACCGGTGACGAAATGCTGATACCCGCCCCTGATTATCCGTTATGGACCGCGTCAGTAGTGCTGTCCGGCGGCAACGCCGTACATTATCTCTGTGACGAAGGCGCCGGTTGGTTTCCGGATCTGGACGATATCCGCAAAAAAATTACGCCGCGCACCCGGGGACTGGTGATCATCAATCCCAATAACCCCACCGGGGCGGTCTACAGTAAAGAAATGTTATTGGAATTGGTAGAGATAGCCCGTCAACATAACCTGATTATCTTCTCGGATGAAATCTATGACAAAATACTTTATGACGAGGCGCAGCATCATTCAATAGCCGCCCTGGCGCCCGATCTGCTTACCTTGACCTTTAACGGCCTGTCAAAGACCTATCGTGTCGCTGGCTTTCGCCAGGGCTGGATGGTACTGAACGGACCGAAAAAACAGGCCAAAGGCTATATTGAAGGACTCGAAATGCTGGCGTCCATGCGATTATGCGCCAATGTGCCGATGCAGCATGCCATCCAGACCGCGCTGGGGGGCTACCAGAGCATCAGCGAATTCATTATGCCGGGGGGACGGTTATACGAACAGCGCAACCGGGCCTGGGAACTGATTAACGATATTCCCGGCGTCTCCTGCGTCAAACCCAGCGGTGCGCTTTATATGTTCCCTCGCATCGATGCCCGTCGTTTCAATATTCTTGACGATCAGAAATTGGTACTGGATTTGCTGCTGGAAGAGAAAGTGCTGCTGGTCCAGGGCACGGCGTTTAACTGGCCGTGGCCCGATCATCTGCGCATCGTCACGCTGCCAAGGGTGGATGTGCTGGAAAGCGCCCTCGGCAAATTCAGCCGTTTTTTGCAGAAATACCATCAGCAATAAGAGCGAGTTATGAACCAAAGCCATTTTTTTGCCCATCTGTCCCGGTTGAAGCTGATTAATCGCTGGCCGTTAATGCGTAACATCCGCACCGAAAATGTATCTGAACACAGCCTGCAGGTGGCGTTTGTGGCCCATGCCCTGGCGGTGATCAAAAACCGCAGGTTCGGCGGCCGGCTGAATGCCGAACGCATCGCTTTGCTGGCGATGTATCACGATACCAGCGAAGTGCTCACCGGCGACATGCCGACGCCGATTAAATATTTCAATGCGCAGATTGCCCATGAATACAAAAACATCGAGAAAATCGCCCAGGGAAAGCTTATCGAGATGCTGCCGGAAGAGCTGAGGGAGGATTTCCGGCCGCTGATTGACGAGCAATACTATGCCCCGGAAGAGAAAGCAGTGGTGAAACAGGCGGACACCCTTTGCGCCTATTTAAAGTGCCTGGAGGAGATTTCCGCCGGCAACAATGAATTCACCCCCGCCATGGCGCGGCTGGAGAAAACCCTCGAAGAGCGTAACAGCCCGGAAATGGACTATTTTATGACGGTGTTTATTCCCAGCTTCAGCCTCTCCCTGGACGAAATCAGCAACCACGATTCGCCGCTGTAACGGCTATGCCGGCCCGGCCGGCATAAATCTATCGGGAATGCATTGCCTGGCAATGGCGGCCGGAATGAAAGCGTCTTGAGCAAGCCTTAATCAGAAGGGAAAGAGCACCGGCACCAGCAGCACGCTCGCCGCCATCACCAACAGGGTGAAAGGAACGCCGAGGCGGATAAAGTCGCCGAATTTATAGCCTCCCGGCGCCAGCACCAGGGTGTTTACCGGCGATGAAACCGGCGTCATGAAAGCCGAGGAGGCGGCGATAGCCACAATCATGGCGAAGGGATACGGGGACACCGACATTTCATGGGCGGCGGCCACCGCGATGGGCGCCATCAGTACCGCCGTGGCGGTATTGGAAATGAACAGTCCGATGACCGCGCAAAGGACAAACAGGCTCAAGAGCATCATATGCGCTCCCGCCCCGCCCGATATGTCCATCAGCAAACGCACCACCAGCTCGACGCCGCCGGTCTTTTGCAGGGCCAGGGCGAACGGCATCATGCCGACGATAAGAATCAGGCTCGGCCAATGGATGGCGCGGTAAGCGCTTTCCATATCGATACAGCGGAACTTTCCCATCAGTACACAGGCGATAAGGGCGGCGATGGGATTGGGGACCTGATCGGTGAGCATCATCGCCACCATCAGCGCCAGGCAAAACAACGCATGGGGCGCCTGGCTCACCGCCGGCGCCACGTCGTCCACTTCCGCCGGCAAATTGAGCACGATAAAATTGTATTTTTGCATCTGCAGCTGGCGGATAAGCTTCCAATCGCCGATCACCAGCAAGATATCCCCCAGCGTCAGCTCTTCGTCGATGAGTTTGCCGGTCATCGCCTCGCCGCCACGGCGGATACCCACCACGTTGAGCCCGTATCGGCTGCGAAAGCCCACCTGCCGCAGGCTTTTGCCCAGCAATGCGGAGTCAGGAATCAGGCTGACCTCCGCCATGCCGACGTCCCGCGCCTGTTCGGAAAAATATTCGCCCCGCAGGATCATCGGCTCCAGCAGATGTTCGCTGCAAAATTGCCGTAGTCCCGCCTCGTTGGCTGAAATATCCACTAACAATACATCGCGCTGCTGCAGCTCGGTATTGCCCCCGGCGCTGATCATCACCCGGCGGAATTTGCGCCAGCGCTCTATACCCACCACGTTGGCACCGTAGCGATCGCGCAGCCGGAGATCGTCCAGCCGCTGCCCGATCAATGGCGAACCGGGCCGCAGCGCCAGGCGCCGCGCGCGTCCGCTCAGTTTGTAATCATGGATGAGATCGCGGAATGTCCGGCGTTTCCACCGCTCACGCTCCGGGTCGCTGTTGTTGCCGTTTAGCCAAAAACGCGCTACCAGCATGTAGCCGATACCCATGATCAACACCATGATACCGATGGGAGTCACGGCGAAGAAACCAAATCCCCGCGCGCCGTCCCTTACCAGTTCGCTATTGATTACCATATTGGGCGGCGTCGCCACCAGGCTCATCATGCCGCTGATAAGGGCGGCAAAACTCAAGGGCATCATTAGCCGGGCGGGGGACGTTTTCATGCGCGCCGCGACGCTCAGCACCACCGGGATGAAAATAGCCACCACGCCGGTGGAACTCATGAACGCCCCGAGGGAGGCCACGGTGATCATCAGGAGAATCAGCATGCGGGTTTCGCTTTTGCCCGCCGCCCGCATTAGCCACTCCCCCATTTGATAGGCTATGCCTGTGCGCACCAGTCCTTCGCCGATGACGAACAGGGCGGCGATAAGCAGGACGTTGGGATCGCTGAAACCAGCGGTGGCTTCCGCCAGCGTCAGCGTGCCGCTGAGCACAAAGGCGATAATCACCAGCAGCGCCACGACATCCATGCGCACTTTGCCGGTGGTAAACAACAGGATGGCGATCAACAGCAGGACGAGCACCCAGATGAGTTCATTAGTCACGACATTGTCCCTGATGATGTCGGTATCTCACGTGTTTCAGTCAGCGCGCTCTCCCTTTAACACGTCGTTGCACGTTCGGTGGTAGCGGGCCTAGCGCGCCGTGGGGCGCTCGGGCGGGCGGTAAAACCACGCCCGCTTCGACCCCATCGGCACGCTCTCCCTTTAACAGGTCGTTGCACGATCGGTGAACTCGGGCCTAGCGCGCCGTGGAACCCTCGGTTGGCTCGACCCCATGCAGCGGACGGGGATTTCGTCAGGCAATGAGACTGACCCTGGCGCCGTCGGCTTCACGCTCGATTCGCAGCTGCTCCAGGGAAGTGAGCAGCATGCCCACGGCATCCTTTTGCGGCGTTTGGGCCGGCGGGTTAACCGCAATCACCGGACAACCGGCGGCCAGCGCGGCCTGGATGCCGGCGATGGCGTCTTCCACCACGATGCATTCACGGGGCGCGAACCCCAGCTTTTCCGCCCCCAGCAGATAGGCGTCCGGCTGAGGCTTGCCCCGCGCCACCTGCTCGGCGGTAATCAATACCGCCGGCGCCGGCAGATTGCCGGCCCGGATGCGGGCGGAGGCCACCGGCATCGTTCCCGATGTCACGATGGCCCAGGGAATATCCAATTCATTCAGGCGGTTGAGCAGCGCCACCGCGCCAGGCAACGCCGTCACGCCGTCGATACACTCCGCTTCAAATTTTTCCAGGGCGAGGAATTCAGCCCGCAGCGTCTCCTCACTGGCACCCGGCATAAAATGACGCAATGAGGTAATCGCCTGTTTCCCATGGATAAAGTCAAATACGTCCTTAACGGAAACGCCTTTGCTTTTGGCCCAGTTACTCCAGGCTAACTCCACCACCGGTAATGAATCAATCAAGGTTCCATCAAGGTCAAACAAAAAACCTCTACAAAGCACTGGCATATCTCCGGATTAAGCCGTCAGGCATTGATGATTTGCGTAATTTCAACCGCGCTCAAATGGTATTGACGCGGGCAGGATTGCCAAACGGCGAGCATGCGCAGGTATTTATCCCACATTTTGGTCTGGGCATTAAATCCGTGCGTGCCGGAATCGAAGTGGGTGTAGCGCCCTTCGGTAAAGACCATAAAACGAACATAGGCCAGGTAACGGGATTCCGTGGCGGCATCGAAACCCAGGAATGATAAACGCCGTTCATCAATATCCTGGCGATCCTTCAGATTGCCCCAGGACACCTGCATGGCGTGATGCATTTCCATAATATCGATAATCGTGCGGCAGACATCTTCGCTTAACTGACCGAAATCCCGGTCCAGTTCGGCCATCTGCAAGCCGTATCCGCGCTCCACAATGGTCTGCTGGCGGCGGTAACGCTCGGCATTATCCGGATCCAGCATGATCATGATTTTATACTGGTTCGACAGAATAAGCCGCTGGGCGTTTGTCATCTCCATCATCCACTCCTGATTTTGTATCTTGAATCGCCTAAACTATCCCGTCGTTAGCATGTCATAATGCTGGCGGCGACGGTATCGGAAGCCGGCGCTTTTTTGATTTAAGACAGCCGATGATGAAATATCGGCCCGCTGTAACAAGAAGCGGGCACGAGGTTATAAATCGTCTAAAAAAGCTTTGTCGAGCAGCTTGAAGGCGCGTTTGAGAACATCCGCCAGCATCTGATAGGTGGGCGCGCCTTCCACCGGCGCCATGGCCTGCCCTGCCTCGGTAAGCTGGTGGCGCACTTCGTGGAACCAGTGCAGCAGGGTCGGCGGCAGCGGCGTGACCGAGCGCTTGCCCAGCCACCAGAGCCCTTGCATCGGCAGGCTGCAGGCGAAAACGGCCGTCGCCACCGCCGGACCGAGCTGTCCGCCGAGGGCGATTTGCCAGCTTAGCGTGAAGACGGCCACCGCCGGCATAAAACGCACGGCGAAACGGGTGGCGGTGATCATACGATTTTCCGGAAAAAGCGGCGCCAGGCGTTTGTCGGTCGGCCAGGTTTTCATATAGTCTTGTCCGCGCTGGAAGATTTTATACCAGCTTACCGAACCGGAGGGGATTGTCGCCATAGCGGACCTCAACTTTACGAATAAAAATTAAATTTTTTGTGCAAAAACACAAGATAATTTTAGAACATTTAAATATATTTTGTCTTTGCTGCCGGCAGTCGTTATCCTTGTTGCCGTCTCGCGGCAGGATAAACCGGCCCCGGACTGCAGGCTTTCAGTATCCTCCGCCGACGGCGGCGAGGGAATAGGTAAAATTACGTTTCAAAAAAAATTGATTAACTTCAACTATTTTCGATTTCATGTCAAAAAAATGACCTTTGGCATGATGTTAATCATAAATCTCAATGGGCTAATGCGCTACGCTTTAAGACTGATTGATGATTTATTAACCATGCACAATACATAGGTACTTCCATGTCGAGTAAGCTAGTACTGGTTCTTAACTGTGGCAGTTCATCCCTTAAATTTGCCATTATCGATGCTGCAAGCGGTGAAGAATTCCTTTCCGGCCTCGCTGAGTGCTTCAACCTGCCGGAAGCGCGCATCAAGTGGAAGATGGACGGCGCCAAACACGAAGCTGAATTGGGCGACCGTGCCGCACACAGCGAAGCATTACGCTTTATAGTTAATACAATTTTGGCGCAAAAACCAGAATTATCGGCACAAATCACCGCCATCGGCCATCGCGTCGTCAATGTCGGCGAAAAATATACCAGTTCCGCCGTCATCACGGACGCGGTGTTGCAGGCAATCAAGGATTCCATCCCGTTTGCGCCGCTGCATAACCCCGCCCATATCATCGGCATTAACGAAGCACAGAAGAACTTTCCGAAACTGGCGAAGAAAAACGTGGCGGTTTTTGATACCGCGTTCCATCAAACCATGCCGGAAGAAGCCTATCTTTATGCCCTGCCGTATTCCATCTATAAGGAACACGGCATTCGCCGCTACGGCGCCCACGGCACCAGCCACTTTTATGTGACCCGCGAAGCGGCCAAATTCCTGGGCAAGCCAATGTCGGCGGTTAACCTTATCACCTGCCACCTGGGCAACGGCGGTTCGATCACCGCGGTGCGCAACGGCGAAAGCGTGGATACCTCCATGGGACTGACTCCGCTGGAAGGCCTGGTGATGGGCACCCGCAGCGGCGATATCGATCCCGCCATTATGTTCTATCTGCATAATGCCATGGGGATGTCGGTTGATCAAATCGACCATATGCTCACCAAGGAATCCGGCCTGCTGGGCCTGACCGGCGAAACCAGCGATATGCGCTGGGTCATCGATAATTACGCCGCTAAACCGGAAGCCAAGCGTGCCATGGACGTGTTCTGCCATCGGCTGGCCAAATACATCGGCTCTTATACCGCGCTGATGGACGGCCGTCTCGATGCGATTATCTTCACCGGCGGCATCGGTGAAAACGCGGCGATGGTCCGCGAGCTGACCCTTAAGAAACTGTCGCTGCTGGGCTTTGAAATCGACCAAAAACGCAACGAGGCCGCCCGTTTCGGCAACAGCGGCATTATCACCACCGATACCAGCCGTCCGGCCATCGTGATCCCGACCAATGAAGAGTTGGTCATAGCCCAGGATGCCGCCCGTCTGACCGCGTAATGATTTCACCGTTCCGCCGCAGGCCTTCCCCGGCGGAACACTTGTTTGACCAACGAGCAACCGTATAAAAGAGGTTTAGCCGTGTCCCGTACAATCATGTTGATTCCCACCGGCACCAGTGTCGGACTGACAAGCATCAGCCTGGGTGTCATTCGCGCCATGGAACAAAAAGGCGTGCGACTCAGTGTCTTCAAACCGATCTCACAGCCCCGGTCCGGTGACGATGCACTTGATGCCACGACCAATATCATCCGCGCCAATTCCACCATTCCCTCCGCAGAACCGCTGCGGATGAGCCATGTGGAATCGCTGCTGGGCTCCAATCAGCAGGATGTGCTGATGGAAGAGATCATTGCCCGCTATCATGACAATACCAAAGATGCGGAAGTGGTGCTGGTGGAAGGGCTGGTCCCGACCCGCAAGCATCAATTCGCCAACGCGCTGAACTATGAAATCGCCAAAACCCTGAATGCGGAAATCGTTTTTGTGCTGTCATTGGGCAATGATTCTCCCGATCAGCTGAAAGAACGGATTGAACTGGCCCGTTCCAGCTTCGGCGGCAGCAAGAATAAAAACATCATCGGCGTTATCGTCAACAAGCTGAACGCGCCGGTGGACGAACAGGGCCGGACCCGTCCTGATTTGTCCGAAATATTCGACGACTCCAGCAAGGCCAGCGTCACCAATATCGATGTCAAGCAGCTGTTCGACAACACTCCTTTACCGATACTGGGTGTCGTACCCTGGAGTTTTGAACTGATCGCCGTGCGCGCCATTGATATGGCCAAGCATCTGGGCGCCACCATTATCCATGCAGGGGATATCCAGACCCGCCGCGTCAAATCAGTAACGTTCTGCGCCCGCAGCCTGCCGAATATGCTGGAACATTTCCGTCCGGGTTCGCTGCTGGTGACCTCCGCCGACCGTCCCGATGTCCTGGTGGCGGCCTGTCTGGCGGCCATGAACGGTGTGGAACTGGGCGCCATCCTGCTGACCGGGGGCTATACAATCGATCCCACCATCAACAGCCTGTGCGAACGCGCATTCCAGACCGGCTTGCCGATGTTCAAGGTCAATACCAATACTTGGCAGACGTCCCTTAATCTGCAAAGCTTTAGCCTGGAAGTCCCCGCTGACGACCATAGCCGTGTGGAAAAAGTGGCTAACTACGTGGCCGGCCATATCGACAATACGTGGATAGAATCCCTGACCGCCAGCTCCGAACGCTCACGCCGCCTGTCACCGCCTGCTTTCCGCTATCAGCTTACCGAACTGGCCCGCGCGGCCGGCAAACGTATCGTGATGCCGGAAGGGGATGAACCCCGCACCATCAAAGCCGCAGCCATTTGTGCCGAACGCGGTATTGCTCACTGCGTGTTGCTGGGCAACCCGGATGAAATCCATCGCGTGGCCGCCGTGCAGGGCGTGGAACTGGGCAAGGGCATCGAAATCATCGATCCGGAAGTCGCCCGTGAGCGTTATGTGCCGCGTCTGGTTGAGCTGCGCAAGAGCAAAGGCATGACTGAAGTGGTAGCGCGCGAACAGTTGGAAGACAACGTTGTGCTGGGCACCCTGATGTTGGAACAGGGGGAAGTGGACGGGCTGGTTTCCGGCGCGGTCCATACCACCGCCAACACCATTCGTCCGCCGCTGCAGTTGATCAAGACCGCCCCGGGCAGTTCGCTGGTATCCTCGGTGTTCTTTATGCTGCTGCCGGAACAGGTTCTGGTTTACGGCGACTGCGCCATCAACCCGGATCCCACCGCGGAACAACTGGCTGAAATCGCCATTCAGTCCGCCGACTCCGCCGCCGCTTTCGGTATCGAACCCCGCGTGGCGATGATTTCCTACTCCACCGGCACCTCCGGCGCCGGCAGCGATGTGGAAAAAGTGCGCGAAGCCACCCGTCTGGCCAAGGAAAAACGTCCTGATCTGGTGATCGACGGTCCGCTGCAGTACGATGCGGCCATTATGGCCGATGTGGCGCTGTCCAAGGCGCCGAATTCGCCGGTAGCCGGTAAAGCCACCGTGTTCATCTTCCCGGATTTGAACACCGGCAACACTACCTACAAAGCGGTTCAGCGTTCCGCCGACCTTATCTCCATCGGGCCGATGCTGCAAGGCATGCGCAAGCCGGTGAACGATCTGTCCCGCGGCGCCCTGGTGGACGATATCGTTTATACCGTCGCCCTGACCGCCATTCAGTCAAAACAGGCTGAAGGCAAGTAAACGCAGTTGCCATGACATGATGCCGGCGCAAGCCGGCTTTTTTTTGCCGGGCGTTCCCTCAACAGGTTCGCTGCGCGATCGGCGATTGCGGGCCTACCGCGCTGTGGGGCGCTCCGGCGGGCGGTAAAACCACGCCCGCCTCGACCCCATCAGCACGCTCTCCCTTTTACAGGTTCGCTGCGCGATCGGCGACGGTTATTGGTCGGCGGGCCTTTCCTGCGTCGGGGAAGGGGTGAGGGGCTTGCCGTGGCTTTGCTGGTTATTGCGGCTCATCCACAGGGAAAGGGCTTTGAGCGAGTCTGGGGTAAACTCATCGCAGCGGGCGGTGATCTCTTCCGGACGCAGCCATTTCACCGCTTCCACTTCCTCGGCCTGCAGGGCGAAAGGACCATGGGAAACGCAGCTGAACAGCGCGCCCCATACCCGGCAATGCTCGTTTTCAAAGTAGAATACGCCGTGCTCGGCAAAAGGAACGCCGGCGATGCCCAGTTCTTCCTCCGCTTCGCGGCGGGCCGATTCCAGCATATTCTCGCCGCTTTGCACCACGCCGCCGGCGGTGGCGTCAAGATAACCGGGGTAGAAATCCTTGGTCTCGGTACGGCGCTGCACCAGGATATTGCCGGCGCCGTCATGAACCACGATATAGCTGGCACGATGGCGCAGGCGTTCGGCGCGCATCTGCTGACGGCTGGCCTGGGCAATGACCTCATTCTCTTCGTTGACGATGTCAACCCATTCAATACCCGCAGCCTGACTCTGTTGCACCATCTTTCGAATCCCTTGTTATAAGACGCGGAAGAGCCGCGCACCTTTTGTAAAAATTTGAAAAAAAATCCTACCGAGATCCGTCATAAATTAGTGGTTAATCGCGACTTGCGCAATAGTTTCGCTCGTTTCCAATGAAACTACCCGCAAAGTGCCGTTTTCCAGCAGGCCGTAGCTGGGGGGAAAGCCGCCCTTGGGCAAACTTACCGACCCGGGATTAAAGCAGATTATCCCCTCGGCTTCTGCGGCCTGGGGAATATGGGTATGGCCGTAGGCCAGTACATCGCCCTGGCGCATCGGCGGACGGGCGTCGGGATTATACAAATGGCCATGGGTTAAAAACAGCCGGGTCCGCTCCAGCAACACCTGCTGCCATGGAGCGGTAATGGGGAAGTTCAGCAGCATCTGGTCGACTTCGCTGTCGCAATTGCCGCGGACCGCGATAATCCGGTCAGAGTAATTATTCAACAGGGCAGCCACATCCGCCGGGCGATACTCTTGCGGCAGCGCGTTGCGCGGGCCGTGATAAAGCAGATCCCCCAGCAGTATCAGCCAATCGGCCCGGCTGGCGTCATAGGCGGCCAGCATTTGCCTGGCGCCGGCCAGGGAACCGTGTATATCGGCGGCGAACAGCAGTTTCATTTACCTCTCCTCACGCTTGATGACAGGACAAGACAGTTATTATGGCCTAGCTTAACAAACTTCTCGGACCGGGTAACGATTCGGTTGTGAATGCCTTTAGGATGCGTTCCAGGGATATTTGTTTTAGAGTGTCTAGCGTTGATGTCAATACACGGCGACAAGGAGGAAATATGATTGACCTGTATTACGCCCCTACCCCTAACGGCCATAAAATCACCCTTTTTTTAGAAGAAACCGGCCTGCCTTATCAGATTCACCCCATTAATATCTCGGCAAATGAACAGTTTTCCCCGGCATTTCTCGCCATATCCCCCAACAACAAGATTCCGGCCATTGTGGACCGTGATCCCGCCGACGGCGGCGAGCCGCTGAGCCTGTTTGAATCCGGCGCCATTTTGCTTTATCTGGCGGAAAAAAGCGGCTTATTGCTGTCAAAGGATCTTCGGGAGCGGCAATCCACTCTGCAGTGGCTGTTCTGGCAAGCGGCGGGATTCGGTCCGATGCTGGGGCAAAACCACCATTTCAATCACTTCGCCCCCAAGCCGGTGCCCTATGCCATTGAACGTTACCAGGTGGAAACCGCGCGGCTGTATGGTGTTCTCAACCGGCAGTTGCAGCAACATCCCTACCTGGCCGGCGAGCACTACAGCATAGCCGATATCGCCACCTATCCCTGGGCGGCGTCCCATCAGCGTCAGCGCATCGATCTGGCGGACTATCCTGCGGTGCAGCGCTGGTTCGACCTTATCAAATCCCGCCCCGCGGTGGAACGGGCGTACCGGCTGGCAACCAGATAAAACATCTCCCTCGCGTTTCGTCCCCTGCCGGAACGCGTCATTTACCTGATCGGCGGTCGCTTTTTCCCGCCGGGCAGTCGCTAAATTCTCAATTAGCGGTGACGAAGCACTCATTTCTGCCGCAATATGTCCTATGATTGAACCATAACGGTATGGCAGCACCGGTGCGACAGGAGAGCGAAGATGAAGATATTGATTACCGGAGGAACCGGATTGATCGGGCGGCATCTGATAGTCAGACTGCTGGCGTTATCACATCGGATTACGGTGTTGACCCGCGATGCGCCCCGCGCCCATCAAAAACTGGGCTCGCATATTACCACGCTTACTTCCCTTACGTCCTGCGGCAACCTGAATGAGTTCGATGCGGTTATCAATCTGGCCGGCGAGTCCATTGCGGAAAAACGCTGGACTCCGGAACAAAAGGACCTGCTGTGCCGCAGCCGCTGGGATATTACCGAGCGGCTCAGCCAGTTGATAAACCAAAGCGATAATCCGCCCTCGGTCTTTATCTCCGGGTCCGCCGCCGGCTTTTACGGCAATCAGGATCAAATACTGGTCACCGAAGACGAGCCGCCGGCGGATGAGTTCTCCCATACCCTGTGCGAACGCTGGGAGGCCCTGGCGCTGGCGGCGCAAAGCGACAAAACCCGGGTGTGCCTGTCACGCACCGGCGTGGTGCTGGCTCATGACGGCGGCATGCTGAGCAAACTGTTGCCGCTGTTTAAAATGGGGCTGGGGGGGCCGGTGGGCGACGGACGCCAATTTTTATCCTGGATTCATATCGAGGATATGGTCAATGCCCTGCTGTTTTTGCTCACCACGGATAATCTGCGGGGTCCGTTTAACCTGGTATCCCCCTATCCGGTGCATAACGAACAGTTTGCCGCGACGCTTGGCGAAGTATTGCACCGGCCTGCGGTGATGCGCGCGCCGGCGAGAGCGGTTAAACTGCTGCTGGGAGAAGGCGCGACCCTGGTACTGGGGGGACAGCGCGCCGTGCCTAAACGCTTGGAGCAGGCCGGGTTTGTCTTCCGCTACAGCGAGCTGCGCGCCGCCCTCGAAGAGATCGTCGCCTCGGCGGCCTAGCCGCGCCGCCGGGACGTTATTTCAGCGCGCCGGAAAGGAACTGCTGCAGGCGCGGGCTTTTCGGATTACCGAACACCTCGGCCGGAGGCCCCTCCTCTTCGATAACCCCCTGATGCAGGAAAATCACGTGACTAGAGACGTGCCGGGCAAATTCCATTTCATGGGTCACCACCACCATGGTTTTACCCTCCTCCGCCAGTTTTTGCATGATGCGCAGTACTTCCCCCACCAGTTCGGGATCGAGCGCGGACGTCGGTTCGTCAAACAGCAGTACATCGGGCTCCATCGCCAGCGCGCGGGCAATGGAAACACGCTGCTGCTGTCCGCCGGAGAGATTGATGGGATATTTCGCCCGGGCGCGCTCGTCTATACCCACTTTATCCAGGTAGCGGACCGCCCGGTCATGGGCTTCCCGTTTGCTCAGGCCCAGCACCTGCACCGGCGCTTCCATGACATTTTCCAGCACCGTCATGTGGCTCCACAGGTTGAAATGCTGAAATACCATGGTCAGACGGGTACGCAGCAGCTGCAGCTGCTTTTTATCGAAAACCTTGAGCTGGCCGTCATGGTCGCGCACCATGTGGATATCGACGTTATTGACGCTGATAGACCCTTCGCTGGGCTTTTCCAGGAAATTGATACAGCGTAAAAACGTGCTTTTACCGGATCCGGAGGATCCGATAATGCTGATGACATCCCCTGCCCGCGCTTCCAGGGAAACCCCCTTGAGGACTTCCTGATCCCCATAGCGCTTGTGCAATTCTTGAATCAATAACTTAGTGTCTTGCATATCGTTACCCATAGTCAGCGCCTTAGGGATTATTGCGGCTTAACGTGTCGCAGCCAGCGTTTTTCCGCCTGTTTGAACAACCCGATCAGCACGAAAGAGATCATCAAATATATCACCGCCGCAATGCCGAACGCATAAAACGGCTGGTAAGTCGCCGCATTGATATCCCGGGCGATTTTCAGCACGTCGGGCACGGTGGCGGTAAACGCCAGCGCCGTGGAATGGAGCATCAGGATCACTTCATTGCTGTACGCCGGAATGGCCGAACGCAGGGCCGAAGGCAGAATGATGCAGCGATAGAGCTTGAACCAGGTAAAGCCATAGGCCCGGGCCGCCTCGATTTCGCCGCTGGGCACGCCGCGGATAAATCCGGCGAAAATTTCCGTGGTATAGGCGCAGGTATTGAGGGTCAAGGCCAGGACGGTACAGTTCAGGCCGCTGCGAAAAAACGTATTGAGGAACTCCGTGCCGCGGATAAAGTCCAGACTGTACATGCCGGAATAGAACACCAGCAACTGTACATAAAGCGGCGTACCGCGAAAGATATAGGTAAACAGCCAAACCGGAAACCGGAGCCACGGCAGCGGCGATACCCGCGCGACCGCCAGAAAAACCGCCAGTATCCCCCCCATGACCACCGAAGAAACCAGTAGCCAAAGGGTAATGGCCAGACCGGTGAAACGATAGCCGTCGCTCCACAATAATGCATGGCCGTATTGTTGAAGAATCTCAATCATAGTTCGGCCTTTTTAACACCGTGGGAGTAGCGGCGCGTCAGCCACAGCAAAACCCCGTTAGACAACGTGGTAAATATCAGATACACCACGCCGGCCACAATAGCGAAATAGAACGGATGGAAAGTGCCTTTACCGGCCAGTTGTGTGGTTTTCACCACGTCTTCCAGGCCCAGCAGGGACACCAGGGCGGTGGCTTTGAGGATAACCTGCCAGTTGTTACCGATGCCGGGCAAGGCAAAACGCATCATGGCGGGAAACATGATGCGGCGGAAAATTTGCCGGCTGGACATGCCGAAGGCCGTAGCCGCTTCTATTTGCCCTCTTGGCACCGCCATGAAGGCGCCCCGGAAGGTTTCGGTGAAATAGGCACCGTAAATGAAGCCCAGGGTGATGATGCCCGCCGACATGGGATCGATATCGATCTGATCCATGCCCACGGCCTCGGTCAAGCTGTTGAGGGCGATTTGCAGGCCGTAGAAAATCAGCAGCATCAGCACCAGATCGGGCACGCCGCGGATAAGCGTGGTATAGCCTTCAAAGATGCCCGTCAGCACACGGCTTTGGGATAGCTTTGCCCCCGCGCCGAAAAGACCGATAACCACCGAGAGCAAAACGGAGCTTATCGCCAGTTCGAGGGTGACCAGGGCACCGTTAAAAATAAGTTGTGCGTAGCCATAAAACATCGATCATATCCTGTCCTGGCGGAGGATAAAAACAGATATGCCCGCAGCGCTGGCGGGCATACCGCGTATGACAGGATTAACCGCCGTAAACGTCGAAATCAAAGTATTTCTTGGCAAACTTGTCGTATGTGCCGTCTTTGCGCATATCGGCAAAAGCTTTATTCAACGCGGCTTTCAGATCCGTTTCATCTTTACGCAGGCCCATACCGGTACCCACGCCAAAGAATTTATCGTCTTTCACCGACGGACCGGCAAAAACATAGCCTTTGCCCGCGGGCTGTTTCAAGAAGCCTTCGCTGGCGGCCACTTCATCCTGGAACGCCACATCGATACGGCCGGCGGCAAGATCGGCATAAATCAGATCCTGGTTCGCGTAGGCCACCACATCGATACCTTTGGGCTGCCAGTTGGCGTTGGCGTACGCTTCCTGGGTCGAACCCTGCAATACGCCCACGCGTTTACCCTTCAGGGAATCCAGCGTCGGGGTGATATTGGTGCCGGCTTTGGCAATCAGGCGCGCATCGGCGGCATACAGTTTGTCGGTAAAATCAATTTCCTGCTGGCGTTTTTCGGTAATGGACAAAGAGGAGATGATGGCATCGATTTTTTTGGCTTTCAAGGAGGGAATCAAGGCATCGAAATCACTTTCCACAAAGGTGCACTTTGTTTGGATACGCTTACAAAGTTCTTTCGCCAAATCGATATCGAACCCCACCAGCTGACCGCTGGAATCCTTGGATTCAAACGGGGCATAGGTAGGATCGGTGCCTATCTTGATGCTTTTTGGTACCGCCGCGAAAACGCTTCCGGCGTAAGCCATTGCCAATATAAGAGGAAGAACTTTAACCAGCTTATTCATACATTACCCTCTGAATTTTTTTAATTAGATAGACCCTGTGATGTTTTCAGGCTTTTCCAGGCTTTTCAGGCTGATTAACTGCACTTTCCGTGCCATTTTAATCATCGGCGCCGCCGCCCTAGCCGGGGCGGCGTAAAGAGACCTTCCCGTCTCCTTTTCGACGGCATCCTGACCGGAGATAGCGCAAGCCGGTTCCGGATTGCCTAAAAAGACATCACACTTTGCACCATGATTATACACAGCATGATCATTATTGGTGCAATGTTATAAGAACGCGCCATCAGGCAGCGTCCGCGGCAAAAGCCAAGGCCGTAAAATGGAACCGTCGGCCAGCTGGGGCGGCGGTTCAGGAACCCTGCCAGCGGGCAAACAGGTCGTGGGGAAGCTCAATGTCAAATTGATCCAGCACCCGGTTAACCGTTTGATCGATAATATCCTGTAGGGAAGAGGGTCGGTGATAGAACGCCGGCACCGGCGGCATGATTACCGCCCCCATTTCCGCCGCGGCGGTCATTAAGCGCAGGTGGCCCAGATGCAAAGGCGTTTCGCGCACGCAGAGCACCAGGGTGCGGCGTTCTTTTAATACGACGTCCGCCGCCCTGGACAACAGGCCGTCGGTGTAGCTGTTGACAATGGCGGACAGGGTTTTCATCGAGCAGGGCAGAACCGCCATGCCGGCGGTTTTAAACGAACCGGAACTGATACTGGCGGCGATATCGCGGCTGTCGTGCACCTCGTCAGCCAAGGCCTGCAGATCGCGCACGCTATAATCGGTTTCTAGCGCCAAAGTCTGGCGCGCGGCGTTGCTCAGCACCAGATGGGTCTCGACACCCTCAATCGATTTCAGCACCTGCAGCAGCCGTACGCCATAGATTGCCCCGCTGGCCCCGGTAAGGCCCACAATCAGTCGTTTTTTCGTCATACCGGAAGTTGTCCCCATGGCGTGTGCCCTAAATAAAAACACCCGGAGCGTTTAACCGCCCGGGTGCGTGAAATTTTGCCCTCTCCGGCGGCACGGTATGCCGCATGGTAGGGCAGTCTTTAAGCCAATGCACCGGGAAGGCGTGGATCAACCTTCGTTATACATTTCCAGATTTTCCACTTCATTCTGCATCCGGACCGCTTTGGCGTCATCATTACGCAAGGATTCCAGATAGTCCAGATAGCGCTGATCCACATCCTTGGTGACGTAAATGCCGTTGAACACCGAGGATTCAAACTGCGCAATATCCGGGTTATCCTCGCGCACCGCCTGTTCCAGGTCGCTAAGATCCTGGAATATCAACGCATCGGCGCCAATCAGCGTGCGGATTTCATCCACCTCGCGGCCGTGGGCAATCAGTTCGGTGGCGCTGGGCATATCGATGCCGTAGACATTGGGAAAACGGATTTCCGGCGCGGCGGAGGCCAGATAGACGTTTCGGGCCCCGGCCTCCCGCGCCATTTCCACGATTTGCTCGGAGGTGGTGCCCCGGACGATGGAGTCATCCACCAGCAGCACATTCTTATCGCGGAACTCGGCGCGATTGGCATTGAGTTTGCGGCGCACCGATTTGCGGCGAACCTGCTGGCCCGGCATGATAAACGTCCGGCCGACATAGCGGTTTTTCACAAACCCCTGACGATAGGGCAGATTCAGGATGCGGGCGATTTCAAGGGCGATATCGCAAGACGTTTCCGGAATCGGGATCACCACGTCGATATCCAGATCTTCCCATTCGCGGGCGATTTTCTCACCCAGTTTCTGGCCCATGCGCACCCGCGCGCTATAAACGGACACTTTATCGATAAAAGAATCCGGGCGGGCGAAATAGACATATTCAAACAGGCAGGGATGGTTCTGCGGGTTTTCAGCGCACTGGCGGGTAAACAGCTGGCCTTTTTCGGTGATGTACACCGCTTCGCCAGGAGCCACATCGCGCAGGAATTCAAAACCCAGGGTATCCAGCGCCACGCTTTCCGACGCCACCATATATTCGTTGCGTCCGTCGGCCAGGGTGCGTTTGCCGATCACCAGCGGACGGATGCCGTTGGGATCGCGGAACGCCACCAGCCCGTGGCCGATGATCATTCCCACCACGGCATACGCGCCGCGGATCTGCTGATGGGTCGCGGCCACGGCGGCAAAGATATTGTCCGCTTCCAGGGGATAATCCGGAAACCGGTCCAATTCGCTGGCGAAAATGTTCAGCAGAATTTCCGAATCGGACGTGGTATTGATATGCCGGCGCCCTTTATCGAACAGCTTGGTACGCAGCTCATGGGCATTGGTCAGGTTGCCGTTGTGGGCCAGGGTGATGCCGAACGGGGAATTGACATAAAAGGGCTGGGCTTCGGAAGCGCTGGAACTGCCGGCCGTGGGATAACGGACATGGCCGATGCCCATGTTGCCTTGCAGCCGTTGCATATGCCGGGCTTCAAAGACGTCTTTCACCAGGCCGTTGGCTTTGCGCAAACGAAAGCAGTTCAATGCATCGATGGTGACGATGCCCGCGGCGTCCTGCCCACGATGCTGAAGCACCGTTAACGCGTCATAAATCGACTGGTTGACCGGCATAAAACCGGCGATACCGACAATACCGCACATGTAGTCATTTCCTCATCAGCGTTACCGGAGCGATTAATGCTTCGGTAAAAAACTCGACGTGCTTGCCAGATAGTCAAAAAACCATCTGATGATACCGCTGAACTGCGGTATCAGCTCCGACTGATGCCAGTCAGCGCTTTGGGCAAAGCCGGTGAAGGTGTCCAGAAAGAACAGGATCGCCGCGACGATCAAGATGCCCCTGAGTGCGCCGAAACACACCCCCAGCACCCGGTCGGTGCCGGATAACCCGGTCCGCTCCACCAAAGAGCCAATCACGTAATTGACGATTGCCCCGACTATCAGGGTCGCCACGAACAACAGGGCAATCGCGATACCGTTGCGAACAAGCTGATCTTCAAAGCGGGTAAAATAGACTGCGAGATATACATAATAGTGGCTGGCGACAAAAAAAGCACATCCCCAGGTTATTAACGATAACGCTTCCCGGATAAACCCGCGAATCAGGCTTACCAAGGCTGAAAAGGCAATGATGCCGATGATGACATAATCAACCCAAGTCATGCGTACATCCCATGATAATCCGCCCCGACAACTGGTTCGCGGCGAATTCTATCAGAAAACGAAAACGTTTGCGCACCGGAATTCCGTCCTGTCATTAAATAAATAACGGCGATTAAAAAAAGCCGCCCGCCGCAGGAAGATAGAGCGGAACGGTGAAAAAGCCGGCATTTTTGCTCCGCGCCTCCCACGGTTAACGTACCTGATAGGCACGCAGCTGGCCGCTCAGGCCGCTTAACTGATTCATTTCCGGCAGCGCGCCCTGCAACTTATCCTTTGAGGCGTCCGGTCCGACAAAGATCCGGGTAATCTGGCCCGCCACCGGTTGGGACGGCACGGTATAGACCCGATAACCCGACAGCCTCAGCTTGGCGGTGATTTCAGTCACCTTGGCGGCGTTTTTCAACGCCCCCAGCTGTACCACCCAGGCCTGGCCCTTCGGCGCCTGCTCGGTGGTTTGCTGTGCTTCGGGCTTCGGCGCCGGCGTGGCGGGTTTCGGTGCCGCGGCCACGGGCCTGGGCGCCGTATCCTCCGCGGAGGGCGCCGGCTTGCTTTCCGGTCTGGCGATGGGTTTCGCCGGCGCCGTTTGAGCCGCCGGGGACGACGGTCTGTTTTCCGGCTTCACCGCCGGCTTGGCCTGCGCCGGACGGGGCGCCGGTTTCACCTGCTCCTGACGCGCGGCGGGCGCATTGGGCTTTGGCACCACAATGGCGGGTTGTTCCGGGGCATCGGGGACCGGCGCCGCCGACTGCGACTCCCCTGCCGGGGCGTTGTTAGCCTGCTCCACGGCAGCCCCCGCCCCTTCCGGCGGCTGGCTGGGCAACGCCTGGTTGGCCTGGGGAGACACCTCGGTTTCATCGGTATCCCCCGGTTTGGGCACCAGGGGGATGGCGGCGAATTCATCCTGATAATGCTTCTTTTTGCCGTCCAGCAGGCCCGGCAGCACTATCACTCCCAGCGCGACGATGATAATGGTGCCCACCAGGCGGTTTTGAAATTTACTCGCCACGTTGTTTCTCCGCGTTAACCACCGCCAGGACCGGCGCAACGGTATGAAACGACCCGAACACCAGTATGCAGTCCGCCGGATCGGCGTCCTGCAGCGCCTGGCGCCAGGCATCGACCACGTCGTCGAACCGGCGCGCCCTGTCCAGATGGGCCGCTACCTGAGCCGCGCTGGCGCCGCGCGGCCCGTCCAGGCCGGCGCAGTACCATTCGTCCACCTGTCCGCGCAGGCAGTCCAGGGTAGCGGGAATATCCTTGTCGGCCAGCATGCCCACCACCGCCCGGACTTTGCCCGCTACCGCCAGCTGCGAGAGCTGGGCGGACAAATAGCCGGCGGCATGGGGATTATGCGCCACGTCGAGGATACATAAAGGATGCCGCCGCACAATCTGGAAACGGCCCGGCAGGGACGCCGTCTCGAGTCCACGGCGGATGGCCGCCTCGTCGTACTTGAGAGACGAACGCCGCAGGGCGGCCAGGGCGGTGGCGGCATTGGCCAGCGGAATCGTCGGCAGCGGCAGGCCGGTGTATGAAACTTCTTCGTCACGCCAGCACCAGCTGTCCTCATTGCGTTCATACCACCAGTCGCGATCGCGGCAGTACAGCTTCGCCCCCACGGTTTGTCCGTAGAGGTCGATAGAGGACGGACGGTCCGGCTCACCGATTACCGCCGGTTTGCCGCCGCGCAGGATGCCGGCCTTTTCCCGGCCGATGCTTTCGCGATCCGGTCCCAATAATTCAGTGTGGTCAAGACCGATGCTGGTGATGACCGACACATCCGCATCGACGATATTGGTAGCGTCCAGGCGTCCGCCCAGCCCGACCTCGAGGATAACCACGTCCAGACGCGCCTGTTTAAACAGCCACAGGGCCGCCAGGGTGCCGAATTCGAAATAGCTGAGGGAGATGTCGCCGCGGCCGGACTCAATAGCCGCCATGGCCTCGCTGTGCCGCGCTTCGGGCAATTCTTCGCCGCGGATACGCACCCGTTCGGCATAATGCAGCATATGAGGCGAGCTGTAGACGCCGACGCTATAGCCCGCGGCCTGCAAAATCGTTTCCAGCAGACGGCAGGTGGTGCCTTTGCCGTTGGTGCCCGCCACGGTGAAAACCCACGGCGCGGGCCGCAGCAACAGCAGGCGGGCAGCCGCCGAACCTACCCGTTCCAGGCCCAGGTCGATGGTTTTGGCATGCAGGCGCTCAAGGTAATAAAGCCACGCGGCCAGCGGCGACGTGGCTTGAGGAGTAAGAAGCTTTTCCATACGTCCCGTTCATTGACTGTACTGATTTACTAAAAAGCCCCGGACCGATTGCAGCGGCGGGCTGAGTCCCGGTTATACCCCGTCCTGATGCTCCTCGGGAATGAATTCTTGTCGCGGCTCCGGCATATGGGTGGCTTCCGGCTGGGGCCGGTGGGTAAATTTGGCCAGCAGACCGGCCAGTTTCAGGCGCAGCTCCGGCCGGCGCACGATCATGTCGATAGCCCCTTTTTCCAGCAGGAACTCGCTGCGCTGGAAACCGGCCGGCAATTTTTCCCGTACCGTCTGCTCTATCACCCGCGGACCGGCGAAGCCTATCAGCGCTTTCGGTTCGGCGACGTTCAGATCGCCGAGCATGGCCAGGCTTGCCGAAACGCCGCCCATGGTGGGATCGGTCATCACGGAAATATAGGGTAAACGCCGGGCCCGCAGTTTTGCCAGGGCGGCGCTGGTCTTCGCCATTTGCATCAGCGACAGCAGCGCTTCCTGCATGCGGGCGCCGCCGCTGGCGGAAAAACAGATCAGCGGACATTCGTCTTCCAGCGCCTGCTCCACCGCCCGGACGAAACGCGCGCCCACCACGGACGACATGGAGCCGCCGATAAAGGCAAATTCAAACGACGCGGCCACCACCGGCATACCGTATAACGAGCCTTTCATGACCACCAGGGCGTCTTTTTCGTTGGTGGCCTTCTGGGCCGCCGCCAGGCGATCCTTGTATTTTTTCGAATCTTTGAATTTGAGAATGTCCCGCGGTTCGAGCTCGCTGCCCAGCTCCACTTCGCTGCCTTTATCCAGGAAGGAGAGCAAACGCGCGCGCGCGGTCATACGCATATGGTGATCGCATTTGGGACAAACCTCCAGGTTGCGCTCAAGCTCCGCACGATATAAAACCTGGCCGCAGCTATCGCATTTCGTCCAGACGCCTTCAGGGATATTCGCCCTGCGCGCCGGGGTGATAGTGCTCTTATTGAGAATTCGTTCAATCCAGCTCATCGATAACCTTTCTGTCTGAACCTGGCAAGCGCCAGTCCGCTATTCATAGTAAGACCACTGAGCGGGCATAACATTCGCCGCCATCTTCCGCAGGGGAAAGGAATGGTCTTTGAAAATGTTGCCCATTAAACCATAACCGCCAACGAGTTGGGATAGAAAACTCTGCCCGATGCGTATAATTCACGCCTAACGCAGCGGTAAAAAGCGCATTATCCTCGCCGTGCGGCCCGCCGGTGCCGCCACACTTCTATCAGACCGGGCAATACGGACAGTACGATAATGGCCACAATCAGTAAATTAAGATTACTCTGCACCACCGGCAAATCGCCGAACAGATAGCCGGCATAGGTGAACAGGGCAACCCATAACACGCCGCCGACAATGTTGAACAGGGCGAAATGACGATATGACATATGTCCCATGCCGGCCACAAACGGCGCGAAGGTGCGGACGATTGGCACAAAACGGGCCAGGATAATGGTTTTGCCGCCGTGGCGGGCATAAAACCCGTGGGTTTTATCCAGATAGCTGCGGCGGAAAATCCTGGAATCGGGACGGCTGAACAGCTTTTCGCCGAACAGCCGTCCGATGGTGTAGTTGACCGCATCCCCCAGCACCGCCGCACAGGCCATCAACAGCGCCATCAGATGCACATCCAGGCTGTTGGACGGCAGGGCGGCCAGCGCGCCGGCGACGAACAACAGCGAGTCTCCCGGTAAAAAAGGCGTCACCACCAGGCCGGTTTCGCAAAACAGAATCAAAAACAGGATGGCATAAATCCAGATGCCGTACTGCGCCACCAGCTCCGCCAAATGAACGTCAATATGCAAGATAAAATCTACGACAAAATGGATCAATTCCATATATAACCGTCCCCGGACGCGAAAAAGGTATCAATAAAATGTTATTCCGCCAAAAACAACGGTCCCAAGGCCGGCACGGGCAAAGCAAAGCTCGCCGGATAATCCACCGCCACCAAATATAAGCCTTCCGCTTTGGCGGTGGCCGCCGCCAGGGTTCTGTCGCGGGCCGCCAGCAGCTCTTCAATCCAGCCCTCCCCCTGGCGCCCGCACCCCACTTCCATTAGGCTGCCTACAATATTACGAACCATATGATGCACGAAAGCATTCGCTTTAATATCCACCACCACATAAGCGCCCTGACGGGTGACCGTTAAATGTTTAACATTGCGCCACGGGGTGCGGGATTGGCACTGCATGGCGCGAAACGACGTGAAATCATGCTCTCCCAGCAGGCAGCGCCCGGCCCGTTCCATTTTATGTTCATCCAGCTGATGATAAAAATGCGTCACGCCGCGGGACAATATGGCCGGGCGATAAGGATGATTATAAATAATATAGCGATAACGGCGGGCCGTGGCGCTAAAACGCGCGTGAAATTCCGCCGCCACGCCGGACACCCAGCGCACCGCCACGTCCGCCGGCAAATTGGCGTTCACTCCCAGGGTCCAGGCGGCATCCTCGCGACGGGCGCGGGTTTCAAAATGCACCACCTGGCCGGTGGCGTGCACGCCGGCATCGGTGCGACCGGCGCAAAACACCGTCACCGGTTCGTCCGCCACCTTGGACAAGGCCTGTTCCAGGCAAGCCTGGATGCTGACCACCTCCTGCTGCCGTTGCCAGCCGTAAAAACGGCTGCCGTCGTACTCAATGCCCAGCGCGATTTTCATCGGCGCCGAGGCGAATCCCGATACCGCCTGCGACATTAATTCAAATACTCCGTTACCAGAAACTCCGCGGTGAGCAACGCCATCAGCGCGCCGCCGAAGCGGACATTATCCGCCACCGACCAGAATTGCAGCAAATCCGGCATGCCGTAATCGTTGCGCAAACAGCCGATGCTCAGTTGCACCTGTCCGGACGCATCCTCCACCTGGGTAGGGTAATCCTGCTCTTCGCTGACGCTCAGATGTTCACCGCTGTCCAGCAAATCGCGAGCCTCCCCCGCCCCCATGGGACGCTGGGTTTCCATATGCACGATTTGCGCGTGGCCGTAAAACACCGGGGCCTGGACCGTACCCACTGAAATGGGCAGCCCTTCGTCCAGCCATATCTTGCGGACCTCGTCCACCAGGCGACGCTCGGTTTGCACGCTGCCCTCTTCATCCGGCAACAGCGGCAGCAGATTAAAGGCCAGCTGCCGGCTGAAAAATCCCGGTTCGGTGGGCAGCCCGTTCAGTAAACGCGCGCTCTGCCCTGCCAGGGCGTCCACCGCCGATTTGCCCTGCCCGGACACCGACAGCAGGTTTACCACATTCAGACGCGCTAACCCGGCCTGTTCGGTCAAGGGCTTGATGGCCAGCAACAGCTGACTGGTCAAACTGTCCGCCACCGCCACCAGGTTGCGGTTGCGATAGTCCGCCAGCACCTGGTCGTTCACGCCGGGCACCACCAGCGGCACATCCGGCTCGAGGGCATACAGGCCGCTGCTGTCGATAACCAGGCAGCCCGCCGCCGCGGCCTGATCGGCATAGCTTGCGCTGGCGGCGCTGCCGGCGATAAAAAACGCCAGCTGCGCCTGCGACCAGTCGAACTGCGCGGCATCTCCCACCAAATAGCTTTTGCCGTCATAACGCAGCGTCTCGCCGGCGCTTCGCTCACTGGACAATAAATAGAGTTCCCCTACCGGAAACTGCCGTTCCTGCAATAATTCCAGCAACGCAGTACCCACTGCGCCCGTCGCACCCAGTAGGGCGATATTCCAGCCGTCAGACATGATGTTCTCCAGAAAGGTTAAGAATCCGCGGGGACGGCGTTAAAACCGAGATCCCGTAACAGACCGATACTGACGGGGTCATCGCTTTCCACCCGCAGCGACGACCACTCGCGGCGCTCCTGATACTGCCGGCGCAGCCGATCGAATTCTCCCGGCACGGCCGCTTGGCGCCGCAGCGGCGCGTCATCGCGGCGCACATCATACACCAGATGCGCCAGCCGCCTTAGCATCCCTTCGTCCACGGGCCCGTGTATCCGCACCCGTTCAACCGCCGGAGCCGGCAGCAGCCGCTCCAGCGGGGCATGCATCGGCGTGCCGAGAAATTGGCTGTAAGCCTCGTAAACCTGGGTGGTGCCGCGCGCTTTGCCTTCCAGAGAGTAGCCGGCGATATGGGGCGTGCCGATATCCACCCGGCCAAGCAGCGGCAGAGACAGCGCCGGCTCCGGTTCCCAGACATCCAGGATAACGCTCAGCTTCTTGCCCCGTTCCAGGGCGGCCAGCAGGGCGGCATTATCCACCACCCCGCCGCGGCAGGCATTAACCAGGATCCGTCCGTCCGGCAGGGCCGCCAGCAGCTCATCGTCCACCTGATGCCAGGTCTGATAGGGCCCGGAACGGTTCAGCGGCGTGTGGAAGGTCAGCACATCCGCTTGCGCCACCAGTTTTTCCAGCGGGTAAAACGGACCGGCGCCGCCGCTGGCGGCCAGGGGCGGGTCGCACACCAGGGTACGTACGCCCAGTGACATTAAACGACGGTTCAACCGGCCGCCGACATTGCCCGCCCCGATAATGCCGATGGTTTTATCCTTCAGGGCAAATCCGTCCCGCTCCGCCAGCCACAGCAGCGAGGAAAAAACGTACTCAACCACCGCCACCGCGTTACAGCCCGGCGCCGCGGAAAAGCCGATACCGGCGCCGGTAAGCCACTCCTCGTCCACATGATCGGTGCCCGCGGTGGCGGTGCCGACAAATTTCACCCCGCTGCCCTGCAGCAGGCCGGCGTTCACCGGCGTAACGGAGCGCACCATCAGCGCGTCGGCCTCCCGCAGCTCCTCGGCGGTGATGTGACGCCCGGCAACCGGCCGCACCTCCCCTAACCGGCTGAACAGCTCTTGGGCGTAAGGCATGTTTTCGTCCACCAGGATTTCCACATCGGGCTCCGTCAGCCATGAACAGGCTGTCATTGAATATAAAAAAGGAGAATATTCTGCCACTGAAAGCCATGGAAACCCAATGCTAACATGCAAAATTTCAGCACAACCTGTTACCGAGAACGCTGCATGAAGCGGTTTTTTTTTCGACGCCGCACCCATTAACAGCAGAAAATGCCTTCCTGACGCTTGCTGCTACCCTATAATTGTGCGACTTGTTATTATTCGCCGCACTATTTTCAGACGCCCGCCGATATGACCGGGTTGAATGGCAGCAACCCTCTCTACGAAAGGATGAGTCATATGCAACCTGTACAAGGTCCCGGCAACCCGGTACCGGGGGAACAGCCACAGGGTCGGATGGGCGCTCCGTCTGTTGTGCGGGACGCTGACAGCCCGCTCAGCACCGCGCAACGCACCGCGCTTGAACGGCTGATAGTCAAAATCATGGCGCTGAGCAGCAGCAAGTCGCCCGAAATCTGGGCCGCTCTGCGCCATCAGCTGAATATACCCGGCGAGGGGGAACTGACCTCAGGTCAATTCCTGCCCGCGGAACAATTGCTGCAAGGGCGTCTCGATCAGGCGCAGCAGACCCATGCCGGGCGGCAGTTGATGCAACAGTTAACCGACCTGCTGCCACAGGGCAACAACCGCCAGGCGGTGAGCGATTATATCCGGCGGGAGTTCGGCCATACCGTCCTGAGCCAGCTGGATCCCGAACAGATGCAGCAGGTAGTGGAACTGTTGCAACAGGGCCGGCTGGACATTCCCAAACCGCAGCAGGCCGCCATCTCGGACCGGACCCTGCTGCCCGCCGAGCACAGTGCTTTGAATCAGCAAGTCATCCGGCTGGCGGCGGTAACCGGCGAATCGCCGACGGATACCTGGCAGAGCCTGATGACCATGATGGGGTTGAAGGCCGGCGATCCCATTCCGGCTCGCCATTTTCCCCTGCTGATGCAGTTTGTCCAGGGCCATGTGACACTGTCACAACAAGCCTCCCCCACCCTGGCAACGGTACAGGCCACCCTGAAACAGCCCACCAGCAGCGATGAGCAGCAGGCGATTGAAGCCTACTGCCTGCAGCATTTCAACGCCACCGCGCAAAGCGTGCTGACGCCCGCCCAGGTCAGCGCGGTGATGCAGTTCCTGTTTATCTACCGCCTGTCGCGTACCCAAAGCCAACACCAAACCGCCGACGGTCGCCTGTTGCAACCGGCCATGAATCCCCTGATCGCCACCGAACCGAGGGAACACACCGTGGGTATCGCCAAAAGCCGCTGGGCGGTGGTGCTGGCGCTGCTGGCGGTATTAGTGCTGATTTGGCTGCTGATTTAGCGCCGGGCGATTGTTCCTGCCATAACAAAAAACCACCTTCGACCGGTGACGGTATCCAGGTGGTTTAGGTTTGATGCCGGTGGAGGAAAGCCGACCGGTTTATTGATATTTACGCATCACCAATGTGGCGTTAGTGCCGCCAAAACCAAAGCTGTTGGTCATCACGGTGGTCAATCGGCGTTCGGTGGGCTCGGTGATAAGATTCATGCCTTCCGCCTGGGGATCAAGCTCCTCGATATTAATGCTCGGCGCAATAAAATTATGCTCCAGCATCAGCAGGGTAAAAATGGTTTCATGCACCCCCGCCGCCCCCAGCGAATGACCGGTCATGGCTTTGGTGGATGAAAACGCCGGCTGCTTGCTGCCGAAGGTTTCGCGAATGGCCCACAGCTCTTTCACATCCCCTACCGGGGTAGATGTACCGTGGACATTCAGGTAGTCAATGGGCGTATCGACATTTTTCAGCGCCATTTTCATACAGCGAATCGCCCCTTCCCCGGACGGCGCCACCATATCGGCACCGTCGGAATTGGCGCCGTAGCCGATCACTTCGGCATAGATATGCGCACCGCGGGCCAGCGCATGCTCCAGCTCTTCCACCACTACAATGCCGCCGCCGCCGGCGATGACGAAACCGTCGCGATTGACGTCATAGGTGCGCGAGGCTCTGGCGGGGGTTTCATTATAGCGGGTGGACAGCGCGCCCATGGCGTCGAATTCACAGGCCATTTCCCAGCACAGCTCTTCACCGCCGCCGGCAAAAACCACATCCTGCTTATCCAACTGGATCATTTCCACCGCATTGCCGATGCAATGAGCAGACGTGGAGCAGGCGGAACTGATGGAGTAGTTGACGCCGCGGATTTTAAACGGCGTCGCCAGACAGGCGGACACGCCGGAACCCATGGCTTTGGTAACCATATAGGGGCCGACGCCGCGCAGGCCGCGAGCGCGCATACCGTCCGAACCGGCCACCTGATTACGCGGCGAACCGCCGCCGGAACCCACGATAAGGCCGGTGCGGTCGTTGGAAACGTCTTCGGGACTCAGTCCGGAGTCCTGGATTGCCTGTTCCATGGAGAGATAAGCATAAATTGAAGCATCACTCATAAAGCGTGCAATTTTCCGATCGATGAGCCCGGTAGTATCGAGTTTGATATTGCCCCAGACATGGCTGCGCATGCCCGAATCCTTCAATTCCTGAGAGAAAGTGATTCCGGAGCGGCCTTGTTGCAGGGAGGACAGAACTTCTTTCTGGTCGTTCCCGATACTCGATAAAATTCCCAGGCCGGTAATCACTGCACGTTTCATTTAATACCTCTTGTATTTATATATGAGATTCTGTGTGGCACTTTAGCTTACAGTTGTACGCTGAACAAGTCCGATCAGACGAAGTTTGCAAAATTTGCGCCCCGAAGCACACATGGTTAGAATCGCTTCACTCCTTGATAAATGAGGCTATCGCCTTGAATCCCGCCCCTATCGGCCATGCGGTGCTTAATTGGAACGAACAGGGTACACCTGTATCCCGACAATTTGATGACGTTTACTTTTCCAATCAGGACGGGCTGGAAGAAACCCGCTATGTTTTTCTGCGGGGCAACGGCCTGCCAGCGCGTTTTACCGGGCATCGCCGGGCGTCTTTTACCGTGGCGGAGACCGGTTTCGGCACCGGTCTGAATTTTCTGGCCCTATGGCAGGCATTCCATCGGTTCCGCCGGGACAATCCTGACGCAATCCTGCGGCGGCTGCATTACGTCAGCGTTGAGCAATTCCCTCTGCGGGTCGCCGATCTGGCGCTGGCCCACGAACGCTGGCCGGAATTGGCCGATTACGCATCCCCATTGCGTGAATCATGGCCGCCGGCCATCGCCGGCTGTCACCGGTTGATCCTGGACGGCGGCGCGGTGACGCTGGACCTGTGGTTCGGCGAGGTGAACGAAGTACTGCCGGGACTGGACGACAGCCTGAACGGCCAGGCGGACGCCTGGTTCCTTGATGGCTTTGCTCCGGCGAAAAATCCCGCCATGTGGAGCGATAGGCTTTTTCAGGCCATGGCACGCCTGGCCGGGCCGCAGGGAACTTTTGCCACGTTTACCGCCGCCGGGTTCGTCCGGCGGGGATTGCAGGCGGCGGGATTCAAGGTCGACAAGCTGACGGGTTTCGGTCAAAAACGGGAAATGCTGTCCGGACAGCTTTCTACCGTCGCCCCCCGGATCAACGGCACGCCCTGGTATCACCGGCACAGTCCGGCCGAGCCGCAGGAAGTGGCGATAGTCGGCGGCGGTATTGCCGGCGCGTTATGCGCAGCGGCATTGCAGCGGCGCGGAGCAAGGGTTACCCTCTATTGCGCCGACGACGCCCTGGCTATGGGCGCCTCCGGCAACCGCCAGGGCGCGTTGTATCCCTTGCTCAATATTGAGGACGAGGCGCTGACGCAATTTTTCGCCGCCGCGTTCCCCTTCGCCAGTCGCTGCTACCGGGAATTCGCGCGCCAGGGCATTTCGTTTGAACATCAATGGTGCGGCGTAACGCAATTGGCCTATGATTCGCGCAGCGCCCGCAAGCTGCGCGACATCCTGGCGCTGGGTTTGCCCGAAACCCTGGTGCGCGGCGTGGAGAACGGGGAGATGGAGCAGCTGACCGGACTGGCTACCGGTACCGGCGGCATCACCTATCCCCAGGGGGGCTGGCTCAATCCGGCGCAGCTGATAGCCGGTATAGTGGAAAGGGGCCGGCAATACGGCATGAGTATCCATTACGGGCACCGTGCAGAACGTTTGGAGCCCACCGCCACCGGCTGGCAATTGCGGTTCTCCCACGGCGTCTTGGCCAATCATGCCGTGGTGGTGCTGGCCAACGGCCATCATTTGCTGCAGTGGCCGTTCACCAGCGCCCTGCCCCTCACCAGCGTGCGCGGGCAGGTGAGCCATATTCCCGCCGTACCGGCGCTGAACGCCCTGAAACAGGTGCTCTGCTATGACGGCTACCTGACGCCCGCCAGCCCCGGCTACCAGACCCACAGCCTGGGCGCCAGCGCGGTGTGGCATGATGAAAGCACCGATTTCAGCCCCGCCGAGCAGCGGCAGAATCTGGACCGGCTTACCGCCTGCCTGCCGCATCAGGCATGGACCGGCAGTGTGGATATCCATCATGACCAGGCGCGCTGCGGCGTGCGCAGCACCGCGCGGGACCATATGCCCATGGTGGGCAATGTGCCCGATTATGCCGCTACGCTGGCCCATTACCGGCACCTTCCCCAATTGCTGGAGAGCGGTGGCGCCATCGAACTTGCCCCCCACCACGCGAATCTCTTTATGCTGGGTGCCCTGGGCTCGCGGGGACTGTGCTCAGCGCCGCTGGCGGCGGAAATCCTGGCGGCGCAAATCTTCGGCGAGCCGCTCCCCATTAGCCGGGAGCTGTCGGCGGCACTAAGCCCCAACCGCTTCTGGGTAAAAAAGCTGTTGAAAGGGCGTGAGCTTTGAGCCAACGCCGTGAGGATCAAAAAGAGAGGTTCAGTTTCGCCCATACCGTTCGGCCCGGTTCATTCACCGGCTCGTTGGCGGAATAACCGAAACCGCTGTTGCCCGCCAGGTTCAAGTGCTCGCTATAGCGTTTATTAAAGATATTATCGATGCCGCTGCTTATCTTCACCTGTTCGGTCAGCTTGAACGCGACGTTGGCCGACAGTACGCCGAAACCGGCACCGGCATCAAAGTCCTTCCCCACCACGTTGCCTTCATTCAAGGCCACCCTACGCTGGGCGCTGACAACGCGCCATAACCCGGCGGCGCTCCATTGCTCTCTTTCATATACCAGGCCCACCCGCGCCTCCAGGGGCGGCATCTGCGGCAACGGCCGGCCGTCACGGCTATTTTTGCCCCATGAGTAGGCCAGCGCGGCATCGGCTTTCCACCGTTCGGTTAACGGATATTCCAGCCCCACTTCCCCGCCCATAATGACCGCATCGGTATTATCGGCCTGGCTGCGGTTGGCGTTTTGCGTATCGTATTTGATAAGGATGAAGTCGTTGACCCGCCCCAGGTAAGCCGAGATCCATCCATTGTATTTTGCTCCGCTGTAGTGGGCGCCGATATCAATCTGGCTGGTCTTTTCACTTTTCAAGTTAGTGAAAGGGGCGCCGCCGCCGGGCCCGGCAGAGGGAGAAAACAGCTCCCAATAGTCCGGAAAGCGCTCGATATAGCCCAATCCGGCATAAAACATGAACGGCAGCGCCGCCGGCCGGTGTTCGTAACGGACAAAACCGGCGGGGGTGGCGGCAGATCGGGATTGCTGGTTTTCAAAACCGTATTTTTTCCCCCGATGCCGATCGATACGCGCCCCGCCGACATAGCGGCTCGTCTCGCCGGCAAACCAGGTCAGTTCGCCAAATGCGCCGTAATGCGCAAATTGCGCGTCTTTGAACCAGGTCCGGTCGGTTTTGCCGCGGTGGCTATCGGCTTGCATATCCACGCCCGATTGCAGCTTGAGGTCCTGCCATAGCCAGTCGGTGACGACGCGCCCGCCGACGGTGCGCCGATCCAGGTTTTTGCGTTTGGCGGCGCTCACGGCATGCCGCATTGATTTGCAGCAGCAAGCCAATGGTTTGGCTGGGGTACGCAGGGTGGTATTGTCCATCACATGGTTGGCATAGCCGTAGTAAATCTGCGCGTCCAGTTTGTCCAATATCCGGCCGATATCCTGTTTCTCGAAACGGGCGCCGAGGCGCTCATGCCTGAACTGCGAACCGTCCATGCCACGGCCGGCATAGCTGGCCTCGCCGTCGCCCTTGCCGCCGCTGAACTCCACCAGCGTGTCGGCGTCCGGCGTCCAACCCAATACCGCGTCCCCGCTCCATTTATTCCAGCGGGACGGAACACGCCGATACGCACCGTCCCTATAATCCCCGGCCCGCGACTGCGTGCCGATCAACTGCAAATAGCCCCGATCGCTCCCCAGGCGAGCATCGATATTTTTATCGAGGCGCCGGTTGGATCCTGCCAGCAGGCCGGCATCGGCGCCGGCCATGCCTTGATCAAAACGGGGACGGGTCCGTTCGAACCGCACGACGCCCGCCGAAGCGCCGGGACCCCACAACACCGTTTGCGGTCCTTTTACCAGGGTCAAGAGGTCAAAGCTTTCCGGCGAGATATAGGCGGTAGGCGCATCCATGCGGCCGGGACAGGCGCCGAGGACTTCCGCTCCGGAGGCAAGTATCTTCAAGCGCGAGCCGAACATGCCGCGAAAGACCGGATCGCCGTTGGTCCCGCCGTTGCGGACCTGGGAAAATCCCGGAATGGTTTTAAGGTAGTCAGCGCCATCGCTGGCGGGAACCGGCTGGCGCGGCGTTCTGGGCGAGGTAACCACCGTCAGGGGAGAACCCCGCGGAGCGGTAACCGTCATGACCTCCGCATCCCCGTTTTTCCGCCGCGGATCGTCGCGCTCTTCCGGCAAGACGGGCTGTGCGGCGGCGCCATTGAGCGCCGCCAGGGTGAAAATGGGCACCAGACGGACAAAACCGCGATATCCGGGCAGGTTTTTAGGGAGAGAGAATTTGATAAACATCAACTTTCCTTATTTGTAAACGTCCTTTGACCAACGGTCGGTGGAGACAGGCCGAAGAGATAATGGCAATGCCGGGGAAAGAAGCCGGTTCGCCAGGCGGAAACTCCGTTCCGGCCGTTTTAATCAGCGGGAGAGCCGCCTGGATAACCTGACCACAGCCGTGGTCAGGCGTGTTAAGGCGAATCGCGGGACAAGGGATCGGGAAAGATGAAACCGGCCGGCAAGAAAGCGCTAACCACAGGGTGTGAATTTTACGTGATTAACGGCGCCGGCGGGCTAAAAACTTCAGTTTCGTTTACCTTTGGTAAGCGCAATGTTCAGATTTTTGCGCGCTCATACAGCTTGTGCCACATACCCAGCACCAATGCCTGATCCGGCGGCGACAGTTCACCGTTGCCGATGGCTTTGTTGATACCGCCCTGTACGCGCTCATGCAGGGCCTCCAGGGTATGCTCATTGTTCTCTTCGGCTTCAGCGACCGCAAGCGTCAGATGGCCGCGCAGGTAGCCGCCGGCAAACAACTCGTCATCGCTGGCGTGCTCCACCATATCGTCAATTATCGCCAGGATACGCGCTTCAAAATCTGCGATCATCAAATGTCCTCTATTGATTATTCTGCGCCGAAAACGCCGCGGGATCGGCGGGATGGCGAAACAGCGCCGGCGTCAGCGGCCGGGTCTGGTAATACGACTGCAATGCCCCGATAAAACGCCCTGCCCGCTGCGGGATACCGCGGGACAGATAGTCCATGACCTGATGGTGCACCCGGCCCTGGAAAGCGATGCGATCCGGTTCACAGTCGCCACTGAGATTATCGCAGCTGACATTGAAGGGAAAGTCCGCCGCGACACAAAACAGCCACTCCAGCGCCTGCGGCCTGATTTCCACCTGCTCGAACCGCTGCTGGGTCGGCGCGTCCCGTCCGTCGGGACAATACCAATAGCCGAAATCCACCTGCAGACGGCGGGACGCCCCGGCAATGCACCAATGGGAGATTTCATGCAGCGCGCTGGCATAATAGCCATGGGCGAACACAATGCGGTGATAGGGAATCAGATTATCGGCAGGCAGGTAAATCGGCTCCTCATCGCCCTTGACCAGGCGGGTATTGAGGCTGTCGGCGAAACATCGATTGAATATCTCAATCAGCTGCTGGAAATGATGGGTTTCGGTTTGCATGATCTCGTTATATTTTACCAATGGGAAGCCAGCCACAGCATGATGTCGGCGCCATGGCTGTCATAAAGGAGCTTCAGGCTCATTAAAAATGATACTGCCACAATCATCGGGCGAATCAATTTTTGCCCTTTGGTCAAAACCATGCGGGCGCCCAGCCGGGCCCCGAAAATCTGGCCGGCCAGCATGACAAATCCTACGCTCCACACCACTTTACCCGCAAGCATAAACAGTATCAGGCCGCCCAGGTTGGAGGTGAAGTTCAATACCTTGGCATGGGCGGTGGCTTTGGCCAGATTAAAACCACTCAGGGTCACATAGGCCAGGGCATAAAACGAACCGGCGCCAGGGCCGAAAAAACCGTCGTAAAAGCCTACCCCGCAACCGGCCACGAGGGCGAACGGCCAGGCGGACAAGCGACGCTGCCGATCCTCCTCGCCGATACGCGGCATCAGCAGAAAATAGAGGCCGATGCCGATGACCAGCAGCGGAAGGATCTGGCGCAGCAATCCGGCCTGCAGGTGCTGAATCAGGATAGCGCCGGTCATGGAGCCGAGGAACGTCATGGCGATGGTCAGTTTTTGCCCGCCCAGATCCACCGCCCGTTGACGAATAAAATAGAGGCTGGCGGAGAAAGAGCCGCCTACCGATTGAATTTTATTGGTGCCCAGCGTTTGCGCCGGCGACAGTCCCACTGCCAGCAGCGCCGGCAGTGTGATTAATCCGCCGCCGCCGGCAATGGAATCAATAAACCCCGCGAAGACCGCCACGCCGAACAGCAATATCAATACCGGGGGTGAAACCGCTAACCAATCCATGTTTTTTCCGTGACTCTTTTTCCAAGCCGGCAGCGGCCGGCGATACCGCCGGCCGTCTGAAAACGGCACGGCGCCGGCGCGCCGTCGGCAGTAAATTATTCCGCTACCAAGTGGTTATCCAGCAGTGCCTGACACGACGGCGGTAGCGGCGGCGGCGCCTTTTTCACCGGCGGCTTGCCGGGTTTGGGCGGCAGGAACCAGCTTTCCAGTTCGGCGCCGCAACCGTCGCCCGCCGGCGGCGGAGCCTGATCCTGGCACTTCCGGCTATCGGCAGGACAGCGCAGGCGCACATGCATGTGGGCACGGTGGCCGAACCACGGCCGCACCTTGTTCAGCCAGGCGCGATCCGGCCCGGCGACACGGCACAGCTGCTTTTTAATGGCCGGATTGACAAAAATACGCGTCACATCGCTGTCCTGGGCCGCCAGCTTAATCAGCATCATGGTTTGCGGCTGCCACAGGCGCGGATTGACGTCCCGTCCGTTGGCCGCCACCAAATCCAGCGGCTGCGGTTTTAGCAATTCCTGCGCCGTCCAGCGCTGACGCGGCGTCTGCAGCCAGATATCCGCATCCAGCCCTGACTGATGGCTGGCATGGCCGCTGCTGAAGCGGCCGCCGGCCGGCATCGCCATGTCCCCCACCAGTACCTCCCCCAGCCCCAGATTCCGGACCTGGTTGCTTAACCGCACGATAAACAGCAGCAGATCGGGATGGCCGAAGTAACGACGCTGATCCGGGCGCAGCACCTGATAGTTCGACGCCTCCAGCTGCAACGGCCGGGCGCCGACAATACAGCCGTTGGCGAAAGCGCCGATGGCCTGCGGACTGCCGGCCACCGGTTGGGTTATTTTTTGCCAGGGAGTGGGAACGGCCAACGCATTGAAAGCCAGCGCGGCCAATAACCCGACTATCCATTGTCGCATTTCATTTACCACCGGGGCAGGGTTGGGACGACATCGCCGTTTTGCGCGCGCTGCCGTAAGAGATGATCCATCAGCACGATGGCCAGCATGGCTTCGGCGATGGGCACCGCACGGATGCCGACGCAGGGATCGTGGCGCCCGCGGGTCACCATTTCCACCTGTTCGCCCTGGCGGTTGATGGTACGGCCGGGCACCATGATACTGGAGGTGGGTTTCATCGCGATATGGGCAATGATGGTTTGCCCGCTGCTGATTCCACCCAGCACCCCGCCCGCATGGTTACTGACAAAACCCGTCGGCGTGATTTCATCGCGGTTTTCGCTGCCGCGCTTGGTGACCACGGCGAAACCGTCGCCGATTTCCACCCCTTTTACCGCATTGATGCTCATCAGGGCATGGGCCAGATCGGCATCCAGACGATCGAATACCGGCTCACCCAGGCCGGCCGGCACCCGCTCGGCCATTACCGTTACCTTGGCGCCGATGGAATCGCCGTCTTTTTTCAGGTTGCGCATGAGTGTATCCAGCGCATCCAGCTTATCGGGATCGGGACAAAAAAACGGATTTTGCTCCACCTGTTGCCAATCTTTCAGCTCACAGCGGATATCGCCGATTTGCGCCAGATATCCCCGCACCAGGATGCCGTGTTTTTGCGCCAGGTATTTTTTCGCAATCGCCCCCGCCGCCACCCGCATAGCGGTTTCACGCGCCGAAGAGCGGCCGCCGCCGCGGTAATCCCGCAGGCCGTATTTCATTTCGTAGCTGTAATCCGCATGGCCTGGGCGAAACAGATCTTTGATGGCGCTGTAATCCTGGGAACGCTGATCGGTGTTTTCAATCAGCAATCCGATACTGGTGCCGGTGGTGACCCCTTCGAACACCCCGGAGAGGATCCGCACCTGGTCCGGCTCGCGCCGCGCCGTGGTATAGCGTGAGGTGCCGGGCCGCCGCCGGTCGAGATCGTGCTGCAAATCCGCTTCCGTCAACGGGATGCCGGGCGGAACGCCGTCCACCACGCAGCCCAGCGCCGCCCCGTGGGATTCGCCAAAGGTCATGACGCGAAATAATTCGCCAATACTGTTCCCTGCCATCGGGACTCCTTTGTTTAACCAGAATAAGTAATCAACCTGAGCTGCACGTTTATCAGTAATCTGTCAATAAATACCGATACCTATCAGTCCTTATACAGTGCAAAGGTTTCGCTGCAGGCCGCCAGCTGCGCCCGGGTCAGCATAAAGACGCCGTCGCCGCCGTTGTTGAATGTCAGCCAGGTGAAAGGAATGTCCGGATACTGCTCCAAAAGATGGACCATGCTGTTGCCCACTTCGCAAATCAGCACACCGTCTTCGCTCAGGTAATTCGGCGCGGCGGAGAGAATACGGCGCACCAGCTTCAGACCGTCGCTGCCCGCCGCCAGGCCTAACACCGGTTCCGCCCGGAACTCCTGCGGCAGGTCGCTCATGTCCTCTTCATCCACATAAGGAGGATTGGTGACGATCAGATCGTACTGTAACGCCGGCAGCTCACGGAACAGATCGGAACGAATGGGCGTGACCCGCTGATCCAGGCCATAGGATTGGATATTCATTTCGGCCACCGACAGCACATCGCCGGAAATATCAACCGCATCCACCTCCGCTTCCGGAAAAGCAAATGCGCAGGCGATGGCGATACAGCCGCTGCCGGTGCACATGTCAAGAATATGCGTCGGCGGTTTGGGGAGCAACGCCTGGAATCGATTGTCTATCAGTTCGCCGATGGGGGAACGGGGAATCAGCACCCGCTCATCCACATAAAACTCCAATCCGCAAAACCAGGCTTTATTGGTCAGATAAGGTACCGGGATACGCTCGTTAACCCGCTTGACCACCCGCTCCACAATACGGTAACGCTCACTGGAGGTCAGCCGGGAGTGGTACATTTCCTCCGGAAAATCCAGCGGCAAGAACAGGCTCGGCAGGACCAACAGTATCGCCTCGTCCCAGGAATTATCGGTGCCGTGACCGTAAAAAATCTGCGCGGCGTTAAACCGGCTGACCGTCCAGCGCAGCAGATCCTGTATCGTATGCAGCTCGGCCGCCGCTTCATCCACAAAAATTTTATCCAATTTGCTCTCCGCAAGGGCGATGTCATCTTATCTGCCGGTTAGTTTGCCATGAAGCGCCTCACAAAGCAGCAGGCACAACCGTCCCTGGACGGGTCGCACCGCACTTTTTTGCCGGAAATTTTCGCCGTTAAGGGAAAAGAGAGGGTAGACTTGCTAAAAATAGCAATTGCAGAGTGGGGAATGAAAAAAAGATATCAACTGGCCGAAGAGGAACGCCATCTGTTTCGCGAGTCCATAACCGGTACCAAACCCTTGCGGCAGGATACCGTTAAACCGCCAAAGCCTCGGCTGAATACCAATCATCTCCCCGCCCGGCGATTGCTGCATGAACAGGTGGACGCCAGCTTTTATTTTTCCGATGAGTTCCAGCCGCTGCTGGAGAGCGAAGGTCCGGCCCGCTATATGCGTCCTGACGTCAGCCCCTATGAAGTGAAAAAATTACGGCGGGGTGATTACATACCTGAATTATTTCTCGACCTGCACGGCATGACCCAGGCCGAAGCCAAGGAAGAACTGGGCGCCCTGCTGGCCGCCTGCCGGCGAGAACACGTACACTGCGCCTGCGTTATGCATGGCCACGGCAAACATATCCTCAAGCAGCAAACGCCGCTGTGGCTGGCGCAGCATCCGGACGTGCTCGGTTTTCATCAGGCGCCTAAAATGTTTGGCGGCGATGCCGCGCTGCTGGTGCTGATAGAGCTGGACGAATAGCGCTGACCCGGTAGGCTACAACCGGGGTCAGACCTTCGCCAGCAATTGCGCCGGGCTGATTTGCCAGTTCAATACCCCATTGCCGTCCGCCGGATCCAACTCCACGCAGGCCACCGCCGAGGTGGCAAACATCGGCGCCTGCTCCGTGGGACACAGATCGGCCACCAGGTAACCCACCAGCGGCAAATGAGAAATCACCAGCACGGTGCCCAGTCCTTCGTTGGCCAGCGCCTGCAAATAACAGCAAATCATGGCCACATCGCCGCCCGGCGTCAGCTCCGGCAGGGTCTCTTCACCGTCTGGCAGCACCAGTTCCTCACGCACGACATCCAGCGTTTGCCGGGCGCGCAAATAAGGGCTGACCAAAACACGATCGGTATCAATAATCTTGCTACTCAACCAACTCGCCATCAGGCGTGATTCATCACGGCCACGAACAGTTAAAGGTCTTTCAGCATCACTGGCGGCTTCTAACGCAGCGTCGCCGTGCCGCATAATCAAAACTTGCATAGTGCACCGTTGTTGTTTGACAAAAAACGCCATGGGGAAACAGGTTTTACCGTATTAAGCCATGCTGTCGCTAAATCTAGATTCTATGACAACCTGAAATACGCATAGCTAACCGTCCCCCCGAAGCGACCGGGCATTGAGAGCTCGAAATCACGTAATAAAACGCTGCTTTTTACATCAATACCCACTAGGTAGTCAACACATCGAACACAGATGCCCCTCCCGAAAACAAAATGTCATAACAAAAACGTCTACTGAGTGTAATGGCTATTAGCATAAGACAACGCTTTCAGACAAAGGTGCGCGTTAAGTAACAGTTTTGCAATTGACACCTGCCGACGCCCCCTGGGCGCCCTTTCGGCCCATCGCAACCCGGCCGCGGATCAAACCGGCTCCGACGGGGAAGAGGTTTCGGCTGCATGGCGATATTTAATATTCATAAAAAAACAATCTGCGGACAAACGAGCACAGCCGTCAAAGCGCCGGCAAAGATGCCTGCCCGCCCGGCGCCGGTACGTATTTTTATTGTATTGCTATTTAACTTGACGCAATAATCTGACCTGTATCAGTCAAGTTTTTATCGCCGACACCATTTTGTCAATAACGTCAACTTGCAATAAATGACATTCATGACTAACGATTCGGGGCTTTATCGGACCAGGCCAGGCGCATATTATACCCGCAGGCTTCTATTGCTATTTCATCCCTCCAATTGCCGTTAAGGCATAATTCAAAATATAGCATGCCGTCGATAACCTGCATCATTCTCGATCCATTGTGGCTGGCCCGGGCGTTTTTACCGTTTCGCTTCCCACCGGCCGGTACTTCTCCGGTACTTTTCCGGTACTTCTGCCGCCCCGTCGCTTTTTTTCGGGTTTATCATTCGACGGCGCCGGACGTATTACATCACGGCATACCAGGCCCGCTATTTCGAATAACAACTTAATTATCTTTATTAGGAATTCAACCATTTTATCCGCACGGTAAAACTTCAATAATTTTGCAAGCGCTGTTCGCCAGACACTCTATAGAATTTCAAGTGAGTGAAATAGCGGGCATGGGATTTTAGTGATCGGTAAGCAAACTTACGAAACTCACGGGACTTGATATTGCAGATATAACATTAAAGCTGAAAAAATAATGAGGTAAATCCGATAATCGCGGTCCGTTTGAGGACCGCGATATCAGTAAATTAGCGCAACCCGAGCTGGAATATCAGGCTCTCAGCCTCACAGCTGAAGTTAAAATCGGCCGTTAACGCCACACCGCCTTCAGCAGGCTCAATGCGACTGGTTATCTGGCAAGGATCGGATTCCACCGCGCGGGCTTTTTCCGTCAGTTTTGCCAGCATGGCTTCAGCCTGGTGGCGGTCCGCATAGACCTGGCTGAAAGATGCCTTGCGATCTTCGTTGTCGATAATGGTGCCGACATCGACACAACAGCAGGCGGCCGTTTCTTCAGCGCTGCATTTATTAATTGAATGAGCCATCGTTTTTTCTCCACAGGATAAACCTGTCTGACAATAATAACCTTACAAAGTATCTGTGCTTGATTATACGCTTCCCGGCAAGATGATAACAGGGATAAACCCACCGCCCCTGGCTTATCGCCTATGCATTAAGGGCGGAGGCCGGACCTTATCCGCTACGGCGCATCGATACTCTTCAGATCGCCTTGTATCGCCTTCGCGTTCGGGTTTTCCTGCGGCACCAGACGGCCGCCGCTGGCCAGGAAATCGTGCCGCTGGAAATAAGCCGCGCGCACCAGGGCGTACGGGTCGGCGGAGTTACGCAGCAGACTGTCCGAATCCAGCAATTCAGCGCGGGTTTCGATGCCCTGGAAGACAAATTTGCCGATGCTCATCCACCAGGTAAGATAACTCAGGGCCGGATAGAAATTATCCGCCAGGCCGCCGATATCTTCCCGAGGCGTAAAGCTGCCGTAAGCGGGCAGCACCACATACGGACCGTATCCTACGCCGTAGGTGCCAAGCGTCGTGCCAAAGCGCCTGGGCTGCTCCTTGGCCAGCTTGGGATTCGCCATGGAGGCCACATCAATCAGCCCGCCCATGCCCAGCAGGGTGTTCAGGAAGAAGCGGTTAAAATGAATCATGGCTTCGTACGGCTTGCCTACGGCGAAGTAGTTTACCATGGACGCCGGTTCTTCAAGGTTGCTCAGAAAATTGCTCAGTCCGTTACGGGCCGGCATCGGCACATAATCGCGCCATGCCACCGCCGCCGGACGCACCACATAAGGATCAAGGACATTGTAGTTGAAATTGAACATTGTCCGGTTGAACCCTTCCAACGGATCAGATCGTTTCTGAGCCGACTGATCGGTTTTACTGGCGCACCCCAGAATCAATATAGTGGCCAGCGCCACGCCTGACAGGCGGTAATTCATCATTCGACTCCGTTTTAATTTATTATGCCCGCCTCTAGGGCACTTGTTGATCGATTTGCACGGCAATCCGGCCGGCGCCATTGAAATCCTGTACAGCACTCTCGCCAAACCACTCTCCCGGTTTCGCCTCGGCGGTACCGTCCAAAGAGAGTCTGACCCGTACTTTCAGCTGAACCTGGGCGGAAAGTAAACGCTCCGGCATCATGGCGTTGCCGTCGTCGAGAGATAACGATAATGGAAAGCGACTCAGCGGTAACGTTTTTATCGCCACCGGCTGCGGACTTTTACCGTCGGTAACCGAGATAATCACGACGCCCCGCCGCGGTAATCTATCGGCTATCGCCGGCGCGGGCGTAACGGTAACATCGAGTTTAGCCGTCTCCTGGCCGGTTTGCTCACGGGCCAGGGCGATACTGTGCTTGATAGCCTCCACATGAACATCGCCCGCGGGCAATAATGTCAACAAACGCTGCCACAGTATAATAGCCTGTGGGAAATTATTCTGCTGATACTCACTGACGGCCAGCAGATCCAGCGTCGGGATATCGTCCGGATGACGCTGCGCCATCTGCCGCAGTAGCCGATTGCCGTCCAGGTTGTCACCCGCATCGGCGGATCGGGTCAGCACATCGGCATAATCGAGCTGGATGCCCTCGTCGTCCGGCGCCAATCGCCAGGCCCGCTCGAAAGCATGGGTGGCCATGGACGCGTCCTTCAATACCACCCCGATCCGCCCGAGAATCAGCCAATCCTGCACATTGTCCGGCCGCCGCTGCAGCGACGCGCGCAACCCCACCGCAAAATCCGACAGCTCGCCGGGCGTCAACTGCCGGGCCCGGGGGTCCATGATGCGGGCGCGCAGCGCAGGCAGTTCAGCCACCGTCTGCCGCCAGCGCCAAAGCTGCCCCAAACCACCGGTACCCGCGTAAAGACCCAGCGTCACCACCACCAGCGCCACCACTCCAGGTAGCAGCGCCCAGGCGCTCGACGTGCGCCAGGGCGCTTGCGGTACCGGTGGAATATCCGCCAGCAGGTTTTGCTGTAAATCTTCAATATGCCCGGAGCGGTCGTCGATCACGCCCTCCGCTTCCTCATGGGCCAGCTCGTCCAGGCGCCGCCGGTAAAACAGCGTATTCTGACCGTCGCGGGTCAACGCGCCTGGACGGGGACCGTGGCGCAGGGCCGGCCATACAAACGCTCCCCCCGCCGCCGCCAGCAGGACCAGCATGGCCACGCCCAATGCTATCATGATTGCTTCCCGTCCGGTTTATCCAGCAACTGCTCCAGGCGCCGCCGCTCATCGGATGACAGCGGTTCTGCGCGGCCGCCGGGCCGCGCGGCCTGTAATACCACCGCCAGACCGCCAAGCATCACCACCAGCAGAGGGCCAAGCCATAACATCAGCGTCAGGGGATTTACCGGCGGCTCATAGCTAACGAAATTACCGTAGCGCGCCACCATATAATCGATAATCTGCCGTTGAGTCCGGCCCTGCAGCATCAACTGGTAGACCTTGGCGCGCATTTCGGCGGCGATAATCGCATCCGAATCGGCAATGCTGTTATTCTGGCATTTCGGACAGCGCAGCTGCTCGGTTACTTCGCGATACTGCTGCTCTTGCGCCACGCTGTTAAAGTGCCGGGCATCAATGGCGGCGCCGGCGGCGGTGCTGCACAGCAGCAGAACCGTTAACAGATTGCGCAGGATCATTCAGGCTCCCCCGGCATATTTTTCATAGAGCGGCCGCACTTCCCGCTGCCAGACCCCGGCATTCATATCCCCGGCGTGCCGATAGCGGATAATACCCCGTCCATCAATCAGAAAGGTCTCCGGCGCGCCATACACCCCCAGATCCAATCCCAGCATGCCGTCGCCGTCATACAGGCTCAGCGCATAAGGATTGCCCAGGGTATTGAGCCAGTTCACCGCTTTGAGCCGGTCGTCTTTATAATCCATGCCCACCACCCTAATACCTTGTGCCGCCAGAGTATTAAGGAATTGGTGCTCTGCCCGGCAGGTGGGACACCAGGTGGCCCAAACGTTCAGCAGCAGCGGCTTACCGTCGCGCAATACCGATTGATCGTATTGCTTCGCCGGATCGTCCAGAGACTGCAGAGTGAAAACCGGCACCGGCTTGCCGATAAGCGCCGACTCCAGCAAAGTTGGGTCATCGCCATGGGCGTTGCGGGTCAACTGCACAACAAAGCTCGCCGCCAGCGCCAAAAACAGGAGCAGCGGGACCAGTAGCAGCAATCTGGTTTTCATTGCTCACCCGACTCGGACAACCGGGACTTTTTCTGGGCGCGATAACGGGGATCCGCCAGGCAGCACGCGCCGCCGGCCGCCATCAATAAACCGCCCAGCCAGATCCAGCGGACAAAAGGTTTGTAATAGAGCCGGACCGCCCAGGCGCCGTCATCCATTTCCTCACCCAGCGCCGCATACAGGTCGCGGGTTAAACCACCGCTGATGGCCGCTTCAGTGGTGACGGTCCGGCTCACGCTGTAATAGCGTTTTTCCGCCTGCAGCCTGGCCTCCGGCTTGCCGTTATGCGTCACGTCGAAGACCGCCGCCGCGCCGGTGTAGTTCGGCCCGGTCAGGCTTCGTAAAGCCTGGAAACTGAACCGGTAGCCGCCGATGTCCGCCAGATCGCCGGTTTTCATCCGTATATCCCGTTCCAGACTGTAATTCTGGCTGAAGGTGATGCCTATCACCGTGACCGCCACCCCCAGATGGCCGAGCACCATGCCCCAGTGGCTAGGGGTCAGATGAGCCAGACCTCGCCAGAACGAGCGGCGATGGCCGGCGCGCTCCCGTAACTCCATCAGGGTCAGAGTCATCACCCAAAGGGACATCATCAGACCGGTTACGGTCATGCCGCGAATGTCATCTCCCATCAGCCGGGGCAACAATAACGACATGGCCAGGCAGCCCGCGAACGCCCATGACAGGCGCTTGATCCATTTTTTTGCCTCATCCCGCCGCCAGCGGATAAGCGGACCAATCCCCATCAGCAGCGCAAACGGCGCCATCAGCCAGGTGAACATACTGTTAAAGAACGGCTCGCCGACGGAGATACTGCCCATGCCTAACTGTTTATGGATCAGGGGCAGCAGCGTACCCAGTAGTACCACCAGCATTGCCGCCATCAGCAGCACGTTATTGCTCAGCAAAAAGGTCTCGCGGGAGAACAGCTCGTTTTGCGCCCGGCTGCGTACTTTGCCGCCCTGAATGGCATACAGCAGCAGCGAACCGCCGATCAGCAGCACCAAAAATGCCAGGATAAACATCCCGCGCGCCGGATCGGAGGCAAAGGAGTGTACCGACACCAGCACCCCGGAGCGCACCAAAAATGTCCCCAGCAGACAGAGGGAGAAAACGGTAATGGCCAGCAGCACGGTCCATGATCTGAAGGTGCCGCGTTTCTCAGTCACCGACAGGGAATGCAGCAGCGCCGTGCCCGCCAGCCAGGGCATAAACGAGGCGTTTTCCACCGGATCCCAGAACCACCACCCGCCCCAGCCCAGTTCGTAATAGGCCCAGGAGGAGCCGAGCACGATGCCTAAGGTCAAAAAAATCCAGGCGGCCTGAGTCCAGGGACGCGACCAGCGCGCCCAGGCGGTGTCCAGACGACCGGCGATAAGGGATGCGATGGCGAAGGAAAACGCCACGGAGAATCCCACGTACCCCATATACAGCAGCGGCGGATGAAAGATTAACCCGATATCCTGCAGCACCGGATTCAAATCGTGCCCGTCAATGGGATAATCCGGCAGGGTACGGCTAAAGGGATTGGAGGTGAGTAAAATAAAGGCGAGAAAACCGGTATTTATCATCCCCATCACCGCCAGCACCCGTGCCACCGCCTCGTCGGGCATACGGCGGCTGAACAGCGCTACCGCCAGCGTCCAGCAGCCCAGCAGCAGCACCCACAGCAGTAACGACCCCTCATGAGCGCCCCAGATGGCGGCAATGCGGTAATATAGCGGCAGGCGGGTATTGGAATTATTCACCACGTAAATCAGGGTAAAATCATTGACCACAAACCCGTACACCAGACAAATAAAGGCCCCGCTGATGCACACAAACAGTCCGCAGGCCAGCGGACGCGCTGTCGCCATGAGCGTTGCATCCTGACGCGCCGCGCCCCACAGCGGATAGATGCTCAATAACAGCGCCAGCGCCATAGCCAGGCAGAGCAGGAAATCACCCAATTCGGGAATCACGGCGTCACCTTCGTTTGGATAATACTGAAGCTGCCGGAAGCGGAGCGCGAGCCAACGGAAGGAAGAATGGCCGAACTTTTCACGTCTTCCGCCACTTCGGGCGGCGTGTAATTTTCATCGTGTTTCGCCAGCACCTCCTTTGCCTGCACCAGATTACCGGCCTCCAGCACACCCTGCGCCACCACTCCCTGCCCTTCCCGGAACAGATCCGGCAGGATACCGTCATAACTTACCGTAATCGCACCGGCGGCATCATAAATTTTAAAGGTCACTTTCAGGGTTTGCGCATCCCGCCGCACGCTGCCGGGCATGACCAGGCCGCCGATGCGCAGACGCTGGCCGATATGCGGCAAAGCATGCTGCTCGCCTTTACCCAGCAGCATCTCACGCGGGGTATAAAACAGATCGATATTGGAACTCAGCGCATACAAGAAAAGCGTCACGGCAAGCGCAACGCCCGCCAGCATGCCGAACAACAGATAGAGGCGGTTTTTACGGCGAGGATTCACTGGCCATCCCCCCGTTGCGGGGCGGCGGCGCTGTGCGGCCCGGGGGCTGATGCGCTCTGGCGGATACGCCGCAGGCGCGCCTGCCGACGACGGATTTCCGCCAACAGGGCCCGGCGCTGCCACAGGGTATGCACGATTAACGCCGCCAGCGGCGCCAACGTCGAGGCCACCGCCAGCCAGACATAGAAAGCATACCCCCCCATGGCAAAAAAAGCCGTCCAGGAACTGAATGCGGGGTTCATGACGCACGTCCCTTTGCCGCCAATGCCACCACCCAGGGACGATGGCATTCTTGCCGCAGGATCAGATTGCGCAAACGCATCAGCGTTAGTGTCAAGAAAAACAGCAAATAACCGAGGATGGCCCAGCGCAGCGGGGTACGCATACTGGGATCAATGCTTTGCTGCATATGGCTAGAACCCTGATGCAGGGTATTCCACCACTCCACCGAATAATGAATGATGGGAATATTCACCACGCCCACCAAGATCAGAATACCGGCGGCCCGTCCGGCCAGGCGCCGATCTTCAAAAGCGTTATATAAAGCGATGACGCCCAGATATAAAAACAGTAATACCAGCTCAGAGGTCAGGCGGGCATCCCATACCCACCAGGTACCCCACATAGGCTTGCCCCAGGCGGAGCCGCTCACCAGCGCGATAAAGGTAAATACCGCGCCCACCGGCGCCATCGCCGCCGCCGCCAAGTCCGCCATCTTTATTTGCCAGACCAGGCCAACAGACGCCGCCAGCGCCATCGCCATATAAATTCCCATCGACCACATGGCGGCGGGCACATGTACATAGATGATGCGAAAACCATTACCCTGCTGATAGTCCGGCGGCGCAAAACCGAATCCCCAGACCCAGCCCACTATCAATGAGCCCGCCGTGGCCAGCGCCAGCCAGGGAATCAGACCGCCGCACAGCCGGTAAAGCCGCTCAGGCCTGCTCAATTGATGCAACAATTTCCACATGCAACATTGTCCACTGTCAAAACCATCCAACCGCCGCGGTGAAATTCATTGCAACGTTACGCGTAACGCCGCGGCGGCGGCAACAGGCGCCCACATGACGCTTAATACCAGGAATGCACCCAAGATCGCCAAAAAACCGTCAATGGGTAAACCCTGCGCCGCGTTATCAATGGCCGCGGTAGCGAAAATCAACACCGGAATAAACAAGGGTAACAATAATAAACTCAGCAAGACACCGCCTTTGCGTAAGCCGAGGGTTAATCCCGCGCCCACGGCTCCCACCAGGCTCAGCGTCGGCGTACCCAGCAACAATGACAGCGCCACGGCCCGCCAGGTGGCCAAATCCAGGGACAGCAGCAGCGCGGCCACCGGCGACAGCAGCAGCAGCGGCAAACCGGTCACCAGCCAGTGCGCGCAGACCTTGCCCAGCACCGCGATGGGAAGCGGCAACGGCAACAACAGCAGTTGCTCAAGGGTGCCATCATGAAAATCCTCCCCAAACAGGCGCTCCAACGATAAGAGACAGGCCAGTAAGGCCGCCACCCAGATGATACCGGGGGCGATACGGCGCAGTAATTGCGGTTCCGGCCCGATCCCCAAGGGAAACAAGGTTATCACAATCAGAAAAAACCACAGCGGATTGATAATATCGCTGCGGCTGCGTAATGCCGAGCGCAAATCGCGGCGAACAATCAGCCAGAACATGGCGTCTCCCGTACCGGCATCAAGGCCATTTTACGTATCGCCACCGACGCTGGGGGAAGCGCCTGATGGGTGGTAAGCAAAACCATACCCCGGGCCGCGCTGTGGCCGGCGAACAAGGACATCAGCTGCGCGGCGCCCTGTTTATCAATGGCGGTGAAAGGTTCGTCCAGGATCCACAAACGGGCCGGACTCAGCCATAAACGCGCCAGCGCCACCCGCCGCTGCTGGCCGGCTGACAAGCCGGCGGACGGCAGTTCCTCGTATCCCAGCAATCCCGCCTGCTCCAACGCCTGCCAAACGGCTTTTTCGTCCCGCTGACCGCCGCTGGCCGCCTGGTAAAACGCCAAATTCTCAAAAGGCGTCAAAGCAAGTTTGATGCCGGCTTGATGCCCGATATAAAGCAGATCCCGATGATAAATTTCACGCACCAGGCTGATATTTTCTTGCCCCCAGCAAACCTCCCCGCGCTCCGGGCGGGCGAGTCCTGCCAAAATACGCAGCAGGGAGGTTTTGCCGGCACCGTTGCCGCCTTCAATCTGGAGAATGTCCCCCGGCTCGACCCGAAAGCATAAACGGGAAAAAAGCTCGCGATCGTCGCGGATACAGGCCAGGTTTCTTGCTTCCAGCATCGGAAACTCAGCTCTTCATTAACAGGAACGCCATCATAGCACAGGCAACCGAAGCGGGAAGTTAGCCATCAATGTAATCACTTCAACCAAGAGGCTTATTGAATGAAATCAATAAATGCATTGAAGGCAACCCTACCCTGCGTGGCCGGCACTCGATTTGATTTACCCGTATAAATGGCCATGGCGCGTATCACCCGGCCCCCTGATAACCGGCCGGTGCCGGCTGCCGCGCCAGCCGTGAACACGGGGCGGAAAATGTTTTTTTCACCACCATTGACGACGGAATAAGCAATCGAATCGTTAAGTGCTTATTTTCGGGACCGAATCGGGTATAATGCCGTCCGCTATACGGTCCTCGTAGTTAAACGGATATAACAAGCCCCTCCTAAGGGCTAGTTACAGGTTCGATTCCTGTCGGGGACACCACTGATAGCTCAACTGGCATCTACCCACATCTACTAATTCCCCTCAAACCCGCGTCGTACTTGAAATCGAACTCTACCGAACTCAGCTGAAATAACTTCCAATCAACAATCATGTGGGGGTATTATCCGGGGTATCCCAAAACACCCCGCACCAGCACACCCCCACATGCCCTTATCAGTACGTCAAATCAAGACATTGAAATCTCAAGAAAGCTTTACAAGCTGGCAGACAGTGATGGCTTGTTTCTGCACATCATCATCGCCGGTAACAAATCCTGGCGATTAAAATGCCGCTTTGAAGAAAAAGAAAAACTGATGACGTTCGGTCTTTTCCCGGCCATCACGCTTGGTGAAGCAAGAAAACAGAGAGATAAAGCGCGGGCGTTACTTGCTGCTGGAGTTGATCCGTCTGAAGAAAAGAAGTCGCGCAAAGCTGAATCGCTCATTACGTCAGGCAACACGTTCAAGTCGATTACCCTGGAATGGTATGACAGCCGTAAACGCACTTGGTCAGAGAAATACGCTGACGAAATGATTAGCATGTTCGAGAAAGACATATTCCCGTTTATCGGAGAAACGCCAATTTCCGAGATAAAGCCACTGATGCTGCTGGGGGTATTGCGGAAGTTTGAAGAACGCGGGGCAATGGAGCGGGCAAGGAAAGCGCGGAGACGATGCGGTGAAGTCTTTAGGTATGCCATTGGTACAGGCAGGGCTGATTATAACCCGGCGCCAGACCTTTCTATAGCTTTGGGTGCACTAAAGCCCAGGCATTATCCATTCCTTCTTGAATCGGAGGTGGGGGTATTTAACCAGGCACTGGCGGCATATGGTGGGGGTATTTTGGTAAAGGTCGCCACGCAGGTTTTGCAACTTACCGGTCTAAGAACGGTGGAACTTAGGAAGTCTCGTTGGTCATTTATCGATTTCGAGAATGCAATATGGGGAGATACCCCCAGAGTTGATGAAATCCCGCCGACCGCATGTTGTGCCAATGTCTCGGCAGGTGATCGCGCTGCTTGAATTTTTGCGTCCTATAACCGGCCATTATTCCTACATTTTCCCAGGCCGCAGCGACAAGAAAAAACCTATCAGTGAAAACTCTATCCTTGGCGTAATAAAACGAATTGGTTTTGATGGCAGGGCGAGCGGACATGGATTCCGACACACCATGAGCACTATTTTAAACGATCATGGTTTCGATCCCGACTTGATAGAGCGCCAACTCGCGCATATTGACCGCAATAAAGTCCGAGGTATTTACAACCACGCCCAATACCTCGACAAGCGGCGCGAAATGATGCAGTGGTATGCAGACTATCTCGACGGGCTGTAATGGCTCTCCCCGCAAAATCCCTCCTATACTTAAAATCCCATAGCAACAAAGACGACACTATGTTCGGAAGATTCGCTCAGTTTGAAACACGCGAGGAATACCTCGAATTCCTGAACGCTGGCGTTGAATTTGTCGGCGCGCGCGATGGCGAGCCCATTGGCCGGTACAACGTTGCGCCAGGCACGCGTGTTCTGCTGCTGAACCAGCGCGATGACAAATTGCACCTCGATCCCGTCCATTGGGGCTATCAGCCTGCATGGGCGAAAGAGAGCGGTCGCCCTCCCCTTATAAATGCCCGCGTCGAGACGGCTGCCACCGGCCGGATGTTTAAACCGCTTTGGAATACTGGGCGCGCGCTGGTTATGGCTGACGGCTGGTATGAGTGGAAAAAATCCCCGGACGACGCGAAGATAAAACAGCCCTATTTTATCTACCACGAAAGCAAAGAGCCGATCTTCTTTGCCGCGATAAGCCGGTTTCACCCTGACGCCCTGGACGCACAGGAAGATGACGGTTTTGTTATCGTCACGGCGGCCAGTGATAAGGGTCTGGTAGATATCCACGACCGCCGGCCGCTGGTTATGACGAGAGAGGCTTCACTCGAATGGCTATCACCCGAGACAACGCCGGAACGCGCCGAAGAGTTGGCACATGATTGCGCTATACCAGCTGACGAATTCGCATTCCATCCTATCGGCAAAGCCGTAGGAAATATCCACAACAATGGCGAATCAATAATTAAGCGTATATACAATCCATTAGTTTAGATAGAATTACCATCCCCTGATCTAGCCCCTAAGCGACCGTTTAAATTTCACCATAACCATCCATTTCGTTTAATCTCTTTTAAGTTTCCCTGTGATTAATTAGTTTTAGCCTTCTCTTGCGTTGAAAATAGGCGTTATTACTGGCTTATTATCTGCAAAAGAATTTCAAATAAAATTAAATTTTAAATAATTAATCTAAGGAAAGAATATGTATAGTCCTTCAAGTCTAGGGAATTGTGGCTGGATTCCACAAGGCCAACCTGATTGCGCACCTCCCTTACAATTCAATAACCACCCAAATTTTAATTCTGAGAGTCTTCAACAAATTCAGGCAGCGCACAATGAAGCTCAGCAACAAATTAATATCCAAGTTAATGAGAACAGACATTATGCTGAACAGCAACAACGCGAAAATGCTGAAAGGGAGAGAGTAGAAAGGGAGAATCAAGCCAAATTAGCCCAAGAAGAAGCGGCTCGTCAGGCGCACGAAACGGAACTGCGTAGGCTGGAACATGAAAGATTTTGTGCAGAACATCCGCTTGAGGCTGCCGAAAAATACTTTAACGATACTTTCCACCACTTCAACAAAATGGCGAGTGAGGTGACCCACGCTGAAAATTCAGTTCGGGAAAGTGAACAAAAATTAGCCCATTTAAACGATGAATATCAAAAGACCGCTTTTGCTTATGGGGAAAAAATGCGGCATGCACCCGAACGTATAGGTGGAAAAAAAGGTGCATTGGAAACCAGATCATGGTTTCAAGCCGACCGAGACCGCGTATTGAAACATATACGTTATGAAATTTCCGTGGCCGAAAATGATCTTCATCACAGAAGGCCGTGCCTTGAACGGTTCAGGGAAGCACTACATAAAGCCACCGCTGAAAAAAATAACGCAGAAGCTCATCTTGCTCATGTTAAAGAGACTATCAGACACCAACAGGAAATCCATGCTGCCCACATAGCACAACAGGAAGTTCAACGTAAAGCCATTGAAGCAGACGAGGCACCGCGCAAAGTAGAAGCCTCAAATCTTAAGGAACAACATAAAACGCAAGGAAAAGCTGAGGAAGCGTCCAGAGTCGCTAAAGAAGTAATTGCAGTCAGGTCCGTAAACAACGAGAAGGTTAATTCATTAGCAAAAGATTTTAGTTTCCTGAGTACCACACAACGAGATTTGAAATCTAAGGAAATCGCCGCTTGTGAGACGTTGACATGTGAGGTTGGAGCGCAGGCTAAATGGAAATCCATAGAGGCGAGCCAAGCCCTCGCTTTCGCCGGTGGGATGGCCGCTGGAGTGCCTGCTGAATTTCACGATGCAGTGAAGGGTGTCTATGACATGGCGACTAATCCTGCCGAAACATATACGGCTCTTAAGGCCCTGGTAAATAGTAATAACGTGCTCGGTAATGTTACTGATGCGGTTAAGGAAAAGTGGCTAGCCCATATTGACAATATGATGACCGCACAGGAAAGAGGCGGCGTGGCGGGATACTTTGAAGCAGGTGTTGAAGGTGGCAAGCTTGTTACTGATGTTGCTTCGATAGGTCTTCTAGGGGTTGGCGCAGCGAAAACGGGTATATCTGTTCTGAAATCAGGGGTGATGGCCGGCGAAAAGATTCTTGGGAAATCAGTTAATAAAAATCCCAATCTTGTTAATAGTTTCAATCTACATCCGCCAATCAAAACATATGGTCCTCATCAATTAGGGCCGTTAGGTAATCCAAACGATCTTACCACTCCTGCCTCAACATTCAGAAGCGGTACATATGTTGAAAAAATAGCAACTGAAGAGTTATACTTTTATCGTGATCATGGAGGTTCAGCTAAAGCTAATGGCCGTTTTTGGACTACTGAACCATCAAATGGACCTTTGCAGTCTCAGCTTGACAGTGCAATTCTTCCAGAATGGGGAAATACTTTCGAAAATCACTCAGTTATAAAAATACCAACAGGTACCAAATATTATGAGGGATACTCTGCAAGCCAAGCTGGATCGCAGGGGATGCAAACAACATTACATGGTGGTGGGACACAGATATTTCTGCCATCTTTGAAAAATGAGTGGATATTAAATAAATGACCATTAAAAACAAAATTGAGAAATGGAAAAATAATAAAACTTCATTCTTTTTTTTCCTTCCTGATGGGCCATACGGGAGGCCTTTTGATAACCAATATGTTATCGAATCGATAGGTTTATCCCGTGATGGGCTTGAAATTATATTTTCCGACGACATTGTCTTAAGATTCTCTGGAGAGCCACAACTTTTAACTGAAGACGATAAAATTAGGATAATAGATTTCAAGGAACTTCTATTCATCGTGAAAGGAAAAATTTTAAAGCAATATGCCCATGGCGATGTGACCATCAATGGCTTTTGATAAGCTAACTCAAACGACCTGATTTTTCGATCGGTATAGTACTTCACTTTTAGCCGATACCAAGGCTGAAAAATCGTCCTGGCTCCGGTCGGGACATTCTAATTTGCCCTCACATTCGGCAAATCAGCATAACGCGTTTTATAAGCCGGGGACAGTAACGCCCGTTTCATCTGCCAAGCTTGTTGAATGCCCTGCCCTGCAAACCATATATTGCCTTTACCCGAGTGGTTTATCCCGTCTAGAACCCGCATCAGCGCTTCGCTATTTACACGCGGCTGATGTTCATCGAATAGCGCCAACTGTGCAACGCCGGCGCGGGGTGCGGCATGGCGCGTGTGCATGAAAAACGTGGCCGCCGGACGGCTGACGCACAGGGCGTCTAGGCTCAACGGTTTCTCTTCGTAGTCTTTCGCAGGTGATGGGAATGCCATTATATTAACCTCTAAATACTGTTCATGCGTACAGTATAGAGGGCTGATTTTGAGGTTGTAAACGGGTAATACAGCAGGTAAACGTGATCTCTTCCCATTAAACAGGACCAGGCTAAACTGGAGTTTTCTGCCCTTCTTTTCCTTAAAAAAGAGGCAATCCAGCCATGAAACAGATCCGTGAACTCCAGCGTCTTCTGGGTAAGAAAGCCATGGAAGCCGAGATCCTCAAAGAGGCGGTTGAATACGGCAAAGCAAAAAAATGGATTGCACACGGACCCTTATTGCCCGAGGACGACGAGTAAAACCGGTAAGTGAAGCCTTGGGAGTGTCGCGTGCGCAGCTCTCGCTTTATCGTTATCGGCAGGTTGACTGGCAGGATGGCCGCAAACAGCGGCATCAGGATGATGGCGAATTACTGGAACGCATCCGTGCCGAAGTTGTCGACCTGCCGAGTTATGGCGATAGACGCATCTGGGCTAACATGCGCCGCCGTTCGGAGCAGGAAGGTCTGCCGAAAACGGGTATGGCGCGTGATGCGTGATAACGGCTTGTTGTTAGAGTCGAAACCCCGGCCCAAACTGGATACCCGTCGTCACACTGGCCGGGTGGCGGTTGCCGACAGCAATCGCCGCTGGAGTTCGTATAGCCTCGAGTTCCGGTGTGATAACGGCGAAAAGCTACGAGTCACCTTCGCCATCGACTGCGGCGATCGGGAAGCATTGACGGGGCGGCCAGCACGGGTGGCTATGATAGCAATAGGATACAGGATGCGATGCTACGTTCGGTTGAGCGGCGGTTCGGTCAAAATCTGCCGACATCGCCCATCGAATGGCTGACGGATAACGGTTCGGCCTATCGCGCAGAAGAAACCCGCAGGTTCGCTAAAATGTTGGGCCTTGAGCCAAAGACAACCGCTATAAGAAGTCCTCAGAGTAACGGTGTAGCGGAAAGCTTCGTCAAGACGATGAAGCGTGATTATATCGACATGATGCCTAAGCCGGACAGCCAGACGGCGGTATTAAATCTGTCATTGGCGTTCGAACATTACAACGAATATCACCCGCACAGCGCTTTAGGATATCGCTCGCCAAGAGAATATCGGCGCCGGGGGAAACCATCAACCTAAGCGGGAATAGGTGCATGGATATATGGGGTCAAAACCATTAATCAAATCATATGCAGCATCTGTACGTACACTATTCACAACAAATTTATTAAATTAATTTGATCCTCATAAGAAGCGTCAGAATAATATTCTCAAACATTATTTACTGACGCCATCATTCATCTTTGCAATGATTTAATTTCATCTTTCATTAAATTTATAAGTCATTTTTAATCTCCATTATGAAGTTATTGCTGTTGAACCAACTGTACCAGAGCTTAACCATTGTGTACCATCCCAAACAATACCGATAATTCCACTTGCAGTAGGCAATAGATAATTTACAACATCTCCTTTATGGGGTAGATAAAAAGTTGATAAATTTGCCACTTTATTATAATCAGTGGAGGGATTTCCCACAATCCAACCATTGTTTTTAATATTGATTGGTCCTTTACATGCACCCCAACTTACCATTGGTGCAGTAGTAGAGTCAGAACGATTATTATTAATATCGCATATTTCTAATAATGCCGAAATTAAACGAAGACCAAATGTAGTTGCATTATTGTTAATAACATTATGTGTAATGCTACCAAACCGACTTGGATTATTAAAGCATGCTATAAAATTATAATGAGCAGTTAAACCTCCGGCAGCAATATCTTGATTTCTATAGACAACATTATATGATATTTCAAAATTTTGTAAAGAATTCATATAAATAGGATGACCCCCTCCCACCATAAATGAATCCGGTAGTGCTGCCCATGTATTCCCATTTAATTGCGCATGAAGTTGGCCGCCTAAAGTGACTGACCCAACATTGTGAAATACATTAGAATTAAATGTTATGCTTTTAATTTGACCATTGAAGTTAATTGTAAAGGGACCAGAATATTGATTATTATCAACGTTCCATAGGTTACCACCACTATCATTAGTGCCGAGTTGCATTGCTGTAGTGCCAAGATTTATGAACGTATTATTGGTCATTCTCAACACATCAGTATTAGTAATTCTTATATGTCCAGTAGTATTAACCATATCGGCATTAAATGTTATTGTATTACCAACAAATTCAGTCAAATAAATTGTATTTGTTGTTAATTGATCACACAGAGTTGCTTGATCAAACAGATTAAATCTACAATTGGTTATTCTATTATGTCCTTTAGAATTTACAATAGCATGGGCATGCCTACATGTAATTGTTGCTCCATCCATAATAAATATTGAATTTGGATAATTACCACTAAACGAACCATTAGCAACGGTAGAATCTTGAAAATAATATCCTCCTTGTGGATTTATTTTATAAGAACATTCAGCTTTATCAAAAATTCCACCTTGTACGAACATATTTGACGCATTTATTAATGGCAAATAACAATTAGTAGAAATACAATTCAACACTTTAACACTTGTAGTATTTTCACTTTTTATACCTAGAACGTATCCAGACACAGACACATTTTCAAATGTAACATATTGGGTTGTATCCGCATCTTTTAATAACACGCCAGAATGATCAGTTACAGTAGTTATTCCAGGGGGTACTTTGGAATTATTACTTACTCCCATTGGATATTCTGCATAACATCCTATATATCCTACTAAAGTTCCATTAATAACAACTCCTGTTTCAGGAGAAACAATAGAAGGATCACAGATATACACTTTCGTATTTATAAATTGTGAATTTTGTACTTTACCATTAGCACATCCCCACATGAAACAACCACTGCCAAATGAATCGGATTTTAATGTATTAGTAAGACGATTAATTAATTCATTAGCCGCAACATCTTTAACCAATACATTATCAACATAGGGGCCATTGCAATTTCGGAAACGCAAGGCATTTCCCCAACAATTTTGAAATGTACAATTACGTACAATAGGGTATGAACTACCCCATATATCTAACATAGTAGTGCCACAACTATAAGGGGTTGGGTGGGGCCCAACACCCATTGTTGCATAAGTATTACCGCCTTTATTAGCCTGATTTGAATAATCAAAGGTAAACCCTTCAATAACGAAGGAAGGGAAATAATCACCTCGTCCATAACCTGTGGGATCAGCACCAAAAAATAGTAAAGCGGTCTCACTTGAATAGTTAGTGGTTGTAATATCTATCGGTATTGGATCTACATTTTCCCAAATAATTTTACATCCATAACCTGTAATTATAAATGAAGGACCATTCATTGCTGTAGTAACATATCTCATTGTTCCTAAATTAACAGTCCCTTTCGGAAAAATAAGAGTTCCACCCTTTTTTATAATATAATCAAATGCGGCTTTTACATATATTCCCCTATCTACCCCATCACCGGTGACTCCAAACCATGTTGCATTTATTGCTGATTTTAGTGCCCTCCTCCAGATATAATCATCGTTTACCCTAAAAATAGTACCTCCGTCGTCATCCGATGTTGCGTCGGCCGTATAAATAAATTCTCCACCACCACATTCCAGTCCGGGAAAATAGGATGCAAGAGATATTCTGGTACCCGATGTCGATATTGTTACTCTTAAAGTTGCAACGCTGTCTACCTGGCCAATAAAAGATAACCCTGTAGTTGATGCTAAATTAAGTGCCAATGCTGCGGAGTCATTAACAACCCAGGCCCCGGAACGATAGATTTTATAAACGTTATCCGTTGTGCTGAAAAACTCATCTCCTTCGATTGCCGTTGCGGGGTCCGTTGCGCTTGGAGCCAAATTATGCACTATTCTGGCTTCATCTGCCGTAAATCGCTCCTCTACCGTGCCGGTGCTGGTATTGACTAACGTTCCCCCGCTAGATGATGACAGTTCCGTTGAAAACGCGCCAATAGCGGCTGTTAATTCTTCTTGAGTAACGAGATCACTGTATTCTTCAGATGTCGGGATCACACCGGTGACTGATATCGATGTTGGCATAACCTACCTCCAAATGGTACTGTCAATGAAGGCAAAGCCTCCCACTGGAAGACGCTTTGCTTTGTGGTCATACACGAACTACTGTATATAATTACAGGCTATGCCACCGGGTAGGATTTGTGAAGCAATAAAACTGCATTTAAACGCAACGCATTGAGAAATAGAGAAATTTATCTATTTCGGCATGATGAGCTCCTTTCCCTTAGGTTCCATTTGCTGCGGACGTTTGGGCCCTATCCTGGCCTTTTTTTTAACCCTCTCGCTAAGACATACTCTGATTTTCTCCCACCTCAATCACTTTATCCTTCAATGAGAATATCGTTAGGTTTCCTAATGATTACTGAGTAAGGAAAAATCATGCCAGGTATTCCTTTGCTAGATATCAATAATCTGTCAGATGTAAGCGATGCCGCCACGGCGCGGGAGAATTTGGATGTGTATGACAAGGATGAAATTGACAATTCCTCTTGGAGCGGGCGGGCAAGCGGTTCGATAACGGACGATACGACAGAGCAGCTTGGACTAAAGCTTCCCGCCATAAGCAATTCGTTAAGTACTGATGTGGGAAGATTGCGGGATGCGCTAGGAGGTATTGATATATTTGCCACTTCAGTTATGAAATTAATGGACCTGTTTATTTATCCTGACGCTTATTATCAAACAGCGGATGGCAATGATTGGCAACCAGCACTGACAAGAGCGAATGCCTATGCTGTCGAGAATAACCGAGTGCTTATCCTCCAGAGAAAATATCAGGTTCTCAGCACGTGGAATCTGACTAGCGGTACAAATATATATGCTACTGATGGTGGCGGATTATTTACGCTTCCAGATACTCCTATAACGCTCCTGAAATCATCTAATACAACGAATATAACTATTACAGGTTTAGATGTAGATGGTGGTGTAAGTGCAGCCATTACGACAAAAAATTCTACACGCGCTATAAGATTTATTAACGTTGAAGGGTTATACTTGAAAGAATGTCGTGCGGGAAACTCTGCTGATTGGTGTCTCTCTATTGAAACATGTATGACCGTCAGAATATACGATACCACAATTTATGGAGGCGGTAGAGGATTACCAGGGGGACGCGACGGAATTCATATTTTGGACGGAACAAATGTAGTCGTTGATCGTGCAGATATTGATTCCGGCGACGATTGTGTTGGTATCACCTCTGAATACCTTGGGACAAAAAACATAACAATTCGTCGTATCGTTGGTAAATCTGATTTTGCTTCTGTTGTCATTTATAATGAGGAAGCGCCCGGAGGAACGTATGCATCCATGCCTTGCAGCAATCTCGATATTAGCGACGTAAAGACTGCCAATGACACCATTGCTAGGGATGTTATCAGAGTCATTAAGTATGGTACAAACTCAGTTATTAATAATATTTTTATAAGTAAGGTGAGGGGTAATGCTTTTAGTCATGCATTATATGTTTCAGGCGTGACAAAACTAAGGCTTCATGATATTCAGGTCCATAGCACTCAAGCACATGGTATTTATATTTCTAATTGCCAAGATGTTGCAGGAGAGGCAGAGGGTTCATCTGATGTATCAAATGCAACCTACCAAGGAGTGAGCATATTTAATTGCAGCCGCATATATGCCAAATATATAAGCAGCAATTCGAATGGGTATGGTCTGCAATTGAATGGAGTAACAAGGTCTGTAATAAAACCGTTTTGTCTCAATTGCGGCGCTGGTTTGTTTTCCTCGAATACTGGCGGAGGTGCCAGGGTCGTAAACTGCACCGATCTGATCCTATCGGAAGGGATCCTCGATGGTGATGATGGAACTACCTATGCCGGACTTAATACAGATGGAGGGGGTAATTCAAACGTTATCAGGGGAGCCGGATTGATAGTTAAAGAAATTCCTTTACCCAATTTTGGCCTCGCTGATGGAGCACCCGCAGAAAATGGGTTAGATCTAAACACATTATATAAAACTACGCTAGGTAGAATATTGGTAACACCAACCAATGCGCCAACTGAAAGCGGGACTTGGTTTCTTACCGCAATAGGATATTATGTGTCTAACAGCTACCGCACTAGGCAAATATTATACGGTTACGGAACATCTGGTAGTAATGGAGACTCTATTTATACCCGTGTCTATAATGGGACTACATGGAGTCTGTGGAAACAGTTCACATTATCCTAATCGCATATATCAGTGTACATGTGTTATTTCTCAAACTTGGGCCTAACCTGGCCTGAGTTATTTAACAGCTATAAAATGAAAAATTTATCGGATTCATCGTCTGCGAAATTTTAACTTCTGGTACTTTATGCGTAATCATGAATATCTCTTTTTAGGTTAATTTAAAATTAACGACAGGAGACTATTAATTTAACATTTTCGCGAGAACTGAACTAAAGGTCAGTTTACTGAAAATAATTGGGTAGAATCTACCCTTGAAGCAAAACCATTTTTCGGCAAATATAGCCAATATTAAAATGAGAATTTTAAAGCCATAATTATCTATTCAGTTTTAAAAGAGGGCGCCAAGATTGCAAAGACGGAAATTTGATTAAAATTTCATCATTTTTTTTGCTACATCATACAAATCTCAGCTATCTTTAACGGGCCGGACCCAGTGCAGCAACGGCGGTCGAGTTTGGATAACAATGAGCCTGACCCTGTTGACGGAAGTTCGGCAATAAAGAACCCCTTTGTCCCTCCCAACTATAGCCACTGAGTCTGGATGACCTTTGTTACAGCCTGTATTCGCTTTCCGGTTACAAAGATAAAACGCCGATAAAGGCCGATTATCAACCGGTTATACATTCGCTTCTGACTAAAGGTTCTTGATATGACCAAGACTCTGATGATCGTCTTTATGAGCCAAACGCTTTTAGCTTGTAGCGCCGTGGGGCAATACCACGTTGACAAACAGGCCGAGGAAAAAGCAGATTTACACTTCATTGGCATCCCGCTTCTGGCCGGCGCGGTGGGTTCAAGTTTCCCGATAACGGAAAATTACAGTCTGACAGCGGGTCATGTCGCCAGGATAATGATGTTAGAGGTTAAAGCCTACAATCCTCTGTGCGACGTGGCGCTGATCTATCAGGACAATCATGGCAAGTCCATTCCCCAATTGGCTCCAGCCGCTGCGGGAGAGCATGTCAAAATGTATGGCTATAACGCGTATACCACCGAGCCCACTTCGTCCTCAGGCGCTATAGCCGCGTTTGGCTGGTGGGACAAGCCAAAACAGAGCTGCTACATTGCTCTCAGTAGCGCGGGCGGCATACAGGGTATGAGCGGTGGTCCGGTTTATGCGGATGATGGCAAGGTGGTGGGAATATTTACCGCAACGCATCCTCAAAGGAATCAAACCATATTTGTTCCTTATCAGGAGATTGCCCGCTGGGTCAGCTTGGAAACACGTAGCTGATGCAGATGACTCTCCAGGGTCTATTTGGGCCGACCATGACCCATTTTTTTTTAAGCCGGCTAAACATCCCTTATTGATTGTCAGGGAGCTGCCGTCTCAGGTCTGGCACCAATTCTGGATTAACGTCCATACCGCAGTCGCCGCCGGGGAGAGCGAACGATTGCGCCGGCGCGCCAGCTGCAGGCGCCGGTTCTCCAATGGCCACAGCTGACGCGTGGCCAGGCCGGACCCTTCAAGGGATGACAAAGCCAGTTGCGGGATGACCGAAACCCCGATACCTGACTGCAAAATACGAAATATTGTTGTTACATGTCCCAGTTCCTGAATGACTCGGGGAGTAACGCCATGACGAATCAACGCATTATCGATCAAGGGCCGGCTACCGGAGGCATAATCCAGTAACACCAGCTCCTGATTCTGCAAGTCACTCCAATTTACCTGTTTCTGACGCGCAATCTCGTGGGTCTCAGGCAGCACCAGACAAAAGGGTTCCTCCATGAATGTCTCGGTGTAAAGATCTGAGGGCACGGAAGGCTCGATAATCACACCAAAATCAACTTCGCCATTCACCACCATCTGTAAAGTCTGTTGCTGCACCTGATCATGTATTATCAAATTGATTTGTGGATAATTTTCCACAACCTGCGTAATGCAGTCAGGCATAATTCCTGCGGAGATAGTCGGGCTGGTGGCCACATGCACCAGTCCACGGTGCCGCTCGCTCCGGCGCTGGGCATTAGACAGCGTGTTGGCGAGTTCACCCATTAAATGGCGAAGCTCTTCCGCCAGATCGGCCCCCTCTTTCGTCAACAGAACCTCCCGGGTGGTCCGATCAAATAATCGGATCCCCAGCTCATTTTCCAGCTCACCGATACTATGGCTCATGGCTGATTGCGTCAAAGAAAGCATGTTGCCCGCACGGCTGAAGCCATGATGATCGGCAACCGCTAAAAAAATACGTAACTGCCTTAAAGATATGTTTGAGATATTCATGATTTAAAATCATCGATAGAGTAAAAAAAAACATTTCCCCATTCGGTTCCCGTGGGTCTTAATAAACACCAGAAACAGGATGAAGAGCCTTGGTGTTTCGATACTAATTAAATAATCATTAAAATTATTAGAAACACCTCTCAAATTTATTTAATAAAACGCAAAAGAAGAAAAAATGATGAATAAAACAGTGACAGGCGCCCATAGTAACAGATGGATTCCATTTTGTTATTAATACGCTACAGTTGAATAACATTCAAAACCGGAAATTTAAAATATCGCGGTTATATCAAACTATTCTGATTCACTATGTAAACGGGTCAATAAATATCAAGGGATTTGCAGAATCCTGTGTTTCATTCAGTAGAGCTGAGCACAGTTTCCGCTGGCGTGATACTGCATATTCAAGTTAATGAGTATAAGCGTTGAGTGCAACACACTGCGAATAAGCTGTCATTTCTTTCGTTGAATGTTTCCTTGCGTGTTTCACTTTAAACCTTACGTTTTAAAGCTTCCTAATTTAGGAGATACTGTTATGAGTGAGACTATAACTACGCAGAATCGTACAGACAAAGAAATATTAGGTTTCAGCCGATGGTGGCTTTTTGTATTGGCTTTCCTGGCAATGTCTGTTATTAGCCCTTATGAATATGCCTGGTCGGTTATTGCGCCGCATTTTGCAAAAATCTATGGCTGGCAGCCAACTAAACTTTCGTTGATGTTTACTACGTTTGTCATTTTCCAGGCATTCGGCACATTGCCTGGAGGGATTCTACGCGACAAGTTTGGACCAAAGATTGTTTCTGTCGTCGCCGGCATCGTTTCGGGGCTGGGCATTCTGATCTGTGCATATGGCCAAACTTTCTCTTATGGCATCATTCTCATTGTCTGGTGTATCGGTTGTTTCTTCTGCGGATTCGTCTACAACGCGGCGGTGACGACCTGCAATAAGTGGTTCCCTGACCATAGAAACATCACAATAGGCATCATATCCGCTGCTTTCTCCTGGGGTGCCATTCCTTTTATTTTTCCTATTCAAGCTATACCAGACAGTGCCCCGGACAGTACCTTTTTTAGCGTGATTTACGTTATGACTGCGATTATCGCTGGCGTCATTATCATTACCGGCCTTTTTATGAAAGATCCGCCGAAGGGTTGGAACCAATTTGCGCCGTCGATGACCGCCAAGAACAAAACGGCAAAACGACCTTGCGACAAGCAGTACAGTATGGGAGAAGCAATGCGCACATGGCAGTTCTGGATGTTGGTTGCCTCTTTCGTTTTAGCCTCATCGGCGGGTTTGACCTTTATTTCTAATAGCATCAAATTTGCAGCAGCGTTCCACTTCAGTGTGACTGCGGGAACGGTTGTAACCGTTGGGATTGCCATTACCAGCGGTCTAAGCCGAGTTATTGGCGGTTGGATTGCTGATAAAATTGGCGTCGACAAAACGATGACGGTTTTTTATATTCTTTGCGGCCTGTTTTCGCTGGTAGCGCTGTTCTTTGCTGAAGCAGGCAGCTCAACGGGCTTTATCAGCAGCTGTATTATATCCATCTTCTTCTGGGGGGCGCTGTACTCGCTATTTGCTTCCATCGTAGGTTATTACTATGGCGAAGTCGCTTCCGGATCCAATTATGGCATGTTGTATGCCACAGCCAAGGGGCTGGGCGGAATATATGGCGGTGTGCTATCCGCTTATTTAATTACCACCTACGGTCATCCTTTCACCATTATCGTCTCTTCAGTGATGGCTTTACTTTCTGGTTTCATTCTCATTCCGCTATGGAAACATCCTCCCGTCTGGAAGGAAGCGGATGGAATATTGATCTCAACGCATTTTACGCACAAAGCATAAACCACCTGGATTTATTACAGAGCCTAATAACATAGCAAATTAAAGAGAGTCACTATGTCTTCTATCAGCGAAATTGACACCGAAATTGATGCAGTATCTGAAACTCCTGTATTGATTGACGGATTCCATCTTTTCCTCGATGCGCTCAAACTGAACGACATCAATACCATCTTTGGCTTGCCTGGAATCCCTATTACCGATCTCCTGCGAATGGCCCAGGCTGAAGGCATGCGTGTTATATCATTCCGTCACGAGCAGCATGCCGGTAACGCAGCGGCGGCAGCGGGTTTCCTGACCGGTAAGCCAGGCATCTGCATGACTGTTTCCGCCCCTGGCTTTCTGAACGGCCTGACCGCCCTGGCCAATGCGACGACCAACTGTTTTCCCATGATTCTGATCAGCGGCTCAAGCGAGCGCGAGATAGTCGATCTGCAGCAAGGCGATTACGAAGAAATGGATCAACTCGCCATCGCCAAGCCGCTGTGTAAGGCCGCCTTTCGCGTGCTGCATGCGAAAGATATCGGCGTAGGTATTGCCCGGGCTATCCGTGCGGCCGTATCCGGCCGTCCCGGCGGGGTCTACCTGGATCTGCCGGCCAAGCTGTTCTCGCAAACCCTGCCGCTTGAGGCAGGCCGCGGATCGTTGATTAAGGTGGTAGACCCTGCGCCGAGACAGCTGCCCGCACCTGAGTCGGTTGCGCGCGCGCTTGATCTGCTCAGAAACGCCAAGAGACCGCTGATTCTGCTGGGCAAGGGAGCTGCCTACGCGCGCGCTGATGCCGATATCCGAGCGCTGGTGGAAAAAACCGGCATCCCCTACCTACCGATGTCCATGGCCAAGGGTCTGCTGCCGGATACCCACGAGCTGTCGGCCGCCGCGACGCGTTCCTATGTCTTGCAGGAAGCCGATGTGGTTCTGCTGGTGGGTGCCCGCCTGAATTGGCTGCTCTCCCACGGTAAAGGCAAAACGTGGGGACAGGAAAAAGGGCCGAAAAAATTCATACAGATCGATATAGCTCCCACCGAGATTGACAGCAATGTGGCCATCGACGCGCCGCTCATAGGCGACATCGGTTCTTGCGTGAGCGCCTTGTTGAACGGCATCGGCAGCGACTGGGCCAAACCATCCATTGAATGGACCGGCGCCATCGCAGACCGCAAGGCGAAAAACTTCGGCAAAATGGCCGCTACATTGGCCGCCCGTCCGTCGCCAATGAACTTCCAGAGCGCACTGAGCATAGTGAAAGAGGTAGTCAAGGACAATCCGGAAGCCATTGTCGTCAGCGAAGGTGCCAACACCCTCGATTTTGGCCGCAGCATCGTGGACATGTACCTGCCGCGCAAGCGTTTGGATGTGGGAACGTGGGGGATCATGGGCATAGGTATGGGCTTCGCCGTCGCGGGCGCCGTAGTGACAGGCAATCAGGTTATCGCTATTGAGGGCGATTCAGCCTTCGGCTTCAGCGGCATGGAGGTTGAAACCCTCTGCCGGTACAACTTGCCCGTGTGCATCGTCGTGTTCAACAACAACGGCATTTACAAAGGTACTGACAAGAATGGCTCTGGCGGGGCCGATATGGCGCCCACGGTATTCGTCAAGAACGCACGCTACGACATGATGATGCAGGCTTTTGGCGGCGTGGGCGTGCAGGTCGCCACCACCGATGAGTTGCATAACGCCATGAAACAGGCAATCGCCTCCGGCAAGCCGACGCTGATTAATGCCGCTATCGACGAGACGGCCGGCACCGAAAGCGGCCGCATCACCAACCTGAACCCCGCTAAAGCGATCAGGAAATAAAGACTAAGGAGATTATATTATGAGTAATAATAAAAGCTTGCCTTTGGCCGGCGTTAAAATCATCGACTTCACCCATGTTCAAGCCGGCCCCGCGTGTACACAAATGCTGGCCTGGTTCGGCGCGGACGTGATCAAAATCGAACGTCCTGGCTCAGGCGATATAACCCGTAATCAATTGCGCGATATTCCCAATGCGGACGCGCTTTATTTCACCATGCTCAACAGCAACAAGCGTTCTCTGACGCTGGATACCAAGAAGCCCGAAGGCAAGGAAGTCCTGATTAAGCTAATCAAAGAGAGTGATGTGATGGTTGAGAACTTCGGTCCCGGCGCGCTGGATCGTATGGGTTTCACTTGGGAATACATTCAAGAACTGAACCCGCGCATGATTCTCGCCTCTGTTAAGGGTTTTAGCGAAGGTCATCATTACGAACACCTCAGGGCCTATGAGAATGTTGCACAATGTGCCGGAGGTGCCGCCTCCACCACCGGCTGGTGGAAGGGAGAAAATTCCGGTCCGACAATTTCGGCGGCGGCATTAGGCGACAGCAACACCGGCATGCACTTGGCCATCGGAATCCTTACCGCCTATATTGGCCGCCAGAAGACCGGCAAAGGGCAGAAAGTCGCCTGTGCCATGCAAGACGCCGTACTCAACCTCTGCCGTGTCAAGATGCGCGACCAGCTTCGTTTGGACAAAGTGGGCTACCTGGAAGAGTATCCGCAGTACCCCCATGAACCCTTCACGGACGTCGTACCGCGCGGCGGCAATGCCGGCGGCGGCGGCCAACCCGGCTGGATTCTCAAGTGCCTGGGCTGGGAGACCGATCCCAACGCTTACATCTACTTTACGGTACAAGACCTGGTATGGACCCCTATTTGCGACGCGATAGAGCGTCCGGAATGGAGGGAAGACCCCGCCTACACGACGCCGAAGGCGCGTCAGCCGCACATTATGGATATTTTTGCCGCCATTGAAAATTTCATTTTGACCGCGGGCAAGAACAAGTATCAAGCGGTGGATTATTTCGGTAAGTTCGGCATTCCTTGCGCGCCGGTGATGTCGATGAAGGAACTGCTGCACGATAAATCACTGCTTGCGAGCGGTTCCATCGTCGAGGTACCGCACAAAGTGCGCGGCAGCTATTGGACCGTCGGTTGCCCGATCAAATTCTCTGATCTCAAGCCTGAAGTGACCGCCTCGCCGCTGCTGGGTGAGCACACCGACGAAGTGCTGGCCGAACTGGGCTACTCGAAAGAGCAGATTGCGGTCATTCACACATCCAAAGCAGTATAAGCGCCATGGCACTCACTCTAGAGCAGTTCCTCACGGTGATTGGCGACGCGGTCGTTATTTCCGATGTTTCCGGGACCATCGCCGCCTGGAACCCGGCCGCCGAACGTTTGTTCGGCTTCACCGCCGGCGAGGCGTTAGGCGCCTCGCTCGATATTATCATTCCCGAGCGGCAACGCCGGCGGCACTGGTCCGGCTACGACCAGACCATGCATACCGGCATCACGAAGTACGGCACATCACTGCTCCAAGTACCGGCCTTAACGCGTGATGGCAGCACTATTTCCATCGCGTTCACCGTGGCTTTGCTGCCTGGGGAGGACAGCAAGCCTGCGTTAATCGTCGCCGTCATCCGCGATGAGACCGCCCGCTTCAGTGAAGAACGCGCAGTGCGCAAGCGTCTGGCCGAGGCACAAGCCGAAGTGCAATCCAAGTCGCCTTCATAGAAGGCGGCTTTTCAAGCGGACCGGCGGTTTTGGCATGCTCTTAGGGTGAGCAAAACGGATGAATATACGGAATTAATTCGAGGGAAATTTTCATGAGCAAGGCATTGGACGGGATCAGAATTATAGATTTTACCCATGTGCAGTCCGGCCCGAGCTGTACCCAGTTGCTCGCCTGGATGGGCGCCGATGTGATCAAGATAGAGCGCGTCGGCGAGGGGGACGCGACACGCAAGCAATTGCGCGACATTCCCGATGCGGACAGTCTTTACTTTACGATGCTTAACCACAACAAACGTGCGATCACGCTCAACACCAAGACACCCGAGGGCCTGCAGGTGTTAGACAGCCTCGTCAAACGTTGTGATGTGCTGGTTGAGAACTTTGCTCCCGGCGCGCTGGACCGCATGGGTCTAACCTGGGAGCATATTCACGCCACCAATCCACGCATGATCCTCGCGTCGGTCAAGGGCTTCGGGCCGGGTCGCTATGAGGATTGCAAATCCTATGAGAACGTAGCGCAATGCGCGGGCGGCGCCGCGTCAACCACCGGCTTCGACGATGGACCGCCGGTGGTTACAGGTGCGCAGATCGGCGATTCCGGCTCGGGCCTGCATCTCGCCCTTGGCATCGTCTGCGCCCTTTACCAGCGTCACGCCACCGGGCGCGGACAAAAAGTGTCGGTGTCAATGCAAGACGCGGTGCTCAACTTATGCCGTGTCAAACTGCGTGACCAACAAAGGCTGGAACGTACCGGCGTGCTGGATGAGTATCCACAATTCCCCGATGGCCACTTTGGCGAGGCGGTGCCCCGTGCCGGCAATGCCTCCGGCGGCGGCCAGCCGGGATCGATTCTCAAATGCAAGGGGTGGGAAACCGACCACAACGCCTATATCTACTTCATCACCCAAGCAGCGGTCTGGCCGGCGGTGTGCAAAGTGATCGGCGAAGAGGGCTGGGCTGAGGACGAAGGCTACAAAACGCCCGCCGCCCGCCTGCCAAAATTGAAATCGATCTTCGGGCGCATCGAGCAATGGACTATGACCAAGACAAAATTCGAGGCTATGGAAATTCTTAACCATTATGACATCCCCTGCAGCCCGGTTCTCTCAATGAAGGAGATTGCCGAGGATGACGCCCTGCGCGCCAATGGCACTATCGTCGAGGTTGATCATCCGGTGCGTGGCAGATACACGACGGTTGGCATGCCCATCAGGATGTCTGACAGCCCGGTGAACATCACCTCTTCGCCCTTGCGCGGCGAACATACGGTTCAGGTTTTGCGTGAGTTGGGCTATGGCGACGAGGCGGTGGCGGCCCTGCGCAACAAAAACGTGATTTGATAAGGAGTAGTGTTGATATCAGGGTTATCCATGCAGGCGTAGTCGCTTGTTGCTTAAGTAGATTACGCCGTTCCTTGAATGAATAATGTCCCTTCTTTCACTGATAGTTCCAACTGCCCTTTTATCTTTTGGCCATCTTTAGCCCGCAGACCGGCGGGCACCGCCATCGGCGCCGATGGAAGCCAGGACTTCACCGGCGACCCCGCCATGTCCATTACATTCCATGGACATTTGCTCTCAATGAGATACAATGAGTAAATTATTTTTTTTATTTCTTTGATATGAATAGATTATTTTATCGTTATGTATCCGTTGGGATAGTCAATACGTTAATACACTGGGCGGTTTTTGCGATAATCCGTCATGAGTTTACTAACAACCAAGCCATATGCAACGTCATCGGCTTCTCCTTCGCCGTGACGTTCTCATTTTTTGCCAACGCGAAATTCACATTCAAGCGCAAATCGACGATAAAACGTTACATTCTTTTTGTCGGCTTTTTGGGATTGATGAGCATTGTTTTCGGCCTGATCGCTGACACGTTCAATATCCAAGGGCTATATACGCTGATTTCGTTCTCAATATTCAGTTTGATTTGTGGTTTTTTATATTCAAATTATATCGTTTTCAAAGGAAGTAATGATTAGCTTGTTTTATCGGGGCATATTACCCCAGATAAAGCGATAATGTTGCCTAAAATTTCGGTTTGTTAAGGCATTTTTCTTTTGATATAATCGCCTAAAATATGAACACCGGATGACTGCGATGCTGCCAACCTTGAATTTTATCAACGAGTTACTTCGTCTCCTTCACCATCTATTTTAGCCCGTTTTTATAATGCAAATCTGCTTTACATTGATAGCACAGAAAAACGCTCGCAGAAACATGATAAAGAAAACCATACTCTATGGTGGGTCTGTATATCAAAAACTCGCCGAGATATAACGTTGACATTTCATTGTACATAATACCTTGATGTCAACAAAATAATCCGATGAATTTCCAGAATATAATAATTTTCTATTTTAATCCCTAGTCAGGTTATTCGTTTTAAGTAGCCCGCAATATCATTCATTTCCAAAATTCTTTTATTGATAATCAGCCTGGGTCATTGTCCTTTTCCCGTCCGTTCTGGAGCAATTGAAGACTATCAGCGCGTTCTCTTTCCACAGTTTAAGGGTATAAAGTACGCCGGAATCGATGATAATCTTGGCGGGGTAGTTGCCGATGGACGAGGTATAGGTTTCATTCCCTTGGTTGCGGCATTCGCTAAAATCCATAGCGGTGTCATCGATTGTTACCGCCGGACCGACCTTGGGAAGCTTTCCTTTTGAATACAAAGTAGTGAGATTTTCTTTCGTATAGGTAACGCTGGCGAAAGCAGGCACCGCCGTGACTATTAATAACAATGCAAGTATCAATGTCTTCATAAGGGGTTTCCGGGAAAATTTTTCACATCATAGCATCCCATGGCAAAACCGCCAGATAGCGCGTTTGAAGCATGGCGTATCGAACTCATTCATGGCCCAGGCGTAAACGCAGTTCTTGTCACTGTTGCCCGTTTTACTTCTACCGCATAGTGGCGCTGGGCATTAAAACAGTTCTGGTTTGGCCGCTATACCTTGAATGGCGATTTTCTCAGACCAGTGCTTCACAAAAATTTTGAATAGGTAACGATATGAGTCAACGTTTAGATTACTTCAAGCTGTCGGCCGGATTCGCCGGGAAATATCTCGACTTCAATGCGGCCCTGGCCGCCAAACCCGTCATTAAAGAATTCAGCCACCTGGTGACCATCCGGGCTTCGCAAATCAATGGCTGTGGGTTTTGCCTCGACATGCATGTCAAGGAAGCGAAAATTCATGGCGAGCGTGAACTGCGTTTATACCATATTGCCATTTGGCGTGAGTCAACGCTGTTTACGCCAAGGGAAAAGGCCGCATTAGAATGGACCGAGGCCTTGACCACCCTCTCAACGCACGGCGTCAGCGACGTCATCTATGAAGCGGTGCGCGCGCAGCTCTCCGAAGAAGAGGTGTCGGATCTCAGCTTTTTAATCGTTGCCATCAATGGTTGGAACCGGCTGAACGTGGCGTTCAGAGCGGTCCCGGGCTCAGCGGACGCCGCCTTTGGATTGAGTAAGGCCGGGTTAAATTAACTTTGAATGGCACCAGTCTTCCTAAAGCCCGTGATACCCGCAAATACATGCCTGAATGAATAGAAACAGCAAAAAAAATTGTGATGAACATCACATAAACTTGATTTTATGTGACGCAGATCATACTATTAATGCCGTAGACAACATTCATATTACATTGCCAAACGGGCTGGACAGATGAAATTACGTAACTTGTTGAAAAAAATGCTGGCTTCATATCTTAACACTGTAAAAGATGTGCCGCCTGGCGCGATGTTTTAAGACCACGCATATAAAAAAAAGCTGCTACGGCAGCTTTTTTTATGCTTCTACCCGGTTGATGCCGCTTTTTCCCGCCTACTTTCTCTTTACGGAAGTATTAAGCGTCTATCGGAGGGGAACCTGCTCCGGCCATCACGGCGTTACGCAATGGCTTGATTAAGGGATAAAACCCGTTTTACGAGCTCTCGGCGTTGGTTTCCTCACCATTCACTTCAACGAATTGCGAAACCGAAATCAAGCGGACAAAATGCGACAACAGCAAATCAACGTCCGTTTGCAGTATTTCTTCACTGGCGCTGGCAGCGGACAGTATGGCTTTTTCAATATTGGTCGCCATTACTGGAGAGCTTCCTTTACCCACGGTTAGCATTAACGCGGCTAAAAGAAGGGACTGAGCCTCTACTTGCGCTATCAAATCCTTGGTAGCGGCATCAACTTTCGCCAATTTTCTCAGGATATCAATGACAAGGTTTTGCATATTATATTTCTCGAAAAAAAAAAGGCGGTAACGACACTGTCACAACCCAAACATAGCCTGATCATGATACTCTTTTAATGATTAAGATCACATCCACGGACTGTAAGTATTCACATCAAAGCTCTCCCAATCACTAGATCCGTCCGGTTCCGCTCCCTTTCGCGAAGATGAAACTCTGCTGGCAATCATACTAAACATTAATTTATCTTATGTAATAACATCTCCTTAATCATTCTTTCTGCGAAACAACTTTTCAGCCGGGATTAAAGAGCGCCAGCGATAAGGAGCTATCTCCAGGCGAGTTTTTGACGATTCGCTTCTAAGGGTTTCTTCCGACCGGGAAAAAGTGATCGCTTGGGCAATGAGATGGTCCGGGGGATGTTATATGACGCTATAAATTTAACAAAAGTTTATCCGCCGGGCCGATAAAAAGGATAGGTAAAAAATAACAGATGTATCAGATTAAGCAGAAAATGAAACAACGTCGAAACCCATAGTTTGCCGCTCCATAACCAGGCCAAACCATAAATAACTCCGGCCAGGGTGGCAAACAGTACCAACATCCAGCCGCCGGCTGTATGCGCCAACCCGAATAGCAGCGACGATACGCCCAGGGCAATGGCGGGATTATGAGTCCAGTCCTGTAAACGCTGCATCAGATAACCACGAAACAATGCTTCTTCCGCCAGGGCGACAAAAAAAAAGTTGGACAGGATAAACCAACCCAGCCAAGAGGGAAAATGGGGCTCAACACGAAGCCCGCCAAGCAGGGTTGCCAGGCAGAGCAAGGCAAATATGCTCAGTGCCAGTCCCGCCCAATAAAACCAGCGTGGATGCGTCGGCACTGGTCTTGATAACAATGTGGGCATACATGCCAGCAGCAAGACCGGCACCAATGCTTTATCAATATTGAGATACAAACTGAATCGGGCGCTCAAGGGACCTATGGCTATATTGTCGACAACGCGGGGATTATGAAAACCCGGGAACAGGTGCATAAACAATCCCAGACTGCCGAGTAAAAGAAGGGCTTCGCCGCCGACGGTGAATGCTCGGCTGCTGCGGAAAAAACTTTTAGCCGCTGCCGTCAATTGGAAGAAAATCAGCGCCAGTATCGCCGGCCAGCCCAAAATCTTTTCATACACCGCCAGGAGCAAGGCCGTGAAAAAAACAGCCGCGGTGATTCGCCGATCCAAACGTGGGAAGACTCCGCAGGTGAGTGCGGCGGCCAGAAGTACCCACATAGCATTGCATCCTATAAAATAATAAAAAACGAAGCGGAATAGTCAATAATGTGGGATGAATTGTAAACCGGGCGGCAATAGTGCTTTTACGAGCCGGATTTCTGCGTAATGAATTCTTTATATTGATGAGCTGAAGTCTAGCAGGAATATCTAAAGGCTCAACCGGGCATAGCCCGGTTGCAGTATTCTCATAATGCCTGATCGGCGACATGTTTGGCGGAGCTGGGTTTCAATTGCCCGTCGGCGCGGAACATGGCTTTGATGCCCCGCACCGCCTGCCGGATACGATCCTGGTTCTCAATCAAGGCGAACCGGACGTGGGTATCGCCGTAATTACCGAAACCGATCCCGGGAGAGACACAGACCTTGGCCTCCGACAGCAATTTTTTGGCGAATTCCAGCGAACCCATGGCGGCATAGTGTTCCGGGATTTTCGCCCAGACATACATGGAGGCCTTGGGATTCTCCACCATCCAGCCCGCCTCGTGGAGACCGCGCACCAGCACGTCCCGGCGCTGGTGATACTGTTCGGCGATATCCAGCACGCACTGCTGGTCCCCTTCCAGCGCGGCGATGGCGGCCACTTGCAGTGGTGTGAAGGTGCCGTAATCGTGGTAACTTTTAATGCGCGCCAGCGCGTTGACCAGTTCGGCATTGCCCACCATAAACCCGATGCGCCATCCCGCCATATTGTAACTTTTTGATAGGGTAAAGAATTCCACCGCAATCTCTTTGGCGCCCGGTACCTGCATAATGGAAGGCGCTTTCCAGCCATCATACACAATATCGGCATAGGCCAGATCGTGGACCACCAGGACCCCATACTGGCGCGCCAGCGCCACCACCCGCTCGAAAAAATCCAGCTCGACGCATTGAGCGGTGGGATTTGAGGGAAAGCCGAGGATCATCATTTTCGGGGTGGGAATGCTTTCACGAATGGCCCGCTCCAGCTCGCGGAAAAAGTCCACGCCCTCCACCAGCGGTACGGAACGTACCTGCGCGCCGGCGATCACCGCGCCATATATATGAATGGGGTAGCTGGGATTGGGCACCAGCACCGTGTCACCATGATCAAGGGTGGCCAGCATCAGGTGCGCCAGGCCCTCTTTCGACCCGATGGTGACAATTGCTTCGCTATCAGGATCGATCTCCACCCCATAGCGATCGCCATACCAGCGCGAAATTGCCCGCCGCAGACGCGGAATGCCCCTGGAGGTGGAATAACCATGGGTATCTTCGCGCTGAGCCACGGTGCAGAGTTTTTCTACGATGTGCGGCGGTGTCGGCCCGTCGGGATTGCCCATGCTGAAATCGATAATATCTTCACCGCGACGGCGCGCCGCCATTTTCAGCTCGGAAGTGATATTAAATACATAAGGGGGGAGACGATCGATGCGTGTAAAACGCCGTGGTGAACCGGATTCGGCCATAATTTCCTCAATGTACGTTAGCGCCCGGACCATCCGAGCGACGCTGACCCTATTTAAGGTCTGGTTAAAACCTATCCCAGAATCAGCGGCAATACAATGGATAACCGTTCCGCGTCGGTACAAGAGAATATTCGTCGGCGGTTCTTTCTCCGGGGCAGAACTAAGATACCGGTTAAGGCCGGCTTTATTGTCGAACGTGCTTTGTTTAGCGGTTAAGGGAAACTTTTTGCGCTGTAGATACAAAAGCGCGGACATTAAAAGAGGTAAAAAACTCAATCCAAGACAGCATAATTTCCTCTTTTCAGCGTCTAACTCACTCTAGCTAATGCATAATTGGGGAAAATAGGCTTCCTCTTTATTTTACTCAAGTTTCCTCAATTATATATTCCTCACGCGAAGCCCGGGACGGCGCGGCTGGAACATTGACCGCCTTTTGCTTATAGTAGCGGCAGTACTGTTAGATGAGCGGGACGGGGTTGTGAAAGAGATGTTTGATATGCTGCTGGCGGTCTATGAACGCGCGGCATTGATGTTGATTTGTCTGTTTTTATTGACCAGAACCCGTCAATTTCGGCAGCTATTGCAAAAAGAGCAGCATACCGGCCAGGAATTGTTGGCGGTCACCGCCATCTTTTCCCTGTTCGCGATTTTCAGCACCTATTCCGGTATCCATGTGGAAGGCTCGCTGGTTAACGTACGGATTATCGCGGTCATGTCCGGCGGTATCCTGTTTGGCCCCTGGGTCGGCATTACCACCGGCATCATTGCCGGTGTACATCGTTATCTCATTGATATCAATGGTCCCACGTCGGTCCCCTGCCTTATCAGCAGCGTAGTGGCGGGGTTTGTTTCCGGCTACATCAAATTAAAAATCATTAAAGAGCATCGCTGGGGGATCGGCATCATCGGCGGCATGCTCTGCGAGTGCCTGACCATGCTGCTGGTGGTGCTGTGGGCACAGCCGATGTCGCTGGGGCTGGATATCGTATCAAAGATTGCGATGCCGATGATTCTGGGCGGCGTCAGTATCGGCATGATTGTGCTGCTGGTGCAGGGGGTGGAAGACGAAAGAGAAGTGATTGCGGCGCGGCAGGCCAAGCTGGCCCTGGATATTGCCAACAAAACATTACCCTATTTCCGACATATCAACAGTGAATCCCTTAATACCATTTGCGATATCATCCGCACCGATATCAAGGCCGACGCGGTGGCCATCACCAATGAGCACAATATTCTGGCTTATGTCGGTGTTGGCGCCGAATTTTATAACATCGGCCATGAAATCATCAGCGATATGACCAAAGAGAGTATCCAGAGCGGCAAAATCACCATCAAGAATAATGATGAGGCGGAACGCACTCCGCAAATACATTCTCTGATCATTATTCCCCTATGGGAAAAAGGCGTCGTGACCGGTACGCTGAAAATTTATTATCGCCATGCCCATCAGATCACCAATTCCCTGAAGGTTATGGCCATCGGCCTGTCGCAAATCATCTCGACCCAAATTGAGGTTTCCCGCATCGAACAGCTGCGGGAAATGGCCGACCAGGCTGAGCTGCGGGCGTTGCAAAGCAAAATCAATCCGCATTTCCTGTTTAATGCCCTGAATGCCATTTCATCGTCTATCCGCATCAATCCGGATACTGCCCGCCAGCTTATTATCAATCTTTCACGTTATCTGCGCTATAACCTGGAGCTTAATGATGCCCAGATTGATATCAAAAAGGAGCTTTATCAAATCCAGGATTATGTCGCCATTGAGCAGGCGCGGTTCGGCAGCAAATTAAGCATCATTTACGATATTGACGAGGAATTGTCTTTTTCTATTCCCAGTCTGCTGATCCAACCCTTGGTGGAAAATGCTATCGTCCACGGTATACAGCCTTGCCGAGGTAAAGGGGTAGTGGTGATTTCCGTCAGAGAAGACGGCGGACGTATTCGCATCTCGGTGAAGGATACCGGCAACGGCATCAGCCAAGAGGTGATTGAACAGGTGAAGCGCAACGAATTACCGGGTAAAAAAATCGGCCTGCTGAATGTGCATCATCGCGTATCGTTATTATACGGCGAGGGTCTCCATATCCGCCGTCTTGAACCAGGCACTGAAATCTGGTTTTACATTCCCCATAAAAGCAATAAGCTGGCCGCCTGACAGCCGGGATTTATTGTTCAGAGAAAGCGAAACCGTATGAAAGCCGTTATTGTCGAAGATGAGTTCTTATCGCAGGAGGAATTGAGCTATCTCATCCGTAAACACAGCAGTCTGACCATTGAAGCCACCTTTGAAGACGGCCTGGACGTGCTGCGGTATTTACAGGGCCATGAAGTGGATGTGATTTTTCTGGATATCAATATTCCCTCTCTGGATGGCGTTTTGCTGGCGCAAAGCATCAGCAAATTCATTCATAAGCCGCAGATAGTTTTTATTACCGCCTATAAAGAACATGCAGTGGAAGCTTTTGAGCTGGAGGCCTTCGATTACATCCTCAAGCCCTATCAAGAATCGCGCATTGTCACCATGCTGCAGAAACTGGAAGCGCTGCTTGCCGCTCCCGCCGCTACGCTCCCCAGTAGTAACAATTCCTCTTCCGACCGCCATTCCATAAATTTGCTAAAAGACGAACGTATTATTGTTACCGATATCAATAACATCTACTATGCCGCGGCACAGGAAAAAGTGACGCTGGTGTATACCCGTAAAGAAATTTTCACCATGCCGATGGTGATCACCGAATTTTGCACCCGGTTGCCGGAAGCATTTTTCTTCCGCTGTCATCGATCTTACGTGGTGAATTTGACGAAAATTCGCGAAATCGTCCCGTGGTTTAACAATACCTATCTGCTACGGTTAAACGACCTGGATTTTGAGGTGCCGGTGAGCAGAAGCAAGGTCAAAGCCTTCCGCCAGCTGATGCGGTTGTGAATAAAGCAGACAGCGCCTCATGGCACGCTAGGCCCGCTATCACCGGACGTGCAACGGTCGTGTTAAAGGGAGAGCGCGCCAATGAGGTCGAATCGGGCGTTTTTTTCCGCCCGACCGAGCGCCTCATGGCACGCCAGGCCCGCTATCACCGAACGTGCAACGATCGTGTTAAAGGGAGGCCGGGCGCTTTAAAGCTCGCTGCCCATCAATTGCCGCAAATGGGCGCCGGCACCCAGCAGGCCCGGCTGCTCATGGGTAATCAGATAAACCGGAATGGCGGCCAGATAACTTTTGAAACGGCCCTTATCCTCGAAAGCCGCCCGAAACCCGGACGCGCGGAAAAAATCCTTAAAGCGCGGCACCAGACCGCCCGCAATATACACCCCGCCAAAGGTTCCCATGTTCAGCGCAAGATTCCCGCCGAAGCGGCCCATGATTTCGCAGAATACCGACAACGCGCGGCGACAGTCGGCATCAGCGCCGTCAATGGCCCGATCGGTAACCTGCGATGGACGTAAATCTTCCGGAGTCCGGCCCTCGGCGGACATCAGGCTGCGGTAGATATTCACCAAGCCCGGTCCGGACAGTACCCGTTCGGTCGAAACATGTCCCCGTACGGCATGCAGTTGGGTCAGAACAGCGATTTCATCGTCGCTGCCTGCGGCAAAACCCACATGCCCACCCTCGCCGGGCAAACTTATCCAGCGTTTGTCCTGACGCAGCAAATGACAGACGCCCAACCCGGTACCCGCGCCATAGACCACGATCGGTCCCGGCCGGGGCTTGTCGCCGCCGAATTGTTCCACATCGGCCTCGCCTAAGACCGGTACCGCCATCGACACGGCGGTAAAATCATTGATAACTTCCAACAGCGCGAAACCAAGGTTCGCTTTCATCTCTTTGATGGAGAAGGTCCAGGAATTATTGGTCATCTCCACCCGATCGCCGGTAATGGGGCAGGCAATGGCGATACAGGCTTCGGCGGCGGCAACCTTCTGCGCCTCGAGATAGTGCCGGATCACGGCTTCAAGGGTGCTGTATTCCTGGGAAGAATAGGTATGGATATGGGAAATTGCCCCGCTGTCCACATCGCACAGCGCCAACCGGGCATTTGTCCCGCCGACATCACCCACCAGGGCGTATTTAGTCATTATATTCAAGGCTCCACTTACTTTGCACATTGCCGTAGGGCAAACGTCGGACAAAAAGTATAAATAATAAAATAATGATACCAGTTATAATAACCATTGCTATATGTTGGCAAAGCTTTAAATAGGATGAGCCTTCCATCCTCCTCTTACCCTTCGTCTCCCAGCGCAAACGCAACGGCCGAGGCGGCATGAATCGCCGTAGTATCGAACAAGGGTACAGCGGCGTCGTCCTGACTGATTAACAATCCTATCTCGGTGCAACCCAGAATGAGCCCCTCAATGCCTTGGCTCTCAAGTTTGGCGATGATACGTGCATAAGCCTCACGGGATTCGGGACGGATCCGGCCAAGGCATAACTCCTCGAAAATCACCCGATGGATAATATCGCTGTCATGATCATCCGGAACCACAACCTCGATACCGTGGGATTGCGCCAGCCGTTGGCGGTAAAAATCCTCTTGCATGGTGAAGCGGGTGCCCAGCAATCCCACCCGGCGCAGCCCTTGACGGTTTATGACCCGGCCGGTGGCATCGGCGATATGCAGCAAAGGCAAGGTGCAAGTCTGTTCTATATTATCCGCCACTTTATGCATTGTGTTGGTACATAACACAATAGCCTCCGCGCCCGCCTGCTGTAACGCCACTGCTTTATCCGCCAGCAATTGCCCGGCACGGCGCCACTCCCCGCCGGCCTGCATTTGCGCGATGTCGGCGAAATCCAGGCTGCAAAGAAGCAGGCTTGCGGAATGCAAGCCGCCCAGCCGCTCGCTAATCCCTTGGTTGATCATACGATAATAGGGTAAGGTAGATTCCCAGCTCATGCCGCCGAGCAGTCCGAGCGTTTTCATGGCATTGTCCTTTTGATCCCGGCGGCGGTATACGGCCGGGCGGATTATACATCACAGAAAAAATAATTTAACCGAATGTATCCTTGTCACAGGTTGAGTTCAATGTCCGCATCAGCTTGAATTGAGAGCTTTAAGATTACAGACACCCAAAATGTGATCGCCTACCGGGCGGCGGCGGTCAATAATGGCTACCCTACCGTCCCGCTTAATGATTTGAGGAATTTGTATGGTTTATTTGGCCAGTCCTACCCGTTATGAGGACATGGTTTATCGTCGCTGCGGTGCCAGCGGCCTTGAGCTTCCGGCGGTGTCACTAGGACTGTGGCATAATTTTGGCGATATAACCCGGTTTGAAAACAGCCGCAATATGGTGCGTCGCGCTTTCGATCTGGGTATTACCCATTTCGACCTTGCCAATAATTACGGGCCGCCTCCAGGTTCGGCGGAAGAAAATTTCGGCCGTTTGCTGCGTGAGGACTTGCATCCCTACCGCGACGAGCTGATCATTTCCACCAAAGCGGGTTACACCATGTGGCCGGGGCCTTACGGCGATTGGGGATCTAAAAAATACCTGGTATCAAGCCTTAACCAGAGCCTGCGGCGCATGGGCCTGGATTATGTGGATATTTTTTATCACCACCGTCCCGATACCGCCACGCCGCTGCTTGAAACCATGACCGCCCTGGATCTGCTGGTGCGTCAGGGCAAGGCTTTATATATCGGATTGTCGAATTACCCGGCGGAGCTGGCCCGGCAGGCATTCAAGATTCTGCAGGATTTGGGCACCCCGTGCCTGATACACCAACCCAAATACTCGATGTTCGAGCGGTGGGTCGAACCGGAATTACTGGATGTGCTGGCGGATTCCGGTGTTGGCTCCATCGCCTTCTCACCGCTGGCGGGCGGTCTGCTTACCGATCGTTATCTGGACGGTATTCCGGAGGATTCGCGGGTGGCCACCGGCAGTCATTTCCTGACCAAGGAACGGCTGGATAGCCGGACGATGGATAAAGTGCGCGGGCTTAACGCCATCGCCCTTGCCAGGGGACAAAAATTATCGCAAATGGCCTTGGCCTGGATACTGCGCGGCGACCGGGTGACATCGGTACTTATCGGCGCCAGCAAGCCGGAACAAATCGAGGATGCGGTGGGCATGCTGTCCAACCGCGAGTTCAGCGCAGACGAACTGAGCCAGATAGACGCCATCCTGGGCTGACGACAATCGCCTCACAACACGCCGTCAAAAAAGGCCCGAACATAGTCCGGGCCTTTTCAATGATTATTACCGGAGCAGGGTTTATGCCAGCGCCGTACACACCAGCAGGTAGATATTCAGCGACACCACCACCACCACGATGCACCAGCCGATAATCTTTACCAGACGGGTATTGACCATCTCATTCATCAACTGCCGATTGCCGGTAAAGACCAGCAGCGGTATCAGCGCCAGGGCGATGCCGAAACTCAGCAGCACCTGGCTTAACACCAGGATTCGGGTGGGATCCAAACCGGCCATGATGACGATAAAAGAAGGCAGCATGGTGACAAGACGACGCACCAGCAGCGGAATATGGAAATGGACAAACCCCTGCATCACCACCTGCCCCGCCATGGTGCCCACCACGGTTGAGGAGAGGCCGGCCGCCACCAGGCTCAGACCGAACACCGTCGCCGCGGTATGGTTCAACAGCGGCGTCAAAGTCAGATAAGCCTCGCCCAGATCGGAAATACCGGCATGTCCGCTGAAATGGAACGCCGCCGCCGCGGTGGCCATCATGGCCAGGTTAACAAACCCGGCGGTGGTCATAGCGATAGCGACATCCAGTTTGGTGGAGGAATAACGCTGGGCTCGGGTGCCCTTCATGGCGTTCTGCGTCAGCGACGAGTGCAAATAGATAACATGGGGCATAATGGTCGCACCCAGCACCCCGGCCGCCAGAAACACCGAGTCGGCGTTCGGCAGGGTGGGAATCAGCATACCCCGGCCCAGCTCGGCGATATTCGGTTGGGAAAAAAACAGTTCGGCGATATACGCGGCGGCGACGAATACCAGCAACCCGCCAATCACCACTTCAAGCGGTTTCTGGCCCCGGTGCTGCAGCATGAGGATTAGGAAGGTGGCAATGCCTGTTAATATCGCGCCCTGCAGCAGCGACACCCCCAGCAGCATCTTGAAGCCGATGGCGGCGCCGACAAATTCCGCCAGGTCGGTGGCCATGGCGATAATTTCCGCCTGGATCCAGTAAGCCCACACCGCCGGACGCGGAAACCGGTCACGAATATGCTCGGCGAGGTTTTTACCCGTGGCGATGCCCAGTTTTGCCGACAGGAGCTGGATAAGCATGGCCATAAAGTTGGCCCAGACCACAACCCACAGCAGACGATAGCCGAAGCTGGCCCCGGACTGGATGTTGGTGGCGAAGTTACCCGGATCGATGTACCCGATAGCGGCGATGAATGCCGGCCCGAGCAGGGACAGCTTGATCTTTCGCCCGGAGCTCTTTACCTCATCAACGGTTCGGCTATTCAACATATCGGTTACCCTTATGATCCATCGAGTCAGCTTCATCGTACCCAAACGATAATAATTATCAAGTGCATTTGGAACGTTTCAGCTTATCTCTGTGATAGATGACGATGATGAGCATATAGGGCGTTAATAACCCAATCTGATGGCAGTTGCATCCCGCGCTGGAGATGATGTAGAGCGTTTTTTGGGCTACTACCAAATGTTAGCACATCAAAAACATATATGGCTACAATTATAACAATTTTTTTAATTACACCTCTAACCACCTGTGCCTGACCTAGGTTGCTAGATGATTTTTCTATATTTGCAACTTATAACTCGTTTTTAATGCTGCCGTTCCATAGAATAAGCGGCGAATTATTGCATGGCTTACGATTGGAGCTTCTATGTCCCGGATTTTTCATTTTATTCTCGCCCTTGTCGTCGTGGCGATTTTAGCATTGCTGGTCAGTCGCGATCGTAAAAACATCAGACTGCGCTACATTGTTCAATTGCTGGTGATCGAGATTTTACTTGCTTATTTTTTCCTCAACTCATCGATAGGACTGGGGTTCGTTCAAGGTTTTTCCGCATTATTCGATAAATTATTAGGCTATGCCGCCGAAGGGACCGGCTTCGTTTTTGGCAATATGAACAAACAAGGACTGGCGTTCTTTTTCCTGAACGTTTTATGTCCGATTGTTTTTATCTCGGCGCTGATCGGCATTTTGCAACATATCCGCCTGCTGCCCTGGATTATCCGGATCATCGGTACCCTGCTGTCCAAGGTTAACGGCATGGGTAAACTGGAGTCGTTCAATGCCGTCAGTTCACTGATCCTCGGCCAATCGGAAAATTTCATCGCCTATAAAGATATCCTGGGCAAAATGTCTGAACGCCGGATGTACACCATGGCCGCCACCGCCATGTCAACGGTGTCGATGTCCATCGTCGGCGCCTATATGACCATGCTTCAACCGAAATACGTGGTGGCCGCCCTGGTATTGAATATGTTCAGCACCTTTGTGGTTTTATCGCTGATTAACCCTTACCGGGTCGAGAAGGAAGAAGAGCTGCAGATGAGCAATCTGCACGCGGGACAAAGCTTCTTCGAAATGCTGGGGGAATATATCCTGGCGGGTTTTAAAGTGGCTATCATCGTCGCGGCCATGCTGATTGGTTTTATCGCCATTATTTCCGCTATCAATGCATTGTTCAACGTCATCTTCGGCATCAGTTTCCAGGGGATATTAGGTTATATCTTCTTTCCGTTCGCCTGGGTCATGGGCGTTCCCGCTCACGAAGCGCTGCGGGTCGGCAGCATCATGGCCACCAAACTGGTATCCAATGAATTTGTCGCCATGATGGATCTGCAAAAAATCGCCGGCCAGCTGTCGCCGCGTTCGGAGGGGATTCTTTCGGTGTTCCTGGTCTCATTCGCTAACTTTTCCTCCATCGGGATAGTAGCCGGGGCAATCAAAGGCTTGAATGAGCACCAGGGCAATGTGGTGTCGCGCTTCGGTCTGAAGCTGGTCTATGGATCCACTCTGGTTAGCGTGCTGTCCGCGGCCGTTACCGGACTGGTCATGTAATAGCGAATAAAAAAATCGTTATCATTAGGGCCGCAAGGCCCGTTGGGGTCGGGGAAATCTGACCCTTTTTTTGCTTTGTTGGGATAATGATAGCCTTAAGATGTTTTCAATTATTGATAAAAAATACTTATTCGTAAGAGACCCGGTCTGGTTTATTGCGATTGCTCATACAATACGACCCGGCATTTCCATTTATTCTCCTTTCGTAGCATTCAACAAAGCTCGTACCACAAATTCCTTGTATGCTGCACATTACACCATGGATGAAGTATATCCGAAGGATTTGATCTCACAACAGCAATCAATTGCCTATGAAAGACATGCAGGTATGAGCTTTGCTGAGAATAACCTAGTTCGTGCTACACGAATTGTTTTTCCTTACGGGAACGATCCTTAGCAAAGACTGCGATTTGATTAGCACCAAACAAAAAACGAGAATAGTCAATAATAGATAAACCTGCTTCTCGACCGACCTCCTCGAGCCTAGACCGATCCAGTAAATCCTCATGCTCTTCACTGGCATGCTTGGAGAACAGCCCAAGGGAAGCCCCTAGATGATGAACCCAATCTACCGAAGGATGTGGTGTAGTAATAATGATGTTTGATGCTGGGTTATCATCAAGATAAGCAGCAAGAGTTCTTAAAAATTCAACGGGATTTTTTACATGTTCAATAACCGCCAGAGAAACCACAGTGTCAAATTTATTGGTTATTTCCGACAATTCTGGAACAAAGGTATGAATAGAGAAATGCTCCCGGGCGATTTGAAGAGATACAGTATCCCTTTCGACGCCGAGATAACAATCAGCATCTATGTGTGCGGCAAGCGTACCCGATCCACAGCCAAAATCAAGCACACGGCCCTTGAGATAGGGGACTGCACGCCGGATACGTTCTCTACGCAAGTAGGGTGACAATAATCCCTCCGCCCCTTGGTCAGCCATTTTACATTTTCCTCAAGTCAGAAACTGCTCTGTTTGTTAGGTAGGGGATATCTGAATAAATTTTTTCATACAATTCGCAACAACGTTGATACTTTTTCACCCCTAACGAATTTTTTCCATAAGAATAAAAATGATAAAGAAGCGAGTACCCTTACTCAATTATCATATTGCTCTAATAATCAGTGCCTAATTAATTCAATTTTCTCCAGAGCAATACCAATAGTCCTTATATCTTCATTAATGCCTAGATTGTGAGGCGATGTAGCCTGTGGGACAGAAATTTCAATTTGCTGGTTCCCTTCAAGATGGCTTAACGGTAGGGAAACCCTATAATCATCATCACTAACAGATATGAGTTCTTTTTGCCATATTTTCCCAGATTGCATAGTGGAAAATTTTACCAGAACAGGCCTGGCTGCGCTTGAACCATAAACATAAAAATGTCGCGCTGCAGAACAAGATCCTTCCACGCAGTCCTTAGGGACAGGGAGACGTAGCGTCGATTTTTGCTTAGACCAGACATGATCTTTGCCGAAATTGATAGTATAAATAAAATTGCACTGTTAGCCATAGATATGTTTTCTCTAAAGATAGGTAAAACTAACCACCCGTACAAAAAAGCGGCTATAGCAATCGCTAGGTTGTATTACTAACTAATGTTCTTTTGGAAAATTAGCAGCTTTAAAACGAATATCTTCCAATAGTTTACGATTTGCTGACAATAAATCGGCTATAAATGCAATTAAGATAGTCTGAAAACCCATACCTAGAAGCACGGAAGCAAGAATAAGTGACTGGATATGTCCCTCTCCCTCCCTTGCAAAAAAAAACCAAAGGAAACGGATACCGATTAAGAAGCCAGCGCCAAATAAAACGGTACCAATAGTGCCAAAAAATCTAAACGGTCTGTATATTATGAATATACGTACTATAGTTGCTATACTTCTATTAATATACGCAGGGATACTTTTCACCAGCCTTGAAGGACGCAACTCTTCATTAACTCTGATAGGTACAGAAGTAATGATGATGTTTTTTTGTCCCGCCTGAATAATCGTTTCAAGCGTATAAGTATAGTCATTAAAAACCATAAGCTGTTGTGCCGCAGTACGGCTCATTGCCCGAAAACCGCTTGGAGCATCTGGAACATCAGTTTTACTGGCAATTCGCACAACCCAGCTACCCAATTTTTGCAAGAATTTTTTTATGAGAGAAAAACTTTCTATTGTGTGTATTGGGCGAGCACCAATGACTATTTCTGCTTGGTGTCCAAGTATGGGCTCGAGCAACAGGGGGATATCGTCAGCATTATATTGATTATCGGCATCGGTATTAACAATTATATCAGCACCCAGTCTTAGACAGGCATCTAATCCAGTCATAAACGAGGCAGCCAATCCTTTGTTACCCGCGTGTCTAATTATATGATCAACACCATATTCTCTAGCCACTTCTGCTGTATTATCCTGGCTACCATCATCGATGATAAGCCATTCGACGGTTGTAAAACCCGGAAGCATTCTAGGCAGCGCAGATAGCGCAATAGGAAGCGTTTGTGCTTCATTGAAGCAGGGTATTTGTATGATTAGTTTCATTATATTCGTTCCAAAAGTCTGTCAGTCTTTTGACAATAGACAATGAATACTGAGTATATTCTCTATTAAATAAGTAAAAAAACGACATTTGATGTACAATTCACAAGCCAAAACTTAAATTATATTAATATGATTAATAAATATTTGAATCCTTGCGTCTAATCCTAGCGCCTTTTTACATACTTTTAGTTAAAATTCTTAAACTTAGATTTTTATAACATATTTAACTAGTTAATGTAAGTCTACTTGAAGGTGAAATCAGCTTTATCTACTCCATAATGACTCAATTTGAATCTTAGCCGGTTTGAATCAGCGAACAGTGTCCTTTAGGTAGACAGCGACATGAAGATTGGGACGTCTCAGCCCTCTTAAGGATTTAGTAGGATATTGTCCCGACATAAAAAAACCGGCTCTAGGCCGGTTTTTTCAACATAAAGAATTTGGTGGAGCTAAGCGGGATCGAACCGCTGACCTCTTGCATGCCATGCAAGCGCTCTCCCAGCTGAGCTATAGCCCCAACGTACTGCTTTTCAGAATCACGATTCAAACCAATCCTGCGATTGGTGGAGCTAAGCGGGATCGAACCGCTGACCTCTTGCATGCCATGCAAGCGCTCTCCCAGCTGAGCTATAGCCCCGTTCCATACATATCATATTCTGTGGACGGGGCGCATGATATGAAACCCGGCAAACGGTGTCAACGGCTAAATGTATTAAACGCATCAAACGCTGAAAAAGCCGCCAAATCAGCGGCTCCGAACCTGTTTATTGTTCACGCCGGGTAATAAACGCCAAGGCCATGTCAATTCGAGCCAGGGTGCGGGCCCGGCCTACCGCATGCACCGTCACATCCAATGCCGGCGATTGGCCGGCGCCGGTGACGGCGACCCGCAGCGGCATCCCCACCTTGCCCATGCCCACTTCAAGCTCCGCTGCGGTCTGTTCGATGGCCTGGTGAACCCGCTCCGGCGTCCAGTCGGTCAATGCGGCCAGCTTGGCGCGCGCCAGCTCCAGCGGCTGCCGGGCAACCGGCCGCAAATGCTTCTTGGCGGCGTCGGCATCGAATTCCTCGAAATCCTGATAAAAGTAGTGGCAGGAAGACGCCATCTCCTTCAGGGTCTTGCAGCGTTCCCCCAGCAGGCCAATCAGCGCCGTGAGCTGCGGGCCATTGCTGGTGTCGATACCCTCTTGCTCCATATGCCAGAGCAAATGGGTGGCCACATACTCCGCCGGCAGATGATTGATATAATGATGGTTAAGCCACAGTAACTTTTCGGTATTGAACGCGCTGGCGGACTTGTTGATATCTCCCAGGCTGAACAGCTCTTTCATCTCGCCGATGCTGAATATTTCCTGATCGCCGTGTGACCAGCCCAGACGCACCAGATAGTTCAGCAGCGCTTCGGGCAGGAAGCCATCGTCGCGATACTGCATCACCCCAACCGCCCCGTGGCGTTTGGAGAGTTTTTTGCCATCGTCCCCCAATATCATCGAAACATGGGCGTACTCAGGCACCGGCGCCCCCAGCGCTTTCAGGATATTGATTTGGCGCGGGGTATTATTGATATGGTCTTCGCCCCGGATAACATGGGTGATTTCCATATCCCAGTCATCGATCACCACGCAAAAATTATACGTGGGGGAACCGTCGGTGCGGCGGATAATCAAATCGTCCAGTTCCTGATTGCTGAACTCGATGGGGCCGCGGATTTTATCGTCAAAAATCACCGAACCCTCTTGCGGGTTGGCAAAACGCACCACGCACGGCTCATTCGCGTCATGATGCTCATGGCTGTCGCGGCAACGTCCGTCATAACGGGGCTTTTCCCCTTTAGCCATCTGCTCTTCACGCAGCGCTTCCAACCGTTCCTTGGAGCAGTAGCATTTATAAGCGGTGCCTTGTTCAAGCATCTCATCGATAACCGCGTTATATCGGTCAAAGCGTTTGGTCTGGAAATACGGACCTTCATCCCAATCCAGATTAAGCCAATTCATCCCATCCATAATGGCATCAATAGCAGCCTGGGTTGAGCGCTCCAGATCGGTATCCTCGATACGCAGCACGAACTCGCCGCCGTGATGGCGGGCAAAAAGCCACGAATAAAGAGCGGTACGGGCGCCGCCGACGTGCAGATAGCCGGTGGGGCTGGGCGCAAAACGGGTTTTAATTTTCATTGGGGATATTGCCTTAATCACGCTTGGCTGACAGTGGGAAGCGCGGCTTCCCGCCGTATATAAAAAGTGGACAATATTCTACCACTCCCCCTCGATTCCTCAACGCCGTTTGACTTTAGCGGCGTTTTTTACCTATATTCCGGTAGCGGCAAGTCAATTCTTGACTAATTTTACGACGAACACACTTTTTACTTTGAAAAACCGTTGACTCACTTGGCAGTATCCCTATAATGCGACACCACACGGCGGGGGTGATTAGCTCAGCTGGGAGAGCGTCTCCCTTACAAGGAGAGGGTCGGCGGTTCGATCCCGTCATCACCCACCACTTCATTTTGGGTGGCTCCGCTGTGAGAAATAGAAGTAATACGCTGTAAGAAGTGGGTGATTAGCTCAGCTGGGAGAGCGTCTCCCTTACAAGGAGAGGGTCGGCGGTTCGATCCCGTCATCACCCACCACTTCTTAAGTCAGTATTGTTTTGATTTTCGGTTTTCAGAAATGGGTGATTAGCTCAGCTGGGAGAGCGTCTCCCTTACAAGGAGAGGGTCGGCGGTTCGATCCCGTCATCACCCACCATTTCTGATCTTTAAGTGGGTCGTTAGCTCAGTTGGTAGAGCAGTTGACTTTTAATCAATTGGTCGCAGGTTCGAATCCTGCACGACCCACCACTTTCAAAATACTTCCCCTAGCAGCAAATTTCCGCTTAACGCTTATATCGCACGAGTCGTGCTGGATGAGAACCTGCGCAGGTTCGAGCCGAGCGAAGCGAGACAGCGTTGCCGTATGGCAACGACCCGAAGGGCGAGGCCAAAGGCCGAGTCATCCTGCACGACCCACCACTTTCAAATAAAAACTCTCCCCGGCAAATGTTCTCTTTACGCTTATATCGCACGAGTCGTGCTGGATGAGAACCTGCGCAGGTTCGAGCCGAGCGAAGCGAGACAGCGTTGCCGTATGGCAACGACCCGAAGGGCGAGGCCAAAGGCCGAGTCATCCTGCACAACCCACCACTTTCGAAAAACACTCCTTTGCAGCCCACTACTTCAAACCCTTAGCAACATGAAATCCGCAGACAATTCTTATTGCCGGCATTTTTAACCTACTGATTTATAATCATATCCTTACCTGCCATAAAAATTTTTGAAACTTATCAATTAAATATCTTGCTATTTAATAGCGAACTATTTAAATTAGCTTTCATTGGATGCACAACGGCAAAAGGTGAAGCGAAAATTTCCCCTTAGCGCTTAGTGTAAACGTTGCAGGTATAGCTCTGATTAACTAAATAGCACACTACTAATTTGCAAAATACTTAATTGAGAGCAATACAAGAAGCTTACCCGTCGCCTCGGCGACATCACATTCACTGACAGAAGGAAATTGACCATGTCCAAATTAGCCACCATTTTCACCGCCTCCCTGCTGACCATGGGAATGAGCAGCGCCTTTGCCGCGACCCAGCTTCCCGCCGCCGATCGCCAGGTGCAATCGTTCCTGAACGTACTGAACAGTTCCGGCGGCAAACCCATGGAACAGCTTTCGCCGAAAGAGGCACGCCAGGTTCTCACGGACGCCCAGGCCAATGCCAAGCTGCCGCCGGCCGACGTCTCGGATAAGACCATTACCGTCGACGGGCAGGAAATTTCGCTGAAAATCGTTAAACCGGTAGGCGCCACCGGCACATTACCGGTATTTATGTTCTTCCATGGCGGCGGCTGGATCCTGGGGGATTTCCCTACCCATGAACGCCTGGTGCGCGACCTGGTGGTGGAATCCGGCGCGGCGGCGGTATTTGTGAATTACACCCCCTCTCCGGAAGCGCATTATCCGGTGGCCATTAACCAGGCATACGCGGCAACCCGCTGGGTAGCGGAACATGGCGATGAAATCGGTGTGGACGGCTCACGCCTGGCGGTAGCGGGCAACAGCGTCGGCGGGAATATGGCAACGGTGGTTTCCCTGATGGCGAAAGAAAAAGGCGCGCCGAAGATTCGCTTTGAAGCCTTAATGTGGCCGGTAACGGATGCCGACTTTGATACCGGCTCCTACAAGACCTACGCCCAAGGCCATTTCCTCACCCGCAATATGATGAAGTGGTTCTGGGACGCCTATACCAAAGATGCCAAACAGCGCAGTGACATCCACGCCTCACCGCTGCGCGCCACCGAAGCGCAGTTAAAAGGCCTGCCGCCGACGCTGATTCAAACCGCCGAGCTGGATGTACTGCGTGATGAGGGGGAAGCCTATGGCAGGAAGCTGAATGCCGCCGGCGTTGACGTAACCGTAACCCGCTATAACGGCATGATCCATGACTTCGGATTGCTGAATCCCTTGAGCCAGGTCCCGGCGGTACGTTCACAGATCCTGCAGGCCGCCACCGAACTGAAGACCCACCTGCAATAACCCCAGCCTAGATAGCGGCCATACCGGCCGCTATCTCAGGACGTACAACGAGCCGGTTAAAGGGAGACCGCGGGCGAAATGAAAAACCTAATGCCCGCCCCCGCCGCCCTGGGCGACAAACGGCGGTTTGGCCAGAAATATCACGATCACCAGCGAAAAGAAAATCCAGCCCAGAAGGGTGAAATAATCGACGGTGGACATCATATAGGCCTGCCCTTCCACCAGCTTGTCCAACTGCGCCATGGCCCTCTGGCTGCTACCCCCCAGCTGTGCAATGTACGACTGCGTATTCTGGCTGTAAGGCGTGATATTCTCCACCAGCTGCGCATGATGGAATATCTCCCGACGCTGCCAGATCCAGGTGGTCAGCGAGGAGGCAAAACTCCCTCCCAGCACCCGCAAAAAGGTCGCCAAACCCGAACCGTCGGCAATCTCCCGCGGCGCCAGGCTGGACAGCAGGATACTGGTGGTAGGCATGAAAAACAGCGCAATGCCGATACCCATAAAACCCTGGATCATCGCTATATGATAATAATCCACCATGGTATTAAAATCGGCCCGCATAAAGCACGATACGCCGATCACCAGGAACGATCCCCCCGACAGCAAGCGCAAATCGAACATATGGGCATAACGCCCCACCAGCGGCGACAACAGGACCGGCAATACACCCATCGGCGCCGCCGCCATCCCCGCCCATACCGGCGTATAGCCCAGCTGGGTTTGCAGCCATTGCGGCAACAGCAGGTTTATGCCGAAGAAACCGGAATAACCCAGCACCAGCGCCAGGGTACCGAAAGAGAAATTGCGATAGCGGAACAGGCGCAGATTGACAATAGGATGTTTGTCGGTGAATTCCCAGATGACCAGCGCTATCAGCGAAACCGAAGAAATTACCGTGCCGACGACAATGAAATTGGAACTGAACCAATCGAGATCGTTGCCTTTGTCCAGCACCACCTGCAATAAGCCCACCCCCAGCACCAACAGCCCCAGGCCGATATAATCGATAGGCTGATGCTCCACCTCTTCCGGCCGTTCCTTCAACTGGGTGAAAACCAGCATGGCGGCGAAGATACCGATGGGCACGTTGATAAAAAAGATCCACGACCAAGAGTAGTTATCGGTAATCCAGCCCCCCGCCAGCGGCCCGATAATGGGCGCCACCACCGTCACCATCGCCAACAGGGACAGCGCCATTCCCCGCTTGGCCGCGGGGTAAATGGACAACAGCAGGGTTTGCGCCATGGGATACAGCGGTCCGGCGAAAAAGCCCTGCAGCGCACGGAATATCACCAATTGCGTCATGCTTTGGGAAATACCGCACAGAAACGAGGTGATAATAAACAGTATCACCGAAGCCAAAAACAGCTTGGTCTGGCCGAAACGCCGGGACATCCAGCCGGTCAGCGGCAATGCGATGGCGTTGGATACCGCAAACGAAGTAATAACCCACGTCCCTTGATCAGAGCTGACGCCCAGATTGCCGGAAATGGTCGGTAAGGCCACATTGGCAATCGTGGTATCCAGCACCTGCATAAACGTCGCCAGCGACAGTCCGATAGTGGCCAGGACCAGGCTGGGCGGACGAAATGATTGATCACTCATGGCGGCCCCGCATTAATTTTGTCCTTGACCGGCAACCCGGGCCTGCTCGCCATTTTCATGGATGATGCGCGCCACTAAACTGTCAGCCTCTGCCAACTGATGATCGTAAACATCGGTGGCAAAACGCGGTTTTTCCTGAGGATGCGGTGCCAGCACCGGCCCGTCCTGGTTATGCAAATCCACGGTGACATTGGTGGATAAGCCGATACGCAGCGGGAACTTTTCCAGATGGTCCGGCTCCAGGCGGATTCGCACCGGTAAACGCTGGACGATCTTAATCCAGTTGCCCGTGGCGTTTTGAGCCGGCAGCAGGGAAAACGCGCTACCGGTACCGACGCCAAGGCTTTCCACTTTACCGCGGTAGCTCACCTTGCCGCCGTAGAGATCGGCATCGATTTCCACCGGTTGGCCGATACGCATGTCCACCAGCTGGGTCTCTTTGAAGTTGGCGTCGATCCAGATCTGGTCGAGGGGAACCACGGCCATCAACGGAGTGCCGGGCTGCACGCGGCTGCCCACCTGAACCGAACGTTTCGCCACGTAGCCGGTCACCGGCGCCACCATGGTGCTGCGTTCATTATCCAGGAAAGCCTGGCGTAACTGCGCGGCGGCCGCTTTGACATCGGGATGGTTGCTGATGGTGGTATCGTCCACCAAGGCAAAGGTCGTGCTCAATTGCTGTTGCGCCGAGGTCAGCGAGGTTTCCGCCGAGGTCAGCGTATCGCGGGAATGGGACAGTTCTTCCTGGGAAATCGCCCCGTCCCGCGCCAGGTTGGCGCGGCGCTGATAGTCGTCCTTGGCGCGCTGCAATTCAATTTTACGCGCGGCCACCTGGGCCTTGTAATTGTCCACATTGCTGTATAATCCGCGGACCTGACGGACCACTTTCGCCAGGTTGGCCTCGGCGCTTTGCTGTCTCACCCTGGTATCGCTGGGATCCAGGCGCACCAGCACCTGCCCTTGCTTCACGAAATCGCCGTCGTCCGCGGCAATGGCGGTTACCGTACCCGCTACCTGGGGAGTGATTTGCACTAAATTGCCATTAACATAGGCATCGTCGGTATTTTCAAAAAACCGTCCATGGAACCAGTAGTAAAGGCCGAAGCCTACGACGGCCACAATGATTATCGCCAGCAATATCAACAACAGCAGTCTGCGTTTACCCGGCTTCGCCCGCGGGGTCGCAGGCGTTGCGTTTTGATCTGCTTGTTCAGAATTGGAATTCATCTCAGCCATAAAAATTATTCTCAGTGTGCTTGATTTACGGCCACGGTTTGCGCGGCGGTCGATGGAACGGAAGAGTTGAAACCACCACCCAGCGCCTGCATCAACAGGATAGCGGTATCGGTACGTTCGGCATTCAAACTGGCCAGTTGACGCTGGGCCTGGATGAGCTGTTGCTGCACGCTCAACGCATCGAGATAATTGCCGACCCCGGCGCTATAGCGCTCCATAGCGTTTTTCCATGAGTCATTGGCGATATCGCAGGCGCGCTGCTGCTGTTGGATCTGAACCGCTAACGAACTCAGGCGGGTAATGGTGTCGCCGATGTCCCCCAGCGCATTCACCAGCGACTGGTTGTATTGCGCCACCGCCAGATCGTAATCGGCGTTGCTGCCGGCCAGGTTCGCCCGCAGGCGACCGCCGTCAAAGATAGGCAGGGATATGGCCGGCCCGACGCTGAAATAGCGGCTTGGGGCGCCGAAGAAGGCATCTCCCAGCAGCGATTGGGCACCCGCCGCCGCGGTCAGATTAAGATTGGGATAGAAGGCGGTACGGCTGACCTTGATGTCTTTGGTTGCCGCTTCTACCCGCCAGCGGGCCGCCACCAGATCGGGCCGGCGGCCTAACAGTTCCGCCGGAAGCCGGGCCGGCAGGGTTACCGCCGCCGGAGCAATCAGATGCGGACGGGGTATATTCATTGCCCGGTCCGGTCCCTGTCCAAGCAACACCGCCAGGCGGATGCCGGCCGCGCGCACCTGCTGCTGGGCGTCGGTCAAGGTGGATTCCGCCGAGGCTTCCAGGCTTTCGGTTTGCTGATATTGGAATTTACTGTCCAGTCCGGCGGTATACCGTTTGGACGCCAGATCCAGCATGGTATGGGTACGCGCAAGATCCTGTTTCGCCAAATCTTCCATCACATAGGCCTGGCCGAGGGTATTGTAGGCGCGGGCGACATCGGCGGAGAGGGTAAGTCGCGCGGACTGTCTGTCCACCTCGCTGGCGTTGGCGCGGCCGACGGCGGCTTCCCAGGCGGCACGCTGGCCGCCCCACAGATCAAAGGTATAATTGAACTGCGCCGACAGATCCCGCTCGGTGAAATACTCTTTCCCTTTACCCTGCGGGTCTTGCACCTCGGACAGCCGCTCACGGGTAATGCCGCCGCTGGCGTCCAGGGTCGGCATGCGGTCGGCCTGCGCCGACATGACCGCGGCGCTGGCCTGGCGGGCGCGGGCATCGGCCACCTGCATATCGGGGCTGGATTGCAACGCCTGCTGAACCAGTATGGCAAGCTGCGGGTCGCCGAGGCTGTTCCACCAGTCCGCCGCAGGCCAGGCCGCGGTGGAGTGCGGGATCGCCGACAAGGTACGATCGCTTTGTAACGTCGAGACGTCCAGCGTACGGCCTTCGGTATGTAAACCATTAGGCAAAGCACACCCCGCCAGAACGAATGAACAGAGCAGCGGTAATAAACGAATGCGCAACGGCATGGTGAAATTTACTCCTTAACTATCGGCAAGAACCGCCAGCTTTTTCAGCAGGCGATCAAATTCATTGAGTTCGGCGGGCGTCAACGGAGCTAACAAATCATTAAAGGCTTTGACGGCAATCCCGCCGATTTCCTGGCAGAACAATTGCCCTTTTTCGGTCAAGGCCAAGTGGTGCTGGCGACGGTCGGCGGTGCTGCGTACGCGCATGATCATGTTTTTATTTTCAAGGCGATCGAGCATGCGCGACATGGCGCCGCTGTCCAACGATATGCAACGGCAGAGTTCCGCCGACGTACTGGCCCTTTTCTGATTCATCAGCAGCATAACTTTGAATTGCGCCGCGGTAATTTCGTAGGGCGCCAGGTATCGTTCTAGAAACCGGTCTTTAGCACAATTCAACCGGTTGATGTTCCTTCCCCAGGTATAAACGGTATCAACATCATCTGAGGTAAAGTGACTCATGAAATCTATGCCTAGGCAACTATTAGGCTGGCAACTATACCGCCTGGTGCAGAGGTAAACAACAGTCAGTTTTGTAACAAAATGTATTTTAGCGTGCGTTGAAAACGGTGCCGGTTTTCGGCGTAGATTACCTTTCAGCCCAGTCGCTGCGGGCTTTGAGACTTTTTATTCCGGCGTCGCGGCACCGGTAACAAAACAGTTCAACGTCACGACGCTGACGGTCATGACGGCGGGACTGAGATAGCCTGACCCGCTGATTATCCCTTATTCGACGGCGACCCGGCAACGCAAACGGGCAGAGGCTACCCTAAGAAAAGCATGAATAATCAATTATTCCCTCCCGCCGGCGAAAGAATAAGCAATGGTATACCCAAACGGCGGGCGCGCCGGCACAGCAATGGCCTTTATATCGGCGGCCGCGGAAAAAAATTGAGCAAAAGCGGGAAAATCAATCTCAGCCCACCGTCAGCAGGGTCAACACCTCTTGCGGGGAGAGGGCATAAGCGCAGTCAAAACGCATCCCCGCCGGCAGATGCGGCGCCAGCTCTGTGGTCAGTTCAAGGCTGATTCGCCGATCGGTCAGTTGGATAACCCTGGCATCCAGAAAGTCGAAATAGCGTTTGACGTGCGGATAAAGCGCCTTAAACAGGCTCTCTTTGGCGGAAAAGGCCAGCGTCAGGCCAGCGGTAAAGGGCAGCGACGCGCTGTCCAGCAGTTCGCGCTCCCCGGCGGCGATGATGCCGGGCCACAGGGTCGGCGTCCGTGCGTCGGCAATCATGGTCTCCACGTCAATACCCACCCCGGCCCACCCTTGCTGTGGGAGCAATCGGCCGATACACACCGCAAGGGTTTCATCGTGAGACAGGGAGCCTTGTATCGATTCGGGCCAGCAGGGGGCACGATCCGTCCCGGCCAGCAGCGGGAATGAACCGGCCCCCAATCCACGCAGCACCCGCGCGGCAACGATCCGTCCGGCCAGATACTCGGACCGGCGTTTGCGCGCCGCGCCGGCGATGGAAGGCGGCAGCGGAATGTCATGCAGGCCGTAATCGGCATCCCGATAGCTCAGGGTATCGAACCGGCAGTGCCAGATGCTCAGATGCAACGCCGGATCGACAAGATCGGCAGGACCGAACGGCAAGCCTTCGGCCAGAGACAGGATATACGGCGCAGGAAGAACCATAAAATAAAAACGTCCTCAAAATCACCTGGAGATATTCACCAGTATATCTGTCATCTTGATCCATCATCACAATTTCGCCGGCGGAAGATGCGGTTCCTCCTGGCCGAACAGCGGTTTGACCACACCGTATAGCGCCGGGTTGTCGCTTTCATCCTTAAGCCCGATGCCCGATAAACGACGATGCAGGGACTGCTCCAGCAGCCACGCCAGCTTAAAGGCCGCCTGGGGATAATCCAACCCCTCGGGCCGGATATTGGAAATACAGTTGCGCTCCGATTCCAGGCGCCGGGTATTCGGTCCCCAGGTAAAATAGATCCCCAGGCTGTCCGGCGAGGACAGGCCGGGGCGTTCGCCGATAAGTATCGCCACCGTTTTGGCCCGGAGGCACTCGCCGATGTCATCCCCCAATGCCACCCGCGATTGATGCGCCAGCACCACCGGCGCCGGCTTGAGGCCGAGGACAGCCAGATAGGGCAGCAATGCCCGGATAAACGGCACCGCCTGCCGGTGAACGGCCTTGGAAGATAGGCCGTCCCCCACCACCAGCAGCAGGTCGGCCTCTTTATCAGGATATTCCAGCAGCATTCGCCGACTGTCATCGCCCAGCCTGCGGCCGAGATCGGGCCGGCATAAAAAAGTCTCCCGGCTGGCGGCCGCGCTGTGCACCGTCAGGGTAGTCAGGCCGTCCGCCGCCAACCGGGCCGCCAGCGCCTCGCTGTCGAAGGGCTGGTGCACCGCATCGCGGGCCTGGGCATGGGCCAGGCCGAACTTCAGTACTTCCCGCGTCGGCAGGCTGGCGCCGGCGCGGCCCAGGGCGATACGGGCCGCGGTGAATTCCCGCAGGCTTTCCCATGGATTATCGTGAATCACATTACCCACCGGAAATTTGCCGGCCAAGGGCGGATCGATTTTACTCATAGCTCACTCCCGCCGCCCAGATGGGGTAAATGCTGCAATAGCGGATGCCGGCTGCCGGTATCGCGCAGCCGCCCGTCGGCATCGATGATTTGCATGCGTTTTAGCCAGTCGGAAAATTCCGGCGCGTGCTTGAGTCCGAGCAGTTCACGTATATACAGCGCATCGTGAAACGACGTGCTCTGGTAGTTGAGCATAATATCGTCCGCCCCCGGCACGCCGATTAAAAAGGTCAGCCCGGCGGCCCCCAGCAGCGTCAGTAAGGTATCCATGTCATCCTGATCGGCTTCGGCATGGTTGGTGTAACAGACGTCGCACCCGAGGGGAACCCCCAGCAGTTTACCGCAGAAGTGATCTTCCAGCCCGGCGCGGATGATCTGCTTGCCGTCATAGAGGTATTCCGGCCCGATAAATCCCACCACGGTATTGATCAGCAGCGGCTTGAAGCGCCGGGCGATGGCGTAGGCCCGTGCTTCGCAGGTCTGCTGATCGACGCCGTGATGGGCATTGGCGGACAGGCAGCTGCCCTGCCCGGTCTCGAAATACATGACGTTATCACCCAGGGTGCCGCGCCGCAGGCTTAACGCCGCCTGCCTGGCCTCCTCCAGCAGTGCGAGGTTGATACCGAAGCCGGCGTTGGCCGCCTCGGTTCCGGCAATGGACTGGAAGACCAGATCCACCGGCGCCCCGCGCTCAATCAGCTTGATGGTATTGGTGACATGGGTCAATACGCATGACTGGGTGGGAATGGCGAAGTGGCTGATAACATCGTCGAGCATATAGTTGAGTTTTTCCAGCAGCGGCAGGCTGTCGCTGGCCGGGTTGATACCAATTACCGCGTCGCCGCAGCCATACAGCAAACCGTCCAGCATGCTGGCGGCGATCCCTTTCAGGTCGTCGGTGGGATGGTTGGGCTGCAGCCGCACGCTCATATGGCCGGGTAGACCGATGGTATTGCGAAAGCGGGTGATCACCCGGCATTTTTTCGCCACCAGAATCAAATCCTGGTTGCGCATGATTTTGCTCACCGCCGCCGCCATTTCCGGCGTTATGCCGGGCGCCACATAGGCCAGGCGGGCGCTGTCGGTGCGCTCGGAAAGCAGCCAGTCGCGAAAATCCCCCACCGTCAGATGGGAAACCGGGGCGAACGCTTCCTCGTCATGGCTGTCGATAATCAGGCGCGTGACCTCATCCTCTTCATAGGGGATCAGGGGTTGCTGCAAAAAAACGCGCAGCGGCAAATCCGCCAGCGCAATACGCGCCGCCATACGCTCTTCGGCGCTGGCGGCGGCAATCTCCGCCAGATAATCGCCGGAGCGCGGCGGCGACGCCTTGGCCATCAGGTCCCGTAAATCGGCGAAACGATAATGACGATGGCCTAATGTGGCTTGAAACATCGCTCCTCCCGGATTACTCCGTTAACGTCAACTGTGCATCCGGCGCCGCCCGGTCGCGGGCGTGGCGGGTCAGGCGGAAATAAGCATAACCCAGCAGCATCATGACGGCGAAAATCATGAACAAGAGCTGGTTATAATAAATCATGGCCACCAGGCAGATGACCGCCATCACCAGCGCGAACGCCGGCGCCAGGGGGTACATGGGCGCCCGGAACGGCCGGGTCAGCCGCGGTTCCAGACGGCGCAGCCTGAATAGCGACGCCATGGAGATAATGTACATCACAATAGCACCGAATACCGACATGGTGACGATGTTTGCCGTCAGGGGCTGGCCGCCGATAATAATCAGCGAATCGGAAAATATTGCCGCGATACCCACCACGCCGCCGGCGATAATGCCCCAATGGGGCGTGCGGAACCGGCGGTTGACCCTGGAGAGGGGTTTTGGCAGATAACCGGCGCGCGCCAGGGCAAAGATCTGCCGCGAATAGCCCATGATGATACCGTGAAATGACGCGATAAGACCGAACAATCCCAGCCACACCAGCATATGCAGCCAGCCGCTGCTGCCGCCGACAATGATTTTCATCGCCTGGGGCAGCGGGTCGTTGATGTCGGCAAGCTTGGTCCAGTCGCCGACGCCGCCGGCAAAGATCATAACGCCAAGAGCCAGCACCGTCAGGGTTAAAATACCGCCGATAAATGCCCTTGGAATGGTGCGCTGGGGGTCTTTCGCTTCCTCCGCCGCCATGGACGCCCCCTCTATGGCTAAAAAGAACCAGATGGCAAAGGGAATGGCGGCGAAAATACCGGAAATCGCGCCGACGCTGAAGTGTTCCGCGCCGGCCCAGCCGCCGCGGGTAAAATTGGCAAAATCGAATCCCGGCGCCACGACGCCCATAAAGACCAGCAGTTCGAATATGGCCAGCAACGTGACCAGCAGCTCAAAGGCGGCGGCGATACCGACGCCGAGTATATTGAGTATCATGAACACAACGTAGGCCCCCACCGCCACCCATTTGGGCTCCACCGCCGGAAACTGGACGTTGAGATAGGCGCCGATGGCCATGGCGATGGCCGGCGGGGCGAAAACGAATTCCACCAGGGTGGCGAAGCCGGCGATAAAGCCGCCGGTGGGGCCGAAGGCACGGTGGGCATACGCGAAAGGACCGCCGGCGTGGGGAATGGAGGTGGTCAATTCGGTGAAACTGAAAATAAAGGCGCAGTACATGGCGGCGATGGCCAGGGCGGTAATCAGGAACCCCAGCGTCCCCGCCTGGGCCCAGCCATAGCTCCAGCCGAAATACTCACCGGAAATAACCAGACCGACCGCGATACCCCAGAGATGAAAACTCCCCAGCGTGCGTTTCAGTCCGGGTACCGTTTTGTTGTTTTCCATGGCGATGTCCTTTGATACGTAAGTATTTGTAAATTGCAAAGGTCATACCAATTTAGGCAATGATAAGACAACCGGCTGATTTAATAGAATTTTCAATATGATAATAGCATACTGCGCCGTTTTGACCGTCGGGCGATAACAAGACCGCCCTGTTCCGGTGCGTCATTTTACCCTTAACCAACGTCAATGGCCTGCGGCGGTGCACGCAAAGCAAAGACGACCTTCGCCACGCGGGGGAACAGCATGGTTCCCCCTTGCCGAATACAGTTTTTCGGTATCTTCCAGGGTGAAACGGCCCAGGGGATTTTGATCGAAATTCTTGATGTTCTTGCGGCTGACGTTGCGGTACGGGCTGTAGTAAAGATCGATCCAGTTCGCATCCGCTTTCGCCAATCCTGGGCGGTACAACCGCCCACCGGCGGCGCAAAATATTTACTCCCCCGCCCTACTTTCATCCTGTTCCCCGAAAGCGCATGATATTGCGCGCTGAACGTTGTGGACATCCCCCTTAATCCGGCCGGCAGGCCACAGATCCGGCAAGGCTTGCACAGGTGAGGGCAATCGATTGCGGACGTTCTCCCCGCCCGGTGGGCAGGATAACCTCGCTGCGGGTTTGCCAGGATTGACCTTCGGCGCCGCACCAGATGCGCTGCACCGGCATCCGGTCCTGATGCTCGTTAAGGATAATCACTTCGCCGCTGGCGAGATTTTTCCATAGCGGCGCGGAGATTTTTTTGCCGGCCGCCACCCGGCCCAGATCCAGGGAATACCAGTGGGCGGTGGTGGCCTGGCAATCCAAGGGGGATGTGCCGCCATTGCCGACGGTAAGTGAAAAAGGCAGCAGGCCCTGGGCGCCGCGCTGGCTTTCAGCCGGTTCACCGGCATAGATTGCGGTGGTGAAAAATAAAAAACAGGACAATACTAGCCCCTTTGATTTCATTGCATCCTCGTGTAAGAACTGGTCTGCCGGACGGAAAGCAACAGGAAAGAGCGTATTCGCTGCGTTGTCAATCATATTATTTATTAAGGAAAAAGCATGATGGTGAAGAGGTGGTTAACATATGCAACCCTGGCGTCGGCCATGATAGCGGGGTGTCCGGCGACGTTCGCTGCGCAAATCAGTTCCATTGCGATATTAACCCCCGAACCCGGCACCGATTTCGGCTGGAATCAGCAGGGGATCGCCGCCGCCAAGGCGGCGGGCGCCAAAGAGGGCGTAAAAGTCCAGGTGGCGGAGAATCTCGGTTACGGCGATGTGCGGCCCACTCTGCGCGATTTGGCGGATGACGGGGCGCAGTTGATTATCGCCCATGCCAGCGGCTACAACCAGGCGGCGCCGGAAATCGCGGCGCAAACCAAGATTGCGGTGGCGGTGACCGACAGCCCGTCGTCCCTGAAAGCCGGCAAAGTGGCGGACTATACCGTCAGCGGGCAGGAAGGAGCCTATCTGGCCGGCACCCTGGCGGCTAAAATGTCCCGCAGCGGCATTGTCGGCATCGTGGTGTCCGGCGAACCGCCCGCCTGGAACGCTCAGGCCACGGCGTTTATCCTGGGGGCCCGTGCGGCCAGGAAAGACATCAAAATCCGCTATGCGGTCATCGGCCCGGCGGCCTACAGCGATGCCGCCGGCGGCAAGCGGGTTACGGCATCGGTTATTGCCGCCGGAGCGGATATCATCTTCGGCCAAGGCAACGGTTCGAGCTTCGGCATGCTGCAAGCGGTGGAAACCACCCCGGCTCTGGACGGCGGTAAAGTCTATTTCATCGATGTGGTGGGCGATAAATCCAGCATTGATAAAGGCAATCTGCTCAGTTCGGTATTATGGAATTTAACGCCGGTCTTCACCGCCATGATTGAAGACCTCAAGCAGGATAAATTCGGCACCCACAACTATAAAACCTCCCTGGCGGACGGCTCTATCAGTCTGTTGAAAACCAAACATATCCCCGAGGACATCTGGCAAAGCGTCAATCAGGTGCGCGACGAGATAATCAGCGGGAAAATCACCGTGCCGGCGGATTACGACGCTAAAACGCTACACGACCTGCTGGCGGCAAAAAGCGAATAGCCCTGTTGCTGTCGCCTCGCCGGAGTCTTGCCCATCCGTAACGCTCCGGCCATTTCACAAGAAGAGAATATGATGAGCCAGAATCTGCCCGCAGCGGCATCTCCCGTCGTCACCGTCAATGGGCTCACCAAACGTTTCCCGGGTATTGTCGCCAATGACCATATCGATTTGACGCTGTGGGCCGGAGAGGTTCACGTATTGTTGGGAGAAAACGGCGCCGGTAAATCCACCCTGGTGGCGATGCTGGCCGGTTTGCAGCGGCCGGATGAGGGTGAAATCGCCGTTAATGGCCGGGGAGAGGTTCTATACTCGCCGCGGCGGGCGCTGGCGTTGGGGATCGGCACGGTATTCCAGCATGCCATGATGGTGCCCGGTCTGAGCGTGGTGGATAATATCGCCCTGGGAGATCCCTGGTGGCGGCGGCCGGCCCGCCGTTTTTACGCCGAGCGGGTCGGACAGATTGCCCGGGATATCGGGGTGCGGGTAAACCCGTTCGCCCTGGCGGGGTCGCTGTCCCTGGGAGAGCAGCAGCAGGCGGAGATCGTCCGCTCCCTGTTGCGCGGCAGCCGGGTGCTTATATTGGATGAAGCCACCGCCATGCTGACGCCGAACAACGCCGATGAATTGGGTCAATTGATGCGGCGGCTGGTGGCGCAGGGAATGGCGGTGGTATTTATTACCCACAAACTCAACGAAGCCCTGGCCTGGGGCGACAGAATCTCGGTATTGCGCCGGGGACGCAAGGTGGGTGAAATCAACCCGCAACGCCTGAAAACCCTGACCACGGAACAGGCCACTCGCGAAGTGATGCAACTGATGTTCAATTTATCCGCCGATGACGGCGACACTACCCCTGTTGGTTCTCCCACGAGTACCGGGAACGGTGCAATCCTTGACGGCTCCTCGGCAAATGAGATGCCGACTGCTGCAAGCCGCCTCGCGGCCATCGGGAACGATGATACCGCTTACGACGCGCGCGCCGGGAAAAATGCCGATACCAAGGACACATTCGACGTCCATGTCGCCGCCGGGCCGGTGCTTGCAGTCCAGGCACTGGCGGTGAACGATGCGTTGGTTCCCCTGAGGGACATTAATCTTGAGGTGTCCGCCGGGGAAATCGTCGGCATTGCCGGTATTGACGGCAACGGACAAAAACAGCTGGCGGAGGCGCTGGCGGGTCAGCGCCCCCTGGCCGGCGGCCGGATTTTGCTGGCGGGGGAAGCCATTGAACAGCTAAGCATCGGCCAGCGGCGCAAGCTCGGCCTGCGATATGTCACCGACGATCGGCTGGGTGAAGGCACCGTGGGGGGGTTCCCGGTGTCTATCAACCTGCTGTTGAAACAAATAGGCGAAGCGCCTTTCTGGCGACGGGGCATTGAACAGCCGGAGGACATAGCCCGCCATGCTCGTGAGCGTATCGCCGAATATGATATCCGCACCCCGGAAGTTGATACACCCATCGGCAAATTATCCGGCGGAAATATTCAGAAAGCGCTGCTGGCCCGGGAACTCGGCGGCCCGGCCCGGATGGTAATATTTGCCAAACCCACCCACGGACTGGACGTACGGAATATGACGGCGGTCCGCGAGCGCATACGCCGGTCGGCCCGCGCCGGCATGGCGGTCATTCTGATCTCCACCGATATGGAGGAGTTACTGGGGCTGGCGGACCGCATCGGGGTGATGTCCGGCGGCAGAATTGTCGGCATGGTGGCCAAGGGACCCCGCGCCCGCAGCCAAATCGGCGAACTGATGAGCGGAATAACGCTATGAGCGGCCAATCCGAAGGTGCTCGTGCGCTGTCCCGCCGCGGGCCGGCGCTGGCCCGGTTGAAAAATGTCTTGGCCCAGGTCGGCTGGTCTGTGGGACCGGTCATTATCGCCCTGCTGATCACCGGCGGCCTGCTGCTGCTCATGGGCGTCAATCCCCTGGAGTATTATGGTTTTATCCTGCGCAAAGGGCTGCTGACGCCGGTGGGATTCCAGGCCACGCTGACCCGCATGGGGCCGCTGCTGCTGATCGGCGCCAGCCTGATTGTCGCGTTTCGCGCCGGATTGTGGAACCTCGGCGGCGACGGGCAGTTTTTATTGGGAGCGGTTCTGGCCTCGGCGCTGGCGGCGCCTCTTGATAGCCTCGGCTCGCCGGTCTGGCTGACATTGACAACGGGGCTGGCGGTAGGAGCGGTGATGGGGGCGCTGTGGTCGTTATTGCCCGCCATGCTCAAAGCCTGGCAGGATATTAACGAAATCATCACCAGCCTGATGATGTCATTTTTAGGCGTTTCCCTGGCGAACGTGCTGGTGAAACTGGTGTTTTTCGATGCCGGCACCACGGTGCCGGAGACCCGAACCCTGCCCTATGAGCACCGGCTACCGTCTTTATTCGGCACGAATATTTCCAGCGGTCTGCTTATCGGCCTGGCGGCGGTTATCGCGGTGCATGCCCTGATGACGCGAACGGCATTCGGTTTACAGCTACGCACCATCGGCGCCAACCCACGGGCGGCGATCCATGCGGGTTTGCCGCTGGGGCTTCTGACCGTAGCGGTGTTCGCCCTGTCAAGCGCGCTGGCCGGCCTGGCGGGCGCGGTGGAAGTGCTGGGCATCGAGGGCAATGTGCGGGCGGACTGGAACCCGGCCTACAGCCTGGTGGTGGTGCCGCTGGTATTCCTGGCCCGGTTCAACGGCTACGGCACCATCGCATTTGTCTTTATTTTTTCGGTGCTGTCTATCGGCAGCGAGAGCGCGGCCCGCAGGATGGGCGTACCCAACCATTTTACCCTGGTGACGGTGGCCATCCTGCTGTTCGTGTTCGCACTGCTGGAGATGGTGGCGCAGCGGCGACGCGACAGGGACGGGAGTCTGTGATGGATCTACTGAGCCAGGGGTTTTTGAGTTCACTGCTGCTGGGGGCGATTGTCGCCGGCGTGCCACTGCTGCTGGCGGGGCTGGGGGAACAGTTGTCCGAAAAGGCCGGAGTGTTGAATATCGGTCTGGAAGGCATGATGCTTACCGGCGCGTACCTGGGGTTTTATATTGCCTGGCATACCCAGTCCATGAGCCTGGGTCTGCTGGCGGGCGCCCTGGGCGGTATGGGCGTCGCCGCGTTGATGTCCCTGTGCTGCGTCTGGCTGCGCCTTAATCAGATCGTGATCGGCATCGCCCTCACCCTGGGAGCCGAAGGGGCCACGGCCCTGCTGCAATATATCCAGTTCAGCCGCACCTATCCGCGGCTGGGCAGCGTCGATACCCTGCCCCTGCCGCTGCTCTCCCATATTCCCTTTATCGGCCGGATCCTCTTCAATCAGCCGCCCATTGTCTACCTGGCCATCGCCGCCGTGGCGCTGTTCGCCCTGATCTACCGTTATACCAACCTGGGATTGTCCCTGCAGGCCGCCGGCGAAAAACCCGTCGCCCTGGATGCCGCCGGGGTGGATGTGCTATGGATCCGCACGCTGGCGGTGCTGACCACCGGCCTGCTGGCGGGCGCGGGCGGCGCGTTTATGTCGCAAATCGGGGCGGGAATATTTGTGCCTTACATGACGCAGGGCAACGGGTTTATCGCCATCGTGCTGGCGATGCTGGCGCGCGGCAGGCCGTTATGGGTGCTGGGGGGGGCATTATTATTCGGCGCCTGTTTATCCCTCACCACCGCGCTGCAGGTCCTGGGGGTGGCGGTGCCCACCGATGTCATCCAGATGCTGCCGTTTATTGCGGTGATGCTGGTACTGTTAATCTTCGGACGACGGGCCAATCTGCCCAGCGCGCTGGGTACTCCGTATATCCGTGGATCTCGCTGAGGCAAGGGGAGTTGCGGCCACTGAGACGCCGTATTCATTGCAGGGTCGCGACTCGGTTTTTCACCGTACATTGTCTGCCGCAATTTAATTTACCGCGATGTATTGTCCTGCGCCAGGCGGGATAACGTCTCATTAATCGTGGCGGTCATGGCATCAAGGGTTTTGGTCAGGCTCCCCAATCCATTCACATGCACCAGGCAAAGGCTTATCGGCTGCAAAAAATCCTGCACATCAACGATACTGACCTCGTATTTGCCTGTCCCATGGTAAAGAAATTCCCGCGATATCAGGCCCAGCCCCAGGCCGGAGGCGATAAAACGCAGCTGTTCGTCAATGCTCTGCGATTCGACGCAGATACGCATATCAACGCCGCGGCTATGCATCTCGCGGACAAATGCATCCCGGTAGCCGCAGCCTTTGGCGTTCAAGATCCAATTTTGTCCGCTCAGCCCGGCCAGGGTGGCTGAACCGGTAAAGGCCGGGGCTTTCCTGCTTTGAATGACCACGGCATGCAGGGTGGCCAGGGATCGGACCTCGAGGTAAGCGGGAGGGCGGACACCGGCGGCGAACATCACCACAGCGGCGTCCACCTGGGCGGCATCGATTTTCTGCAGCAGGCCGGCGGTCCAGTCAGAACACAATTGCACATCAAGGGCGGGAAATTCGGTTTTTAATCGGGTCAATAACGACAGCGAAACCACATCGCCGATGGCGTGAGTCACACCGAGCCGCAATGTGCCGGTTGGCTCGCTCTCCACGTTGGCCAGCGCAAACAGCTCCTCGGCGTTACGCAACAGTTCCCATGATCTGGCATGGATACGATGAGCCAACGGTGTCGGTTTAAGGGGTTTGCTTGACCGATCGAATAATGCGCCGCCGAGCGTGACTTCCAATTGTTGAATGCGCCGCGACACGGCGGACTGTGTCAGCGACAGCTTATCCGCCGCCTTACTTAACGACTGCCCTTCGAATACCGCTAAAAACGCCCTCAAGCCATCAATCATTATGCTTATCTCGAATATTAGAGATGAAAATCTTACGCTTGATTCATATTAGTATCAACCTTACCTTGAATGGGCGACGTTTGGCGCTGCCTGGGGGTGCAAATAGACCCTCTTTAACAATATGGATTCATAACGGTTTTCAGCCATTCCTTAGGACACAATAGTATGCCGACTCAGACGATGTCCCATCCCCCCGGCCGAAAAACCATCGGGGGTTACATATTTTCAGGCTTATGCGCCAGTCTGGTGAGCATCGGACTAGCCCGTTTCGGCTACGCGCCGCTGCTTCCGGTCCTTATCCAGCAGCATTGGTTTCCCGCCGGAGACGCCGCTTACCTCGGCGCCGCGAATTTGGCCGGTTATTTATTGGGCGCGCTGGCGGCCCATCGATTGATCGGCCATGTGTCGAATGTCACCGCGCTGCGCCTGATGATGGTGTTGGCCACGGTTGCATTCCTGGCCTGCGGGTTTCCGGTATCGGTGGCGTGGTTTTTTGGCTGGCGGCTTCTGTCGGGCGTCGCCGGCGGCATCATTATGATACTGGTGACCTCCACCATACTTCCTCATGTCCCCGGCACGCGCAAGGGATTGGCAAGCGGCGGGATTTTTCTCGGGATGGGGCTCGGCATCGCCGGCTCCAGCACCCTGATTCCATTTTTACTGCACATGGGATTACGGGAAGCCTGGTTCGGACTGGCGGCGCTGTCCGCGCTGTTTACCGCGGCGAGCTGGTTCGGCTGGCCACCCTCGTCGCCGCTGACCTTAAACAGTCCGGGGAAGAACGCCAAGACTCACGGCCCGCATCGTTCCAACGCCGCTTTTCGCCTGTTCTACCTGGAAACCGCATTAATGGCCGCCAGCCTGGTTCCGGGGACGGTATTTCTGGTGGATTTCATCACGCGGGAACTGGGCGCCGGGGCCGGGGCGGGAGCTCGTTTCTGGATGTTATATGGCGTCGGCGCAATTTTCGGTCCGCCGTTGTATGGAGTACTCGCCGACCGTATGGGGATCCGTATATTTACCCGGCTGGTTTTGCTGCTTCAGGGGCTGGCTGCCGGCTGCCTTTACCATACCGGCAGCTATACGGTGATTGCCTTATCAACCCTGGTCATCGGCAGCTTCGCCACCGGCGTGGTGCCGGTATTTCTGGCCAGGACGCACGATTTGATCCCCCACGACACCGGAACGCAAAATGTCGTCTGGGCCCGGGTGACCATTGTCACCGCAGCATCCATGGCCGCTGCCGGCTACGCCTGCTCGGGGATCCTCAGCATCTCCGGAGACAACCATCGGCTGCTGTTCCTGAGCGCCGCCATCACGCTGCTGCTGGCGTTGGTCATCGGCCCGCTGGTGAAAAGCCTCAGGCTCATTCCGTTGCTATTTCCGTTTTAACGGCTTGATAAGCCCTTCCAGCCCTTCGATTTTAATCGCCAGGGTGATGGACATCAGCTCACCCAGCCGGCCGGCGGGGAACTCACCCTGCCGGGCAAACCAAAGCAGGTACGGCTCGGGCAAATCGATAAGCGCCCGGCCCTGGTATTTACCGAAGGGCATTTCGGTATTGGCGATGGCGACCAGATCTTCTTTTTCCATTTTCCCCTCCCGGCACCGCGTTATTCACCCAACAGGCGCATCATTTCCGCTTCATCGATAACCTTGATATTCAACTGCTGGGCCTTGGTCAGCTTGGAACCGGCCGCTTCCCCGGCAATCACCAGATCGGTTTTCGCCGAGACGCTGCCGCTGACCTTCGCCCCCAGGGCCACCAGGCGATCCTTGGCCTCATCCCGCGACAGGCCGGATAGCGACCCGGTCAATACCACGGTTTTGCCGGCAAAAGGATGGTCGATGTCCCCGGCCGCGGGGGCCATCACCGGCGCCGGCCAGTGAATGCCGATCTCCGGCCCGATAAGCTCGGCGATAACGTCCAGATTATGCTGCTCTTCAAAGAAATTACGCACATGAGCCGCCACTATCGGGCCGATATCCTGCACCGCCACCAGGTCTTCGATGTCAGCGGCATACAGTGCGTCCAGGGTTTTAAACTCCGCCGCCAGGCTTACCGCCGTGGCTTCCCCTACTTCGCGAATCCCCAGCGCGTAAAGGAAACGGGCAAAGGTGGTCTGTTTTGCGGTTTCCAGGGCTTCCACCAGATTTTGCGCCGACTTGGGACCCATGCGTTCCAGGCGCGCCAGGCTCTCTTTGCCAAGACGGAACAGATCGGCGGGGGTTTTTACCAGTTCGCGCTCCACCAGCTGATCAATGATTTTATCCCCCATACCGTCCACATCAAGGGCCCGGCGTGAAACGAAATGCTTCAGCGACTCTTTACGCTGGGCCCCGCAGACCAGGCCGGCGGTACAGCGCGCCGCCGCTTCCCCCTCCACCCGTTCCACGTCTGAGCCGCACACCGGGCAGTGGGTGGGGAATACCACCGGCCGGGCATCCGCCGGCCGCCGGTCCAGCACCACACCCACCACCTGCGGAATAACGTCCCCGGCGCGGCGGATTATCACGGTATCACCGATACGTACCCCCAAGCGCTCGATTTCATCGGCGTTATGCAGGGTGGCGTTGCTGACCATGGCCCCGGACACCAGCACCGGCTCCAGACGGGCCACCGGCGTGATGGCGCCGGTACGGCCCACCTGGAACTCCACATCCCGCACCCGGGTCATTTGCTCCTGGGCCGGGAATTTATAGGCGATGGCCCAGCGCGGCGCGCGGGCGACGAACCCCAGGCGCTGCTGCAGGGCCATGGAATCCACTTTAATCACCACGCCATCGATATCAAAACCCAGCGACGACCGTTCTGCCTGGATCCGGCGATAGAAATCCAGTACCTGCCCGCTGCCGGTGCAGCGCTCGATACGATTGCTCACCGGCACGCCCCAGGTCTTGAACAGCTGCAAACGCTCCCAGTGGCTGCCCGGCAGTTCGCCCTCTTCAAGCAGGCCGACGCCATAACAGAAAAATGTCAGCGGGCGTTTAGCGGTAATGGACGGATCAAGCTGTCGCAGGGAACCGGCGGCGGCGTTACGGGGGTTGGCGAAGACTTTTCCCCCCTCCCGAGCGGCGGTCTCATTGAGCTTACGAAAACCGTCTTCGGACATGAACACTTCACCGCGGATTTCCAGGCGGCGGGGAATGGCTCCGTTGCCGTCTCGCAAACGCAGCGGGATGGTGCGGATAGTGCGGACGTTGGAGGTGATATTCTCGCCGGTGGTGCCATCGCCCCGCGTTGCGGCGCGTACCAGCTCACCGTTTTCATACAGCAGGCTCACCGCCAGGCCGTCCAGTTTCAGTTCACAGCAAAACGTCAGGTCGTCGTCGCTTCTCAGGCGATCCATCACCCGTTTGTTAAAGGCCAGAAAGCTCTCTTCGTCGAACACATTATCCAGGGAGAGCATCGGCACTTCATGGCGGACCTGGCTGAAAGCGGTAAGCGGCGCTCCGCCGACCCGCTGAGTGGGGGAATCGGCAGTGAGCAACTCCGGATGCTGGGTTTCAAGCTCGCGTAATTCCGCCATCAACCGATCGTATTCCGCATCCGGCACTTCCGGCGCATCCAGGACATGGTACTGATATTCATGATGACGCAGCTGGGCGCGCAGCGCGTTGATTTTTTGGTCGATCTGTTCCATAGCTCACCGTCAGCGAAAAAAACCCCCGCAAGCGGGGGTTATTATGACCGAATCGTTAAAACGTAAAAACCGGCACGAAAACCTCGTCACCTCAGGCGCCGTTCTTCACCTCAAGCACCTCGCGGATCCGCGCTTTGTACGTATCCAGCTTCTGCGGCGTCAGCATGCGGCGCTCATCATCCAGCACCACGCCGCCGCAATCATCGGCGATACGCTGCGCCGATTGCAGCATGAGTTTAAAGTTCTGATTAGCGTCGCCGTAGGAAGGCACCATCATGAACATCGACACGCCGGGAGTGGTGAAGGAGCCCATTCCTTCCGGATCGAAAGACCCCGGTTTCACCATATTCGCCAGGCTGAACAGTACCGGGCCGCTGCCCGCCGGATTGAGGTGGCGGTGGAAAATATTCATTTCACCGAACTGCAATCCCGACTGCAAGATGCTTTGCAGCAGCTCCTCGCCGCCTATGAGCGTGCCGTTGTGGGCGGCGACATGCAGCACCAGCACCGTCTCTTTGCGTTTAACCGGTTCCGCCGGCTCCTGCGGCGAACGGCGCTCTTCCCCGGCGGGGACCGATGCCGACGACGTGGGGACATGCCTGAGGTCATCGTCGCCGAACAGCTCCGGCTGATGGGCCGAAGCCGCCGACTCCTCGGCGCGGGCCGATGCGCGCTTGGCGAAAAAGGATTTATGGCGGGGTCTCGGCGCGGCCGCGGGCTCTTCGTCTTCTTCCGCCGCGTCATCCAGCAGGGGATCGAAATCCGATCTGGAACGCGCCGGCGTTTTTAACACCTCCGGCGGCCTGGAATCATGTTCAGGGGTATCATATTGCCCAAACGAAGGTTCGTCGGTTCGCAGCTTGGTAACCCGAACCTCGCCCACACCTTCTTCACGCTCTTCAAGCGGAGGCTCGTCCTGTTCCTGACGATCTTGTTTCAGTCGTTTAACCGGTCGATCGCGAAAAACCGATGAGCGCTCTTTACGGCTGGTCCACAGGCCGTGTAATAGCAACGCTATGATAGCGATCGCACCAACAACGATTAATATCAGACGCAAATCCTGCATCATTGCCATCTCAGTTGTTCTAATTCATTGCCAACGCGGCAAACATTTACTCTCTTAACTCTATTTGCCTGCGTAGACAAGTGCAAGTCCGCACGGTACTTTCTGACAATAAAGATAGCGTCAGCACATTTTTTTGCTGTTTTTTCGAACAAAAGTCCCAAAACAGCAGAATTTCATGATAACCCATACACCAATTTTTCTTTTTATCGGTGAGAAAACGGCGAAAAAAAATGCTTAACGACATAAAATCCCGTAGTGGCTTCCATTATTTTGTCCGCGGATGGCGATTGATCACCCTGCCCGGCATCAGGCGATTTGTCATTCTGCCGCTGCTGGTGAATATTTTGCTGCTGGGGGGCGCTTTCTGGTGGCTCTATTCCCGTCTGCACCTGTGGATCCCGCAATTGGTGGAACATATGCCCGCCTGGCTGCACTGGCTGGGCTATATCATCTGGCCACTCTCCATTCTGGCGGTGGTGCTGATCTTCAGCTATTTTTTCAGCACCGTGGCCAACGCCATCGCCGCCCCGTTCAGCGGCATGCTGTCGGAGCAGCTGGAGGCGCGGCTGACCGGCCGGCGACTGCCCGACAGCGGGGTGGTGGCGCTGCTCAAAGACTTGCCCCGGGTCATGCACCGCGAATGGCTGAAGCTGCGCTATTACCTGCCGCGGGCGCTCATACTGCTGATTCTGCATTTTATCCCTGTTTTCGGCCAGACGGCGGCGCCGGTGCTGTGGTTTTTTTTCGGCGCCTGGATGATGACCATACAATATTGCGACTATCCTTTCGATAATCACAAAGTCGGTTTCGCGGCCATGCGCCATGCGCTGCGGCGCCATAAAATCCGCAATATGCAGTTCGGCGCCATGGTGGGGATTTGCACGGCGATTCCGGTGCTGAACCTGCTGATTATGCCGGTGGCGGTTTGCGGCGCCACCGCCATGTGGGTGGACAGCTATCGTGACGAATTCACCAAACCCACGGGACAGTGAACCTGTTCTTAAAACTTATGTCTTAATAACATATCGATATACTTTTCTTTCACTTCCGTCATCAACCTGAAAGGGTATGCTCTGATTATCATTCCCTAGATTGGCATAAACAGTAAAGGATCGGTCATGAGCAATATTTACGAAGATAATTCCTATACCATCGGCCACACCCCGCTGGTACGTTTGAACCGCATCGGCAACGGCCGCATCCTGGCCAAAGTGGAATCACGCAATCCGAGCTTCAGCGTGAAATGCCGTATCGGCGCCAACATGATCTGGGACGCGGAAAAGCGCGGCGTCCTGAAACAGGGTGTGGAACTGGTTGAGCCCACCAGCGGCAATACCGGTATCGCGCTGGCCTATGTCGCGGCGGCGCGGGGTTATAAACTCACCCTGACCATGCCGGAAACCATGAGTATCGAACGTCGTAAATTGCTCAAGGCGCTGGGTGCCAACCTGGTGCTGACCGAAGGCCCGAAAGGGATGAAAGGGGCCATTGCCAAGGCCGAAGAAATCGTCGCCACCGATCCCAAGCGTTACCTGATGCTGCAGCAGTTCAGTAACCCGTCCAATCCAGCCATTCATGAACAAACCACCGGCCCGGAAATCTGGGAAGACACCGACGGCGACGTGGATGTCTTTATTGCCGGGGTAGGCACCGGCGGTACCATCACCGGCGTGAGCCGCTATCTGAAGAACACCAAGGGCAAAAAGGTGATTTCCGTGGCGGTCGAGCCCACCGATTCACCGGTGATAAGCCAGGCGCTGGCAGGGGAAGAAATCAAACCCGGTCCGCATAAAATCCAGGGCATCGGCGCCGGATTCATCCCCGACAATCTCGATTTGAGCCTGATTGACCGCGTCGTCAAAATCACCAACGACGAAGCCATCAGCACCGCGCGCCGCCTGATGGAAGAAGAAGGCATCCTGGCGGGTATCTCCTCCGGCGCCGCCGTGGCCGCTGCCCTCAAGCTTCAGGAAGACGAAGCTTTCGCCAACAAAACCATCGTGGTGATCCTGCCCTCTTCCGGCGAACGTTATCTGAGCACCGCGCTTTTTGCGGATCTGTTCACAGAAAAAGAACTACAGCAATAAGTGTACGGCTCCCTCGCCCACAATTCACCTCTATCAAGCACCCGTCCGGGTGCTTTTTTGTGGACTGGATCATATTTTTGCCCCCTGCATAACTGATTTTGTTGGCTCTGCCTTGTATTTAAGCGGACAATTATTTCGATGTATGAAATTAATCAGGCTATTAATTGTTCTTGTAGCTGAATCGATTAACGCCCTATAGATTTTGATTAAAAAACGGCATAATGATTGGTAGCGTAACGGCATAACAAAGCCTTCACAAGATTTAGCCAGAAATGCTTTTATACCGTTTTTTGCTCGCATACATCTTCGCCTTTGTAACATACTCAGGCACTAACCATATAGGCTAAAGTCCGCCTTTAAGCTAAACTTTAGCCCCACAACATTGATATCATCTAATAAGTTGGGGAAACATAATGTTCCAGCAAGAAGTTACAATTACTGCACCTAACGGTCTTCATACCCGCCCCGCCGCACAATTTGTAAAAGAAGCCAAAGGCTTCGTTTCCGACATCACGGTTAGTTCCAACGGTAAAAGCGCCAGCGCCAAAAGCCTGTTCAAATTACAAACCCTCGGCCTGACTCAGGGCACCGTCGTTTCCATTATCGCCGAAGGCGAAGACGAACAAAAAGCGGTTGAACACTTGGTTAAATTGATGGCAGAGCTTGAGTAATCCCGGCCCGGTCTTTTAAGTCAACGCGAGATATGAGTGAGTAAGGTAGGGTTATGATTTCAGGCATTTTAGCATCACCGGGTATCGCCTTTGGTAAGGCGCTCCTCCTGAAGGAAGATGAGATTATCATCAACCGGAAGAAAATTCCTGCCAGCCAGGTTGAGCAGGAAATCGAGCGTTTTCTGGCCGGGCGTGCCAAAGCATCCGCACAGCTGGAAGCGATTAAAACCAAAGCCGGCGAAACCTTCGGTGAAGAAAAGGAAGCAATCTTCGAAGGCCATATCATGTTGCTGGAAGACGAAGAGCTTGAGCAGGATATCATAGCCCTTATCAAAGACGAACTCGCGACGGCGGACGCCGCCGCTTACAACGTTATCGAGACCCAGGCCAAGGCGCTGGAAGAACTCGACGACGAATACCTCAAGGAGCGCGCCACCGATGTCCGCGATATCGGTAAACGGCTGCTGAGGAATATCCTCGGCATGCCGATCATCGATTTAAGCTCGATCAGCGAAGAAGTCGTGCTGGTGGCCACCGATTTGACGCCGTCGGAAACCGCCCAGCTCAATCTTGATAAGGTGCTGGGGTTTGTCACCGACCTGGGCGGCAGGACCTCTCATACCTCCATTATGGCCCGTTCCCTCGAACTGCCGGCCATCGTGGGCACCGGCAGCGTCACCAAGTCAGTGAGCAATGGTGATTATCTGATTTTGGACGCGGTGAATAACCAGGTCTATATCAATCCGACGCCGGAAAAAATCGAACAACTCAAGGCGCTCTACAGCCAGTATGTGCAGGAAAAGACCGAACTGGCCAAACTCAAGGACCTGCCCGCCATTACCCTTGACGGCCATCAGGTGGAAGTCTGCGCCAATATCGGTACCGTGCGCGATGTGGCCGGGGCGGAACGCAACGGAGCCGAAGGCGTCGGCCTGTACCGTACCGAGTTCCTTTTTATGGACCGCGATACCCTGCCCAGCGAAGAAGAACAATTCCAGGCTTATAAAGCCGTGGCGGAATCCCTGTCCACCGGCTCCATCATTGTGCGTACCATGGATATCGGCGGCGATAAAGATTTGCCCTATATGAACCTGCCCAAAGAAGACAATCCTTTCCTCGGCTGGCGCGCCATCCGTATCGGGCTGGATCGCAAGGAAATGCTGCATGCGCAGCTGCGCGCCATTTTGCGGGCCTCCTCGTTCGGCAAGCTGCGTATCATGTACCCGATGATCATTTCGGTAGAAGAAGTGCGCGAACTGAAAGGCGAATTGGATCTGCTGAAAGAGCAATTGCGCGGGGAAGGCAAGGCGTTCGATGAAGAAATAGAAGTAGGCGTTATGGTGGAAACACCGGCCGCCGCCACCATTGCCCACCATCTGGCTAAAGAAGTGGATTTTTTTAGTATTGGAACAAATGACTTAACGCAATATACTCTGGCGGTGGATCGCGGTAACGAATTAATTTCGCATCTTTATAACCCAATGGCTCCCTCCGTGTTGACATTGATCAAACAGGTTATCGACGCATCCCACGCGGAAGGTAAATGGACCGGTATGTGCGGCGAGCTGGCAGGTGACGAACGTGCTACACTACTGTTATTAGGGATGGGACTGGATGAATTCAGCATGAGTGCTATCTCTATCCCGCGCATCAAGAAAATTATACGTAATACAAATTTTGGTGATGCAAAAGCGTTAGCAGAGGAAGCTTTAGCTCAGCCTACCGCGGAAGAGCTGATGAATCTGGTGAATAAGTTCATTGAAGAAAAAACGCTCTGCTGATTTCACGACGCTGACCCGATATAAATGCTTAGGAGAAGATCATGGGTTTGTTCGATAAACTGAAATCTCTGGTTTCCGATGATAAGAAAGACACGGGAAGCATTGAAATTGTTGCACCACTATCAGGTGAAATAGTTAACATTGAAGATGTGCCAGATGTCGTTTTCGCCGAAAAGATCGTCGGCGACGGTATTGCCATTAAGCCCAGTGGGAACAAAATGGTGGCACCGGTGGACGGCACCATTGGAAAAATTTTTGAAACCAACCATGCTTTTTCCATCGAATCGGACAGCGGCATCGAGCTTTTTGTCCATTTCGGCATCGATACCGTTGAGCTAAAGGGCGAAGGATTCAAACGTATCGCCCAAGAAGGTCAGCGCGTGAAAAAAGGCGACGTGGTTATCGAGTTTGATCTTCCGCTGCTGGAAGAAAAAGCGAAATCCACCCTGACACCGGTGGTCATTTCCAACATGGATGAAATCAAGGAACTGATCAAATTATCCGGTAGCGTCGTAGTAGGCGAAACCCCGATCATCCGCATTAAAAAATAACCGCCGGCAACCGGCGGGTTAACAGCAACGTTGTGAAATCTTGACCAGCGGCGGCACTCACTATAATTACGGTGAGTGCCGTTTGCGTTTTTGCATGTGCATGGCTAACGCCAATGTGGAATGCGGATAAGGATCAACAGCCCGCCGCCGGATTCGTTATGCGCTTCCACCTGTCCGCCATGGGCCAGCACCACTTTGCGCGTGATGGCCAGTCCCAGACCGTAGCCTTTGCCCGCCTGGGGGGAATTCACCCTGACAAAGGGGTCGAAGATGCTGGACAATTTGCTCTCATCCACCCCTGGGCCTTGATCGCTCACCGTCACCACCAGCCAAGCATCTTCCCGGCTCAAGGTTACCGTGACCTGCTGACCCTGGGTGGAAAAACGCAGCGCATTGCGCACGATATTTTCCACCCCGCGCCGCATCATTTCCGCATTGCCTTTGACGGTATAATCCTCCGGCTGATGGGCTATCAGCCGGATTTCCACTCCAGGGACCTGCGCCTCGTAGCGGGCGTCATTCACCACCGCCTCAAGCAGGCCCAGCAGGTCAAAATAGTCATCCCCCGGCGTGCCCTGGTTTTCCGCACGGGACAGCGCCAGCAGTTCGCCGATCATCCGGTCCAGCCTGCCGGCTTCATGTTCAATGCGATCCAGCGAAGAGCCGACATTTTTCGGATTCTGGTGCGCCAGTCCGATAGCCAACTGCAACCGGGCCAGCGGCGAGCGCAGTTCATGGGAGACATCGTGCAGCAGGGCCTCCCTGGCGCTCACCAGCACGTGCAGCCGCTCGGCCATGGCATCGAAATCCCGGGCCACATCGGTTATCTCATCATGGCGGCGGCGCATCACGGGATATAAACGCACCGTCAGATCCCCCTGGGCCACCCGGGCAAAGGCCCGGCGCAACTGCCGCATCGGCCGCGTCAGGTTCCAGGCCAGCAACAGGCTGAACAGCAATCCCACCGCCATGCCCAGCCAGAACAGCGGGCTGGGCATATGTAAAATGCTGCCGCGCGAACCGGGATGGGAGGACCGGCGCAACGATTGAATATCGTAGCGCAGTTGATACGCCCGGCCGTCGGGCAGCGTCACTTGCCGGGTAATGAAAGGCTCGGAAAAACGGTTTTGCTCCGATGGCGCGACGTCAGTGCCGGCAGCCGGACTTAAGCCGGGAGCCGGGCCGAATGAAAAGAATTGCCGCTGTGGGGCCGGCCAGTCGGCCATCAGGGCGTTCAGCGCCGGCAAACCGCCGCGGGCCATAACCGAGGCCGCCGAAGCTAACTGAAGCTCAGCCATGCGCCTGGCCATGCTCTCTTCAGGGGGTTCATGATGGCTGCCGTACAATGAAAAGCCCGCCCACAGCAGCTGGGTTATCAATAAAAATATCAGCCAGAATCCCAGCAGGATTTTCCAGAATAACCTTCCGCGGGTGCTCATTAACGGATCCGGTATCCTATGCTGCGTACCGTTTCAATGCTCAGGCTGCTGTCAGCCAGCAGCGCAAGCTTCTGCCGGATATTGCTGATATGCACATCCACGCTGCGATCGTAAGCCTCGCGGCGGCGCCCCAGCCCTTTTTCCGATAAATCATCTTTCGATACCACGCGATCCGGCGTGCGCATCAGCAATTCGAGCAAATTGAACTCCGACGCGGTAAGGTCGAACGACTTGCCCTGCCAATGGCTGCTGCGCGTGGCCGGGTTCAACACCAGGTCGCCGTAAACCACCGCGCCCGCATCGGCCGGTTCCTCATGCTGCTCGTCAAAACGGCGCAGCACCGCCCGCAGGCGCGCCACCAGTTCACGGGGATAGCAGGGTTTGGGCATATAATCGTCGGCGCCCATTTCCAGCCCGATCACCCGGTCGATATTGTCCCCTTTGGCGGTCAGCATGATGATGGGGATTCGGCTGTCTTTACGCACCAGCCGCAGCACATCGGTGCCGCTCATGTCCGGCAGCATGATGTCCAGGATCATCGCGGTATAGTCACCTGACAACGCGCCCGACACGCCCTGTTTTCCCGTTGGGACCCATGACGTGGCAAACCCCTCGGCGGTAAGATAATCGCTCAGCATCTTGCCCAGTTCCTTGTCATCATCAACCAGTAAGATATTCATATTCGTTCTCCATTGAAGCCGCGACTGATTAAGGTATGCCCCGGCACAGCATAAATAACCAGAGTGTATGCTATGACCTGATAATGGCGCCGGCGTTCCAGGGATTATAGACCTCCTGTTACAATTATCGCGGTAATTACATTATTGTGGGCAGACATCATTTTTCCGCCGCCACGTCAATGGCGGCATGAGGGTATTACCGGGAGCGTGCGGGGGATACAGCAGCGACGTTGCTCATTAAAACACGCCGGTGGAAAGGTAACGATCGCCGCGATCGGCAATGATGGCCACAATCAGGCCGCCCGGCCGCTCGGCGGCAATCCTCAGCGCTCCCGCCACCGCGCCGCCGGAGCTGACCCCGCAAAAAATACCCTCTTCACGGGCCAGCAGGCGCATGGTCTCTTCGGCTTCGGATTGTCCGATATCCAGAATCCGGTCCACCAGTTCCGGACGGAATATTCCCGGCATATAGGACAGCGGCCAGCGGCGAATACCGGGTATGGCGCTACCCTCCTCCGGCTGCAGCCCGATGATCTGCACCTCGCCGCGCCGGCTTTTCAGAAACCGGGCGACGCCGGTGATGGTGCCGGTGGTACCCATGCTGGAAACAAAATGCGTTACCTTCCCCTCGGTTTGCCGCCAGATTTCCGGCCCGGTGGCCGCGAAATGCGCAAAGGCGTTGTCCGGGTTATTAAATTGATCCAGTACGCGGCCCTCGCCCCGGCGCTGCATCTCCTGCGCCAGATCCCGCGCGCCCTCCATGCCCTGTTCCCGTGGCACCAGTATCAATTGAGCGCCATAGGCCCGCATGGCCGACTGCCGCTCTATGCTCATGTTATCAGGCATCAGCAGCGTCATCCGGTAACCTTTCAAGGCGGCGATCATCGCCAGGGCGATACCGGTATTGCCGCTGGTGGCCTCGATAAGCCGGTCGCCGGGAATAATTTCGCCGCGCAGCTCCGCCTGTTGAATCATCGCCAGCGCGGCGCGATCTTTCACCGACCCGGCCGGGTTATTCCCTTCAAGCTTGACCCGGATATCACAGCCGGTTTCCCGCCCCAGGCGCTGTAATGCCACCAGCGGGGTATTGCCTATGCATTGCTCTAGTGTTGTCACGGCCGAATTCCGATAAAGACCAGCGGCCATCGGGCCGCTTTGAAGGGGGTGGGCAGATCGCGAAAAATCATGTGTTATCAATAATTCATAAAATACATCAATTTTTATAATATCAGATTATATATAAAATAAAACCGGTCCCGATGGCGCGGCCCCCGTCAGGCGCTTTCGGCCAGCGCCATGGATTGCAGGGCCTTATCGCCGACGTACAGACGGGCGTTCCGGCCGCTCAGATAATAACGTTCGCCTCTGTGCGGCGGCATGGTGCCGGCCAGCGGCAATACCACGCTCAGGGGCTCATGATGCCAGCCCGCCGGCTGGACAATCAGCTGCCAGTAATGGCCGCGGGGGCTGATATCGCTCACCACTACCGGCAGTTGGCAGTGTTCACCGGGCTGCGAGCTGATTTCCATCTCCCAGGGGCGCAGGAACAGGTCTATTTTGCCCTGGTATGCCGGCGTATAGGACAACGGCCAGTGGTAGCCGCCCACATGGATTTGCGACCCGCGGATCTCCCCGTCAAGGCGGTTCACCTCTCCCATGAACTCCAGCACAAACCGGCTGGCAGGTTCGCGCCATACTTCCGCCGGCGTACCCACCTGCTCGATATTGCCCTGGCTCATCACCACCACCCGATCCGCCACTTCCATGGCTTCTTCCTGATCGTGGGTTACAAAAACGCTGGTGAATTTCAGATCGTCGTGCAATTGGCGCAGCCAGCGGCGCAGCTCTTTGCGCACCTGGGCATCCAGCGCGCCGAAAGGTTCGTCCAGCAACAACATCTCCGGCTCCACCGCCAGCGCGCGCGCCAGGGCGACCCGTTGTTTTTGCCCGCCGGAGAGCTGCGAGGGGTAGCGATTGGCCAAATGGCCCAGTTGCACCATCTCCAGCAGCCGGGCCACTTTTTGCCTGATGGCGGCGCCATTAGGGCGTTCGCGCCGCGGCAGGACGGTCAGGCCGAAGGCGATATTGTCGGCGACGGTCATATGGCGGAACAGCGCATAGTGCTGGAAAACAAATCCCACCTTGCGATCCCGGGCGTGAATATGGCTGACGTCCCGGCCGCCGAAGCGCAGGTAACCGCTGTTATGATGCTCAAGCCCGGCAATGATGCGCAATAAAGTGGTCTTGCCGGAACCCGACGGCCCCAGCAGCGCCACCATTTCGCCGGTGGAGATATCAAGGGAGATGTCGTTCAGCACTTTGGTGCTGTCGAAATATTTGCTGATGTGATCAATCTCGATACTCATTGAGGATCCTCCTGTTTAAGATGGGCCTGCTGGCGCGCCAGGCGCCACTGCATGCCGCTCTTGAGGAATAACGTCACCATTGCCATCAGCGTCAGCAGCGCGGCGGCGGTAAACGCCCCCACGGTGTTGTAATCCTGATGCAGCAATTCAATCTGCAGCGGCAAAGTATAGGTTTCGCCGCGAATGGAACCCGATACCACCGCCACCGCCCCGAATTCGCCAATGGTGCGGGCATTGGTCAAAACCACGCCGTACAACAGCGCCCAGCGGATATTGGGCAGCGTGACGCGGCGGAACATTTGCCAGCCGGACGCCCCCAGCAGGATCGCCGCTTCATCCTCCTCGCTGCCCTGGCTAAGCATCACCGGCACCAGTTCACGTACCATAAAGGGGCAGGTCACGAAGATGGTGACCAATACCATGCCCGGCCATGAAAACATCAGCTGGATATTATGATTCTCCAGCCAGCCGCCAAGAGGGCCGTTGACACCGTAAAACAGCAGGCACAGCAAGCCGGCCACCACCGGCGATACCGCAAAGGGAATATCCAGCAGGGTCAGCAGCAATTGCCGGCCGCGAAAGTTAAAACGGGTCACCAGCCAGGCCAGCAGCGTGCCGAACAGGATATTCACCGGTACGCAAATCAAGGCTATCAATACCGTCAGCCAAATAGCGTGCAGCATGTCCGCGTCACGCAGATTCTTCCACACCGCCACCAGCCCGTCCCCCAGGGCGGAGATAAAGATAAAGCCCAGCGGAATCACCAGTATCAGCAGCGAAATCACCACGCCGGTGCCTATCAAGGCCCACTTGGCCCAATTGGTGCGGGCGCGCACAGCGCCGTTGAAGACGGGCATATCGGCCATCAGTGTCCTCCCAGGCGTCGGCCAAAGCGTGACTGTAATACGTTGATGCCGAACAGCAGGAAAAGCGACGCGGCCAATATCACCGACGCCACGGCGCTGGCGGCGGGATAATCGAATTCCTGCAGACGAATGAAAATCATCAGCGAGGTGACTTCCGTCTTCCAGGCAATATTGCCGGCGATAAAGATCACCGCGCCGAATTCCCCCAGGCTGCGGGTAAATGAGAGGGCGGTCCCGGCCAGCAGCGCCGGCGCCACTTCAGGCAACACCACCCGGCGAAAGGACTGCCAGCGGCCGGCCCCGAGGGTTTCCGCCGCCTCTTCGTATTCCGGTCCCAGTTCTTCCAGTACCGGCTGTACGGTGCGCACCACAAACGGGATACTGGTGAACGCCATGGCCACGGCGATACCGAGCCAGGTGTAGGACACTTTAATGCCGAACTGCGCCAGCCAGGCGCCATACCAGCCGGTGGTGGAAAACAGCGTCGCCAGGGTCAGGCCGGCCACCGCGGTGGGCAGGGCAAAGGGCAAATCAATCAATCCGTCCAGCAGCCGTCGCCCCGGAAACTCATAGCGGGTGAGGATCCAGGCCATCAACATGCCGAACAGCGCGTTAAACAGCGCGGCGACGCCGGCGGAAAGCAGCGTCACCTTATAGGCGGCAACCAGCTGCGGACCGGTTATCACCTGCCAGTATTGCTGCCAGGTCATTTGCGCCAGCTGCATCACCAGCGCGCTCAGCGGCAGTAATATAATCAGGCAGACAAACAGCAGACTGCTGCCCAGGCTCAGACCGAAGCCGGGCAGCACGCGTTTGCCGGGCATGGACAATATCATTGCCGGTGCCCTGCCGCGATCAGGCTATCCAGCTCGCCGCCGTCGCCAAAGTGGGTCTTCATCACCTGCGGCCAGCCGCCGAACTGATCTTCCACCCGGAAAAGCTTCACATCGGGGAATTTGTCCTTGGCGGCCGCCATGATGGCCGGGTCGTTGACCCGATAATAGAAACTGGAGATGATCCGCTGCGCCGCCGGGCTGTAGAGATAGTTCAGATACTCCTTGGCGGCCTGTTCGGTGCCGTTTTTCTCAACATTCTTATCCACCCACGCCACCGGGAACTCCGCCAGGATATTGGTCTTGGGGATAATGACCTCGTACTTGTCGTCACCGTACTGATGGCGGATATTGTTCACTTCCGACTCAAAGGAAATCAGCACATCGCCCTGGTTGCGCTCGGCAAAGGTGGTGGTGGCGCCTCGGCCGCCGGTATCGAATACTTCGACATTGGCGAGGAATTTCTGCATCCAGGCGCGGGTTTTCGCCGCATCGCCGCCGTCCGCCAGATTGGCGGCGCCCCAGGCCCCGAGATAAGCGTACCGGCCGTTGCCGGAGGTCTTCGGATTCGGGAACACCAGCTTCACATCCCCGCGCGCCAGATCGCTCCAGTCATGAATGTTTTTCGGATTGCCCTTGCGCACCAGAAAACCCATGGTGGAGTAGAAAGGAGAGCTGTTGTGGGGCAAACGGCTTTGCCAGTCGGCGGGGATCAGGTTGCCGCGATCGTGCAAAATCTGCACGTCGGTAACCTGGTTATAGGTGACCACATCGGCCCTTAATCCCTGCAGGATAGCCAGCGCCTGTTTGGACGATCCGGCATGGGATTGCTTGATGGTCAGCGTATCCCCCGGATGTTCCTTTTGCCATTGCTGCTCGAACGGCGGGTTCAGCGCCACGAACAGCTCCCGCGCCACGTCATAGGAGCTGTTAAGCAGCTCGGTGGACTGCGCCGGAACACAAGCCAGCAATAGTGCCGCGATACCGCCCTTTATTGCACGGCCTGTAAACAGCGTTCGATTCATTCTATGCCTTAGTCGGAGTGATGCGGATAGGGTCTTGGAGGGTTAGTTTATTTATAACTGGGGTATAACCTGTAACGGTTTTATATATCCTTTTGTGCTTTGGCAGCATGAAAAGCTATAAGCCCCCGGATGGTGCAAAAATATGACAAACGGCGTGTCCGTTATCGGGGTAAAGCGGCGGCGTTTAAGGGCACATAATCAATGAAGGCGAGCTTGTTGACAAAGTGCTCGGTCGGGGCAAACCGCCGGATCCTAAACACGCCGTAAATACTTCCTTGTAGGCTCGATCCGCGCGATTACGGCTACCCTCTCTGGTGGCCTGTCCCGCCTTATTGACTCCGAGTATGTTTGTCAGCAATCTGGCGCCACCGTTCCGGTGGCGCCATTTATTATTGCGCGGCGTTAGCCTGCCAGACGATTTTGCTTATCTGCCAGTCTTTCAGGGTGTCGTCGGCAGGCATCAGCGAATCGGGTCCGTGCCAGTTGCCGGTAAAGACATAGCTCACGTGCGCGCTTTGCTGCGCGGCGCAGACCACGCCGTCCTGATCCTCATCCGTGCCCTTGCGGCAGGCGCCGAAGGCTTTACTGTAGAGCGAACTGAAACGGTCGCCGATCTTGACGCCCCATTCGGTGGGCACGGTCTTATCCGCCACCACCACCCGTTCAACCCGGCCGGCGGAAGAACCGTATACCGTCAGTTTCACCTCGTTGTCCTTTACCGCCTGGTAAAACGACCGGATACCGCCGTTATGGGTTTCCATACCGTTGCGCAAACGGTAATCGTTGTTCAACGCTTTATTCAGCGCCTGCTGGTCCAGCGCGGTGCCGGCGTTGATGCCCCCCACCCCGCTGTCCTTAACGGTGACCGCGCTGCCGAACCAGTTAAACGGCGACAGGCTCGACCATGAGAAGTCGGATAGGGTAGAACAACCGGCCAACAGGATGGGTAGCCCGATGACTAACGGGCGTAACTGCTTCATATTTTCTCCTTAAAAACGGCAAAGACGGCATGGATTTCCACGCACCGCCATTGGATACCGCCGGGGCCAAAAAGTGCCATAATTTCACATGCGGCGCCGGCGGTGCGTTAATGTCTGATTTACCCAAAGTTTTTCCTGAAAACTCGCAAACCTTGCCCGCTGTGCCATGCTTAACCTGGCTGAGACAAAGAGAGGATACGGGATGAAAAAATGGGCTATGGCCGCGCTGATTGCGTTCTTTGGACTGCCGGCATTGGCGCAATCCGGCGGCTTTCGCGGCGATGAACCGCCTCCGCCGCCGAATAAGCAGGAAAGCGGCTATCGGGGAACCGTGGACGCCAGGCACACCAGCATCGCTTCGGCCAAACGAATGAAGACAAATGCCTGGGTTACGCTGGATGGTCATATCGAAAAAAAGATCGGCAATGATAAATATTTTTTCCGCGACGCCACCGGTACCGTTCTCCTGGAAATTAAAGGGGATAAATGGAACGGCCAGGAAATCACGCCCAAAGATCTGGTCAGCATCAGCGGACGCCTGTTGAAAGATCGCCACGGAACCCATATCAACGTGGGGCGAATTCTGAAACAATAATGTTATCCCGCCGGGGCCCGCAGCACTGCGGCCCCCAATTAATTAATATTCCTGATCCACAATCAACCGCTTGCCCAGCGTCACGCTGTCCACCAATTCGTAGTCCAGCTTTTCATACATACCAATCACCGCTTCGTTATCCTCCCGCACCATCAGCTGGATTTTCGGGCAACCGCGGGCGATAAGTTTTTTCTCCAAACGGCTGATGAGCGCATTGGCAATACCGCGCCCGCGAAAATCCGGATGTACGCCGAGATAATAAGCTGAACCGCGATGGCCGTCGTAGCCGCCCATGACGGACCCCACTACTTCTCCCGCCACTTCGGCGACCATAAACAAATCGGGATCGTAATTCAATTTCCGTTCAATATCCATTTCCGGATCGTTCCAGGGGCGCAATAAATCACAGCGTTCCCACAGCGTAATCACTTCTTCAAAATCGTCTTGGCGAAATACACGGATTTCCATAGCTGACCGCCGTCATCTCAGATAATAAACTTACTATACCCTTAATAATTCGAGTAGCAGGAAGGCGGCGACGCAGCGGCCCCGAAGGGGCGAGGCCCATGGTGGAGCCGAGTATTGCCAACGCGCCTGCAACTTGAAGTATGACGGGTATAAATTGAATATCACGTTATTTCCCATAAAGGCAAATAACATTATCCCGCGCTAGACCGTTTACCGCCGGGGCAATTAAAGCGACCGGGCAATAGATGGACATAGTTCCTTTGTCGCTCCTTTCGCGGGACTATGTTATACCCTAACATTTCCAGCCTGTTTTCAGTGAACTATCCCTCATTATTATGGTAATGAACAAAAATCATCGCGAATCCCTGCTTACTGTTCTACAGAGCCGCCGTCGGCTATTGCTGTCCGGCCTGGCCATGTTCGCCATGGCTAACCGTTCGGTCATGGCGGCGGACGGCCTGCTGCGCACCGGCCAGCCTCAGCGGAAAGACGCCGGCAGGCCCCGCTGCGTCATGATAGATCCCGGCCACGGCGGCATCGACCCCGGCGCAATCGGCCATCTGGGTATCGAGGAAAAACACGTGGTATTACGCATTGCCAATAAGGTTCGGGCCAACCTGGCGATGCAGCCTCATATTCAAACCAGACTGACCCGTGAACAAGACGAGTTCATTCCCTTATTTCGACGGGTCGAACTGGCGCAGGAACACCGGGCGGATCTTTTTGTCTCCATCCATGCCGATGGCTTTACCGACGCTTCCGCAGCCGGCGCATCGGTTTTTGCCCTGTCCAACCGCGGCGCCAGCAGCGCCATGGCCGCCTACCTTTCCAATCGGGAAAATGCCGCCGACGACGTGGCGGGGGCAAAATACAAACAACAGGATAATTACCTACAGCAGGTCCTGTTCGATCTGGTGCAAACCGACACCATCAAAAACAGCCTGACGCTGGGCCGCCATCTGCTCAACCATATCCGCCCGGTCCACCAGCTGCACAGCCAGCATACCGAACAGGCGGCTTTCGCCGTGCTCAAATCCGCGTCGATACCCTCGGTGCTGGTGGAAACGTCTTTTATTACCAACCATCGGGAAGAGCAGTTGCTGGAAACCACTGATTTTCAGGATCGTATCGCCCTAGCCATCAGCAAAGGAATAATGGATTTTTTTGACTATTACGACGCTCATGAACGCCATTTCACCAGTAATAGCGGAGGTTGACCGGCGTTACCCATTAGGCATGGCCCCGGCGGAAGGTTATACTGGATACCGTTTATAACGGCGCGCCATCAACCATGAGTGAGTTGAATGAATCAACCCGATATTGAGCATATCAAAGATTATCTGCTTGCTTTACAAGACCGGATTTGCGCCGCCCTGAGCGGCGAGGACGGCGGCGCGGCGTTCAAAGAGGACATCTGGCGGCGGGAGGAAGGCGGCGGCGGACGCAGCCGCGTTTTGACCGGGGGCAGCGTGTTCGAACAGGCCGGCGTCAACTTTTCCCACGTGTCCGGAGCAACGCTGCCCGCCTCCGCCACCGCCCACCGTCCCGAGCTGGCCGGACGGGCTTTCCAGGCGCTGGGGGTTTCGCTGGTGGTCCATCCCCTTAATCCCTATGTCCCCGCCAGCCATGCCAATGTTCGTTTTTTTATGGCCGAAAAGCCCGATGCGCCCCCCGTCTGGTGGTTCGGCGGCGGTTTTGACCTGACGCCGTTTTACGGCTTTCGCGAAGACGCGGAACACTGGCACCGCACCGCCCGGGATCTCTGCGCCCCCTTCGGCGAAGAAGTGTATGCCCGCTATAAAGCCTGGTGCGACAGCTATTTTTTCCTCAAGCACCGCAATGAAGCGCGCGGTATCGGCGGACTCTTCTTCGACGATCTGAACCAACCGGATTTTTCCCGGACATATGCCTTTGCCCGCGCCGTCGGAGAAGGTTATCTCGACGCTTACCTGCCCATCGTTCAACGGCGCCGGCATTTGCCCTGGGGCGAGCGGGAACGGCAGTTCCAACTCTACCGGCGCGGACGTTACGTTGAATTCAATCTGGTATGGGATCGCGGTACTCTCTTTGGACTACAATCCGGCGGACGTACCGAGTCTATCTTGATGTCCATGCCGCCGCTGGCGCGCTGGCAGTACGATTACCATCCGGAGCCGGAGAGCCCGGAAGCCGCACTGTACCGGGATTTTTTACCGGCGCGCGATTGGCTGTCACAGAGGGGGAACTAATGGCTATTTGGGTTGACGCCGATGCTTGCCCCAAAGTCATCAAAGAAATCTTGTTTCGCGCCGCACAGCGCGAGTCCATCCAGACCACGCTGGTGGCCAACCAGACGCTGGCGGTACCGCCGTCACCCTTTATCCGCACCCTGCGCGTAGGCGCCGGGTTTGACGTAGCGGACAATGAAATCGTCCGACGCGTCGGCGTGGGCGATCTGGTGATCACCAGCGATATCCCGCTGGCGGCGGAGGTGATGGGGAAAGGCGCGGTGGCGCTCACTCCCAGGGGAGAACGCTACCGGCCCGAAACCATCCGTGAACGCCTCACCATGCGCGACTTTATGGACACCCTGCGCGCCAGCGGCATCCAGACCGGCGGGCCCCCGCCCCTCAGCCAGCGGGAACGCCAGGAATTCGCCCGGGAATTGGATCGCTACCTGCAGCAGTCAAGGGGATGATCGTTATAAGCGACCCGCCATCGGTTTCAACCATCAAAATAATCAGAAAAAGCGCATTTCATTCTCCGTCTTGTTGAGGCAGTGTTATCCTTAAGTTAACTCTTCCTTCAACAAGATGTACCATTTCTTCCTTCATGGAGTTGAGAATGAATCAGCTAGAAGCGCTAAAACAATTCACCACCGTTGTGGCCGACAGCGGCGATATTGATTCGATCCGCCATTACACCCCGCAGGACGCCACCACCAATCCGTCATTGATCCTCAAAGCCGCCAGCCTTACCGCCTATCAGCCGCTGTTTGAAGACGCGCTGGCCTATGCCCGCAAGCAGGGCGGCACACGGGAAACCCAAATTATCAATGCCAGCGACAAGTTAGCGGTGAATATCGGCGTGGAGATCCTGAAAAGCGTGCCGGGGCGAGTCTCCACCGAAGTGGATGCCCGGTTATCGTTCGATCGCGGCATGTGCGTCGCCAAAGCCCGCAAGCTGGTAGGCCTATACCATGAACAGGGGATCGATAAATCCCGCATCCTGATTAAGCTGGCGTCCACCTGGGAAGGCATCAAAGCGGCGGAAGAGCTGGAGCGCGAAGGCATCAACTGCAACCTCACCCTGCTGTTCTCCTTCGCCCAGGCCCGAGCCTGCGCTGAAGCCGGGGTTTATCTTATCTCCCCCTTCGTCGGCCGCATCTATGATTGGTATAATCAGCGCAAACCCCTGGACCCCTACGATGTTGAACAGGATCCGGGCGTAAAATCGGTGCGTGCCATCTATGAATATTATAAACAGCATCGCTACCAAACGGTGATCATGGGCGCCAGCTTCCGTAAAACCGAACAAATCCTGGCGCTGGCCGGCTGTGACCGTTTAACCATTTCCCCGGCGCTGCTGGAAGAGTTGCACAAAAGCGACCTGCCGGTAGAACGCAAGCTCACGCCGTCCACCACCGGGCTGCATCAGCCGGCGCCGCTGTCCGAACCCGAGTTCCGCTGGGAACACAACCAGGATCCGATGGCGGTGGACAAATTGGCCGAAGGCATCCGTCAATTTGCGGTAGATCAGCAGAGCCTGGAAGATCTCCTCTCGGCAAAACTCTAATTCGCGGAGCCTGTATGACTACACGTAAAGTACTGGCCAACGCCATCCGGGCATTAAGCATGGATGCGGTGCAAAAAGCCAATTCCGGCCACCCCGGCGCGCCGATGGGCATGGCCGATATCGCCGAAGTCCTCTGGCGAGACTTTCTGCAGCACAATCCCGCCAATCCGAAATGGATGGACCGGGATCGTTTCATCCTCTCCAACGGCCATGGCTCGATGCTGCTTTACAGCCTGCTGCATCTTACCGGCTATAACCTGCCGATGTCCGAACTGCAAAACTTCCGCCAGCTGCACTCCAAAACGCCGGGCCATCCGGAATACGGCTACACCGATGGCGTTGAAACCACCACCGGCCCCCTGGGGCAGGGCATCGCCAACGCGGTGGGTATCGCCATCGGCGAACGTACCCTGGCGGCGCAGTTCAACCGTCCGGGCCACGACATCGTCGATCATTATACCTATGTCTTTCTCGGTGACGGCTGCATGATGGAGGGGATCTCCCACGAGGTTTCCTCTCTGGCCGGCACCATGAAACTGGGCAAGCTGGTGGCGTTCTACGACGACAACGGCATTTCCATTGACGGCCACGTGGAGGGCTGGTTCACCGACGATACCGCCAAACGGTTTGAAGCCTACGGCTGGCACGTGGTGCGCGGCGTGGACGGCCATGACAGCGACGCGGTAAAGAGCGCCATTGAACAGGCCAAGGCCGTTACCGACAAACCCTCGCTGCTGATGTGCAAAACCGTTATCGCCTTCGGCTCGCCGAACAAGGCCGGTACCCATGGCGCCCACGGTGCGGCGCTGGGTAACGACGAAGTAGCCGCCACCCGCCGGCATTTGGGCTGGACCTCGCCGCCGTTTGTTATCCCGCAGGAAATTTACGACGCCTGGGACGCCAAAGCCGCCGGCGCCGCCCGCGAGGCCGCCTGGAACGAAAAATTCGCCGCCTACGAACAGGCCTACCCGGAGCTGGCGGCGCAGTTCAAGCGCCGCACCGAGGGTCGACTGCCCGATGACTGGCAGCGGCAAAGCCAAGCCTATATCGAAAAGCTACAGGCCAACCCGGCCAAGATAGCCAGCCGCAAGGCATCGCAAAACGCCCTGGAAGCATACGGTCCGCTGCTGCCGGAGCTGTTGGGCGGTTCTGCCGATCTCGCCCCCAGCAATCTGACTATTTGGTCGAAGTCGGTTCCCCTGGCGGAGGATCCGGCGGGCAACTATATCCACTACGGCGTGCGCGAGTTCGGCATGACCGCCATCGCCAACGGTATCGCCCATCATGGCGGCTTCGTGCCTTATACCGCCACCTTCCTGATGTTCGTGGAGTACGCCCGCAACGCGGTGCGTATGGCGGCCCTGATGAAAGCACGGCAGATTATGGTCTATACCCATGACTCTATCGGCCTGGGGGAGGACGGCCCAACCCATCAGCCGGTGGAACAACTGGCCAGTCTGCGTCTGACGCCGAACATGAGCACCTGGCGGCCCTGCGATCAAGTGGAAACCGCGGTGTCCTGGCAGCAGGCCGTTCAGCGCCATAACGGCCCCACCGCGCTGATTCTTTCCCGGCAGAATCTGGCCCAGCAGGAACGTACGCCGCAGCAGCTGTCGGATATCGCCCGCGGCGGCTATATCCTCAAAGATGCCGACGGCGCCCCTGAGCTGATTATCATCGCCACCGGTTCGGAAGTCGAACTGGCGGTATCCGCCTGGGAAAAGCTGAGTAAGGAAGGCCGGAAGGTGCGAGTGGTATCGCTGCCCTCCACCGATGTATTCGACCTGCAGGATGCGGCATATCGCGAAGCGGTGCTGCCGGGTGCGGTATCGGCGCGGCTGGCCATTGAAGCCGGTATCGCCGATTACTGGTATAAATATGTGGGATTGAAGGGGGCCATCGTCGGTATGACCACGTTCGGCGAATCGGCACCGGCCGAGGCGCTGTTTGAAGCGTTTGGCTTTACCATTGAGAATGTCATGGAAAAAGCCCGCTCCCTGCTGCATTAAGGCGCTATGCCACCGCGCCCCGCAAGCTTTCAGCCAGATACTCGGCCCACAGGCCGGCTATCCACTTCACCCCCTTTACGGTGAAGCGCGTCTGGGAAAAGGGATGGCGGCTTTCACTGGTGCCGGTATGGACTTCAAAACGTCCGGCATCCAGGTGCTGCCGATGAGGGGTCAGCACGCCGCCTAGGCGGTACATGATTTGGCGCTCCAGCAGGAACCGCCGAAAATCCGCCTCTTTGACCTTCAGCAGCTTGCAAACCTGGCGAAAGCCCATAGCCTCTTCCACCACGACATAGCGATCAAAAAAATCCGCTTTCGGCGCGATGAGGGCCACACGCCTTTCCAGGGCCTGGCGCCGCTCATACTCCTCGGCCCAGGCACGGGCGGCCAGCGCCGGATTGGTAAAATCGGGCAGGTCGTGCTGCAACTCCCGTTCATGCCAGCGGTCGAGGACCAACGGCGTGAAGGCCGGGGACAAACGCGCGATGACCATCAGCGAATCCCTCTTGTTCAACTGATATTCCTGACGGATTTTCCCCTCCCGCTGATAGTCCGATGTACATAACGGCTGGGGGAATCGCCGGCTGGTTTCCAGGCTTTTGATCAGGCGCGTCACTTCGCCATGAGGGGTCCCGGTCAAGTCGGCCAGTTCACGGCTGCTCATCGAGACCGTTTGATGAAGGGTTTCAAAACCCGCTGCGGATATCTTCATCTCGTTCACCACTTAGTGTCGGAAAGCTACAGCTCCTCATAGGGAGTTGATTAAATATACAACACTACTGTGTATTTATCCAGCACTACGTTACATGTTCAGGTAATCCCTGTGCATTGTCCATGGGTGCCAAGCGCAGGCACCGAGGGCTTTACGGGCTATAACGCACAGGTTTGATCCTGTTTGAACAAGGTATTGATAGCGATTTACCCAATCATCAGTCAGACAATAATCCCAACGGGACGCTGATTTATGCCTTTAACCACCCTTTTAATTGGGCATGCTGCAACAGCATGATGGTTTTTCCGTCCCGGATGCGTCCGTCCCGCACCATTGCCAGGGCTTCGCCAAAGGTCAATTCCACCACCTCAATATCCTCGTCCTCAATGCCGCCGCCCTCATTATCGCGGCTGGACTCGTCATATTCAGCGGCGAAGAAATGCACAATTTCGGTTACGCCTCCGGGAGACATATAGGCGGAGAACAATTTCTCCACTTTACCCACGGCGTAACCGGTTTCTTCTACCGCCTCGCGCCGGATGCACTCTTCCGGCGAATCGTCATCCAGCAAACCGGCGCAGGTTTCCAGCAGCATCCCGGTGGGATTGCCGTTCATATAGGTAGGCATACGGAATTGCCGAATCAGCACCAGCGTATTTTTCAGGCTGTTATACAACAAAATAGTGGCGCCATTGCCCCGGTCATAGACTTCGCGCATCTGCTGTACGGCGGTGCCGTCTTTTTTTTGCAGGCTGAATACCAATTTGCGCAGGACGAACCAGTGATCGGATAACAACTTATTTTCCAGTATTTTAATATTTAACGGCATAGCGCCCTCTATAATCCGACAGAATGCGATGTAAGTGTGATCGGGATCATAACTCAATGTCCAGCATAGACGGGAGCGATTCACGGCAAAAATCATCAACCGGGTTGAGTAATATAAGAAATAATGGCTTTACCGGGCGGGTATTAGTGACGAAGGAAGATAATGTGCGTTGATCACTTTTTTACACTATCTCCTTTTTTTCTCCACGTTTTCTCACGTACTAACGCGTAAAGTACTACGGCGATGGCGCCTCGCATGCATGTCGCCTCACAATAACAGACCAGTCGCCTTGAGGTTTAGATTGAATGGCTAACTTTTTTATTGATCGCCCGATTTTCGCCTGGGTTTTGGCAATCATTGTCTGTTTAACCGGTACATTGGCCATTTTTACGCTGCCGATCGAGCAATATCCCAAATTGACGCCCCCCACCATCCGCATCACCTCCAAATATCCCGGTGCTTCCGCCAAGACGCTGGAAAATACCGTCACGCAAATTATCGAACAAAATATGACGGGCCTGGATAATTTGCTTTATATGGCGTCCCAAAGCAGTAACTCCGGACAGGCCACCACCACGCTGACGTTTGAGGCGGGGACCAATCCCAACGAAGCCATGCAGGAAGTGCAAAACCAACTGCAGGTTGCGCAGCACCGCTTGCCCCAGGCGGTTCAGACCCAGGGGATTACCGTCACCAAAACCGGCGACAGCAACCTGATGATGATAGCGTTTGTGTCCACCGACGGCTCCATGAACAAAGCCGATATTGCGGACTATATGGTGAGCCATCTGCAGGAACCCCTTAGCCGGGTCAACGGCGTGGGCGAAATCGATGCCTACGGTTCGCAATTCTCCATGCGTATCTGGCTAAATCCGGACAAGCTAAACAGTTTTCAACTCACTACCGACGATGTCGTGACGGCCATCGAGTCGCAAAACAGCCAGGTGGCGGTGGGTCAGCTCGGCGGTACGCCATCGGTGGACAAGCAGGCGCTGAACGCCACCATAAACGCCCAGTCGCAGTTACAGACCCCGGAGCAGTTTCGCGCCATTACCCTTAGGGTTAACAGCGACGGTTCGGTGGTTACCCTTGGCCAGGTGGCGGATATCGAGCTGGGCTCGGAAAACTACGATTACCTCAGTACCTATAACGGCATGCCCGCCGCCGGCATGGGGGTGAAACTGGCCTCCGGCGCCAATGAGCTGGAAACCAACGTCAATGTCAAAAAGCGGCTGGCGGAGCTGGCTCCCTACTTTCCACGCGGTTTGAAAGCCGAAATCGCCTATGAAACCGCCCCCTTCGTCACCGCCTCCATTGAAGATGTGGTGAAGACCTTGCTGGAAGCCATTCTGCTGGTATTCCTGGTCATGTACCTGTTCCTGCAGAATTTCCGCGCCACGTTAATTCCCACCATCGCCGTGCCGGTGGTGCTGCTGGGCACCTTTGCCATACTGGCCTCCTTCGGTTTTACCATCAATACCCTGACCATGTTCGCCGTGGTATTGGCCATCGGCCTGCTGGTGGACGATGCCATCGTGGTAGTGGAAAACGTGGAACGGGTAATGAACGAGGAACATTTATCGCCGCGGGACGCCACCCGAAAATCCATGGGACAAATCCAGGGCGCCCTGGTGGGGATCGCCTTGGTGCTGTCGGCGGTGTTTGTGCCCATGGCGTTTTTCGGCGGCACCACCGGGGCGATTTACCGGCAATTCTCCGTGACCATCGTCTCGGCGATGGTGCTCTCGGTTTTGGTGGCCCTGATTTTAACTCCCGCCCTGTGCGCCACGCTGCTAAAACCGGTGAAAAAAGAGGATCACCACGAGAAGAAGGGCTTCTTCGGCTGGTTTAACCGCTGGTTCGACAAAGGGGCCAACCGTTACCAGCGCGGCGTTACCAATATCCTCCAGCGCAGCGCCCGCTGGCTGCTGCTGTATGCCCTTTTGCTCGGCGGCATGGTGCTGCTGTTCCTGCACCTGCCCACCTCGTTTCTGCCCACGGAAGACCTCGGGGTATTAATGGCCCAGGTGCAGCTTCCCACCCAGGCCACCCAGCAACAGACGTTAAAAGTGGTGGGCAAGGTAGAACAGTATTTCCTGACCAAGGAAAAGGACAACGTCCTGTCGGTATATTCCACTATCGGCACCGCGCCTGGGGGCAACGGACAAAACGTCGCGCGGATGTTTATCCGGCTAAAACCCTGGGATGAGCGGGCCAGCAGTTCGACGCGCTCCGCCGCCGCCATCATCGAACGGGCCACCAAGGCCTTCGCCAAAATCCCGGAAGCCCAGGTGCTGGCCAACAACCCGCCGGCCATCTCCGGTCTGGGCAATGCCGCCGGCTTTGATATGGAACTGGAAGATCATGCCGGCCTGGGGCACGCTCAGCTGATGGCGGCTCGGGATGAGCTGCTGGCCAAGGCCAACGCCTCGCCTCTGCTTACCCGTATGCGGCATAACGGTCTGGATGACAGCCCGCAGCTGCAAATCGATATCGATCAGCGCAAAGCGCAGACATTGGGCGTTTCCATTGATGATATTAACGACACGCTGCAAACCGCCTGGGGGTCGACCTACGTTAATGACTTTATCGATCGTGGGCGTATCAAACGCGTTTATGTGCAGGCGGCGGCGGAATACCGGATGTTGCCCGGCGATATCAACCACTGGTATGTCCGCAACGGCAGCGGCACCATGGTGCCCTTTTCCGCCTTTGCCACCTCGCATTGGGAATATGGTTCACCTCGTCTGGAACGCTATAACGGCCTCTCCTCGCTGGAAATCGTCGGTGAGGCCGCCGCGGGCGTCAGTAACGGTACGGCGATGGATCTGATGGAAAAACTGGTGGCGCAATTGCCCACCGGCTTTGGACTGGAGTGGACGGCAATGTCCTACCAGGAACGCCTCTCCGGCTCGCAGGCGCCGGCGCTGTACGCCATCTCCCTGCTGGTGGTATTTCTGAGCCTGGCGGCGCTGTATGAAAGCTGGTCCATTCCTTTCTCGGTCATGCTGGTGGTGCCGTTGGGGGTAATCGGCGCGCTGCTGGCCACCTGGCTGCGCGGTCTGGAAAACGATGTTTATTTCCAGGTGGGATTACTCACCGTTATCGGCCTGTCGGCGAAAAACGCCATATTGATTGTCGAGTTCGCCAATGAGCTGCATATCAGAGGCCAGGGGCTGGTGGAAGCAACGCTGCACGCTTCGCGCATGCGCCTAAGACCCATCCTGATGACCTCGATGGCTTTTGTCTTCGGGGTCATGCCGATGGCGCTCAGCACCGGCGCGGGGTCCGGCAGCCAGCACGCGGTGGGGACCGGGGTTATCGGCGGCATGCTTTCCGCCACCATCCTGGCCATCGTGTTTATCCCGCTGTTTTTCGTTTTGATTCGCCGGCGCTTCCCGTCCCATACGCAGCCGCATCCCGAGTCAAACATTCAGCTGTTAACGGAAAGCAGCGAGCATCCGGAGCCGTAAGCTGAAAAGGCGTGGACGTAGAAATGATAAAGGCCGCTCCGATGGGGCGGCCTTTATTCTAGAGATGTTATTTTCAAGGTGTTCAAAATTACATAAATATAAAATTGGGGCCTTGTTTTCGGCATATGTTTACTTGCGTAACATTGCTTCAATAAAATCTTTCCAGTTACCTAACTCTGTATCAATCATACCTGCCTCTCTGTTCTTGTGCGCTTATTATACAAATACGCCGTGAAAAGAGAAGAGCCGCCGGGATAATTTTAGTATATTTCTCGAGCTGCTTCACAAAACGAATTTGCATATTAGAATTAATGCACTATCCTGATGCATTTTCATCATCCAGGTTACAGAACATATCACTACGGGTTAAGACTATGCTGCCGCAAACCCCATTGGCCGGTCAGCGTCAGCGCGTATCTGCCGGGCCTGGCACCGCCTTTCCCGATAAAAAACAGCGGGAGTGTCTACATTGGCCCGATAAATCTCAGGCATTTGCCCTAAGGCGGTTTTATTAATATTCCTAATCGAATGCCAAATTTACGCGTTTTTATTAACAATACACAGCATTAATGAAAGTTATTTCCTCTTCCGATTGCCGCAGCGGCCGATTTATGCGAAAAGCGACAATTATATACCCCTTCCTTTTTATTACCTGATTAATAACACCACCGGCCCCCTGGTCGAAAATATCATTATATTTAATAAGGTCATTAGCGGGATTATGCCTGATGTAGGAATTAAATCAGTTTAAAACCCTGGTTATGACAATGAGCGGAAGGCTATTGTCCTGGGAAAGACGTCTCCCCATTGACCGTCCAAAGCCGAGAGGTTTACCCTTGTCTGGATTCATACTCCGTTTTCACGCATTATGAAGGTCATTCTGATAAAGGTAGCCTTTCCCCATGCATGAGCAAGATGTCTCATTAACGATCTACGGAATCAAAAACTGCGATACGATGAAAAAGGCCCGACGCTGGCTCGACGAGGCGCAGCTTCCCTACCGGTTTCATGATTACCGGGCCGACGGCGTAACCGGCGAACTGCTGCAGGGCTTTATCCGGCGGACCGACTGGCGAGTGCTGCTGAATACCCGCGGCACCACCTGGCGCAAGCTCGGCGAGGAGCAGCGCAGGCAGGCCGAAGATGCCGCCGGGGCGCTGGCATTGATGTTAAGCCAGCCGGCCATTATCAAACGTCCGGTTTTGCAGCGGCAGGACGGCGCCCTGCTGGTGGGTTTTGACCCGGCGGAGTATCAGAAATTTACCGGCCGGGGGGTGTAATATGGCCTGTCCGGTTCTGGAATTAACCCAACAGCTTATCAGGCGGCCTTCCCTGAGTCCCGACGATGCGGGCTGCCAGGCGCTGCTGATATCCCGTCTTCAGGCTGCCGGTTTCACCGTTGAGCCGATGCCGTTCGGCGATACCCTGAACTTTTGGGCCTGGCGCGGCGAGGGGCGGACCCTGGCCTTTGCCGGCCATACCGACGTGGTTCCGGGCGGCAACGGGGAGCACTGGTTTACGCCTCCCTTCGAACCCGCCCTTCGCGACGGTATGCTATACGGCCGGGGCGCCGCCGATATGAAAGGTTCGCTGGCCGCCATGACCGTGGCCGCCGAGCGCTTTGTCGCCCAGCATCCGGATCATCGGGGACGGCTGGCGTTTCTTGTCACCTCCGATGAGGAAAGCACCGCCGTCAATGGCACGGTAAAGGTGGTGGAAGCGCTGATGGCGCGCGGAGAACATCTGGATTATTGCCTGGTGGGAGAACCTTCAAGCCACCGGCATGTCGGGGATATCGTGAAAAACGGCCGGCGCGGTTCCCTGACCGCCAATCTGGTGGTCCAGGGTATCCAGGGCCATGTGGCCTATCCGCAATTGGCGGATAATCCGGTGCATCGCGCCATACCGGCGCTGAATGAACTGGTATCCACCGTCTGGGATCGGGGCAATGCGTTTTTCCCCCCCACCACGATGCAGATTGCCAATATCCAGGCCGGCAGCGGCAGCAATAACGTGATCCCCGGTGAGCTCAAGGTGCAGTTTAATTTCCGCTTCAGCACCGAGCTGACCGACGGACAAATCCGATCCCAGGTGGAGGCATTGCTGCAGCGCCACGGCCTGCGCTACAGCCTTGACTGGTGGTTATCCGGCCAGCCTTTTCTTACCGCCCGCGGCGAACTGGTGGAGGCGGTGGTCAACGCGGTGGAGCATTACCAGGAATTCACCCCTTCCCTGGAAACCACCGGCGGCACGTCGGACGGCAGATTTATTGCCCGCCTGGGCGCCCAGGTGGTGGAGCTGGGGCCGGTGAACGCCACCATCCATAAAGTGAATGAGTGCGTCAGCGCCGCCGACCTGCAATTGCTGAGCCGAATGTATCAGCGCATTATGGAGCAACTGGTCCTATGATGACCCCGGATATGCTTACCGGCCAAACCGACCGGCATGTGATCCTCCTTTCCGAGGGGCATCGTCTGCAATCGGAGGCCGCGGCCGCGTTTAACGGCCTGCGGCAGGCCGGCAGATTGCAGGGATTCAATCTGCGGCCCGCCAGCAGTTTTCGCGATTTTGACCGGCAATTGGCTATCTGGAATGGAAAATTTCACGGTCGGCGACCATTATTAGATAAAGAGAGCCGTCCGCTGGACAGTCAAAGCCTGAGCGTACCGGAGCGTTGTGAAGCCATATTGCGCTGGTCGGCCCTGCCCGGCACCAGCCGCCACCATTGGGGCAGCGACGTTGACGTTTACGATTCCGATCTGCTGCCCGCCGGCCGCGCATTGCAATTGACCCCGGCGGAGTATCAGCCCGGGGGCTATTTCGCCCCGTTGACCGAGTGGTTAACCGAACATATGGCGGACTATGGTTTTTATCGTCCTTACGCCCGCGATCGCGGCGGTGTCGCCATAGAACCCTGGCATCTGAGTTATCGTCCGCTGGCCTGCCAGGCCGAATGCTTGTTAACGCCGGACATTGTGTCGGCGTCATGGAAAGAGTATGAAGTGGCGGGGTCAACGTGGATTCTTCCGCAGTTACCGGCCATTTTTCGCCGTTATATCGGCAATGTCGATAAGGAGTAATATCATGGAATGGTTGGCGAAATATTGGTGGATCATCTTGATCCTGCTGGCGGGCATGCTGATCTCCGGCATCAAGGAACTGCGCCGGGTGGATGTCAAGCGCTACCTTAAAGACAAGCCGGAGTTGCCGCCCCATCGGGACAATAACGCCAAATGGGATGAGGACGATGACTGGCCGAAAAAGAAATAGTCGCCGGCCGGGGAACCACCAGGACCCTTTAGATATCGCTTACGTCTGCCAGGTAGCCGCCGGGTTCACTTACCCGTCGCCAGATGCCGCAGGCTTTTTCATCCAGCGACAGCAGCGCCGCCGCGGTTTCCTCCCGCCGGCGGATCAATAACGCCTTTTTGCCGGTAACGCCGATGCGGGCCACCATCTCGGCGTCGCCGAGCCGCTGCTCCAACTCGCCGCGCAGGGCCGGCAGCGGCAGCGGGGAGAGCCGCAGCAGACGCAGCAACGCGGCCCGGCAGGCTTCCGGCGGCCGGTGGGCAAAGGCAAAACCGGCCAGATCCCGCCAGTCGCCATCATCCAGTTCCCATCCGCCATCATCAGTCGATAGCCTCTGTGCCCGGGCGAATCTCACCTCTGCCCGCTGCGTCATTCGCTGCCCGGCGGCGCTGAGGGGCAGCAGCGCCATGGCGCTGTAGCATCCGCTGCTGGCCTCAAGACGGGATCCGATATGGACTAACCTAAATCCGGACGCCTGCCAGAATTGCCGCAACTCATCGGTGAGGCCGAAACTCACCGACAGGAAATCCAGGCCGTCTTCCGCCGCCCGCATACGCGCCTGGCGCAATAATTCCCGCCCCACGCCCCGGCGACGGTGAGCGGCGGCCACCGCGATCCGGCTTACCCGGCGGGATAGCAGCTGCGCCGCGGTCCGGATGCCGCCATGAGCCGCCAGGGACTGCGCCACCAGATTGCCCGGCGGGCGACGTCGTCCCGCCCAAACCTCATGGGCCATCTCGGGCGTTAAACCGCCCTCGTCCACCGTCCATAGCCCGCCAATCACTGCATCCTGGCTACGTGCGACAATAAAATGCTGGCCGGGAGCATCCATCAGGCGGCGCAGATCCAGCGGCGAGGTGCGGTAGTGGGCGCCGGTAAGCAAATCGTAAAACGCCCTCAGGGCCTGCGGATGCCGCTCCCAGCTCTCCTGCCCCGGCTCGCTAAAAGACGGCGCGCCGCCATAATATCCGGCTGAACGGTCTTGCGCCGGCTCGTCGCCATGATGATGTAGTGACGGATCTTGCGCCGGCTCGACGCCACCAGGTTCCTGCGGAGCCGGGATGGGCACAGGTCCGGCGGAGTCCGGCGGGTTGCACGATAAGCGAGGGTTGCCGCCGCCGCCGGATGAAACGGGATCCAGCAGCAGCGCCTCCGCCAGCCAGGATTCCAACGGATCGGCGGCGGCCCAGCGCAGCGGCTGTTGTAGTGTCAGACTGTGCCACTGCGGCAGCGAGGCGCAGAACTTCAGCAGAAACCCGCGGCCGGTGCCTTCGTAGCCCTGTACCGTGGTGGTCAGCAAGACCCGTGGAAAATAGCTTATCAGCTGCCGCAATAACGGCAGAGGAATGGCGGCGGCCTCATCCACCAGCAGCCAGTCCGCGGCCGGATGGGTGCGGCAGTGCTCCAGCAGCGCGTCGGGCGAGAAAAACCTGGCCCGGTTCGCCGCGTATTGCGCCAGCACATCGGCGGCCTGCCTGGCCGGGGCCGCCACCCAACAGTGTGCCTTGGTCCCGGCCGCCAGCATGCCGGCCAGGGTGGATTTGCCGCGCCCGCGCGGGGCGGTCAACACATAAATGCCGCTCTGCGCCGCCAGGAGCCGTTCCAGCAGGGCTTGTTGTTCAACCGTCGGTCCACCCTTGGGCGGCTGCCACCGGGGCCGCGCCGCCCACACCGGCAGCGAGGGGGTTTGATGCTGCCTAAACAGCGCCGTTTCATGGCAGTGCTGCAGGCTGTGCTGGAAATGATGAATAAATGAAGGGGTGGCGATAGGCTCGGGCTGTTCGCTCCAGCGCAGGGAATCCCGGTCGGGCAGCAAGGGCCAGTCATCCCAGGGGGGGGTGAGCAAAACCAGCCAGCTGCCGGCGGTGAGCATCCCGGCCAAGGCCGCCAGGGCGTCCGCCGCCAGACCGGTGCGGGCGTCGAAGACCCCATGCTGAAACTCGCGTCCCAGCAGGGATTTAATGGCGGCCGGGGTAGTCGTGATACCGGCGCCGTCTTCCGCCCGGCCAACCCAAAGCCAATCGCCGGGCAACAGCAGGCGCAGCTCGCGGACCAGCGAAGCGCTCCAAAGCGGGTCGCCGCTTAATACCAGCAGCCGCCGGATGCCGGAACGGCGCATGGATGCCGCGGTCTCGGCCAACCAGTCCGCCATAGCAGGCGACAGGCCGGGCATATCAATGTTTGCCAATCACTAATGACAAAAGACCGGCGGCAATCAACGGGCCTACCGGCACGCCGCGCAGCAGCGCCACCCCAAGTACCGTGCCCACCAGCAGGCCGGCCACCACCGAAGGCTGGCTCGACATCAGGGAAACACCGCGGCCGCCCAGCCAGGAAACCAGCACCCCGATCAAAATGGCCAGCAGGGATTTCCAATGCAAAAAAGAGTGCATGACGCTGCTGGCGGAAATCGTGCCGCTGGCTATGGGGGCCATAACACCGATGGTCAGGATGATAATACCGAGGGTCAGTCCCTGCTTTTCCACCCAGGGAAAAAAATGGCTCAACGGGGTCAGACGAACGATAAGCAAGAACAGGATGGCCACCGTGACGGTGTTGTTATGGCTGATAATGCCCAGTGCCGCCAGCGCCAGTAAAATCAGTAGCGTCGGATCCAAAAAAGTCATGAGAATTTCATCCCGGATTATCATTCAGGGCAAAACGCCGCCAGCGCGGCGGCAACGGCCCGTCACTCTTGCTCTCCCGCCCGCCGGCGGGTCTGTTTATGCCGGTACACGCCGGGGGAGCGCGGGGCTCAACGCGCCGGCGGTACCATTACGCCGCCTCACAGAGGTAGAGGGAAACGATTGCGTGTCAGTCCAGTTCAACGCCGATACGGTGTGCGACTTCCTCATAGGCTTCAATCACGCCGCCCAGACTTTGACGGAAACGATCCTTGTCCATCTTATTGAGAGTGGCTTTATCCCACAAACGGCTGCCGTCCGGTGAGAATTCATCACCGAGCACCACCTCGCCCTGGAACAAACCGAATTCCAGCTTGAAATCCACCAGGATCAGGCCCGCATCGTCAAAAATCTTGCTTAAAACGTCATTGGCCTGATAGGTCAACTGCTTCATACGGGCCAGATGCGCTTCGCTCGCCCAGCCGAAGGTGGCGCAGTAAGATTCGTTAATCATCGGATCGTGCATGGCGTCGTTCTTCAAAAACATATCGAACAGCGGCGGATTGAGGATCTCGCCTTCTTTGATGCCCAGACGTTTCACCAGGGATCCGGCCGCGCGGTTGCGCACGACGCACTCTACCGGAATCATGGATAATTTTTTAACCAGTACCTCGGTATCCGACAACAGGCGGACCATTTGCGTGGGAATACCGGCTTCGGCGAGTTTGGTCATGATAAAATAGTTGAATTTATTATTAACCAAGCCCTTACGCTCGAATTGTTCAATACGTTGGCCATCCAATGCTGACGTATCATTGCGGAATTCTAAAATCAGCAAATCCGGATCCTGGGTGGTATAGACCGTTTTCGCCTTTCCGCGATACAACTCAGCTAACTTTTGCATCTTGATTCACTCCAATTGCAAATAACGCTTAACGATAAAAAAAGGGGCGCCGGCCCCTTTTTTGGATTAGTGGGTAGACGACTTGCTGAGAGCCGCCTGGAATACCTGCACCAGGGCGTCGTTTTGCGACTGGGTGAGGGTATGGCCTTTGGGATCGGTAAACTGCAGGGTGCTGCGGTTGCCCAGATCTCCCACCTGCAGCTTGTAATCGCCGTTAACCAGGCCGGGGTCTTTGGCGCCCAGGTCATCCCAGGTACCGCTGCTCGGAGAATCATAGGTGACGGAGATGGTCCCCAGCGGACGGCTGGTATCCTTCACCTTCATGCCGATCTTATCCAGCGCCGACGGCAGATGCTGCCACACCACCGCATAGGATGAGCGCACCACCAGCAGCGGCAGACCGGAGTCATCCGCCCCGCTTTCAACGCTTAAATCGGCGGTCTGGCCGGATATCCGGCTCTTGTCCTGATCCTCGTTGAGCTGTTCGAGCCCCTGCGCCACGCTGTTCAGCATCGACACGGTGTAACGCTGGACCATGGCCGGCGCCGCCACCGGGTTGTTTTGCTGTTCAAGCGCCAGTGACTTAACCATCAGCGAGGTTTGATAACCCTCGGTACGCAGGCTCACCTGGTAGCGGCCGCGATATTGCACATCCTCGTCGGCACGGGACCATTGCACCCAATCGGTGTTTAATGTCTGGTCGGCGTCCTGGCGGGAGGCGATGGTGTAGCCCTTGCTTTGCACCACACCCACGACCCGCGACCACAAATCCCGGGCCTGAGCGCTGTTTTCAATCTGGATGACCGCGGTATCGCCGCTATACTGCGAACGGGAACCGTCCAACAAAGCCAATGGCTGCGCCGGCGGCCGGACATCCAGTTCCTTGCCTACCTGGCCTTTCAGCGATCCGGGGGGTACTTCGTAATCCCCGTTCTCAACGGGCAGAATCATACCGGATGGACTGTTAAGCGCGCTAAGTGCCGGTGCCTGCAGGTAATCTTCATTGCCGTTTACCTGACGTTTATAACGCTGATCGCTGGTACAGGCCGCAAGCAGCATGAACAACGACGCGCCCACCACTTTTGCCACCACCGACTTTTGTAATGAATAAGCCATCAATTCTCCCTAACAGAGTTACAGCAAACCGGCATCCGTTAACGCTTGTTCAACAACACGGCTATCATTCTCGGTCAGCGGCGTCATCGGCAAACGTAACGTATCGGTTGCCATTAATCCCAATGCTTTACAGGCCCACTTAACGGGAATTGGGTTGGATTCTATAAATAATTTCTGATGCAACGGCATCAGGCGCTGATTCAACCGGCGCGCTTCAAGAAAATTGCCCTGCGCCGCCAGCGCGCACATTTGCGCCATTTCGCGGGCGGCGACGTTCGCCGTGACGGAAATCACGCCCCTGCCGCCCAGTTGCATGAAGTCCAGCCCAGTGGAATCGTCCCCGCTGAGCAGGATAAAATCATCATCAACCAGCTCTTGGATCTGGCTGACACGGTTTAAGTTCCCCGTGGCTTCTTTTACCGCGACGATATTTTTAATTTTGGACAAACGCGCAATCGTGGGCGGCAACATATCACAACCGGTACGCGACGGCACATTATACAGGATTTGCGGCAAGTCTGTGTGTTCGGCGATCGCCTTGAAATGCTGGAACAGGCCTTCCTGGGTCGGTTTGTTGTAATAAGGCGTCACCGTCAGGCATCCCACCACGCCGCTGTTGTTAAAACGCTGCGTCAGGCAAATCGCTTCCGAGGTTGAATTGGCGCCGGTGCCGGCGATCACCGGGATGCGGCCGTCGCTCAGTTCCAAGGTCCGCATCACCACTTCGCCATGCTCATCGTGGCTCAGGGTGGATGACTCGCCGGTGGTGCCGACGGAGACTATCGCCGACGTTCCGCTGGCGACATGATAATCGATTAATTTTTTTAAACTCGCCCAATCGACGGCACCCTTGTCATCCATTGGTGTAACCAGTGCAACTATGCTTCCCGTAAACATTGACCATCCCCTCCACAAACAGGTTATTCATGGTACTTTTGTCACCTATCCAAAAGCAAGCAAACATCGGTCATGTAAGCCCTTGGCAGCAGGTTTTTTTTAGGGTTACCATGTAAATCACATCTCGCTGGACAGGAAGCGCAATTTTGCCGCAGCAACAACAACATTATCTGGTCATCACCGCGCTGGGCACCGACCGTCCCGGTATTGTCAATACCATCACCCGGCATGTCAGCGGGTGTGGCTGTAATATTGAAGATAGCCGCCTCGCCATGCTGGGGGAAGAATTCACGCTGATCATGTTGTTATCCGGCAGTTGGAACGCCATCACGCTTATCGAATCCACCCTGCCCCTCCAGGGTGTCGACCTGGATTTGCTTATCGTGATGAAACGAACCGTCGCCAGTGAACAAAAAGAGACGCCCACCACGGTCTGGGTTAAGGTGGAAGTGGAGGATTCCCCCCACCTGATTGAGCGTTTTACCGATTTGTTCGACAGCCATCATATGAATATCGCCGAGCTGGTTTCCAAAACGCAGCCGGCTCAGGGTGAACATCCGCCGCGGCTTTATATCCAGATTACCGCCCATGGCTCGTCGGATCGGCCGGTGGGAGAGATCGAAGATACGTTTCATCAACTCTGTACAGAACTGAATGCGCAAGGCAGTATTAGTGTTGTGAATCATCCAAAGAATTAATAGATAGATGGAGTATTGCAATGACGCCACTGAAAGCCGGTGATACTGCGCCGAAATTTAGCTTGCCCGATCAGGACGGTGAACAGGTTAGTCTGACCGACTTCCAGGGACAAAAAGTATTGGTTTACTTTTATCCCAAGGCCATGACCCCTGGCTGTACCGTGCAAGCCTGCGGGCTGCGTGATAATATGGACGAACTGCATAAATCGGGCGTGGAAGTTCTCGGCATCAGCACCGACAAACCGGAAAAGCTGTCGAAATTCGTTGAGAAAGAGCTGCTTAATTTCACCCTGTTGTCCGATGCCGATCACAGCGTGGCCGAAGAATTCGGCGTATGGGGTGAAAAATCCTTTATGGGTAAAACCTATGACGGCATACATCGCATTAGCTTCCTGATCGGACTCGACGGCAAGATTGAGAAGGTGTTCGACGACTTCAAAACCAGTAACCATCACGATATCGTGCTGGCCTACCTTAAAGGCGCCTGATTCATCATGCCGGCCATGATTGTCCGGCCTGCGGGCCGGTCAGTGCTTGCCGGCGCGAAAAAAAGCCAGAACGCTTAGTTGCCGTCGCTGTCAAAGACTGTATCGCTACGGCTCAGGTAGAGGATGGAGTTTATGCTACCAAGGATGAAAAACAGCCTTATCGCCGGCCTGCTGGCCGCCATGGCCCTGACCTATTGCCCGTTTCTGTTGGCTGATGATTCGGACCAGCTGCCCGATATGGGCACCACGGCCGGCAGCACGCTGAGCATCGGCCAGGAAATACAGATGGGGGATTTTTATGTCCGTCAGTTGCGCGGCAATTCGCCCCTGATTAACGACCCCCTGCTCGAGGCCTATATCAACCATCTGGGCAACATTCTGGTGTCCCATGCCCATTCGGTGAATTTCCCGTTTCACTTCTTCCTGATCCGCAACGACGAACTGAACGCCTTTGCCTTTTTCGGCGGCAACGTGGTGGTGCATTCGGCGATATTCCGCTATACCGATAACGAAAGCCAGCTAGCCTCGGTGCTGGCCCATGAAATATCCCATGTGACCCAGCGCCACCTGGCGCGCGCCATGGAAGATCAAAAACGCAGCGCGCCTCTGACCTGGGCCGGCGCGCTGGGGTCCATATTGCTGACCATGGCTAACCCGCAGATGGGCATGGCGGCGCTCAGCGGTACCCTCGCCGGGACGCAGCAGGGAATCATCAGCTTTACCCAGGGCAACGAGCAGGAAGCGGATCGCGTCGGCATTCAGGTGTTGCAGCGCTCCGGTTTTGATCCGCAGGCCATGCCTGATTTTTTGCAAAAGCTGGCGGACGATACCCATTATTCCACTACCCCGCCGGAAATGCTGTTGACCCACCCCCTGCCGATGAGCCGCCTGGCGGATATCCGCAACCGGGCCAACCAGATGCGGCATGTGGTGATGGATTCGTCACAGGACTTTTATCTGGCCAAGGCGCGGATTCTCGGCATGTACAGCACCACCAACAACGTTCTGGGGGACGACACCCTCACCCACTGGAAAAAGGGCAACGCGCGTCAGCAAATCGCCGCGCAATATGGTGAAGCGGTGCTGTTTCTAGAGGCGAAAAAATACGACGATGCCCGCCGATCCCTGCAACCGCTGCTCAGCAAACAGCCGGCCAGTATCTGGTTCGTGGATTTGATGACCGATATCGACCTGGCGCAGCAGCGCGCGCCTCAGGCCATTGCCCGGCTGGAGGCGCTGGTAAAGGTACAGGACAATTCCGCCAATCCGGTTTTGCTGCTTAATCTGGCGAACGCTTACGTGGAAGGCCATCGTTATAATGATGCCATCCATCTTCTTAACCGTTACACCTTCAATCATCAAGACGATACCAACGGCTGGGATCTCCTGGCGCAAGCCTGCGCCGGCTTGGGAATGAGGGATCAGGAACTGGCGGCGCGCGCGGAAAGCCTGGCGCTGAACGGCCAGCTCGATCAGGCCGTCCGGGCATTAAGCAATGCCAGCTCGCTGGTGAAATTGGGCAGTCTGCAACAGGCCCGTTACGATGCCCGGATCGATCAGCTGCGGGATTTGGAAAAACGCTTCAAGCCTTACCAGAAATCCTGAGGGCAGGACGCCCTGAGCTTGTTGACAAAATGCCCGGTCGGAACAGGCTGCCAGATCGTAAACACGCCGTGAATACATCCTTGTAGGCTCGATCCGCGCCATCCTTGGCGCGGACGGTTTACTCTTCCGGCAGCCTGTCCCGCCTTGTTGACTCCAAATACCTTTATCGGCAGTCTGAGGGCGGGACGCCCTGTGGTTATCGACGGTTCGGGCGCCGTTGAGCGCCGCCTTTATAAATGCAAAATCTCTTTGACAAAGGGAATGGTCAGCTTGCGCTGGGCACTGATGGAAGCGTGATCGAGCTGATCCAGGGTTTGTGACAAGGTCCGCATATCCCGCTCCAGCCTTTTAAGCAGAAAACGGCTGACGTCTTCCGGCAGCTCGAAACCACGCAGTTTGGCCCGCAGCTGCAGGGCGGCGCCTTTCTCCTCGTCGGACAAAGGCTGAAGCCGGTAGATTTGTCCCCAATCCAGACGCGAGGCCAAATCCGGCAGGTTCAGTTTCAGCTGGCGCGGCGGGCAGTTGCCGCTGATGATGAGACGGGTTCGCCCGGTTTCCTGTATCCGGTTGTAGAGATTGAAAATAGCCATTTCCCAAGGCTCGTCACCGGCGATGCATTCAATATTATCAATGGTGACCAGCGCCAGTTGCTCCATGCCGTCCATCACCTCCGGCACGAACCAGGTCCGTTTATCCAGCGGCACATAGCCGACGGCTTCCCCGCGGCCGGAGAGTTCGGCGCAGGCGGCGTGCATCAAATGGCTGCGCCCGCCCCCCGTGCGGGACCAGAAGTAAAGATAACTCCCGTGCTCTTCGGTTAACATGCTGTGCAATGCCGCCAGCAGCGACAGATTTTCACCCGCATAAAAGCTGGCGAACGTTTCGTCATCTGGCAGATAAAGCGGTAAAGAGAGTTGTGCCGGCGTAGTCAGAATTACCTCAATGCAAACAGGCAGGATAACAGGTTTAGTTTAACATAAAATTCAAAAGGGGATAATATGGAAAGGATGGCTTGGCAAAGTTAATTTGCCTGATACATAATCCGTTTTTCCATAAGTAACTAGAAATCTTTTTTTATCATAACGCTCATTGGGAACGGCAAACCTCGTTTGTTCCGTGACAGGAGAGGCTTATCGTTCCCATGGGGTATTAATGGAATTGAAGTTTTTTTAAAACCATCCGATTAGCTATTTCAATGAATATTGCAGGGAGTAAAGAACATGAAACATCAGCCGTTGGAGTGCTCGGAAATCATAAATAACTTAAACAATCAGACCACATCGGCCGGCGCCCCGCCGTTATTAACGGTATTAATTATCCGGCTTGCCTACGTGAGCGGACATAGCAGGGAAGAGGTTGCCGCACTACTGCTTAAGCCGTATAAACAAGGGTTTATCAATACGAATGATGCTGAAATTATTACCCGGCATTTCCCGTTTTTAGAAAAGGTCGCCCTGAAACTGGATTTGATTAATTATACTATTACATTAATGGCCGCTTATATGGAAATAGAGGTGGCTTATGCCAAAGGAATAATCCTGCCAAGAAATATAGTGACGGATATTATGACAAGTTATCATTAATGGTCAGTCTGATAAAAGAATGAGTAATGTTTTATTCGACGACGGGCGAACGTAATGCCGTCAAGATACTGCATGCGTTCATGCGTTTCTGCCGGTAGCGGCGACGTAGCTCATAAAGCTTTATTTCCGGCACCGCCGGTGGGCTAATCCTTTCCTGCACCGCGGCAAGATGCCGCTCCAGCGGAAAATCAATATCAGGACAGGCGCGCTCCCTTCAACATGTCCGCTTCACGCGCGGCGATCGCGGGCCTACCGCGCCATGGGGCACTTCGGCCGCCGCCGGACGGCGGCTTCGGCCCCATTGTCACGGTCTCCCTTTAACACGTCCGCTTCACGCAGGGTGATCGCGGGTCTAGCGTTCCGGCTTTTCCAGATTGGCGGCGTCAAGGACCGGCGTGCTGTCAGCGTCGATTATCACTTCTTCACCGCGGACCAGGGTAATCACCTTGAATAGCAGGCTCAAGCCGATACCCACGACGGTAGCCAGGGCCATGCCCTTCAGTTCGGCGGCGCCGATATGTATTTTCGCGCCGCTGACGCCGATAATCAGGATGACCGAGGTCAGGATGAGATTTTGCGGCTTGTTATAATCCACTTTCGATTCAATCAGTACCCGGATCCCCGAGGCGGCAATCACCCCGTACAGCAGCAGCGAGACGCCCCCCATCACCGGGACCGGCACCGCCTGGATCGCCGCGGCAAGCTTGCCGATACATGACAATAGGATGGCGAATATCGCCGCGCCGCCGATTACCCAGGTGCTGTAAACCTTGGTGATGGCCATGACGCCGATATTCTCGCCGTAGGTGGTGTTGGGGGTGGAGCCGAAAAAGCCTGAAAGCATGGTGGAAACGCCATTGGCGAACATTGAACGATGCAGGCCGGGATCGCGCAGGAGATCGCGCTTGACGATATTGGCGGTGACCACCAGATGGCCGATATGCTCGGCAATCACCACCAGCGCCGCCGGCAGGATGGTCAGAATGGCCACCCATTCAAAACGCGGTGTGTAAAAGGTCGGCATGGCAAACCAGTGCGCGGCCGCCACCGGCGATAAGTCCACCGCGCCCATAAACCAGGCCAGGGCATAACCCGCCAGTACCCCGATAAGGATCGGGATAATCGCCAGGAAACCGCGGAACAGTACGGACCCCAGCACCGTCACCGCCAGGGTCACCATGGAAATGATGACGGTGGAGTGATCAACGCTTGCCCCGTCGGCAGGCAGTAGCCCCGCCATATTGGCCGCAACGCCCGCCAGTTCCAGGCCGATAACCGATACGATGGCTCCCATCGCCGCCGGCGGGAATACCACCTCGATCCAGCCGGTGCCGGCCACTTTGACAATCCATGCCACGATGCAAAACAGCGCGCCGCAGGCGATAAAGCCCCCGAGGGCCGATTCGTATCCCATCGGCAGCAGCAGCAGCACCGGCGATATAAAGGCAAAGCTTGACCCCAGATAGGCCGGGATTTTTCCTTTGCAAATGAACAGATACAGCAGGGTGCCGATGCCGTTGAACAACAGCACGGTGGCGGGATTGATTTTGAATAAAATCGGCACCAGGACGGTGGCGCCGAACATGGCGAACAGGTGTTGTAAGCTCAATGGGATGGTTTGCAGCAACGGCGGGCGTTCATCCACTGCGATGGCGCGACGGGTCATGTGAGTTCCTCAATTTAAAATCAAAAAAAACCGACCCTTCCGGTCGGCTTGATGTTATTTGGTACCGAATAACTTATCGCCCGCATCGCCGAGGCCCGGCATGATGTAGCCTTGCTCGTTGAGGCCCTCGTCAATGGCCGCCGTGTAGAGTTCAATATCGGGATGCGCCGCTTCCAGCGCCGCCAGCCCTTCCGGCGCCGCCACCAGTACCAGCACCTTGATAGCTTTGCAGCCGGCCTTTTTCAGCAGATCGATTGTGGCAATCATCGAGCCGCCGGTGGCAAGCATAGGATCCACCACCAGGGCCATGCGCTCGTTGATATCCGACACCAGCTTTTGAAAATAGGGCACCGGCTTGAGCGTGGTCTCGTTGCGGTAGATGCCCACCACGCTGATACGCGCGCTGGGGACGTTTTCCAATACGCCGTCCATCATGCCCAGGCCGGCGCGGAGGATAGGCACGACGGTAATTTTTTTGCCCTTGATCTGATCGATTTCAACCGGACCGCACCAACCCTCGATGGTGACTTTTTCAGTCTCGAGATCGGCGGTTGCCACATAGGTCAGTAAACTACCCACTTCCGATGCCAATTCGCGAAAACGCTTGGTGCTGATGTCATTTTCACGCATTAAACCAAGCTTGTGTTTAACGAGCGGGTGTTTTACTTCAACGATCTTCATCATTACTCTCCCCAGGAAGCATTGAACGGTCAAAAAAATCGCGAGATTATAACCCCTTTTTTTTGCCGCGCCCTATGAAAATAGCTGATCCCGATCAATGGATTATTAAAATTCACTATAGACAATGAAAAGCCAAATGGTTTGACAACACCACTCGCAAACGTTTGCCCGCGCTGTTAGAATTGCCCGCGCCCTATTTAAACCGCAACATATCATCTCCGTGGGGATCTTGCAGTGACCGAAAAAACCTCTCTCAGCTATAAAGACGCAGGTGTGGATATCGATGCCGGCAACGCATTGGTAGACCGCATTAAAGGTGTGGTGAAACAGACGAAACGTCCCGAAGTCATGGGCGGGCTGGGTGGCTTCGGTGCGCTGTGCGCGATACCGCAGAAATACCGCGAGCCGATTCTGGTTTCCGGCACCGACGGTGTCGGCACGAAACTGCGTCTGGCGATGGATCTGCAACGTCACGATACCATAGGTATCGATCTGGTGGCGATGTGTGTGAATGATCTGGTGGTGCAGGGAGCCGAACCGCTGTTTTTCCTTGATTACTTCGCTACAGGAAAACTGGATGTGGATACCGCCGCCCAGGTCATCACCGGCATCGCGGAGGGCTGCAAGCAGGCCGGCTGCGCGCTGGTGGGGGGCGAAACGGCGGAAATGCCCGGCATGTACCACGGTGAGGATTATGATGTCGCCGGTTTCTGCGTCGGCGTGGTGGAGAAATCAGAGATCATCGACGGCAGTAAAGTCCGGGCGGGGGATACGCTGCTGGCTCTGGCTTCCAGCGGTCCCCACTCCAACGGCTACTCCCTGGTGCGTAAAATTCTGGAGTTCAGCCAGACCGATCCGCTGCAAACGCAGCTTGAGGGCGCGCCTTTGGCGGATCATCTGCTGCAGCCTACCCGCATCTACGTCAAGGCGCTGCTGCAGCTTATCGCCCAGACGGAAATCCATGCCATCGCCCATCTTACCGGCGGCGGTTTTTGGGAGAACATCCCCCGGGTATTGCCGGCGGATACCCGTGCGGTGATTAACGAAAGCAGCTGGCAGTGGCCGGCGGTATTCCATTGGCTGCAGCAGGCCGGCAACGTAAGCCGCCATGAAATGTACCGCACCTTTAACTGCGGCGTCGGCATGGTGATAGCGGTTCCGGCCGAGAGCGCGGACAGCGCGCTTGCTATGCTGGGCGCCCTGGGGGAAACCGCCTGGAAGCTGGGGGAGATCGAACCCCTTACCGGCGAGGACCGGGTGATCATCCGCTGATGAAAAAGATTGTCGTGCTTCTCTCCGGCGAAGGCAGCAATCTTCAGGCGGTAATGGATGCCTGCCGGGACGGTAAAATTCCGGCGCGGATCGCCGCGGTGTTCAGCAACCGCGCCGATGCCTACGGATTACAGCGCGCCGCCCAGGGAAGCCTGCCGGCCCATGCCCTTAATCCCGGCGATTATCCCCATCGGGCCGCCTTTGACCTGGCGTTGATGGAACGCATTGATGAACACCGGCCGGACGCGGTCATCCTGGCGGGTTATATGCGTATCCTGTCGCCGGCGTTTGTCAGCCATTATGCGGGCCGGCTGCTGAATATCCACCCTTCCCTGCTGCCGCGCTATCCCGGCCTGCACACCCACCGCCAGGTCTTGGCCAACGGTGATGCTGAACACGGCACGTCAGTGCACTTCGTCACCGAGGAACTGGACGGAGGGCCGGTGATTTTGCAGGCGAAGGTGCCGGTGTTTCCGGACGATAATGAAGCGGAGCTGGCGGCGCGCGTCAAAACCCAGGAACACGCCATTTATCCCCTGGCTATCCGTTGGCTGCTGCAGGGCCGCCTGGAATTGCGGGACGGCATGGCGCGGTTGGACGGGCTGCCGTTGCCGCCGGCCGGCTACGCGGCGGATTAGGCCTAGCGCAGACGTCCGGTAATATACTCTTCGGTTTTACGTTCCGCCGGCGAGGTAAACAAACGATCCGTGGCGCTGAATTCCACCAGGCGGCCCTGGTGGATAAACGCGGTATAATCCGATACCCGCGCCGCCTGCTGCATGTTATGCGTCACCAGCACCAGGGTGAAATGCGCTTTCAGTGAGATCATCAGCTCCTCGATGGTCAGCGTGGTGATGGGATCAAGCGCCGATGTCGGCTCATCCAGCAATAAAATTTCCGGCTCGACGGCAATGGCCCGGGCGATGACCAGCCGCTGCTGCTGGCCGCTGGAGAGGCGGAAGGCGTTTTCCCGCAGACGATCCTTCACTTCATGCCACAGCGCGGCGGCGCGCAGCGCCTGTTCAGCCGCGATATCCAACGCCCTACGATCGCGGATCCCCAGCAGCCGCAGGCCGTAGACCACGTTATCATAGATGGATTTCGGAAAAGGATTGGGGCGCTGGAATACCATGCCCACCCGCCGGCGCAAGGCCACCACGTCCTGCTGCGGATGATAGATATTTTCTCCTCCCAGACGGACCTCTCCCTCTACGCGGCAATCTTCGGTAAGATCGTTCATGCGGTTAAAACAGCGCAGCAACGTCGATTTGCCGCAGCCCGAGGGACCGATAAGCGATGTGATGTGCCGCTTGGGTATGCGCAGGCTGATATCCTCCAGCGCCGGCCGTCCGTTGTAATACACCGCGAGGCTTTTCGCCTCCAGCGCCGTTTGCCCGACATCCAGCAGGCTGATATCCGGCACCGGCGGGAAAATACCCTGCTTTACCAATGACATGGCTTGTTCTCCATTAAAGCGTCAGCGCGCGGTATTTTTCCCGCAGGCGGTGGCGCAGGCCGATGGCCGCCAGGTTCAGTCCGATGACAATAAGTATCAGCAACAGCGCCGTGGCAAACAGCAGCGGACGTGCGGCATCGCTGTCCGGGCTTTGAAACGCCATATCGTAGATCTGAAAGCCAAGATGCATAAATTTCCGTTCTGGATGTAGATAAGGAAAGACGCCGTCGATGGGCAGCATGGGGGCGGATTTTATCACGCCCACCAGCATCAGCGGAGCGGTTTCGCCCGCCGCCCTGGCCACCGCCAGAATCAGGCCGGTTATCATGGCGGGCGCCGCGCCGGGCAGCACCACGCGCCACAGGGTCTCCGCCCGGGTCGCTCCCAGGGCCAGCGATCCGTGGCGCAGCGAAGAGGGGATACGCTCCAGTCCCTCCTCGGTAGCGACGATAACCACCGGCAGCGTCAGCAATGCCAGGGTCAACGACGCCCACAGCAGGCCGGGGGTGCCGAAGGTGGGGTTGGGCAAGGCATCGGCATAAAACAGCTTATCCAGCGTCCCCCCCAGCACATACACAAAAAATCCCAGCCCGAAAACGCCGTATACGATGGACGGCACTCCCGCCAGATTGCCCACCGAGATCCGTATCAGGCGGGTGAGCCAGTTTGAACGCGCATATTCATGCAGATAAATCGCCGCCATCACCCCCAGCGGCATCACCATCACCGACATCAGCATCACCAGCAACAGCGTGCCCACCATGGCCGGGAAAGCGCCGGCGCGGGCGTCGGCGTCTTCTCCCGAGCCACCGACAAACCGGCTCACCTGTCCGCTCCACAGCCGCACTTTTTCCAGGGTCGTCATATGGTTGGGATACCAGGCGCTTTCTATCTCCCGCAGCGGTATCATCCGCACGGCGCCCTCCGCGTCCCGCAGCACCAGCTGATCCCGATCCAGCTCTTTCTCCACCGTCGCCAGTTGCCGGTCCACCTGGTCCATCCGGCGCGCAAGTTCAGCCTGCGCGGCGCCGAAGTCCGCCTGATTGCGGGCCGACCATTGCCCGGCCTTTATCCATTGCCGCCGCTGGCTATCCAGGCGTTCCGCCCGCTGATCCAGTCCTGACCGTTCGACGCCGCGCAGTTCCCGTGCCAGCCGGCGCTGGGTCTCCATCAGCGCCAATCGTTGCCGCAGCGCGCGGGGCATATCGACGGCGGTCAGCGGCTGCCCGTCTTCCAGCATTCCTTGTAAATAACCATATTCCTTACTGTAAAAGCTCCGCTGCACCACCAGTACATCGGCAGGGCGTTGCCGTGCGCTCACCCGGTCAGCCGCCACGGTATAAAAGTCACGATCCGCATCCGTGCCGCCGATACGAATCACATATTTCCTCCCGTCCGCCGTCCGCGCCGCGCCGCTGCCGGCCGAAGCCCCTTGTCCCCTGACGGCGACTATTTCCCCCAGCAATCGGCCCGGTTGCCCGGCCATGGCGCTCAGCTGGAACTGGTAAACCGGCTGAGGCCAGAACAGCCGCATTGCCTGCCAGCTCAACAGCGCAATCAACGACAGCATGGCCAGCAAACTGATACTGACCGAACCGGCGGTAAGCCAAATCCAGGGACGGCCGGAACGAAACCAGGCGTTCATCCGTTCTCTCCGTCCTGTTGCCGATAACGCTCGCGCAAACGCATTCGCAGCGCCTCCGCCAGGGTGTTAATCAGAAAAGTGAATACAAACAGCACCAGCGCGGTAAGCAGCAATATGCGGTAGTGGTCGCCGTTTTGCGCCGCTTCCGGGATTTCAATGGCGATATTGGCCGCCAGCGCCCGCAGTCCTTGAAACAGGCTGCCGTCAACCCGCGGCATATTGCCGCTGGCCATCAGCACAATCATGGTTTCGCCAATGGCGCGGCCCAGCCCCAGGATCAGCGCCGAAAACAGGCCGGCGCCGGCGGTGGGCAGGGTGACGCCCAACAAGGTCTGCCAGGGAGTGGCGCCCAGGGCCAGCGAGCCTTGAACCAGCCTCACCGGAACGTTGAACAAGGCATCCTCCGCCAGCGAGAACATCAACGGGATCAGGGCAAATCCCATGGCAATGCCCACCACCAGCGCATTCATCGGGTTGTAATGCTCACCCAGCCGCTCCGACAGGGGAACGCCGAACAGCACCCGGTCAATCCACGGCGATAGACGGCACATCAGGACGACGGTGAACGCCGCCAGGGGCAGCAATACCAGGCAATCCCAGCCAGGGGCGAACCGGTTGCGCCAACCGGCCGGCAGCCGGCTTACACCCCAGCCGGCGGCCAATATCACCGCCGGCAGCACCGCCGGCAGCAGTAAAACGCCGCTCAGCACCCGGGTAACATGGGGCGCCAGCCATACACCGGCGATCAGCCCGATAATCACGCTGGGCACCGCCCCCATGATTTCCATGGCGGGCTTGACCCAGCGCCTCAATACCGGCGCCATAAACCAGGCGGTATACATCGCCGCGGCCAGAGCCAGCGGGGTGGCGAACAGCATAGCGTAACCGGCGGCCTTCAGGGTGCCGGCCAGCAGCGGCACCAGGCTGAATTTACCGCTGTCACGGCCGTCTGCGGAGGTGGACTGCCAGGTCCAGGCCGGCGCGGGATAATGTCCGTACCAGACCTTTTGCGTCAGCGTGCGCCAGCTGACTTCAGGAGACCCCAGGCTAAGGCGCCAGCTGTGCCATCCGTGACCGTCCACCGCCACGATGCCGGCCTCCCGCGGCGCGAACGCGGCCCGTGCCCCGGCAAGAAGCCTGGCGGACCAGCGCCGGCTGCTTTCACGGGCGCTGAACAGCGAAAAGTCACCGTTGGGGGCCAGTACGCCAAACAGCGGCCGCTGCGGCGAAACCATGATTTGCGCGCCGGGCCGGATCGGGCCGGTAAAGCGCCGGATGGCGGTGAGGTGGTTCCCGCCGGGCGCCGGCACGTCGGACCATAACGTCAATTTCTCCTCACTGTCCCGCACCAGCAGCGAACCGTCCGCGGGCAAGGGCGTTATCTCCACCGGCCCGCCGGCCGCCAGCGCCACCTGCTCCCGCAGACGCGGCGTACCGTCGTCCCCCCATTGATAAAGGCTCAGACGCGTGCCGGACACCACATAGAGCTGGCGTCCGTCGGCGGACAGGGATAATCCATCGACGGCGGCGTTAAGGGGCGGCGGCAGCCGGCGTATCCTATCCCGGGCGCCGATGCGGGCTAAGACAATTTCTCCGGAGGCCGATTGCGCCGCAATGGTCGCCGTATCGTCATCCGTTTGCGCCAGCGTCACATGGCGCAGCGGCAGTCCGTCATCGCTGAGTGCGCGCGGCCCCTCGCCGAAGGGGAAAGTCCATTGCGCCGTTTCGGCCGGATGAGGGCTGAACACCGGCCGCGTTACCCTGATATTGCCGCGGCGGTCGGCCATGATATACAGCGGCTGTCCGCCCGTGGCGGCCGCCAGGGAGGAAAAATCCGCCATCAGGGGCACCGCCGCCGGCGTTTCCCCGTCCCGCAGCCGGATAAACCGCCCCAGGCCGCCTTTATCGATGCCATATCCCCAGGAAAGAGATTCATCGGCGCCCCAGGCCAGCGGCGCCGATGACGCAGGCAACGCGACGCCGGACGCCGGTTCGATGGCCGGGGAGCGGAACAGGGGCAATACCGCATATAACAGATAGAAAAACATCAGCAGCAGCGCCAGCAGCACCAGTAAACCGCCGGCGCTGACAATACAACGGGTCAGACGGTCGTTTATGCGGCGGTGGCGCGCTGTTTGCAGTGTGGAAAGCCGTTTTTCTGTCATATTATCCTGTTATATAGGAACAATCTCACCGATTAGGCGGATGAAGGAAGCCTATGTTGCCTGTAAGATATTATGATGACAATCTCTAGACAATTGTTGTTATGGACTTTACCCCTTAGGAGTCGATAATAATGACAACACAGGACCTTCCTTCCTGAACAAATTAACGGAGCGGCAATGGGTCAGGAAAAGCTATACAGCGAAAAAGAATTGAGTTGGTTATCTTTCAACGAGCGGGTACTGCAAGAAGCCGCAGACAAAACCAATCCCCTTATCGAACGCATGCGTTTTCTGGGCATTTACTCCAATAATCTTGATGAATTCTATAAAGTCCGGTTCGCCGAATTAAAGCGGCGGATTCTGATCAGCGAAGAACAGGGTTCGCAACTGGCGTCCCGCCATCTGCTTAATAAAATTCAGTCTAAAGTGCTCAATACCGAGCAGGAATTTGACAATCTTTATAATGACCTGCTGTTGGAAATGGCCCGCAACCAGATCTTTTTGATTAACGAGCGCCAGCTTTCGCCCAACCAGCAGGAGTGGCTGCGTTCCCATTTCAAGCATCAGCTCCGCCAGCACGTTACGCCCATATTAATCCAGCACGACACCAATCTGGTGGAATTCCTGAAGGATGATTACACCTACCTGGCGGTGGAAATCATCCGCGGACAGAAAACCAGCTATGCGCTGCTGGAAATACCGGCGGACAAGGTGCCCCGCTTTATCAATCTGCCGGCGGAACCGCCGCGCCGTCGCAAGCCGATGATCCTTCTGGACAATATACTTCGCTATTGCCTGGACGATATTTTCACCGGCTTTTTCGATTATGACACCCTCAACGCCTACTCGATGAAAATGACCCGCGACGCCGAGTATGATCTGGTGACGGAAATGGAATCCAGCCTGCTGGAGCTTATGTCCTCCAGTTTGAAACAGCGGCTGACCGCCGAGCCGGTGCGTTTTGTCTATCAGCGGGATATGCCCAACGACATGGTGGAAATGCTGAAAGACAAGCTCGGCATTTCATCCTATGACTCGGTCATCCCCGGCGGACGCTACCATAATTTCAAGGATTTCATTACCTTCCCCAATGTCGGCAAAGCCAACCTGGTGAATAAGCCCCTGCCCCGCCTGCGTCATAACTGGTTCGAGCATTTTCGCAACGGCTTTGACGCCATCCGCGAGCGCGATATCCTGCTGTATTATCCTTACCACACCTTTGAGCACGTGCTGGAATTGCTGCGCCAGTCTTCGTTTGATCCCAGCGTCATCTCCATCAAAATCAACATATACCGCGTCGCCAAGGATTCACGCATTATCGATGCGATGATCCACGCCGCCCACAACGGCAAGAAGGTGACGGTGGTGGTGGAACTGCAGGCGCGCTTCGACGAGGAGGCCAATATCCACTGGGCCAAGCGCCTCACCGAAGCGGGGGTGCACGTTATCTTCTCCGCGCCGGGGCTCAAGATCCATGCCAAGCTGTTTTTAATCAGCCGCCATGAAGGCGACGATATCGTGCGTTATGCCCATATCGGCACCGGCAATTTCAACGAAAAAACCGCCCGGCTGTATACCGATTACTCCTTGATTACCGCCGATCCGCGCATTACCAACGAAGTCCGCCGGGTATTCAACTTTATTGAAAATCCCTATCGCCCGGTGAGCTTCGATTATCTGCTGGTCTCGCCGCAGAATTCGCGGCATATGCTGTACCAGATGGTGGATCAGGAAATCGCCAATGCCCAGGCCGGCATTGCATCAGGCATTACGCTAAAAATCAATAACCTGGTTGATCAGGGACTTATCGACCGCCTCTATGCCGCTTCCGGCGTCGGCGTACCTATCAATATCATGGTGCGCAGCATGTGTTCGTTAATTCCCGATTTACCCGGCATCAGTGAGAATATCCGCGTCATCAGCGTCGTTGACCGGTATCTGGAGCACGATAGGGTTTATGTCTTTGAAAACGGCGGCGATAAAAAGGTTTACCTCTCCTCGGCGGACTGGATGACCCGCAATATCGATTATCGGATTGAGGTGGCGGTGGGTTTGCTGGATCCCAGGCTGAAAAAACAGGTGCTGGATATCCTGGCATTGCTGTTCAGCGACACGGTGAAAGCACGATATATTGATGCCGAACTCAGTAACCGCTATGTCCCCCGCGGTAATCGGCGTAAGGTACGTGCGCAGACTGCCATCTATGATTATATTAAACGATTGGAACAATCCGGAGATCAGGCCTGACGTATGCCACTAAACAACTCAACCTCGTCCAAACCCGAAGAATTCGCGGCCATCGATCTCGGTTCGAACAGTTTCCATATGGTAGTCGCCCGGGTGGTAAACGGGGCGCTGCAGATTCTCAGCCGATTGAAACAGCGCGTGCATCTGGCGGACGGCCTCGATGCCGGCAATCGTCTGAACGAGGAAGCCATCGTTCGCGGTTTGAACTGTCTGGCGCTGTTCGCCGAGCGTTTGCAGGGTTTCCCGCCGCAGCGGGTTACAATGGTCGGCACCCACGCCCTGCGTGAAGCGATTAACGCCGAGGAGTTTCTCAGCCGGGCGGCAAAAGTAATCCCCTACCCCATTGAAATCATTTCCGGCCATGAAGAAGCGCGGCTGATTTTCATGGGCGTGGAACACACCCAATCCGAGAAGGGCCGCAAGCTGGTCATCGACATCGGCGGCGGCTCCACTGAACTGGTGATTGGCGAAAATTTCGAACCGATACTGGTGGAAAGCCGCCGTATGGGCTGCGTCAGCTTCGGCAACCAGTTTTTTCCCGGCGGCGTCATCAGTCCGGTGCATTTCCGCCGCGCCCGGCTGGCGGCGGCGCAAAAACTGGAAACCCTGGCCTGGCAATACCGTCTGTTGGGGTGGCAGGTCGCCCTGGGCGCCTCGGGGACCATCAAGGCCGCCTGCGAGGTTTTGGCCGAGCTGGGGGAGAAGGACGGCGGCATCACCCCGGAACGCCTGCAGCTACTTTATGACAAAGTGATGAAATTCAAAAGTTTTAGCGCGCTTAATCTCCCCGGTCTGTCCGAAGAACGTAAAAGCGTTTTCGTGCCGGGGCTGGCTATCCTGTGCGGCGTGGTGGATACGCTGGCCATCAGCGAATTGCAGTTCTCCGATTGCGCCTTGCGCGAAGGCGTCCTGTATGAAATGGAAGGCAGGTTCCATCACCAGGATATCCGCAGCCGTACCGCGCGCAGCCTGGCTGAACATTATAATATCGACAGCGAACAGGCCAAACGGGTCAGCGATACCACCGATGAGCTGTATCAGCAGTGGTACAACCAAAACGAAGATTTGCGCAACGAACAATTGGAAGCCCTGCTGAAATGGGCGGCCCTGCTGCATGAAGTGGGTTTGGGCATAAACCACAGCGGGATGCAGCGTCATTCCGCGTATATCCTGCAGCAAACCAATATGCCGGGATTCAATCAGGAGCAGCAGCTATTGCTGGCCACCCTGGTGCGTTTTCACCGCAAGGCCATTAAGCTTGAGGAAATGCCCCGCCTGAATCTTTTCCGGAAAAAACATTTTTTGCCCTGTCTGCAGTTGCTCCGGCTGGCGGTTTTGCTCAATAATCAACGTCAGGCCACCACGCCCATGCAATTGAGGCTTACCACCGACCAGAATCATTGGACCTTGACGTTCCCGGCCGGATTTTTTGCCCAGAACAACCTGGTGCAGCTGGATTTGGAACGTGAGCAGAGCTACTGGTCGGACGTTCCCGGCTGGCAACTGGACATTACAGAGGACACAGCACCCTGAGAGACAAAGACGGATTAATGAAACTGGCTTATCCGCGTAAACGGCGACGAACCTCGGTTCGGATGACCCGTTGGATTTTGCTTATCAGTTTTATTATATTATTCGGTCGCTTAATCTATGCCACCATCGGCGCTTGGCAGCATCAGCAGGATGGGACCGCGGAGCCGACGGAGCAAGTCGTTAACGACGATTCCCGGCCGGATGACTAAGCCCTGGCATGAAATTTAACGTATGCCAGGGTTGTTGCGGCGAAAACTTCGTGTTTTGCCACGCCCCTCCCCAACGTTTAAAGCGCCTTAAAATCACTTAATTATATCTTATCCGCTTGCTTTGGTCCGTTGTAGACAGGATTCTATCATTCTCTATATGAAGTGGCTGGGCGTTCAGCCTGTCTTCAATTCTGCTCCGGTTAGAGCCCTCCATTGTTTTAACAAGCGAATCATTTCCTCAATAGAGTATTTTATAGCAGTATCAAACATAGTGCCTTCCGGGTTGGGATTATCGAATCCTTTGTTAGCATCAACCAGTCCGCGCTCTAAAAAAATGCTCGATATCTCAGTGCCTTGTCAACCCTGTAACATAAGGAATGTTGCCGTTATGCCCGTGGTGAAACATAATGCCTCGCAACCGGCGAAAGCAAGACATCAGGTCTTCTCGCTATTACTGGACAACCGCCCCCTGGTGGACAGCATCCTGGGCCGGCCCGGCCGCAAATCCACCGTTTCGCCGGAGAGACTCCTGGATCAAACCGCCCGACTTGCCGATATACAACGACAACTGCGCGCGGCGGATGCGGCGGATATATTGGAAAGCCTGCCGCTGGACAAACGGTTGGCGTTCTGGCGTCTGATTGATAATGACAAACGCGGTAAAATCCTGGTGGAAATCTCGCCGGTCATCCGCCACCGCCTGATAGCCGACATGAACCCCGGCGATATTCTGAAAGCCGTCAGGCCGCTGGAGGTGGATGAGCAGGCCTGTCTAGCGCATTATTTGCCGCGGGACATCGTCAGCCGGATGCTCACCGCCCTGGAGCCCCGGCAACGGGCACAGGCGCGGGCGATGATGAATGCCGAGCGGGACAGCGTCGGCCGGTATATGGATGTCGAGCTGGCGACGGTTCGCCCCGATGTGACGCTGGCCGTGGTGCAACGCTATTTGCGCCGGTGCCGAACGCTGCCAAAGAACAGCGATAAACTGTTTGTGGTGGATCGGAAAAACCAGTTGGTGGGAGAACTGGCATTGACCGCGATTTTACTTAACCCGCCGGGCAAACAGGTAGCCGAGGTCATGGAGGCCAACCCCGCCGCCTTCCTGCCGGATGATGCGGCCAGGGACGCGGCCGGCGCCTTCGAACGCTACGATCTCGTCACCGCCCCGGTTGTGGATATCAAGGGCAAGCTGGTAGGCCGGCTGGGTATCGAACACATGGTTGATGTGATTATTGCCGAAAACGACGAGACCCAGCGCCGTCTTGGCGGTATCGGCCCGGCGGCGGACATCTACGCCCCGATACGCAACACGCTGCGCGCCCGCTGGGGCTGGCTGGCGATAAATCTCGCCGCCGCGTTTATCACATCCCGCGTCATCGACCTGTTTGAAGGCACGCTATCGGTCTTGGTGTCATTGGCCGCCCTGATGCCCATTGTGGCCGGTATCGGCGGCGCGGGGGGCAACCAGGCCATGACCATGATTGTGCGGGGACTGGCGCTCCGTCAATTGGCAAAGGGCAGCGCCGTTTTTCTGCTATTGCGCGAACTGGGCGCAGCCGTCATCAACGGCTTGTTATGGGGCGGCATCATGGGGTTGGCCACTTGGTTTTTATACCGTAATGCGGGGCTGGGAGGGGTAATAATGCTGGCTATGCTGTTTAATTTTATCCTGGCGGCGTTGATGGGGGTAATGATTCCCCTCGCCATGGCACGGCTGGGGCGCAATCCGGCGGCACGCTCCAGCGTCATGATCGCTGCAATAACCGATACCGGCGGTTATTTTATTTTTTTGGGACTGGCGACCGTTTTTTTAGCGCACCAAGCATAAGAGATAATCATCCTTTTCAGTAGTGAACTGCTATTCTAAATATAAGAATCCTCAGGATATAATTATGGGCGCCAGCAATAAGCTCTCCATTAACCATAATAATTATTGGCCCATCATTACGGCAATCGCCCTGCTTGTTTTCATAATAACCCTGTGGTGTTTGTCCATGGGCAGCACGGACCTTTCCGTTTCGCCATTGTGGTTTACCACGGCGATCCTGCTGGCGGCGCTATTCTCGCTGCCGTTGCGGCGCTGGGCAGCGCTGATACTCGCCAGCGCCCTGGCCCTGACGGCCGCAAATCTCCTGGCCGGCGCCGGCCCGGCCAGCGGCCTGCCGTTAACGGCGGCCACCCTGCTGGAAGCGGTATTCGGCGCCTGGCTGTTGAAATACGCACTGGATCCGCTGGACCCTTTAAACGGCATCGTCTCCTGGCTGAAGTTTTTCTTCATCGCCGTGGTATTGGTTCCCGCCATCGCCGCCGCAACCGCCGCGCTTTTTTTTCACGTTCCCCCGGCGCGCCTGGCGCCGTTTATTATACATTGGCTTACCGCGGAAGGGGTGGGTATTCTCGCCCTGACTCCAGTGGGAATATTGTGCCGGCGGCCGGCCTTAATCCAGATGCTCAAGCAGAAAACCTGGATTGAAATGTTCATAACGGCGTTATTTACCCTTGCCGTGAGTTATCTGGCGATAAAATTACTGCCCTTCCCGTTTACCTTCGCGGCCTTGCCGCTGTTCTTCGGCGCCATACGGTTGCCGCGTTTTGAAGCCTTCTGCCTGTTTCTTATCGTCACCGTGACGCTGTTTTTCGCCCTGATAACGGGTTTCCTCCATCTCAATATTCCACAAATTATCAATCCGGGATTATTACCGCAAATGCCCTTGTTGATAATATTGATTCCCGCCCACGCCATGGCCATGGTCATGTATGCCTTTCGGGTTGAACGCAGCAATATTTTGCAAAGCGAAACCCGCTTTCGCTATGCCATGGAATATTCCGCCATCGGCATGGCATTGGTATCCCTGGAGGGAACCTGGTTACAGGTAAATAAAGCCCTGTGCCGCTTTTTAAAATACAGTCCCCGGCAGTTGGAACAGCTCAGTTTTCAGGAGATTACCCACCCGGACGATTTGACCACCGATCTCGAACAGCTCAATGACTTGATTAACGGGGTCATTGAGAGCTATACGCTGGAAAAACGCTATATCCGCAGCGACGGTGAAATTGTCTGGGCACTGCTGGCGGTTTCACTGGTGCGCGATCAGCATGAAGTACCGCTCTATTTTATCTCCCAGATTGAAGATATTACCGAAGTTAAACACAGCGAGATTGTCAACCGCCGCTTAATGGAGCGGATTACGCTGGCGAACGAGGCCGGCGGCGTGGGCATATGGGAATGGAATATTGTTTCCGATGATATGAACTGGGATAAGCGCATGGAGGAGATCTATTCCTTGCCGCCGGGCCAGAAAGCCACCTATGACTATTGGTTGGCCTGTATCATTGACGAAGACCGGGATATGGCGCTGCAGGTTTTCTATAAAGCCATGGACGAACGCAAACCCTTCTCCTTTGAATTTCGTATCCGCGGGCCCGATCAAGAATTGCGCCATATTCGCCTGTACGCCAATGTCCTGGCGGATGAAAACGATCGGGCCGTGCGTATGCTGGGCATCAGCCTTGATTTTACCAGTGAGGCCAGGCTCACCGACGCGCTGCATGAAGAAAAGGAACGGCTGCACATTACCTTGGACTCCATCGGCGACGCGGTCATTTCGATGGATAAACAGATGTGCATCAATTTCATGAATCCGGTGGCGGAAAAAATGACCGGCTGGCTGCAAAGGGAAGCCCACGGCAAACATATCGACAGTATCATACGGCTTACCCTGGGCCATGACGGACCGGCGCTGCCGACCTTATTGCAATCACAGATCGCGTCCAGGCAAAAGGGATCTTCCCTGCAACACTCCCTGGTGCTGCACAGCCGCGGCGGGCAGTTTTTCGATATCCAGCACAACTGCACGCCGCTGAAAAATATCAGCGGTTCCCTATTGGGGGCGGTGCTGGTCATTAAGGATGTCAGCGAGTCCCGTCATTTGATGCAGCAACTGAGCTACAACGCGCTGCATGATGATTTAACCGGGCTGCCTAACCGCGCCAATTTCGCACAGCATCTGGACCAGGCGCTGCATACCGCCATTGCCCAAAAAAGGCGTCATGCGCTGGTATTCATTGATTTGGATCGTTTCAAGGAAATCAACGACCGGGCCGGACATGCGGCGGGGGATGCATTGCTACTGGAGCTGGGCCTGCTGATGCAGAAAAATATCCGGCAGTACGACTGCCTGGCCAGGCTCGGCGGGGACGAATTCGGCTTGATTCTGCCCGACTGTACCCAGGCGGATGCCAAAAAACAGGTCCAGCGCATCATCGATGCCATCAACAGCTATTCATTCCATTGGGAAGATAAATTATATTCTATCGGCGGCAGCGCGGGCATCACCGTGATAACGGAAGAGAATTTCCATACCAAGGAAGTGATGACCCAGGCCGATATCGCCTGTTATACCGCTAAACACAGCGGGCGCGGACAGGTCATCCTGTTCGAGCCGGAGCTCAAGCATCCCGGACTGGTCATGCAGACGCCGGCCATCAGCCGCGACCGGGTTGTGGCGATGATGAAAAACGGCGAGCTGGAAATTATGGCCGGTCCGGTGGCGCCGCCGGCGACGCCGCTCGCCGTCGGTTTTTACCAGCTCTCCGTCGCGGTGGGGCCGCAGGAGCATCGTTCACTGGCCCAGGATGTATTTTATCAGTCGGCGCAGCAGCAGGATTTGCCGCTGCTGCTGGATCATTGGCTGGTGGATCAAATTATGGAGGTTTACGGCGCCGCCATCGCGCATAAAGGCATGACCCTGGTCATTCCCCTCTCCCTGGCGGGTCTGAAGGACCAAGCGCTGTTGGACAAACTGCTGTCCCGGTCGGGTTCAGGCACCAGCCCGGGGGCCAATCCCTTAATCATCAGCGTCAGCGGCGCGGCCTTCATGGAAAACTATCCGGCCATTCAAGCGCCATTGCAACGGCTGCGCCGGCAGGGTAATCAGCTTATGCTTGATCAATTCGGCGATAATTTCAGCGCCTTTAACAAATTACCCACCGGCACCATTGATTACATTAAACTGCCGAACCGGTTTGTCCACTCCCTGCACAATAGCCAAATGGACGAGATGATGGTGACCATCATCAATGGGCATATTCATCGCCTCAACGCCCGCTCCATTGCCGGGCCGGCCCATTTGCCGGCGGTACTGGAGAAGCTGTGCCTGCTGGGTATCGATATGGCGGAGGGGGACAGCATAAGCCGCGCCATACCCTTGACCGCCGTGCTCGATAGCGGCTATGCCGCCATAGGCTGATCCCGCGCTCAAGTCGTTGCCATAATGTGCCGGGAACGCTCCCCCTGATAACATTGTTCACTTTCCACCCAGCAGAATTTACCGCCCGAGGCCGTTATCCATTGCCTGCTTTGCTACATTATTGTAAAGTTTGCCGCCTCATTGGCATGGGGAGATGATAATGTTTATCGGATTCGATTACGGTACCGCCAATTGCTCAGTGGCGGTGATGGAGGGCACCCAGCCGCGCTTGCTGCGGCTGGAAGACACCTCGCCCTATATGGCGTCTATGTTATGCTCGCCGACGAGGGATGCGGTGAGTGAATACCTGTATCGCTTCTGGCAGGTGCCCGCCGGCAGCGACGAGAACCAGCAGCTGTTGCGCCGCGCCATCAACGCCAATCGCGAGGACGATATCATCCTCACGGATCAAAGCCTGCAATTCGGCCAGCGCGCCCTGGCCAACTATATCGCCGACCCGGAAGACGTCTACTTTGTGAAATCCCCGAAGTCTTTCCTGGGCGCCAACGGTCTCAAGCCGCAGCAAATCGCCCTGTTCGAGGATTTGGTCTGCGCCATGATGTGCCATATCAAAAGGCAGGCGGAAACGGCTTTATCGGCTCCTATTACCCAGGCCATGATCGGCCGGCCGGTGAACTTCCAGGGCACCGGCGGGGAAGAGTCCAACCGGCAGGCGCAGAATATTTTGCAACGCGCCGCCACGCGCGCCGGCTTTTCAGACGTCGCTTTCCAGTTTGAACCGGTGGCGGCGGGTCTTGACTTCGAAGCCACCCTGCGGGAGGAAAAAATCGTCCTGGTGGTGGATATCGGCGGGGGCACCACCGACTGCTCCTTGCTACTGATGGGACCGGAGTGGCTCAAACAGCGTGATCGCCGGGCGAGCCTGCTGGGGCACAGCGGCTGCCGGGTCGGCGGTAACGATCTGGATATCATGCTGGCGTTTAAACAGCTGACGCCGAGCATCGGTATGGGAGGCATGACCAACAAGGGACTGGCGCTGCCGGCGCTGCCCTTTTGGCAAGCGGTGGCGATAAATGATATCCCGGCGCAAAGCGAGTTTTACAGTACCGCCAACGGACGCTTTTTGCGTGAGCTGATGCTGGGGGCCGCCGACCCCGATCGCTTGAGCGGACTGCTGCAGGTTTATCGGCAGCGATTGAGCTACCGGTTGGTGCGCAGCGCCGAACAGAGCAAAATCGCCCTCTCCTCCGAATCGCGCACGGTCGCCCCGCTGGATTTTATCCGCAGCGGCATAGAGGTGCCCATCAGCCAGGCGGAACTGGAGGACGCCATCCGCCAGCCCATGAACCGGATTCAGCAGCAGGTGGACGAGGTCCTGGCGCAAAGCGGCGCCCCGCGCCCGGATGTGGTCTATCTCACGGGCGGCAGCGCGCGCTCCCCTTTGCTGCGAGCGGCGGTGGAACGCAGCCTGCCGGGCATTCCCCTCACCGGCGGCGATGATTTCGGTTCGGTCACCGCCGGTTTGGCGCGCTGGGCGCAGCGGCAGTTCGCCGAATAACTCCGTACCGCATGGGCTTATAGCGAGGGGCTGTGGGCGAGCATTCCCTGTTTGAGGATAAAGGCTATCAGCGTTTCCAGCCCCTCGCCGGTTTTCAGGTTGGTAAAAGCCCAGGGCCGCTGCGGCCGCATCCGGTCGGTATCTGATTTCATTACCTCCAGGGAGGCGCCCACGTAAGGGGCCAAATCGATTTTATTTATCACCAGGAAATCCGATTTGGTAATGCCCGGACCGCCTTTGCGGGGGATTTTTTCCCCTTCGGCGACATCAATAACGTATACCGTCAGGTCCGCCAGCTCAGGGCTGAAGGTGGCGCTGAGGTTATCGCCGCCGCTTTCCACAAAAATGATGTCCAGATTGCCGAATTTCCTCGCCAGATCGTCCACCGCCGCCAGATTCATCGATGCATCTTCACGGATGGCGGTATGAGGACAGCCGCCGGTTTCCACGCCGACGATACGCTCAGCCTCCAGGGCGCCGGCTTCGGTAAGAATGCGCTGGTCTTCCTTGGTATAGATATCATTGGTGACCACCGCCAGCTGATAGCGATGGCGCAGGGATTTGCACAACGCCTCCAGCAGCGCGGTTTTACCGGATCCCACCGGACCGCCCACACCTACACGTAACGGTTGTTTGTACTGTTGCATCATCTTTTCCTAAACGTTATTCGAACAATCAGCGGTCTTGCTCCTTCAGGAACGGAACAAGCGGGAATACTGGGTTTCATGGCAGGAGGATGCAATAGCCTGCAGCGGAAAGCTGCCGCCCAATTCATCGTCCTCAAGGGTCATGGCCTTGGCAAACACCTCGGGCAGGGTGGCCGAAAGAACGCGCAGCAGGCTTTGGGCTTTCTGCTGGCCGAACGGCACCAGCTTGAGTCCCGCCATCACGCTGCTTTCCAGCCAGCTGTAGCCATAACCCAGCGCCAACGCCCGTAGCGGAACGCCCCATTGCCATCCGAGCCAGGCGAACCCCGCCAACTGGCATTGGCGTACCGCCGGTTGCCACGGCGGGGTGAAAGGCAGGTCCGGCCATTCGGCGATTAACCGTGCCAAGGCCTGGCCCCGCTGCTTCTCTTCGTTGCGCAGCTCGCCGGTTTCCCGGTTCGCCAGCAAAAAATCGCTCCAGCAGGCAAACCCATGGCTATCGTCTTTTTCGCAGGCGCGATATAACCGCACCAGAACCGGCCAGTCTACGCCGCCGAGAGTATCCTCGATAATCCGCTGCTGCCAGCGGACAAAATCCGTATCCGAGGCGACCCAGCCCGCCTCCACCGCGTATTCAAGCCCCTGGGAGTAGGAAAATCCCCCCACCGGCAGGCTGGGACTGATTAACTGCAGCAGGCGCAGCAGCGCCAGATCAGGCATGTCAGTGATGATGATGGCCGTGCGGCGCGCTTTGGTACGCGCCGGCCTCCGGTTCAAAGGGCGCCTGTTCAGTGCCGACCTTCGCCCCCAATCCCCGCGCCATGTCATCCAGCACGTGATCGTGCTGATATCGTACCCAGCCCTGCTCGATTTGCAGCGGCACATGGCGGTTGCCCAGGTGATAACACAGGCGCGCCAGCAGCAGCGGATTCGCGGCGTAGGCGGTGGAGACGGTTTCCACCGCGGCGATAATGCGCACCACCTCGGCGCCGTCCTCGGTGGACAGCAGCTCGCCGCCGCGCAGGATCTGCCCCCGCGGCAGCATCAAACCGGCCTCGCGGCCGTCATCGAGCATAACCTGCGCCCGGCTTTTCAACCGGGTATCCAAATCGATGGTCAGGGTAGCGGTGGTGTCATGGGCATGATCGAGACGTTTTGTTAACACTATCATCCGGGTTCTCTGGCTCTGTTAAAAGTCGGGTATAAAAAGATCGAATCAACACGGTTTGCACAGGCAATCGCCGCACTCGAAAAAACGCATCAGAACAAAAAGTACCGTTGCGCCATGGGCAAAACGCTCGCCGGCTCACACACCAGCAGCTGTCCGTCGGCGCGCACCTGATAGGTTTGCGCATCCACATCGATGGTCGGCTGCCAATGATTATGGATCATATCGGCTTTCCTGACTTGCCGGCATGCCCGCACTTCCCCTATCAGGCTGGCCAGCCCCAGGCGACCGGCCAGTCCGTTGCCGCAGGCCGCCTGGGATAAAAAGGTCATGCGGGTGGCGTGGCGGGCATTGCCCAGCGTGCCGAACATCGGCCGGTAATGCACCGGTTGCGGCGTGGGGATGGAGGCGTTGGCATCCCCCATCGGCGCCATGGCAATCATGCCGCCTTTGATGATCAAAGCGGGCTTAACGCCGAAAAACGCCGGCGACCACAGCACCAGATCCGCCAGTTTCCCCGGTTCGATTGACCCCACCTCATGGGAGATGCCATGGGTAATGGCCGGGTTGATGGTGTACTTGGCGATATAGCGTTTCACCCGGAAATTGTCGTTACGCTCGGTATCCGGCGCCAGCGGGCCGCGCTGCACCTTCATCTTGTGTGCCGCCTGCCAGGTGCGCAGGATAACCTCCCCTACCCGGCCCATGGCCTGGGAATCAGACGACAGCATGGAAAAGGCGCCCAGGTCGTGCAGGATATCTTCCGCGGCAATGGTTTCCCGGCGGATGCGCGATTCGGCAAAGGCCACGTCTTCAGCGATGCCGGCGTCCAGATGATGGCAGACCATCAGCATATCCAGATGCTCGTCGATGGTATTGACGGTATAGGGCATGGTGGGGTTGGTGGAGGACGGCAGGATATTGCCGTAGCCGCACACCCGGATGATGTCGGGCGCATGTCCGCCCCCCGCCCCTTCGGTATGGTAGGTATGAATGGTGCGATCGCCGATGGCCGCCAGGGTATCTTCCACAAACCCCGCTTCATTCAGGGTATCGGTATGGATAGCCACCTGGACGTCGTATTCATCCGCTACCCCGAGGCAGCAGTTGATGGCCGCCGGCGTTGATCCCCAGTCCTCATGCAGCTTCAGGCCGATGGCGCCGGCTTCCACCTGCTCCGCCAGGGCTTCCGGCCGGGAAGCGTTGCCCTTGCCGGTAAACCCGATGTTCACCGGCAAAGCGTCCGCCGCCTGCAGCATACGCGCCAGATACCATGGCCCCGGCGTACAGGTGGTGGCATTGGTGCCGGCCGCCGGCCCGGTGCCGCCGCCGATCATGGTGGTCACGCCGGAGCAAATGGCTTCTTCCACCTGCTGCGGACAAATAAAATGTATATGGCTGTCGATGCCGCCGGCGGTGACGATTTTGCCTTCCGCCGCCACCACTTCGGTACCCGGACCGATGGCAATGGTCACTCCCGGCTGTATATCGGGATTGCCGGCTTTGCCGATAGCCATAATACGGCCGTCTTTAACGCCGATATCCGCCTTGACGATGCCCCAGTGATCGATGATAAGCGCGTTGGTCAGCACCAGATCGGCGCAAAACGCCGAGGTCATCTGGCCTTGTCCCATGCCGTCGCGAATCACCTTGCCGCCGCCGAACTTCACCTCTTCGCCGTAAACGGTGAAATCTTTTTCCACTTCAATCCACAGTTCGGTATCCGCCAGCCGCACCCTGTCGCCCTGGGTCGGACCGAACATTTCGGCATAAGCGCGCCGTGAGATTTTGCTCATGAGGATGGCTCCAGCTTGCCCATTATCTCGCCGCGAAAACCGTATACTTCGCGCCGGCCGTCATAGGCCACCAGTTCAACGTCCCGGGACTGGCCCGGTTCGAAGCGCACCGCGGTACCGGCGGCGATGTCCAGCCGGAAACCCCGAGTCGGCCCGCGATGGAAATGCAGCGCCGGATTGACTTCAAAAAAATGGTAATGGGAACCCACCTGCACCGGCCGATCGCCGTGATTGGCCACCGTTACCGAGATTCGCGGCCGGCCGGCATTCAGGTCGATGTCACCGGAGGCGATACGCATTTCACCTGGAATCATGATAAATATCCTGTCAGATAATGGGGTCGTGAACGGTCACCAGTTTGGTTCCGTCCGGAAAGGTGGCCTCAACCTGCACATCGGGGATCATTTCCGGCACCCCTTCCATCACATCGTCACGGGTCAAGACTTCACGGCCGGCGCTCATCAGCTCGGCCACCGTCAAACCATCGCGGGCCCCTTCCAGGATAGCCGCGCTTATAAGGGCCACCGCTTCCGGATAGTTGAGTTTCAAGCCGCGGGCGCGGCGGCGCTCCGCCAGCAGCGCCGCGGTAAACAGCAGCAATTTATCTTTCTCTCTCGGGGACAGCTCCATATCTTGCTCCTAAAGTCGCCCAATTGTTTTTTATGAGAAAAAACCTGTCGCACCAGAACCCTGGCCAAAACCATAGCATTGCAAATATCACGCCAGCGATAACGGGCGGTTATCATCCCGCCAGGCACGGTTCCAGGTCAGCCGCCGCACCATGGCGGCGCAGCGGCGACGATTTGCACCATCCGGGGGCATGTCACGCATTCAGGTGGACCAGATGCGCGGCGGCACCGCCTGCCGGTCCAGCATTAGCGGCCTTAGCAGGGCCCATATTCCGTGCAGAATCTCCTGCAAGCGCTGATTGTCATTATCCAGCAGCCGCACCATCAACAGCTGGTCCACCAGCGTGGCGCCCGCTGCCGGCAGCGCTGAGCGGGATAATAAAACGCGGACGTTATCCAGCATCTCACCGCTGGCGGGCGCGGCGAAAAAGGTGCCGATCAGGGGATAACCGGCCAATTTATCCAGTTTGCCCCCCTCGATGCCCAGCCGTTCATAAAGCCCCGCCGACCCGGGGAGGCGGATACGCAGCACGCTGTGGCATCGGCCGCGATGAAAACTTTCCCCCATCACCGGGCGCCCCAGGCAAAAGGTCTCGAATCCCAGCAGACGCGCGCCGGCTTGCAGGGTAAATTCACTGTTTATCGCAACATTGGCGGCAGGAAATAGAATATTCCCCTGCGGCAGCCATTCCAGCACGCTGTCCTCTTCAAGGGAGAATTTTTGCGTCAGCCGTGCCTCGGCTCCGGCGCTGCGGTAAAATTTGGTCGACCCCGGCATGGTCATCACGGCATGGCTGCGTTGTTCCAGACGCACCGACAGCTCAAGCCGGTCGCCCCCCACCACTCCGCCCGGCGGATGCAGGAGATAGACATGGGGATGGTCCTCTTCCGGGTAAAACGCGCGCTGTACGGTGAAGGGGCCGCTATGGGCGCACCGGATCATCGCCGTACGCCGGCCGCGGCGAGCAAAGGTCAGATCCAACCGGCCAAGCCAGCCGGCCGCCTCGTCATCAGCTGTCCGATTCACCGGCATTTCATCATTTGCTGCGCCAGGGTGCATTTTGTCCTTAAGTCTCGCCTCGACTCTCGCCTCAACTCTTGTCTCAAAGAAAAGGTCTCAAAGAAGTCATCGCAAAAAGAGGGTTAATCATGTCCCCGGCAAACGGTCGGGGCTCGAGATACCGTACTCACTGGGAAAGGGATTACCGCCAGGCGCTGGCCTGCTCCAGTAACGCATAGTCATCGTCACGCAGGGTCAGGGTCAAGGCATTCGCCACTTCCTCCAGCTGTTCGAGGGAGGTGGCGCTGACAATGGGCGCGGTGATGCCGGGCCGCTGTATCTGCCAGGCCAGTGCCACCTGGGTAGGCGTGGCCCGGTAGCGCTCGCTCACCGCATCCAGGGCATGCAGGATACGCAGGCCGCGGGTATTGAGATAGGTGCTGATGACCTTCTCGCCCCGTTTGCTTTTCGCGGCGTCCTCTTTGGCGCGGTATTTGCCGGACAGAAAGCCGCTGGCCAGGGCGTAGTAGTTAATGACGCCGACGCCGTGGGCGGTGACAACGGGCTCCAGATCCTGCTCATACTCCTGCCGATCGTAGAGGTTATATTGCGGTTGCAGGGTTTCGTAGCGTGCCAGCCCGTTCTGTTCGCTGATGCGCAGCGCCTGCGCCAGCCGGGGGCCGGAATAATTGGATGCCCCGATGGCCCGCACCTTGCCCTCTTTGATTAACGCGTCGAACGCGCCCAGGGTTTCTTCCAACGGCACGGATTCGTCATCGGAATGGGACTGGTACAAATCGATATAGTCGGTTTGCAGCCGGTGCAGAGAAGCCTCCACCGCCTGCTTGATATAGGCGGCCGACAGTCCTTCTTTACCCGCGCCCATCGGCTTGCCCACTTTGGTGGCGAGGATAATCCCGTCGCGCTTGCCGGTTTTCTTCAGCCAATTGCCGATGATAGTCTCCGACTCGCCGCCCTGGTTGCCGTCAACCCAGGCGGAATACACATCCGCGGTGTCGATGAAATTAAGTTCTCTTTCCGCCAAGGCATCGAGGATGCGAAAGGAGGCGGCCTGATCGATGGTCCAGCCGAAGACGTTGCCGCCGAAACAGAGTTTGGGAACGGCAATGCCTGAACGGCCCAGCGTTCTGGTTTTCATACTCTCTCCTTGATCTGTCATGTTGATATGGGAAGTGTAAAACGTTATTGCGCCCGCGGGTATTAATCTGTTTTACCAAGTATTACCGGCTATGGAAACGAGATTCTCGTCGTCCGGCATAATGTCCCGCTGGCGCTGCCGGCTGTGCCGCGCTTCCTGCTGCAGCCACTCCGTCAGCAGCCGCAACGCCGGCGATAGCGCGGATTGTTCGGGAAAGACCAGATAATAGGCCGCGCCGCTTCGCAGGCAGTGGGAAAACGGCGTGATTAAACGGCCGGCCTGCAGCTCATACTCAATCAGGCACAGATCGCCTATGGCGATGCCATAGCCTTGTATGGCCGCGGTCATGGCCAAATCAAGGGTATCGAAATGCTGCGCCTTGGCCGCCGGCAGGCCGTCCCGGCCGGCGGCCTTCAGCCACGCCAGCCAGTCGCGTCCGTCGCGGGTGGGATGCAGCAGGGTTTTATCCGCCAGTCCGTCCGCGATGGCGGCGTTTTCCCGCCAGAGTTCCGGCACGCACACCGGCGTCAGCACCTCGTCGAACAAATGGATGGCGCACAGCTGTTTATCCGCCGGCCGGCCATAGAGCACCGCCGCATCAAAATGCTCATGGCGAAAATCCACGCCGTGGGTGATGGAGGTGGTCAGCGCGATGTCGATTTCCGGATGCCCGGCCTGCAGTTGGATTACCCTTGGCAGCAGCCAGCGCATGACGCAGGTGGGACATTTAACCCGCAGCGTATCCGGCTTGGCGTTGAACCCGTCCAGGGCGGTATCGATTTGTGCCATAGCCTGCTGCAGCGGGGCCAATAATGCGGCGCCTCGCGCAGTTAACACCAGCCCGCGGGCCCGCCGGATAAACAGCGCGGCCCCCAGATGCCGCTCCAGGCCGGCAATCTGCCGGCTGACCGCCCCCTGGGTAATATGCAGCCGCTGCGCCGCATGGGTGAAGTTCAGCTGTTCCGCCACAATCACAAAGGTTTTCAATACATCCAGTGAAGGAAGTGCGCCCATGACCCTACCCGCTATAATTTTTCCATGACAATAAAGATCACCCCGGTCCAAGGCCATACTGCCATTGGAGCCATGATCCCGCAACATGGCAACCATGATGAATTATCCATTGTCCGCCGGTGGGATCTGTTGCTTAATCGTTGAACATTGTCCATTACACAACCTTACCCCCGGTATTTTGCCCCCGGCCGGTATCCATAGAGGGACCATTCCATGCAGAGCGTTATTCCCGCCCGCTCTAAGCTGCCTGACGTCGGCACCACCATATTTACCACCATCGGCCAGTTGAGCGCCGAACATAATGCCGTTAATCTCGCCGCGGGCTCGCCGAGTTTCGATTGCGATCCCCAACTGGTGGACTACACCGCCGAAGCCATGCGCGCCGGACATAATCAGTATTCGGCGATGACCGGCCTGCCGGCGCTGCGCGAAGCCTTGGCGGAAAAGGTGGCGAGACTGTACGGCGGTCATTACGACCCCGCACGGGAGGTCACCATTATCGCCAGCGCCAGCCAGGGGCTATACAGCGCCATAAGCGCCCTGGTCCATCCGGGGGATGAAGTCATCTATTTCGAGCCGGCCTTCGACAGCTACGCGCCCATCACCCGCCTGCAGGGGGCGGTGCCGGTGCCGGTGAAAATCTCCCTTGACGACCTGCGTATCGATTGGGACGCGGTGTCCGCGGCCGTTACGTCCCGCACCCGGATGATCATTGTCAACAGTCCCCACAATCCCACCGGCATGGCTTTTAGCGAAGAGGATATCCGTCGGCTCACCGCCTTGACCGAGAATACGGATATCCTGATTCTCTCCGATGAAGTGTACGAGCATATGGTATTCGACGGCCAGCCCCACCGGAGCATGGCCGCCTACCCGGCTCTCGCCGCGCGCAGCGTGGTGGTGTCGTCCTTCGGCAAAACCTACGGCGTCACCGGCTGGCGGGTGGGTTACTGTCTGGCGCCGGCGGAGCTCATGTGGGAGATCCGCAAAGTGCATCAGTTCATGGTATTCGCCGCCGACACGCCGATGCAATACGCCTTCGCCACGGCGCTGGAAAACCCCGACAGCTATTTGCGCCTGCCGGCATTTTACCAGCACAAACGCGACCTGCTGACGCAGGCGCTGGCGTCCTCGCCTTTCCATGTGATGCCAAGCGCAGGGAGTTTTTTCCTATTGGCGCGCTTTCGCCATTTTTCCTCTATGAGTGATAATGACATGGCCGTGGGATTGATACGGGACGCGAAAGTCTCTTCCATACCCTTGTCGGCGTTTTACAGTGACGGCACCGAGACCGGCATGATAAGGCTCAGCTTTGCCAAGGACGACGAGACATTGCTCGAAGGCGCGCGCCGGCTGTGCGCCTGGGGCACCGTCTGAGGAATCGCGATCTTTATCCAGAAGCATCGTATTTACCTTTGACCATTGACCTTTAACAGGACTTAAAATGAATAAATTTTCCGCCTTAGTGCTCATTACCTGTGGATTGGCCGTTTTGCCGGCGCTGGCCGCCGAAGGAACGATCCGTTTTGGCCTCGAAGCGCTTTATCCCCCCTTTGAATCGAAATCCCCCACCGGCGAACTGCAAGGTTTCGATATCGATTTAGGCAATGCCGTCTGCCAGGCCGCCAAAGCAAAGTGCCAATGGCTGGATACCTCATTTGACGGCCTGATCCCGGCGCTGCAGGGCCGCAAATTCGATGCCATCAATTCGGCGATGAACGTCACGGAGAAACGCAGGCAGGCCATCGATTTCACCGATGTGATATATCGCGTGCCGACAAAGCTCATTGCCCGCGCCGACAGCGGATTAACCGCCACCCCCGAGGCGCTGAAAGGCAAAAACGTCGGCGTCCTGCAGGGCTCCATTCAGGAATCCTATGCCAATGCCCATTGGGCAAGCCAGGGCGTCCATGTGGTGTCCTACCAGGATCAAAACCAGGTCTATATGGATCTGGCTTCCGGCCGCCTGGATAGCACGCTGGTACTGGCGCCGGCCGGCCAGTCCGGTTTCCTGGCCCAGCCGCAGGGCAAAGGTTTCGCTTTTGTCGGCGATGCGGTGAGCGACGATAGCATTCTTGGCAGCGGTATCGCTTTTGGTGTCCGTAAAGGCGATGATGCCTTGAAACGGCAGTTGAACGCGGCTATCGCCAAGGTAAAAGCACAGGGTACGATTAAAATCCTGGCGCATAAATATTTCGGCGATATCGACGTTTCGGCGCCGCAATAATATTCCATCACTATCGCTTGGTCCCCATTGCCAACCCTTGCCAGAGGAATGGGGACGCTACCGCCATGGAAATCGAATTGACTGAAAATAAATAAATTTTAAAGAGACACACTAATATTATTCATTTTCCAAGAAAATCGACCTTCATTTGAAAACCGTTAATCCCATACCCTGCGAAATAGCCCGCCGTCAATGAAGCGCGGCAGGCCAACCGGTTTTCCGGGCCCTTATCGCAATATTTCAGCAATCGATTCTATTTGTATAACCAGTTGGTAAAAAAATGCTGTTACTCCTACATTGGTCCCAGAGCGAGAGGGAATACACCGTCAATCCTGCCTTATAGGAAAAGGCGTTTCAGGATGGGTGAATGTGGTTCGGCAGTTAACCGTAAATGGTCAATGTTGGCATATATAATCGAGTTCATTTATAACTAACTGAACATTCTGACAAATATTAATAAGGACTGGTATATGTATACATTCTCTCGTTATCAGGCAAAAGAGCTGGCTTTAGCCTATATGAGCAGTAAACAGCATGTTCTGTCCCCAACTGAATTTTTACAGCAAATGAAAAAAATCGAGAGATTATTTGATGATTTACTCAAACAAAAGAGTGAAAGCATCAGCGCATAGCCACGGGCGACGGCAATGTCATTATACTGAACGCAGCGTCGTCTGCCAAAACATCACTACCGGTTCGGCTAAAACCATCGCGCCGTTCCGGTAATAAACGCTTTTGTCAGCGCTTTCGGCGCGCCGCTGACAGATTCACGGCCTACCCTGACGGTACCTCCATACTTCCTCCATATTTACCGGCCCATTTCTGACTAAAATAACTATAGGAATTTCCCTTTTCGCAGGGACATGCGATCCTTGTGCCCTGCTCGCATGACGTGAAGGTAAAGATATCAATGAAGGGTAAACGCATTGGACGCTTACTTGGCTTAACAGTAGTGCTATTGATTATTGTCATTGGCGCCGTGGTGGTCTGGCGTCATTTCCATCAGCCGTCCATACCCGCGACGGCGGAAGGCGGACGCCATCACGGCGGCGAACGGCAACACGCCGCCCAACAGGGCGGCGGACGGCGTCAGCAGCAGGCTTTGCCGCCGGTTCAGGCGGCGCAGGCGCAGCAAAAGTCAGTGCCCTATTATCTCTCCGGCCTGGGCACGGTTACCGCCGCCGCAACCGTGACGGTGCGCAGCCGCGTGGACGGCCAGCTTATGGCGCTGCATTTTGACGAAGGGCAGTGGGTGAAGGCCGGAACCTTGCTGGCGGAAATCGATCCCCGGCCGTTCGACGTGGCGTTGCAGCAGGCCAGGGGGCAGTTGGCCAAAGATCAGGCCACCCTCGCCAACGCGCGGCAGGACTTGACCCGCTACCGGAATCTGGTGAAAACCAGTATGGTCTCCCGCCAGCAGATGGATACCCAGCAATCCACGGTGAATGAATATGAAGGCCAGATCCAGGTAGACCAAGGGGCGGTGGCCAGCGCCGAGCTGCAGCTGGCTTACAGCCGCATTACCGCGCCTATCGACGGACGCGTGGGTCTGCGACAGGTGGATGTGGGCAATTATATTACCAGCGCCGATACCACCGGCATTGTGATAATAACCCAAACCCGGCCCATCGACGTGGTGTTCACTCTGCCAGAAAACGATATCCCTACGGTTATCAAGGGGCAAAAAAACGGCGTACTGCCGGCACAAGCCTGGGATCGCACCAATAAGCAAAAGCTCACCGACGGTAAATTACTGAGCCTGGATAACCAGATTGATACCGCCACCGGCACGGTGAAACTGAAAGCGCGTTTCGACAATACCGACGACAGCCTGTTCCCCAATCAATTCGTCAATATACGGATGAAAGTGGATACCCTGCAAAATGCGGTGGTGGTTCCTCCCGCCGCGGTGCAAATGAATAACGACGGGCATTTCGTTTGGGTGTTGAATGATGATAATCAGGTCAGCCAGCATCGCGTCACCACCGGTATGGAGGACAGCCGGCAGGTGGTGATTACCGCCGGACTGGAAGCGGGACAGCGGGTGGTTACCGACGGCATCGATCGCCTGACCGAAGGCGCCAAAGTTGAAGTGGTATCCCCGGTCAATACGGAAACATCCCCGGTTTATATACCGAAACACCGGGGAGAAAAGTCCTGATGGAGGTTTTGCCCAGCCACAACGGCGGTCCCTCAAGGCTGTTTATACTCCGGCCGGTGGCCACTACGCTGCTCATGATAGCCATTCTGCTGGCCGGCATCATCGGCTATCGGACGCTGCCGGTATCGGCGCTGCCGGAAGTGGATTACCCCACCATCCAGGTGGTGACTTTGTACCCCGGCGCCAGTCCGGATGTCGTAACCTCCGCCATCACCGCGCCGCTGGAGCGCCAGTTCGGCCAGATGTCGGGACTGCAGCAGATGTCATCCCGAAGCTCCGGCGGCGCGTCGGTCATCGTCCTGCAATTCCAGCTGTCGCTGCCGCTGGACGTGGCCGAACAGGAAGTGCAGGCGGCAATCAATAACGCCACCAACCTGCTGCCGTCCGATTTGCCCAATCCGCCGGTGTACAGCAAGGTCAACCCGGCCGACCCGCCCATCATGACCCTGGCGGTCACCTCCACCTCCATGTCGATGATCCAGGTGGAAGACATGGTGGAAACCCGGGTGGCGCAAAAGATTTCCCAGGTTACCGGCGTCGGCCTGGTGTCCATATCCGGCGGGCAGCGTCCGGCGGTACGGGTAAAGCTGAACGCCCAGGCGCTGGCGGCCTATGGCCTGGACAGTGAAACGGTGCGCACCGCCATCGCGGACGCTAACGTCAACACGCCCAAAGGCAGTCTGGACGGGCCTGAGCGGTCGGTGACCCTGTCCGCCAACGATCAGATGAAATCCGCCGATGATTACCGCCGGCTGATTATCAGCTGGCAGAACGGCGCCCCGGTCAGGTTAGGGGATGTGGCCACCATCGAACAGGGAGCGGAAAACGTCTATCTGGGCGCCTGGGCCAATCGCCAGCCGGCCATCGTAATGAATATCCAGCGTCAGCCCGGCGCCAACGTCATCACCACCGCCGACAATATCCGCGCTTTATTGCCGGCCCTTACCGCCAGCCTGCCCAAATCCGTTACCGTATCGCTGCTGGCGGATCGTACCGTCAATATCCGCGCATCGGTCAGCGACGTACAGTTTGAACTGCTGCTGTCCATTGCCCTGGTGGTCATGGTGATCTACCTGTTTTTGCGCAACGCCGCGGCAACGGTGATCCCGGCGGTGGCCGTGCCGCTCTCCCTGGTGGGCACCTTTGCGGTGATGTATATGCTGGGCTTCTCCATCAATAACCTGACGCTGATGGCGCTCACCATTGCCACCGGGTTTGTGGTGGATGACGCCATCGTGGTAATTGAAAATATCTCCCGCTACATCGAACAGGGGGAAAAGCCCCTGGCGGCGGCGCTGAAAGGCGCCGGGGAAATCGGATTTACCATTATTTCATTAACGGTGTCCCTGATCGCGGTACTGATTCCGCTGCTCTTCATGGGCGATATCGTCGGCCGGCTGTTCCGGGAATTCGCCGTCACCCTGGCCATCGCCATCCTGATTTCCGCCGTGGTGTCGCTGACGCTGACGCCGATGATGTGCGCTCGCATGCTGAGCTACGAATCGCTGCGCAGGCAGAATCGGTTTACCCGCGCCAGCGAGCGGCTGTTTGAACGGGTGGTGGCCGGTTACGGCCGCTCCCTGGAAAAGGTGCTTCGCCATCCCTGGCAAACGCTGGTGGTGGCCCTGAGCATGCTGGCCCTGACGATTTTGCTCTATCTGTTCATTCCGAAAGGCTTCTTTCCCACCCAGGACAACGGCGTCATCCAGGGAACGGTCCAGGCCGCGCAGAGCGTTTCGTTCAGCAACATGGCCCGGCGCCAGCAGGCCGTGGTATCCACCATCATGCGCGACCCGGCGGTTGAAAGCGTCTCTTCCCTTATCGGCGTGGACGGCACCAACGCCACGCTGAACAGCGGCCGGCTGCAGATCAATCTCAAACCCCTGGGACAGCGGGCCGATCGTGTGGATGTGGTTATCTCCAGGCTGCAGCGGGCCGTCGACGGATTAACCGGCATCCGGCTCTATTTGCAGCCGATACAGGATCTCACCATTGATACCCAGCTCAGCTATACCCAATATCAGTTTACCCTCCAGTCCCTGTCCCTGGAGGATTTGAATAAATGGGTGCCGCGACTGCTGGAACGCCTGCAGGCCCTGCCGCAGCTAAGGGATGTGGGCAGCGATTTGCAGGACCAGGGCCTGGAAGCCTATATCAGGGTGGATCGCGACAGCGCCAGCCGCCTGGGCATCAGCATGACGGATGTGGACAATGCCTTGTACAACGCGTTCGGCCAGCGATTGATTTCAACGATTTACACCCAGGCCAGCCAGTACCGGGTGGTGCTGCAACATGACACCGACGCCAGCCCCGGCCTGGCGGCGCTGGCGGATATCCGCCTGAAAGGCAGCGATGGCAATATTGTCCCCTTGAGCGCCATCACCAGCGTGCAGCAGCGCCTGGGGCCGCTGTCGATAAACCATCAGGAGCAGTTCCCTTCCGCCACCGTCTCGTTCAACCTGGCGCCGGGCTACTCGCTGGGAGAAGCGGTATCCGCCATCAAACAGGCCGAGCAGTCGCTGGAGCTCCCCGCCACCATCAGCACCCGCTTCCAGGGCAGCACCATGGCGTTCCAAGCGGCGCTGAACAGCACCGTCTGGCTGATTGTGGCGGCCATCGTGGCGGTTTATATCGTGCTCGGGGTGCTGTATGAAAGCTTTATCCACCCGGTTACCATCCTCTCCACCCTGCCCACCGCCGGGGTGGGCGCACTGCTGGCGCTGATTATCTCCGGCCACGAACTGGACGTCATCGCCATCATCGGCATTATCCTCCTGATCGGTATCGTCAAAAAGAACGCCATCATGATGATAGACTTCGCGCTGGCCGCCGAGCGGGAAAAGGGCATGACGCCTTACGATGCCATCTATCAAGCCAGTTTGCTGCGCTTCCGGCCGATTCTGATGACCACCCTGGCGGCGCTGTTCGGCGCCCTGCCGCTGATGTTCAGCACCGGGGTCGGCGCCGAGCTGCGCCGTCCGCTGGGGATCTGCATGGTGGGCGGCCTGGTGGTCAGCCAGGTGCTGACGCTGTTTACCACGCCGGTGATTTATCTGCTGTTTGATCGCCTGTCGCGCAACCGCCCCCAGGTGGAAGAAACGCCGGAGTCGGTATGAAATTTCTCGCCCTGTTCATCTACCGCCCGGTGGCCACGTTATTGCTGATGCTGGCCATTGCGTTATGCGGCGTGCTGGGTTTCAGGCTATTGCCGGTGGCGCCGCTGCCCCAGGTGGATTTTCCGGTGATTGTGGTATCGGCCTCGCTGCCGGGCGCTTCCCCCGATACCATGGCCTCCTCGGTGGCCACGCCGCTGGAGCGGGCGCTGGGCCATGTGGCCGGGGTGAACGAAATGACCTCCAACAGCACCCTTGGCTCGACCCGCGTTATTCTGCAATTCGATCTGGATCGTGATATCAACGGCGCCGCACGCGACGTGCAGGCGGCCATCAACGCCGCGCAGAACCTGCTGCCAAGCGGCATGCCCGGCCGGCCGCAGTACCGTAAGGTCAATCCCTCCGACGCCCCCATCATGATCCTGACCCTCACCTCGGATACCTACAGCCAGGGTCAATTGTATGATATCGCCTCCACCGAGCTGGCGCAGAACATCTCGCAGATGGAGGGCGTCGGCGATGTCACGGTGGGCGGGGGTTCGCTGCCGGCGGTGCGGGTGGAGCTAAATCCTTTGGCGCTGTTCAACCAGGGGGTTACCCTTGACCAGGTGCGCGACGCCATTAGCCAGGCCAACGTCCGGCTCCCGCAGGGGGTGGTGGAAGACCGGCAGTCCCGCTGGCAAATCCGCACCAACGATGCCCTGCATACCGCCAAGGAGTATCAGCCGCTTATCGTGCATTACAGCGACAATAGCGCCGTGCGGCTGCAGGATGTGGCCCAGGTGAAAGACTCCGTGCAGGACGTGCGCAACGCCGGCATGGCCGGCGGCAAGCCGGCGATATTGATTGCCATCCAGCGTTCGCCGGATGCCAATATCATCTCGACGGTGAAAACCATCCGCGACTCACTGCCCGCGCTGCGGGCCTCCATTCCCGCCGGTATCGATCTGGCCGTCGCCCAGGACAGATCCCCCACCATCCGCGCGTCCCTGGCGGAAGTGGAACAATCATTGGTAATAGCGGTGGTGCTGGTTGTCCTGGTGGTGCTGCTGTTCCTGCGCTCCTGGCGCGCCACGCTGATACCGGCGCTGGCGGTGCCGGTATCGCTGATCGGAACCTTCGCCGCCATGTACCTGTGCGGTTTCAGCCTGAATAATATTTCGCTGATGGCGCTGACCATCGCCACCGGTTTTGTGGTGGACGACGCCATTGTGGTGATGGAAAATATCACCCGCCACGTGGAAAACGGCATAAAGCCTCTGTCGGCGGCGCTGCTGGGGGTGCGGGAAGTGGGGTTCACCGTCTTGTCCATGAGCCTATCGCTGATTGCGGTATTTATTCCCCTGTTATTGATGGGCGGCTTACCGGGCCGGCTGTTTCGGGAATTTGCCGTGACCCTGTCCGTGGCCATCGCCATTTCCCTGGCGGTATCGCTGACGCTGACGCCTATGCTGTGCGCCCGGTTATTGCGCAGCCGTCCCCACGCCGCGGCCCGCCGCTACAGTTTCGCCGCTTTGCTGCAAGCCTTGCAGCTGCGCTATGCCCGCTCGCTGCAATGGGTACTGACCCACGCCCGCTGGGTATTGCTGCTGTTTATCGCCACCCTGGCGCTGAATATCTGGCTCTATATCGCCATACCCAAAACCTTTTTGCCGGAGCAGGACACCGGCCGGGTGCTGGGTTTTATCCAGGCCGACCAGAGCATATCGTTCCAGGCCATGCGCGGCAAGCTGCAGGATTTCATGCGCATCGTCCGAGAGGATCCGGCGGTGGACAACGTTACCGGTTATACCGGCGGTTCGCGCACCAACAGCGGCTCGATGTATATTTCACTGAAACCGCTGTCCGAACGCAAGGACAGCGCGCAGCAGATTATCGACCGCCTGCGGCTCAAGCTGGCGAAAGAGCCCGGCGCCAGCCTGTTCCTCATGGCGGTGCAGGACGTCCGTATCGGCGGGCGCCAGGCCAACGCCAGCTATCAATACAGTTTACTGGCCGACAATATCGAGGATTTGCGCGAATGGGAGCCGAAAGTGCGTCAAGCGCTGATGGCGCTGCCGCAGTTGGCGGATATCAGCTCCGACCAGCAGGATAAGGGCTCGGAGCTGGATCTGGTTTACGATCGCGATGTGCTGGCGCGGCTGGGGCTGTCAGTCTCCGATGTGAACAATCTGCTGAACAACGCCTTCGGCCAGCGGCAGATCTCCACCATTTATCAACCCCTCAATCAATATAAGGTGGTGATGGAAGTGGCCTCTCCCTATACACAGGACCCTAGTACGCTGGAACATATGTTTTTGAATAACAGCGAAGGCCAGCCGATTCCCCTGTCGTCCTTCGCCCATTGGCAGCCGGCCAATGCGCCGCTGGCGGTGAACCATCAGGGACTGTCCGCCTCGTCCACCATCGCCTTCAATCTGCCGGACGGCGTGGCGCTGTCGGACGCGACGGCGGCCATCGAGCGGACCATGACGCAGCTGGGCGTGCCCCCCAGCGTGCGCGGCGGTTTTTCCGGCACCGCCCAGGCTTACGAGCAGAGCGAGCAAACCCAGCTGCTGCTGATTCTGGCGGCGGTGGCGACGGTCTATATTGTCCTCGGCATTCTGTATGAAAGCTATGTCCACCCGCTGACCATACTGTCGACGCTGCCCTCGGCCGGAATCGGCGCATTGCTGGCCCTGGAGCTTTTTAACGCGCCGTTCAGTTTAATCGCCCTGATAGGCATTCTGCTGCTGATAGGCATTGTGAAGAAAAACGCCATCATGATGGTGGATTTCGCCCTCACCGCCCAACGGCAAAGCGGCATCAGCGCCCATGACGCCATTTTCCAGGCCTGCCAGCTGCGCTTTAGGCCCATCATCATGACCACGCTGGCCGCGCTGTTCGGCGCGCTGCCGCTGGTTCTGAGCCGGGGCGACGGCGCTGAGCTGCGCGAGCCCCTGGGCATTACCATTGTCGGCGGATTAATCGTCAGCCAGCTGATGACGCTGTATACCACCCCCGTCATTTACCTGTTTTTCGATAAATTACGGATCAAGCGCCGTACGGTTCCTCATTTCTCAACCCCCAAAGAAGAGTAACGATCGCATGAGATGGCATCCTTTCCAACACCACGTAGCGACCGCCGATCCCCGCCCTTCCGCGTCGGTACACTGGCAACTTTGGACAGTCGCGTTCGGCTTTTTTATGCAGACGCTGGACACCACCATCGTCAATACCGCCCTGCCCTCCATGGCGAAAAGCCTGCATGAAAACCCGCTGCATATGCATTCGGTAATCGTCTCTTATGTGCTGACGGTGGCCATGATGCTGCCGGCCAGCGGCTGGCTGGCGGACCGTTTCGGGGTCAAAAAGGTCTTCTTCAGCGCGATTTTACTGTTTACCCTGGGGTCGCTGCTGTGCGCCCGTTCCTCCACCCTGCATGAACTGGAGATTTCCCGGGTTATCCAGGGTATCGGCGGGGCGATGATGGTGCCGGTGGGGCGTCTGACGGTGATGAAAATCGTGCCCCGATCCCAGTATATGGCGGCGATGGCCTTTGTCACCATGCCCGGGCAGGTCGGCCCGCTGCTGGGACCGGCCCTGGGCGGTTTTCTGGTGGAATATGCCAGCTGGCATTGGATATTTTTGATCAACCTACCGGTGGGCGCCGTCGGCGCGGTGATAACCTGGCTGCTGATGCCCAATTATACCATGCAGACCCGCGGCTTCGATTTTTTCGGGTTTGTGCTGCTGGCGGTGGGCATGGCCACCCTGACCCTTGCCCTGGGTGGGAGCCGGAGCCTGGAGCTCGGCCCGCGGTATATCGCCCTGCTGGCGGTGGTGGGCGTTCTGGCGCTGCTGGGCTACTGGCTGCACGCCAGACGTAACGAAGACGCCCTGTTCAATCTCAAGCTGTTTGAAACCCCCACCTTCTCTCTGGGTCTGCTGGGCAGCCTGCTGGGGAGAATCGGTAGCGGGATGCTGCCGTTCATGACGCCGCTGTTTTTACAGTTGGGAGTGGGTTTCGCCCCGTTTCACGCGGGTCTGATGATGATTCCCATGGTGATAGGCAGCATGGGCACCAAGCGCATGATCGTGCAGATCGTTAACCGCTTCGGTTACCGTGCCGTGCTGACCGGGGCGACGCTGGCGCTGGCGGCCGTCAACCTGGTTTTCCCGCTGGTGGCGCTGATGGGCTGGATTTATGCCATACCGGTGGTGCTGTTTTTCCAGGGCGTGGTTAACGCCATGCGTTTTACCTCCATGAACACCTTAACGCTGAAAGATTTGCCGGACACCCTGGCCAGCGGCGGCAACAGCTTGTTGTCCATGGTCATGCAGCTGTCCATGAGCCTGGGAGTCACCACCGCGGGGATTCTGCTTGGCCTGTTTGTCGCCTCGCACGCTCCCTCCACCAGCCCCGCCAATATGCACGGGGTGTTTATCGCCACCTACCTCTGTATGGCGGTGGTTATCGCCCTGCCGGCGCTGGTTTTTCTCAGGGTACCGCCGGATACCGTGAAAAATGCCGTACTGACGGAACAGGAAGACAAAAGCTAACGAGGTCATCATGAAATTCGGCGTTACCGCTAAATTGTTCCTTGCTATTTTCGCCACGTGCATGCTGGTGGTGATCACTATGCATTGGGGCGTAAGGCTGAGTTTCGAACGGGGCTTTATCGATTATATCAAACGCACCAATAACCAGCGGATTGCGCTGTTGGACAATGCCTTGACCGAGCAATATCAATTGCACGGCAACTGGGGTTTCCTGCGCAATAATGAGCGGTTCGTCTACCAATTGCTGCGTTCGTTTGAACAAAACCCCGATGAGGGGAGAAATTATCCCCCCCACGGCCTGCGCACCCAAATCTGGGTAGTTGACGGGGAATTGCACAAGCTGGTGGGTCCCGACGGCCCCCTGCCCGACGAAGGACCGCGCCTGCCCATTACCGTCAACGATGAAGTGGTGGGCTGGGTGATGTCGACCCCGGTGGAGCGGCTGACGCGGGAGGCGGATATCAGTTTTGACAAACAGCAGCAGCGCACCAGCTGGCTGATTGTCGCCCTGGCCGGCCTGTTGGCGGCAGCGGTGGCCTGGCTCACCGCCCGCGGTCTGCTGGCGCCCGTCAAACGGTTGGTAAAGGGCACCCACCAGTTGGCCGCCGGCAACTTTTCCGCCCGCGTCATGGCCGATACCCAGGATGAACTGGGGCGATTGGCCAGCGATTTTAATCAGTTGGCGGCATCGCTGGAAAAAAATGACGCCATGCGGCGGGAATTCATGGCCGACATCTCACATGAATTACGCACTCCGCTGGCGATATTGCGCGGCGAACTGGAAGCGCTGCAGGACGGCGTCAGAAAACCTACCGCCGACTCCCTGTCCTCGCTCCAGGGAGAGGTGTTGATCCTGACGAAGCTGGTGGACGATTTGCACCAATTATCACTGTCGGATTCGGGGGCTCTGGCCTACCGCAAAAGCCGGGTCGACGTCATACATCTTCTGCAGATTGCCGTGGCGGCCTGCCGGGAAAGGTTTAGTCTCAAGGGGCTGGATATTTCCCTGTCGCTGCCCGAACAGGCCTTGGTATTCGGCGATCCGGACCGCTTGACCCAACTGTTCCATAACCTGCTGGAAAACAGCCTGCGTTATACCGACCCGCCGGGACGACTGGTTATCAACGGTCTTATCCAGGGTGATTCACTGACCCTGCGCTGGCAAGACAGCGCGCCGGGGGTGGCGGAGTCGCAGCTATCGCAGATTTTCGAACGTTTTTACCGCGCCGAAGGCTCGCGCAATCGCTCCAGCGGCGGATCCGGCCTGGGGCTGCCCATTTGCCAAAACATTGTTGAGGCCCACGGCGGCAATCTGAGCGCAGCACATTCAACTTTAGGCGGCCTGCAAATAGCGGTAGTATTACCTCTGGATTCCAGAACGGCCAGGATCTTATGACTGAACATGACGCCCAACCGTTGACCATTTTAATTGTGGAAGATGAGCCCAAACTGGGACAGCTGCTGGTGGATTACCTGCAGGCGGCCGATTTTCACACCCACTGGCTGACCCGCGGCGATAAGGTGGTGGATTATCTGCACCAGTCGCCGCCGGCGCTGATATTGCTGGATCTTATGCTGCCCGGCCGCGACGGCCTCTCCCTGTGCCGCGATATCCGGCATTTTTCCGATGTACCCATTGTCATGATGACCGCAAAAACCGAAGAAATCGATCGGCTTCTGGGGCTTGAGATCGGCGCGGATGATTACATCTGCAAACCCTATAGCCCGCGGGAAGTGGTGGCCCGGGTTAAGGCCATTATCCGCCGCAGCTACCGCCCCCCTGCCGCGTTACCCGCCCCCAGTCCATTGCTGATTGATGAAAACAGGTTCAAAGCCAGCTACCGCGCCATGCCGCTGGACTTGACCCCGGCGGAATTCCGGCTGCTGAAAATCCTGGCCAGCGAACCGGGCAAGGTTTTTTCGCGGGAAACCCTGCTCAACCAGTTGTACGATGATTATCGCGTGGTCACCGACCGCACCATTGACAGCCATATCAAAAACTTGCGCCGCAAGCTTGAAAGCCTGACGGAAGATGTCCCCTTCATACGTGCGGTTTACGGTATGGGATACCGTTGGGAAGCAGAGCCCTGTGAACTAATTTAACCGATTCAGCCACGGTATATTGTCGGACTTCTCCTATACTGATAAGTGAACGCAAGTGCGTTCAGGCGGTTTAAAAGGAGGCCCGCTATGGCTACCGTGCATTATGAGCTGCAAAAAGTAAGGAACGGACACTATCTTTTCAAACTAAAAGGAAAAAATGGTGAAATCATTCTTGCCAGCGAAACGTTTTGCAGCAAAGCGTCCGCGGAGAATGCCATCACCTTCGCCCGCTATAACGCTCCGGACGAACACAATTACGAGCTTAAAAAGAGCACCGACGAGCACCCCTATTTTATATTACGGGGCAAAAATGAACAGATTCTCGGATTAGGCGGCCCCTACAGCAGCGAATCCGATGCTCGCCTAGGTATCAAAGCGGCCATGGAATGCGCCGCCACGGAAGAGATTATGGATTTGACTCATTGAGGGTATTTTGACGTTATGAGCATAGCTTCGCCGGGGCTCTCCTTGTGACTCCGGCGATATAACCTCCGTCTGCCGTTGTACTCTCTCGCCTCATCAGCGGAAAAACGCCCGGAAAGCTCAAGATCAGGGCGGTCAATGCATTTTTTGCTGATTTTTTCCCCTTCCGGGTCTAAAATCGCGTCCTTCCCACAGACGCCCGGTCTTTCACCGGGCGCCGGGCAAACTGACTTGACATCAGACGAGATTAGACATGTTTATTCCGGAACTCCTCTCCCCCGCCGGCTCATTGAAAAATATGCGCTACGCGTTTGCCTATGGCGCCGACGCCGTGTATGCCGGCCAGCCGCGCTACAGCCTGCGGGTGCGCAATAATGAATTTAACCACGAGAACCTGGCCATCGGCATCGCTGAAGCCCATAGCCTGGGGAAACAATTTTACGTTGTGGTAAATATCGCGCCCCATAACGCCAAACTGAAGACCTTTATCCGCGATCTGCAGCCGGTGGTGGCGATGGGCCCCGATGCGCTGATCATGTCCGATCCCGGCCTTATCATGATGGTGCGCCAGGCTTTTCCGGCAATGCCTATCCACCTGTCGGTGCAGGCTAACGCGGTAAACTGGGCAACGGTGAAATTCTGGCGGCAGGCCGGTCTAACTCGGGTGATCCTGTCTCGTGAACTGTCATTGGAAGAGATTGCTGAAATACGCCGGGAAGTGCCGGATATCGAACTGGAAGTGTTTGTCCACGGCGCGCTGTGCATGGCTTATTCCGGCCGCTGCCTGCTGTCCGGTTATATCAATAAACGGGATCCGAACCAGGGCGCCTGCACCAACGCCTGCCGCTGGGAATATAACGTCCGGGAAGGCAAGGAAGATGATATCGGCAATATTGTCCATCAATATGAGCCCATTCCGGTCACCGCCGTCGAGCCTACCCTTGGCATCGGCGCTCCCACCGACAAGGTCTTCATGCTGGAAGAAAAGCAGCGTCCCGGAGAGTACATGACCGCCTTCGAGGATGAGCACGGAACCTACATCATGAACTCGAAAGATCTGCGGGCCATCGCCCATGTGGAACGGCTGACGGCGATGGGGGTGCATTCGCTGAAGATCGAGGGCCGCACCAAATCCTTCTATTATTGCGCCCGGACCGCCCAGGTCTATCGCCGGGCGATTGATGATGCGGCCGCCGGCAAACCCTTTGACCCGACACTGCTGCGCACCCTTGAAGGCCTGGCGCATCGCGGCTACACCGAAGGTTTTCTTCGCCGCCATGTCCATGAGGACCAGCAAAATTACGATTACGGTTATTCGGTATCCGACACTCAGCAGTTCGTGGGAGAATTTACCGGCCACCGCCGCGACGGCCTGGCGGAAGTGGCGGTGAAAAATAAATTCTCCCTGGGGGACAGCGTCGAATTGATGACCCCCCAGGGCAATATCACGTTTACCCTCGAACAGATTACCGATATTAAAGGAAACGCCGCCCAGGTTGCTCCCGGCAACGGCCATACCGTCTATTTACCGGTGCCTGAAGCGCTGGATATCCGTTTCGCACTGCTGCTGAGGAACCTGGACGGCACCACCACCCGCGATCCGCACGGTAAATCCGCTGCCCTGCCGCTTAAGGATCGTGAAATATCCGGAAGTTAGAATTGTGTCACAATACGCCTAGCTGGCAACGCGTATGATGCGCTTGCTGAAACCAAACGGATAATAACGACCCAGCTACACCAGGAACCACCTCTTTCGCCAGCTCATCCTCCCTTGAGCTGGCTTTTTATTTTGCATTGCCGTTCCTTTACGGTTTTGACCCGCCCGCGGCAAAACGCGTTTTGTTCCTCGACTTTCCCGACGCCGACGTTAGTATCTAAACTAGATAAAGGCACTACGCCCGCCGTTGAACATCGTGCCGGGCTGGGACCACATCTCTCCCGCCCTAAGATCAACAGACAGGATTAATGGAATCAGCCATGCCACCCATACCCGCTTCATTGATTATTTTAAACGGCAAGAGCGCTGGCAACGAAGAGCTCCGGCAAGCCGTGCAGCAGCAGCGGCACGACGGCTATCCGCTGTATGTCCGCGTAACCTGGGAACACGGCGATGTGCATCGTTATGTGGAAGAAGCCGTCAAGCTGGGAGTGCAAACGGTGATTGCCGGCGGCGGCGACGGCACCATCAATGAAGTGGCGTGCGCGCTGGCGTTGTTGCCGGTAAAAGGCCGCCCAAGCCTCGGCATCCTGCCGCTGGGCACCGCCAACGACTTTGCCCAAAGCTGCGCCATCCCGGCGGAGCTGGATAAAGCGCTGGCGCTGGCCGTGCTGGGCAAAGCGACGGATATCGATCTCGCCCGGGTCAATCAGGATCGTTTTTTCATCAATATGGCCACCGGCGGCTTCGGTACCCGTATCACCAGCGAAACACCGGCGAAATTAAAATCGGTGCTGGGGGGCGCATCCTATTTCATTCACGGTTTGCTGCGCATGGACACCTTGAAAGCCGATAGCTGCGAAATCCGCGGGCCCGGCTTCAGCTGGACCGGCGACGCCCTGGTGATCGGTATCGGTAACGGCCGGCAGGCCGGCGGCGGCCAGGTATTATGTCCGGGAGCGCTTATCAATGACGGTAAGCTGCAGTTGCGTATCTTCGCCGTGGAAGAGTGGTTGCCAATACTGCTCAATAGCCTCTCCACCGACACCGAGAATCCGCATATCGTTTCCGCCACTCTGCCCTGGCTGGAGATAATCGCGCCCCATGAGGTCACCTTCAATCTGGACGGTGAACCGCTGAGAGGAAAAAAATTCCGGATCAAAGTGCTGCCGGCGGCGCTCTCATGCCGTTTGCCGCCGCAATGCCCGTTATTGGCATAAAGATTTTGATCTTACGCACAATATTGGCCGTCAAAGGCGCGTGGGTAAAGAATTTGTATAACAACTTAAGGTAATCTGTACGCAATAGATTTCAAGTTGCAGCTGTGCCGGCTGCAACTTGAAAGATGAAGGTTATATGGCATATCGCTTACCCAGGAAATTATAATGCAAGCTTTTTCACCCGACCTACCCATGCCAGAAAGCCTTTATTACAGCGCCAAAGAGACACATCCCCTGTCGACGTTAGACGAAAAGAACATTTGCTCCATGGTGGATGACCTGAAGCTCACCGACAGCGATAAAGAACATTACGTCACCGGATGGATGGGTGAAGACAGCGTGGTGGTGATTCACAATTATCGCGAAAAGCGCGGTACCTCCAACGGCTTTGTGCTGTCCAAGGAGAATCAATACCGTCTTAGCGTGCAGTCCATCGCCTTTCGCATCCCCAAAATATTTCTCTGGTTATCGCTGCGCCGCAAGCCGCGCAATGCCACCTTGATTACCTATGACACCATCGGTGAGCTGCGCAGTCCCATCGTCCAATACCGCAACCTGTTCGACAAGTCGTTAAAACTTAAATTGGAACAGGATTGGCAGGCGCTAAACGACTATATCGGTTTAGCCTGCTGGCAATTGGAAAACGGCTGCCCGCTGTGGAAACAGCTGGAACAGGCCATTACTCCTGCGGCATTGACCGCATGGGTCAACGCACCGGTTTTCGAAGAGAAGCGCCTGCAAAAGGACGGACTGTTCGAGGGCTTTTGGTCCGGCAACGTTTTTATCGCCCGTTCCAACCCCCCCTATCCGTCATTGCAGTTATTATGGCGCGATGAAGACAACCGCCTGCAGCCGGGATATATCTTTACCGCGGTACCGGATAAAAAGCAGGACAAACTCGTGCCTTCGCTGCGCATTCGTCCCCACCGCGCCGAGAAACACTATCCGCTTAACGTCTTCGACGCCCGCCATCTGCAATATGCCCGCTCGCTGTTGAGCTACGCCGAAGGTGTGTTAACCGGCATGTCACCACCACTGGTGGAAATGATGGACGGGTCCAATCCCCTGCCCGACCTCTAAATCATCGGCATGCAGCAACGCCTGCTGCAAATAGGCTTTCGCCGCCCGCAGGGTTTGCTCCCAGTCGTCATATTGCGGGCGCAACGCCGCCAACGCGGCGGACAGCGTACAGCCGGTGCCGTGGGTATGGCGGGTATTGACCCGCAGGGCATCGAACCGCAGCTCCCCGTCGGCGGTAATCAGCCAATCGGGACTGGATTCTCCATGCAGATGGCCGCCTTTCATCACCACCGCCCGGCAACCCAACGCCAGCAGCGCCCGGCCCTGCTCACGCATGCCGCTTTCATCGTCTGCCGGCGGGCAGTTCAATAATGCCGCCGCCTCCGGCAGGTTGGGGGTGATGATGGATGCCAGCGGCAACAGTTCATCCCTTAGCGCCGACACCGCATCCGGCGCCAGCAGGAAATCACCGCTTTTTGCCACCATAACCGTGTCCAGCACCACGAAGGGGATGGGATATCGCCGGAGTTTTTCCGCCACTACCCGGACGATATCCCCCTGCCCCAGCATGCCGATTTTGGCGCTGTCGATACGCACATCGCTGAGCACCGAGTCCAGCTGTTCACCTACAAACTCAGGAGTGATGGGATAGATGGATTGCACGCCGCGGGTATTTTGCGCCACCAGGGCGGTAATTACCGTGGTGCCGTAAGCGCCGAGGGCCGAAAAGGTTTTCATATCGGCCTGGATGCCGGCCCCGCCGCTGGGATCGGTACCGGCGATGGTCAAGAGATTCCGGATGCGGCTCATTGCAGCTGCTCTCCCTGGAGAGTATAGAGTCTATCAAGGAAATCCACGGCAAAACTGCCGGGCCCCTTGACGTCAGCCGCGGTGAGCCGGCCGGCGCGGGCCATGACTTTGCAGGCGGCGGCCACGTGCGACAAACGATCCCCCGGCAGCGCGCAAAAGGCCGCCACCACCGCCGATAACGCGCAGCCGGTCCCCGTCACCCGGGTCATCAGCGGATGGCCGTCATTGATGGACCATATCCGCTCCCCGTCGGTGACAAAATCCACCCGTCCTGTTACCGCCACCAGCGTGTGATAGTCCGTGGCCAGCTTCCGGGCGGCGGACAGGGCCAGGCTGGAATCATCGGCACTGTCCACGCCGCGTCCCAGAGCGCTCTCGCCGGCCAAGGCCAGGATCTCGGAGGCATTGCCGCGGATGGCGGCCGGGCGCAGCGGCAGGAGACTATGGGCGAACCCGGTTCGATAGGCAAGAGGTCCCGCCGCCACCGGATCGAGTACCCACGGAGTGCCGGCCTCGTTAGCGGCCTGGACGGCGGCCAGCATGGCCTCCGCCTGGCGGCGGCGCAGCGTGCCGATATTCACCAGCAGGGCATCGGCCACGGCGCTGAATTGCGCCGCCTCTTCCGGATCGACCACCATTGCCGGCGCGGCGCCGAGCGCCAGCAGGGTATTGGCGGTAAAAGCCTGCACCACGTCATTGGTCAAGCAATGCACCAGCGGCGCATGCTGCCGAAGCAAATCAAGGGAGGCGGCCGCGGTCAGGCCGGGAAATTCCATAGGTTGTACAGTCATATTGCTCCCAGCCGGCGTTTAAGAAGACGGGATCCGGAGGAAGGGACGCCGTGACTTCCCTACGCTGGCATTATCCAGATCAGGTTATGCGGGTTAAATCTCAGTCCGCTGCGTAACAACGGACACCCCGAGTCAAGTCTGTTGATTATCCGGGTGCGGGAAGAAAAGATCAACGATCGCAGGGGACTTCCTGCAAGCCATGCCGCAACAGCATCCGGCCGATGCACCCATCGCCGGTGCGAGGCGAGGAACCTGCGCCGGTGGGGGTCAACAGCCAGACGGGGCGATTATCAAGCCAGGCCGGCTGAACCAGCCCCGACTCGGCCAAGGCCTCGAGACGGCCCAAGAGCCAGGGATCGTTATCCACCGGCAGGGAGATTGGCCAGGCCGGATTGCCAAGGCACTCATGGGAAACGTTATTCAAAATGCGTTGCAGCACCTCTTTATCAACAACATTGGAGGCGAAGGCCGTCAATGGGAATAAAAAAAGCAGATAAGAGGCAATAATTTTACACATGTAATATAATCAATCCTATTTGCTTCCTGCTGTATTTTCAATGTCTATTACCGACACTGTCTACAACTTCGCGGCGCCGGTATCCCGTCCGATTAGATTAAAAGAGAGGGTATAAACGCAGCTACAATAAACATCAGGTTTTAGCTTTCCGAGGTGAAACCCTGAGAAAATGAATGTAATTAGCACATCAATATATGGATCTGGTTTAATAAAAATTAAATAATTTTTATTTTGGATAATAAAACAGAACACACAAGACCAGCGAAGATAATATTATCCAACCTTATCGTTCATAAAGCATTAACTGAAAAGCTTGAGCTCCATGGCACGGCTAATGGCATGTTTAGCATTGACAACGCCAAGCTTATCAATAATATTTCTTATATGAAATTTTACCGTTCCTTCTCTGATGGTAAGAATAGTGGCCACCTCGCCATAGGTTTTACCCGCGCTGGCCCAGAATAATACTTCTTTTTCCCTGGGCGATAGCAGTGCATGGGTGGGTGGGCCGCCGTAAGGCTGCATAGCGCGCATTTCGGCGCGCATAAAATTGATCACTTTTTCATGGGTGGTAATCAACAGCATCTGGAATTTTTCCTTATTTTGCTCGATGATACGATAAAAATCCGAGCTGCCGGTGCGATTGGTGAGGCTCAGCGTCGCCAGATTGTCGTCGCCGTCATGCAACGTGAAGGTATAACCGCTGTTCAGACGATAAAATTTCGACAGATTGAAAAAACTGTGCTGATGGATTATCGCCGGATTGTCAGGCCAAATAAATGGCGAAAATTTCCGGCATGCGATGATCATGACCGGATCAATTTTTTGATAGCCATGGTTTTTATATTGATTAATCCAGCCCGCCGGATAATCGGATATTATAGAGGCAGGAAAACTGTGTGATTTGTTCATCATTAAGTAAGCAAAACAAAAAACATGAGTATTCTTGAAAATCTGGATAAGATAGAGCTTAAGTTCTTTTTTCATGGCTGTGATAAAAACATCTTGGCTGTTTTCAACTGATTTTTCCATAATCTATGCCTGCAATATTAACTAATACTCATCATTTAATATTCCCGCCAGGTAATTAATGACTGGCTGAAAGGTTAATTTCAAGAGGATTTTCGATAATATAAGAGGCCAGGTATTGATGCAACTACTAATAGAACAAGGGATATCCTTATCTGTTAGGAAAATTGACCCACTGATACCTTAATACCGTCGCCGCCTCCCGCCGCCCGGCGGTCCGTTGTTACCGGCCGAAACCGCGGATTCGGTCCGGAAGGGCCACAACCATCAAATTATTGACAAATTGTCTGATATAATTAAGCACCGAGTGCTTTCCCAAGAATCCATCCACTGCACCGGGTAGTTGCAGTAAGGAGAAGCTGTGCTTGTCAGGACTTATCGAGAATCAGACCGACCCTTTTTACGCACCCTGTACCTCTCTTCCCGCAAAAAATGCTGGACCTGGCTGGACGGCAGACAGTGGCATCTGGAGGATTTCGACGGTGCGACATTTGGCGAAAAGATTTTGGTGGCCGAAGAGCAAAATCACATTGTCGGCTTTGCCTCCCTTTGGCTGCCGGACAGCTTTTTGCACAATCTATTTGTTGATCCTGCCTGGCAGCGGCAGGGGGTGGCCACCGCGCTGCTGGAAGCCTGCTATCCGCTGTGCGGCGATAAGATGGCCCTGAAGTGCCTGACCAAAAATCGCCGAGCCCTGGCGTTTTACCAGCGTCACGGCTGGAAGATCATCTCATCGGGCATCGCAGAACACGGGGAATATTTCCTCATGCACCGCGCCATAGAGCAACACAAATTATTCTTTCGCTAAACAAAAGGATAATTATTCAATATGTGCTCTATACCGCTTTGCGAAGCCGGGCAGCCAGTCCTTTAAGAAAGTAACGCAGGACCTGATCGCCGCATACCCGATAATTTTTATGCCCCGGAGACCGCAGCATGGCGGTCACCTCCGGCAGGGAGAGGCGAAAGTCCTGGGACTGGAGAATGTCCTGCAGGTCGTTGGTTTTCAGTGAAAAGGCGACACGCAGCTTTTTCAGGATAATATTATTGGTGATTTTTCGTTCAATTTTAGCTTCCGGCATCGTTTCATCCCGGCCGCGTTTATGAATCACCAGGCCATGAAGAAAACAGCCCATCACCATGTCCGGACAGGGCGCATAGCCCTCTTCCTCTTCTTTTTTAACGAAGCCGGCCATCTGTTGCGGCGTAATGACGCACTCCGCTAACGCCAATATGCCCAGGAGCTGTTCATTATGCAGATTCAGCATATAGCGTACGCTGCGCAGCACATCGTTATTCATCATGACCCCGGTCCCTTATCGCGCAATTATCTTTATGGCCGGACAGTATAATGATATCCGGCGTTAAACATAGGGCTGATGAATACAACCGCCCGGCTTTTTATCCCAGGCGGTCATTCTCGTCCTCAAAACCAGTGTTCATATTCCAGTCTGGCTTATGAGAAACCTACCACGCTATGGGGAACATACGGCGCCTCGAGCCGGGCTATCTCCTCGGCGCTCAATACCAGATTCAGGGCGGCGACGGCGTCGTCAAGATGACCTGGCTTGGAGGCTCCGACAATGGGAGCGGACACCGCTGATTTAGCCAGTACCCAGGCAAGAGCCACCTGCGCGCGGGGGACGTGGCGTTCCTCCGCCACCGCCGTCACCGCTTCGACGACCCGGTGATCGGCATCGGCGGTATGTTCATAAAGCGTCTTGCCGAACTTGTCGGTCTCGGATCGCTTAGTACTGTCATCCCATGGCCTCGTCAGCCGGCCGCGCGCCAGGGGGCTCCACGGGATCACGCCAATGCCCTTGGCCTCGCACAGCGGGAGCATTTCGCGTTCTTCCTCGCGATAGAGCAAATTGACATAGTTCTGCATCGTGGAGAACTTCGTCCAGCCATGGGCTTCGGCGACATGGAGCATGGTGGCGAATTGCCAGGCATACATGGAGGAAGCGCCGATATAACGGGCCTTGCCTGCTTTTACGACATCATGAAGCGCTTCCAGCGTCTCTTCGATGGGCACGCTGTAGTCGAAGCGATGAATCTGATAAAGATCGACATAATCGGTACCAAGCCGGCGCAGTGAATTGTCGATTTCCTGCATGATGGCCTTGCGGCTGAGACCCGCGCCGTTCGGTCCCGGATGCATGCGGCCGTGCACTTTTGTGGCAATCACTATCTCTTCGCGGCGCGCGAACTCTTTAAGCAGCCGGCCGACGATTTCCTCGGAAGTGCCGTCGGAATAAACGTTGGCAGTGTCGAAGAAGTTAATGCCCGCTTCCACCGCGCGGCGAATAAGCGGACGGCTCTTTTCCTCATCCAGCGTCCATTCGTGACCGCCACGGTCAGGCACGCCGTAGGTCATGCAGCCAAGACACAGCCGCGACACGTCGAGGCCGGTTCGGCCGAGTTTTATGTAATCCATGGTCTTCTCCTGAGAGCGTTGAATAATCCTGCCGGGTCGGCACCGGGCGCCCACCCAACAGAACCGGCCACACGGCCTTAACTGCGAGAACTGTAGGATAGTCCCTTCCGTTATGAATAATAATCCGCTATTTTTGAGAAACATATTCTCTGTGAATGGAATAATGGATGGACAAGCTCGAGGCGATGGCGATTTTCGTCGAAGTGGTGGATCGCGGAACGCTGTCCGCGGCGGCCCGTTACCTGCACATTCCGCTGCCGACCCTGAGCCGAAAACTGGGGGAGCTGGAGAATCACCTGGGAACGCGCCTGCTGGTTCGCACTACCCGACGCCTTGAGCTCACCGATGCCGGCGCCGACTACCTTCAGGCCGCCAAGCGCATACTTGAGCAGGTGAACGAGGCCGATCGCGGCGCCGTCGGCGAGTACGTCACCCCCAAGGGCGAGCTGTTGATCACGGCGCCGCTGACCTTCGGCCGTCTGCACGTGCTGCCCATCATCAACGCATTCCTGGCGCAGTATCCTGACGTGAACGTGCGCCTTGCCCTGTCGGACGCCCGTCTGGAACTTATCAGCGAACATATCGACGTGGCGGTACGCATAGGTCCGCCGGGGAATGGCAACCTCTCTTCAACGCGCATCGGCGAGCTGCGCTGGATGGTGGTGGCCAGCCCGGATTTTCTCAAGAAGCACGGCGCGCCCAAGACCCCGGCGGACCTGGCGGCGCGCCCTTGCGTGGGCGTGGATCACGTCAATTTGTCCACCCATTGGCGGTTTCGATCCCCCGCCTCCGGCGCAGTTGTCAACACCCCCATCCGTGCCCGCCTGTCGCCCACCTCGGCGGAAGCCGCGGTGGATGCCGCCATCGCCGGCGTCGGATTGACACAGGTGCTTCATTACCAGGCCGCCGACGGCCTGGCGGCCGGTAAGCTTTGCGTGGTGCTGGCGGAGTATGAGGCCGAACCGATGCCGCTGTGGCTGGTGTATACCGGACAATCTCGCCTGCCGCTGAAGGTGCGCAGCTTTCTCGATTTCGCCACGCCCAGGCTTAAGGAGACCATCCGGTTTACCGGCCGCTAGCGTTGGCCGGCAAGCTTATCCTGGGTTTTGGTCTCAAAGTCGGCGGCGTCATGACGTTCGTGCAGTTGGCTTGACGGCTCGCCAAAGACTCGATTGACCATCCGCCCGCGCTGCACGGCCGGCCGTTGTTCGATAGTGTCGGCCCAGCGCTGGAGATGCTTATAGTCCTGAACGGCCAGAAATTCCGCCGCGTCGTATATCCAGCCCTTCACCAGGCCGCCATACCACGGCCAGATAGCCATATCGGCGATGGTATATTCACTGCCCGCAATATACTCATTGTCCGCCAGCCGCTTGTCGAGCACGTCGAGCTGGCGTTTTGCTTCCATCGCGAACCGGTCGATGGCATAGGCAATCTTGGTGGGGGCGTAGGCATAAAAATGGCCGAAGCCTCCGCCTATATAGGGCGCGCTGCCCATCTGCCAGAACAGCCATGACAGGCATTCGGTGCGCGCGCCGATCTCTTTTGGCAGAAATGCGCCGAACTTTTCGGCCAGGTATAACAGTATCGAGCCGGACTCGAATACCCTGATTGGCTCGGGGCCGCTGCGATCCATCAGAGCCGGGATCTTGGAGTTCGGGTTTACCGCCACGAAGCCGCTGCCGAACTGGTCGCCGTCGCCGATCCTGATAAGCCAGGCGTCATATTCCGCGCCGCTGTGGCCAATAGCCAGCAGTTCCTCCAGCATCACCGTCACCTTCACGCCGTTCGGTGTCGCCAGCGAATAGAGCTGAAGGGGATGGCGTCCCACCGGCAGCTCTTTGTCGTGGGTCGGCCCGGAAACCGGGCGGTTGATATTCGCGAAGCGGCCGTTGCTATCCTTGTTCCAGGTCCATACCTTCGGCGGCACGTAATCGGATTGATTGCTCATGCTCAATGCTCCTTTCGCTTTAGTTTTGGGAGATCGTGGTAAAAGTCATCATACCGTTCCTCGATCCGCGGCGATAGAAAAACAAAATGTCGATATATTTACGTGATGCCGGATAAGATCAAAACTCAGGTTTTATCCCTTGCCACCTTTTCATAGCCAAGCCGGCCGATAAAAGGCAAACGCAGCGCCGGGGACATCACATCAACGCCCATATTAAATCCCAAAATATTGACCTCGACCCCCTCTTCCACCCCCAGCGTCAATCCCAGCACGCCCAGTAACGACACCTGCACGCCCCTGCCCGACGGGGATAATCCAATGGGATGCAGCAACGTCCGATAATCCTTGCCGATGGCGTTGGCCGGCAGATCCAGCCCCAGTTCAGGCACTTCTCTGCCGATATGGGCCATAAAGGTATTGCTGTTGGGGCCGGGCCAGGCATGGTAGGTATGCGGATAGGGATAGCTGCCGATGGCGGCCTCAATGCGCGGGATCATGGCTTCGGCGCGGGGTCCGCGATGATCCACCAACAGCTTGGGCCGGGAGCCGTACCAGTAGCCGTCGGGGAGGGCGAAGTCACGGCGAACCACGTCATCACTGCCCCAGCTGATGACATCATACCGGCTAAAGCGGGTTTCCCCCGCTTTTTTAAAGATGATCCAGGGATGAACCGCCACCAGGCCCCGCCATCCATAGGTGGGCGCGGCATAGATCTGCACTATCGCCAAATCGCGCAATTGCGCCGGATTCGGCGCAATGCCGGCGGAATCGCGCCGGGCCGTCCACCAATGCTGACCGGTAAATACCTCCCCGCCCTGCTTTGCCTTGGACCAGCTTTGCCCGAATGATAAAACCATGACGCAGATAAAACCGATAAAGAACGCTTTCAGGTAGGTCATATAAGCTTAGCCTGCCGGTTTACAATGGATTGACGGATATCCAGCAGCGTAATCCCCCCGGCAGGCTTTGCTGTAGAGACTTTACAAAAGTAGACTCTCACGAAACCGCCGGCGACCCTGCTTTCACATCCGGGTCCGCTGTGAAGCAGGATGGCACCGGGCCGGATTTAGCGAGACAACGCGGTTTGCTTGGTTATATCGTTAAAGATCTGCCACGCCGCCCGGGCTCGCTCGGTATTCGGATAGTTGCGGTTGGCCAGCATGACGATGCCGATTTTTTTCTCCGGAATAAACGCTACATAGGCGCCAAAGCCGTCGGTAGCGCCGGTTTTATTCAGCAATACCGCCTGCAGGGGAGGCGTGGCGGGAGTGATGATTTTAACCGGATTGACATTATAGGTCATGTCATTCGAGTTGCCCGCCATAACCGTACTGAGCGCCACCGGCCAGGGATATTGTTCCCAGAGCATGTCCTGGGTGTAGTGCGCCGTGGAGAAATAACCCCGGTGTGTTTCAATAACGGCTTTCTGCACATCCGATCCCTCCCCCGCCTGCTTCATATTGGCTTCCACAAACCGAATCATATCGGCGGAGGTGGATTTAACGCCATAGGCTTCATCGCTCAATATGCCGGCATTGAGGCGTACCGGCTTATCCTGCTTGTTGTACCCCCAGGCATAGTTTTTCATCTCTTTATCGGGCACATTGATCCAGGTATGGTTCATGCCCAGCTCCGGCAGGATAACCTTCTGCAGCAAATTGGCATAGCTATCCCCCATTGTCCTGGCGGCGATAAGCCCCAGTGTGCCGATGCTGATATTGGAGTACGAACGCCCCTGGCCTGCCTTTTCCCGGGGATGCCACGCGCGCAGGTAGTCCATCAGTTTCGCCTCGGTGTTCACCTGGTCCGGAGCCTGCAGCGGCATTCCACCCGTGGTATGGGTAGCCAGGTTGATAAGGGACAACTCGCCGAAAGAGGTATCCTTCAAAGAAGGCAGGTAATGACTGACTTTTTCCTCCAGGGATAATTTTTTTTGCGCATCGGCATAGGCGGCCAGCGTCACGTTAAAGGTTTTGCTCACCGAACCCAGTTCAAACAATGTATCGGCCGTGACTTCCCTCTGAGGGGTTATAGAAGCCAGCCCGTAGTTATAAAAATACTGCCGGCCGTCAACCGTTAAAGCAACAGCCATACCGGGGATATTATGCGCCTTTATTAAGGGAAGGATTTCACGGTCCACCTCGGCGCGATAAGCATCCGGCCCTTGGGTAGCGGCACACTGGGCGCCTGTTGCCGCGAGCAGCATGCATAGGGCAGCCAAGGGGATTGCCATTGTTTTATTCATAAATTTCTCAAAATTATGTAAAAAAGATCGCTATTAATGGATTAGTAATAACCATCTTGGATTTTGGTTTCCAAAGAATAGATAGAGTTAACTACAATGGCGGTCGAGTCAAAATATTTTTTCGATGGGTTATGAATAAACATTCTGAAAATGATTATTTTATAATTAATAAACTCAATAAAATATATGATGAGAATATATAATATAACTTCATCACCTAAAAAGCATCGTTACGTGAGGCGTGGCGGCTAATCTTTACCGATCGCTAAACACTCCGGTCTGATAACGGATAATTGCTTTTTTAATTTCACAACGCCAAGTAAACCGCTCTTAACTTCCTCTCCCTTTCAAAAGGCATTATCATGAGAAATACGCAGTGAATTACGGGCCCCTTTCCTATTCCATGTTCTCCCGGTAACGAAAGCAAGCGGGATCGTGGTCGTTGACGATGCCCACCGCCTGCATCCAGGCATAGACAATCGTCGGCCCGACGAACTTGAAGCCACGCCGCTTCAGATCCTGTGAAATTTTGCCGGACAGCGCTGTTTCGGTAACATAGCCCGTACCGAGCAGCGGCACACCGTGGGTGTAAGACCAGCAATATTCCGCGAAGTCCTCGCCGTTTGCCTGCATCTCATTGAAGATCTGCGCGCCTCGAATCGTCGCCTGGATCTTTGCACGGGCCCGCACGATCCCCGAATTGCCAAGCAGGCGCTCGATATCGTCGGCGCCATAAACCGCCACGGCCCGAGGATCAAAACCGTCAAAGGCCAGGCGGAAAGCGTCCCGCTTGCGCAGAATGATGTCCCATGACAGACCGGCCTGGAACCCCTCCAGCATCAGCGTCTCCCACAGCCTGCGCGGATCGCGTTCCGGGATGCCCCATTCCGTATCGTGATAATGCCGCATCAACGGGCCTGAATCAGCCCAGCTGCAGCGATGCTGTTTTTCCGACATCCGCGTCCTCCTGGACGATTACATTTCGTTGACTGCCGTGCCTTAATCATCATGCTATGGCGTTAACGTCCTGAGGCCGCAAGAGACGTGCCGATGTGGCGGGAACGCCCTGCCAATGAGCCGAATAGTGCCATAAGGACGGAAAGAACAACACCGATGGCCAGCGGAATATGCCAGTTTCCGGTAATATCGTGAGCCTTACCGGCAAGCGTTGGCCCGCAGGCCGCCAAGAGATAACCGATGCACTGCGCCATGCCGGAAAGCGCAGCCGATTGATGAACATCCCTCGCGCGCATACTCATGAACATCAGCGCCAGGATAATGGCGGCCCCCGATCCAAAACCAAATAGGGCCGACCAAAGCAGCGCCCAGGCCGGCGCAAACAGCAAGCCCAGCAGCGATACGCCCAGCATAAAACCGGTACCGGCGGCTATCAGCCGCTGATCTTTCAATCGGCCGACTACCAGGCTCAAGACCAATCCCGGCACAGCGCAGGAGAGCTGCATAACCCCATGTATCGAGCCCGCGGCGGCGGGGGTAAAGCCCGCATTGGTCAAAATGGTCGGCAGCCAGGCGACCATAATATAATACAACGTCGAATTCGTCCCCATGAACAGCGTAACCTGCCAAGCGATCATTGAACGCCAAACACCTCCGCCATGGACAGGCGCCGCGGGTCCGTTTATCGGTGTTTCTGTTACGGGAATTCCTTTTAAGGGAGTTCCTTTTGGAGGAGTTCCTTTTAAGGGAACAGTACGGCCGCCAACTGCAAAAATCCAAACAGCAATGGCCGCCAAAGGAAAAACAATCACCATCCCTAACGCTATGCGCCAGCCAAACACGTCGGCCAACGGGACCACGCTCATGGAAACCATCGCCGCGGCCACCCCCATCGTCACCGCGCAGACGCTGGTGATGACCGGCACCCTGCTGGGGAAATCACGCTTGATAAGGCCTGGCAGCAGCACATTGCCAAGGGCAATGCCGGTGCCGACGATCGCGGTACCCAGGTAGAGGCCCACGACAGTCCCCGTCGAGCGAACAACCACCCCCGCCGCAATAAGCAATAATGCGCCGAATAAGCAGCGCTCAATCCCGTATTTCCGGGCAAACAGAGCCGCGAACGGCGATATGGCGGCAAAAGCGACAAGCGGCAACGTCGTCAATAAGCCCGCATCGGTGGGAGATAATCCCAGATGAGAACGGAGCAGGTCTAATACGGGCGCCACGCCGGTGACAGGCCCCCGAAGCGTGGCCGCTATCAGCAGCAAGCCTGCGACAAGCAGGAACGAACGCGACGCGGTTGCGGTATGTCTGGCCATGAATAATATCCCGAAGAGCAATAAAGCAGAGCGACAATCTTACCCCTTTCGCGAATGCCGGAATTTGGATATATTGACAATAAATACTCAAAAACTGACAACCTGCATTGATGCTCTCCCTTGAAGACTCGCTTCGCTACTTCGATCAGGACCAGCCTTACGGATTGGTGGCCGGCCTAAAGACGCATTCACCTGGCGCCAGTGAAGTGCCTGTCCACCAACATCGGCAAGGACAGCTGCTTTTCGCGGTCAAAGGCGGCATAACATGCGAAGTCGACGACGCCATTTGGATGGTGCCCCCCAACAGCGCCGTGTGGATACCCGGCCAAACCCGCCACAGCGTTCGCGCAACGGCGAACGCCGAGATAAGCTTTCTCTTCATCCAGCCGGGCGCCGCGCCGCTTCCCGCCACCTGCTGTACGCTCTTCATCTCCCCCTTGGTGCGCGAGCTCATTCTTCATATGGCGGGCCAGCCGCCGAAATATGCGCCGGACAGCCCCACCGGACGCAAGGCCGTCGTGCTGCTGGAGGAGCTTGCTCATATGCCGGTAGAGCGGCTGCATCTGCCTATCTCGGAAGAACCCCGTATGAGAAAGATTGCGAAAATACTCTCAGACGATCCGGCGGATCGCCGTACGCTTGCGCAATGGGGAAACATGGTGGCCATGAGCGAGCGTTCGCTGGCTCGCCTTGTGCGTCAGGAAACGGGATTGACTTTTGGCCGGTGGCGCCGGCAACTGCATTTGATCGTTGCCCTGCGCGAACTCGCCGCCGGCCAAAACGTACAGAACATTGCTGAAATTCTCGGCTATGAATCGGTGTCGGCGTTTATCATCATGTTCAAGAAATCCTTAGGGGAAACGCCGGCGAAATACTTTTCCTCCATTGCTCAGACGGCGGAACCTTGATCCGCGATCGGCGGCATTAACGATCCCCTTGCCGCCCGCCTCGGCTTGGCCAACCCTTGTCAGGTCCCCTTTAACGGCAGAGCGAGACGGGACGGGTCTTTGCCTCCGCAATGCACGGCGATCGTGGTTTTTCTCGATCTCGTCGCCATGGACATGCGCTCACCCAGCCCGAGGTTACGGGCATAGCGCGGAAAAGCACCGCCGGCGATAAGCAGTTGGAGCCGATGGCCGGCGGCGACGCGCCAATAGGCCGGCAGCAGCGGCAGCGTAACCGTGCGGCGCGTATCCGCAGCAAAACCCGGCAGGCGCTGATAGCCATCGGTTATGTTGGTCGCCCGGCCTTTTTCATCCACATCGCACAGGCAAATAAACAGGTCGTGTTCGGGCCCGTCAGCCGAAACGTTAATCGTCAAGACTGGCCGGCCGGCTATCTCGGTATCCTGGTCCAAAACCGGCCCGATAAAGCTAAGCACATCGGCGCGCGCCGCAAGGGGCCTCATGTCGCCACGCCCGGTGGCGTCGGACAATGTAGGACCGGCCAAACTCGGCGTAGGGTCTTTCGGATCGTAGACGAATCTTCGCTCGGCCTCGGCGATCCCGCCTTCCCCCAGTCCGCCGCTGCCGGTAAGCTGCAACGCGCGCGACACGCTACCGGCCGGCGGCCATGCGGTCTCGTTGCGCCATTCGTTAGCACCAACCACCCAGAGCTTGACGTGATTTAACGCGTCCTTACCGGATTCCCGACCTTTGAGATGAATATCGAACCAGTCAAATGCATCGGCCATCGCGCCGGCCAGGCTTTTGAGAGAGGTGTGCGTCCACGGATCCACGGTAAGCCTTACCGTTTTGCCGCAGGCCTGCAGCTCGGCATAGTCGTGAAGCTGATGGCCAATAAAAAGATCGGACCAACCCGCCACCATTGATACGGGGGCGGTCACCCGCGCAAGCGTACAGCGGTCTCGGATCGGCTGCCAGAACGGATCGGCGGGATGGTCATGGGCCATCCACTCCCGCCAGCAGTCAATGGCGGCGCCGGACACCTGCTCATCCAACGTCTCAAGCGGCAAGGCGGCATAATGCCGGGCATGAGCATCGCCGAAAAAACGACGCCTGAGGGCCTGGACGATAGCGTTGCTCTTCTCCTGGGCCTCCACCAGGCAGATCCAGCTAAGGAAATCCTCCAGCCGCAGGCCGTCGCCGCCCCAAATGGCGGCGGCGAAATCCGACGTACTGCGCACGATGGCGATGGCGGCGACCCGTTCCCCCAGTTCGGCGGCCATGGCCCAGTGCACCTGACCCATATAGCTCGCCCCCCAAAGCCCCAAGCGGCCGCCATACCACGGCTGGCGCTCGATCCAGCCGACGGCGTCCAGCCCGTCGTCACGCTCCTGGAAGAACGGATGGAAACGCCCGCCTGAGCCGAAGGTACCGCGCACGCTCTGGACCACCGCCGTGTAGCCGCGTTCGGCAAAAAGACGCGCGCACAAACCGACGATGTTTTTGCGCCCGTAGGGTGAACGCAGCAGCACGATGGGTGGCCGATCGATACCGATGGGATGATAGACATCGGTCATCAGCGCGACACCGTCCCGCGCGGTCACGGCAATGTCCCGATCCACACGCACGGCGTTTTCCGCCGGCGGCAGCCGCCACAGGCGCCCGGCGAGGCGCGTCATTATCGTCATGGGCCGTAAACCTCCTGGACTATGCCGGTGAGGGCATCAGCGGTCTACATGATACGATATTTTTTTACTCATGGGCTTGGCCGGTAGCATCAGATCGTTAGGGGCGGCAATCGGCGAGTTTCTTTTGCCACATTGACCTGCATCGCTACCTCCGCCAATTCCAGCATATCTTGCGCCAAGCGGTAGTTTCCCCTGCCCTGCAACCAAGACAAAATATCCGTCAGGTGCCAAATCGATGCGCTGCCTTCATGGACCGGCGCCGGAAAATTACCCGGATGGGCCAGCATCAGCTTGCGCATATTCTGCCTCGACACACCTACAATCTCCGCCGCATCTGTCAGTCCCACCAGATCCGGCGCCGCTTCGATAAGCGTCGCCGAGGGTACGGCGCGACGAACATCCGCCAGCGCACTGCGTACGGCGGCCTCGGCATTCCCGGCTTCTCGTGTGAATTCCAGCGCCAGCCTGCCCGGCAACCCTATGCCCACCAGAGCATCGTCGCAGCCGGCTTCACCCAGACGTTCAACAATCGCATCCGTTTCGCAGTCCTCAGCGGCAAGCTGGTATTTTAAGGTAAAGGTGTATTCCATCATTTCTCCTTGTCGTCAGGATCACGCTATTTGCGATGCTTTGTGCAGTTATCCACAACCCTGCGCAGGGCGCGAGCATGGTTGCCGGGATTCTTCGGCGTGCTCCAGACGCTGGTAATGCAAAACTCTCCGCAGCGACACTCATTTTCATTATAAGGGCAGTAGATCTTCCCCCATGCATGACTGCCGCCAACATCGATTCGCCAACGTTGTTCTTCAGCATATCTGAGCGCCTCTTCCACCTCTTTCTTCGAATGCGAGGGACGGGTCATCATTGACCTCCAGAATAGATTTTTGCCGTTGAGTTGTCAAGTGACAACTCGATTATCTTGGACTTGCCTATCAAGACGTCTCAGCACGAGTCCGTAAGTAATAATCTCCGGCAACGGCGTTTACCATGAGTTCCGGCAGCCGATCAGGTCTTTAGCAATGCTGGAAGCACTGTTGCAAAATTTTCCCGCGACTGGGCAGAAAGTGAGATTGTTCAACCAGATGACGATAAGCATGGGGGATTTTCATTCAGGGCTTGGTGGATTGTAGGCAGACCAGCGGGGCAATTTAATGCTTAGAGTAGCCCGCACTTTACCGGAAATCGGCGATAGCTCATATTGATGCAAAATGATTCCCGGTTCGTTCATAGCGTGCCCTCCGGCATTTCTCTCTGGTACGCATGAGCCCCCGCCACCGTGGCCTCAATGGAAGGCCGCATCAGAACCCGCCCTATCCACCGTTGTGGAGATAAAGGGTCTATTTCTCTCACGCAATAGCAGCCGAACCTTTTGCGCATACGACGAGCGCGGGTACTCCAACAACACGATCTCGTTCATGACGAACCTTTTCCCCATGATATTGCTAGCGGGGTAACTCTATTCGTCGTCATCTTTGCCGAGCGCTAATCGACGTGAAGCGGCGGCGGCGCCCGGTCATCCCAATCGGCGCCGATGCGCGGATATAACCAGGCAAGGCAGATGCCGCGCGCCACCATGAACAACAGGAAAGCGCCCCAAAGCCCATTATTGTGCGCGACCGGGATCAGGAGCCAAGCCGCGGCCAGGAACACGGCGAGCGACAGAATCATGCTGTTGCGCAGTTCGCGCGCGCGAGTGGCGCCGATAAAGATGCCGTCAAACTGGAAGCCCCAGACCGAAGCGACCGGCAGCGCGATCACCCTGGGTAGGTAGGCCTTGGCCACGGCGCGCACCGGCTCTTGGTTGGTCAGCCCGTCAATCATCATCGGTCCGACCGCGACATAGGCGAGCGAAAATCCGAGCGCCCCAATCGCGGCCCACAACAAGGAAATGCGGCTCGCCGCCCTAAGCGACGCCCGGTCGCGGGCACCGACCGCGAGTCCCACCAGCGCCTCCGCCGCATAGGCGAAGCCGTCGAGCCCGAAGGCGGTGAAAGTCTGGAAGTTAAGCAGCACGGCATTGCCGGCCAGCACTTTGTCGCCGAGCCCGGCGCCGAGGCGTGCGAAAAGCGCGGTGACGCCGATGATGCAGATGGTGCGCAGGAAAATGTCACGGTTGATGCCGAACAGCCTGAGCAGGGGTTCTCGCGCCCAGAGCGCCGCCTGAACGAGCCGCGGTAGCCCGCGCGGGCTGAGGCGCTTGAGCACAAGGAGGCCCAGGACCAGTCCTATGCCGTCGGCGAGCGCCGTCGCCGCTCCGATGCCGCCGACACTGAGGTGTGCGCCATAGACCAGGCCGATGGCAAAGCCCATGTTGAGGAAGTTCAGCACCAGTTGCAGGACGAATCCCAGCCTGGCTCGCTGGCGACCGATCAGGTAGCCCAGCACGACCGTATTGCCGAGCGCCGCCGGAGCCGACCAGATGCGTGCGTCGCAGTAGATGCGCGCCGCACGCTGCACCTCGGCACCACCGCCGAGCAGGTGGAGCGCGCCCGTGAGCAGCGGCCGCTGCACCGCCAGGATGACGAGGCCCAGCAACACCGCCAGCAACAGCGCCCGTACTTGCACGATCCGGGCCTCAGTATCGTCTCCGGCGCCTACCGACTGGCCGACCAGCCCGGTCGTCGCCATGCGCAGAAAGCTCAGGCCCCAGATCATGGCATTAAAGACCAGCCCCCCCAGCGCTACGCCGCCAAGCGCCGCCTGGTCGGGGAGATGACCGGCGACGGCAGTGTCCACCGCGGACAGCAGCGGCACCGACAGATTAGCCAGCATTATCGGCACGGCCAGGGCCACAATCCGCCGGTGCCAACCGGGTGTCGCTCCAGCTATGCCGCCGTTATCATTGATTCGCGCCACTGTTTTCACCATCATTCTGCCCGGCGGACATGACCTTATTGTCCTCAAATGCAGACCGCACAGCCTCCACGACATGCTGCGCCGTAAGCTCATCCTCCAATCGCGGATACTCCGCTTTCAATTTACCGGACACCCGCCAGCCGTTTTGTTTGATAGAACGGATAATCCTGTTCGCGTCCTGGCTTGGCATTTCAATGACATCCTTAAGGCTTTCCTGCGCGAGCTGAAAGGTGGCCAATTCCCTGGCCTCGTCTGCCATCTCATATCTTACCGTATGCTCAATCACCCGCGCGGTGAACAGCACATGCTCGGTCAGATCCGGATAGCGCCAGGCAAAACAAGCGTCCTCATAGTCATCGAAAATAAAGTTGCTGCGGGTACCATCGTCGCATGCCACCACTTCACCAAACCGGTAAGCCGTTGCATAGCGCCGCATAAACGGGCGGGAAAACACCTCGAGCGTGCGATTGTAAGCCGCGCGGAAATGGGGAGAACTAATGATAGTGGCCGATACAGGCAGAATGATGCCGTCAGGGATCGCCCTGTCGCGTACCAGTGCGTCATTTATCAGAAAACGGTGGATCCGGCCATTGCCGTCTCTCATTGGATGGATATAGACAAAAGCAAAGGCCAACGCCCCGGCACGCACCACAGGCTCGGCCCCTCGGGTCGCAACTTCAAATGCTTTGAGGCCCTCCAGCATGACACCCGCTTCCTCGAAGTGGGGGGCAATATAGTGGACAATGTTTTGACGCAGGGTGGACTGCCCGACAAACACCGGCGAACGACGCAGGCCCAGTCCTACGGCATCCCGGCCCAAAATGCCGGCTTGCAAGGTATATAAACTGCCGCTACCCAGCGGGTCTTCAATGTGGCCGCAATATTGTTCAATAACATGGGCGAACCGCTGGATCCGATCGGTATGGTCAGACTCCTTTTCGATCAAAAAGCTTGCACGGGACTCATTAAACGTCAGCCAGCCGGCGGTACGCATCAGCAGATCGGCGCCAAATGCTTTGTCAAATTCAGCCAGCGCGGCAGCGAGATCAAAATCCAACGCATTTTGGAGCGCTGTAGTACGACGAATCAAAGGGCAGAACGAAGCCGTTCCCGGCAGATTATTATTGATTCGCCAGCGCCTCTCGCGCAGCGGTTCGACCCTGGTGAAATAGTCTAGACCGGAGATCGCATCGATATATTTGCCGTTGGTCAGGTCCGGCACATCCAGCCGCGTTCCGGTCAGCCACTCGTATAGAAAACCCGTACGGCGCGCATACTGGCCGAAAGGCTCGCGTCGGCACCATGCCGCGATAGGCTCGGGGCCGATGGCGGCAAACAGGCGGGCAAAGAACTCCAAATGGATCTCTTCGTATTTGAGCCCGAATTCGAAATGCCCCGCGAAGTCATCCGCCGGCCGGTAGCTGGCCGGATACTGATTTTTTATCAGTCCGCCCTCAACCTGAAGGACGCGCCCCGTACCAATAGTTGACTCGACACGCAGCGGTTGCGCCAACATGATGCCGTTAAGCCGTTCCAATACCTTGAAGCCAACCTGCATAAGATAAAATCCTGTATTTTGGCCGCGAAAATGATACTGAAATCATAAAATACCAGGAAAACGATAACATGAGAGCGGTTAAAAGGCTATCGGAACAACGAAACCGATACTGGATGATGGTTTTTAAGCGAAAATAATACTCTCTAACGCTGAAACCAAGCGCAGCTGTCTGGGAGGCAAAATCTCAGTGAGCCGTTACACTGGTAGAAACCGCATTTAAGGGAGGTATTATGAAGCTTGGATTCGCCTGTAAATATTTTTCTTCAGAAGCAGTACAGCCATTCCCCTTTAAATCCCCAACGCGTAAACGATTTTTAACGTTGGACAATGATAAAAAGCTCGATTTTCTTTGGGAAAGTTCGAGCGAAAACCTAACCAACCTCCTGTTGATTTTTGAGCAATTGGCTTTACTTCCTAATAATCTGAGAATGATGAGGATAGGGAGCGATTTGCTGCCATTATATACCGTCCCCGAAGCCACTGTGCTTTACAAGGAAATTTTACCCGATTTATATCCTTTTTTTAAGAACTGCGGGAATTTTGCAAAGCAGAACGATATTAGATTATCCTTTCACCCCGGACAATACACCGTACTGGCATCAGACAACCCATCGGTAGTGGAAAGGTCTATTGAAGACATCGAATACCACGCGCTCTGCGCGAAATCGATGGGGTATGGCAAGCATTTTCAGGACTTTAAAATAAATATCCATATGAATGGGAAAAAAGGCTTTGCCGGCTTCAAAAACGCGTTCCTAAAGCTCAGTCCTGAAGCAAGGCTGATGTTGACGGTGGAGAATGACGAGATTTCCTGTTCAGTGGATGACGTATTACAGGCAACATCCTTATGCCCCATTGTATTGGACATTCACCATCACTGGGTAAAGGAAAATGAATTCATCAAACCTGAGGATGACCGTATTAAATTAATAAAAGAATCATGGCAAGGAGTAAAGCCTGTGCTGCATTATTCTGTTTCTCAGGAAGGTTTGATCCCGGAGCACGGCTTTCCCGATCAAAATACGCTGGGCTTGTCAAAATCCATATTACGCGCTCATTCAAATTACTATTTTAATGATACGCTAAATGACTGGGCTTTATCCTTTGACGATTTCGATATCATGTGTGAAGTGAAAATGAAAAATCTCGCCAGGGAAAAATTGTATCAGTACGCATTGCTGAATAAAACAATGCCGGCAAATTCATCCTTAGGCTTATAGCGTACCGGGCACTGGTTTATGACGCGTCCCCCCGTCGTGATGGATGAGCATTGACACGCCTGTTGCCCCGATGCGCAACGGCTGTACCGGCATGATGCCGTAAACAACGTACAGCCGACCTGTAATAGAGGGAATGATTTACGTGGCAGTATTGTGACCTTCCGGCGCTGCCACACTGGCCTGTTTATCTTTTTTCATTTGATAGCGGGAAGGCCAGATCTCTTCCGGTCGTTTTCCTATCACATCTGCAATAAGGCGTTCTCCCTTTGGCCAGTGTCTGGTCAACGTATTCGCCAGCGTAGACGAAGCCAGCCCCGCCGAGCGCGAAATCGCAGCCATCGTCGTCCCTTTCTTCTTTATTCCTGCAACAATATCAGCTGGGTGCCAGTCTTGGTCGTTCATGTGATCTCTCTTCGCCATGTTGACTATGAGTCACAATGATACCACAAGAATTTACGGTTGTGACTAATAATCCGTGGACTGATAGGCATCAAAATACAATGCTTATCCTATGAAAAGATCTGACCCAACAAGAGTCCTGCTAGGACGACATGTCAAAAAACTCAGATTACAAGCTGGTCTGTCTCAGGAAGCCTTTGCGGATCTATGCGGGCTCGATCGCACCTACATCAGCGGTATTGAACGCGGTGTAAGAAACCCCACGCTGGAAGTCCTCGCTATCATTGCTGCCGCATTACATATCGATTTGATTACGCTGTTCAATTTTGATGGTTGCGACTGAATTCACGCCATTAGCTGTCTATTGTTAAACCATCTTCATTTGTGACTCATCGTCCGTGGTCTGATAAGCAACAAAAGATAATGCTTAACGGCATGGAAAAATCTAAAGACATTACTGCCCTCTTCGGGCAACGTATTAAAGCACTTCGCTTGCAGGCGGGACTTTCGCAGGAAGCCTTCGCCGACAAGTGCGGGCTTGATCGCACTTATATCAGCGGGATTGAGCGGGGTGTGAGAAACCCGACGCTGGAGGTGATAGTTGTGATTGCTGGCGGACTGGGTATTGAATTGGTAACGCTGTTCGATTACTGAATTTGTACCGTTTCCTGACATTGAGCCTTGAGCCGGCTATTTTGTAATCGTACTGATGTCCGCTCTGATTCATTCAAACACGACGCCGGCCAATTCCTCGGAAACCGTCCACAAGCGTGCTGCGGTCTCGACGTCCAGCGCCTGACGCGGAATCTTCGCTACCGCTGGAAATCCGCGCATTTCATTTATCTTGTCCGGTCCGTAGTACACGCCGCCCTTGGCGGCGGGCGCCGTAGCCGCATAAAGCGTCGGCAGCGCGCCTTGGGCCGCGGGCTGGAACATGAACCACAGGTACTTGCGCATCAGGCCGAAGACGCTGCTCGCCCCGGCCCCATTGGGAAGCAGATCCGTGCGCGAGATGCCAGGGTGCGCGGGGATGCTGGCGATGCCCCAGCCGGCCGAATCACTCTGCCGCTGGAGTTCCAGGGCAAACATGAGACAGGCAAGCTTGGACTGGCTGTAGACCCGCATAGGCTTATAGTCCCGCTCGGCCTGCAGGTCGTCGAAATTGATCGCGCCATCGCGCGCGGCGATGCTCGAGAGCGTCACGACGCGCGGGCTTTTGCCCTTGCGCAACAGAGGCAGCAAGTGCGCGGTCAGCGCAAAATGACCGAGATAATTGGTGCCGAATTGCAATTCGATATTATCCTCGGTGACCCTGCGCTGCGGCGGGGTCATGACGCCTGCATTGTTGATAAGGATGTCCACGCTGCCAAGGGTGGAGCGCAGACGCGAACCAAAGGCGGCCACCGACTTGAGGCTGGCCAGATCGAGTTCTTCGAAGCGCACGGTGGCATGGGACACAGCCTGGCGAATACGCGCCACCGCGTCCTTGCCTTTGGAATGATTGCGTCCGGCGATGATCACATCCGCACCGGCGCGAGCAAGCGCAAAGGCGTCTTCAAAGCCGAGGCCGCCGGTGCCGGTGATGATTGCCGTGCGTCCGCGCTGGGACGGAATATCCGATGCAGTCCAGTTGCTCATGTTTCTTGCCCTTAAGTTTGCTTTTTAGTACACTAGGTGCATAAATTAATGCACTAAGTGCAATATTGCAAGGCAATTTTAAGTGACGTTGAAAAACACAGGGGGCCAGCCTGTGCGCCCAGGCCTGCGCGAACAAAAACAGCGTGAAACCCGATTACGCATCGCAAACACAGGCCTGAAGCTATTTCTGGCCAACGGCTACGAGGGGACGACGCTCGATGCCATTGCCGAGGAGGCGGGCATCTCGCGCCGCACGTTCTTCTCCTATTTCAAGTCGAAGGAGGACATCTTGCTGACGTGGCAGGAAGGCGCATGGGATGCAATGCGAGCGGAACTGCTGAAAGTCTCACCTGACGAAACGCCGTTGGATGCCGTGCGCAAAACGCTGATAACCGATGTCTCGCGCTACGAATCAGATCAAATGATTGCCATTGATCGGGTGATGCGTGCGAGCGAAACACTCAAGGTCCGTAAACAAGCTGCCTACGCGGCGCAGGAAAATGCGCTCTATACCACGCTGTGCGAGGTCTGGCGACAGCCGCAACGCCGCCAGGCGCTGCGCGTCGTCGCGATGGTATCCGTCGGCGCTATGCGGCTGGCCATTGAAGCTTGGTCCAACCAACGTGGCGAGCGGCCAGTGGCGGAATTCCTCGAGGAAGCCTTCGCGAATGTGAAGGCGGTGGTGAGATAAAAAATCACGGCATCGTCCATGTGCCGCTGCGTGTCGATAAGCGACTCGCACCCTGCCCCGCTTTTCAAGTGGGGCAAGATCATCCGGTTGCGCGTGCCTGCGCTGTTTTAATCCGACAGCGACCGGGACCACTGTAATCACTGTGATGAGTACATCCGCAGCCACCCATGCGGTGGAGACAGGCGCGTTTCACAGCGATGTGGGGCCGCTGGATATACTGCGCGTCCTTTCCGGCGTGGCGACCATCAGAGTGAGCGAAACTGGAAGCGTTCGGCGGTTCGGATGGTTGACCTTTTGCTCGCAGGCATGTCGGCAACGACTCCCGGCCCCGGCGATTCAGCCAATGCTAATGGCGAACCGACCCGATCAAGCTGACCGTCCGGCACGGCGAGGCGGTCGGGTCGGTTACAGCTCAGAACCGTATACGTCAGACAGTTACAACGATCTTGCCCACTTGATTGTTCGATTCCATATAGCGGTGGGCTTCTACGATTTCGTCGAAGCGAAACGTCCTATCGATAAGGGGCTTGAAAGCGCCGGATGCGAGATGATCGAAAATATACTGCTTCGCTTCTTGAAGATCTTTATGCTGCGCCAGTTCCACAACCACATAGGCCCGGACGGTAAGGTACTTGGCAAGGGCCGTGGACAGCGGAAAAAGGGTTTGCTCAGAGGCCAACACCCCGTATTCGACGATGATTCCCTTATGGGCTGCGGCCGCGGCGAGCGACGCCAGCATCTTGCCTCCGATGGGATCGAAGCTGACGCGTGCGCCTTTGCCACTGGTGATTTCATTGACTCTACCGGCCAGGTCTTCTTCATCAGTGACGATGACGTGATCGGCGCCCAGTTCGTGGAGCCGGGCTTTCTTGGCTGCAGTTCGGGTGACGGCGATGCTGGTGCCGCCCTGCGCTTTAACCATCTGGATGGCGGCCACCCCAACGCTGCTGCTGGCTGCGGTGATGATGACAAAGTCCCCTTTACTTACCCGGCCTAGCCAGATAAGCGCACCATACGCAGTTAAATATTGCATCCAGATGGATGCTCCTTCTTCGTACGAGAGAGTGGCCGGGTAGACAGCAATTGAACGAAAGGGAACGACGGCAACTTCGCCATAGACGCCATATCCATTCAGGCTGCAGGTTCCCGGTACAGTGCTGACGGTTTTACCTATCCAGCTCGAATCGACGCCTGGTCCCACGGCTTCAATGATGCCGGAAGCCTCATAGCCGTTTTTGGAAGGAAGAATCGGCGTTTCCATATATTGCCCGGATCGGTACATGACCTCCGCACGATTCAGTCCAAGCGCTTTAACTCGCAGACGCACTTCGTTTTCACCAGGTTCGGGCAGGGGGAGCTCGTCAAACTGCAGGACTTCAGCGCCTCCGGTCTTATGAAAGCGAACAATCTTGACGGTATTAGACATGTAATACTCCTGGGTTCAAGAATTCTTTTGAATGGGATCGGCCTGAACGTTCTTTTGTCAGCTCCAATCATTGTGACACCTGTTCATGTACTGAGGTGTGACGGTATCACCTCTATTCAGGTGGCCGAATTCACTGCGTGCTACTTCAGCCAGTCCCTAAGTACCGTTTCCAGCTTATCCAGCGCCTCGGCGCGCTTACTTTCTGACATCCGACCGATGTTCTGTAGCTTCCATTTTACTGCGGGCAGGTGTTGAATCTGGCTTTCTGGCGCTAGCGATCCAAGGCGGCGCAAAGCTTGCCACCATAAAGATCGGCCGGGGAAACCACCTGAATGGAGGCAAAACCAAACTCATCCTGTACCGCGTCGACTGTGTCGCGATCTATAGGCCAAATCGATATCCACCGAAAGACGGGGGAAGTCGCGTACAAACAAATTGATTGCGTCCCCCCCTTTTAGCGCAAAACAGCGCTCCTTTGCCACTGCCGGCACCGCATTTATCAAGTCGGCAACATCAAAGACGCGGTCAGGAGTTCGATGTATGCGCCAAATCCCCCGCACGTCCTGACCCGCGTAGCGCTATAAAGATGACAATGGCGGTGATTGCCGTTACTGCCGAAAGCACTTCGAGCAGGATGCTGAACGCGCTCTGGTAGATTCCGGTCAGCACCTTAAGCGAGGAAGCCCCGAGAATGGCCCCTGCCCCCGCCAGATCGCCGCCAACCAGGTGCTGTGCGGCCTCACTTGCTGACGAAGAAGCGTCCGGTAGGATGTTAAGCCGCGAGACAAGCAGTGCAACGAGTAACGCGTTCACAATGGCAAGTGCGACGCCTTCACCCGCTACGCGGGTCGTGTTAAAAATCCCCGTTGCCATGCCGGCGCGTTCGCGAGGTACGACACTGAGGGCGAGCCCGTCCATCAGTCCCCATGGAAGACTGATACCCATGCCGATTATCAGCAGCGGAGAGACGAGCGCCAAACCGGCCTCGCCGTCCTCCCAGCGGCTGAGCCATAAGAGGCCACAAGCCGATACCAGCAGCCCTGCTCCGCAGAGCGTGGCGGAGGAGAGCCATCGCGTGAGGAAGCTTGCGGCCAGCGGAAGGACCAGCAGCGGACTGCAGAGCGCCATCATGATCCATCCAACCTTCAGTTCAGTCATGCCATTGATGCCGACGAGCCTGACGGGAAGAAGCACCAGCAGGACGACAAAGGCATAGGCGGGCGCCGAGGCCAGCAGTTGTACAGCCACGAAGCGCGGAATGCGAAAAAGCGAGAGATCGAGCATTGGCCGCCTTGCATTGCTTTCAACGAAGACGAAAACGGCACCCAGAATCAGTGCTCCAACCAAAGAAACAACCACCGGCGTTTCCATCCAGCCCACCGTCGGCGCAACCAGTATTCCGTTAGTGAGGAAAGCCAACGCGGCGGTAAAGGTGAACGCACCTTTCCAATCGAGGCCGGCGGCGTTGGGATCACGGGAGTCCCGCACCACGCTTGAGCCGAGAACGAACGCCGCCCCGGCGATGATTGCCACCAGAAAAAAGATTGAGCGCCACCCGAAGGCTTCAATCAGCAGTCCTGAACTTACCGGCCCGAAGGCCAAACCGATGCCAAAGCTCGTGCCGACAAGACTGAAAGCCCTCATGGCGGATGGGCCGTGGAACTCCTGTGCAAGCGCCGCCATCACGCCGGAGAATGCCAGCGCCGACGCGACGCCCTGGGCTGCGCGCAACACATCGACGACGAGTAGGTTTGGCGAGAAGGCAAGCGCGACCGAGAAGATACACAGGGCGCAGGCCCCGAAAAGGAAGATCTTTTTCCGTCCGAAGCTGTCGGCGAGCGCTCCGGCGGCCATCAGGCAACTGCCGAAAGTAAGCATGAAAGCATTGGAGATCCAGGCCAGTTCAATAGAACTGCCTGCCAGCGCTCGGCCTATCGCCGGAATGGCCACGGCCGGCCCTGTGAAAGCGAGAGGGTTGGCCACCGCAATCAGGCAGGCGGTCAGGAGTACCAAGGCCTTTTGAAGCGCGCCTCGTGAAGTCCGGTTAGTGTTCAAAGAAACCTCGTTGATGATACTAATGTGCATTCATTGAGCTAAGTTGCCCAATATGATTCAATGGGGAGTTTAATCGAAACATTGGCGAATAGGTGTCGCCAGAGCGGCGACGCCTATGAGGCGAGGATATGGGATGAGAGGCACCAACACCGGAGATATCGTCGCCTTCACGACGGCAGTCAAAACCGGCAGCTTCGCCGATGCCGGCCGCGGGCTGGGTCTGTCCCGTTCCGCGGTAGCGAAGGCTGTCGGCCGTTTGGAAGCGAGGCTGGGTGTCCGGCTTCTCAACCGGACCACGCGGGCCTTCAGCGTTACCGAGGAAGGCCAGCGATTCTACGAGCAGTGTATTGCCATCCTTGACGATCTTGAAGCCGCTGAGAACAACGCCGCAGGACGCGATGCCAAGCCGAAAGGAACCTTGCGAATCACGGCGCCTGGCGCCTACGGGCAATTACACGTGATGCCTGTCGTACGACGCTTCCTCGCGGATTGGCCCGAAGTCTCCGTCGAACTGAGCCTGACAGACCGCGTCGTGGATATCGTGGAGGATGGATTCGACCTGGCCATCCGGATCGGCGGCCTTGAAAACACCCCGCAAGATCTGATCTCGCGCGGCATAAAGCGCTATCCGACGATCTTCTGTGCCTCGCCTGAATACCTGGCCTTGCGCGGCGCGCCGGAAACGATTGAGTCCTTGCGCGATCATACATGCTTGTTCTACTTCGCTTCGAAGGCCCGAGCCACCAGCCAGCACTCTTGGCGTGTAAGGGGCCCGGACGGATCGTGGCAATCGATCTCCGGCAGGCAACGTTTCGTATCGGATCGGGGCGAAGCGCTGCTGGAGGCGGCCCTGTTTGGAATGGGCATCGCTTATCTGCCTGCATTTCTTTTCGAACCTCATGTCGAAGCAGGACGGCTCATAAGGGTATTGCCCCAGTACCAAACAGAGGAAGTGCCAATCTCGGTTCTATATCCCTCGAAGCGCTACCTACCCGCGAAAGTGCGCGCCTTCATCGATGCGTTGGTGGATGCATTTGAATCATCCTAACGTCCGCTCCCGCCACTAAGCCCTCGTTGATATACTGGCAGCGCCAAAACATATCATTTACAATCCGAAGAATATGGCAATCAACTTTTTTGGCTTTATGCCTGCATTACTGCCTGTCGCCCTCTCCCCCGGGGCAAGCTTCACTCTTGTCATGAGCGGCGCTCTCGCCGGCGGACGCAGTGGGCTTTTTAGGACGCTGGCCGGAACGGCTTTGGGCATATACACACACGCGCTTCTTATCGGGCTCGGAATAACCGCTGTCATTGTCTCGTCTCCAGCGATTTTTGGTGCACTGAAAATTGCCGGGACAGTCTATCTCCTTTGGTTAGGATTAATGCTCGTCGTCAGCGGCATTAAATCAAAGCGTACCGAACTCACCATCAAAATCACTTCGATTACAATAAAACAGGCCTGGCTGGCTAACGTTCTGAATCCTAAGGCCATCATGTTCTATCTGACAGTGGTTTCACAATTTGCCGGAATAGATGGCGGCATCAGCAACTATCTGACTCTTGCTTCCGTGCATGTGGGGGTTATGAGCATCTGGCTTATCGCCATCAGTCATGCACTCATTTTCTCAGCTAAAAAAACCGATCCATTACTGCTGAAAAAATACGTCAACATCGCTGGCGGTCTGCTACTGATTATTTTTTCATTACACAGCATAATAAAATGAGGGTTCGGGCAAATCTCGATCAAATCGGTGTTATAGACCGCCTCGTGCAGCTGTGTGCTTGCCGTTCGTCGCAGATCATGTGGCCCATATTTGGCAAGCCGAGCCGCAAAATAAGAGCAACATTCCCCTGACGCGGAGCTTCAGATCAGCCCGCTCCTCAGGCTGGCACCAAGCTAAATTCTCGAAGACTAACTCTTCTTCAGGAGTTCGGCCGATCAGATGAGATCTCTTTTTTTATCCCGTTGGAGATACAGTCAAGGGCCATCACTCAGCAACGATAAACAGAATCATTCAGTCCTGTCCCATGGGTCCTCGGCCATACGACGGGGACTCGCAGAGGGTCCTCGGCCATACGACGGGGACTCGCAGATATCGGCTCTCCTTATAGGCCTGAAAAGCCACCGCTTATGATATTGACAGACCGGGCGCTCTTTCAATAAAGTGAAGCTTCAACGACATGGCAGGCCGCCCGAGAAGGCGCACTTTACCCCTCCGGATATGGCGACACGACTGATTGTCTCGTCGCCAATTTCTTGCATAAATTTTACAGAGAAGCATCATGACCACTCATCCGAGACGGATTTCGTTCAGGAATCGCAGCATCGAAATCGCTGGGAATTTTTATGTCCCGGACGATTTTGACGAGGCGAAGCGATATGCCGCCCTCGTTATCGCCACGCCGGGAAGCAGCGTGAAGGAGCAGATCGGGGCGATCTATGCGGAAAAGCTGTCGGCGCAAGGCTTCGTGGTCGTCACCTTCGATCCCTCTTACCAAGGAGAAAGCGGCGGGGAGCCGCGTGACCTGGAGGATCCGGCAGCGCGCGTCGAGGACATCCGCTGCGCCGCGGATTTTCTAACGACGCTGCCCTTCGTCGGCGAGGACAACATGGGCCTGCTCGGCATCTGTGCGGGCGGCGGCTATGCGGTGAACGCCGCCCTGACCGAGCATCGCTTCAAGGCACTCGGCACGGTCGTGGCCGGCAATATCGGTCGCGCCTTCCGCCAGATGCAGCCGATGGCCGAGGTGCTCAAGATGCTCGACGCCGTCGGCAAGCAGCGCACGATCGAAGCGCGCGGAGGCGATCCCCGGCGCGATCCGTGGATTCCCGACACGTTGAAGCAGGCCGAGGCCTCAGGCGTAACCGATCCGGACTTGCTGGAGGCGGTCGGCTTCTATCGTGAGTCGCGCTATTGCCACCCGAACTCCACCAACCGATTGTTCTTCCAAAGCTTCGGGCTTCTCCTGGGCTTCGATGCCTTTCACCTCGTGCCGGAATTGCTGACGCAACCCCTTCAGGTCATCGTCGGCGGCCGCAAGGGCACCACGGGTTCCTATGATGACGGCAAGACGCTGTTCGACCTGGCGCCAACCAAGAAAGATTTCTTCGTCATCGAGGGCGCGGGGCATTACGAAATGTACTACAAACCCGAATATGTCGATCAAGCTGTCGAGAAGCTGACAGTGTTCTACAGAGAGCATCTCGGGGCGTAAAGCTGGAGATAAGCAGCTCTTCAGGAGGTTGTAGACAAAATGAACCTCCTCGTGATGTGTGCCTGTGACCATATCCGTCACAAGGAATTTGCAAAGATCTCCTATCGCGCTAAGCGCGATAGTGGATGAGATATTCCGCGACGGCAGGAAGACCATAGAAAGCCCATCCGCTCAATAATATTAAGACTTGAAACGAAGTTGTCCCATAACCCCTAAGTTTTGTAACACCGTCTCTTCTGTCCGTGTCTGCCGGCATTCAGGAGTTGCAGAAATCAGTCGCAAATTTCTTATAATATGCGACGATCTATGCAACACGATGGGGAAGCCATGATAGACAAGCACACCCGCCCTGCTCGATCAGAAAAGCGGCCGGATGCTGATCGGCTACGCCAGGGTATCAACCGATGACCAGGACTTGTTCTTCCTGACCGTCATGGTATCAATCGCCAAACATGGCATCAGGTTCATTCGATACCCTCGACCATGCCATAAAAAAGTGGGGCTTGGCTAGGCGAAAATTTGCCAGACGGTGCCACGCAAAAAAATCAAAAAAGCCCGCATTTACGCGGGCTTAGATGTACTTTTTGCTATCTGGTGCTGGACCTTACCGAACGTCCGATCACTCCCACTCTGTCATCAACAGGCCTTGTAAGTCACTATGATTTAAGGGATTTTCAGTGATCGATAAATTCCATACCGTCGCCGTCTACCGTCAAAATCGCGCGCTTAATGTTGGCGCGGGTTATGGAACGATTTGCGCGGCGTCGACATTTCCGAGCTTATTGTCGATCAGAATGAATCTTAGCGCGCTCAGACTTGCCTTGGAATGACCGATTCTTCTCCTGCTTACGGCGTCATCCCACCGAGTGTTCTGGCCGCCTGCTCAAGCCCACCCAGTACGACATCTGCGACACGCAATGAGAAGTCTTGCGGCAATTCGGCTTACACTTCGGCGATCGCCGCTGGGGTACGGGCAAGTACTTCTTCGATGATCGGCTCTGCGGTCGAGGCATAGCCGACTTTCTGTGCGGTGCTATTGAAGTGCCTGCGCTGGATGCCATGCATCTCGTAGTGCCGGTTCTTGCCGAGCAAGGCCATCGCCAGCTTGATGTCATACGGCGACCACTGGCTGGGACCATCGCCCAGCACCGGGTACACCGACATCACGTCATACAGCGGGGTCAACTGGAAACGACCACGAGGCAGAAGCTGGATGCTGAAGTTCTTGGCATGGCCGTCGGGCGCCCGCAGCAACCAGAACAGTACCTGCGACGCCATCAACGTCTTCATGTCGGCCTCGGCATTCACCGATTGCCGCAGCGTGCCGAACAGGGCCTTGAGGCCCGGACCGCCCTCGTTCTCGTATTTGCGCAATGGCGAGCAGCCCTCGACCTGGGAAAAGTCTTCCTGTGGCAGACGCATGAGCCACTGCCCATTCGGTGCGACGCGCCGGTCGAAACGCTCCACCACCAGCACACGCTGTCGGCCGAAGGTCGCGATATGGGCATCGGCCACGGGCAATCCGTAGGCTTTCAGCAGCCGCAAGCACAGCCATTCGTTGTCGACCGACGTGCTGAAGTCCGCCCGCCGCCCGCCCATCAGGCCGAGCGGAAGCTTGAAGATGTGGCTCGTCGGCGTGGCGCCACGCGGCGCGAGCCATTGCCCGTCCCACCAAAGGAAGGCCGTCTTCTCCTGCGCACCGGCCAGCGAAATGCGGAAGTCCGCGTCCGGGTCCCGGCCCCCGGCGAAGGCCTGCGGCGAAACGGTTTCGATCAGGTTCCGCTCGATATCCTCCTCGGACAGGGGCAGGCCCTCGATTCGATCGAAGTCGGTGGGCACCTCATCCTCATCCAGGATCTGGACGGCGCCCAGCGCCGTCGTCGGAAAGATCGAATCGGCAGGCGGCAAGGCGTTCGCGGTGTCGGCCGATGTTAGCGATGCCAGCGCCGTCGCGGCGATGTTCGCGAGCATTGCCGCGCGCGGTAGCGAAGTGGCCGTCCTGGTCAACAACGCCGGCATTATGGAGCTCGCGCCGATCGCAAAGATGGACGCCGATACGTTCGACCGTATGGTCGCGATCAATCTCAAAGGTACGTTCAATACGCTGCAGGAAGCCGCGAAGCGGATGGGCGATGGAGGCCGCATCATCAACACCTCCAGCAGCGTCACCAAACTGCGCTTGCCGGGCTACGGTCCTTACGCGGCAACCAAGTCAGCGGTGGAGACGCTGACCGCGGTCCTAGCGCACGAACTGCGCGGCCGGAACATTACCGTCAATGCCGTCGCGCCGGGACCGACCGCCACCGAACTGTTTTTCAAGGGCAAGTCGGAGGAGCTCATCGGCAACATTACGAAGATGGCGCCGCTGGAGCGGCTCGGCGAACCAAGCGACATCGCCTCGGTGGTGTCATTCCTCGCCGGCCCGGATGGTGCCTGGATCAACGGCCAGACTTTGTTCGCGAACGGCGGCGCGATTTGACCGGGGGTGTCGCCATGCAACAGGCACGAAAGACAGCGCTGGTGACCGGCGCTTCCCGCGGCATTGGCGCCGCGATTGCTCTACGGCTCGCGCGGGATGGCTTCTCGGTAGCGGCCAACTACGCTTCCGGCACGCGTGAGGCCGATGCGGTCGTCGACGACATCGTCGCGGCCGGCGGCCAAGCCTTCGCGGTGCAGGCCGATCTGGGAAAGGCCGAGGACACGGAGCGTTTATTCGACGCCGTGAACAGTCGTTTCGGAAGCCTTGACGTTGTTGTCCATAACGCTGGCATTCAGTTGCTCGGATCGCATGCCGAGATGGAGGTCGCGGCCCTCGACCGTCTTATCGAAATCAACTTGACCGCAGCGTTTCGCGTGCTGAGCCGTGCGGCACGGCAGGTCTCGGAGGGCGGGCGCATCATTGCGCTCTCCTCAGGCACGACGGCGGTGCTTCCGCCGCGCTATGATGTCTATGCGGCGACCAAAGCGGCGGTCGAAGTGCTGATTGGCGTGCTGGCGAAAGAGCTTCGCGGCCGCGGCATCACGGCGAATGCCATTGCGCCGGGCCCCGTGGCAACGGACCTCTACCTCAAGGGAAAGACGGCGACGGAATTGGAAGAGACCGCAGCCCGGACGCCTCTCGGCCGTATCGGACAACCGAACGACATAGCGGGCACCATCGCGTTCCTGGCCGGACCAGGCGGCGAATGGATCAACGGCCAGACGATCCTCGTCAACGGCGGCATGATTTGAGCCGCTCAACAGGAGAAGCAGAAAACATGAGCAAGACAATATTGATCACAGGCGCATCCAGCGGATTCGGCAAGATGACCGCCTATGCGCTTGCCGACGCTGGTCATACGGTCTATGCGTCGATGCGCGATACCAAGGGGCGCAATGCTGAACAAGTCGCCGCTGCCGCTCGTCATGCCGCCGCGCACAGTGTCGATCTCAGAACGGTCGAACTGGACGTGCAGGAACAGGCATCGGTCGACCGCGCCATTCAGACCGTGATCGATGAAAAAGGTGGTTTGGATGTTCTGGTCCACAATGCCGGGCACATGGTGTTGGGCGCCGCCGAGGGGCCGACGGCCGATCTTCAGGACAGGGTGGGAAAAGGACATGCTGCCATGGAGCCAAAAGACGCCGATCCGCAGGCGGTCGCCAGAGCGATAGCAAGCGTCGTTGAGCTTCCCGCCGGCAAGCGGCCGTTCCATATCACCGTCGACCCCGCCGACATGGGCTATGAGGTCATGGCTGCGATGGGCGACCGCATCCGTGCCGAGGTCATGAGAGCGATGGGGCTAGGGGATATCTTGACGCCTGCGTCCGCCTAGGCCCTATCAGCCCCCGGCATTAATGCTGCCACTACTCGAGGCCATCGAAGCCTGGGTAACCGATGCGGATCGGCTCACAGTGCGTGACCGGATCGTCGCGCTGGCCGACGGCATCTTCGATGGTCCGTTCCAGGGGGATGTGCCAGCTCGGCACATTTCAGGTAGTCCTTACTCAGCCAACGCGGACTCGAAGTCAGCACATCCGTATCGCGCATGCCCAATCCCTTGGCCACGGCGCGCCATCTAGCCACCGCCTGGACAACCTCGCCCGAAATCTCGTTCGCCTGCTCGGCCTTCAATCTGAAATAGGATGCTTCGCTCATCAGTAAGGCCCGGCTGGCGATGACTCCAGAATCCTCAGTCAGCCAGGTCTCGCTTTCGCGTCGGTCTCCAGGCATCGGGTCGAGGTCGAAGGCTGGCAACAGGCGCCATCCGTGACGGCGTGCGTCGTACAGGAAACCGGTATTGGGCAGGTGATCGTCGGTGTTGCAGATCAGGAAATTGAAGGCCAGTCGTCGCCATAACTCGTGGATATCGGCCCATCGGGTTGGCGCCCACTCGAAGCAGCATGTCCACCAGTTCCGTGTAGGCATGCGATGTGTCACGGCCGTTGGACTGCAGCATCGCCGCGGCCGACGTGTAGGGAATACGGCTGGCATCATCGGTGCGGTCGAACGTCGAATGATGGCAGCCGCCATGCCGTTGATCAGTTCCACGCGAGCCGGTACCACGTTGATGCCCGCCTTGGCAGCCAGATGCATGGCAAGTATCTCGCCACGAATGACGTCGCGCTGGTCCGGCTGGCTGGGAAACTTGCCCAGGGCCAGACGGCCATCCGTATCTCGAACTGTGGACTTGGGCCGTGCCCCACCTGCCACCGTTAACCGCGAGTTGCAGCGAAATGCCCATGATTCGGACCAATCAGCGCCACAACTCGACCAGATTCATGCGAACTCGGTCCAACATGATGACCAGCCATTGCCCGAAAGCTCAAGACGCGAGCATCCATATGGCGTCCGGTGGCATAGCGGAAGGGCATGATTAAGCTGATGCAGCTTATCGATCTATCGAGCGAATCGTATAGTCCGCCATGACTGACCAATCCTTGTCACCGCCGCCGGCGCTAACCGCCTTGGCCATCTGTTCGAGAACAGCCCTGAGCATAGGCAAGTCTCTTCCTAACTGTTCGGCTGCCGCATCGGCCAGGCGCAAATCCTTCCAGCCCAAGCTCGCTTTGAATCCAGGCTCATACCGATCTTGGATAATATTGGCGGAATATACCTGGTAAGAACGACTGCCGAACAGCGTATTCAATATCAAATCGAAAAAGCGTTCCCGCGCCAGACCGTTTTCCTCGGTGAGTACCACTGCCTCGGCCATGGCCTCGATCGCCATCGTGATCATCATGTTGCAGGCAATCTTAGCGGCATGAGCAGTCGGCTGCTCCTCGCCCAGGTTCCAGATCCGCTTGCCAATCACTTCCAATATCGGACTCAGCTTTTCCAGCGTGGCCGACGCACCAGCCGCCAAGATATTGAGCTCGCCCTTCGCGGCGACATCCGGCCGTCCGAGTACAGGCGCGGCCAGGTAATCAATGCCAGCTTCGCGATGGCATGCCACCAATTCCCGCGAAAACGAGACGGAGATGGTGGATGCAACCACATGCACCAATCCCGGCTTGGCTCGAGAAAGCACGCCGGTGTCCAGCAACACTTCACGGATCGCGGAATCGTCGGACAACATCGTCAAGGCGATGTCAGCCTGCAACGCCTGTTCCGGCGTATCGACCACATTGACACCCGCCACCTCACCGCCCGAGCGGCTCCAAGCCTTCACCGTATGACCAGCGGCAGCTAGATTTTTCGCCATCGCCTGGCCCATGGCACCTAAGCCGATTACACCGATTTCCATTTGATTCTCCTGGCAAGTGGGAATGCGCCGTCAAGACCGACTGCATCACCCGGGTTGGGTCAATTGAAGTGGGTCGCGGAGGCGACGGTGCGCCATGCATCGAGATCCGCTTGAAACGCCGCTCGCTTGCCCTCGGCGACGCCAGAGGCGACCGGCCCGAGAGGCCAGGTGCAGCGGCGATTCTGTACGGTCGACGGCGCGCATGATCAACGGCCCACTGGAACATCTTGTAATCAACCAAATCTTTTTCATGATTTCTCCTGTCCACGCCGTCAGAGGGTATCGAGAGATTTCAATCCTGCGTTTCTGTTCGCTCGATGATCCACTCAAGCACCGGGGCGAGCGCCGCATCGGAGTTTTTTTCGTATATCAGACCATGTCCATTGCCGTGAACGCCCCGGTCCGGCAGATGCAAAAGCTCGGCGGATGCACCTGCCGCGTTGAGGAACGCTGCGGTCGGCGGACTAGCCGCGGCAAAGGCGGACGCCTCCGCAGTCACGATCAGGATGGGCAATCCAACCAGCGACGGCAGCCGCAAGGTGCCGGGCTCGGCCGTGCGCAGTGCATCAGCATCGGCAACCGGGGGGGCGAAGCGCAGCGGCGCGGCACTCGGCCCCCAGCGCATCGCGCCGATGTTAGGAATGTCCGCGAACGGTGGTCCCATCGGTTCAATGGCAGCAATGGCCTTGACCAGCTCCGGCCGACGATCGGCCACCAACCAGCCATCCGGGCCAGAAGCCGAATGCGTGAGAAGAATGGCCGGCCCGATGCGATCGAGCAGCGCCGCCATGCGGTCGGCATCCAGCGTCTGGGACAGCGCAAGGTCCGCAGGTAACGGCCCATAACCCGCGATGAACTCATCCATCGCTGCGGCATCGTCGGACGCGAACGGCCATAGTGTGTGTCGCGGGTCGTCGCCTGGGAAGTAGATGTATTGACCGCCTTCATACGAAAACGGCGGCCCCATTTCACCCAGCGTGCGCGAATGGAACGGAGAACGCCCGTGCCCCGGCCGGTCGATGACCAGCACCGCGTAACCGGCCTCGACCAAGCGCTGTGCCCAGCCTGGCCTGCCGTCAGGCGTGTCGAACCATTCGGTGCCCTGAAAGCCACCGCCGTGCATCAGCACGATCGGCCAGGGCCGCGTCACGGCTTCGGGCGACTCCCATTCCACATACATCGGGCCGCGCTGGTAGGTCTTGCCTTCCTGCTGAACCCTCTCGCCGGGTATCCAGAAATGCCCGCGTTTCACCGCTCTGGTAGGCGCTGTGGTCCACGGCGCCCATCTCGTCTGTTGTTTTGACATCGAATTTCTCCGGATTAAAGCCTGGTCGCACGCGAACGGTCAGGCGTTAGGTCGGTGAAGCGCGGCACGTCTGCCATGACTGCGGAGGTCTCGGCCGAAACGAACGCGGCCTGTACGGCGGCCTCATCGCGGAACACACATTCGCAAATCGCGATCGTGCCGGCCTGGTCGATGGCAGGAAAAAATGCGGTGGCGCTGATCAGGCCGTATCGCTGCCATGAACGCATCACCAGCGGAAGGTGTTCGTTGACATAGTGATCGCGATCGAATCGGCTTTCCGGCGCACCTTGATAGCTGACGTAGATCACCACGGACGGGTCGCTGTTGCTCATGACGGCTCTCCTGCCCCGCAGTCGGCCAATCTGCGGGAAGTTGTTGAACGGAAGATCACTTGTCGTCGAGGAATTGCGTGACTGCCTCATTCAGCGGTGCTGCACATTCCTCGGGCAGCCAGTGACCACAGCCCGGCAGCACCGTGCCGGTGACGTGGGTCGCGTAGCGGCGCATCTGGTCGACCTGATATTGCCCCATGCCACCGTTGCCGCCGCCGCCAATCGCGAGCGCCGGAATCGTGACCTTAGTCTCGGCCAGGACCTTATTGTCCGCGACGTCCTGATTCAACACACGGTAGTACTCGAAAGCGGCGTGCAGGCTATGCGGCTTGGCGTAGGACTTGCCGTAGAGGTCGAGCAACCCGTGTGTGAATACCGCGGTGTTGGTCGCGTGCACCTTCATGAAATGCGCGAAGAAAAAGCGCTCCTTGCCGGTCACCAAGGTCTCGGCCAGATGATCGCCCGCGGCAAAGAAACTGAAGTGCCACACCAATGACTCGCCTTTCGGCGTAAAGGCCGGAAACGAGTAGATGGTGTCATCCGGGATCGGCGCTTCCATATAGACCACGCGGCCGATATTGTCCTGGTGCTGGACCAGCATCGGATAGGTATTCCAGATACCGATGTCATGCGCCACCAAGTCGAACTTCTTGCCGCCGCTGAACTGGACGGCCAGCTTGTACAGAAGCGGCGCGACGTCCGTGGCTCGATAGGATGGCGGTACCGCGGATTGTCCCAGTCCCGGGAGATCCGGCGCGACCACGGTGAAGTTTTTGGCCAATATGGGCATCAGCTGACGCCACTCGTACCAGGTCTGGCCAAAGCCGTGAACCAGGTAGACCAGCGGCCCGGAGCCGCCTTTGACATAGTGGAGTTTGACCCCGTCGATTGTCTGGTACGCGCTGGTAAAGCCCTTGGGGACCGGAAATTCGTCAGCGGCGAACGCCGGTGCTGCGAACGCTAACGCGAGGGCGAGCGCGAAAATATGTCGGAGACGTCGGAACATCTTGTTTTCCTTGAGTACGTGATGGAAAGGCAAAGAACATGGCAAGCGAAGGCGCACGGCTGGTGGCCATCGCTGGATAACGCATCGATTCAGTGGCCGTCGACGGCACGGGTACCGGCCAGGCGTGGCCCGGGCCGGAAGCCATGCGCTCTGGCCGACCAGGCAATGACGAATCCTAGTGCCAACAGCAGGACCAGGACCCAGGGGAACGAGCTTGCACCGCAAGCGTGCAGCAGGACGCCCCCGAGCAGACCGCCTCCCGCGATGGCGCCATTCCACGCCACTACATTCATCGACAACGCCGCATCGGCGCCGTCGCCGGCGGTATCAGCCAGAGCGGTCTGAAGCAGCGTTGCCGCCCCGCCGAACGTCAGGCCCCATATGGCCACGCCCAGATAGACCGCCATGGGCAGGCTGGCAAACCAAGCGAACAATAGGGAAACGACCCCAAACGTCGCCAGGCTCGTCAGCACCGCAGCGCGCAGGTGGCGATCCACCAGCCGCCCGGTGATCCAAATCCCCAGCAATGCAGCCAGGCCAAAGACCAGCAGCACCCGATCCACCCGCGTGAGCAGTCCGGCCTGCGCCACGAACGGCGCGACATAGGTGTAGAGGATGTTGTGCGCGAGCATCCAGGCGATCACCGTGCCGAGCACCGGCCGTACCCCCGGCGTAACCAACACCGTGCGCAACGACACGCGCTCGTGGGCCGCCTGACCGGGGTAATCCGGCACCTTGGCCAGCACCCAGACGATGAGCATCAAGGTCAGCGCAGACATGATCCAGAATGCGGCACGCCATCCCACCAGCGCGCCGAGCCAGGTACCCAGCGGCACGCCCAGTGACAAAGCGATCGGCGTACCGACCATCGCGATCGCCATCGCTTTGCCTTGTTGATCCACGGTGACCATCCGCCGCGCGTACCCCGCGAGCAGGCTCCAGGCCAATCCGGCGGAGACGCCAGCGAAGAAACGTGCGGCCAGCGTCAGCCAGTAATGGGAAGAGACTGCCGTGACCGAGTTGAACAGCAGAAAGCCGACGATCGTCAACAGCAGCACACTGCGCCGCCTCCAGGTCCGTGTAGCAATCGTCAGTGGAATCGCCGCCAGCAAAGAACCCGCCGCATAGGCCGTGACCATCTGTCCCGCCATCGACGGGGAGACGGCCAGTCCTTGGCCGATCTGCGGCAGAAGGCCCGCCGGTAACGTCTCGGTTAAGATGCAGATAAACCCTGTCATGGCCAGCGCCAACAGCGCAAAGACCGGCAGCGGCGTAGCTGCGTGCTCCGGCGACGAATTAGAAGTAGCTGTTTTCACAGGACGTTTCCTACTAGGGGAACAGAAGCAATGACCGATTTGATCTAAAGAGGAAGATGACCAAACCGTTTTGCAGTTTTATATCGAATGGTATAAATGTACGTGAAAGCATTAGCGATTGTCAACCACTTATATATCGATTAGTATTTATACCTTCACATAAAGGTCCGAATCGGCAGGAGAACGCCATGGCGCAGATGGGCAGACCCCGTACGTTCGACCGGGACGAGGCTATCGATCAAGCCTTGCACCTGTTTTGGGAACAAGGCTATGAAGCCACCTCTTTGAATCAACTGAAGGCCGCGATTGGCGGCGGCATTACCGCACCGAGCTTTTACGCCGCGTTCGCCTCGAAGGAGGCGCTATTCCAGGAGTGCGCGCAGCGCTACTTGAGTCAATACGCGACCGTGACTGAATGCCTATGGGATACAGCGCTGACACCGCGTGCAGCGTTGGAAAGGGCCCTGCGTGCTTCGGCGAAAATGCAATGCGAACGCGGCCATCCCAAGGGATGCATGGTCGCTCTGGCAGTGATGAGCGCGCCCTCGCCAGAAAACGCGGCGGTGACGCAATCGCTGACACGGTCGCGCGCTCGCACGCGGGGCGGCATCACCGATTGTATTGAACGCGGCATCGCTATCGGCGAGTTGGCGCCAGAAACCGACGCGCGAGCCCTCGCCACGGTGTTCGACAGTTTCTTGGTCGGCCTGTCCACGCTCGTGCGCGATGGAGTGAGTTATCCCGTGCTCAATGTTTCTATCGACTGCATTATGACGGCATGGGACACGGCAAAGATTCGGTGACTATGTTCAATTTCCAAGCTGCGGCTTCCTCGCCGTTTCAGCCAGCAGGTAAATTTTCAGCCGAATACGTTGCCATGCACGCTAGCGGCTGCGCTCGCGCATCTTTCGTGACAAATGGACGGTTCTTATCACGAATACCGGCTCCGGCTACGCTCAAATTCGCCAAAGCCCGTTGGAACCCTATTCGCCCTCTCGATTATCAACAGACTTCCCAAGCCGGCTAGGGTAAAGGGTTGGATGGGGCATCGACCTGGGGCCGATACCTTTGCTTTTACCCTCATCCGCGGAGTTCTTTAGCTGGCGCGGAAGATGGCGCAGTTTGCTGTGCCTTGACCTTTTCGGGCTTATTGCCAATCAGGTTTCATTATATCAAATTTACTGCTTTTTTAAGGCAGAGATTGCGGTTTATAAAAGACATAAATGTGATACTTTTAGTGAATCTATTTCAAATTTTATAAACTAGCCTAGCCAGCTAATGAGTACCCTTTCAAGTTTAGCTAATGCCTCGGCACGCTTACCTTCTGTCATCCCACCGATATTATGTAACTTCCATTTTACTGCGGACAGCTGTTGATCTGGCTTTCCGGCGCTAACGACCAATCCGTCCTACCACGCTTAAAAGACATCAGAAAGTTAAAATCCTGCTGGGTGAACTGTGCTTGAAGCACGGTCAGCGTCTGTTCAGGCATCGCCGCTTGCGCCATCTGGGACTGACGCTGTAAGGTCATCATCCGGTCCTTGGGATAGTCCCAGGATACCGAAGCCATCCAGGCTTTTTCAGTCGAGGTGAGTTCCAGCAAATAGCAGCGGCGACTGGTGGTGATCACCAAATTGGTTCTGAGCCCCGAGCGGATCGGTTTCACCAGCACATTGACGCGCTGTTCGTCGCCCGTGCCGCTGGCGGTCTCGCCGACAACCCAGCGCACCGTGTCACCGGCGGCGATCGTCACCAGTCCTTCGCCCGGTTGCAAGGCAACCATCGTTACCCGGCCCGGCGCGGCATAAAGCTGGTACAGCGCACCGTCGGTGTAAGGTCAGACCTGGATAGCGTTAACCTACCCTTCCAAACTTGGCGCTACGCGTGCCTCCGCATTGGCGCGCGATACCCGCACATGCTCATTGGCCGGCGCCGGTATGGATTGACCTTCTTTGTTATCCGGCAACGGTTTCATCTGCGCCGGCATCGGCAACACCTTCGGTACCGCCAACACCTTGAATGATTTTACCGGTTCGGGCCGGTAATAAGAAATGCTTGGCGGGTAACGCTTTTTATTCAAAACAGGACCAGCCAGCAGGCACAAAATAGGTTATATTGCCTGTTATTTATATAAGAGATTTGCTTGCATGTTAAATGATATTCGTACACCATTAATGTTTGTACTTATCGCTCTTATTATCAGTATTAAAAAAAATGGCATCAATAAAAGAACTTATTGTATAGTTATCGCACTTTCGCCCTTGGGTAATTTTCTAAATTTATTGTCGATTGAAAGCTTAACTACTGTTAATATCACATTACATGGCCTTATTGATTATTTTATCTCTACGGCCATAACGCTGATTATTTCGCTAATCATCTTATTGATATTTCATTTACTTGAAAAGGTAAATAAAAATTATGAATAATGGTAATATTCCACCCAGCGATCAAAAAATCATGAACAACCTCGGGCGCGATATAGCTTTTGGCGCGCTTGGCGGTGCGTTGACCGGTGGCCCGCCTGGCGCGGTAATGGGAGCCGGACTTGCCGCCGCGCAAAATGTCACTATTGGCCTGATGGATCATGGACCGGTCAATGTGCAGATGCCACAGGTGCCGATGAGGCCAACCCAGCTACATCAAGTCCCTTCGCTCAATATTCCTGGTGGAATGCCTTCTGAACAATGAAGAAATAATTTAAGGCCTTAATTCAGACTTTATACCAATAGTAACAGGAACATTATTTTATGATCCCATGGTAATGACCTACCTGTTATTTATCTACTGGTTTATACCTAATAAAATGCCGTTAATTTAGTCAAACACGCTATCATTTATATTATTATTTTCCAAAATAAAAAACCCGCATATATTTAGCGGGTTTTTTATCAAATTAACACCATTTATAACCGAAGAGCTATTAACTCACTCCCACTCTATCGTCGCCGGCGGTTTACCCGATATATCGTAAACCACCCGTGAAATCCCATCGATTTCATTAATGATCCGATTGGACACCCGGCCCAAAAACTCATACGGCAGATGCGCCCAATGGGCGGTCATAAAATCGATGGTTTCCACCGCGCGCAGGGAGACCACCCAGTCATACTTGCGGCCGTCGCCCATCACGCCCACCGAACGCACCGGCAGGAACACGGTAAACGCCTGGCTGACCTTATTGTAGAGGTCCGCTTTATGCAGCTCTTCGATAAAAATCGCATCGGCGCGGCGCAAAAGGTCGCAGTATTCTTTTTTCACCTCACCGAGCACCCGCACGCCGAGGCCCGGACCAGGGAACGGGTGGCGATAAAGCATATCGTAGGGCAGTCCTAGCTCAAGGCCTATGCGGCGCACCTCGTCCTTGAACAGCTCTTTGAGCGGTTCCACCAGCCCCAGCTTCATCTCTTTCGGCAGGCCGCCGACATTGTGGTGGGATTTGATGACATGGGCCTTGCCGGTGGCGGAAGCGGCGGATTCAATCACGTCGGGATATATAGTGCCCTGGGCCAGCCATTTGACGTCGGTCTGTTTGCCGGCTTCCTCATCGAACACTTCCACAAACACCCGGCCGATGGTTTTGCGTTTGGTTTCCGGATCGGCGATACCGGACAGGGCGCTGAGAAAACGCTCCTCCGCCGGGACATGGATAATATTCAGGCCATACTTCTCGCCGAACATCTCCAATACCTGGGCGGCCTCGTTCAGCCGCAGCAGTCCGTTATCCACAAATACGCAGCTCAGGCGATTGCCGATGGCGCGGTGCAGCAGCATGGCGGTGACCGACGAATCCACCCCGCCGGACAATCCCAGAATCACATGGTCGTGGCCGATTTGCCGGCGTAGGCGGCTGACGGCATCTTCGATAATCTTGTCCGGCGTCCACAACGCCTCGCAGCGGCAAATATCCTTGATAAAACGTTCCAGGATCCGCTGGCCCTGGCGGGTATGGGTGACTTCGGGATGGAACTGCACGCCGTAGAACCGTTTTTCCTCGTCGGCCATGATGGCGAACCGGCAGCTCTCCGTGCTGGCGACGGTGACGAACCCCGCCGGGATGTCGGTGACCTTGTCGCCGTGGCTCATCCAGACATCCAGCAGCGGCTTGCCGTTGACGCTGAGGGAATCCTTGATGTCCCTTATCAGGGCGCTGTCGTTTAACACCTCAACCTGGGCATAGCCGAATTCGCGCTCATGAGAGCCTTCCACCCGGCCCCCCAGCTGCATGGCCATGGTCTGCATGCCATAGCAGACGCCCAGCACCGGGACGCCGGCCTGGTAAACATACTCCGGCGCAACCGGACTGTTATGTTCGGTGGTGCTTTCAGGGCCGCCGGAAAGAATAATGCCGCTGGGTTCGAAGGCGCGGATTTGCGCTTTTGTCACGTCCCAGGCCCAGAGTTCGCAATAGACGCCCAGCTCGCGCACGCGGCGGGCGATAAGTTGCGTGTACTGCGAACCGAAGTCCAGGATCAGAATGCGATGTTTATGGATATTATCTGTCATAGAAGGCGTATTCCAAGAGCGGTGGTCAAAATACAACACCACCCGGCCGCGGCCGGGAAGAAAAAATCAGGGATGGCCAATCCTCGGCCATCTGACGCAACGGGCGGCGCACCAGGGAGATAATGCACTATTACCGCCCGCAGCGCACCGTCCGGCGCGTTTAGCCCATGCGGTAATTCGGCGATTCTTTGGTGATGGCGACGTCGTGGACGTGGCTTTCCTGAATGCCGGCGCCGCTGATGCGGACAAATTCAGCCTTGGTGCGCAGTTCGTCGATGGTGGCGCAGCCGGTGAGTCCCATGCAGGAGCGCAACCCGCCCATCTGCTGATGCACTATCTCTTTCAGGCGGCCTTTGTAGGCCACCCGCCCTTCTATGCCTTCCGGCACAAGTTTATCGGCGGCGTTGTCGGTCTGGAAATAGCGGTCGGAGGAACCTTTGGACATGGCGCCCAGGGATCCCATGCCGCGATAGGATTTAAACGAACGGCCCTGGTAGAGTTCGATTTCGCCGGGGGATTCCTCGGTACCGGCCAGCAGCGAGCCCACCATGACGCATGAGGCGCCGGCGGCAATGGCTTTGGCGATATCGCCGGAGTAACGGATGCCGCCGTCGGCGATAACCGGAATACCGGTGCCTTCCAGCGCTTCCACCGCATCGGATATGGCGGTGATTTGCGGTACGCCGACGCCGGTAACGATACGGGTGGTGCAGATGGACCCCGGCCCGATACCCACTTTAACCGCGCTTACGCCCGCTTCCACCAGCGCGATGGCGCCGGCGCCGGTGGCGATATTGCCGCCGATAATCTGCAAATCGGGATATTTTTCACGGGTGGCGCGAATGCGCTGCAATACGCCTTCGGAATGGCCGTGGGAGGAATCGATGAGCAGCACGTCGACACCGGCGGCCACCAGCGCGTCGATACGCTCTTCATTACCCGCGCCCGCGCCCACCGCCGCGCCTACGCGCAGCCGGCCGTGCTCATCTTTGCAGGCATTGGGCTTGCGTTCCGCTTTCTGGAAATCTTTTACCGTGATCATGCCCAGCAAATGGAATTGTCCGTCCACTACCAGCGCTTTTTCTACACGCTTCTCGTGCATTTTTTGCAGCACGACTTCGCGGGCTTCGCCCTCTTTCACCGTCACCAGGCGTTCCTTGGGCGTCATGACCGCGGTGACCGGCTGGGAAAGATCGGTGACGAACCGCACATCGCGGCCGGTAATGATGCCCACCAGTTCGTTGTCATCGGTGACCACCGGATAACCGGCGAAACCGTTGCGGGCGGTCATTTCCTTAACCTGGGACAGGGTGGTTGACGGGGTAACGGTCTTGGGATCGGTCACCACGCCGCTTTCATGTTTTTTCACCCGGCTGACTTCTTCGGCCTGGCGCTCGATGGACATGTTTTTATGGATAAAGCCGATACCGCCCTCTTGGGCCAGTGCGATAGCCAGGGGCGCTTCGGTAACGGTATCCATGGCCGCGGAGAGCAGCGGAATGTTGAGACGGATTTTTTTGGTCAGTTGGGTTCCCAGCTCGGCTGTGTTGGGCAGAACCGTGGAATGTGCAGGTAAAAGGAGGAGATCGTCGAAAGTCAGGGCTTCTTTTGCGATACGTAACATAGCAATATCTCACCAGGGTGGATGTATAAAATATTGCCGTGGCATTATACAGAACGTAAACGGTTGCCTCCAGCTATTTTTTTAAAAAAACCTTGATAACCGGCCAGCGTTAAGTAATATCAACCGATTAAGTCTTTTTTAACAAAGTTGATCCAGCTCACATGTCTGCACCCGCCTCGTCACTGATTTTTACCGTTTCCCGCCTGAATCAACAGGTGCGTGAACTGCTGGAAAGCGAGATGGGCCAGATCTGGCTAACCGGCGAGATATCCAACTTTTCCCAGCCCGCCTCCGGCCATTGGTATTTTACCCTGAAAGACGATCGCGCCCAGGTGCGTTGCGCTATGTTCCGCAACGGCAACCGGCGGGTGACCTTCGCCCCGCGCAACGGGCAGCAGGTATTGGTGCGGGCTTCGTTGACGCTGTATGAACCCCGCGGCGACTACCAGCTGATTGCCGAGAGCATGCAGCCGGCCGGCGACGGTTTGCTGCAGCAGCAGTTCGAACAGCTCAAGCAGCGGTTATCGGCGGAAGGACTGTTCGATCAGATCCATAAACAGCCGTTGCCCAGCCCGTCCCGGCGGGTTGGCGTCATCACCTCCGCCAGCGGCGCGGCGCTGCACGATATTCTGAACGTCCTGCGCCGGCGGGATCCGTCGCTGCCGGTGGTGATCTACCCAACGCCGGTGCAGGGACAGGACGCGCCCGCGCAGATCGTCCGGGCCATTGAAACCGCCAACCGCCGGCGGGAGTGCGATGTGCTTATCGTCGGCCGCGGCGGCGGTTCGCTGGAAGATTTATGGAGTTTTAACGACGAACGGGTGGCGCGGGCCATTTTTGCCAGCATATTGCCGGTGGTGAGCGCCGTCGGGCACGAAACCGATGTGACCATTGCCGATTTTGTCGCCGATCTTCGTGCGCCTACCCCCTCGGCGGCGGCGGAGCTGGTGAGCCGCAATCAGTTGGAGCTGGTGCGCCGGTTGCAGTCGCAGCAGCAGCGGCTGGAAATGGCGATGGATTATTATCTGGCCCAGCGCCAGCAGATTTTTACCCGCCTGCAGCACCGCCTGCAGCAGCAGCATCCCCATTTGCGGCTGGCGCGCCAGCAAACCACGCTGGTCAAACTGCGCCGCCGGCTGGACGACGGCGTACAGGCGCAGCTGCGGCTGGCGCAGCGCCGCCATGAGCGGGTGCAGCAGCGGCTGGGCCAGCAATCGCCGCTGCCGCGCATCGGCCGGGTGCAGCAGCAATTGCAGGCGCTGCAATATCAGTTGCAGCAGGCCATGACCCGCCGGTTGAATCAGCAGCAGCAAAAATTCGGCATGTTATGCTCGCGGTTGGAAGGCGTCAGCCCGCTGAATACGCTGGCGCGCGGTTTCAGCGTTACCACCGGCGCCGATGGGGCGCTGATTAAACGCACCGGGCAGTTACAGCCCGGCGATGCCCTGACCACCCGTCTGCAGGATGGCTGGGTGGATAGCCAGGTGGTTCGCATTACGCCGTCGAAGAAGACCGCCGGTAAAAACCGCTAGCCGCCGACACCTACCGGCCATTGTCCCGGAGATTGCCGGAAGGGACGCGATTAGCATGTTCCGGCTTCGGGACACATCTTTACCGCTCGGGAGCTGACCGTGCCGCCGAGTGGGCAAAAACGTTATACAACGCCCCGATAAACAGCAATACGCAGGTGCCGAGAAATACCGGCCGCATGCCGAAATGGCCGCCGACAACACCCCCCAGCAGCGGGCCCGCCACCTGGCCGACATATTGCGACGAGGTGGAATACCCCAGGATTTTGCCGGCAATCCTGTCCGGCACGTTGTGGCGGATGACGCTGGCGATACAGGGCAACAGCCCTCCTAATGCCAGTCCCATGAAAAACCTCAGCACCACCAGTTGCCAGCCCCGGCTGACAAATGCCTGGGGAATCAGCAAAACCGCCGCCGCCAGCAGGCAGCCGATGATCACATTCCAATGACCGCTGCGGTCGGCCAGCTTGCCCAGCCAGGATGCTGACAGAATGCTGCCCAGGGCCGCAGCGGACATGGCGAATCCCGCCACCAGGGTCACCTGTGAAAAGGGCACCAACTGCCCCACGTAAAGGGTAATGATAGGCTCGATGGACATATTGGCGATCATCAGCAGCGCACCGGTAATCAGCATGGCGATAACGGGTTTGCTCATGCGCGCCGCGCCGGCGGGCGCCGGTTCGGCAGCCCGTTTTTTTGCCGCGCCAGGCTCCTCCTTTAATAAAAAAGTGGTGGCGAGGAAAGCGATGAATATTGCCGCCCCGGCGGCGATAAACGTCCCGCGGATGCCAATCAGCGGCGGCAGAGTGCCCCCTATCAGCGGGCCGGCGAAATTACCGGCCATGATGCCGGATGACATTATCCCCAGCGCCCAGCCGGTGCGGGCTTTCGGCGTTTGGGTCGCCACCAGGATCATCGAACCCGAGGCATAGCCGCCCAGCAAGCCGGCGAGCAAACGCAGCGCCACCAGCTGCCAGACGCTTTGCGCCATGCCCAGCAACGTCATGGCGACGGCCATCCCGAGGCTCGCCCGGATCAGCATCAATTTACGCCCGTATCGATCTCCCAGGCGGCCCCACAGCGGCGCGGTAAACGCCGCGCTGAAAAATGTGGCGCCATAGGCTACCCCGGACCATTGGCTGATGGCCGCATGTCCCGTTGCCCCCAGTTGCTCCACGTACAAAGGCAGGAAAGGCAGCAATAGCGTCATGGCGATAATGGTGGTAAAGGAGCCGAAAACACAAACAAATAAATTACGCTGCCAGTAGCGACTACCGTCAGCGATATCCACCGAGGCATTAACCATGATAATTCCTTTAACCGCCAAAATACTCAGGCAATATCCGCTTATTCATAAGAGATTTATAGCCATTAGAAGCAAAAATAATACCAATCAAATACCAATGAAAACAACTTCTACCGTCGGGGTAAAAAAATCTTAAAAGACGAGCTGCTCTTTATTTCCGGATTAGAGACGATACGGTTGCTCATTGTATATTCTGCGGCAGATTCATCCTAAAAACGCTTTTATATCATCATAAAAAGAGAGTAACGATTTGTTAATGAAAGGTTATATTTTGCTAAATTCTTAATATTACGCTTTAAAAACAATCAGATAACAGGCATAAGCGTTAATTATCTTAACCAGGCGATAACATCACTTTTTGGTTTACATGCGGATGTCCGACTAATAGAATCGGGTTTGAATAGCAGACAGTATTGGGCCAAAAGCAACCTCAATAATATTGCCCTGCCGTATACTTACTTTTATATATAGAGACACTGCGCATGAAAGAGCATTTCGTCGCGGGCCTTTGCAGGAGTCTGTTGGCGTCTGCCCAACGGCAAAAGGCTGCGAACAACGCCCCGGTGGATGTTGTCCTTATCGGCGGCGGCGTCATGAGCGCCACCCTAGGCACGCTTATCAGGGAACTTGAGCCGGACTGGTCTATTCATCTGTACGAGCGCCTGGATAAACTCGCCCAAGAGAGCTCAGACGGCTGGAATAATGCCGGCACCGGCCATGCGGCATACTGCGAATTGAATTACACGCCGGAACAGGCAGACGGATCCATTGATATTTCCAAAGCTGTTTCCGTCAACGAATCATTTGAAATTTCCCGGCAATTCTGGGCTTATCTGGTTAAAAACCAGCGGGTGGGCGCGCCGGAAACCTTCATTAATAATGTCCCGCATATAAGTTTTGTCTGGGGCGAGGAAGATGTGAATTTCCTGCGCAAACGCTATGAGACATTACAGCAAAGCACCCTGTTTAAAGGCATGGAATATACCGAAGACAGCCATGTCATCAAACAATGGGCGCCCGCGATTATGGAAGGCCGCGATCCCTTTCAGAAAGTGGCGGCTACCCGGATGGCGATGGGCACCGACGTCAATTTCGGCGAACTGACCCGCCAGATGCTGGCGTCGCTGGCGCAACGGGGCGGATTTGATTTGCACCTTAAGCATGAGGTGGTAAACATAACGCGCCGGGAGGATGCGACCTGGGAGATATCCGTCGCCGATTTGAACAATGGCGGCAAACGCTCCAGCGTCCGCGCCCGCCACGTATTTATCGGCGCCGGCGGCGCGGCTCTTACGCTGCTGCAAAAATCGGGCGTTCCGGCGGCAAGGGGTTATGCCGGATTTCCGGTGGGGGGCAAATTCCTGGTGACCACCCGGCCCGATATCGTCAATCAACATCAGGCAAAAGTTTATGGCAAAGCCTCGGTGGGCGCCCCGCCGATGTCGGTGCCGCATATCGATACCCGCATGCTGGACGGGCAACGTTCCCTTTTGTTTGGGCCTTATGCCACCTTCAGCAGTAAATTTCTCAAGCAGGGGTCGTGGTTCGATCTGTTTTCGTCGCTGAACCGGCATAATCTGCTGCCCATGCTCCGCGTCGGCTGGGATAATCTGAATCTGCTGCGCTATCTCATAAGCCAGGTACTGATGTCGGATACCAAACGCCTGGAGGCATTGCAAGCCTATTATCCCGGGGCCCGGCTGGAGGACTGGCAATTAATCGATGCCGGCCAGCGGGTACAGATCATCAAAAAAGACCCGGTCAAGGGCGGTATTCTGCAGTTCGGCACCGAGATGGTCAGCGCGGAAGACGGATCGCTGTCGGCGCTGCTCGGGGCATCGCCGGGGGCGTCTACCGCCGCGCCAATCATGCTGGAACTGCTGAACAGCATGTTTAAATCCAGGGCGGCTTCGCCGGCCTGGCGCGACCGGCTGCAAGAGATCATTCCCTCCTATGGCCGGTCTCTGAACGGCGATGGGGAGTTGACCGATCGGATCCATGCCTATACCAGCCGCGTTTTACAACTGCACCTTGCAAAAAACCGGCCGCAAGCCGAGCAGGCGTCGGCCAAGGCATGGGAAGCGTTGCCCAAGGTCATCTGAACCGGCCGGTGATTTAACCGGCGGCTGTACGGTTCAGATTGCGATCGCCGCCGAGAGTTTGAGCATTCAGGGTTTATCTTGCTATAACATTGTTTATTATCTGCATAGCGTCCCACGTTGCGACGCGATAAAACGATGAAGGCATACCATGAATACTACCCGTTCGGCGCACCAGGAAGATTTGTTTTCATCTCTGGCCATCGTTTTATCCCGGCGGGACTGGGAAAATCCCGCCAGCACGCATTACCGGCGATTGCCCGCGCATCCTCCGTTCAACAGCTGGCGCGACGAAGACGACGCACGGCGGGATCTGGATTCCCCCAGCCGCCTCACCCTCGACGGTGAATGGTTTTTCAGCTATTTCAAGGAGCCGCAGGCCGTACCGGAGAGCTGGCTGCAGGAGGATTTGCCCGATGCCAGGGGAATAGCCGTCCCCTCCAACTGGCAGATGGCGGGCTACGACCTGCCCATCTACACCAATGTAAAATACCCCTTTCCAGTGGATCCGCCGCGAGTGCCTGAGCACAATCCCACCGGCTGTTATTCCCGCGATATCACCATACCCGATGGGTGGCTGAACCAAGGGCGGACCCGCATTATCTTCAACGGGGTGAATTCGGCGTTCTATCTCTGGTGCAACGGGCTGTGGGTAGGATATTCCCAGGACAGCCGGCTGCCGGCGGAATTCGATCTCAGCGGCTACCTGCATAGAGGGCAAAACCGCCTGTGCGTCATGGTGCTGCGCTGGTGCGACGGCAGCTATCTGGAAGATCAGGATATGTGGCGCATGAGCGGCATTTTCCGGTCCGTATCCCTGTTGCACAAACCGGCGGTGGGGTTTCATGACATCCGCATCCGCACCCGGCTGGACGCGTTATATACCGACGGCGTGCTGGACGTCTGCGTTGCGCTCGCGCCGCCGGAGGCCGGGTTAAGCGGTTACAGCCTCGTGGTTTCCTTGTGGCGGGAGGATGAACGCATCTCCGAGCACCGTATGCCGTTCGGTTCCGCGATTATCGATGAACGGGGTCGTTATCCGGAACGCGCGGATATGCGGATTGCCGTGGCGGCGCCGCGCTTATGGAGCGCTGAAACGCCGCATCTTTACCGGGCGGTGGTGGCGTTACGGGACAGCGAGGACGCTATCCTGGAGGTGGAGGCCTACGACGTGGGGTTCCGGCAGGTGGAAATCAAAGACGGGCTGTTGCAGCTCAACGGCAAACCCCTGCTGATTCGCGGCGTTAATCGCCATGAGCATCACCCGGCCCGGGGACAGGTCATGGATGCCGAGAGCATGCGGCAGGATATCATGCTGATGAAACAGAATAACTTCAACGCGGTGCGCTGTTCCCACTATCCCAATACGCCGTTATGGTACCGCCTGTGCGATCGCTACGGCCTGTATGTGGTGGACGAAGCCAATATTGAAACACACGGGATGGAGCCCATGAACCGGCTGTCGGACGACCCGGTCTGGTTCCCGGCTTTCAGCGAACGGGTAAGCCGCATGGTGCAGTGCAACGGCAACCACGCCAGCATTATTATCTGGTCCCTGGGCAATGAATCAGGCCACGGCGCAACCCACGATGCCCTCTATCACTGGGTCAAGTCCAGGGATCCCGGCCGCCCGGTGCAGTATGAGGGGGGCGGCGCCGATACCCCGGCCACGGATATCATCTGCCCGATGTATGCGCGGGTGGACGAGGATCAGCCCTTTCCGGCGGTACCCAAATGGTCGATAAAAAAATGGCTGAGCCTGCCCGGCGAGCGCCGCCCGCTGATTTTGTGCGAATACGCTCACGCCATGGGCAACAGCCTGGGCAACTTTGCCGACTATTGGCGGGCTTTTCGTCAATATCCCCGCCTGCAGGGCGGATTTATCTGGGACTGGGCGGATCAGGCCCTTGAGCGCGTTGACAACCAGGGCCGGACCTATTGGGCCTACGGAGGCGATTTCGGCGACCGGCCCAACGATCGTCAATTCTGCCTCAATGGTGTAGTTTTCCCCGATCGCACGCCGCATCCGGCACTGTTCGAAGTAAAAAAACAGCAGCAGTTTTTTCAGTTCCGTCTGCTGGAAACCCAGCCGTTACGTATCGAGGTGGAGAGCGAGTATCTGTTCCGTCCCAGCGATAACGAAATTTTACACTGGTCTCTGGAGCTGGAGGGGACGCCCCTGCGGCACGGGGAATTACCCCTCGGGCTTGCCCCCGGGCAGACAGCCGCGCTGACGCTGGCCGAGAGCCTGCCGCCGTTGCACAGCGAGGGACGGCTCTATTTACAGGTGCGCATCCTGCAGCCGGCCGAAACGCCCTGGTCTCCCGCCGGTCACTGCGTCGCCTGGGAGCAATGGCCGCTGGCCTGCGGCCGTTTGCCGCTCACGGCGCCGGATAGCTCGGCGGGCGATGTTCCGCGCCTGCATGAAAAAGAAAGCGAATTTGTTGTCTGCCACCGGCGGCAGCGCTGGACGCTGGATAAAAACAGCGGCTGGCTGAGCCAATGGTTTGACGATGAACGGCCGGCTTTACTGGCGCCGCTGACGGATCAATTCATACGCGCGCCGCTGGATAATGATATCGGCGTCAGCGAAGCGGACCATATCGATCCCCGCGCCTGGGTAGAACGCTGGAAAGCCGCCGGCCTGTTTGATCTTGAACACCGCTGCCTGTCCATTGAGGCCGAACAGCTGTCGAATCGAGTCATTTTCCGCGCCGTGCACGGCTATTTCCGCCAAGACAGTCTTTTAATACAAAGCGTCTGGCATATCACCCTTGATAAGAGCGGACAGATGGAAACCGACATCCGGGTGACGGTGTCCCCGAGCCTGCCTCCCCTGCCGCGGGTCGGCGCGGTCTGCCAGTTGAACGGCGTGGTGAAGGAGGTTGACTGGCTGGGGCTTGGGCCCCATGAAAACTATCCGGACCGGTGCGATGGGGCGCGTTTTTCCCGGTGGCGCCTGCCCTTCGAACAGATGCACACCCCCTATATCTTTCCCAGTGAAAACGGCTTGCGCTGTTTTACCCGCCGGCTGGAACTTGGGGAGTGGCAAATCAGTGGGGATTTTCATTTTTCCGTCAGTCGCTACGGCACCGGGCAATTGACCCGCGTCACGCACCGGCATCTGCTGGAGCCGGAGCCGGGAATGTGGCTGAACCTGGACTACCGACATATGGGGGTGGGCGGCGATGATTCCTGGAGTCCGAGCGTACACGAAAAGTACCTGCTGAACGACGGGGAATACCGCTATACCTTACGTTTTCGGCGGGAGGAGGCCCCACGCCAGGGTTCGGATGCAACCGGCGGCTAATGCATCTGCCCTTGTACAGGTTAACGATTGACATGGAGACCGGTTTGTCGCTACCGTCTCTCTACGTCCATTGCCGGTATGGCAATAGCGTCCGAACCACTGGCACAGGCTTTCAACCGGAGAGGTTTATACATGCCGGCCAACAACGTCACGATTATCCGGTCTATCGAGCTTAAAGATAAAGACAAGTGGAAACAGCTTTGGCGTCGTTATCTCAGCTTCTACTCCACCATCCTCGATGACGCGTTATACGATTTTACCTTCCGGCGCCTGGTAAACGGCGGCCATCCGGCCATGTTCGCCTTCGTGGCGGAAAGCCAGGGCCAGATCGTGGGGCTGGTGAATTGTGTCGTGCATGAAAGCAGTTGGTGCCAGGAACCGGTGGTTTATCTGCAGGATCTTTATGTGGATGAGAGCATGCGCGGCAAGGGAATCGGTCATTTATTGATTGAAAAAGTCTATGCCCATGCGGATAAAACCGGCAAGGCCGGCGTTTACTGGCTGACCCAAACCAATAATCAAATCGCCATGGCGTTGTACGATAAAATAGCCAGGAAGACTGATTTCATTCAATATCAGCGCTAGCGCGCGACATCCGGTCCTTGCCCGTTTTACCCCAAGGCTTTCCCCCTTTGCGCCAAAGGCGATTATACTTTTATAACGACATAATTTTCAGGCCAGATTTTTTAATACGGCGGAGAGAGTACGGCAAATACGGCCTTAATCCCCCGGCGGTACATCTGGCATTAGGCCGGCAAGGAGGATTATTTGTACAGTCCAGACCGACTTAGGCATAGCGTTATCCCTCCGTATATCCTGCGCCGTATCATGGAACGGGGCAGCGAGCAGCAGCGCTTGAATGCCCGCCAGACCCTGACCCATGTCCATAGCCTGATGGGGCGCAATCCTCTGCCCGCCCGCTATCAGGTCGCCCAGCAGGCCGGCCAGGTGAAGCGGGGGATATACGACGCGCACCAGGCCATGACCCTGCCCGGCACGCTGGTGAGGCAGGAGGGACAAGCCGCGGCCGATGACCGGGCGGTTAACGAAGCCTATGATTATCTGGGCATCACCTATGATTTTTTCTGGCAGATATTCCAGCGCCATTCACTTGACGCAAAAGGATTGCCGCTGACCGGCTCGGTCCATTACGGCATCGAGTATCAAAATGCCTTCTGGAACGGCGAGCAAATGGTGTTCGGCGATGGCGACGGCGAAATCTTCAATCGTTTTACCATCGCGCTGGACGTGGTGGCCCACGAGTTAGCCCATGGCGTCACGGAAACCGAAGCCAATTTGATCTACTTTGAGCAGGCGGGAGCGTTAAACGAATCTCTGTCGGACGTATTCGGTTCGCTGGTTAAGCAGTTCCATCTGCGACAGACCGCCGCGCAGGCTGACTGGATTATCGGAGCGGGGCTGCTGACGGAAAAAATCGCCGGCCGGGGCTTACGTTCCATGTCGTCCCCCGGCAGCGCTTATGATGACCCGCTGCTGGGCAAAGACCCGCAGCCGGATCATATGCGGGAATTTGTCCGTACTCGCGAGGATAACGGCGGCGTGCATTTGAATTCCGGCATCCCTAATCGGGCGTTTTATCTGGCCGCCACCGCGCTGGGGGGATATGCCTGGGAAAAAGCCGGTTATATCTGGTATGCCACCTTATGCGATCACCGGTTAAAGCAAAATGCCGATTTCGCCGCGTTTGCCCGCCTGACAATCCAGCATGCCGGCCAGCACTTTACCGATGAGGAAGCTCAGGCGGTTGAACAGGCCTGGCGCGCAGTGGGCGTATCGTCGTGACTACACGGCCGTTGGCCGCTCGGTTCGGTATTTATCCGGACGACGCCGCAATCTGTCCCGGAGAGGAAGATGGACCAATGCCCTGTGCTTGATGAACAGACCGTGATCGAAGTGTCGCGAGAGGGCGGATTTGCCTACATCCCCGCCCTGCTGGCGCGCCGGCGTTTCAGCCTGGGGCAGATGCCGTCCGGGCAGCGGGAGCGGCTGTGCGCGTTAATCAGGCAGTTGCTGATGCAGTCCCCCCCGGGCGGACGTTGTCCGGGCAGCGGCGATACGCGTTACTTCCGGATCCATATCCTCAGGCCGGATAACCGGCAATCGCCTTCCTTTTTCGAACTGCTGGTGCCGGAGGCCAGCGCTCCGTCGGAGCTGGCCCGGTTCTGGCAAGAGGGACGGACGGCGGAGAATTGATTAAGGCGTGATATAGCGCGGGACGACGCGTTTTTTCGAGATCAGTCCATCGCCATGGGGGCAAAAATAGTCCGCCGCCCCACAGGCAATCAGTACATCCAGCGGTTTGCCGCAATCAGGGCATAACACTTCCCGCTTGAACCGGCCCTGGCAGGACGGGCAGTAAAAATCCTCACCCTGCCGCTGAAGTTCATGTTGGCACACCGGGCATATATCATCCATCGTGTCTTCCTTAAACAAGCATCAGGGGCTCAGTAAAATCAGCCTTTATTTTAGCCGGTTCCCGCCCAGAATTGAGCACCGCCTGTGCGCTAGGACAACAGTACCGTCCGGACACTTTGTCAGCAAACTGAGGCCCCTATAGGGCCTTGAGTTTTACTTGCTCTTTTTGATGTGGCTTATCAGACGTTTGCGCTTGCGCATCTGGTTTGGCGTCAGGGTGTTGTGTTTGCCGGCAAAGGGGTTAGCCCCTTCATTGAACTGAATACGGATCGGCGTTCCCATGATTTCCAGCGAACGGCGAAAATAGTTCATCAGGTAACGTTTATAGGAATCCGGTAAATGTTTCACCTGGGTACCGTGTATCACCACGATGGGCGGATTGTATCCCCCGGCATGGGCATATTTCGGTTTCACCCGGCGCCCGCGCACCAGCGGCGGCTGGTGTTCTTCGATGGCCATCTGCATGATATTGGTGAGCATGGAAGTGCTGATGCGTTTGGTGGAACAGCGATAGGCTTCGTTGATGGATTCAAACAGATTGCCTACGCCGCTGCCGTGCAGCGCGGAAATAAAATGCACCCGGGCGAAATCGATAAAGCCCAGACGCATATCCAGCGTCTCCTTGACTTCATCGCGGATTTCCTGCGTCAGGCCATCCCACTTGTTCACCGCAATCACCAGTGAGCGCCCGCTGTTCAGGATAAAACCCAACAGCGAGAGATCCTGATCGGAAATGCCTTCCCGTGCATCAATTACCAGCAAAACCACATTAGCGTCTTCAATGGCCTGCAATGTTTTGATAACAGAAAACTTTTCCACCGTTTCGGTTATTTTGCCGCGTTTGCGCACGCCGGCGGTATCGATAAGGATATATTCCCGCTCATCCCGCACCATGGGGATATAGATACTGTCACGGGTGGTGCCCGGCATATCAAAAACCACTACGCGATCTTCCCCCAGTATCCGGTTGGTCAGCGTGGACTTGCCGACATTGGGACGGCCGACAATGGCCAGTTTTATCGGCAGGGACTGCGGGTCAAAGGCCTCTTCCTCTTCGTCTTCAGGAATGCCCTCTTCATCTTCCGGCCAGGGCTCCTGGCCCGGATACTCCACCACCTCTTCTACTTCTTCCACCACCAGCGGCGAGAGGGCATCTTCCAGCAGGCTGTTGACGCCGCGGCCGTGTGACGCGGCAATGGCATAAACCTCGCCCAGGCCGAGGGAGTAGAAATCACCCACCGCGCTGTCGGCATCAATGCCGTCGGTTTTGTTGGCCACTACCAGCGTGGTTTTTTGCCGGCTGCGCAGATGCTTGGCTATGCCTTCATCCGCCGGCATCAACCCGGCGCGGCCGTCCACCATAAACAGCACGATATCGGCTTCTTCAATGGCCACCAGAGATTGGCCGGCCATGCGGGTTTCAACTCCCTCTTCATTGCCGTCGATACCGCCGGTATCGACAACGATAAATTCATGGCCTTCCCATTCCGCACGACCATACTTGCGGTCACGCGTCAGCCCCGGGAAATCCGCCACCAACGCATCGCGAGTATGCGTTAACCGATTAAACAGGGTGGATTTTCCTACATTGGGGCGCCCAACCAGCGCGACGACAGGTATCATTGTTACAACCTCATAAGGTAATAAAGTATTTCAGCACGAAACTGGGCTGATTATATAAGACAAAACGGCTCCTGAACATGTCAGGAGCCGTTGATGACCCGCGAACTGAGAATCAGACGGGTAAATCCCTATTTTTTAGCGGGTAAACGCGTAAACCTCGCCGCCGTTGGCCTGAACCAGCAGTTTGCCGCCGGCGACCACGGGTTTGCTCTGCAATCCGGAACTGTCAACTTTATTCTGCGCCACGAATCGCCCGTCGTCAGTATTTATCCAATGCAGGTAGCCTTGCGAGTCGCCCGCCACGAGATAACCGTCGAACAGGACCGGCGAAGTCAGGTTACGATGCAGCAGTTCGCTTTGCGTCCACAGGGTAACACCGCCCTGTATATCCAGCGCCAAAACCCGATCGTCCTGGTCCACGACATAAATCCGGTTGCCGTCCACAATCAGGTCGTTGACCGAACCCACTTCACGCTTCCAGGCAATCTGGCCGGAACGCAAATCCAAGGCGGCCAGGTTACCGTTGTAAGCCAGGGCGTACACCATATTATTGACCACCACCGGCGAGGTGTTCACATCACCCAGGCGGGCGATTTCCGTCGCGCCGGTGGTTTGTGAAATACGCTGCTGCCAAATCATCTGGCCCTGCGCCAGCATGATGGCGCTGACACGGCCGTTGTCGCCGCCCACAATCGCCGCGCCAAAGGCGGTGACCGGCGCGGACTCGCCCCGCAGGGTCAACGGCGGCATATCCAGATTCGCCGTCCATTTTATCGCGCCGTCGGTCTGGCTGAGGGCTTGCAGCATGCCGTTGCTGGTATGAATCAACACCAGGCCGTCGCTGATAACCGGCGTCGACAGGGCTTCGCCGGCGACTTTCGTCTGCCAGGCCACCGTGCCGTCGTCGGCGCTCAGGGCGTAGACCACCGCCTTTTCGCTGCCGATATAAAGCCGATTGTCCGCCACGGCGACGCCGCCGGATAACAGTGCGGGGAGGTTACTGGACAAGAAGCCGGTTTTTTCCGACAAATCCACCGACCAGATTTCCTTGCCGGTATCAATATCCAACGCTTTCACCGTGCCGCGACGATCCGCTGCGAATACGCGGTTGTCCTGCCAGGCCGGGTGAAGATTGGAGTAAAATTCGCCGGTGCCGTTACCGACCGATTTGCTCCATACTTCGGTCGGCTGGAACTGATTGTCCACTTTTGGCAGCGGTGACATGACGACCACATCCTCTTCACCGCTGAACCATGAACAACCGCTGAGCAAAGCTAATGAAATCAGTCCGACGAAACATGTTTTACGCAATTGCATGGGGTCCCTCTTAGCTGGACAAGTTATTCAGTTTCATGCGCAACAAGGCCTGTAATGCCTGCGGCGGATTCGCTTTAAGCGCTTTGTCATAAGCGTCCCGCGCCGCTTGGTTATTACCCTTGATCAACTGGGCGTCGCCGCGGACATCGTCCGCCAGTGCCGACCAGGCCGCAGGTTTTACTCCGGCCAAGGTCGTGAGCGCGCCGTCCACGTTTTTCCCTTGAAGCTGAACACGAGCCAGACGGAGATTAATCAACGACTGAAGATTTTCTTCTTTCGTCTGGGTTAAGGCTTTCTTCAGTTGTTTTTCCGCGGTGGCGAAATCACCTTTTTCCGCATAAAAACGTGCCAAATCCATGGAGGTCAAGGCACCATAGTTGTTGTTATTGCTGTCGGCAAACTTCTGCGCGGCGTCGACCCGCTGCTGGTCCGCATCGCTGGTGAGCGCGGTATTGACCTGCTGCCAGGCGGCGGACGATTTCATCATCGAGTCGTTTTGATGGTTGTGCCAATAACGCCAGCCCACCAACGCGGCGATACCGATAATGACGCCGATAACCAGCGCCTTACCGTTATCCGCAAAAAACCGCACCAGCGCTTCACGCTGTTCGTTTTCCGAGCTGTAGACTTCCACGTGGTCTTTCTCCTTAACCTAAAATCGATGCCAGCCGTGCAGCAACATCGCTTTGCGCCAGCGTTTCCTGGTCGCCGGTGGCGAGATTTTTCACCACCACCTGCTGCGCGGCAACTTCGTTCTCTCCCAAAACCAAGGCCAACCGTGCACCCCATTTGTCGGCGCGGCCGAACTGCTTCTTGAAATTGCCGCCGCCATAGTTGGTCATCAACCGCAGGGCGGGCAAAGCGTCGCGAAGACTCTCCGCCAGGGCCATTGCCGCGCTCAGGGTCGCCTCGCCGGAGGAGATCAGATAGACATCCACCGTCGGCCGGGGTTTGAAATCCGGATTGACCGCCTGCACCAGCAGCACCAAACGCTCCAGACCCATGGCGAAACCCACCGCCGGCGTGGCGCGTCCCCCCAGCTGTTCAACCAATCCGTCATAGCGGCCACCGCCGCACACCGTTCCCTGCGAACCAAGGCTGGTGGTCACCCACTCGAAGACCGTGCGGTTATAGTAGTCCAGGCCGCGCACCAAACTCGGATTTACCGTATATGGGATACCGGACTGCTGTAAAAGTTCACACAGTCCGGCAAAGTGTTTACGGGACTCTTCATCAAGGTAATCGGTTAGCACCGGCGCGTCTTTCAGCAAAAGCTGAATATCTTCATTTTTGGTGTCCAGGACACGCAGCGGATTGACATACATGCGACGGCGGCAATCCTCGTCCAGCCGGTCCTGATGCTGTTCCAGAAAGGCCACCAGGGCATCGCGGTAATTCGCGCGCGCTTCAAGGGAGCCAATGGAGTTGAGCTCAAGGGCGACGTGCTGATGAATGCCCAGCGCCCGCCACCAGCGGGCGGTGAGGAGGATGAGCTCCGCGTCGATATCCGGCCCCTGCAGGCCGAACACCTCGGCGCCGAGCTGATGGAACTGGCGATAGCGGCCCTTTTGCGGGCGTTCATGCCGAAACATCGGCCCAATATACCACAGGCGCTGTTCCTGGTTGTAAAGCAAGCCATGTTCAATGCCGGCGCGGACACAGCCCGCCGTGCCTTCCGGCCGCAACGTCAGGCTGTCGCCGTTGCGATCCTCGAAGGTGTACATCTCTTTTTCCACAACATCGGTCACTTCGCCGATAGCGCGCTTGAACAAAGGGGTCTGTTCAACAATCGGTAAACGGATTTCACTGTAACCGTAACCGGCCAGTACATCCTTCAGTATGCCTTCAATACGCTGCCAGACTGCCGTTTCTTCCGGCAAATAGTCGTTCATGCCGCGAATGGCCTGGATGTTAGTTGCCATGTCGATTCTCTATAAAAAATTACTTATCAATCAAATTAACGACAATGCGATTGCTGTCATCAAGCATGGCCGCCTTGGCGCGGATTTTAGCTTCCAACTGATCGATCATCTGTTCGTTATCGAAACGGTCGCGCTGGCGCACGCCGTCTTCATAAAAACCGCTCTTATTGTGGCCGCCGGTGACGCCGATGGTGGACACCAGCGCCTCCCCCGGACCGTTAACCACACAGCCGATAATGGACACATCCATCGGCGTGACGATATCTTCCAGCCGCTGCTCAAGGGCATTGACCGTACCGATAACGTCGAATTCCTGGCGCGAACAGGTGGGACAAGCAATGAAATTTATGCCGCGGGCGCGAATGCGCAGGGATTTGAGAATATCAAATCCTACTTTGACTTCTTCCACCGGGTCGGCCGCCAGCGAGATCCGCAGGGTATCGCCGATGCCTTCGCTGAGCAGCAGACCGAGCCCGATGGCGGATTTCACCGCGCCGCTGCGCGCGCCGCCCGCTTCGGTAATCCCCAGATGCAGGGGCTGATCGATGCGCGACGCCAGCAAACGGTAGGATTCAACCGCCAGAAAGACATCCGACGCTTTGACGCTGACTTTAAACTGGTTAAAATTGAGGCGATCCAGTATGTCGACGTGGCGCATGGCGGATTCAAGCAAGGCTTCCGGCGTGGGTTCGCCGTATTTTTCCTGGATGTCGCGCTCCAGCGAACCGGCGTTGACGCCGATGCGTATGGGAATGTTTTTATCACGGGCGCAATCCACCACCGAGCGGATACGCGCTTCGCTGCCGATATTGCCGGGGTTGATGCGCAGGCAGTCCACCCCATACTCGGCGACTTTCAGCGCGATGCGATAATCGAAATGGATATCCGCCACCAGCGGCACGCTGACCTGCTGTTTTATCAGGCGAAAGGCGTCAGCCGCATCCATGGTCGGCACCGAAACGCGGACGATATCAACCCCCACGCGCTCCAGCGCCTGGATTTGCCGCACCGTCGCCGCCACGTCGGTGGTACGGGTATTGGTCATCGATTGTACGGCAATAGGCGCGCCATCACCAATCGGCACCTTGCCGACATAGATCCGAGTAGATTTCCGGCGGTTAATGGGTGCGTGATTATGCATACATTCTCTCCATAATTGCTCAATTCAGCCTAATTAGCGGCTATGGTGAGTCTCGCAACCTGGTTTGATCTGACATATCGGCTCAAATCCACCGGTTTGCCCTGATATTGAATCTGGACCGCCGCAGGAGCGCCGATTTTCAATTTGAACGGCGCCTGACCGGCAAGATTGAGTTTACCGCCGGGACGCTGTGTACCGCTGAACAGTTTTTTACCGGTGGCGTCGGAGACTTCCAGCCAGCAATCGGCGGTGAAATTCATCACCAGCCCGTTGGTGCCGGCCTCGCCTTCGGTCGGCGCCGGTGCCGGTGCCGAAGATGCGGGCTGCTGGGTTGCGGAAGAGGTCGGCGCGGCGGCGGGCGCGTTATTTTGCGCCGTGGCCGGCGAGGTCGCGCCATTGGCATTAGCGCTGTTGGCGACAGGGGCCGCTGCCGCACCCGGCTGAACCGGGGTGGCGGGCGAAGTGGCGCCCGCGGCGGCGGCATCGCTGCCGGCGGACTGATCCGCCGCCGGCTGGCCCGCGTCGTCGCTGCCGGTGCCATCGTCACCGTTTTGACCGCCGGAAGCGGTATTGTCGTTATCGCCCCCCTGGTTCAGCTTGGTGGAGGATTGATCGGCCATATCGGAGATATCCTTTTGCTGCGCCTGATGGTTTTGCCACCACCAGGCACCGGTCAGGCCTATCACCACGAACAGAATGAGCCAGGTAAATCCCATTAACCAGCCGTCCCGCTTTTTGCGGGTTTTTCCGAGGGCAAAAGTCTGCATCGGCGCGACTTTCGAGGCTCGCACCGGCGCCTGTTTCGCCATCATCGGCAAAATTTCTTCTTCGGAAACGTGAACCAACCGGGCATAGGAGCGGATATAACCCCGCAAAAAGGTCGAGGCCAGATTGGGATTGGCCCTGTCCTCTTCTATTTCCTTCACGGTCGTGACCTTCAGGCACAGCCTTTCGGCCACCGCCTGCTGGCTGAGTCCCATTTGTTCACGTGCCTGACGCAGGCGTCCGCCTGTCGTTGTTGATGCTGTCTGATCTTGGAGGGCTTCAGTATTCATTAGCTAGGAACTGCTGGTACTGTTTAGATTGTGGAAAACTTCGCGCAAGCCGTGTGCCATAACGTTGAACGTCATTGTGGCGTCCCGCTAACGCAGCGAAACGAATCTGTAACCATAAACTTTCAGCACTTGCCGGAAGAATATGCTGATAAATATCCAATAATAGTTGTGCTTTATCGCCTTTCCCTTCACTGAACTGCCGGTCTGCTTCCGCCAGCAAAGCTACGCCCTTTTCCGGGTCGTATTTCAGCGCGCGACTGAGTAACGTCCGCGCCTCATCGTTTTGACCGGCTTTGAAAAAACAATAGCCGGCATTTTCCAGACTATCGGCGACCTGTCCGTAATCCGTTGACCGTGCCGCAGCAGCAAACTGTTGTTGCGCCGATACATACTGCCCTAAACTACATAAAAACGCACCGTAATTATTCAGTACCGAGGCGTTTTGCGGCGCCAATTTCAGCGCCAGGTTATAACGATTCTGCGCGGCGTCGTTTTCGCCGACCCGTTGTTCATAAAGCGCCATGCCCAATTGGGTTCGGTAATCGGCGGGGGCGCCTTTTACCGCCTTGTCGAGATTCTGCCGCGCCGCATCAAGATTATTGGCCGCCAGATATTCCATACCCAACTGCAATCGGGTTTGAGATGACTGTGATGATATCTCGGTATCATGTTTGTCACCGGCGCATCCATTCAACAACCCGAATAGCAATAATACTCCTGTTAACCGTCTCAGCGTCATGCCTGTTCCCTTTTATCCTCTGAAGATTCGGTTATTTTCATCGCCGCCCGTCCGGCGGCGGCTCATCACAAGGTTCTCACCGCGATTGGCTCTCCGGCCATGCGCTTATGCAGAGTCCGTTTAGTGCGATCGATAACATCCCCCGCCAATTGCCCGCAGGCGGCGTCAATGTCGTCACCCCGGGTTTTGCGCACGATAGTGGTAAAACCATAATCCATCAGCACCTTGGAGAAACGATCGACCCGGCTGTTGGAGCTGCGCCCGTACGGCGCGCCGGGGAAGGGATTCCACGGAATCAGGTTAATCTTGCAGGGCGTGTCCTTCAGACACTCCGCCAGCTGATGCGCGTGTTCCGTACCGTCGTTGATATGATCCAGCATGACATATTCCACCGTCACCCGCCCCTGGTTGGCATTGGATTTATCCAGGTAGCGGCGCACAGCCGACAGGAACATGTCGATATTGTATTTTTTATTGATAGGAACGATTTCGTCACGGATGGCATCCGTCGGGGCATGCAGCGAAATGGCCAGCGCCACGTCAATCATATCCCCCAGCTTGTCCAGCGCCGGAACCACGCCGGAAGTGGAGAGGGTGACGCGGCGTTTCGACAGGCCGAAACCAAAATCGTCCAGCATGATTTCCATCGCGGGCACCACGTTGGTGAGGTTGAGCAGCGGCTCACCCATGCCCATCATCACCACATTGGTGATGGGCCGCTGGCCGGTAACCTTGGCGGCGCCGATAATCTTCGCCGCGCGCCACACCTGGCCGATAATTTCCGACACCCGCAGGTTACGGTTGAATCCCTGCTGGCCGGTGGAGCAGAACGTGCACTGCAGTGCGCAGCCCACCTGGGAGGAGACGCACAGCGTAGCGCGATCCTCTTCCGGAATGTAAACGGTTTCCACCTGCTGGTCGCCGACCTTAATCGCCCACTTGATGGTGCCGTCGCTGGAACGCTGCTCGCTGGCCACTTCCGGGGCGCGTATTTCGGTCAAGGTTTTTAATTTGCCGCGCAGCGTCTTGTTGATATCGGTCATCTGATCAAAATCGTCACAGCAATAATGGTACATCCATTTCATGACCTGATCCGCACGAAAGGGTTTTTCGCCGATGCCCAGGAAAAATTCGCGCATCTGCTGGCGATTCATATCCAGCAAATTCAGCTTTTGGTTGAGGGATGCGGGCTCGGCGAGTTCCACCGCCGCTGGCGGCATTTCAGGTACATATTGCTCTGACATGGTAATGAAGGCCTCGTTATTACACGTTATGGCGCGGAAAAGATAAAGAAATGCCCCGGCCGAGTGCGGACTACCACCTCATCCGGGGCGCAACAGTTTTAGATTTTAGCGCAGAGCGGCGCTGCTTAAAAGCAGCAGCCCCGCTTTTTTATCTATCGTGCGGCGGCGATTAGCGTGTGCGGGGGCAAATCTCGTCTTCACTGAAGAAATAGGCGATCTCGCGCGCGGCGGATTCGACGGCATCGGAACCGTGCACGGCATTTTCCGTCAGGCTGTCGGCATAATCGCTGCGCAGGGTGCCGGCCAGAGCGTTGGCCGGGTTGGTGGCGCCCATGATTTCACGGTTGCGCCGCACGGCATCCTCGCCTTCCAAAACCTGGACCACCACCGGACCGGAGATCATGAACCCCACCAGCCCGTCAAAAAAAGGTTTGCCCTGATGCTCGGCGTAAAAGCCTTCGGCCTGCGCGCGGGTCAATTGCAGCATTTTAGCGGCAACTATCTTCAAGCCGGCGCTTTCAAAGCGCGCATAGATGGCGCCGATGACATTCTTTGCCACCGCGTTGGGTTTCACGATGGAAAAAGTACGCTCTATCGTCATAATGACCTCTTTGTAACAAATTAATAAATGGTCGAGTTAATCGTTTGTTGTATCGACCTGTTCAAGTGGCGCAAATTATAGGGATCGGATAGACGTTTGCCTATCAGAAATGCAACATTCCATTAAAAAAAATTTAGCTTATTCCCTACTTTTCAAGGGGCTATTCTATTTTCCATAAAAAAAGGGTTTATACCAGCGCAAATTCCGTGCAAATCGCTCAAAAATTAAATTCTGTGAGGAAAGGCCTTACCGGAGCAATCCGCTTGTTCGAGAGCTTAAAATCACCGACAATACCTTATCTTACGGGCTGCGCAGGCTGAATGGCCCGCCGCGGCGCAACCACGGAGCATCGTTATGACCTCATCGCTGTTTGTCTCCCCCGCCTGGCTGCAGGAACATATTCACGACCCTTCGGTGCGGATTTTGGATGCGCGGATGTTGCCGCCCGGTTACCAGGGGCCGCGGGATCTGCATGCGGAATATCTGGCGGGACACCTGCCGGAAGCGGTGATATTCGATATCGAGGCGTTGTCAGACAGCAACAGCGCGCTACCGCATATGCTGACATCCCCGGAGGCGTTTGCCGCCGCCATGGAAGCGCTGGGGGTGGGCGATGGGCAGCATCTGGTGGTTTATGATGACGGTTCGCTGTTTTCCGCGCCCCGCGCCTGGTGGATGCTGCACGTCATCGCCGGCGTAGAGCGGGTGTCGCTGCTGGCGGGCGGCATGGCGGGCTGGCAAAGGGCCGGCCTGCCGCTGGCCGCAGGACCGGTGTTCCAGGACCCGCGCACCTTTCGTCCCCACCCGTCGGCGGGTCATGTGAAAAGCCTGGCTGACATGCGCCACATTATCGCCCACCGCTCGGCGCAGGTGATTGATGCCCGCCCCGCCGCCCGTTTCAGCGGCCAGGAGCCGGAGCCCCGCCCCGGCCTGCATCGCGGCCATATTCCCGGCAGCAAGAATTTGCCGTGGCATGCGCTGGTGCGGGACGGGGAGCTGAAAAGTCCGGAAGAACTGCAATCGATAGTGGATAAGGCGGGAATCGATACCGGCCGGCCCCTGGTGGCCAGCTGCGGTTCAGGGGTTACCGCCGCGGTGGCGGTGCTGGCGCTTACCGAGCTTGGCATTGAGGGCGTGGCGCTCTATGACGGTTCGTGGAGCGAATGGGGCGGTCGGGACGATGTACCCATTGCGACCGGCGAAGGAAACGACTAACCCGGCGCTGATGATGTCTGGCCCGACATTGCCTTTGACTCCCGGGGCGCGGTGTCCAAGGCAATTCAGGCGGCAAAGCCATGGCGCCGCCGCCCCGTCAAAAACCCCGGCAATCAGGCCGGTTTGCCATCGCGCAGCGTCCGCAGCCAGCTGCCCCACTTGCGTTCGTAGAATGGCTGGATGTGGTGGATGAAGTAATGGCTGATACCCGACTCATCCTTGCCCACCAGGCAAAGGTCAACCGGCTGTTCATCGGGGGCGGTGTCGGTTGCAACCTGTCCCGCCGCTTCGATGGCGGCCTCGGCATCCCCCTCGCACTCCAGTCCAATCAGCCAGTGCGGCGGATCCTCGGGCTCGTCGCGGATCTGCACCATAAACGCCCGCCGGACCTGCTTATAGTCGGCGAACAGCCTGGTAAGTGAATCAACCATCTGCGCCGGTTTCTGCTCCGTATCGCTAAGGGTGAAGCGCATTTCGCCTTCGAGAATTTCACGCTCGGTCAGGGCATCGCCGCCGTTCATCATCAGGGCGGTAATTTCATCCGGACTGAAAGACTTGCCGTAAGGCAGTTTGGGATTTAGGAACAGCTCCGCTCCCGCCGTCATGGCGAACAGCGTCCGGGTGGGCAGCGCCATAAACGGCTGGGGTTCGGTGACCGCCTGCTGCAAGGCTTCTAAGGATGTAAAAAATGGTATGGCGGTGGTGCCGTCCGGTTTTTCCCAATGTTGCAGATTAACCGGCTGTTCGCCGTCATGGCGGGCCGCGCCGGCAATCCAGCCGTCGCCGGCATCCCCCAGCACAAAAACCGTCGATTCCATTAACAGGCGAAAAAAAGCCGGCCGATGGGCCGGTTCGCCGGCCGCCTGTTTCAAGGCAAGATCCAGCGCATTCGCCTGAGCTGCATTATTCTGAGTCATTATATTCTCCGTTAACCGTGCCGCCCCGGTTTCCGGTCCGGGGACGGACAAGATTATTCGGCCGCCTGGGACAACAGCAGATTGGCCAGGGTACGCACCCCCAACCCGGTAGCGCCGGCGGACCATTGATCCACCGCGCTCTTGCGGTAGGTGGCGGAACAATCGATGTGCAGCCAGCCCTGCCGGTAGTTTTCCACAAAATGGGACAGGAAAGCCGCCGCCGTGCTGGCGCCCGCGGTATAGGACGCTCCCGCCACATTGCTGAGATCGGCAAAGTTGGACGGCAGCTGGGCACGGTGGAACTCCGCCAGCGGCAGGCGCCAGAACGGTTCGTTTTCCTGCTCGGCGCTGCTAAGCAGCGACTGGGCCAGGACATCGTCAAAGCTGAACAGCGCGTGGTAATCATTGCCCAGGGCGGTCTTGGCCGCGCCGGTCAGGGTGGCGCAGTCGATAATGATACGGGGTTTTTTAGCCGAGGCGTCGATAAGACCGTCCGCCAGCACCAGCCGGCCTTCGGCGTCGGTGTTCATGACTTCTACGCTTTTACCGTTGCGGTAGCGGATGATGTCGCCCAGCTTGAACGCGTTGCCGCTCACCATATTGTCGGCGCAGCACAGATACAGGCGCACGCGTTTTTTCAGGCCGCGGGCGATTGACAGGGCCAGGGCCCCGGTGACGGTGGCCGCGCCGCCCATATCGGATTTCATCGAATCCATGAAGCTGCTGCCTTTCAGGCTGTAGCCGCCGCTGTCGAAGGTAATACCTTTACCCACCAGACATGCCAGAACCGGTTCATCCGGATTGCCGCCCGGGTTGTAGTCCAGGGAGAGCAGCACCGGCTGGCGGTCCGATCCGCGGCCGACGCTGTGGATGCCCGTATAACCGTTCTCGCGCAGATCCTCCGCCTTGGTAATGCGGTATTTGATATCGTTGGAGACGTGGCACATGATATCCACAGCGCGCTGAGCCAGCTGCTCGGGACCCAGTTCTTCCGCCGGGGTATTGATGGTATGGCGCACCCAGTCGATGACTTTCAGCCGGTTATCCAGCTCCTGCCTGGCGTCCGCCGCCAACTCCGGCCAATCGATGGTTCGCTCGCCCTTCGGCCCGCGGTAACCCTGCCAGAAAGACCAGCAGCGTTCCATATCCCAGCCGTCGCCCTCAAGACGGACATGTTTCACGCCCTGCCCGTCGATTTTACGTGCCCCACGCTGGATTTCCATCAGCGCATTGTCGCCGGTCAGGTGAATGGTCATTCCGCCATCGCCGGCGCTCAGCAGCGTTTTTTCGCCCCAACGGGGATCCGCTGCTACCGTTGATAGCATGACCGGCATCGCTTCGGTTGTCATAGTATGACTCCTATAATTGTTGTTTGTGTGAGGCAATCCTGTACGTATCCGGTACAGTGACAAAATCATGGCCCCTACCGGGCGCCCCTTTCAATCTCTTGCCGAACGCCCCGCCTCATTGACTTGGCGGGACAAGGCCCGCCGATGGTCTCTAAACCTAATGACAATGGGATGACATTCAGCAGCAACGTCCCGCAATCGGGCTAACAGCCCGTGTATTCGACCCGGAGGGTGGCAAAAGACGTGGTGGTTAGCGTCGCGTCCACTCGATACTGCCGATATCCACGCCCTGCTTGAACATTTTCCACTGGGGGGAGAATTCGCGCAGGCGGCCGATGGCGTTATGCACTTGCCCGACGGCGTAATCGATCTCCTCGGCGGTGGTAAAACGCCCGAGGGAAAAACGAATGGAGCTGTGCGCCAGCTCATCAGCCAGTCCCAGCGCGCGCAGCACGTAGGAAGGCTCCAGGCTGGCGGACGTACAGGCGGAGCCGGACGACACGGCCAAGTCCTTCAACGCCATGATAAGCGACTCGCCGTCCACATAATTGAAGCTGACATTGAGAATATTCGGCGCCCCCTGCTCCAGGCAGCCGTTAAGATAAACTTCTTCCATGTTCCTGATGCCGTTCCACAGCCTGTCGCGCAGCGCGCGCAGCCGCGGCGCTTCAGTCGGCATCTCTTCCTTGGCGATGCGGTACGCTTCGCCCATGCCGACTATCTGGTGAACCGGCAGCGTGCCTGAACGCATGCCGCGTTCATGGCCGCCGCCATGCATCTGCGCCTCGATACGCACCCGGGGCTTGCGGCGGACATAAAGCGCGCCGACGCCCTTAGGGCCATAGATCTTATGCGCGGTGAAGGACATCAAATCCACGTTGAGCGCGGCGAGATCGATGGGCAGCTTGCCGACGCTCTGAGTGGCGTCCACATGGAAAATGATTCCCCGGCTACGGCACATTTCACCTATGGCCGCGATATCCTGCACCACGCCAATTTCGTTATTGACATGCATGACGGATACCAGGACGGTATCGTCGCGCATCGCGTCTGCCAACTGTTGCAAATCAAGAAGGCCGCTGCGCTGCGGCGAGAGATAGGTGACGTCGAATCCTTCGCTTTCCAATTGGGAACAGGTATCCAGCACGGCTTTATGTTCCGTTTTGCTGGTGATGATGTGTTTGCCTTTGTCCCGGTTGGCATGGGCCGCGCCCTTGATCGCCAGGTTATCGGATTCCGTGGCGCCGGAGGTAAAAATGATTTCACGCGGGTCGGCGCCCACCAGATCCGCGATATGATTGCGCGCAATATCTACCGCCTCTTCCGCCTGCCACCCGAAACGGTGCGAGCGGGAAGCCGGATTACCGAAATTACCGTCCAGGGTTAAACACTGCATCATTTTTTCGGCAACCCGGGGATCGGCCGGTGTCGTGGCCGAATAGTCCAGATAAATCGGCAGTTTCATTGCTCTTACGCTCCGTACATTACTTCAAACTATACCCATCATACCTCGGCGTTGCCGCCTTCCTGCAAGGTGAATCGTTAGGGTATATGTTAAATGCCGTATTATTGCTTATGCGCGCAGATTAACATTAATGGTTTCTTGGATACGTCCGTTTGTGGCGGTGCGGCGGGTATCGTTATTTTGCCGGTCGGCCACATCAAGGATCTCTTCGTTCTGCACCAGTTCGGCCAAAGAAATATTATTGAGGAACTCGCTGATGCGCACGCTGAGATCGCGCCACAGGGTATGGGTCAGGCAGCGATCGCCGTTCTGGCAGCCTTCTTTGCCCTGGCAGCGGGTAGCATCCACAGATTCATCCACGGCGGTGATGATGGCGCCGACCGCGATTTGATCCGCTGCTTTACCCAGCAGATAGCCGCCGCCGGGACCGCGCACGCTGGCCACCAGATCATTTTTACGCAAACGAGAAAAAAGTTGTTCGAGGTAAGACAGGGAGATACCCTGGCGTTCGGAAATTTCAGCCAGCGGAACCGGCCCTTCCTGGGAATGCAGCGCGACGTCAAGCATGGCGGTAACCGCATAACGGCCTTTAGAAGTAAGTCTCATGATAATAATTCCCGTTGGGTGAAATATGTCAAAAGTCTGCCATTCCTGACTAAAATAGTCAACTATTTAACCAAGCATTCCACTCAAGTATTAGTCGCGTTTTAGCTCGTCTTTTGCCGCCTGGGGATGTTCGATTGAGGTCAGGATACCGCGCAGGATATGCAGCTCCTGGCTTTCCGGACGAGCGCGGACGAACAGCCGGCGCAGTTTGTTCATCACCTGCCCCGGATGGGCCGCCCGGATAAAGCCGGTGCGGATCAATACCTGTTCCAGATGCTGGTAGAACCGTTCCAGCTCATCCGCCATCGGGTAGGGCGAGTCCTCCCCATGAACCGGCGCGGCGGCTGTGAGGCTTTCCAGGTACGCTACCCGGATTTCATAGGCCAGGATTTGCACCGCCATCGCCAGATTCAGCGAACTGTATTCCGGATTGGCGGGAATCATCACGTGAAAATGGCACTTTTGCAGCTCTTCATTGGTCAGTCCCACGCGTTCGCGTCCGAACAGCAGCGCTACCGGCGCATGTTCCCCTGCTTCAACGCTTTTAGTCCCGCATTCCCTGGGTTCAAGCATCGGCCAGGGCAAGGTGCGGGAACGCGCGCTGGTGCCCACCACCAGACCGCACCCGGCCAGCGCTTCGTCGAGGCTGCCGACGATGGTGGCGTTGCCGATGATATCGCTGGCGCCGGCGGACAGGGCAATGGCCTGTGAATCGGGTTGGGTTAACGGGTTCACCAGATAAAGGTTGCTCAACCCCATGGTTTTCATGGCCCGGGCGGCAGAACCGATATTACCGGTGTGGGATGTTTCGACCAAAACAACGCGAATATTGTGCAGCATAATCTTTCAAAGCTAAGGGGAAAGTGGGCAATATATTATCACACCCATAGGTTTTTTACCGAAACTCTGCTATACTCCGCGCCGTTTCAGTTCTTTAACATCTTAGTGGACGATATCCATGCATCCGATGCTTAACATCGCCATTCGCGCTGCGCGAAAGGCGGGTAATTTAATTGCCAAACACTACGAAACCCCCGATGCCGTCGAAGCCAGCCAGAAGGGCGATAACGATTTTGTCACCAACGTCGATCGCGAAGCGGAGCGGCTGATCATCGAGGTAATCCGTAAATCCTACCCGCAGCACACCGTGATCAGCGAAGAGTGCGGTGAACTGACCGGCGAGGATCAGGACGTACAATGGATAATCGACCCACTGGATGGCACCACCAATTTCATCAAGCACCTTCCCCACTTCGCCGTTTCCATTGCCGTACGCATTAAAGGCCGCACCGAAGTCGCGGTGGTCTACGATCCCATGCGCAACGAACTCTTTACCTCATCCCGCGGCCAGGGCACCCAATTGAACGGCTACCGCCTGCGCGGCAGCACTGCCCGTGAATTGGACGGAACGATTCTCGCCACCGGTTTCCCCTTTAAGGCCAAGCAGCACGCGGCAACCTATATCAACCTGCTGGGCAAGCTGTTTACCCAATGCGCTGATTTTCGCCGCAGCGGCTCCGCCGCGCTGGATCTGGCCTATGTGGCGGCCGGAAGGGTGGACGGCTTCTTCGAGATCGGGCTCAAACCCTGGGATTACGCCGGCGGCGACCTGCTGGTGCGTGAAGCCGGCGGCCTGGTAACCGATTTTGCCGGCGGCCATGAGTATTGGCAGTCCGGCAACCTGGTGGCGGGCAATCCCCGTGTGGTAAAAGCCATGCTCTCCGCCATGCGCGATGAGCTCAGCGACGCGCTGCGGCGCTGATTGACCGGCATCAACCGGTGCGCCGCGGCGATAGTCCGGCGGCCCGCCGGGTCCCCCGCCGTCATGCTCCGATTTCATGACGCCGGCTTCATGTCCCGGGCCATCAATGGCTGAACGGTCTCACCGTGCCCATCAGCAGCGGCTGGGCGGTGAGATAAAGTACCGCTCCGGCGGCTACCAGCAGCAAACCGCCGGCCAGCGACAGGGTTGCCCACGCCACGCCGGCGGATATTCCAGAGGTATGGCGGCGGGTTAGGCTTTCGGCCACCCGGCGGCTGAAAAACACCAGCAAGGCCAGCGTCAGCAGGGTCAGGGAGGTCCCGGCGGCCATCACCAGCGCCGATATCACGCCCCAGCCGTAAACCCCTATTACTTTGGCGAACAGCAATACCAGCACCGCGCCGGAACAGGGACGAAACCCCATGGCCAGCACCACCGCCACGCGGGTTCGCCAGCCCGCGTCCGCCTGTAGCGCCGATTCATCCGGTAAATGGTGATGTCCGCAGGCGCAGTCCGCGGGATGGTACCCACCGTCAATCGGCGCTAACGGCGTCGAGAGTAGTACGGCACGCTGCCCCTTCCCCGGGGGAGCAAAGCCCGGACCGGCCCGATAAGGACGCCCATCCTTCGGCGGTTCATTCCCCAGGTAGCGCAGCGAGGTAATGGCGCCAAGAGGCCGTTGCCCCCGATGCCTGAAATTCCGGATGATATCGCGCAGCTTCAGCAACGCCCGCCGGCACAGCAGCGCTCCCAGCAAGGCTACCAGGATATAGCTGCTTTTTTCCAGCCAGAACTCCCCGAGATGCAGCACGCGGGAAGAAAGGTGAAGCCCCACCAGTACCACGCTCACCAGGGCGATGGCCATTCCCCCTTGCAGCAGGGATGCCGCCAGCGTCATGGCCATGCTGAGTTTCAACCGGGAAGGATGCGTGGCCAGATAGGTGGTGAGCACCACTTTGCCATGGCCCGGACCGACGGCGTGCAGGATGCCGTACACCAGGCTGAACAGCAATAGCGACAAACCGGCCCGCCCCGGATCCTGCTGAACCTGATAGAGCAGTTGCGCCAGGTGCTGGTGCAGCTGTTCTTGCCATACCACGCTTTTCAGCAGGATCAACGGCCAATAGGCGATAAGGTAGCGTATCGCCGTCAAGGCCGCCAACAGAAACAGCCAAAACGGCCAAAGGCCCGCCAGCCAATAACGTACGGTGCGGGAACCGGGCCCGGAGGCGATTGTCAGTGACATTGCAGTTGTACCCTTTGAGCGAATTGTTTGCCCAGGCTGGTATCGACTCCCTTCGAACCGGGATTATCCAGCGAGAGCGCGTAGGCCTGCAGGGAAGGATTGGGCTTGGGGGTCATCAACGTCAGCTTGCAACCCGCCGACAATCCGGCAGGCAACGTAATGGCGGTCTCATCGCGATACGTCATATCGACAAAATAGGTGGGATCGTAGGTTGAAAAAAAGATGGGGCTGCCCGCCAGCAGCGGCGGATGCGCCAGGGGCAACACGAACATCAGCACCGCCTTTTGTCCGTTGCGGTATAAATGGTATTCCGCCGGCATATCTTCAAATTTAACCCGCTGCCCGTCTCGATAGACCTCGGTGAAATAGTGCTGGCCCAGCACATTGGCCATGACCTGTGCCGCCAGTTTTTTCCAGGCTACCGAATCCGGTTTGGCGCCGGCATCGTCATAAAAAACATCGGCGGAGGTGATTTCATCCATGGTCCAGGTCATCTTAAAGCCGCTGAGATAATTATCACGGCTAATTATTTCAGTTTTCATATCTATAAAACTATGGGGATGGGCGAACGCCGCCTGGCTCACGCCCCAGGTTAACGCCAGCAAAACCCGCCATGGCGGATTTCTCCCCCCGCGTCTGTTTCGATGATATAACACCAAGATAACTCCTTGCGCCACCTTGCCACCCCAGGGTTGTCTCACCCTCTTCTCCTTTACGGTTTCATCCCTGGCGATGCTAGCGGATAGAACTTCGTCACCGCAAGACATTAACTGTTGCAAAGGCTTGCGGCGGCAAATCCTTTTCATCGCTAAATGCCTTCTCAAAATGTGATCGCCCTTGAATCTCACAAACAAAAATTATCCTAACCTCACACAGGGAAATTGATTAGCTATCATTAGCAATAATACCAACGTAAGGACAATGAGACCCATGAGCCTGCCCACCCCACCGGTGCCGGCGCTTTCCGGTTCGCAACGTCGCAGCCATTTGCTTTTGATGCTTTTTGCGCCCCTGCCATCTTTGTCGCTGGTCTCGCTTTCAAGGTATAACGGCGAGGATTTACCCACGACACGGCGCGATCTGGTCCACATCGAAAGCGAGATGCGGCGTATCTACCATCTCTCCCTGGTGGTGGGGCATGACGGCAATTACCGGATCGAAGGCAACGTTCTGAATAAGCGGCTGTGCCTTATAGAGGGTCTGCGCCGTACGCTGCGCCTTTGTCCGGACAAAGTGAACCGCTATTTTTTGCCGCTGCAACAGCATCAGTGGCTGCATCTGCCCGCCGATTATCAAATCACCGATGAACAGTTCGAGGCTGCCATCACCCGTTACACCTCGTTACTGGAAAGGCCGCCGTCCGCAAGCGATGTGGCCTTTTTGCATCTCTATTTGCGTTATGTATTGATGCAATGCCATGCACGGGAGCAGCCGGAATTCAATCAGCATCAGCTGCAATGGCTACAGCAAAAAGCCGAATACCGGCAGGTGCTGGACATTTTTCGCTTATGGCCCCTGCCGGAGAACGAACTGATAGGCTTTACCCTGCTGGCCCGGTTGCTGAAGACACCCAACCAGACCGGGGTCCGTTCCGACGACGACCGACAGCTCTTGCAGGAAGTAAAAAACATCATCCGGCGGTTCGAACAGGTGGCGCAAACCACCTTCCATCAGCCGGAGATGCTGGCCGGCCAGCTTTTTTCCCATCTCAGCGCCGCCTTGGAACGCTGCCATTTCCGCGTCGGTATCGACAACAGCCTGCAATTGGAAGTGGAGGAGAAATACCCTCGTCTGTTGCGCACAACCCGCGCGGCGGTAATGCCGCTTGAAGCGGCATACCGCATCCGCTTTCCCCGCGAGGAGCTGGGACTTATCGCGGTGATTTTTGGCGCCTGGCTGATGCAAGATAACGATTTGCAGGAGAAGCAGGTGGTTATACTGACCAACAGCGAGGGGGGCAAAGAAAAAACGCTGGAGTTACAAATCCGCGAGTTGACCCTGTTGCCGCTGAATATCAAGTTCCAGTCCCTGGCCGAATTCCAGGTTCGCGGCGCGCCTAAAAATACCGTTTTGGTCATTTCGCCTTTTTCTCTGCCGCTACCGCTGTTTTCGCCGCCGCTGATGCTGGTGCGCCTGCCGCTGGCGCAATCCCAGCAAGAGCGTATCCGTCAACTGCTGGAAGCCTGATTCCCGAAGGGAATCGATCATTATCGCTTTCCCTCAATAGACAATGGGAATGGGTTTAATTTAACATTTCATTTTAAAAATTGAAGAAATCGCTCATCCAATGCCGCCTTGGCTTTATTTTATTGAGTTGTTTACCTACTATGCTTCACCCATTTAGTAATGATAAAGCGTATTAATGAATTCGATTAAAGCACAACCTGATGCCTGCACATTTTCACCGCATTTAAAAAATTGTGGCGTCAATTCTCCGGATCAAAATCATGAAATTAATAATTTTATGGGCCTGTTCAAGCCACTAATTCAGGTTTCCAATATTGCTTTGAAAATAAGCGCCAAATGTAAACCCTCAGCCGTAGCAATAACCAAATGTTTTTCCGCGCTGGTATTTTTTTCTATACCGTTCTCCGCGGCACGGAATCTGCCCAGGGATAAAACAAACAAGGGGGATGATTATAAAACCATTGGTAAAGAGCTCCACCAAGCAGCACTTCAATGGCGGGATGAAAATATTATCCATCATCAAAAAAAATCCGATGAGAAATTACGAATTAAAAATATGCATCAGGCCGTCACGGCCGCTGTTTATTATGCCTCTGCATTGACTTCACCCGCTCATCACAGTGAAAGGCTCGGACCTCGAGAAAATAACAGGGCTGCCGACGATGCCCATTCAACGGCGCTATCCTCCCCGATCCTTGCCATGGGAATCCAAAAAAGCATAGAACAGCTTCCTCCATTAGATCCTACTGAGTATTACATGATATCGGGCTATGGCGATAACGCCGACCGGTTGGTTCCATTGGAAAAAAGCGGCAAGAACACCCACCATAACTTTCTGCGTTATCGAGATGACCCTGATGTATTGACGTCCGGGTTCCCGCAGCAGGCGGCGTTTCCATTGGATACCCCGAGTGACGCCTCGCTAACCGCCCGGCCGGGTCGCCGCGGATTAAGCGGAAAAAGGTTCGCGGCGCCGGGCAAGGACAAAACGCAGAATATCTTGACCAAGATTAAAAAAGCTGACATCCGGAATGTCCCTTTATTGCCCCCATCCAAGAACGATCCGCGACTGCCAGCCGCCATCATTCAGCAATGCAAGGCAACTCTGGCTGAAGATGAATATGGCATAGCGGTGGCTAACCTCAACCCAGCGCACTATGGCCAGGGTAAAGTCTATGAAATATTTACCGACCGCGATGGCATCAGCCAACCGGTTTCCCGCTTTTATGTTTTGATAAACGCCGATGGGATATCGGTGCGCCCGGTAGTGATGCCGGAGCACGGCGTCAAATATGAAATTTTTGATTCCGGCAATCAGGCCGTCAGCTACCCCCTGGCCTTTAGCAACGGCCAATGGATACTGCAGCAGCCTACGGCTTTGCAAGTCTCGAAATCGTTAATCCGCCGCATAACCCCGGCAATGGCGGATCCAAATATTGTGGAGTCGGTATTATCCGCGCCCGATGAGCGGGGATTACAGTGGTCCCATGACCATAAAAGCTACTTGAGGATAAAAGGGCATTATGTGGAATTAATCCGTAATAAAAATAAAAGTAATCGATATCATATTGTGACAAAGCACAAAAGAAATAGAATCGATATTAAATTTCATAATAATAAATTTATCGTGACTTCTCAACGCAGCGGAGCCAAAAGGAATATAGCTGCGGCCAAGAGGGAAATACTGGTGTATTAATTTACGCTTATCCCCCGCAATCACATCTGCGGGGGATAAGGCATTCGGCTAATCAGGCATAAACCGGATAACGGGCGCAGATGGCCAGGACTTTTTGCTTGGTGCGCTCAATGACCGCTTCATCGTGAACATTGTCCAGTATGTCGCAGATCCAGCCGGCCAGTTCACGCACGTCGCTTTCGCCAAAGCCGCGGCGGGTGACCGCCGGGGTGCCGATACGGACACCGGAGGTGACAAACGGACTTTTCGGATCGTTTGGCACGCTGTTTTTATTAACGGTGATATTGGCGCGGCCCAAGGCGGCGTCAGCCTCTTTGCCGGTGAGATTTTTCTCCACCAGGTCCAGCAGGAACAGGTGGTTATCGGTACCGCCGGAGACAATGTTATAACCACGATCCAGGAAAACCGCCACCATGGCCTTGGCGTTTTTGGCAACCTGCTGCTGATAAATCTTGAATGCCGGTTCCATGGCTTCTTTCAACGCCACCGCCTTGCCAGCGATAACGTGCATCAGCGGACCACCCTGCCCGCCGGGGAATACCGCCGAGTTCAGCTTTTTATACAGCTCATCGCTGCCGCCTTTCGCCAGAATCAGGCCGCCGCGGGGACCGGCCAGGGTCTTATGGGTGGTGGTGGTGACCACATGGGCGTGAGGAACCGGGTTGGGATAAACGCCGGCGGCAACCAGCCCGGCCACGTGAGCCATATCAACAAACAGATAGGCGTCGATGCTGTCGGCGATTTCACGCATTTTGGCCCAATCCACAACGCCGGAATAGGCGGAGAAACCGCCGATAATCATCTGCGGCTTATGGGTTGACGCCAGTTCCGCCAGCTGCTGGTAATCGATATGCCCGGTTTCGTCGATGCCGTAGGGAATAATATTATATAGCTTGCCGGAAAAATTCACCGGCGAACCGTGGGTAAGGTGGCCGCCGTGGGCCAGATTCATGCCCAGCACCGTATCTCCCGGCTGCAACAGGGCGGTGTACACGGCAAAGTTGGCCTGGGAGCCTGAATGGGGCTGTACGTTGGCATAATCGGCGCCGAACAGCTCCTTGGCGCGATCGATAGCCAATTGCTCGACGATATCCACAAATTCGCAACCGCCGTAATAACGTTTGCCCGGATAACCTTCGGCGTATTTATTGGTCAGTTGAGAACCCTGCGCCTGCATGACGCGCGGACTGGTGTAATTCTCCGACGCAATCAGCTCAATGTGCTCTTCCTGGCGCACTACTTCCTGCTCCATTGCCTGCCACAATTCGGCATCGTAATCTGCAATGTTCATTTCACGCTTTAACATCCGGTTCTCCTGCTTCAACTGACGTAATTCGTCGATTAAGTTACTCGCCATATTTCACGTTGCGGGCGCGTTGGCTTCCCTGCAAGTCGAACTATGTAGAGTAGAATCCGAGGGGGTATGGCGATAGTGTAAACTTTTTTGCCCCTGCTCCGATAGGTGCGGGGGCGGCTTTTTACGCAAACGTTTCCCTGCGGTTACGCCGCAGGGCTTGGGGGATGGGGTCCGGCGAACCTTCAGGATATTTTTTCATTGCGGCAGGGCGTTTTTTCATGAGGGGGCAGCCCATGAGCTAAAAGTTCACGGCGGGCGATTTATGAACGAGAACGGCCATCGCCCAAGCGGCATACTACGCCGGGACGAAGCCGCCGGGCCGGATTAAATCGCTTCTTCGTCCTGCTCGCCGGTACGAATACGCACCACGCGCGCCACGTCGAAGACGAAAATTTTGCCGTCGCCGATTTTACCGGTTTGCGCGGTATGCATTATCGTCTCCACACAGCTGTCGACGATATCATCCGATACCACCAGCTCTATTTTCACCTTGGGCAAAAAATCCACCATGTATTCCGCGCCGCGATACAGCTCGGTATGGCCTTTCTGGCGTCCGAAACCCTTCACTTCAGTGACGGTCATGCCGGTGATACCGACTTCCGCCAGCGCCTCGCGGACATCGTCCAGTTTGAACGGTTTGATAATCGCATCGATTTTTTTCATTATACAACCTTTCTCAAGCTGATTTGCGGCCTGCGCCGCTCATCATCGGATAGAAGAGAGCCAACTTAATCTTTGAAATCATTAGCGTCCAGCTCATGGCGCGACAGAAGCTTGTAAAACTCGGTCCGGTTACGACCCGCCATACGCGCCGCCTGGGTCACATTTCCCTTGGTAATCTGCAGCAATTTGCGCAGATAATGCAATTCAAATTGCAGCCTGGCCTCAACAAAGGTCGGCAAGACGGTATTTTCACCTTCCAGCGCCTGTTCCACCAGCGCCTCGCTGATAACCGGGGCAGAGGTCAGCGCCACACACTGTTCTATCACGTTAACCAGCTGGCGTACATTGCCGGGCCATCCGGCCGCCATTAAACGCTTCATGGCGTCGGAGGAAAAACTTCGCACAAAGGGTTTATGCCGTTCCGCCGCCGTCCGTAATAAATGGTTGGCCAACAGGGGGATATCTTCGGCCCGCTCGTGCAATGCCGGTAGTTTCAGGCTGACTACATTCAGGCGATAAAAAAGATCTTCCCGAAACTCCCCTTGCGCCATCACTTTGGGTAAATCCCGGTGGGTGGCGGAGATCACCCTGACATCTATATCCAAATCCCGGTTACTGCCCAAGGGGCGTACTTTACGTTCCTGCAATACCCGTAATAATTTTACCTGCAGGGAGAGAGGCATGTCGCCGATTTCATCAAGAAACAGCGTCCCGCCCGCGGCGGATTGAAACAGCCCCTCCCGGCTGCTGACCGCGCCGGTAAACGCCCCCTTGGCATGGCCGAACAGCTCCGACTCGAGCAATTGCTCCGGCAACGCGCCGCAGTTGATGGCGACAAAGGCGTTTTTGCCGCGGGGACTGGCGGCATGTATCGCCTGGGCCAGCACCTCCTTGCCGGTGCCGCTTTGCCCGGTAATCAGCACGCTGACATCGGACTGGGCCACCATTTTAGCCTGCTCCAGCAGCCGCAGCATGATGGGGCTGCGGGTTACGATGGACTCCCGCCAGCTCTCGTCGCCGGCCGGCATGGACAAGGACAGCGCCTCGTCAATGGCTTTATATAAAGCCTCGCGGTCCACCGGTTTGGTGAGGAAGCTGAACACGCCTTTTTGCGTGGCGGCCACCGCATCGGGTATGGAGCCGTGGGCGGTGAGGATTATCACCGGCATGCCGGGCTGGTGGCGCTGAATCTCCTCGAACAGCGCCAGCCCGTCCATTTCATCCATCCGCAGATCGCTTATCACCAAATCGATTTTTTCCCGCGACAGCAGGCGCAGCGCTTCCTGCCCGCTTTCAGCGGTGGTGACGTTGAATCCCTCGCTGCTCAGACGCATGCCCAGCAGTTTCAGCAAACTGGCATCGTCGTCCACCAACAGCAAATTGGCGTTTTTACGTTGGCTCATGGGTTACCGGTTCCTTCGCTTCATTGCTTCGCGGCCGGTGCCGTCTTATCGCCGGCGGCCGCACCGGCGCCCGATGCCGGGGCATCGGATGCTCCCCCGTCGCCGGCATCATTGTCGCCGCTGTCTGATATGCCCTGTTTACGGGCCGACAGGCGCCGTTCTATTTCCGTCAGATTTTCCAGCTTGCGGGTGGTTATATCCAGTTTACTTTGCAAATCCGCCTGCTGCTGGCGCATTTGCTCGATTTGCGCCGCGTCGGCCTCCAGTTGCCGCTGGTGACTGCTGCGCTCGTCCGCCAGAATCAGGCGCAGCGCTTGCTGCTGGCGCCACATTTTAAAGATGGGATATACCGACGGGGGGAACTGGGAGCGAAAGCTCAACAGGCGCTGATAGGTCTGGCGCCGTTCGGTCACGGACATATTGGCGGCATTCAGCAGAAGGCTTTCCCGAAACGCGTCGTCCCATGTATCGCCCCCCTGATTTTCAGCCTCGAGCCGCGCCTGCGACGGGGTCATGCGCTCGGCGCACTCCATGGCGCGCAGCCAGTAGGTGGCGTCCTGGAGGTCGCCCTCACCGCGGGTTTGCCAAATCTGGCCGCATTCGGCGGCATTTCGTCCGGGGACCGCGTTTTGCCGTACCATAGACAACGGCGTCGAAGAGTGCCGGCTGTCGGCATTGCCTACGCAACCGGTCAATAGCGACGGCAGCATCAATAGCGGTCCCAACATCGCCAGAGGATTGCCGGCGGGCCAGCGAAGGCTCAACAGACTTTTGATACTGACGGCAAACCCATGGTTCGCCGGTGAAAACCGTAAATTCATTATTATGCGTTCTCGGCGGTTAGGGGTAATTCGATACGAAAGCAAACACCGGCGTAATCCACCGTCACCAGATTCAGTTCGCCGTTCATGCGGCGTATACAATCCCGTGCAATGCTCAACCCGAGTCCGCTGCCTTTTACCGCGCCTTTGCGCTGTACGCGGCCTTGATAGAACGGCTCGAAAATCATGCTCCGCTCCGCGGCCGGGATCGGCTCGCCGCTATTGGCCAATTCCAGGCAGAGCCGTTGCCCCGCCTGCCGGCTGCGGATCCAGATGTTACCGGATTCCTGTCCATAGTACACCGCATTGGAATAGAGATTATCAAGTACCCGCATTAATAACAGCGGCTGCGCCCGGCAATGTTCGCATTCCAGTTCCACCAGGGTATGAATGCCTTTGGCGCGGGCCGGCAGGCTGTGGGCGGCAACGACGGAATCGATCATGTCGCGCAGGTGGATATCGGCGAAGTCGGCCGGGCTGTCGGCCAGCTTGCGGTTGTAATCCAGCAATTGCTCGATTAACTGTTGCAGGTGGCGGCTGCTGCTGTCGAGAATCGCCACCACGTCCCGTTGATCGGACGTGAGCGGCCCGGCGATTTCATCCGCCAGCAGGGCGGCGCCTTCCCTCAGGCTTGCCAACGGCGTTTTCAATTCATGGGAGATATGCCGCAAAAATTCATGGCGCTGGGATTCAAGCCACGACAGCCGTTCGTTAAGCCAAAGGATCCGCTGCGCCAGCGACTGGATTTCACGCGGCCCGCTAAATGAAACGCCGCCGTCCAGCGACCGCCCTTCCCCCAGCCGGTTAATCATCTTTTCCACCATTTTCACCGGACCGATAATCATCCGGGTAAACAGCATGACCAGCATCAGGCTGAACAAAAAGAGCAGCAGCGCCTGCCAGCCGAAAAAACGCCCGCGTTCGGCGATGGCCATTTGCAACTGCTGGCCGCGGGCGAAAATACTGGTGCGGGTAGCCTGCACCATGTCGCTGTTGGCACGGGAAAAATCCCTGAGCTGGTCGGAGGCCGCTTTACTCGGCCCGCTGTTTTCGCATTCAAGATGCTGTAATCGAGCAAGCAGGTCACGCAGCCTTTGAACATAGCGCGGATCGGAGGGCATGCCGCCATGCGCAGCCAGAATCTGGCCGTATTGATTAAGCTGGTTTTGATACAGCGTCACCAGCGTCTGATCATCCAGAACGCAATATTGGCGATAGCTGCGCTCCATTTCCAACGCCACGCTGCTCATGGACTCGGTGCGGCGGGCATCCACCAGGGTGCTGCGATTGATATCCGCCGCCTGCTCGCTCAGATGGTCCAGGCTTTTCCAGGCCTGATAGGCCAGCAACAGCAAAGGCAGCAGCACCAGCGTGAAGGCGAGGATAACCAGCTGTCTTAGGGATCGGGGAAACAGACGCCACTTTTTCAAAGAAATCATCCTGTGATTACCGTCCGGTAACCCTGCCGATGCTATCCGACTCGCGGCCATGACGAAAGCACAAAATCATCGGCGCCGGCGTTAAACCACGCAGGGGTCTCATCGGCAAACATAAAACCTGGCCGCCGCCGCTAAATCACGCATGGGCTTCAACCCCAGGCAAAAAAAAACACCCGCCTTACGGCAAGTGTTTTTTTTCAGAATAGGGGGTGCCTCACTCAACGTGTCGCCCGATGTTTGATAAAGTCGTAAGACAATTATCGGTATGTTGGACGATAGGCACCGTTCTTTGGCGTCATTCGGTAGTTATGTAGCAATCTCTGCTCTTGGAGAGCAGCTGCGGCATATCGAGGTGAATGAGCAACTGGACAATATTATGCAGCTATCGTGCCAGAAATAAAAGTGTTTATTAACCAATTGAAAAATATGCTTAATATTCTTTCGGTATGTATATAAGCATCTGCCGCCGCGGGATAGTGCCGATGTTCCGTCGCTCAACGGAGACACAAAGCAACTGAAAAAAAATTATACATAAAAAACAATTGATTATCTGTCTCCTTTTAGAGACAGATAATTCCGAGAAATAGGTAAAAAGCGACACTACTACATACAGCGAGTCGCCATTACCGCTTAACCTAATTGTTTTCTGGCATTGCGGAAAATCCGCATCCAGGGTCCGTCTTCTCCCCACTCTTGCGGATGCCAGGAGTTGGTTACGGTCCTAAAGACCCTTTCCGGATGCGGCATGGTAATGGTCACCCGCCCACCGGCGCTGGACACCGCCGTGATGCCGTTGGCCGAACCGTTTGGATTGGACGGATAGGCCTCGGTGGCATGCCCCGAATTATCCACAAAACGCAGCGCCACCAGGCCGGCGCTTTCCAACGCCGCCAAATGAGACGAATCCCGCACCTCCACCAGCCCTTCCCCATGGGAAACCGCTATGGGCAGACGCGAGCCTGCCATGCCCTGCAGCAGAAGCGACGGGCTTTGCGTCACCTCCACCAGACTGAAGCGGGCTTCGAAGCGTTCTGATTTATTGCGCACAAAACGCGGCCACAGCTCGGCGCCGGGAATAAGTTCCCGCAGGTTGGACATCATCTGGCAACCGTTGCAGACGCCCAGCGCCAGGGTTTGCGGACGATGAAAGAAGGCGGCGAAGTCATCGCGCACCCGCGGATTGAACAGGATGGATTTGGCCCAGCCTTCACCGGCCCCCAGCACATCGCCGTAAGAGAATCCACCGCAGGCCACCAGCGCCTGAAATTCCTGCAAATCCCGATCCCCCGACAGCAGATCGCTCATATGCACGTCCACGGCGTCAAAACCGGCGCGATAAAACGCCGCCGCCATTTCCACGTGGGAATTGACGCCCTGCTCCCGCAGCACCGCCACCTTGGGACGCGCGCCTTTGGCAATAAAGGGGGCCGCCACATCCTCGGCGGGGTCGAAGGTCAGCTTGACGTTCAGGCCCGGATCGCTGTCGTCTTGTTTCGCGGCGTGCTCCTGATCGGCGCAGTCGGGATTATCTCGCAAGCGCTGCATTTGCCAGGTGGTTTCCGCCCACCAGGTACGCAGGGTGGTGCGGTTTTCACTGTATACCGTACTGTTGCCGGCACGGATAATCACGCCGTCGCCGGCTATGGCACGGCCCAGAGTGAACAGGCAATCCTGCAGGCCGTGCCGGGCAAAGACTTCCGCCACCAGTTCGCTGTCTTCGGCGGCAACCTGAATCACCGCCCCCAGCTCTTCGTTAAACAGCGCCGCCAGCCGATCCTGGCCCAGGGCGGCGATATCGATATCCAGGCCGCAGTGGCCGGCGAACGCCATTTCCAGCAGGGTCACCAGCAGACCGCCGTCGGAGCGATCGTGGTAAGCCAGCAGACGCCGCTGCGCCACCAGCTCCTGCACGGCACGATAGAAACCGGCCAGCTGCGGGGCATCGCGCACATCGGCGGTCTCGTCCCCCAGTTGGCGGTACACCTGGGCCAGAGCGGTGGCGCCCAGCGCCTGATGGCCGGCCCCCAGGTCAATGAGCAGCAGACGGTTTTCTCCGGCGGCGCGCAGCTGCGGCGTGACGGTGCCGCGCACATCCTCTACCCGGGCAAACGCGGTAATCACCAGAGACAGGGGAGAGGTGACTTCCCGCTGTTGCGTCCCCTGCTGCCAGCGGGTCTTCATCGACATGGAGTCTTTACCCACCGGAATGGTCAGGCCCAGCGCCGGACAAAGCTCTTCCCCCACCGCTTTTACCGCATCGTATAAACCGGCGTCTTCACCCGGATGGCCGGCGGCGGCCATCCAGTTAGCGGACAATTTGATCCGTTTAATATCGCCAATCTGCGTCGCCGCAATGTTGGTGAGCGCTTCCCCCACCGCCAGACGGGCCGAGGCGGCGAAATTCAGCAACGCCACCGGCGCCCTTTCGCCCAGGGACATGGCTTCGCCGTAATAGCTGTCCAGACTGGCGGTGGTAACCGCGCAGTCCGCCACCGGGACCTGCCACGGACCCACCATCTGATCCCGCGAGACCATGCCGGTCACCGTGCGATCGCCGATGGTTATCAAAAAGGTTTTTTCCGCCACCACCGGCAAATGCAGTACCCTTTTGACCGCCTCGGCCAGATGGATACCGCCCCGGGCCAGCGGTTGGCCCGCCGCCGTTAACCGGGTCACATCACGGAGCATTTTGGGGGTTTTGCCCAGCAATACATCCAGCGGCATGTCGATGGGCTGGTTGTCGAAATGCCGGTCCGCCAGACTCAGGTGCATTTCCTCGGTGGCCTCACCGATTACCGCGTAAGGCGCCCGCTCGCGGCGGCAAATGGCCTCAAACTCCCCGAGCCGCTCCGGCGCCACCGCCAGCACATAACGCTCCTGGGATTCGTTGCACCAGACCTCCAGCGGGCTCATGCCCGGTTCATCGTTGGGGATGTCCCGCAGCTGAAAACGTCCGCCGCGCCGACCGTCGCTCACCAGCTCCGGCATGGCGTTGGACAGGCCGCCGGCCCCCACGTCATGAATAAACAGTATCGGATTGTCGTCACCCCGCTGCCAGCAGCGATCGATGACTTCCTGGCAGCGCCGTTCCATTTCCGGATTGTCCCGCTGCACCGAGGCGAAATCCAGATCGGCATCAGACTGCCCGGACGCCATGGATGAAGCCGCCCCGCCGCCCAGGCCGATGTTCATTGCCGGCCCGCCCAGGACAATCAGCTTGGCGCCGATGGAAATTTCCCCTTTCTGCACATGGCCGGCGCGAATGTTGCCAATCCCCCCCGCCAGCATAATCGGCTTGTGATAACCCCGCAGTTCGACGCCGTTGTGGCTGCTGACCTGTTCTTCATAGGTACGGAAATATCCCGTCAGGGCCGGACGGCCGAACTCATTGTTAAACGCAGCGCCCCCCAGCGGGCCGTCGGTCATGATATCCAGAGCGGAGACAATGCGATCCGGCTTGCCGAAATCCTGTTCCCAGGGCTGCTCGAAACCGGGGATACGCAAATTGGATACCGAGAACCCCGTCAGGCCGGCCTTGGGCTTGGAACCCCGTCCGGTGGCGCCCTCATCGCGGATTTCTCCGCCGGAACCGGTGGCGGCGCCGGGCCAGGGAGAGATGGCGGTGGGATGGTTATGCGTCTCCACTTTCATCAGGATATGCGCCGGTTCCTGGTGAAAATCGTAACGCTGGTCCCGTGGGTCGGCGAAAAATCGTCCCACCGAAGAACCTTCCATAACCGCCGCGTTATCTTTGTAGGCCGACAGGACAAACTCCGGCGTCTGTTCAAAGGTATTCTTGATCATTTTGAACAGCGACTTTGGCTGTGCCTGGCCGTCGATAACCCAATCGGCATTGAAGATTTTATGGCGGCAGTGCTCGGAATTGGCCTGGGCGAACATATAGAGTTCCACGTCGGTGGGATTGCGCCCCAAACGGGTGAACGCCTCCTGCAGATAGTCTATTTCATCGTCGGCCAACGCCAGCCCCAGTTGATGATTGGCACGCTCCAGGGCGGGACGGCCTTCGGCGAGCATAGCCACCTCCCCTACCGGCGCCGGCGTCTGATGCGAGAACAACGCCGCCGCCTGTTCAAATTTATCGAACACAGTCTCCATCATCCGGTCATGGAGCAGAGCCCCCAGTTGGCGCCACTGCTCCTCGGTGAGGGTGGAGCCCTGGATATAAAACGCCAGTCCGCGCTCCAGACGCTTTACCTGCGGCAAACCGCAGTTATGGGCGATATCCGTGGCTTTCGACGACCAGGGGGAGAGCGTACCGGGGCGCGGCGTCACCAGCAGCAGGCGCCCCTCGGGGTCGTGTTCGGCGAGAGAAGGACCGTATTTCAACAGCCGCTGCAATCTTGCGTGTTCGTCGGTATTGAGGGGCGCGCTCAAATCGGCAAAGTGAACATATTCAGCATAGACAGCGCTTACCGGAAGCCGGGCTTCCTGGCAGCGGGCCAGCAGTTTATTGATACGAAATGCCGACAGAGCGGGCGAACCACGCAGTATTTCCATAATAAAGATCTCTCGTCTTTGAACCGACGCCCGCCAATGCGGGGTACGGCTTGCCATGGGGCGCAACTTCAGGGGGAAACGCGCGCCATTATAGAGAATCCCGGCGGCGGACGAAACCGTTTGCGCGGTTATTCTTGCGCGCTGAATAACCTTTCTTACTGTATGGTCTTTAAGCTTTTTTGTTGCACCGTGGCGCTTTGTTGCGCAAAATGCCCCGACACCAGGGAGAAAATGATAACGATTTTGCCGTTCGAGACAGTAGGGATTGCACTCCGGCAAGAGATAACTATTTGAAGCGCTTAAAATTAAATTATGTCGTGATTGGCGCCATCACCGCATTGCTGACCTGGGCACTTTGGTTCAACGTGCCTTGGCATGGGATGCAAGATGATGTGCTCAGTCAAATCAAAGCCAGAGGAACGCTACGCGTCAGCACCATCGATGCTCCGCTGAGTTATACCACGACCAACCACCAGCCCTCCGGTTTCGACTATGAACTGGCGAAACGCTTCGCCGATTATCTGGGGGTAAAGCTGGTTATCCGCCAGCGCGGCACCCTCAATGAACTGTTCGACGATTTGGATAACGACGACGCCGATATGCTGGCCGCGGGCCTCATCTACAATAACGAACGGTTGCAGCGTTACGCCACCGGCCCGGCCAATTATTATGTTTCCCAGCAGCTGGTGTATCGCCTGGGGCAGCCCCGGCCGAAAAATCTCGGCGCGCTGCAGGGCCGTCTGGCCGTGACTTCCGGGTCGGCCCATATTTCACTGCTGCGCGCCATGAAAGAAAAAAAATACCCCCAACTGGCGTGGGAGGTGTCATCGGATCTGAGCAGCAAGGCGTTACTGGAACAGGTTGCGGAAGGCAAGCTCGATTATACGCTGGCGGATTCCGCCACCATCGGGTTGCTGCAGCGCATCCATCCGCAATTGGCGGTGGCGTTTGATGTCAGCGACGAAGAGCCGGTGACCTGGTATTTGCCAAAGAAAAACAGCGATAACCTGTCGGCCGCGCTGTTGGATTTTTACCACGGGCTGAATGAAGAAGGGATAATCGCCCGGCTGGAGGAAAAATACCTCGGCCATGTGGGCAGTTTTGATTATGTAGACACCAAAACCTTCCTCTCCTCCATCGATGCGACCTTACCGGCATTACAATCCCTGTTCCAGCAGTATGCCACTGAAATTGACTGGAAATTACTGGCGGCCATTTCTTATCAGGAGTCCCATTGGGACCCATTGGCCGTTTCCCCTACCGGGGTACGAGGCCTGATGATGCTGACCCGCGCCACCGCCGACAGCCTGGGCATCAACGATCGGCAGGATGCGGAGCAGAGCATTCGCGGCGGGGCGCTCTATTTATCCCATATGATGCAGAAAGTGCCCGAGACCATACCGGAAGATGAAAAAATCTGGTTTGCGCTCACCGCATATAATATGGGTTATGCCCATATGCTGGACGCACGCGCGCTCACCGCCAAGCAAAAGGGCAATCCCGACAGCTGGGTGGACGTTAAACTCCGCCTGCCCATGCTCAGCCAGCCCCGTTATTACCAGCAGACTACCTACGGTTACGCCCGCGGCCAGCAGGCGTATGATTATGTGGAGAATATCCGCCGCTACGAAATGAGCCTGGTGGGCTATCTGCAGGAAAAAGATAAAGAAAAAGACAAAGAAACCGAGAAAGAAAAAACCCTTCAAGCAGCGCAAACCATCCCTCAGCCGCCAAGCTCCTTTCCGGTCGTTACCAGCCAATTTTCCGGCTTGACCGCCGTTCCATCCGGCATGGCGCCCGTTCTGGCCAAAGCCTCACCTTAACCGACGGCGGGCGGCTGTTCTTTCATCGCCTGGCGCCGCGCTTTATGCGCAGACCGGCGGCCGCGAAAAAACGCGCTGAGACGGCTTGAACACTCTTGCTCCAGCACCCCGGAGGTCATGTCCACGAGATGATTCATCCCCGGATGGCGCAGTATGTCGCACAGGGAGCCGGCCGCGCCGGTTTTCTCATCACGTGCGCCGAAGACCAGCCGCCCCACCCGTCCGTGAATCATCGCGCCGGCGCACATGACGCAGGGCTCCAGGGTGACATACAGAGTGGTATCCACCAGCCGGTAGTTGCCCAGCACCGCCCCGCCCTGGCGCAAGGCCATGATCTCCGCATGGGCGGTGGGATCGTGGCGGCCGATGGACCGGTTCCAGCCTTCGCCAATCACCCGATCCCCCAAGACCAGCACCGCGCCCACCGGCACCTCGCCCTCGGCCTCGGCGCGTTCGGCAAGCCGCAAGGCATGGCGCATCCAGAATTCATCCCCCTGTTCAATGTTCATCATCGCCATCCCGGAAAAAGTCGTCGCGTAAATATACCCGCAAGCCGGCCCGTTAATCCAATTGCTTCAGGTCCCCCTCGCGGGTCACGCGCCAGCGATACTCGCAAAAATAAAGCAGCGGGCTGTCGTGCAGGCTATCGCTATAGCCGCTGAAGAGCTTGAGCGGCGTGCCCAGTTCACGCTCCAGCTGGGCAACCTTTTCATGTCCCAGGCAGCGCAAGGTCAATACCCAGCCGCCATGAAGACGCTTCATCCGGCTGCCGATAAGGCGTACCCGCGGCAAAAACAGCGCATCGCTGTATACCCCGCGCACCAGGGGCTCGGGGGAGCCGGTAATCAGCCAGACTTCGGTATCCTGGCTGTCCAGATACTCATTTAGCCGTTGCAGCACGATGGGAAATTCCGTGACGCGACGGCGAAACCAGGCGATAAAACGGTTTTGCAGCTCAAGCAGGCGCTCCTCGCTGTGCCCGAAGGTTATCGACCATAACAGCAGGCTCATCGGCCAGCGGGCCGAACGCCCTTTTGACATCAGGCCGATAACCACGATGGGTAATACCGGCAATACCAGTACAATATTCAACGGCGAATGACAGAGCAAATACCGCAAAAAACACCCGAACATATCCTGCCGGTGCAGGGTGCCGTCCAAATCGAAAAAAATAACACGCGATGCTGCTGAGCGGCTCAAAACACGTCCTCCGGCTCGAAAATCCTAAAAAAAATAAGCGAAAACAGGTTCAGTCAGGGTCATCCAGCGCTCGACGCAAATAACCCTGGTGTCGTTCCAACGCGCGTTGCGCTCCAGCGGCGTCGACGCCGGTCAGTATCATCAGGATAGCCGGTTTGACCTCATAATCCGTTTGCGCAAGGGCGGCTTTCGCCACGGTTATTTCGGCACCCGTGGCGTCGGCGACAATTCGACATGCCCGATCCACCAGCTTGATATTGGTGGCTTTCACATCCACCATCAGATTTTGGTAGACTTTTCCCAGTTTTACCATCGCCCCGGTGGAAATCATGTTCAGTACCAGCTTTTGGGCGGTGCCGGATTTCATGCGGGTGGAACCGGTAAGCACTTCCGGTCCGACGACCGGGGAGATGGCCACCGCGGCTTCGCGGGCGATGGGAGAATCGGGATTACAGGAAATCGCCGCCGTGGCGCAGCCCAGCCGGCGCGCATAACGCAGCCCGCCGATGACATAGGGCGTGCGCCCCGATGCCGCCAGCCCGATCACCATATCGACGGCCGTCAGACCCAGCGCCTTTAAATCCTCTTCCGCCAGGGTCAGACTGTCTTCGGCGCCTTCCACCGCCTTCAGTAACGCGCCGGGACCGCCGGCAATCAGGCCGACGACCCGTTCCGGCGCCACGCCGAAGGTGGGCGGACATTCGGCGGCATCCAACACCCCCAGGCGACCGCTGGTTCCCGCCCCCAGATAGATCAATCTGCCGCCTGCCATCAACGCCGCCGCCGCCAGATCAACCGTCGCCGCGATGGCCGGCAGTTCCCGCGCCACCGCCTCCGGCACTTTACGATCCTCTTGATTAAACAAGCGCACCATGTCCAGAGTAGTAAGCTTGTCCAGATCCATGGAATCCGCGTTGCGGGTTTCCGACACCAGGGCACCTAAATTCATCACGCCACCATTGAATATTTAATTCAAATAACAAACACTATTATTGAATATTTAATTCCGGCGGGCGAGGGATTTCACATTGGAAGGAGAGCTAACAAAGGGGTTCATCTCTTTGCGGCCGGCAGCGGAGCGAAGTCCGGTCTCGCGCCCGCCTCGAATTCCTCAGTTTTACTTTAATCGGTCTATTGGAAACATTTATGAGCAGCCTGCTCCGCATTCGCCAGATTTATCACGGCCTGTCGGCTAACGATCGCAAACTTGCGGATTATTTACTGGCTCAAACCGACGCGGCCAGACATCTCAGCTCGCAGCAGGTGGCGGCGCAGGCCGGCGTCAGCCAGTCCGGCGTGGTGAAATTCGCCCAGAAACTGGGATACAAAGGTTTCACCGCCTTGAAACTGGCCTTGAGCGAAGCGCTCGCCACGGCACATATCCCTTTATCCGTCCCGGTGCATAACCAGATCCTCAGCGACGATCCCATCAAAACCGTCGGAGAAAAACTTCTGACGGAAAAACTCGCCGCCCTGCGTGCCACGCTGGACATCAACAGCGAAGATAAGCTTCAAGCGGGTGTGGCCATGCTGAAAAACGCCGGCAGGATTGTCATCGTCGGCATCGGCGCCTCGGGACTGGTGGCCAGGGATTTCTCGTACAAACTTATGAAGATCGGCATGTCGGCGGTGGCGGAAACCGATATGCATGTCTTACTGGCCACCGTACAGGCGTTTGGTCCCCGGGATGTGCTGCTGGCCATCTCTTACAGCGGCGCCCGACGCGAAATCAATTTGGCGGCCCAGGAAGCGCACCGGGTCGGCGCCGGCGTCATGGCTATTACGCACTTCTCCCCCAACAGCCTGCAACAGCACGCCGATATTGCTTTATATACCGTCGCGGAGGAAAAAGCCCAGCGCAGCGGCGCCATATCCTCCACCGTGGCGCAGCTTTCTCTGACCGACCTGCTGTTTATGGCGCTGGTACAGCGGGATCTGGAAAATGCGCCGCAACGCATACGCCATAGCGAGGAACTGGTCAGAAGACTCAATAAATTCACTGAATAGGCAATGACAACGGAATTCAGCCAGACCTATATTTCTGCCGCCGAGTTTTGGGCCGTGGGAACTGAAGCATTGCCGACAGCATCGATGGCCAATTTCATCGTCAAGTGCAGCAGCGCCTGCTCCAAGGGACCTCGCGTTGGCCGGCCCGTTATATCCCTTTTCATCCGTGAACGCTCCATTATAGCGATATCCATAATAAATTTAACCACGCTGTCGGCATTCCTGGTCATAATATCCGCCCGAAACATAGGATCATGGGAAATGGCTTGGTTGATCATTTCTATGTTTACCATATCGTTTTTTTCCCAACCCAAGTGACTCCTGATCTGTGGCGCGATTTGACTGTAGTTAATCACGTTGCCCTGGTCCAGCATAGTTTGCAGCGTGGAAGCATGCTTTGCCGGCGATAAATCCTTAATACTCTTGGCGCTAAGATAATAAATATCGTCGGTATGATAGGCTAAATGGGTTACTTCATGCATCAGGGTTATGGCAAGATGTTCCTGCTTGTCCAAGCTCTGTACCAACCGGTCGGCCATAACAATCACACGATTGCGACCATCCCCCGGCACGCAAAATCCCAAGATCTCGCCTTCAAGGGGCAGCAATTTATATCCGGAAAAGGGGTCCGAGGGCGAGGCTAACGCTGATTGGTATACACCAAGCGAATTCTTTTCCCTTACCGTGGACACGATAAGGACGTTTTTTACCACCTCCCTCTTGAGATTGATGGCTGCGTCTATAATTCCTCGAAACCTATCGACCGCCAATCCGACAATAAAAGGGTCTTTCACCGTTAAAGCGTTTGAAAAATAACTTTCAATCATCATTTTTTCCAAAGCGTTCGTTTTAGCACGCTCTAAAAAATTACTGACTTTCCCTATATCATCAAAAACGTTGCCGAACTGTACACTGACCGAAAGCTGCGCGCCGGCGAGGTAGGGATGTCTTTTACTCAATTGGGTTTCAACTGTTCCGGTCACCCGAACGGTTTTGATTTCGCCGAATACGCGGGTTATCTCGTTATCGATATGTGTGGAAACGTACTCGTCTACCAAGGGTGCTATCCTGCGCATCGGCATAAAGGAATTGAAGCTTGGCAGCGGATGGTTGGGCACCGGGCGGCGCACAACCGACGAGGTGCCGGCGATCGGCTGCGCGCCATTCATCGCCATAACCGGTGGTAAAGGCCGTCGCTGATAACGTATCGGATTGGCGAGCAGGACCGCCTCTTGAGGCGGGATTACAGCGATTTGGTGACGGTAAAGGGTATATTTATTGCTCTGGATACCGGTGTTGTCAGGATTAAGCCGCAGGTAAACCTCCCGGCCAAGGTATTTATCTCCACCGGGCTTGATAAACCCCACCTGCGTTTTGGCGCCGTCTATTCTAATGGACTTATCAGGAATGAACTCCAGCGGCAATCTTTCCATGTGTTGACCGTTACCCATTCTGCGCAGCGCATTCTTAATGCCTGGAATAACATTCTCTAAATATTCCCCCAGGCGTGACGATTGGGCAACGATCGTTTTTCCCAACGCCGATGGCAGCCGTTTCAACAAAGGATCCGCTGTATGTACCGCCATCTTTGCCAGTGAGGCGGCCTGCCCGCTGCCCGCCAATTTCAACGCCGGAATCATGCCTAGACGAAAGGATTGCACCCCTTTATTTAGCCCCAGTTTGGCGCCTGCTTTCAGCAAAGGCGCTAACAATAAGGTATCCGTCGCGCAATGATAAAATTTTTCACCTTTCTCCCCTTCCTCACCCGTGGTCAAGCAGGAATATAATGGCATCATGGAAAAAAGCGATTCCAAAAGGGATTCCACCGGCGTTTTTATATTACCGTAGTCGTTCAGCGCCCGGCGCAAAGCATTTTTATGCTTTAGCGCGAGCGTATTTATCAAATGTTCATCGGCGGTTTCTCCTACATTAGTAGCCGGGGCCGGCCGGTCCGTCAGTTCCAGGCTGAAATCGGCCTGCACCCGTTGCCGATCCTCTTTCGCCAGCAGTGGCTTATAGCGGGCGATATCTGAATCCACGCGAATTAATTCATATTGCTGCTGTTTTTTGACCAAGGCATAAATACGCCGCTCGCCTACCCGCTCGGCGCCTATGAGATCGACATCGTCGGGATTGGGAAGGATGGTCACCCGATCCGGGTCGTAGGCCAACGCCGGCAACATCACATGGGCACGGGTCTCATGCTGTTTGATTAATGCAAACGTCGGCAGGGAAATGAGGGAAGTGTTGATAAAGCGGAATTCATCTTCCGGCAGACGACTTAGGACGTCGCCGATAAGCAGCCGGTCCACCTGATAAAAGGCGTCGGCAAGATCGTCGGTCTGCTGTTTAAATCTCTCATCCAGCAAGCGGGTATGGTACTGCGGATTGGCTTGTGCCAATTGTAACCGGGTTTGGAATGATGCGAAGAGTTCAGAAAACCGGTTTAATGGATTGTCCTGCTCACGGCGTCGCGCCGGCGAATTGAAGAATTTTTCCAGGGCGCTTTTTTCCAGCGCGGATGCACCCGTGCGCCGGTCCTGCATCATCGCGTCCGGGTTATCGACGCTATAGTCAATCAGGGCGGGAATAAGGAAAAAATTTGACCAATGGTCAGGAACAACGCCTATATTCAGTTGAAGGCAAATCATTCGTCCCAGCACGGCGGCGTCCTGCGGCGTTAATGCCTGCGTATCGCTGCCCGCCGCCAGGGCAAAGGATGCCCCGGCGTGTTTATTGGCCCATTCAGGATCCGTGGCGTTGATATTATACAGCTGCGGGGTTGCCAGCAACGGGATCACCGGCGCAATGATATGTCGTATGATATAGTCCCTGACGTCACTACCGGCCAGGACGCGCCCACCCGAGAAAAACGCATAAATAGCGTTATCAAGCCTCAATTTGATAAATACAAGCCTGTTTCCCTCTGATTTCTGGCTATCAACAATCGCTTCGGTGATAAAATCAACCATGGCGGCGCCGAAGAGATTCTCGCTTATCCACATATCAATAATCGTCTTAGCCATAGGCGGTGGCATCATTTCAAAGGGATTAACCCCATAGCCACCTGTAGCCGTCTGGATAAAAAGGGCAACCTCTTCCTGCGACAGGGTATTTTCCGTGAGGGCCTTTATGACTGATTTTACCAGAACTGCCCGATCGGTATACTTGACATCGCGATGGCCATTACCCAGCTGGGCCACCAACTGGGCAATATAACGATTTTTATCGTCCAGAATTTCATTGTCGCCATTGTGATTACTGGAAGAATTATCGATGCCAAATCCAGCGGAAAAGTGACCCTCCGGCAACGCGGCGGCAGAAGCAAGAGGGAATCGTATGGGATCCTTTATATTACCAATAAAATTATAAACCTTAGCAAAGGCTCCTATAATGCTGGCGGACAGAGCATTAAAACTGCCGGCCTTATGCCGAACGACGGCAAATTCGGCCCCTAACGGCCGACTTCCACGCGCAATAGCGGGTCCATTAAGCGCGGTGGTGGATAACAAAGCCGCTGAGGCGAATATCATCTGTGCTTTTGCCGGCATGGCCGGAACGAAATTAAAGGTTGAATTGATAGTGATTTCTTCGTTAACAACCTGCGCCAGCTTGTGTAAAAAGCCGCCTGCTATTTTCACATGATATTCTTTTTGTTTATCTGAAAAATTATTAAAGAGAGTGTTATTGATGTCGGATTTTCCGATATCGTGAGTTTGAAACATTATTGACGATAATTGCATAAAGTATCCTTTATAAGATCACATTGGTTTGTGGCAGCAGTCTCATTTGACCAGCTTGGGGAGAGTGTTTTCCGATTTCTGGGATATCTAAAGTCCAACGCTCTCCCTCCGTCTTCGCCCTAGCGAGAGTGCCGCCAGGTATGCGCATTACCGACCTGTACGATATTTTTTAATGCGCAAACTTCAAGATCCCAATACTCTTCCAACTTGGCATGGGTCGACCGGTCCATTACGATGGGCAAATTTAATAACTTCAGCGCTTCCCTGGTCTGTTTCTCATTGGCCAGGTTTTGATCGATGATATGGTTAAAAAGATCCGGGCCGGTGAGGTAGGATAACGTTGACGCATAGCGGGCGGAAGCAACTGCATCTTCGAGTGAAGGCCTGTGGGTATAGAATTCTTTATGAGACATATAACGTCGATAGCTCTCATCCAACATGGCGTCTAAAGTCGGATTGTTGGCATGGGTGCCCCAATTACTGTTTGGGTATTTTCCCTTAATATTTAACGCACTATGATAAACCGGCGTGGATAATATCAGTCCCTCCGGGCTGGTGCTGAAATCGAATAGTCCGGGGGGAAGAAAAAGCGTGTCGTCCACATCCATATAAAGCCCTCCCCGGCGATTAAGCAGATCCAATCGAATGACATCGCAGGCGGAAGCGAAGTTGGTCGCCCGGCCTCGGTTACCATCGATGGCGGCAGAATAATGCTCGAAATTTTTCGTTTGTGAAAAAGCATGATAATAATCGGTGAATTCTAAATTGATGACCACTACGTCTTTCGCCAGTTCCTTCAACCGCGCCAGGTTGCGAACATAGGCATCATTATTTTCGCTGGAAAGATAGAGCTTAAAATCATAGGGACGTGGGAACTCTTTTGCCATACGGGCGTTATTTTGCAGATTTTTGATAATATTTTCTGGTATGTCATTCTTTCCGACCCAAATGGACGTAATTTTTCTCGGAATGTTTTTTTTCAAGTTCGCCAAAATTTTTATGGGGGAGCTATTCCACGGGAGATCGATTCCCAATGCCTTGATACCCTCATATTGGTCTTGTGGCGTAGCTAAAGCCGGTTCAAGTATGTTTGTTTTCTCCAGTTTACCGTCAGGATTGATCATATAATTATCTTGAGGGACAAACTCGATTATCGTCTCGACCTTGGTTTTGTCCTTGCGCGGGTAAAACACATTACGCGACAGATCGTATATTACCGAGGTGGCTTTACCGTTTATTCGCGTGCGGATTTCATTCATATCAACAAAAAATCCATATTCATTGAACTTCAACCGTTTGGCCTTTAAGGAAGTGAGCGTATTGGAAAGGGGCGCTGACATCGCGCGCAGGGCGGAACCGGCGTTATCTGAAGAACCGGCCGCGCCGGAATGGCCGGCGGCATTAACGGGATCCGCTGCGCCTGAATGTCCGGCGGCGCCAGGATGGCCGGCGGCGTCCATGGAATCTCCACGCCATTTAGCCGCGGCCCGGGGCCCTCCTTTCCCGCCCAGTCCTTGATGGCCCATGATTTTCAGCTTTTCGCTGAATTTAACCGGAATGGCCCTGAAATGATTTTTTTTGCTCAGAAACAGCTTGGGTCCAAACAGGATGCCTGTTTCCAGGTTGCTCATGGCATAGACCTCACGATCGCGGTATTTTTGATCTTCAAGCCGTTTAATACCGATCTTTCTTCCCGTGCCTTTCTCGGTGATGATAAATACCGGATCAAAATGCGCCGATGGCGGTAATAACAACGGTGTATCCAGTGTCCGTTCAAAGAGTGCTTTTATTTTTGGTAAGCTCTTTCCCATATGCTTACTGACTGACATGGCCTGATAAAAAGATTTTTTACCGACAAAATAAATAATTTCAAAGCCTGGATCCATAAAGCGAGCCGCACCTTTCGCCAACGCTATCATCTCATTGAGTGAGACAATTTTCGAGGCAGGCTGAAGAGAATGTACAAGTAAAAGCTGTGCCGACCTGGCAGCAATATCCTTCATGGTATAACGTGCCGCCGCCATGGTGAGCGCGTTTCGCCCCGCCGTATGCAGGCCTTTCAAAAGCAGCGTGCCGCTTTTTGCCATCAGCTGGTTTATTTGGCCCAATACCGGTATCAGTGAAACAATATCCAGCGCGCAATCTAAAACAGTCTCTTCCACTTCATCTTCGGCAATTCCGTCAATACAGGAATAAAAGGGAATCAATGATAGGAAAAAATCTTTTGCCATATGCAGAACATGTTTATCATAACCCGCTTCATACAATTTATTCATCATTTGCGCGGCATGATCCGCAACCAGGGACTCTATCAGCTTCGCGAAATTCTGGGAAAGCGGTAATATCTTTTTTGTTTTCAGCAAACAGACAGACACCCTGCCGTTGCCAGGCATTAATGAGGCATATTCCTGTAATGGCAAGAGATAGATTATCCGATAGCCCTCATTATTGCGCGTCAAAGCATACAAAACATCCTGATAAAACCGGTTCATGACAAACAGCTCGGTTTCAGGATGCAAAATAATCTTTGCAACGTCGGCAGGAAAGGCATAGGAACCGGGACTCTCACGAAACCACCGGGTTTGGCAATACTTGAAACCAAACTTCGGATTGATCAAGGGCTCAGAAGCCACATATTTATCCACGGTAACGTCATGCCAGTGATTATCGTCAGTAGGGAAATAGGTACTCCAGGCGAGCCCCAGCAACAAACGTTCAACCACACTGAACTTTTCGGTTATCGCTTTGTTTTGTGCGATAAAAACATCATCGATGTTGGGCAATTTAACGTAACTTGCCTCATCAGGATAAAAGAATAGCAAGCGAGCACTCGTTGCTCCGTCATTGTGGCGCATATAGGATATGGCTAAAGGGCTATCAAGAGAATGCATCGCGGAAAGGGGGCAATCGGGAGTAATTTTTAACAAATACTCACTGGCGGAAACTTGGGAACAAGATTTATTGAGAATCTCCTCAGCGAGTGCTGTTCGCGATTTGTAGTTTGCCATCGCCACGGATAGCGCGGTGAAAGGATTACTAGCTTGTAAGTAAAGTTCTTTTTCCTTAAAATAATATTGTAAAGCATCGTGGACAGCGGATGCATAAATTTCATCTTTTTGATAATGTCCTTCCCGTGATGCTATAAACCTCACCAAGGCGGGAAATTGATAAAACAAAAGCCATTGTGGGGGAGCCAGACCGGCTTCAACCTGCAATTGAACAAATTCACCCAATTCCGCGGCTTCTTCACGACTTATATTACCTATATTCATGTCGCTTTGGCGTGCGAAAATCAAACCGGCCTGTATGCCCCCCAGCTCAAAACTCGTCATACTAATATTATTAAAGGGGGTTTCTTGCCAGTATTCCAGTACCGGCAATTCGGGGATAATTATCCGATGCCACAATTCTTCCTTACACTGCGATTTATCCGCCGCACCGTCTTGCGAGGTAAGATTGCCCCAATATGTCGCCAGAACGCCGTGCAACCGAGTCCCCAACGATAATAATGATAACTTTTCAAGGTCGTGGTAGGTTGAAAGCTGCCCGGTGAAAAAGTTTTCAAATGTATCGTTTAATACATTCATATGGAACCAGCGGCGAACGACCATTCCTGCGACATTGCCGGGAATATTCTCGCCTTCGCTGCCGCCATAATAGGCCACTGAAGCCAATAATACCCTGGCCAGCTCATGGATATGAACCTTCTCCAGCGCAATATACGACAACGCGTCCCGCACCAGGTCCGCAACCAGCGTGATATTCTCTTGATTCTTTATCGGAATATTATTTAAAAAACCGTACATGGCCGCATTTTGTTTAAGTAAAGTTGCAGCGGCATTTTTTTTCGGATAATAGAGATTATCGGTATGAGCATTGATAAGGCTATGATTGCCCACCGGGGCAGGTGGTACTTCAACCGCGGACGCTGAGGGAAATAACGATATGTTATCAATATAGGTTTTAACCTTGTAAACGCTGTTTTCCATCAGGCGCTTCATCGTCGACATAGCGGCAGTGGATATTAACGTCATGACATTCGTCGACGTACCGGCAATGCCGGCCCAGCGCCGGCCCGGCTGGTTATCATGGTTTTTATCATCTGCCCGCCGTGATGCTCGCAGCGATTGCCCGGTTATACAATCGTCCCGGCCTTCATAGCCAAGGCGGGCCGCCGATAAATATTCCGCAGACACCGGAAAATCATTTCTTATGCAGCAATTGGCCGTTATTTCCGCCGCATTGACCGTGGACAGCGATATTTTTTTGATTCCGATGCCTAGCGGCGACCGGAAAACACCAGCAGGACCACTCCCCGAGGCCGCTGGTTTCATTCGCCGGGCAGAAGGGGAAAAAACCATTGGCTCTGCCGCATTGGTCACCCACAACAGCATATGCAGCATCAGGTTTGCCCGGCAATTCGCAGCGGCATCCCCTGGATGATTAGATAAATAATGTAATCTGGTTGTCAGCTTTTTATCGCTCATATATTTATGAGTTTTATTATGATATATCCCGATATTTTGTCGATAGATATCCTTATCATTCAACTTCATTATTAGCCCCATTGGTTATTAATATTAAATCAATTTTTTCAATACTAACAATGACTAATTTATAACATGTATATTTTAGTGGAATTGGTATATAACTCTGCAACTTCTAATTTATTTTGAAACGATTAAGGGCGCGAGGTCAGTGAAAAACCGGCTTATTCAGAATATGCTAAACCCGATAAGCTGCATAGCGTTTTTGCTAAATAATAGGGATTGCTCAAATAACGCCGAGTCGCTGGACGACGTTTATCTCGACACATAAGGGCGCCACGAGGTGCGGGCCCGGCAATAGAGGACATTATTGGCGTTTGCCCGGCTTTGTGGTAATGTGCGCGGATGATACGGCTGAACAAGTCCCGGCCGTTAATGGGTGCAAAAGTGATATGGCTTTATTGATTACCAAGAAGTGTATTAACTGCGACATGTGCGAGCCCGAGTGTCCGAACCAGGCTATCAGCATGGGGCCTGAGATCTATGAAATCGACCCGAACCGCTGCACTGAATGCGTCGGTCATTACGAGACACCTACCTGCCAGAAAGTGTGCCCTATTGATAACACCATCATTGCGGACCCGGCCGTTTTGGAAAGCAACGAGCAGCTGTGGGAAAAATTCGTGATGATGTACCACAGCGATCGATTGTAGTTTATCCACCGTCTCGTCGTCCACTCAAGCGGCGGCATTAGCCGTTAGGCCTGGGGGCTTTCTTGATATTCGATGATAACGGTGGCGCAGGCATAATGGCGCTCATCCGCCAGCGTCACGTGGATTTGCGTCACCTTCAGGTTTGCCGCCAGCTCGGCGGCCTGTAGATGTAGCGTCAAACCGGGCTTACCCAACACGTCGTTGTTTACTTCAAAATGCGCAAACGCCAGGCCGTTGCGAATACCGGTGCCGAACGCCTTCGCCGCCGCCTCCTTTACCGCAAAGCGTTTGGCCAGAAAGCGGATGGGCCGCTTATGCTTAAGGTATTGCGCCCATTCGGCCTCGCTAAGGATACGGCGAGCAAAACGGTCGCCGCTGCGCGCCACCACCGCTTCGATACGCTCGATTTCAACGATATCGGTGCCGATCCCAAGGATAGGCATCAGGCGCGCGCCTTGAGCATCAGCCGCTTCATTTCGGACACCGCCTCGGCCAAACCGCTCATCACCCCGCGGCCGATGATGGAATGACCAATGTTCAGTTCGTGCATTTGCGGCAGCGCGGCGATGAGCTGGACATTCTGGTAGGTCAGGCCGTGACCGGCGTTGACTTTGAGTCCCTGGCGCTCGGCAAACACCGCCCCCAGGCGTATACGCTCGAACTCCGTCAGCCGGGCGGCTTCATCAGCGGCATCGGCGTATGCGCCGGTGTGTATTTCGATATAGGGCGCACCCACCGCCACCGCCGCCGCAATTTGTTTTTCATCGGGATCAATAAATAACGACACCTGAATGCCGGCCGCAGATAAACGAGCCACCGCATCTCTCATCTTGTCGATTTGGCCGGCAACGTCAAGGCCGCCTTCAGTGGTCACTTCCTGGCGTTTTTCCGGTACCAGGCAGCAAAAATGCGGCCGCAACTCACAGGCAATGGCGATCATTTCGCTGGTCACCGCCATTTCCAGATTCATCCGGGTCTGGATGGTCTGGCGCAGTAAACGGACATCGCGGTCGGTAATATGGCGGCGGTCTTCGCGCAAATGAACGGTGATACCATCCGCACCCGCCTGCTCGGCGATAAAGGCCGCCTGTACCGGATCGGGGTAATTCGTGCCCCGCGCGTTGCGCAAGGTGGCAATATGATCAATGTTCACGCCTAACAGCAAACCGGACATAGCATTCCTCTGTACTCAGTCAACCTTATCAGCCTAGACCTGCCGGCCTACACCTATCATTTACATCTATATGCCCGCACTAGTCTGTTTATGCTTAGCGCGGTGGATTATCCCGGCACCGAAACGGCCCCGGCCAGTTTAACCGGGCGTGCCGTTGTCGGGCAACGGCTTAGGCGGGATTTTATTTACCATAAACTGGCCGAAAAGCTCACGGCTTTTTAAGGGCTTACCCCCCAGATAGGGTTTAAGCGCCATGCGGGTAAACCGTTTAGCGGCGCGCAGCGTTTCCATATCGGGAAAATGTCCGGCGGCCAGCGCCTGCAGCTCACGTCCGGTAAAGCTGTAGTGGTCGATGACGACGCTGGCTATAAAACCTTTTTCTTCCCGGAAGCGGTAAGTCATATCATCATCCACCGGCAGGCCGGTAGCGGCACAGTGCAGGAAATCCACGCCGTAGCCCAGGTGATGGAGCAGCGACAGCTCAAATCGCCTTAGGGTGGGCTCGGGGGATCCGGTAGCGGCCGCAAGTGACTGCAAACATTGCAGATAATCAAAGAACAGGGAGGAGTAGTCGGTGCCGTAGGCCATTACCCGTGACAGCAGCTCATTGGCATACAACCCGCTGTAGAGCATCAGGCCGGTTAACGGCAGGCCCAGGGAGACAGGCTCGGCATTGCTCAGGGTTTTGACTTCGCCCCGCCCGCTCCAGCGGATAAGCAGCGGCGTGAAGGGTTGCAGAACACCTTTCAAGGCGGAGCGGCGGGAGCGCGCTCCTTTGGCCAGGATCCGCACCCGCCCGTCGTTTTCGGTAAAAAAATCCAACAGCAAGCTGGTTTCGCTATAAGGTCGTCCATGCAGGACAAACGCGCGCTGCCAGCCCTCCATCGGCTATTCCCTCAGAGATCTTCGCCGTAACCTAGACTGCGCAAGGCCCGCTCGTCATCGGCCCAGCCGGATTTCACCTTAACCCAGAGCTCGAGATGCACTTTGTTCTCGAACATCGTTTCCATATCCTGACGGGCTTCGATACCGATGGTTTTGATCTTGCTGCCCTTGTTGCCGATAACCATTTTTTTCTGGCCTTCGCGCTCCACCAGGATCAGGCCATGGATATCAAAACCGCCACGTTCGTTGGTGACAAAACTCTCGATTTCCACGGTGACCGAATAAGGCAATTCTTCGCCCAGGTAGCGCATGAGTTTTTCACGGATAATCTCGGAGGCCATGAAACGCTGCGAGCGATCGGTAATGTACTCTTCGGGAAACTGATGCACGCCCTCGGGCAGGCACTTGCGCACAATAGCCGCCAGCGTGTCGACATTCATCCCGGTTTCGGCGCAAATGGGCACCACATCGTGAAAATTCAGCTGCTGGCTGAGGAAATTCATATGGGGCAGCAGCCGGCTTTTGTCGGTGACGTTATCCACTTTATTAATGGCCAGCACCACCGGACAATGGACATCGCGCAGTTTGTTCACCACCATCTCGTCATCATCGGTCCAGTGAGTGCCTTCCACCACAAAAATAACCAGTTCCACATCACCCATGGAGCTGCTGGCGGCACGGTTCATCAAGCGGTTGATGGCGCGCTTTTCTTCAATGTGCAGCCCGGGAGTATCCACATAAATGGCCTGGTAAGGCCCCTCGGTATGGATACCCATAATGCGGTGGCGGGTGGTCTGCGGCTTACGGGAGGTAATGGAAACCTTCTGCCCCAGGAACTGGTTCAGCAGGGTGGACTTGCCCACGTTGGGCCGTCCGACAATGGCCACAAATCCGCAATAGGTTATTTCTTCGCTCATTCAAGCTCCAGCTCTTTCAGCGCCTGCTCGGCGGCTGATTGTTCGGCTTTACGACGGCTGGATCCGTTACCCACCACGGGTTCCGACAAGCCGCTGACATGGCAGTGAATAGTAAATTCCTGATCATGCGCCTCGCCACGAACCTGAACCACCAGATAAGTAGGTAACGGCAAATGACGCCCCTGCAAATACTCCTGCAGACGGGTCTTTGGGTCCTTTTGCTTGTCGCCGGGACTGATTTCATCCAGGCGGCTGCGATACCAGTTAAGGATCAGACGCTCGATATTCTGAATGTCGCTATCGAGAAAAATCCCGCCGATCAGGGCCTCCACGGTATCGGCCAGAATGGATTCACGACGAAACCCGCCGCTCTTCAACTCTCCGGGTCCCAGCCGCAGGCACTCTCCCAGTTCGAACTCGCGGGCCATTTCCGCCAGGGTATTGCCCCGCACCAGCGTCGCGCGCATGCGGCTCATATCACCTTCGTCTACCCGCGGGAAACGAAGATACAGCGCATTGGCGATGACAAAACTCAATATTGAGTCACCAAGAAATTCCAGCCGTTCATTATGTTTGCTGCTGGCGCTTCGGTGTGTCAAAGCCTGTAACAGGAGCTCGTTCTGCTGAAAAGTGTAGCCCAGTTTCTTCTGGAGCCTATTAATTAAGATGGGGTTCATGCGTTACCAATAACTCAACCATGCGTCAAATAACTACAGCATACGGAACAGGTCTGCTTGAGCTAAGCCACGCCAAAACTGTTTCGTTTGCAGTGGCGCCCTTACCGGGAACCAGTCTGTTATAACCTTCATCTTTCAAGCCGCAGCTGTGTTGGCTACACTTGTTCACCCGAATCACTTACCTAAGTAAGCTCATCGGGTTCACAACCTTGCCGCCTTGCTGCAACTCGAAAGCTATTGGGTATACTACCTTCATCTTTCAAGCCGCGGCCGTGATGGCCGCAGCCTGAAAGCTATTATGTATATTCTACAACGGGTGGCGCGATAATGCTTCGCTTAAAAAGAGATTTGATTAATGAATACCGCCGATACGTCTTAAACGAACGCCGGTAGGCCATTTCCCTTCTTGTTTTTCAAAACTCATCCAAATCGCCGTCGCTTTGCCCACCAGATTTCTTTCCGGGACAAAACCCCAATAACGGCTATCGGCGCTATCATCGCGATTATCGCCCATCATGAAATACTCCCCGTCGGGCACTACCCACTCCATCCGCTGCTGGTAATAGAGATTCATCTGATCCTGCTGGCCGGGAACGGTCAGAATACGATGGGATATGTCGCCCAGGGTCTCGATGCGCTGCGCCAGGCGGATACCGTCATCCACCGACTGGTCCGGCGCCACTTCCAAAAAGCCGGAGGAGGATTCGCCGTTGCCGGTGGAATCAAAGGTCTGGACAAAATCGCTGGGAGCCATTTCGCTATAGGTCACCGGCAATGCGCTGTTGCAGGTAGGACTATTGCCGCACCCCGGATGAACCGTCACGGTTTTTGACAGCGGATCGTAACTGACGCGGTCGCCGGGCAGACCAATCACTCGTTTGATATAGTCCAGCGTCGGGTCAAGGGGATATTTGAATACCACCACATCGCCGCGCTGCGGATGCCCGGTGGGGATCAGCGTGGCTTGGGTAATGGGATTTTTGATCCCGTAGGCGAATTTTTCCACCAGGATGAAATCCCCTACCAATAACGTCGGCATCATTGAGCCCGACGGGATTTGAAACGGCTCATAAATAAAAGAGCGGACTACAAATACCACCAGCAATACCGGAAAAATCGAAGCACAGGTTTCAATCCAGCCGGGCTGGCCGACTTTTTTCGGCACGGCTTTACCAGCGACCGGAACGCCGGTATCAAGCGTGGCTTGCGCTTGTTTCATCCGGCGTGCCGGTGCCAGTTTAAATCGATCCACGCACCAGATAATACCGGTTATCAAGGTCGCTATTGCCAGGATCAAGGCAAACATATTCGCCATGCTAACTCCTCAAACTCATTTACTGTCTTTGCCGACGTGCAGAATAGCCAAAAAGGCTTCCTGCGGCAGCTCCACGTTACCAACCTGCTTCATGCGCTTCTTGCCTTCTTTTTGCTTTTGCAACAATTTCTTCTTGCGGCTGACATCGCCGCCGTAACATTTCGCCAGTACGTTTTTACGCAATTGCTTAATAGTGGAACGGGCAATAATGTGGTTGCCGATAGCCGCCTGAATGGCGATATCAAACTGCTGCCGGGGGATGAGTTCCTGCATTTTCTCCACGATTTCGCGCCCGCGACGCTGTGAATTATCACGATGGGTAATTAACGCCAGGGCGTCTACCCGTTCTCCGTTAATGAGGATATCCACCCGAACCATATCGGAGGTTTGGAAACGCTTGAAACCGTAATCCAGCGAAGCATAGCCGCGGGAGGTGGATTTCAGCCGATCGAAAAAGTCCAGGACCACTTCCGACATGGGAATTTCGTAAGTGAGCGCCACCTGGTTGCCGTGATAGACCATATTGGTCTGCATTCCGCGCTTTTCGATACAAAGGGTAATGACATTGCCGAGGAACTCCTGCGGCAACAACATATGGCATTCCGCGATGGGTTCGCGCAACTCAAGAATATTGTTCAGGGGCGGCAGCTTGGACGGGCTGTCCACGTACTGGGTCTGGTTATCCGTGGTCACCACTTCGTAGATAACCGTCGGCGCGGTGGTGATAAGCTCCAGATCGTATTCCCGCTCCAGTCGCTCCTGTATGATTTCCATATGCAGCAAGCCCAGGAAACCGCAGCGAAAACCAAAACCCAGGGCGGTGGAGCTCTCCGGCTCGTAGAACAGCGAAGCGTCGTTCAGGCTCAGCTTCCCGAGAGCATCGCGGAAGGCTTCATAATCGTCGGAGCTGATGGTGAACATGCCGGCATAGACCTGCGGCTTCACTTTCTTGAAGCCCGGCAGGGCCTTTTCCGCCGGTTGGCGGGCCAGGGTCAGGGTATCCCCCACCGGCGCCCCCAGGATATCCTTGATGGCGCAAACCAGCCAACCCACCTCGCCGCAGTTCAGGATGTCCCGGTCCACCCGCTTCGGCGTGAAAATGCCCAGCCGGTCGGCATTGTAGCTCTGGCCGGTACTCATGACCTTGACTTTATCGCCCTTGCGCAGCGTGCCGTTTTTTACCCGGATCAGCGACACCACGCCCAGATAGTTGTCAAACCACGAATCGATGATCAGCGCCTGCAGCGGCCCCTCCGGGGAGCCTTGGGGCGGTGGGATGTCGCGCACCAGCCGCTCCAGCACTTCCGGCACGCCTTCGCCGGTCTTGGCCGAACAGCGCACCGCGTCGGTGGCGTCGATGCCGACGATATCCTCGATTTCCTGCGCCACTCGCTCGGGATCGGCGGCGGGCAGATCGATCTTGTTCAATACCGGCACGACTTCCAGATTCATTTCCATGGCGGTATAGCAGTTGGCGAGAGTCTGCGCCTCCACGCCCTGCCCCGCGTCCACCACCAGCAAGGCCCCTTCGCAGGCCGCCAGGGAGCGAGACACTTCGTAGGAAAAGTCCACATGTCCGGGAGTATCGATAAAGTTCAGTTGGTAAATCTGACCGTCATTGGCTTTATAATCCAGCGTTACGCTCTGGGCCTTGATGGTAATGCCGCGCTCACGCTCCAAATCCATGGAGTCCAATACCTGGGCTTCCATTTCCCGCTCGGCCAAACCGCCGCAGGTTTGGATCAGGCGATCGGAGAGAGTCGACTTACCGTGGTCGATATGGGCGATTATTGAAAAGTTTCTTATATGCTTCATTTATATGAATTTTTCTCAAATTTTAACGCTAAAAAATATTCCAATGGAAACGGGGATGGATATAGCAACACGATTACCCGTAAAAACATCGTCGCATCTTACACTGAAAGCGGAAACCAAGAAAGGCAGCCGAGGAAGATCCGGCTGGGGCCTTGTCATCGGATTATTACCCCACTCCTTGTTCCTATGACACTTCCGGCATCAGCCGCTTCCCGACAAACCGCCGGAAGGTTGTAAATTGATTTAAAGCGGGAGGTTGGAATGCGATACACGCCCGCGAACGCGGACCATTGACGAATAGGGAGTAGCCCGGAGCTGTTGAGATAGCGTCCAGGCAGCGGCCCGTTATAAGGCAACAGGGCCGGCGGCGGCCCGTCACCGTCAAGCTACTCTTTTTCCCGACGGAAAGAGAGGGAAGCCGGCGGCAGAGCGATTTGCAAAATCACCGGTTGATATTCAATCTGGTTGCCGATGCGCTGCGCCAGAAAACGCGCCAGCAGCATACCGCCGGCCCCCCCCAGCAGCCCACCCAATGCGGCGGCGATATCGGTGTGGAAGAGGCCCTGCAGGATTGACGCGCAGCCGATTAAGCCCACCAGAGGCAGCATATACACCAGCAAAGCCGAACGGATCAGGCTGCTTTCGGTGATGCCCACTTCCACCCGCTGGCCGGGCACCAGAGGGTGCTTGCTTTCCACGCGCAGCTGGTGCGACGAATCGGCCCCCATTTTATTGAGGATGCTGGTGCCGCAGCTGCTGCGGGAATGACAGCTGCCGCAACCCGAGCTTTGCTCGCAACGCAGTTGCGCAATACCTTGCTGCCAGGAGATAACCGTTGCCCATTCTTTAATCATGGTTGCGCCTTAAACACCACGCTGTCGGCGATACGCTTTGCGGTTGCCGGAGGCAATTCACCGACTACGGTGATTTCTGTATTGTTGCGAATATCGGTATAGACCGTGCGCCTGCCGGTGCGGATATACCGCTCCGCGCTGCTGTCCGCCGCGGTGGCCTGGTTGATATTCACCGCGAAACTGAATAACCCGTCGGAATACAGCCTGGCTTCAATGGGCACGTTAATGCCCGGCAGCGTACGGCGACTGCGCGAGACTTCAGCGGTACCCGCCGGCAGCCAGTTGGTGTTCCAATCAAACTGTGACTTTTCCGAGGCCGGCACCGCCAGCAACGGAGGTAGATTCACTTTGTCCAGACCCTGCATCATGTCCATGACCTGCGGGTCGACGACAAATGAGATCACCCGGAATTGTTCCAGCGCCTCACCGTCGCGATCCAGCAAATCGACACGTAAAGGCAGTTTCGTCTCGGAGTCGATCCACACCACGTAACCAAACCGGGTACTGTCCCGCGCTACTATGCGCACCACATCGCATAAGCGATCGGAGACTCGCGTCCGCCCTACGGGAATAAAATCGTAGAACTGCGCCAGACGCCCAAAATCAGCGTAAACGATAGAAGGAAGAGAATCAACGATATGATCGCCGGAGAGTGTAAAGGGTTCGAGGCCGGGTTCGAAATAACTGATTTCGTCGCCCCGCTGAAGGATTTCAAGCCGGGGGCCATCCATTTGCAGCAGCTGTGCAAACGGACGTTTTTCAAACAGGGCGTGACGAAAACGCAAAGAATCCACACCCTGCTTGCTGACGCTGACGTAAGCAAATTCATAGCTTAATGATTTGCTTGCCTGGCTCATCTGCTGAAGCAAGACGCCGGGGGCGGTAATGGGGGCAGGAGCCCCTGCGGGGGCGGAAGCAGGTGCCCCGGAGGGAACGGAAGCGGTAGCCTCGGCCGGGGCATTTGTCGCATAGAGCAAGCCGCTTGTCATTAAACAAACGGCACACCAAAATTGCTTCATTACTGAGGCTGCATTCCTAATGACTGTGTTCCCGGGACCTGAACCGCTGCTTGCTGGGCTTCATGCTGGTCGAATTGCAATTGCGTTGAATGCACCCGACGCTGCAATTCGAAATCCTGAAAGATTGCGTTGATGCGTTTGCGCTGTTCCTGCACCTGCTGCTGCTGCTGCTGCGAACCGGTATCGGCAACCGCGCCGCCTGAAGGGACACCCAGGCTGACGGGGGACGCCTGGCCCATCATGGGCAAGGTGTTGAATACCGGCGCTTCCGGCTGCGCATCGTTGACCGGACGGTTATAGTGCTGAACGCCGACGATGACCGCCAGAGACACGCAGGCCGCCAAACCGATTTGGGTCACATGGGCAACCCAGGGGCTCGCCTTGCGCCAGAACGGCAGCTTGTGCCAGGTTTCCGGCCGGGGCTGCGACTCTTTCACCGAGACAGGCACCAGGCGTACAGGTTCCTGGGCAATTGCGGCCGCGACACGATCGGCGATATCAAGATGAAGGGTTTCACCAATATCACCACGCATTGTATCGCGGATCAGATGATACCGTTGCCAGCTCTGCCGTAACGAGTCATCTTTCGATAACGCGTTAATCAGTTCATTATCGAACAGTTCACCATCCATAAGAGCCGAAAGCTTTTCATTACGCATGCGTGGGCACCTTCTCCTGCCGCCATCGTTATCGCTGAATCAGCGGTTGAATTTTATTATCAATAGCTTCGCGTGCACGGAAGATACGCGATCTTACCGTTCCCACGGGGCAATCCATGATGGACGCTATCTCTTCATAGCTTAAACCATCCAGTTCCCGAAGCGTAATGGCCATACGTAAATCTTCAGGAAGCCCTTCAATAGTGCGAAACACTATCTGTCGCAATTCTTCAGACAACATTAAATTCTCAGGGTTCGATATTTCTTTCAATGCGCCGGCACTTTCGTAATTTTCGGCATCATTGGCGTCCACATCGCTGGCCGGCGGACGCCGTCCCTGAGCTACCAGATAATTTTTCGCCGTGTTTACGGCGATTCGATACAGCCATGTATAAAAAGCGCTGTCCCCGCGAAAAGAGTCCAGGGCGCGATACGCCTTGATAAACGACTCCTGGGCCACATCAGGTACGTCCCCTTGGGGAACGTAACGCGACACCAGGCTCGCTACTTTATGCTGGTAACGAACGACCAGTAAATTGAACGCTTTTTGGTCGCCTTTCTGCACCCGTTCAACCAGCACCTGATCCGTTAACTGCTCGCTCATCCGAGGTAAATTCTCCCCAAATTTATCTCCACGCGAAAAAAATAGTACCGCCAGCCACTAAACCAATAACACGAGCAAGCTCCCGCTTGGAGTTTATGCTAACCATGAAGTTCCGTCCCACCTGTATTTTTTTGGATTCAATGGGAGACGGCTATCGGCGCACCGGCTCTCGGGCCGGGTGTCAGTCAGACTATCATGAAAAAAATATTTTTAGTGTTAGATTCCTGAAATCACGCGACCAGATCATAAAATCCGGTCCGGCACCGTATCAACAGCGCAGGTTACCCGGTATTGCGACGGCTGTCAGTAAAGAAGAGAAAATTGTCATGGGTAAAATATCAGCAATTAGCGGTTTAGCCCTAAATCATTGAGTGCTACCATCGGAAAACTGTAATTTCTTATTGGGTAAACACCATCCAAATGCAACCCTCAACTGAACATGTAACCGATGTATTGGTCATTGGCAGCGGTGCGGCCGGGCTTTCGCTGGCCTTGCGCCTGGCCGGGCATTGTCAGGTCATGGTACTGAGCAAAGGGCCGCTCAGCGAAGGATCCACCTATTACGCCCAGGGCGGCATCGCCGCGGTGTTTGACGAAACCGACACCATTGATTCCCATGTGGAAGATACGCTTATCGCCGGCGCCGGGCTGTGCGATCGCGAAGCGGTGGAATTTATCGCCGGCAACGCCCGCCACTGCGTCCAATGGTTGATTGACCAAGGGGTTTTGTTCGATACCGAAACCAGCAGTGATACCAAGGAGCATTATCATCTGACCCGAGAAGGCGGCCATAGCCACCGCAGGATTTTGCACGCGGCGGACGCCACCGGCAAAGAGGTGGAAACCACTCTGGTGGAGAAAGCGGCCAACCATCCGAATATCCATATTATGGAGCGCTGCAACGCGGTGGACCTGATAAGCTCCAATAAAATCGGGCTGACCGGTACCCGGCGGGTGGTGGGTGCGTATATCTGGAACCGTGAAAAGGAACGGGTGGAAACCTGCCGGGCGAAGACCGTGGTGCTGGCCACCGGCGGTTCGTCAAAAGTCTACCAATACACCACCAACCCCGATATTTCCTCGGGGGACGGGATCGCCATGGCCTGGCGAGCCGGCTGCCGGGTGGCCAATCTTGAATTCAACCAATTTCACCCCACCTGCCTGTTTCATCCCCAGGCGCGTAATTTCCTGCTGACCGAAGCCCTGCGCGGCGAGGGAGCGCTGCTCAAGCGTCCCGACGGCTCGCGTTTCATGCCCGATTTCGACGAACGGGGAGAACTGGCGCCGCGGGATATCGTGGCCCGCGCCATCGACCACGAAATGAAACGCCTGGGGGCCGACTGCATGTACCTGGATATCAGCCACAAGCCGGCGGAGTTTATCCAGCATCATTTCCCGATGATCTATCAAAAGCTGCTTACCCTTGATATCGATTTAACCAAAGAGCCTATTCCCATCGTGCCGGCGGCGCACTATACCTGCGGCGGCGTGATGGTGGATCAGCGCGGACGTACCGATCTTGACGGGTTATACGCCATCGGCGAAGTGAGTTATACCGGCCTGCACGGGGCCAACCGCCTGGCGTCCAACTCCTTGCTGGAGTGCCTGGTCTATGGCTGGTCCGCCTCGGAGGATATCATCACGCGCCTGCCCACCGTCAAACAGGCAAAACAGCTGCCGCCCTGGGATGAAAGCCGGGTCAGCAACTCCGATGAAGAAGTGGTCCTGCAGCATAACTGGCACGAACTGCGCCTGTTCATGTGGGACTATGTGGGCATCGTGCGCACCACCAAAAGGCTGGAACGGGCCTTGCACCGGATCAATCTGCTGCAGCGGGAAATAGACGAGTATTACTCCAATTTCCGCATCTCCAATAATCTGCTTGAGGTGCGCAACCTGATCCAGGTGGCGGAACTGATTGTAAAAAGCGCCATGCTGCGAAAGGAGAGCCGGGGCCTGCATTACACCCTGGACTATCCGGATATGCTGGAAAATCCGCAGCCCACCATTTTGCACCCCTGATTAACGTCCTGCCCCTGAAACCGGCCGGTGCAGCAGCGCCGCGCCGATTTTCGCGGAAATCCCGCCCGCCCATGTCATAACCCGAGATAAAAATCCCGGGTCAAGTCGCGGTAGGCCGCCGAATAGGCCCGGTTTTCATCCCTGAGCGTAAACGCCGAACAACAGGATGCTCCCGCCGCCGTTGACAGTCCCAGCAAAATCCGGTGCGGCGGTTTGCCCGGATTATCAGCCACCTCGGTGCGATAGCGTACCTGCCACCGCTGCCGGCGGGCCAGCCGGATAATCCCCTCGCCGATGTCCAGGGGCAATACCAGCATGAACAGGCCCTCCGGCGCCAGCAATCGCCGAGCGGCATCCAGCAGGTGTTCATGGGTCAGGGTGCCGGTGGAACGCGCCCGATCCCGGCCGGTATCCCGGCAGGGAATACCCACCGGAAAATAGGGCGGGTTACTGACAATCAGTTCATAACGTTCAGTGGACGTCAAGGCATAAGTGAGAATGTTATCGTTAATAACCCGTAAACGCGCCGCCCAAGGGCTGCGGGCACAGTTTTCGCCCGCCTGGGCCGCGGCCGCGCCGTCCAGTTCCAAAGCGTCGATAGCCGTCCCCTCTCCGGTGCGCTGGGCCAGCATGAGGGCGATAAGACCGCAGCCGGTACCGATATCCAGTATACGCCGCGGGACAGGGCAGAGCGGCGTCCAGGCCCCCAGCAGCACGCCGTCGGTGCCTACCTTCATAGCGCATCGATCGTGGGCGGCAAAAAAATACTTAAAGGTAAAACCATCCCGGCGCAACAGGGTCTTTTGACCTGGCGATTCCATCATTACTAGGCTCCCGGCGAACAATCGGGTTACTTTATGTCAAACAGGCCCGGTGTGGAAATAACCATCCATGCGGAAACAGATGAAGATTGATCGGGATCCGTCTATAATCTGCGCCCCAACCAGAGGTAGACCATGACCGTAACCCAATTCACCGAACTCGACCTACATGAAAGCCTGCTCGCCGCCCTGCAGGATAAAGGCTATGAGCGTCCTACCGCCATTCAGGCCGAAGCGATCCCGCCGGCCATGGAGGGACGCGACGTGTTGGGTTCGGCGCCTACCGGAACCGGTAAAACCGCCGCCTACCTGCTGCCGGTGCTGCAACACCTGCTGGATTTTCCCCGCAGGAAATCCGGGCCGCCGCGGGTATTGATCGTCACGCCCACCCGTGAACTGGCCATGCAGGTCGCTGATCAGGCCAGGGAACTGGCGGCCCATACCCAGATTGACGTCGCCACCATCACCGGCGGCGTGGCGTATATGAATCATATGGAAGTGTTCAGCGAAAATCAGGACATCGTGGTGGCCACTACCGGCCGGCTGCTGCAGTACATCACAGAAGAAAATTTCGACTGCCGCGCGGTGGAAACGCTGATTCTGGATGAAGCGGACCGGATGCTGGAAATGGGATTTGCCCATGACGTGGAGGTGATTGCCGCCGAAACCCGCTGGCGCAAGCAGACGCTGCTGTTTTCCGCCACCCTGGAAGGCAACGCGGTGAAGGATTTTGCCGAGCGCCTGCTCAACGATCCGGTTGAAATCGATGCTGCTTCCTCCCGGCGCGAACGCAAAAAAATCGTCCAGTGGTATTACCGCGCCGACGATCTCAAGCACAAAACCGCCCTGCTTTGCCATTTGCTAAAACAGCCCGACGTGACAAAAACCATTGTTTTTGTCCGCAAGCGCGAACGCGTCCATGAACTGGTGGGCTGGCTGCATGAGGCGGGCATTACCTCCTGCTATCTGGAAGGGGAAATGGTGCAGGCCAAACGCAATGAAGCCATAAAACGCATGAGCGACGGACGCATGGCGGTGCTGGTGGCCACCGACGTTGCGGCGCGCGGGCTGGATATAGATGATGTCAGCCATGTGATTAATTTCGATCTGCCCACCACCGCCGACGTGTATTTGCACCGCATCGGCCGCACCGCCAGGGCGGGCAAAAAAGGCACCGCGATTTCCCTGATTGAAGCCCACGATCACCTGCTGCTGGGCAAAATAAGCCGCTATCTTAACGAACCTTTGAAAGCACGGATCGTGGACGAGTTACGCCCCGCCACCCGTGCGCCGTCGCCAAAAGCCACCGGTAAGCCATCGAAAAAAGTGTTGGCGAAACGGAAGGAGAAAAAGCAGCAGGGACAGGTGAAAGACAAGGTCAAAGTGCGTCTGCGCGATAAAAGAAATATCGGCAAGCGCCGGGCGGGCAAACAGGTTGAGAGTGAATCGGCAGCGGCGGCAAAACCCGCTGATGAATAATGCATCGCACCTCTAAAAAAGCCGCCCGCCGGGGCGGCTTTTTTTTATGCCACACCCGATCTTTCAGGGGTTTAACACTCTAGAAATGAGAATGATTGTATTTATGATACTTAACTAAAATTTTTATTTTTGATAAAATAATTATTGAGTTATTTTTATTATTATTTCAATTAGTTACCTGCCATATGATTTGAAACAAGTTCTGTTCAAAATAGTGACAGCGGGTCAATTCCGTTATTTGATATAAACCTGTTTTTATCTTATTCAGTTTTTAATACATTGATTTATAATAAAATTATATAACACTCTAAAATCCGATCCATGAAAAAAGGGAGCCTAGGCTCCCTTAATGCACTACAAAGACCATTAGATGGCTGATGTAAACGTACGGGTGATAACATCGCGCTGCTGTTCCGGCGTTAACGAGTTAAAACGTACGGCATAACCGGATACGCGGATGGTCAATTGCGGATACTTATCCGGATTGGCGATGGCGTCTTCCAAAGTTTCACGGGTTAACACATTCACATTCAAATGCTGCCCGCCTTCTACGCGCACGACTTCTTTTTGTTCAATGGGAATCTGGCGATATTCAATGTTACCCAGTTCGCTTAACGCTACGACCTGATCATCGGCATAGCCGGCAACAGCACACAGGCAACGCGCCTGCTCCACACTGTTATCCAGCAGCCAGAAAGAATTAATCAAAGCTTTATTGTCGGCCTGGGTAATTTGAGTTCCGATAATCATAGATGCCTCCGTGGTGTGGCTTTCAAAATTTTCACGCCATGTCCCTACTGCATGTTTTGCGTTTGTGGACATTTGGTAAAACCAATTCGTCTGCCTGATTATATACCAGCCAATCGGCCGACTATCCTTGATTTAAATCAATTTTTAAGGCGATAAGTCTTTTACCAAAAAGACATGTTTATGTTTTATATCAATTTTGTTGTTTTAGCGCCGGCACTTTTTTTAAAATAATTTTGAAATAATACAATTTAATTTGCCATGCATCTCATTCACATTAAGCATTTCGCCGACGGTCGTTACCCGGTAAGCTACCGGATAAGTCATTATCCAACATGGAGCGTACCATGACGCAGAGCCCCACCTGGCGGGATACCCTCGCTGAAGAAAAAACCAAACCCTACTTCCGGCAAACCCTGGCTTTCGTGGCACAGGAGCGGGCGGAGGGAAAAACCGTCTATCCGCCGCAACCTGACGTATTCAACGCGTTCCGTTATACGGAACTGGCAACGGTGAAAGTCGTCATTCTCGGACAGGATCCCTACCATGGCCCCAACCAGGCCCACGGCCTTTCCTTTTCCGTTCGGCCGGGCGTGCCCGCCCCGCCCTCACTGGTGAATATCTATAAAGAACTCAGCGCGGACATTCCCGGTTTTACCATTCCGGATCACGGTTGCCTGCAAAGCTGGGCCGGACAAGGCGTGCTACTGCTCAATACCGTATTGACGGTGGAAGCGGGCAAAGCCCATTCCCACGCCAGCCTGGGCTGGGAGACCTTTACTGATAAAGTTATTGAAGTGCTGAATGAGTGCCGCGAGGGGGTGGTTTTCCTGCTCTGGGGTTCCCATGCGCAAAAGAAAGGCGGAATTATCGATCCTAAACGCCATCATATTCTCAAGGCGCCCCATCCTTCGCCGCTGTCGGCGCACCGGGGTTTTTTGGGCTGTAAACACTTCTCTAAAGCCAACGCGTTTTTAATAGAGCAGGGGCAAGAACCCATAGACTGGCAGCCGCATCTGCCGTCTCATTGATTTACGCAGCGACGGCAGCGACGGCCAGGACCCATTCTGATCGGTAAGGGCAAGCCGGGAAGATGAGAATCTTTGGTTGGGCGGGAATCGGGATATTTCAGGTGCCGCTAATCCCGCCGAGGCTGACAGTTTGCCAACCGGCGGGAGGAATTCAATAATGCATTCAAGCCATTATGGCTGCGCCAAGGGCTGGTATCTTTAGCTGCGGGCCTTCGACACAGCCACCATGGCCGGGCGCAGCAGGCGTCCGTTCAGGGTATAGCCCTTTTGCATCACCATCATGACCTGGTTCGGCTCATGCTCGTCCGATTCCAGCATGGTCATCGCCTGATGGACTGCGGGGTCGAAAGGAACATGGGTATCCCCCACCACCTCGATACCGAATTTGCGCACCGCATCCAGCAAGGATTTCAACGTCAGTTCAATGCCTTCGATAAGCGGGGTCAGCTCGCTGTTGGACTTGTCGGCCGTATCCAGCCCGCGCTCAAGGTTATCAATGACCGGCAGCAGTTCGCCGGCAAATTTTTCCAAAGCGAATTTATGGGCCTTTTCCACATCCAGTTCGGCACGGCGACGCACATTTTCCATTTCCGCCTTGGCTCGTAGCATGCTGTCGCGTTCCCGTTGTTGTAGTTCATCCACCCTGGCCTGCAAAACAGCAATTTGCTCATCGCGCGGATCCACGACTTCTGCCGTCTCGGGCACAGCTTCCGACTGTTGCTCTGGTTCCATATCGATTTCCGGTGAGACTTGCTCGTCAGGGGCGTTCTGTTCTTTACTACTCATCATGAGTTTCTCCGCGTTTTAGCCTTTTTAATCTTGCTACTCCGCTTATTATGGGGATGAATAGCAGGGATTCAAGGGATGTCGCATAATGTATACCCAATGGATTTCAAATTGCAGACAGCGCGGCTGCAACTTGAAAGATGAAGGGTATAGTCAGCAAAACACGGCGAGGAAAACAACAACATGAATACACCCTTTAAGAGCATCGGCATTGTCGGCCATCCGCGTCATCCAAACGCCCTGGCCACTCATGAAATGCTCTACCATTGGCTGATCGCGAAAGGACATGAGGTTATCATCGAGCATCAAATCGCCCGGGACCTTAATCTGGAAGGCGCAGCCACCGGCAGCCTCGCCGACATCGGCCAGCGGGCCGATCTGGCGGTAGTGGTGGGGGGGGACGGCAATATGCTTGGCGCGGCGCGTATCCTGGCGCGCTACGACACCAAGGTGATTGGCATAAACCGCGGCAACCTGGGGTTTCTCACCGATCTCGATCCGGATTCAGCCCTGCAGCAGCTGTCAGATGTACTGGCGGGAGACTACCGCTGTGAAGAGCGCTTCCTGCTGGAAGCGCAGGTCTGCCGCGACAACCAATGCGGACGGCTCAGCACCGCCATCAATGAAGTGGTCCTGCATCCCGGCAAGGTCGCGCATATGATTGAATTCGAAGTGTATATTGACGATAGCTTCGCTTTCTCCCAACGTTCCGACGGTCTGATTATCGCCACCCCCACCGGCTCCACCGCCTATTCCCTCTCCGCCGGCGGCCCCATACTCACCCCGCCGCTGGACGCCATCGTACTGGTGCCCATGTTTCCCCATACCCTATCGTCACGGCCGCTGGTCATCAACGGCAGCAGCACCATACGGTTGAAGTTTTCCCAAATCGGCAGCGAACTGGAGATCAGCTGCGACAGCCAGATAGCCCTGCCCATTCAGGAAGGCGAAGAGATTTTCATCCGCCGCAGCGAGTACCACCTCGATTTGGTGCATCCTCTTGATTACAACTATTTCAATACGCTGAGCACCAAACTAGGCTGGTCGAAAAAATTATTTTAAAAAGCGGCAGCCGCCGCTTTACTGTATAAAAAACCAGTTTATACTGTGCTTAACTCCAGCTATGTTGTTTTGTACAGGAATATCGCCATGCTGTCTCAACTGACCATCGCTAATTTTGCCATAGTGCGTGAATTAACCATCGATTTTCAAGCGGGAATGAGCGTGATAACCGGCGAAACCGGTGCGGGTAAATCCATTGCCATCGATGCGCTCGGCCTTTGCCTCGGCAGCCGCTCGGACGCCGCCATGGTACGGCCCGGCGCGGCCCGGGCGGATATCTGCGCCCGGTTCGTCCTCGGCGATACTCCCCTGGCCGCGCGCTGGCTGGCGGATAACGAGCTGGACAACGGCAATGAATGCCTTTTGCGCCGGGTGGTGGGCCAGGACGGGCGCTCCCGCGGCTTTATCAACGGCGTGTCCGTGCCGCTGTCGCAGCTGCGGGATCTGGGGCACCACCTGATACAAATCCACGGACAGCATGCCCACCAGCTGCTGATGCGGCCGGATCATCAAAAGCACCTGCTGGATGCCTATGCCGATGAAAAAGCGCTGCGCCAGACCATGGCGGGCGCTTACCGGCAGTGGCATCAAAGCTGCCTTGAACTGGCCGCATCCCGGAAAAACGCCGCCGACCGCGCCGCCCGACGCGAGCTGCTTCAATATCAGTTAAAGGAACTCAATGAGTTTATGCCGGTTGCGGATGAATATGAACTCATGGACCTGGAATATAAGCGCCTGGCCAACAGCGGCCAGTTGATTACCACCACCCGCCAGGCCCTCGAGACCCTGAGCGAGGGGGAAGACCAAAATCTGCTCGGGTTATTGTATGGGGTCAAGCAGCGGGTGACCGAACTTGCCGGTATGGATGCCGCCCTTTCCCCCATTCTGGATTTACTGGAGGAAGCCTCCATACAGCTCACCGAAGCCAGCGATGAGCTGCGCCACTACGGCGAGAATCTAGATTTGGACCCGGCACGGCTGTTTGAACTGGAGCAGCGGCTTTCGCGGCAGATGAACCTGGCGCGCAAGCATCATGTCGCCCCGGAGGAATTGCCGCAGTTATATCAGCGTCTCCTTCAGGAGCAGGAATCAAGCGAACGGCAGGATATCGACGCACAGGGGTTGGCGGAGGCGGTGGAACGGTATCATGGACAGGCGCTGCACGCCGCCCGCCAGCTCAACCAGAAACGGCTGGAGCATGCGGGGGAATTGGGGGAGCTTATCACCCGCAGCATCCGCGAGCTGTCGTTGCCCCACGGGAAATTATCCATCGCCGTCCATTTTGATGAAGACCAGCTCAGCGCCGACGGTTGTGACCGCATCGAATTCCTGGTCACCACCAACCCCGGACAACCGCTGCAGCCCCTGGCGAAAGTGGCCTCCGGCGGCGAATTATCCCGCATCGCCCTGGCAATCCAGGTCATTACCGCGCGTAAGATGGATACCCCGGCCTTGATATTTGATGAAGTTGATGTCGGCATCAGTGGCCCTACCGCGGCGATTGTGGGTAAAATGCTGCGTCAGCTGGGCGAGTCCACCCAGGTGATGTGCGTTACCCATTTACCGCAGGTTGCCGGTTCGGGCCATCACCACTTTTATGTCAGCAAAAATACCGATGGCAACGAGACCGAAACACAGATGCTTTCGCTGAACAAAAAAGCCCGCCTGCAAGAGCTGGCGCGTCTGTTGGGCGGTAGCGAAGTGACTAAAAATACGCTGGCAAACGCTAAAGAACTGCTCGCAGCATAGAAAAGCTCAACTTTTTTACGTTCCCGCGGTCATAGATGGGCCTTCTAGAGGTTCCCAATGTCGGCAAGGTCTATTATCATCGGCATCCTATGCCCAAAAGGAATGTGATTATTATGAGCTGTAAGACGTTGACCGCCGCTGCCGTCGTTCTTCTGATGTTAACCGCCGGTTGTTCTACGCTGGAAAGATTGGTTTACCGCCCCGATATCAATCAGGGAAATTATCTGACCACAGCTGACGTGGCGAAACTTCATACCGGCATGACCAAGCAACAAGTGGCTTATACGTTAGGCACGCCAATGCTACACGACCCGTTCGGCACCAATACCTGGTTTTACGTGTTCCGCCGCCAGCCGGGCCATGAGCCGGTAACCCAGCAAACCCTTACCCTGACATTCGATAACAGCGGCACATTGACCCATATCGATAACCAGGCAGCGCTGAATGCCCCCAGCTCATAACGGCCAGCGCCATAGCGGCGGCGGCCGGGAATGATACCCGGCGGCTGTCGTTCAGGTGTGTTGCTGGTGTAGTTCTGGTGTAGTTCGGGAACTGAGTCCACCAAAGAGATGGCCGCAAAACAACAGCTAGACGGACACGCCGCTCCGTCTTACTTCTTGGTGCGCTCCGCACGCTGACGCCGCCACTCCTTCGGATCCAACAACAGCGGCCGGTAAATCTCCACCCGATCGCCGTCATTCAGGATGTCCTCCAGCACGGCGGGCCGGCTGAATATCCCCACCTTGTTTTTGCCCAGATCAATTTCAGGCCGCAGGGCCAAAATACCGGAGGCCTCAATGGCGTCTTTAAGCATGCTGCCTGCGGGCAAGGTGAGCGGGTAAAGATACTGCCGCTCAGGCAAGGCATATACCACCTCTACCCGGATGTCAGGCACTGTAAACCTGCTGCGCACGGCGGGTAAAGGCCTGCACCATGCTATTGGCCATCTCCTTGAAGATGTGGCCGAACGCCAGTTCGATTAATTTATTCTTGAATTCAAAACTGAGTTCGAATTCCACCTTGCAGGCTTCCGGGCTCAAGGTGGTAAACCGCCAGTCGCCGGAAAACGTGCGAAACGGCCCCGACACCAGGCGCATCACAATGCTCTCGTTATCGGTTATCACGTTGCGCGTGACAAACGTTTTGCTGATGCCTGCCTTGGACACATCCATCTCGGCGGTCAGCTCGTTACCTTCTTTTCCCAGCACCCGGCTGCCGGTACAGCCGGGTATGAATTCCGGATAAGCACTGATATCGTTTACCAGAGCAAACATTTGTTCCACGCTGTAGGGTACCAAGGCGGAACGACTGATATGAGGCATAAGGGTTCCTGTCATGTCGTTAACTACTTAATATTATCATTTATCTGTCATGAGATAAAAAATCTGTTACCGCTTGTTTAACGCCATTTGCTCGAAAACCCGGCAACCGGGTCAGGAAAGCATTTAATTCCCCCCATAAAACTGTATAATATTTAGTATCATGACAAAGAAAAAAGCTCAAAAACCAGGCTCCGCCACTATTGCGCTGAACAAACGCGCCCGACATGAATACTTCATAGAGGAAGAGTTCGAAGCAGGACTCTCGTTGCAGGGATGGGAAGTCAAATCGCTGCGTGCCGGCAAAGCCAACATCAGTGACAGCTATGTGCTGCTTAAAGACGGCGAGGCCTTTCTTTTTGGCGCCACTTTTCAGCCGTTGGCGGTGGCCTCCACCCATGTGGTGTGCGATCCCACGCGTACCCGCAAGCTGCTGCTCAACCATCGCGAGCTTTCCACGCTCTTCGGCCGGGTTAACCGCGAGGGGTATACCGTGGTGGCGCTATCCCTTTATTGGAAAAACGCCTGGATCAAGGTACGCATCGGCGTCGCCAAGGGTAAAAAAGAGTACGACAAACGCACAGATATCAAAGAGCGCGAATGGCAGGTGGATAAAGCGCGCATAATGAAGCACGCCGGCCGTTAAGGTTTGCCCCGCCACCGCGTTTTTGCTATAATGAAATTAACAACTTGGGGCTGATTCTGGATTCGACGGGATTTGTGAAACCCAAGGTGCATGCCGAGGTGAGGTAGGCCTCGTTAAACAGCCTCAAAAAAATAATTGCAAACGATAACTCGTTCGAACCTGCTGCTTTAGCAGCTTAATCAGCTTAATACCCTGAAGGTTCCCTCTCTCCCTAGCCTTCGCTCTTAGGACGGGGATCAAGAGAGGTCAAACCCAAAAGAGCTCGCGTGGAGATCCTGCCTGGGGTTAAAGCGCTAAAACTAATCAGGCTAGTTTGTCAGTAGCGTGTCCGTCCGCAGCTGGCAGGCGAATGTAATGACTGGACTAAGCATGTAGTGCCGAGGACGTAATAATTCCGGACGGGGGTTCAAATCCCCCCAGCTCCACCAAATTCTTGGTTGATGGTTACCAGAGCCATCCAACGAAGTCCTAGAAGCCCGCAAGGCGTAAGCCCTGCGGGCTTTTTTGTATCCTCTCGAGTCTGAAGTCACCTAATTAAATCCAATCCTTTTGGGCCCATTGATAGGCCCAACGAAAACTATTATGGTTTTCGTTGGGCCTACAAGAGCGGAGACTGATCATGTCAAGACAAACCAAGCCGTTAACCGATACGGAAATCAAAGCACCAAAACCTAAAGATGCCGATTATCTCCTCTAGGATGGTGATGGGTTGGCTCTACTTATCAAATCAAGCGGCAGTAAACTCTGGCAGTTTCGCTACTATCGCCCTTTCACCAAACAGCGGACGAAGCAAAGTTTCGGAGCTTATCCAGCCGTCACGCTTTCTGATGCACGTAAACTAAGATCTGAATCGCGCATCTTGCTGGCAAAGCAGATCGATCCATTTGAGCATCAGAAAGAGCAGCTCATTTTCACCTCGGCATATGGGCAGTAATCAAAAGATGATGAGTTAGGGTCGCCTATTCATCAACTCATCGCCACTTAATATTATGTTTTGTATAAATAAAAATCAAAGGCGAACAGGATGAACAGTTTTGCGTAAAATCTTTTTTTCCCGGCAGACTCGCATAACACTGTTGCTGCCGTTTTGACTTAGTGCTAAATTTAGTATCAAATATCGTACTAAAAAGGACTCGTTATGTCTGTACAACCTATCCTGGCTAATGCGTCGGTGAGTATCAGCGATTTTAAAAAGTCACCCAATGGCGCCCTGAAAGAGGCCCACGGGCAACCGGTGGCGGTGTTGACCAACGGCCATATCTCCGGTTACTACATTTCACCGGAAACATGGGAAGCCATGGTGGATTATCAGGAAGATATCGAACTCGGCAAAATCGCCCGTTCACGGATGAAAGGTAAGCGCGTCAAGGTCAAGCTGGATGAGCTATGAGTTGGAGTTTGAAGAGCATGCCCTTAAGGAGTTTAAAAAGCTGGGCGCGCCGTTACGGGAGCAGTTCAAAAAGAAGTTAAAAGAGATTTTGGTCAATCCCCATATTCCCGCCAATCGGCTCAGCGGCATGCCTGATTGTTATAAAATCAAGCTCAGGTCTGCCGGGTATCGGTTGGTTTACCAGGCGATCGATGAAGAGGTGATTGTGCTGGTGCTGGCCGTGGGCAAGCGTGAACGCTCAGAAGTATATAACGCCGCTAAAGCCCGGCTCTAACCGGGTGGTGTGTGCGGCAACAACGATTCAAAATTTGCCTTCATCATCCCATCACTTTTCCACATCGGTATACGTTCAGGTATATCCTGAAATCTGAATTGGAATTAAATCCATATATACCAATTCATTACGTGAAAAATTCAGATTCCGCCAGCGCATGGCGCAAGCCCTGCGGGCTTTTTATGTTAGTGGAATGCTGGGGAGATCTTGTGACTATGCCTAAGATATCCGGCGCTCCCCCGAAAAGGATATCTTTCCCGCCATCGGCGATATCAGCATCACGGACATTAAAGCTCGCACGCTGGTACAGGCTATCAACGATTACCCGCCCTGCCGAAGCCTCAAATAGCCGCTGGACAGAACTCGATTTATCAGCGAGGGAATGGCATATACCGGCGGAACGCATGAAAATGAACCGGGCGCATAAAACCGAGGCAACCGATGAACAGCCAAACGGTGAATGCAGGGCTGAAGCCAGATTGAGAGAGGTAAAAAATGAACGCTAAACGCATACCTCCAACCAAAACCCATGCCGAAATGGTCTCAGATTGGATGGAACAACCGGAATTTAAGGCTGAATACGAAAAGCTGGACGGGGAATTCGCCTTCAAATCACCGATGAGCGGCCTGAACGGCGCTAGAGGATGTCGAACTCGCCAAAATCGCCCATTTAAGAATAAAAGGTAAGCGTTTTAAGTCGATTTGAACGAACCATGAAATTGAGCGCCGCCACCTGTCATCACTCATCGGTCGTGCCGGGCAGCGGTTCTGCTTGATAGCGCCGGCGGTGTTCTCTCGGCGAGTACCCCAGAACCCGTTTGAACGCCTTGCCGAAGGCGCTTTCCGTACCGTAGCCGATTGACCAGGCGATTTTGGAAACAGGGTCATCAGACGTCTGCAGGCGATCGCTGGCGAGCAACATTCTCCAGTGCGTAAGGTATTCCATTGAGGTCATCCCGACCTTTTCCTTGAACCGTTGAGCAAAGACGGTGCGCGACATGCCGACGTGATGAGCGAGTTCCTGTATTTTCCAGGGATGCCCCGGATCGTTGTGCATGCATGCTATCGCGGCCCTCATCTGCGGGTCGGCAAGGGCAAAAAGCCACCCTACGCCCCTGGTTGCCTCGCTCTGCAGGTACAGCCTAAGGGCCTTCACCAGCAAAATATAAGCAAGCTGTTGCGCCACCAGCGATCCCCCCAACTGAGGATCGCGTAATTCCTCCCTTAAGGATTCCAGCGACCATCGCATCACTTCTTTGCTCGACTCGTTGCGGATATGGACGATGGGAGGCAGCGCGTTCAGTAGGATGTCGGCATGCCCGCCGGTCATGAGGAAGTGCCCGCCAAGAACGGAGCATCCGCCCACGGCGTCGGAAAAGAGCGGAACATCCGGCCTGCGCGCGGCCATTTGCACGTCGAAATTCACCGGCGGAGAAGACAGGTCCGTCGCCAGGCAAAACGGCCGGCCGCGGGGAAGGAGGATAGAATCCCCCTCCCCCATGAACACCGGGTCGGTTACTCCCTCCATCGCCAGGAAACATGAACCCGCTACCACTGAGTAGCACTTCAAGCCCCGATGCTTAGGGAATTGGATACGGGATTTTTCGTTCACTACAAAGCCCCCCTACACATAGGTCTTGAGCTTGAGCAGCGATAACACCTCTGAGAGCGGGTCCATGCAAATCCGTACGATCAAACCAGTAATACGAACTTAAAGAATATATCGTACGGCCCTCTTTTGCTATCGTGACGACTATTGGTAAGAAGAAACGCGAGCGTCCCTCGTTGAGATAACTTATCCATTCACATCAAAGGAACAGCTATGAAAATTTTCCTAACCGGCGCGACCGGGTTTATCGGCACTGCCCTGGTGCCCGAACTCATCAACGCGGGTCATCAGGTGCTTGGGCTGGCGCGATCGGATGACGGGGCGAAACGGCTCATCGCCGCCGGGGCCAAGGTGCATCGCGGCAGTCTGGAGGACCTGAATAGCCTGCGTCTTGGCGCAGCCGGAGCTGACGGGGTGATTCACTGCGCTTATGACCATGACTTCTCGACGTTCGAGGAGAGCGGCAAAAAGGAAAGCCGGGCCATTGACGCCCTGGGTTCCGCGCTCATCGGCACGGATCGCCCGTTGGTCATCACCTCGGTAACCGCTATGGGTGCGGCGGCTCCAGGCCGGATCGCCACGGAGGATTATTATATTCCCAACCATCCTATCCCCCGTACCCCTACGGAAAATGCGGGAGCGGCCGTTGCCGATGGGGGGGTGAATGTGTCGGTGGTCCGCCTGCCGCAGGTGCATAATAAGGTCAAGCAGGGTCTCATCAGCCAGCTTATCGGCCTGGCTCGCGACAAAGGGGTATCGGCTTATGTCGAGGAAGGAGTCAACCGCTGGCCGGCGGCGCACCTGCTGGATGTGGCGCGTCTCTATAGGCTGGCGTTTGAAAAGCATGAGCCGGGCAGCCGATATAACGCGGTGGCAGAGGAAGGCATACCCCTGCGCCAGATAGCGGAAGCCATTGGCAAACTGCTGCAAATCCCTGTGGTCAGCATCCGTGTGGAAGAAGCCCAATCCCATTTCGGCTGGCTGGCCATGTTCGCCGGCATGGATATGCCCGCGTCAAGTCAGCTGACCCGGCAGCGCCTGGGGTGGCATCCCACCGGTCCGGGACTGCTCAGCGATCTTGAGCTGGATGCGCGCACGGATACGCAGGGTGGGAATTTTTAATCATGGGTACTGTTGCCATTTATCTTTGGATATACTTGCCGCAGAGATTCAATCATTTGGCATAGTGTATGGCTTATATATTAGGTTTGCCGACTCCGTCGGATTATGCGGTCCTGTCCACCTGGGTGGAGGATGCCACGGCCTGTATGCGCTGGGCAGGGCCTAATTTACCGTTTCCACTGGATGCGGAAAATTTGCCACAGTTACTGAATGGACAGGATGCGACCAGAAGGAGCTATATACTGTGTAACTCTGAGCGTCCTGGCGATCCCCTCGGATTTGGCCAGGTGGTACAAAAAGAATCCGGCATTAGCCATTTGGCCCGTATTATCATATCCCCGCAAACCCGTGGGAACGGCCTTGGCCGGGTTCTTTGCCAACAGCTTATCGCCAAAGCAACCGAAGTCAGCAGCATGAACCTATTGACGCTCAATGTGTATCGGGATAATCAAAAAGCCATGGGGTTATATCTGTCCCTTGGCTTTGCCGAGGCAGATAAACAACCTCGTTCTGACATGGTTCTTATGCAAAAATTATTGAAGTGATGCGATGAATTTGCGTTTTTTCAGTCCACACTGCGGACTGTTAAATATAGCTTGCTGAAAGTGATAGATTCCCATAAATATAGCCACTCATCAGAAACACCGTTAATAGTGCAGTATTCATCTATATTCTGTAACGTCTTTCCTTGATATTTGCTAATCCAAAAATCTGTTTTATTCATTGCTACACGCACATATACCACCGATATTCTGAACAGCCGCTGCAAATTTCTCATGCCGATGCAAAAATACGTTGTCTCTGAAAGCACGGTTAGTTAATGTTTCCGCGCTTCTGCATAGTGAGCTAACACAGAGAATGAGGGCCGGTAAACCAACCACACAGCTAAGGCCCGGCCCCATATTGAAAAGGGGAAAGTCATCAATTCCTATTGCCTAAGGTCCAGTGCCTGCCTCCTGTAAATCAGCCACATAAATTTCAGACGCCACATAGCTGCCGTTTCCTTTTTCATCAACGCTAAACAGCCCGATGTCATGAAAAACAACCAAGCGATCAAAGGCATTATTGAATTTCATCGCCATCTGCTTTGGCTTGGGATGGCGGGTGTCGGAGATGAGCAGCTCAGCCAACGGCAGGCTGATATGGCCCAGGGAGACCACCGCGCCTTGGTTTTCCTCATCATGGATGCGGAATATTTCGATATAACCGTCGGAAAACCCTAGGGCTACCAGTGCGTTCAGCGAAGAAAACGCCACGCTCGCCAGCCTTCCCATACCGAAGCTTTCCGTGGAACAAGGCCGGCTGCGTTGCAGTTTTATCTGCCGGTCGCCGAAGGTATCATCCAGTACAACTTCATGGGTCAATGTACTGCCATCACGCCGGGTATAGCCAAGAAAACGCTGGTCTGGGGAAACGAAGTCCGGCTGGTAGCCCTCAGGAGTGCCGCGGTGGGGATTATCCTCGCCCAAAAAAGACCATCCATCATCCCAGGGAGCAAACAGGTCGCCGGTGTCGGTTACCCACCACTCTTTGCCCGGGACGCACGATCCGTCCAGGCTTGCCTCTTTATAGGGAAAGAGATCCTGTGACGCGAGCGGTGAGCCCATAGACGGCATGCTGTAAAATAACGCCGCCTCCGTATGGGACGTGCGGATATGAATCAGTACTACAATACTGCCGTCCGGCGACGTAACAATTTCATCTATCTCCTGATCGGTATTATGGCGATACAGCGGGGTCTTAACCCCATCCGGCGTTTGCGCCCAAATCTGGCCCTCAAGATCGATCCAAAATATCGGCTGCTGTGTTTTCGATAAGGCGAATTTTGTGACTATCGTCCGTTGGCTGGCATGCTCCAGCGCCGGCAGCCAGCGGCGTAGACTGCCTTCGGGGTCAAGCGGCTTGACCGTCACCCCCTCGCGTTCCAGCAGCAAGGCATAGTCTTTCTTTTGCCACTTATGGCCATCGATGTATTCCTTGTCGCTGATAAAGAGCTGCATATCGGGTCGCCGGGCTATCAGTAATGGCGCGGGCAAACGCCAGACGCGGCTCTCGTCCTGCCGCCATTGCCGATGGCTCCAGGCGCTTCCTAATGGTTTATGGGAACGGCAGAGCCAGACAACTTTCTCCAAAGTGGTCCAGAGTGAAAGCGCCTGAAAATCATTTTTCCACTCAACCTTCAGGTGGCGATCCATGCTGAAAGCGCGCAGCGCCACGCTGGTGGCATGCAGCAATTCATACCGGCGTTGCACGTCAAGGCGCAGCAGCAGCGCCACCTGGCGTAAACGGGTGTACAGGTCGGACTCCGGCAGCGGCAAAGTATCAACGTCGCTATAATCCATCCCGCACAGTGTCGCCAGGGTAGGATAGATATGATTGGAATAAGTTCGTATCGCCAGCCGATCAAAGCGGGAACGGGGCTCTCGTATGCCATTATTTTTCGCGGGTAAATGGTCTTGGATATCGACAATATCAAAACTACCGGTAAATAACTCGTAACGGAGCGTCCAATACTTGTCGCCAGATTTATCCCCGTTCAGGGATAAGGTATGGTAAATCCCATTGAAATGGGCGATATGTAAAATACGATCGCCTATTTTCAGGAACATTTTATTACCGTAGCAAAATGCGCCGTTAAACAGCGGTGGCAACAGAAAATCAATATGAGGTTCTTGCGTGGCCTGCGGGTTGTCTTCAATTTTCTTTCGTAGTGATTCGCCGATATGGTGGGAATTGGAAAGCTCTACCGGCGAGGCGAAAACAAAATCGCCGCCGTCTATCACATAGGCCACGCGAAACATCGGGGCGGCGGGTTCGCTGGGATGGCGCAACAAGAAGGTGCAGGCGTTTTTTTCGATTGAGAGATAATAATCCGCCTCGCCGATCTTGACGCTCAAATCCTTTTCGTTATGGATATTGGCGTAGTAGCTCAAAATACCATCGTCATTCAAGGTGTAATTATGGAGCAACCGACGCCAGTCCTGAACCCGCGGCAATGTCAAATCCCGTTTGCGCCGATGCCGCAAAGGAGACAATTTCAGCCTGAAGGACCGGTCGTCAATTCCGGGCTCAATCATCGACACCCGCTCGCCCTTCACGTTTGTTTTCGCCAGCCAATCGTCGCTGTTATCCAGGGCTTCAGTGTTGCCGGTCTGATGATCAAGGACCCAGCGGCGGTGATTGACTTCAAATGCCGACCATTGCCGATCGCCGAACTCCAGCATATGAAGCGGGTATACCACCAACACTTGAATAGGCAGATTGCTGGAGAGCGACCAGTAATAGGGGTTGCTTTGCGATGATGGCGCGTACGCATTCTCATCCAGCCGCACGGCGGGATGGCGGTAGTCTGTCAGCAGGCAGCGCGGGTTATCGCCGCTGTACAGGCAAAAGTATTTTTTATAAATGCCGAACCGACTATGAATATCCAGTTGGGCAAACATTAAATGGCCGTCCGGCATGCGTTCCCCGGTTTCCACCGCTACCATGCTGCTGTTTTGTATTTGCAAAACCGAGTAATCGGTACCTTTTATTGTCAGGGTCAGGGGAGTATTGCCATACGCGTCATAGAGAATCGTCCCCTCCAGATCGAGACTTTCGGTAACGATCTTGGGTAATTCCCCTGACACTTTGATAAGCCTAGACTTTAACGCGCCGAGTCCAACTATCGTTTTGCCGAGCACCGCCAGATAAAGCCCCTTGCTCACGATGCTCAATGAGCGCAGGGCGGCAAAACCCGGGTCCAGGCTATTGAGCGCCTGTTTGCCCATGACATCCGCGAAGTGCCTCATTGAAGAGCTCGTACCGACGATACCGCCGGCAATCTGTACTGAGGTAGGCACAACATTGCGGAAGATTTCCTGATTCGAGGCGCTGAACATCGGCCCCCCTAACGTTTGACCGGCCCCCACCATTCCTTCCCTGAACAGGCCCAGCCCGGCCTTGACACCGGTAAAGAACAGAGGTAGCCCCACCAGGGCCCCGTCCACCAAACACTCGGCAAAGGCTGCTTGATGCTGGTTATCGATAATGGAATTGATACAGCTGTAAAAGGGAATAACGTATCCGGCCACCGTGTCCAAAACCTTTGTCGGCACAGACTCGCCGCCGGTATAACCCCTGGTGTGGATTTGCAGCCGATAGGATTGATAATGGCGCTCGGCGAAGTGCTGCAGGAAAAGCGCCACCGTCTCGTTCGACCGCTTCATCAAGCTGGCGTTCAGCATCGAGGAGATGGCAAGCTTGAATTGAGAAATTATCGCCGGCGCCGGCCAATCCACCATAAAAGGTTTTAGGGCGCTGTAATCGTGATGCCCAAGTTTGAGTTCACGCAGAAGGTAACCCTGGGAAGTGGTCTGCAGCGTAAACAACCGTTCGGTATCACCCTGTTTGGCCTGGAAAAAAAGCGCATCCGGTTTGCCGAGGTGTTGGAAGACAACGCTGGAATAAAACATATCCTTCGGCCGGCGGATCAACTCCAGCTTGGGGATGACCCATTTGATCTCCGACCGCTGAAGAAAGCGCAAATCATCCGCCTGTAACGTCTCATCCCGGACGTCGCTGGGCATAAAGGCCACAGACAGCAGGGCGTTATCCAGATCCCGGATCGAACCGGCAAAGGCATCCACTTGCTGTTGATAAAACGTATCCAGACTGGGCACCCGCTCGCCGTTATCCAGACAGTAAAAACCGGACGGCGACAGCAGCAGTTGCTGGACGGATGTCTGCGCGCTCCGCTTGGTATGTCCCTTGGGGAGGCTCAGCGTCACCAACCGGGCATCCGCGCTGCCGCAGGATTGTTTAATCAATTCCGCCGCCGCCGCCTCCCTGCTGCGCCAGGCGGGCCGATGATAAGCGGCCTGATAGTGCGTAAAGCCGTTATACAGGTTACCGACGGTGAGATGACGGGCCTCCAGCTCGGCTTTTAACGCGTCAAAGGCAGCGTCAACGGTATCGGATGCCAGTATTTCCCCTAAACCCAGATCCGGCCGCGCGCGCAGAAAATACAGCAGCAGCCCCAGATACATAATCGGCTCCACGCCGGAGGCCAGCACGCCCTGGCGATACATACCCACCAACCCGAGACCCAGTTCGATCAGAGAATAATAGGACATCGATTTGAGCTTATCCGGATCCTCCTGAGTAATTGCTCGGGCGCCGAATTGCAATAGGGTCCAGGTCAGACTGCCGACCCACAGATTATCCAAATCAACACTCGTTCGGGTATCGTTATTACCGGCTTCCTGAACATCCGACTGGGCATACAGGCTATTGAGATAAAATATGGGGACTTCAGGGGCTTCGTAATTTTCCCTCCATAGCCGTTGATGAGTCTCATACCCCGCAGGATAGGGCCAGGATTGCACTATTCCGGCAAATTCCTGGTGGGTAATATGGCGCTGGGCGTCAAATAGCTTTACGACACGCAGAACGATGCTCTCCTCACCATAAATAAAACGGCACAAAGCCTGCGCAATCAGGCTCCGTTGTTGCAGGGGTGTAAGGTTCTCGCCCCGTCGCTCGCCGTAAAGATGACTGCCGTACAGGGTCAGGCGGGCAACATCCGGAATAATGTCCGGTAACCGATCGACGCTTTCAATCAGTTTGGCGCCCAACGGCTTGACATCGACATTTTCGGGATCCACTTTTGCCGCCGCTTTTTTATTTAAATAGATTCCGAGCATGTATTGCGGATCGGAACGGGCAAACCGGGGTGAAGGCGCCGCTTCGCGCTTTACCTTTAAGGAAGAACCTTGTCTCCGCGTCACGGCATGATCATGGCGACGGTTCCCCGACGAAGAGGCATATTGGGATGCCTGCGGCTCTATAACGAGGTCTCCTGACATCTTTGGCGTTCGACCGGCGTAGATTCCCGCCAGATTATTATCGCCGGTGGGCAACGTTGCCTGCGTCTGCCCTTCCCTTTGCCAAGGCGACAACACCATCAGGGCGCAAATAAACCGTTCCGCTAAATTTTTAGGCTTTGCCGGCAATCCTCCTATAGCAGACATGGGGCTGCAATGAGTCACTTTCTCACTCTGCAGACTTTGCGCAAGGTAATAAAGATCGCGACCGGTTAAACGATCATTGTTCCGGACATTGCCATGGTTAATGGAATATGCCGCCGTGAAATACTGATTAAGATATTTTTTAGGGGTATCCCCCTGGAGACCCTGATAGGCCGCTGGTGAAAGGATTGACCGATCAATGTTATTCATCATATTGAGTACCTATCTTATTTCCAGGCATTGTATATTTTGATCGCAGCGTATAAAACGATGGCCAAATTAACCTTATTCAAGGAATGACTATAGTGGCAGAAATATTAATTAAAATAGATTTATCCAGGTTTTTTCTTTGTTAAAGATATCAATAATACAATATAAATACATTCTTATATAGAATTACATATCGTGTTTTGCAGAATAAACTGAATTGCTATAAAATATATCATCTCTGACTGATTATAGAATTCAAAGACATTTATTGTTAAAGAGATATTTCCAAGAAAAATCTCGAAAAGCGATTTTTTACGTGCTTTTGAACTTCAATATTACATATCCATGGCGATAATTTATTACCCCCGAAATATAACAAACCCGTCGGCAAAATTATTACATTGGCGAAAGGCTGTTTCACCGGCCGGCTCACAATAAACGTCTCGGCGGCTATCGCAACGTTGATTCTTACGCATCCCTTCAGGCTTGGTTTACCGCCACAGTCAAGGGGTTTGTACAGCGGTATGGGAAAATTCGGTCTTGAATAACTCTTTCAGTTATTTTGAACATATCAGCCAAAAAATTTTTCTGGACTATTTTATTAATGCTCGTTAATATTAGTTCATCGAAAGCAAAAAGCTTTCACCCTTACAACGAGAACACAGGATACCATCATGAAAAAGACAATCGCAGCACTCGCACTCATCGCCGCCATGGTCGCACCGGCAGTCTCCATGGCCGCCCAGAACGATTATCAGGATTATGCCCATACCTACCCGGTAAGCCAGGGCAATGCCCATCATGTTAACACCGCTGAATAACAGCCCGGCTAACTGATACAAAAATTTTCATCATATCGCCCCTCCCTGGAGCATCGCTACTGGGGAGGGGCTTTTATTTGCAGGTAAGCAGTAATTCACGCTCAATAAAGACTGACCTCCATTCTTTTTTCACTTGAATACCCCTCGCTCAACAGTTGGTACTTCGCCAGCGCTTCACGGCTGTTTTTTGCCAGAACGTGCAAATGTGAAATGGCGAAACTCTGGCATAATGCCGCACGTATAATTTCTCCGGCGTCCGGATCGTCCAAAGACTGCGGGGTTACCACTTCCCCTTTCAGTAAAAAGATAAAGCGTTGTTTTGACATCATGATCTCCTGAGTAAACCCCGGTAGTAACCAGTGCGGGACGTGATGGTTATCACATGTGCGCGCCCTGAGGCCCATAAAGAGTAGATAGCAAAAAGCGATTTAAATATAATCACTTATTCTCTTCTTTCGATAACCAATTGGAATGGATACTCTGCTCTTGCGTGCCTTTGTCCTGTTGGCGGAGACACAAAACTATCGTGAGGCGTCGCAACGGCTTTTCATTACCCAGCCTGCGCTGTCAAAAAAGATCAAACTGCTGGAAAACGAGCTGGGCCTGACCCTGTTTGTCCGGGGAAGACACGGCGCTCAACTGACCCATGCTGGAGTGCTGCTGCTGGAGAAAGCGCGTGAACTGGTGGAGCAAGGGGAAGCGTTGCGGCATTATGCTCTCGATATTGCGAAAGGGACCAAGGGAAATCTGGCCATCGGTTTTGGCATTTCCGGCATTAAAATCGCGCCGGACTGGGTGGCGCGCTTTCGCCGGGCTTATCCGGATGTCATCGTCAGCCTGGAGGATATTTCTTCCACCCAACAGACCGCCCAACTGTTATCCGGCCAGCTGCAATTGGCTTTTATGCGCATGCCGGTGGAACCGCCGCTTACCGGACTTAAACTTATTTCCGAATCACTGGTGCTGGCGGTGAAGAAAAAAACGGTACCGGCAACCACCGACCTCCAGGACTATCAGCTCATTGCTTCGCAGCCCTTTATCCAACTGTCTGCGGAAAAAGGTCCGGGCCTGTTCCGGCAAATAGAACTGTTTCTGGAATTTAACCACATCGTTCCAAATATCGTGCAGCGGACGCGGGACCTGCAAACCATGCTGGCCTTGGTGGTCGCCGGTGTAGGCGTAGCCGTCGTGCCGGAAAGTACGGTTTATATTGCCCCCGAAGGCATAGATATGATCCCGCTGCGGGGCCCTTATGCCCATTGGGACGTGGGAATGTTTTGGAACCCCGCCCTGGCGGATCCGCTGCGGGATCTCTTTATCGCCATGGTGCAGAGTGCCAATGAAGGCGACCCGGCGGCATGACGGCTGTGTTTACCTTCGCCCTTGATAAACACTTCAACGAGATTAATTTATCTCAAACCCTGGTTAGGCTTCGATGGTGAAAATTCTGTGATCAATTTCACAGAATTCAACGTCTTTAACATAGTATGGTAGTATGGAGAGTAAATGAGGATCATTATCAGATAACATCTCGTTAAGGAAATTTTGAGGCCATGCTGAGAATTAGATCATATCCATAGTATTTATAATAAGGTCAAGAGTATGGCGCATATAATGCCTTTATTGTGGGTTTTAGTCGGGATAGCGTTGTTGGTAATATTGATTGTTAAAGTCAAAATGCACACTATTTTGGCGTTAATGGTCTCGGCAATTTTTCTTGCATTTGCCGAAGGAATGCCCATCGATAAAATAGTCGCCACGATACAAATGGGGCTAAGCAGTATTTTAGGCACGCTAACCCTGATTGTTATTTTTGGCGCCGTGATCGGTAAATTAATGACGGAATCCGGTGCATCGCAGCAGATTTCCGATACTATTATCAACCTGCTGGGCGTGCGCTACCTGCAATATGCATTGTTGATCATCGGTACTATTTTCGGCATGGCCATGTTTTATGAGGTGGCGTTTTTGATTACCGCGCCGCTGGTGATAAGCATAGCGAAAAAAGCCAATATTCCCTATATGAGATTAATTGTGCCTTTGGTGGCCGGCGCAACCATGGGGCACAGCATTTTTCCGCCGCAGCCGGGACCGATGGCGTTAACCACCGCGTTTCATGCCAATATCTCGCTGGTCTATATCTTTGGCCTGATAGTTATCATTCCCTCCATAATCTGTTCCGGCATCATATTGACAAAATTCATTCCGGGCATCGATAAAATGCCGCTGGGTGACATTATGGCGCCCCCCGAGTTCAAACCCGCCAACGAGTTGCCGGGGTTCGGCATCAGTTTATTGGTGCCGTTGCTGCCTGCCATCTTGATGATTTTCTCGTCAATCATCCGGCTGATAGTGGATAAAGATAGCGAGCTGTTCAAGGTGGCGGCCTTTCTCGGCAGCGCCGAAATCAGCATGCTGATTGCCGTGCTGGTAGGCATTTTCGCACTGGGCGTTTTAAGGGGAAAAAGCGGCCAGCAGATTACGGACACCTTAAGCGTCGCCATCTCCGGCGTATCAAACGTGTTATTGGTTATTGCCGCCGGCGGCATCATGAAAGAAGTGATTATCAACACCGGCGTCGGCAACGCCATTGTCAGCATGGTGGGGAATATTCCGGTTTCGCCGCTGATTCTGGCATGGCTCATTACCGTCATAATCCGTATCCTGACCGGGCAAGGCGCCGTAGCCGCCATCACCGCCGCGGGCATTGTGGCGCCCATGATTGATGCTTTCCACGTCAATCCGGTCTTGATGGTACTGGTGTGCGCGGTGGGCAGCAATACCATGACATTGATGTATGACGGCGGGTTTCTTTTATTTCAGCAGTCATTCAAGATTTCCATGAAAGACACCTTTAAAACCTGGGGATTATTGGAGCTGGTAAATTCTCTGGTGGGGCTGGCGGTGGTGATGCTGCTGAGCCTGTTTGTCCACTGAACACCAGCGGACCTAGCAGACCTTCGGCCACGACAAAGTCTCCCGGTTTATGACGTCGGTTATCATAGCCACATACGATGGCGGGACGTGTCCCGCCCTAGCATGGTGCGGTAATAGCTTACCCGTCCCTGGGAGGGCTTTGCTGGAAGGCGTCCACAAGAAAATTGATCTTGGCGCGGGTCTTGGCCGGGGACGCATTGCGGGTTGAGTCTCAATACACCCCTGGCATCGGCCCGCTGCGAAGCCAGCAGATTTTCAACGTCACCCAGCGCCGGCAACAGCCGGTTTACCATCTGTAGTTACTGCTGCCACGCCTCGGTCAGACTTGGCTTACGCGTACTCCGCTGGAATAACCCTGCCCCCAGGGGCGTCTCCAGCGCATCAAGATGCTTGGTGGCCATGGCCGGCACTCCTGCTGCGGGCGCCATTATCCTGAGGGAAGGCACCCCAATCCGGCCAGGGTCTCCTCCACCGCCTGATCAAGCGGGGTATGGGGCTCGCTGCCCAGCAGCGCCGTCAGACGTCGGTTGTCCAACCTGACCGGGCGGCGCCATAAATAGCGCATCTCCAGCAATTCCCGCAGGGTGGGCGCCAGGGGGGAAGCCAGCCGCACCAGCCACCAGGGGAAGGTACGCAGCGCCGGTTGTCCTCCGTGGCGCGCCACAACGCGGCTTATGGCCGATGCCATTTGCGTGCCGTCGGCATCCCAATGGCCGCCCATATGAAACGTGGCAAAGGGCGCGAGGGAGTTCCCGCGGTCCAGCAGCGCCGCTATGGTGTTCGCCATGTCCGGCAGAAAGCACCATTGATGGCCGACACCGCGGTCGCCGGGTTGGTTGATACGCTTCACGGCCCGTCCCGGTGCGATCAAGCCCTGCGAGAACCAGTTATTGGCGGCCCGCGGCCCGAAGAAGTCCCCTGCCCGTACCACTATCGCCCGGGCGCCCTGCCCGGTGGCCGCATACAAGCGCCGTTCCAGTTCGACGCGGATGCCGCCCTTGCGGGTCAGCGGGTGCTGCGGGGCATCTTCATCCAGTAGCGGAAAGGCATCCGGGCCATAGTTGTAAACCGTGCCCGGCAGCACGATGGTGGCGCGCCCAGCGATGGCGGCGGCAATGGTATTATCGATCATCGGCAGGACCAGTTCCCCCCATCGGCGATAGCCGGGGGGATTAACGCCGTGCACAATGACGCCGCACCCTTGGGCCGCCCGCCGTACGTCATCGCTATTCATGGCATCGCCGCGCAGCCAGGTGATGCCGTCGTGCCCTGCCCCGGTATCCGGCGGCCGGCGATGCAGCGCCACAACCCGCCAACCGTTGTCGCGAAGCCTGCGGGCCGTTTCTCCGCCGATACCGCCGGTGGCGCCCAGCACCAGGACCTGTTTTCTCGAATTGTCCGTTCTCGTCATTTTTCATCTCAGTCTATTGGCCAATGGAAAGAGTCTGCCGCCGCCGGTAGTAAAAAGAAATTGTTGATGATAGCGTATCGGCTATATATTTATGTATGGTGACGGGAGCGAAGAGGTATGTCTGACGCTATCGGATGGGAGCTTTACCGTACCTTTCTCGCCGTGCTGACCGAGGGGTCGCTTTCCGGCGCGGCGCGCGCCCTCGGCATTACCCAGCCTACGGCGGGTCGCCATATCTCGGCCCTGGAAGCATCGTTCCGCCAGCCGCTGTTCATTCGATCGCAGACGGGGCTGATGCCCACGGAAGCCGCGCTTTCCCTGCGCAGATATGCGCAGGACATGCGGGATACCGCGGCGGCCCTGGCGCGCGCGGCCACCAGCCGGGGCCGGGAGGTGACGGGTACGGTGCGCGTCTCCGCCAGCGAAGTCATCGGAGTAGAAGTGCTGCCGCCGATGCTGGCGCGGCTGGGGCAATCGCATCCGCAGCTCAGGATTGAACTGGTGCCCACCAACCAGGTGCAGGACCTGCTGCAGCGTGAAGCCGATATCGCGGTGCGCATGACGCCGCCAAAGCAGGAGTCGCTTATCGCCCGGCGAGTGGGGGAGGTGGAGCTGGGGTTGTACGCCCATGCCGGCTACCTGCGGCGGCGGGGCATACCGTCGGCGCCGGCGGATTTGATGGGGCATGCGCTGATAGGGTTTGACACGCAAACGCCCTTTTTGCGGGCCGCCGGCAAAGCGTTGCCGGAGTGGACACGCGAAGGGTTTACCTATCGCACCGACAGCGATGTGGCGCAGCTGGCGCTAATCCGCGCCGGCTGCGGTATCGGCTGGTATCAGTCGGCGCTGGCCGGACGGTCCCCGGAGCTGGTGCGCGTACTGCCCGCCCAGTGCCAGTTCAGGCTGGAAACCTGGGTTACCATGCATGAAAACTTGCGCAACAGCCCGCGCTGTAAAGCTGTTTTTGATGCGCTGGCGCTATGTCTTCAGCAGCATACGGCGGCGTAGAAAACAAGACCGGGGGCACCGCCGCCATGGATCCGGGTGCCGGTTTATTTGCCCAGCGTGGCAAACATGGCCACCACCGCTATGGCCATGACCGCCGTGCATATCCAGCCCAATACGCTAAGCCGGGTGGAGATGACAAATTTACCCATGATATCCTGACGCGCCGCCATCAGCATCATTACCACCATGATAGGCACGGAAATAACGCCATTGATTACCGCGCTCCAATACAGCGCCTTGATGGGATCAATGGGCATGAAACAGATTCCGATGCCAATCAGGGTCGACACGGCGATAATGGTGTAGAACTCTTTGGCATACTTGAATTTCAATTCCAGGCTGTTTGGCAATTTAAAGGCCCCGGCGGCGGCATACGCGCCCGAGCCGGCCAAAACCGGAATCGCTAGCATGCCGGTGCCAATGATGCCGGCGCTGAACAGCCAGAAGGCAAAATCACCGGCGACGGGGCGTAACGCGGTCGCCGCCTGCGCCGAGGTATGGATTTCAGTCACCCCGTGCATATGCAGCGTCACCGCGGTGGTTAAAATAATGGCGAAGGCCACGACATTGGAAACCGCCATGCCGATGAAGGTATCGATTTTAATCCGGCGGAAATTGGTTGTCGCCTGCTCGGGGGCATGTTTAATCGCCTCCGCCTCGTCATCGGCATGCTGCTCTTCCACCTCTTGCGAGGCCTGCCAGAAGAATAGATAGGGGCTGATGGTGGTACCGAAAATGGCGACTACTGTCGTAACATAGGCCGGCTTCCAGGATAAATGCGGCCAAAACGTATTTATCAAGACCTGTGTCCAGGGTATATGAATAATAAAAATGGTTGCCACGTAAGCAAGCAATGCCAGGGTTAGCCATTTCAATATTCGCACATAGCGTTTATAAGGAATAAAGATCTGCAGAAGTAATGATATTAAGCCAAACCCCACCACATACCAGCGGACGGGACCTTTTACCAATAAATTCAGCGCCCCCGCCATAGCGGCGATATCAGCGCCGATATTGATGGTATTGGCAATCAGCAGCAAACCCACGATGGTATAGAGCAGCCATTTGGGATAGTGTCTGCGAATATTGGTGGCGAGTCCATGACCGCTGACACGGCCTATTTTGGCGCTGATAATCTGGATACCCACCATTAGGGGATAAGTGAGCATCAGCGTCCATAGCATGCTGTAGCCAAATTGCGCGCCGGCCTGGGAATACGTCGCGATGCCGCTGGGGTCGTCATCGGCGGCGCCGGTAATCAAACCCGGCCCGAGTTTTTTCAACCAAGATTTCGACGGTTCGTTTTTATTATCTTCGGGTTTAACTTCCACCCCTTCCAAGCCCGTGGTATTTGACATATGACTCCAGAGCAGACCTAGGTATGTCCGCCCGTTTACTATTGCTCTCTTTTTAAACTTCTGCCTGGAAGGCTTTGCCGCTAATAGCAAAAAATCCATTTTGACTTTAGTTCACGGCTAATGAATATGCCACTGACAGCCCGGCTCATTTTGATATCAATGTGCTCTGGAGAATCGTATAAAAAAAAAGCTTATACAGCTCTGATGATTTTTTTTAATTTTTAAAATCAATAGCAATCCTATAAAAGGCAATGGCCATTAACCGATTCGGCGACAAATGAAACAGTCCCCTTCGCAAGGAGGACGAAGGGTGGCATAGAGATTGTCCTACGAGGGACCCAATGATTTAAAACGAATTTTCCCAAGAGCAATGACCAATAATTTTTTTTAGGGACTGACATAAAAAAAATATGACGTTTATCTCAAAATCACTGTTTAAGGAATAAAGGATATTTTAGATCACCAGGACAATTATTAAGCGCAATGTTCAATTTTGCTGGCCTATACTCCTGACCATAGCGGCGGAAAGCTCGACGGATTTGTCACAGGCATTGCCCCAACTCTCCCAGCCCGGTACCCGGTTTCGGGCAAAGAGTTCAATACGCGGGACGTCGCCCACCAGTTCCACCAGTAAGCGACGAAACAAATCGGGCTTGGCGCTGTGTTCGCCGCGCGGCGCCGTCTGGTGCTGGCAGATGCCGGCGCTTGCCCGCACGGGCAATCTGCCCCGCACGGCAAACATGCAGTCTTCGGAATTAGCGCGCGTCAAATGGCCCATGCCGATTGCGGAATTCCCTTTGCACGGGTTTGTTTTATGCCAGGTGAAGCCTTTCATCGTCATAAAGCGGAACCCCCAGGCCTCCACAACCTTCAATGCCTCAAGGGGCATAGAGGGTACGTGCCACATCGCCAACAGACAGGATGCGGGATCGGCTAAATCCCAGACCGGCAACCGGCAGATATCGGTAACGGTCATGACGGGATACTTGAATTGAACGCCCCGCTCGCCGTCCTTGGATTTATCGCGATATTGCCAGGGCGGGTCGGCGTAAATAAGCTTAAATTTCACGCCGCACCCCAGCTTTATAAAATAAGAAAAAACCGCTCATGAGCTCAATCCTGACATTCGATGAAGGAAATTGCATAAGCCAGGGAGGGGAAGAGAAAAACATGAGCGATGGTAACGATCGAAAAATTTTTCTTTTCCGCCAATGGCCTTCAAACCTTAGGAAGGCGGTCAATATATGTCAAATAAACAACCGGGCCAATGCCTTCACTGCAGAAAAATTAATCATTGCTAAAGAGGCTTGCCCGGCAGCAGCTATTCCTTAGCGATATGCACGCGCAGCCCCTCCTCTCCCGGCGCGAGATCGGGGCGCAGCGTCAGTGCCGGAATATCGTAGGCACCCGTATTCTGCGGACGGAAGGGGATAGGCGCAGCGGTCCACAGCGTATCAAGGCGTTGCCCCAAGGCGTCGCGGATATGGCCATATCGTTTTTCATCGGTGCGGCCGGTACGGTAGATAACGAATGGCGGCACGACATCGAAACCGGGGTAATACAATATCCCATGCTGAATAGGGAATAAAATATCCTCAATGGGGCCGTTAATGCCGCGGGGGCCGTAATGGGACTCCCACCCGCCTGTGGTGACCAGCAGCATCGCCCGCTTTCCCGCCATCGCACCTTCGCCGTAGCGATCGCCCCAATGGTTGTCGGAGTGTTCACCCACCCCGTAAGCGAAGCCATAGGCATAAACGCGCTCCACCCAACCCTTGAGAATGGCCGGCATGGAGAACCACCACAGGGGGAACTGCAGGATAACCGCATCCGCCCACCTGAGTTTTTCCTGCTCAAGGGCGATATCATGGCGCTGGGTACCCGTTTCATAAGCCTCTTTGGACGCCAGGGAGGCGTCAAAGCGCGCATCGGCCGGCCACGCCGTACTGTCTTGCGCGTCGAGGGAGGCCTTCCATTTCATGGCGTACAGGTCAGATACCTGTACATGAAGGCCGGCATCCTCAAGATGCCTGACCGAAAAATCCTTCAGGGAACCATTTAAGGACCGGGGTTCCGGATGGGCATAGACAATCAGGACATTCATGACTGAACCTCTGTAGTTGAAATAAGGCGTAGTTGGAATAAGGGCAGCATAGGAGCTTGTCAGGTATAGTGGAAATGAATTTCCAATATTACAGGTATTAATAATATGAATAGCCTGCGCCGCCTTGACCTTAATCTGCTGATCACGCTGGACGTACTGCTGGCGGAACACAACGTCACCCGTGCGGCGGAGCGCCTGAATTTTTCCCAACCGTCGGTAAGCGTACATCTGGCCAAACTCAGAGAAATTTTCGGCGATCCGCTGTTATTGCCCGGACCACGGGGGATGCGGCCCACCGCCAGGGCCGATGCTCTGCGCGAGCCTTTGCGGCAGGCGCTGGAGGCTCTTGAATCCGCGGTATCCCCCGCCAGCCCCTTTGATCCCGCCGCGTCGCAACATACCTGGCGCGTCGCCGCGTCCGATTATGGCGAATCCACTATTCTGCTGCCGGCGCTGGCGGGATTGCGCAGCGCCGCGCCCGGCGCCCGGCTGGCCTTTATTGAATCCGTTCCGTCCGGCCTTGCCAGACAGGCGGAACAGGGTGAAATCGATCTGGCCCTTCATACCAGCGAAGGGGCGCCTTCCGGCCTGCATCGCCGGGCGCTGTTTACCGAGCGCTATATCCTGGCCGGCCGGGCCGGTCATCCCCGCTTGAAAAAACCGCCGACCCTGGCGCAGTTCTGCGAGCTCGATCATGTGATGGTATCGCCGGACGGCGGCGGGTTTTACGGCGTAACGGATACCGCTCTCGCCCGGTTGGGTCTGACGCGCCGGGTGGTGCTTTCCGTTCCCCATTTCCTGTTGCTCAGATCGGTGCTGGCCGCCACCGACCTGGTGGCGATAATGCCCTTGCGACTGGTGGACGGCCTGCCGGCGCTGCAGGTCGTCGAACCGCCCGTTGCCGTGCCGGGCTTCGAAATGTCCATGCTCTGGCATGAACGGGTTCACCGCGATCCCGCCCATCAATGGCTGCGGGAATACATCGCGGCTTCCTGTGATTCCCCGATGGCGGGGCAATGATTTAAGCGCGTAGCGGCGTCAGGTCACGTCGTCCCGTGCCGCCGGCGCGCTGCTTTTCCTCTGTGACAAATTCTGTGATCCCACGCGGCAAAAACAATAAAAACGTTTTTATTAAAAACGTTTTTATGCAATGCTCAAACTACGTTACGGATAAGTTGCCACCTTGTTAACATCAACCTAATACGAGGTGACGGCTACGAAATGAGCGATGATCAGGAGTTATTCATGAACCTTGAACGGCCGCAACCTCTCAGCGATGCACAGCGCAGGACGGGAGCGCATATTTTTGCCGCCGCGCTGCGGCGCCATGGTGTCGACGTCATCTTCGGACAAAGCATTCCAGCCGCGTTATTTCTCGCCATCCCCCATTACGGTATCCGCCAGATAGGCTATCGCGCTGAAAACGCCGGCGCCTATATGGCGGATGCCTATGCCCGATTGTCCCATAAGGTGGCCGTGGTCACCGCGCAAAACGGGCCGGCCGCCACGCTGCTGGTGGCGGGTTTGGCTGAGTGCTACAAAGCCTCGGTGCCGGTGGTTGCCGTGGTCCAGGACGTTCACCGCAAAATGGCCGATAAAAACGCCTTCCAGGAGCTCGATCACCTGGATCTGTTCAAGGGGGTCGCCAAATGGACGCGCCGGGTCACGGAAATAGAGCGGCTGGATGACTATATCGATATGGCCTTTACCGCCGCGGCGTCCGGCCGTCCCGGCCCGGCGATCATCATCGTGCCCATCGACCTGTTCAACGACGCCGCGCCGGACATCCAGCGCGCTCACGCCTCTTCCCTCGGACATTATCCGCTGGATCGCACGGTAGCGGATCCGGCGGCCGTTGAAGAGGCCGCCAGCCTGCTGGCTTCGGCACGTGCCCCGCTCATTATTGCCGGCGGCGGCGTGCATATTTCCGACGCCGCGGGGGAACTGGCGGCGCTGCAAGAGACAGCCAGCCTGCCGGTGGCCACCACGGCCATGGGCAAGGGCGCGGTGGATGAAGGCCATGAACTGTCGTTGGGCGTGGTGGGATATTTTATGGGGACGCGCGGCCGTACCCGCCATTTGCGCGAGATGGTCACCCAGGCAGACGTGATCTTGCTGGTGGGCAACCGCACCAACCAGAACGGCACCGACAGCTGGAACCTCTATCCCCGCGATGCCCGCTATATTCATTTGGATATCGACAGCGCCGAAGTGGGACGAAACTATGACGCTCTGCGCCTGGTGGGGGATGCCAGGCTCACCCTGGCGGCGCTGTCGGCGGCGCTGGCACGCCGCGATCTCGGTACGCGGCGAAGCGCGCGGGCCTCCGTGGCGGCGAAGATTGCCGCCGGCCATGAAAGCTGGCTGGCTGAGGTCAACAACACCCTTGATTTAGACGCCCGTCCCATCCGGCCCGAACGGGTGATGCGGGAGGTGGACAGCCTCCTCACTCCGGAAACGGTGGTGGTTTCCGACGCCAGCTATTCATCAATCTGGGTGGCGAATTTCCTTAAGGCGCGCGCTGCCGGCGCCCGCTTCATCACCCCTCGCGGCCTTGCCGGCCTGGGGTGGGGATTTCCTTATGCCATCGGCGCGAAAGTCGCCCGGCCGGATGCGCCGGTGTTCGCCCTGGTGGGGGACGGAGGCTTCGCGCACGTCTGGTCGGAGCTTGAAACCGCGCACCGCATGGGCGTCCATGTGGTCCTGGTGGTGCTCAATAATCAAATACTCGGTTACGAAAAACACGCCGAGAAAGCCTTGTTTGGCGATTATTCCGACGCCTGCGATTTCAGTCCCGTGGACCATGCGGCTATCGCCAGGGCCTGCGGTTGCGAAGGGGTTCGGGTTGAAAATCCGCCGGATCTGCTGCCCGCCCTGAAAGAGGCCTTCGGTAGAGGCAACACCACCGTCATTGATGTCATCACCGAACAGCGCGCCTATCCCCCGGTGACGGCATTCGAAGGCCAGGACAACCTCGATTACTGACAAGGGAGAAGGACGAGATGAAAAAAATACTGAATTCCCCCGCCGATTATGCGGATGAGGCCCTAGAGGGAATGTGCCTGGCCTATCCCCGCAGTTATGGCCGGACCGGCGAAAACGGCCGGGTCATCGTGCGCCTCGGCGGCGGCAAAGGAAAAGTCGGGATCGTTTCCGGCGGGGGCAGCGGCCATTTACCCACCTTTGCCGGCTATGTGGGCGAAGGCCTGCTGGATGCCTGCGCGGTGGGCAACGTGTTTGCCGGCCCCGCGGTCATGGACTGCATGGACGCCATACGCTCGGCGGACGGCGGCCACGGCGTACTCCTGCTGTTCGGTAATTACGGTGGCGACAAAATGAACTTTGCCATGGCAAGCGAAATGTTGGAGGCGGAGGGTATCGCCACGGCGACGGTGCTGGCCGCCGACGATGTGGGCAGCGCCTCCCGTGAGGAGCGGGATAAACGCCGCGGGGTGGCGGGCCTTGTCTACGCTTACAAGATTGCCGGCGCAAAGGCCGGTCAAGCGGATGCTACCCTTGAATCGGTAGCCGCCGTCGCCCGGCGCGCCGTGGACAATACGGTAACCATCGGCGTGGCGCTTTCGCCCTGCACCGTGCCGGAAGCGGGAAAACCCACCTTTACCCTGGCGGAAAACGAAATGGAATACGGCATGGGCATTCACGGCGAGCCCGGCATCCGCCGCGGCCCGATAATCGCGGCGGACGACATGGCGGATATGATGTTGCAAACCTTGCTGGACGATGCCGGCATCGCCACGGGAGATCGGGTATCGGTAATGGTGAACTCCCTGGGCGCCACGCCGCTGGAGGAGCTGTTTATTCTTTATCGCCGCGTCGCCGGCCGGCTGCGGGAAAAAGGGATAGAGGTGGCGTTTCCCTTGGTGGGCCGTTATGCCACCTCTATGGAAATGTCCGGCGCCTCTTTGTCGCTCATCACCCTTGATGAAGAATTGGAGGCCTTGTTGCTTGCGCCCGCCGATTGTCCTTACTGGAGTAATCTTTGATGGCAATGACCCCACGAGAACTTGTCGCGCTGTTGAGCCGCTGTACGGCAAAGATCCGTCAGGTGTCCCCTGAGCTCAATGAACTGGACGGCCGTTTGGGGGACGGCGATTTAGGCGCCACCCTGGAAAAATGCGCCCGGCTGATGGATGAGGGGCTCGATGCGTCCGCCCCGGATATTCCATCGGTTTTCAACGCCGCATCCATGACCTGCGTCCGGGCGTCGGGCTCCAGTTTCGGTACCTTGCTGGGGGTGGCGTTCTTCACCGCCGCGAAAAAAAGCGCCGGCAAAACCACGCTGGAAAACGGCGACATTCCGCCCTTGCTGGACGATATCCTGGCGGCACTGATGGCCCGCGGCGGCGCCTCCCTGGGCGACAAAACCGTGCTGGATCCCCTGGACGCCGTGCGGCGCGCCCTATCCGAAACCCCGCCTGGGCAAGATTTCTTCCCGGTTGCCCGTCGGGCGGTGAAGGACACGCTGGCGGAATTTCGCCGTAAACCCAACAAAATCGGCCGCGCCCGTATGTTCGCCGAACGATCGGTGGGATTGGACGATCCCGGGATGGTGGCGTTTTCTTACCTGGTTGACGCCGCGGCCGGTCTTGCAATAAACCAACAGGAGGTGTAGCCATGCCCGGATCTTTGGAAGGACTCAAGGTCCTCGATCTGTCGCGTTTTATTGCCGGTCCGCTGTGCGCCATGCAATTGGCCGATTTGGGTGCGGACGTGGTGAAGATTGAACGTAAAGGCAAAGGGGAAGACACGCGGCAAAACAAGCCGCAGCTCAATGGCGAGAGCCTCTATTTCCTGTCGTTCAATCGCAATAAACGCAGCCTGGCCCTGGATTTTCGCGATGCCGAGGACCAGGCGCTGCTGCGCCGGCTTATCGCCAAGGCCGATGTGCTGATTGAAAATTTCCGCCCCGGCACCATGGAAAAAATGGGTTGCGGCTGGGACGATGTTAAAAAGCTCAATCCGCGCCTGATCATGGTGCGCGTTTCCGGCTTCGGCCAATCCGGTCCCCTGTCCCAGCGTCCCTGCTTCGATGCCATTGCCCAGGCCATGAGCGGCCTGATGAGCATCTCCGGCCAGCCGGACGGCCCACCCACCATGGCGGGCACCTTTATGGTGGATTATGCCTCCGCCCTGTACGCCGCCATCGGCACGCTGGCCGCCCTGAATGCCCGCCACAGCACCGGACGCGGCCAACTGGTGGAAGCCACCCTGCTGGAAAGCGCCGTCAGCATGCTCATATCGGCTATTCCGGAACAGGCGCAGCTCGGCAGCACCATGACGCGCATCGGCAATATCGATCGGTACTCAGCGCCGGTGAACAGCTATCAGACGCGGGACGGCGACTGGGTGTATGTGTCGGCGGGTACCGATACCCTGTTTCCCCGGCTGGCGGCCGCGATGGAACGTACCGATCTGCTGGCGGATGCCCGCTTCAACACCTATCACGCCCGGCTGGAAAACAATCGTGCCATTGATAAAGAGGTGGCCGCCTGGGTGAAAGCCCGGACGGCGCAAGACGTGGTTGACGCAATGGATCGGGCCGGCGTGCCCTGCGCGAAGGTGGCCACCATTGATGAGGTGCTGGAAAACCCGCAGTTGAAAGCACGAAATCAACTGGTGGATATCGAGCATCCCGCCGCCGGGACCTATACCACCCACGGTGTCACCGTGAGCCTGTCGGACACGCCGGGCACCATTCGCCGTCCGCCGCCGCTGGTGGGACAGCACACCGATGAGATTCTGGCGGAATGGTGCGGCATCGCGCCGGCCGGCCGGCCATAACATTATGCGACGAGGGAAACATCATGGCCCGTATACATCCTGAACTTCGGGAGCCGACCTATGACAATGTGGTGCTGAATGAACGCATCGGCCCGGTGAGCGTCATTGCCGATGAAGCCTATCGCCGCCGGGCCTGCTTCGCACTGGACGATTACAGCCCGCAGTATCGCGACGCCGGGCCCTATGTCCCGGCGTCCATGGTGGGCCGCGATCTGGTGGCGCTGTTCTGCTCGGTCTATGACCCCAGCCGGACGGTGGGCCTGCATCAAAAAGAGGAGATCTGGTTTCTTAACCCGATTCCGCTGAATGCAAAGCTGAGCTACAGCGGAAAATACACCGATAAATACATGAAACGCGGCAAGGGCTATACCGTCTTCGAGGCCGAAGCGCGCGACGCCGGGGACGGCAAACCCTACGTCCGTCAGATAAGCACCGAGATCATGCGTATTCCCCGGGATATCCAACTGGGCACCGGCGGTTCAGGGAGCGCCCCTTCGGCGGATCATGTCGTGCCGGACTGGCCTGAGCATGCCGCCCCCGTTGAAATCGCCGAAGGGACGCCGCGGCCGGGCACGCCGGTAAAACCGCTGATAAAACGTCCCGAACAGGGACAAATGTCGGTTTTTTCCGGCGGCAACAGCCAGTGGTACAACATCCATACCGATATTGAGGTGGCATTGAAGGCCGGTTTTCGCGACACCCTGGCCCAGGGAATGATGGAAACCTGCTGGATTGCCGAAATGCTGGCCCGCTTTATCGGACCGGCCTGGCATACCTCCGGCTGGATAAAAATGGCTTATGTCAAACCCGTCTATCGCGCCGACCGAATTACCTGCAAAGCCGTGGTGCGGGAAGTCGAGGGAAGCCTGGTGAAATTTCATGTCTGGGCTGAGAACCAGGACGGCGACATTACCGCCGTAGGCTGGGCCAGCGCACATAAACCCTGAGAACAAGCTTACGCATACCCTACTTTAAAGCGCTCCCTCCGGAGGTGATATGAATAACGCGACAACCGAAGCCATACAAAATACCGATCAGGATAAAGTCATACGAAAAGAATTATCACGCGTGGCCTTCGCCAGCTTAATAGGAACGCTTATCGAGTTTTATGATTATTTCATTTACGGCGCGGCGGCGTCACTGGTTTTCCCACATCTGTTTTTCAGCAATATGCCGCCGACGGTGGCGACCTTCGTCTCTTTCGTCACCCTGGGCGTAGCGTTTCTCACCCGTCCCATCGGCGCGGTCATTTTCGGCCATTTCGGCGATACCATCGGCAGGAAAGCGATGCTGATAGCCTCCATTACCATTATGGGGTTCGCCACCATCGTTATCGGCCTGTTGCCCACCTACGCCATGATCGGCATTGCCGCCCCCATACTGCTGGTGATCACGCGTCTGATCCAGGGCCTGGCGGTGGGCGGTGAATGGGGCGGCGCCACCACCATGATGATCGAATACGCGCCGGTGAATAAACGAGGCTTTTACGGCACCTTTGTCCAGTTGGGCAATGCCATCGGCGTATTGATTTCCACCGGCGCGTTCGCTCTGGCCTCCGCGCTGCCGGCGCCGGCGTTTTTAAGCTGGGGCTGGCGGATCCCTTTTCTTGCCAGCGTTATCCTGATGCTTATCGGTATTTTCATCCGGCTGAAAATCAAGGAACCGCCTATTTTTCAAAAAATGGCCGCCGAGCGGGCAAAAAACAGGCTGCCCATCGTCGCGGTATTCAAAAAATTCCCGAAACAGATCTTTTTATCCGCCGGGCTGCGGGTAAGTGAAAGCGTGGTGGGTTATTTGATCATCAGCTACGTTCTGCAATATTGCACTACCCGCTTTCACATGCGCGGCGATACGGTATTACTGGGCGTAGTGCTCGGCGCCGCCTCGGGGGTTATTTCATTCCCGCTGTGGGGAATATTATCCGATAAAATCGGCCGCCGTACCGTGTTTTTGATCGGCTCCCTGGGTTCCTGCGTGCTGGCTTATCCCTTTTATTGGCTCATTGATACCGGCAATATCATTGCCGTTTATGTCGCGCTGATTGGAGGCTACAGTTTTATCATCGGCTCTATGTACAGCATCGAGCCCTGTTATCTGTCTGAACTTTTTTCCACGGAGGTCCGCTATACCGGCGTTTCGGTGGGCTCGCAGCTGGCCGGCATTTTCGGCGGATTCACCCCCGCCGTGGCAACCGCCCTGGTGGCCTGGGCCGGCGGCGATTTCTGGCCCATCGCCGTTATGATCGTCGTTTCCGGCCTGATTACCGCCCTGTGCGCCCTGGGTACGGGGGAAACGCGCGGCCGCGATCTCAACAGCGACATGATGCCGGTCAAGCCGCAAAAAAAGGGGTCTAGCGCTTACCTGTGGAAAGCCCGCTAGCCGGACTCTTTTATCCAGCGGCGGGAGAATTTACCCGCCGCGAATAAAAACGTTTTTTTGGAGGCTCATGGCTGTGCGATAATCGTTTTGCGGCTCTACTTCCAACATAGCGATCCGGTTTGCAAGGTTTGATCTTAATGGCAAAAAAGGCGACGCAAAACAAGTTAACGCCACATAACGGCAAAGTCTCCATCCATGATGTGGCCCGCGAAGCGGGCGTGGCGCTGTCAACGGTATCAAACGCGCTGAGCGGCAAAGACTATGTCCGGGAAACCACCCGGCTGAAGGTGCGGGAAGCGGCGGAAAAGCTGGGTTACCGGGTCTCGGTGGTGGCCCGTTCGCTGCGGATGAAACGCACGTTTACGCTGGGTGTGCTGCTGGCCGATGTGGCGAACCCCTCCTCTCCGGATTTTTTACGGGGTATAGAAGATATTGCCGATCAAGAGCAGTGCGTCCTGCTGGTGTGCAATACCGACGGTCAACTGGAAAAGCAGCTGACGCAGATGCGGGTGTTGCTGGATCGCCGGGTGGACGGGCTGGTGCTGCTATCGCAGCATTGCCAGCAGCCGGCCGTCCGGGCGTTGCTGGAGGACGGCACGCCTTTTGTCATGCTACAGCGCCGTTCGCTGCAGCATGAGGATACCTATGTCGGCGCCAATAACGATGAAGGCATCGGCGCCGCCATCAAGCATCTGGCGGGGCTTGGGCATAAGCGCATCGGGCTGATTCGCGGGCCGCGCGATTCCTCCACCGCGGATGAACGTTATGACGCCTATATCGAGGGGCTTAAAGCGCACCGGCTGGAAATCAATCCCCAGTGGGTTATTCAGGGCGATTACCATGTGAAGGGCGGCTATGACGCCGGTAAGCGTTTTTTTGCCCTGGACCGGTGCCCCACCGCCATACTGGCCGCCAATGACATGAGCGCCATAGGGGTCATGAACGCCGCCCATGAAGCCGGTTTGAAAATACCGGCGGATTTCTCGCTGATAGGTCTTGATGATATCGAAATGGCGTCGTTCTCACCCATTAATCTCACCACCATCGCCCTGCAGCGCCGGGAGATGGGCGCGGCGGCCACCTCCCTGCTGATGAAAATGATCCGCCAGAAAAGCACGCCTAAACCGAAGAAAAAAATCTTCCCGATGAAACTCATCGTTCGCGGCTCCACCGGTCCGGCCAAGGCGGACTGAACCGGCCGGCTGCCTGCTCAGCATAGCCGGAACGGCGCTTCTCCATGCTTATTTCCGCCGGGATAGCGGAGGATGCCGCCACATGGTGATGGCGCATGAAGCGGCGCGATCCGTATCATGCCGATAGCCGTTTCGCCTGGAACAGCATGCCGTGGGGATCGATAACCTCGCGGATCAGGCGCACCTCTTCGGCGGTGGGAAGCGCGGTTTCCTTCATCGGTCCGTCTACCACCGGCTCAAACCCCATGGCGGCCAGCACGTCGTCAAGGGTGATGCCCGGATGGACCGAGCGTAGCCGCATTTTTTTCGATAGCGGATGGAAATCGAATATGGCTTTGTCGGTAACGCACAGGCTGGGGCCCGGCCCAGGCAGGCCAAGAGCGCGCCGGCTGTCTTCCCCTCGGTAATAACCCACGCTGGTAATAAAATCCACCGCCGGCACAAAGGCGCGCCGGCTCAGATCGGTGACGATAATCGGCCGTTTGATAAAGGCAAGGTGCTCCGTTTGCGCCAGGCAGCCCACCAGCCGGGTTTTCGGCGGGCTTGAGCCGCCAAGCTCGGTGATGTTGAGATTGCCGTATTGATCCACCTGTGGGGCGGATTCAAACGACACATCAAAGCGGCCGCGGGTGACCATATCGATCTTGTAGCCCACATCCGCCGGTGAGGCCGCCGCGGGCCAATGGGTATAGGCATCCTGCAGCAGGGCATCGGGAATGACATCCAGCGCCGGGGTCAGCAGGTTGCCCCAGTAAATGGAGAAACCCGGCGCATGGCCGAGCTGGGCCAGGCGGGCCGCCGCAATGGGAATGCCCACCGCAAGGGTAAAAGCGCGGGCCGCGGTTCCAAGGCCGACAAAACCCAATTCATCGTCCTTAAGCTCCCGGGCGATGGCGGCGATCATCAGCTCTTCGATGGTATAGTCGGTGGCGGCTCTCGCGGCATTATTGATGGCAACGTTCGCGGCATTATCCGTGGCAACGTTCTGTGTCACATTGTTTGTAGCGCGTTCAGAGGACATGAGCCTGGCTCTCCCGTTCGACATCAAAGGCATGAAGGGCTGACAGGGTGCCGAATTTGGCCAGGTAGCCGTCTCGGTCCCGGGTATTTAGAATATATTCGCGAATATAGGCCGCCGTTCCTCCCGGCTGTTTCGCCGCGGCCAGATAGGCTTTCAGCGCGGCTTCATCTTCGTTATAAAAACCGTCGGTGGCGGTGGGATGCGCGCCATAAGGCATTTCCACCACCGCTTCCACCAGGGTATGGGGAATGTAGGTCAGCGTCGGGCGCCGGCGTACCTGTTCATGGGGAATAATTTTTTCCACCGTCACGATAAGCCGCCTGGAGGCGGACGCCATCATCTGGTCGATATCATCACTGTCGCGCACCACCGGCCATTGAACGTTGCCATATTCATCGGCGGTATAGCCGTGCAGCAGGGTAAAATCCGCTTCCGCCGCCTTCAGCGCCAGATAGGTATCGCCGGTAAAAGGACAGGTAATGGGTTTCACCTCGTCCGGGCTTTTACCCGGCATGCCGGTACCCAGCAACGCCTTGGACGGTAGAAAGCTCAGCCCCATTCCCGCGGCGCGGAAACGGGCGACGAAAGCGGATTCGGAGTAATCGTGCGTCTCAATCCGGCCCGATTCCACCCCGCGGCGAAAATTCGGCGCCAGGCCGTGCCGGAAGAAACCGGCGTAAATCCCCTCCCAGCGCCGGATCGAGCCGGCGGCGGCCAGCATATCGGTGGCAAGCGTCGTGGCCCAGGTAAGCAAGGTCAGATCGGTGATGCGCTGACGAATGATTTCATGCACGATGCCCATGGGCTGCCGGCGCAGCAACGAGCCGCCCAGGGCGATGGTGGAGCCCGAGGGGATACGGGCAATCGCATCCGGAAGGGCAAGGCGTTTGGCTTTCATAGAGTTCCTCTTGTTGCAGGGGCCGGCGGAGCATCTCCGCCATGGGGGATAAGCACGCTGTTGGGGTCTACCTTGCGGCGCAGCAGGTCAAGTTCCTGCGGGTCGGGCAACGCCGTAACCGGCACACCGTCCGTTGAAACGGCAAAGCCGGTGGAGCGGATGACATCTTCGGGATCGACGCCGCGATGAATGCTGAGCAAACGCGCCGTGCCGGACCCGGGCTCAAATTCAAAAATACACTTCGGCGTCACGATCCATTCCGGGCCGCCGCGGGTCAGCCCCAGGCGCCGCCGTCCCCCCTCGCCGCCGGGATATCCCACACCCGAAACGTAATCCACCTGCTCCACGAAGCTGCGCGCCTCGTGGTGCGGCATCATCAGGTACTCGCGGCCGAAGCAGGCCATATGTTCCGGCAGCAGAATTGAGCCCACCAGCCGCACCTTGGGCCGGCGATAATCGCCGATACAGGTGCTGTTGATGTTTCCCCGGCGGTCCACCTGCACGCCGGAGCCGAAACCGAAATCCACATCCCCACGCCGGACGGCGTACTGCCCAGGGTAGCCCTGCATTTGCGCTTCGCAGGGCAGGTTCTGGAGTTTGCCGTCGAATTCCGCCGCGGGCAGTTCCCGCAGCGCTGAAAAATCCGGATTAATGCACCAGCCCGCAAGCAGAATGGTTAAATCGGGGGCGTGGGTTAGCCGGGCGAACTCCATCGCCGCCAAGGGAATGCCGGTGATATAGAGCGCCGCCGCCCCGCCGGTGGCCAGGCCGGTGAACCCCGTTTCGCCGTTCCGAAAACGCTTGGACAGGGCCACGGCGAGCATCTCTTCCACGGTGCAATAGAACCCGTTCATGCCGGAGTCTCCCTGTTGCCCGGCGAGGGCGGGCGTACCATGCCGAAACGCTCAGGCCAGGCCGCCGGACCTGCCGGCGCTTTTACCGTTTGCGCCAGCCAGGCGGCAAAATGGCCGGCGGATGCCGACGCTTTTGCATAGTCAGCGAAGGCGGCATCGTCGCAATCATAGAGACCGGCCATGGCGGTGGGATAGGCGCCAAATGGCGCCTCGACGATGTGGGTGGTGCGAAAGGCGGGAATTTCGACCAAATGCGGCCGCTGTTTTATTTCCCGGGCAGTAACAATTTTCTCCACGGTAACGATAACGGTATCGCAGGCGCGGGTTAAGGTTATATCCACACTTTGCGGCAGCATCCTGGGGTGATTGAAGGCCACATTGCCGTATTCGTCTCCCATGGGCGCATGAACGATCACCACGTCCGGCGCGGCCGGCGGCACCGCCCACAGCATCGCTGACGTGACCGGACAGGTGAAGGGGATAATGTCCGGATTGTATTTCACCACGCCGCTGCCGCCCAAAAAGGCGCAGGGCCAAAACGGCAATCCCTCCTGCGAGGCGCGGAACCTGTCCCAGGCCAGCAGTTCCGGGTAATCAACCGCTTCAAGAACGCCGTTTTCCACAGCGCGACGAAAATTCCGCGCCTGGCCGTATTTTTCCAGCCCGACATAGGAGGTCTCAATGCGGGAAACCGCCCCCGCGCCAATAAGCAGATCCGCTTCAATGGAATTAACGACGCCCACCAGCGTCAGTTTGCGCCGGCCCTGGCGAACCAGTTCGCACGCAAAGGCCATGGGACGCTGATAAACGGCAAATCCCCCCAGGGCAATGCGCTGCCCGTCGCTCACCATTTTTGCCGCGACGTTAAGGGATGTGAGTTTACTGGTACGGCCCATGTATCCTCCGGTGGTTATTCCCTGATGCCGCCTCCCGGACGGCCGGGGAGAAATGGTATATGAGATCGATCTCACTTTATGAACACAAAATTGCTTCTTCATAAACCTACCAAGCAATGCGGAAAGCGTTTGTGAGATCGATCTCATTTCTTTTGCCTGTTCCATCGGGTATAACTCTTCCTATAAACTGAGATGAAACAGGCCGGGAAACAACGCAATGAGCCAACCACGGGACAATACGACGATAAAGCGTCCCACCATGACGGATATCGCCCGTGAATGCGGCCTCTCCCGCGCCACGGTCGCCCGCGCGCTGTCGGGCAAGGGGTATGTCAATCCGGAACGCAAGGCCCTGATCCACCAGGCCGCCGCCAGGATGGGTTACCGGGCCTCTACCATCGCGCGGGCCCTGAGGACCCAAAGAACATCCTCCATAGGCGTGCTGATTGCCGATATCACCAATCCGATATTTCCGGAAATTGTCAAGGGTGTTGATGAAGTGGTTTCCGCCGGGGATTACACGATTTTTCTTTGCAATACTGATGAAGATGCCCGCAAGCAGCTGGCGATTATCCGGTCGCTGCTCGATCGTCAGGTGGACGGTATCATTCTGGTGTCGCAGACGGTCAGCGATGAGTCGCAAGCGCTGTTGGAGAACGGACCGCCCTATGTGCTCGTCAATCGCCGGCCGGCGCGACACGCCGGTGATTATGTCGGTCCGGATAACGCCATGGCGGTCAGGCAACTGCTGGAACATCTTTATGGCCTGGGACACCGCCGCATCGCCTATATCACCGGCCCGGCGCAATCCTCCACCGCCCGCGAGCGTCGGGACAGCTTTACCGCGGAAATGGCGCGGCTCGGCTGTAGTATTCCGCCGGGGTATCTGGTTGAAGGGAACTACCAGGCTGAAAGCGGGCGCCGCGCCGCCGAAGCTTTATTAGCCTGTACCCCGCGCCCCACAGCCATACTGGCGGCTAACGATTTTGTCGCGCTGGAAGTTATCTCCTTTTTACATGAGCACGGTCTGCAGGTTCCGGAAGATATGTCGGTGACCGGTTTTGACGACGCCTTCAAGATGCGCTTCAGCGGCCGCTATCCCCTGCCGGCGCAGGGGCTGACCACCGTTGATCAGCCCAAAAGAGAACTCGGCCGTTCGGCGGGCAACGCATTGCTGGCGCGCATGGCCCGTCCCGATGCCCCGGTGCGCACCATTATCCTGCCGACCACGCTGAATATCCGGGATACCACGGCGCCGGCGGGATAGCGTCAGCGCAATGTATTAAAAAAACGCTGTATGTCAGCCGCCAGCTCTTGCGGGCATTCCAACGCGGCAAAATGGCCGCCGTGAGACATGCTGCTCCAGCGCTGCAGATTGTAGCCCCTGCGCACCCAGCTTTGCGGCGGCATTGGGAGCTCTTTGGGAAAATGCGCCACCGCCAGCGGCGGACTGATGCGTTCACCGGCAGATAACAGCAGAGGATTCCGGCGCCCCTCGACATACATACGGAAGGAGGAGCCGATGGTGCGGGTAAACCAGTAAAGGGAAATATTGGTTAACAGAACATCCAGCGATATGGCCTTTTCCAGATCTCCGTCACAGTCGCTCCAGGCCCGGAATTTTTCCGCGATCCATGCGGCAAGCCCCACCGGCGAATCGTTAAGGGCAAACGCCAGGCTTTGCGGACGCGTACCCTGCACATGCCCGTAAGCCCCTTGCTCATTGGCCCATGCGGCGCTTTGGCCTGCAAAATCCTGTTCTTCCTCGGTTAGCGGCTGCTTGTCATCTATATAAGGTCGATACGAGCCCGGAATAAAATTCAGATGCAGGCCAATCACTCTGGCCGGATAAAGCCTTGCCAGCCAGCTTGATACTCCCGCCCCCAAATCGCCGCCCTGCAGGGCGAACCTGCCGTAACCCAGCTTCCCCATCAAGGCGGCCCATAGGTGCGCGGTTTGGCCGGCGCCCACGCCGGGTACCGTCGGCGCGGACGAGAAACCATAACCGGGCAATGAAGGCACTATAACATCGAAAGCATCGGATTCACTGCCGCCGAAACGGGCCGGATCCGTCAGGTAGGGGATAATATCAAGCATCTCCACAAAGGAACCGGGCCAGCCGTGAGTCAGGATCAGCGGCATGGGAGAAGGCCCTTTGCCGCGCTGATGGATAAAATGGATCCGCTGACCGTCAACCCCGGCGATAAAATGGGGAAAAGCATTAAGCCGGGCTTCCTGCGCCCGCCAGTCAAACCTGTCCCGCCAGTAGTCAACAAGATGCCGCATAAAATTCAACGAGGTTCCCTCACGCCAGCTGTCGTCGTCTATGGACTCAATCCATCGGGTGGCTGCCAGGCGTAATTTCAAATCGCTTAACTCGGATTGCGCAATCCGTAACGTAAAAGGTTGTATGGCCATAGTGAGAGAACTCGACGCTTATTGGATTAGCCCAGTATAGGGGGACGTGGAACGTTCATGAAGGAACCAAACGGAAAATTAACGTAACTCATAAAGTTAAGGGGAAAGTAAATTTTTGCGAAGACGATTCCAAGCACATGTTTTCAATTTGCATTGCTTGCAGCGATTATCTAATCTTCGTCACATAAAAATAAGTCTGCATGTCTTCATTTTTGGGCCTACCCTGGCCCATTTTTTTGTCAATTAAAGGTAGAGGTTAAGGAACCATTTAATCTGGACCATAGCGCTGCTATACCATTCGGGCATCCTTTGCCGGCAGCCGCGGACAATGGCTAGAGTTCAATGTGTTCATGACGCAGTATCATCGCCAGGGCCAATCCCTGTGCCGGGTCGTAGCTATCAGGCAGGAAGCGGATATGGGTATGGCCATAGGCAAAAGGGAGGGTACGATGCCGCGCCACGGTTAATACCCGTTCGGTAAAGAGCGGCGACACGTTGTAGACGCAATCGATAAGCAAGGTCTTGGGGTTCACCAGATGAATGATCTGGCTAAGGGCATTGCCCAGCAACTCTCCTGCCCGGGCGATCGCTTTATCCACCAGCGCCGGAGCCTGCGTTCGATCGGCCCACCGCAAGCCCGGCTGTAGCTGGCTTAGCTGCGCGTTGATGGCGGATAATCCAATGAGCGATTCCAGGCAACCCCGCTGCCCGCAGGTACAGACAGGGCCGTCGGATGCCACGTTAAGGTGGCCCACTTCACCGGCGGTCCAACTGCCGCCGTAATAAACGCCGTGCCGGGTAATCAACGTGCCGCCGATACCTTCGGCAATCCGCAGGTAAAAAGCGGGTTCATCGGCGGGAGCGGTGGTTCCATGCTGGCGCGAGACCAGCGCCGCCGCCTTGACGATATTCATTACCCCCACCGGCAAAGGCACGCTGCGGCGTAGCGCCGCCAAGATGTCCACCTGCTGCCAGCCCAGATGGGATGAGACATGCATATAGCCGTTCTGCGGATCGATAATACCGGGAAAGCCGACGCCGATACCGATAAGCTCAGGATAACGACGGTGCATCCAAGCGCAGAGGCGGGCAATTTCCCCTACCACGCTGTCGGCGTCGGCGGTATCAATAACCGATGTCTTTTGCTCCAACAGCTCGGAAAAATAATCATATACCGCCCAGTGCAGATGCTGACGCTCCACCATAATTCCGGCGGATTTCATTTTTTCCGGCCTAAGGGCGATATGAATTTTGGGGCGGCCGCTGGAGCTGGACTGGGCAACGCCGATTTCAGCAACCAAACCCGCGGCGATAAAATCGTCGATGATAAGGGAAATGGTATTTTTACTTAATGAAAGCGCGCGGGCAATATCAAGACGTGAACTGATCCGCTGTTGGCGTAAATAAGACAGCACATGCATTTCATTATATTGACGCAGCAGCGCGGGGCCCTTTCCTGGCTCTTTCATTGTTGGTTTACCCTGGCAATCGGCGGGAAATAAGCCGGCATTATGGCATAACCCGGTCAGGGTAAACACTATTGCTCCCGCCAAACGCACTCGCCCTGCGCATAGGTGGATAACACCTTCAACTCCCCTGTACCGTTTTCGCCAAGCAGCGCCGCATCCAGCGGGGAGCCCACCGCCAAGCCCCCCTTCGCCGGTAAATCAAGCATGGCCGCGGGACGTACCGATGCCATATCCCACGCCTCATGCCGGCTGGCCATACCCGCTGTTATCAGGGCATTGACACCGTACAGCAGCGAACGCGCCGACCCCGCCAGCAAGCCGGGATTATCGGCCAGCGACAGACGGCCCTGCTCGCTCAGGACCACATCGCCGCCAATGTGCAATTGATAGCGTCCGGGAGGCATCCCGGCCAGGCTGGTGGTATCGCTCACCAAAAAGGCCCGCTGTCGCTTCACACGCATAAATACTTTCAGCACCGACATTGGCAAATGCTCGCCGTCGCCAATCATGGCGCACCATAATTTATCCTGCGCCAACTGTTCCCAAATGTAATTGGGATGTCTGGGCAGCAACAGGTGCGCCCCATTGCCAAGATGGGTTGACATCGATGCGCCCGCCTCCACCGCCACGGCAATTTGAGCGGCATCAGCGCCGGTATGGCCGAGGGAGACCGTCACGCCCTCCTGCACGCAGTTCCGGATAAACGCCGCGCTGCCGGGCCACTCCGGCGCCAGGGTCAGCAAGCGGATATCTCCCCTCGCCGCCTTCTGCCAGCGCTGAAACAAGGACCAATCCGGCGCCTTGACCAAAGTCCGGTCATGGGCGCCGCGCGGTCCGTCTTCGGCGGAGATAAAGGGGCCCTCCAGATGTATGCCGGCCACGCCGTAACCGACCGCGGCAAACCGGCGGCGGGCGTTGGCTATCCCCCGGACCATCTGCTCGGTGTCATCATCGTTATTGGTGATAACCGTGGGCAGAAATGTTGTTACGCCCTCCTGCCATAGACGCCGGGTCACCGCCAACACCGATTCCTCATTGATAGGGTAATGATTGAAATCCACCCCCGCGAAGCCGTTTATCTGCAAATCCACCAACCCCGGCGCAATAATCGGCAGCGCGTCATCCTGAGGCAGCGGCCTGATTTGGCAGATCACGCCGTGCTCCGCATGGATCTCCACCGCGGCCAAATCCCGATAATCCCTGCCCCGCAGGCAAACCTTATCCATGGGGATTTTCTCCAAAGGCATCCCGGTCGGTAAACAGCCGGCAGTGGGCATGGGTACGCAGGATGGTGGCCGGACAGCCGGTGGAAACCGGCTCTCGCAGCATGGCCGTTATCGCCGCCCGCTTTTGTGCTCCCGGCACCATGCAAAACAGCCGCCCGGCGGCCATCAAGGTGGGAACGGTCAGGGTCACCGCATGGGTGGGCACCGCGTCCAGGGTGGCGAAGCAGCCGTCGTTCACCTGCTGCTGGCGGCACACCGGATCCAGCGCTACCGTTTTCATCACGGCAGGATCCCGGAAGTCCGCCACCGGCGGATCGTTAAAGGCCAGGTGTCCGTTCTCCCCGATGCCCAGGCAGACCATATCAATGGGCGCCTGCCGGATCAGATCGGCGTAATGGCGGCAGATCCGGTCCGCATCCTCCCAGGCCGGGATCAGGTGTACGGTGCCCGGATGGACAACCTCGAACAAATGGCTATTGAGGTAGTGGCTAAAACGCTGCTCCGAATCCGGCGGCAGGCCGATATATTCATCCATATGAAACGCCGTCACCCGCGACCAGTCAATGCCCTCGGCTGTCCCCAGGGCCGCCAGGAATTCATTCTGCGACGGCGCGGCGGCGAAAATAATCCGCACGTTCGCCTGCCTGGCCAGGCATTGGCGCAACGCGTCGGCCGCAGCCGCGCCGGCCGAGTTACCCAAGGCTATGCGGTCGGCAAATACCTCGACGGCAAGCTGTTCATACCGGCCGGCCAACAGTGGCAATGACATATAAAACTCCTTTAGCTGAATCTGTTTATGACTTGCGCAGGGCAACGGCAGGACGGCCGGCGGATAACGCCGCCTGATCCTGATTCAGCGCGGCCAGCAGAGTATCCACCTGCGGGCTGACCGGGCTTCGCCGGCACAGGCCGGCCAGCGCATAGACGATTAACGACGAGAGTACGGGAATGGCAACGACTTCCGTCGTGCTCATGCCCGGAATCGCAAATTTCACCACGAAGAACGCTACGATCCCCACGGCCCAGGATCCGATGGCGGCAAGGGGGCCGCATTTTCTGAACCAGGGCAGCAGGCCCAGCAGCATAGGAATGGAGATAGGTCCCACCAGCCCGCCGAACCAGATAATCAACAAGGTCAGCACGCCGCCGAACCGGCCGGCGTTAACCGCAATCAGCAGCGTGGTGACGATAAAGGCCACCACCGTCACCCGGGCCACCACCAGCGAGGACTGGCCGTTGCCAAAGCGCCGCGGAAACAGCACCGGCAGGATATCCCGCGTGACCACGGCGGTAATGGCATTGGAGTCGGAGGAAGTCATGGACAGGGTATGGGCAAACATGGCCACCAGCACCAGGCCAATCAGGCCGTTGGGCAATAAGTGCATCGCCATGACCGAATAAGACTGGGACGGATCGGCGATGCCGGGGAACAGCACCGGCGCGGCCCACATGGGATAAAACAGCACCAGCGGCCACACCAGGTACAACACCGCCGACAGCAGCGCGGCTTTATGGGCATCCCTGCCGCGCGGCGAAGCGATAAAGCGCTGCGCCAGGTTCCAGGTGCCGCCGTTATAGCTGAGGGTGTAAATCACGAAATAGGCCAGCATAAAGCCCAGCGTATAGGGCTCGCGAATGATCTGCGTGTGGGCTGGAGGCAGCCGGTCCCACACGGTGAGCAATCCATGCAGGCCCCCCAGATGGGCGGCAACCGCGGCCACCATCACAATGGCCGCGATAAATTGCACCACAAACTGGCCGAAGTCGTTACAGGCATCCGCCCATAGACCGCCCATCACGGTGTAAAACAGGCACAATATACCGGAGATAGCGATGCCGTAAACGGTATCCAGGCCGGTGAAAACGTTGATGATAATGGCGATGGCCGCCCACTTGGCCCCGACATCGAAGGTCTTCAGCAATACGCCGCTCCAGGCCAGTAATTGCTGGGTCGGGACGTTATAGCGAGTGGCGAGATACTCCATCGGCGATTCAATATGCATATGGATACGCAGCCGCGCCCAGCGCGGCGCAAAGATAAACGAGCCGAGAAATACCGCGATGGAGATGGGCAGCGCCCACCAGAAATAGATCGTGATGCCGTAACTGTAGGCAACGCCGGCATAGGCCACGAACACCGCGGCGCTGTAGCCCGACATATGATGTGAAATGCCCGACAGCCACCATGGCATTTTACCGCCGGCGGCAAAAAAATCCTTGGTGCTGCCCACCTTACGCATCGCCCACAGGGTAATGATCACAATCATCAGGGCATACAGCGCCATGACCACATAGTCTATCCCGTTCATTTTACGCTCCGGTAGTTAATCGCGATTCTCGCCGCCCCATGGGGGACGGGCAATTTGTCTGCGCCTGGTATTCACATACATCCTAAGTTAGGACCAATTGGTTCTGACTTAACTGTATGACCATACATAGAGCAATTGTTTAGTCCTATATGAGGATTAATTAAAGCTAACACAGCGCCATTGCCATGTACGAGAGTTATATCACAGTTAATCGGCAACACAGCGGACGGGCCATAGGGCTTTTTTATGACCCGGTTTGGCAAGGTATCATCAGCAATCGGCAATGTTTACAGGGATCGCCGTACCGTCTCATCCATCCCGGTGAACGTCATTTATCGCTTATCGAAGCGCAGCGTATTTTCTCTCTGGTAGTGAAAACCGCAGCCAGGGTTTATTTTACGCCAGTGAATTCACAAGGCTATCGAGCTCATGATTATCCATTCCGGTAGCGCGTTCAATCGCATCGCGGTCCAGGCCCATAGCCAGCAAATTACGGGCGATCTCTCTCGCTTGCTGGCTGCGTCCCTCATTTATTCCTCGGTTCAGTCCTTCTTGCAGACCAATCTAGCGTCCCATCTGTTTTAGATGTTCTGCGACAGTCATCATATCTTCCCTGTAACGTGGTGTATTTTCGATAAGAATACGTAACAAAGCCTCCCAGTCAAGGAGATCGGCCTCCTGCGTCAAATAGCGTATCAGACACTCCGCCTGCGCTTTACCGAGCTGCGCCAGACCCATCAGCAAGGCAATATCCAGCAGCCGGATATGGTTGTTTTTGACTAACACAGCCTATGCTGCGCACAGGGCCTTATCTCCCCCCATCCACGCTCAACACCTGACCGGTCACCCAGTTTGCCCAAGGAGAGGCGAAAAACAGCACCGCATGCGCAATGTCCTCCGGTGCGCCGAGCCGCTTTAGGGCAATGCGATCAATGAGCTGCGCCTGGCCCTCTTTACCCATGGCCTGCCACTGTTTCTCAGTGGAGGGATTACTGCGGATAAAACCCGGGGCAACATTATTAACGGTGATATTCCACGGACCCAGCTCATGGGCCAACTGACGCGTCAGGCCAATCTGCCCCGCTTTGGCGCCGGCATAGGCCTGGATGCCGGTAAGGCTGACATCCAGCCCGGCACGGCTGGAGATATTGACGATACGGCCGAATTTTTGCTGCTTCATGGCGGGCGCGGCGGCCTGTGACATCAGAAAGGCGCCGGTAAGGTTAACGTCCACTATCGCCTGCCATTGCGCCAGCGTAACCTGCTCAATGGGCAGGCCGGTTTGTCCCGCCACGCCGCCGGCATTATTCACCAGGGTATCCACGGGGCCGTGTTTTTCAATCAGTTCGTCAAACAGCGCCGTAACGCTTTGGCTATCAGCTACATTCAGGGTAAAGGCATGGCAGGAGGGGCCGCACAGCCGGGCGGTCTCTTCAACCCCGCCGGACTGGATGTCACAGGCGAAAACCGTCGCGCCCCGGCTGGTGAATGCCTGGCATATGGCGCGGCCGAAACCTTGCGCCGCGCCGGTGACCACCACGCGGCGAGCGGAAAAATCAAAGGTATCAGGCATCGCGTTTTTCTCCCAGCAGTGCAAGCGTGGCCTGCGTTTGCGGCAATTCACCTTTTTCTATGCGATGAATCAGTTCCACCAGCCGGGCGGTTAACGGCATCTCAATGCCGCACCCGGCGCCGATGGGGATAACCGGCGCGATTTGCGCATCGACTTCCGTTTGCCGTTTCCGTACCGCCAGGTCGCGCCAGATGCCGGAATGGGATTTTGCCGAGCGGCGGTTATGGGCCACCATGTCGTTAAAGGATCGGGCGGTTGTTTCAGGGGTTGCATCAGGCATAAAAGCCAACGGGTCAAAACCGTCGAAGGGCAGCAGGACTATGCCTTTGGCGGCGGCCACGGCGCCAATTTCCCTGGCGAGCGCGGTGAGTACCGGCCGGTATTCCTCCATGGCCAGCACATCGGCAATACTGTCGTCGGTAAGCGCGGTGGCAAACAGCAGCGCGCCGTAGATTATTTTCGACCAGAGATAGCCCCAGATATTCGCGGTAAGGACGGCATTGGGTTCGAATTTTTGCAGCAGCCGGAATAACGTTTCCGTGCGCGGCAACGTCACCCCATCCAGTTCCCCGATCACCACCGCCCCGCGGCCGCCAAGGTGAATTACCCCGGGCTCAAGAAAATCCGCGCCAAAATTGAGAAAAGCGCCGACGGTGCGCTGTTTGCCGATAAATTCGGCTATCACCGTCTCATTAAGACCGTTTTGCAAAGAAACGACATAACCCTGGGACGTTAATAACGGCGCGATGGTTTCCATGGCGCCGCGGGTATGATGGGATTTTACCGCCAGCAAAACGGCGCCCAGCTTGCCGGGAAATTGCCGCGACATCTCTTCGGGCAGATAGGCCGGGGCGCGAACGCATCGATCCCCCAACGGTCCTGTAATGCGAAGCCCGTCGCGATTAATCGCCGCCACATGCTCAGCCACGCTGTCGACAAAAATCACCTTTTCGCCGGCATCGGCAAAGGCGGCGCCTATTGCGCCGCCGATGGCGCCGGCGCCCCAAATCACCCAGGGCGCCTGTTGATGTTCATTTATTGAAAGGGTAGAGAGCGGTGCCGACATACTGGAGACCTCCTGGCATAAAAGGGCTGTTTGAGCTTGTTTATAGTGATTCGATAATCTGGCGCAGCTCATCAATGGCGGTTTGCCAGATAGCCAGCATCTCATGGTCCGGCCGCTGGTAATAACCACCGTAGTTGCCGTCCCCCAGATAACTGCGGGCCTGGGTCGGATTCATCTTGCGCAATTGAGCCAGGTTCACCATGGGCTTTTGGCTATCCGGCTGCGCCACGCCGGCCAGCCGCGTCCAGGGGAAATTTTCCATCCATGAGGCATGAGACGCCACGGGATCGATGGCGGTGACTTTGGCCCATGCCAAAGGAGCGTTCCACCAGTTATGCAGTTGTACCGTCACCTCCGGATTATGCACCATCCATTCGCTGATGATGTTCTGCGCCGGAGAATTGCCCCCGTGGCCGTTTACCAGCAGGATGCGCCGGAACCCCTGGCGTTTGAGGCTGTTGAGAATGTCGTAGAGCAGAGCGGTATAGGTACGCATGCTCAGGCTGATGGTGCCCGGATAATCGCTGAACGCCGGCGTCATGCCAAAGGGCAGAACGGGAAAAACGGGTATACCGTAGGCTTCGGCGGCATCCGTCGAGATCTTTTCCGCCAGGATGGAATCCACCGACAGGCTAAGAAAGGCATGCTGTTCAGTGCTGCCTAACGGTACGATGGCGCGATCGTCTGTGGACAGGTAGCTTTCCACCTGCTGCCAATTCATGTCACTAATTTTCATTGAATTCCTTACTATCAAGTGCATTGCCGAAATCACGTTGCAAGAGCGGCAGGACCACCCGCTGTATATCCCCCGTATCGGGAACGTGGCGATATTCAAAGGCCTGCTGGCCCGGCTTGAGCCCGGCGGCGAGCTCCTCGGCGCCGGTGGCGTAGACCACCGTATCCGCCTGCGGCAACTGTGCCGCAAGGGAAGGATCGTCACGCTGGATCACGGTAATATGGTCAACATGGGGCGCAAACCGCTTAACCCCCTCGCTCATCAAGGCGGTGAACTCGGGAAAAATCGACACCACCAGCACGCGGGTCAGCGGATCCAGGGAAGCCAGGGCGCGGCGCGTATTCTCCGAGGGGATAAGATTGATATTCATCACCCGTGCACCCGGCAACAGCTGGCTGACTTCGCGACGGCGATGGGCAAACGTCAGCAGCAAATCCGCCGCCGCCGCCCGCCGCCGCAGGAGTTCGTCGCTCTTGAGGTCGGTGACCGTCGTGGCTTCGACTAATGCGCTGTTTCCCAGCGTTTCGGCAACGCTCGCAGCATAGTCACGGGCGGACGCAATGAAATTCCCCACCAGAAAAACGCGTTTTTGACTGAAATTCCGCTGCCGGTCGTTGAACCGGCCGATGACCAATTGCCCCAGTTCCTGGACGGTATGACCCATACCGATGCCGCACTCAAGCAGGTCGTCTATCCGCTGATACAGCAGGCCGCTGTCCGGCATACCCGAGGGAAGCGACTGTTTGGCGTCGGCGATAAATGTGCCGGAGCCGGGCTTACTGAATACCAGCTCCGCTTCTTTCAATTCACTGTAAACCTGCGCGACCGTCATGGGCGCCACTCCGGCCATTTCCGCCATAACCCGGACGGAAGGCAGTTTCTCGCCCGCTTTCAGCGCGCCGAAAGTGATTGCATATTCAATCAGCCCGCGCAGCTGTACCCCGAGGGGAAGCGGTGAACTGCGATCCAAATGAAAATCCATAATGAGCCTTCAGGTGTAATAGCGCACTAATACAGTAATATTGATTTTTACTGAAATGCAAGCCGGATTTGCCTATAGGAGAGTTAAAGAACTGTTTTAGCTCACTATAGGAAAATAATATCTCGCTTTTTTAAGACAGATTATTGACATTGTGTGACAGATGACTCAAATATTGTACCAGTACACTAGAACAGATCGGCAACAGCACCATCATTCCGCAGCCTGATGCTGCGTAACGATCACATTTTTCGACGATCAAAGGGGCGTGGCAATGACGGCATTATCTAAAATAACCCTGATAGCATTACTGACGGCAAGCGCTCTGGGCCTCTCGGCCGCCCAGGCCGCCGACGCCGTGCAACGCGGCGGGACGCTGGTTTACGGGCGCTATGCCGACAGCACGTTTCTAGAGCCGGTGTTTAACGACAGCAATAACGACATCTGGATTCTTTCGAATCTGTACGACACGTTGCTTGAGCCTACCCGCGACGGCAAAGGCGTCGAGCCTGGCCTGGCCACCGCCTGGCAAGTGGCCGGCGACGGCAAGAGCGTGACCCTGACGCTGCGCCCCGGCACCCGTTTTTCAGACGGCTCGCCGATTACCGCCCAAGACGTGAAGTGGTCCCTTGAACGCGCCAGCAAACCCGGTAACGGAATTTGGCAGTTTATGGTCAGCGCAATCGATAGTGTCACCATCAAGGATCCGCAGACCGTGGTCATCAACCTGTCCCATCCCGACCCGGCCATTCTCACCGCCCTGACGGTCTTCAACACGTCCATCATGCCGGAGAAAGCCTTCGAGGCCGCGCCGGGCAGCACCGATCGCGAAAAAGCCACCGCCTTCGCCGAGCATCCGGTGGGTTCCGGACCCTTTGTGCTGAAAGCCTGGCAGCATAACTCCACCATGACGCTTACGCGCAATCCCTATTATTGGCGCAAGGGCGAGGATGGCAAAGCGCTGCCTTATCTCGACAACATCACATTTGAAATCGTGCCTGACGATGCGACCCGTATCCTGAAGCTGCAGTCCGGCGAACTGGACGGCGCCGAATTCATTCCCTACTCCCGGGTCAATGAATTAAAGGGCCAGCCGTCGCTGAACATGGTGCTGTATCCTTCCACCCGCGTGGAATACGCCAGTATGAACGTGCGGCCGCAAATCGACGGCAAACCCAACCCGCTGGCGCAGCCCAAGGTACGCCAGGCGCTGAACTACGCCACCGACAAAGAGGGCGTGATCCAGTTGGTAACCTACGGCATCGGCAAGCCGATGACCTCCTTTATGTCCACCTCCACCCCCTTGAATTCCGGCACGGCCCCCCTCTATCCGGTGGACGTGGCGAAAGCCAAAACCCTGATGAAGGAAGCGGGCTATCCGTCAGGCTTTAGCACCAGCCTGATGATCCTGGCCGGCAACGAAGACGACATCAGCATCGCCACCGCACTGCAGCAAATGTGGTCGCAGATTGGCGTTACCGTCACCATCAGCCAGGTGGATAACGCCACCCGTACCGAGCGTTACCGTAAAGGGGATTTCAACATGCGCCTGTCCCCCTGGACCGACGATATTGCCGATCCCAATGAAATCGCCTCCTACTTCGCCTATTCAAAGAATATCGATGCGCTGCATTCCGGCTGGAAAAACGACCAGGTAGACCAGCTGTTTGAAGCCTCGCAAAAGGAGATGGACCCGGTTAAACGGGCGGCGGATTACAAGCAGATCCAGGACATCTACAACAGCACCGGTCCGACGGTTCCGCTGTATGAAAGCTCCTATCCGGTGGCGCTGAAAAAGAGCGTGCATGATTTTGTGCAGATCCCCCTGGGGAACAATATCTTCACCGCCACCTGGCTGAGCAAGAAATAACTTTTGGCATCGTCCATCGCAGATAGCGCAGCCAACGCGGCTGCAACGCGAAAGATTACTGGTATGCCCAGCAAGGCGGCAAGGCCGCCTGCTTTGTACCTAGTCACTGGAGGGCCGGGTGCCTGAACTGACCTACATTCTCAAACGCATTCTGCTGATTATCCCGACGCTGCTGGTTATTCTGGTGGTGACGTTTACCATCGTCCGCCTGCTGCCGGGGGACCCGGCCAGCGCCATGATAGGGGATCGCAGCACCAATGCCGATGTGGCGCGCATCAATAGCGAACTGGGCCTCGACAAGCCTTTGCCGGTGCAGTTTTTCCTGTTTGTCCGCCAGGTGGCAACGGGGAATCTGGGTAACTCGTTCGCCTTGCATGCGCCGGTCACCACCGTGCTTGTCGATCGTCTGCCGGTGACGCTGCTGCTCACCGCCATGGCGGGATTTTTTGCCCTGCTCATGGCCATCCCGCTGGCTTTTTACTCCGCCCTGCGGCGCAACAGCGCGGGTGACATGGCCATCCGCGGCTCCTTCCAGGTCACGCTTTCCATGCCGCCTTTCTATATCGGCCTGGTCTTGTTGACCCTCTTTTCAGCCCACCTGCATTTGTTTCCGGTGGGCGGCTATGGCGATACGTTCATTGACAAAGTGTGGCACCTTTTTCTGCCGTCCATGACCCTGGCCCTGAGTCTCACCGCAGTACTGATGAACAGCCTGCGGGCATCCATCATCGCCGTACTGGATGCGGAATATGTCACCTTTGCCCGGGCCAAGGGGCTGAGCAACCGCGTTGTCCTGCTACGCCATGTTTTGCGCAACTCGCTTATTCCCATGCTTTCCCTGTTTGCCCTTAACATCGGCACCATTATCGGCAGCGCGGTGATTACCGAAACCGTTTTTGCCGTACCGGGTATCTGCCGGCTGATGGTGGACAGCATCTTCAGCCGTGACTACCCCATGGTTCAGGGACTGGTTATTGTCCTGGCGGTGCTGGTTTCGCTGATCTTTTTAGCCACCGATATCGTTCAGGTGATGCTCGACCCCAGGAGGGCAAGATGACAACCCTGCCGCTGCGACGCTCTTTGACCCGTACATGGCGTAACCACCTGCCCTGGCCTTCCCTGCTCAGCCTGTTGATTTTGGCCTTCGGTTTGGCGGCCTCGTTTTTCCCCGGTTGGATAGCGCCGTTTGATCCGCTGCAGTTCGACTATCGGGCCATCCTCAAAGGCCCTTCCGCCCAGCATTTGTTCGGTACCGATAATTTCGGCCGTGATGTGTTTAGCCGGGTGATTTATGCCTGGCGCATCGATCTGGAGATAGCCCTGTTCACCACGCTGTTTCCCATGATATTCGGTACCCTAATGGGACTTCTGGTGGGCTTTTACGGCGGTATCGTGGAAACCCTGTTCCAGCGCGTGGTGGACGCGGTGATTACCTTCCCGCTGCTGGTGCTGGTGATTGCCATCGTGGCCATTCTGGGCCCGGGGCTGAACAGTATGTATATCGCGGTGGGCATCATCTACTGGGTATTTTACGCCCGCCTGATTGCCGGCGAGGTCAGCGTGCAAAAACGGCTGGATTATATCGCCGCCGGCAGGGTTATGGGATACAGCCACCTGCGCATCATCTTCCGCCATTTATTGCCTAACGTGGTCACCACTACGCTTGTGTACTGGATGACCGACATGGCGCTGGCGATATTGCTCGGCTCCAGCCTGGGCTATCTCGGGCTGGGGGCGCAGCCGCCCACGGCGGAATGGGGAGTGTTGATCGCCTCGGGCAAAAACTTCATGGATACCGCCTGGTGGATCACGATATTCCCCGGCGTTGCCATTGTGATTACCGGCCTGGGCTTCAGCCTGCTCGGCGATACCCTGGCGGAACTTTTACGTCCCGGCAGCCGTTAACCCAACCGCGGAGTGACATTGATGAATACGCCATTAAGCGGACGCGAACCCGCGCTGTTAGAGGTCACCAACCTCAATACCCGCATTCATACCGCCCGCGGCGAATTGCCCGCCATACAAGACGTCAGCCTGACGCTGCGGCAGGGGGAAATTCTGGGACTGGTGGGAGAATCCGGCTCGGGTAAAAGCGTGACGCTACGATCCCTGTTAAAGCTGATGCCCGCCTCGGCACGGGTGACGGGGTCGGTAAAATGGCAAGGGCGCGAACTGGCCGAACTGGATGCCGCCGCCATGCGCGCGGTGCGCGGTGGGGAAATCGCCATGATTTTCCAGGAGCCGATGATAGCCCTCAACCCGGTGCTCACCGTGTGGCGGCAGATTGAAGAAAGCCTGCACGCCCATACCAAACTGAACCGGAAGGCCAGGCGGCAGCGCGCCATCGAGTTACTGAACCAGGTGGGCATTCCCGCGCCGGAAAGCCGCCTTGACGATTATCCGCACCAGTTCTCCGGCGGGATGCGCCAGCGCGTGATGATAGCCATCGCCCTGGCGGGAAGTCCCAGGCTGTTGCTGGCGGACGAACCCACCACCGCGCTGGATGTGACCATTCAGGAACAAATCCTCAAGCTGATGCTCACTTTGCGTGATCAGCTCAGCATGGGAATTATTTTCGTCACCCACGATCTCGGCGTAGTGGCGCAGCTCTGCGACCGCGTTGCCGTGATGTATGCCGGGCGCATCGTGGAAACCGCACCGGTGGCGGACTTACTGCAACGTCCCCGCCATCCATATACCCAGGGACTTATCGCGTCGGTTCCCCAGTCCGGCGATGCGCGCACCGCGCTGCGTTCAATCGAAGGCACTCCCCCTTCGCTGCTGGATCTGCCCCTGGGGTGCAGCTTTAACCCCCGCTGCCCCTACAGCACTGATTTATGCCGGCTGCAGGTGCCGACCCTGGACCGGCTGTCGGAAAACAGGCAGGTGGCCTGCCATCACCATCAGCGTATTCAGACATACCTGGCTGAGCAGTTGGAGAGAGCATGAAATGAGCAATCCCTCTCGCGAGATCCCCATTATCAGCGTGGAAGACGCCATGGTGCATTTCCCGGTTAAGCAATCCCTCTCGCAATATATAAAGGGTGAGCCGAAAAAATTCATCCAGGCGCTTAACGGCGTGCGACTGGAGATTACACGCGGCGAGACGCTGGGCATTGTCGGCGAATCCGGCTGTGGAAAGTCCACCCTGGCACGCACCCTGGTGGGGCTGGAAACGGCCACCGACGGGCGCGTGCGTTTCAAGGGACAGGATATCGCCGAACTGCGAGGTCATCAGCGGCGCAGCTTCAACCGTCAGGTACAGATGATTTTCCAGGATCCCTACGGCTCGCTGAATCCGAGAATGACCGTTGGCCAAATGCTTAAGGAAGCCCTTTCGGTGCACCATGTCCTGCCGAAGAAAGGGATCCCGGCCCGGATCCGGGAATTGATGACGCTGGTGCGCCTGCCCGCGGATGCCATCGACAAATATCCCCATGAATTTTCCGGCGGACAGCGCCAGCGCATCGGCATCAGCCGGGCTCTGGCGGTGGAACCGGAAGTGCTGGTGGCGGATGAACTGGTCTCGGCGCTGGATGTTTCCGTCCAGGCGCAGGTGGTGAACCTACTGCTGGATTTACAGCAAAAGCTGTCGTTGACGGTGCTGTTTGTCGCCCACGATTTGCGGCTGGTACGCCATATTTCACACCGGGTGGCGGTAATGTACCTTGGAGAAGTGGTGGAGGTAGGCGATACCGAGACTTTATATGAGACGCCTCTTCATCCCTACACCCAGGCGCTGCTGCGCGCCGCCCCTACCCTTGATCCCGCCGACCGGGGAAAAAACGTCAGCCTCACAGGCGAGCTGCCCAGCCCGCTGGCTCCGCCGTCGGGCTGCCGGTTCCATACCCGTTGTCCCAAGGCCACCGATCTCTGCCGGGTCGAACGCCCGATATTGGCGGTGAAATCATCGGGACTGAAGGTCGCCTGCCACTGGGCGTAAAGCATGATGAATTCGCCCATTTCCGGGCATAATGCAATTGAAGCAATAATAAGGTAAACAGCATGATTGAGACTGTCTCCCCGATAGCATTGGCGCTCCACGGCGGCTGCGGCGTGATGGCGGAACACGAGATGACAGCGGACGAGTGGCATGCCGCCCGCGAGGCGCTCAGACAGGCGCTGGCGGCCGGCTGGCGCGTGCTGCACGCCCGGGGATCCGCGCTGGATGCCGTACAGGCCGCGGTGCTGGTGATGGAAGACTCGCCCTGGTTCAACGCCGGCTACGGCGCGGCCCTGAATGCCGACGGGGAGCATGAACTGGACGCGGCCATTATGTATGGCGCCACGCTGGCCGCCGGGGCGATATGCGGGGCCAGGCATATCCGCAATCCCATTTTAGCGGCCCGCCATCTGCTCGATGCCGGCGACAGCGTGTTATTGGGCGGCGCCGGCGCGGACAATTACGCCCTGGCCCACGGTCTGGCCTGCGTTGATGCCGATTATTTTACCACTCCCCGCCGCGTCGAAGCCCTCGCGGCCATGCGCCGCCATCAGACGGCAGGCACCTATAAAGCAGCGAAAGAAGCGGAAAAGCACGGCACCGTTGGCGCGGTGGCCCTTGACGGCCAGGGACATCTTGCCGCCGCCACCTCCACGGGGGGATACAATAACAAGCCCGCCGGGCGCATCGGCGACAGCCCGTTGATCGGCGCGGGCACCTACGCCCGGGACGGCATCTGTGCGATATCGGGCACCGGCCAGGGGGAGTATTTCATCCGCCACGTGCTGGCCCACGATATCGCCAGCCGGATAGTCTACGCCGGAGAAAACATCGAGGAGGCGACTGCGCACCTTATCCTTGGAGAGTTTAAACAGCAGGGCGTTGGCGCCGGCGCCGTGGCCATTGATGCAAAAGGCAATATCACCGCCCCATTCAACACGCTGGGCATGTTCAGGGGCTGGGTATTGCCTGACGGACGAGCATATGTCGCCAGCCATGCCGAACTCTATCCGGTGGATTTATGATAGGTTTTTAACCTAGACCGTAGAATCCATTAGCCCATCGAGTTCAGCATGGCTCAATCCGGTGGCACGCGCAATTGCGGCACGTTCAAGGCCCATGAACAGCAAATTACGGGCGATTACTCTCGCTTGCTCGCTGCGTCCCTTTTGTAATCCCTTCTGTAATCCCTTCTGTTCCAATTGATCCGCAATAGTCATCAGTTCCTTCCTGTAACGTGGCGTATTTTTTGCCAGAATACTGAAAAAGACTTTATAGTCAAGGGCATTTCCCTCCTGCGCCAGATAGCGTAGCAGCGATTTCATCTGTTCTTTGCTGGGCTGTGCCCGCTTCAGCAAAAAGACAATATCCATTAGCCGAGTGTTAATGTTCCTTTCCCTAATATGTTTTTGCACATACTCCAGCAATGCCGCTTTTCGGTGGGTTTTGATTTCATCATCCGAAATAACCGTCACATCCACCAAGGGAAATGGCTGACAATATAGCGTTTGCGCTATGGCTGGGTTGTGAAAGCAATCCAGCCAACGAGTGCTGTAGGGGTAGGGACTCTGGGTTCCGTGATAAAACAGCAGGGGTATGACCAGCGGCAATTTTTTATTCCCCTGCTCAAGGTGACGATGCATGGCAGCAATACTGTAACGTAGCAGACGAAACGCCATCATCTCGTCCGCGCTGGACTGGTGCTCAATGAGACAATAAAGATAAGCGGCACCCTCCGACGTTTGCATACTGTAAATCATATCGGAGTACTGGGTACACAGGTCATCTTCGACAAAAGAGCCGGAGGTCATAGTCAGCGTGCTAAAATCGCACATGTCTTGCAGCGCCGTCGGCAGATGTATTTGCAGGAAATCGGTGACAACATCGACATCGCCAAAAAATTTCCTGAATAACGAATCATGGGGTGTGGGGAAAGTTTTCATCGGCGCACTGTAGCGGTGTGAATATCTACAGAATATAAACACCATTTCGAGAAGCTAAAGCGCAATATAAATTTTCGAGATATTTCGCATTTTAATGAAGGGCTTCAGGTCCGGACAGGGATTTATCCGCGGGATTTTCCAAATCAGCCAGGCGTGTATCGTTTCGCCCGACCGATGTTAATCTAAGTTCATACAGGCAGCCGCTATAAAATAAAGCTGGCCACCAGTTTTTCCAGTACCGCCGATTGATCCTCGAGCGTGCCTGCGGCAATTGAGGATTCGGTCACCAGGGCGGCATTCTGCTGTGTTGTGGTGTCCAGTTCGCCGATGGCGCGGGCGATTTGTTCTATTCCCTGGCTCTGCTCTTCCGAGGCGGAAGAAATTTCCCCCATAATATCATTCACCCGCATGACCGAGGCGACTATTTGTTGCATAGTATCACCGGCCTGCGCCACCAGTGCGGAACCCGCGTCAATGCGCGAAACGGACTCGCCGATAAGCATGGCGATTTCTTTCGCCGCCTGTGAGCTGCGCTGCGACAAACTGCGCACTTCGCTGGCCACCACCGCGAATCCGCGGCCCTGTTCACCGGCGCGCGCCGCTTCCACCGCCGCGTTAAGCGCCAGAATATTGGTCTGGAAAGCAATGCTGTTGATGACGGCGGTAATATCGGAGATTTTCTTTGAACTGGATGAAATGGCGTCCATGGTCGTGACGACATTTTTCATCACTTCACCGCCCTGCTGGGCATTTTGAGTGGCTTCGCCGGCGATCAGGCTGGCATGTTTAGCGTTTTCCGCATTGTTTTTCACCGTCGAGGTGAGCTGCTCCATGCTGGCGGCGGTTTCCACCACGGCGGTGGTTTGCTGCTCGGTGCGTGAGGAAAGATCTGTGTTGCCCATGGCGATTTTAGCCGCCGACGACGCCACGGTGCCGACGCAGTCGCGCACATCGGAAATAATCGTACGCAGCTTGGCATTCATGCGCGCCATGGACGCGGTAAGCTGCCCCAGTTCATCATTACGATCGGAGGTTATCGACCCGCTGAGATCGCCATCCGCGATACGCTCGGCAACCGCCAGGTTGTTCAGCACCGGCCGGGTAATTTGCCGGGTGATATACCAGGAAACCAAAACGCCGAAAATCACTGCGATAAAGCCTATAATAATGGTAATGCCTGCCGACCCATAGGCCAATGCATCATTTTTTTTCTGCACGGCATTGATAATGACTTTAACCGCGGCACTGCTCTTATCCCCGGCGGCCTTGACGTTGTTTTCGGCCGCGTTTAAATTCTTGTAGTTTGTATAATAGGTCTCGCTGAGATTCTTATATCGGCCAAAATAACCCCACAAAGTATCGAGCTGCAATTTTTGTTCCGGAGTCAGGATGGCGGCCAAGTCCTGGTATTTTTTCTCATCATCCGCATAATTTTTTTGCAACAGGGCCAGGGCATCATCGTTGCCTTTCAACTGCAGATTGTAGGCGTTTTCTTTGATTTCACTAAAAGATAAGGCAAATCCATTGAGTTTATTCTCCAAATCCGCACCCAGTGTCTGGGTAAGCAAGGCGGTTTTGAAGGCGTCGATGGCATTCTCACTATACAGGTCATGCAATTGCGATTTAATCTCAACCATTTTCTTGGCGTAAGCGCTCATATTCTCTAACGATTTATTAAAATCGCCGAGATACAGGGCAATACCATCAAGATTATCGCGGGAGGTTTTATCCCAGGGCAACGCCTGTGCTTCTTGCGTCAGCAAGGTGGCGTGATCGATAAACCCGGCCATCACCTTGCGTACGCCGTCATCAAGGGAATACAGATATTTAACGCGATTGACTTTAACCTGGAAGACATCGATATTGATATTATAGATTAAATTGGTTTTTTCATAAATATCGCGTATGGACTTAAACCGTTGGACACTCAATCCTGAGGAAATAACCACCAATAATAAAATAATGCCAAATCCCAAGTAGAGCTTATGGGATACTTTAAAGCTGTTTATTTTACTTTTTAAATTAATCATAATAGCTTTCCATATAAATTAACCTATCCAGACGACTAATACATAATAAAATGTTCAACCATGCTATCGGCCATTTCGTCCCGTTCTTTAGGCTATTTTGTGCCGACTGTACATGCGCCTATGATTATTATGGCAATTGCCTAATAATGGCGTTTTAGCTATTTTCGAGTTAATGCAGGGGATTATTTTTAATAAACCCAGCGGATATTTCCAAGACAGCGCGCCGGCACGGCGGAAAACCGCCGGAATCGCCCAGGATAACCATCCCCATGTTGTGCAGTGGTACGACCGTCTGGGCCGCCGGCTGGCGGTCCGCTGCGCCATTGAACGACTCAATGCGCTGATTGCCCCAGCCTGAACCGGCTTTGCGCCCGGCTTGGGTGCGCTGACCGGGTATCCGGTCGGCACATGACGAGATTAAAATATTTTTATGAATCTGAGGCCAGACACGAATAATTGTCATCAACGACTCCCATAATAACTCTCATCATTGTCTGTTATACAAGGAGTTGCCGTGCCCCATAACATTCATATGGACAAGGAATTGAGTTGGCTCGCCTTCAACGAACGGGTATTGCAGGAAGCGGAAGATCCCCGCAACCCTCTGGTGGAGCGTATCCGCTTCCTGGGCATCTACTCCAGCAACCGCGATGAGTTTTATAAGGTCCGCTTTGCCGATTTGCGGCGGCGGCGACTCATCAGCGAGGCCCTGGAAACGGATACCGACATATGGCTACTGAACGAGGTACAACAGCGCATCAGGCAAAGCAACGATAAATTCGACGCTTTATATAATGACCTGCTCCGTGAACTGGCGCGCAACCAGATATTTCTGCTGAATGAAAACCAGATTTCCGAAGCGCAGCGTCAATGGCTGAAAAATTATTTTCGCCAGTCGCTGCGAACGCTGCTTTTTCCGATATTGATTGAACCCGATACCAGCCTGGTCACCTTCCTGCGTGATGAATACACCTATCTGGTGGTGGAAATGATCCAGGGCGCGTCGGCGCGCTATGCCATGCTGGAGATTCCTTCCGACAAGACATCGCGTTTTATTTCCCTGCCCGCCGACGCCGGATCGCGGCGCCGCAGGCCGCTGATCCTGCTGGATAACGTGATGCGTCTTTGCCTGGATGACATTTTCGGCGTGTTCTTCGATTATGATACCATCCAGGCCTATTCGATGAAAATGACCCGCGATGCGGAATTCGACCTGACCATGGAGACCGATACCAGCCTGCCCGAAATGATGTCTTCCGGACTCAGACAGCGGCTGAAAGCGGAGCCGGTGCGCCTGACGTATCAGCGTGATATGCCGGCGGATATGCTGACCATGCTGTATGACAAACTGGGCATTGAAGATCACGACTCGGTGATCGCCGGGGGACGCTATCATAATTTCCGCGACTTCATCCGCTTTCCCGATATGGGCAAGCGACGGCTGGTGAACGAGCCCCTACCCGCGCTGCAACACCCGCATTTCACCGGTTACCGCAATATGTTCGACGCCATCAGCGTACGGGATATCCTGCTCTATTACCCCTACCATACCTTTGAACATACGCTTGAAATCCTGCGTCATGCCTCCTTCGATCCCAGCGTGGTCACCATCAGGATCAATATTTATCGGGTCGCGCGGCATTCCCGGGTAATGGACGCCATGATTCATGCCGCCAGCAACGGTAAAAAGGTGACGGTAGTGGTGGAGCTCCAGGCCCGCTTTGATGAAGCAGCCAATCTGGAATGGTCGCGCCGGCTGAAAAGCGCCGGCGTGCAGGTCGTTTTTTCGGTGCCGGGGCTCAAAATACATTCCAAGCTGTTTCTCATCAGCCGCCTCGAAGACGGTAAGCTGGTGCGCTATGCCCATCTGGGCACCGGCAATTTCAACGAAAGCACCGCCCGGCTGTACACGGATTACGCTCTGTTGACCAAAGATGAACGCATCACCAACGAAGTGCGGCAGGTGTTCAGTTTTATCGAGAATCCCTACCGTCGGGTAAAATTCAACTGGCTTATTGTGTCCCCGCTGAATGCCCGCATCCGGCTGTACCGGTTAATCGATGCCGAAATAGCCGCCGCCGCCGCCGGTCTGCCGTCGGGGATCAGGCTCAAGGTCAATAACCTGGTGGATACGGGATTGATAGAGCGGCTGTATGCCGCCTCCGCCGCCGGCGTGCCCGTTCGCCTGCTGGTACGCGGCATGTGCACGCTAGCCCCGGGTGTGCCGGGCGTCAGCGAGAATATCCAGGTTATCAGCATCCTCGATCGTTTCCTTGAACACGACCGGGTCTATCAGTTCCATAATAAAGGTGTCCCCCGGCTGTTTCTTTCTTCCGCCGACTGGATGACCCGCAATATTGATAACCGTATCGAAGTGGGCGTGGAACTGCTCAGCGATGAATTGCGCAATCAGGTAAACGATATTCTTGACCTGCTGTTCAGCGACACGGTAAAAGCGCGCATCCTCGATCAGGGGATGAGTAACCACTATGTCCAGCGCGGACGGCGGCGCAAAGTGCGCGGGCAGTATGCGGTCTATCATTACCTGCAAAACCCCGAGCAGTCTGATGACACACAGGCCGCTGTCCTCGATAAATGCGCTGTTGAATGAAGAACATGCCGGGCGTCCGAGCGATTCGTTCGCCGGCGGGCACATTGCAATTCTTTAATAAACAGGCTGGCCGCATTGATTAATTCTCTTTATGGATAATACTTGAACTACCTTTAAAAGGAGTTAACTATGCGACGTTTTCTGATGTGTATCGGTATTATTGCAATCACCGTGTCCCTAAATGGCTGTCCTTGGTGGCATGGTCACGGCGGCCACGGCGGCCGTGGCGATGCCATGGTGTCTGTACTTAAATAATTTTGAACCGACGCCCTTACCGGCCGCATTGCAACAGTGAAAGGGGGGAAGTCAGGTCAATCAAGGCGCGGACGACTGCTCATTCACAGACTGGCCCAAAGCCAAAATATCCTGAAAGGATGTTTTGGCTAACTTTTCTCTAAAAGATGTTGTTGTCAAGACCAGCTCTGCCACACTATTACGGATATAGTCAAGATCTGATGCTATGACGCTGATATATCCCCTATTATCACCTCTAGAGTAACCGTTTATACGCGAGTCCCGACCCTTTGCTAACGAGGCTCTATACGGTGATATCAAAAACCTCAGCATTTCTTTGCGATTTAAAATCTGTTTGACATCCACATTTTCTTTTGAAAAGTGAAATAATAAAATAAAATCGAGAACCAGCTCTTGCAGCATAAAATCACCAGGGCCGAAATCATTTTTATTAAATAAAAGCTCAATGCATTGCTTTATGGACAGAGATATTTTCTCCAATTTGTCCCGATTTTCGGTATTTCTGGAGTTAGAAAAAATTGATTTTCTATTTAAAGGATCCGTTTTTAATAGGATGCCAAACGTTTTTTTAATCTTCTCAAATCCACGAACTCCCTCTGGAGATACATCAGCATGCCGTTTGATATATTCAGTTATAATGAAATTCACTACCGCATAATCTTTGAAATCATGCAAAATATCCCGGCCGTAATTTTGTTCAAAGCGCTGCTTGACGGCGCTGGCATGGCTGCCCGCCAAGTCAAACATACTGTCCTGGCAGCGCTGGGTAAAATCTTTTATAAAGCTGTCTGGCTGAATACCCCCGGTAGCCAGAATATTGACGTTGCCCACCCTTCGGCTACCGATAATGTCTTCACATGATCCGAACGCCCTGGCCGCCGAAGGCTGGAAGCGCTCCGCCGGCTGGGCAGTCGTACTGGCCACGGTCCGGTTCGGTATCGTCCCAACCGCCGTCAAGAAACGTTCGCCTGGCTGAGTTGTTACAGGACCTTCAGCGGAAGCGGCGGGGGGGAAGGCGGTATTCGCTGCCCCCTGAACGTGAATACCCCAATCTTGGGAAGTATTGGGTTCCCTTGTGTTTGATAATGAGCAACAGGGAAAACAACTCCAAGTCCTTGGCGTATTGATTTCATTCATGGTGAGTCCTTTCTGAGATGGATTAAAACAATAAGTCATGCTTGCTATCAATATATCAATAGCATAAACATCAAACCTTTAAGCTAACATTCTTATCGGGTCTTAAGCATTTTGAAACACTATAAGGCCTACCTTGGTTATAGGCAAATAGTTTATTCCAGCGCGTCGCTTTACAGACAAGCCTATAATAATTAACCAGACAATATAGGGTATAGTTCTAAAATATACTTTCCCAGTTATCCCGATAATTTTGATAAGTCGGCTGATTTATAAACTTGCAAGTGTTATTAGCAAAGCATTAAAAAAATTAGGCAGGTCAATAAAAAGCATTTCACATGGACACTTAATGCATCATTCAGTTAAGAGTTTCATAACGTGGACCGGCGCACCCATGCGCCGGGTAAACACGGATCGGCATTAGGCCAGGTCGCCGCCATTGGACGCGATGACTTTTTTATACCAGTAAAAGGATTTTTTCCGGCTGCGGGACAGGGTGCCTTTGCCGTTATCGTCCCGGTCCACATACACCAAGCCATAGCGCTTGCTCATCTCGCCGGTAGACGCGGATACCAGGTCAATGCATCCCCACATGATATAACCCATCACCGGGACGCCGTCTTTGATGGCATCAGCCAGGGCGCCGATATGCTCACGCAGATAGCCGATACGGTAGTCGTCGATGATTTCCCCGTTTTCATTGATTTCATCCCGCGCGCCCAGGCCGTTTTCAACCAGGAACAGCGGCTTCTGATAACGGTCGTACATCATGTTCATGGTGATACGCAGTCCCAGGGGATCAATTCCCCACCCCCATTCGCTGGCGGCAATATGCGGATTTTTCAATGATTTTACAACGTTGGCGGCGCTGGTGTTGTGTTCATCCATGTCCGCGGCGGCGCAGCGGGACGCGTAATAGCTGAAAGAGACAAAATCCACGCTGTGCCGGCGTAAAATCGCCGCATCCCCTTCCTCCATAACGATGCTGACGCCTTTTTCCCGGAACACGCGCGCAGCATAAGCCGGATAGGCGCCCCGCGCCTGCACGTCAATAAAGAACAGGTTTTCACGATCTTTTTCCAGCGCTGCCCAGACGTCTTCCGGTTTACAGGTATAGGGATAGAAATTGCCCCCCGCCAGCATGCACCCCACCTGATTTCCAGGATTGACTTCGTGGGCGATTTTGGTCGCCAGGGCGCTGGCCACCAGCTCATGATGGGCCGCCTGGTATTTTATCTGCTCGGGGTTCTCACCCGCTTCAAACACCAACCCGGCCCCGGAGAAAGGACTGTGCAGCAGAATATTGATTTCATTAAAGGTCAGCCAATACTTCACCAGCCCGTTGAACGCCTCAAAACAGGTGCGGGCATAACGGGTAAAAAACGTCACCATGCGCCGGTCGCGCCAGGATCCATATTCAATGACCAGATGCATCGGCACATCAAAGTGACTCAAGGTCACCAGCGGCTCGATGCCGTATTTGCGGCACTCCAGGAACAAATCGCGATAAAAGTCGATGCCCGCCTGATTTGGGGCCGTCTCGTCCCCTTTAGGGTAAATGCGGCTCCAGGCGATAGAAGTGCGAAAGACGGTGAACCCCATCTCCGCCATCAGGGCAATGTCTTCCCGGTAACGATGATAAAAATCGATGGCGTCGTGGCTTGGGTAAAACTCATCCCCGCGCAATGTATAACGCTTTTCCAGACCCAGCTTCACCGGCATGCGGTGGGGGCCGTGGGGAAGCATATCCACCGTCGCCAGGCCTTTTCCTCCTTCGCGATACGCGCCTTCGCACTGGTTCGCCGCAAGCGCGCCGCCCCATAAAAAACCCGCCGGAAACCTGCTGTCGGACATGTAATACCTCTTTTTTCTAAATTGTCATGGTTTGCAAAAGCCGGTTCAGGAGGTCTGGCCTTTCAGCGCGCTCACTTCGGGCTCCGCCCGTGGCGCATTGCCGGAAACCGCCGGCGGCTCGCTCTGCGGAAGATCGTCAAAGCCCAGAATCAGCGTGGTGATAAACGAGACAACCACCGCCAGAATCATCACACCCACCACCCAGACCATGCTCATGGGGTGGGCCGGATCAAAAAACTGTACGCTGGTGAACAGGCTCGGCGCCGCCATGGAATGGCTTGCCAGCCCGCCGATGCCGGCCACCGCGCCGCAGATAAATCCGCTGATGAGACAGGCGATCAGCGGCCGCTTCAGACGCACCGCCACCCCGTACAGCGCCGGTTCGGAAATGCCGGCGATAATCGCCGACGCGGCCGCCGCCAGCGCGGTCTGGCGCAGCTCCCGGTTTTTGGTGCGAAAGGCCACCGCCAGGGAAGAACCGCCCAAGGAGAGGTTGGAGCCGATCTCCGACGGCATCACCATCCCTTCCCGGCCGGTTTCCGCAATGGTCTGGATGATGGTCGGGGTAAAAACGCGGTGCATGCCGGTCATTACCAGCAGCGGCCACAGCCCCCCCATAATGGCCACCGACAGCCAGCCCAGATAGCTGTGGACGGTATACACCACCGCGGAGATACCGCTGCCGATCCAAATACCCAGCGGTCCGATGATGACAATGGCGATGGGGGTGGCCACCAGCACAATCAGCATCGGTTTGAGGAAATTCTTGGTCACCGCCGGCGTAATTCGGTCAATGCCTTTTTCGATATAAGACAGTATCCAGGTCATGCACAGGGCCGGGATCACCGTATAGGTGTATTTCACCGCGGTTACCGGGATATAGGCGAATTCCACCGGCTGCCCCTGCGCCGCCTTGGCCATCAGATCGATAAACGCCGGATGAACCAGTACGCCGGCAATGGCTATCGCCAGCGACAGGTTGGTTTTAAATTTCACCGCCGCGGACGCGGCCACCATGATGGGCAGGAAGAAAAACGCGCCGTCCCCCATGACGTTAAGAATGGCCAGCGTATACGAACCCTTGTCGAATACCCCGGCCATATCCAGGATCATCGCCAGCAGTTTCACCATCGAGCCGCCGATAATCGCGGGAATCAACGGCGACATGGTGCCGATCAGGGCGTCAAGAATGCCGGCGCCGATGCCTCTGAGGGTTATTCGGCTTTTTTTCTCCGGTCCGGCCACCGGCCCGGTTCCCCCGGGCTGGCCAAGCTTGAGCACTTCGGCGTAGGCCAGCGCGACGTTATTGCCGATAATCACCTGGCACTGCCTTTCGTTATGCACCACGCCCATCACGCCATCAATGGCCTTCAGGGCCGCGGTATCCACCTGATTTGTATGTTTAACCACAAAACGCAGGCGCGTCATACAGTGGGTTAAAGCCTCGATATTGCTGAAACCGCCGATGGCTTCGACAATGGATTTTGCGGTTGCCGCGTAGTTCTTCGCCATTTAATTTTTATCTCGCAGTAGCGGGAAATACGGAGATTTCTCAATGAAAAATTCAAGAAGAAGTGATTGACATAAGAAACCGGTTTCACAAAAGAATGATTAATTTATATAGATTTGGCAATAGATAAAATTTACAAAATATTAAATTTGTGAACATTGTCACTAAATTGACCGTCTACACAGTGGATTGTATTTTTACTTTTAAAAACAGTACTATAAAAAAATAGCGCTGAGTTCTGGCCAAGGGCCGACATGACGGGATTGCTGAAACGCCGGCATAAATCACATAAACTGAGCCGCGAGCTTTTGTTGGCAAAAGAGACGATATGACGACAATACGTGAAGTGGTAGAAGAGACGATATGACGACAATGCTCGAAGTGGCGCACAAGGCGGGCGTCTCCAAAGCGACGGTTTCGCGGGTATTGTCAGGCAACGGTTATGTCAGCCCTGCCACCAAGGAGCGCGTCTTCAAGGCCATCAAAGAGAGCGGTTATCGCCCCAACCTGCTGGCGCGCAACCTTGCCACCAGCAAATCGCAAAGCATCGGCCTGGTGGTGACCAACACGCTTTACCATGGCACCTATTTCAGCGAACTGCTGTTCCAGGTGGCGCGAATGACGGAAGATCACGGCCGCCAGCTTATTCTGGCGGACGGCAAGCACAGCGCCGAAGAGGAGCGGGCGGCGATCCAGTTCTTATTGGATCTGCGCTGCGATGCCATTATTATCTATCCGCGGTTTATCAGTATTGATGCCCTTGATGAAATCATTCATCAGCACAAACAGCCCATTATGGTTATCAACCGCAAGCTGCTCAAAAATGACAGCTACTGCATATATACCGATCACCGGGAATCCAGCTTCCGCGCGGTGAATTTTCTGTTTGAGCAGGGCCACCGGGAGATCGCATTTATTACCGGCTCGCTGGATTCCCCCACCGGCCTGCAGCGCCTGGCCGGTTATAAAGCGGCCCTCGAGGGGCGCCGGATCCCGTTAAACAATGATCGCATCTACCAGGGCAAATGGACTCCCGCCAGCGGCGCCGCGGCGGTGCACAGCCTGCTCGACAAACGGGTGTCCTTCAGCGCAATGGTGGCCAGCAACGATGATATGGCCATCGGTGCGCTAAAAGCGCTGAGCGATGCCGGTATCGACGTACCCCGCCAGGTCTCCCTGCTGGGCTTTGACGATATCCCCATGGCGCCCTACTGCCGGCCGTCGCTTTCAAGCGTACGGATTCCGGTATCCGAAATGATCGCGGCCATCGTTGATAAACTTGTCGACATACTGGATGGCGGGGAGATCAACAAACGCCAAACCTTCATCGCGGAGTTGATAATTCGTGATTCCGTGGCGAAAGGGCCCTGGGCGGACAGTGATATGACCCCATGAGATCACCTTTGTAATGGAGCTAACGTGCAATACAGCGCAAGAAAGTTCACTCTTACACGCAATGCAGGTAACTAGAGCCACGTAAAACGGGAGGCGCATATGATTTATGAACTCTGCCGAATCAGCGCGACGGCACTTAGCTTGAAACAAACGGCGGACCGATGCATCCAGTCCGCCCGCGACAATAGCAGGGAAAGTCAGTTACTGGGGGCATGGAGGACGGAAATAGGCGATCTTTTTCAGGTCATCCTGTTACGGCCTCCCCGCGGCGGGCCTGAACAGATAGATCACGCCACAAACAGCATCCTATTGCCTATCATTCACAACTAAAATCATTATGGGGAGGTATATTTATCTCCCCGAGTTTGTCGACAAAGTGCCTGATCGGGACAGGCTGCCAGATCGTAAACACGCCGTGAATCCATCCCTGGAGGCTCGATCCGCGCCATCCAGGGCGCGGACGGTTTACTCTTCTGGCAGCCTATCTCTCCCTATTAACTTCGAGTACTTTGTCAGCAGTCTGAGGGGGAAATATTCATCTCTCCCTTTGACGTAGCTCCGCAGACTTACAGCGGACGCTGCTGAGCCACCACCGGGCGGGGCTGGGTACGACGGCCCACCATTCCCATCACGCCGGCCAGAACGGCTTCCACCAGCAGCATGAAGAAGGTGAACCAGCTGGCCTTGGCCGTCGCGGCAGCCGCTTTATCACTGGCTTCCCGCGCCTTTTGTTCCGCCTGCTGTTTTAGCTGTTCATATTGCGCACGGGCCTGCTGATAGCTTTTTTCAATTTGATCGACGGTCTGGTCGGCTTCCTGATCGCTCTTGCCGGTGCGCGCCTTGATGATATTTTTCAACGCATCGCGATCGGCGGCCTGGAAAGTATCCTGATTACGCTGGATCAGGCCTTGAATAAAATTAGCCACATCGGTATCCGCGGTCTGGGGATGATTGGCAGTATCAGATGCCTGATTTTGAGCATTGCTGGCTTCGCCCTGCGCTTTATTTTGCAGATTCTCCGGTTGCAGTTCCGGTTTACCCGTCTGACGTAAAGTGGTTTCAATTTCATTCTGTAAACTGTCGAGATTAATATTATTTTCTCCCAGTTTATCTTTAACCATTTGAGTGACCGGCGGCGCGGCGGCGGAAATACCTTTGCCGACGATTTGCAGCCCCGATCCCACCACACTCATTGCGCCGCTCATGGCGCTATTGACCACCACAATCAGGAACCAGGCGCAAATCAAGGTATTCACGCCGAACATTAACAGCCCGTGGAGCGCCCCTTCGCGCTGAGCCAGGCGTCCGCTGAAGTAAGCACCCGCGGCTATGGCGATCAGCATACTGGCGCCGGTCCAAATGGCGGCGCCGGTTCCTAAGCCCTCAAGGGGATTCTGTTCTTTCAACGGATCAATGGTGCTGGCACCGACGGCGGTACCCAATATAGCCAACAGTAAATAGACCACCATTGAAATAATGACACCAGCGAAAACGGCGCTCCACGAAATACGCTTGAGCGGAACGCCATTTACCGGCTCAACCAATGTATCGTTGTAATGTCCAGGTGCAGTGGTTGAATTTTCGATCATGTTGAAATCTCCATTTATCGCCAGACTTGTTATTGTCGGATCGCAGTTGCGTGAAGGTAAATTTCTGCGACTCATGGCTAACGACAGCATTTAATCAATCCATAACATTAGCCATATTAATATTAGTCATAGAACGGAAAATGTACCAAAAAATCTTTAATGGGCATCATTGCGATAAAAAAGAGGATAAAAAGTAATATTAATCATTGTCATTGATGAGAAAGTGAATCCGCCGCGGCTCTCGCCAACACCTCGGCATTCAGGTAATAACTCTATTCATATTAGCCCTGCTGATGATCCTGGCATGTTGGCACGCCGGTCATAGAAACACGGCGGTCCGGGTTGATTTTTTCGCCTGCCGCGAATGTATTAAATAATTATATATTTAGTTTTTATACGATTAAGCTAGCTTTTTCATCTAGCCTTTTCATCTAGCCTTAAAAGTACCGTCAGGAGCAAATATCCTGATACGGTGACCCTTTGTATCATCTCGTTAACGTGACGAACCGCTGCGGCGGTTTTTTATATTTGCCGGATAACTTGTTACATTCGAAATTATATCTATACTAATTATATAGCGCTTGAGGTTGGCTCTGAGAGTGCTATTTCTACAAACTCCGTCCGAGCTCCTACCTTGGGCGGTTTTTTCTGCCTGACTCGGCGCAATCGTCTTTACATTAAAGGATAGTTGGAAAACAACCGATAAATCAGTATGACCTGCTGACTTACCGGGTAATTGAATGGACAACAAAACCGACCATGAGCTCAAGCGCAAAGCTTGGCTTGCCGTGTTCTTGATTTCTGCCGCATTTTGGCTTGCCGTCGGGCTTGTCCTCTTTCGATTGCTGGCTAAGCATAACGCGTAAGGAATAGCGACGTCCGGGTGGGAAATTTTTTTATTAGGGATCAGGACGCGGGGCGAACGAAGGTCTCAACCTGGTCAGTGCGATCGGTATATAATATGCCGTCCAGATGATCAACTTCATGCTGAATAATTCGTGCATGAAAGTCGCTTGCACGCCCTTGCACTGCCCGCCCATTGATATCCTGCGCCGTATAGGTAATGTGGCGCCAGCGCTCGACGTAGCCGCGTTGTCCTGGAATGCTCAGGCAACCCTCCCAGCCTTCGGCTTTATCATTGCCTACCGGAGTGATCTGCGGATTAATCAGCGCCGTCAAGGGGACCGGCTCAATGAGCTCACCGTCGCGTTCCAGAGCCTGCGCCACTTCCAACACAATCACGCGCTGCGATATGCCCAGCTGCGGCGCCGCCAATCCGACGCCTTTTTCCTCTCGCATGACCCGCGCCATATTATCCACAAGCTCCCGCAGCTCCGCCCCGAAGGTAGAGACAGGCTGTGATTTAGCCCGCAGCGCGGGGTCCGGCACATAAATCAAAGTATATTCAGTCACTTATTTTTCCTTCTACAATAGGCCGCCCCGTTTTTTTATCCTTCCATGGCCTGGATTTATTGTCAATTAGTACAATTGGCAAATATTAACTATCCTTATTCTTGTGAATAATAAAAAGAGGAATAGTTATGTCAGATATTACAAAACCAAATGATGAAGCATTCGATGATTTGGCTAACTCTGCGAAGAACAAAGCTGAAGGTCTCGCCGGCGCCGCCCAGAAAAAATTCGGCGAAGCGGTGGATTCTCCTGACCAACAAGCAAAAGGTGCGGCACGGCAGGCTACGGCTAAGGTCTCGGAAGTCTTTAACGATGCGGTCACAGGGGCCCGTGACCAGGTCCGTGAATATCCGCTCGTAGGGCTTGCTGCAATCGGTACCATCGGTCTCCTGCTGGGTTTTATACTGGGCCGGAAATAACTTCTCGGGGCGTTTGCCCGCCCCTTTCCCCCTCTTTACCTCCTTATCGCATCGATTGTCGGATGGCGCCATTCACCCCAATGTGGTACACACTGTTGAAAGCTCAAGCCTGCCGCCTGCTCCGATGGCGATAGGGAGACGACAATGCGGGATCCCATCGTTTTTGGCGAGTGCTGCATCAAAAACGCATATACAACGAATTCACTTTTGGCCGTCTCAGAATGAAACAAGAAGTATTGGCGGGGATATCAGTGGCCGGCCTCTTGCTGCCCTCGGCCATCGCTTATGCGGCTATTGCCGGCCTGTCGCCGGACCACGCGATCGTCGCCACCATTGTCGGTCTTGGCATCTATGCCCTGCTGGGACGAAGCCGGTTCGCCATGGTCGCGCCCACCTCATCATCGGCGGCCATTCTGGCAGCGCTGATCATTTCAATGCAACGGCAGGTGCCCCAGGGCGCTCTGGTGGCCGATGCGGCAATCCTCGGGGCCGGATTATGCTTTCTGGTTGCCGGCGCCTTGCGTGCCGGCGCCTTGGCGAGTTTTATCTCGCGCCCGGTGCTGAGCGGCTTTTCTTTTGGGATTGCATTGACCATTACCATCAAGCAGATCCCCGCCATCGCCGGCGTTACGCTGCCACCAAACGGAGACAGCGGCATCCTGCCGTTGATCTGGCATTTAACCGAAGCCTTGCCGCAATTCCATATCGCGTCGGTGGCGCTGGGGGTTTCGGCGCTGCTCAGTCTGGCGGTTTTGCGGCGATGGCGTGGCTTCCCGGCTTCGGCGCTGGTGCTTGCCGCCGGCGTGCTGCTATCGGCGCTGGTGGACCTGCCGGCATACCATGTGGGGTTGGTGGGGGCCATCGCCATCGCGATGCCCGGACTCTCCTGGCCCGCCCTTTCCCTTGATGACTGGTCACGAATTATTGAACTCTCGGTGCCGCTGTTTCTGATTCTTTTCGCCGAGTCCTGGGGGTCAATCCGCGGCCTTGCGCTGCTGCACGGCGACAAAGTCGTCGCCAACCGCGAGCTGGTTGCACTGGGCTTCGCCAACGCTGTCGCCGGGCTGCTGCACGGCATGCCGGTAGGGGCGGGTTTTTCCGCATCTTCCGCGGCGGAATCCGCCGGGGCGCGGACACGCTATGCCGGCCTCGCAGCCATGATAGTATTGATCATTCTCAGCCTGTGGGGCCGCTCTCTGGTGGCGCTGGTGCCGGCGCCCGTGCTGGCATCCGTCGTTATCGCATCCTTGTTTCACGTGCTCAATCCGGGGCCTGTCCTGCGGCTTTGGCACATTCGGCGCGACGAAATCGTGGCGACGGCCGCCGCCCTGGCCGTGATTGGGTTTGGCGTGCTCGACGGCATGATGATTGCGGTTGGCTTATCCTTACTGGCCCTGCTGCAACGGTTCTCCGCCGCACGGATTGCCCGCCTTGGGAGAATTCCCGGCACCCATGATTTTGTCGATTTGGCCAGAAACCAGAAAACCGAGACAGACCCGAGGATTTTGATGGTGCGGCCCATGGAGCCGCTGTTCTTTGCCAACGCGGAACGGGTGCTGGCGGTGGTGGCCGATTTGGCCGAGGCGGATTCGGCCATCCGGGTGGTCATTCTTTCACTTGAAGAAAGTCCGGATTTTGACAGCACGGCAATGGATGCCTTGCTTGAATGCCAGGTGCGTTTGGCGAAAACCGGGCGCACGCTTCTGCTGGCGCGGGTAAAGGATGATCTTCGCGACCTGTTTCGCGTAGCCGGCCCCCATTGGCTGGCGAGCGACGATTGCTGTTTCTGGAGCGTGTCGGATGCGTTTAAAGCGGCGTTAAAGAGACCGTAGTACAGAAAGTATTGACTAATCTGGGGTTGTCCAAAAACGGCAAGTCATGTAACAATTCAGCAATATCCTGATTATACTCTCTCTTTTTGTGAACCGTCGTTGAGGAAGTGATGCGTCGTATCGTATTGTTATTGTCATCTTTGTTTCTAGCCGGCGCGGTTTTTGCCGGCCCGGTCTTGGCTAATCCAATTTTACCTCTATCGTCGGCCTTGAATGAGCGCATGCTCATAATGAAAGATGTAGCAGGTTACAAGGCAGAACACCATTTACCGGTTGAAGATTTAGTCAGGGAACAAAAAGTTGTCGCTTTGGCACAGGAAGAAGCGAGGGACACAGGTCTGGATCCACAGTCTGTGGTGCCGTTTATACAGGCACAGATGGATGTTGCAAAGGCTATTCAATACCGTTACCTTGCTGATTGGTTATCCAGCCCTGAGCAGAACTGGCGACCTAAAAACCTTGATGATGTCAGGAAGGCGATTTCTGACCAAGACAAGGTGATACTGAATTCCATCGGCCAGCGATTACTTGTCGGTCGTTTTAGCGAACAGGATAAGTCGGAAATTTCTGGCTTATTGAATGCGCCTAATTTAAGCGATGCAGACAAGTCTCACCTGGTTAACGCATTGTCCCTGATCAAGCGTAGAACATAGAAAACACTGCCTTTCCATCCAGCAATGTGCCCACCGGTGCGCGGCCACAACAAGGGAGTGTCCGTGATTCCAGGGACAGTCAGGGCACATAAACTCTTACCAGGATATCTTTTAAGGTTAAATCACCTATGCTTCGCTCCGCATTTTTCATTCGCCTTATCAGCATCATTACTCTTTTGCATGTGTATATCGGCGTGCGGCTCATTTCTGACCTGCCGGTGGGCGCCCCGTACAAATGGCTGGGAGGACTGCTGCTGGTTGTGTCCGTTTTTCTGATCCCGCTGGGCATGGCCGCGCGCACTATCAAAAAACAGCCGCTGTCGGACCTGCTGGCTTGGATAGGCTATCTCGCCATAGGCTTGTTCTCGTCGCTGCTGGTGCTGACCGTATTGCGCGATATCCTGCTGCTGCTGCTTTACGTCGTGAACCGCCTGCGGGGCATAGCGTCAACCCCTTACGATTTCATCTCCGTGAGCGCGCTCTGCGTGCCGGCGTTGGCCGTACTGCTCACGTTGCTGGGCGTCTATTACGCGCGCCGCAATGCGCCGGTGAAGATTATCGATGTCCCTATCCCGGGACTGGCGGCGGCGCTGCATGGCTTCAAGATTGTGCAAATCACCGACATCCATATCGGCCCCACCATCAAACGCGGCTATGTGGAGAAAATCGTCGCCACGGTGAATGGGCTCAAGGCGGATCTGATTGCCGTCACCGGCGATGTGGTCGACGGCACGGTGCCCCGGCTGGCGGCTGATGCGCAGCCCCTCGGCGCGTTATCGGCCAGGCACGGCACCTTTTTCGTCACCGGAAATCATGAGTACTATTCCGGCGCGGATGAATGGATCGTTGAGTTTCGCCGGCTGGGCTTCCGGGTGTTGATGAACGAGCATGTGGTGGTGAACCACGACGGCGCGCATGCTGTCGTTGCCGGCGTAACGGATTTTAACGCGGGCAACGTAGACCCGGCGCACATGAGCTCCCCGGAGAAAGCCATACAAGGCGCCCCAAGGGACATCCCGTTCCGGCTGCTGCTGGCCCATCAGCCGCGCAGCGCGGCCGCCGCATCGGAGGCAGGCTTTACGCTGCAATTATCCGGCCACACCCACGGCGGCCAGTTCCTGCCGTGGATGTTCTTCATTCGGTTTCAGCAGCCGTTTGTGCACGGGCTGGGCAAACTCAACGATCTTTGGGTATACACCAGCCGCGGCACGGGCTACTGGGGGCCGCCGATACGGCTGGCCGCGCCGTCTGAAGTCACGCTTTTGCGTCTGGTGGCGGATCAACCCGCGGTTTAACCGCAATGGCCGCAACGCCGGACGTTGCGCTTTTTGACAAAGTGCCCTGCCGGGGCAAGCTGCCAGATCGACTCCGAGTACGTTTGTCAGCAGTCTGAACGTCCGGCGACGCCGGCCGTTCGCCATACCCCACGGCCGCGTCGTGTCACAAGCAGCCTGTCGATATATTCATGCCTTTACAGAGTCGGGCTCTTGCGCGCCCGCGCCACGATCTGCGTCGGGTTGACGAAGCGCAGCGCCACAATCAGCCAGATAAGCGAACTCACGGTGTAGATAACGGCCATGGCGTCAATGGATTGTCCGGCCCTCACCCCGGCGGCGAAAACGGAATAATAAAGTGATACCACCAGCGTCTGGCTGCTGGGGCCGGCGGTGAGGAAGGTCAGTTCAAACATGGAGATAGTCCTCACCAGGGACAGCAGGGTTGCCGCCAGGATGCCGGGCAACAGCATGGGAATCAGCACATGCATGAACAGCTTGCCCGTATTGGCGCCGAAGACATGGGCCGCCGCCTCAATGCGCGGATCGATCTGCTCGATAAACGGTATCATCAGCACCACGACAAAAGGCACGGTGGGCACGAGATTGGCCAGGATAACGCCGTTCATGGTGCCCGCCAGACCCAGGCGATAGAGTAAGGTGGCGAGGGGAATGCCGAAGGTGATGGGGGGCACCAGCAGCGGCAACAGGAACAGCGCCATCACCAGCGATTTGCCGGGGAAGTTCCGCCGTGCCAGCCCGTAGGCGGCAGGCACGCCGATCAGCGCCGACAGCACAACCACCGTGCCGACGATCTGGAACGTCGTCACCAGCACGTCCCCCAGCTGAAACTCCCGCCAGGCGGAAAAGTACCAGCGGAACGTGAAGCCGGCCGGGAGCCAGGTGCCGAACCAACGGGTGCCGAATGAGTTCACCACTACGGTGGCAATCAGCGCCAGCAGATTAAGGATGAAAAAGGCCACAAAGGCCCAGATGGCAATCTTCCACAGCCTGTCCAGGGTAGTTTCCAGGTTCATAGCAGCTTTTCCAGGTTCATGGTTTATCCCTTGCCCCCACCCGCGGGCCCTTTATAAAACAGGCTGCGCGCCGTGAGAATGATGCCGACGATAACAAATTGGACGACAGCCATGATCATGGCGATAGCCGATGCGAAGGAGTAGTCGTACTGCTCGAACGCCGCCTGCGCGGCCGCAATGGAGATCACCCGCGTCTCCCCCGCCGGCGCCCCCAAGATAACGGCGGAGGGGAAGACCGAAAATGCATCCACAAAAGACAGGCAGAAGATAACCGCCAGGCCGGGCAGGATAAGCGGCAGGATCACATGCCGGAAACGCTGGCGCGCCCGGGCGCCGAGGGTGGCGGCCGCCTGCTCCAGGCCCGGGTCGATACCGGAAATCATCGACAGGGCCAGCAGGAAGGTGAAGGGGAAGCCGGTGATGATCAGGGACAGGAAGACACCGGTATAGTTGTGGACCAGGCGCACCGGATGATCGATAAGTCCCACGGTGACCAGCACCCGGTTAAACCAGCCCTGCGGCCCAAGGTAGTTCAGCAGGCCGTCGGCCACCAGTACGGTGCCGAGGGTGATGGGAATCACCAGAATGGTGGTCAGCACCCGCTGATGGCGCATCAGCCGCACCCGCATGGCGATGGGCACCGACAGCGCCACGTTCACCAGCGTGACGGGGAATGCGAGCTGCAGAGTCAGCCAAATCGTCTGATAAATATAGGGATCGGAAAAAAATTTGGCGTAGTTGGCATACCATTGCCCGCTCTTGGGCATAAAGGAATGCACCAGTCCATAGAGAAACGGATAGATAAAAAGCAGCAGCAGGAACAGCGCCGCCGGCAAAATCAGCAGCGTCACGCCGTCAAAACCATAGTCCGCCAGCCTGCGGCTTCGCTGGGTGTACAGGGTTTCAGCGCCGGCCGGCTTCATTGCACGTTCTCCCGTGGGTAAACCAGCACACGATCGGCGGGCGCCCCCAAGCGCACCGTCGCACCCGGGGCCATAGCGTCCCGCGCCCGGAAAAAGACCTCGTATCCGTCAGCGGTCCGGCCGGATCCGAGAAAATTTTCGCCGGAATACTCCATTCCGGTCACGGTCGCGCCGATAGCACCCTCCGGCATCGGAACCAGGTCGGAAGGACGAATGGCGGCCACCACCTCTCCCGCGTCCGTGGCGTCCATCCCCCGGCCCCATAGGGTTGCGCCCGAGAGTGACATTTCTACGTCATCCCCCTGCTTGCGCAGGATCCGCGCGGGCAGCGCGTTGCGAAATCCCATAAACTCCGCCACATCAAGATGGGCCGGCCGATTGTAGAGATCGTGCGGCGTACCGATCTGGCGCACGCCGCCATCGCGCAGCACGACGATCCGGTCGGCGAGGGACAGGGCCTCGTCCTGATCGTGCGTCACGTAAATGGTGGCGGACCCCAGCAAACGGTGTATACGGCGGATTTCGCCGCGCATTTCGAGCCGCAGCTTGGCATCCAGGTTTGAAAGGGGTTCATCCATAAGCACCAGCGGCGGCTCCACCGCGATGGCGCGCGCAATGGCCACGCGCTGCTGCTGCCCGCCGGAGAGCTGGGCCGGCAATTTATCGGCCTGCTGCGCCAGCCTGACCACGTTCAGGGATTCCTCCACCTTAAGATCCATTTTGGCTTTCGCCACTCCCTGCATTTGCAGGCCGAAGCCCACGTTGCGCCGGACAGTCATGTGCGGGAACAGCGCATAGTTCTGAAACACCATGCCAAAGCCGCGGTCCTCCGGCTTGAGCATGTCGATACGGCGATCATCGAGCCAAATGCCGCCCCCGCTCAGGGACAACAGGCCCGCCAGACAATTCAGGGCGGTGGATTTACCGCAGCCCGACGGACCGAGCAGCGCAATGAACTCCCCGCGTTTTACCGTCAGCGTCACGTCCCGCAGCGCATTATGGCTGCCGAAGGCGCGGCTGATATGCTCCAGGCGCAGTTCGCGAAAATCCCGTGATGTAATTGCCATTGTTCACTGCCTCAGCCTGAGTTCGGTATCTAAAGAGCGGGCCGCAGCCAGGCCCGCCATCTTCCGCCTATTCCCTATTTCTGCATCTTTGCCGCGCCGATGTCGCGATCCCACTTATCGAACATGGCCACCAGTTGCTTGGCGTCCAGGGGCGGCTCGGTGGGGTTGTTGGCGATAAGCCCGGCGTATTCAGGCCGCCCGAAGGTCTTGATCGTCTCCTGGCTGTCGGCCGGAGCCATATCCAGGGTGACGCCCTTGATGGACGGACCAGGATACATATAGCCGTGATCGTACATAAAGGCCTGTTGTTCGGGTTTCAGGATAAAGGCCATTAATTGCAGCACTACATCTAGTTTTTCTTTCGCGATCCCCTTGGGTATGGCCATGTAATTGGCATCTCCCACCCAATGGAATCCCTTCAGGGTGCCGACCTTATACTCCGCCGGCACGATGCCCAAATAGCGGGGATTGATGTCCCAACCTCCCGTGGAGGCGATGATATCGCGGGTGCCCTCGGCCAGCTCCTTCATGGTTGCCGTGGTGCCGCCGGGGTAGTATTCAATGCAGCCGTCAAGCTGCTTGAGATAGGCCCAGGTCTTGTCCCAGCCGTGGACCGGATCCAGAGGGTCCTTGTCTTTGAGCAAATAGGGCAGACCCATCACAAAGGTCCTGCCCGGGCCGGAATTGGACGGCCGGGCATACATGAATTTGCCGGGATTGGCCTTGCACCAGGACAGCAGTTTTTCCGCCGTGTCCGGCATATTCTTCACCCGATCCGGCGCGTACTCAAGCAGCGGGCCGGACGGCGTCCAATCCACCACAAACGCTTGTCCCCGGGCCATTTTCTGCATCAGGTAGGCACCAGGGAGATAGAGCTGCTCCATGTTCGGAAACATGCTCTGGTATTGTGGCAGAATTTGCATCCACAACCCTTGCCCCATCCCGGCGGCAAGGGCATCGTTGCCGGTAAGGACAAAGTCGATGTCCACCCGTCCGGCATCCTGCTGCGCCTTCAGCTTGCCGGCCAGTTCGGGAGCCGTGGCCTGCGTGAAGACAAAGTTCTTCACCAGTTCGGGATGCTCGGCCTTGAATTTATCGAACGCGGGCTGGCTTATCTGCAGGTCGCCGGCCACATCGATAACGTTAATGGTAACGGGTTCCGCGAAAGCCTGAAACGAACCGGCGAGAGACGAGAGAACCACGGTAGCCGCCAGTGCGGCCAGACGGCAAAGGGCAATGCTGCTTTTTTTCACGACTCCACTCCTTTAATCAGTGTTAACTCAGGTTCTTCGTTTCCCAGGGTTAGCGGGTCAGCCGGCTTGCCGCGGGACCATCAAGGAACAGTTGACAATTATCATGCTGCTGCAAAATGGATGCGGGACATGCATTGGTCACCGGCCCCTCCACAACGCCGCGCACCGCCTCGGCCTTGCGTTCGTCCGGCACCGTGAGGATCACCGCCTTGCTGGCCATAATGCGTTGCACCGTCATGGAGATGGCCCGCAGGGGAACCTCCTCAAGGGTGGCGAACCAGCCCTCGCCAAACTGCTGCCGGCGACAGCGTTCATCCAGATCCACCACCTTATAAGCCACCGTGGAGGTAAAATCAGCCGGCGGGTCGTTGAAGGCGAGATGGCCGTTCTCGCCGATGCCGGCGAACATGACATCGATAGGATGTTTATCCAGCAGGCCGCCGATGCGTTGCAGTTCTTCCTCCACATCCGCCGCGTCGCCCCGGATAAAGTGAAAAGCCCCAAGCGTCGGCAGCCTGGAGACAAAACGCTCCTGGAGATAGCGGCGAAAGCTGGCGGGATGCGTTTGCGGCATACCGATATATTCATCAAGATGGAAGGCGGTGACCCGGGACCAGTCAATCTCCTCGTGCCCGATAAGCGCCTCGATCATTTCAAATTGACTGGCGCCGGTGGCTAAGACAATGTTCGCCCTGCCGCTTTTCCCGATGGCCGCGACGATTGCCGCCGCTCCGGCCGATGCAGCCGCGCCGGCGGTTTGTACCTTGGCGGCAAATTTATGAATTTTAATCATTCGCTCCTCTTCGGGCAGGACTGGCTGTATGAATTTTAAACCAAGGTACAATCGAGGAGAAAAAGCGTCAATGGTAAAATTACTCGTTATAGATACATTTTTCTTATCATAGCCAGTAAATTTACATGCAGTTGTGTATAACCTTCTTATGCTATAGCGATCTTAAATTTCATTAACGGTCTGAGGGTTAACGGGAGAATACCGGCGTATCAATGGGATGACCGATTATAACGCTCACTGTGCAGTACAGCTTTACTGCAATGGAGGGAATAACTTTAGCTTAAGTTTGCGTTTGCAATTTACTTTCACGCTAAGTAATCTTTCTCAAAACGCAATCTTCCCGCATATCATCACCTATCGGGAAAAACGGCAATACAGGACCCAGAGCCATGACAAAAACGCGTAAGTCTAAACACGGCGGTCCCGGCCTTCGTGAAATCGCTGCCGAGGCAAACGTCAGTATCGCCACGGTGTCACGGGTATTGAACGGCAATGCCCGCGTCGACCCGGCTATGCGCAAACAGGTTTTGGACGCGGCCGACCGGCTCAATATCGACACCCCACAGCCGTCCAAGTCCGGCGCCCTGGTCTTTCTTCTCAGTAACCGGACGATGCTGCCGCCTTTTCACGCCTGCATCCTGGCGGGCGCCGAATCCTATTGCGCCGCCCATGGCTGGGATCTGTTTTTTGTTTCCCTGTCCTATCCCCCCAATGCCACCTCGCGGGAGCTGCATCTGCCCAAGCTGTTACAGCGCCGGGAGATGGTGCGCGGCGTCATCCTGGCGGGAAATCCCTCGCCGAATCTCATCGAATTGCTGGAGCAAAAGAACATCAGCTATGTGGTGCTCGGCAGCAATATCCTCGGGGAATTTCCCACCCTGAAGAACGACGTGGTTTTCTCCGATGAGATGCGCGGCGGCGAAGACGTGACCCGCTATCTTATCAGCCTGGGCCATCGGGATATCTGGTTTGTGGGCAATACCCGCCTGCCCTGGTTTGCCCGCTATCACGAGGGATATTGCCGGGTCATGGAAGAGGCGTCGCTCACCCCCAGGCTGAGCAGTATCGATTCGGAAGATGACACCGAAATCGGCTATCTGGGCACCAAATATCTGCTCTCCACCGGCGAACCCGTATCTGCCATCTTCGCCGGCAACGACTCCAGCGCCTGTGGCGTCTATAAGGGGCTGCGGGAACAGGGCCTGCGCATCCCGGAAAACATCAGCGTAGTGGGCTGCAACGATACGGTGGGGGATTTGCTCTACCCCAGCCTGACCACCATCCGGGAGTTCCCCGAGCAAATGGGACGGCATATGGCGGAACTGCTGTTGGAGCGCATCGCCAATCCCGAACTGGAATCCCGCCGGCTGATGATGCCGACCCAGTTTATCCGGCGGGATTCATGCGCTCCGGTGGCGGAGGGGGAAGCCCACAGCGCTGAAGACGGGGATTCGGCATTCAACGCCGTCCCGCAGCAGTAACACCGGCGGCAAAATGGGTACGTCCGGTTTACCGGACGCTTATCTTATATAAATTTCAGCGGCAAAGTTAATTTGTCTCGCTGAATAATGTGCCCATAAACCATATTATTAAACTCTTTCATTTATTTTTAAAATAATGTTTTCATTGATCATGTTTATATGTTTCGTGTCCAAAAAGCGAAGTTTATTTACCATTCATTTAATCTAACCCTGTTATTTTTATGAATTAATTAGCTTCAGGGAAATGACATTATGGATATTAATAATTGTACCACTAGTAACATTGCGCCAGGCCAAGATAGCACTATCATCAGCCACAACAGCAATTTACCCAAAAGATTTGCAGCGCTTATCTCCAATTTGGAATCCGTCAGCAATCATACCGATAAGGTCAGTATCAAGGATTTTATAAATTTTTCAAAAAATAATCTTGAAAAAATTAATTCTTCGCTCATGAGCGTAAGTAATCCGCAAGAGGTTGAGGAGTTAATACAACAAGCTTCTCGTCCCTGCCGAGATATAAAAGTAGAATTTGATTTAGGTCTTAGCAATACTCCCTATATCCTCCAAGAAGAGAGTAAATTAGAGGATTCGTTGAAATCACTGAAGGATCGATTACAGCAGGATATCGGCATTGAGACTGAGGAAGAAAAAGCTTTATCCCTTGAACAAAAGTTGAGAAGAGAGAGAGACCGTGTTTTTGATCAAGCAGATAAGGCGGGTAAGAAAATTGGCAAACAAGCACAAGATGGGTTGAAAAAATTAAAAGGTAAAATGAAGTGGTAAAATCAGTTTGACATTATATAAGCTAATCAATTAAATACATTTGAATATGTTAGGCATATCATTGCCTTTTATATCAGTAGCCTCATCTGCTAACGAAATTTAATACCGCTGGCTTTTTGATTAATTTTTATATGGATAATATGGACTGCCATATGTAGTAGTCCAAAAAGACTTTGTGTGATTCCGATTAAATGAATGCGCATTGCCCTGCCTGGGAAGAATTGCAGTTGCCGCCATCTGCAAAAATTTATCCCGCAGCACATCCTTTATCTTCGGATTCCAGGCTAGGCCAATTGGCCAAGGGCGCGCGTTTTCGCGTGCCGCACCATGGTTAAGCCGGCAGGCCAGGCAGGGGATTCGGCATGGATTTGTAGCCCCTCCGGCTTTAACTGCCACTTCCTCGAATACGAAACCTTCAATTCGCGCCATGTGCGCTTCCTTTTGCGCACTAGCGCGCAGTTTTACATTTCCCGGAGGCTTACTGTAGCGACGCACAGTGGCATTGTGGATGCGTTGGAACACACGCCAATGCTTTAGGGAAATGTTCGATTTGACACGATCGGCGAGGAATTGCTATTGAAGGCTCCCCCAGGTCCGGTTTTGCCCTATTTTTTCCTAACTATAAAATAAAGTCTGCTCGTTGAATTTTACCAACAGGAGAGTTGATATGTTGCCAGACGTAAAAAAAAGGTTAATAGCATTAACAAACGACAATATCAGGGAAGTAAAAATTGCCGCCATTCAGGCTTTAGCTGAATCGGCAGACCCCGAGCCTGAGATTTTAGAGCGCCTTTTGCTGCTTTCCAATGACGTTGTAAAAGAAGTAAAAGTTGCCGCTACCTTAGCGTTAGGCAGAATCAACCGATTGCTATAACCCCGCCTCTTTCTCTTTGCGGTACGATTCGGCAAGAATAGAAATATAATGCCTGACTTTTTGCCGGCGACCGAAGCGATGTACGTTATCGGATAATTGCATCATGCAGGCCGGGCAGCCGGTGGTAATAGTATCCGCGGCGGTTTGATTGACATCGTTGATTTTTCTTTCGGCGATGGCTACCGATGTTTTGAAATGCGTTAGCACATACGAACCGCCGCTGCCGCAGCAGGCGTCGGCCCTGGCCATTTCCTTGAATATCACACCGGGTATATTTTTCAGTATCTCCCTGGGTTCACGGAAAACCTTCATCACTTTTTTCAGGTGGCAGGGATCGTGATAGGTCATGACGGCATTCACCTGGCCTTGAGGAATGCGATAGCCGATGACGTCAGTCAGCAGCGTGGAAATATCATAGGTACGGCTGCGCCAAAAATCCGCCCTCGGCCCATACACCGGATCTTGCCTGAATATTTCCGGATAATCATGTTGCCAGGCCCCCCCGCAGGAACCGCAGCCGGTCACGATATAATCAACGCCGCTGTTGTCCATCGCGTCAATATTCTTTCTGCCAAGCCGGCGAATGGATTCTATATCGCCATGAACCAGAACGGGCACGCCACAGCATCCCTGATCCCGGGGAATCACCACCGCTATGTTATTTTCCTGCAAAACCGACACCAGATCTTCACCTACCTCGGGGTACAAATAATTAAACGAACACCCGGTAAAAAAAGCCACCCTGGCAACAGGATTTTCCACCGGGAGGACATCAGGCAGGCGATCCCGCAGGGGCTTTTTGGCTAACGCCGGCAGCCGCCGGTTTTGATCAAACCCTGCCGATTTTCCCAGCAATGCCAGCGACGCGCGGGGGGCGATGGCCTGTTGCCCGGCCTGGCGAAATAACAAGCCGCTGAGCCGCGCGCCGGTTTTCATGCCCAGATCAAATACCCCCTGATGTTTCAGGGTGCTGAATATCGCCTTTTTGGCCCAGGGCAATCCCTTCTCTCGCACCACGGCACACCGCAGCGCCAGAATGATTCGGCCAAAATCAACCTTGGTGGGACAAGTTTGCATACAGGACTTGCACACCAGGCAGTTGAACAGCATATCGACGACGTCTTGATCATCAATCTGCAAATTGCCGGCCATGACGGCTTCAGCAACGCCTATCTTGCCCCTCGCCACGCCGGATTCGGTTTTAGTGGTTTTATAGATCGGACAAACGGCCATGCAGAAACCACAGTGCATACACTTATCCAGTTCAGTCTGGATTGCCGCCAGGTCGTCGTATACGGTCCGGACCGGGATTGACTTTTCAACGGGAAACATGAGTCTTCTCTTCCCTGGGAATGAGCTTGCCGGGATTTAACATATGGGTGGGGTCCAGGGCGTTTTTAATGGCTTGCATGAGCTCGAGACCAGAGTCACCAATCTCATTGCCTAGAAAACGCATTTTGGCGATGCCTATGCCGTGTTCCCCCGATAAGGTGCCGCCTAATTTCAGGGCGGTGGCAAAGATCTCCTCGACGGCCTGATGCACCCGGGACATCTCGTCAGCGTTATATTTATCGGCGAGGATGGTGGGATGCAGATTCCCGTCGCCGGCATGACCAAAGGTGCCGAGCACCAGCCGGTACTTGCGCCCGATCTCCGCCAGCGCAAGCAGCATGTCGGTGACACGACTGCGCGGCACGGTGGCGTCTTCCAATACCACCGTATTGTTAAGTGACGCCAGCGCCGGCAATGCCGCCCGTCGGGCGGACCAGAGGTTGTCGCGCTCTTCATCTGAATTGGCAATATGCAAGCTACCGTGGTTTTCTTCGACAATCCTTATCACCGCGTCGGCTTCTTGCGCCACCACCAGTTCGGCCATGCCATCAACCTCAATCAATAGCAGCGCCGCGGCGTCCGTGGGCAGTCCGACATGGGCAAAATCCTCCACCGTACGGATGGTCATGTTATCCATAATTTCCAGGGTAGCGGGAATAACCTGCGCCTTGATAATATCGGAAACCGTTTTACCGGCGTCTTCCATGATATTGAAGGCGGCCAGCATCGCTTTATGAAATTTCGGCTCGGGGAGTAATTTGCAGGTTATTTCAACAATGATGCCCAGCGTGCCTTCAGAACCAACAAAGAGGCTGGAAAAATCATAAGCAGTGACGTTTTTCACCGTTTTACCGCCAAAACGCACGCTGTTGCCATTGGCCAGGACGACTTCCATGCCCATGACATAATGTTTGGTGACGCCATATTTCAAGCCGCGCAGTCCCCCCGAGTTTTCCGCCACCGAGCCCCCCATGGTGGCGGTGGTGACGGTGCCCGGATCGGGGGGATACATCAGCCCAAAGGGCGCAATGGCATTGTTAAGATCCTGGATGACGACGCCGGGCTGCACGGTGGCGGTAAGATTCTCCGCATCGATTTCAAGAATCTGATCCATTTTTTGCAACGACAGGACTATCCCATGGTCAAGAGGAATAGTTCCGCCGCTCAAATTGGTTCCCGCGCCGCGCGGGTAGATGGCAATACTTTTCCAGGCGGCCAATTGCACCACCTTTCGCACTTGCGCCGTGCTGGTAGGCATGACAATCACTTCAGGCATGGCATGGGGCACATCGGCAGTGGCATCATAGCTATACGTCGTCAAATTAACGCTGCCAATCAATACATTATCTTTCCCTACAATAGCTTGGAGTTGGTTAATGATAATTTCGTCCAACATACATCAATCCATTAGCGCTTTGAATTTCAGGGTTGAAAGATTGTTGGCCGATTCACTGTTTGCGAATGTGATCGATAACGCTAAATACAATGAAAAGAAAAAAAGGGGGCCTATGGATCTGAAATACCTAATTGTGCCTTAAGCGTTTTTTTAACGAAAAAGTGGTGAAATCACAATAAATCAGTCTTAATAACAACATAAACCCGTCAACTTACTGCCGCGAGATTTTTAATGCCCAATCAGCGTTATGCTGCCATCGACCAGGGAACCACAGGTACGCGAGTCATCGTTTTTTCAGAAGACGGCACGCACCATTCCCCTGCCGCAATCGCCCATAAACAAATTACCCCCGATTCCGGCTGGGTCGAACATGATCCAATGGAGATCCTGGGCAATATCCGTCTGTGCCTCAGCGATTGTAACGTGGTGGATGCCATCGGCCTCGCGCACCAGGGCGAGAGCATCGTGGCATGGGATGCCCAAAGTGGTTTACCGATATACAATGCCATTGTCTGGCAGGATCAGCGTACTGAATCGGTCATCCGACAGTTGAAAGAGGATGGCGCGGAAGCGATGGTTCGTGAGAAAACAGGGCTGCCTTTAGATACCTACTTTTCTGCCAGTAAGATGGGCTGGATTATGCGTAATGTGCCGGACGCGAAAAAACTCGCCCGTAATGGGCGGTTGCGTCTTGGGACAATGGATGCTTTTTTCCTGTTTCATCTTTGCGGCACGCACGCAACGGATTACAACTCCGCTTCCCGGACCTCGCTGTTTAATATCAGAACCCTGCAGTGGGATGACGCGCTTTGCCGGCTGTTTGGCGTTCCCATCGAAGCCCTGCCCGCCGTTAAAGATAATATCGGGTATTTTGGTGATGTGACGCTGGCGGGAAAGACCGCCCCTCTCACGGCTTGTATTGTTGATCAATTTGCCGGTACCTATGGACATGGCTGCCGCTCTCCCGGACAGATGAAAATCACCTTCGGTACCGGCGCCTTTTTGCAGTCGATCACCGGTAATGCAGTGCCCGATGCGGCAAATTCAGGGCTATTACCTACGTTATGCTGGAAGCTGCCGGGAGAAGAGCCGGTGTATGGTTTGGATGGCGGCGTATATAACGCAGCCTCGGCAATTAACTGGGCGCGGAAAATCGGCCTGTTCACCGATATTGAAGATTTTTCTGACTTTCCAAATCAGCCTGCCATCGCTCGCGGTTTAGCGTTTGTGCCTGCTTTGTCCGGCCTTGGCTGCCCATACTGGGATCGTTCTGCCGCAGGGCTGTGGGCCGGGCTCTCCCTGGAAACCGAGCGCAAAGACATGCTTCAATCGATTCTTGAAGGGATTGCCGTCCGCTCAGCGGAAGTGATTAATGCCATGGACAAGGTGCAGCCGATAGGGGATAGCATCACGGTTGACGGCGGGCTTTCATCGAACCGGTATTTTAAGCAATTCCTTTCTGACCTGATTCAAAAACACATTGTTTCCCCCGTTAACCGCGAAATGACGGCGCAAGGCGTGGCATTGCTCGCGCAAAAAGGCTTGGGAAATCATGATGCGTTCAAGATAAACGGTAATCATGAGGTCATCACGCCGCAACGTAATGATTTACAACCTTTTTATACTCGCTATTTGGACATCATTTCCCGCTCCCGCAATTTACGCGCTTAACATGAAGGACAAGGGATATACCCGCAAAACTTCCCGCTGCGGGTTTTATGGTCACAAGGTTGGCTTTCCCGCAGCTCGTCGTTTTAGGGTATATATCTGCTCATTTTTCCGGCACAGGTTCACTCAATTGAAATGGACAGCGTGCTGTCTGAGGTCAAGTGAGTAATATTGATATTTTTCAGCAGAATCCGGCGCTCCGGCATGCAGCGATGACGCCGGCGGTACAGCTCCCGTCGCCCGTCGCGTACCACAACCTCACCGCTGACGGGCCGCGAAACCCTGATGTTCAGCGTCGCCGTTTTATCTTCGCCGCCCAGACGGATGACGGCCGGGGCCGACATCCGGATAATATCCTGATGTTCAATGGGCAACACCGGATTATCCGTTTGTGTCGGCTGCTCTTCCTGCAGAGCCAGGGCCACGGCTTTGCCTACTTGCAAGCCTTCCTGATAGCATTGGTCGCCCATATCTGCCGGATGCGTCATATTCCCTACCGCATAAAAGTCGCGATCAGAACAGCAACCATGCTGATCAAAAAGAGGACGGCCGGTTTTTTTATCATGCTGCAAATGACTTTTAAGAATCAGGGTATATTCCCCAACGAATTTGCCGGTGAAAATGACGCTGTCGCAGTCCAGCCTTACTGTTTTGCCGCGCTTATCGGTAATGTCCATACCCTCAACACGTTCACTGCCACAGATATGACTGACCCGAGTGTTAAAATGAACGGGCACTCTCAGTAAATGGGCCAATAACGTACTGAGGCGAAAGGCAACAGGACGGGGATGCTCATCCACTAGCGCCACAGGCTTGATACCTGCGCGGTATAAGGTCCAAAGCGCAGAAAAACTGACCAGTTCGCTGCCGACGATGACCGAGCGGTTTCCTGGTTTGAGCTTACGCAAATAGATAAACTGCTGTAATGCACCGGCCGTCAGCACCCCCTGCGGACGAAGACCGCTTATCAGTCGCGCATGTCGCGGCGTTTCACGTACGCCCGTCGCGATAATCACTCTCTTTGCCTGAAGCGTTTCTAAACCGTTATCCGACGAAATATCAACGAAACCCCCGGGCCGGATGCTGATAACCGTGGTGTCGGTTCGCAGGGGAATCTCCTTGACCGGCTGCAGAATCTTCTTTATCCAGGTATTCCCTTTCATTGGCCGAAAATAGGTCAGGAGTCCGAACGTGGGATGTTGGCAATGCCGCGGCACCCCGCCCGCCTGGCTCTCACGCTCAATCAACAGCAAATCTTGGACACCCGCGTCCTTTAATGCTCTGGCAGCGGCCAACCCCGCCGGGCCGGCACCGATAATAATCACCTTGTAGTTTTTTTTCATTCTATATGTCCAACGACCAGCGAGTTATCCAAACGGTTCCCAACTATCTCGGCCACATGATTACTACAGAAAAACCCATTACATCGTCCCATCATGACGCGCGTTCGGCGACGAAGTCCCCCGATACATTCAGGAGGAATATCAGAGTCAAATGCCGCCTCTATCTCCCTGCGGGTAACCAGTTCGCAGTGGCAGACAATCCCACCGTTGCCCGGGCAGGCGTAATCCCTTGGCTGGTATTCGGACAGCATAGGCATGGTGGGCCAGAAAAGTTGTCCTGGTGGATTAAGCGCAAACAAAGGCGCAAAATTCTGCCTATAGAGGGATTCAATATGGGCGGCAATCCCCAGTGCGGAAGTCAGCCCGGTAGAACGAATGCCACCCGCGGTAATCCACTGTTTTTCAGGATAATCGAGTATGCGATATTCTTTCTTTTCGGTAGCGGGACGTAAACCGGCGTAGGTCGCCGTTACGCTATAATCCGCCAGGCTGGGCAGCAGCCGGCAACCTTTCTCCATCAGCTCTTTTAGCTTTTCTTCATCGACTTCAGCTTTATCGCGATCGGTTTGTTCTTCCGCCGTCGGCCCCAGGATAAGATTGCCAAAGATGGTCTTTGACAATAAAACCCCTTTCGTGATTGCGGTGGGGACCGGCAAAATGATCGCTGTGATTTTTTCCGCGGCGGGCTTGTCGTAAACCAGAAACTGACCTTTACGCGGACGGATTTCAAATTCAGGTTCGCGCCACATTGCATCAACATGGTCGCCATGATTACCCGCGCAGTTGATTACCAGCCGCGCGTTGAATGTGCCCTTCGCCGTTTCCAAAGTCCACTGGCCGTCGTTAAAACCGGCATGTCTGACCCCACAGTTGAAATGATACCGGCCACCGTGTTTGACGCCTTGTACCAGGTAAGCCAATGGCGTGCTCCAGGGATCAATAACACTTTCGCCGGGAACAATGACCCCGCCCATTGCGCCGGGTGAAAGGTGGGGTTCACGTTGATATATTTCTTGGCTATCAATCTGCCTAACATCCATTACCCCGTTCTGATGCGCCACCTTCACAATTCCGGCTAAAGCCGCAAACTGTTCGTCATTCCAGGCAATCACTATCGCTCCCGTTTCCAGCAGCGGCAGGTTCATTTTCTGATGGATAGCAAGGTATTCCCGGTAGCCGGCCTGCATGCAGGCTAGCTCCAGGCTGTCCGGCGGAGCATCAAATCCGGTATGCAGCAAAGCGCTGTTGGCCTTGCTGGCGCCGGAGAGAATATCCCCGCCTTTTTCCAGCAGCACCGCTCTGGCCCCCATTAGACAAAAGCGCCGGAATACAGCACATCCCACCACGCCTCCACCGATAACAATCACGTCTGCGGAACTGTTTGATTGTGTCATGACTTTATTTCCACCTTCACTTAACACGCTAAAACAAACTTCGACAATCCATGGCATTTTGTAAACAAAACGATCAGAAAATGCGTCACACCCCTGACCGTTTGAATGGCCGGGAAGATAAGTGAGTGCTAAAAACCTACGCCAGCAATTGACCAAAATCAATATGAAAAATGACCGTTCGGTCATAAGGCGTGAATAAATCCACACAAACAGCATATTCATCTACTCGCCAGTCTCAACCCGGATTAAAAGCACTTTCCGAATGTTTAATGAACAAATTATTGCATTTATTTGTCACAAAATTGCAAAAGAAATTGACCGTTCGGTAACTAATATATTACTGTTCGGTCGTATTAATTGATTCCCGTGCGTGCCAATTGCCATGTAAAATCAGGCTTTTGACTGCAAACTTAGGTGTTAGGAGTGAAAAGGAATAGTTGAAAATGTTAAAAACAAAGACATTGGTAGTGAGTGCTTTGCTTGTTGCCTTAGCCTCTGCGATAGCACCTGCGAGCTTTGCAGCAGATAAAAAAACACCGGTGGTCGGCATTGTGGCCATAGACCTGCAAAACTCGTTTTTTGTCCGTATGCGTCAAGCAGGCGATGAAGCGGCAAAAGACTATGGCGTTAAAACTATTTGGCAAGGTTCCGAAGGCAGCCTGGAAAAAGAGATTTCCAACATTGAGAACTTCGTGAACCAGGGCGTTGACGTGATTCTCGTCGATCCGTTGGATCGCGCCGCGATTGCGGCGGCGGTACAAAAAGCAAAAGCAAAAAATATTCCCGTCATTGCCATGGGCAATAAAGTGGACGGGAATTGGAATTACAATACGCTTTATCCCGATTACTCCAATATGAGCACCGTTGCCCGTGCATTGGGCAATAAACTTGAAGGCAAGGGAGAGGTCGCGTTGTTAATCGGCGGAAAAGGCAACTATGTTTCCGATACCCGCGAGAAAGCCTTCCGCGATGTCATGAGCAAAGAGTTCCCCGGTATTAAACTGGTGGGCGTCGAAGCGACGAACTGGGACAGTTCCCGCTCCTCTGATGCCGTACAAACCTGGCTCTCTACCTATCCTGACCTTAAGGGAATCGGCTGCTTCGCTGATTCCATTTGCGTAGCGGCAAAAGCGGTTGTTGATGCCAACGGACGCAAAATCGCGTTTGCCAGTTATGAGGGGGATCCTGAAATGTTCCCTTATGTGGCGGACGGTTCCAATGTCATTGATGTGCTGAACGGGGCTTACCGTGTAGGGTACTGGAATATCGCGGTTGCAGCGCGCATTGCCAAAGGCGCCAAATATGATACTGATCTTCATATGCCGACCTATTTTGTGACATCCGATAAAACGGCGGCTGAGCTTAAAGCGAAGGGGATGAATTTCCCTTATATCACTCCAGCCAAAGCAGAAGTCGTCGCTAAGGATTACCGGAACGAGATGTCGCCGTCCAAGCCGGACTCGGCGATGACCGTAGCCGCTCAGTAAGCACTGCCTGTTAGCCCGGCGCTGCGGCCCGGGCTTTGGGAGTAAAATCATGTCGGAAAACAGCGTGAACGTGGCAATGAAGTCGAAAGAAAAACGTAAAACCATTAAGCAGGAAATGGTGCTGTTCGCCATTATTCTTTTTTCCGTCGCTGTATTCGGCGTTGCGACGCCTGACTACCTCTCCCCGGCCAATTTATTGAATATCGGGCAACAGACCGCCGTTATCGCTACGGTGGCATATGCCATGACTGCCGTGATCATCTGCAAGGGTATCGATATTTCTGTCGGCAGCGTCCTTGCCGCCAGCGGAATTTTGGCGGCATTGGTTATGCAGTCCACCGGAATGCCGGGTTGGATGGCAATCATTGCCGTGGTTCTGATTGGGGCGGTATTCGGCCTTTTGAACGGTGTGTTGATTAGCTATATCAATATCAGTCCTTTCGTGACGACGTTGGCGGTGTATGCCTTTGCGCGCGGGGTCGCACTCAGCTTTTCCGGCTCTCAATCCATCTCTATTGATTCCCCCCTCTATCTTTGGTTTGGCAGTACAGATATAGCGGGGGTGCCCGTTAGCCTGGTCGTTGCCGTGGTGCTGGCATTATTGTGGCTATTCCTGCTTAACCGCACTATATTCGGCCGCTGGCTATATGCAACCGGCGGCAACGAAGACGCGGCAAAGGCCTCATTGATTCCGGTACGCAAGGTACGTACATTAATTTATGTTCTGGCCGGGGCGAGTGCCGGTTTGGGGGCATTGCTGACAACCGGACGCGTCGGATCAGCGCAACCACTGGCGGGTATCGGACTGGAATTCTCCGCAATTACCGCGGCTATTATCGGTGGCGCCCGTCTGGCCGGCGGGAAAGGGTCGATCCTCGGCACTGCGCTGGGCGCCTTGCTGCTAGGCGTTGTGAATACCGGACTCTCTTTTCTCCAGGTGTCCCAGCAAGTTAACTATTTTTTCACCGGCGGCTTCGTGCTGATAGCCGTTTTGTTGAGCCAGCGAGAGGCTTTCCATGGCTGGAAAGTGAGCAGACTGTTTGACCGCGGTACCCGTAGCCACTTTCCGCGCGTCGAGCCGGAAACCGGCCAGCGCGTACTGGAGCTCAAAGGGATTTCAAAAATTTTCCCCGGGGTAAAGGCGCTCTCTGAGGTATCCATGAACCTTCGCAGCGGCGAGGTGGTTGCCCTGGTAGGCGAAAACGGCGCCGGTAAATCCACATTGGTTAAAGTGCTCTCGGGCATTCATCAACCCGAAGAGGGGAGCCTGTGGCTGGATGGGCAGCACGTCATACTGGCTTCGCCCGCCGACAGCCGGCGGGCAGGAATCTCGATTATTCATCAACATTTCAGTCTTATTCCGGAGCTCAGCGTAGCGGAAAATCTCGCATTGGCTCAAGCTCATCTTCCTAAGCGTTTTGGCGTGGCGCTTAACCGCAAGTTAATGCGCAACCGTGCAAAAATGCTGATTGATGAGCTACAGCTGGGCATCAGCCCGGATGCTAAAGTAGCCAACCTCACCATCGGCCAGTGTCAAATGGTTGAAGTGGCAAAAGCCATGATGGCTGATGCGTGGTTGATTGTGATGGATGAACCCACCAGTGCCCTGACCAACCCGGAGCGTGACCAGCTTTACCTGCTTATTGAGCGTTTAATCAAACGCAACTGCAGCGTGCTTTATATCTCCCACAAGATGCAGGAAATTTACACGCTGGCCAGCCGGGCGGTGGTATTACGCGATGGTAAACATGCAGGAGAAGCCGCAATCCCTGCCACCAGCGAATCAGCCCTGATCAATATGATGGTTGGACGGGATATCGGCAACGTCTTTCCCTGGAGCAAGGCCGAGCTTGGTGAATCACTGCTCCAGGTTACTAATCTCTCAGCCGGCGGCTTATTGCTGGATATCAATCTGGAAGTAAAACAAGGGGAGTTGGTTGCCTTGACCGGTTTGATGGGGAGCGGGCGGACCGAATTACTGCGATGTATCTCCGGGCAGGAGATATTTAATCACGGAACAGTCTCTCTTCAGGGAAAAGAATTGTTGTCAGGCAATGCGTGGATGGCCAGCCGGCTGGGCGTTGCGTATGTACCTGAAGATCGCCATAAAGAAGGGTTTATCAGCACCATGTCACTGGAGGATAACATTGCCCTGCGCTGGATCTGGCATAACAGCCGTGCGGGGATCCTGGCGAGAAGCAATATCGCGGAACTGGCAAAAAGCATGATCGCCAAGTTGGGCGTTCGTCCGGCCAACCCCGAGACCCTGGCGGGTAGCCTCTCGGGGGGCAACCAGCAAAAAATCGTGATCGGTAAATGGCTGGCGACCGCACCTCATCTGCTGCTGCTTGATGAGCCGACAAATGGCGTCGATGTCGGAGCAAAATTCGAAATTCACAGCCTTATTGCCGGGTTAAAACAGCAGGGAATGGGAATATTGATGGTTTCAAGTGAATTGCCTGAAGCGCTTGGCGTCGCGGACAGAATTGTGGTTTTAAGCGCAGGACGCATTGCCGGACAGCTGCCACGCGGCGCGACGGAAGAACAAGTCATGAAATTGGCGTTTAAATATGTCTAATCCCGGGAGTCAAACCATGATCAACCAACGTTCACTGCTCAGATGGGGATTGGATTTCGCCCCCCTGCTTTTGCTGGCGTTGCTGTTAGTGATATTTGGCGGCGTCGACAGCCGGATAGTTTCTGTTAACAACCTGAATATTATCGTGTTACAGGCCACCTCGGTTGCTTTATTGGGGCTGGCAATGTTCTGGATCCTGCTAGTAGGTGAAATTGATTTGTCCGCGGGTAACCTGGTGTCATTCAGCGCCGTCACCATGGGTACGTTATTGTCCTCGGGATATGGATTAGCGCCGTCTTTGGCCGTCGGACTATTTTCTTGTCTCTTTTTCGGGCTTATAAACGGATTGATGGTCGCTATCCTTAAACTGCCCTCATTTATCGCTACGCTGGTGACTACGCTTATCCTGCAAGGCGCAACGCTAATGGTGGCAAAGACCGGCACTATCCTGGTATTGAATCCTTTGCTTCGCCGTTTTGGCGCCTTTACGTCCGCTTATATTCTCCCGCCCACCGTGCTGTTTGTTATCATCATCGCAGCACTGTGCTGGTGGCTGGCGAAACGAACGGCCTTTGGCTTGAAAACCTATGCCATAGGCTCGTCAGCCGAGCGCGCAGTACTGGCGGGAATTTCGGTGCGGGGGCAAAAAGTGTGTGTTTTCCTGGTCTCATCGGTACTTGTTTTCTTCACGGCGACAGTGGTTATCGCGCGAATTCCGGTTGTGAACCCCAATGTCGGCGGCATCAGTCTCTTACTGGACGCCATAGCCGCGGCGGTAATAGGCGGGACCAGCCTTTTCGGCGGCCGGGGCATGGTGGCCGGGGTAATATGCGGCGCATTGATAATCAGCCTTTTAACCGCCGCACTACGTATTCTGGGAATAGATCCGTCGAGCCTCGACTTATACAAGGGGCTGATAATCATCTGTATTCTTCTCCTCGATCAAGGCCTGAGCCTGATTCGCCAAAAAAGGAAACAGGCGGTGTGACGCAAGACCAGAGCGCCGGCATGATATAACATCCATTAATGAGCCAATTGCCCCATTGGTCATCCATTTTATCAATCAAGGCCCGCTGGCCTGATTGACATTTTTTATACCATGCGTACTCTCTTTGCCGTTCAGTCAGAGTGAATAACGCTATGTAACCATGCGGGTTTCTCTTTCAACGTGGAGATGAAGGGTGATGCGACCAGAGCAAAGGCGCTTGGCGATAATAGAACTACTTAGTGAACATCATAAACTCACCGTGGACTTTTTGGCTGAGCATTTGAGTGCTTCAAAGGAAACCATCCGGCGCGATCTGACCGATCTGGCAAACATAGGGCAACTTCGCAAATTCCATGGCGGGGCGGCAATACTGGATAATACGCTCCAGGAAGGCGAGTTCAGCGCGCGCCTGAGTGAAAACGCACAGGAAAAACGCGCAATTGCCCTCGCGGCAACCTCGTTATTTCACAAAAATGATTCAATATTCATTGATACCGGGACAACGACCCTTGCGTTCGCCCGTGAATTGGCGGTCAATGCCAAGGAATTGACGATTATCACCAACTCGGTTTCTATTACGCAAGTACTGGCGCGAAGCAGCGGAAACCATAAAGTGTACTTGATTGGCGGCCAATATCGTGAAGATGCGGCGGAAAACCTTGGCCCGCTTGCCGTAGCGCAAATTTCCATGTTTCATGTGTCGGATGCCGTGATTACCGTGGGGGCTATGGATGAAAATGGCGTCATGGACTATGACCTGGAAGAAGCCGAGATCGCGCGTGCGATGATCGCTCAGGCAAAACAGGTTACGGTACTGGCCGATCACAGCAAAATAGGCCGCTCGGCCCTGTTCACACTCTGTTCATTGAAAGATATTCATCGGTTGGTCACGGACCGTTTGCCGGGTAAAGCGTTCTATAATGCGCTGCAAGATGCCGGCATCGAATGTATTGTTTCTGCAGAAGGGATGAGACTCAGCAATGCAATCGATTAAAGGTAATCCGCGGATTGACCGCAGCGGCCTGCCGGAAATTGCCAAATTCAAGCGGGGAAGATGACGCAGATGGCAGACCGCCGGTAAGGGGCAGTCTGTCGGGGGCAGAAGGCTAGTAAAGTGGGGCAGTGAAGGCGACTTCCCATTGCGGATTGGTGATATCCGCCCAGGGGTACATGCTGTCTTTTGGCAGCCTGGTGAAGGGCAGACTTTTCAAATCAGAACTGGCGGCGCCGGGCGTCTGTGCTTCGCAAATGGTACCGGCCAGTTTTTCGTAAGCTCCTCTGAAGGACGTTGAAGCTTTTACAACCACCAAATCGTACAGCGTTGGTTCAATACCATGCGCGCGGTAGAGTTGAGGATCGCCGTTACCCGCCATCCATTCACACACCAGAACATCAAGGTTGCCGATGCTCAGCACCGCTGAGCGGCCTATGCGTTGGACCACCCCTCTTCCAGCCGGACCTTCCTGTCGGAATACGCCATCGTGCAGCGATTTAACACGAGCCTGACGGGTAACAGACATTGAACGGGGATCGCGGGATGCGCCGATACTGAATTCAGCCTCCCCGCCCACACCAATCTGATGAGCTTTCAACGCTGCGTCAGGCGCGTTCACGACGACAGCTGAGCGCAAACCGGCTCCATATTGGAGTATTTCAGTGGCAACTGCCATGTTGTCCCCGGTTGCACCGGCGTTGCAGGAGTCAGCCGAATCAACAAGGATGACCGGTTTTGCTGTATCTGCTTTGAGCGCTCGTTCAATGACTTCTTTTACAGAGGTCAGCTTAATACGGAAATCATGGCGTTTTGAGTAGAGCAAGCTTGCAAGTTCCTTGGCGTATTTCTCAGCTTGCTCTCGGTTGTCAGCAACCACAACGACAGAGGAATTGGCTTTGGGAATATCAAGCCAGGGTTGCATTTGATAGAAAGAAAAATCAATGAGCCGGCCCTCAGCCACCAGCTTCCGGCCGTAGTCAATAATCTCCTTGAATGCTCCTTTTAGGGTGTTATAGGCCGCGGCTGGAGCAATCATCGGAACAGGCACCCAGGCCGTAACCGGCTTTCTTTTGCCGGAGATGGCATCCAGCGCCAGCGCGGCCGTGCGGTACCCCGTCTCGACATAATCAACGTGAGGATATGTCAGATATGCCAGTATGATGTTGGTATTGCTGATTAACGTGTCAGAGATATAAGCATGAAGATCGGACGAAACGGCAATGACCGTTTTATCTCCCACAATCACCCTGATTCGCCGGGTGATCTCTCCTTCCGGGTCATCATATTCCGTTGTCATTAACGCACCATGATACGATATGAGAACGCCGTCGAGAGGTAAGCTTTCTTTAATCTGGGGGATAAGTTTTGACAGGTAATGATCCATGACGGACTGTTCAGCAACCCCGCCGCTCTGGCAGGCCATCACCGTTCCGCATACCACTTCAGCAAGCGGGGCTTTCTCATTCAACGCTTTGAAGAAGCCGCCGATTGCACATTGTTGGCCTTCAAACTCCTTTCGCACCCGCTCTCCTTCGTATTCTCCCGTCTGTCTCCAGAATTCGAGGGAAGAAAGGACAGGATTGAAAGAGTTACTCTCCTGACGAAATTCGGTAACAAGGATCTTCATTAATACTCTCCGTTTAAGTCACGGTGGATGTCTTTAAGCGCTGAATGAATTTTCATATATACCCGGTAGTTGTTGTCGTAGACGTCCTTGTTGCCAGGATTGGGAATGAACTCTTTTTGGATGGCCACCTTGTCTGCCATTGTATTCAAATCATTGAGCCAGCCCAGTCCCATTGCCGCACAGTAGTAGGCACCAATCGTTCCTGTATAGCGGGGAGCTTCCGGGATTTGCACCTTGATTTGAAGGATGTCAGCAAGCATCTGCATCCAGACATCATTTACCGCACCGCCACCCACAACGCGGATATGATTCTGCAGGCGACCGGACAGTCCATGAAGCCGCTCAAGGTTGTGGCGATGCGTAAAGCAGATGCTCTCCATCATGGCTCTGGCCATATGACGCCGGTCATGATTGATGGAAAGGTTCAGGAAAAAGCCTTTGGCGTTTTGGGAGAACGGGGCAAGCTCACCGTTCAGCCAGTGCGCGGCGATGACACCTTCGCTACCAGGCGCTATTTGACCGGCTTCTTTGCTAATGAGGTTATAGATGTCCGATTCAAGTATGGTACGTTCGACCCTGTAAACCTGATCGGCCAGCCAGTCCAGCGCCAGGCAACCGGTCTGCAGTGCATAAACAGCCCCTTGCGTTTCACGATCGATTGAGAAATACAATGGCGCGTCCAGATCAGAACGTTTACCGATGATGCTGACCAGCCAGGATGATGTCCCAAAATAGAGATGGACATCATCCAGCTGAGAGCGCCCTACCCCCCACGTGATCGCCACAAGGTCACCAAAACCGCCGAAGACAGGCACATCACCGCGCAGGCCCAGTTCGTCGGCAGCGGCTACCGTCAGCACTCCTATCGTCTCCTGTGCTTTGCGGGAGAGTGGAAATTTATCCAGATCATCCATGAGATCGGCAGCCCTGAGGACCTGCTGATAATAGTCGTTCAACTCAGGATTATCTGAACGGATAAAATCATCTGAAGGCTCGGTGAAAAGGTTGCCGGTAGCTCTGTATTTGAAATAGGTATTCAACCCGACAATATGGTTCGACTGTTGCCAGATCTCCGGCTGGTTTTCTTTTAACCACATGAGCCGCGGCCAGTATTCCTGACCTGTCCCGACGAATGTCCCCGCTGATTTATTCAGGCGTTCTGCCTGGACAACTGCCCGACTGTCCATCCAGATGATACTGTCGCGCAGAACTTCTCCCTGATTATTCAGACAGATAATGTTTTTCCATGGCGCGACGAATACCACGCCATGAACATCATCCCTCGCTACTGAGCTTTTGCGCATCACCACCCGACTGGTTTCACAAATATGCTTCCAAATAACCTCAGGATCCTGTTCTGCCCAGCCGTTTTTAGGTTGTTTTATCGGATAGCTTGCCCCGCCTTCGGCAACCACTTTTCCCCATTCATCAATCAACGCAGTTTTAAGTGACGAGGTACCGATATCAAAAGTCATGATGTGCTTAGGCATTATGGCCTCCTGTCGTTACCGTGATTTCCTGATGCTGGGTAATGCGGACTCGCCATTCTTACCTCCTGCCAGTAAGGGATGTATTGTTTTTGTTGTTTACATGTGTTTATTGATATAAAAAACACCATATCAACATAAATATCACAATAACTGACAGAAACGCGTTGGCACTCATAGGTTTTTGTGATGACACAGCAAATATCTTTCACAAAAGGAAAGATTTTGGCCAAAACCACATAATAGCCACACTTCCCCTATTCTTCCGTGTCAGGAATCTGCTATTTTCAAGCCATTCAATAGTTCAACCATCGGTGCGTTCAGGCACCGGTGTCATGTATTTCTCACAGGTCATAACTATGCAGGCGGGACACTGATGGATTATTCAAACGGTGCGGAAAGAAGGAATATCATTCTCGATAAGCTCGCAGAGCATGGACAGGTATTCGTTAACGATCTCGCCGAGTTTTTTGATGTTTCCCAGGAGACCATCAGGCGCGATTTCAACAAACTCGAAGAGCTGCGCTACATCAAGAAAGTACATGGAGGCGCTGTCAGCGCCCAGTTTGGCTTCGAGCTGGAATTTAAAGAACGCTCAAAACTCGCTGAGGATGAAAAGAAAGCCATCGCTATCAAAGCGGCCCGGATGATCAAGCCTGGAGACTCATTACTTATCGACTTTGGTACGACAACGCTTGAATTTGCCCGCCAGATAGTTTCCATCAATGGCCTGACCGTGATTACCAATTCACCCATCATCGCGAATCTTTTTCATGAGAACAGCACAACTAATCTGATCCTTATCGGTGGACAATTCGGCACATCCAAAATGGAATGTATAGGTTCCATTGCGCTGCAGTCTATAAGCAGTTTTTATGCTGATTATGCAGTCATTGGCGCCGGCGCCGTCAGTCCGGACGCGGGAATTATGGACCAGGATCTGGATGAAGCGGCCATTGCCCGCCAGATGATTAAGCAAAGCAATCAAACCATCGTTCTGGCTGATGGGCATAAATTGAACAATCGGGCCACATCGCTAGTGGCCGGTTGGAAAGAAGTATCTTGGCTGTTTACTTCCGATCCTGATCAGAAAATAAAAAATCTCGTTTTTCCCAAAGATCTAAAAGTAGTCATTGCCTGACCGTCATCATTTCAGCTTTAAAGCCCGATTCATCGGGCTGAATGGGTAAACATACGGTCCAGGAGCCACGCTTTTGACCGGTCGCCAGCAACGCGAACATAAAGATCATGCTGCCAAAAGCGCCTTCGCGACGTTTTCATCGCAGATCAGCACATGACAAAGCCCGGCACGGATGGCGGCCAGAATAATAGCGTATTTATGGGTCCCCCCCGCGGCCAGCACCAGCTGTCCGGTTTTTTTCAAATCCTCAATCGTGGGATTGATCACTCTTTGCGCTAAAGGGTGCTTTACTTTTTTTCCCTGGACATCCAGATAGTGACCGCAAATATCTCCCACAGCGCCCGCTTCAATCAGCGAAAGGCGTGATGGCTCGTCGATGACGCCATATTCCAGAGCTTTGGATTGTTCAGAGAGATCGATAGCGCTCAGGAGCGCCATGTCCAGCTGGCCTGCCATGGAAAGCACCGACCTCACCGGCTCACTGGCCACCAGGGCGTCTCGTAGCGTTTCTGAGGAAGCGAACATCGGTGCGGTAACATAAAAACATTTTGCATTGAGCGCCCGCGCGACAGACGCGGCGTTGTCATAAGGGTTGATTCTGGTGCTTTCAGCCAGGCCGCCGCAAAGCAGCACCACGCGATCGCCCCCTTCCGGTCGTGGCAAAAAGTTCTGGGCAGCCGTATGAATGGTGCCTCCCCAGCTTATGCCGAGCGTGCCTGATGGCGGCAGATTTTCAGAGATATATTGCCCTGCCGCCGAGCCGACCATCGCCCTGACATCATCACCTTCGATTGGCGTCGGGACAACGATGACCCGGCCGAGACCAAATTTTGCGGTAAGGGCGTTTTCCAGATCGATGCGCACAGCAACAGCCTGGGGCAAAATGATCTGCACAAACCCTGACGTTCTCGCTTCACCCAGGATTCGGTTGACCTTTTTACGGGTGATATTCAGGTGGCGCGCAATCACATCCTGAGTCTGACCCTCTTTGAAGTAGTGCCAGCAGATCCGCGCAATCAACGCGTTTTCATCCTGAGCGCTTTTACTTTCTTCCAAAATTTTTTCCCTGATAATCATAGTATTGTCTCTAATATGGAAAGTATAGCACATTTGTTCCCGTTGATTCACAAATGTGTCATTCATGAATGGTAGATTCACCACCATCAAGATTTTCATAAGAGAGAATACCCATGTCAGAATGCAATAATATTTACAGCGATAAAAAAACCGTCACTGTTAATGGCCGTGAATATCAGTGGCCCGTTCAATCGACTGTGGTGGTTTGTTTCGATGGATGCGATCCCCAATACATCGACGCCGCGAGCCAGGCCGGTCTGATACCGAATCTGGACAAAATGCGTGACAGCGGCTTTGCCGGTAAGGCATTGGCCAGCATGCCGACCTTCACCAATCCCAATAACGTCTCCATCGTGTGCGGCGTATCGCCGAATGTGCATGGCGTCTCCGGCAACTTCTATTTTGACCGCGAAACGGGCAAAGACGTCATGATGGTTGACTCCTCCCCGGTGCGGGCGCCAACGCTACTGTCGGCATTCTCCCGTGCGGGCGCAAAGGTTGTTGCGATCACGGCGAAAGATAAACTGCGCAAGGCGCTGGGCAAGGACCTGGATGGCATTGCTTTCTCTGCTGAAAAAGCCAACGACGCCACCGAAGCAGAGAACGGCATAGGCAATGTCGAAGCGCTTGTCGGCCGAAGCGCGCCAGACCAGTACTCAGCCGATCTTTCACTCTTCGTGCTGGATGCGGGCATCACATTGCTGGAAACTACCCGGCCGGACATCTGCTACCTGTCGCTGTCCGATTATGTACAGCACAAACATGCGCCCAACGATCCTCAAGCCCTCGAATTTATGGTGGCCGTCGACCAGCGTCTGGGAAAAATGCTGTCGCTTGGCGCGCGGTTGGGCATCGTTGCCGATCATGGCATGAGTGATATGGCTGATGCCGGGGGCAATCCGCGTATTGTTTACCTTTCAGATCTGCTGGACGAAGCATTCGGGGCAGGAAAATGCCGGGTGATCTGCCCGATTACCGACCCGTTCGTTCGCCACCACGGTGCGCTGGGCGGGTTTATCCGCATTCATCTCATGGCCCCGGATATCGCCATCCATGACGTGCTGAATTTTGTCCGCAATATCCCCGGTATCGCACTGGCGCTGCCACGGGATGAAGCCTGCCTGATGTTCGAAGTGGCCGACGATCGTGAAGGCGACATCGCGGTTGTTGCGATTAAAGGAGTGGCTCTGGGAGCCGGCAAAGCCGACCACGATCTGTCGCAACTTTCCGGCGCTCGTCTGCGCTCCCATGGCAGCCTCACCGAACAGGTCGTTCCTTTTATTGCCTCAATCCCGGTGAAAGCCGATCCGACGCGCCGGCTGCGCAACTTTGACATCTTCTTCGCACTCCTGAACGAGGCTATCTGATGCGCCGCGCCATAGTTGTCATTCTTGACGGTTTACGTCGGGATTTGATCGGTGAGGAAAATACGCCTCATCTGTGTGCATTTGCCCGCCGTGCCGAGCAGTTCTCCGCTCACCGTACCGTGTTCCCGAGCTGCACCCGAGTGGTATCGGCCAGCATCGCTACCGGCTGCCGGCCGGCCCGTCATGGGATGGCGGGAAATACCATGGTGCTGACTGAAAACGGCCGTCTGGTCCGCCATGATGCGGGTAAACCGGATTTTCTCCAGCACAAGCGCAACGTCACCGGCCGCTCTTTGCATGTTCCGACGATGGCGGAACACCTCGCGGACGAGGGCGGCGTGGTGATTTTCAGTAATGTCTCGCCGGGGGCGGCCTATGCCCACGATCCGGATGGATTTGGTCACGTCTACCATCGCGCGGGGTCATTCGGCCCCGGTCGCCAGCCCGTTCCTCCGCTTGACGAGCTCAACATTGCGCTGGACACCGAGGGCGAAAGCATGATGACCGACAGGTTTATTGCACGGGTGGTTAGCGCCCATGATTGTCCGGCCGTGGGCGTTCTCTGGATGGGCGAACCCGACGCGTCCCAGCACAATCTGCCATTAGGATCACCCGAACATCTGGCCATCCTTCGCAGCGCGGACAGTCACGCGGGGCGGGTAATTGCCGCCGTTGAGGCCATGGCCGATCGACAAGACATTTTGCTGCTGGTGGGCTCGGATCACGGTCACCAAATCGTGGATGGGGTCATTGATGTTGAAGCTGAGCTGGTCAGCGCGGGTCTGAAAAACAGCATGGAATCGGATGATGTGGTTGTGGCGTCGAACGGAACCTCGGTACTGATTTACCTGCATCCCGACGTGTCCGGCAGGAAGTCAGAGATTGAGATCTTCCTGCGCGATCGCGCCTGGGCAGGCCAGGTGTTCTCGCGCTGTGAGTTTGCGTCGGCGGGTATCCCCCTTGAGGCAGGCCCGGAATTCGCCGTTTCCATGCGCAGCACCGACGAAACAAATGACTACGGCGTGGCCGGAAAAGGGTTCACGGCCCGACGCGCGGGGGACAAAGCAGATATTCTCGGCGCCGGGCAGCATGGCGGCATGGGCACTTATGAACAGATGCCGTTCCTGATGGCTGCGGGACAGGGTTTTACCCCGGATAGCGTGCGCACATCACCCAGCTGCGTGATTGATATTGCCCCCACCATTTTCACCCACCTGGGTAAACCGCTGCCGTCATTTGATGGCCAGGCCCTGCAACACGAAAGTCGTGAGGAGTAAAAATGGCGAGCGTCAACATTCGTCAGATCGGTAAAGCCTATGGAGAAACCGCCGTGCTCAAAAGCGTCTCGCTGGATATCCGCGACGGTGAGTTTCTGACATTAATCGGTCCCTCCGGCTGCGGAAAATCGACACTGTTGCGCATCCTGGCGGGTCTGGAAGCGCAGGACAGCGGCAGTATTGAACTGGATGGAGAGAACATTGATGCGCGCCGCCCAAGCGGACGTGATGTCGCGATGGTTTTCCAGTCCTATGCGCTTTATCCCCACTTCACGGTGTTTGACAATATAGCCCTGCCGCTGAGGATGCAGCGACTGAGTCGTATTCAGCGCCTGCCGGTGCTGGGTTATCTGCTGCCGGCACGAAAAAGCATCGAGCGTGCTATCGCCGGTGAAGTGAACCAGGTCGCGAAGATGCTGAATATCGACCCTCTTTTACAGCGTAAACCGGGGCAGTTATCGGGTGGACAGCGCCAGCGCGTGGCGCTGGGCCGCGCTATGGTTCGTCATCCCAAAATATTCCTGATGGATGAACCGCTTTCCAACCTTGATGCGAAGCTGCGTGTGCAAATGCGCGCTGAAATTGTGGCGTTGCATCGCCGCCTTGGCGTGACTTTTGTCTATGTAACGCACGATCAGGCTGAAGCGATGACCATGTCCGACCGCGTTGCCGTCATGGTCGGCGGCGATGTCCTGCAAACAGCGCCGCCGGAAGAGCTGTATCGTAATCCGGCTGAAATCCGGGTTGCTGAACTGATTGGCAGCCCGAAGATTAATATTCTGGCCGTTGACGCTATGCCGGGAGCCGCAAGGTACGGCTTTGCCTGCGCACACCGCATTGGCTTTCGACCTGAATCAGCGTCCATTGTAACCAGCGGAACCGGCGTGCTGGAAGGCGTGGTCAGCAATGTTGAGAACTTCGGTGCGGATATTTTCATTCATGTCGATATCAACGGCGCGGGCAGGATTATCGTGCGCCGTGACCCGCATTCGCCTCGCCTCTCGCCGGGTAACGCCGTGGGCATCATGCTCGATCCGCGCCAGATTCTGGTTTTTGATACCGATGGCAAGCGGCTGACGGAAAAGGAGCGGATCGCGGTATGAGCGAATTACACGTTGTGACAGCCAGGGCAAACCGGCAGGCACCGAAAAAGTCGCTGGTGCAGGCTCAGCGGCACTTCGCTTACCTGTCGGTATTTCCCGCCGCCTTGTTACTGATTGTGCTGCTGTTCGTTCCGGCGCTGGTGGTGATAGCCGTCTCACTGACCGACTGGCAGTTTGGCACATCGGCGCTCCGGTTTATTGGCCTGGAAAATTTCAACACGTTATTCTCCGACCCGGTGTTCTGGACGGCGCTGAAAAATACGTTGCTGTATGTGGCCATCGTAGTACCGGGAACCTTGATTCTGGGCCTGACCGTCGCGCTGTTAATCGAGTCCAGCCCCAGCCTGCGCGGCTTTTATCGTGCGATTCACTTTCTTCCGGTGATGTCGACGATGTCGGCAATGGCCATCGTCTGGGGGTCAATGCTTCATCCCACCATTGGCCTGGTGAATCGCGTGTTGTCGGTATTCGGTATTACCGGCCCTAACTGGTTACGAGATGAAGATACGGCTCTGCTGGTGATTGCCGTCATTGGCATCTGGCAAAACTTTGGCTTCGCCATGGTGCTGTTTGTTTCCGGACTGAAGTCTATTCCAGAGGATCTCTATCACGCTGCCGCCATTGATGGGGCCGACGGCATTGTCGATAGGCTTCGTACCGTCACCTTTCCTATGCTCGGACCCGTGATGATCTTCGTCAGCATAATGACCGCATGCCGGGCTTTTGAAGTGTTCGACAGCGTCAGTGTTCTCACTCAGGGCGGACCGAATTATGCCACGGAAGTCCTGCTGCACCGGCTCTATACCGAAAGTTTTGACTACCTGAGAACCGGCTACGGCGCGGCGCTTACCGTGGTTTATCTACTGATTGTTGTCTGTCTCACTCTCGGCCAGTCGAAAATCCTTGAGCGGCGGGTACATTACTCATGATTAAATTTTCCTCATTGTCTCTTTCGCCGAAGCTGGTGTTGCGGCATGTGATTCTGCTGTGTACCGCCTTGTTTACCCTGCTCCCCTTTATCTGGATGGTAAGCCTGTCCCTGAAGCCTCAGCAGGAGATTTTCGCGGCCGATTTCCAATTGTGGCCAACGCACTTTTTCGGACTTGAGAACTACCGTGCGGCGTTGACTTCTGTACCGATGTTGCGGTTTCTCGCCAATGGCGTCTTTGTCTGCGCGTTGATTTTCCTGATCCAGCTTATCGTGTGCGTGCCCTGCGCTTATGCGCTGGCAAAACTGCGATTTCGCGGCCGGGATACCCTGTTTTCCGCCGTGCTGGTTGGTTTACTGGTGCCGCCGCAGGCCCTGGCGATCCCTCACTTTTTAATGCTGTATGTGTTTGGCATCCTCAATACCTATGCATCGCTGATTCTGCCGTGGATGATTTCGGCCTTCGGCATCTTTTTGCTGCGTCAGTTCTTTCGCAAAATCCCCGAAGAGATTCTTCAGGCGGCGCGGCTGGACGGCCTGAGCGAGTTCTCCATTATCTGGCGCATTATCATGCCGATGAGCACGCCGGCTATCGCCTCATTCGGCATTTTTTCGTTGGTTGCGCACTGGAACGATCTGTTCTGGCCCATGATTGCGGTTCGCGACCAGGCAATCTCGACACCGGCATTGGGCATCTTATTATTCCGGGATGATGAATCCGGTCAGTCACTGGGAGCACTGATGGCGGGGACGGTAATTATTGTTATTCCGTTGATTTTCGTTTTCCTTGCGGCACAGCGTCGTTTTATTGATGGCATGACAACATCGGCAAATAAATAAGCTTTTATTTTAATGACTCCAGGAGAATACCATGTCTTTACAGGCTTCAGTGTGCAGCCGCATTTTATCCGGCGCGATTATTTTGTCTGGCATTACGGCAGCCCATGCAGACGATAAAATAACGCTTGATGTGCTGTATACCACCCCGGGGACGTTCAATTCCCTACAGAAGGAATTAGCAAAACGCTTTACCCAGACGCATCCTGATATTGAAATAAAGTTTCGTAATCCGGTAAAAGGATATGAAGAAGCTGCGCAGGAAATTTTGCGCGGGCAAATCACCCATAGCATGCCGGATGTTGCTTTCAACGGAATCAACCAAATCGGATTGTTTGTTGACCGTGGTATTGGGGCGCCTCTGGATACATACATCAAGAAAGAGGGTGGCCTGGATAAATTAGGTTATTACCCGACGCTGGCTAAGCTTGGGACCTGGAAAGGCAAGCAATACGGTTTGCCTTTTGCGGTTTCCACACCGGTTCTTTACGTCAATACCGATCTGGTAAAAGCGGCGGGCGGCAATCCAGATCGGTTACCGGGCACCTGGCCTGACTTGATCAAACTCGGTAAAGCGATTGAGAGCCATTCGAAATCGCCGGTAACAGGCCTTTATTACCAGTGGGAGCAGACCGGCAACTGGCTGTTTCAGACGCTGATAACCAGTAAAGGCGGACACATGCTGCAACCTGATAGCTGCAAAATCGGCTTTAACAGTGATGCGGGTAAATGGGCGCTGCAAACGCTTGAGTCGTTTGGAAAGTCAGGCATGCCTAACCTGGCGCTCGGACAGGCTCGCCAGTCATTTGTTTCGGGTACGATAGGCATCATGGCGGATTCAACGTCCTATGTCGCCGCCGCTGAAAAGCAGATCAACGGAACGTTCGGCTTTAAAACGATGCCCTTCCCGCTGGCCGCTGCGCAAGGTCGGTTACCGGCGGGCGGAAACGTTGCCATGGTGCTTTCTACCGATACCAAACGTCAGGCCGCGGCATGGGAGTATGTTAAATTCGTCACCGGTCCTGAAGGCCAGACCGCAATGGCCAACCTGACAGGTTATATGCCCGGAAACAAAATAGCCGTTGAGAAAGCAGACCTGCTCGGCAACTTTTACGCGTCCCATCCGAACCATACCACCAGCCTGAAGCAGGTGCCGGTATTAGGCGAATGGGCATCGTTTCCGGGTGAAAACTCGCTAAAAATAATTGAAGTGATTAAAGACCACACCGAAGCGTTAGTGACGGCTCGAGACAATGCGGCTGACACCATGCCAAAACTGGTTCAGGATGTTAATGCCCTGATGCCTGCTGAGTGTAGGTAACAGCGATATTCCGCCAGAAATGCCCCTGGCGGAATTCATTAAGCTCAAGCGCGCCCTATACCGTAGCCTTTGCAATCTGCCAAACACATCAGCAGCGGCAGCCGGACAATCGATTGTTTACTCGATATAAGGACCAAGGATGAGGTCATTGCCCCTTATTGCCTCCTCAAGGGAGCCGACCTTGAAAGCGACATGGGTATAGTCTTCAAAAGTGACTGCAACGGAGAATCCGGTGTGAATCGGTGCCACTGTGTTTTGAAGTTACCCGGATCATCAGCGGTAAACATTCCGGCTATTTCACTAAAAAGGCCTTCAAGGCTCGACGCTGATATCGGCAAGGCGCCCCGCGGCACGCCGCATGATCGCGGGCGACTGGCCAAAGGCCCTGATAAAGGCGCGGCGCATTCTGTCTGAATCGCCAAATCCCGTTTGCTGCGCGATAGCGCTAATGGAATGGGTACTGTCTTCCATTAGGTTCCGTGCGGCCTCCAACCGGATATTTTCCACCGCCTTCGCCGGCGATTGACCGGTTTCAGTTTGAAATGAACGGCTGAATTGCCGGGGGCTGAGATTGGCCACTGCCGCCAGCTCCTCCACACCCAGGCGCTTGCCCAAATTACGGCGAACGTAGGTGATCACTTTCTGCAATCGATCCGACTTGGGTTCCAGCTCAAGCAGGGTGGAATATTGCGATTGTCCTCCGCTCCGGCGATGGTACATAACAAAGTGACGGGCGATGGCACGGGCCGTCTCGATACCGAAGTCGTCCTCAATCAACGCCAGCGCAAGATCAAGACCCGCCGTGCTTCCCGCACATGTCCAGATAGAACCGTCCACGATAAAAATTCGATTTTCCTCCACATGGACCAATGGGAATTGCTCCTGGAGCTTTCTGGCGATTTTCCAATGCGTGGTCACCCTGAGACCGTCCAGCAGACCGGCGGCGGCCAGCGCGAAGGTACCGGTGCACACGCCGGCGATTCTTCTGCTTCTCTGGCGTGCGGTGCGCAGGAACTCAATCACCGCAGAGTCCGGCTGCACAGCGCCGCCACCCACTACCAGCAGGTCGAAATAATCGTCGGAAAAGGGTTCCGTCTCCACCCACACGCCGACCGGGCCTCGCAACAGACCGCCTCGTTCGGACATCATCCGGGTCTCATACAGCTTCTCGCCCGCCAGCTGATTGGCGATATCGAAGGCACCCGCCACTGCGAGCTGTAATGGCGTGAACCCCGGATACAAAACAAAACCGACTTTCTGAACAGCCATCTCACGCTCTCGTTGTCTTAAAACGACGGAATTATGACATTTATGCCGCCTGCTATAAAAGCCATACTTTTTTGAAAATATCAAAAGGTTTTCGTCATGAATCCAACCAAGGCTTTTCCCCCCCCGCTGCATGGCGGCCAGCTGATCCTCGCCTCCATCGCGGTAGCGCTCGCAACGTTCATGACCGTGCTCGACTCGTCCATTGCCAATGTGGCCATTCCGAACATTTCGGGCAACCTTGGCGTATCGGTGGACGAAGGCACCTGGGTCATCACGGTGTTCGCCGCGGCGAATGCGGTATCCATCCCGCTCACCGGGTGGCTCACGCAGCGTATCGGTCAGGTCAAGCTGTTCGTTGGCGCGATCTTATTGTTTATCGTGGCGTCGTGGCTGTGCGGTATTTCTCCCACCATGCCGGTGCTCCTCACCGCGCGCGTCCTGCAGGGCGTTATGGCCGGCCCGCTGATTCCGCTGTCGCAGGCGATTTTGCTGGGTTCGTATCCCAAACACAAGTCCGCGATGGCGATTTCCCTCTGGGGGATGACGGCCACCGTGGGCCCCATCGCCGGCCCCTTGCTGGGGGGCTGGATCACGGACAGCTACAGCTGGTCGTGGATTTTCTTCATCAACATTCCCATCGGACTCTTCGCGGCGGGCGTCACCTGGATAATCTACCGAGACCGCGAAACGGCCACCAGAAAGCTGCCAATCGATGTGGTGGGTCTCAGCCTGCTGATAACCTGGGTCGCCTCGTTGCAGGTTGTGCTTGATAAAGGCAAAGATCTGGATTGGTTTTCATCGCCCCTTATCGTTGCCCTTGGCATTACCGCCTTGGTGAGCTTCGCATTCTTCATGGTATGGGAGTTGACCGAGGAGCATCCGATTATCGATCTCAGGCTGTTCGGACAGCGCAACTTCCTTGGCGGCACCATCGCAATTTCGGTGGGTTACGGGGTATTTTTCGGCAATCTCGTGCTGCTGCCGCAATGGATGCAGGAATACCTCAACTACCGTTCCGTTGATGCGGGACTGGTTACCGCACCGCTTGGCTTTTTCGCCGTCATCATGTCGCCCATCATGGGCCGCGTGTTGCCGCGCACCGACGCCCGCACCGTTGCCACCCTTGGCTTTATCGGCTTTGCGTTCGTCTTCCTGCTGCGCTCGCAATATCTCACCGAAATCGACACCTGGCATCTGGTTTTGCCCACGCTGCTGCAAGGCATCCCGATGCCGATGTTTTTCCTGGCGCTGACATCGATCATTCTGTCCGGCCAACCCGCCGAGCGATTACCCGCCGCAGCGGGACTCTCCAACTTCGCGCGGGTGTTTTGCGGCGCGGTCGGCACGTCGCTGGCCGGCAACGAGTGGAACAACCGCACGATCCTGCATCACGCCCGACTCACCGAGCAGGCGAGCATTTACAATCCGGTATTCAATCAGCAGATCGATGCGCTCAAAGCGCTGCTGCATTCAGATACCCAGTCGGCCCAGGCGCTATTCGATGTCACCCTCAGCGCCCAGGCCGCCATGTTAGGGCTAAACGATATCTTTTATCTCTCGGCCGGTATCTTCATACTCATCATCCCCCTGGTGTGGATCACGCGACCGGCCAAGAGAAACAAAGCAGTTTCGATCCAGGACGCGCATGCCTGAAAGCTGTTGCGGCGTTTTCATCTGGAAATGAGAACGAACGCTGCCTGGGGATCTCGTCCAATAGGTATGCATGTGAGCTTATGCCGATATGTTTATTGGCGCCCTGGTCAGCGGGTTAGGAGCCAAACTCTATACCGGCGGCAATAAGGAAAATGCCGCTTTCATTTCTCGCGCCTCTTCTCCCGGACTACGGCCAAAGAAACGCCGAAACTCGCGATTAAATTGCGAGGGACTTTCATAACCCACCCTGAACGCCGCCGAAGCGGCCGTCAAATTATCGCGAATCATCAATAAACGCGCCTGATTCAGGCGTACGGACTTGATGTATTGCAAGGGCGAAGTACCGGTCGCGACTCTGAAGTGTTTATGGAAAGCGGGCACGCTCAGGCCGGCGTCGCTTGCCAGGGCGCCAATAGGCAAAGGCTGCGGAAAATCCAGATGAATGCGCTGCAACACTCTGGAAATATTGGCAAAATGCCCGTGATTTGCCAGCGCGGCCCTTATCGCACCGCCGCGCTCCCCCACCAGCGCACGGTAATACAGCTCACGCACCAGCTGCGGACCGAGGATCTTTGCCTCTTGCGGCGAGGACAACGCCCGCAGCAGGCGTAATGTCGTATCCGCCAGCGAGGCATCAAGGGGCGTTGATATGATACCTTCGGGTGCGGCGTGGGGCGGCGAATCCGGACTGTCCAGCAACATCACCAGTTCCGATAACACCGTCCTGTCCAGCGATACCGTTACCGCCAGCAAAGGCTCCTGCGGGCTGGCTTCCGTTTCCGTGGAAAACGGCAGCGGTACCGAGAGCACCAGATAATGCTGCTTGTCGTAAAAATATACCTTGTCCGCCAGGTAGCCGCGCTTATGGCCCTGGCAGACAATCACAATGCTCGGTTCATAGATCACCGGCGTGCGGCCCAGGGGGCGGTTGGAGCGCATGAAACGCACATCCTCCAGCAATGAGCGGGTATAGCCCTCGTTCGGGGCAAGGCCGCCAATCAGTGACACCATCTCATCGAACATCCGGCATCTCCTCTCTTTATTGCCAGTTACAATCAAGCAATCGCATTGCTGTTTATCCCCTGGAAAGTGAATCCTTTGAATAGAAACAGGCAATCATAGGATAAGAATACGCCTATTTTACCTGCCCCGCGCTGTTTAGCATGGTGGCGTTAACGAGATTTTCATTTTTCAGCCTGTTTCAGAGGAGATAAGACATGAGCAATAAAACCTGGCTGATTACCGGCGCGGCTCGCGGCATTGGTTTGTCGCTGGCGCGTCAGGTACTGGCGCGGGGTGATGCGGTTGCCGCCACCTCGCGCACCATGGAGAGTTTGCGCCAGGCGCTGGGGGCGGATAGCGACCGCTTCCTCGCCCTTGAGGTTGATCTGGTGTCCGAGCCCGGCGTGCAAGCGGCTATGGAAAAAATCATCGGAGTATTCGGCAGCATAGACGTGGTGGTGAATAATGCGGGTTACGGTCAGCAAGGTACGATTGAAGCCCTGACGGATGCGGAACTACGCCGTAATTTCGACGTTAATGTGTTCGCGCCGCTGCATGTGCTTCGCCACGCATTGCCGCAGTTACGCAAGCAGCGCAGCGGACACATCTTCAACGTGGCGTCTATCGCGGGGTTCCAGGGCGGCTATGCGGGCTGGGGCAGTTATGTCGCCACCAAGTTCGCGCTGGCCGGGCTGACCGAAACCCTGGCGGCGGAAGTGGCTGAACTGGGTATCAAAGCGACCATTGTGTATCCCGGCCCGGTGCGCACCGGATTCCTGTCGCGGGAAAGCCTGGTGGTGGCTCAGCACGCCATTGCCGACTACGCCGCCGCCCAGGCATCGCTGGAATTGCACCTGAACGGGCTGGATGGCAAGCAGGCGGGCGACCCGGAAAAACTGGCGTTGCTCATCATACAAGCGGCCAACACAGCGCAACCCCCTGTTCACCTGTTCGCGGGTCAGATAGCCAATGAGCTGGCCGAAGAGAAATTAAAGGCCGTCAGCGGGGATCTTGCGGCCTGGAAGGGCGCTTCGCAAGCCACGGATTTCACTGATTGATGACCGGAATCATTATCGGAGGCTCAGACTGCCGACAAACATACCCTGAGTCAATAAGATGAGGCAGGCACTTTATCCTCTAACTCAGCCGGCGCCGTAAGGCGCCGGCTCATTACTTCCATGGAAGAGATGTATATTGGCGCAATGTGCGCTGATGCAGCAGCAACGATTGCCGCTAAATCATCATAAATGTCGTAATGGGTTCTCGTCATTATTTATCTGACTATCAAATCCCATCATTGTTAATTGATACCAGAATATCTTGATTGGAGGTTTGAATGATTACTCCTGTTGCTATTGACATGGAAGAATACTCACTGAGCGTTCGAAATTAAACGAATGAGATGTCATTAAAGAAGGAATAGGTAAAGCATTAATAAATATCTAACCAACAATAACCAGACAATTAAATCTACAAATAACTTCATTTATGCTAGTTTTGTTTAGAGTTTCTCTTTTGCGAATATCCCTATAGTCACTCAAGAAGGCCAAAACGCATCAGCAAGGCACAAAAAAAGGCCGCTGCGATGGTTGCCATCCAGAAATAAATACTGTAAATAAAAATAATATCCACAACCGCAGCATGTCAATAATTAAATGTATCGAAAATTCATTATTATAGAATCGATTATTATCCCATTAGCCAGTGTTAAATATCCGTTTATCATCCTCCCTCTTCAGACTATTTGTTTAAGCATTTTTGAACGTCCCTATGATTAATTACTTATAGCGGTTTATTTTTGATTTGACATGCTTCTGGAAATGGTTAGGTCATTCCGTCAAATAAAATAAATAGCACATAAAATTTTCACTTTCATCAATTAATCTAGGGAAAGAATATGCCTATCAAGCCGATACACTCAACTGGGAAGACCACATACCAAGGAAATGGCAGATCAATCACTCAGACCCCTTATGGGCCAATAAGTCATTTAACGGGGGCATCCAATGCTGGATTGGGAGGCCCAAGTCCGCGAGCCGTAGGAAAATTAAATACATCATTAAGTAATCTCAATAACAATCTTCAGCAATCTAATCAAAAGATTCGTGACCAAATAACTGACCTACAAAAAAAACAGGCCGAGCAACAAAAAAAACGAAACGAAGAAACCAACCGAAGAATGGAACAGGCCAGGGCGGAACAGCAAAAAAAATTGGCTGACATGAAAGCTAAAACGCAAGCCGACGTTCAAGAAGCCAACGCCAGAATGAGGGCGGAAGAAGCAGCAAGACAGCAGGAAAACATGCAACGTCAGGCCCAAGAAGAGGCAAGACTTCGAGAACAAGAAGAAGCAAAAAATCGGGAAGCGGAGCAACAAAAATTAGCTCAAGAAGCGGCAGCGGCAAGAGAGCGAGAGGAAGCCCAAAGGAAAGCGGATGAGGCCGCCGAAGCCAAGCGACGGGCAAATGAGGCCATTGAAGCGCAGAGAAAAGCCGATGATGCGGCCAAAGTGGCCAAAGAGCTCATTGCTGCGAGGCAATTGAATCAAGAAAACATTCAGACCTATGAAACTCTTCCCAGTCCCAGCCAAGCAGCAGTTATGGCTGCCGCAGCAGGTTTGGCCTCTACGGCGCCCGCTGCTGAAGGTCTATTGGCGAGAATTACGGCTGCCCTGGCTGAACTGGGCGCGATTGCCTCATCTTCAAAAGCGGGCCCGCACGCCGCCATCATTATTGCTGGGCTTTATCCCAAGGAGGCGGGAGTGGGAAGCGATAATGTGTCCGGCGAAAAACATTTCGTCAAGACGCTACCGGCCGCAATGCTCAACATGCCATCAGAAGAGCGTTTACGCCTAGCTGCTCTGGAACATAACACCATTGATGTCCCCATCAGAGGCCGTCTGGTTTTAACAAACAGCCAGATAGCCATTGAACTGATTAGGACTGAACAACCCACGCCCGTTCGCGTCGTTACAGGCATACCTGACGGTAAAGGTAATTATCAATGCACTCTGCCTGGTACGGACGCGTTACCGGCCAGCACCATTTTAGTGACGCCGGCGAAAGCTCCGGGCAGCACAGGCCTGGGGGCCATAATCACACCAGAGATTGGCCCTAAGCCTGTTATCCATACCGGTAATAATGCACAGCCCATTGCTTTGCCTACAGTGACGACTTTGCCCGGTTTTGATGGCGATCTGATTGTGGTTCCGCCGCTTGAAACCGCTGACAAGCCGATCTATGTTATGTTGAGCGGCAGGAAAGAAAGCTACCGACCTAATCAAGGCGCTGTGGGCAATATGGGTGAGTTTTTTACGCAGCAGGGCTTTGGTAGTCAAGTTAAAGAATTTTCAGTCAAGACTAATCAACAGTACCAAGGACAAAACATCTACAAAGCAAACAAAGATATTGGATCACATATAGCGGATGGGGATATATTTTACCTCGATGGAGCACACAAAAATCATCTTGAATTATTTGATAGTAATAGAAAAATAAAACTAGTACTAAATCTTGACGGCTCTATTAATACGCGTAAGACTTTTGAAGCTCAAAAAGAAGGACGGAGATTGCCAAAATGAATGACAAACTTAAATTTGAGAAAATGAAAAATATATTTTCCGAAATATTAATAGAAAAATTAGGCGATTTGTCTGAATCTGACGATTTAGCTATCAACTATAAAAGAAACATGGATGAAAAATTTCAGACGAGGTTAAATTTGCTGAATCAAGCTATCAACTTCTTAGATAATGCCCGTAGCGAGAAAGATGAACTGGCAACACAAACTGCATTGCTTATTTTAAGATCCCAATCAATGGGGCTTGCTGATTTCTTCAATGCTATAGTGAACGATATCGAATCAATCTTAAACAAACCAAAATGGATAGAAATTCCGGAAGATTATAAAATTCCAGAGCACTACAATTTTAACGAGTAACATGTATTAGTGTGATTACCAGGGGATACTGACGGTATAATTACCAGGCGATTTTGTCGTTATCCCACTATTACAATTTGCCATGAGGCTTGCGGATTTCTTTGATTATATGAAAGACGACACTTTGTAATTATCCAACGCTTTATATAGATGTGATATGCCTGGTACCTATCAGGTACCTCATCACTATATTGCCGACTACGCCGCCGCACGGGCATCGCTGGATTTGCACCTGAATGGGCTGGATGGCAAGCAGGTGGGCGACCCGGAAAAACTGGCGTTGCTCATCATACAAGCGGCCGGTGCGGCACAACCTCCTGTTCATCTGTTCGCGGGTCAGAGAGCCAATGAACTGGCCGAGGAAAAACTGAAGGCCGTCAGCGGGGATCTTGCGGCCTGGAAGGGCGCTTCGCAAGCCACGGATTTCACTGATTGATGGCCGGGGTCATTATCGGAGGCTCAGACTGCCGACAAACATACCCTGAGTCAACATTGCTTTGCCTAAAGTGACGACTTTGCCCGGTTTTGATGGCGATCTGATTGTGGTTCCGCCGCTTGAAACCGGTGACAAGCCGATCTATGTTATGCTGAGCGGCAGGAAAGAAAGCTACCGGCCTAATCAAGGCGCTGTGGGCAATATGGGTGAGTTTTTTAAACAAACCGGTTTTGGCGAGCACGCGAAGAATAATTCACAAAAAACCAGCAAAATCTTTCAGGGGCAAACTGTTTATGTAGTCACTAATGATATTAATGATTATCTCACCAAAGGAAGGCAGTTCTACTTGGATGCTAAACATAACAACCATATCGAAGTATTCGATAAAAATAATAAAATTAACTGCGTTCTAGATTTGGATGGTAGCATTAATAAGACTAAGACAGATAAAGCAATTGCTGAAGGAAGGATATTACCAAAATGAAAGAGAGCAATATTTTTTCAAGACTGAAGATGAGATTCATTGGAATTTTACAAGATGCATATTCAAACAATGAAAAAGATTTGTCTTTTGATCATAATGCTGATCTCGATAAAAGATTTGAAAACAACATGGCTAAGCTTCAAGATGCAGTTATTTTGTTAGATAAAGCCGAAGATGCTGACGATAAAGTTGCTGCAAAAGTTGCTTTGGTTTACATTAGGGTATACGCAATGAATTTATCTAACTTTTTTGAGGATTTTAAAGATGATGCTGATTTGCTACGCAGTTCATCAATTTGGCCCGATATACCCGAAAATTACGAGCTTCCGGAACACTACAACTTCCCACATAAATGATGTTTGTATCCCGGCTTCGGCCGGGTATTTATCAAATTTGCGGCACGTTTCGCATTGAAGCTTACGTGACTGGGCGCGTAAGTTAAGATTTATAATTGACCATTTGCGATAACGACAATGGTTACGCCGTTTGGGATGGCTTAATCGCCAAAAGCGGTGGCCTGTTAACAAAAGATGAGTTGCTGCAAATATCCGGGCTTTTTGAAAATGCGTTCAAGCAGGCGGCGCCCTCTAAACGAGGTGACAACTACGGGGCGGTCAAGGCAGCGCTAGGTATAAAAGCAGCGGCGCAAGCCTTGGGGGATGCCAATATGTTCGAGCGTTCTGTATTAATCAGTTGCCAAAACCAGATGAATCGCAAAAACAAAGTATTATCGAGTTTTGTCTCAGCGTAAATGATGGCGAATCCGCGTTGAAGTGGCTGCAGGAAACATGGGATACTCGCTCTGAAGCTGAAAGGCTAAGCTTACTGGATGCTACTTATGCGTTGCTTGGCCGTCATCAGGAATTACTGAAACTGCGGCGTGAAGCCTACCAACTGTCCCCCGACCATCTGCGCCTAGAGGCATTGCTGGAGATATTGCCGGAAAATGAAAAACCGGTAATGGAAGCACAGGCTATTATAAACGCCTTTAAAATACCTAATCTTCAATTACGTATCGATACGCTGATCGCCTGTCATGGGATAACAGAAGCAAAAGAGCGGCTTCTCACGCATATTGCGCAACTGAACGTTTTTTACGGCACGCTGCTTAATTGGGCAGAGGTATTCCATCAGGCACAAGAACACCTGGCCGAGGCGGCGTGCTATCGGTTGCTGTTAGAGGACATTCTTGCGTCCGGGCGCAGCAAAGCCTATCACCACGCGGAAGATTACTATCGACAGCTGGCCCGGCTGGATGCAGAGATAGAACGCTATGATCCCCTGCCCTCTTGGCAGGAGTATCAGATTAAACTTCGGCAACAGCATAGGCGAAAAAAAACTTTTTGGCAGCGGCTAAGTTAGGCATTTTTTTATTCGCTGATTATGATTGTTGACTTTAAAAGAAGGATGGGGATGGTCCTCGACATGCCTTTATATCCGTTCAGTATCATCACTTATAAATTCACATTAACAATAATCACCACGTCATGGTTAACTATATATCATCGTTATTATGCTGAGTTATTAATTTATTTTTTTGGTGGATTTTCCTTCATCTCACTGATAAAGTATCCAGTATAATCCTGGTTATTTAGTTTTGGCGAATTAGCGCTTACGTATTGTTATTAACAAAGTCCGTAAAGCATTTGATTCTTAATAGGGCTATAAATGAAGTGAGTACTATATTAACGCGACGATAAGGCGTTGAAGCGCCCTACCGCCGCTCACCATCAGCAACTATACAAGGTAGTTACCATGGCTAAAAAGCATATTAAGTCAGAACCCCGCTCAACCCAAGAAAAAGTTGATACCCGTTATTATACTGTTAGCTACGTTCCAAATGGCGGTATGCCCAATGCTGCGCCGGCATTGATTCTAAAAGGCCGCTGGCTGCACCAGTGCGGTTTTACCACCGGTAAGCAGGTGACCGTGACGGTAAAAAACGGGCAATTGATAATTGATACGGAATTGCTGGTGTGAGTAAATAGGTGATGAGGTAATTCGCAGGGTTAATATTGATAGGCAATGATGGAATGTTAATGCCATGATGTCATCGATTATTAGCCCTGCAATAATCATTTCAACAAAGCAACAAAATGAGAGAAGAATTGTTTAATGGTCTACTAACCATTGCTAAGGAAGCGGTCGCCATCAAAAACAGCGAGATTAAAGCCGCCCGTTTAACGACCATAGCGTTACCGGCTGTAAAATCCCTTCCCGCAACAGTACAGATGAAAAAGAATGCGTTTGCTCATATAACACCGGTTCAATCATTAACACCCCTATGCACAAGAAGTCAAAAAAAGTTAAAACACACAGATAGCAGGGAGTCTAGCGATGGGCATGAATACCTCTTTACCGGGAAGGCTTCGTAACACAACACTACCTCTGAGCCAAAGCCTAATGCCGCTGTTTGAAGCGGTGGTCAATTCCATCCATGCTATCGCTGAGGTCAGCGGCACCCCGGCTTACGGAAAAATTGTTATCGACATCATCCGGATGCCGCAAACTTCATTGGCGTTCAGTGGCAGCCAATCCAAACGCGGATCAACGCCCCAAGAGCCGATATTCGGCTTCAAAATTTATGATAACGGCGCCGGGTTTCACGCGCGCAATATGCTGTCTTTCGAAACATTAGACAGTGACTATAAGGTGGGGCAAGGATGCCGAGGTGTCGGGCGTTTGCTGTGGCTGAAAGCCTTTGAAGCCGTCGAGGTGAACAGTCATTATCGGGACGATACCGGTGTGATGAAGCAGGGAACCTTTTCATTTACCTCAGCGCAGGGTGTTTTGGGTTTGACGATAACGGATGCGCCACAGGATGCCCCCTTGCAAACCTGCGTCCATCTTTCAGGCTTTGAAAAAAAATACCGTGAAACCTCGCCAAAAACGGCCCAAACGATTGCAAACAGCCTTTTTGAACATTGTCTCTGGTATTTTGTTCGTGCTGGGGGCGCCCCCGCTATTACTGTTCGGGATGACGGTGAAAGTATCTTTTTGGATGATGTCTATCAGGAATATATACTTTCAGCGTCTAACAAAGAAACGATCTCTATAAAACGACAAAAATTTGAGCTGACACATCTCAAGCTAAAAGCCAGCCTAGCCAAACCGCCATTTATCGCCTGGTGTGCCGCAAGCAGAGTTGTAAAAGAAGAAAATATAGCAGGTAAATTACCGGGCTTGCATGGCAAAATTAAGGACAAAGACGGTGATTTCGTTTACGCATGCTACGCTACCTCTTCTTTCCTTGACATTCATGCCAGACCGGAGCGTGTCGAATTTGACATTCAGGAATTCACTGATGACCTATTCTCTGAAACGGAAATCACTATGTCCGATATTCGCAATGCTGTTATCGCTTCTGCTATGCGATACCTGAATGAGTATCTTAAGGTGTCGCAGGCGGCAGGACGGGCCAGAATTGAACGGTTTGTCTCTCAGCGAGCACCACGTTATCGCCCCATACTAAAGCGTATAGATGAAACAAAATTGACCATCACTCCCGATATTTCCGACAAGGATCTGGATTTACTGCTCCATAAGCAACTGGCTGAGCTGGAAAGCGATATAATATCTGAAGGACAGGAGGTGATGAATTTTTGTAAAAGCGAATCGCCCGATAGGTACAAAGCTCGTCTATCCAGCTACCTGGAAAAGGTGGATGATATCAAAAAATCCAATCTGGCCGATTATGTTTTTCATCGCAAAGTGGTCCTCGATATTTTGGAAAAAGCGATCCAGCGCGGGCCCGATGGCAAATACATCAAAGAAGAACTGGTCCATGAATTAATCATGCCATTGCGTAAAACGTCGGAAGAGGTTCATCTTGATAGCTGCAACCTCTGGCTTATCGATGAGCGACTGGCTTTTCATGATTTCCTGGCCTCTGACAAAACATTTTGCTCTATGCCGATTACCCAGTGCCTGGAGAACAAAAAACCCGATATTTGTGCGCTGAATGTTTACGATGAGCCCATCCTTTTCTCCGAGGGCCAGCAGGTGCCACTGGCCTCCATCGTGATTATTGAGATCAAACGACCCATGCGCAACGATGCCGCAGCCGGCGACGATAAAGATCCTGTCGAGCAAGCACTCGGTTACCTCGAACGCATACGTGCAGGTGGCGCCCGAACAGCCAAGGGCCGCCCTATTCCTAACTCTGAAGACATTCCCGGTTTTTGTTACTCCATCTGCGACCTGACCCCGTCAGTGATAAGGCGATGCAAGACATTAGGGCTAACCGCAACCAGTGACCACCTGGGTTATTTTGGCTATAACCCCAATTTTAAAGCCTATATAGAGGTGATTTCGTTCGATCGGCTGCTCAATGCTGCACGGGAACGTAATAGGGCTTTTTTTGATAGGTTGGGGTTGCCTTCTGCATAATGAAAAACATGTCTTTCTATAATTTTAAGCACTACAAAGTTTATGCAATATCAGGAGGATAATACATGGGAAATTTTCTGTAATCGGAAATCAGTTACTTTTCTTCACTAAAAAAAACATAGATTCCGCAACTCTTTTAATTATTATTTCTTCTAAGACAGAAAACCAGACAGTATCCTTTTCGGCGATGAGAACCTTTTATCTTCGGGGGCATTGGTATATAGTTTTTAACGCTAACTAGCTATGCCGTTTGGCAAGTACACCTTTTGTAAACAAAAAGTGTATTCTAAATTAGACCGTTTATCAGTATGTTTAAGGTAATTAAATTTTTAATGGGGCTATTTTCCCTTGAACAATCGTTGAAGGACTCGCATCCTAAAACATCACGGCGTTAACGATGTCTAGCAAGAGGAGATCGTGTCACTACTTCTCTTAGGAGTTACGAGAAGCTCCCCTTTTTTACTCTCAGTGAATGTCTTGCCCCTTGACAGAGACCGAAGGAAAATGAATACTATAAGTAGCAGATTTTTCATAATAATCAGTTAGTAGTATATAACACAAAATCGCGGAGCATCAAATATGGATGAAATAGCCCAAGCGCTTGATTTATTTGACGATGAAAGTGCTGTGCTAGACTCCCAATTGTCTAAAAAAAATTCGAATCGTTGCGAATTGTTGGTTGGAGATGCTCGCAAACTCCTATTAAAGATTCCAGATGAGCATTTCGATTGTATTGTTACCTCTCCACCTTATTGGGGACTCAGGGATTACGGAGTTCCTGGTCAGATAGGAGCAGAAACTACTGTTGACGATTACATCGCCGATCTAGTACTCCTGTTTCGCGAAGCACGGCGTACGCTTGCCGAAGATGGCACTTTCTGGCTAAATATCGGTGATAGTTACACCTCTGGAGGGCGCACGTGGCGGGATGCAGACGCAAAGAATAAAGGCCGAGCTATGAATTATCGGGCACCAACACCCGACGGTTTAAAACCCAAGGATTTAATTGGAGTACCGTGGAAACTAGCTTTTGCCCTTCAAGCGGATGGTTGGTACCTTCGAACGGACATTATCTGGAACAAGCCGAACTGCCAACCTGAGAGCGTTAAAGATCGACCAACTCGTGCTCACGAATATGTTTTTTTATTTTCTAAATCTGAGAAATATTATTACGATTGGAATGCAATCAAGGAACCTGCAGTGAACCCCAAACAGAAGTCTAAGAATCGACGTACAGTATGGAACATTAACACAGAGCCATACCCTGGCAGTCATTTTGCTGTTTATCCAAGAGCTCTTGTTCGCATATGCGTGGCAGCAGGTTCACGTGAAAATGGCCGAGTTCTAGACCCCTTCTTTGGTTCAGGAACTACAGGTGTTGTCTGCAATGAACTCGGTAGAGATTGTGTCGGGATAGAGCTAAAGGCTGAATATGCCGAATTAGCTCACAAGAGATTATTAAACGGGCGTTGAAAGATCCAGTGCGCATGCACCTTGCATAGTTCTTTACGCAGGTGCTTGATCTGGAGCTTGCGTTCAGTCCCACCATCAAAATATAACTCGTACTTGAGATTTCCCACGGCATCCCTTACATATCCATATCCCGGCTGAGGAATTTGCTTGCTGTTTGTACGAATCTCGAGCTCACAATTGGCCGCCTCAAGCATGAGTTTTTTAGGAATTTCAACGAGCTCGTAACGAATTTTATCATCCACGTCCTTCAAGCGACGGAGGGTAAATATGCGATCATAGCTTTGCATATGCTCAAGAAATAAATTCAATAATAAAGATAGTTTCCATTCACCTCTGCCTAATTCCATCCATTTACTGATATGAATCAAGTCGTCTTTGATATTAGCAGCAGCTTCAGTCTTCAGGCTAACTGGAATGCCTCCAATATTGATATCGTGTCCTCGATTAGTTCGGCTTTGAACAAGCTGTGCTTGAATACCAGCGGCTTGCAACGCCTCCTCAAAAGCGAATTCGAATCGGTCTTTACTTAGCGCCTGACGACTTCCTGCATGATGGCTCAACAACCGATCACCAAATGAAGCAAGAACTGCATCAGTTACTACATCCGAGTCAGGCGCACGACCGAATTCTTGAACTGCACCGAATGCCTTGATAGCTGACTTAACCCAGTGTAACTGCGAAGGGGTCATTCGCAAAAGGGACTCAATTATTTCATCAATTTCTTTTTCTGAAATACTCATTTAGATTTCTCATCTAATAGTTATTTAGATATTCGATAGGTTTTCTTGCTTGGTAAGCAATTCGGGGACAGTCACGCCCAAAGTCAAAGCGAAAACTTCAAGCGTGCTAAGAGTTACATTTCGTTCGTGGCGCTCTACAGAACCAATATATGTACGATGCAAGCTGCATAATTCAGCTAGTTCTTCTTGAGAAAGCCCCCTTCTTCTACGAAAACTTTTGATGTTCTCAGCTAGAACAACGCGGAGAGAGTCACTCGATTTTCTGACCATGTTTATGTCCTAACATATCGTGATAGAATTATTATCAAATGATGACTATAAGACGACAGACCATAAGTAGCAAATGAGACATGTATTCTGACGAAAAAGATAATCTGGGGTTCGGGTCAAACATGAAACACTGGTAGCATGGCTACGGACTTACTTGGGGGGCCTTGACCTCTCCTAGTGTCAGTGTACGCTATGTCACGCCTGCGCTACTCCACAGAGGCTATGACGGGGAGATACTAAGAAAACGGGATGAGGCATACCGTGCGGTTCAATCAGCGCATCCAGAACGTTGGAGTGGTGACACGGTAATCCCCCTGAAAAAACGGGGTACTCATAAGTACCGTGACACTCAATCCTGAGTGGAAAAAACAGGCAGCCTAAATAAGCAGGGGTGACAACAACCTTGACACTGACCGCGGTTGAGTCAGGTTGATAATGGAAGATAAGAAACGGGCTGAAAACCGCAGCATAAGCGCTTTTAGTTGAGTTGGGTAGACCTGGAAAGAGTTTGAAATGGTGCCGATAATAGGAGTCGAACCTACGACCTTCGCATTACGAATGCGCTGCTCTACCAACTGAGCTATATCGGCATGATAAGGCTGTCATGCGGGGGCAAATCACGGGGGGACACGTTATGCAAAAGCGGTTGAAGAGTCAAGAGGCGCGCGTCCGTATGCTGATAAAAAGAGCAGATTGCTAATAAAAATCAACCAATCAATACCCGCTATCATTAACCTGACAACTTTTTGTTCTTCTTTTTACAGCCAAGAGGTGGTTAATGAAGTTACAAGGCGTACACCATACCGCGCTGGCGGTGGCTGATATGGCAAAGATGACGGCGTTTTACCGTGATACCCTCGGTATGCAGGGTCACCCGACCAAACACAACTGGCTGGGCACCGGCCACGGCTTTTCCCTGCACCTGATGCCCACCGACAAGCCGCTGGCACCCAGAGATTCCTCCCGTCATATCGCCTTTCAGGTGGAGAACCTCAACGACTGCTGTCGTCATCTGCTGGAGAAAGGCCTGCGACCTTATCAAATGTCCCTTTCCATGGAGGTGTTCTGGCTGACGGATAGCAAAGGCCCGCTGGACCAGGGTATCGGCACGATTTTCCTGGAGGACCCTGAGGGCAATACCCTGGAATTTGTGGAACGGCACAGGGGACTTTTTGCTGACTATGATGACGGGCTGGATTGATCTGGCAAATCACGTTTCAGACTTGAATACTGCTAGAGAAAAATAAGCATAGCCGCCGAAATTCGGCGGCCATGGCGTTAATCAAGATGATGCAGAGCAAGGGTTACGTCAAAAACAAGGCTTCCAGAAGTCACCGAAGCCCGGATCATCAACCCCGCACCAGATTATCCCCGTACCCAATCCACTTATAAGTAGTGAGCGCTTCCAAACCCATCGGGCCGCGGGCATGGAGTTTCTGGGTGCTTACCGCCACTTCCGCGCCGAGGCCGAACTGGCCGCCGTCGGTGAAGCGGGTGCTGGCGTTGACATACACCGCCGAGGAGTCCACTTCCCGCACAAAATGTTCCGCCGCGCTGAGGGATTGGGTGAGGATGGCGTCGGAGTGCTGGGTGCCGTAAATGCGGATATGTTCCACCGCCTGGTCGAAGCCGGTGACCACCCGGACGTTCAGGTCAAGGGAAAGCCATTCGTCGTGGTAATTCGCTTCTTCCACCGGCACGCAGGTGGCGGGGCCGTCCGCCAGATAGGGCATGGCCCGTTCATCGGCGTGCAACCGTACGCCCACAGAATGCATATGGCGGCTCAGGGCGGCCAGGAACTCCGGAGCAATGCCTTGGTGTACCAAGAGGGTTTCAAGGGAATTACAGGCGCTGGGGCGCTGTATTTTGGCGTTCTCAATCACCTTTAGCGCCTGGGCGAAGTCGATGGTCTCGTCGGCATAGATATGGCAGACGCCGATGCCGCCGGTTATCACCGGGATGGTGGACTGTTCGCGGCAGAGCTTATGCAGCGCCGCGCCGCCGCGGGGGATCAGCATGTCCACATACTGGTCCAGGCGCAGCAGTTCGGCCACCAGGGCGCGATCGGGGTTGTCGATGGCCTGTACCGCTTCTTTCGGCAGGTTGCAGGCGGCAAGGGCATCCTGGATGACGCTGACGGTGGCGGTATTGGTGCGGTGAGTCTCTTTGCCGCCGCGCAGGATAACCGCGTTGCCGGTTTTCAGGCACAGGGACGCTACGTCCACCGTGACGTTGGGGCGCGCTTCGTAGATAACCCCCACTACCCCCAGCGGCACCCGGCGGCGTTCGAGCTTGAGGCCGTTATCCAGCAAACGCCCGTCAATCACCTGCCCCACCGGATCGGTAAGCAGAGCGACCTGGCGTACGTCTTGGGCAATGGCCGACAGCCGGGCGGGGGTGAGCAGCAAACGATCCAGCAGCGCTTCGCTCAGGCCGTTTTGCCGGGCATCGGCCATGTCCAGGGCATTGGCACGGAGGATGGTCTCGCTTTGCGCGTCCAGCCGGTCGGCGATGGCCAGCAATGCCCGGTTCTTTTCAGCGCTGCTGAGCACTGAAATTTGCCAGGAGGCCTGTTTGGCGGCCCTACCCATTTGCTCGAGCATGGAAACTCCTTAATAAATAATCATATCGTCGCGATGGATCACCACCGGGCCGTATTCGTAGCCGAGGATGTCGCTTATCTGCTGGGAGTGATGGCCGGCAATCATGCGCAGGGCGTCGCTGTTGTAGCGGCTGACGCCGTGGGCGATGTCCTTGCCGTTCAGTCCGCGGATGCGCACCACCACGCCGCGGGAGAAATCCCCCGCCACCGCTTTGATGCCTTTGGGCAGCAGTGAGCTGCCCCGCTCCAGTATGGCGGTGAGCGCGCCGTCGTCGACGGTAATGTCCCCAGCCGGCGGCGGCCCGAACAGCCAGCGTTTGCGGGACTCCAGCGGCATCTCCTGGGCATGGAAGCGGGTGCCCACCGGCAGGTCCGCCATCATGTCGCCGATAACGCCGGGCCGGTTGCCGGCGGCGATCACCACGTCCACTCCGGCCCGGCTGGCCACTTCGGCCGCCTGGATCTTCGTGGCCATGCCGCCGGTGCCAAGGCCGGATACGCTGTCGCCGGCCACGCCGCGCAGGGCGTCGTTGATGACTTTGACTTCGGCAATCAGCTCCGCGTCGGGATGGTTGCGGGGATCGGCGGTATACAGTCCTGCGATGTCGGTGAGCAGCAGCAGCTTGTTGGCATCCGCCAATATCGCCACCAGGGCCGAGAGGTTGTCGTTGTCCCCCACCTTGATTTCGGCGGTGGCCACCGCGTCGTTTTCATTGATAACCGGGACGATGCGGTTGTCCAGCAGCGCGCGCAGGGTGTCGCGGGCGTTGAGGAAACGTTCGCGGTCTTCCATATCGGCGCGGGTGAGCAGCATCTGTCCGATATGGATGCCGTAAATGGAAAATAATTGTTCCCATAGCTGAATCAGGCTGCTTTGGCCGACGGCGGCCAGTAATTGCTTGGAGGCGATGGTGGCCGGCAGTTCCGGGTAGCCCAGATGTTCACGACCGGCGGCGATGGCCCCCGAGGTGACAATCACGATGCGGTGCCCGGCGCCGTGCAGCTGAGCGCACTGGCGCACCAGCTCGACGATATGGGCGCGGTTGAGTCGGCGCGAGCCGCCGGTGAGTACGCTGGTGCCCAGTTTCACAACCAAGGTCTGGCTGCCATCCATAATTTTTATACCGTTTATAAATTTTGAAATGCCTTGCCTGTCTTTTTTTAAAAAAGAAAAAGCGCTATGCCGGTCAGCATAACGCGATTTGCGATAAAAAGCAGGCCCGGCGTGCTGTCAGGAAGACAGGCTGAAGGGATGGTCTTTAAAGGAATCCGCCGGTTCCAGCGTCATGTCCAATGAGACGATGTAGGCGCGCAGGCGGGTGTGAAACTGCCGCAGCGAGCTTTCCAATTTATCCAACACTTCCTGCTCTTTAATTTTTTTCTCGCTCCAGTGGCCCTCTTTGTCGAACAGGCCCAAATGGTAGGTGTAGGTGTAGCGTTTTTCTTCGGCGTTCAGATCTATCCACCAGCCATAGAACTCCCGCTTTTCAGGCGACGGCTGCATATTGATGCATACCGCCAGGCAATCAAAGAAAAAATGATCGTCGCTGCATTGCCCTTCCCGAATGTAGGGACCGAGCGCGGTGAATCCTTTCATTAATCTGCTTTTGGGATGTCCACTGACTAAAGCCATGCTTTCTAACCTCTAATACCGCGAAAAAAATAACCGTCTTCTCTATTTAGCAAACTAATAGAATTAATCAACTTAGAATTTTCAGTTTTTTTTCAGCCAATCGCGAATATTCAGCAAAGCATGATGGAAATTTTGATAGACCGGCGCCGATTTCACCGTTAAAAGCGTGCCGGATGACGAGGAGGAAACAATTAATGTCGCCTCTTCCTTCGGGCTGAAGGGATCGTTTTCCCAATAGCCCGCCAGCATGGGAGTCGGGCATCTGCGGCCCAGCAATCCCTGGGTTTTCAGGGAATAGCGGCTGAGCTCGACTTTCAGCGCCGAGTCCGAGACGTTGGCCATGCCGATGCGGCTGGCCAGGACATCCATATACATGCCCGGCACGCGGTCTTGCCGGGCGGGGTCGGTGAGCAGCGCGTGCACCACCGGGCCAAGACAGGCCACTCCGCTCAGGCGCTGGGATTCCAGGTAGGCCAGGCGCACGGCAATATTGGCGCCGAACCGGAAGCCGAAGGCGGTGACGCGCCGCGAGTCTATCCAGGGGATGTTCGCCATGGATTTCAGCACCTGCTGATGGAGAAAGCTGGAATCCTGGCTCAGTTTCCACTTGGAGGAAAAACCGATGGAGGGCATGTCGATGGTGAGCATCGCCATGCCCGCCGGGGCGAAGTAGTCGTGAAACAGGCGATAGGTGTCGTTTTGCAGCATATCCAGCCCGCCGCACACCAGTACCGTGGGAAAAGGGCCTTTGCCTTCGGACGGCAGGTGTAAGAAGCCGGTCAGGGTGCCGCCGCCGCTGATGGGGAAGGCCAGGGCCTTGAGCTGATAGCTGAGCCGGCTCGCCGCTTCTTCCCAGGCGCGGTTGGCGAGGGTTTCCGCCTGCTCCGCCAGTTGATCCCCCGGCAGATGGGGATAGGCGGCGATACTGTAGAAATTGGCCGCCTTGAGCCATTGCTCGCCGGACACCTCCGGCTGCGGTTCATCCATGGCCTTCTGCTGCCATGTCATGCCCTGGTGGGACCACTCATAAATCCAGTTGCCGGGGCGATAGCCGATGACGGTATCCAGCAGGCGGTCATCGGTGCGTTCGGCCTTGCTGGCGGCGATACGGGCCAGCGTCTCTTCGATTTCCCAGGCATCCAGGCCGCGCCAAATCCACAACAGGCGGTTGATCATGCGATACCAGTTGCCGGGGTTGGCGCCGTCCAGGGGGGCGAGCATCGGCTTTTGGCCGGAGGGGTGGCGGGCGCGCGTCACCAGCGTGGAGGTTTCGGGAAGTTTAAAGGAAGGTTTAAACAGTATCTCGCTCAGATTCCTACTGCTCATTGAGCTGTATTCTCCATTACGCCAAGCCGTTAAGCCATAACAATAAGCCCTGACGCTAAGCCATGCCCATCATGCAGCTAAGCCATGCCGATACGCCAGGTTATTGAATTCTGTCCCGCGCTGACGGGAGGATGCCTGCCAGATTACTCATTTAGCGGCCAAAAAACAAACGCCCGTCATGAACGGGCGTGAGGATACGGCATATTTGCGGTTTGCCGCTCCGGGGGGTAGCGGACAAGCCGTCAGCGGCCCGAAGAAAGGAAAAGCGATAAATCGCCATGGGACGCATTAAGCCGCAATAAGCATCGGGCGGCGCGAAATACGTAAAGAACCCTTATTTTTCGCTCAGCGGCGGAACAAAGGCCACCGCCATGTCCCAGGGCTGTTCGATCCAGGTATCCTGGGGAATATCCACCACATAGTCATCCACCAGCGGCCGGCCGGCAGGTTTGGCGAAGATGGTGACGAAATGGGCTTTGGGATACATGTCGCGGATGGCTTTGGCGGTACCGCCGGTATCCACCAGATCGTCGATGACGATAAAGCCTTCGCCATCGCCCTCGGCGCGTTTGAGCACGGTCATCGCGCGCTGGTGCTGGTGGTCATAGCTGGAGATGCACACCGTATCCACGTGGCGGATATTTAATTCACGCGCCAGGATGGAAGCGGGAACCAGACCGCCGCGGCTTACCGCGATAATACCTTTCCACTGCGTTGACGGAAGCAGGCGCTGGGCCAGTTTCCGAGCCTGAAGTTGCAACATGTCCCAGGTTACGACGTATTTTTCGCTCATAAATGCTGTCCCAGCCGGATCGGTTCGGCTTAAAAGTACCAGGGGAAAAAAGGTTGCGCGAGATTATAGAGACGCAACCGACGAAATACCAGTGCTACTACCCTTTTTAACCGCAGTTTCACCGCCCGTTACGGTAAAGTGGTATTCTTGAGCCATCTTTGGTGACCCTGCGGCCGGCTGCGCGCCACACTGACTCCCCGGCCCGGGTCTTTTGTCGTTACAGGAGTTTTTATCGTGTCTGAACTGACTCAACTTTCGCCACAGCCCCTATGGCAAATTTTTGACAAAATCTGTTCCATTCCGCATCCCTCATATCATGAAGATGCCCTGGCAGGCCATATAATCCGCTGGGCCCAGGAAAAAGGATTGTTTGCGGAGCGGGATCAGGCCGGCAATGTGCTGCTGCGCAAGCCGGCGACCCCCGGTTATGAAAAGCGCCGTCCGGTGGTGTTGCAGGCGCATCTGGACATGGTACCGCAAAAAAACAGCGATACCGTGCACGACTTCACCCGCGACCCGATCCAGCCCTATATCGACGGCGATTGGGTAAAAGCCCGCGGCACCACCCTTGGCGCGGACAACGGCATCGGCATGGCCTCGGCATTGGCGGTGCTGGCGGATGACAGCGTGCAGCACGGCCCGCTGGAAGTGCTGCTCACCATGACCGAAGAAACCGGCATGGAGGGCGCCTTCGGTCTGCAGCCGAACTGGCTGCAGGCTGAAATCCTCATTAACACCGATTCCGAGGAAGAGGGCGAAGTCTACATGGGCTGCGCCGGCGGGGTGGATTTCAAAACCGTGCTGCCGCTGGAACGTGAAGCGGTGCCCGCCGGCTACCAGGTGGTCAAGCTCACCCTCAAAGGGCTGAAGGGCGGCCACTCCGGCGTCGATATTCATCTGGGACAGGGCAATGCCAACAAACTGCTGGCCCGCTTTCTGTTCCAGCACGCCAAAAAACTGGATCTCCGCGTACTTGATGTTACCGGCGGCACCCTGCGCAACGCCATACCCCGTGAAGCCTTCGCCACCCTGGCCCTGCCGCAGGAGAATACCGAAAGCCTCAATTCGCTGGCGCAACAGTACCTGACGGTTATCCAAACGGAGCTGGCGGCCAAGGAAAAGAAACTGGCGATTTCAGTGGAACCGGTGCAATCCGAACTGCAGGCATTGACCAAAGCCTGCGGCGACAAGTTTATCGCCCTGCTGAACGCCACCCCCAACGGCGTGATTCGCATGAGCGACGACGTAAAGGGCGTGGTAGAAACCTCCCTGAACGTCGGCGTGGTGTCCCTGGACGAAAAGACCGCCACCATCCGCTGCCTTATTCGCTCCCTCATCGACAGCGGCAAAGAGAACGTAGTGGAATCCCTGACCGCATTGGGCCAGCTGGCGGGCGCGGAATGCATTGCCAAAGGCAGCTACCCGGGCTGGAAGCCGGACGCCACCTCACCGGTGATGCATCTGGTACGCGAAACCTACCAGAAGCTGTTCAACAAAACGCCGAACATCCAGGTGATCCACGCCGGTCTGGAATGCGGGCTGTTCAAAAAGCCCTACCCGAACATGGACATGGTCTCCATCGGGCCGACCATCACCGGACCTCACTCCCCGGACGAACAGGTGCATATCAAAAGCGTCGGCCAGTACTGGACCTTATTGACCGCACTGCTTAGGGCCATCCCGGAAAAAGCCTAAACATCGGGGCCCATGGCTCGTTAAGCTCGCTTACACCAATCGTGCAACGAGCCGCCCTTGCAGGGGTTGGGGGAGCGCAGCTCCCCCCTCACAAAAACAAATCATCTTCCCAGTTAAATATCAGCTGCCGCTCAATCTGCGGGTCCAGCAGCGTCACATGCAGCCCCACCAGCCGCACCCCCCGTTCGCCGCGCCGCTGATCCCACGCCTGGTGGGCAATCTCCATCAAATCCGCTTTGTTCAGTACCGGCCACACGTGCTCCTGGGTGGTTTGCTGGAAATCGGCGAATTTGAGCTTGATGCCCTGCCGGGCGATGTGCAGATCCGGTCGCACCCGCTCCAGCCGGCGCTCAAGCTCCGGGTACAGCGCCTCGATAATCTGTGCGCACGCCGCCCAATCATCGATATCAACCTCAAGGGTGCGCTCCACCCCCACCGATTTACGCATCCGATCGGAGGTCACCTCCCGCTCATCGATACCCAAAGAACGCTCCCAGATCACCCGGCCGAATTTGCCAAACTGCCTGAGCAGCGCCGCCAGATCATACCGCTGTATATCGCCGCAGGTATTCAGGCCCATATCAGCCAGTTTTTTCGCCGTGACTTTGCCCACGCCGGGTATTTTCCCCAAGGGCAACGACTGCAAAAAAGAGGCGACCTGTTCAGGCCTGATAACGTACAGCCCGTCGGGCTTGTTCAAATCGGAGGCGATTTTGGCCAGAAACTTAACCGGCGCTACGCCGGCGGAGGCGGTGAGCCGCAACTCGCGGGCGATGTCGGCGCGGATGGCCTGGGCCATCAGGGTGGCCGAACCGCTGTGATAGGCGCTGTCGGTCACATCCAGATAGGCTTCGTCCAGCGACAGCGGTTCGATTAACGGCGTATAACGGCTAAAGATTTCACGGATATGCGCCGATGCTTCTTTATAGGCATTGATGCGCCCCGGCAGCAGTTTAAGATGGGGGCAAAGCTTCATGGCCATGGCGGTGGACATCGCGCTGTGCACGCCGAATACCCGGGCAGGATAGTTGGCGGTGCTGATGACCCCCCGCTTGTCCGCCCTGCCGCCGATGGCGATGGGGATATCGCGCAGGCCCGGATCGTCGCGCATTTCCACTGCCGCGAAGAAGCAATCCATGTCGACATGTATGATTTTGCGCATTTGCCCCCCTTTTAACTGTACGAGTATACAGTAAGTACGCGAATATATACAAAACGTATCTTGATAAAAGTTCGGGCAGTGATATCGTGTCGCTGATTATCTTAAATGTATTATCGTTTTACAGGGTTTGCCGGCAATGATTATTGCAGGTTTGTTATTTATTTTGACTACGCAGGAATGATAATGAGCAAAATCGCACTGCTGTTTGCGATGTTGTTTTGTATACCGGCATTTACATCGGTCAGTTATGCCAGTGAGCAGGCGCAAGTTATTTCAAATGAATTGAAAGCCCAATTACTTGGCTCACCGGTATTTATTCAAATCTTCAAAGAAGAGCGAACCCTTGAGCTCTACGCCAAGATAGGCCCGGAGTACCGCTTGATAGGCAGCTACGGCATTTGCAACTTCTCCGGCGGGCTGGGCCCGAAACGGGTGGAAGGCGATTTTAAAAGTCCGGAAGGTTTTTATACTATCGACAGCCGCAATCTGCAGCCCAACAGCCATTATTACCGGGCCATCAATATCGGTTTCCCCAATGCCTACGATCAATCCCGCGGCTATTCCGGCGCCATGCTGATGATTCATGGCGATTGTCGTTCCATCGGCTGTTACGCCATGACCGACAGTTATATTGCTGAAATATACCGCTATGTGGATGCGGCATTACGAAACGGCCAGGATGCGATAAAGATTCATATTTATCCGTTCCGTATGACGCCGGCAAATATGCAGCGTCACCGTTATTCCACCTATTATTCTTTCTGGCAACAGCTGCAGCCCGGCTACGCTTTCTTTGCCGAACATCATCAGCCGGCGGCGGTGGCGGTGGTCAACGGCCAGTATGTGATAGGCACACCGATGCAAATGACCCGCGCGCCCGTGGCGTCACAGCTCGCGCTCACCCAGCCGAAATAATACGCTCTCCCCTGGCGCAACCTTGTGCCAGGTTTCATTCCCCGTCAGCGGTTGGGTGGCGATGACCGTCACCACATCGTCTGGCGTGGTCTGCTGCTGGAAATCAATCTCCACATCCTGATCGATAAGGGTGGCTTTGCCGAACGGCGCCCGCCGGGTGATCCAGTAAAGTTCGCTGGAACAATATCCCATAACGAAACGGCCGTCGGACAGCAGCATATTGAAGATGCCTTTTTGCCGCAGCTCGCCCGCCAGGCTATCGATATAACGGAACACCGACGGCCAATGGCCGGGGGTGCGGGGATAGCGTTCCGCCAGCCGGGCCAGCAGCCAGCAAAACGCATACTCGCTGTCGGTCTGCCCTACCGGCCGATAGGGGCTGGTGTCCAGTTGACGGTATCCCCGCAGCTGGCCGTTGTGGGCAAAAGTCCAATTCCGTCCCCAGAGTTCACGGGTAAAAGGGTGAGTGTTTTCCAGCGCCACCCGGCCGCGATTGGCCTGGCGGATATGAGAAACCACCGCGCAGGATTTGATGGGATACTCCTGCACCAGCCGGGCGATGGGCGAGCTGATGCTCGGCAACGGATCCTTGAAGGTCCGGCAGCCCAGCCCCTCGTAGAACGTGATTCCCCATCCGTCCTTATGCGGTCCGGTGCGGCCGCCCCGCTGCATTAACCCGGTAAAGCTGAAGCAAATGTCCGTCGGCACATTGGCACTCATCCCGAGCAGTTCACACATGACCCTCTCCTGTTCCGCGCCATCCCGATGGCGGCGCGACCTTACCCGCCCGCCATCCCGATTCCGTTACCGCAATACGCTGCTGCCCTCATCCCGATGCCGGAGCGAGGTTACGCCGCCGCCTCCATGCCGATGTCGGCGCTGCATTACACCGCCGCAGCCATCTCTTTTTCAATAAGCTGGATCAGAATATGAATCGACTTGATATGGATCTCCTGGATACGATCGGCGTAGCCAAAATGGGGCACGCGAATTTCCACATCGGCGGTGCCGGCCATTTTGCCGCCGTCTTTGCCGGTAAGGGTAATCACTTTCATGCCTTTGGCCCGGGCGGCGTCGACGGCGCGGATGATATTGGCCGAATTGCCGGAGGTGGAGATGCCCAGCAGCACATCGCCCTTATTGCCCAGCGCTTCGATATAACGGGAAAAGACAAAATCATACCCGTAATCGTTGCTGACGCAGGATAAATGGCTGACGTCCGAAATGGCGATGGCCGGATAAGCCGGGCGGTTATCGCGATAGCGGCCGGTAAGCTCCTCGGCGAAATGCATGGCGTCGCAATGGGAACCGCCGTTGCCGCAGGACAGCACTTTGCCGCCGGCTTTAAAGGAATCGGCGATAAGCCTGGCCGCATCCTCAATAGACTGAATATTTTTTTCGTCTTTCAGAAAGTTAGCCAGCGTCAGCGCGGCTTCGTTCAGTTCGCTACGAATCAAATCCTGATACATAAGTCCCTCGGTATAGGCTCGCAAATTCAGAAAATCTTCGGTAAACAGTTTACCGGATTGGCGAAACCGCGAGAAGCGAAGATGGTCCGGGACAATGGAGTAATAGCAGGAAAATCATTATTTGTGAGCCAGATTATCATCACGGGGAAACAGCGTGGAACAATCAGTGCGGGATCGATGCGGGTAACATGGGATGGATTGCGGACCAGTGACGGCGTGCCATGAGACATTTCACTGCCAAAAAAACGCATACCCGTGTATAGCGCGCTGTCGATACAACGGTATCAGTTGAAATGTCAGCTGCCGATAAAGTGCACACCAAGTGAATGGTACGCTGCAGATACAGGATCCATCAAGCGAATGATCCGCTGCCGGAATAAGCGGTTATCAAGAAACAACCACGCGCCGGCAGCGGAACGGGGGGTTATTTCACCAGGGCTTCGGTGGAGATGGTTATCACCACGGCATCGCTCACCATGGGGACATATTTATCCAAACCGAATTCCGAGCGTTTGATAGTGGTGGTGGCGTTAAAGCCCACCGCCTGTTTTTTCTCCATCGGATGCTGGCCTATCTTGTTCAGCACCGCATTCAAAATCACCGGTTTGGTAATGTCCTTGATTTTCAGGTCGCCATACACTTTATATTTGTGGGCGCCTTCGCTGACGATTTTTGTGCTGTGGAAGGTGGCCTGGGGATAGGTGGCCTGATCGAAATAATCCTTGCCCTTAAACTCTTCCGTCAGCTTTTGCACATGGGTATCGACGCTGTCGATGGGAATAGTCACGTCCACTTTTGTCTGGGTGATGTGCTTGTCGTCCAGCACGATATTGCCGGTAACATTGGAAAAATCAGCGGTGGGATTGGAAAAGCCGAAATGGTTCCAGGAAAACACCACCGACGTATGAGCGGGATCCATGACATAGGTCTGCGTTTCAGCCCGGGCAAAACCGGACAGCGCGCCAAAGGCGATAACCACCGGGACGGCTATTTTTTTTACATTAATCTTCGGGATCATAGGATTCTCATGGGGAAAAGTTAACAGAATGTCGTGCGTGTTATGATGGCGTTAAAGGAAAGGGAATAATAGACCATATATTTGTATGAGTATTTCAAATGTTTTGATTAACTTATTGAATGATTCCCCTAAGAATTAATCCCACTGGCATTGGAAACAAACTCGGTTAAGTCTTAGCCTAATCAGACTGACTGAACGAGCTACATTCACTCTAACGCCCCTCTCTTTGGATGAAATAATCTTTATTCCCCTCCGCCATTCCTTTTCGCCGCCATAAAAAAATTCTTCGCCGGGCTTATGTTTCGATGTTTGGCGTTTAGCCGTTTACCCATCTACACGTCCCGATTGTCAATTGTACCCAGCGTGTTATATTGGACTCAAAACCGGCTTCTAAGAGTGGTCGTTAGCCATGAGCAGCACATCCTTCACACCTGAAAGCAAACTTCCGTCGTTGGGCACCACTATTTTTACCCAAATGAGCGCCCTGGCCCAGCAGCATCAAGCCATTAACCTGTCACAGGGTTTCCCGGATTTCTCCGGCCCCGGCTATTTGAAAAAAAGGCTGGCGTACCACGTCGAACAAGGCGCCAACCAATATGCGCCGATGACCGGCGCCGTGGCGCTGCGGGCCGCCATCGCCGATAAAACCGAACGGATTTACGGCTGGCGTCCCGATGCGGACACCGAGATTACCGTCACCGCCGGCGCCACCGAAGCGCTGTTCGCCGCCGTCAGCGCGCTGGTTCGCGCCGGCGATGAGGTCATCTGTTTCGACCCGAGCTACGACAGCTATGCCCCGGCGGTAACCCTGGCGGGCGGCGTCACACGCCACATCGCCCTGCAGCCGCCGTCGTTTCGCGTCGACTGGGAGGTCTTTCGCAATCAATTAACCGATAAAACCCGCCTGGTTATCCTGAACACCCCGCATAATCCTTCCGCCACCGTCTGGCAGCCGGAAGATTTCGTACAGCTGTGGCAGGCCATCGCCGAGCGTGAAATTTATGTGCTCAGCGATGAAGTCTATGAACATATCTGCTTCGCCCCCGGCGGCCATGCCGGCGTGCTGGCCCATCCGCAGCTGCGCCAGCGGGCCATTGCCGTCTCGTCGTTCGGCAAGACCTATCATATGACCGGCTGGAAAATCGGCTACTGCATCGCGCCGCCGGTGCTCAGCGCCGAAGTGCGCAAAATCCACCAATACCTCACCTTTGCGGTGAACACGCCGGCCCAGCTGGCCATCGCCGATATGCTGAACGCCGAACCGCAGCACTGGCTGCAGTTGCCCGACTTCTATCGCGAACGGCGCGATCATCTTACCAACGCATTGGCGCCGAGCCGGTTCAAGGTGCTGCCGTGCCAGGGCACTTACTTCCTGCTGGCGGACTACAGCGCCATATCAGACATGGATGACGTGGCGTTCAGCAAATGGCTGACGGTGGAAGTGGGCGTCGCCGCCATTCCCCTGTCGGTCTTTTGCGCCGATCCTTTCCTGCACAAGCTCATCCGGCTGTGCTTTGCCAAACAGGATGCCACTCTTGACGCCGCCGCGGAGCGCTTATGTCAACTCTGAAAATCACGCTATTGCAACAGCCATTGGCCTGGATGGACGGCGAGGCCAATCTGGCCCATTTCGACGGCCTGCTGGCCACTACCGCCGGACGCGATCTGATAATCCTGCCGGAAATGTTCACCACCGGCTTCGCCATGGAAGCGGCCAATAACGCCCTGCCCCAGGGGAGGGTAGTGGAATGGCTGCATAAGTGGGCGGCATCCGCCAAGGCAATGGTGGCCGGCAGCGCCGCCATCAGCACCCCGGACGGCGCGGTAAACCGCTTTTTGCTGGTGGAACCCTCGGGCCAGGTCCATGTCTATGACAAACGGCATCTGTTCCGCATGGCCGAAGAACATCAATATTATCAGGCCGGGCAAAAACGGCTGGTGGTAGAGTGGCGCGGCTGGCGGATCCTGCCCCAGGTATGCTATGACCTGCGCTTCCCGGTATGGTCCCGCAACCGGCAGGACTACGACTTGGCGCTCTATGTCGCCAACTGGCCCGCCCCCCGCGCCGGCCACTGGCAAACCCTGCTGGCGGCCCGCGCCATTGAAAACCAGGCCTACGTGGCCGGCTGCAACCGGGTCGGCACCGACGGCAACGGCCATCACTACAGCGGCGACAGCATGATTATCGACCCGTCCGGCAACATACTGGCGCAGGGTAAACCGCATCAGCCGGCGTGCCTGGAAGCCGAACTATCGCTGGATATCCTGCAACAATACCGCAAGGCGTTCCCCGCCTGGCTGGACGCCGATAATTTCCAATTGGATATCTAGCCGGCCTCATGCGGCACGGTAAGTCCGCGTTCACCGACGCTGAACCAGGCGTGTTAAAGGGAAACCGCGCCAATGGGGTCGAAGCGGGCGTGGTTTTTCCGCCCGCCCGAGCGCCCCATGGCTCGGTAGGCCCGCCATCACCAAACGTTCAACGAGCGTGTTAAAGGGAGACCGCGCCAATGGGGTCGAAGCGGGCGTGGTTTTACCGCCCGCCCGAGCGCCCCATGGCTCGGTAGGCCCGCCATCACCGAACGTGCAACGGACGTGTTAAAGGGAGACCGCGCCAATGGGGTCGAAGCGGGCGTGGTTTTACCGCCCGCCCGAGCGCCCCATGGCTTGGTAGGCCCGCTATCACCGAACGTGCCACGAGCATGTTAAAGGGAGACCGCGCCAATCAGATGTCAGCTCCCCCGATACGTCGACCACCCATACGGGCTCACCAGCAGCGGCAAATGCAGATGCTCATCCCCCTCGGCCAGATAAAAATCAATCACGGCGCAGCCATACAGCGTAGAACGCCCGCTGGCGGCAAAATACGCCCCCACCCCGGCGCTCAAGCGATAATGCCCCGGCGGCACGCCCTCAGGCGTCAACCCGTTCAAACGCCCATCGGCGCCGGTGGTGCCGCCGGACAGCCTGACCCAATCGCCATCCCGCTGCAACTCCAGCGCCATCTCCATCCCCGTCGCCGGTTTACCCAGCGAGGTATCCAGCACATGCGAAGTAATGATGCCCATCATAAAACTCCCTGCCGTAAGCGTAAGAGCGCAATCTCCCGCAGTTGATTCGCCGTCTCCCGCTGTTCTTGTTCGATGCTGTTATGCAGCCGCTGCCGCAAACAGGCCAGGATCTCCTCGCCGCTGCGCCCGGCGGCGCGAATCAGGAATATCCGGCCGAATTTAGCCTCGTAGAACCGATTGCCTTCCCTTAACGCCCGTTTCAGTTGCTCATCGCCTTCGGTAAACACCGGTTGCTCGCGGCGGGAATATTCGGCGGCGGCGTCGTTATGCTCCCGTGACTCCCCGATGCGCGGATGCTGCATCAACGCCTCATCCACCTGTTCCGCCCCCCACCGCCGGGCGGTTTCATCGGCAAAGGCCAGCAGCTCATCCAGGCCCCTAAAAGGCCGGGCGGCGATGATGGCATCACCCCAGGAGCGCACGGCGGCGCATGCAAGCAGCATCGGTTTCAAAAGCGCCTCGTCCGCATCATTAAATTCATCAAGCGTCATCAAAAACCGTCACCCAGGATTTAGCCGCCTTCAAGTGTAAACCGATATCGCCCGTGGCCGTCTTTCAGGCTAAGAAGCGCCTCAGAGATCAGCCCGCCTTCAGGCTCGCGCCGATATCCCCCACGGTGCTCGCCAGGGCGCTGACGGCATCAAAATAGGCCCGCAGCGCGACGGCCACGTCCGCTTCCGCCACCAGCTCATCGGGATGATGGCTGATACCCCGGCGGCAGCGGATAAATAGCATCCCCACCGGCCAGCACTCCGCCAACGCAATGGCGTCATGGCCGGCGCCGCTGGGCAAACGCGGGCTGCTGCCCTGTATGCGGCACAGGCTCTCCGCCAGTTTAGCCTGCAGTATGGCATCACAGGGGGTGGCGCCGATATGATAAAACTCTTCCGCGCTAAAGCCGATACCGCGCCGGGAAGCGATGGTGCCGGCCAGGCCGAGCAGCGCGGTAACCAGCCCCTGCAGTTCCTCGCTGTCCGGGCCGCGCACATCCAGCGTCAGTTTCACCTCGCCGGGAATCACGTTCACCGCTCCCGGCAGGCATTGCAAGGTGCCGACGGTGGCCACCATTTGCGGTCCGCGGGCAATGGTGAGATCGTCGATTTGCGCAATCCAGCGCGCGGCGGCGCTCAGCGCGTCTTTACGCAGCGGCATCGGTACCGTGCCGGCATGGCCCGCCACGCCGGCGAACCGGCAATTAAGACGCCGGGCGCCGTTGATGGCGGTCACCACTCCCAGCGCCGTTCCCGCCTGCTCCAGGCAGGGGCCTTGCTCGATATGCAATTCCAGATAGGCGGCGAAGTCCTTTGCATCCCGCTTGGCCCGGAGGATAAGGGCAGGATCCAGACCGGCCCTGGTCATCGCCTGCGCCACGTCGATACCCTCCTCGTCTTTACGCCCCAGCCAGTCCGGCGGCCAGGTGCCCGTGATCCCCCGGCTGCCCAGCAGGGCTATGCCGAAGCGCGTGCCCTCTTCATCGGCAAACCCGATCACCTCGATGGCCCGGGGGAGGCGCAGTTGCCGCTGATGAAGAAAGTGCACCAGCTCAATGGCGGTCAGCACCCCCAGCATACCGTCATAGCGCCCGGCATTACGCACCGTGTCCAGATGCGATCCCAGCAGGATGGCGGGCAAATCCTCTTGCTGCCCTTCGTAGCGCCCGCAGATATTGCCCACGCTGTCCTGCCAGACCCGCATGCCCGCCGAGCGCATCCATTCACCTACCTGCATGTTTGCCAACAGATGCTCCCGCGACAGGTAGGTTCGGGTCAGCTGGCCCGGCGTTTCGCTGATGGCGGCCAAAATATCGCAGCGCGCCATGACCCGCCGGGCGGCGTCGGCGGCGAAGGGCTCGGGCATACCATAATCGGTCATGATGGCTGCTCCCTCTGGTAATGATCCCAGGCCGCCTGCAGGCCGGCCCCCCGGGGACCGGCAAAGCCCAGACGATTCAGCACCCCTTCCAGTGCGCTAAGGGTTTGCATCACGCAATCCTTGCGCGCGTTATAGCCCATGGTGCCGATACGCCAGATTTTCCCTTTCAGCGGCCCGAACGAGGTGCCGATTTCAATGGCGAAATCATTCAGCATCATCTGCCGCACCTGTTCGCCGTCAAGGCCGGTGGGGATAACCACCCCCAGCACATTATTCATTCTATGGCGCCTGTCGCCGAAGACCTCGAGCCCCATGGCGTCGATACCCGCCAGCATCGCCCCGCCGTGCAGTTTGTGGCGTTCTATGGCCGCATCAAGGCCTTCCTCCAGCAACAGCCGGGCGCATTCGCGGGCGGCGAACAGCATGCTGGTGGCTTCGGTATGGTGATTTAAGCGTTCCGGTCCCCAGTAATCCATGATCATGCCGAGGTCGAAATAGTTGGAATAAATCATCTCATCGTCGCCATCCCGATGCTCGGCGGTGCGAATCCCCTCCTCTACGCATTTACGGCTGCGGATGACTGCTTCGCAGCGGGCGCTGAGGGTGACCGGGGCGCTGCCGGAGGGACCGCCCAGGCATTTCTGCAAACCGGCGGAAACCGCATCCAGGCCCCAGGCATCGCTTTCCAGGGCATTCCCCCCGAGGGATGCGGTGGCGTCGGTGTAAAACAGCGCATCGTAACGGCGGCAGATTTCCCCCAGCTGTTCCAGGGGTTGCAGCATGGTGGTTGAAGTATCCCCCTGCACGGTAAGCAGCACCCGCGGACGCACTCGTTTCACCGCGTCTTCAATCTGGTCGGGGCTGAACACCTCGCCCCAGGGAGCCTCGATGATATGGACCTCGGCGCGGCAGCGCCGGGCAATTTCGCACAGCAGATGGCCGAACCGGCCGAATACCGGCACCAGGACTTTGTCACCGGGGCGGATTACCGACAGCAGCACCGCTTCGATACCGGCGCGTGACGTGCCGTCCACCAGCAGCGTCCAGGGGTTTTCGGTCTTGAACACCCCACGGTACAGCGCCATCACTTCATTCATATAACCGGTCATGGCGGGATCGTATTGTCCCACCAGTTGGCTGGCCATCGCCCGCAGCACCCGCGGATCGGCGTTAATCGGACCCGGCCCCATCAAGAGACGGGACGGGGGATTGATTTGATCGTACTTTGCATTATCCAACATGAGTTATCCTTTGATACCACCATTCGTTTTCGTTAGATGACCGATAATCTTCGGATTGCCGCAGGTCGGGCCACGCATCGCCGGGGACCAACATAGAGGAGATGGTCAGGCATTCCCGGTGCCGCGCATCGGGACAATGATCAGGCATCTCCTAAACCGCGCACCGAGGCGATAAACTGTTTCAGCTCCGCCGTTTGCGGCCTGGCGAACAATTGACGGCTTTGCCCCTGCTCCCACACTTTGCCCTGGTGCATAAACACCACCCGATCCCCCACCTCCCGGGCGAAATTCATTTCATGGGTCACAAGTATCAGGGTCATGCCTTCGGCGGCCAATTTCTCCAGCACCTTCAGCACTTCTCCCACCAGCTCGGGATCCAGCGCCGAGGTAATCTCATCGCACAGCAGCACCTTGGGGTCCATCGCCAGCGCGCGGGCAATGGCTACCCTCTGCTGCTGGCCGCCGGACAGGCTCGAGGGATAATAATCCAAACGGTCTCCCAACCCGACCTTATTCAGCATCAGCTCGGCCAGTTCGCGGCATTCCGCCGCTTTTTTCCCCAGCACCCGGCGCGGCGCCAGCATGACATTTTGCAGCGCGGTCATGTGCGGGAACAGATTAAAACTCTGGAAAACCATGCCCACCGAACGGCTTATTTCCCGGGCTTGTGAATCGCGGTTGGTGACCGTCATGCCCCCCAGCTTGATGCTGCCTTCCTGGTAACCTTCCAGGCCGTTGATGCAGCGCAGCAGGGTGCTTTTGCCGGAACCGCTGCGGCCGATGATGGAGACCACCTCCCCCTGGTCGATATCCAGATCGATGCCTTTTAGCACGTGGTTTTGGCCGTAATATTTCTGCACCTGATTAATGGTTATCAGCGGCATGAAGCTTTCTCTCCAGATAGTGGCTGAAGCGGGACAGGGGGTAACACATAATGAAATACCCCAGCGCCACCAGCCCGAAGACTTTAAAGGGCTGGAAGGTGACATTGGACAGCATGGTTCCCGCTTTGGTGAGCTCGACAAAACCGATGATGGAGGCCAGGGCGGTGCCTTTAATGACCTGCACCGAAAAACCCACCGTCGGCGCGATGGCGATGCGCACGGCCTGGGGCGCCATCACGCGCAGCAGGGTCTGGCCGAAGCTTAAGCCCAGACAGCGTGACGCCTCCCATTGTCCTTTGGGCAGGGCGTCGATACTGCCGCCCCAGATATCCACCAGGAACGCGCTGGTGAACAGCGTCAGGGCCAGCGCCGCCGCCAGCCAGGGACTGACGTCAATGCCGAACAGCGCCAGGCCGAAAAAAGCCAGGAACAGCTGCATCAGCAGCGGCGTACCCTGAAACAGGTTTGAGTAGGCGCGGATAGCCTGTTTCAGCCAGCGCCGGCGCGACAGGCGCATCAGCATCAGCGGCAACGTTACCAGGCCGCCGCCGACAAAGGCCACCAGTGACAATAACAAGGTCCAGCGCGCGGCCAGCAGCAGGTTGCGCACGATATCCCAGTCGGTGAACGAGGTCATGACATCCCTCCGCCGAATATCAGGCGGCCGGCCCGCAGCAGAACCTGCCGCATCAGCAGCGACAGCGCCAGATAGATAAGCGTCACCACCAGGTAAACCTCAAAACTCAGGAAGGTGCGCGACTGGATAAGGCTGCCGGCAAAGGTCAGCTCTTCATATGAAACCTGGGAAACAACCGAAGAACCAAGCATCACAATCACACACTGGCTCACCAGGGAGGGATAGATGCGTCCCAACGACGGCGGCAGAACCACCCGCAGAAAAACCTGCCCGCGGGACAGGCCCAGCACCCGGCCCGCTTCCCACTGGCCTTTAGGCGTCACCTGGATGCCGGCGCGGATGATTTCGGTACTGTAGGCGCCAAGGTTCACCAGCATCGCCAGCAGCGCCGCCTCGCCGGCGGTCAGCTTCAATCCTAGCGCCGGCAGGCCGAAGACGATAAAAAACAGTTGCACCACAAAAGGCGTATTGCGGATAAGTTCCACATAAAGGCCCCATACCCGGCCCGGCAGAGCATACCGGCTGCTGCGTACGGCCGCTCCGCAGATGCCGATGGCGATGCCGCCCACGGTGGCGACGGCAGCCAGCTTGATGGTCACCCACAGACCGGACAGCAGTTGCGGCAGGTAGGGCCAAAGCGCCGGGAAGTTGAGCTGATAGGTCATGGGAGTGGCATCCTCAGGCGCCCAAATCCGCCGGCAGCGGCGCTTTCATCCATTTTTCGGACAGGCTGTTCAGGGTATTGTCCTTCAGCGCTTCGGTGATAAGCGCGTTAACCTTCTCCTTCAGCGCCGGTTCATCCTTGCGCAGGCCGATAAAGCAGGGGGAATCCTTCAGCATGAATTTCGGCACCGGCGCTTTGGCGGGGTTCTGGCGGGCAATGGCGCTCACCACCAGATTGCCGGTGGCCACATACTGCACCTGGCCGGACATATAAGCCGACAGCGTGGTGTTATTGTCTTCGTAACGTTTGATCTGCGCATCTTTCGGCGCCAGGTCGGTCAGCACCATATCCTCCACCGCGCCGCGGGTCACCGCTATGGTCTTGCCGCTAAGCTCGGCCGGCGCTTTGAGCCCATCGTCCTTCGGCCCGAATACGCCGAGGAAAAACGGGGCGTAGGCCCGGCTGAAATCGATGGTTTTTTCACGTTCGGCGTTTTTACCCAAACTGGATATCACCAGATCCACCTTATCCGTTTGCAGGTAAGGCACCCGATTGGCGCTGGTCACCGGCACCAGTTGCAGTTTGAGCTTCATCTTGTCGGCCAGATAATGCGCCATATCGATATCGTAGCCCTCGGCCTGCATGTCTGTGCCGATGGAACCAAAAGGCGGGAAATCCTGCGGGATGGCAACGCGCAACACGCCGCGCTGCTGGATTTGCTGCCACTGATCGGCCATGGCCGCGCCGGCTTGGGTCAGCAACAGGACCGCGCCCGCCAGGGCAATAAGCTGTTTTCTGATGGTCATTCTCGGTTTCCCAGGTGAAATGATGAAACTAATGATTCTACAATCAGTCAATCTGCAACTAATGTGCCAAATGAAGCCGGACATTTTCCCCGCGCACGGGCACGGCGTAACCTATTGTTAAACGCGGTCAGTCGGGGTATTCGGGGGTTTTCGCGGGCTGAGGATGTGCTTTTTCAGCGAAGGCCGTATGCACCGCCAGTGGGCAAATGCACCACTCCGGCGCGCCGTTTTATTACGTGCGGCGCTGCTCAAGCTCTTCCAGGGAGCCGTACCAGTCCGCAATGTTATGGATGCGCTGCCGCCCCTGGGCCAGGGTGTCGTGCAACAGCGCATTGCTGATTAAATTCACCAGGCTCATGGCCGACGAATAGGAATCAAACGCCGATACGCTGTCCAGCGGCGTGGCCAAATGCCAACGCGCCAGCGGGATCAGGGCCTGCGCCTGGGGCTCGCTTATCAGCAGCACCGGCACATTATTGTGTTGAAGTTTTGCCAAGAACGGGCGGATTTGCGGGGTACGCCGGCGAAACGCCACCACCACCACCATATCATCGCCGGTGAGATCAATGACCTCTTCCGCCAGGGTTTGTCCCGGCTGGGGCAGCAGGTTAACCTGGCTGCGCACTTGCAACAGCTGCTGACGCAGGTGCATCGCCACCGGATAACTGTTGCGCAACCCCACCAGGCACAGTCGCCGTGCGTGGCTCATGGCCTGGATCACCGCGGAAAACTGCGGGCCGTCCATTTGGTTGACCCAGTGGGTCAGATTAGCCATTTCCTGTTTGTAATGCCGCTCCAGCAGCGTATTGCCCAGCACCGCGTCGCGGCGATCCGCCAAGGGCATGCCGCTTTGGCGCAGCGTGCGCAGCTCATCGCGGACCTGGCGGTAATTCTCATATCCCAAACGCCGGAACAGTCTGCTTACCGTCGCCTTGGACACCCCGCTCAGCCTCGCCAGTTCGGCGCTGTTATAGCTGGTCATATCGTCAAAATGATCGGCAATGAACCCGGCTATGCGCTGTTCCTGCGGCGACAAACGGGCATAAGCGTCACGCAGCCGCTCATCAAAAGGCGTCATGTTCCCTGATTCCCTGTTACTTTCGTTTCAACCTACCCTAGCATATACCCTCCATCTTTCAAGTTGCAGCTGTGCTGGCTGTAACTCGAAAGCTATTGGGTATCGCGTGCCTTATGTCACCTATGTCAATAGCGGTCCGCACGTTGGAACGCCTCTTGCTTAACTCACCTTATCCATCCTTGGCGACAGGACCATGCCCCCGATGAACCACAGTAATATCGCGCCGATGGGAATGGCGGTAACGCCCCATCATCTGGCCAGTGAAAGCGCCCTTTCTATTCTGCGCGCCGGCGGTAACGCCATCGACGCCATGGTTGCCGCGGCCGCCACCATCTCGGTGGTCTACCCGCATATGACCGGGCTTGGCGGCGATGGTTTTTGGCTGATCGTGCCGCCGCAGGGGGATCCCGTTGTCATCGACGCCGGCGGACCGGCGGGTTCCCTTGCCGCCATATCGCTGTATGACGGGCTGAAGGCTATCCCCCATCGCGGCCCGAAATCGGCCCTGACCGTTGCCGGGACGGTGGCGGGATGGGCGGAGGCGCTGACGCTGTCCCGGGAAATGGGCAATCCGTTGCTGCCGCTTTCGCAACTGCTGGGGGATGCCATTCGTTATGCCGCCGACGGTATGCCGGTGTCATTATCCCAAGCCCGGGCATCCGCGGAAAAATTCGATGAGCTGGCGAAGCAGGCAAGCTTTGCCCGGCAGTTTCTGCCTCAAGGCAAGCCCCCCGACGCCGGCAGCCGGTTTATTCAGCCGCAATTGGCGGATACCCTCACCCGCCTGACGGTGGAAGGACTGGACAGCTTTTATCGCGGACCGCTGGCGGCTGATATGGCCCAAGAGATGGCCCTGCTGGGCATGCCCATCACCGCCGACGATTTAGCGGCGTTTCATGCCCGGCGAAGCATCCCGCTGCGTTTGTCGCACAGCATGGGAGAACTGTTTAATCTGGCGCCCCCCACCCAGGGTTTGGTATCCCTGATGATCCTGGGGCTGACGGATCGTCTCCCCTGGGCCAATGAGTCGGAAAGCCACTGCATTCACGCCATTGTCGAGGCCACCAAACTGGCTTTTGCCACGCGGGACAACTGTATAACCGATCCGGGCCATATGACGCTGGATGCCCAAAGCCTGCTGGCGGCGCCGGTGCTGGACGGGCTGTCGGAACGGATAAACAGCGGGCAGGCGGCCCCCTGGGGCAGTGTCCTGTCGCCGGGGGATACGGTTTGGATGGGCATCATTGACAGCAGCGGGCTGGCGGTATCCTTTATCCAAAGCCTTTACCATGAGTTCGGCAGCGGCGTGCTGCTGCCGAAAAGCGGCGTACTGTGGCAAAACCGCGGCGCGTCCTTCAGCCTGGACCCGGCGCATCTGCGGGCCCTGGCCCCTGGCAAATATCCTTTTCATACCCTGAATCCCGCCGCGGCGAAGCTCCATGACGGACGAACGATGATTTACGGTTCCATGGGCGGCGACGGCCAGCCGCAAACCCAGGCGGCGTTGTTTATCCGCCATGTAATGCAAGGAATGCCGCTGCAGCGGGCCATCAGCGCGCCGCGCTGGCTGCTGGGGCGCACCTGGGGACAGGCCACGGATACGCTGAAACTGGAGGGGCGTTTCTCCGCCGCGACGGTGGCGTCCTTGCGCGCCCTTGGCCACCAGGTGGAGATGCTGCCGGAATTCAGCGAAGCGGTAGGCCACGCGGGAGCGGTTATCCGCCATAACAACGGCATGCTGGAAGGGGCGTTTGATCCCCGCAGCAACGGCAGCGCCGCCGGTTTTTGAACGCGCTATGCAAAACAGTCAGAAATCTATCGAAATTGACGTTCAGTGCTTGCCGGAAAACGCCAATACGGGCATTCTGGCGCAGCCCTTTTTACATAGGCGGTCAGATATTATTTTAAACGGATAGTATTTAAACGACCCAGCAAGAGTGCACGCCGCATGAAAAGTGAATTTATCGATCGCCCCGCGATACTGGCGGAAGTCAACGCCGCCTTTTACCGCTACGAGCAGGCGCTTATCACCAACGATGTCGCCGTACTGGATGAATTGTTCTGGCACGACCCGCGCACTATCCGCTACGGCGCCGGCGAAAATCTTTACGGTATCGAGGCTATCCAGGCCTTTCGGGCAACGCGGCCGGCCAACGGGCTGGACCGGGTATTGCAAAATACCGTCATCACTACGTTTGGCGACGATATGGCGGTGGCAAATACCGAATTTACCCGCCCAAGCACCGACCGTATCGGCCGACAAACCCAGACCTGGGTAAAACTGGCCTGCGGCTGGCGCATTGTCGCCGCTCATATCAGCCTGATGGGATAACCCGGCGCGCGGGTTTATTCATGCTCCGGCCGCGGCGGCTTAAAAGGGTGATGGGAAATCCAATGCTCGGCGATGTCCTGCCGGCGGCAAATCCATACCTGCTCATGCTGCTGGATGTAATCCAGAAACCGCTGCAGCGCCCGAAAGCGTCCTGGCCGCCCGAGGATGCGGCAATGCATGCCCACCGACATCATTTTCGGCGAGGTCTCCCCTTCGTCGTACAAAACGTCAAAGCTGTCCTTGAGATAGGAATAGAACTGATCGCCGCTGTTGAACCCCTGGGGCGTAGCAAAACGCATATCATTCGTTTCCAGGGTGTAGGGAATGATAAGATGCGGCTTAACGGATCCGTCCGTGCAGGCTACCTGAGTCCAGAAAGGCAGGTCGTCGCCGTAATAATCACTGTCATAGAGAAACCCGCCGTGCTCCACCACCAGCCGCCGGGTATTGGGGCTATCGCGACCGGTGTACCATCCCAGTGGGATCTTGCCAAATAGTTCGGTCAGCGCGTCCACCGCCTGATGCATATGCTGGCGTTCGGTTTTGGCGTCCATACCCTGATAGTGCAGCCAGCGCCAGCCGTGGCTCACCACATCGTATTTCGCCTGTTTGACGGCCTCCACCACCGGCGGATTGCGCGCCAGGGCCATCGCCACGCCAAAGAGGGTCAGCGGCAGGCCGCGGCGCTGAAATTCCTGATGAATACGCCAAAAGCCGGCACGGGAACCATACTCATACAATGATTCCATAGACATATGGCGCTCCGAATAGCTGGCTGCGCCGATGATGTCGGAGAGAAACTGCTCGGAGCCGGTATCGCCGTGCAGTACGCTGTTTTCCGAACCCTCTTCATAATTCAGGACAAACTGGACGGCAATGCGGGCGTTGCCGGGCCAGGCGGCATCAGGCGGTTTCCCGGCATAACCGATAAGATCGCGGGGATAGTTCTTATTGAAGGAAAAGCTCTTCTTTTCGGTGGTTTCAGTCATGGGCTGTTCCTTTTTGAGCGCTGATATTTCAGTTTAGTCCCTTAAAATACCCGGAAAGTTCTTTTTGAACGGGAAAATCAAGATCCCCCTGTTTACTGGTGGACAATTTCATACCGTGCAGCGACTCTATCAATTTCACCGCCGCGCTCACGCCGTCAATCACCGGCATCTCAAGTTCAGCGGACAGTTCCAGGGCTAAATCCGCCATGCCGGCGCAGCCCAGCACGATGGCCCCCACGCCGTCTTCCCGTTTGGCGTTCAGGCATTGTTCACGCACTTTACGCCGGGCCAGGCCGGAACCGTCCTCCAGGGACAGCACCGGCAAATCGATGGCGCGCAGCCTGGCGCAGTGCCGCTCAAATCCATATTGCTGCAGCAAATGGCGCGCGATGATCAGGGTGCGCGGCAGGGTAGTCACCACCGTAAAGCGGGTGGCCACCAGCGTCGCCATATGCATCGCCGCTTCGGCGATGCCGATAACCGGCGCCGATGCCAATTCACGCGCCGCCAGCAGCCCCGGGTCGCCGAAACAGGCGATAACATGGCCGTCTACCCCTTGCTCACGCCCTTCCTTAATCCGCTGCAGCACGCCAATGGCGGCGATGGCTTCGTCAAAGTGACCCTCGATGGAGGGGGCCCCCGCCTCGGGACACACCGCAAAGATGTCCGTGCCCGGCGCGGCCACGTCACGGGCCGCCGTAAGTATCCGTTCGGTCATGGAAAGGCTGGTGTTGGGATTGATTAATTGTATACAGCACGACGTCATACCGATTCTCCCTTGGCGGCGATACCGAACAGGCGGGCGAAGTCCGGCGCGGTTTCACCGCTGCGTTCAAACCGCAAATTTGCCAGAATTTCGTCGAAATGGCGCTTCATCCGCTCCGCCAATGCCCCGGAGCGGCCGTCTTTCAACAGGTCAAGCAGCTCCTGATGATCGTGGCAACGGCAACCCTGCTGCCAGGGAGCGCCATAAGCGGCAATCACCAGCGACGAGCGCAGCGTAAGCTGCGATACCATCTGGGTCAGGACATCATTGCCGGAGATGGCCTGCAGCTGCACGTGGAACAGGGCCGATAGGCGGATTGCCGTCGCGCCGTCCCGGGCCTCATGAGCCTGTTGCTCCTCATCCATGATGGTCTTGAGGGCAGTGATATGCGCCGCTTCGCATCGTTCCACCACCGCCGGCAGATTCGCGCACTCCAGCATGCAGCGGGTGGCGAGCACATTGCGGGCTTCATCCACGCCGGGCGTCGCCACCTGCGCACCGCGTTTGGGCGTAAGCGTAATCAATTGCACCGCCCCGAGGCGCTGCAGCACTTTTCTGATGCCGGTGCGGCTCACGCCGAACACCGCAGCCAGCGACTCTTCCGGCAATTTGCTGCCCGGCGGCAGTTGGTGCTCAACAATGGCTTTAACGATTGCATGGTAGATTTCATCGTCTTTATCTTGCGAAAAAATGACGGTTTTTAGCCCGTACCAACTGGACATGCCACACTCCTGTATACGTACCGATAGATTATCGTATACGTAAAATAATTATTTTGTATACAAGCTTTTCAACACTTGGCCTGAATCCTGCAAAACCTTCCCCTGTCGATAGCTATCATCTTCCATTCACGGGTGAGTATCAGAGGAGCAGTTTCCATGCCAAACAGTAACAGTATGACCCCGAAAACCGGATCCATCGATCACAGCCATTACAGTCCCAAGCTCACAAATGATGATCTCGCTCCTACCCGTCAACAAAACTGGAGCTGGTACAATATATTTTCTTTCTGGATGTCCGATGTGCACAGCATGGGCGGTTACGTGGTGGCGGCCAGCTTCTTCACTCTGGGTCTGGCCAGCTGGCAAGTGTTAATCTGTCTGCTCTGCGGGATTTGCATTGTGCAGATCTGCGCCAATCTGGTGGCGAAACCGAGCCAGATGGCGGGTGTGCCCTATGCGGTTATTTGCCGCCAGGCGTTCGGCGTTTTCGGCGCCAATATCCCGGCGGTCATCCGCGGGCTCATCGCCTTTGCCTGGTACGGCATCCAAACCTTCCTGGCGGCCAACGCCCTGATGCTGGTGCTGTTGAAATTCTTCCCCGCCCTGACACCGTTGACGCAAAGCCGCTGGCTGGGCCTCTCCTCCCTGGGCTGGATGTGCTTCGGCCTGATGTGGTTTTTACAGGCGATGGTGTTCTGGCACGGCATGTCGGCCATCAAGCGTTTTATCGATTTTGCCGGTCCGGCGGTGTATGTGGTCATGCTGGCCCTGGCCGGCTGGATCCTCTATCAAACCGGTCTGAGCAATATTTCCTTTACTCTCAGCAGCAAGTCGCTGTCCAACGGCCAGCAGGCCTGGCAAATGGTGACCGCCATTGCGTTGGTTGTATCCTATTTTTCAGGGCCGCTGCTGAATTTCGGCGACTTCTCCCGCTACGGTAAAAGCATGGACGAAATCCGCCGGGGCAACCGCTGGGGGCTGCCGTTCAACTTTTTACTGTTTTCCATCGTGACCGTGGTCATTGTTTCCGGAACCCAGAGCCTGTTCGGGCAAATGATCACCGACCCCATTGAAACCGTCAGCCGGGTCGGCAGCAGCGTGGCGGTGGCCCTGGGCCTGCTCACCATGATCATCGCCACCATCGGTATCAATATCGTGGCCAATTTTGTCTCGCCGGCCTTCGACTTTTCCAACTGCGCGCCGCAAAAAATCAGCTTTCGCACCGGCGGCATGATAGCGGCCATAGGTTCGGTGCTGTTGACGCCCTGGAACCTGTTCCAGTCCCCGGAATTGATTCACTACACCCTGGATGTGCTGGGGGCTTTTATCGGCCCGCTGTTCGGTATCCTGGTGGCGGATTTTTATCTTATCAAGCGAGGTAAAATCTCGGTGGACGACCTGTTTAACGCCACCCCCGGCGGGCGCTACTGGTATCGGAACGGATTTAATCCGAAAGCGATAATGGCATTGGTGCCGGCGGTGGTTATCGGCCTGGCCATCAGCTTCACGCCGAGCCTGCATCAGGTGGCGAATTTCAGCTGGTTTATCGGCGTCTTCCTGGGGGGCGGCTGCTACCGCTACCTGGCCCGCCGCGAACGGGTCGCCGACACCGCCGTGCATTACGCAGGCATGGTTTCAGCGCCGAAGGAGTAGGCGTTCAGGACCTGCCCAGCCATTTGCCGCATAGCCGGCAGGCGCAGACCGAGCCCGCCACGCCCAGAATAATCGGCACCAGAAAATCATGGTCGATGCGGGTGAATTCGGTGATAAGCACAATGGCCGTCAGCGGCATGCTCATGGAGGCGCCAAGGAACGCGGCGGCGCCGATAACGGCATAGGCGCCGACCGGCACGCCGGGCCATATCAAGCTCCACAGGCCACCCAGCACCACCGCCAGCAGCGCCCCATTGGAGAGTCCGGGGGTTAACAATCCGCCCTCGGCACCGACCCGGATGCTGCTGGCGGTAATAGCTACCTTAATGACCAAAAGCACCGCCGCCGCGCTCATGGTCACCTCGCTGGCAAATCCCAGCTGTGCCGCGCTTTTGCCGTTTCCCAGCAGCGCCGGCAGCCAGACGGCCAATACGCCGATGATGGCAAAATTCACAAACGACAGCACCGGCAGCTGGTTATTGCGGACCACGCGTTTGCGGGCCGCCGCGGTCAAGCGGACAAAACCGTAGGCCGCCAGCCCGAACAGCGGCCCGGTGACCACCGCCCAGGCGATAAGGGGCAGGGTCAGCGGGAAATGGTCTACTATATACGACGGTTCGGCGCCCAGTCCCAGCCAGGCAACGGACGCGGCGATAGCGGAAGAAGCCAGAGCAGCAATGGCGGTCTGCCAGTTGAACGTTTGCAATAAAACTTCCAATACAAACACCCCGCCCCCCAGCGGCACGTTGTACACCGCCGCCAGACCGGCCCCCGCGCCGCAGGCCACCACCAGGCGCCGCTGTTCATGGCTCAGGCGGGCGTAATGGGATAGCCAGCCGCCCAGCAAGGCTCCTGCCTCCCGTGGCGCCACCTCCCGTCCCAGGGGCGAGCCCAATCCAATGGTAACGATCTGCAGGAGAATATGCGACAGCGTGGCGGCCGGCGGCATCAGCGGCGCCTCGGCGCCGATGGCCTGCTTGATGCTCACCAGCTTGCGGCCATAGCGATACACCAGCCACCAGCCGATGCCGGCCACCAGGCCGCACAGGCATAGAACAGCGACCCGGCGCTGCGGGGAAGACGCGCTGACGCCGGTCAGAAAACTCTCCGGACTGATAATGCTGTCCAGGCTATAGCCATAAGCCATATGCTGGACGGTATGCAGCAGCAGCGCAAGGAACATGCCCGCTACACCGGCGCCGACGCCGGTCAGTATGATGATAAAGGCCAACATACCCGCCGACGCGTTGCCGGGATGAGGTGTTAGGGACATCTGATCTCCTGATATACCCGTCATACTTCAAGTTGCAGGTTCGTTGGCAATACTCGACCCATCCCTGGGCCTCGCCCCTGACGGGACCGCGACAAGGCGCGTTCAAATCTGTTCCAGACAGATTTGTCGCTGTATTGCCGCCTTCCTGCAACTCGAATTATTTAGTGTATATAACGTTACCGGCAGAATGATGGCACAACGGCTTATATTCGGAAATAGCTTTTAAAGCAGTATGTTGTGAGATTGGTTTCAGCACGTTTCAACGGGGAGCTGAACACATTCCAGCCGCCGCGCTCAACGGGTCTCGTAGGTATGGACAGACAAAAAAAAACGGGCCGCGGCATAACCGTGGCCCATCTTGAATCTTGTTGGCGGTGCGGACGGGACTCGAACCCGCGACCCCCGGCGTGACAGGCCGGTATTCTAACCGACTGAACTACCGCACCGCACTTGTGCTTTGTCGGGAAAGCGAGGCGAATAGTACGGTCAGCGCCGGATGCCGTCAATGCTTTTTACGCCGGCCGACATCGTTTGGCGATAATTTCAACATAACGCTGTTTTTCCAGCCGTATGAAAAAAATCTAATGGGTTTGGGACTCTCCCGCCGGGCGCCACAGGCAGCTGCCGCCTTTCTTTTTCACCAGATCCAGGCGATGCTCATGGGCGGCCAATTCCTCCTCGCTGGCATATATCACCCGCAGCGCCGACTGGGAGCGCTGCACGCGCTGGATATGCTCGCCGCCGTCCGCATTGGTCCGCCCGCTCTCCCCTTCCATGGAAAAACGCATCGCGGTTTGGCCGCCGGTCATGGCCAGATAGACATCCGCCAAAATTTCGGAGTCCAGCAGCGCGCCGTGCAGCGTGCGCTTGGAGTTGTCTATGAGATAGCGATCGCACAGCGCATCGAGGCTGTTCCGTTTGCCGGGGAAAAGCTTTCGGGCCAGCACCAGGCTGTCGGTGACCGTACAAAAGGTTTCAGTCTTGCCGATACCGCGATTGAGCTTGCCGAACTCGTAATCCATAAAGCCGATATCGAACGGCGCATTATGGATAACCAGCTCACCGCCCCGGATGAACTCCATAAACTCATCGGCGACGTCGGCGAACGTGGGTTTGTCCGCCAGAAACTCATCGCTGATACCGTGGATGTTATAGGCCTCGGGGTCAACCAGCCGATCCGGTTTCAGATAAACGTGAAAATGCCGGCCGGTCAGGCGGCGGTTAATCACTTCAACCGCGCCGATTTCAATAATGCGATGGCCTTCGTAATGTACCCCCAGCTTGTTCATACCGGTGGTTTCGGTATCAAGAACAATCTGCCGCGTAATTCCAGTGCCCGTAGCGCTCATTTATGTCAAACTTGGTTTTTTTAACAGACAGGTAGTCTACCAGATATGCAGAAGCAGGTAGAAATTTTCACCGATGGTTCTTGCCTCGGTAATCCCGGCCCGGGGGGCTACGGGGCGATTTTACGCTATAAAGACTATGAAAAGACCTTCAGCGCCGGCTACCGGCTTACCACCAATAACCGCATGGAGCTTATGGCGGCGATTGTGGCGCTGGAAGCGCTGAAGGGCCCCTGCGAAGTGGTCATCAGCACCGACAGCCAGTACGTGCGCCAAGGCATTACCCAATGGATTCATAACTGGAAAAAACGCGGCTGGCAAACGGCGGAGAAAAAACCGGTGAAAAACGTCGACCTGTGGCAGCGGCTGGATTTAGCCATACAGACTCACGTGCTGCGCTGGGATTGGGTCAAGGGCCATGCCGGCCATCCCGAAAACGAGCGTTGCGATGAACTGGCCCGCAGCGCCGCGCTGAATCCCGCCTTCGAGGATATCGGCTACCGGGCGCAAGCCTAGAGCCGGCGGCAACTAACTGCTGCGGCTGGCGGCCCCTACCGTACGGCGCAGGGAGGCCGCCAGCGATTTGCTTTTCAACGGGTTAAGCGTTAACGGAAAGGTGCGTTTTCGAGCGACTATCACGCTCAGGCAGCCGATGGCGGGTAGATGTTCGCTCAGCAGACGTCCGCCGCGCCGGCGCCAGGGGAGCACCTGAAAACGTGAACGGTGCAGAACCTCAAAATTAAGCACGCTCAGCCAGTCCATCAGCCGCATCTGGGTATACATCCGGCTCCGGTACGGCTGGCGACTTTGCAGAATCGGGCAGATTTTGCCCAGACCCAGCAGACTCACCGGATTAAATGTGGTAATAATCAACCAGCCGTCATCGATTAATACCCGATCCACCTCCCTGAGCAGACGATGCGGATCCGAGGTATAAGACAGCGTATGCGCCAACAGGCAGGCATCGGTGGATTTATTCGCAAAGGGCAGTTGATAGGGATCCGCCACCACGTGCAGCGTTCCCCCTTCAACGCCCACATTCACCTGGTGCGATACCGCGCAGCTTTCAGTGTCCAGCTCGGCGCTTAACGCACCGATCTTCAATAAATGAAACCCAAACAATTTCGGCCACCAGGGCTGCAGACTGGCCTCTAAAGCCCGGCGATAGTTATCTCCATATGGGAGGTCATCCCATGAGGTTGGCGCGACAATAGGCTGCGTAATTTGCGCTGGTTTCATGTTTGACTATCTTCTAGATACCTTAAGAAAAATAAACAGAGGTTAACGATGAATCTTATCAGTATTCCCGCGTTCCAGGATAATTACATTTGGCTTTTGTATAATAACCAGCAGGAAAGCATCATCGTCGACCCCGGCGAAGCCGCACCGGCGGTGGCTGCCCTCACCGAACGCCGGCTTACCCTTAAAGGGATATTATTAACCCATCATCATCAGGATCACGTAGGCGGCGTGGCCGATCTGGTCGCCCGCTATCACGTCCCGGTATACGGCCCGCAGGAAACAGCCAGTAAAGGTGCCGACCATATCGTCGGCGAGGGAGACCAGGTAAATCTGCTGGACCTGGACTTTCAGATACTGGCTTTCCCGGGCCACACGCTAGGACATATCGGATTTTACAGCGCCCCGTACCTGTTTTGCGGCGACACGGTCTTTTCCGCCGGTTGCGGCCGTCTTTTTGAAGGCACTCCCCGGCAAATGTATGAGTCATTTCAGAAAGTTAAGCGGCTTCCGCCGGATACGCTCATCTGCGCCGCCCATGAGTATACCCTGGCTAATCTTGCCTTTGCCCGTTCGATTCTTCCCGAAGATGAGCCGATCGCCGCTTATGAACGTAAAATTAGGCAGTTACGGTCAAAAAACCAAGCAAGCTTGCCCTCCACACTGCAAATTGAGGACAAAATTAACCTTTTCTTACGTTGTCATGACATTGATTTACAAAGGAAGTTAGACCCACATCACACCCTGGATGAAGAATGGCGTATTTTTGCGTTATTACGGGAGAAGAAGGATCATTTCTAAAGGTTTTAGTTGTATTGTCGGGGTGTTCAAAGTATTATTGCTTGTCTTTTAAGCAACTATTGACATACACGATGAAGACTCATGCGATATTAATCGCCTCGGTCTTGCTAGTGGGTTGCCAGACGTCCAGGCAGGACGATAACGCACCCGAACAGCATGCACAGAGTGTTTCTTCGGCAGGTCAAGGTGAAGCAGGAAAGTACACAGATGAGCGAGCGACCTCGGCGCGATGGCTGGATAATTCAAGTCTCGCGCAACCCGATCTGTGGAACTTCATTAGCGACGAGCTGAAGATGCAGGTACCGGAAAACGCCCGGATCCGCGAACAAAAAAAGCGTTATTTACATAACAAGAGCTATCTCCACGATGTAACATTACGGGCAGAGCCGTACATGTACTGGATAGTCGAGCAGATAAAGCAACGCAAAATGCCGATGGAACTAGTACTGCTACCCATAGTGGAGAGCGCTTTTGACCCCAAGGCAACATCCGCCTCTAAAGCGGCTGGCCTTTGGCAGATTGTGCCTACTACAGGAAGGAATTATGGTTTAAAGCAAAACCAGTGGTATGACGGACGTCGCGATGTTGTCGCGTCTACAACCGCCGCGTTGGATATGATGCAGCGCCTGAACCGCATGTTTGATGGCGATTGGTTATTAACCATTGCTGCTTATAACAGTGGTGAAGGACGTATCATGCAAGCGATCAAATCCAATAAAGCCAGGGGCAAACCCACTGACTTTTGGTCTTTATCCTTGCCGCGCGAGACAACAATCTACGTTCCTAAAATGCTTGCCCTGAGCGCTATTATTAAGAATAGCAAACAATATGGCGTTGTGTTGCCGAAAGGTGATGACGATCGTGCGCTGGCTCGGGTTGAAGTGGGCCAGCAAATAGAATTGACGCAAGCGGCAGAAATGTCCGGGTTATCTTTAACCAAGTTAAAAAGCTATAACACCGGCTATAAACTTAACGTTACCGCGCCGAACGGTCCGCATTACCTGATGCTGCCCAAAGCCCACGCTTCGCAGTTCAGGGACTCGTTGGCGGTAGGGGATATTGCCGCGGTGCAATCCACCCAGCTTGCGGATAACAAAGCCGTAGGCGGTGCGAAAGCGCAATACAAGGTCCGCTCCGGCGATACCTTGTCGAGCATAGCCAAGCGTCTGGACGTTAAAACCGCTGATTTGCTTAAATGGAATAATTTACGCAGCAGCAGCAATCTCAAGATCGGCCAGACACTACAGGTGGCCAGCAATACCGGTATCGTCGGCAATGGCGGCAGTATCACCTATCAGGTGCGTAAAGGTGATTCATTGGCCAGTATTGCCAGGCGGCATGGGGTGGATATAAAAGATGTGATGCGTTGGAACAATGCGCTGGACAGTGCCAGCACGTTACAACCCGGTCTTAAATTGACCCTGTTCGTAAACGGTAAAGCCACGGATTCCTGAAGGGTGTCCATATCAGGTGCCGAACTGGTTCAGATATAAAGCGCCGATATAAAAAAACAAGCAATTCGTTGCTTGTTTTTTTTGTCTTCAGAAAAGGCAGCCTGCCGCCATCTCGCCGTTAGCGCGGCTTTATTCCGACAATCTGCTGTTGGGGTACCGAGGAATCCTTTCGCTTATGGGGCTCAAATTCAACCAGCAGCGGATTATGATCAGAAGCCTGCGTCACCAGCACCGATGCTTCGGTTACTTTTAGCTCCCGATAGAAGACAAAATCCAACGGCCGACCGAACGCGCGTCGCCGCTGGTCGTCCAGAAATCTCACTTCCTGGAGCATCATGCGATCGGCAAAGCGATACAGCGCCAGAATGCGCTGCCGGCTCCACGCGTTGAAATCGCCCGCCATAATCACCGGTCCCTGGTGATTAAGTATCTGCTCGCCGATGGGTCCGAGCTGTTTACTGTAAACATCCACCCCCAGACTGAAATTCACCGCATGGATGTTCACCACCATCATCAACTGCCCATCGAACAAGGGGTAGACCGTCACCAGGGCGGATTTCGCCAAACGCAGCAGCGGTTCGCGCTCACGCAATGGGCAACAATACACCGGATGGGCTGCCGACAGCGTCATTACGCCCGATGGATGCTGCGGAAACACCAGCGCCGGCACCTGATCGGCAGCCATGTAGTTTGACGTGGCAAATCTGATGAGTTCCGGGGTGGTTTGCGCTTCTTGCAGCAACATCAGCTGGGCATCCTTGCCGAAACCCTTGAGCACTGAAAGCCAATCCGCACGCTGCTGCTTGAAGATATTCCATACCATCACCCGTAACAGCTTGGAACCCGGCAGCGGTTCCCCCGGGGGAAGCGCTTGGCCAAGACGACTAAAGGCAAGTGGAGGGAAAATACGCTCAACTGGCTGGCCCGCAACATACCTGACTGAATATGTTTTTTTTGGCACGGTTACCGCCTATCAACTGTTTCTTTCGCGCCTGTGAAGAATAATTGGGTCATCTGCATAGCTGTTTTTTTACCCACAGACTTTTATCCAGCTACTGAACTTTATAAGGCGTTTACCGGCTAATTTCAACGTTAACCTGAAAACTTAAGAATAACTTTATAGAGTGTACCATAGAATGGGTTGCGGCGGGCCCGAAGCGTTAAATAGTTGTTGTATCATCGCCATAAGCCAGGTGATGCCCACCTATAGCAATTTTGTCCCTAACCGGTCATTGAGCGGGTCCCATCCCATTGGGCCGGCTATTTTCCCGCGATGACCGGTAGTGAATGAGACACATTTTCTTAAGAAAATAAGTCTCAGGTTTAACGGCTCTTCCTGTTTTCCGCTTACTGGCTATACTTTGGTTCAGTATATTTTTAAAAAAATCCTACTTATATTGTCACTTAAACGATAAGTAAATATATATTTTCCTATTTCGTTCTCATCCGCAAATTGTATTAAATGAATATTTATAACTTTCATATAATCTATCATAGCGTGTTGAATAGCGACTTTATGACAAAAGAAAACGTATCATCAGCCCATTAAACCGGCTGTTTCCGACCAAGGAAAATGACTATGATTCTAGAAGAAAATATAGGTTCAGTCCGTTTGATTACTTTAAATAATTTTTCTAAATATAATATTATTAATGAGGATCTCGAGATTGCCATTATCAAGGCGCTCATGGCCGCCGAGCATGACGAGGCAGTCAAATCATTGGTGGTATACGGTGGCGAAAACCGCTCTTTTTCAGCCGGGGGCAACTATAACGAGATTAAAAAACTGAGAGGAGAAGCCGCTGAACGCTGGATTGACAGGCTGGTTGAGCTTTACCGCACGGTATTGGAGGTGAACAAGCCCACAGTGGCCGCAGTGGATGGCTATGCCATCGGTATAGGCTTCCAGCTCGCCATGATGTTTGACCGGCGTATCATGTCGGCAGACGCCTGTTTCGTCATGCCGGAACTTAAGCAAGGCATCTGCTGTTCGTTAGGCGCGGCTATTTTGCATTTCACACATGGCTACACCACTATGCAAGAGATCATTTATCGCTGTGGCGAAATGAATGCGCGACGCTGTCTGGACTATCGCCTTATCAATCAAATCACCGAGCGTGAATTGCTGGTGAGTGCCGCTATCGGCCATGCAAATTTACTAGCGGCATACCCAAGAGCTGTATTCAGCCATACCAAGCGCGCCATGAACAAACCCTTTATCCAGACGCTTGAGCGATCGGGGCAGGAATCAAAATTATTGCAAAAAAAATTTTTCGCTTCCCATGCCAATAAGCATGGCACGCAGAAATCCAGCCTGAATTTAACGTAAAATTAAACTAACGATCTATAGCCTTTGCTATGTATGGCAATGCGATCTCGTTTTATCAAACAAGACTATTGCTGTCTTGTATCGATATCATCAGATTACCGATGAGATAGGCCCATCAAGAAAATCTACCCTATACCACAGCAACACTTTTTTATGATAAAACTGAACCGCAGATCCCGATAAACAATGTCTCAGCTTCTGTATAATATCGCCTACACATTATCTAAATTCACAACAAAACAGCGGTTTTATCTTCTACTCAAAGCGTTAAACAATTATTTATATTAGTATGAAACCACTATCTTCTTTCTACAAATCTAAGCACTGATTATCACACTATAATTTGAAAATACACCATATCAATAATTATTATAGCGCACAGCCAGAATATTTTAATATTTTGTTGTGAGTCGGGTTAGTTTTATCTTGATAAACTTGAACCGAATGCCGGTCAGGTAAAATTATAGGTTTGCCGCGAAGGCCATTGATAGTAAAAGGATAAACGCCTCACCCAAACCAATCGTCTTCACTTTTAACTGGATGGATAATGCTGAAAGGATATATACAGGCACTATTAATTTATACAATTTTCATTGCAGTCAGGGCTGATTATTTATTATCCGCGTCTCTAATCGGTAATTATTTAGTAGAGGAATGCCGATGAAAAATAGCTTTCTGGCGGGATTACTGTTTTTCCCCTTCCCTATTTACGCCGCTCCCTTGATCCCGGTGGACTTAACCCCGGGCGCCAATATCATTGACATCAATAACGATGGTTGTGATGATTATATTATGCTGGGGCAATTCGACAACAATACCGCATATCCCAATCGCGGCATGAGTTTTTTTATCCGCAAGCCTGACGGAGGGTTTAGTATCGTCCCGGTGGCAAATAATGATTATTTTATCTGGTTTGACTACTGGTTATCCGCATCGGCCATCGCCATTGCCGATACGCGGCTTTATCGCGCCGGTTCACACTACTATCTGGTGAGCGCCCATAAGACCGGCGACGACCTGTCGGATACGCAACCGGTTTCATTCAGTGTCTACCAGCTTAGCGAAACGCACAACGACCCCGGTATGCCGCTGTACAGCTGGCAGGTGATGAAAACATTTTCCAGCTCGCAGCCCTATTTATCCGTGGAACAGGCATTTTCGGAAATTGATCGAATCAGCCTGCCCCCCTGAGGCGCAATTTGATTATCCTGCAGGAGGCGGTCTTCCGATCGCTGTCCTCTCACAGCAATGTACGCACCGTTTAGCATCAGGGAGTGCGCCACAGTGAGACCGTGTCCATCAAGACGCTCTCGCCATGCTTGGCATACGAAAAAAAACCCCGAACAGATGTTCGGGGCTTCTTATTGCAGTGGCGGTGCGGACGGGACTCGAACCCGCGACCCCCGGCGTGACAGGCCGGTATTCTAACCGACTGAACTACCGCACCACGATTCGGTACTACACCCAAACTTAACATTTGCGGGGTCAACGCATGTCATAAAACCGTTTGTGGTGCTTCACCAACGCCTCTCGTTACACTCGAGGTATCGGCCTTAATGGATGCCTGGCAGTTCCCTACTCTCGCATGGGGAGACCCCACACTACCATCGGCGCTACGGCGTTTCACTACTGAGTTCGGCATGGGGTCAGGTGGGACCACCGCGCTAGTGCCGCCAGGCAAATTCGTTATCCAACCGTCATCTTTTACTGATGACCATTGGCCTTTATCCGGAACAATCGCTGAAAATTCTCTCATCGCCCTTGCGGACAACGCTCTCACAGCTCAAACACCTTAGGTGTTGTAAGGTTAAGTCTCACGGGTCATTAGTATCGGTTAGCTCAACGCATCGCTGCGCTTACACACCCGACCTATCAACGTCATCGTCTTTAACGTCCCTTCAGGTGGCTTAAAGCCACAGGGAAGACTCATCTCGAGGCAAGTTTCCCGCTTAGATGCTTTCAGCGGTTATCTCTTCCGCACGTAGCTACCGGGCAATGCCATTGGCATGACAACCCGAACACCAGTGGTGCGTCCACTCCGGTCCTCTCGTACTAGGAGCAGCCCCTCTCAATCTTCCAACGCCCACGGCAGATAGGGACCGAACTGTCTCACGACGTTCTAAACCCAGCTCGCGTACCACTTTAAATGGCGAACAGCCATACCCTTGGGACCTACTTCAGCCCCAGGATGTGATGAGCCGACATCGAGGTGCCAAACACCGCCGTCGATATGAACTCTTGGGCGGTATCAGCCTGTTATCCCCGGAGTACCTTTTATCCGTTGAGCGATGGCCCTTCCATTCAGAACCACCGGATCACTAAGACCTGCTTTCGCACCTGCTCGAGCCGTCACTCTCGCAGTCAAGCTAGCTTATGCCTTTGCACTAACCTCACGATGTCCGACCGTGATTAGCTAACCTTCGTGCTCCTCCGTTACTCTTTAGGAGGAGACCGCCCCAGTCAAACTACCCACCAGACACTGTCCTCGACCCGGATTACGGGCCGGAGTTAGAACATCAAACATTAAAGGGTGGTATTTCAAGGTTGGCTCCATAAGGACTGGCGTCCCTACTTCTAAGCCTCCCACCTATCCTACACATCAAGGCTCAATGTTCAGTGTCAAGCTATAGTAAAGGTTCACGGGGTCTTTCCGTCTTGCCGCGGGTACACTGCATCTTCACAGCGAGTTCAATTTCACTGAGTCTCGGGTGGAGACAGCCTGGCCATCATTACGCCATTCGTGCAGGTCGGAACTTACCCGACAAGGAATTTCGCTACCTTAGGACCGTTATAGTTACGGCCGCCGTTTACCGGGGCTTCGATCAAGAGCTTCTCCTTGCGGATAACCCCATCAATTAACCTTCCGGCACCGGGCAGGCGTCACACCGTATACGTCCACTTTCGTGTTTGCACAGTGCTGTGTTTTTAATAAACAGTTGCAGCCAGCTGGTATCTGCGACTGGCTTCGGCTCGGGAAGCAAGTTCCTCCACCTAATGCCAGCGTGCCTTCTCCCGAAGTTACGGCACCATTTTGCCTAGTTCCTTCACCCGAGTTCTCTCAAGCGCCTCGGTATTCTCTACCTGACCACCTGTGTCGGTTTGGGGTACGATTCGATGTGACCTGGTGCTTAGAGGCTTTTCCTGGAAGCGTAGCATCAACCCCTTCACCACCGTAGTGGCTCGTCATCACGCCTCAGTGTTATAAGAGAACGGATTTTCCTGTCCTCTCCACCTGCACGCTTGAACCGGGACAACCGTCGCCCGGCCGGTCTAGCTTTCTCCGTCCCCCCTTCGCAGTCACACCCAGTACAGGAATATTAACCTGTTTCCCATCGACTACGCCTTTCGGCCTCGCCTTAGGGGTCGACTCACCCTGCTCCGATTAACGTTGAACAGGAACCCTTGGTCTTCCGGCGAGCGGGCTTTTCACCCGCTTTATCGTTACTTATGTCAGCATTCGCACTTCTGATACCTCCAGCAACCCTCACAGGCCACCTTCTCAGGCTTACAGAACGCTCCCCTACCCAACAATACCCGAAGGTATCGCTGCCGCGGCTTCGGTGCATGGTTTAGCCCCGTTACATCTTCCGCGCAGGCCGACTCGACCAGTGAGCTATTACGCTTTCTTTAAATGATGGCTGCTTCTAAGCCAACATCCTGGCTGTCTATGCCTTCCCACATCGTTTCCCACTTAACCATGACTTTGGGACCTTAGCCGGCGGTCTGGGTTGTTTCCCTCTTCACGACGGACGTTAGCACCCGCCGTGTGTCTCCCGTGATAACATTCTTCGGTATTCGCAGTTTGCATCGGGTTGGTAATCCGGGGTGGACCCCTAGCCGAAACAGTGCTCTACCCCCGAAGATGAATTCACGAGGCGCTACCTAAATAGCTTTCGGGGAGAACCAGCTATCTCCCGGTTTGATTGGCCTTTCACCCCCAGCCACAAGTCATCCGCTAATTTTTCAACATTAGTCGGTTCGGTCCTCCAGTTAGTGTTACCCAACCTTCAACCTGCCCATGGCTAGATCACCGGGTTTCGGGTCTATACCCTGCAACTGTGCGCCCAGTTAAGACTCGGTTTCCCTACGGCTCCCCTATTCGGTTAACCTTGCTACAGAATATAAGTCGCTGACCCATTATACAAAAGGTACGCAGTCACCCCATCACTAAGCCCCCTCTGCTTATTTTGTCGGTTGGGCGTCGCTTTCGCTCCGCCTGCCGCACCTTTAGCAAAGGATGCATATGCAGCTTCACCACTGGCTTAGTGATGGGGCTCCCACTGCTTGTACGTACACGGTTTCAGGTTCTGTTTCACTCCCCTCGCCGGGGTTCTTTTCGCCTTTCCCTCACGGTACTGGTTCACTATCGGTCAGTCAGGAGTATTTAGCCTTGGAGGATGGTCCCCCCATCTTCAGACAGGATATCACGTGTCCCGCCCTACTCATCGAACCCACAACCTCTGCACCTTCGGATACGGGGCTATCACCCTCTGTCGCCGGACTTTCCAGACCGTTCTCCTGATGCAAAAGCTGATGGTGGTTCTGGGCTGTTCCCCGTTCGCTCGCCGCTACTGGGGGAATCTCGGTTGATTTCTTTTCCTCGGGGTACTGAGATGTTTCAGTTCCCCCGGTTCGCCTCATTGCGCTATGGATTCACGCAATGATAGTGCAACGAATTGCACTGGGTTTCCCCATTCGGACATCGCCGGCTAATAACGCTTCATATCAGCTTACCGACGCTTTTCGCAGATTAGCACGTCCTTCATCGCCTCTGACTGCCTAGGCATCCACCGTGTACGCTTAGTCACTTAACCTCACAACCCTAAAGTGTTTGTTCTGTCCGACCGGCTGCACAAATACATGGCCGCGTTGCTCCGGTACTCGAAATCCTCATGGACATACAGTCCACTCCGGTTTCTCCGTGCCGGGCGCCTTGCCCTGCATTCGTTCGCTCAGTCTTGCTTCGGCGCGGCCTGTTACGGACATCGCCAGCGTTGGACAGAGGCTGTTATCGACATAACAGCATTCTAGGTTTGCTTGCTTTGAGAGACTCGCATACTGATTTTGCTCAGCATGTTTTTTCAAATTTTCAGCTTGTTCCGGATTGTTAAAGAGCAGTATTTCGCAGCATACTCAACACGCGTTCACCCGCAGGTGCCGCCATATCAGTGTGCTCTGAAATAATTAAAGAAAAACCAGACAATCTCTCATTTCGCGGCGCGAAATGGTGGAGCTAAGCGGGATCGAACCGCTGACCCCCTGCGTGCAAAGCAGGTGCTCTCCCAGCTGAGCTATAGCCCCAAGTCGTTTCTAACCTTTTAGTATCGTATCAATTCTTTTTCACGCGAATATCGCTGTGCATCAATGAAGAATACAAAGCAACGTCGTTAAAAAGGAAAGCAACACGATAGCCCATTCGTTTCCAGGCAAGGCGTGGGGTCACGAAGTTTATAATAATAAACGAGTGGCGCCGCAACGCAGCATGGGAAGGAATGGTAGGCCTGAGTGGACTCGAACCACCGACCTCACCCTTATCAGGGGTGCGCTCTAACCACCTGAGCTACAAGCCTATAGAAGGTTTTTCTTGCTCAATACTGTTATCAGACAATCTGTGTGGACACGTCACTCGACGCGCATCTTTCGGTAAGGAGGTGATCCAACCGCAGGTTCCCCTACGGTTACCTTGTTACGACTTCACCCCAGTCATGAATCACAAAGTGGTAAGCGCCCTCCCGAAGGTTAAGCTACCTACTTCTTTTGCAACCCACTCCCATGGTGTGACGGGCGGTGTGTACAAGGCCCGGGAACGTATTCACCGTGGCATTCTGATCCACGATTACTAGCGATTCCGACTTCATGGAGTCGAGTTGCAGACTCCAATCCGGACTACGACGCACTTTGTGAGGTCCGCTTACCCTCGCGAGTTCGCTTCTCTTTGTATGCGCCATTGTAGCACGTGTGTAGCCCTACTCGTAAGGGCCATGATGACTTGACGTCATCCCCACCTTCCTCCGGTTTGTCACCGGCAGTCTCCTTTGAGTTCCCACCATGACGTGCTGGCAACAAAGGATAAGGGTTGCGCTCGTTGCGGGACTTAACCCAACATTTCACAACACGAGCTGACGACAGCCATGCAGCACCTGTCTCAGAGTTCCCGAAGGCACAACTCCATCTCTGAAGTCTTCTCTGGATGTCAAGAGTAGGTAAGGTTCTTCGCGTTGCATCGAATTAAACCACATGCTCCACCGCTTGTGCGGGCCCCCGTCAATTCATTTGAGTTTTAACCTTGCGGCCGTACTCCCCAGGCGGTCGATTTAACGCGTTAGCTCCGAAAGCCACGGCTCAAGGCCACAACCTTCAAATCGACATCGTTTACAGCGTGGACTACCAGGGTATCTAATCCTGTTTGCTCCCCACGCTTTCGTACCTGAGCGTCAGTCTTCGTCCAGGGGGCCGCCTTCGCCACCGGTATTCCTCCAGATCTCTACGCATTTCACCGCTACACCTGGAATTCTACCCCCCTCTACGAGACTCTAGCCTGCCAGTTTCAAATGCAGTTCCCGAGTTAAGCTCGGGGATTTCACATCTGACTTAACAAACCGCCTGCGTACGCTTTACGCCCAGTAATTCCGATTAACGCTCGCACCCTCCGTATTACCGCGGCTGCTGGCACGGAGTTAGCCGGTGCTTCTTCTGCGGGTAACGTCAATGATTGAATCTATTCAATCCAACCCCTTCCTCCCCGCTGAAAGTGCTTTACAACCCGAAGGCCTTCTTCACACACGCGGCATGGCTGCATCAGGCTTGCGCCCATTGTGCAATATTCCCCACTGCTGCCTCCCGTAGGAGTCTGGACCGTGTCTCAGTTCCAGTGTGGCTGGTCATCCTCTCAGACCAGCTAGGGATCGTCGCCTAGGTGAGCCGTTACCCCACCTACTAGCTAATCCCATCTGGGTTCATCCGATGGTGTGAGGCCCTAAGGTCCCCCACTTTGGTCTTGCGACATTATGCGGTATTAGCTACCGTTTCCAGTAGTTATCCCCCTCCATCGGGCAGATCCCCAGACATTACTCACCCGTCCGCCGCTCGCCGGCAAAGTAGCAAGCTACTTTCCGCTGCCGCTCGACTTGCATGTGTTAGGCCTGCCGCCAGCGTTCAATCTGAGCCATGATCAAACTCTTCAATTAAAAGCTTGATGCTCAAAGATTTCATCTGGTTAATCTTTTGAATTAACTGTTTGTCACTCTTCAAGACTTGTATTGTTGTGTTTCGATACGGTCTTGTGAGTGCCCACACAGATTGTCTGATAAATTGTTAAAGAGCATGGCCGGGGAGGTCTAAAATCTCACCTGGCGCGGGTTGCGTATATTACGTTTTCCCGCTGAAGAGTCAAGCTTTTATTTGTTTTAACAAAGCGCTTTTCCCTTCCCGACCCGGTCCGTCGCAGCGGTTAATCCCGGTCAGTGGAGGCGCATTATAGGGACTTCCCGAGGCGAGACAAGCACTATTTTCAAAATAAAGTTTAGTTGCTCATTATTAAACCGGATAGTTTCTCGGTAACGCTCTAAAGCAGCGGGGATGCTTTCACGGCAGCGTTTATTGGCGTTTATCCTTATCCCGATAAAAAAGCCCCGGAGTTAAACCCCCCGGGGCTTTTGAAGGCATCAAGCCGGCGCAATGATAAAAGCCGGCGGACGTTTTATTGCACGGCGACGATATGGCCGTCTTTTACATCCATGGTGATAGGCTTGCCGGGTATCAGCTTGCCGGACAGCATCTGCTGCGCCAGCGGGTTTTCAATTTCCTGTTGGATAGCCCGCTTCAGCGGCCGTGCGCCGTAAACCGGATCGAACCCGGTCTGGCCCAGCAATTCCAAGGCCGCGGGCGTCAGCGTCATGCTATAGCCGCGATCGTCCAGGCGTTTGTACAGCCGCTGCAGCTGAATCTGCGCAATGCGGGTGATATGTTCCCGCGCCAGCGGATGGAATACCACCACCTCATCAACCCGGTTGATAAACTCCGGCCGGAAATGATGACTGACCACGCCCAGCACCATTTCTTTCATTTCCTGGTAATTCATTTGGCCGAAGCGTTCCTGGATAACATCCGAGCCCAGGTTGGAGGTCATGATGACCACGGTATTACGAAAATCCACCGTTCGGCCTTGTCCGTCGGTAAGGCGTCCGTCATCCAATACCTGCAGCAGGATATTGAAGACATCCGGGTGCGCCTTTTCAATTTCGTCCAGCAGGATCACCGAATAGGGACGCCGACGAACGGCTTCCGTCAGATAGCCGCCCTCTTCGTAGCCGACATATCCCGGAGGCGCGCCCACTAAACGGGACACCGAATGTTTTTCCATAAACTCGGACATGTCGATACGCACCATGGCGTCATCGCTGTTGAACAGGAACGTCGCCAGCGCCTTGCATAACTCCGTCTTGCCGACGCCGGTGGGGCCGAGGAACATGAACGACCCGATGGGCCGATTGGGATCCGCCAGGCCGGCGCGGCTGCGCCTGATGGCATTGGCAACGGCTTCCACCGCTTCGTTCTGGCCGATGACCCGCTGATGGAGTTCTTCTTCCATCCGCACCAGTTTATCCCGCTCGCTTTCCAGCATGCGCGATACCGGTATGCCGGTCCAGCGCGCCAGCACTTCGGCTATTTCAGCGTCGGTGACGCGGTTACGCAGCAGGCGCATGGTTTTACCCTCGGCCTGGGATGCCGCCGCCAGCTGCTTTTCCAGTTCCGGAATTTTGCCGTACTGCAATTCGGACATGCGCGCCAAATCCCCGACCCGCCGGGCCTGTTCAATGGATATCTTCGCCTGTTCAAGTTCGGCCTTCAGATTTTGCGTGCCGGATAGCGAGGCTTTTTCCGCTTTCCACTCTTCTTCAAGTTCGGAATACTCCCGCTCTTTTTGCGACAGCTCCTCGTTGAGCATTTCCAGCCGTTTAATACTGGCATCGTCTGATTCTTTCTTCAGCGCCTGCTGTTCCAGCTTTAACTGGATGATGCGCCGTTCCAGCCTGTCCAGCGGCTCCGGCTTGGAATCTATCTGGATACGGATGCTGGAAGCCGCCTCGTCAATCAGGTCGATGGCTTTATCTGGCAACTGCCGATCCGAAATATACCGGTGCGACAGCGTCGCCGCGGCGACGATGGCCGGGTCGGTTATTTGCACATGGTGATGCAGTTCATAACGCTCTTTCAGGCCGCGCAGAATGGCGATGGTATCTTCCACGCTGGGCTCGGCGACAAATACCTTCTGGAACCGCCGTTCCAGCGCGGCATCCTTTTCGATGTACTGACGGTATTCGTTCAGGGTGGTGGCGCCGACGCAATGCAGCTCACCGCGCGCCAGGGCGGGTTTGAGCATATTGCCGGCATCCATCGCGCCGTCGGCTTTGCCGGCGCCCACCATGGTATGCAGTTCGTCGATAAACAGGATGATATGCCCTTCCTGCTTGGACAGATCGTTAAGCACGCCTTTCAGCCGCTCTTCGAATTCGCCGCGATATTTGGCGCCGGCCACCAGCGAACCCATATCCAGCGACAAAACCCGGCTGTGCTTCATCCCTTCCGGGACCTCGCCGTTCACGATACGCTGCGCCAGGCCCTCGACGATGGCGGTTTTACCTACGCCGGGTTCGCCTATCAATACCGGATTGTTTTTGGTGCGCCGCTGCAGTACCTGGATGGTGCGGCGGATTTCCTCGTCACGGCCGATGACCGGGTCGAGTTTGCCCTGCTCCGCCCGCTCGGTGAGATCGATGGTGTATTTCTTCAATGCCTGCCGCTGATCCTCGGCGCCCTGATCGTTCACGTTGTCTCCGCTGCGCATTTGTTCGATAGCCTGGGTGATTTTTTCCGGCGTGGCGCCGGCTGATTTCAGCAAATCCGCCAGCGTGCCGCGGGACTCGAGGGCCGCCGGCACGAACAGTTCGGAGGCGATGAAAGTGTCTGAGCGTTTTTGCGCCAGCTTGTCGCACAGATTCAACACCCTGACCAGATCGGCGGAGGGCTGGACGTCGCCGCCGGTGCCCTCAACCTGGGGCAACCGTTCAATCGCCTGTTCAATGGCGGTGCGCAGCGGCACGGGATTGACGCCGGCGGATTGCAGCAGCGGACGTACCGTGCCGCCTTCCTGGTTGAGCAGCGCCTGCATGACGTGTAAAGGTTCGATGAATTGATTGTCGCGCCCAAGCGCAAGGGACTGGGCATCGGCGAGGGCAAGCTGGAATTTATTGGTAAGACGATCCAGACGCATAACTCCTCCCATATTGGTCAAAATTGCTACTGGAGATTAAATAAGGTCGTTTATTTAAAATTCAAGGATATTTCGCCAAACATTGGGAAAATCTTTGTTATCCACCATGGATCGTCTTGGTAAGAGAGATTATATCAGCCAGACCAAACTTGCCATACGTCCGGTGATTCCATCGCGCCGATAGGAGAAAAATGTTGATGCTTCGAACACAGTGCAGTGGTCGCCGCCGGAAATTTGGCCGATACCGGCGCCCGATAACCGCAAACGGGCCAGGTGGTAGATATCGGCAAGGTATTTTTCGCCGTGGGGAACGAATGCCTCGCCGGCTCGGGGATCTTGTGAAACGAACGCTTCGCGGACTTCAGGACCGACTTCAAATGACCGCGGACCGATGGCCGGTCCCAGCCAGGCCATGATATCGGCGGGATCCGACTGAAAACGGGCCAGCGTTTGCTCGAGAATACCGGCGCATAATCCGCGCCAGCCGGCATGGGCCGCCGCCACCTCGGTGCCTGCGCGATCGCAAAACAGTACCGGCAGGCAATCGGCGGTCATGACGGCGCAAACCTGACCGGCGGCGCGCGTGTAGGCGGCGTCGGCCCGCGGCGGCGTATCGCCGTTACCGCAGCTTTCGTTGATGACCGCCACATCGGTGCCATGTACCTGCTCCAGCCAGTTCGGCGAGGCGGGCAACTGTGCCATTACCTCCAGGCGCCGGCGGTTTTGCGCTACCGCCGCCGGGCTGTCCCCGACATGCAGACCGAGGTTCAGCGAGGCATAGGGCGCCGGGCTGATCCCCCCCAGACGCGTGGTGGAATAAGCCCGAACGTTGGCCGGAGCGGGCCAGTGGGGAATCAGCAGGGAATCCATGGTTAATCCATCTGATCCGCGAAGGTTTCGCTATCCGCCTTCATGACGGCGATTAATTCCACCATATCCTGCGGCAGCGGGGCGAACCATTCCATTTCAATGCCGGTGACGGGATGGTACAGCCGCAGCCTGGTTGCATGCAGCGCCTGGCGATCAAAGCCGCGCAGCATATTCACAAACTCTTCCGAGGCGCCTTTAGGGGGACGGGGGCGGCCGCCATAGAGCGGATCCCCCACCAGCGGATGGTTGATAAAGGCCATATGAACGCGTATCTGGTGGGTACGTCCGGTTTCCAGCCGCAGCCGCAGCCGGGTATGGGCGCGGAAATGCTCCATGATGCGGTAATGGGTCACCGCCGGTTTGCCCATGGGATGCACCGCCATATGGGTACGCTTGGTGGGATGGCGGGAAATGGGCTGCTCCACCGTGCCGCCGGCGGTCATGGTCCCCATGGCCACCGCTTCGTATTCACGGGTGATTTCCCGCGCCTGCAATGACTCCACCAGCCGGGTTTGCGCCGGTACGGTTTTTGCCACCACCATCAGACCGGTGGTATCTTTATCCAGCCGATGTACGATACCGGCCCTGGGCACTTCGGCGATGGCGGGATAATAATGCAGCAACGCATTCAGAATGGTGCCGTCGGCATTGCCCGCCCCCGGATGCACCACCAGATCCCGGGGTTTATTTATCACCAGGATATCGTCGTCTTCGTACACGATATTCAGCGCGATATCCTGCGCCGCCCAGCGGGTTTCTTCCTCGATAATCGCGTCGATTTCAATGGCTTCGCCGCCAAGAACCTTCTCTTTGGGCGTAGCGGTCACGTTTCCGTTCACCCGGACCCGGCTGTCGAGGATCCAGATTTTTATACGGGAGCGAGAATAATCAGGGAACAATTCGGCCAAAGCCTGATCTAACCGTTGCCCAAGTTGTGATTCATTCACCATCGCGGTGAGGAGTTGTTGTTGTGCCATATGCAGCTTCTTCGTTATCGTTGGGTTTTCACGGCAATGCCGTTTAGAATTATGCTATTGTAGCTGGTCTCATTCGGGAGCTTAACGGACAGTCTCCCGGAATAACACTCTGAGGATAAGCAAAACGTCATGATGCGTATGAAATATCTGGTGGCAGCAGCCACATTGAGCCTGATGCTGGTCGGTTGCTCCAGTTCCAAGGATGCCGTTCCTGATAATCCGCCCTCCGAGCTGTACAGCACCGCACAACAGAGATTACAGGACGGCGACTATAAAGGAGCCATCAAAGAACTGGAAGCACTGGATAACCGTTATCCCTTCGGTCCTTACGCGCAGCAGGTTCAGCTTGATTTGATTTATGCCTATTACAAATCGGCGGATCTCACGTTGGCCCAGGCCTCCATCGATCGCTTCCTGCGTCTGAACCCGACACATCCGAACGTCGATTACGTCCTGTATATGCGTGGTCTGACGGATATGGCGCTGGATGACAGCATGATTCAAGGGTTCTTCGGCATCGATCGTTCCGACCGCGATCCGGAACATGCCCGTGCGGCTTTCCGGGACTTCACCCAATTGATTCGCGGCTATCCTAACAGCCAGTATGCCACGGATGCCAATAAACGTCTGGTTTATCTTAAAGACCGGCTCGCCAACTACGAGCTGGCGGTGGTGCGTTTTTACACCCGTCGCGGCGCCTATGTGGCGGTAGTCAACCGGGTCGAGCAGATGATGGTTGATTTCCCTGATACCCAGGCAACCCATCAAGCATTGCCGTTAATGCAAAACGCCTATGAAGAGCTGCGGCTGCCCGGCCAGGCTGACAAGGTAGCGAAGATTATCCAGGCCAATCCCGCCTGAACCTCGCCTACATGAACGTAAAACGGCAGCCAAGGCTGCCGTTTTCGTTTGTCGCCATGCGCCGGCGACAAGAATGCATCTGAATCATCTCATCGATAATGACCGATCCGCCGGCAACTCTCAAGCCCCCATTGTCCTTTTCTGAGACCGGTTCACAAAACCCCTTAGCCTCTGTTGAACCGCCGATAAAAAGTGATCTTTATCACACTTTTTGCCCTTCGAGAGGGTATGCTGGCATTACGTAGACGGGAAAACACAGAGAGGCAGTGATATGATTATCAATATTACCAGCAAACAAATGGAAATCACCCCGGCCATTCGTCAACATGTGGAAGAACGTCTGGCAAAGCTCGCCAAGTGGCAGACGCAATTGATAAACCCTCATATAATCCTCTCAAAACAACCGCAGGGATTTGTGGCTGACGCCACATTGAACACGCCAAACGGTCCGCTTGTAGCCAGCGCCGGTAACCTGGATATGTATGCCGCCATTAATGAGCTGATAACCAAGCTGGAACGGCAGCTCAATAAAGTGCAGCATAAAGGCGAAGCCCGCCGCGCCACCGAATGCGTCAAGATCAACAACAACCTGGCGGTTTTCTAACCGATAGGGGCGGCCCGGGAGGATTTCTCCCGCCGCATAACGGGTCACACCCCACAACGCGCCGTAACGGCGCGTTTTATATTGACAGAATGAAAAGCCAGCGGTTACTGTAAACACTCCAAAAGATCACTAAGCCGATACAATGCACATGACCCCGTTTTTCTTCGCCTTCTTTTTTACCTTCCCCTGAATGGGAGGCAGCTCGTCATGTGAGAAAGAATGCGAAGACGAACAAAAAGCCTCCTGACAACAGGGGGCTTTTTTTATTACGGCGTGAAAGGTAACTAAACATATGAGTGACAACCCATTATTAGCGCTACGGGAGCGCATCAGCGCGCTGGATTTGAAACTATTGTCGCTGCTGGCGGAAAGACGCGAACTGGCGCTGGAGGTCGCGCGCAACAAATTGACCACTCACCGGCCCATTCGCGATAAAAGCCGTGAGAGCGATATGCTCGGACAGTTGGTGGAAGAAGGCAAAAAACGCAATCTCGACGGGTTTTATGTCACGCGCCTGTTCCAGCTGATTATCGAGGATTCGGTGCTGACGCAGCAGGCGTTGTTGCAATCGAATTTAAACCAGACCATTGAACGCTCGGCGCGCATTGCCTTTCTCGGACCGAAGGGCTCCTACTCCCATTTGGCCGCGCGGCAATACGGAGCGCGTTATTTCGATCAGGTGGTAGAGTGCGGCTGCCTGAAATTCACCGACATTGTGCAGATGGTGGAAACCGGTCAGGCCGACTACGGGGTGCTGCCCATTGAAAACAGCAGTTCCGGTTCAATCAACGATGTTTACGATCTGTTGCAGCACACCAATTTGTCATTGGTGGGGGAACTGACCAATCCTATCGATCACTGCATGCTGGTGGCCGGCGAGAGCACCCTGGAGCAAATCGAGGTGGTGTACAGCCATCCGCAGCCCTTCCAGCAGTGCAGTCAATTTATCGCCCGCCATCCGCAGTGGAAAATTGAATATTGCGAAAGCACCGCCGCTGCCATGGAAAAAGTGGCGGCGCTGAATTCACCCAAAGCGGCCGCCCTTGGCAGCGGTCCCGGCGGAGCGTTGTACGGTTTGCAGGTGCTGGAGCAGAATCTGGCCAATCAGCAGCAGAACTTCACGCGTTTTATTATTCTCGCCCGTAAAGCCATTGAGGTTTCGGAGCAGGTGCCGGCTAAAACCACCTTGATTATGGCCACCGGCCAGCAATCCGGCGCGCTGGTGGAAGCGTTGCTGGTGCTGCGTGATCACGGCATCGTGATGACCCGCCTTGAATCACGCCCCATTAACGGCAACCCGCGGGAAGAGATGTTTTATATCGATGTGCAGGCTAACCTGCGCGATGGGGCGATGCAAAAAGCCCTGACGGAATTACTGGCCATTACCCGTTCCCTTAAAGTTCTGGGCTGCTATCCCAGCGAGAATGTGGTACCGGTGGATCCCAGTTAGCCGCATAGCCAAGGGCATTGAGGTTGCCTGGGGCATTAAGTCTGGAAATAGCCGGGCAATCGATAATCGGGAGAACCGCTTACGCGGTGCTCCCTAACCCGGCATCGGGGCACTGGCAACCGTTGCAGTAGATATGACGATGGGCGGCATTTGACACTGCCGCCCACCAAGACCTACCGGCGCTACCGGCGGCTGTCGTTGGCCTGGCGCAGCAGCAGGCGGCTCTCCTCCAGGAAACGTTGCGCATAGCTGCCGAACCAGCGTTCAATTTTTTTGAAACGGGCAATAAAAGCGTCTTTATCACCTTGTTCCAACAGGGTAATGGCTTCGCCAAAACGCTGATAATAGCGTTTGATTAGCGCCAGGTTGCTTTCGGAAGACATGATGATATCGGCGTAGAGCTGCGGATCCTGGGCGAATAAGCGGCCAATCATGGCCAATTCCAGCCGGTAGATGGGGGATGAGAGCGCCAGCAGCTGCTCCAGCTGGACATTCTCTTCCGCCAGATGCATACCGTAGGCAAAGGTGGCGAAATGACGCAGCGCCTGGATAAAGGCCATATTCTGGTCATGTTCCACCGCGCTGCTGCGGTGCAGGCGCGCGCCCCAGACCTGTATTTGCTCCAGCAGCCATTGATAGGCCTCCGGCTGCCGGCCGTCGCAATAGACCACCACCTGCTTTGCCAGGCTGCCGCTGTCGGGACCGAACATCGGGTGCAGCCCCACGACCGGGCCGGGATGAGCCGCCAGCATCGCTTGCAGGGGCGCATTTTTTATCGATGCGACATCAAGCAAAATGCAGTCTTCCGGCAGCGGCGGCAGGCGTTCGATAACCTCCACGGTGAGATGGATGGGCACGCTTACAATGACCATGCCCGCATCCGCCAGCAGAGACTCCGCCCGGGGCCAATCCTCCTGCTCCAATATTCTGACCTGATAGCCTGACAGCCCCAGCATCTTTTCAAACAGCCGCCCCATCTGCCCCCGGCCGCCGACGATCACCACCGGACGCAAATGGGGGCAAAGGGTTTTGAACCCTTTGTCGTTTTCGTGGCTGTAAGACTCGCGCATGACCCGTCTTAACACATCTTCAATCAAATCGGGGGGAACCCCCTGCGCTACGGCTTCATCGCGGCGTGACGCCAGCATGGCCGCTTCGCGGTCCGGTGCATAGATAGGCAAGCCGTAGCGGCTTTTAACCTCGCCCACCTCTGCCACCAGTTGCAGGCGCTTGGCCAACAATGCCAGCAGCGATTTGTCCACTTCATCAATTTGATCGCGTAATGCGTTCAGCTCGGCAACCATACGTCTTATTCTCCCGACAATCGTCCTGTCAAAACGTCGCGCAACTCATCGTGCATCTGTCGTAACAGTGTATCGGTACTTTGCCAGTTGATACAGGCATCCGTGACCGAAACGCCGTATTGCATCGCGCTGCGCGGTTGATCGGATGATTGATTGCCTTCATTAATATGGCTTTCCAGCATCAGGCCGATGATGGAACGGTTTCCTTCCTTGATTTGCGACAGTACCGATTGTGCCACTTCCGTCTGGCGGCGGTAGTCTTTATTAGAATTGCCGTGGCTGCAATCAATCATCAGGGCCGCGTTCAAACCGGCTTTGGCCATCTGCAGCTCGCAGTCGAGAATATCTTCGCGATGGTAGTTAGGCTGTTTGCCGCCGCGCAGGATCACGTGGCCGTCCGGATTCCCCCGGGTTTGCAACAGGCTCACCTGCCCCGCCTGATTGATGCCTAAAAAACGGTGCGACATGGCGGCGGCGCGCATGGCATTGATGGCGGTGGCCAGACTGCCGTCGGTGCCGTTTTTAAACCCCACCGGCATCGAAAGCCCCGACGCCATTTCCCGATGGGTCTGCGATTCGGTGGTCCGCGCCCCGATGGCCGACCAGCTGAACAGATCGCCGACATATTGCGGACTATTGGGATCCAATGCTTCGGTGGCCAAAGGCAGGCCCAGGCGCACCAGTTCCAGCAACAGGCCGCGGGCCATTTTCAGCCCGGCTTCAACTTCAAACGAACCGTCCATGTACGGGTCGTTGATAAGCCCCTTCCAGCCCACGGTGGTGCGCGGCTTTTCGAAATAGACCCGCATGACGATAAAGAGCTGGTCGCTTAATTCTTCTGACAGCGCTTTAAGACGACGGGCGTAATCCAGGGCGGAATCGGGGTCGTGTATGGAACAGGGACCGCAGACTACCAGCAGGCGCGGATCCCGGCCGTGTATGATATCGGCAATGGTTTGACGGGACGTGGCGATGGATTGCTGTTCCTGCCGGGTCAAGGGTAGCTGCCGTTTCAGTTCTTCCGGGGTAATCATCACCTGCTCGTCGATGATATGCACATTATTGAGCGCGTCTTTTTGCATGATACTGTCCTGACCCATATTGCCTTGCCAAAGTTTCTGACGGTAAAGGTTATCTGGCTGAAGATTGCCGATGAAAGAGAGTTAACGCAAAATAACCTCTTCAGCAATGAACCATGCCGTATATCGTAAAGTCATCACCCGCCGTCAGCGTATGGCACATACGATACCACAGCACGTAAAGTTTTCAATCCATAAGTGTAAATATAATAGTACTACCTGTACTCATTTTCGACACGCGGCAAATCAAGGATTGGATCACGTGGGCAATAACCAATATCTCCCCATAAAGTATATATAAATTAATATATTACACAGCAATAAAATCGAATTTCTCTGCAGAAAAAAAGGCTTTACCGGCACTTGGCGGCGCTACAATAGAAGCCAGTGTAAACTTTAATTTACAGTAAAAGTACACGCAATTTACGCTAAGGGGATAGAGGGGAAATTGTTAATGCAAGGGTACGACGGCCGCCCTACCTGTTGTCAAGCACACCCCGGACAGCCTCTGCGTCCGCGAAAACCTGTCGCATAATACCGGGTTAACTCCTATCATAAACCATAACCATCCCGCATTAAGGTCCGGTGCCAATGAAAAAACCCGCCCTATGCACCCTGCTGTTTCTCCTGACAGGTTGTGGATCGACGTCTCCACCGCCGTCCACGGGGTCGGGTGGTTCACAATGGTTTCAAGCGGGTTATCACGACGCGTTGGCGGGGAAAATCGTGCGCGACAATAATACGCTGGCTGAATGGTACGGCAACCCGCAAATCGACCGCGATGATTATTTGAAGGGTTATAGCTCGGGACAGTCTGAGATCTGCCTGCCGGACAAGATGTTGGCCTTAGGGAAGCAAGGACGTAAATTTCCCGCGGCTTGCGATGCCTCGGATAATGCGGAGCAGCTTAGGCAGGAATGGCTAAAGGGCCGGGATAAAGGATAGGCATGACCTGTTTGTCATATCGGCTTGCGAAGAGTGTCGAAATGACAATCCCACCCTAGCATAAATTCTTGCTTGGCTGATTTTATCCGCTGAGACTTGTGCTTGGAGCGCAACTCCCACCGCAGTGAACCTTTGTTTCCTAAAATAACATTTCTCTTATACGCATAGTCATATTTATAAAACCATCAACATAATTTTTAATCTAATATATTTATAAGTAATAAATTATGGGATTTATAAAACATCTCAAATTGAAAAAATAGTAAAAAACGCCTCCACCTCATGCTATTAAGAGGCTTTACATTGGTGTTACCATTTTTTAATATAGGGTGTCTCCCTTAAGCCTTAATGACCCTATCAATACCAAGAGATCACCCAATGCCTATATCAAATACGTTCAACGCTTCTATTCCATGGACAGTTTTACCGATGTCCACCTTCTCAGATTCCTTGCGCAATGAACAGCTGATAAAAAATATTCTCTGTCACTGCGAGCAGATAGTTGAATATACCGTTAAAAAAATGAGTGCATCTTCTACCATAAAGTTTTATAGGCTTGTCGCGGCGGGAGATCACTCCGGCGACTCACTTAGTTATCCCCACTATGATAAAGAATATATCAATTATGTTTATCACGATTTTTTGGAATCGGTTAATATTGAACAGGAAATTGCAGATAGAGAATTATCCTATGTTGAAGCACTGGTAAAATTTTTTCGTAAAGGCGTAGGAAAAATAGGAGAAGTAAATATCCTGATTGCACTACTTTTAAAGAGCACGCTGATAAAAACCCTTAAGAGTAATAATTATAATCAAACAGAAATTGACTTAATCGCACCCAAAATTTCCGTATTAAAAGCAATCACGGGAACGGGCGACTGCGTAGTGGTCAGATTGGAATTCTACGATTTTGATGGCTATAAGCACGGCTATATTATAGAACCCTTGTTAAATGAAATATACCAAGAAGAAGAAATACAGGCTAATTTCAAGAGATTGAACTTCCCTGCCTATGCTTCGGCCAATACAACCATGGAGATTGACAGGGTTTACACCGGCTATGTCAATGATCAAGAATTTCTTGCTTATTTTAGCATGTTATTGTCCCAACAATCTGATTCTAGTTTACGGAATGAATTGGTAATGCTCTGTTCCAAAGAGCAAGATAAATCTAGCTGGACCTCCAATGAAAAAAATCAGCATGAGATTAAATATCCAAATAAATTTTTTGCTGCTGCTAAAAACCGGACGCGCGTCATTATGACACCTTTGGATCAGCAACAGATAACCAGAGTTATAAAGAACATTATCAATATAGCGACGGAATGCATGGACTTTACACGTTCCATTATTTGTTATTCCAGCAGCCGTTCGGCTATTGAAATAGCACAGAAAGAGTCTTTTTACCTGACCAAGTCCGCTATTTGTGAACTTAAGAAGAATGTGAAAAATAGATTATTATTTAAGTATGATAATATTATCAAAAAAAATTTTTACTTCATGAAAATTCAGGATAATATTGAAATAGATTATATTATTCCTTATACAATAAATCTTATGCATAACACGCTCAACACCCGCTGCGGCAACTGTGGCGCATTTGCCATACTCACCGCGACGCTGTTAGCGCTCTTTTTGAGAAAAAACCTCCTTGCCCATGGTTATGATAACGAAACCATAGAATCCCTTCAATTAACCGTACAGTGCGTTACAGCGGTTGAATCAACGGGCGACCATGGCGCAGCGCGGCTTGATTTTGTAATTAACAATCGGAGACGTTCTATTATCTTCGATTCATTTGTTAATAAAATTTTTGAAATAAAAAACCTTAAGCAAGTCTATAGTGAATATGGACATAGTTGTTACATACCTGAAAATTTCGAATTTACAATAGATAAATCCCATGAAAAATTATTTATAAATCAGACTTTTCTGGATGCAATGGCAAAAATGTTATCAGACATGTTTGGCCTCGATTTTAACGACTACGGCGCGACGAGCCCATTCAAACAAGTAGAAGCGCTTAGTGAGGATAAACTCATAAAAWTKTYTGATAGCTATAAGCCCTGTGATGTTACGCAGAAATACGGCATCCCAGCCTATTGCGCGCGCGAAGCAAACACGCTTATCCCAGCAATGCTTTCCCAATCCTCGTCAGCTTTGTATCGGCTGCTAAGGGATATGGTTAGCCTTCCAGCAGCGTTATATCGGCATGCCGTCGAAGCAATGCGGTAAAAAAAGGCCGGCCCTTAGGCCGACCTTGATAACTTTTTGCTTTCGGATGTTGCGAAAGCGTACGCTTAGCCAAGGCGCTCTTTGATACGAGCGGACTTACCGGTACGTTCACGCAGGTAATACAGTTTGGCCTGACGAACGGCACCACGGCGTTTAACTGTTATGCTGTCGATAACCGGTGAGTGCGTCTGGAAAACACGCTCTACACCTTCGCCGTTGGAAATTTTGCGAACAGTGAATGCAGAATGCAGACCGCGGTTACGAATAGCGATAACCACGCCCTCGAATGCCTGCAGACGTTTTTTAGTACCTTCAACAACCCATACCTTGACTTCCACGGAATCACCCGGACGGAATGCAGGTACGTCCTGCTTCATCTGCTCTTCTTCAATCTGTTTAATTATGTTGCTCATAATAGGTCTCTTACCCTAGATAAACTGAGTGTTCGGGTTGTCAGCGACAAAGCTGCCATACCCCTATTAGTGTTGTCGCTCAAACTGATATTCCCGTTGGAATTCAGTCAGCAACTTTGCTTGCTCGTCAGTCAGAGCTAGGCTTTCCAGAAGTTCAGGTCTTCTAAGCCATGTGCGGCCCAGCGACTGTTTCAGGCGCCAGCGACGAATTTCAGCATGGTTGCCCGACAGCAATACCGGCGGAACTTCCATGCCTGCCAACACCTCGGGACGGGTATAGTGAGGACAATCCAGCAACCCCTCGGCGAATGAATCCTCCGCCGCCGATGCCTCGTGTCCCAGCACCCCGGGGATAAACCGGGAAACGGCGTCAATCAACGCCATGGCGGCCAGTTCGCCGCCGCTGAGCACATAGTCGCCAATTGACCATTCTTCATCAATTTCGGTGGCTATCAGGCGCTCGTCTATACCTTCATAACGGCCGCACACCAGGATTAACTTCCGGTTCGCGGCCAGCTCGCTCACACCTTGCTGATCGAGCTTGCGTCCCTGGGGGGAGAGATAAATCACCTTCGCCCCTTCGCCTGCCTTGTTTTTCGCCTCGTGAATCGCATCCCGTAAAGGCTGCACCATCATCAGCATGCCCGGTCCGCCGCCGTAAGGGCGTTCGTCCACGGTACGATGCCGGTCATGGGTGAAATCACGCGGACTCCAGCACTGCATATCCAGCAGGCCGTTTTTTACTGCCCGGCCGGTTACCCCGTAATCAGTAATCGCGCGGAACATTTCGGGAAACAGGCTGATTACCCCAATCCACATAACACATTCCACCCAGTATCACTGCTTGACATTCGGGGTCAAAAATTCGGATCCCATTCAACCTCGATGATATGAGCGTTGAGATCGACGTTCTTGATAACCTGCCCGTCGAGGAACGGAATCAATCGCTCCTGCATGCCGAAGGCATCTTTCAGGTTGGCCTTCACCACCATCACATCATTGGAGCCGGTTTCCATCATATCGATGACATTGCCGAGCTGATAACCCGAGGTGTTCACTACCTGACAACCCATAAGGTCTTTCCAGTAATAATCACCCGCTTCCAGCGGCGGCAATTGCGTTGAATCGACGACGATTTCACAATTCGTCAGCAGACTCGCGGCTTCCCGGTCTTCCATGCCTTTGATCTTTATGATCAAATCCTGATTGTGGTGTTTCCAGCCTTGCAGCTCAAGCTGCTGCCACTCGCCGCCCCGTTTGATAAACCAGGGCTGGTAGTCAAAAATACTTTCGGATTCTTCAGTGGAAGAAAACACTCTGAGCCAACCGTGAATACCATACGTCGACCCCAATTTACCCAGAACAACGGGCTTGGTGGGAATAGCGGTAAGGAGTTGTTTGCTCATAACGACCACCGCGACAGATTAAGCCGCTTGCTTAGCATCTTTGATCAGCGCGCTAACGCGATCGGAAACAGTTGCGCCCAGGCCGACCCAATGTTGGATGCGATCCAGATCCAAACGTAAGGTTTCCGCCTGACCGGTTGCGATCGGGTTGAAGAAACCAATACGTTCAATAAAGCGACCATCACGCGCATTGCGGCTATCGGTCACGACGATTTGATAGAACGGGCGTTTTTTTGCGCCGCCACGTGCCAAACGAATTGTTACCATAACATCCTCTTTAGTGAATAAAACAACCGGGCCCCATCGAGGAACGGGGTCCGGTTGCCGTATAAAAAGCCCCAAAATATTACTCGTTTTGGAGCAAAAAGCAATCTCTATACCCAATAGATTTCGAGTCGCGACAAGGCGGCAACGCGAAAGATGAAGGGTATACAGCTAGCGACCGGGGAATCCGGGCGGCATCATACCCTTCATGCCGCGCAGCATTTTCGCCATTCCCCCCTTCTTCATCTTCTTCATCATACGCTGCATATCGTCGAACTGTTTGAGCATACGGTTGACATCCTGAACCTGCAGCCCACAGCCGCTGGCGATACGGCGTTTACGCGAGCCTTTGATAATCTCCGGCTGCGCGCGCTCCTTAAGCGTCATGGAATGGATGATGGCCTCCATGCGGGTCAAGACGCTGTCGTCCATTTGCGATTTCACATTGGCCGGCAGCTGGCCTACCCCCGGCAGCTTGCTCATCATGCTGGCCATGCCGCCCATGCTGCGCATTTGTTTAAGCTGATCGAGAAAATCGGTTAAATCGAAGCCATCGCCTTTTTTCAGCTTATTGGCCAATTTTTCAGCCTGGGCGCGGTCTACCTTGCTTTCGATATCCTCAATCAGCGAGAGAACATCCCCCATGCCGAGGATGCGGCCGGCGATGCGGTCAGGATAGAACGCTTCAAGGGCCTCGGTTTTTTCGCCGACCCCCATGAATTTAATCGGTTTGCCGGTGATTTGACGAATGGACAGTGCGGCGCCGCCGCGGGCGTCGCCGTCAACCTTGGTCAGTATCACGCCGGTGAGCGGCAGCGCCTCGTTAAAAGCCTTGGCGGTGTTGGCGGCATCCTGGCCGGTCATGGCGTCCACCACAAACAGCGTTTCCACCGGCTTGATGGCCGAGTGGATCTGTTTGATTTCGTCCATCATGGCTTCATCGACGTGCAAGCGACCGGCGGTATCCACCAGCAGAACATCGTAGAATTTCAGCTTCGCGTGCTGCAACGCCTCGTTAACGATATCCAGGGGACGCTGTCCCGCGTCTGACGGGAAAAAATCCACCGCGACGGCCTGGGCCAAGGTTTCCAGCTGTTTAATCGCCGCCGGACGATAGACGTCCGCCGAGACCACCAGGACTTTCTTTTTGTGCTTCTCGCGCAGGTACTTCCCGAGCTTCGCCACGCTGGTGGTTTTACCGGCACCCTGCAGGCCCGCCATCAGCACCACGGCCGGCGGTTGGGCGGCCAGATTGAGCTCGTTGTTCTCGGCCCCCATGGCGGTGACCAGTTCGGTGCGGACGATTTTGACGAATTCCTGACCCGGCGTCAGGCTTTTGTTCACTTCCTGCCCGAGCGCGCTTTCCTTCACCCGGTTGATGAAATCACGCACCACGGGCAAAGCCACATCGGCTTCCAGCAGTGCCATGCGCACTTCACGCAGCGTTTCTTTGATATTGTCTTCTGTCAGGCGGCCCCGGCCGCTGATATTGCGCAATGAACGGGATAACCGATCGGATAAATTTTCAAACATCGTTCTCTACTCAACCTGAGGTCCGGCCGCGGCTGCGACATTATTACGGCCATTATAACACGAAGCAGCGACATATCGCTGCATTGACGACGAGAACGGTTGGTGCGGGGCGCCGCTAACGTTATACTGTGCGTTTCACTCTCTTTAGGTTAAGTCCCAAGCCGATATGTCCTGGATAGCCCTTCTGGCTTTTATTGCCTATGCATTAAGTCTTGGCCTGATTCTGCCGGGCATTTTGCGCAGGAACAGTGCTTACCGCCGTCTGGCGCTGCTGTCGGCCTTCGTGGCGCTGGTTAGCCACGCCTGTGCGCTCTATCTGCGGATTTTTTCGGTTCAGGCGGGGCAAAACCTGAGTCTGCTGAATATCAGCTCATTAGTCAGCCTGATGATTTGCATCGTGATGACCGTGGTGGCCACCCGCAACCGGGGCTGGTTCCTGCTGCCGGTGGTTTATATTCTGGCGATGATCCATGTGGCGGCCGCCACCATTATGCCGGGAGAATTCATTACCCATCTGGAGTCAACGCCGGGACTGCTGGTGCACATCGGACTGGCGCTGTTTTCCTATGCCGTGCTGATTATCGCCGCGCTGTATGCCGGCCAGCTGGCCTGGCTGGATCATTTGCTGAAGACCAAAAAATTGAGCTTCAGCGCTGATATGCCGCCGTTGATGACCATTGAGCGAAAGATGTTCCACATCACCCAGGTTGGTGTGATTCTGTTAACGTTGACCCTGGGCAGCGGCTTGCTGTATATGCAAAACATGTTCAGCGGCGAAAATCAGCATAAAGCGGTGCTCTCGATTGCGGCCTGGTTTGTTTATATTGCATTATTATGGGGTCATTACCATGAGGGTTGGCGAGGCCGCCGCGTGGTGTGGCTCAGCCTGCTGGGGATACTGTTGTTGACACTGGCCTACTTCGGTAGCCGCGTTTGGCAAAATGTCATGGCGGGCTGAACCACTGTCCGCAATCAGCCGTCACGTTTAACGCCTATAAGGAATTTCCACGTTGGAACATGTTTCGACCAGTACACTGATAATAATATTAGTCATTATGGTACTGGTGTCCGCCTATTTTTCCGGTTCGGAAACCGGGATGATGACCCTCAATCGTTATCGTCTGCGCCACCTGGCCAAACAGGGCAACCGCGGCGCCCGTCGGGTGGAAAAATTACTGCGCCGCACCGATCGTCTGCTGAGCCTGGTGCTGATCGGCAATAACCTGGTGAATATTCTCGCATCGGCGTTGGCGACCATTATCGGTATGCGGCTCTATGGCGATATCGGCGTGGCGATTTCCACCGGTGTCCTGACGTTTGTGATCCTGCTGTTCGCCGAAGTGCTGCCGAAAACGGTGGCGGCGCTCTATCCCGAACAAATCGCGCTGCCCAGCAGCCTGCTGCTGGTGCCGCTGCAAAAAATCATGCTGCCGCTGGTGTGGCTGCTCAATATTATCACCCGCATCCTGATGCGCATCATGGGCATAAAAGTCCCTTCCAATCTGAATGATGCCTTAAGCAAAGACGAGCTGCGTTCCATCGTGAACGAATCCCGCTCGCTTATCTCCCGCCGCAATCAGGACATGCTGATTTCAGTGCTGGATCTGGAAAAGGTCAGCGTCGGCGACATTATGGTCCCGCGCAATGAAATAGTCGGCATCAATGTTAACGATGAATGGCGCTCCATCATTCGCCAGCTTACCCATTCGCCCCATGGACGCATCGTGCTCTACCGGGATAATCTTGACGACGCCATCGGTATGCTGAGGGTGCGCGAAGCCTACCGCCTAATGACGGAAAAGCAGGAGTTCACCAAGGAAAACCTGCTGCGCGCCGCCGATGAAATATACTACATCCCCGAAGGCACGCCGCTGAATATTCAATTGGTCAAATTCCAGCGCAATAAGGAAAAGGTCGGGCTGATTGTCGATGAATACGGAGATATACAGGGTCTGGTGACGGTGGAAGATATTCTTGAAGAAATCGTCGGCGATTTCACCACCTCCATGTCGCCGACCCTGGCGGAAGAAGTTATCCCGCAAAGCGACGGCTCGGTATTGATTGAAGGCGGCGCCAATATCCGCGAATTGAACAAGGCCTTTAACTGGACGCTGCCCGAGGAAGAGGCGCGCACGGTGAACGGTATGCTGCTGGAGGCGTTGCAGGATATTCCGGAAGTGGGCACACACACCCAGATAGGCAATTACCAGATAGAGATTCTGGCGGTACAGGACAATATGATCAAGCAGGTGCGCATCACCCCCCTCAAAGCGTTTAAAGCGGGCGTGGAAGAAGCCGTTTAGCCCCCTGCATAAAACACCATCCTATAAAAAAGCCCTTCGCTAGAAGGGCTTTAGCTAACTTAGATATGCAGTTCCGCCAGTTTTTCTTTCGGCAGAGCCAGTTCTTCGTTGTGATTTACCCGAACGTCGCTATCGAGAATATGCCGGGCTATTTCCTGCGCTTCCGGCAGGGAGTGCATATGATAGGTTCCGCATTGATATTCGTTCAGTTCAGGGATTTTTCTCTGATCGGTTACCTTCAGCACATCTTCCATCGCGGCTTTCCATGCTTTGGCAACCCGGAGTTCATCCGGTGCGCCGATCAGGCTCATATAAAACCCGGTACGACATCCCATGGGGGAAATATCGACAATTTCCACGCCGTCGCCGTTGAGATGATTACGCATAAAACCGGCAAATAAATGTTCCAGAGTGTGAATGCCGCGTTCCGGCATAACCTCCAGATTTGGTCGGCAAAAGCGCAAGTCAAAGACAGTGATGGTATCGCCATGGGGGGTTTTCATGGTCTTAGCAACACGAACCGCTGGCGCCGCCATGCGGGTGTGGTCTACGGTAAAGCTATCCAACAGTGGCATATCGTCACCTCCTCTAAAAAATAATTAATTTTTTTACTGATCGTGGAAACTTTTTTACTGGCCGCGAGTCTGAATATATGAAAGACGCGCATTTGTTATCATCATCCCTGTCTTCAGAGATGTTTATTTGGCCACATATTCTGTGGCCTTTTCTTTATCATCTACTCGCCGTTCTGTTTGGCCAGATATTCATCAAAACTCAATGTATCCGCCGCCTCAAGTTCCCGCTGACGCTGCCATGAACGCGCCTGTTCCGCCGCCAACGCCTCTTCGGTCAAGATTTCCAGCGGCTCGTCGCACAGCATCCGGCGGTAATCATTGGCAAGCTTCATACCCAGCCCTCCGATACCATGCTCTCGCATGCCCTTTAATATCCGGGCGGAAAACGTTAGTTCAGGATCGTCGAAAGCCGCCACCAGATTATCGCTGGCCTGGCGGTAGAGCCGGTCATGATTATTGCTGTCGAGAATTTCCGCCACGCGCCGTAAATCCCTGAACAATTCTTTGCCCACGTCCGCCAGCGGCATCTGCGCCGCGCCGCAATCAACGCTTAGCATCAAGCCGGGTTTACGCCCTTCCAGAATGACGCTATTCCAATTGGTCCGGGTACACAACAGCTCTTGCGCACTCATTTCCGGCGCCTCGGCCAACGTACACCATATCAGGAAAAGATCCAGGAAGCGCGACTGTTGTTCATCGATACCGATAGGGGAAAAGGGGTTGATGTCCAGGGAGCGAACTTCGATATACTCGATGCCGCCGCGCTGCAAGGCGTTTGAAGGCGTTTCCCCCGGCCGGGTAATGCGTTTGGGACGGATTGGCGCGTAAAGTTCATTCTCAATTTGCAGGACGTTGGTGTTCAGCTGCAAATATTGCCCGTTTTTCTTCAGGCCGATGCGCTGATAATCCGCGGACGGAGTCTTGATGGCTTGTTTCAGGGCGGTAATATATTCAGGCAAACGGTTAAAGGTGATGCCCAATTGACTTTGCGACTTGCTGGTATACCCCAGGTCGCTTAACCGCAGCGAGGTGGCGTATGGCAGGTAGATCATGCCGGATTCGGCTTTTTCAAACGGCAAATTGGTCTTGCGCCCGTCAATAAATGACGAGCAGATTGCCGGCGACGCGCCGAACAAGTACGGGATGATCCAGCCAAAGCGATAATAATTACGGATCAAGCGCAGATAGCCGGCGGAAATTTCATCTTTTCCATCGATCTCGTCTTTGACGCCCGCGCGCGCCTGCCAGAATGCCAAGGGCAGCGAAAAATTGTAATGTACGCCGGAAATGGCCTGCATTAACGCGCCGTAGCGATTTTTCAGTCCTTCGCGATACAGGGTCTTGAAGCGGCCCTGGTTGGAGGAGCCATACTGCGCCAGCTCGATGGGCTGTGAGCTATCGATAAAACAGGGCATGCTCAGCGGCCACATGCGTTCGTCACCCAGATGGCGCGACACATGGCGGTGAATATCCCGCAAAAATGTTAATAGATGATCAACATCGTCATCTACCGGCGTAATAAATTCAAGCAGCGCCTCGGCAAAATCCGTGGTAATCCATTTATGTGTCAACGCCGCACCAAGGGATTCGGGATGCGGGGTCTGCGCCAAACTTCCATCGGCGGAAATACGCAACGTTTCACGTTCGACCCCCCGACGAATACCTTTTAATGCGTGGGGGTTGGCTTCCAGCCATGAAAGCGCTTTTGATACGTCCGGGATCAAATTGACCTCCCGCGGAAAAATTTGAATTGGGTTAGCATAATTGAATCTGCCCGTTTATGGCTATCTATCGTTATCATTAACGCATTTAACATCCGGCCCATATGTGTGCGAATGTGCTATACCGGGTCGCCGCGAGTGAAATACCCTCGGCTGGGCAGGCCCGTTTCGCCAAGAATAATACTGGCGGTTAACGATTAACGGCACCTTACATCAACATAGGCCATTGCTGCGGATTTTGCGGCCAAAATTCCAAAATCGGCATCTTCAAAAACGACGCATTTTTCCGGAACGACACCCATCAGTTCGGCGCAGCGCAAAAAGGTCTCAGGATGCGGTTTATGATGGCTCACGTCATCCGCCCCCACCACCGCAACAAAATAACTCAGCAACCCCAGATGTTCGAGCAACGCCACAGCCATGCTATGCTCGCTGCCGGTGCCAACCGCCATCGGGCGTTTGCCATAGTACTCTTTTACCACCGAGACCAGCGGCAGCGGCCTGACATATTCCAATAACATAGCCTTGACTGCCGCGGTTTTCTCACTGGCTAAGATATAGGGATCCATAGCGGCATGATGAGAGTCAATAATCGTTTTAGCAACAAGCCATGTTGGCGATCCATTTAACGATACCATCGCAGACTCATCGTACTGCATACCGTATTGCTTAAGGACGTGATGCCAGGCTTTGCGGTGGGTGGGCTCTGTATCGAGCAGCGTTCCGTCCATATCAAAGATCAGCCCATCGTATTGGTCGTACATCATCGCTTCCTGATACCCATAATAGGGCTTTACTGTAACGCAAAGTCATAACATTGTCTTTTTTTCCGTGAGGGAAACCCGTGAGTGAAAGCTGTCGGCGGCATTGGAGGAATTGCGGAGAAACGAGCGCGTTACGGCCACAGGGAATCATGGGAAAAGGTTGAGTCGCACGGCTGAAAGGGTTTGCAGATAAGAGCGAAATGGTGCATCCAGGAGGATTCGAACCTCCGACCGCTCGGTTCGTAGCCGAGTACTCTATCCAGCTGAGCTATGGATGCAATACGATGAGTGGTTTATAAAACCCGGAGCCCGCTTTACTGAGCAACCGTATCTCTCTGCTTGAATCATGTATTTTTGTTGATAAATAACAATATTCAGCTATTAGCGTTAATTGTTATTAACAAGCGTTTTCATACTGATATTAATCAAGGCGGAAATGGTGCATCCAGGAGGATTCGAACCTCCGACCGCTCGGTTCGTAGCCGAGTACTCTATCCAGCTGAGCTATGGATGCATTGTGTTTGATGGATAATAACCCAAGCGTTCGCTTTTGTTACTTGCCGCAAGATGCCGGCATAATCCAATGTATCTCCTAATAAACAATGATATTGTAACAACTAACATCGATTATTTTATTCACTACTTACCACTGATGGCGCTATTCCAACAGTGAATGGTGCATCCAGGAGGATTCGAACCTCCGACCGCTCGGTTCGTAGCCGAGTACTCTATCCAGCTGAGCTATGGATGCATTAATAAATGGCGGTGAGGGAGGGATTCGAACCCTCGATACAGCTTTTGACCGTATACTCCCTTAGCAGGGGAGCGCCTTCAGCCTCTCGGCCACCTCACCTACGCGCCGGTGTTAAAGCTCATCGGCACTGCGTGGCGCACATATTACTTTCCCGGCCTGATAAGTCAAACAATTTTTCCCGTCTGTGAAGCGTTTGCCTAAATCCCATGCAACTTGAACACATTGACAGCGCAATAGCGGACAACCGCCCTTAATCCGCTGAAAGCAGCTTAAGGGCGATTGAATTGAGGAATATTTAGAAATGAATTAGAAAACTTCGAAACATAATTTGCTACGCCTCGCTAATGCAAGGCGCATGAAAATCAGAATGGGTTCTGTTGCGACTTTTCAGCCTGAATACGCTGGTATATTTCTTCACGGTGAACTGAAACTTCTTTAGGCGCATTGACACCGATACGTACCTGGTTGCCCTTGACTCCTAAAACCGTAACCGTTACCTCATCGCCAATCATGAGGGTTTCACCAACTCGACGAGTCAGAATAAGCATTCTTTGCTCCTTGAAAGATTAAAAGAGTCGGGTCTCTCAGTTTCCCGCCATTATCCATCATATACCGTGAAAACGTAAGTCATGTTAGTGACATAAAATGCCAGCAGGCTGACAACTTTCAACATCAGGTATAAGTTTAGTCGATATGACCAGCTTCGCGCCTAACTTTTGACCCCGTGAATAATACGAATCCAAACGCCATAACTTAACAGAAAGCTATGGCGTTGATAATAACGTATTCTTATCGCGCTCAGAATTTGGCTGCCAAGAAAGTTTCAACGCCTGCCAATGCCGCGGGCAAAGCCTGGACATCGCTGCCGCCGGCCTGGGCCATATCGGGCCGTCCGCCGCCTTTACCACCGACCTGACCCGCCAGATGACTGATAAGATCACCGGCTTTGATACGATCGGTTAAATCTTTCGTTACACCAGCAATCAAGCTGACCTTATCATCCGCCACGGTCGCCAGGACAATCACCGCGGAACCCAGCTGGTTTTTCAAATCGTCGACCATGTTACGCAGCATTTTGGGATCCACTCCGTCCAGTTTACTCACCAGCACCTTGACGCCGTTAATCAATTTTACGTTACCGCGCAGCGCGGAGCTCTCCTGGGCAGCCTGTTGGCTTTTGAGCTGCTGCAGCTCTTTTTCCAAATGGCGGGTACGCTCCAGCAAGGCTTTTACCTTATCGGACAGGTTCTGGCTGTCGCCCTTCACCAACTGGGCGAGATCGCGGACAATATCGCTCTGCTGATGCACGGTTGCCAGCGCGCTTTCCCCGGTCACCGCCTCGATACGGCGGATGCCGGCGGCGGTGCCGGATTCGGACAAAATCCGGAACAGCCCGATGTCACCGGTGCGGGAAGCATGAATGCCGCCGCACAGCTCGGTGGAGAAGTCCCCCATGGTCAACACCCGTACCTTGGCATCATATTTCTCGCCGAACAGCGCCATGGCGCCTGTGGCGCGTGCTGATTCCAGATCCATGATATCGGTATGGATGGGAAGATTGCGGCGAACCTGCTCATTCACAATATCCTCCACCCTGCGAATCTGCTCGGGTTTCATGGCTTCCGGGTGGGAGAAGTCAAAGCGCAGGTACTGATCGTTAACCAACGACCCTTTTTGCGCCACATGATCCCCCAAAACCTGGCGCAGCGCGGCGTGCAGCAAATGCGTGGCCGAGTGGTTCAAACGGATGCGGCTACGCCGCTCTTCATCGACGCTGGCCTCGACCCGATCGCCGACCTTCAATTCCCCGAAGGCGAGCTGCCCCAGGTGGCCTACGGCCTGGCCGTATTTTTGCGTGTCGCTCACCTTGAACAGCCCCAGCGACGTTTTCAGCTCGCCCTTGTCGCCCACCTGACCGCCGGACTCGCCGTAAAAGGGGGTTTCATCCAGCACCACCACGGCATCCTCGCCGGATTGTACCGCGGGCACGGACTGGCCGTTACGAAACAGCGCGGTAACCTTACCCTGATGCCGCACCTCTTCGTAACCGAAGAATCGTGTGGCGTCATCCACCCGCAGCATGCTGTTGTAATCGGCACCAAACCCGCTGGATTCGCGGGCGCGGCGACGCTGCTCATCCATGGCGCGTTCAAAACCTTCCTCATCCACTTTTAACTGCCGCTCGCGGCAAACATCGGCGGTGAGATCCAGGGGGAACCCGTAGGTATCATACAAACGGAAAGCGGTTTCCCCATCCAGCGTATCGCCTTTAAGCTTGGCCAGCTCTTCATCCAGCAGGGCCAGGCCGCGTTCCAGGGTGCGGGCAAACTGCTCTTCTTCCGTGCGAAGCACCTGTTCAACCATGGCGCGTTGCCGCTTCATGCTTTCAGCGGCGGGTCCCATCACGTCGATCAACGGCCCCACCAGCTTATAAAAAAACGTCTCCCGCGCGCCCAGCATATTGCCGTGGCGCACGGCCCGGCGGATGATGCGCCGCAGGACATAACCGCGACCTTCGTTGGAAGGCACCACGCCGTCCGCCACCAGGAAGGCGCAAGACCGGATATGGTCGGCAATCACCCGCAGGGATTTACTGGAAAGATCCGTGCAGCCGGTCACGCTCGCCACTTCGCCGATCAGCGTGCGGAACAGGTCGATGTCGTAATTGGAATTCACATGCTGCAATACCGCGGTGATGCGCTCCAATCCCATGCCGGTATCCACGGAGGGTTTCGGCAGGGGCAGCATGGTTCCGTCCGACTGCCGGTTGAACTGCATGAAAACGAGATTCCAGATTTCAATATAACGATCGCCGTCTTCTTCCGGGCTTCCCGGAGGGCCGCCCCAGATATGTTCGCCATGATCGTAGAAGATTTCCGAGCAGGGACCGCATGGGCCGGTATCCCCCATCTGCCAGAAATTATCCGAGGCATAGGCGCTACCTTTGTTATCGCCGATCCTGATGATGCGTTCACGGGGCACGCCCACTTCCTGCGCCCAGATGTTGTAGGCTTCATCATCGGTTTCATACACGGTCACCCACAGTTTTTCTTTCGGCAGGTTAAACCACTGCTCGCCGGTCAATAACTCCCAGGCAAAACTGATGGCGTCCTGTTTGAAATAGTCGCCGAAGCTGAAATTGCCCAGCATTTCAAAGAAGGTATGATGACGGGCGGTATAACCGACATTTTCCAGGTCGTTATGCTTACCGCCGGCGCGAACGCAGCGCTGCGACGTGGTGGCGCGCTGGTACTGGCGTTTATCCAGACCGAGGAAAACGTCTTTGAACTGGTTCATGCCGGCATTGGTGAACAATAATGTCGGATCGTTATCAGGCACCAGGGAGCTACTTGCGACTACCTGGTGTCCTTTGCTATGGAAAAAATCGAGAAACGCTTGACGGATCTCAGCGGTGCTCTTGCTCATAGTTGTCCCGGAATCAAGCTAAACAAACGGATCGAAAACAGAATAGCGCAGAATTAGGGCGCTACAGTAGCGTTCACGAACTCAAAAGTGGGAATAAGATAAATTTTCTTTGATGCGAAGTAAAATCCCATCGCAACCAATTTATAAATTTATTATACCCATCATCTTTAGGGTTGCAGCAATGTTGGCTGCAACCTGAAATCTACTGGGTATAGATTGATTGTATTTCTTCAAAAGAAAAACCGCGGGAAAGAAGATAACGCTGCACTTTGATTTTTACCAGGCGATCGGTGGAAAGAGGTTGCCCGAATTTTTTCCATGCCACTGCCTGGGCCTGCGCAGATCGATCAATACCCGCCTCGCTAAAGGCGGTATCAATGGTGTCCCGGTCTATTCCCTTTTGGATAAGCTCCATGCGAATTTTTTGTTCGCCATACCCCTTTTTACTGCGGCTGCTAACATACCTTAAGGCAAAGCGGCTATCGTTCAGCCAATCATTTTGGCGACAGTAGTCGATGGCGGCCTCAAGTTCGGCTTCAGAGATTTCAGCCATACGTTCTTTTGCATCGACTTCCTTTTCAATGTCTTCTTTTACCGTGGGATCTACCGCCGCTGCGGACGGACGACGACTCCATCGCCGCCCTTGCGCAGGCGGCTGCATCGCCAGCTTGCGCCGCAGCTCGGCTTCGCTGTGATCCCGCATTGAAAGTATATGTAGTGCACGATCGAGCAACGCGGCCATGGCGTTAACCTTCACTCGCCGAAAAAGAGCGCTTACCCGGCATGCAAAGCTTACATTTCCTCACTGCTTTCATTGGCGGTGCTTTCATCAAAACTTTCGCTCTCACCGGCAAAACCGGCGTCAGTGGTATTGTGCAATAACATATCCCGCAATTTTTTATCCAGCTCGGCGGCAATCTCGGGGCGTTCTTTGAGGAAGACGCAGGCGTTGGACTTGCCTTGGCCGATTTTTTCGCCGTTGTAACTGTACCAGGCGCCGGCTTTTTCAATCAGCTTATGCTTGACGCCCAGATCGACCAATTCGCCGTGGACGTTGATGCCTTCCCCATAAAGAATCTGGAATTCAGCCTGTTTAAAGGGCGCGGCTACCTTGTTTTTCACCACTTTCACGCGCGTCTCGCTACCCACCACCACTTCGCCCTCTTTGATGGAGCCGATGCGGCGGATATCAAGGCGTACTGACGCGTAAAACTTCAGGGCGTTACCGCCGGTAGTGGTTTCGGGATTCCCGAACATAACGCCGATTTTCATACGGATCTGGTTGATAAAGATCAGCAGGGTATTGGCGTTTTTGAGATTGCCCGCCAGTTTACGCATGGCCTGGCTCATCATGCGCGCCGCCAGTCCCATATGGGAATCGCCGATTTCACCTTCGATTTCCGCTTTTGGCGTCAGCGCCGCGACGGAGTCGACGATAATGACATCCACCGCGCCGGAGCGGGTTAATGCATCACAAATTTCCAGAGCCTGTTCACCGGTGTCCGGCTGTGAACACAGCAGGTTATCGATATCCACACCCAATTTTTTGGCATAGATGGGATCCAGGGCATGCTCGGCATCGATAAATGCGCATGTTTTACCTTCGCGCTGCGCGGAGGCGATGACCATCAGGGTCAGCGTTGTTTTACCCGAGGATTCCGGCCCATAGATTTCAACTATGCGCCCCATGGGCAAACCGCCTGCGCCCAGCGCAATATCAAGGGAAAGAGAACCTGTGGAGATCGTCTCGACATCCATTGACCGATCTTCACCGAGACGCATGATCGAGCCTTTGCCAAATTGTTTTTCAATCTGGCTTAATGCCGCCGCCAACGCCTTTTGTTTATTCTCATCAATAGCCATTTCAACTCCTATCAAGCGGGGAGCGACATCGCCACCCTCTTTCGCCAAACATCTATGCCCGTCATCTTTCAAGTTGCAGCGGCGTTGGCCGCGCCCACCCACCCCAGTCACTTGGTTACTAAGCCCCGGGGGTTCTCAGCCTTGCCGCCTTGCCGCCTTGCCGCCTTGCTGCAACTTGAAAGCCATTGGGCACATACCGCTAGTGTTGCCAATTATACTGTACAATCATACAGTATCAAGTGTTTTTCAGAAAAATGTGTCCAACAGGGTTTTCAGGGCAAAGTGAACCGCCTGTCTGCGGACGTCATCCCGGCCGCCGTCAAAATGCATCAGTTGGGAAAACGGCGCGCGATGCCGCGCGGCAAACCCGAACCACACCGTGCCCACCGGTTTTTCAATCGTCCCGCCGTCCGGCCCGGCAATGCCGCTGACCGCCACGGCGTAATCAGCCCCCGCCGCCGCCAGCGCTCCCTGCGCCATCTCCAGCACCACCGGGTCGCTCACCGCCCCATGGTGCTCCAGCGTACTGGCCTTGACCCCCAGCATATCCGATTTTGCCTGGTTCCCGTAAGTCACAAAACCGCGATCGAACCAGCCGGCGCTGCCTGACGTATCGGTAATGGTCTTGGCTATCCAACCGCCGGTACAGGATTCGGCACAGGTAATAAACTTGCCCTTCTCTTTCAGGGCCGCCCCGAGGCGGGCGCTCAGTTGAAAAAGTTCGTCGTCTTTCATAATACCCCATCCTGATGTGAAATAGGCCAACGGGAATGCACTCGCAGGCTCCCGTAACGTTTTTATTGAATTAGTGCAAGGCGCATTCCAATTTTTACCCCGGGCTCCGGCATCCGACAAACAGCATAGCGGCTTCGGCGACAGCCGGCCGCAACGGCAATGGGCGAATGGATAAACGGGGCTCGCAGGTCTATTATAGCCGGGCCGGACCACGGATTGGCAAAATCGATTTTTCGCTTGTCTCTCCAGGGCTGATGCACTATCGTTCTTTCCAAAATATCCGTTATAATTTAATGTGCTTTCTAATGACTTAATGGAATTTATTGCAAAATACAAAGTGGATTAGCATTCTCCGACATATAAGGCGCCTCTTGCGTCTTTTCCACTGTCACTTTCAGGAATAACGATGAAAAAAATCACATTAGCTCTGGTAACCGGGTCCCTGTTTTTTACCGCTCTGCAGGCCCAGGCGGAAGACGGACTGGCGGCAATCAAGGCCGCGGGCACCATTAGTTTCGGTACCGAAGGAACTTACGCCCCTTATACCTTTCACGACAGCAATAATAATCTGGTGGGGTTCGACGTTGATTTGGGACGCGCCGTTGCCGCCAAGCTCGGGGTTAAGGCCAAGTTTATCGAGGGCCGCTGGGACGGGCTTATCGCCGGACTGAGCGCAAAGCGGTATGACGCGGTTATCAACGAAGTGGGAATAACACCGGAGCGCCAGGCTAAATTTGATTTCTCCAAACCCTATATCGATTCAAAAGTGGTTCTGATTACCCGTGACGATAATACCACCATCAAAGATTTTGCCGATTTAAAGGGGCAAAAGGCGGCACAAAGTCTAACCAGTAATTTTTCACAGCTGGCGACCAAATACGGCGCCGAACTGGTGCCCACTGACGGATTCAATCAATCTTTGGATTTGGTCTTAAGCAAACGCGCCGCGGCGACCCTTAACGACAACCTATCCTATCTCGATTTCAAAAAGCACAAACCTGACGCGCCGCTGAAAGTGGTGGCATCCCAGGATGCAAACGCGCCTTCAGGCATCCTGATCCGCAAAGATCAGCCGGAGTTGGTGAAAGCATTGAATACCGCATTGGATGAAGTGAAAGCGGACGGCACCTATAAAACTATTTCTATCCGTTATTTCGGACAGGATATCTCCAAGTAATTTTTTAACATTCAGGAGTTCTTGCCGATGCCATCCTGGCTTCAACTGATGTTGGACTCCTTTTGGCGGTTATTTACAGCCGGAGTGATGTTTACCCTGCCGCTGGCGGTTCTTTCCTTTATCGGAGGATTGGCGCTGGCTTTTGTGGTGGCGCTGATCCGGCTGTATGGCCCACAACCGTTTAAAGGAATAGCGGACTTTTATGTCTGGGTGATTCGCGGCACTCCCTTGCTGGTACAGCTGTTCGTTATCTTTTACGGTTTGCCCAGCGCAGGCATCACGCTGGACGCCTTCCCGGCCGCATTGATAGGTTTTATCCTCAACGTGGGCGCCTACAGCTCGGAGATTATCCGCGGCGCCATCATTTCGGTGCCGAAGGTGCAATGGGAGGCGGCATATTCCATCGGCATGAGCAGTCCGCAGGCCATGCGGCGGGTTATCTTGCCCCAGTCGGTATTTGTCTCGTTGCCGCCGCTGGCCAATTCGTTTATCTCGCTTATCAAGGATACCTCCCTGGCTGCGGTGATTACGGTACCGGAAATGTTTCTGGCGGCCCAGCGCATCGTATCCGTCACCTATGAACCGCTCATTTTGTATATTGAAGCGGCGTTTATCTACCTAATGTTCTGTACGGTACTGGGCAAGTTGCAAACCAAGCTGGAAATCTATTTCCGCCGTTACGAATGACGCACGCTTCCCACCCCCTTTCACTAAACGCACGCCTGGCGGCATGCTTAATGGCGCTGAAGGGGGCGTCATCATGAATAACGGGTAGTCATGGAAATTTAGAGTAAATACTCTCAAGAAATAGAGCTAAGAATTTGATGGAAAGATGATAACGCACTCAGTTGTCATCCATTATAAAATTGTAAAACCGATGTTCTGGAGATTTGGCCTCATCGATTTGGCCGATGCGAATGGGAAGTTCGCTGTTTGAGTCGCACAGGGATTTAACATATTGCCAATAGGCCTGTTCTGACTCCATATGATCAATCATCGGGTCGAATGCCCCTTCGGCAATTTCAACTTTTATCTTATTGACCGCCTCCAGCTTCTCCTCTTCATCAATTCCGGAATACAGGGCCGCCTCTCTGCTTTCATCCTCATTTTTTTCAATTATTTCAGCCATTTCTTTAATCTTCGCCATATCATGGCTGGCAATTTGCGGCGAAAAATAAAACAAGCCGTCATTGAACAGCGCCTCCATAACTTCATTCAACGAAAAGGCTATCCCACCCTGTATATAGGTTGTCTTATTATTAACCACGACACCCGCATGCCGATGATTCAATAGATTATTTTTATCCTGTCCATAGCTGACCAAAACTTGGCGGTCACTTATCACCACCGGGACGTTTTTGATGGTATGTATATCACCGCTGATACTGTAATGCTCCTTATCGCCATTTTTATAGCCATTGGCCGTACAGGCGGCTTCAATATCAAAATGCTTGGTGGGTATGCGTTCACGGTTGAAATAGCTGGTGAGGTCCTCACCATCATGAATGTCATGATGCTGATAAGCGCGATGCACCGACGTCACTTTCTGAATGCCAATCCAGTCGAATACCGCCTCCACCTGCGAGGGTTTTCTGATTTCATCGATATAGGCCCTCACATCTATGTCAAGGTACGCCGCCAGTACGCCGGCCCAGGGCTCTATGGCCAAAAACATATCAGATAGCGTCGTGCCCTCTTCAATGATCACGCGATGGCGAAAATATTGCAGGAGGAAAAGCGCATTTTCTTCCTCAAGACAATCCTGGATAGATAAGAGGGGGACCGCCGTCAGATCGTCATAATCTGAACGAAACCTCAATATTGAGTCTTTACAGAAAATCAAAACTCCATCCATGCCGTCCCCCGATAAATCAGATTGTGATAACGCTGGTCGAGTTTACCATTTTGATGGTAAACGCTTCATTTCATAGCTTAAACGGCCAAGGCGGATAAAAGAGCCGGCCGGCCTTTGCTCCATAGACACCCCCGGTAGCGCGACATTCAGGGTTTTATCCGCTTTATTTAGAAACATGGAATCAAGGCTGCAAGCTTTAAGCAAGATTAATTATTAGCACGCGGCCATAAACCGGGCCGGACCATGGCATGGTTTTGTCGCCGCTATGCGCTTATCCCTGTTTTTCTATCGCTGCGGGATCTGGACTGGTACCGGGGTCGGCAGCGGGCGCTAATGAGTCCGGAGACGAAGAGCCGGTCAAATGAGCACAGACAAAGGCGGGATATCCCACCATGACCAACCCGCCAATCAGGGCGCTCACAATATGGCATTGTTCCGTTTGCTCCAGCCGGGTTTTTTGCAGGGCGGTTGACACCGTCAGCGCAATAGCCACTACCGCTTCAAATACCGAGGTGCGCATGGCGCAGGTGGTGAGCATACTGTCGGCCAACTGACCCGATGTGGGCCAGGAACCGGTACCGATGCGCGGCCGATCAAGGCCTATCCGTACTCCTTCCCGGCCCTGGTCCGGTCCGTTGAACGAGGAGGACCGGCGGCGCTTGTCCCCGGCAGACGACGGTTCGGCCGATATACTGCGGCTGCTGTTTTTATCCGACGCTGACCTAAGGGTTGTAACCGCGCCCGAGGCAAAAGCAGCCGTGCCCGCGGTCAACGGCTCTTTCTCAGGGGCTGCCTCGGCCTCCCCCTGCGCCGCGCCGGTTCCCTGTTGAGTTGAAAAATAGCGCATCAACGCCGGCCTTTGCAGCTCATCAAACATTTCCACGGCGGTATTCATGGCGCTGCGCAGCAGATCGTGCAGATGGTTTGGTTCAATCAGGGCCATGGCCGCGCTTGCCGCCGCCCAGTCCGCCATGGGCTCTCCCAGCCGGCCCGCTTCCGAGATCAGATATTCCGCGCCGGATTGCGGGGCGAAATTCACCATGCCCTCGCCGAGTAATAGTTGAGCGATGCCATACATAAAGCCGGAGCACAACATCCCGGTGGCATTGGTCCCGCCATTCTCATGAAGCGGAAAAAACATCTGCAGCAGGTCGCGGGCCAAGGTATATGCCGCCATTTGCGGTCCGATGGCGGCCAGCTTATGTCCGATTACGGCGACGGGATCATAGGCTGAGGCAATCAGCAAACCGCCGAGACTCAAAAGCCCCATCCAGGTGCGCGAAATCCGTGATGCCGGGGTGGCTAAACCGTTTCTTTCATCGCGTACCGCACCGGCCAGATTGAGTCCCGGCCCAATCAGGAGTGAAGCGATTCCCGCCACCATACGCGGCGTAAGCGAAGCGTCTTTTCCCAAAGAATGGAAGTTCTGCTCCAGGGCAAAACCCAGCAGCTGGCGCAACATGGTGGTCAGGGCAACGATGGTGCCGGTTCGCGCCGCCACCGCAATCACATTCCCCGTACGGCGCGCCGCGTTGCCGGATAACAGGGTAAAATCATTGGCCAGCACGCTGCCGATGCAATCCAGCAGCGTCCTGCCGCGTTCCATAAATTCAGCGGAGGGTTGGCGCTGTAACTGATCGCGCAAATGCTTCGCGATGGTATCTTCGTCTGTACCGACTAAGGTAGAGAGCGGCGCATCTTCTCCGTTCTTCAATAAATCTTCGGCGCTCGCCAGGAGACGTTCCGCGCCATTGAGTTCATGGGGGCGCAACGTAGCCAACAACTCGCCGTTGAGAGCATCTAGCTGACGGTCGAGATTTATCGCGCAGGTTTTTAACGCTTCGGTCGTTAATTCTGTTTGTCCCAGCGCGTTATTTTCATTGAACTGCCATTCCAATTGTCTCGACGCACTCTCGGCGCTGGAAGACACATCGGCCTCATCCCCAAGATTAACGCTATCATGCCTCACGGGTTCGACGGGGATTTTCGTCTGAAGAGAGTGTAAAGGTATCATGCATAAATTTCCTCTTTTTACCGCAACCTATACTTCAGGTTCCGGAATATAATCAACGGAATATATCTAGGCCAGAATAATTATTAAAAAACGCAGACGAAAATATATATCATAACGATCGAATCTCTATATTCTAGAAAATCCATATTGCCCAATTGACAAAAACAAAATCTATCATGTCGTGGTGGTCATCATTTGTCATCCTTTAGAGAGACGCCACCTAGAAATAACTTATTATCATTGACATGATATTATCAAAATCATATGAAAATTAATGAATTAGAAACGTAATAGACATTTTAAAAATCAAGTAGTTATAATTAATCGTTTATTTTTATTAAAAATATTGCAATAGAATATAGAAAATATTGCATATTATTATCTGAAAATTGACACAATAACATTCAAATAGAGTTAGCGGCAGCATAAGGAAGGGGAAATTGAAGACTGGGGGAATATTATATATTTTAGAAAGATTTTGAAGGTCCGGCGACTTGCTTGTCACCGGATCCGCGGGCCAGCTATTCTCACGCGGGGGCGTCAGGCCGTCGCCATCGCTTTCCGAAACCGGTTCATAAAGCTTATTAACCTCCCCGGCTGTTTTTCACATATTCTACGATAGAATCGTACTGGCCGCCTTCCATGAAATTGGTGATGGACATAAAAACCACCTTGCCGTTGTCATGCAATTTCTTCGCCCGATCAAAAAGCTGGGCATGGGTGACTATAAGGTCGACGTCCTTGGGGACTTCTTCGATTTTGGCATTCTTGACGTCGATATCAAGCATGGCTTTTTTAAGCTTCGTTCGCAGAATTGAAGCCCCCATGGCGCTGGATCCCATACCGGCATCGCATGCTACGATGATTTTACGGATAGTGACGCCGTGTACACGCGCCAACGCCTCTTGATTGAGCGCTGCGGCGGCGTAGGGGTCGGCATCAGCCAGTTCCGGCGCGTCCGCTTCTTCCGGGCTCTTATCCATCTTCAGCAGTACCGTCGCCACGGCGAAAGCCACCGCCATTCCGGCAAAGAAACCCACCAGATTGCCTAACATCGCCCCTTTAGGCGTCAATACCAACATGGCGAAAAAGCTGCCCGGCGACGGCGTGGCGACGGTCCCGCCGCCCAGCATCAGGAAACAGGTCAAGGAGGTGGTAATCCCCGCCATGGTGGCGAATACCAGCACGGGTTTCATTAGCACGAAGGGAAAGTACACTTCGCCGATGCCGCCGACACCCGCTATCAGCGCGGCGGTGGGCGCGGTTTTTTTCGCCATTCCTTTTCCGAAGAAGGAGATGGCCAGCAATGTCCCCACCGACGGACCGCAGTTGGCGTCAACCAGGAACAGCACTGATTTGCCGTGCTCAGCCACCTGCTGCAGGCCCAGCGGACCCATGATGCCGTGGTTGATGGCATTATTCAAAAACAGCACCTGGGCCGGCGCGACAAATATGGAAATCAGCGGCAGGACCTCATGGGCGATGCTCCAATTGACGCCGGCTGAGAGGATATGTATCAATACCGAGATAACCGGACCGATGATCAAATACCCTAGCAAGGTGATGACAAGACCGACGATCCCCATGCTGAAGTTGCTGATCAGCATTTCAAATCCCGCCCTGAAGCGCCCTTCAAGGTAGTGATCGACCTTTTTCATCAGCCATGCGGCGAAGGGGCCGATAATCATGGCGCCGCCGAGCATGGTAACATTGGAGCCGATAATGATACCCATCGTAGCCAGCGCTCCCAATGCCCCGCCGCGCTGGCCATGGACGATATAGCCGCCGGTAAAGCCCACCAGCAACGGCAGCAGATAGGTTAATATCGGGCTGACCAGAGCGGCCAGATGCGCATTGGGTATCCATCCTGTGGGGATGAACAGCGCCGTAATCAGCCCCCAGGCGACGAACACGCCGAGATTGGGCATTACCATTCCGCTCAAGAAGTTTCCAAATCGCTGAACCTTCACGAGGAATGATTTCTTTTCACCTATTTGTTCAGTATTATCAATCAGCATTGCTTTCGCCCCGTTTGTAGGATAATAAGAGCTTCTATCGTTTTATTTGATAAAAAATTTATCTCGACTTTCCGCCGGATATATTAACAATCGTACCTGTTATATAGCTTGAATGATCCGAGACCAGATAACTGACCAAATCCGCTAATTCATAGTGTTCCCCCGGTCTGCCCAGAGGTATGGAACCGGTATAATCATCGTCTATCTTGTTGGGATCCCAGCCGCGCGTATAGGCCAATGCACGATAATTTTCGTCATTGTTCATATTGGTCCGCTTGTTGATGCCCGGCGCGATACCCACCACCCGGATACCAAATTTTCCCAATTCTTTCGCCCAGGAACGGGTAAAACTATTCAGCGCTCCTTTGGTCGCGGAATAAATACTCTGTCCCGCCGATCCTTCCGTACCGGCCTCAGAAGAAATATTCACAATCGTTCCTTTGCCGTTATCAATCATTTGCCTTACCGCGGCCTGGGTGCAAAGGAACGGCCCTTTTTGATTGACGTTGACGATAAAATCAAAATCCGCCTCGGTGGCCTCGTATTGTTTGTCCTTTTTATAATAATCCACTAATAACCGAGGTCGGTTAACACCGGCATTATTAACCAGCGCATCAATTTGATGATATTCATCAATGACGGTGCGTATCATGGCATCGACATCCGCTTTGTTGGCGATATTGCATTTAATCAGCAAAGAAGCATAGCTCTTGGCCTCTTCATTGATATTCAGATCGCATACCACTACCGTGGCATTGTTGGCGTGTAGGGTTTTCGCAATTTGCGCACCGATACCCGACATGCCGCCGGTGACAATAACAACCTTCTTACCTAAATCCAGCCAGCCTGAAGTACTCATAACATTGGTCCTATTCGAGATTTGCATGGAATTGCCACAAATTATGCATGTCGATATTTTTTTCACGTACCATCATCAAAGCTATGGTATCGCCCAACAATAATAATGCCTGTTCAAACAGGCTGGTCATCGGCTGTATGGAATGGACTTCATCCGGCCGGTCCAGCTTGGTTTGTACCGGGATCCTGACAAAGGTATCGGTATATTCGCGCATCGAGCTGCTGGGGTTGGAGCCTATATGTGCCACGGCGGCGCCAAAAGAACGGGCCTTTTTGGCGATGCCCAGCGGAAACATGCTCTCGCCGCTACCGGAACCCACAATGAGCAAATCATTGTTCGTGATGGCCGGTTCGGTGATTTGCCCGACGATATAGGTTTTTATCCCTAAATGGGCGAGCCGCTTGGCGATGGCTTCCAGGGAAAGCAGGACCCTTCCCACGCCGACAAAAAAAACCTTTTCTGCACGTTGTATATGCTTCACTAATGCCAGCACATCATCGGCAGCGATACTGCCCATGGTATTTTCCAATTCTTTGATAATCGCTGATTCAGTCTGATAATAATCCATCGCTGCGCATCCCCTGACATCGGTTACATACTTTCCGGTTTTTCCAGCTTGCCGTTTTGTATTGCTGCATCCAGCAGCTTTTTATTCTCCAGCAAAGAGCGGCCGGGAATATAAAGACTGGTGCTGCCCAGCACCAGATTGGTGGCCCCGGCACGGATAAGGTGCGGAATGCTTTCCAGCGAAACCCGGCCGTCAACCTGAATTTCCGTACTGAGTTTTCGTTGTCTGATCAAAGCAGCGAGATCGGAGATTTTCTGTTCTGAATACGCCGCCTGTTTTTCTCCCGCATCGCCCGCAAAACCGGGATTGATAAGCATCAATAACACCTGGTCGAGCTGAGGCAGCAAATAATCCAGACAGGAAAGCGAGGTGGCCGGATTCAGCGCCAAACCTGCCCTCACCCCCTTTCTTTTGATTAAATTCACCAAGCGGTCCGCGTGCAGGCTGGTTTCATAATGAAACGAGATTTGCTGGACGCCGATGGCAAGTATCTGTTCTATAAACCAATCATTATTGGTGGACATGATGTGAACATCAAAATCCAATGAGGTTTTTGCCCGCAACCTTTTAATCGTGTCCAGTCCTAACGGCATACTGGGACTAAAAGAAGCGTCGATTATGTCAATGTGCAATGCATCAATCCCAATATCCTCCAGCGCTTTAACTGATGTTTCCAGGTTTAGCAAATCCGCGCACATTATTGATGGCGAGGTAATTATTTTCTTTTCCATCCTTCATTCCTTCTAAATATTATCAGTCTGTTTATTTTTTTGGCTAAACAGATTTTCTTTTAAAACGTTATTCACCCAAACCAGACGCAATGGCGTTTCGCAACGCTTCCAACGCTTGGGGCGCATCGTCTCCCTTAACAAATACGCGCACGTTGTGCCCTTGTTTTATTCCCAAGACCATAAGACTGAGCAGACTGCGCGCATTCACTTGTTTTTCACCGCGGTGTGTATTACAGATTTTCACCTCGCTATTGAAAGGCTTGAGGGTATCAACAAAAAAAGCACCGGGCCTGGCATGTAATCCATTGGGATTATTGATAATAAAATCTTCAATTAAACAGTTCATGCTCATTCTCTTCTCATGGCAAATAAGATTACTCTATAGACATGGGATGCAAGTGCGCCTTATTGCGGCAATGCCTATTCGTTGCCGATGTAATACACCGGCATTTTTTTTCGCTGTTGAAAAACCACAATCCTTGCTTTACTGCGCGCCAATTTATCCAATCAGATTAAGTCGACGCTGCATAAATTTGCCAAAAAGCAGCATCATAATGCGAGCACAGCCGGATAGAACACGCAGGACTAGACCTATTTTTCCTCTCGGCAGAAACATCACAGGCCGAGCAAATTCAAAATTTCGGCTTTATTCGTCGCATGCCGCATTTGCTGGACGTTTTCTTCTTCCATGCACGCAATGGCAATCTGATTAAGAATATCCATATGGCTACCGTCTTTGCCGGCGATGCCAATAACAATATGGGCAATATCATTTTGATTGTCTTTGCCGAAGCTGACTCCGTTTGGAACCTGGATCACGGCAATGCCCGACCGTATGATTTCATTTTCCGAACCGTCGATGCCATGGGGCAATGCCAGGTTATTTCCCAGGTAGGTGGAAACCACCTCCTCTCGCTTCAGCATGTAATCAATATATTTTTCAGTTACATAACCGCCATCAAGCAGCAATTTTCCTGCAGCTCGGATCGCCTCTTCCTTATGGCTGAAAGAGGCGTTTAAGACGATGTTATTTTCATTGAGGATAGTGGTCATTTTAAGCTCCTTTGATCCTGCGTCAGATAAGTCTTAGCCATTTCATTGATGTTAAAGGCTTATCACAACCTTGCAACAAAAAAGACATTCTCACCCTCTTTTAGCCAATCCAACGAACTCTATGTTGGATTTCATCCTTGGCATCCAAAGGCTTTAAAGCTATATATACGATAATACCCAACCAAACACTCACAATCGCAACCATAATCGCAATATCTATGGGAAAAACAAGTCAGGCAAGATTTTTGTCTAATAAATTTGATATGCCTCACAAAAAATCCCTGAAAGAACGATTCGGCCAAAAAAGCCGCATTTTTAGCAGGGGCAAATCCGCGCTGCTCGGGAAACGCCGGCGGGTATAAACCAGGAAAACTCTCGCCCACAAAGGAAAAGGACCGGTATTGACTTCCTTTACCGGTCTTTATAATCTATCTTATTGATGTTATTAATTATCTTGAGCGTGGTAATTCGGATGAGCAATTCCCTGACCATAGAACGCAGAAATAGGCTCGCTCAGATTCTGATTGCGGAAGGCAGCGTTAAAGTCGGCAAGCTGGCGGAAATTTTCGGCGTATCCACCGAAACCATACGCAAAGACCTTATTTATCTGGATCGTAAAGGGATTGCCACCAAAGGACACGGCGGCGCCATCGCCTCGGGCAGCATCTTGACCATAGAGCAGCCGCTGGCGCGCAAAAACACGGAAAATCTGGATATTAAAAATAAAATCGCCCATGTTGCTTCGCAGCTTATTCCTGAAAAAGGCGTTGTTATTTTAGATACCGGCAGTACTATCCAGTGCGTTGCCAATACGCTGGTCATGAAAAGTAAACTTACCATCATTTCAAATGCTATTAATATCGTGCAACCGCTGGCGGGTACCGATAATGATATTTACCTGGTGGGCGGTAAAATCCATTCCAACAGTTTAGCCATGGTGGGCCTGTGGGGGGTTAACGTTTTCGAATCGCTGAATGCCGACATTGTTTTTCTCGGCACCGACGGACTGCGAGGCAGGCATGGCCCTTGTACCGCTTCCTATGAAGAAGCGGAAATCAAAAGAGCCATGGTGAAATGCGCCACCATTAAAGTGGTGGTCAGCGACAGTACGAAATTCAGCAGCTCCGGGCTATTCCAATTTTGCAATTGGTCCGATATCGACTATTTTATTACCGACTCCGCCATCCCCGAAAATGAATTCAAGGATCTGGAGAGCCTGACGGAAGTGATTGTCGTCGATTGACTTTACCCCACCCTTTATTGCGGGATGTCCATTAACCGGCGACAGCCCGCTCCGGTCCGCCGCGCGGATTGAATATGATAATTCCGTCCGTCGGTGACGAGAATACCCGCTCGAAAGAGCGGGGTCAGGCCGCCTAATTTCAAAATACGGTCCAGTCGCTGTGAATGCCGTTATTTTGTCTGATAACGGTCGGCGGCATGGGACTGGGCAAAATGCGGCAGCATCGCCTGGCGGGCCGTATCATAGGCCTGCCACAGGCTTTCGTCATGCAGCGGGGGGATTGTTACCGTCTCCCGGCGATCGAACCCCACCAGCGCGGCGTCAACCATTTCTTCCACCTCCATAACCCCCTGCAGCGCGTTCACATCGCGTCCGGCCCGTTCCCAGATTTCCGTACGGGTGGCCGCGGGCAGCACCGCCTGGACATAAATTCCTTTTTCACCCAGCTCAGCGTTGAGCGCCTGCGACATGGCGATGACAAAGGACTTGGTGGCGCCGTAGATGCCCAAGGGAAACTCGGGGGCCAAGCCCACAACCGAGGCGATATTGATAATGGCGCCTTGCCCGCGGGCCAGCATGCCGGCAAGCGCGGCGGCGGTAAGGCGGGTTACCGCCAGCACATTAAGATCAATCAAGGTTTCCATTTTGTCCGGGTCGGCATCGATAAACGAACCGTGATTGGCCGCGCCGGCGTTATTGACCAATAATCCGATGGCGGGATCTTCCCGCAAACGCTTTTCCACCTGATAAAGGTCTTGCGGATTTGTCAGGTCTGCGCGTACGACATCGACCTGAACGCCAAAATCGGATCTCAGCTCTGCCGCCAGCGATTCAAGGCGTTTGATATCCCTGGCCACCAGGACCAGATGATAGCCGCGGCCAGCCAGTTTTTTTGCGTACATGGCGCCAATGCCCGTGGATGCGCCGGTGACCAGGGCCGTGGAGTGTAGTGAAGTCATAAAGGTATCCTTAGGAGAGAAGTCGATAACATTCATACATAGGTTTGCTAATAGTGACGACCATCATCATAAGAGCGGCAACCGTCTTATGCAATAGTGTTATCTATCATCATTGCAAAAAAAGGCGTTTTGTCGGATACTCTTTATTATCATTCTGAACATTACCCTGACGGATCTTTGAGATGAAAATCAGCCGCGACCATCTTGCCGATAATCGACGCCGGATTCTGGATGCCGCTGCGCAACTGATGCGTGAAGAGGGATGTGAAACGGTCAGCATTGCCGACGTGACCAAGGCCGCCGGGCTGACCCACGGCGCGTTTTACAACCACTTCAAGTCAAAGGACGATCTTATCGCCAAGGTATTTGAACATGTATTGTTCCTTCAAGACGGTACCTCCCCGTTCGCCGATCTGGATTTGCAGACCTTCGGGCAACGTTACCTGAGCAAACAGCAACGGGACGATCGGCGCCACGGCTGTATGTTCTCGGCTCTGGGCAGCGAGATTTCCCGCACGTCGCCGGAAACCGTAGCCGTTACCACCCGCGCCGTCAAAGCGCAGATCGAGCGTTTTAGCCAAACCGCCCCCGGCAACAGCGAGGAAGAACGCCGGCGCGTAGCGATTGCTCGCTGGTCGGCCATGATTGGGGCGATGATTTTGGCGCGGGCGGTGGATGATGAAGCCCTGTCCGAAGAACTGCTTGCACAAACGCTGGCCTCTTTCGAATCCTAGCAATCTTTAGCCGCAGGCAGAGCAAACGTCAGCAGGGATTAAATCCGCATTGCCTGCGCGTCTCCTGCCGCGAGACGCCGGTGAGCAAGGCGGCGTAGTCCCATGCCGCAGGAGAATCATCAACTACCCCCAGGACATATTCGGTGGCGAGGTAGAATTCAGCGGGAAGCGACCCCACCAATACGGCTGAGGGATGCAGCCGTATTTCCGTCAGTTGTGCAATGGCGAGGACGGATTTTTCCGTGGTCGCCATGGCCGCCACCGCCTGCGCGCCGCCGGGAAACTCAACCACTTCGGGCGTTGCAAGGGGGTCAAGGCCAAGGCTGGCCAAAAGATGCACCGTGTGGCGGCCGATGGTGGACTGGCGCAGATCGCCAGTGAAAATCGCATCCGTCTCGCTTATCGCCCGGCGCAACGCATCAACGGTGGAAATATCAACCGGCTCCACGCCTTGGCGGCAGGCAAGACAGGTAGGAGTAAAACCCAAGGTCCCCGCAGGAGCGATACGCCCCGGAAATTCTCCGGTTAGGCGTTGCAGCAGGTCCGGGGTCAGGGCCACCAGATCGCAGCGCTCATGGACCGACATGGCCTGGCGCGCCCGATCAAAGGTCGTCCCCACCGCCGCGAATTCTTTTGCCGGCGTCAATTGCCGGGGCGCGGAAAATTCCTCGCAGGTGGATTCAATTAAGCCGCGGGCGGCGCCCGCGCTGATGATATAGAGATCGTTCACTGATGACGCTTCTCCGCCAAAGGCTATTTCCCGTTGCTAAACGTTATGATTCGGCTGGGGACCTGGTTTTTGCTAGCCATCATATGATAACTCGCCATGAGCCGTTTTTGGTCGGCCCTTGCCTCACCAGTAACCCTTTGTCCTGCAATATCTTGATATTGCGCTCAACAGTGCGACGATTCACTGCCAGATCCTCTGCCAGCCTGGCCATGGTAATGGAAGGACATTTAGCGATGATACATAGAATTTGTTGTGCAGTGGCATTCAAAGATAATCGCATTTCTACCGGCATTTCTACCGGCATTTCTACCGGCATTTCTACCGGCATTTCTACCGGCATTTTTATCAGACCACCCAGCTCCGATTTAACGCGGCCCGGGCAGGGCAGACTAAAAAAAATCCCCCCTCTGCCACTCAAATTCATATGCCGCACGCCGAGCGGCCAAATAGATTTTCAGCACCGCCAGCGAACGTAATTGCTGGCGTTGCTGAACCTGCTCTTCAAGCAGTTGATGTAATTTTTCGTTGTGCTTCTTGAACTTGTTATCGATACCTCTAGTCGTTTTGGCGCCGAATTTTTCCCAAATCATGCCCGACAACGAAGAAGGATTTTCCGTCTCGGCCAGTTCGGCACTAAGCGACTTAATCCGCTGCTGCATCAGCGCGTTGATAGCGGGTATCTCAGCCTGGCTAAAATGGAAATCCGGGTCCGAATATCGGTGGTACATTTCCAGTATCGTCCAGACATCATGGTTTTTTTTAGCCTTGGATAATTGCACCATCAAAAGATGCTTTTCATTTTTTTTCGCCGGATCGCCTTCCCGATCGGGGTGCAGGATGTTAGCGAGCTTTTTGTACATCTTCTTCACTTCTGGCGATTTTAACAGACCATCCAAGGTTTGCTGCGCGTTGTCAATTTTTTGATCGGTGCGGCCGTCATCAGCTTCATTGCCATCACCATAGTCGTCGTCATAACCTGCGTCATCATCATGCAAGCCGGCTTTATCAAAATCTTCATAGTCATAGTCATCTTCATCGAAGATACTTTCAGCATCAGTGAACAGACGGTCCAATGTGTTGAACATCTTTTCAGGATTCATCATCAGCTCAATCAATTCCGCGTCGCTCAGTTGTCCGTCTGAGCCGTACTCATCCTTGACGTACTGGCGAAATTCATCAATCTCATATTGAGTTGGCTCGTCGTCCGCTATCGTGTTCAAGGCGAGAAACTGCTGACGTAGCGCTTCCAGATCGAGATGTTCATTAAATGGATAATGAAACAGCTCATCCAATTCTTCCCCTATCCAAGAAAAGAGCGCTTCGCGATTATACTTTCCCAGCGTTTTTTTATCGGCAAATGAGATCAACCGGAGGGTTTTGTCGTAGAGCGCCTGGACGTATTGGTGCTCAATGGGCAACACTTCCTGGCGGAATCGGGCCATGACAGCATCTTGCTGCTGCTGTTTTGTTGCCATCTCACGCTGCAACCGGTCAATGGTTTCCCAGTGCATCTGAAATTGCCGCTGCGGATCGCCGACAGGAGATTGAGTGACGGGCCTGGATTTTGCCAATTTGCGTTGTGCCAACGAATTATCCTTTCTCGGAAGACCGCCTGTTGCTGGAATTTTACCATTTCATCCGCTTTTGACGAAAGAGGCGTCCCCGCTTGTTTCCCTGCCATAAAGACTCCGTTATCATGGGCGCTACGCTATAAGTGATAATTAATGAGAACAATCACCATCACTAACTTCATGAAAAACAGAGAAATGGATATCATAACTCCATGAGTACCACAGAAGATTTAGACAGCCATACACCCATGATGCATTGGTGTGTTGATGTTGATATTTAACGATTATTTTTAGAAAAGAAGGAAAGACTACACTTTAACCTACATTGTTATAACTGATTGATTTATAGGTTATTACTTTCCTTAGGTTGATTATATACCCTAAATAGTTCGAATTGCAGGTAGGCGGCCACCGAGTGAATCCCCAGGAGCTTACTCCCGTAAGTGACTGAGGTGAGCGAGGGCAGCCAACAACCCTGCAACTCGAAGTATGACGGGTATAGCACTATGATTGAAGGCTGACCCATAGTACCGATGTCCGTAAAGTGGAATGCTCGATGAACCGATATGATGTTTCCAACAGCGAAGGAAAGTTTGCCGAAGGCTCTGGCGAACAGGTCTTGGCAAACAAGCTGGGGATTTCCAATCCTGATGAAATTGACGGCGCGGAATTGGTTCTGTTGGAAAAATTTTATCAGACTATTTTTGAAGAGCAATTCCCCCTTGGGCGAATAACCGTTGCCATGATAAAAAGCTGGCATCGGCGCTGGCTAGAGAACATCTATGAGTGGGCAGGACAAGAAAGAACGGTGAATATCAGTAAAGGCGGCTTTATGTTTGCGCCTTCAGCCCAAGTACCGAAATTATTGAATGAGTTCGAAATAAGATACCTCGCCAAATACACTCCCTGCTCGGGGATGGACAAAGAGCACGTCACTGAAGCGATCGCCATTGTCCATGTCGAGCTGATACTCATCCATCCGTTCAGGGAAGGCAACGGACGATTATCGCGGCTACTGGCTGACGTTATGGCGGTGCAGGGAGGGTTTAATCCATTGGATTATCAAAGCTGGGAGCAAAACAAAAGCCAATACATATCAGCCATTCATGCAGGCATGTCCATGAATTATGAGCCGATAAAATATTGGGTTAGCAAAGCACTGGAAAACGCTTAATCTCCCAGACGAAGATGGGCGAATTTTTTGCGCTGGGCGTTGAGGGAGGCCTCAACTTGCTCCGAAGACCGGCCTGTTTCGATTGCCGTCGAGGTCACCACCGAACGGACAATCTGTTCGCGTGAGGGTTTGGTATAAGATCCCACCACTTTTTTACTACTGCTCATCACAACTCCCGTGCTAACGACTTACCACAAGCACATATTATAAGCTAAAAACGATGCTGATGTGTCGGCATTTTTTTCAATGAAAAAGGATGTTGGTTAGATGCAGAGTATGCGATTGATCATCTTGCTTGCTATTACACATGCACAGCAACTGAGCGGGGGAAGAAGCCAGGAGCGATATTTTTGATTACGTCGAAATGTTTTATAACAGTAAGCGTCGGCATGGCTCGAGCGATCAGATGTCACCGGCGGAATATGAACATCAATATTATCAACGGCTCGAAAGTGTCTAAATGATCCGTGGCGATTCACTAAGCTGACTGTCAGATCTGATTGGACCCAGAGTAGCAAGGCTGTCAGATTAATTACGAGTCAGTACAAATCAGATTTATCCCTATTCCAGGCTATCCAGATAATCCGTCCATACCTGCAACCACTTCTTGCACTCAGCATCATACGGTAATCCCCACAGGTGAGCTTGATTCTGGTCTGCCGTAAACTTGATTTTGCCAGCAAGGTCGGATTAGCAAAACTTTCTTCCAAGCACCCTAAGCCAATGGCAAACTCGTGTGCCAGCGTGAGTTCCCTTAGAAGACCGCCAGCCTGAACCTTTGCGCCACGGCCAGTGACGTGTGCGGGAAGTTGCCGATTTTGACCTGGGTCAGCTTATTGATCAGTGGGCTGGTATAACGGTAAAAAAAGGTTTTGACGCCGGTCGAACCGCAACCAACACGCAGGCCACGGTTTTCACCGGTATCAGCCTTATCTTTATCTGTAGGTTTCATCATTTCTATCGCTTTTGACGAAAGAGGCATCCCCGCTTGTTTCCCTGCCATAAAGACTCCGTTATCATGGGCGCTACGCTATAAGTGATAATTCATGAGAACAATCATCATCACTAACTTCATGAAAAACAGAGAAATGGATATCATAACTCCATGAGTACCACAGAAGATTTAGACAGCCATACACCCATGATGCAGCAGTACCTGCGCCTGAAGGCGCAGCATCCGGATATCCTGTTGTTCTATCGGATGGGGGATTTCTACGAGATGTTTTTTGACGACGCCAAACGGGCGTCGCAGCTGATGGATATTTCCCTGACCCGGCGGGGACAATCCGCCGGCGAGCCGATTCCCATGGCCGGCGTACCTTATCATGCGGTGGAGACCTATCTGGCCAAGCTGGTTCAGCTCGGCGAATCGGTGGCCATCTGCGAGCAAATCGGCGATCCTGCCCTTACCAAAGGCCCGGTGGAGCGTCGGGTGGTGCGGATCGTGACGCCGGGCACCTTGAGCGATGAAGCCCTGCTGAGCGAGCGCCAGGACAACCTGCTGGCGGCGGTATGGCATGACCAGCAAAGCTACGGTTATGCCACCCTGGATATCAGCTCCGGACGTTTTCTGGTTTGCGAGCCGGCGGATAGCGAGGCCATGGCCGCCGAGCTGCAGCGCACCAACCCGGCGGAGCTGCTTTATCCGGAGACCTTTTCGGAAATGGGTTTGATTGAGCATCGGCGGGGATTGCGCCGGCGGCCGATTTGGGAATTCGAGCTGGAAACCGCCCGCCAGCAGCTCAATCTGCAGTTCGGCACCCGTGATTTGAACGGTTTCGGCATCGAGCGCGCCGTGCGGGCCCTGCGGGCAGCCGGCTGCCTGCTGCAGTACGCTAAGGATACCCAGCGTACCAGTCTGCCGCATATCCGCGCCGTCACCCTGGAGCGCCAGCAGGACGGTATCGTGATGGATGCCGCTACCCGCCGCAATCTGGAGTTGACCCAGAATCTCGGCGGCGGAACCGATAATACGCTGGCGGATATTCTGGATCATACCGTGACGCCTATGGGCAGCCGCATGCTGAAACGCTGGCTGCATATGCCCACCCGGGATATCGCCGTGTTGACCCATCGCCAGCAAACCATACAGGCCCTGCAGGAGTGTTATGCCGAGCTGCAGCCCCTGCTGCGGCAAGTGGGGGATTTGGAACGGGTGCTGGCGCGCCTGGCGCTCCGCTCCGCCCGTCCCCGCGATCTGGGACGCATGCGCCATGCTTTTCAGCAACTGCCGGAAATTCACGCCGTGCTCGCCGGGTATGACAACGAACATATCCGGCTGCTGCTCGGGCAAACCGGGCTGTTTACCGACCTGAAAGAACTGCTGGAACGGGCGGTGGTGGAAACGCCGCCGATACTGGTGCGGGACGGCGGCGTCATCGCGCCGGGCTATAATGCGGAACTGGATGAGTGGCGGGCGCTGGCGGACGGCGCCACGGATTATCTGGACCGGCTTGAGCTGCGGGAGCGGGAACGTACCGGCCTGGACACGCTGAAGGTGGGCTTCAACGCCGTGCACGGTTATTATATTCAGCTCAGCCGCGGTCAGAGCCGTCAGGCGCCGATCCATTATGTCCGCCGTCAAACGCTCAAAAACGCTGAGCGGTATATTATTCCGGAGCTGAAAGAATACGAAGACAAGGTGCTGACGTCCAAAGGCAAAGCCCTGGCGCTGGAAAAGGCGCTTTACGATCAGCTGTTCGATATGCTGTTGCCCCATTTGGCGGCATTGCAGCAAAGCGCGGCGGCGCTGTCGGAGCTGGACGTGCTGAGCAATCTGGCGGAACGGGCGGAAACCCTGGATTATGTCTGCCCGACCCTCACCAGCGTGCCCGGCGTCAAAATCACCGCCGGCCGCCATCCGGTGGTGGAGCAGGTGCTGAGCGAACCCTTTATCGCCAATCCGCTGGCGCTGTCGGCCCAGCGGCGGATGCTGATTATTACCGGTCCGAACATGGGCGGTAAAAGCACCTATATGCGGCAGAACGCGCTGATTGTGCTGATGGCCTATATCGGCAGCTTTGTGCCGGCCGCACAGGCGGTCATCGGTCCGGTGGATCGCATCTTCACCCGTGTGGGAGCGGCGGACGATTTAGCCTCGGGCCGTTCCACCTTTATGGTGGAGATGACCGAAACGGCGAATATTTTACATAACGCGACGCCGCAAAGCCTGGTGCTGATGGATGAAATCGGCCGGGGCACCTCTACCTATGACGGGCTCTCCCTGGCCTGGGCCTGCGCCGAGAGCCTCGCCGGCCGCATCAAGGCCATGACCCTGTTCGCCACCCATTATTTTGAGCTCACCCAGCTACCGGAAAAAATGGAAGGGGTGGTGAATGTGCATCTGGACGCGCTGGAACAGGGAGAGACCATTGCGTTTATGCATACCGTACAGGACGGCGCCGCCAGCAAGAGCTACGGCCTGTCGGTGGCGGCATTGGCGGGTGTGCCGCGGGAGGTGATTAAACGCGCCCGGCAAAAGCTGAAGGAGCTGGAAAACCTGTCTGTCCACGCCGCCACCGGTACAGTGGATGGTTCACAGCTCTCGTTGCTGCAGCCGGAGCCGGAAGAGATATCGCCGGTAGTGACGGCATTGACCGAACTGGATCCCGACGCGCTGTCTCCGCGCCAGGCCCTGGAGTGGCTCTACCGGCTGAAGGGAATGCTGTAATCATATTGCTGTGTTTTTGGCGGTGGCATGACTCCCGCCACCGCTTCCCGACGTCACAGGTTCAGCCTTAACAATTCAAAAGCCCGCTCGGGGCGGGCTAAAATTAAACCTTCTGTTCTTTTACCAAAAAAAATCCACACCCTGCCTGAGGATTTTTTTGGGGACATAGCTGCTTAACCCGGAATTTTGGCAGTATTCAATGAGTCCTTGTGAGGAATTGACGCCGATTTTACTATAGATCACACCCAATCTGTTCTCGACGGTTCTGGCTGAAAGACACAATCTGCCGGCAATCTCTTTAGATGTAAGTTTTTGAGTTGCGTAAAAAATTACATCGAGTTCCTTTTCAGTAAAAATATTGTCTGGAGGAGTCAATGTGATAATGGATGGCTTTAGATTATTGAAAAAATCGCACACAGAAAGGAAGTTAAATTTTTTACCATAAAAAATACTGCCGATAACCTCTCCATCGTGATTGTATATAGGAAATTTTGGACAGTACCACGGCTCTAGTATGGAATCGCGACCAAAATAGGATGTCGTGATGATTTCCGCACCCTCTTTACTGGACTCGGCCTTTCTATCATGCGCCTTATATTCAGGGGCCTGTTCGGACCATTTGGTTGGAAATTCCTCGTCAAGCCGACCCTCAAAGTCAAACCCAGCCGGGATATTAAAAAAATCCATGCACGATTCATTGATGTAAACAAAACGAGAATCATTAGTTTTTATCGCCCAGGGGATTGTCGAATGTTCCATCATCGAGATGATGGGAATTTTACTCAATGAATCAATCGTTAAACATCCATTCCCCGGTGTGTTTTGCTGCTCCATATAGGCCTCCTGCAGATTGTTAAACGACTCAAAGAAATTACTTTTCCATTGGGTAAAGTTAACAATACTCACATTGATGGCATTCAACAGAGTAGGACCTGCTCAAACTTTAGCGTCGTGTAAACAACGTTAAAAAATTGTGCA